>NZ_CP073677.1:0-4800000 GCF_018223725.1 Cupriavidus sp. KK10
ATGCAAGATTTCTGGCAGGCGGCAGCAGCGCAATTAGAGCGCGAGTTGACGCCGCAACAGTTCAAAACGTGGATCAAGCCGCTGGCGCCCGTTGCGTTCGATGAAGAAACGCACGCGCTGCGCATTGCCGCGCCCAACCGTTTCAAGCTGGACTGGGTCAAGAGCCAGTTTTCGGGGCGCATCACCGCACTTGCCTGCGAGTACTGGGAAGCGCAGGTCAGCGTCCAGTTCGTGCTGGATCCCGCCGCGTCGGGCCGTGCCGCTGCCTATATGCAGCCGGCCCAGCCCGGCATGGGCCCGGGCGGCATGGACGGCCACGCAGCACCGGGTACGGGCATGGCCGGCTATCCCGGCGCCCAGCCGATGGGCGGCCAGGCCCCGTTTGCCATGCCCGGCCAGCCTGGCTATGGCGAGTACCCCACCCCAGCCGCGTACGGCATGGGCCAGCCGCAGTACGGCAATCCGGTCGGCATGCCCTCCGCAGCCCCGGTCCCGGCCGGCGCGCGTGCGCAGGCCCCAGGCATGGGCGGCCAGCACCCCGGCCAGCATCACCCGCAGCACGGCGCCGACATGGGCGAGATCGACGTGGTCCACATGGACCCCGCCGAGGCCAGCGCCCGCTCCTACCGCGTGCAGCCGCAGCAACCCCAGCAGCCGCACCCGTCCCATCAGCCCCACCAGCAGATGGGCGGCGCCACGCCGATGCCCGGCCACCAGCCCAGCGACACGGTGCATGAGCGCTCGCGCCTGAACCCGATCCTGACCTTTGACAACTTCGTCACTGGTAAAGCCAACCAGCTGGCTCGTGCCGCGGCCATCCAGGTGGCCAACAACCCGGGCAAGTCGTACAACCCGCTGTATCTCTATGGCGGCGTGGGCCTGGGCAAGACTCACCTGATCCACGCCATCGGCAACTACATGCTGCTGGAGAACCCGCGCGCGCGCATCCGCTACATCCACGCCGAGCAGTACGTCTCCGACGTGGTCAAGGCGTACCAGCGCAAGGCGTTCGACGAGTTCAAACGCTACTACCACTCGCTGGACCTGCTGCTGATCGACGATATCCAGTTCTTCTCCGGCAAGAACCGCACGCAGGAAGAGTTCTTCTATGCCTTCGAGGCCCTGATTGCCAACCGGGCGCAGGTGATCATCACCAGCGATACCTACCCCAAGGAAATCAGCGGCATCGACGACCGCCTGATCTCGCGCTTTGACTCGGGCCTGACCGTGGCCATCGAGCCGCCCGAGCTGGAAATGCGCGTGGCCATCCTGATGAAGAAGGCCGCCGCGGAAAGCGTCAACGTGCCCGAAGAGGTTGCCTTCTTCGTCGCCAAGCACCTGCGCTCAAACGTGCGCGAGCTGGAAGGTGCGCTGCGCAAGATCCTGGCGTTCAGCAACTTCCACGGCAAGGACATCACCATCGAGGTGACGCGCGAAGCGCTCAAGGACCTGCTGACCGTGCAGAACCGCCAGATCTCTGTGGAGAACATCCAGAAGACCTGCGCGGATTTCTACAACATCAAGGTCGCTGACATGTACTCGAAAAAGCGGCCTGCCAATATTGCACGGCCGCGCCAGATTGCGATGTACCTGGCCAAGGAGCTGACGCAGAAGAGCCTGCCCGAAATCGGCGAGCTCTTTGGCGGCCGCGACCACACCACCGTGCTGCACGCCGTGCGCAAGATCGCCGACGAACGCAGCAAGGACGCGCAGCTGAACCACGAGTTACACGTGCTGGAGCAAACGCTCAAGGGCTGATGCATGGCCGATGCCCGGGGTACCCCCGGGAAGGCGTTTTGAAGGGTCGGCCCCTCGGGGCTGGCATACTGTAGGGTGCGCGCCACGGACATCCCGTGGCGCCTGGGGAATTAACGTCAGCGTCGCCGGGGCAAGTGTCCGGAAAATGGCCACTGATAAGGCTTTGCGGTGAGTCGGGACGGGATGGCAAGTGCGGTTTGCGCCAGCGTGGCTTTTTGTGCACAGCTGGCCCGCCGGCCGGTCCCGCCCCGCTTCACCGCAGCGGCTTATCCTTGGTACAATGGCACATTAACTCCTTGATTCCTAAGTGAATTTGGAGTTGTTTGCGTTCTGCGGTCGCCGATTACAAACGACGAAGGATAAATTCAATGCAATTGGTCAAAACCTCGCGAGACAATCTGCTGCGTCCGCTGCAAATCGTGAGCGGCATCGTGGAGCGCCGCCACACCCTCCCGATCCTGGCCAATCTGCTGATTCGCAAGTCCGGGTCCAACGTATCCTTCCTCTCGACCGACATCGAGATCCAGATCACCACGCACGCCGAATGCGGCGTTGGCAGCGACGGCGTTGCCACCACCGTGGCCGCGCGCAAGCTGCTGGACATCCTGCGCGCCATGCCTGACGGCGACGTGGCCCTGTCGCTCAACGACAAGCGCATGACCGTGCAATCCGGCAAGAGCCGCTTCGCACTGCAGACGCTGGCCGCAGAGGAATTCCCGACCGTTGCCGAAGCCAGCGAATTCAACGCCAGCGTCAGCCTGCCGCAGAAGACCTTCAAGCACCTGCTGGCAATGGTCCACTTCGCCATGGCGCAGCAGGACATCCGCTACTACCTGAACGGCATGCTGCTGGTGGTGGAAGGCAAGAAAGTCATGGCAGTCGCCACCGACGGCCACCGCCTGGCGTACTGCGGCGTTGAGCTGGAAACCGAAGCCGTCGGCGTGGGCGCGCGCCAGGAAGTCATCATCCCGCGCAAGACCATCCTGGAACTGCAGCGCCTGCTGGAAGACAACGACGATCCGGTGCAGGTGCAGTTGGCCGCCAACCAGGTCAAGTTCACGTTCGCCAATATCGAACTGATCTCAAAGCTGGTGGAAGGCAAGTTCCCCGACTTCCAGCGCGTGATCCCCAAGGGCTACAAGAACGCCTTCGCCATCGACCGCGTGCGGCTGCAGCAGGCGCTGCAACGCACCGCGATCCTGACGACCGACAAATTCAAGGGCGTGCGCTGCATCCTCGACACGCACATGCTCAAGATCAGCTCCACCAACGCCGACCAGGAAGAGGCGCAGGAAGAGCTGGAACTCGATTACTCGGGCGACGCGCTCGATATCGGCTTCAACGTGACCTACCTGCTTGACGTGCTTGCCAACCTGAAGAGCGAGCAGGTGCAGGTCAGCCTCGGCGACTCGAATTCGAGTGCGCTGATTACCGTGCCGGAAGACGACAACTTCAAGTACGTCGTCATGCCGATGCGCATCTGATGATCCGGTAACAGGACCAGACCAGACAAGAACCGGAGCAGCAAACGGCACGCAACGACACCTGGCCCAGGCCGGGACGTCCTGGGGATGACCATCCCGCAGCGGGGGCAGGATCGAAACGACGATCCGCCCCTTTTGCCGTTTTTAGTAACCCGCCATGCGGACCCTTTCGCGCCCCGCCGCTATGCCGGCCCGGCCCGAATTCCGCCATTGCCGTGAGTAGAAAGACATGACCGAACAGCAGAACCCGCAGCAGGAAAACACCTACGGAGCCTCTTCGATCCAGATCCTGGAAGGCCTGGAGGCGGTACGCAAGCGCCCGGGCATGTATATCGGTGATACCTCCGACGGCACCGGCCTGCACCACCTTGTCTTCGAGGTGCTGGACAACTCCATCGACGAAGCGCTGGCCGGCTACTGCACCGAGATCCAGGTCACCATCCACAGCGACAACTCGATCTCCATCGTCGACAACGGCCGCGGCATCCCGCCCCTGGTCAAGTTCGACGACAAGCACGAACCCAAGCGCAGCGCGGCGGAAATCGCCATGACCGAGCTGCACGCCGGCGGCAAGTTCAACCAGAACAGCTACAAGGTGTCCGGCGGCCTGCACGGCGTGGGCGTGTCCTGCGTGAACGCCCTGTCCAAGTGGCTGCGCCTGACCGTGCGCCGCGACGGCCAGGTCCACCTGATCGAATTCGCCAAGGGCGACGTACAGAACCGCATCGTCGAGACCGTGACCGGCCCCGACGGCCAGCCCGTTGAAGTCTCGCCGATGAAGATCATCGGCGCCACCGACAAGCGCGGCACCGAAGTGCACTTCCTGGCCGACGAAGAAATCTTCACCAACGTCGAGTTCCACTACGAGATCCTCTCCAAGCGCATCCGCGAGCTCTCGTTCCTGAACAACGGCGTGCACATCAAGCTGGTCGACCAGCGCACCGGCAAGGAGGAAGACTTTGCCTTCTCCGGCGGCGTGAAGGGTTTTGTCGAGTACATCAACCGCTCCAAGAGCGTGCTGCACCCTACCATCTTCTACGCCAACACCGAAAAAGACGGTATTGCCGTGGAAGTGGCCATGCAGTGGAACGACGGCTACAACGAGCAGGTGCTCTGCTTCACCAACAACATCCCGCAGCGGGATGGCGGCACCCACCTGACCGGCCTGCGCGCCGCGATGACCCGCGTCATCAACAAGTACATCGAAGAGAATGAAGTCGCCAAGAAAGCCAAGGTGGAAACCACCGGCGACGACATGCGCGAAGGACTGTCCTGCGTGCTCTCCGTCAAGGTGCCCGAGCCCAAGTTCAGCTCGCAGACCAAGGACAAGCTGGTCTCGTCCGAAGTGCGCCTGCCCGTGGAAGAACTCGTCGGCAAGGCCCTGAGCGACTTCCTGCTGGAAACCCCGGGCGACGCCAAGATCATCTGCAGCAAGATCGTAGACGCCGCCCGCGCCCGCGAAGCCGCCCGCAAGGCCCGCGAAATGACCCGCCGCAAGGGCCTGATGGACGGCATGGGCCTGCCCGGCAAGCTGGCCGACTGCCAGGAAAAAGACCCCGCCCTGTCAGAACTCTTCCTGGTGGAGGGCGACTCCGCAGGCGGCTCCGCCAAGCAAGGCCGCGACCGTAAGTTCCAGGCCATCCTGCCCCTGAAGGGCAAGATCCTGAACGTAGAGCGCGCCCGCTTCGACAAGATGCTGTCCAGCCAGGAAGTGCTGACGCTGATCACCGCACTGGGCACCGGCATCGGCAAGGACGACTACAACCTGGACAAGCTGCGCTACCACCGCATCATCATCATGACCGATGCTGACGTGGACGGCTCGCACATCCGCACCCTGCTGCTGACGTTCTTCTACCGTCAGATGCCCGACATCATCGAGCGCGGCTATGTCTATATCGCGCAGCCGCCGCTGTACAAAATCAAGCACGGCAAGGAAGAGCGCTATATCAAGGACGATGTCGAGCTCAATGCCTACCTGCTGAAGCTGGCGATGGAGAAGGCTGTGCTGGTGCGGCCGGATGGTACGGAGATCAATGGGGATGCGCTGACTGAGTTGGCGCGGCAGTATCAGCTGACTGAAGGCGTGATCTCTCGCCTGTCACGTGTGGTTGATACCGATGCCCTGCGCGCGATTGCTGATGGGGTGGCGCTGGATCTCGATAGCGCTGCTGCCGCTGAGGCGTCTGCCGTGGCGCTGAAGGCTAAGCTGGCTGAGATGCATGCCAAGACGTTGATTGGGGCTGCCGTGAATGACGACGGTACCGCTGACGTCTATGCGCAGTTTGATGAGAAGACGGATAAGCATCGGTTGATGATTGCGCGGCGCCATCATGGCAACGTGCGGCTGTCGCATCTGGATGCGGACTTTGTTCATGGTGCTGATTACGCCGCGCTTTCCAATGCTGCTAAGACTTTCCAAGGGCTGACTCCGGAAGGGACTAAGGTGCAGCGGGGTGAAGGCGAAAAGCTGCGCGATCAGACTGTCAACGACTTCCACGGGGCCATGCAATGGCTGCTTGCCGAAGCTGAGCGTGGCGTTTCGCGTCAGCGCTATAAGGGTCTTGGTGAGATGAACCCTGAGCAGCTGTTTGAGACTACGCTTGATGTTACCCAACGCCGTTTGCTGAAGGTGCAGATTGAGGATGCTATTGCGGCTGACCAGATCTTTACCACCCTTATGGGGGATGAGGTGGAGCCGCGGCGGAATTTCATCGAATCTAATGCGTTGGTGGCGCGGAATATTGATGTTTGAACTGCCTGTAGATAGACGCATAACCTGAAAAAAAAAGACCCATAAGATTAGAAACTTATGGGTCTTTTTTATTGATAGTTCGGATATATGGCGGTTCGTCCCGCCGCCTTCCGCGGATTCCCGCGAGCACGTGCACAATCTGAACTCAAAAACCAAATCGACGCTATCTGGAACGCTTTCTGGTCTGGAGGCATTTCCACCCGACGGAGGTGCTGGAACAAATCACCTACCTGTTGTTCATTCGCCGCCTCGACGACGCCCACACGCTCGAAGAGAACAAGGCGGCTAACCGTCCGACGGGTGCGGGCATCGAAGGCCGGCTACCGAACGGCGGCCATACCTTACGAATTCAAAGGAGAGTTGAAACTGGCACAGCATGTTGACTGCAGACAATTCCAATCTGCGCCCTGAAGCGAACGTCCGACACGACCTGAGCATCGCCCGGAGCAATAGAAGGGGCCGGTATAAGTGTAGCTGGCACTAGCACAATCGATGCTGTCGCAGACGCCACATCAAACGCTTGCCACTCGGTCGACTCAGCGTCGTCGCCCAAGGTCTCGATAACCAGTTGCCACAGCTTTGCTTGCCCCGCGTCTGAGAGTTGCGGCGAGATGCGTCGGGCAAGGTCTAGGACCGATAAACCGTCTGCGCTGCTGCGAAGAACAACACTGGCTATGAAGTCATCGGGCCGTTCGGACCGGACCTGCCGCAGCGAAAATTCGTGCTCTCGAAGTGTGCCGGTCGTCGATTTCACCTCAATCCGGAAACCGTCAGTGGCGAAATCGAAATCGTCGGTTGGCGCGACATGCCACGCGTCCACCATCCTTTGTGGTGACGACGAGGCATTGATGAGAAGCAACTCTCCCCAGAGCCGCGTCATGGATGCCCGTGAGGGCGTCGCCATTTTTCGGAACAGTTCCATCAGCGCCTCGACGGCCTCATCAACCGCTGAGTCATCGAGTTGACCTGGAAGAGAGTTTGCTGTCGCCGCAAGTAGTTCGACAAAGTAGCCATGCAACGACGCGCTGCCGGCATCACACGCGACCTTGCAAAACCATTCGCTCGACGATTTCCCGGTGTCAGTGGCGGTCACCTCGTAGCGAGCATCAAACTGGATGCTGACGTGCTTAAGCCTGATAGGCGCCCTGGGCGAGCGCCTTTGTGCAGTCGCGAGCAAAAGAATCGGTTCGTCACGCTCGCCTTTCAGCAGGAGATGCCGTTGTCCGGCACCGCACCGGATTGTCCTCGATGCCTCTCCCTCATTAGATTTTCCAAGCGCCTGAAACTGTTGCCACAGAGAAGCCTGCACTTACACGCCCTCCGCTTGTATCAGCAGTCGCTTCTTGAGCGATTCCGGCACGTGCATGGCGAACCATGGCACGCCCTGCTCCTCCGGCGTCTTCGTCTTTGCGTTCAGCAGATTGAAAGCGCGAAGATGCAACGAAATGCGGCTTGCCGATGCAAAGTCTCGGTCACCGCTATACAGCAACTGTGAGCGGTCCGTAGTGTCGGGATTCTTGCCCTGGAAAACCTGGTTAATAGCGCCAGCCTTCGTCTTACTACGAGTTTGCGCCACGAGTTCGCCGATAATAAAGACATCAGCGTGAGTCTGTCCGTCCTTTATGAGTTGTCGCAATGCGAGAACGCAGCCCACCCTCAGCACGGCGTCATCTCCGTCGCCCATTCGCAGCCGCTCAAGCAGTCCATCGATGACTGTCTCAATAGGCACATTTTCGAACAGGATGTTCTTCTTGCCTGAGCGCTTGTCGATGTAGCGGTCGGGGTCTACATCGTTGGCGGCCGCTCCGTTGTCGAGACCGCCAAGCTGCGATCTTATCCGTCTTCACGCGGGCTTCAGCGATCAGGCGGACTTGCAAGGGGTTGGCGACAAATCACCTTGCCGACATGACCTGTCAGCACGTTCGCGATGGCGATCGTGTTGCCGGTCGCCTCGGCGGCCAACTACTAACACGAGCTCGCAGCTCAACGTATATGAACGGCCTGCCCACCCGAAGTGCTCCCCGGTGCCCCTTGTCCCGGATGGTCGAACCATACACCAAGTTACGCGGTGAGGAGAGGACGGGCACCGGTTCCTATCATGCCGGTTACTAACGCCATCGAGAGCATGCACATGCAGCTGCGCAAGATCGTCAAGAACCGGGGCCACTTCCCCAGCGACGAAGCCGCCAGCAAGCTGCTGTACCTGGCCTTGCGCAACATCGAGAAAGATTGGAAGATGCCGCCCATCACCTGGAAACAAGCGGCCAACCAGTTCGCCATTCTCTTCGGTGACCGCTTCACCAACGCCCTACGCTGAGATTTATTTAACCGACCTCAGCACACAGAATTCCTGACACCTCCCTCGCGTCGCAAATGCCCCGCACGGCCTCGCGACTGAAGAACTAACACCGCGCCGGTGATTTAACGCTGCAACGGTGCACGGGACGAAGCTATCAGTAGTATCCTTTCGTCCGTGCGCCATGCGCCCTCTTCGGGCGGGCCTTGGCGGGGGAGCTCTCGCGGAGGCCGTCACCCTAGAGGGCCGCATCCTCGAAGCCACTGACGACATCCTGCGCGTCACCGCCGGCCTTCAGTCCTTCCTGACCTTGCTGGAGCTGCAGAGCGACATCAAGCATCGGCCTCCACGCCCTGCTTTTGCCGCTCAGGCAACAGCTGGTCGACACCGCCGACCGCCTGCAGGCATTGGTCTGACGAGGGAGAGCCTGCTTACCCGCCCAACGGATGAGCAGCGCTGAAAAGCAAACGGCGCGAGTCAACTGGTCTCGCGCCGTTTGTATCCTGGTACGGTGGCGTTCCATAAGCCCGGAGCTTCACTCGAATAGGGCGAGTCCGATACGGCGCCGGCGCGTCATTGTGTTTACTTGCCGCAGGGCATTCGTTGTTCCTACCTAGCGACGAACACAGCCCCAGCAGGTCCATTCCCCATCGTCATACACCCCGTCGCCAGGCGCCATTGGCTGGCTGCAGCGTGTACATCGCAGGCCCGATCTTGATCCTAGTGTGACGGGCCGAAACCTGATTACTGATTTTGCTCGTGCGCCGCTATCGCGTAGTGTGCTCGACGGCAACTGTCGCTGATCTGGCGGTGAGGCAAAGCGGCCGCAGTACGTACACCATCTGCCGCCGTGATGTTCGATCGTGCTTGCGCGTTTGCACTTAGGGCAAACGGTTCGTTCCGGATCTGCAGGGGATGGTGATGTGTCTTTGGTTGGGGGTATCGCGAGTTCATCAAGACTGCTGATCCGCCGGCAACTGAGGCCATTCTGGTTGAGGTAGCTCAGCAGCGGGTCATAGCCTTTGTCGTTTGAGAGCACGAAGCACACCCTGTCACGTGCGGTCTCAAAAGTCCGGCCCAAATGAAATGCAATATGGAAGTCCAGCGCATTGCGACCGCTCCCTTCGATCTTCTGAAAGTCGATTCGGCAGAATTTCCCATTTTGTCTGGTGAGCCGTTTTGGTGGCTGCTGCTTGTTTCCTACGAAGATCAAAGTCTCGTAGCTATCGTCGAGCGGAGATAGGTCGAGTTTCGATACATTCTCGAAATCGACGAGGAGCAGATGTTTCGCCATGGCCTCTGCCAGTATCAACGAAGGGGGTGAGGGGATCGTATCTGAAGTGTACGACGAATCGCACGTGGTCCATCACACCCCACTCCAGTTGGATTGCAAATAGGCGGTCCTTCACTTCGCCCTCAAGGCGGGTGGTGAATATCGTGGCGGATAAGCTCGCCTGCTACGCAGAAAAGCGACTGGCCCAGTATACTTCCGCGAAAGCAGTCGTCGATGTCGAACGGTCCGCCCCCAGGGGTGCCACGTTAGTGATCTCGAATTACCGGCAGTACACAACAATAATTCTGTGCCCCCAAATGAACGAGCCAATAGAATCTCGCAATGCGCAATGGGATGCATTTCTCAACCGGTGGCCTCTGGAAGAACTCTCCAGTATGAGCTTGCAGCAGTACAGCGAAGCAGGAAACCAAGACTGCTTTGTTTACTGGCTTGAGGCGAAAACCGAAGCGCTGGGATCGGTGTGGGGAGGGTCCGCATTCAAGTTTGGGATCTACTCACGAAAGAAGCCTGGCGAGGCAAAACGAGACGGGGACCGATACTACGGGGAACAATACGCGTGGTACGCCAAGTATGGCGATACGCCTGAGGCAGCTTTTGCTCAGGTCCTCAGCAAAGTTGTTCAGGTTGCCAACGCCGCCAGCACAGGTAATCTCGAGGCAATCGATGAAGTTGACCTTGGGCAGGTCGTCAAATGGAAGCTCGCCTTCCTTTATCAGGATCGACAGCATCCGACCATTTTGCCCGTGCTAAAGCTGGAGTACCTGCAGGCTGCAGTGGGAAGTAAGCAGAAGAAGGTCTCCACGCTCCAGCGGGAACTCATGGAGCATGACAACGGCTGGGGCATCTTCGAGTACGGTGATTCGGTGTGGGCGAATGTCCAAGACAAGCTTAGCACCGAGCTCACCACTGACGAGGCCAAGGCATTTCTGGATCAGTCTGACCGTTTTACGCCGGTCAAGCCAGCAACCCAGAAGATGGCTGGATATTCGACGTCCAGTGGGCGTCAAATCGCCCTCGCGCTCGATAACAAGAAGACAACGATCTATCTCGGTGCCGGCTCCTGGCTTGCTTCAATTCGGTCGCAACTACGGGACGTGGAATCCTATTCGGAGACTAGAACGCGGAGCAGCAATATTGCCGCTAACGCGCCGACGCTTGCTGTGGGCAGCGCCATGGTTAAGGTCGTGGTGCCCGACATGGAGGCCCTCTTGGCTCTATGCGATGCGTATGACAGTACAGACGAAGCGGATGTAGTCGAACACTCAGCGGATACACACAAGAATATGAATCAATCGCTCCCGCTCAACCAGATACTTTTCGGTCCTCCAGGTACAGGAAAGACGTACGAAACGATCAACACGGCGTTGGAGATTCTTGCCCCGGAATTTCTCGCTGCGAATCGCTCCGACCGCGCTGCCATCAAGCGACACTTCGATTCGCTGGTCGAGGCTGGGCACGTGCGGTTCGTCACTTTTCATCAGAGCTTCAGTTACGAAGACTTTGTGGAAGGCATACGTGCAGAGAATACTGAAGACGGGCAGCTAAGCTACTCGATCGTGGATGGCGTCTTCAAAAGTCTCTGTGAGGCGGCAGCCGCGAAGGTGACAAAGGCAGCAGAGGCGCCTCTTGATCTCAAGGGCCGAAGGGTATGGAAGATGTCCTTAGGCAACACGCTGGGAAGCGATGCGTACATTTTCGATGAGTGCATCGACAAGGGCTATGCCCTGCATGGTTACGGTGGGACGATCGACTTTGGCGGGAGCAAGACGCGAGACGACATCATCAGGTGCTTCCAGGAAGCCGGTACCGTCCTCGCTGAGGATGCCTACGCAATTACCGCCGTCTCCACATTCGTACTCAAGATGAAGATCGGAGACCTAGTCGTGGTAACGGACGGCAATACTAAGTTCCGCGCGATTGGCGAGATTACCGGGAACTACCAACGCCTGAAGCGCGACGAGCAAGGTGACAATTACGGGCAGTGCCGTGCAGTCCGGTGGTTGCGCGTCTATAAGCCGTCGTTGCCGCTGGATCAATTGATGGCAAATCAGTTTAGTCAGATGACACTGTATGAGCTTCGTCCGGGCGCAATTGAAATGGAGAAGCTGGAAGCGCTGCTTCAGACGAAGCCAGCTAGTGGTGTGCGTGTACCTAGCGGTGCACCATACCACGTGGGTGAGGTGTTTGGACGCGCCTACAGCGTCACGAACGCATCGGCAGACGTCCTGGAGTTGAAGAAGCCAAACGGAAATGAGTTGGCATTCAGCATGCGGATGCTCAAGATGCTTGCGGACTATGTGCGCCGGGGTGAGCTAACCATCGAAGACATCAAGGAAAAGCGGGTGTTCGAGAAGGTGTCCGAGTCATCTCTGGAGCCTTACCTAGTCAATGGCTACAACAACATACTCCCTGCGCTGGTCGAACGCCTAACCCGTGCTCGGTCGACTTACCCCGCCGACGATGAAGGTCCGGCGCCGCGAGATGCCAAAGTCCTGATCATCGATGAGATCAACCGCGGCAACGTATCACGTGTCCTAGGCGAGCTAATCACGCTGATCGAGCCTTCGAAACGTGCAGGTAATGCGGAAGCCCTTGAGGTGATCTTGCCCTACTCTAAGGAGCGCTTCAGCGTACCAGCGAACCTTTACTTGATCGGCACGATGAACACGGCGGACCGCTCACTGGCTGGGTTGGATCTTGCGTTGCGGCGCCGCTTCAGCTTCCGCGAGATGCCGCCGAGACCGGAACTGCTGGATGCGGTGGAGATTTCCGGCGTGAATGTGGGTGCGATGCTGCGCGTCATGAACGAACGGATTGAGCTCTTGCTTGACCGCGACCATTGCATTGGCCACGCATACTTCATGTCTCTGGTCGACACACCGACGATAGAGGCTCTGGGTGAAGTGTTTCAGTCGAAGCTCATCCCATTGCTTCAGGAATATTTCTTCGAGGATTGGCAGCGTATCCAATGGGTCCTCAACGATCATCGGAAGGTGGCAGCACACCGGTTCATTCAGAAGCCTGCAAGTAACGTAGCGCAGCTCTTTGGCGAGGGCGTAAGCGTCACGGATCAGAACCAGCGCTGGATGATCAATGAGGCTGCGTTCTTGCTCGCTGAAGCGTATGCGGGGGTCATTGAGCATGGCGGAGTCATGGCTGAGTGACCACTTTTGTCACGGTGCGGGAGTACGCCAGGCTGACGATGGCGCCTCTTGCGGCAAACTCTCTGGATCGGGCTCAGGTATCTGCCACTGCCTTTGAGTGGCTATGCCGCTTGAATGCGGAACTGAGTCCATCAGGCTCGTCGCTGCTGCAAGTTGAGGATCGTCGCTGGTTAAGGCTCGACAACTACGTCGGCGTTGTCGAGACGCCCTGCGGCACCCGAGTGGAGATTCTTCCCAAGCATGACGATGGAACCTGCGACGTCGGCAAGAGCCGGGCGCTGTTGCGCCGAATGATTGCAGGCGCGATGGACCTTCCCGTTCGCGAGGTAGGTGAGACTTCACTTCAACGGTTTGATTCCCCGTTGACGGAGTGGGTGATCGCACAATTCTTGTCCGCGTTGGACCATCTAGTGAAACGCGGTGTGCGGTCTGACTATTTGCGCGTTGAGGCGGAGGAGCGCCATCTACGCGGCCAGTTGGATGCCGTTCGACAGATGCGTCAGCCTCTGGGGCGCCAGCACATTTTCCAGACACGTCACGACGTCTTCTCGCCAGATCGCGCGGAGAACCGCCTGCTGAAGCAGGCCGTTGAGTTCATCTGTCAGCAAACGCAAAACCCAACAAGTTGGCGGCTTGCGCAGGAGTTGCGAGCACTATTTCAGGACGTTCCTAGAAGCGCGAGCATTGACGAAGATTTCAAGCGCTGGCGGACAGACCGCCTGATGGCGCACTATCAGGCGGTTAAGCCATGGTGCGAACTGGTGCTGTCGCGCCAGATGCCATTCTCTGTCGTTGGAAAGTCGTACGGCATCAGCTTGCTGTTCCCGATGGAAAAGCTGTTCGAGCGATATGTTGCGGCGCGACTCCAACTTGACTTGGCAGCGGGGGCGCGGCTTACTGCCCAGGCCTCCCGCCAATCACTATGCGAGCACGATGGCGCGACCATGTTCCAACTGCGCCCGGACTTGCTGATAGAGCATGAGGGGGAGCGTTGGGTGCTGGATACGAAGTGGAAGTTGCTGGATGCCGGGAATAAGGCAGGTGCCTACGGCCTGAGCCAGGCGGACTTCTATCAGCTCTATGCCTACGGTCAAAAGTACCTCGCGGGGAAAGGAGAGTTGGCGCTTATCTATCCTCGCCGCCAGGCCTTTCAACATCCATTGCCGGCCTTTCGGTTCAGTGCTGACCTTAGTCTTTGGGTGCTGCCCTTCGACCTCGAGTTGGCGCGCCTGGTTGATGGAGGGGTGACTGGGCTTCCGTTGAGAGCAGCTCCTAGCTACATAGGATTCAATACTCCTTCAACACCCATCCACTGATCGCAGCGAAATACTCACGGAGCCAGGCGAAAGGCCACCAGCGAGATCCTGACAAACGGCCTTAGCGCCGCGCTAAAGCTGGTGGCTGGTACCGGCGTGTCGGCAGGCTTCTCCGTGGTCATTGCCGCCTATTCGACGCTTCAGCTGCTTTCCGTAGCAACGGGCATCCGCGTGCAGAGCCTGCCGGCGCCGATAGCGTCTGCGATTCTGCCCGTCGTTACGAAGGTCTGCGCCACGGCAAAGGGGCTCTTCCGCAGGGCCGTCGACGCAGTCAAAAGCACTTCTCCCGCGTGTTGGAGATCGCCTACAAGAACTCGCGGCTGGAGACGCAAGCACGAAGCTCAGACGAGCCCCGACCAAGGCACCGAAGGACGCCGCCCGCCTCAAGTCACGGCGCTCACGTAGGCCTCGAACGCGCTGGCCTCCACCGGCGGACAGAAGTAGTGGCCTTGCCCGTAGTCGCAGCCGGCAGCCACCAGGATGTCGCGCTGCGACTCGGTCTCGACGCCCTCGGCAATCACGCGGATGCGCAGCGCATGCGCCATGCTGATGATGGCGCGGCACAAGGCCACGTCGTCCGGGCCCCGCGTCAGCGAGCGGACGAAGGACTGGTCGATCTTGATGTAGTCAATGTCCAGGCGCCGCAGGTACGACAAGGACGAGTAGCCAGTGCCGAAGTCGTCGAGCGCGATCTCGATGCCGGCCGCCTGGAAGCGGGAGAGCTGGTCCATGACATCGGCGTTCTGCTCCATCAGCGAGCCTTCGGTGATCTCGATGACGAGGCTGCCCACCGGCACGTTCCTGCGCTCGATCATGCTGGACCAGGACTCGGGCCCGCTCGCAGGCGCGCAGAACTCCACTGGTGATTTGTTGACCGAGATCTGGAAGCCCTTGCCCAGCAGCACCTGCCAGCGCGCAAGCTGGTCCAGCGCTTCGGTCAGCACCCAGCGGCCGATGTCGATGATGAGGCCGGATTCCTCCGCAACGGCAATGAAATCGGCCGGGTGGATCGGCCCGCGCGCCGGATGGTCCCAGCGGATCAGGGCCTCGGCCTTGCAGACCTTGCCCGTGCGCAGATCGACAATGGGCTGGTAGTGCAGCGCGAACTGGCCGGACGCCAGCGCCGTGCGCAGGTCCTGCGTGATGCGCAGGCGCTCCCTCTCCGCCTGCAGCAGCGCCTGGGTGAAGACCTTCCAGCGATTGCGGCCCTCCTCCTTGGCGGCAAACATCGCTTGGTCGGCGCACACCAGCAGGTCCTCGGCGTTGTCGGCGTCCTTGGGGTAGGTCGCCACGCCGATGCTGGCCGACACCACCACCAGCTCGCCGGCCAGGTGGTAAGGCGCGGCAATCCGCTCCAGGATGGCCTCGGCAATGCCCCCGGCAACGCCGGCATCGCCCACAGCGGACAGGATCACGGTGAACTCGTCGCCGGCCAGCCGCGCCACGGTATCCGACGCGCGCACCGATGCCGCAATACGCCGCGCCGCCTCCAGCAGCAACAGGTCGCCCTGGTCGTGGCCGAGGGTATCGTTCACCTCCTTGAAGCGATCCAGGTCGATGAACAGCAGCGCCAGCACATCCTGCGTGCCGCGCGAACGCTCGATCTCCTGCCTCAGCCGGTCGAAGAACAGGCGGCGGTTGGGCAGATCCGTGAGCGCATCGAAATTCGCCTGGTGCCGGATGACTTCCTCCGCCTGGCGTTTCTCGGTCATGTCATGGATCAGCGCAACGCGGCGGCGCTCGCCATACGCGTGGGCCAGGTAGGTATCCACGGTCAGGTAGGCGGGAAACTCGCTGCCGTCCTTGCGGCGGATCGAGAATTCGCCGCTCCATCTGCCCTTGGCTGCCACGGTGGCCCGCAGGCGCTCGACCAGCCCTGCCACATTGCCTGCCCCGCTGACGATATAGCCCGGGCGGCCCTTGACCTCCTTGGCTGTATAGCCGGTGGCGGCGGCAAAGGCCGGATTCACGTCGATGATGGTGCCATCGAGCGACGTCACCACCATGGCCTCGCTGCTGGACGAATAGACCAGCGAAGCCAGCCGCATCTCCTCCATATGGCGCTGTCGCTCCCCCATGGAGCGGCGCAGGCTGTAGTACAACAGGCCAAGCAGCAGCGTGGAAGCAATGGCACCGGCCAGGGCAACGCGGCGATAGACCTCGTAGGGCGCCAGCACCAGGCCGACCGACTCGCCCACCACGAAATTGAGCCCGAACTCCGGCAAACGGTAATAGCCGAAGACCCGCTCCACGCCTTCGGAGCCCGACACCGCCCGATAACTACCAGACTGGGGCGACCCGCTGGCGAGGTACGGCCTGTTGCTGACCGCCCTGGCCAGCGTGCCCTCCATGGCCGGCACGCGCGCAAGGACCTGGCCGGAAGTCTTGATGACCGACGCCACTTCGCCATCGCGGTTTGTGAACGACTGCGCAAAGCTGGCGAACTGCTCCGGACTGACCGAGACCACGATGACCCCGTCGAAGCTGCCCGCGCGCAGGATGGGGCGCGTGAACTGGATCGACCATTTGCGCGAGACCTTGCCCTTCACCGGGTCGCTGATGAACAGCATGTCGCGCCCGCCCGCGTTCTGATGGACCCGGAAATGCTCGCGCCCGCTCAGGTCGACCTTCTGGCCGGGCGCGGGCGGGGCGATGGACGAGTAGATGAGCAGGCCATGCTTGTCGATCACCGACACCTGGAACGACAGGTCCACCACCAAGTTCTCCCGCTCACGCACCATGTCGATGAATCCCGGCTGGCCGACCAGCCAACTGGCCCGCAGGTCGAGGAGGAACTCGGACAGCCGCAGGATGCTGGATCTCGAGTACGCGCCGAACGCCTGGGCCTGCGCCTGGGTACGCTCCGCGGCGTCGTGCAGCAAGCGGTCCCGCTCGCTCACGAGCTGAAACGCCGCGAACGCCCATGTTGCAATCAGCCACGCCGCCGCCGCCAGGTTCAACGGGGAAAAGACCTGGTGCAGGCGCTGCAGCGCCTTGCCATATCGGGTGGTCGAGCGTTCTGGCATCAAATGGGTATCGCAGCGCAGCGAAGAATCGACATCGATAGCAGGCTAGTCGAGGTCAGCGAACCCGACAAGCAGCAGCACTCCAGTCCCGTGCTCACCGCGCGGAGCCGGGCCGGCGTGTGCCGAAAGCGGCACGTCGTGATCATGCCCCGCTCGACTCGTGGGCACGTGGGCGACTATGTGCCATTCTGGCCTGATTGACGCCCCCCAAAAGGGGGCTAAGGCATTTTCGCCACAGACATTTCGGCGCCGCTGTCGGAGCCAGGGCGCATACGGCGATAGCCTGATGTCGCTGGCAGACGTGTTGCGCCAGAGGCTCGCTGGACCGCACGCGGCGCAAGTGGTCGAACTGTCGGAACTGGCGATTGCCGGCGCGGAAAAAAGTCTCGAGCAGATTGACGATTCCGGCGGCGGGGTGATGCCTGCCATCCTCGCGCTGGCGTCTGTCCATCTCGACGCATGCAAACAGACCGGCCCCGATCCGATGAAGCTCGCGGAGCGACTCTTCCGGCTGCAGGCAGAGGGAGGATGGGACACCTTCTAGGATGTCCTGCCAGCGTATGCAGAACCTCTGGGCGAGAGCGGGTTGCGTCGCTATCGTCAACTGGCTATCAGCAGCTACTGCCCGTCGCTGTAGATAGCGGTGCACGCAACGCGCGCTATGACGAAGCACTTGAAATCGTACGCGCTATCGGCAGTCTGCGGATAAAGCTGAGGGAGCGAGCGGAATTCAGCCGCGAGCTGGAGCGCGAGACCTATCGCGCAAAACGCAACTTCAACAAGTTGCTCGCCACATTGTCTTGAGGGCCGGGCTGCGCAGGAGTCAATACTCCCTCAACACCCATCCACTAATAGCCGCGAAGTACTCACGGAGCCAGGCGTTATACCGAAGGTAGAGTGGTGTTCCAGCCCCGGCTCCGGCGACCTCCCCGAATCCTGCCTTCCGGGCAATCCGCACCGCCCGCTGTACATGGAAATCGCTGGTCACCACCACAATGGGATCGGTGGCGGCGACGCCCTGCTCTTCAAGCAAGTGCCGGCTGAACATCAGGTTCTCCTCCGTGCTGGTACTGCGCCCTTCCCGGATGACCCTGTCTGCTGCGACACCGCGGGCGATCAGATACTCAGCCATGATGTCCGCTTCCCGGCACCGCAGCCCGAAATCCTGCCCGCCACTGACCGCGACCTTCGCCTGCGGCCACTGCTGAGCGTGCTTCAAGCCCTGATCCAGCCGCGCAACCAGCGTTGGCGAGGCGACGCAGTTTGGTGTGCCGGAGCCGAGGATGATGATGGCTTTTACGGGGGAGTTTCCTGGGATGGCGACTTCGGTGTTGTGGTGGATGTTGTAGAAGAAGACGGCCACTGTCGCCAGCCATAGGGCGAACGCGATCCATGCTGCTTGCCATAGTTGCTGGCGCCTGTGGCTGGCTGCTCGCCAGTGGGCTACGAGGGGCCACTGCCATGCAAGGAGCAGGAATGACGCGCCGATGCAACCTGGCAGGACGATGCCGAAGTTGAACAGGCCTATGGTCATTAAGGCGATGGCGTCGGCGAGAAGGACGGCGCCGAATAGCGCCAGGGCGATGCGGCGCCAGCGCGCGCTTGTGTTCATTTCCTGCATTGCAGTCATTGAGTCGTTGGGAGAGCGCCGTGACGCGAAGCGATGCATGTGCTGACCTCGCGCGGCGACCAGCAACATGCGGCGCAAATTGTACCGGCGTCCGTGTGCGGAAGAAGGGCAACTTTAAGGATTGCCTTAGGGACGCGCGCACAAGAGTTCGATACATCTTGGTACTTGCCAGAGCTGTGCGTGGCGTCGGACTGGAGACCATGATGAGGCATTTCATCGCGATCGGAGTACTGTTTTTCACAGCTACGTCGGCCAATGCATGCCGACCGCCCTACCTGGAGTTCAGCACTGTATTCGAGCCCGGCTCAGCCACGCTATCCGGTGCGGAGGTGAAGCGCCTTGCCGACTGGCGCATCAATTCCCGTCGGGCCTTTCCGGCCGGGTACACCGTCTACATGTACCTGCGTCAGAACGAAATCCTCGGTATTCCACGCCAGCTTGCCGAAGCGCGGCGCGTTCAATGACAGGCTTACTTGAACACCTCGGAATCAACAAGAAGGACATCGAGAGGCCAGAGGTACGTTCCACCGCGAGTGGGCATGTCGCTTCTGAAGTGGAGGGAAGGTTCTTCAATGAAGCAGGCATCTCAATCAACCCCCGTTGCCCGCACGTCTGCTGTGAGAGCTAAGGCTATGCAAAGGACTCTGACCTCGCGTTCACGCATCAAGTGGGTGGCGTGCGGCGTGCTTCTAGCGGTAACGGCAATCATCGCGATTGACGCCTGGCAGGCATGGAATTCACCCCAGCACTATCCATTTGGTGCAGAGGGGCCGGTGGCAAATCTCTGGGCGTACCAGACGCAGCGACACTACCTGATTGCAGCAGGACTTGCGCTAGCTGCCTGCTGCCTCGCGATAATGGGAATCTGGTTGCGCTACGCGTCGAGACGGCTTCGTTGGCTATGTGTTGCACCACTTCTCGCCATGGCGATGCTTACGGTCTATGAGTGGCTCATCGCGTTCGACTGAAAACTCCGACCACCGCATATATCACCAAGTAGAGCGAAGCCGTGCCTGCATGGAGTGAGCCCCAGCAATTGGATCCCACATAGGCTTCGCATTGAGTTCATTCCAACCCCACCGAAGCATGGCCCGAGGAGGGTTGGCACAAGCCAGGCCGATCACTACCATTGGCCGCCGGGTCACCGCCCTTCCCATGTTCTCGGATAACGCACCCGTCGCGTTCGCAGGTGCATCCGCCCCTAAAGTTTCCGCAATCGCTGCCGATACTGGTGTGGCGTGCCATTGCGCCTGTCGTTGGACATGGCCGGGCGCTTCAGGAAACACAGGTCGATGCACAACGAGAATAAGACAACGGTCGGCGCGTCACGACGCGCAATAGGGAAGGCAGCGAGGCCTGCTGCAAGCGGCGTGTGGCGATGGACCAGCCTTGCGGTTGCATGTTCGATGGTCACCGGATGTGCCACCGCTCCAGGCGCGTATCTGAAGGAAACGTTCGCCAGTGACGATCCTTGCTCAAACAATGCCCGCAATATCGGGATCGCAGCGGGTGTCATCGCCGGCGCGGTCCTGGGCAATGTCGTGTCTAGCAACAAGAAGGTCGGTACGCTGCTCGGCGCGGGTGTGGGTGCGGCGCTTGGCGGGCTGATCGGGGCGGACATGGACCGCCGCCGTTGCGAGTTGTCGCGCATTGCAAAGAAGCACGGGTTGGATGTCACTGTGGTCGACATCGCCGCGGACGGCAGTGCGTTGGCGCCTGCAACACGCGACCGCGAACAGGGCGGCCTCGGCATGTCTGTGTCGGTACGAGACGCTGGCACTGGCGGCAGTTCTCAGTTTGCTTCCGGATCCAGCGTGTTGGCGCCGGACGCCCGTGTCGCCTTCACGGAGATCGCCCAGCAGTACGCTTATGCGGCGCAGGCCAGGATGCTTGGCCCGAAATCCACGACACAAGAACGGCAGGCCGTTGAGGCACTGAAGTCGCGGCGCATCCTGCTGATCGGGCATACCGACGATACAGGCAGCTCCAGGCTGAACGCAGAGCTGTCGGAGCAGCGTGCGCGTGCCGTCGCTGCACTGTTCCGCGATGCGGGCGTGACGGAGTCGCAGCTCTACTATCAGGGCGCGGGTGAAACGATGCCGCTGGCGGACAACCGCGACGAGACGGGGCGGGCGAAGAATCGTCGTGTCGAGATCGTGGATGTGACCGACGAATCGGCCTTTGCAAAGTATCTTGCCGCTCGCAGACCCAACGTGGCGTTCTATCGCGAGTCTGCCGCTGACAGGACGCAATCCGGCAGGGACAGCGGTGAGGCGAATGGCGCCGCGCAGAAGAAATCGGCAACGACCGCCCGTGCCGGTGACCGGCCTAAAACACAGTCGCCCGTGCGTACCGCTTCCGCAGCGTCGCCGCGCCAAGGCGACGCGCGCAGCGATGCAGTGAAGGTACCGGCTGGCGACCGACCAGTCACGTCCGCTTCCGCTACTGCCTCGCCTGCCCCGGCGCAGAAGCAAGGCCCCGTGACACAGACACGTATCGTCAGCGCCCCGTCGATCGACTTCGGTGGCACGCCTTCCGGGCGCAGCGTGATGGTGCCAGATCTCGGCAAGCTTGATCGGCCCACTGGCTTTGCCTTGATCTCGTCCGCTGTAGCGGACACGCCGCTGGCCCGTTGCGACCAGGACCGGCCGCGTGAGGCGCGTGCCGTGAAATCGCTAAGCGACGACAAGGCCTATCGGACAGCCGATTACATGCCTGGCCTGTACAACACAATCTGGACCGATACCGTCAACGGCCATCTCGTGGCACTGAAAGGTGTAGCGGTGTTGCGCGATGGCGGTGCGCCGGCGCGCAGCCCTGAAGTGCTTGTATATCGCGACTACCACGATGCCGGGCAAGTCGCCGACTTGCGCACCGAGGCACAGGTGAATACCTATCGTGGCGACAAGGGCCTGCTCTACCGCGTCTTTGTCAACAAGGCGCCGCTGCAATGCCTCGATATCGTGATCCCGCACGCCACGCCGGACCAGGCGCGGGGGTCGTGGCTGCGCTACGACAAGGACGGCAATAGCTACTCTGCTGCATTCAGCCCGCGGATGGCAGGCGGCGGCAAGATCTGATCAACAACGAGAAAAGAATAATACGATGAGTCACTGGATCAACGAGAACCTTGCGGCGCTGAATTCTGCGCTCGCGCTTGCCGTGTTGCTGATTGTGTATCTCGGCAACAAGTTTCGGATCGACTTTGCATTGATGAACCTTTGGTACAGCTTGCCGTTGATCGGCAAGATCGCACGGCTGTCCCGCGACACCACACGCTTTGCCAAAGACAAGTCCTGGACGTTGTCCGAGCGCACGCTGTGCGATGACTACAAGCAGTTCATCCATTTCACCACTGAGGACGAGTTCAACAAGCGGCTAACCTATCTATCCAAGGCGCACGACCTGGGGCGCTCGCCGACGCCAGGATGGATGATGGGTCTGCTTTGCGTGCTGGTGCTTGCCGAAGGCCTGGGCTTCTCATACATGCTGGGCACGTGGATGGCAGGCGAAGGCGGCAGCGAAAACGCGCGCCAGTTGCTGATGTGGGCAATCGTGTTCGTACTGTGCGTCATCTTCGTGTTCGTGATGCACAGTGCCGGCCACCAGCTCTATCGCAGCAACCTGATCGCCAAGGCGGACTCGGAGTGGCGCGGCGAGGGGCAGCCGGGCAAGTTTGCCAGCCACAACATCAAGCTGAATGACCCGCAAGACAAGGATGACGCTGAGCCCGAGTACAAGCAAAGCGTGAATCGTGTCGGAACCAGCCGCAGCTATTTCATGGTGGGGGTGGCGGTGGTCATTATCGTGTTTGTGTCGATCGTTTCGACAGTGATGCGCGTCAAGCACCTGGAGACGGAGCGTACTGCACAAACCGCGTTGGTTGCGGAAGGGCCAGGTGCCGGCAATCCGTTTGACAAGCTTGGCCAGGCGCTGCCCGCGGAGCTTGCCCAGGAGCAACAGAAGGCAGACGACAAGGCCAAGGCCGACGGCCACGCCGCCTATGCCGATGAAGGCCTCGCGGCCTTCCTGATGCTGGCCTTCATCTTTGCCATCACGCAGCTGGTCGGTATTGCCGGCGGCTACAAGTGGGGGTTCGCCGGGAAGGAAAGCAAGGCCGCTTATCGCGGTACGCGTGGGTTCTCTACCTATGACGACTACCTGGCCTTCTTTACGCCGCTGATGCAGGTGGCTCAGTCGAAGCTGCAGACCCTGCAGCAAAAGATGAGCGAACGGCGCGCCAATGACGGGCTCCGGCTGGAACACGCCTTTGACGACTACCTGATGGAGGCGAGGGAGTCGCGCACGCGCGTAGCGGCTGCCCGCAATGTTTCGCAGGCAGACATCGCCGCGGCTGTGGAGAGCCTGCCCGCGACCGACACCGCGAGCGTGCTTGCACGTATCGATGCGATGACGGCTGCCGGCCGAAAGGCGGATGCCGTTGCACTGCTGCAGAGCCTGCCGGACAGTGTGCGCAATGACGTCACGGCGCAGCTTGCCGAGCGCAAGGCAGCGCAGGAAGCAGCGCGGCTTGCCGCGGAACAAGCCCGCAAGGCCGAGGAAGAACAGGACAAGGAGGCTGAACGTGCGCGCCTGGAAGCCCTGCTCTGATATGGCAAGTACGCCTGCCGGCCGGCCCGTGTCAGACTGGCGAGCCGCCGGTTTCGGCAAGCGCTGCGCAGCGTGGTTGGCTGTGGCCACCACAATGCTCTGCGGGCCCGCGTTCGCCGCACCGGAAATACCCAGCTGCTACGTCGCCAATCAGCTCGGCTCGCCGACAGCGGCGCAGCGCGCGCTGTTTCTGATGATCGACCAGACCACGGTGCTGGACGACAAACTGGTTTCGGAGCTGGGCCGGCATCTGCAGGGCTTGCTGCGGCCGGGCACAACATTCCGCGTATACAGCTTCTCGGCCTATGCACAAGGGCGCTACTTGCAGCAGCGGGCCGCCGGAACGCTGGAGGCACCGCTGGTCGACCAGTCGCTGCGCGATGCCACTGCGGTCAAGACGCTGAAGAACTTCGATGCATGCCTGAAGTCGCAATATGCGTATGGCACGAAGCTGGTGGCTGAATCGGTGCGGGAAGCCCTTCAGGGCAGCAGCGAAGCGTTGGCCCGCTCCGACGTATTGGCAAGCATTGCTGCTGTATCCCAGGCGGTACGAGATACAGCAGCGCAGCAGAAGACGGTGCTAATCGTGTCGGACATGCTGGAGAACTCGTCGATCTCGAGTTTCTATAGCCAGGAACGTATGCGGCAGATCGACGCCGCGCAAGAGTTGCGCAAAGTCGAGAAGGCGAATGTGCGTGCTGACTTTGGTGGGG
This sequence comes from Cupriavidus sp. KK10, assembly GCF_018223725.1. NCBI lineage: Bacteria > Pseudomonadati > Pseudomonadota > Betaproteobacteria > Burkholderiales > Burkholderiaceae > Cupriavidus > Cupriavidus sp. KK10. Next base: position 24,048 of record NZ_CP073677.1, read on the forward strand.
CTTCAGTCTATGTGATGGGCGCTGGGATTGTTCCGGAACCGAAGGGGGCGCGGAGTGCTGCTGCCTCGTATCGTTCGCCACAGAGCATCGAGGCCCTTAGAACGTTCTGGGATGGGTTCTTTGAGCGCAGCAATGCGAGGCTGGTTGGGTTCGGAGCGCCTGCGTTGCTTACACCAATACGTTAGTCCTCGTCCCAGGCCCGTCGTTCACGGCGGCCGCCGACAACTGGAGCGCTTCAACGCGGCAGGCGTTCTTCAAGATGTTGAACAGCGTCTCTGTTTCCCAGTGCGCCCGGTTCCAGTCGATCAGTTGGATCGCATCGTCCAGACTGGCTGCGCTGCGATTTGTCAGCATGCGCCACCCGATTGGCTTGACGCCGGCAGGCGCATCAAACTCGCGACCGTCTTGCCCTTACCTGATCGGCAGATCAACCCGTTGCACCCAGAGTTGCTGACATACGGTGCGGGGCATCCCGCACGCTGAGCGCATCTGCTCTCTCACAACCGTTCTCAACCGGCAAGGTGGGACGGCGAGACGCCCCGCTGGCCGAGGGGATGCGCTGACCCAAAGGCTGACCCGGCCTAGAGGGCCCTTTACCACTTGCCCCTTCCGGGGTGGAGCCGTAGGCACATTGCCCCTTCTGCGTGGCGTGATTGGACTTTTGAACAGTTCCATTGGCACGTTCACCTTAATCCGGCTGGGGCACCGCTACTTGCCAATAGACACCGAACGCTTGCGGCCCGGCTTCAGCGGTACCACCGGCTCCGTCGGTTCCACGAACAATTCCCCAACCGCCACGCCAAGCGCGCTAGCAAGCAGGACCAAGTTGTCGAGAGAGACATTAACGATTTCGCGCTCCACCTGACTGATGTAGGTGCGATGCAAGCCTGCGCGGCTGGCCAGAGCCTCCTGCGATACCCCCTGCTTGCCGCGTAAGGCTTTCACATTAGCAGCCAAGTGCGCCCGTATTGTGCGCTGGGCAGAATTGATGGTCTCGTCCATGGAGCGAGAGCATCACCTTAAGAATCTGATGAATCTACAGAGATAGAATCTACAGTTTATAAATCTACAGACTTTACATCTCTAAAATATGCTTCTACACTGATCTCTCGATGAGAAATGACGTCAGTGCGGTGAAGTTGCTCGTCGGCGGCGGCCGCTGCTCGGATGCATCTCGCTGCGCCAACGGATCATGCGCCGAGGCGCAGTGAGCTTTGCGACGCAGCGAGTTCGCCAAACGCTGCGCGGGCGCCCGCCATTTTTCGCGGCGACCTGCTATGGCTTCCCAAGGCGAGCTCTTCGGATGTGAATGCTTACAGTGCAGCACCTACTTGAGTGCACGGACGCGGCTTGGTGCTCCCGCGCGCGCCCGACAGGGCTCTTCCTTTTCCTCGGATTCGTGCACGGCCACGACGATTTACGCCCCTGCGGAAAAGTGCTCAACGCTAGCGCACGCCGCTAGCCGTCAACCCCGGCCCGCTCCCGCTCCGGACGGGGCCGGCGTGTGGACACCGGGCTTTGGGCGTGCGCCCAATATCGTCTCGCTCTGCCGTGGAGTGAACCTTTCAGGAGGCAACGAACATGATCCAACCTCTCATCACCGCCGAACAACGCGAGCAGCTGCTCGCAAACGGCCACGCATATGCAACCGGAAAGGCCAGGGATCCACTGCCCGTGGTGCGGCTGTTTACCCCCGATGCGCATGCGACCTGGCTACTGGCCGCGCTCGACCCGGCCGACGGTGACACCGCCTACGGTCTGTGCGACGTGGGTATCGGCATGCCCGAACTGGGCCATGTGAAGCTGTCCGACCTGGCATCCATCGTTGGGCCGCTCAAGAGGCCGATTCTTCGTGACCGGTACTTCCGGCCAACGCGGTCGTTAGGCGAGTACGCCCGGCTGGCACAGTCCAGTGGCTCGATCGTCGATTGATCGAGTGGGCAATCTGCAGAACCCCGTTGTTCGCGTCAATGCGATGCGGCATGCCGCATTTGGGGTCAGACGACCGCGGCTTGCTGGAACGCCAGCGGCGGTCAATTTCCATGTCATAGGAGCACCAGCGTAGCGGCTCATATAGGTCGCGCTTCACCTAGGAGAGAGACATGAACCCGTCAGGGAAAGGGCTGAGCCATGGACTCAAGGCGCGTCACGTCACGATGGTTTCGATTGCAGGCGTCATCGGCGCCGGACTGTTTGTAGGCTCCGGGCGAGCTATCGCCGAGGCCGGCCCGGTCGCGCTGCTGGCCTATGCCATGTCCGGGCTGCTGGTGGTGCTGGTCATGCGCATGCTGGGCGAGATGGCTGTGGCACAGCCGGATACCGGATCGTTTTCGACCTACGCGGACGGCGCCATCGGACATTGGGCCGGTTTCACGATTGGCTGGCTGTACTGGTGGTTCTGGGTCCTCGTGATCCCGATTGAAGCGACTGCGGCGGCGGCCATTCTGAGTGCCTGGTTGCCCGCCATACCCCAGTGGACGTTTGCGCTGGCGATCACGCTCGCGCTGACCGGCACCAATCTGTTCTCGGTCAGGAACTATGGTGAGTTCGAATTCTGGTTCGCGCTCATCAAGGTGGTCGCCATCGTGGCGTTCATTGCCGTAGGCGGTCTGGCGGTGCTGGGTTTGCTTCCGGGGGCTCAGGTATCGGGCGTGGCGCGGCTGGTTGACTATGGCGGGTTCATGCCGAATGGCGCACATGCTGTCATCGCTGTCGTCCTGACAACGATGTTCGCCTTCATGGGGGCGGAGATCGTCACCATTGCGGCGGCCGAAGCGGAACACCCGGCCCGGCAAATCGTGCGCGCGACGCGCTCGGTGGTGTGGCGCATTTCGCTGTTCTACCTGGGCTCGATCTTCATTGTTGTTGCACTGGTGCCGTGGAATGACCCGCTGCTCGTCACCCATGGGGCGTACCAGCGCGCGCTGGAGATCCTCGGCGTGCCGCACGCCAAGGCGATCGTCGACGTCATCGTTCTGACAGCGGTAATGAGCTGCCTGAACTCGGCGCTCTACACCGCCTCACGCATGCTGTTCTCGCTGTCGACGCGGGGCGATGCCCCGAGCGGCCTAAGCCGGACTGCTGCGTGTGGCACACCGCGCGCCGCGGTACTGGTGTCCACCGCATTCGCTTTCGTGTGCGTGCTGGCGAACTACCTTATGCCAGAACGCGTCTTCGTCTTCCTGCTGGCTACCTCTGGCGCCGTGGCGCTTCTGGTCTACCTCGTGATCGCAGTATCGCAGCTGCGCATGCGCGCAGTACTGGAACGACGCGCGGCAGAGCTGCCGCTGCGTATGTGGGGCTACCCGTGGTTGACGTGGTCGGTCGTCGTGGTGATTCTCGGTGTCCTCGCGGCGATGGTCTGGCATCCCGCCCATCGCATGGAAATTCTCGCGACAGCGATGCTGCTTGCCGGCGTGCTGGCTGGTGCCTGGCTAAATTCGCGTAACCGAAGCGCAGACGGGCAAGCACTGGCGATGGATGACCTGTGAACAGGTACGTTCGGCCCACGCGGTGGTTACGTGAGTACACAAGTCTGGCGTGGGTCAATGGCTCGAAAGTCGACTGAGCGGACCGCTGAGCGAACCGGCTCGCCCATTGTGGCGGGCCCGCCAGACCCACACGAAGCCGGGCTCTGACCGACGGTGTACATACCACTATGCAAAGAAACCTGAACATGAATCCACAACAGGAACCCCATGTGAATCCCCTGAGCGTACCGGGCGGCGTCTTGCCCGTTCCGGCACGCACGCTGGCTGCTCGCGACTACAAGACCTTGGGTCTTGCCGCCCTCGGCGGCACGCTCGAGTTCTACGACTTCGTCATCTACGTCTTCTTCGTCACGGTGCTGGGCGCGCTATTCTTCCCACCCAACATGCCTGATTGGCTGCGACAACTGCAGACGTTCGGCATTTTCGCCGCCGGCTATCTGGCACGCCCGCTGGGCGGCATCGTGATCGCCCACTTTGGTGACCGGCTTGGCCGCAAGCGCATGTTCACGCTGTCGATCTTGCTGATGGCAGCGCCCACGCTGATGATCGGCCTGCTGCCAACCTACGCCAGCATCGGCGTCGCGGCGCCACTGTTGCTGCTGGCGATGCGCGTGCTGCAGGGCGCGGCCATTGGGGGCGAGATGCCCGGTGCCTGGGTGTTTGTCGGCGAACACGTGCCGAGCCGGCACTACGGTCTCGGCATCGGGACGCTGACCTCGGGCATCACGGGCGGCATCCTCCTGGGTTCGCTCGTTGCGGTCGCCATCAATCGACACTACACGCCTGAACAGGTGAGCGATTTCGCCTGGCGCATTCCCTTCCTTCTGGGCGGCGTGTTCGGACTGGTGTCGGTGTACCTGCGCCGGTTTCTGCACGAGACCCCCGTGTTCCGCGAGCTGGCTGACCGCAGCAATCTGGCGCGCGAACTGCCGATCCGCACCGTGCTGCGCGAGCACCGCTCGGCCAGTCTGTTCGTCGCACTGCTGACCTGGGTACTTTCGACCTCCATCGTCGTGGTGGTGCTTTACACCCCAGCCTACCTGCAGAAGATCCACCACATACCCGCTGCGCTCGCGCTCGAGACCAATGCGTTCGCCACCCTCACGCTGACCATCGGCTGCGTGATTGTCGGGTGGGCATGCGACCGCATCGGCACCCGTGCCGTCATGCTGATCGGCTGGGGCGGACTTCTCATGACCGCCTACCTCTTTTACGGCAGCGTGCCCGGCACGCCTGGCACGCTGTTCTGGCACTACGGACTGCTGGGTCTGTTCGTCGGCACCATCGCCACCGTGCCGATTGCCGGCGTGCGCGCCTTTCCGGCACCAGTGCGGTTCACCGGTCTCTCGTTCGCCTACAACATGTCTTACGCAGTTTTTGGCGGCCTCACGCCGATGATTCTCACGCTGTGGCTGCAGCACGACGCAATGGCGCCGGCTCACTATGTGGCAGTGCTGGCCGCTGTCGGATTCTTGCTTGCGTTCTGGCCCCTCGCCAGGTGCGGCCATGCCATGCGCAATGGCGTGGCCAGCACGGCTGGCCACGTCAGTCGATAACGAAGGAGCAACGAAATGAATACGACGGAAAACACGCCACCAGTACGCCTGCTGACCCCCGCCGAGCTGGCTGTCTGCATCAAGGTGTTCCGCGACGCCCGGCAATGGACTCAGGAGCAGTTGGCCGTGATCGCCGGGCTCAACGTGCGAACCGTTCAGCGCGTCGAGCGAGGCTGGCCGGCCGACGCCGACACCTGCCGGGCGCTGGCCAGCGCGTTCGATTTCCTGGACATCGACACGCTTAACAAGCCGTTCGCGATTCCACCAGAAGACGAACTCAAGGCAGCGCAGGAACAGTTCAACCTCGAGCACGTCACCTTCGCGGCGATTCGGCTGACCACGGGTAAGCAGTTGGCGGAGCTGGCGCAGACCAGCACAATGGACATGTCGGAGCTGGCCTTCGAAATGGGCGGCGAAGCGGACAAACGCTTCGCCGCACTGATGGAATATTTCCGCAACTACCGCGATGCCCTGGACGCCTATACCGAAGCAGAGAAGCGCGAGGCGTCGGACACGATGCAAGCCAACATCGATGTGCTCAAGACCCTTGGCGTTTCGCTCTGCTATGCCGAGCGCCAAGTGCTGCTGAAGGGAAGCTCGGACCCGGACAGGCCAATGCCAGCTAACGTCCTGTACGTGATCGGGTTTCCGCTCGGCAAGGAACCCAAGCTGTTCGCCACGCCAACTTCCGTTGATATCCGTCTGTAGGCTAAAGGGGGCGTTGTTGCATAAATCCGGGCGTCTTGTCGACCGTGATGGTGGACTCGATGGCATCCAGCTTGTGCCTGGCGGCCAGTTTCCGGCGGCCACCGTCCAGCACCCGGTCGACCACGGCAATCGCGGGCCGCGGCCAGGTTCGTTCGAGCAGTGGCAGCACGGCCTGGCCGATGCAGCCAAGGCCGACGATGACGATTTGTTCGATCACGCAGACCCTTCCGCCCGTAAGCGGCGACGGGCGCCCCGGGGGCGCGGCAAGGCGGCCGCGCCAGCGCAGGACTGCCCTCGCATCGCTTTATCAATTCTGATCAGAATCGCTCAGTCTAGCGAAGGCAATACTATCGCCGGGCGCCGCGGTTGCCAACTGCGGAGCGGGGGGGGACGTGACCTGCTGGTCAGCCGAACAGGCGCCAGGCCAGGCGCGCCGCCACGCGCGCGCCCTGGTGGTCGCGGTCGTACTGCGGGTTGTACTCGGCCAGGTCGGCCACGCGCAGCTTGCCGCTGCGGCGGGCAAGCAAGGCCACTTCCTCCACCACCGGCAACGGCACGCCGTAGGCGGCGGGTGCCGACACGCCCGGCATTACGGCCGCGGGAAGCGCGTCGAGGTCGATGGTCAGGTACAAGTGGTCCGTGGCATCGATGCGTGCCGCCAGTTCCGCGAGGCGCGATGCCAGGTGACGCTCCTGCATGTCCACGTCTTCCACGTAGCAGACACCCAGCGCATCGGCGCGGCCGAACAGCGCCGGCGTGTTGCTGAGGCGGCTGACGCCCAGGCAGATATAGTCGAACGGCTGCCCGCGCTCGGCGCAGGCATTGGCGATCTGGTCGAACGGCGTGCCGGAGCTGGCGGGCCGGCTGGTGCGCAGGTCGAAGTGGGCGTCGATATTGATGATCAGCACGCGTCCGCCATCGTCCTGCGCATCCAGGTGCGCGCGCAGGCCTTGCCACGTGCCCCAAGCCACTTCATGGCCGCCGCCCAGCACCAGCGGCAGCCCGCCGCGCGCCAGCACGCCGCGCACGGTGCCCGCCAGCGCCAGCTGGGCGGACTCCAGGTCGCCGTCGTCACAGCTGACATTGCCGGAGTCGTATAACGCGGCCAGCCCGTGCGCCGGCACGTTGGCCAGCGCCTGGCGGATGGCGTCGGGGCCGTGCGCGGCGCCGGGACGGCCCTGGTTGCGCAGCACGCCGGCGTCGCAATTGAAGCCGAGCAACACCGGCGCGCCGTTGAGGGGCGTCACGTCTGCCGCTTCCAGCGCATGCACGATGCGGAACAGGCGCGTGGTGTCGCCACGCTCACCGTCGTCGACGCGGCCCTGCCAGAGGTTCTGGGTCCCAGCCATCGTCACGCCCGCGTCAGCACGGCCTGCAGGAAGCCGCGCGTGCGTTCCTGCGTCGGCGCCGAGAAGATGACCGACGGCGGCCCGGCCTCGATGATGCCGCCACCATCCATGACGACGACCACATCGGCCACTTCGCGGGCGAAGCCCATTTCATGGGTGACCACGACCATGGTCATGCCTTCGGCGGCCAGCACCTTCATCACCTGCAGCACTTCGCCCACCAGCTCGGGGTCGAGCGCGGAGGTCGGCTCGTCGAACAGCATCACGCGCGGCTCCATGGCCAGCGCACGGGCAATGGCCACGCGCTGCTTCTGGCCGCCGGACAGGCTGGCGGGCATGGCGTGGGCCTTGTGCGCAAGGCCGACTTTCTCAAGCAGGCCCATCGCCTTGCGCTCGGCTTCCTCGCGCGAGGCGCCGCGCAACATGCGGGGACCGACCGTGACGTTGTGCAGCACCGACAGGTGCGGGAACAGGTTGAACGACTGGAACACCATGCCCACTTCGGTGCGCAGCTGGTTCAGCTCGTGCTCGCCGATCAGCTGGCCGTCGGTCACCAGGCGCTTGCCGACGATGTCGATGGTGCCGGCCTCGGGTTGTTCCAGGCCGTTGCAGCAGCGCAGGAAGGTGCTCTTGCCCGAGCCGCTGGGGCCGATCACAACCACGACCTGCGACGGCTCCACATCGAAGTCGATGCCGCGCAAGACGGTATGGCCGCCGAACGATTTGCCCAGGTTCCGGATCCGGATGATTGCGGAATCGCTCATTGCACCATGCCTCCCATGCGCAGCCGTTGTTCGGCGCGCCGCAGGATCAGCCCAGCCGCGCTCGTCAGGATCAGATAAACCAGCGCGATCGCCAGATAGACTTCCAGCGACCGGTACGACACGCTGATGATCTTCTGGCCCTCGTGCATCAGGTCGGCAATGGTCAGTAGCGACACCAGTGCCGAGTTCTTGATGAGGGCGATGAACTCGTTGCCCAGCGGCGGAATCATCCGCACGATGGCCTGCGGCAGGATCACCGCGCGCATGGCCTGGCCGGAAGACATGCCGATCGAGCGGGCGGCTTCCATCTGGCCCTTGTCCACGGACTGGATGGCGCCGCGCACGATCTCCGACACATACGCGCCGGAATAGATGCCCAGCCCGATCACGCCGCACACAAAGGCGGGCAGCAGGATGTTGAACTGCGGCAGCCCGAAGAACAGCAGGAACAGCTGCACGAGCAGCGGCGTGCCGCGGATGAAGGTCACGTAGGCCGTGCAGATGCTGTAGATGACGCGGCGATTCGGGTCCAGCCGGCCGATGCCGACCAAGAGGCCCATGACGCAGCCCAGCACCAGCGCGCAGGCCGTCACCTCCACGGTGATGACGGCGCCGTGGAGGATGTCATGCCAGCCGGCAAAGACAGGAGAAAAATCCAATTCCATGATGATGATCCGCGCGGCTTACTTGGCGGCCGTGCCGAACCATTTCTGGGTCAGCTTGGCATAGGTGCCATCGGCCTTTACCTTGGCGAGTGCGGCATTGAGGGCACGGGTCAGCTCGGGCGTGTCCTTGCGCACGGCCATGCCGTATTCCTCGGTGGTCAGCGGCTGCTCCACCATGCGCAGGCCGCCGCGCGTCTTGACGTATTGCATCGCGGCCGGCTTGCCGGTCACGGCGGCATCGGCGCGGCCGATCTCGACCAGGTTGAACATTTCCTGGTTCTTCTCGACTTCCACACGCTGCACCTGCGGGTACGTGTCACGCAGGAAGCTAACCGACTTGGTGCCCACCTGCACGCTGACCTTCTTGCCGTTCAGGTCGGCCGGGGCGTGGACGGTGGTGTTGCCGCTCTTGACCAGCGCCACCAGGCCGCCGGTGTAGTACGGCTCGGTGAAGTCCACCACCTTGCTGCGCTCGGGGGTGATGTAGATGCCGGACACTGCCATGTCGAAGCGGCGCGAGACCAGCCCCGGGATCAGGCCCTTGAAGTCGATGTCGGTCCATTCGACCCGCTTGCCCATTGTCTTGGCCATGGCCTCCACCAGCTCCACGTCAAAGCCGGTGCGCTTGCCGTTCTCGATAAATTCCATCGGCGGGAAGGTGGCGTCGGTGGCCACGCGCAGCACGGCATTGTCCTGCGCGTGCGCGGCGGTGCCGAGGGTCAGGGCGGTCAGGGTTGCCAGGCCGGCCATCAGGCATTTGCGACGAAGGTTCATGGAAGTCTCCTATTCTCGGGAACGAGGGATCTGCCGTCGCATGGGTGTGCCGACGGCGGCGGTAACGATTTGCTTGGTATTCAGTAAGACTGCAGCCGGGCGGAAATCCGCATCGCCGCTGCCACGGTCATGTCGATCAGCGCGGTCTCGCGCCCTTGCCGCCGCGTGGCCGGCACCATCAGCGTGATGGAGCCCAGCGCATAGGCCTTGCTGCGCCGCGAGAAGAGCGGCGCGCTCACGCCCCACACGCCCGGATCCACCTCGCCCTCACTGACGGCGTAGCCGGTCTCGCGAATGGCGGTCAGCTCGGCCAGCAGCCGTTCGGCTTCGCCTGGCTCGCACTGGGCCCGGACCAGGCGCTCGCGCGCTTCATCGCGCATGAATGCAAGCAGCGACTTGGCCGACGCACCGGCGCGCAGCGGCACGCCGCGGCCTTTCTCGAATGAGCAGCGCAGCGACTGGCGGCTCTCCACCATCTCCAGGCACACCGCGTGATCCTTGACGGCGACGACCAGGCCTACGCTTTCATCGGACTGCTGCGCCAGCAGCTGCATGTCGGGCAAGGCTTCGCGCGCCAGGTGCGAGGCCATGTCAAAGCCAAGCGCCAGTTGCAGGCTGATCGGGCCCGGCGCGTATTCGCCGTCGGACTCCAGCACAAAGCCCCAGCGCTTGAGCATCATCAGCTGCCGGTAGAGCGTGCTCTTGGGCAGGCCGGTCTTGGCAACCAGCTCGCGCACCGTGATTGGCGCGCCGTGCTGCGCCAGCGCCGCCAGCACGAACAGCACGCGATCGGCACCGCCCGCGGGCTGGCCGGGTTCGGCAGGCGTGGGTGTCGCGGGCTTCACGGCGGTGGGGTTGTCGACGGCATTCAACATAGGGCCCAAGAATAGGACCTGATTCCCAGAAATCAAAACCGAGAGTCCCGGAAAATGGGAATGAATGACTAGGGATAACCCTTGATGACTGGCAATTTAATCGGCCAAGTGCGTGGGGCGCCGCTGCGCCGCGATCAGTAGATGCCTGGCAGCATCCGCCAGGTCCGGTCGCAGTACGACGCGTACTCGTCGCCAAACTGGTCGCGCAGCAGCGCTTCTTCCGCCCGGATGCGCGCCAGCAGCACTGGCACCATCAGCAGCGTGAGCACCACGCCCACGCCGGAGCGGAACGCCAGTACCCATCCCAGCGAACTGACCAGGAAGCCGAGGTAGCTCGGATGCCGGATCACGCTATAAATCCCGGTGGTCACCAGCGTATGACCCGGCTGGATTGCCACCAGCCCGCTGAAGCGCCGCCCCAGCACAAACACCGGCCACAGCCGCAGCACGCCGCCGCCGGCAAACAGCGCCACGCCGATCCAGCGCATGGTGTCGCCATCGAGCGTCCAGAAGCCGATGCGGTCGGTAAAGGGCGGCAGGTACGCCGCCAGCAGCCCGAGCACGCCAAAGACTGCCAACACCCAGCGGTTGCCGCGGTCCTCGCGCATGCCGCTGCTGATGTTGCCGCCGGAGAAGAGTGCAGCGACGGACAGGGCGAACAGGACCAGGGTCAGGGCCACGCGCGCCGGGTGCGCGAAAAAGGGGGCGATGCCGCCCCAACCTGCGATGGCGATGGCCAGGTAGGCGAGCGTGCCGGCCAGGGTGGCAATCGCCATGCCGGGAGTCGGGCGCATGGGGAACCTCCGTTGAGACGGTGGATGCACAAGCGAAGGGTAAGCCTCAGGCGGCCCGGGTGTCGAGGGCGGCCGGGTCGTGATTAAATCTGCGTTTTGCGCCGGCGTATGCCGGGGCGCAGTGAACCGCTTTCGTCACACCACCATGCCCCTGATCGACATCAAGAACCTCCAGCAAGCCGCCCAAGACTTCGGCAAGGCCCGCAACTGGGGCAAGTACCACAGCCCCAAGAACCTCGCGATGGCGCTGAGCGTGGAGGTGTCGGAGTTGGTCGAGATCTTCCAGTGGCAGACCGATGCGGAATCGCGCGCCATCATGTCTACCGACGAGCGCGACCATGTGGAGCAGGAGCTTGCCGATATCACCATCTACCTGGCGCAACTGGTGACGGCGCTGGGCGTGGACCTGGACGCGGCGATCCGCGCCAAGATGGAGATGAACGCCAGGAAGTACCCGCTGCCGGAATGAGGCGCCCGGCGACGGCGTGAGCTCACGACAATGGCCGGCTTCCCGCCAGGACGCACAACAGCAGCACTCCGTTCAAAGCGAGCAGTCCGCTCACCACAAGCACGATGGGCGGCGCATCCCGTGTCCGCTCGCGCAGGCGGGTGACCCCCGGCAGCCACTCGCCGCGCGTACGCCGGGACCAGCAGGCGACGCCCGCGCTGCACATGCCCAGCCACGCCAGCGTGCCCAGCGATGTCCAACCGCGTGATTGCGGCGCCAGCGTCGGACGGATGGACGCCTGCTGGGGCGTCGGGCCGGAGGCTCTTTGGATCACGACAGGGGGCGCTTGCATCCCCGGTTCGGCTAATGGCTCTGCCGATGGCAGGGCTGGAGGCTGCTCCGCTACTGGTTGAGTTGCTGGAGGTGGCGCGACGGCTGGCCGCGAGGCCTCGACCGTGACCGCAGATTGCTTGTTCCTCGACGCCTCCCGCGCCCGCGCCGCCGGCAGCGTTGGTTGCGGCGCGGCAGCCTGCGGCGGTTTCTTGCCTGGCTGCCGGCGCCAGCTGGCAAAGACCCTATCCAGGCATTTCACCGACGTGCACGCGTCCCGGCGCTCCCGCCAGGCGGCGATGTCCCTCCCATGGATCGCACCGGCGCGCAGCCGGCGCTGCTGGTCCGCATGGATGCGCTCGTGTTCGCGCTGGAGCATCGCGTGATCGCAGATCAGGTCGGCGGCGTGCGGCACTGACTGCAGGCAGGACGTGCCGGCGGCGAGCGGATCGTCGCAGCGGGAAGGACGCAGCGTGGTCTTGCAGGCTATATCCGACGCCTGCGCACTGGCAGCCAGCAGAAGACCGAACGCAATGCACGCGGCCAGACGGCCCGAAAGCCTTGTCATCCTGTCGCCCCGTGATAGTGGGGATCGTCCGGCGCTGAAGCGGGCGCCGATGGACTTCTATTCTGGTACGGCGCCATCCATCTACGGTTCGCTATCCCACAGAACCGTGCAGCAAACTTTGGGCGCGGCCTCGGATGCGTGGCCGAGGCCACAGATCCGGAAGACCGCGGCTATACCTTCTTGCCTTCCCCATCGTCCCCCGCGTGCGCAGGGGCGACATGCCAGATCGATGGCCAGGCACTCACCGTGCTGGTCAAGCGCGTCGGCGCTGCAGCGCCGACGGGATCGACCGCACAGCCGCCTGCCGCCGCGAACGCGCCGACACGCGCCGCGGAGCCGCCGAAGCCAACTGAGATGCCGCCTGCCGCGGTGCCAGGCTACCCGCGCTGCGGCAGCGCCATGATCCAACGCATCGCCAAACAGGGCGCGAACGCTGGCAATCCGTTTTGGGGCTGCGCCACGTTCCCCAAATGCCGCGGCGTGCGTGGCCTCTGACTCTCCCTGGTTCGGACAACGGCAGTCTGCTGTTGTACCCGTTTGTCAGATCGCGACCAGGCTCACAACCCAACCTGCCACATAGAGCCCCAGCCCGAACACCGCATGCGTCACCAGGCTATGCGCCCGTGCCACATTTGGCCGTGGCGTGCGGCTCGCGGCGATGCCGGCACCCATCGCCGGCTGCATCAGCAGGAACGGTGCCGCCACACTGCCGATGCCGACGTTCAACGCGGGTGCCAGCGTCGGATGACGCGCCCAGTCGAGTCCCCATAGCCCCAGCAGGATGGCCGCGAACACGATGCCGGTCAGGTAATGCGCGATCCAGCCGATCCCGCGCTCGCCGCGCACCGGTGGCGATGCCGCGATGGGATGGTGGCAAAGGCGTCCTCGCGGCAGCCACGCGAGCCAGCGGCCTACCAGTCCATAGTCCAGCGCAGGAACGCCCAGCAGCCGCTTGCGCAGGATGGCCCAGGCGTCCATCACCAGCGTTGCGCCAGTGCCGATCACGACCGCATTGAGCAGGAGCGCCATCGCTGTATCAGGCATGGGCAGTCTTCCCGGCCGTCAGTGATGAAGCCGAAGCCCGGGCGGTGATCATCCAGCAGGCAGCGGTGTAGCGCACGGTTGCGCCATGAACGTAAGGCTCGAATGCTGCGCGGACGGTTTCGATGACGCTGGCGCGTGCGCTTGCATCAGCCTCGCGCAGGGCCAGGCCGACGGGACCCAGGCGGGACAGGTAGTCCACCAGCGCAGGCTCCGGCAGCGTGCAGACGAGGTCGATCGGCTGGATATTGATCCCGGTCCAGCCGCCCTCTTCCAGGATGGCCTGCACGCGCTGGCGGTCGCCGAAGGCGAACTGCCCCGGCGCACCCGGCTGCCGCGGCGGCAGGTTGGACAGCAGCGGCGCTGCCGCGCGCTCGGCGGTGGTCATGAACGGATTCTCTGCGGCGCTGCGCCAGGCGATGCATTGGAGCGTGGCATCCGGTGTTGCGGCCTGGTGCAGGTTGGCAAAGGCCCGGACCGGATCGCTGAAGAACATCACGCCCAGGCGCGACACGATGCTGTCGAAGCTTGCTGGCGCGAAGGCGTAATCCTGCGCGTCGGCGCGAATAAAGCTGGCGGTCGAGCCGTCCTGTTGCGCGCGTGCTCGTGCAGCGGCGAGCATCGGCTCGGAAATATCGATGCCGGTGCATCTGCCCTGCGCGCCGAGCTTACGCGCCAGCGCGATCGTAGTGCTGCCGGTGCCGCAGCCGACATCGAGCACATGCTGTGCCGAGGTCTTGCCGACCGCATCGACAAGCAGGCTTTCCAGCGGCCGGAGCATGTCGTCGAGCACCGCCTGCTCCGCGACCCAGGCATGGCCAGACGGGCCGTTCCACAGTGCGGCCTGGTCGCCGCCGTTGATGCTGGTCTGTTGTTGCTCACCCATGGTCATATCCCCTTGCACGCCGTACTGGCTTGGAAGCTACACTGTGCCAGTTCAAGTGGACTTGAGGTCAAGCGGTGACAAGCCTGGATATTGCGGAAGTGGCCCGGCACGCAGGCGTGCCGGCCTCGACGCTGCGGTACTACGAGGAAAAGGGGCTGATCGCTTCCATCGGCCGGCGCGGGATGCGGCGCGTGTTCGATGCCGGCGTGCTGGAGCGGCTGGCGCTGATTGCACTGGGGCGTGCCGCCGGTTTCTCGCTGGATGACATCGCGCAGATGTTCTCGCCACAGGGCCAGCCGAACATCGACCGGCAGGTGCTGGCGGCCAAGGCGGATGAGCTGGACCGGACCATCCGCAAGCTGACGGCGATGCGCGACGGGCTGCGGCATGCGGCGGTTTGCCCGGCGCCAAGCCATATGGAGTGCCCGACGTTCCAGCGGATTCTGCGCGCGGCGGCGTCGGGGGCGATTGGTGGGCGGCGGGATCACGCCTCGGGGCCTCCCGGTGGCCCCCATTAGGTGTCGAAAGATCCTCGTGCTGGGCGTATGCGGAGATTGCATTGATATTCCCCGCGGAATTTGCGGTGAATAATTGGCGCATACGGAGATAGCTGCCATAATCTCCGCATGAAACGCGGAGAATGGCTCTATATCTGGCAATCGCCTGACTGGCCACAATTCCACTACGACCTGGCAGCGCTGGCTCGGCCGCTGGCTGATGTGACACGCGCCCAGGGCATGCTCCTGGGCCGCCTTGCCGATGTAGGAATGGCCTTGCGGGGCGAGGCCAGCCTGACCGCGCTGACCGAGGACGTCGTCAAGACCAGCGAGATCGAGGGCGAACGGCTCAATGCCGATTCAGTTCGGTCTTCGCTTGCGCGCCGGCTGGGCGTGGACATCGGCGCGCTGGCAGCGGTGGACCGGCATGTGGAAGGCGTCGTGGAGATGGTGCTGGATGCAACCGGCCGCTGCAACGAGCCACTCAGCAAGGAAAGGTTGTTCGGTTGGCACGGGGCGCTATTTCCTACGGGGTATAGCGGCATGTCGCAGCTACGTGTCGCGGCATGGCGCGACGATGCCAAGGGGGCGATGCAGGTCGTGTCCGGCCCCTACGGGCGCCAGCGCGTCCATTTTGAAGCGCCGCCGGCAGACAGGCTTGAGCCAGAGGTCGCGCGATTTCTCGATTGGGCCAACACCGACCAGGCAGATGCGCCAGTACTGAAGGCCGGCCTGGCGCATCTGTGGTTCGTTACGCTGCATCCGTTCGACGACGGCAATGGCCGTATCGCACGGGCAATCGGTGACTTGCTGTTGTCCCGGGCAGACGGTAGCCCTCAGCGGTTCTATAGCCTGTCCGCGCAGATCCAACGCGAACGCAAGGACTACTACGACATCCTGGAGCGTACGCAGCAGGGCTCGCTGGACGTCACCGAATGGCTCGCCTGGTTCCTTGATGAGCTGTTGCGGGCCGTACAGAATGCACAGCACACGCTGGACGCGGTCCTGGCCAAAGCGCGCTTCTGGCAGCGCTGGGGCGCGACGCCACTGAACGAGCGACAGACGAAACTGCTGAACCGGCTGCTCGATGGCTTCGATGGCAAGCTCACGTCCAGCAAGTGGGCTGCGATTGCCAAGTGCTCGCCGGACACAGCGCTGCGGGATATAAATGAGTTGGTGGCGCTGGGGGCGCTGCGAAAGTCTGGCGCTGGCGGGCGTAGCACGTCATACGAACTGACTGATTGGAGCCTGTCAGATTTCTTGTGTGTTGAGGTCATGAGACGATATCGAAAGAAACGCCCTTATGACCGAAACAAAAAGCATGACCAAGAAGAGCAAGAAATCGAGCGCGCCGAAGCTGTTTCCGGATGAGTTGATCGATCAACTACTGGCTCAGGTACAGAACAAGGACGCCGAGTCGATTCTCGGTGAATCAGGCTTGGCCGGCCTGCTCAAGAAGCAGTTGGCCGAGCGTATGCTTGCCGCCGAACTGACGCACCATCTGGCCAGCGAGGCCAAGCAAGGCAAGAGCGGCAATCACCGCAACGGCAGCAGTGCAAAGACCGTCATCACGCCCAACGGCGAGCTGGAACTGGACATTCCGCGCGACCGGCAAGCCACCTTCGAGCCGCAACTGGTCGCCAAGTACCAACGCCGGCTGTCCGGCTTCGACGACCACGTAATCAGCATGTATGCACGCGGGATGAGCGTGCGTGAGATTCAGGGCCATTTGCAGGAACTGTATGGGCTGCAGGTCTCGCCCGACCTGATTTCCACCATCACCGACGAAGTGCTGGCCGAGGTCGAACAATGGCAGCAGCGCCCGCTGGAGGCGATGTACCCCATTGTCTACTTCGACGCGCTGCGCCTGAAGATCCGCGACGAAGGCACCGTCAGGAACAAGGCGGTGTACCTCGCGCTGGGCATCCGCGCCGATGGGCGCAAGGAAGTCCTCGGCCTGTGGATCGAGCAGACCGAAGGCGCCAAGTTCTGGCTCAAGGTCTTCAACGAACTGAAGAACCGCGGCCTGGAGGACATCCTGATCGCCGTGGTCGATGGCCTGCGCGGCTTCCCCCAGGCCATCGAGGCCGTCTACCCGGCCGCGCAAATCCAGACCTGCATCGTCCACCTGATCCGCAACTCGCTCAACCTGGCGAGCTGGAAGGATCGCAAGGGCCTGGCGGCCGCACTCAAGCCGATTTACCAGGCTGCCACGGCCGATGCCGCTGCCACTGCGCTGGATGCCTTTGCCGGCAGCGACTGGGGCCGCAAATTCCCGACGGTGGCCGACATGTGGCGGCGGCAATGGGAGCAGGTCATCCCGTTCTTCGCCTATCCGCCGGAAGTGCGCAGAATCATCTACACCACTAATGCCATCGAGAGCATGCACATGCAGTTGCGCAAGATCGTCAAGAACCGGGGCCACTTCCCCAGCGACGAAGCCGCCAGCAAGCTGCTGTACCTGGCCTTGCGCAACATCGAGAAAGATTGGAAGATGCCGCCCATCACCTGGAAACAAGCGGCCAACCAGTTCGCCATTCTCTTCGGTGACCGCTTCACCAACGCCCTACGCTGAGATTTAATTAACCGACCTCAGCACACAGAATTCCTGACACCTCCACTGATTGATATCGATTATCAAAGCCTGACCTGCTCGAAGCGCCCTTTGCCAGAAAAGTTGTATGCCACCTTATTCGGCTATTGCTCGGCAGCCAGCCGCTCTCGCTCCCGAAGCTGTTCCCCGGAAGACCAATCTCACCCCAACCTGAACTGCCCCACCGCCCCCGCCAGGCTCCCGGCCTGCGTCTGCAGCGCCGCCGCAGCAGCCGTGGATTGCTCAACCAGCGCCGCATTCTGCTGCACCATCTGATCCAGCTGGCTCACTGCCATATTCACCTCTTGAATACCGCGGGTCTGTTCCATGGCTGCGTGAGTGATCTCGGAAATAATGCCGGTCACCTTGGAGACGTTGCTGACGATCTCGCTCATGGTGTCGCCGGCGCGGCGGACCTGGCCGGAGCCGGAGCTGACGCTGTCCACGGTGGATTCGATCAGGGTCTTGATTTCCTTGGCGGCCTGGGCGCTGCGCTGGGCCAGGGCGCGCACTTCGCCCGCCACGACGGCGAAGCCGCGGCCCTGGTCGCCGGCGCGGGCGGCTTCCACCGCGGCATTGAGCGCCAGCATATTGGTCTGGAAGGCGATGCCTTCGATCACGCCGATGATGTCGGAGACCCTGACCGAGGCGTTTTCGATCTGGCCCATGGTGGTGATCACCTCGCCGATCACGACGCCGCCGTCGGCGGCCACGCGCGAGGCAGCGGTGACGGATTCGTTGGCGTGCTGGGCAGAGCTGGCAGACTGGCTGACGGTGGCGGTGATTTCTTCCATCGAGGCCGCGGTCTGCTGCAGGCTGGCGGCGGCGGATTCGGTGCGGCGCGACAGGTCCGCGTTGCCGGCGGCGATCTCGTCGGAGGCGGCGCGCACGGATTCGCTGGCGTCGCGGATCTGGCGCATGATGGTGCAGAGCTTGTCGGCAAAGGTGTTAAAGGCGCGCGCGATCTGCGCGACTTCGTCGTTGCCGTCGGCGGGCAGGCGCTGGGTCAGGTCGCCGTCGCCGGAGCCGATGGCGTCCATGGCATCGCGCACGGTTGACAGGCCGCGCAGCGACATCGTTGCCACGCCCCAGACTACGGCGGCGGCCACGCCTGCGATCAGTACCAGTGCGATCACCGATGCGATCAGCACTGAGCGCATGCCGGCGGTGGCCTCGGCCTTGTCCAGGGCGACGATGACCATCCAGTCGGTGCCGGGGATGGCGCGCGCGCCGAGCAGCTTGGCGCTGCCGCCGACTTCGACTTCCAGCGGCGTCCTTGCGCCGGCCAGTGCGGCGAGCTTGTCGGCGTTTAGCACGGGCACGAGTTCGGTCACCGGCTTGAGGGTGAGCTTGTCTTCGGTGTGGGCGACGATGTCGCCGTTCCTGGCCACCAGCATGCCGAAGCTTGCCGGCGTGGGGCGGATCGCCTTGACGTTGGCGATCACGGTGTCCATTGCCACATCGCCGGACACCACGGCCTTGACCTCGCCATCGCGGATCACGGGCGTGGCAAATGTCACCACCAGCTTGCCGGTGCTGGCAGCGACATAGGGCGGCGTAACCACCGGCTTGCCGGCTGCTGCGGCCTGCTTGGTACCAGGGCCGGGCGGTCGGGTCGTAGCCGGGCGGGACGCCCTTCGGGTCGGAGAATCTGGAGGTCTTGTCGGCATAACCGACGTAGACCTTGGTGAAGCCGCCGGCGGCGGCCACCTGCTTGAGCGCAGCATCGGGTTCGGGCTGCAGCACGGTATCCTGCAGCGAGTGGATCATCTGGCTGTGCGAGGCCACCCAGTCGACAATGGCGCTGGTGTGGCCGCTCTGCACGGCCGCCAGGCTGCTGTCGATGGCGTCTTCGTTATGGCGGTTGGCGACGAACTGGTTCAGCGCCGTATTGATGGCGAGCGCGGCGATGACGATGGCCACGCACAGGGCCACGATCCGCGCACGGATGGTAATGAACGTCAGGGGAGATCCTTCGTAGGGAATCGTTGGGGGGCGTTTTATGTGTGGGATTTCCATCCCGCTGTATACGGAGCGGGTGCGCCCGACTTTGAGGCAGGCAGGCGAAATCCCGTCGAATGCGATCAGGTTGACGACACAACGCGCCAATTTGGTGCGCGATAGTGCGCTTGCGCGGCTCGGGAATGCACTGGTGGATCTGAAATTCGTAACGTGAATGCACGCAGGAGGGGGTTCGGCGTGATCAGACGCCTCATCCGATGCGTTGCAATACAAGCGGCGTTGCAATGCAGCGGTGATTGCCGATGCGGGCGTTCATGAGTGTGATGGCAGTCGCAGCAGAACGCTTGCCGCGTCGCATCCGACGGCGGCTTGGGCGAGAGTACATCTGTCGTCAAGCCTTGCTGATCAGTCATGCAGACAAGCTAACGACTTTTTCACAACGTATTACAAAGATTTACAGCCGTTATGCGATTAGCAACATATCCTCCGATCAACTCACAAATAAACCAAACGGAGAGCCTATCGTGTCAGTCCTTTCTTTGACTTCCGCGCCGATGCGCGTGCTCGCTCTGAGCGGTGCCCTGGCGCTGGCCGCCTGCGGTGGTGGTGGCGGCGATGATGGCGGCGGGCAGGGGACGCTCAAGGTCTCGATGACCGATGCGCCGGCCTGTGGCTTCAACAATGTCTTCGTGACCGTCAACAAGGTGCGCGTGCACAGCAGCGCCAGCGCCGAGGCGAGCGCCGGGGGCTGGGTCGATATCGACGTCGTGCCCGCGCGCAAGATCGACTTGTTGTCGCTGACCAACGGCGTGCTGACGGTGCTGGGCCAGACCGCACTGCCTGCCGGCAATTACCAGCAGGTGCGCCTGGTGCTCGATGCCAACCGTGGTGGCGGCGCCGGTGCGCTGGCCAACTCGGTGGTGCCCGTCGGCGGCACTGAGCAGGCGCTGGACACGCCCAGCGCGGTCCAGTCGGGCATCAAGATCAACCGGCCGTTCACCGTGGCAAAGGATACGTTGACCGACCTGGTGCTGGACTTTGACGCGTGCAAGTCGGTGGTCACGCGCGGCAATGGCACCTTTGGCCTGAAGCCGGTGGTGACGGCGATCCCGACGATCGTCAGCGGTGAAGTGAACGGCGTGGTCAGCGGGGCACCGGGTGCGCGCGTGTATGCCGAGCGCAACGGCGTGGTGGTGAAGGCGACGGTGGCGGACGCCAACGGCAACTTCAAGCTGTCGCCGATCGAGCAGAGCAGCACGGCCGGCCCGGTTGACGTGGTGGTGGTGCCGGGCTCTGCCAATGGCAAGGCGGCGGGCATTGTGCGCGGCGTGCCAGTGGTGGTGGGCACGCCCACGGCGATCTCGACCGCGGCGGCGCCGATGTCGCTGCCGGCGTCGACCTATCGCCGGGTTTCGGGTACGGTCACGCCGGCTTCGGCCGAAGCGACCCTGCGCGCGCTGCAACTGGTCAGTGGCGGCAATTTCGAGATTGCGGCGACGGCTGCCGCCAGCGATACCGGCGCCTACAGCATGTTTGCAACCGAACCGGCACTGCCGGTGGCCGCGCCGCTGATCGGCACCTACCAGGCCGCGCTGCCGATTCCGCTGCAAGCGGACGGCGCCGCCGCGGGCAAGTACAGCGTGCAGGCCACCAGCGCCACGGGTACGGTGCAGACCAAGCCGGCGGACGTGAACGTCGCCGACGCCGTGGTGAATTTCTCGTTCTGATTCCGGGGGACCGGGAACGAAGCCGGAAGAGGGCCTGGCCCTCTTCCGGCTTTTTTTGTTGGCCAGGGGCCCGGTTGCGCCGCCACCGTCTGGCGCAGTTTCCCGCTAGACTGCCAGTCTCGCGTTTCGGGAGATCGCGCCATGGCAGCACGCACCGCGGCGAAGGCCGCATCCAAGCCTGCAGCAACGTCTGAGGCCACATCCAGGGCCAGGTCACGCAAGGCCTCCACGTCCGCCGAGCCGGTGCGGGTTGGCATCGGTGGCTGGAATTTCGCCCCGTGGCGCGACAACTTCTATCCCGCCGGCTTGGCACAGGCACGTGAGCTGGCCTATGCCAGCCGCCACCTCAGCGCGATTGAAATCAACAGCACCTACCACGGCACGCAGAAGCGCACCTCGTTCGCCAAATGGCGCGACGAGACGCCGGATGATTTCGTGTTCGCGGTGAAGGCCTCGCGCTTTGCCACCAACCGGCGCGTGCTGGCCGAGTCCGGTGAATCGATCGAACGCTTTATCGACAGCGGCATTGCCGAGCTTGGCCGCAAGCTGGGTCCGGTGGTGTGGCAGTTCGCGCCGACCAAGCAGTTCGATGCGGAAGACTTCGAGGCCTTCCTGCAACTGCTGCCGGACTCGGTGGAAGGGGTGAAGCTGCGCCACGTGCTGGAGGTGCGGCACGACAGCTTCCAGGCGCCGGACTACCTCAAGCTCGCGCGCAAATACAAGGCCGCCACGGTCTTTACCGATTCGCCCAAGTTTCCGTCGATGGCGGATCTCACGGCAGACTTTGTCTATGCTCGGCTGATGGCCAGCAGCGAGAAGCTGAAGGCCGGCTACGCGCCCAAGGACCTGGATGCGTGGGCTGAACGGGTGCGCACGTGGGCGCAGGGCCACCAGCCAGCCGACCTGCCGACGGTGGAAGACCGCAAGCCCGCCGCGCGCAAGCGCGAAGTCTTTGTCTTCTTTATCAACGGCGCCAAGGAACGCGCGCCGGCCGCGGCGCAGGCGCTGCTGGAGCGGCTGGACTGGACGCCGCCGGCCGATGACTGACGGATCGACATCCCTGGATCGCTATAATCGCGCATGAACTCGACCCCCGCCCAGCCGCAAGCCGGCACCGCTTTTTCCACCCTGCCGCTGTCGCCCACCATGCTCGCCACGCTGGCGCAGCTTGGCTATGACGAAATGACGCCGATTCAGGCGGCCAGCCTGCCGATCACATTGGCGGGCCAGGACCTGGTGGCGCAGGCGAAGACCGGCAGCGGCAAGACCGCCGCCTTCGGGCTGGCGCTGCTGCACCGGCTCGATCCGCGCCGCTTCGACGTACAGGCGATGGTGCTTTGCCCCACGCGCGAACTGGCCGACCAGGTCACGCAGGAAATCCGCCGCCTGGCGCGCGCCGAAGAGAACATCAAGGTGCTGACGCTGTGCGGCGGCTCGCCGATGCGCCCGCAGGTCGACAGCCTGATTCATGGGGCACATATCGTGGTGGGCACGCCCGGACGCATCCTGGATCACATCGACCGCGGCAGCCTGGACCTGTCCGGCATCAACACGCTGGTGCTGGACGAGGCCGACCGCATGCTCGACATGGGCTTCTTCGACGACATCGCCTATGTGGCCAGCCGTTGCCCGAAGGACCGGCAGACGCTGCTGTTCTCTGCCACGTATCCGCCCGGCATCGACAAGCTCAGCCACCGCTTCCTGCGCAACCCGCAGTCGGTCAAGCTGGAGGCTACGCATGACAACAGCACCATCCGCCAGCGCTTCTATGAAGTCGAGGAAGGCGAGCGCCTGAACGCAGTGGGGCGCCTGCTGGACCACTTCCGGCCGGTCAGCACGCTGGCGTTCTGCAATACCAAGGCGCGCTGCCGGGAGCTGGTGGAACTGCTGCGCGCGCAGGGCTACCAGGCGCTGGCGCTGCACGGCGAGCTGGAGCAGCGCGAGCGCGACCAGGTGCTGGTGCAGTTTGCCAACCGCAGCTGCTCGGTGCTGGTGGCCACCGACGTGGCCGCGCGCGGGCTGGATATCGCGCAGCTCGAGGCGGTGATCAATGTCGAGATCACGCCCGATCCTGAAGTCCACGTGCACCGCATCGGCCGCACTGGCCGCGCCGACCAGGAAGGCTGGGCCTTCAGCCTGGTCAGCATGGACGAGATGGGCCGCGTGGGCAATCTGGAGCAGCACCACGGCGGCGAATTCGAATGGCACCCGCTGGCCGACCTGAGGCCCGCCAGCAACGAACGCCTGCTGCCGCCGATGGTGACCTTGCAGATGCTGGGCGGCCGCAAGGAGAAGATCCGCCCCGGCGATATCCTGGGCGCGCTGACCGGTGATGCCGGCTTCACCAAGGAGCAGATCGGCAAGATCAATGTGCTGGAGATGTCGACCTATATCGCGGTGGAGCGCAGCATCGGGCGCGAGGCGGTGAAGCGGCTCAATGCCGGCAAGGTCAAGGGCAAGAAGGTGAAGGTGCGGATGCTGACGGAGTGAAAGACGGGCCCCATGCGGGGCCCGTTCTGCTTTTACCCCACGACCACCACATACCCCTCCTGCGGCGCGCCGCTACCCGCCGCCAGACGCGCGATCCGTGCCTGCGCGGCTTCGAACCCCCGTTCCTCCACCAGCGCCAGCCAGCGATTGGCCGGATCGCGCGCATGGTCGATAAAGCGGCGCTGCGCCGCGTTGAAGCGCCGGTTCACTTCCTGCGGTCCCCAGTCGGCATTGCGCTTGCGGATCTGCACCGGCGCGAAATAGAACTCGGGCCTGGGCCCGGGCAGGTGCAGGTCGCGCAGGAAGCCGGTGTTCTGCGCCGAGCCCGCAAAGCAGTCGTACACCAGGCTGTCACCGAAATGCGCATGCACGCGCGCGCGCAGCGATTCATCGCCGGAGAAATCGATGTAGAGCGTTGGCACGTCGGCCGGCATGGACGACAGCTCGTCATAGGTGACGGTGCTGTCGTAGCACCCCAGGCCTTCGACAAAGCCGCGGTTGCGCGCCGAGGTCAGGCCCGCCAGCGTGATGCCGTCGAAGTCGCGCAGGCAGAAGGCGGTGCCGTACGCCGTCTTGCTCGACGCGCTCGACACCACCAGCCGTTGCGCACCGAAGAAATGATTGTCCTGCAGGAAGTCGGCCAGCATGAACGAAGTGATGAACAGCGGCCGGTACAGCATCTGGTAGTGCTCCAGTTCCGGCGCATAAGCGGCGTCGTTCTGCACGCGGGTGTACTGATTGTAGGCCGAGGTCAGCTTTGCGCGGTGCTCGGCGGCATCGTAGAAGCCGCGTGCGGTCACGCGCTCGGGTTGCATGCGGAGATGGCTGGCGATGGGGAAATAACCGTAGAAGCGCTCGCCGGCCGCGATGCCGTCAACGCCGGACGCCACCACATCGGCAAAACCCCACACCGGCATATGCCCCCACTGTGGCTGGCCGGTGGGGAAGAACTCCCAGTACTGCATGGCTTCGCCGAAGGCGGCGTAGGTGATGTTGTTGGTGGTCAGGGCAAAGCGGTCCAGGCGCAGCAGCACTTCGCCGGGCGCGGCGCTGGCGGGTTCGTGGGCGGCTTCCAGCCGGCTTTCGTTTAGGGCATCCTTGCGGCTGAACAGCCGCGTGATGGCAAGGGTCGGTTCAGTTGCTGCCATGTCTTCTCCTGGTTCGCGGCCCGTCCGTCCGGCGTGCAATGTTCGCCATGACTTCCGTGAGGCCGATGCCAAGAATCTATCGCCGCGCCAACGCCGCTGGGTTCGGAAATGAAGCGCCCGCCGCCGGCGACCTGAAACGGCCCGCCACGCCGCGCAGCAAGCCGCTCAAGCGCCCTTCGCAGCAGCGCGCGCACTTCACCGTCAACGCCATCTACGACGCCTTTGTTCGGATCTGGCGCCGCGATGGCTGGGACGGCGTGACCACGCGCGCGGTGGCGCTGGAGGCGGGGTTCTCGGTGGGCACGCTGTACGAGTACTTTCCCAGCAAGGAAGCGCTGGCGTCGGGCTATGTGCGCCACACGGTCGAGAGCATGCTGACGCGCATCGACACCGAGGTTACGCAGCGAACCGATGCCGACTGGCGCACCCGCGTGCGGCGGCTGGTCGCCATCGCCTGCGGTGCGGACGACGAGGCCACGGGCATCGTCTTCGATGCCGACATCATCGGGCTGGAGCCGCGCATCGCCGAGCCCAAGCACCACCGGCGCGTGTTCGAAGAGTTCTGCGAGGCCTGGCGCCGGGCGCTGTGCGCTTGTCCCGACTTGCCTACGGCCCCGGATGCCGCGAAGGTGCAGGCACTGGTGCTGGCGGTCTGGGGGGCGCGCCGCTATCGGCTGCTGCTTCAGGGCGCGGCGCTGCAGCCGGCGCAATGGGTGGCCGAGATGCAGGCGCTGTGCCTGGCGGCACTGGACGGAAAAGAGACCGATGCACAACTTTGACCAGACGCCTGCCATGCGGGCGTCACAACCTTGCTTACAAAGATTCGCGTAAGTCACCCTGTAACGGCGGGCGTTACTTTGCTACTCTGATTGCATTGGCGCCCAAGCAGGCACCGCCAGCCGCATTGCATTGTCGACCGAAAAGGAGTTGGTGATGAAAACCGCACGCCAGGTTCTGGAGTCCAAGCCGAGTCAGGCCATTTACAGCGTCCCGCCCACGGCGACCGTCTATGCCGCGCTGCAGCTGATGGCGGAGAAAGGCATCGGCGCGCTGCTGGTGATCGAGCATGGCGCGATCCAGGGGATCGTGAGCGAGCGCGACTACGCGCGCAAGGTGATCCTGATGCAGCGCACCTCGCGCGAGACGCTGGTGCGCGACATCATGACCAACGCGGTGATCTACGTCGGCGCCAGCCAGACCACCGACGAATGCATGGCATTGATGACCCGGCACCGGCTGCGCCACCTGCCGGTGATGGAGGGCGAGGAGCTGATCGGCATGCTGTCGATCGGCGACCTGGTGAAGGACATCATCTCCGAGCAGCAGTTCATCATCGAGCAGCTGGAGCATTACATCACTGGCGGCGGGCGTTAGGCCTGTCGTGTTCGGGGGCCAGGTCGCACGGGATGCGCCCGCCCCGTCCACTAGCCCAGCGTGCCGAACTTCACCCCGTGCGCCGCCAGGTAGCGCCGGTACGCACCTGCCAGCTTGTCCGCCGGCTGCGGCACCTCCACGCCGGTGCGCAACGGCAGGCGGCGCGGCTGCTGCGATTCCACGATCGGCTTGTCCTGCAGGAAGATGGTGTCCTGGAATTCGCGCAGGCTGGCGTCGTCATCCTCCGTCACCAGTGACATCACGAACCACACGCGGCTCGATTCCTCGTCCCGCGGGCCGATAAACAGCGCGATGGCGCCGCGATGGTTGTCGCCAAGGTCGGGCATCTTGGTCAGGATCGCGGCATAGGGCGCGACCACGCGGTATTCATACTCGACCATGGCTCCGCCGGCGGCGCTGGCGTGCGCGCGCGGCTGCCAGGCGCGGCAGCCGATTGCGCGCAGCGCGTCGGGCTTGCGCGCATCGTCGATGGCTTCCACTTCATAGGGCGGCACTTCGGTGTGCGCCGGGTCGCCCAGGTAGCCGTCGTGGACATAGCCGAAGTGCGCCATGTCGAGGAAGTTCTCCACCAGCCGTGGTGCCGAGGTGGCAACGTCGTAGGGGCCGCAGACCACGTGGCGGCATTCGGCGTCGTCGTACTCGGGGAAGGGCGGCAGTTCGGGCACGGCCTCGGTGCCGTCGCCGCCAAGACGCACCCATAACACCCCGTAGCCCTCGCGCACCGCGTGCGTGGTGGCGCAGGCGCGCGGGGCGGGCACCAGTTCCGGGTGGGCGGGATAGCGCGTGCAGCGCCCGCCGGATGCAAAGCGCCAGCCGTGATAGCCGCAATGCAGCAGGCCGTCGCGCACGGCGCCCAGCGTGAAAGCCGCGCCGCGGTGCGGGCAGCGGTCATCCCAGGCGTGCCAGCCGTCGGCGTTGCGCCACAGCACCAGCGCGCGGCCAAAGAGCCGGGCTGGGAAGGGGCCGTCACCGCGGGCCTGTTCGATCGCCAGCACGGGGTGCCACTGGCCCAGTTCGGGCCCGGCCGCATCGGGGGCCTGACCTGTTGCTTGTCGTGGGGTCTCGGTCATGACGAAATCTTACCTTCGATAGCGGTGATGTGATCTTGCATCGACTGTGGTGCCCTGATCGTGTCGCGCAAGTGACGTTTCAATCGCCCTGCGTCGCAAGCACGATATTTGCTGGCCGCATATAATTATGCGTTCGCTGAATTAGGCCTCCCGCGATGGCGCCACGCCCCTCTCACGCGGTTCCTGGCCGATATTCCCTGCATTTGACGTTGCTTTCACCGCACACCGCTGCGGTCTCGTGCCTGCCCATGTCTTCCCCCTCTTCTGCCGCATCCGCCCGGGACACCACGCCGGCCCTGCCCGCCCACGACCATCGCGCCGTGATGCGGGTGATCGGCGGCATCGTGCTGTGCATCCTGCTGGCCGCGCTCGACCAGACCGTGGTGATCCCGGCGGTGCCGGCGATCGCCAATGACCTGAACGGCTTCAGCCACCTGTCGTGGATCGTGACGGCGTACCTGATCGTGTCGACGGTGACCACGCCGCTGTACGGCAAGCTGTCGGACAGTTTTGGCCGGCGGCGCCTGCTGATGGTGGCGATCACGCTGTTTATCGGCGCCTCGGTGGCATGCGCGCTGGCGCAGACGCTGGGCCAGCTGATCCTGTTCCGCGCGCTGCAGGGCGTGGGCGGCGGCGGCCTGATGTCGCTGGCGCAGGCGGCCATTGCCGATGTGGTGGCGCCGCGCCAGCGCGGGCGTTACCAGGGCTACCTGGCCACGGTGTGGGCGGTGGCGTCGATCGCCGGGCCGCTGGTGGGCGGCTGGGTCTCTGACCATATGTCGTGGCGCTGGCTGTTCTGGGTCAACGTGCCGCTGGGCCTGCTGGCGATGTTGATGTGCTACCGCGGGCTGGCCATGCTGCCGCCGCGTGGCGGGCGTGCGCGCGTGGACTGGCCGGGGGCGCTGCTGCTGGCGGTGGCCATCGTCGCCTTCCTGCTGGCGATGAGCTGGGGCGGCGACGTCTACGACTGGCTCTCGCCAGAGCTGGGCGCCCTGCTCCTGGCCGCCGTGGCCGCCGTGGTCCTGCTGACCTGGCAGGAGCGCCGCGCCGCGGACCCGATGCTGCCGCCGCGCCTGTTTGCCAACCGTGCCTATGTGATGGGCGTGGCCGCCTCGGCGCTGGCCGCGCTCGATATCTTCCTGTGCATCTTTGCCCTGCCCCTGCACTTCCAGCTGGTGCGTGGCGCCGATGCATCGACCTCCGGCCTGCTGGTGATGCCGTTCCTGCTGGCCACCGTGGCGGGCAACTTTATCGTCGCGTGGTTGGCGCCCCGCGTGGGCCGCATGCGCGGCATCCTGACGGGCGGCTATATCGCTGCCGCGCTGGGGCTGATCGTGCTGGCGCTGGTGACCCCCGCGATGCCGTTGGCCGTGGTGCTGGCGGCGATGACGCTGGCCGGCGTGGGCCTGGGCATGACCATGGTGTCGACGCTGATCAGTGTGCAGAACGTGCTCGAGCGCCGCGATACCGGCGCCGGCACCGGCGCGCTGCTGGTGCTGCGCTCCCTAGGCAGTGCGATCGGTGGGGCGCTGGCTGGTACGCTGCTGACGCTGGAATTCCGCCATGCGCTGGCGGCATCGGGGGTCACGCAGGCGCTGGACCTGGGCGCGCTGCGCCACGGCAGCGAGGCCTTTGCGCAACTGTCGCCGTCCGTGCGCGCGGTGCTGGCGGGCGGCGTAGAGTCGGGCTTCCACCTGATCTTTGCCGCGGGCGCGGCGGCGGCGGTGCTGGCACTGCTGATCGTGCGCCGCATGCCGGACCTGGAGCTGCGCGGCAGCGTCACCGAACACGCCGCCACGCTGGCGATGGATTGAGCCGGCCTGCCGGAAAGCCGCTACCGGCGTAGACTATGGCGTACCCGATACAGCGAGCCGCCTTCCGGAGCCTCATCGCCATGACTCGTCGTTTCCCCTCGTCCGCCACACTCCGACAACTGCGCCCGGCCGCCCTCGCCGGCGCGCTGGTGCTGGCCGCAGCCGGCGCCGCGCTATTGCCGCACCCTGCCCGCGCC
Source organism: Cupriavidus sp. KK10 (assembly GCF_018223725.1). NCBI lineage: Bacteria > Pseudomonadati > Pseudomonadota > Betaproteobacteria > Burkholderiales > Burkholderiaceae > Cupriavidus > Cupriavidus sp. KK10. The sequence goes on from NZ_CP073677.1 coordinate 53,190, forward strand.
GCCGACAAGCCGGCCGCCGCGCCTGCACCGCAGGCAACAGGCGCCTGCCCGGCGTCGCTCAACTTCAAGTTCCCGCGCCTGCAGGATGAAGCCCCGCAAAACCTCTGCCAGTACGCGGGCAAGGTCGTGCTGGTGGTCAACACCGCCAGCTACTGCGGCTTCACGCCCCAGTACGAAGGGCTGGAGGCGCTCTACAGCAAGTACCGTGACCGCGGCCTGGTCGTGCTGGGCTTCCCGTCGAACGATTTCTCGCAGGAGCCCGGCTCGGAGAAGCAGATCGCGGACTTCTGCTACAACACCTACGGCGTCAAGTTCCCGATGCTGGGCAAGTCGCACGTGCGCGGCAGCGAGGCCAACCCGATGTACGCGCTGCTGGCGAAGGAAACCGGCACCGCGCCCAAGTGGAACTTCTACAAATACCTGATCGGTCGCAACGGCCAGGTGGTGGGCAGCTACAACAGCAAGACCACGCCTGACGACAAGCAGTTCGTCGCCATGATCGAAGAACTGCTGGCCAGCCCGCGCTGACGCGCGCGACGCCCGGCCGGGGTGTACACCCCTGACGACAGTCCGGCCGCTGGGGGGCGCGTGTTCCCTCCCCCATTGATTTGCATCAAGTTTGCAACGGGATTCGCTGAGTAACGTCGCCGCTTGCGACGAGCGGAGCGAGGCAATGGGAATCACGTTGTACGACGGGGACGGGCACACCTGCCTGATGTTCACCGACCTGGTCGAGGAAGCGCATGGCGAAGCGGTGCAGACCAACCAGTTCCTGGTCGTCGACCACGGGCATGGCGCGCTGATCGATCCCGGCGGGCAGATGACCTACAGCGAGCTGTATCTCACCATCAGCCGCTACTTTCCGCCCAAGCAACTCGACTACGTGCTGGCTTCGCATGCCGATCCGGACATCGTCGCATCGGTCGGACGCTGGCTGACGGGCTCTGACTGCCGCATCTTGATTTCCAGCGTGTGGGCGCGCTTCCTGCCGCATTTCTGCCAGGCCGGCAAGACGGCAGGGCGCATCGTGACGATTCCCGATGCGGGCATGCATATCCCGCTCGGGCACAGCTCCCTGGTCGCGGTGCCAGCGCACTTCCTGCATTCCGAAGGCAATTTCCAGTTCTACGATCCGATCAGCAAGATCCTGTTCTCGGGCGATCTCGGCGCGGCCATGACAGGCGCCAAAACGGCCGGCACCACGGTGACGGATTTCGATGCGCATACTCGCCTGATGCTGCCGTTCCACCAGCGCTACATGAGCGGCAGCCGCGCGTGCCGGCTGTGGGCAGCCATGGCGCGGTCGATGGATATCGAATGGATCGTGCCGCAGCACGGGCCGTCGTTTCGCGGCAAGCACATGGTGGCGCGCTTTATTGACTGGATCGACGCGCTGGCGTGCGGGCTGGACCTGCTGACGCAGGACCACTATCGCGTGCCCGCACCCGCCATGCGCTGATCAGTCGCGCACGAGCCCTTCGGCGCGCATGGCTTCCTGCACCGCCGGCCGCGCGGCGATGCGCGACAGGTAGTCCTGTAGAGTGGGGTATGCCGTCAGCGGCATCATCAGCATGCGGGCCCAGCCTAGGATGGTGAAGCAGTAGGCGTCGGCCACAGTAAAGGTGTCGCCGGTCAGGTACTGGCGGCCCTGCAGGTGCTTGTCGAGCTCAGCAAAGCGCAGTTGCAGCTTGGCCTTGCAGGCCTCTACCGTGCTCTGCGCGGTTTCCTTGTGCCACAGCCACGGGCTGAAGACCTTGTGCAGTTCCGTTGAGACCAGCGTGATCCAGCCGGTGGCTTCCAGCCGCTCGCGCGTGCCCGCGGCGGGCAGCAGCGCGCGTTCGGGCACCAGGTCGGCGATGTATTGCAGCAGCGATGCCGCTTCGGTATGGCGCGAGCCGTCGTCGAGCTGCAGCAGCGGCACGTAGCCGCGCGGGTTGATGGTGTAGTAGTCGTCGGTGCCGTTTTCAGGCACGGCCAGCTTGTGGTGGAGCAGGTCGACTTTGGCCAGCGTGACCGGCAGGCCGGCTTCGCGCAGGGCGATATGGACGGCCATCGAGCAGACGCCCGGAGTGTAGTAGAGCTTCATTGCGATCCTGTAGTGGTATGCCTGGCCGCCACGCCATGCGGCGGCCGTGCAGGCAGTCTAGGATCGCCCCCCTTATGCAGCAATGCGCGTCCTTGCGGACGCGCATTGCAGATTTGCACAGGGCTCAGTTTGCGCTCGGTTGCGCTCAGTCGAGCAGCTTTGCCAGCGCCGGCGGCAGGCCGGCATTGGGCTTGCGCGGCGGCCGCGCGAAGCTGCCCTGCGTGGCGCTGCCGGCGCGCAGGGCCACCAGCGATTCGCAATGCCGCACCGCGCTCGACACGCCATCCACCACCGGTACCGGGATGCGCCCTTGCAGCGAGCGTGCCAGTCCCGCCAGCGGCGCGCCGGCGACGATGATCACGTCGGCGCCGTCCTGCTCGATGGCTTGCAGGGCCAGTTGTTCCAGCCGCGCGGCATGGTCTTCCTGCACGCTGCCGATATCGCGCAGGGGCTCCTGCAGCGAGCGCACGCTGGCCAGCCGCGACGACAGGCCGTTGGCCGCCACGCATTCGCGGTACCACGCCTGGATGCGGTGCGAGATCGCGATGATAGAGAAGCGCTGCCCCAGCAGGCAGGCGCTGGCCAGCGCGGCTTCGGTCATGCCGACGACAGGGACGTCGAACAGCTCTTTCAGGCCGGCCAGGCCGGGGTCGCCGAACGCGGCGACCACCAGGCCGTCGAACTGGCCGGCGTGTTCCGCGGCGGCGCAGGCGGTGGCATAGCCGCCGACCAGCGCCTCGAAGCGGGTTTCGATATAGGCCACGCCGAAGGCCGCGGTGGCCATCTGCAGCGTGGTGGTGGCGGCGGCGGTGCGCCGCGCTTCCGCCTCGATCAGCGCCGTAACGGATTCGCTGATATTGGGATTGACGATCAGGAGTTTCATGGTCGGAGTAGGTTGGCTGCAGGCTTGGCGATCAGCCCAGCATCGGCGCGCCCGCCGGCAGGAACTGCCCGCGGCCGGCCTGGGGTTCCTGGTACTGGCCATCGCGCACCAGCATCTCGCCGCGCGAGAAGCAATGCACCGGCCAGCCGGTCACTTCGATGCCTTCGTACGGCGTGTAGTCCACCGCGTGGTGCAGCGCGCTGTTGCGGATCTGCACGCGCTTGTTCGGGTCCCACAGCACGATGTCCGCATCCGCGCCGATGGCGATGGTGCCCTTGCGCGGATACAGGCCATACAGCCGTGCCGGCCGCCACGAGGTCAGCTCGACAAACTGGTGCAGCGACAGCTTGCCGCGCGCCACGCCGTCGAACAGCAGCGGCAGGCGCGTCTCGATGCCCGGCACGCCGTTGGGGATATGCTCGAACGAAGGCCGTTCGCCGCCCGGCTGCTTGCCTTGCGGGTCGTCATAGCGGAACGGTGCATGGTCTGACGAGAACACGCTGAACACGCCATTGGTCAGCGCGCGCCAGACCGCGGCCTGGTTCTCCGGGTCGCGCGGCGGCGGGCTGCACACGCACTTGGCGCCTTCGTAGCCGTCGTCGCCGGGCAGGGCCATGTCGTCTGCGGTCAGGTACAGGTACTGCGGGCAGGTCTCGGCCAGGATCTGCAGCCCCCTGCCCTGTGCCCAGCGGATCTGCTCGATCGCTTCCTTGCCCGAGACATGCACGATCAGGATCGGCACGTCGACCAGTTCGGCAAAGGTGATGGCGCGGTGCGTGGCCTCGCGCTCCACCGCGGCGGGCCGTGCCAGGCCGTGGAAGCGCGGTGCGATGCGCCCTTCCCCGACCAGCTTGTCGGTCAGCCACGAGATGCAGTCGGCGTTCTCGGCATGCACCATCACCAGCGCGCCGTTCTGTTTGGCGACGTCCAGCACCGACAGCATTTCGCGGTCGGACAGCTTCAGGTCGTCATAGGTCATGTAGACCTTGAACGAGCTGTAGCCCTTGCGGATCAGCGTCGGCAGTTCATCGGCCAGCACCGCCGGCGTGGGGTCGGCCACGATCAGGTGGAAGGCGTAGTCGATCACCGCGCGGCCTTCGGCGCGGCGATGGTAGTCCGCCACGGCAGCCTTGAGCGATGCACCCTTTTCCTGCGCGGCAAACGGGATCACGGTGGTGGTGCCGCCGCACACCGCGGCACGCGTGCCGGTGAAGAAGTCGTCGGCCATGCGCAGGCCGTCGGGCATGGGCTGGTCGAGGTGGCAATGGCCATCGACGCCGCCGGGCAGCGCCAGCAGGCCATCGGCATCGATCTCGCGCGCGGCTTGTGGCAGTGCGTGGCCGAGCGCGACGATCTGCCCGTTGCGCACGCCGATATCGCAGCGGAAGCGGTCAGAGGCAGTGACCACGTCCGCGCGCCGGATCACCAGGTCGAGGCTGTCGTGAGCGGACATCGGCTTACTCCACTTCGCGGAACAGGCGGCCCCAGCCGCGCAGCTCGCGCGTGTCCACTCCGCACAGGCGCAGCGACTTCCACACCACGGTGGAGATGGTGTCGTACAGCGGAATGCCGGTTTCGGCTTCAAGTTCTTCGGCCAGGTGCGCGGCGCGCAGGTTGGTGCAGAAGGTGGTGATGGCCTGCGGCTGGTGCTGGGCCAGGCCGCGCACCATCTCGCGGATGGTGTCTTCCTCGACCTCGGCGAAGCTGTAGTTCACATGCAGGTCCAGGTGGCTCTCCGCCACGCAGTTGAAGCCGCTGCGCTCGTAGTTGGCGATGATGCGCTGCTGCACATCGTCCAGGTACGGCGTGGCCAGGCCGAAGTTGCGCGCGCCGGTCTTTTCCAGGATCTCGTTGAGCGCCAGCACCGAGGTGGTGGCCGGGATGCCGGTGGCTTCGGTGATCTGCTTGCACAGCGCTTCATCCTTGTCGAAGCCAAGCCAGCCGGAAGAGGTGCCGTTCCAGGCGATGACATCGACGCGCGCATCGGCCAGCAGGCTGGCGGCGGCCAGGATCTTGTCCAGGTTGAACTGGCCCAGGGCCTGGTCGCGCAGCGAGATCTCGGTCACGGTGAAGCGCGAGAAATGCGCGCTGACGTTGGGCAGGCCGCTGACCATGGCGCTGGTGATCGGTTCGAGCGCCGTGTTGGAAGACGGGGTCAGCATGCCGAGGCGGATTTGCTTGGTCATTTCAGTCATTCTCAGGAGTGAGCGGGCGCCGTCCGCCTGGATATGTCGGGGGCGGCGCCGCTTCAGTTGCTTATTGTTCGGGTTTGTCGTTGAAGGCGAGGGCGGTGCCGGGTACGCCCTGGCTGCTGCGCGCCAGTTCCAGTTCCTTGCGCAGTGCAGCCTGGCGCGCGGCGTCGGGCTTGACCGACTTGCCGGCCTGCAGCGCGGGCAGCACGTAGTCATTGACCATGCGCCGGTACAGGTCGAGGTACGCCGCATCGCGCAGGCCGCCTTGCGTGGACATGATGCTGTTCATCACGATCACCGCGTTCTGCTTCGGCAGCACCGTGATGAACTGGCCCTTGTAGCCCATCGCGCTGAACTCGCGCTCACTCTGCACGATGTTGTTGACCCAGCAGTAGAAGCCATAGTCCTTCGCCGGACCCGCAGGCGTGGTCATGCGTGCGACCCACGAGGCCGGCACGATCTGCTGCCCGTTCCAGCGACCTTCGTTCAGCATCAGCATGCCGAGCTTGGCCATGTCGATGGAGCGCAGCCGCAGGCCCCAGCCGCCCGATACCGCGCCCTTGCCGTCGGCGCCGTCCCAGCGGTAGTGGCTCATGCCGAGCGGGCCGAACAGGCGCGCCTTGGCGTACTGGTCTTCGGGCTGCCCGGCGGCCTGCGTGACGGTGGCGCCGACCAGCACGGGATTGACGTCGATATAGTCGAACTCGGCGCCGGCCTTGGTGCGCACGGCGGCGGTCGCCGCCACGCGCAGGCGGTCCGGCACGCCGTAGTAGAGCGTGTCGGTGCCTTCCACCAGCTTGTACGACAGGCCGCTGGACATCGACATCAGGTGGCGCAGCTGGATCGCCTGCTTGTCTGCCAGTGCCGGGGCGAGGTCGGGGCGCGCTGCCGCCAGGCGCTGCGCGGGTGTGTCTTCGGCGCTCAGCTTGCCGTCGCCGACCAGCGTGCCGACCAGCAGGGCGCTGATGAACTTGGTGACGGAATACAGCTCGTGGTTGTAGTCGCGCGACAGGCCGTCGCCATAGCGCTCGAACACCAGCTTGCCGTCCTTGATGACGAGCAGGCTGCGTACGTCGAGCTTGTCGCGGCGGATCCATTCGGACAGTGCGACGAGTTTTGCTGAATCGACGCCGACGGCTTCGGGTTGTGCGGTCGGCAGTCCATCACCGGCAGGTGCCGATGGCGCTGCCGGCGCGGCGTGCGCCTGCGCTGCGCCCAGCACGAGCAGGGCGGCTGCCAGCATACGTGGGAAGCTGTTCATGACATGTCTCCTCCACCGCTGCGCCGGTAGCGGCCGGCGCAGCGTGTGTGGTTTGCCTTGCATGAGGCAATGTTTGAGTGTGGGTCCTTGGGTTGCGCAGCGGATCAGACCGGGATCTTGGTCTCGTAGTCGATCGCGGTGGAAGCGAACAACAGACCCACGCCGGCTGCCGCGAAGAACATCAGCGCCAGGAAGTAGGAGCCCGTGGCCTGCACGATCAGGCCAACGATGATCGGCACGCTGATGCCGGCGATATTGCCGCCCAGGTTCATCAGGCCGCCCAGGAAGCCAATCTTGTTGCGGGTGGCCAGCATCGACGGCACGGACCAGAACAGGCCGCACCAGCGCAGGAAGAAGAGGGTGGAGGAGAGCAGCGCCACCACGGCCACCGCGTCGGTGACATAGGCCACCGAAAAGATCGACACGGTGGCGACCACGGCCGCAATGCCGAACAGCGTGCGCATCACCACGTTGGGGCGGCCGCCGGCTTCCTTCCACTTGTCGGCGATCCAGCCGCCGACGAGTTCGCCGACGAAGCCGCTCATGAAGATGATGAAGCTTGCGCCGCCCATCGTCTTGAGGTCAAAGCCGCGGGCCTTGCTCAGGTAGGTCGGCATCCAGGTGAGCAGGCCGTAGAAGACGGCGTTGAAGCACATCCAGCTGATGGCCATGCACCACACCGAGCGGTACTTGAAGAAGTCGAGCGAACGGCCGGACAGGTTGGCCGGCTCGGCGCTGTGCTCGCGTGCTTGTGCTTCCTCGATGTGGCGCGCTTCGAGTTCATTGACGCCGCTGTGTTCGCGCGGCGAATTGCGGATGTACCACCACGCCACGAAGCCGGCGAGCACGGTGCCGACGCCGGCCACCACGAACGACATGCGCCACGAGCCGAGCTCGCTGATCAGCCCGGCAATGATGAGGGAGCCGAGCGCTGCGCCCAGCGGCGCGCCGCCGTCAAGCAGCGTGGCGCCGCGACCGCGTTCGTTCTGCGTCATCCAGATGGCGTTGAGCTTGCCGCCGGCCGGGTAGATCGGCGCTTCGGAGGCGCCCAGCCCGAGCCGGGTGATCAGCAGCGAGGTGGCGTTGGTGCAGACCGCCGCGATCGCCTGGAAGAAGCCCCAGAACACGGTGGCGCAGGCAATCACGATGCGCGGCTTGTACTTGTCGGCCAGCATGCCGCCCGGGATCTGCATGAAGGCGTAAGTCCAGAAGAAGGAGCTGAGGATCAGCCCCTGCATGGCGGGACTGAGGTCGAACTCCTTGGCGATCAGTGGCATGGCCACCGACAGCGAGGCGCGGTCAATGTAATTGATCGCGACGAGGAACAGCATCATCAAAAAAATCTTCCAGCGCACCGAGGTCTTGGCCTCTGTGATCACTGTCGCCCGGCTTGTCGTCTCCATGACGGCGTCTCCTGTTTTAGTCCTTGGGTGAGGCAGTTCTGTTGGCGTTTTGCGCAACAGGTCGGAGTATAGGATACGTAATCTGTAATTACAACGCGTGTAAGTCATTGATTTTGCGATATTGCGCATGCACAATTTTGGTATGTGGTAGCCTTGTCGTGGTGCATTTCCCCATTCTGGTGACGTCTGTGACACAAACGCTTTCCCAAACCACGCGCCTGCGCACGCTCGGCATGTCGGCCGAAATCGCCGCCCGGCTGCGCACCATGATCGAAGAGGGCGAACTGCCGCCCGGCGCGAGGATCGATGAACGGGCCTTCTGCGAGACCTTCGATGTCTCCAAGACGCCTCTGCGCGAGGCGCTGAAGGTGCTGGTGTCCGAGGGGCTGGTGCTGCACCGGCAGTACATCGGCTACCGCGTGGCGCCGCTGGACCTGGAGGAGTTGCGCGCCACCTTCGAGACCCTGCACGGGCTGGAGGCGCTGGCGGGCGAACTGGCCGCGCAGCGCCTGGGCGTGGCGGCCATGGCCAAGCTGGAGCGGCGCCATCTGGCCATGATCGATGCGCATGCCGCCGGCCGGCGCACCGACTATTTCCGCATCAACCAGGAAATCCACCAGCTGATCATCGACGGCGCCGCCAATCCGGTGCTGGCCGGCGTCTATGCCGCGCTGATGAGCAAGGTGCACCGTGCGCGCGGTGCGGCCAATGCCGATACCATCCGCTGGCAGGAGTCGCATGAGGAACACGAGGCCATTATGGCCGCGCTGCGCGAACCCGGCCGGCCGCGCCTGGCGCAGGTGTTGCGCGCCCACTCCGAGAACACCGCCAAGGAAGTCCTGAGCGTGGTGGCGCAGACCCTGGCCGAAGCCGGCGCAACCGGCGCATCTGGCGCATCTGGCGCCGCGCTCAAGAAATCCGCCTGAACAACCCCTGAAGACAACGACGACGATGAAACTGGTTCGAGTAGGCAACCCCGGCGCCGAGCGCCCGGGCATGATCGATGCGCAAGGCCGCGTGCGCGACCTGTCCGGCGTGGTGGCCGATATCGGCGCGGCGCAGCTGGCGCCGGCGGCGCTGGCGCAGTTGGCGCAGGTGGACCCCGCGTCGCTCCCGGTGATCGAGGGCGCACGCTATGGCGTGCCCTGGAGCGGAGTCGGCAAGATCGTGGCGATCGGCCTGAACTATGCCGACCACGCCGCCGAGGCCGGCATGCCGCTGCCGGCCGAGCCGATCGTGTTCCTGAAGGCCAACAGCTCGCTGAATGGTCCCGACGACGCGGTGATGCTGCCGTTCGGCTCGGAGAAGACCGACTGGGAAGTCGAGCTGGGCGTGGTCATCGGCAGCACCGCGCGCAATGTCTCGCGCGAAGCGGCGCTGAACCACGTGGCCGGCTACTGCGTGGTCAATGACGTGTCGGAGCGCGAGTTCCAGATCGAGCGCGGCGGCACCTGGGACAAGGGCAAGGGCTGCGACACCTTCTGCCCGGCCGGCCCGTGGCTGGTGACGCGCGACGAAGTGCCGGACCCGCAGGCGCTGGGCCTGTGGCTGGAGGTCAACGGCGAGCGCGTGCAGAAGGGCAGCACCGCCACCATGGTCTTCGACGTGGCCACCGTGGTCAGCTATGTCAGCCGCTTCATGACGCTGCTGCCGGGCGACCTGATCGCGACCGGCACGCCGCCGGGCGTGGGCATGGGCTTCAAGCCGCCGCGCTTCCTGAAGGCCGGCGACACCATGCGCCTTGGCGTGGACGGGCTGGGCGAGCAGACGCAGCAGGTGGTGCCCTACGGCGAGCGCTGAGGGCAGGGCCATGGCAGCGCGTCACCCTTCGGGGTGACGCATGCCGGCAGCGCTGCTGCGGGCAAATACACCATCCGCAATGGTTCCCCATCGATACGCTTTCACACAAAGCGTTGGGTTTCCATACAAAGCGTACGATTAGGGCAACAGTTCCGGTGCCGAAACGGGCCCGATTACATGGTTTTACAGGTAAACGCACACTTAGCGTTTCGCTAGCGTTTTCTGCGTGAAATACTGGTTATACAGGTTTCGCCAGAGAGCAAAACACCATGTCTGAGCACGCCCCCGAAATCGAGTCCTACCTCGGCACCACCCTCACGGCGTCCCCCGCGTCGCCACTCAAGCACCGGTACTGCGCGCTGGCCGACACCCTGGACAGCCGCGCTGAACTCGAAGTCATCCGGCGCAATATCCACCAGCATCCCGAACTGGCCTTCGACGAGGTCCGCACCTCAGGCCTGGTCGCCAGCCTGCTGGAGGCGTGGGGCTATACGGTCACGCGCGGCGTGGGCGGCACCGGGGTGGTGGGCACCCTGCGCTGCGGCGACAGCGGGCACAGCGTGGGCATCCGCGCCGACATGGACGCCTTGCCGATCCACGAGCGCACCGCACTGCCATACGCCAGCGTCAATGCCGGCCGCATGCACGCCTGTGGCCACGACGGCCATACCGCGATCCTGCTCGGCGCGGCAAAGCAACTGGCGTGCACGCGCAACTTTGATGGCACCGTGCACCTGATCTTCCAGCCGGCCGAGGAAATCGGCGCGGGCGGCGGCGCCGAGCGCATGCTGGCCGACGGGCTGTTCGAGCGCTTTCCCTGCGATGCGATCTTCGGGCTGCACAACCATCCGGGGGTGGAGCAGGGCAGTTTCCTGTTCCGCTCGGGCCCCTTCATGGCGGCGTGCGACACGGTCACCATCACCATCCGCGGCAAGGGCGGCCACGCCGCGCGCCCGCACCAGTCGGTCGATCCGATCCTGGTCGCAGGCAGCCTGGTGATGGCGCTGCAGTCGGTGGTGGCGCGCTATGTCGACCCGAACGAGACCGCAGTGGTGACGATCGGCACGCTGCACGCCGGCCACGCGCCTAATGTGATCCCGGACAATGCGCGCATGGAGATCAGCGTGCGCTCGTTCAACCCCGAGGTGCGCGCATCGGTGGAGAACCGCATCCGCCAGCTGGCCACCTCGCACGCCGAGGGCTACGGCGCGGTGGCCGAGGTCGACTACGTGCGCGGCTACCCGGTGCTGGTCAACAGCGAGCGCGAGACCGAGTTCGCGCGCCAGGTGGCCGAGGAGCTGGTCGGCGCCGACAAGGTGGTGGACCAGGCCGCGCGCATTGCCGGCAGCGAGGACTTTGCCTACTTCCTGCAGCAGCGCCCGGGCTGCTTCGTGCGGCTGGGCAACGGCGCCAACCAGCCGCTGCTGCACAACGCCGGCTACGACTTCAACGACGATAACCTGACCGTCGGCGCGGCCTACTGGACGCGGCTGGTGGAGCGCTACCTGGCGCGCTGACCGGCCCGGCGCCCCGCTCAGCGGAAGAACGCACTTGGCGGCACGCCGAACTGCCGCCTGAACATGGTCGCAAACGCGCTCGGGCTGTCGTAGCCCAGGTCCAGCGCCACATCCACCACCTTGCTGCCGGCAGCCAGCTTCTCCAGCGCCGCCAGCAGGCGCGCCTGCTGGCGCCATTGCCCGAAGGTCATCCCGGTTTCACGCGCAAAGCGGCGCTGGATGGTCTTGGGGTCCACCCCCAGCCGTGAACCCCAGTCCGCCAGCGTCAGCGCCGTAGCGGGCGCGCCGGTGATGGCATCGCAGATCTGCCGCAGGCTGCCATCGGCCGGGCGCGGCAGGTGCAGCGGCAGCGACGGCACCAGCATCACTTCATCGAGCAACAGCCGCATCAGCCGCGCGTCGCGCGTGTCGGGGGCGTAGGGCAGGGGGATGTCGATCGCCGCCAGGATCAGCTCGCGCAGCAGCGCTGAGATGCCCAGGACGGTGCAGCGCTGCGGCAGGTCGGGCGCGGCATCGGGGCGGATATAGGCGGTGCGCATCTGCACCCGGCCGACCATGCGGATCCAGTGCGTGGTGCCGCCCGGCATCCACATGCCGCGCGTGGGCGGCACGATCCACTGGCCTTCGGCGGTGGCCACCACCATCACGCCGTGCACTGCATGGATCAGCTGCGCGTGCGGATGCTGGTGCGGGTTGGTCACGTGGCCGGGCAGGTAGTCGGCGGCCATGGCGGTGACGGGCAGGGGGCTGCGGTCGAAGCGGACGTAGGGCGGGGGCTCGGCGTAGGTGTCGCCCAGCGCCAGCGTCTCGGGCGTGGGGGCGGGGGGCGCATGCTGGTCGCGGCGGCGGGCCGCGCCGGAAGCAGAAAGGGGGCGAGGGGCGCGCGGCATGTCCTTTTCTCCAAGGTTGCGGACCTATTCTCGCAGGACAGGCGCCGGGGCGCCAGCTAGCATCGGTGCTCAGTTCCATCCAGGCCGGCGCCCCCGCTGGCCGCTTTCCGTCTGTCGAGAGCCGCCAATGAGCACAACCATCGACTCCGCGCCTGCTGGCGCGACACCATCCGCGACATCCCCCCAGGCCGAACGCACCGGTTTCCGCGTGCTGTCGGCGATCAGCTTCGCCCACTTCCTCAACGACATGATCCAGTCGTTGATCCTGGCGATCTATCCGATGCTCAAGGGGGGCTTCAACCTGAGCTTCACCCAGATCGGCCTGCTGACCATGACCTACCAGGTCACGGCGTCGCTGCTGCAGCCGGTGGTGGGCCTGTACACCGACAAGCATCCCAAGCCGCATTCGCTGGCCATCGCCATGGCGTTCACGCTGGCGGGCCTGCTGCTGCTGTCGGTGGCGCCGACCTACGGCGTGCTGCTGGTGGCCGCCGCGCTGGTCGGCACGGGGTCGTCGATCTTCCACCCTGAGTCGTCGCGCGTGGCGCGCATGGCCTCTGGCGGTCAGCACGGGCTGGCGCAGTCGATCTTCCAGGTCGGCGGCAACGGCGGCAGCGCCATGGGGCCGCTGCTGGCCGCGCTGATCGTGCACCAGCAGGCCAGCCTGGCGTGGTTCTCGCTGGCGGCGCTGGTGGGCATGGTGGTGCTGTGGCGCATCGGCGGCTGGTATGCGCGCCAGCTGGCGCAGGGCGCGCGCAAGCGCAAGGCCGCGGGCGCGGTGGCCAGCCCGGTGCCCACGCGCGTGGTGGTGCGGGCCATGGTGGTGCTGATGGTGCTGGTGTTCTCCAAGTACTTCTACATGGCCAGCCTGACCTCTTACTACACCTTCTACCTGATGGAGCGCTTCGGGCTGGCGCGCCAGGACGCGCAGCTGCACCTGTTCATGTTCCTGGCCGCGGTGGCGGCGGGCACCATCCTGGGCGGCCCGATCGGCGACCGCATCGGCCGCAAGCGCGTGATCTGGGCGTCGATCCTGGGCGTGGCGCCGTTCACCCTGATGCTGCCGCACGTGGGCCTGTTCTGGACCACGGTGCTGACCTTCATCATCGGCTTTATCCTGGCCTCGGCGTTCTCGGCGATCCTGGTGTTCGCGCAGGAGCTGATTCCCGGCAAGGTGGGCATGGTGTCGGGCCTGTTCTTCGGCTTTGCCTTCGGCATGGGCGGCATCGGCGCCGCGGTGCTGGGGGGCATGGCCGATACGCACGGCATCCGCGCGGTGTACGAGTACTGCGCCTACCTGCCGCTGCTGGGCCTGCTGACGGTCTTCCTGCCCGACCTGCGCGAGCGTCCGCAGCGGGCCTGACGCTCAGGCGGGTTCGTTGCCTTCGCCGCCACCGCCCGGTGGCGGCTCGAACATGCGCAGCCAGCGGCGCAGCAGCGCGGCCAGCTGCGCGCGCTCGGCCGCGGTCAGGTCCGCCAGCAGGCGGTGCTCATTGGCCACGTGCAGTTCCAGCGCGCGGTCGACGCGTTCGCGTCCGGCCTCGGTCAGTTCCACCAGCAGCCCGCGCCGGTCTTCCGGATTGGGTTGGCGCCGCACCAGCCCGGCCCGCTCCAGGTGGTCGAGCCGGTTGGTCATGGTGCCCGAAGTGATCATCAACGAACCGATCAGCGCGCCCGGCGACAGCGCATACGGCGGCCCCGCGCGCCGCAGCGTCGCCAGCACATCGAATTCCCACGGCTGCAGGCCGGTTTCTCCAAGCGCGGCTTCAATGGCGCGGCTGGTATGGCGGTTGAGCCGTCCCAGCCGGCCGATCACGCCCATCGGCGAGGCATCCAGGTCCGGGCGCTCGCGCGCCCATTGGGCGAGAATGCCGTCGACGTGGTCAGGCGTGTCTTCGGGTTTGCGGCGGGTAGTCATCGAGGAGCAGGCGTGCGGATACGCGGGTGGCAGGAACACCGAAGTATCTTGACATCAAACAATCGGCTTCGTAAAGTTGATTTATCTTGATGTCAAGAAACTTGAAATGAAGACGACTGCATCCTCCATCCGGACCGCTCCCGGTGGCGTGACCGTCAGGGACATCCTGCTGACCGGGCTGGCCCCGGCCATCTGGGGCAGCACCTACCTGGTCACCAGCCAGTGGCTGCCGCCGGGGCAGCCGTTGCTCTCAGGCGTGATCCGGGCCCTGCCGGCCGGGCTGGCGATGCTCGCCTTCGGTCGGCAACTGCCGCGCGGCAGCTGGTGGTGGCGCGCGGCGGTGCTGGGCGTGCTCAATATCGGCTTCTTCCAGGCCATGCTGTTTATCGCCGCGTACCGGCTGCCGGGCGGCGTGGCCGCCACGGTCGGCGCGATCCAGCCGCTGATCGTGGTGGTGCTGGCGTGGGCCTGGCTCGGTGCGCGCCCGCGGTCGGCCGCCTGGATGGCCGGCGTGGGCGGGCTGCTGGGCGTGGCGCTGCTGGTGCTGGGCCCGGCCGCGCGGCTCGACGCCATCGGCGTGGCGGCGGCAGCGGCCGGGGCGGTATCGATGGCGGTGGGCACGGTGCTGACGCGGCACTGGCGCCCGCCGGTCTCGCCGCTGGTGCTGACGGCATGGCAGCTGTGCGCGGGCGGGCTGTTCCTGCTGCCGTTCGCACTGGTACTGGAACCGCTGCCCGGGCATTTCACGCTGGCCAACTGGCTTGGCTATGCGTGGCTGAGCATTGTCGGGGCCGGCTTCAGCTATGCGCTGTGGTTCCGCGGGGTCGGGCGCATGCCGTCGTCCGCGGTGGCGGCGCTGGGGCTGCTGAGCCCGGTCAGTGCCACCGTGCTCGGCTTCCTGGTGCTGGGCCAGGCCTTGACGGCGATGCAGGCCGCTGGCGCGCTGCTGGTGCTGGGCAGCGTGTGGCTGGGCCAGCGCGCGGCGACGCCCGCCGCGGTGGCGCGCACGCAGCCGGCCTGATCCGATTGCGTCAGCGGCTGCTGCCGGGCGGCGTTTTGCGGCATCATGGCGGGCATGAAGTCTGCCGTGCCCCCGTCCCCGCCATCCATTCAAGCCGCGTCAGCACCGTCTGCTACGCCTGCCTGCGAGCGCTGCCTGGCGCTCGCCGCCGACCCGCGCCGGCGCGAGCCGCCGTCCTGCCTGGCGCTGCGCGGCACGGTGCCGCTGGTGAGCCAGAGCGCCGCCGGCGTGCCGTTCAGCATGCTTTCCTTTACCTGCCGCGACTGCGGCACGGTATGGCGGCTGTATGACCGGGCCAATGAACTCTTTGTCTCGTGGGTGCCGGAACGCCCGCTGGTGCGCTGAGCGCGCAGGTTTCGATCGGCTAAGATAGCGACTGCTCCGCGCCAGGCCGTCAATCCGCTGCCGCGCCCGGCGCCTTCCTGTCGAAATCTCTCCCGCATTTCCATCATGGCCTTCCCCTTCCGCTCGTCCCTGCTGGCCGCCCTGTGCGTGACCAGCGGTGCTGCCGCACTGCCTGCCGCCGCTGCCGACGCCTATCCCAGCCGCCCGATCCGCCTGATCGTCGCCTACCCGACCGGCGGCATCAGCGACACCGTGGCGCGCGCGTTCGGCGAGCGGCTGTCGGCGCAGATGGGCACTTCGGTGGTGGTCGAGAACAAGGCCGGCGCGGGCGGCAGCATCGGCATCGATGCCGTCGCCAAGGCTGCGCCGGACGGCTACACGCTGGGCTTTGCCGCCACCAGCCCGCTGACGCTCAACCCGCATGTCGGGCGCGTCAACTACGATCCGCAGAAGGACGTGGCGCCGGTGATGAGCGTGATGTACTCGCCGGTGCTGGTGGTGGCCACCTCCGGCTTCAGCGGCAAGAGCTTTGCCGACGTGGTCGGCCAGGCCAGCGCCAAGCCGGGCTCGGTGCGCTGGGCAACGTCGGGCCTGGGCACGGTCGGCCATGTGGTGCTGGAACAGATCAAGCAGAAGTCGAAGGCCGATATCACGCTGATCCCGTACAAGGGCGCGGGCCAGCAGATGAACGACGCGCTCGGCGGCCAGTTCGAGGTGATGAGCACCAACGCCAGCCCGGTGCTGACCCAGCATATGCAGGCCGGCCGCCTGCGCGCGCTGGCGGTGGGCGCGCCCAGGCGCCTGGAGAGCCTGCCCTCGGTGCCGACGCTGGCCGAGCTGGGCTACCCCAAGGCCAACCTGACCTCGACCTTCGGCATCTTCGCGCCGGGCAAGACGCCCGCGGCCATCATCAGCCGCCTGAACGCCGAACTGAACAAGGCGCTGGCCGAGCCGGAAGTCCATGAACGCCTGCTCAAGGGCGGCGAGGTGCCGACCGGCGGCACGCCGGCGCAGTTTGCCAGGGCCATCCGCGAAGAGTCCGCGGAGAACGCCCGAATCGTCAAGGAAGCGGGCATCAAGGCCGATTGAGGCTTAGAACCCATTTCATTCTGAAACGGGTTCTAAGCCGCATCCAGTCGGCTGCCCAGTCCATACACCGACGACAGCCGCACGCCGTTGTGCGGCCACAGCGCCAGCTTGGTTCGCACGCGCGACAGGTGGCTGTCCACGGTGCGCGAGGCCGGGTCCATGTGGTAGCGCCAGACCTGGTCGGCCATGGTCTGGCGCAGCACCAGCGAACCCAGGTTGCGGAACAGCAGCACCGCCAGGTCGAATTCCTTGGGGGCCAGCAGCACCGGCTTGCCCTGGACCCACACGCGCCGCTCCGCGGTGGCAAAGCGGAATACGCCGTGCTCCAGGTCGCATTCGTCGCGCGCCGGCCTGGCGCGGCGCAACAGCGCCAGCACGCGCGCGGCCAGCTCGGCCGTGCGCAGCGGCTTGGGCACGTAGCTGTCGGCGCCCTGCGCAAAGCAGGCCGCGACGAAGGCTTCTTCGTTGGAGGTGCCGGTCAGAATTACGGGCATCTCGTTGCCGAGCGTGCGGCGCACCCATGCCAGCACTTCCAGGGCCGGGATCCCCGGCGCATCGCAATCGAGCATCAGCAGATCGAACGACCTGCCGCGCAGCGCGCCGATCATGGTGCGTCCGCTGAGATAGCGCGCGCACTGGTGCCCGTTCAGGCGCAGGGTCTGTTCGATGCTGACGGCGAGGGTCGGGTCCGCCTGCAGCGCGGCGATGTTCACGAGAGTGGCTCCTGCGCGGGCGCATCGGAATGCGCCGATGGATGGACAGAGCATGGCACTGCGGTCCCGCTCGGCACGCAGCGAAGCCCATGGTAGGAGCGGCCCGCTGAGGCGAGAAGTAAAAGATTGTTGAAAGTCGAGATTGAGGTCTTTCCTATTCGTGCGGAAGGCAACGCGGTCTTAATTGTCCCGCTGGTGTCCTGTTAGCGCCGCGCGGCTGGCGCTGCTGTGCGCGCAGCGCGTGGTGGCGCGCCATGGCGGCGTGCTGGTGCCGCTGCAGCCGATGGGCGAAGCCGCCTCGCCGGCTGGCTGGTACCTGTGGCTGCGGCGCCGGCCGCGCGCATGAAAAAAGGCACCCCGAAAGGTGCCTTTGCGCCAGACTGATCAGACAACGATCAGAAGATGTGGCGGATACCTGCGCCCAGGCCGAGCTGGTTGTCCCTGCCCGGCAGTTGGGTCTTCGCGCCGCCGGTCACCTTGTTGTAGTCCACGGTGCCGTAGACCTGGGTACGCTTGGACAGCGAGTACTCGGCCAGCAGAACGCCGGTGTAGCGGTTGCCGCTGACATCGGCCAGACCGTTGGTGTTCTTGATGTGATCACCATAGAACACGCCGGTCAGCGCCAGAGCCGGAGTGGCCTGGTAGGTCGCGCCGATGTAGCCGATGTTGTCCTTACGCGGGCTTGCCGTGTAATTGCCACCAGCCGGGATCGGATTTGCGCTGTTCGCCGGCGTGAAGAAAGCGGCGTCGATCAGGCCGGTCTTATCCTTGCCACCGATGTAGCCGAGGAAAACCTTGGCCGGGCCAAAGGCGTACTTACCGGCGGCACCCCACATTTGCTGCTTGTTGCCGTTCGTGTCACGGAATTCCTGGTACACGCCGCCAATACCCCACGGGCCGGATTCGTATGCAGCGCGGGCGCCAAAATACGGTGCGTTGCCATTGGGCGGGTTGGTCTGTGCGTGCGTGAAGCTGCCAGGCTTCTCGCCGAAGCCATAGCTGGCGCCAACGTTCAGGCCACCGAACTTGCCCGAGTAGCTGATCACGTTGTCGCTGCGGAACTGCGTCAGGAAGAAGGGCCAGGCGTTCTGGTCGTAGTTGCCGATGGTCAGCGGATCGTAGTCACCGAAGAAATTAAAGCCTTCGGTGTACTGGCGGCCCAGCTTGATGGCGCCGAAATCGCCGCTCAGGCCAACATATGCCTGACGACCGAACAGGCGACCGCCTTGGTTGGCCTTGCCGGTATCCGGATCAAAGCCGTTTTCCAGTTGGAAGATGGCCTTCAGGTTGTTGCCCAGGGACTCGCTGCCTTTCAGGCCCCAGCGGCTGTTGGTGACCGCGCCGTTGCTCAGCTGGGTCTGGCTGTGGTTCTGGGCGTCGGAATTGGTGGTGAAGCGAATGCTCTGGTCAACGATACCGTACAGGGTAACGGACGACTGGGCGAACGCCGAACCTGCCAACAGGCTGCCGGCTGCGAGGACGATGGCCGATTTCTTCATGGTGCTCCTTTTCTGTCTTGTACTGTTCTCTCCGCCGGATCACGGCGTGGACGAGGTCTACGTGTCTTGTAGACGCCGCGAAAATTTAACAAAACGTAAGCTACAAGGACACAAAACTCCGCCAAGCTGCGCTTTCAAGCAGGATTTTGGTGCAAATCCGTTGTCTCGCCGCTACAGAATTCCGAATTGGGGCATTTTGGCAGCGCTGGCAAGCTGGCCTGCACACTGGGCTGGCGGGGAATCACGAAAGGGAGAACGGAGGCCGGCCGACCCCGGCGCGCAAGCGGCGCCGCGGTCGGCGGAAAGACGGGAAGTGCGGGAAAACCGAAGGAGGAGGAACGAATCCGGCAGCGCCGGATCCGTCCTCAGTTCTGCGGGATTTCGATCTTGACCTCGAGCACCTCGAGGTTGTCCTGGCGTTCCAGGCTGACGCGCAGGTCCTGGTCGCCGATCTTGACGTACTTGGAGATCACCGCCACCAGCTCGCGCTGCAGCGCGGGCAGGTAGTCGGCGGGCGCGGAATGGCCGGTGCGCTCGTGCGCCAGGATGATCTGCAGCCGCTCCTTGGCGACCGACGCGGACTTCTTCTTCTCTCCCAGCAGGAAGGAAAGGATCGACATGGGGTGAGCCCTCCTTGACCGTTACTTGTTGCCGAAGATGCGGGAGAGCAGACCCGGCTTCTGGTAGTCGGTGAAGCGCATCGGCTTGTCCTTGCCGAGGAAGCGGTCCACCACGTCGCCATAGGCGTCGGCCACGTCGCTGCCTTCCAGGTGGATGGCGGGCGTGCCCTGGTTCGAGGCGTGCAGCACGGCTTCAGACTCCGGCACCACGCCGATCAGCTTGATGCGCAGGATTTCCTGGATGTCGGTCAGCGACAGCATTTCGCCGCCATGCACGCGCTTGGGGTTGTAGCGGGTGATCAGCAGGTGTTCCTTGATCGGGTCGCCGCCTTCGCTGGCGCGCTTGGTCTTGGACGCCAGGATGCCCAGGATGCGGTCCGAATCGCGCACCGACGACACTTCCGGGTTGGTCACGATCAGCGCCTCGTCGGCGAAGTACATCGCCATCAGCGCGCCCGACTCGATGCCGGCGGGCGAGTCGCAGATGATGAATTCGAAATCCATCTCGATCAGGCCGTTGATGACCTTCTCGACGCCGTCGCGCGTGAGCGCATCCTTGTCGCGCGTCTGCGAGGCCGGCAGGATGAACAGGTTTTCGCACTTCTTGTCCTTGATCAGTGCCTGGCGCAGGTTGGCTTCGCCCTGCACCACGTTGATCAGGTCGTACACCACGCGGCGCTCGCAACCCATGATCAGGTCAAGGTTGCGCAGGCCGACGTCGAAGTCGATCACGGCAGTCTTGTGGCCGCGCAGGGCCAGGCCGGCGGCAAAGCTGGCGCTGGTGGTGGTCTTGCCGACGCCTCCCTTGCCGGAGGTCACAACGATGATTTTTGCCATGGCTCTTTGGTCCAGTAATAAGTTGAAGCTTGCGCTCTCTGCAATTCGGTCCCGAGGGCTGCGCGGTTACTTGAGCCGCAGCGCTTCGAGAATCAGTTTTTCATCGGCCAGGCGCACCTGGGCGGTCTTGCCGAGCACATCGGCCGGCAGCGTCTGCTCCGCGGTCCGGTAGATGCCGGCGATGGAAATCAGTTCAGGCTCCATGCACGTGCTGAAAATGCGCGCGCCGGTGTTGCCCTTGACGCCCGCCAGCGCACGGCCGCGCAGCGGGGCATAGATATGGATGTTGCCTTCGGCAATCACCTCGGCGCCGTAGCTGACCACGTCCAGGATGACCACGTCGCCCTGCGCGTAGACCTGCTGGCCCGAGCGCAGCGGCTTGTCGATCAGCATGGTCTGGGTCTGGCGGATGGCAGCGGCCACGGCGGCGTCGGTGGTGGCCTGCGCGGCGGCGCGGATGGATTCCTCGCGCGCGGCCTGTTCGGCGGCGGACTGTTCCGCCGCGGCTGCGGCCCTGGCCTCGGCGGCGCGGTCGGTGGCGCGGTCGGTGGCGCGATCGGCGCCACTGCCGCGGCGGGCCTGGCTGTCCAGTAGCGGCAGGCCGAAGCGCTCGGCCCACTCGCGCTGGCCGGGGCGGGCCACCACGCCGATGGCGCGGGCCTTGAGCGTGGCCAGCGTCTCGATCACGGTGCCAAGCGCGACTTCGCTGTCATCTTCCAGCGCACGCAGGTCCAGCGCGATCACGTCATTGGAAAAGAAGTCGGGGGTGGCTTCAAAGCGGGAGAGGAGGTCATCCCGCAGCGCAGCCATGTCGGCGGTCTGGAGGGCGAGAAGGAGGGCGTCTACGTTGCCACTGCGCAGCTCGAAGCGTGGCGATTTCTTCTGGGACATAGCCGGGTGACCGTGGAAATGCCACATTCTAACGTCGTATCTGTCGCGAACTGTAACAATTGGATCGATATGTACAGCAGGTGGCGCGTGGGTTCCATATGCGCGTGCACGGCACACCGTAGCGCCGGGTAAGTGCGGCCAGCGTGGTTTGCCGCGCGGGGCAACGCGCATCAAGTCCGGCGCAGCGTAAAGGCTTGTTACGATTGCGCCATCTGATCAGCGGAGTTTTCCATGGGCGCCATCGTCAATTGCGTGGCCTACCGGCAGGGCAAGCGGCTCAGCACGGTGGGCATGGCGGAGATCCGCACAGTGCTGGACGTGCCGGGCACCTTTGTCTGGCTGGGCTTGCATGAGCCTGACCTCGCGCTGCTGCGCCAGGCCCAGCAGGCGTTCGGCCTGCACGACCTGGCGGTGGAGGATGCGCTCGATGCGCACCAGCGCCCCAAGCTCGAGTCCTACGGCGATTCGGTCTTCGTGGTGCTCAACACGGCGCAACTGGTGGAAGATGAAGTCGTGGTCGGCGAGACCCATCTCTTTGTCGGCCCCAACTATGTGGTTTCGGTGCGCCACGGTGTCAGCAGCACCTATGCGCCCGTGCGCGAGCGCTGCGAGCAGGACCCGCACGGCCTGGCCAATGGCCCGGGCTATGTGCTGTACGCGCTGATGGACTTTATCGTCGACCACTACATGCCCATCGTCACGCGCCTGGAAGACACCTTCGAGGCGCTGGAGGAGGGCATCTTCCGCGACGAGTTCGACCGCAAGGCGATCGAGCGCCTGTACCAGATCAAGCGCCAGGTGCTGCGCCTGCGCAATGCGGTCAGCCCGGTGGAAGACATGTGCGGCCAGCTGATCCGGCTGCACGAAGACCTGGTGCCGAAGGAGCTGCGCGCCTATTTCCGCGACATCGAAGACCACGCCAGCCGGCTGGTGCGCACCCTCGACGTGGTGCGCGAAATGCTGACCACCGCCGTGCAGGTCAACCTGGCGCTGGTCACCGTGGGCCAGAACGAGGTGGTCAAGCGCCTGGCTGGCTGGGGCGCGATCCTGGCGATCCCGACCGTGATCTTCAGCCTGTACGGCATGAACTTCGATTTCATGCCTGAGCTGACAGTCCCCTTCGCCTACCCGGCGGTGATCGGCGTGACCGCGGTCGCCTGCGGGGGACTGTGGCGGCGGCTGCATCGGGCCGGGTGGATCTGAATACCTGGTTTTATCTGCACGATGAATGATCGTGGCAGATATTGTGGCTGATTGATTATTCGCATGGATATTCCGGCGATACCGCGCCTGCCTACCGGCGCGGTGCCCTGACTCCTACACTGGAATCAGGAAGGCGCTGTACCCGGAGTCCGCCATGTCGATTGCCCGCCCCCCGATTGCCGCCTTGCTCGCCGGCGCCACCGCCGCATGGCTGTTGTGCATGCAGCCGGCGACCTCCGCACCGCAGCCGTCTGCCCCCGCGCAGGCCCAGACCCGCGACGCGGTCACCGCGTATGAAGCGGGCAACTTCGACCAGGCCCTGCGCGGCTTTGCCGACGCGGCCCGGCGGGGCAACCGTCTGGCCCAATTCAACTACGCAATGATGCTGCTGCGCGGCGAGGGCACCGCCGCCCGCCCGCAGGAGGCGTTGGTCTGGCTGAAAAAAGCGGCCGACAACCAGATGACGCATGCCCAGTACACCTGGGGCGACCTTTATGAGCGCGGCGAACTGGTGCCGAAGTCACTGGAGGAAGCCAACCGCTGGTATGCGCTGGCCGCACAGGGTGGGCATGTGCAGGCACAGATGGCGCTGGCGACGAATTACTTCACTGGCCGGGGCGTGCCGCGCGACTACGGACAGGCGTTCACGTGGTACAGCCGCGCGGCCAGTGCCGGCGACGGCGGTGCGCAATACATCGTCGGCAGCTTCTACGAGCACGGCGAGCCCGGGGTGGTCGACCGGGATCTCGAGCAGGCCAAGATCTGGTATGCGCGCTCAGCCGCGCACGGCGATCCGGGCGCGCTGGCGAAGTTGCGGTCGTTGCTGGAGGAGTCGGTGCGGGGAAGGGCAGCGAGGTAGCGCAGCGGGCTGACTGTGCCCGGAAGCGTTAACCATGTCCTCGCATGCCTGTCACCTGTGTCCGCCGCCCCCGCCTTCCTCATCATGCAGATGCTCGATGATCGCCGCCACCCGGTCGCCCAGGTATTTGTTGGCCGAAATCTCCAGCGCCCGCATCATCTCCGTCTCCGCCATCACCAGCGCCAGCGGGCGGATGCGCCACAGGATCTCCACCAGCCGCGGCACGTCCTGCGGCGGCGGCAGCTTGCCAACGCCGAAGCGGTCCAGCTCGCGCACCACGGTAGCGACGATATGGTCCGATACCGCCTGGAAATGCCCGCGCGACTGGGCGATGATCTCCAGCACGTCTTCCAGCGCAAAGCCCGCCTGGGCGATCTCCGCACCCGCGGCCAGCGCGCGCGGGCTGCGCGCGAGATAGCCCAGGCCGTCCGGTTCCAGCAGTCCCAGTGAGATCGCCTTGGCCAGGGCCGGGCGCGAGATCGCGCGGCCGAACAGCCGCGCCAGCGCCAGGTAGGAGTAGTGTCGCGGCGTCTCGTTGGTCCACGGGCTGCTGATGGCGGTCTCCAGCCCCAGGATCGAGCGCAGGTCGTGACCTTCGACGATGGCCTTGAGCAGCTCGGTGATATTGGCCAGCGTGTAGCCGCGCGCCAGCAGGTGGTGGATCAGCTTGAGCCGCCCCAGGTGCGCCTGCGTGTAGATACCCACGCGCCCGCGCCGCTGCGGCGGATCGATCAGGCCGCGGTCCTGGTAGGAGCGCACGTTGCGCACCGTGGTGCCGGCCACGCGCGCCAGCTCGTCGATGGTGTATTCCGGGGCGGGCGGCGTGGTGTCGGACGCCTGGCTGGTCGGGGACGATGGGTGGCGGCGCCGGATCAGTGTCATGCGAAAAATTCTAACCGAGGAATGCGGCAGGCAAAGGTGGCGGCCGGTTTTGCCGATAATGAGGGCATTGCCGCCCCACCCTCAACGGTCCGCCCTCCATGCATATCCGCTGGCTCGAAGACTTCGTCTGCCTGGCCCAGGCCGGCAGCCTGGCGCGCGCCGCCGAACTGCGCAACGTGACCCCGCCCGCGTTTGGCCGGCGCATGCAAGCGCTTGAGGTCTGGGCCGGCGCTCCGCTGATCGACCGCAGCGCGTTCCCGGTGCGGCTGACCGCCGAAGGGCGCCAGTTCCTTGAAGCCGCGCAGAGCGCCTTGCGCACGCTGGACGAGACCCGTCTGGCGCTGCGCGCCGCGCACCGCGCCGACGCCAGCACGGTCACCATCGCCACCGGCAAGACCCTGGCACGCTCGATGGTGCCGGTGTGGCTGGCGGGCCTGCGCGAGGCGCTGCGGCACGACCCCGCGGCGGCCGGCTTCCGCACACGGCTGTCGACCTTCCCGATGCATGACGCGCTGGCCATGTTTGCCGAGGGCGATGCCGACTTCCTGCTTTGCTACAGCCCGCCGGACTTGCCGGTGATGCTGGATGACGCGCGCTACCAGTTCCACCTGGCCGGCGTGGAGCGGCTGGTGTGTGTGAGCGCTGCCGATGGGCGCGGCGCGCCGCTGCACCGGCTGGCGACCGGCAAAGCTGCGGCGAAGCCGGTTCCGATGATCGCCTACGCCGAGACCCTGACACTTGGCCGCATGGTCAACCAGGAGATCGCGCGCCGCAAGCTGGCGCCGCGGCTGGACGTGATCGCGGTCAGCGACTTTGCCGAGTCGGTGCACGAGATGGTGCGCCAGCGCATGGGCCTGGCCTGGCTGCCGGCACGGCTGATTGCCGACGACCTGCACGCCGGGCGCCTGGTGCGCGCCATCGGCGGCGTACGCAGCGATGATGGCGGCGACCTGGCGCTCGATATCCGCCTGTACCGCCCGCGCGCGCCGATGCGCCCGCTGGCCGAGGCCTTCTGGCAGGCGGCGGTGCGGGCACCGCGCTGATGCGCCTTCGGCCACCATTGCCGAATCGGCAACCCCCCTTGCCAAAGCTGCACGCCGGGCCGGTTGCGCGCTCACTACCATCGCTCCACAACAACCATTCCGGGACCCCCAGAGCCAAGACCATGAAGACCATCCTGCGCGCGGCCGCTGCCGCACTCTGCCTTGCCGCTTCCGCCGGCGCCGTTGCCTCCGCCTGGCCCGCCAAGCCGATCACGCTGGTGGTGGGCTACACCGCCGGCGGCAGCGTCGACCTGGTGGCCCGGACCATCGCCCCGGAACTGGGCAAGCGCCTGGGCCAGAGCGTGGTGATCGAGAACCTGGGCGGCGCCGGGGGCACCATCGGCGCGGCCAAGGTGGTCAAGGCCGAGGCCGACGGCTACACCCTGCTGATGGGCTCGGGCAGTGAAGTGTCGATCGCCCGCCTGACCAACCCCGCCGTGCGTTATGACGGCGAGAAGGACCTGGCGCCGGTGACCTTCGTCGGCACCCAGCCGATGGTGCTGGTCGGCAAGCCCGGCCTGGCCGCCAGGAATGCGGCCGAGCTGATCGCGCTGGCCAAGGCCCAGCCGGGCAAGCTGGCGTATGCCTCGTCGGGCGTGGGCACGCCGCTGAACCTGGCCGGCGAGCTGATCAAGCAGCAGGGCAAGGTCAATATCACGCACGTGCCATACAAGGGCGCGTCGGCCATGGCCACCGACCTGCTCGGCGGCCAGATCGACCTGGCGGTGATGGTGCTGTCGTCGGCGCTGCCGCATATCCAGGCCGGCCGCGTGCAGGCCTACGGCGTGACCAACGCCAAGCGCTCGCCGGTGGCGCCGAACGTGCCCGCGCTGGCCGAGACGCCCGCGCTCAAGGGCGTCGACATGGGCGTGTGGTTCGGCCTGATGGGCCCGGCCAAGCTGCCGCAAGCGGTGGTGGAGCGCCTGAACACTGAGATGCAGGCCGTGCTGGCCATGCCGGATGTGAAGAAGAAGCTGGCAGAAGCCGGCGTGGAAGTGGCGCCGGCCAATCCGGCGCAGTTCGGCAGCTTTATCAAGCGCGAGACGGGGCGCTATCGGACCATCGTGCAGACGGCTGGCATTCACGAGTAAGAGCTGGGGCAGGCGGCGCTGGCAAGATCCCGCCGCCCATCCTCAACCTGATCCCCAGAACACGACCCGGCGGCACCGACCCGCCAGGCACCCTGAACGCACCGATTCTCATGACCCAGCCCACCGCACCGATCGACGCCTACCCCGTCAATGTCGCATTCCCCGACATCCGCGCCTGCGCCGCCGGCAACACCGGCATCCCCTACCTGTTCACCTTCGACAGCGGCCAGCCTGGCCCGCACGTGATGGTCAACGCGCTGACCCACGGCAACGAGGTCTGCGGCGCCATCGCCGTCAAGGCGCTGCTGGACCACGGCCTGCGCCCGCGCCGCGGCCGGCTGACGCTGGCGTTTGCCAACGTTGACGCGTACCACCGCTTCGATGCCGCCAGGCCCGACGCATCGCGCTTTGTCGACCAGGATTTCAACCGCGTATGGACCGCCAGGGTGCTGGATGACGCCAGCCTGGATTCATCGGAGCTGCGCCGCGCTCGCGCCATGCGCCCGGTGATCGATACCGTCGACCTGCTGCTGGACCTGCATTCGATGCACGAGAAAAGCCGGCCGCTGATCGTCTCCGGCCCGCTCGACAAGGGCATCGCCCTGGCGCGCGCGCTGGGCGCGCCGGCCGATGTGATCGTCGACGAAGGCCACCCCGAAGGCCGCCGCATGCGCGACTACGATGGCTTTGGCGATGCCGCCAGCGCGCGCAATGCACTGCTGATCGAATGCGGCCAGCACTGGGAGCCCGCCGCCGTGACCGTGGCGCAGGACAGCACCGCGCGCTTCCTGCTGCATGCCGGCGTGATCGATGCAATGGACTTGCCCGCGGGCTGGCTGCAACCGCTGCCCGCCACGCAGCGTGTGGTGCGCGTGACCGAGCCGGTGGTGGCCACCAGCATGGATTTCCGCTTTGCCGGCCCCTATACCGGGCTGGAGACCTTTACCGAGGCCGGGACCGTAATCGGCTGGCGCGACGGCGAGCCGGTAGTGACGCCGTATCCGGATTGCGTGCTGGTGATGCCGTCGCTGCGCCAGTTGCGCCCGGGCGTGACCGTGGTGCGCCTGGGCCGGCTGGAGCGCTGATGCGGGTACGCTGGGCCGGGCGCGGCTGCGCCCGGCAAGAGGCTGCGCAGAGCGGCATGGTCCGGCCCTCCTTCGGTTGACTGCAGACAGGCTAGGCCGCCGGGGCGGCCGTGCCCGCCGGCGGCGGGGGCGGCGGCAGCATGCCGGGGAACAGCTGTTCGACCAGTTCATCCAGCTTGGACGACGGCTGCACGAAGTTGCTCAGGTTGAGCCCGCCCGCGCTGCGGTTGGCGTTATAAATGGCCTTGCCGACACGGTCGCCGTTGCGGAACACGGTGATATCGGCGCTGTTCAGGTACGCAGTCCAGTACCAGGCGCTGCGCGCCGTGTACAGCGCCACCACCGGGCACGCCGCGATCGAGGTCTGCGCCTGCAGCACCTTCACCTCGAAATTGCGCCGCCGCAGCGATGAGAGAAAACTCTCGACAAAGTCATTGCCCGTGACCGGATTCACCACCACGCACAGCAGCGTGCCGTTGGCGCCGTAGTTGCCCAGCGGGCCGCCGCCAGCCGGCACCTGGAACGCGACAAGGGGATCGGTGCGGTCGGGCCGGTCGACCGGGGTCACTGCCTGGTAGGTCGAGCAAGCGGTGATCAGCAGGCCAAGGCCTGCGGCCAGCAGAGTTTTGTACATGGATGTCCTGTGTGGCTGGGGCGGGCTGCCCTGCAAGACACAGTGGCCACCGCATACCTTCACACTGTAGGCGCCGGTACGCCGATCCAATCGTCCAAACAGAAGCGCAAAACGGCCGCTTCTGCGCCGGGGTGGCGGCTCAGCCGCCCGCGCCGCCGCCTTGCGCCAGCCGACCCACCAGGACCAGGCAAAGCCCGGCAAGGCAGACCCCGATGACTACGACCTGCAGCCGCGTGACGGGTCTGCCGCCAAACAGCGTCTGGCTGAGCCAGGCGGGCGAAACCACGCCGACGATGGTGGCAACCATGATCAGGATGGCTAGGACGGACAGAACGGATTGCATGGCGGGACTCCGGAATCTAGGACAAGCGCGATCAGTTGGCGCCGCCGCGCAGCAGGCAGTCGCGCAGCAGCGGTGCGCCATCCGCCAGCCCGGCGCCGTTGCATTCCAGCGCGACCTTCTGGCCGCGCCGCACCATGGTGGCTCGGGCTTCCACCTCGCACACCCGCCCTGCCGGGCCGCAGATCTGGCGTTGCAGCAGCAGTGCGCGCACATTCACGCCGGGATCGTTGGTGCGGATATCGACAAAGACCTGGTTGCCCTCGCGGCGAATGCCGCTGGCGACGCCTTCGACGATCAGGTACTGGCCCAGGTAGCGGGTGTCGGCTTCCTTGGGGTTGCCGCGGTAGTCATTCAGCAGCGTGTCGGCCTGGAGCTGCGGCAGCCGGTCCGCGGGGCGCTCCGGGTCGATGCTGATCGGGTCGAGCGTGCCATCGCGCGGCACCCCGCGCACGACGCTTGCCGGCACCGCGCTGGCTTCGGCCTGCGCCTCGGGTGCGGCACCGCCGACATCGTCGCGGCGGTCATTGCCGGCAAACCACAACATGCCAAGGACAGCCACGGCGACGATGGCAATAAGGATTTGCTGGGTACGGTTCAACATCGGAAGGTCCTGCGTCAGTGAATGCGGAAGGCGGAACGGGATTATGCGCCCTGCCTGCCGCAAAAGCGCTCAATCGCCGCCACGGCATGGTCGACGCCGCGCTCGGCGGCCATCGCGCGGCCCAGCGTGGCGGCCCGTTCGCGCGTGGCCGATTGCTCCGCGAAGGCGATCATCGACGCCAGCCGCGGCGCGTCGATCTTGTGCCCGGCGACATAGCGCGGCGCCACGCCCAGTGCCGCCAGCCGGCCCGCCCAGAAAAACTGGTCGCCCGCAAACGGCAGCACGATCGATGGGGCGCCCGCTGCCGCGGCTGCATGCGTGGTGCCCGCACCGCCATGATGGATTGCCGCCGACACGCGCGGCAACAGCCAGTCATGCGGGGTGGCGCCTACCACGTGGAAGCTGGATGGCAACGCCGCCACGTCGATGCCGCTCCAGCCCGGATAGAACAGCGCGCGCCGGCCATCGACCGCCTGTATCAGCGCCGTCACCACCTTGTCCCGGTCAAAGCCCGCCATGCTGCCAAAGCCGATATACAGCGGCGCCTCGCCGGCCGCCAGGAAGTCGCGCAGCGGCGCGTCCGGTTGCCAGTCCGGCTGCGGCGGCATGGTCCACGCGCCGCTCACCAGCCAGTCGTCATGCCAGTCATGCGGACGCGGCACCAGCTGCGGCGAGATCGCGTACAGCGTCGGAAAGTCCGCCCACATCGCCTTGCGCGCCGACGCGCCGAACAGCCTGGAGCGCGCAGCATTGGTCGCGCTACGGAACATGCGCCACAGCACGAAGTTGATCACGTGGTGGCTGGCGCGATTGGCCCACCCCGGCATCCTGAACGGCGGCAGCAGCGCGGACGGAAAGGCCCGCGTCGGCGAGATCGGGAACATGCCCGCGCCGATCACCGGCTTGCCCAACTGCTCGCCCACCGACAGCGCCACATACGCCGTCAGCCCCGAGAACACGATGCCATCGGCAGCGCGCGCGGCTTCCGCCAGTTGTGCCATCCACGCCTCGGTGTTGTCCTCGGCAATGCGCGCGAATGCCCGCGTGGCCTCGGCGACGTTGCCGCCTTCGGTCATCAGCTTGTGCAGCGCGCCGCCGGGCGCCAGCGTCTGCTGGATATCGCCCGCCATCGGCGCAAAGGCCAGGCCGTGCTCTGCCGCGAGCGTGGCTGCCGAGCGTTCGCCCAGCATCAGCACGTCGTGGCCGGCGGCGCGCAGGCCGAGGCCCAGCGCGACCATGGGGCGGCAGTCGCCCTGGGTACCGAAGGTGATGAGGGTCAGGCGCATGGCGGGAGAGGCGCCGAAGGGCCCGGCGCCGGCATGTCAGCGAGTAGCCTGCAGTTTACTTGTACCGGCGCCTTCCGCGCCGCGACATGGGGCCGCGGCTGCGGGTATCACTTGCCGATGCAGAAACGCGTAAAGATCGTCCCCAGCAGATCATCGCTGGTGAACTCACCCGTAATGCTGTTCAGGCAATCCTGCGCCAGCCGCAGCTCTTCGGCAAAAAGGTCCAGCGCCTGCGCCTGGTGCTCGGCCTGCTCCGCGGCGATATCCAAGTGCGATTGCGCATTCCGCAGCGCCGTCAGGTGCCGTTCGCGCGCCAGGAAGTTGCCTTCATTGCCTGACTGCCAGCCCACCAGCCGCAGTAGTTCACGACGCAGCAGTTCAATGCCGGCCCCGGTGCGCGCCGAGATCCAGATCTCGGTCGGGTTGGGGCCGTTGGCCGCAACCACATGCGGGCGGTTGCCGCCGAAGACGACATCGCCAACCGCGGGGGCCTTGTCGATCTTGTTGACGATGCGCACGATCGGCGAGCCCGGCGGCAGCTGGCCGCTGAGCTGGTCGTCGATGGCGTCGTCGGTCTCGGACAGGCCGTGGCGCAGGTAGTCGGTGGCGTCGACCAGGTGCAGCACGATATCGGCGCGGCGGATGGCGTCCCAGGTGCGTTCGATGCCGATGCGCTCGACTTCGTCGGCGGCGTGCTCGCGCAGGCCGGCGGTGTCGATGATATGCAGTGGGATGCCGTCGATCTGGATGGTCTCGCGCACGCGGTCGCGCGTGGTGCCGGCGATGGGCGTGACGATGGCCAGCTCCGCGCCGGCCAGCGCGTTCAGCAGCGACGACTTGCCCACGTTGGGCTGGCCCGCCAGCACCACCGACAGGCCCTCGCGCAGCAGCGCGCCCTGGCGCGCCTGCGCCAGCACGCCGCCAAGTTCGGTGCGGATGGTGGCAAGCTGGCCGCGGGCGTCGGACTGCTCCAGGAAATCGATCTCTTCCTCGGGGAAGTCCAGAGTGGCTTCCACCAGCATGCGCAGGTGGATGACCTTATCCACAAGCTGGCGGATGGCGTTGGAGAATTCGCCCTCCATCGAACGGGCCGCTGAGCGCGCCGCGGCCTCGGTGCTGGCTTCGATCAGGTCGGCGACAGCCTCGGCCTGGGCCAGGTCGAGCTTGTCGTTGAGGAAGGCGCGCCGCGTGAACTCGCCGGGCTCCGCCAGGCGCAGGCCGATGCCGTCGCCCGCCTGCAGGCAGCGCGTCAGCAGCATCTGCATCACCACCGGGCCGCCGTGGCCCTGCAGTTCGAGCACTTCTTCGCCGGTATAGGAGTTGGGCGCCGGGAAATACAGCGCCAGGCCGTGGTCGATGACTTTGCCATGGCCATCGAGGAACGGCAGGTAGGTGGCGTGGCGCGGCTTCAGCGCCTGGCCGCAGACGGCGCGCATCACCGGGCCGACATTGGGGCCCGACACGCGCACCACGCCGATGCCGCCGCGTCCGGGCGCGGTGGCGATGGCGGCAATGGGAACCTGGGGAGCAGTCATGGCGGTATTGTCGCAGATCGGGTGCAGTTGGCGTGGCACGCGGTGGGCAGGCCGCCATGGCGGGCGGGGTGGTCAGCTGGCGCCGGGCAGCGGCTGCGGCGGCGCCTCGTCCGGCATTGCCTGCGCCTGCAGGCAGTCGGCCAGCAGCCGGCGCGCGACGATGCCGTCGACAAAGCGGCCGAGCTTCGCCTGCCGTTTGACCAGCTTGCGATGCAGGTCCTTGCTGTAGCGGGATGGCAGCACCGGCGCGAACGCCTCGATCACATAGCGCAGTCGCTTGCCGGCGATGCGCAGTTCATGCACCGCGCGAGGATTGCCGCGGCGTGCAGCCTTTGCCAGCGCGCGCAGGCGCTTGCGGCCGCGGCGCACGCGCTTGCGCGCAAGGGGCCCGAGGCGGCCACCGTCACTGCGGGCGCGGGCGGCCAGATGGTCCAGGTGCGCCAGGTCGCGATGCAGCGCGGGCAGTGGCCAGTCACGGTAGCCGGCCAGGGCCGACAGCATGGTTTGCCGTGCGGTGTCGCGGCGCTCACGGGCGGTGTCGGCGATGGCCGACAGCACGGTATCGTCCGGTTCCAGCTTGCGTGCCGGGGCAATGGTTTCGGCCAGGAACACGTCCCAGTCGCGCACATCGCTGGTGGCGCGCGCCAGCATGCGCAGGTCATGCTTCCAGCGATCACGCTCCTGCCGCGGCAACGACGGCCCCAGGGCCCAGAGCACCGCGCGCGCGTGGCGTACCGCCACGCGCAGCGCGTGCAGGTCTTCGGCCTCGTCGCGGTGCAGCAACTGGGCCAAGCTTGCTTCCATGCGCGCCAGGCTTGCCTGCGTCAGCGCGGCAAAGGCGGCGGCGGGCCGCGTCTTGCGGTGCAGTGTGGGGGGATGGGCGTCGGCGATCATGGCGGGCTGCATGCGCTCAGGCGCGCATGCGGGTCGCGGATGCTTCCAGTGTAGGCGACAGCACGCCGGCCCGCTTCGGCGCGGCGTAAAAGACGCATGGATGGTTGACAGCCCCGTGCCTTCACGCTGCAATGCGCACATCCCGGTGATGCAGTGACCCGACAAGGAACAGCCATGACCACCGAACAGGAACGGCTTTTGCTGCGCGACACCATCGAGGCGGGCTTCCGCCAGACCGCCTTCGTCAACGACGTCGGCATCTCGCTGGCGGACTGCGGGCCAGGCTGGTGCGAATCCACGCTGGCCATTACGCCGCGCCACCTGCAGCATGGCGGCATCGTCCATGCGGGCGTGCAGGCCACCATGGCGGACCACACCGCGGGCGCGGCGGCATCGACCATCCTGGAGGCAGGCCAGCACGTGGTCACCGCGGAGTTCAAGATCAACCTGCTCAGGGCCGTGCGCAGCGAACGGCTGCGCTGCCGTGCCGATGTGCTCAAGTCCGGCCGCGCGATCATCGTGGTGGAGGCGGATGTCTTTGCCGATGTCCACGGTGAATCCGTGCTGGTCAGCCGCCTGAACGCCACCATGAGCGTGCTGGACCTGGCCTGAGCGCCCTCCCACCCTTGAAAGGAAGCGACCCATGATCGACCACACCGGCGTAAGCGTCAGCGACTACGGCAAGAGCCGCGCCTTCTACCAGGCGGCGCTGGGCGCCATCGGCTATGTGCTGGACAAGGAGTTCCCGGCCAGCGTCACCGGCAGCACCGACGTGGCCGGCTTCGGCCCGCCGGGGCAACCCGACTTCTGGATCCACCGCGGCACGCCCAACCAGCCGCCGCTGCACGTGGCCTTCCGCGTGGACAGCCGCGAGACCGTCGATGCCTTCTATCGCGCGGCGCTGGCCGCGGGCGGGCGCGACAACGGCGCGCCGGGCATCCGCGCGCACTACCATTCCGACTACTACGGCGCCTTCGTGCTGGACCCGGACGGGCACAACATCGAAGCGGTCTGCCACAAGCCTGCGTAGGGCCTCAGCGTGTCGCGACGATGAACAGGCGCGGGAACGGCAGCAGCACCGACCCGTCCGGCAGCGCCGGGTACGCCTTGGCAATCTCGGCTTCGTAGCGCGCCAGGTAGGCGGCGCGCTCGGCCTCGTCCAGCGGCTGCAGGAAGGGGCGCAGGCCGCTGCCCTTGAACCACTCGACCACCGCGGCCGGGCCGCCCGCCAGCGGATGGTGGTACGTGGTCAGCCATACATCCACGCGCTGGCACAGCGGGCGCAGCAGCTCGTAGTACCACTGCGCCGGGGCGCGCTCGGCGCGGGCCTTGCTGGCGCCGGCGAGCTTTTCGGCCCACGGGCCATCCGCCGCCACCTGGCGCATCAGCCGGTGCGCGGGTTCTTCCAGGTTGTCCGGCATCTGCACGGCCAGCGTGCCGCCGGGAGCGAGCCTGGATACCAGTGCCGGGAACAGGCTGGCGTGGTCAGGCAGCCACTGCAGCACGGCATTGGCCAGGATCACGTCATAGGGCCCGGCCTCGTCCCAGGCGCCGATGTCGGCCACGCGGAACTGCACGTCGGGCAGGCGCTTGCGCGCCGCGTCGACCATGTCCTGCGAGCTGTCCAGCCCGGTCACCGACGCCCCCGCATAGCGCGCCAGCAGCACCTCGGTGGAATTGCCCGGCCCGCAGCCGATATCCACCGCGCTGCGCGCGGTCTGATTGGGGATGGCAGCCACCAGGTCGCGGACCGGGCGGGTGCGTTCGTCTTCGAAGGCGACGTATTGGTGGGCGGACCAGCTCATGGGGATCTCCTGATGCTTAGGGCAGGCCAGTAGGATACGCCTGCCGCTGGCGGTTCGCTGGGGCTGTCAGCCCGCCCTTTTCCCATTACCCCAGCTTCTTCTTCAGCAGCTCATTCACCTGCGCCGGATTGGCCTTGCCCTTGGTGGCCTTCATCGCCTGCCCGACCAGCGCATTGAACGCCTTCTCCTTGCCCGCGCGGAATTCCTCGACCGACTTGGCGTTGGCCGCCAGCACGTCGTCGATGATCTTCTCGAGCTCGCCGCTGTCCGACATCTGCTTCAGCCCCTTGGCCGCGATGATGGCATCGGCATCGCCGCCATGCTCGCCGGCCCACATCGCCGGGAACACATCCTTCTTGGCAGTGTTGTTCGACACCGTGCCGTCCGCAATGCGCGTCAGCAGCTTCGCCAGTTGCGCCGGCGTGACCGGCGCGGCATCGATGGCGATGCCTTCGCGGTTGAGCTGCGAGGCCACGTCGCCCATCAGCCAGTTGGCTGCGGGCTTGGCGTTGGCGGCACCGGCGTCGGCCACCACTGCCTCGTAGTAGGCGGCGAAGGCCTTGGTGGCGGTCAGCGTGGTGGCGTCATAGGCCGACAGGCCGTACTGCGAGACAAAGCGCGCCTGCATCGCTGCCGGCAGCTCCGGCAACTCGCCGCGCACGCGCTCGACCCAGCTCGCGTCGATCTCCAGCGGCATCAGGTCGGGGTCGGGGAAGTAGCGGTAGTCGTGCGCGTCTTCCTTGGTGCGCATGGCGCGCGTTTCGCCCGTTTCCGGGTCGAACAGCACGGTGGCCTGCTGGATCTTGCGGCCGTCCTCGATCTCGGCGATCTGCCACTGCACTTCGTACTCGATGGCCTGCTGCAGGAAGCGGAACGAGTTCAGGTTCTTGATCTCGCGGCGGGTGCCAAATTCCTTCTGGCCGAGCGGGCGCACCGACACGTTGGCGTCGCAGCGGAAGCTGCCTTCCTGCATGTTGCCATCGCAGATGCCCAGCCACACCACCAGCGAGTGCAGCGTCTTGGCATAGGCCACGGCTTCGGCGGCGCTGCGCATGTCGGGCTCGGTGACGATTTCCAGCAGCGGGGTGCCGGCGCGGTTCAGGTCGATGCCGGTCATGCCGGCAAAGTCTTCGTGCAGGGACTTGCCCGCGTCTTCTTCCAAATGGGCGCGGGTCAGGTTGACGGTCTTCTCGTAGAACTCGCCCTTCTTGCCTTCGACCTGGATGGTGATGGTGCCGCCCTGTACCACCGGGATCTCATACTGGCTGATCTGGTAGCCCTTGGGCAGGTCGGGGTAGAAGTAGTTCTTGCGCGCAAAGATGCTGCGCGGCGCGATGGTGGCGCCGATCGCCAGGCCGAACTGGATGGCGCGCTCCACCGCGCCCTTGTTGAGCACCGGCAGCACGCCCGGCAGCGCCAGGTCCACCGGCGAGGCCTGCGTATTGGCCTCGGCCCCGAAGGCGGTGGAGGTGCCGGAAAAAATCTTGGAGGCCGTCGAAAGCTGAGCGTGCGTTTCGAGGCCGATCACCACTTCCCATTGCATGGCGGTATTCCTGTTCGGTTCTGTCTGTTGCGGTGGAGCGGCGGCGCCGCTCCGGGGTTCAGTCTGGTCTTGCCCCAGTCCTCAAGGGTCGGGGCTGGCAAGCCATGAGTCGAGCTGGGCCAGCGCGGCCACGCGGGCAACCGCATCGCCGCCGACGGTGACGCCCTGGGTCTTGCGTATGCCTGCCGGCACGTCGCGGCGCATATGCAGCTCGCTGGTGCCGTCAAAGCCGTGGTAGGCGCCCGGGTAGATCTCCAGCCGGAAGCGCGCGCCCGGCTGGCGCGCCAGCACCGCGCTCTGGAGCATGGCGCAGCGGGTGGCGGGCGTCCAGTCGTCGGCGCCGCCGATCATCAGCAGCATCGGCGCGCGCAGGCGGTAGTTGTGCTGCTGCACCGCGCGCTTGCAGCCCGGGTAGAACGCCACGGCGCGCTCCACCTGGGGCGTGCCGGCCGGCCACGGGCGGCTGGCATCGACGGTGGCCAGCACCGCCTGTGCGCCATTGGACCAGCCCAGCAGCACGATGCGCGCGGTGTCGACCGCCGGCTGCTGCGCCACCCAGCGCAGTGCGGCCAGCGCATCGGCGCGGCGCGTGCGGTCGTCGATGCCGCGCGTGTCGATGGGGTCGGAGCAGATGCCGTGGGGCCTGCCGCGCGCGCTGAAGCTGTCGGGCATCAGCACGGCATAGCCGCGCTCGGTCAGCCAGTGTGCGTATTCGCGGTAGCGTTGCTGCAGCAGTCCGGAAACGTCCGCCTTGTCGGTTCCCGCGGCGCCTGCCGCGCTCGCGCGCGAGGGGCGCGCGGACAGCAGGCCGCCGCAGCCGTGCAATGCCACTACCACGGGCAGTGCGCGCTGGCTGATGCCTTCGCGCGGCAGGAACCAGTAGGCAGTTAGCGCGGGCGTGGCCGCATCGCCGCGCAGCTCGACGCGCTGCGCGGGCACGGATGCGGTTACCGCAGACCCTGGCGCGGCCCGGCTCACCGCATTCGGCGCCAGCACGCCGGCAGGCGTCAGCGGCGCCGGCTGTGCCAGCGCGGGGGCGGGCAGGTCCGGTGTATGCGCGGATGCGCCGGCCAGCCATGCGCCCAGCCCCAGTGCCACCACGGCGCGCAGCACCGCCACCGCCGGGCGGGCGGCGCACAGTGAGCGTTGCGGGGTGGCGGGTGCGTGGGTCATGACTGGCTTCGGTGGCTTCAGCGCGTGCGGGCGCAGGCGCCGCTGCCCGGCTCGAACATCACGGGCCAGGCTTCTTCGTAGATGCCGGGGGTGCAGCGCTGCTGGCAATTGGCGTGCGCCAGCGTGACGCGGCGCGGGTCCTGCCAGACCATCAGCTTGCAGCCGCTGCCGTCATTGGCGCGCAGCTCGATATGCGGCTTCTTCTGGACCTGGCGGAAGTCCGCCAGGTTGAAGCTGCACGAGCCGCGCTTGCCTACCCACAGCTTCCACGACAGCTGCTGCACGCTGTTGTCCGACACGCGCAGCTGGGCATCTTCTCGGAAACCGTCTTCCTCGGTGCGGCGGCAATCGCCGGCCAGGTCGATGTTGCGGCTGGCGATCGGAGCCGGAGGCGCGGGCCGTCCCAGCCCGCCCGGCAGCGGGATGCAGCCGGCCACCGCCGCGGCGAGCGCGGCCACGGCCATCAGGCGCAGGGTCAGCGAGGAGCGTGCGGTCATGTTCATGCCTTGCCCGGACGGCGCAGGTGCCAGTCGGTCGCCTGCTGGAACGCGTGCGCGGTCTGCAGCAGGCGTGCTTCGTCGAAGTAGTTGCCGATCAGCTGCAGGCCCACCGGCATGCCGGCTTCGCCGAAGCCGCACGGCACGCTCATGCCGGGCAGGCCGGCCAGGCTGGTGGACAGCGTGAAGATGTCGGCCAGGTACATCTGCACCGGGTCCGAGGTCTTCTCGCCCAGCTTCCACGCCACCGTCGGCGCCACCGGCCCCATGATCACGTCGCACTGGGCGAAGGCGCGCTGGAAGTCGTCGGCGATGATGCGGCGGATCTTCTGCGCCTGCAGGTAGTAGGCGTCGTAGTAGCCGTGCGACAGCACATAGGTGCCGACCATGATGCGGCGCTTGACCTCGGCGCCGAAGCCTTCGGCGCGGCTCTTCTTGTACATGTCGAGCAGGTCGCGGTATTCGGCCGCGCGGTGGCCGTAGCGCACGCCGTCAAAGCGCGACAGGTTGGAAGAGGCCTCGGCCGGCGCGATCACGTAGTACACCGGGATCGACAGCTCGGTCTTGGGCAGCGTCACCTCGACCAGCGTGGCGCCCAGCTTTTCATACTCGGCCAGCGCAGCGCGCACGGCCTGCTCGACGTCGGCCGACAGGCCCTTGCCGAAGTATTCCTTCGGCAGGCCGATGCGCAGGCCGGCCAGCGGGCGCTCGGCGGTGGCGCCGGCGCGCGGCTGGCCCAGCAGCCGGGTGTAGTCCTCGTCCACGCCGCCCTGCGCGGGCGTGATGCTGGTGGAGTCCCTGGGGTCGAAGCCGGCCATGGCGTTGAGCAGCAGCGCGCAGTCTTCGGCGCTATGGGCCATCGGGCCGGCCTGGTCCAGCGACGAGGCGAAGGCGATCATGCCGTAGCGCGACACGCGGCCGTAGGTCGGCTTGATGCCGGTGATACCCGAGAACGACGCCGGCTGGCGGATCGAGCCGCCGGTGTCGGTGCCGGTGGCGGCGGGGGCCAGGCCCGCAGCGACTGCTGCGGCCGAGCCGCCCGACGAGCCGCCGGGCACGCGGCTGGTGTCCCACGGGTTGCGCACCGGGCCGAAATGCGAGTTCTCGTTGGACGAGCCCATCGCGAACTCGTCCATATTGGTCTTGCCCAGCGTGACCATGCCGGCCGCGCCCATGCGTTCGACCACGGTGGCGTCGAACGGGCTTTCATAGTTGCCCAGCATCTTCGAGCCGGCGGTGGCACGCCAGCCACGCGTGACGAACACGTCCTTGTGCGCGATCGGCACGCCGGTCAGCGGCGCGGCCTCGCCGCGGGCGCGGCGTTCATCGGCGGCGCGCGCCTGGGCCAGGGTGCGCTCGGCATCGACGTGGATAAAGGCGTTGAGCGCGGCGGCCTGCTCGATGCGGGCCAGGTACTCGCGCGCGAGTTCCTCGGCGGAGACGGAGCGCGCGGCCAGCGCATCGGCAAGCTGGCGCAGGGAGGTCACGGAATCAGCGGAAAAGGGCATGACAGTCGGTTGGCATCAGGGGTAGCGTACTGGCGGGTGGCCGGCGGCGGACAGGCATGCACGGGTGCGTCGGGTCCGGGCCGGGCGGCGGTCATTCGATGACCTTGGGCACCAGGTACAGGCCGTCTTCGGTGGCCGGCGCGGGGCGCTGGTAGTCGGCGCGGCGGTCGGATTCGGTGACCACGTCCTCGCGCAGGCGCTGGACCATGTCGCGCACGGCAGACAGCGGGTGGGCCAGCGGCTCGATGCCGGTGGTGTCGACCGCCTGCATCTGCTCGACCAGTGAGAAAAAGTTGTTCAGCTGCGCAAGCGTCTGGGCGGCCTCGTCATCGCTGGTTTCGATGCGGGCCAGGTGGGCGATGCGCTTGACGTCGGATAGAGCGAGGGCCATGGCGTGGTGGTTCGGATGCTCGGATGCGGGGGGCGCGGGCTGCGCCGGCGGCTGGCTCATGGGGCGGCTGAGTCGCACGGCCCGTGGCCTGACCGGGGGCGCCGGAGTGGCGCCCCGGAGTCGTCGGAATTACAGGTATTTTCAGGCCGTAAACGCCCGAAGCAGCAGGAATTATAAGGTATCATTGCGAGTTACCGACCCTTGGCAACGCCCACGTCACATGGCCGCAAAGCGGCCGTTGGCCGGCACGCCTGCGCCTGGCATCCACAGGCGCCCGAAGGGCGAACCTGGGTCCTCTGATTAGGCCTCTGCAACCGGCCAGCGCATGTCGCATGTCAACGACATTGTGCGCCGGTGCCTGCACATTTCCGCGAACTTTTCCGCGGGGTCTAATCAAAGGTTCCCGTAGTGCCGGCGCGAACAGTGCGCCGGCGGTGCCGTTCCCAATCCCATCCCGGCCCGGGCAGGCCCCGTGCCGGACGGCGGGCGGACCGGGAAGCCGGGAACCATTCCGTATTCAACACAACGTATTTCGTGGCCGGACCGCCCGCGGTGCCGGCCGCTTCGCCTACCCGCGAACACCACCACAGACAGGATTCCTGATGTTCGGATTTCTCCGCAGCTACTTCTCCAACGACCTGGCGATCGACCTCGGCACCGCCAATACGCTGATCTACATGCGCGACAAGGGCATCGTGCTGGACGAGCCCTCGGTCGTCGCGATCCGCCAGGAAGGCGGCCCCAACGCCAAGAAAACCATCACGGCGGTGGGCAAGGAAGCCAAGCAGATGCTGGGCAAGGTGCCGGGCAATATCGAGGCGATCCGCCCGATGAAGGACGGCGTGATCGCCGACTTCACCGTCACCGAGCAGATGCTCAAGCAATTCATCAAGATGGTGCACGACAGCAAGCTGCTGCGTCCGAGCCCGCGCATCATCATCTGCGTGCCGTGCGGCTCGACCCAGGTCGAGCGCCGCGCCATCCGCGAATCGGCGCTGGGCGCCGGCGCCAGCCAGGTGTACCTGATCGAGGAGCCGATGTCGGCCGCGATCGGCGCCGGCCTGCCGGTGTCGGAGCCGTCGGGCTCGATGGTGGTGGATATCGGCGGCGGCACCACCGAGGTGGGCATCATCTCGCTGGGCGGCATGGTCTACAAGGGTTCGGTGCGCGTGGGCGGCGACAAGTTCGACGAGGCCATCGTCAACTACATCCGCCGCAACTACGGCATGCTGATCGGCGAACAGACCGCCGAAGCCATCAAGAAGGAAATCGGCTCGGCCTTCCCGGGCTCCGAGGTCCGCGAGATGGAAGTCAAGGGCCGCAACCTGTCCGAAGGCATCCCGCGCGCCTTCACGGTGTCTTCCAACGAAATCCTGGAAGCCCTGACCGATCCGCTCAACCAGATCGTGTCGGCGGTGAAGATCGCGCTGGAACAGACCCCGCCCGAACTGGGCGCCGACATCGCCGAGCGCGGCATGATGCTGACCGGCGGCGGCGCGCTGCTGCGCGACCTGGACCGCCTGCTGGCCGAAGAAACCGGCCTGCCGGTGCTGGTGGCCGAAGACCCGCTGACCTGCGTGGTGCGCGGCTCCGGCATGGCGCTGGAACGCATGGACAAGCTCGGCAGCATCTTCTCCTACGAGTAAGAAGGACGCTCACGTGGCGATGCGCGGCCTGCCGGATCCAGCGATCAGGGCGGTGTCGCGGCGCCTCACCCGCCGGGGCCAGGCCCCGGCAGCTCCCGCCGCCCGACTGTGCCGCTCCCGTCCCCGCAAGGGCCTCGGGCGCGGCACGGCGGGCGGCGGGGCGTTTCCGCGTGGGCTCCGGCCTTTGTTCGGGTAAATGGATTACTCCCCTCCGCCGCTCTTCAAGCAAGGCACCTCGGCAGTCGCCAGGCTGGTCCTGTACGTGACCATCGCGCTGGCGCTGCTGGTGGTCGATGCCCGTTTCGACGCGCTCAGCGTGGGCCGCCAGGTTGCCGCCACCGTGCTGATGCCGGTCGAACGCCTGGTGCTGACACCGCGCGACGCGCTGCGCACGATGTTCGACTACGCGCAGTCGTCGGCGATGCTCGCCACCGAGAACCGCGAACTGCGCCAGAACGCCGTGCAGCAGGCCCAGGCCGCGGTGCGCCAGGCGCAGCTTGAGTCCGAGAACAACCAGCTGCGCAAGCTGCTCGGGCTGGCGCAGCAGTCGGCCACGCCGGTGACGGCTGCCGAGATCCTGTATGACGCGCGCGATCCCTACAGCCAGCGCATCGTGATCGACAAGGGCAGCCAGCACGGCCTGCGTGCCGGCTACCCGGTGATCGACGAGCGCGGCGTGGTGGGGCAGGTCACGCGCGTGTCGCCGTTCCAGTCCGAGGTGACGCTGCTGACCGACAAGGACCAGGCCATCCCCGTGCAGGTGGTGCGCAACGGCCTGCGCAGCGTGGCCTTCGGCGGCGCGCGCGCGGGCCAGCTGGACCTGCGCTTCATGGCCGCCGCCGCCGACCTGCAGCAGGGCGACCTGCTGGTGACCTCTGGCCTGGACGGCACCTACCCGCCGGGCCTGCCGGTGGCAAAGATCATCCATATCGAGCGCAAGGCCGATACCGCGTTCTCGCGCGTGTACTGCGAGCCGGTGGCCGGCGTGCGCGCGCACCGCCAGCTGCTGGTGGTGCGCTACGACGCGGCCATCCCCGCGCGCGAAACGGTCGAGGCCAAGCCGGAGGCGCCGGTCAGGGGCGCCAAGTCCGCCGCGGCGCGCGCAGCCGCCGACAGCGCGGCGGCTGCCAAGGCCGCGCCCGCCAAGGAGGCACCACGGTGACCAATCCCCAATACCTGCTGCGGCCGGTCAATCCCGCCTTTATCGCCTTCAGCTTCGTGCTGGCGTTCCTGTTCAACCTGATGCCCTGGGGCACCACGCTGTGGGTCCCCGACATGGTGGCGCTGGTGCTGGTGTTCTGGAACATTCACCAGCCGCGCAAGGTGGGCATGGGCGTGGCCTTCCTGCTGGGCCTGCTGATGGACGTGCACGATGCCCGGCTGCTGGGCGAGCACGCGCTGGCCTACACCCTGCTGGCCTACTTTGCTATCACCATCCACCGCCGCGTGCTGTGGTTCACCGTCTATACCCAGGCGCTGCACGTGCTGCCGCTGCTGTTCATCGTGCATGCGGTGCCGGTGCTGATCCGGCTGGCCATGGGCGCGCCGCTGCCGGGCTGGCCACTGTTGCTGGCGCCGGCGATCGAGGCGCTGCTGTGGCCGCTGGCCACCAGCCTGCTGCTGGCGCCGCAGCGCCGTTCGAGCGATGTCGACGAGACGCGTCCGATCTGACGCCGCACGCATCTGACCGCACCTAAACGCTCATCCCTGGCCTACGCAGTACCATGACCGAAATCCGCAACGTCGAACTGGAAATCGGCCGCTTCCGCATCCGCGTGGCGGCTGCGGCCCTGTTCACGGTGATCTGCTTTGGCCTGCTGTTCACGCGCTTCCTGTGGCTGCAGTGGTACAAGCATGACCAGTACTCGGCCAAGGCCGAGGACAACCGCATCTCGGTGGCGCCGATCGAGCCCAACCGCGGCATCATCATGGACCGCAACGGGCTCGTGCTGGCGCGCAATTATTCGGCGTACAC
Organism: Cupriavidus sp. KK10; assembly: GCF_018223725.1. Lineage (NCBI taxonomy): Bacteria > Pseudomonadati > Pseudomonadota > Betaproteobacteria > Burkholderiales > Burkholderiaceae > Cupriavidus > Cupriavidus sp. KK10. The sequence continues at coordinate 96,149 of NZ_CP073677.1, forward strand.
GCTGGAGATCACGCCGTCCAAGCTGACCGATACGCTGGACAACACCATCGAGAGCCTGTCCGGGCTGGTGGATATCCAGCCGCGCGACCGGCGCCGCTTCAAGCGGCTGATGGAAGAGTCGCGCAGCTTTGAAAGCCTGCCGATCCGCAGCCAGCTGACCGACGAGGAAGTGGCGCGCTTTTCCGCGCAGCGCTTTCGCTTCCCGGGCGTGGACGTGCGCGCGCGGCTGTTCCGCCAGTACCCGCTGGGCGAGTCGGCCTCGCACGTGATCGGCTACCTCGGCCGCATCTCGCAGCGCGACCAGGAACGCATCGAGGCCATGGACGAGGCCAACGATGCCGAGGGCGCCAAGTACGATCCGCGCAAGGATGCCGACAACTACAAGGGCACCAACTACATCGGCAAGATCGGCCTGGAGCAGAGCTACGAGAGCGAGCTGCACGGACTGACCGGTTTCGAGGAAGTGGAAGTGAGCGCGGGCGGGCGCCCCATCCGCACGCTTTCGACCTCACCCGCCACGCCCGGCAACAACCTGATCCTGTCGCTCGACATCCGCCTGCAGCAGCTGGCCGAGGCGCTCTACGGCGACCGCCGCGGCGCGCTGGTAGCGATCGAGCCGGCCACCGGCGACATCCTGGCCTTTGTCTCCAAGCCGACCTACGACCCCAATCTGTTCGTCGAAGGCATCGACACCAATACCTGGAACGAGCTCAACAACTCGCCCGACAAGCCGCTCCTGAACCGGCCCCTCAGGGGCACCTACCCGCCCGGCTCGACCTACAAGCCGTTCATGGCGCTGGCGGCGCTGACCACCGGCAAGCGCACCGCGGCCTGGGGCATGCACGATCCCGGCTTCTTCACGCTGGGCAACCATACCTTCCGCGACGACAAGCCGGGCGGCCACGGCTGGGTCGACATGCACAGCTCGATTGTGCAATCGTGCGACACCTACTACTACGCGCTGGCGCGCGACATGGGCGTCAACGGCATCCATGACTTCATGAAGCCGCTCGGCTTCGGCCAGATCACCGGCATCGACATCGAGGGCGAAAGCCGCGGCATCCTGCCGTCGACCGACTGGAAGCGCCGCGCGTACCGCAAGCCCGAGCAGCAGAAGTGGTACGACGGCGAGACCATCTCGCTGGGCATCGGGCAGGGCTACAACAGCTTCACCATCCTGCAGCTGGCGCAGGCCACCTCGGTCATCGTCAACAACGGCAGCGTGATGAAGCCCCACCTGGTCAAGGCCGTGGAAGACGCGGTCACGCGCAAGCGCACGCTGACGGTGCCAAAGGAAAGCTATCGCATTCCGCTCAAGCAGGCCGATATCGACGTGATCAAGCGCGCCATGGTGGCGGTGACGCACTCCGGCACGGCCGCGCGCGTGTTCGCCGGTGCGGCCTATGAATCGGCGGGCAAGACCGGCACCGCGCAGACCTACAGCCTGGGCAAGGGCGAGAAGTACAACCACCACGCGCTGGACGAGCGCAAGCGCGACCACTCGCTGTACACGGCCTTCGCGCCAGCGGACAACCCGAGGATCGCGATTGCGCTGATCGTCGAGAACGCCGGCTTCGGCGCCGCGGTGGCCGCGCCGATCGCGCGCAAGGTGATGGACTACTACCTGACCGGCAAATGGCCGGCAGAGCTGGAAGCCATCGCGCCGCCGGAAGCCGAGCGCATGGCGGGCCGCCCGCCGGTGGCCACGCCGAGCGTGTTTACCACCGGCCAGACTGCCAGCATCGCCAGCGCTACCGTGATGTCGGGCGGCAGCGCACCGGCCAGCGGCGCGGCCGCCAGCGCGGTGGCCGCGGCCTCGGGCGCGCACGCCGCGGCGTCTGACGCGATCGCGGCGGCGCTGGACCCGGCCGCGATCGCACCGGCCTCGGCCGTGCAGACGCTGGATGAACGCATGCTGCAGGCGCTGGGCCACAGCAAGCCGAAGGTGCCGCCGGCTTCCGTGCCGGTCGTGCCGGCCAAGGCGCCCGCGCCCAAACCACGCGTCAAGCCCGTGGCTGCCAAGGCAGCCAGCGGTGCCGACGCCACTCGCTGAAGGAGACGCGCATGGATCGACGCCGCGTCCTGTCCCTGATCAAGACCGCGCTGACCGGTTTTGACAAACCACTCTCGCTGATCGTCTTCCTGCTGTTCGCCACCGGCATCGTGGCGCTGTACTCGGCCGCCATCGACATGCCGGGCCGGGTCGAGGACCAGCTGCGCAATATCCTGCTGTCTTATGTGGTGATGATGGTGATCGCCTACCTGCCCACGCAGACGCTGATGCGGGTGGCGGTGCCGATCTACACGGTCGGGGTGGCGCTGCTGATCGCGGTGGCCATGTTCGGGCTGATCCGCAAGGGCGCGCGCCGCTGGCTCTATGTCGGCATGGTGATCCAGCCGTCCGAGATCATGAAGATCTCGATGCCGCTGATGCTGGCGTGGTACTTCCAGAAGCGCGAGGGCGTGGTCAAGTGGTTCGACTTCGTGGTGGCGCTGGTGCTGCTGCTGATCCCGGTCGGCCTGATCGCCAAGCAACCCGACCTGGGCACGGCGCTGCTGGTGATGGCCGCGGGCGTGTACGTGATCTACTTCGCGGGCCTGTCGTGGAAGCTGATCCTGCCGCTGCTGGGGCTGCTGGTGGTGGCGGTCACGCTCCTGATCACGTTCCAGAACGATATGTGCGCGCCGGGCGTGAACTGGCCGGTGCTGCATGACTACCAGCAGCACCGCATCTGCACGCTGCTGGACCCGACCAGCGATCCGCTGGGCAAGGGCTTCCACACGATCCAGTCGATCATCGCCATCGGCTCCGGCGGGGTCGAGGGCAAGGGCTGGCTCAAGGGCACGCAGACGCACCTGGAGTTCATTCCGGAAAAGCACACCGACTTTATTTTCGCCGTGTACTCGGAAGAGTTCGGCCTGATCGGCAATGCGGTGCTGCTGGTGCTGTATCTGCTGTTGATCTTCCGCGGCCTGTTTATCGCGGCCAATGCGCCGACGCTGTTCTCGCGGCTGCTGGCGGGATCGATCACGCTGATCTTCTTCACCTATGCCTTCGTCAACATGGGCATGGTCAGCGGCATCCTGCCGGTGGTGGGCGTGCCGCTGCCGCTGATGAGCTATGGCGGCACCGCGCTGGTGACGCTGGGCGCGGGCATCGGCATTCTGATGAGTATTTCGCGACAGAAGCGGCTGATCCAGACGTAGCGCAGCCGGCGTAAAAAGGGGGCCGCGGCTGTGCCGCCGGCCCCCTTTGCTAAACTGCCACCCACTTTACCTCTACCGGTCCACGCCCCATGAACGCCCAAGACGTTGCCGCCTACCTGCAGAGCCACCCCGAATTCTTCGAAGAACACGCCGAGCTGCTGGCCGCGGTGCAGCTGACCAGCCCGCACAGCCACCGCGCCGTGTCGCTGCAGGAACGCCAGATGGAAATCCTGCGCGAGAAGAACAAGGGCCTTGAGCTGCGCCTGGCGGACCTGGTCCGCCACGGCCATGACAACGACCGCACCCAGCAGCGCATGCATGCCTGGCAGCTGCGCCTGCTGGCCGAAGCCGATTCGCACGCGCTGCCCTATGCGGTGCAGGACGGCCTGCAGCAGGTGTTCGACGTGCCGGCGGTGGCGCTCAGGCTGTGGGACGTGGCCGAGCAATACGTCCATATGGAAGTGGCGCAGGGCGCCAGCGAAGACCTGCGCATCTTTGCCGAAGGCCTGCGTGCGCCGTACTGCGGCAGCAACGGCGGCTTCGAGGCGGCGGGGCTGCTGGAGCGCGACGATATCACCTCGCTGGCGATGGTGACGCTGCGCGTGCCGGTGCGTGCCGGTGATGCCGAGGCCGGTGCCGACGTGCGCGGTGCCGCCTTTGGCCTGCTGGTGCTGGGCTCGCCCGATCCGCGCCGTTTCCACGAAGGCATGGGCACCGCCTACCTGTCGCAGATCGGCGAAGTCGCCGGCGCCGCGCTGCACCGGCTGCGCGACTGAGGCGCGGCGGCCCACGCCTGACGCCATGACTGCACGCCGGCCGCCCCGCAGCGTGGTTGCGGATGTCGCGCCTGCCAGCGACAGCCCGCCGCCGGCACCCGAGCCGCTGGTCACGCGCTACCTCGACTGGCTGCGCGGCAGCCGCAAGCTGGCTGAGCACACGCTGACCAGCTACAGCCGCGACATGCGCGTGCTGCAGGGGCACGCGGCGCGCTATGCGCCTGGCGTGGCCCTGCTGGCACTGCAGACCCACCATATCCGCAACTTTGCTGCGCGGCTGCATGGCGCCGGGCTGGTCGGCACCAGCATCGCGCGCACATTGTCGGCGTGGCGCGGTTTCTTCCAGTGGGCGGCGCGCCACGGCCATGGCGTCACGGTGAATCCGGTCGACGGCGTGCGCGCGCCGCGCTCGGGCCACGCGCTGCCCAAGGCGTTGTCGGTCGAACACGCGGTGGCACTGGTCGCGCATCCTGCCGGCACGGATGCCCAGGCACTGCGCGACCATGCGGTCTATGAGCTGTTCTATTCAAGCGGGCTGCGGCTGTCCGAGCTGGTGCAGCTGGACCTGCGCTATGCCGATGCCGACGGCTACCGCTCCAGCGGCTGGCTCGACCTGGCCGGGGCGGAAGTCACCGTGACCGGCAAGGGTTCGCGCCAGCGCTCGGTGCCGGTCGGCAGCAAGGCCGTCGAGGCGCTGCGCGCCTGGCTGGCGGTGCGCGACACGCTGCTGCGCCCCGGCGCCTTGCCGGAAGATGCGCACGCCCTGTTCCTCGGCCCGCGCGGGCGGCGCCTGTCGATGCGCACGGTGCAGTTGCGGCTCAAGCAACAGGCGCTGCGCGCCGGCGTGCCGGCCGATGTGCATCCGCATATGCTGCGGCATTCGTTTGCCACCCACGTGCTGCAGTCGTCGGGCGACCTGCGTGCGGTGCAGGAGATGCTGGGCCATGCCAGCATCTCGACCACGCAGGTCTATACCGCGCTGGATTTCCAGCACCTGGCGAAGGTCTACGACAAGGCCCATCCGCGGGCCGGCCGGGCGCGCGCCAGGCCGGCAGCTGACGCCGCCGCCGATCCTGCTGACGCCGACGAAGCGTCGGAAGACTAGTTCACTCCCACTGCGCCAGCACCTCGCGGAAGCGCTCGATCTCGGGCAGCAGCCAGCCGCGGAACGCCTGCACCTTGGGCAGGTTCAATGAGCCCGGCGCGCATACGAAGTACAGCAGCCAGGGACAGGCGATGCTGACATCGAACAGCCGCACCACGCGCCCGGCCAGCAGGTCGTTGTAGGCCAGCGAGGAGCGGATCAGCGCAATGCCCTGGCCTTCGGATGCGGCCTGCAGCAGCAGCGAGGAATCTTCCAGCAGCAGCCCCTTGCGCGGTTCCGGCCAATCCAGCCCGGCGGCCTCGAACCACGGCTTCCACGGATCGCCCTCGCCGCGCAGCAGCGGCAGGCCGGCCATGTCCTGCGGCCGCTCGGGCAGGCGGCCGCCATTGAAGCCGGGGCTGCAGACCGGGAAGAAGACGTCGTCCAGCAGCCGTTCCACATACAGGCCGGGATAGTCGCCGCTGCCCATGCGCAGCGCGATATCGACTTCCTCATGCGCAAAGTTGACCAGCGTGTTCGACGATAGCAGCTCGACATCCAGCACCGGGTGGCGCTCGATAAAGCTGCCGATGCGCGGCGTCAGCCAGCGCGCGGCAAACGACGGCATGGTGCTGATGGTCAGGCGCTTGTCGCGGTTGCCGGCCTGCAGCGCGCGCGTGGCATCGGCGATCTGCAGCAGCGCGTCACGCACGCGCTCGGCATACAGGCGCCCCGACGGCGTCAGCGCGACGCGCTTGCCGTGGCGCTCGAACAGCGGCATGCCCAGTTCTTCTTCCAGCGCGCGGATCTGGTGGCTGACCGCGCCGTGCGTGACAAACAGCTCCGTGGCCGCGCGCGAAAAGCTCTCGTGCCGCGCCGCGGCCTCGAAGGCGCGCAGCGCGGTCAGCGCCGGCAGGCGCGGCAGCTCGCGGTGCCAGCCGCGCGGCAGGTCCTTTTCCCAGGCGCTCTTCCAGGCCATGGTGGTCTCCAGGCGGTCGTGTGTATGTGAATTTGTCTAACAAGAACAAGGAAAATATATCGTTTTGATAGTGGCCGGGCAATCACTAATATTCCATCACCGGCCCCCGCAGTACTTATTTACTTCACGGCGATATTCGTAGGATTTAACTGGCCTGGTCCCCTTGCCGGGCCAGTTCCGGTGGCCCGCCGCGAATTCGTACTGCGCCTAGCGTATTCCCGCCGAGGCCGGCTGAACGGAGAACCACCATGAAAACCGTGCTCACAACGACCGTGTTCACACTGAATCCTGGCGAAGTCACCACGCTGTCGGTGCATGCTGCCCAGCGCCTGCATGTCGAAGAGGCCCGCGGCACCGACGTATGGCTGACCCGCGAGAAAGATTCAGAGGACTACTGGCTGCGTTGTGGCGGCAGCCTGCTGCTGCGCTCGGGTGACGAGGTGGTGCTGAGTGTAGACCCGCGTGCGCTGCACCCGGTGCGCCTCGCCCTGATCGCGGAAGCGCGCCGCCCGGCGCTGGCGCTCGCTGACGTGCCGCACCTGGTGTACCGCAGCCTGCGCCGCCTGGTTCGAGGCACGGAGTGGACGCCGAACCAGGACCAGGTCACCGCATCCTGAGGCAAAGGCTGACGGAGCATCGTCCACATCACATCGCGACCGCGGGCATCTGCGCCTGGTCTGGTCGCGTGACGCATCGGACGATTCCCTCCGGACTGACGCCCTGAGCGGGCAGCAGAAGTGACCGAGGCAGGGCCGGCGCAAGCCGGCCCTTTTCGTTACACTCTCGCCATGCATCCGATTCAAGTCATCGAACGCGGCCGCGAGGACTATCAGCTGTGTTTCGACGCGATGCGCGCCTTCACCGCCGCACGCACGCCCGAGACGCCCGACCAGGTCTGGCTGGTCGAGCATCCGCCGGTCTATACCCTGGGCCAGGCGGGCGACCCCGCGCACCTGCTGGCCCCGGACGACCAGATTCCCGTCGTCCAGATCGATCGTGGCGGGCAGATCACATATCACGGTCCCGGCCAGGTCGTGGCCTACCTGTTGCTCGATCTGCGCCGCCGCCGCCTGATGGTGCGCGAGTTGGTGCACAGCATCGAGCAGGCGGTGCTGGACACGCTCGCGGCGTATAATCTCGCAGCCGAACGCAAGCCCGGCGCCCCCGGCATCTACCTGTCCGACGGGCCGCACCAGGGCGCAAAGATTGCCGCGCTCGGCCTCAAGATCCGCAACGGCTGCAGCTACCACGGCGTCAGCCTCAACGTGCAGATGGACCTGTCGCCGTTCCTGCGCATCAATCCCTGCGGCTATGCCGGGCTGGAAACAGTCGACATGGCCAGCGCGGGCGCCACCTTCGCGGCGGCGGATGCCAACGGCGACCCCTTGCCCGTGACCGCGGCACAACAACCGGAAATCGCACAGCGCCTGGCGGCAGCATTGTGCGAGGTGCTGGCAGCGCATGAAGCCCGCGCGCTGGCTGCCGAAGGAACTGCCGCCCCGGCTGAAGCAAAGCAGCCGGGTGAGACGGCCCTGGCCTCCTAGTCAAAAGCGAAATGCACGCTGAGCGCGTGCGGAGAAATGTATGAGCGACGCCCTGATCGCCACTTCCAGCGAAGCCCCGCAGTCCCCCGCGGAGCAGTATGACCCGACCCGCAAGCAGAAGTCGGCCGACAAGACCGCACGCATCCCCATCAAGATCGTGCCGGCCGAAAAGCTCAAGAAGCCGGACTGGATCCGCGTCAAGGCCGCCACCGGCAGCTCACGCTTCTACGAGATCAAGGACATTCTGCGCGCCAACAACCTGGTGACGGTGTGCGAAGAAGCCAGCTGCCCGAACATCGGTGAATGCTTCGGCAAGGGCACCGCCACGTTCATGATCATGGGCGACAAGTGCACGCGCCGCTGCCCGTTCTGCGACGTCGGCCACGGCCGCCCCGATCCGCTGGATGTGAACGAGCCGGGCAACCTGGCCCGCACCATCGCCCAGCTCAAGCTGAACTACGTGGTCATCACCAGCGTCGACCGCGACGACCTGCGTGATGGCGGCGCCCAGCACTATGTCGACTGCATCTCGCAGACGCGCGAGCTGTCGCCCATTACCCGCATCGAAGTGCTGGTGCCCGACTTCCGTGGTCGCCTGGACAAGGCGCTGGACATCCTGCAGGCGTGCCCGCCGGACGTGATGAACCACAACATGGAAACCGTGCCGCGCCTGTACAAGCAGGCCCGCCCGGGCGCGGACTATGCGCACTCGCTCAAGCTGCTGCAGGAATTCAAGCGCCGCAACCCCAACGTGCCGACCAAGTCCGGCCTGATGGTGGGCCTGGGCGAGACCGACGAGGAAATCCTCGAGGTCATGCGCGACATGCGCGCCCACGACATCGACATGCTGACCATCGGCCAGTACCTGGCGCCGTCGAACCACCACCTGCCGGTGCTGCGCTACGTGCATCCCGACACGTTCAAGATGTTCGAGGAAGAGGCTTACAAGATGGGCTTCACCCACGCCGCGGTGGGCGCGATGGTGCGCAGCTCGTACCATGCTGACCAACAGGCGCATCAGGCGGGGTTTGCCTGAGCAACAGCGCTGCACACTGATTGAGCCGAGACGGCCGGGATTTCCCGGCCGTTTTTCTTTGGTGCCCAGCCATGGTGCAGCAGGTCGCAGTGGCCCTTGCGCCCCTAGGGTCAATCCTGACTGTTTCTCCTCGTCTCATTTCGATATGATGAATTCATCGATAAATTATCGATGAAATACAAACACGTCACATTCCGGCTTGCCTGCCTAAACTGGTAGCAAATGAGCTACCGGGAATCCCATGAACTGCACCGTCCACCGACTCGCCGAGCAGGCACTGCTGTACAGCGTGGCTCCCCCCGCCTCGCTGGAGGTCCAGCGCCGCATCTGGGCGATGGCTGCCCGGGCCGCGGACTGGCGCGGGGTGGTTGACGTGGTGCCGGGCATGAACAACCTGACCGTGATCTTCGACGGCAGCGCCGACGTGGACGCGCTGGAACGCAACCTGAAGCTCGCGTGGGCCTCCGGCGAGGCGCGCAATGCCACCGGCAAGCTGGTGGAGATCCCGGTGCGCTACGGCGGCGAGCATGGCCCGGACCTGGGCGATGTGGCGGCCCATACCGGGCTGACGCCGCAGGAAGTGGTGCGCCGCCACGCTGCCGGCGAGTACGTCGTCTACTTCCTGGGCTTCCAGCCGGGATTTGCTTATATGGGCGGCCTGGCGCCGGAGCTGGCCACGCCGCGCCGGCGTGAGCCGCGCGTGGCGGTGCCGGCCGGATCGGTCGGCATTGGCGGCGAGCAGACCGGGATCTATCCTGCGGTGCTGCCGGGCGGCTGGCAGCTGATCGGGCGCACCGACGCCGAGCTCTTCGTGGCGGACCGGGATCCGCCGTCCCTGTTTGCGCCCGGCGATACCGTGCGCTTTGTCGCCGAGGAAGTCATCGCGTGATCGAAATCATTCGTCCCGGCGCGCTCGCCTCGGTGCAGGACCTGGGCCGTACCGGCTTTCGCCGTTTTGGCGTCGGCCGTTGCGGGGCGATGGACATGCTGGCGGTGGAAGTCGGCAACCGCCTGCTCGGCAATGCGCCGGGCTGCGCCGCCATTGAATTCACGTTGGGCCGCGCCGCGCTGCGCTTCCATGCCGATATGCGCTTGGCGCTGGCCGGTGCCGAATGCGGCGCCAACCTGGACGGCGTGCCGGTGTGGTCGTGGCATGCCTTTGACGTGCACAAGGGCGAGACGCTGACGCTGCCGTCGACGCGCGGCGGCACGCGCGTGTACCTGTGCGTGGCGGGCGGCATCGACGTCGAGCCGGTGATGGGCTCGCGCAGCACCGACCTGAAGTCAGGCTTCGGCGGGCTGGGCGGGCGCGCGCTGCAGGAAGGCGACCGCCTGCCGGCGGGACGCCCGGGGCTGGTGGCCGAGACCGACTGGATCGGCGTGCAGGCGCCGGCGTGGGCGCTGCCCGCCAGCATCGAGGGCAAGGCCACGCCGGTCCGGATGCTGCCGGGGCCTGAATATGAGGACTTCGACGCGGCATCGCAGGCCGCGCTGTGGCAGGCCGACTGGACCGTCACGCCCAACAGCAACCGCATGGGGCTGCGCCTGAATGGGCCCGCGCTGGCGCGGCGCGCCGAGCGCAGCGCCGACCTGCTGTCGCATGGCGTGGTGCCGGGCGTGATGCAGGTGCCGCCGGGCGGCCAGCCGATCGCGCTGATGGCCGATGCGCAAACCACTGGCGGCTACCCCAAGATCGGCGTGGTGATCGGCGCGGACCTGTGGCGGCTGGCGCAGGTGCCGCTGGGTGCGCCGGTGCGTTTCGTGCAGGTGACGCTGGCGCAGGCAGAGGCGGCGCAGGCCGAGCTGGAGCGCTACCTGCGCCAGATCGACCAGGCGCTGCGGTGGCAGGGCGATGGCATGCCCATCGGCGCGCGGCGGCGCGCACACACGCGCGTGGCCGCATAGGCGCGCACGCGCGATAGCAATCGGGCGACGCAATGCGCCGCACAGGAGAATGGCAATGCATATCGATTTGAACGCCGACCTTGGCGAAGGCTGTGACAACGACGAGGCGCTGCTGGCGCTGATCAGTTCGGCCAATATCGCATGCGGCTGGCACGCGGGGGACGCGGCTACCATGGTGCGGACGGTGAAGTGGGCGCTGGAGCGCGGCGTGGCGATCGGGGCGCACCCGAGCTACCCCGACCGCGAGAACTTCGGCCGCACCGAGATGCAGCGCGACCCGGAACACGTCTACGCCGACGTGCTGTACCAGATCGGCGCGCTCGACGCGATCGTGCGCGCGCAGGGCGGCGAGCTGCATCACGTCAAGCCGCATGGCGCGCTGTACAACCAGGCCGTGCGCGATCCGGCGCTGGCCCGCGCGATCGTGCGCGCGGTGCGCGACGTCGATGCTGACCTGGTGTTCTTCGGCCTGGCCGGCAGCCAGATGATCGATATCGCCAAGGAGGCCGGCCTGCGCGTCAAGCAGGAGGTCTTTGCCGACCGCGGCTACAACCCCGACGGCACGCTGGTCAAGCGCGGCACGCCGGGCGCGCTGCATGAGGACGAGGAAGTCGCCCTGAACCAGACCCTGACCATGGTGCGCGAGAAACGCGTGCGCGCCATCGACGGCTCCTGGGTACCGATTCAAGCCGAAACCGTGTGTCTGCACGGCGACGGCGCCCACGCGCTGGCCTTTGCGCGCCGCATCCGGGAACGGCTGGGCGCGGAAGGCATCGCGGTCCGCGCCGGCGACTGAGCACTCCGTCTCAACCGCCAGCATCCACTGCGGCCGGCCCCGTCGTGCGGTAAGACGGCTGCCGTCCGCTCGCCTCCATCACACTCGTTTGGTGTCTCTTATGGAACAGGCAGTCAATCTCTGGCCCCTTGTCGGGGTCGGCGTCATCATCATCGGCTTCGTGCTGCGCTTCAATCCCATGCTGGTGGTGGTGCTCGCCGCGCTGGCCACGGGGCTGGCCGCGCCGATGCCGCTGATGCAGATCTTCTCGGCGATCGGTACCGCCTTCGTCAAGGCGCGCAACCTGCCGCTGATCATCCTGTTGCCACTGGCCGTGATCGGCCTGCTGGAGCGGCACGGGCTGCGCGAGCATGCGCAGGCATGGATTGCGCGCATCGCGTCGGCCACGGTTGGCCGCCTGCTGATCGTCTACCTGGGCGTGCGCGAGCTGACCGCCGCGATCGGCCTGACCAGCCTGGGCGGGCACCCGCAGATGGTGCGCCCGCTGCTGGCGCCGATGGCCGAGGGCGCGGCCGAGAACCGCTTCGGCCACCTGCCCGAGCCGGTGCGCCAGCGCATCCTGGCGTTCTGCGCCGCCACCGACAATGTCGGCCTGTTCTTTGGCGAGGACATCTTCGTGGCCTTCGGCGCGATCGCGCTGATGCACACCTTCCTGCTGTCGTCGAACATCGACGTGGAGCCGCTGCGTATTGCCGTGTGGGGCATCCCCACCGCGATCTGCGCTTTCCTGATCCACGCCGTGCGCCTGAAGCGCCTGGACCGCTGGCTCGAGCGCGAGCTGGGCGGCAAGGCCGCCGCGGCCGCCGTGCCTGCCAAGAGCGCCGAGTAAGGAGCGCGCCATGATCATTTCCATCGAATATCTCTACTGGCTCGCCGGCCTGGTGCTGGCGATCACCGCGCTGATGACCTTCGCCGACCGCGAGCATCCGCGCCGCCTCAGCACCGGCCTGTTCTGGCTGCTGTACGCGATCGTATTCCTGATTGGCGACCGGCTGCCGCCGGCCGCGGTCGGCATCGGCGCGGTGGTGATGGCGCTGATTGCGGGCTTTGGCGGCGTCGGCCACGGCAAGCACCACAGCCTGCCCGAGGAAGAGCGCCGCGCCAGCGCGCGCCGCCTGGGCAACAAGCTGTTCATCCCGGCGTTGCTGATCCCGCTGGTGACCGTGATCGGCACCATGCTGTTCAAGAACGTCAAGATCGCCGGCCTGCCGCTGCTCGATCCCAAGAACGTGACCTTTGTCTCGCTGGGGATCGGCTGCCTGATCTCGCTGGCGGTGGTGTGCTGGCTCACGCGCGACACCGTGGCGCAGGGCCTGCGCGAGTCGCGCCGGCTGACCGAGTCGCTGGGCTGGGCACTGGTGTTGCCGCAGATGCTGGCGATGCTGGGCCTGGTGTTCGCCGACGCGGGCGTGGGCAAGGCCGTGGCGCACCTGTCCACCGCCTATATCAACATGGACTACAAGCTGGTGGCGGTGGCGGTCTACTGCGTGGGCATGGCGCTGTTCACGGTGATCATGGGCAATGGCTTCGCGGCCTTCCCGGTGATGACCGGCGGCGTGGGCGTGCCGATCCTGGTCGGCATGTTCGGCGGCAACCCGGCGGTGATGGCGGCGATCGGCATGTTCTCGGGCTATTGCGGCACGCTGATGACGCCGATGGCGGCCAACTTCAATATCGTGCCGGCGGCGCTGCTGGAACTCGACGACAAGAACGCCGTGATCCGCGCGCAGGTGCCGACCGCGCTGGCGATCCTGGTGGCCAATATCGCGCTGCTGTACTTCCTGATGTAACCGCGGAGCCCCGCCATGCGTACTGTGCTGCTGACCGGCTTCGAGCCGTTTGAGAATGAACCGATCAATCCCTCATGGGAGGCCGTGCGCGCGCTCGACGGCGAGCGCGTGGGCGACGCCGTGATCGTGGCGCGGCAGCTGCCGTGCGTGTTCGGCGCGGCGATCGACACCATCGGCGAGCTGGTCGACGTGCTGCGGCCCGCGCTGGTGATCGCCGTGGGCCAGGCTGGCGGGCGCGCCGAGATGTCGGTGGAGCGCGTGGCGATCAATGTCGACGATGCGCGCATTGCCGACAACGCCGGCGCCCAGCCGATCGATACCGCCATCGTCGCAGGCGGCCCGGCCGCCTACTTTGCCACGCTGCCGATCAAGGCGATGGTGCGCGACATGCGCGCGGCGGGGGTGCCGGCCTCGGTTTCGCAGACCGCCGGCACCTTCGTCTGCAACCATGTCTTCTACGGGCTGATGTACCGGCTGGCGCAGCAGCCGGATGGCGACGTGCGCGGTGGCTTCATCCACATCCCCTACCTGCCCGAGCAGGCGGCGCGCCATCCGGGCCAGCCCAGCCTGGCGCAGGAAACGCTGGTGAAGGGATTGCGCGCGGCGGTGGCGACGGCGCTGTCGACCCGCGCCGATGTGCGCGAGCAAGGCGGCCAACTGCACTAGGCCCGCCAGCGCTATTCCTGGGTACCGGCCGCGGCCGCCTCACGGCGCGCCGCGGCCTTTTTCCTGGCGTGGCGGCGCAGGCTGACCTGTTCGAAGCGCCAGATCACATAGCAGAACGCCAGGAACGGCCACAGCCAGCCCAGCCATTGCGCCAGGCTGTTGAAGTGGATAAAGCGGCCCATGCGCCAGCCTTGCTCCGAGATCCACGCATAGGGGTTGGATGGCAGCACATTGGTCAGCACCACCAGCACGATCAGCGCCACCATCGCCAGCACCGCGCGCAGCCAGCGTGGCAGGTACAGCAGCAGCGCCAGCACCAGCGAGCTGGTCAGCAAGGCAAAGCGCCCGCCTTCGGACAGCCAGACAAAGGCGCTCTCGGACGGAAACTGCAGTTCGGCAGCAGTGGCCTTGAGCAGCAGCGCCGCCGCCAGCAGGCCGGCCAGGATGCGCAGCATCGGCGCGCTGCGGCGCATCGCGATCGAGGCAAACAGGCCCGTGCCGACCCAGCTGCTGGCGGTCACCAGCGATTCCAGCAACTGCTGGCTCTGCATGTCCTCGGGCCGCAAGCCGATATGGTCCTGCCAGGCCTCCAGCTGCGGGAACACCATCTGCAGCACCTGCATCGGCCAGGATTCCGGGTCGGTCAGCCATTCGCGCACGATGCCGCCCATGCCGAACAGGTGCTCTTGCGGAAACACCTGCGCAAACGGCCACAGCAGCAGCAGGATGATGGCAAAGCTGGCGTGGGGCTCGAACCACGCATGGCGCAGGCGCGTCAGGCGCCCGTCGTCGATCAGTGCCCGGGTGAACGGCGCCACCACCGCGCCGCCCAGCAGCGCACCCAGCGCATTGGTGATCAGGTCGATATTGGAGGAGATGCGGCTTGGCAGCCAGGTCTGGAAGGCCTCCATGCAGGCCGACAGCAGCGCCCCGGCCACCAGTGCCACCAGCGTGGCGCGCCCGCCCGACATGCGCGGATGCAGCGACAGCACCACCAGCGCGCCGAACGGGAAGTATCCCAGCACATTGGTCAGCAGGTCGAAGTCGGTGATGTAGCGCGGCTTGGGCGCGCTCAGGAAGGCAAACGGCGAAACGCCGTTGTCGACCCAGCCCGAGAACGGGTACAGGCTGGCGTACACGACCAGCAGCGTGAAGCAAATCAGCCCCACGCGGGCGAGCGGCGAGTGCTGCGGGCCGCTGGCTTCCGGCGTTGGCTGAGCCGCCGGGGGCGGCGCGGAGGGCGGCGGGGGAGCCGGCTCCATGGCGTGTCTCCTTGCGTGTTTACTTTAGCCGCAGCGTGCCGACCCAGTCGAGCAGCGCCGCGATCACCGCGTCGCTGGCCTCGGCCAGCGCCTTGACGCCGCCGGCCCCGTCGGCGCTGGCCCCGGGCCGGCGCGCCTCGAAGGTCTGCTGGCCGAGCATGCCTTGCTGGAACACCGTGGCGCGCAGCCGCACCACGCCTTCGCTGGTGGTGGCGCTGTCGAACACCTGGTCGAACTCGATCAGGTCCACCTTCAACGCCGGCACGCTACTGTCGCCGAACCAGCTCAGCGTGCCGCGCGCGGCCACGGCCTCGCGCAGCCGCTCGTCGAACAGGCGCGTGGGCGACATCACCCAGCGTTGCGTGGCGTAGGCCTGCAGGCGCTGCGCCTGCGCATACTGCAGCCGATAGAAGAGGGCGTTGCCGTCCAGCCAGTTGGGCCCGTCGGTCTGTGCCACGCGCAGTTTGGGCAGCCGCGCCGGCGCGGGGTTCCCGTTGCCGGGGGTGGCGGCGGCCGGCGGGCCGAGATCGTAGGTGACGGTGGGGTTGTTGCCGCGCGTCAGCGCGCAGCCCGACAGCGCCAGCCCCGCGGCGGCCAGCAGCAGGGCGGCCTGGAGGCGGGAGCGCGCGGATCGGAGAAAGCGTGGCATCTCGGTCGCAGGGTTCACGGCGGTATCTCGCGGTTGGCGGTATCGGGTGAGGGGTGGCATGCGGGCCGCGCTATGGTGCGCTGAAGCCCGGCTCGCCCGGGCCCGGGGCAGGCGCGGGCGCGCCGAACAGCACGCTGCTCGGGCTCTCGTTGAACTGGCCGGCGGCGCGCTCGAAGGTGCGCGCGGTCTGGCGCGCGTCGCGCGCCAGACCATTGAGCTGCGGCAGAGTCTCTTCGCTGAAGGTGCCTGCCGCGGACTGCACCGACGAGGCCGCGCCCTGCATGTCGCGCCCGACGCTGTCGACGGTGCGCATCACCGTGCCGTTGGGGTTGGCCAGCTCCTGCGTCAGGCGCCGGGTCGATTCCAGCGTGGCGTTCAGGTTCTCGGTCACCTTCGGCAGCCGGTTGGCGGCCGGGCCCAGGGAATCGGACAGCCGCGAGTAGTCTTCCGCGGTCTTGCGCACCGCATGGATCGCGGCCATCAGCTCAGTGCGGTTGGCGCTCTGGAACATGTCGTTGAGCGAGGTCATCATGGTCTCGACCTGCGTCAGCAGCGAATCGCCGCGCTTTTCCAGCTCTTCGAAGAAGCCGGGGCGCATGGCGATGCGTGCCACCGCCTTGGGCGAGGTCGGCAGCGGCGGCGAAGCCGTGGCGCCGTCGTGCGTGGCGCTGTCGTCCAGTTGCACGTAGGCGATTCCGGTCACGCCCTGGAAGCCCAGCGTGCCATAGGTGGTGCGCGTGATCGGCGTGTCCTTGTTGACGTTGACGCGCACAATGATCTGGCCCGGCACCTGCGGGTCGAACTTGATCGACTCGACCTTGCCCACCGCCAGCCCGCGGTATTTCACGTCGCCCTGCGGCTGCAGGCCGTTGACGGTGGCGCGCGTGATCAGGTCGTATGGCACGCGCACGGCGTGGTCGCTGCTGAACCAGAAGATTGCGAACAACACCAGCACGGCCAGGCCGATGGTGAACACGCCGGCAAGGAACGCGTGTGACTTGTTTTCCATCATGCTTCTCCAGGGGGCGCCGCATCCGGCTGCCCGTGCGGTGGCAGCGCCTGCATGGCGCGCTGGGCGCGCTCGCCCAGGAAATACTCGCGGATGAAGGGGTGGTCCACCTTCACCACTTCAGGGATCGGCGCCGCGGCGATCACCTTGTGGTCCGCCAGCACCGCGACGCGGTCGGACAATGCCACCAGCGTGTCCAGGTCGTGCGTGATCATCACCACGGTCAGGCCCAGTTCGCGGCGCAGTTCGCGGATTAGCCGCACGTAGTCGTCCGAAGCCATCGGGTCCAGCCCGGCGGTGGGCTCGTCCAGGAACAGCAGTTCCGGCTCCAGCGCCAGCGCGCGCGCCAACGCCACGCGCTTGATCATGCCCCCGGACAGGTCCGCCGGCATCTTGTCGGCATCGCGCGCCGACAGCCCCACCAGCTGCAGCTTGAGCAGCGCCGCCTGGCAGATCAGGTTGTCGGGCAGCGCGCGTAGCTCGCGCAGCGGCAGCGCGATATTGTCGATCACCGACAGCGCCGAGAACAGCGCGCCGCGCTGGAACTGCAGCCCCCAGCGGTTGCGCAGCGCCTGCAGCTGCGCCGGGCGCAGCCGGGTCGGGTCTTCGCCGAACACCTTGATGGAGCCCGACGTGGGACGCTCCAGCCCCACGATCTGGCGCAGCAGTACGGTCTTGCCGCTGCCCGAGCCGCCAACGATGGACAGCACCTCGTCGCGGTAAACGTCCAGGTTCACATGGTCATGCACCACCGCCTTGCCGAAGCGCTTGACCAGGTCGCGCACCTCGATGACCGGGGTGCGGTCCGCCTTGCGGTCCGGCTTGCGTCCGGGTTTGCCGTCCGGCGTGGCGTTCGCTTGCGCCGCGCTCACAGGCCCACGTCCTTGAACAGGATGGCGAAGACCGCGTCGGCCAGGATCACCATGGTGATCGCGGTCACCACCGAGGCGGTGGTGCCTTCGCCCAGGCTTTGCGTATTGGGCTTGATGCGCAGCCCGAAGTGGCATGCGGTCAGCGCGATCAGGATGCCGAACACCACCCCCTTGCCCAGTCCGAGCCACAGGTTGGCCACCGGCACCGCATCGGGCAGCTCGCGCAGGAAGAAGGTGGCGCTGATGCCCAGCTGCCAGCGCGCGGCCAGGATGCCGCCCGCCAGCGCCATCACGTCGGTCCAGGCCACCAGCAGCGGCATGGCGATGGCCAGGGCGATCACGCGCGGCATGATCAGCCGGAAGCCGTGCGAGATGCCCATCACAAGCATCGCATCGAGCTCTTCGGTCACGCGCATCACGCCGATCTGCGCGGTGATGGCCGAACCCGAGCGGCCCGCGATCAGGATCGCCGCCAGCACCGGCCCCAGCTCGCGGATCACCGCCATGCCCAGGATGTTGACGATAAAGGTGCTGGCGCCAAACGTGCGCAACTGGTTGGCCGACAGGTACGACAGCACGATGCCGATCAGGAAGCCGACCAGCGCGGTGATGCCAAGCGCCTTGTAGCCCACGTTGTAGATATTGGCCGAGATCTCGCGCCAGGGGCCGCGCTGGGGCATGCGTGCAAAGCGCAGCAGGTCGAAGGTCAGCTGGCCCAGCATGCTGACGCCGCGGCCCAGCTGCGCGCCGAACGACAGCACGCTCGCGCCGAACAGCGTAACCGGGTTGAAGCGGTCCACCATGTGCTTCTTCCAGCCCTCGTCGTGCACTGCGGCGATGCGCTCGAACACGCGGCGCTGGCCTTCGCTGGCATCGAGCCGCTGCGGCAGCGCGCCGTTCCAGGCCTGCCACAGCAGTTGCCCGCCGATATGGTCCAGCCGCTCGACGCCGGCCAGCGACCACTGCGCGCTGTCTGGTGCCTGCGCCAGCTCATGCAGTTTCGCGCGCAGCTGCCGCGCCTGGTGGCAGCCGGCCAGGGCGAGCGCGGTCCAGTCGCCACGCAGCGCTACGCTGACGGTTCCGTCCCCGCGCGTGATATGGAAGTCTGGCGTCGTCTGGCGTTCCAAGGGCATGCGATGTGATGGCCGAGTCTCGATTCTAAGCCACCCGCCCCGCTGGCGCGACCGCGCCGTGCCGAGGCGGCGGCGCGGCTACAATGCGGCATCTGCAGCAGGCACTTGGGGCTCAGCCCTGCCCCCGCCTGTGTTTTCCACGATCGCCATCGATCCCAGCCCTTTGCCGCGCATGTCCGCCGTTCCTCCGACTCCATCCGACCCTTCCTCCCCATCCGGCGCCAACTGGCGCATCGATGCCGGCGCGCTGCGCGGCATGCTGTCGCCCGCGTTGAGCGACTGGACGCTGGAGCTGGTGGAAGAAACCGGCTCCACCAATGCCGACCTGACCGCGGCCTGCCGCCAGGCGCCGTGGTCCGACGCCGGCAGGCTGCGCCTGGCCTACCGCCAGACCGCCGGGCGCGGGCGCCAGGGCCGGCCGTGGCAGGGGCAGGCAGGCATGACCTTCTCGGTGGCACTGCCGCTGGCGCTGGCGCCGGCGCAGCTGAGCGGCCTGAGCCTGGCCGTGGGCCTGGCGCTGGCCGAGGCCCTGGGCGATGTCGAGGCGGGCCTCGGCGCACGGATCGGGCTGAAATGGCCCAATGACCTCCAGATCGATGAGCGCAAGCTGGCCGGCATCCTGATCGAGGCGGTGCCCGCCGGGCCGCAGCGGGTCTGGGCCGTGATCGGCATCGGCCTGAACCTGGTGCGCGACGCGCAGATGGAAGCGGCACTGGGCCGCGAGCTGGCGGGCGTGGCCGAGGCCATGCCCGGCTTCGACGCGCAGCGCGATGCCCCGCGCCTGCTGGCCGCGCTGCTGGAGCGGCTGGCGGCCATGCGCACCGCGTTCCTGGCGCACGGTTTCGGGCCGATGGCGCGGCGCTGGTCCGCGGCCGATGCCTACCGCGACCAGCCGGTGCGGCTGCTGCACGAGGGCAAGGTGATCGCCGAAGGCATGGCGCGCGGCGTCGACGAGGCCGGCCACCTGCTGCTGGAAACGCCGGCGGGGCTTGAGCGCATCGCCAGCGGCGAGCTGTCGCTGCGGCCCGCGCCGGGGCAGGGAGGCACCGCATGAGCGCGCCGCACCTGCTGATCGATATCGGCAATACCCGCCTCAAGTGGGCCTGGTGCGAAGCCGGTGCGGCGCTGCCCGCCACTGACGCGCTGCCCACGCCGTGGCAGCACGGCGGCGCGGTCGCCCATGCCGACGCCGGCGCGCTGCAGGCGCTGGCCGCTGACCTGCGCGCGCTGCGCGGCAGCGGGCCGATGCCGTCGGTGTGGATCAGCAATGTCGCCGGACCGGTGATTGCGGCCGCCGTGGATGCAGCGCTGGCCGAGGCCTTCGGGGGCTGTGCGCCGGTGCAATGGGTGCGCAGCGCCGCCGCGCAAGGCAACCTGGCCAACGGCTACCGCGAGCCCACGCAACTGGGCGTGGACCGCTGGGTCGGCGCCATCGGCGCGCACCGCTGGCTGCCGCACGACACGCTGCTGGTGGTGACCGCGGGCACCGCCACCACGCTGGATATCGTCACGGCCGCGGCGGACGGCAGCGCGCGCTTCGAAGGCGGCCTGATCCTGCCCGGCCTGGCACTGATGCTGGGCACGCTGGCGCGCAACACCGCGCAGCTGCCGGCACTGGACGTGGACGATGCCGGCACCGTGGCGGGCGCGCACCTGCGTTGGGCCGACAACACGCACGACGCCATTGCCGCAGGCTGCCTGGCCGCGCAGGCCGGCGCCATCGAACGCACCTGGCGCGCGCTGGGCGAGCGCGGGCCGGCGCGTCGCCCCGTGCGCTGCCTGCTGTCCGGCGGTGCCCGCGGCGCGCTGGCTGGCGCGCTCGCGGTGCCGTTCGAGATGCACGATAATCTGGTGCTGCTTGGCCTGCACGCGATGGCATCGGCCGGCGCCTAGCGCGCAGCGCAACTTCTCACACGCCTCAATCCACCCCGACCCATGACCGCCCCAGGCCAGCCCGCCCGGCCACGCTCGCCGCGCATCGTCCCGCTGTTGCTGCTGCTCGCCAATGCCATGCTGCTGGGGGCGGTGCTCGGGGTGTTCGGCGCGAATCCGCTGGCCGGCTGGTTTGAAACGCCGCGTGAGCCGCAGCGGCTGCAGCAGCAGGTACGTGGGGAACGGATGCGGGTGCAGGCACCAGCGTCGGCACCAGCGGCGGATGCCGCACCGCGCAGCGCGCTGCCGTCGGCCACGCTGGCTGCCTGCATCGAGATCGGTGGCTTCAGCGCCCAGGCGGCGCGCCGCGCCACTGAAGACCTGGCCGCCGCCGCGCTGCGCGTGGAAGCGTTCGCGCGGCAGGAACAGGTGCGCTGGTGGGTCCATCTGCCCGCGCAGCCCACGCGCGAGCATGCCGAGCGCAAGCTGGCCGAACTGCGCCGGCGCAATGTGACGGAGTACTCGCTGGTGACCGCCGGCACGCCCGAGGCCACGACCTATACGGTGTCGCTGGGCCTCTTCCGCGAGCGCGAGCATGCCGAGCAATATCTCGATTCCCTGCGCGGCCACGGCGTGCGCACCGCCATGTTGACCGACGCCGCGCGGCCGCTCACGCGGCAGTGGCTGCGCGTGCGCGATGCCGACGATGCGGCGCGCGCCCGGCTCGAGGCCATGCGCCAGCGCTACGGCGCCGAGGACGTGCTGGCCTGCTCCTGAGCAACCTGATCAGCCTTAGCTGCCCTGGCGTACCCTGGTCAGCAGCTTGGTGGTCGAGCGGTCGTGCAGGAAGGGGATGGCGTAGGCCTGGCCGCCCCAGCTGCGCACCAGCCGGGTTTCTTCCAGCGTGTCGATGTCGTAGTCGCCGCCCTTGACGTAGATGTCGGGGCGCACCAGGCGGATCAGTTCCACCGGGGTCTGTTCGCGGAACATCGTGACCAGGTCGACCGACTCCAGCGCGGCCAGCAGCGCCATGCGGTCCGATTCATGGTTCAGCGGGCGGTCGTCGCCCTTGCCCAGCATCTTCACGGAAGCATCGCTGTTGACGCCGACCACCAGGCTCGCGCCCAGTGCGCGCGCCTGTGCCAGGTAGGTGGCATGGCCGCGGTGCAGGATGTCGAAGACACCATTGGTGAACACCAGCGGGCGCGGCAAGGTGGCGATGCGCGCGGCCAGCGCGGCGGGGGTGTCAGGCAGGGTCAGCTTGGATTCGAAAGCGGGTACGGACATGGGGTCGGCATCGGAAAGTGGAGGCCAGCCCCTGGTCGGAGCCGGCGTGCTTGCCCGAGATGGTACCCCTTCTTGTGATCTCTGCCGGCGGTGGGCCCTGGTTACCCCGTCACGCACAGCCTGCCGGATCGACAACCGGCCTGGCCTGCTGCCACACCGGGAACTGCGAGGCATGACACCACGAATTAAATGAATTCGTAATGCTGGATTTACAGCGCATTGAGTGTCAGGATAATCGTCGCGTGCTTTAAATATTTTATTTTCGGATATAAGTTTATTCGACGAACGGGCGCCAGCCATGGGTTTGCCGCCGCTGCGTGACAGCATGGCAGTACATGGGACGGGAATGAATGATGTAGTAACCGGCTACTACCTGCATCGTAGTCGGCTCGTTTATCATGCCAGGCGCTTGATTTTCCAGGATTAGGAAAACAGTCATGCAGAATACCCGCCACAACCGGATCAGGCCCGGTGCGCCGCGGCGGGTCGCATTTGTCGGGAATGCGTCCAGGCAATAGAAGGGCAAAAAAAAGCCCCGCTTCGGCGGGGCTTTTTTTCGTGCTGTCGGACTGGCCGCTCAGGCTTGCGCCGGCTGGGCCCCGCCCGTGCCTTGCAGGCTGGCGTTCAGTTCCTTGCGGTAACGGTTCAGGTCCTGCACCGTTTCGAAGGTGCGTTCGAACAGCAGCGACATATTGTGCAGGATCCGTTCGATGACCTTCTTCTCCCAGCCTTCGTCAAAGCGGATCTGCTCGTCCAGCCAGTGCTCGAGCCAGTCCGGGTCCGGCAGGCGCGACTGCACCGTGTCGTTGGGGAACAGCGCCTTGTTGACGTGCAGGTTGGTCGGGTGCAGCGGCTTCTCGGTGCGGCGGGCCGAGGCCATCAGCACGCCGATCTTGGCAAAGGCGGCGCGCGCGCTGTCGCCGAACTGTGCCAGGTACTTCTTCATGTAGCGCAGGTAGGCGCCGCCATGGCGGGCTTCATCCTGCGACAGGGTGCGGTAGATATGCTTGATCACCGGTTCCGTGTGCCATTCGGCGGCGCGGCGGTACCAGTGGTTCAGGCGGATCTCGCCGCAGAAATGCAGCATCAGGGTTTCCAGCGGCGGGGCCGGGTCGAACTCGAAGCGCACCGCGTGCAGTTCTTCCTCGGTCGGCACCAGGTCCGGGCGGAAGCGGCGCAGGTACTCCATCAGCACCAGCGAGTGCTTCTGTTCCTCAAAGAACCAGATGCTCATGAACGCCGAAAAATCAGAATCGTGGCGATTGTCGCGCAGGAACATCTCGGTCGCGGGCAGGGCGGACCATTCCGTGATCGCGTTCATGCGAATGGTCTTGGCCTGGTCGTCCGTCAGCATGCTGGCGTCAAAGGTATCCCAGGGGATGTCCTTGTCCATGTGCCAGCGGACGGCTTCCAACGATTTGAACAGTTCGGGGTAGAGCATGGTAAACCTTTGAAATTACGGGCAGATTCTACCAGATGCGAATTATTCTCTTCTCCTTTTTTAGTTCGGATCGGGGCAAATGCAACGCTTTTTGACGCGATTTGGCGCAGCCGGCAGCATATTGCGGGCGATCAGCGCAACGATGACACGTCAATGTGCCAGCCGCGGCGCCTGGCCGCACGCCATGTGCTGGCGGGTGCTCAGGGCGAAAGCGCGCGCTCGCCCGCCGGCAGCGCGGCCGGTGGCGTGCCCGGGACGATGCCGAACAGGAACGCCGCCAGCTCGTCCGCCTGGGCCTCGGCGTCGCGCTCGCCCAGCGCCATCAGGGCCTGGGTGAAGGCGGGTTCGAACAGCAGGTAGCTGGCAAAGGCGGCGCCGCGCGCCTCGGTGCCGCCCAGTGGCGCCAGCAGGGCGCGCACCGTGCGCGGCAGCTGCTTCTGGTGCTCGGCGGCAATGGCTTCGATCGGCTCGCTGGGGGCGATCGTCATCACCTGCACCGGGCGCCAGCCCTCGCGGTCGCCGGCCAGCTCCGGCATGCGCGCCAGCAAGCGGTTGATATGCAGCAGCCGCTCCAGGTCGGCGTTGAGTCCGTCCAGGAAGATGCTGGCCAGCGCCTGCCCGCCCACCTGCGCCAGCGACGGGTAGCCGCCGGCCGGCATGGTGTCGTACCAGCCCGAGCGCTGGCGCGAGGCCGCGCCGATCGCCAGCACGCGCGACGCGCCCAGGTGGATCGCCGGCGACAGCGGCGACATCTGCCGCATGGTGCCGTCGCCGAACCACTCATGGTGGCCGTCCAGCTCCAGCGGCATCGCCGGGAACAGGAACGGAATCGACGCCGATGCCAGCAGGTGGTCCACCGTGATCTGCGCCGGGATCGCAATGCGCTGGCTGCGGTGCCACGGATGGATGCGGTGGTGCGACTGGTAGAAGGTCACGTGGCGCCCGGTGCTGTAGGACAGCGCGGTGACCGCGAAGGCATGCAGCGCACCGCTGTCCAGGCTGGCCTGCACGCGCTCGGGCTCGAACAGCTCGCCCAGCATGCTGCCCAGCGGGGTGTTGTCGAACAGGGCACGGGGCGCGCGCCGCTGCGTGGCCCAGCCCAGCGCCAGCGTCGACAGCCAGCGCGCGCCCGAAATTCCCACGCGCAGCACGTCGGTGCGGTAGACGTCGTCGGCATGGATGCTGTGCCACAGCGCCGCCAGGCTCTGTGTGGCGGCCTGGAAGTCCCCCGCCTGGATCGCCAGCCCGGCGCCGTTGATCGCGCCTGCCGAGGTCCCGGCGATGATGCCGAAGGGCATCGCGCCATGGCCCTTGCCGTGCCGCGCGGCAATGCGTGCCAGCCCGCTCAGCACGCCCGCCTGGTAGGCGGCGCGCGCGCCGCCGCCCATCATGATCAGCGCGGTGGCGGCGGGGTTGGGTCCGGATTGCAGCGCGGGGTGGGGGGCCGGGAAGGACTCGCGATGCATTGCGTTGGCGTGGCGAATTGTTGGGAGTTTTTGGCTGTCAGGCTGCGCTGCTGCCGTTGGGGCCGTGGCCGCCGCCGCCGTTGTTGCCGCCGTTCTTGCCATTGTCATCGCCGTTGCCCGCGTCCTTGGCCGGCTTTGCCTTGGCTGCCTTCTTGGCCGGCGCCTTCTTTACAGGCGCCTTCCTGGCGGCAGGCTTGCCCGTGCCGGCGGAGGCGGCCTTGCCAGGCGCGGCCGTCTTCGGCTTTGCCGCAGCCGCTTGCGCTGCGGCTTCGGGGCCGGCCGCGGCGCCGAAGCCGCCCATGCCGAACGGGGCGATGCTGGCCGCGGCGGCGCTGCTGGCGATCTGGTTGAACTGCTGTTGCAGCAGGTCCCACCACAGCGCGGCGTTGGGGGGCAAGGCGGAATCGGTGTCGCTTGCCGCAGCCTGCGGCTGCTCGGCGGCAGGCGGCTCAGGTTGCGCACCGCTGCCGCCATCCGCGCCGGCGGCGCGCTCCGGCGCCGCGGCACTGGGCGTGTTGGCCGCGCGTGCGACGTTTTCCATCGCGGACTGCATGGCGTCGGGCGACAGCGCGTTGCCGAAGGTCTGCAGCGCCACCAGCGTGGCGCGCTGCACTTCCAGGCCCTGGATGGTGGTGCGCAGCAGGTTGGTGTTCAACTGCAGCCAGCTCTCCACGGCCTTCAGGTCGGCAATGCGCTTGTCGAGGTCGTCGAGGTCCATCGGCGGCGTCATCGCCTGCAGGCCGGGCATCAGGCCGGCGGGCATGCCGCTGCCGCTGCCCCACAGCCGGCGCATGAAGTCAAAGCCGTTGGTGAAATCGGGAATCTGTCCGAACATGGTCGAGCGCTCCGTGTGCGGCGCAGCCCCGGGGTTGGCCAGGAGGGCCCGTCGGGCCGGCGGCTGCGTCGTCGTTACCTGAACTGTGGCGGCCGCTTCTGGCGCAGGCTCGCCACGCCTTCGTGCACGTCGGGGCCGGCAAAGCCCATAAATTCAAGCGCCAGCGAGGTATCGAAGGCGGGGCCGGCCATGCGCAGCCAGTTGTTGAGGGCATACTTGGTCCAGCGGATCGCGGTCTGCGACCCGGCCGCCAGCCGGTTGGCCACCTCGAACGCGCGCGCCACCAGTTCGTCCTCTTCCACCGCCAGCGAGACCAGGCCGATCCGCTCGGCTTCCTCGCCGCTGACCGACTCGCACAGCATCAGATAGTACTTGGCCTTGGCCATTCCGCACAGCAGCGGCCACACGATG
Source organism: Cupriavidus sp. KK10 (assembly GCF_018223725.1). Classification (NCBI taxonomy): domain Bacteria; kingdom Pseudomonadati; phylum Pseudomonadota; class Betaproteobacteria; order Burkholderiales; family Burkholderiaceae; genus Cupriavidus; species Cupriavidus sp. KK10. The sequence continues at coordinate 122,169 of NZ_CP073677.1, forward strand.
GCGGCATGGTCGCCCGCGGCCACGCCCAGCCGGGTATGGCCGTCGACGATGCGCGCGGTCCTTGCCGCGATCGAAATATCGGCCAGCAGGCCGGCCACCAGCCCGGCGCCGACGGCGGGGCCGTGCATGGCGGAGACCACCGGCTTGTCGCAATTGATGACGTTGTAGACCAGGTCGCGCGCCTCATGCCAGACGCGGGTACGGGTCTCGAAATCGTTGGCCATGTCCTCGACCAGGGCCAGGTCGCCGCCGGCCGAGAAGCCCTTGCCCTCGCCGCGGATCAGCGCCACGCGCACCTCGGGGTCGGCGGAGACGTCGCGCCAGATCTCGGCCAGCTCGCGGTGCATGTTGGCGTCGGCCGTGGCCAGCTTCTGGTTGGCCGACTGGGCCGCGCCCATGATGATTTCGAGGATGGGGCCGTGGCGGCGCAGCGTCAGTGCGCGATAGCGCTCGTAGCGGGGGGAGAGGGGTGTGGAGTCAGCGGTGGGGGTAGTCATTGGGGGCCTGAGAAGTACGGGGGTTAGCGGCGCGCCGCATGCATCGTTGATTTGCCAACCGATCGGTCGGTTAATTATATGCATATCCGGCTCGCCGCCGCACCCCGCGGCCCCAACGTGCGTCAGGCCGGTGCCACCAGCTGGTCGATCGCGCCGAATACCGAATGGCCCTGTGCGTCGAACATCTCGATCTTGACCGCGTCGCCGAACTTCATGAACTCGGTCACGGGCTTGCCCTCATCGATGGTTTCCAGCATGCGCTTCTCGGCGATGCAGCAGTAGCCCTTCGTGCGGTCGACATTGGAGATCGTGCCCGAGCCCACGATGCTGCCGGCGCGCACGTTGCGGGTCTTGCAGATATGGGCGATCAGCTGGCCGAAGTCGAACACCATGTCGGTGCCGCAGTCGGGCTGGCCCACCTTCTTGCTGTTCCAGTGCACGGTCATCGGCAGGTGCACCTTGCGCTCGCGCCAGGCCTCGCCGAGTTCGTCGGGCGTCACCGCCACCGGCGAGAATGCCGTGGCCGGCTTGCTCTGGAAGAAGCCGAAGCCCTTGCCCAGCTCGGCCGGGATCAGGTTGCGCAGCGAGACATCGTTGGCCAGCATCACCAGGCGGATGGCTTCGCCGGCCTGCTCGGGCGTGGCGCCCATCCTCACGTCGCCGGTAATCACGGCCACCTCGGCCTCGAAGTCGATGCCGAAGGCTTCGCTGGCGCAGACGATATCGTCCTGCGGACCGACGAAGTCGTCAGAGCCGCCCTGGTACATCAGCGGGTCGGTCCAAAACTCGGGCGGCATCTCGGCGCCGCGCGCCTTGCGCACCAGCTCGACGTGGTTGACATAGGCCGAGCCGTCGGCCCACTGGTAGGCGCGCGGCAGCGGCGCCATGCAGTCCTTGGGGGCGAATGGGAAGGGGTGGCGCGCGCGGCCGGCGTTGAGCGCGTCGTACAGGTCCTGCAGCTGCGGCGCGTAAAACGGCCAGTCGTCCAGCACGGTCTGCAGCTTGCCGGCGATGTCGGTGGCGTAGTGGGCGGTCTTCAGGTCGCGCGACACGACCACCAGCTGGCCGTCGCGCGAACCGTCCTTCAGGGTTGCGAGTTTCATGGATGCAGTGCGGTAGGGATCGGGGGCGCCCGCGGGGCAGGCGCAATGGCCACTAGTCTACCGTGGCCCGCCCGCGCGCCAGTCAGTCGACGGTGATGCCCTTGGCCTTGATCAGCTTGCCCCAGCGCTCGCCCTCGGCGCGCGCGTAGCTGGCGAATTCCTCGGGCGTGCTGTAGACCGCCTCCACGCCCACGCCTTCCAGCTTCTTCTGCACCTCGGGCGTCTTCAGCGCCTTGACCAGCTCGGCGTTCAGGCGCGTGACCACGGCCTTGGGCGTACCGGCCGGCGCCACCATGCCTTGCCAGGCGTAAGCCTCGAAGCCGGCCACGCCGCCCTCGGCCACGGTCGGCACGCTGGGCAGCACGGCAAGGCGCTTGGGCGTGGCCACGCCGAGCGCGCGCAGCTTGCCGGCCTGCACATTCTGCTGGCCCGAGGCCAGGTCCAGGAACATCAGGTCGACCTGGCCCGCGAGCAGGTCCTGCACCGCCGGCGCCGCGCCCTTGTAGGGCACGTGCGTCATCTTGACCCGGGTCTGGTCCATGAACAGTTCCATCGCCAGGTGGTGCGGGCTGCCCGCGCCCGGCGAGGCGAAATTGACCTTGCCCGGGTTCTTCTGCGCGTACTCGACCACTTCCTTGAGCGTGTGCGCCGGGAAGTTGGGATTGGCCACCAGCACCAGCGGGAAGCGCGCAAGCTGGCCGATGTAGACGAAGTCCTTGTCCGGGTTGTACGGCAGCTTCTTGTACAGCGACGGATTGGCGGCCAGCGTGGCGGTGTCGGCGGTCAGCACGGTGTAGCCATCGGGCTTGGCATGCGCCACGGCATCGGCGCCGACGATGGTGGCCGCACCGGGGCGGTTGTCGATCACGACTTGCTTGCCCAGCCCCGGGGTGATGGCCTGGGCCACGGTGCGCGCCACCACGTCGGTGCCGCCGCCGGCGGGATAGGGCACGACCCAGCGGATCGGCTGCGACGGCCAGTCGTCGGCGCGTGCGGGGGCGCTGGCGGTGAACAGGGCGGCAAACAGGGTAGCGGCCGTCAATGCGGCGAGGGCGGGGCGAAAGTAGCCAAGGGGGCGCATCGGTTGTCTCCGTGTTAAAAAGGGGCCCGGTTCGGGCGGGCTTGCACGAGGGGCATGCCGCCGGCCAGGTCTGTTGCGAGGAAAGTCTACCGATGGCTTAAAAATTGGTAAATCGATTTCGCTATAGTAAATTTACCTACGAATTTCCCCAGCCCCCGGGGATAGCCAACCATCCGCCGCATGTCAGAGATCGAAGAAGAAGACACCAAGCTGCGTTCCGGCATCCAGTCCATCGAGGTGGGCTTCAGGCTGCTGCAGGCGCTGGCGGTGTCGCCGCGCGCGATGATGCTGCGCGACCTGGCCGCCGCCGCCGGCATGAACCCGGCCAAGGCCCATCGCTACCTGGTCAGCTTCATGCGGCTGGGCGCCGTGGCGCAGGACCCCGTCAGCGGGCGCTATGACCTGGGCCCGTTCGCGCTGCAGCTGGGCCTGGCCGGGCTGAACCGTCTCGATCCGGTCAAGAAGGCGCGCCCGATCCTGTCGCAGCTGCGCGATGAACTGGACCTGACCGCCGGCATTGCCGTGTGGGGCAACCACGGTCCCACCGTGGTGCACTGGGAGGAATCCAGCCATCCCGTCACCGTCAGCCTGCGCCTGGGCGATGTGATGCCGATGCTGAACTCAGCCACCGGCCGCCTGTACGGCGCCTACCTGCCGCGCAAGCAGACCCTGCCGCTGATCGAGCGCGAGCTGGGCGCGCGCGGCAATGACGGCGTGCCCGACATGCCGCGCTCACTGGCCGACTACGACGCGATCTGCGCCGAGGTGCGCGCGCATGGCGCCGCGCGCACGCTCGGCGGCGTGCTGCCGGGCATCAATGCGTTCTCGATGCCGGTGTTCGACGCCAACGGCCACCTGGCCATGGGGCTGATCGTACTGGGCGCGCAAAGCATATTCGATGCAGAATGGGGCGGTACGATGGATCGTCGCATCCGTGACATCGCCCAACAGCTCTCATCGGAACTTGGCTACCTTGGTGCAGCCACCCCGGCCGGAGAAACCGGCCAATCCTAGTCTCCACGCCCGGCCCGGCGCGGATCCCCGCGTCTGGCGCCGGCGGCGCTGGATCATCGTGATCGCCCTGGTGCTGCTGGTCCACGTGCTGGCCGTGGTGGGCTTTGTGCGCATGCCGGGGCCGCTGATCCCGATGGATGTCAGCAGCACGCCCACGCTGGAAGCGGTGCTGCTGCCGCCGCCCAGGCCGCCAGCCCCGCCCGCGCCGCGGCCGATGCCGCGCCCGCGCCCGCAGCCCAGGCCGGCCGAGCAGGCCCCGGAAGCCGAGCCGCAGGAAGCCCCCGCTCCCGCGCTCGCCACCAGCCCGCAGGGCGCGACCGAAATGGCTTCGGGCAGCGGCGGCGAAGGCAGCGCGGCCAAGCCTGCCACCCCTGCCGCCGCGCCATCCGGCGGCCCGCAGGGCGGCGTCGATGGCGTGCGCTACGACCCGCCGCCGTCGGCGACGATGCACTACGCCAGCTTCGTCAACGGCGTGCAGAACCCCGACGGCCTGATCCGCTGGGAGCAGGACGGCAGCCGCTACCGGCTGGCGGTCGAAACCCGCGTGTTGTGGTTCCGCTTTGCCTTCCAGAGCGGCGGCGCGATGGCCGTGCAGGGACTGTTGCCGGAACGCTACGAAGAACGCCGCCGCAACAAGACCGAGTCCTCGCGTTTCGATGCCGCGGCCGGCACCGCAGTGCTGGCCTCGGGCTCGCAGGCCCAGTTCCCGCCCGGCGCGCAGGACCGCTTCAGCGTATTCCTGCAGCTGGTGGGGCTGGTGCGCGGCAATCCCCAGCGATATGTCACCCCGGGAGTGACGGAAACGTTCCTTGTGGCCGACACGCGGGATGTGGAACCCATGCAAGTGCAGTATGTTGGAGAAGACGAGATCGACACCGGCCGCGGCGTGATACGCGCAAAGCACTTTGTACGGCTGCAGCGCCGTGCCAATGACCGGCGCCGCGTCGAGCTGTGGCTAGCGCAGTCGCTGGGCTGGATGCCGGTGCGCCTGCGCCAGACCGAGCCCGACGGCACCCAGATCGACCTGGTGTACCGCGGCAAGGAAGGGCAGTAGGACCGCGGCGCGCGCCTCCCGACGCATCATCTAACCGAAAGGAGCCCAGCCATGACCGTTGCCACGCCACCAGTCGAAACCCACCGCATCCACGCCGAAGGCGCCGACCTGCACGTGCGCGTGGACGGGGCGGACGGGCCCTGGGTGATCCTGGCCCACGCCCTGGCTGCCGACCACACGCTGTGGGACGCCACCGCGCAGCACCTGGCGGGCCGCTATCGCGTGGTGCGCCCTGACATGCGCGGCCACGGCGCCAGCGACGCCCCGCTCGGGCCCTACACCATGACGCGGCTGGCCGACGACGTGGTCGCGGTGATGGACGCGCTGCAGATCCCCCAGGCGCATTTCTGCGGGATTTCCGTGGGCGGCATGATCGGGCAGACCATGGGGCTGCGCCATCCCGAGCGGCTGTTGTCGCTGGCGCTGGTGGCCACCAACAGCCAGACCCCGATGGAGGCGCACCCGATGTGGCACAACCGCATCGGCCAGGCCGAGGCCCATGGCATGGCCGGCATGGCCGATGCCACCCTCGGGCGCTGGCTGACGCCGGCCTTCCAAGAGGCGCATCGCGACCAGGTGTCGCGCATTCGCGACAGGCTGGTGGGCACGCCGGTACGTGGATATGTGGGTGTGGCCGAGGCGATCATGGCTTTTGACCTCGCCGGCGCGCTTTCCCGCATTCATTGTCCTACGCTGGTAGTAGCGGGCGAGCAGGACCAGGGCGCAACCGTGGCGATGGCACAGAGCATCGCCGCGGCCATCCCCGGTGCCAGGCTCGAGGTAGTGCCGCAAGCGGCGCACCTGGTGCACGTGGAGCAGCCCGAGCGCTTCCATGCCGCGCTGGACGCCTTTCTTGGGAATGCCGCATGCGGGGGGCAGTGCGACGTTCCGTGACAAGCAACACACTGATGTGGAAGGCTCAAGAAACTTGTTGCATTGGCCGATGCCCAATTCATGTAAGGCAGAAAATCGTGGCAACGAGGTGACCCACACCAATAACTTGATTTCCCGCCGGTCACCCCAAGTTTGGAGGTAAAGCCGCGGCGCCCCCTCAAGGCATCAACTGAGGCAAGAACCACAAGGGCATGCCGCCCATCCATGACGCCCAGGAGGTGTGCCATGCAAATGATCTACAACAGCGACAACTACTGCATCGTGGAATTTGGTGCGGATGTCGATCAGGCGCCGCTTGAGTTTGGTGGCTATGAAATCGTCGACAAGAACCTGAAGCGCGAAATCTTCCTCGGCGGCCATCTGGCCGAGAGCTTTCGCGCCGACGTCAAACGCCTGATTGAAAGCGAGCCATCCGTGGAGGAAGTCGACGATTTTCTCGGCAAGTTCGACAATGTGATGATGCACCCGCTGGTGATGCACTGAGCGGCTTTGCCTGGAACGATCACGCCCGCTTCGGCGGGCGTTTTTGTTGGTGGCGGGCGCTGCGGGCCGCGCTCAGTACTGTTCCCACGGCAGCCCGTCATGGCGCCAGCCGTTGACCGTGTTGCGGTGGCGCTGCGCATCGAGGTCGCCCTCGAAGCCGTGCAGCACGAACTGGACATTGGAGAAGCCCGCGCCCTCCAGTGCCCGCGCCGCCGCCGACGAGCGGTTGCCGCTGCGGCAGATCAGCAGCACCGGGCGCGCCGACGCCTGGCCCGCCAGCTTCTTCACCATCTGCACGAAATGCGGGTTGACCTCCCAGTCCGGGCCGTCGTTCCAGGGGACGTTGTGCGCGCCCTTAGGATGGCCGACGAACAGGTATTCCATCTCGCTGCGGCAGTCGATAAAGAGCGTCTCGGGCGATTGCGCCAGCAGGTCCTGGGCGTCGGCGGGGGAGAGATGTTGCATGTCGGTCAAGGAAGGGGGCAGCGCGAAGCGCCCCGGGGCGGTGACGGTTACGTCTCTCAGTGTAGGCGCCACCGGGCCGGACAGGCAACCGCGGGCCACCGCGGACAGCCGCAAGGCCTTGATACACCTGATAAAATCGTCCCTCTTTGGCCAGCATCGGCCACAGCAGCGGCCCGGCGCCGATCCAGCCATGGATACGCCGCAGGCCCGCCTTTCCAGAGTCCCCGCCATGAGTGCCCCTGAATCCACCGCGGCCGCGCCGCGCCCCTACACCCGGGCTGCCGAGTTGCCCCGGCTGCTGCAAGAACGCATCCTGATCCTGGATGGCGCCATGGGCACCATGATCCAGCGCTACAAGCTGACCGAGGCGGACTACCGCGGCGCGCGCTTCGCGGAACACAAGGTGGACGTCAAGGGCAACAACGAACTGCTGCTGCTGACGCGCCCGCAGGTCATCAGCGAGATCCATGAGCAGTACCTGGCCGCCGGCGCCGACCTGATCGAGACCAACACCTTCGGTGCCACGCGCGTGGCGCAGGAAGACTACAAGATGGCGGACCTGGCGTACGAGATGAACGTCGAGGCCGCGCGCCTGGCGCGTGCCGCCTGCGACAAGTACAGCACGCCGGACAAGCCGCGCTTTGTCGCCGGCGCCTTCGGCCCGACGCCCAAGACCGCCAGCATCTCGCCCGACGTGAACGACCCGGGCGCGCGCAACGTGAGCTTCGAAGAGCTGCGCGATTCCTACTACGAACAGGGCAAGGGCCTGCTGGAAGGCGGCGCCGATGTGTTCCTGGTCGAGACCATCTTCGACACGCTCAATGCCAAGGCGGCGCTGTTCGCCATCGACCAGCTGTTCGAGGACACCGGCGAACGCCTGCCGGTGATGATCTCCGGCACGGTGACCGATGCCTCGGGCCGGATCCTGTCGGGCCAGACCGTGGAAGCGTTCTGGAACAGCCTGCGCCACGCCCGCCCGATCACCTTCGGGTTGAACTGCGCGCTGGGCGCAACGCTGATGCGCCCCTATATCGCCGAGCTGGCCAAGGTTTGCGATGCCGCGGTGTCGTGCTACCCGAACGCGGGTTTGCCGAACCCGATGAGCGACACGGGCTTCGACGAAACGCCCGAGGTCACCTCGTCGCTGGTGGAAGAGTTCGCCACCTCCGGGCTGGTGAACCTGGTGGGCGGCTGCTGCGGCACCACCCCCGAGCATATTGCCGCGATCGCCCAGCGCGTGGCCAACAAGACCCCCCGCACCTGGCCCGGCCAGTACCGCGACGCCGCCTGAGCCCGGAGCCCGACAACATGAGCGACAACCAACTGCCCCCGCGCCCGATGCGCCTGTCCGGCCTCGAGCCTTTCACCATTGACGACGACACGCTGTTCGTCAACGTCGGCGAGCGCACCAACGTGACCGGCTCCAAGGCCTTCGCGCGCATGATCCTGAACGGCCAGTTCGACGAGGCGCTGGCGGTGGCCCGCCAGCAGGTCGAGAACGGCGCGCAGATCATCGATATCAACATGGACGAGGCCATGCTGGACTCGAAGGCCGCCATGGTTCGCTTCCTGAACCTGATCGCCTCCGAGCCGGACATTGCGCGCGTGCCGATCATGATCGACTCGTCGAAGTGGGAAGTGATCGAGGCCGGCCTGCAGTGCGTGCAGGGCAAGCCAGTGGTCAACTCGATCTCGCTCAAGGAGGGCGAGGAACAGTTCCGCCACCACGCCGCGCTGATCCGCCGCTATGGCGCCGCCTCGGTGGTGATGGCCTTCGATGAGAAGGGCCAGGCCGACACCTTCCAGCGCAAGACCGAGATCTGCAAGCGCAGCTACGACATCCTGGTCAATGAAGTCGGCTTTCCGCCGGAAGACATCATCTTCGACCCGAATATCTTCGCGGTCGCGACCGGCATCGAGGAGCACAACAACTACGCGGTGGACTTCATCGAGGCCACGCGCTGGATCAAGCAGAACCTGCCGTATGCCAAGGTCAGCGGCGGCGTGTCCAACGTCTCGTTCTCGTTCCGCGGCAACGACACGGTGCGCGAGGCGATCCACACCGTGTTCCTGTACCACGCCATCGGCGCGGGCATGGACATGGGCATCGTCAACGCCGGCCAGCTCGGCGTGTATGACCAGCTTGATCCCGAGCTGCGCGAGCGCGTGGAAGACGTGGTCCTGAACCGCCGCGAAGATTCCACCGACCGCCTGCTGGAAATTGCGGACCGCTTCAAGGGCGGCGGCGCGAAGAAGGAAGAAAACCTGGCCTGGCGCGGCACGCCCGAGCAGCCAGTGCCGGTGGGCGAGCGCCTGGCGCACGCCCTGGTGCATGGCATTACCACCTTCATCGTCGAAGACACCGAAGAGGTCCGCCAGCAGGTCGAGGCGCGCGGCGGCCGCCCGATCGAGGTGATCGAGGGCCCGCTGATGGACGGCATGAACATCGTCGGCGACCTGTTCGGCGCGGGCAAGATGTTCCTGCCGCAGGTGGTCAAGAGCGCGCGCGTGATGAAGCAGGCGGTGGCACACCTGCTGCCCTACATCGAGGAAGAAAAGCGCCTGCTGGCCGAAGCCGGCGGGGACGTCAAGGCGCGCGGCAAGATCGTGATCGCCACCGTGAAGGGCGACGTGCACGACATCGGCAAGAACATCGTGTCGGTGGTGCTCCAGTGCAATAACTTTGAAGTGGTCAACATGGGCGTGATGGTCCCGTGCAACGAGATCCTGGCCAAGGCCAAGGTCGAGGGCGCGGACATCGTCGGGCTGTCGGGCCTGATCACGCCGTCGCTTGAAGAGATGGCCTACGTCGCCTCGGAGATGCAGCGCGACGACTACTTCCGCGTGAAGAAGATCCCGCTGCTGATCGGCGGCGCCACCACCTCGCGCGTGCATACCGCGGTCAAGATCGCGCCCAACTACGAAGGCCCGGTGGTGTACGTGCCGGACGCCTCGCGCTCGGTCAGCGTGGCGTCGAGCCTGCTGTCGGATGAAGGTGCGGCCAAGTACCTGGATGATCTGAAGACCGACTACGACCGCATCCGCACCCAGCACGCCAACAAGAAGGCTACGCCCATGGTGACGCTGGCGCAGGCGCGCGCCAACAAGACCCCGATCGACTGGAGCAGCTACGTGCCGCCCAAGCCCAAGTTCATCGGCCGGCGCGTGTTCCGCAACTACGACCTGGCGGAACTGGCCAACTACATCGACTGGGGCCCGTTCTTCCAGACCTGGGACCTGGCCGGCAAATTCCCCGACATCCTCAACGACGAGATCGTCGGCGAGTCGGCGCGCAAGGTGTTCTCGGACGGCAAGGCGATGCTGTCGCGCCTGATCCAGGGCCGCTGGCTGACCGCCAACGGCGTGATCGCGCTGCTGCCGGCCAATACCGTCAACGATGACGATATCGAGATCTACACCGACGAGACCCGCAGCAAGGTCGCGCTGACCTGGCACAACCTGCGCCAGCAGAGCGAGCGTCCGGTGGTGGATGGCGTGCGCCGCCCCAACCGTTGCCTGGCGGACTTCGTGGCACCGAAGGACAGCGGCATTGCCGATTACGTCGGCCTGTTCGCCGTGACCGGGGGCCTGGGCGTGGAGAAGAAGGAAGCGCAGTTCGAAGCCGACCACGACGACTACAGCGCGATCATGCTCAAGGCCCTGGCCGACCGCTTCGCCGAAGGCTTTGCCGAGTGCCTGCACGAACGCGTGCGCAAGGACTTGTGGGGCTATGACGCGGGCGAGCAGCTCACCAACGAGCAGCTGATCGCCGAGTCGTACCGCGGCATCCGCCCGGCGCCTGGCTACCCGGCGTGCCCGGAGCACACCGTCAAGGGCCCGATGTTCGAGTTCCTGGACGCGCCCGAGATCGGCATGGGCATCACCGAGTCGCTGGCGATGACGCCGGCCGCATCGGTGAGCGGCTTCTACCTGGCGCATCCGCAGTCGACCTACTTCACCATCGGCAAGATTGGACAGGACCAGCTCGACGACATGGCGGCGCGCCGCCACGAGGACCGCGCCACGCTGGAGCGAGCGCTGGCCCCCAACCTGTAACCGGGTGCGACGGCAGGGCGGCAGGGGCGGCGGCATGGCCCCGCCGCCAGCCCGTTGATGCAACAGGGAAAACCGCTGCAGGCGGCCTGCAAAGCCGTGCCGGGGCGATGTGCCAGGCGCCTCACAACTCCTTACAGAGCCTTTCAACTCCTCACAGACCGGCGCAGTCCGGCTCCCTAGACTGAGGGCTCGATACACGCAATCACCAGCGTGATCACCGCGGCGAATGTTTCGCCGCGGGGCATCCTGAAAGGAGTCTGTCCATGAAGAAACTGCTGCTCTCCCTGTCCGCTCTGTCGATCGCCGCCGCTTCCTCGCTGGCCATGGCCCAAGGCACCGGCGTTTCCGTTGGCACGAAGGCCGACGTCGGCGCATCGGTGACCACACCCTCTCCCGCCGCTGCAGCGCAGGGCGGCCTGAACACTGCCGGCAGCGCCGCCACGGGTGCCGCAGGCGCGGCCGAAAAGGGTCTGTCGACCGCGGGCGCGGCGACCAGCAAGGGCATGTCGGCAGCAGGCTCGGCGGCTGACAAGGGCCTGTCGACCGCCGGCGCGGCGGTCGACAAGAGTGTCGGCACCGCTGCCGACGCCACCGGCGACGCCGCGGCAGACGCCGGCACCAAGGCCAAGCATGGCAAGCACGCCACCAAGTCGACCAAGAAGGCCAAGACCGACGCGAGCGTGGGCGTCAGCGCCGGTGCTGACGCGGGTGCCAAGGCGCAGTAACGTGCTGCGCTAGTCCACAGTCACTGGCCATTGGCGACTAGCCTCGTGCCGGTGCCGGCGGTGCCAGGGCCCTCCAGGAAGTTTCAGTACTGACGCGCCGCAGCAAAGCGGGACGGATCACATCCGTCCCGCTTTGCTTTTGTGCGCGATCAGTGTGCCTTGTGGGGGCTGGCCCCGCCCCAATGTCAGCCTGACACTGACAGCCCGCGCCCGCGCCCGGCACTACAATGACATCAACGCAAGCGGTTCCGCCTGCACCCGACTGCACCGGGCAATGTGCCGGTCTGTTCAACCCAGTGGAGCCCACATGATCCGCGTCCTGATCGCTGACGATCACGAGATTGTGCGTGCCGGGCTGCGCCAGTTCCTTTCCGAAGAGCCCGACATCCAGGTGACAGGCGAGGCCGGAAGCGGCGACCAGGTCATGGCGCAGTTGCGCGATGCCGAGTTCGATGTGCTGGTCCTGGATATCTCGATGCCCGACCGCAACGGCATCGACGTGCTCAAGCTGATCCGTCAGCGCAAGCCCGAATTGCCGGTCCTGATCCTGTCTACGTACCCGGAAGACCAGTACGCGATCAACCTGATCCGTGCCGGCGCTTCTGGCTACCTGACCAAGGAAAGCGCCCCGGACGACCTGGTCAAGGCCATCCGCACGGTGGCCCAGGGCCGCCGCTACGTGAGTGCCACCGTGGCCGACCTGCTGATCGGCGGGCTCGACAAGCCGACCGAACAGCCGGTGCACCAGATGCTGTCGGAGCGCGAGTTCCAGATCTTCTGCAAGCTGTCGCGGGGGCAGTCGGTGTCGGTGATTGCCGACGAACTGTTTCTCAGCGTCAAGACCGTCAGTACCTATCGTTCCCGCATTCTCGAGAAAATGGGCATGAAGACCAACGCTGACCTGACCTATTACGCCATCAAGAACGGCCTGGTCGAATAACAGCCCGAGATGGGCGGCACCGGACGAGGACCAGCAATACATAACATGTCGGAGCAGGCTTCGAACACTTCCTACCGGGCGCTGAGCATACTGCTGATTGAAGACTCGGCGGTCCTGCGAGGCATGCTGCTCGAATACCTGAAGGATTTCCCGTTCATCGAGAACGTGGACTGGGCCGATACCGAAGCCATGGCGCTGCGGCTGCTCGCCGCCGGCAAGTACGATGTGGTCATCGTCGATCTGCAGTTGCGCCAGGGCAACGGCATCAATGTGCTGCGCGCGATGCAGCGCAACGGCACCGGCGCGGTGCGCATCGTCTACACCAACCACGCCCAGGTCAGCATGTATCGCCGCCAGTGCGCCGAGGCCGGTGCGGACTACTTCTTCGACAAGTCGCTCGAGCTCGAGCAGGTGTTCCGCGTGATCGAGGAGCACGCGGCAACGGCGCCCTGAGCCGGGCCAGCACCTCGTTCCCTCATCACTGTCCGCCGGTGCGCGTCAGGCGCGCGCCGGCTCCTGGTTTTCCGGCTCCTCTGCCGGCGCCAGCACCGCGTCCGTCAGCGGCACCTCGATGCGGATGCGCACGCCCGCCTGTGCCGAGGAATCGATCTGCATGCTGCCGCCCAGCGCGGTGACGCGCTGCTCCATGCCCAGCAGCCCGTGGTGGCCGGCGGTGCTGCCGGCGTCGAAGTCCGCCGGCAGTCCCTTGCCGTCGTCGCGCACGGTCAGCGTCAGCAGGTTGCCCTGGCAGGCCAGGCTGACATCGATGTGTTTGGCTTCAGAGTACTTGCTGGCGTTGGTCAGCGATTCCTGCACGATCCGGTACAGCGCGATCGCGGCCTCGTCGCGCAGCGGCGGCAGGTCTTCCGGCACGCTGACATGGGTCTCCCAGTCATTGCGGCCCCCCACTTCCTCGACCAGCTGGCAGACCGCCGCGCGCAGGCCCAGGTTCAGCAGCACCGTGGGGCGCAGGTCTTCGATCAGGCGGCGCTTGATCTGGATGCCCTGGTCCACGTGCAGCATCACGCGCGTCAGGCGCTCCGCCGCCACCGGATGGTCCTCCTGCACCTTGCGGCGCACCCAGTGCAGGTCCAGCTTGATCGCGGTCAGGATGGCGCCCAGCTCATCGTGCAGCTCGCGCGCCAGGCGTGTCTTCTCGTCCTCGGTCACGCGCTGCAGGTGGGCGGCCAGCGCAGACAGCTGCCGCGTGCGGGCGCGCACCTTGCGGTCCAGCCGCACGCTTTCCTCTTCCAGTTGGATGCGCACCGCCTCGGCCATCGACAGCCGCTTGGCGTGGCCCACGCCCACCGCCATCATCAGGATGATGTTGATGGCCGTGAGCAGGCCGATGCCGTAGCGCGACAGCTGCACGTCGTTCTCGGCACCTTCCAGCCGGTGCGAGACCGCGCCGGCCTCGCGCGCCTGCAGCTGGTCCAGGCCGCGGCGCGCGTTGTCCATGGTCTCTTTGCCGTAGTCGGTGCGGATCAGGTCCAGTGCCACTTCCAGGTCGCGCTTGCCATACACCAGCGTCAGCGCCATCTCGTTGAGCTTGCTGTTGACCAGCTTGGAGGTATCGGCGAACTGCTTCAGGCCTTCGGGATCGTGGGCATAGCCGGCGCGGATCTGCGCCATCAGCTCGGCGATGCGCGGCAGGGCCTTGTAGTACGGCTCCAGGTAGCTTTCCTTGCCGGTCAGCAGGAAGCCGCGCTGGCCGGCCTCGGCATTGACCAGCTCGCCGTTGAGCGCCGCCAGCTCGGTCTGCACGCGCTGGGAGCGGATCACGTCGGTATAGCTTTCGCGCAGGCGGATATTGCCGGTTTCCGACGCCACCAGCACCGCCAGCGTCAGCAGGATGCCGCCCGCCAGCAGCAGCGTGTGGGGGAGAAAAGACTGCTTGAACATGGGCAATTCCTGTTTAGTGAAGGCGCGCCGCTCGCCCGCCGCAGCGCCAGGGAGCGCCCATGGAATCACATCGATCGCCATGGGTCAACCTTGAAGCCGGGCCCGCGCGGGCGTTGTCCGAGAGCTTGTAGGACTCGGCTGACAACGGAATCGGCTCGCTGTCAGTATTGGTGCGCGGGCTGGCTTTCTACGATGAGGCTATGAGCTTGCACCCCTTGGCGCAAGCCCTCACATGGGCCCAGCCAGTGCGCCTGGCGCGGTCCGATCGCTTCGGGAGCCTAGCCATGCTGCAATATGCACTCGTATTTTTCGTCATCGCCCTGATCGCCGCGATCTTCGGCTTCGGCGGGATTGCCGCCGGCGCCGTGGAAATCGCCAAGATCCTGTTCTTCATCTTCCTGGTCGTGGCGCTGGTCGCCGCGGTGATGGGCCTGGTCCGCAGGGGGCGATGACACCGGCCGCGAGCCGTTTTTCCCCACCGCCGACCGAACCTGAGGAGACCGTATGCTGACGCAGAACCCGAAAGTCAGGAAGGAACTGAACCACCTGTCCGACAGTGCCGACAGTGCCATCCGCCATATCAGGCATGCCGCGCGCGACACGCGCGATGCGGCAGCGCCGGTATCCGCAGAAGTCAAGGCGCTGATCGCCCAGCTGGAGCACACCATCGAAGTACTGGCGCGCGAGGGCTCTGCCGAGAGCATGCGCGCCGGGCAGCGCCTGCGCGAGCGGGCCACCGACATGGCGCATCGGCTGCGCGCCCAGACCACCGACGGCATGATGCGCGCCCGCGAGCGCATGGATGGTGCGGTGGAACACGCCCAGCACCGCGTGGCCGAGTCGCCGCTGAAGGCGGTGGCGATCGCGGCGGCCGTGGGGGCGCTGATCGGGCTGCTGCTGGCCAATGGCCGGCGCCATTCAGAGGAGGATTAGGCCCGCCCCCAGCCACCACACCGATACCGGGATCCGCCTGGCACGCCGTGCGGGTCCTGCAAGGGATTCCCCCTTTCCGGAATTCTCGTCCGGAAGCCCGGCAGCCCACTGCGGTGCCGGGCTTTTTTTTGCGCGCGGCGATCCGTGCCGCACGCAACCGGGTGTCTGTTCCCGTCACACCCCCCACATCACGTTGGCGCCCTCACGCTGGGAGGCACGCAGCATGTCCAGGAACGGGTAGGCGCGCTGGCCCAGGTGCAGCGGTTCTTCCTCGTCTTCGTCCTTGCCGGTGTCCGCTTCGACGGCCGAGCTGGCGGGATGGGTCTTGGCATCGGCGACCGCGGCTTCCAGCTTGTGGATCGCGGTTGGAAGCTCTTCAACGGTGATCACCCCTCGTTCCCCGAGGCGCTTGCCGATGATGCCAAGCAGCGTCATCGCCAGATCCTTCATCATGATCAGGTCCTGCGCGGCGTGGGATTTGAAGGTGATCAGCATGATGTGTTTTCCTTTCACGGAGAGGCGGGGGCGTTCCCGGGGGCGGGAAGTCTCGCTGATTTTGGCCCCGGATTGTGGCCCGGGGCCATCCTCGCGCATGATGTCAGCATAGCACCTGATAAAATTCGGCGTTCCCGATTCCCATGCCTGTCACGCGGCGCGGCGTTGCTTTGCCGTCACTTGCCGTATTCCGGGCGCCGGCGCTGCCCCAGGGGCTGCGCCTGAATACCTTGCCCACAGGGCTTCCGACATCCATGCTGCCTGTTCAGACCTCTAATCTTGCCGCCGCGTTCACTGATGCGGTGCGCGCGCTCGCCCCGGCCGATGCCACCCTGCCCGCCGTCACCTTCGAGCGGCCCAAGGTGGCCGCCCACGGAGACCTTGCCTGCAACATCGCCATGCAGGTCGCGCGCGCGCTCAAGAGCAATCCGCGCGAGCTGGCCCAGCGCATCGTCGATGCGGTGCAGGCCGACGCGCGCGCGCAGGGCCTGGTCCAGGCCATGGAGATTGCCGGCCCCGGCTTCATCAACCTGCGCCTGACCCCGGCCGCCAAGGCCGACGTGCTGCGCGCGGTGCTGGCCGAGGGCGACCGCTACGGCGCGCGCGAGCGCGGCGTGCACGGCCAGGTGCTGGTGGAGTTCGTCTCGGCCAACCCGACCGGCCCGCTTCACGTTGGCCACGGGCGCCAGGCGGCGCTGGGCGATGCGCTGGCCAACCTGCTGTCGTGGCAGGGCTTCCACGTGCACCGCGAGTTCTACTACAACGACGCCGGCGTGCAGATCCAGACCCTGGCGCTGTCGGTGCAGGCGCGCGCGCGCGGCCTCAAGCCGGGCGACGCCAGCTGGCCTGAGGCCGCCTACAACGGCGACTACATCGCCGACATCGCCGCCGATTTCCTGGCCGGCAAGACTGTCAGCGCCTCGGACGGCGAGCCCGTGACCGCGTCAGGCAACGTCGAGGACATCGACTCGATCCGCAAGTTTGCCATCACCTACCTGCGCAATGAGCAGGACATCGACCTGCAGGCCTTCGGCGTCAAGTTCGACCGCTACTACCTGGAGTCGTCGCTGTATAGCGACGGCCGCGTCGAAGCCGCGGTGCAGTCGCTGATCGGCAAGGGCAAGACCTACGAGAGCGAGGGCGCGCTGTGGCTGCGCACCACCGACGACGGCGACGACAAGGACCGCGTGAT
This sequence comes from Cupriavidus sp. KK10, assembly GCF_018223725.1. Lineage (NCBI taxonomy): Bacteria > Pseudomonadati > Pseudomonadota > Betaproteobacteria > Burkholderiales > Burkholderiaceae > Cupriavidus > Cupriavidus sp. KK10. Next base: position 139,003 of record NZ_CP073677.1, read on the forward strand.
GAAGAAGAGCGACGGCACCTATACGTACTTCGTGCCGGACGTGGCCTACCACACCACCAAGTGGGAGCGTGGCTTCACCAAGGTCATCAACGTGCAGGGCAGCGACCACCACGGCACCATCGCGCGCGTGCGCGCCGGCCTGCAGGGCCTGGACATGGGCATCCCGCAGGGCTACCCCGACTACGTGCTGCACAAGATGGTCACCGTGATGAAGAACGGCGAGGAGGTCAAGATCTCCAAGCGCGCCGGCTCCTATGTCACCGTGCGCGACCTGATCGAATGGTCCAACGGCCAGGACGACACCTGCGAGACCATCCGCGGCTGCCTGGAGCAAGGCGTGGCCGACTGGCCCGCGCACTTCACCCGTGGCCGCGACGCGGTGCGCTTCTTCCTGCTGTCGCGCAAGGCCGATACCGAGTTCGTGTTCGACGTCGACCTCGCGCTCAAGCAGAGCGACGAGAACCCGGTGTACTACGTGCAGTACGCCCATGCCCGCATCTGCTCGATCTTCGAGTCGTGGGGCGGCGCGGACTGGGAAGCCCGCCTGGCCGAGCTGGCCGGCGCCGACCTGTCCGCCGTGACCGGCCCCGAAGCCAGCGCCCAGGCGCAGGCGCTGGGACAGCGCCTGGCCGAGTTCCCGGACATGCTGTCGGCCGCCGCCGCCGAGCTGGCGCCGCATGCGGTCGCCTTCTACCTGCGCGACCTGGCCGGCGACTTCCACGCCTTCTACAACGCCGACCGCGTGCTGGTGGACGACGAGGCCGTCAAGCGCGCCCGGCTGGCGCTGCTGGCCGCCACGCGCCAGGTGCTGCGCAACGGCCTGGCGGTGATCGGCGTGTCCGCTCCGCGCCGCATGTAAGCAGACGTCCGGCGTCCCCCGCGCGGGACGCACGGGGCCGTCCGGCCCCGGGGACGATGCCAGTGCTGCCGTTGGCGGCGCTGGCCCTATAATCCCGGCATCACCGAAGAGGACTTCATGCAACAGCAACGCAAGCGCGAGTCGCGCCATGTCCGCCGCAACCAGCAACGCGGCGGTACGTTCCTGGGCCTGGTGCTCGGGCTGATCGTCGGGCTGGCCATCGCCGTGGTGGTCGCCCTGTACATCACCAAGTCGCCGACCCCGTTCCAGCAGAAGAGTGCCCCGCGCCCGAGCGAGCCGGGTAATGTCACCAGCCAGCTGCCGCCGCCGGCCCAGCGCGCCGACGAGGGCCCGAGCGACCCCAACAAGCCGCTGTGGAGCAAGACCCCGGCCAAGCCGGTGGGCCAGCCGCCCGAGCCGGAACCGAAGGCGAACGGCCGTTCTGGCCAGAACGGCCAGCAACCCCCGGTGGCAGTGGCCCGTCCGGCCGAGAAGCCGGTGGAAAAGCCCGCGGAAAAGCCGGCTGACAAGCCCGTCGCCAGCAAGCCGGCCGAGAAGCCGGTGGCCGACCCGATCGCCGAGATCGCCCAGGCCGACGCCAACAAGGTGGGCTACCTGCTGCAGGTGGGCGCGTTCCGCTCGTCGGACGACGCCGACCGCCAGAAGGCCAACCTGGCGATGCAGGGCTTCGAAGCCAGGATCACCGAACGCGACGTCAACGGCGTCAAGATGTACCGGGTGCGCCTGGGGCCGTTCAACCGCATCGAAGACATGAACAAGGCACGCGACCGGCTGCAGTCGTCCGGCTTCGAGGCCTCGGTGATCCGCTTCACCAAGCAGTAAGCCGGACCGCAGGGTCAGGCGTTATTCCGGTCGTGCCGGCGGCACTGGCTGTCATCGCCGGTAACCGCCGCAACACGTTGTCACTAGAAGTGGCCGGCGTTCCGCTGAACCGGACGCCGCCGCCGCTGTCATACGCTCATCGTCCAAACCGCAAGGCCGCACCAAGATGAAAAAACTCGCCGCACTGTTCGCCATGTTCGCCGCCGTGGGCGGCCTGCTGATGTCCGCCCCGTCCCGGGCGGCGCCCGCCGAGGGCAAGGAATACCAGGTCCTGAAGGCGGCCCAGCCGGTCGCCGCGGGCAAGATCGAGGTGACCGAGTTCTTCTGGTACGGCTGCCCGCACTGCTACGATTTCGAGCCGGATCTGGAAGCCTGGGTCAAGAAGCAGGGCAGCAACGTGGTCTTCAAGCGCGTGCCGGTCGCGTTCCGTGACGACCTGCTGCCGCACACCAAGATCTTCTATGCGCTGGAAGCCATCGGCAAGCTCGACGCCATGCACACCAAGGTCTTCAACGCCATCCACGTGGACCGCAAGCGCATGACGGACCCCAACGAGATCGCCGACTTCATGGCCAAGAACGGTGTGGACCGCAAGGCCTTCCTGGACGCCTACAACTCGTTCACGGTGACCACCAACTCGCAGCGCGCCAACAAGATCGCCGACGCCTACAAGATCGACGGCGTGCCGACCGTGGTGGTGCAGGGCAAGTTCGTGACCTCGCCGTCGATTGCCGGCAACAAGCAGGGCGCGATCCAGACCATGGATTACCTGGTGGACCAGGTGAAGGCGAAGAAGATGTAATCTGCTGGCGGCCTTCGCAAGCCGAGGGTTATCCAACACCTGTAGCAAGCCAAACGGCTGGTATCCTGTACCAGCCGTTTTTTATTTCAGACCGCAACCCTGCCTTCATGCGTCCTCTCAAAGTCTTCCTGACCGGCGCCTCCAGCGGCCTGGGCCAGGCTCTCGCGCGCGAATACGCGTCGCAGGGCGCCATCCTCGGGCTGGTGGCGCGCCGCGAGGACGCGCTGCGCGAGTTTGTCGCCACGCTGCCCAACCCGGGCGCGGTGCGCGTCTACGGCGCCGATGTGCGCGATGCCGACGCCATGGCGCGCGCCGCGCAGGACTTCCTTGGGCATTTCGGCTGCCCGGACGTGGTGATCGCCAATGCCGGGGTCTCGGTCGGCACCGTCGCCAGCGAGCGCGAGGACCTCGACGCCTTCCGCCAGGTGATGGATACCAACTGGTTCGGCGTGCTGACCACATTCCAGCCCTTCCTGCGCGCGATGCAGGCGCGCGAGCCTGGCCACTTCGGGCGCCGCGGCACGCTGGTGGGCATTGCCAGCGTCGCCGGCGTGCGCGGGCTACCGGGCGCGGGCGCCTACAGCGCGTCCAAGTCGGCGGTGATCAAGCTGCTGGAAAGCCTGCGGCTGGAGCAGCGCGCGCACGGCATCCGCGTGGTCACGATCGCGCCTGGCTATATCCGCACGCCGATGACCGCGCACAACCCGTACCGCATGCCGTTCCTGACCGATGCCGACGTGTTCGCGCGCAAGGCCGTCCGCGTGATCGCAGCCGGCCGGCGTTTCCGCGTGATTCCGTGGCCGATGGGCGTGGTGGCGGCGCTGCTGCACGTGATGCCGCGCTGGCTCTACGATGCGCTGGCCGCGGGCGCGCCGCGCAAGCCGCGGCGCGCCGACCCGCCGCAGGAGCCCTGACCATGTGGCGCGACGCCATCGGCCAGCAGCATGCCGCCGCCAGCGGGGTGGTGCGGATCGCGTCGCTGGTGCCGTCGGTGACGGAGTTGCTGTTCGCGCTCGGGCTGGCCCGGCAGATGGTGGCGCGCACCGGCTTCTGCATCCACCCGGAACCGGCCGTGCGCGCGGTGCCCAAGGTGGGCGGCACCAAGGACGTGAACGTGGCGCGGCTGCGCGAGCTGGCGCCCACGCACGTGGTGGTCAATATCGATGAGAACCGGCGCGAGACCGTGGACGAGATCCGCGCGTTCGTGCCCAATGTGATCGTCACCCATCCGTGCGCGCCGGAAGACAATCTGGGCCTGTACCAGCTGCTGGGCGGCATCTTCGGCTGCCACGCCGAAGCCGAGGCGCTGTGCACGGCGCTGCAGGTGCAGCTGGACGCGATCTGCGTGCGCCCGTGGCCGGCGCGCCGCGTGCTGTATACGATCTGGCAGGACCCGTGGATGACGGTGTCGCGCGACACCTATATCAGCCGCTTGCTGGCGCTGGCCAACTGGCAGACCTGGCCGGACGGCGGCGCTGCATTGCAAGCCTGCGTGGGCGGCGACTGCAGCCGCCCCAACGCGCCCGGCGAGCGCTATCCCACCTTCCGCTGGAGCGACGCGCTGGTGCGCGAGCTCGACCTCGTGCTGCTGTCGACCGAGCCCTACCGCTTTACCGAAGACCACGCCGACGCGCTCGAGCGCCAGCTTGGCAAGCCGGTGCTGCTGGTCGACGGCGAGATGCTGTCCTGGTATGGCAGCCGCGCCATCGACGGGGTGCGCTACCTGGCGGCGCTGGCGGCCGCCAACTAAGGCCCTGCTAAGCCAGTCAGGCCGCGCGGAAGCGGATCACGCCGTCGTCGCCGGTCTCCCGCACCAGTTCGCCACGGTGCCACAGGCAGTGCAGGTGGGCCAGCGACTCGCCCATGGCGAAGGTCATCTGGTGGATGTCGAACTGGCGCTTGAAGATCACGCTGACGATGTCGTGCGCGCTGCAGGCCTTCCCGCCGCAGGCTTCGAGCGTTTCGGCGAGGCGGTCGGCATGGTGCTCGCGCAGCTGCATGATGCGGGTATGCAGGTTGCGGAAGGGGCGGCCGTGCGAGGGCAGGATCAGCACGTCCTGCGGCAGTGGCTCATACTTGCCGAGCGAGTCCAGGTAAAGCTGCAGCGAATTGCCTTCGGGCTCCATGTCGAACACGCTGACATTGGTCGAGATGCGCGGCAGCACCATGTCGCCGGAGATCAGCACATTGGTGGCGGCGTTGTACAGCGCCACGTGCTCGGGCGAATGGCCGAAGCCGGTGATCACGCGCCAGGCCGAGGTCGCCGCATCGGTGCCGATCCGTACCGTGTCGCCTTCCATCATGCGGCGGTACTGCGCCGGCAGGTCCGGCACCAGCGACGGGTAGTAGGTCTTGCGCGCGCGCAGCTTTTCCTGGCTGTCGGCATCGGTCAGGCCGTGCAGCGCGAAGTGCGCGGCGGCGGCGTCGCCGCCCGCGCTGGAGCCGGCACCGGTGCCGCTGCCCATCACGCGCGCGCTCATGTAGTCGCCCAGGCTCATCCACAGCCGTACGCCGAAGCGCTTGCACAGCCAGTGCGCCAGGCCGACGTGGTCGGGGTGGCTGTGCGTCACCAGCACGCGCACCACCGGCAGGCCTTCCAGCTCATTGGCGAAGATGGTTTCCCAGTGGCCCTTGATGATGTCGTTGGTGATGCCGCAGTCGATGATGGTCCAGCCGTCGCGGCCGTCCAGGCGGTCGCGCAGCAGCCACAGGTTGATATGGTCGAGCGCGAACGGCAGCGGCATGCGCAGCCAGTAGACGCCGGGGGCGACTTCCTGCTTGGAGCCGGGCTCGGGCATGGTGTCGCCGAACGGGTATTGGAGCTGGTGTTCGAGTGCGTTCATGAGGAGTCTCGTGGTCGAAGCCTGGCGCCAGGGCGCGGGCTTTCTCGTTCTGCCGCCACGCCCGGCCCGAAAGACCTGGGGCGTGAAAGCACCGGTTGCCAGCCGTCCTGGTTGACGCTAACGTAAACGTCAATCATACGGCTCGTTTCCATCTTAAGCGAAAACTTGACTTCACAACGAACGACCGTTCACTTTCTTTGGGCAGGCTATGTCAGCGACGCCAGCGGCGGCTTCCGCCACCTTCACCATCACCGACCTTGCGCGTGAATTTGACATCACGCCCCGGGCCATCCGTTTCTACGAGGACCAGGGCCTGCTGTCGCCGGAGCGCGAAGGGCCGGGCGGGCGCAAGCGGGTCTACAACGGCCGTGAACGGACCCGGCTGAAGCTGACGCTGCGCGGCAAGAGGTTGGGGCTTACTCTCAATGAGATCCGCGAGATCCTTGATCTCTACGAGTCGCCGCGCGACACCACCCCGCAGCTGGAGCGCTTCCTGCACTCGCTCGCGGCGCACCGGCGCACGCTGGAGCAGCAGATGGAAGACTTGCAGGCTCAATTGGCCGAGATCGACCAGCATGAGCGGCAGTGCAGGGCCTTGCTGGCCGCGCAGACCGGCAAGCCGCAGCCGGCCACGGAAGGCGGCGATGCGCCGGCCCGGACCACCGCCGCCTGAAGCGCCACTTCCACCGGCATCCGTGCCGGATGGGATTGACGTTTACGTAAACGTCAATAGAATACCCGGACAGCGCGCGCAGCCTGTGGCTGCCCGGCGACCCAACGTTTTCACACCGGAACTCCGCCATGACGTCATCCAACGCCAGTGCCGTACCCGCTGAACCAGGATCGCTGTCCGCCGCGCGCGCCGACGCCATTGCCACCAGTTTTTCCCGCCAGGGGCTGATGACCACCTTTGGCGCGAGCCTGCGGCGGGTGGACCGCGGCGAGGTCGAGCTGGCGATGCCGTGGTCCGACGGCGTGACCCAGCAGCACGGCTTCTTCCACGGCGGCGCGGTGGGTGCGCTGGCAGACAGCGCCTGCGGCTATGCCGCGCTGACGATGGTGGGCGAAGATGAGGCGGGCCTGACCGCCGAATACAAGATCAACCTGCTGTCTCCCGCCCAGGGCGAACGCCTGGTGGCGGTGGGGCGGGTCCTCAAGCCCGGGCGCACGCTGATCGTGGCGCAGGGCGATGTCTATGTCGAGCAGGACGGCCGCCGCAAGCAGGTGGCCACCATGCTGATGACGCTGTGCGTGGTCAAGACACTGGGCCACGTCTGAACTGACGGATCCGGCCATCCATCCGGAACCCGACACACATACCGATTCCAAACAGGAGACCATCATGACCGAACTGCCAGGCCTGAAATTCGATCTGGGCGAAGACATCGAGATGCTGCGCAACTCCGTGCGCGACTGGGCCCAGGCCGAACTAGCCCCGCGCGCCGCCGAGATCGACCGCACCGACCAGTTCCCGATGGACGCCTGGAAGAAGATGGGCGACCTGGGCGTGCTGGGCATCACCGTGGCCGAGGAATACGGCGGCGCCAACATGGGCTACCTGGCGCACATGATCGCGATGGAAGAAATCAGCCGCGCCTCGGCGTCGGTCGGCCTGTCCTACGGCGCGCACTCCAACCTGTGCGTGAACCAGATCCACCGCAACGGCACCGCCGCGCAGAAGGCGAAGTACCTGCCCAAGCTGGTCTCGGGCGAGTGGATCGGCGCGCTGGCGATGAGCGAGCCCAATGCCGGCTCCGACGTGGTCAGCATGAAGCTGCGCGCCGAACTGAAGGGCGACCGCTACGTGCTCAACGGCACCAAGATGTGGATCACCAACGGCCCGGACTGCGACGTGCTGGTGGTCTACGCCAAGACCGAGCCCGAGCTGGGCGCGCGCGGCATGACCGCTTTTATCGTCGAGAAGGGCATGAAGGGCTTCTCGGTGGCGCAAAAGCTGGACAAGCTGGGCATGCGCGGCTCGCACACCGGCGAACTGGTGTTCCAGGACGTGGAAGTGCCGGTCGAGAACATCCTCGGCGCCGAGAACGGCGGCGCCAAGGTGCTGATGAGCGGGCTGGACTATGAGCGCGCGGTGCTGTCGGGCGGCCCGGTCGGGATCATGCAGGCGTGCATGGACGTGGTTACCCCGTATATCCACGACCGCAAGCAGTTCGGCCAGAGCATCGGCGAATTCCAGCTGATCCAGGGCAAGGTGGCCGACATGTACACCACGCTGCAGGCCGCGCGCAGCTACCTGTACACGGTCGGCAAGAACCTGGACGCGCTGGGCAGCGGCCACGTGCGCCAGGTGCGCAAGGACTGCGCCGCGGTGATCCTGTACACCGCCGAGAAGGCCACCTGGATGGCGGGTGAGACCGTGCAGATCCTGGGCGGCAACGGCTATATCAATGAATACCCCGCCGGCCGGCTGTGGCGCGACGCCAAGCTGTACGAGATCGGCGCCGGCACCTCGGAAATCCGCCGCATGCTGATCGGCCGCGAGCTGTTCGCGGAGACCATGTAAAGCGCAAGGGGGCGCCGAAATCACCCGGAGCCCCCGCCCGAACCCCATTACAATCTCAGTACCCGTCGCAAGACCTCTCGCAGTATTGCCCCCGGCCCCCGTCGACCCATGTCCCACTTCCCCAAACTGCTCTCCTCGCAGATTGCCTTCGATGTGGCGAGAACGATGCTCGACGGGTTCGACAAGCACTACCGCCTGTTCCGCGAGGTCAGCCACCAGGCCAAGCTCAAGTTCGAGGCCGGCGACTGGCACGGGCTGCAGCAGATTCAGCGCGACCGCATTGCGTTCTACAACGAGCGCGTGCGCGAATCGAGCGTGATCCTGGAAGACGAGTACGACGCCGAGAACATCGAGGACGAGATCTGGCAGCAGATCAAGCTGCACTACATCGGCCTCCTGACCAACCACCACCAGCCCGAGCTGGCCGAGACCTTCTTCAACTCGGTCTGCACGCGCATCCTGCACCGCTCGTACTTCAACAACGATTTCATCTTCGTGCGCCCGGCGATCTCGACCGAGTACATCGAGAACGAGGAATCGCCCACGCGCCCGACCTTCCGCGCCTACTACCCGGGCAGCCGCGAGGGCATGGCCGCGTGCTTCGAGCGCATCGTGCACAACTTCCAGCTGGAGAGCCCGTTCGAGGACCTGCCGCGCGATATCGGCTACGTGGTGCGCGCGGTCAGCGAGCATTTCGGCGACCTGCGCATCGCGCCGAATTTCCAGATCCATACGCTGTCGTCGCTGTTCTTCCGCAACAAGGCGGCCTTCATCATCGGCCGCATCCTGAACGGCGACCACACCTTCCCGCTGGCAATCCCGATCCTGCACGGCCCCTCGGGCAAGCTGATGCTGGACACGGTGCTGCTGAAGAAGGAACAGCTGCTGATCCTGTTCTCGTTCACGCACTCTTACTTCATGGTCGACATGGAGATTCCGTCGGCCTACGTGACCTTCCTGCGCGACATCATGCCGCGCAAGCCGCGCGCCGAGATCTATACCTCGCTGGGCCTGCAGAAGCAGGGCAAGAACCTGTTCTACCGCGATTTCCTGCACCACCTGCAGCATTCGTCGGACAAGTTCATCGTTGCGCCCGGCATCCGCGGGCTGGTGATGCTGGTGTTCACGCTGCCGTCGTACCCGTACGTGTTCAAGGTCATCAGGGACTTTTTCCCGGCGCCCAAGGAAACTACGCGCGAGCTGGTCAAGTCCAAGTACCAGCTGGTCAAGCAGCACGACCGCGTGGGCCGCATGGCGGATACGCTGGAGTACTCCGACGTGGCCTTCCCGCTCTCGCGCTTCGATGATGCGCTGGTGCGCGAGTTCGAGCAGCACGCGCCGTCGATGATCGAATACCAGCGCGGCAAGGACGGCGGCGAAGAGATCGTGGTGCGCCACGTCTATATCGAGCGCCGCATGACGCCGCTGAACATCTACCTGACGGAGGGCTCCGACGCGCAGGTCGAGCACGGCGTGATCGAATATGGCAACGCCGTCAAGGAGCTGATTGCCGCGAACATCTTCCCGGGAGACATGCTGTACAAGAACTTTGGCGTCACGCGCCACGGGCGCGTGGTGTTCTACGACTACGACGAGATCGAGTACCTGACCGACTGCAACATCCGCGACGTGCCGCAGCCGCGCAACGAGGAAGAGGAGATGTCGGGCGAGGTCTGGTACACGGTGCGTCCGCACGATATCTTTCCCGAGACCTTCCGCACCTTCCTGCTGGGCGACACGCGCGTGCGCGCGGCGTTCCTGCGCCACCATGCGGACTTTTTCGACCCTGCCATGTGGCAGAGCCACAAGGACCGGCTCCTGGCCGGACATGTTCATGACTTCTTTGCCTATCACAGTTCAGAGCGATTCATTCACCGCTACGGCGAAGCTGGCAGCGTGCAGGCTGCCGTTCCCGATCCTGGTCCCGCAAGGAGGGTCGCATGACTGACGCCATTGCCCAGCTGTTCCGCAACAACCGCGAGTGGGTCGACCGGGTCAACGCCGAAGACCCCACCTTCTTCATGCGCCTGGCCAACCAGCAGGCGCCCGAGTACCTGTGGATCGGCTGCTCCGATTCGCGCGTGCCGGCCAACCAGATCCTGGGCCTGGCCCCGGGCGAGGTGTTCGTCCACCGCAATATCGCCAACGTGATCGCGCACAGCGACCTGAACGCGCTGGCGGTGATCCAGTTCGCGGTAGAGGTGCTCAAGGTGCGCCATATCACCGTGGTGGGCCACTACGGCTGCGGCGGTGTCAAGGTCGCGCTCAAGCGCGAGCGCATCGGCCTGGCCGACAACTGGCTGCGCCATGTGCGCGACGTGGCCGACAAGCACGAGGCCTATCTCGGCACGCTGCTGCGCGAGGACGACGCCCATACCCGGCTGTGCGAGCTCAATGTGATCGAGCAGGTCAACAACGTCTGCCAGACCACCGTGCTCCAGGATGCCTGGACCCGCGGCCAGGCCGTGACCGTGCATGGCTGGGTCTACGGCGTGTCCGACGGCCTGCTGCGCGACCTGGGCATGGCCGCCAGCAGCAACGAAGAACTGCACGAGCAGCTGGCCGCGGCCTACCGCCAGTACGGCGATCCGCCGCAGGCGTCGATCCGCTGACCGGACCCACCCGACACCGCTTCTTCATACACCGATCCAGGAGACCCGACATGGAAGAGATCGTTATCGTTTCAGCCGCCCGCACGCCGATGGCTGCGTTCCAGGGCGAATTCGCCAGCGTCACCGCGCCGCAGCTGGGCGCCGTGGCCATCCGCGCCGCCGTTGAGCGCGCCGGCCTGAAGCCCGAGCAGGTGGAAGAAGTGGTGTTCGGCTGCGTGCTGCCGGCCGGCCAGGGCCAGGCCCCGGCGCGGCAGGCCGCGCTGGGCGCCGGCCTGCCGCTGGGCGTGGGCTGCACCACCGTCAACAAGATGTGCGGCTCGGGCATGCGCGCGGCCATGACCGTCTACGACGGGCTGATCGCGGGCTCGTTCGATATCGCCATTGCCGGCGGCATGGAGAGCATGACCAATGCGCCGTACCTGGTGCCGAAGGGCCGTGGCGGCTACCGCATCGGCCACGGCATGATCTACGACCACATGATGCTGGACGGCCTGGAAGACGCGTATGACAAGGGCCGCGCCATGGGCACCTTCGGCGAGGATTGCGCCGCCAAGTACGGCTTTACGCGCGAGCAGCAGGACGAATTCGCGATGGAAAGCGTGCGCCGCGCCCAGCAGGCCACCGAGAACGGCGACTTCCGCTGGGAGATTGCGCCAGTGACCGTGTCCGGCAAGGGCGGCGACACCGTGATCGACACCGACGAAGGCCCGCGCCGCATCAAGCTCGACAAGATCCCCTCGCTCAAGCCCGCCTTTGCCAAGGACGGCACTATCACCGCGGCCTCGTCGTCGTCCATCAACGACGGCGCCTCGGCGCTGGTGATGATGCGCGCCTCCACCGCGAAGAAGCTCGGCCTGCAGCCGATCGCACGCATGCTCGGCCACACCACCCACGCGCAGGCGCCGGGCTGGTTCACCACCGCGCCGGTCGAGGCCATCGCCAAGCTGTACCGCAAGCTGGACTGGACCACCGACAGCGTCGACCTGTTCGAGATCAACGAGGCCTTTGCCGTGGTGCCGATGGCGGCCATGCACGACCTCAAGATCGCGCGCGACAAGGTCAATATCCACGGCGGCGCCTGCGCGCTGGGCCACCCGATCGGCGCCTCGGGCGCACGCATCATGACCACGCTGATCGGCGCGCTGCGCAAGACCGGCGGCAAGCGCGGCGTGGCGAGCCTGTGCATTGGCGGCGGCGAGGCAACCGCGGTCGGTATTGAGATTCTCTGACGTAGTTCTGCGCCCCTCTCCCTCATAAAGGGGGAGGGGCGCAAGATCCAGGCAGTTCGCTGAACCCAAGTAGCCAGTCAAAGGAGCACAGCCTTGCCAACCGTCCTGATCCTCGGTGCCTCGCGCGGCATCGGCCTTGAATTCGTGCGCCAGTACCGTGCCGACGGCTGGCGCGTCATCGCGGCGGCGCGTACGCCCGAAGGCGTCGGCGCGCTGCAGGCGCTGGGTGCCGAAGCTCACCAGGTCGACCTGTCCGATGCCGGCGCGGTCGCGGGCCTGGGCTGGAAGCTCGACGGCGAAGCCCTCGACGTGGCGATCTACAACGCCGGCGTGCTGGGGCCCCGCACCGAAGGCGCGCAGCCGGTCACGCCGCAGGAATTCGACCAGGTGATGCATGTCAACGTGCTCGGCCCGATGATGGCGCTGCCGCTGCTGCTGCCCTACGTCGAAGCGGGCCAGTCCGGCCACGGCGGGGTGCTGGCGGTGCTGTCTTCGCGCATGGGCAGCATCACCGCGATGGAGCACAGCACCAGCTGGCTGTACCGCGTCAGCAAGGCCGGCGCCAATGCGGCGCTGCGCGCGGTCTCGCTCGATGCGCGCCACGCCACCTGCGTCGCGCTGCACCCGGGCTGGGTCAAGACCGACATGGGCGGCCAGGAAGCCGACCTGACCGTGCAGCAGAGCGTCAAGGGCATGCGCCAGGTGCTGGCTGGCGTCAAGCGGCGCGACAACGGCACCTTCCATAACTACGACGGCACGCCCATCCCCTGGTAAGCGCGCCCGCACACTGATCACCGAACCGACATGCTGCTGACCCCCGAACAGGAAATGATCCGCGACGCCGTGCGCCAGTTTGCGCAGGAAGTGATCGCGCCGCAGGCCGCGCAGTGGGACCGCGACAAGACCTTCCCCAAGGACGTGCACCGCGAACTGGCGGCGCTGGGTGCCTACGGCGTGGCAGTGCCGGAGGAATACGGCGGCGCCGGCCTGGACTACCTGTCGCTGGCGCTGATCCTTGAAGAGATCGCGGCCGGCGATGGCGGCACCTCCACCGTCATCAGCGTCAACAACTGCCCGGTGTGCAGCATGCTGATGTCGTTCGCCAGCGAGGCGCAGAAGCAGCAGTGGCTGGTGCCGCTGGCGCGCGGCGAGATGCTGGGCGCGTTCTGCCTGACCGAGCCGCACGTCGGCTCGGATGCCTCGGCGCTGCGCACCAGCGCGGTCCGCGACGGCGACCACTACGTGCTCAACGGCGTCAAGCAGTTCATCACCAGCGGCCAGAACGCCGACGTGGCGATCGTGCTGGCCGTGACCGACAAGGCTGCCGGCAAGCGCGGCATCAGCGCCTTTATCGTGCCGACTTCGACCCCGGGTTACGTGGTCGCGCGGCTGGAGGACAAGCTCGGCCAGCACTCGTCGGACACCGCGCAGATCCTGTTCGAGGACTGCCGCGTGCCGGCGGCCAACCTGCTGGGCGACGAGGGCGGCGGCTACAAGATGGCGCTGTCGGGCCTGGAAGGCGGGCGCATCGGCATCGCCTCGCAGAGCATCGGCATGGCGCGCGCCGCGTTCGAGGCGGCGCTGGCCTATGCCAAGGAGCGCGAGAGCTTCGGCCAGCCGCTGTTCCAGCACCAGGCGGTGCAGTTCCGCCTGGCCGAGATGGCCACCCGCATCGACGTGGCGCGCCAGATGGTGTGGCACGCCGCCGCGCTGCGCGACGCCGGCCGCCCCTGCCTGAAGGAGGCGGCCATGGCCAAGCTCTTTGCCAGCGAGATGGCCGAGCGGGTGTGCTCGGATGCGATCCAGGTGTTTGGCGGCTACGGCTACGTCAGCGACTTCCCGGTGGAGCGCATCTACCGCGACGTGCGCGTGTGCCAGATCTACGAGGGCACCAGCGATATCCAGAAGATCCTGATCGCGCGCGCGCTGGCCTAGCTATGCGCGTACGATGGGGTGCATGCCGCGAAGGCGGCGCGCTTCCCTGATTCCAGACCCGGCAACCACAACAAGAAGGGCCCCGACATGACCGCAGCGATCGACTTCTACTTTGATTTCTCTTCGCCCTACGGCTACTTTGCCAGCACCCGCATCGACGACCTGGCGCAGAAGTACGGGCGCATTGTCGCCTGGCATCCCATCCTGCTGGGCGTGGTGTTCAAGACCACCGGCGCCTCGCCGCTGCCGCAGCTGCCGCTCAAGGGCGATTACTCGTGGCGCGACTTCGAGCGCACCGCGCGGTTCCACGGCATCGAATACAAGCGCCCCACGCATTTCCCGCTGCCCACCACGCACGCCGCGCGCGCCATGCTGTGGCTGCAGAACCACCACGGCGACGACATCGCCACGGCCTTTGCCAAGTCGGTGTACCGCGCGTTGTTCGTCGACGACATCAATATCGCCGAGCCGGCCGAGATCATGAAGCTGGCCGAGCCGCTGGGCGTGGACGTGCAGGCGCTGGATGCCGGCGCCACCAGCTACCAGATCAAGGACCAGCTCAAGGCCGAGATCGACGTGGCGATGGCCAAGGGCGTGTTCGGCTCGCCCTTCGTCATCATCGACGGCGAGCCGTTCTGGGGCTTCGACCGCTTCGACCAGGTCGAGGCCCACCTGAAGAGCCGTCGCCAGACTGAACTCAGGGCCGTGCCGAGCCTGGACACCAAGGAAAAGAAACCCGCATGACTGCAGCAACCCGTGGCCATTCCGGCCGATTCGATTGCGTGATCTTCGACTGCGACGGCGTGCTCGTCGACAGCGAGCCCATCGTCAACCGCGTGCTCAACCAGATGCTGAACGAGCTTGGCATCGAGATCTCGCTGGAAGACTCCACGCGCCTGTTCCTCGGCCGCGCCGTGCGCGAGGAGCTGGACATGATCGCGCGCATGCGCGGCGCGCCGCTGCCCGAGAACTGGCTGTCGACCTGGCTGGCCCGCCGCAACGCGGTGCTGGAAGCCGAAGTCGTCGCGGTGGCGCATGTGCGCGAGGCGATTGGCAAGATCGCCGCCACCGGCATGCCGGTGTGCGTGGCGTCGGGTGCGGACCGCATCAAGGTCAAGCTGCAACTGACCAGGACCGGGCTGGTCGAGCTGTTCCAGCAGGATGAGCGCGAGCACATCTTCTCTGCCACCGAAGTGGCGCGCAGCAAGCCCGCACCCGATGTGTACCTGCTGGCCGCGCGCACCATGGGCGTGGAGCCGGCGCGCTGCGCCGTGGTGGAAGACAGCCCGACCGGCGTGACCGCGGGCGTGGCCGCCGGCATGACGGTGTTCGGCTACGCCGAGCGCAACGATGCCGCGCTGCTGCGCGAGGCCGGCGCGGGCACCATCTTCACCGATATGCGCGACCTGCCGGAGCTGGTGGGATGACGGCGAAAGCGGCAGGCCGCTTGCCCAAGGCCGGACCGGTGCCGTGCCCGTGCGGCAGCGCGGACTATGCCGCCTGCTGCGGCCGCTTCCATCGTGGCGAGGCACTGCCGCCCAATGCCGAGGCGCTGATGCGCTCGCGCTACAGCGCCTATGTGCTGAACGACATGGAATGGCTGCGGCAGACCTGGCATGCATCGACCTGCCCGGCCGACCTGTTGCCGGATACCGCCACACGCTGGCTCGGGCTCACGGTGAAGGCGCATGCGCAGCAGGACGACACGCATGCCGAAGTGGAATTCGTGGCGCGCTACAAGGTAGGCGGGCGTGCCAAGCGGCTGCATGAGCGCAGCCGCTTTGTCTGCGAAGCGCGCGCGCCCGGCGAGGCGCCCCGCTGGCTTTATGTGGATGGGGACATGATCGGGGAGGCACCATGAGCATCGAGAAGCGGAACGAGCCTGAGTACCTGCTGTATTGCTTTGCCCAGTCCGGCAATGCCTACAAGGTGGCGCTGCTGCTGGAAACCGTCGGCGTGCAGCGCGGCCAGCAGCTGTGGCAGCCGCGCTTCGTCGATTTCTTCAATGGCGAGACCCGTACGCCCGAGTACCGCGCCATCAACGTGATGGGCGAGGTGCCGGTGCTGGAGTTCGGCGGCCAGCGCCTGTCGCAGTCCGGCGCCATCCTGGAAACGCTGGCCACGCGCCTCGATGCCTACGGCCCGCGCGATGAGGCCGAGCGCGCCGAGGTGCTGCGCTGGCTGCTGTTCGACAACCACAAGTTCACCTCCTACACCGCCACCTACCGCTTCATGCGCAACTTCGCCAGGTCGCCGGACCCGGCCGTGCTGGAGTTCTTCCGCGCGCGCTGCGAAGGCGCGTGGAACGTGCTCAACGCGCACCTGGCCGGGCGAGCATTCCTGCTGGGCGAGCGCGCCAGCATCGCGGACTTCTCGCTGGCGGGCTACGTCTTCTTCGACGACGAGATCGGCGTGCACTGGCGCAAGGAGTACCCGCATATCCACGCCTGGGCCGAGCGCATCCGTGCGCTGCCGGGCTGGAAGCATCCCTACGACCTGATGCCGGGGCACCCGCTGCCCAAGCACGCAGGCTGAGCCCGGCCGCTGGCAGGACGGCGAAAACCAATATCAAGCAGGAAGAGACACAGATGCCCACCCTGGAAACCAAACTCAACGCCCGCTCCGAATCCTTCAAGGCCAACGCCGAGTCGATGCAGGCCCTGGTGGCCGACCTCAAGGCCAGGATCGCGAAGCTGGCCGAAGGCGGCGGCGAAGACGCGCGCAACAAGCACCTGTCGCGCGGCAAGCTGCTGCCGCGCGAGCGCGTGCAGCAGCTGCTGGATCCGGGCACGCCGTTCCTGGAGCTGTCGCAGCTGGCCGCATACGACATGTACGACAATGCCGCGCCGGGCGCGGGCATCATCACCGGCATCGGCCGCGTGGCCGGGCAGGAATGCGTGATCGTCTGCAATGACGCCACCGTCAAGGGCGGTACCTACTACCCGATGACGGTCAAGAAGCATGTGCGCGCGCAGGAGATCGCCGAGGAGAACAACCTGCCGTGCATCTACCTGGTGGATTCCGGCGGCGCCAACCTGCCCAACCAGGACGACGTGTTCCCCGACCGCGACCACTTCGGCCGCATCTTCTACAACCAGGCCAACCTGTCCAAGCAGGGCATCCCGCAGATCGCGGTGGTGATGGGCTCGTGCACCGCCGGCGGCGCCTACGTGCCCGCGATGAGCGACGAGTCCATCATCGTCAAGAACCAGGGCACCATCTTCCTGGGCGGCCCGCCGCTGGTGAAGGCCGCCACGGGCGAGGAAGTCAGCGCCGAAAACCTGGGCGGCGCCGACGTGCATACGCGCCTGTCGGGCGTGGCTGACTACTTTGCGCAGAACGACCATCACGCGCTGAGCCTGGCGCGCAATATCGTGCAGCACCTGAACCGCCGCAAGCCGGACCAGATCCGCCTGCACGAGCCAGTCGAGCCGCTGTATCCGGTGCAAGAGCTCTATGGCGTGATCCCGACCGATACGCGCAAGCCCTATGACGTGCGCGAGGTGATCGCGCGCCTGGTCGACGGCTCCGAGTTCGACGAGTTCAAGGCGCGCTACGGCACCACGCTGGTGTGCGGCTTCGCGCGCATCTGGGGCTACCCGGTCGGCATCATCGCCAACAACGGCATCCTGTTCTCCGAGTCCGCGCTCAAGGGCGCGCACTTCATCGAGCTGTGCTGCCAGCGCAAGATCCCGCTGGTCTTCCTGCAGAACATCACCGGCTTCATGGTCGGGCGCAAGTACGAGAACGAAGGCATTGCCCGCAACGGCGCCAAGATGGTGACCGCGGTCGCCACCGCGCAAGTGCCCAAGTTCACGGTGATCATCGGCGGCTCGTTCGGCGCCGGCAACTACGGCATGTGCGGGCGCGCCTATTCGCCGCGCTTCCTGTGGATGTGGCCGAACGCGCGCATCTCGGTGATGGGCGGCGAACAAGCCGCCAGCGTGCTAGCCACGGTGCGCCGCGACGGCATCGAGGGCAAGGGTGGCAAGTGGAGCGCGCAGGAGGAAGAGGCGTTCAAGCAGCCGATCCGCGACCAGTACGAGCACCAGGGCCATCCGTACTACGCCAGCGCGCGGCTGTGGGACGACGGCGTGATCGACCCGGCGCAGACCCGCACCGTGCTGGGCCTGGGTCTTTCCGCCAGCCTGAATGCACCGATCGACGAGATGAAGTTCGGCGTGTTCCGCATGTAATTGCGGCCAAGCCACTACTGTCCCATTACCGCCTTCCACCCCATGCGCAGCGTCGCCCGCCTGCTTTGCAGCCTAGCCCTGGTTACGGCGTTCGCCATGCTGGCGCCGCTGTGCGGGCATGCGCAGACTGCGAACGGAAACGGCAAAGCTGCGCGCATGCGCTTCCAGGAGCAGGTGGTGATGCTGCCCAAAGCGGCGATCCCGTCGCGCATCGACCTGGAAGCCACGGTATTCAAGCCGGCTGGCGACGGGCCGTTTCCGCTGGTGGTGATCAACCACGGCAAGGCGCCGGGCCGGCCCGCCATGCAGGGGCGCGCGCGCTTTCCGGCGCAGAGCGTGGAATTCCTGCGCCGCGGCTACGCCGTGGTGCTGCCGATGCGGCAGGGTTTTGCGCGCTCGGGCGGCGCCTATGTGGGCGGCAGTTGCGATATCGAGGCCAACGGCATGATGCAGGCCGACGATGTCGTCGCCACGCTCGACTTCATGGCCACGCAGCCCTATGTGGACATGGAGCGCATTGTCGTGATCGGCCAGTCGCACGGGGGCCTGACCACGATGGCGTTTAGCACCATCGGCTATCCCGGGGTGCTGGGTGTGATCAATTTTGCGGGCGGACTGCGCAACCTGAACTGCCCGGACTGGGAAGAGCGCCTGGTCGATGCCTTTGCCAGCTACGGCGGCCTGGCGCGCTACCCGTCGCTGTGGGTGTACGGCGACAACGACAGCTACTGGCCGGTGCCCTTGCCCGGCCGCATGTTCAACGCCTTCAAGGCGCGCGCCACCGGCCCCGCGGCTCAATCACGGCTGTTGGACGTGGGCGAGTTCGGCAACGACTCGCATCGCGTCTTCAGCGCGCGTGAAGGCATCCCGGTGTGGTTGCCTGAAGTCGGCAACTTCTTCCGCTCGCTGGGCCTGCCGTTCGACGCCGGCACCTGAACCGCACCAGACAACTTTTCCGCCAACGGAGCGAACCATGGAATTCACCGCACTGACCGTCAATATCGCCAGCCACGTCGCCACCGTCACGCTGAACCGGCCCGATGTGCGCAACGCCTTCAACGAGACCGTGATCGCCGAGCTGACCGGCGCCTTCCGCGCGCTGGGCGACATGGACGAGGTGCGCGCAATCGTGCTGGCCGGCAATGGCCCGGCCTTCTGCGCCGGCGCCGACTTGAACTGGATGAAGAAGATGGCGGGCTATTCCGACGACCAGAACCGTGCCGATGCGCTGACCCTGGCGCAGATGCTGCACACCATCTGGTCGTGCCCGCGCCCGGTGATCGCGCGCATCCAGGGCGACACCTACGCCGGCGGCATGGGCCTGGTGGCCGCGTGCGATATCGCGGTGGCAGCCGAGCACGCGCACTTCTGCCTGTCCGAGGCGCGCCTGGGCCTGCTGCCCGCCACCATCAGCCCGTATGTGATCCGCGCGCTGGGCGAGCAGGCCGCACGCCGCTACTTCATCACCGCCGAGCGTTTCGATGCCGCCGAGGCGCTGCGGCTGGGCTTTGTGCACACGGTGGTGCCGGCCGAGGCCCTGGATGCCAAGGTCACCGAACTGGCGACCGCGCTGGTGGCCAACAGCCCGAACGCCGTGCGCGAAAGCAAGCGGCTGGTGCAGGACATCGCCGGGCGTGCGATCGACAACGATTTGCTGGCCGATACCGCGGACCGGATTGCGAAGATCCGGGCGTCGGAAGAGGGGCGTGAAGGGGTGAAGTCGTTCCTGGAAAAGCGCTCGCCGTCGTGGCGCCCCGCTTGAGTCACACGTGCGGCCTGCCGCAGTGAAAAAAAGACTACCGGCAGGTTGCGTGGAGATCGCGGCACGCTAGCGACAAGAACAGCGCTTCACCCCGATAACGTTCGGTAAATCCGGTCAAAGTACTGCCAACGCGAAAATATCACCTTCATTGCCAAGCGCGAGAAGACATTCCTAACATGACCCTCCCCAACCTGTCCGCCACCGTTGCACTGCCCGGCCTTGCCGGCAGCGGCGCGCGCGCGGACGGTCAACAAAGGAGGGCTACCTTGGATCACCTGTCCCTTTCCCCAGGCAGCGACGCGCAGGCACTCGGCCAGCGCAGCCGCAACGCCGTCTGGCATCCGTGCACGCGGCTGCGTCCCGACGACGACGCCGTGCCGCTGGCGATCGTGCGCGGCGTTGGCCCGTGGCTGCATGATGCCGACGGCCGCCGTTATTTCGACGCCACCAGTTCGTGGTGGGTCAACCTGTTCGGCCACGCCAACCCGCGCATCAACGCCGCGCTGGCCAGCCAGCTGGAAACGCTGGAGCACGTGATGCTCGCCGGCTGCACCCACGCCCCGGCGGTGGAACTGGCCGAGCGCCTGTCAGCGCTGACCGGCGGCGCGCTCGGCAATGTCTTCTACGCTTCGGACGGCGCCTCGGCGGTCGAGATCGCGCTGAAGATGAGCTTCCACTACTGGCGCAATACCGGCCTGCCGGCCAAGCGCGAGTTCGTCTGCCTGCGCCACGGCTACCACGGCGAGACCGTGGGCGCGCTCGCGGTGACGGACATGGAAGTCTTCCGCGATGCCTATGATCCGCTGATCCGCCGCGCACACGTGGTGATGTCGCCCGACGCACGCCAGGCCGCACCCGGCGAGAGCGCTGCGGACGTGGCTGCCCGCGCCCTGGCGGAGCTGGAAACCCTGCTGCGCGAGCGCGCCGGCCAGATCGCCGCGCTGATCGTCGAGCCGCTGGTGCAGGGCGCCGCCGGCATGGCGATGTACGACCCGTCGTATCTGGATGGCGCGCGCGCACTGTGCGACCGCTACCGGATCCACCTGATCGCCGACGAGATCGCGGTGGGCTGCGGGCGCACCGGCACCTTCTTCGCGTGGGAACAGTCGCGCGCCGGCGAGGCGCCGCTGCCCGCGCACCTGTGGCCCGACTTCCTGTGCCTGTCCAAGGGTATCAGCGGCGGCTATCTGCCGCTGTCGCTGGTGCTGTCGCGCCCCGAGATCCAGCGCGCCTTCGTCGCCGACGAGCTGGCCCGCAGCTTCCTGCATTCGCACTCCTACACCGGCAACCCGCTGGCCTGCCGCGCCGCGCTGGCCACGCTGGACCTGTTCGCGCAGGACGACGTGCTCGCGCGCAACCGCGAGCGCGCGCACTGGCTCGCCGACGGCATGGCCGCGCTGGCCGCCGACGCGCGCCTGCGGCACGTGCGCCAGCGCGGGCTGATCTGGGCCGCCGATGTGCGCGATGACGTCGCCGGCGCCGACTTTGCCGCGCGCTTCCATCACGCCGCGCGCGAGCGCGAGCTGCTGGTGCGCCCGATCGGCAATACGCTGTACGTGATGCCGCCCTACGTCTTCGATGCCGCACAGGCACGCTGGCTGGGCGAGCAACTGCTGGCCACGCTCGACGACGTGACCACCGATATGAGCACGAGCGGGGAGGTGCGCCATGCTGCTTGAACAACTGAGGCAGGCCGCCGAACAGCGCCACGCGCTGGCCCTGACGCGCCGCCGCCGCGTTGCCCACACTGCCTGCGCGCCGCACCAGGCCGTGGGCGAGGACGGGTCCGAGCCGGAATCGCTGCTGACCTTCTGCAGCAACGACTACATGGGGCTGGCCAACCACCCGGACGTGATCGCCGCGCTGGTGGAAGGCGCGCAGCGCTATGGCGCCGGCAGCGGCGCCTCGCACCTCGTCAGCGGGCATTCGCTGGCGCACACCCAGCTGGAAGCGGAACTGGCGCGCTGGCTCGCCCCGCATATCCCGCATGCGCGCACGCTGTATTTCTGCACCGGCTACATGGCCAACATGGCGGTGCTGACCGCGCTGGGCACGGCGGGCGCCACGCTGTTCTGTGAGTCGCTCAACCATGCCTCGCTGATCGATGGGGCGCGGCTCGCGCGCGCCGACGTGCAGCGCTACCCGCATTGCGACGCCGCCGTGCTGGAAGCGCTGCTGGCGGCCAGCACCAGCGAGCGCAAGCTGATCGTGACCGACAGCGTGTTCAGCATGGACGGCAATGTCGCGCCGCTGCGCAAGCTGCTGGAACTGGCCGAGCGCCATGACGCCTGGATCATCGTCGACGATGCCCACGGCTTCGGCGTGCTGGGCGAGCAGGGCCACGGCGTGCTGGAAGCGCTGGGACTGTCGTCCGAGCGGCTGATCTATGTCGGCACGCTCGGCAAGGCCGCCGGCGTGGCGGGTGCCTTTGTCGCCGCACACGAGGCCATCATCGAACACCTGGTCAACACCGCGCGGCCCTATATCTACACCACGGCCGCGCCGCCGGCTGTCGCGCATGCGCTGCTGGCCAGCCTGGCGATCCTCGAAGGAGAAGAGGGCAGGCAACGCCGGGAGCAACTGACGCGCTGCATCGGCATGCTGCGCGAGGGGCTGGCCCAGTTGGCTGCCATCGCGGGCTGGACGCTGGGCGACAGCGAGACCGCGATCCAGCCGCTGATCGTCGGCGACAACGGCGCCGCGCTGGCGCTGTCGGCCACGCTGGAGGCGGATGGCATCCGCGTTGGCGCGATCCGGCCGCCGACCGTGCCTGAGGGCACCGCGCGGCTGCGCATCACGCTGTCGGCATCGCACACCGAAGACGATGTGCGGCGCCTGCTGGATGTCCTGAGCGCCGCCGTGGCGCAGTGGGAGGCCGCATGAGCACGCGCGCGCCTTTCGCCTGCTTTGTCACCGGCACCGATACCGGCATCGGCAAGACTCACGCCAGCGCCACGCTGCTACATGCGCTCCATGCCGCCGGCTACCGCACCGCGGGCATGAAGCCCGTGGCCAGCGGCAGTGAGTGGCGCGACGGCCATTGGCACAACGACGACGTGGCGCAGCTGCGCGCCGCCAGCTCGGTGGCGGTGCCGCTGGGCCAGACCTGCCCGTTCCTGCTGCGCACGCCGTGCTCGCCGCACCTGGCCGCCGCGCACGAGGGCGTGCGCATCACGCGCGCGCCGGTCCGCACCGCCTTCGACGCGCTGCGCCGCCAGGCGGATGCGGTAGTGGTGGAGGGCGTGGGCGGTTTCAATGTGCCGCTCGACGCCGGCGCCGTGCGCTGGAACACCGCCGACCTGGCGGTGATGCTGGCGGTACCAGTGGTGATGGTGGTCGGCATCCGGCTCGGCTGCCTGAACCACGCCGTGCTGACCGCCGAAGCTATCCGCGCGCGCGGCCTGCCGCTGGCGGGCTGGATCGCCAACCGGGTCGACCCGGACATGCTGCTGGCCGACGAGAACATCGCCACGCTGCACGCGTCGCTGGACGCGCCTTGCCTGGGTGAATTGCCCTGGCAACTGGCGCCCGCCGCTGCCGCTGGCCGGCTCGACCTTGCGCCGCTCTTCGCCGCCGCCACCCAATACCAAGCCGAGGCCGCCGGCCTTGCTGCCTGAACCAGAATTCGCATCGATCATGACTCAAGCTCACACCGCTACCACCGTTACTACCGTTTCCGTCGATTCCCTGCGCCAGAGCGCGCGCTCGCACGCACTGCCCGATGACGCCGCGTGGCGCGTCGATGACGTTGCCGCGCTGTTCGCGCTGCCGTTCAACGACCTGTTGTTCCGCGCCCAGCAAGTGCACCGCGAGCACTTCGACGCCAATACCGTGCAGCTGTCCACGCTGCTGTCGATCAAGACCGGCGGTTGCGAAGAGGATTGCGGCTACTGCCCGCAGAGCGCGCACCACGATGCCGGCGTGAAGGCCGAAAAGCTGATGGCGCTGGACGAGGTGCTGGACGCCGCGCGCGCGGCCAAGGCCAATGGTGCCACCCGCTTCTGCATGGGCGCCGCCTGGCGCAGCCCGAAGGACCGCCACCTGGAGCCGGTGATGGACATGGTGCGCGAAGTGAAGGCGATGGGCCTGGAGACCTGCGTCACGCTGGGCATGCTCAAGGCCGAGCAGGCGCAGCAGCTCAAGGACGCGGGGCTGGACTACTACAACCACAACCTGGATACCTCGCCGGAGTTCTACGGCAAGATCATCACCACGCGCACCTACCAGGACCGGCTCGACACCATCGGCCATGTGCGCGACGCCGGCATCAATGTCTGCTGCGGCGGCATCGTGGGCATGGGCGAGGCGCGCGAAGCGCGCGCCGGACTGATCGCGCAGCTGGCCAATATGGACCCGTATCCGGAGTCGGTGCCCATCAACAACCTGGTCCAGGTCGAGGGCACGCCGCTGGCGGGCACCGAGGCGCTGGACCCGTTCGAGTTCGTCCGCACCATTGCCGTGGCGCGCATCACCATGCCGCGCGCCATGGTGCGCCTGTCCGCCGGCCGCGAGGCCATGGACGAAGCGTTGCAGGCGCTGTGCTTCATGGCCGGCGCCAATTCCATTTTTTACGGCGAAAAGCTGCTGACCACCGGCAACCCGCAGGCCGACCGCGATCGCGCCCTGCTGGCTCGCCTCGACATCCGCGCAGAGGGCTACGCGGGATGATGAGGTAAGGAAGCCCACCGGTAGTCAGCTGGCTCGCCGTCCTGTCGAAAAACTAGGAGGAGCCATGTTCAACAAGATCCTGATCGCCAACCGCGGTGAAATCGCCTGCCGCGTGGCCGCCACCTGCCGCCGGCTCGGCATCCGCACCGTTGCTGTGTACTCGGACGCCGACGCCGACGCACGCCACGTCGCCTTCTGCGACGAGGCCGTGCATATCGGCGGCGCGGCCGCGCGCGACAGCTACCTGCGCGCCGACCACATCATCGAGATGGCGAAGGAGACCGGCGCCCAGGCCATCCACCCGGGCTACGGCTTCCTGTCCGAGAACGAGGCCTTTGCCGAGGCCTGCGCCGCGGCGGGGCTGGTCTTCATCGGCCCGCCGGCGTCTGCCATCCACGCGATGGGCAGCAAGAGCGCGGCCAAGCAATTGATGGAGAAGGCCGCGGTGCCGTTGGTGCCCGGCTACCACGGGGAGGACCAGGGTCCGGCGCTGCTGCGCCGCGAGGCCGACCGCATCGGCTACCCGGTGCTGCTCAAGGCCAGCGCTGGCGGCGGCGGCAAGGGCATGCGCGTGGTCGAGTCGGGCGATGGCTTCGAGGCCGCGCTGGCCTCGGTCAAGCGCGAGGCCAGCGCCAGCTTTGGCGATGACAAGGTGCTGGTGGAGAAGTACCTGACGCGCCCCCGCCATATCGAGATCCAGGTGTTTGCCGATACCCACGGCAACTGCGTCTACCTGTTCGAGCGCGACTGCTCGGTGCAGCGCCGCCACCAGAAGGTGCTGGAAGAAGCCCCCGCGCCGGGCATGACCGAGGAGCGCCGCCGTGCCATGGGCGAAGCGGCGGTGGCCGCGGCCAAGGCGGTCGGCTATGTCGGCGCCGGCACGGTCGAGTTCATCGCCAACCAGGACGGCTCGTTCTACTTCATGGAGATGAACACGCGCCTGCAGGTGGAGCACCCCGTCACCGAAATGATCACCGGGCAGGACCTGGTCGAGTGGCAGCTGCGCGTCGCCGCCGGTGAAGCGCTGCCGCTCACGCAGGACCAGCTGCGTATCGACGGCCATGCGCTGGAAGCGCGTATCTACGCGGAGAATCCCGACAAGCAGTTCCTGCCGTCCACCGGCACGCTGCGTTTCCTGCGCACGCCGCCGGCGGTGCAGTTCATGCGCGGAGAGGATGCACACGGCCCGGCGGGTATCCGCATCGATGCCGGCGTGCGCGAAGGCGACACCATCAGCCCGTTCTACGACCCGATGATCGCCAAGCTGATCGTCTGGGGCAAGGACCGCGACGAGGCGCTGGCGCGCATGCGCCAGGCGCTGGCGGCCTACCACGTGGTTGGGCTGTCGACCAACGTGGCTTTCCTGCAGCGGCTGGTGTCGTCCCAGGCGTTCCGCACCGCCGATCTCGACACCGGCCTGATCGAGCGCAACGAGAAGGTGTTGTTCCCGCCGCCGGCGCCGGTCGGCCTGGAAGTCATCGCGCTGGCGGTGGCGGCGCTGTTCGACCGCGAGGCCCGCGAGCGCCGCATCGACGCCGCCGACCAGCATTCGCCGTGGACCCATGGCGGCACGTGGCGGCTGAACGGCGGCGTGTCGCGCGCGCTGCGCTTCGGCTATGGCGAGCAGGTGCTGGAGGTGACGCTGAGCACCAATGAGCGCGGCAGCACGCTGATCTATGCGGACCAGGCGGCGCCCTTTGCCTGCACTTGCCAGGCCGACGATATCCGCATCAACCTCGGCACCCGGCGCGCGCACGGGCAGGTGCATGCCGATGGCGAGACCTTCCACGTCTTCTATGCCGGGCGGCATGTGAGCCTGGCCTGGCTCGATCCGCTGGCCCATGCCGGCGAGACCGAAAGCGAGGGCGGCAAGCTCACTGCGCCGATGCCCGGGAAGGTCATTGCCGTGATGGTCGAGGCTGGCAGCACCGTCACGCGCGGCACGCCGTTGCTGGTGATGGAGGCCATGAAGATGGAGCACACCATCAGCGCACCGGTGGATGGGGTGGTGAGTGAGGTGCTTTACGGGGTGGGGGAGCAGGTTGTGGAGGGGGCGCAGCTTCTGGCGTTCGAGGGGAAGTCGGGGACTTGATGCGCGCTAGGGGTGGCAGGGGCGCGGTCACCGTTGCCCCAACCAACCCCACGCCGGGTTCCTCTGCCAAAATACGCCTTTACCCCCACCAGAATCCCCTGGAGACAAAATGAAGTTGCAGTTGTACGTCCCCGACGGCCGCTACGACCCCTGGATCGCAGGCTTTGCCGAGGCACTGCCCGAAGCGCAATGTGTGACGTGGGAGGACAGCCGTGGCGAACCGGCCGACTACGCCGTGGTCTGGCGCCCGCCGGTGGAGATGCTGCGTGGCCGTACCGACCTGAAGGCGGTGTTCAACCTGGGCGCCGGCGTCGACGGCATCCTGCGCCTGCGCGATGAAGCCCCTGACGCCTTGCCCGCCGGCGTGCCGATCGTTCGGCTCGACGATGCCGGCATGGCCGCGCAGATGGCCGAGTACGTCACCCACGCCGTGCTGCGCTATTTCCGCAAGATGGACGCCTACGAGGCTCAGCAGCGCGCCGGCAACTGGAAGTTCCTGAAGCCGCATCGCCGCGAGGATTTCACCATCGGCGTGATGGGGGTGGGCACGCTCGGCACGCATATCGCGCGCACGCTGGCGGGCTTCGGCTTCCCGGTGCGTGGCTGGAGCCGCACCGCGCGCGCCATCGAAGGCGTGAGCGGCTCCTATGGCGATGCCGGGCAGGCGCCGTTCCTCGATGGCCTGCGCGTGCTGGTCAATGTGCTGCCGCTGACGCCCCAGACCGAGAACATCCTCAACGCCGGGCTGTTCGCGCGCCTGGCGCAGGGCGCATATGTGATCAACGTCGCGCGCGGGCAGCACCTGGCCGAGGAAGACCTGCTTGCCGCGGTGCAGTCGGGGCAGGTTGCCGGTGCCACGCTCGACGTGTTCCGCACCGAGCCGTTGCCGGCGGAACACCCGTTCTGGCAGGAGCCGCGCATCACCCTCACGCCGCATATCTCTGCGCTCACGCTGCGCGAGGACAGCATCGCGCAGATCGCCGGCAAGATCCGCGCGCTGCGCGCGGGCCAGCCGATCGCGGGCGTGGTCGACGTGCAGCGGGGCTACTGAGCGCCCCGACCAAGACGAACTAGAGACAGGAGACAGCCATGACCATGCCGAACTACGTGAAGATCGTTGAAGTCGGCCCGCGCGACGGCCTGCAGAACGAGAAGGCGATGGTGCCGACCGAGGTCAAGGTCGCGCTGATCAACCAGCTGACCGATGCCGGCTTCGTCAATATCGAGGCGGCGTCGTTCGTGTCGCCCAAGTGGGTGCCGCAGATGGCCGACGGTGCCGACGTGATGGCGCGCATCCAGCGCCGGCCCGGCACGCTGTATTCGGCGCTGACGCCGAATATGAAGGGGTTTGAAGGCGCGATCGAGGCCGGTGCCGACGAGGTGGTGATCTTCGGCGCCGCCAGCGAGGCGTTCTCGCAGAAGAACATCAATTGCTCGATTGCCGAGTCGATCGCGCGCTTTGCGCCGGTGGCCGCCGCAGCGAAGGAGAAGGGCGTGCGCCTGCGCGGCAGCATCTCGTGCGCGCTGGGCTGCCCGTACCAGGGCGAGGTGCCGGTGCACGCGGTGGTCGACGTGGTGCGGCGCATGCGCGAGCTGGGCTGCGACGAGATCGATATCGCCGACACCATCGGCGTGGGCACCCCCGTGCGCGTGCAGGAGGTGATGCGCGCCGCGGCCGCGGAGTTTGCGCTGGACCGCCTGTCGGGCCACTTCCACGATACCTACGGGCAGGCGCTGTCCAATATCCTGGCCAGCCTGGAAGTGGGCATCTCGATCTTCCATGCGTCGGTGGCGGGGCTGGGCGGCTGCCCGTACGCCAAGGGCGCGACCGGCAACGTGGCGACCGAGGACGTGCTGTACATGCTGCACGGCATGGGCATCCACACCGGCATCGACCTGGAAGCGGTGGTGCGCACCGGCGACTATATCTCGCAGGCAATCGGCCGCGCCAACAGCTCGCGCGTGGGCCGTGCCTTGCTGACCAGGTGGGCCGCCGCCAGCGATGCTGCGCCCGCCTGCGCGTAAGTGCGGATCAGGCGCGGGCGACAGAACAAGGAGAAGAACGCATGACGGTGAATGACGAAGCGCTGCCCGAGTCCGCGCAGCGCGTCGCGGACCTGCTGGCCGGGCTTGGCCATGACCGGCCCGTGGTGATGCTGCCGGCCACCGGCAAGACCTCGGCCGAGGCCGCGGCGGGCCTGGGCTGCAGCGTGGCGGAGATCGCCAAGTCCATCATCTTCCGGCGCGTGGCCGACGATGCGCCGGTGCTGGTGATCGCCAGCGGCAGCAACCGCGTCGACGAGGCCAAGGTGGCCGCGCGCGTGGGCGCGCTCGGAAAGGCCGACGCGCGCTTCGTGCGCGAGAAGACCGGCTATGCCATCGGCGGCGTCTGCCCGATCGGCCATGCGGTGGCGCCGGTGATGCTGCTGGACCAGGACCTGTTCCGCTACGACAGCTTGTGGGCCGCGGCGGGGCATCCCCATGCGGTCTTCAACCTGACGCCGCAGCAGTTGCAGCAGATGACGGGCGCTGAAGTGGCCGACGTCGCGGCAGGCTCGGTGGCATGAGTCCCGACCTGCGCCCCGGCCTGACCTTCAGCTGGCAATACACGGTGCCGCCCAAGGCCACCGTGCCGCGCCTGTACGACGATATCCCGGGCTGCCCCGAGATGCCCGACGTGCTGGCCACCGGCTATATGGTCGGCATCATGGAATGTGCCTGCCTGCAGATGCTGCGCGAGCACCTGGACTGGCCGCGCGAGCAGTCGCTCGGCACGCTGGTCAGCTTCTCGCACCTGGCGCCGACGCCGCCGGGCATGACGGTGACGGTCAAGGGCGAACTGGTGGCGGTGGACGGGCGCCGCCTGCGCTTCCAGCTGAGCGCCTGGGACGGCGAGGACAAGATCTCCGAGGGCGTGCATGAGCGCCACCTGATCGACGCCGGCCGCTTCAACGAGAAAGTGGCGGCCAAGGCCGCGCGCGCGGCGGGCTGAGTGCCGAGCGAGCGCAACGCCATGGCCTCTACGCCCCCCACACCCATCACGCCTGCCTTGCTGGCCGCGGAACTGGCCGCGCAGGCCGACGCCGCGCGGCAAGCCTCGCCGGTGCCGTCGCCATGCCGCAACGTCTGCCGCATGGACCCTGCCAGCGGCTACTGCGAGGGCTGCCTGCGCACCATCGAAGAGATTGCCGGCTGGTCGTCCGCCGGCGACGAAGACAAGCGCCGCATCTGGGCGCAGCTGCCGCAGCGCGCCGCATGGCTGGCAGGCGAGGAGACATCCCCTTGAACGAAAGCCCGGTCCCGCAGTTGCCGGCCACCATGCGCGTGTTCGAGCGCGGCTGGCTGTCGGCCAACAATATCCTGTTCGTGGAGGGCGACGATACGGTGCTGGTCGATACCGGCTACGTCACCCACGCGCCGCAGACGGTGGCGCTGGTGGCGGCTGCCTTGCAGGGCCGGCGGCTTGCACGCGTGATCAATACCCATCTCCACTCCGACCACTGCGGCGGCAATGCCGCGCTGCAGGCGCGCTGGCAGCCGCGCACCGCGATCCCCGCGGCCGAGGCCGCAGCCGTTGCCGCGTGGGATACGGAAGCGCTCAGCTACAACGCCACCGGCCAGCAGTGCGACCGCTTCACCTTCGACAGCGTGCTGAGCGACGGCGACAGGTTGCGCCTGGGCGGCATCGACTGGCAAGTCGTGGCCGCCCCCGGCCATGACCCGCACGCGGTGATGCTGTTCGCGCCGGCCGAGCGCATCCTGGTTTCCGGCGATGCGCTGTGGGAGAACGGCTTCGGCGTGATCTTCCCCGAGCTGGATGGCGAGAGCGGCTTTGCCGAGCAGGCGGCGGTGCTGGAACGCATCGCCCAGCTCGACGCGCGGCTGGTGATCCCGGGCCATGGCCGGATGTTCACCGATGTGGCGGCGGCGGTCGAACGCGCCCAGGGGCGCCTGGCCTACCTGGGCGCCGATCCGGCGCGCAATGCCAGCCATGCGGTCAAGGTGCTGGTGAAGTTCAAGCTGCTGGAGCAGCAGCGCATGACCCAGGACGCGCTGGTGGCATGGATGGAAGCCGCGCCGCTGATGGTGCGCATCCGCCAGCGCTTCATGCCGGGGCTGGCGATAGCCGAGATCTGCGCGCAGACGGTGCGCGCGCTGGCGGGGGTGAAGGCGCTGGCGGTGGAGGGGGAGTGGGTGGTGAACTGGGATTGATTCACCACGCCTGCCCGCGTCCTCAGAACGACGTCCTGAACCCCACCTTGACACTGCGCCCGGCCAGCGGCGCGATATCACGCAGGATCGACGCCGAGTTGCGCGCATCCTGGTTGGTCAGGTTGTCGCCGCGCAGGTACACCAGCGTCTGCGTGCCCGACACCTTGAACTTATAGGTCAGCGCCAGGCTCAGCAGCGTATAGGCATCGGTCGGCGTGTCGTTGGTTGGCACGCGGGTCTGCTTTGCGGCGTAGGTCACATCCACGCGCGCGCCCCACGGGCCCGCGCCATACACCAGCGCGCCACCCAGGCGCAGCGGTGCCAGGCGCGGCAGCGGTTCGCCGGTATCGCGGTTCTCGCCGCGCACATAGTCGGCGCGCGCCTCGAAGTCCAGCGTGTCGCTGGTGGTCAGCATCTTCTGCAGCAGCCGCGTCTTGCCTTCGGCCTCGAAGCCGTACAGTGTGGCCGGCACACCCAGGTACTGGAACTCCGGCAGCGCACCCGGGCTGCCGGCGGCGATCACGTCGCCCGCCTCGTCACGCGTGCGGCCGGTGGCGTTCAGCGCCAGGTAGTTGGCAAAGCGGCTGTAGTAGCCTGACACGCCGGCGCTGTGCGCCCCGGACTTGAAGCGCACGCCCAGGTCGATCGACGTGGCCCGTTCCTTGTTGGCATTGGGGTCGCCCAGCTCCCAGGCGCCGGTGGCCACGTGGGGGCCGTTGGCATACAGCTCGTAGAAGGTCGGCGCGCGCTCGGTGTACGACAGGTTGCTGGTCAGCGACCACAGCGGGTTGACCTTGTAGAGCAGCCCGGCCGAGGCGCTGGTGGCGTTGAAGCTGCGGTTGGCATCGGTAAAGCGGTCGTTGCCGTTGGCGCTGGCCTTGATGCTGCTGTGGTCCAGGCGCCCGCCCAGGTTCAGCTTGAGGTCGCCGGAAGCGGTCAGCGGCAGTTCCTCGAACACGAACAGCGCCGCGTTATCCGTATTGGTGCTCGGCACGAATGCCTCTTCGCCCAGCGCCGAGAAGTCGGTATGGCCGAACTGCGTGCCGATCACGCCCGTCATGTTGCCGATCTTCGCGTGCCTGGCCTCCAGGCGCGCATCCCAGCCCCGGTTCTTGAAGATGGTGCCGGTCTCGCCGCCCTCGATTTCCTTGTGCTCATAGTCGGTATAGCTGAACT
Source organism: Cupriavidus sp. KK10 (assembly GCF_018223725.1). Lineage (NCBI taxonomy): Bacteria > Pseudomonadati > Pseudomonadota > Betaproteobacteria > Burkholderiales > Burkholderiaceae > Cupriavidus > Cupriavidus sp. KK10. The sequence goes on from NZ_CP073677.1 coordinate 170,756, forward strand.
TGCCCTTGACCGATTCGAGCCAGCCGGCGGTGTTGCCGGCCAGGTTGCGCGCCTCGCCTTCGAGCGCAAAGCGGTCCTGCCGCATCTTCAGCCGCACGTCGTCCTCGGCGGGCGTGCCGTACTCATTGCGGTAGGCGCTGTAGTTGGCGCCGACGAAGCCGTCGGCCCAGGTGTAGGAGCCGCCCATCGCGCCGCCTTCCTGCTGTGCGCTGGTGTTGGGCAGGCGGCCATAGGCTTCGGTCTCGCCTGCGGGCAGCGGATCGGTGGTGCGCAGGCGGTCGCTGCGGGCGTAGCCGGGGATGTGCAGGTCGCTGGTCTTGCGCGCGAAGGCGTCGGCGTGGACGGCGAACTTGCCGTTGCCGGCCTCGATCAGCGCGCTGGCGTTGCGCGCCTGGTCGCCGCCCGCGGTGGCGCTGGCATCGACCGCGCCGCCGATGCCTTCGATCGGCTCCTTCGGAATCCGGTTGTCGATCACGTTGACCACGCCGCCGATGGCGTTGCCGCCGTACATCAGCGCCGCCGGGCCGCGCACGACCTCGATGCGCTCGGCCACGAGCGGGTCCACCGGCACTGCGTGGTCGTAGGACAGCGTAGACGCGTCGACCGTGGTGCCGCCGTTCTGCAGCACCTTGATGCGGTCGCCGTCCAGGCCGCGGATCACCGGCCGGCTGGCATTGGGGCCGAAGTAGCTGGACGAGACCCCGGGCAGCTTGTCGAGCGTATCGCCCAGCGTGCTGCCCTGGCGCACGGCCAGGGCGTCGCCGCCGAGCGTCGATACCGGCGCGACCATGTCATTGAGGTCGCTGCCGAGCGGGTTGGCGGTGACGACGACTTCGCGCAGCGTGGCGCCGGCCGGCGCGGTGGCAGTGGTTGTGGCGGGTGCGCTGTCGGCGGCAGGTGCCGTGGCGGCCTGTGCCAGCGCGGCGGGCGCGACGAAAGCGGTGGCCATGGTGGCGGTGAGGGAAGCGGCAAGGGCCGCCAGCGGGGTCAGGCGCGGTGCGCTGGTTGGTGCGGTGTAACGATTCTTCGACATGGCGCGCGGAGTGAGGCAATGGCAATCGGCCCGGCTGGCACGGCAACTGCCCGGCACGGCGCCGGCCACCCGCGATGGGCGTGGCCGCGCAGCCGCAATGGGCAGGCGTTCAGCTCGGAATTGGTCAGGCGGGTGCGCGGCGAGGGCCGCGTCCCGGATCAGGCGAGGGCGATGGCCGGCGCCGGCGGCGCGCGCGGTTGGAAGGGGTGGGTGGCGGGCAGGTCGGGCCAGCGCCAGGCCAGGTTGGCCGGCTTGACCGGTTTGCCAAAGGCAAGCTGCGGCAGCGGCAGCTTGCCGCACAGGGTGTCGGCAACCGTGGCGCCATCGAACAGCACGCACGAGTGGCCGCTGAATTTCTGCTCCAGCGGGTGCGGCTCGGGGTCGTTGGCCGAGGCGGCGTCGGCCGTTGTCACGGTGGCCGACGGCGCGAGCAGCCCGCCGTGCACGATGCGGTGGGTCAGCCCGGCGTACTGCGCCAGCAGCAGGCATAGCGCCAGCCACAGCGCGGACCAGAGGCCCGGGCCGTGCGTGCGCAGGCGGGCGAACCAGTCAGTGCGCATGCGGATGGCCGGCGTGGTTGCCGTGGTGGTGGTCGGGATCGCCGCAGCCGCAGTCGTTGCCATGGCTATCGCCATGGTCGTGGCCATGGTCATGCTCGTGGTCGTCGTCGAAGTCGTCGACCCAGCCGGGGAACGGATCCTCGTAGGCCGCCCAGGCTTGTGCGCCCGCGGCCATCTCGGCATCGGTCAGCAGGCAGGCGTCGAGCCGGGCCTGCAGCGCCGCATGGTCCAGGTCCAGGCCGGTCAGCACCAGTTCCTGGCGGCGGTCGCCGAAGGCTGCCGGAGCACCGTCGACCTGCATGTCGGCTTCGACTTCTGCGCGTTCGGCGCTGTCGGCCGGCCATTCGGCCGGATCCAGCGCGGCCCACCAGGCGCCGGCGCCGCCATGGCGGCAGACGCCGCCGGACTGGTTCCAGTCGCCCGCGGTATCCATGCGGCTGGCCAGCCAGAACAGGCCCCTGGAGCGCAGCACGCTGCCGTGCTCGCGCAGCCATTCGGTATGGATCAGGTCAGCGAAGCGTTGCGGGTGGAACGGGCGGCGGCGGCGGTAGACCAGCGTGGAGACGCCGCTGGCGTTGGCAGCCGGCGCCTCGCCGCGCAGCGCGGCAAGCCAGCCCGGGGCGTCCGCTGCGGCTTCAAAGTCGAAGCGGCCGGTGCCTTGCACGCGCTCCGGCGGCACCTTGCCGAAGCTGGCTTCGACGATGTCGGCACGCGGGTTCAGCGCCTGCAGCACTGCGTGCAGCCGCGCCAGTTCAGCCGCGCTGGCGAGGTCGGCCTTGTTCAGCACGATCACGTCGCAGCATTCGACCTGCGCCACCAGCACTTCGGCCACGGTCCGGTCATCGTCCGTGGCCTGCGCCAGCCCGCGGTCGGCCAGGAACTCGGCCTCGTTGAGGTCGCGCAGGAAGGTGGTGGCATCGATCACCGTCACCAGCGTGTCGGGTTGCACCGCCGCGTCGGGCCCGGCGCCATGCTCGGCCTCGAACAGGAAGCCTTCGGCAATCGCGAGCGGCTCGTCCAGGCCGTCGGCTTCCATCAGCAGTGCGTCAAAGCGGCCCTCGGCGGCAAGCCGGGCGACTTCGCCGAGCAGGGCGTCGCCCGCGGGCAGCACCGCGGCCTCGCAGCCGGGCGGCAGCGGCGCCAGCGCCTGCCCGTCCTGCGGCCCGCAGACCAGCACGGCCATGCGCCGGCCCGCGCTGTGCGCGAGCAGGTGGTTCAGCAGCGTGGTCTTGCCGGCGCCGGGGAAGCCGGACAGCACGGTGACGGGCAGGCGATCAGCCATGGCAGGAGTGGTGGAAGTGACGACGGGCTACGCAGCCCAGATGCTGGCTGCGTTGTTGCAACAAGGTTGCGAATTTACCAGAAAGGCCGGGGCGGCAACAGCCGGACGATTCTCAATGGTAGGCCGTGGCGACGGCACGACAAGGCAGACGCGGCCCCGCCAAAGCAAACGGCCCGGGTAACCGGGCCGTCACGTTACGCCTGCCGCACCGGCCGTGCCGGTGCGCGGCGCTTCAGTCGCCGAACAGCTTCTGGCGCAGTTCGCGGCGTTGCTGCGCTTCGAGCGACAGCGTGGCCGTGGGACGGGCCAGGAGGCGCGGCACGCCGATCGGCTCGCCGGTTTCCTCGCACCAGCCGTAGTCGCCGGACTCGATGCGCTGCAGCGACTGCTCCACCTTCTTCAGCAGCTTGCGCTCGCGGTCGCGCGTGCGCAGTTCCAGCGCATGCTCTTCCTCGATGGTGGCACGGTCGGCCGGATCCGGCACGATGACCGTTTCGCGCAGGTGTTCCGTGGTCTGGTCAGCGTTCTTCAGGATTTCGTCGCGCAGCTGCTCAAGACGGTGCTTGAAGAAGGCGAGCTGCGCTTCGTTCATGTAATCCTTGTCGCTCATCTTCAGGATTTCAGCTTCAGTCAGAAGTTTGTTGCTGCTCATGGTTGCTGCTGATTCTCTTGTTGATGCGGCCGGCGGCGTCTGGGTCCGCTCGGGTGCGCTGTCCGCGCGCTTGCGCGCCACGGCTGTTTCACTCTGGCTGGCTGCAGTCTTGCTGCTTCGCGGGCCTCCCTTCGTTGCGCCCGCTTCGGCGTTCGCCGTACTGCCGCGGGGAGCGGGCGCGGCCTTCACAGGCTGCGCCTTGAGCGTCTCTGCCGCCGCACTACCTGTCTTGCTGCGGCTTTCTTTCGTCTTCGTTGCGGCTGTCATGGGGACACCTCTCTCTCGCGTCAGTCAGTGACGGCGCGCGTCGGGGCACCCCAGGCGGAAAAAAGGCGGTCTCCGCACGAAGCACTGCGACCGCACCTGCCGGCGGCCTGCCTCATGCTGACGACAACCGCCGCCCTGCAAGTCCACCAGATCCGATGGACCAAATGCCGGCAGCGGGAAAAAGGTGCGCCACCGGTATCAAATCCGGCCTATTGTACTTGAACAAATTTCTCCGAGATACCGGGAAAACCGGCTGGCGCTTCGGTATTTCCCCGGTACCCCGAACGGGGGGCGGCCGCGCAGTGGTGTCCGGAGGGGGCGTCGCCGATGGGGCGACTGGTGCACTCAGGCCAGGCAGTTCTCCAGGCCCTTGAGGATGGCGTCGCGGGGCAGGTCCACGCCGATGAACACCATGCGCGTGCCCGGGGTCTCTTCCTCCCACTTGGCGCCGATGTCGCTGCCCATCAGCTGGTGGACCCCCTGGAACACCACTTTGCGGTCCACACCGTCCATATATAGTACGCCCTTGTAGCGCAGCAGTTTTTCCCCGTACACGGCCAGGATGCCGGACAGGAATTCCTCCAGCTTGCCGTAGTGGAACGGCTTGTCGCTGCGGAAGACGAACGACGCAATGCGGTCGGTATGGTGGTGGTGGTGATGGTGGTCGTGCGCGTGGCCATGGCCGTGCGCATGGTCGTGCCCGTGATCATGGCCGCAGTCGTCGCCGCAATGCTCGCCGTGCTCATGGTCATGATCGTGGTCATGGTCGTCGGCGCGCAGGAATTCCGGGTCGATCTCCAGCTTGGCGTTCAGGTTGAAGCCGCGCAGGTCGAAGATGGTGTCGATCGGCGCCTCGCCGAAGTTGACCAGGCGGATCGGCGCGCGCGGGTTCATGTGCAGCAGGCGGTGGCGCAGCTCGGCCACGTCGGCTTCGGTCACCAGGTCGGACTTGGTGATGAAGATGGCGTCGGCAAAGCCAACCTGGCGCTGCGCCTCTTCCTGCTTGTCCAGCTGCAGGTGGGCGTGCTTGGCGTCGACCAGCGTGATCACCGCGTCGAGCAGGTAGCGCGAGGCAATTTCCTCGTCCATGAAGAAGGTCTGCGCCACCGGGCCCGGGTTGGCCACGCCGGTGGTCTCGATCACCACGCGGTCGAAGCCGATCTCGCCGGCGTCGCGGCGCGTCAGCAGCGTCGACAGCGCCTGCACCAGGTCGCCGCGGATGGTGCAGCAGATGCAGCCGTTGCTCATCTGCACGATCTGCTCGCGGCCGTCCTGCACCAGGATCTCGTTGTCGATGTTCTCTTCGCCGAACTCGTTCTCGATGACGGCAATCTTCATGCCGTGCTGCTCGTTCAGGATGCGCTTGAGCAGGGTGGTCTTGCCGCTGCCGAGAAAGCCGGTCAGGATCGTGACCGGGGTCAGTTTGGACATTGTTGTTCTCCGGGTATGAGAGATTGCCGTTCAGTGCGAAGCGCCGCCGGGCGAGGCGGGCGCACGCTTGCCGCACTCGGCGCAGACGCCGTTCACGGTCAGTTCGACATGTTCGATGGCAAAGCCGCTGGGCACGCGCGGCGCGGCCGGCTGCACCGGTGCGCTGGCATCGTCCAGGCAGAAGGTGCGGTCGCAGCGGGTGCAGTGGAAATGGCTGTGCTGGCGGTGCTCCTGCGCGCGCGCGGCCTCGTGCTCGACCAGGCTGAAGCGGAACACCCGGTCGTTGCCGGCACGCTTCTGCGCCACGCCCTGTTCCACCAGCCAGTCCAGCACGCGGTAGACGGTGACGCGGTCGATGGTCTCGCCCGGTTCGGGCAGGCGGTCGATCACGGCCTGGTGCGTCAGCGCCTCATCGCTGCCGATCAGGCAGGCCAGGATGCACAGCCGCGGCTGGGTCACGCGCGCGCCCAGCTGGCGCAGGCGCTCGTGGGCGGCTTCCAGGGACGCAGGGGTGGGGATCGCCGGTTCCGGCACAGCGGCCGGCCGGTCCGGACTGGGACGGGTCATGGGCAGATTTAACCATAGGCCCCCGGTTGATGCAATTCAGTTGCGTCAGCAGGCCGAATGGCGAAGCCGGCGCAGCCACGCCGATGGGGCGGTTTGCGCCTATGATCGGCACAGGACGACCTATAAGCCCCAGAGCGGAGACGACCCATGCTGAATGACGCCAGCGCGCTGCTGTTCCCGAACTTCGAAACTTTCCGGCAGCGTGTCGGGGAGGTCGAGATCGCCGGCGTGCGCGGCGGTTCGGGGCCGCCGCTGCTGCTGTTGCACGGGCACCCGCAGAGCCACCTGATCTGGCACCGGGTGGCGCCGGCGCTGGCCGATCACTTCACGGTGATCGCCACCGACCTGCGCGGCTACGGCAGCAGTTCGGCCCCGCCCGGCAATGCCGGCCACGAGCACTACAGCAAGCGCACCATGGCGCAGGACCAGGTCTCGCTGATGGCGGCATTTGGCTTCGAGCACTTTGCGCTGTGCGGCCACGACCGCGGTGCCCGCGTCGCGCACCGGCTGTGCATGGACCATCCGGAGGCGGTCAGCCGCGCCATGCTGCTGGACATCGCGCCCACGCTGGCGATGTACGAGCGCACCAGCATGGCCTTTGCCGCCGCCTACTGGCACTGGTTCTTCCTGATCCAGCCGGCGCCGTTCCCCGAGACGCTGATCAACGCCGAGCCCGATTTCTACATCGAGAAGCTGATGGGCCTGCGCCACGCGGGCCTGACGCCCTTCGCCCCCGACGCCATGGCGGCCTACACCGCGGCGATGCGCGACCCGGCGCGCGTGCATGCCATGTGCGAGGACTACCGCGCCGCCGCCACCATCGACCTGGAGCACGACCGCGCCGACCGCGAGGCCGGGCGCCGACTGGCGCTGCCGCTGCGCGTGCTGTGGGGCGAGCACGGCGTGGTGGCGCGCTGCTTCGAGCCGCTGGCGCTGTGGCAGGAGGTGGCCACCGACATTAGCGGCCAGGCGCTGCCGTGCGGGCACTACATCCCGGAAGAGGCCGCCGAGCCGCTGCTTGAGGAAATGCTCGGTTTCTTCCGTTAGGCCGCACCGAGTATCACAAACGCACGCCTTTGTAGCCGATCTCTCCCATATCTTCCTCGTTTTCCGCCATATGCGGCTGATTGCAGGCGGGTTAGCCCCTATACCTGCGTATTGTCTGGTGTTGCTAACATCAAGGCCCGCCCTTGCCGTTTACGGCAGGGCAGCGGAGCCAGCCGGCATGGTCCAAGGGCGCGGTCACAGAAACCGCGCCAGATGCGCCCCCCACAAGAGCAGGGGCCGGGCCGGCGGCAACGCATTGCAAGACGGGTATTAAAGGGAACCAGGAGAAGAAAGCATGAAACGAGTGGTAAAGATGGTCGCGGGTGCGCTGGCAGTCAGCGCGATGGGTGTGGCGGCGGGCGCGTATGCGCAGGAATTCCCGGGCGGCAAGCCGATTTCGGCCGTGGTGCCGTTCTCCGCGGGCGGCCCGACCGACAAGGTCTCGCGTGAACTGACCGCGATCATGTCCAAGCACCTGGGCTCGACCATCGTGATCGAGAACCTGGGCGGCGCCGGCGGCACCATCGGCGCCAAGAAGGTCGCCCAGGCCAAGAACGACGGCCACACCGTGCTGATCCACCATATCGGCATGGCCACGGCCCCGGCGCTGTACCGCAACCTGGGCTTTGATCCGCTCAAGGACTTCGAGATGATCGGCGAAATCGCCGACGTGCCGATGATCCTGGTCGGCAACAAGTCGCTGCCGCCGAACACCTTCAAGGACCTGCTGCCGTACATCAAGGCCAACGCCGGCAAGCTGTCGCTGGCCAATGCCGGCATCGGCTCGGCCTCACACCTGTGCGGCCTGCTGTTCCAGAGCGCGATCCAGACCGAGCTGACCACCGTGCCGTACAAGGGCGCTGCGCCGGCACTGACCGATATCCTGGGCGGCCAGGTCAACCTGCTGTGCGACCAGACCACCAATCTTGCCGGCCATCTCAAGGCCCACTCGGTCAAGCCGTACGCGGCCATGCAGGCACGCCGCGTGGAAGCGTTCAAGGATGTCCCGACCGCGGCCGAGCAGGGCATGCCGGGCGTGGAAGTGAAGGTCTGGCACGCGATGTACGCGCCCAAGGGCACGCCCAAGCCGGTGATCGACAAGCTGTCGGCGGCGCTGCAGAAGTCCGTGGCCGACCCGGCCTTCCGCGCCAAGATGGCCGAGCTGGGTGCCGAAGCGGTGCCGGCGCAGCGCGCCACGCCGGATTCGCTGCGCAATTACCTGACCGCCGAAATCAACAAGTGGACGCCGGTGATCAAGAAGGCCGGCGTATATGCCGACTGATCAGGTGGCGTGATGCATAAGGCGCGCGGGCCCTGGCCCGCGCGTCGCCGGACAAGGGCCATGCGGCACCGCATGGCCCTTTTTGTTTTCTGGCGGGACCTCCGGCAGCCTGCCAGCAGGCATCCTATATTGGGTCAGACCGGGCGGCGCTTCCCAGAGCACGCGACAGGCCTTGAAACCGGCCAGGGGCGTCGCCAACTACGGTCCTGACATATTCACGGAAGCCACCATGGAACAGTATCACGGCACTACCATCGTCAGCGTCCGCCGCGGCAATCAGGTCGCACTTGGCGGAGATGGTCAGGTCACGCTCGGCAATATCGTGATGAAGGGCACCGCGCGCAAGGTGCGCCGCATCTACAACGGCAAGGTCCTGGTCGGGTTTGCCGGCAGCACCGCCGACGCCTTCTCGCTGCTGGACCGCTTCGAGGCCAAGCTGGAAAAGTACCAGGGCAACCTGACCCGCGCCGCGGTCGACCTGGCCAAGGACTGGCGTTCGGACCGCGCCCTGCGCCGGCTGGAAGCCATGCTGATCACCGCCGACCGCGACACCACGCTGGTCATTACCGGCAACGGCGACGTGCTCGACCCCGAGGGCGGCATCGCCGCGATCGGCTCGGGTGGCGCGTATGCGCAGTCGGCCGCCAAGGCGCTGGTCGAGAACACCGAAATGGCGCCCAAGGACGTGGTCGAGAAAGCGCTGACCATTGCCGGCGAGCTCTGCATCTACACCAACACCAACTTCGTCATCGAGACGCTGGAATAAGCGCAGGCCGGCCACCGCGCAGGCCGGCGCGCCCCCACTGAACGGATACCATGTCGCACACCATGACCCCGTCGGAAATCGTTTCCGAACTCGACAAGCACATCATCGGCCAGAACAAGGCCAAGAAGGCCGTGGCGGTGGCGCTGCGCAACCGCTGGCGCCGCCAGCAGGTGGCCGAGCCCCTGCGCCAGGAAATCACGCCCAAGAACATCCTGATGATCGGCCCGACCGGCGTCGGCAAGACCGAGATCGCGCGCCGCCTGGCCAAGCTGGCCGACGCGCCCTTCATCAAGATCGAGGCCACCAAGTTCACCGAGGTGGGCTACGTCGGCCGCGATGTCGACACCATCGTGCGCGACCTGGCCGAGATGGCGATCAAGCAGACGCGCGAGTCCGAGATGAAGAAGGTGCGCACCAAGGCCGAGGACGCGGCCGAGGACCGCCTGCTCGACGTACTGCTGCCGCCGGCGCGCGATATCGGCTTCTCACAGCCGGAGGAGAAGGACTCCAACACGCGCCAGGTGTTCCGCAAGAAGCTGCGCGAAGGCTCGCTCGACGACAAGGAAATCGAGCTGGAACTCTCCGCCGGCATGCCGAGCATGGACATCATGGGCCCGCCGGGCATGGAAGACATGACCGAGCAGATCCGCACCATGTTTGCCGGGCTGGGCCAGGGCAAGAAGACGCGCCGCAAGATGAAGGTCAAGGAGGCTTTCAAGCTGCTGATCGACGAAGAGGCCGCCAAGCTGGTCAATGACGAGGAGCTCAAGCACAAGGCCATCGCCAATGTCGAGCAGAACGGCATCGTGTTCCTGGACGAGATCGACAAGATCGCCAGCCGCAGCGAGATCGGCGGCGGCGAGGTGTCGCGCCAGGGCGTGCAGCGCGACCTGCTGCCGCTGGTCGAGGGCACTACGGTGAGCACCAAGTACGGCATGATCAAGACGGACCACATCCTGTTCATTGCCTCGGGTGCATTCCACCTGTCCAAGCCGAGCGACCTGATTCCCGAGCTGCAGGGCCGCTTCCCGATCCGGGTCGAGCTGGATTCTCTGTCCGTGCAGGACTTCGAGGCCATCCTGACGCAGACCGATGCCAGCCTGACCAAGCAGTACCAGGCGCTGCTGAGCACCGAAGTGGTCAGCCTGGTGTTCGCGCCGGACGGCATCCGCCGGCTGGCCGAGATCGCCTTCTCGGTCAACGAGAAGGTCGAGAACATCGGCGCGCGGCGCCTGTACACGGTGATGGAGCGGCTGCTGGAGGACCTGTCTTTCCACGCCACCAGGTCGTCGGGCGAGACTGTGACGATCGATGCGGCGTATGTGGATGAGCGGCTTGGGGATCTGGCTGGCAACGAGGATCTGTCGCGTTACGTGTTGTAAAGCCGGCGGCTGGGACACGATGCAGGGCGCACCATGGTGCGCCTTTTTTTGTGGGTATTCGGGGCTCGTGATTTTTGGCTTGGTGCCAAGCGAGACACCCGACCGTAATGACACCAAGCCAAAAACCACCATGCGCGAAGGCCTCACCTGCCCGTCACCCGCACGGGACGTATTTCATGTCCAGGCGTTTCCACTTGCCGCACCCCGGTAACCATCGTAAGCATTGGTAAGCCCGCTGGCGCACCCCTGCCGGCCGATGCGACCCTTGCGCACCTTGACGGTCGATTGACCGGTGCGGGAGCCACCGCATCCCCATCAACTCACTGGCAGGAGAAATCAGATGGTCAACTACAAGACCCGCCGAGTTGTGCTCACCACGGGTGGCCTGCTGGCCGCGCTGGCCGCGGCGACCGCGTTCCTGTGTGTGCGTCCGGCCATTCCGGCTGCCGAAGCGGCGCAATCGGGCACGGTCGGTGCGGCCGCTGCCGCGGCGGCGACGCTGGCGCTGGACTCGGGCGCGCTGTTCACGCTGGCGGACCGCCATGCCGGCGATGCCATGCGCATCGCACAAGGCAGCACGCCACAGGACCGTGCCGAGGGCCTGGACTGGGACTATGTCCAGCTGCGCCTGTAACCCGGATGGCGCTTGCCATCGGGCATGTGAAAGGCCGCGCAAGGCGCGGCCTTTTCGCTTGTTGCCGTAACAATTACCGCGACACCGGCCGCTTGCCCAGCTTGCGCTGCAAGGTGCGCCGGTGCATGTTCAGCGCCCGTGCCGTGGCGGAGATATTGCCGTCATGCTCGGCCAGCACGCGCTGGATATGCTCCCATTCCAGCCGCGCCACCGACAGCGGCACCGGTTCTTCCAGCGCGGCCTGCGCCGCGTCTTCGGACACGCCCGCCATCAGCGCGGTCAGGATCGAATCGACATTGGCCGGCTTGGCCAGGTATTCGTCCGCGCCTTGCTTGACCGCCGCCACCGCGGTGGCGATGCTGGCGTAGCCGGTCAGGATCAGGATGCGTGCGTCCGGCAACGCCTGGCGCAGCGGCGACACCAGCTGCAGCCCCGATTCGGCGGGCACGGTGCTGCCGGCATCCGGCGGCGGCTCCAGGTGCAGGTCCAGCGTCACATAGGCAAACTCGATGCGTGATGCCAGCGCCAGTGCGGTACGGCTGTCGTGCGCCACCTGCACGGCATAGCCGCGTCGCGTGAGCGCGCGTGCCAGGGTGCCGGCAAAGACTTCGTCGTCGTCGATGACCAGGAAGGGCGTGCCAGCCGGTGCGATGGCTTCGGGTACCGGGGGGAGGGTGTCGGTCATGGGATTCGTGGTGCCATGGCGGCGGTGGCGGCGGATGCGGAAAGGGTGGACAGCGCGGGCAGGCGCAGCTCGGCAACGGTGCCGCCGCCGGCGCGGTCGTGCCAGGCCAGTTCGCCGCCCATCTGCCGGGCGGCGCTTTGCGCCAGGTACAGGCCGATGCCCTGGCCGCCGTGCTGGCTGGCCACCGGGGTTTCGCCCAGTTGGCCGCGCAGCATCTCGGGAATGCCGTCGCCGTGGTCGGCGATGCGGAACGACAGCCACGGCGCGGTATTGCCGGGCGCCATGGCGATCTGCAGCTGCAGCGGCTCCTGGCCGCGGCTCGCGGCTTGCTGGCTGCGCGCGGCGTTGTCCAGCAGGATGGTCAGGATCTGGCCCACGCGCGCGGTTTCCACCGCCTGCGCGCCGGCGCCCGGCGTGGCACTGGCCTGCAGGCTGGCGTTGGGGTGGCGCAGCTGCCAGCGCTCGGCAAAGGCCGGCAGCCAGCCGTCGATTCGCTGCGGCGCGAGCGTGGCCGGGTCTTCGCGCAGGCGCGCGAGCGTTGTGCGGCACAGCGCCAGCTGCTGTTCCATGGTCTGCAGGTCGGGCAGGTAACCGTTGATTGCGGAGGTGCCGCGGCCCGCGTCGGAGGCATCGGCACGCAGCTCGCCGGCGATGACCGCCAGCGTGGCCAGCGGCGTGCCGATCTCATGCGCGACCGCGGCGGCCTGGCCGTTCAGGTCTTCCACGCGCGCCTCGCGTAGCAGCTGCTCGCGCGCCAGGTTCAGCTGCGCCTCACGCTGGCGCAGCACGCCGGACAGGCGCGCCACGAACAGCGCGATCATCACCGCGCTGGCGACGAAGTTCAGCCACATGCCGGCCAGGTGGTAGTTCACCGCGTTGTCCGGGTTGTGCAGGTCCAGCGGCACATATTCGAACAGCAGCAGCGTGTAGCAGGCGAGCGCGTACAGCGCCAGCGCGATCACCTGGCGCCACGGCAGGATGGCGGCGGCAATGGCCAGCCCCGGCAGGTAGAACGAGACAAAGGGGTTGGTCGCGCCGCCGGTGTAGAACAGGATGGCCGACAGCGCGGTCAGGTCCACCAGCAGCTGGCCCATCAGCTCGGCCTCGCCGGGGGCGCTGTTGCGCCGCGTGTGCTGGCGCAGGCGCAGGCCGGTCAGCAGGTTGAACAGCGCCTGCAGGCCGAACACCACCAGCAGCGGCCCGTAGGGCAGGCGGATGCCGGCGATGGGCTCGCAGCTCAGCACGGTCAGCGCCTGTCCCGCTAGCAGTGCCCAGCGCAGCCAGAACAGCCGGCGCAGCGTCACCTGGCCATGGCGGGCGGAGGTGCCCGCCGGCAGTGGCGACAGGAAGGGGAGGTCGGGCAAGCGGGTCACGGCTGCGGCGGTGGTCATGGCGCGAGTGTATCAATGCGGCCGCGGGGCACCGGTGCGTGCGACACCTTGCCGCATTGGCGCCGCGCCGGGCGGGCTGCCAGACTAGCCGGCTGTGCGTCGCATGGCGGGGTTGCCTGGGGCATGCACGGGCGGGCATCGCCATGGTCTAATGTCTGCTTTCAGGAGAGCCTTTCATGCAAGCCAAATTCCGCTCGGCCACGCTGGCCGCATCGGTCGCCCTCGCAGCGGCGCTGGCGTCCGGCGCCGCGCTGGCCCAGGTCGATGTCAGCAACGCCTGGGTGCGCGGCACGGTGCCGACCCAGACTGCCTCCGGCGCCTTCATGGTGCTGCACGCGCACGACGACGCGAAGCTGGTCGGCGTATCGTCGCCGGTGGGCGCGGCCGAGCTGCACGAAATGAAGATGGAAGGCAACGTGATGCGCATGCGCCAGGTCAAGTCGCTGGACCTGCCCAAGATGAAGGACGTCGAGCTGAAGCCGGGCGGCTACCATGTGATGCTGATGGACCTGAAGTCGCAGCTGAAGAAGGGTGACACCGTGCCCATCACGCTGAAGATCGAGCAGGGCGGCAAGGTGACCGAGCAGAAGGTCACGGCCGAAGTGCGCGACATGGTGCCCGCTATCGCCGGCGCGAGCGGCGGCCACGGCGAACACAAGCACTGAGCGCCTGACGGGGCCCGGCCTCGTCCATCCACCCACCCAGTCATCATGGCCAACAAGCAGCACGGCACCCGGCAGAAGCTGGTCTTTCGTGGGGATACGCGCCCCGCCAGGCCACCTGCTGTTCCCGCGCAGCGCCGTGATGCCCAGCCCCCGGCGCCAGCCAAGCCGGGGGTGCGCCGTCAGCCGCGCAAGCTGATCGGCTCTTCCGATTCCTGACTGGCCGCCGCGGCCAGTACGCGCTCGCGCAGCCAGGTGTGGGCGGGATCGGCTTCGGTGCGCTCGTGCCAGATCATGCTGAAGGTGAAGTCGTCCAGCGCAAACGGCGGCGCGAACACGGCGTAGCGCGGGTCTTCCTCCAGCGCGGCCAGGCTGCGCCGCGCCGTGGTCAGCACCAGGTTGGTCCCGGCGATCAGCGCCGGCGCCACGCTCCAGTGCGGCACCACGCAGGCGATCTTGCGCCGTCCCCCCAGCTTGGCCACCGCGGTGTCGATCGCGTCCATGCGTTCGCTGTGCGTGGCCACCAGCACGTGCGAGCGCGCCAGGTAGGCCACCTGGTCGAGCCGGCCAGTATCGCGCACGGTGGCGGCATCCACCGCGCAGGCATAGCTCTCGCAGAACAGCTCCGCGGATTTCACGCCTTCCGGCTGGTGGGTGAACACGCCCAGGGCCATGTCGATTTCGCCATCGGCCACCTGGGCGGTCATGCCTTCGCGGCTGGCTTGCGACACCACCAGGTCGATATTGGGCGCGGCCTTGCGCACCGCGCGCAGCAGCCGCGGCAGCACCACCAGCGCGCCGTAGTCGGACATGGCCAGCCGGAAGCTGCGCCGCGCGGTAGCCGGCTGGAAGCCGCTGGGCCCCAGCAGGATGCGCACCTGCGCCAGCGCCTCGGCCAGCGGGCCGGACAGCTCATGGGCGCGCGCGCTCAGCACCAGGCCGCCCTTGCCGCGCACCAGGATGGGATCGTCGAGCAGCTGCCGCAGCCGCCCGAGCGCGTGGCTGACCGCCGGCTGGCTCAGGTGCAGCCGCAGCGCGGCGCGGGAGATATGGCGCTCGGCCAGCAGTGCTTCGAGCACCACCAGCAGGTTGAGGTCGATTCCGCGTAGGCTATTCATTCGGCGAATATTAAACGTACGAAAGCAGAATTGGAAATTCGCATTGCGATATTTCAAACTGCCGGCATCGCATCTTGCCCTATGGAGCGCGTCATGTCAGGCACCCAGTTGCCGTTTTCCCTCCCGGTTTCACTCTGGCTGCCGCTTGGTACGGCCGTGCTGGCCGGCGCGGCGATCCCTTTCCAGGCAGGCGCCAATGCCACCCTCGGGCGCACGCTCGGGCATCCGCTGTCGGCCACGCTGGTGTCGCTGCTGGTCAGTCTGGCGGCGCTGCTGCCCGTGCTGTGGCTGATGCGCGTGCCGCTGCCGGCGCCGTCGGCACTGGCGCGCGGGCCGGGCTGGCTCTGGATCGGCGGGGTGCTGGGGGTGTTCTATATCTCGGCCGCGCTGATGATGGCGCCCAGGCTGGGCGCCGCCGGCTTTATCGCCGCGGTGGTGGCGGGCCAGGTGCTGGCCGCGCTGCTGGTGGACCAGTTCGGGCTGGCCGGCTTTGCGGTGCGCGCGCTGACGCCGGCGCGGCTGGCGGGTGCGGCGCTGATCGTTGCGGGAATGCTGGTGATGCAGTGGGGCAGCGCGACGGCATCCGGGCCGGCGTCTCAGCCGGCGGCGGAATCGGGTTCCTGAGCGGGCTCCTGAGCGGCTTGCCGGCGCTCCGCCAGGCAGGCCGGACACAGGCAGTGCTGGCCCGGCACGATGCGCCGCGCCGGCAGCAGCGGCTGGCTGGCGCACCAGCACTCGGGCAGCCCCGCCACGTAGCCGCAGACAAAGCCCGCGCCGCAGTGGCTGCAATGTTCGACCGGGCGCAGCTGGCCGGTCAGCACGGCCGAGGCGTCGCTCATGGCTGGCCTCCCGGCGCTGGCAGGAAGCTGGGGATCCGGGCTGGCAAGAGGCGGCTGGCGGCGGGCATGATGGTCAAGGCTGGGGAACGCTGAGCCGCGGCGCAAGCCAAACGGCTGAGGTGGCGGCACGTTGTTGCGCGGACGGAACGCGTTGGTGCCCCGTGGGGCGCTTGCAGGCCGCTTGCAGGCAATTCGCGGGACCACGTTCGGCCGGTTGACTCGCGCCCCGCGCGGTTTCTTGTAAAATCGGCGCCTGCCATGGCCGGATGGCGCACTTTCGGGCGATCCCCGTTGGTTATCCCTGGCTACGTGGCCGATTAGCCATCATACCTGTTGATTCTCACGGATGTCCCCCATGAACGCCGACAACCCCGGGCCTGCCGCAACCACGGTGGCCGCCATTGCTCCCGCGCTGAAAGCCGAGATTCTCGCCGAGGCCCTGCCGTATATCCGCAAGTTCCACGGCAAGACCATCGTGGTCAAGTACGGCGGCAATGCCATGACCGAAGAGAAGCTCAAGCACGGCTTCGCGCGCGACGTGATCCTGCTCAAGCTGGTCGGCATGAACCCGGTGGTGGTGCACGGCGGCGGCCCGCAGATCGATGAGGCACTGAAGAAGGTCGGCAAGGTCGGCACCTTTGTGCAGGGCATGCGCGTCACCGACGAAGAGACCATGGAAGTGGTCGAGTGGGTGCTGGGCGGTGAAGTCCAGCAGGACATCGTGATGCTGATCAACCAGTACGGCGGCCAGGCCGTGGGCCTGACCGGCAAGGACGGCGGCCTGATCCGCGCCAAGCGCCTGCAGATGCCTGACCGCGAGAACCCGGGCGCCTTCATCGATATCGGCTATGTGGGCGACATCGAGGCGATCAACCCCGCGGTGGTCAAGGCGCTGCAGGACGACGCCTTTATCCCGGTGATCTCGCCGATCGGCTTCTCCGACGACGGCCAGGCCTACAACATCAACGCCGACGTGGTTGCCGGCAAGATGGCCGAGATCCTGAAGGCCGAGAAGCTCGTGATGATGACCAACATCCCGGGCGTGATGGACAAGAAGGGCAACCTGCTGACCGACCTGTCCGCACGCGAGATCGAAGAGCTGTTCGCCGACGGCACCATCTCGGGCGGCATGCTGCCGAAGATCTCGTCGGCGCTGGATGCGGCCAAGAGCGGCGTGCATTCGGTGCACATCATAGACGGTCGCATCGAGCATTCGCTGCTGCTGGAAATCCTGACCGAGCAGGCCTTCGGCACCATGATCCGCTCGCACTGAGCGGAGCCTCGGGGCGGTGCCGGCAGCGGCCGGCCGCCCCGATCATCCCATCACCCTCCGAGTTGCCCGGCGTGCCTTCCAGTCTTCCTTCTCCGCGCCGTGTCCGCGCTCGCCTCTGCCGCCGCCCCGCGGGCAATACCTCGGGCGATACGGTCTGGCTGTTCGATCTCGACAACACCCTGCACGACGCCTCGCACGCGATCTTCCCGGCCATCAACCGGCTGATGACCGACTACGTGGCGCGCGTGCTCGGCTGCGACGAGGCCACCGCCAGCCGCGTGCGCGTGGACTACTGGCAGCGCTACGGCGCCACGCTGCTCGGCATGATCCGGCACCACGGCGTGGATCCGGCTGACTTCCTGCGCGCCGCGCATGAATTCCCGGAGCTGGCCGACATGGTGCGGGTGCGGCGCGGGCTGGCCGCGCACCTGCGGCGCCTGCCGGGGCGCAAGATCCTGGTCACCAATGCGCCACAGGACTACGCGCGGGCGGTGCTGGAGATAGCGGGCATACGGCACTGCTTCGAGCGCGTGGTGGCAATCGAGCAGATGTGGGTGCATGGCCACCTGCGGCCCAAGCCGGACCGCCGCATGCTGCGCCGGCTGCTGGTGCAGACCCGCATTGCCCCGCATCGCGCGGTGCTGGTGGAAGACACCGTGTCGCACCTGAAGCGCTATGCCGGCACTGGCATCCGCACCGCCTGGGTGACGGGCTACCTGCGCACGATCGCGCCATCGCGCCCGCATGAGGTGCCCGCGGTGCGCGACGACGGCAGCCGGCGCGATGCCGCGGTACGCTCGACGCTGGAGGCAGAGGACCGGCGCCATGTCGGCCATGCCGCGCAGGAGCAGTCGGTGACGCTGGTGGCCGCGGAGACCCAGGCACCGCAGGCGCAGCCCGACAACGTGCCGCGCGTGCGCGCCCGCGTGCCGAACCGGCCGGCCTATGTGAACATAAAAGTACAATCGATGCATCAACTCCAACGACGAATGCGGAGAATCGGGTCATGACGCAAAGCAACGGGCGCGAGCCGGAGGCGGTCATTTCAGGCAGTGCGCAGGATGCGCAGGACGGAGGCCAGCCGCCCGCCACGCCGGCGCGCAAGCGCCCGCGCCCGGGCGAGCGCCGCGTGCAGATCCTGCAGACGCTGGCCACCATGCTGGAGCACCCGCGCGGGGAGAAGATCACAACGGCCGCGCTGGCTGCGCGCCTGAGCGTGTCCGAGGCGGCGCTGTACCGCCATTTCGCCAGCAAGGCGCAGATGTACGAAGGCCTGATCGGCTTTATCGAGCAGACCGTGTTTGGCCTGATCAACCAGATCACCGACAAGGAAGAGCACGGCCTGCGCCAGGCCCACGCCATCGTGCGCATGCTGCTGTCGTTTGCCGAGAAGAACCCGGGCATGACGCGCGTGCTGACCGGCGAGGCGCTGGTGGGCGAGCACGAGCGCCTGCAGGAACGCATCAACCAGCTGGTGGACCGCATCGAGGCCTCGCTGCGCCAGTGCCTGAAGATGGCGGTGACGCAGGCCGCGTTCCCCGCGGATGCCGACATCCCGGCGCGCGCGGCGCTGATCATGGCGGCGGTGCAGGGACAGTGGCACCGCTATGCCAAGAGCGGCTTCCGCAAGTCGCCGTCGGACCATGCCGAGGCGCACCTGCGGGTCTTGCTGAGCTGAAAACAACACGCCGGGCCGATTGCTCTATAATTGCCCGGTCGCGCCGATTTGATGACTGGCTTGCGGGCGCGCGGCAGCCAAGGGACCAAGTTCCGGGTTGCCACTATAAATGCGGCTAAAGAGGTTGGGTCGGCGCCCCATGCCACCACGGTAGTGGATGGCGCCGGCACGCGGAATCCCGCAAGGAATCCAGTGAATCCCGACTTGGCTGCGATGCTTCATACGCAAATGCCGGTCGGGTTTTTTTATGCCCGTTCGCCACGGGCCGGATTCCATGACTGATGTCGCCCTGCCGACCGCCGCGCCTGCCGCGTTCGACCTGCCGCCCGATTCGGTCGGCGTGGTCACGCCGCAGCGCATGCACTTTGCCGAGCCGCTGAAGCTGCGCAACGGCTCGTCCATTGCCGGCTACGACCTGATGGTCGAGACCTATGGCACGCTCAATGCGGCCCGCTCCAACGCGGTGCTGGTGTGCCACGCGCTCAATGCCTCGCACCATGTGGCCGGCGTCTATGCCGAAGACCCGCGCGACGTGGGCTGGTGGGACAACATGGTCGGGCCCGGCAAGCCGCTCGATACCAATCGCTTCTTCGTCATCGGCGTCAATAACCTGGGCTCGTGCTTCGGCTCGACCGGGCCGATGAGCCTGAACCCGGCCACCGGTGCGCCCTACGGCGCGGCGTTTCCGGTGGTGACGGTGGAAGACTGGGTCAATGCGCAGGCGCGCGTGGCCGATGCGTTCGGCATCACGCAATTCGCCGCGGTGATGGGCGGCAGCCTGGGCGGCATGCAGGCGGTGGCCTGGAGCCTGTTGTACCCGGACCGCCTGCGCCACTGCATCGTGGTCGCGTCCACGCCCAAGCTGTCGGCGCAGAACATCGCCTTCAACGAGGTCGCGCGCAGCGCCATCCTGTCCGACCCCGACTTCCACGGCGGCAACTACTACGCGCATGGCGTCAAGCCCAAGCGCGGCCTGCGCGTGGCGCGCATGATCGGCCATATCACCTATCTGTCGGACGAGGACATGGCCGAGAAATTCGGCCGCGAGCTGAAGACCGACGACATCCGCTTCTCGTTCGATGTCGAGTTCCAGGTGGAGAGCTATCTGCGCTACCAGGGCGACAAGTTCGCCGAGTACTTCGACGCCAACACCTACCTGCTGATCACGCGCGCGCTCGACTACTTCGACCCGGCGCTGGCCTTCGGCGGCGACCTGACGCGCGCGATGGCGCAGACCCAGGCGAGCTTCCTGGTGGCGAGCTTCGGCACCGACTGGCGCTTTGCGCCCAGCCGCAGCCGCGAGCTGGTGAAGGCGCTGCTGGACAACAAGCGCCCGGTCTCGTACGCCGAGATCGACGCGCCGCACGGCCACGATGCCTTCCTGCTCGACGACCCGCGCTATCACAACCTGATGCGCGCCTACTACGACCGCATCGCAGAGGAGATCGGCGCATGAACGCCCTGGCCAATCCCAATATCCTGGCGCTGCGCCCCGACTTCCGCGCAATCGCGCGCTGGATCGAACCCAACTCCACCGTGCTCGACCTGGGCTGCGGCGACGGCAGCCTGCTGCGCGTGCTGCAGGACGAGCTCGACGTGCAGGCCTACGGCATCGAGATCCGCGACGAAGGCGTGCTGGCCTGCGCGCAGAAGGGCGTGCATGTCATCCAGCAGAACCTGGAAGGCGGCCTGGCGCTGTTCGAGGACAAGAGCTTCGACACGGTGATCCTGTCGCAGACGCTGCAGACCATCCACAACACCGCGCAGGTGCTGCGCGACACGCTGCGGGTGGGGCGCGAGTGCATCGTGTCGTTCCCGAACTTCGGCTACTGGCCGCACCGGCTGTCGGTGTTCCGCGGCCGCATGCCGGTGTCGGAATCGTTGCCCTACCAGTGGTACAACACGCCCAACGTGCGCGTGCTGACCATCAGCGACTTCGAGGCGCTGGCGCCCAAGGTCGGCCTGCGCGTGATCGACCGCGTGGTGATGCACGAGGGCGTGACCGTCAACTGGGGCGGCAACTGGCGCGGCAGCCTGGCGGTGTACCGGGTCTGCGCGGCCTGATCAGGCTGGCGCGTCGGCGGCCGTGGCTGCAAGGTGATCGACAAAGGCGCGCACCTTGGGCGGTACATGCCGTGTGGGCGTGTAGACCGCGTAGGCCGTGCCGATGTAGGGCTCGAGGATGTCCCAGTCGGCCAGCACGGTGACGACCCGGCCCTGGTCCAATGCATTGCCCAATGAGAAGTCCGGCACCAGCCCGATGCCGGCATCGCGTTCCACCATGCTCATGATCGCCAGGCTGTTGTTCAGCGTCAGGCGCGGCGGGATGCGCACCTCCACTTTCTCGCCGCCGGCGTGGTGGCGCATGGTCCAGCGCTCGCCGAAGTTGCCGTAGCCCAGGTACAGGCAGCGTGCGGCGGGCAGGTCGGCGGGCGTGGCCGGCGTGCCGTGGCGGGCCAGGTAGCCGGGCGAGGCCACCAGCCGGTAGCGCACCTCGCGCAGCGGGCGCGCGGCCAGCCCGGGCGCCAGTTCGCGCGCGATGCGTACGGCCACGTCCATCCCTTCCTCGACCAGGTCGACCATGCGGTCGGCCAGCGTCAGCTGCAGGTCCAGCCCCGGGTATTTGGCCAGCAGCGCCGGCAGCCGCGGCGCCAGCCAGGCCTGCCCGAACGAGACCGGAGCGCTCACGCGCAGGACGCCGTGCGGCGTGCCCCCGTGCTCGCCGGCGAGCGCGGTGACCTCGCGCGCGGCGGCGGTCATGCGGGCGCAGGCGGCGTAGACCGACTGGCCCAGCTCAGTCAGCGCAAAGGCGCGCGTGGTCCGCTGCAGCAGGCTGGCACCGAGCGTGGCTTCCAGACGGGAGACGTGCCGGCTGACCGCCGATGGGGTCATGCCCAGGTCGAGCGCGGCGGCCGAGAAGCTGCCGCACTCGACCACGCGTGCAAACACGGCCATCGCATTAAGTGGCATATCCGGCATTGCGCGTCCCCATCCTTTGACTTCAGGTCAAATACTAATTGAACGACGACGGGATTGTTGAGCAGATTGCATGATGGAACAATGCAGCCATTGTCTGACCGGAGTCCGTCATGCCCTCGCAACAACCCTTGCCAGGTGGCGCCTGGCGCATGGTAGCGGCCATGCTGCTGTCTGGCACCATCGGCTGGTTCGTGGTCACCAGCGGCCAACCGCCGCTCGATGTGGTTTTCTTCCGCTGCCTGTTCGGCGGCGCTGCGCTGCTGGGCGTGCTGACGCTGCAGCGCGGCTGGGTGCGGATGACCCGTGCGCAGCTTGGCTGGCTGGTGCTGGGCGGCGTCACGCTGGTGCTCAACTGGCTGGCGCTGTTCTCGGCGTATGCGTACAGCGGCATCGCCATTGCCACGGTGGTCTACCACACCCAGCCGTTCTTCCTGCTGATGCTGACCTCGGTGATCCAGCGCGAGCCGTTCCCGTTCGCGCGGCTGCCATGGCTGGTGCTGGCCTTTGCCGGGGTGATGCTGATCACCGGGCTGGAGCATGGCGCCACTGGCACTGCGATGCTGGCCGGCATCGGTCTGGGCCTGCTGGCCGCACTGCTGTATGCGGTGACGACCCTGGCCACGCGCCGGCTGCAGGCCATCCCGCCAGGCCAGATTGCCGGGCTGCAGATGGTGCTGGGCGTGTTGATGCTGGCACCACTGGCGCATCCTGCTGCGGGCAGCTATGGCACCGGCACCTGGGCCGCGCTGCTGGCGCTGGGGCTGGTGCATACGGGCGTGATGTACACGCTACTGTATGGCGCCTTCCAGCGCCTTACCGTGGTGTCGATCGCCACGCTGTCCTTCATCTATCCGCTGGTGGCGATCGTGATCGACGTGATGGTGTTCGGCGTGGTGCTGGGGCCGCTGCAGATCGCCGGCATGGCGCTGGTGCTGCTGGGCGTGGTCGCCAACCAACTGGGCTGGAGCCTGCCGCTGCGGCGGCGGGCGCAAGGCTGATGCGGGTGCGACGGTGCCAGCGGCTGGAGGACTGCCGTCTTGACCCGAACGCTGACTACGGTTAGTGTAGGCAGTGGATCGAACGATCGTGCTATTCCCTGCGAGTCACCAACCCATACCAGCCATGTCCACTGCGCCCCAGACCCAGGCGGCCACTGCCGCCAGCCCGCTCCATCCCTTTGACGACGCGCTGGCGCTGGAGCCGGCCGGCGGCCACCGCTTCCTGGGCCGCACCACGCCCGAGTACTGGAACATGATCGGCCCGTTCGGCGGTATCACCGCCGCCACGCTGCTGCAGGCGGCGCTGGACCATCCGCAGCGCCTGGGCGACCCGGTCTCGCTGACGGTCAACTTTGCCGGGCCGATCGCCGAGGGGCCGTTCGAGATCGAGGCGCGCCCGGTGCGCACCAACCGCTCGACCCAGCACTGGACGCTGGAGTTGCGCCAGGGCGATGCCGTGGCCACCACCGCCACCGCCATGTTTGCGGTGCGCCGCGAGACCTGGGTCTGCGGCGAGGCGCTGATGCCGGAGGTGCCAGCGGCCGACACCCTCCCGGCCATGAGCGGGTTTGCGCCGGTGCGCTGGCTCAAGTCCTACGACATGCGCCCGGTGCGCGGCGCCAAGCCGGCCACCGAGCCCGGCACCGAGCATCCGGACAGCCTGACGCAGTTCTGGCTGCGCGACGCGCCGGCGCGCACGCCGGACTTCGCCGCGCTGGCGGCCTGGGCCGACAGCTTCTATCCGCGCATCTTCCTCAAGCGCGCGGGCTTCGTGCCGGCCGGCACGGTGTCGATGACCACCTATTTCCATGCCGATGCCGACACGCTGGCCGCGCTGGGCGACAGCCACGTGCTGGCCAGCGCGCAGGCGCAGGTGTTCAGGCAGGGCTTCTTCGACCAGCGCGCGCAGCTATGGAGCGCCGGCGGCGAGCTGATCGCCAGCTCGCACCAGATCGTCTACTACAAGGAGTGAGGCAGGCGCGGGCTCAGGCGATCGCTTCGCGCGCCTGGGCCTCGTAGCGATGCACGGTGTGGCGCATGGCCCAGAGCAGCATCACGCCAGGCAGCGCCACCACCACCGTGCCCAGGTAGAACGGCGCCCAGCCCCAGGCCTCGACCATATAGCCCGAGGAGGGCCCCACATAGACCCGGCCCACCGACGCCAGCGCCGACAGCAGCGCGTACTGCGTGGCCGAGAACGAGCGGTTGCACAGCGTCATCAGTAGCGCGACGAAGGCCGCCGTGCCCATGCCCCCGCACAGGTTCTCGACCGCAATGGCCGTCCCCATGGTCCACAGGTGCGGCGGCGTCACCGCCAGGATCCAGTAGCCCAGGTTCGACACCGCCTGCAGCACGCCGAACAGCATCAGCGAACGGTACAGGCCCAGGCGCACCATCAGCGTGCCGCCGAACAGCGCGCCGATGATGGTGGCGGCCAGCCCCAGGGTCTTGTTGACGATGCCCACCTCGCCCGCCGAGAAGCCCACGCCGCGGATCAGGAAGGTGGTCGACAGGCTGCCGGCAAAGGCGTCGCCGAGCTTGTACAGCACGATCAGCAGCAGCAGCCACCACGCGCCCTGGCGGCCAAAGAAGTCGCGCAGCGGGCCGACCACCGCCTCTTCCAGCGAATGCGGCGTGCGCGCGGGCACGTCGGGCTCCGGGGCCCACAGCAGCGTGACGATGCCCACGCCCATCAGCGCCGCCATCAGCAGGTAGGTCTGCTGCCATCCGAGCACGCGGTCGGCCAGCCACAGCGCCAGGCCGCCCGAGACCAGCATCGCCAGCCGGTAGCCCAGCACTTTGACCGCTGCGCCGGCGCCGCGCTCGGCCGGGCGCAGCACGTCGGTGCTGTAGGCGTCGAAGACGATGTCCTGCGACGCCGACAGGAAGGCCACCAGCGTGGCCAGCGCCGCCAGCATCCACAGCGCCTCGCGCGGCGGGCAGAAGGCCATGCCGGCAATGCCCAGCACCAGCCCCAGCTGCGTCACCAGCAGCCAGCCGCGCCGGCGCCCCAGCAGCGGCGGCGTGTAGCGGTCCATCAGCGGCGCCCACAGGAACTTGAAGATATAGGCCTGGCCCACCAGCGAGAAGAAGCCGATGGTCTTGATATCCAGCCCCTCGACCGTCATCCATGCCTGCAAGGTGCCGGAGGTCAGCGCCAGCGGCAGCCCGGAGGCGAAGCCCAGCGCCAGCATGGCGCCGATGCGGCGGTTGCGGAAGATATCGAGATAGGTCTGGAAGGTCATGAACGGGCCGGCGTGAAGCGCCGCGCGGCTGCGCGGGCGCCGTGTATTATTGCATCACCTGTTTGCCTGCCCGCCACATGTGGCACGGCAGGGCATCGTTGCCGCGGATCACCGATCCGCCTGCCTGGTCTTCCACTGCGTCCGAGGAACCGCAAATGCTCCGCCGCCTGCAAGGTGTTCAGCGTCCTACCCGTGACCGTCTGGTCCGCGCGCTGGCGCTGGCCGCGGTGGCGGCGCCCATGGCTTGGTGCATGCCCGCCCAGGCGCAGGACAGCGAGGCTGGCGGCATCCGGCTGGACCGCAGCGGCTCGGCCGTGCGCAAGATCGTGCCGGTCGAGGCCATCGAGCAGCAGGCCGCGCAGGAATACGAGCAGCTCAAGCAGGAAGCCATCGCCAAGCATGCACTGGCCGCCGCCGACAACCCGCAGCTGGTGCGCCTGCGCACGATCGGCAAGCGGCTGCTGCCGCAGACCGCACGCTGGAACGAGCGCGCGCGGCAGTGGCAGTGGGAGATCAACCTGATCGGCTCCAGGCAGGTCAATGCGTTCTGCATGCCGGGCGGCAAGATCGCCTTCTATACCGGGTTGCTCGACCAGCTCAAGCTGACCGACGACGAGATCGCCATGGCGATGGGCCACGAGATCGCCCACGCGCTGCAGGAGCATGCGCGCGAGCGCGCCGCCAAGTCAGAGATCACCAACCTCGGTGCCAACGTGATCTCGCAGCTGTTCGGCTTCGGCAACCTTGGCAATATGGCGCTGGGCACCGGCGCCCACCTGCTGACGCTGCGTTTCTCGCGCGCGGATGAGTCCGAGGCGGACCTGATCGGCATGGATATCGCCGCGCGCGCCGGCTACGACCCGCGCGCCGCAGTGTCGCTGTGGCAGAAGATGGGCAAGGTGAGCCAGTCCGGCACAGAGTTCCTGTCCACGCATCCGTCCGGGCGCAGCCGCATCGCCGACCTGGAGAAGCACCTGCCGGAAGTGCTGCCGCTCTATGCGCGCGCGAGCAATACCACGGTGGACAGGCTGCCGCCATACCGCGCCAATATGGCGAACCTGGGCGGCGCGCCGGTGGACAGCGGCGACGACGACCGGCAGAAGCCGCTGCAACGCTGAGCGGTCTGCTGACGCCAATGAAAAAAGCCGGCAATGCCGGCTTTTTCCTCATTCGGGGCCTGCTGCCGCGTCAGGCGCGCAGCCCCGTGGCCTCGTCAGCGCCCACATGCACGTTCATGCATTGCACCGCCGCGCCGGCCGCGCCCTTGCCCAGGTTGTCCAGGCGGGCCACCAGGTTCAGGCGCTCGGCATTGCCGAACACGAACAGGTCGACACGGTTGGTGTCGTTGTTGGCCTGAACGTCGAAGAAGCCGCCGTCGAGGTTGTCGGCGCTGTTGTACGGCATCACGCGCACGAACTGCTCGCCTTCATAATGCTTGCGGTAGATCTCGACGATCTGCTCGGGGCTGACCTTGCGCGCCAGCCGGTCCGTGAACACCGGCACCGTCACCGCCAGGCCCTTCAGGAAGTTGCCGACGATCGGGTTGAAGATCGGCGCCTGCGCCAGGCCGGCCTGCACGCGCATCTCGGGCAGGTGCTTGTGTTCCAGGCCCAGCGCGTATGGACGCGGGCTGTCCAGTTTCGGGTTACCGCCGGCTTCGAACTCGGCAATCATCGACTTGCCGCCGCCGCTGTAGCCGGTCAGCGAGAACGCCGAAACCGGGTAGTCGGACGGCAGCACACCGGCGTCCACCAGCGGACGCACTGCCAGCACGAAGGCGCTGGCGTGGCAGCCCGGCACCGCAATGCGCTTGCTGTCGCGGATCTTCTCGCGCTGGCCGCGCGCCAGTTCGGGCAGGCCGTAGGCCCAGCTGTCGGAGGTGCGGAACGCCGTGCTGGCGTCGATCACGCAGGTGTTCGGGTTGGTCACCAGCGACACCGCCTCGCGCGAGGCCGCATCGGGCAGGCACAGGAAGGCGACGTCGGCGGCGTTCAGGAATCGTGCTCGTTCGGCCGGGTCCTTGCGCTTGTCATCGGCAATGCGCAGCAGTTCCACGTCGGAACGGCCGGATAGATAGTCAAGCAGCCGGAGACCGGTGGTGCCTTCCTGACCATCGACGAACACTTTGAAAACCATGGCTGACTCACTCAATGAGGTGCGGGAAATGCGAAACGTCCCCTGCCGCATGCGATAGGGAACCTGCATTGTAGCGGGGATGGGGGCTGGTCGCAGGGGTTTGTACCGATGGGATTACGCTTGTCGATCCGGCCTATATCACCGGCGTTCGCAAGAAGCTCCGCCTCGACCAGCGCGATGGCGCCGAGATCTTCGGCGGCGGGGTCAACGCGTTCTCGCGCTACGAGACCGGCCGGACCAAGCCGCCGCTGGCGCTGGTCAAGCTGCTCAAGCTGCTTGATCGCCACCCGGAACTGCTCGAAGAGATCCGGGCGGCGTAAATGCCGTGCTCAGAGCGGAAAGTCGTAGTCGATCGACAGCGGCGCGTGGTCGCTGAACTTCTCGTCCTTGTAGATCGAGCACAGGTGCGCCGTGTCTGCGATCTTGGGCGTGGCCAGGTGGTAGTCGATGCGCCAGCCGACGTTCTTGGCATAGGCCTGGCCGCGGTTGCTCCACCAGGTGTACTGGTCGGGGCGCGGATCCAGCTTGCGGAACACATCGACATAGCCGTGGCTGTCGAACAGTTCACCGATCCAGGCGCGTTCTTCCGGCAGGAAGCCTGAATTCTTCAGGTTGCCCTTCCAGTTCTTGATGTCGATTTCCTTGTGCGCAATGTTGACGTCACCGCACAGCACGATCTCGCGCCCGCTTGCCTTCAGTTGCAGAAGATGCGGCAGGAAGGCCTCCATGAAGCGGAACTTGGCCTGCTGGCGCTCCTCGCCGCTGGAGCCGGACGGCACGTACACGGAGATTACTGCCAGGTGCGGGTACTGCACTTCCACATAGCGGCCTTCGTTGTCGAACTCGGGAATGCCGAAGCCGGTGACCACGCGCTCGGGCTGATGGCGCGTGTAGAGGCCCACGCCGCTGTAGCCCTTCTTCTCGGCATAGTGGAAATAGCCATGGTAGCCATGTGGCGCAAGGAACGCTTCCGTCATGTCGGCGGCCTGCGCCTTCAATTCCTGCACGCAGACCATGTCTGCGTCCTGCTTGCCCATCCAGTCGAAAAAGCCCTTCTTCGACGCGGAGCGGATGCCGTTGAGGTTGGCGCTGATAATCCGTAACATTCGGGGAAATTTTGAATTCAGAGAGAAATGATGACGCAGCAGAAACCGCCCGCGGGTGCCGATCTCAGCCAGACCTTTATCCGCTTTGCGCTCGATGCGGGCGTGCTGTCGTTTGGTGAGTTCGTCACCAAGGCCGGCCGCAAGTCGCCTTACTTCTTCAACGCCGGCCTGTTCAACCAGGGCGCGATGCTGGGCCAGGTGGCGCAATTCTATGCCAAAACGCTGCTGGCCTCGGGCGTGCAGTTCGACGTGCTGTTCGGGCCGGCCTACAAGGGCATCACGCTGGCGTCGGCCACGGCGGTGGCGCTGGCGGGCATGGGACGTGACGTCGGCTTCGCCTACAACCGCAAGGAAGCCAAGGACCACGGCGAAGGCGGCACGCTGGTCGGGGCCAAGCTGCAGGGCAAGGTGGTCATCATCGACGACGTGATTTCCGCCGGCACCTCGGTGCGCGAATCGGTGAACATGATCCGCGCCGCCGGCGCCGACCCGGCCGCGGTCCTGATCGCACTGGACCGCATGGAAAAGAGCGGTACCGCCGAGCAGGTCGGCACCCATTCCGCCGTGCAGGACGTGCAGCGCGAATTCGGCATCCCGGTGATCGCGATCGCCAGCCTGAAGGACCTGCTGGCTTACCTGGATGCGTCGCAGGACCCGGCGCTGGGGGCTTCGCGCGAGGCCGTGGCGGCCTATCGTCAGCGCTACGGCGTCTGAAGCCGTTGATGACAACGGGGCGCTGCCAGCCTGCGCCCTCATTCCGCACGTTCGGCGGACAGCGGACGGACGGCTGACTTTCAGACTGGGAGGGAGCGCGGCGTGGCGGCAAAAGAGCGGCAGGAACGGGCAGGGCGGCAGGCGGCAACGCCATCCACAACGGCGGAATCAGCCGGCAACGGCGAGTCCCTGGCCGAGCGCGGCGCGCAGGTGCTGCCGCGCAAGCCGGTGCGCCAGGCTGCCAAGGCCCCGGACCGGGCGGCGCATGAGGCCTATGCCGTGCGCGCGCTGGTGTTGCAGGGTGGCGGCGCGCTCGGGGCCTACCAGGCCGGCGTGTATCAGGGCCTTGCCGAGGGCGGGATCTACCCGAACTGGGTTGCCGGCATCTCCATCGGTGCGCTCAACGCCGCCATCATCGCCGGCAATCCGCCCCAGCGCCGCGTGGAACAGCTGTGCGCCTTCTGGGAGTACATCTGCGCGCAGCCGTGGATGCCCAGTCTGTCGCACACCTGGTTCGCCGACCATGCCGAAGGCTGGCCCGAGCCGATGCGGATCTGGTTCGATGGCCTGCATGCGGCGCGTGCCATGCTGGAAGGCCAGCGTGGCTTCTTCCAGCCGCGCAGCTGGCCGGAGCTGATGTCGCGCTACTCGGATCCGAGCCATGCCAGCTTCTACGACACCACGCCGCTGAAGGCGACGCTGGAGCGCTTTGCCGACTTCGACCTGATCAACCACCGCCCCGACCTGATGCGCGTCTCGGTGGGGGCGGTCAATGTGCGCACCGGCAATTTCGCCTACTTCGACAATACCCGCGACAAGCTCTGCCCCGAGCACTTCATGGCCTCGGGCGCGCTGCCGCCGGGCTTTCCGGCGGTGGAGATCGGTGGCGAGTACTACTGGGATGGCGGGCTGGTGTCGAACACACCGCTGGCCGAGGTGCTGACCGCGCAGCCGCGGCGCGACGCGCTGATCTTCCAGGTCGACCTGTGGAGCGCGCGCGGCAAGCTGCCGCACGACCTGGTCGACGTGGCCGAGCGCCAGAAGGACATCCAGTATTCCAGCCGCACGCGGGCCATTACCGATTACATGCGCGAGCAGCAGAACCTGCGCCGCATGCTCAACGAGGTGATGGCGCTGGTACCGCCGTCAAAGCGCGACAACGCCTGGTACCGCCGCGCGGCGGAGCAGGCCTGCGACGCGCGCCGCAATGTGATCCAGCTGATCTACCGCGACAAGTCGTTCGAGAACCTGGCCAAGGACTACCAGTTCGGCGCGCTCACCATGCATGAGCACTGGACCAGCGGGCTGGACGATATCCGCCAGACCCTGCGCCACCCGCAATGGCTGGCGATGCCCAGCCGCGAGCACCCCTTCGTCACGCACGACGTGCACCGCGGCAACGGCGGCTGAGGCGGCCGGGCGGCTCAGTCGACCTTGATCGTGGCCAGTTCCGGCCGGGCCGGCGGGTAGGCCGGCTTCAGGTCCTCGAAGACCTTGGTCAGGATCTCCGCCACCATCAGGTTGCGGTGTGTCTTGGAGTCGGCCGGCACCACGTACCACGGGCATTCGGGCGTGCTGGTCGCCATGATGGCAGCCTCGTAGGCGTCCATGTAGGCCTTCCAGTGCTTGCGCTCGGCAAGGTCGGTGGTGTCGAACTTCCAGTGTTTCTCCGGGTCCGCCAGGCGCGCTTCGAGCCGTGCCTTCTGCTCGTCGCGGGATATATGCAGGAAGCACTTGACGATGGTGGTGCCGGTCTCGGTTAGCATCGACTCGAAGTCCCGGATCTGGCGGAAGCGCCGCTCGCACTCGGCGGCGTCGATCCAGTCGTGCACGCGCGTGATCAGCACGTCTTCATAGTGGCTGCGGTTGAAGACCACGATCTCGCCGGTCTTCGGTACCTGCAGGTGGATGCGCCACAGGTAGTCGCGCGCCAGTTCCTCGGGCGACGGGGCCTTGAAGCCCACCACGCGGATGCCCAGCGGATCGAAGCTGCGGAACACGCCGCGCACGGTGCCGTCCTTGCCGCTGGTATCCATGCCCTGCAGCACCACCAGCAGCTTGCGCCGGTGCTCGGCGTAGAAGATGTCCTGCTGCGCGTCGAGGGCGTTGCTCAACTCGATGATGCGGGCAAGGTCTTCCTCTTTCTTGCCGCACGACAGCGGCTTGCTGCCCGGGTCGAAGTCGGCAAGGCGAAAACGCTTGCCCGAGGTGATGCGGAAATCGTCCAGCGGCATGGGCGCTCCATCGGTCTGACCAGCAAGATCAAGGGAATGGGCGCCCCCGCCGGGGCTCCGCGACAAGGAATGCGGGGCGTGTGGAAAGGGGCGCACAGCCCCTATGGTCAGGTCGGCAGGGCTGCCAGGTCAATGCTGCCTTCAAACACGGTGGTGGCCGGGCCGGTCATGCGCACCGGTTCCGCACCGCCTTCCCAGGCAATGGTCAGTTCGCCGCCATGGGTATGCACCCGAACCGGCGAGTCCAGCAGGCCGCGCCGGATGCCGGCCACCACGGCCGCGCAGGCGCCGGTGCCGCAGGCCAGGGTCTCGCCGGCACCGCGCTCGTAGACACGCAGCCGGATGGTGTGGCGGTCCTGCACCTGCATGAAGCCGGCATTGACGCGGTTGGGGAAGGCGGCATGGTGCTCCACCACCGGGCCGTCCTGCAGCACCGGGAAGTTCTCCACGTTGTCCACCACCTGCACCGCGTGCGGATTGCCCATCGATACCGCCGAGATCCATTCGGTGCGGCCGTTGACCTCCAGCCCGTACACCGTGTCCGCGCCTTCCGCGCGGGTGGGCAGGCCTTCGGCACGGAACGGCACGCGCGCCGGTTCCAGTTCGGGCGCACCCATATCCACCGTGACCTGGCCGTCGTCCTGCAGCGTCAGGGTAATGACGCCGTTCATCACTTCGACGCGCACCGAGCGCTTGTCGGTCATGCCCTTGTCGGTGACAAAGCGCACAAAGCAGCGCGCGCCGTTGCCGCAGTGCTCCACCTCGCTGCCATCGGCATTGACGATGCGGTAGCGGAAGTCGACATCGGGGCGGGACGGCTTTTCAACGATCAGGATCTGGTCCGCGCCCACGCCGAAATGCCGGCTGGCCAGCGCACGCCATTGCGCCGGAGTCAGGTCGATCTGCTGGTGGATGCCGTCGAGCACGACAAAGTCGTTGCCCGCGCCGTGCATCTTGGTGAACTGGAGTTTCATGGTGGGGATTGTAGCTGCGCGGCGCCGGACGTGCCGGCGCGCTCAGTAAATCTCGGGCTCGCCCGGCAGGCGATGCTTGAAGCGCTTGTGCACCCAGTAGTACTCCGGCACGCGCGGGCGGATGCAGTCCTCGAAGAAGGCATTCATGCGGCGCGTGTCGTCGGTGACGCTTGCGCCGGGGTAGTCTTCCCAGGGCGGCAGGATGCGCAGCACATAGCCCTGGTAGTCAGGCAGCATCTCGGTGTAGATCGGCACCACCTTGGCCCCGGTCAGGCGTGCCAGCCGCGACACCGAGGTCAGTGTCAGCGCCTGCACGCCGAAGAACGGCACGAACTCCGAGTCGCGCTCGCCGAAATCCATGTCGGCGATCAGCTGCAGCGCCTCGCCTTTCTTCAGACAGCGCAGGATGTCGCGCGCGCTGTCGTTGCGCGAGATCATGTTGGCGCCGAAGCGCCCGCGCGCGTGTTTCAGGAAGTGGTCGAACAGGTCGTTCTTCTGCCTGGTATAGAGCGACGCGCCGGAGCGGCCGAGATGCTCGCGCAGGTTGATGGTGAGCCGGATCGCGCCGGCTTCCACGCCTGACAGGTGCAGCGTGACCAGGATATGCGGGGTGCCATCCAGCGCCACCAGGTCGGCCTGGTCGTCGATCTGCACCCAGCGGCGCATCTGCGCTTCGCTGCCGGTCCAGAAGATGCCGCGCTCGGCAAAGCTGCGGAACAGGATGCGGAAGCTCTGGCGCGACAGCTCGTCGATTTCGGCCTCGGTCCGGTCCGGGAAACACAGGCGCAGGTTGGCCTGTACCACACGGCGCCGCTCGCTCGGCACCAGGTAGAGCAGGCTTCCCAGCGCCTCGCCGAAGCGCGCGACGAACGGATATGGCAGCTTGCCCAGCACCGTCAGCAAGCCGATGCCAAGCCACGTGAACGCACGGCTCATGAAATCGATTGATCAGCGGCCGGCTCGGTGTCGTTGCCCGGGGTGCCCGGCGCGTCCGGGGTGCCCGCTCCGGCGGGTTGCTTGTAGCGGTTGTAAGCCCACAGGTACTGCGTGGGGCACAGGCGTACCAGTTCCTCGATGGTCCGGTTGATGACCGCTGCTGCTGCGGCAGGATCGTCCGGCAACATGCCGCCGTCGTTGATCACGCGCAGGTGGCCGCGATAGCCGGCGCCGCGCGGCAGGCGCTCGGCAAAGACCGCCACTACCGACGCGCCGGTCAGCTGCTGCAGCCGGTGCACCAGCGCCATCGTATAGGCGGGCTTGCCGAAGAACGGCGCCCAGTTGCCCTCGCCGCCACTGGGCACCTGGTCGGGCAGGATGCCCACCGCCTGGCCGCGCTTGAGTGCCTTGACCAGCATGCGCACCCCGCGCGGCGTGGCCGGCGCCATGTGCATGTCGGGGCGGGTGCGCATTTTTTCGATCCAGTCGCGCAGCCAGGGCTGGTGCGGCGGCTTGAATAGCGCGGTGACCGGGCGCTGCAGCGCGTGGGACTGCGGCAGCACTTCAAAGCAGCCCAGGTGCGGGGTCAGGATGATGATGCCCTTGCCGCGCGCCTGCAGCTTGCCCAGCTCGGGCCACAGGTAGTCGTCAAAGCCATACAGCTTCGCGCCGATCTTGCTGCGGCTCCAGAAGTAGGGCATCTCGATGATCATGCGTCCGGCCGAACGGGCCGCTTCGTCGATCATCGCCTCGGTGGCGTCGGGAAACGCCTGGCGGAAGTTCTCCCGCAGGCGCTGGCCGTAGCGGCCGGGCAGGCGCGCGCTCAGTAGTCCGAGCGCGCCGCCCGCGGCTTGCAGCAGCCGCAGGGGAAAACGGGAGATCAGCCAGAATAAAAAGGTCATCAGGCGCGAAAAGCAGGTCTGCTGCGGGTCTGTGCCGGGGAACAGGCGAACAGGCAGCGTTTTTTCTATGGCGGTATTCAGTTCCGCGCGCAGCGTGCCGTCATCGGGATTCATATGGGCACGGTGCCCCGGCAGGTTGGCCGGGTGCCGTGCTGTACCGTTGGCGCGCTGCAACGAGCCCGGCAGGCGCGTATAATAGCGTGTATCGCCGAGTTAACTGACAACTTGCGGGGCGATGCGGCTCTGACCGGGCTGCTTGAAATACCGCTAAAGCGTCGCCGCCATGAACCGCACGGGCTGGCACGCAATAGCCAACCTGGAGAATAAGTTCGTGGCAAACGACTTCCTTTTTACTTCGGAATCCGTCTCCGAAGGCCATCCCGACAAGGTCGCCGACCAGATTTCCGACGCCGTCCTGGACGCCATCCTGGCCCAGGACAAGTACGCGCGTGTGGCAGCTGAGACGCTTTGCAACACCGGTCTGGTGGTGCTGGCTGGGGAAATCACCACGACCGCCAACGTCGACTATATCCAGATCGCGCGCGACACCATCAAGCGCATCGGCTACGACAATACCGAGTACGGGATCGACTACAAGGGCTGCGCGGTGCTGGTCGCCTATGACAAGCAATCGCCCGACATCGCCCAGGGCGTTGACCGCGCTTCCGACGACTACCTGAACCAGGGTGCCGGCGACCAGGGCCTGATGTTCGGCTACGCCTGCGACGAGACCCCGGAACTGATGCCGTTCCCGATCTACTACGCCCACCGCCTGGTCGAGCGCCAGTCGCTGCTGCGCCGCGACGGCCGCCTGCCCTGGCTGCGCCCGGACGCCAAGTCGCAGGTGACGGTGCGTTATGTCGACGGCAAGCCGCACAGCGTGGATACCGTGGTGCTGTCGACCCAGCATTCGCCGGACATCACCCAGGCCCAGATCCGCGAAGCGGTGATCGAAGAGATCATCAAGCCGGTGCTGCCGGCCGAGATGCTGAAGGAAACCAAGTACCTGGTGAACCCGACCGGGCGCTTCGTGATCGGCGGCCCGCAGGGCGACTGCGGCCTGACCGGGCGCAAGATCATCGTCGATACCTACGGCGGCGCTTCGCCGCACGGCGGTGGCGCGTTCTCGGGCAAGGACCCGTCCAAGGTCGACCGCTCGGCCGCCTACGCCGCGCGCTACGTGGCCAAGAACGTGGTGGCCTCGGGCCTGGCGCGCCAATGCCAGGTGCAGGTCAGTTATGCCATCGGCGTGGCCCGCCCGATCAACGTCACCGTCTACACCGAAGGCACCGGCAAGATCCCCGACGCCAAGATCGCAGAACTGGTGCAGGAGCATTTTGACCTGCGCCCGAAGGGCATCGTGCAGATGCTGGACCTGCTGCGCCCCATCTACGAGAAGACCGCCGCCTACGGCCACTTCGGCCGTGAAGAGCCGGAATTCTCGTGGGAAGCCACCGACAAGGCGGCTGCGCTGCGCGCCGCGGCTGGCCTGTAAGCGCCACCCGCGTTAGCAGCACTGACGGCAAGCCCCGCCGGCCCGCAAGGGCCCGCGGGGTTTTTTTACGCGGACTTGATCTTGGTCCAGTCGCCGCGTGACGCCGGCGCCACCGCAAGCAGCAGGGAGTAAAATCCCGCCATCCCAAGCCGCCACGCCGGCGGCCGACCCCAAACACTGGTGACCGTTTCCAGAGGATGCCATGTCCGAAGCGCCTGTCCTTGCCCCCTCGACTTCAACCCCGCCGCCCGCCGCCGCCGGCCAGCTCAACCTGATCCGCCCGCAGCCATATACCGACTGGGCGCCGCAGGTCACGGCCGAAGAACGCGCCACGCTGCGCCGCGAGCTGGAGCAGGGCGCCGTGCTGTACTTCCCGAACCTGAATTTCCGTTTCCAGCCGGGCGAAGAGCGCTTCCTGGACAGCCGCTATTCCGACGGCAAGTCCAAGAACATCAACCTGCGCGCCGACGACACCGCAGTGCGCGGTGCCCAGGGCAGCCCGCAGGACCTGGCGGACCTGTACACGCTGATCCGCCGCTACGCCGACAACAGCGAATTGCTGGTGCGCACGCTGTTCCCGGAATACATCCCGCACATGACGCGCGCCGGCACCTCGCTGCGGCCCAGCGAGATCGCCGGGCGCCCGGTCAGCTGGCGCAAGGACGACACCCGCCTGCACGTGGACTCGTTCCCGTCCAACCCGATGCTGGGCAAGCGCCTGTTGCGAGTGTTCCACAATATCGACCCGGCTGCGGCGCGCGTGTGGCGCGTGGGCGAGCCGTTCGGCGATTTTGCGCAGAAGTTCGTGCCCAAGACCCATGGCATGTGGCCCGGGCAGGCGGCGCTGATGAAGCTGCTGCATATCACCAAGCGCAAGCGCTCGGAATACGACCACCGCATGCTGCAGCTGCATGACCTGGCCAAGGCCGACCTGGATTACCAGGCCAAGGTGCCGCAGCAGGAATTCCACTTCCCGCCGGGTTCCACCTGGATCGTCTTCAGCGACCAGCTGCTGCATGCGGCCATGCGCGGACGGGCGATGATGGAGCAGACCATCTACCTGGCGCCGCAGGCGATTTCCGACCACACCCACTCGCCCGAGGCGGTGCTGTCGCGCATGCTCGGGCGGCCGATGCTGGTGTCCTGATCAACGCAAAAGCAGGCGCAACATGGTTTCGAAGGTCTTGCCGTAAGGCGGCTTGAGCAGGCCGGCGCCGTTCAGGCCGGCCTGGTGGAACACCGGCTTCACCTTGGAGAAGGTGTCGAAGCCCGCCTGGCCGTGATAGGCGCCCATGCCGCTGGCGCCGACCCCGCCGAAGGGCAGGCCGTCCTGGGCGATATGGAACAGCGTGTCGTTGACCGTGACGCCGCCGGCAACGGTCTGCTTCATCACATGGCCGATGGCGCCGCGGTCGCGCTCGAACAGGTACAACGCCAGCGGTCGCGGGCGCGCATTGATGTAGTCCACCGCCTCGTCCAGGGTGCGGTACGTCACCACGGGCAGCACCGGCCCGAAGATCTCCTCGCGCATCGCCGTGATGCCTTCGGGCACATCCAGCAGCAGCACCGGCGGCAGGCGCCGCGCCTGCGCGTCCGGCTGCGCATCGGACAGCGGCACCACGGTCGCGCCTTGCGCCGAGGCTTCATCCACCAGCGACGCCAGGCGCGCGAAGTGGCGCGGGCTGATGATGCTGGTGTAGTCCCCGTTGCGCGCCAAGTCCGGATAGAGCCGGCCCACGCACTGGCGTGCCGCTTCTACCAGCTGCCCGCGCAGGTCTTCCGGCACCAGCACGTAGTCTGGCGCGATGCAGGTCTGGCCCGCGTTCATCAGCTTGCCCACCAGGATGCGCTCCACCGCACGTGGCAGGTCGGCGCCGGCGCCGATAATCGCCGGCGATTTGCCGCCGAGTTCCAGCGTCACCGGCGTCAGGTTGGCGGCCGCCGCGCGCATCACATGGTGGCCGACCGCGGTCGAGCCGGTGAACAGCAGGTGGTCGAAGGGCAGCGCGGTAAAGGCGCTCGCCACCTCGGCATCGCCGTTGACCACCACGATCTCGTCCGGCGCAAAGTGCTGCGGCACCAGTTGCCCGAACAAGGCCGCAAAGCGCGGCGTGTATTCCGACAGCTTCACCATGGCGCGGTTGCCCGCCGCCAGTGCGCCGGCCAGCGGCCCCACCGTCAGGTACAGCGGATAGTTCCAGGGCACCACGATGCCCACCACGCCCAGCGGCTGCGGCACCAGCCGCGAGCGGCCCGGGCGGAACCAGAAGCCGGTGGCGGCGCGGCGCACGCGCATCCAGCGCTTGCCGTGGCGCAGCGCGTCGTCGATGCCGCCCAGGCTCGGGAATACCTCCAGCAGCGCGGTTTCCTGCCGCGGCCGGTTGGTGAAGTCCGCGTGGATGGCGGCGGCAATGGCAGCCTCGTTCTCTGTCACCAGCCGGCGCAGGCGCTGCAGGCGGTCGGCGCGCACGGCCCAGGCGGGCAGCTGGTCGCGCCGTGACGCAGCGTGCATGGCGCCAAAGACGGACGACAGGTCGGGGACTTCTCGCATTGCTGCGCTCCTGGGCAAGGGACGTGCGGGGACAGTGGAAGCGGATCGCGGCGGGTGGCGGTGCAACGGTCCGCGTGTTCCCGCGCACGATAAGGTAGCGTGCCAGCCATGGCAATGGAAGTTTCCTACCAGAAGGGCAATTCAAACGCCCGTCTGCGCAGCGCGGCGGCCCGCGCCACCGGGCTTCTCCACCGTCCGGGCTAGCGCCTACACTGAATCTCACAGCTTGCCATCCGCTGGACGGACAGGGCGCGCACGCACTGGCGCGGCCCGGCTCACGCACGCGCGCCGCCTGCGGACTCGCGGGGAGACAGATGGAAACCACCTTTGACTACGTCATCGTCGGCGCGGGCTCGGCGGGCTGTGCGCTGGCGGGGCGGCTTGCCGACAGCGGCGACGACACCATTGCCCTGGTCGAGGCCGGGCACCACGATCACCATGTGCTGATACGCACACCCGCGGCGCTTGCCGCGCTGCTGCCGCGCGCGGGGGCACGCAACTACGGCTATGAAACCGTGCCGCAGCCAGGCCTGAACGGCCGCAGCGGCTACCAGCCGCGCGGGCGCGGGCTGGGCGGCAGTTCCTCGATCAACGCCATGATCTACACGCGTGGCCGTGCCGCCGACTACGACGCGTGGGCCGCCGCCGGCTGCGACGGCTGGTCGTGGGACGACGTGCTGCCGTACTTCCGTCGCGCCGAGTGCAATGAACGCCTGGCCGGCAGCGACGACGACCCGCTGCACGGCGGCAACGGCCCGTTGCACGTGAGCGACCTGCGCACTCCCAACCCCTTTGCCGAACGCTTCATCGAGGCCGCGCAGCAGGCGGGCTTCCCGCGCAACGACGATTTCAACGGCGAAGAGCAGGAGGGCGTGGGCTGGTACCAGGTCACGCAGCACGCGGGCGAGCGCTGGAACGCGGCGCGTGCCTACCTGCACGGTGGCAACAAGCGCGACCGGGCCTGCAACGGCGGCCGCGCGCACCTGCAGGTGCTGACCGATACGCAGGCGCTGCGCATCGTTTTCGAAGGCCGCCATGCGGCCGGGGTGCAGGTGGTGCGCGAGGGCCGCCGGCAACTGCTGCGCGCGCGCCGCGACGTGATCGTGTGCGCGGGCACATTCGGCTCGCCGCAGCTGCTGATGGTGTCGGGCGTCGGCCCCGCCGCGCACTTGCGCGAGCACGGCATCGCCGTCGTGCATGACCTGCCTGGCGTGGGCGCCAACCTGCAGGACCATCTCGACATCGTGCTGCACAAGCGCGTGGCCGTGCCTGAATTGTTCGGCGTGTCGTTCGGCGGCCTGGCGCGGCTCGTGTCTGAAATGCTGCGCTACCGGCGCGAGCGCACCGGCATGATGTCAAGCAACTTCGCCGAGGCAGGCGGCTTCCTGCGCAGCCGCCCGGATCTGCCCGAGCCCGACCTGCAGCTGCATTTCGTGGTCGGCATGGCGGATGACCACATGCGCCGGCTGAACTTCGGCCACGGCTATTCCTGCCATGTCTGCGTGCTGCGCCCGCGCAGCCGCGGCGAGGTGCGGCTGGCCTCGCACGATATCCGGCGCGCGCCGCTGATCGACCCGCAATACCTGAGCGATGCGCGCGACCTGGACGACATGGTGGCTGGCGTGCGCATCGTGCGCAGCATCTTTGCGCAGCCGCAGCTGGCCAGCTTTGGCGGACGCGAACTCTATTCCGCCGGCCTGCGAGCCGATGGCAGCGACGACGCTGCCGTGCGCGAGATGATCCGCGAGCATGCCGACACCATCTATCACCCGGTCGGCACCTGCCGCATGGGCATGGATGCGATGGCGGTGGTGGACCCGCAATTGCGCGTGCGCGGCGTCGAGGGCTTGCGCGTGGTCGATGCGTCGGTGATGCCGACCCTGGTCGGCGGCAACATCAATGCGCCCGCCATCATGATCGGCGAGCGCGCGCATGACCTGATCCGCTATGCGCCGCGGGTGATGCTGCGGGTGCTCGAATCAATGGAGGCTTGAATCGTCAGCCTTCGAAGCCGCGCGAGAACACCCGCTTGAGCACGTCGGCATCCGCATCCAGCGTGCCGAACACGCGCCCGTGCTGCCGTCCCAGCCGGCTGGCGACGAACAGCTCCGCATTCTCGGTATCGGCATGCGCCAGCATCAGCGCGGCCTGTGCGGTCAGCACCAGCCCCTGCGCAAAGCGGCGTGCATTGGCTTCCAGCAGTTCGGGGTTCTCGTGCAGCATGGCCTGCAGCGATGCCAGTTCTGCGCGTACCGCCGGATGGCCGCCGGCGCGGCGCGACAGGTCTTGCAGCAAGCGTGCGGCATCGTCGGGATTGCGCTGGATGGCGCGCAGCACGTCCAGGCACATGATATTGCCCGAGCCTTCCCAGATCGAGTTGACCGGCGCCTCGCGGTACAGCCGCGCCATCGGGCCTTCTTCCACGTAGCCGTTGCCGCCCCAGACTTCCATGGCTTCGCCGGTGGCTTCCAGCGCGCGCTTGCAGACCCAGAACTTGGCCGCGGGGGTGACCACGCGCTTCCATGCCGCCGCGAGCGGATCATCGTCAGCGTGCTCGAAGGCGTGGCCCAGCTCCATCATCAGCAGGGTGGCCGCTTCGGATTCCAGCGCCAGGTCGGCCAGCACATTGCGCATCAGCGGCTGGTCGGCCAGCAGGCGCCCGAAGGCGCTGCGGTGGCGCGCATGGTGCAGCGCCTGCACAAAGGCGGCGCGCAGGATCGCGGCGCTGCCGATCACGCAGTCGAGCCGCGTGCTGGTGGCCATCTCGATGATGGTCGGGATGCCGCGGCCTTCCTCGCCGATCAGGATGCCGGTGGCGTCGCGGAATTCCACCTCGCTGCTGGAATTGGAGCGGTTGCCGAGCTTGTCCTTGAGCCGCTGGATCAGCACCGCGTTCTTGCTGCCGTCGTCGCGAAAGCGCGGCACGAAGAAGCACGACAACGGGCCGTCTTCGGCGCCCATGCGCGCGACCACCAGGTGCGCATCGCACATCGGCGCGGAGAAGAACCACTTGTGCCCGGTCAGCGCGTATTCCGCGCCGCGGCCCTCGCCGCGCACCGCGCGCGCCACGGTGGTGTTGGCGCGCACGTCCGAGCCGCCCTGCTTCTCGGTCATGCCCATGCCGATCATGATTGCGCTCTTGCTGCGCCACGGCAGGTCGCGCGCATCGTGTTCGGTCGCATACAGCCGCGGCTCCAGTTCGGCAAACAGTGCGGTTTCCTTGCGCAGCACCGGGATGCTGGCGAAGGTCATGGTGGGCGGGCACAGTGAGCCGGATTCCACCTGCGCCTGCAGGAAGTAGCCGGCGGTGCGCGCCACCCATGCGCCCGCGCGCGGCTGGGCGAAGGGCAGGGCCTGCAGCTGCTGGCTGCGCAGCAAGCCCAGCAGCGCATGCCAGCTCGGGTGGAAATCCACGGCATCGATGCGCTCGCCGGTGCGGCTGTGCGTGTGCAGCTCGGGCGTGTGCCGGTTGGCATCGGCTGCCCATTGCTGGACTTCCGGCTCGCCCAGGCGCGCGCCGAACTGGCCCAGCGCCGCGGCATGCCAGCCGCCTCCCAGCCGATCCAGTGCGCCGCGCAGCGACGGGTCGGTGGAAAACAGGTTGTAGTGCGCGAGATCGGGCACCTGGTTGAATACGCGGTGGGTGGCAGCTTCAGTCATGGCGGCATGGAAGGTGGACGCGTCCTGCTTGCATGGTAGAGCACGTGACGCGCGTTTGAGTGCATTGCCATGCCCTTGCGTGCGATTCGTGCGCTGCAGCATGCGTTATTTGATACCTGTGCGCACAGCTGTGGCACCACAAATGGAGGTCAATTGGCACTAGCGCCCGCCGGGGGCTTGTGCTTAAATTCACCCCGTTGGATGAAACAGGGGTGCCGTACGGATGGGCCGTGCGGCTGAGAGAGTCCCTTCGAACCCGATCCGGCTAGTACCGGCGTGGGAAGTTTCACAAGACCAAGTCTCCAGTCCCTCCGGGACTCGCCGCCCCAGGCCTCAGGCCCCAGGCAGCGCTCACAAGGCTCCTGGTTTCGTCCACCCCCGCAAGAGAGAGGACGACACCCATGGCCCGTACTGCCCCCGCTGCATCCTTCGAATCGCTCGAAAGCGACCTCGACCAGAAATTCGCCTATCCGGCTTCCAGCAAGACCTACCTGACCGGCAGCCGCCCGGATATCCGCGTACCGCTGCGCACCATCCTGCAAACGTCGACGCGCACCGACAAGGGCGAGATGTCCAATCCGCCGATCCCGGTGTACGACACCTCGGGCCCGTACAGCGACCCGGACGTGCATATCGACCTGAAGGCCGGCCTGCCGGCGCTGCGCGCCAAGTGGATCGATGAGCGCGGCGATACCGAAGTGCTCAAGGGCCTGTCGTCGGAATACGGCCGCGACCGCGCCAACGACCCCGCCACCGCGCACCTGCGTTTTGCCCAGCTGACCAACCC
Organism: Cupriavidus sp. KK10; assembly: GCF_018223725.1. Classification (NCBI taxonomy): domain Bacteria; kingdom Pseudomonadati; phylum Pseudomonadota; class Betaproteobacteria; order Burkholderiales; family Burkholderiaceae; genus Cupriavidus; species Cupriavidus sp. KK10. Next base: position 213,023 of record NZ_CP073677.1, read on the forward strand.
GCGCCGCGCCAAGGCCGGTGCCAACGTGTCGCAGATGCACTATGCGCGCAAGGGCATCATCACGCCGGAAATGGAATACGTGGCGCTGCGCGAGTCGCTGAACCTGCAGGCGCTGTACGACAAGCCCGAATACAAGGCGCTGCTGCGCCAGCACCCCGGCAACGCGCTGGGCGCCGGCCTGCCGCTGCGTCCGGAAGACATCACGCCGGAATTCGTGCGCCAGGAAATCGCCTCGGGCCGCGCCATCATTCCCGCCAACATCAATCACACCGAGCTGGAGCCGATGGCGATCGGGCGCAATTTCCGCGTCAAGATCAACGGCAACCTGGGCAACTCGGCGGTGACCTCGTCGCTGGCCGAGGAAGTGGAAAAGATGGTGTGGTCGATCCGCTGGGGCGCCGACACCATCATGGACCTGTCCACCGGCAAGCACATCCATGAAACCCGCGAATGGATCCTGCGCAACTCGCCGGTACCCATCGGCACGGTGCCGATCTACCAGGCGCTGGACAAGACCGGCGGCATCGCCGAGGACCTGACCTGGGAGATGTTCCGCGACACGCTGATCGAGCAGGCCGAGCAGGGCGTGGACTACTTCACCATCCACGCCGGCGTGCTGCTGCGCTATGTGCCGCTGACCGCCGACCGCGTCACGGGCATCGTCTCGCGCGGTGGTTCGATTATGGCCAAGTGGTGCCTGGCGCACCACAAGGAAAACTTCCTGTACACGCACTTCGACGAGATCTGCGAAATCATGAAGGCCTATGACGTGTCGTTCAGCCTCGGCGACGGCCTGCGTCCGGGCTGTATCGCTGACTCCAACGACGACGCCCAGTTCGGCGAGCTGCGCACGCTGGGCGAGCTCACCGCCAAGGCGTGGGAGCACGATGTGCAGGTGATGATCGAAGGCCCGGGCCACGTGCCGCTGCAGCGCATCCAGGCCAATATGGATGAAGAGCTGAAGCACTGCTATGAAGCGCCGTTCTACACGCTCGGACCGCTGGTGACGGACATCGCCCCCGGCTACGACCACATCACCAGCGGCATCGGCGCGGCCAACATCGGCTGGATGGGCACCGCCATGCTGTGCTACGTCACGCCCAAGGAGCACCTGGGCCTGCCGGACAAGGAAGATGTGCGCGAAGGCATCATCACCTACAAGATCGCCGCGCACGCCGCGGACCTTGCCAAGGGCTGGCCCGGCGCGCAGCTGCGCGACAACGCGCTGTCCAAGGCACGCTTCGAATTCCGCTGGGAAGACCAGTTCAACCTGGGCCTGGATCCGGAACGCGCGCGTTCGTACCACGACGCCACGCTGCCGGCCGAAGGCGCCAAGATCGCCCACTTCTGCTCGATGTGCGGGCCGAAGTTCTGCTCGATGAAGATCACGCAGGAAGTGCGCGATTACGCGGCGTCGCTGCCCAAGGAAGCGAAGCAGGGCATGGAAGAAAAGTCGATCGAGTTCCTGAAGAAGGGCAGCAAGATCTACTCGTGATGCCGTGACAGGTAGTACGGGCATGGCGTCGCAACCCATGCCCGCGCATGATCCCCCGCCGCGCAGCGCCCCGCGCGGCGGCACCGACAACAAGGAGGCCGGACGCGGCCGCATGGCGCGTCCGGCACTACACCCCTCATGACAGCAGTGCAGTCGTTTGACGTCGCCATCCTCGGGGCCGGTCTTGCCGGCCGCCTGGCCGCCTGGCAACTGGTACGCAGCGGCGCCCGCGTGGCGCTGGTGGAGCGGGCCGGGCCGGACGGCGCGGGCTCGGCCGCCTATGTGGCCGCGGCCATGCTGGCGCCGCTGGCGGAATCGGCCATTGCCGAGCGCCGCATCGTCGACCTGGGCATCGCCAGCGTCGACCTGTGGCGCGCCTGGCTGGCCGAATTGCCTGAGCCGGTCTTTTTCCAGGAGGACGGCACGCTGGTGGTCTGGCATGCGCGCGACCGCGCCGAGATGTCGCTGTTCACCAGCCGCGTGCGCGCGGTGGCGCCGCCCGAACTGGTGTCGCAGCGGCTGCGCGCGCTGGATGGCAAGGGCGTGGGCGAAGTCGAGCCCGCGCTGGCGGGCCGCTTCCCGCAGGGCCTGCTGCTGGCCGGCGAAGGCCAGCTCGACAACCGTGGCGCGCTGCGCGCGCTGTTGTCGTGCGCGGTCAGCGAAGGCGTGCATTGCCTCTGGGAGGCCGGCGAGGTCGATGCCGAATCGCTGCCCAAACTTGGTATCCGTGCCGACGTGGTGCTGGATTGCCGCGGCCTGGGCGCGCGCGCGTCGTGGCCGGCGCAACCCGGCGGCACCCAGCCGGGGCTGCGCGGCCTGCGCGGCGAAGTGGTGCGCGTGCATGCGCCCGACGTCAGGCTGCACCGGCCGGTACGGCTGCTGCATCCGCGCTACCCGATCTATATCGCGCCCAAGCCCAACGACCTGTACGTGATCGGTGCCACCGAGCTGGAAAGCGAGGATGATTCGCCCATGAGCGTGCGTTCCGCGCTGGAGCTGCTGTCGGCGGCGCATTCGCTGCACCCCGCCTTCGGCGAAGCGCGCGTGCTGGAGCTGAACGTGCAGCGGCGCCCGACGCGGCCCGACCACCTGCCGGCGATCCGCGTGGACCAGCGCGCGCGCGTGGTGCGCGTCAACGGGTTGTACCGGCATGGCTTTCTGATTGCGCCGGCGGTGACCGAGGCTGCGTGCGCGGTGGTGGGCGCGCTGCTCAAGGGCGATCCCGCGGCCCATGCGGTGCCGGCCGCGCTGCGCTGGCCTGGCATGATCGAAGCCGTGACCGAAGCGCCCGCCGCCACTACCATGGCCGCACCTGGCGGACTGCTGCACTAACGCATGACTGACATGGAAATCCTGCTCAACGGCCGACCGCTCGCCCTTGCCGATTCCGCCACGCTGGCGGACGCGGTGAGCGCGGCGCAGATCGTGCCCCCCTTTGCCGCGGCGGTCAACGGCCAGTTCGTGCCGCGCGGCGCCCACGCCAACACCCTTCTCGCGGCCGGCGACCGCATCGACCTCGTGCAACCCGTGACGGGAGGCTGACCCATGACTTTCGAACCTTCCGAAACCTTGCGCGACCCGTTCGTGCTGTATGGCGAGTCGTTTGGCTCGCGCCTGCTGCTGGGCACCGCGCGCTACCCGTCGCCGGCCACGCTGGAGGCCGCCGTGCAGGCCTCCAGGCCCGCCATGATCACCGTTGCCCTGCGCCGCCAGGGCGCGGTCGGCGCCGGCGAGGGCGGCCAGGCCTTCTGGCAGATGCTCAAGGCGCTGGACGTGCCGGTGCTGCCCAATACCGCCGGCTGCTTCACCGCGCAGGAAGTGATCACCACCGCGATGATGGCGCGCGAGGTTTTCGAAACGCCGTGGATCAAGCTGGAGCTGATCGGCGACGACTACACGCTGCAGCCCGATACGCTGAACCTGCCGGCCGTGGCCGAGACCCTGATCAAGGAAGGCTTCAAGGTGCTGCCGTACTGCACCGAGGACCTGGTGCTGTGCCGCCGCTTGCTCGACGTGGGCTGCCAGGCGCTGATGCCATGGGCCGCGCCGATCGGCACCGGCCGCGGCGCGGTCAACCCGCACGCGATGCGCGTGCTGCGCGAGCGCCTGCCCGACACGCCGCTGATCGTCGATGCCGGCCTGGGCCTGCCGTCGCACGCGGCGCAGGTGCTGGAGTGGGGCTACGACGGCGTGCTGCTCAATACCGCGGTGGCGCAGGCTGCCTACCCGGTCAATATGGCGCGCGCCTTTGCGCAGGCCGTTGAGGCCGGCCGCACCGCCTACCTGGCCGGGCCGATGCCCGAGCGCGAGGTGGCGCAGGCCAGCACCCCTGTCGTCGGCATGCCGTTTTGGCACGCCGACAGCACGGAGCAGCGCGCATGACCCGCCGCGCCGTGCATGCCGCCAGCGACGGCCCGCTGCGCCAGGCGGTGCTGGAACACTATGGCGAGACCTTCGGCGTCGATGACAAGCCGTGGCAGGCCTGGCGCCTGGCCGACGCACCCGCGCAACCCGGCGCCCACGACGTGCTGCTGTTCGACGGCGAAGCCGACGCAGGCACGATCGCGCGCCTCGCCGCCGCGGGCGCCACGCTGATCGAGACCGACCGCGAGGGTGGCCAGTGGATCGACACCGTGCGCTCGCCGATGGGCACGTGGGTCTTCTCCGTTGCCGCCGACACCGACCAGCCGCATTCGCCCGCCTTCGTTGCGGTGCTGCTGGCCAGTCTGTCGCTGCATTTCCCCGCGCACGACGCGCTGTGCCTGGCACGTGCCTGGGAGCCGGGCTCGGCCGACTGGCCGTCTGACTTTGCCCGCTTCCCGCACGTGCGGCACGCCGCCCTGGCGGCCCCCGAGCAGGCCGCGGCGCCGTTCGCGCCGTGCCCCGCGCTGGGCCTGTACGTGGTGGTGCCAAGCGCCGAATGGATCGAGCGCCTGGCGCCGCTGAACGTGCCGACGGTGCAGCTGCGCTTCAAGTCCGACGACCCGGCCGCGGTGCGCGCCGAGATCGCACGCGCGGCGAAGGCCATGCAGGGCTCGTCTTCGCGCCTGTTCGTCAACGACCACTGGCAGGCCGCGATCGACTACCGCGCCGCCAACGGTGGCGAGCACAGCGGCATCTACGGCATCCACCTGGGCCAGGAAGACCTGGACGATGCCGACCTCGATGCGATCCGCGCTTCGGGTCTGCGCCTGGGTGTCTCCACCCATGGCTATGCCGAGATGCTGCGCGTGGCCGCGATCCGCCCCAGCTACCTGGCGCTCGGCGCGATCTTCCCCACCACGACCAAGGTGATGCCGACCCAGCCGCAGGGCATGGGCCGCTTCCGCGCCTATGTGAAGCTGATGCAGCCGGTGATCCCGTCGCTGGTGGGCATCGGCGGCGTCAACGTGGCCAATATGCGCGAGGTGCTGGCCGTCGGCGCCGGCAGTGCCGCCGTGGTGCGCGCGGTGACCGAGGCTGATGACGTGCCGGCCGCGGTGGCCCACCTGGTCAGCCTGTTCCCGGCCGCCTGAACGCGGCTCTCGCCATGGCGCCAACCGCCGCCGCGCACCGCGTCCGCCTGGCGGTGGCGGACGACCTGGCGCGCCTGCCCGAAATTGAGCTGGCAGCGGCGGCGCTGTTTCCTGACGCCGACCTGCCCGCGCTACTGCGCCTGGTCAGTACGCCGGAATCGGCACTGGCCGCCGCGCAGCGCGAGCGGCGCCTGTGGGTGGCCGAGCGCGGCGGCGAACTGGCCGGCTTTGCGCTGGCCAGCCGCAAAGGCGAATGCGGTTACCTCGATGAAATGGATGTACACCCTGACCACGGGCGTCGCGGCATCGGGCGCTCGCTGGTTGGGGCGGTGCAGGGCTGGGCGCGGGCGGACGGATTGCGGTCGCTGAACCTGACCACGTTTGCGCATTTGCCGTGGAATGCGCCGTTCTATGCATCCCTGGGGTTTCGCCAGTTGCGCGATGACGAGCTTTGTCCCCTCCTGGCGGATGCACTGGCGGCGCAACGGGCGGCGGGATTGCGGCAACGCGTGGCGATGCGGCAGATATTCTGACGCCAGGACCCATCGTTGCTATACTTGTATAGCAATCACTTTGGAGGCTGCCATGCTCGCCATCCGACTACCAGAGGACATCGAAGACCGCCTGGAAGCCCTTGCCAAACGCACCGGCCGCACCAAGACGTTTTATGCGCGTGAGGCCATCATGCAGCACCTTGATGATCTTGAGGACCTGTATCTGGCAGACAAGATTGCCGCACGTGTTCGCGCCGGCGAAGAATCCACGGTAACGCTGGATGAGCTGGAGGCGCGGCTTGGCCTGGCGGATTGAAGTCACGCAAACGGCAGAGAAACAACTTGCCAAGCTGGATCGGCCGGTCGCCAGGCGTATTGTCACGTTCTTGCGCGAGCAAGTCGCGGCATCCGACGACCCCCGCTCGCTTGGCGAAGCCCTGAAGGGGAGTGAGCTTGGCGAATACTGGAAATACCGGGTCGGCGACTGGCGTTTGATTTGCCAGATCGAGGACGCGCGCATCACTGTTGTGGTGCTGCGTCTTGGGAACCGCAGGGACGTGTATCGCTAGCGCCAAGATTTGTGCGACATTCGCCCAGCCGCCAAAACCGAGCGGCAGCCCGCCGCTATGATGGCGGGCAGCATTTCCCCGCCAACCATCCCCCGCCATCCCTACCATGTCCTCCCAGACCGCCCCCGAAATCGTCCCCGTCGCCCCCGGCACGCCCGAAAAGCCCTACTTCGGCATCGACGTGCCGCTGATGCGCTATTTTGGCCTGCAGCCGGTGCAGATCGAGGAGGGCCTTTGCCGCACGCGGTTGCCGGCGCACCCGTCGCTGGTCAACAGCCGCGGCGATGTGCATGGCGGCACGCTGATGGCGACGCTGGACTTCACCCTGAGCGGCGCCGCGCGCTCGCATGCGCCGCTGGAAACCGGCGTGATCACGATCGATATGTCCACGCATTTTCTGGCGGCAGCGCGCGGCGAGCTGACGCTGGAGGCGCGCTGCCTGCGCCGCGGCGCGCGCATTGCATTCTGCGAGGGCGAGGTCAAGGATGCTGCCGGCACCGTGGTGTGCGTGGCGCGGGCCGCATTTAAGCTGGTGCCGCTGTCCGCCGGCGGCAACTGACCCCGGCGTCGGCCTGGCCGCTCAGTCCTGCAGCGGCCGGTACACCTGTTCGAAACGTGCGCGCTCGGTGATGCCATAGTCGCCGGGCGCGTATTGCATCAGCCAGTCGCCCGGCTTGCCGTGCAGCACGTCGCCGCCGGCGCTGCGCGCGATGCTGAAGGCCTCGTGCATCTCGCGCGCCAGTACCGGGATCGGCTTGTTGCGGTAGGCGCCGTCCTGGCCGTGCGCGAGCGGCGGCACGGCCTCGTACTTGGGGTCGAAGCGGTCGCGCGAGACGCACCAGCGGTCGCCGCCGCGGCTGGTGATCAGCGCATCGCCGGGTTGGTAGCGGTTGGGTCCCTCGCGGCTGATCAGCTCGCCGGGTTCGGTGGCGAACAGCACGTCGACGATTTCATGCTTGAGGTAGAACGCGGCTTCGGGGTCGCTGCGCAGGTCGATATCGGCCAGCATCGTCATGTCTGTCAACCCAGCGCGCGCGGCGCGAACAAATGGTTCAGCGGCCCGTTGCCGGCGCCCAGCCGCAGCCCCGCGCCCGCGGCGATGGCCTGCGCCACATAGTCCAGCGCCGTGCCCACTGCCGCCTCCAGCGCATCGCCGCGCGCCAGCTGCGCGGCAATCGCGGCAGCCAGCGTGCAGCCGGTGCCGTGCAGGTTGCGGGTATCGACACGCGGATGCGTGAACACGCGCACGCTGCCGTCGGCCAGCATCAGCAGGTCATCCAGGCCGCCGGCGGCGGCGCCGTCTTCGAGGTGGCCGCCCTTGAGCAGCACGGCAGGGCAGCCCATCGCGATCAGGTCGGCGGCAGCCTGTTCCATCTCGGCGCGGCGCGCGATCCTGCGGCCCAGCAGGTACGAAGCCTCGGGCAGGTTGGGCGTGACCAGCAGCGCGCGCGGGAACAGTAGCCGCACCATGGCCTGCGTGGTGGCGTCATCGGACAGCGTCGCGCCCGAGGTCGAGATCATCACCGGGTCCACCACCAGCTTACGGATGCCGTGCCGGTCCGCTGCCGCGGCAACGGCCTCGACGATGGCGGCGGTGCCCAGCATGCCGGTCTTGGCCGCGTCCACGCCGATATCGCTGGCCACGGCATCGATCTGCGCGGCCACCATGTCGGCGGGAATGGCGTGCACGCCGGTCACGCCCAGCGTGTTCTGCGCGGTGATCGCGGTGATGGCGCTCATGCCGAAGCAGCCCAGCGCGGAAAAGGTCTTCAGGTCGGCCTGGATGCCGGCGCCGCCGCCGGAGTCGGAACCGGCGATGGTCAGGGTGCGGGGTGGCGTTGGGATCATCTGTGCAGGAATCGGAGGGAGCCGGTGCGCAAGGCGCCCGGGCACGCTACAATACCGCCACTCCGAGGAGCGTTGCAACGGATGGAGGCCTGCGAAGCACATCGCACGGCCGGCGGCACAGCCGCCCCATGCCATCCGCCAGGCTCGGACTGTCTTCAACGGCGCTCGCTGATCCGTGGTCCGCACGGAGGCGAGTCGACCTATCCGCGAGCTTCGCATGTGCCCTTGCGCCATGCCATAGCTGCCAGATTCCCCGTACTCGTCACCTGCGTGCCACTCTTCACCGGGAGTGAAACATGAACGCTGTGACCGACCTGAAGCAAGACTACCTCGTCGCCGACATCAACCTGGCCGGCTGGGGCCGCAAGGAAATCGCCATTGCCGAGACCGAAATGCCCGGCCTGATGGCGATCCGCGACGAATTTGCCGCCGCGCAGCCGCTCAAGGGCGCGCGCATCGCCGGCTCGCTGCACATGACGATCCAGACCGCCGTGCTGATCGAGACGCTCAAGGCACTGGGCGCCGACGTACGCTGGGCCTCGTGCAACATCTACTCGACCCAGGACCACGCCGCTGCCGCGATTGCCGCCGGCGGCACGCCCGTGTTCGCCTTCAAGGGCGAATCGCTGAAGGAATACTGGGACTTCACGCACCGCATCTTCGACTGGTCGGACGGCGGCACCCCCAACATGATCCTGGACGACGGCGGCGACGCCACGCTGCTGCTGCACCTGGGTGCGCGCGCCGAGAAGGACGCGTCGCTCATCGCCAAGCCGGGCAGCGAGGAAGAAACCTACCTGTTCGCCGCCATCAAGGAAAAGCTGGCCAAGGATCCGAGCTGGTACAGCCGCAACCTGGAGGCCATCCGCGGCGTGACCGAGGAAACCACCACCGGCGTGCACCGCCTGTACCAGATGGCCCAGAAGGGCGAACTGCGCTTCCCGGCCATCAACGTCAACGACTCGGTGACCAAGAGCAAGTTCGACAACCTGTACGGCTGCCGTGAGTCGCTGGTGGACGGCATCAAGCGCGCCACCGACGTGATGATCGCCGGCAAGGTGGCCATCGTGGCCGGCTACGGCGACGTGGGCAAGGGCAGCGCACAGGCGCTGCGCGCGCTGTCGGCGCAGGTGTGGGTGACCGAGATCGACCCGATCTGCGCGCTGCAGGCCGCGATGGAAGGCTACCGCGTGGTGACCATGGATTACGCCGCGGAGCATGGCGATATCTTCGTCACCTGCACCGGTAACTACCATGTCATCACCCATGACCACATGGCCAAAATGAAGGACCAGGCCATCGTCTGCAATATCGGCCACTTCGACAACGAGATCGACATTGCCTCGATCGAGAAGTACGAATGGGATGAGATCAAGCCGCAGGTCGATCACGTTAAGTTCCCCGACGGCAAGAAGCTCATCATCCTGGCCAAGGGCCGCCTGGTGAACCTGGGCTGCGCCACCGGCCACCCGTCGTACGTGATGAGCAGCTCGTTCGCTAACCAGACCATCGCCCAGATCGAACTCTGGCAGGAACGCGACAGCGGCAAGTATCCGGTCGGCGTCTACACGCTGCCCAAGCACCTGGACGAGAAGGTGGCGCGCCTGCAGCTGCGCAAGCTGAACGCGCAGCTGACCGAACTGACCGAACAGCAGGCCGCGTATATCGGCGTGAAGAAGGAAGGTCCGTACAAGGCCGACCACTACCGCTACTGATCCGCGCAGGTAAGGCAGGGCCCCCCTCCCGCTTGCGGGAGAGGGGGAGAAACCACATTCAAGGAGCCGTCATGAGACTACTGGTCGTCTGGGTCATCAACGCCGTTGCGCTGTTCGTGTTGCCGTACCTCATCTCGTCGATCCACATCAAGAGCTTCGGCTCGGCGATGCTGGCGGCGCTGGTGCTGGGCCTGGTCAATACGCTGATCCGTCCGATCCTGGTGATCCTGACGCTGCCGGTCACGCTGCTGACGCTGGGGCTGTTTATCTTCGTCATCAACGCGCTGCTGTTCCTGTTTGTCGGCAACCTGCTGTCGGGCTTTACCGTCGGCGGCTTCTGGGCGGCCCTGCTGGGCTCCATCCTGTACAGCGTGATCTCGTGGCTGCTGGCTAGCCTGCTGCTGGGCGAACGCACCGCCTGACGCGGCCTGCACTGTCACGAATCCCATACCGCGCGCCGCGCCAACGCGGCGCGCCACCATCATGCAAGACCGCTACTTCAGCTTTGAATTCTTCCCGCCCAAGACGGCGGAGGGCACGGAGAAACTGCGCAACACGCGTGCGCAGCTGGCCCCGCTCAAGCCCAAGTACATCTCGGTGACGTTCGGCGCCGGCGGCACCACGCAGCAGGGCACGCTGGACGCGGTCCTGGAAATCCAGCGCGAAGGCATCGAGGCCGCGCCGCACCTGTCGTGCGTGGGCTCGTCGCGCGAGAGCATCCGCGCCGTCCTGCAGCAGTACCGCGACGGCGGCATCCGCCATATCGTCGCGCTGCGCGGCGACATGCCCTCGGGCATGGGCGAGATCGGCGAGTTCCGCTACGCCAACGAACTGGTCGAGTTCATCCGTGCCGAGACCGGCGACTGGTTCAACATCGAAGTCGCCGCCTACCCCGAGTACCACCCGCAGGCCAAGTCGCCGCGCCACGACCTGGACAACTTCGTGCGCAAGGTCAAGGCCGGCGCCGACTCGGCCATTACGCAGTACTTCTACAACGCCGACGCCTACTTCCGCTTTGTCGACGATGTGCGTGCGCAGGGCGTGGAGGTGCCGATCGTGCCGGGCATCATGCCGATCACCAATTACTCGCAGCTGATGCGCTTCTCCGAGATGTGCGGCGCCGAAGTGCCGCGCTGGGTGGCCAAGCGGCTGGAGAGCTTCGGCGACGACCGCGAATCGATCCGCGCCTTCGGCCTGGACGTGGTCACCGCGCTGTGCGAGCGCCTGCTCGCCGCGGGCGTGCCGGGTCTGCACTTCTACACGCTCAATGCCGCCGGCGCCACCAAGGCGATCTGGCAGCGCCTGAAGCTGTAACGCCCGCCATGGCCACGCGCCGCCCCGATCCCTTCATCGAACATCTGCTCGAGCTGATGGGGCCGCTGGCGGCGCGCATCGGCCCTGTCAGCGCCAGGCGCATGTTCGGCGGCTATGGCCTGTTCTATGACGGGCTGATGTTTGCGCTGGTGTCGGGCGGCACCTGCTACCTGAAGGCCGATGACGCCACGCGCGGCAAGTTCGAGGCCGAGGGCAGCGAGCCCTTCCGCTACCAGTCGGCAAAGCGCGAGGTCACCATGCGCCACTACCTGAGCCTGCCGCCGGCGGCGCTGGAGTCGCCCGGCGCGATGACACCCTGGGCGAAGCTGGCGGTAGAGGCGGCGCTGCGGCTGGGGAATGCGGGCTGAGGCAAGGTGCCGCTATCGCGCCGATCTGCCGACAGTGCCATACTCGGCACCATGGTCACCGCCACCTTCCGCTTCTACGAGGAACTGAACGACTTCCTCGCGCCGGACCAGCGCCGGCGTGACCTGTCCTGCGCCTGCGCGCGCGCCGCCACGGTCAAGCACATGATCGAGGCGCTGGGCGTGCCGCATACCGAAGTCGAGCTGATCCTGGTCAATGGCGAATCGTCCGGCTTCGAGCGGCAGCTGCGCGATGGCGACCGGGTCTCGGTCTATCCCAAGTTCGAACGGCTCGACGTGTCCCCGCTGCTGCGGGTACGCGAGCAGCCGCTGCGGGTGATGCGCTTTGTCGCCGACGCGCACCTGGGCGGCCTGGCGCACCTGCTGCGCATGACCGGCTTCGACACCCTCTATGACAACCATTTCGAAGACAGCGAGATCGAGCGCATCGCCGTCGACCAGGGCCGCGTGGTGCTGACTCGCGACCGCGAGCTGCTCAAGCGCCGCGGCATCACCCACGGCTGCTATGTGCGCGCGATCAAGTCGCAACTGCAGGTGCGGGAGATCTTTGCGCGGCTGGACCTGGCGCGCAGCGCACGGCCGTTCTCGCTGTGCCTGGACTGCAACGCGCCGCTGCGCGCGCTGGATGCGGCCGGCGCGGCCGGGCGCGTGCCGGAGGGGGTGCTCGAGCGCCATCGCAGCTTTGTTACCTGCGACCAGTGCCGGCGCGTGTTCTGGGAGGGCTCGCACTGGCGCTGCATGCGTGCGCTGGTGGATGAGCTGGTGCGGAGCGCCGAGGCCGGGCCGGGTTAGTGTCCTGTTCCGCAAATACCTTGCCATGGAATCGCCCAGTTGGCCGCCAAGCGTCGTTGCTCGTCGTTGCCATAGCTACGGCTATGGCGCCTCCTCGCGCCTAGCCTGACGACCAACTGGACGATTTCATTTTGGCAAGCTATCTACGGAACAGGACACTAGAACTGGCCGGATTCCGTAACGATCCAGTCCATGGCAATGTCATGCGGCTGCGCCTGCAACGGTAGCCGGCAGCTTTCGTAGCCAATGCCGATCGCTACTGGCCGCTGCGCCATGGCCGCCAGCGTGCGGTCGTAGAAGCCACCGCCGTAGCCCAGGCGGAACTTGTCCGGGCTGAAACCGACACAGGGTATGAGCAGCGCATCGGGCGTCACGGCCTCGGTGCCGTCCGGCACCGGGATGCCGTAGTGGCCGGTGGCCATGGGCGTGTCCGGTGTCCACAGGTGGAAATCCAGCGGCGCGCCCGGGCGGCTGACCGACGGCAGCGCGGCGCTGCGGCCAGGCATGGCGGCGAGCCAGCGGCCGACCGCGTCGCGCGCATCGAACTCCTGCTGGATCGGCCAGTAGAAACCCAGGCAGCGCACGGCCAGGCCGGCCAGCAATCCGGACAGCGCGGCGGCGATGCGTGCGTCGGCTTCGGCGCGTGCGGGCAGGGCGGCGCGTTGCGCCAGCAACTGCGTGCGCAGTGCACGACGGTCGTCGGCGGCAGGGTTGGGTGCGGTCGTGACAGGAGTGGATGACATGGCGTGGGATAATGCCCCTCGTCCGAACCAAACACGGACGGCGGAGCCGCGGCTGGGCACAAGGTTGCAGGCGCCGGCGCCGCCGTCATCGACAAGGAAGCAAAGAATGCTGAAGGGAGTATATCTGCAGCGTGCCGGCCGGGCCGCCTGGATCGCGCTGGCATGTGCACTGCTTGTCACGCCCGTCCATGCGCAGAAGCGCCCGCAGGCGGTGTCGCGCCCGCAGGCGGCGGTGATCCCGAGCGATCCCGACGAGGCCTTCACCGCGCTGCGCGAAGCCGCGCGCAGGAACGACGTAGAGCGCGCCTACGCGATCTCGGCCACGCTGGTGGACTACCCGGTCCCGTCCTATGTCGAGTACTTCCGCATCAAGCCGCAGCTGTTCGACGCCAGCGGCCTGGCGCGCATCGATGCGCCCGACGATCAGGTGCGCGCATTCCTGCAGCGCTACAAGGGCGACGCCATTGCCGACCGCATGCGCAATGACTGGCTGCTGGTGCTGGGCAAGAAGCGCGACTGGGCCAATTTCGATGTCGAGTATCCGCAGTTCGCACTCAAGGACGATACCCAGGTCGAGTGCTATGCGCTGCTGTCGCGTGCACTCAAGGGCCAGAACGTGGCCGCCGATGCGCGCAATGTGCTGAGCGACCCCAAATACTACGGCGAAGGCTGTGTCGACCTGATCGGCTACCTGGCGCAAAGCCAGCAGATCCAGCGCAGTGATGTCGCCTACCAGGCGCGTCTGGCGCTGGAACAGAACTTTGTCACGCTGGCCGGCAAGATCGCCGCGCTGGTGCCCGACGCGCGTGCGGATGGCGATACGCTGGCCACCGTCGTCAAGATGGCGCGCAACGACCCGTCGCAGGCAGCCGCCTACCTCGGCACGGCCCAGGGTGCGCTGTCGCGCGACGAGCAGGGTGCTGCCTGGGGCGTGATCGGCCAGTTCGCGGCCAAGAAGCTGCTGCCCGATGCGGCCGGCTACTACCGCCGCCAGATGGACCTGGGCGGCAACCAATGGCTCTCCGACGACACGCAGGAATGGCGCGTGCGCGCCGCGCTGCGCCAGGGCGACTGGAAGCAGGTGCGCCAGGCGGTGGAGCTGATGCGCCCCGAACTGCGCGCCAAGGATCCGGCCTGGATCTACTGGTATGGCCGCGCGCTCAAGGCCGACGGCCGCGACACCGAGGCCCAGCAGAACTTCCAGCAGATCGCCGGCCAGTTCAACTTCTACGGCCAGCTGGCCAGCGAAGAGCTGGGCAACCGCATCACGCTGCCAGCGCGCACCGCCGTCAGCGACGCCGAGGCCATGGCCATGCGCACGCGCGCCGGTTTTCAGCGGGCGCAGAAATTCTATGCCATGAACCTGCGCTTCGAAGGCAACCGCGAGTGGAACTGGGAACTGCGCAATATGAGCGACCGCGAGCTGCTGGCCGCGGCCGAATATGCGCGCCGCCTGGAACTGCTGGACCGCACCGTCAACTCCGCCGACCGCACCCGCAACGAACATGACTTCACGCTGCGTTTCCTGATGCCGTACCGCGACATCATGCAGCGTGCCACCGACGATGTCGGCCTGGACATGGCGTGGGTCTACGGCCTGATCCGCCAGGAATCGCGCTTCCTCATGAACGCGCGCTCGTCGGCGGGCGCACATGGCCTGATGCAGGTGATGCCGGCCACGGCCAAGTACGTCGCGCGCAAGATCGGCATGGCCGACTTTTCGCCGTCGATGATGGCCGATCCCAATATCAACATCCTGCTCGGCACCAACTACCTGAACATGGTGCTGACAGACCTGGACAGCTCGTGGACGCTGGCTTCGGCTGCATACAACGCCGGCCCGGGCCGGCCCAAGGCCTGGCGCAGCACGCTGGCGCGGCCGGTGGAAGGCGCGATCTTTGCAGAGACCATTCCGTTCAATGAAACGCGCGGCTATGTGAAGAATGTGCTTTCCAACGCCACGTACTATGCTGCATTGATGAGTGGCCGGCCGCAGTCGCTGAAATCGCGCCTGGGCATGGTCGCGCCGTCGGCGGTGACCACTACCAGCCTGCCCTGAAGTTGCCCCTGCGGGGGCGGGCAGGACGGGCCCTGCCGGGACGATCCGGCGGGCCCGGGCTGGCGCAGGGTGCCGCGGCGTGCAGTTTTCTTGGCACGGAGGCATCATGCAGACCAGCAACGTCCTCGTCATCGGTGGTGCCGGCTTTATCGGCAGCCACCTCGTCTCGCGCCTGGCCGGGGCTGCCTCGGCCTCGGGCGCGCCGCTGGAGCCCGGCGCCAACCCCGATTCCCCCATCGCCCCGGACCGCATCGTAGTCGGCACGCGCAATATCGAGCACGCGCAGCACCTGCTGCTGTTGCCGCGCGTGGAAGTGGTGGAGCTGGGCCTGGCCGACAATGCCGCGCTGGACGACGCCATCGGCTCGCTGGGCGTGGATGGCATCGTCGTCAACCTGGTGGGCGTGCTGCACGGCGAGCGCGCCGACCCCTACGGCGAAGCCTTTGCCAGCGCGCATGTGGAGATGGTGCGACAGATCGCGGCGTCGTGCCTGTCCACCGGCGTGCGCCGGCTGTTGCATATGAGCGCGCTGGGCGCGGACAGCAACGGGCCGTCGATGTACCTGCGCAGCAAGGGCGACGGCGAGCGCGTGGTGCGCGCCAGCGGGCTGGACTGGACCATCTTCCGGCCCTCGGTGGTGTTCGGCCCCGACGACCATTTCCTGAACCTGTTCGCCCACATGCAACAGATGGCCCCGGTGGTGCCGCTGGCGTGCGCGCATGCACGCTTCCAGCCGGTATTCGTGCAGGATGTGGTGCAGGCCTACCTGAATGCCATGGTGAACCCGGCCACGATCGGCCACGGCTATGAGCTGGGCGGACCGCAGGTCTATACGCTGGAAGAGCTGGTGCGCTTTGCCGGCCGCGCGTCCGGGCATCCGCGCCCGGTGATCGCGCTGCCCGATGCGCTGGCACGGGTGCAGGCCAGCATCATGGAGCATATGCCGGGCGAACCGCTGCTGTCGCGTGACAACCTCGACTCGATGCAGCTCGACAATGTGCTGGAACACCCGGTCGCACCCGAACTGAACCTGCATCCGGCCAGCCTGGAGTCGATCATGACCGACGCGCTGGCCGGGCGCAACCGCGATACCACGCTGACCCATATGCGCGCGAGCGTGCACCGCTGACGGGCCCGGCGGCCGGTGCGCCCTATGTGACCGGATTTCATATCGGTTGCTAGCGCAATTCACTTTGACGCGGACGGCCGCGCTGGCAGAATGACCAGTCCGGCGCGCGGCCGCCACGCCGTCCTGCAGGCGGCAGGCGCCGCGCCTGCGCCGTCTCCCTCCGTTTCCTCCCCCAAGGACCCACGATGAAGCTCGTCATCGGCAACAAGAACTATTCCTCCTGGTCGCTGCGCCCGTGGCTGTTGCTGCGCCAGGCCGGCATTGATTTCGAAGAAGTGCAGGTGCGCCTGTTCACCGGCAGCTTCGCTGCCGAGATCGCGCGCTACTCGCCCGCGGGCAAGGTGCCGGCGCTGGTCGATGGCGAGGTCACGGTGTGGGATTCGCTGGCGATCTCCGAATACCTGGCCGAGCGCTTCCCGGAAAAGCACCTGTGGCCGGCCGACCGTGCCCAGCGCGCGGTGGCGCGCGCCGTCTGCGCCGAGATGCATTCGGGCTTCGGCAACCTGCGCAACCAGTTGCCGATGAACGTGACCGCGGTGCTGCCCGGACGCGGCTGGAACGTGGCCGTGCAGCGCGACGTGGAGCGCATCGCCGCGATCTGGGAAGGGCTGCGCCAGCAGCACGGCGCGAACGGGCCGTTCCTGTTCGGCGAGTTCACCGTGGCCGACGCGTTCTTCGCGCCGGTGGTGAGCCGCTTTGCCACCTACGGCATCCACCTGCCCGACGAAGCCGAGGACGCCAAGGCCTATGCCGACTTCATGCTGGCGCTGCCGGCAATGCAGGAATGGATTGCCGGCGCACGCGAGGAACGCGACTTCCTGGCCGACGACGAACCCTACCGGCTGGCCCCGGATCGTCCCGATGCGATAATCATCAACCACTAGCAATACCGCTGGTGCCGGGCGCCAGCCCGGCACCAGCCCACGACGAGGCCAGAACGATGCAGGTGTATGCCGTCGGCGGCGCGATCCGCGACGAACTGCTGGGCAAGCCCAGCCAGGACCGCGACTACGTGGTCGTTGGCGCGACCCCGGCGCAGATGGAGGCCGCGGGCTTTCGCCCGGTGGGCAAGGATTTCCCGGTCTTCCTGCATCCGCGCACCCAGGAGGAATACGCTCTGGCCCGCACCGAGCGCAAGACCGCGATGGGCTACAAGGGCTTTGCCTTCTACTGCGAGCCCGATGTCACGCTCGAGGACGACCTGGTCCGGCGCGACCTGACCATCAACGCCATGGCGCGCGCCGTCGATGCCGACGGCAACCTGGCCGGTCCCGTGATCGACCCTCATGGCGGCCAGCGCGACCTGGCCGCGCGCTTGTTCCGCCATGTATCCGATGCCTTTGCCGAAGACCCGGTGCGCATCCTGCGGCTGGCGCGCTTTGCCGCGCGCTTCCAGGACTTCACCGTTGCCGCCGAGACCATGCGCCTGATGCGCGAGATGGTGGCCGCGGGCGAAGTCGATGCCCTGGTCCCCGAGCGCGTCTGGCAGGAACTGGCGCGCGGGCTGATGGAGGCGCGCCCGTCGCGCATGTTCGAGGTGCTGCGCGAATGCGGCGCGCTGGCGCGGCTGCTGCCCGAGTTGGACCGGCTGTGGGGCGTGCCGCAGCGCGCCGACTACCACCCCGAGGTGGATACCGGCGTGCACGTGATGATGGTGATCGACTGCGCCGCGGCGCTGGGCGCGCCGCTGCCGGTGCGCTTTGCCGCGCTGGTGCATGACCTGGGCAAGGGCACCACGCCTGAGGACGTGCTGCCGCGCCATACCGGCCACGAGATGCGCAGCGTCAAGCTGCTGGAAGCCGTCTGCGCGCGGCTGCGCGTACCCAACGACTGCCGCGACCTGGCGGTGGTGGTGGCGCGCGAGCATGGCAATATCCACCGCTCGCTGGAATTCAGCGCGGCGGCCGTGGTGCGCCTGCTTGAACGCTGCGATGCGCTGCGCAAGCCGGCCCGCTTTGCCGAAGCACTGCAGGCCTGCGAGGCCGACATGCGCGGACGCAAGGGCTTTGAGGCGAGCGCGTATCCCCAGGCGGCGCGCTTGCTGGCCGCGCTGGACGCGGCGGCGGCCGTCGACGCCGGCGCCGTCGCGCGCGCATGCGGCGATGATGTCAGCCAGATCCGCGACCGCGTTCATGCGGCGCGCGTGGCGGCGGTGGCGCAGCGGCTCGGGTGCTAGCGAAAAACCAGCACTGGAATCGTCGCGTGTGTCAGCACCTTGTGCGTCTCGCTGCCGATCAGCAGCGCCTGTAGCCCGCGCCGCCCATGCGAGGCCATCACGATCAGGTCGCACTTCCTCGCCTCAGCCTCGTCGATGATGGCCTGGAAGATGTGGTCGCCGGTGGGGCAGGCGGTTTCACACGGCACGCCCGCCGCGGCGGCCTCCTGCGCGATCGTTGCCAGGTAGGCCTCGGCCTGCCGGTAGGCTTCCTGCATGAAGCGTTGCCGGGTTTCCTGGAGCATGGCGGTCTGCAGGCGCATCACGTCATAGTGCGCGACGACCTGGATCGCGGTGAGGCGGGCCTGTATCGAGCTGGCCAGCTCGATGGCCTTGCGGTAGGCCGTATCGGACAGGTCCGAGCCGTCGACCGCCACGAGCAAATGCTTGAACATTTTGGTCTCCTTGTAAGCCGGCGCCGCACCGCAGCGGTGGCTCAGGCGCCAAGAAATAGCCGGCCGACCTCCGGGTCCCGGCCCAGTTCGCCACCGGTGCCGGCCATGGCCAGCTGCCCGGCCACCAGGACATAGCCGAGGTCGGCGAAGGCGAGCCCTTTGCGGGCGTTCTGCTCGACCAGGATGATGGTCTTGCCCTCATCCTGCTGCAGCTGGCGCAGGTGTTCGAACACCAGATCGACATAGCGCGGCTCCAGCCCGATCGAGGGCTCGTCCACCAGCAGCACGGCGGGGTCCATCATCAGCGCGCGCGAGATTTCCAGCAGCCTGCGCTCCCCGCCGGAGAGCACGCTGGCGCGCTCGCCGCGCCGTTGCGCGAGCGCGCCATGGCGCTGGAAGATGCGCTCGGCCGCAGCCCTGGCGTCGCGCGGGTGCGGCATCAGGTACCCGCCCATCAGCAGGTTTTCTTCGACCGTCATGTCAGGGAAGATCGAACCCTCCTGCAGCACATAGGCTACGCCTGCCTTCCGCAGCTTCTGCTCGGCACGCAGGTGGGTGACCGGCGCGCCGGCCACGGTGATGGTCCCCGACATGACCCGGGCCAGGCCGTAGATGGCGCGCAGCACGGTGGACTTGCCCGCGCCGTTCGGGCCGATCAGGCACAGCGAACCGCCGCGCGCCACGCGCAGGCTGAAGCCGTGCACGATTTCCATGGCGCCATAGCCGGCGACCAGGTTGTCCACCGCGACCATCGGCGTGCCGCCGGCCAGTTGCTCGAGTTGCCCGATCGTTGGCCGGGGACGCGAGAGCGCTGCGGCGAGCGTGGCGGCTGGTGCGTGGACAGCCGGCTGGGCCGCGGTGTGCGCGCTGATCATGGCTGTCCTCCCAGGTAGGCCTCGATCACCGTGGGGTTGGCCGTGATCTGCGCTGGCGATCCCTGCGCCAGCACCTCGCCATGCGCCAGGCAATAGATGTGGCCGGCCAGTTGCATCATTACCCGCATATTGTGTTCGATCACCAGCAGGGTGATGCCAAGCCGCGCGTTGATGTCCCTGAGCAGCGCGATCAGGCTGTCGATCATCACCGGGTTCACGCCGGCGGTGGGCTCATCGAGCAGCAGCAGCCTGGGCTCGTTCATCAGGGCCATGCAGATCTCGAGCAGCTTCTGCTGCCCGAACGAGAGGTCGGCGCCGCGCCGGTCCCCGTGGTCCTCCAGCCCGGCCATGCGCAGGGTCTGCCGGGCCCGCTCCGTCACTGCTGGTGCCTGCCGCGTGCACATGGCGGCGAGTCCTTCATGCATATGCGGCACGCTGACCAGCAGGTTCTGCAGGCAGCTCATCTTGCCGAACACCCGCGTCTGCTGGAAGGTGCGCACTAGGCCCAGGCGGGCGATCTCGGGAACGCGCAGCCGCGAGATCTCGCGTCCGTCGAACGCGATCGACCCGCCGTCGATCGGGTGGTAGCCGACGATCGAATTGAACAGGGTCGTCTTGCCCGAACCGTTCGGCCCGATCAGGCCGACGATGCTGCCGTGCGGCACTTGCAGGGAGATGTCATGGTTGGCGACGACACCGCCGAAGCGCTTGGTGACGCCGCGCACCGCAAGCAGGTCGTTCATGGCGCGGGACTCCCCGTGATGCGCCGGCGGTTGGCACTGTAGTCGCGCAGCCAGCCCATGATGCCGGTCGGGAACAGCACCACGATCAGCACGATCAGCACGCCCAGCGCAACGCGCTGCCAGTTCAGCAGGTAAGTCCAGAACAGTTCCTGGGTCAGGTGGAACAGCGCGGCGCCGATCACCGGCCCCCACAGCGTGCCCTTGCCGCCCAGGATTGCCATCACCACCATCCACACGCCGAAGGTGGCGCCGGCAAAGGCCAGTTCGCGCGGATCGATGAAGCCCACCAGGTTGCCCGTCAGGGCGCCCGCCATGCCGAGGAAGAGGGCGCACACGCACCACGCCAGGATCTTGTAGCGCGTCGTGTGCAGGCCGAGCGCCTCGGCCTTGTCCTCGTCATCGCGGATGGCATTGAGCGCGAGACCGAACGGTCGCGCATAGAGCCAGCGCAGCGACAGCAGGGTCACTACGGCCAGCACCAGCATCGCGTAGTAGAAGAACGGCTCGCGGCTGCCGGCAGCACCCGGGAACAGCGGCAGCGTCATGCCCGATCCCGCGCCGATGAAATCCCAGCCGGCGGCACCATCGGCGCAGGCGATGCCCAGGCCCAGTGTTCCGATGGCGAAGTAGTGGCCGCGCAAGCCCAGCATGGCCGGGCCCAGCGCAAGCGCCGCCGCCACGGCCGCCAGCGCCGCCAGGCCGGTACCCACCGCCAGCCCGGCGAAGTAGCCCAGCCCGAAGTCGCGCTGCACCACCGCGCAGACATAGGCACCCACGCCGAAGAACACGATGTTGCCGAACGAGTTATAGCCCATCTGCCCGCCCATCACATCCCACGTCAGCGCAAATAGAACCATCAGCCAGAGAAAGGTCAGCTGCGTGGTGATGCCGGCGAACAGCCACGGCGCGATCAGCGCGCCCACGCTGCCCGCAAGCAGCGCCATCCAGGCCGCCCCGGCGGCCGAGGTGACCGGGAGATCCGATTCGGGCCGGCGTGCGCCGCGCAGGTGCGGGTTCATCGCAGGTAGCCGCGCCGCCGGCGCAGCATCAGGTTGCGGCTTACCAGGATCGCCACCAGCAGGGCGTAGAGGAAGGCGGTCTGGTACTCGGTGCCGAGCAGGAAGCCGGCATAGTTCTCGGCAATGCCCAGCCCGCCGCCGGCGCCAAGCACCGGCAGCATGCTGCCCAGCCCGGCCACCACCACGATCATGAAGGCGCGCACGGTATAGGGCAGGCCCAGGTAGGGGTGGATAATCCAGGTCATTGCCACCAGCCCGCCCGCCGCGCCGCAGATGGCGGCGTTGAGAGCGAAGGTCGAGGCATAGATGCGATCGGCGTCCACCCCCAGTACACGGGCAGCGCGCGCGTTCTGGGCGGTCGCCCGGATCGCCTGGCCGCGGCGCGAATGCCTGAGGAACAGCATCAGGCTGGCGCCCAGCGCCAGCGCTGCGGCGAACGCTGCCAGCTTGATCTTCGGCACCACCAGTCCGCCCGGCAGCAACAGGCTGCCCAGCCCCGCATCGACCGTACGCACATTGGCGCCGAAGGCCAGGTTGGCGAGCTGCTGCAGCACGATGCTCAGGCCGAAGGTGGCCAGCACCGAGACAAAGAGATCGCGCTCGACCAGGCGGAAGATAACGATGCGATAGAGACCCCAGCCCACGCAGTACATCACCGCCGCGGCAACCGGCACGGCCAGCATCGGGGGCACGCCCTTGCCAACCAGCCAGATCACGATATAGCCGCCCAGCATCACCAGCTCGCCCTGGGCTATGTTGATGAGATTCATCACGCCCCATACCAGCGCCATGCCGTAGGCCGCCAGCGCAAAGATCGCGCCGGCCAGCAGGCCATCCACCACGAGCTGCAGGTTCAGCTCGGGACTCTGGAAGAGGACCGCGAGATTGCTCATCTGCGTCAGGCCGCGCAGCAGCCCCCTATTTGCGCCGCGCCCAGGCAGGTGCCGGATAGATGACCTTCGACGACGCCCACTTGCCCGGCGCGACCACCTTGAACTTGCCGTCCTGCACCTGGTACAGCACCATCGACTTGGCGATATTCTTGCCGCTCTGGTCGAACCTGAGCGGGCCGTAGAACGTCATCAGGTCGGTTTTTGCCAGGGCATCGCGGACCTTCTCCGTATCGAACGAGCCGGCACGCTCGAAGGCGTCGGCGAACGCCAGCACCGCGGCGGTGGACTCGGCCGCCTGGTATGGCGCCTCGTAGTGGTACTCCTTCTCGAAGCGCTGCGCGTACTGGTCAGCCGTGCCGAACCAGCGGTCCTTGTAGCCAAGCGTGCGGTCCCATTGCGAGCCACACACCGCGAATTCGGCGCTCTTGCCGAATTTCTCGATGACCTGCGCGGAGTCGCAATGGGTCAGCGCCAGCATCGGCACGTCGATACGCATCTCCGCTACCTGCCGCACCGCCAGCGCCGCGCCCTTTTCATGGCCGGATACCACCAGGATGTCCGGCTTGAGCGCCTTCACCTTGGCCAGCGTGGCCGACATGTCGTTCAGCTCAGGCGGCAGCTTGTCGTCGATTACCATCTGCATGCCCAGGCGTTTCGCATCCTCTTCCACGCCGTCGCGCACGTCCCGCGAGAAGTTGTCGTTCTCGATGGCGATGGCCACCTTGAGGCTCTTCGGCGACTTGCCTGCCCGCTGCGCTTCCTCGGCGGCGAGCTGGATGGCCGAGCGCAGGTAGTAGTCGGAGGTGTTGAGCACCGCGAACATGTAGCGGTAGCCCTGCGTGAACAGGTTGCGGTCCGCGCCGTTGCCCTCGACCATCGGAATCTTGTACTTCTCCGTGACCGGGGCGATCGCCTTGGTGAGCCCCGAACTGTACGGCCCCAGAACGTACTTGACGCCGTCCTGGTTGATCAGCCGTTCGGCCAGCTGTGCGCCGCGGGCCGAGGTGGATTCGTCGTCGTAGTAGAGGACCTTCAACTGATAGGCCTTGCCGCCAACCTTGACGCCGCCCATCTCATTGACGCGTTTCGCGGCAAGGTTGTAGCCGTCCTGGGTGTTCTTGCCATTGGTGGAGTACTTGCCGGTCAGGGAAACCGCGGCACCGAGGACGATGGTGTCGCCCTCCACCTTGGCGGCGGCGGGGGCCGACACGGCTAGGCCAAGACCGGCCAGGGCGCAGACGGCGGCATGGCGCAAATGGATAGCGGGCCTGGGATCGCCTGGTGAGTCCTGTTTGGATGCGTTTTTCATGGCACCTCCTCACTCTCTCCAACGTAGGACTCATTTCTGAAAGCGGAAGTGCCCGTATGTCACGGGTCCATCACTCCATGAGGTGTTCCCGGGATTCCCTATTCATGAAATGAGGCCTACGCTTGAGGTGATCAGGCAGATCGTTGCTCGACCGGGATGGGAGCCGACCGCTTTCTCGCATGAGGAGATAGCCATGGCCAAGACAGCGCATCCAGGTGGTACCCACGTGGCAGTCGCCACCAGCCCCAATACAAATACCAATACCGGCAGGCGCGGATTCATCCGGGCCACTGGCGCGGTCGGGCTTGCCGCCGGCCTCGGACCTTTCGTGATCCCGCGCTATGCCCATGCGGCAAAGCACACGCTCAAGATCCTGCAGTGGAACCACTTCGTGCCGGGCTACGACAAGTGGTTCGACGACACCTATGTGAAGGAGTGGGGTCAGAAGAACGACACCGAGGTGGTGGTCGACCACGTCGGCATCCCGGCGCTGGCCACGCGTGCCGCCGCCGAAGTGTCCGCGCAGAAGGGACACGATCTGTTCATGTTCCTGTCGCCGCCCCCGGTCTACGAGGAGCAGGTGATCGACCATCGCGAACTCTACGAGGAATGCCAGCGCAAGCATGGCAAGCCGATGGAGCTGGCGATCAAGAGTACCTACAACCCGAAGACGAAGAAGTACTTCGGCTTCTCCGACAGCTTCGTGCCGGACCCGATCAACTACCGCAAGGACCTCTGGGACGAGGCCGGCATGAAGCCGCCAGACACCTGGCTGGATGTCCTGGCCGCCGGGCGCAAGATCAAGGCCAAGAGCGGCATCCCGGTCGGCGTGGGGCTGTCCGCGGAACTTGATACCGCGATGGCGATGCGCGCCATCCTGTATGCCTTCGGCGGCTCGGTGCAGGACGACCGGCACACCGTGGTGCTCAACTCGAAGAACACGATCGAAGCGGTGAAGTTCGTCAAGGCGCTGTACCAGGAGGCCATGACGCCAGATGTGCTGGCATGGGACCCGTCGTCCAACAACCGCGCCATGCTGGCGGGCAAGATCTCGCTCTGCCTTAACGCCATCTCCATCACCCGCGAGGCCGAGAACAAGAACCTGCCGATCGCGCGCGACATCTGGCTCACGCAGGCGCTGCAGGGGCCGGTGCGGCGCATCGCGCTGGAACACGTGATGGACTGCTACGTGATCTGGAAATTCGCCGAGAACATCGCCGGCGCGAAGAAGTTCCTGGTCGACTATATCGATAACTTCCGGCAGGGCTTCCTGGGCAGCGAGTTCTACAACTTCCCTTGCTTCCCCAGTACCGTGCCAGACCTGCAGAAGCTGATCGCCGACGACCAGAAAGCCACGCCGCGCGACAAGTACAAGGTGCTCGGCGCGCTGATGAACCAGGCGACCAATGTCGGCTATCCCGGCTACGCCAACGCGGCCGTCGACGAGATCTTCAATACCTGGGTCCTCAATACCATGTTCGCCAAGGCAGCCACGGGCGACGAGACGCCGGAGAACGCAGTCCGGATCGCCGATGCCGCGTGCAAGCGCATTTTCTCGAAGTGGCGCGACAAGGGCATGGTGTAGCTCGCGGCAGGATATGGCTTCAGTAGAGGTTCGCTCGCTCACCAAGCATTTCGACGGTGCCAACGCGGTCGATAACGTCGACCTTGGCGCCCGTGATGCCGAGTTCCTGGTGCTGCTGGGGCCGTCCGGTTCCGGCAAGACCACGCTGCTGCGCCTGATTGCCGGGCTCGAGACGCCCAGCCACGGCGATATCCTGGTGGACGGCCGCGTCGTCACGGCGCTGCCGCCCAGGCTGCGCAACATGGCGATGGTGTTCCAGAGCTACGCCCTGTACCCGCACCTGAATGTGTTCGACAACATCGCCTTCCCGCTGCGGGCCAGGCACATGTCGCGCGAGGAGGTCGGGCGCAAGGTGGACTGGGCCGCGCAATTGTTCGGCATCGGACATCTGCTGCAGCGCAAGCCGCGCCAGCTGTCCGGCGGCGAGCGCCAGCGGGTGGCGCTGGCGCGCGCGGTGGTGCGCGAGCCGGTGGCGTTCCTGCTCGACGAGCCCTTGTCCAATCTCGACGCCAAGCTGCGGACCTCGGCGCGCGACGAGCTGCAGCGTTTCCAGCGCCGGCTCGCCATCACCACTGTCTACGTCACGCATGACCAGATCGAGGCGCTGGGCCTAGGCGACCGCATCGCCATCCTCGACCACGGCAGGATTCACCAGATCGGCACGCCGCAGGAGGTCTATGAACGTCCCGCCGATCTCTTTGTCGCCACCTTTATCGGCTCGCCGCCGATGAACCTGATCGAGGCCGACGGGGTCGTGACCGGGTTCCGGCCCGAGCATTTCCTGCCGCGCGAAGCCTATCCCGCGGCGGATGCGCTGCGCGCCTTTGCCATGGACGTGACGCGCATCGAGAACCTGGGCTCGGACCGCCTGGTGTACGGCAAGCTGGAAGCGCCGCTGCCGCCGGCCAGCGTGGTCTCGCGCATTCCCTGCACGGTGACGGTCCCGATCGAGCCCGGCGCCGGTCACCGCTTCGTGGTGCGCGAACGCGACCTGCGCCGCTTCGATGCGAAATCCGGGGCCAGCCTGGGGGCCGCGCCGTGAAGCCGCTGCATATCGCCACCGGGCAGCCCGCGCAGGACCAGGCGCGCCAGCCCGCGCAGCGCCTGGCCGACGACGACCGCTGGCTCGGCCGCGCCATGCTGGCCCCGGCGGTGATCTACATCGCGCTGCTGGTCGGCTTTCCGTTCATGCTGTCGATCTACTACAGCCTCTCCGATGCCACGGTGGGCAGCCAGGTGCTGCACTTCGTCGGCCTGGAGAACTTCCGGCGCGTGCTGGAAAGCAATACGTTCTGGCGTTCGCTGCGCAACGCGCTGGTCTTCACGCTGGTGTCGCAGGTGCTGGTGGTGGTGCTGGCCAAGATGCTGGCAATGGCCCTGTACCAGGAATTCCGCGGCAAATGGCTGGTGCGCCTGCTGATCCTGCTGCCGTGGGTGGCGCCGATCTCGCTCGGCACCATCGGCTGGCTGTGGATCTTCGATCCGGTCTACAGCATCATCAACTGGACCCTGGCCGCCGTCGGCGTGCTGGGGCCGCGCAACTGGCCGGTGTGGCTGGGCCAGCCGGAGCTGGCGATGGCCTCGGTCATCGTGGTGGATGTCTGGCGCCTGCTGCCGCTGGCCACGGTGATCATCCTCGCCGGCCTGAGCGGCATCCCGCAGGACATCCACGACGCCGCCGCCATGGATGGCGCCGGCTTCTGGCGGCACCTGTTCCTCATTAACCTTCCGCTGGTGATGCCCATCATGCTGGTGGCGCTCCTGTTCGGCATCGTCTTCACCTTCACCGACATGATCATCATCTACGTGCTGACCCGCGGCGGGCCGTACGACACCACCCAGGTGTTGGCCAGCCTGGCCTTCTTCACCGGCATCCAGGGCGGTGACCTGGCGGAAGGGGCCGCCATCTCGCTGTTCCTGTTCCCGGTGCTGGTGGCGGTCGTGATTGTGCTGCTGACCGTGGCGCGCCGCGCGGAGGTGACCTGAAATGCGCGCCGCTGCCATCACTTACCGGCGCTGGGCTGCGCGCGGTGCCCACTTCGGCCTGCTTGCCGCCTTCGTGGCGTTCTGCGCGTTTCCCTTCTACTGGATGCTGATCACGACCTTCAAGGATGTGCACGACCTGATCAACACCGCCAACAACCCGTTCCTGTTCAACCTGCCGCCGACGATGGAGAATCTGCGGATCCTGTTCGGCGAGACCCGCTATCTGCGCTGGGTGCTCAATACCCTGGTCGTGGCAGTGGGCGTGGTGCTGATCACGCTGCTGCTGGCCGTGCCCGCTGGCTACAGCCTGGCCCGGCTGTCGGGCCGCTGGGGCCGGCAGTGGGCCATCGGCATTTTCCTGACCTACCTGATTCCGCCAACCATCCTGTTCATCCCGTTCTCGCGCATCATCGGCTCACTCGGACTGCAGGATTCGCTCTGGTCGCTGGTGCTGGTGTATCCCAGCTTCACGGTGCCGTTCTGCAGCTGGCTGATGATGGGGTTCTTCAAGGCGGTGCCGCGCGACATCGAGGAAGCCGCGATGATGGACGGCCTGAGCCGCTTCGGCGCGTTCCTGAAGGTGGTGGTGCCGCTGTCGTCGAGCGGGATACTGACCGTGGTTATCTTCAGCGCGACGCTGGCGATGCAGGAGTTCGTCTATGCGCTGACCTTTATCACCAGTTCGTCGCAGTACACGGTGAGCGTCGGCGTGCCGACCTTCCTGGTGCGGGGCGATGTCTATTTCTGGGGTTCGCTGATGGGCGCCTGCCTGATCGTCAGCGTGCCGGTGGCTGCGCTCTACAACAGTTTCCTTGATCGCTTCGTCGCCGGGTTTACCGTCGGCGCGATCAAGTGATCAGGTGGGCTAAAGCAGCTTGCCGATCACCAGCGCCACCATCGACAGCAGGATTGTCGAAGCAAACGGCAGTACAAACTCACGCCCGAACAGCCGGAAGCGCACGTCTCCCGGCAGCCGTCCCAGCCCGACCTTCTGCAGCCAGGGCAGCGCCGCGGACAGGATGATCACGCTCAGGAAAATCGTCAGGGTCCAGCGCAGCATGGGGGCTCCGGTGCCGTTACAGGGTATGGCAGCGGTCGCCGCGGGCAAAGCCGTCCATCGGTTCGCTGTCGTCCAGGGCGCGCGTGAGCGCGATCACCTTGAACAGCTCGCCCATCTCGGCTTCTGACAACAGCTTCTGCACCGCATTGGCCTGCGGCAGGAAAGCGCGCGCGTCGGACGGGTCCAGCGCCATCAGCAGCTCGGTGATGCCTGCATTCATCAGGAAGCGCGCCTGCGAGGCAAAGCCCGCCACGGTCAGTCCAGCATCCACCGCGGCGAGCGCAATGCCGCTGAAATTCACGTGGGCGGTGATGTCCTGCAGGCCCGGGTACAGGAACGGGTCCGGGTGCGCATGATGGCGATAGTGGCACATCAGCGTGCCGCCGGCGCGCTGCGGGTGGTAGTACTCGCCCGCCGGGAAGCCGTAGTCGATAAAGAAGGCTGCGCCGCGCGCCAACATGGCGCCGACCGCGCGGGTAAAGCCCTCGGCTTCGGCATGGGTCTCGGTGACGAGCTCGTGGTCGCCGGGGATGTCGCGCAGGGCCTCGGGCACGTCGGCATCGGCCAGCGGGCGGTCCTCGAAGCGGAAGGCGGATGTGGCATCGTCGCCGCGCACTACGCCGCGCTCATGCCAGCGGCCGCCGCTACGTGCGTAGAGTTGTACCGGCATCGCATCGAGCACTTCATTGCCGACGATCACGCCTTCAAAGCTGGCAGGCAGCGTATCGAGCCAGGTGACGCGGTCCGCCAGGTGCGGCGCGCGCTGCGCCAGCGTGGCCTGCTGGCGCGCGCGCAGTTCGCCCGACAGCTCGACGATGGCGTAGGTGTCCGGCAACTGGCCTTCCTGCTCCAGCCCCAGCAGCAGGTCCGCCGCCAGCCGGCCGGTGCCGGCGCCGAATTCCAGCATGCGCGGCAATCCCTGCGCCAGCAGCGGCGCGAACTGGCGCGCCAGCGTACGCGCGAAAAAGGGGCTCAGCTCCGGGGCGGTGATGAAGTCGCTGCCGTCGCGGGCATCGCGCCCGAACTTGGCCGAACCGCCGCTGTAATAGCCCAGGCCGGGCGCGTACAACGCCAGCGCCATATAGCGGTCAAAACCGATCCAGCCGCCGGCCGCGTCAATGGATTCGCCAATGCGGGCCGTAAGGGTATCGGACGCGGCCTGCGCGTCGGCGGGGGGAAGGGGTAAACTAGCGGCTTTCTGCATCCTGCGATTGTAGCAATGCCCGCATCCAAGACTCCTGCCAGCCAGACCGGTGACCAGACCCATAGCCAGACTGGTAGCCAGCGCGCCACCGCCCGCGGCGTGGCGCTGGTGACCGGCGGCGCGCGCCGCCTGGGCCGCGCCATCGCGCTTGAACTGGCGGCGCAGGGCTGGGACGTGGCCGTGCACTGCCATCGCTCGGTGGACGAGGCCGAAGCCCTGGCCGCGCAGATCCGCGCGCTGGGCCGCCGTGCCGCGGTGCTGCGCGCCGACCTGGCCGACGAAGCCGCCACCGGCCGCCTGGTGGCGGACTGCACCGCCGCGCTGGGCGTGCCCACTTGCCTGGTCAACAACGCTTCGCTGTTCCAGTACGATGTGGCGACCAGCTTCTCATATGCGTCGCTGGATACGCATATGCGCACCAACGTGGCGGCGCCGCTGCTGCTCGCGCGCGAACTGCACAAGGCGCTGGGCGCCGCTGCCGGCAACGACAAGGCCATCGAGCCGCGCGGCGTGGTGATCAACCTGCTGGACCAGAAGCTGGACAACTTGAACCCGGACTTCCTGTCGTACACGCTGTCCAAGGCCGCGCTGCAGACCGCCACGGTGCAGCTGGCCCAAGCGCTGGCGCCGCGCCTGCGCGTGGTGGGCGTGGCCCCCGGCATCACGCTGGTGTCGGGCGAGCAGTCCGAGCAGAGCTTCCGCCGCGCACATCGCGTGACGCCGCTGGGCCAGTCGTCCACGCCCGAGGATATCGCCCAGGCGGTGGCCTACCTGGCGCAGGCGCGCGCCGTGACGGGCACCACGCTGTACGTGGACGGCGGCCAGCACCTGATGCCGCTGGCGCGCGACGTGATGTTCCTGACCGAGTAAGCTGGAAGCCAGCAACCGAATACCGTAGTGCCTGATGTGCCGCGTCCGCCGGGCGCGGCTTCCTTTTTCCCCTCAGCAGCCCGCTCATGACCATGCTCGCCGCCCTTTCCCACCCCAGCCTGCAAGACTGCCGACGCATGTTCCTGCGCAACTACGAAGTGCAGATCAATATCGGCGTGCACGAATTCGAGAAGAAGGGCGAGCAGCGGGTGCTGATCAATATCGACCTGTTCGTGCCGCTGGCGCAGAGCACCCCGCAGGCCGACAAGCTCGATGAAGTGGTCGACTACGACTTCATGCGTAACACCGTGGCCGAGCGCATGGCGCAGGGCCACGTGCACTTGCAGGAAACCTTGTGCGACGACGTCGCGCGCGCGATGCTGAAGCATCCCAAGGTGCGCGCGGTGCGCGTCTCGACCGAGAAGCCCGACGTCTACCCGGACTGCGATTCGGTCGGGGTCGAGGTCTTCCATATCAAGCAGGCCTGAGCCGCGGTTCCACTGGCGCCAGCACCGTGCGGGCGCCTAAAGTAAAATGTTGCCCCTTCGCGCCGCGCCGGCCATTCCATCCGGCGGGCGCCACGCAACAGGATGCTCCATGAGCCACTCGAACAACTTCTACCGCCTCGAGACGAGGCTGCAATCGCAAACCGGCAAGGCCATCGGTGACTTCGGCATGATCGAGGACGGCGATACCGTGCTGGTCTGCATGAGTGGCGGCAAGGACTCGTACACTATGCTGTCTGTCCTGATGGCGCTGCAGAAGCGCGCGCCGATCCAGTTCAAGCTGATCGCGATGAACCTGGACCAGAAGCAGCCCGGCTTCCCGGAACACATCCTGCCGGAGTACCTGAAATCGGTCGGCGTGGAATATGTGATCGTCGAGGCGGATACCTACTCGATCGTCAAGGAGAAGGTGCCCGAGGGCAAGACCACCTGCTCGCTGTGCTCGCGCCTGCGCCGCGGCGTGATCTACCGTACCGCCAAGGAGCTGGGCGCCAACAAGATCGCGCTGGGCCACCACCGCGACGACATCGTCCAGACCTTCTTCCTGAACATGTTCTTCGGCGGCAAGATGAAGGCGATGCCGCCCAAGCTGTCGACCGACGATGGCCAGCACATCGTGATCCGCCCGCTGGCGTACTGCTCGGAGAAGGACATCGCGTCGTACGCGCGTGCCATGGAATTCCCGATCATCCCGTGCAACCTGTGCGGCTCGCAGGAAAACCTGCAGCGCAAGAAGGTCAGCGAGATGCTGCAGGACTGGGAGCGCCAGAACCCGGGCCGTATCGACAATATCTTCTCGGCGCTGCGCAACGTGGTGCCGTCGCACTTGGCCGATACCGACCTGTTCCCGTTCACCGGGCTGGCCACTGGGCTGGCCAAGGTGGATGAAGCGTCACTGTTCGGCGAAACCACTTTCCAGCAGCAGCCGCTGATGTTTGCCGGCAACGTGGAAGAGAACCGGATGGAGTTCGTGCGCTTCGAGCGCCCGCCCGCGGCTGCCGCGGCACCGGCGGCTGAGCAGGCCGGCACGCAGTAAGACTGCCCCGCCTGTTTTCTCCCTCTTCCGCAAGCGGGAGAGGGAGAAAACAATCGGCATTTTTCAATTGCCCTAATTCGCAGCCGCCGCCCGCACCGGGGCGTTTGCCTTATCGCGCATCAATGCATGCGTGTCGTCGATCCATTTCTGGAACCGGTCTTGCGCATGCGCCTTCTGCTGCGGCGTGGTCATGTTGGCGATGGCCACGGTCAGCGCGATGCCTGCGTTGTCACTGGCTTCATGGCTGGCGGCAAGCCTGGCTGGCGGGTTCTGCCAGTATTCGCGGAAGCGGTGCAGCACGTCTATCACCTGTGCCTTGGGTGGCTGCGTGGCCTGCACGTAGCGCACCATCTTGAGCCATTCCTGCTGCCGGGCGACGCGCTCGGCGTAGCGCGCCTCGGCATTCTGCGCCACCGGGCCTATCCTGGCGCGGATGGCCTTTTCCTGATCGCTGGAGAAGTTGCCGTAGACCAGCCGCGCGTACTCCATCACCTTGTCATAGCGCGCTTCCTCGCGCTCGGCAGGGTTGGGATTCAGGAATTTCTTGCGGTACTTGGCATTGCCCTCGCCAAATTTCTTCTCCATGCGGCCGATCTGCTCAGGCGTCAGCGTCAGCAACAGGTCGGCGAGGTCGGGCATCGCTTGTTCGAAGGACTTGCGCGCCAGTTGCTGCGAGGCGTCCTGGAAGTGCTCGACCGTGGCCGGTGTCACCGGTTGGCGCACCTCGGCCTTGGCCTGTTGCAGCAAGGTGGCGATTTCCGGCAATTGCGCCTTGCGATGCCAGGCAAAAAAGCGCGCAATGGCCTCGCGCGTGAGCGGCTCCTGGGCTGTGGTGACATCGACGTAGTTGTCGATCCACCAGTACGCCAGATGGTCACCCTGCTGGTATCCCAGCTTCATGGCGCTGCAGGCGCACAAGGCCGCTGCGCCCAGAATCGCGAAAATCCGCCGGGCCCAGCAATTGTGAAATTCAGAAACGGCGGCCCGATGCGCAGAAACCGCCATGTTAAAATCGGCGCGCATTGATGCCGGCCTGCCCAGGTGGCCGCCAGCCAAGTCCTGGCAAGGGTTTGCGGGGTTATGCGCAGGCCTGGCCGCACGTTTTCGCCAAACCTGGCGGCGCAGTCCGCCAAACACCCGGCTGGCGTTTTCAAGAATATTTTCGGACACACTCACTTAGGGGTCTCCTTGTGAATATCGTCATTCTCGCCGCGGGCATGGGCAAGCGGATGTATTCCGATTTGCCCAAGGTACTGCACCCGGTAGCCGGACGGCCCATGCTCGCGCATGTCCTGGACACGGCCCGTGCGCTGTCGCCGTCGCGGCTGGTGGTCGTGGTCGGCCACGGTGCCGGGCGCGTGCGCGAGGCCGTTGCCGCCGACGATGTCGCCTTTGCCGAACAGCCCCAGCAGCTTGGCACGGGCCATGCGGTGATGCAGGCACTTCCCTTGTTGGACGACAGCCAGCCCACGTTGGTTCTGTATGGTGACGTGCCGCTCACCAGCGCTGCCACGCTCCAGGCACTCGTAGCCGAAGCCGGCACGCAGCGCTTTGGCGTGCTGACCGTGGAAATGCCCGACCCGACCGGCTATGGCCGCATTGTGCGCGATGCCGCGGGCAGCATCGTCCGCATCGTCGAGCAGAAGGACGCCAGCGACGCCGAGAAGGCGATCCGCGAGATCAACACTGGCATTATCGTGTGCCCCACCGGCCACCTGCGCAAGTGGCTGTCGACGCTGCGCAACGATAATGCCCAGGGCGAGTACTACCTGACCGACACGGTCGAGCGCGCCGTGGCCGATGGCGTGGAGACCGTCTCGGCCCAGCCGGCGGCGATCTGGGAGACGCTCGGCGTCAACAGCAAGCTGCAGCTGGCCGAGGTCGAGCGCATCCACCAGGGCAACCAGGCCCGGCGCCTGCTGGAAGCCGGCGTGACGCTGCTGGATCCGGCCCGCATCGACGTGCGCGGCGAACTGAGCTGCGGGCGCGACGTTACCATCGACGTGGGCTGCGTATTCGAAGGGCGCGTGCACCTGGAAGACGGTGTGCGCATCGGCGCCCATTGCGTGATCCGCAACAGCACCGTCGGCGCCGGCGCCCAGGTGCACCCGTTCTGCCATATCGACGAGGCCAGGGTTGGCCCCGCCGGCCGCATCGGGCCGTACGCGCGGCTGCGCCCTGGCACCGAGCTGGGCGAGGACGTGCATATCGGCAACTTTGTCGAGGTCAAGAACGCCCAGGTAGCCGCGCACAGCAAGGCCAACCACCTGGCTTATGTGGGCGATGCCACGGTGGGGTCGCGCGTCAATATTGGCGCGGGTACCATCACCTGCAACTATGACGGGGTGAACAAGCACCGCACGGTGATCGAGGACGATGTCTTTATCGGCTCCGACACCCAGCTGGTGGCCCCGGTGACGGTGCGCCGCGGCGCCACGCTGGGTGCCGGCACCACGCTGACCAAGGAGGCGCCCGCCGACAAGCTGACGCTGTCGCGGGCCAAGCAGCTGACCATCGACGCCTGGCAGCGCCCGGTCAAGCAGCCGAAGAAGTAAGCGTCAGAGGGCCGTCCGCGGGCGGCCAGGGCACGCGCCGCCTCGGTGAGGCGGCGCCACAGGATTCATACCGGCGCCTGAGGTCTACGGGCAGGCGCCAGCAAACGGGGGTTCAGCATGTGTGGCATCGTCGGCGCGGTTTCCACGCGCAATATCGTTCCGGTCCTGATCGAAGGGTTGCGCCGCCTGGAGTATCGCGGCTATGACTCGTGCGGCGTCGCCGTCGTGCGCGACGATGCGGTCGAGCGCGCGCGCACCGTGTCGCGCGTGGCCGACCTGGACGCGCAGACGCAGGCTTCCGGCCTGTCCGGCTTCACCGGCGTTGCGCATACGCGCTGGGCCACGCATGGCAAGCCCGATACCGTCAACGCCCACCCGCACCTGTCGGGCGAGACCATCGCGCTGGTGCACAACGGCATCATCGAGAACTACGAGCCGTTGCGCGAAGAACTGCGCGCGGTCGGCTACGGCTTTGAATCGCAGACCGATACCGAGGTGGTCGCCCACCTGATCCACCAGGCCTACACCTATCCCAGCAGTGCCACGCGCGGCGACCTGTTCGCCTCGGTGCGCGCGGTGACCAAGCGCCTGCACGGCGCCTACGCCATCGCCGTGTTCGCCAAGGACCAGCCCGGCCGCGTGGTCGGCGCGCGCGCCGGTTCGCCGCTGGTGGTGGCGCTGGGCGAGAACGAGGCCTTCCTGGCCTCCGACGCGCTGGCCGTGGCCGGCACCGCCAACCGCATCATCTACCTGGAAGAGGGCGATGTGGTCGAGATCACGCTGGACGGCGTGACCATCCACGACGTCGACGACCACCCGGTCGAGCGCGAGGCGCGCGTGGTCGAAGCGCACGCCGCATCGGTGGAACTGGGCCCGTACCGCCACTTCATGCAGAAGGAGATCTTCGAGCAGCCGCGCGCGCTGGGCGACACGCTGGAAGGCATTGAAAGCATTTCGCCGGAGCTGTTCGGCAGCGGCGCCACCGAGGTCTTTGCCGGCATCGACAGCGTGCTGATCCTGGCCTGCGGCACCAGCTACTACTCCGGCTGCACCGCCAAATACTGGCTGGAGAGCATTGCCAAGATCCCGACCCAGGTCGAGGTCGCCAGCGAATACCGCTACCGCGAAACCGTGCCCAACCCGCGCGCGCTGGTGGTGGTGATCTCGCAGTCCGGCGAGACCGCCGACACCATGGCCGCGCTGCGCCATGCGCGCGCGCTTGGCCACGTGCACACGCTGGCGGTCTGCAATGTGGCCACCAGCGCCATGGTGCGCGAGACCGAGCTGCGCTTCCTGACGCGCGCCGGCACCGAGATCGGCGTGGCCTCGACCAAGGCCTTCACCACGCAGCTGGCCGCGCTCTACATGATGACGCTGGCGCTGGCCAAGGTGCGCGGCCTGCTGACCGAAGACGCCGAGGCCAAGGCCCTGACCAACCTGCGCCACCTGCCCGTCGCGCTGCATGGCGTGCTGGCGCTGGAGCCGCAGATCATCGCCTGGTCGGAAGACTTCGCGCGCCGCGAGAACGCACTGTTCCTCGGCCGCGGCCTGCATTACCCGATCGCGCTGGAAGGCGCGCTCAAGCTCAAGGAAATCTCCTATATCCACGCCGAGGCCTACCCGGCGGGCGAACTGAAGCACGGCCCGCTGGCACTGGTCACCGAAGCAATGCCGGTAGTCACCGTCGCCCCCAACGACGCACTGCTGGAAAAGCTCAAGTCCAACATCCAGGAAGTGCGCGCCCGCGGTGGCCGCCTGTACGTGTTTGCCGACAGCGACACCCAGATCCAGTCGTCCGACGGCATCCAGGTGATCCGCCTGCCCGAGCACTACGGCGATCTCTCGCCGATCCTGCATGTTGTGCCGCTGCAGCTGCTGGCCTACCACACGGCCTGCGCCCGCGGCACCGACGTGGACAAGCCGCGTAACCTGGCGAAGTCGGTAACGGTGGAGTAAGGCACTCCTACCATCGTCAGATTGCGGCTTTGTAACACTAGTGCACAAAAGCATCTCACGAAAACCGCACACATGAACCCGGAAAGCCTTGCGCCATAAGGCTTTCCGGGGGATGTGCTAATAGGCCGTTACCCCCAAATTTGGGCTCTCGGTACCACCCGCCAATTTTCGCAATCCGCGCGATAAAATTTCGTATTGCGAAAAATTTCCTGAAATAGTGCAATGCCTCTCGTAGGGTATGAATATACCGCATGACTACGAAGAGTGATTTATGGTGCTCGTGTGCAGGTCGCCCACCCACACCCAAGCCAAATCTCCTGGTCACCGGTCATTCCACTTAGCTAAGAGGGTCTCGACCGCTGACGCGAGCGCTTTTCCCCTGTACTGATTCCTTTCCACCGCATTTGCCCCTATTTGTATGGGGAGCAGTTGCGTCTAATCTGCCAACAATGGCGCCCCCCACCATCGGCATATTTACGCTGTCACGGCTACGAGATAGATTGTCGAAATCCATCAACAAGAAGAACAGGCCGTGCTGGACAAGACCTATCTCATATTCGAAAACCTAGGTGAGCGGCACGCAATTGACCCAGCTCAGCTCGATACATGTTCGAACGCTGCGCGGGTCCGGTTGGATGCACACCATACTGCTCCGGTGGAGTTTCAAATGGAGTCAGAGGGCGTCGCGAGAACCTAGGCGCTGGAGTGGGTGCCTGTGGACAACAAGCTCAAGC
This sequence comes from Cupriavidus sp. KK10, assembly GCF_018223725.1. NCBI lineage: Bacteria > Pseudomonadati > Pseudomonadota > Betaproteobacteria > Burkholderiales > Burkholderiaceae > Cupriavidus > Cupriavidus sp. KK10. Next base: position 250,023 of record NZ_CP073677.1, read on the forward strand.
GCTCCTACCTGAATGCTGACGATGCGAAGCGCGACGGTGCATACGCTATTGCGCTTGCCGCGGTGGATGAGCTTAAGGAGCTTGTTGGGGTAGCTCGCTGCGAGACGAGGACCGGTGCCGACTATTACATTGCTCCGGCGTCGAGCAATCCCGATGACCTCGAGGAGGCATTTCGTCTTGAAGTATCTGGCTCGGACAGTGATGAGACGCAAGTTCGCTATTGGCTGAAGCAAAAGCAGCAGCAAGCTCGCGAAGGGAAGGCACCGCAATGTCAGCGGCAGCCCCCAGGCACGCAAATGCCAGTAGGACAAGAAACAAGCCTTTGACGGCCGAAAGCCATTTCACTTGGCAGCCCCAGGCGCGCTTGCCGGCGCGGCACCGAAGTCCACCTGCGGCGGCTTGGCAATTGTCGCTTCGCTAGCGACCGTGAAGTTGGGCTTCTCCTTGTAACCGAAGACCATTGCCGTCAGGTTTGAGGGAAACGACCGCACGGTGACGTTATAGGCCTGAACCGATTGGATATACCGGTTTCGCGCGACGGTTATCCGATTCTCCGTACCCTCAAGCTGGGACTGCAGGTCCCTGAATCCCGCATCGGCCTTCAGCTGGGGATAGTTCTCTGAGACCGCCAGCAGCCTCGACAAACTGCCGGAGAGCTGCTGCTGTGCCGCTTGAAATTGAGCGAAGGCTTGCGGGTTGTTGAGCAACTCCGGTGTGACCTGGATTGCGCCGACACGCGCACGAGCCTCTGTCACCTGCGTCAGGACTTCACGTTCATGGCTCGCGTAGCCTTTCACAGTGTTCACCAGGTTAGGGACCAAGTCAGCACGGCGTTGGTACTGGTTCACCACTTCCGACCAGCCTGCCTTGACCTGCTCATCCTGGGTCTGAATCGTGTTGTACCCACACCCTGTGAGGCTGACTGACAGCATCGCTGCAAGAAACAACCATAGTTTGCGCACAAAACACCTCCGTCGCTCTGCGGTCCCCAATGCAAGCCGCATGGGCTCAATAATCCGCCGAAAGGCCTGCCCCAAAATCGGGTTTTCAGCATTTATGGTAGGTGACGTGGACGGCAGCTCTATTGATTTCCCTCAAGAACGATTGGACCGGGCGTGTCAAGCTCCCGGCGGCGCACGTCTCGACCTTGGCCTTCGCCGCACATGCACCCATAGGCACACGCCTGTACGTTTCGCCTAAACAAATGCTTGGCAATTGGTTCGAAATCGATGCCTAGAATGTCTGCATGCCAACTGCGTGAAGGAGCTTTCTGATGCCCACCGCGGAGACCATTGCGTTGGCCATCTCGAGCGTGCCGTCTCGACCGAAGGAGCAAACCGAGATGTGTGAGCACAAGGGCATCGGACATCCCGATAGCCTATGCGATGGGGCTGTCGAAGCAGCGGCTCGCGCCTTGTGTTGCGCCTACCTCGAAGCCTATGGAGCAGTCCAGCACTTCAACCTGGACAAGGCGCTACTCACCGGCGGCATGAGCGCGCCAAAGTTCGGCGGTGGCAAAGTGCTGCGCCCAATACGATTGATAGTATCTGGCCCGGTTACAGAACTTCCGTCGGCTAAGGCCGAGCAGGTTGTTGAGCAGGCCATTCGCGAGTACCTGGCAACGTGCTTGGGCGGGATTGGCAATGACATCCGCATCGAGCCAATCCTCCGTCCCTCGGCGCCGAACCTTCGGCGGGTGACGGACTCCCCGTCTATCCCACTGTCCAATGACACATCCTTTGGCGTGGGTTATGCGCCACATACATCGCTGGAAAAAGCGGTGCTGTCGGCCGCGCACCTCCTGCGCTCAAGTGCATTTAGAGAAACGTTTGAGGCGGCGGGGCTCGATTACAAGGTGATGGGGAGTCGGCTGGATGAGCATCAGCGCCTCACTATTGCGCTGGCGTTTGTGGACCGATGCGTGCACGGCGTCGACGAGTATTTCACGCTCAAGGAGGAAATTGGGTCGCATCTAGCCGAGCGCATCGGCATTGAGTGTGAGATTGCCATCAATACCCTCGATAATCGAGATGCCACCGACGAAAGCGGGATTTACCTGACGGTCACTGGCCTAAGTGCCGAGCATGGTGATGACGGCCAGGTCGGCCGGGGGAACCGGGTCAACGGCCTGATTACCCCCTATCGGCCAATGTCGCTGGAGGCGGCAGCGGGCAAGAACCCCGCGTCACATGTCGGCAAGCTCTACAACGTGCTCGCCCACCGGTTAGCCACCCATATTCAAGTAAACGTGGATGGCGCGGATGAAGTCATTGTTCGGCTCCTCTCCGGGATTGGACGCCCCATCGACCAGCCCCAACTGGTTGCCATCGATGTCGTGGCCGAGCGCGGCCTCTCGAGCGCCCAGGAGCAGCAAATTCGTGAACTCGCCACGCGACAGCTGGCGGAGCTTCCCGCCTTGGTCAATGAGCTAGTCCACGGCACGGTAGCGGTCTTCTAGCCCCGCAATCTCGGCGGCAGAGCAATCTCGGCGTCTGCATCGGCCAGCCGAGCTGGCTTCAGCAGCTTCCTGCCACGTGCGTCATGTGGCGTTCTACATTCATCCCCAAGCCAGCGCCCGCAGCGTCCCCGGCTGTCCCATGGGCCCTTGATTGAAATCAAGGGGCAAATCGACTGGTCGCCCAGAATGAGAATAGAAATTATGTGCTGTCCTCCTAACCGCCCCCAAGGAGAGGATGGAATGCCGACCAGGTCCGCTACCCCTAACGCGAGGAATTACGGCGTTACCGACACCCAGACAGTCCAAACGACCGCCGAGGGCCCAGCTGCCTCTCAGCAACTCGTGCGTGACCCCGTCTGTGGCATGGAGATTTCCTCACGGGAAGCCGCTGCCAGCGCGGATTTTGACCAGAAGCGGTATTGGTTCTGCTCCTCACACTGTGAGCAGGCTTTCCTTGCCAACCCGGCGCAATATATCCCTCACCCCGTTGATAAGCGTAGCTCGGCTGGGCGCTCCCGTAGTGCTGCTCCGCCGGTCGGCACTCCTACCTCTGCGGCGGCGACGCCCGCGCTTGCTTCCAGCGCCGCCAAGCAACTCGCCAAGGACCCCATCTGCGGAATGATGGTGGACAAAGCTACGGCCCTGTCCACCGAGCGTGGCAACCGCAAGTACTACTTCTGCAGCGAGAGCTGCCTTCGGACCTTCGAATCGCCAGAGAGCGAGTTGAAAGCCATGAAGACGCGCGTGACGATTGCCCTCACGGGCGTCCTAGCGCTGGCGGTGCTGCGGGCAGGTGCTTTCCTGGCGTTGGCGGCTGGAGCGACCCTGCTGACATGGGCGCCGATTCCCGCTTTACCTTGGTTCACTTGGGGTATGTGGCTATTCCTCCTGGTCACGCCGGTCCAGTTCATTGGCGGCTGGAGCTTCTACAAAGGCGCGTGGAACGCGATACGCACGCGCAATATCAACATGGACTTCCTCATCGCCCTAGGGACGTCCGTCGCCTACTTCTACAGCGTAGTAGTGCTGTTCTTCCCCTCCTGGCTGCCCGTCAAGGTCGAAGAGCGGGACGTGTACTTTGAGGTCTCGGCGGTCATTATCGCCTTCGTGCTGCTGGGCAAGTACATGGAGGAAATCATCAAGAAGAAGTCCTCCGCTGCCGTTCGACGTCTGCTCGACCTGCGCCCCGCCATCGCTCACGTGCTTCGCGACGGGAAGGAGGTGGAAATCCCGGCCGAAAGCATCATGGTGGGCGAAGCCGTCGTTGTACGCCCCGGCGAGAAGATTCCCACGGATGGCAAGGTTATCGAGGGCCAGTCCAGTGTCGACGAATCAATGCTGACCGGCGAGTCAATGCCAGTGGAAAAGAAGCTTGGCGCTGCCGTTATTGGCGGTACCCTCAATCGCAGTGGTGCCTTCAGTTTCCAAGCCACAAAAATCGGGGCAGACACTGCGCTTGCTCAGATTATCAGGATGGTCGAGGACGCCCAGGCCAGCACCGCGCAGATTCAGCGACTGGCCGACCAGGTCACCGGATACTTCGTGCCGGCCGTTGTCTCGGTGGCCGTGCTGGCGCTGGTTGGATGGACGGTAGCAGGTCACTTCCCCCATGGGCTGCTCGCGTTTGTGGCGGTACTGATTATTTCGTGCCCGTGCGCTCTAGGTGTTGCAACACCGGCAGCACTGATGGTCGGTGTCGGCAAGGGCGCAGACAATGGCATCCTGATACGCGGCGGCGAGGTGCTTGAGCGGGCCGAGAAGCTCACGGCGGTTGTCTTTGACAAGACGGGGACGATTACGCGCGGAGAGCCCACCGTGACTGATGTCCTCTCATTGTCGAACCATGAGGAATCAACGCTATTGACCTTGGCTGCCGCTGTCGAGAGTGGGTCTGAGCACCCCTTGGGCGAAGCCATCGTCCGCGCCGCGCAACATCGCGGTTTAACCATCCCGAAAGCCAACGGTATCGTGGCCCTGTCAGGCATGGGAATTCAGGGCCAGGTCGACGGTCAGCTGGTCTGGCTAGGCAATCGGCGCCTGTTTGGACGCCAAGGCATCCCGGCCGATGCGGCCGAACCCGTACTAGGGAAGCTCGAAGCCGATGGCAAGACGGCCATGCTGGTCGGCGCTGGCACACAACTGCTCGGCGTAGTAGCCGTGGCTGACACCGTAAAACCCGAGGCCGCCGAAGCGGTCGCAGCATTGAAGGCGCGCGCCATCAAGGTTGTGCTGCTGAGCGGTGACAACCGTCGCACTGCCGAGGCAATCGGCCGGCAGGTTGGCATCGAGCATGTCATTGCCGAAGTGATGCCGGAAGACAAAGTCGAAACTATTCACGCATTGCAGAAGCAAGGTGAAGTCGTGGCCATGGTGGGGGACGGGGTCAACGACGCACCGGCGCTGGCCGCAGCGGACATCGGCATTGCCATCGGCTCAGGCTCGGATGTTGCCAAGGAAACTGGCAGCATCATTCTCATTCGTGATGATGTGCGTGACGTGGTCGCCGCCATTGAGCTGTCCCGCGCGACGATGCGCAAAATCAAACAGAACCTCTTCTGGGCGTTCATTTACAACACCATCGGCATCCCTGTCGCCGCATTTGGACTCCTGAACCCCATCTTTGCAGCAGCGGCGATGGCGCTGTCTTCGTTGAGTGTGGTGGCCAACTCGGCACTGCTGAAGCGCGTACGACTCGGCTCCTTGATTACCAGCCCGGAGGCGAGATGAAACACGCACTGGCCTGGATTTGCGCCGCCCTTGCAACGCTGCTCGCGGCGGCTATCGTCTACCGGTTTGGGATTTCGCCACTCACGATATTGGTCGCGCTACTCCTGCTTTCCTGTCCAGTCGTGGTCGTCTGGGTAAGTCTTCGACTCTCTCGACAGTGCGAACAGGACATCCGAAACGCAGTAGAAGGTGAACTCAAAAGTCGCGACAAACCTTGAAGAGGAGGTCCGTCAATGGACTGGCTTACACAGAACTCTGTATGGCTCCTGATTGCTGCGGCATTGGCGTTATTGATGTGGCGTCGATTCATGGCCCGCCCAAACAGCGAGCATCGCGACGTCTCGTACACAAGTCAAGGGAGCGGGAACGATGCACACGACCCCGTCACCGGCAACAAGGTAGATGCCGCCCACGCCATCACGGCGAATTTCGAAGGAAAGACGTTTTTTTTCGAATCCGAGAGTTCGCGCGCGGTGTTTCAGCAAAACCCTGAACGATTCGCCCACCAGCACCATCGCCACCACGGCTGCTGTTAGCCGGCACCGTGAATAGTGTCCATTCCATCGGAGGAAAGTATGAACCACGACAACCATGAAGGACCGGAGCATACCCAACGAACGGTTTCAAGGTCCAAGGTCGTTACGATTGGCTTTCTACTGGTAATTGGATACTTCCTGTGGACAGAACACCGGGCGCACTTCATTCAGTTCCTGCCATTCCTCCTGCTGGCCGCCTGTCCGCTAATGCACCTCTTCATGCACGGGGGGCATGGTCACGGTCAAGGCCATGGAAAAGACGAAACGCCGAAAGATATGAACACTAAGGGAGAGCGATGATGCAACACGATACGCAATCCGGCTACGGTCTGTGGTCTCTGGTCATTATCAACTCAGCCGTCTTCATCATCTTCGCCTTCAGCTTCACCAAGCCGAAGACCCAGCGTGACTGGCGGTCCTTCGGCGCATTCTCGGCGTTCATCGTGGCGCTCTTTACGGAGATGTATGGCATTCCCCTGACTATTTATCTCCTGCTGCCGTGGCTTTCGGCGAAGTTCCCTAGTATCGATTTTCTGTCCCACGATGCCGGTCACCTTCCGGAGATGATTTTCGGCTGGCGCGGCAACCCCCACCTGGGGCCATTTCACCTCGCCAGCGACATCCTGATTTTCGGCGGCTTCGTCATGCTGTCTGCCGCGTGGCGCGTTCTGTACCTGGCCCAGCAGCAGCACCGCCTGGCGACCACTGGTCTCTATGCACGCATGAGGCACCCCCAGTATGTCGCCTTCGTCCTGATTATGTTCGGCTTCCTGCTGCAATGGCCGACGATAGTCACCCTGGTGATGTTCCCTATCCTGGTCTGGATGTACGTTCGGCTCGCCAAGGCGGAGGAGCACGACGCGCTAGCCGAATTCGGGCAGGAGTATGACGAATACCGCCGAAAGACTCCAGCGTTCATTCCGCACATCTCTGGCGGAGATGTTCCTCGGACACGCCCTCATTGAAGTCAATCGCTATCTTCCCTGCACACGGAGGCTGCTATGAAGCCCTTCAAAACAGGTGTGACGCTATCTGCCACGGTCGTGCTTTTCTACGCTCTATGCACGGTTGTATGGATGGCTCTTCCTGAGCCTTTCATGAATTTCATGAACGCGCTGTTTCACGGTCTCGACTTCCGGCGCCTGCAGACGGGTGAACCGTTGTCGTGGTGGTCCATCATCTACCCGGCCTTTGTGTTCGCAGTGTGGTTCTTTGCTGCCGGTGCATTCTTTGCGTGGCTGCACAACAACCTCCGAGGAGAAAACTGACCCCGGGGCCTGGAGTGTATGACTGCAAGGTGTAGCACCGCGCCCCGACCGGCGGCCGGCTGCGAACAGCAGCGACCGCCGATTCTTCTTGCCTTTACCCGCTAACTTGAAAGGCCCCAATGGAACCGCGTCAACAACAGTTCTCCCTCTTGTATGTACTTGCGGCGGTCCTGATGATGCTCGCCATACAGAGCTACGTAGGCACCTCTCATGTCGAAACGCTGCCGTACAGCGATTTCAAAGTGCTGCTCAAGGCTGGCAAGCTCAAGAACGTCGCGCTTGGGGAGGCGGCCATTACCGGTACGCTCAGCACCGACGGCATCGAGAAGCTACTTCCCAAGCAGCAGGTCGACGAGATGCTGCGCGAGGGGAAAGGCGACCATCAATTTTCCACGCTCCGGGTAAATGACCCCAATCTGGTTCAAGACCTCGAAGCGGCCAAAGTGCGCTTCGTTGGGCAAGCTGACAATAAGTGGATTGGTGTCCTGCTCTCGTGGATTGTGCCAGCCCTCCTGTTCTTTGCAATCTGGAGTTTCATGATTAAGCGTATGGGCGGGGCTGCCAGCGGGATGATGGAAATAGGCAAGAGCAAGGCAAAGGTCTACATGCAGAAAGAAACCGGCGTGACGTTTGCCGACGTCGCCGGCATCGACGAAGCCAAGGAAGAACTTGCTGAAATCGTCAACTTTCTGAAAGACCCTCAACGCTATCGGCGCCTGGGTGGAAAGATTCCAAAGGGCGTACTGCTCCTGGGGGCTCCCGGCACAGGCAAGACATTGCTGGCAAAGGCAGTCGCCGGGGAAGCTGGCGTGCCGTTCTTTAGCTTGAGCGGCTCGGAGTTCGTTGAAATGTTTGTTGGCGTAGGGGCGGCGCGGGTGCGCGACCTATTCAACCAGGCCGAAACCAAGGCACCCTGCATCATCTTCATTGACGAACTCGACGCGCTAGGCAAGACCCGTGCCCTCGGTGCAGTTACCGGCAATGACGAACGCGAACAGACCCTGAACCAGTTGTTAGTTGAGATGGACGGCTTTGATACCAACAAGGGCGTCATCATCATGGCGGCCACCAACCGGCCAGAAATCCTGGACCCGGCGTTGCTGCGCCCCGGCCGCTTCGACCGCCATATCGCCCTGGACCGCCCTGACCTGAAAGGGCGCGAGCAGATTCTCAAGGTACACATCAAAAATGTCGTTCTTGCCCCGACCGTCGACCTGACCAAGCTGGCCGGGCGCACGCCCGGATTCGCGGGCGCCGACCTCGCCAACCTTGTCAATGAGGCCGCACTCCTGGCGGCCCGGAAGGGCAAGGATGCCGTGGAGATGATTGATTTTGACGAGGCGCTGGACCGCATCGTAGGCGGCTTGGAGAAGAAGAACCGCGTGATGAATCCGCAGGAGAAGGAAACCATCGCCTACCACGAGGCCGGTCATGCCATCGTGGCTGAGTCGCGGCCACATGCTGACAGAGTTTCCAAGGTCTCTATCATTCCCAGAGGCGTCGCGGCATTGGGGTACACGCAGCAGACCCCGACAGAGGACCGCTATCTCCTGAAGCAAAGCGAGCTGCTCGACCGGCTCGATGTCCTGCTCGGTGGCCGCATTGCCGAGCAAATTGTCTACGGAGACGTTTCGACTGGCGCGCAAAATGACCTGCAACGCGCAACAGACATGGCCCGCCAGATGATTACGCAGTTCGGCATGAGCGAGCAGCTTGGACTTGCCACTTACGAGGACAGGCCGAACCCGCTCTTTACTGGACCAGAACTGATGCCTCGGCAACGCAAGGAATATAGCGAGAGTACGGCGCAAATTATCGATGCAGAAGTCCGGACGATTCTGGGCGACGCGAGCCAGCGAGTGAAGCGGACGCTGCTGGCAAACCGGCATAAGCTGGACGCGCTGGCAAAGCTGCTGCTCGAACAGGAGGTCGTAGACCGACCTGCCCTGGAGTTGCTGCTCTCCGAAAAGGTCACGCCGCTCACCCCCGGAAAGCCTCACCCAGGCACGCCCAATGTGCCCGATTCGCGGAAGGTGAACCATGAAAATGAAGACAAGTAAAAAGGATGCTCCGTCTGAGGTGAGCGCAATCTCCCATGAGGCCTACGAGGAGAATCTCCACCTGCTTCAAATTGAGCTGGTCAAACTACAGAAGCACTTCATTTCCTGCGACGACCGGATTCTGGTGATTTTCGAAGGCAGGGACGCCGCCGGGAAGGACGGCACCATCAAACGTATTGTCGAGCATCTCAGCCCTCGTGAAACCCGAGTCGTCGCGCTTGGTAAGCCGTCCGACCGCGACAGAGACTCATGGTACTTCCAGCGCTATGCGGCCGAACTGCCTGCGGCCGGCGAGTTCACACTCTTTAATCGCAGTTGGTATAACCGCGCGGGAGTGGAGCATGTGATGGGCTTCTGCACCGATGATGAGCATGAGGAGTTCATGGCAAGCGTCCCGGAGTTCGAAAAGATGCTTGTACGTTCAGGAATACGTCTTATCAAGTACTACCTTGACATCAGCAAGGCCGAACAGAAGAAGCGCATCGAAGAGCGTCACCGGGACCCGCTAAAGCAGTGGAAAGTCAGCCCCATTGACGAACAAGCGGTATCGCTTTGGAAGAAATACAGCAAGGCACGGAACGAAATGTTTGCTCGAACCAGCGACATCGTGCCATGGAACGTCGTGCGCGCCGACGACAAGCGCGTCGCGCGCCTCAGTGTCATCAAGGATTTACTGACCCATCTTCACTATGCGCACAAGGACGCTGAACTGATTCGCCCTAATCCGGAAGTTGTGTTTCCTTATGCAGAGGAACATCTGCTGAGCGGCGCGATGGCGAAATGAGGCGATAGTCCACCACGGGCCTGTGAACTGCAAGGATGGATGAGATGAAGACCAGCATCATTGAAGTTGGAGGCCTGCTGTCCGTTCTGAGCGCTCGCGGGGTGGAGAAGCGCCTTACCAGACTACCCGGCGTTGTCAGGGCGGAGGTTAACTGCGTCACTGGCAGCACTACGGTGGAGTATGACGAAGCCGTAACCAGCCTGATGGAGATAAAGGCGAGATTGGAGGAGTGCGGTCATCATTGCCATGGCGAGCTGGTTCCACGGCATATTTGCATGCCCGAGGACCCGCCTGTCGAACTCGCAGCAAGCACTACACCCCGGCTGGCTGCGCTTGGCAGACGGCGGGACCATGTACATCCGGCCGCCCACGATGCCAAAGGGAGAGCCCACGCGCACGCGGCACACGACCAGATGGCCCACGAGATGGGTCACGGGGCCGGTATGGACATGAAGGAGATGGTTCGCGATATGCGTAACCGTTTCTGGATTTGCCTGGTATTCACGATTCCCATCTTTCTCTACGCGCCGATGGGAATGCAGATTCCCATGCCGGCTCCGCCATTTGGCCTAGCAATGAACCAGTGGCTATTTCTGCTGGCAAGCGCTGCCATTCTTTACCCAAGCTGGCCCTTCTTCGTTTCCGCCTGGCGAGCACTCCGGGATGGCACGCTCAACATGGCGACGCTGGTTGTCCTATCTGTCGGCACAGGCTATCTGTTCAGCGTCGGGGCCACTTTCTTCTTTGCCGGCGAGCAGTTCTACGAAGCATCGGCGGTACTCCTGGTGTTCATACTGCTAGGGCATTGGCTGGAGATGCGCGCACGGGCCGGCGCCTCAGACGCTATCCGCACGCTAATGGACCTGGCCCCGCCAAAGGCCACAGTGCTGCGCGATGGTCGCGAAATCGAGATACCCACAGCAGAAGTCCAAGTAGGCGACGTCATCATCATTCGCCCGGGCAATAAGATTCCGGCGGACGGTGCTGTTATCGATGGCGTCTCCCAAGTGGACGAATCGATGCTGACCGGCGAGTCCCTGCCTGTTCGAAAGGGGCCAGGCGATAACGTCATCGGCGCGACGATTAACAAGAGTGGCAGCTTCCGCTATCGCGCCACAAGAGTCGGCAGTGACACCGCACTCGCGCAAATCGTCAAGCTGGTGCAGGAGGCGCAGAACTCCAAGGCACCTGCGCAATTGCTGGCGGACCGCGCCTCGCAGTGGTTGGTGCTCGCGGCGCTTGGTATTGGCATAGTGACGTTTGTTACCTGGTATTGGTGGTTAGGCCAGCCTTTACTTTTCGCTCTTACGCTTACGATTACAGTCTTCGTCATTGCCTGCCCCGACGCACTCGGACTGGCAACTCCAATGGCGGTGATGGTCGGAACGGGGCTTGGTGCAATGAACGGCATTCTGTTCAAGAATGCTTCAGCCTTGGAGGACGCCACTAAGTTGGATGTTGTCGTCTTCGATAAGACTGGCACGCTGACCATGGGTGAACCTGAGGTGGTGGACATTTTTACCCCGCAGGATGTGGACGTGAATGCGATGCTCGCACTCGCGGCCTCTGTCGAGCAGAGCTCTGAGCATCCATTAGCCCAAGCTATCCTCAAGCGGAGTGGCACCCTGGCCAGGCCGGTCTCTACCGGCTTTACCAATATCGATGGAATGGGAGCCAAAGCGGAGGTCAACGGGCGGCTAGCTCTGCTTGGCAACCGCAAGCTGATGGCCACACAAGAGGTGGACATGAGCGGCCTTACCGAGAAGGCGGACCTGATGCAAGGCGCAGGCCGAACGGTCATTTATGTCGCACACGGTGGCAAATTGATTGGCTTGATTGCCATCGCCGATGCACCACGACCAACCTCAGCAGCGGCAGTAAAAAAACTGCGCGAGCGAGGTGTACGGGTAGCCATGCTGACAGGGGACAACAAGGCCACTGCAGAACGCATCGCAGCCGGCCTCGGCATCGAACTGGTGCTTGCCGATGTTCTCCCCGGGGAAAAAGCAGAAAAGGTCAAGGAGTTACAGGCGCAAGGCAAGAAGGTTGGTATGGTCGGCGACGGAATCAACGACGCTCCTGCGCTAACTCAGGCGGACGTGGGCTTTGCTATCGGCGCAGGCACCGACGTCGCAATGGAGAGCGCTGATATCGTCTTGATGAAGAGCGACCCGTTCGACGTGGTGGGCGCCATCGAGTTGTCGCGCGCCACCTTGCGAAAGATGCACCAGAATCTCTGGTGGGCTGTGGCCTACAACCTGGTCGCCTTTCCGCTGGCAGCGGGTCTGCTCTATCCCTTCACCTTAAGCCCCGAGATTGCAGCACTCTCCATGTCGGGTAGCTCCGCCTTAGTGGCAGTCAATGCGCTGTTGCTCAAGCGCACCAAGCTGGCCGGCATCCGCGCCACATTGCCGCCGGTGCCGTCCACGGATGTAGCTGCACCGATTGCCGGATGAGCCGCATTCCAATGCCGGAAGCTCAAAGAAGAGTGACTAGGAGCCTCATGGCCGAAGACACGATACTGCGTAATCGACGCCAAGTGCGTCCCTCGTCGCCCAGCGGGGCACAGGAAGGGGAATTAGTCGCTGCCCACTGATTGACGATGCCTCGCAACATTCCGTTCCAGCCGTGGATGCATTGCGGCAGTGGTGGGACTACTCCACCGATTTGGCTCAGCGCTGGATACTCTTCGTGGATATCCTGCGGCAGCGAGCAAACAATATGCTCGCTCATGAAGAGGCCGAGGCCGACTTCCACCATTGCTGCACTTCGACTACGAGATGTTGCTCGATGCCAGAACGTTCGAGCGCCCGGCTAACTACGCGCTGCTCCGTATCACGCGCTGTGGCACGGACCATTTGGAGGAACTCGTACGACTTGACGCAACGCCAGTCATTATCATCGACCCACGTGCTGGTCACGTCCCTGGTATCGGAGGCTTCCAGCGTGACTCCGAAGTCGACATGGCACTCGCCGAAGGACACCCCGTCTACTTCGTAATCTTCTTCCCGATTGCGTGCCCTGGACAGACCATCGGAGATGTCCTCCATGCTTTGCGCACATTTGTCCAAGAGGTCGCACGACTCGACACGTGATTCAGTCGCCAAGGCAACATTTCTATGGCTATATGGACAACCATGGTCATACCTGCCGGCTCAACGGGACAACCCCACAACGTGCAACTGCGCACGCTGAGAGCCAGACCAGAGGCCTATGATTGCATGGGGTTCGATATTGCCCGGCGTTGCCGACGAGCAGGCTGGTCGAACTACGTCTTGCCTACGAGGAACCCTGAAAAAGGGGTACCTTGAGGGCGGCGTTTCCATTTGCGGTAGGCTGCAGCTTCACTTTACAATGACCGTGCCGCGCATACCCGCATCATAATGGCCTGGCAATAGACAGGCGAATGACACCGTACCAAGCTTTGTAAATTGCCAAATGATGTGGCCGGACTGACCCGCCTCAACTGTGAGGGCGCTTGGGGTCGCATATTCCTTTTCCGGCGTTTGCATCCTGGTGTGATAGAGCTCTTCCAACTGGCCCTCGGTCCCGAGCACCATCTCATGCTTTACCTTTCCAGAGTTCTTCAAGATGAAGCGGATTGTCTCGCCTCTCTTAACCGTTATCTTGGAGGGGGTGAAGCGCATGTCATCGGTCATGTCCACATTGACGGTCCGGCTTACTTTTTCCGGGTCGCCCGGCTTTCCGAAGGCTGTCACTCCACCACCACCGTGCCCGTGGCTGTGCCACCATGCCGGTTGCTCGCCGGCTGCCAACACCACGCTTGACAGCGCTGTGGCAGCGATAAAGGCAGCCAGTTGGAGCTTCATCAATAGCTTCATTGAACCCCTCCTTCAATGTCTGATTGTAAAAAGCGTAGGCATATCTCAGGTCGTACCAGGCAGCGGGCTTGCTGCAAGCACTGCAGCAGTAACCAACACCCCCGCGAGCACCCAGGACTCCACATGTAAGACAGCGGCAAAGCGCTTGATGTATCGAGTGCGCGATACTGATGACCAGTTTTGCAGCGACTCCAATAAGCGAGGCATTTCAAAGAATCGGTTGTGCCCCCCGAGGGCCACGGCCTGCGCAAATACGGAAGCCCAGACAACCGCCAGGCTGGCGCCGGCCAGCATGCGTGTCAGAGACATGTCAATCCTTACAAATGGAAAGCTTGGAGTGTCGCGTTAGCCACTGCTGTGGCAACGCCCGGTGTGTGCGCCCAAAAATGGACGCACCTAGGGCATCAAACGACCGAGGCAGGCGGACGCTGGAGCGCGTCCGAGATATGACTGACGAATGCTTCCGTCAGGCCAGAAGGAGCCTGAGCTGGCGCATTGTCGAGGTGAACAAAAAGCGGGGTAGCGTAGGGGACGACCGAGCAAAGCGAACAAGCGGCGCAGCCTGGGCACGCATGGCCTGCATGCTTTCCAGATTTGCCTTGCTGCTTAGTATCTGCATCGCTCATGTGCGCGATGCAGTGGTCGTCGTCTTCATCTGAAGATACTGAATTGACGCCTTCTTGGCCATCAGACTGCACCTGCACCCCGCCCGCGTAAGCCTGCGTCACGCCCTTTGCCATCATCGTGGCCGCAGTCACTCCTTGCAGCGGAAGCGCAGCAATCAGGAGCAAGAGAAGGAAACGTGTGACGAGTCGAAGCATCGGGGGCGGTAGCAGCCCTGTGACTGCGGACTCGTAGTTTAGCGAACGTGGCCCGGCATTCCAATAGGAATCGTTCGCAACACGCCACTCCCGTGGGACAGTCAATATAAGACTTGACCCTCCTACTGTGGGAGGGTGTGGGCCTCTGCTGCGAACCGGCTTGCTACTTCCTCATCATGCCGCCGCCCATCGGCTGGGCCATCCCAGGCCCCATTCCACCGCCCATCCCCTGGTAGTCCGTCATCGCCTGCATCATTTCCTGCATCAGGGCCACGTGCTGCTCCGTCATCTCATTGCACATGCCCGCCTGAGCGGTCCTCACCTTGCTCGTACCCGTTGGTGGGCGCATTCCAGCGCGCCCGGGCATTCCGCTGGCCTTGTGCACAGTAGCCATGGCTTCCTGCATGACCTTTGCCCGTTCGGCCATGAGCGCTTGCCGCTCTTCCGGAGTATTAGCCCGCGACAACCGCTCCCGGATTGCGCGCAGATGGGCAATCTGGGCGTCAAGGTCAGGGTTCCCCTGAGGCGCTGCGGCCGGCGACTCAGGACGCTCCGGGGCATGGTGCTTCTCGTGGGCGGCGTCTTTGGCAGGCGGTGCGGAGAAAACCAATGGAGTCCAGACCACGGCGGCGAGCGTAACAAGGAGAGAAGCGCACCGATTCTTCGCCATGATGATATTCCTTTGCTGGTTAGGATTAGGCTGATTCGCCCTTTAACGAAGGTACGATATTGCTCTCGAGAGAAGTTGATTTGCATCAACGAGCCGATGTGCCACACGCCGTTGCAAGGCTGGGCAGCGCGAGCTCAGCTGACAATGGCGATAACTACGAGACCTAACGGTTCCGGTATTCCGTGGTTGCCTCTTGCTGGGCAGCCCGCAATTCAGCAGGCCACGTGCTCTTGATATAGGCAAGGACGGCGGCGATGTCCGCGTCCGACAAGGAAGCTTTGAATGCTGGCATATCACTTTCATAGCCAGCTGGCACTGTTACGCCAGGAACCAGGCCATCCTTGGTAATGGCAAATAGTATTTGGTCCGGATGGTGCCAGGTGTGGCCGCTGGCGTCGTGCGGCGGCGCCGGCAATCGTCCGTTTGGTCGGCGATTGCGCCAGTCCGGCTGGCCCTCGAGATTTGCGCCATGACACGCGGCACAATGGCTTGCGTAGACGACTTTCCCTCTGCCAACCAGCACTCTGTCCCCGGCGTCTAGCTTTGGGAAGCCCTCTCCGCCGCCCCTCCAGTTCAGCGTGGAAATCAATGCTGCAATGACGCCCACCGTGGCCAGCACGGTACTGGCCCATCTCAGAATCTGCCAAACTCTCATAGCCAGCTGTTCCGTGCTCTTCCCAGGGCCTCAACCATGCCCAGCTTTAGCTGTCGTGGCTGAGGAAGATGATGGCCATCAACATTCCGTAGTTCTGGCAGATGGTCGTAACCCCTGCGAGGCACGACGCGGTCGCTGGGCATGGCCACCCTCGCCAGCGCGCAAGTCGGCGCTGCGGTGGGTACGTCGTGCCCGCGTTGGCGGGCTAGCCTGTCGAGGACTGGGAAGCCCTTGACGAAATCGAGCAGTCTGGAAGGCTGCCCGTCTTGACCATGGCAGGTCAATGGGGGCAAATGTGTGCCGCCCTAATGAAATAGCGCGTTTTAGAACGCGCTATTTCACAATATCTCCCCCTGAGAAATCGCGGTAGCCCTCAAGGTTGGCGCGGCTGCATCCAGTTCTGGTGCATCATCATGTGGTTCATCATCATCTGCTGCATGCCCATGTACTGGTCCGTCATGTACTGCCGCTGCTTCATCTGCTCAGGGGTGAGCTTCGAATAGTAGCCGCCCATCTGTCCCCACCCCATCATGGGGCCGCCCATCATGGGGCCGCCCATCATGGGGCCGCCCATCATGGGGCCGCCCATCATGTGCCCGCCCATCATCCCAGGCCCCCACATGCTGTGCATCATGCCCATCGTGCTCTGCATGGCCGTCCAGTGCTCCTGAAGTAACTTCTGGCGCTCTTGCGGGTCCTGCGTTTGGCGGATTTTGTCCATCTGCTCCTGCATCTTCCGCATGTTTTCCTGAATTTGCGCCGCCTGCTTATCAAACTCGGCGACGTTGGGTTGCTCCTGTTTTGCTGGGGCACTCTTGGCAGCAGGCTTACTTTGTTGAGCTAGCGCAGGAGTAACGCAAAGCACGATTGCGGATAACGCTGCCCCTATGAGTTCCTTCTTCATCTTGTCTCTCCTATTGGCCTTTCTACCCCAGTCGACGGCGTCGGTCAGTCTCAAGGCTACTGATTCGAAGCCAGGACAAAGCTCAAAACATATGAGCGTCCCTTCTCCTATGCAAAGGATAGTCTCCTCAGGCAAAGAGAGTTGATGCAAGACAACAATTGAAAACAGCCCGCCTCAACGCGGACCGGTCCACTGTCGCCCATCGAGGTGCTGCTCTCATCCGCCACCCATCGGTATGGTCGGTCACTGACTTGGATCAGATGACGTTAAGCGGGATTTTTAGATAGCGCATGCCATTCGCATCGGGCGGCGGCAACTCTCCGGCCCGAATGTTGACCTGCACCGACGGCAGTATCAGGGTGGGCATCGCCAGCGTCGCATCGCGTGCCTGGCGCATGGCTACGAACTGCTCTTCACTCACACCGTCGTGCACGTGGATATTGCGTCCGCGCTGGGCACTGACCGTGGTTTCCCATGTCGGGGCACGGCCCTCGGGCGGATAATCGTGGCACATATAGAGCCGGGTATTGGCCGGCAAGTCCAGCAGCTTGCGGATGGAGCGATACAACTCGTGCGCGTCGCTGCCCGGGAAATCGCAGCGAGCCGTGCCGACGTCCGGCATGAACAGCGTATCGCCGACAAAGAAGGCATCCCCAATCTGGTAAGTCATGTCGGCGGGTGTATGCCCTGGCACATGAATCGCCCTGCCGGTCAGGCCACCGATGGCAAACGTCTCTCCGTCTTCAAACAGGTGGTCGAACTGCGACCCGTCGAGCCGGAACTCCGGTTCCAGATTGAAGAGCTTCAGCAAAACCGGGGCAATTTACCATTGGGTACCGGGAGGTCGCCGACGGCGCCGAACTCGACTACCGAACATCAGATGCCAAGTTGGTTGCGGCATTGCACAACTGGTTCGAGGCACAACTCGCCGACCACGGACCGGATGCCATCGAGGGGCAGCGGCATAATCATGGTGACATGCCCGAGCGTGGAGGTGTCATGCGGCGCCGTTGGGTTCGGCTCAAATACCTCGAGCATGCGAAAGAAGCTCCGCAGTGACGTCCTTTGTTGTCAAGAGGCACTCATCAAACACCGCACATAGCGAGACGAAGTACTCGGCTGCTGCCGCGGGCCCGGGCGCTCCGACAAGCAGGAACTGTCGTCCATCAAGCGTGAAGCCCCTGCGGCGAGCGAAGTCCAATTGACTGATTGGAGGGGTTGCCCAGTATCTGCCGGTGTCTGAGAATCTCCCAACAATATGCCGTTCGCCACGGTAGGTCTCCAGCAAGCGCCAATTTTCGACATACCTCTGCTTGACCTGGGCCGACCGCAATGCAATGACCGTCGGCATGCTGAAACTCCTGGTTCGCCCTCTTTCACGTCCTGCACCCATGGATGCAAAAAGAGGACCGCACTACAGCAATAGTGCAGCGTTACATCCACACATACTCGCCCGTAATATCTTTCGTGCCCGTGACTTTGTTATCCCATGTCGCCACCAGCCAGAAGAGCGACCATAGCCCATTCTCCCGACCCGGGGGACCGGCTAGAACAAAGCGAAGCCCCTGCTCGGTAACACCTGTCCGCGTATCCCAATTGAAAGACGTAATAGGCGGGGTGACGCGGTAAGGACCAGTACGAGTGCAAATGCCAACAAAGTGCCGGCTCCCGCTATAGGTGCTGCAGCACTCGCCATTCTTTTGGCGTTGCGTCGCCGGCCGTATCCTCCGGCTTCGAAATCCACGCAGGCATGGGGGCCTCCTGCAACGACGCCTCATCTGACTCCCGACCACATCCTGTCGGGAGAAGGCCGATAGCATTCGTTCCTGACTTCAGTAACTTCGACAAAGCGTCAAAGGCAAGCGTGGTGCTCAACGTGAAGCGCCGAGGCGCTCATCGTCGACGCCGGCGCTGAGTACCAGACGTACCCTCCGAAGGCGGGAACCGACTGGTCATTCCCTGACAGCAGCGGCGCTGGCTCTACCAGCATGGAACGAGTTCGGGAATCTTCCAGCCCGGCCGCGGGCGAGCGAGGCTTCAGTTTCGGGGCCGCCAATACGTCGGTTCTGCTTCCTCCGATCGGGGCTTCGCGTCCACGGTCGATACACCCCATGCAGGGCCGGACGGAGAGCGAAGGCCTGCTTTGCCTCCTCCGGGATTTGCTCCTATCGTGAATGTGCGTGTCGCTCTTATTTCAAAAGCCGAACCGGTGTGGATTTCCTGAGCTGACAAGTGTCGTTTGCCGCATTCGCCAGCAGCGGAACCTAGGGTGGCAGGGCAAGCATGCACTGACCTTGTAAGGTCTCGGCGTCTGGGACGACGAACGTGGTGAAGAAGGCGGTCACCGATGTGCCGCCTGGCGTCGGAGAAAGCAAGTGAAGAATGCCCACCATGTGCCGCCCGATAAGCTGGCGCCGCACAGCCAGTCCATCCAGCCTGCATGGGTTCGCATCACGCACTGGCTGAATCTCATCGCTGTGCTCATCATGATGCTTAGCGGCTGGCGCATCTACAACGCATCGCCGCTGTTCGGCTTCCACTTTCCCAATGCAATCACTCTGGGCGGCTGGCTTGCCGGGGGCCTGCAGTGGCATTTTGCGGCGATGTGGCTCCTTGTCGCCAATGGCCTGTTCTATTTGGTGATGAATATCGTCACGGGCCGTTTCCGGCGGCGCTTCTTTCCGCTTTCCGTCCCAGCGGCACTGCGTGACATTGCAGCAGCCATGCGTGGCAAGCTCGCGCACCCCAATCTGGCCGAATACAACGCTGCCCAGAAGCTCTTCTATGTGGGCGTGGTGGTGGTGATTGTGCTGACGGTGCTGTCTGGCCTTGCAATCTGGAAGTCGGTTCAATTTCCCTTGCTGCGTGTATTGATGGGAGGCTACGACGCTGCGCGTTGGGTGCACTTCATCGGCATGAGCGCGATTGCGCTATTCCTTGTCATCCATGTGGTGATGGTGTTGCTGGTACCACGCACACTCATCATCATGTTGCGCGGACGCTAGTTCTCGATGCGGAGAATGGTCATGAGCAAAGCTGAGCAAATCGTCAGGCTCGACCGCAAGCTGATATTGCACGATGCAACGCGCGAGCTGAGCATGCCATCTCGCCGACTGTTCGGAAAGCGTGCCATTACGCTTGGTGGCTTGCTACTGCTGACGGGCTGCAGCATTACCGACAAACCGTCGGTTGAGTCCTTTCTGATGGCAGTTTCGCGCTTCAATGACCGCGTGCAGGGCTGGCTGTTCGACCCTAACCGGCTGGCGCCGACCTATCCCGAGTCAAGGCTGACGCGGCCGTTTCCTTTCAATGCCTACTACGGCCTCGCTGATGTACCAGAGGTAGATGCCAACGCGTTTCAACTGGAAGTCGGTGGCTTGGTCTCGCGCAGGACGGCATGGACCCTCGAAGAACTCTACGCGTTACCGCAGACGGCGCAGGTGACTCGCCATATTTGTGTCGAGGGGTGGAGTGCCATCGGCAAGTGGGGCGGTACACGCTTCTCTGATTTTCTCCAGCGCGTCGGAGCCGATACCACTGCAAAATACGTGGGCTTTCTCTGCGCCGATGACTACTACACAAGCATCGACATGCCCACTGCGCTGCATCCACAGACCTTGCTTACTTTCACCTACGATGGCGAACGCCTGCCGCCGAAGTATGGGTTTCCGATAAAGCTGCGCATGCCCACCAAGCTTGGGTACAAGAACCCGAAGCACATTGTCGCGATTTACGTCACAAACAAGTATCCCGGCGGTTACTGGGAAGACCAGGGATACAACTGGTTTGGGGGCTCCTGACCCCCCGAAACCTGACCGGCAAGTCTGCCGGCTTCTCCCTACCAATCCAATCAAGGGGTACAACATGAACAAACGCCTGGTTTTGCTGCTTTCCTCCGCGGTGTTGCTTGCCAGCCATGCATGGGCACAGGACGCGATGAAGAAGGACGAGATGGGAAAGGGCGCCATGGGTGCCAGCGGCAGCATGGCGAAAGAGTCCATGGGGAAGGACGATATGGACATGAAAAAAGAAAAAATGAGCAAGAGTCACGCCAAGAAGCCCCACGAAAAGAAGGAGGGCATGAGCAAAGGTACGATGGAAAAGGATTCCATGAGCAAGGACGCCACGAAGCAATAGTAGGTCGTACGCACCATCCCGTGGACTATCAGGCGAAAGGAAGCCTCGACATCCGCCGGCCGACAGCGGTTGAGGTTTCCGGCCAGCAAATTGCTCGTGGAGTTTGATGGGCTCGTGATTCAAGTTTGCTGGTTGCAGAACTTACGGATTGTCACGACTTGTGGGTCAACTCGGACGCCGACCGTACCGTTTGTATCCGGTAAGCAAGGCGCATCGCCGAGCTGCTGAATTTTTCCCAGGAGTCCACGTCATGAAGAAGCTGTTCGCTGCACTCGCTTCCGCCGCCCTCGTCGGTACCGTTTTCGCGCAGACTGCTGTGCCAGCTTCCGCGACTCAGCCGCAGGGCGGGGCGTCGAAAGACCAGGCGAAGGTCGTCAAGGAGAAGAGCGCCACGCAGGCAAAGGCCGACAAGAACCACAAGAGTGCCGGCGCGCATGAAGTAAAGGCCCAAGCCAGCACCAATAAGGAGAAGGCTGACGTAAAGGCCGATGCCAGTAAGTCAGCCGCCAAGGGCAGCCACCACAATGCGAGCAAGACGAAGGCCGCCCATACCGAGGCTGGTATGGCGAAGCCTGACGCAAAGAATGATTCCGACACGGCGAAAGCCAAGGCGGATGTGGCGAAGCCTGTGGCGCAGCCCGACGCCGCGAAGGCCGCGGCCAGCGTGGACAAGACGAAGAACCAGTAAGCTGCTCCTATCGGGCGTACCGAGGGGCCGTTGCCAGGGCGAAAGCCGTGGCGATGAAGCCTGAGTGCAGGAGCTTTGCGGAGAGCGCAGGTTAGCCGGAATGCCAGCCTGGTCTCTCCGCGCTTGTCACGTTTGGGGGCTTTCCCATGCCAATTCATGACGTCGGGGCTCGCCGACTGCATGGCGGAGTTCGCGGTCTTCGATGATTCCTTCGCCGTATGCAGGGCACTGCATCGCCCTCTGAGTACGGAGTCAAGTGATGGAGTCGACCCTGATAAATGGGTAGTTGGCCAAGGTGGCCAACGTTGGCGTGGAAACGGTTCGCTATTACCAACGATGCGCAATGCTGTCGATACCCGAACGCGTGCATGGCGCCATTCGTCAGTATTCCGGGGACAGCCTGCAGTGGCATCATTTCATTCGCCGGGCCCAGGCACTTGGGTTCACCCTGGACGAGGTTCGTACGCTGCTGCAACTGAACGACGGCAGCAAATGCGGAACTGCGCGTGCGCTGGCCGAACAAACGCTGCAAGTCGTCGAGGAACGGCTGCGCGATTTGCGGATGCTGCGGACCGAGTTGAGAAGTCTTGTTGGGCAATGCCGCGACAATCGCGATGAGGTCCTGTGCCCGCTCATTGCCAACCTGTGTGAGGCCAATTGGCCAAAGTAGTCGCGGCTCAAGCCCTTGTGCGTCGTGCTCCGTGGCGAGGGCCGGCCGTTATGCCGCGTACAGCAGGAACGCCCGCGCCATCTCCATATCCAGCCGCCGGTCCGACAGCGCAAAGGTGCTGTCGCGGTTGATCAGCGCGTACAGCAGGGTGCCGGCCAGGGCCTGGTGCGCAAAGCGGATGCGCAGTTCCAGTTCCGGCGAGGCGCCCGCCGGGTGCAGCCGCGCCAGGCGTGAAGCCAGGTCGTCCATGTATTGCCGGTTGAGGTGCCGGATCGGATCCTCGCCGCTGGTGACGCGGGCCACCAGCGAGGCACGCAGCACCCCGGCATTGCGGTAGGCCCAGATGCGGCTGTCGCGCGCCAGCGTGCACACGGCGTCTTCCAGCGTCGGCGGGCATGTGTCGAGTTGCGCAAGGCGCTCGGCCATGGCCTTGCGCAGCGTGGTCAGCACCAGGGCCTGCAAAGCCTTGAAATAGCTCTCCTTGCCTTCGAAGCGGCTGTAGAACGCGCCGGTCGTGACGCCGGCGTGCGCGCAGATTTCCTGGATCGAGACCTGTTCCAGCGTGCGCTCGCGCAGCAGCCGGCGGCCGGCTTCCAGCAGCAGCAGCGTGGTGCGCAGGCCACGCGAATAGCGCGGTGCGGCATAGCCGGCGTGGCCTTCCAGCCCGGTCAGCTTGTTTTCCATGACGACCCTTTCTCCCCGCGGGGCGTGGCTTGGGCCCGCCCCGGCATGTCCGTGTTTTTACGGATGTCGTGAACCGTATCCGGCCAACATACTGGCCCGAAAACGTAATCCATATTACGAATTGAGCGGCGCCGTGCCTATCAGGTGCCGCCCGGAGACCGATGTCCGCCCTTAGGGAGACCTCGCATGACCATGTCTTACCAGCCGCGCCGCGCGTGGTTGACCGCAGTGCTGTTGTTCTTCTTCCTGGTGGTCAACGCCATGGACAAGATGGTGGTGGGCCTGCTGGCCGCGCCGATGATGGATGAACTGGGGCTGACGCCGGCGCAGTTCGGCCTGGTCGGCAGCAGCTTCTTCTGGCTGTTCGCGGTGTCCGGCGTGCTGGGCGGCTTTCTTGCCAACCGCACGCCGACCTCGCGGCTGCTGGTCTGCATGGCGCTGGCATGGTCGCTGTGCCAGATCCCGCTGGCGCTGTCGTCCAGCCTGGCGGTGCTGATCATCTCGCGCATCCTGCTGGGCTTCATGGAAGGGCCGGCTGCGCCGGTGGCGATCCACGCCTGCTACAAGTGGTTTCCGGACCGCCGGCGCAACCTGCCCGTGGCGGTGCTGACGCAGGGGGCCGGGATCGGCATCGTGCTGGCGGGCTTTCTGATCCCGGCGGTCGCCGTGCATTGGGGCTGGCGCGCCAACTTCTACGTGCTGGCGGCGCTGGGTGTGCTGTGGGCCGTGGCCTGGCTGACGCTCGGGCGCGAAGGGACGCTCGACGAACACCCGGCGGGGCATGGCGCCCCCCACGCCCCCGCGGCCGCCGGCGCGCCGCAGCGCCTGCCATACCGCGTATTGCTGAGCGATCCCACGGTGCTCGGCTGCTTCGCGCTGCGGCTGGCGGCATACTGGGGCCTGGCGCTGTGCCTGACCTGGATCCCGGCCTACCTGCAGAGCGGGCTGGGCTTCGGCCACGCCGTCAGCGGCAAGCTGTTCGCGCTGATCATCGGCACCAACCTGCCGTTGACGCTGGCCATTGCGTGGTTCTCTGAACGGCTGCTGGCGCGCGGCGTGTCGTCGCGGGTGGCGCGCGGGCGGGTCTCGGCCGGCATGCTGCTGCTGGCCGGCGGCTTCTTCCTGTTGCTGCTGTGGCCGGACACCACGCCGGCCATGCGGGTGAGCCTGCTGGTAGTGGCATGCGTGTGCGCGCCGGCGATCTATTCGCTGGGCCCGGCGATGCTGGCCGAGGTCGTGCCGGCGGGGCAGCGCGGTGCGATCCTCGCCATCGATGCATCGGTGTCGTCGCTGGCCGGCGTGCTGGCGCCACTGGTCACGGGCGTGCTGGTGCAGAACGTTCCGGGGGCACGCGGTTTCGAGCTGGGCCTGGCCGTGTGCGGCGCGATCATGGTGGCGGCGGCGCTCGCCGGGCTGTACGTGGTCAACCCCGAGCGCTCGCGCCGCCGGCTGGCCGTGCACCCGCCGTCGCGTGTCGAAGCGGGGCACCCCGCGGTGGCTGCTGGCTGAATCCCGAACGCCCGGGCGATGACCCGGGCCTACGGCCCGGCACCGCCGCTGGCTTGCGCCACCGCTTCGTGCACCAGCGCCGCGAATGCGCGCATGGCCGGCGACGGTGAGCGCCCGGCCAGCGACACGATCCCATACTGCGCCCTCAGCTCGGTTGGCGGGTGCATCGGCAGGGCCACGGCCATGCCTTGCGCGCAGGCGTCGGCCATCATCGCCACGGGCACCAGCGCCACGGCATCGACGGCCAGCAGCAGCGAGCGCAGCGCGTGCATGTCGTTGCAGGTGACGGTCATCAGCCCGGGCGCGTCCTCGGAGACCGGGCCGCTGCCACCGCGGGCTTCATGCAGTGCCTGCCGGAAGAAGCGCAGGATATGCGCCGGCAGCCGGGTCCCGGCCACCGGATAGGCGCGCAGCTCAGCCAGGGTGACTTCGCGCTGCCGCGCCAGCGGATGCCCGCTGCGCACGAAGAATGCCGTTTCCAGCGCCGGCAGCCGGTCAATCTGCAGGTGTCCCAGTTCCGCCAGGCTGCGGCTTTCGCCGACAAAGACATCGAGGCGTTCCGCTTCGAGCGAACGCCGCATGGCCGGCGTGTCCGCGGTCTCCAGGTCGATGCGCAGCTGCGGGTAGCGCCGCACCAGCGCCTCAAGCACGGGATCGAGCAGGAACGATGCCGCAAACGGCCCGAAGCCAGCGCAGATCGTGCCGATTTCTACTTCCTCCAGCAGTTGCAGGTCGCGCCGCAACTCGCGCTGTTCGCGTAGCATGCGGCGCGCGCGTTCGAGCGCCAGCATGCCGGCGGCGGTTGGCCGCACCTTGCCGTAGCTGCGGTCGACCAGCGGCCCCAGGTCCGCTTCCAGCGCCTGGATGCTGCGCGTGAGCGCCGGCTGCGACAGGTGCAGGGCGCTGGCGGCACGGGCAAAACTGCCTTGCTCGACCAGCGTGACGAAGTGATGCAGCTGCCTTAGCCCCACGTCAGCCCCAGTAAGTTAACCAATTCTGCATCAAAAACTGAAAAATATTGCATTGGACGTAATTTCTCAAGCCCGCTAACGTTGTCCTCCAAAACCATAAAGACGACCTGGAGACGACATGAACCGACGCGCATGGCTCGCGCTGGCCGCTGGCGGGCTGATTGGCGGGTTTTCGCTCAGCCTGGCCCTGCCCGCCGCGGCACAGACCTATCCCGCCAAACCGATCCGCATCGTGGTGCCTTATGTGGCCGGCGGCGGCACCGACACCATCGCCCGTGCCATGGGCGAAAAGCTCAGCAAGCGCCTGGGCCAGCCCGTGGTGGTGGACAACAAGGCGGGCGCCTCGGGCATCATCGGCACCGACGCCGTGGCCAAGGCCGCGCCGGATGGCTACACGCTGTTGATGACCCTGACGCAGTCGGTGCTGACCAACCAGTTCCTGTACCAGAAACTGCCCTACGACCCGCGCAAGGACCTGACCATGATCAGCGTGCTGGCCGATGCGCAGCTGGTGCTGGTGGCCCATCCGTCGGTGCCGGCGCGCACCGTGCGTGAACTGGGCGAATACGCGCGCAGCCGGCCAGGCAAGCTCAGCTATGCCTCGTGGGGCGTGGGTTCGCTGTCGCACCTGAGCGGCGCCTACTACAGCAAGCTGGTGCACGGCCAGGCCACGCACGTGCCCTACAAGGGCGAGGCGCCGATGATGCAGGACCTGCTGGGCGGGCAGGTGCAGTTCGGTTTTGCCAGCATCCTGACCGCCAAGCCCTATATCCAGAGTGGCAAGCTCAAGGCGCTGGCGGTGACCGGCACGCAGCGCAGCAGCGCATTGCCTGACATGCCTACCTTCGCTGAGTCCGGCATGCAGGACAGCGCCTTCAAGACCGTCGGCTGGATCGGCCTGGTGGCGCCGGTGGGCGTGCCCGCGCGGATTCTCGCCAGGCTTGAAGGCGAAGTGCGCGCCATCCTGCAGGCGCCCGACATGCAGGAGCGACTGGTCGCGCTGGGGCTGCGCACGGTGGGCAGCTCGCCGGCCGAGGCGCAGGCGCTGTATGCGCGTGACTGGCCGGTGCTGAAGACGCTGGTGGCGGATTCGGGCGCGAAGCTCGACTGATTTACACGACTGGTTTCCGATGGCGGGCGGTGCGGCAATTGCCGTGTGCGCCCGCTTTTCTATTTGCACAATGCCGCGCGGTGCGCTTTTGGAAATCGAATGGAAACCATTGGTATTCGCATCCGCAATGGCGCGTGAAAACCCGGCGAAAATGCTGCAGCAAGGCCGAATTTGCTTGATGTCCGCTTTTGCCGGACTACCATGAAATGCGCGGCGGGATTATCACTGCGGGGTTTTCGTGATTACGAAAATGAGAGTGGGTCCATCGGTTTTGAGGGGTCGTTGGGGGCAGTCATGAAAAGCGACAAAAAGGTGATCCAGTTGCTCAATGGCCAGCTCCGCCATGAGTTGACCGCGATCAACCAGTATTTCCTGCATGCCCGCATGTACCGGCATTGGGGGCTCGGTGCGCTGGGCAAGCACGAGTACGAGGAATCGATCGAGGAAATGAAGCACGCGGACAAGCTGATCGAGCGCATCCTGTTGCTCGATGGCCTGCCCAACCTGCAGGACCTGGACAAGCTGCTGCTCGGCGAGAACACCGAGGAGATGCTCGGCTGCGACCTGAAGCTCGAACAGGTGTCGCAGGCCAGCTGCAAGGAAGCGATCAAGTTTTTCGAATCGGTCGGCGATTATGTCTCGCGCGAGATCGTGGTCGATATCCTGGCCGACACCGAGGAACATATCGACTGGCTCGAGGCGCAGCTGGAGCTGGTGAACAAGGTCGGGCTGCAGAACTACATCCAGTCCGCGATGGGCTAGGGTCCGGTACCGTCTCCTGCAAAGATTTCCATTTCCCGCTACACTGCGGCCCGCAGCACGTAGCGTCGCACAGACGCGGCGTCAGCGGCGGGGTGGCAGAGTGGTGATGCAACGGCCTGCAAAGCCGTACACGACGGTTCGATTCCGTATCCCCGCCTCCAGTTTTTTCTTTGCCCGGCACATGTTGCCGGGCAGTCTTGCGCGCGCCCGCGCAATTTCCCCGTTTTTCATGCGCCTGTCACAGTGACCCGCCATGCACGGCAGCCATGCCGTGGCGCGCGTAATGCCCGCGATGGCTCGGGCCATTTCGGCCTCGCTGTTCCGTTACTTCCCCAATAGAACAATGCCACCGAATCAGGTAATGTTGCCCGATAGGCCACATGGCCTGCGTGCAACCCGTGCCGCCGGATGGCGGCACAACCATGTCCGGGCTTCCATGGTGTCCCCGTCGCGAGGTGATGTGAAAAAGAGAGGCTCCAGATGATCAAAGACTTGCGGATCCGGGCGGCCGTGCCCTCGGACGCGCCAGCCGTGGGCAGCGTGCTGGAACGCTGCGGCCTGCCCGTGGACGATGTGGCCCGCTTGCTCGAGCACTTCCACATTGCCATCCTTGGCGCGCAGATCATTGGCTGCGCTGCCGGCGAGCGTTTCGGCGAGACCGTGGTGATCCGCAGTGTTGCCGTATTGCCGGAACACCGCGACCAGGGCGTGGCCACGCATGTGGTGCGCGCCGCGCTGATGCGCGCGCGCGCCAATGGCGCGCGGCGCGCGGTGCTGCTGGCCTCAAGCTGCCCGAGCTATTTCGCGCGCTACGGTTTTACGCTGGTGCCGGCCGCGAAGCTGCCGGCCGAGGTCATGTCATCGAGCGAATTCCACCGCCATACCGATACACCGCCGCTATGCATGTGGTGCGAGCTGGACTGAACCCGCAAGCACCGATGACACGCCTCAGTGCGCGCCGTCGCAGCGGCTGATCTCCACCGTTACGTGCACCAGTTCCTCATGCACGGATAGTGCCTCGCGCACGCGCTGCGGGGTCAGCACCGGATCGTGCGTGACCAGGCAGGCGATGCAGGCAAACTGCTGCCGGCCCACGCGCCACACATGCAGGTCGGTCACGCGGGTGCGCTCCTCGCCGTTGGCGTAGGCAGGGTCCAGGCCCGCCAGCACCTCGCGCACTTCTTCCACCACCGGGTGGTCCATCTCGCGGTCCAGCAGCACGGTGCCGCTCTGGCGCAGCAGGCCGACGGCCCACCTGCCGACCAGCGCGGCGCCCACCAGGCCCATCACCGGATCCAGCCACGCCCAGCCCAGCCACCAGCCGCCGGCCAGCGCGACAAGCGCCAGCACCGAGGTCGCGGCGTCGGCCAGCACATGCATGTAGGCGGCGCGCAGGTTGATGTCGTGGTGGTGGCCGTGGCCGTGATCATGGTCATGGCCGTGGTGATGGTGGCCATGGTCGTGCCCGTGGTCGTGCCCGTGTGCATGGCCGCCAAGGATCAGCGCGCAGCCCAGGTTGACCAGCAGGCCGAGCGCGGTCACGGCCATGGCCTCGCGGTAGTGGATGGCCTGCGGGCTGAACAGCCGCTCGACCGAGCCGGCCGCCATCAGCGCCGCGATGCCTAGCAGGAACACCGCGCTGGCAAAGCCGGCCAGCACTTCGATTTTCCACGTGCCGAAGGCAAAGCGCCGGTCGCCGGCGTAGCGGCGCGCGGCGGCATAAGCGACGGCCGACAGGCCGATGGCCAGGGCGTGCGAGCTCATGTGCCAGCCATCGGCCAGCAGCGCCATCGAGTTGAACCAAAGGCCGGCGGCGATCTCCACCACCATGGTGGCGGCGGTGATTGCCATCACCAGGCGCGTGCCGCGTTCGGCGGCGCGGTTGCCGGCGTCGAAGGCGTGGCTGTGGGTCCAGGCGGACAAGTCGTGGCTATGCATGGTCGGGTTCTGCTGAGCGCTTGAGAGGTGAAATCCTCACCCTGCGTGGGGTAATGCAGTCACAAGGGTAGCAGAGCCCCGGCGCTTCGGCGGCCGCGTCCCTGACGGTTGCAAGGGACAGCTGGCGCGTATTTTGTGTGCCCCCCGCGATACAAATAGCCCTTGATTGTCCGCGGGAATTCCATGCGAGCCTTACATACATTCATGAATGGATGTATGATCCAACGAAGAATTCACACTGCCTTAACGATTTTGTTGTCCATTCCGAGATGAGTTATCGATTTATCGCTATCTGCCTGACCGCCTGGCTGGGCCTCTGCGCCACCGCGGGCTGGTTTGTCGAGCGCCTCTGGAGCTGACCCCTGCGTCCTGCGCGGATGCTAGGCCGCGCGCGGCACCTGTGCCAGCCGGTCGAAGAATTGCCACAGCTGTGGCGCATCGCCGGTGGCCACGTTGAAGCGGATCCACGGCGAATCGGTCTCGTCCGGCTCGAAATACGACCCTGGCGCCAGCCAGATGCCATGCTCCAGCGCCAGCGTGGCCAGCCGGTTGCCGTGCAGCGGCTCGCCACGGCGGCTGGCCTGCAGCCGCGCCTGTGCCGCCTCGTTCAGGCGTGCCCAGGCGAACATCCCGCCCTCCGGGCGCAGCAGCACCTCCAGCCCGTGGGCTTCCATCTTTTCCGTGACGCGATCCTGCTGCGCGCGCAGGCGCTCGGCCAGCGCCGCCACGTGGCGGCCGTAGTGGCCGCT
Source organism: Cupriavidus sp. KK10 (assembly GCF_018223725.1). Classification (NCBI taxonomy): domain Bacteria; kingdom Pseudomonadati; phylum Pseudomonadota; class Betaproteobacteria; order Burkholderiales; family Burkholderiaceae; genus Cupriavidus; species Cupriavidus sp. KK10. The sequence continues at coordinate 279,967 of NZ_CP073677.1, forward strand.
GGTCAGCACCGAGTAGACCAGCCGCTCGGTGACTTCCGATGAGGTCAGGCCGACCGCCATCTTGGTGCGCGCGAAGGCCTTGGCCAGGTCGGGGCTGGCGGCCAGATAGCCGACCCGCAGCGACGGCGTGATGGTCTTGGAAAAGCCATTGATATAGACCACCTGCGACAGCCCGTCCATGGCCGCCAGCATCGGCGAGCCGGCCGGCGCCAGCTCGCGGTAGATATCGTCCTCCACCACCAGCAGCCGGTACTGCTCGGCCAGCTGCAGCACGCGGAAGGCGTTCATGCTGCTCAGGCTGGCGCCGGTCGGGTTCTGCAGCACGGTATTGATAAAGAGCGCGCGCGGGGCGTGGGCGCGGATGGCATCGTCCAGCGCATCGGTATCGAGCCCCGCCGCCGAGCGCGGCACGCCCACCACGCGCAGCCCCGCCAGCCGCAGGATCTGCAAGAGGTTGCAGTAGCAGGGCGATTCCACCAGCACCGTATCGCCGGCACGCAGCAGCGTGCGCACCACCAGGTCTAGCGCCTGCGTGGCGCCCTGCGTCAGTACCACCTGCTGCGCCTGCAGCGGGATGCCGTACTGGCCCAGGCCTGCGGCGATATGCTCGCGCAGCGGCGCAAAGCCGTAGGGATGGCCGTAGCCCGACAGCTGCGCCGCCGGCACGCGCGCCGAGGCGCGCATGGCCTGGTGCAGCCCTTCCTCGTTGAGCCAGTCGCCGGGCAGCCAGCCAGCGCCAGCCTTGATCGGCACCGAGTGGTCGGCGAACACATCCGACAGCAGCCACGCCGCGTTCAGACCCGGCGCCTCCCAGTGCGGCGCGCGCGCGCGCCCGGCGGGGGCATGGCGGTGCGCCACGGTATAGCCCGAGCCCGGGCGCGCTGCCAGGTAGCCCAGCGCGGTCAGCCGGCCGTAGGCCTCGGCCACGGTGAAAGTGCTGACGTGGTGGTGCTGCGCAAAGCGGCGCACCGAGGGCAGGGCGGTGCCGGCGCGCAGCGCGCGCTGCTCAACCAGTGCGGCGATGCCGGCAACGATCTGCTCGGTCAGGGTGTCGCCGTCGCGGCGGCTGCGGGACAGGTTCAGGATCAGCATCAGGCACTCAGGCAGGCGTGAACCTGTACAGTTTAGCGGCTGGAGGCGGGCCAGGCTGCGGTGGCTTTCCGCAAAGCGAAATTTGCCGCAGTGCAGCGTGGGATGAAACCCCGCGGTCCAGGGCGGGTCGTGGCACTGGGGCGGGCTGGTGGCACCCCGATGGCGCTTGCCTGTACGGTTTGGCATGTTCAAACTGCACGGTAAGGCAGTCTTGTCCGGACTGTATATTTTGTCGGCCAGACGCCGCCGGTAGAGTGACCCTCATTGCCGACGCGCTGCCCGCCAGCGTGCTACCCGCCAATCCGACCCGATTCCCCCTAGGAGGACGTATGGACGCCGCCAAGACCGTGATTCCCGATCTCGATGCCCTGTGGATGCCCTTCACCGCCAACCGCCAGTACAAGGCGGCGCCGCGCCTGCTGGCGTCGGCCAGCGGCATGTACTACACCACCCACGACGGCCGCCAGATCCTGGACGGTTGTGCCGGCCTGTGGTGCGTGGCCGCCGGCCACTGCCGCAAGGAAATCTCCGAGGCCGTAGCGCGCCAGGCCGCCACGCTGGACTATGCGCCGCCGTTCCAGATGGGCCATCCGCTGTCGTTCGAGGCCGCCACCAAGGTGGCCTCGATCATGCCGCAGGGCCTGGATCGCATCTTCTTCACCAACTCGGGCTCGGAGTCGGTCGACACCGCGCTGAAGATCGCGCTGGCCTACCACCGTGCACGCGGCGAAGGCCAGCGCACGCGTTTTATCGGCCGCGAGCGCGGCTACCACGGCGTGGGCTTCGGCGGCATGGCGGTGGGCGGCATTGGCCCCAACCGCAAGGCGTTCTCGGCCAACCTGATGCCGGGCACCGACCACCTGCCGGCCACGCTGAATATCGCCGAGGCAGCCTTCTCCAAGGGCCAGCCGCAATGGGGCGCGCACCTGGCCGATGAGCTGGAGCGCATCCTGGCGCTGCACGACCCGTCCAACGTTGCCGCCGTGATCGTCGAGCCGCTGGCCGGCTCCGCCGGCGTGCTGGTGCCGCCGGTCGGCTACCTGGAAAAGCTGCGTGAAATCACCAGCAAGCACGGCATCCTGCTGATCTTCGACGAGGTCATCACCGCCTTCGGCCGCCTGGGCGCCGCCACCGCGGCGGAGCGCTTCAAGGTCACGCCGGACCTGATCACCATGGCCAAGGCGATCAACAACGCCGCGGTGCCGATGGGCGCCGTCGCCGTGCGCCGCGAAGTGCATGACACCGTGGTCAATTCGGCCGCGCCGGGCGCGATCGAGCTTCTGCATGGCTACACCTACTCCGGCCACCCGCTGGCCGCGGCTGCCGCCATCGCCACCCTCGACCTGTACCAGCGCGAAAACCTGTTCGGCCGCGCCGCCGAACTGGCGCCGGTGTTCGAAGCCGCGGTGCACGGCGTACGCAGCGCGCCGCACGTGAAGGACATCCGCAACTACGGCCTGGTCGCCGGCATCGAGCTGGAGCCGCGTCCCGGCCAGCCCGGCGCGCGCGCGTATGAGGCCTTCCTGAAGTGCCTGGAGCTCGGCGTGCTGGTGCGCTACACCGGCGACATCCTGGCGTTCTCGCCGCCGCTGATCATCTCTGAAGCCCAGATCGGCGAACTGTTCGATACGGTGAAGAAGGCGCTGCAGGACATCAAGTAAGCGGCGCGCGCCGCATCGCATTGCCGCCGGACCTGCGGGTCCGGCCTCCCTGACTGCACGCCGGGGCGCGCGCTGACTTGCGTGCCGCGGCAATCGAAGGAAATCCCAAGTGAGCATCGCAGAAAACCGGCAACTTGCCGAGATCCACCATTTCATCGGCGGCGCCGTGCGCCGCGCCGGCGGCCAGCGCCTTGCGGACGTATTCAACCCCGCCACCGGCGAGGTCGCAGCGCGCGTGGCGCTAGGGACCACGCAGGACGTGGCCGATGCCGTCGCCGCCGCCCAGGCCGCGTTCCCCGCCTGGGCCGACACGCCGCCGCTGCGCCGCGCGCGCATCCTGTTCAAGTTCAAGGAACTGCTCGACCAGCACCACGATGACCTGGCCGCGCTGATCACGCGCGAGCACGGCAAGGTGTTCTCGGACGCCAGGGGCGAAGTCACGCGCGGCATCGAGGTGGTGGAATTCGCCTGCGGCATCCCCAACCTGCTCAAGACCGATTTCACCGACAACATCGGCGGCGGCATCGACAACTGGAACCTGCGCCAGCCGCTGGGCGTGGTGGCCGGCATCACGCCGTTCAACTTCCCGGTGATGGTGCCGATGTGGATGTTCCCGGTGGCAATCGCCTGCGGCAATACCTTCGTGCTGAAGCCGTCGGAGCGCGATCCGTCGCCGAGCCTGCTGATTGCCGATCTGCTGCGCCAGGCGGGATTGCCCGATGGCGTGTTCAATGTCGTGCAGGGCGACAAGGAAGCCGTGGACGCGCTGCTCGCGCATCCAGACGTCCAGGCGCTGTCGTTCGTCGGCTCGACGCCGATCGCCGAGTACATCTATACGGAAGGGACCAAGCACGGCAAGCGCGTGCAGGCCTTGGGCGGCGCCAAGAACCACCTGGTGGTGATGCCGGATGCCGATCTCGACCAGGCGGTCGATGCGCTGATCGGTGCCGCGTATGGTTCTGCTGGCGAACGCTGCATGGCGATCTCGGTCGCCGTAGCGGTGGGCGATGTCGCCGACAAGCTGGTGCCGCGCCTCGCGGAACGCGCGCGCACGCTGAAGATCCGCAACGGCATGGAGTCCGATGCCGAGATGGGCCCGCTGGTGACCGGTGCGCACAAGGCCAAGGTCGAAGGCTATATCGACAAGGGTGTGCAAGAGGGCGCGACGCTGGTCACCGATGGCCGCGGTCACAAGGTCGATGGCCATGAGAACGGCTTCTATGTCGGCGGCACGCTGTTCGACAACGTCAAGCCGGATATGACGATCTACAAGGAAGAGATCTTCGGTCCGGTGCTGTCGGTAGTGCGTGTGCATGACTTTGCCGAAGCGGTGTCGCTGATCAATGCGCACGAGTACGGCAACGGCGTGTCGTGCTACACCAGCGACGGCGGCATTGCGCGTGCGTTTGCGCGGCAGATCCAGGTGGGCATGGTCGGCATCAATGTGCCGATCCCGGTGCCGATGGCCTGGCACTCGTTTGGCGGGTGGAAGCGCTCGCTGTTCGGTGACCACCATGCCTATGGCGAAGAGGGCGTGCGCTTCTATACGCGCTACAAGAGCGTGATGCAGCGTTGGCCGGATTCGATCGCCAAGGGCGCTGAGTTCACCATGCCGGTGGCTAAGTAGTTTGTTGTGCCTATTGGCGGGGACCGGTTGGCGGTCCCCGCTCCGTTCAGGGCGGCCCGCTTGTTCAAGGAGGCAGGGGATGAACGTCAGACGTATCGTCGCCAATATCTCGGCCGCGGAGCCTTCGCTTGCGCGCGCCTTCTACCAGGACGTCCTTGGTCTCGACCTGCTGATGGATCACGGGTGGATCCAGACTTATGGCCGCGACACTGCCATGTCCGTTCAGGTCAGCGTGGCGTCGGAGGGTGGCAGCGGTACACCCGTGCCGGACCTGTCCATAGAGGTTGACGACGTCAATGAAGCGCATCGCCGCATGGTGGCCGCGGGCTTTGCCATCGAATACGGCCCGGCCGACGAGCCGTGGGGCGTGCGCCGTTTCTATGTGCGTGATCCGTTCGGGCGACTGGTGAATATCCTCATGCACGCCTGAGCGCGGCTATTCCGCGCTGCACGTGCTGGCCTGCCGGTAGGCGCTCGGCGTGCCGGCTTCTCCCTTGTTCCAGCAGGCGCGGAAGGCCTGCACGCTGGCGAAGCCGCTCTTCAACGCGATCGCTTCCACCGGCAGCGTCGATGCGGCCAGCAGCTTGCGCGCGCGTGCCATGCGCAGGGTCAGCTGGTATTGCTTCGGCGTGAGGCCGGTTTCCTCATGGAACAGGCGCGACAGGTGCCTGACGCTGACCGCGAAACGCTGCGCAAAGCGCGGGTCAGCGACGTTGGCTTCCAGGTCGCGCGCGATCGCATCCTGCACTGCATGCACCAGCGGATTGCCGTGCGAGCGTGCGCTGAACTGCGGTTCAAGCTGCGGATCGGCGCCGAAGCGCCGGAACGGCACGACGTTGTCGCGCGCCACCGCAATCGCGGCCTCGTCGCCGCAGGCGTTGGCCACCAGCCGCAGCGCCAGGTCGATGCCGGAGGCCACGCCGGCCGAGGTCCAGACATTGCCGTCGCGGACGAACACTCGGTTGTCGATCACCGAGGCATCCGGATGGCGCGCGCGCAGGCGCTTGATATGTGCATGGTGTGTCGTGCACAGGCGCCCGTCGAGCAGGCCCGCTGCGCCGAGCAGAAAGGCGCCGGTGCAGACTGCGGCCACCTGCACGCCGCCATTCCTGCCCTCACCAAAGCTATCCCTCAACCATGCCGCGCTATCGTGCCACGCAGGCGATGTCGTCAGTGTGTCCAGAAGTTTGCTGCCAACGGCAATGACCACGTCGCCGGCTTCGAGCCGGGCGGGCAGGCGTTCAACCCGGCCAAGCGCCGGACCCTGGAAGGACGTGACACTGGAATGCGGGCCGACGCAGCGCACAGTGAGTGGCGCAAGGCCAAGTTCTGCCACGCTCGACAGGATCTGTAGCGGCCCGCCGAGGTCGAGCATGTGGACATTGGGCAGCACCAGGAAATAGGCGGTAGTCATCACCAGTGTGGAGATCGCGAGGCCGATGCCGGCATTCTCGCGCGAATTGCAGGCTTTGTAGCGGCGATGGCCGAAAATTTGCTTTTCTGGTCCAAGGCGTTGTCCCGGCAGGCGGCCGGCCTTCCTTAGCATGGTCAACGAACCCCTGCCAAAGAGAGATCGCCATGCACCGCACCCGCCTGCCCGCCATCACCGTGGCCCTGGTCGCCATCGGCTTTGCCGTGATGTTCGTGTCGACCGCGGTGAAGGGCCTCTACCAGGTGTACTTCATCGACCTCGCCACGCACTTCGGGCAGGGCCGTGCGCAGTTTGCCTGGTCCGGTAGTGTCTTTATGCTGGCCACCGGGCTGATGTCGCCGGTGGTCGGCGCGTTCAGCGATCGCGTCGGCCCGCTGCGCACTGCGGCCGCCGGTGCGCTGGCGGCAGGCATTGCGCTGGGCAGCGCGGCGCTGTGGCCGGGATCGCTGACGTTTTTCGTGCTGATGTTCGGCCTTGCCGGCGCGTTCGGGCTGGCGGCCATGACCTTTGTGCCGATGGGTATCCTGGTGGACCGGCTGTTCGAGGAACGCAGGAAGGGGCTGGCCTATGCGGTGGTTACCAACGGCACCGCGATAGGCTTTGTCGTGCTGTCGCCGCTGTGGATCTGGCTGCAGCCGCAGGCGGGCTGGATCACCGCGTTCGGCGTGGCGGGTGCGGTGTTTGCGTTGCCGGTGGCAGGCGCCTTGTGGCTGGCTTCGCGCTGGGAGCCGGCGTCCGCACCGGCGCCACGCACGGCCGAGGCCGACGTGCCGGCATGGACGGTGGTGCGGCGTGACCCGGTGTTCTATGCGCTGGCAGCCGGCTTCTTCGGCTGCGGCGCCACCATGGCCTTTATCGACGTGCACCTGATCGCGTACTGGCAGGGGCAGGGCGTGCCGCGGCTGGCGATGGGCTATGCGATGAGCACGCTCGGTGCACTGGAGCTGGCCAGCGGCCTAGTCTCCGGCGCGCTGGCACTGAGCTGGGACAAGCACCGGCTGCTGGCCGCGTTCTACGCGCTGCGCTCGGCGTCGATGCTGTTGCTGCTGGTGCCGGGCCTGGGCGTGCTGCCGTTTGCGGTCGGCTTTGGCGCCAGCTACCTGGGCACGGTGATCCTGACCTCGATGTTCTGCTTCGAGCGCTATGGCAGCCGGATCAAGGGCAAGGTGTTTGGCCTGCTGTTCCTGGGGCACCAGCTGGGTGCCTTCCTGACGGTGCAGCTGGGGGCGTGGTCGTTCGATGCCACGCGCAGCTACCAGCACAGCATCACGGCGCTGGTGGCGGTGACGCTGTGCTCCGCCGCGTGTTCGTGGTTTGGCCTGCGCCGCGCGGGACCGTTGCCGGCACTGGCCAAGGGCCCGGCGCACGCCGCGGTGCCCGAGGCTGCGAGCCGCTGAAGTGCTGATGCTGCCGCGGCTCCTGCTTGCATGCGCGGCCCTAGCTCCGCTGGGGCTGGCGGCCTGGGCGATGCCGTGGGCGCTGCGCGCAAGGATTGCCGCGCTTGCGGCACTGGCTCTTGCCGGCGCCGCACTGCTGGCACTCGATCCGCTTGCCGTCGCACTAGCGCGCGTGGACGGCATCCTGTCGGCGCCCGGCTGCGGGGGCTGACATCCTCCCTCTGCAGTTTGTCTGCGGTCAGTGCCGGCCAGCCTGGCCTTTCCTATCATTCGATGACGCGCCTGCCTCGCGCGGGCGCGCAATGTGACGCCTTCGCGCCGCGGCGGGCGTAAACTACCGCCCTTTTTCCAGGCCGCGCGCCTCCCCGCCGCGTGCCCGGCCACAGTTGCAGGGAGTCTGAATGAGCTTGTTCCGAACCAAGGACATCGACGCGATGCTGGCCGTCGCGCGCGATGACGGCCTGAAGAAGGTGCTGGGTCCGATCGACCTGGTGATGATGGGCATCGGCGCCATCATCGGCACCGGCATTTTCGTGCTGACCGGCACCGGCGCGCTGACCGCGGGGCCGGCGCTGACGGTGTCGTTCGTGATCGCGGCGCTGGCCTGCGGCTTTGCCGCGCTGTGCTACGCGGAGTTTGCCTCGGCGATCCCGGTGTCGGGGTCGATCTATACGTACAGCTACGCCACGCTGGGCGAGATCGTCGCGTGGATGATCGGCTGGGACCTGCTGCTGGAATACGGGCTGGCCACGTCCGCCGTGTCGGTGGGATGGTCGGGCTACTTCCAGTCGCTGATGGCGGGCTTCGGGCTGAAGCTGCCGGCGGCGCTGAGCGCGGCGCCAGGGTCCGTGCCGGGGGTGAAGACCATGCTGAACCTGCCGGCGTGCCTGATCATGCTGGCCATCACCTGGGTGGTGTCATATGGCGTGCGCGAATCCACGCGCATCAACAACCTGATGGTGGCGGTCAAGATTGGTGTGGTGCTGCTCTTTATCGCGGTGGGCGTGTGGCATGTGCAGCCGGCCAACTGGCAGCCGTTCGCGCCATTCGGCTTTGCCGGCATCTTCAATGCGGCGGCGCTGGTGTTCTTTGCCTTTATCGGCTTCGACGCGGTGACCTCGGCCGCGGAAGAGGTGCGCAACCCGCGCCGCGACCTGCCGATCGGCATCATCGGTTCGCTGGCGGTGTGCACGGTGCTGTATGTGGTGGTGGCCGCCATCATGACCGGCATCGTGCCGTTCGCGAAGTTCGCCGGCGTGGACCACCCTGTCTCGCTGGCGCTGCAGTTCGCGGGCCAGAACTGGGTGGCGGGCTTTGTCGACCTGGGCGCAATCCTGGGCATGACCACGGTCATCCTGGTGATGACCTATGGTCAGACCCGCGTGATCTTTGCGATGTCGCGCGACGGCCTGCTGCCCGAGCGGTTGTCTTCCGTGCACCCGGTGCATGCCACGCCGTATTTCGCCACCTGGACCGTGGGCATCGTGTTTGCCGCGATTGCCGCCTTCGTGCCGCTGAGCGTGCTGGCCGAGCTGATCAATATCGGCACGCTGGCGGCCTTCACGCTGATCTCGGTGGCGGTGCTGGTGCTGCGCAAGACCCGGCCCGAGCTGCCGCGCGCGTTCCGTTGCCCGGGCGTGCCGGTGGTGCCGCTGCTGTCAATCGGCTTCTGCCTGTTCCTGATGGCACACCTGCAGGCGCTGACCTGGATTGCCTTCCTGGTGTGGCTGGCGGTGGGGCTGGTGATCTACTTCGGCTACGCGCGGCGCAATGCCGTGCTGCATAACCACGGCGGCTGAGCGCCTTCAGCTGCCGCGCCCGGCCGCGGCCTTCATGAAGGCCACCGCGCGCGGCTCGTTGGCGTAGGCGGCGTTGATCCGGATCCATGCCGAGGTCTCGCCGCCCGGGCGGAAGTAGTTGCCTGGGGCCAGCGTCACGCCGTATGCCTCGCCCAGCGTCACCAGTTCGCGCGAATCCTCGATGCCGGGCGGGCGTGCCCACAGGAAGTTGCCGCCGGACGGCTGGCAGAACACCTCCCAGCCGTTGCCGGTCAGCTGCCGCACGGCATTGGCGGAGGCCTCGCGCACGCGCAGGCGCAGCCGCTCCACATATTTGCGGTAGCCGCCGCGTTCCAGCAGCGCCGCCGTCACCGCCTCGGCGAAGTGCGAGCCGGCCACGCTGGTCAGCACCTTCACATCGACCAGGTCCTTGACCAGCGCCTTGTCGGCCACCAGGTAGCCGACCCGCAGCGAGGCCGACACCGTCTTGGAAAAGCCGCCGATGTAGATCACGTGCTCAAGCTGGTCCAGCGTGGCCAGTCGGTCGGTGAAGTGGGTCTGGAAGTCCGAGAAGATGTCGTCCTCGACAAAGCGGAAGCCATGCCGGCGCGCCAGCTCCAGCAGCCGGAATGCCACCGGTGGCGCCAGCGTCGACCCGGTCGGGTTCTGCAGCACGCTGTTGGTGAAGAACAGCTTGGGCTTGTGCTGGCGCAGCAGCGCCTCGGTGGCGTCTGGGTCGGGCCCGTTGGCCGTGTGCGGCACGCCCACCAGTTGCACCCCATGCAGCCGCAGCAGGCCGAACAGGTTGTAGTAGCCGGGATCTTCCACGAACACCGTATCGCCGGGCTTGAGCAGGTGGCGCACCACCAGGTCCAGCGCCTGGCTGGCACCGGTGGTGATCAGCACTTGCGGCAGTTCGGCGGCGATGCCCAACTGGCGCACGCGCAGCAACACCTGGCGGCGCAGTTCCGGATGCCCCATCGGCGTGGCGTAGTGGATCACGCTGTCGATCTCGTTGCGCGAGATCGCGCGGATCGCCTGCGTCAGCCCCTCAACGTCGCGCCAGGTTTCCGGCACAAAGCCGCCGGCCAGCTTGAGCGTGCCGCTGGGGTGGTTGAACTGCTCGAGGATGTGGTCGGAAAGATCCTCGGCCAGGCTCGGATCCGACCAGCCGCACGCTGAGCGCCCCGCCAGCGGACTGTCCGCCACATAGAAGCCAGAACCCTGGCGCGAATCCAGCAGCCCCTGCGATACCAGCCGGTCATAGGCTTCGATCACCGGGAAGCGGCTGATGCCGTTCGCGGCTGCCAGCTGACGGATCGACGGCAGCTTTGCGCCGGGCCGAGCCTCGCGGTTGCCGATCCACGACTTCACGCCGTTGACGATCTGATCGGTCAGTGGAATTCCGGTAGAAGCATCTAAGATTAGTTTCATAAGGCAGGGCAGCCGGGGGAAACCGGAGGACGCAACTGTCAGGGAAAACTACTGAACAGTTCATCGAAAACTGTTCACAACTGTACATGGGATTGTAGTGAGGGATGCGAATAATGGAAGCATGGCGGAGAAAGGCGCCGGCTCCTGTGGTCATTCGGCGTCCAGGAGTCGGCACCGGACCAGACCGCCGGGCTGATGAGGAGTGCGACATGCGCGAACTACGGACTTTCGAACTGGACGAGCCCGGACAGCCAGTGAGCTGGCGCGCCGGTTACGGGCAGACCGTCTGCGCGGCGGTGGGCAAGCTGTGGGTGACGGTGGAAGGCAATCCCACTGACATCTGGCTGGAGCCGGGCGCCGAACTGCCGTTGCCGGAGGGCTACCGGGTGTGGCTGTCGGGCGATGGCGCGGGCGCGCGCTTCGCGCTGGCCCAGGTGCCGGCGCCGTGGTCGCTGCGGCGGCTGGCGGCGTGGCTGCGGGCGATGCGGCACCGGGTGGAGGAGCACAGCACCGATGCGTTCGGGGAGTGCCCGAGGATCTGGGCCTGAGCGGCCACTCACGCTGTGCCGGAACGGCCACCTGCGGGTGGCCTTTTGTTTGCCCGGGGGCTTGCGCGGCGCCTGCCGCGGGCGCCTACTCTATAAGGACTGCCCCGCCCCACGCACGCCGGTATCGGGGTTCCGCCCCATTGCTTTACGTTAACGTCAACTTCATATAATCGATCGGCCCCGACCCGGGGCGCAGCCCGCGCATTTGCAGCCAAGCCGGCACAAAACGGCACGTCCGGCGCACGCCGCGGCAGCAGCCAACACCAGAAACGGTGGAGACAATGACCGACCTTTCCGATGTGCATGATGTGCGCCGCGGTGCGCCCCAGCCCAAGCCCACTGTGCAAGGCCGCGGTCCGGTCAACAAGGTGCGCTTTGTCACGGCGGCGTCGCTGTTCGATGGCCATGACGCCTCGATCAACATCATGCGCCGCATCCTGCAGTCGCATGGCTGCGAGGTGGTCCACCTCGGCCACAACCGCTCGGTCGAGGAAGTGGTGACGGCGGCGCTGCAGGAAGACGCGCAGGGCATCGCGATTTCCAGCTACCAGGGGGGACATGTCGAGTTCTTCAAGTACATGGTCGACCTGCTGCGCGAGAAGGGCGGCGAGCACATTCAGGTCTTTGGCGGCGGCGGCGGCGTGATCGTGCCGGACGAGATCCGCGAGCTGCAGGCCTACGGCGTGGCGCGCATCTTCAGCCCCGAGGACGGCCAGCGCATGGGCCTGGCCGGCATGATTGCCGACATGGTGCAGCGCTGCGACATCGACCTGTCGCGCTATGCGCCGGCCACGTTGGAACCCGTTGCCCGTGGCGATCGCCGCGCGCTGGCCCAGCTGATCACCGCGCTGGAGAACGGCAAGGCCGATCCCGCGCTGGTGGGCGCGATGCATGCGCAGGCAAAGCAGGCATCGATTCCGGTGCTCGGCATCACCGGCACCGGCGGCGCCGGCAAGTCGTCACTGACCGACGAACTGATCCGCCGCTTCCGGCTGGACCAGCAGGATGCGCTCTCCATCGCCGTGATCTCGATCGACCCGTCGCGGCGCAAGTCTGGCGGCGCGCTGCTGGGCGACCGCATCCGCATGAACGCGATCAACCACCCGAACATCTTCATGCGCTCGATGGCGACGCGCGAGGCGGGCTCGGAGATCTCGCAGGCGCTGCCGGACGTGATCGCCGCGTGCAAGGTGGCCGGTTTCGACCTGGTGATCGTCGAGACCTCGGGCATCGGTCAGGGCGATGCAGCCATTGTGCCGCACGTCGACCTGTCGCTCTATGTGATGACGCCCGAGTTCGGCGCGGCCAGTCAGCTCGAGAAGATCGACATGCTGGACTTTGCCGACTTCGTCGCCATCAACAAGTTCGACCGCAAGGGCGCGCAGGACGCGTGGCGCGATGTGGCCAAGCAGGTGCAGCGCAACCGCGAGCAATGGCACGGCAAGGCCGAGGACATGCCGGTGTACGGCACGCAGGCGTCGCGCTTCAATGACGATGGCGTGACCATGCTGTACCAGGGACTGCGCGCGGCGCTGGCCGAACGCGGCCTGAAGCTGCAGCCGGGCGTGCTGCCGGCGCAGGCGGGGCGCATCTCCACCGGCCAGAATGTGATCGTGCCGCCGGCGCGCAGCCGCTACCTGGCGGAACTGGCAGACACGGTGCGCGGCTACCACCGCCGCGTGATGACGCAAAGCCGCCTGGCGCGCGAGCGCCAGCAGCTGCGTGAATCGAGCCGCATGCTGCAGGCCGCGCAAGGCGATGGCGCGGCGCTGGACGCGCTGGCCGCCGAACGCGACAGCGCGCTGGGCCAGGTCGAACGCAAGCTGCTGGCGATGTGGCCCCAGATGCGCGAAGCCTACAGCGGCGACGAATACGTGGTCAGGATCCGCGACAAGGAGATCCGCACGGGGCTGGTCACCACCACGTTGTCCGGCACCAAGGTGCGCAAGGTGGTGCTGCCGCGCTTCGAGGATGACGGCGAGGTGCTGAAGTGGCTGATGCGCGAGAACGTGCCCGGCAGCTTCCCCTACACCGCCGGCGTGTTCGCCTTCAAGCGCGAGAACGAGGACCCCACGCGCATGTTCGCCGGCGAGGGCGATGCCTTCCGCACCAACCGCCGCTTCAAGCTGGTGTCCGAAGGCATGGATGCCAAGCGCCTGTCGACGGCGTTCGACTCGGTCACGCTGTATGGCGAAGACCCGCACGTGCGCCCCGACATCTACGGCAAGGTCGGCAACTCCGGCGTGTCGATCGCCACGCTCGACGACCTGAAGGTGCTGTACGACGGCTTCGACCTGACCAGCCCGAGCACCTCGGTGTCGATGACCATCAACGGCCCGGCCCCGACCATCCTGGCGATGTTCATGAACACCGCCATCGACCAGCAGCTCGACAAGTTCCGCGCCGACAACCAGCGCGAGCCCACCGCAGACGAGGAAGCCAAGATCCGCGCCTGGGTGCTGCAGAACGTGCGCGGCACGGTGCAGGCGGACATCCTCAAGGAAGACCAGGGCCAGAACACCTGCATCTTCTCCACCGAGTTCTCGCTCAAGGTGATGGGCGATATCCAGGAGTACTTTGTCCACCACCAGGTGCGCAACTTCTACTCGGTGTCGATCTCCGGCTACCACATCGCCGAGGCCGGCGCGAACCCGATCTCGCAGCTGGCGTTCACGCTGTCCAACGGCTTCACCTATGTGGAGGCGTACCTGGCGCGCGGCATGCATATCGATGATTTCGCGCCCAACCTGTCGTTCTTCTTCTCCAACGGCATGGACCCCGAGTACAGCGTGCTGGGCCGCGTGGCGCGCCGCATCTGGGCCGTGACCATGCGCGACAAGTACGGCGCCAACGAGCGCAGCCAGAAGCTCAAGTACCACATTCAGACCTCGGGCCGCTCGCTGCATGCGCAGGAGATCGACTTCAACGATATCCGCACCACGCTGCAGGCGCTGATCGCGATCTACGACAACTGCAATTCGCTGCACACCAACGCCTACGACGAGGCCATCACCACGCCCACCGGCGAGTCGGTGCGCCGCGCGCTGGCGATCCAGCTGATCATCAACCGCGAGTGGGGCGTGGCCAAATGCGAGAACCCCAACCAGGGCAGCTTCCTGATCGAAGAGCTGACCGACCTGGTGGAAGAGGCGGTGCTGCAGGAGTTCGAGCGCATCGCCGAGCGCGGCGGCGTGCTGGGCGCGATGGAGACCGGCTACCAGCGCGGCAAGATCCAGGAAGAGTCGCTCTACTACGAGCAGCTCAAGCACGACGGCACGCTGCCCATCATCGGCGTGAACACGTTCCGCAACCCGGACGGCGACCCGACCCCGCAGAAGCTGGAACTGGCGCGCTCCAGCGAGGCCGAGAAGCAGAGCCAGCTCGACCGCCTGCAGGCGTTCCAGCAGGCCCATGCGGCCGAGGCCCCGGCCATGCTGGCGCAGTTGCGCCAGGCGGTGATCGACAACCAGAACGTATTCGCGGTGCTGATGGACGCAGTGCGGGTTTGCTCGCTGGGGCAGATCACGCACGCGCTGTTCGAGGTGGGCGGGCAATACCGGCGCAATATGTAGAGCCGGCGGCACCGCGTAGCAAGCAGTGCCCGATTACCGCGCAGGGCGGCCGCAGTGAAGGGCCGCCCTGCGTTACACTCGAAGGCTGTGCCGGCGCCCGCGCCACGGCAAACGTATTCGAGACAAAGCAAGCCAAAGATCATGGACACCCAGTACAACCCGACCAATATCTTCGCGAAGATCCTGCGCGGCGAGCTGCCGTGCATCAAGGTCTACGAGGACGACGACACCATCGCCTTCATGGACATCATGCCGCAGGCCGACGGCCATACGCTGGTGGTGCCCAAGGAAGCCGCGGTCAACCTGTTCGACCTGTCCGAGCAGGGCGCGCAGGCCGCCATCGTTGCCACGCAGCGGGTGGCGCGCGCGGTGCGCGCGGCGTTTGCGCCCGACGGCATCTCCATCGGCCAGTTCAACGGCGCGGCCGCGGGCCAGACCGTGCCGCACGTGCATTTCCATATCGTGCCGCGCTATGCCGACAGTGCCCTGCGCGGCCACGCGCGCGAGATGCAGGACCCGGAACAGCTCAAGGGTCATGCCGAGCGCATCATTGCCGCGCTGCGCGAGCAGGGCGCCTGAACCCGCGCCTGAACCGATTTATCAGCAATCCAACCAAGCAGAGGAAGACAAGATGAGCATCAGGACAGTGGGCATCGTCGGTGCCGGCACCATGGGCAATGGCATCGCCCAGGCCTGCGCAGTGGTAGGTCTCAACGTGGTGATGGTCGACATCAGCGATGCCGCCGTGCAGAAGGGTGTTGCCACCGTGGCGGGCAGCCTGGACCGGCTGATCAAGAAGGAAAAGCTGACCGAGGCCGACAAGGCCAGCGCGCTGGCGCGCATCAAGGGCAGCACCTCGTACGACGATCTCAAGGCCACTGATATCGTGATCGAGGCCGCGACCGAGAACTACGACCTGAAGGTCAAGATTCTCAAGCAGATCGACAGCATCGTCGGCGAGAACGTGATCATCGCGTCCAACACCTCGTCGATCTCGATCACCAAGCTGGCCGCCGTGACCTCGCGCGCCGACCGCTTTATCGGCATGCACTTCTTCAACCCGGTGCCGGTGATGGCGCTGGTGGAACTGATCCGCGGCCTGCAGACCAGCGACACCACCCATGCCGCCGTCGAGGCCCTGTCGAAGCAGCTCGGCAAGTACCCGATCACGGTCAGGAACAGCCCGGGCTTCGTCGTCAACCGCATCCTGTGCCCGATGATCAACGAGGCCTTCTGCGTGCTGGGCGAAGGCCTGGCCTCGCCGGAAGAGATCGATGAAGGCATGAAGCTGGGCTGCAACCACCCGATCGGCCCGCTGGCGCTGGCTGACATGATCGGCCTGGACACCATGTTGGCCGTGATGGAAGTGCTGTACACGGAGTTTGCCGATCCGAAGTACCGCCCGGCGATGCTGATGCGTGAGATGGTGGCTGCCGGCTACCTGGGCCGCAAGACCGGCCGCGGCGTGTACGTCTATAGCAAGTAAGCTTCCCGGCACTTGCTGCGTGGCACGGCGGCCGCCTGCGGGCGGCCGCCGCTTTTTCCGGTGCCGGTTCCGGTCGCCGCCAAATCCCGCTTACACGGCGTTATATGCCGAAACACTCCGCCGCATCCGGTAACAGGAATGCGCGGTAGAGTGCACCGTTCCGTTTACGACAAGACAAGTTCCATGGCTCACCCGATTCTCTTTGCTGCGCTGCTCGCGGGCGCAATGTCCCTGCTGGCGGCCCGTTCGGCGATGGCTCATGTGGATGTGGGCGTGCAGGTCGGCGCGCCGGTCTATGTGGCCCCGGCCCCTGTGTATGTGGCGCCTCCGCCGCCCGTGGTCTATGCGCCGCGCTACCACGGCTGGCATGGCGACCGCTATTGGGACGGACGCCGCTGGTATGGCCGCGGTGAGTGGCGCGGGCGGCATCACCACTCTCATCACTATCGGGACTACGATCGCCATTACGGGCGCGGCCACGGCCATGGGCACGGGCACCGCGGCCACGGCCACTGACCCTCTCGCCGGCTGACGCGTCGCCACGACGCGGCGCGTCGCGGCGTTCAGCGCAGCAGCACCAGACGCGGCACCGCGTCCGCGCCGCTCCAGACCACCGCGTTCTGTTCGTATTTCTCGCCGAGTGCCCGGGCATCCTCCAGCGACAGCCCCGGCACCAGGAAGCTCGGCTCTGCCGGCCAGCCGTTGGCAGGATGCTCGCCGGCGGCTTCGATTGCGCGCAACCCCATCTTTGCCACGTCCCGCGCCAGCGCCTGCTGGCGCCGTGCGTTGGCGTCGTCGTCGCAGCGCAGGCTGAACGGGTTGGCGGCGGTAATGAAGGCGCTCGATGCCACGCCCAGCGCGCGGTGCAGCGCCGCCAGCGGGGCGCTGGGTTGGTCTACCAGCAATATCATCGGCAGGTCGCCCAGCACGCGGTAATGCGTCTCGCGATAGGCCTGCAGCGTGGCGGCATCGATGGCGCTGGCCATGTTATTCGCCGTACTGGCGCAACCCCTCCAGGTCCAGCACCTCGATCACGCCGTAGTCCACCCGCACCAGGCCCTGCTGTTCCAGCACCTTGAGCGCCTGGTTGGCGCGCTGGCGCGAAATGCCTGCAAGCAGGCCGATCTCTTCCTGCGAGATCTCCAGCGTCGTGCCGATCCCCGGATACAGGTGCTCATTGAACAGCGACGACACCGCGCGCGCCACGCGCGAATCGATGTCGAGCAGCCGTTCATATTCCACCGCCGCGATGAACTGTCCCAGGCGTTCGTTGAACTGCGTCAGCAGGAAGCGCGTGAACGGCAGGCTGGTATCCAGCAACCACAGAAAAGTGTCGCGCGGCAGGAAGGCGATGGTCGAGCGGCGCAGCGCCATCACGTCGTACTTGCGGATTTCCGACTTGAGCACCGCGCCTTCGCCGAACCAGCCGCCGGTGGGCACGCCGGTGAAGGTGACCGACTTGCCCGAGGGCGACACCGTGGTGATCTTGACGATGCCTTCGAGCACGCCCATCCAGTGCTCAGCCATGTCACCCTTGTGACAGACGTAGTCGCCCTGGGTGTACTCGTGCACGAACATGGCGCGGCGCACGCGTTCGCGCTGCTCGGGGCTCAGGTCTGCTGCCCATACGCAGCGGTCGACAAAATCGTTCAGCATGGCCTGCAGAAGCTCCCGTAGGGATTAACCCGGAATTGTCACCGGCGTGACAACCGGGGTTGTTGGCATGGGCTATCGTACGATCACAACGGAACCGCGGGTGCCACCAGCGGCACGCCGGGGCAAGGCGCAAGCCTTCCCGGCGGCCTGATGCAAGGCACACCGGGCTTGATGCCGGGCGGCAATTGCTGCCGGGCAAAGCAAGCCAAGTATAACGACCGGACCGGCGCTTGACACCGGGCGTGGATCCCCACGCCGGAGGGACAGGAGACAGCGATGCAGGAATCGTCGGCGACGACCTTCCCGCGATGGCTGCTGGCGCACGCCCAGCAGCGGCCGGATCATCCGGCTCACCGCGAGAAGGATCTCGGCATCTGGCAGACATACAGCTGGGCCCAGGCGGCCCAGCAGGTGAGGGCGCTGGCTTGCGGGCTGGCCGCGCTCGGCTTCAGGCGCGGCATGAACCTGGCGGTGGTGGGCGACAACCGCCCGCGGCTGTACTGGGCCATGACCGCGGCGCAGGCGCTGGGCGGCGTGCCGGTGCCGCTGTACCAGGACGCCATCGCCAACGAGATGGTCTACGTGCTCAACGATGCGGAAATCGAGTTCGCCATCGTCGAGGACCAGGAGCAGGTCGACAAGCTGCTGGAAGTGGAGGCGCAGCTGGCCGAGTCCGGCCGCGCCGTGCGCCACGTCATCTTTGAAGACCCGCGCGGCCTGATGGACTACGACCACCCGTCGCTGATGTCTTATGAACGGCTGCAGGAACTGGGCCGCGAGTTCGACCAAGCGCACCCGGGCTTCTATGACGAGGCCATCGCCGCCGGCCAGCCCGACGACACCGCGATCATCCTCTATACGTCGGGCACTACCGGCAAGCCCAAGGGCGTATGCCATTCGC
The DNA here is from genome assembly GCF_018223725.1 of Cupriavidus sp. KK10. Taxonomy (NCBI): domain Bacteria; kingdom Pseudomonadati; phylum Pseudomonadota; class Betaproteobacteria; order Burkholderiales; family Burkholderiaceae; genus Cupriavidus; species Cupriavidus sp. KK10. The sequence continues at coordinate 298,551 of NZ_CP073677.1, forward strand.
ACTACGGCCTGATCGGCGCGGCGCGCAACGGCTGCGCCTTCGACAAGCTGAGCGCTGACGACGACGTGCTGTCCTACCTGCCGATGGCATGGGTGGGCGACAACCTGTTCTCCTACGCGCAGGCGATGGTGGCGGGCTTCACGGTGAACTGCCCGGAATCGCGCGAAACGGTGATGACCGACCTGCGCGAGATCGGCCCCACCTACTACTTTGCGCCGCCGCGCATCTATGAAGGGCTGCTGACGCAGGTGATGATCCGCATGGAGGATGCCGGCTGGATCAAGCGCAAGCTGTTCCACTGGGCCATGGATGTGGCGAAGCGCTGCGGCACCGATATCCTTGACGGCCAGCCGGTATCGCTCGCGGACCGCGCGCGCTACGCCCTGGGCGAAGTGCTGGTCTACGGCCCGCTGCGCAATGTGCTGGGCATGAGCCGCATCCGCGTGGGCTATACCGCGGGCGAGGCGATCGGACCGGACCTGTTCCGCTTCTACCGCTCGATCGGCGTGAACCTGAAGCAGTTCTACGGCCAGACCGAGACCTGCGCCTATGTGTGCCTGCAGCCGGACGGCAAGGTCAAGTTCGATTCCGTAGGGCCGGCCGCGCCCGGCATGGAAATCCGCATCGCCGACAACGGCGAGGTGCTGGTGCGCGGCGTGGGCCTGCTCAAGTCCTACTACAAGCGCGACGACGCCACGCGCGAGGCCATCAACGACGAGGGCTACTTCATGACCGGGGACGCCGGTGTGATCGACGCCGACGGCCACCTGAAGATCATCGACCGCGCCAAGGACGTGGGCAAGTTGGCCGATGGCTCGATGTTCGCGCCCAAGTACATCGAGAACAAGCTCAAGTTCTTCCCGTACATCAAGGAAGCGGTGGCCTTCGGCAGCGACCGCGACCAGGTCTGCGCCTTTATCAACATCGACTTCGAGGCCGTGGGCAACTGGGCCGAGCGCCGCCACCTGCCGTATGCCGGCTATGTCGACCTGGCCGCGCAGCCCGACGTGCTGGAAATGATCGGCGAGTGCGTGAACCAGGTGAATGCCGACCTGGCCAACGACCCGATGCTGGCCGGATCGCAGGTGGCACGCTTCCTGGTCCTCCACAAGGAACTGGATCCGGACGACGACGAGCTCACGCGCACGCGCAAGGTGCGCCGCGGCTTTATCGCCGACAAATACGGCGTGCTGGTGGAGGCGCTCTATGCGGGCAAGTCCGAGCAGTTCATCGAGACGCGCGTCAAGTTTGAAGACGGACGCGAGGGCAGCGTGTCGGCCACGCTGAAGCTGGTCAATGCGAAGCGCCTGCCTGTGGCGGCGCGCGCGGCATGAGCGAGGGCAGCAAGATGACGCAAGTAGCCTGGCAAGGCCCGGGGCAGCGCGAATGGGCGGGGACGGCACGCACGGATGCCAGCGGCACGGGCAGCGGCGGCGCGATCGCCCCGGCAGGCCCGATGTCTCCCGCGGGTCTGGCGGATGACAGCGGCGCGCATCCCGGCACGCAGCGCGCACAGCGCACCGGCGAGCAGGCGCGCACCGGCGGCGAGGTGATCCTGGACCTGCAGCATATCTCGCTGTCGTTCGGCGGGGTCAAGGCGCTGACCGATATCTCGTTCGATGTGTGCGAGCACGAGGTGCGCGCCATCATCGGCCCCAACGGCGCCGGCAAGAGCTCGATGCTCAACGTGATCAACGGCGTCTACCACCCGCAGCAGGGACGCATCGTGTTCCGCGGCGAGGAGCGCAAGCAGATGCACCCGACCGCCGCGGCGCGCCAGGGCATTGCGCGCACCTTCCAGAACATCGCGCTGTTCAAGGGCATGACGGTGCTGGACAACATCATGACCGGGCGCAACACGCAGTTCCGCACCGGGCTCTTCGCCCACGCGCTGTGGTGGGGCCCGGCGCGCAACGAAGAGATGCGCCATCGCCAGAAGGTCGAGGAAGTGATCGACTTCCTCGAGATCCAGTCGATCCGCAAGACCCCGGTGGGGCGCTTGCCGTATGGCCTGCAGAAGCGCGTGGAGCTGGCGCGCGCGCTCGCGGCCGAGCCCTCGATGCTGCTGCTGGACGAGCCCATGGCCGGCATGAACGTGGAAGAGAAGCAGGACATGTGCCGCTTCATCCTGGATGTGAACCGGCAGTTCGGCACCACCATAGTGCTGATCGAGCACGACATGGGCGTGGTGATGGATATCTCCGACCGCGTGGTGGTGCTCGACTACGGCAAGAAGATCGGCGACGGCACGCCGGACGAGGTCAAGGGCAACCCTGACGTGATCAAGGCGTACCTGGGCACTTCGCACTGAGGCTCTGAACCATGACGTTCTTCTTTGAAATCCTGATCGGCGGCTTGCTCTCGGGCCTGATGTACTCGCTGGTGGCGCTGGGCTTCGTGCTGATCTACAAGGCCTCAGGCGTGTTCAACTTCGCGCAGGGCGCGATGGTGTACTTCGCCGCGCTGGCGGTGGTGGGGCTGATGGACAAGGGCCTGCCGATGTGGGCCGCGGTGATCGGCGCCTTCGTGGTGATGATCCTGGTCGGCATGAGCACCGAGCGCTTCGTGCTGCGCAAGCTGGTCAACCAGCCGCCGATCACGCTGTTCATGGCGACCATCGGGCTATCATTCTTCCTCGAAGGCCTGGGGCCGCTGCTGTTCGGCAATGAAGTGCGCCCGATCAACCTGGGCATCGTCGACGAGCCGATCGAATCGATCCTGACCAACTTCAATATCGTGCTGTCCAAGTTCGACATCGCGGCGGCGGCCATCGCCGGCGTCCTGGTGGGATCGCTGGCGCTGTTCTTCCAGTACACCAAGGTCGGCCGCGCGCTGCGCGCGGTGGCCGACGACCACCAGGCGGCGCTGTCGCTGGGCATCCCGCTGCAGAACATCTGGGCCATCGTCTGGGGCGTGGCAGGCTTCGTTGCACTGGTGGCCGGCATGCTGTGGGGCTCGCGCAATGGCGTGCAGTTCGCGCTCACGCTGACCGCGCTCAAGGCGCTGCCGGTGCTGATCCTGGGCGGCTTCACCTCGGTGCCGGGCGCCATCGTCGGCGGGCTGATCATCGGCGCCTCGGAGAAGCTGGCCGAGATCTATATCCCGCCGGTGTTCCAGTCGATGTTCGGGGGCAACTTCGGCGGCATCGAAGGGTGGTTCCCGTATGTGTTCGCCCTGCTGTTCCTGCTGGTCCGCCCCGAAGGGCTGTTCGGCGAGAAACACATCGATCGCGTCTGACCGACTTCGCACAGGAGACTTACCATGTTTTATCGTGAAGCCGGCCAGTTCAAGACCAGCTACGTCGCCGACAGCCAGATCTTCCCCATCCGCCAGGACCGCATCGGCTTTGCCGTGCTGATGGCCGTGGCCTTCGTGGCGATCCCGTTCGTCGGGTCGGAGTACTGGTTCTCGGCCATCCTGATCCCATTCCTGATTTTCTCGCTGGCGGCGCTGGGCCTTAATATCCTGACCGGCTATGCCGGCCAGCTGTCGCTCGGCACCGCAGCCTTCATGGCCGTGGGCGCCTACGCGGCCTACAACTTCCAGCTGCGCATCGAAGGCATCCCGGTGCTGCTGTCATTCCTGCTGGCCGGGCTGTCGGCGGCGCTGGTGGGGGTGGCCTTCGGCCTGCCGTCGCTGCGCATCAAGGGCTTCTACCTCGCCGTGGCGACGCTGGCGGCGCAGTTCTTCGTGGTGTGGGCGCTGACCAAGTTCCCCTGGTTCTCCAACAACAGCTCGTCGGGCGTGATCACGGCGCAGCGGCTGGACCTGTTCGGCGTCGCCATCGACACCCCGCTGAAGAAGTACCTGTTCGTGCTGGCCATCGTCACGGTGCTGGCGCTGGCCGCCAAGAACCTGGTGCGCTCGGCCACCGGGCGCGCGTGGATGTCGGTGCGCGACATGGACGTGGCGGCCGAGGTGATCGGCATCCCGCTGATGCGCACCAAGCTGCTCGCGTTCGCGGTCAGCTCGTTCTACTGCGGCGTGGCCGGCGCGCTGTATGCGTTCTGCTACCTGGGCTCGGTCGAGCCCGACGGCTTCTCGCTGGACCTGTCGTTCCGCGTGCTGTTCATGATCATCATCGGCGGCGTGGGCAGCATCCTGGGCTCGTTCCTGGGCGCGGCCTTCATCCTGCTGCTGCCGATCTTCCTGGACAACGTGCTGCCGCCGCTGGCCGCGCTGCTGCACCTGCCGTTCACCAATGCCACCGTGTCGCACATCCAGCTGATGGTGTTCGGCGGGCTGATCATCTTCTTCCTGATCGTGGAGCCGCACGGGCTGGCCCGGCTGTGGCAGATCGCCAAGGAAAAGCTGAGGCTGTGGCCGTTCCCTCATTGACGGGAGGGGTGCCTGTGTTACCGCAGTTCCTGTGTGAAGTTCTGAAGCTTACGCATAACGAAACGCTCCCTTGAGGGCGATGGAGACTGTCATGACCAACCTGATTCGCAATGTGCAACGCGCCGCCCTGGTGGTCAGCGCCGCGGCGGCACTGCTGGCGCCGGCGGCGCCGGCCATGGCGCAGAGCAATGAGCAGTTCGTGGCGCTGCCAAGCTACCGCGTGGGGCCGTATGGCGCCAACGGGCAGTCCTGGTATGGCGGTTTCATCGACTACCTCAACTACGTCAATCTGAAGGAAGGCGGCGTCAACGGCGTCAAGCTGTCGTGGGAAGAGTGCGAGACCGAGTACAACAACGCCAAGGGCGTGGAGTGCTATGAACGCCTGAAGTCCAAGAACGCCACCACCAAGGGCACCGCCTACCACGCCATGTCCACCGGCATTTCGTACGCGCTGGTCGACAAGACCGCCGCCGACAAGGTGCCGCTGGTGATGATGGGCTACGGCCGCACCGACGCGGTGGATGGCTCGGTGTTCCCGTACGCGTTCCCGCTGGTGACCACGTACCAGATGCAGGTCTCGGCCATCGTCAAGTACCTGGCCTCGAAGAACGGCGGCTCGCTGGCCGGCAAGAAGATCGTCTACCTGTACCACGACTCGGCCTATGGCAAGGAGCCGATCGTGGCGTTGCAGGCCGAGGCCAAGCTGGGCAAGTTCAACCTGGTGGAGATCCCGGTGGCGCACCCGGGCAACGAGCAGGGCGCGCAGTGGCTGAAGATCCGCCAGGAGAACCCCGACTACGTGATCTTCTGGGGCTGGGGCGTGATGAACCAGACCGCGCTGAAGGCCGCGCAGAAGGTGGGCTTTGCGCGCGACAAGATAATCGGCTCGTGGTGGGCCGGCTCGGAAGAAGACACGGTGCCGGCGGGTGATGCGTCCAAGGGCTACATGAGCGCCACCTGGAACGTGGCGGGCCGCAACGTGCCGCTGATCGCCGATATCGACAAGGTGGTCTACGGTGCCGGCAAGGGCAATATGCAGGACAAGAACAAGGTGGGTTCGGTGCTGTACAACCGCGGCGTGTCGGCGGCGGTGGTGACGGTGGAAGCGGTGCGCGTGGCACAGGCCAAGTTCGGCAAGGGCAAGCCCATGACCGGCGAGCAGATGCGCTGGGCCTTCGAGAACCTGAACCTGACCAACGCGCGCCTGCAGCAACTCGGCGCCACCGGCCTGCTGCCCGAGATCAAGACCAGCTGCGACAACCACGAGGGTTCGGGCAAGGTCAAGATCCAGCAGTGGGATGGCACCAAGTGGGTGGTGGTGTCGGACTGGATCGAGGGCAACAAGAGCCTGATCCACCCGCTGTTCAAGGCCACGGCGGCGCAGTACGCGAAGGAGAAGGGGATTACTCCGGCTTGTTCGAAGTCTTGAGAGGCCGCCCGAATCCCGACTGGGTTCTCCCCTCTCCCGCTTGCGGGAGAGGGGCGGGGGTGAGGGCCGGCGCTGGCAATAGCGAGCGCGTTCACTTCGTGGCAGCGCCCGCCCTCACCCCAACCTTCTCCCAGAGGGAGAGGGAGTACCCAATAGGCAAGCTGGAAACCGCAACACCAACACGAGCCGCACCATGAGCCTTCTGTCCGTCAACAATATCGAAGTCATCTACGATCACGTGATCCTGGTGCTCAAAGGCGTCTCGCTCGAAGTGCCGGAAGGCAAGATCGTGGCGCTGCTCGGCGCCAACGGCGCGGGCAAGACCACCACGCTCAAGGCCATCTCCAACCTGCTGCAGGCCGAGCGCGGCGATGTCACCAAGGGCTCGATCGAATATCGCGGCGACCGCGTCGACCAGCTCACGCCCAACGACCTGGTGCGCCGCGGCGTGATCCAGGTGATGGAGGGGCGCCACTGCTTCGCGCACCTGACCATCGAAGAGAACCTGCTCACCGGCGCCTACACGCGCGGCCTGTCGCGCGGCCAGACGCGCGACGAGCTGGAAAAGATCTACGAGTACTTCCCGCGGCTGAAGACGCGCCGCAAGTCGCAGGCCGGCTACACCTCTGGCGGCGAGCAGCAGATGTGCGCGATCGGCCGGGCCATGATGGCCAAGCCGGCGATGATCCTGCTGGACGAGCCTTCGATGGGGCTGGCGCCGCAGATCGTCGAGGAGATCTTCGAGATCGTGCGCGGCCTGAATTCGCGCGAGATCGTCAGCTTCCTGCTGGCCGAGCAGAACACCATGGTGGCGCTGCGCTATGCCGACTACGGCTACATCCTGGAAAACGGCCGCGTGGTGATGGACGGCGACGCCGAATCGCTGCGCACCAACGAGGATGTCAAGGAGTTCTACCTGGGCGTGGCCGCCAACGATGCGGACGACGGTGCCGGGCGCAAGTCGTTCCGCGATGTGAAGAGCTACCGGCGCAGGAAGCGCTGGCTGGCCTGAGCCGACGTAAGCCGACCCAATTTATCCGGCATTGCCACCACGCGCCTGTGGCGCGACGGCATGCCGCATCCCATTCCCTGACGCACAGCACCATGCCAGAACACTTCGATTCGCTCGAAACCCGCGCGCCGGAAGTCCGCGAGCAGGCGCTCCTTGCCGCCCTGGCACGCCAGGTGGCCCATGCGCGCGACAACGCCCCTTACTTTGCCGAGATGCTGAGCGGGGTCGATCCGCGGCTGCTGACCTCGCGCGCGGCGCTGGCGGCGCTGCCGGTCACGCGCAAGTCGGACCTGACCGCGCGCCAGCGCTTGCTGCCGCCGCTGGGTGGCCTGAACGCGACCCCGCTGGGCAAGTTGCGCCATGTGTTCCAGTCGCCCGGCCCGATCCACGAACCCGACGGCCACGACGCCGACTGGTGGCGCGTGGCCCGCGCCATGCATGCGGCGGGCTTCCGCGCCGGCGAGCTGGTCTACAACACCTTCTCCTACCACTTCACCCCGGCCGGCATGATGATGGAGACCGGCGCGCACCGGCTGGGCTGCTGCGTGTTCCCGGCCGGTGTCGGCCAGACCGATTCGCAGGTGCAGGCGCTGGCCAGCCTGCAGCCCAAGGCCTACGCCGGCACGCCGTCGTTCCTGAAGCTGCTGCTGGAGCGCGGCGACGAACTGGGCACGCCCTGCACCAGCCTGGCCAAGGCGCTGGTCTCGGGCGAGGCGTTGCCGCCGTCGCTGCGGGCCTGGTTCCAGGCGCGCGGCGTGCGCGTGCAGCAGATGTATGGCACCGCGGACGTCGGCCTGATTGCCTATGAGACCGAGGGCGGCGACGGCTGGGTGGTGGACGAGGGCGTGCTGGTAGAGATCGTCGAGCCCGGCGGTTCCCGGCCGATGCCCGAGGGCGAGACCGGCGAGGTGGTGGTGACGGTGCTGGGCAACGGCGACTACCCGCTGATCCGCTTCGGCACCGGCGACCTGTCGGCCATCGTGGCGGAGTCGTCGCAACGGCCCAGCCCGTGCGGGCGCACCAATATCCGGCTCAAGGGCTGGCTGGGCCGTGCCGACCAGGCCACCAAGGTCAAGGGCATGTTCGTGCATCCGGGGCAGGTGGCGGACGTGCTGCGGCGGCATCCGGAGATTCGCGTGGCGCGGCTGGTGGTGACTGGCGACCCTGGCGCGGACGTAATGACGCTGCGCTGCGAGGCTACGCGCGAGGATGGTGACTTGCAGCGTGCGGTGGCGGAATCGCTGCGCGAGGTGATGCGGCTGCGCGGTGAAGTGGCCTTCGTGGCGGCGGGGTCGTTGCCGCAGGATGGGAAGCTGATCGAGGATGCGCGCAGCTACGATTGAGTTGGGTGGCGGCTGGCAGGATCGACTTCGTTGATACCCCGGCCGTCTCCCCCAGCCCTCTCCCGCAGGCGGGAGAGGGCTGGGGGAGAGGGCCGGTGCGTGGAGTGACGCGCCTTAGTACGCCCGCGCTTTCAAGACTTCCCCCCCTCCACCGGCCGCGTCGGCAGCCTGACCATCCACACACTCACCCCCACCGCACAAGCCAGCAGCGCCGCCGAAGCAATCGGCCGCGCCCGCAGCAGCCACGCGGTCGTCCCCATCGACGCCCACATCATCGACAACGCCAGGCATTTGGCCCGCAAGGGAATGCTGCGATAGCGCTGCCAGTCGCTGACCAGCGGCCCGAAGCGCGGATGCCCTAGCAGCCACTCATGGAAGCGCTGGGACCCCCGCGCGAAGCATGCCGCGGCCAGCAGCACGAATGGCGTGGTTGGCAGCACCGGCAGGAAGATGCCGATCACCCCCAGCAGCAGGAAAGCCGCACCCAGCACCACCCACATGGCGCGCAGCGCCTGCTGCCGGCGGCTCAGTGTGGCGACGGCGTCTGGAGCGGAATCGGGCGGGGTGGCGGGGCTAGGACCAGGCAATGGATGGAGCAAGGGCCGCAACAGCGGCCCGGTGGTGACTGGGGTTTAGCGCGCGATACCCAGGCGCGCCTTGGCGGCATCGTACTCCGCTTTCATGCGCACGACGATTTCGCCGGCGGTGGGGATGTCGTGGATCTGGCCCACGCCCTGGCCGGCGCCCCACACGTCCTTCCACGCCTTGGCCTTGGAGGCGCCGCTGGAGAAGTCCATCTTGCTCTTGTCGGCCACCGGCAGGTTGTCCGGATCCAGCCCCACGTTGCTGATGCTTTCGCGGATGTAATTGCCGTGCACGCCGGTGAACAGGTTGGTGTAGATGATATCGGCGGCGGCCGAACTGGTGATCGACTGCTTGTACGTCTCTGCCGCGTGGGCCTCCTGCGAGGCGATAAAGCGCGTGCCCACGTAGGCAAAGTCCGCGCCCATGGCCTGCGCGGCCAGCACCGCCTCGCCGGTGGCGATCGAACCCGACAGCGCGATCGGGCCGTCGAAGATCTTGCGCACCTCGCCCACCAGCGCGAACGGCGACAGCATGCCGGCATGGCCGCCGGCGCCGGCCGCCACCAGGATCAGGCCGTCGACGCCGGCCTCGATCGCCTTCTCGGCATGGCGCAGGCTGATCACGTCGTGCAGCACGATGCCGCCGTAGCTGTGCACCGCGTCGATCATTTCCTTGACCGGGGCGCGCAGCGAGGTGATGAAGATTGGCACCTTGTGGTCCACGCACACCTTCACGTCGTGTTCCAGCCGCGCGTTCGAGGTATGCACGATCTGGTTGACCGCGACCGGGCCCACCTGCGCGCCCGGGTTGGCGGCCTTGAAGGTGGCCAGCTCGCCTTCGATCTGGGTGAGCCACTCGTCGAGCAGCTCCGCCGGGCGCGCATTGAGCGCCGGGAATGAGCCGACGATGCCGGCCTTGCACTGCGCCAGCACCAGCTCCGGGTAGCTGACGATGAACATGGGCGAGGCGATGACGGGCAGGGCCAGGTTCTGCAGGGCCTGGGGCAGTTGCTTGGCGGCGGGCATGGTGTCTCCTGAACTACTGGGCGGGCCTCGCGGGCGCCCTAAATGAACGGTCGTTCGATTATAGGGAGTTTCAGCGCGATCACGTTAGAAGCCCCAGTCTATGCCGGTTCGGTCACCTCGTGGAACTATGCTGCCGGAAGGGTCAGTTCCGCCAGCGCGCCGCCGCCGGGGCGGTTGGCCAGCGTGACATCGCCATGATGCAACGTTGCCACCTCGCGTGCAAAGCACAGGCCCAGGCCGGTGCTCTTGTCCGCACCGTGCGGGCGCGGCAGCGAATAGAAGCGCTCGAACACGCGCGGCAGGGCGTAGTCGGGGATGCCCGGGCCCTGGTCGGCGACGGCGATGGCCAGCGCGCCGCCGCGGCGCTCCAGCCGCACCGTGACTTCGCTGTCCGGCGGGGCGAAGTCGATGGCGTTCTCCAGCAGGTTTGCGATGGCCTGGCGCAGCAGGAACGGATCGCCGGCGACCAGGTCCGGGCTGGCGTCGGCGGCCAGCCGCAGCGTCACGCCGCGCTGGCGCGCGCGCGGCTCCAGCTCGCTGCCCAGTTGCGCCAGCAGCGGGGCCAGCCGCACCGGCTCGCGCACTTCCAGGCGCTGGCGCTGCTCCACGTCGGCCAGCGCCAGCAGCTTGCGGATCATGGTTTCAAGCCGTCCGGATTGCGCACGGATATTGGCGACGAAGCGCTGGCGGTCCGCCGCCGGCATCTCTTCCTGCAGCAGCTCGGCGGCACCGCCGATCGCGGCCAGCGGGCTTTTCATCTCATGGGTCAGCGTGTGGATGTAGTGCTCGACATACTGCTTGTCTTCCAGCCGCTCGCGCATGCCCTGCACCGCGCGGCCCAGCTCGGCCAGCTCGCTGCCGCCGCGCAGCGGCATCTCGGCGCGCTCGCCGGCCGCCACCGCGCGCGCGTACCCGCGCAGCCGGCTTAGTCCATGCGCCAGCCACAGCGTGCAGGCCAGCCCGATCACGCAAGCGGCGCCGATCAGCAGGCCGCCGTAGAGCAGGATCTTGCGCTGGCTGCGCTCGATAAAGGGCGCCATCGCCGCATTGGGCTTGGCCACGGTCAGCACCCCGATGATGCGCTCGCCGTCCCCGTCGCGTATTGGCGCGGCCACGTGCATCACGGTGCTGGCCTCGTCGTCGGGGTCGGTGCGCGTGCTGCGCGCGCCGTACTTGCCGCGCAGCGTCAGGTAGACATCGTTCCAGCGCGAATAGTCGCGGCCCACGTCAGTGCCGGTGGAGTCAAAGCGCACGATGCCCCTGGCATCGGTCACGTAGATGCGGTAGCCGATGCTGTCCTTGTGCAGGCCCGACACATCGGCGTCCACCGGCAGGTCGCGCAGCGCCGCCATGTGCCGCGCGAATTCGCCGTCGGCAATGCGGCCGGCCTTCATGTCGTCGGCGGCAAGCGCCGCCAGCACGTGCGCGGTGTCGATCAGCGTGTCTTCCATGGCCTGGCGCACGCCGGGCTTGACCTCCTGCACGAACACGCGCAGCGTCAGCACCGTGGCCAGTCCCACGATCAGGAAGAAGCCGAAGAAGATGCGCAGGCCGATATGCATGGCGTGCGCTCACGGTTCCAGCGAATAGCCCATGCCGCGATGGGTGCGGATGCGATCGGCGCCGTCTGGCGAGGCCTCCCGCAGCTTGGCGCGCAGGGTCTTGATATGGGTGTCGACGGTGCGGTCGCTGGTGTCGAGCGCGTCTTCCCAGACGCCCTCCATCAGCTGCGCTCGCGAATAGATACGGCCCGGATGCGCCACCAGCCAGGCCAGCAGCAGGTACTCGTAGCGGGTCAGCTCCAGCCAGCGGCCGCGGTAGGCCAGGCGAGCGCCGTCCTTATCGTGGGTGAAGCCGGCGACCTCGTCGCCCTTCGCTGTGCTGCCGCCGCGCGCCCGGCGCAGGATGGCGCGCACGCGCGCGGCCAGTTCGCGCGGCGAGAAGGGCTTGACCACATAGTCGTCGGCGCCGATCTCCAGCCCGACGATGCGGTCGATCTCTTCATGGCGCGCGGTCAGGAAGACCACCGGCGCATTGCTGAAGGTGCGCAGCGTGCGGCAGACCTCGAAGCCGCTCAGGTCCGGCAGGCCCACGTCGAGGATCACCAGGTCGGCCGCGCCGGCGCGCATGCGCTCGAGCGCGGCGCCGCCGAGCGTGCAGTGCTCGGCCAGCATGCCGTTGGTGCGCAGGGCATAGAGGATGGTGTCGGCGATGGCCTGCTCGTCTTCCACCACCAGGATCCGCGGTTGTTCCATGCCCGGCATTCTAGCCGGTTAGGCGCTGGCCGCCGTGCGGGCCGGCGGCGCGGGTTCGTCGCCCTGGCGCTTGTGGAAATAGATCTGCTCCGCCGCCCAGCGCAGCGGCGGCGAGTACAGCATCAGGTCAAAGGGCCAGTCGCATTGGAAGCGGTCGAACATCCAGCGCAGCGCACGTTTGGCGCGAAAGCGCGGCGCGCTGGCGGTGGCGACGGCTTCCGGCGCCGGGCCGCCGCGCAGCAGGTGCGCGGCCACGGCCTGGCCGACTGACTCGCCATGGGCAAAGGCATAGTGGATGCCGCCGGCGGTGACCGGCGAGACGATGCCGGCGGCATCCCCCGTCAGGATCACGCCGTCGCGCGCCAGCGGGAAGACCGGGCCGCCGCACGGGATCAGGCCCGCGCGCGTCGCCGCAGGCTGCGCCAGCTGCGGCAGCCCGGCGCGCTCGCGCACATGCGCCAGCAGCCCGTCCAGGTCCGGCGCGCGGCCGTGACGCGGCAGGTAGCGCAGCGCCAGGCCGGCCTGCACGCCGGTGGGGTTCTGCGCGATCCAGCCGATATAGCCGGGCGCGAAGCGCCGGGTGATAAAGCAGTGCAGCGCGCCGGGCTCGGGCAGCGCCAGTCCCGGGAACTCGTATTCCACGCCATACAGGAAGCTGTGCACGCGCCCCAGCCCGGCACACTGTGCCACGCGCGACTTCGCGCCGTCCGCTCCCACCAGATAGCGCGTATTGCCCACGCCGGTCACATGCCATCCGCCGTGGCGCGGCACTGCGCCCACAAACGCCTGGCCCAGGCGCAGTTCGACCCGGTGGCACACCAGTTCGGCGGCCAGCCAGCGCATCAACCGCGGCGTATCCGTAGTGTGGAAGTAATAGCCCGGCGCGCTCAGGTCGATGCTGCGCAGCTTGGGCGAGTACAGCCGCACCTGCTCCACCCGGTGCACGCAGTCGGCCGGCGCGCGGCCCAGCCAGGTTTGCTCGATGGCTTCCTTGACCAGGATGCCGGTGGTGTGGAGCTTGTCGCCCGGATCGGTCTTGCGTTCCAGCACCAGCACGCGCAGGCCCGCGCGTGCCGCGGCCAGGGCGCAGGCTGCGCCGGCAAAGCTGGCGCCGGCGATGACGATGTCGTAGTCGAAAGAGGGCATGGCAGTTCCCGGAGATGGAAGGGCTCCAGTCTGGCCAGCGGGGGTGAGGGGAGTGTGTGGGCAGTGTGAAGTGGCGGGGCGGGGTGAATCACCCAAAAAAACGCCCCGCATACGCGGGGCCATCAATTACCACGAAGATTGATACACACGGCGGGCACCTGCCAATGCCACAACCGCCACCGAAGGATAGTCCGCCAATGTGACGGCCCCGTGGCAGCGGAATGAAGGCAGCGTGACATCACAGCCCGTAGCGCTTGATCTTGTCATAGAGCGTAGCCTTGCCGACTTGCAGCAAGTCCGCCGCCTGGCTGACCGCACCACCGGTGCGCGCCAGTGCATCTGCAATCACGGCGCGCTCGAAGTGCTCCATCCGCTCGCGCAGCGGCGCGGCTTCATCGGGGCCCGCGGCCTGCGCACCTGCCTGCCCGCCCTCCGGCACGCCCAGCACCATCCGATCCGCGGCATTGCGCAGCTCGCGCACATTGCCAGGCCAGGGCCGCTGGGCCAGTGCCTGGCGTTGCGCCTCGGACAGGATCGGCGCCGGCCGCTGGTAGCGCACCGCAGACACCAGCGAGAAATGCTCGAACAGCGGCACGATGTCCTCGCGCCGTTCGCGCAACGGCGGCAGCGCAATGGTGACCACGTTCAGCCGGTAGTACAGGTCCTCACGGAAGCTGCCCTGCGCCACCAGCGCATCCATGTCGCCCTTGGCCGCGGCGACGATGCGCACATCGATCTTCACCGAGGCATTGGACCCCAGCCGCTCCAGCGAGCCTTCCTGCAGCACCCGCAGCAGCTTGACCTGCAGCGCCAGTGGCATGCTCTCGATCTCGTCGAGGAAGAGCGTGCCGCCCGAGGCATGTTCGAGCTTGCCGATGCGGCGCTTGCCGGCGCCGGTGAAGGCGCCGGCCTCGTGGCCGAACATCTCGCTCTCGAAGATGGCCTCGGGCACCGCGCCGCAATTCAGCGCGATAAACGGGCCTTCGGCACGGCCGGACAGCGCATGCAGGCTGCGCGCCACCAGTTCCTTGCCGGTACCGGTCTCGCCGTTGATCATCACCGGCACGTCGGTGGGCGCGACATTGGCCACCAGCGCGCGCACCTGCCCGATCGCGGGCGAGCGGCCGATGATACGCGTGCCCGCCGCAGGGCCGGCCAGTTCGCGGCGCAGCGCCTGGTTTTCCAGTTCCAGCGCGCGGCGTTCCAGCGCGCGGCGCACGGTGTCGGTGAGGCGGTCGGCACCGAAGGGTTTTTCGATAAAGTCGTAGGCGCCTTCGCGCATGGCCTGCACGGCCATGGTGATGTCGCCATGGCCGGTCACCAGGATCACCGGCACGCCCGGCGCGGCGTTGCGGCAGTGCTGCAGCAGGTCCAGGCCGCTGGCGCCGGGCAGGCGCACGTCGGTCACCACCACGCCGGCAAAGGCGCCGTGCAGGTGCGGGATCGCGGCCTCGGCGGAGGGCAGCGCCAGCACCGCGAAGCCGGCCAGCTCCAGGCTCTGCGCGGTGGCCTGACGCACCAGCGGCTCGTCTTCGACAAACAGGACACGCAGACCGTCTTGCATGGACAGTTTCCTTCAATAAAATCAATGACTTAGCCTACTTTTTGGGGCAATTCGGGGCGCGGCTATAATCGCCCCGGTGATAGACCCATGCAGACTTTCTTTTTTGGGGAAGTATGAGCGCCAGATCACACAGTTGTGCACCCCTCTTGCCGGGCAACCCTCCCAAGGGTCTGGCAAGCGAGGTTTAGCGCCCCGGCACCGCTCGGGGCGTTTTTTTTGAGCGCTCAGAACGCCGCACAATGGACGGGGTGCCGGTCGCTATTCTGCCAGTCAACATGAGGCGTGCGGCGAATGTAGCGCGCGCTGGCGTGAGGCAGCCAGCAACCGATCGGTGATCTAATCCACCCCCGGCTCCCGGCTGAAGTCGACGCACCACATTAACTTCGGGCGCGACGGGTCAATCTGGCACTCGTAGACCACTCTGTTATGCGGATACTCGACCACTACCGCGACGAGCGCGCGCGAGCATTTCTCGCAGAGGAATTTGTCGGAGATCGTGTAGTCGGGCGGCGGCTCGGGAGGCGGGCAGAAGACGGTGGAGGACATGAATCATACCTGTATATACGTACAGTATAGGCATGTCGGACAGAGCCTGATACCCGCCCGCGGGAAGCGCGCAGAGACTGGGCTCCATAAACTTCAGGAGACAGCCATGCCAGGACAAAACATCCACGTAGTACCCGCCGGTGACGGCTGGGCCGTTGAGATAGAGGGTGGCCACGGCAAAGAGACGTACGACACGCAAGCGGAGGCCATCGCCGCCGGCACCGAGAAGGCCAAGCAGATGAAAGTCGAGTTGTTCATCCACGGCCTCGACGGGCAGATCAGAGAGCGCAACTCCTTCGGCAACGACCCGCGCGACATCCCGGGCTAATGACATGGCCAGCCGGCAGCCGCCGGCGCCGACGCTGGACGACCTGCAGCCGATGCTGCTGACCGAGCGGAAGACCCTCCCGCGCGAGCCCGGCTGGCACTTCGAAATTAAGTACGACGGCTATCGGATGCTGGCAACGACTGGCACGCCGCGACTGAAGTCACGCAACGGGGCCGACGCGACGGCTTGGTTCCCCGAACTGGTCACGACCCTGTCTGCCCTGCCGGCCGGATACATCCTAGACGGCGAGGTCTGCGTGCTAGACGACATTGGCCGGAGCGACTTCGAGCGGCTGCACGCCCGCGCGCGTCGACGAGGCTGGCACAAGGGCGCTGCCCACGTTGCCTACTGCGTGTTCGACCTGCTGGTCGGCAAAGGGAAGGATTTCCGAGGGCAGCCCATTGAGCGGCGCAAAGCCGCTCTGCGGAAGCTATTGGACGAGCCGCCGGCGGGGCTGCTGTATGTGGACAGCGTCGAGGATGGCGCCTGGCTGTACGGCCATGCCCTCACGCTGGGGCTGGAGGGAGTGGTGGGGAAGCGCGCCGGCTCGCTGTATCAGGGTGGCGAGCGCTCGCGCGACTGGATAAAAATCAAGCGGCCCGGCGCCGTACCACACCAACGCTTCACCCGGTAACCGGATGGCCCTTTTCGCCGTTGAAACACACTTAAATGGGCAGCGGTGTAGACATTCCGGCGGATGCCGATTCAGCGACTATCGTTCAGCATGGAAGGCGCGGGGCTGCTGTTTCGCCCCGCGTTTGACGGCCCTTGGGGCACCCCCCCGGACCCCGAGGCCGTTTGACGGCCCTCGGGGCACCCCCCGGACCCCGAGGGCTCTTTTTTTGTCCTTAAGGAGAGGGCAGCCACTGAATGACGCGCGGGCACCCTCTCCGTTTTCCGCCAACTTCTTTTCCGCCAACGTCGAAGCGACGGAGGATTGTCGAGTCATGCGCTGATGCTGAGGCGGACGGTGCGGGTAAAGCGCGCCGGAGCCGGTATGCCGGTCCGACGGGCGCTCGCGCGACCCCAAGCGTCCAGGTGCAGTGCCGCCGAAGCGATTTGATCGTTCATCGTAATTGGCCACATGCTACTCTTAGGCCTCTTCCAAGACATGAGAGATTCAGATGAGGCTAGCGAGTCTGATAATTGCCATCAGCCTTCTTCCGGCCCCCGCTATCGCCGAATGCTGGGTTGCCGGCGGCCTGAAAGGCTACAGCGCGCTTTCTGGAGAGCAGTACGCCATCACTAAAGATGGAATTTCCTCCACCGATTTTCAGGTCAGGGTCGATCCTTCGCGAAGCAGCGTTTCCCCGTCTAATCTCCCCTGCAACTACCTCACGCCAAATTCCATTGTCTGCGGAACCGTTGAGAACGGAAGATCGACTATGGAAGTTTGGGCCGTCGATGCGACGGCAAGAAAAGTTACTTACACGAAAGCAATGTCTGGCTGGGGTCCATTTGATGGTGTTCGCGCATTTGTAGGCGACCTCCGAGGTGTTTGCCGGTAGACATTAGGGATGCGCGCCGGCTCGCTCTATCGGGATGGCGCGAAGCGGTTCGCGCGCTAGTCGAACTCACCCCGAGCCGATAGACTGCCGCTGTTACAACAAAAAGATCGGGGGATCATAAGGTATGAGAAAAACAAAAACGGCGGCGCTTGCGCTCTGTATCGGTATGACGCTGAGCATGCCAGCGTGGGCAGTTTCTACCTTCGGCGACAGATCATGCGGACAGTGGATCGCAGCCCGTACAGAAGGGGGGGTCGCCGGGGTGGCGGCGCTAAATTGGCT
Organism: Cupriavidus sp. KK10; assembly: GCF_018223725.1. Lineage (NCBI taxonomy): Bacteria > Pseudomonadati > Pseudomonadota > Betaproteobacteria > Burkholderiales > Burkholderiaceae > Cupriavidus > Cupriavidus sp. KK10. The sequence continues at coordinate 315,912 of NZ_CP073677.1, forward strand.
CACGGGTTTTGCATCGGGCTATGTCATAGGGCGCGACATTGATCCCTTTAAGGGCGTGGACGTCGATACGATCTTGCTCTATACGGACAACTATTGCAGAGCTAACCCCCTCAACCTAGCCGTAAACGCGATTGTTTACCTCGTCGCCGATCTACAGAAGCGCCGGCAATAGAGCTTCACCAGCCGTAGCTTATTTTTTAAAACTATCGACCCCGGACTCACTAGGAAGTGCCAATGCTCACAACCGCTGAGGAAGAACTGTTGCGCCATCGCATTGCCCACGATACTCACGGATGGCAAGATGAATTGCACAAAGCTTATGGTTCACATAAGGCAGAGTGCGCGCACAAAGGCATGATAGGTAGCGGCTATTTCTCTCAACAAGCCGGCAATCTCACAATTGAAGCCTACCGCAAGCTAAATCGGAATATCGCGCAGAGCCTGTCAACGGCCCTCTCCGAACTCGACTTGGCCGCGACTGAAGAAGATGAGACACGCCTGATAACAATCTCAGGCGGAATTGCGCCAAGCCCTGAGCGGATGCAGGAATTTTTCCTCCAGCAGCACCCGTCCGATGCCTTTGGTGAAAAACCGATGGCTCATATCTCGGAGGCAGTCTACGCAGCCTGCGCAAATGCACGGTCTGAGCTTCATGGAGAAATCCGGTACACGATCGCACGGCACGAACAACTCCTGAAAAGGCGAAAAGAACAACAAGCCATGAGTATCGTTTTTAACGGCGCAGCCAACATCGGCGCCTTACAGACCGGTGCAAGCTCTATTGCACATGTAAGCCAAACGACAAATTCGTCGCCTAGGGTAGCGGAGATGTTGGATGAGTTATTACCGCTCATTAAGGCCACCAGCATCAGCGAAGGCGAAAAGAAGGAGTTTTCTGAAGTGGTTAGCGAGTGCTCCGGCGCGGCCCGTTCAGGGAAAATCAACAAGTCCAAAATTTCGATGCTGCTTGGCGGGCTAAAGGCCGCCGCGGGAGCAGCGAAAGACGGACAAGCACTCTTTGAGGCTACAACGAAAGGCTTTGAACTATTGAGCAATTTCAACGTGTAAGGTTTCGGGGTTGCCCTGCGCTCAGCTCTTGGGCGGGACGATGGCCTTTGATGCTGTGACGCGACCGACGATAGACAGCACGGCGCCGAGGATGCTTGCGGCGTCGTTCGCGTAGCCGCTAGCGTCCGTGATGCCGGCAAGCTGCAAGCCGGTGGAGACGAGCACGATGGCGGCGCCCCAAAAGGTCTTGCTCGCAAGGATTGATTTCGTGTCTTCCATGGCGTGCCTCTCATACGTTCAAGGTGACAAGGAACAAGCGCGTAAACCAGCCGCGCCCGTTGGGGGGAAAGTTGGGGGCGATCATGTATTGGAAGGCGCGCATCATCATGAAGCGTGCGAGCGCTTCCCGTTTCGCGATGATGGCGGCGCCGACAGTCTTCGGGCCGATGACGCCGTCGACAGTCACGCCGAGCGCGCGCTGTAGCAGCCGCTTAGCTGTCAGCTGGCCCTGATTGACCGCGCAGTCGAAGACGAACAGCGACAGCGGCCACGGCATCAGATGGCAAGAGCAAACGCGCCAATAGTCGGCGAGGTAGATTTGCCGCGCGTCGTCCAGGGTAAGGCGGGGAATGTCGAGATGGGGATAGGCACGCTTGCTGATGCCGTATTTCGTTTCGCCGCCGGGGTCGACCTTTGGGTCGGGGTTTGTGTACCCGGCTTCGATGCCGACAACAATGTCGAACGCGCGCGCGAAGTAATAGTCGTCGGTCATGGTGCACCCCGGCAGAGCTTGTACCGCTGCACCACGTCAAGCGTGTACTCCTGCAAGGTCTGGCCGTCAGCCATCTGCGGCAGCGGGTCGCAGTGTCGCGCCGTTGGCGTCGTGCAGCAGCCGGCGAGCAATAAGGCAGCCGCGATAAGGGCTAGCGTCTTCATTTCTTCGGAGGCTGTGGTTGCGGTGCAGGGCGGGAAATCGCGCGATTGATGAGCGCGCGCGCTTGTTCGTTCGTCTCGTCCACGGTCTGCTTTGCAGCTTCCTTGGCGACGGCCTTTGCCACCGCTGGCGATGCCACAGCCGTGCGCTGCTTGCGCTGAATTTCGCTCGTCGTCCTGCCGACTAGGGCAAGTTCGTGCGTCAAGTCTTTGATGCGGTCTGATTGCTCGCTGATGCGCGCCGACTGTTCGGTAATGCGGTCGGTCTGTTCCTTCATGAGCGCATCCACGGCTTGCTGGCGAAGGTTGTACGCATTCGTGAGGTCTGTCACGCGCTCGGTACAGAGTTGCGACATGGACGCCTGTACGCTATGCACGCGCGAGTCTATTCGATTGATTTCGGCGTTGTCTTGCCAGGCGCGCAGCGACCAACCCAGCGCGAAGACAGCGATTAGCACAAGCAAGATGCCGAGCGGGCCATCCATGTGTGACCAAATCCGCCGCGCACGTTCCCGAAAGGCCATCATCGCTACTCCTTTGGAATCCGGTTCACAGCAACGGTGAGGCGCTGCACCTCGCGCTTAAGCTCAGCGACCTGCGCGCGCAGCTCTTCGAGTTCGCGCGTGGTTTCCGTAGCGCGATGCTCGGCAGACTCGCGCAGCTCCCTTTCCTTTACGACCTGTTGCCATGCGGTTTCATAGAGACCTTTCCAGTTCTCGACAGCAGCGGTAAGCGTCTTGAGCGCAGCCTCTTCCGACGACCCTATTTGATGGTCGAGCTTGAGCCGGGTCCACGCCCGGAAGATGAGCGCTGAGCCGACAACGAGCGTGCCGGCGATAGTGCCGAGAACCGCGCCAATGTCTTTGAAAACAAGTTCGCCACCCATTGCGCCCCCTATGCCACGATTGCGAACACAGTGCGCCGCTTGCGACCGGATGAGCCGACCATGTTTGCGGTCATGTTGTCGAGCGTGGCGCCGAGCGTGCCACTAAAGACTTCCGCACCTGATGCGCTCATCGTCGCGCTATCAAGCGTCACGGCAATGGCGCCGGTGATTGGCGGCGTGCCTTCGTCAAAACTCGCGGTGGCGTCTGCAAGCGTGGCGCCGATGGTGCCGTTAAAGGTCTCTGCCGCTGTAAAACTCGCGGTCGCGTTGTCGAGAGACGCGCTTATCGCGCCGCTGTATCCCTCGGGCGCGAAATCGAGATTGACGGAGCTGTGCGCCGGGGGCGTGTAGCTGCCGCCAGTGAAAGCAACGTTGACGGCGTCATGTGCGGGCGGCGTGTATGGCATGGCTTACCCCGGCACAATCTGATCGTAGGTAACGGCGCGGTACGTCGTCGGGTCAAAAGCGATGACGTACACATCGGCCCATACGTTGCCGCAGTTGATTGAGTAGGTGCCATCGCCCGCGCTGGTTGCCTGCCCGATATACTCGCCGGTCAGCTTCGCATAGGCGCGCACAAGCAAGCCGCCCGTTGCCACGCCGCCGACTGTGACGGTGCCTGATACCGTGCGCGCAGATGTGGCCGGCGCCTTGCCGAGCGGTTGCACGCTCGCACTCGGCGGCGCCGCCTCTATAGCGGGAAACATCACGTCTATTCGCTTCCCGACCGATAGCCCGGAAGGGTTGCCCGTATTTGCGCCGACCGTAAACGTCTTCTGCTCACTGAGCGCCCATGACTGATTTCGTACGCTGTCTGCCAGCGTCCAGTTCACGTTGTCGTCGGAATACTCTAAGTTCCACGCCGACCATAGCTCGTTCAGGAAGGACGAATTATCGTTGCGGCCATAGATGGCGTACTCGACAATATCGGCGGCGCTCGATAACTGATAGCCGATGGGACTGCTGTTTAAGTTGCTGCTGATCGCCCGCGTACTGTCATTGCCATCGAAAGCGTTCCCGATAGGGAAACTGCCTTGATAGTTCGAGCCAATAGCTGTGCCACCGGTCGCTAAGTTCGCGCCGCCCGCTGACGACCGGAGAATCAGCGAGGACACCGTGTACACACTGCCCCCGCCGTTCAATTGTGGAACAAAGCGCCAATAGACGTGCGCGGCCATGTTTAGCTCCAGGTATCCGAATATTCGGCGAGCAGTTGCCCGTACTGCCATCCGTTCGAGCCACTGGAATTCGACCGGGTATTGATGGCGATGAAAGACTTGGCCGACATGACGCCAGTACCGCTAACCTGATCGCCATGGCCGCACGGTTGAAAGTGGCAAGGAACCCAAAGCCCTTTGAAGTAGCCGCGCACATAACCGTTATGGGCGATGAACAGAGGGGCGAGCAACAGGCCGCTATCAGGGTAGTTCGGGTAACTGATAGCAGCACCCGAGCCGCCAGCCGCACAGTACCCGCTGCCAGAAGTGGTGGCTACGCCGACCAGAATGGAAGTGAACTTCCCAAAGTTGACGCTACCCGCTACACCAGTCGCGGCGCGCGCGAGGAAGCAACCGGTTTGAACCTGCGTGGTGACGTTGCTAACGCAGATTTCGCCAAGCTTCTCTTGGTAGGCGTTGTTGTCATTCTCAGCCTGCCGGCTGACGATGCAGCAGTTATAAGCGTCGCCGCTCTTGTAGCTGAAAAAGTCGCCAAACTGGAATGCTGTGGAATAGTTCGGAGCCGTCCAGTCCCCGGTATCAATGAACAGATAGAAGCATGAGCCATCAGCCACCATGTACCAGGGGCGAGCTGTTGCGTCTGCGCTTGTGGATTTGCGGCAGACTAGGCCGAACGAAGACTGCGCCGACGTTGGGAACGCATTCGTGCCAGTCGCTACAGCGGTCATCGCTTCGTAGCCGCGCATGCGCGCCTCGCGGGCAGTCGATGGCGCGTTGTCATTCACGTCCAGATAGAACCCGGTGTTGCCACTCGTCGCCATGCGATAGCTAGCCGAGTTCGTACCGCTGAATGCTTTTGTCCAGCCGGCAGCGGTCTTCGACCCGTACCCATTAACGAGCACCGCATCGAGCAGGGCAACCAGTGAGCCGACTTGACCCGTCAGCGAGGGTGCCGACGCATCGGTCGACTTGTAGAGCCGCACTGTCATTTCGGACGCTCCAATAGAAAAAGCCCCGCGTTTGCGGGGCTTCGGGTGCTAGGGATGAGTCGGTTACGGATTGCCGGCGGTAATCGTCGCTGAGGTGACGCTGACCGTGGCGCCGCTCGAAATCGCGGTGGAATTGAGATTGCAGTCGGCGCCGGACGTGCCGACGCTCATGTCTGCAATGACAGTCGAACCGTCCGATTTAAGCAGCCGCGCCCATGTGGCCGTGCCACTGGCGGACGCCGCAGCGCTCGTAATCGAGTTGAGCGTCAGCACGCCGCCAGAGGCCGCCGGGGCGAACGTCGCATTGCATGTCAGCTCAGCCAGTATCGTTGTCTCGGCGCCGCCGGTGGCCGGGCGCGTGCCTGAGTAAATGCGCAGCTTCGCGGAGCCGCCTGTCTGCGTCGTAATCGCGTCCAGCATGGCGTTACGGACAGCCGCAACAAAACCGATGGTCATGATTCCTCCTTATGGCCGCGTGCCGGCGAGCGTGAAGGCAATATCAGCTAGCGTTGCGTCAGCCGGGGCCGGCGCAGTGAGGGTGAGCAAGTCGCCAGCCGCGATGCTTGTCGATGACGTAATAGAAAGCGTGGCGACGGTGCCGCCCGCCGACCACGAAAGGGTGCCGATGCTTGTCCCGTTCTTGGCAAAGGTGAAAGCCGATGAGCCAGTCGCGGCAGCGCCGGACTTAGCTCCGCCTGGAGCACCGGACGGCAACGTCCACGCGCGCGGCGAATAGAATTTCCATACGACCTCACCGTCTGCCGGCGTGCCGCCGATGTACCCGCCAACGTCATAGACGCCGCCGGCAGCGCTTGCTACAGCGCTCGGCTGATAGCTGCGCACGTCGGTATAGCTCGACACTGTGGTCGAGCCTGTGACGATGCTATAGAGCGGGATCGAACCGGCTGGAAAGCCTGTCGTATTGACCGACACGGCGCCGGTGCTCGCGTCGGCGTAGACATAGTTTGTCGTGCTCGCTGTAAGCGTTAGGGTGCCGTTAGCGATGGCGTGTGCGGTGCTGCCGGTCTGATAGTTGCCGCCGTAGTAACCCCACGTCAGGCCGTTGCACGCGCTCGCGTGCCTGCCCCAAAGCATCGCGGGGCTGGCGGCGTCGAACAGCGCATTTACGACGACTTCCTTACTTGCCTGATTCGCCGCGATGGTGTCGAGTAGCGTCGTGCTGTTTGACATTGCATCACCTCACGATAGACGCCGTGGCGGCACGACCAACCACGCCTAAGTCACTGTTCTGGTAAATCGAAAAGCTGATGGTGTTGCCGGAGCTAAACCCATCGGCAGTGATGTTTGCTGCTGTGTACACGTAGGTTTGTGCAGCCGTCACAATGACGGTGCGCTTGACCGTTGAGCCGCTCTTGATCGTGAGCGTGTAGCTTTCCGTTTGCTGGTCGAGCGGCACGTCGGTGCCGTTGCGCCACGATGCATTGACGCGAGCGCGTCGCGTCCAAAAGAGCGAAATGTCGGACGTACTCGCTGCTGAGCCTTTCAGCGCGCGGAACATGACAGGCGCGAGCGGCTGCACGCGCTCATTGACCGGCACTAGCGTTTGTTTCGGGCCGGGTTGCGTGCCGTTGATGTTCGCTAGCCGCGCCTCAAAGTAAAGCGTCGTGCCAAGGTCGCTCGAATTGATGGCGGCGGCTACGATCTTGCTCGGGTCAAGAAGGACGAATCTGTCGCCGTTGCCGTGCGTCGTCATCGCCCATTCAGTACCCGCGACGCCACGCAGGAGGCCGCTTAGCTGGTATGTTTTCGCCGAAGTCAGCGTCGCATTGCGGAAAAAGACAATCTCGTCGCCAATGATGGCGGCGTTCGCGCCAGCGAGGAAGTTCGCATAAGTGACCGACGACAGCGAGCCAGACAGCACGCTAACCGTTACCGTGCTCAGCTCGTCGGGCTGGTTGCCGCCGGTGAAGTTCGGCAGCACGCCTAAAACTGTGCCAATCACCGACGCCTGCGATATCGCGACGAGGTCAGTAAAGCTCAAGCCGTCGCGCGAGATTTCGACAATGCACCCCGGCCACGAATCGGCGTAACCGCAAGCGCCCAGGTACAGGCCCGGCGTGGCGTCTTGATCGCGCAGCGGCGGCACGTCGAGCACAGCGAGCGCTGTAGCGCCGGCGTATGCGATCGGTTGCGGCGTGAAGCCTGCCGGCGGCGCACCGACTGCGGTCGATATGTAGACCGCCGGCAGCTCCGACACTGCGCCCCATTTCAAGACGCCTTGACCGTCATAGCTGACCGAAGTCAGGCGCACGGTGTGGCTGACGCCGTCGCCTTCAAGCGTTACAACGTCGTTCGGCTCGTACTTGAGATAGCCAAGCCGCGTCTGGAAGGTGAATTGCTCGCGCGCAAGCCACGTCGCCCACAGCAGCGATTGCGCTTTCTGCATGGCTTGATCGTCCGTGAGGACAACCGCCAGATTCGCCGCGCTTTCCTTGTTCGAGAGCGTTGTCGTGCGGAATGCCGTTTGCGTGCCGGGGTGGTAGTCCGAATGCGCGCCGATGTACGTCAGCGCGAGCGACTTCGGCAGGTCGATTTCTTGCAGGCGAATGACTTCAATCGGCGTGCTGTTGGTGTCGTCGCCGATAGCAGTCGACGCGCCAAGGTCGGCATACGCGAACGTGCCGACCGCAGCGCCGCCGCGCTTGACGAACTTAAGTTTGCCGTCCGAGTCCGTAACGTCGAAGAAATACGCCGCCATGAGCGCGGCCAAGTTGTCGCGCGGCGTCGCGTTCGTCGTGATGGCGTAGCCGATGACACGGTCAGTCAACTGGGCCACATCGTATTGCGATGGCGAAAGACCAGCCCGCGCGCAGATATCCGCGACGACGGTCGACAGTGGTATCGACGCGTCCGTCGTGGTCGCGTAGCCCAATTGCAGGTAGCTGAAAGATGCGTCCGAGTCCCCCCCGTAGCCGAACAGGATAAAGCCCGGTGATACGACTTGCATCATGCTCGGTGCAAAAGGTAGACCGGTGACACCGTCGGCAAGTTTGGTTATCACGCCGGCCACGGCATCAAAGACGTAAAGCCGACTGCCGCCGTACATGTAGATATGCCGGTCGTCCACAACGTGCCCAGCAGACGAGAAGCCGAGCCGTGTGCTATCCAGTCCAGAGCCGGGCCATGTATTGACCAGCGCGAGAGTATTCGCGTCAAACTGATAGATGCTGCCGCGCGTCGTTTCTGCGCTCACGTCTACGGCGTACAGATACGCCGACGTGACGCCCAACAGAAGCACGCAATACGTCGGAGCTGTCGACGCGACGATTTGCCCAGTCTGCCCGGCGAGCGCAAAACCGTCCGAGTCTGTAGGCATGAGCGAGCATTTGACAATCGGCCAATCGGGGCCGGCAATCGCGCAAGTAGCGTAAAGCCAGACGCCGCTCTTGATGTAGTTGCGCCCGGTGCCGGCGACCCAGCTCGGCAGACCGGCGGCGCCGAGCATGACCGTGCCGTCTGGCTTGTACCAGCCCCATACGCCGTACACGGAGTCAGGGCAGAGCATGCCGGGTTCGTCGGCCCAGCCCCCAGCCTCTGCAACCCAGTTCGGCGCGTTCGTGGGCGTCAGTCTCGCCGTGTAGCTGAATGGATTCGTAAAGCTGCTGCCGTACGGCGTGAGCTGGCCGACGTAGAGGCCTGAGTAGTTCGTCCAGTAGCCGAGGCTCATGAACGTTGCGCCCTGCGGCGTCAGGCCGCTTATCTGGCCCATGTCCTGCCCCGGCGTCTGCGTGTACGTCGACATGGTCGCGCCGGTGTAAGTGGGCGCGACGTTCGTTATGACTTCGAACGAGAATGACGGCAGATAGCTGCCCCACGGTGACAAGTCGAGTTCATTGAAGACCACGTAGGCCAAGCCCCGATGTGCCGGCACGTTGCCGATGCCTAGTGCCGACTCCATCGTCGGGTCAGGCAATTGCGTTTCGTCGCCGTTGTAGACCTTGAAGTTGTCCACCATCTGATTGCTGCCGCTGATGGCTTCGAAGTTCGACGGGTTCGAAATGTCGTAAATCAGTTTGCCGTTAGCCCAGATGCGACGCACGCCAGAAATCGGCCCTTCACATAGGCCGATGGCAAAGCTCATCGTTACTGTGGATTGCTGCGGACCCTTGCCGCCGGCGCCCTTGCCGCCGGAGGTGTGCTGCGACGGCTGGCCCGCCCAAATCAAATTGCCCCCGACACGAAACAGGCCGTACACGCGCGGGATAAATTTCCCGTATGCGCTGTCTTGCAGGCGCAAATCATTGATGCGCGGCGCTGGCGTCTTCGGAGGAAAGACTACGCCGCCGATTGCAGCGCCGATCATAAAGCCGGCTTGAATAGCCATCGGGTTGCCATAGCTGACAACCCCGCCGATGACGGCGCCGACGACGCCTAGCGCGAGCTGCCCGACCTGACCCATTATTCAACCCCAGCGATGTGATAAGCGGCGGCAATCTGCACGCGCCAGCGCTCGTCTATGCGATGCTCGATCACGCGCCTATTGATCGCGAACGCGTGAATAATCGTGTCTTGCCCGGTCACTATTGCGAGGTGGATCGGGCTGTTATTCCAGGCGAACAGCAGCACATCAGCGGGGCCAGCCACCGCGACCGGTATCGGCTGCATCAGCCGATTGCAGTGCTCACGCAGCGAGACCCCATCTGGCCGGCGCTCATAGTTCGTGAAGTCAAAGTCGATCAGGCCGAGCGCGCGCGCTGTTCCCAAGACGAGGCCGACGCAATCACACGCAAGACCTTTAAGGCGGCCTTGATGCTGCCACGGCGTGTGTAGCCATGTGCGAGCCTCGCCGACGAACTGGTCGCGCGTAATCATTTGCTTTGCGGGCGCAGGATCGTGTCGAGGCCGGGTACATACGGCTCGCCGCGAAAGTTGACGACGTTGTTAAAGCGGTTCTTACAGGTGCCGAAAGTGCGGTCGCAACCGGCGCTGATGGTGTAGGTATCCCCCGGCTCGACCGGGAACGGAAACGGCAGGGCGACAGTAACGAAGCCCGGCGCGAACGCCTTTACCTCTGCGCTGTACCCGGCGTTATCGCCGCTGGTGAATGTCACCTTGCCGTATGCGAAGTAACCGATTGAATAGCTGTACGAGAGGAAAAGCTGTTTCGTCGCGTCGCCACTATTGAACGTGTAAGTACCGTCGCCGGCCACGCTGTATTGCTTGCTGCCGGGCGAGCCGGCGACTTGTGTCCATGCCGAGCCTGCCGCGTCCTTTACGCTCAAGTTCGCAACGAAAGCGCCGCCAGTCGGCGGCACGACTTTGATCGTGTACGGCGCCGTCGTGGGAATCGTGCGGCCTGTCGTGTCGGCAAAGTCGACGGTCGGGCCGGTCTGCGTCAGGCTCGGGTCCGCCCAGGTGTAGGCGTCCGTGACCGTGTCGACAGTGCCGCTAGCAGTCAGCGGCCCGAGCGCGACTTTGCAGCGTGAATCGCCGAGTGTTGCGCGACAGCTCGCGCCGTAGAGTTCGCCCGATGGCTGCTGCATCAGTTGCGAGAGCGACCGAATTTCAACGCGATACTGCCCGTTAAGCAGCGTCACCTGCCCCAAGACGCCAGACGCGAGCACGGCCTCGCCCATGCTCAAATCGGCGTAGTTGACGAGCGAAATAGAGACCGTGGCGTAATCCCACACGCCTGCCTCAAGGTCGACTTTCGTTACGGGGCTTAGCTCAAAGATCGCGGAGAGTTCAAGATTGCCGGTCGACAGGTCCGAACTCGTTTCGACTTGCGAATGCGTATAGCCGCCTGTCGACGTGTACGTCAGACCGCTATAGGTCACATCGCGGTCAAGATCGGTAAAGCCGAATACCTGACCATCCCGCCGCGTGACTTTCCACAGCGTGCAAATGGTCTGCACGTCGCCGGCAAGATGCGCGGCGAGCGGGGCAGATATCGAGCGCATGACTAGACCCGGATTTCGATGATCGGGACTGAACCCCAATCGACAAGTAGCTCGCCGTTGGAGCCGCTACGGTCCACGATTTGCTTTTTCATCTCGTCAATATCGAAGCGAACAGGCACGTCGAACTGGCCCGCCCACGTCAGCACGTCCGAGCTTTGCGGATAGAGTTTCGCCGCGCCACCGGTGCCGGTGTTGCCGGTAGTGTTCGCCGCGATGGTTATTTGATTCGTGCCGACCGCTGTGATTTGCCACAGCTTGCCGTTTAGCGTCGTGCCTAGCGTGCCGCTAACGCTGCTCACGCCGACGTACTTGCCAACGGCTGCGCCAGTGAGCGCCGCCCCGAAGCTAAGCACCGTCACTGCACCAGGTGTAAAGCCGGTGATGTTCTGCGACGCGTCGGCGCCGAACGTCACGAGGCCGGTTGAGGTGTCGAGCGAATATTGGCCGGCGCCACCGCCAGCAGTCACCGGCGCCGCATTGCGGAAGAGCTGCGCAGTGCCGACGACAGGCTTTGTGATGGTGCGCAGCTCACTGAGGGCGCCGCTAACGTATGCCTTGCTGAGCTGAAAGACGCCCGGCGTGACCGTCGACGCAATGACGCCGTTTGCAGTCGTCACGCTGTAGTCAGTCCAGTCCTTGATGCGGAAGCCGTGCGCGCGGCCTTTCATGACGCGAAAGAACGCGTCGATGGCGGCAGTGTCGGCGACGCTCATCAGGCGGCGGCCCACTTCGAAATGGCAGCGGGGTTGCGTCCATGCGATAGCGCGCGATTCCCGGCCCGAGTGCACCGGCGTAACGACCGTCATATAAGCCGGCCCGACAGTCGCGCCGAACGCGATGTTGTCGGGAAAACGGGGGGATTCAAGGAAAGCCATGTTTAGGTGTTCCTCGCTTGCGAAATCGACGCGTGACGCATGATTGCCGCTGCCTGCTGCTGCGCGCTTTGCCGCGTCGTGCCCGGCGGTACGTTGATGTGCATGTTAAAAATTGACTGGCGGCCACCGCCGCCGCCGGCTTGCATCGGTACGACGGTGCCGCCTTGCTGGCCGGCAATCAGAAACGTGCGGTTCGCGACGTTCAGCAGCTCGGGGCCGTTCTCCGCGACTTCGTAGAAATGGCCGGGCCGCACGTCGCCACCATCGGCCATGCCGCCGCCCCACATCTTCGAAATGAACGAGACAGCAGTCCCTATCCATGAGTCGGAGCCGTCTGCGCCCTTCGTCTGGAATAGCTGTTTCGCAAAGGCGTTCGCGGCAAGCTGCGTCAGCGTGCGGGTGATGCTGCCGGCGAAGTCGTTCACGGCGTCCTTGAGCGACTTCGTGTGATTAACCATGTCGGTAAGCATCGTCGCGAAGCCGCCCGAGAATGCTTCGCTGAGCTTGGTAGAGAGCACGTCCGCGCTGGCTTCGAGCTGCTTAACCTGAATGTCGAACTGTTGCGCGAATTGCAGCATCTTGGGGTCGCCCGACTGCATCGCGATTTCCGTCATCTTGTCAGCGATGGCGCCGAGTTCGCGCGCAGCGTTCTGGCGCGCAACGCTCGTACGCGCGAGCGCTTCCATTTCATTCATCGCGCCTGTTTGCGCGCGTACAGCGTAGCCATCCTGCGCGATGTTCAGGCGGTCGATGACCTGCTGCGCCAGTGCCTTTTGTTCGTTTAGCTCGCCCTGCGCGATGGTGAGCTGCCGGGCGCGATCAATGTCGGCGGCAGTCTTGTCGTCGCCGCGCAAAAAAGCCTGCTGCGATAGCCTGGCATGGGCGCGGTCAAACGTGGCGGCGGCATTCTCGCCAAGACGGCCTTGCAGCTTCGCGAGTTCGCTATTCAGCTTCTCGACTTCAATCCGATAGGCTTCGGTGTCGCGCGCCTGTTGCGGCGTCAGCTCGTTGAGCTTTGACAGGCTTTCCGCGATGGCGCGGTTCATCCTGTCCTCAAGCTCTTTCGCCTTGGTGGTGGCGTCAATGCGTGTCTTCGCATCGCCGGCACGCTGCGCGTACTGCTGCGTGAGCGCTATCTCTTGCTCATAGTTCGCGCGCACTTTGGCGATGTGCTCTTCAATCGCATTGCGCTGGCCTTGATAGTAGTCCGCCGATGAAATCATGTCGGCGCGGTAGTGATTCGCCAGCATGCGCTCACGCTGCTTGAGCAAATCGTCTTCGCGCTTAATGGCGTCTTCAATGGGGCGAAGCTGCGCGTCCAGATTCGCCTTGTCGATGCCCGCTGCTTTCGTGTCCTTGAAACGGTCATTGATGCCGGCGAGCGCTTTGTCATACGCGCCGCCAGAGAACTTGAACCCGGTTTCCTCGCTGCCGCTGACCTTGACGCCCTTAAGCATGGGCGAGTTCGGGTTAGCGACTGCGAGCGCTGAAAAGTCTTGCTGTAGCTTCGTGATTTCCTTCTGTTTCGCGTATGACTTGTCGAACTGCACGCGCAGCTTTTCAAGATCATCGGCCGCCTTAATTGCCGCTGACTGCTGGCGCGCAATCGACGCCTGCCGCGACGCTTGCGAGTTCTCTAGCCGCTGCATCTCGCGCAAGTTCGCTAGCTCTTGCTCGTTCTCGCGCGTCCAGACAGTTGCATTGGTGCCGGCAGTGTCAAAGCGGCGCTGTGCTGCCGCACGCTGGCGCTCTAGCGCTTCGATTCGGTCGCCTGTAGTCTCGGGTCGACCGATGGCTTTCATCGCCTCCCAGGTGCCGCTAATCGCTGCCTTGACCCCGAGCCACATACGCTCGATGACGCCGAGCTTTTCTTTCGACACGTCGGCGAATCGGTTATGCAGCGCTTCAAGGTTGAGCATCAGCGCCTGCTCAGTGCGCCCGGCGTCTTCAAGTGCCTTGATGCGGTCGTACGTCGCCGCAGTCATGTAGTGCATGCTGCGGTTATGCTCTGCCGCCCACTTGGCGACACCATCAGTCATCTTTGCGTAGTCTTTCGCTACGTCTTCGACCTTCTCGCCGCTGACGCGGGCATAGGCAATGATGCCTTCGGCGGCGGCGCTCATCTGCTGCCGCGTAAAGGCGCCGGTCGAAACCAGCGCCTGTATTGCTTCGCGCGATGCGCCGACAGTCGACTGCGTCGACTCGGCGACGCGCTTCGACATGTCATTAAAAGAGTCCGCAGTCATCCCGGCATAGTTGCCGGTTAGCAATAGCGACTTGCTGAAAGCCTCCGCCTCTGCATGACCCTTGTACATCGCGAACGCTAGCCCGCCGACTGCCGCAATCGCGAGATTGACCGGCGTAAGTAGCGCGGCAATGTAGGTGCCTACGCCCTTGATAGCTGGCCCGATGCCGCCAAACATGTCTTTCAGTTGCCCGCCTTGCTGCGTAAGCACCAACAGCGGATTCTGACCGCCGGCAAGCTGCGTGACTATGTCCGTCATCTGCGCCGGCACCATGCGCATGGCGTTTGCCGCTTGCGCTGCCGATACGCCGACACGCCCGAAAGCCACTTCGGCATTGCGCATGCGGTCGGCAAATTGCGAAGCGTTCGCCGCGCCGCCGGCTTCGACCGCGCGCGAGATTTGCGCAATCTGTGACTCAATGCGCTTGACCCGATTGGCGACGACGCTCTCAGCCGCGCCCATGTCGGTATCAAGGCGCGCGACGTTCGCCTGCAGCTCAATGATGAGAGAACCGAGGGACATAGCTAGACCTTTCGCCCGAAGACGGCAGTAAGAATCAGCGCGGATTGCTTTTGCGGGTCGTCAAGCAAGACCGGTTTGTCAGGCTCACGCGGCAGGAACGGCATGAAGTGCGACGGCTGGTAAGGCTCTGGCAGCGCCACAGAACCATGATTCGCCGCAGCGGACGCGATAATGCCGGCGCGCAAATCGGCGCGACCCTCGCCGAACGGGTCGATGCGGTCGAACGCCATCCACTCGGCAAGTTCGGCGCTGTCGATCACGGCGAGCAATTGCCTTACGGTCATGCCGAGCGCGAGCGCGAGACGAAAATAGAAACGCCGCTCGGGGCGGCGCTCTAGTTTTTTTGCGCTTCCTCTACGCTGTCATTGCCGAGGCCGTTGATGCGCTGCGCGACCTTAAACAAGCGTTCCAGGGCAGTGGCGCTTTTTGCGGCCAGCGCTGCAATCTCCGCTTCGCTGGTGAAGAGTGGTTCGCCGCTCTCATCGACCAGCGTCGCCGCGACGAGCTTCGCGCGCATGTTCGTCAGGTCTGCGACGCGCTGCCCGTTCTTGAAGCCGACCATACTTGCCTCGTATGCGTCGCGCGCTGTCCCGCTCATCATCCGAATGATGACCGAGCCGCCCCACTCGGGAACGTCGACGGTTTCGGTCTTGATATCGTCTGCGGTGAGGATTTGCTCTTTGCTCAGCATGGAACGCCCCTTACGCATAGGTCACAGGACCGGTGATGATGATATTCACGCTCGCCGAAACGATCTTGTCGACGCCGCCATCCCACGGGAACGTTTCAACGAAGCCCGAGAACGTCGCCGTCTTGCCGTTCGGCAAGGTCAGCTTGTAATTGGCGAGCGTCGCGGCAGCCTTGTACTCCTGCAACGCCACTTGGCCGGGGTCGGTCGCGTCCACGTCCACATCGAAGCCGAACGAGCCGGGGTCAAAGAGGCCAATGCGGAACTCTTTCGCAGTGCTCGACAGGTTCGTCGCGTCGAGCTTCGCATTCTTGCCGTCGAAGCCTTTGATGGTCTTGAAGTTGCCGATACCCAGCCATGCAACAGGCGTGGCTGTGCCGCCGCTCGTGTACGCGGCGCCGCCGGTCGTATCAACGTCAACGGCGAAAGTGTTCGTCGTCTTGTTCTTAACGACGAGCTGCAAGCCGTTGAGCACGGTCGTGCCGCCGATGCCGGCCAGCGTCACCACATCGCCGTTATTGAAGCCGTGCGCGGCGGCGGTGAGGATGGTCGGATTGCCAAGCGCAATGCCGGTGATGTTCTTGGCAGCGCCGTTGCCGCTCGATACTTGAAGCGTCGAGCCTTGCGAGGAAATAGCGGTGGTTGGCATTTCGCTTTGCTCCAAAAAAAGAACGGCCCGCACGAGACGGGCCAAGGGGGGCGGGGTGATGCTTAGTAGTGCCAGACTGAGTAATCGAGCACGACGCGATAGAGCATTACGTCTGGCTCGTATTCGTCGTTTTCGAGGTTGAGCACGTTCTGTACAGCCCATGCATGCATGAGCGCGCGAACGCTTCCAGCGAGGGCGACAGCCTGTGCATAGGTGTTCGCCCACACGTCAATCTGGAAGCGGGTATTAGCAATCGGCGGAGTGCCATTGCCGGCGAGGGTGTTCTCGACGGTCTCGGCGACGCGCTGATAGACCAGGTACGGCGGCGCGGCGTTCTGCGCGGCGGTCATCGGGAAGATTCCGCCAGACGCAACGCCACTAAGCAGCGTGGTTAGCTGTTCCTGTATCGACGGCATAGGTAATGCCCAGCTTGCTCGCCTCGCGCGGGATGCGCTCGCGTAGGTATTGCTCGATGGCCTGAATCGCCGCGTTTTTCTTCGCTTCAAATGCAGGCCGCATGAACGGCTGCGCCGGGATAAAGCGGCCCGGCGGCGCTGCGTACTTCGCGCGATGCGCCTTGCGTGTGCCGGTCGTGCGCGGCGGTACGTACCAGTGCCCGAACTCGACCCATTTCGCGTAATGGGCGTCAAGGTTCATGACACGCTTACCGCGCCGCTTTGCGCGCTGGTCTTTGCCTTGACGAACACCGACCAGCACCGTTTGCACGATGGCGCTAGAGCGCTCGGGCGCATGCGTCTGATAGATGGCACGCTTTAGCCGACCGGGGTCGACGCGCTCGTCAGGTGCGCCGTACTTGCCGGGCTGATACACCGGCGCGCGGAGCGCCGCCTCTTTGCGAATGACAGCGGCGCCGGCATTCACAGCGCCGCGAAGGATGTTCTTTGCGATGTTCTGCGGCAGCGCGTTTAGCGCGTCGTTTAGCTCGCGCAGACCTTTAACGTACTGGTCAGCCATCATTCATCCCCTCTGCCGCCAACAGCTCAATCGTGCGATTGGCTTCGTCAAGGTTCATTGACGCCTGAATATTGAAAGTGCGGGCGCCGTAGACCACGCGATACGCAGCGACGACACGCGGGTCGGCGAATATCGCGTCGTAACGCACGGTGATGCGGTGAGACACTTCGGTCGACACCGACATAGCGGCGATGCGCTCATTCCCGGCCAGAGGCTCGACGTACGCATAGACTTTCTTTACGTCAGTCCAGGTCGTGACCTGTTGCCCGAACCCGTCTTGCGATGTGCCGCGCTGCTGAATCGTGATGAGCCGATTCAGGGTGCCAGCCCGTATGCGCGCTGTCATGGCAGGGAAATCCGGTAGGGGTCCAGCAGGCCATCAATGAACGGCAATTCTTTGATGCCGCCGCGAGTCAGAAACGCGACTTCCTCGCGGTTCTCGTACAGCGAGCCGAGCCGAATCAGAATCCAGTTACGCAGGCCTTCGGGCACGACGCCGATAAAGTTCGAGCCGCTGCCGTTGTCGGTGAAGACGACCGGCACCCCTTCAAGGTCAGTCAGCGTGTAGACGCTTGCCATCGCTGAGCCGATGAGGTAGTTCGTTTGCGCTTGCAACCCGGCAGGCAGTGCGCCGCCGGAGTTGTAGAACTGCACCACAGCGCCGACCGGATAAGAAACCGGGCCGCTAATCCTGAATGTGCCAGACGACGCCGCTACGACGCTCACAGGCGACGCGTAGCCCGCGTTATAGGTCACGCGTACTGCGCCGCTCTCCGGGCGCGCTACGGGCCAGATTTCGCCAAAGCGCGGCGTGATGATGCCCGGCAGCATAGCGTTCTGGACTGTGTAGACACTCGCGTCGAGCGTTTGCAGCTCGCCGGCCATGTCGAGGTATTCGACTTTGACCACGTCGACCACAGGCGCGCGCGGCAGAACGATTGCGCTCGGCGGGATAGACACGACGCCACAAGCCGCCGGTGCCGCACCTGGAACGGGAAAGCGGTCAATGATGTACTGATAGCGCGCGTGTAAGAGCTGCTGCCGCGTCTTCTGTTCTGCTGCCTGACGAGCGCCGGCAAGCATGCTGCGGATAATCGCGTCTTGGCCGTCGTCTGTAACGCGCAAATGCAGCTTCGCGTCGGCGAGGTTGATCGGCTCGCCGCTTGGCGCTTGCACAAGGATTTCGGGCATACAAAAAAGCCGGGGCTTTTGGCCCCGGCCCTCTCTCTGCTGCGCTTCCGCGTTAAACGATCTGCGCGACGCTGGCCGCCGCGCTCGGCGGACCCTGACGCGCGCCGACACCCAGCAGCACGCCAGCAGTGAGCGACGCTGCGGTCCCCACGGTCACCGAAAGGCGAACGAAGGAGAAGCCGTTATTAACGTCGAGGTCTTGCGGCAGGAAGTTGATGAGCGCTTGGCGGTTGTTACCGCCGCCGGCTGCAAGCTGCGTGATGGACTTGCCGCTAACGTCCTTCGCGCCGGTGCCCGAACTGTCCTTCGCCTGCTGAATCTTGGCGTCGACGGTTGCGCTCGCACCGAATGCGCCGACCGCCACAAGCGCCAGAAAGGCGTGGTAGTCGTCGGCAGACACCCATGCGGTAGTGGCGGCGCCGGCGCCCTGCGAGGCAGGGTCAATCGTGCCGATAACCGCCTGATACTCGGTAGGTTTGGTAAACATGGCTGGTTTCTCCCAAATGAAGCGGGTTAGCGGGCGCCGAGCTGGATGAACGGCGAAAGCGTATTGCTACCCTTCGCCTGCACAATCGCTGCCGAAATCTTCGGCTGGCCGTCCACGCGGAACGTTGCGCGGAACGCGGTTGCGTCGGCGTCGAAGTAGAGATGCATCGACGTTGCCATCTGCACGCCGCCTGCTTTCGTGAGCGTCCGGTAGTAGCTCATATCAACCAGCGCGATATCGCCCTGCGAGCTGAACGCGGCGGCGTGCTGGCTCACAGTGATGGGGCGCCCCATGAGCGTGCCGTACGGCGAGCCTTGAGCGCCGGCAGACACCGGCAGATAGATCGGGTAATTGCCGAGCGTCAGACCGAACAGCGCCGGCAGCGCGTCGGGCGTGATGAGCCACAGCGATTTCGGGAAGCTACCAGGTGGAAGGCGGGCGATCATCTTCGTGATGTTCGCGAGCTGCACCGTCGACGCGGCCTGACCGGATTCCTTCGCCACGACCACAGCGGCAGAACCCGCGAACGCGCCTTGCGGCTGACCGGCACCGCTGCCGAAGAGAAGCGACTCGTTCGTCTTCCAGCGGATCGAGCGCGCCATCAGGCCGGGCAGGTACGACTGCAACGCGCTGGTGTCTTCCAGCAGCTCGTCAGTAACCGGCACCAGTGCCATGAGCTTATGCAGCCGCATGCTGTCGACACTGAATTTCGGTTTCGTCGCAGTCGCGACCGACGCTTCGGCTTGCCAGTAGGCTTGCACGCCGTCAGTGCCCCACGGCGTCGACTCGTCCTTCGGGAAAGTCATCCCGTTGCCCCGAACGTTGACATTGTCGGTCAGCGGCAGCAGGGCATCGTCTTCGAGCGACAGCGTAAAGATGCTGCTGGCGAATTCGGGAGGGATGAGATAGCCGCCATCGGCGCCGCTCGCTTCGTTCGCGTAGGTGCCGGGCGCTGCCGCGCCAATCAGCAGACGACGGTCGGGAATGCTGCCGCCGCGCGAGGCGGCGCGGACCACACTTGCGAACTCGCCGAAGCTCTGAAAGCCACGGCGCGGGTCTTGCTCGACGTTCTCTTCGACGGTCACGCGTGCGTCATCAGCCGCCGGGATGACGGCAACGCTGCGTTCAGCTTCGATAAGCGATTCCTCGCGGGAAATCTGCGCGCTGAGGCTGTCGATTTGCGCGCGCAGCTCGTCGTATTGCTTCGCTTCCTCTTCGTTGAGGTCGCGCTCGTCGGCGGCTGCGGCGTCAACCAGCTTGCGAGCTTCGGCGACAGCCTGTGCCTTGCGTTGCAGCAGGGCGCGGAGTTTCTTATTCATGATGCTGGCTCCAGAAATGAAAAAACCCGCACTCGGCGGGTTCTGTGTACTGCGCTGGTTTCGGCCAAAGGGCCGGGAGGTGTCGCCCCATAGGGGGCAATTCGTTACATGCCTAACAGGTCGATTTCGCGGCGTGCGAGCGCCGTCGCGCGCGTCTTGCTGCCGCTGCCGATGGCCTTCGCCATGCGGCGGACGACTTCGTCAAAAGTGGCGACGCCGTCGACCATGTTTTCGGTTCGCGCCGCGTTCGCGCTCAGCACGCGGCCTTGGCCCATGCCTTCGCGCACGACTTGCACCGTCACGCCGCGATTACGCGCTACAGCGCGCGTAAAGGCGCCGTAATAGCCGTCGACACGCTCCTGCATTGCTGTGCGCGCTGCGTCGTCAAGCGGCGCGTATGGATTGCCTTCTGTCTTGTACTTGCCTGCCGACACAAGCGTCGTCTTCACGCCCATTGCGTCGAGCGCTTTCGAGTAGTCCTCATGCGCGGCATAGACACCGATCGAGCCAGCCTCGCCACCTGGAGTAATGAAGAATTCGCCGGCGGGCGATGCGAGCCAGTACGCAGCGCTCGCGGCGAGGCTGTTCGCAATGGCGGTGATTGGCTTTTGTGAGCGGGCGCGGTAAATCTCGTCGGCAAGCTCTTGCACGCCGTACACGCTGCCGCCGGGGCTATCCACGTCAATCAGGATGCCGCCGACCGTGTCATCGGCGAGCGCGGAGCGGAACGCTTGTGCAAAGCGCTCAGTGCTCATCGAGCCGGGGCCGCTCAAGTCGTCGGCCATGTTCCCGCGCTGGGTCACGATGCCGTACATCGGCAAGACGGCGATTGCGCCATTCCCGGCGCGGTTCGCGCTCTCACGCCGCGCCGCCACGGCGGCAGCGTCAGCGCGCACGGATTCCATCACTTCGGCGCTCGCCGGCTGGCCGAGATGCCAGCGCGCGAGCACCGACGCCGCCGCGCTTAAGCGCTCGGGCATCAGCGCCCACGGCGTAGCAAGGAACTCGGAAATCAAAAGTTCGCTTTTCATAGCTTGCCCCTCAGTGCTAGACGTTCAAGGCGTGATTCGGTGAGCGCTTCAAGTTCGCCGTTGTAGAACGTCTTAACGTCTTTCATGTAGTCGAGCTGTTCGCAGCAATAAGCAACGGCAGATTCGACAGGGACGTTAAGCGCTGCTGCGACGAACTTCGCATGCTTCGCATATGCATCGGGTGCGCGCTCATAGAACGTCGGCCCGATGAGCGTTTCCAGCATCGCCATTTCTTTACGCGCGACACGCGCTGCGGTCGCTGTCGACAGCGCAACGAGCCGCGCGTCGGGGTCTGGCTGCACCTGGTCGGGCGGCTCGGTCGCTGGCGGCTCGTTCGGCTGCTGGCCTGTCTGGTCGGGCAAGTCTTCGGCTTCGCTCTCTTCGACCATGTTTAGCGGGCGAAGCGGCTCGTCCAGCCCTTCGAGCGGGTTAAGCGACTCCATCACGCGCGCCTCATTGCGCGTCATCCACCCATCAAGAATCCCGTTGTGGTAGTAAGTCGAACGCGCTTGCGCGTCGCCGCGAAGCAGCGCCGTTACGGGAAACTCGACATTAAGGTCGGTGTCCTCTTCAAGAAAGGTGTAGCGAATCGCTTCCTCCCAGCGCACCAGCCAAGGCCGCAGGGTGTTCGTGACGTACTCCAACGCCTGTTGCTCGATGTTCGAGAACGTCGCGCGCTCTAGGTCGCCGATCATGTGCGGCGGCACGCGGAACAGCCGCGCAATCTCGCTGATAGAGAACTTCCGCGTCTCTATGAACTGCGCGTCATCGTTGCTGACTTTGACCTCATGAAACTTCATACCTAGATCAAAGATCGCGACCTTGTGCCGGTTCAACCCGCTTTGCTGATCCTGATAGCGTTCGCGGAACAGGCGCCGCTGTTCGTCGTCTTTGAACTGGCCGGGGTACTCGATCCAGCCCGGCGGGCGCGCGTCGTTCAGGAAAAACCGCATCCCGTAGTCTTGCGCCGCGATGCCGGCAGACAGTGCTTTGCGCGCGCACTGAATCGGGCTGTAACCGCAGACACCGTCGCCGCTCAGGCCGCGCACATGGAAGACTTCGCCGCGCGTCAATACAAGTTCGGTGCCGTCGAGCTGGCGATACCGAAACCGCCAATTCGTGTCCGACAGCATTTCAATGGTCGTGCGGTCGGGGTGCATCGGAATGAGGTCCGTAACGTCGCCGCGACGGTCGCTGACGATGTGCGCATAGGCATTGCCCCGCAAGGCTAGATGCCCCTGCATCATTTCGCGGAACTCCATTGGGTTCTGAAACGAGTTGGGCCGGCGCGCGAACAGCCGATAAAGCCAGTGCTCGCGCATGCGTTCCTTCGCGCCGTCGTCACCCTCGCGGTACAGCATGAAAGGCAGAGTCGAAACGCCCTCAGCGAGCACGCGCACGCATGCATAAACAGCCGTGAGCTGTAGCGCCGACTCGCTGGTAATGGGGCCGCCAACGCGTGAGGGAACCGGCTCAAACCAGAAATTGCCCCACGGCGAGCGGTCCCCGTTTTCGCTGGCCTCGGCACGAATGGAGAGGAACATTTAGCTATTTCCTACGCGCCATTGCAGCGCCGAAGATGGTCAAGGCAATGACGAGCGCCCCGACTGTTGTCAGTGCGGCGGGCACACTGACGAGCGCGACGCCTGCACCGACCAGCGCGAGGCCGATAGCCAGCGCGAGGTTATAGGTAATGGCAGTCATAGAAAGCTCATCGAGTAGTTGTCCGGCATGACCGGGTAAAGCTCGGTACCGACGATGGCGCGACCGGCGCCCATGATGAGAGCCACCGGGCCGTCGATCTTGTTTTCGGGCTTTTCCTTGCGCGGATAGATGTTTTCCTTCGCATCCTCTTTGGCGACGACGTTAGCCATCATCCAATTGAGGACCGGGTTACCGTCGTGATGAAAGCGACCGGCCTTCACAGCGGCGCCGATTTCCTTCATGCCAGGCGACATGTTCTGCACCGTCTGCCGATACTCGACAACGGTCGCACCGTCTTTCGCTAGCTGGTGCGCGAGCTGCGTCGCGCGCCAAGGGTCATAGATGACCTCTTTCACCGCGAACCGCTTCGACATGTCCCGCACGTCTTCGCGGATCATGTCGAAGTCGATTTCGGCGCCATCAGTAGCCGTTAAGTACCCCTGTGCAACCCACTTGAGGTACATGTGCTGATTGAGCTTGTTCTCTTCGATGGTGTCTTCGGGCAGGTAGTAGCGCCCGAATGCGTAGTAATGATCTAGGCCGTTGAGCTTGCGGCGGAAGAGTTGCACGAATGCGCAAATATCGTTCTTGCTTGCGAGGTCGAGAATGAACCAGCAGTCATCGCCGGCAAACTCGTCAATCGTTAGCAGCGGGTCGGCGCATAGCTGCCATTGCTGCATATTCATCCACGCTGCGCGCGCTGAGCACCAGACGTTGAGGTGCTTCGTCTTGAAGCGGTTCGCCCCAATCGGGTTCATGACTGCGCGCCGCTGCTGCATGAGCAAAAAGTCTTCGAACACAGAGACGCCGAAATTCGGATTCGCCTTGCGCAAGACCTTCGGGTCGGCCCAGTCGTCGCCCTCGTCAATCGAAAAGATGATGCCGAAAAGCTCGTCGTTCTCAATGACGCCGTCGAGCACGCGCTTAAGCTCTAAGTGCTTGTCGTAGCAGGGGCCGCCGATGTTGTAGCCGCTCGTCGTGATGATGACCGTTAGCGGCTGTTCGCGCGCGCCCATGCCGGTCTGCATCGTGTCGATAAGGTCGGGCGTGTCGTGCTCGTGGAACTCGTCAATAATCGCGCACGACGGCGATGCACCATCACCCGGCTTGCCAATCAGCGGTTCGAACTTCGAGCCGTCAGCGTCGCAAACGATGGCTTTGGCCCACAGGTCGAGCTGCGCAGCTTCCCTCAGCTCTGGCGTGCGCTCGATCATGAGCCGCGCCGGCTTGAAAACTTCCCATGCCTGTTTCTCGGTCGTCGCGCCGCTATACACCTCCGCGCCGAACTCGTTGTCGCATGTCAGCATGTACAACCCAATCACAGCGCCGATGACTGACTTCCCGTTCTTACGTGGTATCTCGTCGTAAATCTCGCGGAAGCGCCGCATCCCGTCTTTCTTGCGCACCCAGCCGAAGGGCACCGCGAGCACGAAGCATTGCCAGCCCTGCAACGCGATTTTCTGACGCTGAGCGGCCCACTTGCCTTTGGTGTGCGGCAATTGCTCAGCGAACGCGCAGATACGCTCGCCGGCCGCCGCGTCGAACATGTACGGATAGCGCGACGAGCTGCACGCCTTTTCCAAGTCGCCCAGGTGACGGGCGCACGCGAGCCGCACGTATTTGCCGGCGGGAATCTTTCCCGCGACCACGTCGCGCGCGTACTTGTGCGCCTTATCTACATGGGGGCAACGAGTAGGCATTTGCAGTTGAATATACGGCCATGAAAGATCGTTCTAGACCTGGCCGGTGAGTGGGGTACTAGTTGTTTGTGTTGCCTGCAGGATGCGCCAACATTGGGATCCAGTAGACGCGGCGACGCATGAAGCATGGGATGCGTTGGGGCACGCCGTGTGTCATACTCGACGGCTCTTCAGCGAACAAACAACCCACCGAACTATGGACAGAAGAACGGCGTTTTTGGACACCTTGTGTGGCGTCGGAATTGTGGAGCGTCCTCTATGAGCCAAGCAAAGCGCTGGGAAACGCTAAAAAATTACGAGTCATTCGAGCTGGTCAAAAATGATTATTTCGAGCGACACGGACGCACGCCTAGCACCGCACACGCCCGAGAAATAGCTGCGGCTTTTTCGCACTCGCGTTCGTACTTCGCTGCCGCTCGCGAAGCTGAACAGACGGTGAAGCCACTGCTGTTGTACTACGGGATTGTCAGTATTTCGCGGGGTATGACGTTGGCATTGACACGGGGGCTACGAGAAGCTGCCTTGGCACCAGCCCATGGACTTTCAGTCAAGAGTTGGAACGACGAGCTGAGCAAGGATAACCCTGATTTTTCAGTGCTCGCTGTGGAGGTAAATCAGACCGGCTCTTTTCTCGATCTCGTTCAGGCCACGGGCCATCGCTCTCTTCTGAGACACAATAACTCTGGAGTGAACTACCATCACCACAACCCGCCGATAACGCCGCAGTCACAGTACACGTTGGGAGAAATCTTAGCTCGGCTGCCTGCATTGCAAGACCACTATCGCCGATGGCAGGCCACCTCCGCGTGCTGCAATTTTCAAATGCAGGTCTTGAACGAATCTAACGAGGTTATGTTTAAGGTCCTTCGGTTCGCTTATCTGCCGCACATCACGCGAGATTTCTCTGATGCAATGTTTCAGAACAGCGGGTACTCGTTTCATAGCGAAAGTCCCGACTTCTTTGCGTACCGTGGCCCGAACGACCAGAAAGTGATGCCTGGAATGACCGACTTTGCCAGTCATTGGAACATTGGCGATGTCTGGCTAACTCGCCGATATCCGAAAGGTTCAAACCTCTCCAGCGTAGCCACCCTGTTCCTGCTCTCCTACGTGCTAGGCATGCTCGTGCGGTATTTCCCAACAAAGTGGACAGCGCTCGTAAGGAGTCAGATTGGCGATGCCGCATTGCCGACAATCGCAGCCGCCATTGATGCGATTGAAAATGAGTATCCGCGGCTGGTATTGGATTTCATGCTCGACAAAGAGCGGTAATGGGGCAATCCCGTGGCGCCCATTCTGGTCGCTACTAATTGCGCCTGCCCTCAGTCAACTCCGAAGATCGGCGATGAATCTTTTTTTCCCGCCTACGGGGCGCGCAGATTGCTGCCATCAGCATCACCCATCCCCACATGAACAAAGCCAGCAGCGGCATCATTTCTGGCCTCAGCGGTTGTTTTTGACGAGGTCAGAAAACGGGTTCTTATCCGGTTTCTTTGCCGCCCCGGTCACGCGCGACCGACTCGACGGCGTCATCCCGAATTCAACGAGTAACTTCGTCATTTGCTCGAACGCCTTGTTGGCGATAGCTAGAAACGGCGATTGCACCGGGTAGCCGCTAGGCGCCTTCACCACGGCGCCGTACTTGACGACCTGCTCGTTTGCGTCTTTCCAGCGCGCGAACGCCTCGCAGTACAGCGCGAGCGCTTGCGCGTCCATCTCAGTCAGCACGCCCGCGTCATCGAGCTGCCGCGCGATCATGGGCCAGTGCTTCGCCGCTTCGGGCGACAGCCACTCTGGCATGGCCGCGCCGGCGTCCGGCTGCGGTTCAGTCTCTGGCAATGGGCGCCTGCCGGGATTTCCCCGAACGAGCTTGAGCGCGGTCGGTGTCGGTTTGCGTCCTCTCATGATTGCCTCTGTGATGGAGCGTGACGGTAGGCGCTACCCCTCCGCTGTACCGGTGGACCCGGCCATCGCTTGCTTGTCACGCGTAATCGGTTCGCTGCGCTTCGGGTACGGCAGCGCTAAGTGTTCCAGGCGGAGCCGCATCTCTTTGTCGAGCGGCAGCAGATAGCGGTATTTCCCTTCGGACTTGCGCTGCGGCAGCTTCGAAGGGTCCGCGACCCGGCGCGAGCCGCCGAACGCGCCGCCGCTCACCTCGCGGTTATGTTTCCACCTGCCTTCGTGGTAGAACTCGCGGCAAACTGCCGAGCGCCCCGCGTATATCCAGTTGCCGGCCTGATAGATGCCGCCGTGGTGCCCCTGCCGCGTATCGGCGAACGACACGATAAGCCGCAGATTCGGGCTGTTCTTTCGTAGAAACTTGATCGCAATGGCGACGATGCGGCTTACCGGCGTCTCATGCTTCGTGAGCGCGATTCGCACCAGCTCGCACACTTCAAACGGCGTCAGCCCGTACGGCCTGCCGAGGTGCGGCGAGGCGCCCCGCGCGAACAGCACGCAGCCGATAAACTTGCCGCGCTCCCAGACGCCAACCTTGACGAGCGGCGGCATCGGCATGCGGTGGCTGTAATGCCACGTTTCTACGGCATACTTCGCCGCCTCATGGGTGCACCAGTCGAGGCGCAGCTCAAGGGGTGAATTCGTGGCCGCAATTGGGGCAGGTGCATTGCTTTTTGGCATCTAGCTTGCCCTGTTCGTCTTCGCTGCCCGGCCCGAAGTCGCGACCGACGAGCGCTTCCTCTATCTCTTCCGGCTTGAAGCCGATGACGGTCAAGTCGAAGCCCTGCGTACTAAGGTCTGCCAGCTCAAGGCTAAGCAGGTCTTTATCCCAGCCTGCTTGCTCGGCGAGCTTGTTGTCTGCGAGCACGTAGGCGCGGCGCTGCGCTTCGGAGAGATGCGCGAGCGAGATAACAGGAATGCGGGCTTCGCCGAGCTGACGAGCTGCGAGCACGCGCCCATGGCCGGCAATGATGGTGCCGTCGCCGTCGACCAGCACCGGGTTAGTCCAGCCGAACTCGCGCAGGCTGCCGGCAATCTGCGCTATCTGCGCCTCGCTATGCGTGCGCGCGTTGCGGGCGTAGGGAATCAGCGCTTCGATTGGCCGGTACTCGACCGTGAGTGCATCCCGCTTGCTCATCGTCGCGCCTTAGTTCGCGTCGCGGCTGATGGTGCCGGCGCTGGCGGTAATCGAGGCGCTCGACAGCGGCACCGATTCTGGCGGTTCGGCAGTCTGCCAGCTCACGTACCCGCCGCAGGTAACCGAAATGTCCTTCGTGTCGTCGTCGCCGAGTAGGTCAATGACGGCGTACGCATTGGCAAGCACTGCGGCGCGGTCGCGCGCGTGTACCGGTTGGCCCGCGACGACCTTGTCGAACTCGACTTCGACTGCGGCAATTGCGTCGGCCTTGTTCGCGGCCCTAACGTTGAATGAATAGCTCATGGTCTCAAGCTCCAAGGTGCAAAAGGTGCGAAAGCCGCCGGAAGTGGCGAATCCGGCTCCCCCGATATCAATAACGCGACCGTAAAAATTGCAGCTCACGCGCGATCACCGCCCTGCAACATGCAGAGATCGCCCGCCCCCTCCCCCTATCGCGCGCCGCTTGCTGCACTCATGGCGCGTACTGGCGGCGGGGTCGACCGAAGCCGCCGTCGAAGCGCGCTGTCTTCCTGTCGTGACAGGGCTTGCTCATTGCCTGCCAGTTCGTGCGGTCCCAGAACAGGGACATATCGCCCCGGTGTGGCTTGATGTGGTCGACCACAGTCGACGGCAGAACCCGGCCCAGCGCTTTGCACTCGGCGCACTCGCATAGAGGGTGCGCACGCAGATAAGCAGCGCGAGCCTTGCGCCATGCGCCGCTGTATCCGCGTTCGGCAGTCTTGCCGCGCTGCGCATTCACGCGCTGTCGCATCTGTGCCAGGTGGACCGGGCAGAGACCGTCCTTGTTATTGACGAGCGCGCCGCAGCCGGGATGCCGACATGGGCGGTTCGGCTTCGCAGGCATGCAGCGCGACTAGCGCACGATCAGCGTAACGAGGAAGTACGCAGCAACGCAGGCAAGACCGCCAGCCATCAGATTGAAGCGCGGCGACGACGGCACGCCAACGGCAGCGAGCACGAACAGCACGAAGGCAGCGACCATCAGAATCAGGGCAAGCATGGCGACACCTCCATTGCACGGACGAAAAAAAACGCGCCTTTCGACGCGTTATTCGGGGGAGGGGGGACTGATTCCACGATGGCTGCAATGTAGTGGCCTTGTCCCACAACCGCAAGGGGCACATACACGTAGGCACAGTGCTATGCGATGCGTGCCGATGTTTGTAGACCGTGTTTCATTAGCTATCGCACATCGGTACACATCGCTTTAAACCGATAGCGCTAGTGCGAGGCTATTGCATGACCGTGTTCGCAGATTGCTGTAAAGGCCGGCGTGAGCAAGTCGAGCGCCCGCATTTCCAGTTTATTGAGCCGGTCGGCTATTTCGTCAGCGCGGCGGTGCGTCGTGCTGCGTGACTTGCCGAACAGCTCCGCCACGTCGCGGATCGTGATGGGCGTCTGGTGCTTGTCGCAGAAGTGGCGCGCGACGAGCAAGTCCATCATCGGCGGCGGTATGTCGTCGTGACCTGGACTGAGCCAGTCCGCCAGCGCCTTGATTGCCTCTGTGCGGTCGCGGTCGAAGTAATAGCGACGCTCGCCGGTGGCGTAATCGTGGTACTCGGTCAGGCCGTGCCGCGCACGCAAGCAGGATGACTCTGCCATCGGCAGCAGACGGCAAACCATGTCGCGAATGTTGGTGCACTGCTGGTGCACTTCGAGCGCGTGCAAGCCGTCGAACGATACTGTTTTTGGCCTGTTACCGTGCCAGACTTCGGACTCTTTGACGTTCTGCCGCATGATTTTCGCCATGATGCTTTCGGGGCAAGGCGGGTATGCGCGCATTAAGTAGGCAAAATGCACGGCCTGCGGAACCGACATGAAAATCGCCGTCATGACTGCACCTCCGATGTGGGATCAAGCTCGATGACTTCGAGCACGGCGCGAGGCCGGTCCGAATAGCGCTTGCTCATGACCACGTCAGTGATGAGAGCATCGTCGGCAAAAAGAATGCCGTTTGAGCCGTCTAGAACATTCTTAATCATGTTATCAAGATCAGGCCTATAGGTAGGTAGCACCAGCCCCGCCAAAGCGCTCCTAGCGCGTTTTTGGGACCAAGAGCGCGGAACAGGCAAGAACGCCACAAAGTTCACCTGCAGCGCGCCAGTGAGCGGCGGGCGCCCGGCCATCGCTTGTTCGGCGAGCGTGCGCACGACGGCGTCATAGCTGCGGGTCTTCTCGGGCGAGTACGTCTGCACGAACTCGACGCCGGTCGCCGTGCGCCGATTGCGGAAGCGCGGGCGGCCTTTGGCGATTGGCACGCCGGGGATGGTCAGCGTCACGCGCATGGGTCGACCTCCGAACGCAGTGCACGGCGCGCCATGTCGACGCACGCCGGCGAGATTTTTTCGCCGCGCTCGTACCGTTCAAGCAGGCGAACGGCCCACTGCCGACCGGCGGGCACAGTGCGCAGCGCGCGGAGCTGTTCCAGGTGCGCGGCCACCCGCTCGGGCGATGCAGTCGCCTTGCCCGGCGCCGGCAATGCTTCGGCGCGCGGCGGCACCGGCTTGACCTCGTCGCGCATCACGTCCGCCAGCGCCGCGGCAAAGCGCTTGACCAGCTGCACATGCGGCAGGTTGAGCATGTCGAACGTGCCGACGCGCAGCGCTGCCCAGTAGAACGCGGGGTTCGTCCACTGGTCGCGGCCTTCGTTGCGCTGGCGGAGCTGCTCGACCGCTTCGCAAAGCGCGGCGTCGACGTTGATCGCAGGGCGGCATGCTTTCACGAACTCCGCGAGCGACGGCGGCCAGTCGTAGCGCGTGCGGCATTCCGCCAGCCCGGCTTTGACCTCGGCAGGCGTCAAACCTTCAGCATCGAACGTCTCGGCCCACGACTCGCGCCAGTTCGCAATCGCTTGCTCGTTCGGGAACTGCTGGCGCCAGCGCCCCGGATAGGCGCCGTCGAGCCGGTTGTACAGGTGGTCCATCAACGAGATGCCAAGCGCGGGATGCACCGACAGCCACGCACTCAGCGGCGCAGTACTCGCGGGGGCGTTCATGCTGGCCTCCGATTGCGGTTGACGTACTCGGTCGGATCGAACTTCGGCGGTGGGGTGTCTGGCACCTGGCGATGCGTGGCCCACTCCATGCGCAGCTTTTCGGCATCGCGGACGAGTAAGCCTGTGGGATGGCCGGCGCGGACGTAGAGCGTGGCGTTATGGCCGACGTAGTAGCGCGCGACGTGCGGCGCTTCCTCGCCGCCGATGCGCCCGACGAGGTGCGCGAGCTGGCCGTTCACGGTCGCATTGCGCACTGGCTCGACGCCGTAGCGATCGAAGTACGCCGCCGCATAAGCCTCCCATGTGGCTGAGCTTGCGCCAGTCGCTTTCTTGCTCCGCCCGGCAGCTTTGCCGCCGGCCAAGCTCGCCGTTTTTTTGGCGGGCTTGGTCGGAAAGGAACCGTCAGGTTCCGTCAAGGAATCAGGAATCAAGGAATCAGAAGACAAGGAATCAGGAATCAAAGAATCAGCCGGAGCGCTACGGGAATCATCCGAAGCCGTACCGAGTTCGTCGGAAGTCGTACGGATTTCATCGGTAGTCGCGCCGACAGAATCGGGGCCGGGCAAGGTGCTAGCCGGCTCGTTCTTGTGCGGGTTCTGATGCTTGCGGAATTTGACGATGGCGATGTAACGCTTGTTTTCGACTGTGTAACGGGTGATAAAACCGCGCTGATAAAGCCAATTCAGCATGTCATCAAGATTGACGGCGTCGCGGTAAGGGAACACATCAGCCTTTATCCGTAGCGGGCGGTCCTCAAGCCGGCCTTCGCGGTCAGCCAAGAGCCACAACCCTTCGAATAACAGCGTATAGAGCGGATCGGCCAAGCCAAGAATCTCATTCCTGAATAGGCCGTGCTTGATGTTGCGGGCGCGTGGCATTGCCTGCACTCCATAGCTTTCGCGTGCTGTCTCGTCACGCTGGTCGGGGAGGTCGCGGCGGTGGTAGGGCTGGGAGGGTTGCCCTTGCGCCACTCATGCAAAGCAAAGTGGCGCGACCGACGCGCATTGACGCGTCAGGCGCCTTCGGTCGAACGAATTTTTTCTAGTGGTTTACGCGTACGCAGGCGTGCAGTGCGCACGCTCTTGATGCGCCTGTCATTGAGTAAACCAGTGTAAACGAGTGTATTTTCGCCGAGTAATTCGGGCCAATCCAATTCAGGCATTAAAGCGATTAAAAGCCGAATCTGGTGTGAAGGAATGTAATCGCGTGTACGGTAGTGTGAAATTTGCGGAAAAGAGAGACCCGTAAGCCTCTGGAATTCCTTGCTGCCGCCTGCCAATTTGATGATGCGCTTAGCGTCCATCCTTTGCCTCCCTTGTCAGTCTCTGTCCTACAGAAAAGCGAATAACGACGATTTACGACGACTGCCGGCTGATTTTTTTTTTCCGAATCATCTCCTATAGTCATCGCACGGATTTTTTTATAGGCGTCGCTAACGAAAGCGACAAGTCGATTGCGATAAACAGGAGGCGGAAACCGTGCTCAAGCTATTGCGTCATCGCGCATTCTTGCGCGGCCTGTCACGCGCACAGCGCCGCCGGTGGTTCGAACAAGCGAAGGCCGCAGCGCCGCGCGTGCCGATCGCCACGCTGCCGCAGCGCCTGCAACGCTCGTACGCGTACGTGAGGCTCGTATGAACTGCAAACCGAACGACCTCGCTATCGTCATCCGCGCCGACGCCGTGCCGGAACTCATCGGGCAGATTGTCGAAGTCATGCACCCATCATTGCCTGACAGCCCCTATGGCTTCGTGTGGATGGTCCGCTTTCAAACGCCGAAGCTCTTCCCCGGCTTGTTCCGTGGCTCCGTCATCGTGGACACGGACGCCAATTGCCCCGACGCGTGGCTCAGGCCGATCACTGGCTTGCCGATCCATGACGACGTTCCCGACGAGGTGACAGCATGACCGCGCCGACCATCTTCAAAGTTCGCGCGTCGTCGTGGGGGGCGCTCTTCGACTGCGCTTATGCATGGGAATGGACGCACATACTCGGTAAGGGCAAAGCCGCCGGCGTTCGCGCGCTGCTGGGTACCGCGTTGCACGCCAGTACCGCCGTCAATGACTCGGCGCTCGTCCAGGGGGAAAGCATCAAGCCGTCCGAGTCCGCCGCAGTGTTGGTCGACACGCTCAACCATCCCGAGTTCGATGTCGACTACACCGCCGATGACTTGAGCGTGCGCGATGCCGAGCGCATCGGCTTGTCGCTGCATGCGATGTACTGCGCGCAGGTCGCGCCGCGCATGCATTACACCGACGTTGAGACGGCGCTTGATCCGATGGACATTGATTGCGGCGGTGGCATCGTCGTGACGCTCACCGGCAGGATGGACCGCGCCCGCGTGTCGAAGACCGCCGCCGGCCTCGTTATCCCCGATCTGAAATCAGGCCGCGCTGTCATCTCGCAGGGCTACGTCAAAACGAAGGGGCGCAGCGCGCAGCTCGGCGCCTATCAACTGCTGTACGACCACACAAAGGGCGTGCGCACGACTGGCGCGCAAGTCGTCGGACTGAGCACGACGACTAAGCCCGCTATCGCAGTGTCGCCCGTCTTCGACGCGCGTCGCGTGATGGTCGGCGGAGACGGCACGCCCGGCCTCATCGAGTACGCGGCGGACATGTTCCGCAGCGGTCTGTTCCCGCCGAATCCGCAATCGAATCTGTGCAGCAGGAAGTATTGCGCTCGCTGGGACCATTGCCACTTTCACGAGTAGACACCATGACCACAATCTCAGAGTTGAAGGGCAGTAAGCAGCAACAGCAGGCGCCCGACGCCGCCGAGCTGCGCAAGACGAGCAAGATGGTTGCCCGCGACGCGGGCTTCGGCAACGTGCGCAAGTTCTTTGAGAGCCAGCGCAAAGCCATCATGGACGTTTTGCCGAAGCACATCAGCCCCGACCGGCTCATCGGCATTGCATTAGGCGCGCTGCGCGCCACGCCGAAGCTGTTGGAATGCAAAGTGGAATCGCTGCTGAGCGCGCTAGTGCAGTGCGCACAGCTCGGCCTTGAGCCGAATACACCGCTCGGGCATGCGTACCTGATTCCGTTCGAGAACCGCCGCCGCAACACGGTCGAGGTGCAAATCATCTTGGGCTATAAGGGGTTGATTGACCTGGCACGGCGGTCGGGTCAAGTCATCTCGATTGCGGCGCACGAAGTCTGCGAGCGCGACCACTTCGTCTATGAGTATGGCCTGTATGAAAAGCTCGAACACCGCCCGCCGCTGACAGGCGACCGGGGCAAGGTGATTGCGTTCTACGCGGTCGCGAAGCTCAAGGACGGCGGGCACGCGTTCGAAGTCATGAGCAAAGATCAGGTCGACGCGATCCGCGACGCATCGCAAAACTACGCGTTCGCGAAGGACAAAGCCGGTACGGTCTGGGCTAAGCACTACGTCGAGATGGGTCGCAAGACGGTATTGCGCCGCATTTTCAAATACTTGCCGGTCAGCATCGAATTGCAATCTGCGTTCGACTTGGACGACCGCGCCAGCCGCGCCGAGAACCAAATCGAGTTCGGCGTCATCGACGGCGAATTTACCGTCATCCCGGAAGACGAGCGCGACCAGCCCGACGAACGCGACGCCCCGCCACAGCTCACGGAGCAACAGCCCGAGATGGATCTGTCGCAGCTCTCGAAGACGCGCGCAGAGCAACCCGAGAAGGTCGAGCGGCGCCGCGCTATGGAATAGCTCACTGGCCGGCGCCCTAACGCTGCGCGGCCTGTTTCGCCGCCGTCTTGGGAGGGGCCATAGGAACGCCGGCCACCCGTTCCGATTGATCTAACAGTTATTCGCGCGCAGCAACTGCGCGCTAGCGGCAGCTTTTTGCCTAACCAAAGGGGACCAGTTATGAGCGCTGATGACGAAGTAGTCGAGATGACAAGCGAGACCGTAGCGGGCGACTTGCTCAAAGGCATTCTGCAAGAGCTGCGGCTGTTGCCAGATATCTGGCCGAAGCTCTCCGAAGACGAACAGCAGGCAATCATCGACCGTTGCCGCGAGCGGGTCACGCGCAACGTGCGCGAAGCGGTAAAGCTCATCGCGTCCGCCGGGCGCGTGACGGTCGTCGGTGACCTTAAGAAAGTCAGTCTCGCCGACAAGGTCGAAGCGGTGTTTTCGCTGCCGATGCGCGACCCTTCGCTAGCTGATCTGTGCGAGGCGCGCGGCAAAGCCTGCCTGATCGTGGTCGCGAACGCAGGCGAACACATGGGCGGGGTTGACGATGTATTGGTCGACCCGCGCCAGATGCAGCTCCCGAACGTAGGCCCCGACGCCGATGCCGGCTCAATCATCGAGCAAGCGCGCCGCCGGTCGAAGAAGGACAAAACCGATGACGACCAGGGCGAAGCCAGCCAAGAAGGGGAATAGCCATGCGCATTGATAACGTGACCGTCGAAAACTATTGCGGCGCCCGCGCCGTGTTCGCGTCGACCGATGAGCCAGTTACGCTGTTCTGCGGCGCAAACGGTGCCGGCAAGACTTCGATTGCCGAGGGCGTGCGCTTCGCGCTGACCGGCATTCCGTCCCGCGTGAGCGTGAAGGGCGAGCATCAGGCCATCGTGTCGACTGGCGCCAAGGTGGCGGCTGCCGCAGTCGAGTACACCAGCGAAGGCGCCGAAGGCGCCGAAGGCATCGCGGCTGCGGCGCTCCCGCCGCTCAGGCATGAAGTGCGCGGGCCAGCGCTGCCGCCGGCACCCGTAGTGCACTGCCTAACGAACCCGCGCGCGTTCGCACAGATGCCGCAGGACGAGCGACGGACGTTTCTTTTCGACCTGATGCGCGTCAGCCTCGCGCCGAAGGAAATCGCCGAACGGCTGCACCGGCGCGGCTGCGACAAGATGCTTGCCGAGCTGGCCGTCACTGTCCTGCATGCTGGTTTCCCGGCGGCGTGCAAGTTCGCGAAGGACCGCGCGACGGAAGCGCGCGGGGTGTGGCGCTCGATCACCGGCGAGGTTTACGGCCACAGGAAGGGCGGCGAGTGGTCCGCTGTGCAAGCTGAGCCGTACGACCGCGACGCCCACAATGCCGCGCTTGAGCATGTCACGCGCGCACAGGAAGCGCACGACCACGCGCTAAAGGAACTCGGCGCGCTTGAAGAACAGGCGCGGCAACAAGGCCTGTCACTGACCTGCCCGCACTGCGGGGGCGGCGTCAGCCTGAAAGACGATGCGCTCATCCCGGCGGCAGAAGCCGGCG
The DNA here is from genome assembly GCF_018223725.1 of Cupriavidus sp. KK10. Classification (NCBI taxonomy): domain Bacteria; kingdom Pseudomonadati; phylum Pseudomonadota; class Betaproteobacteria; order Burkholderiales; family Burkholderiaceae; genus Cupriavidus; species Cupriavidus sp. KK10. The sequence goes on from NZ_CP073677.1 coordinate 351,522, forward strand.
ACGCAGCCGAGCACCTGCCGCTGGCGCGTAGGCTCGTGGCGCAGTACGCCGACGAAGTTACAGCGCTCAATATGGAGCTGGCCGCGCACGAAGATCGCAAGCATAGCGCCGAGGTCTGCAAGAAAGCCACCGAGGCAGCAGCCGCCGCGCATGACGAAATCATCGACTGGACTGAAATCGCGAAGCACCTCGCCCCGGACGGCTTGCCGGCTGAGCTGCTGGCGACGGCGATCCGCCCCTTTAACCGTCTGCTGCTGGACTATGCGCAGCTCGCAGACTGGCCCCGCGTCACGCTCAATGACGACATGGCAATCGAAGCCGAAGGCCTGCCATATGCGCTGCTGAGCGAGTCGGAGCAATGGCGCTGCGACGCAGTGCTTAACCTGGCCATCGCCCATTTCTCGGGCGCGCGGTTCGCGCTGTTCGACCGCTTCGACGTGCTCGACATTGACGGTCGGGCGCAGCTCTTCAACTGGCTAAGCCTGCTGGCTAACGAACGCATCTTCGATTCGGTGCTGGTCTTCGGCACGCTCAAGGCGAAGCCGCAAGACGAACCCGGCTTCCTGCGCGCGTACTGGCTGGAAGGCGGGCAGGTCGGCAAGCAAACAAAGGAGGCAGCATGACTGGCGCAGAAATGGCCGAAGTCCTCAAGCTCATTGCGTTTGATGACTATACGTTCGGCATCTTTGAGAACAGCGGCGGCGCGCTGTACCTGCAAGCAATGTATGTGGCGCCAGACATTACGACTGGCGAGCTTGAGGCGCAGTACACCCGCAAATGGCAGCTATCCCAGCACATGACCAAAAGCGAGTTCGTGCAAACGGTCTTCAAATGCTGCCTCACCAGCTATGAGCACCGCGCGCGCGAGGCGTTTCTTTACAGGGGCGTTCGGGTGTACGGCCCTCACTTCGACGTTGAGGCGCTCGTCGCGCTCGCGAAGGCCGGCATGCATGACGTGCGGCAGCCGTTCGAGTAGTGGCCAAAAGCAGATATCAAGCCGCTTGAACCGCTGTAACAAATGGTGTCGGCAAGACTGTAAAAGTTACCTGTGCCGTATATTAAGTGCTTACTGGTAATTCAAAACATAACCAGTGGAAACTAGTGGAAACGAGTGGAAAGTAGTGGAAAGTAAGACCACTTTTTAACCGGGATTGTCACTGCGATGACATATTTAAGAATGAAGCCACGCACTGTCAAAGGGAGGCCCACTATGGCTGCTAAGCCTGATGCTGCAACGAATTCAGCTCGCATCCTCTGGACGGACGATGAGAAAAAAATCGTCGCGCGCGAGTCGCTAAGGCTAAAGGAAATTGATTCGAGTTTGAGCGATGCCCTTGCGTTACAAAATGCGCAAATGCTATTGCCCGAAGAAAGGCAACGCCCGAGTTTTAAGAACTGGAAGTCGACAGCGTCATGGTTAATGCCGCTGTGGCAAGAGTTCGCCGGGCAGGCTCACGATGGCCCGCATTCGAATGGCAGGCCCGTAGCAGTGACGGTGAAGAGGTCGAAGCTCGCTAACGCAATCCAAGAGACAGAACAAACGCCGGCAGCAGTTCAAGCCGCTGCGACCGAAGCAGAAGCGGTCGCGGAGCTGGTCGAGCCGATGCCGGCGGAGCGGGAGTCTACAGCAGATTTCGAAAGCGTGCCCGAAACTGGTGCGGAGTTCCGGTCGGGGCAAGAATCCAGCGAATCATTGCCAGTTCAGCAACAGGCGGAAATGGAAGCTACGGCACAAAAGCCCGTAGTTCGGTGGACGCAGGAAGAGCGCGAGCGCATCGCCAGACGGAGCCGCGAAATCATGTCACGTACTGATATACCTGCTTTAGATGCGGTGCGCGCCGCGAACATCGAGCTTGACGACGAGCGCCAGCGCGACATTTCGACAATGTCGCTGGTGTCGGAGTGGCTGTTGCCGATGTGGAAGCAGCTCGACAAGCAAGAACAGGACGCACGCGCGCAGGCTGAGCGCGAAGAGCGCGAGCGCGCCGAACGCGAAGCTGCCGAAGCCGAGCGCGTCGCCACGGAAGAGCGCGAGCGCCAAGCGGCGATTGATGCCGGCATCGCGGCCAAGTTCGAGAACGCATCGTTTGACGACTTGCTCAAGCGGCTCGGCCAGAAGATTGCCGGGGCTTTGATGGAGAGCATCAGCGAGTCGCTAGAGGCAGCCGTTGCGGCGCGCATCGCGTCTGTAGTCCAATCGCTGCCCGGCACGCTGCCGTCTAACGTCGCGGTCTTGAAGCCGAACGCGGAAGTCGACGGCGTCGGCACGGTGTCAGTAGCGCCGCGCGACCATAAGCCCCGCGTCTGCGTGGTCGGGCTGATGAATCAGCAGGCCGACGACGTGCGCCGGGCGTTCGGCAACGCGCTGGAATTTACGTTTATCAAGTCGCAGCAGACCGGCGGCAGTGGTGCGCACGGTGGCGCCGGCGTGGCCGCTCGCGCGCAAGGCTGCGACGTAGTCATCGGCATGACCAACTTTACCGGGCACGACGTAGACGATGCAGCAAAGAAGCTGCATGTCCCGTTCATCCGGCTCAACGGCAGCGTGTCGGCGCTTAAGCGCTGGCTCCAACACTGGCTTAACGGCGAGGTCGCCCTCGCTTCGTAACACCCGGCAACACATAGACCAGAGGCGGACAACGATCCAGCCCGGCCCCTAACAAAAAGAGGTAGTGGAAATGACACTCTCTGCCATTGATGCGGAAGTAAGCGCCGTCGAGCAATTCGAGGCGCGCGGGTGGCGCACGCCGCCGCAGTCGTTCCAGGTGAGCGAACCGGTCGGATAAGAAGAGAAAGCCCGAAGGCCTTTCGGGTTCCGACAAACGCTTTTTGGAGTGCAACAGGAGGGGCGCGATGCATCTTTGCGTCTTCTGCGGCAGGCAGGGCAACAGCCCTTTCCCGCCGGCACCCATGCGCAGACACGGTTGGGATTGGTTCACCGGCTACTTTGACGAGACAGCCTATTGCTGTCCAGAGTGCCGGCGGCCCCGTCACGCGCAATGGATGCAGCTATATGACTTGGCAATGGCCCCGGCACGCGCAGACGAGCGCCGCCGCTCTATGCGCGCGTCCGTGGTTGCTGTTCTCGAACGCAAGTAAGGGGGGGAAAGATGAGCGACGCACAAGCAAGAAACGCCGACCGTTACCTCTGGTTGACGCGGCATGTAAAGACGATGCTCGATGAGGGTCCGTCGCCTTTCTTTGTGCTGCACGTTGAGACGGACAAGGAAGCCAGCCCCGAAGGGTGCCCGGCTCTTGATGCGCTAGTCGACGCCGGCCTGCTGGCTGACGGTCGGCGCCCGCATCATTTTGAAGAGTTGACGCGGCGCGGCACGCTCAGCGACTTGAGCGCGTATCTCGACCGGCTGTGCGCCCGCTATGCCGAACTGCACCCTGATCCCACGGAGCCGCCAGCCGAAGGCAGCGACGCCGAGCTATTCGTCAGGTGCGAGTCCATCGCCCGTTACCTGCTCGCTATGCGAGGGGTGAAGTAATGCGCGAACGTCTCTACACCTTCGCAGTGAGCGGCGCGGGCGACATGTTCTGCCATCACTCCGTATCGGCGACTAGCGACCATCGCGCGTGGCGCAAGCTCATTGAATGCATCGACATGACCGCGACGGTCAAGGTGACGCTTATCCATGTGGAAAAGAGCCAGCGCCGCGCTGCGCCGGCTGACCGGAGGATGCCAGCAGCAGCATGAGCTAGCAGAGCCATAACTACTACATGAGGTGCACAAATGAAGAAACGCGAAATGATTAAGGCTCCGAGCGGCCTCACCTGGACAGCGGTGGTCGACTTGCTCAAAGAGCATGACCCGCAAGGGTTCACGAATTCGGAACTGGCCGACCACTTCGGCCAGCCGTATCAGCGCGTCGCGTCACTGACCCGCGTCATGTACGACGCCGGCGCGTTATCCCGTACCCATGTCGGCAAGACTGCCGGTACGACTTTTTACTTTCTGCCGCTCTAAGTGGCCGGGGGGATGGAATTATGCCATTGACCAACATTCAAGATGCCCGCTCGCTCGCCGATATGTGGGCCATGTTTCGCGCTGGCGCGATACCGCCGCAAGCTCCGAACTACCAAGTCGACAGCATGCGCGATGCGTTCTACGGCGGCGCGTGGGCGTTCTCGCTGCTGCTGAATCGCGCGTTCGCGCAAGAAGGCGATGGCGTCGGCGAGATGCTGGACAGGGTTCATGACGAGATCAACGCGCACACGATGGCGACGGTGCGTGCTGTGCGTATCTCGTCTGATGAAGCCGAGAGGGTGCTCGCCATCGTGAAGCATGGCATGCCGCTGTCCGATGCAGAGGAAGCCTACATTCGCACGCTGCTGGCGCGCGACGACGACGACGAAGAGCCACCTAATCAGGTGCGGTAAGGGTGCTGCGATGGACGAACAAGAAGACGAAGTTTGGGATGCTAAGAAGCTCGCCGGCTTCCTCGGCTACAGCGAGGAAACCGTGCGGGGTTATTCAACTGCGAAGCCCGAACGCCTGCCACCCCGTATCGCCGGTGTGCGTCGCCCGCTGTGGCTTAAGCATGTCGTGCTGAAATGGCTTGCTGATCGTTCCGGCATGCCTGACGTACATGCACCACGGCAACCCGACAACGAGATTGGGCCGACACCGCCGCCGGAGCTGCCGGCAGAGCCGCCGGCCCCGGTATCGCTCAAGATGAAAAAGGGGCGCCCGCGTAGGCCGCCACCCTAAAAGAGAAACGCCCCCGGCTTCGGGGGCGTTTTCGTTTGAGCGCTCGCGCTCTAGCCGAAGTACCAGACGATGCCGGCCTCCCTTATACGAGCTTGCGAGCCATTTCTGTCGCGGTCGGGTTGAAATAACGGTGCAACATCGCTAGCGACCTATGCCCGGTCACAGCTGCAAGCTCAAGGGTGTTAGTGAGCTTCTTCGCGAGTTGCGTAGTGGCTTCGTGCCGTGTGTCGTGCCAGTGCAGGTCTTTGATGCCAAGTTGCAATTTGACGCGGAAGAAATGGCTATCAGCAGTCTTGCGAGCCACCGGTACAAGTTTCTGAGCGCCTTTACCGTGCTTGAGCAGCGCCAGCAATTCGAGTGCGCGCGGGCTTAATGGCACATCGCGTGCAAAGCCGTTCTTGGTTTCCGGCAGGTGTATATACAGCTCGTCGGTGTGTACATGCTGCCACGTTGCGGCGAAAACTTCGCCTTTGCGCATTGCAGTTGCTAGGCAGAATTGGAACGCCCATGCGGTCCATTGCTTCCTCGTCTGCGGCGCAGTGCCGTCGACATAGTCAAGCTGGGCGCAAATCTGCTTGGCCTCATCGTCGCTGACGCGGCGTTTCCTGTGGTCTGGCATCTTGGGGCGATTGGTAATGTCCCGCACCGGGCTATCGCCATCTTGGAATGGCATCTTCCAACGCTTGATTGCGAACTTGAACGCGACCGACAAGACGCGAAGCTCACGAAGGATGGTGCCGCTTGTGTTCTTGTGGCCGAACTTATTAGTTACGTTGCTGCGCTGCTTAACGTAGGCCTCAATGTCTTCCGTGCTGAACTCCGACACGCGCTTGCAAAAGAGCTTTGGATAGTCACGCGCAGCCGCACGCAGAATATACGCCTCGGTCACACCGCCGCGTTTGGTCGGTGAAATCTCCCGAGCGTAACGTTCAAGAACATATGCAACAGAGGGGTCGGCTGAGTCATCGAACTTGCGTATTTGCTCGCCGCCGTTGATGCGCTTCTCGGTCTTCTTAGCCCAATCGCAGGCTTCCTTCTCAGTGTCGAAAGTAGCGCTAATGCGCTGACCTTTCATGCGGACCAGGGCGCGGACCGTCGTGCCCCTTTTCTCAAAATTAGCCATTTTTAGTGCACCCCTATATGTGTGTTGTTGGGATAGCCATCGTACGGCGGCAGTGCCCTAAACAGTCGGCTTGGGGCACCTAAAAACCATCAACACACACTGGGTAACACTGTATATAAGCGGTTCCAGTATCTATGCCCGCTTTTAAATCGTCATTGCATGGCAATACTCATTGAGAGGCGGAAACCGATGGTGCCGGATCGATGGCGGGGGCGCGTGCTAGCACCAGCGTGAACTGCGCGCCGCCGCCGGGCACGTTGGCCACGCTCAGCTGGCCGCCGAACTCGCGCACGATCGACGACGAGATCGCCAGCCCCAGCCCCAGGCCCTGCCCGGTTTCCTTGGTGGTGAAGAATGGTTCGAACAGGCGCGGCAGCGCTTCCGGCGCGATGCCGGTGCCGTTGTCGCGCACGACGATGGTGACGGCGTGGTCTTCTGCCTGCACGTCGAGATCGATCTGTCCCTGCGCCGGCGCGGCCGCCGCAATCGCATCCAGCGCGTTGCCGAGCAGGTTCAGCAGCACTTGCTCCAGCTTCAGCTCATCGGCGCGCACGGCGAGCCCGGGCAGGGCGTCCAGGCCGGTGACGCTGACCGTGACCGCGCCCAGCCGAGGCGCCAGCAGCGCCAGCACGTGGTCGACCGCCGCGCGCAGCGCCACCGGCCGGCGCACCGGGCGGGCCTTGCCGGCAAACAGCTTGAGCTGGCTGGTGATCTTGCCCATGCGCTCGGTCAGGTCAGCAATGGCGGTGAGGTTGCCTTCGGCCGCGGCCAGCTGGCCGCGCTCCAGCAGCACGCGGGTGTTGTCCGAGAACGTGCGCAGCGCCGCCAGCGGCTGGTTCAGCTCATGCGTGATGCCGGCCGCCATCTGCCCCAGCGCGGCCAGCTTGCTGGCCTGCACCAGTTCGTCCTGGGCCGCGCGCAGCTCGCTTTCCGCACGGGTGCGCTCGGCCACTTCATCTTCCAGCTTTTCATTGATCGCCATCAGGTCGGCGGTGCGGGCCTCGACGCGGCGCTCCAGCTGGTCGTAGGCGGCCTCCAGCAGGCGGCGGCTGTACTGCATGTCGCGCGCGCGCTGGCGGCGCTGGCGCCAGTTGACCAGCAGCAGGCAGATGCAGGCATAGGCCAGCGCCGCCGCCACGGTGGCGTTGCGCGCATTGGCCAGCACCGGCTCCAGCGGCGCCATCACCTGCATGGTCCAGCCAGCGGGGCCGACCGTGCGGCCCAGTTCCAGGTAGCGGTCGGCGCGCTCGGCGCCGTCCGGGGCAAAGGTGGTCCTGGTGGCGGGCGATTCGTCGCGCACGCGCACCAGCCGCGCGCCGTCGGTCAGTGTGGTGTCCGCCAGCCAGCGCGTGACCGGCGAGGTCAGCGGCTCCAGCGGCAGCGGCGTCACCGCGCGGCCGTGGTACTGGCGGGTGTTTTCCATCTCGGCCTGCAGCGCCGGCGGCAGCGGGCGCAGGGTGCGGTACTGCCAGGCCGACACCGACGACAGGAAGATCACGCCATGGTCGTCGCTGACCATCAGCGGCTCGGCGCCGCTGCCGGCGCGCTGGAACCACTCCAGGTTGAGCTTGACCACGGTCACGCCGATGACCTTGCCGCCCGACTCGACCGGCTGCGCGAGGTAGTAGCCGGGCTCCTCGCTGGTGATGCCGATGGCATAGAAACGCCCCATCTTGCCGCCCGCGGCGGCCTGGAAGTAGGGGCGGAAGCGGTAGTCGGTGCCGACAAAGCTGCCGGGCTGGCCGTGGTTGCTGGCCGCCAGCGCAATGCCGTTGGCGGCGATCACATAGGTGGCCGAGGCATGCGCGCGGCGATTGACCTCCGCCAGGTACTGGTTGGCGGCGGCCACGCGTTGCGGGTCGTTGGGGGAGTCCAGCAGCCCGCGCACGAAGGGGTGCAGCGAGACCAGCGCGGGCAGGAATTCGTAGCGGTCGAGGGTGCTTTCCAGCGTGGCGGCGTAGCGGTCGGCGCGCGTGGCTGTGCTTTGCTGGAGGGTGGCCAGGCCGCGCTGGACCGAGACCAGCCAGGTCAGCGCGCACAGCAGCAGCAGGCCCGCGGCCAGGGCGACCGCAAAGCCCCACCAGCGGCCGTTGCCGCTGTCCGGCGCATGGGCCGGATGCGCGGCAGACGGGGCGGCGGGGTCATGCACGGCGAGAAAGTCGTCTGAGTGTGGCATCGGCGCGCGCGAAGGCTGTCGCGCCGATGATACTCGCTGGCGGGTGGCCGGGGCAGCCACCCGCATGGCGTCAGACGTTCTGGCCGGCGTCGGCCAGTACTTCAGCATCGCGGCCGCCGTGTTGCAGCTCACTGTTGAGCTTCTTGCGGTCAAGCTCGCGCTCCCATGCCGAGACCACCACCGTGGCCACGCCGTTGCCGATGATGTTGGTCAGCGCGCGGCACTCGCTCATGAAGCGGTCGATGCCAAGGATCAGCACCATGCCCGCCACCGGGATGGTCGGCACCACCGCCAGCGTCGCGGCCAGCGTGATGAAGCCCGAGCCGGTCACGCCGCTGGCGCCCTTGGAGGTGATCATCGCCACCGTCAGGATGGTCAGCTGCTGCATCAGCGTCAGCTCGATGCCGGTTGCCTGTGCAATGAAGATCACCGCCATCGTCATGTAGATGTTGGTGCCGTCCAGGTTGAACGAATAGCCGGTGGGCACCACCAGGCCCACCACCGAGCGCGAGCAGCCGAGCTTTTCCAGCTTCTCCATCATGTGCGGCAGCGCCGCTTCCGACGAGCTGGTGCCCAGCACGATCAGCAGCTCTTCCTTGATGTACGAGATGAAGCGCAGGATGCTGAAGCCGGTCAGGCGCGCCACCGTGCCCAGCACGAACACCACGAAGACGATGGCCGTGAAGTAGAAGGTGCCGATCAGCTTGAGCAGCGGCACCAGCGAGCCCAGGCCGTACTTGCCGATGGTGAACGCCATCGCGCCGAAGGCGCCGATCGGGGCCACCTTGGTGATCACGTGGACGATGTGGAAGAACACCTTGGAGACCTGCTCGATCAGCTGCACCACGATGCGCGCGCGCTCGCCGAGCACGGCCAGCGCGGCGCCGAAGAACAGCGACACCAGCAGGATCTGCAGGATGTCGCCGTTGGCGAAGGCGCTGAAGACCGTGTCCGGGATGATGTGCATCAGGAACTCGACCGTGCTCTGGCCGTGCGCCTTGGACACGTACTGGGCAATGGCCTTGGTGTCCAGCGTGGCCGGGTCGATGTTGAAGCCCACGCCCGGCTTGAGCAGGTGCGCGGCGCCCAGCCCGATCAGCAATGCGAAGGTCGACACCACTTCAAAGTACAGCAGCGCCTTGCCGCCGACGCGGCCGACCTTCTTCATGTCGCTCATGCCGGCGATGCCGGTCACCACGGTACAGAAGATGATCGGGCCGATGATCATCTTGATCAGCTTGATAAAGCCATCGCCCAGCGGCTTCATGGCCACGCCGGTGTCTGGCCAGTAGTGGCCGAGCAGGATGCCGACGAAGATGGCGAACAGGACCTGCACGTACAGGATCTTGTAGAAGGGTTTTCTCATGATGTCGTCCTCGGTGTTGACCGTACCCGGCGGGGCCGCGCGGGCTGCGCGCCGTCACGGTTGCGGCGCGTTCAGGGAGGGAATTCGCAACCGCCGTGCCAGTCAAGCCGGCATTGCTAACTGGTTGATTCACAAGGAAACGACGGCCTGGCAGGGGCGCGCGGCCTCCGGGATTCCGGAAATCCGGATGGTGCGGCTCCGGGGTTTCGGAATGCCGGAGGCATCACAGGTGCGCGAAGCGCCACCCGCCGGGAGCCGGCGGCAACTTCGACGGCCGTGCCAGGGCGCCGCCATCGCGGACATGCCGCCGCGACACCGTATAATTCCGAGCTTCCGTTCAATGCCGTCCGGGCCGTGCCGCCGTCCGGGGCCGCCTTCTCACACCGTACGCATGAGCAGCTACTACCAGCACCACGTCTTCTTCTGCCTGAACCAGCGCGAGGCCGGCGAGAACTGCTGCGCCAACCACAACGCCCAGGCGATGCAGGAATACGCCAAGAAGCGTTGCAAGGAACTGGGCATCGCCGGCGGCGAAGGCCGGGTGCGCATCAACAAGGCAGGCTGCCTGAACCGTTGTGAACTCGGCCCGGTGCTGGTGGTCTACCCCGAGGCCATCTGGTACACCTTTGTCGATGAGCACGACATCGACGAAATCATCGACAGCCACCTGATGAAGGGCAAGCCTGTCGAACGGCTGATGGTGGACCGCTGAACGAACCGAGGCCGGCGCATGCCGGCTTGTTGTTTCCCTGTTTCGCCGCTTTGCCGTATTGCCCGCCGCCCGCCAGCCGGACGGTTTTTTCATTTTTGCCCGGGCTTGCCGCCGGGCGCTTGCTTCACCGCCATCCTGACCGCCATCATGAACGCGCATACCCAGGTACTTTCCATTGCCGGTCCCGCCGGTGCGATCGATCTCTCGGTAGACCTGCCGCAAGGTGAGCCGCGCGGCCTGGCGCTGGTGGCGCATCCGCATCCGCTGTTCGGCGGCACCAAGGACAACAAGGTTGCGCAGACGCTGGCGCGCAGCTTCGTGCAGCTGGGCTATGCCACGGTGCGCCCCAACTTCCGCGGCGTGGGCGGCAGCGCCGGCGAGCATGACAACGGCATCGCCGAGCAGGACGACCTGCTGGCCGTGGTGGCCTGGATGCGCCAGCAGACCGCGTGGTCGGCACAGGCCGCAACGCTGCCGCTGGCCATGGGCGGGTTCTCGTTCGGCAGCTTCGTCACCACCCACGTGGCACGCCGCCTGGCCGAGGCCGGCACGCCCGCGCAGCGACTGGTGCTGGTGGGCACGGCCGCCAGCCGCTGGCAGGTGGCCGAGGTTCCGGCCGATACCATCGTGATCCATGGCGAACAGGACGACACCGTGCCGCTGGCCAGCGTGTTCGACTGGGCCCGCCCGCAGGAGCTGCCGGTGATCGTGATCCCCGGCGCCGACCATTTCTTTCACCGCAAGCTGCATCTGATCAAGCAGCTCGTCGTCAATGCGTGGGACCGGTGAGGCCGGCACGCCGCCACCCGGACCATCCCCGCGCCACCTTCTTACTGTCGGAAAACAGAAACATGCTGAATAGAGCCACGACACGCCTTTCGTCCGCTTTTGCTCCCGCCGCCATCGCCGCCGCCGTCGTGCTGGCCGCCGCGCCTGCCGCCGTCCTGGCGCAGGGCGTGCCGATGCCGCAGGTCGCAGCCAAGTCGTGGATGCTGTATGACGTGACCAGCGGCCAGGCCCTGGCGTCGCAGAATGCCGACGCGCGCATCGAGCCGGCCTCGCTGACCAAGCTGATGACCGCCTACCTGGCGTTCGAGGCACTCAAGGAAAAGCGCCTGACGCTGGACCAGTCGGTGGTGCCGACCAGCCTGGTGCTCAAGGTCAAAAGCGACGAGTCGCGCATGTTCATCGAGCCCAACAAGCCGGTCACCGTGCAGGACCTGCTGCTGGGCCTGATCGTGCAGTCGGGCAACGACGCCGCGCTGGCGCTGGCCGAAGCCGTGGGCGGCTCGGAAGAGGGCTTCGTCGCGATGATGAACCGCGAGGCCCAGCGCATGGGCATGAAGAACACCCACTTCACCAACACCGACGGCATTCCCGACCCGAACCACTACACCACCGCGGTGGACCTGGCGACGCTGACCACGCGCCTGATCAAGGACTTCCCCGAGTACTACGCCATGTACTCGCAGAAGGAGTTCACCTATAACAAGATCAGGCAGCCCAACCGCAACCGCCTGCTGTATATCGACCCGACCGTGGACGGGGTCAAGACCGGCCACACCAAGTCCGCCGGCTACTGCCTGATCTCGTCGGCCAAGCGGCCGCTGGCCAACGTGCCGGACGGCTCGCGCCGCCTGATCTCAATCGTGATCGGCACCACCACCGAACAGGTGCGCACCCAGGAAAGCCTGAAGATCCTCAACTACGGCTTCCAGTTCTTCGACACGCTGCGCCTGTACGACAAGGGTCAGGTGCTGGCCACGCCGGACATCTACAAGGGCAAGAGCGGCACGGTCAAGATCGGCGTGCAGAACGAGACCTTCGTCACCGTGCCCAAGGGCACCGGCGGGCGCCTCAAGCCGGTGCTGGAGCGCCAGGAACTGCTGATCGCGCCGATCTCGGCGGGCCAGCAGGTGGGCATGGTCAAGCTGATGGACGGCACCAACAAGGTGGCGGAGTTCCCGGTGGTGGCGCTGGAAGAAGTGCCTGAGGCCGGCTTCTTCGGCCGCCTGTGGGACACCATCCGCCTGTGGTTCAAGCGCAAGTGACCTGAATGCGCGCAAGCTGGCGCGCCATGCGGCGCGCCGGTTTCGTGCCGGAGAATCCGACATGACAACCGACAACCAAGGCAGCGGCAACAAGACTGGCGATATCCCGCCGGAGCAGTCGCTGATCGAGTATCCCAGCCACTTCCCCATCAAGGTGATGGGCGCGATGCAGGACGGCTTTGCCGAGGCCATCGTCGAGCTGGTGCAGGGATTCGATCCCGACTTCCACGCAGGCAAGATGGAAATGCGCCCCTCGAGCGGCGGCAACTACCTGGGCCTGACCGTGACGGTGTGGGTCACCAGCCGCGAGCAGCTCGATGATTTGTATCGGGCGCTGACTTCGCATCCGATGGTGAAGGTGGTGCTGTAAAGGCCCTCCCTCCCGCTCTGTTTTCTCCCCTCTCCCGCGCGCGGGAGAGGGGCAGGGGGTGAGGGCAGGCGCTGGCATACCGACACGCATCACTTCGTCGACGCTCCCGCCCTCACCCCCACCCCTCTCCCGCAAGCGGGAGAGGGGTGCCGCCTTGATGCGTTCGCGCCAGTTTCAATTGCTGGTGGCCTGCAGTTTCCCCATACCAACATGAACACCATCACCCTGAAACCCGGCAAGGAAAAATCCCTGCTGCGCCGCCACCCGTGGATCTACGCCACCGGCATTGCCACGACCGAAGGGCGCTGCGAGCCGGGCGCAACCGTGATCGTGCGCGCCGCCGACGGCCGCTTCCTGGCCAAGGCCGCCTACAGCCCCGAGTCGCAGATCCGCGCGCGCGCGTGGACCTTCGATGAAAACGAGCCGGTCGACCACGCCCTGTTCAAGCGCCGCGTGGCCGCGGCCATTGCCTACCGGCGCCAATGGGTGAAGGACAGCGACGCGGTGCGGCTGATCTTCGGCGAATCCGACCGGCTGCCCGGCCTGATCGTCGACTACTACGGCAATGGTGAAAAGGGCCAGCTGGTGTGCCAGTTCAATTCGGCCGGCGTGGAACACTGGAAGACCGCGATCGTGCAGGCACTGGTCAAGGAGACCGGCTGCCCCAACGTCTATGAGCGTTCCGATGCCGCCGTGCGCCAGCGCGAAGGCCTGGAGCTGGTGACCGGCGTGTTGGCCGGCGCCGAGCCGGATCCGGCGCTGTCGGTCACGGAGCACGGCGTGCGCTACTACGTCGACGTGCGCAACGGCCACAAGACCGGCTTCTATGTCGACCAGCGCGACAACCGCAAGCTTGTGGGCGACCTGGCCGTCGGGCGCGAGGTGCTGAACTGCTTCTGCTATACCGGCGGCTTCTCGCTGGCGGCGCTGCGCGGCGGCGCCACCTCGGTGACCTCGATCGATTCATCGGGCGAGGCGCTGAAGATCGCCGCGGGCAATGTCACGCTCAACGGCTTCGAACCCGAGCGCGCCACCTGGCTCGATGCCGACGTGTTCAAGACCCTGCGTGAATTCCGCGCCGAGGGTCGCCAGTTCGACCTGATCGTGCTGGACCCGCCCAAGTTCGCCCCGTCGGCGCAGCATATCGACCGCGCCGCGCGCGCCTACAAGGAAATCAACCTGGTCGGCATGCAGCTGCTGCGCCCGGGCGGGCTGCTGTTCACCTACTCGTGCTCGGGCGCGATCAGCATGGAGCTGTTCCAGAAGATCGTGGCGGGCGCGGTCACCGATGCGCGCGCCGATGCGCGCATCCTGCGGCGGCTATCGGCGGGCACGGATCACCCGATGCTGGCCGCGTTCCCGGAAGGGGAGTACCTGAAGGGATTGCTGCTGGAAAAGGTGGCGTAGGCCAGCCAGGCCACGCATTCACGGACGGGCAGGCGCGAGTCACGAACAAACTCTCTGAAATGCATGCCTTCGTGGCCGTGGTCGATGCCGGCAGCATTACCGAGGCGGCACGGCGGCTGGACACGACCAAGTCGGTGATCAGCCAGCGTGTGCAGATGCTGGAGCAACGGCTCGGCGCCGTGATGCTGCAACGCGGGCGCGGTGCCGCGGCGACCGAAGCGGGGCAAGTCTTCCACGAATACTGCGTGCGCATCCTGGCCGAGGTGGGCGAGGCCGAGGACGCCGTACTGGCCGCCAATACGAGCCTGCGCGGCCTTCGAGGTCGGCATGGTGCCGGCCAAGCTGCGCTACTACGCCGGGCTCGCGCTCACCGAATACGGCCGCGCCGCCGAGCCGCGGCCGGGGCGGCTGTCGCTGGTGCTGCGCGAGCCGATGGGCGTGGCCGGCATCATCGCGCCGTGGAATTCGCCGGTGGTGCTGATGGTGCGCTCGCTGGCGCCGGCACTGGCGGCGGGCTGCACGGCGGTGATCAAGATGCCGGGGCAGACGGCGCTGACAAATGCGCTGGTGGCGCGCATCATGGCGCGCGCGCTCGAGGCGGGCACCGTGTGGATCAACAACTGGGCGTCGGTCTACGACGAATTCGAGGAGGGCGGCTACAAGCAGTCGGGGCAGGGCGGGCTCAACGGCGTGGCCGCGATCGATGACTTCGTCGTATACAAGCACATCGCGCTGGCGCCGGGGTAGCGCACAGGCTCAGCGCCACATATTCCGCATCCGGCTGGCCAGGTCCACCGGTGCCAGCGCCGGCCTTGTCGGCGCCGCGCCCGGCATCGGCGGCGGCGGCCAGGCACGGCTGTGGAAGTTGGGCATCACGCGATTCGGCAGGAAGCGCGTGCGCGACGCATACACATGCCGGTCGCCGAAGCCTACCTGCTGATGCACATAGAAGCGCTGCGGCACCACGATGTCCAGGTGGTCCTTGGCCCGCGTCATCGCCACATAGAGCAGCCGCCGTTCTTCCTCGATCTCTTCGGTGGTGCCGGTCGCCAGGTCGCTCGGCATGCAGCCGTCGACCGCATTGAGCACGTATACCGCCTTCCACTCCTGGCCCTTGGCCGAGTGGATGGTCGACAGGATCAGGTAGTCCTCGTCGCGCGAGGGCACGCCGGATTCGTCGCTGGAGGCGCTGGGCGGGTCCAGCGTCAGCTCGGTCAGGAAGCGCTCGCGCGCGCCGTAGGTGGCGGCGATGCGCTCCAGCTGCTGCAGGTCGGCCTGGCGCGCGGCGGCATCGTCGTGCAGGCGCTCCAGGTGCGGCGCGTACCAAGCCAGCACTTGCTCGAACTCCGACGGCCACGGCGAGGTGGGCGCCATCAGCGCGCGCGCCAGCGCCAGCAGGTCGGCCCAGGCGGGCGCGGCGGCCGGCGGCGGCTCGAATTCCTCCAGCGAGAACAAGGGCTCGGTGGCCAGCGCCATCGCATCCAGCACGCGCGCCGCGGTTTTGGGGCCGATGCCGGGCAGCAGCTGCAGCGTGCGGAAGCCCGCCATGCGGTCGCGCGGGTTTTCCAGCCAGCGCACCACCGCCAGCACGTCCTTGACGTGGGTCGACTCCAGGAATTTCAGTCCGCCGAACTTCACGAACGGGATATTGCGCCGGGCCAGCTCGATCTCCACCTGCGCACTGTGGTCGGCGGCGCGGAACAGCACCGCCTGCGCCATCAGCGTCAGGCCGGCCTCGCGCCGCGCCAGCACCTGCTCGACCACGTAGCGGGCCTGGTCGGCCTCATCGTTGACCACGATCACGCCGGGCTTTTCGGCCGAGGCGCGCTCGGACCACAGGTCCTTGGTATAGCGCTCGGCCGCCAGCCCGATCACGGCGTTGGCGGCCTGCAGGATCGGCTGCGTCGAGCGGTAGTTTTGCGACAGCGTGACCTGCTGCGCGGCCGGCGTGAATTGCGCCGGGAAGTCCAGGATATTGCGCACGGTAGCGCCGCGGAAGGCGTAGATCGACTGCGCGTCGTCGCCCACCACGGTCAGGCCGCGGCCGTCCGGTCGCATGGCCAGCAGGATCGACGCCTGCAGCGCATTGGTGTCCTGGTATTCGTCGACCAGCACATGGTCGAAGCGCGCGCCCATGTCCTGCGCGATGGTGGGCTCGGCCATGGCCTGCGCCCAGTACAGCAGCAGGTCGTCATAGTCCAGCACATGCTGCTTCTGCTTGGCCTCGACATAGCCGGCGAACAGGGTGCGCAGCGCATCGGCCCACATCGCGTAGCGCGGGAACTGCTGCCTGAGCACGTCTTCCAGCAGCGCCTGGGTGTTGACCACGCGCGAGTAGATCGACAGGCAGGTTTCCTTCTTCGGGAAGCGGCTGGCGGTCTCTGACAGCCCCAGGTCGTGGCGCACCACGTGCATCAGGTCGGCGGCATCGCCGCGGTCGCTGATGGTGAAGGCGGGCGACAGGCCCAGGGTCTCGGCGTATTCGCGCAGCAGGCGCGCGCCGATGGCGTGGAAGGTGCCGGACCATTGCAGCGCCGCGCGCCCCGCGCCGGTCTGGGTGCCGAGTGCCTGGTCGACGATGCGCTCGACGCGCCGTCCCATCTCGGCCGCGGCGCGGCGCGAGAACGTCAGCAGCAGGATGCGGCGCGGATCGGCACCGGCCAGCACCAGGTGCGCGACCCGGTGCGCCAGCGTATTGGTCTTGCCCGAGCCGGCGCCGGCGATGATCAGCAGCGGCGCGTCGCTGCCGTGTTCCACCGCGGCGCGCTGCTCCGGGTTGAGCCGGGACAGGTAGGCGGGGACGTCATCGGCGTCAGGGGCCGCGAGGTCGGCGGCGGGGGCTAGGTCCAAAGTCACAGGCGGGGCTCGGGGAAGGCTCAGAAAAGGCTGGCGCCAACTGTATATCCATACAGGGATGTCGCGCAACCTGCTGCCCTGGCGATCGTGCCTAAAAACAAAAAAAGGTGCTCAATGAGCACCTTTTCACTGCGGTTGCCGCCGGGAGCGTTACGCGGACTTTGCCAGCGCGCCATCCAGCAGCTTGTGCAGTGCATCCCACTCGGGCTCGCCCACATAGCGCTTCAGGATGCGACCGTCCTTGTCTACCACGAAGGTGGTCGGCGTCAGCTGCACATTGCCGAAGGCCTTGGCCGCGGCGCCGTCGGAATCCATGGCCACCTTGAACGGCAGGCCGCGCGTCTTGGCGTAGTTCATCACATACATGGGCGGGTCGTAGTTCATCGCCACGGCGACGAATTCCAGCCCCTTGCCCTTGAACTGCTCATAGGTGCGGACCATGTCCGGCATTTCCTTGACGCAGGTGGCGCAGCTGGTGGCCCAGAAGTTGATCATGTAGACCTTGCCCTTGAGGTCGGCGGTGCTGACCTTCTCGCCCGACAGCAGCGTGAAGGTGGCCGCCGGGGCCGTATTGGCCGGCGACAGCGCGCGGTAGCCGAACCAGCCCAGCAGCGCGAGCACGACCACGGCCACGACGATGGGCCAGGGCTTGCGGGAGGTTTTGATGGCAGGGGCAGCAGTGGTCATGGAATCCGGGTCAGGCAGGTTCGGGTCAGCATTGGGACATTCTAATGCCGCGGGCGTTCGCGCGCTGCGCGGGGCCGGGCTGCGGCAATCTGCCGCAAGCGCGCCAATCCGTTCAGCGCCGGGTGGCGATGGCGGCGCGTGCCTGGTCCAGCGCCTGTTCCAGGTAGGCGCCGTAGAAATCCGGCTGCATGCCGCGCAGCGGGCCGGCGGCGGCGCGGCCCTGGCGGTCCAGGAACAGCACCGTGGGCGCCACCCGCACCTGGTGCGCCCGCGCCCACGCGCGCGCGGTAGTCAGGCTGCCGTCGGCATCGCGCAGCGGGGTGTCGGAGGTCATGTCGAGTTCGCGCACGGCAATCTCGCCGGCGGCGGCCTGCGGGCCGAGGTAGTTGCGGCGCACGGCATCGCAATAGCTGCAGCCCGGCATCGACACCAGCACCACCAGCGGCTCGCCGCGGCGCGCGGCCTCGGTGCCGTGGGCGGCCAGGTCGGTGGCCGGCGGCAGATGAGCGGGGCTGGCGGCGGCGGGCATGCTGGTTGCGGCTGCCAGCAACGCGCTCGCGGCCACCCAGCGCAGGCTGGTGGTGGCAAAGACGTGGCGGGCGATGCGGGCGGCAGGCATGGCAGGAACGTGGGGGCAGGGGGTAGTGGGAGCGGCGCGGCAAGCACTGGCGCGCCGCTTTCGGGATAATACCGGTTTCCGCCCGCAGGCGATGGCGCCCGCCAGCGCCGCCCGCAGCCTGTGCGCGCCGTCCCCCCATGGATTCCCGATGCGTCTTGTGCCGCCCCCGCCGAGCTTTCCTGCCGCTGTCCGCCGGCCGCTGCTGTGCTGTGCCGCCGTGCTGGCATTCGCCCTGTGCGCCTGTTCGCCGCGCTATGACTGGCGCACCATCCAGTCTGGCGAGGGCGCCTATGCCGCGCTGTATCCGGGCAAGCCCACCAGCGCCGCGCGCGACGTGACCATTGCCGGGCGCAAGCTGCCGATGACGATGGAAGCCGCGCGCGTCGACGACACGCTCTTCGCCGTGGGCGTGGTGACGCTGCCCGCCGATGACGAAGCCCTGCGGCGCGAGGCGCTGGCGGCGATGCAGGCCGGCCTGCTGGCCAACCTTGGCACGCCGTCGGGCGAGCCGCGCGCGCGGCCGGTCACCATGATGAGTGCCGACCGTCCGGGCCGCCCGCTTGCCGGCGTGGAAGTGCAGGCCAGCGGGGTGTCGCCGCAGGACCAGTCGCCGCGCCGGCTGACGGCGCGCCTGGTGGCCGTGGGTACGCGCGCGTACCAGGCGGTGGTGCTGGAATCGGGCGATGCCGCGCGCGACGCGCGCCAGGCCGAGCAGGTGGAGCAGTTCCTGGGCGGCTTCCACCCGTTCTGACGCGCCGCGCCGCAGGAAAAATTGTTTGTGCCGTGGCTGCGGGATCGTGGCCCCGGCATCGTTGTCGTCAAAGGAGAGTAGGGATGCGTTGGGAAGTGTGGTTGGCTTATTTCGCTGCGTGCTGGGTGATCGCCGTGTCGCCGGGGTCGGGCGCGGTGCTGTCGATGAGCCATGGGCTCTCATATGGGCTGCGCAGGACCACCACCACCATCTTCGGTCTGCAGGCCGGGCTGGTGATCGTGCTGCTGGTGGCGGGCGGCGGGCTGGGCGCGCTGCTGCTGGCCTCGGAGCAGGCTTTCATGGTGGTCAAGACGATTGGCGCGCTGTACCTGATCTACCTCGGCGTGCAGCAATGGCGCGCGAAGATGGAGAGCGGGGCGGACCAGGGTGGCAGCGCCGCCCCCGTGCGCGTGGCGGTGATGAGCCGGCGCCGGCGCTTTGCCACCGGCCTGCTGACCAATGTGACCAACCCCAAGGGCATCATCTTCATGGTCGCGGTGCTGCCGCAGTTCATCGATCCCAACCGGCCGCTGGCGCTGCAGCTGGCGATCCTGGCCGCCACCATGTGCTGCGTGGACCTGGTGGTGATGCATGGCTATGCGCTGCTGGCTTCGCGCATGCAGGGGCTGTTCCGCAATGCGCGCGCGGTGCGCTGGCAGAACCGCTTCTTTGGCAGCGTGCTGATGGCGGTGGGCGCGGCGCTGTTCTTCGTGCGCCGGCAACACGCCTGAGCAGGGCTTGCATCATTACTGGCGCGCACCGGCCGGGTTTGCTTCAATGAGGAGGAAACCCGGCCACGGAGACCCCGCATGCCCGCCTTGCCGAACCCCCGCGCCGTTGCGCGCCTGCAGCCGCGCCATACCGTGCCCCCGGTCGAAGAGCCCGGGCCGCCGGGCATCCCCCCGGACTTGCCGTTGCCGCCAGAGGAAGACCCGACCCCGCCCCCGGTCGAGCCGCCGGTGGCCGGGCATGCGGGGCGCTACGGCGTCAGTTCGTAGAAGTCGTTCAGGTAGTACGCGTCGGTCAGTTCGACCGGCTGGTCGTCATGGGTGTAGCCGGTGCGCCGGATGTGCAGCAGCGGCTCGCCCGGCTCGATGCCCAGTCGTGCGGCCAGCTCCTCGGTTGCCACGATCGCGCGCAGCTTCTCGGTGACGCGCAGCACCGGCTTGCCGATCCGCTCCAGGTAGGCGTACAGCGATTCGCCGATGGCGCTGGCGTCGGGCAGCACGGCCAGCGCCAGCGTGGTCACATCCATCCAGAAAATCTGCCCGTCGGCCTTGCGCAGGCGGGTCAGCCTGACGATCTCATCGGCGTCCGGCAGTGCCAGCGCCGCGGCCTCCTGCGTCGTGGCGCGGCGGCGTTCGAACGCCACCAGCTCGCTGGCCGGCGTCATGCCGCGCCGGCGCGCCAGTTCGCTGAAGTTGTCCAGCCGCGCCGCCTTCGGCTCAGGGCGCGGCGATAAAGGTGCCCGCGCCGCGGCTGCGCGTGATCGCGCCTTCCTCCGCCAGCACCTGCAGGGCGCGGCGGGCCGTGACGCGTGAAATCCCCAGGGGATCGGCGATGACACCGCCCACATCGCCTTCGGCCATGCGGCTGACGGACACGCGGCCGCCTTCGAGCGCGCCCTGCAAGCCATGCCCACCTGCCCCCCGCCACCGCAGCCGTGCGCGGCTGCGGTCGACCTTCCCCATCGGCCACAACAACGACGGCCGCGCCGGTGGATACCGTCTGCCTATCCAGGAGTCATTGATCATGAAACGCATTGCTCTGACGGCGCTGCTCGCAGCGTCGGCGGGGGGCGCCTGCGCCCAGTCCGCCGGCACCGGCATCACCTTGTACGGCCGCGCCGTGGCCGGCCTCGACTAGGTCAACGGCATCGCCCGCCCGGGCGGCGACGTGGACACCTTCCGCTTCGGCAGCAACCAGTACGGCGTCAGCTTCTGGGGCATGCGCGGTGCCGAGGACCTTGGCGGCGGACTGCGCGGGGTCTTCAACCTAGAGGGCATGATCACCTCCGGCACCGGGCGCTACGATCCGCTATTCAACCGGCGCGCGCAAGTGGGCCTGGCCAGCAACGACTGGGGCACGCTGCCGCTGGGCCGGGCCATGAGCCTGACCGATGACGAGAGCGGCGCGATCGACCCGATGGGCCTGCAGGCCAGTTCGGTCGCCACCCTAGTCTATGGCCGCAACTGGGGCTCGCGCCTCAATGCCGCGACCTACAACTCGCCGGTGTGGGGCGGGCTGAGTGTGCGCGCGCAGGCCGGCAGCGACGGCATGGCGGGCAGCTTCAACAGCGGCAAGCAGCTGAGCGCGGCCTCAAGTACGCGCAGGGCAACCTGAACCTGACCGGCATCTACGAGGAACTGCGCGACGCGCAGAGCCGCATGGACAACCTGTACGCCAGTTCGCGCCAGTACACGCTAGGCGGCAGCTATGCGCTGAACAACCTGCGCCTGTTTGCCAGCTACAACCTGACCGTGTCCTCGGGCGATACCGTGGCCACGCCGGCGAACTCCTACGCCGCCACGCGCAGCCAGATGGCATGGGTCGGCGCCAACTACCGCTTGCTGCCGGCGCTGACGCGGCTGTCCGGCGTCTACTACGCCACCCTGAACAAAAGCGGCGGGCATGGCACGCTTGTCACACTGGGCGCAAAGTATGACTTGTCGAAGCGCACCTCGCCGTATGGCACGGTGGCGTCGGTGTTCAACTCGCGCATGCCACCGTCTCGGTGGAGGCGTCGCCGGACACCATGCCGCGCGCCGGGGCGAACCAGCAGGGCAATGCCGGCATCATCCACCGGTTCTGACGGTGGCTGGCCGGTGATTGAAATGTATTGGAGAGCATTGCCATGAAAGGAAACATCCTGACACCGGCCGGCTGGATCTTCGGAGAGATCCATGCCGGCCCGGACGGACGCATCGCGCGCATTGAGGGCGTGCCCGCCTCGCCTGAGCACAACGATGCCCCGTACGTGCTGCCGGGGTTTGTCGACCTGCTCAACCACGGCGGCGGCGGCAAGGACTTCATGGATGGCGAGGCCGCGGTGCCAGTGATCCTGCGCGCGCATGTGCGCTTTGGCACCTCCAGCCTGCTGGGCAGCACCATGACCTCGCCGCACGACGTGCTGCTGCCCGCACTGCAGGCGCTGGGCCGGGCCTGCGCGCAGCGCCCGCCCGGCGCGGCGCGCATGCTGGGCGTGCACCTGGAAGGGCCATATATCAACCCCGGCAAGCTGGGCGCGCAGCCGGATACCTCGGCCACTGCCACGCCCGAAGAACTGGAGCAGTACCTGGGCGCCGCGCCGCTGAAGGTGGTGACGCTGGCGCCCGAGCTGCCGGGGCATCTGGACATCATCCGCCTGCTGGCCGCACGCGGCGTGCGCGTGCAGCTGGGCCACACGCTGGGCACCTATGAGGACGCCGTGGCCGCGCTGGACGCCGGCGCCAGCGGCTTCACCCACCTGTTCAACGCAATGACCCCACTGCAGCACCGCGCGCCCGGCGTGGTCGCGGCAGCGCTGGCGCATGCCGAGTTTGCCGAGCTGATCCCCGACCTGCTGCACGTCCACCCCGGCGCCATCCGCGCCGCGCTGCGCGCGATTCCGCGGCTGTATGCGGTGACTGACGCCACCGCCGCCGCGGGCATGCCGGACGGCGTGTACCACCTGGGCAGCCAGACCGTCTACAAGGCCCACGGCAGCGTGCGCCTGGCTGACGGCACGCTGGCTGGCAGCGTGCTGACCATGGACCAGGCGCTGCGCAACTTTGTGTCGATCGGGCTGGACCTGGCCGATGCGTCGCGGCGCGTGTCGCTCTATCCGGCCCAGTACCTGGGCATGTCCGACCGCGGCATGCTGGCACAGGGCTGCTGGGCCGACGTGGTCGTGCTGGACCGCGCGCTCTCGGTGCGCACCGTTTATGTCGAAGGAGAATGCTGTGTCGAGAATGCTTGAAGAGGCGCTGAGCGCGCCGGCCGTGGTGGCCGCGCAGTTGGCGCAGGCGCCGCGCGTGGCCGCGCTGGCTGCGCAACTCGCCGCGCAGGCCTGGCCCGCGGCGCTGACCGTGGCGCGCGGCAGTTCGGACCATGCCGCCAGCTACTTCGCCACGCTGGTCACGCGCCGGCTGGGCGTGCCGGTGGCCTCGCTGCCGATGTCGACGGTGACGCTGCACGACAGCGCGCTGCGCGTGGCTGGGCAGCTGGCGGTGGCGTTCTCGCAGTCGGGCCGCAGCCCGGACCTGGTCGAGACCATGCAGGCGCTGCGCGACGGCGGCGCCGCCACCGTGGCGCTGGTCAACGCCCCGGATTCGCCGCTGGCGCAGGCGTGCGCGTATGAATTGCCCTTGCTTGCCGGGCCTGAGCAGAGCGTGGCCGCGACCAAGAGCTATATCGCCATGCTGTCGATGTCGGCGCTGCTGGTGGGGCATCTCGAGGCCGCGCGCAGCGGCGAGCGCGAGCTGGTCGATGCCTGCGCAGGCTTGCCGGCCGCGCTGGAGCAAGCGGCAGCGCAGGACTGGTCGGCGCTGGTGCCCGCGCTGCGCGACGTGGAGCGCATGATCGTGCTGGGCCGCGGCGCGGGCCTGGCGATCGCGCAGGAAGCGGCGCTCAAGCTCAAGGAGACCGCCGGCATTCAAGCCGAGGCCTTCTCCGGCGCCGAAGTGCGGCACGGCCCGATGGAAATCATCGGCGATGGCTACCCGCTGCTGGTGTTCGCGCCGCGCGGACCGGAACAGGCCGGGCTGCTGGCGTTGGCCGCCGAGATGCGCAAGCGTGGTGCGCGCGTGCTGCTGGCGGCGCCTCCTGGCACGGTTGATGCGGAGCTGCCCCCGGAGTTGCCACTGGTGCCGGCCGGCCATCCGCTGCTCGATCCGATCTGCGCCATCCAGAGCTTCTATGTCGCCGCGCAGGCGCTGGCGCTGGCACGCGGCCGCAATCCCGACCAGCCGCAGTACCTGCGCAAGGTGACCGAGACGCGCTGAGCCGGCCCATACTGCCCAATACCGCCCCACGCCGCCCCGGCAAGCAAGGAGTCCGTCATGCAAACCACCCGAACCGCCTCTTCCTCCGGTACAGCCGACGCGCGGCCGCTGGACCTCGTCATCTTCGGCGGCGCCGGCGACCTGTCGGCGCGCAAGCTGCTGCCATCGCTCTACATGTGTCACCGTGACGGCAACCTGCCCGACGGCACCCGCATCATCGGCGTGGGCCGGCACCGCTGGGACCGCGAGGCCTTTGTCAATTTTGCCGATGAAAGCGCGCAACCCTTTGTCGAAGCGCGCTATCTCGAGCCGGCCAAATGGCAGACCTTCCTGCAGCGGCTGGATTTCGTGCACGTTGACGCCTCGCAGTCCGGGGACTATCCGGCGCTGGCCGCGCAGCTGCGCCAGGACGCGCTGCGCATCTACTACATGGCGATGCCGCCCGGCTTGTTCGCGGCCACCTGCGACAACCTTGCCAGCCATGGCCTGATCGCCAACGACACGCGGCTGGTGCTGGAAAAACCGCTGGGCGTGGACCTGGCCTCGGCCATCGGCATCGGCGAGGTGGTCAGCCGCTACTTCAGCGAGGACCGCACCTACCGGATCGACCACTACCTGGGCAAGGAAACGGTGCAGAACCTGATGGCGCTGCGCTTCGGCAATTCGATCTTCGAGCCGCTGTGGCGCACGCCGTTCGTGCGCAGCGTGCAGATCACCGTGGCCGAGACCGTGGGCGTGGGCACGCGCGGCGGCTTCTACGACGAGGCCGGCGCCATGCGCGACATGGTGCAGAACCACCTGCTGCAGCTGGTCAGCATCCTGGCGATGGAGCCGCCGGCATCGCTCACCTCCGATGCGGTGCGCGATGAAAAGCTCAAGGTACTGCGCTCGCTGCGGCCGATGTCGCCCGAGGACGTGCGCCGCAACACCGTGCGCGGCCAGTACACCGCGGGCGCCATCGCCGGCGAGCTGGTGCGCGGCTACCTGCAGGAAGAAGGCATTCCGCCCGACAGCCGCACCGAGACCTTCGTCGCGATGCGCGCCGAACTGGGCACGTGGCGCTGGAACAAGGTGCCGTTCTACCTGCGCACCGGCAAGCGCATGCAGGAGCGCGTGACCGAGGTGGTGATCAACTTTGCCGAGGTGCCGCATTCGATCTTCGATGCCGGCAGCACGCTCCAACCCAACCGCATGGTGATCCGGCTGCAGCCGGAAGAGTCGGTGCGGCTGACGCTGATGGTCAAGCAGCCGGGCGAGGGCATGAAGCTGAAACCGCTGAGCCTGGCGCTGAACCTGGACTCGGCCTTCACCACCCGGCGCGCCGAAGCCTACGAGCGCCTGCTGCTCGACGTGATCCGCGGCCGGCTGGCGCTGTTCGTGCGGCGCGACGAACTGCAGGCCGCCTGGACCTGGGTCGACCCGATCCTGGAAGCGTGGCGCCAGCAGGACGAAGGCCCGCGCCCCTATACCGCCGGCACCTGGGGCCCGGCGGCATCGTCGGCGTTCATGGCGCGCGAAGGCGTGCAGTGGTCGGAGGAGGCGTGATGCGGCTGACCGAACGCCCTGCATGGCGGGCTCTCGCCGCGCTGGCGGTGCAGCCGCTGCCGCATCTGCGTGAACTGGTGCTCGAGCCGGGCCCCGGCGACTATGCGCGCTTGTCGGCTGCCGGCATCGAACTGGACTTCACGCGGCAACGCATCAACGGCACTGTCCATGAAGCGCTGCTGGCCCTGGCGCAAGACGCATCGAGGCGCAGCGCGACGCCATGCTCGCCGGGGAGCCCGTCAACGCCACCGAAGGCCGCGCCGTGCTGCACGTCGCGCTGCGCGGCGGCGCCGACGCGCATCCACCCTAGGGCCGCCAGCTGGCGGCGGAAATCGATGCGGAACTGACGCACGCCTGCGACTTCGCCGATGCCGTGCGCGATGGCCGCGTGCGCGGCTTCGGCGGCGCGCCGGTCCGGCATGTGGTCAGCCTCGGCATCAGCGGTTCCGATTTGGGACCGCGCATGGCCTGCGAGGCGCTGGCCGCGCAGGCCAGCGACGCCGTGCAGCTGCATTTCGTCTCCAACCCGGACCCGGCGCAGCTATGCGCCGTATTGCGCCAGGCCGATGCCGCCACCACGTTGTTCCTGGTCTCGTCCAAGACCTTCACCACGCACGACACGCTGATCAATGCCGCCTCGGCACGGCAATGGCTGCTGGACCACGGCTGCCCGGCGCAACAAGTGCCGGCGCAGTTCGCCACAATCACTGCCAACGCCGCGCGTGCCGTGGCCGAGGGCTACCTGCCGCAGCAGGTATTCCGTTTCTGGGGCTGGGTCGGCGGGCGCTATTCGCTGTGGTCGGCCATCGGCCTGCCAGTGATGATCGCCGCCGGCCCGCGCCAGTTCCGCGCGCTGCTGGACGGCGCGCACGCCATGGACACGCACTTCCGCAGCGCTCCGCTGGCACAAAACCTGCCGGTGGCGATGGCACTGTGCGGCATCTGGAACCGCAATTTCCTGGGCGCGCCGACGCAGCTGGTCGCGCCCTACGCGGCACCGCTGGCCAGGCAGCCCGCCTACCTGCAGCAGCAGGACATGGAGTCGTGCGGCAAGCGCGTGGACGCGGCGGGCAGGGTAGTGGAACACGATACCGGCCCCATCGTCTGGGGCGGCCTAGGGCTGGACGGCAGCACACCTACTTCCAGCTGCTGCACCAGGGCACGCACCTGGTGCCCGCCGACCTGATCGGCACGCGCCGCTGCGAGGTGCCGCTGCTGCGGGCGCAGAAGCATCACCAACTGGTGCTGGCCAATCTGCTGGCGCAGGCCAGCGCGTGTCTTGCGGACGCAACCACGATGAGACGCTGGCCGCGCTGTCGGCATCCGGCCTGCCGCCGCAGGAGGCCGCACGGCTGGCACCCCATCGCACCTTCACCGGCAACGTGCCGGTCAGCCTGCTCTGGCTGGACATGCTCGACGCCGCGTCCCTGGGCGCGCTGATCGCGCTGTACGAGCACAAGGTCTTCGTGCAGGCCGCGATCTGGGGCATCCACGCCTATGACCAGTGGGGCGTGGAACTGGGCAAGGCGATCGCGTCGGCCATGCAGGCGTACCTGGCGCGGCGCGAGGTGCCCAAGGAGATGGATCCGGCGGGGGCGGCGACGCTGGCTTCGCTTGTCGGTTAGGCCGAGGCATTCAACCGCCCGCCATCCGCAACGCCCGCCGGTACTGGATCGCCTCGCCCACGTGCGCGGCGGTCAGCACCTCGGCACCTTCCAGGTCGGCGATGGTGCGGGCTACCTTCAGCACGCGGTAGTACGACCGCGCCGACCACGCCAGCCGCGTCATCGCGCCGCGCAGCAATGCCTGCGCCTGCGGTTCCATCGCGCAGTGCAGTTCAATCTCCCGTCCGCCCAGTTCATTGTTTGGCTTGCCCTGCCGGGCCAGCTGGCGCTCGCGCGCGGCCAGCACGCGGGTGCGCACCACGGCGCTGGGTTCGCCGGGCGGGCCGTCGAGCATCTCGCCCTGGTCCTGCGCGGGGACTTCCACCTGCAGATCGATGCGGTCGAGCATCGGGCCGGAGATGCGGGACTGGTAGCGCCGCACCTGGTCGGGCGTGCAGCGGCAGGGGCGGTCGGGATGGCCGAGGTAGCCGCACGGGCAGGGGTTCATCGCGGCGACGAACTGGAAGCAGGCGGGGAAGTCGGCGCGGCCGGCGGCGCGGGTGACGGTAATGCGGCCGGATTCCAGCGGCTCGCGCAGGACTTCCAGCACCCTGCGGTCGAATTCGGGCAGCTCGTCCAGGAACAGCACGCCGTGGTGCGCCAGCGAGATCTCGCCCGGGCGCGGGTTGCCGCCGCCGCCGACCATGGCCGGCCCGGATGCCGTGTGGTGCGGCGACCGGCACGGGCGCTGGCCCCATAGCGCGGTGCGGAAGCCGCCCGGCGTCAGGCTCATGACCGCGGCGGATTCCAGTGCTTCCTGCAACGTCATCGGCGGCAGCAGCCCGGGCAGGCGCTGCGCCAGCATCGACTTGCCGGTGCCCGGCGGGCCCACCAGCAGGGCGGAGTGCTGGCCGGCGCCCGCCACTTCAATGGCCCGGCGTGCCTGCGCCTGGCCGCGCACGTCGCGCATGTCGGGACCGCGGGATGGCCAGGTCGAAGTGGCCGGATTCCTTGGGCAGGTCGGCCGGGGCCAGGTTGACGGTGATGCGGTGGTTGGGAAACTCGTAGCCGCTGTTGAGGATGGCGGCGCGCACGCGCTCGCGGCTTTCGCTCACGCCGGTGTCGGCCAGGCCGACGATGGTGAAGGCCGGCAGGCCGTTGGCTAGGTGGGTCTCGACCCGCACCGGCGGCGCGGCGATGCCGGTCAGTGCCCGGCTGCGTAGGACGGCAAGGCTCATGTCATCGAACCGTTAACGAAAAAGGCCGCCAGGAGTGGCGGCCTTCAGGCAGGCTGGCGGGATCGGGCAGGTCCGGCGTGCTCACGCGCCCCCGGTCGAGTCCACCGCGCCGGCGCCGGGCGGGATGCCGGCGCGGCGCTCAAGCTCCGCCACGCGGCCCTCCAGTTCCTCCAGGCGGGCGCGGGTGCGGGCCAGCACCTGCGACTGGACGTCGAATTCCTCGCGCGTGACTAGGTCCAGCCTGGCAAAGCCCTGGGTCATCATGCTGCGCACGTTTTTTTCGATGTCCCTTGCCGGCGAGTTGCGCAGCGCCTCGCTGACCTTGTTCTGCAGGTCGTTGAAGAGATCGGTCGGTTTCATGGTTTCTCCTTTGCGCACCTAACTGGTGCCAATCCGGGTGGGCATCTGGCGTATAGCGCGCTTTCGCACAGGATTTGGGCGCCCCGATTGCGGGCGCGCGGCCTTGTGTGTCGCGGCACGCAGCCACCGTCAGGACTCAATTATCGCCCGTGAGGCACGTGGACGAAAGCTCCGGCGTATCCGCGTTCACACCTTTTAACCCGATCTGGCTTCGCTGCAGGGCAGATTCAAGTCTGGCTTTGGTCACGGCACGAGATTACGGCCGACATGCATCGCCGACTTGCATCGCCGACTTCAGCGGAGCTGGCATGGCAGTTGCAGTAGTGGGTACGCCTGCCTCATTGAATCACCGAAATCCAATAAACGAAATCCGAGCCATCAGGAAAAGGGAGAAGAAATCCATGAAGAAGTTGGCCCTTGCAGTCAGCGCGGTTGTCCTGACCAGTGCCGCTGCCACTGCCTACGCGCAAAGCACGGACGCGGCGGCCCCGGCACCTGCCGCCGCCGCGGCCGAGCCGGCATCGCCGCATACGTTCACGGCCAACGTGTCGCTGGTCTCGGACTACCGCTATCGCGGCATCAGCCAGACCAACCTGCGCCCGGCCATCCAGGGTGGCTTTGACTACGCCCACGAAAGCGGCTTCTACGTGGGCAACTGGAACTCCAGCATCAGCTGGCTCGAGGATGCCAACCCGGCGGTTTCGGCCCCGGTCGAGATGGATTTCTACGGCGGCTTCAAGAACACCTTCAAGGTTGCCGGCACCGAATTCAACTATGACGTGGGCGTGCTGGAGTACTACTACCCGGGCGGCTACAACAACCCGCGCCCTTACACCACGGAACTGTACGCCGGCATCGGCTGGGGCCCGGTGTTCCTGAAGTACTCGCACGCGGTCACCAATCTGTTTGGCTGGGCCGACAGCAAGAACAGCGGCTACATCGACCTGAGCGCCAACGTGCCGCTGAACTTCTGGGACCTGACCCTGAACGCGCACGTCGGCTACCAGGACGTCAAGCACAACAGCGATGCCTCGTACACCGACTGGAAGATCGGCCTGACCAAGGATCTGGGCAAGGGTTTCGCGCTGGCCGTAGCCTATGTCGATACCAACGCCAAGCAAGCGGCGTACACCAGCGCCAACCGTGGCCGCTACCTGGGCAAGGCGGCGGCGTGGGCCTCGATCACCAAGACTTTCTAACTCTGACGCAGCCCGGGCGAGCTGCCGGCCCGCCCCCAGGAGAATCCTGATGAAACTCATCATTGCAGTGATCAAGCCGTTCAAGCTCGACGAGGTGCGCGAAGCGCTGTCGGACGTGGGCGTGTCCGGCATCACCGTGACCGAAGTGAAAGGCTTCGGCCGCCAGAAAGGCCACACCGAGCTGTACCGCGGCGCGGAGTACATCGTCGACTTCCTGCCCAAGGTGAAGATCGAAGTGGCAGTCCCCGACGACGTGGTCGAGCGCGCCATCGAGGCGGTCGAGAAATCGGCCCGCACTGGCAAGATCGGCGACGGCAAGATCTTCGTGGCCCCGATCGAGCAGGTCATCCGCATCCGCACCGGCGAGACCGGCGGCGATGCACTGTGACCCCGAGACAGCACAACACAAGAGGTTAAGCACATGAAAACCTGGTTCAAGCGATTCCTGACGGCCGGCGCGATGGCGCTGGCCATCGGCACGGCGGGCGTGGGCATCTCCACGCCGGCCGCCGCACAGGACAAGCCGGCCGCCGAGGCATCCGCCCCGGCCGCCTCCGCCGCCCCCGCTGCAGCCGCTGCCGAAGCGTCGGCGCCGGCTGCTCCCGCCGCCGCTGCGCCTGCCGCGGCCGCACCGGCCGCCGCCCCCGCGGAAGCCGCCGCCGCGCCGGCCGCTCCGGCGCCCAACAAGGGCGACACCGCCTGGCTGCTGGTCTCGACCGCCTTCGTGATCCTGATGACGCTGCCCGGCCTGGCGCTGTTCTACGGCGGCCTGGTGCGCTCCAAGAACATGCTGTCGGTACTGATGCAGTGCCTGGTGATCTTCTCGCTGGTGGCGCTGCTGTGGGCGATCTACGGCTACAGCTTTGCCTTCACCGAGGGTAACGCCTTCTTCGGCGGCACCGACCGGCTCTTCATGAAGGGGCTGACGGTCGAGGCCGTGGCGGCGACCTTCAGCAAGGGCGTGGTGGTGCCGGAACTGGGCTACTTCGCGTTCCAGTGCGCCTTCGCCTGCATCACCTGCGGCCTGATCATCGGCGCCTTCGCCGAACGCGCCAAGTTCTCGGCCGTGCTGGTGTTCGTGGTGCTGTGGTTCACCTTCTCCTACATCCCGATGGCCCACATGGTCTGGTTCTGGCCGGGTCCGGACGCCTACACCGACGCCGCTGCCGGCGCCGCCGCGACCGCCAAGTCGGGCTGGCTGTTCCAGAAGGGCGCGCTCGACTTCGCCGGCGGCACCGTGGTGCATATCAACGCCGCCGTGGCTGGCCTGGTGGGTGCCTATATGTTCGGCAAGCGCATCGGCTTCGGCCGCGAGGCGATACGTCCGCACAGCCTGACGTTCACCATGGTCGGCGCTTCGCTGCTGTGGTTCGGCTGGTTCGGCTTCAACGCCGGCTCGGCGCTGGAAGCCAACGGCTCGGCCGCACTGGCCTTCGTCAACACGCTGCTGGCCACCTGCGCCGCGGTGCTGGCGTGGACCTTCGGCGAGTGGATCGGCAAGGGCAAGCCGTCGATGCTGGGCGGTGCCTCGGGTGCGGTGGCCGGCCTGGTGGCGATTACCCCGGCTGCCGGCTTCGTCGGCCCGATGGGCTCGATCGTGATCGGCCTGCTGGCTGGCCTGCTGTGCCTGTGGGGCGTGACCGGCCTGAAGCGCATGCTGGGCATGGACGACTCGCTGGACGTGTTCGGCGTGCACGGCGTGGGCGGCATCCTGGGGGCGCTGCTGACCGGCGTGTTCGCCTCGCCCAGCCTGGGCGGCACGGGCATCTACGACTACGTGACCAACAAGGTGGCGGATGACTATTCGATCGCCGGCCAGCTGTGGATCCAGTTCGAAGGCGTGCTGACCACCGTGGTGTGGTCCGGCGTGGTCGCCTTCGTGGCCTACAAGCTGGTGGACATGCTGATCGGCCTGCGGGTGCCGGAAGACGAAGAGCGCGAGGGCCTGGATATCACCTCGCACGGCGAGACCGCGTATGAAGTCTGACCGCAAAAGTGTTGTGCTGGAGAGCTGATTGGGAATCTTCTCTCAGGAGCTTTAGCCCGGCCGTGTGCCGGGCTTTTTTCTTTCTGGCATTGCCTGCGATTGCAGACATTTGCCGGTCAGGCGTGGCCGAGCCACTTGTGTTGCGCATGCTCGGGGAGGACTCCCGTAGCTCCTCGCAAAACCCGCCAGCCGAGTACCGGCAAGGGCTGCCTGGCGATCCCCCCACGCGCCGCGCGGGCTTTTCGCAAAGTGCTTAACTCCGATCTTAAAAAGCTTCAATTGTCTTTAATGTGCTGGGCACATACATTGCCAGTGAGGCAGTTTCCTCCACCTGCAGAACGCTCCCCGTATCTGTCAGGCCATTCAAGAGCGCGGCATCGCCGCGCTTTTTTTTGCCTGTGCGGCCGGCTCTTTATTTCGCGCCGCCCATCCCCATATCGTTATCCCTCAGGCCCGGCCGTGCATATCCTTATAAGGGGGGGGGCCAGCGCCTGGTTGGCCGTTCCTCTACAATCGGGGCGAACGATAAAGACGATCTATAGGATGGATATGGTCCCGCATCTCATCACCGCGCTGAACGGTCCGCTGCTCGAACTGGAAAAGAAGATCCTGGACGCCACGCCGTCTATCGAGCGCTGGTTCAGACTGGAATGGCAGGAGCATACCCCTCCGTTCTACTGCTCGGTGGACCTGCGCAATGCCGGCTTCAAGCTGGCGCCGGTCGATACCAACCTGTTCCCGGGCGGCTTCAACAACCTGGCCCCGGAAATGCTGCCGCTGGCGGTGCAGGCGGCGATGGCGGCGATCGAGAAGATCTGCCCGGACGCCAAGAACCTGCTGCTGATCCCCGAGCGGCATACCCGCAACATGTTCTACCTGCAGAACGTGGCGCGGCTGTCGCTGATCATGCGCCAGGCGGGCCTGAACGTGCGCCTGGGCTCGCTCTCCGAGGAAATCACCGAACCGACCCCGATCGAGCTGCCCGACGGCCAGACCCTGGTGGTCGAGCCGCTGGCGCGCCTGGGCACCAAGGGCCGCCGGCTGGGGCTGAAGGACTTCGATCCCTGTTCGATCCTGCTGAACAACGACCTGTCGGCCGGCATCCCGCCGATCCTGGAAAACATCAACGAGCAGTACCTGCTGCCGCCGCTGCACGCCGGCTGGTCCACGCGCCGCAAGAGCAGCCACTTTGCCGCCTATGACGAGGTGGCCAAGAAGTTCGCCAAGCTGATTGACATCGACCAGTGGATGGTCAACCCGTACTTCGCCCGCTGCTCCGGCGTGGACTTCCACGAGCGCGTGGGCGAGGAAGAACTGGCCGACGCGGTCGAGGGCGTGCTCAAGAAGATCGCCAAGAAGTATCGCGAGTACGGCATCAAGGAGACGCCGTACGTGGTAGTCAAGGCCGATGCCGGCACCTACGGCATGGGCATCATGACCGTGCGCGACCCGTCCGAGGTCAAGGGCCTGAACCGGAAGGAGCGCAACAAGATGAGCGTCGTCAAGGAAGGCCTGGAGGTCAGCGACGTCATCATCCAGGAAGGCGTGCACACCTTCGAGAAGGTCAATGAAGCGGTGGCCGAGCCGGTGGTGTACATGATCGACCGCTACGTGGTCGGCGGCTTCTACCGCGTGCACACGGGCCGTGGCAACGACGAAAACCTGAACGCGCCGGGCATGCATTTCGTGCCGCTGGCGTTTGCCCCGAACGGCATCCCTGACAGCCACGCCAAGCCCGGCGCGGCCGTCCCCAACCGGTTCTACATGTACGGCGTGGTGGCGCGGCTGGCGCTACTGGCGGCGTCGCTGGAACTCGAGAAAACCGACCCGAACCCGATCCTGTGACGAGCCCAATGCGCATCCTCTTCATCACTGACCCGCTGGAGACCTTCAAGACCTACAAGGACTCCACCTACGCCATGATGACCGAGGCCGCCGCGCGCGGCCACGAGCTGTACTGGTGCCTGCAGGCGCAGCTGGCGCTGTCCGGCCGCACGGTCGAGACCGTGGCCACGCGCCTGCACCTGACCGGCGAGACCAGCGACGCCGACCACAGCGCCTGGTACCGCGAGGGCAACAGCGCGCTGGAGCCGCTGTCGGCCTTCGACGCGGTGCTGATGCGCAAGGACCCGCCCTTCGACATGGAGTACGTCACCAGCACCTGGCTGCTGGAGCTGGCCGAGTCGCAGGGCGCGCGCGTGTTCAACAAGCCGCGCGCGATCCGCGACCATTCCGAGAAGCTGGCCATTGCCCAGTACCCGGAATACATCACGCCGACGCTGGTCACGCGCGACCTGGCGCGCATCCGCGACTTCCACGCCGAGCATCGCGACATCATCGTCAAGCCGCTGGACGGCATGGGCGGCATGGGGGTGTTCCGCGTCGGCGCTGACGGCATGAACCTGGCCGCGATCGTCGAGACGCTGGGCCACGACGGCGCCCGCACGCTGATGGTGCAGCGCTATATCCCGGCGATCAAGGACGGCGACAAGCGCATCCTGCTGATCGGCGGCGTGCCGGTGCCGTATTCGCTGGCGCGCGTGCCGATGGCCGGCGAAGTGCGCGGCAACCTGGCTGCCGGCGGCACCGGCCGCGCGCAGGAACTGAGCACCCGCGACCGCGAGATCGCCGAAGCACTGGCGCCGGGGCTGTGGGAGCAGGGCCTGCTGCTGGTCGGCCTGGACGTCATCGGCGACTACCTGACCGAGGTCAATGTGACGAGTCCGACCTGTTTTCAGGAGATCACCCAGCAAACCGGTTTCCATGTGGCGGCGATGTTCATCGACGCGCTGGAGCACGCCGTCGACGCTGCCGGCCGCTGAGCCGGGCCGGCAGCGGGAGCGCGGGGGCCGCCTGCTACAATCGGGGCAATCCAACGGATTCACCATCATGGCAGGCATTCTGATCATCGCGCACACGCCGCTGGCTTCGGCCCTGCGCGATTGCGCCGCCCACGTCTACTGCGGCCAGCCGCAGCGGCTGGAAGCCATCGACGTCCTTCCCGATGCCGATCCCGCCGTCGTGCTGGCCGAGGCCAGGCGCCGGCTGGCTGCCATCTGCGAAGACAACGGCGCGCTGGTCCTCACCGATATCTTCGGCGCCACCCCCGCCAATATCGCCGCACGCCTGGCCGAGCCGGGCCGCGTGCGCGTGCTGGCCGGCGTCAACCTTCCCATGCTCGTGCGCGCGATCTGCTACCGGGGCGAAAAGCTCGACCAGCTGGCCACCAAGGCCCTGGCCGGCGGCTCGCAGGGTGTACTGCAGGTCGGCACCACGACTGTCCAGAACCAAACCGCAAACCATCCCGACAAATATGCTGCAGAGGGACACCACCATCATCAATAAGCTTGGACTGCATGCACGCGCGTCCGCCAAGCTGACCCAGCTCGCCGGCAACTTTGTCAGCCAGGTCAAGATGTCCCGCAATGGTCGCCAGGTCGACGCCAAGAGCATCATGGGCGTCATGATGCTGGCCGCCGGGATCGGCTCGACGGTGACCCTCGAGACCGACGGACCCGATGAGCAGGAGGCGATGGACGCGCTGCTGGCGCTGATCGCCAACCGCTTTGGCGAGGGAGAGTGAGGCCGGCGGCCTCGACCCGAATTCTTAAACGTTCCTGACGGAGCGGTACATGCCTTTCGCCCTGCACGGCATCCCGGTCTCGCGCGGCGTCGCCATCGGGCGCGCGCACCTGCTTGCGCCCGCGGCGCTGGATGTGTCGCACTACCTGGTCGATGAAGACCAGCTCGACGCCGAGGTCGAACGGCTGCGCGCCGCGCGCGCCGCGGTGCGCGCGGAACTGGTCGCGCTCAAGCGCGACCTGCCGCGTGACGCGCCCGAGGAGCTGGGCGCGTTCCTGGACGTGCACGCGATGATCCTCGACGACGAGGCGCTGGCGCGCGAGCCCGAGGCCCTGATCCGGGGCCGGCGCTACAACGCGGAGTGGGCACTTACCACGCGCCTCGAAGAGCTGATGCGCCAGTTCGACGAGATCGAGGATGAATACCTGCGCGAGCGCAAGACCGATATCCGGCAGGTGGTCGAGCGCATCCTGAAGGCGCTGGCCGGGGCCCCGGTGCTGGTGCCAGCGCCGGTACCGGCGCTGGCCGCCGACGGCGAGGCCGCGACCGGGGTGATCGTGGTGGCCCACGATATCTCCCCGGCCGACATGCTGCAGTTCCGCCATACGATCTTCCACGGCTTCGTCACCGACATGGGCGGGCGCACCTCGCATACCGCCATCGTCGCGCGCAGCCTGGACATCCCGGCCGCGGTCGGCGTGCAGAGCGCGAGCGAGCTGATCCGCCAGGACGACTGGATCATCATCGATGGCGATGCCGGGCTGGTGATCGTCGACCCGACCGCCATCATCCTGGAAGAGTACCGCCACCGGCAGAGCGAGCGCGCGCTGGAAAAGAAGCGCCTGCAGCGGCTGCGGCATACCCCGGCGGTGACGCTGGACGGGCTGGAGATCGACCTGCTGGCCAATATCGAGATGGCCGAGGATGCCGGCGCGGCGCTGTCGGCCGGCGCGGTCGGCGTGGGCCTGTTCCGCTCTGAATTCCTGTTCATGAACCGGCGCGACGAGCTGCCGGGCGAAGACGAGCAGTTCCAGGCCTATCGCGGCGCTGTCGATGCCATGCACGGGCTTCCGGTGACTATCCGCACCATCGACATCGGCGCCGACAAGCCGCTCGATGCCCGGGGCGACGGCCGCAGCGATGACTTCGAGACCGCGCTGAACCCGGCGCTGGGTCTGCGCGCGATCCGCTGGTCGCTGTCCGAGCCGGGCATGTTCCTGACCCAGCTGCGCGCGCTGCTGCGGGCTTCGGCCTTCGGCCCGGTGCGGCTGCTGGTGCCGATGCTTGCGCACGCCAGCGAGATCGACCAGACCCTGGCGCTGATCGCCAAGGCCAAGCGCCAGCTCGACGAGCGCGGCGAGGCCTACGATCCGGGCATGAAGGTCGGTGCCATGATCGAGATCCCGGCGGCGGTGCTGCTGCTGCCGCTGTTCCTGCGCAAGATGGACTTCCTGTCCATCGGCACCAACGACCTGATCCAGTACACGCTGGCCATCGACCGCGCCGACAACGCGGTGGCGCACCTGTTCGACCCGCTGCACCCGGCGGTGCTGCAGCTGGTGGCGCGCACCATCCGCGAGGCCAACCGCGCCGGCGTGCCGGTGGCCGTGTGCGGCGAAATGGCGGGCGACCCGTCCATGACCCGGCTGCTGCTGGGCATGGGGCTGCGCGAGTTCTCGATGCACCCGGCGCAGCTGCTGCGGGTCAAGCAGGAGATCCTGCATGCCCACTGCGAACGGCTCGAGCCGTTGGTCGACCAGGTCCTGCAGGCCTACGATCCGGAGGAGCAGGCGACGGCTTTGCGGCAGCTGGCACGACCATAAAGCCAACAGGGTTTTCTGGTGCAGCAGGGCGGCTGATGCAGCACTTTAATAAGCTGGAAAGTGCCGCCTCAGCCGCCTTCTTTTTGCATCCTGTGGCGTCTACCCGACCTCTTCCTATGTGGCTTAATGGGAATTGTTATCATTATTGATCTCTGATATTCTGACGTTCATTCGCAGTGGCATGCCGGTGCCACGCGCCCCACAGGAGGGAGTTGTGTACGTCTGTATCTGCAACCAGATCACCGATCGTGAGATTCACGGTGCTGCGCACCTGGGCATCGAAACCCTCGACGAACTGGCCGAAACGCTTGGTGTCGGCACGTGCTGCGGCCGCTGCCGCGACTGCGCGCAGCAGGTGTTGCAGGAAGGCGTGGCAGCGGTGCGCAACGTCACCGTGGCGACCCTCGCCAACATCCAGGTTGTGGAGATTTCTTCCTGTTCCGCATCGGGCCCATGTACCATAATGGACACTCGGGACCCGGCAGTCGCGAACGACCAGCGCAAGGCGCTGGTGGCCTGAACGCGCCCATGAACTGAAGATCCGGTTCACGGCGCGCTTTTGCGCTTTTTCCTTTTTCACTGACTGCACGGCGCCATTGGCGCCGTTTCGTGTTTTTGCGCGGGCCCGGTGCAACAGGAGCCGCCAATGAAAGGTGACAAGAAGGTCATCCAGCATCTGAACGCCCAGCTCAAGAACGAGCTGACCGCGATCAACCAGTATTTCCTGCACGCCCGCATGTATCGCCACTGGGGCCTGAAGAAGCTCGGCGAGGTGGAGTACAAGGAATCGATCGGCGAAATGAAGCACGCCGACCGCCTGATCGAGCGCATCCTGATGCTGGACGGCCTGCCCAACCTGCAGGACCTGCACAAGCTGCTGCTCGGCGAAGACACGCCCGAAATGCTCAAGTGCGACCTGAAGCTCGAGCAGACCGCGCACGCCACCGTCAAGGAAGGCATCGCCTACTGCGAATCCGTGGGCGATTACGTCAGCCGCGAAATCCTGGTCGATATCCTCACCGATACGGAGGAACATATCGAATACCTGGAAACGCAGCTGGACCTGATCGACAAGGTTGGGCTGCAGAACTACCTGCAGTCGCAGTTGGAGCCGGGCGAGCAATAAGCCGGTCTCCGGCGTGGCCGCTCTCGATGAGCGGCCCGCCCCAGCGCGCGGCGCCATTCGGCATCGCCGTTTTGCTCGCCTGTTGGCAGTAACCCTTCTCATTCCAATTCCTGTCTTCATCCAGGCGTCGCTGGCGGGCAAAGGCTCCTGTCCCGCCACGGCGCCGCGCGGAACTCACCCTATGACCAGTGATGCGCCCTGACACCGCGGACTTCCGCACCCTGTTCCTCAGCGGCGTGGCCATGCTTGACGTGCGCGCGCCGCTGGAATTCGCGCGCGGGGCCTTCCCCGGCGCGGTCAACCTGCCGCTGATGGACGATGCCGAGCGCCATGAGGTGGGTCTGTGCTATGCGCAGAAGGGCCAGCAGGCGGCAATCGAACTTGGCCACCAGCTGGTTTCGGGCCTGCGCAAGGCGGCGCGGATCGCAGCCTGGGCGGAGTTTGCGCGCGCGCATCCGGACGGCTACCTGTATTGCTTCCGCGGCGGGCTGCGCTCGCAGCTGGTGCAGCAATGGTTGCACGCGGCCGGTGTCGATTACCCCCGCGTGACTGGCGGCTACAAGGCGATGCGCGGCTTTCTGATCGAGACCACCGATGCTGCGGCGGCGGAGCAGCAGTGGTTCGTGCTGGGCGGCCTGACCGGCAGCGGCAAGACCGATGTGCTGGCCGACGTGCCCGCCGCGATCGACCTCGAAGGCCATGCGCGGCACCGCGGCTCGGCCTTCGGGCGGCGCGCGCTGGCGCAACCGCCGCAGATCGATTTCGAGAACGCACTGGCCATCGACGTACTGCGGCATATTGACGCAGGCTGGCGCGCGCTGGTGGTGGAGGACGAGGGCCGCTATATCGGCAGCCGCGACGTGCCGCAGGCGCTGACGCAGCGCATGCAGGCCAGCCCGCTGGTGTGGCTGGACGCGTCGTTCGATGAACGCGTGGAGCGCGTGCTGCGCGACTATGTTCAAGGGCTGGCGGCGGAGTTCATCGCCGAGAAGGGCAGCACGGAAGGCTTCGAAGCCTACGCCACGCGCCTGCGCGAGGCCATGGCCGGGATCTCGCCGCGGCTGGGCGGCGCCCGCTACGGCAAGCTGTCAGCGTTGCTGGACCAGGCGCTGGCGCAGCAGGCGGAGCGGGGCGAGGTGGATTTGCACCGCGACTGGATTGCCGTGCTGCTGCGCGAGTACTACGATCCGATGTACGCCTTCCAGCGCGAACAGCACGAGGCGCGCATCGTCTTTCGCGGCGACCGCGCCGCCGTCACCGACTGGCTGCGGGCGCACACGGCGCAGCGGGACTAGCCTTCGGCTTCAGTGCCCGGCGCAGACCGGGCAATCCGGCGTACGTGCCAGCCGCATCGTGGTCCATTCCATCGACAGCGCATTGACCATCAGCAGCCGGCCCGCCAGGCTCTCGCCGACACCGGCGAGCAGCTTGAGCGCCTCGGCCGCCTGCACCGTGCCGACCATGCCGACCAGCGGCGCGAACACGCCCATGGTGGCGCAGGCCACTTCCGGCGCGGGTTCGGCCGGCGGGAACAGGCAGGCATAACAGGGCGCGTCGGGCTGGCGCCGGTCGAACACGCTGATCTGGCCATCGAAACGCAGCGCCGCGCCTGACACCAGCGGCACCTTGTGGCCCACGCAGGCGCGGTTGACCGCCTGGCGCGTAGCGAAGTTGTCGCAGCAGTCGAGCACCACGTCGGCCGTGGCGACGAGCTGGTCAAGCTCTGCATCGCCCACGCGCGCGGGCACCGTCACGATCTCCAGCCCGGGGTTGATGCGCAGCATGCCTTCGCGCGCCGAATCCACCTTGGGACGGCCCACGTTGGCGGTGGTGTGGATGATCTGGCGCTGCAGGTTGGTCAGGTCGACTTCGTCGTTGTCGACCACCGTGATGCGGCCCACCCCGGCCGAGGCCAGGAACGGCAGCGCGGCCGCGCCCAGGCCGCCGGCGCCGATCACCAGCGCATGGCCGGCAAGCAGGCGCCGCTGGCCCTCGATGCCGAGCTCGTCCAGCAGGATGTGGCGCGAGTAGCGCAGCAGTTGTTCGTCGTTGAGGCCGTCGTTCTGGTCGTCGTTCATGATGGCTGGCGCGGGGCTGGTGCGGCGCTTCGTGTTGCGGTGAGGGCGGCAGGGCCGGGCAGGTCACGCCTGGCATTGTGCTCCAAGTTGCTTTCCCATGCCGGGCGGGCGGGAATGAAAAAAGCGGCCCCGCAGGGCCGCTTCTGGTGTGGCGCAAGCCCCGGCTTCAGGGAGCCTTGCCCGTCGGCGTGCCCAGCGGCTCGCCGATCGGGGCGCTGGCTGGCGGCTGCTTGGCGGGGGCCGGTGCCGCCGGCTTGGCTGCCGGTGCGCTGGCGCCCTTGGCGCCGCTCTTGCCCGAGGGCTTTGCCGCCTTGCCGTTGTCGGCCGGCGGATTGGTTTCCAGCTTCGACTTGGAGCGCTTGACCGGCTGGCCGTTGAGCTGGGCGATGGCCTGCTGCAGCATGAAGTCTTCGGCCGAGCCAAATTCCACCGGCTTCTTGCGGCGGTCCTTCTCGCGCTCTTCCGGTGACTTCTTCGCGTTCTCTTCTTCCAGGCGGCGCAGCTCGTCCACGCGGCGCTGCTCGCGCTCGGTCATTTCCGGCTCCTCCGATTCCTGCTTGTTGTGCAGGTGGCGCTCGGTGTCGATCTCGCGCGTGATCAGCGCGTCGTCTGGATCGCCTTCGGGGTTCTGGTCGACCGGGATGTCCGGACGGATGCCCTTGGCCTGGATCGACTTGCCGCTCGGCGTGTAGTAGTACGCGATGGTCAGCTTGATGCCGGTGTCGTTGGTCAGCGGGCGCACGGTCTGCACCGAGCCCTTGCCGAAGGTGGTCTTGCCCATGATCTGCGCGCGGTGATGATCCTGCAGCGCGCCGGCCACGATCTCGGAGGCCGAGGCCGAGTAGGCGTTGGTCAGCACCACCATCGGGATCTTCTTGTACAGCGCGGGCAGGCCCTTGAGCGGATCGTCTTCCAGCGACGACAGGCGGTAGTTGTTGTACGACGCCTTGTACACGCGCTTGGCATCGGGCACCTGGCCGTTGGTGGATACCACCGTGGCGTCTTCCGGCAGGAACGCCGCGGCCACGCCGACCGCGCCCTGCAGCACGCCGCCGCCGTTGTTGCGCAGGTCCAGCACCAGGCCCTTCATGTTGGGGTTCTTCTGCGCCAGCTCGGCCAGCTTGCGGGACAAGTCGGAGATGGTGCGTTCCTGGAAGCTGGTCAGGCGGATCCAGCCGATATTGTTGTCCAGCATCTTGGCCTTGACCGACTGCACGCGGATTTCGGCGCGCGTGATCGAGACCGGGAAGGTGCGTTCCTCGCTCTTGCGGTAGATGGTCAGCGTGACCTTGGTGCCGGGCTCGCCGCGCATGCGCTTGACCGCCTGCTCCAGCGGCAGGCCGCGCACGGGCTTGTCGTCGATGCGGGTGATCAGGTCGCCCGGCTGGATGCCGGCGCGGAAGGCCGGGGTGTCCTCGATCGGGTTGATCACCTTGACCAGGCCTTCTTCCTGCGAGATCTCGATGCCCAGGCCGGCAAAGCGCCCGCGCGTGCCTTCCTGCAGTTCCTTGAAGTCTTTCTCGTCGAGGTAGGACGAATGCGGGTCGAGGCTGGCGACCATGCCCTTGATGGCTTCGGTCAGCAGTTTCTTGTCATCGACCGGCTCCACGTACTCGCGCTTGATCTGCCCGAAGATATCGGCCATCAGCCGCAACTGGTCAAGCGGCAAGGGCCCCGATGAGTTCTGGGCGGTCGCCGAAATCTGCAGCGTGGCGAGCACGCCGGCGACGAGGCCGACAGAAACTAGGCTGATGTTCTTGAGCGTCTTGCGCATGAGGGCTGCCTGAACGTGTACTCGAAGTACTGGTGTACGGTAGGGAGATTATGCCGGCTGCGGCCGCCCGGCGCCGGGCGGTTTGTCCGACAGTATAAGTGCGTGTGGTGAAACGGGCCTGTCCCGTCCCGGCTCAGGGTGGGCGGCCGCACATCCGCGCGCGGCCGCCCGGGCCGGCTTCAGCGTGCCTTGCCCTGGCTGGCCACGGCCGCCAGCGAGGCGGCGATGGCGTCCTGGTCACCCAGGTAGTAGTGGCGCAGGGGGCGCAGGTCGGCGTCCAGCTCATAGACGAGCGGGGTGCCGTTGGGGATATTGAGTCCGACGATATCGTCATCCGAGATCTGGTCCAGGTATTTCACCAGCGCGCGGATGCTGTTGCCATGGGCGGCAATGACCACGCGCTTGCCGGATTGGATGTCGGGGGCGATGGATTCGTTCCACAGCGGCATCACGCGGGCCACGGTGTCCTTCAGGCACTCGGTCAGTGGGATCTCGTTGCGCGGCACATTGGCGTAGCGCGGATCGTCGTACGAGGCACGCGGATCGGTGGGCTCCAGTGCGGGCGGCGGCGTGTCATAGCTGCGGCGCCACACCAGCACCTGCTCGTCGCCGAACTTGGCGGCGGTTTCTGCCTTGTTCAGGCCGGCCAGCGCGCCGTAGTGGCGCTCGTTCAGGCGCCATTCGTTGCGCACCGGGATCCACATCAGGTCCATTTCATCCTGCACATGCCACAGCGTGCGGATGGCGCGCTTGAGCACCGAGGTATAGGCCACGTCAAAGCCCAGGCCGGCATCCTTGAGCAGCTTGCCGGCCTGGCGCGCCTGGTCGGCGCCGGTTTCGGTCAGGTCGACGTCGACCCAGCCGGTAAAGCGGTTTTCAAGGTTCCACGTGGATTCGCCGTGGCGGATGAGGACGAGCTTGTACATGCTGCTGCTTCCAGAGAGTAGGTAACCTGCATGCGTCCGCGCCGTCACCTGGAGGGGGCTGATGGGTTCCTTGTGGACATCCCATGTCTCAGACAGGCGACAATGGCGGATGGCCATGCGACGGCAGGGCCTGGACGCCAAACCGCGTATTTTATAATGCCGCCGACCCAACCTACCGGAATGCCAACGTGAATTTCTTCGCCGACTACAACAACCTCGCTCTGATCGCCCTCGCCGTGGTCTCGGGCGGCCTGCTGGCCTGGCCCGCGATTTCGCGCAGCACCCGCGGCAAGACCGTCAATACGGCCGCCGCGACCCAGCTGATCAACAAGCGCGGCGCGGTCGTGGTCGACATCCGCGAGCCCGCCGAGTATGCCAAGGGTCACCTGCCCCAAGCCAAGAGCGCGCCGCTGGCCGACCTGCCCTCGCGCGCGGCCGGCCTTGCAAAGGACAAGGCTGCCCCCATCATCGTCGTGTGCCAGACCGGCCAGCGCTCGGGCAAGGCCCAGGCAGCGTTGAAGGAAGCCGGTTACAGTGAGATCTACGCGCTCGAGGGCGGCATCGCCGCCTGGCAGCAGGCAGGCCTGCCGCTGGTGAAGTAATCCCGGGCAGCACCGCCGTATCCGTCACAGCGCGCCCCCGGCCAGGCCGGGCTGCGCGCGCATTGCATTCAAGGAGAACCCGCATGGCCCGTGTCGTCATGTACAGCACCGTTGTGTGCCCGTATTGCCTGATGGCTGAACGCCTGCTCAAGTCCAAGGGCGTGGAAATGATCGAGAAGATCCTGATCGACCGCGAACCCGGCAAGCGTGAAGAGATGATGGCCCGTACTGGTCGCCGCACCGTGCCGCAGATCTACATCGACGAGACCCACGTGGGCGGCTTCGACGACCTCTCGGCGCTGGACCGCCAGGGCGGCCTGGTGCCGCTGCTGGCTGCCTGAGCCGGTTCCGGCACACTCCCGGCGCGGGTGAATTCGCCACCCGCGTCATGTACCATATGCGTTTTCCAACCGGGCACCGGCCACCCTTGCACGACGCAAGGGCTGCGGCCACCGCGCCCGATGCACATCCAGCCCATCCTCCCCGGAAGCCTTTCATGAGCGACCAGCAAAACACCCAGCAGGACGATCAACCCTTCTTCAACATCCAGCGCGTCTACCTGAAAGACATGT
The DNA here is from genome assembly GCF_018223725.1 of Cupriavidus sp. KK10. NCBI lineage: Bacteria > Pseudomonadati > Pseudomonadota > Betaproteobacteria > Burkholderiales > Burkholderiaceae > Cupriavidus > Cupriavidus sp. KK10. Next base: position 395,755 of record NZ_CP073677.1, read on the forward strand.
CGCTGGAGCAGCCCAATTCGCCCGGCATCTTCCTGGAATCGGAAGCCCCGTCGGTGGAAGTGCAGGTCAACGTCGGCGCTTCGCAGCTGCAGGAAGGGATCTTCGAGGTGGTGGTGACGGGCACCGTGACGACCAAGGTGCAGGACAAGGTTGCCTTCCTAGTGGAAGCGCACCAGGCCGGCATCTTCGATATCCGCAACGTGCCGGTGGAGCAGCTGGACCCGCTGCTGGGCATCGCCTGCCCGACCATCCTGTACCCGTACCTGCGCGGCAATATCGCTGACGTGATCACCCGGGCCGGCTTCCAGGCCATCCACCTGTCGGAAATCAACTTCCAGGCGCTGTATGAGCAACGCCTGCAGGCCGCCATGGAAGAAGCCCAGGGTGCCGAAGGCGGCAACAGCGGCATCGTGATGCCCGACGGCAGCCAGGCCCGCCACTGATTCCGGCGGCCTGAGCCATCATCGAAACGGGGCTGCGGCCCCGTTTCGACTTTGGACTACCATCGGTGGCGTGAACCTCCGCGCCATCTTCTGTTCGAGCTGCCATGAAACTGACCTTCCTCGGTGCCGGTGCCTGGGGCACCGCCCTCGCCAGCCATGCCGCGGCCACCAACGACGTGGTGCTGTGGGGACGCGATCCCGCGCAACTCGCGGCGATTGCGGCCACGCGTGAGAACGCCGCCTACCTGCCCGGCGTGACGCTGTCCGGGCGGCTGGCGGTGCAGGCGGATTTCGAGCAGGCCGTGGCGCATGCCGCCGACGATGCCGACGGCATTGTGGTGGTGGCAACGCCGGTGGCGGGCTTGCGCGAGATGACGCGCCGGCTGGCCGCGCGCAGCGCCAGGCCGGTGTCGATGCTGTGGTTGTGCAAGGGCTTCGAGTCCGGCACCCACCTGCTGCCGCACCAGATGGTGCGGGCCGAGCTCGATGCCACCGGGCGCACCGAGGGCTTTGCCTACGGCGTGCTGACCGGCCCCAGCTTCGCGCGCGAGGTGGCGCTGGGGCTGCCGTGCGCGCTGACTGTGGCGGGCAACGAGCCGTCGCTGGCCGAACGCGCGCAGGCGGCTTTCCACCATCACGCGATGCGCATCTACGGCAGCGACGACCTGACCGGCGTGGAAGTCGGCGGTGCGGTCAAGAACGTGCTGGCCATTGCCACCGGCGCCAGCGACGGGCTGGGCCTGGGCCTGAACGCGCGCGCCGCGCTGGTGACGCGCGGGCTGGCCGAGATGACGCGCCTGGGGCTGGCGCTGGGCGGCCGGGTCGAGACCTTCATGGGCCTGGCCGGCGTGGGCGACCTGATCCTGACCGCCACCGGCGACCTGTCGCGCAACCGCAAGGTCGGCCAGCAGCTGGCGGCGGGGCAGAGCCTAGAGCAGATCCTGGCCGGGCTGGGCCACGTCGCCGAAGGCGTGCGCTGCGCCCAGGCGGTGGCCGAGCTGGCCGCCACGCACGGCGTCGAGATGCCGATCGCCCGCGCGGTCTGCGCGGTGCTGTTCGACGGGCTGAGCGCCGCCGATGCGGTGGCGCAGCTGCTGCAGCGCGACGCGCGCGACGAATGACTACCCGCGTATCCACCTTCTGATCCTCTGCACCGCATGCCCACACGACGACAAGCGCTGATCGCGCTGGCGGCTGCCTGCGCTGCCGGGACTTCCGGCAGCGTCTTCGCCCAACCCTGGCCCGCGCGGCCGATCCGCATGGTGGTGCCGTTCCCGCCGGGCTCGTCGCCCGACTTGATCGCGCGCATCGTGACCGAAAAGCTGGCCGCCGCGCTGGGCCAGCCGGTGGTGGTGGAAAACCGTCCCGGCGCCGGCGGCAATATCGGCACCGGCATGGTGGCGCGCGCCGCCCCCGATGGCTATACGCTGCTGTTCACCATCAACGGCCCGCTGGTGACCGCGCCGACGCTGTCGCGCAACCTGAACTACGACCCGTTCCGCCAGCTGGCGCCGGTCACGCTGGTGGCGACCTCGCCCAACGTGCTGGTGGTGGATGCGCGCCTGCCGGTGCACAACCTGCGCGAGTTCGTCGCGCTGGCACGGTCGAAGCCGGCTGAGCTGAACTATGGCTCGCCCGGCAACGGCAGCGCCTCGCACCTGGCGATGGAGCAACTGAAGGCGATGGCGGGCATCGACCTGCAGCACGTGCCGTACCCCGGCTTCCCGCAGATCACCACGGCGATGGTGGGCGGGCAGGTGCAGGCGGGCTTCATGGTGCCGGCGATCGCGATGCCGCAGGTCAACGCGGGCAAGCTGCGCGTGCTGGCCGTGACCACCACGGGGCGCACGGCGGTGTTGCCGTCGGTGCCGACGGTGGCGGAATCCGGCTACCCGGGCTTCGAGGCGATTTCCTGGCAGGCGGTGCTGGCGCCGGCGGGCACGCCGCAGGCTGTGATCGACCGGCTCTACCGCGAGCTGGTGGCGATCATCGGCAGCGCCGACGTGCGCGACAAGATGCGCGCGCAGTATTTCGTGCCGGCCGGTACCGCGCCAGCCTCGCTGCGCCAGACCATGGTGAGCGAGAAGGCACGCTGGGACAAGGTGATCCGCGCCGCCGGCGTGCAGCCGGAGTAGGCGCTGGCCGGGCGGCTCAGCTGCCGCCTTCGAACCCGTTCTGGCGCCACGCCTCGAACACCACCACGGCGACCGTGTTCGACAGGTTCAGGCTGCGGTTGTCGGGCCGCATCGGCAGCCGGATGCGCTGCGCGGGCGGGAACCAGTCGCGCCGCTCCGGTGATAGCCCGCGCGTCTCGGAACCGAACACGAACCAGTCCCCGGGCCGGAACGCCATCTGGCCGAACGGCGTCGAGCCGCGCGTGGTCAGCGCGAACATGCGCGCCGGGTCGGGCTGCTCGCTGGCCATGAGCGCGTCCCAGCTTTCATGCACGCGCATGGTGGCGTACTCGTGGTAATCCAGTCCCGCGCGGCGCATGCGCGCGTCTTCCAGCGGAAAGCCCAGGGGTTTGACCAGGTGCAACTGCGCGCCGGTGTTGGCGCACAGGCGGATCACATTGCCGGTATTGGGCGGGATTTCCGGTTCGACCAGGACGACATTGAACATGATGCAGGGGATGGCGGGCGCGCTGCGCCCTTCGTCAGAACGGTGCGCAGCTTACCGCGCGCACCGGCCAGTGTCATCCAAAGCTACGGCGTGCGCAGCGCGACGATCACGCTGACGCGGGCCGCGCCATGCGCCTTGAGCACGCTGGCGGCTTCGTGCACGGTGGCGCCGGAAGTCATCACATCGTCCACCAGCGCCACGTGCAGGCCGTCCAGCCGCACGGCGCGCGCCAGCCGGAAGGCGCCGCGCAGGTTCACCTGCCGGGCGGCCAGGTCCAGCGCGCGCTGGCTGCCGGTGTCGCGCTGGCGCTGCAGCAGCACCGGGTCGGCGCGCAGGCCCAAGTGGCGCGCCAGCGGCCGCGCGATTTCCCAGGCCTGGTTGAAACCACGCGCGGCCAGCCGCTGCGGTGACAGGGGGATGGGTGCGATCAGGTCGGGCGGCGCCCGCCGGGCGCCGGCCCAAGCCCCCGGCAGCCCCGCGGCCAGCCGGGCCGCGAGCCAGCCCGCCAGTGGCAGCGCGTGGCCGAACTTGAGCGCCAGCACCAGCTGGTCCTGGGGCGACGCGTAGTCGCCCAGCGTGTGGGCGTGATCGAATGCCAGGGGCGATGCGGCGCAGGCCGGGCAGTGGAAGTGGCGCCCCAGCGCCAGCGCGCAGGCCGGCCAGCACCTTGCCGGCGGCGCCGGCAGCCAGCGCGGCGCGCGCGTATACTTGCCGTCCGGCCGCAGCCCATCGGGCGCCGCGGCCGCGTTCATCCGGCGCCCGGGCCTGATCCTGTATCTGCCCCCGCGCCGGTTCCTGATTTTCTTGCTGCCCTGTCTGCCCGTGTCCCTGCATGCCGCTGATTCCCCCGATGCCTTCCTGCCCCCCGCGCGCCTGACCCGGCTCGCCTTCGACCGGCGCAGCCGCGGCTTCGGCCAGCTGGACTTCCTGCTGGGCGAAATCGGCCGCCGCATGCAGGAGCGCATGGAAGTGATCCGCCTGGCGCCGCAGCGCGCGCTGGATATCGGCTGCGGCCACGGTCAGGGCCTGGCCGGGCTGCGCGACCGCTTCCCGGATGCGCAGATTGCCGGGCTGGACATCTCCGGCGCGATGCTGGCCGAGGCCGGCCAGCGCGACCCGCAGCGCCGGCCCGGCTGGATCGGCCGCATGCTGGGCAAGCGGCCGCTCTTTGACCTGGTCCAGGGCGATCTTGCCACACTGCCTTTTGCGCCCGCGAGCTTCGACCTGCTGTGGTCCAACCTGGCGCTGCACTGGCATCCGGAGCCGCACCGCGTGTTCCCGGAGTGGCACCGCGTGGCGCGCGACGAAGGGCTGGTGCTGTTCTCGCTGTTCGGCCCGGACACCCTGAAGGAGCTGCGCGCGGCCTTTGCCGAAGTCGACGAAGCTCCCCATACGTTGCGCTTTGTCGACATGCACGATATCGGCGACATGCTGGTGCACAGCGGCTGGTCCACCCCGGTGATGGACATGGAGACGCTGACCGTGACCTACGAGTCCCCCGCCACGCTGCTGCGCGAGGTGCAGGCCTTCGGCGGCCTGCGCGGGCCGGCCGCTGCGCTGCCGCAGGGCCTGCGCGGCCGCGGCTGGTACCAGGCGCTGGCGCAGGCGCTGGAGCGGCGGCGCAACGCCGACGGCGTGATCCCGCTCACCTTCGAGATCGTCTACGGCCACGCCTGGAAGCTGGCCCCGCGTGGCGGCCAGGCGGTCGACGACCAGGGCCGCGCGGTGGTGCCGCTGGACCAGATCGGCCGTGCAAGGCCGCGCCGGACAAGTTAAAACAGAGTTAACTTGCGCCGGTGCGGGATTGCCGCAAACATAGCACCGGCGCGGCGGGCAGGGCGATGGCGGGGCTCTTCCCTATGCACAGAATCAAGCGGCGCGCAAGCCGTCCGGTCAAGGCGCGCCCTTGTCCGTGTATAGGAAGCGCCCTATAATGCGCCAGTTTGTCGCAGTGGTCCCCTGGCACAAGAACGTCCTGGTTTTGCACTTGCACTGTGCGGCCCGGGCGCCATCGTCCCGGGTGTGCATCCGATGCAGAGTGGTTGGCGATGCAAGACTTGGGTATCGCACTCCAGACGGCAGGTGGTGACTCCGGCGGAAATCTCGACGGACCTCTCCCCGCGCCCCACGACTGGCTGATGAAGCGGAATTGCTCGCTGTCTCCACGCCAGGTCGGCTGGTTTTACCTCTCGATCCTCACGGTTTCGCTTGCCATCGCGTTGTTTTTCGCGTGGCAAGGGTCCTGGCTCGTGCTGCCATTTGCCAGCATCGAGCTGATCGGGCTGGGGATCGCGCTGCTGGTGTATGCGCGCCATGCGACAGACTATGAGCGCGTCAGCATTACCGACGGCATGCTGGTCGTGGAGACAGCCAGCGGCACAAAGGTGACGCGCCGGGAATTCAACCCGCGCTGGGTGCGGGTCGAACTGGGTGAATCGTTCCGCGCGCTGGTGACGCTGCGCTCGGGCGGGCGTGAGGTACAGGTGGGGTGTTACGTGGACCCGTACCGGCGACGCAAGTTCGCGCAGGAGCTCGCAGCGGCCTTGCGCCGCCTCTGAGAGGCGGCGGTGGCGGCGGCGGGGACAGATTTGAATCTGTAAATTGGGTAGATAACAAATGAAAATGTGGAAGAAGGCATCCGCAGTTTGTCTGGCCGGCGCGTCCCTGCTTGCCAGCCAGACGGCGTCCGCGGTCAGCGACATGCCGGGCGGCCCCGCCGTGCGCCAGCTCAACCTGACCGAGCCGGTTACCAAGATCGCCGAACAGATTCACTGGCTGAACTGGATGATGCTGATCATGTGCACGGTGATCTTCATCGCGGTATTCAGCGTGATGTTCTATTCCGTCTTCAAGCACCGCAAGTCCAAGGGTGCGAAGCCTGCTGCCTTCCACGAGAGCATCACGGTCGAAGTGATCTGGACCATCGTCCCGTTCATCATCGTGATTGCGATGGCCCTGCCGGCGACCAAGACCGTGGTGGCGATGAAGGACACCACCAACTCCGACGTCACCATCAAGGCCACCGGCTACCAGTGGAAGTGGGGCTATGACTACCTGAAGGGCGAAGGCGAAGGCATCTCCTTCGTGTCGACCCTGACCACCCCGCGCGAGCAGATCAACAACGAGCAGCCCAAGTCGAACACCTACCTGATGGAGGTGGACAACGAGCTGGTCGTGCCGGTCAACAAGAAGATCCGCATCGTTACCACTGCCAACGACGTGATCCACGCCTGGATGATCCCGGCCTTCGGCGTCAAGCAGGATGCGATCCCCGGCTTTGTGCGCGACACCTGGTTCAAGGCCGAGAAGATCGGCGTGTACCGCGGCCAGTGCGCCGAGCTGTGCGGCAAGGAACACGCCTTCATGCCGATCGTGGTGCGCGTGGTTTCGGACGCCGACTACACCAAGTGGGTCGACGGCAAGAAGAAGGAGCTGGCGGCCAAGGCCGACGATCCCAACAAGACCTGGACGCTGGACGAGGCCAAGGTGCGCGGCGAGAAGATCTACGCAGCCAACTGCGCGGTCTGCCACCAGCCCAACGGCAAGGGCGGCGGCGCCTTCCCGGCGCTGGACGGCTCCAAGGTGGTGAACGGCCCCAAGGCCGGCCAGATGCACATCCTGCTCGAAGGCAAGGGCGGCATGCCGTCGTGGAAGCAGCTCTCGGATACCGAGCTGGCCATGGTCATGACCTATACGCGCAACGCCTGGAGCAACAAGACGGGTGAAGTGATCCAGCCGAGCGACTTCGTGGGTGCCCGCGCGGGCAAGTTCCCCGAGGGCGGCGGCGCGGCCGGCGGCGAAGCGCCGAAGGCCGAAGCCAAGCCGGCCGACAAGGCTGACAAGCAGGCCAGCCTCGCGGGCAACCGCGTCGCGGGCTGACCCGCTGAAGACAGAACAGGATTAGAGGAGCATTTGCGATGAGTACTGCTACCCCGGACGCGCTCGCCCATCCGCACGATCACGCGCATGACGACCACGCGCACGACCACCCGCATGGCTGGCGCCGCTGGCTGTTCGCGACCAACCACAAGGACATCGGTACGCTGTACCTGCTGTTCTCGTTCATCATGCTGCTATCGGGCGGCTTGCTGGCACTGCTGATCCGCCTGGAGTTGTTCGAGCCGGGCCTGCAGTTCTTCCGCCCCGAGCTGTTCAACCAGTTCACCACCATGCACGGCCTGGTGATGGTGTTCGGCGCGATCATGCCGGCCTTCGTCGGCTTCGCCAACTGGATGATCCCGCTGCAGATCGGCGCGTCCGACATGGCGTTCGCGCGCATGAACAACTTCAGCTTCTGGCTGATGCCGCCGGCCGCGCTGCTGCTGGCCGGCTCGTTCCTGGTCCCGGGCGGCGCCACCGCCGCCGGCTGGACCCTGTACGCGCCGCTGTCGGTGCAGATGGGCCCGGGCATGGACATGGCCATCTTCGCGATGCACATCATGGGTGCGTCGTCGATCATGGGCTCGATCAACATCATCGTGACCATCCTCAACATGCGCGCCCCGGGCATGACGCTGATGAAGATGCCGATGTTCTGCTGGACCTGGCTGATCACCGCCTACCTGCTGATCGCCGTGATGCCCGTGCTGGCTGGCGCCATCACCATGGTGCTGACCGACCGCCATTTCGGCACGAGCTTCTTCTCGGCCGCCGGCGGCGGCGACCCGGTGATGTACCAGCACATCTTCTGGTTCTTCGGCCACCCCGAGGTGTACATCATGATCCTGCCGGCCTTCGGGATCGTCTCGCAGGTGGTGCCGGCGTTTGCCCGCAAGCGCCTGTTCGGCTACAGCTCGATGGTGTACGCCACCGCCTCGATCGCCATCCTGTCGTTCATCGTGTGGGCCCACCACATGTTCACGACCGGCATGCCGGTGACCGGCCAGCTGTTCTTCATGTACGCGACCATGCTGATCGCGGTGCCCACCGCCGTGAAGATCTTCAACTGGATCGCCACCATGTGGCGCGGCTCGATGACCTTCGAGACCCCGATGCTGTTCTCGATCGGCTTCATCTTCGTGTTCACCATCGGCGGCTTCACCGGCCTGATGCCGGCCGTGGCCCCGATCGACATCCAGCTGCAGGACACCTACTTCATCGTGGCGCACTTCCACTATGTGCTGGTGGCCGGCTCGCTGTTCGCGCTGTTCGCGGGCTTCTACTACTGGGGTCCGAAGTGGAGCGGTTTCATGTACAACGAAACCCGCGGCCAGATCCACTTCTGGGGCTCGATCATCTTCTTCAATGTCACCTTCTTCCCGATGCACTTCCTGGGTCTGGCCGGCATGCCGCGTCGCTATGCCGACTATCCGACCCAGTTCGCGGATTTCAACGCGATCGCGTCGATCGGTGCGCTGGGCTTCGGCCTGATGCAGGTGTACTTCTTCTTCTTCGTGGTGCTGCCGTCGTACCGCGGTGGCGAGAAGGCCGCCGACAAGCCCTGGGATGGCGCCGAGGGCCTGGAGTGGACCGTGCCGTCGCCGGCGCCGTTCCACACCTTTGAAGTTCCCCCGCAGGTCCGCTAAGGCGCGGCCAGCGTAATCAGGCAGCGGGAGGCGGCAGCGTCCGCCTCCCGCGCCGGCAGGCAACAGAAGCAACTATGCAGTCTCCAGACAAAAGCCCATCACGCCCGGACCAGAAGGCCGCCAACCGCCGCCTTGGCCTGATCCTGCTGTCGATCGTGGTGGTTTTCTTTCTGGGGTTCTTCGCCAAGATGATGTTTCTTGGCTGAGGCGGCAGGGTAGCGAGATGAGCAACGACCAGCAGGCTGGCAGGGAAGCGGACAAGCGGTTCAACCGCGGCATGATGCTGCGCCTGGTCGTGATCGTGGCCGTGATGTTCGGCTTCGGCTATGCGCTGGTGCCGCTGTACAAGAAGATCTGCGAGATCACCGGCATCAACGTGATCACCACGCGCGAGCTGCACGGCGCGGTGAAGAACACGCAGGTCGACAAGAGCCGCACCATCACGGTGGAGTTCGACTCCAACGCGCGCGGGCCCTTCGCCTTCCGGCCGGTGAAGAACAGCATGGAAGTGCACCCGGGCGAGATGGCGACGATCGTCTATGAGGTGGCCAACGGGCAGCCGCGCGATATCTCGGCGCAGGCCATCCCGAGCTACGCGCCCAAGCAGGCGACCCAGTATTTCATGAAGCTGGAGTGCTTCTGCTTCAAGCAGCAGACGCTCAAGGCGAAAGAGGCGCGCGAGATGCCGGTGGTGTTCGTGATCGATCCCGCGCTGCCCAAAGATGTGAAGAATATTACGCTGTCGTACACCTTCTTCGAGGTGGGTGCGCCGGTGGCGCAGGCGCCCGAGGGCCAGGTGGCGCCGCAGCCGGCACCGGCCGGCAAGGGCATCTGAGACGGCTGCGGTGCATGCCGGGGCTGAGGAGGACGGGCGATGGATGAGATGAAGGACGCGGTCAAGCGCAAGATGTCGTTCGCGCAAACCATGCGCGCGGTGCTGTGGTCGTTCATCGGCCTGCGCAAAGGCGCCGAGCACGAGCGCGACATGGCCCGGTTAAACCCGGTGCATGTGGTGATCGCAGGCGTGATCGCGGCGGCCATCTTCATCGCGGTGCTGGTGGTCATCGTGCGCATCGTGGTGGGACAGGCAGCGGGATAGCAGGGCAGGAAGGGTAGACAACAAAAGCAGTCGCAGAACAAAGCAACCGCGGCGGCGGGGCCGGCCCAGAGGAGGGGGCGGCCCGCAGTGCCAAAGCGCGGATCACGAATACTGAATCAAAGACTCTGAGCTGGAGATAAAAGAATGAGTGCGAATCGCGCAAACGCTCCGTACTACTTCGTACCGGGCCCGTCGCGCCACCCGATCACGGCAAGCTTCGGCCTGCTGATGACGGGCGCGGGAGCCGCCGGTTGGGTAAACGGGCAGCCCTGGGCGCCGTACCTGTGCGGCTTCGGCCTGCTGTGGTTCCTGTTCGTGCTCAAGAGCTGGTTTGGCGACGCCATCAGCGAGTCCGAAGGCGGCATGTACGGCAAGAACATCGACCTGTCGTTCCGCTGGTCGATGGGCTGGTTCATCTTCTCGGAGGTGATGTTCTTCGCGGCTTTCTTCGGCGCGCTGTTCTATGCCCGCACCATCGCCATGCCGTGGCTGGGCGACCTGAACAACAAGATCCTGTGGCCCGACTTTGCCGCGGTGTGGCCCAACACCGGCCCGGCCGGCGTGGTGGAAAGCTTCCAGACCATGGGTCCGTGGCCGATCCCGACCATCAACACCGCGCTGCTGCTGATGTCCGGCCTGACGCTGACCTGGGCGCACCACGCGCTGCTGGCCGGCAAGCGCAGCCAGCTGATCCAGGGCCTGTCGCTGACCATCCTGCTGGGCGCGGTCTTCATGTGCTTCCAGGTGTACGAGTACATGCACGCCTACTCGGAACTGAACCTGAAGCTGTCCTCGGGCATCTACGGCTCGACCTTCTTCCTGCTGACCGGCTTCCACGGCTTCCACGTGACCATGGGCGCTATCATGCTGACCGTGGTGCTGATCCGCGTGCTGAAGGGCCACTTCACGCCTGATCACCACTTTGCATTCGAAGGCGCTGCCTGGTACTGGCACTTTGTTGACGTGGTGTGGCTGTTCCTCTACGTCGTGGTGTACTGGCTGTAAATCCGGCTGCCGTACCCGCCGGCGCGCCCCTCGGGGGCGGCCGGCGCCAACGCAAAAGAGAAACGCCGCAGGAGGTTGTCCAGCCTGCGGCGTTTGTCTTTTGCGGGCCTGCTGCCCGCGTCCTGGCGTTCAGGGCGCCATGCGGATGCCCGTGCTGTGGATCCAGCCCATCCAGTTCGAGAACAGGATGAACAGGAACAGCGCCACCGAGAACCCGACACGCAGCATCAGCGAGCGCATCATGTTGGGCGTCGTGCCGCGGTCGCGCATCATGAAGAACAGGGCGGAGGCCAGGCTGGCGATGATCAGGATGAAGGCAACGATGATGACAATGCGCATGGCGGGGCAGGTCGGGGCAAAGAGCGACGGAAAAACCCATTATCGCACCGGCCCGCGTTGTGGTCCCGCCTGGCGATGACAGTGCGCCGCAGGTTCAGCCCGCTGCCGCTGGCCGCCGCGCTGGTGGTGATCGCCGTGACCTGCGCGCTGGGCAACTGGCAGCTCAACCGCGCGCACGACAAAGAGGCGCGCGCGGCGCGGCTGCAGGCGCTGTCGGCGCAGCCGCCGGTGTTGCTGGGCACGGCGCCGCTGCCGCAAGTTGTGACCGACCGCACGGTCCGCGTGACCGGGCGCTTTGACACGGCCCGCAGCGTATTGCTGGATAATCGCCCCCACGGCAATGGCAGCAGCCCCGGGGATAGCCGCGCCGGCTTCCTGGTGCTGACGCCGCTGCGGATTTCAGCCGCCTCGCCAGCGCCAGCAGGTGCCGCCGGCGCCATGCAGGCGGTGCTGGTGCTGCGCGGCTGGCTGCCGCGCGATGCCCAGGACCGCACCAGGATTGCGCCGTTCCCCACGCCCGAGGGCGAGGTAACGATCGAAGGCACGGCACTGGCGGCCGTGCCGCGGGTCTATAGCCTGGGCCAGGACGCCGCTGGCAGCAAGATCCGCCAGAACCTGGACATCGCTGCCTATGCGGCCGAAACCGGCCTGGCGCTGCACCCGCTGGTGCTGGAGCAGCGCAGCGACACCGGCGATGGCCTGGCGCGCGACTGGGCCCCGGCCGACTTGGGCGCGGACCGACACTACGGCTATGCCTTCCAGTGGTTCGGGCTGGCCGCGCTGACGGTGGTGCTGGTGGCCGTGCTGGGCTGGCGCCGCGCGCGCCGGGTGGCCGCACCGTAACTCGAATGAACCGGGCGCATGCGCTCGCCGAAGACAAAGGACAGACGTACTCCATGGCACAGCAAGACTCCGCCCCGGCCGCCGCGGCCTCGCCGCCGGATACCCGCATCGATGCGCGCACGCGCCGCGGCCGCCTGCAGATGCTGATGCTGTTGCTGGTGTGCGCGTCGCCGGTGATTGCCTCTTACTTCACCTACTACGTGATCAAGCCGCGCGGTGGCGCCACCAACTACGGCGCGCTGGTCGACCCGCAGCGGCCGATGCCGCCGGTGCGCGTCACCGACGAGCAGGGTCGTGCCGTGCCGCTGGAGCAGTTCCGCGGCAAATGGCTGCTGGTGACCGCCGATCCGTCCGCCTGCGACGAGGCCTGCGCGAAGAAGCTCTTCACCATCCGCCAGATCCGCGCCGGGCAGGGCCAGGACCGCGAACGGATCGTGCCGGTGTGGCTGGTGACCGATGATGGCAAGATCGACGAGCGCCTGACCGCCGCCTACAACGAGCCCTACGCCGGTGTGCGTTTCCTGCGCATCGACCGCCAGGCCGCCCAGCAGTGGCTGCCGGCCGAACCCGGCAAGCGCGCCGAGGACACCCTGTTCCTGGTCGACCCGCTGGGCAACCTGATGATGCGTTTCCCGCAGGACCCGGACCCCAAGAAGATGAGCGGCGACCTGAAGAAGCTGCTCAAGGTCTCGCGCATCGGCTAAAGGGGACGGCATGCTGCTGCAACTGGCCATCATCGGCATCCTGATCGCGCTGTTTCCGCTGTCCTACGTGCTGGTGAAAGGGGACCGCAACAAGTACCGCAAGCTCGCCTGGATCACGGCGTTCCTGACGCTGGACCTGATCATGTTCGGCAGCTTCACGCGCCTGACCGACTCCGGCCTGGGCTGCCCGGACTGGCCCGGCTGCTACGGGCACTCCAACCCGCACGCCGCGATGGAGCCGATCCGCGCGGCCGAGACCGCGCTGCCCAGCGGCCCGGTGACGCTGGCCAAGGCGTGGATCGAGATGATCCACCGCTACTTCGCCATGGCGGTCGGGGTGCTGATCATCACGCTGATGGTGCTGGCGTGGGTCAAGCGGCGCGAGCTGAAGCAGTCGCCGTGGTTCGCCACCGGGGTGCTGCTGCTGGTGTGCGTGCAGGGCGCGTTCGGCGCCTTCACTGTGACCCTGAAGCTGCAGCCCGTCATCGTGGTCACGCACCTGATGCTGGGCATGGCCCTGCTGGCCGTGCTGATCCAGCTGGGCTCGCGCAACGATCCGCCGCACCCGGTCGCGGCGCAGGCCGCGCGCCTGCGCTGGCCGGTGCGCATCGGCCTGCTGCTGCTGGTGATCCAGATCTTCCTGGGCGGCTGGGTCAGCACGAACTACGCGGTGCTGGCCTGTACCGACTTCCCGCTGTGCAACGGCCAGCTGGTGCCCGAGATGGATTTCCGCCACGGCTTCACGCTGTGGCGCCAGCTGGGCATGACCGCCGACGGCGACTACATCCCGCACGCGGCGCTGGTGGCGATCCACTGGGTCCACCGCGGCTTTGCCTTTGTCGTGCTGGGCTACCTGGCGTGGCTTGGCCTGCGCGCGCGCAGGCTTGAAGGGCTCGCGCGCGCGGCCGGCTGGCTGCTGGGCACGCTGGTGCTGCAATTGGCCACCGGGATGTCCAATATCGTGTTCGACTGGCCGCTGGTGGCCGCGGTTGCGCACAACGGCGGCGCGGCGCTGCTCCTGCTGCTGCTGGTCCGCCTCCACTACAATACAGGGCTCGCAGGGCTCACCATGCGGGCCGCCGGCGCCCCCGCTGCCGTGCCGAACGCCGCCCGCGCCACATGAAAGACAAGACCCCTTCCGTGGTTACCGCTACCCACCCCCATTCGCTGGGCAAGTTGAGCCGGATACGGCACCTTGCCCGACAATACGCCGCCCTGACCAAGCCGCGCGTGACGCAGCTGGCCGTGTTCTGCGCCATCATCGGCATGTTCCTGGCCACGCCCGGCATGGTGCCGTGGCGCGTGCTGATCGGCGGCGCCGCCGGCATCTGGCTGCTGGCCGGTGCGGCCTTTGCCATCAATTGCCTGGTCGAGCAGAAGATCGACGCGCTGATGCGCCGCACCGCGTGGCGCCCGTCGGCCACCGGCGAGATCACCACGCCGCAGACCCTGGTGTTCTCCGCCATCCTGGGCGGCGCCGGCATGTGGCTGCTGCACGTCTACGCCAACGACCTGACGATGTGGCTGACCTTTGCCACCTTCCTCGGCTACGCGGTGGTCTACACCATCCTGCTCAAGCCGGCCACGCCGCAGAACATCGTCATCGGCGGACTGTCCGGGGCGATGCCGCCGGCGCTGGGCTGGGCCGCGGTGGCGGGCGAGGTGCCGGCCGAGGCCTGGTTCCTGGTGCTGATCATCTTCACCTGGACCCCGCCGCACTTCTGGGCACTGGCGCTGTACCGCCGCGCCGACTACGCCAAGTCCGGCCTGCCGATGCTGCCGGTCACGCACGGCGAGCGCTATACGCTGCTGCATATCCTGCTGTACACGCTGATCATGATCGCCGCGACGCTGCTGCCCTTTGTCTACGGCATGAGCGGCTATATCTACCTGGCGGCCGCGCTGGCGCTGGGCGCGGGTTTCCTGGCCTATGCCTGGAAGATGTACCGCAACTATTCAGACGAACTGGCGCAGCGCACCTTCCGCTTCTCGATCCTGTACCTGTCGCTGCTGTTTGCCGCGCTGCTGGTCGACCACTACTTCAAGTTCGTGCCCCAGGTCTGACCTGTGGCCCACCGGCTGCGGCATCTTGTCGCGGCCGGCGCAGCGTGGCGACACGATCGGCGATACTGCGTGATGTCGCCGCCCTCCGGTGCCGCCGTTTCCTCCCACCCCTGACCGGTTTCCGCCGCATGCCCCGCCTAAGCCCCGCCTCCGGCCTGTTCGCCGCCTTCCGCCGCTTTTCCCTGCTGGCCGCGCTTGCGCTGGCCGTGGCTGCCTGCGGGCAGCAGAAGGTCTCGTTCCGCAATGTCGACATCACCGGCGCGGCGGACTTCGGCAAGGACTTCTCGCTGACCGACCATCACGGCAAGGTGCGCACCATCGCCGACTTCAAGGGCAAGGCGGTGGTGATGTTCTTCGGCTACACCCACTGCCCGGACGTGTGCCCGACCACGATGGCCGAACTGAAGGCGGTGATGGAGAAACTGGGCCCGGACGCCGACCGCGTGCAGGTGCTGTTCGTCACGGTCGATCCGGAACGCGACACGCAGGCGCTGCTGGCCCAGTACGTGCCGGCCTTCGATGCGCGCTTCCTGGGGTTGCGCCCGGCCGACGAAGCCGCACTGCAGAAGGTGACCAAGGACTTCAAGGTGTTCTATGCCAAGGTGCCGGGCAGCTCCCCGAGCAACTACACGGTGGACCACTCCGCGGGCAGCTATGTGTTCGATCCGGAGGGCAAGCTGCGGCTGTTCATCCGCCACGGCCAGGGTCCGGATCCGATCGCGCACGACCTGAAACAGCTGCTGTCGTGATGTGAAAGGGAGGGAAGGGGTGCGGCATAACGTCGCACTTGTCCCCTCGCGGGCAACAAAAAGGCCGGTCCAGTGGACCGGCCTTTTGCATGGCTGGGGGAGCGGGTCAGGCGAACGCCTGCAGCGCCCCCTTCATCTTCTTCATGGCCGCGGCCTCGATCTGGCGGATGCGCTCGGCCGAGACGCCGAACTCGTCAGCCAGCTCATGCAGCGTGGAGCCGCCCGAGCCATCGTCCTCGACGTGCAGCCAGCGCGCCTCGATGATGCGGCGGCTGCGTTCGTCCAGCTTGGCCAACGCCTCTTCCAGACCCTCGACCTGCATGCGGTCGTGGCGCTTGGCTTCCAGCACGCGGGTGGGCTCGTTGTGGTTGTCCGCCAGGTAGGCGATGGGGGCGAATTCCTCTTCGCCGTCGTCGATCTGGCCTTCCAGCGCCAGGTCGCCGCCCGACAGGCGGGTTTCCATCTCCATCACTTCTTCGGGCTTGACGTTCAGCTCGCGCGCCACGGCCTCGACCTGCTCCGGCGTGAACGTGTGTGCGCCCTGCTTGTGGCTGCGCAGGTTGAAGAACAGCTTGCGCTGGGCCTTGGTGGTGGCCACCTTGACCATGCGCCAGTTCTTCAGCACGTATTCGTGGATCTCGGCCTTGATCCAGTGCATCGCGTACGACACCAGGCGCACGCCCTGGTCGGGGTCGAAGCGCTTGACCGCCTTCATCAGGCCGATATTGCCTTCCTGGATCAGGTCGGCGTGGGGCAGGCCGTAGCCCAGGTACTGGCGGGCAATCGACACCACCAGGCGCAGGTGGGACATCACCATCTGGCGGGCAGCATCAACGGAGTCGTGGTCGCGGAGCTCGCGCGCCAGGCGCTGCTCTTCCTCCGCGGTCAACAACGGAATCCGGTGGACAGCCTGGATATAGCTGTCGAGGTTGCCAACGGTGGCCGGGAAGGTCAGCGCAAAGCTGCCCGTGCTCCGGGGTGCCGTCGGCAGACGGTTATTCAGGGTTTGGTCGGCAGACAAGACTGCGTTCACTCAATGGCTCCTTTCGCATCCGGCGGTTCGGTTGCCGGTGTGCCGCGCCTCTTGGTCGGCGGCACTGCAACACATATTAGCACTCAGGCCGGGTGAGTGCTAATTGGAGTCCCGATGGCAGTGATAGTTCCACTCGATTGCTCTTGCGGATAGCATAGCTACTTACCGCTTCGAGCGGCGGAAACGATACCCACGGTTCGGCGCACAGGATATTAGAGCGGCGCGGGGCACGGGGGTTCTGCCCGCTGCTGCAATGATTTGTTGCAGCAGCGGCTACACTCGACCCACCTGCGGCGCGCTGGCATCCTTGCGAGCCTCTCTCATTCCACCGGAGGAGTTATGTCTGCTATCGAACACTTGCTCAAGCCGCATGTGCGCGACCTGGGCGATTTTACCGTGCGCCGGCTGTTGCCCGCCGCCGCTACCCAGACCGTCGGGCCGTTTATTTTCTTCGACCATATGGGGCCGGTGCAGCTGCCGCCGGGCGCCGGCGCTGATGTGCGTCCGCATCCCCATATCGGGCTGGCCACGGTCACCTACCTGTTCGAGGGCGAGATCATCCACCGCGACAGCCTGGGCAGCGACCAGGCGATCCGCCCAGGCGACGTCAACTGGATGACCGCCGGGCGCGGCATCGTGCACTCGGAACGCTCGCCCGAGCATGTGCGCCCCGCCGGGGCCCGGCTGCACGGCATCCAGACCTGGGTGGCACTGCCGCAGGAGCATGAGGGTGCCGAGCCGTCGTTCTTCCACCATCCCGCTGCCACGCTGCCGCAGATCGAGCGGCCGGGCGTGCGCATGGTGGTGATTGCGGGCGATGCCTTTGGCCAGGTCTCTCCGGTCAAGGTCTTCAGCCGCACCCTGTATGTGGCGATCGAGCTGGATGCGGGCGCGAGCGTGGAGATCCCGGCCGAGCATGCCGAACGGGGCGTCTATCCGGTGGATGGCGCGGTGGCGCTCGACGGCGAGCCGCTGCCGGCCGAGCATATGGTGGTGCTCACGCCGGGCCAGCCCGCGACGCTGACGGCCACGGCGCCGTCGCGCGTGATGCTGCTGGGCGGCGACCCGACCGACGGGCACCGCTTTATCTACTGGAATTTCGTTGCCAGCAGCAAGGTGGCGATCGAGGCTGCCGCCCAGCGCTGGGAGGACGATCAGTTCCCGCACGTGCCGGGCGAGACCGAGCGCATCCCGCTGCCTCCGCGCAAGGCCTGACAGCGGTCCCGGGGCTGGCTCAGACCGGGCTGGCCCAGGTCACGTGGGTGCCTTGCCGCAGGCATTCGCGGATGGCATCGACCTGGATCGCGATCGGTGCCGGCACCGGCACCGCGCCGTCCAGCACGCGCCGGATCCAGGCCACGGTCTGGCCGGCGTCGCTGCCGGGCGGCAGTTCAGGTACTTCGGCCAGTGAACCCACGGCCGGATCGACCAGCGTCTGCTGGTGCCCCTCATGCAGCCAGTCGATGCGGCTGGTGCGGCGCGCATCGGCCACCACTTCGCCCTCGGTGCCGCGTGCCAGCAGCACGTTGGCGGGCTCATGCGAGAAGTAGTCGGTCAGCGTCTCGCGGTATTCGGGGTGGGTGTAGCTGTACAGGCGCAACCCTTCCGCGGGCGAATGCTCGCCCACCGGCTGCAGCATCTTGGCCACCGTATGCGCCGAATTGCGCAGGCCGATCACGGTGCGCCGCTCCAGCAGCTGCGACAGCCCGGGCGACAGCACATCCACCGGCAACACCGCGAGCGGCCCGAGGTCGCTGCCCTCGCGCAGCCGTGCCGAGGCCTCGTCGGTCGTCGCGCACAAGGGCACGCCCAGGGCCTCGAACAGCGTCATGCTAGTCACGCGGCCATTGAACAGGCGCGTGCCGTGCACCAGCACGGGGACATCTTCGCGCGCCAGCAGCAGCGCCAGCAGCGGCACCAGGTTGGGTTGCTTGCGCGCGCCGTTGTAGCTGGGGATCACCACCACCTGCCGGTCAGGCGGCGCCGGCAGCGGCTGGCAGTGCGCATGGGCGGCTTCCAGCATGCCCGCCAGCTCGTGCGGGGCCTCGCCCTTGATGCGGTAGGCCATCAGGATGGCGCCAAGCTCCAGGTCGGAGACGCGCCCGGCCAGCATGGCGTCGAACAGGGCCTGCGCGTCTTCGCGGGGCAGCGCGCGCGCGCCGTTGACGCCGCGGCCGATCTCCTTGATATAGCGGGCAGCAGGGAAGGACGTGGCTGGCGTGGTCATGGCGGCGTGGGGGTAGTCTGTTCTGGGTTCATGATAGCGGAGCCAGGCCGCCGCGCCCACCGCCGCCGGTCACCGCGCATCGCCTCCTGAGGACACTACGCGGCTTCCTGCAGCGCCGGGTTGCGCTGCTTGCGGTAGAGGAAGTCCAGCACCGCGGTGCGGCAGGCGTGATAGGCCTTGTCATCGGCCAGCGCGACGCGGTCGCGCGGGCGCGGCAGGCCCACCTTCAGGATCTCGCCGATGGTGGCGGCCGGGCCATTGGTCATCATCACGATGCGGTCGGCCAGCAGCACGGCCTCGTCGACGTCGTGGGTCACCATCACCACCGTGCTGCGAGTGCGCGCCACGATCTTGATCAGCTCGTCCTGCAGGTGCGCGCGCGTGAGCGCATCGAGCGCGCCGAAGGGCTCGTCCATCAGCAGCACCTTGGGCGCCATCGCCAGCGCGCGGGCAATGCCCACGCGCTGCTTCATGCCGCCGGAGATTTCATGCGGGTACTTGTTCTCGGCGTGCGTCAGGCCCACCAGCGCCAGCGTGTCATGCGTGCGCGCCTTGAGCTGTGGCTTGCTCTCGTTGGCGGCGAAGACGCGCTCCACGCCCAGGTAGACGTTCTCGAAGCACGTCAGCCACGGCAGCAGCGAATGGTTCTGGAACACCACCGCGCGCTCTGGCCCCGGCCCGGCGATCTCGCGCCCGGCGCAGATCAGCGCGCCGGTGGTGGGCGTGGCCAGTCCCGCGACCAGGTTCAGCAGTGTGGACTTGCCGCAGCCGGAATGGCCGATCAGCGTGATGAACTCGCCCTCGGCGATCTGCAGGTTGATATCGCGCAGGGCGACGAACGGGCCCTTGCGGGTCTTGAAGGTCTGGCCGACGTTTTCGATGCTGACGAACTTGTCCATGGCGATTCTCCCCGCGTATCAGTTGGTGCCGTAGCTGAAGCGCCGGGCCAGCGCCAGCAGCGCGTGCTCGAGCAGCAGCCCGATGATGCCGATCACGAAGATCGCGATCACGATGTGCTCGACCTTCAGGTTGTTCCATTCGTCCCACAGCCAGAAGCCGATGCCGGTGCCGCCGGTCAGCATCTCGGCCGCGACAATCACCAGCCACGCGGTGCCGATCGACAGCCGCACGCCGGTCAGCATGTAGGGCAGCACTGCGGGGAACAGCACCCGCGTGAATACCTTCCATTCCGACAGGTCCAGCACGCGCGCCACGTTCAGGTAGTCCTGCGGCACGCGCGTGACGCCCACCGCGGTGTTGATCACCATCGGCCAGATTGAGCAGATAAAGATCGCCCAGATCGCGGCCGGGTTGGCGGCCTTGAACAGCAGCAGGCCGATCGGCAGCCACGCCAGCGGCGAGACCGGGCGCAGCAGGCTGATCACCGGCGCGGTCATCGCGTTCAGGAAGGCAAAGCGCCCGATCAGGAAGCCGGCCGGGATGCCGACCAGCGCGGCCAGGCCGAAGCCCGCCGCGACGCGCGCCAGCGATGCCAGCACGTTCCAGCCGATGCCCTGGTCATTGGGCCCGTTGCGGTAGAACGGGTCGGCAAACAGCGGCACCGCGGCGTTCCATGTGGCCTGCGGCGTGGGGATGGCCGGGATCATCGTGGCGATGCCGTGCCAGGCCAGCACGAACAGGGCAAAACCCAGTACCGGCGGCACGGCCTTGAGCACCAGCGCGGCGACCGCTTCGCGGCGTTGCGCACGCCGGGCCTGCGCGGCGATTTCCTGCTCGCGCCGGCGCGCCCGCTCCTTGGTGTCGGGGTCGGCGCTGGCGGCTACGGTTGCACCATCGGGCGCAGTGTGGGCTATGGCATTCACGTCTGGCTCCTTTCGTCAGGGGCACTGCGGATCAGTGGGGGAAGGCTTGCGTCAGGCCTTGATCTTGAAACCGTCGGCGTAGGCCTTGGGGTCTTTGCCGTCCCAGACCACGCCGTCGATCAGCTTGGCGCTGCGCATGTCGCTCTTGGGCAGCGGCACCTGGGCGGCGGCGGCGGCCTGCTTGTAGACGTCGATGCGGTTGACCTGCCTGGCCACGGCGAGATAGTCCGGATGTTCCTTCAGCAGGCCCCAGCGCTTGTGCTGGGTCAGGAACCACATGCCGTCGGACAGGTACGGGTAGTTGGCGCTGCCGTCCTGGTAGAACTTCATCGCGTCGGGGTCGTCCCAGGTCTTGCCCAGGCCGTTGGTGTAGCGGCCCAGCATGCGGTCCAGGATGATGTCCATGTCAGTGTTGACGTAGGACTTGGCGGCGATGGTCTCGGCGGTCTTGCGGCGGTTGGAGGCCGACGCATCGATGAACTTCGATGCCTCCAGCACCGCGGCCACCATCGCGCGCGCGGTGTTGGGGTATTTCTGCACGAATTCGGCGGTGGTGCCCAGGGTCTTCTCGGGGTGGCTCTTCCAGATGGCCTGCGTGGTCTCGGCGGTGAAGCCGATCTTGTCGGCGATGGCGCGCGCGCCCCAGGGCTCACCCACGCAGAAGCCGTCCATATTGCCCACGCGCATATTGGCCACCATCTGCGGCGGCGGCACCGTGATCGCCTTGGCGTCCTGCATCGGGTTGATGCCGTTGGCTGCCAGCCAGTAGTACAGCCACATCGCATGCGTGCCGGTGGGGAAGGTCTGGGCGAAGGTGTAGTCGCGCTTCTCCTTCATCATCAGCGCCTTCAGGCTGGCGCCGTCCTTCACGCCTTTCTCGGCGAGCTTGGAGGACAGCGTGATGGCCTGGCCGTTGTGGTTCAGGTTCATCAGCACGGCCATGTCTTTTTTCGGACCGCCGATGCCCAGCTGCACGCCGTAGATCAGGCCATACAGCACGTGCGCCGCGTCCAGCTCGCCGTTGACCAGCTTGTCGCGCACGCCGGCCCACGAGGCTTCCTTGGTCGGCGTGATCTTGATGCCGAATTTCTTGTCCAGCCCGAGCGTGGCGGCCATCACCACCGAGGCGCAGTCGGTCAGCGGGATAAAGCCGATGCGCACATCGGTCTTCTCGGGCGCATCCGAGCCCGCAGCCCACGCACCGGCGCGCACCAGCGGATCGACCAGCGTCATCACGCTGGCGCCGGCGATGGTGGCCAGCACGCGGCGGCGGCCGCTGCTGGCCGGGACGGCGTCGGCAGCCGCGTCGGAAACGTGGACGGCTGCGTGCAGCGGCTTGGCAATCCTGAGGCGAGAGGGCATTGCATGGCTCCAAGAAAAAAGGCGTCCCTGCCGCGACCGGCTTCGCCAGAAGACCGGTGCGGCGCAGGGACGCCGTTGTCCGTGGCGTGACGCAGCCCGCGTTGGCCGTGTCCGCCGAAATGGTTGGTCGGCCGCCGTTGGCCGATACCTGCATAACGCAAGGCGTATGCCAGCCTGTGCAGTGCAGCATTCGAGGGCGGATTTGTGACGGATCGGGAGGGAATGGTCGGATGCGGTGCGCGCGCGGTCGCCGCTGCCACATTCGGGGGAGCCGGGGAGGGAGGTGACGCCGCGCGGCAGCGCCAGGAGCGTGCATTGCACCAGTCGCGTGCGGCAGCGCACCACGACTGGCAGGCGGGAGCGGCTCAGCCCATCACGTCGATCACGCGCTGGGCCGCGTCCACCAGCTTTAGGCCGCGCTCCATCGCCATGCCGCGCAGGCGCTTGTAGGCCTCGTCCTCGCTGAGGCCGCGCGCCTGCATCAGCAGCCCCTTGGCGCGCTCGACCACCTTGCGCTCGGCCAGCTTGAGCCGGGTGGCATCGAGCTCGGCGCGCAGCTGCTGGTCCAGTTCAAAGCGAGCGTAGGCCACGTCGAGCACGGTCTTGACGCGCTCGGCGCGCAGGCCGTCGACGATATAGGCGGTGATCCCCGCCGTCAGCGCTGCCTTGATGCGCTGGCTGTCGTCGTTATCGGTGAACAGCACGATCGGGCGCGGCGCATGCTGGGTCGAGACGCAGACATGCTCGATGGTGTCGCGCGCGGCGGATTCGGACGCGATGATCAGCATGTCGGGCTGGGTGGCCGTGATCACATCCGGCAGGCGCAGGTCGGCATCGACGATCTGGATCTCGGTAAAGCCCGCGCTGACCAGCCCGCCGCGGATGATCTCGACGTTTAGCGGGTCGGCGTCATGCGGGTCCCGCACGAGCAGGATCCGCAACACCCGGCCGCCGGCAGTCGGCGGGGCAGGTGCGGCGGGGGTGGGCGATGGGGGCGGGTGGCGTCGTGTCATGGCTAGGCTCTGTTGCAGTGCGCCATGCAAGATTCGCGCCGGGTAAGTATCCGGTCACCTGCGCCAGTCCGGTGCGGTGGCGCTGCGAGGATGCCTGGATTCATTGTATGCGGTCGTACGCAGAGCCAACTCTCGCGGTGTATCCTGTTGCCCTGCTGCGCCGGGCGCGTCTGCTGGCGACGCCGCGAGTGGCTGCATCCCGCAACCCCGCATCCCTGCGCCGCAGCACTGATCAGAACAAATCTGGAGAGATGCATGACCGAATTCGTGTTCGCCCCGCCCGCGCCCGTTGGCGTGCCGGTGCGCGGCAGCAACGCTAGCTTCCCGGTCCGGCGCGTGTACTGCGTCGGCCGCAACTATGCTGCCCACGCCCGTGAAATGGGCTCGGACCCCGACCGCGAGCCGCCGTTCTTCTTCTGCAAGCCGTCCGATGCGGTCAGCTATGTCGCCGACGGCACCGAAGGCGCCTTCCCGTACCCGCCGGGCACCAGCAACTGCCACTATGAAGTGGAGCTGGTGGTGGCGATCGGCAAGGGCGGCCGCGACATCCCGGTCGACCAGGCGGCCGGCCACGTGTTCGGCTACGCCGTGGGCCTGGACATGACCCGCCGCGACCTGCAGAACGAATCGAAGAAAACCGGCCGCCCCTGGGAGACCGGCAAGGCATTCGACCAGTCCGCGCCGATCGGCCCGATCGTGCCGGTGTCGGCCATCGGCCATCCAGAGAAGGGCGCAGTGACGCTGGCGGTCAACGGCGTGGAAAAGCAGCGCGGCGACCTGTCCGACCTGATCTGGTCGGTGCCGGAGATGGTGTCGTACCTGTCGAAGCTGTTCGAGCTGCAGCCCGGCGACCTGATCTTCAGCGGCACGCCCGAAGGCGTGGGCCCCGTGGTCAAGGGCGATGTCATGCACTGCCACGTCGGCGGCGTGGGCGATCTCACCATCAAGGTAGTCTGATCCGATGCTCAAGCTTTACAGCTATTTCCGCAGCTCGGCCTCGTTCCGCGTGCGCATTGCGCTGGAGCTCAAGGGGCTGTCCTATGACTATGTGCCGGTGCACCTGCTCAAGGAAGGCGGCCAGCAGCTCAAGCCGGAATTCCGCGCCGTGAACCCTGACGGCCTGGTGCCGGCGTTCGTCGACGGCGAGCACGTGCTGCAGCAATCGCTGGCCATCGTCGAGTACCTGGACGAGATCCACCCCGAGCCGAAGTTGCTGCCCGGCACGGCGCTGGACCGCGCCTATGTGCGCGGACTGGCCCAGGAGATCGCGTGCGAGATCCACCCGCTGAACAACCTGCGCGTGCTGAAGTACCTGAAGCACACCGTGGGCGTGACCGACGAGGTCAAGGACGCGTGGTACCACCACTGGATCGAGCTGGGCTTTGCGTCGCTGCAGACCAACCTGGAGCGCGGCGGCAAGGCCGGGCGCTTCTGTTTTGGCGATACGCCCACGCTGGCCGATATCTGCCTGGTGCCGCAGGTGTTCAACGCGCAGCGCTTCAATATCGACCTGGCCCGCTACCCGGCGATCGCCAGGATCTATGAAACCTGCATGGAGCTGCCTGCCTTCCAGAAGGCGCAGCCGAAGTCGCAGCCCGACGCGGAATAAGCGTTCGCAGGCCTGCAAGGCAAAACGCCCCGGCACTGCCGGGGCGTTTTGCTTGGCGCAGGTTGCCGGGCCTTATCCCAGCAGCGCGTCGGCGAACTCGTCCGCCTTGAACGGTTGCAGGTCTTCCACTTTCTCGCCCACGCCGATGAAGTAGACCGGCACCGGGCGCTGGCGCGCGATCGCCGCCAGGATGCCGCCCTTGGCGGTGCCGTCGAGCTTGGTTACGATCAGCCCGGTCAGGCCCAGCGCGTCGTCGAAGGCCCGGGTTTGCTGCAGGGCGTTCTGGCCGGTATTGGCGTCGATCACCAGCAGCACCTCGTGGGGCGCGCTCGGCATAGCCTTGCTGATCACGCGCTTGACCTTCTTGAGCTCTTCCATCAGGTGCAGCTGCGTCGGCAGGCGGCCGGCGGTGTCGGCCATGACGATGTCGATGCCGCGCGCCTTGGCCGCATTGACGGCGTCGAAGATCACCGCCGCCGGGTCGCCGCTTTCCTGCGCCACCACGGTGACGTTGTTGCGCTCGCCCCAGATCGTCAGCTGCTCGCGCGCGGCGGCGCGGAAGGTGTCGCCGGCGGCCAGCAGCACCTTCTGGTCATAGCGCTGGAAGTGCTTGCACAGCTTGCCGATGCTGGTGGTCTTGCCGGCGCCGTTGACGCCCGCGATCATCATCACCATTGGCTGCTCGCGGCCCAGCGCCATGGTCTTTTCCAGCGGGCGCAGCAGCTGGGTCAGCAGCTCGCGCAGTGCCGCCTTGACGCCTTCAGCGGTCTCGATGCGCTCGGCCTTGACGCGCTTGCGCAGCTCGCCCAGCAGGTACTCGGTGGCTTCGACGCCGGCATCGGCCATCAGCAGCGCGGTTTCCAGTTCTTCGAACAGGGCCTCGTCGACCTTGACGCCGACGAACAGCGTGCCGATGTTGCGGCTGGTCTTGGACAGGCCGGTACGCAGCCGATGCATCCAGCCCAGCTTCGCTTCAGCGGTCTGGGCGGGCGGCGGGACCAGCTCGAGCGCTTCGGCCGGTGCGGGCGCCGGCACGGGGACCGGGGCTGCCACGGGCGCTGGGGCAGGGGGTGGCACTTGCGCTGGGACCGGTGCCGGTGCGGGCGCAGGGACTGGCGCAGGCGTGGGGGCCGGTGCCGGCACAGGGGCGGGGACCTCGACCGGAGCGGGGGCCGGGGCTGGCGCCTCGACGGGCGCGGGCTCGGCCTTGCGCTTCTTCCAGAAACTAAACATTGGGGAATGGAGTCAATACCGGGGGCGATACCCTGGCGGCAGCCAATGCCAGCAGGCAACCGGTTATAAATCAATGGGTTACGCAGGTGTCGCGATGGCTGGGGAGAAACCGTTGTGGTCCCGGCCGGCGATTGCGTATAGTTCGCTACATGGCAGATTCATGCGCGCAGTCTTGCGCACGTGAGTCGATCGGCAAAATTCTAGCAGACGGGGTCGCATGAACCATTGCGCTGTCCTGACCGCTGCGGGCGCACAAGGCACCAAAGCCTGCGTCCAAACGCGCATCCAACGCCTCTCACAACCTTCCAATCCGCTTTCTGCCCGCGCCGCGCGTCTTGCGCGGCGTGTCATTCCCACGCTGCTGCTGGCCTTGCTGCCCTGGTCGATGCCGGCGGGGGCGCAGGAAGCCGTGCCCTCGCCGAGGCCCGGCACGCAGACCGCCCTGGCCGGCGCGACCGCGCAGGGCACGACTGAATACCGCCTGTCCAACGGGCTGCGGCTGATCGTCAAGGAAGACCACCGCGCGCCCACGGTGGCGCACCAGATCTGGTACCGCGTGGGCGGCATCGATGAGGTCAGCGGCACCACCGGCGTGGCGCACATGCTCGAGCACATGATGTTCAAGGGCACGCCCAAAGTTGGCGTGGGCGAGTTCTCCAAGCAGGTGGCCGCGCTGGGCGGGCGTGAGAACGCCATGACCAACCGCGACTTCACCATGTACTACCAGCAGATCGGCAAGCAGTATCTGCCGAGGATGATGGAGCTGGAGGCCGACCGCATGGCCAACCTCATCATCACCAAGGACGAGTTCGAACGCGAGATGAAAGTGGTGATGGAAGAACGCCGCCTGCGCACCGACGACTCCGCGCGCGGTACCGTCTATGAGCAGCTGCTGGCCACGGTCTACACCGCCGCCGCGTACCGCCACCCGGTGATCGGCTGGATGGACGACCTGGTCAACATGCGCGTGGATGACGTCAAGGAGTGGTACCGGCACTGGTACGTGCCCAACAACGCCATGGTGATTGTCACCGGCGACGTCAAGGCCGAGGAAGTGCGCGCTCTGGCGGAGCGCTACTACGGCAAGGTCAAGCCGCGCACGCTGCCGCTGCGTAAGGACCAGGAAGAGCCGGCGCAAAAGGGCATCAAGCGCATCTGGGTCAAGGCGCCGGCCGAGAACCAGTACATGGTGATGGCCTACAAGGTGCCGCGCCTGCGCGATATCGAGAAGGACGTCGACCCCTACGCGCTTGAGGTGCTGTCGGCCGTGCTCAACGGCTACGACAACGCACGCCTGACGCGTGAACTGGTGCGCGAGCAGCGCCTGGCCGACGACGTCAACGTCGGCTACGACAGCATCAACCGCGGCGAGTCGCTGTTCGTACTCGACGGCACGCCGGCCACAGGCCACAACACCGACGAGATCGAGCGCGCGCTGCGCGCCGAGGTCCAGCGCATCGCCAAGGAAGGCGTGTCGCCGGAAGAGCTCAAGCGCGTCAAGGCGCAGGTGGTGGCCGGCCAGATCTACAAGCGTGATTCGGTGTTCGGGCAGGGCATGGAAATCGGCGTGTCCGAGATCTCGGATATCTCCTGGCGCCAGATCGACCGCATGCTCGACAAGATCAAGGCCGTCACGCCGGCGCAGGTGCAGGCCGTCGCCGCGAAGTATTTCAACGACGACAACCTGACCGTGGCCACGCTGGTGCCGCAGCCGATCGATCCAAACAAGCCCAAGCCCCAGGCCCCGTCGGGCCTGCGCCACTGAGGAAAGGCGATGACTCAGTACGTCACCACCCCGCAGCGTGCGCTGCGCAAACTGGCCGGCGCCGCATTGGGCGCCGTCGTCCTGCTGGCCGCGCAACTGGCGCAGGCCGCGATCCCGATCGAGCACTGGACCGCGTCCACCGGCGCCAAGGTGTTCTTCGTGCACAGCCCGTCGATCCCGATGCTCGACGTCAATATCGACTTCGACGCCGGCAGCCGCTATGACCCGCCGGGCAAGGCCGGGCTGGCCACGCTGACCGCCGCGCTGCTGGACAAGGGCGCCGCGGCGCTGGAGGGCCAGCCGGCGCGCGATGAAGCGAAGATCGCCGATGGCTTTGCCGATACCGGTGCCGCCTTTGGCGGCGCTGCCGGCGGCGACCGCGGCGGCATCGGGCTGCGCACGCTGACCGAGCAGCCGGAGCTGGACCAGTCAGTCGCGCTGGCCGCGCAGCTGATCAAGGCACCGACCTACCCGGACGCCGTGGTCGGGCGCGAGAAGCAGCGCCTGATCACCGCCATCCGCGAAGCCGACGTCAAGCCCGGCGTAATCGCCGACAAGGCGCTGGCCAAGGCCATGTATCCCGACCACCCCTACGGCGTGGCCGCGACGCCGGACAGCGTGGCGTCGATCACACGCGACGACATCGTCAGGTTCTGGCGCGACAACTACGGCGCGCAGCGCGCCGTGGTGACGCTGATCGGCGCGGTCGACCGCAAGCAGGCCGAAGCCATTGCCGAGCAGCTCACGCGCGGGCTGCCGCCCGGCAGCGCGGCGCCGGCCATGCCGCAGGTGCGCCTGAACATCGCCCCGAGCGAGCAGCGCATGCCGCATCCGGCACAGCAGTCCAGCGTGGCCATCGGCCAGCCGGCCATTGCCCGCGGCGACCCCGATTACTTCGCGCTGCTGGTGGGCAACTACGTGCTGGGCGGCGGCGGCTTCAGCTCGCGCCTGACTGACGAGGTGCGCGAGAAGCGCGGCCTGACCTACGGCGTGGACAGCTACTTCGCGCCGTCCAAGCAGCCGGGTCCGTTCGGCATCAGCCTGCAGACCAAGAAGGCGCAGACCGACGAAGCGCTGGCGCTGGTGCGCCAGGTGCTGGCGCGCTTTGTCGCCGAGGGCCCGACCGAGAAAGAGCTGCGCGCGGCCAAGGACAACCTCATCAACGGTTTCCCGCTGCGCATCGACAACAACCGCAAGCTGCTGACCAACGTCGCCAATATCGGCTGGTACGGGCTGCCGCTGGATTACCTGGACACCTGGACCGCCCAGATTGGCAAGGTCACGCGCGAGCAGGTCAGGGCCGCTTTCCAGCGTCATGTGCGCCCGGACAATATGGCGACGGTGATCGTCGGCGGCCCGGTGGCAGCGCCTGCGACCGCCGCCAGGCAGTGATGCCGGCACCGCTTGGGCCCGTCATGCGCGCCGGGGCTCCGGCGCGTGCGGCGAACCGGCCCGCAGGCTCTACAATCACGGGATGAATTCGCGTTCCCGATTGCCGACGCCCGCCACCGGCGGGCGACCCGCCTCTCCTGCCGCTGCCAGCGGCGGGCGTTCCCCCGTTTCCGCGGCGCCACGCCAGGCACCGCGCCAGGCACCACGCCAGGAACCGTCCCAGGTCCGCATCATCGGCGGCCGCTGGAAGCGCACCTTGCTGCCCGTTCCCGACGCCCAGGGCCTGCGCCCCACGCCCGACCGCGTGCGCGAGACGCTCTTCAACTGGCTCGGCCAGGACCTGTCCGGGCTGGAATGCCTGGACCTGTTCGCCGGCTCCGGCGCGCTCGGCTTCGAGGCCGCCTCGCGCGGTGCCGCCGCGGTCACGCTGGTCGAGTCCAATGCGCGCGTGGCCAAGCAGCTGCGCGACAACCAGTACCGGCTCGACGCGGCCCAGGTGCGCGTGATGCAGGGCGATGCCTTTGCCATTGCCGCGCAGCTGCCCGATGCCAGCTTCGACGTGGTTTTCCTGGATCCGCCCTTTGCCGAGGACTGGATCGGGCCGGCGCTGGAGCATGCGGCGCGGCTGTCGCGGCCCGGCGGCGCAGTCTATGTCGAGACCGACCATGCGCTGACCGGTGCCGACGCGCCGGTGCCGGCATCGCTTGAAATCGTGCGCCACGCGCGCGCCGGCGCGGTGCATTTCCACCTGCTGCAGCATCGCGTGCCGGGCAACGGCGCGGCCTGATGCACCAGGCTGGGGCGATTGTCGGGGTAGGCCTGTTCCGCAATGAGGAAGGTCCCCTTCCTCAATAGGAAACGGGTTCTTAGCTGCGCTGCGGCAAAACGGTGCGCCGGGCGACTTCCAAGTGGCGCATTTGGGGTTACACTACGCCGCTGTCACAACGCTCGCGACGCAGCACCCACGCCGGTCCGGCCGGCGCAAGAGGCGGCCCACGGCCGGCAGCGGGCAGATCAAGGAGGAAGTATGGTCATCGCGGTCTATCCCGGCACGTTCGATCCAATGACCCGGGGACACGAGGATCTGGTCCGCCGTGCGTCGAACATCTTCGACGAACTGGTGGTGGGCGTGGCGCACAGCCCCAACAAGCGCCCGTTCTTTTCGCTCGAAGAGCGCATCGGCATTGCCCGTGAAGTGCTCGGGCATTATCCCAATGTGCGCGTCGAAGGCTTTTCCGGCCTGCTCAAGGACTTTGTGCGCAACAACAATGCGCGCGTGATCGTGCGTGGCCTGCGCGCGGTGTCCGACTTCGAGTACGAATTCCAGATGGCAGGCATGAACCGCTACCTGCTGCCCGACGTGGAAACCATGTTCCTGACGCCGTCGGACCAGTACCAGTTCATCTCCGGCACCTTTGTGCGCGAGATCGCGGTGCTGGGCGGCGACGTCAGCAAGTTCGTGTTCCCGTCGGTGGAACGCTGGCTGCAAGAGAAAATCGGCAAACCGGAATAAAATAGCAGACTCAGATACGTCGAGTCGCGGCCAGTCGGGCGCGGGCGTGTCCGCAGGAAGGAAACACCATGGCGCTGATGATCACTGACGACTGCATCAACTGCGACGTTTGTGAGCCCGAGTGCCCGAACGAAGCCATTTCGATGGGGCCCGAGATCTATGAAATCGACCCCAACAAGTGCACCGAGTGTGTCGGGCACTTCGACGAGCCGCAATGCCAGCAGGTCTGCCCGGTCGCCTGTATCCCCAAGGATCCGAACCGCGTCGAAACGCATGAGGTCCTGATGCAGCGCTACCGGCTGCTGACGGCCGCAAAGCACGCCGCCTGACCCGCAGCTTCAGCCAGGCAAAAAAAGCCCCCGGCACCGCAAGGTGACGGGGGTTTAACTTTTCCCCAGTTACTGCTACTACCTACAACACTGCGCGGTCACGCACCCATCGGCTTGCCGTCGCTACGGCGCACCACGATGGTGGACGAGCGCGGCGGCTTGGCCGCGTCCGGCCACTTGCCGGTGGGATGCTGGATATTGATGAAGCAGGTGGTCAGGTCCGGCGTGTAGGCAATGCCGGTGATCTCGCAGCCGGTCGGGCCCGCCAGGAAGCGCCGGGACTGACCCGTCGGCGAGATGTAGTACATGCTGTTGTTGCCGAACGTGCCGGTATAGGTGGCGCTGGTGCTGGAATCGGTCTGCACCCACAGGCGGCCCTTGGGGTCGACGCGCAGGCCGTCCGGGCTGGAGAAGGTGTCGCCGTTGATATTGCCCTTCAGGTTGTCGGTGGCCAGCGACGGGTCGCCTGCCTGCAGCAGGATGCTCCACGTGAAGGTCGTGGCCAGCGGCGAATTGCCGGCTTCGTTCCACTTGACGATATGGCCGTGCAGGTTGTTCTTGCGCGGGTTGGCGGCGTCGGTCTGCTGGCGGCCGCTGTTGTTGGTCAGCGTGCAGTAGAGCGTCTTGTCCGGTGCGGCCGTGATCCACTCGGGGCGGTCCATCAGCGTGCCGCCGGCCACGCGCGCGGCCGATTTGGTGTTGATCAGCACATCGGCCTGGCTGGTGAAGTCGACCGTGCTCGGCGCCGGCGAGACCGCCGACTGGGTCCAGTTGCCCGGGTCCGATGCGCCGACGGTCAGGCCGTTCTTGCCCTGCGTCAGCTCGATCCACTGGCCGCTGCCGTCGGCATTGAACCTGGCAACGTAAAGCGTGCCGCTGTCCAGCAGGTTGGCATTGGCGGCGCGGTTGTTCGGATCGAAGGCCTTGCTCGGGATGAATTTGTAGATGCAGCCCGGCGTGCCGTCATCGCCCATATAGAAGGCGACGTTGTTGCTGGCGTCGGTCAGGAAGGCGACGTTCTCATGGTCGAAACGGCCCATCGCCGTGCGCTTGGCCGGCGCGCCCAGCGTGCCGTACGGGTCGATCTCGACCACCCAGCCGTAGCCGTTCTCGGCCTGGGTCGGGTCGATGTAGTTGTCCGTGCTTTCTTCGCAGGTCAGGTAGGTGCCCCACGGCGTGTAGCCGCTCGAGCAGTTGTTGAGCATGCCGACCACGGTCGAGCCCACCACCGAGGCGGCCGGGCCGCCCACGCGGTACAGCGTGTTGCCGGTGTAGCGCTTGTTGTAGATCGAGTCGCGCTTGACCTGCCACTTGCCGCTGACGGCCAGTTCGACTTCGATCACCGAGATGCCCACCGCCGACAGGGCGATGCGCTTTTGCTCCGCGCTTGCGGTGGCGGCGTTGTAGGCGGTCGGGAACAGGATGTTGTAGTCCGGCAGTTCGTGGTTGATCGCGAGCAGGCCGCCCTTCTGCGGATCGACGCCCGGCAGCGCGAAGTAGTGCATGCCGTCGTGGTTGCCTCCGGCCTGGCGCTCGGTTTCGGCCGAGGACTGGAAGGCGCCGGCATAGCCGGTGGCGCCGGCTTCGACCGGGTCGCCGGCGGAGAACAGCACGTCGACGCTGTAGCCGTTGGGCACGACCACGGTATCGGCGGTCGACTTGGCGATCGGCTCGAAGGTGACGTCGTAGCTCGGGGCGACCGCGGCGGGCGCGGGGGCCGGAGCGGGTGCGGGCGCGGGGGCCGGTGCCGGTGCCGGTGCGGGATCGTCATCGCCGCCACAGGCGGCCAGCAGGCCGCTGCCGAACGCCGAGGCCAGCGACAGGCCCAGGCCGCCGCGCAGCACCCGGCGGCGGGCCGGATTGGCGGCTACGATGTCTTCAAGCATCTGGCCGGGCACTTCAACGTCGGGCTTGGCAGCGCGGCTGGCGGCTCGTGCTTCATCGGTCAGGTACGACATGGGCTTCCTCCTGTGGGTTGTCATGCGCATCGGCCACCATGCGATACCGATGCGATTGGAAACCACGGAATGTATGTGCCGCCCATGGCACTTTGATGACATATTGTCTGCAACAGCAGTCTTGGACCGCCAAATGACGACGGGCCGCAGATGCGGCCCGTTTTCATGCTGTTGTCGCAGGGATGTGCGTATTTGTCAGCGCGTGGTGTGCAGCTGCGCCATGGCGCGTTCGGCATCGCCGCGCGCCAGCAGGCCGAGCGGGTCGATGCAGCGGTCGATGGCGGCATCGATGGCTTCCTGCTCCTCGCGCCGCGGCGGTTTGAGCACGAAGTTGACCACGTCCTCGCGGCCCGCGCCGGCGCCGCCGGGCGCGTTGCGCGGATGGCCCACGCCCAGGCGCAGGCGCCAGTAGTCCTGCGTGGACAGGTGGGCCGAGATGTCCTTGAGCCCGTTGTGGCCGCCCGCGCCGCCGCCGCGCTTGAGCTTGGCCGCGCCCGCCGGCAGGTCCATCTCGTCGTGCGCGACCACGATCTCGTCGGGGAGGACCTTGTAGAAGCGCGCGAGCGACACCACGGCCAGCCCGGAGCGGTTCATGAAGGTCGACGGCTTGAGCAGCCAGATATCCTGGTCCCACAGCCGCGCACGCGCGGCCAGGCCGTGGAAGCGGCCCTCCACGCGCATCGTGGCGCCGCCCATGCGGGCCAGCTGGTCCACCAGCCAGAAGCCGGCGTTGTGTCGGGTGGCCTCGTACTCCGCACCGGGATTGCCGAGGCCGACGATGAGCTTGATCATGCGTTTGACTGGGTCGTTGGCGCGCAAGGCTGCGCCACAAGCGCCAAGGATACCGAAAAACCGGCAGACGGCTGCCGG
The DNA here is from genome assembly GCF_018223725.1 of Cupriavidus sp. KK10. Classification (NCBI taxonomy): domain Bacteria; kingdom Pseudomonadati; phylum Pseudomonadota; class Betaproteobacteria; order Burkholderiales; family Burkholderiaceae; genus Cupriavidus; species Cupriavidus sp. KK10. Next base: position 429,275 of record NZ_CP073677.1, read on the forward strand.
GCGAAAAAAAACCGCCGCAAGAAGCGGCGGTTTCTTCGTGGCGCGGCCGGCAGGCCGCAACCGCTGCTGCAGCTTAGGCAGCCGGCGTTTCGCCAGCGGCTTCGCCACCTTCGGCAGCTTCCGACACGGCACCAGCCGGTTGCGAGATGCTGGCGATAGCCGGGTTGTCGTCACCGTGGGTGATCACGGTCACGCCCTTCGGCAGCTTGATGTCCGACAGGTGGACGGTCTGGTTCAGCTCGGCGGCGGCCAGGTCCACTTCGATGAACTCAGGCAGGTCGGCCGGCAGGCACGACACTTCCAGGTCGTTCACGATGTGGTTGACGATGCCGTGGCCCAGCTTCACGCCAGGAGCGGTTTCCTGGTTCATGAAGTGCAGGGGCACCTTGACGTGGATCTTGTCGTTGGCCGACACGCGCTGGAAATCGACGTGCAGCACCAGCGGCTTGAACGGGTGCATCTGGAATGCGCGCAGCAGGGCCTGTTCCGACTTGCCAGCGACTTCCAGTTCCAGGATCGACGAGTGGAACGCTTCCTTCTTCAGGGCGTGCCACAGCGCGTTGTGATCCAGTTCGATCATCTTCGGTTCGGCGGCGCCGCCGTAGATGATGCCGGGGGTCTTGCCCGAATTGCGCAGGCGGCGGCTCGCACCCGTTCCCTGTACGCTACGCTCGAAAGCGACAACTTTCATGATGACTCCAAATGTAAGAAGGCTGTCCGCGACCAGACAGCCTCGTTGCGGCGCAAACAGAAAATGATGCGCCGATCAGGTCACGTTGATCGCTGAAAAACGGCGATCAACGCAGTAAAGCCCTAAATTCTATCAGGAACCCGCAAACAGCGACATGATCGAGTCGCCCTTGACGATGCGGGTGAAGGTCTCGGCCAGCAGCGGGGCGGTCGAGAGCTGGCGGATCTTGGTGCATTTGGCGGCTTCTTCGGACAGCGGGATGGTGTCGCATACCACCACTTCGTCCAGCGCCGAGTCCGCGATGCGGGCGGCCGCGCCACCCGACAGCACCGGGTGCGTGCAGTAGGCGAAGACCTTCAGCGCGCCGCGCTCCTTCAGCACCTGGGCGGCCTTGCACAGCGTGCCGCCGGTGTCGATCATGTCATCCATGATGACGCAGTTGCGGCCGTCGACTTCACCGATGATGTTCATCACCTCGGCCACATTGGCCTTGGGACGACGCTTGTCGATGATCGCCAGGTCGCAGTTCAGTTCCTTGGCCAGTGCGCGGGCACGGACCACGCCGCCGACGTCCGGCGACACCACCAGCAGGTCGCCGTAGTTCTTCTCGCGCAGGTCGCCCAGCAGTACCGGCGAAGCGTAGATGTTGTCGACGGGAATATCAAAGAAGCCCTGGATCTGGTCAGCGTGCAGGTCCATCGTCAGCACGCGCTCGACACCGGCGACTTCCAGCATGTTGGCCACGACCTTGGCCGAGATCGCGACGCGCGCCGAACGCGGGCGGCGGTCCTGGCGGGCATAGCCGAAGTAGGGCATGGCGGCGGTGATGCTGCGTGCCGAGGCGCGCTTGAGCGCGTCGACCATCACCATCAGTTCCATCAGGTTGTCGTTGGTCGGCGCGCAGGTGGACTGCAGCACGATGACGTGCTTGCCGCGAACGTTTTCCTGGATATCAACTTGAACTTCGCCGTCGGAGAAACGGCCAACCAACGCCTTGCCCAGAGGAATGCCGAGGTGCTGTACGACAGCCTCCGCGAGTTTGGGGTTGGCGTTGCCGGTAAATACCATCAAGCCTTCGCTGCTCATTCGGGGCACCTGTCTTGCTGCTGGGGGAGCTTGGTGTCACCGGCAAAGCCGGTGACTGATACAGAGGGTCCGTAAGGACACTATAGGAATGTAATGGCAGGGGAAGAAGGATTCGAACCTTCGAATGCCGGAATCAAAATCCGGTGCCTTGACCAACTTGGCGACTCCCCTACACAACCGGGCCGTTCTTCGTGGTACCAGACTGCCGTACCGCGCCGAACGAAAACTTGCTACGCGAGCGCTGCGAGCGGATGACGTGCCAGACTGCGCACACACCTGCCATCCCATTCAGGGGGCAACCTTTCCAAAACCTGCTGTGCTGTTGCTGCGTCGGGAAAACGCGCAAACACGCAGGCTCCGGAACCGGTCATCCTGGCATGCTGATTGTGTTGCTTCAGCCATGCTAGGGCTCGGGCGACTTCGCCGAACTTCGCTGTTGCTATCGGTTCCAGGTCGTTGCGACCGAAATCGAATTTGTTTGTGCGAGCAGCGAAGACCGCAATTATGGAGAGCGGCGTATCCCTTGTCAAGCACTCGTCCGAAAAAATTTCAGCGGTGGGGACATGCTGTTTCGGGTGGATGACTACGAACCAGCTGTCGGGCAGCTCGACTGGCGTCAGGTCCTCGCCGATGCCCTGTGCAAAGGCGTTCTGGCCCAACACGAACACCGGCACGTCGGCGCCCAGCGCGAGGCCGATGCGCATCAGTTCGGCACGCGCAAGGCCCAGTCCCCACAGGTGATTCAGCGCCAGCAGCGTGGTGGCGGCATCGGACGAGCCGCCACCGATGCCGCCGCCCATCGGCAGCACCTTGTCGATGGCGATATCGGCGCCGAAGGCCGTGCCGCTGGCAGCCTGCAAGGCGCGCGCGGCGCGCACTGTCAGGTCTGTGTCGGCCGGCACGCCGGGCACGTCGGTGACACGTGCGATGAGGCCGTCATCGCGCCTGCGGAAATGCAGCGTGTCGCACCAGTCGACCAGCTGGAACACGGTCTGCAGCGTGTGGTAGCCGTCGGCGCGGCGGCCGGTCACGTGCAGGAACAGGTTGAGCTTGGCCGGCGCGGGGCAGTCGCGCAGTTCGGGCGGGGGCAGGGGCTGGCTGCGGTGCATGGCGTGGTTCACGGCGTCTGGGGATCGATCACGAGGCGCACCGACAGCGGATTGCTGCCGGCGTCGCGCGCCAGGTCGATGCGGCGCGGCACTTGGGCGGCCGCTTCCTGCCAGGCGACGTAGCGCACGGTCCAGCCGTTCTGCGCCAGCGTTGCCAGCCGGCCCTGCTCGTCGCGCGTGGTGCGCGCGGGCGCGCCCTTGGTGGCGCGGCCGTGCAGCCAGTCGCGCATGCCGGACACCGGCAGCGCAAAGCCAAGTGCTTCTTCCATCAGGGTGTCGACCTCGGGCGCGTTGCGCGGCGGCTGGTTGGGCAGGTCGAGCGTGGCGCCGGACGGCGTGGCGGTCACCACGGCCAGGGTCTGGCCAAGCGGGGACACCAGGTCCAGTCGCACGTTGCGGCCCTGCTCTTCCCAGCGGAAGCTTCCCTGCACGCCTTCGTCGCGCCCGTAGCGCACGTAGTTGGCGGAGAAGCGGCCGGTGTATTGCTGGCTGGCGGCGGCCTGGTCGCCATCAAAGCTGCGCGACGGTGCCACGCTGGCACACGCCTGCAGCAGCAGCGGGGCGCCAAGGCAGAGGAGCGCCAGGCGTCGGGATCGGTTCATGGGCTTGGTCGTGAGGACGGCGGCGCGGCGGCGGCCGCCGGCTGACGGGAATCCGGCGCCGCGGACCCGGGCTGCGGGCCGCGGCGGCGGGGTTACTTGGACAGTTGCATGTTGACCTTGTAGCGGCGCAGCGTGTCGACCAGGGTCTCGTTCTCGGGATCGGTCCGGACGGCCTCGGTCCAGGTCTTGCGCGCTTCGTCGTGCTCGCCGAGCTGCCACAGCACCTCGCCCAGGTGCGCGCCGATCTCGGCCTCGGGCGCCTTGGAATAGGCGTTGCGCAGCAGGTCGGCCGCCGGGCGCAGGTCGCCCATGCGGAATTTGACCCAGGCCAGGCTGTCCATGATGTACGGATCATCCGGCCCCAGCTCGGAGGCGCGCTCCAGCAGCTTGAGCGCCTCGGGCAGGCGCTCGTTGCGGTCGGCCAGCGAGTAGCCCAGGGCGTTGTAGCCCTGCTTCTGCTGCGGCTGCAGCGCGATCACCTTGCGCAGGCCCTTTTCCATGCTGTCGTAGCGCTTCTGGCGCTCGTCGAGCATGGCCAGCTCGTAGATCCAGTCGGCGTTGTCGGGCTCGGCCGTGACGCGGTCGTTGAGCAGCTTGCGGGCGCGGTCATAGGCCTTGCTTTCCATCAGCGTGGCCACCTCGGCCTGGCGGATGGCGGTCACGCGCTGCGTGCGCTGGCCGGGATCGGGGATGTCCTCGGCGTCGGTGAGCATCTCGCCGAAGAGCGCCTGGGCGTCGTCGAGCTTGCCCATGCGCGCCAGCAACTGTGCGCGCTTGGCGGTGGCCGCGGGCGCCAGCCGGATGTCCTCGATGCGGTCCAGCCACTGGATGGCACCGGCGTAGTCCTTGCGCTCCTCGGCGATCTGCGCCAAGTACTGGTAGGCAATGTCGGGGTTGGCGGTGGGCTGCTTCTCGACCAGCTGCAAGTATTCCTTCAGGTACTGCTCGGCCTCGCCGTAGTTCTTGGCCTGCAGGCTGGTCAGGCCCAATGCCAGCGGCACGCGCGGGTCGCCCGGGGCTACCTTGCGCAGCGTCTCGAACTCCTGCCGGGCCGACTGCATGTCATTGCGCAGCAGGTACAGCCGCGCCAGCGTGATATGGCCGTTGACCGAATCGGGCGACTTGTCCAGGAAGCGCTTCAGGATCGCGACGGCTTCGTCGGGCTGTTTCTCGGCGCGCAGCTCGGCCGCCATCAGCGCGGCCGCTTCATAGTCCGGGCGCAGCCGCAGCGCCTGGTCGAGCGCGGCGAGCGCGCCCGGCTCGTCGCCGGCGACTTCCCTGGCGCGCGCCAGGGCCAGCTGCGTTTCAGGCAGCTTGGTGTCATTCTTGGTCAGGTCCTGCAGCAGTGTGGCCGCGCCGGCCGGATCGCTGGTGCGCGACAGCTGCTGCTGCAGCTGCAGGATGGCCTCGCCGCGATGGGTGGCCGGCACCGCCGCCAGCTGTTGCTGCAGCAGGGGCCGGGCATCGTCCCAGCGGCCGTTGAGCACCAGCAGCGTCGACAGCACCTGATTTGCGGCGGGTGAAGTCGGCGAAATCTCCTTCCACAGGCGCGCCGAGTCCAGCGCCTGCTGCGGGATGCGCGCATTGAAGGCGATCTCGGTGGCGCGCTGCGCGAAGCGCGGGTCGCGGGTCTGCCGGGCCAGTTCCATGTAGGTCCGGTAGGCCGGGCCGACCAGGCCCCGCTGCATGGAAATCTCTGCGGCCAGCACCATATAGACGATGTCGTCGGTCAGCTCCAGCGACGGCAGCGCGCTGCGTGCCGGCTTGCTGGCGGCGGCGGGGCGCTCGCTTTCGGCCGCGGCCAACTGCAGTGCCGATGGCAATGGCATGGCGCCCGCGGGCGGCGCGGCATGGCTGGCGCCGGCGGCCAGGGCCAGCAATGCCGAGGCGGCCAGCGCGCGCGCATGGCGGCGCGGCGCCTGGAAAAACCGGGCCAGGGCGCCAGCCGTGCGCGCTGTGCGGGGAACGGCGCCTGGAAAAGCGATCGGGAGGCCGCCCGCGGTGGCTTGCAACGTGGAGTCCGGCATCAGGTCCGGCATGAGGTCCGACATGTAGTGATTGCTCCGGCGCGCGCTGGCGAAGGATGGGAGAAAACGCATTGATGAGGCCATTGTAGCCTGCCGCTACAATGCGCTGCTTGGCGCCGCGGGCCGGTGCCCACAGGCGCCGCAGGAGTTTTGAGCGGTAACCAACGGAGAGGTTCGATGCCAGAATTGCCCGAGGTCGAAGTGACCCGGCGCGGCTTACTGCCGCATGTGGTGGGGCGGCGCATCGCCGCGGTCACGGTGCGCCACCGCGGCCTGCGCTGGCCGGTCGATCCGGAACTGGAAATGCGGCTGGCCCAGCGCGTGGTGCGCCGGATCGAGCGCCGCGGCAAATACCTGCTGCTGGAATGCGTGAGCGAGGCGGCGGGCGAGTCGGCCGGCTGGCTGCTGGTCCACCTGGGCATGACCGGCACGCTGCGGGTGCTGCCCGATGCGCCGCCGCCTGGCGCGCACGACCACCTGGACCTGTTGCTGGCCCCCGCGCCCGGCGCCGCGCTGGGCACCCAACCGGGCACCATCGTGCTGCGCTTTCGCGATCCGCGCCGCTTCGGCGCCATCCTGTGGAGCACGCTGCCCGAGGCCGAACTGCCGTCGCATCCGCTGCTGCGCACGCTCGGCATCGAGCCCTTCGATCCTGCCTTCGACGGCGCCTGGCTGCACCGCCACACGCGCGGGCGCAGCGCCGCCATTAAGACCGTGCTGCTGGCCGGTGGCATCGTGGTGGGCGTCGGTAATATCTATGCGTCCGAGAGTCTGTTCCGCGCCGGCATCCGCCCGACCACCCCGGCCGGGCGCCTGAGCCGCGCGCGCTGCGACCGCCTGGCGCAGGCGGTGCGCGAGACCCTGGCGCAGGCGATCGAGCGCGGGGGCAGCACGCTGCGCGACTTTGTCGGCAGCGACGGCGCCAGCGGCTATTTCCAGCTTGATTGCCTGGTCTACGACCGCGCGGGCCAGCCGTGCCGCGTCTGCGCCACGCCGGTGCGCCAGATCGTGCAGGGCCAGCGTTCCACCTTCTACTGCCCGAACTGCCAGCACTGAGCCCTGGCGGCAGCCGCCCGGGCAGGCGCCGTGTGGCGCACAATGCGCGCCGCCGGCGATTGTCGATGGGTCGGCGCAACACTCCTTGTGCAAGCCATGACCGAGGGACGTGAATTCCACAAAACCGCTGTGGAAACCTGTATCGTGTGTGCAGTCATAAAAAGTTACAAAATGGCCCGACCGCTTGCAGGGTAGACAGTGGTCGGGCCGGCATTGCGCGAACACGGGCGCAGCGCGAAAGCGGCGTGCCCCGAGGTAAAACCAAGTCAGCCGAACAGCTCCATGACAACGCTCGCCCATCAATTCGAACAATACGGCGCCTGGAGAACCGGGGTCCTCCAGTCACTGGCCGAATTCCAGTCCTGGCTGCAGCAGCACGACCTGTACGACGCCCAGGCCGATGACCGCGTGCAGCGCATCCAGAGCGTGCTGCGCAGCGACCGCCTCAAGGTCGCCTTTATTGCCGAGTTCTCGCGCGGCAAGAGCGAGCTGATCAACGCCATCTTCTTTGCCGACTACGGGCGCCGCATCCTGCCGTCGTCGGCGGGGCGCACCACGATGTGCCCGACCGAGCTGCGCTATGACGAGGCCGAGCCGCCGTGCATCCGGCTGCTGCCGATCGAGACACGCCTGCAGGAGGCCTCTACCGCTGACTTCCTGGAGGCCGGCACCTCGGCTTCGCACTGGCATTCGGTGCCGCTGGACCCGTCTTCGCCCGAGGGCATGCTGGCTGCGTTCCAGCACGTGGTGCAGACCGTGCGCGTGCCGCCCGCGCAGGCCGAGGCGCTGGGCCTGTACCACGAGAACGATCCCGATGCCGCCTACGCGGTCGATGCCGAGGGCATGGTCGAGATCTCGCGCTGGCGCCACGCCGTCATCAATTTCCCGCATCCGCTGCTGCGCCAGGGCCTGGTGATCCTGGACACGCCGGGCCTGAATGCGATCGGCACCGAGCCCGAGCTGACGCTGCGGCTGATCCCCGACGCCCATGTGGTGGTGTTCGTGCTGGCCGCCGATGCGGGTGTCACCAAGAGCGACCTGGAGCTGTGGCGCAGCCATGTCGGCGCCGGCCACCGGCGCGGCTGCCTGGCGGTGCTCAACAAGATCGACGGGCTGTGGGATCCGCTGCGCGAGCCGGGCGAGATCGCGCAGGAGATTGCGCGGCAGGTGTCCACCACCGGGCAGGTGCTGGGTATCGAGCAGTCGCGCGTCTATCCGGTATCGGCGCAGAAAGGCCTGGTGGCCAAGGTCACACACGACGACGAGCTGCTGGCGCGCAGCGGCCTGCCCGAGTTCGAGCACGTGCTGTCCGACCAGCTGATCCCGCGCCGGCGCGAGATCGTTTCAGACCAGGCGCACCGCCTGGTGCAGGACATGGCGCGCGCCGCGCAGCAGCTGCTGCAGACCCGCCGCCGCGATATCGTCGAGCAGCTGTTCGAGCTGCGCGGCCTGCGCGGCAAGAACCACGCGATGGTCAAGCACATGCTGATGCGCGTGCAGGGCGAGAAGGAAGAGTTCGAGCAGAGCATCAGCAAGTTCCAGGCGCTGCGCCTGGTTTTCGGCCGCCACAGTGCCGACATCATCAAGAGCCTGCAGCTGCGCGACGTGCGCCTCACCATGCGCAGCGCGCGCGAGCAGATGAAAGAGCGCTTCTTCTCGCGCGGCCTGCGCGAAGACATGGACGCGCTGTTCGCGCAGCTGACCAGGCTGGTGACCGATGCCGACAACAAGATCGGCCAGCTGCACCAGCTGATCGAAAGCATGTACCGGCGCTTCAACGCCGAGCACGGCTTCACGCTGCCCGCGCCGATGCAGTTCACTGCCGAGCGCTACGTGGCCGAGCTTGAGGAAACGCTGCGCCTGGTGCATGCGCACTTCGGCACGGTCAGCATGCTGACGCGCTCGCGCCCGCAGCTGGTGCAGAGCGCCTTCAGCACCATGGCCAGCCGCGTGCTGGAGAACTTCCGCGACCTGAACCGCGATATCGAGGTCTGGCTCAAGTCGGTGATGACGCCGCTGGAGGCGCAGGTGCGCGAGCACCAGAAGCAGCTGCGCCGGCGCGTCGATTCGATCGAGCGCATCCACGAGGCCACCGACACGCTGGAAAGCCGCATTGCCGAGCTCGAGGAAGTGCTCAACGGCCTGGACGAGCGCAGCGGCCGTATCGAGGGCTACGCGCAGCGGCTGCTGCGGCCGACGGCCGCCGCCGACAGCGCGAGCCTTGCGGTGGCGTAGCCAGATCCTGAAGCCGGTATATCATGTGGCGCCGCACTGAGCGGCGCCATTTACTTTGGTGCGCCGCCGTGCCCCCGCGCTTCAGAACGTTTCACCCAGATGCCCCGCAAACCAGCCCCCCGTGCCGTTCCCGCCATCCCCGACGATATCCGCGTGCCGCCCGACTTCGGCGCCCGCGTGGTCGACTGGCAGCGCCAGCATGGCCGGCACGACCTGCCGTGGCAGAACACGCGCGACCCGTACCGCATCTGGCTGTCGGAGATCATGCTGCAGCAGACCCAGGTGAGCGCGGTGATCGACTACTTCCAGCGCTTTGTCTCGCAGCTGCCCACGGTGCAGGCACTGGCGGCGGCGCCTGCCGACCAGGTCATGGCGCTATGGGCGGGGCTGGGCTACTACTCGCGCGCGCGCAACCTGCACCGCTGCGCCATGCAGGTGGTGAGCGAGCACGGTGGCCGTTTCCCGACCGATCCCGCGCTGCTGGCCACGTTGCCCGGCATCGGCCGCTCCACCGCCGCGGCGATCGCCGCGTTCAGCGCCGGCGTGCGCTCGCCGATCCTGGACGGCAACGTCAAGCGCGTGTTCGCGCGCTGCTTCGGCATCCACGGCCATCCGGGCGAGCGCGTGGTGGAAACGCGCATGTGGCAGCTGGCCGAGCTGGCCTTGCCAGCGGCAGGCCCGCGCCAGGCCGAGGACATGATCGCCTATACGCAAGGGCTGATGGACCTGGGCGCCACGGTATGCTCGCGCGGCAAGCCGGCCTGCCTGGCCGATGCCGGCGCGTGCCCGCTGTCGGCCGACTGCGTGGCGCGCCGCGACGGTCTCACCGGCGTGCTGCCCACGCCCAAGCCGCGCGCGGCCATCCCCGAGCGCAGCACGGTGATGCTGCTGGTCCGGCGCCAGCGCGAAGTGCTGCTGCGCCTGCGCCCCGGCAGCGGCATCTGGGGCGGGCTGTGGAGCCTGCCTGAGATGCCGGTCGACAGCGTGCCCTTCGACGCGGAAGCCGCCGAGGCGGCGGCGCTCGACTATGCCAGCGCCTTCGGCAAGCCCGCGCGCGCCGCGCTGACCGGCGAGCTGACCCATGTGTTCACGCACTTCCGCCTGCTGATCCGTGCCATCCGGGTCGATGTGAGTGCGGACGGCGCAAGCCTGATGGCGCAGGACAGCGCCGCGGAAGCCGCGCAGCGCTGGATCTCGCTTGACGATCTCGATGCGGTGGGGATGCCCGCGCCGGTGCGCAGGCTGCTGGAGGACCAGGCGCGCGGCGGGCTGTTCTGAAGTCTGGGGTTGGGGATCCGCGCCTAGAGCATGTGGTTCTGGCGCATGTAGCGGTGCACGATCTCGATGCGCATGCCGGCATCGGGCAGCGCCATCAGCATCTGCTTGGCCTTGAGCGGCACCGGCAGCAACTCACACAGCCGGTTGGCGACCCAGCTCGGGTCGTCCCACAGGTAGGGCTCGTCGAACGGCAGCCGGTCAGGGTGCTCGGCGTGCAGCCGCGTGACAATGCGCCGCAGCGCATCCAGGCATTCGCCCAGCAGCTCCAGCTTGCAGTCGATGATGTCGGGGGGCAGCACCTCGGCGCGGGCGACCAGCAGGCCGTCGTCGCGGGTGTCATGGCTGACGATATGGAAGCGCTCGCGGCCGCGCGCGCGGATCAGCAGCACGCCCAGCTGCTCCATGTTGCAGTCGACGATTTCCGCCAGGCAGCCGACCAGCTCGGGCACGGTAGGCTGGTCCGGCCGGGCCACTTCCTCGCCGCTTTCGATCAGGCAAACGCCAAAGGGTGTGTTGTCGCGCAAGCAGTTGCGCACCATGTCGACATAGCGCGCCTCGAACACGCGCAATGGCAGCCGTCCACCGGGAAACAGCACGGTGTGCAACGGGAACAGCGGCAGGTTGTCGAGCGTCCGTGGCGGAACTTCTGATCCCGTGGGACGGTAGAGGTCGGTCGAGGACATGCAGTGCCAGCTTGGGTATCGCGCAGCAATGGGCCAGCCGGCCAACGCGGTGCGCAGATGCCAGTGATCCCAGTGGGCAGTCCCGCCTGCGTCAGCCCGCCGGTGCGAGCTCTCGGTGTCTCACCAGCACATTACCATGCGCCCGGAAGTAGTTGGCAAGCCTTTCCGTAATATAGACCGAGCGATGCTGCCCGCCGGTGCAGCCGATCGCCACGGTCAGGTAGCTGCGGTTGTCGGCAATGAAGCTTGGCAGCCACTTTTCCACATAGGCGCGGATATCCTCGGCCATTGCCAGCACCATTGGCTGGGCCTGCAGGAAGTCGATCACCGGCGTGTCACGCCCCGTCAGCGGGCGCAAGGCCAGGTCGTAATAGGGGTTGGGCAGCGAGCGCACGTCGAACACCATGTCCGCATCGCTGGGCACGCCATGCTTGAAGCCGAACGACTCGAACAGCAGCGTCAGCCGCTGGCTGTCGTCGCGGATCAGCTCCTTGATCCAGCTGCGCAGCGTATTGGTGCGCACATTGCTGGTGTCGATGCGGTGCGCGGCCTCGGCCAGCGGGCTCAGCAGCGCGCGCTCCATCTCGATCGCTTCCATCAGCGCGGTGTCGTTGAAGGCCGGTTCAACGCCAGGGCCCGGCATGCCGTCGGTACGCACCGACAGCGGGTGGCGGCGGCGCGTCTCGGAATAGCGCTGCACCAGTGCGTCGGTGCTGGCGGTCAGGAACACCACCTCGACCTGGTGCTCCGCGGCCAGCGCGCGCACGGTGTCGGGCAGCTGGTCGAGCGACTCGCGGCTGCGGATGTCAGTGGCGACGCCCAGGTGCGTATAGCCCTGGCTGTCGAGGTAGCGGGTCAGTTCCGGGATGAACTGAGCCGGCAGGTTGTCCACGCAGTAGTAGCCTGCGTCTTCGAGCACGTTCAGTGCGACGGACTTGCCGGAACCGGATATGCCGGTGATGAGGATGATGCGCATAGCAACTGAAGCATAGCATCACGTGATGAAGGCGTCATGACACCACGCACAAAGCAAGCATGGCGAACCTCGCGGTTCGCCATGCTTTTGCCGTCAGTTTGCAGCGCTGGCTGCGGCTCAGGCTGCCTTGGACAGGCATTCCTTCATGTAGGCCTTGTATTCGTCGCCCTTCTTGCCCTTGCCCGACTTGCTGCAGGAAGCCATTTTCTCCTGCTGGGTCTTGGACGCGCCCTTGGACAGGCATTCCTTCATGAACGCCTTGCGTTCGTCGCCCTTCTTGCCGGCGGCTTGCGTATTGCAGGCCTTCATCTTGTCCTGCTGGGCGTTGGCTGCGGGCTTGTCCGGGGTAGCCGGGGTGGCGGGCGTGGCAGGCATGGCCGGCGTTGCCGGTGCGGTGGCCGCTGGCTTGGCTGGCGTGGCGGGGGTTGCCGGCGTGGCCGTGGTCTGTGCAAAAGCGCTGGCGGCGATCATCGGGGTGACCAGCGCGCACATCGCGATCAGTTTCTTCATGCTTGCTCTCCTGGGTGTGGAAAACTTCATGGCCGCGCGCCATTGCCGGCGTTGCAGCTTCCGTAACGGGCGCGATGCCCATTACAGCACAAAACGGAGCATGCCTGAAGAACGTTGACGTTCTGCGTCAACGCCGTTGTAAGCAAATGAAAACGCTGGGGCTCAGAGCAGGCGGCCCTGGCCGCGCGAAACCGCATCGGCCTGCATCGCGGCGCGCTGCCGGTCCATGAAGTCGCGCAGCGTATCGATGCCGCGCAGGCGCAGGATGGTGTTGCGCACCGCGGCCTCGACCAGCACGGCCAGGTTGCGCCCGGCCGCCACCTGGATCTTGACCATGTGGATCGGCAGGCCCAGCACGTCCAGGTATTGCGAATCGAGCGGCAGCCGCTCGAACTCGCCGTCGTTGCGGCGCACCAACTGCACCACCAGTTTGATCTTCATCTTCCGCCGCACCGCGGTCTCACCGAAGATGGTCTTGATGTCGAGCAGGCCCAGGCCGCGCACTTCAAGCAGGTTCTGCAGCAGCGGCGGGCAGCGGCCTTCGATAAAATCCGGCCCCAGGCGCACGAAGTCCACGGCATCGTCGGCCACCAGCCCGTGGCCGCGCGAGATCAGTTCCAGGCCCAGTTCGCTCTTGCCCAGGCCCGATTCGCCCATGATCAGCACGCCCATGCCCAGGATGTCGAGGAAGACCCCGTGCATGGTCACGCGCGGCGCGGAGATGCGCGACAGGTACAGGCGCAAGTGGTCGATCACCGCGGCCGACGACACCGGCGTGGTGAACAGCGGCGTGGACGAGCGCGTGCAGCGCAGTTCCAGGTCGGGCGGCGGCTCCATGCCGTCGGCGATCACCAGGAAGGGCGGCTCCAACAGGATCAGCTCGCCCATTTGGCGCTTGCGGGTCTCATCGTCCAGCCGCTGGTAATAAGTGATTTCGGGCTTGCCGAGCACCTGGATGCGGTTGGGGTGGATCAGGTTCAGGTGGCCCACCAGGTCGGCGGCGGAGGTGGCTTCGCGGGCGAACTCCACGTCGAAGGCGCGGTCCGCGCCTTCCAGGCCGGCCACCCACGAGAGTTTGATGTCGGCTGCGTTGTCGTCGAAGATGGACTGGGAGGTGACGCCGGTGAGTTCCATGCGGTATGACTGGTGGGGCGGTTTGCGAAGCGCCTGGCGCCTGCCCGGTCTGGTGCCGGCCCGCCTGGGGGATCAGGGGATCAGGGATGCCATGCGATCAGCAACTGATGGACGGCATCGGGCGTCGGCAGCGTGGCCAGTCCTTCGCGCATGTCGCGGTCGGAAAGCAGTTGCGCGATTTCTGACAGGATTTCCAGGTGCTGCTGCGTAGCCTGTTCGGGCACCAGCAGGAAGATCAGCAGCGATACCGGCTTGCCATCCGGCGATTCGAACGGAATCGGCTCGGCCAGGCGCATGAAGGCGGCCAGCGGCTGCTTCAGGCCCTTGATGCGGCCGTGCGGGATCGCCACGCCGGCGCCCAGGCCGGTGGATCCCAGCGACTCGCGCGCGAACAGGTTGTCCGTCACGATGGCGCGCGCCACACCATGGTTGTTCTCGAAGAGGAGCCCGGCCTGCTCGAACACACGCTTCTTGCTGGTGACGCTGACGTCCAGGGTGATGTTGCCGGGTGGCAGCAATTTGGCCAAACGATTCATGGGCGATGCGCAGGATTTCAGTTAGCGGGCAGATCGTTCCGCGGGGCAGTGGGCTGGCTCCGGGCTGCCGTTGGCCTGGCCGGAGGCGTCCGGCCCATTATAGAGCAGCGACTACCCCCGTATTGTGCAGCGCAGCGGGGCAAGCCGGTGCAGAACGATACATGGTGATGCAATCGTGCCTCCGGGCCGGGAGCCGGCGCACCGATGCGGGGCGCGGCCAGGATTCCCTCTCTTTGTATGGCGCAGCATACACCTTGGCGCTGCGCTTGCGAACACTCTTGCCCATTCGGGTGAAAAGCGTTGGCTCCGGCGCCACAGCCGGGCCGCACCGCCAGTGCGGGCGCGGCATGCCGGCGGCAACCCGGAACGCAAGGGCGCAAAAAAGCCGCGCTTCGTGGCGCGGCTTGCCTGTTCAATCCTGATTCAGCAGCCCGCTGCGGGGCTGCCGGGCACGGTCATTGCTGCATTTGCGCTGCGGCCATCTGGTACTTGACCGCTTCGCGGTCGTGGCCTTGCACGCGATCCTTGTAGCGGATCACCTGACGGTCCAGCTTGTCGACGAGTGCGTCGATCGCTGCATATAGGTCTTCGTGATGCGCCTCGACAAAGATGTCCTTGCCCTTGAGATGTAGATTAATTTCCGCGTACTGACGCCGGTCCTTTTCCTTGTGGTTGTCGACAGAGAGCAGCACGCTAACGCCAATGACCTGATCGAAATGCCTGACGATTCGCTCCAGCTTCGTTTCCACGTACTCACGCAGAGGGGGCGTGATGTCCAGGTGGTGTCCACTGATCTTGAAGTTCATAGCGCTTCTCCTTCTGAAAGAGCCTCACCAGGCAGGCGGTGGGCTCGGCTACAAAGACTTGCGGAGATTGACTGCGGGGATCTTCAGGGCTTCGCGATACTTGGCAACAGTGCGGCGCGCAACAACAAAGCCTTGCTCACCCAGCAGTTCGGCAATGCGACTGTCGGAAAGGGGATTCCTCGGGTCTTCGGCTCCTATCAGTTGCTTGATCAAGGCGCGGATGGCCGTTGATGAAGCCGCGCCACCGGTTTCGGTGGACACGTGGCTGCCGAAGAAGTACTTCAGTTCGAAAGTACCCATCGGCGTTGCCATGAATTTATTGGTCGTCACCCGGGAGATGGTTGACTCGTGTAAACCCAGTGTATCGGCAATCTCCCGCAAAACCAAGGGGCGCATGGCGATTTCGCCGTGACTGAAAAAGTTCTTTTGACGCTCGACAATGGCCTGCGAGACACGCAGGATTGTGTCGAACCTTTGCTGGATGTTCTTGATCAGCCAGCGCGCCTCTTGCAGCTTTTGCTGCAGTCCGGCCGTGCCGGACTCACCCTTCGCGCCACGCAGGATTTGGGCATACATATCGTTGATGCGCAGCCTCGGCATCACATCCGGATTGAGCTGCGCGATCCAGCCGCCGCCACCCTTGCGCACGAACACGTCCGGCACCACAAAGTCCGCTTCCGGGCGGCTGTACGCATGGCCGGGGTAGGGCGCCAGCGAGCGGATCAGTTCGTGTGCGGACTTCAGTGCCACTTCATCTACCTGCAGCGCCTTCTTCAGCCGCGTGTAGTCGCGTACTGCGAGCAACTCCAGGTGATTGCTAACGATGTTCAGCGCCAGTTCGCGTTGCGGGTGCGTCAGGCGTCGCAACTGCAGGGCCAGGCACTCGGCGGCGTTGCGCGCACCCACGCCGGGCGGGTCGAAACTCTGCAGCAGCGTGAGGATGGCGTGGACTTCGTCGATCTCGAACTCGAGTTCTTCCGGCAACTCCGTGCAGATCTCCTCAAGCGATGCGCTCAGGTAGCCATCGTCGTCGAGCGATTCGATCAGGAAGATGGCCAGGCCTTTGTCGCGCGCCGAGATCTTCAGCGGCGTGAGCTGCTCCATCAGGTACTCGCGCAGCGTGGGCTCGGCCTCGCGCAGCTGCATCGGCGTTTTTTCATCCTCGTCGCCCTGGGGGCGGCGGGCAAAGTCGTCCAGGCTCCAGTCGCCGCTGCCGTAGTCGTCGCCGTTGCCGCTGTCGCCATAGCTGTCGTCGTCACCCGCGCCGTCGGCGCGAGCCTCGCCATTGCCCTGGGGCTCAGCCGGGGCGGGCGCCGGTGCGCTCTGCAGGTTGACCGAGCCGTCGGCCGCCACGCGCAGCGGGCTTTCGATCCAGTCGTTCTCGCGCTCGAGCAGCGGGTTTTCCGTCAGCGCCTGTTCGACCTCTTGCTGCAGTTCCAGCGTGGAGAGCTGCAGCAGCCGGATCGACTGCTGCAGTTGCGGGGTCAGGGCCAGATGCTGGGAAAGACGGAGCTGTAGCGACGGTTTCATGCGAGCTATTCTATGCGCATCTTTCCGTTGTTGGAACGGAAATTGCTATCGCTTATGCGGTCCGATCGCCGCTGGCTGTGGGAGGGCCCACGCGCGCCCGCGAAGAGGCCTGCCGCTCGCGGGCAGGCCGTTAAGTCACATGCGGAAGTTCTCGCCCAGGTAGACGCGCCGCACTGCGTCATTGGCGATGATTTCCTCGGGCTGGCCCGCGGCCAGCACCGTGCCTTCGCTGATGATGTAGGCGTGGTCGCAGATGCCGAGCGTCTCGCGCACGTTGTGGTCGGTGATCAGCACGCCGATATTGCGTGCCTTGAGGAAACTGACGATGCGTTGGATCTCGCCCACGGCGATCGGGTCCACGCCGGCGAAGGGTTCGTCCAGCAGGATGAAGCGCGGCGACGACGCCAGCGCGCGCGCGATTTCGACACGGCGGCGCTCGCCGCCCGATAGCGACAGCGCCGGGTTGTTGCGCAGGTGCGCGATCTGCAGGTCGTCGAGCAGCGAATCCAGGCGGCGCTCGATCTCGGTCTTGGGCAGCGGCTTGCCGTTGCTCACCTGAAGCTCCAGCACCGCGCGGATGTTCTCTTCGACGTTGAGCTTGCGGAACACCGAGGCTTCCTGCGGCAGGTACGACAGCCCCATGCGCGCGCGCTCGTGGATCGGCAGGCCGCTGATGTGGTCGCCGTCGAGCACGATATCGCCTTCGTCCAGCGCCACCAGGCCCACGATCATGTAGAACGAGGTGGTCTTGCCCGCGCCGTTAGGCCCGAGCAGGCCGACCACCTCGCCGCTCTTCACGTCGAGCGAGACGTCCTTGACCACCGTGCGCGAGCCATAGCGCTTCTTCAGGTGGCGCACGACCAGCGTGCTGCCGCCGGGAAGGACGGTGGAGGCTTCGACGGAAGGCTTGTCGGCGATGGTTGCGGTATCGGTCATTGGCACGGTCTGGCGTTCAGGCGTTTCTGGCGCGGGCAGGCAAGCCGGCGCCAGGCGTCAGGGTTTGTTGGCAGGCGCGGGCGCCGTCTTCAGGTCCAGCGGCGAGCCGCCATTGCCCGTGGCGCCGGCCTTCTGGTCCTGGCGCGGCGACAACACCGCGCGCACGCGACCGGACGGATTGGCGGCCGCGGCGTCGCCACTGCCGCCGCCGGCGGCCGTGTAGAACTCCTTGCGGCTGTCATAGGTCAGCACCGCGCCGCGGATCTCATCGACCTGCTTGGCGCCCTGCAGGCGCGCCATGCGGGCATTGCCGATCAGCTTGGAGTACTCCTGCTTGCCGTCGTACTCGATGCGGTCGCCCCAGCCGTCGATGTATTCGTCGACGCCTTCGCGCTTCTGGCGGATGTAGGCCTGCTTGCCCGGCTTGGCGGTGGCTACCGCGAACTGGTAGCCCTCGGGGTCGGTGCGCAGTTCGGCGGCGTCGGACTTCAGGATCATGGTGCCCTTGGTTAGCACCACGTTGCCGGTCAGCGTATAGATCTGCTTGACGTCGTCGTAGCTGGCGTTGTCCGCCTCCAGCACCATCGGCTTGTCGCGGTCCGCTCGCTCGGCCAGGGCGGGCTGGGCCAGCAGGCCGAAGGCCATGGCCAGGGCGAGCAGAGCCGGGGCGGTGCGTCGACGGGACGATGTCGTCAGGGAAGCAGTCATGTTGGCAGGGGTTGCTTGAGGGCGTCTGGGTATGTTGGTGCGGGTTGGTGCGGCCCCCGGGCCGGGGCTCAGGACCCCGGCGCGCGGCCTGGGGACGGCCCGGTGATGATGGTGCCGCGTACATTGCCGAGCAATTGTACTTCGCGCGTGACGTTGTTGAAGATCAGGCCGTTGGCGGTCATCACCGACGGGCCGCGCGTCAGCTTGACTGGCTTGTCGGTCTTGACGATGTCGTCATTGATCAGCAGCTGGAAATAACTGGATGCGGCGGTCAGCTGCGGGTCCTTGGACACGTCCACGCCCTGCTGGCGCATGACGAAGCCGTTGCCGTACAGGTCGATCACCGAGCCCTCGGCGTTCATGCGGCCCATATCGGCGCGGGCGGTGACCGGCGGGCGGTCCGGCTCGTACGCGCGCATGGCGGGCCGGGTCACTTCGTAGGTCTGGTCGTCCTCGAAATGGACCATGCGCTCGCCGGTGAAGCGGATCTTGGTGCTGCCGTCCGGCGCCAGCTCGGTGGCCGAGAAGCGGTCCATGAAGTAATCAGGCTCATGCTTCTTGGTGCTTTGCGCGGCCAGGTCTTCCTTGGGGGAGTTGATCTGGACCAGCCAGAACGTGCTGCCCGCCACGAAGGCCATCAGCAGCAGCGGCAGCAGCCGCATGACGATGCCGCTGAGGGAGGCGAGGAGTGCCTGCATGGTGTCCTTGGCGTTGTGCCGGTTGTGCCGGGCCCGCGCCCGCTCAGATGACCTTGGCGCGGGTCAGGTCGTGGATATGCAGCGCGCCGGTCAGGCGGCCGTCGTCGTCCACCACCAGCAGCTGGTTGATGCGGTTGGCTTCCATCACCTGCACCGCCTCGACGGCGAGCTGGTTCTCGTTGACCACGTGCGGGTTGCGGTGCATGACCTCGCCGATGGGCACGGTCTTCCAGTCGCGCGGGGTTTCCAGCAGGCGGCGCAGGTCGCCGTCGGTGAAGACGCCGATGGCGTGTCCGTCCGGATCCACCACGGCGGTCATGGCCATGCCCTTGCGGGTGATTTCCATCAGCGCCTGGGCCAGCGGCGTGTTCTCACGCACCTCGGGCACGGCGTTGCCGGTGCGCATCACGTCGCGCACATGGGTCAGAAGCTTGCGCCCGAGCGCGCCGCCGGGGTGCGAGCGGGCGAAGTCTTCCTCGCCAAAGCCGCGCGCGTCCAGCACCGCCACTGCCAGTGCATCGCCGAGCGCCAGCGCCGCGGTGGTGCTGGCCGTCGGCGCCAGGTTCAGCGGGCAGGCTTCTTTCTCGACCGCCGCGTCCAGGTGGACGTCGGCCAGCTTGGCCAGGTTGGAGTCGGGGTTGCCGGTGACCGAGATCAGCCGCGCGCCGATGCGCTTGACGATCGGGATGATCGACAGCAGCTCGCCGGTCTCGCCAGAATTGGAGAAGGCGATCAGCACGTCGTCGCGCGTGACCATGCCCAGGTCGCCGTGGCTGGCTTCGGCCGGGTGCACAAAGAACGCCGGCGTGCCGGTAGAGGCCAGCGTGGCCGCGACCTTGCGTCCGATATGGCCGGACTTGCCAATGCCCGAGACGACCACGCGCCCGGTGCATTGCAGGATCAGCAGCACGGCACGGGCAAAGTCGCCGTTCAGGCGTCCGGAAAGTGCGGAAACCGCATCGGCTTCGGTCTGGAGAGTGTCGCGGGCGAGTCTGAGTGCTCGATCCGCATCGAAATTGGCTATCATGGCGACGAAGTATACCAACGAATGCGATGGCGCCTGGCCCGACCCATGGCGCACGTCGTGCTTGCCGTGCTCGCCGTATTTTGCCGGCAGGGTGCCCGTGCCGGGTCGGACGCGCGCCTGGCCGGTCACCCAGACCGCCTGATGCATTCTCCGCTGGAACTGACCCTGGTGCTGCTGGCCGCCGCCGTCTTCGGCGTGGTCGCATTCCGCATGCTGCAGCTGCCGCCGATGCTGGGCTACCTGGCCGTTGGCATCCTGATCGGCCCGCATGCGCTGGGGCTGGCCAGCGACACCGCGCAGACCAAGTACCTGGCCGAATTCGGCGTGGTCTTCCTGATGTTCTCGATCGGGCTGGAGTTCAACCTGACCAAGCTGCGCTCGATGAAGCGGCTGGTGTTCGGCCTGGGCGGCTCGCAGGTGGTGCTGTCGATGCTGGCGGTGGTGCCGGCCAGCTGGGCTTTCAACTGGCTGTTCCCGCTGTCCTGGCAGGCGTCGGTGGCGCTGGGCGGGGCGCTGGCGATGTCTTCCACCGCGATCGTCTCCAAGATGCTGTCCGAGCGCATGGAGCTGGAAAGCGAGCACGGCCGCAATATCATCAGCATCCTGCTGTTCCAGGATCTGGCGGTGGTGCCGCTGCTGATCGTGATCCCGGCGCTGTCGCGCGATCCGGGCGACCTGATGGTGGCGCTGGGCCTGGCCACGGTCAAGATCGTGGTGGCCCTGGGCGCCATCTTCTTCCTCGGCCAGCGCCTGATGAGCCGCTGGTTCCACGTGGTGGCGGCGCGCCGTTCGCAGGAACTGTTCATGCTGAACCTGCTGCTGGTGACGCTGGGCATGGCGGCGCTGACCGAGCGGCTGGGCCTGTCGATGGCGCTGGGCGCCTTCATGGCGGGCATGCTGATCTCCGAGACGCCCTACCGCCACCAGGTGGAAGAGGACATCAAGCCGTTCCGCGACGTGCTGCTGGGGCTGTTCTTCGTCACCATCGGCATGCTGCTCAATATCCGCGTAGTGCTGGATCACGTATGGCTGGTGCTGGCGCTGCTGGTGGTGCCGGTGCTGTTCAAGCTGGTGCTGATCGCGCTGCTGGCGCGGGTCTTCGGCTCGCGCCAGGGGGTGGCCATCCGCACCGGGCTGGGGCTCGCGCAGGCCGGCGAATTCGGTTTCGTGCTGCTGAACCAGATCGACGGCCTGAACCTGGTCGACCCGGTGCTGATCCAGGTGATCCTGGCGTCGATGCTGCTGTCGATGCTGGCCGCGCCATTCCTGATCCAGTACAGCGACGCCATCGTGCTGCGCTTTACCGCCAACGAATGGCTGATGCAGTCGCTGAACATGACCCGCATCGCCGCGCAGAGCCTGCAGACCGAGAAACACGCCATCATCTGCGGCTTCGGCCGCAGCGGGCAGAACCTGGCGCACATGCTGGAGCGCGAGGGCATCAACTACGTGGCGCTGGACCTGGACCCCGACCGCGTGCGCGAGGCCGCCGCGGCCGGCGATACCGTGGTCTACGGCGACGCCGGCCGGCGCGAGGCGCTGATCGCCGCCGGCATCCACCGCGCCGCCGCCCTGATCGTCACCTATGCCAACACTCCATCGGCGCTTAAGGTGCTGCACCACGTGCAGGAGCTGGCGCCGGCGCTGCCGGTGATCGTGCGCACGGTGGACGATTCAGAGCTCGACACGCTGCAGAAGGCCGGCGCCACCGAAGTGGTGCCCGAGATCATCGAGGGCAGCCTGATGCTGGCCTCGCACGCGCTGGTGCTGCTGGGCGTGCCGATGCGCCGGGTGGTGCGCGGCGTGCAGCAGGCGCGCGACGCGCGCTACAGCCTGCTGCGCGGCTATTTCCACGGCCGCGACGATGATGAGGACATGGTCGAGCGCGATTCGGTGCGGCTGCACTCCGTGTCGCTCGGGCCGCAATCCACGGCGGTGGGGCGGCGCCTTGGCGTGCTGGGGCTGGAGCGCATCGGCGTGGAAGTGACCGCGGTGCGCCGGCGCGGCATCCGCGCCTTCGACCCGGAGCCCGAGACAGTGCTGGAACCGGGCGACATCGTAGTGCTGCGCGGCCCGCCCGAGGCGCTGGAAGCGGCAGAGACGCGCATCCTGAACGGCTGAGCGGGGCCGCCGGATGCGTCAGTGCGGACGCGCCTCGACCCAGGATTCCGGCAGGTTGTCGAGCACGGCGCGTGCGTCCAGCGAGCGGATCGGCACGCTGGTATCGGCCGGGATGCGGCCCTCGCCTTGCAGCATCAGGTAGCGCAGGCAGCACACACGCAGGAAGGACGAGAAATTGCCCGCCACCGCCTCGCTGCCGCGATGTTCGGTCAGTTCATCGTGCAGGCGCGTGATCAGCTGGTTGACGGTCATGTCGTCGCGTCGCGCCAGTTCTTCCAGCACTTCCCAGAACAGGCTCTCGAGCCGGATGCTGGTGGCCACGCCATGCAGGCGCAGCGAGCGCGACTGGCTTTGGTACGACGCCGGATTGGCGCGGATAAAGATTTCACACATGGATGCTCCCGTGCGGGCGGCGCGGCCGGCGGGCATGTGCACGGCTCGCCGCAGGGGGGCGGGCCGTGCCTTCACGCGTGGGGGCGCCGCGTGCGGAAAGCTCTAATGTACGATCCGCGTACCCAGCACGGCAAGGAACTGTGCCAGCCAGGCCGGATGCGCGGGCCAGGCCGGGGCGGTGACGAGGTTGCCGTCGGTATGGGCCTGGTCGACGGGAATATCGGCATAGGTGCCGCCGGCCAGCTTCACCTCGGGCGCGCAGGCTGGGTAGGCTGAGCAGGTCTTGCCTTCCAGCACGCCTGCCGCGGCCAGCAGCTGGGCGCCGTGGCAGACCGCGGCGATCGGCTTGTCCGCCTGGGCGAAGTGGCGCACGATCTCCAGCACGCGCGCGTTCAGACGCAGGTATTCCGGGGCGCGGCCGCCGGGGATGACCAGTGCGTCGTAACTGGCGGGGTCGATCCCGGCAAAGGTCGCGTTGAGGGTGAAGTTGTGGCCGCGTTTCTCGGTGTAGGTCTGGTCGCCCTCGAAGTCATGGATGGCGGTGGCGCAGGCGTCGCCCGCCTGCTTGTCCGGGCAGGCGGCGTGGACGGTGTGGCCGACCATCTGCAGTGCCTGGAACGGCACCATGGTTTCGTAGTCTTCGGCGTAGTCGCCCACCAGCATCAGAATCTTTTTTGCCATCGCGGTCTCCTGTATGGTTACGGGTGTCCGGCGGGTGCCGGACGCGGCAGCCCGGCCCCTTGGCTAGCCAACCGGGCCGGCAGGGCCATTGTGCTGGCCGCCCCGGTGGCGCGGGTGGTAACTGGTTACCGCGCCGGCGGCCACCCCTGCCGCGACCCACTGCGACCCCTTTCTGACTGGTGCGCGCCACGCTGCGCGCCTACCGTCTCCAGACCCCTATGGCAGATTCCATCATCCAGTCCCCCGAGCTCGGCGACGTCACCGGCTACCTGCGCGAGCGCATCCGCACCGTGCCGGACTGGCCCATGCCGGGAGTGATGTTCCGCGACATCACCCCGCTGCTGCAGAATCCCAAGACGCTGCGCGTGCTGATCGATGTCTTTGTGCACCGCTACATGGATGCGCAGCTCGACCTGGTGGCGGGCATCGACGCGCGCGGCTTTATCCTGGGCGCGATCGTCGCGTATGAGCTGAACCTGGGCTTTGTGCCGATCCGCAAGAAGGGCAAACTGCCGTTCCAGACCGTGGCCGAGGAGTACGAGCTGGAATACGGCAGCGCCACCGTCGAGATCCATGCCGACGCCTGCAAGGCCGGCGACCGCGTGCTGCTGGTCGACGACCTGATCGCCACCGGCGGCACCATGATGGCCGGGCGCAAGCTGCTGGAGCGCCTGGGCGCGACGGTGGTGGAGGGCGCCGCCATCGTCGACCTGCCCGAACTGGGCGGCTCGAAGCTGCTGCAGGACGGCGGGCTGCCGCTGTTCACCGTGTGCAAGTTTGAAGGTCACTGAGCCACGCTGACCGGCCCGCAAGATTTCCACGCAAGGAGACCCCATGCCTGACCTGCTGCTGTTCCTGTTGACTTCGATTGCCGTGACTGTGGCCCCGGGGCCCGACAACCTGCAGGTGCTGGCGCGCGGCATGGCGCAGGGCCGGCGCGCGGGGCTGGTGGCGGCACTGGGCTTTTCGGTCGGGTGCCTGTTCCACACCGTGATTGCGGCGGTGGGGCTGGCCGCGGTGCTGCGCTCGTCGCCGCTGGCGTTCCAGCTGATCAAGTACGCGGGCGCGGCCTACCTGATCTGGATCGGCATTCAGGCGCTGCGCGCAAAGGGCGGGCTGGCGCAGGGCGGTGATGTCGATGCGGTGCCGCTGGGGCGCGTGTTCCGCCAGAGCGTGCTCGGCAACATCATGAATCCCAAGGTGACACTGTTCTTCCTGGTGTTCCTGCCGCAGTTCGTGCGCGCCGATGCCACGCACCCGGGGCTGCAGTTCCTGCTGCTGGGCGTGGTCTTCATGCTGCAGACGGCGGTGGTGTTCTCGCTGTTCGGGCTGTGCGCCGGCTGGCTGGGCGCCTGGCTGCGCCGCCGCCCGGCCACCGGCCGCTGGCTGGACCGCGCCGCCGGGGCGATCTTCGTCGGTCTGGGGATCAAGGTCGCGCTGCCCTGAGCGCCGTCGCCTGGCGCGCACCCGGGCGCTCGTTGCGGCATGCTTTGCCGGTGTTGCCCGTTGCCCGCACGCCGCACCCGTGCCGTTGCCGCTGTCGGGTGGCGGGCGCATAATGCCCCATTGACAACTACACGATGACCGGGCCGAGCCTCCAGGGTTTTGTCGGCACTGGACACACAAAGGCGCACAATGGGCGTACTCCTTCACCTGCTATCAGGCGTTGCCCTGCTCGTCTGGGGCACCAACATCGTCAAGGTCGGCATCCTGCGCGTCTACGGTGCGAACCTGCGCCATGTCCTGTCGACCAGCGTCTCCAACCGCTTCACCGCCTTCCTTGCCGGGCTCGGCGTCACGGGCCTGGTCCAGAGCAGCAACGCCACCGCGGTCATCGTCAGCTCCTTCGTCGGCCAGGGCCTGATCGCCGTGGCGCCGGCGCTGGCCATCATGCTCGGCGCCAACGTCGGCACCGCGCTGATGGTGCAGGTGTTCTCGCTGGACCTGTCATGGCTGTCGCCGCTGCTGATCTTCGTTGGCGTGATCTGCCACCTGACCTGGAAGGGCAGCAAGCCCGGCCACGTCGGCCGCGTGCTGATCGGCCTGGGGCTGATCACGCTGGCGCTGGAACTGATCTCCATCGCCACCCGTCCCGTGGTGCAGGCCGCCGGCGTCAAGGTGCTGTTCGCCTCGCTGACCGGCGACTCGGGGCTGGACATGCTGGTCGGTGCCTTCCTGACCATCCTGTGCTATTCCAGCCTGGCCGTGGTGCTGTTCTGCGGCGCGCTGGCGTCGGCCGGCGTGGTGTCGATCCACGTGGCGCTGGCGCTGGTGCTGGGGGCCAACCTGGGTTCGGGCATCTCGGCGCTGCTGACCACCTCGGGCAACAACCAGCCGGGCAAGCGCGTGACGCTGGGCAACCTGCTGTCGCGCCTGCTGGGCTGCCTGGTGGCGCTGCCGCTGCTGGGCCAGGCCGAAGAGCTGCTGGCGCTGCTGGACCATGACCCGCAACGGCTGATCGTTAATTTCCACCTGCTGTTCAACGTCGCGCTGGCGGTGCTGCTGCTGGGCGCCACCGCGCCGCTGGCGCGCCTGTGCGAGAAGGTGCTGCCCGGGCGCAACACCGGCGACAGCCAGGTCACGCCGCGCCACCTCGATACGGCCGCGCTGACCACGCCCACGCTCGCGCTGGCCAACGCCGCGCGCGAAGTGCTGCGCATCGGCGACCGCGTCGAGCAGATGCTGGACAACATGCTGCGCGTGCTGCGCACCAACGACGCCAAGCTGGCCGACGCCACCTGCCGCATCGACAATGAGGTGGACGACCTCTACACCGCGATCAAGCTCTACCTGACCCGCATCAGCCTGGAAGCGCTGGACGAGCGCGACGGCCAGCGCTGGACCGAGATCATCTCGCTCACCATCAACCTGGAACACGCGGGCGACATCATCGAGCGCATCCTGCTCGATACCAAGGACAAGAAGATCGCCCACAACCTGATGTTCTCCGAGGCGGGCATGCAGGAGATCGCAGAGATGCACGCACGCCTGGTCGCCAACCTACGGCTGGGCCTGTCGGTGTTCCTCAACGGCGACCTCAAGAGCGCGCAGGCGCTGATGGCCGAGAAAGCGAACTTCCGCGAGCTGGAGCGCAAGTACGCGCGCACCCACCTGCAGCGCGTGGCGGTGCAGACCGCCGAGAGCATCGAGACCAGCTCATTGCACCTGGATGTGATCAGCGAACTGAAGCGCCTGAATTCGCTGTTCTGTGCGACGGCTTATCCGGTGCTGGAGCAGGCTGGGGTGCTCAACCGCAGCCGGATGAAGGAAGACGACCTGCCGACGGTGTCGACCGTGCAGGCAGCGCAGCATTGAGCGGCGACGCTAGAGCTTGTAGCCGAACTTCCGCAGCAGCGCCTTGCGCTCGGCCACATCGGCATCGGTCTCGATCCCCAGCGGCGAGGCGCCATCGATCACGCCCACCACGCCACGCCCGGCATCGGTCTGGGCGATGATCACCTGGGTCGGGTTGGCCGTTGCGCAGAAGATGCGGCACACCTCCGGTACCGCCCGCACCGCGGCCAGCACGTTCACTGGAAAGAAGCCGTCGCCGAGGAAGATCAGGAAGGTATGCCCGGCGCCGATGGCGCGGGCGTTTTCGCAGGCCAGGTCGATCAGGTCTTCATCTGTGCCCGACCAGCGCACCAGGCGCTTGCCCGAGGCCTCGCAGAACGCCAGCCCGAAGAGGATGCCCGGCACGGTGCCGGCCAGCGCCTCGTGCAGGTCTTCCACGGTCTTGATGAAATGCGACTGGCCGAAGATGAAGTTGGTGGCTTCCGGCTTGGTGACCGACACGACCGACAGTTCCATGACAGGCTCCCGAATGGCCGCAGGGCTTGCCGCCATCGGGTTCATGGTAGGGCGCGGGGTGGTGAATGCAAGCGGCGCGGCGCCACCGGCCCGCATGCGCCTGCACACCCCTATGCGCGCTTTAGCAGCGGCGCCAGGTACTTGCCGGTAAAGCTGGCCTTGCTCCTGGCCACATCCTCCGGCGTGCCGCGCGCGATCACCTGCCCGCCGCCGGCGCCGCCTTCCGGCCCCATGTCGATCAGCCAGTCCGCGGTCTTGATGACGTCCAGGTTGTGCTCGATGATGACCACGGTATTGCCCTGGTCGCGCAGCTTGTGGATGACCTTGAGCAGCAGTTCGATGTCATGGAAGTGCAGCCCGGTGGTGGGCTCGTCCAGGATATAGAGCGTGCGCCCGGTATCGCGCTTGGACAGTTCCAGCGACAGCTTGACGCGCTGCGCCTCGCCGCCCGACAGCGTGGTCGCCGACTGCCCCAGCCGGATATAGCCCAGGCCCACGTCCAGCAGCGTCTGCAGCTTGCGCCGCACCACCGGCACGGCGCTGAAGAACTCATGCGCCTGTTCGACGGTCAGGTCCAGTACCTCGGAGATGTTCTTGCCCTTGTACAGCACCTCCAGCGTCTCGCGGTTGTAGCGCTTGCCGTGGCAGACATCGCAGGGCACATAGACGTCCGGCAGGAAGTGCATCTCGACCTTGAGCACGCCGTCGCCCTGGCAGGACTCGCAGCGCCCGCCCTTGACGTTGAACGAGAAGCGGCCCGGATCGTAGCCGCGCTCCTTGGCCGACGGCACGCCGGCGAACAGTTCGCGGATGGGCGTGAACAGGCCGGTGTAGGTGGCCGGGTTGGAGCGCGGCGTGCGGCCGATCGGGCTCTGGTCGACGTTGATGACCTTGTCGAAATGCTCCAGCCCCTCGATGCGGTCATGCGGCGCCGGCTCCGGTGTTGAGCCGTACAGGTGGCGCGCCACCGCGTGGTAGAGCGTGTCGTTGATCAGCGTCGACTTGCCCGAGCCGGACACGCCGGTGATGCAGGTCAGCAAGCCCACCGGCACCTCGGCGGTGACGTTGCGCAGGTTGTTGCCGCTGGCGTTGACAATGCGCAGCAGGCGCTCATCGTCGGGCGCGGCGCGTTCCTTCGGCACCTCGATGCGGCGCTGGCCGGACAGGTATTGCCCGGTCAGCGATGCCGGCGACTCCTCGATCTGCCGCGGCGTGCCCTCGGCCACGATCATGCCGCCGTGCACGCCGGCGCCCGGGCCGATGTCGACTACGTAGTCGCAGGCGCGGATCATGTCCTCGTCATGCTCGACCACCAGCACCGAGTTGCCGATGTCGCGCAGGTGCTTGAGCGTGCCGATCAGGCGGTCGTTGTCGCGCTGGTGCAGGCCGATCGAGGGTTCGTCCAGCACATACATCACGCCGGTCAGTCCCGAGCCGATCTGCGAAGCCAGCCGGATGCGCTGGGCCTCGCCGCCCGACAGCGTATCGGCGCTGCGCTCCAATGACAGGTAGTCCAGCCCGACGTTGTTCAGGAAGTTCAGCCGCGCCGAGATCTCCTTGATGATCTTGTCGCCGATCTCGCGCTTGGCGCCGTGCATGTCCAGCGTCAGGAAGTATGTCAGCGCGTCGCGCAGCGGCCAGCCGTTGATCTCGAAGATCGCGCGCGCCTGCTCGCCCTCGCCCAGCTTGACGTGGCGCGCCTCGGTGCGCAGGCGGGTGCCGTGGCAGGCGGGGCAGGGCTGGTTGTTCTGGTACTTGGCCAGTTCCTCGCGCACGGCGACCGAATCGGTTTCGCGGTAGCGGCGCTCCAGGTTGGGGATGATCCCTTCGAACACATGCTCGCGCACGGTGGTGCGGCCGCGTTCGTTGATATAGGTGAACGGGATCTCCTGCTCGCCCGAGCCGTGCAGCACCGACTGCTGCACGTTTTCCGGCAGCTCCTCGAACGGCGTCTCGGTGTCGAAGTCGTAGTACGCGGCCAGGCCTTGCAGCATCTGGAAGTAGAACTGGTTGCGGCGGTCCCAGCCCTTGATCGCGCCCGAGGCCAGCGACAGGTTGGGGAAGGCCACCACGCGCTTTGGGTCGAAGAAGGTGATCTGGCCCAGCCCGTCGCAGCTCGGGCAGGCGCCCATCGGGTTGTTGAACGAGAACAGCCGCGGCTCCAGCTCCTGCAGCGAATACGAGCAGATCGGGCAGGCAAACTTGGAGCTGAACATATGCTCCTTGCCGCTGTCGAGTTCCAGCGCAAGCGCGCGCCCATCGGCCAGGCGCAACGCGGTCTCGAACGACTCGGCCAGGCGCTGCTTGATGTCGGCGCGCACCTTGACGCGGTCCACCACCACTTCAATGGTGTGCTTCTCGGTCTTTTTCAGTTTCGGCAGCGCATCGACCTCATAGACCTTGGCCTCGGCCTCGTGCGCGGCGCCGCCGCCCGAGCGGATGCGAAAGCGCACGAAGCCCTGCGCCTGCATGCTGTCGAACAGGTCCGAGTGCTCGCCCTTGCGGTCGGCCACCACCGGCGCCAGGATCATCAGCTTGGTGTCTTCCGGCAGTGCCAGCGCGGCGTCCACCATCTGCGATACGCTCTGCGCCTGCAGCGGCAGGTTGTGGTCGGGGCAGTAGGGCGTGCCGGCGCGCGCATACAGCAGGCGCAGGTAGTCGTGGATCTCGGTGACGGTGCCGACCGTGGAGCGCGGGTTGTGGCTGGTGGCTTTCTGCTCGATCGAGATCGCGGGCGACAGCCCCTCGATCAGGTCCACGTCCGGCTTTTCCATCAGCTGCAGGAACTGGCGGGCATAGGCGGACAGCGACTCCACGTAGCGGCGCTGGCCTTCGGCATAGAGCGTGTCGAAGGCGAGCGAGGACTTGCCCGAGCCCGACAGGCCGGTGATCACGATCAGCCGGTTGCGCGGCAGGTCGAGATTGATGTTCTTCAGGTTGTGGGTACGCGCCCCACGGATCTTGATTTCTTCCATATGCCGAAAAGTCGTCGCCAGACAGGCCGCCCTGCCGGGGTTGGCAAGGCTGTCTGAAGGAATCGCAAAACCCAGAAACAAGTACCGTATTTGGCACTTCCGACCGCTGGCGACGGCCGGAATGCGCGCCCGGGCACACGCCCGGGGGCCAGCTGGCATGGCCAGGTGACCCGGGAAGCGCGAAGGAGCAAACCTGTTAATATACCCAACTTCGGTTTCCGGGGTTGCCCGCGCCATGCAGGCGCCCGGCGAAGCCGCCGCCGGCCCCGGGTTCCGGGCGGCAACTTCCCCCCGCGATCCCGATCGAAACTGCCGTTGCGATGCACCGGCAGCCAGCCTGACAGATTCCACGATCCCACGATCGCAATGCCGTCGATCCAGTCTTCCTCCCCGGGTGCGGGTGCCGCTGACGCATCCCAGGCCCCCGCCCGCGAACGCATGACCCGCGCCGAGCTGCGCGCCGCCGTGTCGCTGGCCAGCATCTTCGCGCTGCGCATGCTTGGCCTGTTCCTGATCCTGCCCGTTTTTGCCGAATTCGCGCACAGCCTGCCCGACGGGCACGACGCCCAGCGCGTGGGCCTGGCCATGGGCATCTATGGCCTGATGCAGGCATTCCTGCACATCCCGCTGGGCTGGCTGTCCGACCGCATCGGGCGCAAGCCGGTGATGGTGGCCGGGCTGCTGCTGTTCATCGCCGGCGGGCTGGTGGCCGCCTTCTCCGACACGCTCAGCGGCATCATCGCCGGCCGCGCGCTGCAGGGGATGGGCGCGATCTCCGCGGCCATCACCGCCTGCATCGCCGACCTGACGCGCGAGCGCCATCGCACCAAGGCGATGGCAATGGTGGGCGGCAGCATCGGCCTGACCTTCGCGCTGTCGCTGGTGATCGCCTCGCCGCTGCTGCACAGCATCGGCATGTCCGGCATCTTCGGGCTGATGTCGGTGCTGGGGCTGGTGGCCATCGGCGTGACGCTGTTCCTGGTGCCGACCCCGCCGCCGCCGCATCCGGTGCGCCTGCCGTTCCGAAAGGTGCTGCTCAACGCCGACCTGGCGCGCCTGAATGTCGGCGTGCTGGCGCTGCACGCTTCGCAGGTGGCCATGTTCATGGTGGTGCCCGCCATGCTGGCCGATGCCGGCATGCCGCTGGACCAGCACTGGAAGGTCTACTTGCCGGTGGTGCTGGTGTCCTTCGTGCTGATGCTGGGCCCGATGATGGCGGCCGAGCGCTACGGCCGCGTGCGCCCGGTGCTGCTGGGCGCGGTCGCGCTGATGACCGCGGTGCAGCTGCTGTTTGCCGCCGTGCACGGGCTGTGGGCCATCGTCGGCGTCCTGCTGCTCTTCTTCGTCGCGTTCAACGTGCTGGAGGCGATGCAGCCGTCGCTGGTGTCGCGCTACGCCGCGGCCGCGCGCGGCGCGGCCCTGGGCGTCTACAACACCACGCAGGCGCTGGGCCTGTTCCTGGGCGGCGCGGCTGGTGGCTGGCTGCTCAAGCACGAGGGGCGCAGCGCCGTGTTCGTCGGTTGCGCGGTGGTGCTGTTGCTCTGGCTTATAATCGCCTGGAGCATGAAGGCGCCGCCGGCGCGCGGGCAGGAAGCTGCACCGGCAACGCCGGCCTGACCTGCATCACATCGTAAAGAATCCGGCCTGGAAAAGGGCTAGCATGATCGCGCCACCCGACGTCTGGCCGGGGGCGCGATGTTCGTTTACGTCACCGCAGTATCGCGTCACACTACATCCGCTTTACCGTCATCGTATTGCCACGCTTTTCAACACAGCGCGTGGCTTTTGGAGAACATTCACATGGCATCGGTCAACAAAGTCATTCTCGTCGGCAACCTCGGCGCAGACCCGGAAACCCGCTACCTGCCCAGCGGCGACGCCGTGACCAATATCCGCCTGGCGACCACCGATCGCTACAAGGACAAGCAGAGCGGCGAGATGAAGGAGGCCACGGAATGGCACCGCGTCTCGTTCTTCGGCAAGATCGCCGAAATCGCCGGCCAGTACCTGCGCAAGGGATCGTCGGTCTATATCGAAGGCCGCATCCGCACGCGCAAGTGGCAGGACCAGTCGGGCCAGGACAAGTACTCCACTGAAATCGTTGCCGACCAGATGCAGATGCTGGGTTCGCGCCAGGGCGGCGGCGGTGGCGGTGACGAAGGCGGCTACGGTGGCGGCGCAGGCGGCGGTGGCTACAGCCGCGAAGCGTCGGGCGGCGGCTACGGCGGTGGCGCCCGCGGCGGCCAGGGCGGTGCCCAGGGTGGCGGCCAGAGCGGTGGCGCGGCACGCCGTCCGCAGCAGCCGGCCTCGAATGGTTTCGAGGATATGGACGACGATATTCCGTTCTAAAACCTACCTCGCTTCACGCATCACCCCGAAAGCCCGCTACGCGGGCTTTTTTGCGCCCGCATTCTCCGCGCAAACCGCATTTCCTCATGCGCACACATTCGTATGCGGATGTGCGGCCACCCCCTATATTTTGCATTCTTAATTTGTATGCAAAATGGAGGGTGGTGCGTGAAGGTGGGGAACACAAGGCGCAGTCACGCCATGGCGCTCACGGGCGTGCTGGCGGGGGCGATCTGCGGCGTTGCGCAGCAAGCGCTGGCGCAATCAGTATCGACTTCCATATCGGTCTACGGCCTGATCGACACCATGGTCCGATACTCGGACAACAACCGCGGGGACCAGAGCCTGGCTGAACTGAGCGAGGGCTACTTCAGCGGCTCGCGCTGGGGCGTGCGCGGCAATGAGGCGCTGGGTGCGGGATGGTCGGCGCTGTTCAACCTGGAAAGCGGCTTCGACCTGGCTACGGGCACTTCGCTGCAAGGCACTGCGGCGTCGAACTACGGACAGGTCGGCACGCAGGGTACAGGCCGGCTGTTCGGCCGGCAGTCGTACCTGGGGATCGAGCACCTGGCGTGGGGGAAGCTGACGGTCGGCCGCCAGTTCACCACGGCCTATGACGCGACCTTCCGCTTCCAGCCCTATGGCCATCCCAATCTCGATGCGGTGGCCATCCTCAACGGCTATACCGGTCCGCGGCAAGACAACATGGCGAAGTACGCGGGCCAGTGGAACGCATTCTCGGCGACGGCGCACTACACCTTCGGCGAAGTGCCGGGCGATGCGGCGGCCAGCAGCAGCCGGGGGCTGGCGCTGGCCTGGATCACGGCACGGATCGACGTGGGCGCCCTGTTCCAGAGCACCAGTGCCCTGGCGAACGAAGAGAAGCGCACGATCTGGGGCATCGGCGGCAGCAGCCAGCTGGGGCGCGTCAAGCTGGCGCTCGGCTACCTGGACAACCGCTATCACCTGAGCCCGACCCGCAATCATGTGCTGACCGGCGGCGCCACGGTGCAGGCAACGCCCGCGCTGGCGTTGTCGCTGGCGGCCGGCTATGACCGGCAGACCGCCGCCAGCGGCCACCGGCTGATGCTGACCAGCGTGGCTGAGTACAGCTTGTCCAGACGCACTAGCGTCTATGCGGAAGCCGATTTCAACCGCATCAGCGGCAGCTATGCGCTGCCCGCCTTCATGGGCGTGCGTGGCAACAAGTTCGGCGGCGGCGTCGGCCTGCGCCATCGCTTGTAAAGCCGGAGGGCCATCGTGATTTCGAGAAGACAGTTCCTTGCCGCGGCGCTGGCCGCGCCGGCATTGCCGGGGATGCCGGCGCGCGCGGACAGCGGCGCCACGGCATGGCCGCGCCATCCGGTACGGCTGGTGGTGACCTTCCCGCCGGGCGGGTCCAGCGACATCGTGGCGCGGCTGCTGGCACCGGTGCTGCAGGAAAAGCTGGGGCAGCCATTCGTGACCGACAACCGGCCGGGGGCGGGATCGACGATTGGCGCGGCAGCGGTCGCCGCGGCACCCAATGACGGCTACACGCTGCTGATGTCGAACTCGGCGGCGCTGAGCATCTCGCCGTTCCTGCTCAGGCGGCCCGCCTACGACCCGGTACGCAGCTTCACGCACGTGCATTACATCGGCGCGGTGCCGACGGTCTTTGCCGTGCATCCGTCGGTGCCGGCGCGCAACCTCGCGGAGCTGGCGGCGTGGATCCGCGCGCAGCGCGACCCCGTGCCGTTCGGCAGTGGCGGGGCGGCGTCGGTGGCGCATATCGTCGGCGAGCTGTTTGGCCAGCAGGCGGGGTTACGGCTGACGCACGTGCCATACAAGGGCGCGGGTCCGATGCGCGCCGACCTGCTCGGCGGACAGATCCCGTTTGCGGTGGATGCCCTGCCGCAGAACCTGCCATTGCTGCAGTCCGGCGCCTTGCGCCTGCTGGCGGTGACCTCGGCGCAACGCGTGCCGCAGGCGCCCCAGCTGCCCACCGTGGCGCAAGCCGGCTATCCCGGCCTGGTGGCCGAAAATTTCGTCGGCGTCTCCGCGCCGGCCAACCTGCCCGAGGACATCGTGCAACGCTTGCATCAACAACTGCAGGTCATCCTGCAACAACCGGCCCTGCGCGGCCGCCTGGAGGCCCAGGGCTTTGTGCTGGCCGAGCGCCGGCCCGATGAGTTCGCCGCCTACGTACGCCAGCAGGCGCAGGCCTGGGGTCCTGTGGTCGCGGCAACCGGGGCGACGCTGTCATGAGCGCGCGCATCCAGGTAGTGCTGTTCGGACCCGAAGGACGCGGCAGCTTCAACGAAGCCGGGCATGTCGGCGCCATGCGCGCACGCAATGCCGGCCACGACTTGGCGGTGACGTGGATTGCCGATCCGGATCCACAGGCGCGTGCCGCAGCGCTGCTGGCGCTGTGCGAGACCGGTCCGGACCTGATCGTTGCGCATGGCGGACAGGGGGACTATCCCGTTTCGGTTGCCGCGGCTCGCCATCCCGCCCGGCGCTTCGTGGTCACGCAGGGCAGCGTGCTGTGCGCCAACACCGCGAGCTATGCGGTGTTGCAGGAACAGTCCGCCTTCCTTGCGGGCGTGCTGGCGGCGATGGATTCGCGCACCGGCGTGGTTGCCCATTTGTCGGGCGAGAAGGTGTGCCCCGGGCTGAAGGGGCGCGCGGCGTTTCTCCATGGCGTGCGCAGCGTGGTGCCTGGCCTGCCGGCACTCACGACCTTCTGCGGCAACCAGCACGATCCGGCATTGGCCGGCGGCGCGGTTGCCGCGCAGGCCCGCGCCGGCGCCGATATCGTATTTGCGATGATCGACGGTGGCCGCGACGGTGCCATCTCCGCCTGCCGTGCCGCGGGCATCCGCCAGATCGGCAACGTGCTCGACTGGACCAGCAGGCATCCCGATGTCTTCCTGGCTTCCGCGGTGGCCGACAGCGGCCTGTGCGTCGAGCTGGCGATCGGGGATTTCAAGCGGGACCGGATCGCATGGGGAACCATCCACAGCTTCGGGCTGGAAGCGCCGGCGGCCGTTCGGCTCGCCCTGGGCCGCGATGTCAGCACGGCCGCGCGCGCGGCGATCGACCACTGGAGCCAGCGCTTGCTCGATGGCGGCGTGGCCGTGGCGGAGGGCTATGACGGGCCCGAGTTCGCTGTGGGCGATGCGCCTGCGGTTGCATAGCCGAGCATCATGCCAGCACCGGCATGCCGGCCTCCCGTTCCCACTCCACGCAATTCCTGCCCTTGTTCTTGGCCGCATACAGCACGTTGTCCACGCGCATCAGCAGTGCTTCCAGGTCTTCGCCGGGCCGCAGCGTGGCCACGCCAAAGCTGGCGGTCACCGAGTGCATGCCCGGCAGCACGTCCATTTCCGAGCTCTCCAGCGTCTGGCGCAACCGTTCGGCCAGGTGCAAGGCTGCATCGGGCGGGGTATCGGGCAACAGCACGACGAACTCCTCGCCGCCCAGGCGCGCGGCGATATCGCGCCGGCGGACGCCGGCGGCGATGATCCGGCCGATTTGCGCCAGCACCGCGTCGCCGGCGCTGTGGCCGTAGTTGTCGTTGATGAACTTGAAGAAGTCGAGGTCGCAAAGCAGCACACTCAGCGGCTTGCCCTGAGGTGGCGGGATTTCGCGCGCGGCCAGCGCCTCCAGGCTGCGGCGCGTGTGCAGCTGCGTCAGCGGATCGGTGTCGCGTTCATGCCGCAGGCCGTCGATCACGTCCTGCATGGCCGCCGCCAGCAGCGCCAGCGCCAGCGTGAGCAGCAGCAATGCCAGCGTGACCTGCAGCCACAGCCAATAGGCCGAGCGGGTGAAGGCGGCAGCGTCCTGTCCGGTGGCCGGAGCAATGGTCAGTACCGTGCGCGGCAGGAAATGGAGGGCAAACAACAGGAAGACCCAGAACAGCACCCGGTCCGCGGTGCTGCCCGTGCGCAGGCGGGCAAGCGGCGCGATCCCCAGCAGCAGGATCAGCGCGATGCCGATATTCAGGATGTAAATGCGGGCGACCAACTGGGGCTGCACGAAATCAAACCAGGCAAGCGCCGCAAACAGGGCCAGCGGCAGCGACACCAGCGCGCAGGTATCGACGCGCGCGCCGATGCGCGCCAGCATGCCACGCAGCATCAGCACGGCACTGCCCAGGTAGAGCGCACCGGTGACCGTGGCGTTGCCGCCGCCGTTGCGCGGCACCCAGACGATCTGCAGGGCGACGGCAAGCGCGTACAGCAAATAGCAGGCACCGAGCTGCAGCAGATAGTGCCGCGTGCGCTCATGGTTCCAGGCCAGCAGGAAGCAGAGCGAAAGCAGGATGGCAATGGCGGGATTGACCAGGGCCAGGAATTGACCAGCATCGTGCAACACGGAGAGTCCCCTGTTTTTATGGTTCTCTGGCAGGGACGGGTGCCCGCGTGCGAAGCGCCGTGAACAGGGCGTGAGCCAGGGAACATAGCGGGCGGTGCGCGCCCGCAGCGGCGGGGCCGCGGGGCCACGGCCCGCTGACAGACTACGTAGCGGCCGCCCGTAACAAATTGTTTCTGTCAGGACCCATTCTAGTCTTGGGTGACGTTAGCGGCTCCCCCCCAATGGGCGCCAACCCGCAAACAATTGTGAACAATCTGCCAAGCCGAATGCATCATCAGTCATATGAAGCGTCGTCGCCATGGATGGCCGATGCCGCAGTTGTCCGTATTTGTGACTAATCTGGTAGATGCTGTCCGGATCCTCCGGCAGTTCGGTTTTCCCGTACGCAAGGAGATCACGATGAAGACCAAGAAAGCGATGCCGGCGCTGTTGCTGGCGGCAAGCGTGCTGGCGGCGCCGTTTGCGATGGCGCAGGGCGGTGCCAAGTCCAAGCCCAAGCCGATGACGGATCCCATGGCCGCCTCCGCGCCGGCGGCGCAGAACTCGCCCTATATGCAGGTGCAGCAGTGGAAGAAGGGTGACCGGCTGCCCACCGAGTTCAGGGACCGCCAGTATGTGATCGACGACTACAAGCAATACAACCTGCCCGCGCCGCGCAAGGGCACGCGCTGGGTCGGGATTGGCGCGGAATATTACCTGGTGGCGCCCAACGGCGTGGTCCAGCAGGTCGGATCGGGTTCCTGACCCAGCCTGCTGCGGCGACGACCGCGGGAAAAGAAACAAAGCCGCCACGCGGGGCGCGTGGCGGCTCTTTCTTTTGCGATCGGTCTCAGATCCCCAGGATCTTCTTCGCTTCGAGCAACGATTTCATCGCTTCGTCATGCTTGCCGGCCTTGTGATAGGCCTCGCCGTCGGCGCGCAGCTTGGCAACCTTGGCGGAATCCTCTGGCGACAGCGCCGGCCTGGTCGACAGTTTGGCGTCGATGGCCTTCATCTCATTGGGGCAGTTATGGGCGAGCGCCAGGCCGGGGGCGCCGGCCAGCAGCAGTGCCATAAGGACAAGAACATATTTGCGCACGATGGCCTCCACGAAGACGCTGTTGGGATTTCCAGCATAGTCCATCGCCGCGCCGTCCCGCACCTGGCCGGGTGCGGCATGAATCGGCTGGTTTTGCCGGTGATGCGCATATCCCCCCACGAAGGGGTAAATGGCGATTATTCGTTTCGCTTTTGAACAACCCGGAGTCACGCCGTCTCATCCGGAACTCAACCATTTGGGCGAGATATTGCCGGTATTTTCTGGTCGCGCCGACACGCACGGATGCGGTCGCATGATGCTTGAATCCGCCTGCTCTGAATTGGGCCGGGCAGCCTTCGTGTCACCGCCAGGCGCGGCAATCCGGGTATTTTCATAAGCATTATCCCGAGTCACCTGAATTTTAAACGGGCGTTGGCGCTATTGAAGCGGGAGCAGTTTTCCGATGCTCCGGGAACGCGCTTCATTAATGAAACAGCCCGTGCGAATGCACGATTTATCGGAATCGCCGCGATCTCTAGATTGGGCTCACCCGGCACGGATCCGGGCATGCCGTTAATGAGAAACCGGGGGGCTTCCATCGTGCAACACATTGACCTGAGACTTGCGGCGATCCCGCTCGCCTGCCTCGCCATCCTGCTCGCCGGTTGCGGTGGCGGTGGCGGCGATTCCGCGCCGGCCAACGCTGCGCCATCCGCCAGTGTGGCCGGCCCGGCCGGCGCGAACGGCAAGACCATCCTGTCCGGCACCAATGCGCCCACGGCGGACGCTGGCACGGACGGCGACTTCTACCTCAATGCCACGACCTCGACGCTCTACGGGCCCAAGGCTGGCGGGGCCTGGCCTGCCGGCGTGTCGCTGGTCGGCCCGCAGGGCGTAGCCGGCGCGCCCGGCGCCGTGCTGCTGCACGGCGCGGCAGATCCCACCGCTGCCGATGGCGGCGAAGGCAGCTTCTACCTCAATACGACCACCAACACGCTGTTCGGCCCGAAGACGGCGGAAGGCTGGCCGGCCGGGGTCTCCGTGGTCGGCCTGACCGGTCCGGTCGGGCCGGCGGGTCCGGCCGGGTCCGACGGCGCGGCCGGGGCGCAAGGTCCGCAGGGCGAAAAGGGCGAAAAGGGTGATACCGGCGAGACTGGCGCCACCGGCCCCCAGGGCCAGCAAGGAGAGGCAGGCGGGAATGGCGGCGCCGGAGCGACGATCTACACGGCCAACTTCGCTGTGTACAACTCGCCGGATGGCAATGGCACCTATGTCATGACCGGCACCGGGCTGGACCGCCAAAGTATCGATCCGAATTTCGGCGCGGTGATGCCGGTGGGCTGCAGTGGCGGCCTGACCCTGAACGCGAGCCTGGCGGGCACCGTGCCCGATGACGAAGTCAAGTACACCCTGGCGGCATACCGTGTCGCCAGCGGCGCGGCGCTGGAAACGATCGCCCCGCTTGCCATCACCGACGCGTCCGCCTGCTCGCTTGGCGCCACCGTGCGGACTTGCTCGGCGCCGGCCACGACGACGGTGGCGGCTAACGACATTGTCCAGGTGCAGGTCAGTGGCAACCGCAACTTCAAATGGGGCGGCGCGCTGTACGTCAGTCTTTCCTGCAAGAGCAGCAGCTGATCCATGCGGCGGCCACCCGGCCGCCACCAACCCTCTGCCAGGGCTACGAGCACGGCCGCGCGCCAGCCGCACCCCGCTCCCTGGTTTTCCTGAACGCCTTCCAGTGCTATTTTGGAGGGCGCTTTTTTTTCCCGCGCTGTTCCCGATCCTCCCGGACACCGACCAGGCTCTGCCGCTGCGCATGGAAACCTCCGCCGAACACTATTCGCTGGCCCTGCTGTGCGCCGCGGTGCTGACCGTGACCGTGGTCGGCATCCACTACGAGGCGCTGCGGCTGCTGTCGGCGATACATCCCCGGCGCTGGAGCGGGCGCATGAACATCGGCGTGCTGATCGTCTGCATCATCGTGGTCCATTGCCTGGAAGCGCTGGTGTTTGCGCTGGGCTTCTGGTTCGCCGACCACGTGCTGGGCCTGGGCGGGCTGACCGCGATGGGCAGTGCCGGCGTGTCCGGCGTTCACACGCAGCCAGGCGCGCTGGTCTATGCCTATTTTGCGCTGGAGACCTTCACCACGCAGAGCCTGGGCGACATCGTCCCGGTGGGCGCCAGCCGCCTGATCGCCAGCATCGAGCCGCTGGTCGGCCTGATCCTGATCGGCTGGTCCACCTCGTTCACCTATGTGATGATGCGCCGCGACTGGGAGCTTGAGCGCGACGAAGGAGGCGGGCGCCGCGCTCCCTAGCGGAATCACCGCTCATGTGACCCCACCACGGGCCGCGCTCAGCGGCGGCCCGGCAACGGAAGGAGGACGACCTGACATGGCAAGACTGGTGATGATCCTGCTGGGCGTGGACTACCTGCGCACGCGCTGGCGCGGCCTGCTGCGGCTGGGCTGCCTGAGCGTGCTGCTGGGGGTGGCCATGTTTGTCGATGCGCTGGACAACGCCATCTATTTCCCGATGACGCCGTTCGCGGTGGTGTTGCTGCTCGAAGGGCTGGCAACGCTGGTGGTGGCGCGCACCGGCATCGGCGGGCAGCGCACGCTGCGGCAGGTCAAGGGTGTGTCGTTCTGCTTTGCCGCGGTGCTGATCCTGGCCGGCCATCATCACGGCAACTTCGTGCTGTCGATGATTTTCGGCACGCTGTTCCTGGCCGACGGGCTGCTGCAGATCGTCTCGGCCCGCGTGGTACGGTTCCGCACCTGGCGCCTGGCGGTAGCCGTCGGCATGTTCGAGATCGCGCTGGCCATCTTCTTCTACCAGCCGTACCCGACCCACTATGTGGGCACCGTGCCCTATTGCCTGGCCCTGGGGCTGATCTTCGGCGGCTGGAACATGCTGCTGCTGGCCTCACGCCTGCGCCGGCTGGACCACAACCCCGGCATGGACGAAGCCGATGCCAAACCGGCCGCTCCCGCCGCCGCCGCCCCGGCAACCGATACGGCTGGTGCTGCCGATGCACCCGACATGACCCTCTGGGACGGCCCGCCCGAACTCGGCGAGCATGCGCTGACCGTGCATGTCTGGACCCCGGTCGGGTCCGCCCGCGGCGAAGCGCGCCGCCAGCCGCTGGTCGACCGCTATATCGCCGCGGTGGACCGCGACGGCGTGATCTCCACCGGCCATGCCGCGCTGGAATCGCCCGAGGGTATCTATATCAGCCTGTACCCGGCCGAGGAAATCGACCGCTCGCCAGACGAATTCACCCGCATCCTGCGCGCCACCCGCGAAAACGACGTGGGCGGCAAGTTCCAGCCGGATTACCAGACCGAATCGCGCGCCTGGTGCCCGTCGACGGTGCAGGTGCGCATCCGCAACTATGACCCCGAGCGCCTGGGCCGCTTCTGGAGCGCCTACCGCCAGAACACCACCTACAACCTGACCGACCGCAACTGTTCCAGCACCGTCTCGCACGCGCTGGAAGCGGCGCTGGAAGGCGCGTCGGCCCGGGTCTGGCGCCAGGCCCGGGGCTGGCGGCCGCTCTGGCGCCTGCTGACCACGCCGGAATTGTGGGTGGCGGCGC
Organism: Cupriavidus sp. KK10; assembly: GCF_018223725.1. NCBI lineage: Bacteria > Pseudomonadati > Pseudomonadota > Betaproteobacteria > Burkholderiales > Burkholderiaceae > Cupriavidus > Cupriavidus sp. KK10. Next base: position 470,209 of record NZ_CP073677.1, read on the forward strand.
AGATCCGCAAGCGCGCCAAGACCATGGCCTGGACGCCCGGCCTGACGCTGGACTACGCACGCGCGCTCAGCATGCTGGCCGATCCGCAGCCGTCCGGCTGGGCCAGCATGACCCGGATGGCGCTGGGGCAGATGCGGCGCCAGCGCCGGGGCTGGCGCGAGGCCGCGCGCACCCGGGCAGACAAGGAGGGCAGCGGAGCCGTCGCAGGTGGCATCGACGCCGCAAATGCTGAAAATGCCGGTAGTGTCAGGCAGGCCGCGAACGATTAAGCTGGCAGCCTTGCATAAATTCATCGAGCCACAGGAGAGAAGTCATCATGCCGAGCCAGCGAACCCTGATCCGCATTGCCGCCATCGCCGCCCTGGCGATGGCCTGCAGCGCGCATGCGCAGAGGCCGGACGGGGACAGTGCCGCCGCCGCGGCCATCAACGAAGCGGTGCAGCAGGGCACCACGCCCTACCGTCCCGACCCGGCGGCAACGCCGGGCAGCATCCAGTCGGACGAATGCCGCGCCCTGGCCGCGCAGATTGCCGAAGCGCCCAAGCGCGAATACCGCGCCACCCAGCCAGCCATCGAGACCGCCCAGGGCCGCATGATCCCGGAACTGGAGCGTGACCGGCCGAAGAAGTCGCTGCAGCAGGCGTACCGGGAGAAGTGCTCGCAGTAGGCCGCGCGCGGTCGGCCGCAGCCGGCAATACACCGCGGGCGGCACCACAGTCGCCCGCTGCCTTTTCCGCCTTTTCCTTCCCCAGGCCGTTCCGGCCCGTCCTTTCCCAACACAGATCGTTCGTCATGCACCTGCGCGGCGCATGGCTCCCCCATGGCTACGCAACCGCCTGCCGCCGGACGCGTCTGTTTCACCACGCCGGGGAAAAATACATATGTTTCATGGTTATCCATGATGGAACACTTGTTGCTATTTGCCTAGCATTCCGGTGCAAAGGCGCATCGCGTGAACGCTACCCAAGGAGAGCCTGGTATGAAAGCAGCACAAGTCACCTGTCCGCGCAGTTCGCAGCGTCCCCTGGCGGAGCCACTTGCCGCCGCCGTACTGGCGTTATTCGCGGGCACGGTGGGTGCTGCCGACGTGGCGGCCAGCCCGACGCTCAGCAAGGTCAAGTCGTCGGGCACGATCGCCATCGGCCACCGCACCTCGTCGATCCCGTTTTCGTACTACGACGCCAACCAGAAGGTGATCGGCTTCTCGCAGGACATCTGTGATCGCGTCGTCGATGCAGTGAAGCGCGAGACCGGCGTGCCCGGCCTGCAGGTGCGCATGGTGCCGGTGACCTCGCAGAACCGGATCTCGCTGGTGCAGAACGGCACCGTGGACCTGGAGTGCGGCGTCACCACCAACCTGAAGTCGCGCCAGCAGCAGGTGGCGTTCTCGACCACCTTCTTTGTTGCGGGCACGCGCTTGCTGGTGAAGAAGGGCAGTCCGGTGCGCGACTTCGCCGACCTGTCGGGCAAGGCGGTGGTGACCAACGCCGGCACCACCTCCGAGCGCATCCTGCGCCGGCTCAACGACGAGAAGCAGGCCAATATCACCGTCCAGAGCGCCAAGGACTATGGCGAGTCATTCCTGATCCTGCAGTCCGGGCGGGTGGCGGCATTCATGATGGACGACGTGCTGTTGTCCGGCGCGCGCACGCTGGCGCCCAATCCCGCGGAGTGGGCGGTGGTGGGTACGCCGCAGTCATTCGAGGCCTACGCGTTCATGATGCGCAAGGACGACCCTGGCTTCAAGCAGGTGGTCGACGGCGCCATCACGGGGCTGATCCGCAGCGGCGAGATCAACAAGCTCTACGCCAGATGGTTTGCCGCACCGGTGCCGCCCAAGCACGTGAACTTCGAGCTGCCGATGAGCGAACCGCTGAAGAAGGCCTACGCCAACCCCAACGACGAGGCCTTCGATTAAGCGCGGCGGGCCGGCTCAGCCGCGTCCGGCCGCCACATAGGCGCCGGTGCGGTGCAGCTCGCCCTCGGCCTGCTCCAGCGCGCGGATTGCGCCCTTGCCCTTGCGTGCAAGCAGCTGCTCGACCAGGGCCTCGACCATGGCCACGCCGGCGGTGACGGACGGGAAGAACGATGGGCTTTCCACCGAGAACAGCAGCGTGCAGTCTGCCGCCAGCGCGATCGGCGCGACCGTGCTGTCGGTCAGCGCGATCACCTTGCAGCCGCACTCGCGCGCGGCCGCGGCGACCCGGATGCTTTCCTGCGAGTAGGGGGCAAAGCTGACCACCAGCACCGCATCCTTGGGCGCCAGGCCGCGCAGCTCCATCTCCAGCGTGCCGGCATCGGCGCGGATCAGGTGCACGGTGCTGCGGAACAGCCGGTAGACATAGTGGAAGGTGAACGCGATCGGGAAGCACGAGCGGAAACCCGCCACATGCACGCACGCCGCATGCGACAGCAGTTCTGCCGCTTGCTGCAGCGTCTTCTCATTGTTGGCGGCGATCATGTCGAGGTTGTGGTGCTGCGCGTCCAGCATCTCGCCCAGCATGCGGCTGGCGCTGCTTTCACGCACCACCTTGCGCGCGCGGCGCGCGTACGGCTGGCTGCCGCCGCGCAGCGCATCAACGAACAACTCACGCAGCCCCTGCCAGCCCTCGAAGCCGAGATGCTGCGACAGCCGCACCAGGGTGGCAGGCTGCACCCCGGCACTGGCCGCGATCTTGCGCATCGACAGCACCGCCACGTCCTGCGGATGGTCGAGCAGGTAGCGCGCCCCGCCCTGGAACTGCGTGCTGAGGGTGGGGAAGTTGCTGCGCAGCAGCGCCAGCAGGGCGTCCAGGTCCTGCGGCGGCGCTTGCGGCGATGGGGTGGGGCTGTCGGGCGGCATGGGCATTCCGGATTCGGTGTTTGTAACGATTGTTGCACAGGTGCACCCGGGCGCGCATCGGGCCAGTCGAACCAGGGCGGGTCAGGGTTCCCCCTCACTGCCGGATAACGTCTGCCGCATGCCTTGGCTGTATGCCCTGTGCAGATCCCGTAACGCCACTGTCTGTTCGCTACAACGCCGGCCAGCCGGCATCATATTTTCCTTACCCACTTGGCGGATCGTGACTTACACTCCGCGCCATAACCTCCGGAATTCGGTCAACCGGAACATAATTGGTATCGGAGCGCGAGCATGGGACATAGAAGCCCGGCAGTGCGACACGGCGGGAGGGTCAACTCGTCGTTTCGGGTCATTGGGGAAGTTGGGGCAACCGGCAATCCATGCCGGGGCCGGCGCCTGCGCGGCGCCAGGGCAGCGCATGGCTTCACGCTGATCGAAGTGATGATCACGGTGGCGATCATTGCCATTCTTGCCGCCGTCGCCATTCCAAATTACAGCCGTCACGTCGTGCGCTCGCACCGGGCCGCAATCGAGTCCTTCATGCTGGAGGTCTCGGGCGCCCAGGAGCGCTACCTGGTCGACAACCGCGCCTACGCCGCCAATCTGGGCACGCTGGGCATGTCGGTACCGGCCGCGCAGGCAACGCGCTACGACGTCGCCGTGACGCCAAACGCGGCGCCGCCGCCCGGCTACAGCATCGTGGCCACGCCCAAGGGCAGCCAGGTTGCCGGCGACGCCGACTGCGGCTCGCTGACGCTGACCAGTGCCGGCGCGAAATCCGCGTCTGGTTCAGGCACCGACTGCTGGAACTGACCATGCGGCGCGCCACGTTCACGCCGTCTTCGCCCGGCCGGCCCACCCGCCGCGGCTTCACCCTGGTCGAACTGCTGTGCGCCATGTCGGTGCTGGCGATCCTGGCGGTCGTGGCGGCGCCGTCGTTCTCTTCACTGATCGCCAACCAGCGCGTGCGCGGCGCCTCGCTTGACCTGACCTCGGCGCTGCTGCTGGCGCGCAGCGAGGCGGTCAAGCGCAATGCCACGGTCACGCTGGCAGCCACCGGTGCCGCCTGGACCGCCGGCTGGGCGGTCACCGCAGGCCCCGAGACGGTGCGCAGCTTCGGGCCCTACGGCGGCCTGACCATCACGCCCAGCGCTGCCGGGGCCCTTGCGCTTGGCAACGACGGCCGGCTCACGGGCGCGGCCATGACTTTCGAAGTGGCACCCAACGGCGATATGGCAGCGGCGTCGCGCGTCTGCGTGCAGGTCAGCGAGACTGGCCGCGTCGCCTCCGCCACGGGAGCCTGCTCATGAAGCACAGAACCCCGCGGCTGCGGCCGCGCATGCCTGGCCGCCGCACGCAGGGCGGCTTCCTGCTGATCGAGGTGCTGGTGGCGGTGGTGATCCTGCTGGTCGCGCTGCTTGGCACCGCCGGGCTAGTGGCGCGCTCGGGGCAGACCGAGATGGAGTCCTACCAGCGCGTGCAGGCGCTGGCGCTACTGCAGGACATGGTTGCGCGCCTCAACGCCAACCGCCAGGTGGCATCGTGCTATGCCAACGGCGCGACCGGCATGCAGCTGGGCAGCGCGGCGGCGCCGCCGGCGGCGTGCACGCAGGGCACCGCCGCGCAGAAAGCTACCGCCGATGCGGACCTGCAGGCCTGGAACACGGCGCTGCTGGGTAGTGCCGAGAAGCGCCCGGGGGCCAGCGCCGCTGATGCCGCTCAGGCCGTCGGCGCCATGATCGGCGCGCGCGGCTGCATCGAGACCGTGGACGCCGTCAACAATATCTACCGCATCACCGTGGCCTGGCAGGGCCTGGCCACCACCGGCGCGCCCGCGCTGGGCTGCGGCAAGGACCAGTACGGCAACGATGCCTATCGCCGCGCGGTCAGCACGCAGATCCGCGTCGGCACCCTCGGAACCGTGTCATGAGCCCCCTGCGCCTGTCCGCGCGCCGCCTGCGCCGCCAGCGCGGCATTTCGCTGATCGAGCTGATGATCGGCATGACCATCGGCCTGGTGCTCCTGACGGCGCTGGCGAGCCTGTACTACGCCAACAGCCTGTCGCGTACAGAGTTTGTCAAGTCAGCCGAGCAGGTGGAGAACGGGCGCTACGCGTTGGACCAGATCCGGCGGGAAGTGGAGCTGGCGGGGTTCTTCGGCGCCGGCAGCATCGCGCGCGGCGCTACCGTGGCCGAGCCAGCGCTGTGCGCGGCAGACCCGGCGGCGCTGGGCTTCTCCGCGGCGGGTTTGACCGTGCCGCTGGCGCTGACGGGCTACGGCCCCGGGGTGGCGGCGGCATGCCTGCCTGACCTGGCGGCCACCTCCGAGGTGCTGGTGGTGCGGCGCGTATCGACCACGCCGGTGGCCGCACCCACGCCGGGCGTGCCTTATCTGCAGGTCTCGGCCTGCCCGCAGGATACCAACTCCTTCGTCTTCGACGCCAGCGCCGCGGCGGCCTTCGGCCTGCGCACCAAGGCCTGCGATCCCGCCCAGCCGGCCGCGCTGCGACAGGCCGTGGTGCGCGTGTTCTACCTGGCGGGCTGCGACCGCTGCAGCAACGGCGGCGACGGCATCCCCACGCTGAAGATGGCCGAGCTGGTGGGCGGCGCGTTCCAGTCGCGCTCGGTCGCGCAGGGCGTGCAGGACATGCACCTGCAGTACGGCGTGGACCTGGACAGCAACGGCTCGGCCGACTGCTACGTGGCCGACCCCGGCGCCAACAACGCCGCGGCCTGCGCCACCGTGCCGGGCTATGACTGGACCAACGCGCTCGCCAACTGGCGCAACGTCACCACCGTGCGCGTGAACCTGCTGGCGCGCACGCTGAAGCCCTCGGGCGGCCAGTCCGACAACCGCACCTACGACGTGGGCCGCGCCGCCGCCAGCGGTCCGTTCAACGACGGTTTCAAGCGCCATGTGTACGCCCAGGTGGCGCGGCTGGTCAACGTGGCCGGACTGCGCGAGCAATGACCTCACCCCGCAAAGAGCAAGCAATGATCAAGCAATCGGGTCGCCAACCGCAGGGCCGGCCACTGCGCCGCGGGCAGGACGGGGTCACGCTGGTCGTGACGCTGGTGTTTATGGTCCTGTTCCTGCTGATCGCCATGGCCATGGTCAATTCCGGGCTGGTCAACGTGAAAGTGGCCGCCAACCAGCAGCACACCGCCGAGGCGCGCGACGTGGCGCAGCAGGCGATCGAGCAGGTGATCAGCAACGATTTCACCAAGGCGCCGGCCGCGGTTGCGGTGCCGGTGGACGTCAGCGGCGACGGCAAGGCGGACTACGTGGCACAGGTGGCGCAGCCAGAGTGCGTGACAAGCAAGCCAATGAAGAACGTTGAGCTCGACCTGAGCGATGCCGACGACGTGTCTTGCCTGATCGGCAGCGGCGTGCAGAACACCGGGATCGTGACTGCAGGCAATAGCGGCGGCAATTCGCTGTGCAATGCCACGCAATGGGATGTGGCGGCCACTGTCAACGATGCCGCCAATACCGGCACCGTTGCAACCGTGCACCAGGGCGTGGCGGTGCGCATGCCGACCGGTTCGGCCTGTCCGTGACCGCGCAGGACACTACGACCTCTTCACCATCGATCGGACGGGAACCAGCATGACGACCAACGCCTGCCGGCAGCGCCGCCTTGCGGCTTTCGCAATCGCCCTGCTTACCTTTGCGGGCGTGAACGGCGCGCGCGCCGAGGACATCGACCTGTTCACCGGTCTGCAGACCAACGCCGGCACCAAGCCCAACGTGCTGCTGCTGCTGGACAACGCGTCCACCTGGAACGCCAGCACCACGATCAAGGGCTGCGACATTCCCGATGTGGTCAGCGCCAACAATGCCGGCACCGATGTCGGCGCGATCCAGTGCGCGCTGTACCGGGCGGTCAACACGCTCGTGACCAATCCGCAGCTCGCCGGCAACATCAACATGGGGTTGATGATGTTCGGCACCAGCACCAACACTGGCGGGATCTTCCGCTATCCGTCGGCGGCGCCCTATACGCTGCCGACCATGGATGCCACCAACGGTAACGCGTTCCTTCAGTACATCAAGAGCATCGACCGCCTGCGCGACAACTCGAACAACTCGCAGGTGGGCGGCGGCATGCAGGAGGCGTGGGCATTCTTCGCGGGTAAGAAGGGCTTGTCGGGCACGCAGTACAAGTCGCCGATCACCAACCCGTGCCAGAAGAATTTCGTCATCTACATCGCCAATGCGGTCAACAACGGCAAGCCGCAGGACACCGGCACGGATGCCAAGGATGCGCTGGTGGCGGCCGGGGCCAACGCGACGCAGCTGACCACGCTCAAGCTGAATCCGGCCGCCAACAAGTACGAGAGCAACTGGGGTGATGAATGGGCGCGGTTCATGTACCAGACGGACGTGAACGGCAATGTCGAGAACAACCAGAACATCATCACCTACACCATCGCCGTCACCGACGACAACAACCCGGACTATGTCGAGTCGACCCGCAGCATGGGCGACAACGGCGGCGGCAAGCGCTACGTGGTGAAGCTGGGAGACGTGCAGGCGCTGGTCGATGCGCTGCTGCAGATCTTCAACGAGATGCAGGCCGTCAACAACGTGTTCTCGTCGGTGAGTCTGCCGGTCAGCGTGAATGGGCAGGGCTCGTACCTGAACCAGATCTACATCGGCATGTTCCGTCCTGACGCCACCGCGGCGCCGCGTTGGATGGGCAACCTGAAGCAATACAAGCTTGGCTACGACAGCAGCAAGCAGATCGTGGTGCTGGATGCGAATCCGAGCGGGCCCAACCAGCAGAGCGCGATCAGCAATGCCGGCACGGGCTTTATCTCGCCCAACGCCAAGAGCTTCTGGACCGCGGAGCCGCCGCTGGCGTTCAGCGGAAGCAGCTATTCCGGCAGTGCCGTCACCGGCTGGCCCGCCAAGGGCTTCTGGGTCAATAGCCCCTCGGGCGCGGCCGGGGCGCTGGACTCTGCGGACGGCGCCGCTGGCGTCACCGGTGGCGACGGCGAGATCGTCGAGAAGGGCGGCGCCGGCGAAATGCTGCGCGCGCAAATAGTCACCGACCAGGACGCGCGCAAGCTCTACACCTGCCCGTCGGGAGCGTGCACCACCAAGGCCCTGGCGTCGTTCGATACCGCCAACACCTGGCTGACCAACACCACCGGGCAGACGGCGCTGAACAGCAGCGCTGCCGACGTGAAGAACCTGATCAACTGGGTGCGCGGCCGCGACGTGCAGGCGCTGGGCGAGAGCACCGTGGCCGGCACGGAGCAGCAGAAGGGCCCCGGCGGTAGCGTCACGGTGCGCGGCTCGGTGCACGGTGATGTGTTGCACTCGCGCCCGGTGGTGATCAACTATGGCGGCACCACCGGCGTGGTGGTCTTCTACGGTGCCAACGACGGCGTCTTCCATGCGGTCAACGGCAACCAGACCACCGGCATCAACGGGGTGCGCCCCGGCGGGGAGCTGTGGGGCTTCGTGCCGCCGGAGTTCTATGGCAAGCTCGGCCGCCTCTACACCAACACGCCCGAGGTGCAGCTGAGCGGCTCGCCGACCGGCTCAGGCGCCAAACCGCGCGACTATTTCTTCGACGGCACCACCACGGTGTTCCAGGACCTGCGCGATCCGGCCAATCCGCGCGTGGTGATCTACCTGACCGCGCGGCGCGGCGGCAGGCTGGTCTATGCGCTGGACGTGACCAACCCGGTGGCGCCCGAGTTCCTTTGGAAGTCCGACAGCAACCAGATCGCCGAACTGGGCCAGACCTGGTCGCAGCCGCGCGTGATCCGGGTCAAGGGCTACACCAACCCCCTGGTGGTGATGGGCGCCGGCTACGACGCAGCCGAAGACGCCGAGCCGTCGCAGGGCGGCGGCGCGACGGGGCAGGGGCGCGGCGTGATCGTGTTCGATGCGCTCACGGGCACTGTGGTGCGGGCGTGGCTGGCCGATTGCACCGGCCTCGGCGCCACCGTCTGCTCGGTACCCGCCGGCCTGAACCGCGCCATCCCGTCAGACGTCGCGGTGGTGGACCGCAACGGCGACGGTCTGATCGACAAGGGCTATGTCGGCGACATGGGCGGCAATGTCTGGCGGCTGGATTTCGAGACGGCTGCCGGCACGGGCCCGGCGGCCTGGACGCTGGGCAAGTTCGCCGCGCTGGGCGGCGCGCAGACCAGCAACGATGCGCGCAAGTTCATGTACCCACCAGATGTCATCACCACCGGCGCCTATGACGCGGTGATGATCGGCAGCGGCGACCGCGAGCATCCGCTATACACCACCAGCAACGCGGCGGGCCTGGCCTATAACGTCACCAACCGCTTCTACATGTTGAAGGACACCGCGCTCACCGGCGGGCTGCCTGCGACATGGACGCCGCTGACCGAGAGCAGCCTGTTCAACGCCACCGCCACGGTGTATGCCGACTCGGGTACCGGCAAGGGCTTCTACCTGACGCTGGGTACCGGCGAGAAGGTGGTTAACGCGCCGCTGACTGTGGCCGGCTACACCTACTTCGGCACCAATACCCCCAGCGTGCCCAAGTCAGGGGCCTGCTATCCGGACCTGGGTATCGCGAGGGGCTACGCGGTGTCGTTCCTGACGGGCAAGGGTCTTAACGACAACCGCTATGTCCAGTTCAACAATGGCGGCCTGCCGCCGTCGCCGGTGTTTGGCGTGGTGGCGGTGAGCGATGCCCAGGGCAACACCAGCAACGTGCCGGTGCTGATCGGCGGCGGCAACCAGAACGGGCCGGGCGGTGGCGACAATACCTCGTCGCTCGGTGCGCAGAAGATCTCGCCGCCGGGGATCGGCAAGCGCAAGCGCACCTACTGGTACACCCAGAGCGACAAGAAGTAGCCGGCCGCCGCCGTCACCGCGGCGCTGCCGCCACAGCGCCGCCTTCCTCCTTCCACCACCCACCCCCCAACGCCTGCAGCAGCGCCGCCGAATCCGCCAGCCGGTCGGCGCGCGCCTGTGCCAGTTCCAGCGACGCCTGCCGTGATTGCCGTTCGGCATCCAGCACCGCCAGCTGGCTGACGCCGCCCAGGCGGTACTGCTCCGACACCACTGCCAGCGTATCGCGCGCCTGCCGCGCGCTGTCGGCGCGTTCGCGCAGCGCCGCGGCATCGGCTTCGAGTGCGCGCAGTGAATCGGCCACGTTCTGCAGGCCCTGCAACACGGCTTGCCGATACGCGGCCAGCGACTGCTCATAGGCCGCTTCCGCCGCGCGTTTGCGGGCCTGCAGCTCGCCGCCGCGGAATACAGGCTGCACCAGCCCCGCAGCCAGGCTCCATACGTTCAGGCTGCTGAACAGGTCGCGCGCCGCGGTGGCCTGCGTGCCGCCGTTGGCGCTCAGCGTGATCTGTGGATAGAGATTGGCGGTGGCTACGCCGATATTGGCGGAGGCCTGGTGCAGCAGGGCCTCGGCCGCGCGGATGTCCGGCCGGCGGCGTGCCAGCGTGGCCGGCAGGCTGACCGGCAGCGTGTCGGGCAGCTGCAGTTCGTCGAGGCGGAATTCGGGCAGCGTGGCCGAGGCCGGGGTCTGGCCCGTGTACACCGCGAGCTGGTGCCGCGTGGCATCGAGCTGGCGTTGCAGGGCCGGCACCAGGGCTTGGGTTTGCGCGAGTTCGGCGCGCTGGCGCTGCACGTCGACACGGGCGACGCCGCCCGCGCGCAGGCGCTCCTCGGTGATGCCAAGCTGCCGCTGCTGGGCCGCAGCGACGGCGGCCGTATCGGCCAGTTGCGCGCGCAGGCCGGCTTCGCGGATGGCCGCGGTGGCCACGTTGGCGGTCAGCGCCAGGCGCGCGGCTTCCAGTTCATAGCGCTGGTAATCCACCGCTGCCTGCAGTCCCTCCAGTTCGCGCCGCTGGCCGCCGAACAGGTCGAGCACGTACGACACCTGCACCGTGGCGCCGTACAGCGTGAACGGGCCGGGGCTGGGGATCGCGGTGATGCCCAGGGACTGGAAATCGACCTGCTGGCGCGTGGTGTTCAGCTTTGCGTCAACGGCGGGCCAGCGCGTGGCGCCGGTGCGCGCGGCCAGGTTCTCCTGCGCCTCGCGCAGCCGGGCGCGCGCCTGCGCGAGCGTTGGGCTGGCATCGAGCGCGCTGCGGATGGTGGCGTCCAGCGCCGGGCTGCGGAACAGCGCCCACCACTGCGCGGGCACATCGGCGCCGGCGGCCAGGGTTTGCGCGTGGGATTGCCCTCCTGCGTCCGCGGCGTCGGCCGCTACGGTTGCCACCGGCTGCGGGCCCGGCACGTAGCCGGCGTCATCGGGCGGCGCGGGCGCGCGGAAGTCGGGACCGACGGCGCAGCCGCACAACAGTGCCGCGGCGACAAAGACAGGCGTGAGTCGAGACATGGCGAACCCCTTTAATCCAGCGTGCGGCGGTAGAAGCGCACCGCGATCGCCATCACCACCACGATGAACACCGCCATCGGCCACACATTGGGCCATAGCTCGACCCAGCCGTTGCCCTTGAGCAGGATGCCGCGCACCATGCGGTGGAAATACGTCATCGGCAGGATGTTGCCGATGGCCTGCGCCCAGCCCGGCATGCCGGCGAACGGGAACATGAAGCCGGACAGCAGTATGTTGGGCAGGAAGTAGAAGAAGGTCAGCTGCATCGCCTGCAACTGGTTCTGCGCCAGCGACGACAGCGTGATGCCCACCGTCAGGTTGGCCGCGATAAACAGCAGCGCCGCCAGGTACACCGCCAGCACCGAGCCGACGAACGGCACGCTGAAGATCCAGCGCGCGGCCAGCAGCACGATGGTCGACTGGATCAGGCCGATGAAGATATAGGGCACGATCTTGCCGGTCATCACCTCGAGCGGCCGCACCGGCGTGGCCAGCAGGTTCTCCATGGTGCCGCGCTCGCGTTCGCGCGTCATGGCCAGGCCGGTCATCATCACCATGGTCATCGTCAGGATCACGCCCATCAGGCCGGGAATGATGTTGTATTGTGTGATGCCTTCGGGGTTGTAGAGCCGCTGCACCTGCACGTCGAAAGGCGGCTTGCCGCCGGCAAGCGGCGCCAGTGGTCCCTTCAGGTCATGCGTGGCCACGCGGTAGGGCAGCTGGGGCAGCGCGGCGATGGCCTGGCCGGTGGCGGAGGGATCGGTGGCATCGGCTTCGACCAGCAGCGCGGGCCGTTCGCCGCGCAGCAGCCGGCGCGTGAAGTCGGGCGGGATGGTCAGCACGAACTGCACCTCGCCCTTCATCAGCGCCTCGCGCCCGGCCTGTTCGTCGGGCAGCGTGCCGACCAGCTTGAAGTAGGTCGATTGCTCCATGCTGGCGATAAAGGAGCGCGTGAATTCGCTCTGGTCGGCGGCAATCACGGCGGTTGGCAGGTGGCGCGGATCGGTGTTGATGGCAAAGCCGAACAGCAGCAGCTGCATGATCGGCAGCCCGATGATCATGCCGAAGGTGACGCGGTCGCGCCGCAGCTGCAGGAACTCCTTGAGCACGATGCTCCACCAGCGCTGCAGCGAGAAGCGCTGTTGCGCGGCCGGTTTGCGGGCGGCGGCTGTCATGACGCCTCCCTGGCCTTGCGGGCCGCCATATTGTCTTCGGCCCCGCTCATCATGTGGATGAACACGTCTTCCAGGCTGGTCTGGGTTTGCTCGACGCGCCGGCCCGGTCCGGCCAGCCGCGCGAGCGTATCGGCCAGCGCCTGCGCATCGCGCCCGGTCACATGCAGTGCGGTGCCGAAGGCCACGGTCTGCTCCACGCCCGGCGCACCCTGCAGTTGCTCCGACAGCGCGGCGAGGTCGTCGCCTTCCACGCTCCAGGTCGACAGATTCTGGCTGGCCACCACTTCATCGGCGGTGCCCTGCGCCAGCAGCTTGCCGTAGGCGATATAGGCCAGCTTGTGGCAGCGCTCGGCCTCGTCCATGTAGTGCGTGCTGACCAGCACCGAGATGCCGCGCGCGGCCAGCTGGTGCAGCTGCTCCCAGAAGTCGCGCCGGGCCTTGGGGTCCACGCCCGCGGTGGGTTCATCCAGCAGCAGCAGCTCGGGCTCGTGCAGCAGGCAGGCCGCCAGCGCCAGCCGCTGCTTCCAGCCGCCCGACAGCGCGCCGGCCAGCTGCGCCGAGCGCGTGGCCAGGCCCAGGTGTTCCAGTGCGCGGTCGACCGCCTCGCGCCGGTTCGGCATGCCGTAGACGCGCGCGACGAAGTCCAGGTTCTCGCGGATCGACAGGTCGTCCCAGTAGGAGAACTTCTGCGTCATGTAGCCGACGCGGCGCTTGATCTCGTCGGACTCGCTCCGGATGTCGTAGCCCAGGCAGGTGCCCGTGCCGGAATCGGGCGTCAGCAGGCCGCACATCATGCGGATCGAGGTGGTTTTGCCGCTGCCGTTGGGGCCGAGGAAGCCGAAGATCTCGCCGCGCGCGACCTGCATGCTCAGGTCGTTGACCACGTGCTTGTCGCCGAAGTGCTTGTTCAGACCGCGCACGTCGATGGCGAGCCCGGCCGCGCCGCCGTTGATTGTCGTGTTCATTGCCGTACCACTTCAACGGGCTGGCCCGGCCGCAGCTTGGGCGCATCGGCAGCCGCCGGGCGCGCTTCGACCAGGAACACCAGCTTGCGCCGGGTCTCGTTGCTGTAGATCACCGGCGGCGTGTATTCGGCCTCGTTGGCAACGTAGCTGATGGTGGCCGCCACCGGCGTGGCGCAGCCGTCGCAGCGCACCTGCACCGCCTGGCCGTTGCGCAGCGCGCCCACCACCGTCTCCGGCACATAGAAGCGCACCTTGACGTTGCCCGGCGGCAGCATGCGCACCACGGGGCTGCCCGCCGGCACCCACTCGCCGAGGCGGTAGGGCGTGTCGTAGACCAGCCCCGCCTGGGTCGTGGCCACGGTCTTGCGCGACAGCTTCCACTCGGCCTGCGCCAGCGCCGCGCGCGCGGCGGCCACCTGCGCGGCCTGCGCGGCTTGCTGCGCATCCCGGCCCGGCAGCCGGGCCACGTCGATATCGCGCTGCAGTTCGCGCACACGTGCGGCGTCGCTGTTGGCCTGCGCGCGCGATTCGTCCAGCTGCGCCTGCGCGATGCCGCCGATCTCATACTGGCGCTGGTCGCGCCGCAAGGCCGCGGCACTGCGCTGCGCCTGGGCCTGTGCCTGCGCCAGCTGGGCACGGCTGACCTCGACTTCGACCGGGCGCTTGCCGGTCTTCATGTCTTGCAGCTGGGCCTCGGCCGCGCGCAACTGGTCTTCGGCCTGCTGGCGCGCGGCGCGCTCGTCGTCGGATTCGAGGGCAAACAGCGCGGCGCCCTGGCCGACCTGCTGGCCGCGCTGCACCGACAGCGTGTCGAGGCGCCCGGCGAAGGGCGAGGCCACGCTGACGAATTCGCCTTCGACATAGCCTTGCCAGGTGTCGGCGCGTTCACGGCTGCAGGCGGCGACCAGCAGCACCGCCGCGAAGGTGGCAAGCACCGCTGCCGGCAGTTGCGGGCGGGTGGAGTGGGCGGGGTTCATGATGACTCCGGAGAAAGCCTGGACTTGCCGGCGTCGGACGCCGGTGCCAGCCCGTGCGTCAGCAGCGCGGATACGTGGCGCACCAGCGTGTCGGTATCAACCGCTTCGCCGCCGGGCAGCCTGCGCCAGATATGGGTGGTGGCCAGCGGCAGCAGCGTCAGGCCGATCAGCGACGGCATCACCAGCGCCGGCTCCAGGCCGCTATTGAGCTGCCCGCGCGCGATCGCGGCCGCCAGCGGCGCGCTCAGTGCGCCGGCGCGCTGCAGCGCGAAGCGGTCCAGCACGCGCTCGCGCAGGGCGCCGTCGGCGCAGGCGACTTCACGGATCCACAGCCCGGGAAACCAGGGCGTGGCGGCCGCGGTGCGGATCAGCTGGCCGGCAATGCCGATCAGCATGGCCATCGGCTCGGCATCCCCGGCGGCAGCGAAGACGCTGGCCACCAGCGGCTGCAGCTTTTCCTCGACCACGGCGTCCAGCAGCAATTCGCGGTCGCTGAAGTAGTAATGGACCAGCGCTGGCGTCACGCCGGCCTGGGTGGCAATCGCCTTGACCGCGGTGCCGGCCACGCCCTGGCGCGAGAACAGGTCGGTGGCCGCATCGAGGATGCGTTCGCGCTGGCCGGGCTGGCCGGCTGCAGGACGCCCGGGGCTGCGGCGGGCGGAAGGTTTCGGTTTGGCGGGCGGGCGCGGCATGGGCAAACGGATGCAAGCGGTCTCCAGTGAATATTAATTTTTGCGTTAATTAATTCAAGGGCGGTTACAACGTCGGCCTTCCGGCACACCCTTTGGCAGGTAGACATGTCATGGGCGCTTGGCTATGCTGCGGGCGCCGGAACGCGCCGTCTCCGGCACTTCTTTTGCTGACCGCCTCTGCCGATGCCGTTTCCGCCACTTGCCACCGCTCCCGTTCGTCGAGCGCTCCGTTTTCGCCGTGTGCTGGCGGCGCTGGCCTGTTGTGCGTGCCTGCCAGCGATGGCGCAGCAAGCGGAGCCGGTGCAAGGCCTGGCTGAAGCGGAAAGCCCGTTCGCCTTTCACGGCCAGAGCACCTACATCTGGCAGCGCAAGCCATCATTCGGCGCGGCATACTCCGGCCCCAATAGCCTGGGTACCGAACGGGCCAAGAGCTACTCATTCAGCGCGACGCTGGATCTGGGACTGAAGCTGTGGCAAGGCGCGGAGTTCCACTTCAACCCGGAAGTCACGCAAGGCGTGCCGTTTTCCGGCCTGCACGGCCTGGGCGGCTTGTCCAACGGTGAACTGGGCAAGGCCGCCAGCACCAACCCGGTGTTCTACCGCGCGCGCGCCTTCGTGCGGCAGACCTGGGGCCTGGGCGGCGGCAGCGAAGCGCTGGAAGCGGATTTCAACCAGTTTGCGCGCACCGTCGACCAGCAGCGCGTGGTGCTGACGGCGGGCAACTTCGGCGTACTGGATGTCTTCGACCAGAACGAGTTCGGCTCGGACCCGCGCACGCAATTCATGAACTGGTCGTTCATGACACATGGCGCCTTCGACTATCCGGCCGATGCGCGCGGCTATAGCTGGGGCCTGTCGCTGGAATATATCGGCGACGGCTGGTCGGCGCGCATCGGGCGCTTCCTGCAGCCGCTGGAATCCAACGGGCTGCAGCTCGACACCCGCATGTTCGAGCACTACGGCGACATCATCGAAGTGGAGAAGCGCTACCAGCTGGCCGGCCGCCCCGGCACCGCGCGGCTGCTGTGGTTCCGCAACAAGGCGCGCATGGGCGCGTTCAGCGATGCCATCGGCTTCGGCATGGCCAATAACAGCACACCGGACGTCGCCGACGTGCGGCGCGAGCACGCCAAGAGCGGTGTGGGCGTGACACTGGTGCAGCAGGTTACCGATTCACTGGGGATATTCGCGCGCGCCAGCCTGTCCGACGACAAGACCGAGACCTACGCCTTCACGGAGATCGGCCGCCAGGTGTCGGCGGGCGGCGTGCTGAAGGGCGATGCGTGGGGACGGGCGCGCGATGCGCTGGGCGTGGCGGTGGCGATCAACATGCTGGGCCCAAACCACCGCAACTACCTGGCCGCGGGCGGGCTGGGCGCGTTCCTGGGCGACGGTGCGCTGCGCTACGGGCCCGAGCAGATCCTGGAGATCTACTACAGCTTCCAGCCGGTGAAGTACCTGAGCATCAGCCCGGACTTCCAGTACGTGCGCAACCCCGGCTACAACCGCGACCGCGGCCCGGTCAAGTTCTACGGGGTACGGTTTCACGGGGAGTTCTGATCCTCCCCGCCTGCCTCACTGCCGCGCGTTGCGCTTGTTGTCCGGCCACGCCGTATTGAAGTTGGTGCGGAACGGGTTGATATCGAGCCCGCCGCGGCGCGTATAGCGCGCATACACCGCCAGCTTGACCGGCTTGCACTCGCGCATCACGTCCATGAAGATCCGCTCCACGCACTGTTCGTGGAACTCGTTGTGGTTGCGGAACGAGATCAGGTACTTGAGCAGCCCTTCCTGGTTGATCGGCGCACCCACGTAGCGGATCTGCACGCTGCCCCAGTCCGGCTGGCCGGTGACCAGGCAGTTGGACTTGAGCAGGTGCGACACCAGCGTTTCTTCCACCGGGGTTTCTTCCTGGTCCGCGCTGAGCAGCTCAGGCGCGGGCTCATACCGGTCCACCTCGATATCGAGCCGGTCCAGCAGCAGGCCGTCGAGCTCACCCATCTTCTGCTTGCCCAGGTCCGCTTCAGTCACCAGCCGCACCTGCACGGTGCCGCCGGTGGCTTCGGACAGGTCGTGGTGCAGCAGCTGCTGCAGCGCCTCGGGTGAAGCAATTTTGGTCTGGTTGAACGAGTTAAGGTACAGCTTGAACGACTTGGACTCGATGATATTGGTCGTGTCCGACGGGATGATGAAGCTGGCCAGCGCCACCTGCGGCTTGCCCTTCAGGTTCAGCCACGACAGCTCGTACGCATTCCAGATATCGACGCCGAAGAACGGCACCGGCTTGCCTTCGGGCAGGCCGATCTCGGTGCGCTTGGGCTGACGCGGGATCGGAAAAAGCAGCGAGGCGTCGTATTCGGTCTTGTAGGCCGAAGGCTTGCCCAGCGGCGAGTGTTCAGGGAGGCTCATGGGGCGCTCAGCAGGTGTCAGGACAGGAACAGCTTGTACACCGGGTTGTCGGTCTCGTCCCAGTGTACGTAACCCAGCGTTGAAAGGAAGGCGCGGAAGGCGCGCTTCTCGTTCTTCGGCACCTGGATGCCGACCAGGATGTTGGAGGTATCCGCACCCTGGTTGCGGTAGTGGAACAGGCTGATATTCCAGTTCGGGCTCATGCTGGACAGGAACCGGATCAGCGCGCCCGGGCGCTCCGGGAACTCGAAGCGGAACAGCAGCTCGTCATGCGCCAGCGCCGAGCGCCCGCCCACCATGTAGCGGATATGCTGCTTGGCCAGTTCGTTGTTGGACAGGTCCAGCGTGTCGAAGCCGTGCTTGCGGAAGCTGGCGGCGATCTTGTCGTTCTCGGCGCGGCTGGCGATCTGCACGCCGACGAAGATATGCGCCATGCTGGTGTCGGCGATGCGGTAGTTGAACTCGGTCACGCTGCGCGTGCCGACCAGCTCGCAGAAGCGCTTGAAGCTGCCGCGCTCTTCCGGGATGGTCACGGCGAACACGGCTTCGCGCGCCTCGCCCACCTCGGCGCGCTCGGCGACAAAGCGCAGGCGGTCGAAGTTCATGTTGGCGCCGCAGGCGATCGCCACCAGGTGCTGGCCCTTGAGCTTCTCGCGCTCGGCATAGGCCTTCAGGCCCGCCACGGCCAGCGCGCCGGCCGGCTCCAGGATGCTGCGGGTGTCCTGGAACACGTCCTTCAGGCCCGCGCAGATGGCGTCGGTATCCACCAGGATGATGTCGTCGACCAGCTCGCGCGTGATGCGGAAGGTCTCCTTGCCGACCAGCTTGACCGCGGTGCCGTCAGAGAACAGCCCCACTTCCTTCAGCTCGACGCGCTTGCCGGCGTCGACCGAGCGCTTCATCGCGTCAGAGTCCACCGTCTGCACGCCGATCACCTTGATCTCGGGGCGCACCGCCTTGATGTACGAGGCGATGCCAGAGATCAGTCCGCCGCCGCCGATGGCGACGAACACGGCATGGATCGGGCCCGGGTGCTGGCGCAGGATCTCCATGGCGATGGTGCCCTGGCCGGCGATGACCTCGGGATCGTCGAACGGGTGGATGAAGGTCAGCTTGTGCTTCTTCTCCAGCTCCGCGGCATGGTTGTAGGCGTCGCTGTAGGACTCGCCGTGCAGCACGATTTCCACCCACTGGCCGCCGCGTTCGCGCACGGCGTCGATCTTCACCTGCGGCGTGGTGACCGGCATGGCGATGATGGCCTTGCATTGCAGGCGCGCCGCGGACAGCGCCACTCCCTGCGCGTGGTTGCCGGCCGAGGCGGCGATCACGCCGCGCCTGAGTTCTTCCGGCGTCAGCGAGGCCATCTTGTTGTATGCGCCGCGCAGCTTGAAGGAGAAGACCGGCTGGGTGTCCTCGCGCTTGAACCAGACCGCATTGCCGGTGCGCGCCGACAATTGATGCGCGTAGGTCAGTTCGGTCTCCTGCGCCACGTCGTAGACCTTGGCGGTCAGGATCTTCTTGAGGTAGTCGGGTCTGGCGGCGGACATGCGGGTCATGGTCTCGGGCGGGCCGTGGGGCGGCGCAAAAAAAGGCGGAAATTCTGGCGGAAACCGTCAATGATAAAGGATGGCGGCGACTTCCACCCTGCCCGGGCGGGGCCCCCGCCGCCCGGGCAGGGCGGCCCGTGCCGCGCGGAGGGCGCTTCTCGTGTGGATGATGATGCACTCGCGAGGGCGCGGCGAGCCAAGGCGCAGTGGGGCCGCGGACGCCTGGCCCGGACTTGCGTCGGGGCGGGGTTGCGTGGGCGCCATGTAGGACGGCGCCCGGTGGACGCCGGTCAAAACGACGTGTTACGGTGTAACGCGATGCCACAACTACCGCTAATCGAACCCAATACCGCCCTGTTTCTCGACTTCGACGGCACCCTGGCCGACCTGGCCCCGCGCCCGGAACTGGTGCAGGTCGAACCCGAACTGGTCGGCACGCTGCACACGCTATTCGAGCGTCTGAATGGCGCGCTGGCTGTCATCTCCGGGCGTCCGATCTCTGAACTCGACCACTTCCTGCAGCCCCTGCGGCTGCCGGCCGCCGGCGTGCACGGTGCTGAATTCCGCACCGACGGCGGCATGGTATCCAAGACTTCCGCCCCCGGCCTGGAACCGCTGATCCCCCACCTGGAAGCGCTGGTGCGCGCCTATCCCGCCCTGCGGCTGGAGCGCAAGTCCGTTGCCGTCGCCATCCACTACCGCCAGGCGCCTGAACTGGCCGGCGTGGTCGATGCCGCGGTCACCGAAGTGCTGCGCCATGCTGTCGGACTGGAGGCGCTGCCCGGCAAGATGGTGGTCGAGATCAAGCCGGCCGGCGTCGACAAGGGCGACGCCATCGCCGCATTCATGAAATCTGCGCCCTTCGCCGAGCGCGTGCCGCTCTTTGCCGGCGACGACCTGACCGACGAGCCAGGTTTTGCCGCCGTGCGCAAGCTTGGCGGGCTGGGCGTGCTGGTGGGCCAGCGCGAGACCGTGGCCAGCGTCAGCGTGTCCGGGCCGGCCGCGCTGCGCAGCTGGCTGCACCGCTCGGCCCGCGCGCTGGAAGGCGCCGGCGGCCAGCCGCGCGCCGTGCCGAATGAGGCCGAGCCAGGCCCGGCCCGGCGCACAACGACATCCTGAGGGAGGTATCGCTGTGACCAATCCGAGCAGCCCGAGCGAACCGGGCCAGCCGCCGACCGAAGGCGTGCACAAGACCGTGGACGGCGGCAGCCGCTTTGCCAATCCGTCGCTGTCGCTTGGCATGATCGGCAACTGCGCCATCTCCGCGCTGGTGGACTGCCGCGCGCGCATTGTCTGGTCGTGCCTGCCGCGCTTTGACGGCGACCCGGTGTTCAACGCCCTGCTCGACCCGAGCGAGAACGCCGGCCATTTCTCGATCGAGATCGAGGACTTCCAGTCGTCGCGGCAATGGTACGAGCCCAATACCGCGGTGCTGCGCACGCGGCTGACGGACAGCCATGGCAACTGTCTGGAAATCACCGACTTTGCGCCGCGCTTCTTCCGGCTGGGGCGATATTTCCGCCCGACCGCGCTGGTCCGGCGCATCCGCCCGGTGCGCGGCGCGCCGCGCGTGCGCGTGGTGGTGGCGCCGCGCTTCGAATGGGGCCGCAAGGCGCCGGAGATGACGCGCGGCAGCAGCCATGTGCGATTTATCGGCGACGACATGACCCTGCGCATGACCACCGACGCGCCGATGGCTTACGTGCTGTCGCACACGCCGTTCCTGGTCACGCGCGGCTACAACTTTATCCTGGGCCCGGACGAGACCCTCGCGCACGGCGTGGAAGAAACCGCGCGCGACTTCGAGCAGGAAACCACCGCCTACTGGCGCCTGTGGAGCCGCCGCCTGGCGGTGCCGTGCGAATGGCAGGACGCGGTGATCCGCGCGGCCATCACGTTGAAGATGTCGCTGTTCGAAGAGACCGGCGCCATCGTCGCGGCGATGACCACCAGCATCCCCGAGGCGCCGGGCAGCGGCCGCAACTGGGACTACCGCTTCTGCTGGCTGCGCGACGCCTTCTTCGTGGTGCGCGCGCTCAACAGCCTGTCCGAGGTCGGCACCATGGAGGACTACCTGCGCTGGCTGTCCAACGTGGTGATGCAATCGCAGGACGGGCACATCCAGCCGCTGTACGGCATCGGCCTGGAGCGCGAGCTGCCTGAAAGCATGCTCGACCATCTGCCCGGCTACCGCGGCATGGGCCCGGTGCGCGTGGGCAACCAGGCGCAGGAGCACTTCCAGCACGACGTCTACGGCAACGTGGTGCTGGGCGCGGCCCAGGCCTTCCATGACCACCGGCTGCTGCACCGCGGCGGCCCCGCTGAATTCCGCCGGCTGGAAGAGGTGGGCGAACAGGCGGTGAAAGTGTTCGGCACCCCCGACGCCGGCATGTGGGAGCTGCGCACGCGGGCGCGCGTGCATACGTCGTCGGCGCTGATGAGCTGGGCCGCCTGCGACCGCCTGGCCAAGGTTGCGGACAAGCTGCAGCTGCAGGCGCGCGGCGCCTACTGGCACGACCATGCCGACCGCATGAAGGAGCGCATTTTGGCCGAATCCTGGAGCGAAGAGCGCCAGGCCTTTGCCGAAAGCTTCGGCGGGCGCGAGCTGGATGCCAGCGTGCTGCTGATGGCCGAAGTCAATTTCATCGAGCCGCGCGATCCGCGCTTCATCGCCACCGTCAAGGCGCTGGAGGCATCGCTGTGCGACGGCCCCTATATGCGCCGCTACGAGGCGCCCGACGATTTCGGCAAGCCCGAGACCGCGTTCAATATCTGCACGTTCTGGCGCATCGATGCTCTTGCGCGCATCGGCCGGCGCGAAGAAGCGCGCGAGATCTTCGAATCGATGCTGGCCGCGCGCAATCCGCTGGGGCTGCTGTCCGAGGATACCCATCCGGTGACCGGCGAGATGTGGGGCAATTTCCCGCAGACGTACTCGATGGTCGGGCTGATCAATGGCGCGATGCGGCTGTCGGCGCCGTGGGACACGGTGATCTGAACCGCCCACGGCATCCACGGCATCCAGAACAGAGGACTCCAAGAACAACATATGCCAAGACTTGTAGCGGTATCCAACCGGGTCGCCGATCCCCGCAACGTGGCGGCGGGCGGCCTCGCCGTGGCGCTATCCGAAGCCCTGCGCCAGACTGGCGGCATGTGGTTCGGCTGGAGCGGCAAGGCGCTGGAAACCGCCCAGGGCGGCACGCCGGGTGAAGGCGACCTGCACCTGCAGCAGGCCGGCAACGTGACGCTGGCCACCGTCGACCTGAGCCGCGAGGACCACGACGCCTACTATCTGGGCTACAGCAATGGCGTGCTGTGGCCGGTGTTCCACTACCGGCTGGACCTGGCGGATTTCGACTCCAACTTCCTGAATGGATACCGGCGCGTGAACCAGCTGTTCGCGCGCAAGCTGGCGCCGCTGCTGCAGCCCGACGACATCATCTGGATCCATGACTACCACCTGATCCCGCTGGCCTCAGAGCTGCGCGCCATCGGCTGCGGGCAGAAGATCGGCTTCTTCCTGCATGTGCCGCTGCCGCCGCCGCTGATTCTGGCCGCCATCCCGCAGCACGAGTGGCTGATGCGCGCACTGTTTGCCTACGACCTGCTCGGCTTCCAGAGCCATGCGGATGTCGAGCACTTCTCGCGCTACGTGCAGGCCGAAGCGCAGGCCGAGCCCATGGGCGAGCACCGCTACCGCGCCTTCCACCGCACGGTGCGGGCGCAGGCCTTCCCGATCGGCATCGACGTCGACGAGTTCATGGAGCTGGGCCGCGGCGCGGATGCGCAGGAAACCTACGAGATGATGTGCGCGCAGTACGCGCGCCGCCGGCTGCTGCTGGGCATCGACCGGCTCGACTATTCCAAGGGCCTGCCGCAGCGGCTCAAGGCGTTCTACCGGCTGCTGGCCGAGTATCCCGAGAACCGCTCGAGCGCGACGCTGGTGCAGATCGCTGCCCCGTCGCGTGAGTCGGTGGATGCCTACGTCGACCTGCGCCGCGAGATGGAGCAGCTGAGCGGCGCCATCAACGGCGAGTTCGGTGAGCTGGACTGGATGCCGGTGCGCTATATCCACCGCACCACCGCGCGCAAGCGGCTGCCCGGCCTGTGCCGCGCCAGCCGCGTGGCGCTGGTGACGCCGCTGCGCGACGGCATGAACCTGGTGGCCAAGGAGTTCATCGCCGCGCAGGACCCGGAGGACCCGGGCGTGCTGGTGCTGTCGCGCTTTGCCGGCGCCGCCGAGCAGCTGCGCGAGGCGCTGCTGGTCAATCCGTACGACACGCGCGCCACCGCGCAGGCGATCCAGCAGGCGCTGCACATGCCGCTGGCCGAGCGCCAGCAGCGGCACCAGAAACTGCTGGAGCGCATCCGCGCGCAGGATGTGCACTGGTGGAGCAGCGAGTTCCTGCGCGCACTGACTGAGACCGAAGGGGCCTGAGGCGCGGGCTGTTCTTCCGGTCGGGGAGCATGACCATGAGCGAAGACCTGGCAGCGCAATCGTGCACGCCTTGCCGTGGCGGCGTGCCGCCGTTGACGCCGGCTGAGGCCGAGGATTTACTGCAGCAGGCGCCGGGGTGGGAGCTGGTCGATAGCGCGACGCGGCTCGAACGGCGTTTCACCTTCGGCAATTTCGCGCAGGCGCTGGCGTTCGTGAACGGCGTCGGGCAGCTGGCCGAGGCGCAGGGGCATCATCCGGAGATCAGCTTTGGCTGGGGGCATGCCACGGTGTCGTGGCGGACCAAGAAGATCAAGGGGTTGCACCGGAATGATTTCATCATGGCGGTGAAGACGAGCGAGTTGGCGGAGGGGATCGGGTGAGGTTCGTGGGGGTCACTTCAAATCCCCAGGCGTATCAATATCGCGAAACGCCCCTTCATCCTCTGTCAGGATCCGCGTCACAGGCTTGTCCTTCAGCAACGCCCGCGCGCCCTCATCTCCGTCCAGCTTCAGCAATTCCTCACGCCAGGCTGCGCCAAAACCCACCGGATGCCCACGTTGCCCGTTGCGCCAAGGGGCGGCGATGGTATCCGGCGTGGTGATCGTCAATGCCACCGCCCGGATCAGTTCCATCGGCAGCCAGGGCATATCCGCCAGCGCTACCACCCAGCCGCGCGCTTCGGGCGTGGCTGCCACGGCGGCACGCAGGGCTGCGCCCATGCCGGCTTCGGCGTCGGCCGACTCCACCACGCGGCAGCCGCCGCGGCGCAGTTCCTCCGCCAGTGCCGGGTTGCCCGGGCGAATGACGGCGATCGATTCCGGCAGCGCCGCGGCCAGCGTGCGCGCGCTGCGCCAGGCCACGGAGCGGCCGCCGGGCAGCACCTCCAGCAGCTTGTTGCGTTTGCCGGCGGCGTCGAAGCGGCGGCCGAAGCCTGCGGCCAGCAGGATGCCGGTGGGCAGGTCGGTGCGGAGCAGGGGAGCGTTGGGGGCGGCAGTCATGGCGGGCGCACTCGCGAAGTCGTCAGGTGGGGTCAGGCGCGACGTCGCAGCTGCTGCCGGTGCTGGCAGCCATCTCGCGCGCGGCCTTGGCGCCTTCCACCTGCAGGATGTCGGGCAGCGATACGTGGTTCCTGGCCGCGATCACCTCGGCCAGGATCGAGATGGCGATCTCGGGCGGCGTGCGGCTGCCGATGTAGATGCCCACGGGGCCATGCAGCCGCGCCAGCTGCAGCTCGGTCAGGTCGAATTCCTTGAGGCGTTCGCGGCGCGCCTGGTTGTTGCGGCGCGAACCCAGCGCGCCCACATAGAAGGCCTTGGTGCGCAGCGCTTCCATCAGCGCCAGGTCGTCCAGCTTGGGGTCGTGCGTGAGCGCGATCACGGCGCAGCGCTCGTCCAGCTTCATGTCAGTGACGGTGTCGTCCGGCATGGTGCGCACCATGGTCACGCCGGGGATGTCCCAGGTCTCTGTGTATTCCTCGCGCGGGTCGCACACGGTGACCTGGAAGCCCAGGCCCACGGCGATCTGGCACAGGTACTTGGACAGCTGCCCGGCGCCAATCACCAGCATGCGGTAGCGCGGGCCGTGGATGGTCAGCAGGGTCTTGCCGTCGAACACCAGGCCGTCGGTGGCGTTGGCCGGGCCCAGCGTGGCGGTGCCGGTGGCCATGTCGAGCGTGCGCGCGACCAGGCGGCCGTTTTCCACGGCGTCGAGCAGCTCGGCGATGCCGCTGGCCGGGGTCAGCGGTTCGGTGACCAGCTCGATGGTGCCGCCGCATGGCAGCCCGAAGCGGTGGGCTTCCTCGGCGCTGATGCCGTACTTGATTGCTTCCGGGTGGTCGGCGATGATGCCTTGCCGGCGCACGCGGTCGATGATGTCATCCTCGATGCAGCCGCCCGAGACCGAGCCCACCACCAGGCCGTCGTCGCGCACGGCCAGCATCGCGCCTTCGGGCCGGGGCGACGAGCCCCAGGTCCGCACTACCGTGACCAGCAGCACGCGATGGCCTTGCTGCTGCCACTGCACACTGTTCTTCAGGACTTCGAGATCCACGCTGTCCATGATCGTTTCCGCTTCGGTTCCTCTGTTGGTTCATTGTCGCCGGCGGCTGCGGCGGGGGCGCCGTCGGCCGCTGGCGTGTCGTCGGTGGCGTCTGGGGTGACGGCCTCGGTGAAGCGCGCAAAGAAGGTATCTGCCATCTTGCGTGCCGCGGCGTCCACCAGCCGCGAGCCGATCTGTGCGATCTTGCCCCCCACGTGGGCGTTGACGGTGTAGGTCAGCACGGTCTCGTCACCGTCTGGTTCCAGCCGGACCTGGGCGCTGCCCTTGCCGAAGCCCGCCGCGCCGCCCTGGCCATCGAAACGGATGGTGTAGCTGTCGGGGGCCTGGATGTCTTCCAGTGCCATGCGGCCCTTGAAGCGCGCCTTGACCGGGCCTACCGCGGCCGTCAGGGCCAGCTGGTAGGCGTTGTCGCCGTCGGGCTCGATACTCTCACATCCCGGGATGCATTGCTTGAGCAGCTCGGTGTCGTTGAGCGCTTCCCATGCCACCTGCTGCGGGACCGGCAGGCGCTGGCTCTGGTTCATTTCCATGGCGGGGCTTCCTTGTTGTGCCTGGCGAGGGCAGGGGTGGCGGCCCGGGGCGGGCCGCCATGGTCGGACAGCAGCGTCTCGAGCGCCAGCAGGCTGTCCAGGTTATGGGCCGGGCGCAGTGCGTCCACGTGCGGCAGGATGGCTTGCACGCCACGCGCCTGCGGGGTGAAGCCGGGGTAGCGCAGCAGCGGGTTGAGCCAGACGATGCGGTGCGCAAAGCGGCGCAGCCGTGCCATTTCGTCGCCGAGCAGTTCGATGTGCTCGTGGTCCAGGCCGTCGGTGACCAGCAGCACGGTGGCGCGTCCGGACAGCGTGCGCCGCGCCCAGTGGCGGTTGAAGCTGGCCAGCGCGGCGCCGATGCGGGTGCCGCCGGCCCAGTCGCGCACTTGGCCGGTGATCAGCGCGACGGCCTCGTCCGGGTCGCGTTCGCGCAGCGAGCGGGTGATGTTGGTCAGTCGCGTGCCGAACAGGAACACCGACAGCCGCTCGCGCGACTGCATCAGCGCATGGCAGAAGTACAGCACCGCGCGCGAGTACTGGCTCATCGAGCCGGAGATGTCGAGCAGCAGCACCACCGGCGGCTTGCGCTCGGCGTGCTTGCGGAATTTCCAGCGCAGCCACTCGCCATGCTGGCGCACCGCCAGGCGCGCGCTGGCGCGCAGGTCGGCATGGGTGCCGCAGGTGGCTGCGCGCAGGCGGCGGGTGCGCTGCAGTGCGAGATGGGCGCGGCGCGTGCGCACCAGGTGCTGCAGCGCGCGCCACTCTTGCGCGGTCAGGGTTTCAAAGTCGCGCTGCGCCAGGCGTTCCTGGTCGGAGAAGGTCAGCGGCACGTGGATGCGCTCGGCTTCGGTTTGCGCGGGCCGCGATGGCGTTTCGGGCTGGCGCGCGGCCAGGGCATCGGCCAGCCGGTTGCTGCGTTTGGGCGGCGGCGCGCCGCTGTCGACGCGCGGCAGCAGCAGCGCGCGCAGCTTGCCTTCCCAATCGGGATCGCGCCAGAACAGGTCGAAGGCGGCATCGAACAGCGGGCGCTGGTCGGGGCCGGACAGCACCAGCGCCGCCAGCGCGGCGCGCACCTCGTCGCGCTGGCCGATATCGACATGGCGCAGCGCCTGCAGCGCATCGACCGCATGGGCCGGCGACAGCGCGAAGCCACCGTCGCGCAACAGCCGAATGAAGTGCGTGACGTTGCGCGCCAGCACCGGCAGGGCCGGTGCGGCAGGCCGTACAGCGGCGTGCAGCGTGGCCATCTTCAGCCTCCCGGCGTGGCACCCGCCAGCAGCTCGGCCACGGTGGGGCCGTCCACGCGCGCCAAGTCGTCCTGGTACTTGAGCAGCACGCCCAGCGTGTCGCGCACGGACTGCGGATCGAGCTCGGTCGCGCCCAGCGCGGAGAGCGCGCGGCACCAGTCGATGGCCTCGGCGATGCCCGGCGCCTTGAACAGGTCGATGCCGCGCAGCCGGTGGATAAAGTCGATGGCCTGGGCCTGCAGCGCCGCGGCGGCCTCGGGGGCGCGCGCGGCCACGATCTGCAGTTCGCGGTCGCGCTCCGGGTAACCCATCCACTGGTACAGGCAGCGGCGCTTGAGGGCGTCGTGGACTTCGCGGGTGCGGTTGGAGGTGATCACGATCAGCGGCGGACGCTCGGCCCGGATCACGCCGATTTCGGGGATCGACACCTGGAATTCGGACAGCACCTCCAGCAGGAAGGCTTCGAAGGGTTCGTCGGCGCGGTCGATCTCGTCGATCAGCAGCACGCGCGGGACGTCCGGTGCGGCAGGGTCGGGCAGCAGTGATTCCAGCAGCGGGCGCTTGAGCAGGTAGTCGTCGTGGTACAGCGACTGCGCCTCGGGACGTTCGCCGCGTGCCTCGGCCAGGCGCAGCGCCATGATCTGGCGCGGGTAGTCCCATTCGTACAGCGCGCTGGCGGCGTCCAGCCCTTCATAGCATTGCAGCCGCAGCAGCCGTGTGCCGAGCACGCCCGCCATCGCATGCGCCATGGCGGTCTTGCCGACGCCGGGCTCGCCTTCCAGGAACAGCGGCCGCTGCATGCGGATGGCGAGATAGAGCACCGTGGCGGTCTCGCGGTCGGCGAAGTATTGCTGGTGTTCCAGCTGGGCGATGGTGTCGTCGATGGAGGTGGGAAGCATGAGATTCTTTCTGTGCCGGCATGCCTCGCACGCCGACGGTTTGCTCCCCTCTCCCGCACGGCGGGGGGGCGGGGGAGAGGGCAGGAGGTTCGCGCGCGATAACGCTTGATTCAAGCGCCGGCCCTCTCCCCCGACCCCTCTCCCGCGGTGGCGGGAGAGGGGAGACCACAATGGGGAGAGGTAAAACTCGCGCTACCCCTTCGCCGCCGCCTCCACCGCCCGCGCCGCCAGCACCGGGATCAGATGCGCCCGGTACTCCGCCGACGCATGCAGGTCGGCGTTCAGCTTCGACGCATCGACCTTCACCCCACGCGCCGCCTGCGCGGTGAAGCTGGCCGACAGCGCCTGCTCCAGCGGCTGGCAGCGGAACACGCTGTCGGCCGCGCCTGTCACCGCCACGCGCACTGTGTTGCCGGTGCGCGCCACCATCACGCCCACCAGCGCAAAGCGCGAGGCCGGGTTGCGGAACTTGGCGTAGGCAGCCTGCTCCGGGATTGGGAAGCGCACCGCGGTGATCAGCTCGTCCGGTTCCAGGGCGGTTTCATAGAGGCCCTTGAAGAAGTCGTCGGCGGCGATGGTGCGGCGGTCGGTGACCACGGTCGCTCCCAGCCCCAGCACACCCGCGGGGTAGTCGGCAGCGGGATCGTCATTGGCGAGCGCGCCACCGATGGTGCCCATGGCGCGCACCTGGCGGTCGCCGATGCCGCCGGCCAGTGCCGCCAGCGCCGGGATGCGCTGGCGCACCTCGGCATGCTCGGCCACATCGGCATGGCGCGCGGCGCCGCCGACCACGATCTCATTGCCTTCGACGCGGATGTCGGCCATGCCGGGAATGCGCGCCACGTCCACCAGCACGGAGGGCGCGGCCAGCCGCAGTTTCATCGCGGCCAGCAGGCTCTGGCCGCCGCCGAGGAACTTGGCGTCGGGATCGGCCTTTAGCGTGGCCACGGCCGCCTTGGCATCCGCGGCGCGTTCAAAATTGAATGCGTACATGTCGGTTTCCTTTGCGGTGTGCGTGGGTCACGGCCGGGCGGCCTGGATGGCCTGCCAGACCCGGTGCGGCGTGGCGGGCATCTGGATGTCCTTCACGCCCAGTGGGCTGAGCGCATCCACCAGCGCGTTGATGAACGCCGGCGGCGAGCCGATCGCGCCGGCTTCGCCGCAGCCCTTCACGCCCAGTGGGTTGTGGGTGCAGGGCGTGCCGGTGGCGGTCTCGACGGTGAAGTCGGGCAGGTCGCCGGCGCGCGCCATGGCGTAGTCCATGTACGAGCCGGTCAGCAACTGGCCGCTGTCGTTGTCGTAGATGCACTGCTCCAGCATGGCCTGGCCCAGCCCCTGGCCGATGCCGCCATGGACCTGGCCTTCGACGATCATCGGGTTGATGATGTTGCCGAAGTCGTCCACCGCGGTGAACTTGACCACCTGCGACTCGCCCGTATCGGGATCGACCTCCACCTCGCACACATAGGCGCCGGACGGGTAGGTGAAGTTGGTCGGGTCGTAGAACGCGTTTTCGTTCAGGCCCGGCTCCAGCTTGTCGAGCGGATAGTTGTGCGGCACGTAGGCGGACAGCGCGACCTCGCCGAAGGTCTTGGTGCGGTCGGTGCCGGCCACGCGGAATACGCCGTTGCTGAACTCGATGTCGGTGTCGGCGGCTTCCAGCAGGTGCGCGGCGATCTTCTTGGCCTTGGCCTCGATCTTGTCGAGCGCCTTGACGATGGCCGAGCCGCCCACCGCCAGCGAGCGCGAGCCATAGGTGCCCATGCCGAACGGCACCCGGCCGGTGTCCCCGTGCACGATCTCGACCTGGTCCAGCTGCAGCCCGAGCCGGTCGGCGACCACCTGCGCGAAGGTGGTCTCGTGCCCCTGGCCATGGCTGTGCGAGCCGGTGAACACGGTCACGGTGCCGGTCGGGTGCACGCGGATCTCGCCCACCTCGAACAGCCCCGCGCGCGCGCCCAGCGCGCCGGCGATATTCGACGGCGCCAGCCCGCAGGCCTCGATATAGCAGGAATAGCCCAGGCCGCGCAGCTTGCCGCGCTGCTTCGCTTCGTCGCGCCGGGCCGGGAAGCCCTTGACGTCGGCCAGCTCCTGCGCGCGCGCCAAGCACGGCTCGTAGTCGCCGGTGTCGTAGGTCAGGCCCACCGGCGTGGCGTACGGGAACTGGCGGATGAAGTTCTTGCGGCGCAGCTCGGCCGGGTCGATCTTCAGCTCGTGCGCGGCGGTTTCGACCAGGCGCTCGACCACATAGGTGGCCTCGGGCCGGCCGGCGCCGCGGTAGGCATCCACCGGCGCGGTGTTGGTGAAGACCGACTGCACTTCGGCGTAGATCGCGGGCGTGGCGTACTGGCCCGCCAGCAGCGTTGCATACAGGATGGTCGGAACGCTGCTGGCGAAGGTCGACAGGTAGGCGCCCATATTGGCGGTGGTATGCACCCGCATCGCCAGGAACTTGCCGTCGGCGTCGAGCGCCAGCTCGGCCCTGGTCACATGGTCGCGGCCGTGCGCATCGGTCAGGAAGGACTCGGAGCGGTCCGCGGTCCACTTGACCGGGCGGCCGATCTTCTTCGAAGCCCAGGTCAGCGCCACGTCTTCCGGGTACAGGAAGATCTTGGAGCCGAAGCCGCCGCCCACGTCCGGCGCGATGATGCGCAGGCGCGATTCGGGCAGCCCCAGCACGAACGCGCCCATCAGCAGGCGTTCGACGTGCGGGTTCTGGTTGGCCACGTAGACCGTATAGCTGTCGTCCTGGCGCGTATAGCTGGCGTTGACCGCGCGCGGCTCGATCGCGTTGGGAATCAACCGGTTGTTGACGATGTCCAGCGTGGTCACGTGGGCGGCCTTGGCAAAGGCGGCGTCGGTGGCGGCCTTGTCGCCGTGGCCCCAGGTGTAGCAGGTGTTGGCGGGCACGTCGTCATGCACCAGGGTGGACGCCTTGGCGGCATCGGCAGCGCTGACCACGGCGGGCAGCTCTTCATAGTCGACGTCGATCTTCTCGGCGGCGTCGCGCGCCTGCTGCAGGGTCTCGGCGATGACCAGCGCGACCTGGTCGCCGACGTGGCGGACCTTGTCGTGGGCAATCACCGGGTGCGGCGGCTCCTTCATCGGCGAGCCGTCGATGCTGTGGATCAGCCAGCCGCAGGGCAGGCCGCCGACCTTGTCGGCCGCCAGTTCGTCGCCGGTCAGCACGGCGATCACGCCGGGCGCGGCCAGCGCCTCGGTCTTGTCGATCGAGCGGATGCGCGCATGCGCGTGCGGCGAGCGCAGGAAGTACGCGTAGCTTTGCTGCGGCAGCACGATGTCGTCGGTGTACTGGCCGTTGCCGGTCAGGAAGCGATAGTCTTCCTTGCGCTTGATCGGCGCGCCTACCAGGCGCTGGCTTTCGGGTGCGTTCATGGCCGTTCCCCCTTATTCCGCGCTGGCGGCGGTGCCCTGCATGGCCGCCTGGCCTTGCTGCACTGCGCGCACGATGTTGTGGTAGCCCGTGCAGCGGCACAGGTTGCCTTCCAGGTGCGCGCGGATGGTGGCGGCGTCGGCGCCGGGGTGTTCCTGCACCAGCGCGGTGGCGCTCATCACCATGCCGGGCGTGCAGAAGCCGCATTGCAGGCCGTGGCATTCGCGGAAGGCTTCCTGCATCGGGTGTAGCGTGCCGGGAGCGGCGAGGCCCTCAATGGTGGTCACGGCGGCGCCGTCGGCCTGGACCGCGAGGATATTGCACGACTTGACCGCCCGGCCATCCAGGTGGACCGTGCAGGCGCCGCACTGCGCGGTGTCGCAGCCGACGTGGGTGCCGGTCAGGCGCAGCTGTTCGCGCAGGAACTGGACCAGGAGGGTGTTGGGTTCTACCTGCGCGTCAACGGACTTGCCGTTGACCGTCAGGCGGATCGGAATCGCCATGCTTGTCTCCATGTGGGGTGGACGCGCATGACCAATTGCCCGAAATCCCGAACGAACTGCGTGGGACTGGCCACGACGCGGTACTGCCGCTTAAGACGGCTATAGGACGGCTAATTCGTGATATTGGTG
Organism: Cupriavidus sp. KK10; assembly: GCF_018223725.1. Classification (NCBI taxonomy): domain Bacteria; kingdom Pseudomonadati; phylum Pseudomonadota; class Betaproteobacteria; order Burkholderiales; family Burkholderiaceae; genus Cupriavidus; species Cupriavidus sp. KK10. The sequence continues at coordinate 502,373 of NZ_CP073677.1, forward strand.
CTGCCGCTACAACTGCTGTAGGTGCGCCAGCGCACGCGGCGAGCGGCTTCAATGCTGGCGCGAATGCTGCGGCCGGCGAACGATTGGCCACAACAGGCTCTAACAGTTAATCACAAATCGTGGGGCGCTGCCATGTGGTTTGCCCGCGCCCCGTTCGGGGCACAGCAGCTAGAATGAGCAGCGCCCACTGGCACCCGCCACGCTTACATGGAAGCCTTCTTCGACTGGCTGTTTGAAACCATTGCCCTGCCCAAGGTGGGCCTGCCCGCGATCTTTGTGGTCAGCCTGATCTCGGCCACGCTGCTGCCGCTGGGCTCGGAGCCGGCGGTGTTCGGCTACGTCAAGCTCAACCCGCATATGTTCTGGCCGGCGATCCTGGTGGCCACGCTCGGCAACACGGTCGGCGGTGCCATCGACTGGTGGCTGGGCTATGCCGCCAAGCTGGCACTGGTGCGCTACCACAAGCGGCGCCGGGCGCGTGAGCACGACCTTGAGCACCTGGAGCACCGCAAACATATGCGCAAGCCGCCCAAGCCCAAGCTCGATGCGCGCTACTTCCGGTGGATGCGCCGGCTCGGGCCGCCCACGCTGCTGTTCTCCTGGCTGCCCGGCATAGGTGATCCGTTGTGCACGTTAGCCGGCTGGCTGCGCCTCTCGTTCTGGCCCAGCCTGGCCTGGATGGCGGTCGGCAAGTTCATCCGCTACCTGTTCATGACCGCCAGCCTGCTGTGGATCCCGGACAGCTTTTGGCACAACATTGCGCAAATGTGGAAGGCCTGGTTCTGATCCGGTGCGCCGCCGGCACCACCGCAGGGCGCCGGTGCCACCGCCTAAATGTCGCCTAATCCCTTGTTCCAACAAGGATTCCTCGATGTTGCGGTGCGGCGAAACCGGGCCTTGCAGTACAATCGCGCTTTAATGAACGATTCGCGCACAGTCCTCGTGCGCAGCAGGAAGCGGTCCCCCAATGAACGCCCCACTCGTGCTCGACGCCAAGCTCGCCGCGCAGGACGCCCCGCCGCGCCTGCGTGAAATCCCCTATAACTACACGTCCTTCTCGGACCGCGAGATTGTCATCCGCCTGCTCGGCGAGGAAGCCTGGCGCATCCTGGACGAGCTGCGCAGCGAGCGCCGGACCGGCCGCTCCGCCCGCATGCTGTACGAGGTGCTGGGCGATATCTGGGTGGTTCGCCGCAACCCCTACCTGCAGGACGACCTGCTGGAAAATCCCAAGCGCCGCCAGATGCTGGTCAGCGCGCTGCACCACCGCCTGAACGAGATCGAGAAGCGCCGCGCGGCCGACCGTGCCGAGCACGCCGAGCCCGCCGCCGAGGACCGCTCGCACCGCGTGGAGCAGCTGGTCGCCTTCGCCAAGCAGGCGATCGAGGATTTCAAGAACGAATTCGCCGCCGCCTATGACCTGCGCAAGCGCGCCCAGCGCGTGCTGGGCAAGGTCACGCAGAAGGACAACATCAAGTTCGACGGCCTGTCGCGCGTCTCGCACGTGACCGACGCCACCGACTGGCGCGTGGAATATCCGTTCGTGGTGCTGACGCCGGATACCGAGGAAGAGATCGCCGGCCTGGTCAAGGGCTGCTTCGAGCTCGGCCTCACCATCATCCCGCGCGGGGGCGGCACCGGCTATACCGGCGGCGCCGTGCCGCTGACGCCGATGAGCGCGGTGATCAATACCGAGAAGCTGGAGCAGCTCGACCCGGTCGAGCAAACCGACCTGCCCGGCGTGTCGCACAAGGTTGCGACCATCTTCTCCGGAGCCGGCGTGGTGACGCGCCGCGTGGCCGATGCGGCCGACAAGGCCGGCCTGGTGTTCGCGGTCGACCCGACTTCGATCGATGCCTCGTGCATCGGCGGCAACGTGGCCATGAACGCCGGCGGCAAGAAGGCCGTGCTGTGGGGCACCGCGCTGGACAACCTGGCCTGGTGGCGCATGGTTGACCCGGAGGGCAACTGGCTGGAAATCACCCGGCTGGACCACAACCTGGGCAAGATCCACGATGTGCCGGTGGCCACCTTCGAACTGAAGTGGTCGGACGGCAACCGTGCGCCGGGCGAGAAGGTGCTACGCACCGAGACGCTGGCGATCGAAGGCCGCAAGTTCCGCAAGGAAGGCCTGGGCAAGGATGTCACCGACAAGTTCCTGGCCGGCCTGCCGGGCGTGCAGAAGGAAGGCTGTGACGGCATCATCACCAGCGCGCGCTGGATCCTGCACCGCATGCCGAAGTTCATCCGCACGGTCTGCCTGGAGTTCTTCGGCCAGGCGCGCGACGCCATCCCCAGCATCGTTGAGATCAAGGACTTCCTTGATGCGGAGACGAAGAAGCCCGGCGGCGCCATCCTGGCCGGCCTGGAGCACCTGGACGAGCGCTACCTGCGCGCGGTCGGCTACGCCACCAAGAGCAAGCGCAACGCCTTCCCGAAGATGGTGCTGATCGGCGATATCGTCGGCGACGATGAAGACGCCGTGGCGCGCGCCACCTCGGAAGTGATTCGCATGGCCAACGGCAAGAGCGGCGAAGGCTTTATCGCCGTCAGCCCCGAGGCGCGCAAGAAGTTCTGGCTGGACCGGTCGCGTACCGCCGCCATCGCCAAGCACACCAACGCCTTCAAGATCAATGAAGACGTGGTGATTCCGCTCAATCGCATGGGCGAGTACACCGACGGCATCGAGCGCATCAATATCGAGCTGTCGATCAAGAGCAAGCTCAAGCTGGTCGACACGCTGGAAGCGTTCTTCGCGCGCGGCAACCTGCCGCTGGGCCGCAGCGACGACGCCAACGAAATCCCCAGCGCCGAGCTGCTGGAAGACCGCGTGCAGCACGCGCTGACGCTGCTGCGCGAGATCCGTGCGCGCTGGCGCTACCTGCAGGACCACATGGACGTGCCGCTGACGCAGGCCAAGGCCTCGCTGATCGGGCATGGGCTGGGACTGCTGGGGCAGGAGTTCGACGCGCGCCTGCAGCAGCAGCCTGACGCCACCGTGTTCCACCTGCTGCAGGACCGCACCATCCGCGTGTCCTGGAAGGCCGAGATCCGCGCCGAGCTGCGCAAGATCTTCAACGGCGGCGAGTTCAAGCCGATCCTGGACGAGGCCCAGAAGATCCACAAGCAGGTGCTGCGCGGCCGCGTCTTCGTGGCGCTGCACATGCACGCCGGCGACGGCAACGTGCACACCAACATCCCGGTGAACTCCGACGACTACGACATGCTGCAGGACGCGCACCGCGCGGTGGCCCGCATCATGGCGCTGGCGCGTTCGCTCGACGGCGTGATCTCGGGCGAGCACGGCATCGGCATCACCAAGCTGGAATTCCTCACCGAGGAAGAGATCGGCGACTTCCGTGCCTACAAGGCCAAGGTCGACCCGCAGGGCCGCTTCAACAAGGGCAAGCTGCTGCCCGGCGCCGACCTGCGCAATGCCTACACGCCGTCGTTCGGCCTGATGGGGCATGAGTCGATCATCATGCAGCAGAGCGATATCGGCGCCATTGCCGAGAGCGTCAAGGACTGCCTGCGCTGCGGCAAGTGCAAGCCAGTGTGCGCCACCCACGTGCCGCGCGCCAACCTGCTGTACAGCCCGCGCAACAAGATCCTGGCGACTTCGCTGCTGATCGAAGCCTTCCTGTATGAAGAGCAGACCCGCCGCGGCATCTCGGTCAAGCACTGGGATGAGTTCTCCGACGTGGCCGACCATTGCACCGTGTGCCACAAGTGCGTAACGCCGTGCCCGGTCAAGATCGACTTCGGCGACGTGTCGATGAACATGCGCAACCTGCTGCGCAAGATGGGGCAGAAGAAGTTCAACCCCGGCACCGCGGCGTCGATGTTCTTCCTCAACGCCACCAACCCCGAGACCATCAACCTGACCCGCAAGGTCATGATCGACTGGGGCTACAAGGCGCAGCGCCTCGGCAACGACGTGCTGAAGAAATTCGCCAAGAAGCAGACCGCGCATCCGCCCGCGACCGTGGGCAAGGCGCCGGTGCGCGAGCAGGTGATCCACTTCATCAACAAGAAGATGCCGGGCAACCTGCCCAAGAAGACCGCGCGCGCGCTGCTCGACATCGAAGACAACGAGATCGTGCCGATCATCCGCGACCCGAAGGCAACCACGCCGGAATCGGAGGCGGTGTTCTACTTCCCGGGCTGCGGCTCGGAGCGGCTGTTCTCGCAGGTCGGGCTGGCCACGCAGGCGATGCTGTGGCACGTCGGCGTGCAGACCGTGCTGCCGCCGGGCTACCTGTGCTGCGGCTATCCGCAGCGCGGCAACGGCCAGTACGACAAGGCCGAGAAGATCGTCACCGACAACCGCGTGCTGTTCCACCGCGTGGCCAACACGCTGAACTACCTCGACATCAAGACCGTGGTAGTGAGCTGCGGCACCTGCTACGACCAGCTCGCCGGCTATGAATTCGACAAGATCTTCCCGGGTTGCCGCATTATCGACATCCACGAATACCTGCTCGAGAAGGGCGTGAAGCTGGAAGGCGTGACCGGTACGCGCTACATGTACCACGATCCCTGCCACACCCCGATCAAGACCATGGACCCGACCAAGCTGGTCAACGACCTGATGGGCGGGAACACCGGTCTGGGCAAGATCGAGAAGAACGAGCGCTGCTGCGGTGAATCGGGCACGCTCGCGGTGACGCGTCCGGATATTTCGACCCAGGTCCGCTTCCGCAAGGAAGAGGAAATGACCAAGGGCGCAGACAAGCTGCGCGCCGACGGCTTCACCGGCGACGTCAAGATCCTGACCAGCTGCCCGTCGTGCCTGCAGGGGCTGTCGCGCTACAAGGAAGATGCTTCGGTGCAGGCGGACTACATCGTCATCGAGATGGCCAAGCATTTGCTGGGCGAGAACTGGATGCCCGAGTACGTGGCCAAGGCCAATGCCGGCGGCATCGAACGCGTGCTGGTGTAAGCCAACGCCATGACGCGCGCTCCCAACTGCCCGCTCTGCGAGACCGACGGCGGCGAACTGGTCTGGATGGGCGACCGCGCCCGGCTGATCCTGGTCGAGCATGACCGTTTCCCTGGCTTCTGCCGCATTGTCTGGAACGACCACGTGGCCGAGCTCAGCGACCTGGACGATGCCGACCAGGCCTGGCTGATGCGGCTGGTCGCACGTGTCGAACGGGTGGTGCGCGAGGTCATGGCGCCGGACAAGGTCAATCTGGCGGCCTTTGGCAATATGGTGCCGCACCTGCACTGGCACATCATCCCGCGCTACCGCTGGGACACCCATTTCCCCGAGGCGATTTGGGCCGCGCCGCAACGCGCGGCGGATGCCGTGCGCGTGCAGGAGCTGGCCAGTCGGCTGCCGGCGCTGCGTACGGCGCTTTCGCTGCTCGAAGCCGGCGACGCCTGAGTGGTGCGCGGAACCCACGCCTGGCCGTGACCGTCTGAATGCTGTTGCCGCCGTGGCCTGCCGCCACGGTATCCAGAACAACAAGCCCGGCCGGCATCCGCTGACGGGCCAAGCGCTGCCGCTATGTCCTCCACTCCGACCTCCGTCACCGTACCGGGCCCGGCCGTCCCTGCCCGGGCCCTCAAGATCCAGAGCCGGCTGCGCATGGCCGCCACCTGGGCACTGATCAAGCCTTACTGGAAATCCGACGACCGCGTCGCCGGGCTTGGCCTGCTGGCCCTGGTGGTCGTGCTCAACCTCGGCATCGTCTATATCAACGTGCTGCTCAACGAGTGGAACCGCGTGTTCTACAACGCGCTGGAGCAGCGCGACTACGCCTCGTTCAAGGTGCTGCTGCTGCGCTTCTCGTGGATCGCGGCGTTCTTTATCGTGGCGGCGATCTCGCGCCAGTACTACACCATGATGCTGCAGATGCGCTGGCGTACCTGGATGACCGGCCGCTTCATGGGCCACTGGCTCGGGCACCAGGCCTATTACCGCATCGAGCAGACCCACACCACCGATAACCCTGACCAGCGTATCGCCGACGATCTGCGCCAGTTTACCGACGGCGCGCTGTCGTTGTCGCTCGGGCTGCTCAACTCGGTGGTGACGCTGCTGTCCTTCGTCGGCATCCTGTGGACGGTATCGGGGCCGATCAGCTTTGCAATGGGCGGCACCGAATGGACCATTCCCGGTTATATGGTGTGGTTCGCGGCGGGCTATGCGGTGATCGGCTCGCTGGTGGCGCACGTGGTCGGCCGCCCGCTGATCGGCCTGAACTTCCAGCAGGAACAGTACGAGGCGGATTTCCGTTTCACGCTGGTGCGCCTGCGCGAGAACAGCGAGCCGGTGGCGCTGTACCGCGGCGAGCCGACCGAGCAGGCCGGCCTGCGCGCGCGCTTCGACCGCATCCGCGCCAACTGGAACCAGTTGATGCGCTATACGCGGCGGCTGACCTTCGTCAGCTCCGGCTACGCGCAGTTCGCCATCATCTTCCCGATCCTGGTGGCGGCGCCGCGCTACTTCGCCGGCAAGATGACGCTGGGCGGGCTGATGCAGACCAGCTCCGCCTTCGGCCAGGTGCAGGGCGCGCTGTCGTGGTTTGTCGACAGCTACGCCACGCTGGTGGGCTGGAAGGCCGCCGCCAACCGCCTGATCGATTTCCAGGAAGCGATCCGCGTGGCCGAGCGCCAGGACATGGCGCCGGGCGGCGTGCGCGATATCGAGGTGGAACATACCGGCAAGCCGCAGAATGGCATCACCATCGACGGCCTGGCGCTGGCATTGCCGGTACGCGCCGCGCGCAGCGCGGCCGTGGGCCAGCGGCCGCTGGTGGCGCCGTTCTCGCTGTCGGTCGCGCCGGGCGAGCGCTGGCTGGTCAGCGGCCCGTCTGGTTGCGGCAAGAGCGTGCTGTTTCGCGCGCTGGCGGGGATCTGGCCGTACGGCAGCGGCACCGTGACCATGCCCGACGGCGCGCGCATGCTGTTCCTGCCGCAGCGCAGCTACCTGCCGATCGGCACGCTGGCCGATGCGCTGGCTTACCCCGACGCCGGCACCGTGCACAGCGCGGAAGCGCTGCAGGCGGCGCTGCGCCAGGCGCGGCTGGCCGCACTGGTGGACCAGCTCGACGTGTTCGACAACTGGTCGCTGAGGCTGTCGCCGGGCGAACAACAGCGGCTGGCGTTTGCGCGCGCACTCTTGCAGAAGCCCGACTACCTGTTCCTGGACGAGGCCACCAGCGCGCTGGACGAGGAAACCGAGGGCGTCATGTACAAGCTCATGGTGGACTCGCTGCCCGGTGCGGCCATCGTCAGCATCGCCCACCGCAGTACCGTGGCGGCCTTCCACGGCCGGCGCCTGCGCTACGTGCCGCAGGATGGGGACGCCGCCCGGGCTGCGCAAGCCGGCGAGCCTGGGGTAAGCTATCGAGTTGTATGCGAAGCGTGATGCCGTGCCGTACCGGCCCAGCATCGCGCGGCAATCACCCCCCTCAGGAGCGACCCTAACCGGGCCGCGATCATCATGGCAGGCCTGGAAAAAGACACCCCTCATCCCACCGCGCTGACCGTCCATACGCAATCCCGCGTGCTGGAGATCGGCTTCGACAACGGCCGCAGCTTCCGGCTGCCGTTCGAGCTGCTGCGCGTGTATTCGCCGTCCGCTGAAGTCCAGGGCCACGGCCCGGGGCAGGAAGTGCTGCAGACCGGCAAGCGCGAGGTGGGCGTCAACGCGGTCGAGCCGGTCGGCAACTACGCGATCCTGATCCGCTTTACCGACGGCCACGACACCGGCATCTATTCCTGGGACTTGCTGTACCGCCTCGGCGACAACCAGGATGCGCTCTGGCAGGACTACCTGCAGCGCCTGGAAGCCGCCGGCGCCGACCGCGACACCCCGATGCCCGCCGCCGGCGCTGCCGGCGGCCACGGCTGCGGCCATCACTGAGCCGCGCCGAACCGATTACCCTGGAGTCTGAAAGATGAGTGAAACCCACTTCGGGTTTGAAAAGGTCGACGAAGCGGAAAAGGCCGACAAGGTTGCCGGTGTATTCCATTCGGTGGCAAGCAAGTACGACGTGATGAACGACCTGATGTCCGGCGGCATGCACCGGCTCTGGAAGATGTTCACCATCGCCCAGGCCGGCGTTCGCCCCGGCCACAAGGTGCTGGATATCGCCGGCGGCACCGGCGACCTGGCCAAGGCGTTCGCCAAGCAAGCCGGCCCGACCGGGCAGGTCTGGCTGACCGACATCAACGAGTCGATGCTGCGCGTGGGCCGCGACCGGCTGTTGAACAAGGGCATCGTCACGCCGGTGTGCCTGTGCGACGCCGAGCACATCCCGTTCCCGGACAATTACTTCGACCTGGTCACGGTGGCCTTCGGCCTGCGCAACATGACGCACAAGGATGCCGCGCTGGCCGAGATGCGCCGGGTGGTCAAGCCGGGCGGCAAGGTCATGGTGCTGGAATTCTCCAAGGTGTGGAAACCCCTGGAGAAGGCCTACGACGTCTATTCTTTCAAGGTGCTGCCGTGGCTGGGTGAGCGGGTGGCAGGGGATGCCCCCAGCTATCGCTATCTCGCGGAATCGATCAGAATGCATCCAGACCAGGTTTCACTTGTACGCTTGATGGAACATGCGGGCCTGGAAAATGTCGAATACTTCAATCTGACGGCCGGAGTGGTGGCGCTCCACGTCGGGCGCAAGTATTAAGAAGACTTGAAATCGCCATGCCTCGCCCGCATATAGGGTGAAACTGACAGGGGATAGCAGAATATGTCGTCATTTCGTGGAAAATTCCTGGTTGGGTCGCTGATTACCGCGATTGCCTTCGGGATGGTGTTCGACGCCAATGCCAAGCGCATGGGCGGTTCGCGCAGCATCGGCAAGCAGTCGTCGACGGTCACGCAGCAGCGCCAGCAGGCGCCGCAGCCCACTTCGCCGACCCAGCAACCGGCCCAGCAGCCTAATCAGGCAGCCCCGGCCACGGCTGGCGCCGCCGGCGCGGCTGCCGCGGCAGCCCCCAAGCGCAACTGGGGCGGCATCCTGGGCGGCATCGCCGCCGGCCTGGGTATCGGCTGGCTGCTGTCGCACTTCGGCCTGGGCGGCGCGGCGCTGGGCTTCCTGTCCAACCTGATCCTGATCGCGCTGGTGGCGTTCGCCGCGATCTGGCTGATCCGCAAGTTCCGTGGCGGCAGCAAGCGCACCCAGCAACCGGCCTACGCCGGTGCCGGCAACGCGCCGAACCTGGATCGCAGCGCCGAGCCCATGTTCCGCGGTGAGCCGACGCCTGTGTCTTCGGGTAGCCCGGCCGCCAGCACGGTACTGCCGGCAGCATCGGCGGCCCCGGTCGCGGCCGATGCCGTGGCCCAGCAGCCGTGGGGCGTGCCGGCCGACTTCGATACCGAAGCCTTCCTGCGCAACGCCAAGGTCCACTTCGTGCGCCTGCAGGCCGCGTGGGATGCCGGCAACCTGGACGACATCCGCGAGTTCACCACGCCGGAGATGTTCGCCGAGATCAAGATGGACCTGTCCGAGCGCGGCGCCGAGGTCAACAAGACCGACGTGGTCACGCTGGAAGCCCAGCTGCTCGGCATCGAGTCGGCCGCGGCCCAGCATATCGCCAGCGTGCGCTTCTCGGGCATGATCCGCGAGAAGTCCGGCGAGGCGGCCCAGCCGTTCGGCGAGGTCTGGAACCTGGCCAAGCCTGCCAGCGGCACCGGCGGCTGGCTGCTGGCCGGCATCCAGCAAGAGTCCTGATGCCGCACCCGCGGCGGTGATGCGCCGGGGGGAGTAGCTTAGAATGGAGGCCCACGCGAAAGCGTGGGCCTTTTTTGTTTGGGACGCCCGACCTGCGGCGTCGCTGCCTGCCCGCCAACCGCGCTGTCATGAATACTCTGCCTTCCGCCCTGGCCATGCCCGCCATCTCGGCGCTGAACCACCTGCTTGAGCAGGAGCCGTGGGCCCGCAACCAGCTCACACCGTTTGCCGGGCGCGTGATCCGCTTCGATGCCGCCGCCTTCGTGCTGTCGCTGAAGGTGACAGAGCACGGCTGCACCGAACCGGCGCCCGAGGCCGAGGCGCCCGCGGTGACGCTGCGCGTGCCGGTGCAGCAGTGGCCGCTGGTGGCCGCCGACGTGGCCGAAGGCGGCCAGGCCGCCGCCATGCGCCATGTCCGCATCGAGGGCGACGCCGAGCTGGCCAACACCGTCTCGACGCTGGCGCGCAACCTGCGCTGGGACGCCGCCGAAGACCTGTCGCGCGCGCTGCGCGGCATCCTGGGCGGGCCGGTGAGCGACAGCGTGGCGCAGCGCGTGGTCGATGGTGCGCGCCAGGTGCATGAGCAGGCCACACGCGTTGGCCGCGCCCTGGTCGACAACGTCACCGACTACCTGCTGGACGAGCATCCGACCCTGGTGCGCCACGCCGCGCTCGATGCCTTCGGCGCCGACGTGGGCCGGCTGCGCGATAGCCTGGCCCGGCTCGAAAAACGGCTGGAGCGGCTGGAGCGCGCCGGCCCGCCGCCGGTATCCGGCCAGTCGGGCCAGTCCGGCAAGCTGCCGTCGCCGCACCGCTGAGCCGGCCGCGCCACGATCCCATCCACCACCAACGTGACTGCCTGCCCGGCCCTGTGAAGACTCCCGAATGACCCGCCTCCTGCGCCTTGGCAAGATTCTCTTCGTCATCCTCTATTACGGCCTGGACGAGCTGGTGCTCTCGGGCTTCAGCAGCCGCAGGATCCGCTTCCTGGTGCGCGTCATCACCATCGGGCGCAAGCTCGAGATGCCGCGCGGCGAGCGCCTGCGGCTGGCGCTGACGCGGCTGGGTCCGATCTTCGTCAAGTTCGGCCAGGTGCTGTCGACCCGGCGCGACCTGATGCCGGCGGACATTGCCGACGAACTGGCCAAGCTGCAGGACCAGGTGCCGCCCTTCGATTCGGTGGTGGCGGTGAAGATTATCGAGCGCGCGCTGGGGCGGCCGCTGGACCAGCTGTTCGAGACCTTCGAGCACCAGCCGGTGGCCAGCGCCTCGATCGCGCAGGTGCACTTCGCCACGCTCAAGGGCGGCCCCTGCCACGGCCGCGAGGTCGCGGTGAAGGTGCTGCGCCCGGGCATGCTGCCGGTGATCGACAGCGACCTGGCGCTGATGCGCGACATGGCCACCTGGCTGGAACGCTTCTGGGCCGACGGCAAGCGCCTCAAGCCGCGCGAGGTGGTGGCCGAGTTCGACAAATACCTGCACGACGAGCTCGACCTGATGATCGAGGCGGCCAATGCCAGCCAGCTGCGCCGCAACTTTGCCGACACCAGCCTGCTGCTGGTGCCCGAGGTGTTCTGGGACTGGTGCAGCAGCACCGTGTTCGTGATGGAGCGCATGCACGGCATTCCGATCTCGCGCACCGAGTCGCTCAAGGCCGCCGGCGTGGACATGCACCAGCTGGCGGAAGAGGGCGTCGAGATCTTCTTCACCCAGGTGTTCCGCGATGGCTTCTTCCATGCCGACATGCACCCGGGCAATATCCTGGTGTCGGTGCAGCCCGAGTCCTTCGGCCGCTATATCGCGCTGGACTTCGGCATCGTCGGCGCGCTGTCCGAGTTCGACAAGAACTACCTGGCGCAGAATTTCATCGCCTTCTTCCGGCGCGACTACCACCGCGTGGCGCTGCTGCACGTGGAGTCAGGCTGGGTGCCGCCCGATACCCGCGTCGAAGAGCTGGAAAGCGCGGTGCGCGCCTGCTGCGAGCCATACTTCGACAAGCCGCTGAAGGAAATCTCGCTGGGCATGGTGCTGATGCGGCTGTTCCAGACCTCGCGCCGCTTCAATGTCGAGATCCAGCCGCAGCTGGTGCTGCTGCAGAAGACGCTGCTCAATATCGAAGGCCTGGGCCGCCAGCTCGACCCCGACCTGGACCTGTGGAAGACCGCCAAGCCTTTCCTGGAGCGCTGGATGCACGAGCAGGTGGGCTGGAAGGGCGCCTGGGAGCGGGTCAAGGTGGAGGCGCCGCTGTGGGCCAAGATGCTGCCCGACTTCCCGCGCCTGGCGCACCAGTTCCTGGAGCGGCGCGCGCTGACCAGCAACGGCGAGCAGGACAAGCTGCTGGCGATGCTGGTGGTGGAGCAGCGCCGCACCAACCGGTTGCTCGGCACCGGGCTGCTGTTGCTGGGCGGCTTTGTCGCCGGCATCGTGCTGACGCATGTGCTGGGCTGGGCCGGCTACTGGTAGCGCACCCGGGACCGATCCATCGGAGATGACCATGAGCGACACCGCCAAGCCTGCGCCGACCTTCGCCACCCGCAACGCCGCCGACCCGACGTTCTGGGACGAGCGTTTCGAACAGGGCTTCACGCCCTGGGACCAAGGCGGCGTGCCCGAGGAATTCCGCCAGTTCATTGAAGGCCGCGCGCCATGCCCGACCCTGGTGCCAGGCTGTGGCAACGGCTGGGAGGCCGCGTGGCTGTTCGAGCGCGGCTGGCCGGTGACGGCGATCGACTTCTCGCCGCAGGCGGTGGCGTCGGCGCGGCGGACGCTGGGGCCGGCGGGGGTGGTGGTGCAGCAGGGCGATTTCTTCGCCTTCACGCCGCAGCCGGCGTGCGGGCTAATCTACGAACGGGCCTTCCTGTGCGCGCTGCCACCGGCGATGCGGGCTGACTATGCCGCCCGGGTCGCGCAACTGCTGCCGCCGGGCGGCCTGCTGGCCGGCTACTTCTACCTGGGCGAAAACCGCGGCGGGCCGCCGTTCGCGATGCCGGCCGAAGAGCTGGACGCGCTGCTGGCACCGGCCTTCGAGCGACTGGAGGACCGGCCCTCGGCCGCGCCGCTGCCGGTGTTCCAGGGGCAGGAGCGCTGGCAGGTCTGGCGCCGCCGGTCCGGCTGAAGCAGCCACCGGCCAGCCCTTGTGGCGCAGGCGATGCTCCGCGTGGCGCATTTGCGCCAGCGGGGAATTTTTTTCGCTCACGCTGGTCTGCGTCGCTATAATCCGCGTTTTGATTCGGCTACGACCGCAGCCCCGACCGCGTTTTCCGCCCAGCGCGAGAACTCCAGGCAGCTCGATATGCGGCCCCGACCGATGAATTGGACTCCGGGCGGATGCGCGCAAGCAACGTGCACCCATGCGCCGCCCGGCATTCGGTTTCTCGCCACAAGGGCACTTTCTGCATAGGGCAGCGGCATGCTGATCTGGTTCGTCATCATCTACTGGGTAATCTCGGTCGGCATCGGCCTGTGGGCGGCGCTGCGCGTACGCAACACCACCGATTTCGCCGTCGCCGGGCGCAGCCTGCCGTTCCATATCGTCACCGCCACCGTCTTCGCCACCTGGTTCGGCTCCGAGACGGTGCTGGGCATCCCCGCCGTATTTCTCAAGGAAGGCCTGTCGGGCGTGGTCTCCGACCCCTTCGGCTCGTCGCTGTGCCTGATCCTGGTGGGCCTGTTCTTCGCCCGGCCGCTGTACCGGATGAACCTGCTGACCATCGGCGACTACTACCACAACCGCTATGGCCGGCTGGCCGAGGTGCTGACTACGCTGTGCATCGTGGTGTCCTACCTGGGCTGGGTGGCGGCGCAGATCAAGGCGCTTGGGCTGGTGTTCTTTACCGTCTCGGACGGCGCGCTGTCGCAGGAGGCCGGCATGATGATCGGCGCCGCCAGCGTGCTGGTCTATACGCTGTTCGGCGGCATGTGGTCGGTGGCCATCACGGACTTCATCCAGATGATCATCATCGTGATCGGCATGATCTATATCGGCTACGAGGTCAGCGGGCAGGCCGGCGGCGTCACGGCCGTGGTGTCGCACGCGGCGGCGGCCGGCAAGTTCGAGTTCCTGCCGTCGCTGGATCTCATCCAGATCATCGGCTTTGCGGCGGCGCTGTTCACCATGATGCTGGGTTCGATCCCGCAGCAGGACGTGTTCCAGCGCGTGACCTCGTCGCGCACCGAGCAGATCGCCGGGCGCGCCTCGGTGCTGGGCGGCGTGCTGTACTTCTGCTTTGCCTTTATCCCGATGTTCCTGGCGTATTCGGCCACGCTGATCGACCCGGACATGGTCGCCAAGTACATCAACGCCGATTCGCAGCTGATCCTGCCGAAGCTGATCCTGCAGCATGCGCCCATGTTCGCCCAGGTAATGTTCTTCGGCGCGCTGCTGTCGGCGATCAAGAGCTGCGCCTCGGCCACGCTGCTAGCGCCGTCGGTGACCTTTGCCGAGAACATCCTGCGGCCGTACTTCCGCCACCTGGACGACAAGCAGTTCCTGCGCGTGATGCAGACCGTGGTGCTGGTGTTCACCGTGGTGGTGATGCTGTTCGCGCTCAACTCGCACCTGTCGATCTTTCATATGGTTGAAAATGCCTATAAGGTCACCTTGGTCTCGTCCTTCGTGCCATTGGCCTTCGGCATGTTCTGGAAGCACGCCACCCGCCAGGGCGGGCTGGCGGCGATCTTGCTGGGCCTGTCTTCCTGGCTGACCTGCGAGGTGGCCTTTGCCGGTGCCGTGGTGCCGCCGCAAATGGTCGGCCTGCTGTTCTCGATCAGCGGCATGGTGATCGGTTCACTGCTGCCACAGTGGATTGCAGATCACGCACCGGTCAAGGAAGTCCATATCGCCTGACGCCCGGGGGTCTGCAACCCCTTCATTTCCGGCGATCAGGCGGCCCCGGAACGGTTTATAATTCAAGGCTTTGCATCGTCGCGCGGGAATTTCCCGCAGCCGCCATGGCCCGCGGCGATGTCCGCCTTTGTACCGATTCCGAAGTTTTCTCGCGAAATAACACCATGCCGATCTATGCCTACCGTTGCGACGCCTGCGGCCACGGGCGCGATGTGCTGCAGAAAATGAGCGATGCCCCGCTGACGGACTGCCCGTCGTGCGGCGTCGCCGGCTCGTTCAAGAAACAGCTGACTGCTGCTGGTTTCCAGCTCAAGGGCTCGGGCTGGTATGTGACCGACTTCCGCGGCGGCAGCGCCAGCGCGCCGGCAGCCACCGGCGCCGCGGGTGGCACCTCCGCAGCGGCGGCCAGCGCCCCGGCGGCGGCTGAATCGTCGGCCAGTCCTGCCTCGTCCGCTTCGGCCACGCCCGCGGCAGCCGGCGGCTGCGGCAGCGCCTGCGCCTGCCATTGAGCCGGACCCGTCCCGTGGTTGCCAAGAAGACTTCCGCCCTGAAAACCTGGTTCCTGACCGGGCTGCTGGTGCTGGTGCCGCTGGGCATCACGCTGTGGGTGCTCAGCCTGATCATCGGCACGATGGACCAGAGCCTGGCGCTGCTGCCCGAGGCCTGGCGCCCGGACCGGCTGATGTTCGGCAAGCGCGTGACCGGCCTGGGCGCCATCCTCACGCTGCTGGTCATCCTGCTGGTCGGCCTGCTGGCGCATAACTTCATCGGCCAGCGCCTGGTGCGCTGGTGGGAAGCGCTGCTGGGCCATATCCCGGTGGTGGGCCCGATCTACACCAGCGTCAAGCAGGTCTCGGACACGCTGCTGTCGTCCTCGGGCAATGCCTTCCGCAAGGCGCTGCTGGTGCAGTACCCGCGCGAGGGCTCGTGGACCATTGCCTTCCTGACCGGGCGCCCCGGCGGCGACGTGCAGAACCACCTGCAGGGCGAATACGTCAGCGTCTATGTGCCGACCACGCCGAATCCGACCTCGGGCTTCTTCCTGATGATGCCCAAGGCCGACACCATCGAACTCGACATGACCGTCGACGCCGCGCTCAAGTACATCGTCTCGATGGGCGTGGTGGCACCGGCGGAATTGCCGCGCAAGAACGGCAGCGTGCCCCGGCCGGCAGCCCCGGCCAGTCCGGCCAATCCGGCCGGCAGGGCCAGCAACGAGGAAACGGTCGAGACGACCGATCCTTAAGCATCCAATCTGATCACGGGCCGCCCGATGCGTTTCGGGCGGCCGCGTTTTACCGGGAATCTCTTTATGTCCTCCATGCGTACTCACTACTGCGGTCTGGTGACCGAACAATTCTCGGGCCAGGAAGTGGCCCTGACCGGCTGGGTCCAGCGCCGCCGCGACCATGGCGGCGTGATCTTCATCGACCTGCGCGACCGCGAAGGCCTGGTGCAGGTGGTGTGCGATCCGGACCGCCCCGAGATGTTCAAGGCCGCCGAAGAGATCCGCAATGAGTTCTGCATCCGCGTCACCGGCAAGGTCCGTCCGCGCCCGGCCGGCACCGAGAACGCCAACCTGACCTCGGGCAAGATCGAGGTGCTGTGCCATGAGCTGACCGTGCTGAACCCGTCGGTCACGCCCCCGTTCCAGCTCGACGACGACAACCTGTCGGAAACCACGCGCCTGACGCACCGCGTGCTGGACCTGCGCCGCCCGCAGATGCAGTACAACCTGCGCCTGCGCTACAAGGTGGCGATGGAAGTGCGCAAGTTCCTGGACGCGCAGGGCTTTATCGACATCGAGACCCCGATGCTGGGCAAGAGCACGCCCGAAGGCGCGCGCGACTACCTGGTGCCGTCGCGGGTGAATCCGGGCCACTTCTTCGCGCTGCCGCAGTCGCCGCAGATCTTCAAGCAGATGTTGATGGTGTCGGGCTTCGACCGCTACTACCAGATCACCAAGTGCTTCCGCGATGAAGACCTGCGCGCCGACCGCCAGCCGGAATTCACGCAGATCGACTGCGAGACCTCGTTCCTGACCGAGCAGGAGATCCGCGACCTGTTCGAGGACATGATGCGCACGGTGTTCAAGAACGCCATCGACGTCGACCTGGACGCCAGGTTCCCGGTGATGGAGTTCCGCGAGGCCATGGCCCGCTTCGGCTCGGACAAGCCTGACCTGCGCGTCAAACTGGAATTCACCGAGCTGACCGAGGTGATGAAGGACGTCGACTTCAAGGTGTTCTCGGGTCCCGCCAACAGCGACAACGGCCGCGTGGTCGGCCTGCGCGTGCCGGGCGGCGCTGCGATCTCGCGCGGCGAGATCGACGCCTACACCCAGTTCGTCGGCATCTACGGCGCCAAGGGCCTGGCCTGGATCAAGGTCAACGAAGTGGCCAAGGGCCGCGACGGCCTGCAATCGCCGGTCGTCAAGAACCTGCACGACGCCGCCATTGCCGAAATCCTCAAGCGCACCGGTGCCCAGGACGGCGACATCATCTTCTTCGGCGCCGACAAGGCCAAGGTGGTCAACGACTCGATCGGCGCGCTGCGCCTGAAGGTCGGCCACTCTGACTTCGGCAAGGCCAACGGCCTGTTCGAAGACACCTGGAAGCCGCTGTGGGTGGTCGACTTCCCGATGTTCGAGTACGACGAGGAAGACGCGCGCTGGGTGGCCATGCACCACCCGTTCACCAGCCCCAAGGACGAGCACCTGGAATACCTCGAGACCGACCCGGGCAAGTGCCTGGCCAAGGCCTACGACATGGTGCTGAACGGCTGGGAAATGGGCGGCGGCTCGGTGCGGATCTTCCGTTCGGACATCCAGAGCAAGGTGTTCCGCGCGCTCAACATCAACGACGAGGAAGCCCGTGCCAAGTTCGGCTACCTGCTGGACGCGCTGCAGTACGGCGCGCCCCCGCACGGCGGCCTGGCCTTCGGCCTGGACCGCATCGTCACCATGATGGCCGGCGCCGACTCGATCCGCGACGTGATCGCCTTCCCCAAGACCCAGCGGGCCCAGGACCTGCTGACCCAGGCCCCGAGCTCGGTCGACGAGAAGCAACTGCGCGAGCTGCATATCCGCCTGCGCGTCGCCGAGCCCAAGCCGACGGCCTGAGTTGCCTGAAGCTCGCAAGGAAGCCGCGCAATTGCGCGGCTTTTTTGCTTTATGCGCAACGTCGGGTCGACTGTGCTGTGAGGCGCGCGGCGCATTGGTTTCGATTTGTTACCGGTCGGAACGAAGGGCGCCGCCGCGGGGTCTGCTCTTTTTGACACGTAATTTGCCGAGGGGCCTCGCAATGAAGGCTTCCGGCACTCGGGAGGAAATTCGTGACCCTGGATATCGACCTGATCCGCCAGTTCCTGCTGGCCCATGACCAAACCATCCTGACCTGGCTGGTGGCCGGGTTGCTGATGATGCTGCTGGCGCGCTTCGAGCTGCGCCGCGCCGTGCGCCGCTCGGCGCAGGCCATGTCTGAATCGGTGGCCACCACCGTGGCGGCCTGCGTGCCCGACATCGCCCATGCGGTGCAGTCGGCCGCGCCCGCCGCGGCGGCCGAGCCGGTGGAAATGCAGCGCGCCGAAGCGTTGCGCCGGCTGGCGCTGGATACCGTCGGCGTGGTCATGACGCGCGGGCGCTGGCTGGACGAGCTCGGCAACCTGCGCCTGGCCGACGACGCCTTGCTGGCCGGCCAGCGCGCCGACGGCGCCGACCCGCTGCTGGTGGTGGCGCCGCAGCCGGTGGTGCAGGCCTACCTGGATGCGCAGCGCGTGTTCGAGGACGAGGCCGCGCAGGTGCAGGCGCTGCGCCGCGATGCCCAGCGCGTGCAGGAGGCGCTGCAGGCCCTGGACGCCGAGGTTGCCCATATCGAGCAGGAAACTGGCAGCATCGTGCTGCGTTTCGAGCAGGTCAACGCGCAGGCGGCGCAGGGCATGGATGGCGGCGACTACCAGCGCTTCCTGATCCAGAAGTACAACGCGCTGGGACAGCGCGAGAAGGAAATCGCGCTGGATCGCACGCGGCTGCAGGGCGAGGTCCGGCACCGCGCCGACGCCCTGGCCACGCACGCGCATGGCGCGTCCAAGCGCTACCGCCAGGCGCTGGCGCCGCTGATGGACCAGCTGCGTGCCGCCTGGGGCCACGGCGATTCGCCCCAGGTGTTCGACACCTGGCAGCGCACCGCGGGCGACGAGCCGTACCTGGCACCCCATACCTCGTATGGCGCGCGCAGCGCCGCCTGAAGGCCGCCGACAGTCGCCTCGGGCGGGCGCCGCCACGCTTTCGCGTGGCAACGTGGCGCGGCTGCGCTATCCTTGGGTTTGTCCTTTCGCCCAGACCCATGTCCTACAAGATCCCGGAATCCGTGCTGGTGGTGATTTACACGCCAGATCTTCAAGTCTTGCTGCTGGAACGCGCCGATCGCCCGGGGTTCTGGCAGTCCGTGACCGGCAGCCTCGACACCCTGGACGAACCCCTGGCCCTGACCGCCGCGCGTGAAGTGGCCGAGGAAACCGGCCTCATCACCGGCGAGCACCAGTTGACCGACTGGGGCCATACCATCCAGTACGAGATCTACCCGCAGTGGCGCCACCGCTACGCCGAAGGCGTCACGCGCAATACTGAGCATTGGTTCGGGCTGCGCGTGCAGGAGGCGCTGCCGGTGACGCTGGCGCCACGCGAACACCTGCAATACCAGTGGCTGCCATGGGAGCAGGCGGCGCAGCAGTGCTTTTCCAGCAGCAATGCCGAGGCCATCCGCCAGTTGGCCTGGCGCGCGGCCGGGGCTGGCGCTGGCGAGCGGCAGGCGGCGTATGGAGCGCAGCCATGAAGCTGCGCGTGGTCACCTACAACATCCACAAGGGAGTGACCGGCATCTCGCGGCGCCCGCGCATCCAGAACGTGCGCGCCGGCCTGCATGCGATGGATGCGGACATCGTCTTCCTGCAGGAAGTGCAGGACCGCAACGACCGCCTGGTGGCCGCGGCGCTGTTCGATCCGGAGCATACGCAGCTCAACTACCTGGCCACTGACGCCTATCCGCACTCGGTCTACGGACGCAACGCGGTCTATGACTACGGCCATCACGGCAACGCGATCCTGTCGCGCCACCCGATCCTGATGTCCGAGAACCTGGATATTTCCGACCACCGCTTCGAGCAGCGCGGGCTGCTGCATGCGGTGGCGGATGTGCACGGGGTGGAAACCCACCTGATCTGCGTGCATTTCGGTCTGTTTGCGCGCAGCCGCGCGCGCCAGGCCGAGGCTCTGGTGGAGCGCGTGCGCAATGTAGTGCCGGCCGGCATGCCGCTGGTGATCGCCGGGGACTTCAACGACTGGAACCACCGGCTCGATGCGCAGATCTGCAATACGCTGGGCGCGGTCGAGGCCTCGCACGCGCGTGGCGCGCGTCTGCATACCTTCCCCAGCCATATGCCGTGGTGGCAGCTCGACCGCATCTATGTGCGCGGCTATGAGATCGAGCGCGCGCATGCGCTGACCGGCCGCGACTGGGCGCAGCGCTCGGATCACGTGCCGCTGGTGGCGGAACTGGGGCATCCGCAGGGCGAGTTGGCCATGCCCGCGGAGCCCGCCGGCAAGGCCGCCTGAATTCAGCGCGCGCGCTCCGGATAGTCGCGGATGAAGGCGAACACCGCCTGCGGGTCGTTCAGGTCCAGCACCGGCAGCGCGGTCATGGCGGCCACCGCGGCAGGGTCGTCGCTGGCCACCGCCACCACGCCCGGCACCTCGTCCCACAGCGGCGTGCGCCCCAGCGCCGGGCGATATACTTCCAGCTTGGGAAAATCACTGCGCTTGTAGCCCTCAACCAGCACCAGTTCGGTGTCGGCCGGCAGTACGGCGAGCGCATCGTCCAGTTCTGGCGAGGGCACCGCCTCCGGATAGTGGCGCATCAGCGTCAGGTGGCGCGCGCCGACCAGCACGACATTGGCGCAGCCGGCCTCGCGCATGCGCCAGGAGTCCTTGCCGGGCGTGTCGGGGTCAAAGCCGTGGTGGGTGTGCTTGACGCCGGCCACGCGCAGGCCGGCGGCGACGAAACAGGGGATGAGCTGGTCCAGCAGCGTGGTCTTGCCGCTGCCGGACGATCCGGTAATGCCGAATACCTTCACAATGGGTTCCGTGGGGGGGCGTCAGTCGTCGATGGCCCGTCGCTGGCTGCGCAGGCAAGCATCAGTATCGACGATAGCAGAGATGCGCCTGCCAATGTGCGCGCGGCGCCTTGCGCCCGGCAATCTGTCCGATAATCACGGCATGTCACGGATATCCCACTCCGCTCATGCCGACGCCCGCGCGCACGACCCGGCCGCGGCCGGCGACCACGCGCCGCGCCGCCACATGCTGCGCTGGACCTGGCGCCGCGGCAAGCCCACCACCGGCAATGCGGTGCGGCTGCTGCACGGCGGCCAGGACTTCTTCCCCGCGCTGATCGCCGCCATCGACCAGGCCGCGTTCCAGGTGATGCTGGAAACCTACATCTATGCCGATGACGAGGTCGGCCGCGCGGTCAGCGACTCGCTGATCCGCGCCGCCGCGCGCGGCGTGACCGTGCGCGTGACGGTGGACGGATTCGGCGCCGGCGACATGCCCGCCGAGCTGGCCGCGCGGCTGCGCGCCGGCGGCGTGCAACTGCGCGTGTTCCGCATGCTGCGCGGCTTCCGGCTGGCGCGGCGCCACCTGCGCAGGCTGCACCGCAAGCTGGCGGTGATCGACCGGCGCGTCGCCTTCGTCGGCGGCATCAATATCATCGACGACCACAACCACGGCCCGTTCGAGGGCGCCAACCTGGGGCCGCGCTATGACTTCGCGGTGCAGGTCAGCGGCCCGCTGGTGGACGGCATTGCGCTGTCCGCCGAGCGGCTCTGGTGGCGCTTGTCGCTGCGCGATATGCACGGCGCCGAACGCGCCGCCGCGGTGGCCGACTACCCGCTGGTCACCGACCTGCCGCCGCGCCCGGAAGCCGCGGGCGGCGTACGCGCCGCGCTGCTGCTGCGCGACAACCTGCGCAACCGCCGCACCATCGAGCGCGAATACCTGCGCGCGCTGGGCGCCGCGCGCCACGACGTGATCCTGGCCAACGCCTACTTCCTGCCTGGCCATAAGATGCGGCGCGCGCTGCTGGCCTGCCGCGCGCGCGGCGTGCGCGTGCGGCTGCTGCTGCAGGGCCGGGTCGAATACCGGCTGCAGCACTACGCCACCCATGCGCTGTACGCCTCGCTGCTGGAGGCCGGCGTCGAGATCTACGAGTATGCCGAGAGCTTCCTGCATGCCAAGGTGGGCGTGGTGGACGAGGCCTGGGCCACGGTCGGGTCGAGCAATATGGACCCGTTCAGCCTGCTGCTTGCACGCGAAGCCAATGTCGCCGTTTATGATGCGGCCTTCGCCGCTGAACTGCGTACCGCACTGGAATACGCCATTGCGCACCGCAGCGTGCGCGTGATGCCGGAGGTGCATGCGCGCCGCTCGCCGCTGCACCGGCTCGCCAACTGGACGGCCTATATGGTGCTGCGCCTGGGTGTCGTCATTGCTGGTGTCACAGGGCGCTACTGAACGGCAGCTGCGAGCGCGGTGTGCGTTTGCTGCCATGCGGTAGGGCGCTGGCTGCAACCGGTTGCAGCGCCAGCCATGGCCGACATGAAGGACATGCTGCATTGCAGTCCGTTTAGAAACAGCGGTCTAATTAAAAGCTTGATGGTCGGCTGCTGCGCCAGAATAATCTGAACGACCGTTCTTTTTTGGCTTAGACTGCGTGCATTCGCGGTATGCACCGGCAAATCCGCCGGTTCGGCCGCAAGCAGAAATGCAACGTCAGGGTCATACGCGATGCCGCAGCAGGGCATCGCAGAACGGAGAAAAAACATGCGACACCAGTCAGCCCGTCTCGAATCCGCCGCCGCCTCCCCCGCGCCAATGCGCAAGGGTGAAATGACGCGCGTGGCGATTCTGGATGCCGCACTGGAATTGTCGTCCCGCGACGGGCTCGAAGGTCTGACCATCGGGCTGCTCGCGGAACGCATGCAGATGAGCAAGAGCGGTGTCTTCGCGCATTTCGGTTCGCGCGAAGACCTGCAGGTGGAGGTGGTGCGGGAGTATCACCGCCGGTTCGAGCAGGAGGTGTTCTATCCCTCGCTGCAGGAGCCGCGCGGACTGCCCCGGCTGTGGTCGATGGTGCGGCGCTGGATGGAGAAGCGCATCCAGGAAGTGACGACTGGATGCATCTACATCAGCGGCGCCGTGGAGTACGACGACCGTGCCGGCAGCCTGGTGCGTGACGAACTGGTCAAGAGCGTCACCATCTGGCGGGCAGCGCTCACGCGCGCCATCAACCAGGCGCGGGAGGAAGGGCACCTGCGCGCGGACTGCGATCCGCGCCTGATGCTGTTCGAGATGTACAGCCTTGAACTAGGCTTGCATCATGACGCCCGTTTCCTGCGCCTGCCTGACAGTGCCGAGCTTGCCATGGTCGCGCTCAACAAACTGATTCAGTCTTACCGTACCTGAGGTCGCCCCAGTCGGACCGTATCGCGCAAGCGGGACGGGCGGCGTGGCGGCATCGCACAACTCCAAGGAGTCTCAGATGGGCCAGTACACCGCACCGTTGCGCGACATGCAGTTCGTGCTCCATGAACTGCTCGGCGCCGAAGCCGAACTCAAGGCGATGCCGCCGCACGCGGACATCGACGCGGACACCATCAACCAGGTCATCGAAGAAGCCGGCAAGTTCTGCTCGGACGTGGTATTCCCGCTCAACCAGGTGGGCGACCGCGAAGGCTGCACCTACGTCGGCGACGGCGTGGTCAAGGCCCCCACCGGCTTCAAGGAAGCCTACCAGCAGTACGTCGAAGCCGGCTGGCCGGCGCTCGCCTGCGATCCCGAATTCGGCGGCCAGGGCCTGCCGATCGTGATCAACAATGTGGTCTACGAGATGCTGAACTCGGCCGGCCAGGCCTGGACCATGTACCCGGGCCTGTCGCACGGCGCGTACGAGGCGCTGCACGCGCACGGCACGCCCGAACTGCAGCAGACCTACCTGCCCAAGCTGGTCTCGGGCGTGTGGACCGGCACCATGTGCCTGACCGAGCCGCACTGCGGCACCGACCTCGGCATCCTGCGTTCCAAGGCAGAGCCGCAGGCCGACGGTTCGTACCTGATCTCGGGCACCAAGATCTTCATCTCGGCCGGCGAGCACGACATGGCCGAGAACATCATCCACCTGGTGCTGGCACGCCTGCCGGACGCGCCGGGCGGCACCAAGGGCATCTCGCTGTTCGTGGTGCCCAAGTTCATCCCCGATGCCAATGGCAACCCGGGCGAGCGCAACGGCATCAAATGCGGCTCGATCGAGCACAAGATGGGCATCCACGGCAACGCCACCTGCGTGATGAACCTGGACGGCGCGCGCGGCTGGATGGTCGGCGAGCCCAACAAGGGCCTGAACGCCATGTTCGTGATGATGAACGCCGCCCGCCTGGGCGTGGGCGCGCAGGGCCTGGGCCTGACCGAAGTGGCGTACCAGAACTCGCTGGCCTACGCCAAGGACCGCCTGCAAATGCGCGCGCTGACCGGCCCGAAGGCGCCGGACAAGCCCGCCGACCCGATCATCGTGCACCCGGACGTGCGCCGCATGCTGCTGACGCAGAAGGCCTACGCCGAAGGCGGCCGCGCCTTCAGCTACTGGACCGCGCTGCAGATCGACCGCGAGCTGTCGCACCCTGACGAAGCCGTGCGCAAGCAGGCCGGCGACCTGGTCGCGCTGCTCACGCCGGTGATCAAGGCCTTCCTGACCGACAACGCTTTCACGTCCACCAACGAGGGCATGCAGGTGTTCGGCGGCCACGGCTATATCGCCGAGTGGGGCATGGAACAGTATGTGCGCGATGCGCGCATCAACATGATCTACGAAGGCACCAACACCATCCAGGCGCTGGACCTGCTGGGCCGCAAGATTCTGGGCGACATGGGCGCCAGGATGAAGGCCTTCGGCAAGATCGTGCAGGAGTTCGTTGAAGCCGAAGGCACCAACGAAGCCATGCAGGAGTTCATCAACCCGCTCGCCGACATTGGCGACAAGGTGCAGAAGCTCACCATGGAAATCGGCATGAAGGCGATGGGCAATGCCGACGAGGTGGGTGCCGCCGCGGTGCCGTACCTGCGCGTGGTGGGCCACCTGGTGTTCTCGTACTTCTGGGCCCGCATGGCCAAGATCGCGCTGGAGAAGGAAGGCAGCGGCGACAAGTTCTACACCGCCAAGCTGGCCACGGCTCGCTTCTACTTTGCCAAGCTGCTGCCGGAAACCGCCGCCGAGATCCGCAAGGCGCGCGCCGGTTCGGCCACGCTGATGGCGCTGGACGCAGACCTGTTCTGAGTCGACTCTACCCGTCGTTCCCGGCCGGGAACGACGGCTTCGCATCTGTCTAACGCTCACTAATCCAGGAGCGAGCATGTCCAATTTCATCGTCAAGAAAGTCGCCGTGCTGGGTGCCGGCGTCATGGGGGCGCAGATCGCCGCCCACCTGATCAATGCACGCGTGCCCGTGGTGCTGTACGACCTGCCGGCCAAGGAAGGCCCCAAGAACGGCATCGCGCTGCGCGCCATCGAGAACCTGAAGAAGCTCTCGCCCGCGCCGCTGGGCATCAAGGAAGAGGCCGGCCTGATCCAGGCGGCCAACTATGAGGACGACATCGCGCTGCTCAAGGAATGCGACCTGGTGATCGAGGCGATCGCCGAGCGCATGGACTGGAAGCACGACCTGTACAAGAAGGTCGCGCCGCACCTGGCCTCGCACGCGATCTTCGCGACCAACACCTCGGGCCTGTCGATCACCGCGCTGTCCGACGGGTTTGATGCCGACCTGAAGTCACGCTTCTGCGGCGTGCACTTCTTCAACCCGCCGCGCTACATGCACCTGGTCGAGCTGATCCCGACCGCGACCACGCAGCCGCAGATCCTCGACCAGCTTGAAGCGTTCCTGACCACCACGCTCGGCAAGGGCGTGGTGCGCGCCAAGGACACGCCCAACTTCATCGCGAACCGCGTCGGCATCTTCTCGATCCTGGCGGTGTTTGCCGAAGCCGAGAAGTTCGGCATCCCGTTCGACGTGGTCGATGACCTGACCGGCTCCAAGCTGGGCCGCGCCAAGTCCGCCACCTTCCGCACCGCGGACGTGGTCGGCCTGGACACCATGGCGCACGTAATCAAGACCATGCAGGACACGCTGCACGACGACCCGTTCGCGCCTGTGTACAAGACCCCGGCCGTGCTCAAGGGCCTGGTCGACGCGGGCGCCCTGGGCCAGAAGACCGGCGCCGGCTTCTACAAGAAGGAAGGCAAGGCCATCAAGGTGCTCGACGCCAAGACCGGTCAGTATGTCGATGCCGGCAAGAAGGCCGACGAGATCGTGGTGCGCATGCTGAAGAAGGATGCGGCCGAGCGCATCAAGCTGCTGCGCGAGTCGACCAACCCGCAGGCGCAGTTCCTGTGGGCGGTGTTCCGCGACGTGTTCCACTACATCGCCGTGTACCTGGAGCAGATCGCCGGTTCCGCCGCCGATATCGACCTGGCGATCCGCTGGGGCTTCGGCTGGACCTCGGGTCCGTTCGAGGACTGGCAGTCGGCCGGCTGGAAGCAGGTGGCCGAGTGGGTCAAGGAAGACGTGGAAGCCTGCAAGGCGTTGTCGGCGGCGCCGCTGCCGGCATGGGTATTCGAGGGGCCGGTGGCAGAGAACCAGGGCGTGCACGCCGCCGCCGGTTCGTGGTCGCCGGCGACGCAGTCGTTCGTCGTGCGCAGCACGCTGCCGGTGTACCAGCGCCAGGCATTCCGTGCCGCGATCAAGGGCACTGCCGCGGCCGATCCGCGCAAGGCCGGCCGCACCGTCGAAGAGAACGACGCCGTGCGCATCTGGGTGAGCGAAGGCCAGGACGACGTGCTGGTCGTCTCGTTCAAGAGCAAGATGAACACCATCGGGCCGGACGTGATCGACGGCCTGACCCGCGCCATCGACCTGGCCGAAGCCGGTTACAAGGGCCTGGTGGTATGGCAGCCGACTTCGCTGCAACTGGGCGCGCCGGGTGGCCCGTTCTCCGCCGGCGCCAATCTGGAAGCGGCCATGCCCGCCTTCATGATGGGCGGCGCCAAGGGCATCGAGCCGTTCGTGAAGAAGTTCCAGGACGGCATGATGCGCGTGAAGTACGCCTCGGTGCCGGTGGTCTCCGCGGCGTCCGGCATTGCGCTGGGCGGCGGCTGCGAGCTGATGCTGCACTCGGCTTCGCGCGTGGCCGCACTGGAGACGTATATCGGCCTGGTCGAAGTGGGCGTGGGCCTGGTACCGGCCGGCGGCGGCCTGAAGGAAGCCGCGCTGGCAGCCGCGCGTGCTGCGCAGGCCGCGGGCAGTACCAACATCCTGCAGTTCCTGACCAGCCGCTTCCAGAGCGCGGCCATGGCCAAGGTCTCGGCTTCGGCGCTGGAAGCGCGCCAGATGGGCTACCTGCAGCCGTCCGACAAGATCGTCTTCAACGTGCATGAGCTGCTGTACGTGGCGCAGAACGAAGTGCGCGCGCTGGCCAACGCGGGCTACCGCGCGCCGCTGCCGACGCTGGTCCCGGTGGCCGGCCGCTCGGGCGTTGCCACCATCAAGGCATCGCTGGTCAATATGCGCGACGGCGGCTTTATCTCCGCACACGACTTCCTGATCGCCAGCCGCATTGCCGAAGCGGTGTGCGGCGGCGACGTCGAGGCCGGCTCGCTGGTGAGCGAGGACTGGCTCCTGGCGCTGGAGCGCAAGGCCTTTGTCGACCTGCTCGGCACCGGCAAGACGCAGGAGCGCATCATGGGCATGCTGCAGACCGGCAAGCCGGTGCGTAACTAACAGGGCAAGCGAGGAACCGACATCATGAAACAACTGCAAGACGCATATATCGTTGCGGCCACCCGCTCGCCGATCGGCAAGGCCCCGAAGGGCGCGTTCAAGAACACGCGCCCGGACGACCTGCTGGCCACCATCCTGAAGGCTGCCGTGGCGCAGGTGCCGAACCTGGACCCGAAGCTGATCGAAGACGCCATCGTCGGCTGCGCGATTCCTGAGGCGCAGCAGGGCCTGAACGTGGCGCGCATCGGTGCGCTGCTGTCGGGCCTGCCCAATACCGTGGGCGGCATCACCGTCAACCGCTTCTGCGCCTCGGGCGTGAGCGCGGTGGCGATGGCGGCCGACCGCATCCGCGTGGGCGAGTCCGACGTCATGATCGCCGCCGGCGTGGAATCGATGAGCATGGTGCCGATGATGGGCAACTCGCCGTCGATGTCGCCGGAAATCTTCACCCGCGACGAGAACGTGGGCATCGCCTACGGCATGGGCTTGACCGCCGAGAAGGTGGCGCAGCAATGGCAGGTCAGCCGCGAGGACCAGGATGCGTTCTCGCTGGCCTCGCATCAGAAGGCCATCGCCGCGCAGCAGGCCGGCGAGTTCAAGGACGAGATCACGCCGATCGAGATCGTCGAGCGCTTCCCCGACCTCGCCAGCGGCCAGGTCAACGTGAAGACGCGCACGATCTCGCTGGACGAAGGCCCGCGCCCGGAGACCTCGCTGGAAGGCCTGGGCAAGCTGCGCCCGGTGTTTGCCAACAAGGGCAGCGTCACCGCCGGCAACAGCTCGCAGACCTCTGACGGCGCCGGCGCGCTGATCCTGGTCTCGGAAAAGATCCTCAAGCAGTTCAACCTGGTGCCGCTGGCGCGCTTCGTCTCGTTCGCGGTGCGCGGCGTGCCGCCCGAGATCATGGGCATCGGCCCCAAGGAAGCGATTCCGGCGGCGCTGAAGGCCGCGGGCCTGACCCAGGACCAGCTCGACTGGATCGAACTGAACGAGGCCTTTGCCGCGCAGTCGCTGGCGGTGATGCGCGATCTGCAACTGGACCCGGCCAAGGTCAACTGCATGGGCGGCGCGATTGCGCTGGGCCACCCGCTGGGTGCCACCGGTGCGATCCGTTCGGCCACGGTGGTGCACGCGCTGCGCCGCCACAACCTGAAGTACGGCATGGTGACCATGTGCGTCGGCACGGGCATGGGCGCCGCAGGTATTTTCGAGCGCGTCTGAACGCGCCTGCGGGACGGTCCCTCGGGACTGTCCCGCCCTTCTGTCAGGTGAAGAAAGCAGTACCGGGGCTGCCGCCCGCCATGCGGGTCACCAGGTAGGGAGGAGACAATAGTATGCAGGAGACAGCCATCCTGGCCGATGCCGCGTGCGATCTGCCGCGCGACGTCATGGCCCAGCTGAAGATCCATACCATTCCGTTCCGCATCCGCGCGGGCGAGCATTTCGTCGCCGATACGCGCGATGAAGACGCGCTACCCACGCTCTACCATCAATACCTGGTCGGCCGCCAGGACCACTACGCCGAATCGATCCCGCTGCTCGAGCGCGAGCTGGAAGAACACCTGCTGCGCAATGTAGTGGCCCATTGCGACCGCGCCATCCTGTTCACCATCGCCAGTTCGCGCAGTAAGCTGTATGCGCATGCCACCGGCGCGGTGATCGGTACCGTGGCGCGCAGCGTGCGCCTGCGCAAGGAAGCCGGGCGCACCGGCCTGTTCGACCTGACCGTAGTCGACACCGGCGCGATCGGGCCGGGCCAGGCGCTGATCGTGCGCGAAGCCGCGCGCATGGCCGCCGCCGGCGCCAGCCCGCAGGCGGTGCGGGAAGCGGTCGAGACGCGCCTGCGCGACGCCGCCCATATGTTCCTGGTGCCCGACGAGCTGCTCTACATGTACACGCGCGCGCGCCAGAAGGGCGAGGGCAGCATCACCTGGGGGCGCTATGTGATGGGCAGCGCCTTCAATATCCGCCCGGTGGTGCGCATGCACCGCGGGCACACTGACGCCATTGCCAGGGCGCGCGGCTCCGAGGAGGGTGCGCGCCGCGTGCTGCAGCATGCCGAGCAGTGCATCCGCGGCGGTGACCTGATGGTCCCGGCGATCTCCGTCTGCTATGCCGGCCCGCTCGACGCCGTGCGCGCGATGCCGGCCTTCCAGTCGCTGGAGCGCACCGCGCGCGGCCAGGGCGTGGAGCTGATGCTGGCGCCGATGAGCCTGACGGTGGCGCTGAATGTCGGCGCGCGCGCGTTCGGGCTGAGCTATCTTTCCGAATCGCCGCCGCCTTTTGAATAACCCTCCAAGCAATGCATCCACAGACGAGGACACCATGAGCATCCGCACCGGCATCGAGCAGGGCATCCTGACCATCGAGTTCGACCGCATCGACAAGAAGAACGCCATCACCGCGGCGATGTACCAGGCCATGGCCGACGCGCTGCGCGCGGCCGAGACCGACCGCAACGTGCGCGCCATCCTGCTGCGCGGCAAGCCCGAGATCTTTACCGCCGGCAACGACCTGGAAGACTTCATGCAGCGCCCGCCTAGCGCGGGCGATGGCGCCGAGCAGGCGCCGGTGTTCCAGTTCCTCTACCAGATCAGCCACGCCACCAAGCCGATCGTGGCAGCCGTCAGCGGTGCCGCGGTCGGGGTGGGCACCACCATGCTGCTGCATTGCGACCTGGTCTATGCGTCCGATACGGCCAAGCTGTCGCTGCCGTTCGTGCAGCTGGGCCTGTGCCCCGAGGCGGCCTCGAGCCTGCTGCTGCCGCGGCTGGTCGGCTACCAGCGCGCGGCCGAGAAGCTGCTGCTGGGCGAGGCTTTCAGCGCGCAGGAGGCGCTGGAGATCGGGCTGGTGACGCGGGTGCTGTCGGTGGCCGAGCTGCACGACTTTGCGCTGCAGCAGGCGCGCAA
The DNA here is from genome assembly GCF_018223725.1 of Cupriavidus sp. KK10. Lineage (NCBI taxonomy): Bacteria > Pseudomonadati > Pseudomonadota > Betaproteobacteria > Burkholderiales > Burkholderiaceae > Cupriavidus > Cupriavidus sp. KK10. The sequence continues at coordinate 532,699 of NZ_CP073677.1, forward strand.
GCTGGCGGCCCTGCCGGCGTCTTCACTGCGCGAGACCAAGCGGCTGATGAAGGCGGGCGATGTGGCGGCTGTGGAAAAGCAGATGGCCGAGGAGGGCGCGGTGTTCCGGAAGATGCTGGTGGCGCCGGAGGCGAAAGAGGCGTTTGCTGCCTTCTTCCAGAAGCGCAAGCCGGATTTTACGAAGTTTGAGTAAGCCGGCCGGAGCCCCGGAAAGGAATAAAAGAAGCCGCCTGCGTTACGCGCAGACGGCTTTTTGCATTCGGGGGCGAGGCGCTCAAGCCGACGGCAACACCCGCGGCTGCCGCGATTCATCTGTCGCCACATACGTCAGCGTGGCCTCCGTAACCTTGACGATCTCATTGCTGTGGCGCATCCGTTGCGCATAGACCTCGACCGACACCGTGATCGAGGTACGGCCGGTCTTGACGTCCGCATAAAAGCTGACCAGGTCGCCAACGAACACCGGATGCTTGAACAGGAAGGAGTTGACCGCGACGGTGGCCACGCGGCCCTGGGCGCGTTCCACCGCCGGGATCGAGCCGGCGATATCCACCTGCGCCATGATCCAGCCGCCGAAAACGTCGCCGTGCACATTGGCGTCGGCGGGCATGGGCACTACGCGCAGAGCGGGATTCTTGCCGGCGGGCAGGGCTGGGACGGTGTGGGGAGCGTTCATGACGGTGTGTGGTGGACTGCGGAAGGGGCGGGGCGCGGCGAAAGACCCTTCGCCTGCCACGTAATGCGAACTCTGCGACAATCGCGCATTGGCCCGAATTCTAACGTATGCGCCGCTATTCCACGACCGCTGAGCCGGCCCCCGCTCCTGCTTCAAACACGCTCTTCCCCGGTCAGCGCGCGCCCCGCAGCGACTGGCAGACGGTGCGCAACCTGCTGCCCTATGTCTGGCACTACAAGTGGCGCGTGATGCTGGCGCTGGCGTGCCTGGTGTCTGCCAAGGTGGCCAACCTGGGCGTGCCGGTGCTGATGAAGCAGCTGATCGACAGCATGAACCTGCAGCCGGGCGACCCGCGCGCGCTGCTGGCCGTGCCGGTCGGGCTGATCGTCGCCTACGGGCTGCTGCGGCTGTCGGCGACGCTGTTCACCGAGTTGCGGGAGATGCTCTTTTCCAAGGTCACGCAGAGCGCGGTGCGCGAGATCGCGCTGCAGGTGTTCCGGCACTTGCACGCGCTGTCGCTGCGCTTCCACCTGGACCGGCAGACCGGCGGCATGAGCCGCGACATCGAGCGCGGCACCCGCGGCATCCAGTCGCTGATCTCGTATTCGCTGTACAGCATCCTGCCCACGCTGGTGGAGATGGGGCTGGTGATCGGCTTCTTTATCCTGCACTACGACATCTGGTTCGCGGCCATCACCGGTTGCGCGCTGGTGGGCTATATCGTCTTCACCATTGTGGTGACGGAATGGCGCACGCATTTCCGCCGCCGCATGAACGAGCTGGATTCGCGCGCCAACCAGAAGGCGATCGATTCCCTGCTCAACTTCGAGACGGTCAAGTACTTCGGCAATGAAGAGTATGAGGCGCAGCGCTACGACGAGAACCTGCGCAAGTACCGCACCGCGGCGATCCGCTCGCAGAATTCGCTGTCGTTCCTGAACTTCGGCCAGCAGACCATCATCGCATTGGGGCTGATCCTGATCCTGTGGCGCGCCACCGTGGGCGTGGTCGACGGCAAGCTCACGCTGGGCGACCTGGTGCTGGTCAATACGCTGATGATCCAGCTCTATATCCCGCTGAACTTCCTCGGCGTGATCTACCGCGAGATCAAGCAGGCCACCACCGACATGGACCGCATGTTCGTGCTGCTGGGCACCAACCAGGAGGTGGCCGACGCGCCTGATGCGAAGCCGCTGCAGGTCAACGGCGCGCAGGTGCGCTTCAGCGGCGTGCGCTTCAGCTATGAGCCGGACCGGCTGATCCTGGACGGCGTGGATTTCACCATCGCGGCGGGCACCACCACCGCGGTGGTCGGGCACAGCGGCTCGGGCAAGTCGACGCTGGCGCGGCTGTTGTTCCGCTTCTACGACGTCAACGGCGGCGCCATCGAGATCGACGGCCAGGATATCCGCGCGATCACGCAGGACAGCCTGCGCCGCGCCATCGGTATCGTGCCGCAGGACACGGTGCTGTTCAACGACAGCATCTTCTACAACATCGCCTACGGCCGGCCCGACGCCAGCCGCGACGAGGTCATCGCCGCCGCGCGCGCCGCGCAGATCGACAGCTTCATCCGCGAGCTGCCGCAGGGCTACGACACCCCGGTGGGCGAGCGCGGCCTGAAGCTGTCCGGCGGCGAGAAGCAGCGCGTGGCGATCGCGCGCACGTTGCTGAAGAACCCGCCGGTGCTGGTCTTCGACGAAGCCACCTCGGCGCTGGATTCACGCACCGAGCAGGCGATCCAGGCCGAGCTGATGCGGCTGGCGCAGAACCGCACCACGCTGCTGATCGCGCACCGGCTGTCCACCGTCGTGCATGCCGACCAGATCCTGGTGATGGACCACGGCCGCATCGTCGAGCGCGGCACCCATGCCGAGCTGATGCGCGCGCGTGGCCGCTACGCCGAGATGTGGGACATCCAGGCGCGCGCCGCCGCCAAGGGCGGCGAAGCCGTGGGCGCGGATGCGCTGGCACTCGACGTTGGCGACGCCACGCAGGACGCCTGACGGGACTGCATTCTCCTGCATCCGCGTGCACCAAGGGGCGGCGGGCATTGTCGACAATCATTGCCGACGATGCCGATGCGGCAATCGCCTCGCACGATTTTGGTTCGGCAATCGCTTGCGGGCACGCCCTGAAACGGAGCTTCAAAACCTGGCACGTCCCTTGCGGACGAATCCCTCCGAGATCACGATCCACGGAGAGATTCCATGCCTCATTTCCACGCTGCGCCAGTGTCCCCCGGTGTTTGTGCCGCTGCCGCCGGGAACACTGACAATGCCGGCACGCGCGCGGCCCGCATCACGGCACGGCGCCGCCTGCTGAAGCTCGGCGTGATGATCGGCACCAGCCTGGTGCTGTCAACACAATTCACCGGCGCGGCCCACGCGCAGGCTGCACCAACCAAGGTCCGCTTCCAGCTCGACTGGCGCTTCGAAGGGCCGGCGGCGCTGTTCCTGCTAGGCGAGCAGAAGGGCTACTACAAGGCCGAGAAGCTCGATGTCTCGATCGACGCCGGCAACGGCTCGGGCAACGTGGTCAACCGCGTGGCCTCGGGCACGTACGACATGGGCTTCGCCGACATGTCGTCGGTGATGGAGTTCTACGGCAACAACCCCGACGCCAAGAACAAGCCGGTGGCCGTGATGATGGTCTACAACAACACGCCCGCGGCCGTCCTGGCGCTGAAGAAGTCCGGCATCCGCGCGCCGAAGGACCTCGCCGGCAAGCGCATGGGCGCGCCGGTGTTCGACGCCGGCCGCCGCGCCTTCCCGATCTTCGCCAAGGCCAACGGCCTGCAGCCGTCCTCGTTCAACTGGCAGGCGATGGACCCGACGCTGCGCGAGACCATGCTCACGCGCGGCGACCTCGATGCCATCACCGGGTTCTCGTTCACCTCGATCCTGAACCTGAACGCGCGCGGCGTGAAGGATGAAGACATGGTGGTGCTGCCGTACCCGCAGTTCGGCGTGAAGCTGTACGGCAACGCGGTGATCGCCTCCGAGGAGTTCATTAAGAAGAACCCCGAGGCGGTGAAGGCCTTCCTGCGCGCCTTCAGCAAGTCGGCGCGCGACGTGATCGCGCGGCCGGAAGAGGGCATCAAGGCGGTCAAGGCGCGCGACGGCATCATCGACGAAAAGCTGGAAGTGCGCCGGCTCAAGCTTGCGCTGGACAGCGTGGTCAAGTCGCCGGACGCGAAGGCCGAGGGTTTCGGGCGCATCAGCAAGCCGCGCCTGTCGCTGATGGCCTCGCAGGTGGCCGATGCCTTCGGCACCAAGGGCCGCATCGACCCCGATGCGCTGTGGACCGACGCGTTCCTGCCCAGCGCGGCCGAACTGGATGTGCTGCGATGATGACGTGCCAGGCTGCCTTCATGCCCGCGTCCGGCGGCAGTACCGCGCCCGCCGCGCCCGCGGCCGCTGAACCCTTTGTCGATTTCAACCGGGTCTGGCTGGCCTATAACGACGAGCTGGCGCACAAGGGCGAGTTCGCGGTCGAGGACATCTCACTGCAGGTGGCGCCGGGTGAGTTCATTGCCATCGTCGGCCCGTCCGGCTGCGGCAAGTCCACCTTCATGAAGCTGGCGACGGGGCTCAAGCCGGCCACGCGCGGCATCGTGAAAATCGCCGGCCAGAAGGTGACCGGCCCGCTCAAGCAGGTCGGCATGGCCTTCCAGGCGCCCACGCTGCTGCCGTGGCGCACCACGCTGGACAACGTGATGCTGCCGCTGGAGATCGTCGAGCCGTATCGCTCCACCCTGCGCGCACGTCGCGACGAGTACATCGAGCGCGCCCGCAAGCTGCTGCATACGGTGGGCCTGGCCGGCTACGAGGACAAATACCCGTGGCAGCTGTCCGGCGGCATGCAGCAGCGCGCCTCGATCTGCCGCGCGCTGATCCACGAGCCGCGCATGCTGCTGCTGGACGAGCCCTTCGGCGCGCTCGACGCCTTTACCCGCGAGGAGCTCTGGTGCGTGCTGCGCGACCTGTGGCAGGCGCAGCGCTTCAACGTGATCCTGGTCACGCACGACCTGCGCGAGGCCGTGTTCCTGGCCGACACCGTCTACGTGATGAGCCAGCGCCCGGGCCGCATCCTGATGCGCAAGGAGATTGACCTGCCGCGCCCGCGCGACCTGGAACTGACCTATACCGAGCCCTTTGCCGACCTGGTGCACGTGTTGCGCGAAAAGATCGGCCATGTGCGGCAACACTAAGGCAACCCAACGATGATGACTCTGACTTCCGCGCAAGAGCGCCGCGTGCAGCGCGTGGCGCCCTGGCTGCTGCTGGCCGCGGTGCTGCTGCTGTGGCAGGGCGCGTGCATGGCCTTCGGCGTGTCCGACTTCATCCTGCCGACGCCGTCGGCGATCGTGGCCTCGCTGGTGGAATATGCCGGCGTGATCGCCGGCCATGCGTGGCGCACCTTCTGGACCACCATGGTGGGCTTCGGCGTGGCCATCGCCGTGGGCGTGCTGCTGGGGCTGGCAATGGGCTCGTCGCGGCTGCTCTATGCCGCCAGCTATCCGCTGATGACGGCCTTCAACGCGCTGCCCAAGGCCGCCTTCGTGCCGATCCTGGTGGTGTGGTTCGGCTTGGGCGCCGGCCCGGCGATCCTGACCGCGTTCCTGATCTCGTTCTTCCCGATCATGGTCAATATCGCCACCGGGCTGGCCACGCTGGAGCCGGAGCTGGAAGACGTGCTGCGCGTGCTGGGCGCCAAACGGCGCGACGTGCTGTTCAAGGTCGGGCTGCCGCGCGCGATGCCGTATTTCTTCGCCTCGCTGAAGGTGGCGATCACGCTGGCCTTTGTCGGCACCACGGTGTCGGAGATGAACGCCGCCAACGAAGGCATCGGCTACCTGCTGGTGTCGGCCGGCTCGGCCATGAAGATGCCGCTGGCCTTTGCCGGGCTGGTGGTAATCGCGGTGATGGCGATGGCGATGTACGAGCTGTTTGCGGTGGTCGAGAAGCGCATGACGGGCTGGGCACATCGCGGCTGACGGCTTGCTGCCGGGCAGGTGACACGTAGGTGACGGACAGCCCGGCGCGGGTGGATAATCCGCGTCATGGAAATCAAATGGCTTGAAGACTTCGTCAGCTTGGCCGAGACGCACAGCTTCTCGCGCTCGGCCGAACTGCGCCACGTCACGCAGCCCGCGTTCTCGCGCCGCATCCAGTCGCTGGAGGCGTGGGTCGGCACCGAGCTGATCGACCGCTCGAGCTACCCCACCAGCCTGACCCCGGCCGGCAAGGTGTTCTACGAGCAGGCGCTGGCCATGCTGGCGCAGGTCAGCGAGACCCGCGCGCTGATGCGCGGCCAGCGCTCGGCCAACGCCCAGGTGCTGGAGTTCGCGGTGCCGCATACGCTGTCGCTGACCTTCTTCCCGGAATGGCTCAAGGCGCTGGAGCGCAGGATCGGCACGCTGCCGTGCCGGCTGCGCGCGCTCAACGTCCACGACGCGGTGCTGATGCTGGTGGAGGGCGGCTGCGACCTGGTGATGGTCTACCACCATGCGCGCCAAGCGATCCAGCTGGATCCAGCCCGGTACGACATGCTGGTGCTTGGTACCGAGCGGCTGTCGCCCTACAGCGTGCCGGACGCCGCCGGCAAGCCGCAGTTCCGGCTGCCCGGCACTGACAAGAAGCCGGTGCCCTTCCTCAGCTACACGCCCAACGCCTTCCTCGGCCGCATGGTCGACCTGCTGCTGGCCGACACCTCCGAGGCGCTCAAGCTCGACAAATGCTACGAGACCGACATGGCCGAGGCGCTCAAGGTGATGGCGCTGGCCGGCCACGGCATGGCCTTCCTGCCCGAAAGCGCGGTGCGCGAGGACGTGGCCGCGGGCCGGCTGGTGCGGGCCGAGTCGGCGCGCGGGCTGCCGCTGTCGATCGACATGGAAATCCGGCTGTACCGCGAGCGCCCGGGCGAGAACGGCAACGAACGCCGCGCCGGGGCACGGCGCAAGCGCCAGCTGGTCGATCAGGTGTGGTCGACCTTGTCAGCGGCCCAGTCCGCCCAGCCGGCCGGTGCCCCGGTTTCCGCCAGATGACAAGGTTATGCAGGTTTTGCATGACCGGATGAGCAAACGGCATTGGATTCGGGCGGGGCGCCACCCCTAAGCTTGCGGGCATTCTTCACACCGGAACCAACCGATGTCTTCCGCAGCACCGACCAATATTGCTGGCCAAAAGCACGCACTCCCGTCTTACCTCAATGCCGACAATCTCGGCCCCTGGGGCATCTACCTGCAGCAGGTCGACCGTGTCACGCCTTACCTGGGCTCGCTGGCACGCTGGGTCGAAACCCTCAAGCGCCCCAAGCGCGCGATGATCGTCGACGTTCCCATCGAACTGGATAACGGCACCATTGCCCATTTCGAGGGCTATCGCGTGCAGCACAACCTGTCGCGCGGCCCGGGCAAGGGCGGCGTGCGCTTCCACCAGGACGTGACCCTGTCCGAGGTGATGGCGCTGTCGGCCTGGATGTCGGTGAAGAATGCCGCGGTCAACGTGCCCTACGGCGGTGCCAAGGGCGGCATCCGCGTCGATCCGCGCACGCTCTCGCACGCCGAACTGGAACGCCTGACGCGCCGCTACACCAGCGAAATCAACATCATCATCGGGCCGAGCAAGGATATTCCGGCGCCGGACGTGAACACCAACGCCCAGGTCATGGCCTGGATGATGGACACGTACTCGATGAACTCCGGCAGCACGGCCACCGGCGTGGTGACCGGCAAGCCGATCTCGCTGGGCGGCTCGCTCGGCCGTCACGAAGCCACCGGCCGCGGCGTGTTCGTGGTCGGCTCCGAAGCCGCGCGCAATATCGGCCTGGAAATCAAGGGCGCGCGCGTGGCTGTGCAGGGCTTCGGCAACGTGGGTGCCGTGGCCGCCAAGCTGTTCCATGAGGCCGGCGCCAAGGTGGTGGCGGTGCAGGACCACCGCACCACGCTGTTCGACCCGGCCGGCCTGGACGTGCCGGCGATGATGGAATACGCCTCGCACAGCGGCACCATCGAAGGCTTCCGCGGCGAAGTCCTGCGTACCGCGCAGTTCTGGGAAGTCGACTGCGACATCCTGATCCCGGCCGCGCTGGAAGGCCAGATCACGGCCGAGAACGCGCCGCAGATAAAGGCCCGCCTGGTGATCGAGGGCGCCAACGGCCCGACCACCCCGGAAGCGGACGACATCCTGCGCGAGCGCAATATCCTGGTGGCCCCGGACGTGATCGCCAACGCTGGCGGCGTGACCGTGTCCTACTTCGAATGGGTGCAGGATTTCTCGAGCTTCTTCTGGACCGAGGAAGAGATCAACCAGCGCCTGGTACGGATCATGCGAGAAGCCTTCCGGGCAATCTGGCAAGTGGCACAGGACAACAAGGTGACCCTGCGCACGGCGGCGTTTATCGTGGCCTGTACGCGGATCCTGCAGGCGCGCGAGATGCGCGGCCTGTATCCCTGATCGGCAGGGCACAGGAAAGCCGGGACGAGGCACTGCCATGGTGCAACGCAGCAATCGTCCCGGCGCCCCTGGTCATGACCGCCAGACGCGGTCTCCGGCTAGCGCCGGAGACCGCGTTGTCGTATCCGGATGCCGTGCGCAGTGATTGCCCTGAAGTGGGCTTCTAGGAGAAAACCCAGTTGTATTGCGGCGGATGCTGCGCAATACTGTTTCATCAGTGGGGGTTTTGTCTCTAGAATCCCGCTTTCTCTTCATGGTCAAGGAGATGTTATGAATTTTGCCAAGTTGGCTGCCCTGATGATTGCCGCGGGCGTGATGTGCGGGACGGCACAGGCAGCTGAACAACTGACGGGCACGCTGAAGAAGATCAAGGACACCGGCGTCATCACGCTGGGCGTGCGCGAGTCGTCGATTCCGTTCAACTACAACCTGGGCGGCGTGCGGCAAGTCGGCTATTCCTACGATATCAACATGAAGATCGTGGAAGCCATCAAGGACCAGCTGAAGCTGCCGAACCTGCAGGTCAAGGAAATCCCGATCACCTCGCAGAACCGCATCACGCTGCTGCAGAACGGCACCATCGACATCGAGTGCGGCTCCACCACCAACAACCTGGAACGCCAGAAGCAGGTTGCGTTCACCAACTCCATCTTCATCATCGGCACGCGCATCATGGTGAAGAAGGATGCCGGCATCAAGGACTGGGCCGACCTGAAGGGCAAGAACATCGTCACCACCGCCGGCACCACGTCGGAGCGCCTGCTGCGCAAGATGAACGATGACCAGAAGCTGGGCATGAACATCATCAGCACCAAGGACCACGGCCAGTCGTTCCTGACGCTGGAATCGGGCCGCGCGGTCGCGTTCATGATGGACGACGCGCTGCTGTACGGCGAGCGTGCCAAGGCGAAGAACCCGGCCGACTGGATCGTGGTGGGCAAGCCGCAATCGCGCGAGTCCTATGGCTGCATGATCCGCAAGGACGATCCGCAGTTCAAGAAGCTGTCCGATACCGTGATCACCGGCATGATGAAGGACGGTTCGGTCAACACCCTGTACACCAAGTGGTTCATGCAACCGGTGCCGCCGAAGGGCCTCAACCTGGACTTCCCGCTGTCTGAAGACATGAAGGCGCTGATCAAGGCGCCGAACGACAAGGCGCTGGACTGACCTGCCGTTGACAGCAGTGTGAAACGGAAGGCATGTCCTTCCGTTTCTTTTTGAGGACGCAACATGAACTACAACTGGCATTGGGGAGTCTTCCTCGAACAGGCCGCCCAGAACGAGACCTACCTGGACTGGATGATCTCGGGCCTGAAGGTGACGCTCGCGCTGGGGCTCTCGTCCTGGGTCATCGCCCTGGTCATCGGCTCGGTGCTCGGCGTGCTGCGCACCGTGCCCAACAAGTGGCTGGCGGGCATCGCCGCCACCTATGTGGAAATCTTCCGCAACATCCCGCTGCTGGTGCAGCTGTTCATCTGGTATTTCGTCGCGCCCGAGCTGCTGCCCGGCGGCGAGGCGATCAAGCAGATGAACCCGTTCGCGCAGCAGTTCCTGGCCGCCATGCTGTGCCTGGGCACCTTCACCGCCGCGCGGGTCTGCGAGCAGGTGCGCTCGGGCATCAACTCGCTGGCGCGCGGGCAGATGAACGCCGGCCTGGCGATGGGCTTCACGCTGCCGCAGACGTACCGCCACGTGCTGCTGCCGATGGCGTTCCGCGTGATCGTGCCGCCGCTGACTTCCGAGTTCCTGAACATCTTCAAGAACTCGGCGGTGGCGTCGACCATCGGCCTGCTGGAACTGGCGGCGCAGGGCCGGCAACTGGTGGACTACACCGCGCGCCCGTATGAATCGTTCATCGCGGTCACGCTGATGTACGCGCTGATCAACGTGACGGTGATGCTGATCATGCGCTGGGTGGAAGCCCGCACGCGCGTGCCCGGCTTCATCGGCGGCAAGTAAGGGGGCGCCATGGCTTATTCCTTCGATTTCACCTCCATCACCCCTGCCACGCTTCATGTCCTGGGTGAGGGCATGATGGTCTCTCTCAAGATCACCGTCACCGCGGTGGTGGTGGGCATTGTCTGGGGCACCATCCTGGCGATGATGCGGCTGTCGTCGTTCAAGCTGCTGAACTGGTTTGCGCAGGGGTATGTGACCATCTTCCGTTCCATCCCGCTGGTGATGGTGCTGCTGTGGTTCTTCCTGATCATCCCGCAGGTGCTGCAGAACCTGTTCAACCTGTCGCCGGCGACCGACCTGCGCATGACGTCCGCGCTGGTGGCCTTTGCGCTGTTCGAGGCCGCGTACTACTCGGAAATCATCCGCGCGGGCATCCAGAGCGTGTCGCGCGGGCAGATGTTCGCGGCGCAGGCGATGGGCATGACCTATGGCCAGTCGATGCGGCTGGTGATCCTGCCGCAGGCGTTCCGCAACATGGTGCCGCTGCTCCTGACGCAAGGGATCATCCTGTTCCAGGATACGTCGCTGGTCTACGTCAGCGCGCTGGCCGACTTCTTTGGCCAGGCCTATGGCGTCGGCGAACGTGACGGCCGCATCGTCGAGATGCTGCTGTTCGCCGGCCTGGTGTACTTCGTTATCTGCTTCTCCGCTTCGCTGCTGGTCAAGCGTTACCAGAAAAAGGTGGCTGTATGATCGAAATCAACAATGTCTCCAAGTGGTACGGTGCCTTCCAGGTGCTGACCGACTGCACCACCAAGGTCGCCAAGGGTGAAGTGGTGGTGGTGTGCGGCCCGTCCGGGTCGGGCAAGTCCACGCTGATCAAGACCGTCAATGCGCTTGAGCCGTTCCAGAAGGGCGATATCCTGGTCGACGGCACCTCGGTGGGCAATCCCAAGACCAACCTGCCCAAGCTGCGTTCGCGCGTGGGCATGGTGTTCCAGAACTTCGAGCTGTTCCCGCACCTGTCGATCACCGAGAACCTGACCATCGCGCAGATGAAGGTGCTCGGCCGCTCAAAGGAAGAGGCGCTGGCCAAGGGCCTGAAGTACCTGGACCGCGTGGGCCTGAAGAGCCAGGCGGAGAAGTACCCCGGTCAGCTGTCGGGCGGCCAGCAGCAGCGCGTGGCGATTGCGCGCGCGCTGTCGATGGATCCGATCTGCATGCTGTTCGACGAACCGACTTCGGCGCTGGACCCGGAGATGGTCAACGAAGTGCTGGACGTGATGGTGCAGCTGGCCCAGGAAGGCATGACCATGATGTGCGTGACCCACGAAATGGGCTTCGCGCGCAAGGTGGCCAACCGCGTGATCTTCATGGACCAGGGCAAGATCGTCGAGGACTGCGAGAAGGAGGAGTTCTTCGGCAATATCGAACACCGCTCCGAGCGCGCGCGCCAGTTCCTGTCGAAGATTTTGCATCACTGATCGGCCTGGCAGGGCAAGCAAGAAGGGACGCCTCGGCGTCCCTTTTTTTTCGTTCTGATGTCTCAGGTGCAGGTCGTGTTGGCCGCGTTCTTCGCCTGCACTTCCGGCGGGATCGGCACCGTCAGCGTCATGGTCGGGCGCCCGTCCTCGAACATGATCAGCTCGCCCGGGGCGAAGCGGGTCCAGGTCTCGTTGTCGGTCAGCGGCTGGGTGGCGATCACCGCCACGCGGTCGTCCGGCGTGGTGACCTGGGCGAAGTCGATCGACAGGTCGGCATCGATCAGGTGCGCGGTCGAGAACGGCCACTGCCGCACGATGTAGTACAGGTGCGTGGAGCAATGCGCGAACTGGGCCTGGCCGTTGCACAGCAGGTAGTTGAACACGCCGTGCAGCGTGATCTCGCGGGTGATGTCGGCCAGCGCATGGCACAACTCGTTCAGCGGCGGCTGCGAACCCGGGAAGCGCTTGCGCAGGCCCTGCATTAGCGTGCAGAAGGCCAGTTCGCTGTCGGTGTCGCCCACCGGCTGGTAGACGCCGGACAGGAACGGGGTGAAGCCCTTCAGGTCGCCGTTATGGGCAAAGATCCAGTGGCGGCCCCACAGTTCGCGCATGAAGGGGTGGCAGTTCTCCAGCAGCACGGTGCCTTGCGTGGCCTTGCGGATATGCGAGATGACGTTCTTGGACTTGATCGGGTAGCGCTTGATCAGGTCTGCCACCGGCGAGGTGCCGGCGGACTGGTTGTCGATAAACAGGCGGCAGGCCTTGTCCTCGAAGAAGGCGACACCGAAGCCGTCGGCGTGATGGTCGGTCAGGCCACCGCGCGCGGCAAAGCCGGTGAAGGAGAACGTCACGTCGGTCGGCGTGGCGCAGTTCATGCCTAGCAGCTGGCACATATCGGGGCACCGGTCGGCAGCGGGCTGCCGCTTTGCAATAGAATGCAGACATTATCCCGCGCACCCGGGCCGCTGCCAAGCAGCGTCGGCCGGGCCGCGCGCGGCGACCGGCCATCCTGCACGTATCTCCCCAATAACCATGCGCCAATACAAGATCGCCGTGATTCCCGGAGACGGAATCGGCACGGAAGTCATGCCCGAGGGCATCCGCGTGATGGACGCCGCGGCGCGGCGCTTCGGCATCGACTTCCAGTGGGACCACTTCGACTTTTCCAGCTGCGACTACTACGCCCGCCACGGCAAGATGCTGCCGGACGACTGGTTCGACACGCTGGTCAAGTACGACGCCATCTACTTCGGCGCGGTGGGCTGGCCTGATGCCGTGCCTGACCACGTCTCGCTGTGGGGCTCGCTGCTGCAGTTCCGGCGCTCGTTCGACCAGTACGTGAACCTGCGCCCGGTGCGGCTGATGCCCGGCATCAGGAGCCCGCTGGCCGGCCGCAAGCCTGGCGATATCGATTTTTATGTGGTGCGCGAGAACACCGAGGGTGAATACTCCAGCATCGGCGGGCGCATGTTTCCGGGCACCGAGCGCGAGATCGTGGTGCAGGAAACCGTGATGAGCCGCACCGGCGTCGACCGCATTCTGAAGTTTGCCTTCGAGCTGGCGCAGAAGCGGCCCAGGAAGCACCTGACATCGGCGACCAAGTCCAATGGCATCTCGATCACCATGCCGTACTGGGACGAGCGCGTCGAGGCGATGGCGGCCAGCTACCCCGGCATCAAGGTCGATAAGTACCACATCGACATCCTGACCGCGCATTTCGTCCAGCATCCGGACTGGTTCGACGTGGTGGTGGCCAGCAACCTGTTCGGCGACATCCTGTCCGACCTGGGGCCGGCCTGCACTGGCACCATCGGCATCGCGCCGTCGGGCAATATCAACCCGGACCGCACCTTCCCCAGCCTGTTCGAGCCGGTGCACGGTTCGGCCCCGGATATTGCCGGGCGCGGCGTGGCCAACCCGATCGGCCAGATCTGGTGCGGCGCCATGATGCTGGAGCACCTGGGCCATGAAGCCGCCGGCGCTGCCGTGCTGGGTGCGATCGAGAAGGTGCTGGCCGCGGGCCCCGAACACGCGCCGCTGACGCGCGACATCGGCGGCAAGGCCGGCACGGCCGACCTGGGCCAGGCTATCGCGGAGGCGCTGTGAGCACGGCGGGCGCGGGCGAGCCGCGCGTACTCCTGCTGGACAGCTTCCACGCCGCCGTGGCGGCCGCCGATCCGCTGCAGATCGTAGCGCAGCACCTGCCGCCCCCGCACGCGGGCGGCCGCACGCTGGTGGTGGGCGCGGGCAAGGCCGCGGCGTCGATGGCCGCGGCGGTCGAGCGTGCCTATGCGGGCAAGGCCACGCTGGAAGGGCTGGTGGTCACGCGCTACGCCCACGGGCTGCCGACCGACCATATCCGCGTTATCGAGGCCGGCCACCCCGTGCCCGACGAGGCCGGCGAGCAGGCCGCCGCCGATATCCTGGCCAGCGTGCAGTCGCTGACGCCGCAGGACCGGCTGCTGGTGCTGGTGTCGGGCGGCGGCTCCAGCCTGCTGTCGCTGCCGGCCGAAGGCATCCCCATGGCTGACCTTAAGGCCACCACCCGGGAACTGCTGCGCTGTGGCGCGCCGATCACCGAGATGAATATCGTGCGCAAGCATGTCTCGCGCATCCAGGGCGGGCGGCTGGCGCAGGCAAGCCGTGCGCCGGTGACCACGCTGATCGTCTCGGACGTGGCCGGCGACGATCCCAGCGCGATCGCCTCGGGCCCGACCGTGGCCGACCCGAGCACCTTTGCCGATGCGCTGGAGATCCTGCGCCGCTGGGGCGCGCAGGTGCCGGCCAGCGTGCAGGCCCACCTGGAGCGCGGCGCCCGCGGCGAGGTGTCGGAGACGCCCAAGCCGGGCGACGCGCTGTTCGCCCAGGTCGACAACCGCATGATCGCCACCGCCCATGGCAGCCTGCAGGCGGCTGCGGCGCTGTTCCGCGAACGCGGCATCACGCCGGTGGTGCTGGGCGATACCGTGACCGGCGAAGCGCGCGAAGTGGCCCGCGTCTACGCTGCGCTGGTGCGCGAGATTCGCGCGTACAATGCGCCGTTCGCCGCGCCCGTGGTGCTGATTTCCGGAGGTGAGTGCACGGTCACTTTGCCTGCCGGCGGTGGCGCCGCAAAGGCACGGGGCGGGCGTTGCTCCGAATTCCTGCTGTCGCTGGCGGTCGAGCTTGACGGCATGCCTGGCGTGCACGCGATCGCGGCCGACACCGACGGCATCGACGGTTCGGAGGACAATGCCGGTGCGCTGGCCGATCCGACCACGCTGGCGCGTGCCGCGGCCGCCGGCCTGCCGGGACTGCGCCAGCTGGACGCGCACGACGCCTGGGGCCTGTTCGATGCCATCGGCGACCTGGTGGTCACCGGCCCGACGCGCACCAATGTGAACGACTACCGCGCCATCCTGATTCTCTGATTTCGACGAACGCCAGCCGCCGCCGCGGCAGGCCCAAGCTAGCCATGACCCAGAAGCTCACCATCACCCGCCCGGACGACTGGCACCTGCACCTGCGCGACGGCGCGGCCCTGGCCGCCGTGCTGCCCGACACCGCGCGCCAGTTCGCACGCGCCATCATCATGCCCAACCTGAAGCCGCCCGTGACCACGGTGGCGCAGGCGCAGGCCTACCGTGCCCGCATCCTGGCGGCGCTGCCGGCCGGCCTGCAGTTCGAGCCGCTGATGACGCTGTACCTGACCGACAACACCACGGCCGAAGAAATCGCCGCGGCCAAGGCCAGCGGCTTCGTGCACGGCGTCAAGCTGTACCCGGCCGGCGCCACCACCAACAGCGACGCCGGCGTGACCGATATCCGCCGCTGCTACCCGGCGCTGGAAGCGATGCAGCGCGCGGGCCTGCCGCTGCTGGTGCACGGCGAGGTGACCGACCCCAGCATCGACATCTTCGATCGCGAAGCCGTCTTTATCGACCGCGTGATGACGCCGCTGCGCCGCGACATGCCCGAGCTGAAGGTGGTGTTCGAGCACATCACCACCAAGGACGCGGCCGAATACGTGCGCGACGCCAGCGGCCCGGTGGGCGCCACCATCACCGCGCACCACCTGCTCTACAACCGCAACGCCATCTTCACCGGCGGTATCCGCCCGCACTACTACTGCCTGCCGGTGCTCAAGCGCGAGACCCATCGCGAGGCCCTGGTGGCGGCCGCGGTCTCGGGCAGCCCGCGCTTCTTCCTGGGCACCGACAGCGCGCCGCACGCGCGCGGGCTGAAGGAACACGCCTGCGGCTGCGCCGGCTGCTATACCGCGCTGCATGCGATGGAGCTGTATGCCGAGGCCTTCGACGCCGCCGGCGCGCTGGACAAGCTGGAAGCCTTTGCCAGCTTCAACGGTCCGGCCTTCTACGGCCTGCCGCGTAACACCGGTACCCTGACGCTGGAGCGAGAGGACTGGGAACTGCCGGCCGAGCTGCCCTATGGCGACACCACGCTGGTGCCGCTGCGCGGCGGCGAGACGCTGCGCTGGAAGGCCCGCTAAACCCTGCTGGGGCCTTGGCCATGCAGGTGCCCGCGGCCGACGAGCCTTTCGTCGCCGCGCTGGCCGGGATCGACTGGTCCCGGCCGTGGTTCCAGCCGTTTGCGGCGCGGGGTGCCGCGCTCGCTGCGGCGGTGCAGGGCGGCGCCGATTTGCGCGCGCTGCTAAACGCGTATGCAGCGCAACTTCGCCTGCGCAACGCCCGCGGCCTGCCGCTGCGTTTTATCGCCCAGCATGCCTTGCCCGAAGGCAGCGCCTATGAGGCGCATATCCATGCCACGGGCGAGATCCCGACCCGCGACAATCTCCACGATTTCTTCAACGCGCTGACCTGGCTGCATTTCCCGCGGGGCAAGCGCGTGCTCAACCAGATCCAGGCCGAGGTCATCGCGCGCGAAGGCGTGCAGACCACGCGCGGCGGCGTGCGCGATGCGGCGACCCTGTTCGACGAGAATGCGGTGCTGTTTGTCAGCGCCGATCAGGGCTTGGTGGATGCGCTCAAGGGGTTTGCGTGGCAGCGGCTGTTGGTCGAATCCAGGCCGGCGTGGGGCAGGGCCTGCACGGTGGTGCCGTTCGGCCACGCGCTGCTCGAAAAGCTGGTGCAGCCGTACAAGTCGGTCACTGCGCATGCGTGGGTGCTGCCACTGGCGCCGCAGCAGGCGGCAGGCCCATCGCTGGACGCCATGCTGGCGCAATCCCTTGCCGCTGCGGCCCAGGCTGGCGCGCTGCGCGGCGGGCGCAGTTTTGCGCCGCTGCCGGTGCTGGGCATCCCGGGCTGGTGCGACGATAATGCCGAACCTGGCTTCTACGCCGATACCGCGGTGTTCCGCCCGGGACGGCGCGCCGGCTGAAGGCGCCGCCAATCGGTGTTAGACTGCGGGCCGCAAAGCAGGCCAGGCAACCGCTGCCTGCACCGCAAGGTGCAGGGGGAGGAAAGTCCGGACTCCACAGGGCAGGGTGTTGGCTAACAGCCATCCACGGCAACGTGCGGAATAGGGCCACAGAGACGAGTCTTGCCGCCGGGTTCGCCCGGCGGGAAGGGTGAAACGCGGTAACCTCCACCTGGAGCAATCCCAAATAGGCAGGCGATGAAGCGGCCCGCTGAGCCTGCGGGTAGGGAGCTGGAGCCGGCTGGTAACAGCCGGCCTAGAGGAATGGTTGTCACGCACCGTTTGCCGCAAGGCGGGCGGGGCGCACAGAATCCGGCTTATCGGCCTGCTTTGCTTCTTCTTATGGCATGACCCGGCGCCACCACGGTGTACCGGGTCTGCATCTTCCCTTCAGGCTTCGACGATTTCCAGCGTGTGCGTGATCTCGGCCGTCTTGGCCAGCATGATCGACGCCGAGCAGTACTTTTCGTGCGACAGCTTGATGGCACGCTCGACCGTGGCGGGGTTGAGATTCTTGCCGGTCACCACAAAATGGAAGTTGATGCGGGTGAAGACCTTGGGGTCCTCGCCGGCGCGCTCGGCCTGCAGCTGGACGCTGCAGCCGGAAACGTCCTGGCGGCCGCGCTTGAGGATCAGCACCACGTCATAGGCGGTGCAGCCGCCCGTGCCGAGCAGCACCATCTCCATCGGCCGCGGTGCCAGGTTGTGGCCGCCGCCCTCAGGCGCGCCGTCCATCGCCACGATATGGCCGCTGCCGGTCTGGGCCACGAAGCTCATGCCGTCCGCGCCCATCCATGTCACTTTGCATTCCATTTTGTTCGTTCCTGTCGTTTATATTGTGTGTTCCCGATCACAAACGCATGATCTCGAATCTTGCAATTCTCAGTATATGGCATCGTCAAGCTTGGGCTTCTGACGCCCATACCCGTATGAAATCTGAGGGTTTCCTCTAGTATGACAGTTCAATGACATAGCTGGATGTTGCATAAGTCATTGATTTCGAATTGAAATTACCTCTCTGGCGCGTCACGTCTTTCTTTCCGTAATACGAAATGGCATTTCGCAGTGCAAATTTCCCTTGCACTGGGGAAAACCCCATGTATAATTTGAATCATTGAACGACGGCACCGACAGCGCGCCAGAGTGCGAAAGCGAAGCCCCAGGGCAAGCTCGCCGCACCGCCCGCCAGTCCCTCCGTCGATCTCCCAGTGTCTCCTCCACCCTCCTCCTTTGGTGGATTCAAACCCAAGCTCAACAGCTTGGGTTTTTTTTCGCCCCTGCTCCCTGGTGCACCGTGCATGACAAAGTGCGCGAGGCTGCCCTGGCAGTGCGCGAGGCTGCCCTGGCTTGGCCCCGCCATGGCGGCGACCTTGACGAAAAGATCAGTCTTTGCTTGTGCGGTTCCGGTAGCCACCAGTATAATGGAAGGCTTTCCGTCATACCCGCGGAAGAAAGAGCAGGACCAGGCCAGCCTTCACGGGCCAGCCACAAGACTTGCAGGGGCGAGTACAAGCCTTCGCGAGTCGGATTTCGGGTACGAACTAATAGTCAGGAAAAATCATGAAGACCTTTTCCGCCAAGCCTCATGAGGTAAAGCGCGACTGGTACGTGATTGACGCGACGGACAAAGTCCTCGGCCGTGTCGCCAGCGAAGTGGCACGCCGTCTGCGCGGCAAGCACAAGCCGGAATTCACTCCGCACGTCGACACGGGTGATTACATCATCATCGTCAATGCAGCAAAGCTGCGTGTCACGGGTACCAAGGAAACGGACAAGAAGTACTATCGCCATTCGGGCTACCCGGGCGGTATCTACGAAACGACGTTCGGCAAGATGCAGCAGCGTTTCCCGGGCCGTGCCCTGGAAAAGGCTGTCAAGGGCATGCTGCCGAAGGGTCCGCTGGGCTACGCGATGATCAAGAAGCTGAAGGTTTACGCCGAAGCCGAGCATCCGCATGAAGCGCAGCAGCCCAAGGCGCTGGAAATCTAAGGAGGCCAATCCATGATCGGTAACTGGAATTACGGTACTGGCCGCCGCAAGAGCGCTGTGGCTCGTGTCTTCATCAAGTCGGGCAAGGGCGATATCATCGTCAACGGCAAGCCCATCAAAGAGTATTTCGCTCGCGAAACCTCGCTGATGATCGTGCGCCAGCCCCTGGAACTGACCGCTCACGCTGAAACGTTCGACATCAAGGTCAACGTGACCGGCGGTGGCGAAACCGGCCAGGCCGGCGCAGTGCGCCACGGCATCACCCGCGCCCTGATCGACTACGATGCGACCCTGAAGTCGGCCCTGTCGAAGGCTGGCTACGTCACGCGCGATGCACGTGAAGTCGAGCGTAAGAAGGTCGGCTTCCACAAGGCGCGTCGTCGCAAGCAGTTCTCGAAGCGCTGATGCGTTTTCGCAGGTCCGGTACTGCCGGATCTTGCGAGACCAAAAAAACCGCACGCTGGCCGTGCGGTTTTTTTTCGCCTGCAGGGTACGGAAATACTCTGGCCTGCCGAAAAAGCGATTGGGCAGCCATACTTTTGTGGGGTATGGGCTGCGCGCGGCTACAATCACGCCCTGTCGCCATCGGCAAGTGCTGCTTGCCGGCGCGAATGCGCCACGGCCGGAGGGTTCGGCACGAACGAGAGAGGAGTGAGAGTGATGCTGTTTTCGAAAAAGAAGGGCCTTTCGATCGATACGCTGATCGGCGAAGACACCGCTATCGACGGCGACCTGGTCTTTGCCGGCGGCCTGCGCCTGGACGGCCGCGTGCGCGGCAACGTCACCGCGGCGCCGGGCAAGCCGAGCATGCTGGTGGTCAGCGAAAAAGGCATGGTCGAGGGCGAGATCAGCGTCGGCCACCTGGTGCTCAACGGCACTGTCAAGGGTCCGGTGCAGGCCACCGACCTGCTCGAACTGCAGCCGCATGCCCGCGTGCTGGGCGACGTGCGCTATGCGGCGCTGGAAATGCACCAGGGCGCGCTGGTCGAAGGCCGCCTGATGCCGCTGGTGCAAGGCGAGATCAAGGCGCTGCCGAACCTGCTCGAGGCGGCGCCGGCGGCCGAAGTGACGGAAGCGGCGGACGAGGCTGCCGCCACGGACCGCGCAGTGCCCGCTGGCGACGCGCATCCCACTGAAAAAGCCGCCTGAGCGGCACCCGCCATGCCGGGAACCCCCTTGAAAACACAGGGTTTCGGCACGATCTTCCAGTAGCGCTTAGAATACAGGCGTATATAAACAGGAGAACACCCCATGAACGCAGTCGCAGAGGCACCCGTTACCGAGGACGTGCCGGCACCGTTCGTCTTTACCGACAGCGCCGCCGACAAGGTCAAGCAGTTGATCGAGGAAGAGGGCAATGCCGAGCTGAAACTGCGCGTGTTCGTGCAGGGCGGCGGCTGCTCCGGCTTCCAGTATGGCTTCACCTTCGATGAGGAAGTCAACGAAGACGACACCACCATGGTCAAGAACGGCGTCACGCTGCTGATCGACTCGATGAGCTACCAGTACCTGGTCGGCGCCGAGATCGATTACAAGGAAGACATCAACGGCGCGCAGTTCGTAATCAAGAACCCGAATGCCTCGACCACCTGCGGTTGCGGCTCGTCGTTCTCGGTCTGACCGACACCGGTCCCAAAAAAACGCACCTTCGGGTGCGTTTTTTCTTTTCCGCGATGACTTACCGGGCGGCGCGCCAGACCACGGGAAACCAATCTTCGCGCATGCGCTCGCCGGTCTGCTGATCGATGCCGGGGAAGGGCGGCGAGGGGCGCCCGGGCCGCTGCATGAAGCGCACGTCGTCGCCCAGGAAACGCGCCGAGAACGCGCGCCGGCGCCCGCTGCCGGTATTGCCGGCAGCGCCGTGCACGGTACGGAAGTCGAACACCACGGCATCGCCCGGCTCCAGTTCCGGTGTGAGCAGGGTGTAGCTACCGTCTTCCACGTCCGGCATCTCCATGAAGGCGTCGTCACCTCCATAGAAGTTCTCGTTGCTGGCCCAGCGCTTGGGCCGCACCAGCCGCGGCCAGCGGTGCGAGCCGGCCACCACGCGCAGGGTATTGGCCTGCGTCACCGGATCCAGCGGGATCCAGTAGCTCGCGGTCTGGGTGCCGTCGACACAGTAGTAGGGCAGGTCCTGGTGCCACGGCGTGGGCTTGGCCGTGCCGGGCTCCTTGACCAGGATGTGTTCGTGGAACACCTGCACCGCCTGCGACTGCATGATGCGCCCGGCAATGGCAGCCGCCGGCGACTGGCGGATAAAGTCATCGAACGGCGTAATGCGCTGCCAGTTGCAGTAGTCCTCGAAGAAGCGCCCGCTTTCGCCGGGCCGTACGTTCTCGATGGCAAAGGGGCCGGGCTCGGCCAGGTTCTGCGCAAAGCCGTCGCGCAGCCGTTCGACCCAGTCGGTGAAGGCGCCGCGCAGTACCAGCACGCCGTCGCGCTGGTAGGTGTCGATCTGTTCCTGGGTGATGTTCATGGCGATGTTGTGTGGGGGCGATGTGCCCAGTATCGCCATGCGTTGGGGATAGGAAAAGCATATATTTCCTATGTTGCGATATAGGAAATCATGATCCCCTTCTCTTTCCGCCAGCTCGAATACTTTGTCGCCGCAGCCGAGCACGGCAGCATCAGCGCGGCGGCTCGGGCGCGCCATGTGTCGCAGCCGTCTGTCTCCACCGCGATCGCGCAGCTGGAAGACACCCTGGGCGAGCCTCTCTTCAGTCGCCAGGTCAGCCGTGGGTTGTCCCTGACGCCCGCCGGGCAGCGCCTGCTGGGGCGGGCACGAGACATCCTCGCGCTGGCGGCCGGCCTCACCGTGGACGACGCCACCGGCCGGGGGTTGACCGGCCAGCTCTCGCTGACCTGCTTCCAGGATCTCGGGCCGTATTTTGTGCCACGTCTGCTGGCGGGGCTGCGCCGGCACCATCCGGGCATCTCGGTGACCTTGTTCGAGGCCGACCTGGCGACCGTCCACCGCACGCTGCAGGCGGGCAAGGCCGAACTGGCGCTGACCTATGAACTGGGGCTCGATGCCCGCACCGAGCGCCGCACGCTGGCGGAACTGGCACCCTATGCGCTGCTGCCCGCCGGCCATCCGCTGGCAAGCGGCACCGATGTGAGCCTGGCCGACCTGGCAGGCGAACGGCTGATCCTCGAGGACATCCCGCAGACGCGCGAGTACTTCCTGTCGCTGTTCTGGGCGCATGGCCTGCACCCGGTGTTGCACCAGTACACGCAGACCTTCGAGATGCAGCGCGGACTGGTGGCGCACGGCTATGGCGTGGCGCTGTCGTGCACGCGCCCGGCCGGCGACCATAGCTACGACGGCGTGCCGATCGCCTGCCTGCCGCTGCGCGAGCCGGTGACGCCGCAGCGCGTGGTGCTGGCGCGCTCGCCGGCCATGCGGGCCTCGCCGCTGGCGCAGGCGTTCATGGATTGGGTGGAAGCGGGCGGCGCGATGCGCCTGCCCTAGCGCTTAGCGCGGATAGATTGCGCCCAGCACGCGCGGCCCGGCGGCGCCGGTCACGGTGGGCACGTTGCCGGGCTGGCGCAGCAGGCACTGGCGTGCCAGCCAGGCAAAGGCGATGGCTTCGACCTGCGACACCGGCACGCCGTAGTCTTCCGAGGTCTCGATGGCCACGCCGGGCAATGCCTGCACCAGCCGTGCCATCACGAACGCATTGCGGGCGCCGCCGCCGCAGACAATCAGGCGGCGCGCATCGGGCGCGTGGGTGCGCACGTCGCGCCCGATGGCCTCGGCCGTCAGCGCGGCCAGCGTCGCCTGCACATCGGCAGGTGCGAGGTGCTGGAACGAGGCGAGACGGGCTTCGAGCCAGCCCGGATGGAACAGGTCGCGCCCGGTGCTCTTGGGCGGCGCTGCGCTGAAGTAGGGCTCATCCAGGCACTGCGCCAGCAGTGCGGCGTCGACACGCCCGCTCGCGGCCCAGTCGCCGTTGCTGTCAAAGGGAAGCCCGCGGTGGCGGCCGATCCAGTAGTCGAGCAGCGCATTGCCCGGGCCGCAGTCGAAGCCGCTGACGGCGCCGCCCGCCGCGGGCAGGATGCTGATATTGGAGATGCCCCCGATATTGCAGGCAACGCGGGTTTCGGCGTCGCTGCCGAACAGCGCATGGTGCAGCGCCGGCACCAGCGGCGCGCCCTGGCCGCCGGCGGCGAGGTCGCGGCTGCGGAAGTCCGCCACCACGTCGATGCCGGCCAGCTCGGCCAGACGCGCCGGATGCTGGCTCTGGCGGGTGTAGCCGATGCCGTCATACAGGCCCGGCCGGTGGCGGATGGTCTGGCCGTGGGCGCCGATCGCGGCCACTGCGGCCGCGTCGACCTGTGCCTCGCCCAGCAGTGCGGCCACGCAGTCGGCGTAGACCTGCGCCAGCGCATTGGCTGCCAGCGCCTCGCGATGGATCTCGTCCTCGCCCGGTTGCTGCAGGGCAGAGAATGCCGCGCGCAGCGTGTCGGGGAAGGGCTGGCTGGCGGCCGCCAGCACGGCGGGCCGCGCGCCGCTGAAATCCACCAGCACCGCGTCGGCACCGTCCATGCTGGTGCCGGACATGATGCCGATATAGCGTTCGCTGCCAGGCACGGGCTGGGTCACGATGGGCACGGTCAGTTGGAGGCGGTCAGCACGTTGTAGGTGCGCAGCGCATTGATGCGGCTGAGCAGCCCGCTGGTGTAGGTCAGGAATTCCTGGCGCGACTTGCCGGTCAGCGTCGGCGATTCCATCAGCGTGATGGTCAGCGGGTTCTGCGGCACGTCGTTGAAGCGGAACTCATAGTGCAGGTGCGGGCCGGTGGCCCAGCCGGTCGAGCCGACATAGCCGATCAGCTGGCCCTGGCGCACCGGCTGGCCCTGGCGCATGCCGGCAAAGCCGGACAGGTGCGCATAGTAGGTCGAGTAGCCGTTGGCGTGGTTCAGGATGACGATATTGCCGTAGCCGTTCTGCTGGCCCACGAACTCGACCACGCCGTCGCCGGTGGCCAGCACCTTGGTGCCGGTCGGGGCGGCGAAGTCCACGCCCTTGTGCTGCGCCCAGTCATGATGCAGAGGGTGCTCGCGGCCGCCGAAGCCCGACGACACGCGCGAGAATTCCACCGGCGAACGCAGGAACGGCCGCTTCATGCTGCGCCCGTCGAAGGTGTAGTAGGCGCCGCCGTCTTTGCTGTCCTCGGGCGCGAACCACAGCGCCTGGTGCAGCTGGTTGCGGTTGATCAGCTCCAATGCGACCACGCGGCCGTTGCGCACGAAGGTGCCGTCGCGGAAGCCCGCTTCGTAGATGATGCGGAAGCGGTCGCCGCTGGCGATGTCGTGGTGGAAGTCGATCACGCCGGAGAAGATCGACAGCATCTGCTGCACGACTTCGTCGGGCACGTTGGCCGCGTCCATGGCCTTGAAGAAGCCGCCCGCGGAAATCGCGCCCGAGGCCATCTCGTAGTGCACGTCGTTGTCGACGCGCTGCACCTTGGCCTTGTAGGTGGCGGCGGTATCGTCGCTGGCCGCGCGCACGCGCTCGATCACCAGCTCGCGCGAGGCGGCTGCATCGCCGCCCAGGTTGGCCTGCAGCGACACCAGCGTGTTGCTTTCGTCGATCTCCGCCTGCACCGCCTGGCCCGGGTTCAGGTTGAACAGGCCGCGCGCGGTCGGGTTCTTGACGATGAACGCCTGCGCGTCGGCATCGTCCACGCCCAGCCGCTTGAGCAGGCTGGCGATGGTGTCGCCGCGCTGCATGCGCTCTTCGCGTACGTAGACGGCCTGGTTGTCGGTAAGCTGTTCAAGTTGCTCGCGCACGTCGGGCATGCGCAGCGCCTGCTGCGTGCGCGGTGCGAGCGGATCGTCAAAGGCGCTGCGCGGCGCAACGCCCATCGCCGCGGCCATGCCGAGCGTGAAGATTGCGCCCACCGAGGCCGTCAGTTGTTTGCGCCGCCGCGCGTGCTGGGGGTTGGTCGGATCGACAAGAACCACCAGCTCACGCGCGAAAACTTCGCGGAGTCTGGACCACATCACGTAAAATTCAACCTTGGTCTGAGCACCACTGCCGGGGACGATGTGTCTCGTCTGCCTTCCTCCCCCGAGGTGCGGCGCGGGCTCTTCACTGTTATTTGGCCGCCAGCATTGCTGCACAAAGTGGCGGGTAGCGCACTGGAAAGGCTTCCGTAGGCGCCGGGAATCGCGGATTATACCAAAATCCGGCCCTGGCGGCTGTCAGGAAATTTCCTAAAATTTCAAGTATTTCAAAGACTTACGTCATGACTGAAGTTGCCACGGGCCCCACGGCCAAATACCCCCTGACGCCGTCGGTGATGCAGGCCCTGGAAGTCTCCAAGCGAGGCTGCGACGAGCTGCTGATCGAATCCGAGTGGACGCAGAAGCTGGCGCGCAGCGAGGCCACCGGCGTGCCGCTGCGCATCAAGCTGGGCCTGGATCCGACCGCGCCCGACATCCATATCGGCCATACCGTGGTGCTGAACAAGCTGCGCCAGCTGCAGGACCTCGGCCACCAGGTGATCTTCCTGATCGGCGACTTCACCTCGACCATCGGCGATCCGTCGGGCCGCAACAGCACGCGCCCGCCGCTCACGCGCGAGCAGATCGAGGCCAACGCGCAGACCTACTACCGCCAGGCCAGCCTGGTGCTGGACCCGGCCCGCACCGAGATCCGCTACAACAGCGAGTGGTGCGATCCGCTGGGCGCGCGCGGCATGATCCAGCTGGCGGCAAAGTACACCGTGGCGCGCATGATGGAGCGCGACGATTTCACCAAGCGCTTCCGCTCCGGGATTCCGATTTCCGTGCACGAGTTCCTCTACCCGTTGATGCAGGGCTATGACTCGGTCGCGCTCAAGTCAGACCTGGAGCTCGGCGGCACCGACCAGAAGTTCAACCTGCTGGTCGGGCGCGAGCTGCAGAAGGAATACGGCCAGGAGCCGCAGTGCATCCTGACCATGCCGCTGCTGGTGGGCCTGGACGGCGTCGAGAAGATGTCCAAGTCCAAGGGCAACTATGTCGGCGTGACCGAGGCGCCCAACGAGATGTTCGGCAAGCTGATGAGCATCTCGGACGACCTGATGTGGCAGTACTACACGCTGCTGTCGTTCCGCCCGCTGGCCGAGATCGAGCTGATGAAGCAGGAAATCGCGCTGGGCCGCAATCCGCGCGACTGCAAGGTGCTGCTGGCGCAGGAGATCGTGGCGCGCTTCCACAGCCAGGCCGATGCCGAGAAGGCACTGGAAGATTTCAACCACCGCGCCCGCGGCGGCGTGCCGGACGATATCCCGGCAGTCAGCCTGAGCGGCGCGCCGCTGGGCATCGCGCAGCTGCTCAAGCAGGCCAACCTGGTGCCGTCCACCTCGGAAGCCAACCGCAATATCGAGCAGGGCGGCGTCAAGATCGACGGCGCCACGGTCAGCGACAAGGCCACCAGGGTGGCCGCCGGCACCTATGTCGTGCAGGTCGGCAAGCGCCGCTTCGCGCGCGTGACGCTGGCCTGAGGCGGCCGGGATGATCGCGCTGATCCAGCGGGTGGCCCAGGCCCGCGTCACGGTAGAAGGCCGCACCACCGGTGAAATCGGCGCCGGCCTGCTGGCGCTGGTCTGTGCCGAGCGCGGCGACACCGAGGCGCAGGCCGAGCGGCTGCTGGCCAAGATGCTGTCGTACCGGGTGTTTTCCGATGCGGCCGGCAAGATGAACCTGCCGGTGCAGAACATGGACGGCAACGGCAACGCCGGCGGGCTGCTGGTGGTGTCGCAGTTCACGCTGGCGGCCGATACCAACAGCGGCACACGGCCGAGTTTCACGCCCGCTGCCTCGCCCGAGGACGGCCGGCGCCTGTACGAGCATTTCGTGGCGCAGGCGCGCGCCGCCCATCCGCAGGTGCAGACCGGCGAGTTCGGCGCGATGATGCAGGTCAGCCTGGTCAACGACGGCCCGGTCACCTTCTGGCTGCGGGTGCCGCCGGCCTGAACAGATTCCAAGCTGCCGCGCCCCGGCGCGGCACCAAGACAGGAGAGACAAATGAAACTCTGGAGCAAGTCCTTCAACGACAACGCGCCGATTCCCGGCGAGTTCGCCTTCTGCGTGCCCGACGCCACCGCCCACGTGGCCCTGTCGAACAACCGCAATCCCGACCTGCACTGGGAAGACGCCCCGGCCGAGACGCGCTCGTTCGTGCTGATCTGCCACGACCGCGACGTCCCCAGCAAGGGCGACGACGTCAACCAGGAAGGCCGCGAAGTGCCGGCCTCGCTGCCGCGCGTGGACTTCTTCCACTGGGTGCTGGTCGACATCCCGCCGGGCCTGACCTCGATCGCGGCGGGCTCGCACAGCGACGGTGTGATCGCGCGCGGCAAGCCGGGCCCCGAAGCCGCCGGCGGCACCGCCACCGCGGGCGGCCTGCGCCACGGCATCAACGACTACACCGGCTGGTTCGCCGGCGATGCCGACATGAAGGGCGACTACTACGGCTATGACGGCCCGTGCCCCCCGTGGAACGACACGCTGCTGCACCACTACGTGTTCACGCTGTATGCGCTGGACGTCGACCGGCTGCCGCTGGATGGCACGTTCACCGGCGCGCAGGTGCGCGACGCGATCCAGGGCCATGTGCTGGCGCAGGCCAGCCTCACCGGAACCTATACGCTGAACCCGAAGCTGGCGAAATAACGCCTGGCCGGCGCCGCGCCAGCCGCGCGGTGCCCGGCCTCAAGGAAATCCCGAAGGAAACGGCATGTCGCAAAGCCCCGGGCCGCATTCGCTGGCCTATACCCACCTGATCGTGATCCGCCACGGCGAAACGGCCTGGAACCGGGAGCGCCGGCTGCAGGGCCAGCTCGACATTCCCCTGAACGAGACCGGCCGCGCCCAGGCGCGCGCGCTGGCCACTGCGCTGGCGGGCGAGCCGATCGATGCGGTATATGCCAGCGACCTGTCGCGTGCGATGGAAACCGCTGCGCCGCTGGCCGAGGTGCTGGGGCTGCAGGTGCGCCCCGATGCGCGCTTGCGCGAGCGCAGCTATGGCACGCTGCAGGGCAAGACCTACGCCGAAGTGGCCGAGCACCTGCCCGAGGATTTCGCCCGCTGGCAGGCGCGCGTGCCGGACTACGCGCCGCCTGAAGGCGAGTCGCTGCTGGGCTTCCATGAGCGCGCGGTCGAGGTGGTGCTGGCGCTGTCGCGCCGGCATCCCGGCGAGCGCATCGCGCTGGTGGCGCACGGTGGCGTGCTCGACTGCCTGTACCGCGAGGCCACCGGCATGACGCTGGAAGCGCCGCGCCAGCATGAACTGCTCAATGCCAGCGTCAACCGGCTACGCAGCGACAGCACCCACCTGACGCTGGCGCAGTGGGGCGATGTCAGCCACCTGGAAAACCTGGCGCTGGACGAGGTGGACCGGCGCGTGCCGTAGCGCTACACGCGGACGCGGAACGGGGTGAAGTCGGTATTGCGGTCGAAGTAATCCTCGTTCTCGGCCCGCTTCAGGAACCCCACCACCTTGTACGTCACCGGTGTCATTACCACTTCCCAGCCGGTCTTCAGCACGTACTGCGCCACCGCCACCTGGATCACCTTCTCCAGCGGCCAGATGCCGTAGAAGGCGATCACGTAGAACAGCGACGAGTCGACTAGCTCCCCGGCCAGCGTGGAGCCGATCGTGCGCGTCCACAGCCACCGCCCCGACGTCCACAGCTTCATCTTGGCCAGCACGTAGCTGTTGGTGAAGCTGCCGCAGCAGAAGGCGATCAGCGAGCCGAGCGCAATCCGCCAGGTGTTGCCGAACACCTCCTGCAGGCTTTTCTGGTAGTCCGCCATGAAGGGCGCGACCGGCATGTTCAACACCACCAGGCTCATGAAGGTGGCGAACGCCAGCGCGGCAAAGCCGGCCCAGACCACGCGCCGGTCGCGGCCGTAGCCGTAGACCTCGGTCAACACGTCGCCGAAGATGTAGGAGATCGGGAAGAACAGCACCCCGGCGCCGAAGGTCACCGTGCCGATCACCGGCAACGTCACCTGCGCCGCCTTGGCCGCGCCGATCAGGTTCGAGCACAGCAGCACGGTGACAAAGGCCACCATGACTAAGTCATAGTAGCGGTAGACACGGCCCGGTTGGGTCGTGCTGGCGGGGACGGCGGACATGGGGGCTCCCGGTCGGACGCGCTGGCGCGCGGTGTTTTGGGCGCGATTATGCCAGCGGGCCCCGGATTGCGCCGCGCCTGCCGCGGCGTGCGCAAGCGTTGCTGTGGCCGCCCGAAATGAAAATTCCCGGCCGAAGCCGGGAACTTCAGGTAGAGCGGCGCAGCCGGGTGGCCGCGTCAGATTTCCAGCTTGCTGATCTTGGCGCCGTTCACCGAGACGTCGAACATCAGGCCGGCATTGGTCTGCACGAAGGCAATCACCGGCTGCTGGCTGGTCAGGGTGTCGAGCCTGCCGTCCGCGCCGATCTTGGCCACCGCCACGTTGGCATCGGCGCCGGCGGTCCAGCCCTTGCTGGAAACAAACTTGTTGTAGGCCTCCGGGGTCATGAACATGATGATGACGGCCTTGGACTGCCCGCCGGCGGTCAGCCCGACCGAGGCCTGCGTCGTGCTGTAGTAGCCGACCGTCGCGCCCTTCGATCGCAGCGCACCCTCGCCGTACTCGCCGCCTACCACCAGGCCGGCCGAGATCACGCGCGGGAACACCAGGACCCCTTGCGCACGCTGCGCCAGGTCGCGTGCGCCGGCGTTGGTGGAGAACAGCCGGTTCAGCGCTCCGTCCACCCCTGCATCGATTTCCTGCTTCTTGGCGACCGGGTCCTTCGAGGCGCTGGTGCCGGTAGTGCTGCAGCCCGCAGCCATCACCGTGGCGACGAGCAGGCCCGATCCGGCAACCCGGGTAACAAAGTGGCGACGATTCATAGGTAACCTCCTGATGGGAAAAGTACCGCGTCTGGCTCAGTGGCTCAGTTGGCTGCGGCTGCCGCGGGTGCCTTGACCGTAATGGCCACGACTTCACGGTAGACGATCTTGGCCATCTGGCCCTGCTTGATGCCGTTCAGGTCGATGGCCGGGTCCTGCACTTTCACCGTGCGCAGCGTCTCGCGCGGACCGCGGAAGGTGATCAGGCGCTTGGCCGGGTCGACCTTGGTGATCTGTGCGGTCACCGTGGTGGTGATCTCGCGCATGATGCCTGGCTTGCCGCCCTCTGCGGCGCGCGTGGTGCGGTCGACCGATTCGGCCAGTGCGGTGGCCTTGCTGTCGACCGGTTCAAGCGCGGCGACCAGCGCGGCGCCACGCGCTACGGTGAGGATGTCGCCCTTGCGGATCTGGCCAAAGTTGCGGGCTTCGTCGCCAGCCACCAGTTCGACCACGTTGCCGCGCGGGCCCTGGACCAGCACGGCCTTGGATTCGGGATCGATATCGACGATCTTGCCGCTGATGACCGCTTCTTCGGCCACGCCGACCGGCGCCGGCGGGCGCTGGGCGTTGGCACTGCCGGCGGCGAACGCGGTGGCGGCGAGGGCTGCGGCGAGCAGGCTGGACGAATGGCGAATCATTGGCTTTCCTTGACGTATTTGTGAAGGTGCCGTGCCTGGCGGGGCGCGGCCATCGCAGCACCGGGCCGGTGCCGATAAAGCCATTGTGGACAATCGGCCACGGGCCAGCAATCCACTTCGAAAAAATTTGGAGCGCGAAATTAAAACATTTAATTGGTGCTGCGCCGGGCCCTGCCAAGGCGCTATTGCTGCACTGCAGCGCGCTGTCAGGCGTCGCCGAACAGCTCGGTCGCGCCGCTGCCTTGCGGGTTGGCCAGGCCGAAATGCCGATAGGCGGCAGCCGTGGCCACGCGCCCGCGCGGCGTGCGCTGCAGATAACCTTGCTGGATCAGGTAGGGCTCGAGCACGTCCTCGATGGTGTCGCGCTCCTCACCGATGGCCGCGGCCAGGTTGTCAACGCCCACCGGGCCGCCGCCGAACTTGAGCAGCACGGCTTCGAGCAGCTTGCGGTCCATCAGGTCGAAGCCGACGCTGTCCACGTCCAGCATGGCCAGCGCTGCGTCGGCCATAGCGCGAGTGATGTTTCCGTCACCCTTGACCTCGGCGTAGTCGCGCACGCGGCGCAGCAGCCGGTTGGCGATACGGGGCGTGCCGCGCGCGCGCCGGGCGATCTCCAGCGCGCCCTGCGGGTCGATGCGGGCATGCAGCAGCTGCGCCGAGCGCGTGACGATGCGGGCCAGCTCATCGGCGGTATAAAACTCCAGCCGCGCCACGATGCCGAAGCGGTCGCGCAGCGGGTTGGTCAGCATGCCGGCACGCGTGGTGGCGCCCACCAGCGTGAACGGCTGCAGGTCGAGCTTGACCGAGCGCGCCGCCGGGCCTTCGCCGATCATGATGTCGATCTGGTAGTCCTCGAGCGCCGGGTACAGGATTTCCTCGACGACCGGCGAGAGCCGGTGGATCTCGTCGATGAACAGCACGTCATTGGCTTCCAGGTTGGTCAGCAGCGCGGCCAGGTCGCCCGGGCGCTCCAGCACGGGGCCCGAGGTCTGGCGCAGGTTGACCCCCATCTCGCGCGCGATGATGTGGGCCAGCGTGGTCTTGCCCAGGCCCGGCGGGCCGAACAGCAGCACGTGGTCCAGCGCCTCGCGCCGGTTGCGCGCGGCGTGCATGAAGATATCGAGCTGCCCACGCACCTTTTCCTGGCCGACATATTCGTCCAGCAGCTTGGGCCGCAGCGCGCGCTCGAACGCCTCCTCCTGCGACGAGGCGGGGGTGGCGGCGATCACGCGGGCGGGGGCGGCAAGCTTGTCAGTTTCGATCATGATGGTCAGGGGCCCGGACAGCGGCAACAAGCCGCCATTCTACGCGCCTATGCAGCTCTCAACCCTTGGACAATGCCTTGAGCGCCAGCTTGATGCCTTCCGACACGCCGGTCCCCGCCGGCACCTGCTTGATCGCGGCGGCAGCTTCCTTCTCCGAGTAGCCCAGCGCCAGCAGCGCATTGAGCACGTCGACGGCGCTGTCCGGCACCGCCGGCGTGCCCGGCGCATGGCCCAGCTCCGCGCCCAGCTTGCCCTTGAGCTCCAGCAGCAGCCGCTCCGCGGTCTTCTTGCCGATGCCGGGAATGCGCGTGAGGCGGCCGGCTTCCTGCAGCGTGATGGCCTGCGCCAGCTCGGGGACCGACATGCCCGACAGCACCGCCAGCGCCATGCGCGCGCCGATGCCGGTGATCTTGATCAGCTCGCGAAAGGTGTTGCGTTCCGATGCGGTGCCGAAGCCGTACAGCAGGTGCGCGTCCTCGCGCACGATCAGCTGCGTCAGCAGCGTCACCGGCTGGCCCACCGCGGGCAGGTTGTAGAAGGTGCTCATCGGCACGTCCACCTCGTAGCCGACGCCGTGGCAATCGACCAGCAGGTGCGGGGGATTCTTCTCGATAAGGGTGCCGGCGATGCGTCCGATCATGGTGCGGAGGAGGGAATGGAAGGTGGGGTGTCAGGGAGGAGGCGGCCGCAAGTGTAGCCCAGCGGCCGCCCGGCCGGATCAGCGCGCCGGCGTATCCACCGCGCGGCGGCCCAGCGCCGGGTCGTCGGTGAAGAAGCCGTCGATGCCGGCCGCGATAAAGGCCTGCACCTCCCGCTCCATGCCGGACGGGCTGCGCGTGGCGTCGTCGCCGCCGGTCTGCAGCGCCTTGGGCAGGAAGCTGTTTTCCGGGCGGAAGGTGTAGGGATGGACGAACAGCCCGGCAGCATGCGCCTGGCGCACCACCGGCGTCGGCGCAGCCAGCGCGCCCTGCGCATCGCGTGGCACCACGCTGCTCTTCTCCGGGCCGATGCCGTCGGCGTAGGCTGCCACTTCGCGCAGGCCGGTCGTGCTCAGCATGTCGTCGAAGGTGCGCGGGTCGCCGGCAAGCTTCCAGTCCGCGGGGCCTTTGCGCGGGTTGCCGATGAGTTGCACCAGCTTCACGTTGGGCAGCCCGCGGCCCAGCGTGCGTCGCATCGCGCGCAGGCTGCCGCTCTCGAAGCACTGGATAAACACCGGCGCCTGGCGCAAGTAGGGCTGCGCGCGCAAGGCCGCTGCCAGCTTGTCTTCAAGTGGCAGGCCGATGCCGCGAAAATAGCTCGGATGCTTCAGTTCGGGATAGATGCCGATGGGTTTGCCGGTGCGCAGCGAGGCCTGCTCGGCCAGCCGCACGATCTCGTCGAAGGTCGGCACCTCGAACTGGTCGTTCAACCGCGCATTGGCCGGCCGCAGGCGCGGGATGCGCTCACGCGCGCGCAGTGTCTTGAGCTCGGCCAGCGTGAAGTCTTCGGTGAACCAGCCGCTCAGGCGCTCGCCGTCGATCACCTTGGTGCGCTTGCGCTCGGCGAACTGCGGCAGTTCGGCCACGTTGGTGGTGCCGGTGATGTCGTTCTCGTGGCGCGCCACCAGCACGCCGTCGCGTGTCATGACCAGGTCGGGCTCGATGGCGTCGGCGCCGTCCTCGATGGCCTTGGCGTAGGCGGCAAGCGTATGTTCCGGGCGCAGCGCGCTGGCGCCGCGGTGGGCGATCACCAGCGGCCTGGGAGGCTGGGTGGCGGCGGCCGCAGGCGGAGCGCTCGCGGCGGGTGCCGGCACCGGAGCCGCAGACACGGGCTTAGGGCGCGGCGCGGTGGCGCAGCCGGCGACCAGCACGGCGCAGGCCGCAGCGGCCGGGAACAGCCATCGCCGGAAGGCAAGAACAGGGAAGAGGCTGGCTGCGCGCCAACGCGGCGCGCTCAATCGGGACTGGCTAGGCATGCAGCGTTCCTGTGGTGAGACCAAGGCCCGATTGTAAAAGATGGGGGAGCGGGCACAGCAAGCGCCAGCCGCTGGCCGTGCTCAGCCGACCAGCCGCCCGCGCCGCACGCGCATGCCCTTGCGCACCAGGTCGGGCGCCAGGCCCGACAGCGTGCCCAGGGTATCGCTGCCGTTGGCATGGCAGATCGCCACGCCGAGCGCATCGGCCGCATCGCTGCCGGGCTGGCCGGGCAGCATCAGCAGCCGCGTCACCATTTCCTGCACCTGCGCCTTGTTGGCGCGGCCGTAGCCGACCACCGCCACCTTGAGTTGCAGCGCGGTGTACTCGAACACCGGCAAGCCGTAGCCCACCAGCCCGCAGATTGCCGCGCCGCGGGCCTGGCCGAGCAGCAGCGTGGACTGCGGGTTGACGTTGACGAAGACCTTCTCGATCGCCGCGCAGTCGGGTGCATAGGTGCGCGACACTTCGCTGATGCCGTCGTAGAGCGTCTTCAGCCGTTCCGGCAGGGTTGAATTGCCGTCGCTCGT
Source organism: Cupriavidus sp. KK10 (assembly GCF_018223725.1). Taxonomy (NCBI): domain Bacteria; kingdom Pseudomonadati; phylum Pseudomonadota; class Betaproteobacteria; order Burkholderiales; family Burkholderiaceae; genus Cupriavidus; species Cupriavidus sp. KK10. Next base: position 566,866 of record NZ_CP073677.1, read on the forward strand.
GATCGTGCCCGAGGCCACGTAGGCAAGCTTGTTGCCGTGCTTCTCGATCACGCCGAAGCCGGTGGTGCGCAGGCCGGGGTCGATGCCTAGGATTCGCATGAACTGGGTAGGGTGGGATACCGTCGTTAGTGTATTGCCTTTTGCGCCGGCACCTAATGCAAAAAGCGGTTTCGCTTTCCCTTGCAGGAGAACGAAACCGCTTCGGGAGCCGGCGGTCTTGCCAGGCAAGACCGCAAGCCTGCCAGTGCTTAGTGGCGGAAGTGGCGCGTGCCGGTCACCACCATGGCGATGCCGCGCTCGTCGGCGGCGGCGATCACTTCGTCGTCGCGCATCGAGCCGCCCGGCTGGATCACGCAGGTCGCGCCCGCGTCGACCACCACGTCCAGGCCGTCACGGAACGGGAAGAACGCGTCAGAGGCCACGGCCGAGCCGGCCAGCGTCAGGCCGGCGTTCTGCGCCTTGATGCTGGCGATGCGGGCCGAATCCACGCGGCTCATCTGGCCGGCGCCAACGCCCAGCGTCATGCCGCCGCCGCAGAACACGATGGCGTTGGACTTGACGAACTTGGCCACGCGCCAGGCGAACATCAGGTCGTCCATTTCCTTCGGGGTCGGGTGGCGGCGCGTCACCACGCGCAGCTCGGACGGCTGCACGTTCCTGGCGTCCGGGCTCTGCACCAGCAGGCCGCCGCCGACACGCTTGAAGTCATACTGGTTGATGCCCTTGCCCAGCGGGATTTCCAGCAGGCGCACGTTCTGCTTGGCCGCGAATACGGCACGCGCGCCGGCGCTGAACGACGGGGCGATCAGCACTTCGACGAACTGCTTGGCCACGGCCTGAGCGGCGGCTTCGTCCAGCTCGACATTGAAGGCGATGATGCCGCCGAAGGCCGAGGTCGAATCGGTCTTGAAGGCCTTGTCATACGCTTCCAGTGCATTCGCGCCCAGCGCCACGCCGCACGGGTTGGCATGCTTGATGATGACGCAGGCGGCGCCGTTGGCGGCGTCGAACGATTTGACGCATTCCCAGGCCGCGTCGGCATCGGCGATGTTGTTGTACGACAGTTCCTTGCCCTGCAGCTGCACGTAGTTGGCCAGCGCGCCGTCCACGGCCTTCAGGTCGCGGTAGAACGCGGCGGACTGGTGCGGGTTCTCGCCGTAGCGCATTTCCTGCACCTTGTCGAAGGCCAGGTTCAGCGTCTGCGGGTAGGCGCTTCGGGCCTGGTGCGACTTGTCGGCACCCAGGCTGGTCAGGTAGTTGGTGATGGCGCCGTCGTACTGCGCGGTGTGCGCGAACACCTTGGTGGCCAGGCGGAAATTGGTGTCGTAGCCGACGCTGTTGGCGTTGGCGCGCATTTCATCGAGCACCACGGCGTAGTCGGCCGGGTCGACGATCACGGTCACGTCGCGATGGTTCTTGGCCGCCGAACGCAGCATGGTCGGGCCGCCGATGTCGATGTTCTCGATCGCGTCGGGCAGGGTGCAGTCATCCTTGGCCACGGTCTGCTGGAACGGGTACAGGTTCACCACCAGCAGGTCGATCGTCGGGATGTCGTGCTCGGCCAGCGCGGCCATGTGCTCGGGCAGGTCGCGGCGCGCCAGGATGCCGCCGTGCACCTTCGGGTGCAGCGTCTTGACGCGGCCGTCGAGCATTTCCGGGAAGCCGGTGTAGTCGGCCACCTCCGTCACGGGCAGGCCGCTGTCGGCCAGCAGCTTGGCGGTGCCGCCGGTGGAAAGCAGCGTGACGCCGAGCGCGTTCAGTTCGCGCGCGAAATCGACGATGCCGGTCTTGTCGGAAACGGAGAGTAGGGCTTGCTTGATCATGGCTGTGGGAGATGCTTCAAATTCAAAGTAAACCGTGCTGCTGCAGCTTTTTGCGCAGCGTATTGCGATTGATGCCCAGGTAGGCGGCCGCCAGCGACTGGTTGCGCTCGGCGCGCACCATCACGGCTTCCAGCAGCGGCCGTTCGACGGCCTCGAGCACCATGTTGTACATATTGGACGGCTCTTCGCCGTCCAGGTCGCGAAAGTACGTATCCAGGCTTTCCCGGATGCACTGGTCGATAGCGTTGCGGCTCATGCGGCAAGCAACTCCCCGTTTTTGTTGTTGTTCGCTTCGTCTTGGTCTTGTGCTGCGTCGTCCACGTACACCAGCCGGTCAGAGATCTGCGCCTGCTCGTCGAAGAACGCATTGACCGCCGCCAGTTGTTCGGCGGTGCTCTCCAGCGTGTTCATGCGGTGGCGGAACAGGTTGGCGCCGCGCAGCCCGCGCGTGTACCAGGCAATATGCTTGCGCGCGGTGCGCACGCCGGTGAATTCGCCATAGAAGTCGTAGTGGTCTTCCAGGTGCGCATTCATGATGGCGCGGATCTCGGCCACTTCCGGCGACGGCAGCATCTCGCCGGTCTTCAGGAAGTGCTCGATCTCACGGAACAGCCAAGGCCGGCCCTGCGCCGCGCGGCCGATCATGATCGCGTCCGCGCCGGTCAGCGCCAGTACTTGCTTTGCCTTCTGCGGCGTGGTGATGTCGCCGTTGGCGACCACCGGGATCGAGACCGCTGCCTTGACCGCGGCAATGGTCTCGTACTCGGCGTCGCCGTGGTACAGGTCGGCGCGGGTGCGGCCGTGGATGGTCAGCATGCTGATGCCCGCGTCCTCGACCATGTGCGCGATGCGCAGCGCATTGCGGTTCTCGCGGTTCCAGCCGGTGCGGATCTTCAGCGTGACCGGTACCCGGTCGCCCACGGCGCCGACCACGGCCTGGACGATGCGCACCACCAGCGGCTCGTTCTGCAGCAGGGCCGAGCCGGCGGCGACGTTGCACACCTTCTTGGCCGGGCAGCCCATGTTGATGTCGATGATCTGCGCGCCGCGGTCCACGTTGTAGCGCGCGGCCTCGGCCATCATCGACGGCTCGGCGCCGGCGATCTGCACGGCGATGGGCTCGACCTCGCCGGCATGGTTGGCGCGGCGCATGGTCTTCTCGCTCTTCCACAGCTGTGCGTTGGACGCCACCATTTCCGACACCGCATAGCCTGCGCCGAGCTGCTTGCACAGCTGGCGGAAGGGCCGGTCCGTCACGCCCGCCATCGGGGCGACAAACAGGTTGTTGCGGAGTTGGTGAGGTCCGATCTGCACGATTGGGCGGCGGTTCTGAGAGGCTGTCCCGGTGACCGTAGCGCCTTCGCGGCGCGGATGGCGCCAGGGAAGGGATCGGGACGGCCTGCTCTGAGACGGAAGACGAAACGGAAAAACATGCCCCTGCCGAAACTGCTGCCGGCGTTGGATCGGGACATGTGCGAGGGCAGGATTCTACCGCCAAACCGTCGCCATTGCCCAAGATTTGAGCATCCGGAGCGCATCCGGGCAGGGGCCGTGGCGCAAACGCCGCCACGCGCGTGCCGCTTGCGCCACTGCCTGAGGTCAGTGGCGCATTCCAAACATCATGTGGCGCGCCAGCGCATGCCGCAGCGGCGGCAGGCAGGCCAGCGCGGCCAGCGACGCGCCCCGCGCGTGCGCGGCCAGCGGGTAGGCGATGCCGAACACGCGCGGCAGCAGGTCGGTCACGCCGATGGTGACGGCGCGGTCGAACCGGTGGCGGCTGGCGAAGGCTTGCAGCGCCTGCGGCGTGCAGGCGCTGCGCAGCGAATCGGCCAGCGCGAAGGCGTCGCGCAGGCCCAGGTTGAGCCCCTGGCCGGCCACCGGGTGCAGCGTTTGCGCGGCATTGCCGACCGCCGCCACGCGGCCGTTGACGGTCACCGGTGCGGCATTCAGGCCGAGCGGGAAGGCATGGCGCTTGCCGGCCAGCGTGAAATGGCCCATGCGGTCGCCAAAGGCCCGGCCCAGTTCCGCCGCGAACTCGGCTTCCGGCAACGCGATGCGCCGCGCGGCCTGGTCCGGCGGGCAGCACCACACCAGCGCATAGCCCGAAACGCCGTGCTCCTCGTGCGGCAGCAGCGCCAGCGGGCCTTCCTCGGTAAAGCGCTCCCAGGCCCAGCCCGGCTGCGGGCGCGAGCAGGTCACATGGGCGATCACCGCTGTCTGGCGGTAGTCGCGCGTGCGCGCGCCGCGGCCCTGGTGGGCGGCCTGCTGGTGGAACAGCCCGCCCTCGGCCTGCACCACCAGGCGTGCGGCCAGGTGCGCCACCTCGCCGTCGTGGCCGGTGCCGGCCAGCTGCACGGTGCCGGCATCGGGGTCGTCCGCGGCGCGCGGCGCGGGATCCTGTGCGATCTGGTCGATGCGGGTCTCGAACACGCGCTGCAGCCGGCCTTCGCCCGCCGCCTGCGCGGCATGGGCGAGCGCGCGCTCGAGTGCCTCGCACAAGTCGCCGTAGCGCACCACGTAGCCGAGCGCCGGCACGCCGTAGTCGTCATGGTGCAGCCGGACATGGCCGAAGCGGCCGCGCTGCGAGACATGGATGTGCTCGATCGGGCTGCCGGGCACCGGCCAGGCGCCGATCTGCTCCAGCAGCTGGCGGCTGCCATGCGACAGCGCGATCGCGCGCGGATCGCGCGCGGCGCGCGCCGGGGTGGCGGCATCGACCAGCGTCAGGCGCCAGCCGGTCGTGCGCAGCAGCTGGCAGGCCAGCGCCAGCCCGACCGGGCCGCCGCCGACGATGGCGATGTCGCGAAGGCCGTGGAAATCAGGCTGCGCGGCCGGCATCGTCGCTGCCTCCTGCATGACCCGCATCCGCCTCCGCTTGTGCTGCCGTATCGCGCTTCCAGCAGATCGCATCCGAGCGCGACTTGCCCGCCGCGGCGTCGCGCAGCGCGTTCTCGAGCTTCTGGTGGTTGAAACCCGGCAGTGCGCGCAGCTGCTCCAGCAGTGCTACATGGTTGGCGGCATTGAGCGGCGCCACGCAGCCCTGGCCCGAATCGGGCGTGCCGATCAGGATCAGCCAGGCCGTGCCGGCCCAGGGCGCGCGGTCGGACACCCGCACCACCACGCGCTCGAGCGCGTCCCAGGCGACTTCCTCGCGCTGGCCGTCGGGGCGGTGCACCACCACGCGGTCGTCGTACAGGTTGATGATGAAGGGTTCGGACGGATCGGGCTGGCGGGTGCTGCCAGCATTGCTGCCGCTGCGGGCCTGGCCCGGAAAGATCCTGCGCAGCCAGCCGATCATCGCAGACCTCCGGCAGCATTTGCGTTATCGCGCATCAGCGCCTCGATCTCGTCGGCCAGCACCGGCACGCCGCGCGTGATCAGCTCGCAGTCGCCGTCGGTGACCACGGCGTCGTCCTCGATGCGGATGCCGATATGCCAGTAGCGCTCGGGCACGTCCTCGGCCGGGCGCACATAGATGCCGGGCTCGATGGTCAGCACCATGCCCGGCTGCAGCGGCCGCCACGGGCGCTCGCCCTCGCCGCCGTGGCTGGCCACGCGGTATTCGCCCACGTCATGGACATCCATGCCAAGCCAGTGGCCGGTGCGGTGCATGTAGAAGCGGCGGTAGCTGCCGCTGGCCAGCACGTCGTCGAGCGTGCCTTCCTTGTTGCGGTCGAGCAGGCCGGTATCGAGCATGCCCTGCGCCAGCACGCGCACGGCGGCGTCATGCGGCACGTTGTAGGGCACGCCGGCGCGGGTCTCGGCAATGGCGGCGTCCTGCGCGGCCACCACCAGGTCGTACAGCTCTCGCTGCGCCGGCGAGAAGCGGCCCGAGACCGGGAAGGTGCGGGTGATGTCCGAGGCGTAGCCGTCGAACTCGCATCCGGCATCGATCAGGCAAAGGTCGCCGTCCCGCAGTTCGGCGGGGCCGGCGCGGTAGTGCAGCACGCAGGCGTTGGGGCCGGCCGCGACGATCGAGTTATAGGCCACGCTCTGCGCGCCATGGCGGCGGAATTCATAGAGCAGTTCTGCTTCCAGGTGGTATTCGCGCAGCCCGGCGCGGGTGGCCTGCATGGCGCGCACATGGGCCCCGGCGGAGATCTGCGCCGCGCGGCGCATGGTGGCCAGTTCGCCCCCATCCTTGAACAGGCGCATTTCATCGAGCACGGTGCGGATGTCGAGCGCAACCGACGGCGCGGCCACCCCGGCGCGGCCCTGCATGCGCACGGCGTCCAGCCAGCGTCGCATCTGCACGTCGGTGCGGGTCGAGTCGGCCAGCGGGTAGGCAATCTGCGCGCGGTTGGCCAGCAGCGGCGGCAGCGCGGCATCGATCTCTTCGACCGAATGCGCTTCGTCAAAGCCAAAGGCGGCGCGCGCGCCTTCCGGGCCGAAACGGAAACCGTCCCAGATTTCGCGCTCTTCATGCTTGGGGCGGCAGAACAGGATGCTGCGGTCGGCATCGGCGGGGTCGCCCGGCGCGCCGGCCACCAGCACCAGCACGGCATCAGGCTCGGTAAAGCCGCTCAGATAATAGAAATAGCTGTCGTGCCGGTACGGGTAGTCGCTGTCGCGGTTGCGCATGGCTTCCGGCGCCGTGGGCAGGATCGCCACGCCGCCGCCACCGGCGCGCAGGTGCTGCAGCACACGGGCGCGGCGGTCGCGGCAGGCGGCGAGGAGGGCGTTGTCGGGTGAGGACATGGTAGGGCCTGGGATGAGGAGGATCAGGGCGATTCTACCGCCGCTGGCGCCTTGCTGGCCGCGGGATCTTCCGGGCAGCCTGCCCAGTCAGTCGACTTAGCGCCCGTGCGCCGCCACAGGCGCTGCTGCCGCAAGCGCCGCATCCAGCTCGGCCAGCTGCGCCGGCGTGCCCACGTTCTCCCAGCGTCCGTCGAAGCGTTCGCCGGTAGCAGCGCCAGCCTCGATGGCCTCCCAGTAGTAGGGTGTCATCGGCATTTTGGTGCCAGGTTCGATGGCGGTGAAGAGGCGCGTGTCGTACAGGCCGATATTGCCGAATGTCAGCCGTTCGCCACCGTTGGCCAGTGTCCCGTCGAGCGTCAGCAGGCCGTTCGGTTCCAAGGTGAAGTCGCCATTCGGGTGAAAATCCGGGTTGGGCACCATCACCAGGTGCATGCGCGGGGCGTGCGCGCCGGCCATGTCGTGCGCGCGAGGCAACAGCCTGCGGAAGTCGTAGTCGCAGAAAATGTCGCCCGACACGGCCAGGAAGATCTCGCCGCGCTCCGGGTGCGCGGACAGCAGCGGCAGGGCCTGTGCTATGCCGCCGGCGGTTTCCAGCGCAGTGCCCTCGGCAGAATAGGCCAGCCGCACGCCGAAACGGCTGCCGTCTCCCAGCGCGGCTTCGATCTGTGCGCCCAGCCAGGCATGGTTGATGACAATGTCGCGCAGGCCGGCACGCGCCAGCGCCTCGATCTTCCAGACGATCAGTGGCTTGCCGCCCACCGCCAGCAGCGGCTTGGGGCAGGTATCGGTCAACGGACGCATGCGGTCGCCGCGGCCGGCGGCGAAGATCATGGCCTTCATCAGAACAGAGCCTCCAGGGCAAGCAGCGCGGCCATGCCACCGGCGATGGTCCAGCCCACGCTGCGGGTTCGAGCGGCGATCAGGATGGCCACCACGCCGGCCACCAGCCGCGCGTTGGCGGGGGTGAGGGCAAGCTCGCCATGCTGCATCAGCAGGTCAGGGGCGATCAGCGCCGACAGCATCGCTGCCGGCACGAACTGCAGCGCGGTGCGGAACCACGACGGCAGCCGCACGCGGCCTTCCACGGCGATGAACGACAGGCGGATCAGGAAGGTCGCCAGGCCCGCGGCAAGGAAGACCCACAGCAGGGTCATCGCACTCATGCGGCCCCCTTGCCGGCCGGTCCGCCTGACGTGGCATCGGCGCCACGGCTGGCCGGGCGTGGCCCGGGTCGGTTGCCGCGGCCCAGCACCAGCATGCCCACGGCAATGCCGCCGAGCGCCGCCACCATCAGACCGAGCTTGTGCGGCAGGCTGTAGCAGGCCACCGCCAGCACGCTGGCGGCCAGCGCCGCGGCCACGTGCGAGCGGTGCTTCAGGCCCGGCACGATGATGCCGATGAAGGTCAGCGGCAGGAAGAAATCGAGCGGCCAGTCGCGCGGCACCTGGGCGCCGACCAGCACGCCGGCCAGCGTCGACAGCTGCCAGCTGGCCCACAGGGCGAAGCCGCCGCCGAAGTAGTACCAGTGGCGGTAGCGGGCGCGCGGGCCGCTGTCGCCAAGCCGGTGCGTCATCGCGGCAAAGGCTTCGTCGGTCAGCAGGTAGGCGATCAGCGCCTTCCAGCGCCGCGGCAGGTGCGCGAGCGTGGGCGCGATGGTGGCGGAATACAGCGCGTGGCGCAGGTTGACCATGGCCACCGTCAGCGTGATCACCACTGCCGGGGTGCCGGCGGTCCACAACTGGGTCAGGATCATCTGCGAGGCGCCGCCGAACACGACCACGCTCATCGCGCAGGCCAGCCACGCCGGCATGCCGGCGCCGACGGCCAGCACGCCATAGATCAGGCCGAACGGCACCACGCCCAGCAGCATCGGCGCGAGCGCGCGCGCGCCGGCCAGCCATTCGCCGGCGGCGGTGATGGCGGGCGCGTGGTGGTCGGGCAGAACCGGCTCGTTGTCGGGCACGGCGTCAGAACGTGTAGCCGGCGGGGCTGGCCACGCCTTCGAGCGCGTCCAGCAGCCGGATCAGCTTGCGCAGTTCGGTGTAGCGGCCGGCCACTTGGCGGGTGTACTTCATCACCAGCGGCAGGTTGGCCAGGTAGCCGTCCTTGCCGTCGCGGTGGTACAGGCGGGCGAAGATGCCCAGCACCTTAAGGTGGCGCTGCAGGCCCATCCACTCAAAATCGCGATAGAACTCGCCAAAGTCGGCATTGACCGGCAGCCCGGCCTTGCGCGCGCGCTCCCAGTAGCGGATCAGCCAGTCCAGCTGCTGCTCCTCGTCCCATTCGATATAGGCGTCGCGCCACAGCGAGACCGCGTCGTAGGTGATCGGGCCGATCACCGCGTCCTGGAAGTCGAGCACGCCCGGGTTGGCGCCGCCGTCGAGCACCATCAGGTTGCGCGAGTGGAAATCGCGGTGCACGTAGACCTGCGGCTGCGCAAGATTATTGACGAGTAGCGTTTCAGTCACTTCGCGCAGGTCAGCCTGCTGGGCGTCGGTCAGGCTGGCTCCCAGGTGCTTGGCCACATACCACTGCGGGAACAGGTCGAGCTCGCGCTGCAGCAGCGCGCGGTCGTAGGCCGGCAGCTCGCCGGGGCGGGTGGCGGCCTGGATGCGGATCAGCGCGGCGGCCGCGTCGGCGTACATGCCGTGGGCGGTGGAATCATCGAGCCGCGACAGGTAGGTCTGGTTGCCGAGGTCGGCCAGCAGCAGGAAGCCCTGCTCCAGGTCCTGCGCCAGCACGGTCGGCACGGTCACGCCGGCCGCGCCGAACAGCCCGCACACATGGATGAACGGGCGGCAGTCCTCATGCGCCGGCGGGGCGTCCATCACGATGGCGGTGGGATGCGCCGGATGGCCGGTGCTGACGCGGAAATAGCGCCGGAAGCTGGCGTCGGCCGAGGCGGGGGCGCAGGAATCGGGATCGGCAGACCATGCCGGGCCGAGTCCGGATACCCAGGCCTTGAGCTGGTCCAGGCGCGGGTCGTGGGAGAGAGCTGCCATACAGATACGTGTGGGGAACGGGCGCAGAGTGGAAATGAAACCGAAAGTAAGCGGGAAGGGGACCCTAGGTTGCCCCGTATAATACCCGACCAGACCCGGGCGCCGGGTGGCCCCCGGGAGGGGCCATTCGGTGCCCCGCAGCCTGCTCCGGCAGGGGCTGGCGGCTTGCAGGCGGGCCGCAGCCGACGCCGAGACTGACAACCCGTGCGAATGACCGAACAACAACGATCACCGAACAACAGGGCCTTGCCTTCGCCTGCCCCAACCAGCGTTCCTGCCCGAGCCAGGCGCGCCGGCGGCCTGCACGCGGGCGCGCTGCGGCCGCTGGTGCTGGCCATGGCCAGCCTGTCGGCCGGCGCACACGCCCAGATGTCCGGTTCGGCGATCCCCGATCTCGACCAGGTCGAGCCGGTGTTCGAAGCCGCGCCGAAAGCGCCGCCGCTTCCGGTGGAGTCCGGCGAACTGGTGCCGCGGCTTGCCGAACCCGGCAAACAGTCAGACGCCGGCCCCGGCGGCCCGACCTTTATCGAGGCCGACCGCATGACCGGCTACAGCGAGCGTGGCGTCGAGCTGGAAGGCCATGCCGAGCTGCGCCGTGACGGCGGTGCGATCAAGGGCGACAAGCTGACCTACGACCAGGACACCGACGAAGCCTTCGCGCAGGGCAATGTACGGATGTCGCGCAGCGGCACGCTGGCGGTCGGCCCCGAGGCGCGGATGAAAGTCGAGGCCAACGAAGGTTACATGCTGTCGCCGGACTATTATTTCCAGCAGACCGGCGGCACGGGCAAGGCCGAGCGCATCGACTTCCTGGACAAGGACCGCAGCACCGCCAGGCACGCGTCGTACACCACCTGTTCGCCCGACAACGCCGACTGGTACTTCAGCGCGAACCGGATCGACCTGGACAACGACCGCCAGGTGGGCGTGGCCTACGGCGGCGTGCTGAACTTCTTCGGCGTGCCGATCGCGGCGGCGCCGGCTTTCAGCTTTCCGCTGAACGACGAGCGCCGCAGCGGGTTCCTGGCGCCGCTGATGGGCTACAGCTCGCGTTCGGGCTTCGACCTGACCACGCCGTACTACGTCAACATTGCGCCGAACCGCGACCTGACCATCTATCCGCGTCTGATGACGGAGCGCGGCCTGCAGCTCGGCGGTGAGTACCGTTACCTTGGCCAGGGCTACAACGGGCGCCTGCGCGCCGAGTTTCTGCCGGACGACAAGAAGACCAATTCAAACCGCTGGGCCTACTCGGTCCAGCATAACCAGAACCTGGCCAAGGGTCTCAATGCCTACCTGAACGTGAACCGGGTATCGGACGACCAATACCCGGACGACTTCAACCGCAGCGTTGCGCAGTCCGCGCAACGCCAGTACACGCAGGAAGGCGGCGTTACCTACAACTGGCAGGATTTCACGGTGCTGGCGCGGGTGCAGAAGTTCCAGACGCTGCGCCCCAGCGAGCCGTCGTACGAGCGCGTGCCGCAGCTCAACGGCAAGTACATCCGCTATGACCTGGGTGGCTTCGACGTGCAGGTGGAAGCGGACTACACGCGCTTCCGCATTCCGCTGACGTCCACCGGCCTCCAGCAGCCACAGGGCGAGCGCATGTATATCCAGCCGAGCATCAGCTACCCGATCGTGCGGGCGGGCTGGTACGTGACGCCGAAGGTCACCTTCAACGCGGCGCAGTACCAGATGGAGGCGGCTTCCAACACGCCTACGGCGCAGAATAACTTCTCGCGCGTGCTGCCGACCATGAGCCTGGATTCGGGCATGACGTTCGAGCGCGAGGCACCGACGGTCAGTCGCCTGTTCGGCGTGAACTATGTGCAGACGCTGGAGCCGCGCCTGTTCTACGTGTACACCCCGTTCCGCGACCAGAGCCAGTTCCCGCTGTTCGACACGGTGCAGTCCGACTTCGGCTACGGGCAGATCTTCAGCGAGAACCCGTTCACCGGCTACGACCGCATTGCCGACAACAACAAGCTGACCGGCGGCCTGACCACGCGCCTGATCGAAGCCGACACCGGCATCGAGCGCTTCCGCGGCACCATCGCGCAGCGCTACGACTTCACCGGCCAGCGCGTGCAGATCAACAGCACGCTGGCGGATCCCAAGGCGGGTTTCTCGGACCTGCTGGCGGCCACCACCATCCAGATGTTCCGCGGCTATTACCTGGACGCTGGCGTGCAGTACAACCCGGACAGCGACCGGATCAACTACGGCAACGTGGCGCTCTCTTACCGGCCCGAGTCGCGCAAGGTGATTAACGCAGGCTATCGCTACCGCCGCCCGACCTCGGTGACCGACAACACCGCGATCGACCAGTTCGAGGTGTCGAGCCAGTGGCCGATCACGCGCCGTGCCTATGGCATCGCACGCTTTGCCTTCGACCTGACCGCGAGCCAGATGGTCGACGCGCTGGCCGGTGTCGAGTACGCCGCCGACTGCTGGGTTGGCCGCGTGGTCTACCAGCGCTTCCGCAACACCACGAATGGCTACACCGGGCGGGTCTTCCTGCAGGTGGAGTTCCGTGGCCTTTCCAAGATCGGTTCCAACCCGTTGAACATCCTGCGCCTGAATGTACCGGGCTATGAGCCCGTATCGGCCAAGCCGGTGCCGACGACCCAGTTCGATCACTATGAATGACGGATTACGATGAAACGTCAAGAATTCGCCGTGTTTTCCTTTCTCCTGACGTCCTGGCACCGCTTGCTGCTGCCGGCCGTGCTGGCCGCCATGGCGGTGCCGGCTGCCGCGCAGCTCAAGGCGCCCGGGACGGCGCCGCGCTCCAGCGGCATCTTCGTGCCGCAGGCGTCTGACGTCGCGGCGCCTTCGAGCCAGCCCAAGCTGGGCGTGCCGCCGGCCGGGGGCCAGAAGCGTTCGCAACTGGTCGACGAAGTGGTCGCGGTCGTCAACAACAGCGTGATCACGCGGCGTGAGCTGCTCGACCGTGCCGACGAAATCGAAGGCCAGCTGCGTACCGCCGGCCGCCCGGTGCCCGCGCGCGCCGACCTGTTGGGCGAGGTGCTCGAGCGCCTGGTCATGGAGCGCGTGCAGACCCAGGCCGCACAGGATGCCGGCATCCGCGTGACCGACCAGGAAATCGACCGCGCCATTGAATCGGTGGCGCAGCAGAACCGGCTGAACGCGACCGAGCTGCGTCGCCGCGTCGAGGCCAGCGGCATGACCTGGACCAAGTACCGCGAGGAGCTGCGCAAGCAGGTGCAGGTGATCCGCCTGCGCGAGCGCGAGGTCGACTCCAAGGTGCAGGTCTACGACGGCGAGATCGACAACTACCTGGCGGCCCGCGGCGGCCAGGGCGCCGCCCGCGGCCCGACCGAATACAACGTGGCGCAGATCCTCGTGCGCGTGCCCGAGAATGCCTCGGACGCACAGAAGCAGGCGCAGCGCGCCAAGGCCGAAGGGCTGCTCAAGCAGGCCCAGGGCGGCGCCGACTTCGCGCAGCTGGCGCAGGCCAATTCCGAGGGCGCCGAGGCGGCCCAGGGCGGTGCCATGGGCTTCCGCGAGATCGGCCGCCTGCCGGTACAGTTCGCCAACGCCGTGGTCGACCTGCAGGCTGGCGCAGTGGCGCCGCAGGTGGTGGAAAGTGCTGCGGGCTTCCATGTGGTCAAGCTGGTGGCCAAGCGCGCGGCGCCGGCATCGAGTCCGGCCGCCGCCTCGAAGATCACCCAGACCCAGGTGCGCCACATCCTGATCCGCACCGGCCCCAACATGCCCGAGGCCGAGGCGCGCCGCCAGCTCGGCACGCTGCGCGACCGCATCACCCACGGCGGCGATTTTGCGGACGCGGCCAAGCGCTTCTCGCAGGACGGCTCGGCGCAGAACGGCGGCGACCTCGGCTGGGTGTCGCCGGGCGAGCTAGTGCCCGAGTTCGAGCAGGCCATGAGCCGCCTGCGCCCGAACGAGATCTCGGAGCCGGTGGTCACGCAGTTCGGCGTGCACCTGATCCAGGTGCTCAACCGGCGCGAGACCGAGATGTCGCCCGAGAAGCAGCGCGACTTCGCCCGTGCCGAAGTCCGCGAACAGAAGCTGCGAGCAGCCTATGATGACTGGGTGCGCCAGCTGCGTTCGCAGGCGTATGTGGAGTACCGGATCAACCGGCAGCGCTGAAGCGCCGGCCCCGATCCGCTGACCTGACATGCCCGACCCGCTAGCCCTAGCCATCTCGACCGGAGAACCCGCCGGCATCGGTCCCGATATCACCATCGGGGCGTTGCTGCAGCTGGCGGGCGCCAACAATGGCGTCGGTGGCGGGCAATACCGCTTTCATGTGCTGGGCGATGCCCGCCTGCTGGCCGATCGCGCCGCGGCGCTGGGCGCCACGCACGCCTGGGAGCGACGCATTGCCGACGGCGACGTGGTCGTCGAGGACATCCCGCTGGCGGTCGCGTGCGAGGCCGGGCGGCTCGATGCGCGCAACGGCCCCTATGTGCTGAAGCTGCTCGATGCCGCCATCCGCGGCTGCCGCGCGCGCGGCAGGGCCGCGCCCCGGTATGCCGCAATGATCACGGCGCCGGTGCAGAAGAGCACCATCAACGACGCCGGCGTGCCTTTCACCGGCCATACCGAATACCTGGCCGACAGCGCCCGCGTGCCGCGCGTGGTGATGATGCTGGCCGGCCCGCAGCCCGCGCACGACGGGGCCATGCTGCGCGTGGCGCTGGCCACCACCCACCTGCCGCTGCGCGCGGTGCCCGATGCGCTGTCCGTGCCGCTGCTGGTGCAGACGCTGTCGATCATCGATGCCGACCTGCGCCGCTACTTCGGCATCTCGCGGCCGCGCATCCTGGTCACGGGCCTGAACCCGCACGCCGGCGAAAGCGGCCATATGGGCCGCGAAGAGATCGACATCATCATGCCCGCGCTGGCGCAGGCAAAAGATGCCGGCATCGACGCGCGCGGGCCCTTTCCGGCCGACACGCTGTTCCAGCCGCGCCACCTGCGCGATGCCGACTGCGTGCTGGCGATGTACCATGACCAGGGGCTGGCGCCACTGAAATACGGCACCTTCGGCCACGGCGTGAATATCACGCTGGGGCTGCCCTTTATCCGCACCTCGGTGGACCATGGCACCGCGCTCGACCTTGCCGGCACCGGCCAGGCCGAACACGGCAGCATGATCGAGGCCATCCGCAGTGCGGTCATCATGGCCGGCCACGCCAATGGCCGGCGCCCTGGCAGCAACGGTGCCACGGGCAGCCATCCTGGCCACACCCATTCCGGCCCGCAGCCGCCATGCTGAAGCTGGACGAATAACCCATGCGTTCAAACGTGCACCAGGGCCATGTGGCCCGCAAACGATTCGGGCAGAACTTCCTGGTCGACGACACCATCATCCACGGCATCGTCAATGCCATCAGCCCGCAGGCCGACGACGTGCTGGTCGAGATCGGTCCCGGCCTGGGCGCGCTGACCACCCCGCTGCTCGAACGGATCCCGCAGATGCAGGTGGTGGAACTCGACCGCGACCTGGTCGAGCGCCTGCGCCGCCGCTACGGCGAGCGTCTGCAGGTCCACGCCGGCGACGCGCTGGACTTCGACTTCGGCAAGCTGGAGGTGCCGGGGCGGCCGCTGCGCATCGTCGGCAACCTGCCGTACAACATTTCCAGCCCGCTGCTGTTCCACCTGATGGACTTCGCCGACCAGGTGCGCGACCAGCACTTCATGCTGCAGAAGGAAGTGGTGGAGCGCATGGTGGCCGAGCCCGGCAGCAAGGCCTTCGGCCGGCTGTCGATCATGCTGCAGGTCCGCTACTACATGGAGCATGTGCTCGACGTGCCGCCGGGCAGCTTCAACCCGCCGCCCAAGGTCGATTCCGCCGTGGTGCGTATGATCCCCTGGCCGCGCCACCTCGATGGCCGGCTGCGTTCGCCGCATGCCGATTGCGACATCACCGTGCTGGGCGACGTGGTCACCGCGGCGTTCTCGCAGCGGCGCAAGGTGCTGCGCAACACGCTCTCGTTCCTGCGCGACCAGGTCGACTTCGATGCGATGGGCTTCGACCTTGGCCGCCGCGCCGAGGAAGTGCCCGTTGGCGAGTATGTCGAACTGGCCCGGCGCCTGGGTGGTACGCCATCCGGCCAGGCCGGACAGGCCGCCTGAGGTCCGCGCAACCCGATTCCCGAATCCCGAATTTCCCGCGACTATTTCGTGCAAGACCGTCCCATGACAGCCCAGACCCAAACCAACCGGCGTCCCGTGATCCTGACCGGCGACCGTCCCACCGGCCCGCTGCACCTTGGCCACTATGTCGGCTCGCTGAAGAGCCGCGTGGTGCTGCAGGACTCGCATGAGCAATACGTGCTGCTGGCCGACACCCAGGCCATGACCGACAACGCGCACGATCCCGACAAGGTGCGCCGCAACGTGCTGGAAGTGGCGCTGGACTATCTGGCAGTGGGCATCGACCCGGCCAAGACCACCATCACCGTGCAGTCGCACCTGCCGGCGCTGGCCGAGCTGACGCTGATGTACCTGAACTTTGTCACGGTGGCGCGGCTTGAGCGCAACCCGACCATCAAGGAAGAGATCCAGGCGCGTGGCTTTGGCCGCGACATCCCGGCGGGCTTCCTGTGCTACCCGGCATCGCAGGCCGCGGACATCACCGCCTTCAAGGCCCATGTGGTGCCGGTGGGCGAAGACCAGGCGCCGCTGATCGAGCAGACCAACGAGATCGTGCGCCGCATCAACCACCAGGTCGGCCGCGAAGTGCTGCCCGAATGCAAGGCCCTGATCCCCGAGTTCGGCCGCCTGCCTGGCGTGGACGGCAAGGCCAAGATGAGCAAGTCGCTGGGCAACGCGATCGCGCTGGGGGCCTCGCCCGAGCAGATCAAGGCCGCCGTGCACAGCATGTACACCGACCCCAATCACCTGCGCGTGTCGGACCCGGGCCAGGTCGAGGGCAACGTGGTGTTCACCTACCTGGATGCGTTCGACCCCAACACCGAGGAAGTCAAGGCGCTGAAGGAGCACTACCAGAAGGGCGGCCTGGGCGACATGGTGCTCAAGCGCCGCGTCGAGGGCGTCCTGCAGGACATGCTGGCCCCGATCCGCGCGCGCCGTGAAGAACTGGCCAAGGATCCGGACTATGTGTTCGACATCCTGCGCCAGGGCACCGCGAAGGCGCGCGCACTGACCCAGCAGACGCTGGACGAAGTGCGCGACGCGCTCGGCATGTTCTCGTTCGAGGCACGCCGCTGAGCGTCAGGCAGCGGCGGCTCCGGTCGCCGCCGTATTACGCTAGCCGCGCCGCTCAGGCGCGGCGATTGACCAGCACGATGCCGGCCAGCACCAGGAGTGCCGCCACGGCAAAGCGCGGGCCCACCGCGTCGTGCATCAGCACCACGCCGAAGGCGACCCCGAACAGCGGCGTCAGGAAGGAAAACACCGACAGCCGCGACGCCAGGTAGCGCCGCAGCAGCCAGAACCAGGTCAGGTAGCTGGCAAACGCGATCAGCACTGACTGGTAGAACAGGCTCGCCAGCACCACCCCGTCGATCTGCACGGTTGCGGTCTGGCCGGCGGCCACCGCCATCGCCAGCAGCATCACCGCGGATACCCCCAACTGGTACAGCAGGGTCTTGCTGGCCGGGGCGCTGGCCAGCGGGCTGGCGCGCACCACCACGGTGGTGGCGGCCCACAGTGCGCCGGCGAGGATGCCAAGCGCATCGCCCAGCAGCGTGCTGCCCTGCGCCGACGGCGCGGCAATGCCATCGGCAAAGGCCAGCGCCATGCCCGCGAACGCGAGTGCCACGCCCAGCCATTGCCCGGTTTGCAACCGCTCGCCCAGCACCACGAAATGCAGTCCCAGCGCGGTGAAGATCGGCGCGGTGTACAGGAACACCGCCATGCGCGAGGCGGTGGTGTGGCCCAGCCCGACGAAGATGCAGAAGAACTCCGCGCCGAACAGCAGCCCGGCCAGCAAGCCGGCGTTCAGCGTGCCGTCGCGCCGCCACAGCGGCGTGCCGCGCCAGGCGGCAAAGCCGAACACCAGCAACGCCGCCACTGCCGAGCGCACGCCCGCCTGCAGCACCGCGCCCATCAGCGGCGCGGTGACCTTGATCACCACCTGCTGCAGGCCCCAGGCGGCGCACAGCACCACCATCAGGCCCACGGCGAAGCCGTCGAGCGGCTGCCGGGCCAGGCTTTGCGTGCTCATGGCGAGCGTGCGTCAGGGACGGCTGGCGTCGCGGGTGGAATGGCGCTCGATCAGCTCGATCTTGTAGCCGTCCGGGTCTTCGACAAAGGCGATCACGGTGGTGCCGCCCTTGACCGGGCCGGCTTCGCGCACAACCTTGCCCCCGGCGGTGCGGATGCGCTCGCACGCGGCCGCGGCATCGTCGGTTTCCAGCGCGATATGGCCGTAGGCCGTGCCCAGGTCATATTGGTCGACGCCGTAGTTGTAGGTCAGCTCCAGCACCGCGGTCTCGCTCTCGGGGCCGTAGCCGACAAAGGCGAGGCGGTACTTGTATTCAGGGTTGTCGCTCTGGCGCAGCAGCTGCATGCCGAGCACGCGCGTGTAGAAATCGATGGAGCGCTGCATGTCGCCGACGCGCAGCATGGTGTGGAGGAGTCGCATTTGAGGGCCTTCAACTGTTTTAGGTATAGGAAGGCGCCATTTTAGTGCGTTTGGCCGAAACCTACCGGCCCGCTTCCGCCCGCTCAGAAGGTCGGCAACAGCTCGGGCGGGTGTGCCCGCAGTTGCGCGCGCGCATCGCGGAACTCGGGGAAGATCGATTCCACGGTCTGCCAGAAGCGCGGGCCGTGGTTCATTTCCTTCAGGTGCGCCAGCTCGTGCGCGGCGACATAGTCGATCATCGACAGCGGGAAATGCATCAGGCGCCAGTTCAGCCGGATCTTGCCGTCGGCGGTGCAGCTGCCCCAGCGCGTGGCGGCCGAGGTCAGCGCAAAGCCGGTGTGGCGCACGCCCAGCTTGTCGGCGTAGATATCGAGCCGCTCGGCCAGCAGCCGGCGCGCCTGCTGCTGCAGCCAGCCCTGCACACGGTCCTTGATCTGCTGCTCGTCGGCATGGCCCGGCAGCGCCAGGTGCAGCACGCGGCGGTCGGCATCGAACAGCAGCGCGCCGAGCGGCGACTCCAGCGACAGCGTCAGCGGCTGCCCCAGGAAGGGCAGGCTGGCGCCGTCGCGCCATTGCACCGTGGGCAGGATGCGGCGCGACTCGCGGTGGCGCCACTCGCCCAGCTTGTTGAAGATCCAGCGCTGTTTTTCCAGGATGGCCAACTCGATGTCCGCCAGCGTGACCCAGCGCGGCGCCGTGATCGACAGGCCGCGGTCGTCGATGGTGAAGCCGATGGTGCGGCGCGCCGAGCGCTTGAGCGTGTAATGCAGCGGCCGTTCGCCGATGCGCAGCAGGCGAGCATTGGGTTGCGGCACCGGCCATGCGGGCTGCTGCGGGGGCTCCTGCGCAAGCGGGGCTGGCTGCGGCGCCTGGGCGGACTCCGCCAGCGGCAGCTCCAGCTGCGCGCCGTCGGCGTCAGGTCGCAGCAGCTTCATGCGGCGGGCCCGCCCGGAGCCGCGCTCCGGTAGCTCTGCGGATCGATGCGGCGCATGTCGCGCTCGATCCATTCCGCCACCTCCTGGTTGAGCTGGTCCGCGGTCTTGTTGGCCGAGGCGATTGCCGGGCCGACCGAGATCGTCACCATGCCCGGGTGCTTCAGGAACGAATTGCGCGGCCACACCCGGCCCGAGTTGACCGCCATCGGCAGCACCCAGGCGCCGGTTTCCACCGCCAGGCGCGCGCCGCCGCTCTTGTAGCGCGCCTTCTCCAGGCCCGAAGGCGTGCGCGTGCCTTCCGGGAACATGATGATCCAGGCGCCTTCGGCCAGCCGCTCGCGGCCCTGGCGCGCGGCCGAGGCAAAGGCGCGGGTGCCTTCCTTGCGGTTGATATGGACCATCTTCAGCATGCCCAGCGCCCAGCCGAAGAACGGCACCAGCAGCAGCTCGCGCTTGAACACGAAGCACAGCGGCTTGGGCATCAGCGCCACGTAGGCCACGGTTTCCCAGGCCGACTGGTGCTTGGACAGCAGCACCACCGGCTTGTCGAGCATCACGTCCATATGCTCATGGCCTTCGATGCGGTACTGGATGCCGCAGATGCCGCGCGCGGCCCAGATCACCAGCAGGGGCCAGCCGCGCACGAAGCGGAAGCGCTGGTCGGCATTCATGAACGGGAACACCAGGAAGCAGGCGCAGGCGTAGGGTGGCGTCAGCACCAGCAGGTACAGCGCAAACAACAGGGAACGAAGAAACGTCATGCGGGGGGCGCGCGGGGGTGCGAATAGGGAATGGATGCGGGCGGTCAGCCGGCGCTATGAGCGGGCGGGCGCTGTGCGCCGCCGTTGCCGGTCA
The DNA here is from genome assembly GCF_018223725.1 of Cupriavidus sp. KK10. Lineage (NCBI taxonomy): Bacteria > Pseudomonadati > Pseudomonadota > Betaproteobacteria > Burkholderiales > Burkholderiaceae > Cupriavidus > Cupriavidus sp. KK10. The sequence continues at coordinate 586,784 of NZ_CP073677.1, forward strand.
GCCAGCGTGCAAACGCGCGCAGGTCGTCGTGTACCTGCGTGCCCGGCGGCAGGCCACCCTGGTCGAAGGTCTTCTGGCCTTTGCCGCTGCGCACCAGGTGCGGCGCGCAGCCAACCGCCACGCCGGCTTCCAGGTCGCGCAACGAATCGCCAACGATGGGCACGCCGCGGAGCTCGATGCCGAAGCGCTCGCTGATCTGCTCCAGCATGCCCGGCTTGGGCTTGCGGCAGTCGCAACCGTCTGCGGCGGTATGCGGGCAGAAGAACACCGCGTCGACGCGCCCGCCCAGGCGCGCGAGCAACGTGTGCATCTTCTCGTGCATGGCGTTGAGCGCGCTCATCTCGAACAGCCCGCGGCCGATGCCGGACTGGTTGCTGGCGAGGATCACGCGGTAGCCGGCCTGGTTCAGCGCGGCGATGGCCTCCAGGCTGCCGTCGATCGGCACCCATTCATCGGGCGTCTTGATGAACTGGTCGCTGTCGAGGTTGACCACCCCGTCGCGGTCCAGGATGACAAACTTGGGCGGCGTCTGTGGCATGTGCGGCTCCGGTGGCTGAGATCAGGCGGCCAGCTTGGAGATGTCGGCCACGCGGTTGGCCATCGCATGCAGCGAAGCCAGCAGCGCCAGGCGGTTGGCGCGCAGCTGCGCGTCCTCGGCCATCACCATCACATCATTGAAGAAGCGGTCGACGGCATCGCGTAGCTGGGCCAGGTCGCGCAGCGCGGCGGTGAAATCGCCGCTGGCGAAGGCTGCTTCCACGGCCGGGCGCACGCGCTCGATGGCGGCGTGCAGCGCGCCTTCTGCCTCTTCCTGGAACAGCGCCGGATCGACCGCGCCGACCGGCTCGGTGTTCTTGCGCAGGATGTTGGTGATGCGCTTGTTGGCGGCGGCCAGGGCCTCGGCCTCGGGCAGCGCGGCAAAGGTGCGCACTGCCTCCATGCGGCCCAGGATGTCATGCAGCTGGTCCGGGCGCAGGCTGACCACGGCCTCGACTTCGTTGGTGGTGTAGCCCTTGTCCTTCAGGTAGCCGCGCACGCGGTCGTACAGGAAGTCGGCGATTGCCTCGGGTGCCGGCTTGACTGCAGCGATGCCGGCAAAGGCGTGCTGCGTCAGCGCCAGCAGCGACGACAGCGACAGCGCCAGCGGCTTTTCGATCAGCATGCGCAGGATGCCAAGCGCATGGCGGCGCAGCGCGAACGGGTCCTTCTCGCCGGTGGGCTGCAGGCCGATGCCCCAGATCCCGACCAGGGTCTCGAGCTTGTCGGCCAGCGCCACGGCGGTGCTGACCGCGCCTGCGGGCAGCGCATCGCCGGCAAAGCGCGGACGGTAGTGTTCGGAGCAGGCCAGTGCCACGTCTTCGGCTTCGTCATCGTGACGGGCGTAGTACGTGCCCATGGTGCCCTGCAGCTCGGGGAACTCGCCGACCATGTCGGTCAGCAGGTCGGCCTTGGCCAGTTCAGCGCCGCGCATCGCGGCGGCCTTGTCGGTGGGCACGCCGCTGTCGTTGAGCGCATCGGCGATATGGCCGGCGATCTGCTGCAGGCGCTGCACGCGGTCCAGCTGGGTGCCGATCTTGTTGTGGTAGACCACGCTGGCCAGTTGCGGCACGCGCGATGCCAGCGTCTTCTTGCGGTCCTGGTCGAAGAAGAACTTGGCATCGGCCAGGCGCGGGCGCACCACGCGCTCGTTGCCGGTGATGATCGACTGCGGCGTCTCGGTGGCCAGGTTCGACACGATCAGGAAGCGGTTGCGCAGGTGGCCGTCGGCATCGGTCAGCGCAAAGTACTTCTGGTTGGTCTGCATGGTCAGGATCAGGCATTCCTGCGGCACCGCCAGGAAGGCTTCCTCGAAATGGCAGGCATAAACCACCGGCCATTCCACCAGCGAGTTGACTTCATCGAGCAGCGACTCGGGCATGATCACCTGGTCGGCGCCGGCTTCCTTGAGCAGCGCGGCGCGCATGCGCTCGCGGCGCTCGGCATAGCTGGCCACCACGTGGCCGGCGGACTCCAACTGCTGCGCATAGTCGTTGGCATGCGCGATCTCGATCCTGCCGTGGGACAGGAAGCGGTGGCCCTGGGTCAGGTTGCTGGCCTGCAGCCCCAGCAGCGTCACCGGCAGAATCTCGGCGCCGAACAGCGCGATCAGGCTGTGCGCCGGGCGCACGAAATGCACCGTGCTGCCGTCCGGGCGCTGGTAGCTCATGACCTTGGGGATCGGCAGCTTCGCAATGGTGTCTTCCAGCGCTGCCTGCACCGCGGCAGCCAGTTCGGCGCCGCGTGCGGTATAGCGGTAGAAGAAGGCCTCGGCCTTGCCGTCGGAGGCGCGCTCCAGCGACTGCCAGTCGATCTCGGCGACGCCGACCGACTTGGCCAGCGCGGCCAGCTTCTTGGCCAGCGGCGCGGTGGGCTCGCCGTTGGCGTCCAGCGCCACCGACAGCGGCAGGACCTTCTCGCGCTGCTCGCGGTCCGGCGCGCTGCGGCGCACGCCCGACACCAGCGCGGCCAGGCGGCGCGGGGTGGCGAACGGCGTCACGGTGGCGCCCGGTTCAAGCAGGTCGCGCTCGCCCAGGCCGGCGAACAGGCCCTGCGCGAAGGCGTCGCCCAGGCGCCCCAGCGCCTTGGGTGGCAGTTCTTCGGTGAACAGTTCGATCAGCAGCGAGTCGGTCATGGGTTGCGACATGAATCGTATCCAGCAAGTTGTAGCGCGCGCCGCTTATCAGCAGCGCGGCGAAAGATTAGGTTCTACTCCGGACAGCAGCCACAGGCCGTTCTGTTGTCGGAATTGCAGCGTGGTGTAGGCGCATTGCGCGGCCGCTGCGGCGCTGGCCGCGCCGTTGCTGCCACCGCGGCTGCCTGCAGCCGGGAAGCGCGCGTCGATGCGGCGCAGGCGCTTGTCGTAGCGGATCTCGTCGATGCGCCCGCCCACCCAGAAATCGATCTTCGGCGGCAGTTGCGCCGCCGAGTGGTAGGTCTTGACCGTGCGGCGGGTGCGGCCGTTGTGGGTCTCCATCTCCACCCACGTCAGCGGATAGCGGATCGCGCTTTCATAGGCGCGCAGCGGCACGCGGTGCCATCCCAGGTCGCGCTGGCCGGACAGGTCGCACGAGAACGAGCGCACCAGCTGCGTCCACTGGTCGAGCGCGTTCAGCGACGGGCGCCATTGGCGCGCCATGGCCAGCTGCAGCGCCTGCGGGTCGGCCTCGCACACATTGCTCAGCTCCGCCGGCAGCATCAGCGCCTGCGCGCTGGGTGCCGCCTGTGCGCGCGCGCCGATGGCATTGCCGGCGGCGGCGAGCGCGGCGGTCGCCATGGCGCAGCACAACGCGCTGCGCGCCAGTTGCGTCATGCCCGGGCTCCGCCGTTGCTGCACATTGGGAAGCCGAGGGCCTCGCGCGAGTCGTAGTAAGCCTGTGCCACCTGGCGCGACAGGTTGCGGATGCGGCCGATATACGCCGCGCGCTCGGTCACCGAGATCGCGCCGCGCGCGTCCAACAGGTTGAAAGTGTGGGCGGCCTTGAGCACCTGCTCGTAGGCGGGCAGCGCCAGGCGCGTGCCGGCGGCCTGGCCTTCCTCGGCGCCGTCGCCATTGCCCATCAGCCGCTTGGCCTCGCCTTCGTGCTCGGCGAAATGGCGGAACAGGATCTCGGTGTTGCTGTGCTCGAAGTTGTAGGTCGACTGCTCGACTTCATTCTGGTGGTACACGTCGCCATAGGTCAGGCGGCGCGTCTCGCCGTTCTCGACCCACTCGGTCCAGATCAGGTCAAAGACGTTCTCGACCTTCTGCAGGTACATCGCCAGGCGTTCGATGCCGTAGGTGATCTCGCCGGTGATGGGCTTGCAGTCGATCCCGCCCACCTGCTGGAAGTAGGTGAACTGCGTCACTTCCATGCCGTTGAGCCAGACTTCCCAGCCCAGGCCCCAGGCGCCCAGCGTGGGGTTCTCCCAGTCGTCCTCGACGAAGCGGATGTCGTTCTGCTTGAGGTCCAGGCCGAGCGCCTCGAGCGAGCCCAGGTACAGCTCCAGAATGTTCTCGGGCGCGGGCTTGAGCACCACCTGGTACTGGTAGTAGTGCTGCAGGCGGTTGGGGTTCTCGCCATAGCGGCCGTCCTTGGGGCGGCGCGACGGCTGCACGTAGGCGGCGCGCCACGGCTCGGGGCCGAGCGCGCGCAGGAAGGTGTGTACGTGGGATGTGCCGGCGCCGACCTCCAGATCGATGGGTTGCAACAGCGCGCAGCCCTGCCGGTCCCAATAGGCCTGCAGGGTCAGAATCATTTGTTGGAAGGTCAGCATATGAAGACTAGGTAGAGGCACCCGGGCGCGGTAGCGCCGCCCGGCATGCAGGCCCCGCAGCGCGTGCCGGAGCCGGCGCATGCGGATTTTGCCAAACCCTGAATTCTATCGGCTTTTTGGCAAGGCGCCCCGTTTGGCGGGGCCGGCTAGGGCGCGCACCGATGGCTGAGGACGCTTGCCAATGTCGGCCCTACGCAACGCATCGGGAAAATACTGAGGCGGATTTCAGGTTTGGCCGCTGCTAGCCGATAGTGTTTTTGTATACAGTATGAGTAAGCAACCCGTTTCAGAGCGTTGCGGTTGACAGTCCGTGCCGGCATGGCGGGCACGGCGGCTGCTGGCTGGCACCGCAGTAGCCGTTTGTCGGTAACTGATATTGATGGGGACTTGGCATCATGGCACTTCTTTCTCGCAAACCTTACCTGGTCGCAATCGCGGTCATGATCGCCGCGGCCACCGTGTCCGTGGCGACCGGGCTGCTGGGCTGAACCGGCTGGCGCACACCTGAGGTGCCACAACCGGCACCGCAATCAAGCGCCGGACGGCGGCAGCGATCCCGCCGCGTCCGGTGCCTGCTTCTGCCTGTGCCTTCAGCTTGTGCCGCGCAGCTTGCGCGCACGCCAGGCAGCCATCCCCAGCACCAGCGCAAACAGCGCCAGCACCGGCGCGTTCCCCCAGCGGATATAGGGCGTCAGCCCCTGCATGCCCTGCACCTCGGCCGCCAGCGTGCCGACCGTGAAGGTCGGCAGGCGTTGCTGCACCGAGCCATCCGGGCGTACCACCGCGGTCATGCCGGTATTGGTCGAGCGCAGCATCGGCCGGCGCGTTTCCAGCGCGCGCATGCGCGAGATCTGCAAATGCTGGTCCAGCGCGATGGTGTCGCCGAACCACGCCAGGTTGGTCAGGTTGGCCAGGACATTGGCCGGCGCCGGCTGCTGGCGCAGCGTCTGCGCGATTTCCTCGCCGAACAGATCCTCGTAGCAGATATTGGGCGCCACGCGCACGCCGCGCACCGGCAGCGAGGCCTGGTCGAGCCCGCCGCGGCGGAAGTCGCCCAGCGGCATCTTCATCATGTCGACGAACCAGCGGAACCCCAGCGGGATAAATTCGCCGAACGGCACCAGGTGGTGCTTGTTGTAGCGGTACAGGCGTTCGGTCTCGGGGCCCAGGCCGAAGACGCTGTTGGTGAAGTCCACCGGGGAGTCGGCGCCGGCGGCGCCGAACAGCACCGTAGTGCCGCTGGCCAGCGCGTAGTCGCGCACCGCCACGGCCACGTCGACCGGCAGCTCTTGCAGGATGACCGGGAACGCGGTTTCCGGCGTGACCACCAGGTCGGCCGGCGCGGCGGTGATCATGTCGCGGTACAACTCGATCGAGCGCTGGATGCCGGCGGGCTCGAACTTGATGTCCTGGGCCACGTTGCCTTGCAGCAGCCGCACCGACAGCGGCTTGCCGGCGGGCGTGGTCCAGGCCAGCGGCGCCAGCGCTGCGCCCGCAGCGGGCAGGGCCAGTGCCAGTGCCAGCGCGCCCAGCGCCCGGCCGCGTTCACCGCGGCCCAGTCCGCGTACGGCAGCCGCCAGCAGTGCCGCCACCGCGGCGGCCAGGGCGCCGATGCCGTACACGCCAACGAGCGGCGCGAAGCCGGCCAGCGGGCCATCGGCATGGGCATACCCGCCCGACAGCCAGGGGAAGCCGGTAAACACCACGCCGCGCAGCCATTCGGCGAGACCCCAGGCAGCGCCGAAGGCCAGCGGCGCCAGCAGCGTGGCCCCCGGCAGGCGCGCCGTCAGCCGATGCCACAGCGCGCCGGCCAGCGCCGGGTAGAGCGACAGGAAGCCCGAGAACAGCACCACCGCCAGCGCGGCCATCCACGCCGGCATCTCGCCGTAGACGTGCATGCTGATATAGAGCCACCAGATGCCGGACAGGAACCAGCCCAGCCCGAAGGCATAGCCAGTGGCGGCGGCCAGGCGCGCGCGCGGCGCGTCGGCCATCAGCGCGGCCAAGCCGGCCAGCGACAGGATCTGCAGCCACCACCAGTCATGGGGGGCAAAGGCTTGCGTATGGGCGATGCCGAGCACGCCGGCCAGCAGCAGCCGCACCATGGTCGCTGCGCGCGAACGCGCGCGCGTGCCAGGCACGCCTGTCGGGGCGGCGTCGGCAGCGGCGGCGCCGTTGAGGACCGGGGCGGAACGCTTCATGCGCCGGCCGCGCCCGCGTTGTCGCCGTTGGATTCGCGGTGCACCTGCAGCAGGTGCACCTGCCGCGCGTCGGCGCGCAGCACCTCGAAGCGGATCGGCGGCAGGGTGATGACCTCGCCGCGGTGGGGCACGTGGCCCACGTGGTTGGACAGCAGCCCGCCCACGGTATCGACATCGTGGTCGGAGAAGGCGGTACCGAAGGCCTCGTTGAACTGGGCGATCTCGGTCAGGCCGTGCACGCGCCAGCTGCCGTCGGGCATTGGCAGGATATTGTCCTGGTCTTCGTCCAGGTCGAACTCATCCTCGATGTCGCCCACGATCTGCTCCAGCACGTCCTCGATCGTCACCAGGCCGGCCACGCCGCCGTACTCGTCGACGACCATGGCGATATGGTTGCGGTTGATGCGGAAGTCGCGCAGCAGGATGTTCAGGCGCTTGGACTCGGGGATGAACACCGCCGGGCGCAGGGTCTCGCGCAGGTCGAAGGCGGGGTCGGTGTAGTAGCGCAGCAGGTCCTTGGCCAGCAGGATGCCGATGATGTTGTCACGGCTGCCTTCGTAGACCGGGAAGCGCGAGTGCGCGGTCTGCTGCATGAAGGGGATGAACGCCTCCGGGGCGTCCGCGATATTGACCATATCCATCTGCGCGCGCGGCACCATGATGTCGCTCGCGGTCAGTTCGGAGACCTGGAACACGCCCTCGATCATCGACAGCGAGTCGGCGTCGATCAGGTTGCGCTCATGCGCTTCCTGGAGCACTTCGAGCAATTCCGCGCGGGTGTCCGGCTCAGGGGAAATCAGGTCTGACAAGCGTTCGAGAAGCGATCTGGGCCGATCGGCCTGCTTCAGGTAAGCGGGCTTCGAACTGGGATAAGGGTCGTTCATTTCGCGGCGAGCGCGTGGTGGAGATCGTCTGAAGGATACACTAAAAGCCTGACCGTCCCGTGACGGCGGGCGGTGGCCTGAGGCCAGATGTGCAGCAAGCGGCGCCAGACCGGCGCCGCGTGTGAGAGAGGGATCACGCGGAAATCACGCGGTGCGGTCGCCCTGGTAGGGATCGGCGTAGCCCAGCGCCTGCAGCGTCTCGGTCTCGATCGCTTCCATTTCCTCGGCCTCGGCGTCTTCCTCGTGCTCGTAGCCTTGCGCGTGCAGCACGCCGTGCACGATCAGATGCGCATAGTGCGCTTCCAGCGGCTTGCGCTGCTCGCGCGCCTCGGCTTCCACCACCGGGCAGCACAGCACGATATCGCCCGTGACCGGATCGGCTTCGTTTTCCGCATAGGCAAAGGTCAGCACGTTGGTGGCGTAGTCCTTGCCGCGGTAGGTGCGGTTCAGCGTGCGCCCCTCTTCCTCGCCGACAAAGCGGATGGTCAGTGCGGCATCGGCATACAGTGCCGACTTGACCCAGGTTTCGATCTTGCGGCGCGCCGGCAGGCCATCGCCCTTGCCGACGCCGTCGCCGTGCTGGACCTCCAGCTCCAGCGCCGGCGGCGTGGCCGGCGTGCCGGTGGTGGTGACCACCGGCGTGGCGGTCACGGCCACCGACAGCGAGTCGTGGTTGTCCGGGCGCACCAGCAGGCCGGCCTGCTGGTTGGTGTCGGTGTGCTCGGCCAGCAGCGCCACCACGCCGTCGGCGGCCTGCGACAGGTCCAGCGTCAGGCTGCGGCCGTCGGGCAGTTGCACGCGCAGCGCGTGCGCGGCGCTCTTGCGCGCGCGGCCGTCGCCGTCGAACAGGGTCAGGCTCACGGCGGAAGACTTGGATTTCTGGGATTTCAATTAAGCGTCCTTGTGCTGGGCGTGGTATTCGTCATAGGCATCGACGATGCGGGCCACCAGCGGATGGCGCACCACGTCGATGCTGGTAAAGCGGGTGCAGGCAATGCCGCGCACGTCGCGCAGCACGAGCTGCGCTTCCACCAGGCCGCTCTTCTGCCCGCGGGGCAGGTCGATCTGGGTGATGTCGCCGGTGATCACCGCCTTCGAGCCGAAGCCGATGCGTGTGAGGAACATCTTCATCTGCTCGGGGGTGGTGTTCTGCGCCTCGTCCAGGATGATGAAGGCATGGTTCAGCGTGCGCCCGCGCATGTAGGCGAGCGGCGCGATCTCGATCATCTGCCGATCGAACATCTTCTGCGTGCGGTCGAAGCCGAGCAGGTCATACAGGGCGTCGTACAGCGGGCGCAGGTAAGGGTCGACCTTCTGCGCCAGGTCGCCGGGCAGGAAGCCCAGGCGCTCGCCGGCCTCCACCGCCGGGCGCGTCAGCACGATGCGCTTGACCGCATCGCGCTCCAGCGCATCGACCGCGCACGCCACCGCCAGGTAGGTCTTGCCGGTGCCGGCCGGGCCGATGCCCATGGTCAGGTCGTGCGACAGGATATTGCGCAGGTAGTCGCGCTGCGCCACGGTGCGGCCCTGCAGGCCGGTGCGGCGCGTGTGCAGCACCGGCGATTCGTCGCCGATCTCGCGATCCTCGACATCGCCGCCGTTGCCAGGCAGGTAGCTGCCATGCGCGGACAGCTGGCGCGTTTCCACCAGGCCCAGCTGCACGTCGTCGATCGACAGCGGCGTACGCGCCTGGTTGTAGAAGCGCTCCAGCGCCGTTGCCGCATCCTGCGCGTTGCCGCCGCGCACCGTCATGCGGTGGCCGCGACGCTGGATGTTCACGTCCAGCGCCTGCTCGATCTGGCGCAGGTTTTCGTCGAGCGGCCCGCACAGGTTCTGCAGCCGGGTGTTGTCGTCCTTGGGGGCGACGAATTCTGCGGATGGGACTTTCATCAGTTGGCGATGGCCTCGCTGGATAGTGCCTGGTTACTGCCGAACCACGATCTCGCCGCGCAGCGAGTGCGGGAACGCCTGCGTGATGCTCACGTCGACCAGTTGGCCGACCAGCCGGTCGCGGCCTGCCTGGGGCACGCCCGGCAGCGCGAAGTTGACCACGCGGTTGTTCTCGGTGCGGCCGTGCAGCTCGGTCGGATCCTTGCGCGCAGGGCCTTCCACCAGGATGCGCTGCACCGTGCCGACCATGTTCTGGCTGATGCGCTGCACGTTTTCCTCGATAGTGGCCTGCAGGCGCTGCAGCCGGCGCAGCTTGACCTCGTGCGGGGTGTCGTCGTGCAGGTTGGCAGCGGGCGTGCCCGGGCGCGGGCTGAAGATGAACGAGAACGAGGTGTCGTAGCCGATCTCTTCGATCATCGCCATCAGCTTCTCGAAGTCGGCATCGGTCTCACCGGGAAAGCCCACGATAAAGTCCGACGACATCGACATGTCCGGGCGCAGCACGCGCAGCTTGCGGATGATGCTCTTGTACTCCAGCACGCTGTAGCCGCGCTTCATCGCCATCAGGATGCGGTCGGACGCATGCTGCACCGGCAGGTGCAGGTGGTTGACCAGCTTGTCGCAGCGGCCGTACAGCTCGACCAGGCGCGAGGTGAATTCCTTCGGGTGGCTGGTGGTGTAGCGGATGCGCTCGATGCCGGGGATCTCGGCCACGTACTCGATCAGCAGCGCAAAGTCGGCGATCTCGGTGGTGTCGCCCATCTTGCCGCGGTAGGCGTTGACGTTCTGGCCCAGCAGCGTGACTTCACGCACGCCCTGTTCGGCCAGGCCGGCAACTTCGGCCAGCACGTCCTCGAACGGGCGCGACACTTCTTCGCCACGGGTGTAGGGCACCACGCAATAGCTGCAGTACTTGGAGCAGCCCTCCATGATCGAGACGAAGGCACTCGGGCCTTCCACGCGCGCCGGCGGCAGGTGGTCGAACTTCTCGATCTCGGGGAAGGAGATGTCCACCTGCGACTGGCCGGTGCGCTGGCGGCGCGCGATCAGGTCGGGCAGGCGGTGCAGCGTCTGCGGGCCGAACACCACGTCGACATACGGCGCGCGCGAGACGATGCTGGCGCCTTCCTGGCTGGCCACGCAACCGCCCACGCCGATCACCAGGTCGGGTTTGACGGCTTTGAGCGCCTTCATCCGGCCCAGTTCCGAGAACACCTTCTCCTGCGCCTTCTCGCGCACCGAGCAGGTGTTGAACAGGATCACGTCGGCGTCTTCGACGTTGTCGGTGGGTTCCAGCCCCTGGCTGGCGTTGAGGACGTCGACCATCTTGCCCGAGTCGTACTCGTTCATCTGGCAGCCGTACGTCTTGACGAAAACTTTCTTCATATGCCGATCTCAGTGGTTGACCTGGGGGCATCAGGGTGTTGCAACAACACGGCCGGCGCGTGGGGCACGCCGGTCGCACTTCCGGGGGACTACGATTTCTTCTTCAGCGCCTTCTGTTCCGGCTCGCTCAGCACCCAGGCGGTCAGCAGCTGGCCGTACAGGTCCAGCTTGTACCGCACCGGCAGCTTCTGGCCGGCCACCGCGGCGCTGGCCAGCAGCTGGTTGTCGGTGCCGAACAGGCGCAGGCCCGGTGCCACGCCGACGGTCTTGCCATCGAGCGTGGCCGTTTGGGGCGCACCGGCAGACGGCGTGGCGATAACGAGCCTGGCCACCTGCGCATCGTCCGGGATCACCCGCACCGGCTGGGCCATCGCGCTTGCCGCACCGAGCAGCAGGGCGGCGGCGCAGGCCAGCGTTGGCAGCAGCCTGCGGGCGCGCCTGGGTTGGACAGACTCCGGCGCCTCGCGGCGCGCATCACGACCTGCTGGCATGGGGGGAGAACTCCGACAAATGGGACGACGCGTTGGCGGGAATGGCCCAAAGACGGGCGCAACCCGTCATTTTACCCCGCTGGCGGCCTGGCCGGGTCGGCGATGCAGGCGAGCTCAGAACAGGCAGGATGCCTCTTGCAGCACACGTTGCTTGGACACCGTGCCCATCAGTTCGCGGCTGGCGCTGTCGCGCACCAGCGGAATGCGGTTGATGCCGTGCCCGGCAAACACCGCCAGGGCGTCGCGCAGGCGCGAATCCGGGGTCAGTGCGGGGAAGTCACGCTCGGCCAGCGCCAGCACGTCGTCCGCGGCGCCCTCGCGCTGGGCGCGCTGCAGCGCGTGGATCGACAGCGCGCCCAGCAGGCGGCCATCTGCTTCGACCAGATAGAGGTAGCGTGTGCCGGTCTCGGCAAACTTGTCGGCTGCCACCGCCAGGGTAGCGTTCGGGTCGAGCACGGTATCGGTCGGGTCGCACAGGCCCGCCAGCGTCAGCGTGCGGGCATGTTCGGCCGCGGCCGAGGCCTGCGCGCGCTCGGCGATCACGCTGTACAGCGACAGCGTCTGGCAGCGTGACGCCGTGTAGTACGCCGCCACCGCGCCGATCATCGACGGCAGCAGCAGCGCGGGCGCCAGCGTCATCTCGAACACCATCAGCACCGACATCAGCGGCGCCTGACTAGTGGCCGCCAGGAACGCACTCATGCCCACCAGCGGTAGCAGCGGCGCCGCACCGGCCGCCGTGCCCTGCATGCCGATGGCCAGCAACTGCCCGAGCGCCGCCCCCACGAACAGCGACGGCGTGAACACGCCGCCGACCGCCCCCGAGCCCATGCTGATCACCGTTGCCACCAGCTTGGCCAGCAGCACGCCGGCCACCGGCACGCTCAGCGGCTGTTCCTGCAGGATGGTCTGGATGGTGGAATAGCCGTTGCCAACCACCTCGGGCACCGCCATCGCCAGCACGCCGACCAGCGCGCCGCCCAGCGTGAGCCGTGCCGCTGGCCCGCCCGGCACGGCGGCAAAGCGGCTGCGCGCAAAGCCGGCCGCGCGCATGAACAGCGCGCCCGCGATGCCGGCGGCCACGCCCAGCGCCGCCGCGGCCAGCAGGATGTGCGGGCGCAGGTCGGGGGCGATATCCAGGCCCGGGTAGAGCGGCTGCAGGCCGCCGTGCCACTGGCTGACCATGGCGCCGGCCACCGAAGCCAGGAAGAGCGGCATCAGGCGCTGCACCGCGAGCGCCCCGAACACCACTTCGGCAACGAAGACGGCGGCGGAGAAGGGGGTGTGATAGACGGTGGCAAGGCCGGCCGCGGCCCCGCAGGCGGTCAGCATGCGGCGCATGTTCGAGCCGCCGCCGCGTTCCAGCCGGGTCGACGGGAACAGCGAGCCGCACAGCGCCGCCAGCTGGATCATCGCGCCTTCCTTGCCGACCGAGCTGCCGCTGACGATCGAGAAAAACGATGAGAGCGCGCGCAGCAAGGTGATCCGCACCGGCAGGCGGCCGCTGCCGTTGGCCACCGCTTCCATGTAGTCGGTGGCGCCGCTGTGGCTGCCGGCCAGGCGATTGGCCAGCACCAGCAGGCCGCCCGCCAGCGCGCCGCCCGCGGCCGGAATTACCACGCGCCACGCCAGCGCCAGCGTGGCGAATACGGCCACCACGTCGGCATGGCTGGAAAACAGCACGACGCCGGCGCCCTCCAGCGCTTCCTTGAACAGTGTGGTGGCAATGGCCGCGACGATCCCGACCGGGATGGCCGCGAACAGGGTGACTTCCTGGTCTTCGAGGAAACGCAAGCGCATGGCGGCTTTCCGGGGCAAATGTGGCGCGGGTGCGGAGCCGGAGAGGGGGCGGGCAGAGGCTGTCATGATAGCGCAGCGCCACCCGCGCAGACCCGATGTGCGCCGGCGCGCATGCGGGGCCGCGCCCGGTGCAGAACCCGCTTGTCACGGACTGGTACACTACCGCTCTTTCCTTCGCGGGCGGGCCGGTGCCCTGCCATGCCGGCTTCCCGGCGTTCGCGTTCCGATTCCGATCCGATTACCAGGAGCCATCCGGCGTTTGGCGCACCGCGTGCGCAGCGATGGCCCAAGCAGCAATACATGTCTTTTTCTGAACTCGGCTTGTCCGACAAGATTGTGCGTGCCGTGGCCGAACAGGGCTACACCACGCCGACTCCCATCCAGGCCCAGGCAATCCCCGCCATTCTCAAGGGCGGTGACCTGCTCGCCGGCGCGCAGACCGGCACCGGCAAGACCGCCGGCTTTACGCTGCCGATGCTGCAGATGTTGTCCGACTCCGCGGCGCGCGGCGCCAATGGCGCGCAGCGTCCGGCCCGCCTGCCGGTGCGCGCACTGGTGCTGACGCCCACGCGCGAACTGGCCGCCCAGGTCGAAGAGAGCGTGCGCAACTACGGCAAGTACCTGCGCCTGCGTTCCATGGTGATGTTCGGCGGCGTCGGCATCAACCCGCAGATCGAGCAGCTCAAGCGCGGCGTCGAGATCGTCGTGGCCACGCCCGGCCGCCTGCTGGACCACGTGTCCCAGCGCACCATCGACCTGTCGCAGGTGGAACTGCTGGTGCTCGATGAAGCCGACCGCATGCTCGACATGGGCTTCATCCACGATATCCGCAAGATCCTCAACGTGCTGCCGGCCAAGCGCCAGAACCTGCTGTTCTCGGCGACGTTCTCGGACGATATCCGCGCGCTGGCCGACCGCCTGCTGAACAACCCGGCCTCGATCGAGGTGGCGCGGCGCAACACCACGGCCGAGACCGTGGACCAGCGCGTCTACCCGGTGGACCGCGAGCGCAAGCGTGAACTGCTGGCCCACCTGGTGCGCCAGCATGACTGGCACCAGGTGCTGGTATTTACGCGCACCAAGCACGGCGCCAACCGCCTGGCCGAGCAGCTGACCAAGGACGGCCTGTCGGCACTGGCGATCCATGGCAACAAGAGCCAGTCGGCGCGCACGCGCGCGCTGTCGGAATTCAAGTCGGGCACGCTGCGGCTGCTGGTGGCAACCGATATCGCCGCGCGCGGCATCGACATCGACCAGCTGCCGCACGTGGTCAACTTCGACCTGCCCAACGTGCCCGAGGACTATGTGCACCGCATCGGCCGTACCGGCCGCGCCGGCGCCGAGGGCGAAGCGATCTCGCTGGTCTGCGTGGACGAGATTGCGCTGCTGCGCGATATCGAACGCCTGATCAAGCGCAAGCTCGAACAGACCGTGCTGCCGGGCTTCGAGGTCGACCCGAGCATCGCGCCCGAGCCGATCCAGAAAGGCCGCCAACAGCGTGGCGGTGGTGGCCAGGGGCAAGGACAAAGCCAGGGCCGCGGACGCGCCCAGGCGCGTCCGGCCGGCAACGAAGGCGAGGGCGCCCAGCGCCAGCGCCCGGCGCGCGAAGCGCAGGCTGCGCCGCGGCAAGCCCAGGGCGGCCAGCCGCGCACGCGCGCTGCCGAAGGCGGCCAGCGCGGCAACGGCGCGGCCAACGGCAACCGTGGCGGCCAGCCCGCCGGTGGCGCGCGCAATCCCGCACCGCGCCGCGACGGCCAGGAGCCGGCGCGCCAGCAGCGGACCGCGGCGCAACCCGCACGCCAGCCGCACGACGCGGCACCGGCACCGGCGCGCAATCGCCGTCCGGCGCCGCAGGCCGCGCTGCTCGGCGGCAACCGCAAGCCGGCGCGCTGAGCGGATCAGGGCTGACACCATGCACGCGTCCGACGCCCCGGCCGACCCCGGCGTTCCCTACGCCGGCCTGACGCCGGAGCTGATGCTGGACGCGCTGGAAGGCGCCGGCCTGCGCCCCGACGGGCGCCTGCTGGCGCTCAACAGCTATGAGAACCGCGTCTGGCAGCTGGGCATCGAGGATGCCCCGCCCGTCATCGCCAAGTTCTACCGTCCGGGCCGCTGGACCGACGCGGCCATCCTGGAAGAACACGCCTTTGTGCAGCAGCTGGCCGATGCCGAGATCCCGGCCGTGCCGGCCATGGTGCTGGCACCGGGCGAGTCTGGCACGCTGCTGCATCACGCCGGCTTCCGCTTCGCGGTATTCCCCCGCTGCGGCGGCCGCGAGCCCGCGCTGGACCGTTCCGATACGCTGACCTGGCTCGGCCGCTTTATCGGCCGCATCCACGCGCTGGGGGCGACGCAGCCCTACCAGGCCCGCCCGGCACTGGATCTGGAAACCTTCGGCGTTGCCCCGCGCGACTGGCTGCTCGCCAGCGGCTGCATTCCCGCCGACCTGCTGCCCGCGTGGCAATCGGTGACGGACCTGGCGCTGGACGGCGTGCGCCGCTGCTATGAGCGCGCCGGCGAGGTGCGCCTGCTGCGCACCCATGGCGACTGCCATCGCGGCAATGTGCTGTGGATTGACGAGGACGACGCGCGCGGCGGCACCCATGGCGCGCCGGGCCCGCACTTCGTGGATTTCGACGACAGCCGCATGGCGCCGGCGATCCAGGACATCTGGATGCTGCTCGAGGGCGACCGCGCGGCCATGCAGGACCAGCTGGCCGACATCGTTGCCGGCTATGAAGACTTCTCCGAATTCCAGCCGCGCGAACTGTGGCTGGTGGAAGCGCTGCGCACGCTGCGGCTGCTGCACTACAGCGCCTGGCTGGCCAGCCGCTGGGCCGACCCGGCCTTTCCGGCCGCGTTCCCGTGGTTCGGCACCGCGCGCTACTGGCAGGACCGCATCCTGGAGCTGCGCGAACAGGTGGCGCTGATGGACGAAGCGCCCCTGTGGGGCGCCTGAGGTCTACCGGACGGCGCCGCCAGGGCGCCGGTATTCCGCTACTTTGCTCAACCCTTCTTTTCCGGCGCCTTGACCAGCAGCACCGGGCACTCGGCCTGCGCCAGCACGCGGCCCGCGACTGAACCGATCACCGCATCGAAGAACGAACCCCGGCCATGCGTGCCCATCACGATGGCCGCGGCGTCGACCGAGCGCGCACAGGCGACGATGCGCTCCGGCGCGAAGCCGTGCAGCGGGTGCCGCTCGAATGGCACCTTGGCTGCGGACAGGATGTCGCAGACCGCCGCCATGGCCTTGTCGCTGGCCTCCTTGTGCCAGTCGTCGATGGTTTCCTTGCTGACAAAGGCGCGCACCTGGCCGCTCACTTCCGGCGCCACATGCACGACATGCACGGTGAAGCCGCTCTGCAGCAGCTTGCCTTCGGCGATAAAACGAGCCGCGGCGTCGCTGAAGGCCGAGCCGTCGGTGGCGAGCACGATATTGGTCATGTTGGGAATCTCCTGGGTGTGGGCTGTCGGCAGGGCGGTGCGCCATGAGGCGGCACCGCCACTGGAACCATCATGGCACCTAGTGTCCTGCCAGGACCCGATTTAGATCAAGTCGGATCGGATTTATCCGATCCGACCGTGCGATAGCCGGCCGGCCGACGGATTCCGTCAATCCGGCTGAAGCATTTGGCCATTGCCCCGTCAACGCGGTGGCGCGTAGCATGCTCCCGAGCCCCGTGGCAGGCATTGGCACGCCCGCGCTGCCGCAGGCACGGCCCATCCCAGACTAATTCAATGCAGCTGCCCCCGGCCATGGCGCGGGCGGGCGGCGATTCCGGAGACGACGATCATGAGTGAGCGTGGCAACCTGCTGCCCCTGCGCGGTATCAAGGTAGTGGAATTCGAAGGCATCGGCCCCGGCCCGTTGTGCGGCGCGATGCTGGCCGGCCTTGGCGCCGAGGTCACGCTGGTGACCCGCCCGGTCGCGCCGGATGCCCGCCGCATCTTGCGCGGCCAGCCCGTGCCCCCTGAGATGGAGCTGGAGCACGGCAAGCGCGTGGTGCAACTGAACCTGAAGTCGCCGCAAGACGTGGCCGCCGCGCTGGACCTGGTGGCCGGCGCCGACGCGCTGATCGAAGGGTTGCGCCCGGGCGCGATGGAGCGCCTCGGCCTGGGCCCGAAGGTGTGCCATGCACGCAATCCGCGCCTGGTCTACGGCCGCATGACCGGCTGGGGCCAGACCGGCCCGCTGTCGCAGAGCGCCGGCCACGACCTTAACTACATCGCGCTGACCGGCCTCTTGTCGATGGCCGCGCGCGAAGGCTCACTGCCGATGGTGCCGCCGACCGTGGTGGGCGATGCCACCGGCGCGCTTGGCCTGGCATTCGGCATCACCAGCGCCATCCTGAGCGCGCGCGCCAGCGGCGAGGGCTGCGTGGTGGATGCGGCCATCACCGATATCGTCGCCATGCTGGGCTCGCTGGTGCAGGTGTCGCGCGCAGCCGGCACGCTGGGCGGCCCGCAACCCAGCCCCTTCCACGATTCGCCGTTCTATGACGTCTTCCCTTGTGCCGACGGCCGCGCGATCACGCTGGGCGCGCTTGAGCCGCAGTTCTACCGCGAGCTGCTCGACCGGCTCGAACTGACCGACATCGACCCCGCCGCGCAGTATGACCGCGCCCAGTGGCCCGCGGTGAAGGCGCGCATTGCCGCATGCATCGCAGGCAAGCCCAGCACCCACTGGGAGTCGGTGCTGGGCGGCACCGACGTGTGCTTTGCGCGCGTGCTGACCCTGGACGAGGCCGCGCGCCATCCGCACAACCAGGCACGCGGCACATATCGGCTGTACCAGCAGGGCGAGCGCGAGGTGCCGCGTTCGGCGCCGGCGCCGCGCTTCCTGCGCGCCGGCACGGAATGACCTGGGGCCGCGGCACAGATGCCGCGGCCTCTCGAATCTGTCTGATCGGTTCGGCTACCATGCGGCATCGACCCAAACCGGAGACCCAAGCCATGGCCGAACCCAGCCAAGCCCCCGCCTATACCTCCACGCCGGCCTTCGAGGCCGGTCTTGAGGTGCGCACCGAAGTGCTCGGCCCCGAGCACGTCCGGCGCGCGCTGGACGCCGCCGCGCAGCAGGGCGACACCAGCCTGCAGCAACTGGTGACGGAGTTCGCCTGGGGCACGGTCTGGACCCGCGACGGCCTGGACCGCAAGCAGCGCAGCCTGGCCACGGTGTCGATGCTGATTGCGCTGAACCGGCCGCAGGAGCTGGCCGGGCACCTGCGCGGCGCGCTCGCCAACGGCGTGACGCCGCATGAACTGCGCGAGCTGATGGTGCACAGCGCGGTCTACTGCGGGTTCCCCGCGGCGCTGGATGCCAGCCGCAAGCTGACTGAAGTCCTCGACGCTGCCAACGGGTAACGCCGACCGCGGCATCGATACGAAAACAGCGATGCAGAAGAGTCTGACTCTGATGCAGATTCTGCTGCATCTGCGCGGCGAGGATTCGGCGCGTCAGGACCTCTCCGGCTCCTTAACTTTGGCAGCAGGCCAAGCCATGCCAGTCGTTAAGGAGCCTCAAATTTGCATCTCACGCTGATCGTCGACGAACCTTCCCAGTTCCACACCACGCTGTCCGCTGAACTCGGCGCTGAGCTGGGCGCCGGTGAAGTACTGGAAACGGATGGCATTCGGGAAGCGTTCCGGCTGGCCCGCGAGCACCGGCCGGGGCTGGTGCTGGTCGATGTCGACCGCTTCGGCGATCCCGGCATCGACTTTGTCCGGCGCGTCTCGGCGACGCTGCCCGCCGTGCCCTTGCTGGTACTGTCCGACACCGACGCCACGCTGGCGTTGGTGCGGGCGCTGCGCGCGGGCGCCCGTGGCTTTGTGGTCAAGCAGCGTGGGCTGGCCGAGGTGATGCACGCGGTGCGCGGCGTGCTGTGCGGCTACCTGGTATTTCCCATGCATACGCTGGAGACCGTGCGCCAGATCGGCGCGCAGCGGGAATCGGGCTTCGCGCGGCTGAGCAACCGCGAAATCACCGTCCTGCAGTATCTGGCGCGCGGCCATTCCAACAAGTCGATCGCGGAGCAACTGCTAATCAGCAGCAAGACGGTCAGCAGCCACAAGGCCAACATCATGGCCAATGTCAATGTCGGGTCCCTGGTCGAAATGGCGGACTACGCGCGCCGGCATCAGCTGGTGTGGTGACGCGCACCCTGGGGCGGCTTGCCGCACCATGCCGCCATCGCGGGTAGACTGTGGGCGTGTGTGACGAATCCGAGCTTTCCGCCCGATGCCTCCGACCCTGAATGCCGCCGCGCGCCGCCTGGGCGCTGTCGTGCTTGCCTGTGCCGCCGCGTGCCTGGCCATGCCTGCCTTCGCCAATGAGCCGATGTGGTTTGCGCAGGGCCGTCCGGTGCCGGCTGCGCGCCAGGCCGTCGATGCGCTGGCCGCGGCCGCGGCCGACGGCCTCGATCCACGCGACTACGATGCCGACGCCTTGCGCCAGGCGGTGGTCCAGGCCGCCAGCGGGCCAGCCCTGCCGCCGGACGCGGCCGCACGCGTGGATGCCGCGCTGAGCGCCGCGATGGAGCGGATGCTGGCAGACCTGCACGGCGGACGCGTCAACCCGCGCGCGGTCCATGCCAACTTTGCCCCGCAGGCGGAACGGCCCTTCGATGCCGCCACCTGGCTGCGCGATGCCGTCACGCAGCAGCGGCTGCCCGACGCCATCCGCCAGGCAGCGCCCACCTTCCCGCTCTATGGCACGCTGCGGGAGGCCCTGGCGCGGTACCGCGAGATCGCGAAGCAGCCGGCCTGGGGGCAGCCGCTGCCACCGTTGCCGGGGAGCAAGCTGACGCCGGGCCAGCCCTGGGCCGGTGCCGCGGCGCTGAATGCACGCCTGGTTGCGCTGGGCGACTTGCCCGCCGGCGCCCAGGCGCCGGCCCGCTACGAAGGCGCCCTGGTCGGCGGCGTCAAGGCGTTCCAGTCGCGCCACGGCCTGGAGGCCGACGGCGTGATCGGCGCGGGCACGCTGGCACAACTCAACGTGCCCATCGCCAGCCGTGTGCGGCAAATCGAACTGACCATGGAGCGGCTGCGCTGGACGCCGCTGGACGGTCCGCGCATGATCGTGGTGAATGTGCCGGAGTTCATGCTGCGCGCCTATGAGATCCGCGACGGCAAGCTCGACATCAAGCTCGAGATGAAGGTGATCGTCGGCAAGGCACTGGATACGCGCACGCCGCTGTTCGAGGAGGATATGCGCTACATCGAGTTCAGCCCGTACTGGAACATCCCGCCCTCGATCGCGCGCCGCGAGACCGTGCCGCACCTGCGCAGCGATCCGGCTTACTTCAACCGGCAGGGCCTGGAGTTCGTTAGTGGCGACGGCAAGGCCGTGACCACGCTGTCCGACGAGAATCTCGACGCCGTGCTGAACGGCCGCATGCGCATCCGCCAGCGGCCGGGCCCGCTGAACGCGCTGGGCGATATCAAGTTCGTGTTTCCCAACAATGAGAACATCTACCTGCACCACACGCCCTCGCCACAGCTGTTCAAGCGCGACCGGCGCGACTTCAGCCACGGCTGCATCCGCGTGGAAGCCCCAGTAGCATTGGCCCAGTTCGTGTTGCAGGATATGCCGGACTGGAACGAGACCCGGATCCGCGAAGCGATGACGCGTGGCAAGTCCAATACGGTGCGCCTGCAGCAGCCCTTGCCGGTGGTGCTGGCCTACGGCACGGTCATTGCGCGCGCCGATGGTCGTGTATCCTTCTTGCCTGACATCTACGGTCACGACAAATTGCTGGACAAGGCACTGCGGCAACGCAACGGACGGCCCCAGCAACCAGCTATTGCGAGCGCCTCCGCCACCACCCACTGAGGCGCCACTGGCACATTCAGAGGAAGTACCATGACTGATGCGACGCGCAAGGCACGCCGCCGCTTTCTTCATACCACCGGAGGCCTGGCCCTTGCCGCCGGCCTGATGCCGTTGACGCCGCGCCAGGCGCTGGCCAGCCTGCCTGCAAACCAGGCCCTGGCAGGCCTGCCGGACGCCCGCACGCTGGCCTTCGACCACACCCACACCGGCGAACGCGTGTCGTTGGTCTATGCTGTTGGCGACCGCTTCGTGCCCGAAGCGCTGACGACGCTCAACGGCTTCCTGCGCGACCACTACTCCGGCAAGGTCGGCATGATCGACCCGCAGTTGTTCGACCTGCTGTTCCAGGTCCGCCGCGAGCTTGGCACCGACCAGCCGTTCCAGGTCATTTCCGGCTACCGCAGCCCCGCCACCAACTCGCGCCTGCGCAACACGCGCGGCGGCGGCGTGGCCAGGCACAGCCTGCACATGGACGGCAAGGCCATCGACATCCGCCTGGCCGGCGTGCCGCTGGCGGACGTGCGCGACGCGGCCAAGTCATTGCAGGGCGGGGGTGTCGGCTTCTATGAGTCTGACCAGTTCGTGCACATCGATACCGGGCGCGTGCGTTACTGGTAAGCGTTGTCTGTGGCCGCCCATGATGGGCGGCTCGCTTGCGCCCTGGTAACGACCCAAAGAAAAAAGCCGCGAACCCATGCGGGATCGCGGCTTTTAAAATAGATGGTGGCGAATCAGGGACTCGAACCCCGGACCTGCGGATTATGATTCCGTCGCTCTAACCGACTGAGCTAATTCGCCAACGAAGACTGAGATTATACCTGGGCTTTCGAGGCTGTCAACACCTTGCTGCGAAGATTTTGCACGAAGGGCCCATGCATAAAAAAACGGCAGGCCGGATGGCCTGCCGTTTCCGTTAGTGCCGGGCGACCGCTCAGTCGTTGGCGTAGATGTTCACGTCCTTGGTCTCGCGGATGAACAGCGCGCCGATCACGAAGGTGATGGCTGCGATGATGATCGGATACCAGAGCCCGTAGTAGATGTTGCCGTTCTGGGCCACCAGCGCGAACGAGATGGTGGGCAGCAGGCCGCCGAACCAGCCGTTGCCGATATGGTAGGGCAGCGACATCGAGGTGTAGCGGATGCGGGTCGGGAACAGTTCCACCAGCATGGCGGCGATCGGGCCGTAGACCATGGTGACGTAGATCACCAGGATGGTCAGCAGCACCAGCACCATGATCGTGTTCATCTGTGCCGGGTCCGCCTTGGTCGGGTAGCCGGCGGCGGACATGGAGTCCGCCACTTGCTTCTTGAAGCTGGCAATCTGCTTCTTGCTGGCGTCGTCGAAGCTGTGGCCGGCGGGGACCAGGCTGGCGTTGAAGGAGGGGATCTCCGTGTTGCCGATCTTTACCGTGGCGGTGGTGCCGGCGGGCGCGTCGACGACTTCATAGCTGGCCGATGCCTGGGCCAGGGTGCGCTTGACGATGTCGCACGAGCTGCGGAAGTCGATCTCGCGGGCGATCGGGCTGCCCTGGAAGGAGCACTGCTTCGGATCGGCGGTGACGACGATCTGTGCGCTTTGCTGGGCGCGCTCGAGCGAGGGGTTGGCGTAGTGGGTCAGGCCCTTGAAGATGGGGAAGTAGGTCAGCACTGCCAGCGCGCAACCGGCCATGATGATCCACTTGCGGCCGATCTTGTCGGACAGCGAACCGAAGAACACGAAGAAGGGGGTGCCCAGCACCAGCGCGCCGGCGATCAGCAGGTTGGCGGTCTTGGCGTCGACCTTCAGCACCTGGGTGAGGAAGAACAGCGTGTAGAACTGGCCGGTGTACCACACCACGGCCTGCCCGGCGGTCAGGCCGACCAGCGCCAGGATCACGATCTTCAGGTTGCGCCACTGGCCGAAGGATTCGGTCAGCGGGGCCTTGGAGGTCTTGCCCTCTGCCTTCATGCGCTGGAACGCCGGGGATTCGCTCATCGACAGGCGGATATACACCGACACGCCCAGCAGCAGGATCGACACCAGGAACGGGATGCGCCAGCCCCAGGTCTCGAAGTTGGGCCCGGTCATTTCGCGGCACAGCAGGATCACGATCAGCGACAGGAACAGGCCCAGCGTGGCCGTGGTCTGGATCCACGAGGTATAGGCGCCGCGCTTGCCGTGCGGTGCGTGCTCGGCCACGTAGGTGGCGGCACCGCCGTACTCGCCGCCGAGCGCCAGGCCCTGCAGCATGCGCAGGGCGATCAGGATGATCGGTGCAGCCCAGCCGATGGTGGCATAGCCCGGCAGCAGGCCGACGATGAAGGTCGACAGGCCCATGATCAGGATCGTCACCAGGAAGGTGTACTTGCGCCCGATCATGTCCCCCAGGCGGCCGAACACCAGCGCGCCGAACGGCCGCACGATAAAGCCGGCGGCGAATGCGAGCAGCGCGAAGATGAAGGCCGAGGTGGGATCCAGTCCGGCGAAGAACTGCTTGGCAATGATCGCCGCCAGCGAGCCGTAGAGATAAAAATCGTACCACTCGAACACCGTGCCCAGCGATGAGGCAAAGATCACCTTGCGCTCTTCGGCTGTCATCGGTGCGTTCTGCGCGCCCCCTCCGGGCACCGCAACGTTTTGCACGTTTGCCATATCGTCTCCTCCGTCTGGAATGGATCTCGGGTGGGCGTGGCGCGGAAAAGACCGCGCGGCTGGCCGCTATGCCTGAGTTGCAGAGGATTGTGGGTGGCGAAACTTACTGCGTTCTGACAGAACCGGGCACGGAATCGTCAAAGAATGTCGGGGTATACGCTAGCCGCCGGCGGGCGGCTGGATGCTGCGCTGCGGGGGGCGATGTGCTTGTGTGGCGCAATGGCGCGCTTTGCAGGGGTGCGGCTATGCAGCATCGGCGCCCGTGCCGCGCGACGCGCCCTGCGAAGGCGCCGGGGCGGGCGCGGCCAGGCTGTCGGTGTTGGTTTCGCCGTCGGCGCGGTTCATGCGCCAGGCGTAGAGCGCGGCCATCAGCACGTACACCACCAGCGCGCCTTGCGCGCCGACCCAGAACGAGAACGGCCAGCCGAAGAAGTCGAAGCGCAGGTCGCGCGCAAACCATGCCACCACGAAGGTGACGGTGAACCAGATCGCGAGCAGTCCGCAGATCCAGCGCAGGTTGCGCCGCCAGGCCTGGCGCTGGCGGGCTTCGGCACTATCGGGGGCGGAGCTGTCGTTCATGCGGGCGGGAGGTAGTCGGGCCGGCGCAGCGTCACGCGGAAATGCGCGCCGGCCAGCCGTGGCGATTGCTGGTAGACATGGTCGGAAATCTGGACGTCGCCGCCGTGCTGCTGCACGATCTCGCGCACGATCGCCAGGCCCAGGCCGCTGCCTTCAGTATTGGTGCCGAGCACGCGGTAGAAGCGCTCCATCACGCGCTCGCGCTCGGCCGGCGCAATGCCCGGGCCGGTGTCTTCCACATCCAGGTAGGCGAACGGCTCGAAGGCATCGGCGCTGACGCGCACCGTGGCATGCCCGCCGCGCGGCGTGTAGCGGATGGCGTTGTCGAGCAGGTTGTTCAGCATCTCGGTCAGCATCAGGCGGTTGCCCTGCACCATCACCGGATGGTCGTCCGCATCCAGTCCCAGGTCGATGTCGCGCGCCCAGGCCTGCGGCAGCCAGTCCTTGACCACCTCGCGCGCGAGCGCCGCCAGGTCCAGCGCCGCCATGCCGCCGGTGCCCGCCAGGTTTTCCATGCGCGCAAGCGACAGCAGCTGCGTGACCAGGTGCGCGGTGCGCTCAGAGCTGCCGGCGATCTGCGCCAGCGAGCGCCGCAGCTCTTCCGGCGACTGCTCGCGCTGCGCCAGCTCGGCCTGCATGCGCAGGCCCGCCAGTGGTGTCTTCATCTGGTGCGCGGCATCGGCGATAAAGCGCTTCTGGGTCTGCACCGACTGGTCCAGGCGCGCCAGCAGGTCGTTGAACGAACCCACCAGCGGCGTGATTTCCTGCGGTGCGGCGCGTTCGTCGATCGGGCTGGTATCGCCGGGGTTGCGCGCGCGGATGCGCTGCTGGATCGCGGTCAGCGGCGCTAGCCCGCGCGACAGCCCGAACCACACCAGCACCACCGCCAGCGGCAGGATCACGAACTGCGGCAGGATCACGCCCTTGATGATTTCGTTGGCCAGGCGCGCGCGCTTGTCCAGGGTCTCGGCCACCTGCACCAGCACCGGCTGGGTGCCGCTGACCTGCTTCAGGTCGATATAGGTGTAGGCCACGCGCACGTCGTTGCCGGCCACGTGGTCATCGCGCAGGGACACCAGGCCCGCATGGCCCTGGTCTTCCTCGGACGGCAGCGGCAGGTCGTGGTCGCCGGCGATATACTCGCCGCGCTTGCCGACCACCTGGTAATAGATGTTGTCGGTCTCGTCGGCGCGCAGGATCTCGCGCGCCGACAGCGGCAGCTGCAGCGTGATGCGCCCGTTGACCTCGCGCACCTGCTGCGACAGCACGATGGCGCTGGCCTCCAGCGCGCGGTCGAAGGGCCCGTTGGCGATCGACTTGGCCACCAGGTAGGTCACCGCGATGCTCATCGGCCAGAGCAGCAGCAGCGGCGCCAGCATCCAGTCGAGGATCTCGCCGAACAATGAGCGCGGCGACGGATGCGCGGTGCTTTCCTCCAGGTGCGGCAGTGCGTCGGCCAGGTCCTGGTCGGCGGCGTCCGGGGCCGGGGCGGTGGAAGGAGGGGGTGGCGCGGCGCGGGGCGCGCGCCGCCAAGGCAGTCGCAGCAGGCTCATCTCGGCGGTTTGCGCTCAGGTCGGTCGCTTGGCCTGCGGTTGCGTCGGGTGGGGATCAGTGGTGCGTGGCCACCGCCGGCTGGAATTTCTCCAGGCAGTAGCCAAGCCCGCGTACAGTGGCGATGCGGATGCCGCCGACTTCGATCTTCTTGCGCAGTCGGTGCACGTAGACCTCGATGGCGTTGTTGCTGACTTCCTCGCCCCACTCGCACAGGTGGTCCACCAACTGCTCTTTCGATACCAGGCGGCCGCTGCGTGTCAGCAGGATCTCCAGCAACCCGATCTCGCGCGCGGACAGGTCGAGCATCTGGTCGTTGATATAGGCGATGCGCCCGACCTGGTCGTAGGCCAGCGGCCCGTGCCGCATCAGCGTGGCGCCGCCGCCGGCGCCGCGCCGCACCAGCGCGCGTACGCGCGCTTCCAGTTCGGACAGGGCAAAGGGCTTGGCCATATAGTCGTCGGCCCCAAGGTCCAGGCCCTTGACGCGCTCGTCGACGCTGTCGGCGGCGGTCAGGATCAGCACCGGCAGCATGGCGCCGCGCGCGCGCAGGCGCTTGAGCACTTCCAGCCCGGACATGCGCGGCAGGCCCAGGTCCAGGATCAGCAGGTCGAAGGTCTGGGTCGACAGCGCGGAATCGGCTTCCAGGCCATTGGTGACGTGGTCGACGGCATAGCCCGAGTGGCGTAGCGAGCGCGTCAGGCCGTCGGCCAGCACGTCGTCATCTTCGGCGATCAGAATGCGCATGGTTGTCTCCACCCTGGCCGGCATAGCCGGCGCCGGCGGAATGAGGCGCGATGGGGCTTGCCAAGCATACTGTTTTTTTATACAGTACCCGCACGTTCCGCTGGGGCTGCCCGGGGAGACCCCCTGGAGAGCGGCCGCGCAGACAGCCGGGCCGGCGCTGGCGCCAGAAAATGCCGGTGCCGCGCCACATGCGGCCTATTTATACACCATTGATTCAAGGACGACCATGGACGACAAGAAGGCAGGTGCCGGCGTGAGCGCCGAGAAGCAGAAGGCGCTTGCCGCCGCGCTCTCCCAGATCGAGAAGCAGTTCGGCAAGGGCTCGATCATGCGCCTGGGCGACGGCGAGGTCGAGAAGGACATCCAGGTGGTATCCACCGGTTCGCTCGGCCTGGACATCGCGCTTGGCGTCGGCGGCCTGCCGCGCGGCCGCGTGGTCGAGATCTATGGTCCGGAATCGTCGGGCAAGACCACGCTGACGCTGCAGGTCGTGGCCGAGATGCAGAAGCTGGGCGGCACCTGCGCCTTTATCGACGCCGAGCACGCGCTGGACGTCAGCTACGCCAACAAGCTGGGCGTCAATGTCGGCGACCTGCTGATCTCGCAGCCGGACACCGGTGAGCAGGCGCTGGAAATCACCGACGCGCTGGTGCGCTCGGGCTCGATCGACCTGATCGTGATCGACTCGGTGGCGGCGCTGGTGCCCAAGGCCGAAATCGAAGGCGAAATGGGCGACTCGCTGCCGGGTCTGCAGGCCCGCCTGATGAGCCAGGCGCTGCGCAAGCTGACCGGCACCATCAAGCGCACCAACTGCCTGGTGATCTTCATCAACCAGATCCGCATGAAGATCGGCGTGATGTTCGGCTCGCCGGAAACCACCACTGGTGGCAACGCGCTGAAGTTCTACGCCTCGGTGCGACTGGATATCCGCCGCATCGGCTCGATCAAGAAGGGCGACGACGTGATCGGCAACGAGACCAAGGTCAAGGTGGTCAAGAACAAGGTGTCGCCGCCGTTCCGCGAAGCCTTCTTCGACATCCTCTACGGCCAGGGTATTTCGCGCCAGGGCGAGATCATCGACCTGGGCGTGGACGCCAAGATCGTCGAGAAGTCCGGCGCCTGGTACAGCTACAACGGCGACAAGATCGGCCAGGGGAAGGACAACGCGCGCGAATACCTGCGCGAGAACCCGGACATTGCCGACGAGATCGAAAACAAGGTGCGCGCGGCGCTGGGCGTGGTGGCCATGAACCCCACGGCGGCTGCCACGCCGGTAGCGGTCGAAGACTGACCGCGCCAGCGGCCATTGCGCCATCCGGAAGGCCGGGGCATCGCCGATGCCCCGGCCTTTTTGCTTGGCGCGGGTCCCCATCCACAGAATTCGGTAACCCATGGCAACCCGTCCCCCGCTCTCGCTGAAGGCCCGCGCCGTCGGCTACCTGTCGCGCCGCGAGCACAGCCGTGCCGAACTGGCGCGCAAGCTGGCGCCGCATGCCGAGTCGGCCGAGCAGCTGGAGCAGTTGCTGGACGCGCTGGAGCGCGAGAACTGGCTGTCGAACCAGCGCTTTGCCGACAGCCTGGTGCACCGCCGCGGCGCCCGCTACGGCACCGCGCGCGTGATGCAGGAGGCCAAGACCCACAAGCTCGGCAGCGAGCAGCTGGGTGATCTACAAGAGCGGCTGCGCGCCACGGAAGTGGAGCGCGCCCGTGAGGTCTGGCGCAAGCGCTTCGGCACTCCGCCCGACACACCCGAGGCGCGGGCCAAGCAGATCCGCTTCATGGTGGCGCGCGGGTTCTCGCGTTCGGTCGTCAGCAAGATCATCCAGGGTGCGGACGAAGACTATGGCGACGAGGGTTAAGTACCGGCGTATGGCGCAAGCGCCATTTTTCACCCGGAGTACCTGCACTGCCATCAGGGTAAATTCGCTGCATTGCGTCATCTCCCGATTGGACTGCAGACGATTTTGTTGCCATCGCTGAGCCCGTGTTTGCTGGTGCGTTGCGCCAAGCCGCTGTGTCATGCCGGGTGCCATGGTCGGCCGACAATCGCGCCGCGACAGTTGCTGCGCAAGGATGTTCCCGGTCAACGTGGCGCGGCATGTTAAACTCCCCAGGTTATTCGGTGCTCCGGCACCGCCGTTCCCCAGTCCCCCCGTATTTCCAGCCTGGCCATGCCTCTGTCCCAGCCCGTCAACCGCTCCCAGCGTCACCGTCGCGCCATTACGGCCGAGGCGTACCAGAGAGAGGATGGTTTGTGGGATATCGAGGTGCGCCTGACCGACACCAAACCTCGCGACATCGAACTGGCCGGCGACCGCGTCCGGCCGGTAGGCCAGCCCCTGCACGACCTGTGGCTGCGCGTCACGATCAATGAGGAAATGACGGTGCTGGATGCCGAGGCCTGCTCGGACTGGGTGCCGTACCCGTCCCATTGCGACACGATCGGCCCGGCTTACCGCAAGCTGATCGGCCTGAACCTGCGCAAGGGCTTTCGCAAGGCCGTGCGTGAGCGCCTGGGCGGCATGCACGGCTGCTCGCACCTGACCGAGGCCGCGGGTGTGCTGCCCAGCACGGCGATCCAGGCCTTTGCCGGTGAAGTCATCAATATCCGCGACAACGGCGAGGACGACCCGAATCCGGAGCCGCCCTATCAGTTGAACGGCTGCCACGCCCTGCGTTTCGATGGCGAGGTGGTTCGTCAGTTTTACCCGCGCTGGTATGGTCACCAGCCGACGCCCAAGGTACGGGCCGAGGCAGCACCTGCCGTCGCGACTGCGCCTCAGGCGCCGCCCGCGGCCAATGGCGACCGCGGCAATGATGGCAACGACGCTGTCCCGGCCGAGCGGCCGACCGGCACCTCCGGCTGATTCTCAGGATTGGCCAGCCTGACGAGAGAGTTCGTCTTCTTTCAGATTCTTCCCTTCTACCTTTTACGCCTACCCGAAAGGAAACACGCATGAATATCCATGAGTATCAAGGCAAGGAAATCCTGCGCAAATACAATGTGCCGGTTCCGCGCGGCATCCCCGCGTTCTCGGTTGACGAGGCCCTGAAGGCCGCAGAAACGCTCGGCGGCCCGGTGTGGGTCGTCAAGGCCCAGATTCATGCGGGTGGCCGCGGCAAGGGCGGCGGCGTGAAGGTTGCCAAGAGCATCGACGACGTCAAGACCTACGCCTCGAACATCCTGGGCATGCAGCTGGTCACGCACCAGACCGGCCCGGAAGGCAAGAAGGTCAACCGCCTGTTGATCGAAGAAGGCGCCGACATCAAGAAGGAACTGTACGTTTCGCTGGTGGTGGACCGTGTTTCGCAGAAGGTCGCGCTGATGGCCTCGAGCGAAGGCGGCATGGACATCGAAGAAGTCGCTGCCCACAGCCCGGAAAAGATCCACACCCTGATCATCGAGCCGTCGGTCGGCCTGACCGACGCTGAAGCCGACGACATCGCCCGCAAGATCGGCGTGCCCGACGCGAGCGTGGCGCAAGCCCGCCAGGCGCTGCAAGGCCTGTACAAGGCGTTCTATGAAACCGACGCTTCGCTGGCTGAAATCAACCCGCTGATCCTGACCGGCGACGGCAAGGTCATCGCGCTGGACGCCAAGTTCAACTTCGACTCGAACGCGCTGTTCCGTCACCCGGAAATCGTTGCCTACCGCGACCTGGATGAAGAAGACGCCAACGAAATCGAAGCCTCGAAGTTCGACCTGGCCTACATCTCGCTGGACGGCAACATCGGCTGCCTGGTGAACGGCGCCGGCCTGGCCATGGCCACCATGGACACCATCAAGCTGTTCGGCGGCGAGCCGGCCAACTTCCTCGACGTGGGCGGCGGTGCCACCACCGAGAAGGTGACCGAAGCCTTCAAGCTGATGCTGAGCAACCCGAACGTAGAGGCCATCCTGGTCAACATCTTCGGCGGCATCATGCGTTGCGACGTGATCGCCGAAGGCGTGATCTCCGCTTCCAAGGCCGTGCACCTGACGGTGCCGCTGGTCGTGCGCATGAAGGGCACCAACGAAGACCTCGGCAAGAAGATGCTGGCCGACTCGGGCCTGCCCATCATCTCGGCCGACACGATGGAAGAAGCCGCCCAGAAGGTGGTGGCCGCTGCCGCTGGCAAGTAAGCCGTCGCACGAACGCAACCATACGCGAACGCGGGCGGTGCGCAGGCGCTTTGATGCGCCCTCGCGCGCGCCGCTCGTAGCCAAGCAAAGGATTACAGCATGTCGATTCTGATCAACAAAGACACCAAGGTCATCACCCAGGGCATCACCGGCAAGACCGGCCAGTTCCACACCCGTGGCTGCCGCGACTACGCCAACGGCAAGAACTGCTTCGTCGCGGGCGTGAACCCGAAGAAGGCCGGTGAAGACTTCGAAGGCATTCCCATCTACGCCAGCGTCAAGGACGCCAAGGCCCAGACCGGCGCCACCGTGTCGGTCATCTATGTGCCGCCCGCAGGCGCCGCTGCCGCGATCTGGGAAGCCGTTGACGCCGACCTGGACCTGGTGGTCTGCATTACCGAAGGCATCCCCGTGCGCGACATGATGGAAGTCAAGGACCGCATGCGCCGTGAGAAGAAGAAGACCCTGCTGCTGGGACCGAACTGCCCGGGCCTGATCACGCCGGACGAAATCAAGATCGGCATCATGCCGGGCCACATCCACAAGAAGGGCCGCATCGGCGTGGTGTCGCGCTCGGGCACGCTGACGTACGAAGCCGTGGGCCAGCTGACCGCGCTGGGCCTGGGCCAGTCGTCGGCTGTCGGCATTGGTGGCGACCCCATCAACGGCCTGAAGCACATCGACGTGATGAAGATGTTCAACGACGATCCGGAAACGGACGCCGTGGTCATGATCGGTGAGATCGGCGGTCCGGACGAGGCCAACGCGGCTTACTGGATCAAGGAAAACATGAAGAAGCCGGTGGTTGGCTTCATCGCTGGCGTGACCGCGCCTCCGGGCAAGCGCATGGGCCACGCCGGCGCGCTGATCTCGGGCGGTGCCGATACCGCCCAGGCCAAGCTGGAAATCATGGAAGCCTGCGGCATCAAGGTGACCAAGAACCCGTCGGAGATGGGCCGCCTGCTGAAGGCAATGCTGTAATTTGCTGACGATGTTCAGTACGTCGTTTCCGCCTGCGCGGAAATGATAAGACATTGCCCCCGCCGCGTGCGGGGGCAATGTCATTCTGGTGGGACACTTACTAGGGTATCTCCCAAGCGGCACCATCCGGAATTGAAACCGAATCGTAAGGTTCGTGCGTTAAACAGTCATGTCTGTGTTTTCAGACATCCGAATTGCCGTCATATGACGGGTCGGACCTATAGATAGAACTCGAGGAGCCTCCCCGTGGAACTGCTGTCTTCCACCACTTTCTGGATTGCGTTGGGATCGATCATCCTGACCAATATCGTCCTGTCCGGCGACAACGCGGTGGTGATCGCGCTCGCCTCGCGCAACCTGCCGCCCGCCCAGCAGAAGAAGGCCATCTTCTGGGGCAGCGCCGCCGCCATCATCATGCGCGTGGTGCTGACCGTGGCCGCGGTCAAGCTGCTGAGCCTGCCGTACCTGAAGATCGTCGGCGCCGTGCTGCTGGTCTACATCGGCGTGCAGCTGCTGACCGGCGATGACGACGAGGAAGGGCACGATGGCAAGGACAATATCTGGGCCGCCATCCGCACCATCCTGATCGCCGACCTGGTGATGTCGCTCGACAATGTGGTGGCCGTGGCCGCCGCTGCGCAGAAAGGCCCCGAAGGCAGCCAGCTGATGCTGCTGATCATCGGCCTGGGCCTGTCGATCCCGCTGATCGTGTTCGGCAGCACGCTGCTGCTCAAGGTCATGGAGCGCTTCCCGGTCATCATCGTGCTGGGTGCCGCGCTGCTGGGCTACCTGGCCGGCGAAATGCTGGTCAGCGACCCGGTCGACGCCGCCTGGTTCGAGGTCCACGTGCCGCACGCCCACCTGGTATTCGGCGCCGCCGGCGCGATCCTGGTGGTGCTTATGGGCAAGCTGCTGAGCCGCCGGTCGGCACAGACCGCCTGACGAGGTTCCGCCCGGGCGAGAAGGGCGGCCAGCTGGCCGCCCTTTTTCATTGGTGCGCCGGCAAGGCGGTCGTCGGTGCCTTGGCCAACTAACTCATGTGAGTGATCGCACATTTTGTCGGTTGGCGCGGTGGTAAGAGGCGCAAGTGACAAATTTTGGCGCATCCGGCAAGCATCCCCCTGACGGGTGACGAAATTTGTCGTTTTTTACCCCCCTACGGATGGGGAATGCCGCTGGCACGCTTACTGCTAAATAGTCCCCGCGTCACGAAACCGAAGACGTGCAACGCTCAACTAAAATCTCTTCGAGGGGTCAAATCATGCAACGGGTACAACAACTGAAGAAACTGGGCCGTCGTGTCCAGAAGGGCTTTACGCTGATCGAACTGATGATCGTGGTGGCGATCATTGGTATTTTGGCGGCGATTGCTATTCCGGCGTATCAGGACTATCTGATTCGTTCTCGGGTTACCGAAGGCCTGAGCTTGGCCGCTTCAGCCAAGACGTCAGTTACCGAAAATGCAGCGAACGGCATTGCGCTTGCTAACGGTTGGACGGCTCCATCCCCGACGCAAAACGTAACGGCTATGGCAGTCGACGCTACTGGGCAAATCACGATCACGTATTCTGCTCGCGCCGGTGGCGGTACGCTGGTCCTGGTGCCCTCGTCTGCCGCCGCCGCTCTGGCAGTCGGCACTCCGCCGGCCGGTGGTTCGGTGGATTGGGAGTGCTTCTCGGCGGCCAAGGCTGCGTCGACTCTGCCGACTCCGGGGCCGGCACCTGCCACGGCCGCCACGCTTCCGGGTAACGTCTCCCCTGCAAGCTGCCGCAGCTAATACCATTTCATAGGCAAAGAAAAAGCGCCTTCGGGCGCTTTTTCTTTGCCCAGCCACCACGCTATCATGCGCCTTTCCCTATAAACAGGCGCCCCGATGCAGCCGTCCAGGCCCTTCCTACCGTCGGCCGCCCTCATCGCAGCAATCGTCATCCCGCTGCTAGTCTCTCGGCACACGCTGCCGCTGGCGACGTTCTATGGCGAATGGACCGCCGCATTCTGTGCCATCGCCGTCTTCGCCTTCCATGCGATCCACAAGTCCCCAGCAGCGAGTTCGGAAACCCATATGTGGCTTCCGTGGGGCTGCCTGCTGTTTGTCTGGCTAAGCCTTGTCAGCCTTTTACTCGGCGCCCTCGGTCACGCTGACATCACTGGCAGCCGGCTGATCACGATTCTCACGCTGATCCTTGGAGCCGCAGTGACTTGCGCTGGATGGTGGTATCGACGCGCGCCAGCAACAACCACGCAGGACATCGGCGATGCCTTCGCCACGGCCTTTCTCATTGCGGGGTCGCTCGGTACGCTCACGCAATGGGTGCAGCTCTTCCACCTCGAACCCCGCGCCTTCGGCCTCGTCTCCACCTACTTCTACGACAACAATCGCCGCCTCTGGGGCAACCTGAACCAACCCAACCACCAGGCCACCGTTGAAGGCCTGGCGTTGGTGGCGTCAGTGTGGCTGGCTTCGCGTGGCCGCTTGCGTTTCCCGATGTGGCTCGCCGCCGTGGTCTTGCTGGAAAGCGGCATCGTGCTGTCCGGTTCGCGCACCGGCGTGCTGCATGTTGGCCTGGCTGCGGTCTATGCACTGGTCGCAGCGTGGCTCGCACGAGGCGGGCGGCGCGACTCGGATCCAATGCAGCGACCGGTCGGTCTGCTCGTCGCAGCAGTAGCAATGGTGGCGATGCTGCTGATCCTGCAGCCCGCGATCCGCGCGGCAGGGCAAGCCTTCGACTGGCGCCTGTTCGACACCATCGCCCAACTCGAAGCAGAAGACCAGATGTCCGCGCGCGGCGCGCTGTGGACCCACGCGCTGGCAATGTTCCGCTCCCACCCCTGGTTCGGCGTCGGCTGGGGCGAGTTCGGCTGGGCGCAGTTCCAGCAAATGCAGCAAGTCGGCGTGAAGGTGGAGATGTCCCTGCACGCCCACAACGCCATCCTCGACTTGCTGGCGAAGACGGGCATCGTCGGCGCCGCCGGCGTAGGCCTGATCCTGCTGGCGTGGCTATGGCGCGTGGTTCGCGTTCGCCTGTGGCACGGCGATAGCGAAGAGCGCAAGCAGACCGTGCTGGTTCTTACCTGGCTGGCGATGCTGTGCGCGCATTCGATGCTCGAATACCCGCTGCATTACCTCTATTTCTTCCTGCCGTTCTGCTTCATGCTCGGTTGGCTGGAGCCGTCAGGCTTCGGGCGTTGGCGCGTGCCGATGCCAGTGGCACGGGCGCTGGCGATCGCGTTTGTCGTGGTGGCCGCGGCCGTGCTGGCCACCATGTGGCAAGACTACCGCCGCGCCGAAGCCCGCGAATACGCCAGCAGCGAAGGCCACCGCAATGCCTTGCCGATGCCGCGCTTCTGGTTCCGCCAGCACGCGCAGGCCGACGCTGCCGGCCAGGCCACCATCACGCCGGCCAATGCGGCAGAGTTGTTGCCCGCCCACATCGCCGCCGTCCACCTGCTGCCTACGCCGACCATGATCGCGCGCACCGCATGGCTGCTGGCGCTGACCGGCGATCCTGCGCAAGGTCGCCAGTGGATGGAACGGCTGCGCTGGTACTACCTTGGCGATGAAGTCGCGCAATACGCTGAGATTGCGAAGGCATGCCGCGACCTGACGCCAGATGAACGCCCGCAGGCATTCTGCGCATGGGTTGGCGACCGTTCGCGTCGGTACTCCGAATGGCCCCGGGGCTGACCTAATAGTACGGATACGGGCTGTAATATACCGGTGGCGGAGGCGGCGGATTGTAGTAATACCGCGGCGCAGCGGCGACGCGTCCGGGGGCGGGCACGCGGTTGCCGCTGGCGTACATGCACTGTACGTAGGCGGCATCGTATTGCTGTTGCGTGCCGTAACCCGCGTACTGGGCATTGCCCGCGCCGACCGCCGCGCCAGTCAGCAGGCCTACGCCCGCACCCACCGCCGCACCCGAACCGCCATTAAAGGCCGCACCCGCCGCTGCGCCCAGCGCGGTGCCGACTACGGCGCTGCCGACGGCCGCATTGTTGGCGGCCTGCGAGGATGAGACACCGCCCACCCGCCCGAAGGCGAACTGGCGGCAGTTGTAGTCGTCGGCGCGGAACTGTTCGAAGCTCTTGCCGGTGCCCGGCAGCACCATCACGCTGGGGCCGGCAGGCATCACGGCGCACGCGCCGAGGGTCAGGGTGGCCACGGCCAGCGTGGCGCGGGTCAGGGCATGCATGGTGTCACCCCGCATCAGGAGTTGGCCGGCGGCTGTGCCGGTATGCGCTGCCAGCCGCCGGGACAGGACTGCACATAGGGGTAGTAGCCTTCGGGCTGGTCGCAGTGGTACCACCAGCCCTGCTGCGGCGCTACGCCGTCCGGGCCGGGGACCGGCACGGGGCCGTTCGGTCCCTGTTCGATGTACTGCGGCGGCGCCGCGGGTGCGGTGACCACGGCGGGCGGGTAGTAGTACGGGGCGGGGTAGCCATACGGGTAGCCGCCGTAGAACACGCCGGGCCCGAAATAGAGGCCCACGCCGACGCTTGTGCGCGTCTTGATAAAGCCGCCGCGTGCGTCGCTATCGTGCAAAGCAGCATCGTGGAGATCCGCCCGCCCGGCGAGGGCGGCGCCGCTTGCGGCCGTGGCCGCCAGTGCCAGGGCGATCTGGCAGAGCATGCGCCCGTTCATGGTATCCACCTCTTCCCCGCGCGCACCGCATGGCACGCCACGGACAGGGTCAGCAGGCCGCAACCAGCGCGGGCCTGCAATCATATTGAATACCAAATTGTCCCGTGCCGGCGCCACGGCGGTGCGGCTGGAAATGCGGCGTTACCTTTATTACCGGGGAACGACGTTGGCGTAAGACGTCGTGACCCAGCCCATCGCGGCGCGTGTTGCAGGCGTCACGTGGGGAGGTCAGCCGGCCGCCACCCAATCCCCCGACTTGCCCCCATGCTTTTCCAGCAACTTCACATTGCCGATTACCATGCCGCGGTCCACTGCCTTGCACATGTCGTAGATCGTCAGCAGCGCCACCTGCACGCCGGTCAGCGCTTCCATCTCCACGCCGGTCTGGCCGCGGGTTTCGGTGCGCACGGTGCAGGCGACGGTGGCGGTGGCCTCGTCCAGCGCGAACTCGACCGCCACCTTGGTCAGGCCGATCGGGTGGCAAAGCGGGATCAGGTCGGCGGTGCGCTTGGTGGCCATGATCGCCGCCACGCGGGCGATGCCGATCACGTCGCCTTTCTTTGCGCTGCCGTCGCGCACCAGCGCGAAGGTGGCGGGCTCCATGGTGATGGTGCCGGTGGCCACGGCGACGCGGTGGGTGCTGGCCTTGTCGCCGACGTCGACCATGTGGGCCTGTCCGGCGGTATCGAAATGGGTGAGCTGGGTCATGATCGTGAGCTTCAGTGCGAACTGCGTGCAGGTGGCCGCCAGCGTCCCTGGGAAGCATCCGATGGGAACGGCCACGGGAGGCCGCTATCATAGCAACATGCCAAAACACCCATCGCTTCGCAGGTCTGCCGCACGCGGCCCTGGTGCCGTGGCGGACGCTGTTCCTGCCGGTTCCGCGTCACATCGCGGCGACGACAGCCATTGCCGCGCTGGCGGCGCATGGACGCCATGGCGGCGGCCGCTGGCGGCGCTGCTGGCGCTGACGTTGGCGGCGCCGGCCTGGCCCCAGGGTACGCCGCGCACGACCACGGCGCCAGCCACGCCGGTGGCGGCCACGCCCGCGGCCAGGCCGCCGCAGCCGGTGCCCGCCATCTCCGGCGAGGCCAGCGACCAGGTCTATGACAACCTGAACCGCAGCGTGAAGGCGGGCCAGAAGTCCGAGTTCGGCCTGCGCACCAACAACGCGGTGGTGGAGGCCGGCGGCGTGCAACTGCCGGACCTGGGCGACCCGTCCACGGCGTCGCTGTCGCCCGACATGGAAAAGCGCCTGGGCGACCGCATCATGCGCGATATCCGCCGCGACCCGCTATACGTGCCGGATCCGCTGCTGTCCGATTACCTGAACGCGCTGGGCTACGGGCTGGTGCAGGCGGCGCGGCGCCAGAGCATCTCCGGTTCGACCGGCGCGGGCACCTTTGCCACCGGCTTCGACCTGTTCGCGGTGCGTGACCGCAGCATCAACGCGTTTGCGCTGCCGGGCGGCTATATCGGCGTGCATACCGGGCTGCTGGTGCAGTCCGATACGGAATCGGAGCTGGCCTCGGTGCTGGGCCATGAAATCGGCCACGTGATGCAGCGGCATATCGCGCGCGGCATCACCTCGCAGGACCAGTCGATGTGGATCGCGCTGG
The DNA here is from genome assembly GCF_018223725.1 of Cupriavidus sp. KK10. Taxonomy (NCBI): domain Bacteria; kingdom Pseudomonadati; phylum Pseudomonadota; class Betaproteobacteria; order Burkholderiales; family Burkholderiaceae; genus Cupriavidus; species Cupriavidus sp. KK10. The sequence continues at coordinate 624,437 of NZ_CP073677.1, forward strand.
CCTCGATGGTGCTGGCGGGCCTGGCCGCCACGCGCAGCCCGGATGCGGCGGCGGCGCTGGCGATGGGCGGGCAGGGCGCGGCCATCGCCAACCAGCTGTCGTTCTCGCGCGGCGCCGAACGCGAGGCCGACCGGGTCGGCTTTCAGATCCTGACCGCGGCGGGGTTTGACCCGCAGGGCATGCCCGATTTCTTCATGCGGCTGCAGCGCACATCGGGGACTGCGGAAAACTCGGTGCCGTCCTATGTGCGGACCCACCCGCTGACCTCCGAGCGGATTGCCGACATGCAGGATCGCGTCAGCCATGCCAGCAAGCGCAAGGTCGCCAATACGCCCGAATACGAGTTTGCGCGGATGAGGGCCCGCGTGATCCAGGAATCGTCGCCCAGCGACCTGCAGAACCTGCGCGCGGCGCTGCGCACGCAACTGCCGGGAGCAACGGTACTGCGCGCTCCGGCGCTGCACTACGGCCTTGCCTTTACCGAGCAGCGGCTGGGCCGCTACCCGGCAGCCGAGCAGGAATTGGCCGAGGCGCGCCGCCTCTACGGCAATATCCCCGGCGCCACCTCGGGCAGCCCCATGCTGGACGTGATGACAGTGGAACTGGCGCGCGCCCAGGGCCGCGTGCCCGAGGCGCTGTCCCAGGCCACTGCCTCGATGAAGGCGTTCCCGTTGTCGCATGCGGTGGCGATTGCCTATGCCGATACCCTGGTCGGCTCAGGCCGCTATGAAGAGGCCGTGCGCTTCCTGCGCGACCGCACGCGCCAGGAGACCAGCCGCAGCGATTGGTGGGAGCTGCTGGCGCGCGCCTACGCGGGCCAGGGCAAGCGCTTGCAGCAGCACCAGGCGCTGGCCGAAAAGTATGCGATGGACGGCGCCTACCAGGCCGCGATCGAGCAACTGCAGATCGCGCGCAAGGCCGGCGACGGCGACTTCTACACGCTGTCCGAGGTCGATGCGCGCCTGCACCAGCTGGAGCGCCAGTACCGCGAGGACAAGCAGGACAGCAAGGGCATGCCTAACTGAGGCACGCTGCACTTGTTGTCACGAAGTCATCGAGAGCACCAGCGTCGTCCCCGCATGCAGCCGGGGACTCCCTCTTCCATTCACTCTGCAAGCCTGGCCGGCCCGATGGCGCCGGCCAGTGCCTGCCGCGGTGTCATGCCGAAACGCTCCCGGAACAATTTGCCGAACGCCGACGGATCGGCAAAGCCGCAGGCATGCGCGATCGCGCCGATGTGCGCGGACTGGCCGGCCCGCTCCAGGTATTCGCGGCTGCGGCGCAGGCGAATCTCGCGCAGGGCCGCCATGACGCGCAGGGGCTCTCCCTCGAACAGCCGGTACAACTGTGCGCGCGAGCAGTGCAGGAACGCGGCAATCCGGTCGGGCGTGAGGTCGTGCTCGTGCGCATGCTGCTCCATGAAGCGATACGCGGCCTGCAGTTGCAGCTTGCCGGAGCGCCACCGGGCATTCCCGGCATCCGCTCTGGCGATGTCCGGATGCGTGGCGATAAGCTGCAACGCCATGCCGACTGTACTCTCCATGACCACGCCAAGGGCGGCGCGGTCAAGCCGGGGACCGTGAGCGGCAAGCATGCGCAGCTGCATGGAAACAAACGGGGCAAGCGAGGACGCCGTCAGCAGCGTGGCGATACGGCCCGGATTCGCGGGATCGTGGCCAAGCGCCTGGCGCACGGTCTCGCGCGGCAGGCGCAGGTAGCAGGTGGAGGACTCGGTCCAGTCCGATGACATCGGCTGGCCGCAATCGAACATGAAGAGTTCGCCGGCACGCACGACGGTGCGCATGCCGTCCTGCTGCTCCACCCGGTACTCGCCGCGGTCAAGCAGGCAGATGGCGATGTGCTCGTCGGTGCTGCGCACGCGCTGCGGTGTCAGCCAGGTGCGAACGGCCGAGCTGGTGCAGTGGATAAACTGGGCGCCGGCGCCTTCGCAGCTCGCGACGCTGCCGTACAGCGCGACGTCCGGGTCGGGGCGCGCCTCGACCGAGCGATAGGCATTGGCCATCCAGAAGTCGAGACGGTCGGACTCGGCCAGGTCGCTGGTGGAGAAACTGCGGAACGTGGCTTCCGTGCCTGCGCGTGGCTTCGGCATGACGGCATGCGCGTCGCGGCTTGTTGTTGTCATGACCCTGCCCCCGAAACAAGAAACCACCATGGCGTGGCAACCCATGCAGCGGTGGCGCTTGCCTTGCATGCCCTTGCGACGCTTTGACCAGACTTCGAGACCCGTTGACTACTTTTGATGGCTGATTCTGGCATAAACTCGCCGCAAAATCAGCCAGCTTGTGCAGCGCGGCAACACCGTGCCGACACAGGCCAACTCAACGTGCCGGCGCGCCGGCCAGTCTTTTCAGTACGGGAACCTTCGCATGTCTGCCTTCCAGCCCGCCAAGCGGCGCACGCTCAAGCTCGCCGCCACGTCCCTGGTATTGCCCGCCATTGCTGCCTGCGGCGGCAGTGCCGAAGCTGCGGCGCCGCCGAACGTGGAAGGCGCGATCGCGCGCTTTGCCGCGCTGGCGCCGGATACCGCCAACTGCCTGGTGCGCGCGGAGCCGGCTGGCGGCGGCGCCAATGCATGGTCGGCTGGCTACAATCCGGACCGCCAGCTGTTCGTCGGCAGTGCGGTCAAGACTTTCATCCTGGCGCAGTTCCTGCGCGACGCCGAAGCCGGCCGCGGCGGGCTGAGCGAGAACCAGGCCTGCGACGTCAGCGATACCTTCCGTTCCCCCGGCAGTCCGGTGTTCCTGGGGCTGACCGGCAAGACGCCGTACCGCAATGCGCTGGAGGCCATGATCACGCACAGCGACAACACTGGTACCGATATCGCGCTCGCCGCCGTCGGCCCCGACCGCGTGCGCGCGCTGATCGCAGAAGCGGGCCTGGCCCAGACCCGCATCCCGGATTCGACCCGCAAGCTGTTCTCCTACCTGGCCGGGGCGGAATCCGGCGTCGACCTCGGCTGGGACGGCATGGTCAGGATGGACAATGGCGAGGATCTTGGCCTCACGTCGCGCACCAATGTCATCAACGACAAGCAGGCGATGCTGAGCACCGCGACCGAAATGGTGAACTGGTACCGGCAAGCGCTGGCGGGCAAGTTCTTCGCGCAGCCGGCAACGCTGACGGAGTTCAGGCGTATCCAGGCCATGGCCGATGCGGTTTGGATGGCCGTGCCGGCCGGTGCGCAGGGCTTCGGCAAGGGTGGCAGCATCGACTGGGAAAGCTTCCATTGCCTGTGCTTCGCCGGGCAGATGCTGGTGGGCGCGGTGCCGGTGACCTTCTGCCTGACGCTGAACTGGAACGGCGGACCGCTGAGCACCGAACGCACCGGCGAGTTCATCCGCGCCGCGGCCGACGTGCTGGGCGAAGCGGCAAAGGCCGCCCAGGCCTGACGCACCGGCCTGCGCGTCATGAAGCCACGGATTTCCCCCCTGCCGCTCGCGTTGGCGCTCGGCGTCCCCCACCTGACGCTCGGCACACCAGTCTTTGCGCAATCGGGACCGGTGGTGCAGGACTTGCGCGGGGCCGACGGCGGCCACTGCGCTGGCAGCAATGGCTGCGCCGGCGCAGACGGTAGAAGCGACCTGGTGCTGACCCAGTCTGGCCTAAACATCAAGGCGGCTGGCACCGCCGTGACGCTCAATGTGAGAGGCAGCAATGGTGGCGACGGCGACGATGTCGACAGCCAGAATCACTGGGGCGGCAAGAGCGGCATGGGCCGGATCATCGAGCTGTCCGCGGTGGCGAACATGCGTGGCAGCGCGATGTCCCGCCGCTGCGTCGACGCTTTTCGGTATTTGGTCACAAAGACCAAATGCACGTGCAGGAGGAAAACGCAGTGTCTTCCATGCCCAATGTCATTGTCGTCGCTCATAGACCAAGAATATGATTGGGCCATGCAGCGTCTTCAAGCCTTCAAATACGAATTGATGCCGAACGGCGAGCAGCAGCGCAACATGCGCCGTTATGCCGGATCGTGCCGGTTCGTCTATAACAAGGCGCTGGCGTTGCAGAAACAGCGTTACGATCAAGGCGAAAAGAAGCTCAGCTATGCCGGTCTGTGTAAGCAACTCACGGAGTGGCGCAACAGCACGGAAACAGCATGGCTGGCCGATGCACCAGTCCATCCTCTTCAACAGACGCTCAAGGACTTGGAGCGGGCCTACACAAATTTCTTCGCAAAACGGGCCGACTTCCCGCGTTTCAAGAAGAAGGGTCTGGGCGACAGTTTCCGCTATCCCGACCAGAAGCAAATCAAGCTTGATCAGACCAACTCGCGTATCTTTTTGCCCAAGCTGGGCTGGCTGCGATACAGGAACAGCCGCGACGTACTCGGTGAGGTACGCAATGCCTGCGTCAGCCTGTCGGGCGGCAAGTGGTTTGTTTCGATCCAGACTGAGCGGAAGGTCGAGCGACCTGTGCCGAAAGCCACCAGCGCCATCGGCATCGACATGGGCATCGCTCGCTTTGCCACCATGAGCGATGGCACTTTCCTCGCGCCGCTCAACAGCTTTAGGAAGCACGAAGCCAGACTGCGCCGTGCGCAGCGGGCGATGAGCCGCAAGACGAAATTCAGCAACAACTGGAAGAAGTCCAAGGCCCGAATCCAGCGTATCCACGCACGCATCGGTAACGCCCGCCTCGACTACCTGCACAAAGCCACGACCACGATCAGCGAAAATCAAGCGATGGTGTGTATCGAGGACCTGAAGGTACGGAACATGTCCAAGTCAGCGGCCGGTTCAAGCGGGCAACCGGGCAAGAACGTCAGGGCCAAGTCCGGCCTGAACAAGGCCATCCTCGATCAGGGTTGGTACGAGTTCGGGCGTCAACTGGAATACAAGCTAGCGTGGAATGGCGGCTGGCTAATAGCTGTGCCGCCACAGCACACCAGTCGCACGTGCCCTTGCTGCGGGCATGTATCTGCCGAGAACCGGCAGAGCCAGGCGAGCTTCGCCTGTGTGGCATGCGGCTATGCGAATCACGCCGACGTGGTCGGCGCGATCAACATTTTGGCGCGGGGGCACCGCGTTGCAGCCTGTGGAGAGTCGGCGTAGTCAAGCCGCTCTACGAAGCAGGAACCCACCGAAGTGACTACGTAGAGCATCACGTAGCGCCGTAGGAATCCTCGTCCTTTCCGCCGTAAGGCGGCAGCCGAAGGCTGAGGACGGGGAGATGGAATGAACACCGCCCGCCAGTAACGCTAGCGGGGGTTCCACGATGAGGGGCTCTCGCTTGACCGACGGCATCGATGTGCCAAAGTGAAGATCCAAACCATCACTTGAGGTAAGGAGAGCCCAAATGAATGCTACGACATATGGGCTGGATCTTGCAAAGTCGATCTTCCAGCTCTACTGGGTCGACCCAGAGACGGGCGAGACGCACAGCCGGCGCCTCAGCAAGACCCAACTGATTTTCTTTCTGAGCAATCGCACCCCCGGCAAGTTCGTACTGGAGGCGTGTGGCGGCGCGCACTGGTGGGCAAGAAAGATTGTCAGCCTGGGCCATGAAGCCATCCTGCTCCACCCAAAGTACGTGCGACCGTTCGTGCGGACCAACAAGACCGATGCGGCCGACGCGCGCGCGATCTGGACAGCCGCGCAGCAACCTGGGATGCGACCGATACCGGTAAAGACTGAGGCACAGCAAGCCTTACTTGGATTGCACCGAATTCGCTCGGAACTAGTCGACAGCCGCACGCGGCAAGTGAATCAGATTCGCGGCTTGCTGGGCGAATACGGCCTGCACTTCGTGCTTGGTCGCAAGGCTGCCATGGCGCAGTTTGTCACCCGACTGAGCGAGATCGAGCAAACCATCCCGGCTCCCTTGTGGCGACTGTTGTCGCGCCAGTTACAGCGACTCAGGCAGTTGGACGCTGAAATCCTCGCGGCCGAGCAAGAGATCGCTGCATGGCTAAAAACCGAGCCTGCCGCCCAATGTGTGGATGCGATTCCGGGAATTGGCCCGATCACCGCCACGGCCCTGGTTGCCACCATGGGATCTCCCCAGGCTTACCGCTCAGGCAGAGCCTTCGCGGCCAGCCTGGGCCTGGTACCAACCCAGAGTGGCACCGGCGGCAAGGTTCACCTCGGCCATATCAGCAAACGTGGCGATCCCTATTTGCGCAAACTGCTGATCCATGGCGCACGCATCGTGCTGACCCGCTCGAAGCGGCGCCCGTGCTGGGCTGAGGCCCTGCTGGTCAGGCGCCCGACCAATGTTGCCATCGTCGCGCTAGCCAACAAGATGGCGCGCACCGCCTGGGCATTGCTTGCCCATCGCCGCCTCTATGAACCCGGCTATGTCAGCGCACGGCCTGCGTAGCGAAAGCACGACCACAGCAGGGCACAAACGAATACCTTCAGGGTTGCACAGGGTAAGGAGATAAGGTGTGATGGCAAACTAGGTCGGACCGCGGGAACGCAAACCCGATGACATCCAAGCGGCTTACAGCCCGTCGTGGGAGATGGGGACGTTCCCGGCTGATTCCATCAAGGCCCGCAGGCACGTTCCTGCAGCAAGGTCGGATATAAGACAGCAACCCATACCTACAAGCCTAAGCCCTTCAATTTACCTTGGCATCCGGGCGGTGTTCATATAAGGATGTCAAGGGGGCGGTTGCGTCAGGCCGCCGGCTGGCGCACGAAGCCAAAGCGCTTGGGCACCTCGCTCTCGGCAATCGGCTCGATCGGGATGTCGCGGCCATCGTGATGGAATACGCCCAGGTCCGTGCCGCAGGCTTCGCCATGCCAGGTGCTGGCGCCGCTGAACAGTTCCAGGTCGTGGTCGTGCAGCAGGGCGCCCTGCTGTGCCGGCAGGCTGCCTTGCGCCATGCCTTCGACCGTGCCGGCCAGCACCACATTGCCGTGCTCGTCGGCGAAGCAGGCCTGCAGCGTGAAGGGCTGCTGCGTGGTGGTGCGCAACGCGCCTTCATGCAGCCGCACGACCCACGGCGCATAGCCCAGCGATACGAACACCCGTTGCGGACCGTTCTGGAAGTACCAGGCGCCGCGCTCGTCGCACAGGTAGTTGCGTTCGATAAAGCCGATCAGCGCTTCATGGCGGATGGGGTCGCCCGACAGCCCGTGCTGCTGGGCGTATTCATTGCGCAGGCGCCACTGCCCGCGGCGGTCCAGTGCCAGCCAGCCGTAGGCATTGGGCACGTTGGGCCAGCGTGCCATGGCTTGCCTGACGATCTCGTCCATGTCTGTCTCCTCGGGGGGCCGGTGGCTTATCGTGCCGCTGCACCCGCCCTACATCATGCGGTCAAAAAATCTCAGGATCCGTGCCGGCAGCCATTCGATATCGCCGCTGAAGCGCCCGTCGGGCAGCAGCGGCAGGTGCCGGCGCCAGCCCTCGGGCGGGGTCATGAAGCCGACATGGCCACCGTGCTCGGGCTGTTCCAGCCATACCTGGGGGCTGGCGTCGGCCGGGCCGGGCAGGTGCCGGGCCGGCAGGAAGGGATCGTTGCGCGCATTGAGCACCAGCGTGGGCACGGCGATGTCGCGCAGCACGGGTTTGCTGGCGGCGCGGCGCCAGTAGTCGTCGGTATCGACAAAGCCATGCAGCGGCGCGGTGACGACGTTGTCGAAGGCGTACAGGTCGCGGCTGGCCAGCATCGTGTCGCGGTCGAACAGCCCCGGGAACTGCCCCAGCTTGGCCAGCGACTTGCGCTTGAGCGTCTGCAGGAACATGCGCGTGTAGACCAGGTTGAAGCCGGCCGACAGCGCCGCGCCGCCGGCAGCCAGGTCCAGCGGCGCGGAGATCGCCGCGGCCGCATGCACGTGGCCGGCGCTGGTGCCATCTTCGCCCAGGAAGCGCAGCAGCGCGTTGCCGCCCAGCGAGATCCCCACCACCAGCAGCTTGCGCCCGCTGGTGCAGTGGCGCTGGCGCATGCGCTCCAGCACCCAGCGGATCTCGGCCGAATCGCCCGAATGGTAGAAGCGCGGGGCCAGGTTGAGCTCGCCCGAGCAGCCGCGGAAATGCGGGACCACGCCCTGCCAGCCGCGCAGGGACAGCGCATGCATCAGCGCCTGCGCGTAATGGCTGCCGGAATCGCCCTCCAGGCCGTGGAACATCACCACCAGCGGCGTGTCCGGGCGCACCGGGTGGGTGGTCCAGTCGAGGTCGATGAAGTCCTGGTCGGGGGTGCCCCAGCGTTCGCGGCGGAAGCTCACGCGCGGCGGGCGGCGCGTGAAGCGCGCGGGGATGATGGTCTGGGCATGGCCGCCGCGCAGCCACCAGGGCATCGGCACGCCTTCGCCGTAGCCATGGCCGGGTGCCGTGGCGGGATCAGCCTGGGCGGCGTTGACGACCTGGGGAAGGCGGTGGTGCGGAAGCTGCGTCATGCCGGCGTGGTGTTGCAGCAGGCCGCGGCGCGGCCATGCGGGGTTCAGTGCAGCGCCTGCCCCGGCGCGGCGGCCACGGCGGCAACCTGCACCGCGTTGGCCGGGCTGCAGTGGATATGTGCCAGGCGCCAGCCTTCGTGGTTCTGCATTAGCACATAGGTGGTGTGCACGTACAGGTCGGCCTCGACGCGGTCGCCGCCGAAGCGCAGTGCCTCGGTCACGTCGAAGATCGCCACGGCCATCGACGCATGACTGCTGGTCTCGATCGCATCGACCAGCACCGGTTGTTCTTCCAGCAACTGCAGGAAGGCCTGGCGCAGCTGTTCGTGGCCGATCAGGCGCTGGCCGTCGGGCAGCACGCAGGTGATCGAGTCTTCGTCTAGCCACAGGCGCAGCGCGCCGTCGGCGTCGCGCAGCTTCAGTGCTTCGCGAAAGGCTTCGACGATGTCTTCGGCGGAATCGAACAGGCGGGCAAAGCGAGGCATGGTGGCAGTAGAAGTGGCGAGGGCGGTGAAATCAGGGCCGGTGCAGCAGCTTGCGCAGCTCGACGAACACCATTTCAGGTTCGATCTCTTTCAGGCAGCGCAGGTGGCCTAGCGGGCACTCGCGCTTGAAGCAGGGACTGCACTCCAGCTGCAGCCACATGATACTCGCTGCCTGTGACAACGGCGGAGTGTGGCGCGGGTCGCTCGAGCCAAATACCGCCACCTGGGGCCGGTTCAGCGCCGCGGTGACGTGCATCAGGCCGGAGTCGTTGCAGACAGCGGCTTCGGACAGCGCCAGCAGGTCCACGGCGTCATCCAGCGAGGTCTGGCCGCACAGGTTGCGCACGAACGGGGCCTCGCTGACGATCTCGGCGGCGATCTCGGCGTCCTTGGCCGAGCCCAGCGTGATCATCTGCGCATACGGGTAGGAACGCCGCAGCATCTGCGCGAGCCTGGCGAAATGTCCGGCCGGCCAGCGCTTGGCCGGGCCGAACTCGGCACCCGGGCAGAACGCGATCACGCGCGTGTGCGGGGCGATGCCAAAGCGCTCGGCGGTGGCCGCCATGCGCGTCGGGTCGACGCGCAGACGCGGCTCTGGCAGGTCTTCGGGCAGGCGCGCGCCGGGCCTGAGCGCCAGGCGGGCGTAGTGCTCCACCATCGGCGGGCGCTTGTCGCGCGGCGGGTTGGCGTGGCGCACGTTGAGCAGGCCGAAGCGGGCTTCGCCGCGGTAGCCGATGCGCAGCGGGATGCCGGCCAGCCAGGGGACCAGTGCCGACTTGAGCGAGTTCGGCAGCACGTAGGCGAGGTCGTAGCCTTCGTTCTTGAGCTGCTGCGCGAACATCAGCCGTGCCGACAGCTGCAGCTTGCCGTGCGCGAGGTCGGACGGGAACACGCGGCCGATCTCCGGCATGCGCGCGAGCACGGGCGCGACCCACTTGGGCGCGAGTGCGTCGATGACCAGGCGCGGATGGCGCGCCTTGAGCAGCGCAAAGAGCGGCTGCGCCATCAGGGCGTCGCCGATCCAGTTGGGGGCGATGACGAGGGCTTTCTTCATGGGCGGGGCGCTTGGAGCCGGCACGCCGGCGCGGACGCCGGGAACGCCGACGCTCCGGGGCGCCTGCAAGCGGCCCGGAGCGTCAGGATCGTGCGAATGCGGGCGGCTCGGGTCAGTGGTGGCCCTTCAGCACGGTGCCCGGCTTGAGCTTGTAGACGGTGCCGCAGTAGGGGCACTTGGCTTCGCCGGTGTCTGCCACGTCGAGGAACACGCGCGGATGGTAGTTCCATGCCGGGGTGCTGGCGGTCGGGCAGTGCAGCGGAATGTCTTCAGCGCCGATTTCGATGATGGTGGCGGTTTGCGTCATGGTGTTGCAGGGAGTGATGCTTATTGTTCGATGAAAACAGCGGGTGTGCCGCGCCCGGCAGTACCGGGCGCGCGCAGAAGGGGCTGGCAGCCGGTGCTCAGACCAGCGTCAGCCACTTCTTGTACTTTTCGTTGGTGCCGCCCACGGCGGCAAAGAACGTGTCCTGGATCTGCTTGGTCACCGGGCCGCGGCGGCCTTCGCCGATGACGCGGTCGTCCAGTTCGCGGATCGGCGTGACTTCGGCGGCGGTGCCGGTGAAGAAGGCTTCGTCGGCGCAGTACATCTCATCGCGGGTGATGCGCTTTTCACGCACCTCGATGCCCAGGTCGCGGGCGATGGCCAGGGTGGCGTCGCGGGTGATGCCGTCCAGGCAGGAGGCCAGGTCCGGCGTGTAGATCACGCCGTTGCGCACGATGAAGACGTTCTCGCCCGAGCCTTCGCTGACATAGCCTTCGGTATCCAGCAGCAGCGCTTCGTCGTAGCCCAGGCCGGTGGCTTCCTGGTTGGCCAGGATCGAGTTGATGTAGTAGCCGCTGGCCTTGGCGCGCACCAGCGACACGTTGACGTGGTGGCGCGTGAACGACGAGGTCTTCACGCGGATGCCGCGCTCCATGCCTTCCTCGCCCAGGTAGGCGCCCCACGGCCAGGCCGCGATCGCCACGTGGATGGTGTTGCCCTTGGCCGAGACGCCCAGTTTCTCGTCGCCGACCCACACGATCGGGCGGATGTAGCAGGATTCCAGCTTGTTGGCGCGCACCACTTCGCGCTGCGCCGCTTCCAGCGTGGCCTCGTCGAAAGGCATGACCATCTGGAAGATCTTGGCCGAGTTGAACAGGCGCCGGGTGTGCTCGTGCAGGCGGAAGATGGCGGTGCCTTCGGGCGTCTTGTAGGCGCGCACGCCTTCGAACACGCCCATGCCGTAGTGCAGCGTATGCGTCAGCACATGGATCTTGGCGTCGCGCCATTCGATCAGCTTGCCGTCCATCCAAATCTTGCCGTCGCGATCAGCCATCGACATGTCTTTTCTCCCAGCGCCGTCAAATTAGCAAAAACGCCATTGTAAGCCGCGGGGGCATGGGTCACAACGCGATGCAGGCGTTGCGGCGGTCTAGAATCCTCTTTTCCGGGCGTTTGCCGAATTTCGGACGTCATTTCCTGCTGTTCCCCCGTTGTTGCACGTTTCCCTATCCCAGAACCGCCGTGCCTTTGACCACACATCCCGGCCATGACGACCTGCCTGAACCCGGCGAGGACGGCGCCAGCCCCGCGCCGGGCCCGGACTGGCAGCAGGCGCTGGCAGCACTGCGTGCACTGGCCGGCGCCGAACCCGCCGCCGGCGCCGAGGCCCGGCGCCTGCTGTGGGCGCTGACGCTGGACGCCGACGGCGTGCCGGGCACGATCGAGCCGCTCGAGCAGGTGCGCGGCGCGCGCGGCTGGGGCAAGCCGAAGCCGGTGCCACTGGCCCGGGTCGCCGAGGACGACCGGCTCGAGCCGTGGGATGCCCGCGTGGCGCGCACCATCCGCCGCGACCAGTCGCATAACCGGCGCTGCGTGCTGGACCGCGCCGCCGCGGTGATGGCGTTGGTGGGCCACCCGGGCGTGGTGCTGGCGCATGCGCCATCGCAGACGCTGGAGGTGGTCGAGGACGCCCCCGCGCTGGAAGCGGTCCACAGCGCCGGCCGTTATGTGCTGCGCATCTTCCCGCCGGTGCGCGAGGCGCCGGCGATGGAAGCCTTGCTGCCCGCCGCCGCACGCCAGGAGGCCGAGGCGCTGCGCCAGCTCACGGTGGTGCGCGATGGCCCGCACCGACTGCGGGTGATCCGCTACACGCCCGCCCAGTTCGATGCCGCGCGGCTGCTCGGCGACGGTCTGGCGATCCCGGAGGACGGCCAGGCGCAGCTCGACCAGACCCTGCGCGCGCTGGCCGGCCACTTCCAGGTCCATGCCGACCAGGCCGTCGGCACACGCGCGGTGGAGGCCGAGACACGGCTGCGCGCCGAGGTGGCGCCGGTGGCCCGCGGCATTTCGCTGCGGCTGGTGGTGACGCCGCTGGGGCCGCTCGGGCCGCGGCTGGCGCCTGGCGCCGGGCGCGAGCGCCTGATGGCCGCCGTGCGCGGCGAGACCCTGGCCACGCAGCGCGACCTGGATGCCGAGCTGGCCAGCGTGGCCGAGGTCTTCGCGGCATTGCCGCAGTTGGTGGCGCTGTCGCCGCCGGGCGGCGATTACACCTGGACACTGGACGATCCGGAGGACGCGCTCGCCGTGGTCGAGGCACTGCCCGGCCTGCCCGCCGTGCAGGCCGTGGAATGGCCGCGCGGCAAGGAGATCCGCGTGCTGCCGGCCGACCTGCCGCAGCTGGGGGTGCAGATCGAGAGCCGCGGCGCGTGGTACCGGCTGGCCGGCGAACTGCGCGTGGCCGAGGGGCTGGTGCTGGAGCTGGGCAAGCTGATCGACTGGACCGGCAGCCACGCCGGGCGCTTCGTGCCGATGGGGCAGGGCGTCTACGTGGCGCTGACGCGCGCGCTGCGCGGCCGGCTGCGCGACCTGGCCGGCGTCGGTGAGCATGTGCCCGACGGCATTCGCGTCCCGCAGATGGCCACGCCGTGGCTGGACGACGTGCTGGCCGGCGCGGGCGTCGATCCCGACGCGCATTTCCGCCAGCGCATCGCCCGGCTGCGCGCCGCGCGCGAGGCTGACATCGCGCTGCCTGCCACGCTGGCGGCTGAGCTGCGGCCCTACCAGGAGGCCGGCTACCGCTGGGCCATGACGCTGGCGGCCTCGGGCCTGGGCGCCTGCCTGGCCGACGACATGGGCCTGGGCAAGACCCTGCAGGCGCTGGCGGTGCTGGTGGCGCGCGCCGGCGGCGGCGCCGCGCTGGTGATCGCGCCGACCTCGGTGTGCGGCAACTGGGCGGCCGAGGCGCGGCGCTTTGCGCCCACGCTCAACGTCCATGTCTATGCCGAGGGCGATCGTGAGACGCTGCTGGCGCAGGCCGGGCCGCATGACCTGGTGATCGTCTCGTACACGCTGCTGCAGCAGGCCAGCAAGGCGTTCTGCGCGCGCGAATGGCATACCGTGGTCGCGGACGAGGCGCAGGCCTTCAAGAACGCGGTCACGCGGCGGGCGCAGGCGATGTTCGCGCTGCCGTCGGGCTTCCGCATGGCGCTGACCGGCACGCCGGTGGAGAACCGGCTGGCGGAACTCTGGTCGGTGATGCGGTTCTGCAATCCGGGCTTGCTGGGCTCGCTGGCCCGCTTCAACGAACACTTTGCCAACCCGATCGAGCGCGGCGGCGTGCGTGAGGCGCGCCAGCGGCTGCGCCGCATGATCGCGCCATTCGTGCTGCGCCGGACCAAGGCGCAGGTGCTGGACGAACTGCCGCCGCGCACGGAGCTGGTGATCCGGGTCGAGCCCGAGCCGGTCGAAGCCGCGCACTACGAGGCCCTGCGCCGCCAGGCCCAGACCGAGGCCGAGGCCGCGCTGGCGCGCGTGGAAGCGGCGCGCAAGGCCACCAAAGGCGCGCCTGCCGGGGCCCGTGCGCGCGCCCTGGCGCAGGCCCAGCACCAGGCGCAGGCGCGCATCCACGTGCTGGCGCAGCTGATGCGGCTGCGGCGCGCCGCGTGCGATCCGCGCCTGGTCACGCCGGAACTCAGCGGCCAGCTGTCCGAAGGCGCCAAGGTGCGCGCCTTTGTCGAGCTGGCCAGCGAGCTTGCCGCGAGCGGCCACAAGACCCTGGTGTTCAGCCAGTTTGTCGATTTCCTGCAGCTGCTGCGCCAGGGGCTGGAGCGGGCCGGGCTGGCGCTGCAGTACCTGGACGGCGCCACCCCCGCGGCCGAGCGCACTCGCCGCGTGGCCGCCTTCCAGGCGGGCGAGGGCGATGTCTTCCTGATCAGCCTGAAGGCCGGCGGCTTCGGCCTGAACCTGACCGCGGCCGACTACGTGATCATTGCCGACCCCTGGTGGAACCCCGCCGCCGAAGACCAGGCCATGGGCCGCGCGCACCGCATCGGCCAGCAGCGCCCCGTGACGGTGTACCGACTGATCAATGCGGGCACCATCGAAGAGCGCATCGTCGACCTGCACCGCGACAAGCGCGCGCTGGCCGACGGGCTGCTGGAGGCCGACGACGACAGCACCGCGGGAACCGGCGCGCCGCTGCCGGACGTGGATGAACTGGTGGGCCTGCTGCGGCGCTGAGCGGCACCGGGCAGCACCATATGCCCGCACGGCATACCTTCAAACCAACTCGGTCGTTTGGTTTTGGCAGGAACCTTGCTATCGTGTGGCGCTGGCCCGGGGCTCAGATCCCGGTCATTAAACTTACCGACGGTGCCCCCATGCCTATTTCGTCCCGCCTGCTTCCGCGCTTGTCCTTCCGTCCCGCGACCGGCCTGGCCGTGCTGTGCGCCGCCGCTGCCATCAGCACGGTCAGCATGCCCGCCCGCGCGCAAGGGGAGTGGCCGACGCAGCCGGTGACGATCCTGATGGGCTTCACCGCCGGCTCCGGCGTCGACATCGTCGGCCGCACGCTGCAGGAATCGCTGCAGAAGTCGCTGAAGACCACCATCATCTACGACTACCGGCCGGGCGCCGGCGGCAACGTCGCCTCCGAAGCAGTGGCGCATGCCAGGCCGGATGGCTACACGCTGCTGCTGGGCACCGCCGCCACGCACGGCATCAACCCGGCGCTGTACAAGAGCCTGCCGTTCGACGCCGAGGCCGATTTCACCCCGATCGCGCCGCTGGTCGAGGTCTCCAACGTGCTCACCGTCAACCCGGCGGTGATCGACGTGAAGTCGGTCAAGGAGTTTATCGAGAAGGTCAAGGCCAACCCGGGCAAGTACAACTTCGCGTCCACCGGCAACGGCACCGGCACGCACCTGGCCTTTGCCGAGTTCAATGCGCGCGCCGGCCTGGACATGGTCCACGTGCCCTACAAGGGCGGCCCGGACGCGCTACAGGCGGTGGTGAAGGGAGAGGTCTGCTGCATCTTCAACCAGGTGCAGAGCGTGCTGCCGCAGTACCGCGCCGGCAAGGTGCGCCTGCTGGGCGTGACCACCAGGCAGCGGGTGCAAGTGATTCCCGACGTGCCGACCATTGCCGAGAGCGGCCTGCCCGGCTTCAACAGCACCATCTGGTTCGGCTTCTTCGGGCCGAAGGGGCTGGATCCGAAGATCGCGCGCAAGGTCAACGATGCGGTGAAGGTGGCGCTGGAAACGCCGGCGATCCGGCAGAAGCTGATCGATGCGGGCAACACGCCGCGGGTCGAGACTGTGGATCAGTTCAAGGCGACGGTGAAGGGGGATCGGCAGAAGTGGGCGGGGGTGGTTAAGACTGTGGGGGCGTCGGTGGATTGAGGGTGGTTGGGGGATGGTTGGCTATCGCAGAGCCTGCATCCACGAGAAGCGGCAAGCGCCCCCCAAGCCCCGCCCCTAAGCTCTTACCCCCAACCGAGTCAACAAATGCGCCAACTGCGCCTGCGTCCCCGTAGCCGTCTTGGTAAAAATAGCCTTCAACTGCGTGCGCCCAGTCTCGCGCCGGATGCCGATCAGCTCGCACGCCTCGGGCAGGCCGATGCCCGATGACAGCTGCAAGGCCAGCCGGGTCTCGGCCGGCGTGAGGCCGTAGAGGTCGCGCAGAACCGCCGGCAGTGTCATCGGCGCGGTGCCGGGCTCGTGGATCGCCACCAGCACGCTGGGGCGCTGCCAGTCCATCGCCAGATGGTGCGCGGGTGGCAGCGGCAGCAGGACGACCTGGGCCTGGCGGCCGGCGCTGTCGGCGGCGCGCAGCGCCTGTGCCGGCTGCGGGTTGGCGGGGTTGCATGCCGCCCGCAGCGCTTCGGCAAATGGGCGCGACAGCTGCCAGTCGGCTTCCTCGCGCACGGCCGCGGCAGGCGACGCCACGGCGCTGGTTTCGATCGACGCCGCCGGCAGCAGCCGGCGCACCCAGGCCTCGCCGATGCTGTTGGCCAGCAGCGGCTTGCCGTCATCGCGGAACACGATCACGCCGAACGGCAGCCGCTCCATCAGCTGCGCCGACGCATGCGCCAGTGCCGACACCTGGTGGGTGCGGTCGCGCAGCGCCATCGCTTGGCGCACGTGCGGGATGGCCCAGTCGAGCGCGCGCGCGTCTTCGGGCGAATAGTGGTCGTGGCCATGCGGGCGCTGCAGCGACAGGAACACGTCGTAGTGCGGCTGGCGCTCGATCAGGCAGGCCATCACCGACGACTGCTCGAATTCCCGCAGGAACTCGCCATAGAAGGGCGACCTGCGCATCGCCGGCACGCCCAGCTCGCGTGAATCGATATACCAGTTGCCCACCGACATGCGCCTGGCGAACGGCAGGGCCGGGTCGATGGCCACGTACTGTTCGCTGTAGGCGGCCACCGCCTCCGGCATGGGGTTGACCTCCTGGTTCACCAGCACGCGCTCGTTGACCGTGTCGAGCACCAGCAGATGGGCATGCGTGCTGCCGCTGGCCTGGCACAGCGCGCCCAGGCTGCGCTGCCAGGCGTCGGCATCGAAGATCCCCTCGTACAGCGCGCGAATGGTGTCGTGCATCTGTGTATCGCTCATGGCTTCCCTTCTTTTTACTTCTTGTATTTTTAGCACTTTCTTCGCGGGGCAACGGGCGGGCCGCAGGCGCGGCGCTGGCCCGATGCCGGGCGCGGTGGTGTTCAGGCCTCGTCCAGCGCTGCGCCGAGGCGCGAGAGCAGATGCGTCAGCTGGGCCTGGCTGTTGCAGCCGGTCTTGTGGAACACGGCCTTGAGCTGGGTGCGCGCGGTTTCGTGGCGGATGTTCAGCTGCTGGCTGGCTTCTGGCAGGCCCTGGCCGGTGGCCAGCTGGTTGGTCAGCCGGGTCTCCGCCGGGGTGAGTCCGTACAGGTCGCGCAGCACCGGCGCCAGCAACAGCGGCGCGCTGTCCTGCTCATGCACGATCACCAGCGCCGCCGGTTCCTGCCATTGCGCGGCAAAGGCGTGCGAGGGCGGCAGCGGCAGCACGATCACCTGCGCGCCGGCGCCGCTGCCGTCGGTGGCGCGGGCGGCCTGCGCCGCGACCGCGCGTTGCGGGTCGCAGGCGGCCTGCACCATGTCGGCGAACGGGCGCGACAGGGTCCAGTCCGACACCTTGCCGGCCGGGTCCAGGCGCCGCGCCCAGCGCTCGCCGGCGCGGTTGCTGAGCAGCACGTGGCGCTGCGGCGAGAACACCAGCAGCGCAAAATTGAGCCGTTCCACCAGCTGCGTCGACAGCCGCGCCAGCACCGTCAGCCCCAGGGTGCGGTCGCGCATGGCCATGGCGCTGCGCATATGCGGGATGATCCAGTCCATGCCGCGGGTGTCGTCGGGCGAGAACAGCGGCTGCGTGCGCGCGCGCTGCATCGAGAAATAGACTTCGTAGTGGGGCTGGCGCTCGACCAGGCAGGCCACGTAGGAGCGCAGGTCATAGCGGTGGAAGAAGTCGCGGTAGAACGGATGGCGGGCCATGGTGCCTTCGCCCAGTTCGCGCGCGTCGATATACCAGTCGCCCGGCCGCAGGCGCGGCGCGAACTGCTTGGCCGGATCGATGGCCTGGTAGTCCGATTCGTACTCGGAAAACAGTTCCACCACCGGATTGACGATCTCATTGACGGTGACCTGGTCGCGGACGGTGTCCCAGACCATCATCGAGGCATGTGCCGTGCCCGCCAGTTCCGTCAGGGTGCGCAGGCTCTGCTGCCAGGCACCGGGATCGAGAATGCCCTCGTACAAGCCACGGATCGCTCCGTGCATGTCGGCTTCTTTCATCTGACTCACCCCCTGCATTCGCGACAAGGAAATGCGCGGCGCCGGCGGTGCGTCTGATCGCACACCGGCTGCATTCTTTTTGGCTGCTTGTTATTTTGGCCGCCTGTTGTCATGGCCGTTTCAAGACCGGCTCTGGCGCTTTTTGCGTGTCTGTTGTAGCAGACGTTGCATACATTACCGCACTCGGGGGTCAACAGGGGCATGGAGCTGACCCTTCTTTCGTGGGGAAGTATGTCACCAGCACCCTGTGGGGTTGCCATGAATGTGACGCAAGGGTAATTTCTCAAGCGCGTAACGGTCCGGAATCGGCAAAGCGTTGACCGCGATCAGGTAAAATGCCCGTTTCCCCGAATTTCAGCGAAATCTCGCGCCATCCATCGCCATGACCTCTGTCCTGCGTCTTTCCGACCTGATTTCCCAAGGCAAAATCTCCGGCAAGAGGGTGTTTATCCGCGCCGACCTGAACGTGCCGCAGGACGACGCCGGCAACATCACCGAGGACACCCGCATCCGTGCCTCGGTGCCGGCCATCGAGGCCTGCCTGGCTGGCGGCGCCGCGGTGATGGTCACCTCCCACCTGGGCCGCCCGACCGAGGGCGAGTTCAAGCCCGAAGATTCGCTGGCGCCGATCGCCACGCGCCTGTCCGAACTGCTGGGCAAGCCGGTCAAGCTGGTGCAGAACTGGGTCGACGGCGTCGAGGTGGCGCCGGGCCAGGTGGTGCTGCTGGAAAACTGCCGCGTGAACAAAGGCGAAAAGAAGAACAGCGACGAACTGGCCCAGAAGATGGCCAAGCTGTGTGACGTCTACGTGAACGATGCCTTCGGCACCGCCCACCGCGCCGAAGCCACCACGTATGGCATCGCCAAGTACGCCCCGATCGCCTGCGCCGGCCCGCTGCTGGCCGCCGAGATCGACGCGCTGGGCAAGGCGCTGGGCCAGCCGGCGCGTCCGCTGGTGGCAATCGTGGCCGGCTCCAAGGTCTCGACCAAGCTGACCATCCTGAAGTCGCTGGCCGACAAGGTCGACAACCTGGTCGTCGGCGGCGGCATTGCTAATACCTTCATGCTGGCCGCCGGCCTGAAGATCGGCAAGTCGCTGGCTGAAGCCGACCTGGTCGGCGACGCCAAGACCATCATCGACATCATGGCCGCCCGCGGCGCCTCGGTGCCGATCCCGGTCG
Organism: Cupriavidus sp. KK10; assembly: GCF_018223725.1. Classification (NCBI taxonomy): domain Bacteria; kingdom Pseudomonadati; phylum Pseudomonadota; class Betaproteobacteria; order Burkholderiales; family Burkholderiaceae; genus Cupriavidus; species Cupriavidus sp. KK10. Next base: position 643,613 of record NZ_CP073677.1, read on the forward strand.
ACGTGGTGTGCGCCAAGGAATTCAGCGCCACCGCCGCGGCCACCGTCAAGGACGTCAAGGACGTCGCCGACGACGACATGATCCTGGACATCGGCCCCAAGACCGCCGCGATGCTGGCCGAGCAGCTCAAGGCCGCCGGCACCATCGTCTGGAACGGCCCGGTGGGCGTGTTCGAATTCGACCAGTTCGGCAACGGCACCAAGGTGCTGGCCCAGGCCATCGCTGAATCGAAGGCGTTCTCGATCGCCGGCGGTGGCGACACGCTGGCGGCCATTGCCAAGTACGGCATCGCCGACCGCGTGGGCTATATCTCCACGGGCGGCGGCGCGTTCCTGGAATTCCTGGAAGGCAAGAAGCTGCCCGCATTCGAAGTGCTGGAGCAGCGCGCCGCAGGCTGACGCATCCGCCGGGCCCGGCGGTGTTGCCGGGGCCCTGAACCAGGAATTCCGCGCATGACTCGTTCCACCAAGATCGTCGCCACCATCGGCCCCGCCTCCAGCTCGCTGGAAATCCTGACCCGCATGATCGCGGCGGGGGTCGACGTGGTGCGGCTGAATTTTTCGCACGGCACCGCCCAGGACCATCTCGACCGCGCCCGCCTGGTGCGTGAAGCCGCGCAGGCATGCGGGCGCGAGGTCGCCATCATGGCCGACCTGCAGGGTCCCAAGATCCGCGTCGGCAAGTTCGAGCACGGCAAGATTACGCTCAAGGCGGGCGACCCGTTCATCCTGGATTCGAGCTGCCAGCTCGGCAACGAGCAGCGCGCCGGCCTGGACTACCAGGACCTGCCGCGCGACGTCGGCCCGGGCGACCTGCTGCTGCTCAACGACGGCCTGATCGTGCTGGTGGTGGACCGCGTGCTCGGCAGTGAGATCTTCACCACCGTGCGCGTGGGCGGCGAGCTGTCCAACAACAAGGGCATCAACCGCCAGGGTGGCGGGCTGTCGGCGCCGGCGCTGACAGCCAAGGACATGGACGATATCAAGACCGCCATGGCCCTGGGCGCCGACTACGTCGCCGTCAGCTTTCCCAAGAACGCCACTGACATGGAAATGGCGCGCCAGCTGGCCGCCGTGGCCGGCCAGCCGCACGGCCACAAGGCCCGCATGATCGCCAAGATCGAACGCGCCGAGGCAATCCGCCCGGGCGTGCTGGAAGAGATCCTGCAGGCGTCCGACGGCATCATGGTGGCGCGTGGCGACCTGGCCGTGGAGGTGGGCAATGCCGCCGTGCCGGCGCTGCAGAAGCGCATGATCAAGCTGGCGCGCGAGGCCAACAAGCTGACCATCACCGCCACCCAGATGATGGAGAGCATGATCATCAACCCTGTGCCCACGCGTGCCGAGGTCTCGGACGTGGCCAACGCCGTGCTGGACGGCACCGACGCGGTGATGCTGTCGGCCGAAACTGCGGCGGGCCGCTACCCCGTGGAGACGGTCGAGGCCATGGCCGCGGTCTGCATCGAAGCCGAGAAGTCCGAGGTGGTGCAGCTCGACACCGATTTCCTGAACCAGACCTTTTCGCGCATCGACCAGTCGGTGGCGATGGGTGCGCTGTTCACGGCCTATCATTTGCAGGTGAAGGCGATTGCCGCGCTGACCGATTCCGGCGCCACCGCATTGTGGATGAGCCGTCACCGTATCCATGTGCCGATCTATGCGATGACGCCCAACCTGGCCTCGCAGCGCAAGATGCAGCTGTACCGCAACGTGGTGCCGCTGCCGCTGCAGTCCAGCGCCGACCGCGACACCGCGCTGGAGCAGGCAGAAGAACTGCTGCTGGCCCAGGGCGTGGTGCAGCGCGGCGATTTCATCGTGCTGACCATTGGCGAGCCGATGGGCCAGCCGGGCGGCACCAATACCCTGAAAATCGTCAGGGTGGGCAGCTGAAAGTGAGATGAGGCAATGCGTGCCATGCCGGACGGAGCGCCAGCGCGGAATGCGCAGGGCTGACGGCGCCGGCAGGCACGGGCGATGCGCTACGTAAGTCGATTCACTGCGTAAGCGCCGATTAGAAGAATACGCGGAAGACACCCCATTTTTTATTAGGAGTTAGACATGCCACTCGTATCGATGCGCCAGCTGCTGGACCACGCGGCCGAGAACAGCTACGGCCTGCCGGCCTTCAACGTCAACAATCTCGAGCAAGTGCAGGCCATCATGCAGGCCGCTGACGAGGTCAACGCACCGGTGATCATGCAAGCCTCGGCCGGCGCGCGCAAATACGCCGGTGAGCATTTCCTGCGCCACCTGATCGAAGCCGCCGTTGAGGCTTATCCCCATATTCCGGTCGTGATGCACCAGGACCACGGCCAGTCGCCGGCGATCTGCCAGGGCGCGATCGACCTGGGCTTCTCGTCGGTGATGATGGACGGCTCGCTGCGCGAAGACGGCAAGACCCCGGCCGAGTACGACTACAACATCGACGTCACCCGCAAGGTGGTGCAGCTGGCCCACGCCGTCGGCGTGACCGTGGAAGGCGAACTGGGCTGCCTGGGTTCGCTGGAAACCGGTGAAGCCGGCGAAGAAGACGGCATCGGCGCCGTCGGCGTGCTGGATCACTCCATGCTGCTGACCGATCCGGAGCAGGCCGCCGATTTCGTCAAGGCCACCCAGCTGGACGCCCTGGCCATCGCCATCGGCACCTCGCACGGCGCCTACAAGTTCACGCGCAAGCCCACCGGCGACATCCTGGCGATCAGCCGCATCAAGGAAATCCACGCTCGCATCCCCAACACCCACCTGGTGATGCACGGCTCGTCGTCCGTTCCGCAAGAGCTGCTGGAAGAGATCCGCAAGTTCGGCGGCGACATGAAGGAAACCTACGGCGTGCCGGTCGAGGAAATCCAGGAAGCGATCAAGTACGGCGTGCGCAAGATCAACATCGACACCGACATCCGCCTGGCCATGACCGGCGCGATCCGCCGCTTCTTCGCCGAGAACCCGAGCAAGTTTGACCCGCGCGAATACCTGAAGCCGGCCCGCGAAGCCGCCAAGCAGGTGTGCAAGGCGCGCTACATCGCCTTCGGCTGCGAAGGCCAGGCCAGCAAGATCAAGCCGATCGGCCTGACCGACATCGCGCAGCAGTACAAGGCGGGCAAGCTGTCGCAGGTCGTGCAGTAAATGTCCCTAGTCCGCCTTCCGCGCAAGGGGAAGGCGGATTGCAGTTCCGGCCGCCGCGGCACGCATCCAGCGCCCGGCGGCTTCGCCGTTTTATCGGAACCAACATGTCCAACGCTCTCTACCAGTCCTCCATCAACTCGCTGCCGCTGCTGGGCCACGGCAAAGTGCGCGACAACTATGCCGTCGGCAATGACAAGCTGCTGATCGTCACCACCGACCGCCTGTCGGCGTTCGACGTCATCATGGGCGAGCCGATCCCTGACAAGGGCCGCGTTCTGAACCAGATGGCGAACTTCTGGTTCCGCAAGCTCGCGCACATCGTGCCGAACCACGAGACCGGCATCGCGCCCGAGACCGTGGTCGCGCCGGAGGAAGTGGAGCAGGTCAAGGGCCGCGCCGTGGTGGTCAAGCGCCTGAAGCCGATCCTGGTCGAAGCCGTGGTGCGCGGCTACCTCGCCGGCAGCGGCTGGAAGGACTACCAGGCCACCGGCAAGGTGTGCGGGATCGAACTGCCCGCCGGCCTGCAGAACGCGCAGAAGCTGCCCGAGCCGATCTTCACCCCGGCCGCCAAGGCCGAGATGGGCGAGCACGACGAGAACATCTCGTTCGGCGAAGTCGAGGCCCGCATCGGCATCGCGCTGGCGCGCCAGATGCGCGAGATCTCGATCCGCCTGTACAAGGAAGCGGCCGAGTTTGCCGCCACGCGCGGCATCATCATCGCCGATACCAAGTTCGAGTTCGGCCTGGACGACAATGGCGTGCTGACGCTGATGGACGAAGTGCTGACCGCCGATTCGTCGCGCTTCTGGCCGGCCGATTCGTACCAGGTGGGCACCAACCCGCCGTCGTTCGACAAGCAGTTCGTGCGTGACTGGCTGGAAGCCGTGCGCATCGACGGCAAGCCCTGGCCCAAGACCGCGCCGGCGCCACAACTGCCGGACGACGTGATCGAAAAGACCGCCGCCAAGTACCGTGATGCGCTGACGCGCCTGACGGGCGAAGAACTGCAGTAATGCAGGGCGCCGTTCCCGCGCGTGCGGGAACGGCCAACGAAGGAACAGACAAAGTGAGCAAGCAAGACAAGCCGCTGGTCGGCGTGGTGATGGGCAGCAGTTCCGACTGGGACGTGATGCAGCACGCAGTGGCCATGCTGAAGGATTTCGGCGTGCCGTTCGAAGCCCAGGTGGTGTCCGCGCACCGCATGGCGGATGACATGTTCCGCTATGCCGAGAGCGCGCGCAGCCGCGGCATCCGCGCCATCATCGCCGGGGCCGGCGGCGCCGCGCACCTGCCCGGCATGATCGCCGCCAAGACCATCGTGCCGGTGTTCGGCGTGCCGGTGCCGTCCAAGTACCTGCGCGGCGAGGATTCCCTGCTGTCGATCGTGCAGATGCCCAAGGGCGTGCCCGTAGCCACCTTTGCCATCGGCGAGGCCGGTGCCGCCAATGCCGCGCTGCACGCGATCGCCACGCTGGCCACCACCGACGAGGCGCTGGCCGGCGCGCTGGAAGCGTTCCGCGCGAAGCAGACCGAAGCCGCGCGCGCGATGACGCTGCCGCTGTAATCATCCGGACATCCCACGGAACCTAGCAATGCCTACCGATATCCATCCCTACCTCTCCGAAGCCCACACGCCGGAATCGCGCGCCGAGTTCGGCGTCGACCGTCCCGACGCGCCCATCCTGCCCGGCGCGTGGCTCGGCATGCTGGGCGGCGGCCAGCTCGGCCGCATGTTCACGCATGCGGCGCAGGCGATGGGCTATCGCGTATGCGTGCTCGATCCGGACCAGGACAGCCCGGCCGGCTCGGTGGCGGACAAGCATATCTGTGCGCAATACACCGACGAGGCCGCGCTCGCCGAGATGGGCAAGCTGTGCCAGGCGGTAAGCACCGAGTTCGAGAACGTGCCGTCGCTGTCGCTGGACCGGCTCGAGCAACTCGGCGCCTTTGTCGCGCCGCGCGGCTACTGTGTGTCGATTGCGCAGAACCGCATCGGCGAGAAGAAGTTCTTTGCCGCGTGCGCCGAGCGCACCGGCGTGTCGCCGGCCCCTCACTGGGTAATCCAGCACGATGCCGATGTCGACCAGCTGCCCGACCACGTGCTGCCCGGCATCCTCAAGACCGCGCGCATGGGCTATGACGGCAAGGGCCAGGCGCGCGTGAAGACGCGCGACGACGTGCGCGCCGCCTGGAACGCCATGCAGCACGTGCCGTGCGTGCTGGAGCAGATGCTGCCGCTGGCCTATGAGGTCTCGGTGCTGGCCGCGCGTGCCGCGAACGGCTCCACTGCCACCTGGCCGCTGGCCGAGAACGTGCACCGCGACGGCATCCTGTTCTCGACGGAAATGCCGTCGACCAGCGTGTCGCCTGAGATCGCCGACCGCGCGCGTGCCGCAGCCGCTGCCATCGCCACCGAGATGGGCTACGTCGGCGTGCTGTGCATCGAGTTCTTCGTGCTGACCGACGGCTCGCTGGTCGCCAACGAGATGGCGCCGCGCCCGCACAACTCGGGCCATATCACCATGGATGCGTGCGAGACCAGCCAGTTCGAACAGCAGGTGCGCGCCATGGCGCGGCTGCCGCTGGGCAGCACGCGCCAGCACTCGGCCGGCAAGATGCTGAACCTGCTGGGCGACGTGTGGTTCGAGTTCGGCCTGGAGCGCACGCCGTCGTGGGACGAGGTGGTGGCGCAACCTGGTGCCAAGCTGCACCTTTACGGCAAGGGCGATGCGCGCCCGTCGCGCAAGATGGGCCACGTCAACTGCGTGGGCGAGCATGCCGAAGCGGCTGCCGCCGCCTTTGCCGCCGCCGCGCGGGCGCTGCATATCCCGCTCTGAAGCCATAGCTCCAAGGAACACGATGTCGCCGCGAATGCCCACGGCCGCTGAACTGGACGAAGCCGTCCGCCTGCTCGAGGCCGGGCAACTGGTCGCCTTTCCCACCGAAACCGTCTACGGGCTCGGTGCGGACGCCGAGAACCCCGAGGCGGTCGCCCGCATCTTCGCGCTGAAGGGCCGGCCGTCGAACCATCCGGTGATTGTCCACGTGGTGGACGGTGCCGATATCGGCTACTGGACCGACGAGGTCCCCGAGGCCGCGCAGCAGTTGATCGACGCCTTCTGGCCCGGCCCGCTGACGCTGATCCTGAAGCGCGCCGCGCATATCCATTCGGCCGTCGCCGGCGGCCAGGACAGCATCGGCGTGCGTTGCCCGTCTCACCCCGTGGCGCAGGCGCTGCTGGCGCGCTTCAAGCGCGGCCGCGGCGGCATTGCCGCGCCGTCGGCCAACAAGTTCGGCCAGGTCAGCCCGACCACCGCGCAGCATGTGCGCGATGAATTCGGCGATGCGGTCTATGTACTGGAAGGCGATGGCGTGGAGGTCGGTATCGAATCGACCATCGTCGACCTGTCGCGGCTGGACCAGGGCATCGGCCCGGTGCTGTTGCGGCCGGGCGCGATTACCGCGGCGATGATGGCGCAGGTACTGGGCGCGGCCCCGCTGCCGCCTGATGCGGCTGCGCCGCGGGCCTCAGGCACGCTCAAGGCCCACTACGCGCCGCACACACCGCTGCTACTGGCCGATGCGCAAGCGGCTTCGGCGCAGCTGGCCTCGCTGCCGGACGATGCACGCGTGGTGTGGGTCGGCCGGGCGCCGCTGGTGGACCAGCGGTGCACCTGGGTGCAGGCGCCTGCGGATGCGGCGGCTTACGCGCGTGAGCTTTACCGCTTGCTGCGCAAGCTCGACAAGCAGGGCTATACGCAGCTGATGTTCGAGGTGCTGCCTGTAGGGCAGGATTGGGCCGGGGTGCGGGATCGGCTGGAGCGGGCGGCGGCGGCGTTCGAGGGGTGAGGGTCCCTTACCCCCCCAGCAAGCGCAACGCCGTATACACGGCCATCCCCACCATAATCATCCCCACCATCTTCCGGGTCAGCAGGTAGAACAACGTGGCCGCAATCCCGGCCATCAGCTTGTCGTTGGAAAACGCCACCGTGAAATGCCCCTGCCAGGTCATCAGGTCCGGCAGGATGATTGCCGCCAGCGCCGCGGCCGGCGCATAGCGCAGCGCCCGCGCGATGCGGTCCGGCACGGTGACATGCTCGCCGGCCATCAGGAACAGCGCGCGCGTGACGATGGTGACGACCGCCATGCCAAGGATGGCAATCCAGATTTCAAGATGGCTCATGCGCGGTCTCCCGGCGGCGTTTCCGGCGCGGCGGCGTTGGTGACCTCGGGGACCTTGGGCTTGCGCCGGCGGATGCCGCGCAGCGCCGCGCGCGCGGCCAGGTCGTCGCTGGCCATGCCGGCCGCGATCGCGCCCACCACCGCCACCACCAGGCTGAGGCGGTACGGCAAGTCGAAGCACAGCAGTGCCAGCACCGCCGACACCACCACTGCCAGCAGCGTCGAGCGCGAGTTGATGGTGGCGATCATCACCGGGATCAGCGCCATGGTGCCCGCCAGCCCCAGGCCCCAGCTGTCTGGGAACAGGCTGGCCAGCACGATGCCGATGATCGACGACAGCTGCCACATGCAGAAGTTGGTCAGCGCCATGCCCCAGAAATAGCCTTCCTTGCCGGGCTCGTAGCCGGGCGTGCTGTACTTCTGCAGGAAGTAGACGAAGTGCAGGTCGCCGTTGAAAGAACCCAGGATGGTGCGCCGCCATAGCGGCATGTAGCTGAAGTGCGGCTGCATGCCGGCGCTGAAGATCACGAAGCGCAGGTTGACCACGGCCGCGGTCAGCCAGATGGTCCACAGCGGCAGGCCCGCGGCGAACAGCGGCAGCACCGCCAACTGCGCCGAGCCGGCGTAGACCAGCAGCGACATGCCGATGGCTTCGGGCACGGTCATCACGGATTTGCTCATCGCCACGCCGGTCACCAGGCCCCAGGAGAAGACCGCGGGCAGGGACGGGGCAAAGTAGCGCGCGCCGTCGATAAAGCCGGCGCGTTCGGCGGGTGCGAAGCGATGCCAGAGGCGCAACCACACCGGGGGTTGTCGGGAAGTCATGTCAGAGGGCGAGGGGGCAATGCAGGCCCGGGGCCGAGGGCCGGCCCGGAAGGCTGCCGCCGCAGGACGCGGCCGGCACCCTGGCATTATAGGGGCGGATCGGGCGCTGGTAAGTGTCCGCTTAACAAAATGCGGCCGCGGCGTTGGCGCCAGGCCACGGCGCCGCGCAGCAGCCCGCCCGGCGCGGACTCAGGGTGCGCCGCGGTACACCCATTGCAGCAGGGCGTCGTGTGCTTCCAGCGCCTGCGCGGCGTTGGGATCGTTGATCATGCTGACCACCACGTAGCGGCCGCCGTCGGCAGCATCCACATAGCCGGCCAGCGCGCGCACGTCGGCCAGCGTGCCGGTCTTCAGGTAGCCGTTGCCGGCCGCGTTGGCGCGCGTCAGGCGGTTGCGCAGCGTGCCGTCGACGCCCAGCACCGGCAGCGAATCGATCAGCACCGGCCCCACGTTGCTGGCCGCGGCCTGCTGCAGCAGGCGCGCCATGTCATAGGCGCTGATGCGTTCCTCGCGCGACAGGCCCGAGCCGTTGTCCAGCACCAGGCCGGGCATGTCCAGCCCCTGGCGCGCCAGCCAGCGCTGCACCACGCGGGTCGAGCGGGCCGTGCTGGCCGGGCCGCCGCGGTCCATTTCGGCGCCGATGGTCAGGAACAGCTGGCGTGCCATCACGTTGTTCGAGAACTTGTTGATGTCGCGCACGATGTCCGCCAGCGGCAGGCCGTAGTGGCGCGCCAGCAGCACCGCGCCGCGCGGCACCTTGCCGCTGCGCAGCCCGGGCAGATGGGCAAAGCGCCCGCCGGCGCGCTGCCACTCGGCGACGAAGCCGCCCCAGGTGAATTCCGCGTGCGACAGCGTGGCGATATTGAGCACGTGCTCGCCGCAGTCGCTGGCATAGTTGCCCGAGAACGACGCCAGCACGGTGCCGTCCGCCTGCGGCAGCACGCTCGGGCTGGCGCTGGACTGCCAGTCGCCGCAGCGGCCGTTGGTCAGCGTCAGCCGGTTGTCCAGCTTGAGCTGGGCCAGCTCGGGCGTGACGCTGACTGCCACGGTCTGGCTGGCCGGGTCCGGCGTCAGCGTGAATGACAGCGTCTTGAACGCATAGAGCAGTGCATCCGGGCCGACGTTGTAGGCGCGCTGCACCTCGCCGTCGATGGTGCCGTTGCCGTCCAGGCCATCGGCAAAGTAGCTGCGGTCCAGCACCAGGTCGCCGTTGATGCCTGTGGCGCCCGCGGCGCGTGCCTTCGCCACCAGCTTAGCCATTTCCTCGGGCACCAGCTTGGGGTCGCCGTGGCCGCGCAGGTAGACATTGCCGTTGACGGTGCCGTCGAAGCCGGGCTGGGCATCGGCGTAGAGCGAGGTCTGCCAGCGGTAGTCGGGCCCCAGCAGCTGCAGCCCGGCAAAGGTGGTGACCAGCTTCATGGTCGAGGCCGGATTCATCGGCTGCTGCGCATTCCAGCTGGCGCGGGCGGTGCCCGCGCCCAGCCTGACCACGTAGAAGCTGGCGGCCGAGGCCGGCACGCCGGCGCGGCGCAGCGCCGCGGCCACCGGGGCCGGCACGCCGGCGCTCACCAGTGCGGGATCGGCAGCGGTTTTCGCGGCGGTGGCCGCCTTGGCGGGCGCTTTGGCTTGCGCCGGGGTGAGTGCGGGACCGCCGGCCAGCAGCACGGCGGCAAGGATGGGCGAGAGCAGTGGCGACAGGCGGCGCAGCAGGGCGCCGGGTCGCGATGCAGTAGGCGCGGCGATTGGTCTTGGCATGGCGGCCATGTTAACGCATGGCCGCTGGCAGGCGGGTGACAGTCTTGCCGGTCGCTCTCAGCCGGCGCGCGGCGGCGCCAGCCGTGCCAGCAGCGACTTCAACGTGGCCTGCTCGGTATCGGTCAGCGCCGAGCCGACGTGCGCGTCGTGCGCCACCACCGCCTGCGTGGCGGCTTCCAGCGTGCGGCGGCCGGCGGCCGTCAGCACCAGGCTGTAGGCGCGGCGATCCCCGGCTGCCGGGCGGCGCGCCACCAGGTTCATCTCTTCCAGCGCGTCGACCAGAAGCACTGCCCCGGAGCGGGCGATGCCGAGGATCTGCGCCAGCTCGGTCAGCTTCAGGTGCGGGTTGCGCGAGATGATGATCAGCGCCGAAAAGCGCGGTGGCGTGATCTGCCACTGCGCCAGTGACAGCACGAAGTCTTCATAGATGCGGATCTGCGCGCGGCGGATGGCGTAGCCGATCAGGTTGTCGAGCACGCCATAGTCGATATTCGGCACATGCGGGTCGAAACCGGCATCGGCACCGGCGCTTGCGGCCGGATCCGGCGCGAGCGGGTCCGGCGCCTTGCGCCGCGCGGACGCGGCGGTGGTGCTGCGCGGGCGCGGGGGCGCGGCGGGCGGTGTGCCGGATGCGTCGGGATTCATTTCAGCAGTTTCCAGTTGCCGTTGTCGATGGTCAGCATAACCCGCCCGCGCTGGTCGAAGCCATAGTGGTCTTGCCCACTGTAATTCAGCACGCCGTGCGAGACCACGATGTCGCGCTCGGTCTCCAGCGCCTGCCGCAGCGCCTGGCGGAACGCCGGCGTCCCCGGCTTGGCATGCTTGAGCGCCACCGGCACGATGCGCTCCAGCACCAGCCCGGCGTCGTAGGCATGGGCGCCGAACTGGGTGCGGCTGTCGGCGCCGTACTGCTTCTCATAGCGGGTGACGTAGTCCAGCCCCGGCTTGCGCACCGGGTCGCCCGCGGGCAATTGCTCCGGCACGATCACCGGCCCGGCCGGCAGGATTGCGCCATTGACCATGCGCCCGCCGATGCGGATCAGGTCCTTGGTGGCCGCGCCGTGGGTGTGGTAGATGGTGCCGCCGTAGCCGCGCTCGCGCAGCGTGGTGTGCGGCAGCGCGGCGCCGGTGCCGGCGCCGGCGATCAGGATGGCGTCGGGTTTGGCGGCAATCAGCTTGATGGCCTGCGCGGTCACGCTGGTATCGGCGCGGCCGTAGCGCTCGGTGGCGATCAGGCGGATGCCGTTGGCACTGGCGGCGGCGGTGAAGTCCTTCAGCCAGGTCTCGCCGTAGGCATCGGCGAAGCCGATAAAGCCGATGGTCTTGACGCCGTTGGTCTTGGCGGTGGCGGCCACGGCATTGGCCATCAGCCGCACCGGCTGCGCCAGCCGGAAGGTCCAGGCGCCGCGCCCGGGCTTGAGCTCAATCGGCGAGAACGCCAGCTGCACAGTCTGGGCTTCATCGGCCACCTCGGCAATGGCGATCGACGGCGCCACCGCGGACGAGCCCAGGATGATGTCGACCTTGTCCTCGGAGACAAAGCGGCGCGCCACCTTGGCGCCCTGCGTGGGGTCCGACGCATCGTCCAGCACGATGTAGCGCACCGCCTCGCCGCCGATCTTCTGCGGCAGGTAGGCCAGCGAGTTCTTCTGCGGGATGCCCAGCGACGCCGATGGGCCGGTGGTGGACAGGCTGACGCCGACGGTGATGTCGGCCAGCGCGCTGCCGGCGCTGAAGGCGAGGGCCGCGGCCAGCGCGAGGCGGGCCAGCTTGGTGGTGGTCAGGGGCGCCATGGTGTCTCCTCTCTCGATGGTCTTGTTCTGCATGTCAAACCTGCCGGATCCTACCGGTTGCCTTGCATCGACTGCCGGTCGAATCCCGCCAGCTGCTTGTACCGCAGCGAAATCGCCTCCAGTTCGGCGCGCGGGATCACCTGGTCGATGTCGGCAAAGCCCTGCGGCGCACGTTCCTCGGCCAGCTGCATCACTTGCTCGGGTCCGTTCATGCGGTTGCGCAGCACGATGCCGGCGGTGCGCGGCAGGCGCTCGGCCTCGTATTCGCGCAGCGCGTAGCCGGTGTCGGGCGTGCCGAGCAGGCTGTCGACCAGGTAGCGCGCGTCCAGGATGGCCTGGGCGCTGCCGTTCGAGCCGATCGGGTACATCGGGTGCGCGGCGTCGCCCAGTAGCGTGACGCAGTCGAAGGTCCAGCGCGGCAGTGGGTCCTTGTCGACCATCGGGAATTCGTAGATCGCCTGGGCACCGTCGATCAGCGCGGGGATGTCGATCCAGTCCCACTTCCAGTCGGCAAACGCGGCGCAGAACACGGATTTGTCGACCTGCTTGTTCCAGTCGCTGCGCGGCGGGGTGTCGGGAACGCTGTCGGGCACGCGCAGCTCGGCGATCCAGTTGACCAGCGAGCGGCCCTGGCGGCGCAGCGGTTCCGAGATCGGATAGGCCACGAACTTCTGGTCCTGGTGCCCGGCCATGAACATCGAGCGCCCGTCCAGGTAGGGCGGCGCCTCGGTGACCGCGCGCCACAGCAGGCGGCGCGAAAAACGCGGCAGGTCGCCGGTGGGGTAGAAGTGGCGGCGCACAGCCGAGTGGATGCCATCGGCGCCGACTAGCACATCGGCGCTGGCTTCGACCTCGGCATTGTCGCTGCGGCGGCGCAGGCCAAAGCGCGCCTGTCCGCCCGCGCCGGTGTCCAGCACGGTCTCGAAGCTATGGCCGGTATGCACTGCGCTGGCGCCCAGGCGCTCCACCACGGTACGGTGCAGCAGCATCTGGAATTCGCCGCGATGGATCGAGAACTGCGGCCAGTCATAACCGGCCGCCAGCCCGCGTGGCTCATGCCAGATGCGCTGGCCGCGCTTGTTGTAGTAGGAGAGCGACGAGGTCTCGATGGCGATATCCGCCAGCGCGTCGCGCAGTCCCAGCTCGGACAGGATGCGCACGGCGTGCGGCAGCAGGTTGATGCCCACGCCCAGCGGGCGCAGCGTTTCGCTGGCCTCCCAGACCTCGGCCTCGATGCCGTGGCGTTGGCACAGCAGCGCCAGCGTCAGTCCGCCGATGCCGCCACCGGCGATTGCGATCTTCATGTTGTCTCCCCCGCGTGCAGGATGCGCCGGTACGCAAGCGCGGGCGCGCTGCCCCCGGTCGAATTGGATTTGTTATGGAGTATAACAATTTGACCGGTCGCGGCAAGACGGGGAAGTCCCCGGAGTGACGCCTCCGGGGTCAGGAAAAACCCGCGCTCAGCCGAGCGCGGCGCCTTCCGGCTTGGCTTGTGCCTGCAGCGAAGGCACCGGGAAGACAAGGTCGTACAGCCAGTTGTACACGAGCGCGTAGACCATGTAGAAGCCGGCCACGGCGAGGTCCATGATGAGCGCGTCGAACAGGCTGATGCCCAGGTACCAGGCCACCGACGGCAGGAACACCACCAGCAGGCCCAGTTCGAACAGCACGGCGTGCAGCACGCGCACCGGCAGCGACTTGCGCAGCTGGCCGGTGAACCGCAGCATGCCCTTGTCGAACAGCACGTTGTACAGGTAGTTCCAGCCGGTGGCGATCAGCGAGGCGACCGCGCCGATCACGCCCATCTCATGCAGTTCATAGCCGAAGGCCCAGCTGGCCACCGGCGCGAAAATCAGCAGGCCGACCACCTCGAAGCCGATGGCGTGGCGAATCCGGTCCCAGGTCTTGCGCATCGTTGCTCTCCTTGCGTGTCAAACGCGATGGGAGCTAGTCTATCTGCTGGGTAGGGATTGCCAAGTTGGATACTATCTGCAAAACAGATGGATAAACATTGAAAGTTATTTATGAGCCTCTCCATCGAGCAATTGCAGGCATTCGTCGCGGCGGCTGACACCGGTTCGTTCTCGGCCGCCGCGCGCCGGCTGGGCAAGGCGCAGTCGGTGGTCAGCGCGGCGGTGTCCAACCTGGAAATCGACGCCGGCAACGCGCTGTTCGACCGCGCCGGCCGTTACCCGGTACTGACTCCCGCGGGCGAGCGGCTGCTGGCCGAGGCGCGCGTGATCCTGGAGCGCTGCGAACACTTCCGCGGCGTGGCCAAGAGCCTGGGCGAGGGCGTGGAGACGCGGCTGGTGCTGGCGGTGGACGAGCTTTATCCGGAAGAGACGCTGGGCATGCTGCTGGAAGAATTTTCCAGCCGCTTCCCGGCGGTGGAGCTTGAGCTGCTGTTTCCGTTGATGGAGGACGTCAGCCGACTGGTGCTGGAAGGCGGCGCCGACCTCGGCATCATGTGGCGGCAGGAGGTGCTGCCGCCGGCGCTGGGCTTCCATGCGCTGGGCTGGGTGCCGATGCAGATCCTGTGCGCGCCCGAGCATCCGCTGGCCGGCCAGCGCGTGGACTGGGAGGAACTGAAGCGCTACCGCCAGCTGATGGTCGCAACCCGCTCAGACAGCGAAGAGAAGATGCGCCTGCGCGTGGCCGCGGACGTGTGGTGGGTGGAAAGCCAGTGGGTGATCGTGGAGCTGGTCAAGCGCGGGCTGGGCTGGGCCTTCGTGCCGTGGCACGTGGTGGCCAATTCACCGGCCGCGGCGCGGCTGGTGACGCCGCCGCTGGCATTCCAGCAACAGGACTGGCCGGTGGCGATGGAACTGGTCTGGCACAAGCAGCGGCCGCTGGGCAAGGCCGCCACCTGGCTGCGCGAGCGCATCTGCCAACAGCCGCTGCCGCGCGCCCCGGCGGCTAGCGCTGGCTGACGGCCTGGTTCGTACCGGCCTGTGCCGGCGTAGCCTCCGCGCCGGGCGCATGCCAGCCGCCGCCCAGCGCCTTGATCAGCACCACCGCCGCCGTGTACTGGCGGCCGGCGATCGACAGTGCGGTGCGCTCGGCGGTGTAGGCGCTGGTCTGCGCCGTCAGCACGTCGAGCAGGCCAGCGGTGCCGGCGCGGTAGCGGTTGTTCACCAGCGCCAGCGCCTCGCGCGCCGAGCGCAGCGCGTCGTTCTGCACCACCGCTTCCTGTTCCAACAGCCGCTGCGCGGCGAGGTTGTCCTCGACTTCCTGGAACGCGCCCAGCACGGTCTGGCGGTAGTTGGCCACGGTCTGGTCGTAGGCCGCCACCGCCTGCGCCTTGGCCGCGCTGCGCAGGCCGCCGTCGAACAGCGTGCCGGCCAGCCCGCCGCCGATCGACCAGATCCGGTCCGGCAGCGACATCCAGCGCGCCAGCGTGCTGGCGGTCAGGCCGCCGCTGGCCGACAGCGACAGGGTCGGGTAGTAGGCCGCCTGCGCCACGCCGATCTGCGCATTAGCCGAGGCCATGCGGCGCTCGGCCGCGCCGATGTCGGGGCGGCGCTCCAGCAGTTGCGACGGCACCGCGGCCGGCACGCGCGGCGGCGCGGTGCGGAAGTCGTCGGCGCCCAGCGTCAGCGCCGCGGGGGCCTTGCCCACCAGCACGGCAATGGCGTGCTCCAGCTGCGCGCGCGTGATCTGGATGTCGATCTGCTGCGCCTGCGCGCTCTTGAGCTGGGTCTCTGACTGCAGCACGTCCGAGCGCTGCGCGGTGCCGGCGGCGTACTGGTTTTGCACCAGCTGCAGGGACTTCGCGTAGTCCGCCACGGTGCGGTCCAGCAGCGCCTTCTGCGCATCGGCCACGCGCAGCAGGAAATAGCTCTGCGCCAGCGTCGCCTGCGTCGACAGCAGCGTCGATGCCAGATCGGCCTGGCTGGCTTGTGCGCTGGCCTCGCTGCTCTCTACCTGGCGCCGCACGCGGCCCCACACGTCGATTTCCCAGGTCGCGCCCAGCGTCACGCTCTGCCCGCTGAGCGTATTGCCGCTGGCGCCGCGCGCGCGCGACGCCCCGGCCTGCGCGTCGACGATCGGGAAGAAGCCGGCGCGCGCCGCCTGCAGCGCGGCCACGGCCTGACGGTACTGCGCCTCGGCGGCCTTGATGTTCTGGTTCGAGATCTGCACCTCGGACATCAGCGCGTCGAGCTGCGCATCGCCGAACACGGTCCACCAGTCGGCGCGTGCCAGCGCATCCTGCGGCTCGGCGGGCTTCCAGTCGCCGCTCCAGGCAGGGGTGGCGGCATCGGCTTCCTTGAAGGATGCGGAGACCGGCGCATCGGGGCGCTGGTAGTCGGGGCCGACGGCGCAGCCGGCCAGCAGCAGGGCGCAGGCCAGCGGCACCGGCAGGGCATGGGTCAGGAAGCGGGAAAGAACTGTCATGTCGAGTCTTCGCAAATCTAGACGGTGGCCGGCTGGTCCGGCGTGCCAGTACCACGGCGGCGCTGGCGCCAGGCCTTGACCTTCAGGCGCCAGCGGTCCAGCGTCAGGTAGACCACCGGCGTGGTGTACAGCGTCAGCAGCTGGCTTACCACCAGCCCGCCGACAATAGAGATGCCCAGCGGCGCGCGCAGCTCGGCGCCGTCGCCGCGGCCGATCGCCAGCGGCACCGCGCCCAGCAGCGCGGCCATGGTGGTCATCAGGATCGGGCGGAAACGCAGCAGGCAGGCGCGGTAGATCGCGTCGCGCGGCGACAGCCCCTCGCGTCGTTCGGCATCGATGGCAAAGTCGATCATCATGATCGCGTTCTTCTTGACGATACCGATCAGCAGGATCACGCCGATCAGCGCGATGATGCTGAAGTCGGTCTTCGATGCCAGCAACGCCAGCAGCGCGCCCACGCCCGCCGAGGGCAGCGTCGACAGGATCGTCAGCGGGTGCACGTAGCTTTCATACAGCACGCCCAGCACGATATAGATCGTGATCAGCGCCGCCAGGATCAGGATCGGCTGGCTCTTGAGCGAGTCCTGGAACGCCTTGGCGCCGCCCTGGAAGTTGGCGCGCAGCGTCTCCGGCACGCCGATGCGCGCCATCTCGCGCGTGATCGCGTCGGTCGCCTGCGACAGCGACATGGCCTCGGCCAGGTTGAACGAGATCGTCGAGGCCGCGAACTGGCCCTGGTGGTTCACGCCCAGCGGCGTGCTGGTCGGGGTCACGCGCGCGAAGGCCGCCAGCGGCACGCGGTTGCCGTTGCCGGTGACCACGTAGATGTCCTTGAGCGCATCCGGCCCCTGCAGGTACTCCTGGCTCAGCTCCATCACCACGCGGTACTGGTTCAGCGGATGGTAGATGGTGGACACCAGCCGCTGGCCGAAGGCATCGTTGAGCACCGCATCCACCTGCTGCGCGGTCACGCCCAGGCGCGAGGCCGCGTCGCGGTCGATGATCACCGAGGTCTGCAGGCCCTTGTCGTTGGTATCGGTGTCGATATCCTCCAGCCCCTTCAAGTTCGACAACGCGGCGCGCACCTTGGGCTCCCACGCGCGCAGCACCTCCAGGTCGTCTGACTGCAGCGTGAACTGGTATTGCGAACTGCTCTGCCGCCCGCCGATGCGGATGTCCTGCACCGACTGCAGGAACAGGCTCGCGCCTGGCTCCTTGGCCAGCTTGCCGCGCAGCCTCGCGATAATCGCGTCGGCCGATTCCTTGCGCTCCGACAGCGGCTTGAGCGTGACGAACATCTGCCCGGTATTGCGCTGCGAGCCGCCGGTAAAGCCGGTCACGTTCTCCACCGCCGGATCCGACCGCACGATGGTGATGAAGTTGTCGAGCTTGCCGCGCATGGCCTGGAACGAGGTGGCCTGGTCGGCGCGGATAAAGCCGATCAGCCGGCCGGTGTCCTGCTGCGGGAAGAAGCCCTTGGGCACGATCACGTACAGGTACACGTTCAGCGCGATGGTGGCGATCAGCACCAGCCACACCAGCGGGCTGAAGCGCAGCGCCGTGGACAGCGAGCGCGCATAGCCGTCGTGCAGCCACTGGAACATGCGCTCGGTGGCGCGGAAGAAGCGGCTCTGCTTCTCCGGCTCGGGCGGGCGCAGCAGGCGCGCGCACATCATCGGCGTGGTGGTCAGCGACACCACCAGCGATACCAGGATCGCCACTGACAGCGTGATCGCGAACTCCTGGAACAGGCGGCCGACAATGCCGCCCATCATCAGCAGCGGGATGAATACCGCGATCAGCGACAGGCTCATCGACAGCACCGTGAAGCCCACTTCGCGCGCACCGCGCAGCGCGGCGGCGAGCGGCTTCATGCCTTCCTCGATATGGCGCGAGATGTTTTCCAGCACCACGATGGCATCGTCGACCACAAAGCCGGTGGCAATCGTCAGCGCCATCAGCGACAGGTTGTTCAGCGAGAACCCGGCCAGGTACATCACCGAGAACGTGCCGATCAGCGACACCGGCACCGCCACGCTGGGGATCAAGGTGGCGCGCACATTGCGCAGGAACACGAACACCACCATGATCACCAGCGCCACCGAGATCATCAGCGTGTGCTCGACCTCGCGCAGCGAGGCGCGGATGGTGGGCGTGCGGTCCATCATCACGTCCATCGAGATTGCCGCCGGGATCATCTTCTGCAGGTTCGGCAGCATCTCGTTGACGCGGTCGACGGTCTCGATGATGTTGGCGCCGGGCGAGCGGTTCAGCACCAGCAGCACCGACGGCTTGCCGTTGGCCGAGCCGGCATTGCGGATGTCCTGCACCGAGTCGACCACATTGGCCACGTCGTGCAGCCGCACCGGCACCGCGAACGAGTTGGGGCCGCTGGTGGCACTGGTGCCGCCGGTGGCGCCGCTGGTGATGGTGGTGGTGCCGCTGCTGGTGGTCAGCGTGGTCACGGTGACGCCGTTGACCACCTTGGTGCTGACGCCGCCGCTGGCGGCGGCGTTGGCCGTGCTGGCAATCAGCGCGCCCGCCGACGTCGACGAGAAGGTTCCTGGCGTGGCATAGCGGATGATCAGCGGCATGTAGTCTTCCGCCTTCATCGCCTGGTCGTTGGCATAGACCTGCCAGTTGTTGGCGGCGTTCTCCAGCGTGCCCAGCGGCCGGTTGGCATTGGTAGCGCTGATGGTGTTGCGCACGTCCTCCAGCGAGATGCCGTAGTGGTTCAGCGCAGTCGGGTTCAGCTCCACCCGCACCGCCGGCAGCGAGGCCCCGCCGATGGTGACCTGGCCCACGCCATCGACCTGCGACAGCTTCTGCGCCAGGATGGTCGAGGCCGCGTCGTACAGCTGCCCGCGCGTCATGGTCGGCGAGGTCAGCGCGATGATCATGATCGGCGCGTCGGCCGGGTTGACCTTGCGGTAGGTCGGGTTGTTGGGCAGGCTGGTCGGCAGCGTCGCGCGCGAGGCGTTGATCGCCGCCTGCACGTCGCGCGCGGCGCCGTCGATATTGCGCGACAGGTCGAACTGCAGCGTCACCCGGGTAGAGCCGAGCGAGCTGCTCGACGTGATCTCGGTCACGCCGGCGATGGTGCCGAGCGCGCGCTCGAGCGGCGTGGCCACGGTGGCGGCCATCGTTTCCGGGCTCGCACCCGGCAGCGACGCCGATACCGAGATGGTCGGGAAATCCACCTGCGGCAGCGGCGACACCGGCAGCAGCCGCAGCGCGGCCAGTCCCGCCAGCAGGATGCCGAGCGTCAGCAGCGCGGTCGCGACGGGGCGGTGGATGAAGGCAGCCGAGAGATTCATCGTTACACCGGCTCCTCGCCGGTACCGCCTTCCTCCGGATCGCCGAAGCGCCGCTTGCGCCAACCCTTCACGCGCGTGGCGATGCGGTCGAAGGCCAGGTAGATCACCGGCGTGGTGAACAGCGTCAGCACCTGGCTGACCAGCAGGCCGCCCACCATGGTCACGCCCAGCGGCCGGCGCAGCTCGCTGCCGATGCCCGAGCCCAGCATCAGCGGTAGCGCCGCCAGCAGGGCCGCCATGGTGGTCATCAGGATCGGGCGGAAGCGCAGCAGGCAGGCCTGGAAGATCGCGTCGCGCGGTTTCATGCCGCCCTCGCGCTCAGCCTCGAGCGCGAAGTCGATCATCATGATCGCGTTCTTCTTGACGATGCCGATCAGCAGGATGATGCCGATGATCGCGATGATGCCCAGGTCCTGGCCCGCCACCAGCAGCGCCAGCAGCGCGCCCACGCCGGCAGACGGCAGTGTCGACAGGATGGTGACCGGGTGGATGGTGCTTTCATACAGCACGCCCAGCACAATATACATCGTCACCACCGCGGCCAGGATCAGCCACAGCGTGTTCGACAGCGACGCGCGGAAGGCCAGCGCGGCGCCCTGGAAGCTGGTCTGCATCGAGATCGGCAGGCCCAGTTCGTGTTCCACCTTGGTGATCTTGTCGACCGCGGCGCCCAGCGATTCGCCGTGCGCGAGGTTGAACGAGATCGTCGCCGCCGGGAACTGGCCCTGGTGGTTGACCACCAGCGGGCCGGTGCGCTCCGTGATGCGCGCAAACGAGCCGAGCGGCACTTGCCCGCCGGAAGAGGAGGGCAGGCGCAGGTCGGCCAGCGACTGCGGGTTCTTGCGGAATTCCGGCATGGTCTCCAGCACCACGCGGTACTGGCTCGCCTGCGTGAAGATGGTCGACACCAGCCGCTGGCCGAAGGCGCTGTACAGCGCGCTGTCGATCACCGCGGTGGTGATGCCGAAGCGCGCCGCGGCGTCGCGGTCGATATCGACATAGGCGCGCAGGCCGTTGTTCTGCTGGTCGCTGGTGACATCGCGCAGCTCGGGTTCCTGGCGCAGGCGTTCCACCAGTTTTGGCACCCATGTTGCCAGCGTCTCGGGATCCGGATCCTCCACGGTGAACTGGTACTGCGTGCGCGAGACCTTGTCCTCGATGGTCAGGTCCTGCACCGGCTGCGTGAACAGCGACACGCCGCCGAGGTCATGCACCGCCTGCTGCAGCCGCTGTGTGACCACCTCGATCGGATCGCGTTCGCCCTTGGGCTTGAGGTTGATCAGCATGCGCCCGGCGTTGAGCGTGGTGTTGGTGCCGTCCACGCCGATAAACGACGACAGGCTTGCCACGGCCGGGTCCTGCATCACCACCTTGGCCACGGCCTGCTGCCGGCGCGCCATGGCGTCGAACGAGGTGGTCTGGGCGGCTTCCGTAATACCCTGGATAACGCCGGTGTCCTGCACCGGGAAGAAGCCCTTGGGTACCAGCAGGTACAGCAGCACGGTCAGCACCAGCGTGGCCACGGCCACCACCAGCGTGGCCTTCTGGCGGTCCAGCACCCACTCCAGCGCGCGGCCGTAGCGGTCGATCACGTTGTCGAAGAAGCGGCCGCTGGCGCGGTGAAAGCGCGACAGCTTCTCTTCCGGCACGTGGTGCAGCAGGCGCGCGCACATCATCGGCGTGAGCGTCAGCGATACCACCGCCGAGATCAGGATCGACACTGCCAGCGTGATCGCGAACTCGCGGAACAGGCGCCCCACCACATCGCCCATGAACAGCAGCGGGATCAGCACTGCCACCAGCGAGAAGGTCAGCGAGATGATGGTGAAGCCAATCTGCTTGGAACCCTTGAGCGCCGCCGCCATCGGCGAATCGCCTTTCTCGATGTAGCGCATGATGTTCTCGATCATCACGATCGCATCGTCGACCACGAAGCCGGTGGCGATGGTCAGTGCCATCAGCGTCAGGTTGTTGATCGAGAACCCGGCCAGGTACATCACGCCGAAGGTGCCCACCAGCGACAGCGGCACCGCCACGCCCGGGATGATGGTCGCCGGTATATTGCGCAGGAACAGGAAGATCACCAGCACCACCAGCGCGATCGCCAGCAGCAGCTCGAACTGCACATCCTCGACCGAGGCGCGGATGGTGGTGGTGCGGTCGGTCAGTAGCTGCACGTGGACCGAGGCCGGCAGCGCGTTCTGCAGCTGCGGCAGCAGCGCCTTGATGCGGTCCACCACTTCGATCACGTTGGCGCCCGGCTGGCGCTGGATGTTCAGCACGATCGCGGGCTTGTCATTGGCCCAGGCCGCCAGGCGGCTGTTCTCGGGGCCGTCGACGATCTCGGCCACGTCGGTGATGCGGATCGGCGCGCCGTTCTTGTAGCCCAGGATGATCTGGCGATATTCGTCGGCCGAGCGCAGCTGGTCGTTGGCATCGATGGTGGAGGCGCGTGCCGGGCCATCGAAGCTGCCCTTGGCGCCGTTCACGTTGGAGGCGCCGATGGCGGTGCGCAAGTCGTCGATCGACATGCCCAGCGAGGCCAGCGCGGTCGGGTTGGCCTGGATGCGCACCGCGGGGCGCTGACCGCCGCTGATGGTGACCAGGCCCACGCCCTGGATCTGCGAGATTTTCTGCGCCACGCGCGTGTCGACCATGTCCTGCAGCTTGGGCAGCGGCATGGTGTCCGAGGTCATGGCGATGGTCATGATCGGCGCGTCGGCCGGGTTGACCTTGCTGTAGACCGGCGGCATCGGCAGGTCGGATGGCAGCAGGTTGCTGCCGGCGTTGATGGCGGCCTGCACCTCCTGCTCGGCCACGTCCAGCGGCAGCGTCAGCTCGAACTGCAGCGTGATCACCGAGGCGCCGCCCGACGAGGACGACGACATCTGCTTCAGGCCCGGCATCTGGCCGAACTGGCGCTCCAGTGGCGCTGTTACCGACGAGGTCATCACGTCGGGGCTGGCACCGGGGTAAAGCGTGGTGACCTGGATGGTCGGGTAGTCGACCTCGGGCAGCGCCGACAGCGGCAGCAGCCGGTACGCCACCAGCCCGGACAGCAGGATGGCCAGCATCAGCAGCGCCGTGGCGACCGGGCGCTCGATGAAGAGGCGTGAGGGGTTCATGCGGTGTCCTTACTGCTGCGCGCCGCTGGCGGGCGGGGCGCTGGCGCCGGCGTCGCGGTGGCGGCGATGTTCGCCGGCCGCGCCGGAGGCTGCGGCCCCGCTGGCGTCGGCGTGCGCGCCGCTGGCACCGCCGCCGTCCCGGTTGCGTCGGCCGCGCCCGCGCGGCTGGCTGGCCGGCACCACCGCGGCGGCGCGCGCGGCCGGATCGACGGCCTCCACCGTCATGCCTTCCTTGAGGCGGTCGGCGCCGTCCACCACCACGCGCTGGCCGGGCTCCAGGCCCTTGAGCACGGCGTTGCGGCTGCCGTCGCCCGGGCCGAGCGTGACCACCTGCACCTTGACCTTGCTGGCCTCGTCCACGGTGTAGACAAAGGTGCCCTGCTGGCCGCGCTGGATTGCGGCCACCGGGATCACGGTGGCGTCCCTGAGGGTATCGACGCGCGTGCGCACGTTGACGAACTGGTTGGGGAACAGCATGCCGTCTTCATTGGGGAAGACCGCCTTGAGCTTGACCGTGCCGGTGGTGGTGTCGATCTGGTTGTCGGTGGTCAGCAGCGTGCCTTCGCCCAGCTGGTTGCGCACCTGGCGGTCCCAGGCCTGCACCGGCAGCTTTTCGCCGGCGTTGAGCTTCTTCAGCACCGAGGGCAGGTTGTCCTCGGGGATGGTGTACATCACGGCAATCGGCTGGATCTGCGTGATCAGCGCGATGCCGTTGGTGTCGCCGGTATTGACGATATTGCCCGGGTCGACCTGGCGCAGGCCGATGCGGCCCGACACCGGCGCCACGATCCTGGTGTAGCCCAGCTGCAGGCGCGCGTTGGCGACATTGCCCTGGTCGGTCTTGACCACGCCCTCGTACTGGCGCACCAGCGCGTCCTGGGTATCGACCTGCTGCTTGGAGATCGAATCCTGGCCCAGCAGGGTGCGGTAGCGCTGCTGGTCCAGCCTGGCGTTCTGCAGCAGCGCCTGGTCGCGCGCCAGCTGGCCCACGGCCTGGTCCAGCGCGGCCTGGAACGGGCGCGGGTCGATCTCGGCCAGCACGTCGCCGGCCCTGACCATCTGGCCTTCCTTGAACAGCACCTTGAGCAGCGGGCCGGACACCTGCGCGCGCACGGTGACGTTGGACACCGGGGTCACATTGCCCAGGCCATTGAGCACCACGTCCATATCGCGCTTGGCCACGGTGGCGACCACCACGGGCGAGCGCGGCATGCCGGGGCCACCGGCGCCACCCCGCGCGCCCGGGCCGCTGGCACCCCGCTGCGCGCCTGCCGCCCCGGTCGCCTCCTGCGGCGCCTGGCCGCGATGGGCATACCAGTACCAGGCGCCCCCCACGAGCAGCAGCACCAGCACGCCGGCGGTCAGCCGGCGCCGGCCGGTGCGCCGCGGCGGAGTGCCCTCGGGCGGACGCGAAGACGGGGTCGGGGTGGGGGTAGGCTGGCCTTGTTCGGGGTTGGACATGTACGCAAATCCTGGGGGCGGCGCGCGCGGCGCGCCGGCAATGTTCGGTCTGGCAAGTGACGATGCAGCAGTATGCCGCAACGCCACGGGCGCCGGCCTGCCGCGTGGGAGGGCACGCCGCGGGGTGGCCGGCAGGCCGGCAAGTGCCGTGTGGCGCGCAATGCGGCGGCGCCAGTGGCACGTCATGCCGCAAGGATAATGTGCGGGCCCGGACGCCCGTATTTCGGCGCCCGGCGCTTTTATTACAGCGGATTACCAGCGCCCCGGGTGTAACCTCCGGAAACAAAACCGCCCGGCCAAACCGGCATGTGTGGCGCCGGGGCTGACTATCATGTGCCTATGCGAACGAACCAGCCTACCCAGATCCTCGTCGTCGACGACGATCCCGAACTTCGCGACCTGCTGCGCGAGTACCTGACCCAGCAGGGTTTTGCCGTCTCGGTGATGCATGACGGCGACGGCCTGCAGGCGCGCCTGGAGCGCGAGCGCCCCGCGCTGATCGTGCTGGACCTGATGATGCCCAAGGTCGACGGCCTGACCGCGCTGCGCAACCTGCGCGCCAAGAACGACGATATCCCGGTGATCCTGCTCACGGCCCGCAGCGACGAGATCGACCGCATCGTCGGGCTTGAGATCGGCGCCGACGATTACCTTGGCAAGCCGTTTTCGCCGCGCGAACTGCTGGCGCGCATCAATGCCGTACTGCGGCGCAAGCTGGCGCGCCCGGCGGCGGCGCCCGAAGACCGCGAATCGGTCGCCTTCGGCCCGTTCCGCGTCAATTTCCGCCAGCGCACGCTGACCCGTGCCGGCCAGACGCTGTCGATCAGCGATACCGAGTTTGCGCTGCTCAAGCTGCTGCTGATGCATCCGCTCGAAGTGCTGTCGCGCGAGCGCATCGTCGAACTGATGTACGGCAGCGCCAGCGGCATTAGCGACCGCGGCATCGACGTGCAGATCTGGCGCCTGCGCCGGCTGCTCGATGAAGACGCGCAGCGCCCGCGCTATATCCAGACGGTGCGCGGACGCGGCTATACCTTCGTGCCCGACGAAGCGGAAGAGATGTCCGCGGGGCTCCCCGAATAATGGCCGCGGCGCCCGCCCCCTGGCGCCGCTTGCCACCAGATCCTGCTTTGCGATGAAGTTGCGACGTATCGACACCCTGTTCGGCCGCATTGCGCTGCTGATCGCCGCCGTGCTTGTGATCAGCCATTTCTCATGGCTGGCCATCCTGCGCATGGACCGCCGCCAGCAGCAGGTGGACTATTCCGTCGAGCAGATGCTGTTCCAGCTCGACAGCATCGAGCGCGCGCTCGACGCGCGTCCGCCGGCGAAGCTGCCCAGCCTGGTGGAGACGGCCAACACGGCCGACGCCGAAGAGCATGCCACCGTGCCCAAGGGCGGGCGCTCGCGCCGGCTGGTCGAGCAGTTCATCGGCAGGCTGCCGCAGGGCACCGAGATCCGGCTGGAGGACGAAACCACGCCGCGCATCTGGATCAAGCTGCCCAGCCGCGCCCGCTGGATCGCCATGCCGATCCTGTGGGTCCACAATCCGCCGCCCGACAACCGGCTGGTGCCGGGCGTGATGCTGGTGGTGGGCGTGGCCATCATCTTTGCCGTGCTGATCGCCTGGCAGATCCAGCGGCCGGTGCGCGACATGGCCAATGCGGCAGAGCTGCTGTCGCGCCAGCACGCCGTGCCGCCGTTGCGCGAGCGCGGCCCGCATGAGCTGCGCCAGCTGATCGAGCGTTTCAACCGCATGGTGGCCGACCTGGCGCGCATCGACCAGGAGCGCAACACCATGCTGGCCGGCATCGCGCATGACCTGAAGACACCGCTGGCGCGGCTGCGCCTGCGCGCCGAGATGCTGGCCGATCCCAAGGCCGCCGCGGGGGTGACGCGCGACGTGGAGTCCATGTCGGCCATCGTCGAACAGTTCCTGAGCTTCGCGCAGACCAGCGAGTCGACCGCGCGGCCGGTGCCGGTGGACCGGCGCGTCAATGAGCTGGCCGCGTCGCTGGCCGAGCAGGAGCGCCAGGTGGTGCTGTCGCTGGGCGCGGGCGAGGGCTTCCGCATGATCGCCACGCAGCTGGACCGCATCGTCGGCAACCTGGTCGACAACGCCTACGCCTATGGCAAGCCGCCGGTGTGCATTGCGACCGCGCGCACGCCGGAGGGTTACCTGCTGGTGGTGGAGGACCAGGGCGCCGGCATTCCCGAGGATGACAAGGATCGCGCTACGCTGCCCTTTGTGCGGCTGGACCCGGCTCGGGGCGGCAATGCGCATTCCGGGCTGGGGCTGGCGATCGTGGACCGGCTGGTGCGGCAGGCGGGCGGGAAGCTGAACCTGGTGAATGCCGACGGCGGCGGGTTCCGGGTGGAGATGCTGTTTGGGGCAGCCGAGGCCTGAGCCGGCGTCAGGGCTGCCCAGGCTGTTTTCAGACCTTCTTCTTCTCGCCGATCCGACTTTCCTTGCCGGCCAGCAGCTTCGCAATATTCTGCCGGTGCCGCGCAATCAGCAGCACGCTGATCACGAAGATCGCCCCCGTCATCACGTCCACGCCGTTCATCAGCACATGGAAGAACGGCGCGAAGATCGCCGCCACCAGCGCCGCCAGCGACGAGTAGCGGAAGAAGAACGCGATGACCAGCCACGTGGCCAGCGTGCCCAGGCCCAGGATCGGGTCGATGGCCAGCAGGATCCCGGCCGCAGTGGCCACGCCCTTGCCGCCGGCAAAGCGGTGGTACACCGGGAACAGGTGTCCCAGGAAGACTGCCAGCGCCACCATGGCCAGTCCGGTTTCGTTCAGCCCGTAGGCCGGCCCGAAGCGCGCGGCCAGCCATACCGCCAGCCAGCCCTTCAGGGCATCGCCGATCAGCGTCAGGATGGCGGCCTTCTTGTTGCCGGTGCGCAGCACGTTGGTGGCGCCGGGATTGCCGGAGCCATAGGAGTGCGGGTCCGGCAATCCCATCAGCTTGCTGACGACTACAGCGAAGGAAACGGAGCCGATCAGGTAGGCGGCAAGGGCGAAAAGCAGATTGGCCATGTGTAGTGGGGTGTTTTCAGGCTGGCGCGATTGTAGCGCGGCAGGGGCCTCGCTACGTCCGTGACTTCCCGGATTGGCATCGAAGCGTCCCTCGGTTTGCGCGGGGGCGCCCGGTCATGTGCTCAGTCAGGCAGTGCGCATTGCACCGGCTGGGCGTCCACCAGCGTGGCCAGCAGCGTCGGGTCCAGGCTGACCAGGTAGCCGCGGCGCCCGCCGTTGATATAGATGCGCGCCAGCTCCAGCACGGTCGCTTCCACGTAGACCGGCATGCGCTTGCGCGTCCCGAAGGGCGAGGTGCCGCCCACCATGTAGCCGCTGTGGCGCTGCGCCACCTCGGGCTTGCACGGCTGCACGCTCTTGCGGCCGGCCTGGCGCGCCAGGTTCTTGGTCGAGACCGAGCAGTCGCCGTGCATCAGCACCACCAGCGGCTGCGCGCGCTCGTCTTCCATGATCAGGGTCTTGATCACATCGTGCTCGGGAACGCCCAGCTGGCGCGCCGATTCGCCGGTGCCGCCGTGCTCGACATAGTCATACGGATGCTCGCCGAAGGCGACGCCATGCTTGCGCAGGTACTGCGTGGCGGGGGTTTCTGATACGTGCCTGGTCTTGCTCATGACAGTGGTCGCTGCCCGCTTGCTCAGCCGCGCGGATGGTGCTGCTGGTGCAGCTCGCGCAAGCGTTCGCGGGCGACGTGCGTATAGATCTGGGTGGTGGAAATATCGGCGTGGCCCAGCAGCAGCTGCACCACGCGCAGGTCGGCGCCGTGGTTGAGCAGGTGCGTGGCAAAGGCGTGGCGCAGCGTGTGCGGCGACAGCGGCGCGTGCACGCCGGCATCGCGCGCATGGCGCTTGATCAGGTGCCAGAACGCCTGCCGCGTCATGCCTTCGCCGCGCTGCGTGACAAAGAGCGCGTCGCAGGCGCGCCCGGCCAGCAGCTCGGGGCGCGCACTGGCCAGGTAACAGCGCAGCCAGTCGCCGGCCTGCTGGCCGAACGGCACCAGCCGCTCCTTGTCGCCCTTGCCGCCGACCACGCGCGCCACGCCTTCGTTCAGGCCGATCTCGATGGTCTTCATCTGCGTGAGCTCCGACACGCGCAGCCCGCTGGCGTACATCAGCTCCAGCATGGTGCGGTCGCGCAGCCCCAGCGGCGTGTTGGTGTCGGGCGCTTCGAGCAGCGCGTCGACCTGGGACTCGGTCAGGGTCTTGGGGTAGCGCGGCGGCTGCTTGGCGGGGCGCAGCAGCAGGCAGGGGTCGGCTTCGACCAGGTGTTCGCGCAGCGCCCACTGGTAGAAGCGGCGGAACACCGCCAGGCGCCGGTTGGCCGACGAGGCGCGGGTCTGCGTGTGGCGCGCGTTGAAGTAGGCCGACAGCGCGCCGTCGTCCGCGCCCAGCAACTCGCCGCGGTGCTCATGCTGCAGCCAGCGCGCCAGCAGTGTCAGGTCGCGCCGGTAGGCATCGATGGTGTTGCGCGAGAGGCCGTCTTCCAGCCACAGCGCGTCGCAGAAGCGGCTGACCAGTGCCACGTCGGCGTCGCTGGGCGCGGTGGCGATGTCAGGTGGCTGGGCGGCGCCGCTCATATCAGCATGGCGCCCTCATGGCGCAGCAGCCAGCGTTTGACGTCGAGGTAGAAGCCGTCTTCGGCATGGTGCGAAAAGCCGCCGATGCCGCGCGCCGAGACCACGCGATGGCAGGGGATCACGATCGGGAAAGGGTTCTGCCCGCAGGCCTGGCCCACGGCGCGCGGCATCGCGCCGATGGCCTCGGCGATGGTGCCATAGGTGGTCACCGCGCCGCGCGGCACTGCGCTGATGGCCTGCCACACGCGCTGCTGGAAGTCGCTGCCGGCCGGGGCTAGCGGCAGGTCGAAGGCGGCGTCGGGATTGGCGTAGTAGGCCTCCAGCTGCTGCGCGAGCTGTTGCGTCAGCGCGTCCGCCGGGGCGCGCGTCTCGACGTGCTCGGGAAGGTACACGATGGCCCGGATGCGCGCGCCGTCCGTGCGCACCCCGATCTTGCCGAAGGGGGCGGTGAGGATGGCGTCATAGGTGGCGGGCATGGCGGTCAGGCTGGGGCGAATGCTGGATTTTAGTGCTTTTTGGCGCGGGCAAGAATAAAGGGCCGCCTCGCGGCGGCCCTTTGCGGGTGGCGTCACACCAGCCGGATCATTGCTCCAGCTTGATGTTCTGCACCTTCACAAGATTCTTCATCTTGTCGAATTCCTTCTTGATCTCGGCCGCATGCTGCGCCGGCGTGTTGCCCGACGGCTCGGCGCCGGCAGTGCGCAGGCGCTGCTGGAAGTCTTTGTCCTGCAGGGCCTTGACGGCGGCTTCGTTGAGCTTCTTGATGACGTCGTCAGGCGTGCCGGCCGGTGCCACCAGGCCGTACCAGGCCGGGTCGTTCGGCTCCTTCAGGCCCATTTCGCCGAAGGTCGGCACGTTGGGCATGGATTCCAGGCGCTTGTTCCAGGCCACCACGATCGGGCGCAGCTTGCCGGCCTTGATGTAGGGGATCGAAGAGGGCAGGTTGTCGACCATGATCGGCACCTGGCCGGCCAGCACGTCGTTCAGCGCCGGGCCCGCGCCGCGGTACGGGATATGGACCATGAAGGTCTTGGTCGAGACCTTGAACTGCTCGCCCAGCATGTGGCCGAAGCCGCAGGTGCCCGACGAGGCGTACGAATACTTGCCCGGGTTGGCCTTCAGCACGGCCAGGAACTCCTTGTAGTCCTTGGCCGGGAAGTTCGGGTTCACGGCGATCACGTTGGCCACGTTGGCCAGGTTGGTGATGGGCTTGAAGTCCTTGATCGGGTCGTACGACAGCTTGGGGTTGCAGGCCGGGTTCACGGCCATGGTCGAGACCGTGGAGATGCCGATGGTGTAGCCGTCCGGCGCGGCCTTGGCGATCGCGTCGGCACCGATCGAACCACCCCCGCCGGCGCGGTTCTCCACCACTACGGGCTGGCCCAGGATGCGGCTCATCTGGTCCGCGGCGCCGCGGCCGACGATGTCGGTGGTGCCGCCGGGTGCGAACGGAATGATCAGTCGGATCGGCTTGGTGGGGTAGCTCTGCGCCTGCGCCGCGGTGGCGGCGGCGGCCAGGGCCAGGGTCAGTGCGAGTTTGCCAGCTTGCATGAGATCATGTCTCCCGTCAGGAAATCCGGGCAGGATGCCGCCCGGAAGCAAAAAAACCGTCGCAGTGCCACAGGTGGGGCCGTGCGCCGGCAGCGTAATTGTGTCAGCCGCCCAGCAGCCCGCGCTTGACCTCGGCGTCGACCGGGCGCTCGCCCAGGAAGACCCGCAGCACGGCCTGGTAGAAGTCTTCGCCAGGGATCGGCCGGCCGCGAGGTGTGCCGTTGATGGCGACGACGGTCCCCGTCTGCGGGGAAAAATCCAGGTTGATCACGTCGCCCTTGTGCGCGGTGCCGACCTCGCCCAGGGTGCGCTCGAACTGTACCAGCCGCGTGGCCAGTTCCTGCATCTGCTGCTCGCTGTGGTTGTTGCGGATGCCCTGGCGGATGGCGCGCATGAGGGCCGGCGGTTCGGCCTCGCGCAGCATGCGCAACTGCAGCCGCTTGGTGCCGGGCGTGCCCAGCACCAGGGCCGCGTTGCGGGCCCTCTCCTGCAGGTACAGGGCGGCCACGTAGCCCTTGGCCAGGAAGCCCGCGCGCAGGGCGGTGCCGTTGAGCTGCAGTTCCTTGCCGCCCACGCGTGCCGCATCGTCAAAACGTATCCCTTCGATCTCCACCGAGCGCGCCGGCATGGGCACGGCGCCCGCGGCCGTGGCGGCGCACAGCGCCACCAGCACGGCGGCCAGGCGCAGGCAGCGGCCCGGGTGCAGACCAGGGCGGAAGGGGGCTCGGAGGTGGGTGTCCGGGCGCGGCGGCGCGGACCGGGTGCGGGACAACATGGCGGCAGGCGTACAACTTGGCATGCCATGCTGGCCTAAATCTGGAAAAATACCTATCCGTATCTGCCCTAGTCTGCACATTCCGGTTTTTTGCCGTTATCCACCCCCGCCGCCGCCGCTGCAATCCCGCGCAACGGCCCACAGGGCAGCTGCCGCGTCATGCCACCGCCACTACAACAACGATAAATGTCTTCTGCTCTCCTGCTGGTCCCGGACTTCAGCCTGATCCTCATCGGCTGGCTGCTGGTGCGCTATACCCCGTTCGACCGTGCCTTCTGGGGCGGCGTGGAGCGCTTGGTCTACTTCGTGCTGTTCCCGGCGCTGCTGCTGCAGTCGACCAATACCGCGGTGCTGGATTTCTCCTCGACCTCGGCCATGCTGGGGCTGGCGCTGCTGGTGATGGCCACCGGCATGGCCGGCGGCTACGCCGTTAAATGGGTGTTGCGCCCGGACGCGCTGAGCTTTGCCTCGGGCCTGCAGACCGCGTTCCGCTTCAATTCCTATATCGGGCTGGCGCTGGCATCGCGCCTGGGCGGCTCCGAGGGGCTGGCGCTGATGGCGGTGATCGTCGGCTGCACGGTGCCGCTGTGCAACGTGGCGGCGGTGTGGGCGCTGGCGCGGCACGGCCAGACCGCGCTGTGGAAGGAGCTGGCGCGCAACCCGCTGATCCTGGCCACTGCCGGCGGCCTGCTCACCAACCTGATGGGGCTGCATGCGCCCGAGGTGCTGGGCATGACACTGAACCGGCTGGGCTCGGCCTCGACCGCGCTGGGGCTGATGACGGTGGGCGCCGGGCTGCAGATGAGCGGCGCCACCGGCACTGCGGGGCCGGTGGCCTGGTGGACCGGGGTCAAGCTGCTGGCGATGCCGTGCGTGGCCTGGCTGGTGGGGCGTCATCTGCCGCTGACCGCGCTGCAGTACCAGATCGTGGTGCTGTATGCCTCGCTGCCCACGGCCTCCAGCGCCTATATCCTGGCGGTGCGCATGGGCGGTAACGGGCCGATGGTGGCAGCGACGATTTCGCTGATGACGGTGGCGGCGATCGTGACCACGCCGCTGTGGCTGGCGCTGGTCAGCTAGCGCCTGGCGGCGGGCCGTCCTGGGCAAGGGCCCAGTCGATATGCTCGCGCACCAGCGGCGTGGCGCTCTCGCGCCGCTCCAGCAGCGCTGCGCGGATGCGCGCGGCCAGGGCAGCATCTTCGGCGCGCGTGCCCGACCGCGCCGCGCGCAGGCTGTTGCCCAGCCCCACCGCCAGGTTGCGCAGCCAGCGCTCATGGCCGATGCGGCGGATCGGGCTGCCTTCGAGCCGCTGGTTGAATTCCGCTTCGGTCCACTGGAACAGCGCCACCATGTCTGGCGCGTCCAGCCCGTTGCGCACGTCGAAGTCCGGCACCATGGCCACATGCGCGAACTTGTTCCACGGGCAGGCGAGCTGGCAGTCGTCGCAGCCATAGACGCGGTTGCCCATGGGCGCGCGGAACTCCACCGGGATCGGGCCCTTGTGCTCGATGGTCAGGTAGGAGATGCAGCGGCGCGCATCCAGCCGGTACGGCGCCAGGATGGCACGCGTGGGGCAGATGTCCAGGCAGCGGTGGCAGTTGCCGCAGTGGCCGGACTCGGGCGCGTCCGCCGGCAGCGGGATGTCGACCAGGATCTCGCCCAGGAAGAACATCGAGCCGCCGTCGCGGTCCAGCAGCAGCGTATGCTTGCCGCGCCAGCCGAGCCCGCCCTGGCTGGCCAGCGCCACTTCCATGACGGGTGCGGAATCGGTAAAGACGCGGTAGCCGAATTTTCCGATTTCGGCTTCGATCCGGCTGGCCAGTTGCTGCAGGCGGCTGCGCAGCACCTTGTGATAATCGCGTCCGCGCGCATACAGCGACACCACCGCGGTGGCCGGATCGTCCAGCCGCGCCAGCTCGTGGCGGCGCCAGTCTGTGGCGCCGGCCTGGGCGCCGGCGGCCGGAATGTAAGGCATCCGCGCCACGATCGCGCGCACGGTGCCGGGCACCAGTTCGGCCGGCCGGGCGCGCCGCAGGCCGTGGTTCGCCATATAATCCATGTCGCCGTGGTAGCCCTGCGCCAGCCACGCCATCAGCCCCGGCTCGGCATGACTGAGGTCGACATCGGCGATGCGCACGGAGGCAAAGCCCAGTTCCGCGCCCCATGTGCGGATCGACGCGGCCAGTGCCGCAAGTTCCCCGGGTCCCGCGGCCAGGTGGCCGGGGGTGCCGGAAACGGGGGTAGGTGGCGCATCTGCCTGCCCTGGGGCGACTCGGTCGATCATCCCTGAATTGTACGCAATGCCCTTGCTCGAAGAACGCACCCTGACGCTGCCCGACGAAGCCGCCACCGCGCGCCTGGGCGCCGCGCTGGCCGCCACCGTGCAGGCCATGCCGCCGCACACGGTGCATGTGCAGCTGTCCGGCGACCTGGGCGCCGGCAAGACCACGCTGACGCGCGCGATCCTGCGCGCACTCGGCCATGCGGGCAAGGTCCGCAGCCCCACCTACACGCTGTGCGAGCCCTACGAGGTGGCCCGCGCCGACGGCTCGCCGCTGACCGTCTACCACTTCGACCTGTACCGCTTTGCCGACCCCGAAGAGTGGATCGACGCGGGTTTTCGCGACTGCTTCGGCGAACCGGCTTTCAACCTGGTCGAGTGGCCGGAGAAGGCCGGCCGCCTGCTCGGGGAACCGGATCTCCATATGTTGCTCCAATCGGACATGGCCGGGGCGGATGACGCCGGCGAGCGGCGGATCGCGACGATGCGCGCCTATACTCACACTGGACTTACCCTGCTGAACGCATGCTGATCAAGCGACTTGCCACTGACCGCCCCGATGGACCCGACGGCCTGCTGCAGGCGCGCCGCAAATGGATGGCGCAGGCACTGAAGCTGGGCGCGGGCACGGCCGTGCTGACCCTGGTCGGCCCGCAGATCGCGTTTGGCGCCGGCATCGTCGCGGTGCGCGTGTGGCCGGCCGAGGACTACACCCGCGTCACCATCGAATCCGATGCCCCGCTGGCCGCCGTGCACCAGATGATCCGCGACCCCGACCGGCTGGTGGTCGACATCGACGGCCTCGACCTGTCGCCCACGCTGCGCGAGCTGGTGGCCAAGATCACCCCGAACGACCCCTATATCCAGACCGTGCGCGTCGGCCAGAACCGCCCGCGCGTGGTCCGCATGGTGTTCGACCTGAAGGAAAACGTGGCGCCGCAGGTGTTCACGCTGGCGCCGATCGGCACCTACCGCAACCGGCTGGTGTTTGACCTGTACCCGGTCAATCCGCCCGATCCGCTGTGGAAGCTGGTGCGCGACACCGAGGAAAAGCAGCGCCGCTTCGCCACCTCGGATCCGGCGCCGGGCAACGATGGCATCGCCGGCGCGCCGGCTGGTGCCGAGGAAGACGCGATCGGCGCGCTGGTGCGCCGCTTCGACGAGAAGGGCGAGGTGCCGCCCACCACCGCGCCGCTGCCGCCGCCGGTGGCCTCGGCCCGGCCCAGGCCGTCCGCACCGCCGGTGCCGAGCCCCAATGCCCCGGTGGTGCCGCCGGTCGCACGCGACAATCCCACTGCCGAACGGCCCTTCAAGATGCGCCGCCTGCTGACCGTGGCGATCGATCCCGGCCACGGCGGCGAAGACCCGGGCGCGATCGGCGCCGCCGGCTCGCGTGAGAAAGACGTGGTGCTGCAGATCGCGCACCGCCTGCGCGCCAAGATCGATGCCCAGCCCAATATGCGCGCGATGATGACGCGCGACGCCGACTTCTTCGTGCCGCTGAACGTGCGCGTGCAGAAGGCGCGCCGGGTGCAGGCCGACCTGTTCGTGTCGATCCACGCCGATGCCTTCCTGTCGCCAGAGGCGCGCGGCGCGTCAGTGTTCGCGCTGTCCGAGCGCGGTGCTTCCAGTACCGCGGCACGCTGGCTGGCCAACAAGGAAAACGCAGCCGACCTGATCGGCGGCGCCAATATGGGCAACAAGGATGCGCAGGTCGCGCGCGTGCTGCTGGACCTGTCCACCACCGCGCAGATCAACGACAGCCTGCAGGTCGGCAAGGCCGTGCTGGGCGAGATCGGTGGCATCAACAAGCTGCACAAGGGCAGCGTGGAGCAGGCCGGGTTTGCGGTGCTGAAGGCCCCGGATATTCCGTCGATCCTGATCGAGACGGCCTTCATCAGCAATCCGGAAGAAGAGCGCAAGCTCAACGACAACGCACACCAGGAGCAGCTGGCCAATGCGATCCTGAAGGGGATCCGGTCCTACTTCGCGCGCAATCCGCCGCTGTCGAAAAATCCGTCCGTGTGAATCTGGCGGGCACAAAGAAACCGGGGCATGCCCCGGTTTTTTTCATGGCTGCATGCCTCAGGCGCGCGCCGCGGCCTCGTCCTCCAGCAAGGCATCGCGGTCGGCATAGCGCGATGCAATCACCGAGCACACAATCAGCTGCAGCTGGTGATAGACCATCAGCGGCAGCACCAGCAGGCCCAGCGCCGGATGGCCGGCAAACAGGATCTTGGCCATCGGGATGCCGTTGGCCAGGCTCTTCTTGGAGCCGCAGAACACTGCCGTGATCTCGTCCTCGACAGAGAAGCCAAGGCGGCGCGCGGTCAGCGTGGTAAAGCCCAGCACCACGAACAGCAGCACCGCGGCGATCAGCATCACGGCGCCGATGGTCTGCCACTGGTACTGGTGCCACAGGCCCTTTGCGGTGGCGTCGCAGAATGAGGAATAGACGATCAGCACGATCACGCCACGGTCGATCTTGTTGGTGATGTTCTTCTTCTTTGTCAGCCAGTTGCCGATCAGCGGGCGCAGCAACTGGCCCAGCGCGAACGGCAGCAGCAGTTGCAGCGCCACGCCGGTGAGCGCCTTGCCCAGCGGCATCGAGGCGCCGCTGGCGCTGATCACCAGCCCCATCAGCAGCGGCGTGACCAGCATGCCGATCAGGCCCGAGATGGTGGCGTTGAAGATCGCGCCGGACACATTGCCGCGCGCCATCGAGGTCATGGCCACCGACGACGATACCGTCGACGGCAGCGCGCACAGGAAGAACACGCCCAGCAGCAGGTCCGGCGGCAGCGTATTGCGCAGCGACAGCATCAGCAGCGCGCCCACCAGCGGGAACACCACGTACGTGAAGGTCTGCACGAAGACATGCAGGCGCCAGTGCTTGGCGCCCGACACCAGCTTGTCGCGCGAGAGCGCCGCGCCGTGCAGAAAGAACACCAGCGCCACGCCCAGGCTGGTCACCACGCCCAAGTGCAGCGGGCCGTTGCCGGTGCCGATTTCAGGGGCGACCAGCGCAATGGCGATGGCCGTCAACATGACGAGAACGAAGCCGTCGATCAGGTCATAAAGTTTCTTGAGCTTGCGGACAATACGAGACATGACTGCGGGTGGATCCTGCAATGTTAGGGTTTTGCCTAGTATTGGACGTCAGCCAAGTCTAGAATGCAAATTCATTTATAGAATCTATTTATCCGGTCGTTGCATGAATTACACACTGCGCCAGTTGCGCGTCTTCCTGGCCGTGGCCAATACCGGCGGCTTCAGCCGGGCCGCCGATGTGGTCGGCCTGACCCAGCCTGCGGTCAGCCGCGGTGTGGCTGAGCTGGAAGAGGCACTTGGCGTGCGCCTGCTCGACCGCACCACGCGCGAGGTGGTGCTGACCGAGGCCGGCCACGCGCTGGCGCCGGCGTTGGAGCGGCTGCTCGGGCAGCTCGACGACACCCTGGAAGAGACGCGCCAGCTCGGCGAACGCTATCGCGGACGTGTAGTGATAGCCGGTGCGCCGACGATCTCGGCCCGACTGATGCCGCTGTACGTGGCCGCCTGCGCCGCCCAATACCCTGAGATCCGCCTGATCGTGCGTGACAACGTGCAGGCCGACGGCCTGGAGCAGGTGCGCGCCGGCGCCGTGGACTTTGGCGTGCTGATCGATCCGCTGGTGCGCGACGGGCTGGTGGTAGAGCCGGTGGCGACCGACCCGTTCTGCTTTGTCTGCCGGCGCGACCATCCGCTGGCGCAGTCGGCCTCGGTGCCGTGGTCGGCGCTGCATGGGATGCAGTTGGTGCTGCTGGACTTTGCCTCCGGCAGCCGGCCGCTGATCGACCGCGTGTTCGGCCGGCATGGCGTGGTGCCCCTGGTGGTGCAGGAACTGGGCCACTCGGCCAGCGTGTTCGGCATGGTCGAGGCCGGCATCGGCGCCTCGGTGCTGCCGTCGTTCTCGCTGCCGCTGCCGGCGGCGTCGCCGCTGGTGTGGCGGCCGCTGGTGCCGCGCGAGGAGCGCAGCATCGTCATGGTCCGGCGCGAGGACCGTTCACTGTCGCCGGCCGCGGCGGCGGTATGGGACCTGGTGCGCCGCCTGACCGTGCGCGCCGAGGCGCCCGCGATGAGCGCCGCGGCCTAGGCGCGCTCCAGGTCCTTGAGTGCCTGTTGCAGCGGGTGCGTCGGCGCTTCCTTCAGCCACGGCGTCTCTGGACCGTTGCGCCAAACGGTGAGCAGCTTGCACAGACCGGCATAGCCGAGCTTCCTCTCGCCTTGCTCGTAGCGCTCCTTCTGCAACGCCAGCGCCTTGTTGAACACGAACCGGCACGGCCCGGCGAAGCGGCGCATGTTGCGCTGCTGTTCGCCGGTCGGCATCAATGCGTATTTGAAGGCTTGAAGTCGCTGCATGAGCCCATCTTACCCTTGGTCTATGAGCAGCGAAAACGATGTTCGGCACGGTAGGCATTGCGTCCTTCTGATGCCGGTAGCCGCAGCCACGCACCCATGGCGATCATCCGCCAGTACATCGAGCAGCAACAGACGCCACACTGAAAACCCAACGGAAAGGACGCCTGCGGCGTCCGCGCTATCCTTCCCCGCCTAAAGGTGCCGCGCACCTGGTCAACGCGCGGTGACCATCACCGCTTCCAGTTCAAAGCTGCCGTCGGCCTGCACGCGATAGTGCTCGCGAACTTCCGCGGGCGCCATCTGCCACAGGTGGCGGATGGCCTCCACGGCCACCGGTGCCGTGCGCATGCGCCTGACCCAGCTGTCGAACTCGATGCCGATGCGCCAGATGTCCGATACGGCGATGCCATCGGCGCCAAAGCCCGCCGCCTCGAACATCGCCCGCCAGCCCGCCGGCGTGTAATCGCGCACATGCGAGGGATCGCGCAGCAGTTCCACCGATTGCAGCCAGGTATCGCGCAGCGGGTCCGGCGCACCGGCAATATCGATCAGCACCACTTTGCCGCCGGGCCTGAGCACCCGGCGGATCTCCGCCAGCGCCGCCGGCACGTCGCGCCAGTGGTGCGCACTCATGCGCGAGACCACCGCGCAGAAGCTTGCATCGTCGAACGGCAGCTGCTCTGCCGCGCCCTGGCGCGTGCGGATATTGGCCAGCCCGCGCTCGCGCGCTGCGGCCTCGACCACGGCCAGCATGTCCGCCGACAGGTCGTAAGCCGTCACTTCGCCCGCAACCGCTGCCGCGGCAAAGCTGGCATGGCCGGCGCCGCAGCCCAGGTCCAGCACGCGGCTGCGCGGGCGGTTGGCCGCGGGGATCAGCGCGGCCAGTTCGTCTTTCAGTTGCTGCAGGTCCGCGCCGCTGGCGTGGACGGTGCTGGTGAGGTAGGCGCTGGCGGTGGCGCCGAACTGGGCGGCGACGAGTTCCTGCTGTTGCATGGTGCTGGGCTCCTTGGGCCACGCCCAGGTCGTGGGCGGCCTTCTTGTGGGGGAGGGGACTTGCCCGCGAGGCGGGTTCGGCATACTGTAGGCGGGCAGTTTTCCCGGTACAAGTTACCGATTTATCCTGGTATAAGCGACACCAGCCTGTCATGCCTTTATCTGCCGATCCCCCTGTTGCCCAGTCTGCATCGCCATCGTCGCGTGAATCCGTGCTGGGCGCTTTCCTGCGCGCGCACCGCGAACGGCTGGCGCCGGCCGATGTCGGGCTCGCACCGGGCCGGCGCCGCCGCACCCCAGGGCTGCGCCGCGAGGAAGTTGCGCAACTGGCGGGCTTAAGCGCCACCTGGGTGACGTGGCTGGAGCAGGGGCGGCCGGTATCGCTGTCGGCACGTGCGCTCGCCAGCCTGGCTGCCGCGCTGCGGCTGTCGCGCGCCGAGCGCGCCTACCTGTTCGAACTGGCGGGCCGCCGCGACCCGCAGCAGGCCCCGGACGAAACCGTGCCGCCGGTGGTGCTGGCCAGCGTGCATGCCATCGGCGGGCCGGCCTACCTGCTCGACCGGCAATGGACCGCGCTGGCCTGGAACGATGCCGCCGCGGACCTGTTTATCGGCTGGCTCGATGCCGCCAGCGCCGAGCGCAACCTGCTGCGCGCGATGTTCCTGTCGCCGGGGCTGATGGCGCTGGTGGAAGACTGGCCGCACCGCGCGGCACGGCTGGTGGCGGAATTCCGTGCGCACAGCATCCGCCATGCGGACGAGGTGCCGACGCGTGCGTTGATCGAGGGGCTGATGGCAGAGAGCGCGGCCTTCCGCGATGCCTGGCTGTCGCAGGACGTGGAAGACCGCGAGGGCGGCCGCCGCGGCTTTCGCCACCCGATGCTGGGCGCGCTGCAGTTCGAGCAGCTGACGCTGGTGCCGGCGGCGGCGCCGGGTTTGATGCTTGTGATGCTGCTGCCCGGCTGAGCGGGCAGGCCTGGGCATTACTTGGGCTGCATCCGGATCGCGCCGTCCAGGCGGATCACTTCGCCGTTGAGCATGGTGTTCTCGATGATCGAGCGCGCCAGCTTGGCGTACTCCGCCGGGCGGCCAAGGCGCGGCGGGAACGGCACCATCTTGCCGAGCGCGTCCTGCACCTCCTGCGGCATGCCCAGCAGCATCGGCGTTTCGAAGATGCCCGGGGCGATGGTCATGCAGCGCACGCCGTCGCGCGACAGGTCGCGCGCGATCGCCAGCGTCATTGCCACCACGCCGCCCTTGGACGCGGCATAGGCGGCCTGCCCGATCTGGCCGTCAAAGGCCGCCACCGACGCAGTATTGATGATCACGCCGCGCTCGCCTTCGCTGTCGGGGGTGTTTTGCACCATGGCCGCGGCGGCCAGGCGGATCATGTTGAAGGTGCCGACCAGGTTGATGCGGATGGTCTTGTCGAAGGCGTCGAGCGGATGGGGGCCGTTCTTGCCAACGGTCTTGTTGGCGGTGGCGATGCCGGCGCAGTTGACGATACCCGAGAGCCGGCCCAGTGCCTGGGCGGCGGTCACCACCGTCTGGCCGTCGGCTTCGGAGGTGACGTCGCAGCGGACAAACTGGCCGCCCAGTTCTGTTGCCAGGGCCTGGCCGGTGGCCTCGTTCAGGTCGGCGATCACGACCTTGGCGCCGGCTTCGGACAGCATGCGGGCGGTGCCTGCACCCAGGCCTGAGGCGCCGCCGGTGACGATGAATACGTTGCCTTGGATTTGCATTTGGGGTTGTCTCCTTGGGATTGGGGTTTTTTGTTGCCGTTTACGTAAACGTCAATTCATTGGCGGTATTTTACGGGGTGGTGGGGGATGTGCAAGGGGGCCACACCCCACCTACTCGCCCATAAAACAAAAGCGGCCCAAAGGCCGCTTTCACAACACAGCAGGCGAAAGAATTACTTCAACGCCTCAAACACCCGCGCAGTAATGTCATCGACATTGCCCACGCCCAGGATCTTGCGGTACTTCGGCGGCGCCACCTTGGCGGAAGCATCCCCCTTGGCAGCCCAGTCCGAGTAGTAATCCACCAGCGGACGCGTCTGCTGCGAATAGACATCAAGACGCTTCTTGACCGTCTCTTCCTTGTCATCGTCACGCTGGATCAGCGCCTCGCCGGTCTCGTCGTCCACGCCCTCGGTCTTGGGCGGGTTGTACTTGACGTGGTAGGTGCGGCCCGAGGCCACGTGCACGCGGCGGCCGCTCATGCGCTCAATGATGGCGTCGAACGGCACGTCGATTTCCAGCACGTAGTCGATTGCCACGCCCGCTTCCTTCATCGCCTCGGCCTGCGGAATGGTGCGCGGGAAGCCGTCGAACAGGTATCCGTTCTTGCAGTCGTCTTCCTTCAGACGGTCCTTCACTAGGCCGATGATGATGTCGTCCGACACCAGTCCGCCCGCGTCCATGACCTTCTTGGCTTCCACCCCCAAGGGGGTGCCGGCCTTCACCGCGGCGCGCAGCATGTCGCCCGTGGATATTTGCGGAATGCCGAACTTCTCGCAGATGAACTTGGCTTGCGTGCCTTTGCCGGCGCCAGGCGCGCCCAACAGGATCAAACGCATTTACGGGTCCTCAGAGTTTTTAATCTGGTATGGCGGGAGATCAGAAGGAGGGTAACGCCGTAACTTGACGCAGGACTTACTGCGGTCCTGATGCGTTCTGACTGCGTTCAGCGCGGGCACTGCTCAGGCGTACCCACGCGTACGGCCGGCGGCGGCTGCCAGGGGGATGGCGGCGCGGCACACCGGACGGGCTCTATCTTTATCTCCCCACCGAGCCTTGGCCGGCGGCACGCTTGCGCATGCCGGCCGGGCGGCTCTGTATCGGCAAGCATTATGCCATGAGGCGGCGCAAAATCGGCCCGAAATCCGCCCCCCGGTTCAGGTTGCAGCAGTATGAACCTGAGCGGGCAGACGCCCGCGCGGGTCGTTTTGTCAGGGCCCTTCCTGGGCCATCGACTGCGCCCACAGTGCGCGCACCCGTTCCAGGTCGGCCGGGGTGTCGACGCCGGGGGCCGGCGCGGCGCTGGTCTGCAGCACCGCAATGCGCTCGCCATGCCACATGGCGCGCAGTTGCTCCAGCGCCTCGGTCTGCTCCAGCGGCGCCGCCGCCAGCGTCGGGAAGCGGCGCAAAAAGCCCGCCCGATAGGCGTACAGCCCGATATGGCGCAGCACCGGCATGCCGGGCAGCGGCACCTGGGCCAGCGCCGCGGGCACGGCCGGCACGCCCGACCAGGCATCGCGCGCCCACGGGATCGGCGCGCGCGAGAAATACAGTGCGCGGCCGGCGGCGTCGCACACCACCTTGACCACATTGGGGTTGAAGACTTCGGCGATGTCCTGCAGCGGATGCGCCGCGGTGGCGATGGCACAGTCGGCGTGGTGCGCCAGATGCAGTGCCACCTCGTCGATCAGTGACGGTTCGATCAGCGGCTCGTCGCCCTGCACATTGACCACGATGGCGTCGTCGGCCAGGCCCAGTTGGGCGGCCACTTCGGACAGGCGGTCGGTGCCGGAAGGGTGGTCGGCGCGGGTCAGTACGGCTTCGATGCCGTGCGCGGCGCAGGCCTGCGCCACCGCGGGCGCGTCGGTGGCGACCACGGTGCGCCGCGCCGACGACGCATGCGCGCGTTCGGCCACGCGCACGATCATCGGGCGCCCGCCGATATCGGCCAGGGGCTTGTCAGGCAGGCGCGTCGAGGCGAGCCGCGCGGGAATGACGACGGTGAACGCGGGGACGGTCATGGCGCGCGCTCAGTTGCCGGCGGCAGGGGCGTCCGGGTTGACCACGCGGCCCGGCACCGACTGGCGGGCCTCGTCGGCCAGCATCACGGGGATGCCGTCGCGGATCGGGTACGCCAGCTTGTCGGCGTGGCAGATCAGCTCCTGCGCGGCGCGGTCGTATTCCAGCTTGCCCTTGCACAGCGGGCAGACCAGGATTTCAAGCAGCCGGTTGTCCATCTCGGTGTTCCTCGTTGCGCCCTGCGGCGCCCGGCGTGGTTGCCGGCGCGGTCGGCGCGGGTTTGACTTGCGCCAGGACGGCGCGGCGGATTTTTTCGATCAGGCCGGTATCGATCACGGGCCTGGTGGGGACGACCCAGATGCGCGGGTCGTCGAAGCGCTCGCATTTTACGGCATCCTTCTCGGTGATCAGGATCACGTCGGCGTCGAGCGCATCGGCATTGTCGACGAACGGGTCGGCGACAAAGTCATAGTGGTCGGGCAGCGGCAGTGTCTTCGGCGACAGCCCTGCGCCACGCAGGCTGGCGAAGAAGCGTTCGGGGTTGCCGATGCCGGCGGCGGCCAGCACGCGCCGGCCGGCGAAGGCGCTGACCGGCCGCGCCATGGTGGGATCGGCCAGCTGCCAGGCGTCGTCCAGCTCCAGCCGCATGCCGTACACGCCGGGGCGGTCGGGCGTGGCGCGGAAGGTGGGGTCGTTGATCAGCGTGGCGTCGCGCGGGCGCGAAAGCGGCTCGCGCAGCGGGCCGGCTGGCAGCAGCAGGCCGTTGCCGCCCATGCGTGAGTCGAACATCACGATCTCGAAGTCGCGC
This sequence comes from Cupriavidus sp. KK10, assembly GCF_018223725.1. Lineage (NCBI taxonomy): Bacteria > Pseudomonadati > Pseudomonadota > Betaproteobacteria > Burkholderiales > Burkholderiaceae > Cupriavidus > Cupriavidus sp. KK10. Next base: position 686,774 of record NZ_CP073677.1, read on the forward strand.
TGCAGCTTGTAGTGCTGCAGGCCGTCGTCGAGCAGCAGCACATTGACGCCCGGGTGCGATACCAGCATGGTCTGCGCGCACAGCGCCCGGTCGGGGAAGACCCAGACCGGCACGTCGGTGGCGCGCGCGATCAGGAGCGGCTCATCGCCTACGTCGGACGCCTTCGAGGTCGGCTTCACGCGGCGCGGGTGCTTGAGTTCCACGCCGTAGCCGCGCGACACCACGCCGGGGCGCAGCCCCGCCTCGGTCAGCGCTTGTGCCAGCGCGATCACCGCCGGCGTCTTGCCGGTGCCGCCCACGGTCACGTTGCCGACCACCACCACCGGCATCGGCAGGCGTGTCGACTTGAACCAGCCACGCTGGTAGCCATAGCGGCGCACCCGCGCGATCAGCCCGAACAGCAGCGAGAACGGCAGCATCACCCACGCGAACCAGCCGCGGCGTTGCCACTGGGCGGTCACGAAGTCGGCAAGGGCATGTCGGGGAACGGGCATGGGCGCGGCGGGCGGTGGAGTCGGTGGTTGGGATGGGATTGTAGTGCGCCCGCGGCTTCGCCCCCTGGGGGCGCGGGTGGCTCAACCATTATGGGCATTGCACAGCGCATGCGGCAAGCCCGTCGGCCGCATGCGCCAGGGCGCCCGGAGTCAGCGCGGCTGTGCGCTCTGCGTGGCGAAGGTCAGGCGCGACAGCCCGGCCAGCCGCGCGGCCTCCATCACGTTGATCACGGCCTGGTGGCTGGCCTGCGCGTCGGCATTGACGATCACCACCGGCGGCTGGCCGCCGGCACCGGTGCCCGAGGCGGCGCGCAGCTGGTCGGCCAGGCTGGTGACGTCCTTCTGCTCCATCACCTGCTTGTTGACGGAGTAGACCCCGCGCGATGACACCGACACCACGATCTCCCGCGGCCGCTGCTGGGCGCGCTCGGCGTCGGCGGTGGGCAGCTGGATCTGCAGCTCGGTAAAGCGCGAGTAGGTGGTCGTGATCATCAGGAAGATCAGGATCACGAGCAGCACGTCGATCAGCGGGATCAGGTTGATCTCCGGCTCTTCGCGCCGCTGACGGGAACGGAATTGCATGGCGTTCGTTCTGTTCGGCGATCAGGCGCGGCGTTGCGGCAGGATCGCGTCGAGGAACGACGTGGCGCGAAATTCCAGCTCGGCCACGTAGTCATCCACGCGGCGGCGGAAGTAGCGCCAGAAGATCAGCGCCGGGATTGCCACGATCAGGCCGAAGGCAGTGTTGTACAGCGCCACCGAGATGCCGTGCGCCAGTTGTTCAGGGCTGGCGCCGGTGCCGCCCTGGCTCCCGAAGATCTCGATCATGCCGATCACCGTGCCCAGCAGGCCCATCAGCGGCGCCACCGAGGCGATCGTGCCGAGCGCGTTCAGGTAGCGCTCCAGCTCATGCGCGACCACGCGGCCGGCTTCCTCGACCACGTCTTTGGCGGCATCGCGCGAGGTATGCGGCTGCAGCACCACGTGGCGCAGCCCGGCGGCCAGCACCCGGCCCAGCGGCGAGTTCTGCTCAATCGTGTTGACGACTTCCGGCGTCGCGCGGCGTTGCTGCGCGGCCGCCAGCGCCTCTTCATAGAGCCTGGCGGGCAGGACCTTGCTACGCTTGAGAGTGAGAAAACGTTCGACGATCAGCGCCAGCGCGATGACCGAGGCGAGCAACAGCGGCCAGATCGGCCAGCCGGCCGCTTGAATGATGGAAAACAATTGGACCCCCGGGATCGACAACCGAATAACAAAACCCCAAACCACCTGGACGGCATGCCTTGATGCGCGTCTGGCCGCTGGCGGCGCGCGCTCCGGCATTGCTCTGAAAAATCAGGCGCCACTCTAACCTGCGCCCTGTCGCACGGCAAGACGGCACCCGACGCTGTCTCGGCCACGCATCGCCCATTTCCACAGCAAAGCGGGACAGTGTTGTGGATCGATTGTGGAAAGCTACCTGACAAGCGTGCTAACACATTGATCTTTAAGGGCAAAAACATCACTGCTTAAATTTTGTGCAAAAGCCTGACGCAGACCCTGCGGCGCATGGTGCACGCCGCCAGGCACCGCTTTCCACAACCTGGCCGGGCGCGTCGGTGTGCTGGCACGCATTCCTGTGCGGCTTTCCACACAGCGCCGGGACAGGATTGTGGAGCGCTTGTGGAAAGCTGCCTGAGAGGTCACCTAAGTCTTTGATTTATAAGGTGGCACCATCGGCTGCTCAAAAAACAGGCAAACGGGTGTATCCGTGCGGCCCGCGGCCGATGTGGCGTCAGGCAGGGCAGAAACCGGGTTTTTCCACATTCCGCAGGGAGAGCATTGTGGACGGCCTGTGGACAAATCCGGGAGAAGCAGGTTAACCCATTGATTTTTATGACCTCCCATCGCCCTGCCCAGAAATTGTGCAAATGCAGCATGGACGCTGCGCCCCGGACGGCCAGCGGCGCTCTGATACGCCACGCGCCGGGTCGGCCGCTTTCATCGGGCAGCAAGCGGTTTTGGGGCCACTTTCGCCGGAAAAGTGTGGTTTACGGCGCCTTTTATCCAGAGAAGCTGTGGATAACTTTGTGAACAAGCCTGCCAGGCGCTATGTAAGTGATTGATGCAAAAGAGAATTGGTTATATTGCCTAATTTTTGTTTTGCTCGTAAAACTCATAAGAATCAAAGGGTTGGACGAACCCATGCGCCTTTCGGGGCAGGGCGCCGGCATCAATGCTACCCCCTTGACATAGCGGTTATGCTGTGGACATGTCCCATTCACGCCGCTTGCCATCCGTGCGCCATGCCAGACTTGCCGAACTTTTCGCGTGACCCTTCCTCCACCGCGCCGCGCAGCGGCCGCGACGTCATTCCTGTCGGTGAGCTGAACCACACCATCGCCAGGCTGCTGGAACGCAGTTTTCCGCTGGCCTGGGTGCGCGGCGAGATTTCCAATTTCACGCGCGCCGCCAGCGGGCACTGGTATTTCTCGCTCAAGGATGCACGGGCGCAGATCCGCTGCGTGATGTTCCGCGGGCGCAACCAGCATGTCGACTTCCAGCCGCGCGAGGGCGAGGCGGTGGAAGTGCGCGCCGTGGTCACCATGTATGAGGCGCGCGGCGAGGTGCAGCTGGGCGTAGAGGCCATGCGCCGGGCGGGGCTGGGCAACCTGTACGAAGCCTTCCTGCGCCTGAAGGAAAAGCTGGCGCAGGCGGGGCTGTTCGCGCCGGAGCGCAAGCGCCCGGTGCCGGCGCATCCGCGCACCATCGGCGTGGTCACCTCGCTGCAGGCGGCGGCACTGCGCGATGTGCTGACCACCTTGCGCCGGCGTGCGCCGCATGTGCCGGTGGTGGTCTATCCGGTACCGGTGCAGGGCGCTGGCGCGGCGCAGAAGATCGCCGACATGCTCGATGCGGCCAGCGCGCGGCGCGAGTGCGACGTGCTGATCCTTTGCCGCGGCGGGGGCAGCATCGAAGACCTGTGGTCGTTCAACGAAGAGGTGGTGGCGCAGGCGATTGCGCGCTGCGTGCTGCCGGTCATCTCCGGCGTGGGCCACGAAACCGACTTCACCATCGCCGACTTTGTCGCCGACGTGCGTGCGCCCACGCCGACCGGCGCGGCCGAGCTGGTCAGCCCGGATCGCGCGCACCTGCTGGCGCAGGCGATGCGTGCGCGCGACGCGCTCACGCAGTGCATGCGGCGCGGGCTGGACCTGCGCGCGCAGCACCTGGACTGGCTGGCGCGGCGCGTGCGCAGCCCGCAGGCGCAACTGCAGGAGCGGCGCGCGCGCGTCGACAATCTGGCCCGACATTTGCGGTCGGCATTGCGCGACACGGTGGTGTCGCAGCGCCACCGCCACCAATTGCTGGCGATGCGCTGGAGCGCGTGCCGCCCCGATGCCAGCGCCGCTCATGCCGACGTGGCCCGCCTGTGGCAACGCCTGCAGGCCGCCGCCGCACGCCAGCACGAGCGCGCCGGCCAGCGCCTGGCGCGCAGCGCCGGCGCGCTGGAGCTGCTGGCGCCGCAGCGTACGCTGGAACGCGGCTATGCGGTGCTGCTGGACCAGCGCGGACGCGCGCTGCGCTCGCCCGCCGAGATCCGCGCCGGCAGCGTGCTCGAAGCGCACTTGGCCGAGGGCGTGGCCGACCTGGCGATTGCCGGCGTGCAGGCCAAGCTGCCGGATTTCTGAGCGCCTGCGCGGCCCGGGAACGCCTCCCATTCGCGATGCCGCGGCGGGCCCGAAGCGTTCCGGGAAGCCGGGCGGAAATCCCCCCGGAAACCCTTGCCCGGACAAACTAACATCGGAGCAGGGGGCTTTGTCCCGCGGTTTGCGCGGGTCTTGCAAGTCCCCTACAATCGGCAATTCCGGACCCACAACCCCAACCCACAGAGACAGAACAATGGAACACAAGCTCCCCCCGCTCCCGTACGCGCATGATGCCCTGGCTCCGCACATCTCCAAGGAGACGCTGGAGTTCCATCATGACAAGCACCACCAGACCTACGTCACCAACCTGAACAACCTCATCAAGGGCACCGAGTTCGAGAACTCGACCCTGGAAGAGATCGTCAAGAAGTCGTCGGGCGGCATCTTCAACAACGCTGCCCAGGTGTGGAACCACACCTTCTACTGGGACTCGATGAAGCCCAACGGCGGCGGCCAGCCGACCGGCGCGCTGGCTGATGCCATCAACGCCAAGTGGGGCTCGTTCGACAAGTTCAAGGAAGAGTTCACCAAGACCGCCGTGGGCACCTTCGGTTCGGGCTGGGCCTGGCTGGTCAAGAAGACCGACGGCTCGCTGGACCTGGTCTCGACCTCCAACGCCGCCACCCCGCTGACCACCGACGCCAAGGCGCTGCTGACCTGCGACGTGTGGGAACACGCCTACTACATCGACTACCGCAATGCCCGCCCGAAGTACGTCGAGGCATTCTGGAATGTCGTGAACTGGGACTTCGCCGGCAAGAACTTCGCTGGCTGATCCGCGGATCAGCCTTGCAGCAAGAAAGGGCCATGTGGCCCTTTTTTGTTTTGGGCGCGCACGGGGCGGGATTGGGTTTGAATCTGCCTGCGGGATCGTCCATATTTGTCCGTATCCGGCCACCAGCTTCCGGTGCGCCCGCGCGCGCTCCGTGTCATCGTGCACTTCGCAGGCCGGCCGTTTCCCACAGCCAGGTGCCCGATGGCCCGATGGAAGGCATGTTCCCCTTGCAGCCACGTCGGTGCCTGTCGCGCGCCCCGTCCATGGGCTGCTCTGGCTGTCGCGCTCTTGCTAGTCACCGCCGTCGGCGGCGCGAGCGCGCAGCCGCTGCCGTCCCCGCCGAGCGTGCCGCCCCCGTTCAAGCTGTTGCGCTATGACGAGGACTATCGCTACCTGCGCGATCCGGCCATGCGCACGGATTTCTGGGGCCCGGTCAAGTATGTGCCGCTCGGCAGTCCTGGCTGGTTCCTGAGCCTCGGCGGAGAGATCCGCGAGCGCTTTGAGGACTACTCGGCCAGCAATTTCGCCGTGCCGGGTCCGCGTGGCGATGGCTACCTGATGCACCGGGCGCTGCTGCACGCCGACCTGCATGCCGGCGAATCCCTGCGCGCGTTCGTGCAGCTGGGCAACCAGCTGGCCATGGGCAAGGACGTCACCACGCCGCCCTATGTCGACCAGCTCGATGTGCAGCAGGCATTCGTCGACCTGCGCGTGCCGCTCCCGGCGCCCGCGCAGGACCCGCTGCTGGTGCGCGTGGGCCGGCAGGAGATGGCGTTCGGCGCGCAGCGCCTGGTTTCGATCCGCGATGCCCCCAATGTGCGGCGCGCCTTCGACGGACTGAGGCTTGGCTCAAGCCTGGGCGGCGCACGGGTGGATGCCTTCGCCACGCGTCCGGTGCTGCTCAAGGACGGCAGCTTCGACGACCGGCCCAATCAGGCGCAGGGCTTCTGGGGCGTCTATGAGACGATGCCGGCGGCTTTCCTGCCGGCAACCTCCGCCGATCTCTACTACCTCGGTTTCGAGAATGACCGCGCGCTGTTCAGCGATGGCAGCGGCGCGGAGCGGCGGCATTCGCTCGGGGGCCGTCTGTTCGGCCGTCACGGCCGCTGGGACTGGGACTGGGAGGCGCTGTTCCAGTTCGGCAGCCTGGCCTCGCAACAGATCCGCGCATGGGGCTTTTCGACCGATACCGGGTACACCTTTGCGGCGTCGGCCTGGCACCCGCGCGCAGGCATCAAGGCGACCATGGGCAGCGGTGACCGCAATCCGCACGACGGCACCATCGGCACCTACAACGGCTTGTTTCCGAAGCTGGCCTACTTCAACCAGGCCGGCCTGATCGGCGCTTCCAACGTGCTGGATATCCAGCCGTCGCTGACGCTGATTCCCGCGGCCGGCATCAAGCTGACCTTCGCTTGTGACTTCATCTGGCGGGCAACCACGCACGACGCGGTCTACACCTCGGCGGGCATCCCGGTTCCCGGCACCGCGGGCCGCTCCGGCCAGTACAGCAGCAGCCAGCTCTCCGTGGACGTTGCGTGGCAGGCGAGCCGGCATGTGCTGGTCAATGGCGGCGCCGTGTACGTGGACGAGAGCCGCACGCTGAAGGCCGTTGGCGGACACAACACGCGCTTTCTCTACCTGGCACTCGGCTATACGTTCTGATGCGGCGGGCGCCATGCGGCGCATGAATGCATGCACCGCAATCCCTGATTTCCATCAGCCGCGGTTCAAAGCTGCTTGCGGTACACCACGAATCCGGACTTCTCAGCGACGGTGTCGTAAAGGCGCATGGCGGTGGTGTTCGTTTCGTGGGTCTGCCAGTACACCCTTGCCACGCCCAGTGCTTTGGCACGTGCATAGACCTGATCTATGAGTCGACGCGCGACGCCTTTTCCCCTTGCTTCCTCGGCAGTGAAGAGGTCCTGCAAATAGCAGTTCGGACTGAGTTGAATGGTGCTTCGATGCAGCAGAAAATGCGCCAGCCCGATCAACTCGCCCGCTTGCTCTGCAACTAACGCGTACATCGGCTCGTAGGCGTCGAAAAAGCGTGACCAGGTCGTGAGCGTGATTTCCGCCGGCAAGGCAGTGGCACCGTGCCGACCGTAGAATGCGTTATAGCCGCCCCAGAGGACTTTCCACGCAGGGAAGTCGTCCGGCTCGACGGCACGGATCTTCACCGGTTCAGCGGCTGGATCGATCGCTTGCATCATTTTCCTTTTCGGGAGTTCGACTGACCTGGCCACGGCCCGCATGGATCCGCCTGACCGGCAGATTTCGTTCATCCAGGCGCCGCCGCAGCAGCAGAAGGCGCGTTTCGAGATTGTCCTTGATTTTCCGGTTGCAAGGCACCCACCGACTGGAGGACGAACCAGTGCGGATGGCGTCAGTCGGGTGGAGCAGTATCCCTCGGAAAGCCACCCTCGCATGCCATCCACGATGGAAGATCGATGGCGTGGAATTGGCTACGTTCCGATCGGGAGCGAAGTCAGAGAGCGAAGTCAGGATTCTTTCGCCAGCTGCGAGATCCGCTTCCAGCGCGCATCCTCCTTCGGCAGCTCGGCAAGAAACTGGCGGCGATCCGCGATGTCGACGTACATCGACTGCTGCGCGCAGAACGCCTTGAACGCGGGCGATTGGGCGATGCGGATCAGTTCGTCGGACAGGCGCTCCACAACCGCTGCCGGCGTCGCCGCCGGTGCCAGGGCTCCGATCCACGACGAGACCTGGTAGCCCGCAACGCCGGCTTGCGCCGTGGTCGGGACCTCCGGGATCTCGCCCCATCGCGCGGGGCTGGTGACAGCGAGGCCGCGCAGTTTCCCCGCCTTGACCAGGTGCGCGACGTGGCGCAGGCCATGGCGGCGCGCAAGGAAGAACTGATGCGCGAGACCGCCTGACGCGCCTGCGCCCGGGCCAGGCCGGGTGCGGCTCTTCAGCGGATTTGAAGGAGTCGCACAATGGGACGCGTCCCGCGCCCGCGGGCGGGACGCTACGATGATGGGGTCATCACCTGCCGTACCGCAACTGCCCATGACCTTTGTCGTGACGGATGCCTGCATCCAGTGCCGCCATACCGATTGCGTCGAAGTCTGCCCGATGTCGTGCTTCCACGAAGGGCCCAACTTCCTCGCCATCGACCCCGACCAGTGCATCGATTGCTCGATGTGCGTGCCGCTGTGCCCGGTTGGCGCGATCTACTCGGAGCATGACCTGCCCGAGGACCAGCGCCACTTCATTGCCCTCAATGCCGAACTGTCGCGGCGCGCGGACTGGCTGCCGTTGCTCAAGGCCAAGGGGCCGATCCCCGGCCATGAGCAATGGGTCGGTCATCCTGACCGCCTGTCGTTGCTGGAGCGCTAGCGCCCCGCGGTGTAGTCCGGGAACGCTTCTTCCAGCGTCAGCACGGTGCCGGTCAGCGTGCCGTCGTAGCCGGGCAGTGCATTGACGCGCTGGCGGAAGGCTTCGCTGGTGAGCGCGTCCACCGCGCCGGCCAGTGCCGCGCTGCGCAGCTTGGCACGCTCGATCGCAAAGAAGTAGCGCTCCTTGATCACTGGCACGAACGCCAGCCCGAAGCGCCGCGCCGCGGTTTCCACGCCAAAGCCCACGTCGGCCATGCCGCTGCCGATATACGCGGCTACCGCGGCGTGGGTGAACTCGCCATTGCTGTAGCCCTCGATGCGGGCTGTGTCGATGCCGCGCGCGGCCAGCATCAGGTCCAGCAGCAGGCGCGTGCCCGAGCCCACTTGGCGGTTGACGAAGCGCACCTCGCGCCGGGTCAGGTCTTCCAGCGTGTGGATGCCAAGCGGGTTGCCCGGCCGCACGAACAGCCCCTGGCTGCGCACCGCCAGGTGCACCAGGCAGTGGGTGTCCGGTTTGAGCCAGGTGGTGAAATGCCGCCACATGCCGTGCTCGAACTCGCCCACCGGCACATGGAAGCCGGCGATATCGCAGGCGCCTTCGGCCAGGGCCGCCACGGCCTCGACGCTGCCGCAGTACTTCAGGTCGTGCCGCACCTGCTGCTCGTCGAGGAAGTCACGCAGCGCCGCCACCGCGAAGCCGTGGCTGGCATGCAGCCGCGCCGTGGCTTCGGGCTGGTCCATCAGCTTCTTCAACTCGATCTCCAGCTCGGACGCCAGGCTGTCCAGCGTCGGTGACAGCCGCGCCCCGATCCGCTTGCTGGCCCACACCAGCTGCTGCGCCAGCGGCGTCAGCGCGCTGCCGCGCCCGCGAGTCTTGTCGATCAGCGGGCCGCCGAACAGCGCCTCGGCATCGCGCAGGATGCCCCAGGCGTAGCGGTAGGACAGCGATACCGCCTGTGCCGAGTGGCTGATGCTGCCGGATTCCTCGATATGACCGAGCAGGGCGACAAGCCGGGACACGTCCAGGGCCTCGCCACCGGGGCTGGCTTCGTCCCGGATCTGCAGGTGCGGGTGAATCGAGATGCGGATCATATGTAGAAAATAGCTTATTGAAGGGGCGCTGTCACTCCCATATAGTCCTTCCAACGGGAAAAACGGCGACGCCACAGCCCGTAAATAGGAAAAAAATAGCATATAAGAGGCCGCGCTGCCGATCTGGGCGACGCCTCACAGGAGACGCTATGCCAGAAATTGCCCCCCACGCAGCGGCATCCGCCGATGCCACGCGCATCGCCGCCATCGTGGCGGCACGCCAGGAAATGCCGGGCGCCTTGCTGCCGATCCTGCATGAGATCCAGGACACACAGGGCTATATTCCCGACGCCGCCGTGCCCGTGATTGCCCGCGCGCTGAACCTGTCGCGCGCCGAGGTGCATGGCGTGATCACCTTCTACCACCACTTCCGCCAGCAGCCGGCCGGGCGCCACGTGGTACAGGTCTGCCGCGCCGAAGCCTGCCAGTCGGTCGGTGCCGAAGCGCTGGCCGAGCATGCGCAGCGCGCACTTGGCTGTGGCTTCCATGAAACCAGCGCGGACGGGCAGGTGACGCTGGAGCCGGTTTATTGCCTGGGCCAGTGCGCCTGCGGCCCGGCGGTGATGGTCGGCGAGCAACTGCACGGCTATGTCGACGCGAAACGCTTCGACGCGCTAGTGCGCTCGCTGCGCGAGTCTTCGAAAGAAACCCCGGAAGCGGCGGAGGCACAGGCATGATCACGGTCACCACCATCTTCGTGCCGCGCGACTCCACCGCGCTGGCGCTGGGCGCCGACGATGTGGCGCGCGCCATTGCGCGCGAAGCCGCCGCGCGCAACCAGCACGTGCGCATTGTCCGCAACGGCTCGCGCGGCATGTTCTGGCTGGAGCCGCTGGTCGAGGTGCAGACCGGAGCCGGCCGCGTGGCCTATGGCCCGGTCAGCGCCGCAGACGTGCCGGAATTGTTCGACGCTGGCCTGCTGCAAGGCGGCGAGCACGCGCTGTCGCAGGGCGTGACCGAAGAGATCCCCTTCCTGAAGCAGCAGGAGCGCCTGACCTTCGCCCGCGTCGGCATCACCGATCCGCTGTCGCTGGACGACTACCGCGCGCATGAGGGCTTTGCCGGCCTGGAGCGCGCGCTGGCGATGCAGCCCGCCGAGATCGTGCAGGAGGTCACCGACTCCGGCCTGCGCGGCCGCGGCGGCGCGGCATTCCCGACCGGCATCAAGTGGAAGACCGTGCTGGGCGCGCAGTCCGCGGTCAAGTACATCGTCTGCAATGCCGACGAAGGCGACTCGGGCACGTTCTCTGACCGCATGGTGATGGAAGACGACCCGTTCATGCTGATCGAAGGCATGACCATTGCCGCCCTGGCGGTGGGTGCTGAGCAGGGCTACATCTACTGCCGTTCCGAATACCCGCACGCGATTGCCGTGCTGGAAAGCGCGATCGGCATCGCCAACGCCGCCGGCTGGCTCGGCGACGACATCCGCGGCAGCGGCAAGCGCTTCCACCTGGAAGTGCGCAAGGGCGCCGGCGCCTATGTCTGCGGCGAGGAAACCGCGCTGCTGGAAAGCCTGGAAGGACGGCGCGGCGTGGTGCGCGCCAAGCCGCCGCTGCCGGCGCTGCAGGGGCTGTTCGGCAAGCCCACGGTGATCAACAACGTGATCTCGCTGGCCACCGTGCCGGTGATCCTGGCGCGCGGCGCGCAGTACTACCGCGACTACGGCATGGGCCGTTCGCGCGGCACGCTGCCGTTCCAGCTGGCCGGAAACATCAAGCGGGGCGGACTGGTGGAGAAAGCGTTCGGCGTCACGCTGCGCGAGCTGCTGGTCGACTACGGCGGCGGCACGCGCAGCGGCCGCGCCATCCGCGCGGTGCAGGTGGGCGGGCCGCTGGGCGCCTACCTGCCCGAGTCGCGCTTCGACGTGCCGCTGGACTATGAAGCCTATGCCGCGTTCGGCGGCGTGGTCGGCCACGGCGGCATCGTGGTGTTCGATGAAACCGTCGACATGGCAAAGCAGGCCCGCTACGCGATGGAGTTCTGTGCGATCGAATCGTGCGGCAAGTGCACCCCGTGCCGGATCGGCTCGACCCGCGGGGTCGAAGTGATGGACCGCATCATTGCCGGCGAGCAGCCGGTCAAGCATGTCGCACTGGTGCGCGACCTGTGCGACACCATGCTTAACGGCTCGCTGTGCGCGATGGGCGGCATGACACCGTACCCGGTGCTGTCCGCGCTGAATGAATTCCCCGAGGACTTCGGCCTCGCCTCCAACCCAGCCAAGGCCGCCTGAGCCAGGTCCAGCAGAGACACGGGAGACAAACCGCCATGAACGCCCGCAACGAGATCGATTTCGGCACGCCTGCCAGCCCATCCACTGAACTGGTCACCCTGGAGGTCGATGGCGTCAGCGTCACCGTGCCCGCCGGCACCTCAGTGATGCGCGCCGCGATGGAAGCGCAGATCGCCGTCCCCAAGCTGTGCGCCACCGACAGCCTCGAAGCCTTCGGCTCGTGCCGGCTGTGCCTGGTCGAGATCGAAGGGCGCCGCGGCTATCCGGCATCGTGCACCACGCCGGTCGAAGCCGGCATGAAGGTCAAGACCCAGAGCGACAAGCTGGCCGACCTGCGTCGCGGCGTGATGGAGCTATATATCTCCGACCACCCGCTCGATTGCCTGACCTGCCCGACCAACGGCAATTGTGAACTGCAGGACATGGCCGGCGTGGTCGGCCTGCGTGAAGTGCGCTACAACGACGGCGGCCCGGAAGCTGCGCCGATCGCGACGCACACGCAGATGAAGAAGGACGAATCCAATCCTTACTTCACCTATGACCCCTCCAAGTGCATCGTCTGCAACCGCTGCGTGCGTGCCTGCGAGGAAACGCAGGGTACCTTCGCCCTGACCATCAGCGGCCGCGGCTTCGATTCCCGCGTCTCGCCCGGCACCAGCCAGTCGTTCATGGAATCGGACTGCGTCTCGTGCGGCGCCTGCGTGCAGGCGTGCCCGACCGCGACGCTGACCGAGACCTCGGTGATCAAGTTCGGCCAGCCCTCGCACAGCACCGTGACTACCTGTGCCTATTGCGGCGTGGGCTGTTCGTTCAAGGCCGAGATGAAGGGCAATGAAGTGGTGCGCATGGTGCCGTACAAGGACGGCAAGGCCAATGAAGGTCACGCCTGCGTCAAGGGCCGCTTTGCCTGGGGCTACGCCACGCACAAGGACCGCATTCTCAAGCCGATGATCCGCGCCAAGATCACCGATCCGTGGCGCGAGGTGTCGTGGGAAGAGGCGATCGACTACGCCGCGTCGCAGTTCAAACGTATCCAGGCCGAGCACGGCAAGGATTCGATCGGCGGCATCGTGTCGTCGCGCTGCACCAATGAAGAGGGCTACCTGGTCCAGAAACTGGTGCGTGCCGCCTTCGGCAACAACAACGTCGACACCTGCGCGCGCGTGTGCCATTCGCCGACCGGCTATGGCCTGAAGCAGACCCTGGGTGAATCGGCCGGCACGCAGACCTTCAAGTCGGTCGAGAAGGCCGACGTGATCATGGTGATTGGCGCCAACCCGACCGACGGACACCCGGTCTTTGCCTCGCGCATGAAGAAGCGCCTGCGCGCCGGAGCGAAGCTGATCGTGGTCGATCCGCGCCGCATCGACCTGGTGGATTCGCCGCATATCCGTGCCGACTATCACCTGCAGCTGCGCCCGGGCACCAACGTGGCACTGGTGACCTCGCTGGCCCACGTGATCGTCACCGAAGGCCTGCTCAACGAAGCCTTCATCGCTGAGCGCTGCGAGGACCGCGCCTTCCAGCAATGGCGCGATTTCGTCTCGTTGGCGGAGAACTCGCCCGAGGCCATGGAAAGCGTCACCGGCATTCCGGCGGAACAGCTGCGCGGCGCCGCGCGCCTGTACGCTACCGGCGGCAATGCAGCGATCTACTACGGCCTGGGCGTGACCGAGCATGCGCAAGGCTCCACCACCGTGATGGGCATTGCCAACCTGGCCATGGCCACCGGCAATATCGGCCGCGAAGGCGTGGGCGTGAACCCGCTGCGTGGGCAGAACAACGTGCAGGGCTCGTGCGATATCGGCTCGTTCCCGCATGAGCTGCCGGGCTACCGCCACGTGTCGGACTCGACCACGCGTGGCCTGTTCGAAGCTGCGTGGAACGTCGAGATCAGCCCCGAGCCGGGCCTGCGCATTCCCAATATGTTCGAAGCCGCGCTGGCTGGCAGCTTCAAGGGCCTGTACTGCCAGGGCGAGGACATCGTCCAGTCCGACCCGAATACGCAGCACGTGTCCGAGGCGCTGTCGTCGATGGAATGCATTGTGGTGCAGGACATCTTCCTCAACGAGACCGCCAAGTACGCGCACGTGTTCCTGCCGGGCTCGTCCTTCCTGGAAAAGGACGGCACCTTCACCAACGCCGAGCGCCGCATCTCGCGCGTGCGCAAGGTGATGCCGCCCAAGGCGCGCTATGCCGACTGGGAAGCGACCATCCTGCTGGCCAATGCGCTCGGCTATCCGATGGAGTACAAGCATCCGTCGGAGATCATGGACGAGATCGCGCGCCTGACGCCGACCTTCGCGGGCGTCAGCTACAAGCGCCTGGACCAGCTGGGCAGCATCCAGTGGCCGTGCAACGCCGACGCGCCGGAAGGCACGCCGACCATGCATATCGACGCCTTCGTGCGTGGCAAGGGCAAATTCATCATCACCAAGTACGTGCCCACCACCGAGAAGATCACGCGCGCCTTCCCGCTGATCCTGACCACTGGCCGCATCCTGTCGCAATACAACGTCGGCGCGCAGACGCGCCGCACCGACAACGTCTACTGGCATGCCGAGGACCGGCTCGAGATCCATCCGCACGATGCCGAGGAGCGCGGCATCAAGGACGGCGACTGGGTTGGGGTGCAGAGCCGGGCAGGGGACACCGTGCTGCGCGCGATTGTCAGCGAGCGCATGCAGCCGGGTGTGGTCTACACCACCTTCCACTTCCCGGAATCCGGCGCCAACGTGATCACCACCGACAACTCCGACTGGGCCACCAACTGCCCGGAATACAAGGTGACCGCGGTGCAGGTGCTGCCGGTGGCGCAGCCTTCGGCGTGGCAGCGGGAGTACCAGGAGTTCAACACCCAGCAGCTGCAACTGCTGGAAGCCGCGAGCGCCGATCCGGCGCAGGCCGCAGGGTGAGCGGAGGGTCACGCCATGATGCGCTGCATGCAGTCACCGGAAATTGATCCGGAAGCGGCGGAAGACGCCGTGCCCGCCACCCACAGCACCTTCGCCGTCAGCCGCTGGCGCCGCGGCGAGCTGATGCTGAGCCCCGATGAAGTGGCCGAGGAAGTGCCGGTCGCGCTGGTGTACAACGGCATCTCGCACGCGGTGATGCTGGCGACGCCGGCCGACCTGGAGGACTTTGCGATCGGGTTCAGCCTGAGCGAGGGCATCGTTACCCGTGCCAGCGACGTCTATGACATCGAGATCGATATGCGCGAGCACGGCATCGCCGTGCAGCTGGAGATCGCCTCCGAAGCCTTCATGCGGCTCAAGGATCGCCGCCGCTCGCTGGCCGGGCGCACCGGCTGCGGGCTGTGCGGCACTGAATCGCTGGAGCAGGTGATGCGCCTGCCGGCACCTGTGCGCAGCGAAGCCAGCTTCCATACCGACGTGATTCAGGCCGCCTTCGTGCAACTGCAACTGCGACAGGAGCTGCAGCAACACACGGGTGCGACGCACGCTGCCGCATGGCTGCGTGCCGATGGCCATGTATCGCTGGTGCGCGAAGACGTGGGCCGCCACAACGCGCTGGACAAGCTGGCGGGCGCGCTTACCCGCAGCGGCGAGGACATCTCCAGCGGCGCGGTGCTGGTGACCAGTCGCGCGAGCTATGAAATGGTGCTGAAGACCGCCGCCATCGGCGCCGGCGTGCTGGCCGCAGTGTCCGCACCGACGGCGCTGGCCGTGCGCCTCGCCGAGCAGGCCAACATCACCCTGGCCGGCTTCGTGCGCGCCGGCGCGCACGTGGTCTATGCCCATCCCCAACGTTTGCAGCACGAAGCGAGTCTGGCATGAAGATCGACAACCTCATCACCATGGCCAACCAGATCGGCAGCTTCTTCGAGGCCATGCCGGATCGGGAAGAGGCTGTCTCGGATATTGCGGGGCATATCAAGCGGTTCTGGGAGCCGCGGATGCGCAAGGCGCTGCTGGGGCATGTGGATGCCGAAGCAGGGAGCGGGCTGTTGGATATCGTGCGCGAGGCGCTGGGGCGGCATCGGGCGATGCTGGAGTAAGGGAGGCGTTGGGCTTGGTGCCAGGCACCTCCGGCGCCAAGCAGAAACACCACCTCACCTCAACCTCAACGGCTCCAGCAACGCCCCGTCATACTCCCCCCGCGAGATCCGCCCAAGCTCCAGCATTCGCTGCAGGATATAAACCTGCCGCTGCCGCGCCCGCCTAGGATTCGCCACCGGATTGTTAGCCGAAGGCGCCTTGGGCAACCCGGCCAGCATCGCACACTCAGCCAGCGTCAACTGATCCAGCCGCTTGCCAAAGTAAGCCCGCGCCGCATCGGCAAAGCCGTACGCCCCCTGTCCCAGGTAGATCTTGTTCATATACAGCTCCAGGATCTCGTCCTTGGTCAGCGCCTTTTCAATCCGGTAGGACAGCAGCACCTCGTACAGCTTGCGGGTATAGGTCTTGTCCCGCGACAGGTAGAAATTGCGTGCCACCTGCATGGTGATGGTCGATGCCCCCTGCGACAGCTCGTCCGACAAGTTGGCAACGCCGGCACGGACGACGCCGATGTAGTCAATGCCGTCATGCACGTAGAAGCGCTCATCCTCGATCGCCACCACGGCGTCGGTCAGCTCGCGCGGGATCTTGCCGATGGGCACATAGTCGGGCGTATGGCGGAAGGCGGTAAGCGCGTCGAGCGACGGCAGCTGCCGGTTGGCGGCCAGGATGGCGATGGCGGCCAGCAGCGCGCCGCCGATCACGGCGAGCACCAGCAGCTTGATGAAGGCGGACCAGAGGCTTTTCATGGCACGTATTGTGCCAGCCGCGCGCGGCAGGACGCGAGCCCCGCCGCGGGCGGCGCCTTCAGGCCGTTGGGACGGCTACGTTGAGCGACTGTGCCAGGCGCTCGAGGTTGCGCCAGATGGCCGGGTTGATGTCCAGCGTGTCGCCGGCCTGCGCCCGGTTGGCGGCCTCGTACTCGCCGGGGTACTGCACGCGGTCGACGCCCGGCGCCGGCGGCGTGTCGTGCAGGTAGCGGATGAACGCCTCGACCTCGGCGCTCTGCCAGTCCAGGCCCAGGTCCAGCGCAGGATTGAGCAGCACCGCGAACAGGTTGTTGGTGGCCACGCCGCCGCGCGGGTTGTCCGGCTGGATGGTGCCGCCGCCGGACAGCACGCCCGCCAGCAACTCGGCCACTACGCCCAGCGCATAGCCCTTGTGGCCGCCGAAGGGCAGCAGCGCGCCGGGGTGTTCGCCGAACATGGTGGAGGCGTCGGTGGCGGGGTTGCCGTCGGCGTCGATGATGCTGCGCTCTGGCGCCGCCTCGCCTTTCTCGGCCAGCACACGGGCCTTGTTGATCGCAATCGCGCTGGTGGCGATGTCCATCACCAGCGGCGGCCGCCCGTTGGGCATCGGCCCGGCAAAGCACAGCGGGTTGGTGGTGAGCCGCGCCACGCGGCCGCCGAACGGGGCCACCACAGGCGCGCGGTTGATCACGTTGGTGAAGCTCAGCAGCACAAAGCCGGCGGCTGCCACCATCTCGCCGTAGTGGCCCATGCGGCCGAGATGGTGCGAGCGGCGCAGCGTGACGATGCAGTGGCCATGCTGGCGCACGCGCTCGATCGCTGCCTGCATCACGGACTTGCCCACGTGCTGGCCGAAGCCGCCGTCGCCGTCGAACACCATCAGCGTGCCCTGGTCCAGCACGCATTTGGCGCGGCCTTGCGGGTTGACGCTGTGGCTGTCGAGGGCCGTGCGGTAGTTGGGCAGGATCGACAAGCCGTGGCTGATATAGCCGCAGCGGTCGGCTTCGACCAGGTGCTCGGCCACGTCGTCGGCGATGTCGGCGGGTACCTGCTGCGCGGCGAGGATGTCGCGGGCAAGCTGGCGGGCGCTGGCGAGGGAGACCTTCATGGCAGCCATCTCCTCAGATCCAGCCGAGCCAGCGCCAGTAGGTGGCCGCGAACAGCAGCATCATGGCGTAGCCGATGATCGTCACGGGGATGCCGATGCGCGCGAACTGGCGGCCGTTGAAGGTTTCCGTGCCCAGGCACACCATGTTCTGCGGCGCGTTGATCGGCAAGATAAAGCCGAAGCTGACGGTAAAGCCCAGCAGCATGGTCATGCCCACGCGGTTGATGTCGCCGGGCAGCGTCTGCAGCACCGCGATCAGGATCGGCAGCAGCGCCGCGGTCAGCGCGGTGGCGCTGGCAAAGCCCAGGTGGATCAGGATCAGGAAGGCCGACAGTATCGCAAACACCAGCAGCGCGCCGTGCGTCGCCAGCCCGGAATGCGTGACCACGAACTGCCCCAGCCACTGGCCGGCGTTGGTGGACAGCAGCGCCGTGCCCAGGCTGATGCCGACGCCGAACACGATCAGCGTGCCCCAGGGCGTGCGTTGCTGCATGGTCTTCCAGTCCATCACGCCGATGCGCGGCATCATCAGGATCACCAGGCCGACGAAGGTCACGGTGGCGGTATCGAAGCTGTGCAGCTTGCCTTCGGTGGCCCAGAGCAGCAGCAGTCCCAGCGATACCGCGGCCAGCCGCTTCTGCGGCGCGCTCATCGGGCCGAGGGCCGACAGCTCGCGCTGCACGGCTTCCTTGCCGCCGGGGATGGCGTCGGTCTCGGCGGGCAGCAGGAAGCGCACCAGGAAATACAGCACCACCGACATCGCGATGGCCCACGGCGCGCCGGCGATCAGCCATTGCAGCCAGGTGATGCGCTCGCCCAGCAGCTTGTCCATGAAGCCCACCGTCAGCAGGTTCTGCGCCGCGGCGGTCTGGATGCCGACGTTCCAGATGCTGGTGGCCTGCGCCACCGTGATCATGATGCCGGCGGCGATATTGGACTTTTTGTCGACGCCGAAGGCGGCGATCACGCCCATCATGATCGGCACCACGCAGGCGCTGCGTGCGGTGGCGCTGGGCACCACCAGGCTCAGCGCGATGGTGACGGCGATCGTGCCGATCAGGATGCGGCGCGTGCTGGTGCCGATGGCAGACAGCGTCACCAGCGCGATGCGCCGGTCTAGCCCGGTCACGGTCATCGCTGCGGAGATAAACAGCGCCGCGGCGACCAGTGCCAGCGCGGTGTTGGAGAACCCCGCCAGTGCCATGCCGAGCGCTTTCGAGGTGCCGTACTGCACCGAGGGGTCGTTGACGGTCGGCGCAAAGCCGATCAGCCCCGCCATCAGCGAGGTGATCATGATGGCACTGGTCTCATATGACACCGCCTCAGTGATCCACACCACGATGGCGAACGCGAGGATCGCCAGCATGCGCTGGCCGGCGACGGTCAGCCCCTCGGGCTGCGGGATCGCCAGCACCACGAGCAGCGCAGCGACGGCGGCGAACAGGCCCCAGTGCAGCGTGAGTTTCGGTGTCGGCACGACAGCCTGTGCAGCCGCGGCGGAGGGGGCGGAAGGGGGGGAGGCGGAAGTGTCTGTCATCGCCGGCATCCTGTTGGTTGGTGATCCTGGTCGGTACCCGGGGACACCTGGCTCGGACGGCTCTCGGCGGACAGTGCGGCGCGCCGGCGCTGGGACAGCACGGCCGGCAGGACAGGCAAGTGTCGGTCGCGAGACGGCATCCGTGTGCGGTGTGCCCGGAGCGGCCTCGCTGCTGGCGTGGCCGCCGCGTTCGACATGATAGGAATTTTCCGACTGGCAGCCGGCCCTGTCGAGGGCAACTCCGTGCTATTTCCGCCCGCCATGAGCAAGATCAAGTCCACGCGTGATCAATGGATACTCGGGCCGCCACAGGCGTCATACCAGTGAGAAGCTCGCCACATAAGGTCTGGCGGCGGTGTGTGTGCGCAAGCGCGCCACCATGGCCCCGGCCGGGTGATGCATGAGCGGAAGTGATCTGAAATAATTGGAGCCGACCATGAAGGTTTTGGTACGTGGACTGAAAGCAGGGCTGGACGCTGCGGCGCTGCGCGAGGCGCTGGCGCGGTATGCGAAGATCCGTTCGGTGGAACTGGTGGAAGCGGGCGACCCGAAGCACCCGTGGGCGTGGGTCGATATCGATGCCAGTGCGCTGACGGTGTGGAAGCTGGTGGCGCGGCTGGACCGGCGCTATATCGCCGGCTGCCACCTGCGCTGGCATGTGCCGGCGTACCGCGAGCGCTGAAGCGCCGGCACGGCATCGGCCCGTATCGCAAGGACAATCAGGAAAGAACAATGATCAAGTGGCTTCAACGCGCAGGCTGCCTGCCAGCGCATGCCGTCGTGCCGCAGGCTCCGGCCGCGGCCAGCGACCAGGGCCGGCATGACCTGGCCTTCGACACCATCAGCAATGCGCGCGACCTTGGCGGCCTGGCCGGCGCGGGCGGACGCCGCGTGCGCCAGGGGCGCCTGTACCGCAGCGGCAACCCCGCGCTGGCCAGCGCGGCGGACCTGGAGCGGCTGCAGACGCTCGGGCTCGACATGGTGGTGGATTTCCGTTCGCCCGGCGAGAAGTCGCCCGAAGAGGCCGCCTTCGGCCAGCGCTTCCACTGGGTGGCGGCGCCGGTGCTGGAGGGCAGCATGGCGATGGACGTGCTGATGCCGCGCCTGCGCGCCAGCACGCCGGCACAGATGGATGCCTTCATGCTGGAGGTCTATGGCGACTTCCCGGTGCGCTACCGCGAGGCCTTCGCCGGCTTCATGCGCACCGCGCAGGACGGCAAGACGCTGCTGTTCCACTGCACCGCCGGCAAGGACCGCACGGGCTTTGCCGCCCTGCTGTTGCTGGCGGCGCTGGGCGTGGCGCAGGCCGATATCCTGGCTAACTACCTGGAGTCGAACCAGCGCAATGCGCAGTTCAACCAGACTGCGCTGGCGCGCATGGCCGAGCTTGGCGTGGCTCCCGCGGTGATGACGCCGCTGCTGGAAGTCCGCGCCAGCTACCTCGATGCGTCGATGCAGGCCATCGATGCAGGCTGGGGCAGTGTCGACAACTACCTGCGCGACGCGCTCGAAGTGGACGTCGCGCAGCTGCGCGGGCACTACCTGGCAGGCTGACTCAAAGCTGCCCGCATTCGCGCAGGATGCGGGCGGTGTTCAGCGCAATCATTCCTTCTTCATCGGTCGGCAGCACCAGCACCGGCACGCGGCTGTCGTCCCGGCTGATGCGCTGGCTGTTCTCGCCGTTGGCGCCACCGTCGAGCGCGATGCCGAACAGGCCCGCCAGGTGTTCGCAGATGCGTGCGCGCACCGGCGGCGAGTTGGTGCCGATGCCCGCGGTGAACACCAGCGCGTCAAGGCCGCCCAGCGTGGGGGCGAGCTTGCCGATCTCCTGCGCGGCGCGGTAGGTGTAGAAGTCCACCGCCAGCCGCGCGCGCGGTGCATCGCTGGCCAGCAGCGCGCGCATGTCGCTGCTCACGCCTGACAGTCCCTTCAGCCCGGATTCCTGGTACAGCATCGCCTGGATCTCGGCCGGCTTCATGCCCTGCTGCGCCAGCCACAGCAGCGCGCCGGGATCGACCGAGCCGCAGCGCGTGCCCATGGGCAGGCCGTCGAGCGCAGTCAGGCCCATGGTGCTTTCCACGCTGCGGCCGTCGCGCATGGCGCACAGGCTGGCGCCGTTGCCCAGGTGCGCCACGATCACGCGGCCCTCGGCCAGGTCGGGCGCGACCTGGCGCAGCCGGCGCGCGATGTACTCGTACGACAACCCGTGGAAGCCATAGCGCCGGATGCCGCGCTCGTAGTACGCGTAGGGCAGCGCCATCAGCTGCGCCAGCACGTCGTGGCCAGCATGGAAGGCGGTGTCGAAGCAGGCCACCTGCAGCAGGTCCGGCACGGCCTCGCGCACCGCGCGGATGGCAGTCAGGTTGTGCGGCTGGTGCAGCGGCGCCAGCGGCACCAGCGCCTCCAGCTTTGCGATCACCTCGTCGTCGATGCGCACGGCCTGCGCATAGTCGGCGCCGCCATGCACCACGCGATGGCCGATCGCCACCGGCGGGTTGTCGCGCAGGCCCACGCTCAGCACCAGGCGCACCAGGCGGAAGGCGGCGTCGTGGTCGGCCACCTGGGCCTGCGGGAAGGTCTCTTCGGCGACCACGCGCCCGTCGGCCATGCGCGCGGTCAGGCGCGGCGCCACGCCGATGCCCTCGATCTGGCCGTGCGCGCTCAACACCGGGTTGATGTCGGCATTGCCATGCGCGGCGTCGGGCACGGCGTAGACCGATACCTTGACGCTGGACGAGCCGGCGTTGACAACTAGGATGATGGGATGCACGGCAGGATGGATGGCGGTCACGCTGGATGGACTCCCAAGTGGTTGCGCAAGGGCCGCACGGGCACGGCTCAGACCTGCGCCGCGGCTGCGGCGTTGCGGCGTGCGTGCGCCAGCAGCACGGCAATGGCGCAGCTGCCGATGCGCGCGCGCACGCTGTCGGCCCGGCTGGTGAGGATGATGGGCACGCGCGCGCCCAGCACGATGCCGGCGGCTTCGGCGCCCGCCAGGAAGGTCAGCTGCTTGGCCAGCATATTGCCGGCTTCCAGGTCCGGCACCAGCAGGATGTCGGGGTCGCCGGCCACGTCCGAGTCGATGCCCTTGGTGATGGCGGCTTCGCGGCTGATGGCGTTGTCGAAGGCGAGCGGGCCGTCCAGCATGCCGCCGGTGATCTGGCCGCGCCGTGCCATGGTGCACAGCGCCGCGGCGTCGATGGTGGAGGGGATCTTGTCGGTGACGGTTTCCACTGCCGACAGGATCGCCACCTTGGGCTGCTCGATGCCCAGCATGCGCACCAGGTCGATGGCATTGCGGCAGATATCTGCCTTCTCGTTGAGCGTGGGGAAGATGTTGACCGCTGCATCGGTGATGAACAGCGGCTTGTGGTAGCGCGGCACGCTCATGGCGAATACATGCGACAGGCGCCGCCCGGTGCGCAGGCCACTGGCCGAGGCGGTGACCGCATGCAGCAACTCGTCGGTGTGCAGGCTGCCCTTCATCAGCAGCTCGGCCTCGCCGGCCCGCACGGCTTCGACCGCGCGCTCGGCCGAGGCATGGCTGTGCGCGGTGTCGATGATCCGGGTGTCGCCCAGCGCAAGTCCATGCTCGGCGGCGACCTGCCGGATGCGCGCGGCGGGCCCGACCAGGATCGGTACGATCAGGCCCAGCTTCGCGGCCTCGAGCGCGCCGCTCAGCGATGAGACATCGCACGGGTGCGCCACCGCGGTGGGGATGGGCGGCAGCCCAGCGCAGCGCGGTGTACTTGTCCGGCGCCTCGGCGGCGGGCGCGGCAAGTCCGGACATGGCAGACGTGGCAGTCGAGGCAGCGGTCATGGCGATGTTCCGAGAGCGGATGCTGGGCAAGGATACTGGTCCGGCGCGGTGGCGTCGAGGGATGGCCGTCGGTCTCGCACCGGGTGCTCCGCGCACCGCCTTGCTGCAGTGCGCAAGCGCACTGCGCCAGTATAGGCGACGAATTTGTCGGGTTGATGACCGATGGATGCTGCGCGCGGCGAGGCTTTGGGGGGTGCCGGTCAGCGGGTTGCACGGCATCGCCGCGGCTGCTAGGCTTGTTTTTGCTGCAATGCAACAAGCGTCACTCCAGTGGCGCTGACAGTGCGCCAGCGCCCGGCAGCGGCGCCAATCAGGGGAAAGTGGAATGACCGCACGCATACCCGCCAGGCCGCCGCAAGGCAGTTCCGGCCCATCACCCTCCACCACGCAGGTCCCAGAAGCAGCCAATCCGTTCGCGGCGCTCGGCCAGCCGGCGTTGGAATACTTCACCGACGCCTGGCAGCGCACCGTGCTGCTGTTCGACATCCTGCGCGAGCGCGGCAACGAGACCGCCGAGCATGAGCGCGAGGGCATGCCGCCTGTGCTCGTGTTCGAGCAGGAACTGCTGGCCGACGGCCGCGAACTGCCCGAGCCCGTCAACTACGCGCTGCTGCGCATCGTGCCGCCGGCCAACAGCCCGACCGACCCTGCCAAGCGCCCCTTCGTGGTGATTGACCCGCGCGCGGGCCACGGCCCCGGCATCGGTGGCTTCAAGGCCGACAGCGAGATCGGTATCGCGCTGCGCACCGGGCATCCGTGCTATTTCGTCACCTTCTTCCAGGAGCCCTGCCCGGGGCAGACGATCGAATCGGTGGCGCGCGCCGAGGCCGACTTCCTCAAGATCGTCGGCGAGCGGCACCCGGACGCACCCGGCAAGCCCTTCGTCATCGGCAACTGCCAGGCCGGCTGGGCACTGATGATCCTGGCCGCGGTCGCGCCCGAGCGCACCGGGCCGCTGCTGGTGGCCGGCGCACCGCTGGCGTACTGGTCGGGCGTGCGCGGGCGCAACCCGATGCGCTACAGCGGCGGGCTGCTGGGCGGCTCGTTTCTGGCCTCGCTGACCGCCGACATGGGCAATGGCCGCTTCGACGGTGCCTGGCTCGTGCAGAACTTCGAGCAGCTCAATCCGGCCAACACGCTGTGGAAGAAGCTCTACGACGTCTACGCCAAGGCGGACACGGAAGGCCCGCGCTTCCTGGAGTTCGAGCGCTGGTGGGGCGGCCACTTCCTGATGAACCGCGCGGAGATCGACTGGATTGTGCAGAACCTGTTCGTCGGCAACCGGCTGACCGCGGGCGAGGTGCGCAGCAGCGACGGCAAGACCGTGGTGGACCTGCGCAACATCCGTTCGCCGGTGGTCGTCTTCGCGTCCTGGGGGGACAACATCACGCCGCCGCAGCAGGCGCTGAACTGGATCCCGGACCTGTACCCCACCGATGAGGAACTGGTCGCCAACGACCAAGTGATCGTCTACTGCCTGCACGAGACCGTGGGGCACCTGGGCATCTTTGTTTCCGCCGGCGTCGCCAACCGCGAACACAGCGAACTGTTCTGCGCGCTGGACCTGATCGATGTGCTGCCGCCGGGCCTGTACGAGGCCAAGATCGAGGACGTGGCGCCTGACCTGCCACACCGGGACCTGATCGAAGGGCGCTACCTGGTGCGCTTCGAGCGCCGCAGCGTCAACGACATCCTGGCGCTGGACGACGGCCGCGAGGACGAACGCCCGTTCGAGGTGGTGCGGCGCGTGGCCGAGATCAACCAGCACATGTACGACACCTTCGTCTCGCCATGGGTGCGCGCGATGTCCAATGAACTGGGCGCGCAGTGGATGCGCACGCTGCACCCGGCGCGGCTGGAGCGCTCGCTGGCGACCGACATGAATCCGTGGATGGCGTGGATCGGCGCGATGGCGCCGATGGTGCGCGCGCATCGCGCGCCGGTGGCGCCGGACAATCCGTTCCTGACCATGGAGAAGGCCGCGTCGGCGCAGATCGTCAGCGCGCTCGACCAGTATCGTGATGTACGCGACGCGTGGTACGAGCGGACCTTCGAGGCAATCTACGGTTCGCCGGCGATGGCGGCGCTGGTGGGCATGAGCGGGCAGTTGCCACCGGCCAACGTGGAGTCGCCCGTCACCGTGGCGTTGCGCAAGGAACTGGCGCAGCGGCGCCTGCACGATGCCGAGGCGGCGATCGGGCAGGGCGGCACACTGGAGGCCTTTGTGCGCGTGCTGGCCTACGTGGCCGATCGCCCCAGCGCCATCGAGGAGCGGCCGTTCAACCTGCTGCGCCGCATTGCGCGCGAACAGCAGCAAGCCACCGAGCAATCCGGCGGCCAGGCCGACCTGGCCGCCTTCAAGACCGCAGTGCGCCAGCAGAGCTTTATCGTCAGGCTGGATCCGCAGCGCGCGATCCGGGCGCTGCCGGCCCTGGTGCCGGACCGCGAGACCCGCCGCAAGCTGATGGTGGCGGCGCATCGCGTGATGACGGTCGGCGGCCCGCTGTCAGGCGAGCGGCTGGGGCGCTATCGCGAAGTCGCCGAAGTAATGGGCACGGGTCATCCGCCCGAGGCTGCCGACGCAGTTGC
The DNA here is from genome assembly GCF_018223725.1 of Cupriavidus sp. KK10. Taxonomy (NCBI): domain Bacteria; kingdom Pseudomonadati; phylum Pseudomonadota; class Betaproteobacteria; order Burkholderiales; family Burkholderiaceae; genus Cupriavidus; species Cupriavidus sp. KK10. The sequence continues at coordinate 712,241 of NZ_CP073677.1, forward strand.
GCCGGTGGACGCGGCCGATACCGCGTCTGCCCTCAGCCATGCCGGGAACGGCAAGCCGCAGGCCGCGCGCACCACCGGCAAGCGCAAGGCCGCGCCGCGCGCCACGCGGCCGCGCAGCTGAGGCTTGCGCACCGCATCGGGTTTGGTCCAACAGGAGCCGCCATGGTCAACGTATCCAATCCGCCGCTTGCCGGCGCCCGTGTGCTGGTGGCCGGCGTGGCCAATGCCGATTCGATTGCGTGGGGCTGTGCCAGGGCGTTCCATGAACTGGGCGCACAGGTCGCCATGACCTACCTGAACGACAAGGCTTACCCGCACGTGGCGCCGCTGGCCGAAGCCATTCAGGCGCCCATCCTGATGCCGCTGGACGTGGAAGACGCGCAGCAGATGACGGCGCTCTTTGCGCGTATCGAGAGCGTGTGGGGCGGTCTCGATTCGATAGTCCATTCGATTGCGTTCGCGCCCAAGGCCGACCTGCAGGGCGGCCTGCTCAATTCGTCGGCAGAGGGGTTTGGGCGCGCCATGGACATCTCATGCCACTCCTTCGTGCGCATGGCGCGCCTGGCCGTGCCGCTGATGCCGCAGGGCGGCACGCTGTTCGCGATGAGCTATGAGGGCGCCAACCGCGTCGTGCCCAACTATGACCTGATGGGCCCGGTCAAGGCGGCGCTGGAAGCCAGCTGCCGCTACTTGGCGCACGAGCTGGGGCCGCTGGGTATCCGCGTCCACGCGATCTCGCCCGGGCCGCTGAAGACGCGCGCGGCCTCGGGCCTGAAGGACTTCGACCTGCTGCTGGCCGACGCCGCCGGGCGCGCGCCGCTGGGCGAGGTGGTCGACATCATGGACGTGGGCTTTGCCACTGCCTACCTGGCCACGCCGTATGCGCGGCGCATCTCGGGCAACACAGTCTATGTGGATGGTGGCGTGCACATCATGGCCTAGTGTCCTGCGCTGGACCGATCCGCAATTCGGATTACCATAGCCGCGTCTCGAACTCCATTGCGGTGCCGGCCACCGGCACCCGACATCCATGCTTGAACTCCAGGGAGCCATCTGGTTCCGCTCCGGCTCACAAGACTGGGGCGGCAAGGACCGCATCGCGCTGCTCGCCGCCATCGGCGAACACGGCTCGATCACCGCGGCCGCGCGCGCGGTCGGCATCAGCTACAAGGCCGCGTGGGACGCCATCGATGCCATGAACAACAGCGCGGGCGAGCCGCTGGTGGTGCGCGCCGCCGGCGGCAAGGGCGGCGGCGGCACGCACCTGACCGCGCGCGGCGAGCAACTGATCCGCACCTATCGTGCGCTGGAAGACGAACACCAGCGCTTTGTCGCGCAGCTGTCGCGCCTGGGCGAGGGGGCGGCCGACGATATCCACCTGATGAGGCGAATGATGATCAAGACCAGTGCACGCAACAAGCTGTTCGGGCGCGTGGCCAGTGTGCGCGGCGGCGCGGTCAATGACGAGGTCGTGCTGGCACTGCCCGGCGGGCAGCAGATCGTGGCCACCATCACGCATGAAAGCGTCGAAACGCTGGCGTTGGCCGAGGGCACCGAGGCGTTTGCGCTGATCAAGGCATCGTCGGTGCTGGTGGGGCTGCCCGATCCGGGGATGCGGCTGTCGGCGCGCAACCAGTTGCCGGGGGTGGTGTCGCGCGTGATGCCTGGCGCGGTGAACGCCGAAGTGGTGATCGAACTCGACGGCGGCGGTACGGTTGCGGCGATCGTGACCAATGGGAGTGTGGAAGCGCTGGGGCTGGAAGTGGGGGTGGCTGCGGTGGCGGTGTTCAAGGCGTCAAGTGTAATCCTGGGTGTAGTGGCGTGAGGTAGTCCTGCGGCAGGAATGGGAAGATGGGCGGGCATCGGCTGCCCCCGGCGTGCAATAATAGCCACCCAAAAAAACAGCCGTTCCACAACAAATGCACGCCGCTCTCGCCGGCTTCTCCCTCGGTCTTTCCCTGATTCTTGCCATCGGTTCCCAGAATGCTTTCGTGCTGCGACAAGGGTTGCGGCGCGAGCATGTGTTCTGGGTCTGCCTGGTGTGCGCGCTTTCCGATGCGCTGCTGATCCTGCTGGGTGTTTCCGGCTTTGCCGTGATGATCCGCGAGCTGCCCTGGCTGGGTGCGGCGATGCGCTATGGCGGCGCGGCTTTCCTGATCTGGTATGGCGCACGCAGCTTCCTGGCCGCGTGGCGCTCGAACGCGGTGCTGGATCCCAGCGACGCCGCGCCGCGGCCGCTTGGAGCCACGCTGGCGGTGTGCCTGGCGTTCACCTGGCTCAATCCGCATGTGTATCTCGATACGGTGATGCTGATCGGTTCGGTGTCGACGCAGTTCGCAGGGAACGCGCGCGAGTTCGCCGCGGGTGCCATGACCGCGTCGTTCCTGTTCTTCTTTTCGCTGGGCTATGGCGCGGCGCTGCTGCGGCCGGTGTTTGCGCGGCCGCGCGCGTGGCAGGTGCTGGAAGTGGTGATCGGCATCACCATGTGGGTGATTGCCGCGCGGCTGCTGCTGGGCTGAGCGCAGGAGAGAGACGCATGCCAAGAAACATCGAGATCAAGGCTCGCATTGACAGTATAGAAGCCTTGCTGCCGCATGCGGCAGCACTGGCCGACAGCGGTCCCGAATACATCCGCCAGGACGATACCTTCTTCCCCTGCGCCAACGGCCGGCTCAAGCTGCGCGAGTTCGCCCCCGACCGCGGCGAGCTGATCTTCTATGCGCGTGCCGACGAGGCGGGGCCGAAGGAGAGCTTCTACATCCTGTCGCCGACGCAATCGCCGGATACCTTGCGCGCGGCGCTGGCCGCGGCGCATGGCGAGGGCGGGCGGGTGCGCAAGCTGCGCACGCTGTACCTGGCTGGCCGCACGCGCGTGCACCTGGACCGGGTCGAGGCGCTGGGCGATTTCCTGGAACTGGAAGTGGTGCTGGCCGACGGCGAGCGCCTGGAGGACGGCGTGGCCGAAGCCCACGCATTGCTGGCGCGGCTGGGCATTCCCGCGTCGAACCTGATTGAAGGCGCCTACGTCGACCTGCTGCGCTCGGCTCAGGCCACCCGCGCCGACACCGGCGCGTAGACCGGCGGATGGTGGCGGCTGGTGCCGCTGCCGAAGATGCGGCCCTCGCGGATTTCCAGCACGTGGTCGCCCAGCGCCTCGACATCGGCGGGATCGTGTGAGATCACCAGCATCGGCACATCCAGGCTGGCCTGCAGCGTGCGCAACTCCGCGCGCATGCGCGCGCGCAGCGCGGGGTCCAGCGCGGAGAAGGGTTCGTCCAGCAAGACGATGTCGGGCTGCGCCACCAGCGCGCGCGCCAGTGCCACGCGCTGCTTCTGGCCACCGGAGATCTCGGCCGGGTAGTTGCCGACGATGTCGGCCAGGCCGAAGGCGTCGATCCAGCGCTGCGCTTCCGGATGCACGGCGCCGCGGCGCGGGTTGCGCCAGCCGCGCGACAGGCCGAAGCCGATGTTCTGGCCCACGTTCAGGTGCGGGAACAGCGCGTATTCCTGGAACAGGTAGGCCACACGGCGCTCTTGCGGGCGCACGTCGATACCGGCGTCGGCATCGAACAGCGTGCGGCCGTTCAGCACGATGCGGCCGCTGTCTGGCGCGAGCAGGCCGGCGATGGCGCGCAGCGTCAGGCTCTTGCCGGCGCCCGAGGGCCCGAACAACGCAATGCGCCGGCTGGCCGAATCGAAATCGATATCCAGTGCAAAGTGGCGGTCGGCCGAGACCATCTGCTTGCGGATGCTGACGTGCATGCTCATGGCGACTCGGCTTAGCGGATGCGCGGGCGCAGGCGCCGGCGTTCATAGAGTTCAGCGGGGTTGCGCGTGGCGGCCGGCACAAGGCGCCCGGCGACCACCAGCAGCAGCACGCAGGTGACGGAGGTCACCAATACCAGCAGGTTGGCGGTGTTGTCGTCGCCGGCCTGTACCGCCTCATAGATGGCGACTGACAGCGTCTGCGTGCGTCCGGGCAGGTTGCCGGCGATCATCAGCGTGGCGCCGAACTCGCCCAGTGCGCGGGCAAAGGCCAACAGCACGCCGGCGATGATGCCGCGCGCGGCCAGCGGCAGCGTGACGCGGAAGAAGATGCCGGCTTCTGGCACGCCCAGCACGCGGGCGGCGTTTTCCAGCTGATGATCCACGCCTTCAAAGGCGGCGCGCGCGGACTTGAGCACCAGCGGGAAGGCGACGATGGTGGAGGCCAGCACTGCGCCCTGCCAGGTAAAGACCAGTTCGATGCCCAGGCGCGCCAGCCACTCGCCGAATACGCCACGGCGCCCGACCAGCACCAGCAGGTAGTAGCCCAGCACCGTGGGCGGCAGCACCAGCGGCAGCGTCAGCACCGCATCGACCACGTCGCGCAGGGGCGAGCGCCAGCGCGCCAGCGCCCAGGCCGCGCCGACGCCGAGCACGGCATTCAGCGCGGTGGCCCAGCCGGCCACCTTCAGCGACAGCAGCAGCGGTACCCAGACGGCGTCCATGGTGCGCGCAACGCTCCGTCAGGGCTTCTGGAAGCCGAATCGCGACAGGACCGCCTGGCCTTCCGGCGAGGCGACGTAGTCGACGAACTGCGCCGCTTCCTTCTGCTGGCGCGTCAGGCTGGTGATGGCGATGGGGTAGGTCACCGGCGTGCGGCTTGGCACGCGCACGGCCACCTTGACCTTATCCGGCATCACCGCGGCATCGGTGGCAAAGACGAAGCCGGCCTCGACCTCGCCGCGCGCGACGTAGTCCAGGCTCTGGCGCACGTTCTGCGCCGGCACGCCCTTGGCGGCGACGGCGTCCCACAGCCCGGCCGCTTCCAGCGCGCCGCGGGTGTAGCGGCCCACCGGCACCGAGGCCGGGTTGCCGTAGGCGATGCGCTTCACTTCCGGGCGCGTCAGGTCCTGCAGCGAGGCGATGGCCAGCTTGCTGTCCGCGGGTACGATCAGCACCACCTGGTTGGCGGCGAAGTTGCGGCGCGAGGCCGGCGCGATCACCTTCTCGGCCTCGGCCTTGTTCATCGCTTCCTGGTCGGCCGAGGCGAACACGTCGGCCGGCGCGCCCTTGATGATCTGCTGCGTCAGCACGTCGGACGCGCCGAAGTTCAGCACCACGTGCGTGCCAGGATGGGCGCGCTCGAACGACTCGGCCAGCGACTTGAAGGCGTTGGTCAGGCTGGATGCCGCGGACACCACCAGGTCGGCGGCAAAGGCGGGCGGCGCGGCCAGCGCCAGCGTGGCGACGGAGGCGGCCAGCAGGAACCCGCGGCGGCAGGAACGGAGGGCAGACATCGGAATCCTCGGGATTCGGCCAGCCGGCGTGTGCGGCAAGGCCTGTGCGGGTGGGCTGTCAGGCGCAATATACGTCTGTATATAGCGCTGCGTCAATGATGTGCCATGACGGCCGTCATGGGTATTCGAAGTGGTATAAGTGCTGTATCAGGGACTGCGAATGAGCCCCAGGGGTGGGGGCCGGCGCCCCCGGGCGCCAGCCGTGCCGTTTCACGCCGGCGGCATGCCTTCCTTGAACAATGACTTCAACTGGGTGCGCAACTCAGGGGTGTCCTGATGCTGGTGCACCGCTACCGCGTGCTGGACCGCGGCTTCGAGCAGTTCGTCTTCGCTGTCGGCGCTCATTGCCACCGTGCAGTGGGTGTCGCTCGGGAACTCGCGGCAATCGATAAACTTGCGTGCCATGATGCCTCCTGACGCCGGCCCGCAGAGTGGGCTGGGGCCGGTGCATCCAGTATAGGCACGCGGGTAGCCTTCTACAGCACTGGCGTCAGTACCCTGCCGTCAGCCAGGAACGCATCCAGGCCGGCGCCGCCCAGGCGCCCGTCAACCAGCGCCGCGACCATTGCCGCCTCGTCGATCACGCTGCCGCGCGACACATTGACCAAGTGCGCGGCAAGCCTCGGCCTTTAGGCAGCCTTTAGGCCGGGGAAGGATAGCGCGGACGCCGTCGGCGTCCTTTCGGCGGCTAATGCGGCGTCTGTTGTTGCTCAATGTATTGGCGGATGATCTCGATGGGCGCACCGCCGCAGTTCCCTGCGAAGTAAGACGGCGACCACAGCGCACCGCCCCATAGTTTCTTGCTGATGCTCGGGTAGTTCTTCTTTCGGATCATACGGCTGGATACCCCTTTCAAGCTGTTTACCAGTGCGGACACCGCGACCTTTGGCGGGTAGTTCACAAGAAGGTGAACGTGATCGTCCTCCCCATCGAACTCCACCAGTTCAGCTTCGAAATCTGCGCAAACGCCGGTAAATATGTCGCGCAGGTCCTCTGCCGAATGTCATTGTCGTCGCTCGTAGGCCAAGAGTATGATTGGGCCATGCAGCGTCTTCAAGCATTCAAATACGAATTGATGCCGAACGGCGAGCAGCAGCGCAACATGCGCCGTTATGCCGGATCGTGCCGGTTCGTCTATAACAAGGCGCTGGCGTTGCAGAAACAGCGTTACGATCAAGGCGAAAAGAAGCTCAGCTATGCCGGTCTGTGTAAGCAACTCACGGAGTGGCGCAACAGCACGGAAACAGCATGGCTGGCCGATGCACCAGTCCATCCTCTTCAACAGACGCTCAAGGACTTGGAGCGGGCCTACACAAATTTCTTCGCAAAACGGGCCGACTTCCCGCGTTTCAAGAAGAAGGGTCTGGGCGACAGTTTCCGCTATCCCGACCAGAAGCAAATCAAGCTTGATCAGACCAACTCGCGTATCTTTTTGCCCAAGCTGGGCTGGCTGCGATACAGGAACAGCCGCGACGTACTCGGTGAGGTACGCAATGCCTGCGTCAGCCTGTCGGGCGGCAAGTGGTTTGTTTCGATCCAGACTGAGCGGAAGGTCGAGCGACCTGTGCCGAAAGCCACCAGCGCCATCGGCATCGACATGGGCATCGCTCGCTTTGCCACCATGAGCGATGGCACTTTCCTCGCGCCGCTCAACAGCTTTAGGAAGCACGAAGCCAGACTGCGCCGTGCGCAGCGGGCGATGAGCCGCAAGACGAAATTCAGCAACAACTGGAAGAAGTCCAAGGCCCGAATCCAGCGTATCCACGCACGCATCGGTAACGCCCGCCTCGACTACCTGCACAAAGCCACGACCACGATCAGCGAAAATCAAGCGATGGTGTGTATCGAGGACCTGAAGGTACGGAACATGTCCAAGTCAGCGGCCGGTTCAAGCGGGCAACCGGGCAAGAACGTCAGGGCCAAGTCCGGCCTGAACAAGGCCATCCTCGATCAGGGTTGGTACGAGTTCGGGCGTCAACTGGAATACAAGCTAGCGTGGAATGGCGGCTGGCTAATAGCTGTGCCACCACAGCACACCAGTCGCACGTGCCCTTGCTGCGGGCATGTATCTGCCGAGAACCGGCAGAGCCAGGCGAGCTTCGCCTGTGTGGCATGCGGCTATGCGAATCACGCCGACGTGGTCGGCGCGATCAACATTTTGGCGCGGGGGCACCGCGTTGCAGCCTGTGGAGAGTCGGCGTAGTCAAGCCGCTCTACGAAGCAGGAACCCACCGAAGTGACTACGTAGAGCATCACGTAGCGCCGTAGGAATCCTCGTCCTTTCCGCCGTAAGGCGGCAGCCAAAGGCTGAGGACGGGGAGGATGTCAACTCGCGCGATACCAGCCCGGCCCGGCCGTCGACGGCCCGCCGACGGTGGCCACCACCAGGAAGTCGGCCCACGTCGCCAGCGCCTTCAGAGTCAGGCTCGAAGCGCCACGGCGCGCCCTCGCGCAGGCGGCGGTTGTTGTACGCGATCTCCATGTCGAAGCCCTGCGCGCGGCGCGCGACGATCTCGCCGATGCGGCCCAGCCCCAGGATGCCGAGCTTCTTGCCCGACACGCGCGTGGTCAGCGGGAAGCCGCCCTGCGGCCAGCGCCCGGCGCGCACGAAGCGGTCGCCATGGGCGATGCCACGCGCCGCATCCAGCAGCAGCCCGAAGGCCAGGTCGGCAACACAGTCGTTGAGCACGTCGGGCGTGTTGCTGACCTGGATGCCGCGCGCGCGGGCCGCGTCCAGCGCGATCGCGTCATAGCCGACGCCGAAGCTGACGATGGCTTCCAGGCGCGGCAGCGCATCGATCAGCGCCACGCTGCAGCCGTGGCGCGCCGAGGTCACCACCACGCGCACCTGCTGGCCCTCGCTGCGCGCCCACGCGATCGGATCGGCCTGCTGCCACAGCGCGGCGGCGCCGTATTGTTGCTGCAGGGTGGCGTTGGTCTGCGGCGCGAGCGGGCCGACCTGGAGGATCTGGGGAGCAGGCATGGGATGCGGGATGCAAGGAGGGGACGGGCAATGGTAGCGCAAGGGCCTCCTATGCGCAGGGAGCAGGCAAAGCGTGCGCGCGCAAGTTGTGCGATGTTCGTGCAGGCCGGTGGTATCGCGCCCGCGGGCGGCGGGTTATGCTGCGATCCTGATCCCTGTTGCCCTACTTCACGTGCCATGAAAACCATCTACCTGGCTGGCTTCGACGTCTTTCGCAAGGATGCGCGCGCCTGGGGCGAGCACCTCAAGGCGCTATGCGCAGCGCATGGCTTCAGTGGCTTGTATCCACTCGACAAATCCGCGCCCGAAGGCCTGTCGGGTGCCGACACCGCGCGCTGGATCTATGACGCCAATCTCGCGCTGCTGCGGCGCGCCGACATGGTGATGGCCAACCTTGACGATTTCCGCGGACCGGGCGAGCCGGATTCCGGCACGGCGTTCGAGGTGGGCTTTGCGGTGGCGCTGCAGAAGCCGGTCTGGGCCTACAGCGCGGACGCGGGAACGCTGCGCGCGCGCGTCACCGTGGCCACCGACGAGGATGGCACGCCGCTGGATGCGCGCGGCTTCGTGGTGGAGAATTTCGGGCTGGGCAAGAACCTGATGCTGGCGTGTGCGGCGAAGCTGGTGCACGGTGGTGCGGCCGAGTGCCTGGCGGCGATGGCCGAGGCGATTCACCGGCGGGCCGCTGAAGCCGCCGCGCGCCGCGAGCGCGACACCGCGGCGTGGGGCGACGACTAAGGCCGCAGCGACTGCACCCCGGCCGCGATATCGGCCGCCGTGCTGGCGACGATCTCGCGGTACGCCGCCACGACGCCATCGACCGCGCCGGGCGCCGGCAGCTCTGCCTGGGTGCGGCCGCTGACCACCTTGCCGTCCGGCAGCCGCCGCACGGTCCAGTTGATGGTGGCGCCGGCACGCTGGCCCACGTCGGCATCCAGGCGCAGCACTTCCGTGGTGATCCGGTACAGCGGCTGCACGTCCGACATCCCCTGCTGATAGGTGTCGACCGCGCCCAGCGTGGCCTGCAGGCGTTGCGACAGCGCGTCGCGCAGCTCGTCGGGCAGCGGCGCGGACCAGCGCGCCAGGTCCAGCAGGCGCAGGCCGGCCTCGCCGCCATCGCGCACCACCAGTTGCGGGCGGTTGAGCCGCTCCGGCACGCGCACCGGCGCGACTTCCAGCCATAGCGTGTTGGTCGATGCCGGCGTCGTCGTGGCCGGCAGCGGCGCGACCGCGCCCTGCGCCAGCGTGTAGTAGCGCGGCTCGGGCGAGGCGCACCCGGCCAGCACGGCCGCGACCAGCGCGCCGGCGAGGAGGCTGGTGAGAGTAAGGCGCTTCATCATTCTTGCTCCGGCTTGCCGCGCAGCAGCGCTTCAGGGTGGCGTTCGAGGTAATCGGTCAGCGTGCGCAGCGACGTGGCGGTGCGCGTCAGCTCCTGCAGCATGCGGCGCGTGTCCTGCTGCAGCGGCGCGTCCGAGGCCAGCGTGCCGTTGGCCGCGGTCAGCGTCTTGCGCGCGTCCTGCAGCGCGGCCAGCACCTGTGGTGCAACGTCGCCGTTGAGCTGCTGCACCAGCTTGTCGGCCGTTGCCAGCGTCTTGTTCAGGCTGGCCACCGTGCTGCGCAGGTCCTGGCCGATCTGATCGAACGGCACCTTGTCGATGCGGTTGACGATGTCGCCGACCTGCGCCTGTATCTGATCGAAGGTGCCTGGGGTAGTGGCGAACTCAGGAATCGGCGCGTCCAGGTCGACCTTGGCCGGCGGCGCCTTCGGGAAGAAGTCGAGCGCCACGTAGAGCTGGCCGGTGAGCAGGTTGCCGGTGCGCAGTTGCGCGCGCATGCCACGCTGCAGCAGCCCCTGGATGATCTTGCGCGCGCGCTCGCGGTCTTCGACATCGCGTTCGCGGAAGCCCATGCGCGACGGGTACAGCTCCACCACCACGGGCATGCGGAACGCCTTCTTGTCGCGCTGGTATTCGATGCCGATCGAACGCACCTGGCCCACGATCACGCCGCGGAAGTCCACCGGTGCACCCGGCGACAGCCCGCGCACGGACTGGTCGAAATTGAGCACCGCCAGCGTGGGCGCCAGTTCTTCCGGCTCCTTCATCGCCTCGGCCTGGTCGTTGGCCAGTAGGAACTGCGTGTTCTCGGCCGCGGCGTCGGTGACGGTGGTGTGGTCCGGCGCCTGGAAGGCGACGCCGCCCAGCAGCACCGTCACCAGCGACTGCGTCGACAGCTTGAGCCCGCCGGCATCGAGCTTCAGGTCGACGCCGCTGGCATGCCAGAAGCGCGTGTCGGCGGTGACCAGCTTGTCATAGGGTTTGTTGACGAACACGCGCAGCGTGAGGTCGCGCCCGTTGGGATCAAGCTGGTAAGCCACCACCTGGCCCACCAGCACGCGCCGGTAGTAGACCGGCGAACCGATATCGAGCGAGCCCAGCTCCGAGGCGCGCAGCACGAACTGCTTGCCGGAGGCATCGGTGGTGACCGCCGGCGGCACTTCCAGCCCCTTGAAGTCGCGCGCGGATTCCTGCGACTTGCCCGCGTCCACGCCGATATAGGCGCCCGACAGCAGCGTCTCCAGCCCGGACACGCCACTGGCCGCAAAGCGCGGGCGCACCACCCAGAAGCGGGTGTCGGCCACGGCGAAGTTCTCGGCGTCCTTGGTCAGGTCAATCGACGCCACCACGTGCGAGCGGTCGCGCGCCAGCCGCACCGACTTGACCAGCCCGATGTCGACGTCCTTGTAGCGCACCGCGGTCTTGCCGGGCGTCAGGCCTTCGGCGGTGCGGAAGGTGACGGTGATCTCCGGCCCGCGCGAGGTCAGCGTATGCACCAGCAGCGAGATGCCGACCACCGCGGCCACGATCGGGATTAGCCACACCAGCGAGGGCAGCCAGCGCGCGCGGCGCCGGCGTTCGGGCCGCGGCAGGCCCGGCGGTGCCGGCGGGGGCGAACCCGCCGGCGTGGTGGCTTGGTTGTCAGTGTCGGGCATTGTCGTCTTCCAGCGAATCCCACAGCAGGCGCGGATCGAAGCTGAGCGAGGCCAGCATGGTCATGACCACGACCGCGCCGAAGGCCATGGCGCCGCCGCCGGGGATGATGGTGGCCAGCGCCCCGGCCCGCACCAGCGAGGCCAGCAGCGCCACCACGAAAATATCGAGCATCGACCAGCGGCCGATCACCTCTACCAGCCCGTACAGCCGGGTCTGCTGCCGGATCCGCCAGGTCGAGCGGAAATGCACGGACAGCAGCAGGAAGGTGAGGATCACCATCTTCAGCAGCGGCACGATGATGCTGGCGATCAGCACCAGCCCGGCGAGCATGTGCGAGCCGGACAGCCACAGGTAGATCACGCCGGACAGGATGGTGTCCTGCTGCGTGCCGAGGATGGACTGAGTCACCATCACCGGCAGCACATTGGCCGGAATATAGAGGATAAAGGCGGCGAGCAGGAAGGCCCAGGTACGCGCCAGGCTGTCGGGCTTGCGATGGTGCAGGGTGGCGCCGCAGCGCGGGCAGGGCTCGCCCTCCAGTGTGCGCGGGCTGACCAGGTCACAGGCGTGGCACGACAGCAGGCCCAGCCGGCTGGCGGTCGGGACCTGCGGCAGCGGGTTGCGCTCGTCGTCGTCGGTGAGTTCGGCCACCACCTCGCGCGCCAGCTGGCGCGGGCGGGCCAGGCGGCCGCCCGGCTGGCGGGGACGCTGCGTCGGCCGTTGCGTCTGGTCTGTCATCGGCCTTCCTCGCCCGCGGCCGTGGCATTGTCATCGGGTGTTTCCAGATGGCGCCACAGGTCGCGCGGATCGAACGACAGCATCGCCGCCAGCACGATCACCAGCGCAGCGAACGACCACAGCGCGACGCCGGGCAGCACGCGCGCCATGCTGGACAGCTTCACCAGTGTCACCAGCACGCCGATCATGAAGACTTCGATCATGCCCCAGGGCCGGGTCTGGCGGATGCCGCGCACGATGCGGTCGAAGCCTGCGGGCATGCGGTGCTGCGCCATCGGCACCAGCAGGTAGGCCATCATCAGCATTTCAGCCAGCGGGAACAGGATGGTGGTGGCGAACACCAGTGCCGCCACCAGCCCCATCTTGTCGGTGTACAGGGCCTGCACGGCGCCCAGCAGCGTGGTCTGGGTGCGGACCCCCTGCAGGTCCATCTCGACGATCGGGTAGGCGTTGGAGACCAGGAACAGGATCAGCGCGGTGATCACCAGCGGCAGCAGCCGTTGATACTGGCGGCGGCTTTCGCGGTAGAGCTCGCCGCCGCAGCGCAGGCACAGCGCGCGCTCGCCGGGCGAGATCGGCGTGCGTTCGTAGACCGCGTCACAGTATTCGCACGCCACCAGCCGGTGCAGCATGGCCGGCGACAGGTCGGGGGTGGCGGGCGCGCCGGGCGCGTCGTGTCCTGCCATCAGCCGGGGTGCTTGCCGGTCGTGGCCGGCGGGACGTCGGGGTTGTCGACCACGGCCGGCGCCGGCGGCGGGGCCGCCACTGCCTCGCCCTGCTTCAGGTCCTGCTTTAGCTCTGCCTGCGAGCCGATGGTCCAGTCGCGCAGCAGCGCATAGGCGACGGCCAGCAGCGTCGGGCCGATGAACACGCCCAGGAAGCCGAACGCCAGCGCGCCGCCGAGTACCCCCAGCATGATCCAGATCAGCGGCATGCCGGTGCCCTTGCTGATCAGCAGCGGCTTGACGATGTTGTCAGCCATGCTGACCACGCCCACGCCCCATATCACCAGGAAGACGGCCCAGCCGGTGGCGCCGGTGTGGTACAGCCACAGCGCGGCCGGCAGCCACACCAGCGGCGGGCCGACCGGGATCACCGACAGGAAGAAGGTCACGAAGCCCAGGATGGCCGCGCCCGGCACGCCCGCAATCCACAGGCCGACGCCGGCCAGCACCGCCTGGATGAAGGCCGTGCCCAGCACGCCGTAGACCACGCCCTTGACGGTGCTGCCGGCCAGCTCCAGCAGGTGGTCGGCGCGCTCGCCGGCGATGCGGTGCATGCCCGCGCGCAGCCAGGCAATGGCGAACTCGCCGCCGGTGTAGAAGAAGAACGCCAGGATGATGGACAGCGCCAGCTGGCCCAGCCCGGCGCCGATCGACAGCCCGGCGCCCAGCACCACGTGGCCAACCGGGGCGATCAGCTTGCGCAGGTTGGCGACCATCTCGGAATCGGCATTGATGACGCTGTTCCAGGAATTCTGCAGGTAGGAGCCGACATAGGGCAGGCTGCTCAGCCAGGCGGGTAACTGCGGGATGCCGTGTTCCATATAGCGGTCGACCAGCGCGGACAGCTCGTCCAGGTGCGCCGAGAAGCTGGCGCCGGCGTAGACGAACGGACCCAGCACCACCACGGTGGCGAGCAGCACGCAGATCAGCGCCGCCAGGCTGCGCCGGTTGCCCAGCCAGCGCGACAGTACCGTGTAGGGGTACCACGAGCTGAAGGCCAGGATCGCGCCCCACAGCAGCGCGGTGGTGAACGGCGCCAGCACCAGCAGTGAGCCGCCGATCAGCACGATCAGCGCGAAGACGGCTGCGATTTTCTCAATTAACTGGCCTGAACTCATGGATGGCTCTCCCTTGGACCCGCCGGTGTGACGGGAACGGCGTAAATATAGCTTACGTTGGGTGGGGCGATGCGGAAGGGGGAAGGTGGGTTAGTCGTCACTATGGCGGTGGGCCGCTGGGTGCGGCGTGTTCCCCATGATGGGGGCACAGTGCCATAGGTTTGTGAAGGTGGATAGCGGGTGGGGTGTTTGGCTTTTCGACAGGGGGCGGTATGTGGCGCTTGGTGGGCGTGGGCTGGTTCGCCGGCGTAGCCGGGAGTCACTTCTTGTCCGAGCGACAAAAAGTAACCAAAAAACGCGTCGCCTATGCGGCTGGCAATCAATTCCACGGCGCTGGTGGTTCGAGCGTGGTGCTTGCCGTTTGGGCGTGAGTGCCCGTTCGACCCTGCTACGCCATGTGAGTGTGGGGCAGTGCCTGCGTTAACCCACTATTGAACGATCCCCATGCAGGGCATAGGCCGCCTGCTGCAAACGGCATCGCGGGAACGCCTACGGCTGCTGCGCAGGCTCAAAGTGCGCTGGCGGTCATTGGGTGCTTGCGCGGCAGCCGAAGGCGTTGATGCGATGTCCGTGGAATGCCATCAATCCGGCACCGCCATCACCCCACTCTTGAGCAGTGCAGCAACAAGATCAGACTGCGTCACCATCCCCACCACGCGCCGCTGATCATCGATCACCGGCGCGTGGTGCAACCCGCCGTCGGAAAAGGCCTGTGCCAGTTCCACCATCGGCTGGTCGGCACGGGCTGTCACTACCGCCCGTGTCATCAGGTTGCGCACGGTACCAGCCAGCCGGCGCGCACCGGTATCACGCTGCGCCGCGAAAAAGTCGCTCTGGGTAACGATCCCCACCAGCCGCCGGGTGGCGTCCACCACCGGCAGGGCCTTGATGCGGTGCCGCGCCAGCAGGTGCCCGGCCTCATGCGCAGGCTGGTCCGGGGTCACCATGATCACGTCGCGCGACATGATCTCGCCGCACAGCACGTTGCCGAAGTGGCGCCGGTAGGCGCGCAACTGCGCGGCCACCAGGATCTGTTCGAGGTCGTCTTCTTCGATATCCAGGAATTCGCCGCGCACCTTCAGCGCAGCATCGAGGTCGGCGCGGGTAACGCCCACGCGCTGGGATGGCGGCACGTCCTTGGTCCCATGCTGCATGGCAGGCTCGGGCGGGCGGTGCGGGTAGCGCCGCCGCGACAGGTTGTTGAAGGCAAGCGCCATCATCAGCAGCAGCATCGAATTAAACAGCACCGGCACCGCAACAAAGCCGAAGCCCAGCGCACTGACCGCCGGCCCGCCGAATACGGCGGTGATGGCCACGGCGCCGCTGGGCGGGTGCACGCAGTGGAACTGGAACATCAGGGCGATGGCGATTGCCACGGCGACCGCTGCGGCCAGGCCAGGGTCCGGGATCCAGCGCGCGCACGCCACGCCGATCACCGCGGCAATCAGGTTGCCGCCAATGATCGACCAGGGCTGTGCCAGCGGCGATGACGGCACGGCGAACAGCAGCACCGCGGAGGCACCCATCGGCGCGACAAACCAGGGATTGAAGCCGCCCAGGGTCTGGTGGCTGATCCATTCAGTGCAGATCAGGCCCAGCAGGGCGCCCAGGCAGCTTTTGAAGCGCTCCTTGCGGCTGGCGGGGACGGGCAGCGGAACGAATGTGCGCAGCCATGCACGGGCATTCTGCGCCAGGGCGGAGACGGCGGGGGCGGTTGGCATTCTTGTGACGGGGGCGCTTTGGAATGGTGCGCGTAATATATCACGGGGTGATATATTTGGCCGCCTTTGGTGCGGTGCATCCCAATCGTGGGGCATGGCGCACCGCACAAGAGCGCATAAGAGCAAGGAGCCCCCAATGTCGTCTGTTTTGCCGGTCGAGAAACGCGACTATGCCGTCAATCGTCGCCTGCTGATGCTGTCCGTGATCGCGCTGGGCATCGGTGCGCTCAGCACCGTGGCGGCGGATGTGCTGGTGAACCTGATCCGTTTCTTCACCAACCTGTTTTTCTACCAGACACTGTCGCTGGCCGAGCGCTCGCCTGCCAATCATGCATTGGGTGCGTGGGTGATCGCGATGCCGGTCATCGGGGGGCTGATCGTCGGATTGATGGCGCGCTACGGCAGCGACAAGATCCGTGGCCATGGCATTCCCGAGGCGATCGAGGCGGTGCTGTTCGGCAAGAGCAAGATGTCGCCGCGAGTGGCGGTGCTCAAGCCGCTGTCGTCGGGCATCGTGATCGGCAGCGGCGGGCCGTTTGGCGCCGAGGGGCCGATCATCATGACCGGCGGCTCGCTGGCGTCGCTGCTGGCGCAGTACCTGCACCTGACCGCGGGCGAGCGCAAGGCGCTGCTGGTGGCGGGCGCGTGCGCGGGCATGACCGCGATCTTCGGCACGCCGGTGGCGGCGGTGCTGCTGGCGGTCGAGCTGCTGCTGTTCGAGCTGCGCCCGCGCAGCCTGCTGCCGGTAGCGCTGGCCTGCGCGGTGGCGGGGTTCCTGCGGCCGCTGTTCTTCGAGGCCGGTCCGCTGTTTCCGCTGCAGACGGCCGCGGCGGGCACGCCGGCGCTGCTGTCCTGCGTGCTGGCCGGTCTGCTCTGCGGCGTGCTGGGGGCAGGGCTGACGCTGGCGCTGTACCGCACCGAAGACACGTTCTCGCGCCTGCCGCTGCACTGGATGTGGTGGCCGGCGCTGGGCGGGCTGGTGGTCGGCATCGGCGGCTACTTTGAGCCGCGCGCGCTGGGGGTGGGCTATGACGTGATCGGCGACCTGCTGAACAACCGCATCGCCATCGAGATTGCGCTGGCACTGCTGGCGGTCAAGGCCGTGATCTGGATTGCGGCGCTGGGTTCGGGCACCTCGGGCGGCGTGCTGGCGCCGCTGCTGATGCTGGGCGCGGGCCTGGGCGTGGTGCTGGCGCCGTGGCTGCCGGGCGGCTCGCCGCAGTTGTGGGCGCTGGTGTGCATGGCCGGCGTACTGGGCAGCGTGCTGGGTGCGCCGCTGACGGCGATCGTATTCGCCTTCGGGCTCACGCACGACACGCAGGCGCTGCTGCCGTTGCTGCTGACCACGGCGGTGGCCTACGGCTTTTCGGTGCTGACCATGAAGCGTTCGATCATGACCGAGAAGATCGCCCGGCGCGGCCTGCATATCTATCGCGAATACGGTGTGGATCCGCTCGAGCGCGCCCATGTGGACGAGCTGATGACACGCGAGGTGGTTGCCATCGACGCCGAGCTGCCGGTGGCCGAGGCGATGGTGCGCTACTTTGGCGAGCATGCGGCCCATCGCGCCTACCCGGTGGTAGCCGAAGGGCGCGTGCTGGGCATGCTGGAGCGCGCTGCGATCCGGGGCCTGACCGCTGGTGAGATCCCGCCCGGCATGCGTTGCCGCGACCTGTTGAATGCGCCGGCGCATGTGCTGTTGCCTGGCCAGACCGCACGCGCCGCCGCGGGCCGCATGGCCGCGCTGAGCGTGGCGCGCCTGCCGGTGGTGGAAAGCGCCGAGACCATGCGCCTGGCCGGCATCCTGTCGCTGCGCGACCTGCTGCGTCCCAGCGGCAGCGTGTTCCACGAGGAATCGCGGCGCGAGCGCCTGCGCGGCCGCGCCGCAGCCTGAACGGATTCCTATTTGTAGGTCGACAGCAGGATGCTGGTCTCGGTGGCGCTGATGCCGTCGATCAGCCGGATCCGGTCCAGCGTGCGGTCGAACGCTTCCAGCGTATCGGCGCGCAGCTCGGCAATGATGTCCCAGCGGCCATTGGTGGTGTGCAGCGCCTGCACATTGGGTTCGCCGCGCAGCGCCTGCAGCACGGCGCGGGCCTTGTTGCCTTCCACGGCAATCGTCATCCAGGCGCGGATGCGGTGCGCTTCGGCCTCGGGCCGCAGGCGCACCGTGTAGCCAACGATCACGCCTTCCTGTTCCAGCTTGTCGATGCGGTTCTGCACAGTCGCGCGCGACACGCGCAGCGCCTGCGCCAGCGCCGTGACCGGCATGCGCGCGTTGTCGCGCAGGAGGGAAATCAGCTGGTGATCGGTGGCATCCATGGGGTGGGCAAAAGGCCTTTGCAAAGCGCCAGCATAGGCTGGCATTTTGATAAATGGCTCGCGCAAATTGCGCAAGTTGCTGGCTATTAGTTAACACCAGCTTGCCCGAGAATTCAATCAACCGATTGCTTTCCCAACGCCTGCCATTAAAAAAGGAGCCCCCGTGACCCACACCCCCACGATCCTGCTGGTCGAGCCGACCTTCTACGACGTGTCGTACAGCATCAATCCGTGGATGGATCCGGCTGCCTGGGCGCGCGACCCGCGCGGCATGCACCGCAGCGCCATGCAGTCTTTCGACGCGCTGCGCGAGGCGCTGGGCCGGGCCGGCTTTGCGGTGGAGGTGGCCCCCGGCGCGCCGGGGCTGCCCGACATGGTGTTCCCGGCCAACGCCGCAGTGGTGCTCGATGGACGTGCGCTGCTGGCGCGCTTCCGCTACCCGCAACGCCGTGGTGAAGAGGCGCCGTTCGCCGACATCTTCGGCACGCTGCGCGAGCGCGGCCTGCTCGACGAAGTCGCGCTGCTGCCCGAGGGCTGCTTCCAGGAAGGCGCGGGCGACTGCATCTGGGATGCGGGCCGCGGCCACTTCTGGGCCGGATTTGGTCCGCGCTCGTCGCATGAGGCGGCCGTGGCGGTGTCGGACTACTTCGGCAAGGACGTGGTGGCACTGGAGTTGGCCACCGAGCAGAGCTACCACCTCGATGTCTGCTTCTGCCCGCTATCCGGCGGCGAGGTGCTGTATTACCCGCCCGCCTTTAGCGAAGCGGCGCTGCGCGAGCTGCGCGCGCGCGTGCCGGCGCGGCTGCGTATCGAGGCCAGCGCCGACGACCTGCGCCACTTCAGCGTCAATGCCGTCAACCTCGACGACCAGGTGGTGATGACCCGCACCACGCCGCACCTGCGCACGGAGCTGGGCCGGCGCGGCTACCAACTGCATGAGGTCGACCTGTCGCCCTTCATGCTGTCCGGCGGCGGCGCCTACTGCATGACGCTGCGCCTGGATCGCCGCAGCGGGCCGGGCATCGCCGCTGCGGCGGCCTGAGCGCAGGCACCGCACCGACACAAAGGAGACGGTCATGAAAAGCACCGCCCTATCCCTATCCCTGTTCCTGGACGCCAGTGACGTGGCCCGGCTGGTGGCCGCCATCGGCCCGCAGGTCGCTATCGTAGACTTGGCCGGGCAGGTCCGGCAGGCCTTCCTGCGCTGGCACGATTTCGACAAGTCCGCGCGGCTGGCCAGCCATTCCGCGCGTGGCGTGATCGAGCTGATGCCGGTCAGCGACGGCGTCCAGTATGCATTCAAGTATGTGAACGGCCATCCGCGCAATGCGCTGCACGGCATGCCGACGGTGATGGCCTGCGGCTTGCTGGCCGAAGTGGAAACCGGCTTCCCGCTGATGCTGGCCGACCTGACGCTGGCCACCGCGCTGCGCACCGCGGCCACCTCGGCGCTGGCGGCACGCGCCATGGCGCGGCCCGGTGCGGCGACCATGGCGCTGATCGGCAACGGCGCGCAGGCCGAGTTCCAGGTGCTGGCCTTTCAGGCGATGCTGGGCGTGCGCGAGATCGCCGCCTATGACATCGATCCGGCCGCCACCACCCGGCTGATGCGCAACCTTGCTGGCGTACCCGGTCTTTCGATCCGCCGCGCAGGATCGATCGAGGCCGCCCTGGCCGGGGCGGACATTGTCTCAACGGTCACCGCCGACAAGACTCGCGCCACCATCCTCACGCCGGAAATGGTGCGGCCTGGCATGCACCTTAATGCGGTAGGCGGCGACTGCCCCGGCAAGACTGAACTGCATCCAGATATCCTGCGCCGCGCGCGCATCGTGGTGGAGTACGAAGCCCAGACGCGCATCGAAGGCGAGATCCAGCAGTTGCCCGCCGACGCGCCGGTGACCGAGCTGTGGCAGGTGCTGGCCGGTCACGCGCCCGGCCGCGCGGCGGCGGACGAGGTGACCGTATTCGATTCGGTTGGGTTTGCACTGGAAGACTACGCCGCGCTGCGCTGGCTCTACGCCGCAGCGCAGGCGCACCGGGCGGGCAGGGCGGTTGAACTGGTGGCGATGCCGCCGGATCCGCGCAACCTGTACGGGTGGATGATGGCGCAGGCCGACGGCGACGAAGCCGGGCTGGCAACGCCCCGGCAGGCGGCAGTGGCCTGAGGCCGCAGGCGATACCGGGGCCGGCATGGCCCCGGTATGCAGCCGTGCTCAGGCGGTGCGGCCCATCATCAGCTGGGCGCGCAGGAAGCCCTTGACCTCTTCCAGCGACGGCGTCTTCAGGAACACCATGATGCCCCAGTGCTGCAGGGCATCGGCCACGCCTTCATAGGCCTGGCGGTTGGTGATCACGGCAAAGATCACGTGCTGGCTGGCAAAGAAATTCTGCAGCTTCTCGATGATGGCCGACTCGGCGTCGTTCAGTTCGTCGACGTAGTACAGCACCACGCGCGGATGCTCGCTGACCGAGGTGATGACGGTATCCAGCACATCGTCGACCACCACGCTCTTGAGCGGCAGCCCCCACTTGGCAAGCTGGGCGTGGATGCGCTGTGCTTCCTGGTGGTTGGGGTGGAACACCACCAGGTCCAGGCCGTGCGGCGACGCCGATTCCGGCCCGATGCGCGTCGCCAGCAGGCGGTGCACGGTTTCCTTGTGGATGCGCCGATGGCCGCCGTTGGTCTTCCAGGCGCCAAGTTCGCCGCGTTCGACCATCTTCTGGACGGTGCCCAGAGAGACGTTAAGCAGTTTTGCCGCTGTACGCGTGCTGTAATAAGGCTTTTCAGCCAGTGCCGGATCCAGTTTCATCCCATCACCCGTGGTCCTGAAGGCAGCCGCGCCGGGACGGCGCCCGCGGCGCCAGGCACAAGCGCCGCGCGGTAGTCACTGCCAATGGTTGACTGACCCTGTGTCCTGGCCCGCTCCCCCGCCGGCCGGACGGCTTTCGTTATAAATTTGTTATTTCTTTCATTTCCAGTCGATCAGCGACTTTCTGGACATATTGAATGTCTGGGACTCTGATCTGCTGGAAGCCAATAATATGCCGCAAACGCCAATCGATCTGTAAGAAAAAACATAATTCCATCGCGTATTGGTTGTTTAACGCACATTGGTGCTTGCAGGCAGACACGACAGTAACGCAGACATGGATTTGCAGGGGTGGTTCCCCATGGCTGGACACAGCGTCTGAAGCATCCGCTGAATACAGCGGCCGCTTCAGAGTCCTGTCGTGACGTGACAGATCGCGTGGCATGGCCCGCGCTGCTGCCCTCGGTTCACGGTCCGCGCTTCACCGCGGCACTTCACAGCCCGTGCTTGCGCACCTTGTCGAACAGCGTGGTCTTGGCCACGCCCAGGGCTTCGCTGGCGCGGCTCAGGTTGCCGTCGTGGCGGCGCATGGCATCGGCAATCAGTGCGCGCTCGAATTGCTCGACTGCCTGCGCCAGCGGCAGGGCTTCTGGCGCGGTGGTGCCGTGGCCGGGGATGCAGCCCAGCCCCAGCACGTGGCGCTCGGCCAGGTTGCGCAGCTCGCGCACATTGCCGGGCCATGGGTAGGCTACCAGCGCGGCCAGCTCGGCCGGGGTGGCGGGAACAGCCTCGCGGCTGAAGCGCAACGCGGCCTGCGCGACGAAATGTTCGAACAATGCCGGCACGTCTTCGCGCCGCTCGCGCAGCGGCGGCAGCTCCAGCGTGATCACGTTCAGGCGGTAGTACAGGTCAGCGCGGAACTGGCCGGCATCGGAGAGCGCGCGCAGGTCGGCCTTGGTGGCGGCCACCACGCGCGTGTTGACCGGCACCGGCAGGTTGGAGCCAAGCCGTTCCACCACGCGTTCCTGCAGCACCCGCAGCAGCTTGATCTGCAGCGGCATCGGCATGCTCTCGATCTCGTCGAGAAACAGCGTGCCGCCTTCGGCGTGCTCGATCTTGCCGATGCGGCGGCGCGCGGCACCGGTGAACGAGCCGGCTTCATGGCCGAAGATCTCGCTCTCGAACAACTGCTCTGGCAGGCCCCCGCAGTTGATGGCAACAAAGTTGCGCGCGTGGCGCTGGCTGGCCTCATGCAGGCAGCGCGCCACCAGCTCCTTGCCGGTGCCGGTCTCGCCGTGGATCAGCACATTGGCGTCGGTGCCGGCCAGGTCGGCGATCAGGCGGCGCAGCCGCTCGACCGTGGGCGAATGGCCGATCAGGTGGGCTTCCAGCTTCTGGCGTCCCGCCAGCCGTTCTCGCAGTTCTGACACTTCCAGCGCCAGCCGGCGCTGCTCCAGCGCGCGGCGCGTGGCGTCTACCAGTTGCTCGGGCGAGAACGGCTTTTCCAGGAAGTCGTAGGCGCCTTGCTTCATCGCCTGCACCGCCAGCCCCACGTCGCCGTGGCCGGTGATCATGATCACCGGCAGGGCCGGGTCGCGCTCGCGCAGTTGCGCGAGCAGCGCCATGCCGTCCTGGCCCGGCAGGCGAATGTCGCTGACGACCACGCCCGCATAGCCCGGTCCGGCCTCGCGCAGCGCGGCCTCAGCGCTGCCCACGCCGCGCGTGGCGATGCCCTCCAGGCGCAGCGCCTGCTCGCAGCCCAGGCGCACATCGGCATCGTCCTCGACGATCAGTACGGTCAGGTCAGCCGGCATGCTTTGCATCCTGTGGGTTGGCGTCGTGCCGTGCCAGCGGCAGCACCAGCGTGAAGCAGGCGCCGCCGTCCGGGTGGTTGGCGGCGGACAGGCTGCCGCCGTTTTCATTGAGGATGCCGGCCGACAGCGTGAGGCCGAGCCCCAGGCCTTGCCCGGCGGGCTTGGTGGTGAAGAATGGCTCGAACAGCCGTGCGAAGGCTTCCTCGGACAAGCCGGCGCCGTTGTCGCGCACGGTCAGGTGGACCATGGCGCCCGCCACGTGCGCGTGCAGCGCAATGCGCGGCGCGGACTGGCCGGCGACGGCATCGAGCGCGTTGCCGAGCAGGTTCACCAGCACCTGTTCCAGGCGGTTGGGATCGCACACCACCGCCAGCGTCGGATCGATATCGCGCTGGAGCGCGGGCTGGACCGCGTCCACGCGTGTCTGCAGCAGGAACAGCGCGTTGTCCACCGCTTCGGCCAGCCTGGCCTGGCGGCGGCCGTTGCCGGACTTGCGTGCAAACGACTTGAGCGCGCCGGTGATGCGGCCCATGCGCTCGACCAGCCCGATGATGGTGTCGAGGTTGGTGCGCACGGTGGCGTAGTCGCCGCGCTCGAGGAACTTGCCGGTGTTGCCGGAGATGGTGCGCAGCGCCGCCAGCGGCTGGTTCAGTTCATGCGCGATGCCGGTCGACATCTGGCCTACGGCGGCCAGCTTGCCTGCCTGCAGCAGCCCGTCCTGGGCCTGGCGCAGCACGGTCTCGGCACGGATGCGTTCGGCTACCTCGGCCTGCAGGCGCTGGTTGGAGGTGGACAGGTCGGCGGTGCGATCGGCCACCTTGCGCTCCAGCTCGCTGTTGGCCGCCTCCAGCGCGGCGCGCGCCGCCAGGCGCTCGTTGACGATGCGCCGGCGCACGTTCCACGCCGCCCCCAGCAGCAGCACGAAGGCGCTCAGCACGCCGGCCAGCGCCGCCGTGTTGAGCGCGGCCACGCGCGCCTGCGAGGTATTGGTCAGCAGCGTGAGCTGCCAGTCGGTGCCGGGCAGCGCGGCATGCTGCGCCAGCATCGGCGGGCCGCGGTGCAGGCGCACCAGTTCGTCGCTGCTGCCGCCGTTGCCGTTGTTCAGCTTGCGCACCAGGGTCAGCGGCAGTTGCGGCAGCGGGGCGCGGTTGTACTGCAGGCTGCGCGTGAGCCGCTCGCGCGCCTCGGGTGACAGGGGGCGCAGCGCGGCCAGCTTCCACGACGGGTCCGAGGCCAGGATCACCACGCCGTTCTCGTCGGTCAGCAGCATCTGGCTGTCGGCACCCTGCCAGCGGTTCTCCAGTGGCTCCAGGCCGATCTTGACCACCGCCACGCCGACCGGGTTGTCGCGCTCGCCCAGCGGGGCCGACAGGTAGTAGCCCGATTCGCTGCGGGTGGTGCCCACGCCGTAGAAGCGGCCCAGCTGGCCGTCCATGGCTGACTGGAAGTACGGGCGGAAACTCAGCGCTTCGCCCAGGTAGCTGTCCGGGCGCTGCCAGTTGCTGCTGGCCAGCACCTTGCCGTGCGCATCCAGCACATAGATCACGCGCGTGCCGGCGCGGGTATTGAGGGCGCTCAGGTAGTCATTGGCGCGTGCCGCGCGGGCGGCGTCGTCCGGGCGCAGCAGCAGCGCGGCGATGCGCTCGTCCAGCGACAGCAGGCCGGGCACGTAGTCGTAGTGGGCCAGCTCGCTTTCCAGTGCCTGCGTGTACAGCCGCAACTGCACCTGGCCGCGTTCGGCCTGGCGCGCCAGCGCGGTGTCGTAGCTGTAGCGGTAGCCGAGCGAGCCGGCCAGGCCCACCAGCACGGTCAGCGCCAGCAGTGCGAGCAGCGGCGCAAGGCCGCGCAGGCCGTGGGGCAGGCGCGAGCCGGCGGGTGCGGCGGACGCAGGTGCGGTGGCGCGGGTGGTATCGCCGGGAGGGTGTAGCGGACCGGTCATCAGGTGTTGGGTGAGGCAGGTGGCAAAGCCGCCGCGCGGGCAGGACGGGCGGGGGCCGGCGCGGGTGCCTACTTTTACCACACCAGGGGGGCAGTGCCGCGCCAGAATGCAAAAAGGCCCGGTTGCCGTATCGGCAACCGGGCCCTGGCACGCCTGGCGGACGGTATTACTTGCCCGCGAGGACCTGGGCAGGTGCCAGGCCGGTGGTGGTATCCGCGGCGGGTTCATCCTCCTCGGACGGTACCGGCGCGCCGATGGCGCCTTCGCTTTTGGCGACGACGGCGGTGGCAATCGCATTGCCGAGCACATTGGTCACGGTGCGACCCATGTCGAGTACGTGGTCGATGCCCAGCACCAGCAGGATGCCGGCCTCCGGCAGGCCGAACATCGGCAGCACGGCGGCGACCACCACCAGCGAGGCGCGCGGCACGCCCGCGATGCCCTTGCTGGTGACAAGCAGGACCAGCAGCATGGTGATCTGCTGGGTCAGCGACAGCTGGATGCCGTACACCTGCGCCACGAACAGCGCGGCAAACGAGGTGTACATGATCGAGCCATCCAGGTTGAACGAGTAGCCCAGCGGCAGCACGAAGTTGGTGATGCGCTCCTTGACGCCGAAGTGGGTCAGCTGGTCGATCACCTTCGGGTAGGCCGATTCGCTGCTGGCGGTGGCGAAGCCGATCATCAGCGGCGCGCGCATCATCTTGAGCAGGCGGAACACGTCGCGGCCCAGGAAGAAGTAGCCGCCGGCGATCAGCGCCACCCACAGCAGCGCCAGCGCCAGGTACAGGCTGCCCAGCAGCTTGGCGTACACCACCAGCACGCCCAGGCCCTGCGCGGTGATCACCGCGGCGATCGCGCCGAACACGCCCACCGGGGCAAATGCCATCACGTAGTTGGTGACCTTCAGCATCACCGTGGCGAGGCCTTCGATGCCTTGCAGCACGGGCTTACCCACGCCGTCCTTGACCGTGCCCAGCGCAAAGCCGAAGAACAGCGAGAACACCACGATCTGCAGGATCTCGTTGTTCGCCATGGCCTCGACAAAGCTCTTGGGGAACATGTGGGCGATGAAGTCGCGCAGGTTCAGCGCGCCGGTCTTCAGGTTCGAGGCGGCGTCAGCCGGCGGCAGCGGCAGGTTCATGCCGTGGCCGGGCTCCAGCAGGTTGGCCATCACCAGGCCCAGCAGCAGCGAGGTGATCGAGGCGCCAACGAACCACATCATCGCCTTCAGGCCGATGCGGCCCACGGCGCGGCCATCGCCCATGCTGGCGATGCCGGCCACCAGCGTGGCGAACACCAGCGGGCCGATGATCATCTTGATCATCCGCAGGAATACATCGGTCAGGATGGACAGGTGGTCCGCAATCGATTTGGCGGTGGCGGCGTCCGGCGCCATGTTGTGCGCGGCGGTGCCGACCAGCACGCCTAGCAGCATCGCAATGAAGATCAGGGTGGGCAGTCGATTCAGTTTCATCGTGGATCAGGCCTCTGCGTCCGTCTCCTGTGGCAGGGACGGGCGTCTGTGTATTGCGGGAAGGCTGGGCGGCGATGTCGGGGCGCCGGGCCGGCCTTGTCGTGGTTCAGCGCGGCAACAGGTGCCGGGGGCTCGCCGGGATGGCGAAGGGGGTGGGCAAGGCGGGGTCGGTCATGTGTGTCCTCCTTTGTTTTTGGCATCGGCCGGGACGCCGGGCGGCGTGCCGGCATACCCGTCTGGCGCTGTGGGCGGCGGCCTATATTGCACGCGCCGTGCCAGGCCGAAGGGGCTGCAGGCGTTGCACAACTTATTGAATACAAAGGGAAAAAGGATGTGATTCCGGCGCACGGTTCGGGAATCCGGACCGGAATGCGACAACGCCGTTCGGGAATCCGAACGGCGTTGTAGGTGTTAACCCCCGGTTTTAAGGGGCTGGCAGCAGGCTCCCCGCTCCCGCACGCGGGACAGGGAGAGCAAGGCCCAGACAAGCTTGGGTGGCGTTGGCGCACCCTGCGCGAGCGGTCTGCGCCGGCGCCAGGGAACTCATTTCAGCCGCCGTCCCAACGTTTCCGGCACCATCGCCAGGCCGATCAGCGACACCAGGCCGCAGCCGATCACGTACAGCGCGGGCGCATTGACATTACCGGTGACCTGGATCAGCCGGGTCGAAAAATACTGCGCAAAGCCGCCGAAGATCGCGATCGCCACGCAATAGGCGATCGACAGCCCGGTGGCGCGCAGCCGCTGCGGCAGCACTTCGCTGACCAGCACCATCGAGGCCGGCGCGGTCATCGACATCGGCACCGACAGGCAGCCCACCACCACCAGCAGGCGCGTGAGCGACGGCTCGGCGTTGATCAGCACGAAGGCCGGGTAGACCATTGCCAGCAACGTCACGCGCGACCACAGCACCACGGTCTTGCGGCCGATGCGGTCAGCCAGCCAGCCCGCGAACGGCGACAGCGCCACCTGCACCAGCGCTGCCACGCACGCGGCCCAGATACCCAGCGACAGCGGCATCTTCAGCACGCTGACCGCGTAGTTGCTGAGGTAGTACACGACGATATAGGTCGACGAAGCCAGGCCGATCATCAGCAGGATGCTGGCGATGACCTCGCGGCCATGGCGGCGCAGCAGCGGCCATTGCGCGGCGTGCTCGCCATGGCGCACGGGCGTGGCGGTTTCTTCCAGCCGGCGGCGAATCACCAGCCCGACCGGGATCACCAGGATGCCGATCATGAAGGCGAGGCGCCAGCCCCAGGCTTCCAGGTCTGACGGCGCCAGCACGTTGCTCAGCACCAGGCCGGTGATCGCGCCCAGCAGCGCCGCCAGGCCCTGGCTGAACGGCTGCCATGCGGTATAGAAGCCGCGCGTGCGGTCATCGGCGTATTCCAGCAGCAGCGCGGTCGATGCGCCCATCTCGCCGCCGATGGCAAAGCCCTGCACCAGCCGCGCCACCACCACCAGCACCGGCGCCAGGATGCCGATCTGGGCGTACGGCGGCGTCACCACGAAGATCAGCGAGCTCAGCCCCATCAGCCACAGCGTCAGCGCCACCGCCGGCTTGCGCCCGGCGCGGTCGGCGTACATGCCGATCAGCAGGCCGCCCAGCGGGCGCATCAGGAAGCCGACGCCAAAGGTGGCGAACGACATCAGCAGTTGCCCGGTAGGGTTGTCGACCGGGAAGTAGAGCCGGCCGATCAGCGTGGCAAAGAAGCTGTAGACGACGAAATCGTAGAACTCCAGGCCATTGCCGATGGTGATGGCGGCAATGGCGCGCGTGCGTGACAGCTGCGCCTGGGGCGCAGCGACCGCCACGCCGGCGGTGGTGTCGATGGACATGGGTGTCTCCGTAAAACGATAAGGCGCCGGCCGGGGCGCACGTGGCGGCCCCGGCGGCAGAACGGCTCTTGCTGGCCGCGGGGTTAGTCGCGCGATGCGTGGTTCAGCATCGGCAGGTCCAGGCCCTGCTCGCGCGCGCAGTCGACGGCGATCTGGTAGCCGGCGTCGGCATGGCGCATCACGCCGGTGGCGGGGTCGTTGTGCAGCACGCGGGCGATGCGGGCGGCGGCTTCATCGGTGCCGTCGCACACGATCACCACGCCGGAATGCTGCGAGAAGCCCATGCCCACGCCGCCGCCGTGGTGCAGCGAGACCCAGGTGGCGCCGCTGGCGGTGTTGAGCAGCGCGTTCAGCAGCGGCCAGTCCGACACCGCATCCGAGCCGTCCTGCATGGCTTCGGTCTCGCGGTTGGGGCTGGCGACCGAGCCCGAGTCCAGGTGGTCGCGGCCGATCACGACCGGCGCCGACAGCTCGCCGCTGCGCACCATCTCGTTGAAGGCCAGGCCAAGCTTGGCGCGCAGGCCCAGGCCCACCCAGCAGATCCGCGCCGGCAGGCCCTGGAAGCTGATGCGCTCGCGCGCCATGTCGAGCCAGCGGTGCAGGTGCTCGTCATCGGGGATCAGTTCCTTGACCTTGGCGTCGGTCTTGTAGATGTCCTGCGGGTCGCCCGACAGCGCGGCCCAGCGGAACGGCCCGATGCCGCGGCAGAACAGCGGACGGATATAGGCGGGCACGAAGCCGGGGAAGTCGAAGGCGTTGGCCACGCCTTCTTCCTTGGCCATCTGGCGGATATTGTTGCCGTAGTCGAAGGTCGGCACGCCCATCTGCTGGAACGCCAGCATGGCGCGCACATGCGCGGCCATCGAGGCCTTGGCGGCCTTGACCACCACCGCCGGCTCGCGCTGCGCGCGTTCGCGGTATTCGTCCCAGCTCCAGCCGGCCGGCAGGTAGCCGTTGAGCGGGTCATGCGCGCTGGTCTGGTCGGTGACCATGTCCGGGCGCACGCCGCGGCGCACCAGCTCGGGCAGCACCTCGGCGGCGTTGGCGCACAGCGCGATCGAGATGGCCTTGCCTTGCGAGGTATAGCGGTCGATGCGGGCCAGCGCGTCATCCAGGTCCGTGGCCTGCTCGTCGACATAGCGGGTCTTCAGGCGGAAGTCGATGCGGCTCTGCTGGCATTCGATGTTCAGCGAACAGGCGCCGGCCAGCGTCGCGGCCAGCGGCTGCGCGCCGCCCATGCCGCCGAGGCCAGCGGTCAGCACCCAGCGGCCCTTCAGGTCGCCGCCGAAGTGCTGGCGGCCGGCTTCGACGAAGGTCTCATAGGTGCCCTGCACGATGCCCTGGCTGCCGATATAGATCCAGCTGCCGGCGGTCATCTGGCCGTACATGGCCAGGCCCTTGGCGTCGAGTTCGTTGAAGTGTTCCCAGTTGGCCCAGTGCGGCACCAGGTTGGAGTTGGCGATCAGCACGCGCGGCGCGTCGCGATGGGTGCGGAACACGCCCACGGGTTTGCCCGACTGCACCAGCAGGGTCTGGTCGTCTTCCAGGCGAGTCAGGGCCTCGACGATGCGGTCATAGCATTCCCAGTTCCGGGCGGCGCGGCCGATGCCGCCATAGACCACCAGTTCCTTCGGGTTCTCCGCCACCTCGGGGTCGAGGTTGTTCATCAGCATGCGCAGCGGGGCTTCCGTGAGCCAGCTCTTGGCCGTCAGCGTGGTGCCGCGGGGGGCGCGGATTTCGGTGTCGCGGAAACGCGTGGTGGTGGTGGTCTTGGTCACGGGAACTCCTTCGGTCGTGCTGGTCTGGAACGCTCGCTTTTTCGAGCGACGCATAGGCATGTATATTCCTGTATATACAAGTACGTATAAATCGGGGTAATCCCGTAGAACGACCAGCGTCAGCGCGGCGCTTTAATCACAAATGATGTCGGAGTCCCTTGTGCCCTCGCGGGCGGCCAACTCCGGGCCTAGGACGTGAACCGGCCTTCCAGGCGATGCAGCGAGCCGGGATGCACCAGCCGCACCGACGTCACCACCCGGCCCGCGGACCAGGTGCGGCGCCGGATCAGCAGGCACGGCTCGCCGCGCTGGATGGCCAGCAGCCCGCACTCTTCCGGCAGCGCCAGCACGGCCTCGACCACATGCTCGCCTTCGGTCAGCGGCGCGATGCGGGACAGGTATTGGTAGGGCGTTTCGCTGGTGAAGTCCTGCGTCAGGTAGTCCGGCGCCACCGCGGCATTGACATAGCGGTCCTCAAGCTGGATCGCCACATCGTCCTCGTAATGCACGATCACGGAATGGAAGACCCGTTCCTCCAGCGCCACCTCCAGTGCTGCGGCCTGTGCCGGGCCGGCGCGTTCCGCCTCCAGGCTGATGACCTGCGCGTGATGCCGGTGTCCGCGTGAAGCGATGTCTTCGGCAATATTGTTGACCGCATACAGCGCGGTCCGCCGCTTGGGTTCGGCGACGAAGGTGCCGACGCCCTGCAGCCGCACCAGCATGCCTTCCGCGGTCAGCTCGCGCAGCGCGCGATGCACGGTCATGCGGCTCACGCCCAGAGACTCGACCAGTTCGGTCTCGGACGGCACGCGGTGATGCGGCGGCCAGCTGCCGTCAGCGATCCTGCTGCTGATGTGCTGCTTGACGCGCGCATAGAGCGGCGCCGGCATAGAGTCGGACACGAGCGACAACGGGTTCCCCTTGGGTTTGGCCATTCGGCCATGCGACAGGCGCCGAATTTATCATGGCCCGGCACCCTGGCTACGATGCCTGCGCGTCGCGCTGCTGGCATCCGGCCAGGAACACGTCCAGCGCCACCGGCCGCCCGATCACATACCCCTGTGCATAGTCCACCCCGATCGCGCGCAGCGCGTCGAGGGTGCGTTCATCCTCCACCCACTCCGCCACCGTGCGCACCCCCAGCCGGTGCCCGATGTCGTTGATCGAACTGACGATCTCGCGGTCGACCGCGTTGTCGGCTAGTTGCCGGATAAAGCTGCCGTCAATCTTCAGGAAGTCCACCGGGAACTGCTTCAGGTAGGCGAACGATGACAGGCCCGAGCCAAAGTCGTCCAGCGACACGGTGCAGCCGGCGCGCCGCATCTCCGCCACCAGCCGGTTGGCCGCGGCCATGTTGTTGATCAGCGCGGTTTCCGTGATCTCCAGCCGGATGCGACTGGCGGGCAGGGCGCTGGCCTCCAGCTCCGCATGCAGGAAGGGCAGCAGGAAGGGCTCGCCGAGCGAGTTGGCCGACAGGTTGATCGATACCGACAGCCCGGGCACGGCGCCCAGGCGTTCGCCGTAGCCGCGCAGCACGTTGCGGATGACCCAGCGGTCGACGTGGCCCATCAGGTCGTAGCGCTCGGCGGCGGGAATGAAGGCGCCGGGCATGATCAGCTCGCCGTGCTCATCGACCATGCGCACCAGGATCTCGATATGGCGGTGTTCGGCGCCGTCTTCGTTCTGCTCGGGCTGCAGTGCGCGGATCTCCTGCGCGAACAGGCGGAAGCGGTTGGCTTCAAGCGCCGAATGGATGCCGGCGGCGACTTCCAGTTCGCGGTGGTGGCGGCGGGCATCGCTCTCGTCGCGGCGGTAGACCGAGACGCGGCTGCGGCCGGCGGCCTTGGCGGCGTAGCAGGCCACGTCGGCACGGCTCATCAGTTCGCTGACCGGAGGCACGTCCAGGTCGATGGCGGCGATGCCGATGCTGGCGCCCACGTCGTACACGCGTCCTTCCCACGGGAAGCGGCGGCCGCGGATGGCATCGATCACGCCCTGGCAGACCTGCTCGGCTTGGTCGACGGTGCAGTCCTTGAGCAGCAGCGCGAACTCGTCGCCGCCGAGGCGTGCCAGCACGTCGTCGGGGCGCACGTGGTTGCGGATCATGTAGCCCAGTTCGCGCAGCAGGACGTCGCCGGCGCCGTGGCCGGCGGTGTCGTTGACGATCTTGAAGCGGTCCAGGTCGATAAAGCACAGCGCGGCGCGGTGGCCGTGCAGCCGCGCCGCGTCGCAGGCTTCGCGCAGGCGCTTCTCGAACCAGGTGCGGTTGGGCAGCCCGGTCAGCGCATCGTGCATGGCCGAACGCGCCAGCTCGCGCTGCAGCGCGCGCGCGGTGGTGATGTCCTGGAACACCAGCACCGCGCCCAGCACCTCGCCGCGCGCGGTCAGCACGGGCGCGGCCGAGTCCTGCACGTCGTGGCGCTCGCCGGTCAGGCTCTGCAGCACGGCGCCGACCTGCAGGTAGGCGGGCGCGAGCGTGCGCAGGCAGGCTTCGACCGGGCTGGGAATGGGGTCGCCGGTGGCTTCGTCGACGATGCGGAAGACCCGCGCCAGCGGCAGGCCGTTGGCGCTGGCCATGGTCCAGCCGGTCAGCTGTTCGGCAATCGGGTTCATGAAGGTCACGCGCATGGCCGCATCGGTGCAGATCACCGCATCGCCGATCGAACGCAGCGTGATGTGCAGGCGTTCCTTCTCTTCGAACAGCGCCTCGGTCAGGCGCCACTGCTCGGTGATGTCCCAGTTGGTGCCGACCAGGGCCTGCGCGGTACCATCGTCGGTGCGCGTGACCATGGCCATCGCGCGCACGTGGCGCACATTGCCGTCGGGACGCGCGATGCGGTATTCGGTATCGAACCGCGCCTCGCCGCGGATGGCCTGGCGCATCTCGCCGCTGACGCGGCTGACGTCGTCCGGATGCAGCATCGCGATCCATTGCTCCACCACTGGCGTGCCGCCCGCGGGGTCGGTGCCGTGCAGCGCGTGCATGCGCGCGTCCCAGGTGATGCCGGTGCTGGTGAAGTCCCACTCCCAGATGCCCACGCCGCCGGCTTCAGCCGCCAGCTGGATGCGGCGCGACAGCCGTTCCAGCTCTTGCTGCGCCAGCTTGCGCGCGTGGACGTCTTCCACCTGGGTGATGAAGTGCTGCGGCTCGCCGGTCTGTTCGTCGCGCACCAGCGATACCGCCAGCAGCACCCAGCGGTAATGGCCGTCCTTGTGGCGGTAGCGCTTTTCCAGGCGGTAGGACTCGATCTTGCCGGACAGCAGGTTGTCGACCTGGAGCAGGTCGCCGGTCAGGTCGTCGGGATGGGTCAGCTGCTGGTAGCTCAGCTCGCGCAGCTCGGCCGCGCCGTAGCCCAGCAGCTCGGTCATGGCACGGTTCACCGTCTGCCAGCGGCCGTCCATGCTGACCAGCGCCATGCCGATGGCCGAATGCTCCATGGCCTGGCGAAAGCGCTTGTCGCTGCTGCGCAGGCTGGCGCGGCCATGCCGGTTCTGCTCGGTCAGGTAGGCGATGCAGACCGGGAACACCATGATCACCGCCGCCGACAGCGGCACCGCTTCATGGCGGTGCGCAAGCAGCATCAGCGCCTGCAGGCAGAGCGTGGCAACCAGCGTCAGCAGCGCGGTGGCAAACGGATTGCCGGCCAGTGCCACCAGCACCAGCGGCAGCGACATCGCGGCAAACGGGTCATGGCCCTGCCACTGCGCGAAGGCGCCGATGGCCAGGCACAGCGCCAGCGCGCCCGCCTGCGGCGCCAGCAGCGGCCGCGCGATGGCAGCGCGCACGCGCACCGCCGTCATCGACAACATCATCGGCAGCAACAGCGCCATGCCGAGCGCGTCGGCCTGCCACCACGTCCACCAGACCGAGGCGAAGCTGGTGCCATGGGTCGTGGCGATGGCCATGGCGCCGGCAGTGGCCCCCAGTGCCGGCGCCAGGATGCCGCCCACCGCCAGCATCACCGCGAACGCGGCCAGCGGACCGTGGCGCCCCAGGGCGGCATGCCGGTCCAGCAGGCGCAGCAGTCCGAGCGCGAACAGCATCTCAGCTAGGTTGGCGCCGGTCAGCATCAGCGCGGTGGCGACGCTGTCGCCGGCCGCGTGGTTAGCCAGCACGCTGGCGCCCATCATGCCCGCCAGCAGCCACGGCCCCTCCGCGCGCGGCCGGTGCAGCAGCAGGCCCAGCCCGAAGGCGTTGGGCAGCCACACCGCCGCCACGGTACCGGGCAGCCGCGCCAGCCACAGCGCAGCCGCCGCCAGCACGAAATAGCCGGCGCCGGCCAGCAGCAAGGGCAGCCAGCGGCGCTGCGGGGCGGAAGGGCCTGGAGCGGCCTGGTGGCTCGGCGGGGCCGTGTCGGGCGTCATGGACGAGAACGATGCAAAAAAGGCGGTGCGTCTGGGTGGGAAGGAGGCGGCTTGCCCGGCGCGCCCGGGGCGGCACGGCCCCGGAAGCGCGGACGGACTGCCGCCCAGCGTAGAGGGCACTGTAGGGGGGATGGCGGGCCGGCCATCGGCAGGACAGCGGGCAGGTTCGGGGCCTTGTTGCCACTGGTGTTTGGGGCGATTTTTTGGTAGGAGGTGGAAGCGGAGCCTGGCAGCTGTACGACGCAAGAGGCAGTGCGGGCTACTCGATGAGGGAAGGACAAACGGCCATGCGTGCCAGCATTCAATCAACAGACAAGTCCGCAGAACCTCTTTGGGAACGCGCTTGCGCCAGGCTCGATCCTGGATCTTGCGATCTTCCAATACGAGGTTTCGTCAGCCATGACCTGGAGCAGCTCGCCCCGCTGGCTTATTCGGCCTTTGCAGGTACGGTAGATCGCGCGCCGTTGGAGATATGGGCCCGCAAACTCTCGTCTATCGCCAGCAATCGTTACGGGCCGTTCCTGCCAACGGCTTCCTTCGTTGCTGCATCCGAGCGCTGGCGCTTGAGGGTTTTTCCATTTGCCGGGCCAGGATTTCCCCAGGCAACGATGTCTCGCAGCAGCTATTCCGAAAGCTCGGCTTCGAGCTTTGCTGCAACTGAGCAAAACGCCTCCACCGCGTGCAAGCGATTAGGAGGCACCCTTCGCCTGCTTAGGGGCGGCAGTTCCAGCACAGCCCCGATAACCCCGCCGATAACCTCCCCGGTAATCGCGCCGCGGCCCCGCCGCGCCCATCATGCAGACATGGCCTGACCCCAGGCCCTTCTCGGATTCCCAACCAAGACCAGGAGTACGCCATGTCTGCCGCCATTCAAGCCCAAGTCACTGCCGATCCCGCCGCCCTTGCCGACCGCTACCTCGCCGCCTGGAACGAGACCGACGCCGCGCGCCGGCGCGAGCTGGTCGCGCTGGCGTGGACGGAATCGGCAAGCTATGTCGATCCGCTGATGCGCGGCGACGGCCATGCGGGCATTGACGCGATGATCGCCGCGGTACAGGGGAAATTCCCCGGGTTCCGCTTTACCCGCGTGAGCCCGGTCGATGCGCACGGCGAAAACCTGCGCTTTACCTGGGAACTGGGCCCGGCGGGAGAGCCGGCGCTGGTGGTCGGCACCGACTTCGCCACGATTTCCGCCGATGGCCGGCTCGCGCGCATGACCGGCTTCATCGACCGGGCCCCGGCCGGGCTGGCCTGACCGGGGCGCGCGCCGCCGCTATGTGGCCTGCCCCACCGACAGCCCCCCGCCCACTGGCCGCAAGCTGCTGCATCCAGTGCGGCGGACAGGGGAGAGCAAATGGCGCGATTTCTGCGGGTGGCGGCATGGGGGCTGGCCGGCACGGTTGTTGTCGTGGCCGTGGCGGCCTATGCCGCGGTATGGGTTGGCGAGCGCAAGGCGGCGCGCATTGTCGCGGTCAAGGTTTCACCCATCGCCATCCGTGAAGACGCTGCCGGCATTGCCCACGGCAAGTACCTGTTCGAATCGCGCGGCTGCATGGAGTGCCACGGCGCCGGCGCCGGCGGCAAGCAGGTGATCGACGATCCCGGCGGCCTGCGCGTGCGCGCGCCGGACCTGACGCAAGCCAATCCGGCCATTGCCGCCTACCAGCCGGTTGACTGGGTGCGGAGCATCCGCCATGGCGTGGCGCCCTCGCACCGGCCGCTGCTGATCATGCCCAGCGAGGATTACAACCGCCTGAGCGACGAGGACCTGGGCGCGCTGGTGGGCTACCTGCGCAGCCTGCCGCCGGCGATGGGGGCGCCCGCGGAGATCCGCATGCCATGGCTGGTGCGGGCGTTGTACGGTGTGGGCATCGTGCAGGACGCGGCCGCCAAGATCGACCACAGCTTGCCGGTGCAGCCTGCAATGGTGCCGGCGCCCACGGCCAGCTATGGCGGCTACGTCGCCAATGCCTGCCTGGGGTGTCACGGGCCGGACTTCCGCGGCGGCAAGATCCCGGGCGGGCCGCCCGACTGGCCGCCCGCGGCGGACCTGCGCCCCGTGCCGGGCGGCGCCATGTCGCGCTACGGCCAGGCTTCGGCCTTTATCGCGATGATGCGCAGCGGCAAGCGGCCCGATGGCAGCGCAGTGAGCCGCGTGATGCCGTTCGATTCGTTCGGACGCATGAACGATACCGACCTGACCGCGCTCTATCTGTTCCTGACCGGCATGCCGCAGCGCTGAGCGCGCGCGTCAGCGCCGCGCCAGCCGCCGGCCGGCGGCGATGCCGGGCAGCTCGACCCAGCGGTGCAGCAGCAGGGCCAGCGCCAGCGCCAGGCCGGCATCGATGGCAAAGCGCAGCAGCTGCAGCGCAGTCTGGTCGGGCGCCAGTTCAGGCATCAGGCGCTTGACGCCCTCGATCACGGTGGGGTGCGTCAGGTAGAGCGCATACGACAGCTCGCCCAGCCAGACCAGCGCGCGCGGCACGCGCAGCACGCCGGTGTGCTCGGCCGCCACGGCGCCGGCCAGCAGCAGCGCCGCGGGCAGCCCGCGCCCGGCCAGGCTGAAGTCGGGCCCGACCAGCGGCAGCGACAGCGCGAACGCGGCGCAACCGGTTGCCAGCATGCCCACCGCCATGGCCGGCGTCAGCAGGTGGCGCCAGCGCGCGTAGGCCCACGCCAGCCCGCAACCCAGCAGGAATTCCAGCACCAGTGGATTGCTGGCCATGGCCAGCCACGGCGTGGCGAACGGGTAGCCCTGCGCGGGATCGGCCGCCAGCGCGCCGAAGCGCCACCACGGCAGCACCAGCGTGGTCAACGCAAAGGCCGCCAGCACCACCAGCAGCGCGCGCCGCCCGGCCAGCAGCAGGCCCAGCGCGAAGGCGGCGTAGAACGCCAGCTCATAGTTGAGCGACCAGCCCACGTACAGCGCCGGATAGCCGTAGTACGGCGCGTGGCCGGTGGCAGTCGGCAGGAATGCCAGCGACGCCGCGAACACCGCTGGTGTGACCGGATTGAGCAGCAGTGCATGGATGGCCGACATGGTCCAGTACGGCGGTGCCAGCCGGCAGCAGCGCCGGATCATGAAGCTGAGCGGGCGTTCGGGCTGGGGCCGGGCCAGCACCGCGACCCAGGCGATGATGAAGCCGCTGATGACAAAGAACACGTCCACGCCGACATGGCCGCGCTTGATCACGTTGTCGGTCAGCCAACTGAGCGCCGGCGCATCGGCGCCGCCCAGCGCCAGGCCGGAGTGGTAGACCACCACGAACGCGGCGGCCAGCCCGCGCAGGGCCTGGATGCTGTCGAGCCGCGCGACTGACGGGGACTGGGCCGCCGGCACGCGCGTGGCAGCGGTGGCGTGCGGGACCGGTGCCGCGGAGGCGCCGGGATAAGTGTGATCTGGAATAGTCGATGGCACTGTTTCAGCGACAGGAATCGGAAAGCGAAGGGATTCATGAGGGACAGCCGCCGCATGCCCAAAGTTCGTGCAAAGTCGATCCGGGGGCAGGCTAGTGCGCATGGTGTTCGGCAAGGTGACCGAAATTGCACTATCCTCACTTGTCCCTTGCGCCAGGCTGCGGCGCATGGGCAGTGCCCGCGCGCCGCACGATTGCGCCCGGCGGGGGGGCACTGGAAAGAACCAGCGGGCAACGTACCCAAGGAGTGTCCCCCCATGACCACCCTCAATATCAACGTCAACGGCAAGACCCGTGAAGTCGACGTGGACCCGTCCACGCCGCTGCTGTGGGCGCTGCGTGACAACCTTGAAATGACCGGCACCAAGTTCGGCTGCGGCATGGCCGCATGCGGTGCCTGCACCGTGCACGTCAACGGCCAGGCCACGCGCAGCTGCGTGACGCCGGTATCCGCCGCTGCCGGCGCGCGCATCACCACCATCGAAGGCATCGGCACTGACAAGGTCGGGCGCGCGGTGATGGACGCCTGGCTCAAGCACGACGTGGCGCAATGCGGCTACTGCCAGAACGGCCAGGTGATGAGCGCCATCGGCCTGCTGCGCACCAAGCCGCGGCCTACTGACGCCGACATCGACCAGGCCATGGCCGGCAACCTGTGCCGCTGCGGCACCTACCAGCGCATCCGCGCGGCGATCAAAGACGCCGCCCGCGCGCTGGCCTGAGCGGGAGGAAACCAATATGCGTATCCGAGGCATCGAAGCCCTGGCAGGCGGCCAGGCCGGCAATAGCGGTGAAGCGCGCCCGAACACCGGCGTGGCCACGCTGGACCGCCGCAGTTTCCTGAAGCTGACCGGCCTGGCCGGCGGCGGCCTGGCGCTGGGCGTGGCCCCGCTGGCGCAGGCACAGGAGGGCGCCAAGCCCAAGGCGCCGCCGCCGGCGCCGCAAGCATTCCTGATCATCGCGCCGGACAACACCGTAACCGTGGCCGTGAACCGGCTCGAGTTCGGCCAGGGCGTGCACACCGCGCTGCCGATGGCGCTGGCCGAAGAGCTGGACGCCGACTGGCGCAACGTGCGCGCCACGCTGGCGCCGGCTGGCGACCCGTACAAGGACCCCGCCTTCGGCATGCAGATGACCGGCGGCTCCACGGCGCTGAACCACTCATTCGAGCAATACCGTGAACTGGGCGCGCGCGCCCGCGCGATGCTGGTGGCGGCGGCCGCGCAGCAGTGGAAGGTCGATCCGGCCAGCTGCAAGGTGGAGCAGGGCGTGATCACGTCCGGCAGCCATCGTGCCACCTTCGGCGAACTGGCGCCCGCGGCGATGGAGCTGCCCGTGCCGCAGCGGGTCACGCTGAAAGACCCGTCGCAGTTCCGCATCGTCGGCAAGCCCACGCCGCGGCTGGATGCGCGCGGCAAGATGGAAGCGACCACGCCGTTCGGCATCGACACGCACCTGAAGGGCATGGTGGTGGCCGTGGTGGCGCGCCCGCCGCGCTTTGGCGGCAAGGTCAAGAGCTTCAGCGCCGACAAGGCGCGCGCGGTGCAGGGCGTGCGCGGCGTGCTGCAGGTGCCGGTCGACCGCGGCGGCAGCGGCGTGGCGGTGATTGCCAGCGGCTACTGGCCGGCCAAGATGGGCCGCGATGCGCTCGACATCCAGTGGGAAGATGCGGGCTCGAAGGTGTCGTCGCAGGCGTTGTTCGATGAGTACGCAAAGCTGGCCGGCCAGCCCGGCACGGTGGCGCGCGCGGGGAGCGGGGATATCGGCTCGGCCATCAACGGTGCCGCGCGCAAGATCGAGGCCGACTTCCGCTTCCCGTACCTGGCGCACGCGCCGATGGAGCCGCTGAACTGCACGCTGCAGCCGGAAGTGGCCGGCGGCAAGGTGCAGTCGGTCAAGGTCTGGGTGGGCTCGCAGTTCCAGACCGTGGACCAGGCCGCGGTGGCGCGCACGCTGGGGCTGGCGCCGGACAAGGTGGTGCTCAACACCATGATGGCCGGCGGCGGCTTCGGCCGGCGCGCGGTGCCGACCTCGGACTACATCGTGGAGGCGGCCAACGTGCTCAAGGCCTGGGTGGCCGCCGGCCACACCGAGCCGCTCAAGGTGGTCTGGAGCCGCGAGGACGATATCCGCGGCGGCTACTACCGCCCGCTGCACCTGCACCGCGCCCGCATCGGGCTGGATGCGCAGGACAAGGTGGTGGGCTGGCAGCACACCATCGTCGGCCAGTCGATCCTGAAGGGCACGCCATTCGAGCCCTTCATGGTCAAGAACGGCGTGGACGCTACCATGACCGAGGGCATCGTCGAGAACGACTATGACCTGCCGCTGCAGATGTCTGTGCACCATCCGCAGGTGGACGTGCCGGTGCTGTGGTGGCGCTCGGTGGGCAATACGCATACCGCCTTCGTCAAGGAAACCCTGGCCGATGAAATCGCCGCGGCCGCGAAGCAGGACCCGGTGGCATTCCGCCTGGCCCGGCTCGACGAGAAGAAGCACGCGCGCCACCGCGCCGCGCTGCAGCTGGCGGTGGACAAGTCCGGCTACGGCAAGCGCAAGCTGCCCAAGGGCCATGCCTGGGGCGTGGCCGTGCACGAGTCGTTCAACACCGTGGTGGCGTATGTGGTCGACGTCTCGGTGGTGAAGGGCGAGCCGCGCGTGCATCGCGTCACCGCCGGCGTGCATGCCAACCGCGTGGTCAACCCGATGTCGGCCGAGGCCCAGATCCAGGGCGCGTGCATCTTCGGACTGGCCATGACCAAGCCGGGGTTTGCCATCGAGATCGAGAACGGCGCCGTGAAGAACAGCAACTTCCCGGACTATCCGCCGCCGCGCATCACCGATGCGCCGGTGGTGGACGTGTTCTTCGTGCCCTCGCAGGAGAACCCCACTGGCCTGGGCGAGCCCGGTGTGCCGCCGATCGCGCCGGCGGTGGCCAATGCGCTGTTCACGCTGACCGGCAAGCGCCAGCGGCAGTTGCCGTTCGTGATGGCGTAGACGGGCCTGGCACGATGACCGGCGGCGGCGCGAGCGCTACGGCGTGCCGCCGCTGGCCACGCGCCATGCCTTGCTGAAGCGTTGCAGGTCGGCCGCCGACGCATCGGTCACGGCCCAGTATTCCATGCCGCCTGTCTGCCAGTGCGCAATCTGGTAGCCCTGCCGGGTCAGGGGGCTGTCGAAGTCCGGCGCCGCCATGCGCGCGCCCGCGCCGTGCAGCACGAACACATCGATCGGATGCTGGTTGCGTCGATAGACCAGCACCGCCACGCGCTGCCCGTGGAGGTAGTCGAGCCGTCCGCCAACGAGTGGGAAGCCCTCTGCCGCCAAGTCATGGACCGGCGGCGCGAAATCCAGCCGTCCGTTGAACCATGGCTTGACCGTGTGCCGATCCGTCGATGCCACGTCGATGGCGTGGTCGGCGATCAGCGCGCGCACGTGACTGCTGACCACCTCCCGCGCCATGGCGTCTTGCGGGGAATCCCGCAACATGAACCACGTCAACCCAAACGCCATCGAGGCCACGGTCAGTGCCGCCAGTGCGGCGTTGACGGCCGGGCGCCAGGCAAACCACTCGAGCCAGCGCGGGC
This sequence comes from Cupriavidus sp. KK10, assembly GCF_018223725.1. Taxonomy (NCBI): domain Bacteria; kingdom Pseudomonadati; phylum Pseudomonadota; class Betaproteobacteria; order Burkholderiales; family Burkholderiaceae; genus Cupriavidus; species Cupriavidus sp. KK10. The sequence goes on from NZ_CP073677.1 coordinate 753,154, forward strand.
GCGATGTCTCGCTACCTGCCGGCACACCGGCCGCGGGCAGCGCGGCAGCGATCCGCGCGCGCAGGGCGGGACTTGCGCGATGATAAGTCGCGCCTTCCCGTACCGCCGTGCGCAGCGCGCGCAGGCGTCCCAGTTCGGCCGTGCACGCGGCACATTGCGCCAGGTGCTGCTCCAGGCGCAGGCTTTCCGCCGCGCCGAGTTCGTCGTCGGCGCAGGCGGGAAGCAGTTCGCAAACCTCATTGCAGTCCATGACCTGTCTCCCCGGCGGGGTGCGGTGCCGGCGCCAGCGCGCCGGATGGCGAGCGAGCGTGTGCCGGCGCTTGCGCCGTGCCCTGCTGCTGCAGCGCCGTCACCACCGCCGCCAGCATGCGCCGCCCGCGCGCGAGCCGCGACATGACCGTGCCGATGGCGATATCCGCGACACGGGCAATGTCGCGGTAGGGCAGTTCCTCCAGTTCACGCAGCACCAGCACTTCCCGATAGGCCACCGGAAGCTGCTCCAGCGCACGGTGCACCAGACGCACGTCTTCCTGCCGCAGCAACCACTGCTCGGGGCTGTCCTGGCCATCGTGCCAGGCCGGCAGGGGCTGGTTTTCGTGCAAGTCGTCATAGCTGCACACCTCGCCGGCCGATTTGCGCTTCTGGCAGGTGGTGAACCACGTATTGCGCACGATGGCGAGCAGCCACGGCCGCGGCTGCTCGCCGCGGAAGCTGCCAAAGAGCCGGTAAGCGCGCAGGAAGGCTTCCTGGACCACGTCGTCGGCCTCGCTGGCGCTGCCCGACAACCAGCGCGCGAGGTTGTAGGCGGCGTCCAGTTGCGGGAGCACCAGCTCCTCGAAGCGGCGGCGATCGTCGGATGCGTGATCCATGCGTGCCTTGGTCGGTTTGTGCGCCGGCGCCGCGCCGGTGGCGCACGTCCCGGGTATACCGGGGTTCCACTCAGTTTATTCCCAGTACGGGCGGATTTTTTGCGGTTCCGCATTGCCGGGAATAAAGCCTCCCGCAAGCCGGTATGACAGGCACATCCCTGCAACCAGACGGAGCCACCATGGACACACTGAAGCGACGCGATTTCCTCAGGCTGGCGGGTGCCGCAGGTGGCGCGGTGTTTGCCTCCGGGCTGCCGGGCTGGGCCTTCGGGCGCGATGAGGACTTCTATTTTGTGCAGTTGTCGGACGCACACTGGGGCTTCCAGGGGCCGGCCAATCCCGATGCGCGCGGCACGCTGCCCAAGGCCATCGCCGCCGTCAATGCGCTGCGGCAGCCGCCCGATTTCATCATGTTCACCGGCGATCTCACCCACACCACCGACGATCCGCAGGAGCGCCGCCGGCGCCTGCGCGAGTTCCAGTCCGTGATTGCCGGCCTGGGGGTCAGGACGATCCACCTGATGCCGGGCGAGCACGACGCCAGCCTCGATGCGGGCGCGGCCTACCAGGAGCTGTTCGGGCCGACGCACTACACCTTCGATCACAAGGGCGTGCATTTTGTCGTGCTCGACAACGTGTCCGATCCGGCGGGGCGGGTCGGGGATGCGCAGCGCGCATGGCTGGCGGCGGACCTCGCGCGGCAACCAAAGGGCGGGCGCATCGTGGTGTTCACGCACCGCCCGCTGTTCGATCTGTATCCGCAATGGGACTGGGCCACGCGCGACGGCGCGCAGGTGATCGACACCCTGATGCCCTATCCGAACGTGACCGTGTTCTACGGCCACATCCATCAGGAGCATCACCACACGACGGGCCACATTGCGCATCACGCCGCACGCTCGCTGATGTTCCCGCTGCCGCCGCCGGGCTCACAGCCGCAGCGCCTGCCGGTGCCGTGGGATGCCGCGCAGCCCTATCGCGGGCTGGGCTGGCGCGAGGTCGAAGCGAAACCGGCGCCCGGCGCGTTCGCGCTGGCCGAGCAGCCGATCGCGACCTGACCGGAGCCAGCCATGAGAATGTCATCGATGGTCGGGCGGCGCACGGCGCTAGCCTGGATGCTTGGCCTCGGGGCGGCGGTGCTGGCCGGCACCGGCCGGGGCGATGCGGCGGCGCCGCGCGTCATTCGCGTCCACGCGCGCAAGTTCGTCTTTACCCCGAATCACATCCCGCTGCGTGCCGGCGAGTCGGTCGTATTCGAACTGACGGCACAGGACGTGATCATGGGCTTCAGCGTGCCGGATTTCGGCGTGCGTGCCGACGTGCCGCCAGGCGCGACCGTGCGTTTGCCTGCAACGGCGCGCGGCAGCGGCAACTACGGCTTCCTGTGCGACATCTTCTGCGGATCGGGGCACGAGACCATGAACGGCGTGATCGAGGTCATGTAGGCGCCGCCCGCCGGATCCCTGGCGAGCCCGCGGGCGTGACGGCTGGTGTTGTAATCGCGCAGCCCGTGGGCGGCCCTATTGCCTTTGCCCTGCGAGCCGCGTAGAACGTTGGAAAACGGCACCCGGAGAGGGCCGGCAGCCGCTCGTGGTGGGCGGCGGAGCACAACGCCAGAGGATCGAGGTGTGGCCATGGAGACCCAAGAGAGCGCGCTGACGCTTGCCCTGATGACCGAACCCGCGCGGGCCAGGATCTGCCGCGCGCTGCTGGAAGCCGGCGAGGACGGGCTGCCCGCCCCCGCTCTGGCGCAACTGGCCGGGCTGAGCCTGCCGCGTGCCGCACACATGTTCCAGGAACTGCTGCAGGCGGAAGTGGTGGCACTGTCCATCCGCGAGCGCCAGGTCTGCTATGTGCTCAAGGCCCGGCGCGCGGTGCGTGATGCGCTGGGCTATATCGACAGCAGCGGCCTGGCCGACTGATCCTTGCTGTGTGGCCGGGCGCAGGTCGGCGCGGCCCGGTTCCACCGCCGTCCCGCCAGCGCGGGCGCCGGCGGCAGGCTACTTCCGGACTTCCTTCAGTGCCCGCTCACGCGCGGCTTCCCGGTCCTCCATGAGCCGGTAGGCCGCGTAGTACTTGAAGATGTTGCGCACATAAGTGGTGGTTTCGATGCCGATCTTCTCCGCCACCACGATCTCGACATTGTTGAACCACTTGTCGGGGTCCAGCCCGCGCGCCGCAGCCTCCTTGCGCATCTTGGCGATATTGCCGGGCCCGGCGTTGTAGCTGGCGAAGGCGAACAGCGGCCGGTTCGATTCCGAGAAGTGCGCGTCGGGGAAGTACTTGGTCATCAGCCGGTCCATGTACTTGGCGCCGGCGTGGATGTTGGACTCGACCATCTTGATATTGCCCACATTCAGTTCCTTGCCGGTGGCGGGCATGATCTGCATGATGCCGACGGCGCCCACGCGGCTGCGCGCCTGCTGGTTGAGCTGCGACTCCTGGAAGCCCTGTGCCGCCAGCATCAGCGGGTCGAAGCCATAGTCCTTGCCGTACTTCTCGAAGAAGGCAACGGTCTGCTGGAAGCGCTTGTATTCGGCGTCCTCGGTGTTGTTCTTGATCTGCTTGACCCGGCGCATGGATTGCTTGATCAGGTATTCCGCCACGCCCTGCCTCTTGACGTGGTTGATATAGAAATCGTCGATTGCCTGCCGCAACTGCGGGCTGTTCTTGCGGAAGGCCCAACCGATATAGCCGCCTTCGCGCACCGCCAGGTCCTGCCGCACCTTGATGTCAGGCAGGATCTGCGCCCACATCGCCGCCTTCCAGTCATCGACCACCACGATTGCCAGCAGGCCCGCATTGACCATCTCGAGCACGTCTTCGTCTTCGAGGGCATCGGGCAGCAGCACCAGGTGCATCGGCGCCTTGCCGGACTGGCGCAGGCGCTCGTTCAGCGCGGTCAGGCTTTCGTAGTAGCTGCTTGCGCGGCGCACGTGGACGGTCTTGCCTGCCAGGTCGTCCAGGCTCTTCAGCGCCGGCGACTTGGGGCCGGTCACGATCAGCTCGCGCACTGGCTTGCGGTCGCGCGGCGCGGCAAAGTCGACCATCTTCAGCCGTGCCTCGGTCTCGGTCAGGTTGCCGGCGGCGATATCGCCCAGGCCCGCCGCCAGGTCGGGCAGCAGGCGGTCGCGCGTGGTGGGGATGATGATGATGGTGAGCGGGCGCTTGCCAAGTCGACTGGTGTAGGTCTTGTTCAGGTAGCGCTCGAATTCCCGCACCAGTTCCGCGGTAATTCCGCGCTCGTGGCCCTTGTCGCTGAAGTAGAGGGTGCGGCTGTAAGGCACCAGCACGCGGATGACGCGACTGTTGACCATCACGTCGAAGTCGCCGGTGCGCGGCTTGTTGGCCAGGTTCAGCCCGCGCGGCTTCGCGGGCGCTGCCGTGCCGGCCGCGGCTTTCGCAGCCGGCGCCGCCGCGGGTGCCGACGCCGGCGCCGGCTTCTGCTGTGCTACGGCAAACGTGCTGCCCGGGCTGAACGCGGCCATCAGGCCTGACAGGAGCAGGCCTGTAAACCAGTGGTGCGGACGGAGAGCGGGCATGGCGCAGATGGCAAGCCGGGCGAAAAAGCCCGCGACTTGCTCTTATCGAGTCTAGGCGCGATCCGGCTTGTTACAAGCCGCCAACCCCCGATGTTCCCGCGGGCAAAAGGAGGGAAGACGACAGGCAAAAAAATGAAGGTGGCCGGCTGATCCCGGCCACCTCGTTCTGCGCCGGCTGGCGCTATTGCTTAGGCGCGGCCATCTGGTCCTTGGCCACTGCGTCCGCAGCCTTGTTCTCGACCTTGCGCTCCTGCTTGGCAGCGCCGACGTCCTGCTTGTACTCGCCCTTGGCCGCCTTCTTCTTGGCCTTGTACTCGGCCGAGGCCTTCTGGCGTGCCTCTCGGCGCTCGACCAGTGGATCCTTGGGTGGTTGAACCTGGGTCATGCCAGGCGATGCGCTTTGGGAGCCTGCCGCGGCGGCGGGGACGGCTGAGGTTGCCGGGGTGGCCGGCATGCCCTCGGCGGCCGGAGTTGCCGGCGTGGCCGGGCTGGCCGGTGTCTGGGCAATCGCCGTGGCGCAAGTGAGGCCTGCCAGTCCTGCGGCAATCGCGCCGACGATCTTGGGAAGGCGAGCGGGCTGTTTCAGATCCATGGAGAACCTCCGGAGTCGTTGTCCGAGACGCCGGCGACGGATGCGCCGACGTGGCGTAGGCCGCACATCCCTGCCGAAACGGGAATGCAACGGTGCCCTCAGTCTAGGCAGCGAGGCGGTGTTGCGCTGTCGGGCAAGCGCCGAAGCGGGGGCGGAATACTCCTACAAGCGCGCAGTGACGAAGATGTTGCGCACTTGCGACAGCGGAGCCAACGCCGCACGCCATCCGTCGCCACGGTTCGCGCTCGGCGATGTCGCCTTGCGCCAGTACGATGGCTGGCCCAGCGCCATCGCGCTTCAGGTGGGCGTAGCGGTCTGGTTTGCAAGGTAGTGGTCGACCGCAAGATCCATGCTTTGGAACAAGCGCTCGCGCCCGAGTGTGTCCCCAAGGGACGACCGCCGAACCATCTCCAGCACATTGGGATTCAGTTCCACCAGCCAGAGCATCACGCCGCCTTCGCGCATCTTCTTTTCGGCTTCCGTCAGCATCCGCAGCGCCGTGTACTCGAGGTCAAAGACGCCGACAAGGTCGAGCACCACCACCCGGGGATTCGCTGCAGCAATGATGGGCCGCATCTTGTGCCCGATGTGTCTCGCATTGGCGAAGTAAACGCGGCCCTCCGGCCTCAGCATCACCATGCCAGGATAGGTCACGTCGGCGGGATGCTCGGCGGACTGCGGCCGGAATACATTGGTGCCGGGCTTGCGTGCCAGGACATAGACTGGCGGATCGGAAGTCTGGTAGGCCAGCGCCAGCAGCGAAACAATGATGGCGGCGGCAATGCCGTTCAACGTCCCTAGCAGCACGACGCCGGCACAGGCTACCACTGCCCAGAGGAACTCCGTGCGCCGGATGCCAAGGATGGCGCGAAACTCCGCCGGCTGGATCAGTCCCACCGAATAGGCGATGACCACTGCCGCCAGCGCGGCCTCCGGCATCAGGCCGATCAGCGGTGCCAGCACCAGCATCGCGCCCAGCGCGACGGCCGCGGTGATCAGTCCCGCCAGCTGCGATCTGGCGCCGCAGCGGCGGTTCACCGCGGTCTGCGTGGTTCCGCCGCCGGCAGCCATCGCGCCGAGGAATGCGCCACCCAGGCAGGCGAACCCCGTGGCCAGCAGCTCGCGGTTCGGGTCCGGCGCGGGTTCGCCGCTCTGCACGAAGGCGCGTCCGGCTGCGATGGTTTCCGTAAAGCTCATCAGGGCAATGCCCATGGCCGGCACCAGGAGCTGCATGACCAGATCGGGATCCGGCAGCGTGAGGGGCGGCAGGCCAGTCGGGACATGGCCAACGGTTTCAACGCCATGGGACTGCAACCCGAGCAGGCCGACTGCCGCAATCCCGATCCCCACCGCGATCAGCGGTGCCGGCGCGCGCGGCACCAGGCGTTCCATGCCGATCAGCAGCGCCAGGACCGTGACCCCAACGGCCATGGTTGCCAGCGAAGCGTGGGGAACGCCCTGGACCATGGCTGCGAGGTTGTGGAAAAACGCGCCCTTCTGGAAATGGATGCCGAGCAGCTTCGGAAGCTGGTCCACCACGATCACCAGCCCGATCCCGGCCTTGAAGCCGACCAGGACGGGCTCGGAGATGAAATCGGCAACAAAGCCCAGGCGCAGCAAGCGCGCGGCGACCAGGATGATGCCCACGAGGCAGGTGAGCGTGGCCGAAGCCGTCAGCAAGCTCCCGGTACCGCCTGCCGTCGTCGTATCGCTAAGCGCGGCTGCTGCCAGGATCGCCAGCGTGGTCGTGGTGCTGACGCTGAGCGGGCGCGAGGTTCCCAGCATGGCGTAGATCAGCATCGGCGCGAATACCGTATAGAGTCCGACCTCGACCGGCAGGCCCGCGATGGTGGCGTAGGCGAGAGCCTTCGGGATGACGACTGCCGCAACGGTCAGCCCGGCCATGACATCGGGCTTCAGCCAGTCGCGGTGGTAGTGACGCAGCCACTCGGGCCACGGCAATGCAAGCACGCCGGCCGAGTTGCGCAAGGTGCGGCAGGGATCGCCACCGGCGCGGTTGCGGCGACGGGAGTGGGATTCCACGTTCATGGAGGGTGATCCGGGCGGCGGGCTTGATGTTTGTCGTTGTCGTGCGGCGACCCATGTACAGTTTGGTCGAAATTACACGGAGCGGCAAATGCACATTAAGTGGCTAAAGCTCCTCTTTCAGTGGCTCTCCAAGGCCATTTCCCACGAGAATTTCACGTCCAAGGGAAAACCCGTATTAAGTCCCTGTCTTGAAATGGCCATACCCCGTCCCTATAATTAGCACTCGCCGGGGGTGAGTGCTAACAGCATGAAAGCGCCCCTTGCGGCACCTGAACATTTCAGACGGCCGTCGCCTCGGTAGCCGGCCGAATTGTGATTAAAAACTCACTTTGTATCTAGGAGTCCGTATGAATCTGCGTCCTTTGCACGACCGCGTGATCGTGAAGCGTCTGGACAACGAAACCAAGACCGCGTCCGGTATCGTGATTCCCGACAACGCTGCCGAGAAGCCCGATCAAGGCGAAGTGCTGGCAATCGGTCCTGGCAAGAAGGATGACAAGGGCAACAACATCGCCCTCGACGTCAAGGTCGGTGACCGCGTGCTGTTCGGCAAGTACGCCGGCCAGGCCGTGAAGGTGGAAGGCCAGGAACTGCTGGTCATGCGCGAAGAAGACATCATGGCCGTGGTGAACAAGTAATTCACCGACTGACCGCCACCCGTACAGATTTCAGGAGATTCAAGAATGGCAGCTAAAGACGTAGTGTTCGGCGACGCCGCACGTGCCAAGATGGTTGAAGGCGTGAACATCCTCGCCAACGCAGTTAAGGTGACTCTGGGCCCGAAGGGCCGCAATGTGGTGCTGGAGCGCAGCTTCGGCGGCCCGACCGTGACCAAGGACGGCGTGTCCGTGGCCAAGGAAATCGAGCTGAAGGACAAGCTGCAGAACATGGGCGCCCAGATGGTCAAGGAAGTCGCTTCCAAGACCAGCGACAACGCCGGTGACGGTACCACCACCGCAACCGTGCTGGCCCAGTCGATCGTGCGCGAAGGCATGAAGTTCGTTGCCGCCGGCATGAACCCGATGGACCTGAAGCGCGGCATCGACAAGGCTGTTGCCGCCGCCGTGGAAGAGCTGAAGAAGGTCAGCAAGCCCACCACCACCAGCAAGGAAATCGCCCAGGTTGGCGCGATCTCGGCCAACAGCGACACCTCGATCGGTGAGCGCATTGCCGAAGCCATGGACAAGGTCGGCAAGGAAGGCGTGATCACGGTTGAAGACGGCAAGTCGCTGGCCGACGAGCTGGAAGTCGTGGAAGGCATGCAGTTCGACCGCGGCTACCTGTCGCCGTACTTCATCAACAACCCGGAAAAGCAGGTTGTCCAGCTGGACAACCCGTTCGTGCTGCTGTTCGACAAGAAGGTCTCGAACATCCGCGACCTGCTGCCGGTGCTGGAGCAAGTGGCCAAGGCCGGCCGCCCGCTGCTGATCATCGCTGAAGACGTCGAGGGCGAAGCCCTGGCGACCCTGGTGGTGAACAACATCCGTGGCATCCTGAAGACCGCCGCCGTCAAGGCCCCGGGCTTCGGCGACCGCCGCAAGGCCATGCTGGAAGACATCGCCATCCTGACCGGCGGCACCGTCATCGCTGAAGAAATCGGCCTGACGCTGGAAAAGGCTGGCCTGAACGACCTGGGCCAGGCCAAGCGCATCGAGATCGGCAAGGAAAACACCATCATCATCGACGGCGCCGGCGACGCAGGTGCGATCGAAGGCCGCGTCAAGCAAATCCGCGCCCAGATCGAAGAAGCGACCTCGGACTACGACCGTGAGAAGCTGCAAGAGCGCGTGGCCAAGCTGGCCGGCGGTGTTGCCGTGATCAAGGTTGGCGCTGCCACCGAAGTCGAAATGAAGGAAAAGAAGGCCCGCGTGGAAGACGCCCTGCACGCCACTCGCGCTGCGGTGGAAGAAGGCATCGTCCCCGGCGGTGGTGTGGCCCTGCTGCGTGCCCGCGCTGCGATCTCGGCACTGACCGGCGAAAACGCCGACCAGAACGCCGGTATCAAGATCGTGCTGCGTGCCATGGAAGAGCCGCTGCGCCAGATCGTGCTGAACGCCGGTGAAGAAGCTTCGGTGGTCGTTGCCAAGGTTATCGAAGGCAAGGGCAACTACGGCTACAACGCGGCTTCGGGCGAGTACGGCGACCTGGTGGAAATGGGCGTGCTGGACCCGACCAAGGTCACCCGCACCGCACTGCAGAACGCCGCTTCGGTGGCTTCGCTGATGCTGACCACGGACTGCGCAGTTGCCGAATCGCCGAAGGAAGAGTCGGCTCCGGCAATGCCGGGCGGCATGGGCGGCATGGGCGGCATGGAAGGCATGATGTAAATCATTGCCGACCGACTGCCCTCACGGGCAGGCTGTCTTGAAAAACCCCCGCGGGCGCGAGCCCGCGGGGGTTTTTCTTTGGGGCGCCGCAGCGGTCTCGCGCTCGAGCCGCCAGGTCAGACCTCGACCACGCAGCACCAGTCGAAGCGCTTGTTTTCCAGCTCGCCGGTGCGGCGGCTGACGTAGCCGCGGGGGTTGCAGACCACGCGCGAATCGTCGATGCAGTAGTCGAAGCTGGTGTGGGTATGTCCGTGGATCCACAGGTCCGCCTTTGCTACCAGGTCGGGCCGGCGCGACAGGAAGCCGCCGGAGACCAGGTCGTGCGAGTAGCGCGGGTCCAGGCTGCCCAGGTCAGGGCCGTGGTGCGTAACCACCACGGTCTTGCCATCGTAGGGCAGCGCCAGCTGCGCCGCCAGCCAGGCCGACGCGGCCTGGTGGCGCGCCAGCGCGTCCTGGGGTGTGAAATGGCGCGCACGGCCGTCGTCGCCGTGGAGTTCGATCAGCCGGTGGTCCAGCATCACCGCCGCGCAAGCCTGCATCGCGTCATCGCGCCGGTCAGTCCCGAACAGGGTGTAGTCAGTCCACCAGGTGGTGCCGATGATGCGTACCCGTCCGTGGGCGCCGTTGAATTCGGCCACTGTGCCATTGAGCACCTGTATGCCTGGGTGCGCCTCGGTGGCTTCGGCCATCAGGCGATCCACGGTATCGAAGTTGCTTTCGTAGTATTCGTGATTGCCGGGCACGTAGATCACCGGCTGGCTGAAGGTGCGCGCGGCCCAGTCGATGCCGTCGCGCCCGTTGGCGATGTCGCCGGCTAGCACCACGACGTCGGCATCGCAGGCGGGCACGGCCTGCGGCATGTTGTGCTCGATGTGGAGGTCGCTCAGGATGCGTAGCTTCATGGAGACTCCGGAGGCGCATGGGGCTCGCTGTATGGGCCGCTACGGCGGCGGGCGGTTGCCTGCATTCTTAAGAAGCCAGCCCGTCTGGTCAAGTCCCGCGGATCCCGCCGAAAAGCAAAAAAGCCCGGAACCAGGTCCGGGCAAGTGACTGTCTAGCCGGCATTGCACCGGGAGACAGCCGGGGGAAACGATCGCGGTTTCCCGGAAGTATTACCCTCCTTGTCCGGCCATGGTCGGCAGGAGAACGCGATAGATCTGGATAAAGGCTGGCCCGAGCAGCACCAGCAGCAGCGACGGGAAGATGGTGAAGATCAGCGGGAACAGCAGCTTGAGCGCGATCTTGGCGGCTTGCTCCTCGGCCCGCATGCGGCGCTTGGTGCGCAGCATGTCGGACAGCACGCGCAGGGACTCGCCCAGGCTGGTGCCGAAGCGGTCGGCCTGGATCAGCATGGAGGCGAACTTGTCCACGTCGTCCACGCCGGTGCGCAGCGACAGGTTCGACAGCGCCTTTTCCTTCGAGAAGCCCGAGCGCAGCTCCAGCAGCATCAGCTGGAGCTCATCGGCCAGCACGGGGCAGCGCAGCGCCAGCTCGTCGGCCACACGCATCAATGCCGCATCGAGCCCGAGGCCGGCTTCCACGCAGACGGTCAGCAGGTCGATCACGTCCGGGAACTCTTCAAACACCGTACGCTGGCGTTGCGCGACCTTGCGTGCGAGAACGACGTTGGGCAGGTAGTAGCCGATTGCACCAAGTACTGCCAACAACGCGAACATGATGTTCCGGTCTTGCAGCCCCGACTGGCCGGCGGCTGCCAGCAGCCCGATCATCGGCAGGGCGACCGCCAGAGCGGTCTTGGCCGCAAAGTACAGCGGTGCGGCACTGGCATTGCGCCAGCCGGCGTTCATGAAGCGCACGCGCAGCTGCGAGCCCTCCCAGCCTTCCTTGGGCAGTGACAGTCGCGATACCGGTTGCGCCCATTGCACCAGCTTTTCGAGTAGCGCATTCCGCTTGCCAGGATCAGCCCCGAGCTGGCCCGCCTGGCCTGCGATCTGCTCCGCCCGCCCGCGCAGGCGGTTGGGCGAGAAGACGTAGAGCACCCCGAACACCGTGCCGAACGCCGCCACGAAGATCAGCGCGAGCACGACAAACTGGTCTGCCTGAAACCCCTGGATAATGCCTTGCATGATGGACTCCCGTCAGGATGGCTGTCCAAGCCCTGCTTCTTCGAGCACTGCATGTACCGGTACCGTGCGTTGCGCCTTCAGACCCGGATTCGGATGATCTTGCGCATCCACAGCACGCCGAAGGTCATCGATACCACTGCGCCGCCGATCATGCGCAAGCCGAGCGGGTCCTCCCACAGCACGTTCATGAAGCCCGGATTGACCACCAGGATCAGTCCGGCAGTGCAGAAGGGCAGCAGGCCCAGCACCCACGCGGACAGCTTGCCTTCCGCCGAAAGCACGCGGATCTTGTCGAACAGCTTCAGCCGTTCGCGCACCATTGTGCCGATGGTGTCGAGGATCTCCGCCAGGTTGCCGCCGCTTTCACGCTGGATCAGCACCGCGATGACGAAATAGCGCAGGTCGCCCACCGGTACCCGGATGGCAAGGTTGGTCATGGCCTCGTCCAGCGCCACGCCGTAATTGATTTCCTCGAAGGTGGTGCGGAACTCCGGCCCGATCGGGGCCTTCATTTCCTGCCCGACCATGCCGAGCGCGCCACTGAACGAGTGCCCGGCGCGCAGGGCACGGCTGATCATGTCGACGGCATCAGCCAGCTGTGCCTCCATCTGCTTGATCCGCTTGCCGCGCAGGCGCATCACATGAAGCACCGGCAGCATGGCGGCCAGCGCCGCGCCGGCGAGCACCAGCGGTACCGGTATCGGCAGCAGCGGAATCAGTGCCACCGTGCACAGCGCCACCATCGCGCAGTAGCCCAGCAGCTGCGCCACCGACCAGGTGCTGCCGGATTGCTCCAGCCACCGGTCCAGCCTGCCCACGCGGGGCACGCTCATCAGCCACTTCTGCAAGCGCGGCGAGCCCGCCAGCATGCGCTTCTTCAGGATCGACAGCTGTTCCGCGCTGACATGTCCGCCTGCCGACAGCGCCCGCAGCCGCGCCTCGATGCGCCTGGCCGCGGGGCCATGGGCGTTGCTCCACCACAGGTAGATGCCCTCGACGCAGAGCACCACGGCCACGAACAGCAGGATGCCGAAGGCGTAGAAGATCGTGCTCATGTGTAGCTCCCCGGGATTGCTTGTTGTTGTATCGCGCCAGGCGGATCAGACTTCGAAGCGTTTGGCCGGGTCATAGGTCTCGTCCGGCAGCCCCACGCCGAACACGCGCAGCCGCTCGGCGAACTTGGGATACACCCCGGTGGCCCGGAAATTGCCGCGGACCGTGCCATCCTTGTCCACGCCCGTGCGCTGGAAGGTGAAGATCTCCTGCATGTTGATGATGTCGCCCTCCATGCCGGTGATCTCCTGGATGCTGATGATCTTGCGCCGGCCGTCGGTCATGCGCGCCGCCTGCACGATCACCGTGATGGCCGAGGAGATCTGCTGGCGCATGGCCTTGGCCGGCATGGTCAGGCCGGCCATGCTGACCATGTTCTCCAGGCGCGTCAGCGCGTCGCGCGGGGTGTTGGCGTGGATGGTGGTGAGCGAGCCCTCGTGGCCGGTGTTCATCGCGTTGAGCATGTCCAGCGCCTCGCCGCCGCGCACTTCGCCCAGGATGATGCGGTCGGGGCGCATGCGCAGCGCGTTGCGCACTAGGGCGCGCTGGGTGATCTCGCCCTTGCCTTCGATATTGGGCGGGCGCGTTTCCAGCCGCAGCACATGGGGCTGGCGCAGCTGCAGTTCGGCCGCATCCTCGATGGTGACCACGCGCTCGTCTTCCGGGATAAAGCCCGACAGGATGTTCAGCAGCGTGGTCTTGCCGCTGCCGGTGCCGCCCGACACCAGCACGTTGACCTTGGCCTGCGAGAGCGCCTGCAACAGCTGCGCCATCGGCGGCGTCAGGCTGCGCAGGTTCACCAGGTCGGACACCTGCAGCGGATTCACGGAAAAGCGGCGGATCGACAGCAGCGGCCCGTCGATGGCAGAGGGCGGGATGATGGCGTTGACGCGCGAGCCGTCGGGCAGGCGTGCGTCGACCATCGGGCTGGTCTCGTCGATACGGCGCCCCACGCGCGACACGATCTTCTCGATCACCTTCATCAGGTGTGCGTCGTCGTAGAACACCACGTCGGTCAGTTCCAGCTTGCCGCGCCGCTCCACATAAGTCTGGCGTGCGGTGTTGACCAGGATGTCCGACACGGTGGGGTCCTGCAGCAGGGGCTCGAGCGGGCCGAAACCGAACATCTCGTCGTAGATTTCTACCGTCAGCTGGCGCCGCTCGTTGTCGTTGAGCAACACCTTCTGTTCGTCGATGATCAGGTTGACCAGCGCGGCGATCTCCTGCCGCACCTGCTCCTGCGGATAGCGCGCCAGCCGCTCCAGCTCCACACGGTCCAGCACGGTCTCGTGCACGTCGCGCTTGAGCTGGTGGTAGCCACCCGACACGGAGGCTGCCGAGGTCGCAAACTGGATTGCGGCGTGGCCGTTGGCAGTGAAGGCGGGCCCGGCATTGGCCAGCTGTTCGCGAATGGACATGATCAACTCCTCGTTATCGGCTTCGGTTGGCCGCCGCCCTGGCTGGCCGTCGTCAGGGTATTCAGGTGCTCCGCGCGCGCAGCATCAGCCTGCGCAGCGGTGATACCGCTTCGACGCGGTTGCGCCGCTCGGCTTCCGGTGTGGTGCACAACTGCGTGGCCATGGCCTGCAGCGCGCGCGCCATGGCGCTGCGCCGGCTCAGCTTGGCGACTGGCTCGCCGTGGCTGACGGCCTCATCCACGGCGGCGGAGTCGTCGGGCAGGGTAAAGGCGACCTTCATGCCGAAGATCTCCTCCATCGTTGCGCGCGGCATCTCGTTCTTGCGGCCGGTGCGGTTCAGCACCAGGCGGACCTTGTCGGTGGGGTAGTGCAGCGCACGCAGGATATCGAGCAGCCGACGGCCCGGCCGCCCGAAGGAGATTGCTGGTTCGGCCACCACGCAGATGCGGTCGCTGTGGTCCAGCATGCCGATCGACAAGGGGTCGATGCTCTGGCCCAGGTCGAAGATCACGAAGTCATAGGCCGGCTGCACCACCGACAGGATCCACTCCAGCTTGTCCTTCTGGATCTGGCTGGCCTTGATGGGATCGGCCGCACCCGCCAGCACGTCGAAGCCGTTGTCCACATGCACCAGGCAGGCTTCCAGGAAGGCGGCATCCATACGGTCGATCTGGCTGCAGATATCGGGCAGCGTGGAGGGCGGGGTCTTGTCGCTGACGATATAGGTCAGGTCGCCGAAGTGCCGGTTCAGGTCCACCACCAGCACGCGCTTGTCAAGGTGCCGGGCCAGCGCATCGCCCAGGTTGGCCGCCACGAAGCTGGTGCCCGCGCCGCCCTTGCACGAGATCACCGAAATTACCTGTGCGGTCTCTTGCGCACGCGGCACGTGGCCGGATTCCACGCGCTTGAGCGCCTCGGCCAGTTGCCCCTTGTCCAGCGGCCACGACAGCACATCGCGGATGCCGGCACGCATGGCCTTGATCAGCACCTCGGAACTGGGCGCCTGCGTGATCAGGATGCAGGGCAGTTCAGGGTGCTGCTGGCGCAGGCTCTCGATGGCCTGCATCTGCGGGGCATTGATGGCAGGCAGTTCCAGGATGAGCAGGTCGGCCATGCGCAGCCGGCTGGCATGGAACGGGAAACGCGCCAGGCCCTCCTGCAGCGTCATGGCCTGGAAGTTGCCGACCACGGTGCTGAGCCGGTTGATCTCGGCCAGCCGCTCGGCGTCTTCGGAAACGATCAGAATTCTGAGCATGGTGTGCTCCTGGTTCATGCGCGCTAGTTGCAGATCGGGCCGCTGGTGGAAGAGTCCAGGCTCTCCCGCGGCAGCGTGGTGGAGAACGAAGGCATCGACACCGTTATCGGAACGACCGGAATAAAGGTCTTGACCGAGACGTTGGCCACGCTGACGGTGACCGAGCGGCAGGAATTGCGCGCGCTGTCGGGGTCGGCGTCGCAGCCGCTTGGTTCATAGGCGACCTGGATATTGGTGGCCTGCAGCAGGGGCATCAGTTTGGTCATCTTGGTCTTGATGGTGGTGTCCGTGGTGTCGCACACCACCGCGATGCGTGCACCCAGCCGGGTGGCCTCACCGGCGGTGTTCCAGTAAAACAGCACGCGGGAGAACTCGGCAATGCCGATCAGCAGCATGAAGAAGATGCTGGCAACCAGGGCGAATTCGACGGCGGTTGCGCCGGCCTGGCGTGAACGCGGGCGCATGGCACGGATCGGAGTCATAGCACCTGCCTCATTACCGTTGCGATATCGGAGAACGCCAGGGCTCCCACATTGAGGTAGGACTGCATTGGCGAGTAGGTAAAGCCCGAGATCTTCACCTCAACCAGATTGATGGTGCCTGCCGGCGGGTTTGAACTGTTGCCGCCCTCGTAGATGGCAACGTTGGCAAACTGCTTGCTGCCGCAGCCGCTCGAGTCAACGCGGTCACAGACGACTACCATTGACGGGCTGAGGCCGTTCACAAGTGCCGCGCCGCCGCAGGTGGTCTTGCCATAGACGGCGATGCATTTGGCCTGATCCACTGGGTAATTCGGCTCGCTGGGCGCGTATTGCGACAGGAAGCGTGCCGCATCGCGCGTGGCCTTTGTCAGGGCGTTGTACTGGTAGATGGCGCGCCCGTACTCGGCCACCCCGGTCACCAGCATCAGCAAGGGCACCAGGACCAGTGCGAACTCCACCGCGACCGCCCCGCGCGCCCTGCTCCTGCGCTGCCTGCATTGCGCCATGATTCGCTCCTATTGCACCAGCACCGGCACACGAGGGCCCACACCCGTACTGGACCCGGGCACACCCTGGGTCGCGCACGGACTGGTGGGGTCCTTCGAGTCCCCCAGGTATTCGAGACTGGTTGCAGCCTTTGCGCTCTGTTCCTGCATTGGCTCGACCATCAGCATGCAGGCCCAGGAGACCACCGCAGCTTGTTTGGCCGTGGCGAGCTCAGTGCAGTCCACTATCGGCACCTGTACCAGCCTGCGGTCGGCGCCGGCCTGATGCACTGGCTTGGTTGAGGGCGTGCCCTTGGTTTGCAAGCCACTGTTCGCATCCGTCTGGTAGGGATCGTTGGTGCCCCGCTTCTGAATGAAGTCAGCGTAGGCGTTGCCACCATTTGGCGCATTCCATGTGGTCAGGGTGTAGGCATAACCAGTAAAGTCGGGTGCCCCATCGTTCGGTCCCTTGTAAGAGCCGGTATAGATCCCGAAGCGGGTATTCCACGCTGCGATCAGCGATGCGATGCTGCCTGGCTCGCCCACCTTGGAGCCCACTACCGGCAGATCGCACTGTCCGCTGCCGGCAAGCAGGTCGGCCAGTTCGGAAGCGCCGCCTGCCGGAGGCGAAAGGTCGGCCCAGCCAAAACTGCCGGGACCGTATGGGTCGCTGCTCGGATCGACCCTGGACTTGATCCAGTCGCCCCGGTTGTACGCGGTTTTCGGCGGATTCGCCGTTGACGGCGTGCAGACATAGACCGGGATGGCACAGGCGGTCTGCGCGCTGGTGGTGGTGGCGACGGCCATGGCATTGACGGTACTGGCCTTGATATCGATCCCTGGCAGCAGGTTGAGCATCTGGATGAACCAGTGGGCGATATCCTTGCGCTCGGCGGTGCATTTCACGTACTTCACTTTGTCGAGCGAGAACGGAATGTTGTTCTTGGTGTAGAAGGTGCTGCCAGATGTATCGCTATATGAGACGTTGAGGTTCTCGAACATTTCCACTGGCTTGCCCTGGAACAGGGCAGCGTTGCTCGTGCCGGTGGCCAGGCCGGCCGCCTCGGACACGAGCAGCGGCGTGGCCCCGGTGACATCGCGCGCGGCAGCCAGCGCGCAGGCATCGACGCTGTTCTGCAGCTCGCTCTTGGTGACATAGAGCTTGCCCAGATCGAGCGCCAGCCCGACAAAGCCGATCAGCACAGCCAGCGACAGTCCCACGATGATGGCAACCGCGCCACGCTGATGCGCGCGCCGCGTCAGCCTGGATCGTGTGAAGCCCGATGTAGACATGATGGTCTCCCGCGGTTCTGGTGCTCAGCGGCCGTTGCCACCCATGCCCACGCCGCCATAGCCGCCGGCGCCGAAGTCGATCGTCATGGAGGGTGCGCCGCCTTGCTGGCTCCCTGACAGCGAACGGTCGAAGTTCTTCATCGCTGCCACAGCCGTCTTGCCATCGGTACCGGTGACAGTGGGCAGCCCGGCAGGCGCGTCGGGATTGATGATCTGCAGCTGCGTGACGGTGGCCAGCGCCACGCCGCGCTGGCCGTCCCACACCGGCGTCGAGGTCATGCAGGCCGATAGTCCCAGGCAGGCCAGGCTGCCGAGCACCAGGACGGCGGCGCCGCGCGAAAGCTTCAGTGTCTTGTTCATGGTCGTTCTCCGGTTCTGCTGGTGGCGCGGCGGATCAGTTGCCGCCCGATACGGTGCGGCCGGCCGTAGCCGCGGCCCTGGCCTGGGCCAGGCGGGCGGCGGTGGCTTCGATGCGGGCGATGCGCGCGGTGGTGTCCTCGGCCGGCGGCGCGGCTGCCGTGTTGCGGGCGGGCGCAGGGGCTGGCAGGGCAGGGCGCTTGCTGGCGCCGGCAACTGGTTCCCGCGTACCCGGCGCAGGCTCATCCAGCGGTTTGCCATTCGGCACGGCCGAGACCGAGGTGTTGGGCGTGCCTTCGCTGCGCGGTGCCGTGGGCGGCGTGGCGGGCGCCGCGGCCGGTGCGGCGGGCTGCGACGGTGCCGGCGCGGGTTGCGGCACACGCTTGCCGTCGCCTTCCATATTGCCCATGAAGTACAGCGACAGCGGGTTGGGCGTGGAGAAGCTGTCGGTCGGCAGCGGGTAGTTGTTGGTCTGCATCGGCTTGACCAGGCGCGGCGTGATGATGAACACCAGTTCGGTCAGGTCCTGCTGGTACTGCGTGCTGCGGAACAGCGTGCCCAGCACCGGCACCTCGCCGGCACCCGGCACCGCCTTGAGCGAGCCGCGCGCGCTGTCCGTCAGCAGGCCGCCGATGGCAAAGCTCTCGCCGTCACGCATCTGCACGGTGGTGGAGGCGCGGCGGGTGGTGATCACCGGCAGCACGGTCTGGCCTGCCAGGGAGCCGCCGCGCACGGTGGCACCCGTGGGCGACAGTTCGGACACTTCCGGCGCTACCTTCAGGTGGATGCGGCCGTTGGCCAACACTGTGGGCGTGAACTTCAGACCCACGCCGAACTCTTCTTCCTGCAGCGTGACGGTGCCGGCACCGTTCAGCACATTGGCCTGCGCCACCGGGATATAGATCTTGCCGCCGGCGAGGAAGCTGGCTTCCTGGCCGCTGATGGTGACCAAGTTCGGCTCGGCCAGGATCTTGACCAGGCTGTCGTTCTTCTGGGCATCGATGGCGATGTCGAACGGCCGGTTGTTGGCCTTGCTGCCGAAGAACGCCGCCGAGGCGCCGGTCAGCAGCGATGTCACCAGTCCGCCGGTCCAGGAGCCGAAGCCGCCCTGCAGGTTCACCGCTGAGCCGAGCTGGTTCAGCAGCGTCTTGGAAACTTCTGCCACCTTCACTTCCAGCATGACCTGCTGCGGTGTATCCACCGACAGCATGTTCAGCACACCGCCCTTCTTGGCGGCGTCGCCCTGTGCGGCGTTGGCGTATGCCTGGGCGATATCCATGGCCTGCTGCGCCGCCTGGGCGTTGGTGACGCTGCCGGTTAGCACCAGGTTGTCCGCCGCCGTCATCACGCGGATGCCGGGCTCGCCGGGCAACAGCTGCCCCAGCGAAGTCTGCAGCCCGCCAGCGTCGGCATTCACCACCACGTTGATGATGCTGCAAGAGCCGCTGCGGCCCTGCACGATCATGTTGGTGGTGCCCACCGCGCGGCCCAGTACGTAGAGCGTCTGCGGCGACACCATGGTGGCCTGCACGACGTTGGGATTGCCCAGCGTGCGGTTGCGCACCGGCTCCTGCAGCGTGATCAGCTGAGACTTGCCGACTGCCACCATCACGCTGGATTCGCTGCGGATCGCGCCGGTGCAGTTGGGCCCGCGCGCGTCCCCGGACGTCAAGGGCGGCGCCGACGGGGCCGGCGCGGCGGCTCCGGGCGTCATGCTGATGGTCATCTGCATCGGACCCTGCGGGGCCTTGGCGGCAGCCGGTGCGGTCGCCTTGGTCAGGTTGCCCGCCTCGATGGCGGCCTGTGCTGCGGCGGCCAGCGGTGTGCAGAGGATGGTGGCAAGCACCAGGATGCGGGTGCCGCCAGCAGCGTCGGATCGTTTCTGGTTCATTTTGAATCTCCCCCCGGAGAGGCTGTGTTGCAGCTCAGAATTCGTTGGATGCCTGGCGTAGGTTCTCAGAAGCACTCGACGCCGCCCTGCATGCCTGCCAGCACGCCGATGCAGTTGCCCGAGCGTGCGGGCGCCGCCGCCACCGTGCGAGTCTTGACTACGGTGCGCGTCTCGGTCTTGGTCACCACCTTGGCCGGTGCCTCCGGTGTCTTGCCAAGCAGTGTTCCCTTGGTGGCGCCGCCGGTGTTGATGTCGGCCACATCCAGCTGGTTGCGCAGCACCAGCGACAGGGTGCCCACGCTGCGTGCCACGTCGAGCTTCTCGGCCTGTTCGGGCGTGACTTCCAGCGTCACCGCATTGACCACCTTGGGTTGGGTGTCGTCGCGGCTGACCTGTTGCGCTACCGCCAGCACCAGGATCTTCTCGAGCACGATCTTCGAGATGCTGCCGCTCTGCGCGGTCTTGGCTTCTTCGTTGGTATTGACGATCACGTCGACGTAGTTGCCCGGCAGCGCAAAGCCGGCCACGCCCACCACGTCGTTGACGCGGACCGTGATGGCGCGCTTGCCGTCATTGATCACGGCGGACAAGCCACCCTTGGTGCCCACCGGCGCCAGCTTGGCGTCGATGACGGGCTCGCCGCGCTGGAGGCTGGTGCGGACCACGCGGCCCTCCAGCGCCTTCATGTCTTCAAACGCGCCGGGCGGCACGCTGCCGGTCGGCCAGCTGACCATGCGCAGCTGGCTGCCGTTGAGCGGCTGGCCGAGGTTGAGGTCGTTGGCGGCGACGACCACCTGCCTGACCGAGCTGGACGACTGCTGGACCAGCCATCGCGACGCCGATACCACTGCCGCCACGCCGGCGACGAGGGCAATCAGCAGCATCAGGATTGCGCGTGTGTTTTTCATGATGATTCTCCCCCTACAGTGGTCCGATGGTGTGGTGCAGTTCAGCTTGCGGCGCGACGGTCATCCGACCATCGATGGCCAGCGCCCAGCGATGGCATCGCGTCGGCCGAAGCGCGCAGCCCGTAGTAGCCTTGCCATGCAGACAGCAGGCCTGCCTCGGTAACCTGTGCGGCATGGCCGTGGTAGCGCACGCCCGAGTCCACCAGGCGCAGCAGGTCGCGCGGGATGCAGGCCAGCAGCGGTGTATCGCTGGCATAGTGCAGGCTGTCGACTAGGAAATCGAACATCGCATCCGTGCTGGCCAGCCCGAAGTCAGCGGCGGTGCGCTGGTAGACCTCGCGGTAGTCGTCGACCGACAGCGGGCCCACATAGAGCTTGCTGCCAAGCCGGCGCAGGAAGGCGTCGTCGCCCAGCTCCGACGGTTCGAGGTTGGTCGAGAACACTGGCCAGACATCGAACGGCACCGAGAAGCGCACGCCGGTCTGCAGCGTGAACATGTCAATGCTGCGATCCAGCGGCACGATCCAGCGGTTCAGCAGGTCGCTGACGCCGACCAGCTGGCGGCCCAGGTCATCGATGATGTAGATGCCGTTGTTGGCCTTCATGTGAGGGGGCGCCTGGTAGAAGCCGGAGATGCGGTCATAGCGCAGGTCCAGCATGGACAGCGTCAGCTCGCCGCCAGACAGCACTACCGGGCGATGGCACAGGACCCAGCGGCGGTCCAGCGAGCGGTGCGCCAGCGACGCTTCGCTGTCGTCGAACGGCACATGGACCAGCGGATCGAACACCTGGATGATTTCACCGGCCACGGTGATGGCATGCGGCACCGGCACAGCACCGGGCAACAGCGTGCCTAGCCGTTGCGCCAGGTAGGTCTTGCCGCTGCCGGCCGGGCCGTAGATCATCAGCGCGCGGCAGGTGTTCAACGCCATGCCGATGGCGTCGAGCAGATGGACCGGGATCACCAGGTCATGGAAGGCGGCGGTAACGTCCGCCTTGGTCACGGAAGCGTGGTTGACCGAGTGGCGCTTGACGGCATCGAGGTACGCATCCAGCGTGACCGGCGCCGTGCCGACATAGCTGCAGCGTGCCGAGGCTTCCGCCGCGCGGGTATAGCCGGCGTCAGTGAGCCGGAAGCGCACGTCCAGGTCGCTGGCGCCGCGGTGCGCGATCTCCAGCAGGCGCTCGCGCACGGCGACGGCCGCAATGTCATTGACTACCAGCGCCGGCAGCTTGAGCGTTTCGGTCAGTACTGCCAGCGTGACGGTGCGGTGCTGGTAAGCGGCCTTCATCAGAAGCCCGAGCAACTGTGCGATCTCCAGGCCGGTATCGGCAATCGTGCGCGGCAGCACGTGCCAGGGCGGCATCGGCAGCGTGCCATGCTCGGCATGGCCATTCCTGCCGGTCGCGACGGGCTCAAGGAGCCGTGGTGCGTGGCCTGAGTCGTGATGCTCGTTCATTGCCGTCCCCTGTTCGCTGTTCAGTGTGTTCTCGTTCCTGCAGGCGCCCGTGACTGGTCGGCGCGTTGTGTCGCTTGTGGCTGGTGTCATGTGCTGGCAAAAAGCATGGTCAGCGTTCCGGCGGCAATCGCTACGCCGTAAGGCATGGAGCCGGCGGAGGCCCCGGCTTCAGGTTGTACCGGCCGTGAACCAGGCACCAGGGCGGCGATCAGCATGTGGCCCACTCGGGCGAGGGTCGAGCGCCCCTGCCCTGTGATAAGCACCTGTATCAGTGCCCAGACCCCGCCAATCACGCAGGTTGCCAGCGCGATCTTCAGCACCATGCTGACGCCGAGCCAGGCGCCCACCGCTGCCATCAGCTTGACGTCGCCGGCCGCCATGCCGCGCATCAGGTAGAAGGGCAGAAACAGCGCCAGGCCCATCGTCCAGCCATAGAGCCACGCCAGCGAGCCGGCGGCCAGGCCATGAATGGCAGCCATTGCAGGCAGCGCAGCGATCCACGCACCAAAGGTCAGCCAGTTGGGAATGCGGCGCTGCTCCAGGTCGATGGCCGCGGCTGTCAGCACGATGCCGATCGTGGCGGGGCCGACGAGGGGGGCGAGGGCGGTGGCGGCTTGCATGGCGTTAGTGGCTGGTGGCTTGGGTGGTGTCTGGGGCGTGCGCTGGCCGGATGGATCAAGGCAACTTGGAGGCGATCAACTCGTACATGGCTTCCACGGCATCGCCGAGCGTGGCCACGGAAAGGACAATTGCCATGGCGATCAGACTGCCAAGCAAGGCGTATTCGATAGCGGAAACACCCTGGTCGTCGCGCAGAAAATCTCTTGACCTGGCGAAGAACTTTGGCATTTGGCGTCTCCGGTGTCTGTGTTTGTTTGTCGGGCGGGAGTGCGTGCCGCATGGCCGCCCCGGAACAGGGCGGCCATGCGTGCGGGTCGACTATCAGGCCGGTGCGGCGTTGGTGAGGGTGTCGCCGATGTACTTGAAGATGATGTTCAGCTTCGTGCCGATCGTCTGAACCGACACGATGATGACAACTGCGATGAGTGCGGCAATGAGGCCGTATTCAATGGCGGTCACACCGTCTTCATCACGGATGAATTGCTTCAGCATGGTGGTCAGGTTTTGCATGACTAACTCCTTGGGTTGGGAACAGGCACTGCAGGACTACGAACTGCGGATAAGGCAACACTGGCACCGGATATCAATGCCTGGAAGTCCGGAAGCAGGGCGGTGCGCAGATAGCGCATGCATGGAACGGCCACAGGCCGGGACCGCCGTGCACACCGTGCGGGTTGCGTGACTGCAGCCGGCGTTGTGCCGACGCATGCATGCACCGCGCGGCGTGCTGCACATGGCCTGCGCGAGCCATGCAACGGAACGGCGCGCTGCTGGTGCCTCTGGCAGCAGCAGCGTGGCCGATATTCCGGTGTGGCATCGCAGGTTGATGTGCGACTGGCATGGTGAGGCTCCCCGTATTTTTGAATCTGATGCCGGCGAACGTTGCGCCAGCATCGCGGCAGTCAGGACTGCGGTGCCGCGTGCCTGACATAGGCAAACGCCAGGCCAGGCCAGCGCAAACCGTTGTGCCACAAGGGTTTGCGGGTAGCGATGCGCGCTGGCCACAGACTCGGCGGGCCTGCAGGCGGCTTTTCGGCCACGCTTCGTTGCTGGGTGGAAACGCGGGTCTTGCAAGCCATTCCAGACCCCGCTACGGATGTTCTAGATCGCGTGACGTGCTCACGTGGGCCGCGCTGGTGAAACAGGGCAAAAACTTCATCCAAAAGCATGAGGCAGCGTTCGCGCCGAGGTTCGGCATTCGTCGCAGTCGGTAGTCCTCCTGGCTGCTTCGCTCCCTTTTTCCGGTGACGGCCAGACTGACGGATGAGAGCGTCTTCTGCCGAGGCAACGTTTCCGGATCGAAACATTGCGAAGTACGCCAGGGCCGCTGGAGTGCCGGCAGGTTCCACAGGCAGTCCCTGCAAACTCTTGTGTGCAGGGGGCTGCAGGCCCGCGCGGCCGCGTGATTCACCTTCGAAACATGGCATGTGGGATGGCTGTTCTTCGCTGCATTCGCAGGCGTGCGCGCGCAACCGACTTGCGAAGGGGAGCTGCGCGACAAGGCTTGCGGTTCACGCAGGCTTCGCGTCTTGTCGACGGCCTGCCGGGGGGGCGACGCTGCGGGGATTGGGTGTGCATCGCGATTGGAGTTCGCGAGGATGAGAGCCGTGGCAGGTATGGGGGGATCAGGGCAGCTCTCGCTGCCGATGGCCGCTGGGGCTGCGCTATAGGTTGTGTAGCGACGCGCCCTGCGGACCGGGGCATTGCATGAGCACGGAAGTTCAGGCCAACGCTGCCTGCGGCCATGCAGCGCGCCATGGCGTGGCCCGCCACGGCCAGGCAGGGCACCGGGACGCCTGCCATGCCGCAAGGTGCGGCGCGCGCTGCCTGCTAGCCGGGCACGGGCACGGGCACGGGCGTGCGGGTGACGGCCCTATTGTTCGCGGACGTAGGCGACGGCATTTGCATCCTCATGCACTTTTCGCCAGCCCGGTAAGCCATGGATCAGCTTCGATGCAGGGCTTGTGGGCTCCAGAACGGCCCATCGGACCTTGTATTCCTGCATCAGGGCCTGCAGGATCCTGGCATCGCCGGAATAGGCTGCCATATACCTTCGCACGAAATCGTCGCCGTAGAGGTCGGCACGGCCGTCGATGAGCGGCGCAATGCCGGAGAATATGAGGTAGCCCCCGAAGTTGTAGCTATTGAAGACCGGCCCGGCGGCACCTGCCGCCATGGCCGCGTCGACGGCCTCACGGGGCTGTATCCGGCCCTGGTCGTGCTGGATGCCTTTGGCAAGGAAGGCGATGCTGGCCATGAACAGTGCCATGCACAACGCGGTAATGATTCGAATACTTCGTGATGACAGGCGCGGCTTGATTTCCGGACGGATGGCTGCGCGTAGCTGGGGGCCGACGCTGGGCATCAGCAACAGCGGGGCCAGCAGCCCCGGCAGTTCGGCATAGCGCGCGAAGGCCAGGGCAAGGTGAACCAGCCCGAAGCACATCAGGATCCGGGTCGCAGGCAGGCGGAACCCGAAGTAGAGCGCGCCGAACAGCACAAAGCCAAGCCACAGCTCGATTGGCTGGATCAGGCGGAAGTCCGGTGCCTTCCATTCGCTGATGATGCTGAGCGAAAAGCCCATGCCGGAAACGTGGAAGGGGAAGAGCAGGCCGTCCACGCCGTTCGGTGTCAGCAGGCCCGCGAGCACGGTCAGTGCCAGGAACGGTGCCCATGCCTGCGCGCTCCGGCGTGGATGCCCTTCAGCCAGGATGGCCTCGACGGCCAGTGCGCCGGCCAGCCCGATACCGAGCAGGAAGCTGCCATGCAGGTTGGCCCAGGCCAGCATGACGACCGGCAGCCACAGGCTGGGTCGCTTGCCTTGCTCACGCGCCAGCACAAGCTGGGCGGCCCAGATCACCATCAGCGGCCAGGCCAGCGCATGCGGGCGGGCGAGCAGATGCTGGGCCAGCGTCAGGAAGGCCAGGGCGGTCCCGGCGAACGCATGCAGCGGCTCGATATAGCGCAGCAGGAACCGCAACAGCATGGTCAGCGCGACGGCGGTCGCCAGCGCGGTGACCAGCACCGGCCCGGTCCAGCCGAGCCAGGCATGGGATGCGCCAAGGATGACTTCGGCCAGCCACTCATGCGGAACCCATTTCGCGCCATGAAAAGAGAACGAGAAGGGATCGGTCGCTGGCACTGCATGGTTGGCAAGGATCCATTTGCCGGCGGCGATGTGCCAGAACGTGTCGGCATCCACCAGCAACCGCCCACCGATAAATGAGAGGATCGAGAACAGGCTGAGTCCGAAGAGGGCGAGCCAGAACCACTGCTTCGTAGCGAGTTGCTGGAGCAGGCTTTCCCTGCTGTTCGTCTCCACCCAGGTCGTAATGGTTTTCATGGCGTCTCGCGGTGGCTGTAGTGGTTACCCATCCGGATCAGGTAGGAAAGGCGCGCGGCTGGCCTGCCGCCGCCGGGGGCGCAGTTGACGGGCAATCGCAATAACCGCGCCATTGCCGAAAATGCCCTTGTTTCCCGGGGAGATGGCGCCGGCTGGGTGCGCGCCTTGCTGGGCTGGCGACAACGTGCCCGTGCTCCCGTTTCCACGACGAATCGTGCTTAATTCTTTGAAGCCCGGGCTTGCATGCGAGGCAGCGCGCACGTGCGGCCATCCTTGCGCCAAAAGTATGAGTCGGAGCGCGCGGCACACAGTGCATTTGGCTGAGACCGACACGCAATGCCGCCGCCGGGCCTCCGCGCGCGAGGCGTCGCAGGGAGTAAGCCATCCGATGGCCAACGTTTCAGCGGGGAAACGCGCGCCGTCGCCGCGGACCAGCTGCGCCGGTGTCAATGCAGGGAGAACCGGAATGGCTCGCGGGATTGCGGTCGAAGCGGGTCGTGATTCAGTTTGGAAACGCTTGCACAAGCCAGATTCCAGCGCCTCGCCCTGGGCCGTGGTTCTGCTTGTACATCGGTGGGCGCCTGACCAGAATGGAGCCAGTACATCGATGCATCGCCGCTGCATTGCCAAGAAGAACACAGGCCGGCGCTGCCACAGAATATCAGGGGGTTGGGGAGCGATGAGCCTGGACCATAGCCCGGTAGCAACGCCGGGGTCAGTGATGTCGCGGCATTGGCTGGACCTGGAGCGTCTCAGGGCCTACAGCGTTGCCATGCTGATCGTATACGGCGCGCTGATCGTGATATGGGCCTTCAGGACGCACGGCTTCACCACGGATGCGATGGGCCGCCCCGGCGTGGATTTCTCGGCGTTCTGGAGTGCGTCGTACCTGGCCATCAAGGGGCAGGCCGCCGCGGTCTATGACTACCACAAGCTGGCACCTGTCATTGCGGCTTTCGGCGCAGTTGAGAGAGAGGGGCAGTTCTTCCTGCCATGGGTCTATCCCCCGACTTTTCTGTTGTTTGTGATGCCACTGTCCTTGCTGCCGTTTGCAGCGAGCTATCTGCTCTTCATCGGCGGCACGGCCGTCATGTATATCGCCGCGGTGCTCAGGATCCTGTCCTTGCCAGGCGTGCCGCGCCATGTGGTGTGGCTGCCCGTGCTGGCTTTTCCGGGAATCCACGAGGCTGCCATGATCGGGCAGAACTCATTGCTGACCGCGGGCGTGGCGGCGTGGGCGCTGATCCAGTTGAAAACCCGGCCAGTCCTGTCTGGCCTGCTGATCGGCTTGCTGTGCATCAAGCCGCAGCTGGCGCTGATGCTGCCGCTGGCATTGGTGGCAGACCGTGCATGGAAGACCTTCTTTACCGCTGCCGCGACCGCTGCGGCAATGGCTACCTGCAGCATCGCCCTATGGGGATGGCAGATCGTACCCACGTTCCTGGATATCGGCACGCACTTCAGGCAGACGGTGCTGGAGCAGGGGGAGTTTGGATGGCGCTATTGCCCGACGCTCTTTGCCATGATGCGCCGCGCCGGGGCGCCGGTGGCGATTGCGTACCTGGCCCACGGCCTGGGCGCGGGCTTCGCGATCTGGGCTCTGATCAAGGTCTGGCGCGGCCGGAATTCGACTGCGCTGCGTATTGCCGCAGTGGCGGCGGCCACCCTGCTTGTGAGCCCATACGTCTGGTACTACGAGCTTACCTGGATGGGGCTCGCGATTGCGGGTCTGGCGGTCGAGGGGGCGACGCGTGGCTGGAGGGAATGGGAGCGGGAGATCCTGGTGGTGGCATGGCTGCTGCCGATTGTCCTGAGCGCGAATCACGCGGGCCATTTCCCGCAGGTCGGGCCGCTGGTGACGCTGTTGCTGCTGATGGCAATCCTGCGCCGGGCGCGGACCGGGGAGCGGTTCGCACCCGGTAAATAACAAGGCGCATGACAGCGCAATCATGGCGGTGTGCGCACAAGCCACCCCGTCTCGGGAGGGGATCATGTCAGGCCCATACGACGTCAGGCTGCTTTCTCTGGTTGTGCCCTGCTACAACGAGTCAGAAGGCATTGGCCACTTCTTCGACAGCGTCATTCCCGTGCTCGAGTCCATCGATGCGATCCGCTTCGAGATCGTGCTGGTGAACGACGGCAGCTCGGACGACACGCTGGACAAGCTCATTGCGTATTCGCGCCGGGACGCACGCGTGCGAGTCGTGGACCTGACGCGGAACTTTGGCAAGGAAGCTGCCTTGACCGCGGGACTCGACGAGGCCCTTGGCGACGCGGTGATTCCCATGGACGCCGATTTGCAGGACCCGCCCTCACTGATCCCCGAGCTGCTCATGCGCTGGCGGGAAGGGGCAGAGGTGGTGCTTGCCCAGCGCAGCAGCCGCGTGTGCGACTCGTGGCTCAAGCGCGTGACCGCGGGCGCGTACTACCGCATCCACAACAAGCTGTCCGACCAGAAGCTGCCCGTGAACGTCGGGGATTTCCGGCTGATGGACCGGGTGGTGATCAATGCGCTCAAGCAGATGCCGGAGCGACGCCGCTTCATGAAGGGGTTGTTCGCGTGGGTGGGCTACAAGACCGCGATCGTCCGCTATGAGCGCGAGATGCGCAGTGCCGGTCGTTCCAAGTTTTCCGGCTGGCGTCTGTGGAACCTCGCGCTTGAGGGCATTACCAGCTTCAGCACCATCCCGCTGCGCAGCTGGACATATATCGGCGTCCTGATCGCGCTTGGCGCGTTCTGCTACGGCACCTTCATCGTGGCGCGAACCCTGGTCCTGGGGATCGATGTCCCCGGCTATGCGTCGCTGCTGTCGGTGCTGCTGTTCCTGGGGGGCATCCAGCTGATCGGGCTGGGGGTGGTCGGCGAGTATGTCGGCCGCATCTATGATGAAGCCAAGGGGCGGCCGATCTATCTGGTGCGGCGCCGTTACCAGGAGACCGGCCAGGACAAGCTCATCGCCTCGGGAAGGCGCGTGATCCGGATCGACCGCGGGCATGTGAGCGGTGGCCGCTGATGCGAGCCCGGCCTGGCCCTAGTCCCGATAGGTCCAGGCCCGGTGCGCAAGGTAGGTGAAGACCGGCACCGTCAGGACCACGCCGGCCAGGCCCGCCCAATAGCTGGCCCCCAGATATTGGGCCGTCCAGGAAATGCCCACGGTCAGGCCCAGTCCCAGCAGGGAT
This sequence comes from Cupriavidus sp. KK10, assembly GCF_018223725.1. NCBI lineage: Bacteria > Pseudomonadati > Pseudomonadota > Betaproteobacteria > Burkholderiales > Burkholderiaceae > Cupriavidus > Cupriavidus sp. KK10. The sequence continues at coordinate 782,366 of NZ_CP073677.1, forward strand.
ACGCCGGCAAAGCGGCCCAGGGTCCGGTGGCGCAGCCGCGACGAGAAGCTCCACAAGGTGTTGAGCAGATAGGAGCAGGCGGTCGCGCACACGAAGGCCACGCAGTTCGCCGCGACCGGTGAGGCCGCCAGCGTTGTGACCAGCGTCGCGGTGATGGCGACATGCACGCCCGTCGAGGTGGCGCCCGATACCAGAAAGCGCGTGACCCGGCGAAGTTCGGGCGTGGTGATGCCGGCGTTCACGATGCGCGCACGATCGCCATCAGGGAAATGCCGAACGGCAGCGATCCGTGTGCCAGCCAATGGCGTTCCGTGCTGAACATGCGGTGCAATGCCTGGTTGACGGGTTGGGGCGGGAGCCCCGCTCCCGTTGCCTTCTGGCTGCCGCTCAGCCGGTCGCTGATGCGGGCCGCCACCGCAAGCGGAAACAGCAGCGTGTTGAAATAGGACATCCGTTCCACGCGCATGTGACACCGGGTGACGAGCGCATGCAGCGACCGCTTGCTATAGCGGCGCTGGTGATGCAGGAAGACGTCGTGGGAACTCCATAGCCATTGGTAGGCGGGCACGGTAATGAGTGCGGCGCCGCCGGCTTTCAGCATCCTTGCCGTACAGTCCAGTGCCCCGGCATCGTCGGCGATGTGTTCCAGGCAATCGAGCAGGCAGACCAGGTCGAAGCTGTGTTCCGGGAACGGCATGTCGTCGGGGCACCTGCCACTGCGGATATCGTAGGCCCCCAGGGTCTTCTCCCGCGCCAGCCGCAGGGCGGTGCCATCCATTTCCACGGCGCTGACGTTGCCGAACCGCGAGAGCATCTCAAGGTTTCCGCCGGTGCCCGCGCCGATCTCCAGGATGGATGCGTCGCGCGGCAACGCCAGGCCGGACAGGATCGTGCCGACGATTTCGCGCCGCCCCCGGAACCACCAGTGGCAGGCTTCCGTTTCGGCCATTTCAAGGTAGGCATCAGGTGACATCGGTCGGTTCCTCCGCGATGGATCGGCTAGCCCTGCACGCAGATCAACCCCAGATCCCCCTTCTTCACCTGCAGCTTGTAATCCCGCATCAACCTGAACAACGTCACCCGCGAAATCCCCAGCTCTGCGGCCACGTCAATCAGCCGTTCATGATGCCGCTGCAGCGCCTCGACGATCGCGGTCTGCTCGGCCGCTTCGCGGATGGCCGCGAGCGTGAGCGGGCGGTCGTCGGCGGGGGTGGCCAGCTCCAGGTCGTCGGGCTGGATCACGCCGTCTTCGCACATGGCGGCGGCGTGGCGGATGCGGTTGATCAGTTCGCGCACGTTGCCGGGCCAGTTGTGCTGCTGGATCGCGCGCAGCGCCATCGGCGAGAAGCCGCGGATGCGTGCCGGCGACTGCTTGCGCACGTTGTCCAGCACGTGTTCGGCGATCAGCAGGATGTCGCTGCCGCGTTCGCGCAGCGGTGGCTGGCGCACGCGCAGCACGCACAGCCGGTGGTAGAGGTCGCCGCGGAAGCGTTCGGCGGCGATCGCGGCTTCCAGGTCGACGTGGGTGGCGGAGATGATGCGCACATCCACCTCCACCGATTCGGTGCCGCCCAGCCGCTCGATGCGGCCGGTTTCCAGGAAGCGCAGCAGGCTGGTCTGGCTTTCGATCGGCATGTCGCCGATTTCATCGAGGAACAGGGTACCGCCCTGTGCCATCTCGATGCGGCCAGGCTTGCGCTTGGTCGCGCCGGTGAAGGCGCCGCGCTCATAGCCGAACAGCTCGGACATCAGCAGCGTGGGCGGGATCGCCGCGCAGTTGACCGCAACGAAGGGGCGCGAGGCCCGCTCCGAGGAACGGTGGATGGCATGAGCGGCCAGTTCCTTGCCGGTGCCGGACTCGCCGGAGATCAGCACGGGCGTGTCCCACCGCGACACCTTCTCGATACCGCGGAAGAGCGATTGCATGGCCGGGCAGCTGCCGATCATGCCGTCCGGGCGTGCGGTGCCGGGGCGGGCATGCTGCGCGCCCGGGCGCAGTTGCGCCATGCCGAGCGCGTGGCCGAGCGATTCCGCCAGGCGAGAGTGCTGGATCGGTGCGGTGTAATAGTCGACGAAGTACAGGCCCAGCAGCCGGCGCGCGGATTCGGTCAGGGACTCCTGGCCGGCGATGACGCCGATCCAGCCGATATGCGGCAGCGAGAGCCAGGACTCGAACGATTCCAGGTCGGCGTCGCTGAAGCCGCCTTGCAGGTCGAGCATCGCCGCAAGCGGCTGGTTGCCCGGGGGCAGCGCGTGGAGGTCTTGCAGGTTGGAGGCGAAGCTGATCTTCCAGCCACGCTGCGCGAGCATCCTGCAGAGCATGGCGTCGTGGTGCTGCGACAGGTACAGCAGCGGGCGGTTGGTGTACGCGCTCATAAAATTTCCCCGGATCTTTTGTTTTTACAAAGCCGGCGGCCTGCTGTCGCGGGTCACTGGTTTCGTTCGCTCTAAGGCCAGCGCCTTGCCGCATCATGACCATGCCGCGGCCTGGCGCTCTCCCTAAATTGCTGCCCGCGGCGCTGCGCTGCGCGGGCCGGTGGGCCCGTTTTCGCCGCCGCCGCGACCTTACCTCCCTGGTATCGGTCACGGCGGCTGCCGCTTCGCTTCGCCTGCATCGCAGACTGTTGCTTCACCCCGTTTCTTGTCCGGATGCGCCGGCCTGGCCGATGCGTCCGCTTGTTGTCTGCGTGCCGCCCCGTTTGGCCGTGGCGTGCCCGCATAGTCCAGGTACCACGGGCCGCGTTTCGTCCGCTTGCGGCCCGTGTTCCTGAACGACCTCCGCTAATCTTGTCGACGACCCCTGCAACCTGGCCTGCCGATGCGGGCCAGTTCCTGCCGCGTGGCCCACGCTTACAGCGCCAGTCCGAATCCCGCCCTGGGATGCGGGGTCGTCCTGAAACTGATCTTCGGCGAACGCGTGCCAGTGTGTTGCCGCTTCGGTTTCAGACGTCCCCCTGTTCCGGGCTTCTGTTCGCGCGGACATATGTGCGACGAACGTGCCAGATATGGCTAACTCTTTGATAACAAAAGGAAAGAGGAATTTTCGGCTGGCATTTGCCCGTTATTGGCGATCAATAATGTTCCGCGTCTGATACATGCGGCCGGATTTTTATGCTGCGATGCAATATTTGGTGAGCTCGTAATGAGACACAGGCATCACGCCGCGCGGCAGAAGGGTGGCGAAAGACCTACTTTTTGGCGGCAATTCCCATCCGAAGGAGGGAGAGCGAAATTTCAAATGGACAGGCGTCAGGGCTCGGATGCAGCACGCGAGTGAAGCTGCCAGGTAGTTTCATTTCCGTTACAACGATTTGAACTCTGTACATCGGTAGCCACCCCGGCGCGCCGTGGCTGGCCTCAGCCTTTTGGCGCCGCGCGCGCCGTGCGGGCGCGCTTGGGTGGAGGGAATCGACGCGTTGACAAGCGTTTGCCCGATGCCGGCCAAGGCCGGCCCGGCCGTTTCTCATCTCTTTGGATGGGCCGGGTAGATTTTTCACGGTTGCTGGCACCGTGCGCCGATTGGTTGCATTGGTGAAACTCGGGCAGTTCCGGCAAGGCCGCGGCGCACACGTATGGCGGGTCATCGGACGGCTTGCGCCATTCGCCAAGCCCTTGATTTCACTGGCCTAGACGAAAATGATTCGTATTGCCAACATCCACGCTTCAAACGATTTCATGCATGAAACCGCTCGGCGGGCGTGCCGCCGTCGGCGGCAGGGTGGACGTGGCCGGCTTCCTGCCGGACCTGCTCCTGCAGCCATGCATGGAACTGCTGGATGGCCTTCTCGCGCGGATTGCCTTCGCGCCAGGTGACCCAGTAGTGGAGGCTGGACGGGATGCGGGCGGGCCCGATCTGCACCAGTTCGCCGCTGGCCAGGTAGTCGTGCGCCAGCTGGGCGCGCGCAGTGGCTACGCCCAGCCCAGCGACGGCGGACTGCAGCATCAGGCCGGCATCCTGGAAGATCGGGCCGCGTTCGGGCTCGTCGCCGGGCAGGCCGGCGGCTTCGAGCCAGTCGCGCCAGGGGCGCAGCGCAAAGCGCAGCATCGGCATGCGCGGCACGTCGGCCAGCGTGAAGCCGGGGTAGCGCGCCAGCAGCGCCGGGCTGGCCACCGCGATCACATGGTCCTCGATCAGGTTGTGGCATTCAAAGCCGGGCAGGTCGATGCGCTGGTGCCAGATGCCGACATCGACGCTGTACGGGTCGGGCGGCGTGATTTCCGCATGCAGCCGCAGGTGCAGGTCCAGCGACGGCACCTGGGCGTGCAGGCTGGGCAGGCGCCGGATCAGCCAGGCATTGGCCAGGTCGGCCATCACGCTGACCTGCAGCCGGACGACCGGCGGCCCGGCGCTGTTGCCGGCCTCACGCAGCGCGCTTTCGATGCTGTCGAGCGCGCCGCGCACCTGTTCGGCCAGCCGCGCGCCCACGCTGGTGGGGATCATCTGGCTGCCGCTGCGCTGGAACAGCTTGGTGCCCAGGCTGGTCTCCAGCGCGCGGATATGGTGGCTGATGGCGCTGTGCGTCAGGGCCAGTTCCTCGGCCGCGCGCGAGAAGCTACGGTGGCGCGTGGCGGCCTCGAGCGCACGCAGCGCTTGCAGCGGCGGCAGGTGGACCGGGCGTTGGGCGGGTTTGGCGGGGGATTTGGCCATGGCCGTCAAATTCTACTCACAATTGCGGCGGGTATCTTTCGTTGGCCTTGAATTGCCAGAGGAACGACAATTCGGGCCATCATGACGACTACGACTTCAAACTTGTCTTCTGCGCCCTCGCAAGCGCGACTCGCCACTGGTGCTGCTGCCGGCGCCCGCTGGCGCGTGCTGGCGGTATTCTCGCTGGGCTTCCTGGTGTCCTATCTGTTCCGCGGCGTCAACCTGGGCTTTGCGCCGCACCTGACGCGCGAACTCGGGCTCAATGCCGGCGACCTGGGCCTGCTCACCAGCTTCTACTTCCTTGGCTTTGCCTGCGCCCAGCTGCCGGCGGGAATCCTGCTGGACCGCTACGGCCCGCGCCGCACCGAGGCGGTGATGCTGCTGGTGGCCGTGGCCGGTTCGATGGTGTTCGCGCTGGCGCCCGGCATGGCCGGGCTGGCCGCCGGCCGGCTGCTGATCGGGGTGGGCGTGTCGGTGTGCCTGGGCGCCACCATCCAGGCGCTGTCGATGTGGTTCCCGCTGTCGCGCATGCCATTGCTCAACGGCGTGGTGATGGCCATTGGCGGCCTGGGCGCGGTGCTGGTCGGCGCGCCGCTGTCGTGGCTGCTGTCATTGACTGACTGGCGCACGGTCAGCATGGGGCTGACCTGCATATCGCTGGCGATGGCGGTGCTGCTGTGGTTCGGCGTGCCCGACAAGCCACGCGCCGGCAAGGAAAGCCTGCGCGAACAACTGCGCGGCACGCGCCAGATCCTGGCCAGCGAACGTTTCTGGCGCGTGGTACCGCTGACACTGCTCAATCAGGGCGTGTTCATGGCGGTGCAGACGCTATGGGTGGGTGCTTTCCTGCGCGACGTGGCCGGCTTCGATCCGGCCAGCAGCGCACAACTGGTCTCGGTGATCGGCTTTGCCATGATGGCCGGCTGCGTCGGCGCGGGCTGGGCCGCGCGCCACCTGGAGCGTATCGGCGTGAGCCTGTATGCCTTTGCCGGCACTGGCATGACCGCCTTTATCGTGGTCCAGCTGCTGCTGATGGCGCAGGTCCCGCTGCCGCCGGTGCTGCTGTGGGTGGCTTATGGCGTGTTCGGCTCCAGCGGCATCCTGACCTATGCGGTGCTGGCGCGCAGCTTCCCTGATGCGCTGATCGGAAGGGCTACCACGGCGCTGACGCTGACGGTGTTCCTGTCCACCTTTGCCTGTCAGGTGGGTGTGGGACTGGTGCTGGATCTGTGGCCTGCCACGGCCGGACACTATCCCAAGGCTGCACACCTGACGGCGTGGGGCGGACTGGTGGCGCTGCAAATATTCGCGGCCGTGTGGTACCTGATGGGTGCGCGCCGCCCGCGCTGACGATGACTGGCCCGACCTGAATTTCCTTCGCGTCGTCGCCCCCGGTTGGCGGGCTATCCCAATCCCAATGACGGGTTCGGCACGCTCAGTAAACACCTGGCAACGCGCGGAATCGCACTTTTTCGCGATACCGACAGTATTCGGGGTCGTCGGAGAGCAGCCTTTCTTCGCGATTTATCCGCACAGCCTGCAGCGCGTACAGCCCGGCATAGACCAGCAAGTTCTGCGGCCCGAAATTTGTGAGCAGGAAGCCGACGTCGGTGATGAGGTAGCCAAGGTAGATCGGATGCCGCACGAACCGGTAAGCCCCGCTCGACACGATTCCGCGATTGGCAGGCAGTATTCCGAACGAGAACCGGAGCGAGATCTTTGCGTAGATCTGCCAGGTGATTCCTATGACCTGGAGGCCAGCGCCAAGTATTTCCGGTACCAGGTGCTCCCCTGGCGCCAGCTGAATTGCCACGAAATAGTATGAGGCGCCCAACGAGCAGATGACTGTGACCGGATTCCAGTCTCGTCGCTTCGGAACCCGGACAAACAGGGACAGGCCAAGGGTCAGGCAGTTTGCCAGCACGAGCAGCAGCAAGGTGATTCGCGTCGGGTCCGCGAGCCAGTGCCGGATTGCCGCGTAAGCGAACGCAGCAAACATGATGGCGCTGGCACTTCTGAGACTTGCCTCCAAAAGGAATTCCCGAAGGTCTGTTCTGGGCGCAGGGCCCCCTCGATCCTCGTCCGTTGGGCATTCTGGCATGGCTTCCCCTTGTCCTGGCGGAGTCTTGGCGCTCCGCCTCACTGGCTGTCGTGCAGTTGTTGACCAAGCGTAGCCCGTGAACGCCAGACGTCATATCGGGAAAAAGGATGTTTCGCCGATGAAAGCCGCGCATTGCCTGGTCGATGGCGCAGGCCAAGGGGAAGGCCAGAAGGAAACCGGCAACGAGCTTGCGCATCGCTATCTGGCCGTTACGTCGTTGGCCATTGCGATGGAGCCAGACCTGGCGATGTGAACAGACCTTAGAGCATGACCGGACGGTCGTCCAGCTCGTTCGGGTTGGGCCCGCCGCCAGACGGGAAGTGCGTGGCCAACAGTGCATGGATGCGCGCCACCGTGGCCAGCACCGGCCGTACCGACAGGTCCTGCCTGAGTCCCCGCGCCAGTTCGTCGCACAGCTCGCGCCAGGTGGCGGGCCCCACGCAGGCGTCGATGCCGCGGTCGGCCAGCAGCTCGACCGCATGGTCGGCCAGGTTGATATAGAGCAGCACGCCGGTATGGTCCGCGGTGTTCCAGACCTCGAGCGCGCCAAACAGGAAGCGGGCGCGCTCGCGCGGCGTGACGCCGGCCCAAGCATGGCCCACCGGCAGGCTGGCTTCGATCACCACGCGGATCTCGCCGCGGTGGCTGGCTTCGCCGGCGTGCACGGCTTCATGCAGCTGTTGCTGGGCTTCGGCCGGAAAGTGCTTGCGGGCTGCGCCGGCTGTGGTGGCGATATGGTGCAGGGCACGTCGGAGATTCGGCATTGTCGTCGTTCCTTGCTGTCACCAGTTGCCCGAGGCGCCGCCGCCGTCGAAGCCGCCGCCGCCCCCGCCACCAAAGCCGCCGCCGCTGTCACCGCCGCCTCCGCCAAAGCCGCCACCACCCCAGCCGCCGCTGCGCCGGCCCCAGTCCTGCCCCATGGTGTAGCCGCCCAGGCCGCCCAGCCCACCGGCGATCACGTCGCGACCGCGCCGGGTGGTGACGATCTGCGGGCCGCGTCGGCGCAGGATGGCACTCAGGAAGAAGAACACGATGATCGCCAGCGGCAGCAGTGCCGGCAGCCACTCGGCCAGCCCGGACGATTGCTGCGCCTTGCGCTGCGGTGCCGCCAGGCCTTCCTTGTCGATGGTGGCCTGGATGGCCGAGATTCCCGCCGCCAGCCCGCCGTAGAAGTCGTTCTGGCGGAAGTGGGGGGCCATCACGTCCTGCAGGATGCGCTTGGACATGGCATCGGTCAGCGACCCCTGCACGCCGCGCCCGACCTCCAGCCGCATCTTGCGCAGCCCGGGCGGGTTGTCCTTGGCGATCAGCACGATCACGCCGTCGTCGATGCCCTTGCGCCCGGCGCGCCAGGCGTCGGCCACGCGGATGCTGTAGGCATCGATCGGCTCGGGATCGGTGGTGGGCACCATCAGCACGAAGATCTGGCTGCCGCGCTGCTGCTCGTATTCCGCCAGCACGTTCTCGAGCGCGCCGCGCTGCTGCGGCGTCAGCGTGCCGGTCAGGTCGGTGACGCGCTGGGTCAGCGGCGGCACCGCGACAAAGCCGTCTGCCGCCAGCGCCGGGCCGGCCAGCAACGCCGCCAGCCATAGCAGGGCGGCCGCCAGCCAGGCGTGCCGCCAGGGCGAGCGCAGGGTGTGGCCCATGGTGTGGTCCGTCTCAGAACTTGACTGCGGGCGGCGTGGAGATGGCTTTCTCGTTGTCCACCGTGAACGACGGCTTGACCGGGTACTTGAAGACCATCGCCGTCAGGTTGGTCGGGAAGCTGCGCGCCAGCACGTTGTACTGCTGCACGGCGGCGATATAGCGCTGGCGGGCCACGGTGATGCGGTTCTCGGTGCCCTCAAGCTGCGACTGCAGGTCGCGGAACGAGGCGTCGGCCTTCAGTTGCGGGTAGTTCTCGGACACCGCCAGCAGGCGCGACAGCGCGCCGGACAGCTCGCCCTGGGCCTGCTGGAAGCGCTTGAAGGCTTCGGGGTCGTTCAGGGTTTCGGGCGAGACCTGGATGCTGGTGGCGGCGGCGCGCGCCTTGGTCACGGCCTCAAGCGTCTCACGCTCGTGCGTGGCGTAGCCCTTGACCGTGTTGACCAGGTTGGGGATCAGGTCGGCGCGGCGCTGGTACTGGTTGATGACTTCGCTCCAGGCTGCCTTGACCGCCTCGTCCTTGGTCTGGAAGTCGTTGTAGCCGCATGCGGACAGCAGGCTGGCCATAACCGCCAGCAGCAGCCAGCGCAAGACAGGCATCGGCGAGCTGCTGGACAAGGAGGGGGACGAAGAGGCGCGCATCAGAGACTCCGCGGGTTGGACGAAAACCCAAGTGTAGCGCACCGCCCCTGTCGCCAGAGGGGCAGGCGGCGCACCGGGGCGCCGCCTGCCTGGCATGGCCTCAGCCCGCCGCGAACGCCTTGCGCGCGGCGTCGAGCGTGGCCGCCAGGATGGCGTCGTCGTGCTGCGCCGAGACAAAGCCGGCCTCGAAGGCCGACGGCGCCAGGTAGACGCCGTGATCCAGCATGGCGTGGAAGAAGCGGTTGAAGCGCGCGGTGTCGCTCCTGGTTACCTCGGCGAAGCTGCACGGCACGCCGTCGCGGAAGTAGATCCCGAACATGCCGCCGATGGCATCCGCCGCGAACGGCACGCCCGCGGCCTTGGCGGCCTCGGCCAGGCCGTCGGCCAGCTTGCGGGTCTGGGTGGCCAGGCGCTCATAGAAGCCGGGTGCCTGGATCAGCTTGAGCGTGGCCAGGCCCGCGGCCACCGCCAGCGGGTTGCCCGAGAGCGTGCCGGCCTGGTAGACGCCGCCCAGCGGCGCCAGCTTGGCCATGATGTCGCGGCGCCCGCCAAAGGCCGCCGCCGGCATGCCGCCGCCGATCACCTTGCCCAGGCAGGTCAGGTCGGGCCGGATGCCGTAGTGCGCCTGCGCGCCGCCCAGCGCCACGCGGAAGCCGGTCATGACCTCGTCCAGGATCAGCACCGCGCCGTCGCGGGTGCACAGGTCGCGCATGGCCTTCAGGAAGGCATCGGTGGCGCGCACCAGGTTCATGTTGCCGGCCACCGGCTCGACGATCACCGCGGCGATCTCGCCGGCATGCCTGGCGAAGGCCTGTTCCAGCTGCTCGACGTTGTTGTACTCCAGCACCATGGTGTGGCGCGTCACGTCGGCCGGCACGCCGGCTGACGACGGCGCGTTCTGGGTGGTGTCGGCAAAGGTCAGCAGGCCGGAGCCGGCCTTGACCAGCAGGCTGTCGGCGTGGCCGTGGTAGCAGCCTTCGAACTTGATGATCAGGTCGCGGCCGGTGAAGCCGCGCGCCAGCCGCAGTGCGCTCATGGTGGCTTCGGTGCCGGAGGAGACCAGCCGCACCTGCTCGATCGACGGCACCAGCTTGCAGATTTCCTCGGCCATGGTGATCTCGGCCTCGGTCGGGGCACCGAACGAGAAGCTGTGCGCGGCGGTTTCCTGTACCGCACGCACCACTTCCGGGTGGGCGTGGCCCACGATCATCGGGCCCCAGGAGCCGATGTAGTCGATATAGCGCTGCCCGTCGGCGTCCCACATATAGGCGCCTTCGGCACGCGTGATGAAGCGCGGCGTGCCGCCCACCGAGCGGAAGGCGCGCACGGGCGAGTTGACGCCCCCGGGAATGGTCTGCTGGGCGCGGTCGAAGAGCTGCTGATTACGGGACATGGCGTTGAGGTGAGGACAAGGACTGCAGGGATCGTGTGCGGCGGGCCCGGGCCTTATCGTTGACATGCAGCAAAAACAGCGGAAATTCGCTGCAATTGCCGGCCAATCAGGCGCTAACAGGGCGCTAACATGCGCGAACACGGCGGATCTGGCACGATTCTGGCGGCCGCCGGCTGGCGCCGGCGGCACGGTTTCGGTACCATCTGCGCTGGATTTTAATGGAGAGTGGCCAGAGCCTGTTATGGAATACAAGACTTGGATGTGCCTGATCTGCGGCTGGATCTACGATGAAGCCGCAGGCGCGCCGGAAGACGGCATCGCCCCCGGAACCCGGTGGGAAGACGTGCCCATCAACTGGACCTGCCCGGAATGCGGTGCGCGCAAGGAAGATTTCGAGATGGTCGCCATCTGAGGCGGCGTCCCCCAGAAGAACAATTACCGGGCGCGCGTCGCGCCGATGCGACAGAACGCCGGCCGGCCGCGGCCGGACCGGATTGACGGCCCCCCGGCGTCTTGTCACACTCTGTTGCAAAATGACTGCCCGTCCCTCTGCCTCTGGCTGGGAGGACGGTAGGCAGGTGCGGGTTCCACGCACCGCCGCTGCCGGGCACAGCCCGGCCTTGGAAGGGAAACAAAAATTGTCGGGGGTCCGTCGGGGCGCGCATGGGGTCGCGCTGCTCCGCACGGGTGTTCTCTAGTGCTTGCCGGCGCTCCGCAAGGGGCAGCTGGTCGCGGGAACAACAATGCGGGTCGCTCAAACAGAAGAAAACCAGCGGGTCAATACCGCCGGCGCCCAGGGTGTGGCGCCTGGCGTTTCCATTCCGGACACCACGGCGCCGCCGCGCCGCAAGGTGCTGGTCATTGATGATTCCAGCACCATCCGCCGCACCGCGGAGATCTTCCTGTCGCAGGCGGGATACCAGGTGGTGCTGGCCGAAGACGGCTTCGAGGCGCTGGCCAAGGTGGGCGAGCTGCACCCGGACCTGGTCTTCTGCGACATCCTGATGCCCCGCCTGGACGGGTACCAGACCTGCTCCCTGATCAAGAAGAGTCCGCGCTTTCACGCCATCCCCGTGATCATGCTGTCCTCGCGCGACGGCGTGTTCGACCGCTCGCGCGGCCGCCTGGTCGGCGCGCACGACCATCTAGCCAAGCCTTTTACCCGCGAAGCGCTGCTGCACGCCGTGCAGGCCTGTCTGCCATGCCAGGCCGCGGGCCACGTGCTGCCTGCCTGAAGCGCATGCACGCGACGCCATGTACGAATCGAAGGAAAACCTCATGACTGCCATCAACAAGATCCTGATCGTCGACGACTCCCCCACCGAAGCCCTGTTCATGTCCGACCTGCTCGGCAAGCGCGGCTTCAAGGTCTCGGTTGCCAGCAACAGCGACCAGGCCTTCGCGCGCCTGCAGGCCGAGAGCTTCGACCTGATCCTGATGGACGTGGTGATGCCCGGCCAGAACGGCTACCAGGCCACCCGCGCGATCAAGCGCGACGACCGCTTCAAGGACATCCCCGTGATCATGTGCACCAGCAAGGGCCTGGACACCGACCGCATCTGGGGCATGCGCCAGGGCGCGTCTGACTACATCGTCAAGCCCGTCGACGGCGAAGAGCTGCTGGGCAAGATCGCCGCGCTGGCGCACTGAGCTGCCAGCGCAGGCCGTACGGGAAGCCACTGCCACCTGTTCCGGGGACCGCCAGATGAATGCGCCACGCCAAGACCTCCGCGCCCGCCAGACCCGTCTGCAGGACTACCAGGCCATGCTGGCCCGGCGCCTGCGCGAGGCGCGCAGCCTGCCCGCGCCCGACAGCTACCTGGCGCTGCAGGTGGGCGCGCGCAACTGGCTGCTGCCGCTGGCCGATACCGGTGAGGTGCTCGACATGCGCCCGCCCAGCCCGGTGCCGCTGACGCAGCCGTGGTACAGCGGCCTGGTCAATGCGCGCGGCAGCCTGCTGGGCGTGATCGATTTCAGCCTGTTCTGCGGCGGCGCGCCAACGCCGCTGCAGCCCGGCAGCAAGATCGTGGTGCTGTCGCGCCAGGTGGAGCGCGCCTGCGCGATCCTGGCCACGCGCGTGGCGGGTTTGCGCCATGCCGCCGACCTGAGCCTGCCGCACGGCGATGCGCCACCACCGGCCGGCACGCCGGCATGGGAAGGGCAACGCTTTGCCGACCGCGACGGGCGTGACTGGCAGGTGCTGGACGTGCGCGCGCTGCTGGACGCGCCGGCCTTTCTGCAGGTGGGACGGGTTGCGGCCTGAGGCCCGCCGCCAATTACAAGATACAAGAATGACGCGCAGGCCACGGCCTGCGGCACCCGGCACGAGCCGCCGGGCATGACAACGAAAAAAACGGAAGAGGGTGCCATGGGTTTCAAGAAATTCAGCCTGGGCCGGCGCACGCCGGCAGCCGAAGCAGCCAGCGGCCTGGCGGGCGGGCCCGGCATGGCCTATGCGGGCGGCCCGGAACCCGCACCGGCACCCCCATCCGCCGACGGCCTGGGCGCCACGCCAATGGAGCATGTCACGCGCTGGCTTGGGCGCATGCCGTTCTCGTCGCAGCAGCGGCTGCTAACGGTGGGCGTGGTGGTGTCGCTGGTGGCACTGCTTGGCTCGGTGTACCTGGACAACCGCATCGCCAACAACGCCGCCGCGCAGATCGAGATCGCCGGCGACATGCTGATGCACTCGCAGCGCCTGGGCAAGGCGGTGCCGGTGGCGCTGCTAGGCAATGCGCAGGCCTTCACGCAGCTGCGCCAGTCGAAAGACGCGCTGGCAGGCGACCTGAAGGCGCTGCAGGAAGGCAGCGACGAGAAGCGCGTGCGCGCCACCAGCGGCGCGGCCGAACCGCTGCTCGAGACCGCGATGCAATCGTGGAAGCGCTCCGAGAAAAGCGCCGCCGACGTGCTGGCGCAGCAGCCGGTGCTGAACACCATTGGCCAGACGCTGCAGATCTTCAACGCCTCCAACCCTGAGCTGCTGGAGTCCGCCGAACAGGTCGCGGCAATTAAGCTGCAGTCCAGCGCCAACGCGCGCGAGGTGGCGGCCTCGGCGCAGCTGGTGATGCTGACGCAGCGCCTGGGCAAGAACCTGAACGAGTTCCTGGCCGGCGAAGGCGTCAACCCGGAAACCGCGTTCCTGCTGGGCAAGGACACCAACACCTTCCGCGAAACGCTGGACGGCCTGCTCAACGGCAGCGAGGCGCTGCGCCTGTCGGCGGCCGCCGACGAAGAAACGCGTGGCTACCTGAAGCAGCTGTCGCAGCGCTTTGAAGCGGTGCAGAAGACCACGCAGACCATCCTGCAGAATCTGCCGGGCCTGATTGCCGCCAAGCGCGCGCAACAGCAGATCTTCAACGACAACGAGGCGCTGCGCGGCGAGCTCTCGGCGCTGCAGCGTGCCTACGCGCAGTCGGCGCGCGTCCGCCCGGTGACGCTGGGCGCGACCGTGGTGTCGGCGGCCATGACGCTGCTGTGCCTGGTGGGCCTGGCGGCCCTGTACCTGCGCGATTCACGCATGCGCGCGCTGGAAGCCGAGGCGCGCGAGCGCGAGGCCGAGTCCCGCCGCCTGGACGAAAAGCGCAACAACGACAACACCCAGAAGGCGATTCTGCAGCTGATGAACGAGCTGCAGGACATCGCCGACGGCGACCTGACGCGCCAGGCCACGGTGACCGAGGACATCACCGGCGCCATTGCCGATTCGGTCAACTACACCGTGGAAGAACTGCGCGAGCTGGTCGGCCGGGTGCAGCAGACCGCCGGCGAGGTGACGCAGGCGTCGGGGCAGGTGCAGTCCACCTCGACCCAGCTGGTGTCAACCACCGAAGAGCAGTCGCGCCAGATCCGGCAGACCGGCGAATCGGTGGTGGACATGGCCGACCGCATCACGCAGGTGTCGCGCGGCGCGGCCGAGTCCGCCAACGTGGCGCGCGCCTCGCTGTCTGCCGCGGAGCAGGGCCAGCAGGCGGTGCAAAACGCCATCGCCGGCATGAACGATATCCGCGAGCAGATCCAGGAAACCTCCAAGCGCATCAAGCGCCTGGGCGAGTCGTCGCAGGAGATCGGTGAAATCGTCGAGCTGATCTCGGACATTACCGAGCAGACCAACGTGCTGGCACTGAACGCCGCCATCCAGGCCGCGTCCGCGGGCGAAGCCGGGCGCGGCTTCTCGGTGGTGGCCGAAGAAGTGCAGCGGCTGGCCGAACGCTCCGGCGAGGCCACCAAGCAGATCGGCGCGCTGATCCGCACCATCCAGACCGATACCCAGGACGCGGTGCACGCCATGGAGCGCAGCACGCAGGGCGTGGTGGAGGGGGCGCGGCTGTCGGACAACGCCGGTGCCGCACTGGTCGAGATCGGGCGCGTGTCGCGCCAGCTGGCCGAGCTGATCGAGCAGATCTCGCAGTCCACCTCACACGAGGCTGACCTGGCCACCACCGTGGCCCGCCATATCGAGCGCATCCTGCAGGTTACCGAGCAGACCACCACCGGCACGCGCCAGACCGCGCAGTCGGTGCGCCAGCTGACGCTGCTGACCGAAGAGCTGCGTAACTCCGTGTCGCGATTCAAGATCGCCTGAGTGGCCGGATGACGCCTGCGACCGCTTCCGCGCACCGCGGCCTTACCGGGCTTAGCGGCCACGCGCTCCATGCCAACTCCGCGCCTGCCGCCTGTTGCGGCAGGTCGCCCGCGGCCGCCTTCCGGGCGCCGCACTGGAAGCCGTCATGTCCCTGAATTTCCCTGTCCCGCGCGATGGCGCCGCAGCCGGCGCACCGGCTGACGCCGGCGCCGTGCCTGAGCCGGCTCCCGCGCCGCCGTCCGCGAGCGCGCCAGCTGTTTCCGATCCGGGCGCCCCCGCGCGCGACCTGTCTGGCCTGGCGTGGCTTGCGCCGAGCCTGCGCAGCGCGCTGGAAGACGCCGCCGCCGAGCTTGGCCACTATGTCGACGAGGTCCGCCAGGCGCCCGAAGCGCTGGGCGCGCGCGATACCACCTCACTGCGGCTGGCCGGCCAGCACCTGCACCAGGCCGCCGGCGCCGTGCATATCGTCGGGCTGCGCGGCACCGATCCGTATTGCCAGGCCCTGCGCCGCCTGCTCGAAGCCATCGACGCCGGCACCGTTGCCGCCGGCCCCGAGGCGCTGGCGGTATTCCGCGCCGGCGTGCAGGCGCTGGCCGAGTATGTCGACGACCTGATGGCCGGCGACGATGAAGCGCCGTTGCGCCTGTTCCAGCCCTATGCGGGCGTGCTGGCGCACCTGGGCGAAGAGCGCGTGCATCCGGCCGACCTGTGGCTCGATGAGCTGCAGATGCTGCCCGGCATGCTGCTGCCGGCGAGAGGTCCGGCGGCGGTCATGCGTGCGCGCCAGCAGTTTGAGTCAGCCTTGCTCAAGGCATTGCGCCTGCCTGCGCCGTGCCCCGACGCGGCGCTGCTGCGCGAAGCCTGGCTGCCGCTGTGCGCGGCGCTGGACGAGGTGCGCGCCAATGAGCAGGAGGCGCGCCGCGCGGCGGATCATCCGGATCGCGGGGTCTGGCATGTGCTGGGGCTGGTGTTCCGCGCGCTGGGCCTTGGCCTGTTGCCTTCCGACCTGCTGGCCAAGCGCTTTGCCGGCCGCGCCAACCTGCTGCTGCGCCAGTACCTGCAGGGCCATGTGCGCGTGCCGCAGGCGCTGCTCAACGACGCGGTGTTCCTGCTGGTCTGCACCGGCCTGGCCCGCGACGGGGCCGGTGACGGCGATGGCCTGGCTGCGCCGCGTGCCGATATTGCGCGCACGCTCGCGGCGTTCCGCCTCGACCCCGCACACGCGCTTGCCAATGCGGACTTCCGCCAGCGCTATTACGGCTGGCTCGACCCGATCGACACGCGCAACCTGCAGCAGGCCGCCGCCGGGCTGGAGCACGCCGCCGCCGGCGAACCGACCGGCTGGGAAACCGCGCTGGCCGCGCTGGCCGAAGCCGCGCAGCCGCTTGGGCAGCCGGCGCTGCAGCGCTGCCTGGCGCAGGCGGCCATGCACGGCGGGCAGCATCACCGTGGCGAGGCACTCGGCGCCTCCGGCATCGCGTTGTTTCTGGCGCGCGCGCTGGCGTTGCCGTGGCGCGTGCACGGGCAATCCGCCCATCCGGCGGCGGCGCGTTTTGCCGCGCAGTGCGAGGCGCTGGCGACATGCCTGGCCGATCCCGCCGCGAGCGCGCCCGCGTGGCTTGCGGGCATGGTCGACGAGGCGCGCGCCCAGGCGCTGCGCAGCGAGGCCGTGACGCAGCTGCGGGCGCAACTGGACAGCGGCGAATCGTGGCTGGACAGCTTCGACCGCAACGCGGCCCGCGCCGAAGGCGCCGGCCACCTGCGCGATGCGTGCCAGGCCTTTGCCGCGCTTGGCGCCACGCTGGCGCACTTGCAGTCGTCCGCCGCGCTGCCTGCAGCGCTGGTGGACGATGCCGCGCAGGCCGCCGCCGCGGTGCATTCCGTCAATGCGCGGCTGGCCGATCCGGGCGAACTCGCCGATGCCAGTACGCGCGCCGCGCTGCTGGGCGAAGTCGCGGCAGAGCTGGGCGCGGTCCATGCCTTTGCCGATGCGCTGGAATTCGGCCGCGTGCGGCGGGCCGATACGCTTGCCGACGCCGGCGAGCCCGATGCGCCGCGCGCCGCGCAGCATCCGCTGGCCGCCGCGCGCGCCGCCGCGGCCGAGGCGATCCAGGCCGGCCCCGTGCCCGATGCGCCGCCCGTGCAGCGCCTGCGTGCCGCGCTGCAGGCGCTGGCCGACCAGGCCACCATCGACGACGATGCCGCGCTGCGCCGCCAGGCCGCCGAAGCCACCATGCAATGCAATGCCTGGCTGGCCGGCAGCGATGATGCCGCAGGCAGGCTGGCACTGGCACTGGCCGAGCCGGCGGGGGCTGCGGCACCCGCGGCCGCGCCGGCCGCGGCGCAAGGCCTGCCGGCTGCCGGTGACAAGGCGGCGCTGGACGCCGAACTGCTCGACATCTTCCTGAACGAAGCCGACGAGGTGCTGAGTGGCATCGCAGGCGACCTCGGCTCGGGCGTTGAGGCGCTGCACGATGCCGATACGCTCAGCCGCGTGCGGCGCGCCTTCCATACGCTCAAGGGCTCCAGCCGCATGGTCGGACTGCATCGCTATGGCGAAGCGGCCTGGGCGGTCGAGCAGGTCATGAACCTATGGATTGCCGAGGCGCGCGAGCCGGTGCCGGCGCTGCTGTCGCTGCTGCGCCGCGCGCATGCCGAGCTGTCGGCGTGGGTCGCACAGCTGCATCGCGATGCGGCGACCTGGCACGACATCGCGCCGCTGGTGGCAGCCGCCGAGGCGGTGCGCGACCCGGCCGCCGCGCAGGCCGCGGACGAACTGCCAGTGTTGCCCGGAGCGGCTGCTGAAGCGCCGCCCGAGCCGGCCGCCGAGACTGCCGATCACACCGGCGCCGATGCCGTCGGGCACGGCGAAGACAATGTGATCCCGTTCCGCCTGTCCGGCGGCCTGTCGGACGAGGACGACCACTACAAGGTCATCGGACCGGTGCGCATCGGCCTGGCGCTCTACAACGTCTACCTGCAGGAGGCCGACGACCTGCTGCGCCAGTTCGCCACCGATATCTCCGAATGGCGGCATGAAGGCCATCCGTGCCCGAGCGAACTGGGGCTGCGCGTCGCCCACACGCTGCAGGGCAGTGCGTCCACCGTCGGACTGGAACCCGTGCGTGAGATCGCCGAGGCGCTGGAGGCCCTGCTGCTGCAGCTGGGCTCGCACCCGGTGGCGATGCACCCGGGCGATTTCCGCCTGCTGGAGCAGGCGGTCGAGCGCCTGCGTGGCATGCTGCACCAGTTTGCCGCGGGCGTCTGGCCGGATGCCGATGCCGGCCTGCGCCGCAGCCTGGTTGAGTTTGGCGAGCGCGCGCTGCTGCGTCCGCGCGTGGCGGTGCCCGCCGAGCCGGATGGCTCGGTCGCGCAGCTGCTGGGCCAGTTGCCGCCGGCGCAGGAAGACCAGCCGGAGCCGGCGGCATCGCCCGGGCCGGAGGCCGCACAGCCACTGGCCACGCCGCATGACGCGGTCGTTATCGCGCTGCCGACCCCGCACCGGGCGCCCCTTGCGCCGGTATCGGACGAGGGCGGCGCCCCGGATCCGGCGCTGGTCCAGATCTTCCTGGAAGAGGCACAAGGCACGCTGCCCGAGCTGGGCAAGCTGCTGCGCGGCTGGGAAGCCGCGCCGGAAGACTCGCGCCACGGCGGCCTGGTGCTGCGCGCGCTGCATACGCTCAAGGGCAGTGCGCGCATGGCAGGTGCCATGGCACTGGGCCAGGCCGCGCATGAAATGGAGACGCTGCTCGACGCCAGCCTGCGCGGGCAGGGACAGCAGGCCGTCGGGCCGAAGCTGTTCGAGCGGCTCTATGCCTGGTACGACCGCATCCTGGCGCATGTCGAGGCGCTGCCGTCCGGCCGCCTGCTGCCCGCGGACGACCCGGACGTGGTCAACGGCCTGGCCGAGGTGCCGGAGGACGCGCAGGCCGATGCGCCGCTGCCGCAGGCAGATGCCGTGGTCGAGGCGGTGCCCGCCGCCAGCCTGCCCGCCATGCCGGGGCCGGCAGACGTGATGGTGGCGATGCCGCCGGCCGTGCCCGCCGAGCCGCAACGCGCGCTGGTGCGTGTGCAGGCGCGCGCGCTCGACACGCTGATCAATGAAGCCGGCGAGGTCGGCGCCACGCGCGCACGCCTGGACAGCGAACTGGAGGCGATGCGCGCCTACCTGGGCGAACTGAACGACAACGTCGCGCGCTTGCGCGGGCAGTTGCGCGAAATCGAGATCCAGGCTGAATCGCAGATGGCGTCGCGCATTGCCGACGCGCAGCACAAGCAGGAATTCGATCCGCTCGAGTTCGACCGCTTCACGCGCTTCCAGGAGCTGACGCGGATGATGGCCGAGTCGGTCAACGACGTGGCCACCGTCGAGCAGAACCTGCAGCGCGGCTTTGACCGCGCCGCCGGCGACCTGGCCGCGCAGGCGCGCCTGACGCGCGGCATGCAGCGCGGGCTGATGCAGGCGCGCATGGTGCAGTTCGACGCGCTGGCCGAGCGCCTCTATCGCGTGGCACGCCAGGCCGCGGCCGAGACCGGCAAGGAAGTGCGCCTGTTGATCAAGGGCGGCACCGTGGAAATCGACCGCTCGGTGCTGGACCGCATGGCCGGCCCGATCGAGCACCTGATCCGCAATGCGGTGGTGCACGGCATCGAAGCCGCCGCGCCGCGCCGCGCCGCGGGCAAGGCCGCCACCGGCGCGCTGACGCTGGAGGTGCAGCAGGAAGGCAACGAGGTGGTGCTGCATTTCGTCGATGACGGCGGCGGGCTGGACCTGGCGCGCATCCGCGCGCGCGCGGTCGAGCGCTGTCTGCTGGCGCCGGACGACGACGCCAGCGAAGCGCGCCTGACCGAGCTGATCTTTGCGCCGGGCTTCTCCACTGCCGACGCGGTGTCGGAGCTGGCCGGCCGCGGCGTGGGCATGGACGTGGTGCGCGCCGAGACCGTGGCGCTGGGCGGACGCATCACGCTGGAGTCGAAGCCGGGGCAGGGCACCACCTTCACCGTACACCTGCCGCTGACCACGGCAATCACGCAGGTGCTGGTGATCTCGCTGGGCGCACGGCGCTATGCCGTGCCCAGTGGCATGATCGACCAGGTCCAGCAGCTGCGCGCCCCGGCGCTGCTGGATGCCTACAACCAGGGCCGCCTCACTGTGGCTGGCGCCGAGGTGCCGTTCTTCTACTTCGGCGCGCTGCTGGAGGAAGGCAACGCGGTCGCGGCCGGGCGCAAGTATTCGCCGGTGGTGTTGGTGCGCAGCGGCGCCGAGCGCGTGGCGGTGCATGTGGACGATGTGGTCGGCAACCGCGAAGTGGTGGTCAAGCACATCGGCCCGCACCTGGCGCGGCTGGAAGGCATTGCCGGCGCGACCACGCTGGGCGATGGCGAGATCGTGCTGATCTACAACCCGGTGGTGCTGGCGCAGCGCTTGGTGCGCGAACGCGGCCAGTTGGTGCCGCAGGCCTTGCCGCAGACGCCGGCGCTACCTGCCGTGCAGGCGCAGATGGGCGCGGTCGCGGAACTGGCGAGCGACGGCACCACCGAGCCGGTGCGTGGCCTGGCCGTGCAGCCGACCGTGATGGTGGTGGATGACTCGCTGACCGTGCGCAAGGCCACCCAGCGCCTGCTGGGCCGCGCCGGCTACCAGGTGGTGCTGGCGCGCGACGGTGTGGATGCGCTCAAGCAACTGCAGGATGTCATGCCGGACGCCATGCTGGTCGACATCGAGATGCCGCACATGGACGGCTTCGACCTGACGCGAAACGTGCGCTCCGACGCGCGCACCGCGCATATGCCGCTGGTGATGATCACCTCGCGCACGGCCGACAAGCACCGCCGCTATGCCGAGGAGATCGGCGTCAACGTGTACCTGGGCAAGCCTTACAACGAGGATGAACTGCTGGGCACGCTGCATCGGTTGCTGGGTGAGCGGGCGGCCGGTACGGCAGGGTCGGTGGCGCAGATGCTGGGGGACGGCCAGGCGGGCTGACGGTTTGCTCCCCTTTCCCGCTTGCGGGAGAGGGAGCATGCAGTTGGCATGCAAAGGGCAGCGGCGCGCTCAAGGGTCTGCCATGCAAAAGGCTCGACATCGCAAGATGCCGAGCCTTTTTTCCCTCCACCGGCGCGCCGTCCCGGCTGATTACCAGCGCATCTGCGCGTTCTTGCCGCCGGTGGTGACCGTCGCGGTCTTGGTCCGGCCCTGGTAAGTCGCCCGCACGTTGTACGTGCCCGACGGCGCCTTCAGCAAGCAGCGCGGACCGTCGGCGATAAAGCTGGCGACCTCCTTGCCGCCGCGCATCAGCTTGACGTCCACGTCGGACAGGTACTCGCCGCGCGCGCCCTGCGTGAACAGCAGGCTCATGTTGTACTTGCGCGCCTGCGATTGCAGCGCGACCTGCTCGTCTTCGGCGACACCGCCGCAGATATAGGCGACCGAGCCGGCCGTACGCTGGACCATGGCATCACGCGGCGGCGGCGGGGGCGGCGTGGTCAGCGGCGGGCGTGGCTGCGCGGGCGCTGCCATCGGCGGTGGCGCCGGCGCAGCTGGTGGCGTGCCGGTGGGCGCGGGTGCCGAGGATGCCATCGGCGGCGGTGCTGCCGTGGCAGGCGCCGCTATGCCCGGTGCGGGCTGTGTGGCAGGGGGCATGGTGTCGGCCGGCGGCGCGGCCGGCATCGTGGCACCCGGGGTCGGGGCCATGGTGCTGCCCGGGGCAACTGGCGCCGGGGCGGCAGGTGCAGGGTTGGTGTCTACCACCGGCGCCTGCGCATGGCTGGCAGCCGGCACCAGGGCCAGCAGCGCGACCACGCCGGCGCTGAGCGCGATCACCAGGCGCTTGACGCGCGAGCGGCGTGCCAAGCGCGCTTCGACAATTTCCAGCGAACGGGTAGGGGCAAACGGGAGCAGTTGCGGCATCGTGGCCTCCTTGGGCGAGCTTCGGAATCAGATGCCCCGGAGGACCCCGTGGGATCACTTCGGGTCTCTCTTTTCCATCCTAGGGCTCAAGGGTGGGCAACAGTGCCGGGGTTGGTCCTACATCCGCGTCAGCCGACGGCGCATTGTGGCCCGCAGGCGGCGTGCGAGCGACTTCGCAGGTACCGGAAGAAAAACGGCCCTTCCCGCAGGGGAAGGGCCGTTGACGGCGCGTGATCCTGGCGGGCGGGTTATTTCTGGCTCACCAGCCGCTTGGGCACCGACAGCGTCAGCGCCGCGCCCACCACCAGGCACGCGGCCAGCAGGTACATGCCCGAATCGGTGCTGTGGGTCAGGTCCTTGAGCCAGCCCACCGCATAGGGGCTGAGGAAACCAGCAAGGTTGCCCAGCGAGTTGATCAGCGCGATGCCCGCGGCCGCGCCAGTGCCGGCCAGAAAGGAAGTCGGCAGGCTCCAGAACAGCGGCAGCGTGGTCAGGATGCCGATGGTGGCCAGCGTCAGCGCCACCATTGCCAGCGTGGTGTCGCTATGCCATTGCACCGACAGCAGCAGGCCCAGCGAACCGGCCAGCGCGGGCAGCGCGATATGCCAGCGGCGCTCGCCGCTGCGGTCTGCGCTGTAGGCCACCAGCACCATGCCGACCACCGCGCAGCCATAGGGGATGGCGGTCAGCAGGCCGATATCGAGCGCGCCCTTGACGCCGGTCTGCTTGATGATGGTCGGCAGCCAGAAGCTGACGCCGTACAGGCCCATCACGAAGCAGAAGTAGATCGCGCTCATCAGCCAGACGCGCGGGCTGGACATCACGGTGCGGATCGGCGGGTCTTCCTTGTGCGCATCCTCGCTAGCGATATTGCGCTCCAGCAGCGCCTTCTCTTCCGGCGACAGCCACTTGGCGTGGGCGATGCGGTCGTCCAGGTAGGCCAGCACCCACAGGCCCACCAGGATCGACGGAATGCCCTCGAGCAGGAACATCCATTGCCAGCCGGACCAGCCGTTGTGGCCGTGGAAGGACTGCATGATCCAGCCTGACAGCGGCCCGCCGATTACGCCTGCCAGCGCGACCGCGGTCATGAAGTAGGTGGTGGTGCGCCCGCGCCGGTTGGCCGGGTACCAGTAGGTCAGGTACAGGATGATGCCGGGGAAGAAGCCTGCCTCGGCAATGCCCAGCAGGAAGCGCAGCACGTAGAACATGGTCGGCGTGGTGACGAACATCATCGCCGCCGAGATCGCGCCCCAGGTGATCATGATGCGCGCGATCCAGATGCGCGCGCCCACCTTGTGCAGGATCACGTTGCTGGGCACTTCGAACAGGAAGTAGCCGATAAAGAAGATGCCGGCGCCCAAGCCATAGATGGTCTCGCTGAACTGCAGGTCGTTGAGCATCTGCAGCTTGGCAAAGCCCACGTTGACGCGGTCCAGGTAGGCCACCACGTAGCACATCAAGAGGAAGGGCACCAGGCGCCAGCTGACCTTGCGGTAGGTGGCGTCTTCAAAGGCGGCGTCGCTGACGCCGGGGCTCACTGCGGTCGTTGTCATGCTGTCTCCTGAGGATATGGCGCTTCTGTGTGACGCGTTTTACAGCTACGGTACGACCGGCTCAGACGCAGCGGCCGCCGTCCACTTCGATGCAGGTGCCGGTGATAAAGGCCGCTTCGTCCGAGGCCAGGTACAGGCAGGCGTTGGCCACGTCCTGCGGGGTCGACATGCGGCCCATCGGGATGGTGGCAAGGAACCTGGCGCGGTTCTCGGGCGTATCGGGCATGCCCATGAATTCTTCGAGCAGTGCGGTGGCGCCGATCACCGGGTTGACGCAGTTGACGCGGATATTGTCCTTGCCGAGTTCCGCGGCCATGGCCTTGCTGGCGGTGATCACCGCGCCCTTGCTGCCGTTGTACCAGACCAGGCCCGGGCGCGGCCGGATGCCGGCGGTGGAGGCGATATTGACGAACACGCCGCCGCCGCGCTGGCGGAAGTGCGGGATAAAGGCGCGCGCCGACCAGTAGATGCTCTTGAGGTTGACGGCGTAGACGCGGTCGAACTCCTCCTCGGTGACTTCGAGGATGGGCTTGTTGCGATGGGTCGTGCCGGCGTTGTTGACCACGATATGCACGTCGCCGAAGGTGGCCAGCGCGGCTTCGCGCATGGCTTCGGTGTCGGCTTCGCGCGAGACGTCGGCGCGCACCGCGCGGGCCCGGCCGCCGGCGTCGCGGATCGCGGCGGCGACGCGTTCGGCGGCTTCCTCGCGCAGGTCGGCGACCACCACGTTGGCGCCTTCGCGCGCGAAGGTGTGGGCAATGCCTTCGCCGAACCCGGAACCGCCGCCGGTGACGATCGCTACCTTGTTGGCCAGTCTCATGGCTTGTCTCCTGGTGTTGTGGTTATGTTCTGGTGATCAGTGCTGCGAGGGGTCTCAATGCCTAATGCGAGAACGGCCCCTGGCCGCGCAGTGCATTGGCAACCATCATCAGTGCCAGCAGGAAGGGCAGTGCCACATACAGGCACCAGTGCACGCGGTCGCCGACGACGTCGCCCCACTTGCGCTTGAAGACCTGCAGCCGCGGCATGCCGGAAGGATTGGTGGCGCGCTTGTTCCGCACATGCCACGCCATCCAGAAGAAGAAGATGGCAAAGGCGACGGACAGGAAATTGATGTTACCCATGTTGGATGGCGATGGTTTTCAGGGTGGTGAATCCGTACAGGGCCTCGAAGCCCTTCTCGCGGCCGTAGCCGGACTGGCCGGTGCCGCCGAAGGGCAGCTCCACGCCGCCGCCGGCACCGTAGTTGTTGATAAAGACCTGGCCCGCGCGCAGCTTGTGCGCCAGGCGCAGCTGGCGCCCGCCGTCGCGCGTCCAGACCCCGGCCACGAGCCCGTAGGGCGTGCCGTTGGCCAGTGCGATGGCTTCGGCCTCGGTGTCGAACGGCATGGCGGCCAGCAGCGGGCCGAACACTTCTTCCTGCGCTAGCCGGTGCGCCGGCGGCACGTCGCGGAACAGCATCGGCACCTGGTAGTAGCCGGCCTCCGGCGCCTCGGCCACGATCTGGCCCTGAGCCATCACCGACACGCCGGCGTGCTGCGCATCGGAAACGAAATCCCACACGCGCTGCTGCTGCTTGCGGCTGATCAGCGGGCCGCATTCCAGGTCCAGCTCTGACGGGCCCACGCGCAGCGACTCGAACACCGACGCCAGTCGGTCGAGCAGCGCGTCATAGACTGGCCGCTCCACCAGCAGGCGGCTGCCGGCCGAGCAGGTCTGGCCGGCATTCTGCACGATGCCGTTGACTACCACCGGCACCAGCGTATCCAGGTCGGCATCGGCAAAGACGATCTGCGGCGACTTGCCGCCCAGCTCCAGCGTGACCGGCACGTGGTTCTCGGCGGCCAGCTGGGCCACCTGCTTGCCGGTCTGGGGCGAGCCGGTGAACGAGATATGGTTGATGCCCGGGTGGCGCGCCAGCGCGGCGCCGGCTTCATGGCCGTAGCCGGTGATGATATTGAGCGCACCTTCGGGCAGACCGGCCTCGGCGGCGATCTCGGCCACGCGCAGCAGCGACAGGCAGGCGTCCTCGGCCGGCTTGACCACGCAGGCGTTGCCGGTGGCCAGCGCCGCGCCCACGCTGCGCCCGAAGATCTGCAGCGGGTAGTTCCAAGGGATGATGTGGCCGGTTACGCCGTGCGGCTCGCGCACGGTCAGCACGGTGTAGCCGGGGTTGTAGGGGATGGTCTGGCCGTGCAGCTTGTCGACCGCGCCGGCGTAGAACTCGAAATAGCGGGCCACGGCGCGGGCATCGGCGCGCGCCTGGCGCAGCGGCTTGCCGGTGTCGCGGGCCTCGAGCGCGGCCAGCTCGTCCTCGTGGGCGATCAGCGCCACGGCGACGCGGTTGAGCAGGCGCACCCGCTCGGCTGGCGCCATCTGGCCCCAGGCGCCTTCGGCGGCCTGGCGGGCCGCATGGACGGCGACGTTGATATCGGTGGCGTTGCCGCGTGCGATCTCGGCGAACGGCTCGCCGTTGGACGGATCGAAGACCTTGATGCGCAGGCCGTTGTCGGGCGCGATCAGGCGGTTGGCGACGAAGTGCTGGGCGTGCATGGGTGGCTCCGGGGCAGCAGGTGCAACAGGGGGGGGCAGCACGGCGGCTGCACTATTCAGTGACGGCTGAAGAATGCGCCATTATCGCCGACACCGGCCAGCGTGCAATGCGCCTTGCCTGGCCCAGTTGTCAGCCTGCGGTCAGGCACGAGCCGCTATAATGCCCGCCATCCAACAACACACCGCAGGCATCTGGAGAATCGCATGAGCTTCAATCTCGTGTCCCCGGGCAAGGACATCCCCAACGATTTCAACGTCATCATCGAGATCTCGGCCCAGAGCGATCCGGTGAAGTACGAGGCAGACAAGGAAACCGGCCTGCTGTTCGTCGACCGCTTTATCGGCACCGGCATGCGCTATCCGGCCAACTATGGCTACATCCCGCAGACGCTGTCGGGCGATGGCGACCCGGTGGATGTGCTGGTGCTGTCGCCGTTCCCGATCCTGGCCGGCGCCGTGGTGCGCTGCCGTGCACTCGGGATGCTGAAGATGACCGACGAGTCGGGCGTGGACGCCAAGCTGGTGGCCGTACCCCTGGATAAGCTGTCGCCGGCCACCGCCTACATGAAGGGCCTGTCGGACGTGCCGCAGAATCAGCTGGACCAGATCAAGCACTTCTTTGAGCACTACAAGGCACTGGAAGCCGGCAAGTGGGTCAAGGTCGAAGGCTGGGCCGGCATCGAGGAAGCCCACAAGGAAATCACCGACGGCGTGGCCAACTACAAGAAGTAAGCTGAACCTCCGCTGAAGAAGCCCCGCTCCGGCGGGGTTTTTTGTTGCCGCGCGCTTGACGCACCGCAGTACCTGGGCAAGTGCCTTGCGCTACGCTGTGCGGGTGCTGACAAGAGGAGTCCCCATGCATTCCATCACCGAAATCCAGGCATCGCCGCAGGCCTTGTCGCCGTCGCGCCGCTATGACCGGCTGGCGGTGTGCTTCCACTGGGCGGTATTCCTGCTGGTGGCGCTGGCCTATGCCGCGATCGAGCTGAAGGGCAGTTTTGCCAAGGGCACGCCGCCGCGCGCGCTGGCGATGACGGTCCATGAATGGGCGGGCGCTCTGGTGCTGGTGCTGGCGGTGCCGCGCCTGCTGTGGCGCCTGGTGCGCGGCGCGCCTGCGCTGGAGCCGGGCGCGCGCTGGATGCAGTTGGTCGGCGAGGCCATGCACTGGGTGTTTTACCTGTATATCCTGGCCCAGCCGCTGCTGGGGCTGCTGGCGATGAACGCTGGCGGCCACCTGCTGGTGCTGCCTTCGCTGGGGATAGAAGTGCCAGCGCTGGTGGCAGCCGACCCGGCGCTGAAGGACACCGTCAAGGCAATCCACGAGACCCTGGGCACCGCCTTCTACCTGGTGATCGGGCTGCATGCGATGGCGTCGCTGTTCCACCACTACATGCTGGGCGACAATACGCTGCGGCGGATGTGGCGCTGAGCGCCGGCTCGCGTATTCAGGCGCGGGCGAACGGGTTGCGCTCGCCCAGCTCGTCCAGGTAGGCGTCGATGCCCTGGCGCTCGCGTTCCAGGAAGCGCTCGACGGCATCGGCAAAAGCGGGATGCGCCAGCCAGTGGGCCGAGCGCGTGGCCACCGGCAGGAAGCCGCGCGCCATCTTGTGCTCGCCCTGGGCGCCGCCTTCGAAGGTGCGTATGCCTTGCTCGATGCAGAATTCCAGCGGCTGGTAGTACGCGGTTTCGAAGTGCAGGCAGGCGTGGTACTCCAGCGCGCCCCAGTAGCGCCCGTAGAGCGTGCTGACTTCGGGCGTATCGTCATAGACCAGCAGCGAGCTGGCGATGGGCTGGCCCTCGCGCTCGGCGATCACCAGCAGCAGGTGCTGCGGCATGGCGGCGCCGATGCGCCGGAAGAAATCCAGGTTCAGGTAGGGCGTGGAATGGTGCTCGCGGTAGGTCTGGCGATAGCACCGGTTGAAGAACTTCCACGCATCGTTGTCGATCTGCGCGCCACGCAGGCGCCGGAAAGTGATGCCGGCCTGCGCCACCTGGCGGCGCTCGGCGCGGATGTTCTTGCGCTTTTTCTGCGACAGCGTGGCGAGGAAGTCGTCGAAGCTGCCGTAGCCGTCGTTGGTCCAGTGGAACTGCACGCCGTGCCGCATCAGCATGCCGGCCTGCTGCATCAGGGCGGCCTCGGCCTCGTCGGGGAACAGGATGTGCAGCGACGACATCTGGCTTTCGGCGGCCAGCGCCAGCGCCATCTGCAGCAGCAGGCGGCGCGCATGGGCGTCTTCGGCCAGCAGCCGCGCGCCGCGCACCGGCGTGAAGGGAATTGCCGCCAGCCATTTGGGGTAGTACTCGAGCCCGTTGCGGGCATAGGCGTCGGCCCAGGCCCAGTCGAAGACATACTCGCCATAGGAATGCGCCTTGGCGTAGAGCGGCATGGCCGCGGCCAGCCGTTCCGGGTGGCCGTCCTTGCCCGGCGCCCATAACGTCAGGTAGCGCGGGTTCCACCCGGTTTCGGCGCAGGCGCTGCCGCTGGCGTGCAGGGCATGCAGGAAGGCGTGCTTCAGGAACGGCGTGGCATCCGCGTGGTGCGCCACCAGGGCGTCCCAGGCGGCGGCATCGATCTCGCCCAGGTCGGAGATGATCTCGGTACGGTATTCCTGCGCAGGGTCGCCCGCCGCCTTGCGCTTGTGCTGTGCCGGCTGGCGCTGGTCCTTGCCAGGCACGCATGATTCAGACTGCATTGCACCAGTTTCCGTCTGTGGATCGAGCGAGTCTACCGGAAACGATGCGCCGTTGCTGTGCCCGCGGCAGGCGCGGGGCGGCCGTCGTAAAATGGAGCATCCTCGTCACCAGTGCTGCCGAGGCATCCCGGGATGCTTCAGGCGGCCCGCCTGCGCGCGGCATGGTCCGTCCGATAACCAAGGCCCGATATGAAGAACCCGTTTTTCAACCTGTATTCCCACGGCTTTGCGCGTGTCGCGGTGGGCGTGCCCGTCTGCCGGGTGGCCGACCCGGCCTTCAACGCGGCCGAGACCATTGCCCTGGCGGCGCAGGCGGCACAGCAGGGCGCCGTGCTGGTGGCGTTCCCGGAACTGGGCATCTCCGCCTATACCTGCGACGACCTGTTCCACCAGCGCGCGCTGCTGGACGCCTGCGAGGCGGCGCTGGCCACCATCGTCGAGGCCTCGCGCAAGCTGCCGGCGGCGCTGATCGTCGGCATGCCGCTACGGGTCGAGCACCAGTTGTTCAACTGCGCCGTGGTGGTGGCGCGCGGGCGTATCCAGGGCGTGGTGCCCAAGTCCTACTTGCCGAACTACTGGGAGTTCTATGAGGCGCGCCAGTTCAGCGCCGCCGACAACGCCGCGGTCGAGTCCATCCGGCTGCTGGGCCAGGACGTGCCGTTCGGCGCCGGGTTGCTGTTCGATGTCGAAGACATCCCCGACTTCCGCTTCCATGCGGAAATCTGCGAAGACGTCTGGGTGCCGATCCCGCCGTCGTCGTTCGCGGCGCTGGCCGGGGCCACGGTGCTGGTCAACCTGTCGGCCTCGAATATCGTGGTCGGCAAGGCCGGCTACCGGCACCAGCTGGTCTCGCAGCAGTCGGCGCGATGCCTGGCGGCCTACCTGTACACCTCGGCCGGCAAGGGCGAGTCCTCCACCGACCTGGCCTGGGACGGCCAGGCGCTGATCTGCGAGAACGGCGAGCTGCTGGCCGAATCCGAGCGCTTTGCCGATACCTCGCACCTGCTCTGCGCCGATATCGATGTCGAGCGGCTGTCGCGCGAGCGCATGCACCAGGTGACCTTCGGCCACTCGGTGCGCCGGCACAAGGCAGAAGTGGACAAGTTCCGTGTGGTGCGCTTCCCGCTCGACCTGACCCTGGAAAAATCGCTGCCGCTGGCGCGCAACGTGGCGCGCTTCCCGTACGTGCCGGCCGATCCGCGCCAGCGCGACGAACGCTGCATGGAGGTCTACAACATCCAGGTGCAGGCGCTGGTGCAGCGCCTGTCGGCCAGCAAGATCAGCAAGGTGGTGATCGGCGTCTCGGGCGGGCTGGATTCCACTCACGCGTTGCTGGTCTGCGCCAAGGCGATGGACCGCCTGGGCCTGCCGCGCGCCAATATCCTGGCCTACACCATGCCGGGCTTTGCCACCAGCGACCGCACGCTGCTGCAGGCGCGCCAGCTGATGCAGATGGTGGGCTGCACCGCGACCGAGATCGATATCCGCCCGTCGTGCCTGGCCATGCTGAAGGACCTGGGCCACCCGTACGCCGCCGGCGAGAAGGTCTATGACGTGACCTTCGAGAACGTGCAGGCCGGCGAGCGCACCAACCACCTGTTCCGGCTGGCCAACTTCCACCATGCCATCGTGATCGGCACCGGCGACCTGAGTGAACTGGCGCTGGGCTGGTGCACCTATGGCGTGGGCGACCACATGTCGCACTACAACGTCAACGCCAGCGTGCCCAAGACGCTGATCTCGCACCTGGTGCGCTGGGTGGCTGAGACCGGGCAGGTGGGCGAGGGCGGTTCCGACGTGCTGCTGGCCGTGCTCGACACCGACATCAGCCCCGAGCTGGTTCCGGGCGACAGCAACCACGGCCCCGAGCAGAAGACAGAGAGCACCATCGGCCCGTATGAGCTGCAGGACTTCAACCTCTACTACACGCTGCGCTTCGGCTTCACGCCGTCCAAGATCGCCTTCCTGGCGCTGCACGCCTGGGGCGACCGCGAGCGCGGCGTATGGCCCAACGGCCCGCATGTGGTGCGCAACCAGTACGGGCTGCCGGAGATCAAGCGCAACCTGGCGATCTTCCTGGACCGCTTCTTCCGCACCAGCCAGTTCAAGCGCTCGTGCATCCCGAACGCGCCCAAGGTGGGCTCGGGCGGATCACTGTCGCCGCGCGGTGACTGGCGTGCGCCGAGCGATTCAGAGTCGGTGGTGTGGCTGGCGGACCTGGAGAAGGTGCCGGATTGATGACCGTTTCTTGCCGATAAGAAAAATGGCCCGCATCGAGCGGGCCATTTTTCTGACTGCGTGATTGTCATGGCGCCGGGCCGGAAACCAGTTTCAGCCCCACCACGCCACCCAGGATCAGCGCGATGCAGCCCATGCGCGCCAGCGATGCGGGCTCGCCCAGCCAAAGCATCCCGAGCATCGCGGTGCCCGCCGCGCCGATACCGGTCCACACCGCATAGGCCGTGCCCACCGGCAGCACGCGCAGCGACAGCGTCAGAAGCAGGATGCTGGCCATCCCGGTGGCGACCGTATAGACGCTGGGCCAGAACCGGCTGAAGCCGGCCGACCATTTCATGCCGAAGGCGAAGGCGATTTCAAGCAGGCCGGCAACGGCCAACAGGGTCCAGGACATCTCTCAGGCGGCCAGCAGGCGATGCGTGAACAGGCTGTGCAGCGTGCGCACGAACAGCACCACGATCGCGGTCGTCAGCACCAGCAGGATCAGTCCCGCCAGCCAGGCCAGCACGGCGGACTGCTCGTGCCCGGCGTACTTCAGCGCCGCGTTCGATAGCGCCGCCATCGGGAAGCTGATGGCCCACCACGACGGCGCGAACGGCGCCGGGCGGCGGAACACGCGCCACGACAACAGCAGGAACAGGAACAGGCCGAAGTAGAACAGCATGCCGGCGAACATGTCGACGCTGCCGGTCATATTGACGTAGGCCAGGAAGCCCACCTCGAACGGCGCGATCAGGATGATCAGCGACGGCACCATGCCGGCCGGTAGCGGATCGTGGTGGATCAGGCGCGAGATGATCATGGTGAAGAACACCAGCGCGATCACGGTGCCGACGCCGACGGCGAGCAGGTTGACTTCATGCGCCCAGGCCATCGGCATGGTGCCGCCGGCCACGGCGATGTCCAGTGTGGCCACGCCGGGGATCAGCCACGCCGGCACCACGTTCGCCGCCTCGGTCCGGCCGTGCAGCAGCCGCCCGGCGATGACAAAAGTCAGCCCCACGGTGATCACGGTGCCGAGCGTCCAGATCGTCTGGCCCAGAGTCTCGTGATGCGCGCCGACCACCGACGACAGCAGCAGGATCGCAATCGCGATGGTGCCGAAGAAGTTGCCGGCGACGGGGTGGCTGAACTCGGCCCTGACCGCGTCCGGGTAGCGCAGCCACTTGGCCAGGTAGCCGGCGGCCAGCGCCAGGAAGGCGAGCACCGCGACCACGCCAACCGCGTTGCCAATGACGGGGCTGACGCCGAATGCGGAGCCGGCGCCGCGCCATGCCATGGACAGGCCAGACAGGCCCATGACGGCGCCGAACAGGTTGACCGGAAGGTGTTTCACCGAGCTGCGCGGCGCCGGCAGGGTGGCCGCGGGATGGGCTGCAAGAGTCATAGGGGTGGGTCTGCTTTTCAGTGGGGGCGCCGGCTTGGCGTGCCTGGCGGGAGGGTTGCCGGGGCCGCGTCCTGGATCGGACGGGGCCTGGTGAAAGGAATTATGGTTGCCGCTCTTGCTGGCCGAAAGGCGCTAGACACGTCAAATCCAGCCAAACCAATCGCGATGTCTGCCAGCGCCCGCGCAGCGCCGGAATTCCTGCCTAGACTGCGCCCCGGTTCTGATCCGTAGTGAGAGGAAAGACAGGAATGACTAGACGAAACATGAAAAGAGCCAGCATGGCTGGATTGCTGCTGGCGTGCTGCCTGGGCCTCGCGGCCTGCATCCAGGCGCCGATCCGGCGCCACGAAGGCGAACCCGTGCGGCACGGGCAGGGCGGCGCACGCGAGCATGTCGACGGGGTCGATATCTGGATGCGCGGCGAACCGCCGCGGCCCTACGAGGTGCTGGCCTACACCAGCGTGGAAACGCCGGAAGGCTGGATCGGCGAACGCTTCCTGCTGAAGCGGGTGGCCAGCCGCGTGCGCGAAGCGGGCGGCGACGCTGCGCTGCTCGGCGACCAGCGCAGCCGAGTGGTCGCGCTGCAGCGCGCCGGCAGTCACACCGCGCTGGCGGAGTCGCAGCGCATCGTCGAGATCACCATCGTGCGTTACCGCTGACCCTCCGCGCTGGCGGAATCTGCCTAGACTGCCAATATCAGCCACGCGCCAGCCAACCGCCGGCCACCGCCCCGGTCCCCTGCCTTGCTGCCATGAAGATTGCCGTCGTTGCCTTCCCCGGCTTCCAGATGCTGGACCTCGCCGGCCCCATTGACGTGTTCCACGAAGGTGCCCGCCAGGCCGGGCAGCCTGACGCCTACCAGTTCGAGATCATCGCGCCGGTCCCGGGTCTGCTGACTGCCTCCAACGGCATGCGCGTCGAGCCGGACGCGACGCTCGATACTTGCAGTGACGATATCGACACGCTGCTGGTCGCAGGCGGCCCGGGGTTGCGGCAGCAGCAGCAGGACGAGACCGTCAGCGCTTGGCTGGCACGGCAGGCCCGGACCGTGCGGCGGATGGGGTCGGTCTGCTCCGGCGCGATGGTGCTGGCGCATGCGGGCCTGCTTGACGGGCGCAGCGTCACCACGCACTGGAACACCACCGACCGCCTGGCTCGCTTGTTTCCGGGCGTCCAGGTCGAACCGGACCGGATCTATGTCAAGGACGGCAACCTGTACACCTCGGCCGGCGTGACCGCGGGCCTGGACCTGGCGCTGGCTCTGGTCGAGGAGGATTTCGGCCGCGCCGTGGCGCTGCGCGTGGCGCGCGAGCTGGTGATGTTCCTCAAGCGTCCGGGCGGGCAGTCGCAGTTCAGTGCCCACCTGGCGGCGCAGACCGCCGAGCGCAACGCGATCCGTGAGGTGCAGGGCTGGGTGGTCGAGAACCTGGCGGGCAACCTGTCGGTGGAGGCGCTGGCGGCGCATGCCGGCATGAGCGCGCGCAACTTTGCCCGCATCTTCAAGCAGGAATGCCAGGTGACGCCGGCGGATTTTGTCGAGGCCGCGCGCATCGATGCCGCGCGTCGGCTGCTGGAGGGCTCGCGCCATCCGCTCAAGCGCGTGGCGGCGCTGGCCGGCTTCAGCGATCCGAACAACCTGCGCCGCGCCTTTTTGCGCCGGGTCGGGGTGGCACCGTCGGACTACCGGCGCCGCTTTCGCGGCGAGGCCTGAGCAAGTGCTGTGCACAGGGCTTGCACAGGCTTTGCACAGGTTTTCCGGTCTGGTATCCACAGGGTTGTCCACAGCCTTGGGCGCCGGCGGGCCGCCACGCGGTGCGCACTGGCGAACGTTCTGGCCGCGCCGGGCGAGGGATAGCGGGGAATACGTGGCGCCAATGACTGGTAAAATGCCAGCCGGAGAGCGCCGCGACCGCGGCGATGCGCCGCCAGGCGCGTGAACAAACGATAAACAGGGGCCAGTCATGAAGCAGATTACCGCCATCATCAAACCGTTCAAGCTCGACGAGGTGCGTGAAGCCCTGGCCGACGTCGGCGTGACCGGGCTGACGGTGACCGAAGTGAAGGGATTTGGCCGCCAGAAAGGGCATACCGAGCTCTACCGTGGCGCCGAGTATGTGGTCGACTTCCTGCCCAAGATCAAGATCGAAGTGGTGGTGGCCGAGAACCAGCTGGACACCGTGCTGGACGCCATCGTCAAGGCCGCCCACACCGGCAAGATCGGCGACGGCAAGATCTTCGTCACCGAGATCGAGCGCGTGATCCGCATCCGCACCGGCGAGCAGGACGAAGCCGCGGTCTGAGCCACGGGCCAGGACAGAAAGACGCCGCCTTGCGAGGCGGCGTTTTTGTTGGCGGGGTGGCGTTCAGCTGGGCAGCTTCCACCCGTAGCGCACCGACACCAGCCGCATGGCGATGATCGCCACTGCCCCGGTCAGCAGCGCCGCTTCCTGCTGCACCGCCAGCCAGCTCATGCCGACATAGATCCAGCAGCCGATAAAGGAGCAGGTGGCGTAGGGCGAGCGGTCGCGCAGGATCATCGGCACCTCATTGCACAGCACGTCGCGCACCACGCCGCCGAACACGGCCGAGATGATGCCCATCATCACCGCCACGGTGGGCGTCATCTGCGCCACCAGCGCCAGCGAGGCGCCGGTCACCGAGAACAGCCCCAGCCCGATCGCGTCGGCCACGATCATGGCCCGGTCCGAGGCCACGCGGCTGACCACGCGCAGCACGAACGAGGCGCCGAACGACATCACGAAGATCAGCAGCACGTAGCCTTCGTGGTCGACCCAGTAGAACGGGCGCCGGTCCAGCAGCACGTCGCGCACGGTGCCGCCGCCAAAGGCGGTGGCAAACGCCACCACGAAGGTGCCGACCACGTCCAGGCGCTGCTTGCGCGCGTCAACCACGCCCGAAACCGCAAAGGCGAGCACGCCGATCACCTCCATGATGTGGAGGATCAGGGGCAGCCGCCCCATCAGCAAGTCAAGCGGAACGTGCATCCGCGGCGAGGCGTCAGGTGCGCGGCTGGCGCAGCAGCACCATCAGTGCGCCGGCGCCGCCTTCGGCCTCGCGCGCCTGCACGAAGGCGAGCACTTCTTCCTTCTGCACCAGCCAGCTGCGCACCTTGCCCTTGAGCACCGGCTGCTTGTCGGGCGAGCCCAGGCCCTTGCCGTGGATCACGCGCACGCAGCGCACGCCGTTGCGCACCGAGCGGCGCAGGAACTCGGCCAGCGCCTCGCGCGCCTCGTCGCTGCGCAGGCCGTGCAGGTCGACCTTGTCCTGCGGCACCCATTCGCCGCGGCGCAGCTTGCGGATCACGTCCATGCCGATGCCGGGCCGACGGAACGACAGGGTCTCGTCGGTTTCCAGCAGGCTTTCCACGTCGAAATCATCGGACAGCGAGGCCGCCAGCACCGCTTCGTCGTTGCGGCGCGACTGCACCGGCACCGGGGCGGGCTTGCTGGCGGGCACGGGGGCGCGGTTGCGGTCGCGCAGCTGGCTGACCTGGCCCAC
Organism: Cupriavidus sp. KK10; assembly: GCF_018223725.1. Classification (NCBI taxonomy): domain Bacteria; kingdom Pseudomonadati; phylum Pseudomonadota; class Betaproteobacteria; order Burkholderiales; family Burkholderiaceae; genus Cupriavidus; species Cupriavidus sp. KK10. The sequence continues at coordinate 818,232 of NZ_CP073677.1, forward strand.
GCTGGTGCGGAAGACGTCGGCCTCCTCGCGGGCGCGCTGGGCGGCCTGCTCGGCGGCCACGCGCTCGGTTTCTCGGCGCTCGGTATCGGCCTTGAGGGTGTCGCGCAGCCTGGCAAGGTCGTTCAGGCCGAATCGTTGGGGCGGTCGGTCGGGTTTGCGGGCGCCGTGCGTCATTGAGAATCTCCGGGGGCTCGGCGCCGATTATATCGACTGGCGGGGCAGCAGGAGGGCGGCACGAGGTGCCAAAGGGGACGCGCCGGCGGGCCGTGACGGCCCGGCCGGCGGAGGGAGCTGTGCTTACTTCAGGGCTTCGACAAAGCGCTGGGCGTCCAGCGCGGCCATGCAGCCCGTGCCGGCGCTGGTGATGGCCTGGCGGTAGACATGGTCCTGCACGTCGCCGGCGGCAAACACGCCCGGCACGCTGGTGGCGGTGGCGTCGCCCTGCAGGCCCGATTTGGTCACCAGGTAGCCGTTTTCCATGGCCAGCTGGCCTTCGAACAGGTCGGTGTTGGGCTTGTGGCCGATGGCGATGAACACGCCGGCCAGCTTCAGGTCCTCGGCCTGGCCGGTCTTGGTGCCGCGGACGCGGATGCCGGTCACGCCGGATTCATCGCCCAGCACCTCGTCCAGCACGCTGTCGTAGCGGATCACCACGCGGCCTTCCTTTTCGCGCTGCAGCAGGCGGTCGACCAGGATCGGCTCGGCGCGGAAGCTGTCGCGGCGGTGGATCACGGTGACCTTGCTGGCGATATGCGACAGGTACAGCGCCTCTTCCACGGCGGTGTTGCCGCCGCCGACCACGGCCACTTCCTGGTTCTTGTAGAAGAAGCCGTCGCAGGTGGCGCAGGCCGACACGCCGCGGCCCATAAAGGACTCTTCGGACGGCAGGCCCAGGTACTGCGCCGAGGCGCCGGTGGCGATGATCAGCGCATCGCACGTATATTCACCGGCGTCGCCGATCAGGCGGAAGGGGCGGGCCGGCTGGCCGTTGTCGTCCACCAGCTTGGCAGTGTGGATGTGATCGAAGATGATTTCGGTCTTGAATTCCTCGGCGTGCGCCAGCAGGCGTTGCATCAGTTCAGGACCCTGGACGCCCTTGGCATCGCCCGGCCAGTTCTCGACGTCCGTGGTGGTCATCAGCTGGCCGCCCTGTGCCAGGCCGGTGATCAGCACCGGCTCCAGGTTAGCGCGGGCCGCGTAGACCGCGGCGGTGTAGCCGGCGGGACCAGAACCGAGAATCAGCACTTTTGCGTGTTTTGCCATGATGCGTTCCTGTGGCCGGTGCGGCATGCTGCCCACCGGCATTGCTCGAAAGCGACATTATAAGAGGAGCCGCATTTGCTCACTGTTGCAAATTCCAATGAGTGCGATAGTCTCGGGCCACGTTAAAATGGCCGCCACGATGACCGTCAGCCACCCGGTGAGTGACCACTGACCGATGCCGGCATCGGCCCGAAACGCATCCGGAATCACCTTACACGCGAGTCTTAACCAGGCATGGCCCGAGCTACCACGACCACCCGCACCGATCCCTCAGCCTTGCCATCCCGCATCGGCAAACTGCTGGGCGAGGTCCGCTGGTTTCTGCTGCTGGCCGTCACGCTGGGCTTCCTGTGCGTGCTGGCCAGCTACAGCAAGACCGATCCCGGCTGGTCGCATGCCAACCAGGTGGCCGATATCCACAACCTGGGCGGCCGCGTCGGCGCCTGGGTGGCCGACGTGCTGTTCTTTATCTTCGGCTTTTCCGCCTACTGGCTGGCGGTGCTGCTGGTGCGCCGCTGCTGGCGCGGCTGGCGCACGCTGACCGCCGAGCTGCCCGAGCGCGCGGACCACGGCCTGCACCGCCAGGGCGTGACCGTCAGCTGGATCGGCTTCGGGCTGACCCTGTTCTCCAGCATGGGCCTGGAGGCGATCCGCATGTACCCGCTGCGCGCCGCGCTGCCGCGCGCGCCGGGCGGGGTGCTGGGCGATCTGCTGGGCGGCTGGCTGCAGGTGGCGCTGGGCTTCACCGGCGCGACCCTGCTGCTGTTGCTGCTGCTGGCGATCGGGCTGTCACTGTTCTTCCATTTCTCCTGGCTGACCGTGGCCGAGCACGTCGGCGGCTTTGTCGAGACCCTGTTCCTGGGCTTCAAGGCCCGCCGCGAGAGCAAGCAGGACCGCATTATCGGCGAGGCCGCCAAGACCGAGCGCAAGGAAACCGTCGAGGTGCAACGCGTGCGCATCGAAGAAGCAGCGCCGGTGCAGATCGTGCGCCCGCAGGCGGTGCCCAAGCATGAGCGCGTCGAGCGCGAGAAGCAGCAGCCGCTGTTCGCCGATATCCAGGACTCTGACCTGCCGCCGCTGTCGCTGCTGGACCCGATCCCGCCGCACCAGGAAACCGTCAGCGCCGAGACCCTGGAATTCACCTCGCGCCTGATCGAGAAGAAGCTCAAGGACTTCGGCGTCGAGGTCAAGGTGGTGGCGGCCTACCCGGGCCCGGTCATCACACGGTATGAGATCGAGCCCGCCACCGGCGTCAAGGGCAGCCAGGTGGTGAACCTGGCGCGCGACCTGGCGCGCTCGCTGTCGCTGGTGTCGATCCGCGTGGTCGAGACCATCCCGGGCAAGAACTACATGGGGCTGGAGCTGCCCAACCCGAAGCGCCAGACCGTGCGCCTGTCGGAAATCCTTGGTTCGCAGGTCTACAACGAGAGCGCGTCCAGCCTGACCATGGCGTTGGGCAAGGACATCGCCGGCAAGCCGATGGTGGCCGACCTGGCCCGCATGCCGCACTGCATGGTGGCCGGCACCACCGGCTCGGGCAAGTCGGTCGGCATCAACGCGATGATCCTGTCGCTGCTGTACAAGGCCAAGGCGGAAAGCGTACGCCTGATCCTGATCGACCCGAAGATGCTTGAAATGAGCGTCTACGAGGGCATCCCGCACCTGCTGTGCCCGGTGGTGACCGACATGCGCCAGGCCGGCAATGCCCTGAACTGGGCCGTCGGCGAGATGGAGCGCCGCTACAAGCTGATGAGCAAGCTGGGCGTGCGCAACCTGGCCGGCTACAACAAGAAGATCGATGAGGCCGCGGCCCGCGAAGAGAAGATCCCCAACCCGTTCAGCCTGACCCCGGACGCCCCGGAGCCGCTGGACCGGCTGCCCACCATCGTCATCGTCATCGACGAGCTGGCCGACCTGATGATGGTGGTCGGCAAGAAGGTGGAAGAGCTGATCGCCCGCATCGCGCAGAAGGCGCGCGCGGCCGGCCTGCACCTGGTGCTGGCCACGCAGCGCCCGTCGGTGGACGTGATCACCGGCCTGATCAAGGCCAACGTGCCGACCCGGATCGCGTTCCAGGTCAGCAGCAAGATCGACTCGCGCACCATCCTCGACCAGCAGGGTGCCGAAGCCCTGCTGGGCATGGGCGACATGCTCTACCTGGCGCCGGGCACCGGCTTGCCGGTGCGCGTGCACGGCGCCTTTGTGTCGGACGAGGAAGTCCACCGCGTGGTGGAAAAGCTCAAGGAATCCGGCGAAGCCAACTACATCGAGGGCATCCTCGAAGGCGGCCTGACCGAGGACGCCGGCGGCGGCGACGGGTTTGGCGGCGGTGCCGGCATTGGCGGTGGCGGTGGCGAGGCCGATCCGCTGTACGACCAGGCAGTCGAGGTGGTGCTGAAGAACCGGCGCGCGTCGATCTCTCTGGTGCAGCGCCACCTGCGCATCGGCTACAACCGTGCCGCGCGGCTGCTCGAAGACATGGAAAAGGCCGGCATGGTCTCGGCCATGTCGGGCAACGGCAACCGCGACATCCTGGTGCAGGGCGCGGGTGCTGCCCGCGAAGATGACTGAGCGCCGCTCGCGCAGCCCTCGTAATATCCGGTTACCCGCCGACGTGCGGTGCGCGGAATCCCCGGGCCGCCGGCGGCTCTAAAAGGACAGGTTGCCCGTGCCCGACGCGGCGCAGGCAACGCACCTACAACTACCAGGACCCGAACCATGCGAAACCGCATCCTCGTGTCGGCTTGCGCCGCGCTGGCGATGTTTGCCCTCCAGGCGCCGGCCCATGCCGCCGCCACCGACCAGTTGCAGAGTTTTGTCACCGGCGTGAAGAGCGCGCGCGGCGAGTTCACGCAGCGCCAGGTCAAGGGGCAGGGCGCCAACGGCAAGGTGACCGGCACCTCCAGCGGCACCTTTGTGTTCTCGCGCCCGGGCAAGTTCACCTGGCGCTATACCAAGCCTTACGACCAGCTGCTGCAGGCCGACGGCCAGACCCTGTATATCTACGACAAGGACTTGAACCAGGTCACCGAGCGCAAGCTCGACGGCGCGCTCGGCTCCAGCCCGGCGGCGATCCTGTTCGGCAGCAATGACCTGGAAAAGAACTTCGTGGTCAAGAACGGCGCGACGCGCGATGGCGTAGAGTGGCTGGAGCTGACGCCCAAGGCCAAGGACACGCAGTTCGAGCGCATCGGCATCGGCTTCAAGGCCGGCAATCTTGAGGCCATGGAGCTGCGCGACGCGTTCGGCAACACCACCCTGCTGACCTTCACGGGCATGCAGAAGAACCCGCCGCTGGCGGCCGATGCATTCCGGTTCACGGTGCCCAAGGGCGCCGATGTGATGAAGCAGTGAGGCCCGCCATGAACGATCCGCAGGAAGGTCCCGCAGTCACCATCCGTTCCCGGCGCCGCCAGCGCGCCGTGCTGCTGGCCAGTGCCGGCGCGCTGCTGTTGGCGGCATGCGCCAGCAGCGGCGGCGGCGCCAGCAAGTTCGATGTCGATTCCTTCCTGCGCGCATCGGACTCGGCGTTGCCCGAAGTACTGGGCAATGGGGCCTTCCTCAAGGCCACGCGCGTGCCTGCCACCGACTGCGCGGTGATGCTGCAATCGGCCAGCACCGGCGTACTGGAAGACCTGCCGCCGAGCAGCAGCGCGCGCGGCCCGGCCTGGCTGTTGCACCCGAAGGACAAGCCCGGCGAGGTATGGCTGGTGGTCAGCGAGTCCGGCGGCGAGCGCACCTGCCACGGCCCGTTGCCGGCCGACGCCATGCAGGCGCTGGCCGCCCGGGCCAAGGGCTGAACCTGGGGCGCCGCCGTCAGTGCGGCTTGATGGCGATCTTCAGCACGCCGTCGCGCTGGTTGGCGAACAGGTCGTAGGCCGCGACGATGTCGTCCAGCTTGTACTGGTGCGTCACCAGCGCGCCCAGGTCGACGCGGCCCGACTCGATCACATTGATCAGCCGCCGCATGCGCTCCTTGCCGCCGGGGCACAGCGCAGTGTTGATCTTGTGGTCGCCCAGCCCTGCGGCGAAGGCCGACAGCGGAATGGTCAGGTCGCTTGAGTAGACCCCCAGGCTGGACAGCGTGCCGCCGGGCTTGAGCACGCGCAGCGACTGCTCGAAGGTTGCCTGCGTACCCAGCGCCTCGATCGAGGCATCCACGCCGCGCCCGCCGGTCAGCTTCATGACCTCGTCCACCACGTCGCAGTTGCGGAAGTTCAGGACCACGTCCGCGCCCATCTTGCGCGCGATCTCCAGCCGGTGGTCGTTGCCGTCGATGGCGATGATGGTGGTGGCGCCGCATAGCCGCGCGCCGGCGGTCGCGCATAGCCCGATCGGGCCCTGCGCGAACACGGCCACGGTGTCGCCGATGCGGATATTGGCGTTTTCCGCGCCCTTGAAGCCGGTGGACATGATGTCGGGGCACATCAGCACCTGCTCGTCGGTGAGGCCATCGGGGATCGGCGCCAGGTTGGCCTGGGCGTCGGGCACCAGCACATATTCCGCCTGGGTACCGTCGATCATGTTGCCGAAGCGCCAGCCGGCGGTCGCCTTGTAGCCGTGGCAGCCGCACTGCCCGCTGGCCATCAGGTAGCTGCCATCCTGCGAGGCCACGCCGTCCTGCGCCGCGTACGAGTTGAAGTTGGGGCAGATTGCGCCGGCGATCACGCGCTGGCCTTCGCGGTATCCCGTAACCGCGCTGCCGAGCTTTTCGATGATGCCGACGGGTTCATGGCCCACGGTCAGGCCCTTCGCCACCGGGTACTCACCCTTGAGGATGTGCACGTCGGTGCCGCAGATGGTGGTGGTGGTGATACGCACCAGGGCATCGTTGGGGCCGATATCCGGGATGGGCTTGTCTGCCAGTTCGATCCGGCCAGGCTCGACAAAAACGGCGGCTTTCATCATTGCGGTCATGCGTTGCTCCCAGGGAAGGCGCAAGGGGATGCGCGGTGGGTGGAGTGGGGCGGGATGTTGCCGGCCCGCTTACTCACTGATAGCACGCATGGGTTATAGCCCGGTTTATCCAGATCAAGCCGAGGCCACACGGAAAATGTGCACAATACATGGCAATCCGGCAAAAGTTTCATATCGGTGTGCAAGGAAGCTGAACGCTGCGGTATGCCGCGGGTCCCAGCGTCCTCATACTCGCCATACCCATCAGGAGAACAACATGATTGCGATGCGAACTATCCTCTGCTGGACGCGCCAGGCCGCCACGCTGGCGGCGGGCGGGGTCCTGCTGGCAGCCTGCGCGGCGCAGCCGCCGGCGCCCGCGCCGACCGGCCCGCAAGGCGCGCGTGGCACGCCCGAGGGCTGTGCCGCCGACAAGCTGGCCGACGATGCCCTGGTCGGCAAGACCGAGGCCGAGGTCATCGGCCTGCTGCAGGGCTGCGCGTGGCGCCTGGGCGAGCGCGACGGCCAGCAGTTCCCCGGCACCATGGACTACAACCCGCAGCGCCGCACCCTGGGCGTCAAGGCCGGCAAGGTAGTCTGGGTGCGCCGCGGCTGAGGCCGGGCGCGCATCCTGCGGGCATTGATCTGTCAACTGCCGCCAACATGACGGAATTGTAATTTGACGGTCTGAACAAGAATCAATATTGTTTCCCGCTGACCGGAATCCAATAACCGGGCGGCCCCGGGGTGCCCGGCGGCTGCCCAAACCATGCTGGGGAGCCATCCGCGTGAAGACCACTATCCGAACCTTGCTGCCGCGCGCTGCGGCGCTGGCCCTGCTGACCCTGCCGCTCGCCGCGGCGGCGCAGGAAAAGGTGCTCAACCTCTACACCGCGCGGCACTACCAGACGGACGAAGCGCTGTACACCAACTTCACCAAGCAGACCGGCATCAAGATCAACCGCATCGAAGGCCAGGAAGACCCGCTGCTGGAGCGCATCCGCAATGAAGGCGCCAACAGCCCGGCGGACGTGTTCATCACGGTGGATATCGGCCGCCTGTGGCGCGCCCAGCAGGCTGGCGTGTTTGCGCCGGTAAAGTCGAAGGTGCTGGAATCGCGCATCCCGGCCAACTACCGGGACGCCAATGGCGAATGGTTCGGCTTCTCGGCGCGCGGCCGCGTGATCGCCTACAACAAGACCGCGGTCAAGGCTGGCGATATCGCCAGCTATGAAGACCTGGCCGATCCCAAGTGGAAAGGCAAGGTCTGCACGCGTTCCAGCGGCCATGTCTACAACCTGTCGCTGGTTTCCAGCCTGATCGCCCACGATGGCGAGGCACGCACCGAGCAATGGGCGCGCGGCGTGGCCGCCAACCTGGCGCGCGTGCCCAAGGGCGGCGACACCGACCAGCTCAAGGCGGTTGCCGCCGGCGAATGCGACGTGGCCATTGCCAACACCTACTACATCGCGCGCCTGCTGAAGTCGACCAAGCCGGAAGACAAGGCCGTGGCCGACAAGCTGGGCGTGCTGTGGCCGAACCAGTCGAGCCAGGGCGTGCACATGAATGTCTCGGGCGGCGGCATGCTCAAGCATGCGCCCAACAAGGAAGCGGCGGTCAAGTTCCTGGAGTACCTGGCCAGCGACGAGGCCCAGCGCTACTTTGCCGACGGCAATAACGAATGGCCGGTGGTGCAGGGCGTGAAGGTCAGCAACCCGGCGCTGGAAGCGCTGGGCACGTTCAAGTCCGACACCATCAACGTGGCCGAACTGGGCAAGTACCAGCCGCAGGCACAGAAGCTGGTGGACCGCGCCGGCTTCAAGTAAGCCGCCACGGCCTTTACAGCAGGGCGGTTCCTGCTACAGCAGGAACCGCTTGTTCCCCGTCACCTGCGTCGGCTCCAGCTTGCGGAACGTCAGCTTCACGCTGCTGTTGAGCCGCCGCCCCGCCTGTCGCCGCACCAGTGCCCGGTGCAGCAGGCCCTTGTGGCCGACCGTGCCTTCGGCATAGGGCTGGTCCGAGGTCCCGCCCAGCGCCATCGCGGCCAGTGCCTGGTTGCGTTCGGCCGCACTCTTTTCCAGCAGCTTGTCCAATGCCATGCGTGCGCGCACCTGCGCCGCCAGCGCGGTGTCGCCTGGATTGGCGCGGGCGCGCTCGGCATCCCACGGCAGCTGCACCTTGCCGGCAAGGCGGCGCAGCGCGGCGCGCAGTTCGGCGCCATCCATCCGGGTTTCCTGCACGATCCAGACGGCGTCATGGCGCAGCACCGCTTCGGCATCGGCCATGCGGCGCACCAGCGCGGGCTGCAGCTCGGGCGACGAGAACTGCCGCGCGCGGCGGATCGCGTTGAGCGCGATGCGGCGCACCTGCGGGTTGGCGTGATCGAACAGGTCAGCGATGACGCGCGCGGCCGTGTCGGCCGAATCGACCATCTCCGCCAGCTGGCCGGCCAGCGAGACTTCTTCCACGCCGCTCAGCTTGTTGCGGCTGAGCCGGTTCAACTTGAACAGCAGGATGTGATATCGCAGCATAGGTTCTTGCGCGGCAGGCATGCCGCTGTTCGCTCCCGGGCGAACGCCGGGCCATAAAAGGCTATCGGCGCGCAGCGGTGCGACTTTAGCGCAGGAACGGCAAGGGGCGTAAGTTCAGTGCTGCGCTTCGCGCCGGATCGTGCGCGACAGCACGATCACCGGCAGCAGGCCCACGGCCACGATCACCAGCGAGGCGGTGGCGGCCTCGGCCAGGCGCTCGTCGGCAGCGAGGTTGTAGGCCTGCACGGCCAGCGTGTCGAAATTGAACGGGCGCATCACGAAGGTGGCCGGCAGCTCCTTCATCACGTCGACAAAGACGATCAGTGCCGCCGTCAGCAGGCTGCCGCGCAGCATCGGGAAATGCACGCGCCGCAGCGTGGCGCCGGGGCCGTGGCCCAGGCTGCGCGCGGCGGCGTCCATGCTGGGCGTGATCTTGCCCAGCCCGGCATTGACGGTTTGCAGCGCCACGCCCAGGAAGCGCACCAGCAACGCATAGACCAGCGCGGCGATGCCGCCGGTCAGCAGCAGCCCCACTGAGAGCCCGAACTGCTGCTGCAGCCAGGCCGACAGCGCGTTGTCGAGCCGCGCCACCGGCACCAGCACGCCCACAGCAATGACCGAACCCGGCAGCGCATAACCCATGCCGCACAGCCGCGTCAGGCCGCGCATCAGCCAGCTGCGCTTGCCGTTGACCGCGCGCGCGGCGTAGCCCACCGCCAGCGCGACCGCCACCGCGGCCAGCGCGGTGGCGCTGGCCAGCAGGAAGCTGTTGCGCACCAGCCCGACAAAGCGCGGGCCGAACTGCGCATCGCCGTCGGAGAAGGCCATGCGGCACAACATCAGCGCGGGAATCAGGAAGCCCAGCAGCACCGGCACCATGCATACGGCCAGCGCCAGCCAGCCGCGCCCGCCGTCCAGCGTCCAGGCCACGGCGCGGCGCTGGTTGCCGTAGACCTGCGCGCGGCCGCGGCTGGCGCGCTCCATCAGCAGGATCGCGGCGACGAACAGCAGCATGCATGCCGAGAGCTGCGCCGCGGCGTTCTTGTCGCCAAGCGAAAACCAGGCGCGGAAGATGCCGGTGGAGAAAGTCGGGATGGCAAAGTAGGCGACGGTGCCGAAGTCGGCCAGCGTTTCCATCATCGCCAGCGCGGTGCCGGCAACGATGCCGGGGCGCGCCAGCGGCAGCACCACGCGCCAGAGCCGGCTCCAGGTGCCGTGGCCGAGCAGGCGCGCGGCCTCCAGCGTGTTCTGGGTCTGCTGCAGGAAGGCGGCGCGCGCGGTCAGGTAGACGTAGGGGTACAGCACCAGCGAGAACAGCGCGATGGCGCCGCCCAGCGAGCGGATATCGGGGAACCAGTACTCGCGCGCCTTCCAGCCGGTCAGCTCGCGCAGCCAGCCCTGTACCGGCCCGGCAAACTGCAGCGCATCGGTGTAGGCATAGGCGATGACGTAGGCGGGCATCGCCATCGGCAAGACCAGCGCCCATTCCATCACGGTGTGCCCCGGGAAACGGTAGGTCGATACCAGCCAGGCGGTGGTCACCCCCAGTAGCAATACCCCCACGGCGACGCCGCACAGCAGCCAGACGGTATTGAGCACGTATTCCGCCAGCACCGTGTCGATCAGGTGGCGCCAGGTGTCGCCGGCGGGCAGCAGCACGGCCGAGGCGATCACCAGCACCGGCACGGCGATCAGCAGCGCCATCACCAGGGTGGCCAGGGTAAGGGGATGGAAGCGGCGGCGGCTGGACAGGAGCATGCGTCGGAAAGTGGGCGGAAGTGCCGCGCGCAGCGTGCGGGCTGCCGCATTCTAGCAATGTGGGGCACCCTTTCGCCCCGAAAGTCGGTCCCGGCCCCCGGCTGCGTCTTTATAATGCGCACATGCGAACCGATTCCTATTCACGCTTACCCGGCGCCCAGGCCCGCAGCCGGCCGGCGACCCGCGCAGGCGTTGCTGACGTCACTGGCGCCGGCGCCGCTGTCATCGAGGTGGACCATATCCGTCACGCCTTCGGCCGCCATGCGGTGGTCAAGGGACTGTCGTTCTCGGTGGCGCGCGGCAATATCGCCTGCCTGCTGGGGCCCAGCGGCTGCGGCAAGACCACGGTGCTGCGCGCCATCGCCGGTTTCGAGCCGCTGCAGGACGGCCGCATCGTGCTGGACGGGCAGGTCGTGTCGTCTTCCGGGGCGATGCTGGCGCCGGAGCAGCGCCGCATCGGCATGGTGTTCCAGGACTATGCGCTGTTCCCGCACCTGGACGTGGCGGCCAACGTGGGTTTCGGCCTGGTGCGGGCCAGCCGCGCCGGGCGCGCGGCGCGCGTGGACGAGGTGCTGCAGCTGGTCGGGCTGGCCGGTGCGGGCCGCAAGTATCCGCATGAGCTGTCCGGCGGCCAGCAGCAGCGCGTGGCGCTGGCGCGCGCGCTGGCACCGCGCCCGGAACTGCTGCTGCTCGACGAGCCGTTCTCCAACCTCGACGTCGACCTGCGCGAACGCCTGAGCCTGGAGGTGCGCGCGATCCTGAAGGCGCAGGGCACCACCGCGATCCTGGTCACGCACGACCAGCACGAGGCCTTTGCCATGGCCGACGAGATCGGCGTCATGCACGACGGGGTGATCGAGCAGTGGGGCAGCGCGCACGACCTCTACCACCGGCCGACATCGCGCTTTGTCGCGGGCTTTATCGGGCAGGGCGTGCTGATGGCGGGGCGGCTGCGCGGGACTGCGGAGATTGAACTGGAACTGGGCCTGCTGCGCCCCGCGGCGCCGCTGGCGCTGCCCGCGGGCGCCGCCGTCGACGTGCTGGTGCGCCCCGACGACATCATCCACGACGACGCCAGCCCGATGCGCGCCGAAGTGGTCCACAAGGCCTTCCGCGGCGCCGAGATCCTGTACACGCTGCGCCTGGCCAGCGGCAGCCGCGTGCTGGCGCTGGTGCCGTCCCACCACAACCATGCCGTGGGCGAGCGTATCGGCATCCGTGTCGAGATCGAGGACGTGGTGGCATTTGCCGCGTAGCCTGCCACGCAAGGGCAGGGCGCCGATGGTCTACACTGTGGCGTTCTGCATTCACAAGGCTTGAATACCGTGGCGGACACGCTGTTTTCCGATACTCCCGACCGTTCCCGGCAACCGCTGGCCGAGCGCCTGCGCCCGCGCACCATCGACGAGGTGATCGGGCAACAGCACCTGCTCGGTGCGGGCAAGCCGCTGCGCGTGGCGTTCGAGTCCGGCGAGCCGCATTCGATGATCCTGTGGGGCCCGCCGGGCGTGGGCAAGACCACGCTGGCGCGGCTGATGGCCAGCGCCTTCGACGCCGAGTTCATCGCGCTGTCGGCGGTGCTGTCGGGCGTCAAGGACATCCGCGAGGCGGTCGAGCGCGCCGAGCAGTTCCGCGCGCACGGGCGGCGCACGCTGGTGTTCGTCGACGAAGTCCACCGCTTCAACAAGAGCCAGCAGGATGCCTTCCTGCCGCATGTGGAAAGCGGGCTCTTCACCTTTATCGGCGCCACCACCGAGAATCCCTCGTTCGAAGTCAACGGCGCCTTGCTGTCGCGCGCGGCGGTCTATGTGCTCAAGAGCCTGGACGATGCCGAGCTGACGCAGCTGGCGCTGCGCGCCAGCGAAGAACTCGGCGGACAGGGGGGCGACCTGAGCTGGCAGGACGAAGCGCTGCAGCTGATCGTGGCCTCGGCCGATGGCGACGGGCGCAAGCTGCTGAACAATATCGAGATCGTGGCGCGCGCCGCGCGCACCGCCGGCGCCGCGCAGATCGATACCGCGCTGCTTGGCAGCGCGCTGTCGGAAAACCTGCGCCGCTTCGACAAGGGCGGCGACGCCTTCTACGACCAGATCAGCGCGCTGCACAAGTCCGTGCGCGGATCGGACCCGGACGCCGCGCTGTACTGGTTCTGCCGCATGATCGACGGCGGCGCCGACCCGCGCTACCTGGCGCGGCGCATCGTACGCATGGCGTGGGAGGATATCGGCCTGGCCGATCCCCGTGCCGCCCGCATCACGCTGGACGCGGCCGAGACCTATGAGCGCCTGGGCTCGCCCGAGGGCGAACTGGCGCTGGGCCAGGCCCTGATCTACCTGGCCGTGGCGCCCAAGTCCAACGCCGGCTACAACGCCTACAACGCGGCGCGAGCCTTCGTCGGCAAGGACAAGTCGCGCGCGGTGCCGGTGCACCTGCGCAACGCGCCGACCAAGTTGATGAAGGAGCTTGGCCACGGCCACGCCTACCGCTACGCGCACGACGAGCCCGAGGCCTACGCCGCCGGCGAGCACTACTTCCCGGACGACCTGAAGGCCCAGGGCTGGTACCAGCCGGTGCCGCGCGGGCTGGAGGGCAAGATCGCCGAGAAGCTGCGCCACCTGCGCGAGCTGGATGCCGCCTGGCATCGCGAGCAGCGCGTGGCCAAGTCAAAGGACGGCGGCAAGGGCGGGGAGTGAGCGGTGGCGTGAGCCGGCAGCACGGCGGCGGCCTGGCCTCGCCCGGTTCGCGCCGGACTGGGCCGGTGCAGTAAAATGGCGGGTCCGCCGGCATGTCGCTGGCCCTGCACTTCACCAAAGCAACATGCTCGACATCCAGCTGTTCCGCAAAGACATCGACGCCGTGGCGCAACGCCTTGCCACGCGCGGCTACCAACTCGACATTGCGGCGTTCCAGGCACTTGAGGCCGAACGCAAGCAACTGCAGACCCAGACCGAGGAACTGCAGGCCCGCCGCAACAGCCTGTCCAAGCAGATCGGCATGCTCAAGGGCAAGGGCGAGGACGCCTCGGCCGTGATGGCAGAAGTGGGCGGCATCGGCGACACGCTCAAGGCCTCGGCCGCGCGGCTGGACGAGATCCAGGCGCACCTGGCTGAACTGATGCTGGCTATCCCCAACCTGCCGCATGAAAGCGTGCCGGTGGGCAATGACGAAACCCAGAACGTCGAAGTGCGCCGCGTGGGCGAGCCGCGCCAGTTCGATTTCGCCGTGCGCGACCACGTCGACGTGGGCGAGAAGCTGGGCCTGGACTTCGACACCGCGGTCAAGGTCACCGGTTCGCGCTTCTCGATGCTGCGCGGCGGCCTGGCGCGCATGAACCGCGCGCTGGTGCAGCTGATGCTCGACACCCATACGCAGGAACACGGCTACACCGAGATGTACGTGCCGTACATGGTCAACGCCGCCTCGATGCGCGGCACCGGCCAGTTGCCCAAGTTCGAGGAAGACCTGTTCAAGGTGCCGCGCAAGGTCGGCAGCGAGGAAGGCGAGCGCATCGAGAACTTCTATCTGATCCCGACCGCCGAGGTGCCGCTGACCAATATCGTGCGCGATGCCATCGTCGCGGGCGAGAAGCTGCCGCTGCGCTTTGTCGCGCATACGCCGTGCTTCCGCTCGGAAGCCGGCTCGTACGGCAAGGACACGCGCGGCATGATCCGCCAGCACCAGTTCGACAAGGTCGAGTTGGTGCAGGTGGTGCCGGCCGGGCAGTCGTTCGATGCGCTGGAGCAACTGACCGGCCACGCCGAGGCGATCCTGAAGAAGCTGGATCTGCCGTTCCGCACCATCGTGCTGTGCACCGGCGACATGGGCTTTGGCAGCACCAAGACCTACGACCTGGAGGTGTGGATCCCCGCGCAGAACACCTACCGCGAGATCAGCTCGTGCTCGAACATGGGCGACTTCCAGGCGCGCCGCATGCAGGCGCGCATGCGCACGGGGCAGGGCAAGCCGGAGCTGGTGCACACCCTCAACGGCTCAGGCCTGGCCGTGGGCCGCACGCTGGTGGCGATCCTTGAGAACTATCAGAACGCAGACGGCTCGGTCACGGTGCCGACCGCGCTGCAGCCGTACATGGGCGGCATCACCCGCCTGGAGTCGGAGCTGTAAAGCGAACTGAAAAAATCCGCAGCCAGCCTCTTGCATCGGCTGGCTGGACATGGCTATAATCTTGGTTTCGCCACACGGCAACAAGTTACCGGAGAGGTGGCAGAGTGGTCGAATGTACCTGACTCGAAATCAGGCGTACCGGCGACGGTACCGTGGGTTCGAATCCCACCCTCTCCGCCAAAACAAGAAGCTGCCCGGCTCGACCACCGGACAGGCAAAAACAGTGTAGTAAAACTCAGGCCGACGCCCACGAAAGTGCGCGTCGGTTTTGTTTTTTCCGCGGCCGGTTTTTCATGCGGCGGGCATGGGCCGCCGCACTGGCCTGCGTACCGGACGCGCTGCCGGGTGCACTATCATGGCGATCCGCAACGCAGGATGCCGCACCATGACACAGCCACCCGCCACCCAACCCCCAGCACCGGTCTTCCACGGCGATCCGGCCGAACTGCCGGCCGACCCCAACCTGGTCGCCGGCATGCCGTACCTGCACTACAAGGGCGGCGCCTACACGGCGGTCGGCATCGGCCGCTTCGAGGCCGATCTCGCGCCGGTGGTGGTCTATCGCGCGATGCGCGATCCCTCATTGCTGTGGGTGCGCCGCGCCGATGTGTTCAGCGAACCGGTGGCCACGCCGCACGGCGAGGTGCCGCGTTTTGCGCCCGCCTGGCCCGCGGCGCTGGCCTGCCTGGACTTCCTGCCGCGTCAGGCGGTGCTCGATGTGCTGGCGCTGCACGACACGCCTTACCGGCACTACCACGACCGCCGCCATATCCTGGAGATGTTCGAGACCGCTCACGCGCGCGGCATTGCGCTGGACCGCGCGCAGGCGCTGGCGGTGCTGTGCCACGACGCGATCTATGTGGCGGGGTGCGAGCACAACGAGGCGGCGTCGGCGGCGCTGATCGAAACGGTGGCGCCCGGCGAAGACCGCGCGGTGCTGGACCGTGCCGCGCAGATCGTGCTCGATACGCGCGGCCATGGCCCGAGCATTGCCGGCGCCGAAACTGTGCTCGATCTCGACCTGCTCAGGCTGGCCGCGACGCCGGAAAGGTTCGATGCCCATAGCCTGGACGTGTTCGCCGAGAACCGCGCCTTGCTGGCCGCGCGCACCGGTCTCCAGGGGGAGGCGCTGGAGACGGAATTCATGCGCCGCCGCGCGGCGTTCCTGGGCAAGCTGGCGCAGCGCCCGCAACTTTTCCTGACCGAAGCTTTTGCCGACTGCGAGGCGCCGGCGCGCGCCAATATCGCCCGCATCGTCGGCGCGGCGGGCGCGTCCCGTGATTGACGTGCCGGCACGCGCGAGCGCCTTCGCCGAGGCCGGGCTCACGCGGGGCACGGCGCTGGGGCTGCTGGCGCTGTTCACGCTGGTGACGGTGCTGCTGCTGAGCCTGGTGCCGCTGCTGGTCGCGCTGTTGCGGCCGGTGGTGCGCTGGCTGGACCGGTGGCGCGTGTGGGGGGCCGGCGCACTGTCCGCGCGCGTCGCCGCACAGCCGCGCCGCCTGAGCACGCTCACGCTGCGCGTGCTCGAGCGCGACATGGCCGAGCTGCTGGTGGTGCTGCTGGCCTGCGGCAGCGCCCTGTTCTGGCTGGCCGGCGAGGTCGCCGAAAGCGGGGGCGTGGTGCGCATCGACCAGATCGTGTTTGCTTGGCTGGGTGCCTTGCGCACCGACTGGCTCGATATCGCGATGGTGGCCGTGACCGAACTGGGCGGCGCGCGCATTTCCGTGGTGGTGGGCGTGGCGGTGTTCGCGTGGCTGTGCTGGCGGCGCGCCTGGACCGTGGCGCTATACTGGGCCGCCGCGCTGCTGGGTGCGCGCGCCTGCGTGATGGCGCTCAAGCTGGGCATGGCGCGCGTGCGCCCGGCCAGCATCTACAGCGGCCTGGAATCGTATTCCTTTCCCAGCGGCCACGCCACCAGCAGCATGGTCACCTATGGCTTCCTGGCGTTCCTGATGTGCCTGCGCCAGCCGTGGCGCGTGCGCATTCCGGTGCTGGCGCTGACCGTGGTGGCGGTGGCGGCGATCGGGATCTCGCGGCTGTACCTGGGCATGCACTGGCTGTCGGATGTCGCGGCAGGCTATGCGCTGGGGCTGGCATGGATCGCGCTGCTCGGTACGGCTTACCGCACGCTGCATGTGCCGGCGCCGAGGGAATCGGTGGCGCCATGGCGGCTGGGCGTGGTGGCTGCGGCAGCGGTGGTGGTGGCGTTCAGCTATGTGGCGTGGTTCCGGCTGCCGGATACGCTGGAGCGCTACCGGCAGGCTGGCGCCCCTAAGCCAGCGGCGCTGGCGCTTCAGCCTCCGGCGCTTGCGGCAGGCGCGACACCAGCAGCTGATCGATCTTGTGATGGTCGATGTCCAGCACTTCGAAGCGATAGCCCGCTACGGTGATCGACTCGGATTTCTTCGGGATGCGCTTGAGCGCGTAGATCACCAGCCCGGCCGCAGTGTCGACATAGTCCTCGCCGGGCAGGGTGTCGAGATCCAGCGCCTTCTTCAGGTCCACCAGCGGGGTGAGGCCGTCGACCAGCCAGGAGCTGTCATCGCGCCGCACGATCTGCTCGTCCTCGCTGGAATACAGGATGTCTCCCATCAGCGCGCCGACGATATCGTCCAGCGTGACTATGCCCACCACCAGCCCGTACTCGTTCATCACCACGGCAAAGTTCTGGTGCATCTCGCGGAAGCGCGTGAGCGCCTCGGACAGGGTCAGCGTGTCGGGGATCACCAGCACGTTCTTGTCGTGGTGGCGGCCGATATTGCCGATCGCAGCGGCGCTTTCATTGGCGAGCAGCAACTGCAGGATGTCCTTGGAATCGATATAGCCCTGCACGTCGTCGAGGTCGTGCCCGCACACCGGGTATTGCGCGTGCGGCTGGCTGACCAGCTTGCGGCGCACGCTGTCGGCGGGTTCGTCGAGACTCAGGTAGACCACGTCGTCGCGCGGCGTCATGATCGCAGTAATGCTCTTGAACTCGAGCTCGAACACGTTCTCGATCAGGTGGAGTTCATGCTTGTGGAGCACGCCGGCTTCGGCGCCGGCATCGACCATCGCGGCGATGTCCTCGGTGGTGATCTGGTCGACCGGCTTGGTCGGCAGGCGCAGCAGCCGCAGCGTGGCATCGGCGGCGGCGTTGAAGATCCACACCAGCGGCTTGAGCACGCGCAGCAGCGTCAGCATCGGGTCGATCACCGCCACCGCGCACCGCTCGGGGAAGGTCATGGCGATGCGCTTGGGGATCAGGTCGGCAAACTGGATAAACAGCAGCGTCACGATCAGGAACGAGCCGATATTGGCCGTGCGCTGGGCGTGGACCACCTGCATATAGGGCGACAGCGTTTCCAGCAGCAGGTCCGACACATGCTTCTCGCCGAGGATACCGGCCAGGATGGCCACGCTGTTGACGCCGATCTGCACGATCGTGAAGAAATTCCCGGGCTCCTCCTTGAGCCGCAGCACGCGCGTGGCGCGGCCATCGCCGCGCTCCGACAGGACTTGCAGCTTGGTGCGGCGGGCGGCCGTCAGCGCGATCTCGGAGACCGAGAAAAAGGCGCTGACAAGGACAAGGGCGATCAGGATCAGGACGAACATAGGCGGTTTGGCGCCTGCAGCTTGTGCCTGCAGGCGGCTTGATGATGGTGCACGGCGCGAGCGGCTGTCAATCAGGCATCAGGCAGACCTCGATCGCGGCTCCGAGGCACCGCGTCAAAGCTGGCGGCCGGCGCTTCCAGCCGCTGCGGCAGCGTCGCGGCCAGTTCCCCGGCGGCCAGCGCAAACTGCGCGCGCAGGTCGTCGGCCAGGCTGGAGCCGGCGCGGTGGCTGGCGCGCAGCATCTGGATCTCGAACGGCAGCACCGGCGCCACGTCATGCAGCGCGACCCGCTCCGGGCTGGCGCTGAGCGCGGTGTACTGGTCCAGCAGGGTCACGCCCAGTCCGGCATCGACCAGGGCCAGCGCCAGCGAATAGGTCTGCACCTCCAGCGTCGAGCGCGGCTCCAGCGCATGCCGGGCCAGGGTCTGGCGCACCAGCAGCCCGAGCGAGCTGTTGTCGTCATAGCCGATGAAGGCGCGCTCCATCAGCCGCTGCATCGGCACCACCTGGCGGCGCCCGCCGGCAGGCAGCGGCTGGCCGCGCGGCACCGCCAGCAGCATGCGGCCGCTGGCCACCGGCTCGCAGGAGATGGCCTCGTGGCCCGGCGGCGCAAAGGCAAAGCCCAGGTCGATCTGGTTGGCCAGCAGCGCCCCGACGATCTCGTCGGTATGGTGGGTCAGCACCTGCACCTGCGTGTCCGGGTGGCGCGCGCAGAAACGCCGCACTGCCGGCACCAGCAGCGGGTTGGCCAGGCTGGGGGTGGCGGCCACGCGCAGCCGCCCAGCGCCCTTGTGACGCAGGCTTTCCGAGACCCGGCGCACGCGCTCGATCTCGCCATATAGCCTTTCGACATCGCCATAGAGCGCATTGGCCTCGGGCGTGGCCTGCAGCCGGCCGCGCACCCGTTCGAACAGGCGGAAGCCGAGCGAGGCCTCGGCATGCTGCAGCACGCGCGTGACCACCGGCTGGGACACATGCAGCAGGCGCGCGGCCTCGCTGACGGTGCCGGTCAGCATCACGGCGCGGAAGACTTCGATCTGGCGCAAGCGCATGGCAATCCGGGAAGCGGGCAGGCATCCATAGCCTGATGACATATTCTGGCACGTATTCGCATTGGGCAATCCGCGCCGCCTGCACTACGCTTTGCCGGATCAGGACGAAGCAATCAAGGGATGGCAATGCAGGTAGTGATCGTGGGCGCCGGCGTGGTCGGCATGACGACGGCATGGCGCCTGGCCGAGGACGGCCACCAGGTGACGGTGCTGGAGCGCCACGACGGGCCGGCCGAGGAGACCAGCTTTGCCAATGGCGGGCAGCTCAGCTACAGCTATGTGGCGCCGCTGGCCGGGCCGGGCGTGATGGCCAAGGTGCCGGGCTGGCTGCTGCGGCGCGATTCGCCGATGCGCTTCCGGCCTGCTGCCGACCCGGCGCAGTGGCGCTGGCTGGCAGCCTTCATGGGCGCCTGCAATGCCGCCACCAGTGAAGCCACCACGCGCAAGCTGCTGCGGCTGGGGTTCTATTCACGCGACCTGATGCAGGCCTTCGTGGCCCGGCACCAGCATGATGATGTGGGCGCCGGCTTCGATTTTGCGCGGCGCGGCAAACTGGTTGTGCACCGCGATGCAGCGGCGCTCGACGCGGCCTGCCAGTTGCTGGAATACCAGGCCAGCCTGGGTTGCGAGCAGCAGGCGCTGGACCGCGATGCCTGCGTGGCGCTGGAGCCCGCGCTGGCCGGCATCCGCAACGAGATTGCCGGCGCCATCTACACGCCGAGCGAGGAGGTGGGCGACTGCCACCGCTTCTGCCTGTCGCTGGCACGGTTGCTGCAAGACGGGGCGCACGCCGGCGTGTCGATGCGCTTCGGCACCGTCGTGCAAGAACTGGTGCAGCAGGGCGGGCGCGTGACCGGCGTGCGGACCGCCAGCGGCGTGATGCCGGCCGACGTGGTGATCGTGGCCGGAGGCATCGGCAGCGTGCCGCTGCTGCGCCCGCTGGGCGTGCGGCCGATGCTGTGGCCGCTCAAGGGTTACAGCATCACGGTGCCGCTGGCCAGCGGCGCGCGCGCGCCGCATATCAGCGTGACGGACTTTGCCAACAAGATCGTCTACGCGCGCATCGGCAATACACTGCGGGTGGCGGGCATGGCCGACCTGGTGCGCGGCGGCACCCGCATCGACCCGGAGCGGGTCGGCACGCTGGTGGCACAGACGCGCGCGCTGTTCGAGGGCATCGTGCCCGAGCTGCCGCTGGCGCAGCTGCAGCCGTGGGCCGGGCTGCGCCCGACAACGCCGGACGGCCTGCCGCTGGTGGGCCCGTCGCGGGTGTCCGGGCTATGGCTGAACCTGGGCCACGGCGCGCTCGGTTTTACGCTGGCGATGGGCAGCGCCGGCCTGCTGGCCGACCGGCTGGCAGGGCGCCGTCCGGCCATCGAAGCAGAGGATTTTGATGCTGCGCGCGCATAGCCGCAGGCAAGTATTGCTTCATGCCGTACCCGTGCGTCCGCAATCCACGACGCTGTTCACGAAACATGCCTCAATGACCAAGCCCCACTACAAGGAGCGAACTTGACGTCCTCCCCCTGCCTAAAGGCAGGGGATTCCCACACTTGGCGATGCACGTCCGCATCGGAGAATGTTTAACGCAGCATTGGTATCACGGTCATGCACGACACCACATCTACTGCAGGTCCACTCTCTTATTCGCAGTCCTGCGATACCTTTCGGCCGCGTCGTGCTGTCCTTCGAACCGCACGCCGAACAGGACTGGGTAGAACCGCTTTCGTTCACTTCCTCAAACGTGGCTCCGTGCGCAATCGCTTTGTAGCGGAGCTTGTCCCGGAAGGACGACCAGGATGCGTCGTAGACGCTCTTCGCCATCTTGGTTTTGGCGAGTTTCAAAGCCGACACGTTGCCGACCGCGATGTAATCGAAGCGCCGGACGAGCTCGAGCGCAAGCTTGTGCTGGAAGTCGGCGCGGGCATTCGCCACCTTGGCATGCAGCTTGGCAATATGCCGCTTGTGCTTTCGCGCACGCTGCGCCTTCGCCAGTCGTTCGGCGGCATGCCGGCCAAACCGGTCATTGGGGAGCTTCTCGCCGGTCGAAAGCGTCGCGAAGTCCTTCAAACCAAGATCGATGCCGACGCCAGTTTGAATCGGGCGTGCCGGCATATCAGCAACTTCTATCACGATGTTGAGAAACCAGTTCCCGCGCGAATCCTGCGCAAAGTTGCTGCCGTCCCTGACCTTGCCTTCGGGCAACAGGCGACTATTGAAAACGCGGAAGGTATGCCCGGCAAAGCGAAACGCCTCGCCCTCTCGTTTCAAATCGCGGCCCTTCATGGGCACCCATCCAAGGCTCTTCCTACCGCGGTATCGCAAGTAAGGACGGCGATGCTGGCTGCGCGATTTCGCGTACTGCTCGCATGTCGCGTTGACCGTGCCGGAATGGATGCCGAGTTCCTTGCTGCTGCCCGTGGTCAGCACGTTCAGATCGAACCCGCTCGGCCACGTCTTCCCCCATTTGAGCGCGTGCTTCTGCGTGTCATTGCAGAAGTTCCAGACGTAGTTCACCGCGCGGCTCTGCTTGTTGAGCAGGCCGTTGAGCGACTTCACCCGGTAGCGGTAGACACGAATCATGCCGCTCATTCTAACGTGGGAATGCCGCCTCTCGGCGGCGCCCCTTTCACTCCCCGCCTTGAATGGCGAGGCTTCTCGGAGCAAATCTGATGAAATCACTGCACACCCACCGATCCGCCACCCGCCACGCGCTTGCGGCCGCCACGCTGCTGCTGGCCGCCGGCGCCGCCCAGGCCGCCGATGGCGACACGCTGAAGAAGATCAAGGACAGCGGCGTGATCTCGCTTGGCTATCGCGAATCGTCGATCCCGTTCTCATACACCGACGGCAAGGAGGTCATGGGCTATTCGCACGAGATCCTGCTGCAGATCGTCGACAAGGTGAAGAGCGAACTGAAGATGCCCGGCCTGCAGGTGCGACTGACCCCGATCACCTCGCAGAACCGCATCCCGCTGGTGCAGAACGGCACGATCGACATCGAATGCGGCAGCACCACCAACAACCTGGAGCGCCAGAAGCAGGTGGCGTTCTCCAACAGCCTGTTCGTATACGGCATCAAGATGCTGACCAAAAAGGATTCGGGCGTGAAGGAGTTCGCCGACCTGAAGGAGCGCAACGTGGTCACCACCGCCGGCACCACCGGCGAGCGCCTGCTGGTCAAGATGAACGGCGAGAAGGCCATGAACATGAACCTGATCAGCACCAAGGACCACGGCCAGTCCTTCCTGATCCTGGAGACCGGCCGCGCCGCTGCCTTCGTCATGGACGAGCCGCTGCTGTATGGCGAGCGCACCAAGGCCAAGAGCGCGGGCGACTGGGTGGTGGTCGGCGCGCCGCTGCAGACCGAGAACTACGCCTGCATGTTCCGCAAGGACGATCCCTCGTTCAAGAAGCTGGCCGACGGCGTGATCGCAGACCTGCAGACCAGCGGCCGTGCCGAGAAGCTGTACAACAAGTGGTTCATGTCGCCGATCCCGCCGCGCGGCATCAACATGAACTACCCGCTGTCGGCCGACATGAAAGCGCTGTTCGCGGCGCCGAACGACAAGGCCTACCAGTAAGAGCAGGGCGCCACCGCCGGGATGGCATCAGGCCCGGCGGTTATTTAGCCATAATGAATCGATATTTAGCACTCGATAGTGTTTGCGGTAGTGTTGAGCCCGATATAGGCTCATAGCAGCACAACTGGCCGGCGGCCCTCACAAGCGGCCTCCGGCGCTGTCTGACCCCACACTGCTTATCCGCATCCACTGGAGAACATATGCGATCGATTCGTACTGGTTGGCTCAAATCCCTGCTGGCTGCCTCGCTGCTTGCCGGCGCCGGGCTGGCGTCCACCGCGGCGCAGGCCGCCGACCTGCTCGATACCGTCAAGCAGGCCGGCGTGCTCAAGATCGGCCTGGAGGGCACGTATCCGCCGTTCGGCTTCCGCGGCGCGAAGAACGAGCTGGAAGGGTTTGACGTGGACGTGGCGCGTGCGGTGGCGGGCAAGCTGGGCGTGAAGCCGGAGTTCGTCACCACCGAGTGGAGCGGCATCATTGCCGGCCTGCAGGCTGGCAAGTTCGACGTGATCGTCAACCAGGTCAACGTCACGCCTCAGCGCCAGCAAGTGCTGGACTTCTCCACGCCCTACGTTTACTCGGATGCGCAGCTGATCCAGCGCAAGGACGACAACCGCCAGTTCAAGTCGCTGGAAGACCTGAAGGGGCACAAGCTCGGCGTCAGCCTGGGCAGCAATTTCAACGACCTGGCCAAGTCGGTGCCGGGCATCGACGTCAAGACCTATCCCGGCGCGCCTGAGTACCTGCGCGACCTGGCGGCACAGCGCGTCGACGCCGCGCTGAATGACCGGCTGATGGTCGCCTACCTGGTCAAGACCGCCAACCTGCCGCTGCGGCAGGGCGCAATCGTGGCGGGTGCCACCACGCAGGTGGCCATCCCGTTCCGCAAGGACAACCCCAAGTTCGCGCAGGCCATCAACCACGCGCTAGATGACCTGGCCAAGGACGGCACGCTTGGCAAGCTCTCGGTGAAGTGGTTCGGCACCGACGTGACCAGGCCCGCCGGTAAGCCAATCAAGTAAAACAGTCAGGAAAGCCAGTCAGGTAAGCCGGCCAGCAAGCCGGGCGGTATCATGTCGCGGCGCCGCGGCCTGCATGGCTGCCGCGCCGCTTTCTTTTTCATTCTTCTGCCGCCGCCACGCCCATGTCCGCTCTCCAGCTTGTCACCGATTCTCTGCCCGTACTGCTGCAGGGCACGCTGCTGACCATCAAGTTCGCGTTATGGTCGATGGTGTTCGGGCTGATGCTGGGCACGGTGGTGGCGCTGATGGGCATCAGCCATAGCCGCGTGCTCAAGGCGGTGGCGCGCACCTACGTCAGCATCATGCGCGGCACGCCGCTGCTGGTGCAGATCTTTGTCGTCTACTACGGGCTGCCGGGCATCGGCATCGCGCTGGAGCCCACGCCCGCGGGCGTGCTGACGCTGAGCCTGAATGTCGGCGCCTACCTGTCCGAGAGCATGCGCGGGGCCATCCTGGGCGTGTCGCGCGGCCAATGGCTGGCAGCCTACAGCCTGGGCCTGACGCCGGTGCAGGCACTGCGCTACGTGGTCGGCCCGCAGGCGCTGCGGCTGGCGGTGCCGAGCCTGTCCAACAGCCTGATCAGCCTGATCAAGGACACCTCGCTGGTATCGGTCATCACCGTGACCGAGCTGCTGCGCACGGCGCAGGAGGTGATCGCGGCCACCTACCAGCCGTTGCCGCTGTACCTGGCAGTGGCGGCCATCTACTGGGTGCTGAGCACGGGGCTGTCGGGCGTGCAGCATATGCTGGAGCGGCGCTTGTCGCTGCCCGGGCGACACTGATCGGTGCTACAAAGTAAAAGGCCAGCTCCGCGGAGCTGGCCTTTTTTATCGCCGGGCCGGTCAGCCCTGCGCGATGCGGCTGGCGATATGCCCCAGCGCCTCTTCCACCTGGTCTACCAGGACCAGGCACAGGTCGCCCGGCTGCAGGTGCGACAGCGCGGTATCGATGGCGAGGAACTCGCCACGGATCTCCTCGACCTGGCCGGCGCGTTGCGCGCCCTGCAGGCCTTCGCGCAGCAGCGCCAGCACCTCGCCGTCGGCGCGGCCGCGCTGGCACTGGTCCTGGTACAGGATGACTTCATCGAACACGCCGCCCAGGATCTGGGTCTGGCGGCGGATGTCGTCGTCGCGGCGGTCGCCCGCGCCGCTGATCACCACCACGCGCCGTTTGGCGGGGATGGTCTCGACAGCGCTGCACAGTGCCAGGATGGCATCCGGGTTGTGGCCGTAGTCGGCGATCAGCGTGGCGCCGCGGTAGTCGAACACGTTGAAGCGTCCCGGGGCGGTCTGCGCGTCGTTGACGAAGGTGGCCAGGCCGCGGCGGATAGTCGACCAGTCGATGCCCAGCGCCCACGCGGCGGCGATCGACGACATCGCGTTATCGACCTGGAAGCCGATGGTGCCGTTGCGCGTCAGCGGGATCTCGGCCAGTGCGATGCGCACTTCGGTATCGCCTTCGGATACGACGATGTCGGCGCCGTCCACGAACACCACGCGCTTGCCCTGCGCACGGTGCGTGGCCATGGCCGGCTGGTTGGGGTCGTGCGCGAAGAAGGTGACACTGCCGGGGCAGGCGTCGGCCATGCGCACCACCATCGGGTCGGCCGCGTTCAGGACCGCCATGCCGTGCGGCGCGACGTTCTGCACGATCACGCTCTTGAGCACCGCCAGGTCTTCCACCGAGTTGATGAAGGACAGGCCCAGGTGGTCGCCTTCGCCCACGTTGGTCACCACCGCCACGTCGCAGCGGTCGAATGCCAGGCCTTCACGCAGCAGGCCGCCGCGCGCGGTTTCAAACACGGCGGCGTCCACGTCCGGGTGCAGCAGCACGTTGCGCGCGCTGCGCGGGCCGCTGCAGTCGCCGGTGTCGATGCGCTCGCCCTGGACATACACGCCGTCGGTGCCGGTCATGCCCATGCGCAGGCCGCTGGTGGCCATGATGTGGGTGATCAGCCGGACCGTGGTGGTCTTGCCGTTGGTGCCGGACACGGCCACCACCGGAATGCGGCCATCGTCGCCATCGGAGAACATGGTCGAGACAATGGCTTCGCCGACCGCGCGGCCCTTGCCGTACGACGGCTGCAGGTGCATGCGCAGGCCCGGCGCGGCGTTGACCTCGACGATGCCGCCGGCCTGTTCCTCGAACGGCTTGAGCATGGTCTCGCACACGGCGTCGACGCCGGCGATGTCCAGGCCTACCATCTGCGCCGCCGCCACGGCGCGCGCGGCGATGTCCGGGTGGACGTCGTCGGTCACGTCGGTGGCGCTGCCGCCGGTGGACAGGTTGGCGTTGTTGCGCAACACCACGCGCGTGCCCTTGGCCGGCACGGAATCGGCGGTCAGGTTCTGCTTGGCCAGCGTGGCCAGCGCGATATCGTCAAAGCGGATCTTGGTCAGCGAGGTCGCATGGCCTTCGCCGCGGCGCGGGTCGCGGTTCACTTCCTCGACCAGCTGGCGCACGGTATGCACGCCGTCGCCGATGACCTGCGGCGGATCGCGGCGCGCGGCCGCCACCAGTTGCTTGCCGACCACCAGCAGGCGGAAGTCATGGCCCGGGATATAGCGCTCGACGATCACGTCCGAGCTGATGTCCGAGGCGACCTCATAGGCCGTCATCACTTCCTCGCGGGTGCGGATGCGCACCGCCACGCCCTTGCCCTGGTTGCCGTCGCGCGGCTTGACCACCACCGGGGCGTCGATTTCCTGCGCGGCGGCCCAGGCCTCTTCGGCGCTGCGCACCGAGCGGCCCAGCGGCACCGGCACGCCGGCGGCGTGCAGCAGGGTCTTGGTCAGGTCCTTGTCCTGCGCGATCGATTCGGCCACGGCGCTGGTGCGGTCGGTCTCGGCGGCCTGGATGCGGCGCTGCTTGCTGCCCCAGCCAAACTGCACCATCGAGCCCTGCGTCAGTCGCCGGTAGGGAATGCCGCGCGCCACCGCGGCGTAGACGATGGAGCCGGTGCTCGGCCCCAGGCGCACGTCCTCGTCCAGCTCGCGCAGGCGGTGCAGCGCGTCGGCGAGGTCGAATGGGGTGTCGTTGCGCGCGGCGCGGCACAGGGCCTCGGCCAGCTCGAGTGCAAGCCGGCCGACTTCTTCCTCGCTGTATTGCACGATCACCTGGTAGGTGCCGGGCTCGACCGTCTGCGCGGTGCGGCTGAAGGTGACCGGGCAGCCGGCGGCGGCCTGCAGGCGCAGCGCCGTCACTTCCAGCACGTGGGCCAGCGACAGCTCGCCCGATTCCTCGTCCGGGCGCAGCGGCCCGATCTCAGGGAAACGGGCGCGCAGCCGGTCTTCAAAGCCGGGCAGCGCCGACAGCATGTTGGTGGCATCCTGGCAGGCCACGATCGCCTCGATGGCGGTGTGGCGGCACCACAGGTTCGGGCCCCGCAGGGCCCGGATACGTGAGACTTCCATAGAACGGTTTCCGTGTCTTCTATGCGCGGTTGAGCTTGGGGCCGCGTCAGCCGCGGCGCGCAGGCTGGCCCATCCAGTGGTGCACCAGGTCGACGGTGGCGCCGGTGGCGGCCTCGTCGCACTGCAGTACCAGCAGGTCGCCCGGCACCAACTGGCTCAGGGCGGTTTCAATGGCGCTGGCACGCGTGCCTTCGTCGATGATCTTGGTTACGCGCCGGCCTTCGTACATGCCCTGCTTGAGCAGCGCGCGCGCCTCGGCATCGGGCAGGGCGCGCTTGACGCTGCGGTCCTCGCACAGGAAGACGCGGTCGAAATGCTGGCCCAGTGCCTTGCCCTGGCGCACCAGGTCTTCGTCGCGGCGCTGCACGCCGGCGCCGTAGACCACCATGCGGCGCTCGGCCGGAAAGCGGTCCAGCGCGGTCGCCAGTGCTTCCAGCGCGGGCGCGTTGTGGGCGTCGTCGATCACCACGGTGGCGCCGTTGCGCTCGAACAGCGTGAAGCGGCCCGGCACGTCGACCTGGCCGACATCGAAGG
Source organism: Cupriavidus sp. KK10 (assembly GCF_018223725.1). NCBI lineage: Bacteria > Pseudomonadati > Pseudomonadota > Betaproteobacteria > Burkholderiales > Burkholderiaceae > Cupriavidus > Cupriavidus sp. KK10. The sequence goes on from NZ_CP073677.1 coordinate 845,998, forward strand.
TCACCACGCCGGCGCGGATCAGGTCGTTGGAAATGCCCAGCGCCCAGCCCGCGGCCACGGCCGCGAGCACGTTCTCGACTTGGAACGCGACGCGTCCGGCGTAGGTCAGCGGCACCGCGGCCACGTCCACCAGCGCGGTTTCACTGCTGCCGATGGCCAGCACGATCTTGCCTTCGCGCAGGTACACCGCGCGCTTGCCGGCGGCGCGGTGCGACACGATCGCGGGCAGCTCCGGCGTCAGGCCGAAGAAGATCACGTCGCCGTCGCACAGCCCGGCCATCTCCACCAGGCGTTCGTCGCGCGCGTTGAGCACGGCCGCGCCTGTCTCCAGCACCACGTCGACCTGCGTGCGCAGCACGTTGTACATGCGGTCCTCGTCCTCGACGTAGTAGTCGCCGAGGTGGTCGGGCTGGTCGAAATTGGTGACCACGCCGACCTGGCAGCGGTCGTAGACCAGGCCTTCGGAGAGGATGCTGCCGCTGTCGTTCTCGAACACGGCGGCCTCGACCGCGCGGTTCATCAGGATGCGATGGCCAGATTCCCAGTTGGCGCGGTCGCCGCTTTCCACCTGGCGGCGGTCCAGGAACAGCCCGTCGCTGCAGGCCAGGCCGGTATGCTTGCCCGACAGTTGCAGCAGGCGCGCCACCAGGCGCGCCACCACGGTCTTGCCATTGGTGCCGGTCACGCCCACCACCGGGATGCGGCCCTGGTCGTCATCGGACTCAGGGAACAGGTGGTTGACGATGGCGCGGCCCACCGGGCGCGGCGTGCCTTCGGCCGGCTTGATATGCATCAGCAGGCCGGGGCCGGCGTTGACTTCGACGATGGCGCCGCGTTGCTCGGCCAGCGGGCGCGAGATGTCCTCGGCCACCAGGTCCACGCCGGCGATGTCCAGCCCGACCACGCGCGCGGCCAGCGCCGCATGCGCGGCGACGCTCGGGTGCACGCGGTCGGTGACGTCGAAGGCGACGTTGCCGTTGCGCTGGATCAGCACCGAGCGGCCTTCGGGCGGGACCGTGCTGGCGTCCATGCCCTGGCGCTTCAGTTCCAGGCGCGCGGCCGAGTCCAGCCGCACACGGTTCAGCGGATGGTCCTCGGTGGTGCCGCGGCGCGGATCGGAATTGATCTGCAGCTCGATCAGCTCGTCGATGGTGGACTTGCCGTCGCCGACCACGCTCGCGGTCTCGCCCATGGCGGCGGCCACCAGGCGGCCGCCCACCACCAGCAGGCGGTGCTCGTTGCCGGGGATGAAGCGCTCGACGATGACGCCGTTGCCTTCGTCGATGGCCACGCCGTAAGCGGTCTCGACTTCCTCGCGGGTCATCAGGTTGGTGAACACGCCGCGGCCGTGGTTGCCGTCATAGGGCTTGACCACCACCGGCACGCCGATGTCCTCGGCGGCGTCCCAGGCGTCGGCCGGGGAATCGACCATGCGGCCCTCAGGGACCGGCACGCCGCAGGATTCCAGCAAGCTCTTGGTCAGGTCCTTGTCGCGCGAAATGCTTTCGCCGATGGCGCTGGTGCGGTCGGTCTCGGCGGTCCAGATGCGGCGCTGGCGCGCGCCGTAGCCGAGCTGCACCAGGTTGCCGTCCGACAGGCGGATCGCCGGGATCTCGCGGTCGTCCGCGGCATCGACGATGCAGGCGGTGCTGGGGCCCAGGCAATGCTCGTCCACCAGGCGGCGCAGGTTGTCCACGGCGGCGGGGACGTCGAAGGGACGGTCCTCGATCGCGGCCATGACCAGGTCGCGGGCGGTGAACAGTGCGACGCGGGTGACTTCCTCGTGCCAGGCGCGCACGATCACCTTGTAGACGCCGCGCACCGGGGTCTCGCGCGCCTTGCCGAAGCCGCCGGGCATGCCTGCCAGGTTCTGCAACTCAAGCGTCACGTGTTCCAGGATATGGCCGGGCCAGGTGCCTTCCTTCAGGCGCTGCAGAAAGCCGCCGCGCTCGCCGATGCTGCAGCGATGCTCGATCAGCGACGGCAGCCAGGCCGACAGGCGCTCGTAGAACCCCGGAATCGTGTTGGAGGGAAAGTCCTCCAGTTCCCCGATATCGACCCATGCCTCCAGTACGGGCCGATATGTCCACATATTCGGGCCGCGCAGCGACATGACATCGAAAATCTCAATGTCCTTCTTTTTCATTGAATTAGCTTGAGGCAGTGGGCGGAACCGCCCGAGAAATGGAAGCCTAACCTTTCAGTAACGTTACAGCACAGAGCGGGTTGACTTTCTTCGTGTAAAAGTGATTGTGCAGTGCATCAGGAGTACCCGCGCGTTCGTCGTTATGTATACTGCGGGCGAATTCGCGGGCCGCCAGAGCGTGCCCGGCCTAAATTTGTTTCAAGTTATGTCCGTACCCCCTGGACGCACGCCGCGCCATCCATGACCCAGTCCTCCCTGCCTGTCCCTACCGCCCCTGCTGCCGACGAGCCCTGGCGGGCTGAATCCGGATCGTGGCTCCGACCCGGCGAGACCGTCCTGGCCGGACTGGCTCTGGACCTCGACGCGAAGCTGCATTTTACCCAAGGGTGGCTGGTTGTGACCGACCAGCGCATCGTTGCCCGGGCTCCCGGTGAAAAAAATGTGCGGGAATGGAACATCGCGCCCACCCTGCGCCTGTCGCACACCGACCACGCGGGCGTGGGCGCGCTGGAACTGAGCGGTCCGGAGGGCCGGCTGGCCAGCTGGCGATATACGCTTGGTTACAATCCGGCCGCGCTGCGGCTGGCTGACCAGTTCGAAGCCCAGCGCGACGCCGCCGGCGCGCGCCCGGCCGGCGAGGCGGGCGAGGTGCTGTGCCCGACCTGCAAGGCGCCGCTGCCCCCTGACGAGGAGCAGTGCCCTCAATGCAGCCGGGAGCTGGAAACCCCGCCCTCGACCTGGGCGCTGCTGCGCCTGTGGCGCTTTGCCCGGCCCTACCAGTGGCAACTGCTTGCGGGCTTCCTGCTGACGCTGCTGTCCACCGCGGCCACGCTGGTGCCGCCGTACCTGACCATGCCGCTGATGGACAAGGTGCTGATCCCGTTCCAGAACGGCGTGCCGATTGACTACGGCCTCGTGCGCGTGTACCTGGCGGGATTGCTGGGCGCGGCGCTGGTGGCCTGGTCGCTTGGGTGGGCGCGCACCTACCTGTTGGCGCGCGTATCGGAGCGCATTGGTGCCGATCTGCGTACAACAACATACGAACACCTGCTAAAGCTGTCGCTGGAATATTTCGGCGGCAAGCGCACCGGCGACCTGATGGCGCGCATTGGTTCGGAAAGTGACCGCATCTGCGTTTTCCTGTCGCTGCACCTGCTGGACTTTGCCACCGACGTGCTGATGATCGTCATGACGGCGGTGATCCTGGTGTCGATCAACCCGTGGCTGGCATTGGTCACACTGGTGCCGCTGCCGTTTATCGCCTGGATGATCCACCTGGTGCGCGACCGCCTGCGCCACGGCTTCGAGAAGATCGACCGGATCTGGTCCGAGATCACCAATGTGCTGGCCGATACCATCCCCGGCATCCGCGTGGTCAAGGCCTTTGCCCAGGAAAAGCGTGAGGTGTCGCGCTTCCGCGAGGCCAACAAGCACAACCTGGCGATCAACGACCGCGTCAACGCGGTATGGTCGCTGTTCACGCCTACGGTCACGCTGCTGACCGAGATCGGCCTGCTGATCGTGTGGGTGTTCGGCATCTGGCAGGTGTCGCACAGCGCCATCACGGTGGGCGTGCTGGTGGCGTTCCTGACCTATATCAGCCGCTTCTACACCCGGCTGGATTCGATGAGCCGGATCGTCTCGGTGACGCAGAAGGCCGCCGCCGGCGCCAAGCGCATCTTCGACATCCTCGACCATGTGTCGAGCGTGCCGGAGCCGGTGCGCCCGGCGAAGCTGGACAAGGTCGAGGGCGCCATCGACATGAGCGACCTGGGCTTCCGCTACGGCAACCGCGCGGTGATCCGCGGACTGAACCTGTCGATCGAGCCGGGCGAGATGATTGGCCTGGTGGGACACAGTGGCTCGGGCAAGAGCACGCTGGTCAACCTGATCTGCCGTTTCTACGATGTTTCCGAGGGTGCGATCCGCGTCGACGGCGTCGATATCCGCTCGTTGCCGGTGTCGGAATACCGCCGCCATATCGGCCTGGTGCTGCAGGAGCCGTTCCTGTTCTTCGGCACGATTGCCGACAACATTGCCTACGGCAAGCCCGACGCCACGCGCGAAGAGATCATCGCCGCCGCGCGCGCCGCGCATGCGCACGAGTTCATCCTGCGCCTGCCGCATGGCTATGACTCCCTGGTCGGTGAACGTGGCCAGGCGCTGTCGGGCGGCGAGCGCCAGCGCATCTCGATCGCGCGCGCGCTGCTGATTAATCCGCGCATCCTGATCATGGACGAGGCCACCTCGTCGGTCGACACCGCCACCGAGAAGGAAATCCAGAAGGCGCTCGACAACCTGGTGCAGGGCCGCACCACCATCGCCATCGCGCACCGCCTGTCGACACTGCGCAAGGCCGACCGGCTGGTGGTGATGGACCGCGGCCAGATCGTCGAAGTCGGCAGCCATGACGAACTGCTGTTGCGCGAAGGCGCGTACTACAAGCTGTACCAGGCGCAGGCGCGCAATGTCGACACCGAGGACGGAGACGGCGAGGACGAAGCCGTTGAAACGCTGGAGGCCGCCAATGCCCAATGACATCCCCGCCACCACGCCGACGCCCATGTTTACGCTAGATCGCAATCCGTTCGGCCGCCTGGTCCTGATCGCCGAGGACGGCACCGTCCACGAAGGCGTGGTGCCGGTGCGCGCCTTCCCGATTTCCGCGCCGCAGGGCGGCATCGGCCTGATGAGCACCGACGGGCATGAGGTGGTGTGGATTCCGCGGCTGGAGGATGTGCCGCAGGCAGAGCGCGACATGATCGAAGCGGAACTCGCCTCGCGCGAGTTCATGCCGGAGATCGAGCGTATCGTCAGCGTGTCGACCTACGCCACGCCCAGCGTGTGGACGGTGCAGACCGATCGCGGCCAGACCGAGTTGGTGCTGCGCGGCGAAGAGGCGATCCGGCGCCTGGCCGGCAGCACGCTTCTGGTATCGGACACGCACGGCATCCACTACCTGATCCGCGACCTGATGGCGCTGGACAAGCACAGCCGAAAGATCCTCGACCGCTTCCTCTGAGGCGTCGCTGGCGACGCTGGAACCCTGGCCGGAGCTCTGCCGGCTGGGTTCTTGTTCCGTGTCCTAGTGCAGCATCTCGGACGCGTCGTCTTCGTCGTCCCAGTCATCGTGCATGACCGGCACGTCAGGCGCCATGTCGAACACCATCGAGTGGTAGCGCACGCTGAACCACTCGCGGAACATCTGCAGCGACAGTTCCTCGGGCCACATCGAGTCGTCGAACCACTCGCCCAGCATGAATTCAAAGAACTCCTGCCAGCGCTTCTCGACCCAGCGCATGGCATTGTCGTGCGTATCGGCCAGTTCTTCCGGCAGCAGGAACACGCTCTGGTCCTCGCGCACCTGCTCTAACGTGAGGCCGGCCACCGGCTGGGGATCGACCGCCTGGATCCAGTCCAGGAACGGCTGTTCCGGGACCAGGGCGACCATGGAACGGTTGATGGTGAAGCGGGGATGGTCAGACATGGCGAAAGCCTTCAAGGACTGCAACCGCCTATTGTAGTCCTTCGCCGTGCGGCTTCCCTGCGCGCTACTGATAATCCATGGTAAAGATCATCGCGCTTGATACCGTCCCCGGTGAGGGCGTGCCGCCCAGGCCGATGTAGCGCGCGCCGAAGCAATATGTGGCGGGGACGTTGGCCGTGATGTTGCTCATCGAACGAAGGGCTGCCCAACTGCCCCTTGATCCACACCATGCCGCAAGGCGCTGTGATCCGGACCTCCGTTCGCTTTCGTCGAGCCATTGAGGAAAACGACAAGCGCATTGCCGCCGGTGGCTGGCTATAGTCTGCGAGGGGCTGCAGGCAGGCCATGCCGTCTGATGCGGACAAGGCATGAATCGATTCTTGTCTGTCATGAATCGGGCACCTGCCGACAAGGCACAGGCCCGACAAGGAGAAGTCATGGATACGTATGTCGACCTGCAGCGGGCCATCCTGAACAACATACCCGACCAGGCCTGGCTGAAGGACGCCGGCTCCCGCTACGTGCTGGTCAATGACGCCTTCATGGCCGCATGCGGGCGGTCCGAGGCCGAGATCTTGGGCAGCACGCCGGACAAGGTATGGTCGGAGGAATGGGGACGGGTCTACCTGGGCACCGACAAGGCCGTGGTGGCCAGCGGCATCCGCCGGCGTTATGAGGAATGCCGTCACGGCCAGGACGGCAGCCTGCGCTGGTTCGATACCATCAAGATGCCGATTCGGGGCCAGGACGGCGCGGTCGTCGGCACGGTCGGCATCTCGCGCGACATTACCGACCGCAAGCGCTCCGAGCAGGAGTTGCTGGATTCGCGCGCGCAGTTGCGTGAGCTGTCCGCCTACCTGCAGTCCGTGCGCGAGGCGGAGCGCACCCGGATCTCACGCGAGCTGCACGATGAGCTGGGCCAGTCCCTGACGGCATTGCGCCTGGGCCTCAGTTTTATCGAAGCGCAGCAGGGCCCCGATGCCGACGACGCGTGCCGCAAGCATTTGCAGATGCTCAAGCAGATCGCGGATTCGACGGTGGATGCGGTGCAGCGCATCGCGGCAGACCTGCGCCCGCCGCTGCTGGATGAGCTGGGGCTGACTGCTGCGATCGAGTGGCTGGCCGAGTCTTTTTCCGAGCGCGGCGGCATCGCCTGCGAGCTCGCGCTGCAGCCCGTCGGCGAGCTCAGCGCCGAACTCAGCACCGCGGTCTTTCGCATCGCGCAGGAAGCGCTGACCAATGCCTGCCGCCATGGCCGCGCCGATCGCGTGCGGGTGGAACTGAGCGAGGCCGGCGGAACCTTGCGGCTGGTGGTTGCCGACAACGGCCGCGGCATCGATGCGTCCAGGGCCGGGCATCGCCGCAGCCTGGGTTTGCTGGGGATGCGCGAGCGTGCGCTGATGCTGGGCGGCAAGCTGACGGTAACCAGCGAGAAGGGCGGCGGCACCCGGGTCGAGGCGCAGATCCCCAATGCCCGCGCTGCCGGTAACGGAGGCGCAAGATGATCCGCCTGATGCTTGCCGACGACCACACCATCATCCGCGACGGGCTCAAGAAGATCTTCTCCACCGTGCCCGACATGCAGGTGGTGGCCGAAGCCGCCGACGGCTGCGAAGTGTTGGCGCTGCTGCGCGCGCAGGCGCCGGACGTGCTGCTGCTGGACATGTCGATGCCGGGGCGCAGCGGCATCCTGCTGATCCAGCAGATACGGGCCAGCCATCCGGCGCTGCCGATCCTGGTGCTGAGCATGTACCGCGAGTCGCAATATGCGGTGCAGGCCATCCGCGCAGGCGCGGCGGGCTACCTGACCAAGAATGTCGAGTCCGACCAGCTGCTCGGTGCCATCCGCAAGGTAGCGCGCGGCGGTACCGCGGTCTCGCCGGCGATTGCCGACAAGCTTGTCAGCCAGGCTCGGCAGCCGGATGCCATGTTGCCGCATGCACGCCTGACGGCGCGTGAACTGCAGGTGTTCCAGATGCTGGCCGAGGGGCAGGGCATCAACGAGATCGCTGCGGCGCTGTCGCTCAGCGCCAAGACCGTGAGCACCCACAAGGCCAATATCCTCGGCAAGATGGATATCGCTTCGACTGCCGGGCTGGTGCACTACGCCATTCGCCACGGCCTGCTCGCCGAAGCCGGGGACGCCGCCTAGCCTGCTGCGGATCTGCTGCGGTGCGTCTAGGAAAATCCTTAGGTCGAATTCAGCCAATCCTGATGCAGTGATGCCGCCCCGGCACCTACGCTTCAGGTAGCGAAGCCCTGACTTCGCCTGCATAACAAGACCTGAGGAGACAAGCCATGCAGCTGGATCTGCTGATCCGGGACGCCTGCGTTCGCGACGACGCGCCCCTGACCGATATCGCCATCCGCGACGGCCGCATCGCCGCCATCGAGCCCGGCATCGACGTGCCGGCGCATGAAATGATCGAGGCCGGCGGCCGCGCGGTCATCCCGGGGCTGGTCGAAGCGCACCTGCACCTGGACAAGGCCCTGCTGCACCGCCGCCTGCCGGCGCGCTTCGGCACGCTGGACGAAGCCATCCGCGTCACCGGCATCCTGAAAAGCAAGCAGCAGCGCCAGGATGTGCTGGACCGCTCGCGCCAGGTGCTGGAGATGGCGGTCAGGAACGGCACGGTGGCGATCCGCGCGCATCCCGATGTCGACCTGATCCAGGGGCTGATCGGAGTGGAGACGCTGCTTGAGCTGAAATCGGAGTACCACGATCTGCTCGACCTGCAGATCGTGGCCTTCCCGCAAGAGGGCATCCTGAAATCGCAGGGCACCCGCGAGCTGATGACAGAGGCCATGGACATGGGCGCCGATGTGGTCGGCGGCTGCCCGTACAACGAGCTGAGCTGGGTCGACACCATGCGCCATATCGACATGGTCTTCGAACTGGCGCAACGCTATGACGCGCCGGTCGACATGCATGCCGATTTTGCCGACGACACCGGCGACCAGCGCTTTGCCGCAGTGTCATATATCGCGCAGAAGACCATCGAAGCCGGCTACCAGGGACGCGTGTCGCTGGGCCATGTCACGAGCCTGGGCGCGCTTGACGCGGCGCAGCTGCAGCCGCTGATCGAGCAGATCCGCGAGGCCGGCATCAGCATCGTCACGCTGCCCGCCACCGATCTCTATCTCGGCGGCCGCACGGACGTCCAGAACCAGCGCCGCGGGCTGGCGCCGGTGAAGGCCCTGCACAGCGGCGGGGTCAACGTGGCGTATTCCTCGAACAATATCCGCAATGCCTTCACGCCGTTCGGCAAGGCCGACATGCTGCAGATCGGCAACATGCTGGCGCACGTGGCCCAGTTCGGCGTGCCCGAGCACCAGCTCGCGGTGCTCGACATGGGCACGCACAACGCCGCGCGCGCGATCGGCCTGCACGACACCTATGGCCTCAAGGTAGGGCGCCAGGCGGACCTGGTCGTGCTCGATACCTTCCAGGTGGCCGATGCGCTGATCGACATCCCGCCGCGGCTGTGGGTGGTCAAGCGCGGCAGGATCACCGTCGTCACGCAGCATCGCTGCGAGATCCATCGGCACCGGTGCTGCCCGCACTGACAGCAATGCCCGTTCCCCGTCCATCAAGGAGTCGATCATGAGAAAGCTGCCTGCCGAAGTCGTGGCCTCACTGCTTGCCATCACCACCGTTCCCATCGCCGCGCATGCCTCGCACCTGCCGCCATGGGCCATCTTCATCAGCTGGGCCGCGACCTTTGCCATGGGCGGTCCCACGCCGGAGAACCTGAAGAAGATCTGGCCGACGCTGCCGGTGGGCTCGCTCTTTGCCTTTGTCATTGTGCTTTGCTTCCGCCAGGCGGCCGAGCAGTTCTCCGGGCCTGCGCTGATCGTGGCGGAGATGGTGATCCTGTTCACGCTCAACGCTTCGATGATGTACCTCGCACGCGTGTTCGTCACGCTGCGCTTCATCCCTGGCATGTTCTTTGGCTTTGCCTCGTATTTTGCAACGCTGTTCGGCGGCTTCGGCCCGGTGCCGGGCGATCCCGTTGCCGCGCTCGGCGCGGTGATCGCCATGAATGCGCTCGGACCGGCCTATGCCTGGATCAAGCATCACTACGCCGCGCCGGAATCCGTTGCCGAACGCCCATGGCGGGGCTGGAAGACGGAGGCCTGAGCCGACGCGTCCTGCCGGGTTTGCGTGCCAGGCGCAGCGTGACCCGGCGTCATCATCGAATCATTATCGCGGCTGCCGGCGCGCAGGGAAGGCCAGCGTCGGCCGGCCGCCGCGTATCCGGGGGAAGTGGGTATGGAATTTCTGGGTGAAGTGGATCCTTGCGGCACCGGCACGTCGCGCCGGGCATTCCTGGCCGGGTCGGCCGCGCTGGCGGGCAGCACGGTATTGCCTGCAGTCGGGCAGGAACTGGCACAGGAGCCGGCGCAATCCGGACGTGCGGGGCTGGCGCATTCGTCCGCGGGCATGGTCACGAGCCCGCATGGACTGGCCAGCCAGGCGGGGCTGGAGGTATTGAAGGCCGGGGGCAACGCCATCGAGGCGGCGATTGCCATCGGCGCGGTGCTGAGCGTGACCTATCCCCACTTTACCGGCCTGGGGGGCGACGCCTTCCTGGTGGTCAGCGACCGCGGCGGTAATGTGCGCACGTTCTCCGGCATCGGCCAGGCCGCGTCCGAGACCTCGGGCTATGCCGGCACCATTCCGCTGCGGGGCCCGGCAGCGGCGCTCACTGCCGCCGCTACCGTTGCGATCTGGGACCGAGCCTTTGCCTTCAGCCGGGACCAGTGGGGCGGCACGCAGTCGTGGTCGTCGTTGCTGGCGCGGGCCACCGAGTACGCCGCAAACGGATTCCCGGTCACGCCGTCGCAGTGCTTCTGGCAGGAGTTCCGCTCGGCGGACCTGTCAGGCTGGGATGGCTTCGAACAGGTCTTCATGCCAGACGGGCGCATGCCCAGGCCCGGAGAAATGTTCCGCCAGCCTGAGCTGGCCCGCACCCTGGACCGGGTGGCGACACAGGGCGGGCGCGAATTCTATGAGGGCGACCTCGCAGGTCGCCTTGCCGCCGGGCTGGCCAAGGCCGGCTCGCCGTTGCGCGAACATGACCTGGTGCGATGCCAGGCGCGCGAAGAAGTGCCGCTGCGTGTCGCCTACCGCGATGGCGAACTGCTCGGCCTGCGGCCGCCCACGCAAGGCGTGACCACGCTGGAGATCATGGGCATCCTCGACCGGTTCGATCTGTCCAGTATCCCGGAAGGCAGCGCGGACTATTACCACCTGCTGGTCGAGGCGGTGAAGCTGGCGTTCCTGGACCGCAACCGCTACGTCGCCGATCCCGATTTTGTCGACGTGCCGCTGGACCGGCTGCTGTCGAAGTCCAATCTCGATGCCCACGCGCGCCGCATCCGCATGGACCGCGCCATGGTGTGGCCGCATGTGTTCAGGCCCGGCGACACGGTCTACATCGGCGCCGCCGACCGCGCGGGCCGCTGCGTGAGCATGCTGCAGACCGTCTATTTCGACTGGGGCAGCGGCCTGGTCGTCGGCGACACGGGGGTGCTCTGGCACAACCGCGGCGCATCGTTCAGCCTCGATCCCGCCAGCCCCAACGTGCTGCGCGGCGGCAAGCGGCCATTCCATACCCTCAATCCCGGCATCTACCTGAAGCAGGGCCGGCCGCACCTGCTGTACGGCACGCAAGGCGCCGATGGCCAGCCGCAGACACTGGCCGCGGTGCTGACACGGATGATCGACTACGGCATGGATCCGCTGACAGCACTGCGCCGCCCGCGCTTCCTGCTGGGCAAGACCTTCTCGGACAGCCGCGACAGCCTCAAGCTGGAACAGGATGCCGGCCTGCCGGTGTTCAGCGAGCTTGCCGCGCGCGGCCATCAGCTGAGCCCGATTCCTGCGCAAAGCCAGCTGGCCGGCCATCCGGGCGCGATCCGGATCGATGCCGGCGGGCAGCTTAGCGGCGCGCACGACCCGCGCAGCGATGGCCGGGCGCTGGGAGTATAGCGCGCGGCGCTTTCCTGGTGACGCTGCGCTGTACCGGTGCGTCATCCAAGAAAAAGCCCTCGGCCAGGGAGGACGAGGGCCACAAGTGGTAGCGGGCGAGTCGCAGTACGCCCGCATGCCATGATGGTGCCGCTACGCGATCCGGGCATCCCCAATTCTGGGGATGTTGCTTTCCACTGCGCGCTGATAGCACCACCATCAATGGAGCAAAGGGGTGTGTAATTCCCTGAAATCGAACGCGTCCGATTTGTCATTGATGCCATGAATCGTCAGCACGGCATCGTGGGTCATCGCCAGCTGCAGGCCTGCGGCAATCGCGGCATCGCGGGACGGGTAGACCGGTCCCGGGTTATCGGGGTCGTATTCCAGGGCCCACTGCGCGTCTCGCGTGAGGATGATCTCGATGGACTTGATTGGCATCGCCAACTCCGTTTCTTGTGGACGATGTGTGGTCGCGCGGGCGTGGAGAAAGGGCCTGGCAACGGGGGAGCCGGTGCCAGGCCAGTCCGCCTGTGGAGCACTGTGATGCTGACGCCGTGCGTGGCCCGGCCTGCAGCAATTCCAGCGTAGGCCAGGGCTGGGGACATGACTGCAAACAACTGCAAAGGCGGCGTCCTGGGAAACAGATAGCGGGGGATCCGGCGGCCAAAGAAAAAACCCGCGAAGCCTTTGGCTATCGCGGGTTTCTAGACCTGCTGGTACTGCATCGGACTGAATACTGGTGGAGCCGGCGGGAATCGAACCCGCGTCCGTAAGCCCTCCACAGAGAGTTCTACATACTTAGTTCTGTCATTTGATTTAACCGGCGCATCGCGGACGAACACGCTCTACGACGGCGAGTCACTAAATTTTCGTCCCCGGCTTCGTGACCCTTCCGGAGCTTATCTGACGTAAATGACCTCGCGTGGTCTTGCGACCCTAGCCCGTCAGCGAGCCAGTGCGAGGACGGCCGCAATTAAGCGGCCAGTGCGTAACGTTCGTCGTTAGCAGTTATTGCATTCCCATTGATTAACGAGGTGACGGGTCCTCGGTATGCCCTCCACTGCTTTGTAACCCACGTCGAAACCAGGTCGGCCCCAGTGAGGAAGATGGATTGTACCCGGTTGGACGCAAGCTGTCGCGGGGAGTTCCTGGCGCGGCCAGGACACCCCTGCGACACAATCAGGCGACCGCGGCGGGCACCAGAAGCGGGATCAGCTCGGCCGGGTGGCGGATCAGGTGGTCGGCGCCCCAGGTCTCGGGCGGCTCGGCGTCGCCGCAATAGCCATAGGCGGCGGTGACGGTGATCATGCCGGCGGCCTTGCCGGCCTGGATGTCGCGCAGGTCATCGCCCACGTAGACGCACTGGCGCGGGTCGACGCCGGCGCTTGCCGCGGCATGCAGCAGCGGGGCGGGGTGCGGCTTGGCGTGGGGCGTGGTGTCGCCGCTGACCACGGCGCTGGCGCGCGGGGCCAGGCCGATCGCGGCGACCAGCGGAACGGTGAAGCGTGCGATCTTGTTGGTGACGATGCCCCACGGGATGCCCGCTGCCTCGAGCGCGGCCAGCACTTGCGGCATGCCGTCGAACAGGCGCGTGTGGACCGCGATGTCGGCCTCGTAGTAGTCGAGGAAGACGTCGCGCAGGGCCGGGAACTCAGCATCCTCCGGGCGCAGCCCGAAGGCTGCACCCAATAGTCCGCGCGCGCCGTGCGAGGCGACGGGACGCAGTTTCTCATAGGCCACCGGCGGATGGCCGCGTTCGATGACCAGCCGGTTGGCGGCAGCCGCCAGGTCCGGCGCGGTGTCCGCCAGCGTGCCGTCCAGGTCGAAGAAGACCCCAGCGATGCCGGCCGTCATGCTGCCACCCGGCAGAACGCCATCATGTAGTTCACATCGGTGTCGCGGCCCAGCGCATACACCTGCGACAGCGGGTTGTAGGTCATGCCGCGCATTTCCACCAGGTCCAGCCTAGCTTGGCGGGCAAAGCGCGCGAGCTCAGACGGGGTGATGAACTTGTCGTAGTCGTGCGTGCCGCGCGGCAGCATGTTGAGCACATATTCCGCGCCGACGATGGCCAGCAGGTAGGCCTTCAGGTTGCGGTTGATGGTCGAGAAGAACACATAGCCGCCGGGCTTCACCAGCGTCGCACAGGCTTGCACGATCGATGCCGGATCGGGCACATGTTCCAGCATCTCCATGCAAGTCACCACATCCACGCTGGCCGGTTCACGCGCGGCCAGCGCTTCTGCGGCGATCTCCTCATAGGTGACGGCAACGCCGGACTCCAGGCTGTGCAGGTCTGCCACCTTCAGTGCCTTAGTCGAGAGATCGATACCGCGTACCGTGGCGCCCAGGCGCGCCATGCTTTCGGACAGGATGCCGCCGCCGCAACCCACGTCGACCACGCGCTTGCCGGCCAGGCCGGCGATGCCGTCGATCCAGCCCAGGCGCAGCGGGTTCAGCTCATGCAGCGGCTTGAACTCGCTTTCCGGGTCCCACCAGCGGTGGGCCAGTTCGCTGAACTTGTCGATTTCCTTCGGATCGGCATTGCGGCGCGGCTGGTCCTGATTGGCGGCGTCGGCTGCGGAAAGGGTTTGCGATTGCAACGTCATCGTATGCGGGGCCGGCGGCACTAGCCGCGCCGGCGGTGTGAAGGGAAGAGAGGACAGTCCGGGCAACTGTACCAAAAAAAAAGCCCAGCTTGCGCTGGGCTTTCTTCATCGGAAGGGATCCGATTAACGTGCGCTGCGGGTGCCGACCACTTCGACTTCCACGCGGCGGTTCGGCTGCTGGCAGGCGATCTGGGACTTGCGGTTGCCCTTGCACGACTTCGGATCGACCTTCAGCTGGCGCTTGCCCTTGCCTTCGGTGTAGACACGGTTGGCTTCGACGCCCTTGCTCACCAGGTAAGCCTTGACCGATTCAGCACGGCGGATCGACAGGCGATCGTTGTACTTGTCCGAACCGAACGAGTCGGTGTGGCCAACGGCGATGATGACTTCCAGGGTGATGGCTTGCAGCTTCGAAACCAGGTCGTCCAGCTTGGCCTTGCCTTCCGGCTTCAGGACAGCCTTGTCGAAGTCGAACAGGGTGTCAGCAGCGAAAGTGACCTTCTCGCTCGAGACGACCGGCGGGGCCACCGGAGCCGGTGCCGGTGCCGCTACGGCCGGGGCCAAGGCGCCGTCGCACAGCGCGTTGGCCGTGGCCGGGGTCCAGGAGCTGTCGCGCCAGCAGAGCTCGTTCGTGCCATTCTTCCACACGTACTCGCTCGTACCGTTGCCCCAGTTGTCGTTCACTGCCTTCTTTTCATAAGGGACGGACTGAGCTTGAGCGGATGCAGCCATTACTGCGGTAGCTGCAACGAGCGCGAGCTTGGCAAATTTTTTCATATTTCTCCTCTCAGGATGAGATCACCGCAGGGTTACTGCGAGCAAATGGACGAAAACAAGTCATACATTCTTCGGAGTATAACATTCTCGATGTGGTGGATGCTCCACTTCGAACAATGTCTGGCTCTTCGCTGGGGAATTGTGCCACAAGGGTCGTTTCCTAAGAAGTAAATATATTCGATTCGCCGCATGGGTTTTGGGCCTGTGGTGTTTGTGCAACACGGGTCTTGTGTCGCCCGCAAAGCCTTGTGGCATCAGGGATTCCGGGTTTCAGTCAGGGCCTCGGGAGGTGCGCGTAAGGGCTGTCCGGAGAGCGGGAGGCGGGGGGTGGCGGCATGTTAGAATGGCACGTTGCCCAGCCGTCAGGCGCCCACTGTGCCGCGCGCTAAAGGGCCTGTCATTCGCTTAAACCTGCCGCATAAACCACGCCGCAATGGATCCATTCGCAAAAGAAACCCTTCCGGTCTCCCTCGAAGAGGAAATGCGCCGCTCCTATCTTGATTACGCCATGAGCGTGATCGTGGGTCGGGCGCTTCCTGATGTGCGGGACGGCCTGAAACCGGTGCACCGGCGCGTGCTGTTTGCGATGCACGAGCTCAACAACGACTGGAACCGGGCCTACAAGAAGTCGGCCCGTATCGTCGGCGATGTGATCGGTAAGTATCACCCGCACGGCGATACCGCAGTCTACGACACCATCGTCCGCATGGCGCAGAATTTCTCGCTGCGCTACATGCTGGTCGACGGCCAGGGCAATTTCGGTTCGGTCGACGGCGATAACGCCGCGGCCATGCGTTATACCGAAATCCGCCTGGCGAAAATCGCCCACGAGATGCTGTTCGACATCGACAAGGAAACCGTCGATTTCGACAGCAACTACGACGGCTCTGAAAAAGAGCCTTCAATTCTGCCGGCGCGTATTCCCAATCTGCTAATCAACGGTTCGTCCGGTATTGCGGTGGGCATGGCCACCAATATCCCGCCGCATAACCTGAATGAAATCGTTGACGGCTGCCTGCACCTGTTGCGCAACCCGCAGGCCACGGTGGATGAACTGATTGAATTGATTCCCGCGCCGGATTTTCCGACCGCCGGGATTATCTATGGTATCCAGGGCGTTCGCGAAGGCTACCGCACCGGCCGCGGCCGCGTGGTGATGCGGGCCAAGACGCACTTCGAGGACATCGACCGCGGCCAGCGCCAGGCCATCATCGTCGACGAGCTGCCCTACCAGGTCAACAAGCGCACCCTGCTTGAGCGCATTGCCGAACTGGTCACTGAAAAGAAGGTCGAGGGCATCTCCGACATCCGCGACGAGTCGGACAAGTCCGGCATGCGCGTGGTGATCGAACTCAAGCGCAACGAGGTGCCTGAGGTTGTCCTCAACAACCTGTATAAGAACACCCAGCTGCAGGACACCTTCGGCATGAACATGGTGGCGCTGGTCGATCGCCAGCCGCGCCTGCTGAACCTGCGCCAGATGCTGGAGTACTTCCTGGCGCACCGGCGCGAAGTCGTCACCCGCCGCACGGTGTTCGAACTGCGCAAGGCGCGCGAGCGCGGCCATGTGCTGGAAGGCCTGGCCGTGGCGCTGGCGAACATCGACGAATTCATCGCCATCATCAAGGCCGCACCGACTCCGCCGATCGCCAAGCAGGAACTGATGGCGAAGGCATGGGATTCGGCTCTGGTCCGCGACATGCTTGCACGCGCCGAAGGCGAGACGCCGGGCGGGCGCGCCTCCTATCGTCCGGACGGGCTGCCGCCCGTGTTCGGCATGCAGGCGGACGGCCTGTACCGGCTGTCCGATGGCCAGGCGCAGGAAATCCTGCAAATGCGCCTGCAACGCCTCACCGGGCTGGAACAGGACAAGATCGTCCAGGAATATCGCGACATCATGGCGGTAATTGCCGACCTGCTGGACATCCTGGCGCGGCCGGAGCGTATTACTACCATCATCGTCGACGAACTCACCGCGATCCGCGCCGAATTTGGCGATGAACGCCGTTCGCAGATCGAACTGAACGCGACCGAGCTGGATACCGAAGACCTGATCACCCCGCAGGATATGGTGGTCACGCTGTCGCACAGCGGCTATATGAAGAGCCAGCCGATCTCCGAGTACCGTGCGCAAAAGCGTGGCGGACGCGGTAAGCAGGCGACAGCGACCAAGGAAGACGACTGGATTGACACGCTGTTCGTGGCCAATACCCACGATTACATCCTGTGCTTCTCCAACCGCGGCCGGCTCTACTGGCTGAAGGTGTATGAGGTGCCGCAGGGTTCGCGCAACTCGCGCGGGCGCCCGATCGTCAACATGTTCCCGCTGTCAGAAGGCGAGAAGATCAATGTGATCCTGCCGGTCAAGCAGTTTGACGCTGAGCACTTCATCTTCATGGCCACCGCTCGCGGCACGGTCAAGAAGACCGCGCTGACCGAGTTCTCCAATCCGCGCAAGGCCGGCATCATCGCGGTCGACCTGGACGATGGCGACTACCTGATCGGCGCGGCCGTGACCGATGGCCAGCATGATGTGATGCTGTTCTCCGACGCCGGCAAGGCGGTGCGCTTTGACGAGAACGACGTGCGTCCGATGGGCCGCCAGGCGCGCGGCGTGCGCGGCATGAACCTTGAAGACGGCCAGACCGTGATCGCCATGCTGGTGGCGCCGGCCGAGACCGCCGAAGAGGCTGAGGCGGGCGTGCGCGGCAGCGTGCTGACCGCGACCGAGAACGGCTATGGCAAGCGTACCCCCATTGCTGAGTACACTCGACACGGCCGCGGCACCAAGGGCATGATTGCGATCCAGACGAGCGAGCGCAATGGCCGTGTGGTGGCGGCAGCACTGGTTTCGCCCGAGGACGAGATCATGCTGATCACCACCGGTGGCGTGCTGATCCGTACCCGCGTGGCCGAAATCCGAGAAATGGGCCGCGCCACGCAGGGTGTCACGCTGATCAACGTTGACGAAGGCACCAAGTTGTCCGGGCTGCAGCGCATCGTCGAAAGCGATGCCGACAACGGCGCAGGTGGCGAAGAGGCTGAAGACGCCGACGGCGCAGAAGGTGCTGCCGGGGCCGACGCGGACGCTAATCCGTAAGACAAATCGTAAATTGTTGCAACAATAGGACGCCAGCCGGAACTCGCCTCGCGGCTGTCCGGACTAAAACGGACGTATTTACCAGGGAGTCACAATGCTCAAAACCTATCGACGTATCGCTGTTCTGGCTGCTTTCGTTCCGACCTTCATGATGGCGCAGCATGCACACGCGCAGGATGCGGAAAAGACAGCAGCCATCAAGGAACTGCTTTCCGTCATGCAGGCGGACCAGGCCGTCAAGGGCCAGGCCGAAAACTGGCAGCAAGGCGCCAAGCAGGAAGCTCCGCTGGTGCTGGAACAAGTGCTGGTCGAGAACAAGACCCTGAACGACAAGCAGAAGCAGGCCGCTGTCGAAAAGCTGAAGAAGAACGGCGCGGTCCAGCGCATGGTTGATGGCGCCGGTTCGGCGTTCAGCACCGATGGCTTCCGCAAGGACGCGATCCAGGCGCACTACGATGCCTTTGGTAAGTACTACTCGACGGCGGAACTCAAGGACCTGACCACCTTCCTGAAGTCGCCGACCGGCCAGAAGTTCATGGCCAACCAGGGCAAAGCGACCCAGGAGATCTGGGGCTCGATGATGCAGAAGTACGGCCCGCAGGTCGGCAAGTCGATGCGCGACGCCGCCGAGAAGGAAATCACCGCCGCTTCGAAGTGATGCTGGCGTGATCCGCGACTGACTCAGACCGCCGCCCACCTGCAGCCTTGCAGGCCGGTGCGGCACCGGGGCCGGGCCCCGGGTGCCCAACGGGGCGCGGGTTTTGAGGGATAATGGCTGCTTGGGTAACACCGGCAGCCATTTTTCCATTCTCCGTCTCATGAACGATCCCCAGAATCCCGCTCTTGCCGGCATGATGCAGCGTGCATTGGCCGAACGCGTCTACAACTTTTCGCCCGGCCCGGCTGTGCTGCCTGCCGAAGTGCTGCAACAGGCTGCGGAGGAGATGCTGTCCTGGCGCGGGACCGGGGTCTCGGTGATGGAGATGAGCCACCGCAGCCGCGAGTTCGAGGGCATTCAGGCCGAAGCGATCGCGGACCTGCGCGAACTGCTGCATATTCCCTCCAACTTCCATGTGCTGTTCCTGCAGGGCGGCGCCATCGGCGAGAACGGCATCGTGCCGCTGAACCTGATGCGCCTGCGCAGCGCCGACGCGCCCAAGGCTGACTTCGTCGTCACCGGCACCTGGTCGGTCAAGACCGAGCAGGAAGCCCGCCGCTATGGCGCGGTCAATATCGCGGCCACCAGCGAGGCGCAGAAATTCCACCGCATCCCCGACGTCGCGGACTGGAAGCTGTCGGACGATGCCGGCTACGTGCACCTGTGCACCAACGAGACCATCGTCGGCGTGGAGTTCCAGAACATTCCCGATATCGGCCAGGTCAAGGGCGACCGCATCGTGGTGGCGGACGCTTCCAGCCATATCCTGTCGCGCCCGATCGACTGGTCGCGCGTGCAGGTGGTCTACGGCGGCGCGCAGAAGAATATCGGCCCGGCCGGCGTCACCATCGTGATCGTGCGCGATGACCTGATCGGCCATGCCCACCCGCTGTGCCCGTCGGCATTCAACTGGCGCCTGGTGGCCGAGCACAACTCGATGTACAACACGCCGCCGACCTATGCGATCTATATCGCCGGCCTGGTCTTCAAATGGCTCAAGCGCCAGGGCGGCGTGCCCGCGATCGAGCAGCGCAATATCGCCAAGGCGTCGGCGCTGTACAACTACCTGGACCAGAGCGATTTCTATCGCAACGAGATCCATCCGAGCTGCCGCTCGCGCATGAACGTGCCGTTCTTCCTGGGCGACGAATCGCGCAATGAGGCCTTCCTGCAGCAGGCGCGGGCCAACGGCCTGGTGCAGCTCAAGGGACACAAGACTGTGGGCGGCATGCGCGCCAGCATCTATAACGCGATGTCGCTGGAAGGCGTGATGGCGCTGGTCGATTTCATGCGCGAGTTCGAGCGTACGTCCGCCTGACGCGCATTCCTGCTGGCTGCCCGCGCACGTCAGGCACAGTGCGCCGGCAGGCAGCGGTCAGTTTTTCTCCGGCCGCCGCGCCCCGGCGGCCCACCGGATTCATACAAAATGACAAGCCAAGACCGCACCCCCGCGCGCGAGGAGACGCCGCCGAATGAGCAGCAGAACGACAGCCACCTGAGCGAAGCCGAGCGCAAGCTGTCGGTCGAGCTGAGCCCGCTGCGCGAGCAGATCGACACCGTTGACCGCGAACTGCTGGCGATGCTGAACCGCCGCGCCAAACTGGCGCTCGAGGTCGGCGAGGTAAAGAAGAAGTACGGCGCGCCGGTGTTCCGCCCGGAACGTGAGCTGCAGGTGATCCGCAAGGTGCAGGGCGCCAACCCCGGCCCGCTGCTGGGAGAAAGCGTGGCGGCGATCTGGCGCGAGGTGATGTCCGCCTGCCGCGGGCTGGAAAAGCCGCTGGAAGTGGCTTTCCTCGGCCCGGCCGGCACGTTCTCCGAGCAGGCGCTGTATGCGCACTTCGGCCATGAGGTGTCGGGCGTGCCTTGCCCGAGCATCGACGAGGTGTTCCGTGCCGTCGAGGCCGGCACGGTCGAGTACGGCGTGGTGCCGGTCGAGAATTCCACCGAGGGCGCGGTGTCGCGCACGCTCGACCTGTTCCTGCAGACTTCGCTGAAGATCAGCGGCGAGATTGCGCTCAAGGTGCATCACAACCTGATGGCATCCACGCCCGACATGCAGGGCGTAACAGTGGTGCGCGCGCATGCGCAGGCACTGGCGCAGTGCCAGCACTGGCTGACCGCCAACTACCCGCACCTGGAGCGTCAGGCGGTATCGAGCAATGCCGAGGCCGCGCGCATGGCCAGCGAAGACCCGACCGTGGCTGCGATTGCCGGCGAGTCCGCCGCCAACCGCTATCACCTGCATATCGTGCGCACGCATATCCAGGACGATCCGCACAACCGCACGCGCTTTGCCGTGATCGGCCGCTATGAGACCGAGCCGTCGGGCAGCGACCAGACCTCGATGATCCTGTCGGTGCCCAACAAGGCTGGCGCGGTGTACCAGTTGCTGGCGCCGCTGGCGGAGAACGGCGTGTCGATGTGCCGCTTCGAGTCGCGCCCGGCGCGCAGCGGCGCGTGGGAGTACTACTTCTACGTCGACGTGGAAGGGCACCAGCATGAGCCGGCAGTGGCGCGCGCCATCGAAGAGCTGCGCCGCAATGCGGCCTACCTGAAGGTGCTGGGCTCGTATCCGTCGAGCAAGTAAGGCAGCCAGGCAAGAACAAGGAGACGAGATGGCAGAGCAGGGTAAGCAAGGCGGCACGGTGTTCGGACCCGGCTATGTGCGGGCGATTTCGCCTTACGTGGCCGGGAAGCCGATTTCGGAAGTCGCGCGCGAGTTCGGCCTGGACGAGGCCGGCATCGTCAAGCTCGCCTCCAATGAGAATCCGCTCGGCATGCCCGAGTCGGCCCGACGCGCGGTGGCCGATGCGGTGGCTGAACTCGGCCGCTACCCGGATTCCAACGGCTTTGCGCTGAAGGGCGCGCTGTCGGCGCGCCTCGGCGTGCCCGCCGACTGGCTGACGCTGGGCAACGGCAGCAACGACATCCTGGAGCTGGCCGCGCATGCGCTGGTGGAGCCGGGCCAGTCGATCGTCTATGCCGAGTACTCGTTCGCGGTCTACGCGCTGGCCACGCAGGAGATCGGCGCACGCGCCATCGAAGTGCCCGCGCGCGACTACGGCCATGACCTCGAGGCGATGGCCGCGGCGATCGCGCCGGATACGCGCCTGGTCTTTATCGCCAACCCGAACAACCCGACCGGCACGTTCGTGCCGGCCGCGCAGATCGAAGCCTTCCTGCAGCGGGTGCCGGCCAGCGTGGTGGTGGTGCTGGACGAGGCGTACAACGAATACCTGGATGCGGACCAGCAATACGATTCGCTTGCCTGGGTGCGCCGCTACCCGAACCTCATGGTGTCGCGCACGTTCTCCAAGGCCTATGGCCTGGCGGGCCTGCGCATCGGCTACGCGGTGGCGCAGCCGGAGCTGTCGGACCTGCTGAACCGCATCCGCCAGCCGTTCAACGTCAACAGCGTGGCGCAGGCCGCGGCCATCGCCGCGCTGGGCGATGCCGACTTCCTGCGCCGCAGCGCCGAGCTGAACCGTGCCGGCAAGCGCCAGCTGACTGATGCCTTCAACCGGCTCGGGCTGGAATATGTGCCGTCGTCCGGCAACTTCGTGATGGTGCGCGTGGGCGATGACGACGGCGCCGGCGCGCGCGTCAACCTGGCGTTGCTGAAGCAGGGTGTGATCGTGCGGCCGGTGGGCAACTACAACCTGCCGCGCTGGCTGCGCGTGACCATTGGCCTGGCCGAGGAGAACGCGGCCTTCATCGCGGCGCTGGAGCGGGCGCTGGCGTGAGCGCGGCTACAATCGCGGCGTTTTGCAGCGTGTAGCGGCGGGCTGCTTGCCTGCCGCTTTGCCAATCATCGATTTACCTCGGCCTGGTCCGAGCCACTGCCCCTAGCGGCCTGAGATTGTGAGTGCATTGCATTTTTCCCGTGTTGTCATTGTCGGTGTCGGCCTGATCGGCGGCTCGCTCGCGTTGGCGCTCAAGCGCGCCGGCGTGGTGGGCACGGTGGTCGGGGTGGGGCGCTCGCCGGCCTCGCTGCAGAAGGCGCTGGATCTTGGGGTGATCGACGAGGCCGCGACGCTGGCGGATGCCGCGCGCGGCGCCAGCGTGATCGTGCTGTGCGCGCCGGTGGCGCAGAACTTTGCGCTGCTGCACGCGCTGGAGCCGCATCTGCAGCCAGGCACCATCGTCACCGATGCCGGCAGCACCAAGTCGGACGTGATCATGGCGGCCAAGACGGCGCTGGGCGACAAGGTCGCGCAGTTCGTGCCGGCACACCCGATCGCCGGACGCGAGCTCAACGGCGTGGAGGCGGCGCTGCCGGACCTGTACGTTGGCAAGAAGGCCGTGCTGTGCCCGCTGCAGGAAAATTCGCGCGCAGATGTCGCCGCGGTGCGCGCCATGTGGGAAAGCGCCGGCGCAGAATGCCACGTGATGTCGGCGGTGCAGCACGACGCGGTGTTCGCCGCGGTCAGCCACCTGCCGCATGTGCTGTCGTACGCGCTGGTGGCGCAGGTCACCAATGCGGAAGATGCGGCGCTGAAGCTGGGCTTCGCCGGCGGCGGCTTCCGCGATTTCACGCGCATCGCGGCCTCGTCGCCGGAGATGTGGCGCGATATCTGCGTGGCCAACCGCGACGCGCTGCTGCGTGAGCTGAATACCTACCAGTCGGTGCTGGCGCACCTGAAGGCGCAGATCGAGAAGGGCGACGGCGACGCGCTCGAACGCATCTTCGCGCGCGCCAGCAAGACCCGGCTGGCCTGGGGCGCAGAGCGTGCCGCGGGCAACCATACCGAACCCTGAACCAATCGCCTGACCGCGGCGCCCCGGCGCCCACGAGAACCATGGAACACCTGACGCTAGGCCCCCTGACCCGCGCCAACGGCACCGTCCGGCTGCCGGGCTCGAAGAGCATCTCCAACCGCGTGCTGCTGCTGGCCGCACTGGCCACGGGCGAAACCCGCGTGCGCGACCTGCTCGATTCCGACGACACCCGTGTGATGCTGCAAGCGTTGCGCACACTCGGCGTGGCGTGGCGGCAGGAAGGCGACGACTACATCGTCACCGGCGCCGGCGGCAATTTCCCGAACAAGTCGGCCGAGCTCTTCATGGGCAATGCTGGCACCGCGATCCGCCCGCTGACTGCCGCGCTCGCGCTGCAGGGCGGAAGCTACAAGCTGTCGGGCGTGCCGCGCATGCACGAGCGGCCGATCGGCGACCTGGTCGACGGCCTGCGCCAAGTGGGCGCCGTGATCGACTACCTGGGCAATGAAGGCTTTCCGCCGCTGCATATCCAGCCGGCCGGCATTCGCATCGATGCGCCGATCCGCGTGCGCGGCGATGTGTCGAGCCAGTTCCTGACCGCGCTGCTGATGAGCCTGCCGATGGCGCAATCCGACAGCGGCCGCATCGAGATCGAGGTGGTGGGCGAGCTGATCTCCAAGCCGTATATAGAGATCACGCTGAATCTGCTGGCGCGCTTCGGCATCCAGGTCGAGCGCCAGGGCTGGGAACGCTTCGTGCTGCCGGCAGGCGCGGCTTACCGCTCGCCGGGCGAGATCTTCGTCGAGGGCGATGCGTCGTCCGCTTCCTATTTCCTGGCGGCCGGCGCAATCGGCGGCGGCCCGGTCCGGGTGGAAGGCGTGGGCATGGCCAGCATCCAGGGCGATGTGCGCTTCGCCGAGGCGCTCAACCGCATGGGCGCCAATGTGATGGCCGGCGACAACTGGATCGAAGTGCGCGGCACGGAACGCGACGACGGGTGCCTGCACGGCATCGAACTGGACTGCAACCATATCCCCGATGCGGCGATGACGCTGGCGGTGGCGGCGCTGTTTGCCGAAGGCACGACCACGCTGACCAATATCGCCAGCTGGCGCGTCAAGGAGACGGACCGTATCGCGGCGATGGCGACGGAACTGCGCAAGCTCGGCGCAGTCGTGGAAGAAGGGGCGGACTACCTGCGTGTGACGCCGCCGCAGCCCTGGCAGACTCCGGCCGAAGGCATTGGCACCTATGATGACCATCGCATGGCGATGTGCTTCTCGCTGGCGGCCTTCGGGCCGCTGCCGGTGCGGATCAATGATCCGGGCTGTGTGGCGAAGACGTTCCCGGATTACTTCAGCGTGTTTGCGGGCGTGACCGGCTAAGCGCTGGCCAGGTTGGCGTGGTCGCGGGCAGCCCCGGCCTGGCGGCGCTCGCGCTTCTCCCAGTAGCGGTCGAAGAAGTAGTGGGCCACGGTATTGACGGCCGGTTCGATGAAGGTGATGGCGCCGCTGATGGCGAGGCTGCCGGTCAGCGCATACGTCACGCTGAACGCGATGCCAAGGTGCATGATGCCGAACGTCAGGGTTTTTGCCATGGTAGATTGCCTCGCGACTGGACGGAAAGGGCACCGTGCCGCGGCTGCGGCGAAGTGCCATGAATCAAATGATAATGATTCTCAATTGAATTCACAATCAATCGTTTCTCTTGGTTTTATAAATAATGACTATCGTCAACGTCATCGCCATTGACGGGCCGACTGCCTCGGGCAAGGGCACTGTCGCGCACAAGGTTGCGGATGCCGTGGGCTTTCACCTGCTCGACAGCGGCGCCCTGTACCGGCTCGTGGCGCTGGCCAGCGACCGCGCCGGGATTGACCTGGCGGACGTGGACGCCCTTGCAAAGATCGCTTCCCGCCTCGATGTGAAGTTCGGCCCTGACCGCGTCTGGCTGCAAGGCGAGGAAGTCAGCCTGGCAATCCGCGCCGAGGCGATCGGCAACCGGGCCTCGGCCATTGCCGTGCACCAGCCGGTGCGCGACGCGCTGACCCAGCTGCAGCGCAGCTTCCGCAAGCTGCCGGGGCTGGTGGCCGACGGCCGCGACATGGGCACCGTGATCTTCCCGGATGCGCCGCTCAAGGTGTTCCTGACCGCAAGTGTTGAGGCGCGCGCTCGCAGGCGCTATAAACAATTGATTGATAAGGGAATTTCTGCTAATATTGAAGACCTTTTGCGTGACCTTGAAGCGCGCGATGTACGGGATCGCACCCGCACCGCCGCGCCGCTTCGTCCCGCCGAGGATGCAAAGCTGCTGGATACCTCCGATATGACGGTGGACCAGGCAGTGGCGCAGGTGCTGGAGTGGTTTGCCGCTGTGCGGCCCGGTGCATGAGATGCATGCGGGCGCATCAGTAGAAGCGGCGTACCCCGACGGCACCAGATGGCGCCAGCCCGGGCAAGACTTGTGGCTGGCTTGTGTCAAACCTGACCCCGCTGCCCTGGCAGACTGAGCGCGATAGTCGCGCCGGCCAGCGTATTGCGGATTTCACCTTACGTTTATGTCCGACCTGCAAACTAACGAATCCTTTGCCGCACTGTTCGAGGAATCCGTCGCCCGCTCCAATATGAAGGCTGGCGAAGTGATCTCCGCTGAAGTCGTGCGCATCGACCACAATTTCGTGGTCGTCAATGCCGGCCTCAAGTCCGAGGCATTCGTGCCGGTGGAGGAGTTCCTGAACGACCAGGGCGAACTCGAAGTGCA
Organism: Cupriavidus sp. KK10; assembly: GCF_018223725.1. Lineage (NCBI taxonomy): Bacteria > Pseudomonadati > Pseudomonadota > Betaproteobacteria > Burkholderiales > Burkholderiaceae > Cupriavidus > Cupriavidus sp. KK10. The sequence goes on from NZ_CP073677.1 coordinate 872,231, forward strand.
GGCCGGCGACTACGTCTCCGTGGCCATCGATGCGCTCGAGAACGGCTATGGCGACACCATCCTCTCCCGCGACAAGGCCAAGCGCCTGGCATCGTGGCTGAACCTCGAGAAGGCGCTGGAAGACGGCGAAATCATCTCGGGTACCGTGACCGGCAAGGTCAAGGGCGGCCTGACGGTGATGGTCAACGGCATCCGTGCGTTCCTGCCGGGTTCGCTGGTTGACGTGCGCCCGATCAAGGACACCACCCCGTACGAAGGCAAGACCCTGGAATTCAAGGTCATCAAGCTGGATCGCAAACGCAACAACGTGGTGCTGTCGCGCCGCGCCGTGGTCGAAGCGACCCTGGGCGAAGAGCGCCAGAAGCTGATGGAAACCCTGAAGGAAGGCGCCATCGTCAACGGTATCGTCAAGAACATCACCGACTACGGCGCGTTCGTGGACCTGGGTGGCATTGACGGCCTGCTGCACATCACCGACCTGGCCTGGCGCCGTGTCCGCCACCCGAGCGAAGTGCTGTCGGTTGGCCAGGAAATCACCGCCAAGATCCTCAAGTTCGACCAGGAAAAGAACCGCGTCTCGCTGGGCGTGAAGCAGCTGGGCGAAGATCCGTGGGTCGGCATCTCGCGCCGCTACCCGCAAGGCACCCGCCTGTTCGGCAAGGTGACCAACCTGACCGACTACGGCGCGTTCGTCGAGATCGAAGCCGGCATCGAAGGCCTGGTGCACGTGTCGGAAATGGACTGGACCAACAAGAACGTTGCGCCGTCCAAGGTTGTCCAGCTGGGCGACGAAGTCGAAGTCATGGTGCTGGATATCGACGAAGACAAGCGTCGTATCAGCCTGGGCATGAAGCAGTGCAAGGCCAATCCGTGGGACGATTTCTCGCGTAACCACAAGAAGGGCGACAAGCTGGCCGGCCAGATCAAGTCGATCACCGACTTCGGCGTGTTCATCGGCCTGCCGGGCGGCATCGACGGCTTGGTGCACCTGTCCGACCTGTCGTGGCAAGAGACTGGCGAAGAAGCCGTGCGCAAGTACAAGAAGGGCGACGAAGTCGAAGCCGTGGTCCTGGGCATCGACGTCGACAAGGAACGCATCTCGCTGGGCATCAAGCAGCTGTCGGGCGATCCGTTCAACAACTTCATCTCGGCCAACGACAAGGGTTCGCTGGTTCAGGGCACCATCAAGGCCGTTGACGCCAAGGGCGCCGTGGTCCAGCTGGCTGACGATGTGGAAGGCTACCTGCGTGCATCGGAAATCTCCGCTGACCGCGTGGAAGACGCCCGCAACGTGCTGAAGGAAGGCGAGCAGATCACCGCCCTGGTGGTGAACGTCGACCGCAAGTCGCGCAATATCAACCTGTCGATCAAGGCCAAGGACAGCGCAGAGCAGCAAGAAGCGATGCAAAAGTTCCAGGCTGACACCGGCACGGCTGGCACGACCAACCTCGGCGCCCTGCTGAAGGCCAAGCTCGGCCAGGACAACCAGTAATCGCAGGCCCCCGCGCTTGCGCGTATGCCCATGACCAAGTCGGAGCTCGTCGAAAAACTGGCTGCCCGCTTCCCCCAGCTGTTGCTGCGGGACGCGGACATCTCGGTCAAAACGATACTCGACGCGATGTCCGAGGCGCTGGCCGACGGCCATCGCATCGAGATCCGCGGATTCGGCAGTTTTGGTCTGAACAAGCGTCCGCCTCGCGTGGGGCGCAATCCCAAGTCCGGCGAGCGTGTGCTGGTGCCCGAGAAACGGGTGCCGCACTTTAAGGCGGGCAAGGAATTGCGCGAACGGGTTGACCGTAGCCAGCCGGTGCCTGCGGGCGTCAATGGCAACGGCCATTCCGGCGGCGCGGTGCAAGCCGCGCCGGGCAAGGCTGGCCAGGGTGCCGCTCCCGTCACACCGGCGGGATTGCATGAGAGCGGGCTGAATTTTGTCCGCTCCTGATTGCCCGGGCTTTGCCTGCTGCTGTGTTGTTGGTAAGAAAGCGCCCCGTTGGGGCGCTTTTTTTCGTTTGATGCTTCTGAGATGACGCCATGCCAGGTGCTGCATCGTGCGCAAGTCGATGCCAGGGGTCGATCGCCGCAGCGGGTTCGCACCCCGTTACCGCCACGTTACCGAATCCGGGAAGTGATTCCGTTACAATGCCGGGGTCCTTGCCGGGCCTTGCGCCAGTACGCCTCGCCTGTCGCTTCCCCGTCCCAATGTCACGCTGACTCGCTGCCTACCTGCATGAAACTGTTCGCCTGGATCGTCCGTATCGTCGTATTCGTGCTGCTGTTCGTGCTGGCGCTGCGCAATACCGCCGAAGCCTCGCTGCAGCTGTTCTTCAATGCCGTCTGGCATGCGCCGCTGATCCTGATCCTGTTCGCCGCCTTCGTGCTGGGCGCGGTGGCGGCACTGGCATCGGTCGCGCCCGGGCTGATGCGCCAGCGCATGGAGGTGGCGAAACTGCGCCGCGTGGCCGCGGAGGCGCAGGCACCGGCGTCCGCCGCAGCAGCGTCGTCGGCGGCCGCATCCGCGCCGCGTGACGGCAAGCCTGTTCCCTATAACGTAGTCGGCCCGAAAGTCTGATCCATGATGTTTGAAACCTGGTGGCTGCTGGCGCTGCCACTTGTCTTTGGCCTTGGCTGGATGGCGGCGCGCTTCGACGTGCGCCAGCTCATCAGCGAACAGGGCGCCTTGCCGCGCTCGTACTTCAAGGGCCTCAATTTCCTGCTCAACGAGCAACCCGACCAGGCCATCGATGCCTTTATCGAGGTGGCCCGGCTGGACCCGGAAACCACCGAGCTGCACTTTGCGCTGGGCGCGCTGTTCCGCCGCCGCGGCGAAACCGAGCGCGCCATCCGCGTGCATCAGAACCTGGCGACCCGCCCCGACCTGCCCGAGCCCGAGCGCGAGCATGCCTTGTTTGAACTGGGCGAGGACTTCCTGCGCGCCGGCCTGCTGGACCGTGCCGAGGAATCGCTGCGCCGGCTGATGTCGGGCCCGTACGCGGCGTCGGCCAAGCGCGTGCTGCTTGAGCTCTATGAAGTGGAAAAGGAGTGGCAGAAGGCGATCGAGGCCGCGCGCGAGCTGCAGACGCTGGAGCAGACGAGCTACAGCCTGCAGATTGCCCAGTTCTGCTGCGAGCTGGCGCAGGACGCGCTGCAGCGCAAGCGCCCCGAAGATGCGGTGAAGTGGCTGAACCAGGCCGTTGCCGAGAATCCTGCCAACGTGCGCGCCCCGATCCTGCTGGGCGACGTGGCCGCGGCCGCGGGCGACGCCCGCGCGGCGCTTGGCCACTGGCTTGGCATCGAACGGCAGGATGCATCTTTCCTGCCGCTGGTGGCGGACCGCGTGGTCAAGGCCTACGCCAGCCTGCAGGAGGAGGGCGCCGCGCTGGAATGGCTGCGCGGCCTGCTCAAGGGCAAGCTGGCGCCTGAGGTGCTCGATACCGCCTACCAGGCAGAACTGGACGTGAACGGCCCGGAAGCCGCCGCGCGCCTGATGCGCGAGCAGCTGCGCCGCCAGCCCACGCTGCTGGCGCTGACCAAGTATTTCGAGGCGCAGGCGGCGGTGGTCGCGGCCGGCGCCCCGTCCGCGCAGCCGGCGGGTGCCGATGCCCCGGCAGAGGGCGCCGACGGCAACAACGAGCAAGCGCAGGAAACCACGGCCATCCGTGACCTGCTGCAGCTGCGCACGCGCAACCTCGCGCGCTACACCTGCCGCGAGTGCGGCTTCCGCGCCCGGCTTTTCTATTGGCAATGCCCGGGATGCAACCGTTGGGAAACCTATGCCCCGCGGCGCTCCGAGACGCTCGGCTGATCCCGGGCGGTCCTGTGCAACAGAATTGAATTAACGCTATGAAAGTCACCATCATCGGCAGCGGCTATGTCGGCCTTGTCACCGGCGCCTGCCTGGCGGAACTTGGCAATGACGTGTTCTGCCTGGACCTGGACGAGCAGAAGATCGCGCTGCTTAACGCAGGCGGCGTGCCAATCTACGAGCCGGGCCTGCTGGAGCTGATCCAGCGCAACCGTGCCGCCGGGCGGCTGACCTTTTCCACCGACGTGGCGGCCAGTGTCGAGCACGCCGACGTGCAGTTCATCGCCGTGGGCACGCCCCCGGACGAAGACGGCTCTGCCGACCTGAAGTACGTGTTGGCGGCGGCGCGCAATATCGGCCGCCATATGACCGGATTCAAGGTCGTGGTCGACAAGTCCACCGTACCGGTCGGCACCGGCGACCGCGTGGCCGCCGCGATCCGCGAGGAGCTGGTCGCGCGCAGCCTGGAAGACCTGCAGTTCTCAGTGGTGTCGAACCCCGAGTTCCTGAAAGAGGGCGCCGCGGTCGAGGACTTCATGCGCCCGGACCGCATCGTGCTGGGCTGCAACGCCGACGTCGCCGGCCGCCACGCGCAGGCCACCATGCGCCAGCTTTACGCGCCGTTCAACCGGCACCACGAGCGCACCTTCTACATGGACGTGCGCTCGGCCGAGTTCACCAAGTACGCGGCCAATTCGATGCTGGCCACGCGCATCTCGTTCATGAACGAGCTGGCCAACCTGGCCGACGAGGTTGGCGCCGATATCGAACTGGTGCGCATGGGCATCGGTTCGGACCCGCGCATCGGCTACAGCTTCCTGTATGCCGGTGCTGGCTATGGCGGTTCATGCTTTCCCAAGGACGTGCAGGCGCTAATGCGCACTGCCGCCGACCATGGCAAGCCAATGCGCGTGCTGGAGGCGGTGGAATCGGTCAACGGCGCGCAGAAGCGCGTGCTGGGCGACAAGGTCGTGCGCCGCTTCGGCGATGACCTGACCGGCCGCACCTTTGCCGTGTGGGGCCTGGCCTTCAAGCCCAACACCGACGACATGCGCGAGGCGCCGTCGCGGGTGCTGGCGCGCGAACTGGTGTCGCGCGGCGCGTCGCTGCGCATGCACGACCCGGTGTCGATGGCCGAAGCCCGGCGCGTGCTGGATGCCGACCTGGCCGACCTGCCGGGCGGCGCCGCGCGCGTGAGTTTCCATGAGAACCAGATGGATGCGCTGGACGGCGCCGACGCGCTGGTGATCGTGACCGAATGGAAGGTGTTCCGCAGCCCCGACTTCGGCCAGATCAAGCGGCGCCTGAAGACCCCGGTGATCTTCGACGGGCGCAACCTGTATGAGCCCGAGGCCATGGTCGAGAACGGCGTGGAGTACCACGCCATCGGACGCCCGACCCGGCCGGCCGTGAACGAATGAGGCGCCGGCGGGTCAACGGACTCATCAACCGATAAGCTAGCGCGACGGCTGCGGCCGTCGCGATATTGCCAAGGATCTTCATGAACAAGACCGTCATTCCGCAGGAGCAGATCCGGCAGTCCCATATCCTGGTGGTCGGCGACATGATGCTGGACCGCTACTGGTTCGGCGATGTGGAACGGATCTCGCCGGAAGCGCCGGTGCCGGTGGTGCAGGTCAAGCGCAGCGACGAGCGCCTGGGCGGCGCCGCCAACGTGGCCCGCAATGCCGCGGCATTGGGCGCACGCGTGGGCATGCTGGGCGTGGTCGGCGACGACGAGCCGGCCCGAACGCTCGAAACGTTGCTGGGCGAGAGCCACGTGCAGCCCTATCTGCACCGCGATCCCAAGCTCAACACCACCATCAAGCTGCGCGTGGTGGCGCACCAGCAGCAGTTGCTGCGCGTGGATTTCGAGAGCGCGCCGGCGCATGAAGTGCTGGCCGCGGTACAGGACCGCTTCCTGGCCCTGATCAACGACTACCAGGTGCTGGTGCTTTCCGATTACGGCAAAGGCGGCCTGACCCACGTCACGCGCATGATCGACGCCAGCCGCGCAGCCGGGCGCAAGGTGCTGATCGACCCCAAGGGAGACGACTACTCGCGCTACCGCGGCGCCACCCTGATCACCCCCAACCGGGCCGAGATGCGTGCCGTGGTCGGCGCCTGGAAGACCGAGGCCGACCTGACCATCCGCGCGCAGAACCTGCGCCGCGGGCTGCAGTTGGAGGCACTGCTGCTGACGCGCTCGGAAGAGGGCATGACGCTCTACACCGAGGCCGAAGTGCTGCACGTCTCCGCCCAGGCGCGCGAGGTCTATGATGTATCGGGTGCGGGCGATACCGTGATTGCCACGCTCGCCACCATGCTGGGTGCCGGCGTGCCGCTCAAGGAAGCCGTGCAGCTTGCCAATCGTGCCGGCGCCATCGTGGTGGGCAAGCTTGGTACCGCCGTCGTCTCCTATTCTGAATTGTTCGGCGCCGCCCCGTGAGGCGTGGCGCCCCCATCCTGATCCGACCATGACCATCATCGTCACCGGCGCCGCTGGCTTTATCGGCAGCAACCTCGTCAAGGGTCTGAACGACCGCGGCGAAACCAACGTCATCGCCGTCGATAACCTGACCCGTGCCGACAAGTTCCACAACCTGGTCGACTGCGAGATCTCCGACTACCTTGACAAGCAGGACTTCCTCGCGCGCTTAGCCCGCGGCGAGTTCGGCAAGGTGCGGGCGGTATTCCATGAAGGCGCGTGCTCCGACACCATGGAGACCGACGGCCGCTACATGATGGAGAACAACTACCGTTACACGCTGTCGCTGATGGAGAGCTGCCTGGAACAAGGCACGCAGTTCCTGTACGCGTCGTCGGCGGCCACCTACGGCGCCTCGCAGGTGTTCCGCGAAGACCGCGAGTTCGAGCGCCCGCTGAACGTGTACGGCTACTCCAAGTTCCTGTTCGACCAGATCGTGCGGCGCCGGCTGCCGTCGGCGCTGTCGCAGATCGTGGGCTTCCGCTACTTCAACGTGTACGGCCCGCGTGAAACGCACAAGGGCCGCATGGCCTCGGTTGCCTTCCACAACTTCAACCAGTTCCGCGCCGACGGCACGGTGAAGCTGTTCGGCGAGTACGGCGGCTATGCCCCCGGCATGCAGAGCCGCGACTTCGTCTCGGTCGAGGACGTGGTCAAGGTCAACCTGCACTTCTTTGACCATCCGGACAAGTCCGGCATCTTCAACCTCGGCACCGGCCGCGCGCAGCCGTTCAACGACATCGCCGCCACCGTGGTCAACACCCTGCGCGAGGCCGAAGGCAAGCCGCGCCTGTCGCTGGAAGAACTGGTGCAGGAAGGCCTGCTCGAGTACGTCAAGTTCCCCGATGCGCTGCGCGGCAAGTACCAGTGCTTTACGCAGTCGGATGTGTCGAAGCTGCGCAGCGCCGGCTACAGCGAGCCCTTCCTGTCCGTCGAGGAAGGCGTGGCGCGCTACTGCCGCTGGCTGATCGAACGCGCCGGCTGATACCGGCGCGCAACCGGCTGACACGCTTTCGTGCGGCCGGTGTCAACTTTTGTTGCTGCATGGGCCGCAGCTGCGGCCCGCCCCTATCCTGACCTGACCTCGCCGCCCCGGCGGGGGGTGGTACCTCAGACCATCCACAGGAAAGGAGAGCCTTCATTTTCAAGCATTGGGTCCGGCAACTTGCCCGGCGTTTTTCCCTGGTTTCCCTCGCTGCAACCATCTGCCTGTTCGCGGGCGGTGCCGCGCATGCCGCCATCGATGTCAATACGGCGGACGAGGCGGCCCTGACCTCGGTCAAGGGCGTGGGACCAGCCACCGCCCGCAACATCATCGACGAACGCAACAAGCGTGGGCCCTACAAGGACGCCGCGGACCTGGCCGAGCGCGTCAGTGGCATCGGGCCGAAGTCCGTGGCGAAGCTGCAGGACGCTGGCCTTGCCATCGGCACGAAGGGAACCGCAGCAGCGGCGCCGCCTGCGGCCGCCACCCCGGCCAAGACAGCCAAGGCAGCGCCCGCTGGCGCCGCCAAGCCAGCGCGCTGACAGGGTCACGGTCCGGCGTCCGGCCGCGCAGCGGCCGGACGCTCTCCTTGCTGGTATGGGTTGTGCTAGACCCTTGCCGCTTCGCACGCCCCGTGGCGGCGGAGTATCATGCGGACGCCGCGCCGGCAGGATCTGCCGCGCGCGGCTGCCGACAGGCACGCATCTACCAGACAACCAGGCACAAACGCGGCGGCTGCCGACCAGGCGGCCAGCCCGGACCACAGGGAGCAGAACAATATGGCGAATGGCGAGGACGCGGGATTCCTGCCGCAATGGCGGCTCAAGACCGAAGGCGTGATCGGGCCGGATGAGCGGCTGCCCGCCGGACAGACGCTGCTGGCCGGCATCCAGCACGTGGTGGCGATGTTCGGCTCGACCGCCATTGCACCGATCCTGATGGGTTTCAACCCGAATATCGCCATCCTGTTTTCCGGCATCGGCACGCTGATCTTCTTCCTGTGCGTGCGCGGGCGGGTGCCGAGCTACCTTGGCTCCAGCTTCGCCTTCATCGCCGTGGTGATCGCTGCCACCGGCTACGCGGGCAGCGGCCCCAACCTCAATATCCCGGTGGCGCTGGGCGGCATCATCGCCGCCGGCGCGTTGTACACGGTGATCGGCCTGATCGTGCAGGCGGTGGGCTACGCCTGGGTCGAAAAGCTGATGCCGCCGGTGGTGACCGGGGCGATCGTCGCGGCGATCGGGCTGAACCTGGCCCCGGTGGCGGTCAAGGCGGTCAGCGGCGCGGCCCTCGATACCTGGGTGGGCCTGCTGACGGTGGTGGCCGTGGGGCTGGTGGCGGTGCGCGCGCCCGGCATGATCGGGCGTCTGCCGGTGCTGATCGGCGGCCTGGCCGGCTACCTCGCCTACTACCTGGGCACCAACGTGATGGGGCTGGGCAAGCCGATCGACTTCTCGAGCGTGGCAGCGGCCAGCTGGTTCGGGCTGCCGGCGTTCACCGCACCGACCTTCGAGTTCAGCGCCATGCTGCTGATCGCGCCGGTGGCGATTGTGCTGGTGGCGGAGAACCTGGGCCATATCAAGGCCATCGGCGTGATGACCGGGCGCAACCTGGACCCGTATATCGGCCGTGCCTTTATCGGCGACGGCATCGCGACCATGCTGTCGGCCAGCGGCGGCGGCACCGGCGTGACCACTTATGCCGAGAACATGGGCGTGATGGCGGTCACCAAGATCTACTCGACGCTGATCTTCGTGGTGGCGGCCGCGGTGGCTATCCTGCTGGGCTTCTCGCCCAAGTTCGGTGCGCTGATCCTGACCATCCCGGGTCCGGTGATCGGCGGGCTGACCATCGTCGTGTTCGGCCTGATCGCAGCGACAGCGGGCCGGATCTGGGTGCAGAACAAGGTGGACTTCTCCAGCTCGCGCAACCTGATCACGGTTGGCGCCACGCTGACGGTGGCCGCCGGCGACCTGACGTTGAAGCTGGGCGGCATGACGCTGGGCGGCATCGGTACTGCCACCTTCGGCTGCATCCTGCTGTACCACCTGCTGGGCGAAGGCAACCACGAAGAAGGCTGAGCCACGGCAGGATGGGCGCAGGCGGGCGGGAGGCAGCGTAAATCCCGCCTGCCGGCGAGGGATAGGTGTCTGGATTACAATGGCCGGCGAATTGGAATCCCCCGTTTGCGACCCCATTTCGCGACCCCTCGCCCCATGGCCTACAAGACAATTGAAGACACCATCGGCAACACGCCGCTGGTCAGACTGCAGCGCATCCCCGGTGCCGCCAACGACGCGCGCGGCAATGTGATCCTCGGCAAGCTCGAAGGCAACAACCCGGCCGGTTCGGTCAAGGACCGCCCCGCGGTGTCGATGATCGCCCGGGCCGAGGCGCGCGGGCGCATCAAGCCGGGCGACACCCTGATCGAGGCGACTTCCGGCAATACCGGCATCGCGCTGGCCATGGCAGCCGCCATCCGCGGCTACAAGATGGTGCTGATCATGCCCGAGGACCTGAGCCTCGAGCGCCGCCAGAGCATGGCGGCCTACGGTGCCGAGATCATCCTGACCCCGGTCAAGGGCGGCATGGAGTACGCCCGCGACCTGGCGGATTCGATGGAGCGCGACGGCAAGGGCGTGATCCTCGACCAGTTCGCCAACCCGGACAACCCGCAGGCCCACTACGAGGGCACCGGGCCGGAGATCTGGCGCGATACCGACGGCCGCATCACCCACTTCGTTTCGGCGATGGGCACCACCGGCACCATTACCGGCGTGTCGCGCTACCTGAAGGAACAGAACCCGGAGATCCAGGTCATCGGCGCGCAGCCGGCCGACGGCTCGCGCATCCCGGGCATCCGCAAGTGGCCCGAGGCGTATCTGCCCAAGATCTACGATGCCAGCTACATCGACCGCACCGAGCCGGTGAGCCAGGGCGACGCCGAGCACATGGCGCGGCGCATGGCATCCGAAGAGGGCATCTTCTGCGGCATTTCGGCGGCCGGCGCGCTCTGTGTTGCGCTGCGCATTGCCGAGGAAGTGGAGAACGCCACCATCGTCTTCGTGGTGTGCGACCGCGGCGACCGCTACCTGTCGACCGGCGTGTTCCCGGCGTGACCTGAACCGGTCCCAACAAGAAAGGCCTCGCAAATTGCGAGGCCTTTTTGCTTTGGCGGGCAGCTGGCGTCAACCCATCGCCGCCTTGACCGCCTCGCCCAGCTGGTACACCGCCAGCGCATAGAAGAAGCTGCGGTTGTAGCGTGTCAGCACGTAGAAGTTGCGCAGGCCGAGCAGGTATTCGGTCGGCTGGTCGGGGGTTGGCAGGTCCACCACCAGCACGCCGGTCTCGCCTTCGCGCACGGGGTCGATCGGCTCGTCCACGCGCAAGCCGGCGCGGGTCAGCTGGTTGAGCGTGCGCGTGGGCCATGGCTCGCCGTCGGCCGCCGCCGTGGCGACACCCAGGCTGCCGGCGTCGCCGGCAATGCGCCACACCACCGGGCGGCCCGGCTCCCAGCCGTGCAGCTGCAGGAAGCGCGCGACACTGCCGATGGCATCGGTAGGGCTGTTGCGCAGGTCGATGCGACCGTTGTTGTCGTAGTCGATGGCGTATTCGCGCAGGCTGGTCGGCATGAACTGCGGGATGCCGATCGCGCCCGCGAAGGAGCCCAGCACCGAGTACACGTCGGTGCGGGTGTCGCGGCACCACAGCAGGTAGTCGGCCAGCTGGTTGCGGAACAGCGTGCTGCGGGCTTCGCGGTTGGGCGTGTCCGGGTAGTCGAAGGCGAGCGTGGACAGCGAGTCGAGCACGCGGAAGGTGCCCATGTCGCGGCCGTAGATGGTTTCCACGCCGATGATGCCGACGATGACCGAGGCCGGTACGCCGAACTCGGCTTCGGCACGGCGCAGCGTGTCGCGGTTGTCCTGCCAGAAGCGCACGCCCGCGTTGATGCGGATCGGCTCGATAAAGCGCGAGCGGTAGGTGCGCCAGCTTTTGCGGCCGGTGGTGGCGGGCGGCATGATCAGCCGCACCACGGTGGCCGAATAGACCGCTTGGCTAAACCACTCCTGCAGCATCCCGCGGTCAAGGCGGTGGCGGGCCACCATCTCGTCGATAAACGCGCGGGTCTGCGGATTGTCGCGGTAGCGGCCGGGTTCGATCTCTTCCTCGCGCATGCTGACGCGGCGCTTGCCCGCGGCGAGCAGGCTGGGGGAGAGGCCGCAGAGTCCGAGTGCGGCAGCGGAAAGCGCGGCGCCCAGCAGGGGGCGTCGCAGTGAGCGCTGGGTGTCGGTCATGATGTCCTTTGCAAGTCGCACCGAGTATAGCGGATGCCACTGCGGCAACTACGGGCAAGCCGTCACGGCATGGCGCGCCAGCGCCGCTGGGTGGCATGGGCTGGCGTGTGCTAACGTAGCGATTGGAGACAACATTGCGACGATAAGAGATGCCGACAGGCTATTACACGCACCCCGAGTTCCAGCGGCACGAGATGGGGCATTTCCATCCTGAGTGCCCGGAACGCCTGCAGGCGATCGAGGATCACCTGATTTCGCACGGCCTGGACGGGCTGCTGGAGCGCCGCGAAGCCCCGCCCGCCACGCGCGAGCAGCTGGAGCGCGTGCACCGTCCCGACTATGTCGATTCGCTCGAACGCGCCAGCCCGGCCAGCGGCTATCACGCGATCGATCCGGATACCTCGATGAACTCGCACACGCTTGCCGCCGCCACGCTGGCCGCGGGCGCGGCGGTGGCGGCCACCGATGCGGTGATCGCGGGCGAGTTCGAGAACGCGTTCTGCTGCGTGCGCCCGCCCGGCCACCACGCCGAGCCTGACCGCGCCATGGGCTTCTGCTTCTACAACAACGTCGCCATTGCCGCGCGCCACGCGCTGCGGGCGCACGGCCTGGAGCGCGTGGCCATCATCGATTTCGACGTGCACCACGGCAACGGCACCGAAGCGGCGTTCCGCGGCGACGAGCAGGTGATGATGTGCAGCATCTTCCAGCACCCGTTCTATCCGTACAGCGGCACCGAGCATCTCGCGCCCAATATGGTCAACATCCCGCTGCCGGCCTATACCAACGGCGTGGCCGTGCGTGAAGTGGTCGAGACCATCTGGCTGCCGCGGCTCAATGAATTCCGCCCGCAGATGCTGTTTATCTCCGCCGGCTTTGATGCGCACCGCGAGGACGACCTGGGCCAGATGGGCCTGGTGGAGCAGGACTACGCCTGGATTACCGGCCAGCTGGTGGACCTTGCGCGCGTCCATGCGCAGGGCCGCATCGTCAGCTGCCTGGAGGGGGGCTACAACCTGAGCGCGCTGGGCCGCAGCGTGCTGGCGCACCTGAAGGTGCTGCTGGAACGATAGGAGAGCATGGCCATGGCCGAGAACGATGCGCGCGTGGACGCGCCGCTGCTGACCGAAGTGCGCGACACCGCGGGCGTGGTGCGACTGACCATGAATCGGCCGCAGGCGTTCAATGCGCTGTCAGAAGGGCTGCTCGACGCGCTGACCGAGGCCCTCGGCCGGCTGGCGTCGGACCACACCGTGCGCGTGGTGGTGCTGGCCGGCGCCGGCAAGGCCTTCTGCGCCGGGCACGACCTGCGCGAGATGCGGGCCTCGCCGTCGCACGACTACTACCGGCGCCTGTTCGACCGCTGCACCCGCATGATGATGGTGATCCAGAAGATGCCGCAGCCGGTGCTTGCGCGCGTGCAGGGCATCGCCACGGCGGCGGGCTGCCAGCTGGTGGCCATGTGCGACCTTGCGGTGGCCGCCGACGATGCGCGCTTTGCGGTATCCGGCGTCAACCTGGGCCTGTTCTGCTCGACGCCCGGGGTGGCGTTGTCGCGCAACCTGCACCGCAAGCAGGCAATGGAGATGCTGCTGACCGGCGACATGATCGACGCCGAAACCGCCCGTGAGCGCGGGCTGGTGAACCGGGTGGTGCCCGCTGGGCAGCTGGACCAAGAGGTGGCGCGCCTGGCCGCCAGCATCTGCGCCAAGCCGGCCGCCGCGGTGGCCGCGGGCAAGGGCCTGTTCTACCGCCAGCTGGAAATGGGCATCGAGGCCGCCTACCAGCTCGCCGGCCAGACCATGGCCTGCAACATGATGGACGAGTCGGCGCTGGAGGGGGTGCAGGCCTTCATTGACAAGCGTTCGCCGTCTTGGTGTGGCTCATAGTATACTTTCTCGCTTCTTATATGCCGGGAACGTATAAAGACATCGGCAAAAAGTCGTTTATGGTATGAAGCGAATCGCCTAAAATACGCGCTTCAGAAAAATAACGAGCGGCAACAGCGCTGGAGATCCCTCGCCTGTTGCCGTTTTCTTTTGGTCACCTTTCCATGATCGAACTGCAAGGACTGTCGCAGCGCTTCCCGGGCGCGTCTGGCGACGTGCATGCATTGCGGGACGTCAGCCTGTCGATAGCGGCGGGCGAAGTCTTCGGCATTATCGGCCGCAGCGGCGCCGGCAAGAGCACGCTGGTACGCGCCATCAATCTGCTGAACCGGCCCTCGAGCGGCCGCGTGATCGTCGCGGGCCAGGAACTGACAGCGCTGGACACGGGCGCGCTGCGCCTGGCACGCCGCGAGATCGGCATGATCTTCCAGCACTTCAACCTGCTGTCGTCGCGCACGGTGTATGAGAACGTGGCGCTGCCGCTGGAACTGGCCGGCAAGCCCAAGGCCGAGATCGCCGCGACGGTGCTGCCGCTGCTGGACCTGGTGGGCCTGTCGGCGCTGAAGGACCGCTATCCGGCGCAGATCAGCGGCGGGCAGAAGCAGCGCGTGGGCATTGCACGCGCTCTTGCCAGCAAGCCCAAGGTGCTGCTGTCGGACGAGGCCACTTCCGCGCTGGACCCGGAAACCACCCGCTCCATCCTGGAACTGCTCAAGCAGATCAACCGCGACCTGGGCCTGACCATCGTGATGATCACGCACCAGATGGAAGTCATCAAGCAGGTCTGCGACCGCGTGGCCGTGCTTGAAGCCGGCCAGGTGGTGGAGACCGGGCGCGTGATCGACGTATTCCTGCGCCCGCAGCACGACGTCACGCGCGCCATGATCGGCGACGTCATCTCGCAGGAGCTGCCGGCCAGCGTGCTCAAGCGCGTGGAGAGCCGGCTGGGCAACGGGCGCGACCACGTCTACCGCCTGGCCTTCACCGGCGAGGGCGTGGACCAGCCGGTGCTGGCCCAGGCAATCCGCCGCTACGGGCTGGACTTCAATATCTTGCACGGCCATATCGACGAGATCCAGGGCCAGGCCTTCGGCTCGCTGGCGATCATGGCCACGGGCCAACTGGCCGACGTGAAGGCGGCGATGGAATACCTGCAGGCGCAAGGCGTCGTGGTGGAGGAGTTCGAGCATGTGGTCTGAAATGTTTGACCTGTTCCTGACCTCGTTCAACGAGACCCTGCTGATGGTGGCGATCTCGGGCGTGGTCGGCTCGCTGCTGGGCGTGCCGCTGGGCGTGCTACTGCACCTGACCAACCGCGGCGGCGTGCTGTCGCACCCGTTGTTCAACCGCAGCATCGGCGTGGTGGTCAACGCGGTGCGCTCGATCCCGTTCATCATCCTGCTGGTGGTGGTGATCCCGTTCACGCGCTTTATCGTCGGCTCGTCGATCGGCACCACCGCGGCAATCGTGCCGCTGACCATCGCGGCGATCCCGTTTATCGCGCGCCTGGTGGAAAGCGCGCTGCGCGAGGTCGACAAGGGCCTGGTCGAGGCCGCCCAGTCGATGGGCGCCACCACCCGCCAGATCGTGTGGAAGGTGCTGCTGCCCGAGGCCATGCCCGGCATCGTCGCCGGCCTGACCATCACCTTTGTCAGCCTGGTCGGCTATTCGGCCATGGCGGGCGCGATCGGCGGCGGCGGCCTGGGCGACCTGGGCATCCGCTACGGCTACCAGCGCTATATCACCGAGGTCATGGTGGCGGTGGTGGTGATCCTGATCGTGTTCGTGCAGGCCGTGCAGAGCTTCGGCGACTGGCTTGTCCGCCGTATCAGCCACCGCTAATCCGTCAACGCCAAGACAATTATTTTCTGAAACAGGAACGCATATCATGCAACGTCGCAACCTGCTGCAATGGATTCTCGGCGCCGCGATCGGCGCAACGCTGGCCACCGGCGCCGTCGCCCAGGAAAAGCCGATCAAGATCGGCGTGACCGGCGGCCCGCACGCCCAGATCATGGAACAGGTGAAGAAGGTCGCCGCCAAGGACGGCTTGAACATCCAGGTGGTCGAGTTCAGCGACTACATCCAGCCCAACGCCGCGCTGGCTGCCGGCGACCTGGACGCCAACAGCTACCAGCACCTGCCGTACCTGGAAGCCCAGATCAAGGACCGCGGCTACAAGTTCACGCATATCGCCTATACGGTGACGTTCCCGATGGGCGTGTACTCCAAGAAGATCAAGTCGCTCGACCAGCTCAAGCAGGGTGCGCGCGTGGGCGTGCCCAACGATCCCACCAACGGCGGGCGCGGCCTGTTGCTGCTGCAGAGCAAGGGCGTGATCAAGCTCAAGCCCAACGCCGGCCTGAAGGCCACGCCGCTGGACATCGTCGAGAACCCGAAGAAGATCCGCATCGTCGAGCTGGACGCCGCGCAGCTGCCGCGCTCGCTGGATGACCTGGATGCCGCCGCCATCAACGGCAACTACGCGGAATCGGCCGGCCTGTCGCCCGTCAAGGACGCCATCGCCATCGAAGGCCCGAAGGGTCCGTACGCCAACCTGATCGCGATCCGCGAGGCCGACAAGAACAAGCCCTGGGTGGCCAAGCTGGTGAAGGCCTATCACTCGCCGGAAATCAAGCAATACGTCACATCGACCTTCAAGGACTCGGTCATTACCGCTTGGTAAGCCCGACGTCACTTTGAGGTTTTCATCCAATCAGACGATGCCCGCAAGCCCCAGTTTGCGGCACAATCGCTGGACGGCTGGGATCTGCCGGGCTATGCCCGGCATCATTTTGCCGATAAAATAGTACGATCGTTCGAAAAACAGGAGAGCCGCCAACCCGGTGGTTATAATGACGAGCGAACAAAATTTCTGACTATCAGCTATCAGTGGAGTGAGCGCATGAAAGTACTCGTCGCAGTCAAGCGGGTGGTGGATTACAACGTCAAGGTCCGCGTCAAGGCGGACGGCAGTGGCGTCGATCTGGCCAATGTGAAGATGAGCATGAACCCCTTCGACGAAATCGCCGTGGAAGAGGCCGTGCGCCTGAAGGAAGCGGGCGTTGCCACCGAAGTGATCGCCGTCTCGTGCGGTGTCACGCAGTGCCAGGAAACCCTGCGCACCGCGATGGCCATCGGTGCCGACCGCGGCATCCTGGTGGAATCGAACGAAGACCTGCAACCGCTGGCCGTGGCCAAGCTGCTGAAGGCGCTGATCGACAAGGAACAGCCGCAACTGGTGATCCTGGGCAAGCAGGCCATCGACGACGACTCCAACCAGACCGGCCAGATGGTGGCCGCGCTGGCTGGCCTGCCGCAAGCCACGTTCGCCTCCAAGGTGGTGGTTGCCGACGGCAAGGCCTCGGTGACGCGTGAAGTCGATGGCGGCCTGGAAACGCTGTCGCTCAAGCTGCCGGCCGTGGTCACGACCGACCTGCGCCTGAACGAGCCGCGCTACGTCACGCTGCCCAACATCATGAAGGCCAAGAAGAAGCAGCTCGATATCGTCAAGCCGGAAGACCTCGGCGTCGACGTCAAGCCGCGCCTGTCGACCCTGAAGGTGGTCGAGCCTGCCAAGCGCAGCGCGGGTGTGATGGTGCCGGACGTCGCGACGCTGGTGCAGAAGCTGAAGAACGAAGCCAAGGTTATCTGAGCGCGGGGGAGAAATAACATGACTGCACTCGTCATTGCTGAACACGACAATCAATCCATCAAGGCCGCCACGCTGAACACCGTCGCCGCCGCTGCCCAGTGCGGCGGCGACGTGCACGTGCTGGTGGCTGGTTCCAACGCCAAGGCCGCGGCTGACGCCGCCGCCAAGATCGCCGGCGTGACCAAGGTCCTGCTGGCCGACGCACCGTACTTCGGTGACGGCCTGGCCGAGAACGTGGCCGAGCAGGCGCTGGCCATCGCCAACGACTACTCGCACATCCTGGCTCCGGCCACCCCGTACGGCAAGAACATCCTGCCGCGCGTGGCTGCCAAGCTGGACGTGGCCCAGATCTCGGAAATCTCCAAGGTCGACGCCCCGGACACGTTCGAGCGCCCGATCTACGCCGGCAACGCCATTGCCACGGTCAAGTCGGAAGACAAGATCAAGGTCATCACCGTGCGCGGCACCGCCTTTGACGCCGCTGCCGCCGAAGGTGGCTCGGCCGCCGTTGAAACCCTGCCGGCCGTGGCCGACGCAGGCGTTTCGCAGTTTGTTTCGCGCGAAGTGGCCAAGAGCGACCGTCCGGAACTGACCGCCGCCAAGATCATCGTCTCGGGTGGCCGTGGCGTAGGTTCGGGTGAGAACTACACCAAGGTGCTGACGCCGCTGGCCGACAAGCTGGGCGCCGCGCTGGGTGCCTCGCGCGCTGCCGTGGACGCCGGCTTCGTGCCGAACGACTACCAGGTCGGCCAGACCGGCAAGATCGTCGCGCCGCAGCTGTACATCGCCGTCGGTATCTCCGGCGCGATCCAGCACCTGGCCGGCATGAAGGACTCCAAGGTGATCGTCGCGATCAACAAGGATGCCGAAGCGCCGATCTTCTCCGTGGCTGACTACGGCCTGGTGGGCGACCTGAACACCGTGGTGCCGGAGCTGGTGGCAGCACTGGGCTGATGCCTCGCCGGCCGCCCGGCGGCCGGCACGGGTAGCCGCAGGTAGCAAGTAACGAGCCGTTCCGGGGGTGACCCGCGAACGGCTTTTTCATACATGTTGGGAGACATCGATGACTTACCGTGCGCCGATCAAGGACATGCTGTTCGTCATGAACGAGCTGGCCGGGCTTGAGGCCGTCAGCAAACTGCCGGGCTTCGAAGAAGCCACGCCGGAAACGGCCGAGGCCGTGCTGGACGAGGCCGCCAAGTTCAACGAGCAGGTGGTCGCGCCGCTGAACCGCGCCGGCGACCTGGACCCGAGCAGCTGGAAGGACGGCGTGGTCTCCACCACACCCGGCTTCAAGGACGCGTTCCGCCAATTCGGCGAGGGCGGCTGGCAGGGCGTGCTGCATCCGCAGGAGTTTGGCGGCCAGGGCCTGCCCAAGCTGATCGCCACCGCCTGCAACGAGATGCTGAACAGCGCGAACCTGTCGTTCGCGCTGTGCCCGCTGCTGACCGATGGTGCCATCGAGGCGCTGCTGACGGCCGGCACGGATGAGCAGAAGGCGACCTTCTTGCCGAAGCTGATCTCGGGCGAGTGGACCGGCACCATGAACCTGACCGAGCCGCAGGCCGGCTCGGACCTGGCCGCGGTGCGCACCCGTGCCGAGCCGCAGGGCGACGGCACCTACAAGGTGTTCGGCACCAAGATCTTCATCACCTACGGCGAGCACGACATGGCGAAGAACATCGTCCATCTCGTGCTGGCCCGCACGCCCACCGCGCCCGAGGGCGTCAAGGGCATCTCGCTGTTCATCGTGCCGAAGTTCATGGTCAACGTCGACGGCAGCACCGGTGAGCGCAACGACGTGCATTGCGTATCGATCGAGCACAAGCTGGGCATCAAGGCCAGCCCCACGGCCGTGCTGCAGTTCGGCGACCATGGCGGCGCCATCGGCACGCTGGTCGGCGAAGAGAACCGCGGCCTTGAGTACATGTTCATCATGATGAACTCGGCACGCTTCTCGGTCGGCATGCAGGGCATCGCCGTGTCCGAACGCGCCTACCAGCAGGCGGTGGCCTTTGCGCGCGAACGCGTGCAGAGCCGCCCGGTCGATGGTTCGGCGCGCGAGGCAGTGACCATCATCCACCACCCGGACGTCAAGCGCATGCTGATGACCATGCGCGCGCTGACCGAAGGCGCACGCGCCGTGGCCTATGTGGCCGCGGCCGCCAGCGACGCGGCGCACCAGCATCCCGACGAGGCCGTGCGCAGGCAGAACCAGGCCTTCTACGAGTTCCTGGTGCCGGTGGTGAAGGGGTGGAGCACCGAGCTGTCGATCGATGTCACCAGCCTGGGCGTGCAGGTGCACGGCGGCATGGGCTTTATCGAGGAAACCGGCGCGGCGCAGCACTACCGCGATGCGCGCATCCTGCCGATCTACGAAGGCACTACCGCAATCCAGGCCAACGACCTGATCGGCCGCAAGACCGTGCGCGACGGCGGCGCCGTGGCACGCGCGATCTGCGCGCAGATCGCCGAGACCGAGGCTGCGCTGGGCAAGCATGGCTGCACTGCGTTCACCGCGATGCAGGCGCAACTGGCCAAGGGCCGCGCGGCGCTGGAAGATGTAGTGGCGTTTGTCGTGGCCAATGCCAAGTCCGACCCGAACGCCGTCTTTGCCGGCAGCGTGCCTTACCTGAAGCTGTGCGGCATCGTGTTCTCCGGCTGGCAGTTCGGCCGCGCGATGCTGGCTGCCGATGCCAAGCGCGCCGAGGATCCTGCCTTCCACGATGCCAAGATCGCGACCGCGCATTTCTTCGCCGAGCACATCCTGTCGCAGGCGTCGGCATTGCGTGATGCCGTCGTCAGCGGCGGGGCGCCGGTCAATGCGCTGACCGCCGAGCAGTTCTGACCGGCAAGCGCTGCGCGCAGATGTGAAAAGGGCGACCCCGAAGGGTCGCCCTTTTTGCTGGTCGGGACGGTACCTGGATCAGGCGGCAGCCGGGCGCGGCGCCAGGTGCTGGCGCGCGGGCTTCAGGTAGCGGCCCACCGACAGGTCGTCGGCGCGGATCGCGGGCGACTTGCCCGAGACCAGGTCCGACAGCAGCTTGCCCGAGCCGCAGGCCATGGTCCAGCCCAGCGTGCCGTGGCCGGTGTTCAGCCACAGGCCGCGCACCTGGGTCGGGCCGACGATGGGCGTGCCGTCTGGGGTCATCGGGCGCAGGCCGGTCCAGAAGGTGGCGCGGCTGACATCACCGGCGCCCGGGAACAGGTCGGTCACCACGTGTTCGAGCGTGCGGCGCTTGGCCGGATCGAGGCTGCGGTCATAGCCGACGATCTGGGCCATGCCGCCCACGCGGATGCGGTCTTCGAAGCGGGTGATGGCGACCTTGTAGGTTTCGTCCAGCACGGTGGACACCGGGCTGCGCGACGGATCGTTCAGCGGCACCGTGATCGAGAAGCCCTTGAGCGGGTACACCGGCAGGTTGGACATGCCCGACAGGAACGGCTTGACCAGCTGCGTCGACCAGCTGCCCAGCGCCACCACCACCAGGTCGGCGGCCATCGGCTCGCCGTTGACCACGGCGCCGGTGACGGCATCGCCCTGGGTCATCAGGCTGTCGATCGAGCGGTTGTACAGGAATTTCACGCCCAGCATCTCGGCCATGCCTGCGAGCCGTTGCGTAAACAGCGCGCAGTCGCCGGTTTCATCGTTGGGGAGGCGCAGGCCGCCGGCCAGCTTGTGGCGGACGGCGGCCAGCGCCGGTTCGCTCGCGGCGAGTTCCTCGCGCGAAAGCAACTGGTAGGGCACCCCGGCTTCTTCCAGCACGGCGATGTCCTTGGCCGCGCCTTGCAGCTGCTCTTCGGTGCGGAACACCTGCAGCGTGCCTTGCTGGCGGCCTTCGTAAGCGATGCCGGTTTCCGCGCGCAGCGCGCGGATGCAGTCGCGGCTGTACTCGGCCAGCCGCACCATGCGTTCCTTGTTGACGGCGTAGCGCCCGGCGCTGCAGTTCAGCAGCATCTGCCACATCCATTGCAGCTGGAACAGGGTGCCGTCCGGACGGATGCTGAGCGGCGCGTGTTCCTGGAACATCCACTTGATCGCCTTGAGCGGCACGCCGGGCGCGGCCCATGGCGACGCATAGCCGGGCGAGATCTGCCCCGCGTTGGCAAAGCTGGTGCCGAGCGCGGGACCCGCCTCGCGGTCGACGACGGTCACTTCGTGACCGGCCTTGGCCAGGTACCACGCACTGGTGACGCCGATAACACCACTGCCGAGTACGAGAACGCGCATGTCCGGAAGCTCCAACTGCAATGACAAGTTGATAGAGGATTTATCTCTATACTATTGAATCCAATCCAGTCATTGTTATCGAATTTCTTCGGAAAACAGGAAAAACTCATGAGAACGAGTCGCCAGCCCATGCGCACCCTCGACCGGCTCGACCGCAAGATCCTGATGGCGCTGCAAAGCGACGGCAGGATGTCGATGAAGGACCTCGCCGAAGCGGTCGGGCTGACCATCACGCCCTGCATCGAGCGCGTTAAGCGCCTGGAGCGCGATGGTGTCATCATGGGCTACTACGCACGGCTGAACCCGGCACTGCTGGGCAGCGCGCTACTGGTGTTCGTCGAGATCTCGCTGGGCAACAAGTCGGGCAATATGTTCGAGCAGTTCCGGCGCGAGGTGCTGCGCATCCCGGAAGTGCTGGAATGCCACCTGGTCTCGGGCGATTTCGACTACCTGATCAAGGCGCGCATCCGCGAGATCGGCGAATACCGCCGGCTGCTGGGCGATATCCTGCTGCAGCTGCCCGGCGCAGCGCAGTCGAAGAGCTATGTGGTGATGGAAGAGATCAAGGAGACACTGGCGATTTCCGTCGAGGAGAAGAGCCAGGCAGTGTGACCAAGGCCAGCATGGAGCGCCCTCCGCAAAAACCCAAGCCCGCCAGCGGCCGCCCGACGCGGCCCGATGCCGACCCGGATGCACTCGCGCCGCAGGCAGGCCCGCGGCCGCCCGTGGCGCGCAAGGGCCGGGGCGCCGTGAGCAACCTGCAGGGACGTTTCGAGCGCGACCTGCGCGAAGCGTTCGACGATGGCTGGGGCAGTGCACCGGAAGAGGCACCGCATACCATCGAGGCCGCCCCGTCGCCGGAAGCCGCCCCGCTGCCGCCGCTGCGCACGGAAGTCCATATCGAGCGCGCCCGTTCTGTCCTGACGCGCAATGCATCCCCCGACATCCCGTTCGATGTCTCGCTCAACCCCTACCGCGGTTGCGAGCACGGCTGCATCTACTGCTTCGCCCGGCCGACGCACGCCTACCTGGACCTGTCGCCGGGGCTGGACTTTGAAACGCAGCTTTATGCCAAAACCAATGCCGCCGAGCGGCTGCGCGAGGCGTTGGCACGGCCGTCGTACCGCTGCGAGACCATCGCGCTGGGCGTCAACACCGACGCCTACCAGCCGATCGAGCGCGAACAGCGCATCACGCGCGGCCTGCTTGAGGTTATGAGCGAGTGTGACCACCCGGTGGCGCTGATTACCAAGTCGTCGCTGATCGAGCGCGATATCGACCTGCTCGCGCCGATGGCGGCGAAGCGGCTAGCGGTGGCGGCGGTCACCATCACCACGCTGGATGCCGGCATCGCGCGCACGCTGGAACCGCGCGCGGCCACGCCGTCACGCCGGCTGCGCACCATCCGCACGCTGACCGACGCCGGCATCCCGGTGGGTGTGAGCATCGCCCCGGTGATCCCGTTCATCACGGAACCCGACCTGGAGCGTGTATTGGAAGCGGCGCACGAAGCGGGCGCCGTCTATGCAAACTACATCGTGCTGCGGCTGCCCTGGGAAGTGCGGCCGCTGTTCGAGGAATGGCTGCTGGCACATTTTCCCGACCGCGCGGAACGGGTGATGAACCGCGTGCGCGACATGCGCGAGGGCAAAGCCTACGATGCCAGCTTTGCCTCGCGCATGCGCGGTACGGGCGTGTGGGCGGACTTGCTGCGCCAGCGCTTCTACAAGGCCGCCGAACGGCTAGGGTTTCGTTACAACCGGTTTGAGCTGGATACGTCGCGTTTCCGCCCGCCGGTCAGGGGGCCCCGCGGCAAGGACGATCCGCAGGGTTCGCTGTTCTGAGTCTTCTGAGCGCGCTCGGTGGCCAGCTGGTCGCCGATCATGCTGCTGGCGAGTTCCAGCGCGGCCTTCGCGCTCGATGGCGGCAGTCCCGAGGACAGCGCCAGCCTGACAGCGATCGCCGCCAGGCGTCCTTCCTCATAGGTTGGCATGTCGATGCTTGCTCCTTTGCGCCAGGGTGTGGCCCCGCCGCGCGTGACACCGCCGGGATCGGTCGGCTCTACCAGTATGGGCGAATTGGCGGAAAGGAGAGCCGCCGTTTGCGCCGGCCTTGATCGTGCGCAAGCGCGCAGTGCGCTCTAGGTATCGGGCCGGTCCCAATAGGGCGGGTTGCCGAAGCGCTCGGCGAAGAAGTCCACGAAGGCGCGTGTCTTGGGCGGTACCAGGTGCCGGCTGGGAAACACTGCCCAGATCGACACTGCCGGCACCACTGGATATTCGTCCAGCACTGTCGCCAGCGCGCCGCTGCGCAACAGCGGGCCCACATCCCAGGTCGACTTGAGCGAGATGCCGACGCCGGCCACCACCGCGTCGCGCAGCACTTCGCCGTTATCCACGCGCAGGTTGCCGCGCACGTTCACCACGGTCTCGCCCAGCGGCGTATTGAAGCGCCACGCCGACTGGTCGGCCAGCACCAGGCAGTTGTGCTGGCGCAGGTCGTCCGGGTGGCGCGGCACGCCATGGCGCTGCAGGTAGGCGGGTGAGGCGCAGATCACGCGGTGGCTGGGTGCGAGCGCGCGTGCCACCAGCGTGGAATCGGGCAGCACGCCCATGCGCAGCGCCACGTCGATGCTGGCATCGACCAGTCCGATCACCTGGTCGGTCAGGCGCAAGTCAAGCGTGATGTCGGGATAAGCGGCAAGGAATTCCGGCAGCGCCGGCGAGACATGCTGGCGCCCGAAGGACGCCGGCGCGGTCACGCGCAACTGCCCGCGCGGGTGCTCGGCGCCGGTGCCGACCGATTCGCTGGCCAGATCCGCGGTGGCAAGCAACTGCTCCGCATGCGGCAGGAAGCGTTCGCCGTCGGCGGTGAGTGCCAGCCGGCGTGTGGTGCGATGCAACAGGCGGCTGCCCAGGGACTGTTCCAGGCGGCCCAGGCGGGCGCTGGCGGTAGAGGTGGACAAGCCCAGGTCGCGCGCGGCGGCCGACAGGTTGCCCAGCGCCGCGGCGCGGACGAAGACGGCAATGTCGAGCAGGTCGAAATGCACGGCGCCAATGCCGCCGCGGCCGTTATTGCGACAACGCGCGGGCGGCCTCGACCTGCGATTCGAAGAAGGTCTGGAAGCTGATCGCCAGCCCGGCCATCAGCAGGCCGGTGCCGATCAGCAGCGACAGGATCACCAGAATCACCACCGGCCAGCCGGAGCGCGTAGGTTTGCCGAGCTGGTTGAAGCGTGCGTCCCATTTGTCGTCCGGGCGCAGCCCGTAGACGATGGCCGCCAGGAAGGCGCTGATGACGGAGGCTCCGCCGGCGACGGCGAAGGTCCAGTTCAGCACCGGGGTGCCCGCGCCGGCCGCCATCGAGGCCACGCCGATCGCGCCCGCCAGCAGCGCCAGCAGGTGCGTCCAGCCATACGGGTCGCGCAGGCCGCCCAGGTAGAAGCGATGCGCGCCCAGGCTGCCGAACAGGAACGCCAGCGCCACGGTCAGCAGCTTCGATTTGCCGCGCGCGGGCGGCGAGGCGAGCGTGGAGGCATGGCGGGCTGGCGTGGCTGCTGGCATGGTCGGATATCCGGCGGTTGCGGGCCGGCAATGCACCGGCACAGGAACGGCGGCACACGGGTACCGGCCGGCCCACATTGTACGCCGGCAGTCAGCGCAAGAAAGGGAAGTGCGTCAGAAGACGCGCAGGACGGCGCTAATGCCAGCCTGACTGCAGGCCGTCCAGGAAGGCCACCGCGTGCTCGCTGATATGGGTTTCGCCGTAGAGGACCAGGGTCAGGATGCCCATGAACAGGATTGACAGCGATAACTGGCCGGCGTGTTCGGCCAGGTCGCTAAGAAGGGATGACATGATAAACCTCACAGAATTATTGTTATTGTCTTTCTGGAGGCTGCGCCCGGGCCGTTTTGATCGGGTCCGGCAGGAGGTGTCGGGCAGAGGCAGGTCAGTTCGATTGCCGTCTGCACTGGACGGCACGCTGTGAGCCCCGGACAGCGCCGGGCGGCAGCCTGTGCGTGGCACCCGGAAAGCGGGGCACACACTTAAATAGAGACAGGGGGAGCGGGGGAGGAGTTCCGTGAACAGCCGAAAGACCGTTGGGCCGTGCGGCAATGGGCGGGGTTGCGCCGACAGCCGTCAGCAGCGACCTTTATCGGCCATTGTCGCGGCCACGTGCCTGCCAGCCGGGGCCGACGTTGCCTGGCCGGGAGTCGTTGCGGGCTTCATTGGGGTTGTCGCGTTCCTGGCCCCGGCCGCGGTTATCGTCGCGGGCACCAGCCAGCGCGGCGCGGCGCCCGCTCAGGCGGTCGTCGGCACGGGCGCGTGCTTCCATGCGGTCGATCTGGGCTTGCACGTGCTCGCGGCTCTCGGCGCGCACGCTGGCCATCTGCCAGCCGTCGCGGGGCTGCGGCTGCATCCGAGCGGAGCGGCCATCGGGCCGTACTTGTTGCCAGAACGCGACCTGGGCATGGCTGGCGGCAACCGCGCCGACCAGGCCCGAGGCCACCAGGATGCCAGCCACCAGGTCGCGCAGGAGAGAGCGGGTGAGCATGCGGATTCCCAGGTTCCTGACGCGCTGTGTTGCTGTTGGAAGATGGGTTCATGGTACGCATGGGCCATCGGGGCGCCTATGCCAATCCCGTTACCGGTGTAACGGATTGTTTCGGCCACCCGGGCCCCCTTTCCGTGGGGTTTTCAGCGGGGTTCAGGGCCGGTAGCGGATGCGGTAAATGGCCCCGGCAAGGTCGTCGCTGACCAGCAGCGAACCGTCCGGTGCAACCAGGACGTCGACCGGGCGGCCCCACGGCCTGCCACCGCGCAGCCAGCCCTGCGCGAACACCTCCTGGTGCACCGCCTTGCCGGCATCGTCGAGCACCACCCGGACCACGCGGTAGCCGGACGGCTCGCTGCGGTCCCAGCTGCCGTGCTCGGCAATGAAGACGTTGTTGCGGTAGGGCGCCGGGAATTGCGTGCCGGTATAGAAGCGCATGCCCAGGGCCGCCACGTGCGCACCCAGCAGGGCCACCGGCGGCACGAACTCGGCGCAGGAGCGCTGGCTGCCATATTCGGGATCGGCAACCTTGCCGGCATGGCAGTACGGGTAGCCGAAATGCTGGCCGGCAGCGGTGGCGCGGTTGAGTTCGTCGTCGGGCAGATCGTCGCCCATGCGGTCGCGGCCGTTGTCGGTGAACCACAGTTCGCGCGTGGCCGGGTGCCAGTCGAAGCCGACGGTGTTGCGCACGCCGCGTGCCACCACCTGCAGGTCGCTGCCGTCGGGCTTCATCTTCATGATGTTGGCGTAGCGGTTCTCGTCGGGCGCGCAGATGTTGCATGGCGCGCCGACCGGCACGTAGAGATAGCCGTCGGGACCGAAGGCGATGAATTTCCAGCCATGGTGCCCGTCCGTGGGGAAGCGGTCGCTCACCACCGTTGGTGCCGGCGGCTTGTCGAGGCTGGCCTCGATATGGTCGATCCGCACGATCTTCGACACCGAGGACGCGTACAGGCTGCCGTCGTGCAAGGCCACGCCGGCCGGCATGCGCAGCCCGGTGGCGACCGTGCGCACGCGCGGCCGGGCCCCCAGCGCGTCGGTCACCGCGTAGACCTTGCCTTCGCCGCGCGAGCCGACGAAGAGCGTGCCCGACGGCGACATCGCCATGGCGCGCGCGCCTGGCACGTCCTGCGTCAGCACCTCGATGCGGAAACCAGGCGGCAGCCGGACCTGGTCCAGCGGCAGGGCGGCCGGCGCGGACCCGGTGCCTGCCAGCAGTACAATGGCGAGCAGGGCCGCGGGCTGCACGGTGCGTGCCATGAAGTGCAGAGCCGGGCGCATGTCGGGCCTCCTGTCGCGGTTTTTGCCACGATGCCTGCACGGCAGGCGCGCGTCAATCGCCTAAGTTCACCTAAGTGTTTGTTTGGCCTCGGTAACTGGGCTATACTCTTGCGTTTCGTGTTCGAACGTCCTCGAACACCCCCGTTTCGAACACCCCGTTTTCTGAGGAATCATTCCATGGTCGTTATCCGTCTGGCTCGCGGCGGCAGCAAGAAGCGCCCGTTCTTCAACATCGTCGCCACCGACTCGCGCAACCGTCGCGATGGTCGTTTCATTGAGCGCGTTGGTTTCTACAACCCGCTGGCTACGGAAGGTGAAGAAGGCCTGCGCCTGGCGCAAGACCGCCTGGCTTACTGGCAAGGCGTTGGCGCCCAGCTGTCGCCGACCGTTGCCCGCCTGGTCAAGCAAGGCGCCGCCAAGGCTGCTGCCTGATAGTCGCCTGCAGCGCGCCCCGTCGAACCGTTTTTACGGCCGGCGGGGCGTGTTCTTATTGCACACGTGACTGAACGAAAGCAGGGCGCCGTCCGGCCGCTGAACCGACCGCTGGTTCAGCCCCAGGGCGAGCCACAAAAGGCTTGCAAACTGCCCGCGGCGCTCCTGTATGCCGACCCCCTGCCGGAAGACCTGGTAGAGGTCGGCTATATTGGCGCTGCCTACGGCATCCGCGGCTGGATCAAGGTCTTGCCGCATGCCGATGATGCTTCGGCCCTGCTGCATGCCCGCCGCTGGTGGCTGCTGGCACCGCCGCAGGCGGGGCTGGTGGCGGCCGATGCGTCGCGTGCCCAGCCCGTCTGCGTAAAGATCGCGCAGTCGCGCGAGCACAGCGGCACCGTCGTGGCGCAAGCGTCCGGCGTGGCCGACCGCAATCTTGCGGAAGCGCTCAAGGGCCGTCGCGTGTGGATCCGGCGTGCGGATTTTCCCGCGCCGGAAGAAGATGAGTTCTACTGGGTCGACCTGATCGGCTGCACCGTCAGCAACGAGCAAGGCGAGTTGC
Source organism: Cupriavidus sp. KK10 (assembly GCF_018223725.1). Lineage (NCBI taxonomy): Bacteria > Pseudomonadati > Pseudomonadota > Betaproteobacteria > Burkholderiales > Burkholderiaceae > Cupriavidus > Cupriavidus sp. KK10. The sequence continues at coordinate 900,406 of NZ_CP073677.1, forward strand.
TGGGCGAGGTGTCCGGGCTGATCGACAACGGTGCCCACCAGATCCTGCAGGTGGCCTGCGTGCTCCCTGACGGCAAGGCCGGTGAACGGCTGATTCCGTTTGTCGATGCGTTCCTGCGCTCGGTGGATACCGCGGGCAGGCGCATCGTGGTGGACTGGGGGCTCGACTACTGAGCCTGTGCCCGCGATGGTGCGGGATTGGCGCAGGATTGGGATTGGGAGAGAGCGGATGCAGTTCGATGTGATCACGCTGTTTCCCGACATGTTTCGCGCGCTGACCGACTGGGGTATCACCAGCCGGGCGGCCAAGCAGCAGCGCTATGGCTTGCGCACCTGGAATCCGCGTGATTTCACGGTCGACAACTACCGCACCATCGATGATCGTCCTTACGGCGGCGGTCCCGGCATGGTGATGCTGGCCAAGCCGCTGGATGATGCGATCGATGCCGCGGTGGCGGCGCAGGCGCAGGCCGGCGTGCCGAAGCCGCATGTGGTGCTGATGTCGCCGCAGGGCAAGACGCTGTCGCATGCCAGGGTGATGGAGCTGGCCGAACGGCCGGGCCTGGTCTTGCTGTGCGGCAGGTATGAGGCCATCGACCAGCGGCTGATCGACCGCCGCGTGGACGAGGAAATCAGCCTCGGCGACTTTGTGCTGTCGGGCGGCGAGCTGCCGGCGATGGCGCTGATCGACGCCGTGGTGCGGCACTTGCCCGGCGTGCTGGGCGATGCGCAGTCCGCCGTGCAGGACAGTTTCGTCAATGGCCTGCTGGATTGTCCGCACTACACGCGGCCGGAAGAATATGAAGGCGTGCGGGTTCCCGAGATCCTGCTCGGGGGGCATCACGCCGAGATCGAGAAATGGCGGCGCCAGCAGGCGCTGGCCAATACCGCGAGCAAGCGCCCCGACCTGATCAAGGCCGCTCGCGAACAAGGTTTGCTGACCCGCGCCGACGAGAAATTCTTGTCGGAATGGGCGGCGAAGGAAGGGCGGGGGGAGACCCCCGCCAGGTAAAACCCCATCCTCTGCCGGGGCCCGGGCAATGCCTGGGGCATACAACGCCGGCACGATGGTTACGGAGAAAAAACGATGAACATCATCGAGCAGATCGAGAAGGAAGAGATCGCGCGTCTGACCGCGAACAAGACCATCCCCGCATTCGCACCTGGCGACACCGTGATCGTCAACGTGAACGTGGTGGAAGGTACCCGCAAGCGCGTGCAGGCCTACGAAGGCGTCGTGATTGCCAAGCGCAACCGCGGCCTGAATTCGTCCTTCATCGTGCGCAAGATCTCGTCGGGTGAAGGCGTGGAACGTACGTTCCAGCTGTACTCGCCGCTGATTGCCGGCATCGAAGTGAAGCGTCGCGGCGACGTGCGTCGTGCGAAGCTGTACTACCTGCGCCAGCGTTCGGGCAAGTCCGCACGTATCAAGGAAAAGCTGGTGTCGAAGGCTGCTGTCGCTGCCAAGGCTGCGCAGTAAGCTGGGCATGCCGGCCGGGGCAGCCCGGCCAGCGTTTCCTCAGGAAGGGCACCCCAGGGTGCCCTTTTTGCATTGGCGCGGCGCAAACGTTGGAAGCGGCGGGCATTTTTGCTGCGACGCCAGAATGCGCGCTTCTGTCATACTTGCAATGTTATGCGTCCTGCTTTCGATCCCGAATCCCTTCCCGTCATCGACACCGACCTGCGCAACAGCGCCCTGAGCGCGCCGCGGTTGCAGGTGGACTTTATCCGGCACCGCTTCCAGGTGCCGCCGGCCTGGGCGCCGGAGCTGACCGATGAATCGCGTGTCTATGACCGCAGCCGCGGGCTGCGCGACGCCGCCGTGCTAGTGCCGCTGGTGGAGCGCCATTACGGCCTGACGGTGCTGCTGACGCAGCGCAATGCCAACCTGAGCGCGCATGCCGGGCAGATCAGCTTCCCGGGCGGGAGGCAGGAGTCATGGGATGTCAACCGAATCGACACGGCGCTGCGCGAGACGGAAGAAGAGGTGGGCCTGGCGCGCGACTATGTGGAAGTGCTGGGTGCGCTGCCGGACTACATCACCGGCACCGGTTTCCACGTGAGCCCCGTGGTAGGGCTGGTGCGTGACGGTTTCACGCTGCGCCCCGATGCCTCGGAAGTCGCCGATGTCTTCGAAGTGCCGCTCGCGTTCCTGATGGACCCGTCCCACCATGAACGGCGCCTGTTCCGCTGGGTCGATGGCGAACGGGTGTTCTACGCCATGCCCTATCCGCGCGAGACAGGCGGCCACCGCTTTATCTGGGGCGCCACCGCGGGCATGCTGCGCAATCTTTACCACCTGCTGGCGGCCTGAGCTGCCGGGTTCTTACGCTGCGGCCTGGTCCTTGCTGCCGATGCAGTGGGGGCAGCTCTTGCCGACCACGTAGTGCGGGCTTTGCTGCTCCTGCGGCGTGACCACCGCGCGGCAGGCAAAGCATTGCTTAGGGCCGGCAGGCTCCAGGTTGGGGTTCAGCGCGGTGCGGTAGTCAAAGACGAAGCAGTCGCCGCGATAGTGGCTGCCGCCGACCTCCTCGAAGTACTTCAGGATGCCGCCCTCGAGTTGGTACACGCGCTCGATGCCGGCTTCCTGCATATGGATCGCCGCCTTCTCGCAGCGGATGCCGCCGGTGCAGAACGACACCACGGTCTTGCCTTCCAGTTCACCCTTGTGGGCCGCCACTGCGTCAGGAAATTCGCTGAACTTGGCGATGTCGTATTCGACGGCGTCTTCGAACGTGCCAACCGCGACTTCGAAATCATTGCGCGTGTCCAGCATCACCACCGGACGGCCTTCGTCGTCGTGCCCCTGGTCCAGCCAGCGCTTCAGGTCGGCCGGCCGCACTGACGGCGCGCGGCCTTCCTCGGGGCGGATCAGCGGCATCTTCATGGTGATGATTTCCTTCTTGGCGCGCACCAGCATGCGCTTGAAGGGCTGGTTTTCCGACAGGCTTTCCTTGGGCACGATATCGGCAAAGCGCGCATCGGCATGCAGCCAGGCCATGAAGCCGTCGATGGCAGCGCGCGGGCCCGCCAGGAACATGTTGATGCCCTCGGGCGCGAGCAGGATCGTGCCTTTCAGGCCGGCCGCTTCGCAGCGCTCGCGCATGGCCGGGCGCAGGGTCTCGATGTCGTCCAGCGAGACGAATTTGTAAGCGGAAATATTGACGATCTGCATGAGAGACTGCGCCTGCACGGCCGCGTCCGGGAGGGGCGCCGACGGCTTGCGATAACTACCTGATTGAAAAGGCGAAATTATAACGCGTGCGGGCGCCGGCGCCGCGCATTCCCAAGCACGCCGATCAGCTATGCCGGGCCCTCGCGCGAGGCCGCCTGCACGCAATATCGGAGGCATGCCAGCGGACTGAGCCGGTACAATGTCGCCCATGTCCGCACCCCGCTTCGTACACCTCCGCCTGCATTCCGAATATTCCATCGTGGACGGCATCGTCCGCCTGGAAGACGCCGTCAAGGCCGCCGCCGCCGATGGCATGGGCGCGCTCGCCCTGACGGACCTTGCCAACGCCTTCGGGCTGATCCGTTACTACAAGGAGGCGCGCGGCGGCGGCGTGAAGCCCGTGGTCGGTGCCGACGTCTGGCTCACCAACGCCGAGGACCGCGACAAGCCGTCGCGCCTGCTGCTGCTGGTGCAGGACCGCCGCGGCTACCTGAACCTGTGCATGCTGCTGTCGCGCGCGTGGCTGGGCAACCAGCACCGCGGGCGCGCCGAGATCGATCCGGCCTGGTTCCTGGAACCCGGCGAGGACGACCTGCCGCTGGCCACTGGCCTGATCGCCCTGTCGGGCGCAATGGGTGGCGATATCGGCATGGCGCTGGCCAACGGCAATGCCGACGGTGCGCGCCGCGCGGCACAGCATTGGTCCACGGTATTCGCGCAGCGCTTCTACATCGAACTGCAGCGTGCCGGCAATGCCGGCACCGATGCCTACGTGCAGCAGGCCGTGCAGCTGGCGGCTGAACTGCAACTGCCGGTGGTGGCCACGCATCCGGTGCAGTTCATGACGCCGGACGACTACACCGCGCACGAGGCGCGCGTGTGCATCGCCGAGGGCGAGCTGCTGGCCAATCCGCGCCGCACCCGGCGCTTTACCACCGACCAGTACTTCAAGACCCAGGACGAGATGTGCGCGCTGTTCGCGGACATCCCCTCGGCACTGGAGAACGCGGTCGAGATCGCGCGCCGCTGCAACCTGACGCTGGAGCTGGGCAAGCCGCGCCTGCCGCTGTTCCCGACGCCCGACGGCATGTCGCTGGACGACTACCTGGTCTTCATGGCCAAGGACGGGCTGGAGAAGCGCCTGGCAGTGCTGTTCCCCGACGAGGCGGTGCGCGAATCGAAGCGCCCGGAATACTACGCACGGCTGGAGTTCGAGACCGGCACCATCATCAAGATGGGCTTCCCCGGCTACTTCCTGATCGTGGCGGACTTTATCAACTGGGCCAAGAACAACGGCGTGCCGGTGGGTCCGGGCCGCGGTTCGGGCGCCGGTTCGCTGGTCGCGTATGCGCTCGGCATCACCGACCTGGATCCGCTCAAGTACGCGCTGCTGTTCGAGCGATTCCTGAACCCAGAACGGGTGTCGATGCCTGACTTCGACATCGACTTCTGCCAGCACGGCCGCGATCGCGTGATCACCTACGTGAAGGAGAAGTACGGCAAGGACGCGGTATCGCAGATCGCCACCTTCGGCACCATGGCGGCCAAGGCCGCGGTGCGCGACGTGGGCCGCGTGCTCGACCTCGGCTACGGCTTTGTCGACGGCATCGCCAAGCTGATCCCGTTCAAGCCGGGCAAGCTGGTCACCATCGAGGAGGCCAAGAAGGAAGAGCCACTGCTGACCGAGCGCGAGAATAACGAGGAAGAAGTGCGCCAGTTGCTGGAACTGGCGCAGCGCGTGGAAGGCATGACGCGTAACGTCGGCATGCACGCCGGCGGCGTGCTGATCGCGCCCGGCAGGCTGACCGACTTCTGCCCGCTGTACACGCAGGGCGCGCAGAACGACGGCATGAGCGGCGTGGTCAGCCAGTACGACAAGGACGACGTCGAGGCCGCCGGCTTGGTGAAGTTCGACTTTCTGGGCCTGACCACGCTGACCATCCTGGACTGGGCCGAGCGCTATATCCGCCGCCTCGATCCGAGCAAGGCCGACTGGAACTGCAGCCATATCCCGCTCGACGACAGTCCCGCCTTCGATATCCTGAAGACTGCCAACACCGTCGCCGTGTTCCAGCTGGAAAGCCGCGGCATGCAGGGCATGCTCAAGGACGCCAAGCCTGACCGCTTTGAGGACATCATCGCGCTGGTGGCACTGTACCGCCCGGGCCCGATGGACCTGATCCCCAGCTTCTGCGCGCGCAAGCACGGCCGCGAGAAGGTGGAGTATCCCGATCCGCGCGTCGAACCCGTCCTGAAAGAGACCTACGGCATCATGGTCTACCAGGAGCAGGTGATGCAGATGGCGCAGATCATCGGCGGCTACTCGCTCGGCGGCGCCGACCTGCTGCGCCGCGCCATGGGCAAGAAGAAGCCCGAGGAAATGGCGCAGCACCGCGTGATGTTCCGCGAAGGTGCCGACAAGAATGGTCTCTCCGCGCAGCAGGCCGACGATATCTTCGACTTGATGGAGAAGTTCGCGGGCTACGGCTTCAACAAGTCGCACGCGGCCGCGTACGCACTGCTGGCGTACTACACCGCCTGGCTCAAGGCCCACCATCCGGCCGAATTCATGGCAGCCAACATGTCGCTGGCCATGGATGACACCGACAAGGTCAAGATCCTCTACGAGGACTGCAAGCTCAACAAGCTCGCGGTGCTGCCGCCCGACGTCAACGCCAGCGAATACCGCTTCGCGCCGACCGACTCCAAGACCATCCGCTATGGCCTGGGTGGCATCAAGGGCAGCGGCCAGGGCGCGATCGAAGACATCCTGCGCGCGCGCGAGGAACGGCCCTTCACCGATCTGTTCGACTTCTGCGAGCGCGTCGACCGCCGCCAGGTCAACCGCCGCACCATGGAGGCCCTGATCCGCGCCGGCGCTTTCGACAGCCTGAACGACAACCGCGCACAGCTGCTGGCATCGGTGCCGATCGCGATGGAGGCCGCCGAGCAGAAGGCGGAGTCCGCCAACCAGGTGTCGCTGTTCGACCTGATGGGCGATGCCGGCGAAGCGCACCGCCCAGAGTTGCTGGACGAGCCGCGCTGGAGCCCGAAGCGCACGCTGCAGGAAGAGAAGCAGGCGCTTGGCTACTACTTCTCAGGCCATCTGTTCGATGCCTATCGCGACGAGGTGCGCCGCTTCAACAAGGGCACGCTGGCCGCGCTGGAAAAGGAAGTGCAGGGCAACGGCGGCGGCTTCGGCCGCGATGTGCGCGGCAAGACCATCGCCGGCGTGATCTCCGGCGTCCGCACGCAGATGACCCAGCGCGGCAAGATGCTGATCGTGACGCTCGACGACGGCACCGGGCTGGTCGAGATGACGGTGTTCAACGAGCTGTTCGACGCCAACCGGCACATGTTCCGCGAGGACGAGCTGCTGATTGCCACGGGGAATGCGCGGCACGATACGTTTACCGGTGGGGTGAGGTTCACGGCGGAATCGGTGATGGACCTGGTGGCCGCGCGCCTCAAGTTCGCCAGCGCGGTGCGGCTGGCGATGAATGGCAATTCCTCGACCGGGATGCTGCGCGAACTGCTGATGCCGCACCTGGCCCGCGCCAGCGGCGGGCAGGGTTTGCCGGTGCGCATCCACTACCAGTCGGCGGCGGCTTCGTGCGAGGCCATGCTCGGAGCGGACTGGAAGGTGGTGCCCTCCGACGAGGCGCTGACCGCGTTGCGGCTGGCACTGTCGCCGGACAGCGTCAGCACCCTCTACGAATAAACCGACGGCAGCGGCGGTCTCAGGCCGCCTGCCGGGCGGCACGCGCGCTGGCCGCCAGCGTTAGCAGCGCGTCGACGTGGGCCTCGATGCCCGGATCGTAGTTGAGCATCGCCATCGGGTCCGCCAGCCGGCCCTGGCCGCTGCGTGCCGCGTCGACCGCGGCGCGAATCGCGCGGTCGAGCGTCTCGGCGCGATCGCGTGCGAAGGCATGCACGGCCTGCGGCCGGATCACCTCCAGGCAGGCAATATTGTCGGCAAAGACCAGCGGTGTGCCGCACAGCACCGATTCCACGCCGACCAGTCCGAACGGTTCATAGCCCGAAGCCAGGATGGTGAAGTCCGCGGCGCGGTAGAGCGCGTCGATGCGGCTGCTGTAGCCCAGTTCCCGTACCCGCGGGATGGTGCGCCCGACCGGACGGCCGGCCACGGCAAGCGTGATCGGCAGGTCCGATTCAGAGAAATAGTCGGCAAGCAGGTCGAAACCCTTGCGGGCATGGCCCGAAGACGGGAACAGGAACACGACCTCATCGTCACCGAAACCGAACTCACGGCGCAACGCGGCGCGCGCGTCGGCGTCGACCGGCGTGAAGCGCTGCGTGTCGACCGGCGGATAGATCAGTTCCACGCGGTCCGGCGGCATCCCGTACAGCTCGATCACCTCGCGGCGCATCAGCGCCGAATGCGCCACCACGCGATGCGCGCCAGCATACTGCGCACTCTCCAGGTCGATCTGCCACTGGTCGGAGCGGCGCGCTGCCGTGCCGCGCGCGCCGAGATAGCCGCGGTGGGTGCCGCCGCAAATGGCGATGTCCGAGCCGCGCACGCGGTTGCAGCCGATCAGCACTTCATCCGCTGGCAGGCGCGCTTGCAGGCGCCACGAGAAATAGCGGTCGCGCAGCTTGCCGGGCAGCCACGAGACCAGGATGCGATGCGGCGTGACGCCGGCCGCCTGCGCCACGCCGGTGTCGAAGCGGCGCGCGTAGACCGACACCTCGGTGCCGGCGCGGGCGGCCATCGCGCGGCTGATGTCGAGCGCGTAGCGTTCCAGGCCGCCGCCTGCGCCGAAGCGATTGCAGGAGATGCCAACTTTCATCGATGCATGGAATAAAGGGGAGGGGCGGCCGGCCGCCTCAACGGGTGACCTCGGGGGCGGCTGCCTTGAGATCGGTTTCGGCCTGCAACTGCGCCAGCTTGGCGTACTTGTAGTAGCTTGCCTGCGCATTCATCAGCGCCACGCCAAAGCCTGCGCTGCCGTCCAGGAAGCCGCGCTTGAGCAGGTAGGTCCGGATGAAGGCCCACAGGCCGTGGCCCGCGGCGGACGCCACCGAACTACGCTTGCCCCGCGCGTAGGCCTGCTGCGCGCCTGCGCTGGAGTAGCTGTCGATCTTGCGCAGCACGTCCGACAGTGTGCGGTAGCTGTAATGGATCAATGGCTCGCGCAGATGAGTGACCGGGTCGACCACCTTCAGGTGTTCGTGGACCAGGTCATCCGTGAAGCGGCCGCGGCCCTTGCGGAAGACGCGGGTCACATAGTCCGGATACCAGCCTGCGTGGCGCACGAAGGTGCCGCAGAACGCTGAAAGGCGCGGCAGCGCAAGCGCGTGGGCGTCGGCCCGCTTCAGATGGCCCCGGATCTCGTCGCGCAGGGCGGGGGTGACACGTTCATCGGCATCGAGGCTCAGGATCCAGTCGCCCGTGGCGGCGTCAACCGCACGGTTCTTCTGCGGTCCGAAGCCAGGCCAGTCGTCGGTCTGGATGACAGTGGCGCCGGCAGCACGCGCAATCGCCACCGTGTCATCCGTGCTGGCCCAATCCACTATAATCGCCTCTTCGCACCAGGACACGCTTTCGAGGCATGGCCCGATATTGTGAGCTTCATTCCTGGTAATGATGACGGCCGAGACTCTCATGGAACATAGGGGAGGCACGCAGGTCGGACAAGACCGACGGGCCGCCGGAGTCGCCCACGGCGCCAGGCGCTGGATCGAGACCGCGTATTCTACCGCACTGGCGCATGGCGCCCTTCGCGCACCCTGATGCGATCGAGTCGGCTCGCGGGCCGTTTCCTGATTCTCAAATTGATGATACGAGCACAATTGTCCCGTTCTGCCGGGATGGAAGAAGTCTTCCTTCTGCCTGCGCGTGCAGCATTGGCCTCTCTCTTGCCGGCTGCAATCCGGGCAAGACCGGACGCGCAGGCGCTAGCCGTATGATCGGCGCCTACGTCATCAATCTCGACACCGCGCGGGAGCGCCGGGAGCGCATTTCCGGCCAGCTGGCGGGCCTTGGTATCCCGTTCCAGGTGTTCCGGGCCGTGGATGGCCGCGTGCTGGCGGAGGAGGAAGTGGCCAGCAAGTACGATGCCGCCGCCGCCGCCGCGCGTTACCGCCCCATGAGCCGGGGCGAGGTGGGGTGCGGATTGAGCCACCTTGGCGTGTACCGCAAGATGCTGGACGACGGCGCCGCCTTCGCGCTGGTGCTGGAGGACGATGCATCGCTCGGCCCCGACCTCGCAAGCGTGCTGGCCGACCTCGAGTCACGCCTGGATCCGGACCGGGCCGAGGTGGTGCTGCTGTCCCATGTCGACAAGTACACCCGCTGGGGTGCGCGCAGGCTTGGCGGCGAGCGACGCCTGGTCAGGCGCTACGGCGAATGGTGGCTCGCGCACGGCTACGTGGTGACGCGCGCCGCAGCGCAGCGGCTGCTGGCCGGCCTGCAGCCGCTGTGGTGCGCGGCCGACTATTGGTCGGCCTTTGAAAAACAGGGTCTGGTGTCGGTCAGTGCGGTGGTGCCATATTGCATTGGCCTGACCGAGCTGGCCGAGACCTCGTCGCTCGAAACGCATCGCGCCGACCTGGACGCCACCGACAAGGCTCAGCGCAGCATCGGCTATTATCTGCGCCGCTACGTCTATCAGCGCTTCCTGTTCCAGCTCATCGTCAGGCCCTTCCTTCGGGTAGCCCGGCAGAAGCGGCCGGGCTAGCGCCGGGCCGGCACGTCGCCTCCACACACAAGAAATATCAGTGACCACATCCAAACCGCCCATTTCGCCAGGTGCCGCCGTGCCGTCCAGCATGGCCAGCCGGCTCTGGTCTTACCTGCGCCCCGAGTTACGTATCTTCATCGGCGCTATCCTCGCCATGGCCGTGGTCGCGGGCAGCGAAGGGGTGATCCCCAAGGTTGTCAATGACCTGCTCGACAAGGGCTTCGGCGGCGACTACGCCGGCACGCTGTGGCATGTCCCCGCGATCCTGACCGGCGTGGCCCTGATCCGCGGCGTGGCGCAGTTTGCCTCGGGCTACCTGTTGAACCTGATCTCGAACCGCGTGCTGCTGAAGATGCGCCTGCAGATGTTCGAGCGCCTGCTGCAGGCGCCGGCGTCGTTCTTCCACCGCAACACGGCGGCTTCGCTGATCAATGCCGTGATCTTCGAGGTCAACCAGGTGCTGCAGATCCTGACTAGCGTCTTTATCACGCTGGTGCGGGACTCGCTGACGGTTGTCGCGCTGCTGATCTATCTCTTCTATACCAACTGGCGCCTGACGCTGATCGTGGCGGTGATCCTGCCGGTGATCGGCTACCTGATGTCGAAGATCAACCGCCGGCTGCGCAAGCTCAACCGCGATCACCAGGCCTTTACCAACAACGCTGCCTATGTCGTGGAAGAGGCCGTGGGCGGCTACAAGGTGGTCAAGCTGCATGGCGGCGAAGCCTACGAGATGGGCCGCTTCCGCACCGTGGCCGAGCGGCTCAAGAACTACTCGATGCGCATGGCGGTTGCCGGCGGGCTGAACCAGCCGGTCACGGCCTTCCTGGCTGCGCTGGCGCTGTCGGTGATCATCACCATTGCGATGGTGCAGGCACAGGCCAACCAGACCACGGTGGGCGGTTTTACCGGCTTTGTGATGGCGATGCTGCTGCTGATCTCGCCGCTCAAGCACCTGACCGACATCAACCAGCCGCTGACGCGCGGCATCACCGCAGCCGAGATGATTTTCCGGCTGATCGATGAACCGATCGAGCCGCAGGACGGTGGCAAGATGCTGGGTCGTGCCCGTGGCGAGCTGGCCTTCGAGCAAGTCGGCTTCCGCTACGGTGAAGCGTCCCGCGCAGCGCTGGAGGGCATTGACCTGCGCGTCAGTCCGGGCGAGGTGGTGGCGCTGGTGGGCCCGTCGGGCAGCGGCAAGACCACGCTGGTCAACCTGGTGCCGCGCTTCTTCGACCCCACTGCCGGGCGCATCTTGCTGGATGGCGCGCCGCTGACCGAGTTGTCGCTGAAGGACCTGCGCAACCAGATTGCCTTCGTCAGCCAGGACGTGGTGCTGTTCAACGACACCGTCGCCGCCAATGTGGCATATGGCGCGCAATCCGATAGCGAGATCGACATGGCCCGCGTTGAGCGCGCGCTGGCGGCCGCCTACCTGACGGAAACGGTCAAGGGGCTGCCGGAGGGCCTGAACACCAATATCGGCGACAACGGCATGAAGCTGTCCGGTGGCCAGCGCCAGCGGCTGGCGATTGCCCGGGCGCTGTACAAGGACGCACCGATCCTGATCCTGGACGAGGCCACTTCGGCACTGGATTCGGAGTCGGAGCGCCAGGTGCAGGCGGCGCTGGAGGAACTGATGAGGGGCCGGACCACGCTGGTGATTGCGCACCGGTTGTCCACCATCGAGAACGCCGACCGCATCGCCGTGCTGGACCACGGCCGCGTGGCGGAGCAGGGCACGCACGCGCAGCTGCTGGCGGCCAACGGCCTGTACGCCGGGCTGCACCGGATCCAGTTCGCGACGCAGCAACGGTAACGGACGTACCAACGACAAAGGCCGGCGCTTGCGCCGGCCTTTGTCGTTTCCTGCGTGCTCAGTTTGGCGAGGTGACGGGCGGCTGCACGCCCAGCACTTCATCGATGGCAGCCAGCACCTGATCGCGCCGCGGCACCACGCCGCCGCCGCCCAGCGAGACCGCGCGGCCCGGCGCATCGACGCCGTACAGGTGGCGCGACGTGGTCGTGAACAGGATCACGGTCGGGCGGCGCAGCGCATCGGCGATATGCACGAAGCCGGTGTCCATGCCAACCACCAGCGATGCCTTGCCTACCATCTGCGCCACGCCGGTGATGCTCAGGCGCGGCATCACTTCGGCGTTGGGCACGCTGGCGGCGATGGTTTCGGCTTCCTTGCGCTCCGCGTCGTTGCCCCAGGGCACCAGCACGCGCAGCCCGCGCGCCGAGATCGCGCTGCCCACGCTGATCCAGTCGGCGACCGGCCACTTCTTTTCTTCGCTAGAGGTGGCATGGAACAGCATCGCGTACGGACCCTTGGCGGCCGGCGCCGGCGTGTCTGCGGGCATCTCCAGGCCGTAGTCCATGTCCCTGGTCAGCTCATAGCCCAGGGCGCGGCTGACGGCGCGGCGCATCCGCTGCCGCGCGCAATCTTCTTCGACAAATGGCTGGAACACATGGTTGTAGGCGAAGCGAGCGCCGCTCTCGCCCAACTCTGCCACGGGGTAGCCATAGCGATTGCGCGTGCGTGCCAGGAACGTCACGATGGCGCTCTTGTAGACCCCGTGGACGTCCAGCACCGCATCGTACTTCTCGCGGCGCAGTTCACGCAGCGCACTGAAGATCGCACGCAAGCCAGCCCAATTGCGCGACTTCTTGAAGCCGCGCAGCGGCGCGGAAATCACACGCTCGATATTCGGATTCCAGCGCGGCACGTCGGCGCAATATGAGTCGGCGATCCAGTCGATCTTGACGCCGGGAAAGGCCCGCTGCAGGTCCGCGACGAGCGGCTGGGTGAACACCATGTCGCCGAGGGAGGTCAGCTTGACGATGAGAATACGTTTCATCAGGAACAGTAGGGCGGGCAGTGTGCCCCGCCTGGTTCGGAAGGTGCGTAGTATGCCTTATCCAGGAGACAAGTGTCCGTGCGATGCATGGGCGACATAGCGCCCGCTACACCCATGCCGATCCGTTAGTATCTGCATCAGAAGCTCACGATCGATGACGCATATCCAACAGGAGACCACCATGTCCGACACGTCATTCCCCATCAGCCGCTACCCCATCCCCGCGCTGACCAACCTTCCCGACGACATCCGTGCCCGCATCCTGGAAGTCCAGGAAAAAGCCGGCTTCGTCCCCAACGTCTTCCTGGCGCTGGCGCACCGTCCCGACGAGTTCCGCGCGTTCTTCGCCTACCACGACGCGCTGATGCTCAAGGAGGGCGGCCTGACCAAGGGCGAGCGCGAGATGATCGTGGTGGCGACCTCCGGTGCCAACCAGTGCCTGTACTGCGTGGTGGCGCATGGGGCAATCCTGCGCATCTATGAGAAGAAGCCGCTGGTGGCGGACCAGGTGGCGGTGAACTACCTGAAGGCGGATATTCCGCCGCGCCAGCGCGCGATGCTCGACTTTGCGATGAAGGTGTGCAAGGCGTCGCATGAAGTGGGCGATGCCGACTTTGCTGCGCTGCGCGAGCACGGTTTTTCCGAGGAGGATGCCTGGGATATTGCCGCCATCACGGCGTTCTTCGGCCTGTCGAACCGGATGGCGAACACGATCAGCATGCGCCCGAACGACGAGTTCTACCTGATGGGCCGGGTGCCGAAAGCGAAGTAACGCCGCAGGGGCTCAGCGCACCTCGGCGCAGGCACCGCTCTTGGGATCGAACAGCACCGGCCACGCCTGCTCGTAGATGCCGGGCGTGCAGTGCTTCTCGCAGCGGTTATGGGCCAGCGTCACGCGGCGCGGGTCCTGCCACACCAGCAGCTTGCACTGGCTGCCGTCGATGGCCTGCAGTTCGATGTGCGGGCTCTCGCGGACCTGGCGGAACTCGGCCAGGTTGAATTCGCAACTGCCGCGCCGCGATACCCACAACTTCCATTTCAGTGCGCGCACCTCGTTGGCCCTGACGTCCATCAGCGCGTCTTCGCGGAAGCCATCTTCCTCGGTGCGCTTGCAGGCGGCGGCAATGTTGATGGTCTTGTTCGCGATAGGGGTGGCGCGCTCCTTGGGCGCAGCGGCGACCGCTTCGCCCTTCGCCTCGGGCGGCGGTAGGGGCGCGCGCTTGGTGATCGGCAATGGCGCGCACGCTACCGACAACAGAAGGGCCAGCAGACAGGCCCCATGGTTCGTGGCGTTCATGCCGGACTCCTCGCTTGCTTGCCGGCCGGGCCGCGCCTTGCATCGGGGCGGCAGGCCGGGCGCGGCATCCGTGCGGATGCCGCTGACTACCCTAGCTTAGTTATAGCGGATGGCAAACGGAATTGGAGTAGGACCATCCCCGAGCCCGTGAGGAGGCGGACGCAAGCGGACAGACGAATGCGCTGCAACGCGGTTACGTTCGTAAACAGCTTGATACATAGATGCGGGATGCGGCGTGCTAGCCTTCCTCAACCATCGCTCGCCGCCCCCAGAATGAAGCCCCGCGCCCTTGTTGCCCTCGTTGTATTGCCCGTGCTCCTTGGCACCATCTCCGCCGCCGCGCATGCCGACGACGACTGGGACGACGATCACCACTACGCGCGCCGCTACAAGGGCGGCGACTACAAGGAAGAGTTCTGGGTCGGCAACTGCAAGATCAAGCGCAAGTGGAAAGACAACGGCGAGTACAAGGAAGAGCGCAAGTGCAAGGACCGGCCGGTCGTGTACCAGCCGCCGCCGGCTGTGTACTACCAGCCCGAACCCGCCTTCGTGGTGAGTCCGCAAGTCGTGATCCGGCCCTAGGCCAGAATGCAGAAAGGCCCGCCAGTGAGCGGGCCTTTCCATGCCTGCGCCGGCATCTTCACATCAGGATGATGTCGTATTGCTCCTGGTGGAACGTCGATTCCACCTGCAGCGAGATCGGCTTGCCGATGAAGTCGCCCAGCATCGCCAGATGCTGGCTTTCTTCTTCCAGGAACAGGTCGATCACTTCCTGCGAGGCCAGGATGCGGAATTCGCGCGGGTTGAACTGGCGCGATTCGCGCATGATCTCGCGCAGGATGTCATAGCAGGCCGTGCGCGGCGTCTTGACCTGGCCCTTGCCCTGGCAGACCGGGCATTGCTCGCACAGCACATGCGCCAGCGACTCGCGCGTGCGCTTGCGCGTCATCTCGACCAGGCCCAGTTGCGAGAAGCTGTTGACCGTGATGCGGGTGCGGTCGCGTGCGAGCGCTCGCTTCAGCTCGGACAGCACCGCGTCGCGGTGCTCGGCGTTCTCCATATCGATGAAGTCGATGATGATGATGCCGCCGAGGTTGCGCAGGCGCAGCTGCCGCGCGATGGTGTGGGCCGCCTCCAGGTTGGTCTTGAAGATGGTGTCGTCGAAGTTGCGCGCGCCCACGTAGCCGCCGGTGTTGACGTCGATGGTCGTCATCGCCTCGGTCTGGTCGATCATCAGGTAGCCGCCCGACTTCAGGTCCACCCGGCGCGACAGCGCCTTCTCGATCTCCGCGTCGATATTGAACAGGTCGAAGATCGGGCGCTCGCCGGTGTAGTGCGACAGCCGCGGCAGTACCGCCGGGGTGTATTCCTTGGCGAACTCCAGCAGCATCTGGTAGTTCTCGCGCGAGTCGATCTGGATCACGCCGGTGGCGTCGTTGATGAAGTCGCGCAGCACGCGCTGGGCCAGGTTCAGGTCCTGGTAGAGCAGGCTGGGCGCGGGCAGGGTGGTGGCGTTCTGGCGGATCGTGCCCCAGATCTTGCGCAGGTAGGCAATATCGTTGCCGAGTTCCTCGTCGGTCGCTTCCTCGGCGATGGTGCGCACGATAAAGCCGCCGCGCTCGTCGGCGGGCACCAGGCCCTGCACGCGGCTGCGCAGCGCCTCGCGGTCCACTTCGCCCTCGATGCGCTGCGAGATGCCGATATGCGGGTCCTGCGGCAGGTACACCAGGGTGCGCCCGGCGATGCTCACTTGCGTGGACAGCCGCGCGCCCTTGGTGCCGATCGGGTCCTTGATCACCTGCACCATCAGCGCCTGGCCTTCGAACAGGGTCTTCTCGATGGCCAGCTGCGGGGTGGAATTGTTGCGGTCGGCGTCGCGTGGATGCCAGATATCGGCCACGTGCAGGAAGGCGGCGCGCTCCAGGCCGATGTCGATAAAGGCCGATTGCATGCCGGGCAGCACGCGCACCACCTTGCCCAGGTAGATATTGCCGACCAGCCCGCGCGTCAGCGTGCGTTCGACATGCAGTTCCTGCACGGCGGCCTGCTGCACGATGGCGACGCGGGTCTCTTGGGGCGTGATGTTGACGAGGATG
Organism: Cupriavidus sp. KK10; assembly: GCF_018223725.1. Classification (NCBI taxonomy): domain Bacteria; kingdom Pseudomonadati; phylum Pseudomonadota; class Betaproteobacteria; order Burkholderiales; family Burkholderiaceae; genus Cupriavidus; species Cupriavidus sp. KK10. Next base: position 916,544 of record NZ_CP073677.1, read on the forward strand.
TCTTCAGTCATAGCGGGTGAAACGCGTCGCCGGTGGTCCGGCTGTATAGGGTGGCCCGGCGCGGGGGCCGGGTCTTGTCTGGGCACGGAGGGCGCGGCTCAGAACTGCAGATGAGCCTGGCGAAGTAACGCCGCCGTCTCAAACAAAGGTAAGCCCATGATACCTGAATAGCTGCCCGCGATCCGCTCCACGAACTCCGCCGCCCGGCCCTGGATGCCGTAGGCACCGGCCTTGCCGAGCGGCTCGCCGCTGGCGACGTAGCGCTCGATCTCGGCGGGCTGCATCTGGCGGAAGGTGACTTCGGAGATCGACAGCGCATGCCGCATGCCCGTGGTCGACACGATCGTCACGGCGGTCAGGACGCGGTGGGTGCTGCCCGAGAGCGCGCCCAGCATGGCCGCGGCATCGGCGCCGTCGGCGGGTTTGCCCAGGATGCGGCCGCCCAGGCAGACCGTGGTGTCCGAGGTCAGCACCGGCGCATCGGGCAGCGCGCGGCGTTCGCGGCGGCGCAGCGCGGCTTCTGCCTTCAGCGCGCAGACGCGCTGGACGTAGTCGTCGGGGGTTTCGCCGGGCTGGACCGCCTCGAGCGCTTCGGCATCCTCGTCGTCATCGGCCAGCAGCAGTTCGTAGCGCACGCCGAGCTGGGTCAGCAGCTCGCGGCGGCGCGGGCTCTGCGAGGCGAGGTAAAGATAGTCGTGCAGGGTGTCGGGCATCGCGGCGGAGGGGCCTTCCGGCGACAGCCGGGATCAGGCCCGATGATAGGGGTGGTTCTGCGTGACGGACCAGGCGCGGTACAGCTGCTCGGCCAGCAGCACGCGCACCATGCCGTGCGGCAGGGTCAGGCTGGACAGCCGGATCAGGGTGCTGGCGCGGGCTTTCAGGGCCGGGTCGAGCCCGTCGGCGCCGCCGATCAGGAAGGCCACGTCGCCGCCCTCGCGCTGCCAGTCGGTCAGCTGCGCGGCCAGTTGCACGGTGGTGAAGTCGCGCCCGCGCTCATCCAGCGCGACGATGCGGCACTGCTTCGACAGCGAGCCCAGCACCGCCTCGATGCGCGCGGCTTCGCGCTGCATCACGGTGGCGGCGTTGTTGCTGGATGAGCGGGTTTCAGGCTTGACCTCGCGCAGTTCGATGCGCAGCTCGGGCGGCATGCGCTTAGCGTACTCGCTGAAGCCGGTTTCGATCCAGCCGGGCATCTTGTGGCCGACGGCCACGATCACCAGTTGCATGGGGCAGAGGACGGGTCATGCTGCGCGGCCGCCTGGCGGCCGCGCGCCGGGGCTCAGGCCGAGCGGGTGGTGCGCTTGCGCGCGGCCGGCTTGGCTGCTGCGGTCTTGCTGGCAGCGGTCTTGCTCGGGGCCTTCTTGACCGCGGTCTTGGTCGCGGTCTTGCGCGCGGTGGTGCCGGCAGCGGTCTTGCGCGGCGCGGCGGCGCGGGTGCCGGCGGTCTTGGTCGCTGCCGACTTGGTGGCGGTCTTGCGGGCCGGCTTGCGGATGGTGGCGATGGCGTCCGCGTCGGTGTCCTCATGGCCCATCGGCGGCGACGGCTCCTTCATGCCTTCGGGCAGGCGGGCCAGCGCGGGGCGCAGGTTGCTGGCGCGGCGCACGGTGCGCACCGGGGCTTCGTCCTCGTCCTCGTCCATCGGCTCGCTGGCCTTGGCCAGGCCGCGGCCGCCGGTGGCCAGCTTCATGCGCACCGGCTTGTCGCCCCAGATCTCTTCCAGGTTGTAGTACAGGCGCAACTGCGGCTGCAGGATGTGGACCACGGCGTCGCCGCAGTCGACCAGCACCCATTCGCCGGTTTCCAGGCCCTCGACCGCCACGATATGGCCGCCGGCTCCCTTCACCGTATCCCGCACCGACGCTGCCAGCGCCTTGGTCTGGCGGTTGGATGTCCCGCTGGCAATCACCACCCGGTCGAACAGTTCGGTCAGGTGGCTGGTGTCGTACACCTTGATGTCCTGCGCTTTGACATCCTCGAGGCCGTCGACGATGGCGCGTTGCAGTTTACGAATATCCATGGTGTCTTCTTGTTCAGCTGAGATCGGTTGGGGGTGGGCGCCGGGATTGGTGCAACCCCGGTCATGCCCTGGCCGGGGCGTTGCGGTACAGCCCGTGGTTGGCAATGTAGTGTGCCACGCCGGGCGGCAGTTGGTCATCTGCCGGCTGGCCGGCTGCCAGCCGCTGGCGCAGGTGGGTGGAAGACAGGTCGACGGCGAGCGTCTGGTCGATCCACATCCGGCCGGAGGGCGTGCATTGTATCAGGTGCGTGTCAGCCTGGCGTTCGGCCAGTGCCGCCAGCACCGGACCCTCCAGTGCCGCCAGCTCAAAACGCGGCCGCGTGGCGGTGCACAGGTGCACATGTTCGAACAGGGCCTGCCAGCCGTGCCAGGTGTGCAGGCGCAGCAGCTGGTCGGCGCCCATCAACCAGCACAGCGAGGCTTCGGGGCCGTATTCGGCGCGCAGCTGGCGTACCGTGTCGATGGTGTAGCTGGGGCCGGCGCGGTCCACTTCCATGCGGCTCACGCGGACTTTGGCGCCGCTGTCGCCAAGCGCCGCGGCGGCCAGTTCGGTCATCGCCAGGCGGTCGGCGGCAGGGGTCACGTCGTCGCCTTTTTGCCACGACTGGCCGGTGGGGATCCACACCAGCTCATCCAGCCCAAGGTGTTCGATGCACAGCCGCGCCAGTGCCAGGTGGCCGACATGGGGGGGATCAAAAGTGCCGCCAAGGATACCCAGGCGATAGGGGCGGGCGGACGGTTGCGGCGGTTCTCCCGCGTCGGCGGCGGGCTTGCGGTGTTGCGCTGGATTGGCCATAGGTCAGGCGTCAGGCCCAGTCGCGCGCTGGCAGGAAATCGGTGTACAGCGCCGCTTCGGGGCTGCCCGGTTCCGGTTGCCAGTCATAGCGCCAGGTCACCAGCGGCGGCATCGACATCAGGATGGATTCGGCGCGTCCGCCCGACTGCAGGCCGAACAGCGTGCCGCGGTCGAACACGAGGTTGAATTCGACGTAGCGCCCGCGCCGGAAGGCCTGGAAGCCGCGCTCGCGCTCGCCGTAGGGCGTGTCCTTGCGCGCCTGCAGGATCGGCAGGTAGGCGTCCAGGAAGGCGTCGCCGACCGATTGCATCATGGCGAAGCTGCGCTCGAAGCCCAGCGCGGAGAAGTCGTCGAAGAAGATCCCGCCCACGCCGCGCGCCTCGTTGCGGTGGCGCAGGAAGAAATACTCGTCGCACCACTGTTTGAAGCGCGGGTACAGGTCATCGCCATAGGGGGCCAGCGCCTGCTGGCAGGTGCGGTGGAAGTGCGCGCAGTCGCCGGCGTCGCCGTAGTAGGGCGTCAGGTCCATGCCGCCGCCGAACCACCATACCGGCTCGGCCCCCGGCTTGACCGCCAGGAAGCAGCGCACGTTCATATGGACTGTGGGCACATAGGGATTGCGCGGGTGGAACACCAGCGACACGCCCATGGCCTCGAAGCTGCGACCGGCCAGTTCCGGCCGGTTGGCGGTGGCCGACGGCGGCAGGGTGTCGCCGCTCACGTGCGAGAAGCCCACGCCGGCGCGCTCCATCACCGCGCCGCCTTCCAGGATGCGGGTGCGGCCGCTGCCGCGCAGGCGTTCGGTGGGCGGTTTCTCCCAGGCGTCGGTCAGGAACGGCTGGCCGTCGATGGCACCGATGGCATCGGTGATGCGGTCTTGCAGACCGAGCAGATAGGCACGGACTGCCTGGGAATCGATCATGATTGGCGGAAAGCGGATGGACCGGGCTCGGCGTCCGGCAGCGCTGGCGGCTGCCGGGTGCGTCACAACGTTGTCACGATTGTACCGGCTGGGGCCGCTGGCCGGGCGCGCGGGTCCAAAGCTGGCCGGCAAGGCGGATCAGCCATGCCGGCCGGAACGGCGTTTGCCGGGAAGGATCAGCGCTTGATGGCGCGGTAGCCGATGTCGGTCCGGTACTGCATGCCGTCGAAGCGGATCTGCTCGACCGCGGCATAGGCGGCGCGCTGCGCTGCCTTGACGGTGTCGGCCAGGCCCACCACGCACAGCACGCGCCCGCCCGAGGTCAGCAGGGTGCCGTCCTTGAGGGTGGTGCCAGCGTGGAAGGTCACGCTGTCGTCGGTCTCGGCCGGGATGCCGGTGATGGCATCGCCCTTGCGCGGGCTGTCGGGATAGCCGTAGGCGGCCATCACCACGCCCAGCGCGGTGCGGCGGTCCCAGTCCAGCTCGATGCTGTCGAGCTTGCCGTTGACGGCGTGCTCCATCACATCGACCAGGTCGGTCTTCAGGCGCGCCAGGATCGGCTGGGTTTCGGGGTCGCCCATGCGGCAGTTGAATTCCAGCGTCTTCAGGTTGCCGTCCTTGTCGATCATCAGGCCGGCGTACAGGAAGCCCGTGTACGGAATGCCGTCCTTTTCCATGCCGCGCACGGTCGGCAGGATGATCTCGCGCAGCGCGCGCGCATGCAGCGCGGGCGTGACCACCGGGGCGGGGGAATACGCGCCCATGCCGCCGGTGTTGGGGCCGGCGTCGGCGTCCAGCAGGCGCTTGTGGTCTTGGCTGGTGGCCAGCGCCAGCACGTTCTTGCCGTCGACCAGCACGATAAAGCTGGCTTCCTCGCCGTCCAGGAACTCTTCGATCACCACGCGCGCGCCGGCGTCGCCGAGCTTGTTGTCGGCCAGCATCATGTCGACCGCGGTGTGCGCTTCTTCCAGCGACATCGCCACCACCACGCCCTTGCCCGCGGCCAGGCCGTCGGCCTTGATCACGATCGGAGCGCCTTGGGCGTCGATGTAGGCGTGCGCCTGGGTGGCGTCGGAGAAGGTCTGGTAGGCGGCGGTCGGGATGCCGTGGCGCTCCATGAACGCCTTGGCGAAGTCCTTGGACGATTCCAGCTGCGCGGCAGCCTGGGTGGGCCCGAAGATGCGCAGGCCCTTGGCGCGGAAGATATCGACGATGCCGGCGGCCAGCGGGGCCTCGGGGCCGACCACGGTGAAGGCCACGCCCTCGCGCTCGGCAAAGGCGGCGATGACCTCGGGGTCGGTCAGCGGAACATTCTGCAGGCGCTTGTCGAGCGCGGTCCCGCCGTTGCCCGGCGCGACATACACCACCTGCACCTTGGGGGACTGGGCCAATTTCCAGGCCAGCGCGTGTTCACGTCCACCCGAGCCGACAACCAATACTTTCATGATCACTGCCAGAAAAGAAACACATACTAAGAGGCGGCGGCCTGGGCTGTGTCCGGGTCGCCGCCGATGGGGGCTTGTTGCAGCTTAGTCTTCGATTACCGCGTTGGTGAAGACTTCCTGCACGTCGTCCAGGTTTTCCAGGGCGTCGAGCAGTTTCTGCATCTTGAGCGCGTCGTCGCCGCTGAAGCTGACTTCGTTCTGCGGCTTCATCACCACGTCGGCCACTTCCGCCTTGAAGCCGGCGGCTTCCAGCGCGGCCTTGACCGCCGAGAAGTCGTTGGGCGGGCAGGTGACTTCGATCGAGCCGTCGTCGTTGGTGACGACGTCGTCGGCGCCGGCTTCGAGCGCGGCTTCCATCAGCTTGTCTTCCGGCGTGCCGGGGGCATACAGGAACTGGCCGCAGTGGGTGAACATGAACGCCACCGAACCTTCGGTGCCCATGTTGCCGCCGTGCTTGGAGAACGCATGGCGCACTTCGGCCACGGTGCGGGTGCGGTTGTCGGTCAGGCAGTCGACGATGATGGCCGCGCCGGCCAGGCCGTAGCCCTCGTAGCGGATTTCTTCGTAGTTGGCGCCTTCCATGCCGCCCACGCCGCGCTGGATGGCGCGCTGGATGTTGTCCTTGGGCATGTTCGCGTCCATGGCCTTGTCAATCGACAGGCGCAGGCGCGGGTTGGAGTCGACATCGCCGCCGCCGAGCTTGGCGGCAACGGTGATTTCCTTGATCAGGCGGGTCCAGATCTTGCCGCGCTTGGCGTCAGCGGCGGCCTTCTTGTGTTTGATATTGGCCCATTTCGAGTGACCGGCCATGATTCTCTCCGAAGCGGAATGCGGTGATCTGCGGTGATGTTGTGCGGGGTCGCCATGCACGCCGTAACCGGGGTGGCAAAGCCCTCGGACAGCGCGCGCCAGGTGACGGATATGCCTGGCGGCTGGCTATAATCAGCCCAGGATTTTATCACGCGGGCCTGCCCGCGCCGCCCCGGATCCACCAGATCCCATCAGACGCTATCAGACGCTTACGGAACCCAGGAACATCATGGCCGACCCCATCCTCATCGCCAAGAACGCCGAACATGAACTGGTGCTGCTGCCGCAGATGGGCAACCGGCACGGGTTGATCACCGGCGCCACCGGCACCGGCAAGACCGTCACGCTGCAGACGCTGGCGCAGGGCTTCTCGCGCCTGGGCGTGCCGGTCTTCATGGCGGACGTCAAAGGTGACCTGACCGGCATCTCGCAGGCCGGCCAGCCGTCCGACAAGCTCAAGCAGCGCCTGGCCGACCTGAACCTGCCGGAGCCGGCATGGGGCGCGTGCCCGACCACGCTGTGGGACGTGTTCGGTGAGAAGGGCCATCCGGTGCGCGCCACGGTCTCGCATATGGGCCCGCTGCTGCTGTCGCGCATGCTGGAGCTGAACGACACCCAGCAGGGCGTGCTGAACCTGGTGTTCCGCATTGCCGACGCCAACGGCCTGTTGCTGCTCGACGCCAAGGACCTGCGCGCCATGCTGCAGTACGTCGGCGACAACGCCGGCCAGTTCACCACCGAGTACGGCAATATCTCGGCCGCCTCGATCGGCGCCATCCAGCGCGGGCTGATCGCGCTGGAATCGCAGGGCGGGGATGTCTTCTTCGGCGAGCCGATGCTGAACCTGGAAGACTTCATCCAGACCGAGAAGGGCCAGGGCGTGGTCAATATCCTGGCCGCCGACAAGCTGATGAACGCGCCGCGCCTGTACGCCACTTTCCTGCTGTGGATGCTGTCCGAGCTGTTCGAGAAGCTGCCCGAGGCCGGCGACCTGGACAAGCCCAAGCTGGTGTTCTTCTTCGACGAGGCCCACCTGCTGTTCAACGATGCGCCCAAGGCGCTGCTCGACAAGATCGAGCAGGTGGTGCGGCTGGTGCGCTCCAAGGGCGTGGGCGTGTACTTCGTCACGCAGAACCCGATCGATATCCCCGACACCGTGCTGGGCCAGCTGGGCAACCGCGTGCAGCATGCGCTGCGCGCCTTTACCCCGCGCGACCAGAAGGCGGTCAAGGTGGCTGCCACCACCATGCGCGCCAATCCCAGGCTGGACCTGGAAACCGCGATCAGCGAACTGGGCGTGGGCGAAGCGCTGGTGTCGTTCCTGGACGCCAAGGGCACGCCCTGCGTGACCGAGCGTGCCTGGGTGCTGGCACCGGGCAGCCGCATCGGCCCGGCGACGGAGGAAGAGCGCAAGCAGCTGATCGCCAGTTCGCTGGTGGCGGGCACCTACGAGAAGACCGTGGACCGCGAATCCGCCTATGAAAAGCTGCGCGGCAGCGTGGCGACGGCCGGCAATGGCAACGGCAAGGGCGCTGGCGGCGCGCCGGCGGGGCAGCCCGCTGGTGAGCAGGACAGCGGCTGGCTCGGTACGGCCGGCGAGATCTTCGGCACGCTGACCAAGGGCACCGGCAAGACCGGCCGCGGCGATTCGATCCTGGAGTCGATGGCCAAGTCGGCCGCGCGCACGGTGGGGTCGCAGGTCGGCCGCGAACTGATCCGCGGTGTGCTGGGCAGCCTGCTGGGTAAGAAGAAGTAAAGACGGACTGACGGAATGACGGAAAGGGCCGCGCGATGCGGCCCTTTTCCTTAGTGGCGCTGCGCCTGTTGCTGCGCCTTGGCCGCTGCCGCGTCCTCGCGCATCTTGCGCGCGAACATCCGCGCAAAGAACCACCCCATGCCGATGATGAAGACGATCACGCCCAGGCTCATCAGGCCGGTGCTGGTACTGAACAGGATCTTGAAGGCTTCCATGCTTGGCTCCCTTTGCGTTGGCGATGGCGGCCGGCGAGGTCTCGCCGGCGCTTGCCGCCAGTGTAGGGAGCCCTGTGGCGCGGACTATTGAGGCCGGTCAAGCGCAAGCCAGCCCGCCGCCGCACCACTCAGTTCTTGGTGCCGAACAGGCGGTCGCCCGCATCGCCCAGGCCCGGCACGATATAGGCATCGCCGTCCAGGTGGCTGTCCAGCGAGGCGACGAACAGCTTCACCCCTGGATGCGCCTTCTGGAACACTTCCACGCCCTCCGGGGCCGCCACCAGCGCAACGAAGGTGATGGCCTCGTCCTTGACCCCGCGGCGCTTGAGCACCTCCACCGCGTGCGCGGCGGAGTAGCCCGTGGCCACCATCGGGTCGCACAGGATGAAGCTGCGGTCTTCCAGGTCAGGCAGACGCACCAGGTATTCCACCGGGCGGTGCTGCTCGTCGCGGTACACGCCGATGTGGCCGATGCGCGCCGACGGGATCAGCTCGACCAGGCCGTCGCTCATGCCCACGCCCGCGCGCAGCACCGGCACGATGGTCAGCTTCTTGCCGGCGATCACCGGCGCCTCCAGCTCTACCAGCGGCGTTTCGATGCGGCGTGTGGTCAAGGGCAGGTTGCGGGTGATCTCGTAGCCCATCAGCAGCGTGATCTCGCGCAGCAGTTCGCGGAAGGTGCGCGTCGACGTTTCCTTGTCGCGCATGTGCGAAAGCTTGTGCTGGATCAGCGGGTGGTCGAGGATGAACAGGTTGGGAAAGCGCGGATCTTGTTTCATGGCTGGCGGCGAGGGCTCGGCGGGGTAGGGACAAGCAGGTGAAGCGGGCGGCGAGATCGGATGGACCAGCGCGCCGCGCCGTTGCAGCCGGATTGTAATGGAAGCGGGCCGCCCTGCCCGTGGCTTCGCTTTCGAGACCCGCCCACGCCAGCCGCCGGCGGGCTCCCTGAACTGCCGGGAGCGGCCGGCGGTGCCTTGCGCTAGTCAAGCGCGCGATTCTTCGACTCGATATCCACCATGTAGATGGCGATTGCCGCCACGGCAAGAAATGACGAAAGCAGCGCCAGGGCAAGGGTGAACTGGCTGGCCATGATCGGTGCAATGATCGAAGGCGCAAACAGGCCGCCAAAGCGCGCCATCGCGCCGGCAGTGCCCATCCCGCTGGCGCGCAGGTCGGTCGGGTACACCTCGGGCGTGAAGGCGTAGAGCGCGCCCCAGGTACCGAGGAGCGAGAAGCTCATCAGCAGGGTCGAGCCGACGATAAGCGCGGTGGACTGGCCCAGGCTATAGAGCATGCAACCTGCCGCGCTGAGCAGCAGGAAGCCGATCAGCGTCGGCTTGCGGCCCCAGCGCTCGACGCCGTGCGCGGCCAGCGCGAACCCGGGAAGCTGCACCAGCGCGAGCACAATCAGGAAGACCTGGCCACGCATGAAGCCAAAGCCCTGGCCCGCCAGCTTGACCGGCAGATAGACGAAGACGCCGTAGTAGGCGATCGAGATCAGCGCCCAGGCGGCAAGCAGGCAGATGGTGCGGCGCCGGCATCCGCGCGCGAACAGCGCAAAGACCGACTTGCGCTCCATCGGCTGCGGCTCCAGGTTGCCGATTTCCACGGACACGCGATTGGCGGTGGCGACACGCTGCAGCACCGCGCGTGCCTCGGCCGAGCGTCCCGATTTATTCAGGTAGAGCGGAGACTCGGGAACAAAGAACCGGAAGACCACGCCGACCAGGGCGGGGATGCCCGTGACGAGGAAGATCAGCCGCCAGGCATCATCGCCTCGCGACACGGCGATCAGCGCAAGAATGGCGAGCAGGATCGTGCCGACGGCCCAGAACGACTCCAGCAGCACCAGCCAGCGACCGCGCCGGTCCGAGGGCAGGAACTCGGCCATCATGGTGTAGTCCACGGGCAGCGTGCCGCCCACGCCGATGCCGGTCAGGAAGCGCAGCAGCAGCAGCCACTGGAAGTCCGGTGCGAAAGCGGAAGCGACACCGCAGATGGCGTCGATGACCACCGCCATCATCAGCACGGGCCGGCGGCCGATCCTGTCAGCCAGTCGGCCGAACACGAATGCGCCGATCAGCATGCCGACAAAGAACATCGTCCCGGTCTGCAGAGCGGTCGGTACGGGAATGCCGAAGGTCGCCGCAATCGACGGCGCGGTGAAGCCGATCGACAGCACCTGCATCGCGTCAGCCAGCCAGACCAGGCCGAAGATGACAAAGAGCCGATACTGGAACCGGCCGACGCCGGCCGCGCGGATGCCTTGCTCGATCGTGATGGTTTGAGGCGATGCTCCCCGCGCGCTGGGCTGTGGGGCCGAGCCTAGCGTGACTTCCGGGATGGTCGTGGTTGCCATGGATGAAATTGATGACGACATGTTGTCTACCTGTCTTTATAGGCTGGTTCTTGAACTCGGACGCACACGTTTATCGAAGCAGGGCCAGACGGTACTGACTAATGCGTGATGATCACACCGGGACAACCGCACCAAATTGCAACGAAACGTGGTGAGTACTCCAATTGGCGAGGCTGGAACTAACCCGGTAGCACGCTCGCAACACCTGCTTGGTTCTGATACGACATAGTCACTCCTTGTTGTCTACCCTTGGTTGGTCCAGGCCCGGCCTCCCGGTCGGCGCTGCGGGGAACTATGCAAGCCCCGGGCCAGCGCTTCCGGTGATGTAAAGGGCCAATCTTTTAGTTTTGTTGTCTCGTCTGCCGCTTGCGGCGCGCCGTCCTTGTGCGGGGAGGCACCGCTGCGGGCCTAGCGGCACTCATGTAGTGCGCACTACATGATCGTTCAGCGTAAGCTACATGAAATTGGCGGGCAAGGCCGAATTGCGTTTTCCCTCCTCGGGGTTTTCCCGCGCGTGGCGCGCATGGCGCCGGCGCGGGAATGCACGTCTCCCTGCCCGGTGGCGAAGCGCCTTGCCAGGCACGGCGTAGGTGCGGTCAGCGTGGATGCGGAAGGCGCGGCGAGCCGGCCCCGCGGCGTCTGCGTTGGTCCTAGTGGGCAGGCATCGCGCGCAGGCGCGCGACGGTGTTCTCCAGGTCCTGCCATGCGGGTTTGTCGGGCGCAAAGCGCGCGCGCAGGTACTGCGCCAGCTGCGTGATCTGCTGGTCGTCGAGGGTGTCGGCATAGGCCGGCATCGCACCCAGTTCGCTGTTGGGCGGTGCCGGCATGCCTTGCAGCAGCACCTGGATCACGTTGTCCGGCAGCTTGCTGTGCAGGTTCGTATTGAGCGCCAGCGAAGGCTTGACGCCGAACTGGGCGATGCCCTGGTCCGACTGGTGGCAGACCGCACATGCGCTTTGGTACAGGCGTTCGCCGGGACCGCCCAGGGTGCGCGCGGCCTGCGCGCTGCGCTGCTCGATCTGCGCGGCCTGTGCGGCCAGTACGGTAGGCGAGGGCGGTGGCGTGCCGAACGAGGCCACGTAGTGCGCGATCGCGCGCACGTCGGACTCAGGCAGTTGCGCCAGTTCTTCGACCACCGGTGCCATCGGTCCGGCCGCGGCGCCATGGTGCGGCGCATAGCCGCCGCGCAGGTAGGTGAACAGCGCTGCTTCGGTCCAGGGCAGCGGTGCGTGCGACAGTGCGCTCAGCGGTGGCGCTTCCCAGCCTTCGGCGCTGCCGCCGGTCAGGTACTGGCGGCCGCCTTGCTCGGCACCGAGCGCGTTGCGCGGCGAATGGCAGGCGCTGCAGTGGCCCAGTCCTTCGGCCAGGTACGCGCCGCGATTCCATTGCGCGGAGCGCGACGGGTCCGGCGTGAAGCGCTCGTTGCGATGGAACAGCAGGTTCCAGCCGGCCAGCAGCGGGCGCACGTTGAAGGGGAACGCAAGCTGCGTCTGCGGGACTTCGGATTTCACCGGCTCTGCCGACATCAGGTACCCGTATAGCGCCTGCATGTCGCCATCGCTGATCTTCGCGAATGCGGTGTATGGGAACGCGGGATACAGGCGCCGTCCGTCGCGGTGGATGCCCTCGCGCATGGCGCGCTCGAACGCGGCGAAGGACCAGTTGCCGATGCCGGTCTGCACGTCCGGGGTGATATTGGTGCTGTAGACCGTACCGAAGGGCGTCTCCAGCGGCAGGCCGCCGGCGTTCTTCACGCCGCCCGGCGCGGTATGGCAGACCGCACAGTCTCCCGCGGCGGCCACCAGCCGGCCGCGTTCGAGCGTGGCGGCGGAATAGAAGCCGGCCTCGGGCGGCGCCACCGGTGCGATCGGCGCGCGCCAGGGCAGCAGCGTGGCGCACACGCCGGCAGCGGCTGCGGCGGCAGCGGCGATCCAGCCGCGCTTGCTGCGCTGGTTGCCGGGCCTGGCCTCGGCCAGCGCCAGGCGGATGCGATCGGCGCTGAAGGGCGGCGCGCGCAGGCGCACGCCGGTGGCGTCGTAGATGGCATTGGCCACGGCCGCGGCGGCGGGCATGGTGTCGGTCGGGCTGGCAGCCAGCGCGTCATGCGTGGCGAGCGTGCCGGCCAGGCGGATTTCCGGCAGGGTGCTGCCCGGCACGGCTGGCAGCGTCTGGCTGGCAGGTGGCGCTTCGGCCGGCCAGGTGTCGAAGGCGGGCGTGGCCGACGTCAGCTGCAGGGCGGCATCGGCCACGGCCTGCTCCAGCGAGCGCGCGGACGGCGCGGCTTGTGCGCGCGGCAGCGATTCACTGTCATGCCCCACCGTCACGCGCGTGACCGCCAGCTCGCCGGTGGTGCCGTCGACCTCGACCTCGGCCACCCATGCCGACCAGGTCTGCCCGGCTTCGTGATCGACGGTGTTGGCATAGGCAAAGCCGCGGCCGCGCTGCACGTTGCCGGCCGCTGTGTTGGCGCGGGGCGCGGCCGACGTCCAGCCGGCACGCTCGGACACTTGGCGTACCAGGGCTGTGCCGCGCGCATCGTCGAGATGCGCCATCCGCAGCGCGACCGGGTCGGTGCCGGAGTCGGCGGCAAGCTCGTCGAGATGGGATTCCCGGGCGAACACCTGGGCCCGGGCTGCCGCCAGTGGCGCCGCATCGGACGCGGCGGCGCTGCCTGTCGAGACCAGGTCGACATGCGGGATGCGATAGGGCGGCATGGCGGTGTCGCCTGCGTGGCCGGCAGCGATGCTGTCCGCCACGGGCGATGCCGTATGCGTCAGCCACAGCGCCAGCGGCACGGCCGGGGCTGCGGTGCCCGCCAGTGTTGCGGCGTAGGCTTCGACGGCGGTGCCGGCCAGCGCGGTGTCGACGCGCACATCGAGCACGGCATCGGCAAGGCCTACATCGGCCGCACACAGCCGACGCATCACGGGCAGTCCGGCGGCGTGGGCCAGCAGCGCCGCGTCGGCGGCGGCGTGCGGCGCGAGCAGCGCGGGGTCCGCGCGGTCGTCGGGCGATTGCCAGCAGGCCAGCACCACCTGTTGCGGCGCGATGCCCAGCAACGCGGCAAGCTCGGCGCGCAGCGCGCCAGGGCGCGTGCTTGGCAGCCACACGGTCAGCTTGCCGTCGCGCCAGTCGGCGACGGCCGTGCAATACGCCTCAGCGTGGGTGCCGGCCAGGGGCCACTGGTAGTGCTGCGTGTGGCGCGCATCGGCGCCGGCCAGCACCGCATCGGCATTGCCGCGCTGGGCCAGCGTGAGGCGCGCTACCGGCGCGTCGTCCGCGCGGGGCGGGGCGGACCATCGTGCCTGCAGCGCATGGGTTGCGTTGGTGGCCTGTGCGCCGGAAGCCGTTGCCATGCCGGCGAAATTGTTGCGGATGACGACCGCGCGCACGCCCGGCAGCGCCAGCGCTGCCTCGCGCTCCGCGCCCAGCAGGCGCGCCGTCAGCGGCTTGCCGTCGATCCAGCGCAGGCCAGGCGGTGTCAGCACCCGGGCAACCAGGCAGTCGGCGGCGGGCGGCGGCATGCTGCCCGCGACCGCGGTCGGGGTGGCCTGTGGCACGAGCCCTTCGTTCACGATGCCGACCCCTCGGCCGCCTGCCGTTGCAGCACCGCGGCCCGTTGCACCGCGCGCACGATTTCCACGTGGGTGCCGCAGCGGCACAGGTTGAAGCGCAGCGCCTCGCGGATCTGGGCCTCGTCGGGATCGGGGTTCTGCGCGAGCAGCGCCTTGGCGGTCATGATCATGCCATTCAGGCAATAGCCGCATTGCGCGGCCTGCTCATCGATAAATGCTTGCTGCACAGGGTCGGGCTGCGCGTCGGTGCCCAGTCCCTCCAGCGTGGTGACGGCGTGCCCGACCACGGCCCTGACCGGCAGCACGCAGGCGCGTGCGGGCATGCCGTCCACCAGCACCGTGCAGGCGCCGCACTGGCCCAGACCGCAGCCATACTTGGGCCCGTTGCAGCACAGGTCGTTGCGCAGGATGTAGAGCAGCGGCGTGTCAGGGGCCACGCTCAGCGTGTGCTCGGCGTAGTTGACTTGCAATGTCAGGGGGCGGGGCGTGTTCATCGGGGGCTGGGGGCGGTTTGAACATCACGCATCGCTGCGCCGCGCCCCTTCGATGAGGGGCTGCGGCGGGCAGGGTTGGTCAGGCGTCAGGCCGCTGCGGACAGCGTCCCGGTCCCGGCCGACACCAGCGGCACGTTGAAGACATCGTAGCCGAAACACCAGTCGGGGTTCTCGTTGCCGCGCAGCCAGGTGTTGTTGTGCGAGACCAGCTGGACCTTGCTTGCGCGCTCGTTGCGGTTCGCTTCATACAGCGCGAATGCCGAGGCGAAGTCGTCCACGCCGGTCTCGGTGAAGCAGCGCGTGAGCATGGCCGCATCCTCGATCGCCATCGCGGCGCCTTGTGCCATGTGCGGCTTCATCGGGTGGCAGGCGTCGCCGAGCAGCACCAGGCGGCCCCGGCTCCACAGCGGCAGCGGGTCGCGCTCCAGCAGCGGCCACTTGGTCACTTCAACGGTGCCTTCGATCAGCGACTGCACGCCCTCATGCCAGCCGTCGAACGCGGCGCGCATTTCCTCGATGCTGCTCGGCACCCAGCTCTTGCTCATGTCCCACTCGGGCTCGGGCACGCCGGTGACGTAGTAGATCTCGTCGAGCTTGCTGGTATCGAAGTAGACCATCATGTGGCGGTCGTCGGTCCACCACTTGGTGCAGCGCTCATGCGTGAAGCCCTTGACGCGCGCGATCGGGAACACCGCGCGGTGTGCCACGTAGCCCGTGTACTTGGGCGGCTCGGCGCCCAGCAGCGTCTCGCGGATGCGCGAGTTGACACCGTCCGCGCCGATCACGATGTCGGCCTCTTCGACCGTGCCGTCGGTGAAGCGCAACTGCACCACGTCGCCCTGGTCGGTGACGCTTTCCAGCTTCTTGTTGAAGAACAGCGTGTCGGGCGCCACGGCGTCGGTCAGCAGCTTGTGGAAGTCGCCGCGGTGCACGGTCAGGTAGCTGGCACCGTAGTGGCGCTCTGCGTAGTCGCCCAGCGGGATCTGCGCGATCACCTCGCCGGTCAGGCCGTCGCGGCTGTACCAGTAGTCGGGGTGGCAGCCCATGTCGTTGAGCGCGTCCTCGATGCCGATGCGCCGCATGATCTTCGTCACGTTGGGCCCCACATGGATGCCCGCGCCCAGGCGCGAGAACGCCGGTGCCTGTTCATACAGCCTGACTTGGAAGCCGGCTCGCTGCAGCAGGGCGGCCGCGGCCGTTCCTCCGAGTCCGGCGCCGACAACTGCGATTCGCGGTTTGCCTTGCACGTTCTTTCTCCTGGCAATGACACAAGGTCGATGGGGGCTGGGGCGGCCACTCGGCCGACCGTTGAAAACGAGTGTACACACTCAAAACATCAAAGTAAAAGAAGAAAATTATGAACCTATGGAAAACCCTTACGGAAATGTGATGACGCTCACGCATCGCGTTATATCGGTGAATTGATGCGCAAATACAGGGATTGATTAGTTAAGTATGCACTGAACGAGTGAATTCGCGGGCGCGCAGATTCTGTTTGCTTAGATAAAGTGTGTACACTACAATCAATCACAGCATGCAGGGCCGCCAGGCCGAGGCAGGCGGGTAGACAGACAAACAGATGACGGAGTCGACAGTGCAGAAAGTCTTCCGAATCGGCCAGATCGTGCCGAGCTCCAACACCACCATGGAAACCGAGATCCCGGCGATGCTGGCAGCGCGCCAGCTGGTGCGCCCGGAACGCTTCACCTTCCACTCAAGCCGGATGCGGATGAAGAAGGTGGTCAAGGAGGAACTGGCGGCCATGGATGCCGAATCCGACCGCTGCGCGGTGGAACTGAGCGACGCCCGCGTCGACGTGCTCGGCTATGCCTGCCTGGTGGCCATCATGGCCATGGGCCACGGCTACCACCGGGTGTCCGAGCAGCGCCTGCAGGCGCATACCGCCGAGAACGGCGGCGACGCGCCGGTGATCACCAGCGCCGGCGCGCTGGTCGATGCGCTCAAGGTGATGGGCGCGAAGCGCATCGCCGTGGTGGCGCCCTATATGAAGCCGCTGACCGAGCTGGTGGTCGACTACATCCGCAATGAAGGCTATGAGGTGGTCGACTACCGCGCGCTGGAAATCCCCGACAACCTTGAGGTGGGGCGCCACGACCCGGCACGGCTGCCGGAGATCGTCGCGCAGATGAATACGGCCGACGCCGATGTCATCGTGCTGTCGGCGTGCGTGCAGATGCCGTCGCTGCCAGCCGTGGCCAAGGTCGAGGCGATGACCGGCAAGCCGGTGGTCACCGCCGCCGTCGCCACCACCTATGCGCTGCTGAAGCGGCTCGGGCTGGAGCCGGTGGTGCCGGGCGCCGGCGCGCTGCTGTCGGGCGCGTACTGAAGGGGGCGGCCATGGCAGACAGCACCTTTCTCTACGGCGCCAACGTGAACGCCAACGGCATCCGCCAGCACTACCTGCGCTATGGCGGGCAGGGCGGTGCGCGTGCGCAGCGCGATGCCGTCATCATCGTGCCGGGCATCACCAGCCCGGCGGTGACCTGGGGCTTTGTCGGCGAGCAATTCGGGCAGCAGTTCGATACCTATGTGCTCGACGTGCGCGGCCGGGGCCTGTCGCAGGCCGGCGCTGAGTTGGACTACAGCCTCGATGCGCAGGCTGCCGATGTGATCGCGTTTGCGCAAGCGCTTGGCTTGCAGCGCTACGCCATCGTCGGCCATTCGATGGGCGCGCGCATCGGCATCCGCGCCGCGGGCAGCAAGCCGGCGGGCCTGACGCACCTGGTGCTGGTCGATCCGCCGGTGTCGGGGCCGGGCCGCCGCCCGTACCCGTCGCAACTGCCGTGGTACATCGATTCGATCCGGCTGGCGCAGCAGGGCATCGACGTGGAAGGCATGCGCCGCTTCTGCCCGACTTGGACCGAGGACCAGTTGCGCCTGCGCGCGCAATGGCTGCATACCTGCGACGAGCGCGCGATCCTGGCCAGCTTCAATGGCTTTCATGAGGACGATATCCACGCCGACCTGCCGCACGTCGCCGTGCCGGTCCTGCTGATGACCGCGGGCCGTGGCGACGTGATCCGCGAGGAAGACGTGCAAGAGATGCGCAAGCTGCTGCCCGCACTGCTGCTTGTGCATGTCGCCAACGCCGGCCACATGATCCCGTGGGACGACGAGGCCGGCTTCTACCGCGCCTTTGGCGACTTCCTGGGTGCGGCGCTGAACTAAACGAGGAGCGAACATGCCCGTAAGCGATTACGACCTGACCGCGGCGTGGAAGCAGGTGCTGACGCTGTCGAAGCTTGAGCCGGGGCAGACCGTCACCGTGCTGACCGGCGCCGCCACGCATCCGCAGACGCTGCGCACCGCGATGGTGGCGGCGGCATCGATGGGCGCCATCGTCAACCGGCTCGACTTGCCGCCGGTCAATGGCGAAAAGGCGCTCAGCCGCGACGCGCTGGCCTATCTGGGGACCACGCCGCTGACCGGCAACCCGGCCGCCATTGCCGCACTCAAGGCCAGCGACCTGGTGCTGGACCTGATGACGCTGCTGTTCTCGCCCGAGCAGCACGAGATCCTGGCGCAAGGCACCAGGATCCTGCTGGCTGTGGAGCCGCCCGAAGTGCTGGCGCGGCTGGTGCCGACCGAAGCCGACCGCGCCCGCGTCAAGGCCGCGGCCGCGCGGCTGGGCAAGGCGCGCGAGATGCATATCGTGTCCGACGCCGGCATGGACCTGCGCTGCCGCCTGGGCGAGTTCCCGGCGATCAGCGAGTACGGCTTTGTCGACGAGCCCGGCCGCTGGGACCACTGGCCGAGCGGCTTCGTGCTGACCTGGCCGGACGAGGGCGGCACCAACGGCACCATCGTGCTGGACCGCGGCGACATCCTGCTGCCGATGAAGTCCTATCTCCAGGCGCCGATCCGCATTACGGTCGAAGCCGGCTACGTGCGCCGCATCGAAGGCGGCGTGGACGCGGAGTTGCTGGCCGACTACATGGCCTCGTTCAACGACCCCGAAGCCTATGCCATGTCCCATATCGGCTGGGGGCTGCAGCCGCGCGCCAGCTGGTCGGCGCTGGCGATGTATGACCGTGAGGCCACCATCGGCATGGACGCGCGCGCCTACGAGGGCAACTTCCTGTGCTCGTTCGGCCCCAACAACGAAGCCGGCGGCAGCCGCACCACCGCCTGCCATATCGACATCCCGGTGCGCCACTGCACCGTCAGTCTGGATGGCGAGCCCGTGGTGGTGCGCGGCAAGGTGATGGACGGCCACCACGCGCCGGCCGCTTCTCTCTACAAGGACGCGCGCCATGGATGACGCCGTGCAGACTTACCAACGCCAGGGCTTTGGCGCAGCCATGGAACTGAGAGCGCCGTACGGCCTGCTGATCATCGACTTCGTCAACGGCTTCGCCGATCCGGCGGTGTTTGGCGGCGGCAATATCCCCGAGGCGATCCGCAACACGCAGCCGCTGCTGCGCACCGCGCGCGAGCAGGGCTGGCCGGTGGCGCACAGCCGCATCGTGTTTGCCGACGACGACAGCGATCACAATATCTTCACGCTGAAGGTGCCGGGCATGCTGACGCTGAAGGAGGATGGCCACAACAGCAAGATCGTGCCGGAGCTGGCGCCAGCGCCGGGCGAACTGGTGGTGCGCAAGACGGTGCCGTCAGCGTTCTTCGGCACCTCGCTGGCGGCGTGGCTGACGCAGCGTGGCGTGCAGACGCTGCTGGTGGCGGGTTGCGTCACCAGCGGCTGCGTGCGCGCCAGCGTGGTCGACGCGATGTCGCTGGGCTTCCGCCCGCTGGTGGTGTCGGATTGCGTGGGCGACCGCGCGCTGGGCCCGCATGACGCCAACCTGTTCGACATGGCGCAGAAGTACGCCACCGTGCTGACGCGCGACGAGGCGCTGGCGCAGGTTGCCGGCGTGCGCGCCGCCGCCTGAGGCGTGGCGATGCGGCCGGGCCTGGCGTCAGCCTGCCGCCGCGCGCCGGCCGCGGGCCGTCTTGCGCGGCGCGGCCGGCGGCGCCACATCCGCATCCGGCACAGCGCCGGGCACGGCCACGGCGCGCAGCACCGTCTGCTGGATCACATCGCGCCAGTGCGCCAGCGCCGGCGGGCTCATCATGGGTTCGCCCAGGAAGGCGCTGAGCGTATGATGGTTGGAGTTGTAGAAGTAGCCAAGCGAAGCGATCACCATATAGACATCGCGTGCGGCCGCGTCCGGCCGGAACAGCCCCGCGGCCTTGCCGCGCGCGAGGATGCCGTCGAGCACCGACAGCGCGTAGCTGGAGATCTCGCGCAGCCGCACCGACTTCTTCGCGTGCTTGCCCTGGCTCATGTTCTCGCTGGTCAGGATGGCGACGAACTCCGGATGATCCAGGTAGTACTGCCAGATGAAATCGATCAGTTGCGACAGCGCACGCACGGGGTCGGCGGCGTCGAGCTCATGTTCCAGCTGCTGCTCGGCTTCATTGAGCTGCAGGTAGATGGTCTCGAGCACTTCGACAAACAGCTTTTCCTTGCTGCCGAAGTAGTAATAGATCATCCGGTCGTAGGTCTTGGCCAGCGACGAGATGCGTTCGATGCGGCCCCCGTCGTAGCCGCGCTGGGCGAAGACCTTGATCGCAGCCTTCAGGATGCGGTCGCGGCTGTCCTGCGCTTGCCTGGCCCGCGTGCCGGCTGGCGCCCGCTTTGCGGTTGGCTTGGGCGCGGTCGTGATCGTCATGGTCGATGCTTGGGCTATTCCACTGTTGGCTTGCAGTATAACGGGCGCCCCGGGGCGCAGCCGGTGAAGGAGATGGCAGAACGATGACGGCAACCAATCTGCAAGCCGCGGCACAGGCCGACGCCGACACGCCGCGCACGCTGCGGCTGGCGCTGCTGCAGGCCACCGGCGTGCTGCTGGTGACGCGCGCCCCGCAGGCGGCGGCACGGCCCGCGCCCGGCCAGCCCGGCGCGGCGTCGGACTACGTGCCGGCACTGCCGGACATCTTCATTGCCTTGCGCGACAGCGGCGAGGTGCTGGCCTTCAACGGCCACGTCGACCTGGGCACCGGCATCCGCACGGCACTGGCGCAGATCGTGGCGGAAGAACTCGACGTGCCGCTCGAACGCGTACGCATGGTGCTTGGCCATACCGAAGCCACCCCCAACCAGGGCCCCACCATTGCCAGCGCATCGATCCAGATCTCGGCGCTGCCGTTGCGCCGCGCCGCCGCCCAGGCGCGTGCGTGGCTGCAGGCGCGTGCCGCGCAGCACCTCGGCGTGGAAGCCGGCGGGCTGGAGGCAGAGGACGGCGTCTTCCGGGTTCCCGGCACGCAGGCCAGCGTCGGCTATGGCGCGCTGCTTGCCGGCGAGCACCTGGAACTGCCGCTGGCCGACGACATACCGACCAAGCCGGTCGAGTCCTACCGCATCGTCGGCCGTGCCGCGGGCCGCGTCGATATTCCCGGCAAGGTGCGCGGCGCACTGACCTTTGTCCACGACGTGCGCGTGCCCGGCATGCTGCATGGCCGCGTGGTGCGACCGCCGTATGCGGGGCGCGACAGCGGCCACTTTGTCGGCAACAGCCTGCTGGAAGTCGATCGCGACTCCGTGCGCGACGTGCCGGGCGTGGTCGATGTGGTGGTGCAGGGCGACTTTGTCGGCGTGGTGGCCGAGCGCGAGGAATACGCGGTGCAGGCCGCGCGCCGGCTGCGCGTGCGCTGGAAACCCATCCCGCCACTGCCGGCGCTGGACGATCCGGAGCCCGCGCTGCGCGCCAACCCGGCCACGCGGCGCGAGTTGCAGGCCGACGGCGAACTGCCGGCAAACGGCGCCGGCATGGCATTGCAGCGGCGCTTCGTCTGGCCGTACCAGATGCATGGCTCGATCGGCCCGTCATGCGCCGTGGCCGACTGGCATGACGATGGCCTGACAGTCTGGTCCGGCACGCAGAACCCGCATGTGCTGCGCATCGATCTGGCAAAGTTGTGCGGGCTCGGCGAAGACCGCATCGAGATCGTGCGCTTGGAGGCTGCCGGCTGCTACGGGCGCAACTGCGCCGACGATGTAGGCGCCGACGCGGCACTGCTGTCGCGCGCGGTCGGGCGGCCCGTGCGCGTGCAGCTCTCGCGCGAGCAGGAACACCTGTGGGAGCCCAAGGGCGCGGCCCAGCTGATGGACGTCAGCGCCACGCTGGGGCCGGACGGCGCGCTGCTTGGCTATGACTTCACCAGCCGCTATCCGTCCAACGATGCGCCCACGCTGGCGCTGGTGCTGACCGGTGCCGTGCCCAACGCGCCGCGCACGCTGGAGATGGGCGATCGCACCGCCGTGCCACCGTACGCGTATGGCGCGCGCCGCATCGGTTGCGACGACACGCCCGCGATCGTGCGCGCGTCCTGGCTGCGTGGCGTGTCGGCGCTGCCCAATGCGTTTGCGCATGAGTGCGTGATCGATGAGCTGGCAGCAGAGGCGGGTGCCGATCCCGTGGATTTCCGGCTGCGGCACCTGCCGGATGAACGTGCCGCGGCTTTGCTGCGCGCCGTGGCCGAAGCGGCTGGCTGGCAGCGGGGCGTGGCCGGATCGCGGGGTATCGCGGATGCCGAAGGCCGGCTGCGCGGCCGGGGCGTGGCCTATGCCCGCTATATCCACAGCCGTTTCCCGGGGTTCGGCGCAGCGTGGTCTGCCTGGGTGGTGGACCTGGCGGTGGATGCCGGCAGCGGCCGCATCACCATCGAAAAGGTGGTGGTCGGGCAGGACACGGGCATGATGGTCAACCCCGACGGCGTGCGCCATCAGATCCACGGCAACGTGGTGCAGACGCTCAGCCGGGTGCTGAAGGAGCAGGTGCGCTTCGATGCGGAGGGTGTCGCCAGCCGCGAATGGGGCAGCTATCCGCTGCTGACCTTCCCGGAAGTCCCGCCGATTGAAGTGGTGCTGATGCCGCGGCAGTCGGAGCCGCCGCTGGGCGCCGGCGAATCGGCCTCGCTGCCGGGTGCGCCGGCGATCGCCAATGCCTTGTTCGATGCGCTGGGGGTGCGGCTGCGCCGGCCGCCTTTCGCGCCGGAGACGGTGCTGGCGGGGTTGCAGGCCCGCTGAGGCCCCCAAACTCAAAGCGGCGCCTGCTCAGGCGCCGCCATTCCCCTCGTCAATCTCACTCATCTTGCGCAGCAGGTAGGTCACCGCCACGCGCTCGGCCGGGTTCAGGCCGCCGAAGGTCTGCTCCGAGATCTCCTTCGCAAACGGCACGGTCTCATCGATCAGTGCCAGCCCGGCGGGCGTGACCGTTACCACCACCTTGCGCCGGTCATTGGGATCGTGCGACACCGCAATCAGCTCGCGCGACTTCAGCCGGTCGATGATGCCCCGCACCGTGGCCTGGTCGATGGCGGTGGCGCGCACCACCTCGTTCATCGAACACGGCTGGCGGTCCCTGACCGCGCACAGCACCACGAACTGCGCCGCGGTCAGCTGCGAATCCGGGATGGTCTGCTGGAAGATCGCCACATGGCGCTGGTAGGCGCGCCGCAGCAGGTGGCCCACCTGCTCGGTGAAATCGTAGTCGGCGGCGGTCTTGCCGGAAGGCGTGTCGGAGGGCTGGGGCACGAACCTGGTGCAGTGGGTAAGGTGACTCAGAGTATACCGAGGAAGGGGCCGGGAAGGTGGCCGGGGCCGCCGCGGCGATGGCCGATGCCATTGCGTCTTTTCGAATACAATCGTCGGGTCGTTTCGCGGGGCCGACGTGCCCGCCCGCTTTCCCCCTGTATTCCCCGTGCCAGCCTCCCAGAAGTCTCTCGCCGCACCTGCCGCGCTGCCGTCGCCGCAGCGCTCGGGGCTTGTCATCGCCGCCGTCGGAGCGGTGCTGTTCTCCGCCAAGGCGATCGTCGCCAAGCTGATGTACCGCTACAACGTCGATGCGGTGATGGTGATCACGCTGCGCATGCTGTTCGCGGTGCCGCTGTTCATGGCGATCGGCTGGTGGCAGTCGCGCCGGCTGGCGCCGCTGTCGTGGGCGGATCGGGGCCGCGTGGTGTTTCTCGGATTTATCGGCTACTACCTGTCGAGCTTCCTCGATTTCATCGGGCTGCAATACATCACCGCCGGGCTGGAGCGGCTGATCCTGTTCCTGACGCCGTCGTTCGTGCTGCTGGCCACCGCGCTGGTGTTCCGCCGGCCGATCGCCATGCGCCAGTGGCTGTCGCTGCTGCTGGCCTACGCCGGCATCGTGCTGGTATTCGCGCATGACCTGGACGTCAGCGGCAGCCAGGTGTGGCTGGGCGGCGCGCTGGTGCTGGGCAGCGCCTTGACATATGGTATCTACCTGATCCTGAGCGGCGAGCTGGTGCGGCGCATCGGCTCGCTGCGGCTGGTGGCGTATGCGATGTGCGTCTCGACCGCCTGCTGCGTGATCCAGTACCTGGTGCTGGGCCGGCCGGTGTCGGAACTGGCGCAGCCGGCGCCGGTGATGTGGCTGTCACTCGTCAATGCGGTGTTCTGTACCGTGCTGCCGGTGTCGCTGACCATGGTGGCGGTGTCGCGCATCGGCGCGCCGATGGCGTCGCAGGCGGGCATGATCGGCCCGGTGTCGACGCTGTTCCTGGCCTTCTGGCTGCTGGGCGAACCCGTCAGCGGCGTGCAGCTCGCCGGCAGCGCGCTGGTGATGGGCGGCATGTATTTGCTGTCGGCAAGAAAAACGTGATTCCAGGCCGGCCGCCGAGCTGGCCCGTCAAAGACAACAGACAAAGGAGAAAGACATGGATCTGGGACTGCGCGGCAAGCATGCGCTGGTATGCGGCGCCAGCAAGGGCCTGGGCTTTGCCTGCGCCGATGCGCTGGCGGCCGAGGGTGTTGACGTGGTGATCGTGGCGCGCGGCGCCGAGGCGCTGGAGAAGGCCGCTGCCGGCTTGCGCGCGCGCCATGGCCGCCGCGTGATCGCGGTGGCGACCGACATCACCACGCCCGAAGGCCGCAAGGCGGCGCTGGACGCCGTGGCCAAGCTGGGCGACCTCGACATCCTGGTTAACAACGCCGGCGGTCCGCCGCCGGGCAACTTCCGCGACTGGGAGCGCAGCGACTGGCTGGCCGCACTGGACGCCAACATGCTGACCCCGATCGAGCTGATCAAGGCCACCGTCGACGGCATGATCGCGCGCAAGTGGGGCCGCATCATCAATATCACCAGCGGCGCGGTCAAGGCGCCGATCGATGTGCTGGGCCTGTCCAATGGCGCGCGCTCGGGCCTGACCGGCTTTGTCGCGGGCGTGGCGCGCGAAGTGGCGCAGCATGGCGTGACCATCAACAACCTGCTGCCGGGTCCGTTCAACACCGACCGCCTGCTCAAGACCATGGAAGGCGGGGCCAAGAAGGCTGGCCTGAGCGTCGATGAGGTGGCGCAACGCCGCGCCGCGGCGAACCCGTCGCGCCGCTTCGGCGAGCCGGCCGAGTTCGGTGCTACCTGCGCCTTCCTGTGCAGCCGCCATGCCGGCTACATCACCGGGCAGAACATCCTGCTCGATGGCGGCGCCTACCCGGGCACCTTCTGATTCCGCTGCTTTCTCCTGTTTCCTGACGTTCACCGACCCCGCAACAAGGAACCCCTGATGACTCGCCCCCGCATCGCGCTGATCGCCCACGACCACAAGAAGGACGATATCGTCGCCTTCGCCACGCGCCACCGCGCCTTCCTTTCGCAGTGCGAGCTGCTGGCCACCGGCACCACCGGCGGGCGCCTGATCGACGAGGTCGGGCTGGAGGTGACGCGCATGCTGTCGGGGCCGTGGGGCGGCGACCTGCAGATCGGCGCGCAACTGGCAGAAGGCCTGGTGCGCGCCGTGGTGTTCCTGCGCGACCCGATGACGCCGCAGCCGCATGAACCCGATATCAACGCGCTGGTGCGCGCCTGCGACGTGCACAACGTGCCGTGCGCGACCAACGTGGCCACTGCCGAGCTGTTGATCGCCGGGCTGACGCGCGAGGCTGAAGCCGGCAACTGAATTCCCATCGATGCATCACCATAACGAGGAGCGACACAGATGAGCAAAGCCATCCGGATCGAGCAGACCGGCGGTCCCGAAGTCATGCAGTGGGTCGATGTCGAAGTGGGCGATCCCGGCCCCGGCGAAGTGCGCGTGCGCCATGAGGCGGTGGGCCTGAACTACATCGATGTCTATTTCCGCACCGGGCTGTACAAGCAGCCGCTGCCGGGCGGGCTGGGCATGGAAGGCGCCGGCGTGGTCGAAGCGGTGGGCGAGGGCGTGCGCCACGTCGCCGTGGGCGACCGCGTGGCCTACGCCGGCCGTCCCACCGGCGCCTACGCGCAGGTGCGCGTGATGCCGGCCGATATCGTGGTGCGGCTGCCCGATGCGATCCCGTTCGACACCGCCGCGGCGATGATGCTGCAGGGCCTGACCGCGCAGTACCTGATCCGCGACAGCTACAAGGTGCAGCCGGGCGACACGGTGCTGCTGCATGCGGCCGCCGGCGGCGTTGGCCTGATTGCCAGCCAGTGGCTCAAGGCGCTCGGCGTGACCGTGATCGGCACCGTGGGCAGCGACGAGAAGGCCGAACTTGCGCGCGCCAATGGCTGCGCCCATACCATCGTCTACACGCGCGAATCCTTCGTGGACCGCGTCAAGGAAATCACCAACGGCAAGGGTGTGGCGGCGGTCTATGACTCGATCGGCAAGGACACTTTCGAGGGCTCGCTCGACTGCCTGGCGCCGCGCGGCACCATGGTCAGCTTCGGCAATGCCTCGGGCCCGGTGCCGCCGTTCGATCTGTCGGTGCTGAGCAGCAAGGGGTCGCTGCGGCTGACGCGCCCGACGCTGATGACCTACGTGGTGAATCGCGAGCTGCTGGAGCCGATGGTGGCCGACCTGTTCGACGCCGTGGCCACCGGCAAGGTGAAGATCGACATCCGCCAGCGTTACGCGCTGTCCGAGGTGGCGCAGGCGCACCGCGACCTGGAATCGCGCAAGACCACC
The DNA here is from genome assembly GCF_018223725.1 of Cupriavidus sp. KK10. Lineage (NCBI taxonomy): Bacteria > Pseudomonadati > Pseudomonadota > Betaproteobacteria > Burkholderiales > Burkholderiaceae > Cupriavidus > Cupriavidus sp. KK10. Next base: position 942,867 of record NZ_CP073677.1, read on the forward strand.
GGCTCGACCATCCTGCTGCCGAACTGAGCACCAGCCAGGCAAGCAAAAGCCCCGGGGCGGCAGGTGCCGCGCCGGGGCTTTGTCATTCAGCGATGCGGTCAGTGCGGCCGGACCGTGGTGGCGGTGGCGCGCGTCTGCGCCTGGCGCAGGATATGCGGCGGCAGGCGCTTCAGGATCAGGTGCACCGCCAGCGGAATCAGCACCACGTCATCGACGATGCCCAGGCCCGCGACCACATCGGGGATCAGGTCGATCGGCGAGATTGCGTAGAGCAGGAGCCCGATGGCGGCGGGCTTGAGCCAGGCCGGCGCGTCCGGATGGCGCAGCGCGTACCAGAACAGGCGGCCGTCGCTACGAACCAGCGTCCACAGGGCCGAAAATCGCTTCCACATGAGAGGCCTCCTTCACATTGTGGGCGCCGGTCACTGGCGCATGCACAGATAGCTTGGGCCGTTATCGGCGGCTTCAAGTTCCGGAGGTGCAGGGAGATGCCTTGGGTATAGCCAAGGCTGGCGGTTTGCGCCCCTCTCCCGCTTGCGGGAGAGGGGCGGGGGAGAGGGCAGGAGCGTCAAAGGCTGAGGGCGGTGGGTGAAAACCGTTGGCCCCGCTTGGTGTGGCTCCTAGCTAAACCACCGCTCTCCCCGACCCTCTCCCGCTGATGGGAGAGGGAGAACACCTTGCTTAGGCAAGCTCGGGCGGCTCAGGAGCACCGGCGATCAGCCCGGGATCTTGCCTTCCACGCCTTCGACATAGAACTTCACGCCGTGCAGGAAGCCATCGTCGGCCACCTGGTCCTTGGCCAGCTGTTCCTTGCCAGTGTTGTCCTTGATCGGACCCTTCCAGATCGGCGCGCTGCCGTCGGCGATGCCCTTCTTGCGCTCTTCGACCAGCGCCTTGACGTCAGCCGGCACGTCCGCGTTGAAGCCCTTCAGGTCGATCATGCCTTCCTTCAGGCCCCACCACGTGGTGCCGTTCTTCCACTGCTTGTTCAGCACGTCTTCCACCACCTTGTTGTAGTAGACGCCCCACGAGATCACCGACGCGGCCAGGTGGGCCTTGTCGCCGAACTTGCTCATGTCGCTGTCCCAGCCAAAGGCGTGCACGCCCTTTTCCTGCGCGGTCTGCACCACGGCGGCGGAGTCGGTGTTCTGCATCAGCATGTCGACGCCCTGGCCGATCAGCGTGGTGGCGGCTTCGCGCTCCTTGCCCGGATCGAACCACTTGTTGACCCACACCACCTTGACCGTGGCCTTGGGGTTGACGCTGCGCGCGCCCAGTGTGAACGAGTCGATATTGCGGATCACCTCGGGGATGGGCACCGATGCCACCACGCCCATCTTGCCGGTCTTGCTCATCTTGCCGGCGACCACGCCCGCCAGGTAGGCGCCCTCATAGGTGCGCACGTCGTACTGCGCCAGGTTCTCGGCGGTCTTGAAGCCGGTGGCGTGCTCGAACTTCACGTCCGGGAATTCCTTGGCGACCTTGAGCATCGACTCCATGTAGCCGAAGGTGGTGCCGAAGATCAGCTTGTTTCCCTGACTGGCCAGGTCGCGGAACACGCGCTCGGCGTCGGCGGCGGATTCGGGCACGTTCTCGACGAAGGTGGTCTTGACCTTGTCGCCGAACTTCTCTTCCACGGCCTTGCGGCCGGTGTCATGCGCGAAGGTCCAGCCGGCATCGCCGACCGGCCCGATATAGACGAAGGCGACCTTGAGCGGCTCGGCCTTCTGCCCGGCCGCGGGCGCGGAGGCCGCGCCTGCCGTCTCGGCAGGCTTGTCGGCCTCTTTCTTGCCGCAGCCTGCGAGGGCCAGCACGGCGGTGGCGGCCAGGGCCGCCAGGGTCTTCCTGCGCGTGACGATCATGATTTCTCCTTGTGATGAATTGTTGGTAGCTCAGGGATTTCCGTCAAAAAAAATGAGGCTCAGGCATTGCCGGGCCGGAAGGGCTTGCCCAGCGAGGCCGGCATGTTCAGCCGGATCCAGGCCGGATTGCGCGAGATCAGCGCCAGCACCACGATGGTGGCGGCGTACGGCAGCATCGACAGGAATTGCGATGGCACCGATACGCCGATCCCTTGCAGGTAGAACTGCAGGATGGTCACGCCGCCGAACAGCCACGCCCCCACCAGCACCCGGCCCGGGCGCCAGGTGGCAAAGGTGGTCAGCGCCAGCGCGATCCAGCCGCGGCCGGCGACCAGGTTCTCGACCCACATCGGCGTGTACACCAGCGACAGGTAGGCGCCGGCCAGCCCGCAGCAGGCGCCGCCGAACAGCAGTGCGCCAAAGCGGATGGTGCGCACCGGGTAGCCCAGCGCGTGCGCCGATTCCGGCGCTTCGCCGATCGCGCGCAGCGTCAGCCCCGCGCGCGTGCGGAACAGGAACCACATGATGGCGAAGCACAGCAGCAGGCTGAAATACACCATCCAGTGATGCTGGAAGAAGGCCGGCCCGAAGAAGGGCAGGTCGGCCAGGCCGGGCACGGCCTTGGCCTGCGCCGGCATGGCGTGGCCGACAAAGCGCTGGCCCATGAAGGCCGACAGGCCGGTGCCGAAGATCGACAGCGCCAGGCCGGTGGCGACCTGGTTGGTGGCCAGCACCAGCGCCAGCCACGAGAACAGCGTGGCCATCAGCATGCCGGCGAGCGCGCCGGCGGCAAAGCCGAGCAGCGGCGACTGGGTCTGGTAGCCGACCATGAAGCCGGCCACCGCGGCCACCAGCATCATGCCTTCGGCGCCCAGGTTGAGCACGCCCGAGCGTTCGTTGATCAGCAGGCCCAGCGCGGCCAGCAGCAGCGGCGTGCCGGCGTTGATGGCGGTGGCGATGAGGGGAGCGAGTTGTTCCATATTGTTCGGTAGCTCCGCTCAGGCCGTGGTGGCGCGCCAGCGCAGGCGGTTTTCGATCAGCGTGTCGCAGGCCAGCAGGAAGAACAGCAGCATGCCCTGGAACACCCAGCCTATGGCCGACGGCAGGCCCAGGCGCGATTGCGCCATCTCGCCGCCGATATAGAACAGCGACATCATGATGCCGCCGAACACGGTGCCGACCGGATGCAGCCGGCCGATGAAGGCAACGATGATGGCGGTGAAGCCGTAGCCCGGCGAGATCGACGGCAGCAGCTGGCCGATCGGGCCGGTTACTTCGAACGCGCCCGCCAGGCCTGCGGTGGCGCCCGAGATCAGCAGCGCGCTCCACAGCGCGCTGCGCGCCGAGAAGCCCGCGTAGCGCGCCGCCGCCGGCGCGGTGCCGCCCACCTGCAGGCGGTAGCCCGCAAAGCTGCGGAACACGAACACGGTCATCACCGCCACCAGCACCAGCATCACCACAAAGCCGACATGCAGGCGCGAGCCCGACATCAGGTTGGGCAGCAGGTACGCGGACGAGAACACCTTAGACTGCGGGAAGTTCATGCCGTTGGGATCCTTCAGCGGCCCATTGACCACCCACAGCAGCAGTTGCTGCGCGATATAGGTGAGCATCAGCGAGACCAGGATCTCGTTGGCGTTGAACCTGTCCTTGAGCACCGCCGTGAGCGAGGCCCACAGCATGCCGCCGATCATGCCGGCCAGTGAGGCCAGCACCAGCACCACGGTGCCGTTCATGGCCTGGCCCGGCACATCGAAGTAAAGCACGGTGGCGCCGGCGCAGATGCCGCCGGCAATCAGCTGCCCGTCGGCGCCGATATTCCACACGTTGGCGCGGTAGCACACCGACAGGCCGAGCGCGCACAGCACCAGCGGCACGGTCTTGAGCAGCACCTCGCCGATGGCGCGCTGGTCGCGCAGCGGATCGGCCAGGAAGACCTTGAGCGCGGCCACGGGGTCCTTGCCGAGCACCAGGAACAGCAGCGCGCCGAACAGGAGCGTCAGCGCCAGTGCGATCACCGGCGAGGCATAGGCCATGGTGCGCGAGGGCAGGCCACGCGGCGTCAGCGAGAGGGGGGAGCGGGGCAGCAGTTGTCGCACATCAGTCATGGCTTGCCACCTCCGCGCCGGATTGCGCCTGGGCGGGTCCGCCTTGCCACAGTCCGCTCATCCACAGGCCGACCTGCTCGCGCGTGGCGGTCTCGGTCGGCACCGAGGGCGACAAGCGGCCCTTGGCGATCACGTGCAGCCGGTCGCAGATCGCGAACAGCTCATCGAGCTCCTCCGACACCACCAGGATGGCGCAGCCGGTGGCCTTCAGCGCCAGGATCTCGTTGTGGATCTGCGCCGCTGCGCCCACGTCCACGCCCCAGGTCGGTTGGGCCACGATCAGTACCTTCGGGCCGCTTTCGATCTCGCGGCCGACAATGAATTTCTGCAGGTTGCCGCCGGAGAGGCTGCGCGCCAGCGCCTCGGGGCCGCTGGCCTTGACGCGGAATCGGCTGATCACCGCCGCGGCCAGCCCGGTGGCGGCCTTGGGCGAGATCATGCCCCGCCGCACGTAGGGCCGCGTCTGGTGCGACAACAGGATATTGGTGGCCAAGCTCATGCCCGGCACGGCGCCGCGGCCCAGGCGTTCTTCCGGCACGAAGGCCAGGCCGGCGCGGCGGCGCTGGCGTGCATCGCGCTTGCCCACCAGCCTGCCGCCGAGCTGCACCGATACGTTGGCCGCGCGCGTGTCTTCGCCCGACAGCGCTGCCAGCAGTTCCTGCTGGCCGTTACCGGAGACCCCCGCAATGCCGACGATTTCGCCCGCATGCACGTCCAGCGAAATCCGGTTCAGCTCGGTGGCGAAGGCATGCGCACGCGGCAGCGACAGCTCCTGCACGCTCAGCTGCACCGGGCCGCGAAAGGCAGCCACGCGCGTCTCGCGCGGGGGCTCGCCGCCGATCATCAGGCGCGACAGCGAGGCCGCGGTTTCCTGGCGCGGATCGCACACGCCGGTGACCTTGCCCATGCGCATCACGGTGGCCTGATGGCACAGCGCGCGGATCTCGTCGAGCTTGTGGCTGATATAGAGGATGCTGGTGCCCTCGGCGGCCAGCTGGCGCAGCGTGACGAAGAGTGTATCCACCGCTTGCGGCGTCAGCACCGAGGTGGGTTCGTCCAGGATCAGCAGCTGCGGATTGGCCAGCAGCGCGCGCACGATCTCCACGCGCTGGCGCTCGCCGACCGACAGCGTATGCACATGGCGGTTCGGCTCCAGCGGCAGGCCATAGCGCTCGGCGGTGGTGCGGATGCGCTCGGCCAGCTGCTTCATGTTGCCTTGCTGCCCGGCGGGCAGGCCGAGCGCGATGTTCTCGGTCACGGTCAGCGTGTCGAACAGCGAGAAATGCTGGAACACCATGGCGATGCCCAGGTTGCGGGCGTCGTGCGGGCTGTTGATCGTGACCTGCGCGCCGTTGAAGTGCATCTCGCCGGCATCCGGACGGACCGCGCCAAAGATAATCTTCATCAGGGTGGACTTGCCTGCGCCGTTTTCACCCAGCACGGCATGGATCTCGCCGGGAGCGACGCTTAGGCTGACGTCGTCGTTGGCGACGACGCCCGGGTAGCGCTTGCTGATATGGGCCAGCGCCAGCCTGGGAGGGAGTTGTGATGTCACTGAGGCGGCTCGGGTTGTTGTGGTGGCAGCAACGTGGGATGAGTCAACGGCGCGGCAGTGCGTGGCGCAGCATCGCCGCGACGCATTGCAGCATTCATCATGGTCTGGTGATGCCCGATATTGGTGATGGATTATATAAGTGAGCGGGGACCGGGCGGGCCGATTCCGGCGTCAATCCAGTCCCTGCAACGGTTTGGGGGCGGTTGCAAGTCGCGTGCCGGCTACAGCACGAAAAAACCGCCGGCTCCTTGCGGAGCCAGCGGCTGGGCTGGCGCGGCAGCGGCGGGCGGCCAGGGCGGCCGCTCGCTGGCAGGGCTCAGGCGTCGATGGCGGCGGCGCTGGTGGCGAAGCGCCCGTCGCGGAAGTCCGCCAGGGTCTGGTAGATCTGCTCCTGCGTGTTCATCACGAACGGCCCGTACTGCGCGATCGGCTCGTTCAGCGGCTGGCCCGCGATCAGCAGGAAGCGCGCGTCGGCCTCGGCCCTGACGATGACGCCGTCAGACTGGCCGGCGTTGTCCAGCACGCCCATGCGCTGGGCCTCGATCACGGCGCGGTCGTCGCCGTTGCCGATCGAGACCTCGCCCCGGTACACGTAGACGAACGCGTTGTGCCCGACCGGCAGCGCCTGCGCAAAGGTCTGGCCGGCCGGCAGGTGCACGTCCAGGTAGACCGGCTCGGTCACCGGGCGCGTGATCGCGCCGGCCACGCCGTGCGTGGCGCCCGCCAGCACGCGCACCGTGCCGCCGTTGTCCAATGCCACCGTCGGGATCTCGGCGGCGGGCAGGTCGCGGTACCACGGCGCGGTCATCTTGTCCGCGGCCGGCAGGTTCAGCCACAGCTGGAAGCCCTCCATGCGGCCGTCTTCCTGCTCGGGCATTTCCGAGTGGACCACGCCGGCGCCCGCCACCATCCACTGCGCGCCGCCGTTCTGCAGCAGGCCCTCGTTGCCGGCGCTGTCGCGATGGCGCATGCGCCCGGCCAGCATGTAGGTGATGGTCTCGAAGCCGCGGTGCGGGTGATCGGGGAAGCCGCCGATGTAGTCGTCCTTGCTGTCGGTACCGAAGGCATCGAGCATCAGGAACGGGTCCAGCCGGCGCTGCAGGTTCTGCGTCAGCACGCGGGTCAGCTTGACGCCGGCGCCGTCCGAGGTGGCGATGCCCCGCACGACGCGATCCACGGCGCGCGAACGTTGCACGGTTTCGGCAGCGGCGGCGGGAACGGTGGCGAGGGTGGTGGTAAGGGTGTCCATGTCTTTCTCCTGTGGGCGGGTCCCGCGCGGCAATGGCCAGGCCGGGTTCCCGTCGTTTCAGCTACCTCGTCAATTTAGTGGTTTGGCGCGGAAAGAGTAGAGGGTCGCCGGGCAACAGATTGTTCTGCTGGCGTACCAATTACCTGCGTCGGTCTCCGCGAATTCAGAACGATCCGAGTGATCGCGATGTGCTGACTAATGCACGGCCGAAACTGCCGTCCCAGTGCTGCCAATTCGCGCCAGATCGGCGCAGGAAGGCCGGAAGAATGCGGGAAGATGACAGGATCGATGAAGATCGCTATAATAGCGCTCTCTTTGTCATCCGTTGAAGCGAGATGCGGGGGTGGAAAAACCTCGCTAGCCCTTGCCAGTCAACGGCCGATGTACCGGCGGCGCGTCGGAAAACTTCAATACTTGCGCTGCCACTGGCCAACCGATCGCAACATGCTTGCGGCGCCGGTTGCGCCGCTTCAGGGACTGCCATCCAACCCGGCATCCCGTCAATCGGACTTCCCGCCCACGGCGGAGGAATCCACAGACCGTCCGCCGGCAATCGTGCCGGTCATGGCGGCAATGCAATCTGAACCGGGACTGGTGGCGCCCCATCTCCGCACGCACCAGCCCATATTGTTTTCCATCGCCGGGAAGTGGCGTGCTGCGCGCTTTCCGGTTTCGGAAAAGGGGAGAGTATGTCAAAGGAATCGGCACGGGTCTTCGCCTGGGCAGGACTGACGCTTGCCGCGCTGGCCGCACTGGTGGCATGGATCGGCGTCGATGTGATCCGCCAGTACCAGGAGCGCCTGCTCTACGACGTGGCCGACCACTTGCGCCTGGTGGTGCTGTCCATGACGCTGGCGCTGGCCACCGGCATCCCGGCCGGCATCGCGCTGAGCCGCCCGTGCATGCGCCGCTGGGCCGACCGCCTGATGCAGGTCTTCAACGTGGGCAATACCGTGCCGTCGCTGGCGGTGCTGGCTCTGGCCCTGGCCGTGCTCGGCATCGGCGAGCGGCCCGCCATCCTGGCGCTGTGGCTGGCCTCGCTGCTGCCGATCGTGCGCAATACCTACGAAGGCCTGCGCAATGTCTCGCCCACGCTGCTGGAAGCGGCGCGTGGCATCGGCATGACCCCGGTGCAGCGCCTGGTGCGCGTGGAACTGCCCAACGCACTGCCGGTGATGCTGGCCGGCATCCGCATCGCCCTGGTCATCAACGTGGGCACGGTGCCGCTGTCGTTCCTGATCGGCGCCAACAGCCTGGGCGAGCTGATCTTCCCGGGCATCTATCTGAACAACCAGCCGCTGCTGCTGCTTGGCGCGGCCGCCACGGCGCTGCTGGCGCTGGCCCTGGACGCGCTCTTTGCCGCCGCCGGCCAGCTGTACCTGCGCCGCCGCGGCCTGGCGCGCTGAACATGGGGACCGAAATGGAAAACCAGATGCAATTCATTCGCCGCCGTGCCCGGCGTGTCGCCCTGGTGGTGGCTGCCGTCACCGCCTTTGCGGCGGGCCTGGCGCTGGCCACTGCGCCTGAAGCGCATGCCGAGGCCACGCCGATCCGCGTGGGCGGCAAGAACTTCACAGAGCAGCTGCTGCTGTCGTCAATGACGTCGAAGTACCTGCGCGCCAAGGGCCTCACCACCGAACTGACCGCCGGCCTGGGCAGCACGCTGATGCGCCAGGCAATGGAGAGCAACCAGCTCGACGTGGTGTGGGACTACACCGGCACCGCGCTGATCGTGTTCAACAAGGTCCAGGAAAAACTGGGCGCCAGGGAAAGCTACGAGCGCGTCAAGCAGATGGATAGTGCGCGCGGGCTGGTGTGGCTCGATGCCTCGAACATCAACAACACCTATGCGCTGGCGATGCCGAAGGAACGCGCGGCCAGCGGCGTGACCACGCTGTCGGGCTTTGCCGAGCAGATGCGCCGCGCCGGTCCCGACGCCAGCCACCCGTTCGCGGTCGACATGGAATTCGCTGCGCGCCCGGACGGCCTGGAGCCGCTCAAGGCGCTGTACAAGCTGCCGTTCTCGCGCCGCGACGTGATCCAGCTCGACCCGGGCCTGGTCTACACCGCACTGAAGAACAACCAGGTGGAACTGGGCCTGGTCTATGCCACTGACGGCCGCGTCAAGGGTTTCGACCTGGTGCTGCTGGAAGACGACCTGCACTTCTTCCCGCCATACAACGCCGTGCCGGTGGTGCGCAAGCCGGTGCTTGACCAGCGCCCGGAGCTCGCGGGCCTGCTCAACGCGCTGGCGGCCAAGCTCGACAACGAGAGCATGACCGACATGAACTACAAGGTGGACATCGGCCAGCAGCCGGTGGACAAGGTCGCGGAGGATTTCCTGCGCCGCCACGGACTGATCTGAGGAGGGCTGCATGGACTTGATCTCGTACCTGCAACACAGCTGGCCCACGCTGCTGAAAATGACCGGCGAGCACCTGGCGCTGGTGGGTTCGGCAGTGGGGCTGGCCATCCTGATCGGCGTACCGCTGGGCATTGTGATCACGCGCTTCCGCGCGCTCGCCACGCCGCTGCTGGCGCTGGCGACGATCGTGCTGACGCTGCCGTCGATCGCGCTGTTCGGGCTGATGATCCCGATCTTCGCGCGCTTCGGCCATGCGCTGGGCTACGTGCCCGCGGTGACGGCGGTGTTCCTGTACTCGCTGCTGCCGATCATGCGCAACACCTACACCGCGCTGGCCAATGTCGACCCCGGCATCCAGGAAGCGGGGCGCGGCATCGGCATGACCACCTGGCAGCGCATGCGGCTGGTGGACCTGCCGCTGGCGGTGCCGGTGATCCTTGGCGGCGTGCGTACCGCCGTGGTGATGAATGTCGGGGTTGCCACCATTGCCGCCATCATCGGCGCGGGTGGCCTTGGAGTGCTGATCCTGCAGGCGATCAGCCAGAGCAACATGAGCAAGCTGGCCGTGGGCGCGGTCCTGGTCAGCCTGCTCGCCATCGTGGCGGACGCCTTCCTGCAGTGGCTGCAGCGCGCGCTAACGCCGAAAGGAATCCGGCTATGATCGAACTCGACCAACTCACCAAGTCCTTCCCGCAGAAAGACGGCACCGAAACGCGCGCCGTCGACGCCGTGTCGCTGACGGTGCCGCGCGGCGAGATCTGCGTCTTCCTCGGCCCCTCGGGCTGCGGCAAGACCACCACGCTGAAGATGATCAACCGGCTGATCGAGCCGACCTCGGGCACGGTGCGCATCGAGGGCGAGGACACGCGCGGCCTTGACGGCGTGACCCTGCGCCGCGAGATCGGCTACGTGATCCAGCAGATCGGCCTGTTCCCCAACATGACCATCGAAGAGAACATCATGGTGGTGCCGCGCCTGCTGGGCTGGGACAAGAAGCAATGCCGCGAGCGCGCGCGCGAGCTGATGGCGATGGTGCAGCTCGACCCCAACCGGCTGCTGACGCGCTATCCGCGCGAGCTCTCCGGAGGCCAGCAGCAGCGCATCGGCGTGATCCGCGCGCTGGCGGCCGACGCGCCGCTGCTGCTGATGGACGAGCCCTTCGGTGCGGTCGACCCGATCAACCGCGAGAGCATCCAGAACGAATTCCTGCAGATGCAGCGCCAGCTCGGCAAGACCGTGATCATGGTCTCGCACGACATCGATGAGGCCATCAAGCTGGCCGACAAGGTGGCGGTGTTCCGCCGCGGCAAGCTGGTGCAGTTCGACCACCCCGACGCGCTGCTGGCACATCCGGCCGATGAGTTCGTGCAGGCCTTCGTCGGCCATGACAACACGCTCAAGCGCCTGCTGCTGGTGCGCGCCGGCGACGCCGCCACCATGCCGCCGAGCTGCCGCCCCGACATGCCGCTGGCCGAGGCGCTGGCCGTGATGGACGACGCCGACGTGCGCCACCTGCCGGTGGTGGACGACGCCCAAGTCGCGCTGGGCTACGTCACGCGCCGCGATGCGCGCTCCGGCAAGGGGCAGTGCAGTGATGTAATGCGTCCGTTCGCCGTGACCGCGGCCTTCGACGAGCACTTGCGCATCGTGCTGTCGCGCATGTACCAGCACAACACCAGCTGGCTGCCGGTGATGGGCGCTGACGGTGCCTACCTGGGCGAGGTCACGCAGGAATCGATCGCGGGGTACCTGAGTTCGGGACGTTCGCGCGGGCAGGCCGGGGCGCTGGCCGCCTCCGCTCCCGCGCCGCTGCGAGCGGCGGCCTGAGCCAGCAGCAGGGCGGCGGCTTCCGCGCTATGCTAGGTGCATGCTTCGCTATTGCCGCTCGCCCCTGTGCCTGGTCGTCGAAACCCGCTGGCTGATCCCGCGCGGGTTTGACGGCTTCACGCCCGGTCCGCTGATCCTACTGCGCCCCGGCGCCAGCCATGCGCTGATCGAGCACGAGAAGGTGCATGTGCGCCAGTTCTGGCGCAGCTGGGGCCTGATGGGCGTGCTCTACCTGGCCAGCCGGCGCTGGCGCCTGCGCTATGAAGTGGAGGCCTACCGCGTGCAGCTGCGGTACAGCCCGCCGGGCGCGGCGCATGGGCTGGCGCGCGTGCTGGCGTGCAAGTACCGGCTCAGGATTTCAGAAGCCGAGGCGTACCGGCTGCTGACGCAAGACCCGCACGGCGATGCCCAATGAAAACGGCCCGCACCAGTCACTGGTGCGGGCCGTTTCTCTTGTCTGGCGGAAGCGGTGAGATTCGAACTCACGGATGGGTCACCCCATCGGCAGTTTTCAAGACTGCTGCCTTAAACCACTCGGCCACGCTTCCTGGAAAGTGCGGACATTGTAGCGCGAAAGGACACGGGCCCCGCGCGCTGCCGCCTGCAGACCTGACGGTCAGGCCGCGCATTATACAAGGCTCGCGTGGATCGATGGTGGTCTTGTGTTGCGGCACGCAAGCGCGCGTAAACTTCCTGCCACATCCACCGCCGCGGATGTCGGCGTCTGTCTGACATTACGGAACCTTCACACGCCGGCATCGCTCATATTGTCGTGCCGGGTGGCGCGGTGTGTGCCGCATCCCCGGCTTTCGCCTGGCAACAGAGGAGAACTCAAAATGCGAATCCATAGCAAGAAATGGCTGATCGCTCCGGTGGCCGCAGCGGCTGTGCTGGCCGGTTGTGCCGCGCCGCCGTATGACAGCGGCTACAACACCGGCTACAACGCCCCGCCTCCGGGGTACCAGACTCCCAACACCTCGCAGGCCCCGGCTGGCGCGGTGTACTACGGCCGTGTGGAATCGATCGAACCGATCACCAACACGCAAAACAGCTCGGGCCTGCTTGGCACCGTGATCGGCGGTGCGGCCGGCGGCCTGCTGGGCCACCAGATCGGCGGCGGGCGCGGGCAGACCGCGGCGACCATCGGCGGTGCCGTGGTCGGCGCCGTGGCCGGCAACCAGATCGAGAAGCGCGCGGGCAGCAACACGCAGACCGCGTACCGCGTCAACGTGCGCCTGGATGATGGCCGCGTGGCCACGGTGACCCAGTCGAGCCTGGGCAACCTGCAGGTGGGCATGCGGGCGCGCGTGGCCAACGACATGGCAACGCCGTACTGATAAGGCCAGCCTGACGTTTGCCAGCATGTAAAAGGCCACGCATTGCGTGGCCTTTTTTTGTTGCCGGCGCACGGCGGCGCTCAGTCCTTCAGGAACATCTCCTGCAGGTCGTTGAGGAAGCGCCGGCCCAGCTCGGTGGGGCGGATGGTGGTCAGGTCCGCTTCCAGCAGCCCTTTCTTTTCCGCCTCGGCCAGCTGCTTGCTGATGGTATGCAGCGGCAGCCCGGTGTAGTCGTGGAAGCTTGATGCCGGCACGCCGTCGGTCAGGCGCAGGGCGTTGAGCATGAACTCGAACGGCAATTCGTCGGCGCCGACATCGCGCGCTTCCTGCACGGCATTGCCGGCCAGTGCCCGCTCCATGTAGGTGGCCGGATGCTTGTGCCGCATCTGGCGCAGTATCCGATGCGGGAACGACAGCTTGCCGTGCGCGCCGGCGCCGATGCCGAGGTAGTCGCCGAAGCGCCAGTAGTTCAGGTTGTGGCGCGCCTCGCGATGCGGCTTTGCGTACGCCGAAGTTTCGTAGTGCCGGTAGCCGGCCTCGGCCGTGCGCGCTTCAATCCAGTCCTGCATCTCGTACGCGCTGTCGTCGTCCGGCAGCGCGGGCGGGAACCTGGCGAACAGCGTGTTGGGCTCCAGCGTCAGGTGGTACAGCGACAGGTGCGTGGTGCCGTACGACAGCGCGGTTTCCACATCCTGCCGGCATTCATCCAGCGTCTGGCCGGGCAGGGCGTACATCAGGTCCAGGTTGATGTTGTCGAAGCTGGCCTGGGCGATGTCGATCGCCTTGCGCGCCTCGGCACCGCCGTGGATGCGGCCGAGCGCCTGCAGGTGCCGGTCGTTGAAGCTCTGGATGCCGATCGACAGCCGGTTGATGCCGCTGGCGCGGTAGCTGGCGAACTTGTCGGCCTCGAAGGTGCCGGGGTTGGCCTCCATCGTGATCTCGGCGTCGGCGTCCAGCGGCAGCAGCGCGCGGATATCCGACAGTAGCCGGTCCATACCCGCTGCCGACAGCAGGCTGGGCGTGCCGCCGCCGATAAAGACCGTATGCACCGGCCGGCCCCACACCAGCGGCAGCGATTGCTCCAGGTCCGCGCGCAGCGCGTCCAGGTAGATGTCTTCCGGGATCTCGTGGTTGTCGGCGCCGGGCGCGGCGTGCGAGTTGAAATCGCAATACGGGCACTTGCGCACGCACCACGGGATATGCACGTACAGCGACAGCGGTGGCGAGCCGGGTAGGCTGATCTGCCCGGGCTTGAGCCAGAGCTGCTTGCTGTCCACGGGCACGGACGCGGAGACCGGTACGATCGGGATCATCGGGTGGTGGTTTCCGCGGCATCGGCCTGCAGCCGTGCCACCAGCGCGCGCAGCGCCTGGGCCCGGTGGCTGACCGTGTTCTTCTCTTCGGGTGACAGCTCGGCGGCTGTCTTGCCCAGGCGCGGCAGCAGGAAGTGCGGGTCGTAGCCAAAGCCGCCCGCGCCGCGCGGCGCGTCGACGACCTCGCCGTGCCAGAGGCCTTCGGCAATGATCGGGCAGGGGTCTTCGGCGTGGCGCACGAACACCAGCACGCAGTAGTAGTGTGCGTGGCGGTTCAGCTTGCCGGCCAGTTGCGAGACCAGGTGCGCATTGTTGGCGGCATCCGACCTGGCCTGCCCGGCCATCTGCGCATAGCGCGCGGAATAGACGCCGGGCGCGCCGTCCAGCGCCTGCACGCAGATGCCGGAATCGTCGGCCAGCGCGGGCAGCCCGGCCAGCCGGCTGGCGTGGCGGGCCTTGGCCAGCGCGTTCTCGACGAAGGTGGCAAAGGGCTCTTCGGCCTCGGGAATGCCCAGTTCGCCCTGGGGCACCACGTCAAAGCCGAGCGGAGCCAGCAGCGCGCCGAATTCGCGCAGCTTGCCGGCGTTGTTGGAAGCCAGTACCAGGCGTTGCATCGCGGGTCCCGCTGCTCAGGCCAGGTCGAGCGCTTCGCGCTGGTGCTGCACCAGGCGGGCGATGCCGGCTTCGGCCAGGCGCGTCATGGCGTCCAGGTCGGCGCGGCTGAAGGGCACGCCTTCGGCGGTGCCCTGCACCTCGACAAAGCCGCCGCTGCCGGTCATGACCACGTTCATGTCGGTGTCGCAGTTGCTGTCCTCGGCGTAGTCCAGGTCCAGCACCGGCACGCCGTCGACCATGCCGACTGAGACCGCGGCAACATGGTCGCGGATCGGGCTGGCGGCGATCAGGCCGTCGCGCAGCATGGTCGAAACCGCGTCATGGGCGGCGACGAAGGCGCCGGTGATGGCCGCGGTGCGGGTGCCGCCGTCGGCCTGCAGCACGTCGCAGTCCAGGTGGATGGTGTATTCGCCCAGCGCCGCCAGGTCGAACACCGAGCGCATGGCGCGGCCGATCAGGCGCTGGATTTCCTGGGTGCGGCCGGTCTGCTTGCCGCGCGCGGCTTCGCGGTCCGAGCGGGTGTGCGTGGCGCGCGGCAGCATGCCGTATTCGGCCGTGACCCAGCCTTCGCCGCTGCCTTTCTTGTGCGGCGGCACCTTGGCCAGCACGCTGGCGGTGCAAAGCACCTTGGTGTCGCCAAAGGCACACAGGACGGAGCCCTCAGCATGGCGGGTGTAGTGGCGGGTAAGGCTGATGGAACGCAGCGCATCGGCTGCGCGGCCGCTGGGTCGCATGGGATGGTTTGTCCGAATCGGGGAGAGACCGCGATTCTAACGCCGCCAGCCCAAAGAACCCATTTCATGATGAAAGGGGACGCGTTCAAGCCAGGCGCGGCGCAGGCTAGGCGCGGGCCGCCGGCCTTGGTTATTCCAAGGTCAAGGCCCGCAACAACGCATGCGCCACGCCTGGCTTGAACCCACAGGGAAGGCTGCTGCCGGGCCGCATGGCGTTGTTGTGGCCTCCTTGCGTGGAGTGACCACGCGGCGTCGGCCACGCCTAACCCTGCGGCCCGGCAGCAGCCTTCGCGCCCCTTCTTCATCATGAAATGGGTTCTAAAACGCTGCATAGCCTCCCCGGCGTGCGCCCGGGAAGGGCATTACCGCATCAGGTTGCTGGTCTTGTCGATGGCGGCGCGGATCTCGGCGATCGAGCGCTCGATCTCCTCTTCGGACAGCAGGTCGCTATCAGTGCCGGTGCGCTCCAGGATCGAGGTGGTGAAGGCGTTCAGCGGCAGGGTGTCAGTCATGACCGAATCCTGTCCCGCCGCATTGCTGTCCAGTTCCCACATCATGGCGATGCCGGTGGTGTTGTCGGCACCTTCGCCGGCGTTCTGCAGCGCCTGCTCGATCAGCGCCGGCACCGCCTGCACCACCGACAGGCGCGACAGCTTGTCCACCAGCGCGGGCTCTTCCAGCGCGCCCCACAGGCCGTCGGAGCAGAGCAGGGCCACGTCGCCCGGCTCCAGCCGCACCGGGCCGCCCAGGTCGATCAGCGGCAGGTTGGGCGAGCCCAGGCAGTTGTAGAGCTTGTTGCGCTCCGGGTGGTTGGCCACGTGCATCGGCAGCACGCGCTCCTGCTGCAGCAGGTTCTCGATCTTGGAGTGGTCGCGCGTGCGCGTCAGCAGCCGGCTCTTGCGCAGCAGGTAATAGCGCGAGTCGCCGGCGTGGGCCCAGTAGATCTGGCCCTGCTGCACCAGGCAGCAGACCACCGTGGTGCGCGGCACGTCCGCCATCTGGTTGGCTTCGGCATAGCGGTGGATCTCGCGGTGGGCCAGCATGATGGTGTCCTGCAGGAACTCGGCCGGGTTGCGCACCGTGGGCCGCGCCTGCACCTGGAACTGGCGCGCCAGCGTCTGCAGCGCCTGCTGCGCGGCGACTTCGCCGTGCGCATGGCCGCCCAGGCCGTCGGCCAGCACCATCAGCAGCGCGTCGCGCGTGAAGCAATAGCCCATGCGGTCCTGGTTGACGCGGCGGCCGCCTTTCCTGCTTTCCTGGTAGACAGAGAATCGCATGTTGGCTTTCAGGGAATTCAGTGGACTGGCCGCAACCGGGGCGCCAGATTTGTGATTCAGTCGACGCTCGCGCCGGGGACGGGTTCGTCACGCCGGCGCAGCAGGGTCAGGAAGCGCGATGTCGCCGCGGGCCGCTCCGCCGGTGCCATGGCCGGGGCTTGCGTCTGCGGCGCCAGCGTCTGCTCGCCCAGGGCGTTGGTCTGCTCGCGCAACTCCTTTTGCAGCCGGAACACGCTCTGCGGGCGCTCGGCCGGCGTCAGCCGCAGGCACCATTCGACCAGGTCCACCAGCCCGTTGGTGTAGCTGCTGCGCAGCCGCGCCAGGGCTTCGCCCATGCGGTCTTCCTTTTCGCGCTGGTTGGCTTCCTGCGGCGGCATGCCGGCCATGCAGGCGTAGAGCGTGGCGCCCAGGCTGTAGACATCGGTCCACGGGCCCAGGTCGGAATGCTTGCCATAGAGCTCGGGCGCGGCAAAGCCGGGGGTGTACATCGGCTGGAAGCGGGCCGCTTCCATCGTCAGGGTCTGCCGCGCGGCGCCAAAATCCAGCAGGATCGGGGATTCGTCCTCGCGCAGGTAGATGTTGCCGGGCTTGATGTCCAGGTGCAGCAGCTTGTGGATATGGACCTCGCGCAGGCCGCTCATCAGGTCGTGGAAGACCTTGCGCATGAAATGCTCGCGCAGCACCTTGGGGCCGCCTTGCTGCCGGGCGGCCAGCACGTGCTCCTGCAGCGTCTTGCCCAGCTCGTAGTTCATCACCATGTAGACGGTGGAATTCTCGCGGAAGAAATTCACTACGCGCACTACGCTGGGATGGGAGATGCGGGCCAGCGAGCGGCCCTCTTCAAAGAAGTATTTCAGGCCCAGCCGGAACGCGGCGGCGTTTTCCTCGGGCACCACGGGGATGAGTTCGCCCGGGTTGCGCCGCGCCAGCGACGCCGGCAGGTATTCCTTGATGGCAACTGGCGCGCCGGTATCGTCGGTGGCCAGGTAGACGAAACTGAACCCCCCGCTGGCCAACTTCTTTACAATACGATAGTTGGACAACAGCGTGCCGACGGGCAGCGGTGCACTCTTCGGTTGTGTCGTGCCCTTTGGCTCTGTCATGGGAATAGGGACCTGATTTGCCTCCGGATTGTCCGGGCTAATCGGTCACTTGTAAAGAACACAAATAAGGGCATTGTTGCCCTCCTTTCAACGTATTGAGAGCGTCCCCGGGCTCCCGTGCGGGGCGCTCGAGGCGGACGTACGCGGGCCGCCAGCAGCCCGGGGCCGCCGCCATTCACGAGAACATCCAATGATCCACAGCATGACAGGCTATGGCCTGGCCACGCGCCAGGCGCCATTGACCAACGCGCAAGGCGAGCCCAGCGGGCGCTCCGCGTCCGTTTCGGTGGAATTCCGCACTGTCAATTCGCGTTTCCTCGACCTGTTGTTCCGGGCCCCGGAAGAGTGCCGCGCCTTCGAGCCGGCCCTGCGCGAGATGCTGATGGCCGAGCTGTCGCGAGGCAAGCTGGAGTGCCGCATCAACCTGCAGCGCACCGACGCCGGCGGCGCCACCCTGGCCCTCAATGAAGGGCTGCTGGCGCAGATCCGCGCGCTGGAAACCACCGTCGCCGCCACCTTCGCCAGTGCCGGCACCCTGCGCATGGGCGAGATCCTGCGCTGGCCGGGCGTGCTGGTCGAGCCGGAACTGTCGCAGGAGGCACTGCGCGAGGCGGTGCTGGGCGCCGCGCGCGAGGCGCTGGACCAGCTGCTGGAAGCCCGCCGCCGCGAAGGCGACGCGCTCAAGGCGACGCTGATGGAGCGCATCGACGCCATGCTGGCGATCGTCGAGCGCCTGACGCCGACCATCCCGCAGCTGATCGCCCATCACCAGGACAAGCTGACCGAGCGCCTCCAGGAGGCCTTCAACCTGGCCGCGCCTGCCGGCATGCCGTCGATGAGCCGCGACGAGATCGCCGAGCGCATCCGCCAGGAAGCCACCGTCTACGGCATCCGCATCGACATCGCCGAAGAGCTGTCGCGGCTGCAGGCGCACCTGAACGAGACCCGGCATATCCTGAAGAAGGGCGGTCAGGCCGGCAAGCGCCTGGACTTCATGATGCAGGAGCTCAACCGCGAGGCCAACACGCTTGGCTCCAAGGCCGCCGCCAAGGAACTGGCCGACGCCTCGATGGAGCTCAAGCTGCTGATCGAACAGATGCGCGAGCAGGTCCAGAATCTCGAATAAAGACAGTCCCAGGAATCACCAAAGAATCATCATGAGCCCAACGCCTCAATCCGCGCCCCACACTGCCATCGATACCGTCTACCCCGGCAACCTCTTCATGGTGGTGGCGCCGTCCGGAGCCGGCAAGTCGACGCTGGTCAACAAGCTGCTGTCGCAGGACCCGGCCATCCGCCTGTCGATCTCGCACACCACGCGCGCGCCGCGCCCGGGCGAGCAGGACGGGCGCGAATACCACTTCGTCACGGTCGACGCGTTCCGCGCTGCGCGCGATCGCGGCGACTTCCTGGAATGGGCCGAGGTCCACGGCAACTACTACGCGACCTCGCGCGTGTGGATCGAGCAGCAGATGGCGCAAGGCAACGACGTGCTGCTCGAGATCGACTGGCAGGGCGCGCAGCAGGTGCACCAGCGCTTTTCCAACGCGGTCGAGATCTTCATCCTGCCGCCGTCGCTGACGGCGCTGGAAGAGCGCCTGAAAAAGCGCGGCCAGGACGAGCCCAATGTGATCGTGCGCCGGCTGCTGGCGGCGGGCAGTGAAATGGCCCACGCCTCGGAGTCGGACTACGTCATCATCAACGAGGTCTTCGACGATGCTCTGGAGCAGTTGCGCAACGTGATCAGCGCCACGCGGCTGCGGTTTTCCTCGCAGAAAGCGCGGCATACGGAGCTGTTTATCGAGCTGGGCATCCACTGAGCCGATGCCTGCCGATGACAGCCGCGCGAGGCGCCGCCGGCGTTTTCCGCCGCGTGCTGTAAAATAGCAACCCAACGTAAGGTTTTGTCCCAAGGTGGATTTGATATGGCGCGTATTACCGTCGAAGATTGTCTGAAACACATTCCGAATCGCTTCGAGCTCGCGCTGGCGGCCACGTATCGTGCCCGTCAGCTGGTGCAGGGCCACACGCCCAAAGTCGAAGCAAAGGACAAGCCGACTGTGGTGGCACTGCGCGAGATCGCGTCGGGCCAGGTCGGCATCGAGATGCTGAAGAAGGTCCCGACCTGATTGGTCAGGCGGCCCATGGCTTATCCTCGCATCGTGCCAGCACGTATCCAGCCGGATTCCAGGGGCCGCCGCCATGCCTTCGCCGCATTCGCCCTCCAAGCCTCCCTCCCAGCCGTCGCCGACTGCCGTGGCGCCGGCGCTTGGCGATGCGGCCCCGCCTACGGCGCGTAAGCGCACCATTCCGGGCCAACCCTCCGTGAACGCGCGCACCGGCGCTCCCAATCTTCCCGATCCGCTCGGCGGCGATGTCGTCGGCGAACGTGCCGTCGCGCCCGCGCTGGCGCCGGGCAAGGCCAGGGGCGCGGCACTGCAGGACGAGCTGGCCGCGATGCAGGATGTGGCGCCGGCGGCTGACAGCCTGTTTATCGACGCAGTGCTGGCGCAGTCATACCGTCACTTCTTCGGCCCGACCTCGCAGCCGGCGGTGCCGCCGCGCCAGCAGGTCATCTCCATCACCCGGCTGATGGAGAAACTCGCGTACCTGAAGGCGCCCGACCTGGCGCGCGTGCGCGAGGCCTTCCAGTTTTCCGACGAAGCCCATCTGGGCCAGTACCGCCAGAGCGGTGAGCCCTACATCACCCATCCGGTGGCGGTGGCCGAGCTGTGCGCGGACTGGAAGCTGGATGTGCAGTCCATCATGGCGGCGCTGCTGCACGACGTGATGGAAGACCAGGGCATCACCAAGAGCGAGCTGGCCGAGAAATTCGGCCCCAAGGTCGCCGAACTGGTCGATGGCCTGACCAAATTGGACAAGCTCGAATTCCAGAGCCGCGAGCAGGCGCAGGCGGAGAGCTTCCGCAAGATGCTGCTGGCGATGGCGCGCGACGTGCGCGTGATCCTGGTGAAGCTGGCCGACCGTACGCACAACATGCGCACGCTCGACTTCGTGCCGCCGGAGAAACGCCGCCGCATCGCGTTGGAGACGATGGAGATCTATGCGCCGATCGCGCACCGTCTCGGTCTCAACACGATCTACCGCGAACTGCAGGAGTTGTCCTTCAAGGTCGGCTCGCCGTTCCGCTACGCCACGCTGGAGAAAGCCGTCAAGGCCGCGCGCGGCAACCGCCGCGAGGTGGTCAAGCGTATCCTGGAAGCCGCGCAGAAGGGGCTGGCCGATGCCGGCATCGTGGCCGAACTGTCCGGGCGCGAGAAAACGCTATACAGCATCTACCGCAAGATGCACGACAAGCAGCTGTCGTTCTCGCAGGTGCTGGACGTATATGGTTTCCGCGTGGTGGTGGAAACGCAGATGCACTGCTACATGGCGATGGGCGCGCTGCACGGGCTGTACAAGCCCATGCCCGGCAAGTTCAAGGACTACATCGCCATCCCCAAGATCAACGGCTACCAGTCGCTGCACACCACGCTGGTGGGCCCGTTTGGCACGCCGGTGGAGTTCCAGATCCGCACGCGCGACATGCACCAGATCGCCGAGGCCGGCGTGGCTGCGCACTGGATGTACAAGCACCAGGCCGACCACGCCAACGATATTCAGCAGCAGGCGCACCAGTGGCTGCAGTCGCTGCTCGATATCCAGAGCCAGACCGGCGATTCGCAGGAATTCCTGGAGCACGTCAAGATCGACCTGTTCCCGGATGCGGTCTATGTGTTCACGCCCAAGGGCCATATCCGCGCGCTGCCGCGCGGCGCCACCGCGCTGGACTTTGCCTACGCGGTGCACAGCGATCTGGGCAACCAGTGCGTTGCGGTCAAGATCAACAACGAGATGTTGCCGCTGCGCACCGAGCTCAAGAGCGGCGATATCGTCGAGGTGGTGACGGCGCCATACTCCAAGCCCAATCCGGCGTGGCTGTCGTTCGTGCGCACCGGCAAGGCGCGCGCGGCGATCCGCCACTACCTGAAGACCACCAAGCTCGACGAAGCCATCCAGCTCGGCGAGCGCCTGCTGGAACAGTCGGCGCGCCAGCTCGGCTTCGAGCTCAAGGCGGTGCCGCAGTCGGTGTGGGACCGCATGGTCCAGTGGACCGGCAACAAGCAGCGCGAAGACATCTTTGCCGACCTGGCACTGGGCCGGCGTGTGCCGGCGGTGGTGGCCAAGCGCATGGAGATCCTGCTGCAGGAGCTGTCCGGCGATGTCGACAGCGCGCTGCTGGCGGCGGTGCAGACCTTTGCCGGCGAAGAAGCGCCCGCGGTGCCGATCACCGGCGACGAAGGCATGTCGATGATCTTCTCGGCGTGCTGCCGCCCGATCCCGGGCGATTCGATCGTCGGCTACCTGGGCAAGGGCGAAGGGCTGCAGATCCACGTGCAGGACTGCAAGATCGCCAAGCGCCTGCACAGCAAGGATCCTGAGCACTGGATCGACGTGATGTGGGCCAAGAAGACCACGCGCGCCTTCGATGTATCGATCAAGGTGATGGTGCGCAACGTCAAGGGCATCGTCGCGCGCGTGGCGGCCGACCTGACCGCCGCCGATGCCAACGTGGCGCACGTGGCCATGGAGCAGCAGGACGCCGGCCACCAGGAAGCCACCTATATGCAGTTCATCATCCAGGTACAGAACCGCCTGCACCTGGCCAACGTGATGCGCGGGCTGCGCCGCAACCCCGACGTCATCCGCATCTTCCGCGACCGCAACGACGGCTGAGCGCCGCTCGGCAGCGTGGGATTACTCGGCGCCGCGCGGCGACGGGTAGCGGACTTCCAGGATATCGATCTGCTCAACCCCGGCCGGCGTGCGCAACGCCACGGTGTCGCCTTCGCGCGCCTTGATCAGCGCCTTGGCGATCGGCGAGATCCAGCTCACGTGGTTGCTGTCCAGGTCGACTTCATCCATGCCGACGATGGTGATGGTGGTTTCTTCGCCGGCGCGATTGGCGTAGGTGACGGTGGCGCCGAAGAAAATCTGGTCGTTGTCGCCCTGCAGGGACGCGTCGACCACTTCCGCCTTGTCGAGGCGGCGCGTCAGGAAGCGGATGCGGCGGTCGATCTCGCGCAGCCGCTTCTTGCCATAGAGATAGTCGCCATTCTCCGAGCGGTCGCCATTGGAGGCCGCCCACGACACGATCTGCACCACATCGGGCCGGTCGACGTCGATCAGCTGCATCAGCTCATTGCGCAGGCGGTTGTAGCCATCGGCGGTGATGTAGTTCTTGGTGCCGGGAGGTAGCGGCGTTGCGCCTTCGGGGAGATCGTCGTCCTCGTCGCCGGACGACTCTTTGACAAATGCCTTGTTCATGTTCCGGATCACTTCTTGGGTCTGTCATTATAGGAAAACGCCACAGGCGAACCTCGCCGGCGGGCATCTGCTGCGCCCCTTCCAAGGAAAGATCACAAAAAAGTTGCGAAGGGGCTTCCCAAAAATAAAAACTGGGTTATAATCTTTTTCTCGCGTGCGGCTGTAGCTCAGTTGGATAGAGTACTTGGCTACGAACCAAGGGGTCGTGGGTTCGAATCCTGCCAGCCGCGCCACCTATGCCGAAAGAAAAGGGCTTCCGGAAACGGAAGCCCTTTTTCGTTTCCGTCCTCTCGCCGTCGTGCCGTTCGACCTGTGCGCTGCGGCGACCGTTCCCGCTTTCCCCTGCACCCAACGCGTCGCCTGCGATTGCTGCGTCACGCCTTGCGGTCGCGCGTGCGGCCTCCTAGGCTCGAATCAGGCACAACCTCGACCCTGGGAGCTGAGCGCATGGAAAACGCAGAGTGGCGCGTTGAAGAGTACCGCGGCATGGATGTCTATGTCCTGGTATCGCCGCAAGGGCAGGACAGCATCGGCCGTTGGGGCTATGAAGTCCGCGTGTCGCAGGAAGGCGCCGACCCGGCCGACGCGGGCGATACCGAGTTGCTTGCCAGCGGCCCGCAGCAGTTCGCCACGCGCCATGCGGCAGAGGTGGCTGCCTTCGGCGCGGGCTATGCCCTGGTGGACCGGCTGCTGGGGCCCGCCGAATAAGGGCTGCGCGTCATTGTGATTGGCGCAACGGCTTATATCATGCCGTGATCTATTGCTATTGACGCGGATCATTTTTGATCCGGCCCGGCATTCCTACGCTGGAAATGAAGCGAGCGAAGTCTCGCTCGGTCCATGAACCGGACGGCAAAGCCAGGCGCATTGCATGACGGCGCGAGGCACGAATGAACGATTTCATGCGCACGGCAAAATAGCGCTTGCCATGCGCGGGTGAATCGCCCATAATCCGTCTCCTTCAGACGCGGGGTGGAGCAGTTGGCAGCTCGTCGGGCTCATAACCCGAAGGTCGCAGGTTCAAGTCCTGCCCCCGCAACCAACGCCTTATCTCAGTATCCAGCGGCATTCGCCGCAGTCCTTCAAGGCGTTGTTCTCAAGGCCGTCCGGCCTGACTCACCCACTGCTCCGATGTGATTCCGCGCAACCCAAAGGCATGGCCTTGCAGCGTTCGTGCGCCTGCTCGCTAGGTGCGCACCAGTTCCGCCGCACGCCTGAACGTATCGCGCACCAGCGGCTGGTCTTCACGCTCCGCGGCGTCGGCATGCTCACGCAGCCGCATGGCCAGCACCGTCAGTGTGCCTTGCGCCTGCGGCCCGCCCGCGGCCTGGCACTTGGTTACCGCTTCGCGCATCACCGCATCGAGCTCGCCGCTGACATCGGCACCATCGAAGGCGCTCACCGAGAGAGCCGAGATGCGTTCCAGGTAGAGATTGACCAGCGCTTCATCGTGTAGCGGTTCGGACATGTCGGCTCCTTGTCGGTGACGGGGATACAAACCCCATTGTAGTGAAGCCGCCGCCCGCACAGGATCAAACAGTAATGATTCTTGTTCTTGTCCTTTCCGCGCTTCCCATACAATGTGCACCTGCCCAATTTATCCCGATGTTATTGCCATCATGATGCTGCAGATTCCCGACGTACTGTCCAAGGCCCAGGTGGCGCAAGTCCGGCAAGTCATCGAAGCGGCGGCGTGGGCCGACGGCAATGAGACCTCGGGTTACCAGTCGGCGCTGGCCAAGCGCAACCTGCAGTTACCGGAGGGCTCGCCGGCGGCGCGCCAGGTGGGCGACCTGATCCAGGACGCGCTCGGCAACAATGCGCTGTTCTTCTCGGCGGCGCTGCCGCTGAAGGTCTATCCGCCGCTGTTCAACCGCTATGAGGGCGGGCATACCTTTGCCAATCACGTCGACAACGCGATCCGCTACCTGCGCGGCACCAGCTTCCGCATCCGCAGCGACCTGTCGGCGACACTGTTCCTGACCGAGCCGGAGGAATACGACGGCGGCGAACTGGTGATCGAGGACACCTACGGCCAGCAGCGCGTGAAGCTGCCGGCCGGGCATATGGTGCTGTACCCGGCCACCAGCATCCACCACGTGACGCCGGTCACGCGCGGGGCGCGGGTGTCATCGTTCTTCTGGATCCAGAGCATGGTGCGCGACGATGGCCAGCGCGCGCTGCTGTTCGAGCTGGACGCACGTATCCGCCAGGTGGCGCAGGAGTTCGGCCAGGCGCATGAATCGGTGATCGGCCTGACCGGGGTCTATCACAACCTGCTGCGCCGCTGGGCGGACGCCTGAACGCCGGCGGCGCCCTCTCAAGGGCGCTGCATCACGTCAGCCAGCAAGCAGGCGCGACTATTCGTCGCGCCGTCGCTGCATCTGCAACAGTTCGATCGGAGAGGGCTGGATACGCCGCCGCGCCGGACGCAGCGCGCGGTTGGGCCACAGCACGTAGTTGGTGTGCGGATCCAGCGGCTTGCCGAAGTACGAGACCCAGACCTGTACGCCTTGCTCGGTTTCGGCAATGATGGCCGCGACGGCGCGCGCCGCGGCGGAAGGGGACTTGAGCAGCTCCGCCAGGGCTTCGACGCCCTGCACGACATGGTGCTTCACCCCGGCAAACCATGCGTACTGACGCATGGCGGACAACAAACGCTTGGTCATGAACGCGACTCTGGTTGTGTGGAAAGTGCGAATGAGACCCGCACGCTTCCGATTTGTTCACGGCAGTTTGCGAAATACCAGCATGACTGCGGCGCCATCTCGCCGGGATGGCATGCGCGCGGGATGCGTCACCTGATATCGCTCCTGTGCCGCTCGCGTCACGTGGCGTGCGGCGGCTCAGGTACCAGTGCAGAGAGTACCATTGCCAGCCGGTCCAGGGCAGGATCGATATCCAGCAGGTCGATGGCGCCGAAGCCCAGCAGCAGCCCCGCGCAGGTAGCAGGGGGCGAGGCATAGCAGGGATCGAGCGTGGCAAGCGCCAGGTCGGCCAGGCGCGCCATCGAGACCAGCGCCTCGGACGCCACCGGCACGCGCAGCCGTGCCGCCAGGTGGAAGCCCGCCATCGCCGGCAGCGGCTCCAGCCACGGCGACAGGTCGCCCTGCAGCCGCGCCAGCAGGCGGGCGCGGCGCTGGGCGTGGCGCGCGTGCGAGCGCCGGATATGGCGCAGCAGGTGCCCCTCGGACAGGAAGCGCGCCAGCGCCTGCTGGATCAGCGTCGGCGTGTACCAGTCCATCAGGTGCTTGACCTTGCGCGCGGCCGGCATCAGCCAGGGCGGCACCACCAGGTAGCCGCCGCGCAGGTTCGCCACCAGCGTCTTCGAGAAGGTGCCGAGGTAGACCACGCGGCCATGCCGGTCCAGCGTCTGCAGCGCGTCCAGTGCCTGGCCGCCGTAGCGGAATTCGCTGTCGTAGTCGTCTTCCAGGATCACCGCGTGGCGGCGCGCCGCCCAGTCCAGCAGCGCCTGGCGCCGCGCCAGGCTCATCGGCACGCCCAGCGGCGACTGGTGCGAGGGGGTGACATAGACCAGCGTGGCATCGTTCGGCAGTGCGTCCACCACCAGCCCTTCGCCATCGACCGGCACTGGCACCACCCGTGCGCCCAGCCCCTGGAACAACGAACGCGCCATCGGGTAGCCGGGATCCTCCATCGCCACCACGGCGCCGGGCCCGAGCACCAGCCGGGCCAGCAGGTCGATGCCCTGTTGCGCGCCGCCTGTGACCAGGATGTCAGTCGGCATGCTCTGCACGCCGCGCGTGAATGCGATATGGCGGGCAATGGCCTGGCGCAGCACCATCTCACCGGCCGGATCGGCGGCGCCGGGCGGACGCTGGCGCTCGGCGGCCAGCGCCGCGCGCACGCAGCGCGACCAGGCTTCATGCGGAAAGCGCGTGGTGTCGGCCTGCCCCGGCTGGAACGCATAGCGCGCGCCGCCGGCGGCGTCCAGGAACGGCGTCGGCACCGCCATCCAGCGCTGCACGGCGGGCGGCAGCACCGGCGCAGCCGCCATGCGCACGGCCGGGCGGGACAGCCCCTCGGCCACATAGGTGCCGTCGCCGACGCGCGCGTGCAGCCAGCCCTCGGCCACCAGCCGTTCATACGCCGTGGTCACCGTCTTGCGCGCCACGCCCAGCTGCGTGCCAAGCAGGCGCGTAGGCGGCATGCGTGCGCCGGCCCCGAGCCGTCCGCCCTGGATTGCGTCGCGGATCTGGTGGACGATCTGCGCGGTCAGGTCGCTGGCTTGGTCCAGCGCGAGATGCAGTTCCATGAGGGTACGCGTCGATCAAAATTGGTCTACTGATTCTGCCGGAAATTGGCAGTGTACGGGACCAATCGATGCGTCTATCTTTCATCCCAACGGGCGCGACACAGTGCCCGCCGAATCCAACCTGTCAAATCGGAGATCGATCATGGAAGAACGGATGAACTGGCAAGACGTGGCCCCTGACGCGTACAAGGCAATGATCGGCCTGGAGGTCTACCTGGCGCGCTGCTCGCTGGAGACCACGTTGAAGGAACTGGTGAAGATCCGCGCCTCGCAGATCAACGGCTGCGCGTTCTGCCTGGACATGCACATCATCGATGCGCGCAAGCATGGCGACAGCGAGCGCCGCTTGAACCTGCTGCCGGCCTGGCGTGAAGTGAGTTGGTTCACCCCACGCGAGCGCGCCGCGCTGGCGTGGACCGAGGCGCTCACGCTGCTGCCGCAAAGCCAGGCGCCGGATGCGGACTACCAGGCCTTGCGCGAGCAATTCTCGGAAAAGGAAATGGCCGACCTGACCTTGCTGATCTCGGCCATCAATGCATGGAACCGCTTTGGCGTCGGTTTCCGGCGCCAGCCACCGGCGCTCTGAGCCACGGCGCACATTCGCCTGACCCCAGCCTGACCCCTGCCGCGGCCTGCCGATTGACAAGCCGCGGCGCAGTGCATTAGCTTCTGTTGCAGATGCTGCACAAATGGCAACCGCCGGCGGCGCCGGCATCGGGGGCATGGTGGCGATACGTCAGGAGGGCGGCGAAGCCGGGGCCGAGGGTACCGTCAAGGCCCGGCGCGAGCGCGGCAGGGCCGCACGCCAGAAGGTGCCGTGCGGTGCGCATGAAGCCATCGGCAACGTCGACCGCGACCCCGTCGAACTGCTGGAAATCAGCAGCCACGGCCGGGTGGAGCGGCTGGTGCCGCTGCGCTATGGCCGCGTGATCCAGTCGCCGTTCGCCTTCTACCGCGGCAGCGCCATCATCCAGGCGCACGACCTGGCCGGCACCGCGGATTCCGGGCTGCATATGCAGATCTGCGGCGACTGCCACCTGGCCAACTTCGGCGGCTTTGCCACGCCCGAGCGCGCGCTGCTGTTCGACCTCAACGATTTCGACCAAATCAGCCCCGGCCCGTGGGAATGGGACCTCAAGCGCCTGTGCGCAAGCTTCGTGGTGGCGGCACGCCACCTGCAGCACAAGGCCGGCGTGGCCGAAGCCGTGGTGCGCGAGGCAGTGGGCAGCTACCAGCGCCGCATGCTGGCCTATGCCGAAATGGGCATGCTTGGCATATGGTACGACCGCATCACCTTCGAGCGGCTGCTCGAAGAAGAAACCTTGCCCGAAGTCCAGAAACGCATCCGGCGCGGCATGGAGCGCGCCGCCGACCGCACCCACGAGTCGCTGCTGCCCAAGTTGGCCGAGCGCATCGGCGACCGCTGGTCGATACTCGATACGCCGCCGGCTATCTTCCGCGTGCGCGGCGAGCAGACGCTGTTCGGGACGGGCGACGACTGGCTGGCCGCCAGCGACGCGGATCTGGCGCTGGACCAGGCCTACAAGGACTACCTGTCCACGCTGGCTCCCGACCGGCGCCAGCTGCTCGGCCATTTCACGCGCCATGACGTGGCCTTCAAGATGGTCGGCGTAGGCAGCGTGGGCACGCGCTGCCTGGTGCAGCTGATGTGGACCAGCATGAGAAGCCGCTGTTCCTGCAGGTCAAGGAGGCCACCAGGTCAGTGGTGGCGCGTTACTTCAAGAGCGCGCCGAGCGCGCACGAGGGCCGCCGCGTGGGCGAGGGCCAGCGCCTGATGCAGGCCGCGAGCGACCTGTTTCCTCGGCTGGACCAAGGGGCTGTTCGGGCGGCACTTCTATATGCGGCAGCTGCGCGACATGAAGCTGTCGGCACAGATCGAGCTGATGGATGGCGACCTGCTCGGCCGCTATGCCTCGCTGTGTGGCTGGGTGCTGGCGCGGGCGCACGCCAAGGCCAGCGGCCTGGCCGCCGAGGTCAGCGGTTACCTGGGCCGCAGCGACCGCATGGCCGACGTGATGGTAGGCTATGCCAATGGCTATGCCGACCAGGTCGAGCGCGACTACGATCAGTTTGTCGCCGCGTGCCGCTCGGGGCGCCTCGAGGCGCGCACCGATGCCGACATGGCTGCTGATTTCCGCGTGTAGCCCACGCATCTTGCCTGGCCAGGAGTCTGCCCATGACAGAAGACACCCTGCTGCAACTGATGACGGAAGTCGAGAAGGAAGACCCCATCGACTACGCCGACCTGCCGTTCGACGACGCCGCGCTGCGCCGGCTGGCGTGCCGCCTGATCGCCGAGCGTTCCAGCGAGATGGAGGCGTCCGGCCTGCCGGTGGAAGCACTGCTGGCCACGATGTGGGCCTCGACCGCCAAGCTGGTGCTGGAGAACCTGGTGCTCAACGCGCGCCTGCTGACGCTGCAGGGCCTGCCCGACGACGCCCAGGCGCTGATCGAGCGCATCGCGCGCCAGTCGCGCGGCGGGGCCTGAACGCGCCAGCCTGACTGCGCGGCCCGCACCCCGGGCAATGTGCCGCAATCATCTCAAGCTGCGGCGGCTCTGCCGTTTCGCTAAAATACGCGTTTTCACCCAGCCGGTCCGCGCTGTGACTGACACGCGGCGGAGGCGGCTGACCAGGAGGATTTCGGTGATCAAGTGGATAATCGTCGCGGGCTACCTCGGTGCCGTCCTGTATGTGCACTTCCGCGGCAAGGTGCGCCTGCGCATCTGGCGCCAGCTGCTGGACCATTCGGCCCTGGTGGCTCCAATCAACTGCTTCATGTATGCGTTCTCGGGCGTGCCTCGCACGCCGTACATCCCGGTCGACAACTTCCCCGACCTGGAAAAGCTGCGCGCCGCCTGGCCCGAGATCCGCGATGAAGGGCTGGCGCTGGCCGCGATGCGCAAGATCAAAGCCGCGGACAAGAACGACGACGCCGGCTTCAATTCCTTCTTCAAGTACGGCTGGAAGCGCTTCTACCTGAAGTGGTACGAGGCCCAGCACCCGTCGGCCGAGCAGCTCTGCCCCAAAACTGTGGCGCTGCTGCGCGAGCTGCCCACGGTGAAGGCGGCGATGTTTGCCGAGCTGCCGCCGGGCGGCAAGCTCAACCCGCACCGCGACCCGTTTGCCGGCTCGCTGCGCTACCACCTGGGCCTGGCCACGCCGAACGACGACCGCTGCTTTATCGAGGTCGACGGCGAGCGCCACAGCTGGCGCGACGGTGAGGGCGTGGTCTTCGACGAAACCTACCTGCACTGGGCCGAGAACCGCAGCGATGCCAACCGGCTGATCCTGTTCTGCGATATCGAGCGTCCGATGCGCTACGGCTGGGCTGCGAAGTTCAACCACTGGATGGGCCGCAAGGTCATGACCGCGGCCAGCTCGCCCAATGACGAGCACGACCAGACCGGCATGATCAACCGGCTGTTCCGCTTTGTCTGGCTGGGCGGCCAGTATCGCCGCCGCTTCAAGGCCTGGAACCGCCAGCTTTACTACGTCACCAAGTTTGGCCTGATCGTGCTGGGCGTGGGGCTGATCGTCTTCCTGTAAGCAGCAAGAGAGCCGGCGCAAGCCGGCTCTTTGCCTTGGGCGGGCAGCGAGCGCCGTTCACATCCCGCTTTGCGACCCTGTTCCGGAGATCCCGATGCGCGTCCGCTCCGCACTGTGGCTGGCCGCCGCCCTTGGCGCCGCCGCTTGCACCACGACACCTGAAGAACGAGCCGCCAGCAGCGCCGCTGCCGTCGGCAAGCCCAACCCCGCCTCCTTGACATCCCCCCCGTCCTCAGCCTTCGGCTGCCGCCTTACGGCGGAAAGGACGAGGATTCCTACGGCGCTACGTGATGCTCTACGTAGTCACTTCGGTGGGTTCCTGCTTCGTAGAGCGGCTTGACTACGCCGACTCTCCACAGGCTGCAACGCGGTGCCCCCGCGCCAAAATGTTGATCGCGCCGACCACGTCGGCGTGATTCGCATAGCCGCATGCCACACAGGCGAAGCTCGCCTGGCTCTGCCGGTTCTCGGCAGATACATGCCCGCAGCAAGGGCACGTGCGACTGGTGTGTTGTGGCGGCACAGCTATTAGCCAGCCGCCATTCCACGCTAGCTTGTATTCCAGTTGACGCCCGAACTCGTACCAACCCTGATCGAGGATGGCCTTGTTCAGGCCGGACTTGGCCCTGACGTTCTTGCCCGGTTGCCCGCTTGAACCGGCCGCTGACTTGGACATGTTCCGTACCTTCAGGTCCTCGATACACACCATCGCTTGATTTTCGCTGATCGTGGTCGTGGCTTTGTGCAGGTAGTCGAGGCGGGCGTTACCGATGCGTGCGTGGATACGCTGGATTCGGGCCTTGGACTTCTTCCAGTTGTTGCTGAATTTCGTCTTGCGGCTCATCGCCCGCTGCGCACGGCGCAGTCTGGCTTCGTGCTTCCTAAAGCTGTTGAGCGGCGCGAGGAAAGTGCCATCGCTCATGGTGGCAAAGCGAGCGATGCCCATGTCGATGCCGATGGCGCTGGTGGCTTTCGGCACAGGTCGCTCGACCTTCCGCTCAGTCTGGATCGAAACAAACCACTTGCCGCCCGAAAGACTGACGCAGGCATTGCGTACCTCACCGAGTACGTCGCGGCTGTTCCTGTATCGCAGCCAGCCCAGCTTGGGCAAAAAGATACGCGAGTTGGTCTGATCAAGCTTGATTTGCTTCTGGTCGGGATAGCGGAAACTGTCGCCCAGACCCTTCTTCTTGAAACGCGGGAAGTCGGCCCGTTTTGCGAAGAAATTTGTGTAGGCCCGCTCCAAGTCCTTGAGCGTCTGTTGAAGAGGATGGACTGGTGCATCGGCCAGCCATGCTGTTTCCGTGCTGTTGCGCCACTCCGTGAGTTGCTTACACAGACCGGCATAGCTGAGCTTCTTTTCGCCTTGATCGTAACGCTGTTTCTGCAACGCCAGCGCCTTGTTATAGACGAACCGGCACGATCCGGCATAACGGCGCATGTTGCGCTGCTGCTCGCCGTTCGGCATCAATTCGTATTTGAAGGCTTGAAGACGCTGCATGGCCCAATCATACTCTTGGCCTATGAGCGACGACAATGACATTCGGCAGAGGACCTGCGCGACATATTTACCGGCGTTTGCGCAGATTTCGAAGCTGAACTGGTGGAGTTCGATGGGGAGGACGATCACGTTCACCTTCTTGTGAACTACCCGCCAAAGGTCGCGGTGTCCGCACTGGTAAACAGCTTGAAAGGGGTCCAGCCGTATGATCCGAAAGAAGAACTACCCGAGCATCAGCAAGAAGCTATGGGGCGGTGCGCTGTGGTCGCCGTCTTACTTCGCAGGGAGCTGCGGCGGTGCGCCCATCGAGATCATCCGCCAATACATTGAGCAACAACAGACGCCGCATTAGCCGCCGAAAGGACGCCGACGGCGTCCGCGCTATCCTTCCCCGGCCTAAAGGCCGAGGCTTGCCGCGCACCTGGTCAACTGCACGCAGCGCGGCGGCAAGCTGCAGATCGTGTCGACACCGGCCGGCCAGTCCGGCATCTGCACCTTCCCGTCCGGCAAGCAATGCGAGGAGTGGGCGCTGATGCGCGGCCAATGCACGCCGGGCTGAGCCGCCAAGCTTCAATCGCGGCGGCGTTCGTTGGCCAGCGTAGTGTAGTAGTCGCGCTTGGCCTGATACATGCGGCTGTCGGCCAGCTTGACGATCTCGTTCAGCCGGTCGCCTTGCAGGCAGGTGGCGTGGCCGATGGAAAAGCTCAGGCGTGCTCCCGGGTAGAACTGGTTGTTCAGCTCCACCACCTTGCCGATCTGCTCGATCACCGTGGCAGCGCCGCGCTCGTCGCGCCCGGGCAGCAGGATCATGAACTCGTCGCCGCCGATGCGCGCCACGCAGGCCTGCTCGCCCACCGCCTTCTTCAACACCTCGCCGGTGCGGCGCAGCAGCCCGTCGCCGTCGGCATGGCCGAACTGGTCGTTGACCACCTTGAGGCCGTTCAGGTCCACCGCCACCACGCTGACCGGCCACGGGCCCTTGCGGCCCAGCCGCGCCAGCTCGTCCTCATAGTAGGCACGGTTGTAGAGCTTGGTCAGCACGTCGTGCTTGCCCAGAAACTCGACATAGGCCTCGGCCTTCTTGCGCGCCGTGATATCGGTCAGCGACACGAGCACCTGGTCCCAGTCCGCTTCCCGCCCGGGGAACACCGACCACTGCATGAAGACGTCCACGGCGCGGCCATCGAGCGCGTAGTTGATGACTTCGCGCTGCTGCCACAGCTTCTCGTGCCAGAGGTCGATCAGCTGCTCGGCAAAATGGATGCGCATGTCGTCGCGGAACACATCGCCCAGCCGCGACAGCAGGACTTGCTTGCTGTCCGCGCCGAACATCTGCAGCGTCTGCTGGTTGACATCGAGCACACGAATCTCCTGCATGCAGCGCGAGACAAAGTCCGGATGCACGTTGAGGAAGGTGCGGAAGTCGGTAATGCCGGCGCCGCGGACCTCATCGAGCAGCACCTTGACCGCGCTGAAGTCCTCCACCCACAACGACACCGGCGAATGCTCGAACAGCCCCAGCGCATATTGCTCGCTGCGGCGCAGCTCGCGCTCGGTGCGCATGCGCGCGGTGATGTCCTTGATCGACAGCAGCACGCGCTCCCAGGTGTCTTCGTGGCCCGGCATCACCGTGGCCTCAAGCTGGATGTCGAGCCGCTCGCCATCCAGCGTGTAGTTGACGGTCTGGCTGGCGAAGCGATTGCCGCCGTCCCACAGCTGGCCGAGTTCCTCGACATGCTGATCGAGCATGTCGTCGCGGAACACGGTGTCGAGGTTGGCCACCAGGTCGTCGAGATCGGCCGCGCGGAACAGCTCCAGCGTGCGCCGGTTCACGTCGATCACGCGGATCAGCGCCGAGCATTGCGCCGCTTGCTGCGGGTTCGCGCGCAGGTGGGCGCGCAGGTCGGCGACACCTTCCTTGCGCAGTTGCGCAAAATACTCGCGCACGGCGCTGAAGTCTTCCAGCCACAGCGAGACAGGTGCTAGTTGGAACAGGGTTTGATAGTCGTCCAGGTTGTTGCCGGCAGGGTTGCCGACACCCTTGCCGACGGACGTTGCCGCGGATGCACTGCTCAAGGCTTTTCTCCTTTTTCTTTTTCCCGTGGTGCACGGCGCCCGTGGTCGGTCTTCGCCCCCGGAGACCAGCCGGGCAGCCCCTGCGCACCAGCGCATTAGGATAGGCGAGGCACCGGCAAAAGGGGAGGGATATTGCAGGCAGGCGCCAGGGCTAGCCTGCCAGCCGCTGCACGATGGCGGCCAGCGTGCCCAGCGCCCGCTCGATCTGCGCCGAGCGCGGCGTGCCGCAGTTGACGCGCAGGCAGTGGTCGAAGCGCCCGGCGTTGGAGAACATCACGCCCGGCATCACGCGGATGCCGGCCTGCAGCGCCTGGTCGAATACCGCTTCGGACGACACCTGCGCGGGCAGCTCCACCCACAGGTGCATGCCGCCGCGCGGCGAGCCCAGCCGCGTGCCGGCGGGAAAGCTGGCGGCGATGGCCTGCGCGAACCATTCGCGCTGCGCGCGCAGCCGGGTGCGCAGCCGGCGCAGGTGGCGGTCGTGCGCGCCGGAAGCCAGGAAGTCAGCGGCCGCCATCTGCGACAGCATCTCGTTGGGCCGCGACAGGCCGAACTTGAGCATCTCCACCCGCGCCTGCCATTTGCCGGCGGCGATCCAGCCCAGGCGCATGCCGGGCGCCAGCACCTTGTGCAGCGAGGCGCAGTGGATCACGTTGCCGCTGCCATCCCAGGCCTTGGCCGCGGCCGGCGGCGCATCGCTGTCGGCGGTGGCCGAGAAGCAGTCGTCCTCGATCAGCGCGATGCCACGCGCTTCGCACCACTGCACCAGCCGCGCCTTGTGCGCGTCCGGCATGATGCAGCCGAGCGGGTTCTGCAGGTTGGGCACCACCGCCACCGCGCGGATGTTGTCGTAGTGCTGCGCGGCCAGCTCCAGCGCCTCCAGCGAGATGCCGGTCTGGGGGCTGCACGGGATTTCCAGCGCGCGCATGCCCAGGCTTTCCAGGATCTGCAGCAGGCCATAGTAGGTCGGGGACTCCACCGCAATCACGTCGCCCGGGCCAGCCACCGCGCGCAGCGCGAGGTTGAGCGCCTCGGTGCAGCCGTGCGTGATGACAATCTCTTCCGGTGCCAGCTGCACGCGGTTGCGCAGCGCCTGGCGCGCAATCGCGGCGCGCAGCGGCTGGTAGCCATCGGACTCGACCGCCTCGCCGAACAGCTGCGGATGCCGGCGCAGCGCACGCGCCGCGGCACTGCGCAGGGCCTCGGTCGGGTAGAGCGACGGCGCGCAATAGGCGCCGCCCAGATCGGTATGCACGTGCTCATGCTGGCTGCGTGCCAGCAAGCCTGAAATGCGCTGGTGGATGCCAACGTACTGGGCCGGGTCCGGCAGCGCGGCGGCGGGCTCTGACAGTCCGGCCAGCGGGCCGCGCAGCGGCGCGGCAACAAAGTAACCCGAGCGTGGGCGCGCTTCCAGCAGGCCGTCGCTTTCCAGTTGCCGGCATGCCTGCAGCGCGGTGGACAGGCTCACGCTGTGCAACGCCATCAGCGCACGCACCGACGGCATGCGGTCGCCGGCGGCGAGCGTGCCGGATTCAATGGCGCGGCGGTAGTGGCCGGCAACCTGGCGGTAGAGCGGGGTGGTGTCCATGGGGGGATCGTGGCGTGGTCGGCCGCATCGGTACAGATACAGAAGCGGGGCCCCTGTATCGTAACAGCCCGAAATCCTGGTTGCTGTTCCGGTTCAGGTGCTACACGGGTGTGCCTGCCGCATGCGCTGGCCGGTCGATAGGCTGGAGTCCTGTGCCTGTTACCGGAGTCCTGTCATGCAAAGCGATCTCAACGACACTTCAATCGTAATGCCGCTTTCGGCCGGCCAGTGCCTGCGCGTGCGCGTGGCGGCGGGCACCGTGCTGCGTGCCGGCGTGGGTGAGCTGGAGGTTGCTGGGCCGCCGCAATGGCTGGCCGATACCTGCTATGTACCGCGGCGGCGCCTGCGCGCGGGCGACACGTGGATCGTGCCCGCGCGCGGCTGGCTGGCGGTGTCGGCCAGCCGTGCCGGCGCGCTCTTGGTCACAGCCCCGCCGGGCTGGCTGCCCCGGCTGCGAGCTTGGCTGGCGTGGTCCTGGCGCCGCACCGGCCCGGCTCGCCAGCCCGTATCCCGCCCGATTCCCGACTCCGCGCCCGAAAGACTATAAAATTGCGCTCCGGCCGGCCTGGCACATTGGTGTGCCCAACCCCCCGGCCGCAGTTCTCGGGTTCCCCATGCTACGTCTAAGTGAAGTCAAACTCCCGCTCGACCATACCGAAAGCGACCTGGACGCCGCCGTGCGCACCAGCGCCGCGCAGATCGGCGTCAAGGGAGACGGCCTGATCGGCTATACCGTGTTCCGCCGTGCCCACGATGCGCGTAAGCGCTCGGATATCAAGCTGACCTACATCATCGATATCGAGGTGCGGGACGAGGCCGCCGCCATCCAGCGCATGGCCGGCAAGCCGCACTGGAGCGTGGCGCCCGACATGGCGTACCACTTCGTCGCGCGTGCCCAGGCAGGCAGCACGCATCCGCGCCCGGTGGTGATCGGCATGGGCCCGTGTGGCCTGCTGGCCGGGTTGATCCTGGCGCAGTCGGGCTTCCGCCCCATCATCCTGGAGCGCGGCAAGGCAGTGCGCGAGCGCACCAGGGACACCTTTGGCCTGTGGCGCAAGAGCGTGCTCAACCCCGAATCGAACGTGCAGTTCGGCGAGGGCGGTGCGGGCACGTTCTCGGACGGCAAGCTGTACAGCCAGATCAAGGACCCGAAGCACTATGGCCGCAAGGTGCTCAACGAGTTCGTGCGCGCCGGTGCGCCGGAAGACATCCTGTACAAGGCACGCCCGCATATCGGCACCTTCCGGCTCGTGAGCATGGTCGAAAAGATGCGCGCCGAGATCACCGAGCTCGGTGGCGAGATCCGCTTCGAGACGCGCGTGGACGATATCGACATCGACGGCGGCCAGGTGCGCGGCCTGAAGCTGTCCACCGGCGAATACCTGGAAGCCGACCACGTCATCATGGCGGTGGGCCACAGCGCGCGCGACACCTTCGAGATGCTGCATGAGCGCGGCGTGTTCATGGAGGCCAAGCCGTTCTCGCTGGGTTTCCGCATCGAGCATCCGCAGGGGCTGATCAACCGCAGCCGCTTCGGCAAGTTCGCCGGCAACAAGCTGCTGGGCGCGGCCGACTACAAGGTCGTGCATCACTGCAGCAACGGGCGTTCGGTGTACAGCTTCTGCATGTGCCCGGGCGGCACGGTCGTGGCGGCTGCTTCCGAGCCGGGCCGCGTGGTGACCAATGGCATGAGCCAGTACAAGCGCGCCGAGCGCAACGCCAATGCCGGCATCGTGGTGGGCATCACGCCCGAGGACTATCCCGGCGGCCCGCTCGCCGGCATCGAATTCCAGCGCAAGTGGGAAGCGCGCGCGTTCGAACTGGGCGGCAGCAACTACTGCGCGCCGGGCCAGCTGGTGGGTGATTTCATCGCGGGCCGGGCATCGACCGCGCTGGGCTCGGTCGAGCCTTCGTACAAGCCCGGCGTGACGCCGACCGACCTGAGCACGTCGCTGCCTGACTACGTGATCGCGGCGATCCGCGAGGGCATTCCCGAGATCGACAAGAAGCTGCCTGGCTTTGCCCTGCATGATGCCGTGCTGACCGGGGTGGAAACGCGCACCTCGTCGCCGCTGCGCATCCGCCGCAACAACGATGACTACCAGAGCATCAATGTGAAGGGCCTGTACCCGGCGGGCGAAGGCGCGGGTTATGCCGGCGGCATCTACTCCGCGGCGATCGACGGCATCGAAGTGGCCGAGGCCGTGGCGCTAAGCATCGTCGGCGGCAAGGCCGCCTAAGCCTGCTGCAGGTAAGCCGCGGCGCCGAGCGCCGCGGTGCGCCCGCTGGCAAAGCACGCCGTCAGCAGGTAGCCGCCGGTGGGCGCTTCCCAGTCCAGCATCTCGCCCGCGCAGAACACGCCCGGCAGCGCGCGCAGCATCAACCCTTCATCCATCGCTTCGAAGCGCACGCCGCCAGCGCTGCTGATCACTTCATCGATGGGCCGCGGGCGCAGCAGCCGCAGCGGCAGCGCCTTGATCGATGCCGCCAGCGTGCCCGCATCGTGCATCGCTTCCTTCGACAGGCATTCGCGCAGCAGCCCGGCCTTGACGCCGGTGAGGCCAAGCCGGCTTTGCAGGTGGCTCGACAGCGAGCGCGCGCCGCGCGGATGCTTTACCTGCGCGCTGACGTGCTCGGCGCTGTGCGCCGGCAGCAGGTCAAGGTGGATGGTGGCGTCGCCATCGGCTTCGATGCGGTCGCGGATCGGTGCGGACAGCGCGTAGACCAGGCTGCCTTCGATGCCGGTTGCGCTGATGACGAACTCGCCCTGGCGGTAGTGCGCGTGTTCATCGCGATCGGCCAGGGCGATCGCGACGGGCTTGACCGGCTCACCGGCAAAGCGCTCGGCAAATGCCTCGCTCCACGCTACATCGAAGCCGCAGTTGGCGGGCCGCAGCGGCGCAATCTCGACGCCGCGCTCGGCCAGCCGCGGCACCCATGTGCCATCCGATCCCAGCCGTGCCCAGCTGGCGCCGCCCAGCGCCAGCACCACCGCGCGTGCCTGCACGACCGTTTCACCGTGCGGCGTGGCAAAGCGCAGCGGATGCTGCGCGCTCTCGTCCCAGCCCAGCCAGCGGTGGCGCATATGGAACTGCACGCCGGATTCGCGCAGGCGGTGCAGCCACGCGCGCAGCATCGGCGCGGCCTTCATGTCGGTCGGGAAGACGCGGCCGGAACTGCCGATGAAGGTTTCGATGCCAAGCCCGTGCACCCACTCGCGCAGGGCCTGCGGGCCGAAGCCCGCCAGCATCGGCGCGATCTGTGCGGTGCGGGCGCCATAGCGGCCCAGGAAGGCCGGCTGCGGCTCCGCATGGGTCAGGTTCATGCCGCCCTTGCCGGCCATCAGGAACTTGCGCCCGACCGACGGCATCGCGTCGTAGACGGCCACACTGGCACCCTGTGCCGCCAGCACTTCGGCCGCCATCAGCCCGGCCGGGCCGCCGCCGATGACGGCAACGTCTAGGCTGGCTTGAGAAGGGGAGGAAGTGGCGGAAGAGGGCATCAGGAGGCTCGGCAGGGGGCAGGGTGTTTCCGCCGCGGATTATAGAGCCTGCGGCAGCGCTAGAATGACGGTTTGCCGCGCCTTGCCATCATGACCTCCGCCACCCACTCCGCAGACACCGTCATCGCCGCCACCCGCCACTGGCTGGAGCGCGCCGTGATCGGGCTCAACCTGTGCCCGTTCGCCAAGAGCGTGTATGTGAAGGAGCAGGTGCGCTACGTGGTCAGCACCGTCACCGAGGCGCCGGACGTGATGGACGACCTGGAGCGCGAACTGCGCCTGCTGGCCGATGCCGACCCCGATCAGATCGACACCACGCTGCTGATCCTGCCGGATGCGGTGGCGGACTTCCTCGACTTCAACGACCTGCTGTATTTTTCCGAGCGCCTGCTCGGCAGCCTCGGCTTGGAAGGCACGCTGCAGATCGCCAGCTTCCATCCGCAGTACCAGTTTGCCGGGACCGAGCCGAACGATATCGAGAACTACACCAACCGCGCGCCGTATCCGATCCTGCACCTGCTGCGCGAGGATTCCATCGCCCGCGCGGCGGCGGCGTTCCCGGATGCGGCGGATATCTATGAGCGCAACCAGGCCACCATGCGCCGCCTGGGCCACGACGGCTGGCAGCGCTGGATTGCGGGCGAGGACGAACCCGAAAAAGGCTGATTACGCAGCCGGCGCCGGCGCGGTAAAGAAGCGTTCGCGCATCTCTTCCAGCCCCAGTCTTTCCAGCACCTCTTCCAGCCGCTCGGCCGGGCGGCGGCGCGGCAGGTCCTTGTACTGCGCGATGATCAGCTCGTTCTTCATCGAGTGTTCCCAGCCCACCAGCTCGGTCACGTTGACCTGGTAGCCATGCGCCTCCAGCTGCAGGCAGCGCAGCACATTGGTCACCTGGCTGCCGAACTCGCGCGTGTGCAGCGGGTGGCGCCAGATCTCCGTCAGCGGATTGCCCGCCAGCAGCTTGCCCTTGTGCTTGCGCAGCACGCTGGCCACTTCGGCCTGGCAGCACGGCACCAGCACGATATGGCGGGCCTCCTTGGCCAGCGCAAAGCGGATCGCATCGTCGGTTGCGGTATTGCACGCATGCAGCGCGGTGACGACGTCGACAGTGGGCGGCAACTGCGGCGAGGTGATCGAATCCGCCACCGACAGGTTCAGGAACGACATCCCCGGAAAACCCAGCCGCGCGGCCAGCGCCTGCGAGGTCTTCACCAGTTCTTCACGGGTTTCGATGCCGAAGATGTGCGAATCGTCCTGCAGCGCCTTGAAGAACAGGTCGTACAGGATAAAGCCCAGGTACGACTTGCCGGCGCCGTGGTCCACCAGCGTGACGCGGCCGCGCTCGGCCTTGACCTCCTGCAGCAGCGGTTCGATGAACTGGAACAGGTGATAGACCTGCTTGAGCTTGCGCCGGCTGTCCTGGTTCATCTTGCCGTCGCGCGTCAGGATATGGAGTTCCTTGAGCAGTTCGATGGACTGGCCGGGGCGGATTTCGTGGGTATTTGACATGAGGGGGGACTGCACAGGCTGCGGGACGCGGCGCGTCCCGGAATGCCGACAGTTTACCGAAAAGTCCCCAAGGGCCCCTGAGTGACGTGGACCTCACCGGCTCGGGCGTGGTGCAGCGGAGTCGTCGGCGTCGCCAGCACGGGTGGGTTTGAGCGAAATTGCGCGTCGGTGCCGGAGTAAATGGTAAAAATATTAAAAATGCTTGGCTGCTGCCCGTTCCAGGAATGATTGCGTTCCACCAGGCTCCGGTCGCTGGGCTTCAGCCAAAAAGGTGGCAAAAAGCAGTAATCGATTGCATTTCCCCGTCAGCGGCCGTGTGTGTTGCACATGGGCCAAGGCTGATTTCCGAAATCTGCAACGAACCGGAAACAACATAATTGACACGATTTGTGTCATGAGCTCGTAACGCGCAAATTTGGCAGAGGCGGATGGCGGGCTGACGTGCCGGGTTGGATGCGGTGACACGGTGGAGCGGTACGCCCGGCGGCGCGCCGCGCCGCCGGGACGTTGCCCTTACTGCAAGGAAGCGCATTTCCCGCCGAGAAATGCGAGGACTGAGGAAATGCCTTCGGTGGTGGCGGAGTAAATCATAAACCGTCCTTGCTGGCGGCTTTTAACCAATCCCGTTCTGACCAGTTCCTTCAAATGGAATGTTACGGAGGACGGGGTTAAATCGGAAGATGCTGAGATAATGCCCGCCGGTATTCCTTCCGGTCCCGAATCGGCGAGCAGTAAAAATATCCTGAGCCGATTTTCCTGTGCTAACGCCCCCAGTATTTCCACTGCGTTCTTTATATCCAGTTCTGCCATTTTTTTGCTTCTTTATTTTATGCCGCGGGCAGCTGGCAGGGGCGGTATGACTGCCCCGGTTCGCCTTGAAGTCCAGCAGGCAGGCCGCATGCGGCCTGCCGCCCGTGGCGCGGCTTGTCATCCGTAAATCAACACTCAATAGCACCCCATTGCTGGCAATGTGCCGGTTCCGAGAATAGTTCCTATAACCTCAGTGTATTGTAAAAGATTACTTTTTGTTACATTCGGGGGGGAGTCATTGGTAGGGTTATTTCAATGCTATTAAAAATATTGAAATTATTCTTCTTCGGCCCTAAGGAACCTTTTGATAGCATGCACGCCGCTGGTGCCGGATAACCGTTCGCATCAGCGTTTTCTTTACATATGGCTTCCATATGAGGCGCCTTTCATATGGCGCAACCGTTTCTGTGCATTCCCATGGAAGGAGTCGTTATGACATTCGCAAATCTTCGCCGCAAAGCGCGTCAGCAAGGTCAGGGCATGACCGAATACATCATCATCGTGGCACTGATCGCGGTGTCCGCGATCGGCGTCTATGCCATGTTCGGCCAGACTATCCGCAACCAGACGGCGGGCCTCGCCCAGGAAATGGCCGGCAAGAACGCGGCGTCCAAGCAGGCCATCAAGCAAGCCGGCAGCGCCGCGGACGATGCCAGCTCCAAGGCCAACCAGGGCAAGGGGCTGAACAACTACAACGTCGGCAACGACACGGGCAAGAACAACTAAGCGGCACCGCCGCCAGTTGCTTGCTGCGCTCCAGCACTCGCGATCCCGGAACATGGGCAAAACAGGTCTTGCGCATCGACGCAGCCGCCCCGGCCAGCGCGGTCAGGCACTCGCCTTCGCGCTGGTGTTCCTCGCCATTGGCGGGCTGGCCCTGTATCTCGCCTTCAACGCGAGCCAGCTGACCAGCGCCAAGACCAAGCTCCAGAACACGGCGGACGCAGCGGCCTATAGCGCCGCGGTGCTGCAGGCGCGCGACTACAACTTTGCCGCCTACGCGAACCGCGCGATGGTGGCCAACCAGGTGGCCGTGGCGCAGGCCGTGAGCCTCAAGTCGTGGATCGATGAGCTGAAGGGCACCTACACGGACAACACCTGGATCGACACGCTGGTTAAGATCTTCTCCGACGGGCAGTTGCTGTGGACCACGCCCAAGCAACTCGGCAAGGCCGCGATCACACCGGTGCGATCCGCCCTGAACACGCTGCTGCCGCCGCTGGTGACCGGGCTCGATGACATCATCGCCGCGCTCAGCATGGCGCAGCACGCCTACCACGCCGGCACCATCGCCGCGGTGCCGCTGGTGACCGACGAAGTCGCCAAGCGCAACCAGCCGGATTCGACGGTCAGTTCCGGCTACTTCTTCGGCCCGCGTTACGGCGTGCAGCTGGCCCGCTGGACCAAGTTCACCACCGTGACCGATCCGCAGAACCCCAAGCAGGGTTCGGCCACCGGCAAGGACCGCTTTGCCGACGTCACCACCGACGGCGCCACGCTCGACGGCTTCCTGAAGGACCGCGGCTCGCCGCGCTCGCCGACGGCGGTCCCGACCGCCTACAAGGGCTGCAAGGGCGCGGTGGTGGCCATCATGGTGACCGTCGTCACGCATGATGGCGGTACGCATTTGCGCCGCGACAAGAAGGGCTGGGAAGCACTCGATGCTTCGCAGGCCAACGGCACGCTTGCCTGTGTCTGGGCCACGCCGGCCGGCCCGGTCGGGTTTGCGATTCCCACCGTGTCCAGTGTCGGGCGCGGCGGCGCGGCCAATGGGCCGGGCGGGCGCTATTCGGGCCGCTCCGGCTATGGTGGCTACAGCAACTTCGGCGGTTCGCTGCTGAACCCGCTGACGCTGATCGCCGCGCAGATGCAGTACTCGTCGGGTCCTGGCAAGACCCTGCACAACAAGCCCGCGGGGCTGCAGGAGTACGCCGACCTGAGCAACCAGCCCAAGCCCGGCACCGGGCCCGTGGACGATTTCAACCGCGCGCCTTCGATCACGATCGAGGCGCAGCGCCAGGACACTTCAGTCGTCACCAGTTCGCGCGTGCTGCCGGGCGGCGATCGCCTGACGCTGGACGAACGCATGGCCGGCGGCATGATGCGCGCGCTTGC
Organism: Cupriavidus sp. KK10; assembly: GCF_018223725.1. Classification (NCBI taxonomy): domain Bacteria; kingdom Pseudomonadati; phylum Pseudomonadota; class Betaproteobacteria; order Burkholderiales; family Burkholderiaceae; genus Cupriavidus; species Cupriavidus sp. KK10. The sequence continues at coordinate 986,486 of NZ_CP073677.1, forward strand.
CAGCGGCAGCGCGTACTTTATCCGCCCGACCGACAGCGGCGGTATGGCGGGTGCGCTGCGCAGCGCGGCGGGGTGGCGGCGTGCCGATTCGCGCGTGGAATACCCGAGCCTCTTCAATCCGTACTGGCAGGCATCGCTGACGCAGACCAGCGATCTCGAACGTGTTGCCGCGATCGCGGCACAGGGCAACTGAGGGAGCGGAGATGCGCATGCGCAGGCCAGCCAGGCCGAACCGGGCAGCCGGACAGGCAATGATCGAATTCGTGATCGCCGCGATGACGGTGCTCGGCGTGCTGTTTCTCGGCATGGCGATGCTGGGCAAGTTCAGCGACGTGCGCAACAAGGCGCTGATGGCCTCGCGCTATGCCGGATGGGAGCGCACGGTGTGGACCGTCGATCCGGGCTGGCGCGCGTCACACGGGAGCTTCGCCAGCAAGGGCGACGAAGAGATCCGCAGCGAGTTCGTGCAGCGCGTACTGGGGCACGACCAGGCCGCGCTGGCGTCGAACGACCGCACGGCGCGCCGGCTGCCCGGCGGCATGGCGCCGATGTGGAAGGACCATGCCGGCGTGGACATGCTGCGCAACTATGCCGACGTGACCCTGGGCAGCGGCGTCGACGAGACGCCGGCCGCCACGCTCAAGCCGATCACGGCCGCCATGGGTGCGGCCAACGCGGTCAGCGCCGGCTTTGACCTGGCCACGCGCAACCTCTACCGGGCCGAGGTGGGGTTGTCCGTCGCCGGCGACAACGCGGCCCTGCGCGCGCTGTGGCCGGGCTGGACCGGCTTCGGCATGCAGGACCACACCGTGCTGCTGACCAACGCCTGGACGCCCGAGGGGCGCAACGGCACGCTTGCCGTGATCAAGGAAGCGGTGCCCACCAGCAAGGGCGGCGTGATCGACACCGCGCTGACCGTCGGGCTGGCCGCCTTCGGGCCGGAAATCCTGCAACTGGACCTGGGCCGCATCCAGCCCGACGTGGTCCCCGCCGACCGCCTGGGGGCCCGTTGAGATGAGAGGCTGCATGCATGGCGTCCTGATGCGCTGCCTGGCCGCGCTGCTGCCGTCTGCGCTCGCCTGGTCCGCCGCGGCAGCGACCGCGACAGACTGCACCCGGCAGCCGGTTGCGCCTGCCAGGGCGCATGCAGTTGGCACCGACATGGTGGTCAACGGCCTGCCCACGCGGGTGCTGACGATGGAGTTTGCCGGCACCGCCGAAGCGGTGTCGGACGCATGGCGCCAGTACTGGACCCGTGAAGGCGTGCCGGCGCGCGGCCAGCGGGCCGGCGGCCAGTACGTGCTGAGCGCGATCGACGGGCTTTGCCACTATGTGCTGTCGCTGGAACCCAGGCCCGCGCCGGGCGGGTATGTGGCGGGCATCTTCTCGGTCAGCAAGCTGGCGCCAGTGGCGTCCGGCGCCGGGCTGGGCGAGCTGGGCCTGCCGCCCGGCGCCAAGGTCCTGTCGGATGTCCAGAGCACGGACCGCGGCCAGCGCGGGCGCACCCTGGTGGTCCGGCTGCCGGGCAACGCGCAGGGCGCGCGGCAGCGCGCCGCCGACCGGCTGGCGGCGCAGGGCTGGAGTTCGGTGGTGCAGATGCCCGCGCCCATGGCCGATGGCTCCGGCCGCATCGAGGGCCTGACGCTGGCCATGCAGCGGCAGCAGGAACGCATGGATGCCACCTTTGTCGACCGCGCCGGCCAGACCGACGCGGTGATCACCGTGGCGCGGCCGGAGTAGGGCGATGGCAATCCGTAGCAGGCGCCAGCGCGGGCAGGCCGCGTTCGAATACATCGTCATCACGCTGCTGGTCGTTGCCGTGCTGGTCGCCGGTGGCGACAACTCGGTCATCAGCATGCTGGCCGCGGCGTTCAGGTCCTTCTTTCAGGCGTACAGCTTTTCCCTGTCACTTCCCTGACGCACCGCCACCGGGCGGCGTCTGGCCACTGCAAGCACATTCATGCTGAAGAAAATCAAGATTCATTCAATCATCGGGAATCCCTGGGTCGTCCTTGTCATCGCCGTGCTGGTCGCCGGCCTGCTGACGCTGTGGATCTACCGCTTCCTGAGCGGGCGCGAAGCGGCACTGAAAGAGCAACTGGCCGCGCAGCTGAACGAGGGCCGCCGCGTGGCCGTCATGGTGCCGGTGCGCAACGCTGCGCCGGGCACGATGATCGACGGCAATGGCTTCGCGGCGCGGGAGATCCCGGCCGACCTGGTCTACGAAGACATGATCCTGGCGAGCAGCTTCGACAAGGTGGCGAACCTGCGCCTGGTGCGCAAGGTGCGGCAGGGCCAGCCGGTGCGGCGCGCGGACGTGGAAGCGCTGCAGTCGCGCGATTTCTCCGACCTGCTCAAGCCCGGCAAGCGCGCCTTCACCATCGAGGTCGACATGGTCAATTCGACGGCCAAGATGCTCAAGCCGGGCAACCATGTCGACCTGTTCCTGATCAGCTCTACCTCGCCCACCGCGGCAGGCACCGACAAGCAGACCGCGCGCCTGCTGATGTCGGACATGCTGGTGCTGGCCACCGGCCAGGACGTGCGCCCGCGCGACTATGGCGAAGCCATGGCGGCGCAGGCCGCGGAGGGCGCGGAGGGCGCGGAGGGCATGGAGACCAACCCTGACTACGACAGCCTCACGCTGATGGTGTCGCCAGAACAGGCGGCGCGGCTGGCGCTGGCGCAGAAGGTCGGCAGCCTGCGCGCGGTGCTGCGCAATGCGGCCGATAAGACCGCGACCCCGCAGATCGCGGTCAGCGAGCACGCGCTCTTTGCCGGTGGCGACGAAGCGGCCATCGAATACATCGTCGGTGGCCGTTCCGCGGGCGCCAACATGATCTCCAAGCTGCCTACCGCGCAGGACATCGGCAACGCCATTTCTTCGGCGCTGGCCAATGGGGGTTCCATGGGCGGTTCCGCGGGCGGCATCGCCCAGGCCCAGCAGGGCGCGGTTGCCAACGCCGCCAACGCCATGGCGGGCCGGCCGGCCTCGCGTTGAGCGTGGCCGCCGCACGACATCAGATTATCCAGAACACCAACTGACGGAACACGCAATGGATGGGTCTTTCGCGCAGCCCGGCGGCAACGCCGCGTGCCTGCAGGCGGTCACGGTACACAGAGCACCGGACGGGAAAACGGGTAAGGGCGCGCGCCATGCGGCGCGCGCGGGGATGGCAGCACTGGCGGCAGCCGCATTGGCCTCGGGGGCCTGGGCCGCCGAGCCCGTGACCACCGCGGCCCGCACTGGCGCTCAGCCGCCGTCGTACGAGGTGCCGGCGCGCTTTGGCGCGATCGAGCTGTTCAAGGGCGAGGTGCGCGCGCTCGAGGTGCCGGGCACCATCAAGCGCGTGGCCATCGGCAACGGCGCGCTTGTCAGCAGCACGGTGGTCGATGGCCGCCTGCTGCTGCTGGCCGAGGAAATCGGCACCACCAGCCTGATTGTCTGGAACGAGCGCGGCGTGGCGCTGCAGGGCAAGCTGCGCGTGGCGCCGGCCGATACCGCCGACGTGGCCCAGCGCCTGCGGGCGTCGCTGGGCAGCGTGCGCGGACTGAAGATCGAGGTGGTGGGCCCCAGCGTGGTGCTGTCGGGCATCGTCGATCCGCAGATGGTGCCGCTGATCAAAACCGCCACCTCGGGCCTGGACAGCGTGGTCAACCTGGTGCGCGCCGACGAGGGGGATGCCCTGAAGAAGACCGTGCACTTCAAGGTCCACATCATGGAGATCACCCGGCGCGGCATGGAGAAGCTGGGCATTGCCTGGCAGCAGAGCTTCAACGGGCCGCAGATCGCCTTCGCGGGCAATCCGGTGCACACCGGGCGCTATCGGACGCTGCCGTCCACCGATGCGGCCACCTTCACCGATACCCCGAGCCAGGTGGCCGGCGCCGCCAGCGGTTTCTATCTCGGCATTGCCACGACCATCTTCTCGCGCATCAACCTGGCCATCTCCGATGGCGATGCCTACGTGCTCGCCGCGCCGGAACTCAACAGCAAGAGCGGCGGGCTGGCCACCTTCCTGGCCGGAGGCGAAGTGCCGATTCCCAAGGCCGGGGCGTTCGGCACCACCGACGTGGACTACAAGCCGTACGGGATCAAGCTCAACATCCGCCCGGCGGTGAACGTCGACAACGTCATCTCCACCACGCTGGAAACCGAGATCAGCCAGATCGATCCGTCGGTATCGTTCGGCGGCTTCCCGGCATTCCTGACGCGCCGCACCACCTCCGAGACCTCGATCCGCGCGGGCGAAACGCTGGCAATCTCGGGGCTGGTCAATGCCGACGCGTCCAAGGCCGTCGACAAGGTGCCGCTGCTGGGCAGCATTCCCATCCTCGGGCGATTGTTCCGTTCCGACGAATTCCGCAACAACAAGAGCGATCTGGTGATCTTTGTCACCCCCGTCGTCTATGACCCGGCCAGCCCGGAAAACGGCGCGCTGCTGCAGCGTGGTGCTGATGTCGATGCCAATTACCGCCACCGCTTCGGCGAGCCGAGCCCGCTGCCCGCGGCGAATGCCGTGCGCGAGCAAGAAGTGATGGAGCAGAAGCGGCCGCCGCTGCCGCCGCCCGGCGTCGACCCGATGAACGGGGGCTGATCCGGCCATGCTCAATATCCGCCTGCAGCAGCGCAATGGCAGCGCCGAAGTGATCCATGTCAAGGGGCCGGGCTGCACCATCGGCAAGGATCCTGGCTGCGACATCGTCCTCAAGGGCCTGCTGATCGGCAAGATCCACGCCCGCATCGAAGGACACAACGGTGGCTGGTATATCGAGGATCAGGGCGGCATTGCCTCGACGCTGATCAACGGCGACCCGATCACGCGCTATGGCCCGCTGGCGGCGGCCGACCAGATCGAGATCGGCGGGTTCGTGATGTCGGTCGTAGCCGAGCCGGGACGTGCGGGAACAGGCGCGGCGGCGCAGCCATCGCCGCCGCAGCAGAACCACACCCAACCGCAGCGGGATGCTCCGGCGCCTCAAGCGGCGGTGTCGGTGCCCAAGCCTGTGCCGCCTCCGTCGCCGCCACGGGAGGCGGTGACGGAGGCGGCATCGCCCCAGGCAAGCGTGCCGGTGCTGCGCGACGCCATGCCCGCACCCAGGCCGCCGGGGCCTGCGCCGATACCGCCGGCCGACGAGGCATTGCGCGCGCCGATCAACTCGCTGCGCGGCGTGGAACTGCGCAAGCAGGCGCACCAGCGTCTGATCGCGGCACTCGACCTGCGCCGCGTGAATGTCGCGCGCATGGACGAGGACGAACTGCGCGAACTGGTGGGCTCGCTGCTGGATGACATCCTGAAGGAGAGCGTGTTCCGCAGCCAGGAGATCCCGCTGGATGCGCTCAAGCATAGCGTCTTCGACGAAGTGATCGGGCTGGGTCCGCTTGAAGAGCTGCTGGACGACGACGCGGTCTCGGAAATCATGGTCAACTGCCATGACGAGATCTTTGTCGAGCGTGCCGGCAGGCTGACGCGTTCACCGGTGATCTTTACCGACGACCGCGCCGTGCTGGGCGCCATCGAGCGCATCGTTGCGCCGCTGGGACGGCGCATCGATGAAAGCTCGCCGATGGTCGATGCGCGCCTGCCCGATGGCTCGCGCGTGAACGCGGTGATCCCGCCGCTCGCCCTCAAGGGGCCGAACATCACCATCCGGAAGTTCTCGCGAAAAAAGCTCAGGGGCGAGGACCTGGTCGGCTTCGGGTCGCTGTCGCCCGAGATGCTGGAGTTCCTGCGCACCGCCGTGGAGCGGCGCGCGAATATCGTGATCTCCGGCGGCACGGGCTCGGGCAAGACCACGCTGCTGAACGTGCTGTCGAGCTTTATCCCAGACGACGAACGCATCGTCACGGTCGAGGATGCGGCCGAGCTGCAGCTGTCGCAGCCCAACCTGGTGTCGCTGGAAGCGCGGCCGCCAAATATGGAAGGCAAGGGCGCGGTGACGATCCGCGACCTGGTCAAGAACTGCCTGCGCATGCGCCCGGACCGAATCGTCGTCGGCGAATGCCGCGGCGGGGAAGCGCTGGACATGCTGCAGGCCATGAACACCGGCCATGACGGCTCGCTGACCACGGCCCACGCCAACTCGCCGCGGGACTGCCTGTCGCGTCTTGAGGTGATGACGCTGATGGCGGGGCTGGACCTGCCGGTGCAGGCCATTCGCGAGCAGGTCTGCTCGGCGGTCGACGTGATCGTGCAGCAGACCCGTTTTTCCTGCGGCTCGCGGCGCGTGACGCATATCACCGAGGTCAGCGGCATGGAAACGGGCGTGGTGCAGTTGCAGGACGTGTTCATGTTCCGCGAGGAAGGCTACGGTGCCGACGGGAAGGTCAAGGGGCGCTATGTCGCCACCTCATATATCCCGGATTTCTACCAGGACCTGATCCGGCGCGGCATCCAGGTCAATACGGGCATCTTCACCGCCCACGACGAGTAAGGAGGCGATATGAACCTTGCGCTGGTGCTGTGCGGCGCCTTCCTGATGACCGTGCTGATTGCTTGGGCCGTGCTGTCGCAGGGCAAGCGCTGGTTCGTGCGGCACACGCAGACGCTGGCGACCGAGGTCGAGGCATCGCTGGCCGATCTCTTCATCTTCATCAATATGCGGCAGGTGGCCGGCATCTCGGTGGTGGCGGTATTCGCGCTGCCGCTGCTGACCTGGCTGGTATCGCAGAACGTGTTCTTCGCGGTGCTCAGCATTCCGGTGAGCCTGCTGCTGCCGCGCGCGCTGGTGAAGAAGATGCAGCGCAAGCGCCTGATGGCCATCGAAGACCAGATGCCGGATGCGCTGCTGATGATGTCGAGCGCGCTGCGCGCCGGCGCCAGCTTCCCGATGGCGCTGGAAAGCGTGGTGGCCGAGTCGCGCCCGCCGATCTCGCAGGAGTTCGACCTGCTGATGCGCGAAGTCCGGCTTGGCGTGGACCTGATGGATGCGCTGCGCAATATGGAAAAGCGCATCCCGGTGCCCGATTTCCTGATGGTGACCGCAGCCATCACGATCTCGCGCGAGGTGGGCGGCAACCTGGCCGAGACGCTGGAGTCGGTGGCGCGCACGCTGCGCGAGAAGCACCAGATGGAAGGCAAGATCCGCGCGCTGACCGCGCAGGGCAAGATGCAGGGCCTGGTGATGACGGGCTTGCCGCTGTTCCTGATCGTGGTGCTGAACCACATGGAGCCGGTGGCGATGGCACCGCTGTTCAATTCGCCGATCGGATGGGGCACGCTGTCCGTGATCGCGGTGATGGAGATGCTTGGCTACAAGGCGATTAGCAAGATCACCCATATCGATGTCTGACCGGGGCCGACCATGATGCTTGTTGTTGCCTTCGCACTTGCCGCCGGCCTAGTCGGCGTGCTCGCCGCCACCACCATGGCCATGCGCCGCCTCACCGTGGTCGTGCCCGACGAGGCGCGCGACTACCTCGACCCGCTGCCGCCGTCGCTGCGCGCGGTCTGGCCGGTGGTGCGCTTCTTCGACCACCATTTCGTCTGGATCACGCCGAAGTCGCTGCGCGCCGCGGTGGACGAGCAGCTGCGCCTGACGGGCATGTCGTTCCTGATGACGGCGCGCCAGTTCCTGTCGCTGTCGATCGTTTCGGCGCTGGCGTTCTGCCTGCTGGCGGGCATTGCCATGCTGGGGCTGGGCCTGTTCTCGCCGCTGCTGTTGCTTGCCGCCGGCGCGCTGGGCTTCTTCTATCCGCGCATCTGGCTGCGCGACGTGCGCAAGCGCAACCTGCTGCAGATCACGCGCCACCTGCCGGTGTTTCTGGATTTCCTGACACTGAGCGTGGAGGCCGGCCTGAACATCAACGGCGCCCTGCTGCAGGCGGTTGAGAAGGGGCCGGAGGGCCCGCTGCGGCGCGAGTTCGAGCACGTGCTGCGCGACCTGAAGTCCGGCCTGAGTCGCGCCGATGCGCTGCGCCGCATGGATGACCGCTTGCGCGTGAAGGAGGTCACCAATTTCGTCGGTGCCGTGATCCAGGCGGAGCGCATGGGCTCGGGGCTGGCCGCCACGCTGCGCTTCCAGTCGGAGCAGCGGCGCACCGAGCGCTTCCAGCGCGCGGAGAAGCAGGCAATGGAAGCGCCGGTCAAGCTGATCTTTCCGCTGGTGGTGTTCATCTTCCCGGTCACCTTCATCGTGCTCGGCTTCCCGATCGTGATGAAGTTCATGCAGGAAGGGCTGCTGTGAGGCAGGCGCGCCTCTACCTGCGGGCCAGCCACGGAACGCTCGACACCGGCGTGCGCGTGTCGGTGGCCGCCACCGCGCGCGAACGCATGGCGGGGCTGCTCGGCCGCGAATCCATGGCGCCGGACGAAGCCCTGCTGCTATCCCCCTGCGGCGCGGTACACACCTTTGGCATGCGCATGGCGATCGACGTGGTGTTTCTCGACAAGCGGCAGCGCGTGCTGGCCGTGCACCCGTGCGTCGGGCGCCAGCGAGTGCGTGGCCACTGGCGCGCGCGCCAGACGCTCGAGCTTGGCGCGGGGCGCGCGGCGGCGCTGGGGATTGCGCCGGGCCAGACCCTGGAGATGCGGGAGGAGAGACCATGAGCCACAAGCCGATGCATGCGGCGCGGCGCGGGGCACGGGGACAGTCCGCGGTGGAGTTCCTGATCATCGCGCCGGCGCTGCTGCTGCTGTGCCTGGGCGTGATCCAGTTCGGGCTGCTGTACCAGGCCAAGGCCACGCTCGACCACGCCGCCTTGCAGGCCGCGCGCGAAGGCGCCGTCGACCACGGGCGGCTGGCCAGCATGCGCAAGGGGCTGGCACTGGGGCTGACGCCGCTGTTCGTGCGCTCTGCCGACCGTACCGCGCATGCCACCGGCTATGCCAAGGCCCAGTTCGAAGCCCGCACCCAGGCCAGGATCGATGTGCTGAACCCGACGCCGGCGGCGCTACAGGATTTCGGGCGAAGCGGCTATTACGCCGGCAAGACCACGCGGGAGATCCCCAACGACAGCCTGATGTACCGCGCCACCAGCGCGGGGCCGTCCTCGGGCCTCAATATCCAGGACGCCAACCTGCTGAAAATCCGGGTCACGTACTGCTATGAAATGTTCGTGCCATTTGCCGACCGCACCATCTACTCGCTGGTCAACGGCATCCGGAATTTTGTTGCGACGGGTGCGTACGGTGGCATGGAGGTCCCGACCACGCCCAATTTCTGCACCGGACGGGCCACGCTGGCGTCGGAATGGCGCATCCCGCTCGAGTCCGAGGCGATCGTGCGGATGCAATCGCCATACCGTGGAAACTGACGGGCCCGCAGCCGCCATTTTTGTAAGTATTTGTGAAAATTTGCCGGGATAAGCCCGAAGACACCGATGCCAGAATCGACAAGGTCGACAAAATTGCCGAAGCGGGGTTGTTTGGCGTTGCTGTTGTTGTGTAACCTCGGGTTCGTGCCCCAACCGGCGCTGGCGGCGATGGAGGTGTCGCGCTCCGAAGGCGTGCAGATCATCACCACGCGACGTGCGCCGCCGGCCGCAAGCAGCGCCGTGCCGGCTTCCGCGCCACAGGCGTCGGCGCTGTCCGGACGCGGCAACGCGCCCGACCTCGCGCAGGCCGCCGTCGCGGGTGCCGCGCAGGCGGCGATTCCGAGCGTGGCGGCCAGCGATGAGCGCGAGCTGGTCAAGCGTGCGCTGGCCGAAGAGCAGCGCGGCATGAACGAGGCGATCGCGAATTACGCGCGCGCCAGCAAGGCCGGTGCCAGCCCGGAAACGCTGGCGCCGCTCGAGCGCGAAGTCCGCGCGCGGCTGCAGAAGATCGACATGCTGATGCGCGCCCCGCATTGAGGCGCGCACCGGACAGGCCGGCATCACAAAAAGAAGAAGGGGAAGTACCTTGAAGGGAATGACGTTTGGACTGACGACCCGCAAGGCCGCCATCGGCCTGGGCGTCGTGGCCTTGCTGGCCATGGCCGGTTGCAAGAAGAAGCCCGCTGACAGCGCCGCTGCGCAAGGCGATGCGCAGCCCGCGCCCGCAGCGGCCTCGGCCCAACCCGCGGCATCGGCGCCGGCGACGCCCGCGCAAACCAACGTTGCCGGCCTGTGGTCCGGTGCATTCGTGGTCAACCGCGACAAGGAAGACCGCTCGTGGTATCCGCTGCTCAATGAGATTCCGGACCATGCCGGCTTTATGCGCAACGGCAGCCGGCAGGAGCTGGTGATTGCGCTGGCGCAGGCGTCATCTGTCGACGTGCTGCGCTTTCGCGGCCTGTCCGATGCCGGGGCGCGCAGCAATGCGCGCCATGCCCGCGTCGAAGCCTCCGCCGGCGGCACGCAAGGCCCCTGGACCGTGATCTACGATGCGGATCTGCCGGGGCAGGACGGCTACGATACCCGCGTGCCGCTGGCTCAGCCCGTCAAGGCCGGGGCACTGCGCCTGACGCTTACCGGCAACCGCTGGTCGGGCGACCAGGACGAGGGCCAGATCGGCCTGCAGCAGTTCATGGCCTATGGCAAGCCCGAGGCCGCGGCCGACAAGGTGCGCCAGGTGGGCGGCATCTACCAGTTCCCGGTGGAATTCGGTTCGTCCGGCTACGTGCTGCTTCACCAGGACGGCGCGGCGGTGGAAGGCTGCTATGTGGAAGGCGACTACAGCAACAAGCAGATGAAGATCACGCAGGTGCTGGGCACGATTTCCGGCGGGCTGGAAAACGGCGCCCTGCTGGCCTTCCGGCGCACCACCGAGGGCGCGCCGGAGAAGGGCGCAATGGCATTCAGCCCGGACGGCAGCCATGCCTACGCCGCGCTGGTGAAGGGCGATGCGCGCACCTTCGACAGCGTGCGCGAAGCCGGCGGCTGGCGCCTGGCGGACCAGGCGCCGCCGTGCTTCCCGAAGGCCGAGGCCGCCCCCGATCCCATCGGCCAGGCCCTTGAAGGCGCAGGCCGCGTGCAACTCTACGGCGTCAACTTCGAAACCGATTCCGACGTGCTGAGCGCGGCGGCCCGGCCGCTGCTGGACCGTGCCGCCAAGGCGGTGCTGGCGCATCCCGACTGGCGCCTGCGCGTGGAGGGGCATACCGACAGCACCGGTGGCGACGCGCGCAACCAGCCGCTGTCCGAGCGCCGCGCCGCCGCCGTCAAGCGCTACCTGGAAAGCGCCGGCGTGCCCGCCGACCGCCTCGATGCCAAGGGCTATGGCGCCACCCATCCGCTAATGCCCAACGACACGCCATTCGGCCGCGCGCAGAACCGCCGCGTGGAGCTGGCCAAGCAGTGATGCCAGCGCTTGTGGCCGCGCCGGCGCGCGGTGTGGTGGCGGCAATGCTGCTGGCTGGCGCGGTGCCGGCCGGCGCCGAGATCGTCATGCATGCCGACCGCGGCAGCGGCGTGACCTTCCTTACGTCGCGCAGCGCCGGGACGGCAGAAGTGGCTCCCACTGCGGCGCCCGCTGCGTTGCCGGCGCGGGCGTTTATTGGGCTGCCGACGCAGCCGGTGGCAAAGGCTGCCGTCGTCGCTGGCAAATCCCCACCCTCTGAGCTGGTTGCCCTCGCGCATCGCGCGGCGCAGGCCGCGGCAGTGGACCCGCATCTGCTGATGGCCATGGTGGAGGTGGAGTCAGGCTGGAACCCGCAAGCCACCTCCGTCAAGGGTGCCATCGGCCTGACGCAGCTGATGCCGGCCACGGCACGCATGCTGGGCGTGACCGATGCCTATGATCCGGCCCAGAACCTGCAGGGCGGTGCGTCCTACCTGGGCGGCTTGTTGTCGCGCTTCAACGGCGACACCAGCCTGGCCCTGGCGGCCTACAACGCGGGCGAAGGCGCGGTGCTGCGCCACGGGTCGCGCATCCCTCCGTTTGCCGAGACCCAGGCCTACGTGCCGCAGGTGCTGGGTCGCTATGCGCGCTTGCGCGGCGGCCAGGACGACAGCGCCGCGGCGCCCTTGCGCCAGCCGGCGGCGCCGGCGCAGCGAAGCGGTCTGGTCATCGTCTCGTTCCAGAAAACCCCCGCCTCCGTGGTGAAGAAAAAGGAGAAATCATGAAGTCGTACTGGATCCCGCGTGCCTGCCTGCCGGTCATGCTGGCGCTGGCCGTTGCCAGCTGTGGCAAGGACGAAGGGCGTTCCGCCGCGGCCAGCGATGCCTTGCCGAAAGCCTGCCAGGAAGCCGAGGCCGCGCAACGCGCCTGCACCGAGAACATGGCGGCCAAGCTCGACAAGTCGGGGCAGGCCGCGGCCGCCCAGACCCTGCGCGACGGGCTGCCCGGCGAGCTGGAATCGATCCGCACGCGCTGGGCCGGCGTCTCCGACAAGGATGGCCTGGCGCAGTCCTGTGCGACGGTGCGCGACAGCTTCCGCGACATGCCGCAGTGCAAGGATTGACGCCTGTCCGCCGCAGCGCCAGCGTGCCGGCGCCTTGTTGAACAGACCCTAATGGAGAGGCGACAGATGCCGAAGAAATCCGACCGCGCGACCGCGCGTCAATCCCTCGACCGCCGCACGGCGCTTGGCGCAAGCCTGGCCCTGGCTGCGCTGCTGCTCCCGGCAGCCGCTGCGGCCGGCGTCTGCGATGCGCCGTGGATGCATGACGGCGGCGAGATCCGCATGACCATGCAGGGCGGTGCGCCGGGCACGGCGACCATGTCCGTGTCCGGCGTGCGCAAGTCGGGCAAGGGCCAGTGCAATGCCAATATCAGCGTCGTGTCGAATGTGGCCGCGGCCGGCTCAGCCAACGAGACGCGGCTGGACTACACCATGGCGGTGATCGAAGACCGCCTGACCATCTCGCGCGGCGGCGCGCCGGGCAAGGTCGAGGGCAAGAGCGCCGCCGGCACGGCATCGGGCATGCTCGACAGCAGCGCGGTCGGCACGCTGGCCTACGGCGGCGTCATTGAAGCGGAAGGGCAGCGGCTGCCGGGCGAGTCGCAGACCGTGCGCATGGACCTGCAGATGACCGCCGCCGGCCAGAGCGCCGGCCAGGCCAAGATCCCGTCCGCCAAGGTCACCATCGGCGGCAAGGTCGTCGGCAAGCGCGCGACCATTCCCACCCGCCTCGGCCAGAAATCCTGCTGGCCGGTCCGCTACGAGCGCAGCACGACCATGGCGCCGGTCACCGTGGCGGGCCACACCGTGTCGGTGCCGCCGGCGACCGCCAGCGTCACGGACTGGTACTGCCCCGACATGGGCCTGGTCATGAAGCAGGAGGTCGTGCAGAACGGCCAGACCGGCACCATCGAGGTGGTCTCGGTCAGATAACCCGGGCATCGTCCGGATCATCCCCCCACGCGGGGTGCTGTGCGCTAAAGTTCTCCGCGCGGCTGCCGTTGGTTATGGATCGATAACAAGCGGAGCGCCGGCACCCGCCGCGCGGCTCCACAAGACGATTCAGGGGACGCATGACGCATGAGTCGGGTTTGCGCCTGGAACTTGCCGAGCCAGGCGAGCAGGTGCATGCGCGCTACACGCCGCAGCCGGGCAGGCTGCCGCCGGACCAGGCCAGCCTGCGCCAATGCCTGGACAGCCTGGGCTGGGCCGGCGCGCGGCTGGATGCGCGCGCGGTGGCGCAGTTCCTGGCGCAATGCCAGCGGGCCGAGCATGAGATCGATGCCACCATCGGTGCGCTGATCGACGGCGCCTTCGAGCTCGACATCACCGCCGACGGCCTGGCCGTGCGGCTGACGCTGCTGCCAGCCGAAGGCGGCCGCCCGGTCAGCGCGGAGGACATCCGTCGCGCCGTGGCCGAACGCGGCGTGGTGGCACCGGTCCAGACCCTGGCATTGGACGCCGCGCTGGCCGAAGGCCGTTGCGAGCTGCGCACCATTGCCGCCGGCGTCGCGCCGCGCCAGGGTGAGCCGGCGCGCTTTATCAACCTGCTCGAACCGCGCAAGCCGGCGCAGCCTGACGACGAGGCCGGCAAGGTCGACCTGCGCGACCTGGGCAACCTGCTGCTGGTCAGCCCCGGCACGCCGCTGATGCGGCGCATCCCGGCAGTGCATGGCAATGACGGCATCGACGTATTCGGCAAGCCCGTCGCCGCCGATCCGGTCGATGATCCGCCCTTTGCCGAAGGCCTGACCGGCGCTGCCGCCGATGCCGACGATCCGGAGCTGCTGCGCGCGGTGATCGCAGGATCGCCGGTGGTGGGCGTGCACGGCATCTCGGTCAGCCCGGTGGTGCAGGTGGACTCGGTTGACCTGCACTCAGGCAACGTGGCGTTCGACGGCACGCTGCGCGTGTCGGGCGATATCCGCACCGGCATGTCGGTCAATGTCAGCGGCGACGTGGTGGTCGAGGGCACCATCGAAGCCGCCAACGTCGAGGCCGGCGGCAATGTCATCGTCAAGGGCGGCATCATCGGCAAGGCCGACACCGGCCGCGCCGAAGGCGGCATCAGCCGCGCCAGTGTGCGCTGCAAGGGCGCGGTGAAGGCGCGCTTTATCGAGAACGCCGTGGTCGAGGCCGGCACCGAGGTCAACGTCGAAAGCGGCATCCGGCAGAGCGATGTTGCTGCCGGCGAGCGCATCGTGGTGGGCGGCACCGGCGCGCAGGGCAGCATCAGCGGCGGCCGCAGCCGTGCCTTGCTGGCGGTGCGCGCCGCGGTGCTGGGCGCACCTGCCGGCACCGCCACCAGCATCCAGGTCGGCCTGAATCCTTTTGCCGACGCACAGCGCGCCGCGCTGGAAGCCGAGCGCCGCCGCATGCTGGCAGAGCAGAACAAGGTCAAGCAGCTGGTGGATTTCTTTGCCAAGCATCCCGAGAAGGCCGTGGGTGACCTGCGCGAAAAGGCGCGCGCGACACTGTTCAAGCTGTCGCGCGATCTGTTCGAGCTGGAGGCACGCCTGACCGAACTGGGGCAGCAGATGCAGCCGGCCGCCGAGGCCGTGATCGACGCCGCGCGCCGCATCCATGGCGGCGTCACGCTGCAGGTTGGCAGCCGCGTGCTCAAAGTGATGGAAGACAAGCCTGGCGGCCAGATACGTCTGGTCGACGACCGCATCGCCGTCAGCTGAACGCGCGCTGTTATCCGCGGGGATTTGTACTATGCTGCAGTTATGTCCTGGGGTGCCGCAGGATGGGCGAGAGAGCTAGAGTCGGGCAGTGAATGAAGAAGCGGATCAGCACTCTGCGGAAGCGTTACACGGAACCAACTCACGTGGCACTGGAATAACCGGAAGGCCAGCCATCAAGGCTGGCCTTTCTGTTTTCCGTGATGGCTGCCAGGCGAACTACACTGAAGGTGCAACCATTATCCAAAGGAGGTTGCTATGGCCGCCACCTTGATTACCGCGCTGGTCCTGATCGCCCTTGTTGCGTGCGCCGCATTTACCATCTGGATGTTGCGGGAAAAGAACCCGACGCTGCTGCAGCAGCAGGAGCAGTCAGTGCGCACATGGTTTGATCACATGATCCATCGCCACTGACGCCTGGCGATTCGATTTCGTGCAGCCCGCCGCCACGGCGGGCTTTTTCATGGACTGAGGCTCATGCGGCCCACAAGCGCAGTTCATGCAATCCGCTTCGCTCCACCCGGGTGCCGAGTGCCCGTCCCTCGTCTTCAAACATGGCCTGCAGCCACGTCATATCCACTTCGCGCGCGTAGGCCAGACGGAAATGGCTGCGCCGCAACGGCACCAGCCGCAGGTCGGCGCTGCCGCCGGCATCGAAGCTGACGAAGGCCATCAGCGCCAGGTCCGGCCGGTATTCGTCGTAGCCACCGATGCCTTCGTAATCGTTGATGAAATCGCCGCAGCCGTACAGGATCGGCTTGCCGGCATGCAGCTCAATCCCCAGCGGATGATGCGAGGAATGCCCGTGCACAATGTCGATTTCGCCGCTTTCCACCAGCCCGCGGGCGAAGGCGCGTTGCGCGGGGTCGATGTGGTAGCCCCAGTTCGGGCCCCAGTGGATCGATACCACCACGACGTCGCCGGCACGCCTGAGCTTGCGCACCTGTGCGGCAATGCGTTCGCGCGAGGCAACGGACCAGTCTTCCAGCAGGTTCACGCCGGAATGTCCGGCGCTGGCGCGCCACGCCGCCGGGGTGCCGGCATTTTCCATGGCGAGGGCCAGCACCAGCACGCGGCCGCCGCCGGGCAGCGGCAGCTGTACGGCGTGCGCCGCGCTCGCCTCGTCGGGGCCGGCGCCGGCATGCGCGATATGCGCGCCGTCGAGCGCCGCCAGCGTATCCGTCAGGCCCGCGCGGCCCCAGTCCATCACATGGTTGTTGGCCAGCACCGCACAGTCGATGCCGGCGGCCTGCAGGCAGGCGATATTGCCCGGATGCATGCGATAGTGCACCGCCTTGCCGGGCCAGGCATCGTCGCTGGTGGTGATGGCGGTTTCCAGGTTGACGATGCGCGGCCGCGCAACACGGCTTTCCAGTTCCGCCAGGGCATCGCCCCACGGGTATTCCGGCGAGGCGGGGCGCGCGATCGGGCCGGCCTTGTGCTCGGCCAGGCGCACGTAGTCGAGCGCGGAATGCACATACGATTCATGCAGCAGCGGCTGGCTGGGATGCGCGAGGATCTGGTCGATGCCGCGCCCGGTCATTACGTCGCCGCACAGGAACAGGGGAGGGTGGCTGGCTGTGTTCATGGCGCAGACGGACGGCGCGAGGGCGCCATGCCGGCTGTTCATTCATGATAGGCCGGCAGGGTGGCGGCGCGGCATGATCGCGTTGCGGCACTTGCCATGGAGATTGTGCGCGTGGGGCCAGAGCCCCATTTACATTTAGGTGGTGCCTGCCTTAAATGATGTAGTCATCGGTCCTCGTGGCCATTTCCCTGCACCCAGACGCCGCGCGCCGTCCGATGTTTCCAACCAGCATCGGGAGGCACACTATGGCCCAGCCATCGCAGGAACACATTGAGGCACTCAAGACACAGCTGCGCGGGCGCCTGCTGCAGCCGGACGACAGCGGCTACGACGAAGCGCGCCGCATCTGGAACGCGATGATCGACCGCCGTCCGCCACTGATCGTGCAGGCCGCGGGCGCTGCAGACGTGATCGCCGCGGTCAACTTCGCGCGCGACCATGGCGTGCTGCTGTCGATACGCGGCGGCGGCCACAATATCGGCGGGCTGGCGATCTGCGAGGATGGCATGGTGCTGGACCTGTCGCAGATGAAATCCGTGCGCATCGATCCCCACGCGCAACGTGGCTTCGTGGAGCCTGGCGCCACACTGCGCGATTTCGACCATGAAGCGCAGGCCTTTGGCCTCGCCACGCCACTGGGCATCAACTCCACCACCGGCGTGGCCGGGCTGACGCTCGGCGGCGGCTTCGGCTGGCTCAGCCGCAAGTTCGGCACCACCGTCGACAACCTGGTGTCGGCACAGGTCGTGACTGCCGACGGCAAGCTGGTGCGCGCCAGCGCCGACGAGAACGCCGACCTGTTCTGGGCGCTACGCGGCGGCGGCGGCAACTTCGGCGTGGTGACGATGTTCGAGTTCCGGCTGCACCCGGTCGGCCCCGAGGTCTATGGCGGGCTGATCGTCTATCCGCTGGAACAGGCCGCCGCGGTGCTGCCCGCCTATCGTGAACTGTTCAAGTCGATGCCGGACGAGCTGACCGTCTGGGTGGTGCTGCGCCAGGCGCCGCCGCTGCCGTTCCTGCCGCCCGAGGCGCACGGTAAGCCGATCGCGGCACTGGCGATCTGCTATATCGGCCCGCCTGACAAAGGCCCCGAACTGGTCGAGCCTTTGCGCAAGCTCGGCACGCCCTACGGCGAGCATGTCGGTCCCATGCCGCTTACGGCATGGCAGCAGGCGTTCGACCCCTTGCTGACGCCGGGCGCGCGCAATTACTGGAAATCGCACAACTTCGCCGGGCTGGACGACGGCCTGATCACGATGCTGATCGAGCAGATCGGAAAGCTGCCCTCGCCGCAATGCGAAGTCTTTATCGGCGCCATGGGCGGGCAGACCAACCGCGTCGCGCCTGACGCGACTGCCTACGCCAGCCGCGACGCCAACTTCATCATGAACCTGCACGGGCGCTGGGACGCGCCCGCTGACGACGACAAGTGCATCAGCTGGGCCCGTGAAGTGTTCCGCGCGGCAGCGCCCTTTGCACTGGGCAGCGTCTATGTGAACTTCCTGACGCAGGAAGAAACCGACCGCATTGGCGCGGCCTACGGGCCCAACTACGACCGGCTGGTCGAGGTGAAGCGGCGCTACGATCCGGGCAACCTGTTCCGCCATAACCACAACATCAATCCAGCGGCGTAACTGGCGTAACCTGCAGGGACAGGCAGGAAGGCGGGGCAGGGCGGGTGGCCTGCCCCGTTTTCACGCGGCTGCAATACTGGCATGCGAGTATCGCCGCGACCGCGTTGTATCCACAGGGAGCAGATCAGATGAGACCGGGCGAAGCAGAATTGGTGCGGCGCATCCACAACGAGGTGGCCGACTACTACGACGAAGAGATCGAACTGGAACTGGACGACCGCGAAGCCAGCGAGGCCTTCGGCGATCCGGTGCACCTGGACGACGAGGCCGAGCAGGACAGCCGCCGCCACTATTTCCGCGAGCTGTTCCGCCTGCAGGGCGAACTGGTGCGGCTGCAGAGCTGGGTGGCCGCCACCGGGCACAAGATCGTCATCATCTTCGAAGGACGCGACGCTGCCGGCAAGGGCGGCGTGATCAAGCGCATCACGCAGCGCCTGAACCCGCGCGTCTGCCGCGTGGCGGCGCTGCCCGCGCCCAACGACCGCGAACGCACCCAGTGGTACTTCCAGCGCTACGTGGCGCACTTGCCCGCCGCCGGCGAGATCGTGCTGTTCGACCGCAGCTGGTACAACCGCGCCGGCGTCGAACGCGTGATGGGCTTCTGCTCTGACGAGCAGTATGAAGAGTTCTTCCGCTCCGTGCCCGAGTTCGAAAAGATGCTGGTGCGCTCCGGCATCCAGGTGATCAAGTACTGGTTCTCGATCACCCACGACGAACAGCGTCTGCGCTTCCTCAGCCGCATCCACGATCCGCTCAAGCAGTGGAAGCTGAGCCCGATGGACCTGGAATCGCAGCGCCGCTGGGAGGACTACACCAAGGCCAAGGAAATCATGCTCGAGCGCACGCACATTGCCGAAGCGCCGTGGTGGGTGGTGCAGGCCGACGACAAGAAGCGCGCACGGCTGAACTGCATCCATCACCTGCTGAGCCAGGTCCCCTATGCGGACGTAGAGGCGCCCAGCGTGGTGCTGCCGGGGCGCGAACGGCATGAGGACTATGTGCGGCAACCGGTGCCGAAGGAGATGATCGTGCCGGATGTGTATTGAGGAATCAGACCCTAGGGTTTGCACGGGGTGCGCCATCGTCCCCCTGCGGTAGACGGCTACCTATAATGAAAACAGCCACCTGTAAATCCAAGGGTGGCCGTTATCGTGGAACTGCTAGTTTTTTGGGCGGCCATGCTTGCTGCCTACCTTCTGATGAAGCGTGCCGGCTGCTTCAGCCAGCCGGTGCTTTATCCCGATTTAGATCATCCCTTCCGCTACTGGTGGGCGCAACGGCTGGGGCGCCCGCTGCCACCGCCGGCTTTGCCGGATCCCAGGCAACAAAAAACCCGGAGAGCGTGACGCTGTCCGGGTTGGCTTGTGTGGGCGATGCCCTGGAATTCTGTGGTGCCGAAGAGAGGAATCGAACCCCCGACCTTCTCATTACGAATGAGCTGCTCTACCGACTGAGCTACTTCGGCAACATGTTCCGGTGAACTGGAACAGCCCGCAATAGTAGCAGCGTTTTTCCGCCTTGTGAACCCCTTTTGTGTCGCCCGTGCCATCCGGCCGGGGCCGAAAGAAAACGGGGCGCCACCTGGGCGCCCCGTCCTGTTGCCGCGCGGCCGGAATCAGGCCTTGCCTTCGGCTTCCAGGTGGTAGCGGGTGACGCGTTCCACTTCGTTCTTGGAGCCCAGGATCACGGAGACGCGCTGGTGCAGTTTTTCGGGCTGCACGTCCATGATGCGCTGGTGGCCGTTGGTGGCGGCGCCGCCGGCCTGTTCGACCAGCATGGCCATCGGGTTGGCTTCGTACATCAGGCGCAGCTTGCCCGGTTTTTCCGGCTCGCGCTTGTCCCACGGGTACATGAAGACGCCGCCGCGGGTCAGGATGCGGTGCACGTCCGCAACCATCGAGGCGACCCAGCGCATGTTGAAGTTCTTGCCGCGCGGGCCTTCTTCGCCGGCCAGGCATTCGTCGATATAGCGGCGCACGGGCGGGGCCCAGTGGCGCATGTTCGACATGTTGATGGCGAATTCCTTGGTGTCGTCCGGGATCGTCACGTTGGAGTGCGTCAGCACGAAGCTGCCTGCCTCGCGGTCGAGCGTGAACATGTGCACGCCGTTGCCGACGGTCAGCACCAGCGTGGTCTGCGGGCCGTATACGGCGTAGCCGGCGGCGACCTGGTGGGTGCCGGGCTGCATGAAGTCGGCCTCGGTCACGGTCTGGCCCGGCTTGGGCATGTGCAGCACCGAGAAGATGGTGCCGATCGAGACATTGACGTCAATGTTCGACGAGCCGTCCAGCGGGTCGAACATCAGCAGGTATTCGCCCTTCGGGTAGCGGTTGGGAATCTCGTAGAACGATTCCATTTCTTCCGACGCCATGGCGGCGAGGTGGCCGCCCCATTCGTTGGCGTCGAGCAGCACTTCATTGGCGATCACGTCCAGCTTCTGCTGGGTTTCGCCCTGGACGTTGCCGGTGCCGGCCGAGCCCAGCACGCCGGCGAGGGCGCCCTTGCTGACGGCGTTGGAAATGGCCTTGCAGGCGCGCGCGACCACTTCGATCAGCAGCCGCAGTTCGGGCTGGATCGTGTTGTGCTTGCGCTGCTCCTCGACCAGGTAGCGGGTGAGGCTGATGCGAGTCATGGTTGGTTCTCCTTGGATGGCCGCAATTCTACATGCCCGGCCGCGCTTGGCCGGGCAAAGGGGGCGTTGGCGGGCCTCCCTGTGTCGTTCCCGCCGCTCAGGCCGCGAGCGCCTTGCCGACGATCTCGCGCACGTCGCGCGACAGCGTGCTGCTGGCGGCGACGCGTTCCAGTTCGGCGCGCATGCGGTCGCGCAGCGCCAGTTCGTATTTCTGCCAGCGGTCCATCACCCGCGCCAGGCGCGCGGCCACTTGCGGGTTGATGGCATCGAGCGCCAGCACCTGGTCGGCCCAGAAACGGTAGCCCGAGCCGTCCTGGGCGTGGAACTGCGCCGGGTTGCCGGAGCAGAAGCTGAAGATGAGCGAACGCGCGCGGTTGGGGTTGCGCAGGTTGAAGGCGGGGTGCTCCATCAGCGCGAGCACGGTGTCGATGGTGCGCTTGCCGGCGTGCGGGCCGACTTCACCGCGCTGCATGCCTTGCAGCGAGAACCATTTGTCGATCACCAGCGGGTCGTCCTCGAAGCGCTCGTAGAAGTCCGCCAGCGCATGCTCGCGCCCGGGGGCGAAACTGTTGACCAGCGCCGACAGCGCGGCGAAGCGGTCAGTCATGTTGTCGGCGTTCTGGTACTGCTGCTCGGCCAGCGCCTGCATCGCGGCGTCGCCGCTGTCGGCCAGGTAGCCGAGCGCAAGGTTGCGCAGTGCGCGCCTGGCGGCGGATGTGGCATCGGGCGAGTAGTTGCCCGGCGTGGCGTTGCCCTCGTAGGCGGCGAGCCAGTCGGCCTGCAGCGCGCGCGCCAGGCCTTCGCGCATGAACTGGCGGGCGCGGTGGATGGCGGCGGGATCGGCCACGCCCATGCGCTCAGCCAGGTAGGCCTCGGCGGGCAGCACCAGCGCCTGTTCGCGGAAGGCGGGATTGAGCGTGTCGTCGGTCAGCACGGCGCCCATGGCCTGCACCAGCGCGGGCTCGAGCTTGAGCTCGCGCCCGGCCTGCACGTCTGCCACCATCTGCAGCAGCGCGCGCGTGGCCAGGCGCTGGCCGGCTTCCCAGCGGTTGAAGGCGTCGCTGTCGTGCGACAGCTGGAAGGTCAGCTGCGCGTCGGTGTACTCGGCATCGACGATCACCGGCGCCGAGAAGTTGCGCAGCAGCGAGGGCAGCGGGGCACTGGCGCCGCGCGGCAGGTTGATGAAGCGGAAGCGCTGCTCGGCCTGCGTGAAGTCGAGCACGCGCGTGGTCGCTCCGGGCGTGCTTTCGCCTTCGAGCTGCAGCGGCAGGTCCTTGCCGTCTGCGCCAAGCAGTCCGAGCGCGAACGGGATATGGAAGGGCTGCTTCTCGGGCGTGCCGGCGCGGGTCTCGATGCCGACCTTGGGGCAGCGCTGCGACAGCGTCAGCGTCAGGCTGCCGTCGTCGCCGTTCCAGTCCGTGCGCGCCGTCACCACCGGGGTGCCGGCCTGGCTGTACCACAGGCCGAACTGGCTCAGGTCGCGGCCGTTGGCATCGGCCATTGCCGCACGGAAGTCGTCGCAGGTGACGGCCTGGCCGTCATGGCGCTGGAAGTACAGGTCCATGCCCTTGCGGAAGCCCTCGCGGCCGAGCAGGGTCTGGTACATGCGCACGACTTCGGCGCCTTTCTCGTACACGGTGACCGTGTAGAAGTTGTTGATCTCTTCATAGCTGTCGGGGCGCACCGGGTGCGCCATCGGGCCGGCGTCCTCGGGGAACTGCACCTGGCGCAGCACGCGAACGTCCTCGATGCGCTTGACCGCGCGGCCGGATTCCGAGCCCATCATGTCGGCCGAGAACTCCTGGTCGCGGAACACCGTCAGGCCTTCCTTGAGCGAAAGCTGGAACCAGTCGCGGCAGGTCACGCGGTTGCCGGTCCAGTTGTGGAAGTACTCATGGCCGACCACCGCCTCGATATTGGCGAAGTCCGTGTCGGTGGCGGTCTGCGCGTTGGCCAGCACGTACTTGGTGTTGAAGATGTTCAGGCCCTTGTTCTCCATCGCGCCCATGTTGAAGTCGCCCACGGCGACGATCATGAAGCGATCCAGGTCAAGTTCCAGCCCGAAGCGGCGCTCGTCCCAGCGGATCGAATGGATCAGCGAATCCATAGCGTGGCGGGTCTTGTCGAGGTCGCGCGCCTCGACCCAGACCTGCAGCAGCTTGTCCTTGCCGGAGGCGGACTGGATCCGTTCCTCGATGCATTCGAGCTTGCCCGCGACCAGCGCGAACAGGTAGGCCGGCTTGCGGAAGGGGTCTTCCCACACGGCTTCGTGGCGGCCGTCGGGCAGTTCTCGCTGGCTCACCAGGTTGCCGTTGGACAGCAGCACCGGATAGGCGGCGCGGTCGGCGCGCAGCGTGACGCGGTAGGTCGCCATCACGTCGGGGCGGTCCAGGAAGTAGGTGATGCGGCGAAAGCCCTCGGCTTCGCACTGGGTGAAGAAGTTGCCGTTGGACACGTACAGGCCCGACAGCGTGGTATTGGCCGCGGGCTGGCACGCCGTGGTGATCTCCAGCGTGCCCTGCGCCGGCAGGCCGGGGATGGTCAGCGTGCCGGCATCCTGGGTCGCGTTGGCGACCGGCTTGCCCTCCAGGCTGACGCCGATCAGTTCGAGTTCCTCGCCGGCCAGCACCAGCGGTGCGTCGGGCGCGCCGGCCTGGCGCGCGAAGCGCAGCGTGCTGGTGACCACGGTGCGCTGGGGATCGAGGTCCAGCACCAGCTCGGCGTGGTCGATGGCGAACGGCGGCGGGGTATAGTCCTTGCGATAGACGGTAACGGGCGTGTCGGTGCGCAGCATGGAAAGATCCTGTCTTCGGAAGACCGTTAGGAAAGGGGGCGGGCCATGCGCGCGGCAGCGAAGCATGGCGCTGAAGTCCTCATTGTAGCCAAGGGGTCGGGGCGCGGCCCGGCGCAGCACGGCATCGGCATGCTGCGGGGAATTCCGCGCCGGCGGCGTGGTCTCAGAGACACGTGGGTATTCAGAGGAAAGCGAGGTAGCACTATGTGGCAGCGCGCAGGCGGTGTCGGCAATGCAGGAGCGGTGGGGCCGCGCAGGTGGTGGGGGGCGATGGCGTTGCTGGCGGCGCTGTTGCTGTCAGGGTGCGCCAGCACAGTGGTGACCGATGTCACGGCGTTCCGCCAGCCGGGCTGGCAGAACGATGCGCCGCGCACCTACAGCTTCGAGCGCAGCGCCGAGCAGGCGGCGCAGCTGGACCGCCAGACCTATGAGCAGTGGCTGGCCGCGGCGCTGGCGGGGATCGGCTTCGAGCAGGTGCCGGCGAAACAGGCGCGCTATCGCGTCAGCATGGACTTCGATGCCGCGCCCGGCATCGTGCGCGTGGCCGAGACCGTCTACTCGGACCCGTGGTACGGCCCGTGGGGCCCTTACTGGGGGCCCGGCTACTACCGCCCCTACGGGCCCTGGGGTCCGTGGGGCCCATGGGGGCCGGGCTACTGGCCGCCGCAGACCGTGGTGCGCGACGTGCCGGTGACGTTCTCCAGCCTGCGGGTGTATTTCAGGGATGCGGCCAGCGGCAAGCGGATCTACCAGGTCACCGCGCAGAACCAGACCGAAAACGGCAGCCTGCCGGCGGTCATGCCCTACCTGATCCGCAGCGCCTTTACCGACTTCCCGGCCGAGAGCGGCCGTCCGCGCAGGGTGACGCTGGAGGTCGAGAAAAACTCAAAGTAGGGCAGCCGGGGGCCGGCCGCGCGGTCCTGGCCAGGCGATGCGTGCGGATGCATGCAGGGGCATGCGTCTGCACCCGCATTGCATACGCAATGGTAAAAGCTGTTTAACTGGAATAATCCACTCAAAAAACGGCCTGCAGGCGGGCTGTGGTGGTACTTTGCGCGGACACGTGGGCTAGAATGGTTGCTCGATTTTTCCGGCCTGTCTGCCGGAATCGCCAGTTTCGCTGCCAGGCGTTGTCATTCGCTGCCGGCCCGTATCCTGAGACTTCTCGATCGGGCCCGAGCCGGTTCTTGGCGGGAGAGGGGCGCTTCCGGTCCGGGCCATTTTCCGGACGAGCCAATGAGCAGCAAGATTAGCGGTGATGCACCGCAACATGCCCCGAACAGTCCTGAAGCGCAGCTGCGCCTCGCTGCGCTGGAATACCACCGCAGCCCCACCAAGGGAAAGATCCAGGTAACCGCGACCAAGGCGCTGTCCAACCAGCGCGACCTGTCGCTGGCCTACTCGCCGGGCGTGGCCTATGCCTGCGAGGAAATCGCCAAGGACCCCGCCACCGCCGCCGAGTACACCTCGCGCGCCAACCTGGTGGCCGTGATCACCAACGGCACCGCCGTGCTGGGCCTGGGCGATATCGGCCCGCTGGCCGGCAAGCCGGTGATGGAGGGCAAGGGCTGCCTGTTCAAGAAGTTCGCCGGCATCGACGTGTTCGACATCGAGCTCGACGCGCGCGACCCGGACAAGATCGTCGAGATCGTTGCCGCGCTCGAGCCCACGCTGGGCGGCGTGAACCTGGAAGACATCAAGGCGCCGGAATGCTTCTACATCGAGCAGAAGCTGCGCGAGCGCATGAACATCCCCGTCTTCCACGACGACCAGCACGGCACCGCCATCATTTCGACCGCGGCGCTGCTCAATGGCCTGAAGGTGGTCGGCAAGGACGTCGGCAAGGTGAAACTGGCCGTGTCCGGCGCCGGCGCGGCTGCCATTGCCTGTCTGGACACCATGGTCAGCCTGGGCGTGAAGCGCGAGAACATCTCGGTGGTGGACTCCAAGGGCGTAATCTACGTTGGCCGCGACGTCAACATGGAAGCCAACAAGGCGCGCTACGCACAGGACACCTCGGCGCGCACGCTGGCTGACATCGTCAAGGACGCCGACGTCTTCCTGGGTTGCTCGACCGCCGGCGTGCTGACCGCCGAGATGGTCAAGACCATGGCCGACAAGCCCATCATCCTGGCGCTGGCCAACCCCGAGCCGGAAATCCGCCCGGAAGTGGCCAAGGCCGCGCGCCCGGACTGCATCATCGCCACCGGCCGTTCGGACTACCCGAACCAGGTCAACAACGTGCTGTGCTTCCCGTACATCTTCCGCGGCGCACTGGATTGCGGCGCGACCAAGATCACGGAAGCGATGAAACTGGCCTGCGTCAAGGCCATCGCCGAGCTGGCCGAGGCCGAGCTGAACGACGCCGTTGCCGCCGCCTACGGCGGCCGTGAGCTGAAGTTTGGCCCGGACTACATCATCCCGACCCCGTTCGACCAGCGCCTGATCGAGAAGATCGCGCCGGCGGTGGCCAAGGCCGCGGAGGAATCCGGCGTGGCCACGCGCCCGATCAAGGACCTCGAAGCGTATCGCCAGCAGCTGTCCACCTATGTCTATCACACCGGCCTGATCATGAAGCCGGTGTTCTCGGCCGCCAAGGCCGCGCCCAAGCGCGTGGCCTACGCCGAGGGCGAGGAAGAGCGCGTGCTGCGTGCCGTGCAGACCGTGGTGGACGAAGGGCTGGCGCGCCCCACCCTGATCGGCCGCCCGCACGTGATCCAGATGCGCATCGAGAAGGCCGGCCTGCGCCTCAAGGCCGGGGTGGACTTCGACCTGGTCAATCCGGAAGAAGACCCGCGCTACCGCGCCTACCACGAGGCCTACCACGCGCTGCGCGGTCGCGACGGCGTGACGCCGGACATGGCCAAGGTGGCGCTGCGCCGCTCCAACACGCTGATCGGCACGATGCTGATGCACATGGGCGATGCCGATGCGCTGCTGTGCGGCACGGTCGGCCGCTTCGAGGCTCACCTCGAGCACGTGCGTGACGTGATCGGCCTGGCGCCTGGCGCCAAGGTGTTCGCCGCGATGAACGCGCTGATGTTGGAGAAGCACACGCTGTTTATCACTGACACCTTCGTCAATGACGATCCCTCCGCCGAGGAACTGGCCGCGATCGCACAACTGGCCGCTGAGGAAATCGCGCGTTTCGGCCTGGTCCCCAAGGCCGCGTTGATGTCGCATTCGATGTTCGGTTCCTCGACCCGTCCGTCGGCGCGCAAGATGCGCGAGGCTGCGGCTATCCTGGCCAAGGTGGCACCGCACCTGGAAGTGGAAGGCGAGATGCAGGGCGACGCCGCACTGGACGAAGACGTGCGCCGCCACTTCCTGCCGTCGACCAAGCTGGCCGGCAGCGCCAACCTGCTGGTGATGCCGACGCTGGACGCGGCCAATATCGCCTTCAACCTGCTCAAGATCACGGGCGGGCAGGGCGTGACGGTGGGCCCGATCCTGCTGGGCGCGGCCAGGCCGGTGCACATCCTGAACCCGCAGGCGACCACACGCCGTATCGTCAACATGACGGCGGTGGCCGTGGCGGAGAGCGGCGCGGTGCGCTGATGCGCTGAAAACGAAGTCACCAAGAATGCAAAAAGCCGGGTCGTCTGACCCGGCTTTTTGTTTGATGCTGCCCCGCGGCAATCGCGGGGGGAAGGCACTTGACGTGGTTGCTATTGCAGCACGTTGTACTGCTCGCGCATCACGACGATGATCGACTTGGCCGCGGCCAACTGCGTGTCGAGGTTTTCAACATATTCCTGCGGGAAATCGACCTCGGCGCTCCAGTTGCATCCGGTATGGTCAGGCTGGTGCATTCGCACCGCGTGCAGTTCGCATTCGCCGCACTCGGGGTTGTTGTCGAGGCACTGGTTCAGGATGGCCATCAATTCGGAACGGGTCTTCGGGTAGCGCCGCATGAATCACCTCTCTCAATGTCGTTTTGAGGGTCCGGAACACCAATCTAGGAAGCGTGAAGGGGGGCTTCCAATTGAATCCATCTATGAAATGCTAGCTTTCGATCCGTATTGCCGGACGGCATGCGATGGCGCGGCGCAGCATTGCGGTGGCAGATTTCCGCGCAGTGTGATGCGAACGCGGCAATGAAAAAGCCCGCCGGAAGGGCGGGCTGCAGGACTGCCGGTGAGACGGTTACGTCATCAGAACTTGTGACGCACGCCCACGCCGAAGGTATCGCCGTGCTCGATGCCGGTGATCTTGTCGTAGTAGTAGGCGGCGTACACGTCGGTGCGCTTGGACAGGTTGTAGTCGTAGGCGACGGCAAACGTGTTGCGCTTGAAGTCACCGATTGCGTTCTCGGTCTTGCCATAGGCGTAGGACGCCAGCACGTTGCCGGCACCGATCGGCACCGAGGCCCCGACCTGACCGTTGGTGTGCTTGATGTCGCCGCTGGCGGCCGTGCTGGCCTTGGTCTTGATGTACTGGCCCTGGGCGAACAGCTTGACCACCTTGAAGTCGTATGTGATGCCGCCCAGGACGGCGTCCTGGCGGCTGAAGCCCGCGCTCGACAGGTCGTCGGGAACCGCGTTGAAGCGGACCTGCTGGTACGCGACGGTCGCGGCGAACGGCCCGTTGAAATACATCAGGTTGCCGCCCCACTTGTTCTGGCCCGCGGCACCTGCCTTCTCGCCTGCCGAGTAGATCAGGTTCGCGCTCAGGCCGCCGAAGTTCGGGGTGGAGTACAGCACCGAGTTGTTCCAGCCCGAGTCGCCGATGATGCCCGGGTCCACCACGCCATTGCTGGCGGCACCGAAGTAGGTGTGGAAGATGGTCGGCGAGAACACGTACGAGTCGACCAGCGGGTTGAACAGGATGGTCGAGATGAAGTACGGGGTCGTGTTGCGGCCCAGCTTCAACGTACCCAGCTTGTCATTCTGCAGGCCGACGTACGCATTGCGGCTGAACATCGAATCCCCGTTGAAGCGGCCGCTGTTGCCGCTGTCCGTGCGGAAGAACCCGTTCAGATCGAAGATGGCCTTGGTGCCGCCGCCCAGGTCTTCGGTGCCCTTGATGCCCCAGTAGGACGTCTGCATACCGCCCGAGTTGGCCACCCATGCGCGCTCGCCCGAACCCGGGCTCTTGACGCCGCCGACGAACATGTCAGCCTGGCCGTACAGCGTGACGCTGGACTGGGCCATGGCCGCGCCGGAAAAAAGGGTAGCCGCTACCACCGCCAGCTTTAGTGCCGGCTTGTACTGCTTCTGCATTGTTAGACCTCCGTGGTTTGATCGATCCTGCTTGGAACGTTGTGTACTGGGTCCCTGTCGGGTTCTTCTAATGTCTTGGTGCTTTTATTCGTGCCGCCTGGCCTGGCTCGGTGGTGGGTGGTACATGGGGTGCCGGCGGCATCGGGTACAGCGTTTTTTGTTATACAGGTGACGCTTTTTTGCTCAGGCGGATACTAAGTCGTCAAGCCGGAACTGCGCAATGCGATGGATCTGGTTGATGCAAGTTTGCAACTCGTGCTGCGGCGTGTTTTCCAGGCGGCGCGCGAACTCCGCGATGATCCCGTGGCGGTCGTAGCCGCGCACGGCCAGGATGAACGGGAAGCCGAATTTCTGGTTGTAGGCCGCGTTGAGCGACTGCAGGCGGTCGAACTCCTCGGGCGTGCACAGGTTCAGGCCGGCGCCGCTTTGCTCGCGCGTGGACTCGGCGGTCAGCTCGCCGCGCACGGCGGCCTTGCCGGCCAGCTCCGGGTGAGCGCGCACCAGCTTGAGCTGGGCCGCCTCGCCGGCTTCATCGACGGCCTTGCGCAGTGCCTGCGCCAGCGCGGCACCGTCGGCGAAGGGCCGTTGCGCGGCAGCGGCCTCGGCAAACCACGGCGAATGTTCGTAGATGCCGCCCAGCACCTGCACGAACTCCGCGACAGGCATGGTGTTGAGTTGGGCGATGGTGTAGGTCTGGCTCATGCTTGGTTCCGGGGGGTGTAGGGGTGGGTATCGGCCCAGTGGCGGGCGATGTCGACACGGCGGCAGATCCACACCTTGTCGTGTCCCTGCACATAGTCGAGGAAGCGCTGCAGCGCGCGGAAGCGGCCCGGGCGGCCGAGCAGGCGGCAGTGCATGCCGACCGACAGCATCTTGGGGCTGTCCTGTCCGCTCGGGTCGCCTTCCTCGTACAGCACGTCGAACGCGTCCTTGAGGTACTGGAAGAATTGTTCGCCGGTATTGAAGCCCTGCGGCGTGGCAAAGCGCATGTCGTTGGAGTCGAGCGTGTACGGCACCACCAGGTGCGGCTTCTTCTCGCCGCCGGTGACTTCGACTTCGGTCCAGAAGGGCAGGTCGTCGCCGTAGTAGTCCGAGTCGTACAGGAGGCCGCCGTGCTCCACCACCAGGCGGCGCGTGTTGGGGCTGTCGCGGCCGGTGTACCAGCCCAGCGGCAACTCGCCGGTCAGGTCCTTGATGATCTGCATGCCGATGCGCATGTGCTCGCGCTCGGTGGCTTCGTCGATGCCCTGGTAGTGGATCCAGCGCCAGCCGTGGCAGGCGATCTCATGGCCCAGTTCGACAAAGGCGCGGGTCAGTTCAGGATGGCGCTGCAGCGCCATCGACACGCCGAAGATGGTCAGCGGCAGGCCACGCTTCTCGAACTCGCGCAGCAGGCGCCAGACGCCGGCACGCGAGCCGTATTCGTAGATGCCCTCCATGCTCATGTGGCGGTCGGGGTAGGCCGCGGCGCCGACGATCTCGGAGAGGAACTGCTCGGAGGCGGCGTCGCCGTGTAGCACGCAGTTTTCGCCGCCTTCTTCGTAGTTGAGGACGAACTGCACCGCAACGCGCGCGCCGCCCGGCCAGCGGGCGTGCGGCGGCCGGGCACCGTATCCGATGAGATCGCGTGGATAGTTATCTTTGGTCATGTGTCTTTGCTTGCTTCAGGAAAACTTCCGGCACCGCCGCGCCGCCCGCAAGCGCCGACCATCACGCAATGTACGTGCCAGTCGTGCCGGCGGCGGTGCCGGATACTTCGATACCGTTGCTTCGGTTACTCGGTGCCGTGCGAGTTGGCGGCGGCGTTGCGCATGGCCTCCTCGCGCGACTGGATGCCGTTGTAGAACAGGTTCAGCGCCACGGCCACGATGGTGCCCAGCACGATGCCGCTGTGGGTGAACGGACCGGTCCACTTCGGCAGGTACTGGAAGAAGGTCGGTGCCAGCGTCGGGATCATGCCGGCGCCGATTGAGATGGCGACGATGAACAGGTTGTAACGGTTGCGGTTGAAATCGCACGAGCCCAGGATGCGGATGCCGGTGGCGGCCACCATGCCGAACATCACGATGCCGGCGCCGCCCAGCACGAACTGCGGCACCGAGGCCACCACGTGGGCCATCTTGGGGAACAGGCCGAACGCGATCAGGATGATGCCGCCGGCAGCCGCCACGTAGCGCGAGCGCACGCCGGTCACTGTCACCAGGCCTACGTTCTGCGAGAACGAGGTGTACGGGAAGGTGTTGAAGATGCCGCCGATCACGGTGCCCAGGCCGTCGGCGCGCAGGCCGCGGGTCAGGTCCTCGTTGCTCAGCTTCTTGCCGGTGATGTCCGACAGCGCCAGGAACATGCCGGTGGATTCCACCAGCGTGATCAGCATGACGATGCACATCGACAGGATGGCGGTCACTTCGAAGGTCGGGATGCCGAAGTGCAGCGGCGTGATGACAGCCATGAAGCTGGCTTCATCCAGGCCTTCGAAAGACACCTTGCCCATCGCCATCGCCACCAGCGTGCCGGCGATGATGCCCAGCAGCACTGCGCAGTTGGCCACCAGGCCGCGGCCGTACTTGGTCAGCAGCAGGATGATCAGCAGCGTCAGGCCGGCAATGCCGAGGTTGGCCAGGTCACCGTAGGCGAGGTTGGGCACCTCCTTGACCACGCCGTCGATCACGGCACGGGTGGTGGGCTGGCCGCCGGCCGCCCAGTTGATGCCCACGCGCATCAGCGACACGCCGATCAGCGTGATCACCGTCCCGGTCACCACCGGCGGGAACAGCCCCAGCATGCGCCCCATCATCGGCGCAATCAGGATGCCGAAAATCCCCGACGCAATCACCGCGCCATAGATGCCGAGCAGGCCGACATTGGGATCGGTGCCGATGGCGATCATCGGCGCCACCGAGGCGAAGGTCACGCCCATCATCACCGGCAGGCGGATGCCGAACTTCCAGAAACCAAAGGCCTGGATCAGCGTGGCCAGGCCCGCGGCGAACAGGTCGGCGTTGATCAGGAACGCCAGCTGGTCCTTGGGCAGCTTGAGCGCGCCACCCACGATCAGGGGCACGGCAACCGTGCCGGCGTACATCACCAGAACGTGCTGCAACCCGAGCGCGAGCAGGCGCCCGGAAGGCAAACGCTCGTTGGTGAGGTCCGTCGGGACCGTGGTGCTTGCGGAATTCATGGGTGCGTCTCCTCTCCTTTGGTTTGATGGGAACACCACTGCCATGGCCCCGGTTCTGGATCCCGGAAGGTCTCCGGACCGTTATCTGCCGGTCGTGTCAGCACTCTCGTCGGTGAGCCGGGTGCTGTTTGCCGACCGGGTCTGGCCTTGTATTTGGGGGCAGCGGCGGGAACACCGTGCTAGGTGGAGCGGCCTAGCACGCTGCGAAGATCAAAGTTGCCCGGCTCGTCCGGCTGCACGCGGTCGGCGCAGGCGCCAAGGTGGTGCGCCATGCGCGACTGGGCCAGCGCGGCATTGCCCTGTTCGAGTGCGTCGAGGATCTCTTCGTGTTCATCGAACGAGCAGGCGTTGTTGCCCGGGGCTTCCACGCTGGCGATCATCAGCGTGGTGCGCGACACCAGCCGGCGCATCATGTTGACGAGCAGCGCGTTGCCCGACAGTTCCGCCAGGGCCGTATGGAACTCGGCGGACAGGCGGATCCATTTGGGCCGGTCATGCGTGAGGAAGGCCTGGCGCTCGCTGGCCACCATCTGGCGCAGCGGCGCGATCACGGTCTTGACGTCGGGCATGCCGGCAAGCTTTTCCAGCACCGCGCGTTCCAGCATCTGGCGCAGCTCGAACATGTCGTGCGCTTCGTCGGTGGAGGGGCTGGCGATAAAGGCGCCGCGGTTGGGTTCGAGATCGACCATGCCGTCGGCGGCCAGGTGCGACAGCACCTTGCGCACCGTGTGTCGCGCGGTGGCATAGATCTCGCAAAGGGAATGCTCGGTCAGCTTGGTGCGCGGCGGCAGCCGGTGCTCCATGATCGCGTCGTAGATCTCGTGATACATGCGCTCTTCGACCGAGCCCTTGCGTGCGGGCTTGGCGGGCTTGCCCGCCTGGATTTCGGTCGGCTCGGCGTCGGCCTTGGTTTCGGCGTTGGCGGCAATCAGCTTCAGGCTCTTGGACATCGTGGCACCAGCAGTCAGGCGGGGCACCGCAAATCCTGGACATCAGGCAGCGGTGATCCAAAAATTGTTGACAATTATTTGGTTGCTGCTTCAATATTGTCAACAAAACCGACTCAGGTTTTCGACAACTCAGGGAAATCCCTGAATTGCCAACCGGGTAGTGCAGGCGCATTGTCGCCACGCACCACCCAGCGCCGGGATGCGTTACCAGACGTACCGAGCGGGCACCATTCCCACAAATGGTGCTAGTGAAGGCAGCGGCGCCCCTCACAACCCAATCGCCTAAGGAAAAACACGATGGGACGCTTGACCACACACGTACTCGACACCGCTGCCGGCACGCCCGGCAAGGGCATGTCGGTTACGCTTCATAAGATTGTCGACAATCGTCGCGAAACCCTGAAGACAGTCGTGACCAACCACGACGGCCGTTGCGACCAGCCGCTACTGGAAGGCGCGGACTTCGCCGTTGGCGTGTATGAGCTGGAATTCGCTGCGGGCGACTACTTCCGCGCGCAAGGCACGCAGCTGCCCGAGCCGGCTTTCCTGGACGTGGTGCCCCTGCGCTTCGGTATTGCCGATGTCAACGCGCACTACCACGTGCCCCTCCTGGTTTCGCCCTGGTCGTACTCGACCTACCGCGGCAGCTGAAGCGGTGGCATAGGGAAACAGGAGACAAGACATGGAAGGCTACATTCTCGACTGGGCCAATCTGCTGCTGCGCTGGGTGCACGTCATCACGGCGATCGCGTGGATCGGCTCCTCGTTTTATTTCGTCTGGCTTGACAACAGCCTGACCCGTCCCACCGATCCTGACCTGCAGGAGAAGGGTGTCGGCGGCGAGCTGTGGGCCGTGCACGGCGGCGGTTTCTACAACCCGCAGAAATACCTGACCGCGCCCAAGACGCTGCCTGAGAACCTGCACTGGTTCTACTGGGAGTCGTATTCCACCTGGATGACCGGCTTCGGCCTGCTGGTGGTGCTGTACCTGTTCAACGCCAGCACGTTCCTGATCGACAAGAACGTCTACGACATGTCGCCTGGCGCGGCGGTCGGCCTGGCGCTGTCCTACCTGGCCGCGGGCTGGGTGGTCTATGACGTGATCTGCCGCGTGTTCGGCAAGAGCGACAAGACCGTGGGCGTGCTGGTGGCGATCTACGTGGCCGTGGCTGCCTACGTGGCGTGCCACCTGTTCTCGGGCCGTGCGGCGTTCCTGCTGACCGGTGCGATGATCGCCACCATCATGAGCGCCAACGTGCTGGTATGGATCATCCCGGGCCAGCGCAAGGTGGTTGCCGCGCTGCGCGCAGGCCAGCCGGTCGATCCGGTCCATGGCAAGAACGCCAAGCAGCGCAGCGTGCACAACACGTACTTCACGCTGCCGGTGCTGTTCGCGATGCTGTCGAACCACTACAGCATGACCTACAGCTACAAGTACAACTGGGCCGCGCTGATCCTGATCATGCTGGCCGGTGTGCTGATCCGCCAGTTCTTCATCCTCAAGCACAAGGGCAAGATCAACGTGGCCTGGCCCGCAGCCGGCGTTGCCGTGCTGGCCGTGGTCGCCGTGCTGATCGCGCCGCAACCGCGCCCGGCCGTGGCCAAGGCAGAAGGCGGTGACGCCGCCGTTGCCACCGTCAGCTTTGCCAAGGTGCAGGAAGTGCTGAACGCGCGCTGCGTGCAGTGCCACGCCGCGCAGCCGAAGTTGATGCCGACCGCAGCCAAGGGCATCAAGCTCGACACCGCGGAAGACATCAAGGCCCACGCCCAGCTGATCTACCAGCAGGCCGTGCAGCAGAAGGCGATGCCGCTGGGCAACGTGACGCAGATCACCGACGACGAACGCGCCCTGCTGGGCCAGTGGTTCGAAGGCGGTGCCAAGACCACTAACTAAGGGTGGCTTGATCTGAAAAGCATCAGGGCCGGCGCGTGCAGCCGGCTCGCGAAATCCGAGCATCGGTGATCGACGGTCCGGAGGGTTGTGCAGTTGGCAACCGTCAGTACCGGACCGGCGAGGGTTTGAACGGGGCCTTGCGCCCCGTTTTTTTTCGACGACTTATCCGCCGATATTTAGCAACGCCAACACCCCCAGCACCAGGAAAATCCCTGCCGCGATCTTGTGCACCAGCGCGATCGGCATCTTGTTGGCAAACTTGTCACCAAGCAGGACCGCCGGCGCATTGGCGACCATCATGCCGAAGGTGGTGCCGGCCACCACGGCAATCACCGCATCGCTGAAGCGCGCGGCCAGCGCCACGGTGGCGATCTGGGTCTTGTCGCCCATCTCGGCAAAGAAGAACGCCACGATGGTGGTGCCGAGGATGCCGAGGGCGCCCTTGACCGGCTTGGCCTGTTCGGCGTCGTCGAGCTTGTCGGGGATCAGCATCCA
This sequence comes from Cupriavidus sp. KK10, assembly GCF_018223725.1. Taxonomy (NCBI): domain Bacteria; kingdom Pseudomonadati; phylum Pseudomonadota; class Betaproteobacteria; order Burkholderiales; family Burkholderiaceae; genus Cupriavidus; species Cupriavidus sp. KK10. The sequence goes on from NZ_CP073677.1 coordinate 1,021,824, forward strand.
TCCCGCCATCGCGATAAAGCCCAGGCCCAGGATCCAGCGCAGCAGGCTTTCGCCCAGCACATGCGTGATCCAGCCGCCGAGCGCGCCGGCAAAGCCATGGTTGAACAGCGTGGCGATCAGGATGCCAAGGATGATGGGAACGGGCTTGCGGTAGCGCGCGGCCAGCACCAGCGACAGCAATTGCGTCTTGTCGCCCATTTCAGCGAGGGCGACGATGCCTGTGGAGACGAGGAAGGCTTCCATATTGGTCTTGTGGGGTAACCGGGCCGCAATGCATCGCGAGATGCCAATGACGCACACCTTTCCCGGCCCGGCCAGAAAGGTATGGTCATCGGTCTCGCCAGGCTGGACGCTGCCGGGTCCGTATCAGTACACGGCCGGGCGGGTCCGGAGCTGCGCACGCCATAACCGCAAGCGGTCAAGTCTGTTGACGTGCGCCCCTGTCCCCCGGAATCCGCATTGCGCGGCGCGGTAAGAGCAGGGCGGCTACTCCCCAATGGAAGCGCCAATTATAACGGCAGCGGGGGGCAGGCGTCCACCTGCCCCCCCGCCACATGGCCTGTATCCTCAGGCGGGTACAGGCGCGTTGTCGCTGGTCTGGCGGCCGCGGAAATCGGTCCAGCACAGGGCCTTGAAGTCATAGAGTTTGCAGCGGCGCGCGGTGTCGAAATACCAGCGCCAGGAGAAGTTCTCGATGATGATGCGGCCTGGCAGCGCATGCTCCAGCAGCGCCTGGGCGCGCTTGAGGCGGTACAGCGGCACGCTCATGTCGACGTGGTGCGCGGTGTGTTCCATGATGTGGTGCAGCGCGGCGCCGATGCCGTGGCGGAAGCGCAGGTGCACGGTGGTCGAAACAAAGGGCTGCGCCTTGGCCCACATGGCCTTGGTGTCATACCAGGCCACGCTGGTATGGGTGTGGTGCACGTACAGCACGAAGCCGACGGTGACGTTCCAGACCAGGAAGGGCAGCACGAAGCCGGCACCGATGAGCATCCAGACGGACTGGTCCGTGGCCAGTGCCAGGCCAGCCAGCGCGCCGATCCAGGCCAGCCCGAAGGCGGCTACCAGCACACAGTCGCCGGTGAAGATCGGGCGGCGCGTGGCCATCTGGCGCTTGCTCGGGAAGAACATCTTGCACCACCAGATTTCCACCAGGTAGTACAGGCCCGGGCCGAAGCCGGTGCGGTAGATGCGCTCCATCACGCGGCGCCAGCGCGGCAGCGCGTTGAATTCTTCCAGCGAGTAGGGCGCCCAGACGAAGTCGAAGCCCTTCAGGTTGGTGTAGCCGTGGTGCACCACGTTGTGGCCGACTTCCCACAGGCTGTAGGGCGTCAGCGAGGGCAGGAAGGTGAGCCGGCCCAGCCACTTGTTCAGGCCGCGGCGCGGGGTCAGGCTCTGGTGGCAGGCATCGTGGCCGATGATAAACAGGCGCGCGATGATCAGCCCGGCCAGCACGCCCAGCGCCAGCTTGGCGGCCCAGTGCTGCGCCAGCACCACGCCGGCCAGCACGGCGCCGAACAGCAGGTAGTCGAAGGCGAACAGCAGCAGTGCGCGCGGGGTACTGCGCTGGCCCAGCGGGATCAGCCAGCCGCGGATGATCTTGCGCGAGGGCAGCGGGGCGTCCGGTGCGATCGGCGCCGGAAGCGGGGCGTGGTTGGGCGCACCCTTGCGCGCGGCATAGGGCACGTCATGCGGGCCATGGGCGCGCTCAGGGGCGTGAGCGGCGGATTGGGATGCGGTCATGCAGAACCTTCTGATTGCGGTCGGATGGGTATGGGCGCACGGCACGCAGAACGGCCGCGGCGGAACCGCAAGGTTAGAAGGCTTTGTCGGAGACGGTCTTGACGCTCGTCAAGCCGGAGGCGGGGGCGAAGCGGTAAAAGCGCGCCCGCCGCATGGCGGCGGGCGGCTGCTGGCCAGGTGACGGATCAGGCGGCCGGCACGTGGGCGGCCTCGCCCATCACATAGACGCTGTCGATGAGGCGGTCGTCGCCCAGCATGGCAAAGGCGAACAGCTCCTCTTCCAGCGTTTCCGAGCGGTTGCTGCGGCGGGCGATCAGCGGCGTGGCCTTGGGGTCCAGCACGATGAAGTCGGCCTCGCAGCCAACGCCAAAGCTGCCGACGCGGTCGGTCCAGCCCAGCGCCTCGGCCGCGGCGCGCGTGGCCAGGTAGAACATGCGCAGGGCGGTCAGGTAGTAGCCGCCCATGCGCGCCACCTTGTGCGCGGCGTTCATGGTGCGGAACATCGAGAACGAAGTGCCGCCGCCGACGTCGGTGGCCAGCGTCACATTCAGGCGGTTGGCGTCGGACTGGTGGAAGTCATAGAAGCCGCTGCCCAGGAACAGGTTGGAGGTGGGGCAATGCGCCACCGCGGCACCGCTGTCGGCCAGGCGCCGGCGGTCGTCCTGGTCCAGGTAGATGGCGTGGCCGTACATCGCGCCCGGGCGCAGCAGGCCGTAGCGGTCGTACACGTCCAGGTAGCTGCGCGCGTCCGGGAACAGCTCGGCGACCCATTTGACCTCGTCGCGGTTCTCGGCCACGTGGGTCTGGATAAAGGCGTCCGGGTAGGCGCGCGCCAGCTCGCCGCAGGCGGCCAGCTGCGCCTCGGTCGAGGTCGGGGCAAAGCGCGGCGTGATGGCGTAGGCCAGGCGTCCCTTGTTATGCCAGCGCGACAGCAGGTCGGCGGAGTCCCGGGCTCCGGTCTCGGCCGTATCGCGCAGGAATTCCGGGCAGTTGCGGTCCATCATCACCTTGCCCGTGACCATGCGCAGGTTGCGCGCCTCGCTTTCGGCAAAGAGGGCCTCGGCCGAGGCCTTGTGCACCGTGCTCCAGACCACCGCGCTGGTGGTGCCGTTGCGCAGCAGTTCCTCGGTGAAGAAGCCGGCCACGCCGCGCGCGTAGTCGGGGTCGGCAAAGCGGCGCTCTTCGGGGAAGGTGTAGGTGTCGAGCCAGTGCAGCAGGCCCGGCGACGGCGACGCGATCATGTCAGTCTGCGGGTAGTGCACGTGGGTGTCGATAAAGCCGGGCACGATCAGCTTGCCGCGGTGGTCGACGATCTCGGCGTCGGCCGGAATGCGCGCAGCCAGCTGCGTGTAGTCGCCTGCGGCGGCGATGCGCCCGTTGGTGACGATCAGCACCCCGTCGTCCCAATACTGATACGCATCCTCATGGAATTGCGGATCGCGCAGGAAATGCAGCACGCGGCCGCGAATGGCACGGGTGAGGGAGTCAGTCTTGGGGTTGGTCGTCATGGTTTGTCTCTTGTGGCCGGCCCGCGCGGAACGGCATGGTTCAAGCAGCGGGCCGGGCTATTGGCATGCGCCGCGCTCAGGCCGCTGGGGCCGTTGCGGGCGGGGACTTGGGCGGGCTCGACCAGAATTGGTCGACTTCCGCCAGGAATTCGGCCTTCTGCATGGCAGGCAGGAAGGCCGCTTCAAAGCTGTTGCGGGCAAGCTTGTGGGCATCGGCCGCGTCCAGCGGCAGCGCGTCGAAGGTGGCTTCCCAGTTGGCGTTCATATAGCCGCCGAAGTAGGCCGGATCGTCCGAATGCAGCGTGATCACCACGCCGGCATCGAGCATGCGCTTGAGCGGGTGGTCGCGCAGGTCCGGGTAGACCTTGAGCTTGACGTTGGACAGCGGGCACACGGTCAGCGCCACGCGCTCGCGCGCCAGGCGTTCCACCAGCGCCGGATCGTCGATGGCGCGCACGCCGTGGTCGATGCGCTGCACCTTGAGGATGTCGAGGGCGTCGGTGACGTATTGCGCCGGACCTTCCTCGCCCGCGTGGGCCACCAGGTGCAGGCCCAGCTCGCGCGCCTTGGCGAATACGCGCGCGAACTTCTCGGGCGGATTGCCTTGCTCGGACGAATCCAGGCCCACGCCGACAAAGCGGTCGCGGTAGGGCAGCGCCGCTTCCAGCGTGGCGAAGGCGTCTTCCTCCGGCAGATGGCGCAGGAAGCACAGGATCAGGCTGCTGGAGAAGTCATATTCGGTGCGCGCCTGGGCCAGGGCATCGGCGATGCCGTCGATCACCACGCCGATGGGAACGCCGCGCGCGGTATGGGTCTGCGGATCGAAGAAGATCTCGGCGTGGCGGACGTTGTCGGCGACGGCGCGCTTGACGTAGTCCATGGTCATGTCGAAGAAATCTTCCTCGGTCAGCAGCACGCTGGCGCCGGCGTAGTAGATGTCCAGGAACGACTGCAGGTCGGTAAAGGCGTAGGCGGCGCGCAGCGCCTCGACGCTGGGGTAGGGCAGCGCCACCTGGTTGCGCTGCGCCAGCCGGAAGATCAGTTCCGGTTCAAGCGTGCCTTCGATATGCACATGCAGTTCGGCCTTGGGAGTGCGGCGGATCTGTTCCGCGAGCGCGGCATCGATGGTCATGGGGGCCTCGTTTCTGGGCATTTCTGTGCCTGCCGGCGGGGCCGGCGGCACGGGTTCAGGGATGCACCGCCTCCGGGCGGCCCAGACGCAGCGCGGCAAGGCGCTGTTCGCGGACCTGGAGCAGCTGGGCGACGATGGCTACCGCAATCATAGCCGGAGCCTTGTCGGTAATCCCGGGAACCCCCATGGGGCATGTCATTTCCGCAAACCGGGCCGGGTCGATGCCGTGCTCGGCCATGCGGTGTTCAAAGCGCGCGCGCTTGGTCTTGGAACCGATCAGCCCGAAGTAGGCGAAGTCGGTGCGCTTGAGGATTTCCTCGCACAGGGTCTGGTCCAGCGCGTGGCTGTGCGTCATGACCAGGAAGTAGCTGCCCGCGGGCGCCTGCGCCACTACCGCCTCGGGCGTGTCGCTGGCCTCGGCCTCGACATTGTCGGGCAGCCCGCCGGGGAAGAGCGTGTCGCGCTCGTCGACCCAGTGCACGCGGCACGGCAGCGTGGCCAGCACCTTGACCAGCGCATGACCGACATGGCCGGCGCCGAACAGCACCACGTGCATGGTGTCGGGCACCAGCGTATCGGTCCAGCTGCCGTCGGCGTGCAGCGTTACGCCGGGGATCATGGCATGGCTGTCGCCATGGGTGATCGCGCCGCTGGCCGGCACCTGCCGTTGCAGTGCCTTGCCGGCAGTGAAGTTGCGTTGGACCGCGTCAAGCCAGTGCAGGTCGGCTTTGCCAAGGACCTCGAACGCCAGCTGCACCACGCCGCCGCAGCACTGGCCCAGCGCCGGCCCGAGCGGAATGCGCTCGATCCGGCGTTGTTCACCGCGCACCAGCATCTCGCGCCCGATATCCATGCCGCGCCACTCCAGGTGGCCGCCGCCGATGGTGCCGACCAGGTCGTCGGCGCTGACCAGCATGCGGATGCCGGCCTCGCGCGGGGCCGAGCCCTTGACCTCGACGATGGTGACCATTGCCACCGGCACGCCGGCGCGCACCATGCGGGCGGCGTCGGCGAAGCGGAAGGGTTTGAGCGGTGCGTCCTGCATGTCGGGGGCCTTGTCGGTATTGCCTGGTTGCTGCTTGATGCTGTGGTGCTGCCTGCGCCATGTCATCGCAAGGGTGGCGCGCGCCTGCTTCTTCCACCGGCCCCTTGCCCGTCAATGCGGGCAAGGGGGGAAAGTCCGGGGGCGCCAGCAGGCGCGCGCTTCCTGCGATCGTTCAGCCAGCTCAGGCTGGCTGTGCCGCGGCTTCGCGCACGGCGTCGACGGCATCCAGGATCGCCTCGCTGGTGGCCGGGGCCTTCAGCGGCGGGTTGATGCGGTAGTCGCCAACGGCAGCCACGGCGTCGCGGATCGCGAAGAACACCGAGAACGGCAGCAGCAGCGGCGGCTCGCCCACGGCCTTGGAGCGGTGGATGCTGTCCTCGACGTTGCGGTTCTGGAACAGGCGCACGTTGAATTCCTCCGGGCAGTCGTTGACCGTCGGGATCTTGTACGTGGACGGGGCGTACGTCATCAGCTTGCCGTCCTTGTTCCACCACAGTTCCTCGGTGGTCAGCCAGCCCATTCCCTGGATAAAGGCGCCTTCGACCTGGCCGATGTCGATCGCCGGGTTCAGCGAGCGGCCGGCGTCGTGCAGCGCGTCGGCGCGCAGCAGCTTCCATTCGCCGGTGAGCGTGTCGACCAGCACCTCGGAGCACGCGGCACCGTAGGCGAAGTAGTAGAACGGGCGGCCTTGCAGCTTGCTCTGGTCCCAGTGCAGCTTGGGCGTGGTGTAGAAGCCGTCGGACCACAGCTGCACGCGCGCCACGTAGGCTTCGCGCGCCAGCTCGCCGAACGCCAGGCGCAGCTCGCCGGCGCTGACCAGGTCATCGTTGAAGCGCACCTCGGACGGCTCCACGCCGGCCTTGCGCGCGGCAAACACGGCCAGGCGCTCGCGGATCTGGCGGGCGGCGTCCTGCGCGGCCTTGCCGTTCAGGTCGGCACCGGTGGAAGCTGCGGTGGCCGAGGTATTGGCCACCTTGCTGGTATCGGTCGCGGTCACGCGCACGCGTTCCATGCGGATGCCCAGCTCATGCGCCACCACCATCGCCACCTTGGTGTTCAGGCCCTGGCCCATCTCGGTGCCGCCGTGGTTCACCAGCACCGAGCCGTCGTTGTAGACGTGCACCAGCGCGCCGGCCTGGTTGAAGTGGGCCACGTTGAACGAGATGCCGAACTTCACCGGGGTGATGGCGATGCCCTTCTTCAGTACCGGGCTGGTGGCGTTGAAGGCGCGCGTGGCTTCGCGGCGGGAGCGGTATTCGCTGCTGGCCACCAGTTCGTCGATCAGCTCGTGGATGACGTTGTCTTCAACGGTCTGGCCGTAGGGCGTGACGTTGTTCTCGGTCTTGCCGTAGAAATTGGCGCGGCGCACGTCGAGCGAATCCTTGCCGACCGTGCGGGCGACATTGTCCAGGATGTACTCGACCGCGAACGCGCCCTGCGGGCCGCCGAAGCCGCGGAAGGCGGTGTTGCTCTGCGTGTTGGTCTTGCCGCAGTAGCCGTCGATCTGCACGTTCGGCAGCCAGTAGGCATTGTCGAAGTGGCAGATGGCGCGGGTCATCACTGGGCCCGACAGGTCGGCCGAGAAGCCGGCGCGCGACACCATTTCGACCTTCACGCCCTCGATGTGGCCTTCGTCGTCGTGGCCCACGGTGTAGTCGAACACGAAGTCATGGCGCTTGCCGGTGATCATCATGTCGTCGTCTCGATCCGGGCGCAGCTTGACCGGGCACATCAGCTTCCAGGCGGCCAGCGCGGCGCAGCAGGCGAACAGCGCCGACTGCGACTCCTTGCCGCCGAAGCCGCCGCCCATGCGGCGGCATTCGACCAGCACCTGGTGCGCTTGCCAGCCGAGCATATGGCACACCGCGTGCTGCATCTCGGTCGGGTGCTGGGTCGAGCACCACACTTGCATGCCGTCGTTCTCGCGCGGTGCGGCGTACGAGATCTGGCCTTCCAGGTAGAACTGCTCCTGGCCGCCCAGGTGGATCTTGCCGCTGTCCTGGTGGGCCGCGCCGGCGATGCGCGCGGCGGGCTCGCCGCGCGTCAGGTGCATCGGCGGCAGCACATAGCTGCCGGCCTCGTGCGCCGCTTGCGGCGACAGCACCGGGGGCAGGTCTTCGTAGTCGATCGCGCCCAGGCGGGCTGCGCGGCGGGCGGCGTCATGCGAGGTCGCCACCACGATAAATATCGGCTGGCCGATGAACTGGACCACGTCGCGCGCCAGGATCGGGTCGTCGTGGATGATCGGGCCGCAGTCGTTGGTGCCCGGGATGTCGTCCACCGTCAGCACGTCGACCACGCCAGGCGCGGCGCGCACCTTGTCGAGCGAGACCGACTTGATGCGGGCGTGCGCGCGGGTGCTCATGCCGAGCGCGGCGTGCAGCGTGCCGGCCAGCTCGGGGATGTCATCCGTGTAGGTGGCGGTGCCGGCCACGTGCAGGTGGGCGGATTCATGCGGACGCGAGATGCCGACCTGCGGGACCTGTTCGGCGGTGGCGTCGAGCAGGAAGGGTTCGGTTTGCTTGTTCATGCCGATGCTTTCCTTTTTCTCTGGCTCAGGCCGTGGCGGTTTCAGTGGCGCCGGCGCCGATGGCGCGGACGTTGACGGCTGCCGCGGGTAGCGCTTCGGCGCGGGTCTCCAGCCAGAAGCGGTACAGCAGGTTGGCGGCACCGCGGCTGCGGTACGACGCGGTCGCGCGCATGTCGGACAGCGGCGTGTAGTCCTGCGCCAGCGCGGCCATGCCGGCGCGGGCGGTGGCTTCATTCCACGGCTGGCCGGTCAGGGCCGCCTCAGTGGCGGCGGCGCGCTTGGGCGTGGCGGCCATGCCGCCGAAGGCGATGCGGGCCTGCGTGACAATGCCGTCCTGCACGGTGATGCCGAATGCGGCACACACGGCGGAAATATCCTCATCAAAGCGTTTGGACAGCTTGTAGGTGCGGAAGTGCTGCGGGCCGGCCACCGGCACGCGCAGCGCGGCGACGAATTCGCCCGGCTGCATCGAGGTCTTCTGGTAGGCCAGGTACAGGTCTTCCAGCGGCAGCGTGCGGCGCGTTTCGCCGTGCTGCAGCACCACTTCCGTGCCCAGCGCGATCAGCGCCGGCATCGAATCGCCGATCGGCGAACCGTTGGCGATATTGCCGCCCAGCGTGCCGGCATTGCGGATCGGTAGCGAGGCAAAGCGCTTCCACATCTCTTCCAGCTCGGGGTGCGCGGTGTTGAGTGCGGCGTAGGCCTTTTCCAGCGTCACGGCGGCGCCAATCTCGACCATGCCGTCGCGCTCCTCAATGTGGTTCAGGTCTTCCACCTGGCCCACGTAGAGCAGGTTGCCCAGCTCGCGGAACTGCTTGGTCACCCACAGGCCCACGTCGGTGCTGCCGGCCAGGATACGGATATCGGGCTGTGCCGCCTTGATCGCGCCGAACTCGGCCGCGGTGCGCGGGGCAAAGAATTCCTGGCCCTGGGCGCGGTATCGGAAGGTCTCGCCGCGCTTGAGGTTGCGCAGGGTGTCGGCGATCTGCTTCGGGTTGAGCTTGTCCGCGGTGGGGGCGGGCAGGGCCATCATGCGCTCGCCGGCGTCGATGATCGGGCGATAGCCGGTGCAGCGGCACAGGTTGCCGGTCAGCGCGTCACAGATGGTCTGGCGCGGGGGCGCTTCGCCGCCCGGGGTGTGCTGCTGGTACAGGGCCCACAGCGACATCACGAAGCCGGGGGTGCAGAAGCCGCACTGCGAGCCGTGGCACTCGACCATGGCTTCCTGCACCGGGTGCAGGTTGCCGTCGGCCTGGCGCAGGTCTTCGACCGTGATCAGGGCCTTGCCGTCGAGCGTGGGCAGGAACTGGATGCAGGCGTTGACTGCCTTGAATTCGACATCGCCGCCGTCCTGCAGCTCGCCGACCACGACGGTGCAGGCGCCGCAGTCGCCTTCGGCGCAGCCTTCCTTGGTGCCGGTGCAGCGCGCGTCTTCACGCAGGTACTGCAGCACGGTGCGGGTAATGGGGGCGTCGGATACTTCCGTGACCTGGCCGCGGTGGAAAAAGCGGATGGTTTGCGTCTCCATGGTCTTCTCTCTTTTGGTGATGGCGGAAACATAGCACCCTGGGCTTTCATGCAATATTCGGCCCAGGTGATATGCCCCATCAGCGCGCGGCCCCGATTGGTGCCCCGCCGCACCGGCGGGCGCCCCCCTAGAGGAGGTGATTTGACCGTTTGTGGGGCGCCTGTCATACACTATGCGCCGTTCCCATCCCCCACGCCACCCATCCGGCCCCCGCCGGAGGGCCGCCATCGCCATGCACGGACGCGACCATCTCGATACTTATTTGCTGCGGGTGCTTCACACCCTGCTGACCGAGCAGAGCGTGACCCGCACGGCCGTGCGTTTAGGCCAGTCCCAGCCCGCCATCAGCAATACCCTGAAGCGCCTGCGGGAGATCACCGGCGATGCCATTTTGGTGCGGGGCAAAAACGGCATGGTGCCGACCGAGCGCGGCCGCGAACTGCTGGCGCTGGCCGAGCAGAGCCTGGCGGCGATGGACCGCATCGCGCGCCCGCCGCAGCAGTTCGACCCGGCCACCACTACACGCACCTTCCACCTGGGCGCGCCGGACTACCTGGATGCCTTCTTCCTGCCCAATATCGTCGAGCGCGTGCGCCGGCTGGCGCCGGGCGCCAAGCTGTTCGTGCATCCGATGACGTCGTCGTCGGACTTCCTGGACGACCTGGAGCAGGGGCAGCTGGATATCGTGGTCGGCAACTGGCTGTCGCCGCCGGAGCACCTGCATATCTCGCCGCTCTTCGACGACGAGGTGGTGTGCATGCTGGGCGCGCAGCATCCGCTGGCGCGCAAGGGGCTAACGCTCAAGCATTACCTGGAGATGCCGCACCTGGCCCCGGCGCCCTATGCGTCGATGCAGCGCAGCATGATCGACCAGGCGCTGGCCGAGCAGGGCTATAAGCGCAATATCCAGGTCACGCTGCCGTATTTCGGCTTGGTGCCGTATGTGCTGATGAAGACCGATATGGTCTTTACCACCGGCCGGCAGTTTGCCGCGCACTACGCGCAGTACCTGCCGATCCGCATGGTGCCGTCGCCGGTGTCGTTCCCGCGCATGCGCTTCTACCAGCTGTGGCATGAGCGCTGCCACGCGGCGCCGGATGTGATGTGGATCCGGCGGATGATCGCCGAGGTGGCGGCGGATCTGCCGCAGCTGCCACGGCTGGAGGCAGAGGCAGGGTGAGGCAACGCCTTTGACATCTCCCCTCCCTAAAGGGAGGAGATTCCCTCTGCAGGCGATCGATGTCCCGATCGGGCAAGGATATTTAACGCAGCGTTCACATCGCGATCATGTACGGCACCGCATTCACTGCATACCCACTGCCTTATTCCGAGGTCTGCGATACCTTTCGGCCTCCCCGGCGGCATCGCGTCGCACGAAGAACAAACCTGGGTGGTGAAACGTTCGTCGACTTCCTCATACCACGCGCCATGCGCAATCGCCTTGTACGCGAGCATTGTGCGGAAGGTCGACCAGCCCGCATCGAGGACGGACTTCGCCATGCTGGTTTTGGCGAGGCCGGCGGCGTTCACATGCCCCACCGCGATGTAGTCAAAGTCCCGCACGATGCGATGCGAGAGCTTGTGCAGGAAGTCACGCCTTGCGTTGGTGATGCGGGCGTGAAGGTTCGTCGCCTGTCGCCGCTTGCGCGCACGCTGCGCTTTGGCCAGCGCTTGCTCGAGTCGGCCAAGGTGGCGCGGATTCTCGACCTTCTCGCCGGTGGACAGCGTGGCAATGTCCTTCAAGCCCAGATCGATGCCGACGCCGCGTTCCGGGCAGCGGGCCTGGGTGTCGGCAACTTCAATCACGATGTTCAGGAACCAGTTGCCTCGCGCATCGCAGGAGAAATTTGTGCCGTCCTTGATCTTGCCTTCGGGAAAGGGGCGGGAGCTGAACACGCGAAACGTGTTGCCGGCAAAGCGGAATGCGTCGCCCGAGCGCTTGAGATCCCGGCCCTTGAGCGGCACCCAGCCAAGCGACTTGCGGCCGCGATAGCGCAGGTACGGCCGGCGGTGCTGGCTACGCGACTTGGCGTACTGCTCGCAAACCGCGTTGACGGTGCCGGAATGGATGCGCAGTTCCTTGCTGCTGCCGGTGGTCAACACGTTCAGATCGAAACCCGTGGGCCATTTCTTGCCCCACTTGAGTGCGTGCTTCTGCGTGTCGTTGCAGAAGTTCCAGACGTAGTTCACCGCGCGGCTCTGCTGATTGAGCAGGCCGTTCAGCGACTTCACCCGGTAGCGATAGACCAGAAGCATGCCGGTCATTCTAATATGGGATTGCTTGCTGCCGGCAGCACTCCTTTCACTCCCCGCCCTGAAGGGCGAGGTTTCTCGGAGCAAGTCTGATGAAGGATGGCACCACGGAGCGACTGGAACTCGCCTCCCCTGAACATGCAGTGGGGGCGGCGGAGCGCATGTTCCAGACGCTCCGGGCCGAGCTTGCCGCGATTCTGCCGTCCGATGCTGTCATTGAGCACGTGGGTGCTACGGCGGTCAGCGGATGCCTGACGAAAGGGGACCTCGACATTTCTGTCCAGGTAAGCCCGGAGGCATTTGCGGCAGCGGATCGGGCGTTGTCCAGGGTATTCGAGCGAAACCTGGGGTCGGTATGCACAGACCGCTTTTCCGCCTTCAAACGCGATCACATCCAGCCGCCGATCGGAGTCCAGTTAGTGGTGCGAGGTGCCCCGCTGGATGTATTCGTCCGATTCCGGGACCGTCTGCGGGAGGACCCGAAGCTGACCGAGCGATACAACGCCCTCAAGCGCTCTCATGAAGGCGCGGAAATGAATACGTATCGAGCTGCGAAATCAGCGTTCATTGCCTCGGTATTGGGCCTGCCTGGCGACGAGCCCGGCGCGGAATAGGCGTCTCACTTCGCCTTGTAGTCCGGGAAGAACAACTGTTCTCCCTCCACCTTGTACCCGGCAATCGCGTCCTGCCCTTCCTTTGACGTGATCCACTCCACCAGCTTCATCGCATCCGTATGGTTGATGCCCGGATGCCTGGCGGGGTTGACCGCGATGATCCCGTACGGGTTGAACATCTTCGGGTCGCCTTCGATGGCGATAGCCAGACCGGTCTTGGCGCGATACGCGCCGTAGGTGGCTCGGTCCGACAGCGTATAGGCCGGCATCTGCGCGGCCATGGTCAGCACCTCGCCCATACCCAGGCCGGCGTTGACGTACCACGGCTGCCCCTTGGGCTCGATGCCGAGCTGCTTCCAGTAGTCCTTCTCCATCACGTCGGTGCCGGAATTGTCGCCGCGCGAGATGAACTTGCTGCCGCTGCCGGCGAGCTTGCGAAACCCCGCCAGCACGTCCTTGCCGCCTTTGACACCTGCCGGGTCGCTGGCCGGGCCGACCACGATGAAGTCGTTGTACATCACGTCGCGGCGGTTCACGCCGTAGCCGGCCGCGACAAAAGCGTCTTCCATCTTGCGCGCGTGCACCAGCAGCACGTCGACGTCGCCCATCTCGCCCATCTTCATGGCCTTGCCCGAGCCGACCGCGATCACCTTGACGCTGACGCCTGCCTTTTGCTCGAAGCGCGGCAGCAGGTACTTCAGCAGGCCCGAGTTCTCGGTGCTGGTGGTGGTGGCCAGCTTCAGTTCCCCGCCATGGGCCGCCGACAGCAGGCCTACGCAGGCAATCGCGACGAGATGGCGCACAGGGCGGCGCAGACGTTGGGCAAGGCGAGGCGACATGCAGTGGGCTCCTTTGTATTATGTTCTGTTGGACATAATTGCTTTTGCCTTTGGATCTCATGGAGAATGCGGCAAAAGAACATAAAAATGGGGTATTCATTGTGGTCCAGCCGAGATCGACAAGTAAATATGCTGCGGAGGACATATGACCTTCCGCTTTGATCTGTTTCCCGTGATCGCGCCTGACGACAATCCGCGCGCCAACGGGAAGGTCTTCCAGTTGCTCAAGGCCGTGCGCGAGACCGGCTCGCTGCACCGCGCGGCGCGCGAGATCGGCCTGTCGTACCGGCACGCCTGGGGCGTGATGCGGACCTGGGAGGAAATGCTCGGGCGCAGCATGCTCGATATGGAGCGCGGCCGCGGCGCCTCGCTGACGCGCTTTGGCGAACGCCTGCTGCGCGCCGAACTGCGCCTGCGCGAATCGGTCGAGCCGGTGGTGCAGAAGGCCATGGCGGATTTCATTGCCGAGCTGGACGATGCCCAGCAGCCGCAGTCGCAAGTGCATTTCACCGGCAGCCATGACCCCGCGGTGGAGGTGCTGGCCGCCGCGCTGGGCGAGGCAAGAACTTCGCTGCAGCTCGATACGGTGTTTTGCGGCAGCGTGGAGGGGCTGATCTGCCTGCAGGAGCGGCAGTCGGAATTGGCCGGCTTCTATGTCTCGCCGGTGCAGACCGCGGGCTCGGTCGCGCATGTGACGCTGCGCAAGTGGCTGCGGCCGGCCGCGGTGCGGCTGCTGCGGCTGGCCTGGCGCGAGCAGGGCCTGATCCTGGCGCCGGAGGTGGCGCGCGAGGTGCATGACCTGCGCGACCTGGCGCGCACCCAGGCGCGCTTCGTCAACCGGCAGCGCAGTTCGGGCACGCGCATGCTGTTCGACCAGCTGCTGGCCGCGCAGGGCCTGTACCCGGACCAGATCGCCGGCTACGACGAGACCGAGTTCAGCAACGAGAAGGTGGCCGAGGCCGTGCACGGCGGCCGCGCTCAGGTGGGCTTCGGGCTGCGCATGAATGCCGAGGCCCACGGGCTCGCCTTCGTGCCGCTGACGCGCGAGGCCTACTATCTGGCGCTGCGCAAGAACGACCAGACCGCCGGCTGGATGGCAGCGCTGCTGGCGCTGCTGGCCGACCCGGCCTTTGCCCGACGCATCGAGGCGCTGCCCGGCTACACCATGGCCGAGCCGGCCGGCATCCTGACGCCGCAGGAGGCGTTGCCGTGGTTCGGGCCGGACGGCAAGGAAGACAACTGAGGGCGAGCCAGGCGGCATGACGCCGACGGGCGCGCGGCTGCGCGGCCCGGTCCGTATTACACTCCCTGCCAGGCGCGCCGTGGTTTGCATCGGCTTGCGCCAGACTCTTGCAAGGAGCGCCATGCTGGAAACCGCCGCGCTGGCCGCGGGCATGTCCTGGGCCAGCGGCTTTCGCCTCTACCTTGCGGTGCTGGCCGCCGGCGTGCTGGCGCGCCTGGGCTGGCTTGACCTGCCGCCCGGGCTGCAGCCGCTGGAATCCTGGTGGGTCATCGGCGTGGCCGCCGTGCTGGCCGTGGCCGAATTCGTCGCCGACAAGGTGCCCGCATTCGATACCGTCTGGGACGGCATCCATACCTTCATCCGCATTCCCGCGGGCGCGATCCTGGCCGCCGCCGCCTTCGGCCAGCTGGATCCGCAGTGGATGGTGGCGGCAGGGCTGATCGGCGGCACGCTGGCCGGCACCGCGCATGCGGTCAAGGCCGGCACGCGCGCGCTGATCAATGTCTCGCCGGAACCGTTCTCCAATTGGACGGCCTCATTCACGGAAGACGTGACCGCGACCGGCAGCCTGCTGCTGGCGTTTTTCCTGCCGGTGGTGTTCCTGGTGCTGCTGGTGGTCTTCCTGCTGGTGTCGGTGTGGCTGCTGCCGAAATTGTGGCGCGGCGTGCGCCGGCTGCATGCGAGCCTGCGCGGCAGGACTGAGCGGCCTGGCACACCCCGCTAGCTTCCCGGCAATTCCTGCTTTGCTTTCGACTGACCCGAGGCGCGCCGCCGCCAGAAACCAGGAACCAAACCAACCGATGCCTCCCGAGTCCGCCATCGAAGCCCCGGCCACGGCCGCCAACCCCGCGGGCACGCGCCCCGCGCACGGCGGCCGCTTCTCCGCCTGGCGCCAGGCGCTGCGCATGGCGCGGCGCGACTGGATTGCCGGCGAGCTCTACTTGCTGCTTTTTGCGCTGGTGCTGGCCGTGGCCGCGCTGACCAGCGTGGGCTTCATGGCCGACCGCATGCGGCTGGGCCTGGAGCGCGACGCGCGCCAGATGATCGCGTCCGACGTGCTGCTGGTGGCTGACCAGCCCTTCGATGCCGCCTTTGCGCAGCGTGCGCAAGCGGCCGGGCTGGCCGTGGCGCAGACCGTCACCTTCCCGAGCATGGCTACCGCCAATGGCAAGGCGCCGTCCGGCGGTGACGCCCCCAGCCAGCTGGCCGCGCTCAAGGCGGTGACCGACGGCTACCCGCTGCGGGGCAAGCTCAAGGTGGCCAGTGCGGCGGGGGCACCGGATGCGCCCGCCGAAGGCATTCCCGCGCCGGGCACCGTTTGGGTCGACGAGGCGCTGCTGGGCGCACTGGGGGTTGCCGTGGGCGACACCCTGCAACTGGGCAGCCGCAGCTTCCGCATCGACCGCATCATCACGCAGGAGCTTGATCGCGGCACCGGCTTTATGAACTTCGCGCCGCGCGTGCTGATGCCGCTGTCAGACCTGGACAGCACCGGGCTGATCGGCTGGGGCAGCCGCGTGACCTACCGGCTGCTGGTGGCCGGCCCCGACGCCGCCGGCGCTGCCTTTCAGAAATGGGCGCAGGACGAGATCGGTCGCCGCAAGCTGCGCAATACCCGGGTCGAGTCGCTGGAATCGGGCCAACCACAGATGCGCGCCACGCTGGACCGCGCCGAGCGCTTCCTGTCGCTGGTGGCGGTGCTGTCGTCGATGATCGCGGCGGTGGCCATTGCCATGTCGGCGCGCCGCTATATGCAGCGCCACACCGATGCCTGCGCGGTCTACAAGTGCCTGGGGCTGTCGCGCGGGCAGATCCTGCGCACCTTCGGCCTGGAGTTCCTGGTGGTGGGGGCGGCGGGCGCGCTCGTCGGGGTGCTGCTCGGGTACCTGGCGCACTATGGCCTGCTGCTGTCGCTGGGCGGGCTGCTGCGGGTGTCGCTGCCGCAGCCGTCGTTGCTGCCGGCACTGGTGGGCGTGCTGGCCGGGCTGGTGCTGCTGGCCGGGTTTGCGCTGCCGCCGCTGCTGGCGCTGACACGGGTGGCGCCGCTGCGGGTGCTGCGCCGCGATATCGGGCTGCCGCCGGTGTCGGCCTGGGTGGCCTATGCGCTGGGCCTGGGCGCCTTTGTCGCGCTGCTGCTGGTGGCGGCGCGCGACCTGCGGCTGGGGCTGACCACGGCGGGCGGCTTTGTCGCCGCGGGCGTGGTCTTCGCGGTGCTGGCGCTGGGGCTACTGACGCTGCTGTCGCGCCTGCTGCGGGGGCGCCTGCGCGGGCGCGCGGCGATGGGCTGGCGCTTTGCGCTGGCGGTGCTGGAACGTCGCCGGGCGGTCACGGTGCTGCAGACCGTGGCGCTGGCGGTGGGGCTGATGGCGCTGCTGCTGCTCGGCATGACCCGCAACGACCTGGTCGATTCTTGGCGCAAAGCCACGCCGGCTGATGCGCCCAACCGCTTCATCATCAATATCCAGCCGGACCAGCGCGAGCCGCTGCGCCAGATGCTGGCCGGCGCCGGCATCAACGACCTGCTCTACCCGATGGTGCGCGGGCGCCTGACCCATATCGGCGAGCGCGCCATCCGCGGCGACAGCTTCGAGGACGGGCGCGCGCGCAACCTGGTCGAGCGCGAATTCAACCTGTCCTATACCGATGCGCTGCCCGAGGGCAACCGCGTGATTGCCGGGCGCTGGTCCAACGGCCCGGACGCCGGCGCTTCGGTGGAAGAGGGCATCGCCAAGACGCTAGGCATCCGGCTTGGCGACACGCTGCGCTTTGACGTGGCCGGCCAGGCGGTGCAGGCCCGCGTGACCTCGCTGCGCAAGCTGGACTGGGGCTCGATGCGCGTCAATTTCTTCGTGATCCTGCCGCCGCAGGCGATGCAGGGGCTGCCGGAGACCTACATCACGTCGTTCCACCTGCCGCCCGCCAGCGCGGCGCTGGGCAACCGGCTGATCGCGGCCTTCCCCAACATCACCGTGGTCAATACCGACCTGATCCTGCGCCAGATCCAGGACATCCTGGACCAGGTGATCGCGGCGGTGGAGTTCCTCTTTGTGTTCACGCTGGCCGCCGGCGTGACCGTGCTGTACGCGGCGCTGTCCGGCGCGCGTGACGAGCGCATGCGCGACGCGGGCCTGCTCAAGGCGCTGGGCGCCTCGGCCGCGCTGGTGCGCCAGACCCAGTACGCCGAGTTCCTGGTGGTGGGCGGCCTGGCCGGATTCCTGGCCAGCCTGGGCGCGATCGCGGTGGGCTGGGGCCTGTCGCAGTTCGTCTTCGATTTCCCGTACCGCTTCAATGCCTGGATCGTGCCGGTGGGCGTGGTTTCTGGCATGCTGTGCGCTTTTGCCGGCGGCTGGCTGGGCCTGCGCGAAGTGCTGCGCCAGCCCGCGCTGGCGACTTTGCGTGATGCCTGAGTGGCTACGCTGTTTGAGTGTGTGATGAGTACTGAATCCAACGACAAGCCCGGCACGGCCGAGGTGACTGCATTTGAACTGGTGGGCGGCGAAGCGCGCGTGCGCGAGCTGGTCGACCGCTTCTACGACCTGATGGACCTGGAGACCCAGTTCGCCGGGCTGCGCGCGCTGCACCCGCCCTCGCTGGAGGGCTCGCGCGACAAGCTGTTCTGGTTCCTGTGCGGCTGGCTGGGCGGCCCCAACCACTTTATCGAGCGCTTCGGCCATCCGCGCCTGCGCGCGCGCCATATGCCGTTCGAGATCGGCGTGAGCGAGCGCGACCAGTGGATGCGCTGCATGGCGCTGGCGATGCAGGATATCGGCCTGTCCGAAGACCTGCAGCTGCGCCTGATGCAGGCCTTCTTCCAGACCGCCGACTGGATGCGCAACGTGGCGCGCTGAGGCGCCGCTGCTCCTTTCCTTCCACCGAAAGGTTTTCCAGCCCATGACAGACCAACTGCCTGAAGACGCCCTGCGCTTGCTCGATTTCTGGTTCGGACAGCCCGGTTCCGCCGCCTGGAATACCGAGCGCCCGCAATGGTTCACCAAGTCGGACACATTCGATGCGCAGATCCGCACGAACTTCCTGTCCGACTGGCAGGTCGCCTGCGACGGGGCCCCGGACGACTGGTCGGTCACGCCCGAAGGCGCCTGCGCGCGCGTGGTGCTGCTGGACCAGTTCCCGCGCAACATGTTCCGCAACGATCCGCGCAGCTTTGGCAGCGATGCGCTGGCGCTGGCACTGGCCAGGCGCATCGTCGCCACCGGCATGGACCGCAAGCTGCCGACGGACTACCACCGCATGTTCTGCTACATGCCGTTCGAGCATTCCGAGGCGCTGGAGGACCAGGATGAGGCGGTGCGCCTGATGACGCAGCTGCGCGAGGCCAGCGGCGGGGTGGTGGATGTGGTGGAGTGGGCCGGGAAGCACCGCGCGATCATCGCGCGCTTTGGCCGCTTCCCGCACCGCAATGCGGTGCTGGGCAGGCAGAGCACTGAGCAGGAACTGGCGTTCCTGCGGCAGCCGGGCTCGTCGTTCTGAACCAGGCCGGCAGCAGGGGCGCGCTCAGGTCTTGTCGCGCGCCTCTTGCCACTTGTCGACGCGCACGCGCGGCGCGGCCGCCAACTGGCCGAGCAGGCCGGCGGGCGTGTCTGCCACATGCAGCAGGTCGGCATGCACCTGCTTCATGAAGCCTTCCTGCACCGCGTGCGCAAGGAAACCCAGCAGGCCGTCGTAGAACCCGGCGACATTCAGCAGGCCCACCGGCTTGTCGTGGTAGCCCAGCTGCAGCCAGGTGAAAGTCTCGAACAGCTCTTCGAAGGTGCCCACGCCGCCCGGCATGGCGATAAAGGCATCGGCACGGTCGGCCATCATCTGCTTGCGCTCGTGCATGTTGCGCACCACGTGCAGCTCGGTCAGGCCGCGGTGGCCGACTTCCTTCTGCATCAGCGCGTCGGGGATGATGCCGATGGCGCTGCCGCCGTGTTCCATCACGGCGTCGGCGACGATGCCCATCAGGCCCACCTTGCCGCCGCCGTACACCAGCGCCAGGCCGCTTTCGGCCAGGGTGCGGCCGAGCAGGCGCGCGCCTTCGGCGTATTCAGGACGGTTGCCGGGGCTGGACCCGCAATACACGCAGACAGATTTCACTTTGCTTCCTTTGCCGCGTCGGCTGCGGCCTTGGCTGCCGCGTAGTCGCGCGCCAGCTGGTCGAATGCATCCCGGGCCCGGCCGCGCAGGTAGGGCGCCAGGATCGAGAAGATGTGGTAGCTCGATCCGTGCAGGTAACCGCGGATCTGCTCGGGGTCGTTGTACTGGCGCGGATGCTGCACGAACTGGAACGACAGCCAGTAGGTGGCGATCACCACCATGTTGGTGCAGATGGCCTCGACCTGATCGGGCGTGGCTTCCATCTCGCCGTCTTCGATGAACTGCCGGCAGATCTCGTGCGCAAAGCGCTTCTTCTGCTCGACGATGCGCTTGAAGTTGGTCTCCAGCATCCGGTTGCGCGCCAGCAGGTCGTTGATGTCGCGGTACAGGAAGCGGTAGTTCCACAGGAACTCGGACATGTACTGCAGGTAGCCCCAGCTTTCGTCCAGCGTGGCCTTGTGGTCGTCCGGCATCTTCAGGCGCCGCTCCATCTCCTGCTCGAAGCGCACGAAGATGGAGTTGATGATGTCGTCCTTGTTGCGGAAGTGGTAGTAGAGATTGCCGGGGCTGATCTCCATGGCTTCCGCAATCGTCGTGGTGGTGACGTTGGGTTCGCCGACTTCGTTGAACAGGCGCAGCGAGACGTCGAGGATGCGGTCCCTGGTGCGGCGGGGGCCGGTTTGCGGTTTCGGTTCCATGGGCGTCCGGGCGATCGGTGCGATCGGTAAGTCGGGGGGCAGGGTAGCGATTATAAGCAATCGGCCCGGCCACCCCGTCCGGCATCCCCGGCGAGTGACGGATCAGCCCGCCAGCGTCCGCACCCAGTGCACCACGTGCGGCCCGGCGATGGCGGCCCAGGTGCCGCCGCACAGCACCAGCGCCAGCATCACCGCGGCGCTGCCGAAATCCTTGGCGCGCTTGGACAGGCTGTGCCGCTCCAGCGAAATGCGGTCGATCGCCGCCTCGACGCTGGAGTTGAGCAGCTCCACGATCAGCACCACCAGCAGCGTGGCCAGCAGCAGGATGCGCTCGACCACCCCCACCGGCAGCAGGAACGCCCACGGCGCCAGGATTGCCACCAGCGTCAGCTCCTGGCGGAATGCGCTTTCCTCGAGCACCGCATAGCGCAGGCCCGACAGCGAATTGATGGCCGCATGCCAGGCGCGCGTCAGGCCGCGATTGCCCTTGTGGGGATTCTGCTCGATCGAATACTCAGCGCTCTGGACTGCCTGCGGCGGCCTCTGCAGAGGCGGGTCGGACGGCAGTTCCGGATGGGGTTTGGACATGGTTTTGCGGGGCGGATTGGGCCGCTGCGCTGTCCCGGCCTGGATTGCCGGGAGCGAACGGCCGAAGATGGGCCAGGAACTGCTCGGAGGCGGCGCGCCAGGAGAACCGCTCGGCGTGGGCACGGGCCGTGGCGCGGTCGATGCGCAGCGCTTCCAGGCAGGCTTCGCGCAGGTCTTCGTGCATCACGCCGGCGGGGCTGTCGCCCAGCACATCGATCGGGCCGGTGACCGGATAGGCGGCCACGGGCAGCCCGCTGGCCAGCGCTTCCAGCAGCACCAGCCCGAAGGTGTCGGTGCGGCTCGGGAACACGAACACATCAGCCGAAGCATACACCCGGGCCAGTTCGGGCTGGCTCAGCACGCCCAGGTAGTTGGCGCCCGGATAGCGCGCGCGCAGCCCCGACAGCGCCGGGCCGTCGCCGACCACCCACTTGGAGCCGGGCAGGTCCAGCGCCAGGAAGGCCTCGACGTTCTTTTCCACCGCCACGCGGCCCACGTAGAGGAAGATCGGGTGGGCGGTGTTGAGCACATTGGGACGCTGCAGCGTGAACACGTCTAGGTCCACGCCGCGCGTCCACAGCACGGCGTTGGTGATGCCATAGTGCCGCAGGTCGTCCAGCACCACCGGGGTGGGCGCCATCACCGCCCGGGCCGGGCCGTGGAACCAGCGCAGGAAGCGGTACGTCCATGCCAGCGGGATGCCGAAGCGTGCCTGCACGTATTCCGGAAAGCGCGTGTGGTAGGCCGTGGTGAAGGGCAGCCGGCGGCGGATCGCGTGGCGCCGCGCGGCCAGGCCCAGCGGCCCTTCGGTGGCGATATGCAGGGCGTCCGGAGCGAAGGCTTCGATGCGGCGCTGCACGCGCGCCGCCGGCAACAGCGACAGGCGGATCTCGGGGTAGGTCGGGCACGGCACGGTGCGGAATTCCAGCGGCGTGATCATGTCGACCGTGTGGCCCATGGCCTCCAGTTCGCGACGGGTGGACTTGAGCGTGCGCACCACGCCGTTGACCTGCGGTTCCCAGGCATCGGTGACGATCAGGATCTTCATGCAGCCTCCTCGGGCGCGGTGGAAGGGCAATGCGGATGGGGCAAAGGGTGGCAGGCCGGAATCAGCCCGCCACAGCGGCGCGGCGACGGCGGCGCGTGGCCGGGGCCGGCGCGTCCAGCAGCGTGGTCCAGTAGACGATCTTCAGCTCGCCTTCGATGGTCTCGACGAGCGCCGACAGGCTTTCGACCCAGTCGCCGTCGTTGCAGTAGAGCTGGCCGTTGACCTCGCGGATCTCGGCCTTGTGGATATGGCCGCAGACCACGCCGTCGCAGCCGCGGCGGCGCGCTTCATCGACCATCGCGCTCTCGAAGGCGCCGATGTAGTTGACCGCGTTCTTGACCTGGTGCTTGAGGAACTGCGACAGCGACCAGTACGGGAAGCCCAGGCGCGCGCGCAGCCGGTTGAAGTGGCGGTTCAACGCCAGGATCACCGTGTACAGCGAATCGCCCAGGTAGGCCAGCCAGCGCGCGTGCTGCACCACGCCGTCGAACAGGTCGCCGTGCACCACCCACAGCCGGCGCCCGGTGGCGGTGACGTGCACCGCTTCTTCGCGCACGGTGATGTCGCCGAAGGCCATGCCGTCGAACTGGCGCGCGGCCTCGTCGTGGTTGCCGGGCACGTAGATCACTTCAGTGCCCTTGCGCGCCTTGCGCAGCAGCTTCTGCACCACGTCGTTGTGGCTTTGCGGCCAGTACCAGCCGCGGCGCAGCTGCCAGCCGTCGATGATGTCGCCGACCAGGTAGAGCTGCTCGGACTCGTTGTGCTTGAGGAAGTCCAGCAGGTAGTTGGCCTGGCATCCGGGCGTGCCCAGGTGGATGTCCGACAGCCAGATGGCGCGGTAGCGCTGGATCGGGTGCGGCTCGGGCGGGTAGGTCTGCTGCTGTTCGCGCTGGGGCGCCAGCGCGGCGGCATCGAGGGCCGGCGCCATGAAGGCGGTCAGCGGCGCGGCGCTGTCGCTCTCAGGGCTGCGGCGCAGCCATTGCGTCAGTTGCGCGGTCTTCGACAGATACCCGCGGGCAGATCGGATTGCTTGCACCATGGCAGTCCCGGTTGCGGCGATGGCTGCATTCAGCCAGCCTGCGATGACGGTGCCGTGACGGAAACATGACTGACATATGAATCGTGGCGGAAGTGGAACAGCCCGGGCTAGTGTCAGTGCCCGCGGGCGGACAGCTCTGCGAGGGCGTCGAGTACCGCACGCACGGCCGCGGGATGGCGCAGCAGCGTGACGTGGCCAATGCCGGCCAGCGGGATATGCCCGGCGCCGTCGAGCCAGCCGGTGCAGGGCGGCCCGGCGATCGAGTCATGCCAGCTGAAGATCGAGATCATGCGCGCGCGGCGGCGCGGGGTTTCCGCGGCGGCGAGCGCGCGCAGCCAGGCGCTGCCGCAACGCATCTGGCGCGCATTGGGGCCGCCGCCAAAGCGCGCCAGCGCGCTGCCGTGGTGGGGGCTGCCCAGCGTCACCACGCCGGCGCAGACGTCTTCGTCGCCCGCCAGCTGCAGCGCGGCGCGCGCGGCCAGGCCGCCCATGCTGTGGCAGACCAGCAGCGGCGGGCGCCCGGCTTCGGCTGTGATGCGCCGCATGGCGGCCAGCAGCGCGCGTGCGTAGTCGTCGATATCGCCGAACACCGGCTTGAGCTCGATCCCTTCGCAGCGGTAGCCGGCGGCGGCCAGCGCCGGCTGCATGTCGAGCCAGATGGCCTGCCCGCAGGCGTAGCCATGCACCAGCAGCACCGGCGGGGCGTCGCGGCCAGGCAGGGCGTCAAGCGGTGCGGCAAAGGGTGCGTGCGCGCGGAATGGCTGCAGCCAGTCGAACATGCGCAGCACGGCCACGCACTCGGCCGCAAAGCAGCGCAACGCCTCAGGCAGGCGCAGCGGCCGGCGCGTGGCGGCGAGTTCAACCGGTGGTGCGGGCGGGTGATTGCCGCGCCCGACCCACAGGCCGCGCCCGCTCAGGGCGAAAGCGAAGGCAATGCCGCAGGCGAAGCTGCCGAGGATGGCCGCCACGCCGGCGGCGACCGCGCCGGGCCATGGCCAGCCGCCCAGCCGCACCAGCCCGGCGGCGATGCCCAGCGCGGCGGCTGCCTGCAAGGTCACCGCAAGGCGGCGGATGCCGGCAGCCGACAGGCTCATGGCTTGGGCGGGCGCAGGTCGGTCAGCCGCGTGCCGGCCAGGCGGTCGTGCAGGAACTGGCGGCGCGGATCCAGCCACGCCAGCAGGACCCAGACCAGCAGGCCGGCGCACAGCACCCCTACGAACGGCCCCTTGACCAGCCCCAGCAGATGGCCGACCGCCGCCGATGGCGGCAGCCACAGCCATGCCAGCACGTAGCGCAGCGCCGCCTGTGGCCAGCGCGGCGGCACGCCGGCAGCGTTTTCGACGCGCATGCGCCAGGTCTGCATGGCCAGGGTCTGGCCGTTGCGTTGCCAGAACCAGGTGAAATACAGGCCCATCACCAGGAAGCTCCACACCTGGATCACGAGCGGCCCGTCCACGCCAAGCTTCTGCAGCAGCGGCCGCACCAGCAGGTAGGCCGCGGTCGAGGCGCTCAGCACGCCGAACAGCAGCACGCCTTCATAGAGCATGCAGGCGATGCGGCGGCGCAAGGGCGGGGCGGCGGGGCGGGCGGCTGCGGCGTGCTTGGGATCGAGGGTGGCAGCGGGCATGGAAGGCGAAGAAAGCTGGGCTGGCGCACGGGGGCATGGTGGTGCTGGCGCTGGTCAGTCGGGGCCGGCCTTGCTTCGCTGGCCGGCGTGAGACGGCCATTATGCCAAATGACTTGGGGATTACTGGCGCATGGTGGGGTCAGAAGCCGCGGCTGCCGCTTCGGTGGCGACCTCGGCTGCGGAGGCGGGCACGCCGAGCGCCGCAGGCGCCGAGGCGGCCGGGGCCGGGGCGGCGGTCACGGCAGCGGGCGCGGAGGCAGGTTGCGCCTGGGCTTCGCTGGCGGGCTTGCCGGCAGTGTGGCCACTGTGGCCCGCTGCGGCGCTGGCCGTTTTCGGCTCGCGGTGGAGCTGGCGGCTGGTGTCGCTGGGCAGGCGCTTGCCGCTGGGCAGCGCACTGACAGCGCCAGGCCGGCGCGGCACGTGATCGGTGGCGGCCAGCTTCTTTTTCTGCTCTTCAGGCAGCTGCTGGTACTTGTCCCAGGCCTCGGCCTTTTTCTCGGCCGGCAGCGAGCGGGTGATCTGGTAGTTCTCGCGCGCCAGCCGGCGTTGTTGCGGGGTCATCTTGACCCATTCCGACATGCGCGCCTGCAGCCGGGCCTGCTCGGCCGGGGAGAACTTCGGGTAGCGCTCGGCGATGCGCAGCCATTTGTGGCGGTTCAGCTCCGGCAGGCTGTCCCACAGCGGCTGCAGCGGGGCCAGGATGCGCTGGTTGACCGGGCTCAGGTCGGCCCAGGCTGGCCGGGCATTGGTTGCCTGCGCGGCGGCAGGCGCTGTCACCGCGGAAGCCCCCTGCGCATGCGCCGCGGGCGGCAGCAGGCCCCAGCAGGCGGCTGCGCCGGCGCCGGCCAGCAGCGCGGCCAGCCGGCGGCGCAAGGCGTCGGGGTGGAACATTGCGCGCGCCATGCTATTGCCCGCGCTTCAGGAATACGTGGAAGCCCTCGTCGGCGTAGGCCGTGGGCGGCAGGTCGTCGAGCAGCATGGCGGCGTCGATATCGGCCAGTTCCTCGATGCGCTTCTGCTCCTGCCAGTGATAGATGCCCATCAGGCCGGCGGCCAGCGCCACCAGCGTCCAGATCAGGCTAAGGCGGCGCAGCCAGGCGCCGGCACGGTGCAGCGGCGAGCTGTCTTCATCGAACAGCGGGGCGTGCATGCCAGGCATGGCCAGCTGCGGGACCAGCACGGGTGCCTCGGCCTTCTTGCGGGCGACCGCCATCCGGCGCGCAGCGGCGAGCCGTTCGGTGATGTCGGTCGGCAGGTCGTCGGTGCCGGCATCAAGTGCCGCCCGAATCTCATGGGCAAACCGGCGTTCGTGGATTTCTTTGTCGTTTCTGCTCATAGTCGGACCCCCCGTGCGCGCAGGGCCTGCGCAAGGGTATGCGTGGCACGGGAACAGTGCGTCTTGACGCTGCCTTCGGAGCAGCCCATTACGGCGGCGGTTTCGGCGACGTCCATATCTTCCCAGTAACGCATCAGGAACGCCTCGCGTTGACGCGTCGGCAGGCGCTGGATTTCCTGCTCGATGATATGCATGACCTGGGCGCGCTCGACCTTGTCGGCGCTGCTTTCGGCCGATTCAGAGCCGGCCTGTGCCTCCAGCGTCTCCAGCAGGTCATTGTCGTCGCCGTCGCGGTCGGTGCGCAGGCTGGAAAACAGCGAGACCCAGGTGTTGCGCACCTTCTGGCGGCGGAACCAGTCGTGGATAGTGTTCTGCAGGATGCGCTGGAACAGCGGCGCCAGCTCGGCGGCGCCTTTGTCGCCGTACTTCTCGGCCAGCTTGATCATGGCGTCCTGGACAATATCCAGCGCGGCCTCGTCGTCGCGGACCGCAAATACGGCCTGCTTGAAGGCGCGGCGCTCGACGCTGGTAAGAAAATCGGACAGTTCCTGGTCGGTGGCCATTCAGGCGGTTGCGGCTCGTTGCTGCGGGACAAATGCCCGGTTCTGGTGAATGTGCTGCGTACGGCCCGTGGCGCATTCAATGTGCTGCGATGCTAGCAAAAAAACGACCCCCTGTACCACCTTGTATTGCAGCAAATACATTGAGGCGCGCAAAAGACCCGCCGCAACTCCGGAAAATCCCTTACGCGCAGGCCAAAAACAACCGTAGACCGCGCTGGTGCATTGCAGTATCATCGCCGGTTCACACGACATCAGTGGTTGTCTCATCCGGCCGCTTATGAGGCGGTCTTCCATGCAGACGCGCAACGCTTGAACCCGTGCCACAAGCCCGGCAGAGAGCATCCAAACAATTTTTTGCCGAAAATTGCAAAGGACTGAAATGAACATGCCCAGCGCGGAATTCTCCCACGCAGACAGCAATTCATCTGCCGCACCCGAAATGATCGGGGCGGAGATTCTCGTTCACGCACTTGCCGAAGAAGGCGTCGAGTACGTCTGGGGCTACCCCGGCGGCGCAGTGCTGTATATCTACGACGAGCTCCACAAGCAAACCAAGTTCGAGCACATCCTGGTGCGCCACGAGCAGGCCGCGGTCCATGCCGCAGACGGCTATGCACGGGCAACCGGCAAGGTGGGCGTGGCGCTGGTGACCTCCGGTCCCGGCGTGACCAATGCCGTCACCGGCATTGCCACCGCGTACCTTGACTCGATCCCGATGGTGGTGATCACCGGCAACGTGCCGACCCACGCCATTGGCCAGGACGCCTTCCAGGAGTGCGACACCGTCGGCATTACCCGCCCGATCGTCAAGCACAACTTCCTGGTGAAGGACGTGCGCGACCTCGCCGCGACCATCAAGAAGGCGTTCTTCATTGCCTCGACCGGCCGTCCGGGCCCGGTGGTGGTGGACATCCCCAAGGATGTCTCGCGCAATGCCTGCAAGTACGAGTACCCCAAGTCGATCGACATGCGCTCGTACAACCCGGTGAACAAGGGTCACTCGGGCCAGATCCGCAAGGCCGTGGCGCTGCTGCAGGGCGCCGAGCGTCCGTACATCTACAGCGGCGGCGGCGTGGTGCTGGCCAATGCCAGCGATGAGCTGCGCCAGCTGGCGGCGCTGACCGGCCACCCGGTGACCAACACGCTGATGGGCCTGGGCGCGTTCCCCGGCACCAGCAAGCAGTTCGTCGGCATGCTTGGCATGCACGGCACGTATGAAGCCAATATGGCCATGCAGAACTGCGACGTGCTGATCGCCATCGGTGCCCGTTTCGACGACCGCGTGATCGGCAACCCGGCGCACTTCACCTCGCAGGCGCGCAAGATCATCCATATCGATATCGACCCGTCGTCGATCTCGAAGCGCGTCAAGGTCGACATCCCCATCGTCGGCAACGTCAAGGACGTGCTGCAGGAACTGATCGCCCAGATCAAGGCCAGCGACGTCAAGCCCAAGCGCGAGGCGCTTGCCAAATGGTGGGAGCAGATCGAGCAATGGCGCTCGGTGGACTGCCTGAAGTACGACCGCAGCTCCGAGATCATCAAGCCGCAGTACGTGGTGGAAAAGATCTGGGAACTGACTCACGGCGATGCCTTCATCTG
Organism: Cupriavidus sp. KK10; assembly: GCF_018223725.1. Classification (NCBI taxonomy): domain Bacteria; kingdom Pseudomonadati; phylum Pseudomonadota; class Betaproteobacteria; order Burkholderiales; family Burkholderiaceae; genus Cupriavidus; species Cupriavidus sp. KK10. The sequence continues at coordinate 1,049,857 of NZ_CP073677.1, forward strand.
CTCCGATGTCGGCCAGCACCAGATGTGGGCCGCGCAGTTCTACAAGTTCGACGAGCCGCGCCGCTGGATCAACTCCGGCGGCCTGGGCACGATGGGCGTGGGCCTGCCGTACGCAATGGGCATCAAGAAGGCGTTCCCGGAGAAGGAAGTCGTCACCATCACCGGTGAAGGCTCGATCCAGATGTGCATCCAGGAACTGTCGACCTGCCTGCAGTACGACACCCCGGTGAAGATCTGCTCGCTGAACAATGGCTACCTGGGCATGGTGCGCCAGTGGCAGGAGATCGAGTACGACAACCGCTACTCGCACTCCTACATGGACGCGCTGCCCGATTTCGTCAAGCTGGCCGAGGCCTACGGGCACATCGGCATGCGCGTCGAGAAGACGGCCGACGTCGAGCCGGCGCTGCGCGAAGCGTTCCGCCTGAAGGACCGTACCGTGTTCCTGGACTTCCAGACCGATCCCACCGAAAACGTCTGGCCGATGGTCCAGGCGGGCAAGGGCATTTCGGAAATGCTGCTCGGCGCGGAGGACCTGTAATGCGACACATCATTTCGGTCCTGCTGGAAAACGAACCGGGCGCGCTGTCGCGCGTGGTGGGCCTGTTCTCGGCCCGCGGCTATAACATCGAGACGCTGACCGTGGCACCCACCGAGGATGCCTCGCTGTCGCGCATGACCATTGTCACCTCCGGCTCGGATGACGTGATCGAACAGATCACCAAGCACCTGAACCGCCTGGTGGAAGTGGTCAAGGTGGTCGACCTGACCGAAGGCGCGCACATCGAACGCGAGCTGATGCTCGTCAAGGTGCGCGCGGTGGGCAAGGAGCGCGAGGAAATGAAGCGCACCGCCGACATCTTCCGCGGCCGCATCATCGATGTTACCGAGAAGACCTACACCATCGAGCTGACCGGCAATGGCGTCAAGCTCGATGCGTTCCTGGACGCCATCGACCGCACCGCCATCCTGGAGACCGTCCGTACCGGCGGCTCGGGCATCGGCCGCGGCGAGCGCATCCTGAAGGTCTGACCGGGCCCCGGTTCACCCGCACGGCTTCACGCAGTATCCCCGGGGCGGCGCGATCCGGGCGCACACGATGCGTCCGAGGATGCCGCCCCCCTCATACAAAAGACAGAGATTGAAGGAATCATCATGAAAGTGTTTTACGACAAGGACGCCGACCTCTCCCTGATCAAGGGCAAGAACGTCACCATCATCGGCTATGGCTCGCAGGGCCATGCCCACGCGCTGAACCTGAAGGATTCGGGCGTCAATGTGACGGTCGGCCTGCGCAAGAGCGGCGCGTCGTGGAACAAGGCCGTCAACGCCGGCCTGCAAGTGAAGGAAGTGGCCGAGGCCGTCAAGGGTGCGGACGTGGTCATGATCCTGCTGCCGGACGAGCAGATCGCCGACGTGTACAACAACGAAGTGCACGCCAACATCAAGGAAGGCGCAGCGCTGGCCTTTGCCCACGGCTTCAACGTGCACTACGGTGCCGTGATCCCGCGCGCCGACCTGGACGTGATCATGATCGCGCCGAAGGCCCCGGGCCACACCGTGCGCGCCACGTACGCACAAGGCGGCGGCGTGCCGCACCTGATCGCCGTGCACCAGAACAAGTCCGGCGCTGCCCGTGACATCGCGCTGTCGTACGCCACTGCCAACGGCGGCGGCCGTGCCGGCATCATCGAGACCAACTTCCGCGAAGAAACCGAAACCGACCTGTTCGGCGAGCAGGCCGTGCTGTGCGGCGGTACCGTCGAGCTGATCAAGGCTGGCTTCGAAACCCTGGTGGAAGCCGGCTACGCGCCGGAAATGGCCTACTTCGAGTGCCTGCACGAACTGAAGCTGATCGTCGACCTGATCTACGAAGGCGGCATCGCCAACATGAACTACTCGATCTCCAATAACGCGGAATATGGTGAGTACGTCACCGGCCCGCGCGTGGTGACCGAAGAGACCAAGAAGGCGATGAAGCAGTGCCTGACCGACATCCAGACTGGCGAATACGCCAAGAGCTTCCTGCTGGAAAACAAGGCCGGCGCCCCGACGCTGATCTCGCGCCGCCGCCTCACGGCCGAGCACCAGATCGAGGAAGTGGGTGCCAAGCTGCGCGCAATGATGCCGTGGATCGCCAAGAACAAGATGGTCGACCAGTCGAAGAACTAAGCTGCATCGCTGTCTGATGGCCCGCGCCGCACGGCGGCGGGCCGAGGCCGTTCAGCGTTCCGTGCCACGCCCTTCTATCATCAGAGGGGAGGCGCGGGACCTGAACGGCTTTTTGTTATGCTTGTCAGACTTTGGGCAAGGCGTGCATTATCCTGCTCCGCGACCACGGGGCGCCGCCCGATGGTGGCTATCGCCGCCGCCGCGCTGCCTTGCCATGGTCTTGTATCCACCGACACCTGTACTGCATGAACTATCCTCATCCGCTGATCGCCCGTGAAGGCTGGCCATTCCTGGCCGGCGCCTTTGTCATCTCGCTGCTGGTGCACGCCAGCGCGGGCTTCTGGTGGGCGTTGCCGTTGTGGATCATCACGGTATTCGTGCTCCAGTTCTTCCGCGATCCGCCGCGCCCGATCCCGTCGCAGCCCAACGCGGTGCTGGCCCCCGCAGACGGCCGCATCGTCGTGGTCGAGAAGACCCAGGATCCGTACGCCGGCCGCGAGGCGCTGAAGATCAGCGTCTTCATGAACGTCTTCAACGTGCACTCGAACCGTGTCTCGGTCGATGGCGCGGTCGAGAAGGTCGAATATTTCCCCGGCAAGTTCGTCAACGCCGACCTGGACAAGGCCTCGGTCGAGAACGAGCGCAACGCCGTGCTGATCCGGCGTGCTGCGGACGGCCAGCTGGTGACGCTGGTGCAGGTGGCCGGCCTGGTGGCCCGCCGCATCCTGTGCTACACCAAGGTGGGCGACAACCTCTCGCGCGGCCAGCGCTACGGCTTTATCCGCTTCGGCTCGCGCGTGGACGTCTACCTGCCGCTCGATGCGCGCCCGCGCGTGACCATCGGCGAGAAGGTATCGGCCTCGTCGACCATCCTCGCCGAACTCGACGTGAAGTGAGCGACAGCCTGACCGGAGGACTGTGATGGTTGCCTTCCATCGACGTAACAAGCGCAGCAGCAACGGCAACGTGACCCACCTGCGGCCGTTCCGCCATAACCAGCTGCGCGGGGCCGACGACGACTTCGACGACGAAGCCACCGACGACCACGATATCGTCTACCAGCGTCCGCGCCGGCGCGGCATCTACCTGCTGCCCAACGCATTCACCACCGCGGCGCTGTTTGCGGGTTTCTTCGCCATCGTCCAGGCCATGAACATGCGCTTCGACGCGGCGGCCATCGCCATCTTCGCGGCGATGGTGCTGGACGGCATGGACGGGCGCGTGGCGCGTATTACCAATACGCAGAGTGCGTTTGGCGAGCAGTATGACTCGCTGTCGGACATGACCTCGTTTGGCGTTGCGCCGGCGCTGGTGATGTATGAGTGGATCCTGCATGACCTGGGCAAGTGGGGCTGGATAGCAGCCTTTGTCTACTGCACCTGCGCAGCGCTGCGCCTGGCGCGCTTCAATGCCAATATTGGCGTTGTCGACAAACGCTTCTTCCAGGGCCTGCCCAGCCCGGCCGCCGCCGCGCTGGTCGCAGGCTTCGTCTGGCTGGTGATCGACAACAAGCTGCCGGTCAAGGAGCTGTGGATGCCGTGGGTGGCGTTCGGCATTACGCTGTACGCCGGCCTGTCGATGGTGTCCAACGCGCCGTTCTACAGCGGCAAGGCGCTGGACGTGCGCTACCGCGTGCCGTTCGGCATGATGGTGCTGGTCCTGGTGCTGTTCGTGGTGGTGTCCACCGATCCGCCGGTGGCGCTGTTCGGGCTGTTCGTGGCCTATGCGATCTCGGGCTATGTGCTATGGGCCTGGCGGGCGATGCACGGCAAGCCGGCCATCGAGAAGAAGCAGCGCGAGAACGGCGGCAAGGCTTCGTAGACGTTTCAGGCAGAAGGGCGCTCAGGCGCCCTTCATGCTTTTCCGGATTCACAATTGTTTTCATGCCGCGGCCATCAAGCCGTGGCACTCTGCAGTGTTTTCCACTCACCGTCAGGAGGATGTCATGGGCATGTTCGACTTCATCAAGGAAGCGGGAGAAAAGCTGTTCGGCACTGGCGAGGCCAAGGCCGCGCAAGAGGCCGCCGCCGCCGATGCGTCGGCGGAGAAGGTCGATGCCGCCAATCGCGCCGCGGGCGATGCGATCGAGGGCTACATCAGGAAGATGGGCCTTGATGCCACCGGGCTGATGGTGCAGGTGGACGGCTCGCAGGGGCTGGTCACCGTGTTTGGCGTGGCGCCGGACCAGGCCACGCGCGAGAAGATCATCCTGTGCGCCGGCAACGTCGAGGGCGTGGACAAGGTCGAGGACAAGATGTCCGTCAACGTCGAGTCCGCGGAATCGAGCTGGCATACCGTGGTCAAGGGCGACACGCTGTGGGCGATCTCCCAGGCTGCTTACGGCAACGGCGCCGAATACAACAAGATCTTCGAGGCCAACAAGCCGATGCTGAGCCACCCGGACAAGATCTACCCGGGCCAGAAACTGCGCATTCCGCCCAAGGGCTGATCCGCTGCTGGCGCGTCCGGGCAAAATGGGCTAAACCCTGTATTGCATGGGCGCGCCAACTCGGCTATAGTCGGTGCCATGATTTCGCGCCAAGTCCTATTCGCCCGCACCACCCTAGGTGGCCTACTAGGCCATCAGGTCGGGACGCGCGCGCGCTAAGGACGGACTCACCCCTTAGCGCGAAATCCGCAAGGAATTTTTCCAACGCCCCGGCCTGCTCCATGCACGCCGGGGCGTTTTGCATTCCACAGCCGTGGAGCGCGGAACAGGCGGTAGGCCCCGGACGCAGCATGCCGGGGACAGCACACGATAAGCAATCAGGAGCTCCACAAAATGTCTGACAAACTCATCATTTTCGACACCACCTTGCGTGACGGCGAGCAGTCGCCCGGCGCCTCGATGACCCGCGAGGAAAAGATCCGCATCGCACGCCAGCTGGAACGCCTGAAGGTCGATGTGATCGAGGCCGGTTTCGCGGCGAGCTCCAACGGCGACTTCGAGGCGATCCGCTCGATCGCGCAGGTAGTCAAGGACTCGACCATCTGCTCGCTGGCTCGTGCCAATGACAAGGACATTGCCCGCGCCGCCGAGGCGCTCAAGCCTGCCAATTCGTTCCGCATCCACACCTTCATCGCCACGTCCGCGCTGCACATGGAGAAGAAACTGCGCATGACGCCGGACGAGGTGTATCAGCAGGCCCGCCTGGCGGTGCGCTTTGCGCGCCAGTTCACCGACGATATCGAGTTCTCGCCGGAAGACGGCAGCCGCTCGGACATGGACTTCCTGTGCCGCGTGCTGGAAGGCGTGATTGCCGAGGGCGCGACCACCATCAACCTGCCGGATACCGTGGGCTATGCGGTGCCGGAAGGCTACGCCGCACTGATCCGCTCGGTGCGCGAGCGCATTCCCAACTCGGACAAGGCGATCTGGTCGGTGCACTGCCACAACGACCTGGGCATGGCCGTGGCCAACTCGCTCGCCGCGGTCAAGATGGCCGGCGCGCGCCAGATCGAATGCACCATCAATGGCCTGGGCGAGCGCGCCGGCAACACCAGCCTGGAAGAAGTGGTGATGGCGGTGAAGACCCGCCGCGACTATTTCGACCTGGATGTCGGCGTGGATACCACCCAGATCGTGCCGGCCTCGAAGTTGGTGTCGCAGATCACCGGTTTCGTGGTGCAGCCGAACAAGGCCGTGGTGGGCGCCAACGCCTTCGCGCATGCCTCGGGCATCCACCAGGATGGCGTGCTCAAGGCGCGCGACACCTACGAGATCATGCGTGCGGAAGACGTGGGCTGGAGCGCCAACAAGATCGTGCTGGGCAAGCTGTCGGGCCGCAATGCCTTCAAGCAGCGCCTGCAGGAACTGGGCATCGAGCTCGAGAGCGAGACCGAAGTCAATGCCGCCTTCACCCGCTTCAAGGAACTGGCCGACCAGAAGGCCGAGATCTTCGACGAGGACATCGTCGCCATCGTCTCGAACGAAGCCCAGCACGATGCCAACGAGCACTTCCGCTTTATCTCGCTGTCGCAGCGCTCCGAGACCGGCGAGCGCCCGCACGCGCGCGTGGTGTTCAGCATGGACGGCCAGGAGCAGAGCGGCGAGGGCGAGGGCAACGGCCCAGTCGACGCCACCCTGCATGCGATTGAATCGCGCGTGTCCAGCGGCGCCGAGATGGTGCTCTATTCGGTGAACGCCATCACCGGCGGCACCGAGGCCCAGGGCGAAGTCACCGTGCGCCTGTCCAAGGCCGGCCGCATCGTCAACGGCGTGGGCACCGACCCGGATATCGTCGCCGCCTCGGCCAAGGCCTACCTGGCCGCGCTGAACAAGCTGCACGACAAGGCTGTGCAAAAGATCAATCCGCAGATCTGACCCAGGCCTCTGCGTAGACGGCGGAAGGCTTACCCGGCCTGAGCGTACGGACCAAGCCCGCCATTCCCGACCCGGGGATGGCGGGCTTTTTTTTATGGCTCAGTGGCGGCGATCGTCGGGATCGTACATCGGGTCGGGCGTGATCTGGGTCTGGCGCAGGATGCCGGTGTCGTCGAAATAGAAGTTGTACAACGATGGCCACACGTCTTCATGGCGGAAGCGGTAGGACCAGACCTCGCGCCGCATCAGCGGGTAGTACTCGACCGGCAGGCGCGTCCTGCCAAAATGCTCGGCCACATCCTGCCTGGTCCAGGTGCCGACCTGCGCCTTGTACAGTTCCGGCGTAGACAGCACATTGCTGAAGCGGGTCAGGTTGCCGTTGCGGTCGAAGTCCGCGCCATAGGCATACTGGCCCAGCGGCTGCTTGGTGTAGATCCAGCGCGAGGTGCCGTCGCGCAACTGGAACACATCGGTGGGCGGCCCGAACGCGGCCTGTACCGCGGCCTGCGGCTGGCCCACCAGCTTGGTGCCTTCCTGTACCGGCATCAGCGTGGTGCAGGCAGACAGCATGGCGACGCCCAGCGCCAGCATTAGCCGGCGCGCGCCGTTGGCGATGACAGGATTCATGGCAGACCTCGGTCGATGCGTGGATAGTGGATACCGCAAGTGTAGTGCGGCCTCCGGCCTTGTGTGCGCCGGGCGCTGCTTATTGACGGATCTTCCAGCAACCTGGCGGTTTCCTCGCGGAACTGGCGGCCTATGATCGTGCCCCGGTGGCATTTGCCCGCAACCGGTCGCTGCCGTACTATCCAGCGCTTTCCGGGAGAGAACATGAAGGTTGCAGCACGGTGGCGTGGATGGCTGGGCGGGTTGTTGCTGGTGGCAGCGGCGGGCGCGTCGGCACAAGAGCCGATCCGGCTGGGCATGATCGACGGGCTGTCCGGCCCGTTTGCCAACGCGGGCGAAGCCGTGACGCGCAACCTGCGCCTGGCGATCGAGCGCATCAACGCGCGCGGCGGCGTAAAGACCGCAGAGGGCGCACGGCCCATGGAGCTGGTCACCTTCGACAGCAAGGGCAATGTCGACGAGAGCCTGATCCAGTTGCGGGCCCTGACCGACAAGCGCATTCCCTTTGTCCTGCAGGGCAACAGTTCGGCCGTGGCCGGCGCGCTGGTGTCGGCCATCAACCGCCACAACGCGCGCCAGCCCGACGCGCGCGTGCTGTTCCTGAACTACTCGGCGGTCGATCCCAGCCTGACCAACGAGAATTGCAGCTTCTGGCATTTCCGCTTCGACGCCAGCGCCGACATGCGCATGCAGGCGCTGACCGAGGTGATCCGTCAGGACCAGGCGGTGCGCCGCGTCTACCTGATCGACCAGGACTACAGCTTCGGCCACCAGGTGTCGCGCTCGGCGCGCGAGATGCTGGCGGCGCGCCGGCCGGATATCCAGATCGTGGGCGATGAGTTCCACCCGATCGGCAAGATCAAGGACTTTGCGCCCTATATCGCCAAGATCAAGGCGAGCGGGGCGGACGCGGTCATCACCGGCAACTGGGGCAACGACCTGACGCTGATGGTCAAGGCCGCGCGCGAAGGCGGCCTGCAGGCCAAGTTCTACACCTTCTACGGCAATGGCCTGGGCGCGCCCGCGGCGATGGGCGATGCCGGCGTGGGCCGCGTGCTGGCGGTGGCCGAGTGGCACCCGAACGTGGGCGGGGCGGCATCGGACGCCTTCTACCAGCAGTTCCGCGCGCGCTATCCGGAGCCGAAGGACGACTACGTGCACCTGCGCATGCAGATGATGGTGGAAATGCTGGCGCGCGCGATCGAGCAGGCCGGTTCCACCGATGCGGTCAAGGTGGCGCGCGCGCTGGAGAACATGCGCTACGTCAACCAGTTCCATGAGGCCACCGTGCGTGCCGACGACCACCAGGTGCTGCAGCCGCTATACGTGTCGGTGATGGAGCGCCAGGGCGGGGCAGTGCGCTTCGACAACGAGGGCTCGGGTTATGGCTTCCGTACCGTGCGCAGGCTCAAGGCCGCGCAGACCACGCTGCCGACCACATGCCGGATGGAGCGCCCCTGAGCGCCAGCGCGCTCGCACGGGCCCCGTGGTACTCCTGCCGCGGCTTTTCGGCTATAATCCGCGGCTGTCGTTGTCTGGCCGTTGGTCGGGCGGCGGCGGTAGCCAGTCAAAACATGGCACGACGCATGCGGCGCATCCCGCGCTGTAGCGTTCGCAAGTGAAAGGAAATCATCATGGCAGTTGCCGATATCAACAAGTCCGAAGTCATCAAGCAGTTCGCACGTGGCGCCAACGACACTGGCAGCCCCGAAGTGCAAGTGGCCCTGCTGACCACCCGCATCAACGAACTGACCCCGCACTTCAAGGCCAACATGAAGGATCACCACAGCCGCCGCGGTCTGCTGCGCATGGTGAGCCGCCGTCGCCGCCTGCTGGACTACCTCAAGTCCAACGACGCCGACCGTTACCGCGCCCTGATCGAAAAGCTGGGCCTGCGCAAGTAAGGTTGCGCCCGATGGCAGCGCGATTCCAGGGTTTGCACGGTTTCGCGTGAGGCCTCGATGCCTGCTTCAGCAATGCTGGGGCAGGCATTTTGCATTTCTGGCGGGGTGAATCCGCTTTGCCCAGGGATGCAGGCAGTTGATGGAGTGATTTTCGCTTCACGCCGTCCGGCGGACATTCTGATTCCCGGGCGCCCGTTGCAGCAAGCTGCGCAACGGAGTAAGTTGTTCTTTTTTCTGTTTTCAATACCCCGGACCGGCCAAGGAAACAGGGCTTTGTGTCATTCCAGCGCGGCATCGGCAACGCCAGTGCCGCGCTGGAATGGCATAGCACTTCCCTGCGACTGCGACCGGCAACCCGGCAGTTTGCCTGCGGCTGAGAACGCAGGCGTCGCAGGCCGTGCGCGTGTTATTGCGTGATGGCGCGGCCTGCACGCAAGCCAAGGAATGCACATGTCCATGTTCAACAAGATCGTCAAGGAATTCCAGTGGGGCCAGCACACGGTCCGCATGGAAACCGGCGAAATCGCCCGCCAGGCCGGCGGTGCCGTGCTGGTCGATGTGGAAGACACCGTGGTGCTGGCGACCGTGGTCGCCGCCAAGAGCCCGAAGCCGGGCCAGGACTTCTTCCCGCTGACCGTCGACTACATCGAGAAGACCTACGCGGCCGGCAAGATCCCCGGCGGCTTCTTCAAGCGTGAAGGCCGTCCGTCGGAAAACGAGACCCTGACCTCGCGCCTGATCGACCGTCCGCTGCGCCCGCTGTTCCCGGAAGGCTTCTACAACGACGTCCAGGTGGTGATCCACGTGGTGTCGCTGAACCCGGAAGTGCCCGCTGACATTCCCGCGCTGATCGGCGCGTCGGCCGCGCTGGCCGTGTCGGGCATCCCGTTCAACGGCCCGGTTGGCGCCGCGCGCGTGGGCTACAAGGATGGCCAGTACCTGCTGAACCCGACCCGCTCGCAGCTCGCCACCTCGGACCTGGACCTGGTGGTCGCCGGCACCGAGCGCGCCGTGCTGATGGTGGAATCGGAAGCCAACCAGCTGTCGGAAGAAGTGATGCTGGGCGCCGTGGTCTATGGCCACGAGCAAATGCAGATCGCGATCAACGCCATCCATGAGCTGGTGCGCGAAGGCGGCAAGCCCGAGTGGGACTGGGCCCCGGCCGCCAAGAACGAGCCGTTGATCGGCAAGGTCACCGAAGTGGCACTGCCGCTGCTGCAGGAAGCTTATCAACTGCGCCAGAAGTCGGCCCGCAGCCAGAAGCTGAAGGAAGTGAACGCCAACGTGGCGGCCGCACTGGCAGCCGCCGGCGTGGAAGCCGACAAGGTGGAAGTCGGCAACATCATGTTCGACCTCGAAGCCAAGATCGTGCGCGGCCAGGTGCTGGCTGGCGAGCCGCGTATCGACGGCCGCGACACCCGCACGGTGCGCCCGATCGAGATCCGTTCGTCGGTGCTGCCGCGCGCGCACGGCTCGGCGCTGTTCACCCGTGGTGAAACGCAGGCGCTGGTGGTGGCCACGCTCGGCACCAAGAGCGACGAGCAGATCATCGACGCGCTGGCCGGCGAATACCGCGACCGCTTCATGCTCCACTACAACATGCCCCCGTTCGCCACCGGTGAAACCGGCCGCGTGGGCAGCCCGAAGCGCCGCGAAATCGGCCACGGCCGCCTGGCCAAGCGCGCACTGATCCCGGTGCTGCCGAAGGACGATGAATTCGCCTACACCATCCGCCTGGTTTCGGAAATCACCGAGTCCAACGGCTCGTCGTCGATGGCTTCGGTCTGCGGCGGCTGCCTGGCTCTGATGGACGCCGGCGTTCCGGTCAAGGCGCACGTGGCCGGCGTGGCCATGGGCCTGATCCTGGAAGGCAACAAGTTCGCCGTGCTGACCGACATCCTGGGCGATGAAGATCACCTGGGCGACATGGACTTCAAGGTGGCGGGTACCGACAACGGCATCACCGCGCTGCAGATGGACATCAAGGTCCAGGGCATCACCAAGGAGATCATGCAGGTTGCGCTGGCGCAGGCCCGTGAAGGCCGCCTGCACATCCTGCACAAGATGCAGGAAGCGATGGGCCACGCACGCACCGAGCTGTCGGCGCACGCACCGCGCATGATCACCATGAAGATCCATCCGGACAAGATCCGCGAAGTGATCGGCAAGGGCGGCTCGACCATCCAGGCGCTGACCAAGGAAACCGGCACCACCATCGACATCCAGGAAGACGGCACGATCACGATCGCGTCGACCTCGACCGACGGCATGGCCGAAGCCAAGCGCCGCATCGAGGGCATCACCGCGGAAGCCGAAGTGGGCAAGATCTACGCCGGTACCGTGCTGAAGCTGCTGGACTTCGGCGCCATCGTCAACATCCTGCCGGGCAAGGATGGCCTGCTGCACATCTCGGAAATCGTCAACGAGCGTGTCAAGGACATCAAGGACTGGCTGAAGGAAGGCCAGCATGTCCGCGTCAAGCTGATCCAGGCTGACGAGAAGGGCCGCCTGCGCCTGTCGCTGAAGGCCGCGCTGGCCGAAGAGGGCGGCAGCATCAGCCCGATCAACGCTGGCGAAGCCGCCGCGCCGGCCGCTCCGGCCGAAGGCTCGGAACAGCAGTAAAGTCAGCGGGGCCGGATTGCCCGCAGGTGCCGCCGCAAGGTGGCGCCGCCGAAAAAACGGCTGGACGATGTCCAGCCGTTTTTTTGTTTACACTGCCGGCAACCCTATCGAGCCACGGCTCACACCGACCCTGGCGCGACGCATCGTCGAGCCGCGCCAAGACAAGTACAAGGAGCAGAGCAGCATGCAAGCCATCGAGATCCGCGAATACGGTGCCCCCGAAGTCCTCCAGCTGGCCGAGCGTCCCGATCCGGTCGCGGGTGCGGGCGAGGTCCTGATCCGCGTGGCTGCGGCCGGCGTCAACCGTCCGGACGTATTCCAGCGCACCGGCAACTACCCGGTGCCGCCGGGCGCTTCGGACCTGCCCGGCCTGGAAGTGGCGGGCGTGGTGGTGGGCGGCGACCTGTCGCATGCCGACAACCGCTTCGGCCTGAAGGTGGGCGACCGCGTCTGCGCGCTGGTGCAGGGCGGCGGTTACGCACAGCTGTGCACGGCGCCGCTGGCGCAGGTCCTGCCCGCGCCGCAAGGCCTGAGCGATGTCGAGGCCGCCGCGCTGCCGGAGACCTTCTTCACCGTCTGGAGCAATGTGTTCGACCGCGGCTACCTGGGCCAAGGCCCGCGCGGCAAGGATGAGACCCTGCTGATCCAGGGCGGCTCCAGCGGCATCGGCACGACCGCGATCCAGATCGCCAAGGCGCTGGGCTACAAGGTGTTCGTCACCGCCGGGACCGATGAGAAATGCAAGGCCTGCGAAGACCTGGGCGCGGATCGCGCGATCAACTACAAGACGCAGGACTTCGTCGCCGAGGTGGCCGCGCTGACCGGCGGCAAGGGTGTCGACGTGATTCTCGACATGGTTGCCGGCCCGTACCTGGCGCGCGAGCTGAAGTGCATTGCCGACGATGGCCGCATCGTCATCATTGCGCTGCTGGGCGGCGCCAAGGCCGAGATCCCGCTGGGCGATATCCTGCGCCGGCGCATCACCGTGACCGGCTCCACGCTGCGTCCGCGCCCGGCATCGTTCAAGGGCAAGATCGCCGCGGCACTGCATGAGCAGGTGTGGCCGCTGCTGGCCGCCGGCAAGATCAAGCCGGTGATCCACCAGGTGTTCCCGGCCGCGCAGGCGGCCGATGCGCATCGCCTGATGGAGTCGAGCGAGCATATCGGCAAGATCGTGCTGACCTGGTAAGTCACATCGACCGTTGCATGTGGCCAATGCTGCCGCCCCCCGCCATCGGGCGGCGGTAGCGCCGTGCCCCCGCCACAAGCTACAATACCGGGTTTGATTTGGGAGGGGCACTTCGTGAGACAAAAGCTCGTCATCGGCAATTGGAAGATGCACGGCAGCCTGGCTGCAAACGCGGCGCTGCTGGAGGGTATCAAGGCTGGCGCGGCCAAGGCGACGCTGGCGGTCTGCGCGCCGTTCCCCTATCTTGCACAATGCCAGGCGTTGCTGAATGGCTCGCAGGTGGCCTGGGGCGCACAAGATGTGTCGGCGGAGGCGCGTGGCGCCTTCACCGGTGAAGTCGCGGCATCGATGGTCGGTGAATTTGGCTGCACTTATGTGCTGGTCGGCCACTCGGAGCGCCGCACCTATCATGGCGAAACCGACCAGACCGTCGCGGCCAAGGCGCTGCGCGCGCTGGAATTCGGCATCGTCCCGGTGGTCTGCGTGGGTGAAACGCTGGCCCAGCGCGAGGCGGGCGAAACCGAGGCGGTGGTCGGCAGGCAACTGCAGGCCGTGCTGGACGCGCTGACGGTGGAGCAGCTGAGCCGCGTGGTGCTGGCCTATGAGCCGGTCTGGGCGATCGGCACCGGCAAGACCGCCACCAGCGAACAGGCGCAGGCGGTGCACGCGTTCCTGCGCGGCCAGGTTGTTGCGCGCGATGCGGGCGTGGCCGAGCGCATGGCCATCCTGTACGGCGGCAGCGTCAAGCCGGACAATGCGGCCGAACTGTTTTCCATGACCGATATCGACGGGGGCCTGATTGGCGGCGCCTCGCTGAAGTCGGAAGATTTTCTCGCGATCGGCAACGCCTGAATGCCGGCCGTTCCGATCGACCGATCAGGCAAGTAACCAGCCAGTAAGGCTTATTTAAATCAAATGGCAATCTTCAAGACTTTGTTGGTGGTGCTGCAGGTGTTGTCGGCGCTGGGCGTGATTGGCCTGGTGCTGATCCAGCATGGCAAGGGCGCCGATGTCGGCGCGGCATTCGGTTCGGGCGCCTCGGGCAGCCTGTTCGGTGCCACTGGCTCGGCAAACTTCCTGTCGCGCACCACCGCCGTGCTGGCCACGCTGTTCTTCGTCTGCACGTTGGCACTGACGCTGCTGGGCAACTACAAGCCGGCTGCGTCGCTGGGCGTGATGGGCGCGGCGCCGGCTTCGGCGCCCGCAGTGGCAGGTGCTTCGGCTCCCGCTGCAGCCGCGGCCGCTGACGCGTCGGCGCCGGCAGCCCCCGCTGTTCCGAAATAATCCGTAAGCCTTGCGGCGGATTCCTGAGTTTTTTTGCAGTTGTGCGTTGAACAAAGCAAGAAATCTAGGTTAGAATGCAAGGCTTGAAACGATTCCCCAGCGATGGGTTCCGAGCAAAGACGAAAGCCTCTGCAACGGACCTGAAGGGCCTGAAAACCCGGCGCCAGGCAATATTGTTTCTCCCCCAGCCGACGTGGTGAAATTGGTAGACACGCTATCTTGAGGGGGTAGTGGCGAAAGCTGTGCGAGTTCGAGTCTCGCCGTCGGCACCAAACAACTTGATCGGAGTCCCTGGCCGGGCAATGCACCCGAGCGTGGGGCTCCGGCAGTCCGCAAGGCGGCGCGCCATGAGGCTTATGGCTTAGCGCCTGGGGTGGGCAACAGGACGCCGCTTCAGCTGGTGCTGTTGACAACATTCCAGATAAGGCTGGCCGTACCTTGAATCTCGAAGCCTACTTCCCCGTTCTCATCTTCATCATCTTCGGTGTCGTGCTTGGCGTGGCACTGATGTCGATCGGTCGGATCCTCGGTCCGAACAAGCCCGATCCCGCGAAGCTGTCGCCGTACGAGTGCGGCTTCGAAGCGTTTGAGGACGCGCGCATGAAGTTCGATGTGCGCTACTACCTCATCGCCATCCTGTTTATCCTGTTCGATCTCGAAACCGCCTTCCTGTTTCCGTGGGGTGTCGCCCTGCGGGATATCGGCTGGCCGGGGTTCATCGCCATGGGCGTGTTTCTGCTGGAATTCATCGTGGGCTTCGTCTACATCTGGAAAAAGGGCGCGCTCGATTGGGAGTGATGTGAAATGGCAATCGAAGGCGTTCTCAATGAAGGCTTCGTCACGACTACCGCTGACAAGCTGATCAACTGGACCCGCACCGGGTCGCTGTGGCCGATGACTTTCGGCTTGGCCTGCTGTGCCGTGGAAATGATGCATGCCGGCGCCGCGCGCTACGACATGGACCGCTTCGGTGTGATTTTCCGCCCGTCGCCGCGCCAGTCGGACGTGATGATTGTGGCCGGCACGCTGTGCAACAAGATGGCCCCCGCGCTGCGCAAGGTCTACGACCAGATGGCGGAACCGCGCTGGGTGATCTCGATGGGCTCGTGCGCCAATGGCGGCGGCTACTACCACTACTCGTATTCGGTGGTGCGTGGCTGCGATCGCATCGTGCCGGTGGATATCTACGTGCCGGGCTGCCCGCCGACGGCCGAAGCGCTGATCTACGGCGTGATCCAGCTGCAGAACAAGATCAAGCGTACCAACACCATCGCGCGCAAGGGCTGAAATGGCGAAGCTCGACATCCTCAAGGCCGCGCTCGAGAAAGCTCTCGGCAAGCGCGTGCAGAATCTGATCGAGGCGACCGGCGAACTGACGCTGATCGTCAAGGCCGACGACTACCTCGAAGTTGCCCGCATCCTGCGTGACGATCCGTCGCTGCGCTTCGAGCAGCTGATCGACCTGTGCGGCGTGGACTATTCCGAGTACGGCGACGGTGCCTGGGACGGCCTGCGCTTTGCCGCGGTCTCGCAGCTGCTGTCGATTACCCACAACTGGCGCCTGCGCGTGCGCGTGTTTGCCCCGGACGATGATTTTCCGGTGCTGCCGTCGGTGATCGACGTGTGGAACGGCGTCAACTGGTTCGAGCGCGAAGCTTTTGATTTCTACGGCATCGTCTTCGACGGCCATCCTGACCTGCGCCGCATCCTGACCGACTACGGTTTCGTCGGCCATCCGTTCCGCAAGGATTTCCCGGTTTCGGGCTTCGTCGAGATGCGCTACGACCCGGAACAGAAGCGGGTCATCTACCAGCCGGTCACGATCGAGCCGCGCGAAATCACCCCGCGCGTGATCCGCGAGGACAACTACGGCGGCTTGCACTGATAACGCGCCATGGCAGACATCAAGAACTACACCCTGAACTTCGGCCCGCAACACCCGGCAGCGCACGGCGTGCTGCGCCTGGTGCTGGAGCTGGACGGCGAAGTCATCCAGCGCGCCGACCCCCATATCGGCCTGCTGCACCGTGCCACTGAAAAGCTGGCCGAGCAGAAGACCTGGATCCAGAACGTGCCGTACATGGACCGCCTCGACTATGTGTCGATGATGGTCAACGAGCATGCCTACGTGATGGCAATCGAGCGCTTGCTGGGCCTCGAGGTGCCGGTGCGCGCGCAGTACATCCGCGTGATGTTCGACGAGATCACCCGCCTGCTGAACCACCTGATGTGGATCGGCTCGCACGCGCTGGACGTGGGCGCGATGGCGGTGTTCCTGTACGCCTTCCGCGAGCGCGAGGACATGTTCGACATGTACGAGGCGGTGTCGGGCGCGCGCATGCACGCGGCCTACTACCGTCCGGGCGGCGTCTATCGCGACCTGCCTGACACGATGCCGCAATATCGCGCGTCCAAGGTACACAACGAGCGCGCCATCAAGGCCATGAACGAGGCGCGTTCGGGCTCGCTGCTGGACTTCATCGAGGACTTCACCAACCGGTTCCCGAAGTACGTTGACGAATACGAGACGCTGCTGACCGACAACCGGATCTGGAAGCAGCGCCTGGTGGACATCGGCGTGGTCAGCCCGGAACGGGCGCTGCAGATGGGCTTTACCGGCCCGATGCTGCGCGGCTCCGGCATCGAGTGGGACCTGCGCAAGAAGCAGCCGTACGAGGTGTACGACAAGCTGGACTTCGACATCCCGGTAGGCGTGGGCGGCGACTGCTACGCGCGCTACCTGGTGCGCGTGGAAGAGATGCGCCAGTCCAACCGCATTATCAAACAGTGCGTGGAATGGCTGCGCCGCAACCCGGGCCCGGTGATCACCGAGAACCACAAGGTGGCGCCGCCCTCGCGCGTGGACATGAAGTCCAACATGGAAGAACTGATCCACCACTTCAAGCTCTTCACCGAAGGCATGCACGTGCCCGAAGGCGAAGCGTATGCAGCGGTGGAACACCCGAAGGGCGAGTTCGGCATCTACGCGATCTCGGACGGCGCGAACAAGCCGTACCGCCTGAAGATCCGTGCACCTGGCTTCCCCCACCTGGCCGCGCTCGACGAAATGGCCAAGGGACACATGATTGCTGACGCGGTAACGATCATCGGCACGCAAGACATCGTCTTCGGCGAGATCGACCGTTAATCACGGACCGCCGGCCCGGACGACGATCCGGGCGCTTTCCACGGCGCTCCCCAGGGGAGCGGGCGGAAAACCCGCGGCGGACCGGCAGGGCCTCAGGCCTGCCGGCGGAACGGGCAGCGACGGCTGCAAACCTGCGGAAGGGAACGCCCAGTGGCGCTGCCTGACGCCGTTTTACTGCAATGACCATGCTATCAGCAGAAGCTCTCAAGGAAATCGATCGCGCGATCGCGAAGTATCCGGCCGACCAGAAGCAGTCGGCCGTGATGGCGGCGCTTGCCGTGGCGCAGGGCGAGGTGGGCTGGGTTTCACCCGAAGTCATGCAGTTCGTCGCCAACTACCTCGAGATGCCGCCCGTGTGGGTGGAAGAGGTGGCGACCTTCTACAACATGTATGACACCAAGCCGGTGGGCAAATTCAAGCTCGCCGTCTGCACCAACCTGCCGTGCGCCCTGTCGGGCGGCGAGCGGGCCGGCGAGTACCTGAAGCGCAAGCTCGGGATCGACTACAACGAGACCACCGCTGACGGCTGCTTCACCCTGAAAGAGGGCGAGTGCATGGGCGCTTGCGGCGATGCGCCGGTGATGATCGTCAACAATACCCGCATGTGCAGCTGGATGAGCGACGACAAGCTCGACGCACTGGTCGACGAGCTCAAGGCCGAGGCTGCCAAGGGGGGCAAGTAACATGACCTGTCTGCACGACCGCCATATCCAGCCGCTGATCCTGGCCGGCCTGGACGGCAAGAACTGGCACCTGGAAGACTACGTCAAGCGTGGCGGCTACCAGCAACTCAAGCGCATCCTGACCGAGAAGATCCCGCCCGAGCAGGTGATCGCCGACGTCAAGGCCTCCGGCCTGCGCGGCCGTGGCGGTGCGGGCTTCCCGACCGGCCTGAAGTGGAGCTTCATGCCGCGCACCTTCCCGGGTCAGAAATACCTGGTCTGCAACACCGATGAAGGCGAGCCCGGCACGTTCAAGGACCGCGACATCATCCGCTACAACCCGCATTCGCTGATCGAGGGCATGGCCATCGGCGCGTATGCGATGGGCATCACCGTGGGCTACAACTACATCCACGGCGAGATCTGGAACGAATACAAGATCTTCGAGGAAGCCCTCGAAGAGGCGCGCGCTGCCGGCTTCCTGGGTGACAACATCCTGGGTTCGGGCTTTGATTTCCAACTGCACGCGCACCACGGCTACGGCGCCTACATCTGCGGCGAGGAAACCGCGCTGCTCGAATCGCTGGAAGGCAAGAAAGGCCAGCCGCGCTTCAAGCCGCCGTTCCCGGCCAGCTTCGGCCTGTACGGCAAGCCGACCACCATCAACAACACCGAGACCTTCGCCGCGGTGCCGTTCCTGCTGGCCGTCGGCCCCGAGAACTACCTGAAGCTGGGCAAGCCGAACAATGGCGGCACCAAGATCTTCTCGATCTCGGGCGACGTCGAGCGTCCCGGCAACTACGAGATCCCGCTGGGCACGCCGTTCGCCAAGCTGCTGGAACTCGCCGGCGGCATGCGCGGCGGCAAGCGCATCAAGGCGGTGATCCCGGGCGGCTCGTCCGCGCCGGTGGTGCCGGGCGACCTGATGATGGCGTCCGACATGGACTACGACTCGATCGCCAAGGCCGGCTCGATGCTGGGCTCGGGCGCGGTGATCGTGATGGACGAGACGCGCTGCATGGTCCGCTCGCTGCTGCGCCTGTCGTACTTCTATTTTGAGGAATCGTGCGGCCAGTGCACGCCGTGCCGCGAAGGCACCGGCTGGCTCTACCGCATGGTCAATCGCATCGAACACGGAGAGGGGCGCCAGGAAGACCTGGACCTGCTCAACAACGTCGCGGAAAACATCATGGGCCGCACCATCTGCGCGCTCGGCGATGCCGCGGCGATGCCGGTCCGCGGCATGCTCAAGCACTACTGGAAAGAGTTCGAATATCACGTCGAACACAAGCAGTGCATGGTTCCGGCCTACATCTAAGCGTGGCAGAACATGGTTGAACTAGAGATCGACGGCAAGAAGGTTGAGGTTGCTGAAGGCAGCCTGGTGATGGAAGCAGCCCGCAAGCTGGGCACCTACATCCCGCACTTCTGCTACCACCGCAAACTGTCCATCGCGGCCAACTGCCGCATGTGCCTGGTCGAGGTCGAGAAGGCGCCCAAGGCGCTGCCCGCCTGCGCCACGCCCGTGACCCCTGGCATGAAGGTCTTCACCAATTCGGAGAAGGCGGTCAAGGCGCAGAAGTCCGTGATGGAATTCCTGCTGATCAACCACCCGCTCGACTGCCCGATCTGCGATCAGGGCGGCGAATGCCAGCTGCAGGATCTGGCCGTGGGCTACGGTGCCTCGGAGTCGCGCTACAAGGAAGAGAAGCGCGTGGTGTTCCACAAGAACGTGGGCCCGCTGATCTCCATGGAGGAGATGACCCGCTGCATCCATTGCACCCGCTGCGTGCGCTTCGGCCAGGAAGTGGCCGGCGTGATGGAGCTGGGCATGCTGGGCCGCGGCGAGCATTCGGAAATCACCACCTTCGTCGGCAAGACCGTCGATTCGGAGCTGTCGGGCAACATGATCGACCTGTGCCCGGTCGGCGCGCTGACCAGCAAGCCGTTCCGTTACTCGGCCCGTACCTGGGAGCTGGCACGCCGCAAGTCGGTGTCGCCGCACGATGGCCTGGGCGCGAACCTGGTGGTGCAGACCAAGAACCAGCGCGTGATGCGCGTGCTGCCGCTGGAAAACGAAGACATCAACGAGTGCTGGATCTCCGACAAGGACCGCTTCTCGTATGAAGGCCTGAACAGCGCCGACCGCCTGACCCGCCCGCTGCTGAAGCAGGGCGGCGAATGGATGGAAACCGACTGGCAGACCGCGCTGGAATACGTGGCCAACGGCCTCGCCAGCATCAAGCGCGATCATGGCGCCGACCAGATCGCCGCGCTGGCCAGCCCGCACAGCACGCTGGAAGAGCTGTTCCTGCTGGGCAAGCTGATGCGCGGCCTGGGCAGCGACAACGTCGACTTCCGCCTGCGCCAGACCGACTTCTCGGCCGCACTGAAGGGCGCGCCGTGGCTGGGCATGCCGGTGGCCGACGTGACCACCCTGCAACGCGTGCTCGTGATCGGCTCGTCGCTGCGCAAGGATCATCCGCTGCTGGCCTCGCGCCTGCGCCAGGCCACCAAGAAGGGTGCCCGCGTGGCCGTGCTGGGTGCCGGCGGTGAAGACCTGCTGATGCCGCTGGCCGCCCGCATCGACGTGGCGCCGTCCGGCTGGACCGCGGCGCTCGCCGGCGTGGCCCGTGCCGTGGCTGCCGCCAAGGGCGTTGCTGCCCCGGCCGGCACTGAAGGATTCGACGGCGGCGAAGCCGCTGGCAAAGTGGCCGAAGCGCTGCTGTCGGGCGAGCGCCGTGCGGTGTTCCTCGGCAACGAGGCGGTGCGCCATCCGCAGTTCTCGGCGCTGCACGCGCTGGCACAGTGGATCGCCATCGAAACCGGTGCGACCCTGGGCTTCCTGACCGAAGCCGCCAACACCGTCGGCGGCTATGTCGCGGGCGCGCTGCCCAAGCAGGGCGGCGCCAATGCGCAGGCGATGCTGGACACGCCGCGCAAGGCCTACATCCTGCTGAACACCGAACCCGAGTTCGACGCCGCCGACCCGCGCAAGGCGCTGGCCGCGCTGGCCCAGGCCGGCACGGTGGTGGTGCTGTCGCCGTTCCGTTCGGAAGCGGCCATGCAGTACGCCGACGTGATCCTGCCGGTGACGCCGTTCACGGAAACCGCCGGCACCTTCGTCAACTGCGAAGGCAAGCCGCAGAGCTTCAACGGTGTGGTGCGCGCCCTGGGCGAATCGCGTCCGGGCTGGAAGGTACTGCGCGTGCTGGGCAACCTGCTGGACGTGGTTGGCTTCGACTATGAAACCGCCGAGTCGGTGCGTGTCGAAGTGCTGTCGGCCCCGGTCGACGCGCAGCTGGACAACACCACCGACGCGCCGATCCGCGTGGCCGCCGCTGCCGCCAACGGCATCGAACGCATTGCCGATGTGCCGATCTACCACGCCGACCCGATCGTGCGCCGCGCCGAGTCGCTGCAGCTGAGCGCTGCCGCGCGCCGCGCCATGCAGATCGCGCTGCCGGCCGACCTGTTCGCCAGCCTTGGCATCCAGTCCGGCGATCCGGTGCGGGTCACGCAAGGGCAGGGCAGCGTGGTGCTGCCGGCCGTGCTCGAAGCCACGCTCCCGGCCAACACCGTGCGCGTGCCGGCGGCAACGCCGGCGGCCATGAGCCTGGGCGCGATGTACGGCACGGTCACCGTAGAGAAGGCCATTGACCTGGCGCCGGCCACCGGCACCGTGGCCACGGCGTAAGAACAACAGCGAGAACAAGACATGATTGACTGGATTACCTCGCAAGGACAGGGCCTGCTGGGTGCCTACTGGACACCGCTGTGGATCCTGATTCGCGCCGTGATCATCGTGGTGCCGCTGCTGCTGTGCGTGGCTTACCTGATCCTGTGGGAGCGCAAGCTGATCGGCTGGATGCACGTCCGTATCGGCCCGAACCGCGTGGGCCCGCTGGGCCTGCTGCAGCCGATCGCCGACGTGCTGAAGCTGCTGCTCAAGGAAGTCATGATGCCCACGCAGGTCAGCCGGGGCATGTACCTGATTGCCCCGCTGATGGTGCTGATGCCCGCCGTGGCGGTCTGGGCCGTGATTCCGTTCCAGGCCGAAGTGGTGCTGGCGGATGTGAACGCCGGCCTGCTGTACGTGATGGCGATCAGCTCGGTGGGCGTGTACGGCGTGATCCTGGCCGGCTGGGCCTCGAACTCCAAGTACGCCTTCATCGGCGCCATGCGTGCCGCGGCCCAGATGGTGTCGTATGAAATCGCCATGGGCTTTGCGCTGGTGACGGTGCTGATGGTTGCCGGCAGCCTGAACCTGTCGGCCATCGTCAACGGCCAGAACACCGGCTACTTTGCCGACATGGGCATCAACATCCTGTCGTGGAACTGGCTGCCGCTGCTGCCGATGTTCGCCGTCTACTTCATCTCGGGCGTGGCCGAAACCAACCGCCACCCGTTCGACGTGGTGGAAGGGGAGTCGGAAATCGTGGCCGGCCACATGATCGAGTATTCGGGCATGGGCTTCGCGCTGTTCTTCCTGGCCGAGTACATCAACATGATCATCATCTCGACGATGACCGCGCTGATGTTCCTGGGCGGCTGGGCGCCCCCGGTCGATAGCGTGCTGACCAACGCGATCCCGGGCTTCTTCTGGCTGGTGATCAAGGTATTCCTGCTGCTGTCCGTCTTCATCTGGATCCGTGCCTCGTTCCCGCGCTACCGCTATGACCAGATCATGCGCCTGGGCTGGAAGGTGTTCATCCCCCTGACGGTGGCGTGGCTGATCATCGTGGCGATCTGGATCAAGTCGCCCTGGAACATCTGGCACTGAACGGCCAAACGACGGTGCGCGCCGTGGCGCGCACCGTGTGGAAATACTAGGAAGCATCATGCTGCTCGCCATCAAGGACTTCTTCAACAGCCTGCTCCTGAAGGAACTCTTCAAGGGCATGGCCCTGACCGGCCGCTATCTCTTCGCGCGCAAGATCACCGTCCAGTTCCCGGAAGAGAAAACGCCGATCTCGCCGCGCTTCCGTGGCCTGCACGCGCTGCGCCGCTACCCGAACGGGGAAGAGCGCTGCATCGCCTGCAAGCTGTGCGAGGCGGTGTGCCCGGCGCTGGCCATCACGATCGAGTCCGACGCGCGCGCCGACGGCACGCGCCGCACGACCCGCTATGACATCGACCTGACCAAGTGCATCTTCTGCGGTTTCTGCGAAGAGGCCTGCCCGGTCGACGCCATCGTGGAAACGCAGATCCTGGAGTACCACGGCGAGAAGCGCGGCGACCTGTACTTCACCAAGGACATGCTGCTGGCAGTGGGCGACCGCTACGAGCCGCAGATCGCCGCAGCCAAGGCTGCCGACGCGAAGTACCGCTAAGCTGAATCACCGGCCGGAAATCTCGGCCAGAAGTAACGCCGGTTGGCGGCTGCCGCAAGCAGCAGACCTGGCAGCCGCCGCCACCGAATTTGAATGCGGTCCCTGCAATGCAAGGGGCCAATGCAAGGATGCCGCAGGAGCGGGCCACCCGAGGGGATGGCTTGTGCCGGACGGCCCAGAGAGGATCCGATAGGGACCATGGAACTCACGACCACCATCTTCTACGTCTTTGCGCTGGTGCTGGTGCTCTCCGCACTGAAAGTCATCACTGCGAAGAACCCGGTGCATTCCGCACTGTTCCTCGTGCTGTCGTTCTTCACGGCCGCGGCGATCTGGATGCTGCTCAAGGCGGAATTCCTCGCCATCCTGCTGGTGCTGGTCTATGTCGGCGCGGTGATGGTGCTGTTCCTGTTCGTGGTGATGATGATCGATATCGACATCGAGCACCTGCGGCGGGATTTCTGGACCTACGTGCCGATGGCCTCGGTGGTGGGCGCGCTGATCATCGCCGAGATGGCGATCGTGCTGGTGCGCAACTTCATCGGCACCACCACGCCGGTGGCCGCCAGCGGTTCGCAGGACCCGGGCTACTCGAACTCCGCCGCGCTCGGCAAGCTGATCTACACCGACTATATCTACGCCTTCGAAGTGGCCGGCATCATCCTTCTGGTGGCGATCATCGCCGCCGTGGCGCTGACCCTGCGCCGCCGCAAGGACGTCAAGGCCCAGGACGTATCGGCGCAGCTGCGCACCCGCCGCGACGACCGCGTGCGCCTGGTGCCGATGCAGTCCGAAGGCCAGACCCAGCAGACGGAAGCCGCGGCTGCCGCCAATAAGAACTAAAGCCCGGAGAAACGCTGTGCTCTCTCTCGCTCACTACCTCGTCCTCGCTGCGATCCTGTTCGCGATCAGCATCGTCGGCATCTTCCTGAACCGCAAGAACGTGATCGTGCTGCTGATGGCGATCGAACTGATGCTGCTTGCGGTGAATATCAACTTCGTCGCCTTCTCGCATTACCTGGGCGACCTGGCTGGTCAGGTTTTCGTTTTCTTCATCCTCACGGTGGCCGCCGCCGAGTCGGCAATCGGTCTCGCCATCCTGGTTGTGCTGTTCCGCAACCTGGATACGATCAACGTGGACGACATGGATACCCTCAAGGGCTGATCCGTGGCGCACTACGTAGATACCCAAGACTCACCGACCGCACACCACTAAGCGTCCTATGGCAACCACGCTCAACCCCAACCTGCTGCTTGCGATTGCGCTGGCGCCGCTAGTCGGCTCCGCGATCGCCGGCCTGTTCGGTACCAAGTTCTTCGACCTGTTTTCCTCGGAGTCGCGCGGCGGCCGGATCGTGGCGCATACGGCCACGATCCTGGGCGTTGCCATTTCCTTCGTGCTGTCGGTGATGGTGCTGCTCGACGTGATGAACGGCGCCGGCTACAACGGCACCGTCTACGAGTGGATGGCCATCGGCAGCCTGAAGATGGAGGTCGGCTTCCTGGTCGACTCGCTGACCGCGATGATGATGGTCGTGGTGACCTTCGTCTCGCTGATGGTGCACATCTACACCGTCGGCTACATGGACGGGGACCCCGGCTACAACCGCTTCTTCGCCTACATCTCGCTGTTCACCTTCTCGATGCTGATGCTGGTGATGAGCAACAACTTCCTGCAGCTGTTCTTCGGCTGGGAAGCGGTGGGCCTGGTGTCGTACCTGCTGATCGGCTTCTGGTACACCCGCCCGACGGCCATCTTCGCCAACCTGAAGGCCTTCCTGGTCAACCGCGTCGGCGATTTCGGCTTTATCCTGGGCATCGGCCTGCTGCTGGCCTACGCCGGCAGCATGAACTACACCGAAGTGTTCGCCGCGCGCGACCAGCTGGCGACCGTGATCTTCCCGGGCACCGACTGGCTGATGATCACCGTGGCCTGCATCTGCCTGTTCATCGGCGCGATGGGCAAGTCGGCGCAGTTCCCGCTGCACGTCTGGCTGCCTGACTCGATGGAAGGCCCGACCCCGATCTCGGCACTGATCCACGCGGCAACCATGGTGACCGCCGGCATCTTCATGGTCGCGCGCATGTCGCCGCTGTTCGAGCTGTCGGATACCGCACTGTCCTTCGTGCTGGTGATCGGTGCCATCACGGCGCTGTTCATGGGCTTCCTGGGCATCATCCAGAACGACATCAAGCGCGTGGTCGCGTATTCGACCCTGTCGCAGCTGGGCTACATGACTGTGGCGCTGGGCGCTTCGGCCTACTCGGTGGCCGTGTTCCACCTGATGACGCACGCGTTCTTCAAGGCACTGCTGTTCCTGGGCGCCGGTTCGGTCATCATCGGCATGCACCACGACCAGGACATCCGCAATATGGGCGGCCTGCGCAAGTACATGCCGATCACCTGGATCACCTCGCTGGTGGGTTCGCTGGCGCTGATCGGCACGCCGTTCTTCGCGGGCTTCTACTCCAAGGACTCGATCATCGAGGCCGTGGCCGAGTCGCATATCGCCGGTTCGGGCTTTGCCTACTTCGCCGTGCTGGCCGGCGTGTTCGTCACCGCGTTCTACTCGTTCCGCATGTACTTCCTGGTCTTCCACGGCAAGGAGCGCTGGGGCCAGAACCATGCCCACCAGCACCATGAGGGCGACCACGAGGACGAGGAAGTCACGCTCGACCACCACCATGGCCTGGCCGCCGGCGAGAAGCCGCACGAGTCGCCGTGGGTGGTGACCCTGCCGCTGGTGCTGCTGGCGATCCCGTCGGTGATCATCGGCGCGATCGCGATCGAGCCGATGCTGTTCGGCAACTTCTTCAAGCACGGCATCGCCTTCAAGGACGTGATCTTCGTCGGCGAGAACCACCACGCCATGGCCGAGCTGGAGGAAGCCTTCCACGGCTGGGTGCCGATGGCGCTGCACTCGCTGACCACGCCCGTGCTGTGGCTGGCCATCGCCGGGGTCGTGCTGTCGTGGTTCTTCTACATGAAGCGCCCGGACATCCCCGAGGCCATCAAGAACCGCTTCTCGGGCCTGTACAAGCTGCTCGACAACAAGTACTACATGGACGCCATCAACCAGGCCGTGTTCGCCCGCGGCGCACGCTTGCTCGGTACCGGCCTGTGGAAGGGCGGCGACCAGAGCCTGATCGACGGCCTGTTCGTCAACGGCGCGGCGCGCGTGGTGGCTTCGTTTGCTTCGGCAAGCCGCTACCTGCAGTCGGGCTATATCTACCACTACGCATTCGCGATGATCGTCGGCATGCTGGTGCTGCTGACGCTGACGGTCACGGGCGTGATCGGCACCAAGTGATAGGCACCAAGTAAGGAATACATAGAAATGGTTCTGTCTTTCTCAATCTGGCTGCCTATCTTTTTCGGCCTGCTGATCCTCGCCTTCGGCTCGGACCGGAGTCCGGGCTTCGTGCGGTGGATGTCGCTGTTCGGCTCGATCGCGAGCTTCGTCGTCACGCTGCCGCTGGTCTTCCGCTTCGACCGCACCACCGCGGCCATGCAGTTCGTCGAGAAGGCGAACTGGATCGAGCGCTTCAATATCAACTACCTGCTTGGGGTTGACGGCATCTCGATGTGGTTCGTGGTGCTGACCGCCTTCATCACGGTGATCGTGGTGATCTCGGCCTGGGAAGTGATCACCGAGCGTGTGGCGGAATACATGGCCTCGTTCCTGATCCTGTCGGGCCTGATGGTCGGCGTGTTCTGCACGCTGGACGGCATGCTGTTCTACGTGTTCTTCGAGGCCACGCTGATCCCGATGTACATCATCATCGGCGTCTGGGGCGGCCCGAACCGTGTCTATGCCGCGTTCAAGTTCTTCCTGTACACGCTGGCTGGCTCGCTGCTGACGCTGATCGCACTGCTGTACCTGTACAACAAGACCGGCACCTTCGACATCCTGCAATGGCACCAGGCCAAGCTGTCGATGAACGAGCAGATCGCACTGTTCATTGCCTTCTTCGTCGCCTTCGCCGTCAAGGTGCCGATGTGGCCGGTGCACACCTGGCTACCCGACGCCCACGTGGAAGCGCCGACTGGCGGTTCGGTGGTGCTGGCCGCCATCATGCTGAAGCTGGGCGCCTACGGTTTCCTGCGGTTCTCGCTGCCGATCGCGCCTGACGCCAGCCACTACCTGGCCCCGTTCATCATCACCATCTCGCTGATCGCGGTGATCTACATCGGCCTGGTCGCCCTGGTGCAGGCCGACATGAAGAAGCTGGTGGCGTACTCGTCGATCGCCCACATGGGCTTCGTCACGCTGGGCTTCTTCATCTTCAGCGACATCGGCGTGGAGGGCGGCATCGTGCAGATGATCTCGCACGGCTTTATCTCCGGCGCGATGTTCCTTTGCATCGGCGTGCTGTACGACCGCGTTCACTCGCGCCAGATCGCCGACTACGGCGGCGTGGTCAACACCATGCCCAAGTTCGCCGCGCTGGCAGTGTTCTTCGCCATGGCCAACTGCGGCCTGCCGGCCACCTCGGGCTTCGTCGGCGAATTCATGGTGATCCTGGGCGCGGTCAAGTTCGACTTCTGGATCGGCCTGCTGGCTGCCACCGCCCTGATCTTCGGCGCCGCCTACTCGCTGTGGATGGTCAAGCGCGTGATCTTCGGCGACGTCGTCCACCAGCACGTGCGCGAGCTGGCCGACCTGAACAAGCGTGAGTTCGTCATGCTCGGCCTTCTGGCCATCATGACGCTGTACATGGGCCTGCACCCGAAGCCCTTTACCGACGTGATGCACGCGTCCGTGGTGAACCTGCTGTCCCACGCGGCACAGTCCAAGCTGTAATCGGGGAGAGAAATCAACATGCAACCGTCCTCGACACTCGGCCCTGTGGCGCCGATCATTTTCCTGGCGATCGCCATCGCTGCGATCAACTGGGTCGACCTTGCGCGCGGCAAGGGCAAGCAAAGCGTTGCCTATCCGCTGTCGCTGCTGACCACTCTGGTGCTGACGGTGTGGTTTGGCCTGAACGCCGCCGCCGGCGAGACGCACTACGCGTTCGCCAACCTGGTCGTGATCGACCCGATGGCCAACGTGCTATCGGCGTTCTGCGCGGCGGGCCTGTTCGTCACGCTGGTGTACACGCGCCGCTACCTGGCTGAGCGCGACATGTTCGCCGGCGAGTTCTACATGCTGGCCCTGTTCACGCTGGGCGGCCAGATCGTGATGATCACCGGCAACAACTTCCTGACCCTGTACCTGGGCCTGGAACTGCTGTCGCTGTCGTCGTACGCACTGGTGGCACTGCGCCGCGAATCGCGCGTGACCTCGGAATCGGCGATGAAGTACTTCGTGCTGGGCGCGCTGGCTTCGGGCTTCCTGCTGTACGGCATCTCGATGATGTATGGCGCCACCGGTTCGCTGAACCTGGGCGAGGTGTTCCGCGTGGTCGAGTCGGGCCGCGTCAACACCACCATGCTGGCCTTTGGCGTGGTCTTTATCGTTGCCGGCCTGTCGTTCAAGCTGGGTGCTGCGCCGTTCCACATGTGGATCCCGGACATCTACCAGGGTTCGCCGACCGCGGTGACGCTGCTGATCGCCGGCGGCCCCAAGGTTGCTGCTTTCGCGCTGTTCATCCGCGTGCTGGTGGAAGGCCTGCTCCCGCTGGCGAGCGACTGGCAAATGATGCTGGTGGTGCTGTCGATCATCTCGCTGGCCATCGGCAACCTGACCGCCATCGTGCAGAGCAACCTGAAGCGGATGCTGGCGTACTCGACCATCTCGCACATGGGCTTCGTGCTGCTGGGCCTGCTGTCGGGCGTGGTGGCCAACAAGGCTGACGGCGCCGCCGATGCGTACAGCTCGGCGATGTTCTACTCGGTGACCTACCTGCTGACCACGCTGGGCACCTTCGGCATCATCCTGCTGCGCACCAGCAAGGGCTTCGAGGCCGAGACCCTGGAAGACCTGAAGGGCATGTCGCGCCGCAACCCGTGGTTTGCCTTCCTGATGCTGGTGATGATGTTCTCGCTGGCCGGCATCCCGCCGACCGTGGGCTTCTATGCCAAGCTGGCGGTGCTGGATGCGGTGGTCAAGTCAGGCATGACCTGGCTGGCCGTGGTGGCCGTGATGTTCTCGCTGATCGGCGCGTTCTACTACCTGCGCATCGTCAAGCTGATGTACTTCGATGCACCGGTGGGCGAAGAGCAGCTGGAAGCGACCTTTGGCCTGCGCTCGATGCTGAGTGTGAATGGTGCCGCGGTCATCCTGCTGGGCATTTTCCCGGCCGCGCTGATGAACCTGTGCTACCAGGCCATCCGCTCGACGCTGGGTTCCTGATCCGCCACACCCCATGAGCGCATCCGCAAGCGGCTGGTTTGTCATCCTGCTGGCACTGATCAGTGCGAACCTGCCGTTTGTGAACCAGCGCCTGTTCGCGCTGATCCCCCTGCGGCAGGCGCGCAAGCCGCTGTGGCTGCGCCTGCTGGAACTGATCGTCTGGTTCGCGGTGGCCGGCGCCGCCGGCTTTGCTGTGGAGGCCAGCCTTGGCAATGCCTTCCCGCAGGGCTGGCAGTTCTACGCCATCACCGCCTGCATGATGCTGGTGTTTGCCTTCCCGGGCTTCACCTGGCAATACCTCGTCAAACACCGCACGGCCTGAAGCCGGTCTTGTCGGCGCCGGGCCCTGCCTGATCCGGAGCGTCCATGACCGACAAGATCCAACGCGGCACCTCGTCTACCGATGAACCTACCGGGAACGACGACGCACTGAAGGAAGTGTGCGTCGCCTCGGCCACGGTCCATCGCGGCAAGTTCCTTACCCTCAAGCAAGACATCGTCAGGCTGCCGGACGGCAAGCAGACCGGGCGCGAGTACGTAGTCCATCCGGGCGCGGTGATGATGATCCCGCTGTTCAATGACGGCACCGTGCTGATGGAGCGCCAGTTCCGCTATCCGATCGGCGAAGTGATGCTGGAATTCCCTGCCGGCAAACTCGATCCGGAAGAGGGCGCGCAGCGCTGCGGCGAACGCGAGCTGCTGGAGGAGACGGGCTACAGCGCGGCGCGCTGGGATTACCTGACGCGCATCCACCCGGTTATCTCTTATTCCACCGAGTTCATCGACGTCTTCCTGGCGCGCGACCTGACGCACGGCGAGGCGCAGCTCGACGACGGCGAGTTCCTGGAAACCTTCATCACACCGGTGGGGCAGGTGATCGACTGGGTCCGCAGCGGCCGCATCACCGACGTAAAAACCATCATTGGCGCGTTCTGGCTGGAAAAAGTGATCTCGGGTGCCTGGCAACCGGGCGAACAGCCGCTGCCGCATTACGCCGTATAGTGAGTAGTGAGCCGCGTGGATTCTGCGCCATGCGGTTGTTCACGAACGGTCGTTCTAAAAAATTTAGCACGACCGTTCACAAAATTTCGATTCGCGGATAATATAGCTTTTGACGGGCTGGAAAGATCATGAAGGTGCTCGACCTGCGCTGCGCGCATGACCATGGTTTCGAGGGCTGGTTTGCCTCGGAGGAAGATGCGCAGTCGCAAATCTCGCGTGACCTCGTCCAATGCCCGGTCTGTGGCGACCACGCCGTGACGCGGCTGCCCAGCGCGCCGCGCCTGAACCTGTCGGGCGCGACCGCACGCGAAGGCGGCGCCAGGCCGGCGCAGCCGGCTGCCGCACCGGCGACACTGCAAGCGCTCTATATGAAGGCAGTGAAGCAGGTGCTGGCACAGACCGAGGACGTTGGCGAGCGCTTTGCCGAAGAGGCAAGGCGCATGCACTATGACGAGGCGCCGGAACGCGGCATTCGCGGTTCGGCCTCGGCGGAGGAGGTGCAGGCGCTGGCCGAAGAGGGCATCGAGACTTTCCCGCTCGTGGTGCCGGATGCGCTGAAGCAGACGGCTCACTGAATTGCGTCTTGTGCCCGTTGCTGTCGGCGCTTGACGTGCAGGCAGAACAACCGCCGGCGGCCCCACGCCAAGCCGGCACCACTGGAGACGGGCATGGATCTCAACTACTCGGCGTCCGACAACGCCTTCCGCGAGGAAGTGCGTAGCTGGCTCGAAGCCAACTTGCCGGCGGACATCCGCAGCAAGATTCTCAACCACCGGCGTCCGAACCGCGACGACCTGGTGCGCTGGCACAAGACCCTGGCCGGCAAGGGCTGGTCGGCACCGCACTGGCCCGTCCAGTATGGCGGCACCGGCTGGAACGCCACCCAGCGCCATATCTGGGATGAAGAGAATGCCCGCGTCGGCGCGCCCGGCGTGCTGCCGTTCGGCGTGGCGATGGTCGCGCCGGTAATCATGAAGTACGGCAGCGAGGCGCAAAAGTCGTATTACCTGCCACGCATCCTGGACTGCACCGACTGGTGGTGCCAGGGCTATTCGGAGCCGGGCTCGGGTTCGGACCTGGCCTCGCTGAAGACCCGCGCCGAGCTGACTTCGGACGGCAAGCACTACATCGTTAACGGCCAGAAGACTTGGACCACGCTCGGCCAGCACGCCGACATGATCTTCTGCCTGGTGCGCACCGATCCCGAAGCCAAGAAGCAAGAGGGCATCTCGTTCCTGCTGATCGACATGAAGACCCCGGGCATCACCGTGCGCCCGATCATCATGCTCGACGAAGAGCATGAGGTGAACGAAGTCTTCTTCGACAACGTCAAGGTGCCGGTCGAGAACCGCGTCGGCGACGAGAACCGCGGCTGGACCTACGCCAAGTACCTGCTGGGCCATGAGCGCACCGGCATTGCCCGCGTGGGCAACTCCAAGCGCGAGCTGGGCTTCCTCAAGCGCGTGGCGCGCCAGCAGCAGAAGAACGGCAAGCCGCTGCTGGAAGACCCGGTGTTCGGCGCCAAGGTGGCCGCGCTGGAAATCGAACTGATGGCGCTGGAAATCACCGTGCTGCGCGTGGTCTCGAGCGAAGCGGCAGGCAAGGGCCCCGGCCCCGAGGCCTCGATGCTCAAGATCAAGGGCACCGAGATCCAGCAGTTGCTGACCGAGCTGATGGTCGAGGCCGTCGGCCCGTACGCCCAGCCGTTCGACACCGCCTACCTGGAGTGCGAGACCGAGCACGCCGTGACCGGCTACGACGACGCCGCGCCGCTGGCCGCGTACTACTTCAACTATCGCAAGACCTCCATCTATGGCGGGTCCAACGAAATTCAGAAGAACATCATCAGCCAGATGATTCTGGGGCTGTGAGGAGACACGCAACATGAACTTCAATCTCAGCGACGAACAGAAGCAGCTGGCCGACGCCGTCCGCCGTTTCATCGACAAGGACTACGGCTTCGAGTCCCGCAAGAAGAACTACGAAAGCGCCGCCGGCTACGGCGGCGCCGCCTGGGGCTCGCTGGTCGAGCTCGGCCTGACCGCGCTGCCGGTGCCGGAAGCGCAGGGCGGTTTCGCGGGCAAGGCCCTGGACATGATGGTGGTGCAGCAGGAACTGGGCCGCGGCCTGATCGTGGAGCCGTACCTGGCCACGGTGGTCGGCGCCTACGCCCTGGGCCTGGCCGGTGGCCAGGATGCACTGCTGGAGCAGGTCGCCGGCGGCGAACTGAAGCTGGCCGTGGCCTTCAACGAGCCGCAGGCGCGCTACGAGCTGAACAACGTGCGCGTCACCGCCCGCGACGGCAAGCTCAGCGGCCGCAAGGTCGTGGTGGTGCATGGCGGCCAGGCCGACAAGCTGATCGTGTCGGCCCGCAGCAGCGGTGCCGAAGCCGACCGGGATGGCATCTCGCTGTTCCTGGTGGATGCGAAGGGCGCCGGCGTCAGCATCAAGGACTACCGCACCATCGACAACCTGCGCGCGGCCGACATCACCTTCCAGGATGCCCCCGCGCAACTGCTGGGCGAAGCCGGCAAGGCCTTCCCGGTGATCGAGCAAGTGGCCGACTACGCCGCCGTGCTGCTGTGCGCCGAGGCCGTGGGCGTGATGGATACGCTCAATGCCGCCACTTTGGAATATGCCAAGACGCGCCAGCAGTTCGGCCAGCCGATCGCGCGCTTCCAGGCGCTGCAGCACCGCATGGTCGAGATGTTCATCCACGCCGAGCAGTCGCGTTCGATAACGCTGCTGGCCGCTGCCCGCTTCGAAGAAGTAACGCCGGAAGAGCGGCGCCGCTATGTCTCCGCCGCCAAGGCGCGCGTGGGGCAGGCAGCGCGCACGGTCGGCCAGGAGGCGGTGCAGATCCACGGCGGCATGGGCGTGACCAACGAACTGCCGGCCGCGCACATGTTCAAGCGGCTGACGCTGATCAACACGACCTTCGGTGACGTGGATCACCACCTGGGCAGGTTTGCTGCCCAGCCCGGGTTCCAGGAAGCTGCCTGATCCTGCCCGTCCAGTCAAAACCGCGCTGTAGTCCAGGCGCGGTTTTTTTCTTTGGAGACCGTTAGGGGCGGGTTCGGCAAATACGGACGCCAGCCCCCGGCGGCCATGCGATCATTGCCTGGACAAAGTGCCCTGGCGCCAATCACTACAGAGAGACAACCGATGCTGTATTTCGAGGACTTTGAAGTCGGCAGCCGCCGCGAACTGGGTTCGTACCTCGTCACCGAGGAAGAGATCCTGGCTTTTGCGCGCCAGTACGATCCGCAGCCGTTCCATATCGACAAGGAGGCCGCTGCCAGGAGCATCTATGGCGGTGTGATATCGAGCGGCTGGATGACGTGCTCGATCATGATGCGGCTGCTGGTGCTGAGCAGCACCGGCAAGTCAGCCAGCATGGGCTCGCCTGGTGTGGATGAGATTCGCTGGCTCAAGCCCGTCTATGCCGGCGACACGCTCAGCGTCGTGCTGAATGTGCTCGATACCCGGCCGTCGCAGTCCAAGCCGGACCGCGGCGTGGTCCACACCCAGTGGGAAGCCACCAACCAGCGCGGTGAACTGGTCTGCACCGTCAAGGGCATGGGCATGTACGGCCGCCGGCCCGCCTGAGAACACTCAACCCACCATCGAGGAGACAACCGACATGCGCACCATCGCATCGCTTGAAGAACTGGAAGGCCTGCAGGGCCAGGAAGTCGCGGTCAGCGACTGGATCGAGGTGACCCAGCAGCAGGTCAACCAGTTTGCCGATGCCACCGGCGACCACCAGTGGATCCACATCGACGTGGAGCGCGCAAAGAAGGAGTCGCCCTATGGCGGCCCGATCGCCCACGGCTTCCTGACGCTGTCGCTGCTGCCCAAGTTCATGCACAACGCGCTGCACATGCCATCGAAGATCGGCGTCAACTACGGCCTGAACCGCGTGCGCTTCACGGCGCCTGTGCCGGTAGGCAGCAAACTGCGGGCACGAATCAAGCTGCTCAAGGTCGATCGGCTCGATCCGCTGCCGAAGTCTCCTGAACTGGTGGGCGCTCAGTCCACCTGGGAAGTGACGATCGAGCGCGAGGGCAGCGACCGTCCGGTGTGCGTGGCGGAGTCGATTTCGCGCCGATATGGATGAACTGCGGCTTGATCCGCGCCAAGGGTTCTGACGCAGTGCGACAATATGCCACATAGTGTTGTCGCACCCCGAAAAGCCGCGCATGCGCGGCTTTCTGCATATTCAAAGCCGAATTTGTGCGCTTGACGCCGGTCAATGCACGGAAAGCCATTCTCGAGGTCGATTGTCCGATAAAACGGACACTGTGTTTTGTGCCGTTGGGTTTACCCCTAATGTTGCGTTGCGGTACAGTCGCGCCCACGATGTTTTACGTGTTGCGCTCCCCGGCCGAAAACCGCGCTTGCCATGAAGGCAAGTCCGTCGGGAAGTGCAAAAACTTCGTATTCCAACGCTACCCGGCCGCTGTACTGAGCCGGGACCGTTCGCGGTTTCGGCCAGGTGCCGCAGCGCCGGCAAGGTCCTACAGGGCCTGCAGCGCACGCAGTCAGTTGTCCTTCCGTGTTCATGGCGTTGCAAGGCCGCATGGTCCCTCGGCGATCGATCCGCCGCCCGACCGCAACGCCAGCTAAGGACACGTCCTTCCGGTTTTCCCTCAGCCCCACGCCTCTTGCGCGAGCATCAGGCGGTTTAGCCGCGCTTTTGCCCGAAGCGCGGTGTAACCAAACCAGTCGTGACATGAAGAAACCCATACTGCCGCGTTGGACGCGGTTCCTGCCTTGCCTTGGCCTGCTCCTGCTCGCCGGCTGCAACATGACGCTGCTCGACCCGAAAGGGCAGGTCGGCGTCGACATCAAGAACATCATCCTGATCGCTACGTGGCTCATGCTGCTGGTGGTGCTGCCGGTGATCGTGCTCACGCTGGTGTTCGCCTGGAAGTACCGCGCGTCCAATACCTCGGCGCGCTATGAGCCGGACTGGTCGCACTCCACCGCGATCGAAGTGGTGGTATGGCTGATCCCCTGCCTGATCATCATTGCGCTGGGCATCATCACCTGGAAGTCCTCGCACGATCTGGACCCGTACAAGCCGCTTGAATCCAGCAAGAAGCCGGTCACCGTCGAGGTGGTGGCGCTGAACTGGAAGTGGCTGTTCATCTATCCGGAACTGAAGATCGCCACGGTCAACCAGATCGCCTTCCCGGTCGACACCCCGGTGAACTTCAAGATCACCTCGGATTCGAACATGAATTCGTTCTTCATCCCGCAACTGGGCAGCCAGGTGTACGCCATGGCAGGGATGGAGACCAAGCTCCACCTGATCGCCAACGAAGCCGGTTCTTACGACGGCGTGTCCGCCAACTACAGCGGCGGTGGTTTTTCGGGCATGAAGTTCAAGGCGATGGCCATGTCGAACTACGAGTTCGACCAGTGGGTCGCCAAGGTTCGCGCCTCGTCCACCGAACTGGGCGTTGAAGGCTACAAGACGCTGGCACAACCCAGCGAGAAGGAGCCGGTCACGTACTACGGCAAGGTGGAAGACCAGCTCTTCCGCAACATCCTGCACAAGTACATGGACCACAGCGGCACGGCTGTCGCCGCCGACGGGTTCAAGGGCGGCCCGATCTGCACGTCGCGCAACACCCTCGGTGAAGAGCAGCTGTCGATGACCACGCCGGCCAAGCTGGCGCTGGGCGCGCAATCCTAGGAGCAATGATGTTTGGCAAGTTGAGTTTGTCGGCGATTCCGTTTCATGAGCCGATCATCATGGTCGTTCTGGCCGGCGTCGCCGTGGGCGGGGCCGCGCTGCTAGGCGCGATCACCTATTTCAAGAAGTGGGGCTACCTCTGGAACGAGTGGTTCACCTCGGTCGACCACAAGAAGATCGGCGTGATGTACTGCCTGGTCGCCCTGATCATGCTGCTGCGCGGCTTTTCCGACGCGATCATGATGCGCGCCCAGCTGGCGCTCGCCACCAATGGCGCGACCGGCGTGCTGCCGCCTGAGCACTACGACCAGATCTTCACCGCCCACGGCGTGATCATGATCTTCTTCGTGGCCATGCCGCTCATGACCGGCCTGATGAACCTGGTCGTGCCGCTGCAGATCGGCGCGCGCGACGTGGCCTTCCCGTTCCTGAACACGCTCTCGTTCTGGCTGTTCGTCGCGGGCGCCATGCTGGTCAATATCTCGCTGGGCGTCGGTGAATTCGCCAAGACCGGCTGGCTGGCCTACCCGCCGCTGTCGGGCCTGGACTTCAGCCCGGGCGTGGGCGTGGACTACTACCTGTGGAGCTTGCAGATCTCAGGCCTGGGCACGCTGCTGACCGGCGTGAACTTCCTGGTGACGATCCTGCGCATGCGCGCCCCGGGCATGACCCTGATGCGCATGCCGGTGTTCACCTGGACCGCGCTGTGCACCAACGTGCTGATCGTGGCCGCCTTCCCGGTGCTGACCGTGACCCTGGCGCTGCTGGGCCTGGACCGCTACCTCGGCATGCACTTCTTCACGAACGATGGTGGCGGCAATGCCATGATGTACGTGAACCTGATCTGGATCTGGGGCCACCCCGAGGTGTACATCCTGATCCTGCCGGCGTTCGGCATCTTCTCTGAAGTGATCGCCACGTTCTCGGGCAAGAAGCTGTTCGGCTACAAGGGCATGGTGTACGCGACCGCCGCCATCATGGTGCTGTCGTTCATCGTGTGGCTGCACCACTTCTTCACGATGGGTTCGGGCGCCAACGTCAACGCGTTCTTCGGCATCACCACCATGATCATCTCCATCCCGACCGGGGTGAAGATCTTCAACTGGCTGTTCACCATGTACCGCGGCCGGGTCCAGATGACCACGCCGGTGCTGTGGACGCTGGGCTTCATGATCACCTTCGTGATCGGCGGCATGACCGGCGTGCTGATGGCCGTGCCGGCTGCTGACTTCGTGCTGCACAACAGCCTGTTCCTGATCGCTCACTTCCACAACGTGATCATCGGCGGCGTGCTGTTCGGCTACCTGGCCGGCATCACCTACTGGTGGCCGAAGGCGTTCGGCTTCAAGCTGAACGAGCGCCTGGGCAAGTACGCCTTCTGGTGCTGGCTGGTGGGCTTCTACTTCGCCTTCATGCCGCTGTACGTGCTGGGCCTGATGGGCATGACCCGCCGCCTGAACCACACCGACAACCCGGCCTGGACGCCGTGGCTGTACCTGGCCGTGGTCGGCGTGGTGTTCGTGGCGCTGGGCATCTTCTTCCAGGTGCTGCAGATCGTGGTGTCGATCCGCGACCGCAAGAAGCTGGCCGACGTGACCGGCGACCCGTGGGGCGGCCGCACCCTGGAGTGGGCCACCTCGTCGCCGCCGCCGTTCTACAACTTCGCGCACACCCCTGTGGTGCGTGACCTGGACGCGTTCGCCGACATGAAGGCCCGCGGCGAGACCCTGCCGACCGAAGGCTACGAGAAGATCCACATGCCCAAGAACACGGGCGCGGGCTTCATCATCGGCGCCTTCAGCCTGGTGTTCGGCTTTGCCCTGACCTGGCATATCTGGTGGATGGCCGCGGTTGGCCTGGTGGGCATGATCTGGGCGTTCATCCACCGCAGCAACGACGACCACATCGACTACTACGTGCCGGCCACCGAGGTCGAGCAGATCGAAACGCGCCAACTGCAGCGCATTGCTTCGCAAGCCTGAGAACCATGTCGACTCAAGTCCTAGACCGCATCCCCGCGCAGGCAGGCGCCTCGGCTCACGCCGACGCGCACGGCCATGACCATGCGCACCACGATACCAGTGCCAATACGGTGTATGGCTTCTGGATCTACCTGATGAGCGACTGCATCATCTTCGCCGGACTGTTCGCGGCTTTCGCCGTGCTGCGCGGCGAGCTGGCAGGCGGCCCGTCGGCGAAGGAGCTGTTCGAGCTCAACTACGTGCTGGTGGAGACCTTCATCCTGCTGTTCTCCTCGATCACGTACGGCATGGCGATGATCTCGCTGCAGAACCGCAGCCTGAGCCGCGTGCAGGTGTGGCTCGGCGTCACGTTCCTGCTGGGCCTGGCCTTCATGGCGATGGAAATCAACGAGTTCCATCACCTGATCGCCGAAGGTGCCGGCCCGGGCCGCAGCGCGTTCCTGTCGTCATTCTTCACCCTGGTCGGCACCCACGGCCTGCACGTTGCCAGCGGCATGCTGTGGATGATCGTGCTGATGTGGCAACTGTCGAAGAAGGGCATCACCCCGACCCTGACCAAGCGCCTGACCTGCCTGTCGCTGTTCTGGCACTTCCTGGACGTGGTCTGGATCGGCGTGTTTACCGTGGTCTACCTGATGGGACATCTGTGATGGCACAACACAACGCACCGGCGGCGCACGGCGCCCACGACTCGCACGATTCGCACGCGGGCCACGACACCCACGCCAGCTTCAAGTCGTACGCGATCGGCTTCATCCTGGCCGTGATCCTGACCGTGATCCCGTTCAAGCTTGTGATGGACGGCAGCATGGACAAGGGCACCATCCTCTGGATCATCCTCGGCATGGCCGTGGTCCAGATGCTGGTCCACCTGAAGTACTTCCTGCACCTGGACACGTCGTCTGAGCAGCGCAGCAACGTGATCGCGCTGCTGTTCACCGCGCTGATCCTGGTGATCGTGGTGGCGGGTTCGCTGTGGATCATGCACAACCTGAACGCCAACATGATGGTGATGTAAGGACCCAGCGTCCTGGCATCGAAAGCGGGGCCCCGGAAGGGGCCCTTTTTTTTGCCCATGCCAGCCTTGGGGCATGGTGCCCGGCCCTGGTGCGGGGCGCGCAGCGCCTGGCGCCTTTCGCATGCCGCCCGCACGGAATTGCACCGATGCACGGGAGTGGTGCGCGCGCCGCCCGCACTGCCCTGGTGCGGATACGCGATCGCCGGCAGCGGTAGCGCCTGCGCGCCGCGCCAGCAGGCCGTCTGCCGCCGGCGCAGTGGGTATCAGGCCGTTTGCCTCCATGGCACGCTAGTTGCAGAAGCATCACCCGGGGAGCGTAGTCCCTGACCAACACCATAAACGGGAGCTGCAAAATGCAACGACGTGACATGCTGAAGCTGTCGGCGATAGCCGCCGCGGCGATGATCGGTACCAGCCCGCTGGCGCTGGCGCAGTCCAAGGAGCCGATCAAGGTCGGCATCCTGCATTCGCTGTCCGGCACCATGGCCATTTCGGAGACGTCGCTGAAGGACGTGGCCCTGATGACCATTGATGAGATCAACAAGAGCGGCGGCGTGCTGGGACGCAAGCTGGAGCCGGTGGTGGTGGACCCGGCCTCGAACTGGCCGCTGTTCGCGGAAAAGGCGCGCCAGCTGATCACCAAGGACAAGGTCGCAGTGACCTTCGGCTGCTGGACCTCGGTGTCGCGCAAGTCGGTGCTCCCGGTCTATGAGGAACTGAACTCGCTGCTGTTCTACCCGGTGCAGTATGAAGGCGAAGAGATGTCGAAGAACGTCTTCTACACCGGTGCAGCGCCCAACCAGCAGGCGATCCCGGCGGTGGAATACCTGATGAGTAAGGAAGGCGGCGGCGCCAAGCGCTTCTACCTGCTGGGCACGGACTACGTCTACCCGCGCACCACCAACAAGATCCTGCGCGCCTTCCTGAAGAGCAAGGGCGTGGCCGACAAGGACATCGAAGAGGTCTACACCCCGTTCGGCCACAGCGACTACCAGACCATCGTCGCCAATATCAAGAAGTTCTCGCAGGGCGGCAAGACCGCGGTGATCTCCACTATCAACGGCGACTCCAACGTGCCGTTCTACAAGGAGCTGGGCAACGCCGGGCTGAAGGCCAAGGACGTGCCGGTGGTGGCGTTCTCGGTGGGTGAAGAGGAACTGCGCGGCATCGATACCAAGCCGCTGGTGGGCCACCTGGCCGCATGGAACTACTTCATGTCGGTCAAGAACCCCGAGAACGATGCCTTCCGCAAGCAGTGGGCGGCATGGGTCAAGGCCAACAATCTGCCCGGCGGCGACAAACGCGTGACCAACGATCCGATGGAAGCCACCTACGTCGGCATTCACATGTGGGCGCAGGCCGTGAAGAAGGCCGGCACCACCGACACCGACAAGGTGCGCGCCGCCATGTACGGCCAGACCTTCAAGGCACCGGACGGCTTCACCCTGACCATGGGCGAGAACCACCACCTGTACAAGCCGGTGATGATCGGCGAAGTGAAGGGTGATGGCCAGTTCTCGGTGGTGTGGAAGACGCCGAAGGCGGTGCGTGCGCAGCCGTGGAGCCCGTTCATCGCGGGTAATGAAGGCAAGCCGGACAAGGTGATGTAAGCGGACGCCAGTCCGGCCCCTGACGATGGCTTCCTTCTCCCGCAAGGCGGGGGAGGGGAGCGCATCGCCCCCTTTCGCACACCCAGAACAACAAGGCGCTGAAGCGCCGCCACTGCGCCAGCCACTATGCCCAAACTACTTCCGACAATGGCCATGCCATGGCTGCGCGCCTTGCTGGCGGCGCTGCTGCTGGCGGCTGCGCCGTGGGCCGCGGCGCTGACGCAGGCCGACCTGAAGCCGCTGGCCGAAGACGATTTCGATGCCAAGACCGCCGCGCTGGCCGCACTAGCCAAGGCACCCCCGGCGGAAGCCGGCCCGATCCTGAAAGCCTTGCAGGACGACGCGCTGCAATATGCACCATCGGTCGGCATGGTGCGCCAGGACGGCGACAAGACCGTCGATGCCATTACCGGCAAGCCGGTCGCGGTGAAAGCCGACGAACTGGAGTCCCTGACCCTGAACAACAGCCTGCGTGCGCTGGTCGACAGCGCCGCCAGCAGCCTGCTGCTGCAGTCACCCGACATCGCGGTGCGTGCGCAGGCGGTCGCCACGCTGCGCGCCCAGCCGGAAAGCGCCTCGCGCGCCGCGGTCGAAGCCGCGCGCAAGAACGAGGCCGATGCCGGCCTGCGCACCAGCCTGGACGTGATCTGGGCCAACCTGGTGCTGGCCGAGCCGGCCGATCCGGCAGCGCATGACGCGCGGCTTGAAGCCATCCGCATCCTCGGCAGCGACAGCAACCCGCAGAGCCGCCAGAAGCTGGCGCCGCTGGTGGAGCGCGACAGTGCCGGCAACTACCGCGAGCCCGATGCCGACGTGCGCCTGGCCGCGCAGCAGGCGCTGGACACGCTGCGCAGCGACCAGCGCCGCGCCGAGCTGATCGGCAACCTGTTCGCC
Organism: Cupriavidus sp. KK10; assembly: GCF_018223725.1. Classification (NCBI taxonomy): domain Bacteria; kingdom Pseudomonadati; phylum Pseudomonadota; class Betaproteobacteria; order Burkholderiales; family Burkholderiaceae; genus Cupriavidus; species Cupriavidus sp. KK10. Next base: position 1,091,631 of record NZ_CP073677.1, read on the forward strand.
GGGCTGAGCCTGGGCAGTGTGCTGCTGCTGGCCGCGCTGGGGCTGGCCATTACCTATGGCCTGATCGGCGTCATCAACATGGCGCACGGTGAATTCCTGATGATCGGCGCCTATGCCACCTACGTGGTGCAGTCGCTGTTCCGCGCCTACGCGCCGGGTGCGTTCGACTGGTACCTGCCGGCGGCGCTGCCGGCCTCGTTCCTGGCGGCAGCCGTGGTGGGCTTCGTGCTGGAGCGGCTGGTGCTGCGCCACCTGTACGGCCGCCCGCTGGAAACGCTGCTGGCCACCTTCGGCGTGAGCCTGCTGCTGATGCAGGCAGTGCGCACGCTGTTCGGCGCGCAGAACGTGGAAGTGGCCAACCCGGCGTGGATGAGCGGCGGCATCGAGTGGATGCCGGGCCTGGTGATTCCCTACAACCGCATCGTCATCATCCTGTTCGCGCTGGCGGTGGTGGCGGTGGCGTGGGCGGTGCTGAACCGCACGCGGCTCGGGCTGTTCGTGCGCGCCACCACGCAGAACCGCACCATGGCGGCCTGCGTCGGCGTGCGCACCTGGAAGGTCGACAGCTACGCCTTTGCCTTTGGCGCCGGCATTGCCGGGCTGGGCGGCTGCGCGCTGTCGCAGATCGGCAATGTCGGTCCCGACCTGGGTCAGGCCTACATCATCGATTCCTTCATGGTGGTGGTGCTGGGCGGGGTGGGGCAGCTGGCGGGCACCATCGTCGGCGCTTTCGGGCTGGGCATCATCAACAAGTTCATCGAGCCCTTCTATGGCGCGGTGCTGGCCAAGATCTTTGTCCTGGTGCTGATCGTGCTGTTTATCCAGAAGCGGCCGCAGGGACTTTTCGCGCTCAAGGGGCGCAGCGCGGAGGCATGATGCAGCGATTCCAATCGAATTCTTCCGCTACCCCGTTCCGGCTTGCCGTGCCTGAGCGCCAGGCGCTGTTCTCGCGGCGCGGCTGGATGGCGCTGGCGGCGCTGGCGGTGATCGTCGGCATCGGCGTGCCGGTGTGCGCGCTGGTGTTGCCGGAGGGCCATCCGCTGCACCTGTCGGCCTATGCGCTGACGCTGGTCGGCAAGATCATGTGCTTTGCGCTGGCCGCGATCGCGCTGGACCTGGTGTGGGGCTACTGCGGCATCCTGAGCCTGGGCCACGGGCTGTTCTTCGCGCTGGGCGGCTACGCCATGGGCATGTACCTGATGCGGGCGATCGGGCGCGAGGGCGTGTACAAGAGCGAGCTGCCGGACTTCATGGTGTTTCTCGACTGGAAGGAGCTGCCCTGGTTCTGGCACGGCACTGAGCACCTGGGCTACGCGCTGCTGCTGGTGGTGCTGGTGCCGGGCGTGCTGGCGTGGCTGTTCGGCTTCTTTGCCTTCCGCTCGCGCATCAAGGGCGTGTACCTGTCGATCATCACGCAGGCGATGACGTATGCGGCGATGCTGCTGTTCTTCCGCAACGAGACCGGTTTCGGCGGCAACAACGGCTTCACGGACTTCAAGCGCATTGCCGGCTTTGCGATTGCGGCGCCGCAGACGCGCACGGCGCTGTTCGTGCTGACCTTCCTGGCGCTGCTGGCGGGCTTCATCGCCTGCCGCTACATCGTCACGTCCAAGCTCGGGCGCGTGGTCACCGCAGTGCGCGATGCCGAGATGCGGGTGATGTTCTCCGGCTACAACCCGCTGGGCTACAAGCTGTTCGTGTGGACTTTCTCGGCAGTGCTGTGCGGCATCGCGGGTGCGCTGTATGTGCCGCAGGTGGGCATCATCAACCCTGGCGAGATGTCGCCCGGCAACTCGATCGAGATGGCGGTGTGGGTTGCCGTGGGCGGGCGCGGCACGCTGATCGGGCCGGTGATCGGCGCATTCCTGGTCAATGGCGCCAAGACCCTGTTCACCGCCCACTTCGCCGAATACTGGCTGTTCCTGCTGGGTGCGATGTTCGTGCTGGTGACCTTGTACCTGCCCGATGGCGTGACCGGGCTGTGGAACCGGCTGCGCGAGCGGCGTGCGGCCGCACCGCCAGCCGCTGCAGACCCTGTTTCCGCGCCTGCCGTGGCAGGCCGCACCGGAGGTGAAGCATGAATGCCGCACTCCAGCACGGCCAGGCCGAAAGCGGCGATGCCACCGGCCTGGGCCGCATCGTCGAGCCTGGCACCATCGATGTCTCGCACGGGCCGATCCTGTACCTGGAAGACCTGACGGTGCAGTTCGACGGCTTCCGCGCGCTGAACAAGCTGACCTTGTCGATCGACCATGGCGAGCTGCGCTGCGTGATCGGCCCCAACGGTGCCGGCAAGACCACGATGATGGATGTCATCACCGGCAAGACCGGGCCGCGCAATGCCAATGTCAGCGGGCGCGTGTTCCTGGGCCAGACCATCGACCTGATGCGGATGACCGAGCCGCGCATCGCGCAGGTGGGCATCGGCCGCAAGTTCCAGAAGCCGACGGTATTCGAGCAGCACGCGGTGTGGGAGAACCTGGAACTGGCGATGAAGGCCGACAAGCGCTGGTGGTCGTCGCTGCGCGCGCGGCTGACGGCAGAGGGGCATCGCCGCATCGAGGAAACGCTGGCGCTGACCGGACTGGAGGCCGAGGCCTACCGGCCCGCCGGGCTGCTGTCGCACGGGCAGAAGCAGCGCCTGGAGATCGGCATGCTGCTGATGCAGCAGCCGCAGCTGCTGTTGCTGGACGAGCCGGTGGCCGGCATGACCGATGAAGAGACCATGCAGCTGGCGGCGCTGCTCAACGGCCTGCGCGGCAGCTGCTCGATGATGGTGGTCGAGCACGACATGGAGTTCGTCGCCGCGCTCGCAGGCGATGCCGGCCAGGTCACGGTGCTGGCCGAGGGCAGCGTGCTGGCCGAAGGCACGCTCGACAGCGTCAAGCGCGACGAGCGCGTGATCGAATCCTACCTGGGAAGATAAGCATGCTGCAGGTCAATGCACTGAACCAGTTCTACGGCGGCAGCCATATCCTGCGCAATGTCAGCTTCGACGTGCCCGCCGGCAAGCTGACCACGCTGCTGGGCCGCAATGGCGTGGGCAAGAGCACGCTGCTCAAGTGCCTGATGGGCGTGGTGCCCACGCGCAGCGGCAGCATCCAATGGGAAGGGCAGGCGCTGGAGAAGAAGGCGCCGTATGAACGCGTGTCTGCCGGGCTGGCCTATGTGCCGCAGGGCCGGGAGATCTTCCCGCGGCTGACGGTGGAAGAAAACCTGCTGATCGGCGCCGCCAGCCGGGCGCGGCCGTCCGGCGTGCCGGACCGGATCTACCAGTTGTTCCCGGTGCTGCGCACCATGCGGCTGCGCCGCGGCGGCGACCTGTCCGGCGGCCAGCAGCAGCAACTGGCGATCGGGCGCGCGCTGATGAGCGAGCCGGGCCTGCTGATCCTGGACGAGCCCACCGAGGGCATCCAGCCTTCCATCATCCAGGACATCGGCCGGGCGCTGCGCCTGCTGGTTGACGAGTTCGGCATGACAGTGCTGCTGGTCGAGCAGTACTACGAGTTCGCGCGGCATATTGCCGACCACTACGTGGTGATGAGCCGCGGCGAAGTGGTGGCGCGGGGTGCCGGCGCCAGCATGGAGCAGGACGGCGTGCGGGAGCTGATCGCCGTGTAGGGCGGCTGCGCGGCAGCGCCGGGATTTGTGGGCCATACGCTGCTTCCGCCAAGGCGGACAGCGCGCTATGATTGCTTGCAACTCCCGCCCTTGCGCGCGTCCCCACCGCCGGCTGTCCTTGCCATGCGCCATCCCGATTTTCCTTCCGCCCTCGCCGTGCCGGCCGCATGGCAGGCCACCCTGCGGCTGCGCTTTGCGCAGCGCGGCGAACGCACCGCGCTGACCGAGCGGCGCCACCAGGGGCCGCTGCTGGTGCAGAAGCCGCTGTACCCGGAAGGAGGCATCTGCCATGCGGTGATCCTGCATCCGCCAGCGGGCGTGGCAGGCGGCGACAGCCTGGATATCGACGTGACAGTGGAGGCTGGCGCGCACGCCGTGCTGGCCACGCCGGGCGCCACCAAGTGGTACAAGTCGCTTGGCCGCGAGGCGGCGCAGCATGTGCGCCTGTCGGTGGGCGCAGGCGCGCGGCTGGACTGGCTGCCGCAGGAGAACATCGTCTTCGACGACGCCCGTGCGCGGATTTCGACCGTGCTCGACGTCGCGCCCGGCGGCAGCGCGATCGGCTGGGATGCGGTGGTGCTGGGCCGGCAGGCATCTGGCGAGCAGTGGGCCAGCGGCGCGCTGTGGCTGGATACCCGCATCGGCGCCGGTGAACGCGCGCTGTGGATCGAACAATCGCATCTTGAGGCCGCGTCGCCACTGCGCACCGCGGTGGCCGGGCTCGACGGACTCAATGTGCTGGGCACGCTGTGGGCGGTAGGCGAGGGCGCGACGCAGGAACTGGCCGAAGCGCTGGCCGAACAGCTGCCCTATCGGCCGGAGCTGCGCGCCGGCGTGACCTGCCTGGCCGCCAACGGCCAGTCGATGCTGCTGCTGCGCGTGCTGGGCCGGCAGATGGAAGCCGTGCGCCACGTCATGGTCGACAGCTGGCAGGCGCTGCGCATGCCGATCCACGGTGTCGCGGCGCGGCCGCTGCGGCTGTGGGCCACGTAGGCGGCCAACAGAGACAACCGAACCCAAGAACCAGGAACAAGAGATGGAACTGACGCCGCGAGAGAAAGACAAGCTGCTGATCTTCACCGCCGCGCTGCTGGCCGAGCGGCGCAAGGCACGCGGGCTGAAGCTGAACTACCCGGAAGCGGTGGCGCTGATCACCGCCGCCATCATGGAAGGCGCGCGCGATGGCCGCACCGTGGCCGAGTTGATGCATGAGGGCACCACCGTGCTGAGCCGCGAGGACGTGATGGATGGCGTGGCCGAGATGATCCCCGAGATCCAGGTGGAGGCCACTTTTCCGGACGGCACCAAGCTGGTGACCGTCCACCATCCCATTGTCTGAACATGACCGTTCCCCGATTTTGACCACGATAACAAGACCAACCCGAGAGCCGACATGAACCGTACCGCCTGCCTGCGTCTTGCCCTGGGCACTTCCCTGACCGTTGCCGCCGGCGCCGCCCTGGCACATCCAGGCCACGATGCCGCCACCGTCAGTGCCAGCCTGTGGGCCGGCCTGGCGCACCCCTTCACCGGCGCCGACCATTTGCTGGCGATGGCGGCGGTGGGCGTGTGGAGCGCCTTGATTGCCCGCTCGGCTGCCGATACGCTGCGCCTGCCGCTGGCCTTCGTGGCGCTGATGCTGGTGGGGGCTGCAATCGGCCTGTCCGGTGTGGCGCTGCCCGCAGTCGAACCGATGATCGCGGCCTCATTGCTGGTGATCGGGTTGCTGCTGGCGCTGCGCGCGAAGTTGCCGGCGTGGGCCGGTACGCTGCTGGTCGGCGGCTTTGCCGTGTTCCACGGCTATGCCCACGGGGCCGAACTGCCCGCCACCGCTGGCGCGCTGCCTGCGGTACTCGCATACGTAGGCGGGTTTGCCGCCGCCACCATGGCGCTGCACCTGCTGGGCATCGGCGCCGGCACGCTGTTGCGCCGCCATGCCGGCTGGCTGGCCCGCGCGGCCGGTGCCGGCGTGGCGCTGTACGGCGCCAGCCTGCTGGTGGCCTGAGGAGAATGGTCATGATCCCCGGTGAACTGATGCCCGCCGACGGCGAGATCGAACTGAATGCCGGCCGCGCCACGGTCAGCGTGACGGTGGCCAATACCGGCGACCGGCCGATCCAGGTCGGCTCGCACTTCCATTTCTACGAGACCAACACCGCGCTCGCGTTCGACCGCGAAGCCGCACGCGGCTTCCGGCTGAATATCGCCGCCGGCACCGCGGTGCGCTTCGAGCCCGGCCAGACGCGCACGGTGGAACTGGTGGCACTGGACGGCGACCGCATCGTCTACGGCTTCAACGGCAAGATCATGGGAGCGCTGTGATGGCAAAGATCTCCAGGCAGGCCTATGCCGAGATGTTCGGCCCGACCACCGGCGACCGCCTGCGGCTGGCCGATACCGGGCTTATCATCGAGGTCGAGAAAGACTTCACCATCTATGGCGAGGAAGTGAAGTTCGGCGGCGGCAAGGTGATCCGCGACGGCATGGGGCAGAGCCAGCGCATGGCGAAGGACTGCGTCGACACCGTCATCACCAATGCGCTGATCGTTGACCACTGGGGTATTGTCAAGGCCGATATCGGCCTGAAGGGCGGGCGCATCGCGGCGATCGGCAAGGCCGGCAATCCGGATATCCAGCCGGGCGTGACCATCGTGGTCGGACCGGGCACCGAGGTGATCGCGGGCGAGGGCATGATCGTCACCGCCGGCGGCATCGACAGCCATATCCACTTTATCTGCCCGCAGCAGATCGAAGAGGCGCTGATGAGCGGCGTCACCACCATGATCGGCGGCGGCACCGGGCCGGCCACCGGCACCTTCGCCACCACCGTGACGCCGGGGCCGTGGTATATGGAGCGCATGCTGCAGGCGGCCGATGCCTATCCAATGAATATCGGCCTGCTGGGCAAGGGCAACGCCAGCCAGCAGGGGCCGCTCCTGGAGCAAGTGGAAGCCGGCGCCATCGGCCTGAAACTGCACGAGGACTGGGGCACCACGCCGGCGGCGATCGACACCTGCCTGTCGGTGGCGGACGCGACCGACACCCAGGTGGCGATCCATACCGACACGCTCAACGAAGCCGGCTTTGTCGAGGCCACCATCGCCGCGTTCAAGGGCCGCACCATCCATACGTACCACACCGAAGGCGCGGGCGGCGGCCATGCGCCCGACATCATCAAGGTGTGCGGCGAGGCCAACGTGCTGCCGTCGTCGACCAACCCGACGCGCCCGTACACGGTCAATACGCTGGACGAGCACCTCGACATGCTGATGGTGTGCCACCACCTGGACCCGTCGATTGCCGAGGACATTGCCTTTGCCGAAAGCCGCATCCGCCGCGAAACCATCGCCGCCGAAGACATCCTGCACGACCTGGGCGCGTTCTCGATGATCTCCAGCGACTCGCAGGCCATGGGGCGCGTCGGCGAGGTCATCATCCGCACGTGGCAGACCGCGCACAAGATGGCGCTGCAGCGCGGCAAGCTGCCGGGCGATCCCAACGATGCGCGCGGCGGGCACGACAATTTCCGCGTCAAGCGCTATGTCGCCAAGTACACCATCAACCCGGCGCTGACGCACGGCATCGCCCATGAAGTGGGCTCGGTTGAAGTCGGCAAGTGGGCCGACCTGGTGTTGTGGCGTCCGGCGTTCTTCGGCGTCAAGCCCAGCCTGATCCTGAAGGGCGGCATGATTGCCGCGGCCGCGATGGGCGATCCCAATGCGTCGATCCCGACACCGCAGCCGGTGCACTACCGGCCGATGTTTGCTTCGGCCGGCGGGGCGCTGCACCGTTCGTCGTTGACCTTTGTGTCGCAGGCGGCGCTGGCGGCCGGCATCGGCGAGCGCTACGGGCTGGCCAAGACGCTGTCGGCGGTGCGCGGCACGCGCACGGTAAGCAAGCGCGACATGGTGCACAATGACTGGCAGCCGCATGTCACGGTCGATCCGGAGACCTACCAGGTCGTTGCCGACGGCCAGTTGCTGACCTGCGAGCCCGCCACCGAGCTGCCCATGGCGCAACGCTATTTCCTGTTCTGACTGGCCGGCGCCCGCGCCCCGCATCGCCCATGCTGAAGATCGACAAACTCCTGAGCGCCCCGCACGGCATCGCGCCCGTGCTGGTGCGCCGCGCGCCCAAGCTGATCCTGCCCTTCGCCGAACGCAGCAAGAGCCGCCTGCGCGCGGTGCTCGACAACGGCGACGAAGCCGCGCTGTTCCTGCCGCGCGGCACCGTGCTGCGCGGCGGCGACCTGCTGGTGACTGAAGACGGCAGCTTCGTGGAAGTGCAGGCCGCTACCGAGGCAGTGCTGGAAGTGCGCGCGCAAGACCCGCATGCGCTGATGCGTGCGGCCTATCACCTCGGCAACCGCCATACGCCGGTGGAGATCGGGCGCGACTACCTGCGGCTGGAATACGACCCGGTGCTTGCCGACATGCTGCAGCGCCTGGGCGTGCGCGCCGAGCGTGCCGAGCTGCCGTTCGAGCCGGAGGCGGGGGCCTATGGCGGCGGGCACAAGCATGGGCACGATGCGACGTTTGCGGAGGACTATGCGGCGGCGCAGGCGGTGTTTCATGAGCATCATGGGCACGACCACGGGCATTCGCATGGACCTTCGCACGGACATGGTCATTCCCACGATCACGGTGATCCGCACCATGTCCACGATGAGCATTGCGGACACAAGCATTGATTGCGTGCCATGACCGGCCTGCCCCAACTGATCTCGCTGCTACATCTGGCATCGCCATCCCTGCCGATCGGCGGCTTCAGCTATTCACAAGGACTGGAAGCTGCGATCGATTGTGGCAGCGTGCACGATGCGCCGAGCGCCGAACGCTGGATTCGCGACAACCTGCTGCATGTGCAGGCGCAATGCGAAGCGCCACTGTGGCTGCTGCTGCATCGTCACTGGCTGGCCGGCGACGCTGGGCAAGTACGGACGTGGAACGACTGGTTCCGCGCCACGCGCGAGACTTCCGAGTTGCGGCTTGAGACCGAGCAGATGGGCTGGTCGCTGTCCAGGCTGATTGCGCAGATGGAGTGGGGCGCGCCGGTGCTACGCGAGACGCTGGCGGCGCTGTCACCGGTCTGCCTGCCGACGGCGTTCACTGCGGCATGCGTGGCGCTTCAGGTCGAGGCGCGCGATGGCCTCGCCGCCTACTGCTTTAACTGGGCCGAGAACCAGGTCGCCGCGGCGATCAAGGCGGTGCCGCTGGGCCAGGTGGCGGGGCAGCACATGCTGCGGCGCCTGCACGGCGCGGTGCTCGACACGGTCGATGAAGCCGCGCGCCGCGCCGAAGCCACGCCGCCGCAACTCTCCACCTTTTCCCCGATGCTGGGCCTGCTTTCCGCGCGCCACGAAACGCAGTACTCCCGGCTGTTCCGATCCTGAACTCATACCGCACCATGACCCAGGCCCGTACCAAGAAGAACCCTCCGCTGCGCGTCGGCGTCGGCGGCCCGGTTGGCTCCGGCAAGACCACGCTGCTGGAGATGCTGTGCAAGGCGATGCGCGACCGCTATGACCTGGTCGCCATCACCAACGACATCTACACCAAGGAAGACCAGCGCCTCCTGACGATCTCCGGCGCGCTGCCGGCGGAACGCATCATGGGCGTGGAAACGGGCGGCTGTCCGCACACCGCGATCCGCGAAGACGCCTCGATCAACCTGGAGGCGGTGGACCGCATGCTGGCGCGCTTCCCGGATGCTGACGTGGTCTTCATCGAGTCCGGCGGCGACAACCTCGCCGCCACCTTCAGTCCAGAACTTTCTGATTTGACGATCTACGTCATCGACGTAGCCGGCGGTGAGAAGATTCCGAGAAAGGGTGGGCCGGGCATCACCAAGTCCGACTTGCTGGTGATCAACAAGACGGACCTGGCGCCATACGTCGGGGCATCGCTGGAAGTGATGGAGAGCGATGCACGCAAGATGCGCGGCGCCCGGCCGTTCGTGATGGGCAGCGTCAAGTCCGGGCAGGGCCTGGACGAGGTGATCCGCTTTATCGAACGGCAGGGCATGCTGGGCGTCTAGTCTTTGTTGTCGCCCTTGGCATCGGATGCGGCGCTGGGGGTGTGAGTCAGCGACGGGCGGAAGCTGCCCTTGCCCGCCAGCGCCCGTGCCACCGCGGCCATCAGGTTCAGCTCGGGCTCGGTCAGCTCCGCCATATGGCGCACGGTGGCCTCGATCGCCGCGCGCTGGCGGTTGCCGAAGGGCGCGCGCGATTGTTCCACCTGCAGCTGGCTGGCGTCTTCTTTCTCTGCGCAGGCGAGACCCAGGCTGAATTTGCCGCGGACCGCCATGAATGGTGGGGCTGCCTGCGCGGGGGCCTGCGGCTGTGGTCGCCCGGGCGCGGCTGCCTGCTGCTGGGCGGCGGCGAGCTATTTTGCGCCGGCGCCAGGCGTGCCGATGCAGGTGCAGGCAATGGTCGACACCATCCTGGTGCGCACCGTGCCGCAAGGGCCTGCCGATGCCTCGCGGCCGGTGGCGCTGCCTGCGGGCGGATGGCACTGCGCGCTGGGCGGCATTGCCGCGGTCGAGGCCAATGGCGCAGAGGGGATGGCCGGCATGCACGTATTGCCAGCCGAGGTGGTGCGGGCACAGGACCCGCAGCCGGAGCAGGGCATGCGGCCGGAGTTCATCCGGCTCGACCAGTCAGGCGAAGACTGGGCGCAGCGGCTGCAGGCGCGCGGGCTGCGCTGGGCGCTGTGCTACCGCGGCGCCATCGGCCTGCACTGGCATGGCGCGCTGGTGCGGGCCGGCGGGGACATGGCCTTCCTGCAGCCCGGCACGCTCTACGCGCCGGACCCGCACGAGTCATGCCGGCTGTTGCCGGGCACCGGCCTGCTGTGCTGCTTCGGACCGGGCGATGACGCGGACCTTGGCGTTGCGGCCCGCGGCGGCCGGCGCGCGGACGGATATGCCGTTGCGTGCCACGCGCTGGCGCCGGCCTGATGCCAGGCGAGGCAGCCGGGGCCAGGGTCCCGGCTGCTGCAATACCAGGCTCAGTGCCGCTTGTATTGCGTGGCGCCGAACAGCACCTCGCGTGCCTTGTCGTCCTGCAGCGCCTTGCGCGCGCTGGCCAGCACCTCCACGCCGCGCTTGACCGCGGGGCGCTCTGCGATCTCGTTGAACCAGCGCTTCAGGTGCGGGTAGTCGTCCAGGTCCACGCCCTGGTTCTGCCAGCTGCGCAGCCACGGGAAGGTGGCGATGTCGGCGATGGTGTACTGCTCGCCGGCCAGGTAGGCGTGCTTTGACAACTGCGTGTCGATCACTCCGTACAGGCGCCTGGCCTCGTTGGTGTAGCGGTTGACCGCGTACTCGATCTTCTCGGGCGCGTACATGCGGAAGTGGTGCGCCTGGCCCAGCATCGGGCCCACGCCGCCCATCTGGAACATCAGCCACTGCAGCGCCTCGTACTTGCCGCGCACGTCCTCGGGCAGGAACTTGCCGGTCTTGCCGGCCAGGTAGAGCAGGATGGCGCCCGATTCGAACAGCGAGATCGGCTTGCCGTCCGGGCCGTCGGGGTCGACGATGGCGGGGATCTTGTTGTTGGGGCTGATCTTCAGGAAGTCCTCGCCGAACTGGTCGCCGGCGCCGATATTGATCGGATGGACCTTGTACTCCAGGCCGCATTCTTCCAGCATGATGTGGACTTTGTGGCCGTTGGGCGTGGCCCAGGTGTAGACGTCGATCATCGCAAAAGATCTCCTGGCTGCGATCGTTGGGGATGGCCACATCAACCACTGACGTGGCGAACCGGGCGATTTAAGCACAGAAGAAAAAAACGCGCAGACTGGCTGCGCGTTTTCCATACTGCCGGCAGGGCCGAAGCCCCGCGGCGTTGCCAGGCGGTCAGAACCCGCGTGCCACCGGCATCCTGATGTCGTCCGGGTTCAGATTCATGTGCTTGGCCAGCTCCAGCTTGGCGATGGCGTTGCGGTGCACCTCGTCCGGGCCGTCGGCCAGGCGCAGCGTGCGCTGGTGCGCCCACCAGTTGGCCAGCGGGAAGTCGCTGGAGACGCCGGCGGCGCCATGGACCTGGATGGCCCAGTCGATCACCTTCAGCGCCACGTTCGGGGCGATCACCTTGATCATGGCGATCTCGGCCTTGGCCACCTTGTTGCCCACGGTGTCCATCATGTACGCTGCCTTGAGCGTCAACAGGCGCGCCATCTCGATCTCGCAGCGGGCTTCGGCGATGCGTTCCTGCGTCACGCCCTGGCTGGACACCGGCTTGCCGAAGGCCACGCGCGACAGCGCGCGCTTGCACATCAGTTCCAGCGCGCGCTCGGCCACGCCGATGCTGCGCATGCAGTGGTGGATGCGGCCCGGGCCCAGGCGGCCCTGCGCGATCTCGAAGCCGCGGCCTTCGCCCAGCAGGATGTTCGAAGCCGGCACGCGCACGTTCTTCAGCTCGATCTCCATATGGCCGTGCGGCGCGTCGTCGTAGCCGAACACCGGCAGGAAGCGCTTGATGGTGATGCCCGCGGTATCGGCCGGCACCACGATCATCGACTGCTGCTCATGGCGGCCGGCGTCGGGATTGGTCTTGCCCATCACGATGTAGACCTTGCAGCGCGGGTCGCCTGCGCCCGACGACCACCACTTGGTGCCGTTGATCACGTAGTGGTCACCGTCGCGCTCGATGCGGCATTCGATATTGGTCGCGTCCGACGAGGCCACGGCCGGCTCGGTCATCAGGAAGGCCGAGCGGATCTCGCCGGCCAGCAGCGGCTCGAGCCACTTGTCCTTCAGTTCCTCGGAGGCATAGCGCTCCAGCGTCTCCATGTTGCCGGTGTCGGGGGCCGCGCAGTTGAAGACCTCGGCCGACCAGGGCACCCGGCCCATGATTTCGCACAGCGTGGCGTACTCCAGGTTCGACAGGCCTTGCGGCGCACGCGGCGAGCGCGGCAGGAACAGGTTCCACAGCCCGGCTGCACGCGCCAGCGGCTTCAGTTCCTCGATCACCTTGGTCGGTACCCAGGCGTTGCCCGCGCGGCGATTGGCGTCGATTTCCTCCGCGAAACGCTTTTCGTTCGGGTAGATGTGCTGGTCGAAGAAGGCCAGCAGCTTGGCCTGCATTTCCTTGACCTTCGGGCTGTATTCGAAATCCATGTGGTCTCCTCGCTACGGAATCAGTGGACGCCGGGGTGGGTGGCGGCGCCTCGTTGGCCTCGGCAGGCCCCGGCATCAGTGCGGCATGGGCCGATGGAATGCACTCTATCTGAAAGCCGGTAATAAGAAAAATGAATTTTCTGGATTTGCCAGTATCAATTCCCTGCATTCCGTGCCAGAATCTTCGGCATGCAGCTCTCCCGCATCGACCTGAATCTCTTCGTGGTGTTCGACGCCATCTACAGCGAAGGCAGCATCACCGCGGCCGCGCGCCAGCTCAACCTGACGCAGCCCGCGGTCAGCCATGCGCTGGGCCGGATGCGCACGCTGTTCGACGACCCGCTGTTCGAGCGGCGCGGGCAGGGCATGGCGCCCACGCCGCTGGCGCGCTCGCTCGCCGCCGAGGTGCGCAGCGCGCTGCAATCGTTCGCGCGCACGCTGCAGGATACGCCGCACTTCGATCCCACCAATACCGTGCGGCGTTTCACCATCGGCATGCGCGACGCGCTGGAATCCACGCTGCTGCCGCCGCTGATGGCGCGTGTCACGGCAATGGCGCCGCAGGTGGAGATCGCCGCGATCCGCTTCGACCGCCGCGAGATGGAGTCCGAGTTGCTGGCCGGCACGCTGGACGCCGCGCTGGACATCTTGCTGCCGGTCTCGCCCGCCATCCACCACGCGCCGTTCATGGCCGATCCGATGGTGGTGCTGGCGCGGCGCGACCATCCGCTGGTGAAGAAGGAACTGACGCTTGAGCGCTACCTGGCGGCCGAGCATGTGCACGTGTCGTCGCGCCGCCGCGGCGCCGGGCTGGAAGACCAGGCCCTGCACCGCATGGGCCTGACGCGGCGCGTGCGCCTGCGTTGCCAGCACTATGCGGCCGCGTGCCGCGTGGTCAGCTGCACCGACCTGCTGGCCACGCTGCCGCTGCGCTATGCGCGCATCGCCAATGAGCCCTATGCCAACCGCCTGCTGTCGCTGCCGTTCAAGGTGCCGTCGCTGGAACTGCACCTGTACTGGCATGCGGGCGGCGAAAACGACGGTGCCAACCGCTGGCTGCGCGAGCAGCTGATGGCCGTGATGGCCGCGCTCGGCACCGGCATGGCCGACGTGGCTGCCGCCAGCTAAGTGCGCCCGCGCCCGCATGGCTGGCACCGCAAGCACCCCGCGCGGCGCCCCGGTGCGGCGCGCGCGGGTCACACGTAAGGAATTGTTCATGGGCTAGACCCTCCCGGTCCGCGCCCATACCATCGTCCGGTCTTTCTGCCCCCGGCGCCGCCGCCGCGAGCCCGTGTCCACACGGTGCTGGCGATGGTTGCCGCGCCGGCTGTCCGCGCCTGCGGATCCCCCGGGGCAGGTTCCTTCCTCCGATGACCACGACGATTCAGAACGATGACCGGGAAACGCTTGCTTGCTGATCACCAACCCATGCCTCCGCGACGCGCGCGGCGCACCACGCTCGCCCTGACCACCTTTTGCGCCGCTGCGGCGCTGGCACTGTCCGCATGTGGCGGCGGTGGTGGCGATGGGGGCGATGGGGGCGGCGGCGGTACTTCGTCGAACGCATCGCAAGCGAACGGGCAGGCCAGCGCGCCGTCCGGCTCGGGCTCGACCACGCCATCCACCGCAGGTGCCTGCTATACCGTCAGCGGCACGGCGCCGGCACCCGCGGCGGGCGGCGGCGTCTCGCTGCTGCCGGCGCGCGGCAGTGCGGTCAGCAATTACCGCGTGCTGGAAGAGCCGCGCACCGCCGGCCTGTGCTACGCCAACTATCGGCGCGAGCAGGTGGGCCTGCCGCCGCTGGCGGCACGCGATCCGCTCAATACCGTGGCGCAGAACCACACTGCCTACATGCTGGCCAACGCCACGCTGACGCACGACGAGACCAGCGGCAAGCCGGGCTATACCGGCGCCACGCCCAACGAGCGCATCCAGGCCGCCTATCCGACCAATGCCACCGCGGAAGTCGTGGCCGGTGCCAACCGCTGGACTTCGGTTGCCAATGCGCAGCTGTCGATGTCGCCCAAGGACGCGCTGGTGTCGGACCTGGTCAACGCGCCGTTCCACCGCGCCGCGCTGCTGGGCAGCTACGGCTCGGCCGGCAGCGGCTTTGCCGAGCGCGTGGGCCCGGACGGCAGCGGCACCTCGGCCAGCTACTACCAGACCATCGACCTGGCCGATGCATCGAAGGGCGGCAGCGACAACCAGATGGTGGCCTACCCGTACAACGGTCAGGCCGACGTGCCGGCCAGCTGGGTCAACTCGGAAAGCCCCAATCCCGCGCCGGGCTACGAGGGCAAGACCGTGGGCTATCCGGTATCGCTGCAGGCCATCAACACCTCGCTGCAGTTCGATGCCGACAACTTCGTCATCACCGACGCGCAAGGCAACAATGTCAGCTGCCTCAAGGTTGACAGCCGTTCGTCGGGCCTCTCCAGCGCGGCACGCGGCCTGGCGATCTGCACGCCGGTGGCGCCGCTGGCCAGCCAGCAGCGCTACAGCGTGCGGGTCACCGGCCGGCTGGGTTCGCAGCCCGTGGACCTGAGCTGGTCGTTCACCACGCGCTGACCAGCACTCGCCAACGCACCGGCGCGCTCATTGCGGCGCGCCGTGGCGCAGTTCGATGCGCACCTGGCCCGGGGCCAGCGTGCGGTCGGCCTGCACGGCAAATGGCACCGGCGGGCGTTGTGCCGCCGGCATCGACTGCCAGAGCCGTCCTGCCCATTCCCTGATTGCCTCACTGTCCGGTTCGGCCGCCAGCAGCGTGACCGATGCCGCCGCCGGCATGCGCGCAGCCGTGGCGGCGGGGTCGTCCTGGATGGACACGACCATGCTGGATGCGGTGTGCGCGGCGGGGGCGCGTGCGGCCGCCATCGGCGGCGCCGCCTTGCGGGCGAAGTCTGCCTGCGGCGCGGCCGCCGGCGGTGCCGCGGGTGCCGGCATTGCCGGCTGCGGGACTGCCTCTGCCATGGCCGGATACGCGGGAGCGGCCGGTGCGGCGGCCACAGCCGGCGCCTGGGCGGATAAGCTTTCGGTCGCCTGCGGCGGTGCTTGCGTGGCGGCCTCGCGTGGCGCCGTGCCCCGGGCCGTTGCCGGCGCGCGGCTGAGCTGCCCGGCGTGCGCCGGGGCAGGCCGCTCTTCCCGCCGCGCGGCCGGGGCAGCTTTCGGGGCTGGCGGCGGGTTTGCCGGCGCGGCGGTCCCAGACTCCGCCGCAGCTTGTGGTGCGGGCGCTGCTGCCATCTCTGCGGCGGGTGCCGCGGCCGGGGCGGACACCTGTTCAGGCGCCGATGCCGGCAGCAGTGCGCCGTCATCGATCTGCCGCAGTACGATGCTGGTGGTCAGCCCGGCCACCGCCGCGACGCTGGCCACGAGCCCCAGCGAGCGCCACCAGCGCCGCGCGCGCGCGGCGCGCGCTGCCATGGACTGCGCTGTGGTCCGTGTTGCCCGTGCTGGTGTTGCCGCCTCCGCCGCCTGTGC
This sequence comes from Cupriavidus sp. KK10, assembly GCF_018223725.1. Taxonomy (NCBI): domain Bacteria; kingdom Pseudomonadati; phylum Pseudomonadota; class Betaproteobacteria; order Burkholderiales; family Burkholderiaceae; genus Cupriavidus; species Cupriavidus sp. KK10. The sequence goes on from NZ_CP073677.1 coordinate 1,107,849, forward strand.
CTGCAGCCATGCGCTGGCAGCGGCACCGACCGGGGCACCCAGAATCTCCGCTGCGGGCTCGCCTGACGCCACGCGCGCAAGCAGCGCATCGCGTCGCGCAGCCTGCGCCGCCTGCAGGCGCGCGGCTTCTTCCAACACCGCCGTGGCAAGCGTTGGCGGCGCGGCGAAGGGCAAGGCCGCCGCGCCGGCCCGCAGGCGATCCGCTTCCTGTTGTGCCGCACGTGCGGCCGCGTGCACCGACTCCGCCAGCGCAGCGGACGACGCGTAAGCGGGCAGCTCCCGCAGCAGTGCCGAAAGCCGGTCCTTGCCGTCGATAAATCGGTCGGCCGCGTTCACGACGGCGTCTCCTGCGAGCCCGGCACGCTGCCGGCCAGGTCTGCGCGCAGGCGCGCAAACGCATAGCGCAGCCGGCTCTTCACCGTCTCGAACTTCTCGCCGAGCATCTGCGCAATCTCTTCGACGCTCATGTCGCTGAAGAAGCGCAGCACCACCACCTCGCGCTGGGCGACGGGCAACTGCAGCAGCGCGCGATGCACGTGGTGCGCGTGCTGGCGCAACTGCAGCTCCGCTTCCGGCGACAGGTCGTCGGCCGGCATCTCCGCTGGCTGGTCGTCCAGGGCTTCGCGCTGGCGCGCATCGGCGCTGCGCACCTGGTCGAGCCAGGTATTGCGCGCGATCTGGAACAGGAAGGTGCGGAACGCCGCGTCCGGCTGGTAGTCGCCGCAGCGGGTCATCAGCTTGACCCAGGTCTTCTGCGCGATGTCTTCCGCTTCGCCGCGGTTGCCCTGGCACAGCCAGGCCACGTAGTTGTAGAGGCCGGCGTTATGGCGGCGGAACAGCTCGGTGACGGGCTGCTCGATGATGCCGCCCGCCACCAGCAGCATCAGGTCATGGTCGGGCAGCGCCGACAGCGCTGCGCCGGGCGTGGCGGCTGTGGGCGCGGCGGAAGGGACGGGGTCGGGTGCCTGCATGCGCCCGAGTATAGGAGAGCGCAAGGCGGCGCGACAGTCTGCCGCGCCGCCTTGCGCCGGCTCGCGGCCCGGGCTGGTGTCAGCGTGCCGCATGCTCGGCCGGCCCGCCGCTGCTGGCGCCGGTCGGACTGGCCGTGCCCAGGCTCTGTGCCAGGTCCACCAGCTTGAGGAACTCGCCCCGATAGCCAAAGCGGTCGGTGCCGCGGGCGCCCTGGGCCAGCGCGCGGGCATCTGCGTAGCGCCAGTCGCCGGTGAACTTGCCGCCGCGCAGCACCTGGCCGAAACCGGCCACCGCCGCGGCAAAGCGGAAGTCGTCATCGCCTTGCGCCAGCGGGCGGATGGCCTGCCGCGCGACGGTGATGTCCATCAACTGGCTGGTGCTGGCGGCGGGCAGCTTGTAGCGCAGCTTGATGTGCGCCAGTTCGCCGTCGCGCCCCGGCACGGGTGCGGCCAGCTGGTAGCGCAGCGGATCGACCAGCCCGGGCTGGCCGGCCAGCGTCAGCTCATACAGCGCCGTCACGGTGTGGCCCGCGCCGATATCGCCGGCATCGACCTTGTCGTTGTTGAAGTCCTCGCGCGCCAGCATGCGGTTCTCGTAGCCGATCAGGCGATACTCCTTCACCGTTGCCGGATTGAATTCCACCTGGATCTTCACGTCGCGCGCGATGGTGGCCAGCGTCGAGCTGATCTCGCTGACCAGCACCTTGTTGCCTTCCATCAGGTTGTCGATATACGAATAGGCGCCGTCGCCGGCATCGGCCAGCTGCTCCATCAGCTGCTCGTTGTAGTTGCCGGTGCCGAAGCCGAGCGTGGACAGCGACACGCCGGACTTGCGCTTCTCTTCCACCATGCTCTTGAGCTGCCGGAAGTCGGTCACGCCCACGTTGAAGTCGCCGTCGGTGGCCAGCAGCACGCGGTTGATGCCGCCGGCGATAAAGCTCTGTTGCGCGGCCTGGTAGGCCAGCGCGATGCCACTGGCGCCGGCGGTGCTGCCCCCGGCCACGAGCTGGTCGACGGCGGCGCTGATGGCGGTCTTGTCGCTGCCCGGCGTGGGCGGCAGCGCCACGCGCGTGCCGCTGGCATAGGTGACCAGCGTGATGCGGTCCTGCGGGCGCAGCTTGTTCACCAGCAGCTTCAGCGAAGACTTCAGCAGCGGCAGCTTGTCCGGCGAGTTCATCGAACCCGATACATCCACCAGGAATACCAGGTTGGCAGGCGGCAGCGCGCCGCTGGCCATGTCCTTGCCCTTGATGCCGATGCGCAGCAGCACATTGGCCGGGTGCCAGGGCGCGGGCGCCAGCGCGGCATGCACGGCGAACGGGCGACCGTCGGCGGGCTGGGCATAGTCATAGGGGAAGTAGTTCAGCAGCTCTTCCACGCGCACCGCATCGGCCGGCGGCACGCGCCCGGCATTGAGCATGCGGCGCATATTGCTGTAGCTACCGGTATCGACATCGATGCTGAAGGTGGATACCGGCGCCTGCGCCACCAGCCTGACGCCGTTTTCCTCGATGACGCCGTAGCGTTCGCGCTCGGCCGGCGCAGGCGGCGGCAGGTGGTAGGGCATGGCCAGCGCGGCGCGCGGGGCGACGGCATGCAATTCCATGGCGGGCGTTGCCTGGCCAGCCTTGGCGGCCTGGTCGTGCGTGGGCGCCGGCGCTGCGGGTGGCGGCACAGGCTGTGCCACTTCCTGGGGAAGCGACGGCGAATGCCCGCCGCAGGCCGACAGCGCCAGTGCGGCAGCAAGACTGGAAATGACGGCCGGTGCGCGAAGTTGCATGTTTTTCTCCTGAGCGGCCGCGGGGCGGGTTCCCGGTCATGACGGCCTGTCGATGAAACGGCGCAGATTAGCGATCGGGGTTAAACCGGGAGAATTTTTTGCTGCGCCTTCATGTGGCCCCCGCATGTGGCGGCAGTCAGACTTTCTTGCCCCAGAATGCGCCGATCGCCACTACAATCGTTTGATCCTTCCCCCAGGAGATATCGCATGGCTCACCCTGACCTCTCTTCGATGGCGTGGCGCGGCGCGCTGGCCCTTGCCCTGACGGCGCTGCTCGGTGCTTGTGGTACCCAGGGCGGAGGGACCGCCACGCCGGCCGCGCCTGCCGCCCCGACCGCGACCACGCCACCGGCCGCCATGCCGCCGGCACCGGAAGTGTCGTCCGGCTATCGCCCCGGCATGTCCACGGCCTACGCGCAGCGCCATATGGCGGCCGCGGCCAACCCGCTCGCGAGCGAGGCCGGGCGCGCCATCCTGCGCCAGGGCGGCTCGGCCATCGATGCCGCCATCGCGATGCAGGCCGTGCTGACGCTGGTCGAGCCGCAGGCCACCGGCATCGGCGGCGGCGCCTTCATCATGTACTGGGATGGCAAGAACGTTCAGGCCTTCGACGGCCGCGAGACCGCCCCTGCCGGCGCCACCGAAAACCTGTTCCTGCGTTCCGACGGCAAGCCCATGGAGTTCAGCGAGGCCCAGATTGGCGGACGCTCCGTCGGCACGCCCGGCGTGATGCGCGCGCTGGAAATGGCGCACCGGAAGCACGGCCGCCTGCCCTGGGCCAAGCTGTTCCAGCCCGCCATCGACCTGGCGGAGAAGGGCTTCCCGATCTCGGAGCGGCTGTACACGCAAGTGGCGGCCGACAAGTTCCTGGCCAATTCGCCGGAGATGGCCGCGTACTTCCTGGATGCACAGGGCAAGCCCAAGCCGGCCGGCACGGTGCTGAAGAACCCGAAGCTGGCGCAGACCCTGCGCGATGTCGCCCGGCGCGGTGCCGGCGTGCTCTACAGCGGACCGATCGCGCGCGATATCGTCGCCAAGGTGAACGATGGCAGCAATGCCGGCTCGCTGTCGCTGGCTGACCTGGGCAGCTACCGGGCCAAGCAGCGCGTGCCGGTCTGCACCGACTACAAGCGCTGGAAGATCTGCGGCATGCCGCCGCCGTCGTCGGGCGGCATCGCCATCGCGCAGATCCTGGGCACGCTGCAGGCGCTCGAAACCAAGAATCCCAAGTACGCGCTGGCCGCGCTCAAGCCACAGGGCGTGAACACGCCGGCGGTGATGGAGGCCAATCCCGACGCGGTCCACGCGATCTCCGAAGCTGACCGCCTGGCCTATGCCGACCGTGGCCTGTACGTGGCCGATACCGACTTCGTGCCGGTCAACGTGACCGGCCTGGTCAGCCCGTCCTACCTTGCCACGCGCGCGGAGCTGATCGGCGACAAGAGCATGGGCAAGGCCCAGCCAGGGGTGCCGCCGGGCACGGCGATGGCTTACGCGCCCGACCGTTCGCCGCCGCGCGTTTCCACCTCGCAGATCGTTGCGGTCGATGACCGCGGCGGGGCGATTTCGATGACCACCACGATCGAGTCGTACTTCGGCTCGCATCTGATGGTGCGCGGTTTCATGCTGAACAACCAGCTGACCGACTTCTCCTTCGTGCCGAGCGAGAACGGCAAGCCGGTGGCCAACCGCGTGGAGCCGGGCAAGCGCCCGCGCTCGTCGATGGCGCCGACGCTGGTGTTCGACCGCGAGAGCGGCCAGCTGGTCGCCACGGTCGGTTCGCCGGGCGGCTCGCAGATCATCGAGTACGTGTCCAAGACCCTGGTCGGCATGCTGGACTGGAACATGGACGTGCAGGCCGCCATCGGCATGGGCAACTTCGGCAGCCGCAACGGCCCGACCGAGGTGGAGAAGGGGCTGGTGTCGCCGGGCCTGGTGCAGGCACTGCAGCAGCGCGGCCACCAGGTGGCCGAGATCGAGATGACCAGCGGCACGCAGGCCATCATGCGCAAGCAGGGGCCTGACGGCAAGGCGGTGTGGGCGGGTGGTGCGGACCCGCGGCGGGAAGGGGTGGCGCTGGGGGATTGAGCGCCGCGCGACGCGGATGAAAAACGGGCGCCTCGGCGCCCGTTTTCTTGCCGCAGCCGTTGCTGCGTCAGCCCTTCGCCTTCTGCGCGTACTGCCACCCCATCTCCGCCATCGGCCGCGCGCGCTTGCCCGCGTCCAGCGCCTGCGCCGACGACGCGGTACCGTCCACCACGCGCTTCATGATCCCCTGCAGGATGCCGGCGATGCGGAACATGCTGAAGGCCAGGTAGAAGTTCCAGTCGCCGGTGATCGGGCGGCCGGTGCGCTGCTCGTACAGGCGGCGGTAGCTGGCTTCGTCGGGGATGCCCAGTGCGGCGAAGTCCACGCCTGCAATGCCGCGGAACTGGCCCGGGGCGATATGCCAGCTCATGCAGTGATAGCTGAAGTCCGCCATCGGGTGGCCCAGCGTGGACAGTTCCCAGTCCAGCACCGCCAGCACGCGCGGCTCGGTCGGGTGGAACATCAGGTTGTCCAGCCGGTAGTCGCCATGCACGATCGAGGTCAGGTCGGCGTCTTCCTGCGGGATATGCTGCGGCAGCCAGTCCATCAGCGCGTCCATTGACGGGATCGATTCGGTCTCGGACAGCTTGTACTGCTTGGTCCAGCGCTCGATCTGGCGCTGGAAGTAGTTGCCGGGCTTGCCGTAGTCGCCCAGGCCGATGGCGTTGTAGTCGACCGTGTGCAGCGCGGCGATGACGCGGTTCATCTCGTCGTAGATGGCGCTGCGTTCGGCGGTGCTCATGCCCGGCAGCGACTGGTCCCACAGCACGCGGCCGGCGACGAACTCCATGATGTAGAAGGCGCGGCCGATCACGGACTCGTCCTCGCACAGCGCGTACATGCGCGCCACCGGCACGTCGCTGCCGGCCAGCGCGGCCATCACGCGGTACTCGCGCTCGATCGCGTGCGCCGAAGGCAGCAGCTTGCTCTTGGGGCCGGGCTTGGCGCGCATCACGTAGGTCTGGCCCGGCGTGACCAGCTTGAAGGTCGGGTTGGACTGGCCGCCCTTGAACTGCTCCACGGTCAGCGGGCCGGCAAAGCCCTCCACGTGCTGGCGCATCCAGGCTTCCAGCGCGTCGGTGTCGAAGCGCTGCTGGTCCGCCACCGGGCGCGTGCCCTCGAAGTGCGATACGTTGCTCGTCATGCTGTCTCCGTTGGTTTTCTGTTCGGTATCGGTTGGGATTCGATCAAGTCCGCGGCGCACTCAGCCCTGCGGCTGGCGTCCGCGCAAATACTGGTGCAGCAGCACTTCCATGGTGGTGTGGCGCGTGCCGCTGTGAACGGGCGTGGGCGGCGAGTAGTTGGTCATGCGCACCACCCAGTCGAGCGGATCGTCGCCCATGTCGAGCACATTGATGCAGCCCGCGGTCTGCAGCAGCGAGCCGAAGAACACGCGCCGTCCGCAGGTGATGGCCTGCGACAGGATGGCGCGGTTGGTGCCGCCATGCAGCACCATCAGCGCGGTGTCCCAGTCGGGATCGGCGCGCAGGCGCTCCAGCGCGGGCAGCACGCGGTCGAGGAACTGGCCGATGGTCTCGCCGTTGAGGAAGCGCTTGTCTTCGGGGACTTCGCCCTCGAAGGCGCCGACGAAGGCGTCGCGCAGGTCGTGGTCGGCGATGGTGGACAGGTCGCCGCCACGGATTTCCTGCAGCGCGGGCCAGACTTCCGGCACCACGTCGTCCATCCCGGGCAGTTCGGCCAGCACGCGCTCAGCCGTCTCGACGGTGCGCGGCAGGCCGCTGACGATGACGCGGTCGAAGCGAATCTGTTCGGCGGCAAAGGCGCGCCCGGCGGCGGTGGCCTGCATGCGGCCGGTCTCGTTCAGGGGCACCATCTCGGGCAGGGCAGGGCGCCCGGCCTCGTCAAAATATGAAACGGCACCATGCCGCATCAGGTAGATGCGGCGACGCGAGGACGGCGGCAATTCCATGCGTTGTCTCCTTGCATTGTGCCGGCATGCCCGTCTGCCGCGGGCTGGCCGTTCGGGTAAAGCCAGGCGTCCGGCGCCCGGCTTCAGCGGTACTGCGGCTTGCGCTTTTCCAGGAAGGCGCTGATGCCTTCGCCGCCGTCGGGGTGATGCAGCGCGGCGACGAAGCTGTCGCGCTCGGCCAGCAGGTGTTCGGCGCGCGATGCGGTGGCCGCGTGGTTGATCAGATCCTTGATGCGGCCCACGGCGTGCGGCGACTGGCGGGCAAGGCCGGCGGCCAGGCGCAGGGCCTCGTCCAGGGCCTGGCCCGGCTCGGTGACGCGGTTGACCAGCCCGAACTGCGCCAGCCGCGCCGCGTCCACCGGCTTGCCTTCCATCATCAGTTCGCTGGCCAGCGGGCGCGGCAGCGCGCGTGCGATCTCGTACGAACCGCCGCCGTCGGGCGTGAGCCCCACGGAAACATAGGCCATCACGAACTTGGCATTGCTGGCCGCCACTACAAAGTCGCACGCCAGCACCACCGAGAAGCCCGCGCCCGCGGCCGCGCCTTCCACCGCCGCGATGATCGGCTTGGGAAAGGCGTGCAGCGACTCGACCCAGCCGTTCAGCAGGGCGATGCTGGCGGCCTGCACCTCCTGCGGCTGGCTGCGGTTGCCGAGCAGCCGGTTCAGGTTGCCGCCGGCGCAGAAAATGCCGTCGGCGCCGGTGATGATGACTGCGCGCACCGAGTCATCGGCCGCAGCCTGATCCAGCGCCTGCTGCGAGGCCGCGTAGATGTCCGGGTGCAGCGCATTGCGTGCCTCGGGGTTCGAGATGGTCAGCACCAGCGTCGAATCGACGCGGTGGGAAAGCAACTGTGCGGGCATGGGCGTGGCTCGGTCGGTGGGGCGGTGGCGGGCTTACTGCTCTTCGGCCAGCAGCGACAGGCCCAGGCCGGCACGGCGCCACAGCCACGGGCTCGGGCGGTAGCGCATGTCGCCGGTGAGCGCTTCCATGTTGCGCAGCGTCTCCAGCACCAGTTGCGGGCCGACCGCATCGCCCAGCGCCAGCGGGCCCTTGGGATAGCCCAGGCCCAGGTTGACGGCGAGGTCGATGTCCGACGGCGTGGCGATGCGTTGCTGCGCGATATCGCTGGCGATATTGATGATGCAGCAGAGCACGCGCTGCGCGACGAAGCCGGCCGAGTCGCGGATCACCGTGACCGGCACGCCGTCGCTGCCAAACAGGCCGTGCGCGGCATCACGGGCGGCGGCGCTGGTGGCCGGCGTGGTCATCAGCGTGCGGCGCTTGGTGGCCTCGAACGGCAGCAGCGTGTCGATGGCGACGGTGCGGGCCGGGTCCAGGCCCTGTTGCAGCGCGCTGGTGGTGGCGTCCAGGCCGAGCGGGGTGACGATGATCAGCGCATCGGCCGACGGCTTGTTGCCGCCTTCCGGGGTCACGCCCAGCGCGCCCAGCAGCTTGCTCACCATGGCGTGGCCGCGCTCGCTGGCGTGGCTGACCCACACGCTCGACGGGCGCGCGCCCGGCACCGCGGCAGCGGCCGGCACTTTCTTCTGGCCATCGGCGTACGAATAGAAACCAGCACCCGCCTTGCGGCCGATCAGCCCGCCGACCGCGCGGATCGCGGTGATCGGCGAGGGGCGGTAGCGCGGTTCCTGGTAGAACTGGTTGTAGATCGATTCCATCACCGGGTGCGACACGTCCAGCCCGGTCAGGTCCATCAGCTCAAACGGCCCCATGCGGAAGCCGGCCTGCTCGCGCATGATGTTGTCGATGTCGGAAAACCCGGCCACGCCTTCCTGCGCGACCTTCAGGCCTTCGATATTCATGCCGCGGCCGGCATGGTTGACGATAAAGCCCGGCATGTCCTTGCAGCGCACCGGCGTATGGCCCATGCGGCGCGACAATGCCATCAGCGCGTCGCCCACCGCGGGGTTGCCCGACAGGCCGTCGATGACCTCGACCACCTTCATCAGCGGCACCGGGTTGAAGAAGTGGTAGCCGGCGATACGGCCCGGGTGCCTGGCGCCGACTGCGATGGCAGTGATCGACAGCGACGACGTGTTGGAGGCAATGACGGCGTCTTCACGCAGGACCGCTTCGAGCTTGGCGATCAGGTCGCGCTTGACTTCCAGTTTCTCGACGATGGCTTCCAGCACCATGTCGCAGCCGGCCAGGTCTTCCAGCGTGCCGCAGGGCTTGACGCGGGCCAGCGTGGCCTCGGCGTCGGCAGCGCTGATCTTGCCCTTGTCGGCGAGCTTCGCCAGCGTGTCCTGCAGGTACTGGCGCGCGGCGGCCACCGCTTGCGGGTTGGTGTCGTACAGGTTGACGGTCAGGCCCGCCTGCGCGGCGATCTGCGCGATGCCCCGGCCCATGGCGCCGGTGCCGACGATACCCAGCGTATCGATGGTGAAAGTGCTCATCATTCGTCCCAGAAGTTGTGGTTAAATTAGCACGATCGTACGTTTTTTGCACCTTCCGCGACAGTCCAGCGGGGCAGGCGGCGTGCGCTGATCGGCCAGCCGGTACACTGCAGACCCCGGATGGTCCACAATCACCCGACATCCGCACCGGGCGATGCGGGGATCATTCCAATAACGGAGAGAGACGACATGCTGAAGCTCTGCGGTTTTGCCGCCAGCAACTACTACAACAAAGTGAAGCTGGCGCTGCTGGAAAAGAACGTGCCGTTCGAAGAGGTGCTGGCCTGGATCGGCCAGACCGACCCGGCAGCCACGCCCGCGGGCAAGGTGCCCTACATCATCACCGAATCCGGCCCGCTGTGCGAGTCCGAAGCCATCGTCGACTACGTAGAGGCGGCCTATCCGCAGACGCCGCTGCTGCCGGGCGACCCGTACCAGGCCGCCAAGGTGCGCGAGATCGTCGTCTTCATGGAACTGTACCTGGAGCTGACCGCGCGCGAACTGTACCCCGAGGCATTCTTCGGCGGCAAGGTCAGCGATGGCGTCAAGGAACGCCAGCACAAGCTGCTGACGCGCTATGTCCCCGCCTTCGCCAAGCTGGCGAAGTTCTCGCCGTATATCGCCGGCGACACCTTCACGCTGGCCGACTGCGCCGCCGCGGCGCACCTGCCGCTGGTGTCGTCGTGCACCAAGATCATCTACGGCACCGATCTGCTGGCCGACCTGCCGGTCAAGGACTACCTGAAGACGCTGTCGGCGCGCGAATCGGTGCAGAAGGTCAATGCCGACCGCAAGGCCAATCTTGAGCTGATGGCGAGCCGCAGCAACAAGTAACCGGCAACAAGCCGGCCACAAAACCGGCGGCACAAGGTAAAACGCCCGCGATTGGATCGCGGGCGTTTTTCGTTGGCGCAGAGGCCAGGCCTGCGCCTACAGCTTGCCCAGCCGCTCCAGCGCCAGCGCCAGTGTCTCTTCCTTCTTCGCAAAGCAGAAACGCACCACGCCCGATTCACGCGGCTGCGTGTAGAAGGCCGAGACCGGGATCGCGGCCACGCCGATCTCGCGCGTCAGCCACATGGCGAAGTCGGCCTCGCTCAGGTCGGAAATGGCCGAGTAGTCGACGCACTGGAAGTAGGTGCCGTCCGACGGCAGCAGCTTGAAGCGGCTGTTGGCCAGCCCGGCGCGGAAGAAGTCGCGCTTGGCCTGGTAGAACGCCGACAGCTGCAGGTAGGGCGCGGGATCGGCCATGTAGTCGGCCAGGCCGTGCTGCACCGGCGTGTTCACGGTGAACACGTTGAACTGGTGCACCTTGCGGAACTCGGCCATCAGCGCGGCCGGCGCGGCCACGTAGCCGACCTTCCAGCCGGTCACGTGGTAGGTCTTGCCGAAGCTCGAGATCACGAAGCTGCGGCGCGCAAGCTCAGGATGGCGCGAGACCGAGGCGTGCTGCTGGCCGTCGTAGACCATGTGCTCGTAGACCTCGTCCGAGAGCAGCAGGATGTCGGTGCCGGCCAGGATCTGCGCCAGCTGGTCCATGTCGGCCGCGCGCAAGATCGTGCCGGTGGGGTTGTGCGGCGTGTTGATCAGGACCATGCGCGTGCGCGGCGTGATCGCGGCGGCCAGCTTGTCGAAGGGCACGCGGAATTCCGGCGCTTCCAGCGTGACCGGCACGGCGGTGGCGCCGGCCAGCTCGATCGCGGGCAGGTAGCTGTCGTAGCACGGCTCCAGCACGATCACCTCGTCGCCCGGATGCACCGCGCACAGGATCGCGGTCAGGATGCCCTGGGTGGCGCCGGCGGTGACGGTGATCTCGGTGTCCCAGCTGTACTGGTGGCCATAGAGGCTGGCGATCTTGGCGGCGATGGCCTGGCGCAGGCGCGGCACGCCAGCCATCGGCGGGTACTGGTTATGGCCGGCACGCATGGCAGCGGTCACGGCATCGACGATCCTGGGGTCGCAGTCGAAGTCTGGGAAGCCCTGGCCCAGGTTGACGGCGTTCTTCTCGGTGGCCAGCGCGGACATCACGGTGAAGATGGTGGTGCCGACGGCGGGCAGGCGCGAAGGCGGCGGGGTCAGCGGCGTCAACTGGGTGTGGGTGGTGTCTGCGGACATGATGCGAACGTGTCGATGCGGTGGGGACGGGGTGCGATCAGGCGTGCGGCGCCACCACGTAGGCGGCGCCGGGAGCCGACATTCTAAAGCGGATCGGCGGCGCTGGCGGCGCCAAGCGCGGCCAGCCAGGCGCCGAAGGCCGGTGGCGTCATCACTTCCACGCCGCTGCTGCGGCGCAGGCGGCTGCGCAGCTTGAGCACGGCCTTGTCCTTCGATACCAGGCAGGCGGCGCCGGCAAAGTGGGCCAGCTCGATGAACTTCTGGTCGTCGGTGTCCTTGCAGCGCGGCAGGCTGATGGCGTCGTAGTCGGCCTGCGGCGGCGCGGCTTCCAGGCTGGCGAGGCGGTCGACAGTGGCCAGCGCGGCATCGATATCGACGTCAAAGCGGGCAAATTGCGGATAGGCCAGCACCCGGCGCAGTTCCTCGCGGCAGTCGGCGCGGATCACCGGGGCGATGGTGCCGGCCTCAAGCGCGGTGCGGATCGGCTCCACATGGGGGTCGCGGAAGACCAGCAGGTCCACCCAGATGTTGGAGTCGAGCACCACGCGCGGCGCTGATGTGACGCCGGCGGGGCTGGCGAAGAGGGTGGTTCCGGTGGTGTCGAGGCGCATTCGCTACAATCTTGGCTTGTTTGTCCTTGGCTACTGCCGCGATTTTGCCATGCTCATCGTTTTGTCTCCCGCCAAGTCGCTGGACTATGAGACTCCTCCGCGCCTCAAGACCCATACGCTGCCGCGCTTTATCGACCGTTCCGCCACGCTGATCGAGCGCCTGCGCAAGCTGGCGCCGCAGGATGTGGGCGCGCTGATGGACATCTCCGACAAGCTCGCGGTGCTCAATGTGACGCGCTACGGCGACTGGTCGCCGGAGTTCACCGCGGCCAACAGCAAGCAGGCGGTGCTGGCCTTCAATGGCGACGTCTACGATGGCCTGGACGCGAAGACGCTGTCGGCCGATGACCTCGGCTTTGCGCAGAAGCACATCCGCATCCTGTCCGGCCTGTACGGCGTGCTGCGCCCGCTGGACTGGATGCAGCCCTACCGTCTGGAGATGGGGACGCGCCTCGATAACGTTGCCGGCAAGGACCTGTACGCGTTCTGGGGCGACGATGTTACGCAGATGATCAACGCCGACATGGCCGCGCTCAAGCAGGAAGGCGCGCCGGTGCTGGTCAACCTGGCCTCGGAAGAGTATTTCAAGGTGGTGCGGGCCAAGGTGCTGCAGGCGCGCATCGTCACGCCGGTGTTCGAGGACTGGAAGGGCGGCCGCTACAAGATCATTTCGTTCCACGCCAAGCGCGCGCGCGGCACCATGGCACGCTACGCGGTGACGCAGCGCGTGACCGAGCCGGAAAAGCTCAAGCGCTTTGCCGAGGACGGCTACGCCTTCGACGCCGCGGCCTCGGATGCCACCCGCTGGGTGTTCCGCCGCCGCCTGGAAGACTGAAACCCATCGCCACGAGACTGCCAGCCATGCCTGCCGACATGCATATCTCTTCGCAATTCGACTCCGGCGCCATCGAGGTCGAGGCACTCGACCGCGCCGACGATATCCGCCTGCGCATCCGCGCCGACTCGCACGCCGACTTCCGCCAGTGGTTCCATTTCCGCCTGCAGGGCGCGGCGGGGCAGGCGTGCCGGATGCACTTCCTGAACGCCGGCGACTGCACCTATCCGGATGGATGGCGCGACTACCGCGCGGTGGCCTCGTACGACCGCGCCAACTGGTTCCGCGTGCCGACGCGCTTCGACGGCCAGGTGATGACGGTGGAATGCACGCCCGAGCACGACAGCATCTGGTTTGCGTATTTCGAGCCGTATCCGGATGAGCGCCACCTGTCGCTGCTGGCCAGTTGCCAGCGCTCGCCGCTGGCGCGGCTGTCGCACCTGGGCAGCACCGTGGACGGGCGCGACATGACCCGCGTCACGCTGGGCCAGCCCGGCCCCGGCAAGAAGACCGTCTGGATGATCGCGCGCCAGCACCCGGGCGAGAGCATGGCCGAATGGTTTGTCGAAGGCGTGCTGCAGCGCCTGACCGGCACCGGCATGTGGGCGGGCGACCCGGTCGCGCGCAAGCTGCTGGAGCGCGCGGTCTTCCATATCGTGCCGAACATGAACCCGGACGGTTCGGCGCGCGGCAACCTGCGCACCAATGCCGCCGGCGCCAACCTGAACCGCGAGTGGATGGCGCCGAGCCCGGATACCAGCCCCGAGGTCTACCACGTGCGCCGCGCCATCGAGGCCAGCGGCTGCGACATGTTCTTCGACATCCATGGTGACGAGGGACTGCCGTACAACTTCGTCGCCGGCAGCGAGATGCTGCCGGGCTTTACCGAGGCGCGCCGGCGCGAGCAGCAGCGCTTTATCGAGGCCTTCAAGCGGGCCTCGCCGGATTTCCAGGATGTGCACGGCTACGCGGCCAGCAAGTACAACGCGGATGCACTCAAGCTGGCGTCCAAGTACATCGGCCATACCTTCGGCTGCCTGGCGCTGACGCTGGAGATGCCGTTCAAGGACAATGCCGATCTGCCGGATCCGGCGGTCGGCTGGAACGGCGCGCGCAGCGCGCTGCTGGGGACGGCGATGCTGCAGGCGATCCTGGACTACCTGGGCTGAGCCAGCGCAAACGGCCCAACCGGACGAAACCGGGTGGGCCGGAACGGCCTTGGCGCGGACGCGGTGCGCCCGCTTTGCGCCTATTGCTTCTTCTTGGTCTTGCTGGTCGTCTTGGCCGGGCCGGAGGTGGACTTGGCGGTCGTTGACTTCGACGACTTGGACGCCGACGCCTTGTCCGACTTCGACGCCGTGCTCTTGCCTTTGGCCCCCTTGCGGCTCTTGCTTGCCGAAGTGTGCGTAGCAGCAGGCACGGCCGGCTCGGCAGCCGGTTCGCTGATGGTGGCGCCGCCGCTGTCCAGCAGCTCATACGCCAGCATCATGCCGTCGTCATAACCGCAGCGCACCTTCACCGGCTGCCAGTCGTCGCTGCCGCGGCGCTTGTGCGCGGTAGCGGCGAAGGTGACCACCGAGCTGACCGGCACGGCCTGCTTGCCGGGCGAGAAGCGTCCGTTCCATGGCTCGGTCGTGGCCTGTCCCGCGGCGAGCGCGCCGGTGGGGATCTTCAATGCATCGTAGCTGGCCGAGCGCGGCACCACCCAGCTGGCGTGGGCGGCGCAGTCCGCCACGTCGCTGGTGGCGTTCTCGGTCTTCATCAGTTGTTCGCGCATGCGGGTCCGGTACTCGGACAGGCTGACGCGGCCACGGTCGGGCAGGGTGACGGTCTTGGTGGGCGGAGTGGAAGTGGCGGGTGCCGGGGCGGCGGCAGGTCGGGCGGGCGCGGCGGTGGGTGCCGGGGCAGGGCCGGCGCTGGCATCATCGGCCGGCATATTGGCGCAGCCTGCCAGCGCGATCGCACCGGCCACTGCGGCAGCCACCATGCGGAGCCGGCTGCCGAGCAGTTCGGAGATTCGTCGGATCACGGTGTGAGCGGTGTGTGCGTTCTTGGGTTTTGCCCGCGGGGCCGCAGGGGCCGGCAGGCAAGATGGGTTCGCAAGGAATGCCATGATAGAGGAAACCTATCTGACAAAGTTCCTAAATCTTGTTACCCATTCTTCCAAGGCTTGAGGTCGTGCAGCAAGTGACTTGTGCACTAGCAGGAATCCCTTCTCTCGCACAACTGCGGTGAACCCGCAGCGTATGCGGGGCTGCGTGGCGCAGCCCCGGCCCGGGTCAGGCCACGCGCGACGGCATCGAGCGCGTAAAGCGCAGCAGCTCGTCGAGCAGCAGGTTCAGGTCATGGCGCAGCCTGGCAAAGCCCGCGGTATGCGTCAGGCCCACCTCGTCCATATAGAGCTTGCGGTTGACCTCCAGCTGCAGGCTGTGGCAGCCGGCCTGGGGCTGTCCCACCACGCGCACGATCTCCACGCCCTTGTACGGGTGGTTGCGCCAGACGTCGTAGCCCATCTCCTTGAGCACGCCCTCGACCCGGTCGGTGAAGCGCTTGTCGCAGGTGGTGCCGTCGCGGTCACCCACCACGAAGTCCGGATGCTCCAGCCCCGGGAACTCGGTGGCGAATGGCGCGGCGTGGCTCGGCATCGAATGGCAGTTGATATGCCAGGCGCTGCCGTGGCTGGCGACGGCGCGGTCGGCCAGCTTCTGCAGCTGCGCGTAATAGGGCAGGTAGCAGCGGTTGATGCGCGCCTGCACTTCTTCCACGCTCAGCTTGCGGTCGTAGATGGCCTCGCCAGTGTCCAGCACGCGCCAGACCAGGCCCTTGCCCAGCCGGGTCTTGGAGGTCTCCTGCCTGGCGCCGGGCCACGGTGTGTCGAGCAGGGCTTCGTCGATTTCTTCCAGCGCGCGGTTGGCGTCCAGATAGCTGCGCGGGAAGCCCGCGCACAGCAGCGGGATGCCGCGCGCCGGGGCGCCGGCGTAGAGCTCGTCGACAAAGGTGTCTTCGGCCTGGCGCAGCAGTTCCAGCGGTAGCGCGGGGTCGGGGCGGAAGTCCGTCGGGTAGGTCGTCGCGCTGTGCGGCGAGTCCAGGAACAGCGCCGCGGGCTCGCCCTCGGGCTGGTACAGGTAGAACGGACTGTCCGCGGTGGTTCGGTCGGTGTCGGTCATGGTGTTGCTGTGGAATCAGTCGAGCGAGATCTTGGCGGCGGCGGCCACGCGCTTGTTCTTGGCCACTTCGCTCTTGATCTGGGCGGCAAAGTGCGCCGGCGTATCGCCCACCGGGGTCGCGCCCAGCTTCTCGAGCTTGGCCTTCACTTCCGGCAGTGCCAGCACCTTGACCGCGGCGGTGTGGAGCCTGGTCTGGATATCCGCCGGCAGGTTGGCCGGTGCGATCAGGCCGAACCAGGCGGCGTCGTTGACTTCGCCCAGGCCCAGTTCGGCAAAGGTCGGCACGTTGGGCAGCGCGGCCACGCGCTTGGGCGCTGCCACGGCGAGCGCACGCAGCTTGCCGCCTTCGATGAACGGCAGCGACGACGGCAGGTTGTCGAACAGCACCTGCACCTGGCCGGCCAGCGCGTCGTTCAGCGCCGGGCCCACGCCCTTGTAGGGCACGTGCAGCAGTTCAGTCTTGCTGCTCATCTTGAACAGTTCCCCCATCATGTGCGAGACGCTGCCGTTGCCCGCCGAGCCATAGGCAAGCTTGTTGGGCTGCGACTGCGCCAGCGCGATGAAGGACTTCATGTCGGTGGCCTTGACCGCCGGGTTGATGCTCATCACGTTGGGCACCGAGGCCAGGTTGGTGATGGTGGTGAAGTCCTTGGTTGCATCGTAGGACAGGCGCGGGTAGACCGCCGGATTGATGCCATGGGTCGAGGCCGTGGCAATGCCCAGCGTGTAGCCGTCCGGCGCCGCCTTGGACAGGAAAGCGGTGCCGATGCTGCCGCCGGCGCCGCCGCGGTTGTCCACCACCACGGCCTGGCCCAGTTGCTGGCCGAGCTTGTCGGCGACGATGCGCGCGACGATGTCGGTGGTGCCGCCTGCGGGGAAGGGCACCACCAGCGTGATCGGCTTGGTCGGGTAGCCGGCCTGGGCGAAGGCGCTGAAGGAGATGCCGGCAGCGGCGGCGGCCGAAGCGGCGGCCAGGAGTCGGAGAAGATGGCGACGTTGCATGACGGGGTCCAGGGGAAGGGGAGGAATAAAGTGGATTTCACGATTCTGCGCGCCCGGGCAAGCGTGCCGCAAACGAAATAAAATCCTTAGCTCATTCCATTTGGTCGTAAAGTAGAGGTGATTTATGCGACGCCTATGTCCGTCGCTGACCGAGTTGCAGGCCTTCGAGGCTGCGGCGCGTCATAACAGTTTTACCGTAGCCGCGCGTGAACTGCATGTCACGCAAGGCGCGGTCAGCAAGCAGGTGCGCAGCCTGGAGGCTTACCTGGGCGTGGAGCTGTTCCAGCGCGTGCGCCAGCGCCTGATGCTGACCAAGGCGGGCGAGCGCTACCTCGAGCGCATCGGCCCCAGCCTGAACGAGCTGGAGGCCGCCACCGTCGAGCTGATGGCGCGGCAGGGGCGGGGCGGCGTGCTGCATATCGCCAGCATGCCGACGCTGGGCGCCAAGTGGCTGATCCCGCGCCTGCCGCAGTTTTTCGCGCGCCATCCGGAGGTGACGCTGGAATTCGTGCCGCACGCGCAGGGCTACGATTTTTCCGAGCCGGACCTGGACGCCGCGATCCGTTTCGGCGACGGCGTCTGGCCCGGCAGCCTGGCCGACTACATGACCGGGCGCGAGGTGCTGCCGGTGTGCCGCCCGGGCCTGCTGGCGTCCGAGCCCGGCGGCGTGGCGCCCACGCCCGCCGCGCTGCTGCGCTATCCGCTGCTGCACCACACCACCGTTCCCGAAGCCTGGCCCGACTGGTTCGCCACGCTGGGCGTGCCGACCCGCGAGGCCTGGAGCGGCGCGCGCTTCGACCAGTTTTCGCTGCTCACGCAAGCCGCGCTGTCGGGTCTGGGCATCGCGCTGATCCCGCGCTGCCTGATCGAGGAAGAACTGGCCACCGGGGCGCTGGTGGTGGCGCATCCGGCCCAGGTGCTGGCCAAGAAGGGCTATTACCTGTGCTATCCGGAGCAGAAGCAGCACCTGCCGGCGCTGCGCACATTCCGCGCATGGGTGATGGAAGGGGCCGACCTGGCGCGGCCCGCCTGACGTTCAGCCCACGTCCGATGTCAACTGGCGCAACTGCTCCAGCAGCTTCGCTGCCGGCGCCGGCAGGATGCCCTGGCGGCGCCGGTACACCGCCAGCCGGCGCGGCGCCTGGGCGCCTTCAATGGGCAGCGGCTGGATCATGCCCGCCTTTTGCTCGGCCTCGTACATCGGCGCGGCCATCCAGCTGAGGAAGCCCGCGCGTGCCACCAGCGCCTTGAGCGCAATGATCGAGCGGGTTTCGGCGACGATCTCCGGCGGCGGCAGCCCGGCCCGTGCAAACAGCCGCTGCAGTTCGTCGAATGGCGCTGTGCCGCGCGGCGGCATGACCCAGCGGCAGCCGACCGTATCCGCCAGCCGCAGCGCCGGCCGGCCCATCAGCGGATGCCCGGCGGCGGCGACCACGAAGCTGCTGTCGCTCCAGCCCACATCCGCCACGGCGCAGATTTCCTCGTTCTCCGGCAAGGCGATGCCGATAACCAGGTCGATCTCGCGGCGCAGCAGCGCATCGGCCAGGAAATCTCCCACCCCTTCGACGATGCGCACGCGCAGCCCGGGCCAGCGTGCCAGCACCGCCTCGATCGCCTCCGGCAGCACCACGCTGGCCACGCTGGCGACGGTGCCCACGCGGATGGTGCCGGCGGCCAGCCCGCGCAGCGCGCGCACGGCCTCGGTGGCGTGCTCGGCCTCGTGGCGCAAAAGGTTGGCGTGCGGCAGCAGGGCCTCGCCGCAGGCGGTCAGCACCATGCCGGTGGCATAGCGTTCGAACAGCGGCGCGTCCAGCTGGGCTTCCAGCCGCTGGATGGTGCGGCTCAGTGCCGGCTGGGTCACGTTCAGCTGTGTGGCCGCACGGCCCAGGCTGCCGTGTTCGCACACCGCAAGGAAGGCAAGAAGCTGGCGCAGATCGAGGGTCATGCCGAATCGTAATGACTTTGCCCCGAAACGGCAATTTCTGGGCAAGGCCTGATTGTCCATACTGGTCGGCAAGCTTTGTCTCTAATTCCGCACTGGAGCTTCCTCGACCATGGCCAGTTCTGCCTCGCCTGCCGCCTCCGCCACTCCCACCACCGTGCGCACCGCGGTGCTGGACCTGGTGCGCGCGTTCGGCATGACCACCATCTTCGGCAATCCCGGCTCGACCGAGCTGCCGCTGTTCCTCGATTTCCCCGACGACTTCCGCTACATCCTCGGCCTGCAGGAATCCGTGGTGGTGGGGATGGCCGATGGCTATGCCCAGGCCACCCGCAATGCGGCCTTCGTCAACCTGCACTCGGCGGCCGGCGTCGGCCATGCCATGGGCAGCATCTTCACCGCCCACAAGAACCGCACCCCGATGGTGATCACGGCCGGGCAGCAGGCGCGCTCGATCCTGCCGTTCGAGCCCTTCTTGTTCTCGGCTCAGGCCACCGAACTGCCCAAGCCCTACGTGAAGTGGAGTTGCGAGCCGGCGCGGGCCGAAGACGTGCCGCTGGCGATTGCGCGCGGTTACTACATCGCCATGCAGCCGCCGCGCGGGCCGGTGCTGATCTCGATTCCCGCCGATGACTGGGCCCGGCCATGCGAGCCGGTGCTGCCGCGCACGGTCAGCACTGAAAGCCGCGTGCAGCCGGCACTGCTGGCGCAGATCGGCGACGCTCTCGATGCCAGCCGCCGGCCGGCGTTCGTGGTGGGCGCGGCCGTGGACCGCGATGGCGCCTGGGACGACGTGGTGCGGCTGGCGGAACGGCACCAGGCGGCGGTGTGGGTGGCGCCGATGTCGGGGCGCTGCGGCTTTCCGGAAGACCATCCGCTGTTTGCCGGCTTTCTGCCGGCGATGCGCGAGAAGATCGTCGGGCTGCTCACGGGCCACGACCTTGTTTTCGCGCTGGGCGCGGCGGCCTTCACCTATCACGTCGAGGGGTTTGGCCCCCATGCGCCGCCCGGGGCGCAGGTGGTGCAGCTGATCGACGATCCGAATATCGCCGCATGGGCGCCGGTGGGCACTGCCGCAGTCGGCAGCATCCGCCAGGGCGTGGCCGACCTGCTGGCGCGCCCGGCGCCGCCGCGGCGCGAAGCCCCGCGCCCGCGCGTGCCGGCACCGCGCGCCGAGCCCGGCACGCCGATGACCGTCGCCTATGTCCTGCAGACGCTGGCGGAGCTGCGCGACCCCGATTCCATCGTGGTCGAGGAAGCGCCCAGCGCGCGCCCGGTGATGCATCGCTACCTGCCCATCCTGCGCAGCGAGACCTTCTATACGATGTGCAGCGGCGGGCTTGGCTACGGCCTGCCCGCGGCAGTGGGCGTCGCGCTGGGCAAGCCGGGGCGCAAGGTGATCGGCCTGGTCGGCGACGGCTCCAGCATGTATTCGATCCAGGCGCTGTGGAGCGCCGCGCAACTGGGCCTGCCGATCACGTTCATCGTGCTCAACAACCGGCGCTATGCCGCCCTGCAGGAGTTTGCGCCGACCTTCGGCTTTGGCAGCGATGATCCGCTGGTCGGCACGGCATTGCCCGATCTGGATTTCGTGTCGATTGCGCTCGGGCATGGTTGCGAGGCATCACGGGTGACTCATCCTGCTGCATTGCGCGAAGCGCTGGCGACAGCCCTGCGCATGCGTGTGCCGACCGTGGTGGAGATCGAGGTGGCCTGAGCCGCAGCGCCAGACGACAGACGAAGTACCCCTTCCAGGAGACTCCAGGATGCAAAACATCACCATGCTGATCAACGGCGAGCGCACGCAGGCCGCCAACGGTGCCACCTTCGAGCGCCGCAACCCGCTTGACCACAGCGTGGCCACGCGGGCGCCGGCAGCCACGAGCGCCGATGCGCTGGCCGCGGCCGACGCTGCCGCGCGCGCCTTCCCGGCCTGGCGCGACACCGGTCCGGGCGAACGGCGCGCCTTGCTCATGCGCGCGGCGCAGGCACTCGAAGGCAAGGCCGGGGCACTCACCGCCGCGATGGCGGCGGAGACCGGTGCGTCGGCGATGTGGGCCGGCTTCAATGTGCACCTTGCCGTCGGCATGCTGCAGGAGGCCGCCGCGCTGACCACGCAGATCAACGGCGAGGTGATCCCCTCCGACGTGCCGGGCAGCCTGGCGATGGCGGTGCGGCAGGGCGCGGGCGTGGTGCTGGGCATCGCGCCGTGGAACGCACCGGTGATCCTGGGCGTGCGCGCTGTGGCCACGGCGCTGGCGTGCGGCAATACGGTCATCCTGAAGGGTTCGGAGATCTGTCCGGCCACGCATGGCCTGATCGTCGATGCGCTGGCGGAGGCGGGCTTCCCGGCGGGCGTGGTCAACTTTGTCACCAACGCCCCGGCCGATGCCGCCGCGGTGGTCGAGACCATCATCGCCCACCCGGCCGTGCGCCGCATCAACTTCACCGGCTCCACGCGCGTGGGGCGTCTGATCGCGCAGACCTGCGCGCGCCACCTGAAGCCCGTGGTGCTGGAGCTGGGCGGCAAGGCGCCGCTGGTGGTGCTCGACGATGCGGACCTGGACGCCGCGGTGGACGGTGCCATCTTCGGCGCCTTCGCCAACTCGGGCCAGATCTGCATGTCCACCGAGCGCATCGTGGTGGATGCCAGCATCGCGGACGCCTTCGTGGCACGCTTTGCCGCGCGTGCCGGCGCCTTGCCGCTGGCGGATCCGCGCACCGGCCCGGCGGTTCTGGGCTCCGTGGTCGACATGAGCACCGTCGAGCGCTGCAACGTGATGATCGACGACGCGCTGGCCAAGGGCGCGCGGCTGGTCTGCGGCGGCAAGGCGACCGACACGCTGATGCGGGCCACGGTGCTGGATCACGTGATGCCGGACATGGAGATCTATCGCGAGGAATCGTTCGGGCCGGTCAAGGCCGTGGTGCGCGTGGATGGCGTGGAAGCGGCCATTGCCTGTGCCAATGATTCCGCCTATGGGCTGTCGGCGGCCGTGTTCGGCGGCGATGTGGCGCGCGCGATGCGGGTGGCCGGCCGCATCGAATCGGGCATCTGCCACGTCAATGGCCCGACCGTGCAAGACGAGGCGCAGATGCCGTTCGGCGGCGTCAAGGCGAGTGGCTATGGCCGCTTCGGTGGCAAGGCCGGGATCGATGCCTTCACCGAGCTGCGCTGGATCACGGTGCAGACCACGCCACGGCAATATCCGTTCTGAGTGGCGCCGCGGAGCGCTGCGGCAGGCAGTAGCAAAACATAAGACAGGAGACAACCATTATGCGATTCCCCCACCGTATCGCGCGCGCCCTTTGCGCCGCACTGTGCGCGCCGGGCCTGCTGGCTGGCGTGAGCGCGCCGGCCGCCGCGCAGCCGTGGCCGGACAAGCCGATCCGGCTGGTCGTCAACTTCCCCGCCGGCGGGGCCGCGGATACGCTGGCGCGCGGCATCTCGCCCGGTCTGTCCGAGGCGCTGAAGCGTCCGGTGGTGATCGACAACCGCCCGGGCGCCAACGGCATCGTTGGCGGCGATGCCGTGGCCAAGGCGCCGGCCGATGGCTATACCTTCCTGCTGACCTCGGGCGGCGCGGTGGCCATCGACCCCTTCCTCTACAAGAAGATGCCATACGACCCGCTCAAGGACCTGACCCCGGTCGCATCGGTGGCGCTTGTGCGGGTCTACCTGCTGGTGCATCCGTCGGTGCCGGCGAAGACGCTGGACGCGTTCATCGCCTATGTGCGCGAGCATCCGGGCAAGCTCAGCTACGGCTCGGCCGGCAACGGCAGCACGCCGCATATCGCTGCCGAGATGTTCAAGCGCGCCGGCAAGCTGGACGCCGTGCACGTGCCGTACAAGGGCGCGGCCCCGGCCCTGAGCGACCTGCTGGCAGGGCAGGTGCAGTTCATGTTCGATCCCGGCCCCGGCCTGCAGCACGTGGCCAGCGGCAAGCTCAGGCTGCTGGCGGTGGCCAGCGCCAAGCGCGCGGCGCAATACCCGGACGTGCCGACGCTGGCCGAGGCCGGCCTGCAGGACGTCGACGGCGACTCGACCTTCGGCGTCTATGCGCCCGCCGGCACGCCGCCGGCCATCGTCGAGCGCATGAACCGCGAGATCAACCGCGCGCTCGCCGGCGTGCAGCTGCAGGACAACGTCAACAAGCTGGGCGGTGCGGTGGCGCCGCTGAGCATCCAGGCGTTTGCCGAGCGGCAGAACGTGGATCGCGCGCGCTATGGCAGGTTCATCCGGCAGGCGGGCATCACCGTGGACTGACCCATGAAAAAGGGCGGCATGTCGATGCCGCCCTTTGCGCGCTTCAGCAGCCAGCGCCGCCTTACTTCGACAGCACCTTCATCGCCTGTTCCAGCCCCGCCAGCGTCACCGGATACATCCGTCCCTTCATCAGCTGGTTGATGACTGTGATCGACTGCCGGTACTGCCACAGGCCTTCCGGCTCCGGGTTGAGCCAGACGAAGTGCGGGAACTGCTCGGTCATCCGGTTCAGCCATACCGCGCCGGCCTCGGTGTTGTTGTACTCCACCGAGCCGCCCGGCTGCAGGATCTCATACGGGCTCATGGTGGCGTCGCCGACGAAGATGATCTTGTAGTCGGGCGTGTACTTGTGCAGCAGGTCCCACGTGGCCAGCTTCTCGGCGTGGCGGCGGCGGTTGTTCTTCCACACGTAGTCGTACAGGCAGTTGTGGAAGTAGTAGTACTCCAGGTGCTTGAACTCGGTCTTGGTGGCCGAGAACAGCTCTTCCACGCGCTTGATGTGGTCGTCCATCGAGCCGCCCACGTCCATCAGCATCAGCACCTTGACCTTGTTGTGGCGCTCGGGCCGCAGCTTGATGTCGAGCAGGCCGGCGTTGGCCGCGGTGGAGTGGATGGTGTCGTCCAGGTCCAGCTCGGTGTCGGCGCCTTCGCGGGCGAAGCGGCGCAGCCGGCGCAGCGCCACCTTGATATTGCGCGTGCCCAGTTCGACCTGGTCGTCATAGTCCTTGTAGGCGCGCGCCTCCCACACCTTGATGGCGGTGCGGTTGCCCTTGGACGGGCCGCCGATGCGGATGCCCTCGGGGTTGTAGCCGCCGTGGCCGAAGGGCGAGGTGCCGCCCGTGCCGATCCACTTGTTGCCGCCCTCGTGCTTTTCCTTTTGCTCCTCCAGCAGCTGCTTGAGGCGCTCCATCAGCTTGTCGAGGCCGCCCATGGCCTCGATCTTGGCTTTTTCCTCGGGCGAGAGTTCGCGCTCCAGCGTCTTCTGCAGCCAGTCGAGCGGGATGTCGGACTTCCAGTCGACCAGGCTCTCGACCCCCTTGAAGTAGGCGGCGAAGGTCTGGTCGAACTTGTCGAAGTGCTTCTCGTCCTTGACCAGCGTCATGCGCGACAGGTAGTAGAACTCGTCGATCGACGGCGAGATGACCTGCGCCTTGAGTGCTTCCAGCATGGTCAGGTATTCCTTGACCGAGACCGGCAGCTTGGCGTGGCGCAGCGAGAAGAAGAAATCGATCAGCATGATGCCTCGCTTTCAGTCGGCGGCCGCTTCAGCGCGGACGGTCGAGCTGGAATTGCAGGTGTTGCCGCACCGCCGGCCATTCGCTGGCGATGATCGAGAACACCACGGTGTCGCGCAAGGAGCCGTCCGGCATGCGCTGGTGGTTGCGCAGCACGCCGTCCTGCTTGGCGCCCAGGCGCGCGATGGCGGCGCGGCTCTGCTGGTTCATCCAGTGCGTGCGGAATTCCACGGCGATGCAGTCGAGATGCTCGAAGGCATGGCCCAGCAGCATCAGCTTGCATTCCGTGTTCAGCGGCGTGCGCTGGACGCGGCGCGCATACCAGGTGGAGCCGATCTCCACGCGCCGGTGGGTCGCGTCGACATTCATGTAGGTGGTCATGCCCGCCAGCTCGCCGGCGGCGTCGCGCACCGCGAACGGCAGCATCGAGCCCTGTTCCTGCAGCGCCAGGCGCCGCGCGATCTCGGTTTCGATCCGCTCGGGCGCGGGCACGCTGGTGTACCAGAGCTTCCACAGCTCGCCGTCGGCGCAGGCGCTGCGCAGGCCATCCGCATGCTCGGCGCGCAGCGGCTCCAGCGTGACGTGCCGGCCCACCAGCGTGACGGGTTTGACGAACGCAGTCATGGCGGGCGGTGCCTCAGCGGTTGGCGCGGTTCATGAACACCAGGCGCTCGAACAGGTGCACGTCCTGCTCGTTCTTCAGCAGCGCGCCATGCAGCGGCGGAATCGCGGCCTTCTTGTCCGGGCTCTTCAGCGCCTCGGGCGGGATGTCCTCGGACATCAGCAGCTTGAGCCAGTCGATCAGTTCGGAGGTGGACGGCTTCTTCTTCAGGCCCGGCAGGTTGCGCATCTCGTAGAACGATTCCAGCGCGGCAGCTACCAGCTCGCGCTTGATGCCGGGGTAGTGCACGTCGACGATCTGCTGCATCGTCTCGGCATCGGGGAACTTGATGTAGTGGAAGAAGCAGCGGCGCAGGAAGGCGTCGGGCAGCTCCTTCTCGTTGTTCGAGGTGATGATCACCAGCGGGCGATGCTTCGCCTTGACCAGTTCGCGCGTCTCGTAGACATAGAACTCCATGCGGTCGAGTTCGCGCAGCAGGTCGTTGGGGAATTCGATGTCGGCCTTGTCGATCTCGTCGATCAGCAGCACGACCTGCTCGTCGCCATCAAAGGCCTGCCACAGCACGCCCTTGACGATGTAGTTGCGGATGTCGTGGACTCGGTCATCGCCCAGTTGCGAGTCGCGCAGGCGCGACACCGCGTCGTACTCATACAGGCCCTGCTGCGCCTTGGTGGTCGACTTGATATGCCACTGCAGCAGCGGCATGCCCAGCGCGGCGGCGACTTCCTCGGCCAGCATGGTCTTGCCGGTGCCGGGCTCGCCCTTGATCAGCAGCGGGCGCTGCAGCGTGCGCGCGGCATTGACGGCCAGCTTGAGGTCGTCGGTGGCGACATACTGGTCGCTGCCCTCGAAACGGGCCTGCTGGGCGATGGAAGCTTGGGTGGAAGCGTTGGCGGTGTTTGACATGAGGCAACCTGAGGTGACGGCCTCGGATCGAGGGCCGGGTTGGCGTGCTTGGCGCGGTCTCTTCGCGCTGTCATGCGCGCTTTCATTATGGAAACAGGGTCCGGTGCAGGGCGCCCGCAAGCTGCTGGCGGCAGCATTCGCGAACGGTCGTGCAGATTCCCGGGATCAGCCAGTATAAAAGACCTTTGCGGTTCGTGTTGGGGCACGCTGACAGGCCGTCGGTGGTCCGGGCCGGTTGCTGGACTGGCAGGTGCCGGCTGCGGTACAATGCGGCGGTTTGACGCGCCCCCACGTCCAGTTCTCCAGCATCCGGCAGTCCGCGTTCAGAAGTCCCAGCGGCCCTTCCGGGTCGCGGCGATTGCGAGAGGTGGTTCCAGAATGGTGTTCCACATCCCTGCAACAGAGCGGATGCGACATGTCTGGCGGGTTGCACCTCGGCAATCCGTCCGGCTGCCCTGGTTTTCCCCGCAGAAGCATTCTGAAACCGTCTCCGCCCGGCAGGGCAGGTCACACGGTTTAACTTCCAATCCGCAAAGACAATGAAAAAGCTCCTCACGATGGTGGTGCTGGGCGCGGCTGCAACGGCTGCGCAGGCACAGGAAGTCAAGGGCAATGGAGACGCTGCCAAGGACAAGGTTGCAATGTGCATCGGATGCCACGGCATTCCGGGCTACCGTGCGTCATTCCCCGAAATCTATGAAGTGCCGATGCTGGGCGGCCAGAGCGCCAAGTACATCGAGAACGCGCTCAAGGCCTACCAGAAGGGCGAGCGCAAGCACCCGACCATGCGCAGCATCGCCGCGACGCTGACCGAGCAGGACATCGCCAACGTGGCGGCCTACTACTCGCAGCAGAAGGCCGGTACGCAGAACAATTCCCTCAAGTAAGAGACCCTCATGAATACGCTCAAGACGCTTTCGTTCGCGCTCGGCGCACTCGTGCTGGGTGCTGCCGCGATGCCGGCCTCGGCCGCCGACCTTGCCGCCGGCAAGGCGCTGGTGGAAAAGGGCGCCTGCGTGGCCTGCCATGGCGCGGGCCTGAACGCCCCGATCTCGCCGGACTACCCCAAGCTGGCGGGTCAGCACGCCGACTACCTGTACCACGCGCTGGCGTCGTACCAGGTGTCGGGCAACGCCCTGGTGGGCCGCTCCAACGCCATCATGGCCGGTCAGGTCAACGCCAATCCGGCCGTGACCGACAAGG
This sequence comes from Cupriavidus sp. KK10, assembly GCF_018223725.1. Classification (NCBI taxonomy): domain Bacteria; kingdom Pseudomonadati; phylum Pseudomonadota; class Betaproteobacteria; order Burkholderiales; family Burkholderiaceae; genus Cupriavidus; species Cupriavidus sp. KK10. Next base: position 1,134,940 of record NZ_CP073677.1, read on the forward strand.
ACGGCAAGCCGCGCCCGTTCACCCGCAAGGAGCTGAAGGACATCGCCGCCTACATCGAGTCGCTGCCTGGCGACCTGGTGCTCAAGAAGTAAGAACGCGCGGCGGCTGCCGTGCCGATGCCAAAAAGCCGCTTCCCTGGAAGCGGCTTTTTGTTGTGTGCGGCAGCGCGGGGCCCGGGCCCCGCCGCGGCATCAGTTGCCGCTGCCCGAGGCCAGCCGGCGCTGGCGCACCGACTCGGCCAGGCCCTCGAGCACCTTGACCGAGTCGTCCCAGCCGATGCAGGCATCGGTCACGGACTGGCCGTAGGTCAGTTCCTCGACCGGCTGGCCCTGCACGTGGTCCTGGCGGCCCGCCACCAGGTGCGATTCCACCATCACGCCGATGATGCGCTGGTCGCCGCCGGCGATCTGGCGGCCGATGTCCTCGCACACCGGGATCTGGTTCTCATGCCGCTTGCTGCTGTTGGCGTGCGAGGCATCGACCATCAGGCGCGAGGCCAGGCCGGCCTTGGCGATGGCGTCGCACGCTTCCTGCACGCTGGCTGCGTCGTAGTTGGGCGCCTTGCCGCCGCGCAGGATCACGTGGCAGTCCTCGTTGCCCGAGGTCGACACGATTGCCGAGTGGCCGCCCTTGGTCACCGACAGGAAATGGTGCGGCTGCGACGCGGCCTTGATCGCATCGACCGCGATCTTGACGTTGCCGTCGGTGCCGTTCTTGAAGCCCACCGGGCACGACAGCCCGGAAGCGAGTTCGCGGTGCACCTGCGACTCGGTGGTGCGGGCGCCGATCGCGCCCCAGCTGACCAGGTCGGCGATGTATTGCGGGCTGATCATGTCGAGGTACTCGGTGCCGGTGGGCACGCCCATCTCGCTGATGTTCAGCAGCAGCTCGCGCGCGGTGCGCAGGCCATCGTTGATCTTGAAGCTGCCATCCATGTGCGGATCGTTGATCAGCCCCTTCCAGCCCACCGTGGTGCGCGGCTTCTCGAAGTACACGCGCATCACCACCTCCAGCTCGCCGGCGAAGCGGTCGCGCTGGACCTTGAGCAGCTTGGCGTAGTCCAGCGCGGCGCGGGTATCGTGGATCGAGCACGGGCCGATGATGACGATCAGGCGGTCATCCATGCCGTGCAGGATGCGGTGCATGGCCTGGCGCGCGCCGTAGATCACGTCCGAAGCCTGTTCGGAGCAGCCGAACTCGCGGATCAGGTGCGCGGGCGGCAGCAGTTCCTTGAGTTCGCGAATGCGCAGGTCGTCGGTGTTCTTCAGCATGATGGCTCCAGGAATCTTGTGAGGTCGTGAGTGTGTGGGGTAACAAACAGGTATAAAAAAACCGCCAGGGTCGCTGGCGGTCTTTTTTGTATTCGGGGCGCTGCTTACAGCCGTCCCTCCCTATCCGCCAGCGGTGTGAGATCGCTAAAAAAGTAAAAGTAAAACTTGGCGGACATGGCGGAAAAAGGCGTTGGCTTGGGTCAGCTTGAATCGATTATCGTCGTGGGCGCCGAATTTATGCTGCACTGCGTAGCAGAAAGGCAGGAAATTGCGCGCCGGTCGGTCAATTTTCGGCGTGCGTCCGTTGCTTATCGCGCGGCGAAGCATCTTTATAGCGCCTTTTGCCAGGGTTGGCAAGTGTCGACGAGGCCATGCGGTGCGCTGGCGCACCGATCTCCGGCGGCTTGCAGCCTTGCCGCGCAAGCCTTGTCCCGCCGCCGCTTTTCGGCTTTTCCCAACATAACCGGGGGCTATATTGGAACCGGGGAGCGGTGAGCACGGGGAGGTGCATCATGAGCGTCGATGAAGCGAGGCTGAATGCCTTCATGGAAAAATTCATCAACGATATCGGCGCGGTGATGCATGCCGCGACCGTGGTCGTGGGCGATGAACTCGGCCTGTACAAGGCGATGGCGGAAAAAGCCATGACCGCAGAAGTGCTGGCGGCAAAAACCCATACCGACGTGCGCTACCTGCGCGAATGGCTGTCGGCTCAGGCGGCCAGCGGCTATGTCGACTATGACCCGGCAACCGGGCAGTTCAGCCTGAACGAAGAGCAGGCCTATGCGCTGGCGCAGGAGGGCAGCCTCGCATTTATCCCGGGCGCGTTCCAGATCGCGGTGGCGCAGTTCCGCGCCATCCCGAAGATGATCGATATCTTCCGCAACGGCCGCGGGCTGGGCTGGCACGAGCACGATCCCGCGCTGTTCCACGGCACCGAGCGCTTCTTCCGGCCCGGCTACGCGGCGCACCTGGTCTCCGAATGGATTCCCGCGCTGGACGGCGTGGAGGCGCGGCTCAAGGCGGGCGCGTCGGTGGCGGACGTGGGCTGCGGCCACGGCGCGTCGACCATCATCATGGCGCAGGCGTATCCGGCCTCGCGCTTTGTCGGTTTCGACTACCACGAGCCTTCGGTGCGCCATGCCGCCGAAGCCGCGCGCCGCGCCGGCGTGGCCGAGCGCGTGCGCTTCGAAGTGGCCACCGCCAAGGACTACGGCGGCAAGGACTATGACCTGGTGGCGGTGTTCGACTGCCTGCACGACATGGGCGATCCGGTCGGCGCGGCGCGCCACGTGCGCGAGACCCTGCGTGCCGATGGCGCCTGGATGATCGTGGAGCCGTTTGCCAACGACACGCTGGAGCAGAACCTCAACCCGGTCGGCCGGGTGTTCTATTCCGCGTCCACCTTCATCTGCACGCCGGCGTCGCGCGCGCAGGAAGTTGGCCTGTGCCTGGGCGCGCAGGCGGGCGAGACGCGCATGCGCGCGGTGGTTGAGCAGGCCGGCTTCCGCAGTTTTCGCCGCGCGGCGCAGACGCCGTTCAATTTGGTGTATGAAGTGCGGCCGTAAGGCTGGGACGATCCCATGAAAAACGGGACCCCGCGGGGTCCCGTCTTCGTCATCGCCGGACCGCTCAGGCGGTGCCGCCCACCGTCATGTTCTCGATGCGCAGCGTCGGCTGGCCCACGCCCACCGGCACGCTCTGGCCCTCCTTGCCGCAGACGCCGACGCCCGAGTCCAGGCGCATGTCGTTGCCGATCATGGTGACGTCCTTCAGCGATTCCGGGCCGTTGCCGACCAGCGTCGCGCCCTTGACCGGATAGGTGATCTTGCCATCCTCGATCATGTAGGCCTCGCTGGCCGAGAACACGAACTTGCCGTTGGTGATGTCCACCTGGCCGCCGCCGAAGTTGACCGCATACAGGCCGCGCTTGACGCTGGCGATGATTTCCTGCGGATCCCTGTCGCCGTTGAGCATGTAGGTGTTGGTCATGCGCGGCATCGGCAGCGCGGCATAGCTTTCGCGGCGCGCGTTGCCGGTGACCGGCATCTTCATCAGGCGCGCGTTGAGCGTGTCCTGGATATAGCCGCGCAGGATGCCGTCCTCGATCAGCGTGGTGCACTGGGTCGGGTTGCCTTCGTCGTCCAGGTTGAGCGAGCCGCGGCGGTTGGCCAGCGTGCCGTCGTCGACCACGGTCACGCCCTTGGCCGCGACGCGTTCGCCCATGCGGCCGGCAAAGGCCGACGAGCCCTTGCGGTTGAAGTCGCCCTCCAGGCCGTGGCCGACGGCTTCATGCAGCAGCACGCCAGGCCAGCCCGGGCCCAGCACCACGGTCATCGCGCCGGCCGGGGCCGGGCGCGCGTCCAGGTTGACCAGGGCCGAAGAGACGGCCTCGTCCACATACTTCTGCAGCAGCTCGTCGGTGAAGTAGCCATAGGCATAGCGGCCGCCGCCGCCGGAAGAGCCGACCTCGCGGCGCCCGCCGTGTTCGGCGATCACCGTGACCGAGACCCGCACCAGCGGACGCACGTCGGCGGCGATCACGCCGTCGCTGCGCGCCACCAGCACCACGTCGTATTCGCCGGCCAGGCCTGCCATCACTTGCACCACGCGCGGATCCTTGGCGCGCGCCATGCGCTCGACGCGCTCCAGCAGCGCCACCTTCTCGGCCGCGCTCATGGAGTCGAGCGGGTCGTTGGGCGTGTACAGGTTGCGCCCGGCGTGCGTGGCCAGCTCGCCGGCCACCTTGACGCGGCCGCTGCCGGCACGGCCGATGGTGCGCGTGGCCGCCGCGGCCTGCGACAGCGCCGCCAGGCTGATGTCGTCCGAATAGGCGAAGGCGGTGCGGTCGCCCGAGACCGCGCGCACGCCCACGCCCTGGTCGATGCTGAAGCTGCCCGACTTGACGATGCCTTCTTCCAGGCTCCAGGCCTCGTTGCGGGTGTACTGGAAGTACAGGTCGGCATAGTCGACCTTGTGCGTGAAGATATCGGCCAGCACGCGCTGGAGCTTAGCCTCGTCCAGGCCGTACGGTGTCAGCAGCAGTTGCTGCGCGGTGGCCAGGTTGCGGATTCCGAGATCGCCGGCGTTCATGAGATGTCCTTTCTTCCTGGGAACGCGCCGGCTTGCGGCCGGCGCGGCAAAAAATTCTCTGGGCGGGCGCCGGTGGCGGCCCCCGCGGTTGCGTACATGCTACAGCACCCGGTGTCGCAGTGCCGGCAGGTTCTGCCGGACCTCTGCCAGGCGCGCGGGGTCGATCACGCCGCCGACCACGCCTTCGCCTTCAGGCAGCGTTGCCAGGACCTCGCCCCACGGATCGACCAGCATCGAATGGCCCCAGGTGCGCCGGCCGTTCTCATGCTTGCCGCCCTGTGCCGCGGCCAGCACATAGCATTGGTTTTCAATGGCGCGGGCGCGCAGCAGGATCTCCCAGTGCGCCTGCCCCGTGGTGTAGGTGAAGGCGGCCGGCATCAGAATCAAGCTGGTGCCGTCGCCGGCGGCCAGTCCGCGGTAAAGCTCGGGGAAGCGCAGGTCGTAGCACACCGACATCGCCACCCGGCCGCAGGGCGCATCGAAGCTGACCGGCGTGCGCCCGGCCAGGATGGTGCGCGACTCGTCGTAGCTTTCAGTGCCGCGGGTAAAGCCGAACAGGTGGATCTTGTCGTAGCGCGCCACGCGCTCGCCGCGCGGGTTGAAGGCGAGCGAGGTGTTGTACACGCGCGCCGGGTCGTCGCACCACATCGGCAGCGTGCCGCCGACCAGCCAGATGCCGTGGCGGCGTGCCGTATCGGCCAGGAACTGCTGCACCGGGCCGTCGCCGTCATGCTCGCGCACCGCCACCTTGTCCGATTCGGAGCGGCCCATCATGCAGAAGTATTCGGGCAGCAGCACCAGCGCGGCGCCGCCGGCGGCGGCCTCGGCGATCAGCGCGCCGGCGCGCGCCAGGTTGGCATCGAGCGAGGTGCCTGTCACGGTCTGGATGGCGGCAACGCGGAACGGGGCGGGGGCGGCGGGTGCAGTCATAGGCGGGGCGGGCGTTGTTTTCCTCAGCGCGGGAAGGCGGGGTCGGCGCGGTTCTGGAAGGTCGGGGCTTGCGCCTTATTGTCCTCCAGTTTGCCGATCTGCGGGTTAGCCCAGCTACCGCTGATGCGGTAGTGCTGGGTGAACACCTTGGAGAACTCGTCGGCAAACAGCAGTTGCGCGGCCAGCGTGCCGATGCCCAGCACCGGGTTGATGAAGGCGGCCGCGATCGAGGTGGAGGTGGCGTTGATGCGCGGCACCACCTCCACGCGCAGGTCCTGGGTCTCGCGCAGCAGGTTGGCGGTGCCGCTCATGCTGGCCATGATCTGCGGGCTCCTGAGCTCGAAGTCCTGGATCGTGCCGACGCCGTTCTCGATCGTGCCGGTGCCGGCAATGCGGTCGAACACCAGCCCGCGGCCCGACAGGGTGCGGAAGTCCAGCGTGGCAAAGCGCAGCAGGCCCTGCAGGCTGAGCACGCCCAGCAGCCGCGCCGCGCCGGGGTCCACGCTCAGGATCTGGCCATTCTCCAGGTCCAGCGACAGCTTGCCCGACAGCGTCGGGTAGTCGATCGACAGCGGCGAGCCGCGCCAGGCCACGCGGCCTTCGAGCTTGCCCTTGCCGTCGCTCAGCGTGTGTGCCAGGCCCAGCCGGTCCAGCGTGGCGCCGGCATCGCGCACGTCGATGGTGAAGGACAACAGGGTGCGGCGCTCGGCATTGGCGTCGGCGCGCAGCCGGCGCGGCACGCGCCAGCTGCCGCTGCCGGTCAGGGTGGCGCCGGGCTGCTCGATCTGCAGCTTGTCCAGGGTCCAGACCGGGTCGGCAGCGCTGGTGCCGGTATGGGCCTTGACCTCAAGCTTGCCGAAGTCATGCCCGCGCAGCATGAACTGATCGGCCACCAGGTCGATCGCGGGCAGCTCGTCGATGCTGCTGGCAAGCGCGTCCACCACGTTGTGCTCGTCGCTGGCATCGGGCACGTTCAGGCGCGCCAGGCGCAGTTGCAGCGACCCGGTGGCCGAGGGCCCGGCCGGACGCCACTGCACCGCGCCGGCCACCTGGCGCGAGTCGATCTTAGCGTTCCAGCCACCGGCCTCGCGGTTGGCGTCGAGCACCACCTCATCCAGCGTGCGGCCCATGGCGTGCAGCGCTCGCGCGCGCAGCGCAATGCGGCCAGGCAGGAAGGGCGAGGGCGCCTCAGCGGGGCCCGCGGTGCCGGCACCGCCACCGAAGGCCGCCCGCCACGCATCGATATCGAGCTGGTCGAAGGTGGCCGCGGCGCTGACACCGGCCGCAGGCAGCGGCGCCGCCTGCTGCACGCCGATGCCGCCGGCGAGCACGTCGATGCCGCCGCCCTGGTCGCGGCGCAGCAGGTAGCGCGCGTTCAGCGCATGGCCCAGCTGCACCACCAGTTCGCTGGCGCCGGCGCGGCCCGGGGCGCTGGCCGGGCGCAGGTCCACGCGCAGCGCCAGGTCTTGCGCCGCGGCCTTGGCCAGGGGCGCGGGCAGGCCGCTCGCCATGCCATTCAGTTCGGAGCTCAGCTGCACCTGCAGCTGGCGCTCGCGCGTGGCGATCACGGCGCTGTAGCTGGTGCTGCCTTCGAGCCGCGCGGCCACCGGCGCCAGCGCCGAGCCCGCGGCAGCCTCGCGTAGCCCCGCGGCCGAGACGCTGCCGCTGGCGGTGACGTGCGTGGCGCCGTCCGGCTGGGTGCCGCCGCCGAGCCGGATCTCGCCACCGAGGAAGCGGGCGCGCATGTTCTCCAGCCCGAAACCGTGTTCGTTGAACGTGATGGTGCCGTTGGCATGGCCCAGTTGCGGCAACTGCGGGCTGAGCACGACTTCGTTGCCGGGGAAGCGGAAGCGGCCGTCCACCTTGGCGGCATTGGCGTGTTCCAGCGGCATGTCGAGCTTGAGCCTGAGCTCGCCGTTGCCGTTGGCCTGCGCCGCATCGGCCACGTGCGCGGTCCATTCGCGCACCGGCGAAGCGTTGATGTAGCGCAGGAAGCCCTGCACCGGTCCGCTGGCGCCGCCGTCGATCACCAGCTTGCCGTGCGGGCCAAGGTCGTCGATGCGGCCCTTGACGTCCTGTAGCGTGACGCCGGGGATATCTTGGACCGTGGCCCGGCTCGCCAGGAACGTCATGCCGCCGCGGTCGAACACGACCCGCCCGGCAATGTCGGTGAACGTGGGCCACGCCTGTACGCCGGCGGTGGTGCCGCTCGCGGTCTCATGCGGGGCGATCTGGTAGCTGACGTGTTCGATCGGCACCTCGACGCGGAACTCGCCGGCCTTCTCGTGCGGGGCACGGAACGGGAAATGCGCCAGGTCGCCGCGCAGCACGAAGCTCACGCCGGCCGCTTCGCCGCCCGCCAGCGCGCCGGCCAGGTAGTGCCGGGTGCCGGCCGGAATGCTCAGCGGCAGGTAACGCGGCACGCGCGCCACCTGGGCGCGGGTCATGTCACCGGTCAGGTTGGCGATGCCGGATACACCGTCGCCGCCTGCGCGCCAGGTGCCGCGCACCGAGCCGGCCGCATCGGCATTGGCAAAGCGCACGCCGTCCAGCGTGACCGCGAGCTTGCCGCCGGTGTGGGTCCAGTGCACTTCGCCGCCGATCTGGTCGAACGGCAGCCGCGGCTCCTCGAACAGGCCGGGCAGCACCAGTGCCGCGTCATTGCCTTCGAAGCGGGCATTGCCCTGCTGGTCATCGAAGGAGAAGGTGCCGGACAGGTGCGAGAAGCCGGGCGTGCCCAGCCGCGGGTGACCGCTGGCGTCCATCGCGGGCACGGCCGGCTGGCCATTGACCGAGACGTCGCGCAGCGTGCCCTGCACGCTGTAGAGCGGCTTGCCGCCGCCGCGCTCGAGCATGCCGGCGCGATCGCGGCTCCAGGTCACGTTCAGGTTGTCGATGTGGCCCGCCGGCTGCAGCGCGCGCAGCCGGCGCAGCACCGCGGTGTCCAGCGGCATCGAGCTGGACACCGCGCGCACCGTGTTCAGGTCCAGCGTGGGCGCCTTCAGCGAGAACTTGCGCAGGGTGCCGTCATTGGCGGTGGCCCAGCCGAGGGTGACCTTGCGCATGCCTTCGCGCCAGGTGCTGTCGGCGGGGGTGCCCTCATCGTCGCTGGCGGGCAGGGGTTGCCAGAGCAGGGTGTCGACGGTCAGCAGGTTGCTGCCGTCACGCTCGGTCCGGTGCAGCAGGAAGGCCTGCGCATTGGCCAGGCGCAGCGGGGCGGAGGCGCCGGCCAGCTGCAGGTCGACGCCGCTGGCGCGCAGCCGGGTCTGGCTGCGCACGATGCGGCCCTGGCGGAATTCAATGCTGCCGTCGGTGCTGAAGGTGCCGCTGGCGACGCGCTCGAACATCGCCAGGTAGCGCTGCAGCACCGGCAACTGCAGCTGGCCGAGGTCCCAGCTGGCCTGCCCGGTCCAGTAGCGCCAGTTGCCGGCGCTGTGCAGGTAGTCGTTGCGGAAGGTGGACTGCACTACCAGGGGGCTCGGCCCCAGCGCCGGCGAGCGCGCTTCCAGTTCCAGCGTATGGCGCACGCCATCGCGGCGGGTATCGAGGCGGATCTCGCCGATATCGAGCTGCGGCAGGCCTGCCTTTTCGTCCAGCCAGCGCAGCTTGCCGTCGGACAGCGCCACGCGCCCCTGCGACATCAGCCAGCCCAGGAAGCGGTCGTCGTCCTGCTGGCCGCCGGTCGCGTCCACCACCATGCCGCCCACCAGCAGCCTGCCCTCGGGCGTGCGCCGCACCAGGATGTCGGTGCTGGTCGCGCCTAGGCTGACGAACTGCAGGTTCATACTGAACAGCGAACGCCACGACAGCTTGCCGTCGAGCGTGGCGGCCGCAAGCAGCACGCGCCGTTCGGGGTCCACGGCGCGCAGGCCGCGGGCGCGGAAGGCTGGGTGCCAGCCGTCCCAGTAGGTATCGAGCGCGCCGATGCTGACCTTGGCCGAGAGCGCCACCGAGCCGCGCTCTTCCAGCCACTGGCGCGCGGTGGATGCCTGTGGCCACAGCACGAAGCGGATCAGCAGGCCCGCCACCAGCGCCAGCGCGGCCAGCACCAGTGCCAGCCGCACCAGCGCGCGGCCCAGCCCGCGCCAGAACGGGTGGCGCACGGCTGCCGCCACGCCGCGCGCGCAGGCGCGCAGGAACGTGCCCGCGCGTGCGCGGGCGGAACCGCTGCGCCGGGCGCTGGCGGCATCGTTGGCCGGGGGATTCACGGCGTGTGGCGGGGCCAGGGTGGAGGCGGCCTCCGGCCCGCCCGCGCCGCAATTGGGGGGGGAACCATCAGCGGGTGGTGGGGCGCGGCTGGACATGCGCAGATTATCCGACAATACTAGCCGCTCTCCAATCTGGTGCCCGGCCGGCTGAAACAAGAACGCGCAAGCTGCGCGCACCCAACGCGACAATAGCGACGATGGCGCGCCCGCTGCGCGGACAACAGGACGCGAGCATCGGGTGAACCGCGGGGCGAACCACGGGCCGCACCTTTTCTCGCATTTCAAATACTGGAATGACTGCCTCTGAACCGACGAGTTCCGCCGCTGGCGACGCTGCTGACCAACATGGCGCGCGCGCCACACCGGATCCGGCCAATCCAGCGAATGCGCAGCCAGGGCCGGGCCCCGGCACCATGGCTGCCGGCGCCTTTGCCATCACCGCGGCGCAGGCGCTGCAGCCGGCTGACGGGGTTGGCCAAGCGGGCGGCCACGTATTGTACTCGGCTGCGTATTCGCACTACGCGCGCCGCGTGCTGCAGGCCCGGCCGGATTTGCCGGCCGTCCTGGCCGCCGCGGCCGCCCAGCCGCTGACGCGCGCCTGGATGCAGGCGCGGCTGCAGGCGCTGCACGAGCCCTCGGCCGATGCCGAGGAATCCGCCAAACGCACCCTGCGCCGTCTGCGCGCCGAAGTGATGTGCGCGGTGATCGAGCGCGATTTGCGCGGCCTGGCCACGCTGGGCGAGGTCACCGGCGCCATGACCGACCTGGCCGAGCTGGCGATCCAGCATGGCCTGGCGATGCTGGGCGACGACCTGGCCGCCACCTTCGGGCGCCCGGTCGGCGCCCAAAGCGGCGAGGTGCAGGAGCTGGTGGTGGTGGGCATGGGCAAGCTGGGCGGGCGCGAGCTCAATGTCTCGTCCGACATCGACCTGATCTTTCTCTATGACGAGGACGGCGAGACCCAGGGCGGCTCGCGCAGCCTGTCCAACCACGAGTACTTCATTCGTCTCGGCCGCCGCCTGATCAACCTGCTGGCCGAGGTGACCGCCGATGGCTATGTGTTCCGCGTCGACATGCGGCTGCGCCCCAACGGCGATGCCGGCCCGCTCGCGTGCAGCCTGGGCATGCTGGAGGAATACCTGGTGGTGCAGGGGCGCGAGTGGGAGCGCTATGCCTGGATCAAGGGCCGCGTGGTGTCGGCGCTCGACACGCCGCACGCGCAGCGCACCGCCAGCCTGCTGGCGCGGCTGACCACGCCCTTCGTGTTCCGTCGCTACCTGGACTATGGCGTGATCGCCGCCATCCGCTCGCTGCATGCGCAGATCCGCAGCGAGGCCGCCAAGCGCAGCGGCGGGCTGGCGGGGCACGGCGTCAACCAGCGTTCGTTCAATATCAAGCTGGGCCGCGGCGGCATCCGCGAGATCGAATTCATGGCGCAGGTGTTCCAGCTGATCCGCGGCGGCCAGGACCCGGTGCTGCGCGTGCGCCCGACGCTGGAAGTGCTGGCGGTGGCGGTCGATCGCGGGCTGTTGCCCGCCGGCCAGGCCGAGCAGCTCGGCGATGCCTACCGTTTCCTGCGCCAGCTCGAACACCGGCTGCAGTACCGCGACGACGCCCAGACCCACCACCTTCCGACTTCGCCCGACGGACAACTGGCGGTGGCGCGGATGATGGGTTGCGCCGACTGGCAGGAACTGCTGGCGCGCCTCGCGGCGCTGCAGGAGCCGGTGGCGCAGCAGTTCGAAGCCACCTTCTCGGATCCCGATGCCGCCCCGTGCGAAGCGCTGTGGCCGGGCATCGTGTTCGACGACAACGCCGCGCAAGCGCAGGACAACCTGGAACAGAAGCAGGACGACGCGGCCTGCGACGATGACGCCGCGCCCTGTCAGCGCCTGCAGGCCGCCGGCTTCACCGACTGCAACGGGCTGCTGGACCGGCTGCGCGCGATCGCCTCGTCGCTGCGCTACCGCGCGCTGTCCGAGTCCAGCCGCGCGCGCTTCGATCAGCTGGTGAACCGCGCGCTGGACCTGGCCGCGCGCCAGGACGACGCCGACAGCACCATCGCGCGCTTTATCGACTTCCTCGAGGCGATCAGCCGCCGCGCCTCCTACCTGTCGTTGCTGTCCGAGTATCCGCAGGCGATGGACCGCGTCGCGCAGACGCTGCATGCCTCGCGCTGGGCCGCGGCCTACCTGACGCGGCACCCGCAGCTGCTGGACGAACTGCTCGACAGCGATGCGCTGGCCGGCGCGCCCGACTGGGCCGCCTTCCGCAAGCGCCTGCATGAACGGCTGCTGGCCGCCGAAGGCCAGATCGAGCAGCAGATGGACATCCTGCGGCGCGAGCATCATGTCGAGACCTTCCGAGTGCTGCTGCAGGACCTGCAGGGCATGCTGACGGTGGAGCAGGTGGCCGACCGCCTGTCCGACCTGGCCGATGCCATGCTCGAGGCCACGCTGGCAACGGTCTGGCGCCAGCTGGCCACGCGCCACCGCGACACGCCGCGCTTCGCGGTGATCGCCTACGGCCGGCTGGGCGGCAAGGAACTGGGCTATGCCTCGGACCTGGACATCATCTTCCTGTACGACGACGACCATGAGCGCGCGCCCGACGTCTACGCCGCCTATGCGCGCCGGCTGATTACCTGGCTGACCAGCCATACCGCCGCCGGTGCGCTGTTCGACGTCGACACGCGGCTGCGCCCCAACGGCGCGGCCGGCCTGCTGGTGACCAGTTTCGAGGCGTTCCGCCGCTACCAGCTGCGCGAAGGCGACAACACCGCCTGGGTGTGGGAACACCAGGCGCTGACGCGCGCGCGCTTCTGCGCCGGCGACGCCGCCATCGGTGACCGCTTCGAGGCGCTGCGCGGCGAGGTGCTGTGCCAGGAACGCGATGCCGCCGCGCTGCGCGACGAGATCGTGCAGATGCGCCGCAAGGTCGCCGAAGGCCATCCCAACCCGACCGACCTGTTCGACCTGAAGCACGATCGCGGCGGCATGGTCGATATCGAATTCACGGTGCAGTACCTGGTGCTGCTGCACAGCCGGGCGCACCCGCAGCTCACGCGCAATGCGGGCAATATCGCGCTGCTGCGCGAAGCGGGCGAGCTGGGCCTGATCGACGCGACGCTGGCACTGGCGGTGGGCGATGCCTACCGGCTGTTCCGCGCGCGCCAGCACCAGCTGCGGCTCGAGGGGCAGGCGCATGCGCGCGTCGCGCCCGCGTCGGTGGCGCAGCAGACCGGACAGGTGCGCGCGCTGTGGCAGGCCGTGTTCGGTGAGGCCTGACGCGGCAGTTCCGCCGGCACCGGCCGGGGCATCGTGGCCGGGGTTGCTGGCGGCGATCGCGCTGGTGTGGGCGCTGTCGGCCTGGTTCACCTTCATGCCATGGTGGCATGCGCATGGCCTCTACCTGCGCGATGCCGTGCGGCTGGACGGCCAGTGGTGGCGCCTGGCCACCGCCATGTGGGTGCACCTGGATGGACACCACTGGCTGGCCGACGCGCTGGCGGCCACCGGCGTGCTGGCCATCGCCGCGCGCGCGGCGCGTGCGCACACCCTGTTGCTGGTGCTGGTTGCCTGCGGCATCGGCGTGCAGGTGGTGCTGCTGCGCGCGCCGGCGATTGCATGGTATGGCGGGCTCTCCGGCGCCTTGCACGGGCTGGCCCTGTGGGGCGCGCTCGCGCTGTTGCGGGCATCGGGCCTGGCGCGCGTCACCGGCGTGCTGCTATGCCTGGGCGTGCTGGCCAAGGTCTGGGTGGAACAGTCGTGGCTGGCGCCGGTGGTGTTCGAACCGGCCTGGGGATTTGGCGTGGTGCGCCTCGCGCACGCGGCCGGCGCCGTGGCCGGCCTGCTGTGCTGGGTCTTGCAGGAGTGGTGGCTGGCGCGTCGCCCGGCCCGCGGCGACGACGCCTGAGCCGGCCGGGCGCCGGGGTTACAGGCGACGCCGCAGCGCGAAGGCCAGCAGGCCGGACAGCGCCAGCAGTATCGCGGTCCAGGGCGCAATGGCGCCGCCGCCACCGCCACCACCATTGCCCGGTGCCGGCGCAGCCTGCGCCGGTGGTGTGCCCGCCGCGGCCGCCAGTGCGCCGTCGGCATCGAGCAGGCCGGCGCCGCAGACGCCCGGATTGGTGGTGCAATAGGTGCCGGACGGATGCGGGCGTGCCGAAGCCTTCAGCGCTGCGGTGACCTGGGCCGGAGTCAGCGAACCATTGACCGCGAACATCATGGCCACCACGCCCGAAACCATCGGCGCGGCGAAGCTGGTGCCCGCGGATGACGTCACGACATAGTTGCCAAGGCCAGTCTTGCCATCGTTGTTCAAGGTGCGAATGACCGAGGGCGTGGTCGTGCACTGCCCATTGACTACCTGCGAGTTGCCGCATCCGCCGCCCGGCGCGCTGATCGCGACCTGCGGGCCGACGTTGGCATAGCTGGCATTCTCGCCGTCGTTGGCATGCGCCGTGACCGCGATCACGCCGCTGCAGTCGCCCGGCGCTTCCACCGCGCCGCGCTCATTGCCGGCGGCGGCCACCACCACCACGCCGCGCGCGTTCAGGTCGTTGACGGCCTGTTGCTCAATGCTGCTGCAGGTGCCGCCGCCGAGGCTGATATTGACCACGCGCGCCGGCGTCGCATTGGCCGGCACGTTGGGTACCGACAAGCCGCCGGCCCAGCGCATGGCGTCGACGGTATCGGACAGCAGCGCGCCGCAGCGGCCCGAGACGCGCACGGGCAGGATGCGCGCGTTCCAGTCGACGCCCGCGATGTCCTGCGCATTGTTGGTCTGCGCGCCCAGCACGCTCGCCACGCGCGTGCCGTGCCAGCTGTTGTTGGTCGCCGTCTGCGTGGGCGTTGAACTGCCCGGGCAGGTGAAGTTGGCCGGGACATTGTCGCCGGCGTCGGTGGCATCGGCGTCGCGGCCGTCGCCGTCATTGGAAATGGTGCTGCTGCTGATGAAGTCGTAGCCCGGCAACACGCGCGCCGCCAGGTCGGGGTGCGGCAGGATGCCGGTGTCCACCACCGCGATCACCACGCCGCTGCTGCCGCGGCTGCGGTCCCACGCGCGCGGCAGGTTGACGCCGCCCACCGCCGTGCCGGTACCCATCAGGTAAGGCTGGCGCGAGATGAACTCGGGATCGTTGGGCACGGTGTCGTGCAGCTTCAGCCAGCGGTCGGGCACGGCATCGGCGATGCGTGGGTCCTGGCGCAGCCGGGCCGCCGCGGCTTCCGGGTCGGCAGCGAGTGCGTCGGGCACCTGCAGCAGGTGCAGGTTGCCGCCCATGGCGCGGCGCGCCGTGACGGCAATGCCGGTGCGCTCGCTCAGCTGCTTGAGCGCATCCGCCGCGGCTGCAGGCGTCTTGCTGCTGCCATCGCTGGCGGTGCCCTTGGCGCCGTCACGCCAGCGCACGATGATCTGGCCAGTGTAGGCGGGTGCGGCATGGGCGCCGGCAGCCAGTGCCGCGCTGGCCGGCATCACGCCGCACACAGCGGCGGCGAAGACAATGGCCCGCCAACGGCGGGTCACGGGGCTGCTACGGAAGTCGGACTGCGCGGGTTGCGGCATGTATTCCTCCTGGGGCGTAGCGCGCGAGGGGCTTGTTATGTAGCGAATACGATCCAGCGTGGTTGCGCAAGGGCAACCGAAGGCTTAAGTCCTGTCGTGCATCCGGGCTCAGCTCTGCGGCATGTCGCGGCTGGTGGGAATGTTGCGGTTGGGCTTGAGCACGCGGTCGGGCTCGGCGGTCTCGATGCGGGGCGTGGCGCGCAGGGTCTCGACCGCCTGGTCGAGGGTGGCATCCGCCGACGGCGAGATCGCGGTGACCAGCCAGACGCCGCCGGACATCGGGCGCTTGACCACGTAGCGGATCGGGCCCTTGATCTCGGCCAGCAGCTTGCCGGCGTCCTCCGACAGGTTCACCGCGGGCGGCTTGAAGCGCACCATGATGTCGCCCAGGGAACGGTCGTCGCTGATGCTGCCCGGCGGCGGGGCCGAGGACTTAGGCTGGGCCTGGCAGGCGGACAGCGCCAGCAGTGCGGCCGATGCGGCGGTGGCGATGGCCAGCACGGCGCGCAGCGATGCGCGCGGGCGTTGCCGGAGGCCGGCTTGCGCTTGGCGGGTCATGGTGAAGCTCCTGTCAGTATATGGATTGGCGCACGTGCGGGGGCGGCTTTCAGCCGGCGGCGCGGCGGCTGCGCCGGCCATCCTTGCCGCCCGTGCCGCGTGCGGGCTGGCTGCCCTGGCCGCCGGCCATGCCTTGCGCCAGCATTTCTTCCGCATGTTGCAGCGTGGTGGCGGTGACAGTGGCGCCGCCCAGCATGCGGGCGGTCTCGACCACGCGCCCGGCGGGGTCCAGCACCCGGATGCGCGAGCGTGTGACCGAGCCGTCGCCTGCATCGGTGGTTTCCTTGCTGACCAGCAGGTGGGTGCCGGCCTGCGCCGCCACTTGCGGCAGGTGCGTCACGCACAGCACCTGGCGCGCGCGGCCGAGCTCCTGCAGGCGCCGGCCGACCACTTCGGCCACCGCACCGCCGATGCCGGTATCGACCTCGTCGAAGATCAGCGTGGGCGTGGGCGAGGCCTCGCTGGTGATCACCGAGATCGCCAGGCTGATACGCGCCAGTTCGCCGCCCGAGGCCACCCGGGCCAGTGGCCGCGGGCTCACGCCGGCATGGCCGGCGACCAGGAATTCGACCTGCTCCAGTCCATGGCTCTGGCCTTCGTCGAGCGCATTGAGTGCGGCGACAAAGCTGCCGCCGGCCATCGACAGGCCCTGCATGGCGTCGGTGACCGCGGCGGACAGCGCCTGCGCGGCCTGCTTGCGGGCGTGGCTGAGATGCTGTGCCAGGGTCAGGTAGGCGGCCTTGGCCGCGGCCTCGCGCGCCATCACCTTGTTCAGGTCCTGCGCGGCCTGCAGGTCGTCCAGCTGCTGGCGGCGGGCCACCAGCTCGTCGGGCAGTTGCTCGGGCGGCAGGCGGTACTTGCGCGCGGTGGCGTGCAGCGCCTGCATGCGTTCGTCCACGGCCTGCAGCCGCTCGGGATCGAGTTCGAGCCGGTCGACATAGCGCATGAGCGAGTGCGCGGCTTCCTCGGCCTGCATCTGCGCAGGCTCGAGCGCGGCCAGCACGTCGCGCAGCGCGGGATCGACATCGGCAAGCTGCTGCAGCTTGTGCACGATGGTATTCAGCGCCGACAGCACCGAGCCGTCGGCCTCGGACAGTGCGTCGAGCGCGGCGCGGCTGCCGTCGATCAGGCCGGCGGCATGCGACAGCCGGTTGTACTCGGACTGGATCTCTTCCCATTCGCCCGGCTGCGGGTTGAGCTTGTCCAGTTCGCCGACCTGCCATTCCAGCCGTTCTCGTTCGAGCTGCATCTCGCGCGACTGGTGTTCTACCGCCTCGCGCTGGCGCACGCAGGCACGCCAGGCGCGCCAGGCCTCGGCCACGGCGCCGGCCTGCTGGGTGAGGCCGGCGTGGGCGTCGAACAGCAGCCGCTGCGCGTCGGGGCGCAGCAGCAGCTGGTGCGCGTGCTGGCCGTGGATGTCGACCAGCTGGTCGCCGACTTCGCGCAGCTGCGCCAGGGTGGCGGCGGCGCCGTTAATAAAGGCCTTGCTGCGGCCGCCGGCATCGACCGTGCGGCGCAGCAGCACGGTATGCACGCCGTCTTCCGCTTCGCTGTTGAGCTCGCGCTCGGCCAGCCAGGCATCCAGTGCCGGGTGGGTCGAGAAGGTGGCGCTGACGCTGGCGCGCGGGGCGCCTTCGCGCACCACGCCGGCATCGGCGCGTTCGCCCAGCACCAGCGCCAGGGCATCGATCAGGATGGATTTGCCGGCGCCGGTCTCGCCGGTGAAGACGGTGAAGCCAGTGGTGAAGTCCAGGTCGAGCGTATCGACGATGACGAAATCGCGGATGGACAGGCTGCGCAGCATCGTGGCGTGGAAGGTAGTCGGTCCGATGGGTTCGGGCTCAGGCTTGAGGGGCGGCTTGATACTGGCTCAGAGGCGATTGTCTTCGGAAGGATACTCGTGCCAGTGCAGCTTCTTGCGCAGCGTGGCGTAGTAGTTGTAGCCGACCGGGTGCAGCAGGTTGATGGATTTTTCGGAGCGCCGCACCACGATGCGGTCGCCCGGCAGCAGCGAGGTCAGCGACTGCATGTCGAAGTTGACGCTGGCGTCGCGCGCGCTGGCCACCTCGATGGTGACCTCGGCGTCGTGCGGCAGCACGATCGGGCGGTTGGACAGCGCGTGCGGGGCGATCGGCACCAGCACCACGCCCGACAGCGTCGGATGCAGGATCGGGCCGCCGGCGGACAGCGCGTAGGCGGTGGACCCGGTGGTGGTCGACACGATCAGCCCGTCCGAGCGCTGGTTGTACATGAAATGGCCGTCCACCGACACCGCCAGCTCGACCATGCCGGAGATGCCCGAGCGGTTCACCACCACGTCGTTCAGGGCCAGCGCGGAGAAGATGTCCATGTCGTCGCGCACCACGCGCGATTCCAGCAGCAGGCGGGTCTCGGCCTCGTACCGGCCGTCGAGCATGTCGGGCAGCACGGTGTGCGCGTCTTCCAGCGCGATGTCGGTCATGAAGCCCAGCCGCCCGTGGTTGACGCCGATCAGCGGCACGTCGTAGCCGGCCAGCTGGCGGGCGATGCCCAGCAGCGTGCCGTCGCCGCCCAGCACCACGGCCACGTCGGCCTGCCGGCCGATCTCCTCGGCGGACAGGGCAGGGTAGCCGGTTAGCCCGGTGGCCAGCGCGGTTTCGCGCTCGAACACCACGTCCTGCCCGTTGCGCAGGATATAAGAGGCGATCTCCTCCAGCGGCCCTTCGATGCCGGCAGTGGAGTACCGGCCCACCAGGGCGACGGTCTTGAACGAAGTGCGCACGGCGCTGGCTTTCGGGGGGGCGGACATGCGTGGATTAGACCATACCGCCATGACGGTTGTCAGCAGGCGCGGGCGGGCGGCCCGGGCCGCCCGCCAGAAGGTCCAAAACTTGCGTAAAATCGGGGCATCATGGATGAACGCTCCAAAACGCTGCTCAAGACCCTGATCGAGCGCTATATTGCCGAAGGGCAGCCGGTCGGTTCCCGCACCCTGTCGAAGTACTCGGGGCTGGACCTGTCGCCTGCGACGATTCGCAATGTGATGTCCGATCTGGAGGAAATGGGCTTTATTGCCAGCCCGCACACCTCGGCCGGCCGTATCCCGACCCCGCGCGGCTACCGGCTGTTCGTCGATTCGATGCTGACGGCCAAGCCGCTGGAGCGCAACGCCGACCTGGCCGAGCTGACCGGCCAGATCCAGGACCAGCTCGGCGGCCAGCAACTGGGGCCGCAGCGCATGATCACGGCGGCGGCGCGCACGCTGTCCAACCTGTCGCACTTCGCCGGCGTGGTGATGACGCCGCGCCGCGCGCAGGCGTTCCGGCAGATCGAATTCATGCGGCTGTCGGACAAGCGCATCCTGCTGATCATCGTCAGCCCCGAGGGCGACGTGCAGAACCGCATCATCCAGACCGAGCTGTCATACACGCCGGCCCAGCTGATCGAGGCGGCCAACTTCTTCAACTCGCACTATGCCGGCATGAGCTTCGACACGGTGCGCGGCCACCTGCGGGTGGAACTGCAGGACCTGCGCCGCGACATGTCGCAGCTGATGCAGGCCGCGGTCGAGGCCGGCAGCGTCGCCGAGGACGAGGACGACGACCACGTCTTTATCAGCGGCGAGCGCAAGCTGCTGGAAGTGGAAGACCTGGCCTCCAGCATGGACAAGCTGCGGCGCCTGTTCGACGTGTTTGAGCACAAGACCAGCCTGTTGCAGCTGCTGGACGTGTCCAGCCATGCGCAGGGCGTGCAGATCTTTATCGGCGGCGAAAGCCGGCTGGTGCCGATCGAAGACATGGCGGTCATCACCGCCCCGTACGAGGTTGACGGCCAGATCGTCGGCACGCTTGGCGTGATCGGCCCCACGCGCATGGCGTATGAGCGCGTGATCCCCATCGTCGACATCACCGCGCGCTTGCTGTCCAGCGCCCTGAGCCAGAACTAGTGCAAAGACTGGCTGGTCTGACAAGCAGTTCCATTCCTACCGAGCGCGGCAATCGCCGGTGCGCCGCACCGGCGCCATCCCGGCACCGTGCCAACCCGGAAGCGACATGACGTTTTCTCCCGAACCGGCCTACCAGCACGGCCACGCGCCGCGCACGGCGATCCTGCTGGTCAACCTGGGCACCCCGGACGCACCCACGCCCAAGGAGGTGGGGCGCTACCTGAAGGAATTCCTGTCCGACCCGCGCGTGGTCGAGATCCCGCGCGTGGCCTGGCTGCCGCTGTTGCATGGGGTGATCCTGCCGCTGCGATCGCGCGCCTCGGCGCTGAAGTATGAATCGATCTGGCTGCGCGAGGCCCATATGACGGGCTCGCCGCTGCTGGTCTACAGCGAGCGCCAGGCCCATGCGCTGCAGCGGCTGCTGAACCAGCATGGCCATGAAGTGACGGTCGCGTGCGCAATGCGCTACGGCAACCCGTCGATCGCCTCGGTGCTGGAGGCGCTGCGCCGGCAGGGCTGCGAGCAGGTGCTGGTGCTGCCGATGTATCCGCAGTACTCGGGCACCACCACGGCCACGGCCTTCGACGAGGTGTTCCGGGTGCTGGGCCAGTGGCGCAACCAGCCCGAGCTGCGGCTGGTCAAGCATTTCCATGACCACCCGGCCTATATCTCGGCGCTGCACCAGCAGGTCGGCGCCTATTGGGCGCGGCACGGCATGCCGGACTTTGCCCGCGGCGACAAGCTGATCCTGTCGTTCCACGGCGTGCCGCGGCGCACGCTGGAGCTGGGCGACCCCTATCACTGCGAATGCCTGAAGACCGGCCGGCTGCTGGGCGAGGCGCTGGGCCTGCAGCCGGGCCAGTATCAGGTGACGTTCCAGTCCCGTTTTGGCAAGGCGGAATGGCTGCAGCCGTACACCGCGCCGACGCTGGCCGAGCTGGGCAAGGTCGGCGCGGGCCGGGTCGACGTCTTCTGCCCGGGCTTTCCGGCCGACTGCATCGAGACCCTGGAGGAAATCGCCATGGAAGGGCAGACCGAGTTCAAGGTCGCGGGCGGCAAGGATTTCCACTTCATCCCGTGCCTGAATGATGCCGATCCGTGGGTCGCGGCCATGGCCGAGATCGCGCTGCAGCACCTGCAGGGCTGGCCGCTGGCCACGCCGCATCCGCACGAACTGGAAGCACGGCGCACGCGCGCCCAGACCCGGGGAGCGGCGGCATGAATGTCGACTTTGCGCCGGATGCGCGCCAGCGCATTGACAAATGGCTGTGGTGCGCGCGCTTCTTCAAGACGCGCTCGCTGGCGGCCGAAGCGGTGGAGCGCGGCAAGGTGACCGTGAACGGCCAGCCATGCAAGAACTCGCGCGAGGTGAAGCCCGGCGACATGGTGGTGCTGGAAGCGCACCAGCAGCGCTGGGAACTGGTGGTGATGGGCATCGCCCCGGCGCGCGGGCCGGCGCCGGTGGCGCAGACGCTGTACGAGGAAAGTGCCGAAAGCCAGTCCCGCCGGCTGGCCGATGCCGAACGCCGGCGCCTGCAGCCGGAGCCGTCCGCGCAGATCCAGGGGCGCCCGACCAAGCGGGACCGGCGCCGCATCGACCACCTAAAGAGCTGAAATGACAACGCGGCGGCACCGGGAAGCTCCGGTGCCGCCGCGCAGTGGGCACAGGGTCAGGTGGCGCTTATTCCTGCGTGACTTCCTGACTGACGATAGGGACGATGTAGTGCTTGAACACCGCCTTGCCGCTGCCATACTCCGTATCGCGCGAGGTGAATGCGCCGGAAAGGCAGATAAAGACGGTCATGACCGCCAAGGCGGCCACAAGGCAGAGCGTCACGACTGGCAGCTTATGCATGGCCAACCTTTCGGAAGAGGCACAAAGTTGAACCATCTCCAGGACCCCCGACATTTTTGTCATTTTTCTTACTGAGAATCTTAGTGAGTGCGATGCAGCAAAGCAATAAGGCGTCGATTGCATATGGGTGGCCTTTGTAACCGTGTGTTTCCGCGTCACGCCAGCGCCACTCTTGAAAACCTGCGCCTTGCCACCACCTGCACGGAACACGCGCCGATTTACCACCCGCGGCCAGGCCCACGGCGGGCCGCGACAATGCATTGATACGGATCGACATGGAAGAACAGAAGCAGACGCCAACCACCCAGACGCCTACGCCCGCGGGCGAAGAGGCGGCCAACGCCAGCCAGGAAACCGGTGCGCCGGAAACCGCTGCCGTGGATGACGTGGCGGCCCAGCTGGCCGCCCTGGAAGCCAAGGCGCGCGAGCATTACGACCTGTATATGCGCGCCGTTGCCGAAGGCGAGAACATCCGCCGCCGGGCGCAGGACGATGTCGCCAAGGCGCACAAGTTCGCCATCGAGAACTTCGCCGACAACCTGCTGCCGGTGATGGACAGCCTGCAGGCCGCGCTGGCCGACGGCTCGGGCGATATCGCCAAGCTGCGCGAAGGCGTCGAACTGACCGCGCGCCAGCTGGCGGCCGCCTTTGAGCGCGGCAAGATCGTTGAACTCAACCCGGTGGGCGAGAAATTCGACCCGCACCGCCACCAGGCCATCTCGATGGTGCCGGCGGACCAGGAACCCAATACCGTGGTGACCGTGCTCCAGCGCGGCTACACCATTGCCGAGCGCGTGCTGCGGCCGGCGCTGGTGACGGTGGCGGCACCGAAGTAAGCCGGCCCGGGACGGCGGCGTGCCATCCTGGATTGCGACCTGACGCCCGGTGCCGGCTGGCCCGGGCGTTTGTCATTCTGGAGCGAGCATGACCACTGAACCAGGCGCCGGCTCGGCGCAGTCGTCCCCGGCCCCCCACCTCGACCACCGCGCCTTCGAGGCGTTCGGCATGCGCGAGGTCGATGACGGCATCATCGACGCCGCCATAGCCGGGGCCGGCGACGCGCTGGTGTGCGTGTTCTTCTGGGGGGTGGACTGCTTCAACTGCGAGATGGCCAAGAAGGCCATGCTGGCCAACCCCGAACCGGTCCGCGCGCTGGCGCTGCACTGGCTGCATGCCAACGTCTACGCGCATCCCGGGCTGGGCCGGCGCTTTGGCCTGCATGGCATCCCGGTGTTCATGTTCTTTCAGAACGGCAAGAAACTGGGCTGCGCCACTGGCTGGCATGGCCACGGCCAGTTTGCCGCCGCGGTGGCCAATGCGCGGCTCAAGGCCAGCGGCAAGCCGCTGGCCGGCTGAGCGGTCTGGCCGTTCAGCGGGTTCAGCGGGACAGCGCGTAGCCGATGCGGAACTGCCACGGCAGCTTGTGGTTGTAGTCCAGCAGGCTCTCGCCATAGCCGACGAAGTAGCCCGCCATCAGGTAGCCCGCGGTGCCGGGGATCAGCCGCGCCATCGGGTAGGTCAGCTGGGCGTCGACGCTGCCGTACCACTTGCGCGTGCCCTTGCGCAGCGTGGCGGAGAACTCCCATGAGTCCGGGCGCCCGTAGGCAATGCCCAGGTCCATGAAGCCGCGGTAGTGGGCGATGTCGGGGTTGTCGCCCTTTTCCACATAGGCATAGAGCTTGGGCGCGACGCGCCAGTGCCAGTCGTTCTGGTCGCCGAAGTAGAAGGTCGGCTTGACGAAGACCGTATTGATGCTGCGCGATTCGTCGCCGCTGCGGCCATTGGATTCATGCTCCAGGCCGGCCGCCAGCGACAGCCGGCTGATGACGTTGTTGCGCACGCCGGTATCCGACAGGTAATAGAACAGGCTGGGCCGGTAGTTGGTGTCGCGGAACGGCTTGGACTGCTCGGACAGGTCCCACAGCGAAAACTGCGTGTAGCCCACGTACAGGTTGTCGAACAGGCGCTTCGACGCCGGGTCCTCGCCCTGAAACAGGCGGTACTTGAAACTCAGCTGGAACTTGGCGTTGGCGCCGTCATGCGCGCCGACCATGAAATACATCGGGTCATGGAACGACAGCCGGGCGCTGTCGCGCAGGTCGGCCGGCGCGGGTGCGGCGGCGCCCGCCGTGGTGACCGGGGAGACCGGCACGGCTGCGGTAGCGGTCGCCGGCTCTGTGGCGTCGGTGGCCGGCTCGGTGCCGTTCGCTGCCGGTGCCTTGCCGGCGACCGGTGGAGCGGCGGTGGCGGGTTCGCCGGGCTGCGGCAGGCGGTTCAGCGTCACCAGTACCGGAGCGGCGTCGATGCCGGTGGCATCCAGCCGCACCTGGCCGCGCAGGGCCGGGGGCAGCGCCACCGTGTAGCGGATCGCGCGGTGCTCACCGCGGCGCAGGTTGACCACGGCCGGGCCCGAGACTTCGCGCCACAGCACCAGCCGCACCGGCGCCTGCAGGTCGCCCGAGGCGGTCACTTCGAGCGTGTCGGGAATCCGGTAGCGGCGCGTGGCGTCGTCGGCGCTGACCACCAGCGTCAGCGTCAGCGGCTGGTTGCCGTCGATCACGCGCGGCGGCTGCAGCAGCGCCACCCCGGCGTGGCCGGCCAGCGGCCAGGCCAGCATCAGCGACAGGCAGAGCGGGGCAACGGCGCGGCCGGCGGGCGCGAGCCGGCGCCGGCGGGGGAGGGCAATACGGGGCATGGTTTGCGGGCACCGCGCCGCCATATGACGGCAACGCGGCTAGGGAAATGCGGACCCCAAAGCCTACCACGCACCCATCGGAGGGTTGTGACGAATTGTACGCAGCACTTGATGCGTCTCGCGTACCGGACTTAGCGGTTGGCGCGGCGCTTCACGCAATCGACGTAGTGGTCGCCGTCGGGCGGCTGGCCGGTGCGTTGTGCCTGCCACAGCATTTCGCCCAGGCATTCCATCACCTGGTGCTGGGCTTCGTGCGGGGAATCCAGCCGGCGCGCCAGCGCCTCATAGGCCTGGCGAATGCCGCGCGGCTGGTCGACCGAGACCTGCTCGGAGATCGACAGGTGCATCGACAGGTGCAGGAAGGGGTTGGTCTGGCCTTGCTCGGGAGTGTAGTCCTGCGACAGCGCACCTTCACTGTCGCGCAGCAGGCCGTGGTACTCGGGGTGCTCGCCGATCCAGTCGATTGCGATGGCTTCCAGCGGGGTCAGCACGCCGCCTGTGAGCTGCTTCTGCCAGGCATCGCAGAAGAACCGGCGGACTTCTTCTCGGGAGGGATTAAACATGGTGGCGACATTGTAAACGAGGGCCGCGGCCCGCGCTGGCGGCGCCGCTTGTTGCAAGCGGCGCCAAGTAGAATGCGGGATCGCCGACTTTCCGCCCGCTCGATGACCGCTTCCGCCCAAACCGCCCCGGACCACGCCCGCGACAAGCTGGCCGGCGTGCTGCTGATCGCGCTGTCGGCCAGCGCCTTTGGCGCCATGGCGATCTTCGCGCGCTTTGCCTACGCGGCCGGCGCGGATGTCTACGGGCTGCTGCTGGTGCGCTTCATGCTGGCCGCCGCGGCATTGGCCTGGGTGATGCGCACGCGCGGCATCGCCTTGCCGCCGTGGCGCCGCGTGCTGGCGCTGGCGGCGATGGGCGGCATCGGCTATGTCGGCCAGTCGTTCTGCTTCTTCAGCGCGCTCAACCATGCGCAGGCCAGCCTGGTGGCGCTGTTGCTGTACCTGTATCCGCTGTTCGTGACGATCCTGGCGGCGGTCTTCCTGAAGGAGCGGCTGACCACTGCCGCGGTGATCGCGCTGGTGTTGTGTTCGGTGGGCGCCGGCCTGACCGTCGGCGGCGGCGAGGGCTCACCGCTGGGGATCGCGCTGGGGCTGGCGGCGGCGGTGATCTATTCGGTCTATATCATCGTCGGCGCGCGCGTGACTGCCGGCGTCAACCCGATCGCCACCACCACGGTGATCTGCACCGCGGCGGCGCTGGTCTACGGCGCCGTCGGCCTGCTGCGGATGGGGGCGGGCGCGCCGCCGCAGTTCCCGGCCACTGCCGGCGGCTGGCTGGCGCTGGCAGCCATCGCGCTGTTGTCGACGGTGCTGGCGATCCTGACCTTCTTCGCCGGCCTGCAGCGGCTGGGCGCGGCGCAGGCGTCGATGCTGTCGACGCTGGAGCCGGTGGTCACGGTGCTGCTGGCGGCGCTGCTGCTGGGCGAGCATATCGGCGCGGCGCAGGCCGTGGGCGGCGGGCTGATCCTGGCCGGCGTGCTGTGGCTGACCCGCCGGGGCAGTGCGCCGGCGCCGGCCCGCGCCGATATGCAAGGGAATTGAACGGGTTGCTCAAAGGCGCTGTCGTGGGGCGCACAAGGCGTTGGGTACAATCGCGCCTTCTCTTAAATCTCGTACAGGAAAGAAGCGCATGTCCCAGATCGACAACGCCGCGCTGGCGCAGCTGTTCACCGAAGCCCGCACGCACAACGTGTGGCAGGACCGCCACGTGGACGACGCCGTGCTGCACCAGATCTATGAAGCGATGAAGTTCGGCCCGACCGCTGCCAACAGCAGCCCGGCGCGCATCGTGTTTGTCAAGAGCGCTGCCGAGAAGGCGCGCCTGGTGGACTGCGTGTCGGCCGGCAACGTCGACAAGACCCGTTCGGCGCCGGTGACGGCCATCATCGCCTTCGACACCGCCTTCCACGACCAGCTGCCCAAGCTGTTTCCGCATGCCGACGCCCGTTCCTGGTACGCCGGCAACGCCGAGAAGATCGCCCGCGACGCGCTGATGAACAGCTCGCTGCAAGGCGGCTACTTCATCCTGGCGGCGCGCGCGCTGGGCCTGGACTGCGGCCCGATGGGCGGCTTCGATGCCGACAAGGTCAACGCGGCCTTCTTCCCTGACGGCAAGTGGCAGGTCAACTTCCTGTGCAACCTGGGCTACGGTGAGGCCGACAAGCTGTTCCCGCGCGGCCCGCGCCTGTCGTTCGACGAAGCCTGCCGCATCGTCTGAACGCGCTGCGCACCAACGGTGCCAGACAAAAAAGCGACCCGCCGTGGTCGCTTTTTTTTGTCTGGCGCGCGGCGGCGGCTTCAGGCCGTCCACTCCTGCACGGGATTGCAGGCCAGGTAGCGCTGGGGTTCGGCAATGCCAAGCCGCGCGCGGGCCGCGTCGATGGGTTCATGCAGCAGCCTCTCGTAGTCCTCGCCCAACAGCCATTGGGCGCGGCGGCCCAGCCGGTAGCCCTCCAGCACGGCCCGCGCAAAGGCCAGGCTGCCGCTCACGCGCAGGCTCTTCAGCGACGCCGCGATGGCGATGAAGGCCCAGCCCTTGCCGCCGGTCTGGGCATAGCTGAATGCCACCAGTGCGGCTTCGCCAAGGCTCTCATCGGCCCGGTAGCCGGTAAGCACATGCCAGATGTCGTGGATGTCGCGGGTACGCCGGCCGAACCACATGTAGGCGTCCTCGACCACGGGCTCCTGGTCCAGGTTCGAGACCTTGGCCAGCCCGTCAGCGCTGTAGCCGGTCTGTTCCAGGAAGGCGCGATAGGCCGCGCCCACCGTGCCCGGTGCGAACCTGGCCACGTAGGCGGGATCGGACAGGCGCTCCGCCAGCTCGACGCGCTGGTAGACCATGCGCCGCCCGTCCGGTGTGCTCAGCAGGCGGCTGAAGTTGCGGGGCATGGACGGCCCGTTGAGTGCGCGCATGATGCGGAACACCTGCTCCGTGTCGTTGCCATTCGCCATCAGCTTGCGAACGGCCTGGAACGCGGTGAAGACATCCTGCTTGTAGGGGTTGGAACCGGTGGTGGTGGCCATGGGCGGGGCTCCGTGGATCAGGCGACTTGCGCCTGGGCCGGCGCGGGTACATGCAGCCGGGCGGCGGTGTCGCGGACGAAATCGACGCTGGTATCGACGGCGGTCACCGGCAGCATATGCCCGCCGCTGACCAATGTCAGCGTGGCGCCGGGGACCTTGGCGACAAGCGCTTCGCCATGCTCGGCAAAGTCCAGGATGCGGTCTTCGCGGCCGTAGAGGACACTGACCGGCACGCGCAGCGTGCCATAGCGGTGCAGCAGCGCCGGCAGGCTATGCGCGGCACCGATCAGGTCTTCGGACGCGGCCAGGAAGTGGCAGGGCCGCAGCGCCAGCAGGCCGCCTCCGCGCGTCGGGAAGTCGTCCGGCACCGGGTCCGGGCCGAATACGATGTCCATCACGGCTTCGCGGCGCCGTATCGACATCGGCACCACCAGCGTCCATGCCATCAGCCGGCGCAGCCACGCGCTGTGCACGGCCATGGCCTGGAACACCGGCGAGATCGCCTTGGGCGGGTGCGTGAGCGGCGCGATCAGTGCCAGCCCGCCCACGCGTTCGGGGTGGTGGATGGCCAGCGCCAGCGCAATGGCACCGCCCAGCGAATGGCCCACCACCAGCGGACGCTCCAGGCCAAGCTTGTCGCACAGCGCGGCGAGCGCCGCGGCCTGTGCCGGCAGGTCCGCGGCGCTGCCCGGCGTGCGTGTGGAGTGGCCCGCGCCGGGGCGGTCGACGGCGATCACGCGGAAGTGCTCGGCAAGCGGCCCGATCATGCCGTAGCCAAAATTCTCAAGCTGGCCAGACAAGCCATGCACCAGCAGCACCGCCGGGCCCTGGCCGCGCTCCACCACATGCAGCCGCGCGCCGGGCACGTCGACAAAGCGGCCGGGCGGCGGCATAGCGGCTTCGATGCGCCGGGCGGTGCGCCACGTGTACAGATACAGCGACGCGCCCAGCACCAGGATCAGCCCGATCAGCACCGCGAAGACGGTCAGGACGATGGTCATGATTGCACCTCGCTGGCGGCAACGGCCGGCACCGTGTTTTTGTTCGTGGTGTCCTGGCTGTCCCGGTGCGCCCGGTGTGCCAGGGGAGAGGGAGGCGGGACATCGAACTGCAACACGCCGTCTGCGACGCGCCCGTGCCGAATCGTCAGCAGGTCCTTCAGGTAGTTCTGGTGCACGCGCCATGGCTTGCGATGCCCTTGCCGGGGCAGCACGGTGGCGGCACGCTGCACGTAGCCGGAGGTGAAATCCAGGAACGGGGTCGGCTCAACGTCAGCGGGGGCGCGCGGCACGGCAATGCGGTGGGCGTGGCGATCCATATGACGCAGCAGGCGGCAGACGTACTCGGCTGTGAGGTCGGCCTTGAGCGTCCACGAGGCATTGGTGTACCCGAAGGCCAGCACCAGGTTGGGCACATCGCTCAGCATCATCCCCTTGTAGGCCAGGCATTCGGCGGGGCGGCGCGGCTGGCCGTCTACAGTGAGCGCAATGTCGCCCAGCATGTTCAGCTTCAGGCCGGTGGCCACCACCACGACATCCGCGGCCAGCGTCTTGCCGCTGGCCAGCACGATGCCGTCTTCGGTAAACCGGTCGATGGTGTCGGTCACCACCGATGCGTGCCCGTCGCGGATCGCGCGGAACAGGTCGCCGTCCGGCACCAGGCACAGGCGCTGGTCCCACGGCCTGTAGCGGGGCGTGAAGTGGGTGCCGACGTCATAGCCTGGCGTCAGTTGCGCTGCCGCCATGCCGATCAGGCGCTGCCTGACGCGATCCGGCCGGCGCCGCGCCAGCTGGAAGAACATCATGCCCAGCAGCACGTTCTTCCAGCGCGTGGCGGCGTAGGCCAGCCGCTCCGGCAGGATGCGGCGCAGCTTGTGGGCGATGGCGTCCTCGCCGGGGCGCGTCACGATATAGGTGGGAGAGCGCTGCAGCATCGTCACGTGCGCGGCGCTCTTCGCCATGGCCGGCACCAGCGTGACCGCCGTGGCGCCGCTGCCGATCACCACCACGCGCTTGCCGGCGTAGTCGAGCGATTCGTCCCAGAACTGCGGATGCACCATGCTGCCGCGGAATTGTTCTTCGCCTGCAAATTCGGGCCGGTGGCCCTCGGCATAGCTGTAATAGCCCGCGCACACATAGAGCAAGCGTGCGCGCAGGCGCAGCCGGCTGTGGTCCGCCGTGCGTTTGGCTTCGACCGTCCAGCAGGCTGCGGCGCTGTCCCATGCCGCGCTGACGACCCGATGGCCAAAGCGGATATGTGACGTGATGCCGGCCTCTTCGGCGGTTTCGCGGATATAGGCGCGAATCGACGGCCCGTCGGCGATGGCCTTGGCGCCGCGCCAGGGCTTGAAGCGGTAGCCCAGCGTGTACATGTCCGAATCCGAGCGGATGCCGGGGTAGCGGAACAGGTCCCAGGTACCGCCCATGGCCTCGCGCGCCTCCAGGATGGCGTAGCGCTTGCCGGGGGAGCGCATTTGCAGCTGGCGCGCGGCGCCAATGCCGGACAGGCCGGCGCCTACGATCAGGACATCGAGGACTGCGTCATCGGAACTTGGGGCGGTCATGGCGGATCCGGACGAGTGGCACTTCTGACAACATAGATTGTCAGAAGCGATCCGGCAAGTAATCTGACAATAGGGAATGTCATAATGGCGCACATGACGACCGAGCTCACCCCCGCGCGCCGCTACCGCGGCGCCGAAGCCGAAGAACGACGTGCCCAGCGCCGTGTGCAGCTGATTGCCGCGGCCGTGCAGGTCTACGGCGAGCGCGGCTACCAGAACGCCACCGTCAAGGCCGTGTGCGAGGCCGCGGGCCTGACCGAACGGTATTTCTATGAGTCGTTCGCCAACAGCGAGGCCTTGCTGCTGGCATCGTTTCAAACAGTGACCCACCGCTTGCTGCACACCCTCGCCCTGGCGGGCGAGGGGGGCGGAGGCGATGGCCAGCAACGCGCGCTGGCCATGCTGCGCGCCTATTTCGGGGCGCTGCAGCGCGAGCCGCGTTCAGCGCGGGTGTTCCTGGTGGAAATCCGCGGCGTCAGCAAGCTGGTCGACGGGGCGTTGGCGGAGTCGCTGGATGAATTCGGCGGGCTGCTGGCGCAAGCGCTGCTGCCGCCGGGACGCAAGCTGGATCCGTTGCTGACGGCGGGGGTGGCGGGCGGGGTGGTCCACATCGCCCTGCGCTGGATCACGCACGGCTACGCGCCCGATGTGGAGGTGGTCGCGCGCACGGCGCTACAGCTGGCCTTGGTGTTGGCGCACGAGCCGGACTAGCCTCGGGTCACAACTGCGGCGCCGGCGTCTTTTCCCTGAACTCGCATAGCGGCTCGATCACGCAGTGCCAGCACTCGGGCTTGCGCGCCTTGCAGACGTAGCGGCCGTGCAGGATCAGCCAGTGGTGGGCATCGTGCAGGAACTCATGCGGCACGCACTTGAGTAGCTTTTGCTCGACGATCTGCACAGTCTTGCCCGGCGCCAGCCCGGTGCGGTTCGCTACCCGGAAGATGTGCGTGTCCACCGCGATGGTGGGCTCGCCGAACGCGGTGTTGAGCACCACGTTGGCGGTCTTGCGGCCCACGCCCGGCAGTGCCTCCAGCGCTTCGCGCTCGGGCGGGACCTTGCCGCCGTGGCGCTCGACCAGGATGCGGCAGGTTTCGATCACGTGCTTCGCCTTGGTCTTGTACAGCCCGATGGTTTTGATGTACTCGCTGAGGCCGGCTTCGCCCAGGTCCAGCATCTGCCGCGGGGTATGCGCCACCGGGAACAGCCGCCGCGTGGCCTTGTTGACGCCGACGTCGGTCGCCTGCGCCGACAGCAGCACGGCGATCAGCAGCTCGAACGGCGAGCTGTATTCCAGTTCGGTGGCCGGGGCAGGGTTGGTTTCGCGCAGCGTCTCAAAGATGGCACGGCACTTGGCGGCGTTCATTTTTCTTCTGGGTCGGTATTGGCGTTCTGGTCGGATCCAGGCCTGGTAAGCCCTGCGCGCGCGCGCCGTGCTTCGGCGGCGTCGATCTGGGCCTGCACCGCAGCCGAGACATTTTCCGTGTTGCGCGGTTGCGCGGCCTGCTGCTTCTGCCGGGCGCGTTCGATCGCGGCCTGGATGATGGCGCGCTTGCGTTCCTGCGCGGCGCGCTCGGCATCGTTCTCCGGCGCTTCGGCCTGCACCGCGGCCAGCTTGGCGGCGGCCTTGGCGGCCAGGCGCGCGTCGTTTTCCTCGCGCTCGCGCACCAGCCGCGCATTGCGCGCCAGGTAGCGCGCGTGCGCGGCATCGGCCTGCGCCTGCGACCACGCGGCCCAGCCGGTGCGTTCGCCGGTGACCGGGACCATGTCGATGCAGTCGACCGGGCAGGGCGCCACGCACAGGTCGCAGCCGGTGCACCAGTCAGGGATCACCGTATGCATCTGCTTGGCGGCGCCGGCAATCGCATCGACCGGGCAGGCCTGGATGCAAAGCGTGCAGCCGATGCAAAGGCTCTCGTCGATGCGGGCCACCGCGCGCGGCTGTTCGCTGCCGCGTTCCGGGTCCAGCGGCAGCGGTTCGGTGCCCAGCACCGCGGCCAGGCGCACGATGCCTTCCGCGCCGCCGGGCGGGCAGCGGTTGCAGGCGGCTTCGCCGTTGGCCATGGCTTCAGCGTAGGGGCGGCAGCCGTTGAAGCCGCATTTGGTGCACTGGGTCTGGGGCAGCAGCGCTTCGATGCGGTCGGCGAGGGACTTGACGGCGGGATTCACGACTACGGGCAGAAAATCAGGGGACAAAACAGGGACCAAGGCCGGATCAGAACGGTCAAGACACGAAATTTGCGGGGCACTGTGAGGGTTTGGCGACATAACAGCCGAACCCTGCGGCGGACAATAGGCCAGCGACCCTGCGGCACCGGGATCTCTGTGAACCCCTGCGAGCCATCGCGCCGCAAGGATTATCCCCGATTTCGCCGGCGGGCAGAAACGGCGATGATGCGCGCACCGCCGGATTGCCGCATTCCGGCCTATGCCATAATCCGCGCAACGATCGACCAGCCACCCCATGTCAACTGAGCCCAAGACCAAACGCGACCCGGAAGGGACGCGCCGACGCATCCTCGCTGCGGCCACCGAGGAATTCGCCAAGGGGGGTCTGGCCGGCGCCCGCGTCGACCAGATTGCCCGGCGTGCGGAGACTAACGAACGCATGCTGTACTACTACTACGGCAGCAAGGAAGGCCTCTTCCTGGCGGTGCTCGAGAAGCAATACGCCAATTTCCGCGCTGACGAGGAGCAGTTGCACCTCGTTGACGAAGACCCGGTCCAGGGCGTGCGCACGCTGGCGCGCTTCGTCTGGGACTGGTATTACGAGCATCCGGAGTTCATCCGCCTGGTCAACAGCGAGAACCTGCACGAGGCCCGGCACCTGAAGAAGTCGGCGCAGCTGCAGCAGCTGATCAACCCGGTGGTGGATGTGCTGGCCGACGTGATCCGGCGCGGGCAGGAACAAGGCGTGTTCCGCGACAATATCGACGTGCCGCAGTTCTACCTGACGATTTCCGCGCTGGGCTACTACGTGCTGTCCAACCGCTACACCATCAGTGCCGTGATCGGCCGCGACGTGGCCTCGCAGCAGGAGCATGAGCGCTTTGCCGAGCTGCACTCGGAAATGCTGCTCAGCTACCTGAAGAAGCACTGAACCTCCCGGCCCGGCCCCGCAAGAAGAAACGCCCGCGATCGCGGGCGTTTTTTTACTTGGTGGCCGAGGCCTGGTGGTACTTGCGGATAAAGTCGCGCAGCTGCGGGTAGATCTCCTCGCGCCAGCGCCGGCCCGAGAAGATGCCGTAGTGGCCGCAGTGTTCCGCATTCAGATGCTGCTTGCGGGCTTTCGGGATGCCGGCGCACAGGTCGTGCGCCGCAGCGGTCTGGCCCGCGCCGGAGATGTCGTCCAACTCGCCCTCGACGGTCATCAGCGCGGTGCTCTTGATGTCCTGCGGCCGCACCGGATTGCCGTCGATGGCCCAGGTGCCGTTGGCCAGGCGGAACTCCTGGAACACCTCGCGGATGGTGTCGAGGTAATACTCGGCGGCCATGTCGAGCACCGCGTTGTATTCGTCGTAGAAGCGCACGTGGGCGTCGGCGTCGTCCGCATCGCCCTCGACCAGGCTCAGGTAGAAGTCATAGTGCGAGGAAAGGTGCCGGTCCGGGTTCATCGCCACGAAACCGGCATGCTGCAAAAAGCCCGGGTAGACGCGGCGCCCGTGGCCGGGGTAGTTGGCCGGCACGGTGTAGATGACGTTGTTCTCGAACCACTCGAACGACTTGTTGGTCGCCAGCGAGTTGACCGCGGTGGGGCTCTTGCGGGCGTCGATCGGGCCGCCCATCATCGTCATGGTGCGCGGCGTCTTCTCGCCGGCCGAGGCCATCAGCGAGATCGCGGCCAGCACCGGTACCGTGGGCTGGCACACCGAGATCACATGCAGGTTCTCGGCGCCGATGTGGCGGATGAATTCCTGGATGTAGTAGATGTAGTCGGACAGGCGGAACGTGCCATCCTCCACCGGCACCATGCGTGCGTCGATCCAGTCGGTCACATAGACCTTGTGGTCCTGCAGCAGCGTGCGCACCGTGTCGCGCAGCAGCGTGGCATGGTGGCCCGACAGCGGCGCGGCCACCAGCACCACCGGCTCATCCTTGAGCAGCTTGATGGTATCCGGGTCGTCGGCATAGCGCTTGAAGCGCACCAGCTTGCAGAAGGGCTTCTCGAGCACGGTCTGCTCGACGATGGGGATGTCGCGCCCGTTGGAGCGCACCGACTTGATGTCGAATGCCGGTTTTTCGTATTCCTTGCCGAGCCGGTACAGCAGTTCATAGCCGGCAGCCAGGCGGGGTGCGCCGGGAACCAGCGAGAGCGGGCTGAGGGGGTTGGTGAAGGTCTTGGCCGTCGCCTGGGCCCACGCGGTCAGCGGGTGCAGGATCGAACGCTGGAACTCATGCAATTGGTAGAGCATGCCTTTTCTGCCTGGGGTCTAGCTATGAGGTACGTACTACCAGGTACTAATGTACTGACAATACACCGTGGATCGTGGCGCCGATTATGCCCTTAACCGAACGACCGTGCTAACGATCTTGCTCTGCAGCATATACCTTAAAGTACATCCATTGCTGCGGAAAACAATAAGGTAAAAGGCTGATTTCTGGATGACATTTGGCTGAAAAATTGCAAACAAATGCAAAAAGCGGCCGAAGCCGCTTTTTGTGCATTGCTTTGTGACGCTTGCGCCAGTCGCCACTTGTTGCGGTGTGGCGATTTCAAAGGGCTTTTACATCACAGCTGCGATTGCATCGACGACGGCGTCGATGTTGCGGCTGTTCAGCGCGGCCACGCAGATGCGGCCGGTGCCGACGGCGTAGATGCCGTGCTCATTGCGCAGGCGATCCACCTGGGCCGAGGTCAGGCCCGAGTACGAGAACATGCCGCGCTGCGCCTTGACGAAGGAGAAGTCGCCCGGCACGCCCTTGGCGGCCAGCTTGTCCACCAGCGCATGGCGCATCAGCTTGATGCGGTCGCGCATCTCGGCCAGTTCTTCTTCCCACATGGCGCGCAGTTCCGGGCTGTTCAGCACGCTGGCGACCACGGTGCCGCCGTGCGTCGGCGGATTGGAATAGTTGGTGCGGATCACGCGCTTGACCTGCGACATCACGCGCTGCGCTTCTTCCTTGCTGGTGGTGACGATCGACAGCGCGCCCACGCGCTCGCCGTACAGCGAGAAGCTCTTCGAGAACGAGCTCGACACGAAGAAGGGCAGGCCGGAGTCCGCGAACAGGCGCACGGCGGCGCCGTCCGGATCGATGCCGTCGGCAAAGCCCTGGTAGGCCATGTCCAGGAACGGGATCAGGTTGCGTTCCTTGACCAGTTCCACCACCTGCTTCCACTGCTCGGGCGACAGGTCCACGCCGGTCGGGTTGTGGCAGCAGGCGTGCAGCACGACGATGGTGTTGGCCGGGAACGACTTGAGCGATTCCACCATGCCGGCAAAGTTCAGGCCGTGGCTGGGGGCGTCGTAGTAGGCATAGTTGACCACCGGGAAGCCGGCGGATTCGAACAGTGCGCGGTGGTTTTCCCAGCTCGGGTCGCTGATGGCGACCTTGGCGTCCGGGTACAGGCGCTTCAGGAAGTCGGCGCCGATCTTCAGCGCGCCGGTGCCGCCGAGTGCCTGTGCCGTCACTACGCGGCCTTCGGTGATCAGCGGCGATTCCTTGCCGAACAGCAGCGTCTGCACGGCCTGGTCATAGGCGGCGATACCTTCGATCGGCAGGTAGCCACGCGGGGTGGCGGTGGTCAGACGGGCCTTTTCTGCCTCCTGGACGGCGCGCAGCAGGGGGATTTTCCCTTCGTCGGTGAAGTACACGCCAACGCCCAGGTTGACCTTGGTCGGGCGGGTATCGGCATTGAAGGCTTCGTTGAGGCCCAGGATCGGGTCGCGCGGGGCCATCTCGACGGCAGAAAACAAACTCATTTGGAATCTCGTGGTCGGCAATGAATGAAAACGGGAAGGCGTAGAATGCTTCGGACTGCGCTGGCGGCTGGCAGGCCCCGTTCCCTTCCGGCGGGAAGTGGCTTGAAGCGGGGGCTGTCAACCCCAAGATTCTAGCGTATCCGCCCGTTTTCCTGAGGTTTTTCCCTAATCTCGCCGCGCCTTCTTTCGTTATTTCTTTCCTTACTCGTACCGCTACCTCTCCAGCCACCACGCCCCTTATGTCGAACCTTGCCGAAGCCGCGCCGGCCCTGGACGAAGACAAATTCGTCACATTTCCCGGCTCCCCGTTCCAGCTGTACCAGCCGTTCCCGCCCGCCGGCGACCAGCCGGAGGCCATCCGGCAGCTGGTGGAGGGCGTGGACGACGGCCTGTCGTTCCAGACGCTGCTGGGCGTCACGGGCTCGGGCAAGACCTTCACCATGGCCAACGTGATTGCCCGCATGGGGCGGCCGGCCATCGTGTTTGCCCCGAACAAGACGCTGGCGGCGCAGCTCTATGCGGAATTCCGTGAATTCTTCCCGCGCAACGCCGTCGAGTACTTCGTCAGCTACTACGACTACTACCAGCCCGAGGCCTACGTCCCGCAGCGCGACCTGTTTATCGAGAAGGACTCGTCGATCAACGAGCATATCGAGCAGATGCGGCTGTCTGCGACCAAGAGCCTGCTGGAGCGCCGCGACACCATCATCGTGGCAACCGTCTCGGCGATCTATGGTATCGGCAACCCGACCGAATACCACCAGATGATTCTCACCTTGCGGGCCGGCGACAAGATCAGCCAGCGCGACGTGATCGCGCGCCTGATCGCGATGCAGTACACCCGCAACGAGACCGACTTCCAGCGCGGCACCTTCCGCGTGCGTGGCGACACCATCGATATCTTCCCGGCCGAGCATGCCGAGATGGCGGTGCGGCTGGAGATGTTCGATGACGAAGTCGAGTCGCTGCATTTCTTCGACCCGCTCACGGGCCGCGTGCGCCAGAAGATCCCGCGCTTCACGGTCTACCCGTCGAGCCACTATGTGACCCCACGCGAGACCGTGCTGCGCGCGATCGAGGCGATCAAGTCGGAGCTGCGCGAGCGCCTCGAGTTCTTCCACAAGGAAAACCGGCTGGTGGAGGCGCAGCGGCTGGAGCAGCGCACCCGCTTCGACCTGGAAATGCTGTCCGAGCTGGGCTTCTGCAAGGGCATCGAGAACTATTCGCGGCACCTGTCCGGTGCACGCCCCGGCGATCCGCCGCCGACGCTGGTCGACTACCTGCCGCCGGATGCGCTGATGTTCCTGGACGAGTCGCACGTGCTGATCGGCCAGCTCAACGGCATGTACAACGGCGACCGCGCGCGCAAGACCACGCTGGTGGAGTACGGCTTCCGGCTCCCGTCGGCGCTGGACAACCGGCCGCTGAAGTTCGACGAATTCGAGCGCAAGATGCGCCAGGTGATGTTTGTCTCGGCCACGCCGGCGCAGTTCGAGCAGGAGAATGCCGGGCAGGTGGTGGAGCAGGTGGTGCGTCCGACCGGGCTGGTCGATCCCATCATCCTGGTGCGCCCGGCGACCACGCAGGTGGACGACCTAGTGTCCGAGATCCACGCCCGCGTCGAGGCCGGCGAACGCGTGCTGGTGACCACGCTGACCAAGCGCATGGCCGAGCAGCTGACTGAGTTCCTGTCCGAGAACGGGGTCAAGGTGCGCTACCTGCACTCGGACATCGACACCGTCGAGCGCGTGGAGATCATCCGCGACCTGCGCCTGGGCACCTTCGACGTGCTGGTGGGCATCAACCTGCTGCGCGAGGGCCTGGATATTCCCGAGGTGTCGCTGGTGGCAATCCTCGATGCGGACAAGGAAGGCTTCCTGCGCGCCGAGCGCTCGCTGATCCAGACCATCGGCCGCGCCGCGCGCAACGTCAACGGTACCGCCATCCTGTACGCGGACCGCATGACCGAGTCGATGAAGAAGGCCATTGGCGAGACCGAGCGCCGCCGCGCCAAGCAGATCGCCTTCAACGAGGCCAACGGCATCACGCCGCGCGGTGTGGTCAAGCGCATCAAGGACATCATCGACGGCGTCTACAGCGTCAGCGATGCCAAGGCCGAGCTGCTGGCGGCGCAGGAGCAGGCCCGCTACGAGGACATGAGCGAGAAGCAGGTCTCCAAGGAAATCAAGCGCCTGGAGAAGCTTATGCTTGACCATGCCCGCAACCTGGAATTCGAGCAGGCGGCGCAGGTGCGCGACCAGCTGGCCAAGCTCAAGGCACAGGTGTTCGGCGCCAGCGGAGATGGCGCGCTGCCGCCCGCCTGATACGCGTGGTGCCGGCTCCGGCTGGCCTATAGTGAAATGCGTCACACCTGATCCGGGAGGCGCATCATGGTAAAACTTGGGCTGTGGGTACCGCTGGAGGCCAGGCCGGGCAAGGAGCAGGAGGTTGAGCAGTTCCTGCGCGACGGGCTCGCGCTGGTGGAGCAGGAGGCCGGCACCACGGCCTGGTTCGCGCTGCGGCTGGGCCCGTCGATGTTCGGCATCTTTGATGCCTTCCCCGATGAGTCAGCGCGCGAGGCGCACCTCGGCGGCAAGGTTGCCGCGGCGCTGATGGCCAGGGCGCCGGAGCTGTTCATGGGGACGCCGCCGATCCAGAAGCTGGAGGTGGTGGCGGCCAAGCTGCCTTGATGGCGAACGACAAGGAGCTACGATGGAACGCCAGTTTGAATACGGCGGCTACGCGGTCGTGGTCAGCGCGGTCCCGAATGCCGCCGGCGGGTTTGCGGCGCAGATGCGCATCGCCGATGCCTTCGGCGAGCCTTCCGGCCCCAGCTTCGAGGCGATTGCGGGCGATGCGCCCACGCCCGAAGGGGCCATCGCGCTGGCGGAGGCCGGCGCCATGCGGGCGATCGACGCCGGCGAGGTCAACTAGCCAGGCACCCCCATTTTCCGTGGAGAACCACAATGACCGAAATCGGTGAATGGAAGAAGAAGGTCTATGAAACCCACGAAGTGCAGGTCCAGGTCAGGCAGCGCTCACAGAGCGAATGGTCCTACACCGTGCGCGTCTGCCGCCCCGGCACCAATATCCGCGCCGCTGGCACGCTGACCGAGACCTCGCGCATCACCGAGCACTATAAATCGCGCGAAGCCGCGGAAGTGGCCGGGTTTGCGCACGGCGAGCGGCTGGCCAAGCAACTGGCCTGAAGGGCTGCGGGTAGAATTGCGGGCTGTCCGGCCGGCGGCCCTGCCGAGGGCCGGTGCGCCTGCCATTCCACTCCCGCCAAGTTGTGATCCGATGAAGACATACGCCATCCTGATGTGTTGCATGGGAAACATCTGCCGTTCCCCGACGGCGGAGGGCGTGCTGCGCGCCAAGCTGGCGGAGGCCGGGCTGGACGCGCTGGTGGAGCTGGATTCGGCGGGCACGCATGAATACCACCTCGGCCGCGCGCCCGATCCCCGCACCCAGCGCCACGCGCTGCAGCGCGGCTATGACCTGTCCGCGCTGCGCGCGCGCAAGGTCGGGCTGCCGGACTTCGATCGCTTCGACCTGATCCTGGCGATGGACCGCGAGAACCTGGCCGGCCTGGCGCGGCTGCGCCCCGATGCCGGCGAAAAGCTGCGCCTGCTGATGAGCTTCGCCACCCGCCACGACGCCGACGAGGTGCCGGACCCGTACTACGGCGAAGGCGATGGCTTCGAGCGCGTGCTCGACTACATCGAAGATGCCTGCGAGGGCCTGGTGGCCGAGCTGCGCCAGCGCCTGCAAGACAACGCCGGCTGATCCGGGCACCCGCCCCGTCGCCTTTTCTGCGGCCCGCGCCGCGACGCCACGAGCGCCGCGGCCGGCGGCCCGATCCCACGAGAATCCATGCTTCGCAAACTGTTCCGCAAATGGCGCGAATCGCGCAATGCCAGCCTGCAGCTCGACGCCATCCTGGCCGCGGCCGATCCTGAGGCCCCGCTGGCCGAGCGCAACGGCTGGCTGATCGAGCTGGGCTTCTGGATCCGCCGCGATGGCGGGCTGGGCGCCGATGCCGGCAGCCAGGAACCCGGCACGGACCGCAGCCACCCCGAGCATGTGCGGCTGCGCTACCTGCTGCAGGTGCTGGAGCGGCATCCCGACTGGGCCGAACGTTTTGCCCTGACCGTGCGCAGCCTGGTGCGCGAGAACGACCCGACCGGACTGTTCTGCGATACCGGCGTGGCCCTGCACCCGGGCTTCGTCAGCGAGATGGTGGGCCGGCTGCAGAACCGCTTCCTGCCGCCGCCGCCCAACCGCAGCGACATGGCGGGGCTGTTTGCGCTGGTGTTCGTCGGTGATAAAGACGCGGAGTGGGTCGAGGCCGTCGACGATGAGCTGCTGGCCCGGCTGGCGCGCGTGCTGCAGGCCGGCAGCACCAAGGGCGAAGCGGCGGGCATGGCGCACTATCGCGATGCGCTGGGCCAGACGCTGGCCACCAGCATCGCGGTGCTGGTCAGCCAGGTGCGCGCCACCGGCCTGAGCCAGGCGATCCGTTCGCGCCTGGCCGGGCGCGTGGACGAGACGCCGTTCTTCCGCCTGGACGAGGCCGTCCAGGCCTTGCGTGAAGAGGGCCTGCGCCATGACGACAACAGCTTCGGCCATCGCCTGAACTATTTCCGCGCGCTGCTGGACGGCTGCCATGCCGCGATCCGCCATGTGTATGAAGACCTGGAAGAAAACGGCGTATCGATCGAGGTGGTGTTCCAGATCGAGCGCATGAAGGTGCAGCTCAGCCGCATCGAGCTGCTGCTGGCGGCCTGGGTCGAGCCCCACCGGCCCGGCATGCATGCGCACCTGGTGGCGGAACTGATCCGATCGACCCAGGCCCGGCGCAGCATCTCGCACCTGGCCGGCACCTCGTTCGCGCAGCTGGCGCGCAAGGTGGTGGAGCGCTCGGCCGAGACCGGCGAGCACTACATCACGCGCGACCGCAAGGAATACGCCGAACTGGTGCGCGCCGCAGCCGGCGGCGGCCTGGTCTCGGTCGCCACGGTGTACCTGAAGTTCCTGATCTACGGCCTGCACCTGGACAAGTTCAGTGAGGGGTTGCTGGCCTCGCTCAACTACGCCGGCAGCTTCCTGGCCATCCACTTTGCGCACTTCACGCTGGCGACCAAGCAGCCGGCCATGACCGGCCCCGCGCTGGCGCACCGGCTGGACGGGGCAGGGCGGCCGGAAGGGCGCGAGATATTCGTCGACGACACCATCGCCATGATCCGTTCCAACGCGGCGGCGATTGTCGGCAACCTGGCGGTGGTGTTCCCGGTGGCGCTGGGGATCCAGTGGCTGGCGCACAAGCTGCTGGGCGCCAACCTGATCACGCCGGCCAAGGCGATTGCCACCATCGAATCGTTCTCGATCCTGGGCCCGACACCGCTCTACGCCGCCTTCACCGGCGTGCTGCTGTGGCTGTCCAGCCTGATTGCGGGCTGGGCCGACAACTGGTTCGCGCTGCACCGCGTGCATGACGTGATGGCCTACAACCGGCGCCTGCGCTACGTGCTGGGTGCACGCGGCGCCACCCGGCTGGCGGATTTCTGGAAGCGTAACCTGTCGGGCATTGTCGCCAATGTGTCGCTGGGCTTGCTGCTGGGGTTGGGGCCGGAAATCCTGAGCTTCTTCGGGCCGCATATGGAAGTGCGTCATGTGACGCTGTCGACCGGCTCGGTCGGCGCGGCCATCGGCGTGCTGGGGATGGATGCGCTGCGCATGCCGTCGCTGTGGCTGGCGGTGGCGGGCATTGCGCTGATGGGGATGCTGAACGTGGCGGTGAGCTTCGCGCTGGCGTTCAATATGGCGCTGCGGTCACGCAACCTGCGGCGCGTGGACCGCGCCGAACTGAGCGCGGCCGTGCGGCGGCGCATCCTGACGCACCCGCTGTCGCTGGTGATGCCGCCGCGCGTGGCAGGCCCGGAGACGGCCGCAGGCGGGCGCGAAGCGTGATGGGGACGTGGTGCGGTGCGGCAGGGTAGTTGACTGAATTAGTCGGGTACCTTTATACTTGACGGAAAC
The DNA here is from genome assembly GCF_018223725.1 of Cupriavidus sp. KK10. NCBI lineage: Bacteria > Pseudomonadati > Pseudomonadota > Betaproteobacteria > Burkholderiales > Burkholderiaceae > Cupriavidus > Cupriavidus sp. KK10. The sequence continues at coordinate 1,176,649 of NZ_CP073677.1, forward strand.
GATCAAGTATTGGCATCACCCCCAGAGCCCTGCACCATGAGACTGACCACCAAAGGCCGCTTCGCGGTCACTGCGATGATCGACCTGGCCATGCGCCAGGACCAGGGACCGGTCACGCTCGCCGGCATCAGCCAGCGGCAAAAGATCTCGTTGTCCTATCTGGAGCAGCTGTTTGGCAAGCTGCGCCGGCACGAGATCGTTGAAAGCGTGCGCGGCCCGGGCGGCGGCTACAGTCTGGCGCGCAAGGCCGAAGACGTCACCGTGGCGGACATCATCATCGCCGTGGACGAGCCCCTGGATGCCACCCAATGCGGCGGCAAGGGCAATTGTAACGGAGATGACGGCTCCGGGCGCTGCATGACCCACGAACTGTGGGCCACGCTGAACCAGAAGATGGTCGAGTACCTCGACTCCGTTTCCCTCAAGAACCTGGTGGACCAGCAGCGCGAGCGCCAGCCTGCCGTGCTGCACGACATGCGCGAAGACGCCGCGCAGCCGGTCGCGACCGCTGCGCGCGGCAAGGCCGACAAGCAGGAAAAGCCGGTCCGGGCCAGAATGGTGAATTCAGTTTTCAGCCTGGCGCAGTCCTGAGCGTGCCCAGGCAACGACAGCAAAACAGCGATCAGCGGTCCCTAACAAGGCAGTCATAACGATGAGCACCCCACATTTCCCCATCTACATGGATTACTCGGCCACCACGCCGGTGGACCCGCGCGTGGCGGACAAGATGATTCCGTACCTGCGCGAGCAGTTCGGCAACCCCGCCTCGCGCAGCCATGCGTACGGCTGGGAAGCAGAGCGCGCGGTGGAAGAAGCGCGTGAGCAGGTGGCCGCACTGGTCGGCGCCGACCCGCGCGAGATCGTGTGGACGTCGGGCGCGACCGAATCGAACAACCTGGCGATCAAGGGTGCCGCGAACTTCTATTCGGGCAAGGGCAAGCATCTCATCACCCTGAAGACCGAGCACAAGGCCGTGCTCGACACCACGCGCGAGTTGGAGCGCCAGGGCTTTGAAGTGACCTACCTGGACGTGAAGGAAAACGGCCTGCTCGACATGGAAGTGTTCAAGCAGGCACTGCGCCCGGACACGATCCTGGTCTCGGTGATGCTGGTCAACAACGAGATCGGCGTGATCCAGGACGTCGAGCAGATCGGCGAGATCTGCCGCGAGAAGGGCATCATCTTCCACTGCGACGCCGCGCAGGCGACCGGCAAGGTGGCGATCGACCTGAACAAGCTGAAGTGCGACCTGATGTCATTCTCGGCCCACAAGACCTACGGCCCCAAGGGCATCGGCGCGTTGTACGTGCGCCGCAAGCCGCGCGTGCGCATCGAGGCGCAGATGCACGGCGGCGGCCATGAGCGCGGCATGCGCTCGGGCACGCTGGCCACACACCAGATCGTCGGCATGGGCGAAGCCTTCCGCATCGCCCGCGAAGAGATGGCGACCGAAAACGAACGCATCCGCATGCTGCGCGACCGCCTGTGGAACGGCCTGTCGGACATGGAAGAGGTCTACCTGAACGGCGACCTGGAACAACGCGTGCCGCACAACCTGAATGTCAGCTTCAACTTCGTCGAGGGCGAATCGCTGATCATGGCGATCAAGGACGTGGCGGTGTCGTCGGGTTCGGCCTGCACCTCGGCCTCGCTGGAGCCGTCGTATGTGCTGCGCGCGCTGGGCCGCAACGATGAACTGGCCCACAGCTCGATCCGCTTCACGGTGGGCCGCTTCACCACCGAGCAGGAAATCGACTACACCATCGAACTGCTCAAGAGCAAGATCGGCAAGCTGCGCGACCTGTCGCCGCTGTGGGAGATGTTCAAGGACGGCGTCGACCTGAATTCGATCCAGTGGGCCGCGCACTGACGCGCCCGCCACAGATCAAAAAGCAATACCCCCGCAAAGATACGCAAGAGGTAAGCAAAATGTCATACAGCACCAAGGTTCTCGACCACTATGAAAACCCCCGCAACGTCGGTTCGTTCGACAAGAACGACGATGCGGTCGGCACCGGCATGGTCGGCGCGCCGGCCTGCGGCGACGTGATGAAGCTGCAGATCAAGGTCAACGAGGCTGGCGTGATCGAAGACGCCAAGTTCAAGACCTACGGCTGCGGCTCGGCCATTGCCTCGTCCTCGCTCGTGACCGAGTGGGTCAAGGGCAAGACCGTGGATCAGGCGCTGGAGATCAAGAACACCCAGATCGCCGAAGAACTGGCGCTGCCGCCGGTGAAGATCCACTGCTCGATCCTGGCCGAAGACGCGATCAAGGCCGCCGTCGAAGACTACAAGAAGAAGCACGGCGCCGAGCAGAAGGCTGCCTGATTCTGTCGCACTGACCACGGCATCGACGAAGGAAGACGCAACGATGATCACCATGACCGAGAAGGCGGCCAAGCATGTGGCCCGCTACCTGGAACGCCGCGGCAAGGGCGTGGGCCTGCGCCTGGGCGTGAAGACCACCGGCTGCTCGGGCCTGGCCTACAAGCTGGAATACGTGGACGAGCTGCTGCCGGAAGACGCGGTGTTCGAATCGCACGGCATCAAGGTCATCGTCGACGCCAAGAGCCTGCCGTATATCGACGGCACCGAACTCGACTACGCACGTGAAGGGTTGAACGAAGGTTTCCGCTTCAACAACCCCAACGTCAAGGACGAGTGCGGCTGCGGCGAGTCTTTCACGGTCTGAGCAAGCCAGCGCAAGCAAGCCCCGGTGGAGCGCAGCATCGTCGGGTTCCGCCGGGACGAGGAAGGCCACTGGGTGGCCGAACTCGAATGCGGGCACGGCCAGCATATGCGGCACGACCCGCCGTGGCAGTCGCGGCCATGGACGCAAAGCGAGCAGGGCCGCGCCGGCATGATCGGCATGCGGGTGAACTGCCTGAAGTGCGACCGCAACGAACCGCCGGCCGAGTGGGCACGCAAGCCCGCCTGAGCGGCACCGTGGCGGCAATGGACAAAGGGGCGGCGCGGCCGCTCCTTTTTCTTGGGGAAGCAGTTGAAAGACGATTTTTTTGCGCTGTTCGGCCTGCCGGCGCAGTACGGTGTCGACGAGGCCGCGCTGGATGCGGCATACCGCACCGTGCAGTCGCAGGCACATCCGGACCGCTTTGCCAAGGCGGGCGACGCCGAGCGTCGCGTGGCCATGCAGTGGGCCGCGCATGCCAATGAAGCCTACCGTACGCTGCGGCAGCCGTTGCGGCGCGCGACCTACCTGCTGAAGCTGCGCGGCGTCGATGTGCAGGCCGAGAACAACACGGTCATGACGCCGGCCTTCCTGATGCAGCAGATGGAATGGCGCGAAGCGCTGCAGGAAGCGGTGGAAGAGCGCGCAGTGGACCGGCTCGATGCGCTGCTGCGCGAGTTGCGCCAGGAAAAGCGCGAGCGCCACGAAACACTGGGCGCGCTGCTGGATTCCGGCGACAACGAGGCGGCCGGCGGCGCGGTGCGGCAACTGATGTTTATCGAGAAGATCGAACACGATACCAGCGAGGCCATCGACCGGCTGGAAGACTGACCGGCACGTTTGCCGGGCCCGTGACAAAATGGCGCCCGGCGCGAGATCCGCCCGCATGGCGGCTTCCCCTGCCGCACAAGACAGCGAAGAATTACCATGGCACTGCTCCAGATTTCCGAACCCGGCATGTCGCCGGCGCCCCACCAACGCCGCCTGGCCGTCGGCATCGACCTCGGCACCACCAACTCGCTGGTGGCCGCGGTACGCAGCAGCATTCCCGAAGTGCTGGGCGACGAACGCGGCCGCGCGCTGCTGCCGTCGGTCGTGCGCTACCTGCCGGACCGCACCACGCATATCGGCTACCGGGCCCAGGATGAAGCGGTGCGCGACCCCAAGAACACCATCGTCTCGGTCAAGCGCTTCATGGGCCGCGGCCTGCGCGACATCGCCAATATCGAGCACAGCCCATACGACTTCGTCGACGCGCCCGGCATGTTGCAGATCAAGACCGCGGCCGGCGTGAAGAGCCCGGTCGAGATCTCGGCCGAGATCCTCGCCACGCTGCGCCAGCGCGCCGAGGACACGCTCGGCGACGACCTGGTCGGCGCGGTCATCACCGTGCCGGCGTACTTCGACGAGGCCCAGCGCCAGGCGACCAAGGACGCCGCGCGCCTGGCCGGCCTGGAAGTGCTGCGCCTGCTGAACGAACCGACCGCGGCGGCTATTGCCTACGGGCTGGACAATGCGTCGGAAGGCATTTACGCGGTCTACGACCTGGGCGGCGGTACCTTCGATATCTCGGTGCTCAAGCTGACGCAGGGCGTGTTCGAAGTGATGGCCACGGGCGGCGACTCGGCGCTCGGCGGCGACGATTTCGACCAGCGCGTGCTGTGCTGGATCGTCGAGCAGGCCGGCCTGCAGCCGCTGTCGGCGCAGGACATGCGCCTGCTGATGGTGCGCGCGCGCGCGGCCAAGGAAGCGCTGTCGGAAGCGGACAGTACCGTGATCGATGCCGTGCTCGATTCCGGCGAGATCGTTCACCTGGCTCTGACCGACGAAACCTTTGAACAGATCACCGCACACCTGGTGCAGAAAACGCTGGCGCCGGTGCGCAAGGCGCTGCGCGACGCCGGTGTGACCCCCGATGACGTCAAGGGCGTGGTGCTGGTGGGCGGCGCCACGCGCATGCCATCGATCCGCAAGGCCGTGGGCGACTACTTCGGCCAGACCCCGCTGACCAACCTGGACCCGGACCGCGTGGTGGCGCTGGGCGCCGCGATGCAGGCCAACCTGCTGGCCGGCAACCATGCCCCTGGCGAAGACTGGCTGCTGCTCGACGTGATCCCGCTGTCGCTGGGCGTCGAGACCATGGGCGGCCTGGTCGAGAAGATCATCCCGCGCAACAGCACCATCCCGGTGGCGCGCGCGCAGGAATTCACCACCTTCAAGGACGGCCAGACCGCGATGGCGATCCACGTGCTGCAGGGCGAGCGCGAGCTGGCCAGCGACTGCCGCTCGCTGGCGCGCTTCGAGCTGCGCGGCATCCCGCCGATGGTGGCGGGCGCGGCGCGCATCCGCGTGACCTACCAGGTCGACGCCGACGGCCTGCTGTCCGTGACCGCGCGCGAGACCCATTCGGGCGTGGAAGCCTCGGTCACGGTCAAGCCGTCGTACGGCCTGGCCGACGACGATATCGCGCGCATGCTGCAGGACAGCTTCCGCGAGGCCGAGCACGACATGAAGAGCCGCGCGCTGGCCGAAGAGCGCGTGGAAGCCGACCGGCTGGTCGAGGCCACGCAGCGCGCGCTGGAAACCGATGGCGACCTGTTGTCCGCCGAGGAGCGCACTGCGGTGGAAGCGCTGATGGCCACGGTGCGCGAGATCGCCACCGGCGACGACCACCACGCCATCCACGCCGCGGTGGAAAAGCTGTCGCACGGCACCGACGAATTCGCTGCCCGCCGCATGGACCGCTCGATCAAGAGCGCGCTGGCGGGGCGCAAGGTGCAGGAGCTGGGCTGATCACCACGCCTGCACCGCATTACAGATACCAGGACACGAGATGCCACAGATCATAGTTTTGCCCCACGTCGAATACTGCCCGGATGGGACGGTGATTGAAGCCGAGACGGGTGTCAGCGTCTGCGATGCGCTGCTCTCGCACGGCATCGCGATCGAGCATGCGTGCGAGAAATCGTGCGCCTGCACCACCTGCCACGTGATCGTGCGCGAGGGTTTCAACTCGCTCAACGAGGCTGAAGAGAAGGAAGAAGACCTGCTCGACAAGGCCTGGGGGCTGGAGCCGAATTCGCGGCTGTCGTGCCAGGCCATCGTCGATGAGGAAGACCTGACCATCGAGATCCCGAAGTACACCATCAACCACGCCAAGGAAGGCCACTGAGCGGCCCGGCAGACCTCAGCGGAGAATAACCCCATGAAGTGGACCGATACCTACGACATCGCGGCAGCCCTGTACGACAAGTATCCCGATGTGGATCCCATGTCGGTGCGATTCACCGACCTGCGCCGCTGGGTGCTGGAACTGGATGGCTTTGCCGATGTGCCGGAGCGTTCCGGCGAGAAGATCCTGGAAGCGATCCAGGCTGCCTGGATCGAAGAATCCCAATAAGCAAGAACTCCCCTGAAACAGGCCGGCTCCGCCGGCCTGTTTGCTTAGAAGCGGTAGCCGACGCCCGCCAGGATCACGTCGGTATCGTGGTCGTAGCCGGTCATGGTGCGGTTCCATGTCAGCCGCGTCAGCCAGTGGTCGCCGAGCCGGTAGCTGGCCGACATCGACATCAGGCCAGACCATCGCGACGGCGAGCTGGCTGCGCTCAACCCTTTCTGGCTCAGGTCGATGGCGTAGTACGGGCCCACGCCGACCCCGAGTGTCAGTTTGTCGTGGAAGAACGCGCGCGTGAGCCACGCCTGCGCGGCCACGCCGTTGCGGCGCAGCACCGCGTTTTCTCCTTCGTTGATGTAGCTGATGGTGCCGTCCACGTATTGCCACAGCCCGCGCCGGTATTCCACCGCTTTGGCGAAAGAAGTCTGTGGATCGAAGCTGTTGACGATGGTTCCGCCAAGGAGCGCCGTCAGCTCATTCTGCGTGACATTGTCTGTCCGGCCCGGCGGCGGCACCACCGGCCCGCCGCGGTCACCGCGATCGAGCTGGTAGCCGACGCCCACCAGCAACGTGTTGGTCTTGATGCTTGACGACGTCTGTGTTCGGTTGTAGCGCGCCTGCAGCATCCAGGGGCCACCGTTCACATACCAGGTTGCCGCAGCGCTCAGCAGCGCGCCCCAGCCGTGGTGGTTGTCGTAGGTGCCGTCCGAGCGCTGGTCGGTGGTATCGAAATAGCGGTAAGGGCCGGCACCGAGGGCCAGCGTCAGCCTGCGGTCCAGGGCCAGGTAGCGCCACCAAAGCTGGACGCTGTGGCCGTCGCGGTGATGGTTGGTGACATGGCCTTCATTCAGGTAGGTGAAGGTCGCGTACCAGTTCTCGCCGAGGTTGTGCTGGTAGGAGTAGGCGTAGCCGTAGCTGCGCTCGCCGAGGGACTCCGTCGACTGGAGGCCGCCGAGCACAAGCAGTTCCTGCCCGAACGCCGCGTGGTGCGACAGCGCCAGCAGCAGCGCGCCGGCCAGTGGGAGAAGCCGTTGCCAGGTCCTGCAAGTGTTGTGGGTGGCTGGCTGCATGGTATGGACTCCGGTTCACCGGGAGGTGGCGCCCAAGAATCATAGCAAAGCGACCATGAAAAAGGCCGGCGACAAGCCGGCCATGGTTTGTAACGGCACACTAAATGCGCCGGCGCGTGCTGTGGGCGGTCACCCGGTCACCAGCGCACCATTCTCCAAGTGCACGCGCTGGCCCACCTGCACGCCAGGGTTCTGCTCGTAAGTGAAGCTGCGATGGCTGCCATCGTCCATGCGTACGCGGACTTCGTAATGTGTGTCCTTGCTGACCGCCTTCTCGATCTGGTTGCCGGCTACGCCGCCGCCCACGGCACCGACCACGGTGCCGACGATGCGGCCGTTGCCCTTGCCGACCTGGTTGCCCAGCAGGCCGCCCACCACAGCGCCGCCGAGCGCGCCCAGGCCGCTGGTGTTGGGCTTCTGGGTCTGGACCGGCGTCACGGCGACGATACGGCCGGCGTAGGGGCTGCCCTTGGCAGCTTGGCGCTCGGTGTCGGCGCGCTGGCTGGCGCGCGGCTCGCTGTCGCGCTGCGCGGCCTGGCGTGCCGGGGCGGTGCGCGGTGCGGTTTGCGACGAACGGGCAGCGTCCTGATTGGCCGGGCGCGGCTGGCCGTCATCGTAGACCGGTGGGCGCGTGGTGCTGCCCGGCGGGGGCGCGGTTTCCGCGGTGACTGGCAGCGGGCCCTGCGGACCTTGTTGCGTTTGCAGGTCCGGGTTGGCCTTGCTGATTGGCAGCACGCCGGTCACGGCGGCGACAGCGGTCAGGCTGGCGATCACCACGGCCACGGCCGCCGCGCCGATCAGCGGATGCAGCCGGCGTTGCGGCGGCAGCGGTGCAGGGGTGTGGTCTGGCGAGGTGGCTTGGCTCTGCATTGTGGCTCCGGTGCGGCGAAGGCCGCGATGGGATGGAGCCAGTGTGGCCGAAGCGGGTGCCGTTTTCCGTTTGTTTTTGTAAATATATGTAGGCGGAAAAATCCTTTCGATTCAATGGGTTGTGGTCGTCCTGGCGGCGCGGTTGCGGACCGGGTTGTAACAATCGACACGCTGGAGTGCCTTTCGCGACCCTAAGAAAAACCCCACCGCAGGCGGTCACCGCAGGCGGTGGCGTTCACGGTTTCCGCAGTGGGGCGTCCTGCCGGACGCCGCCTGCATCAGTCTTCCCGGCGCAGGTGCGGGAACAGGATGACGTCGCGGATATTCGGGCTGTCCGTCAGCAGCATCACCAGGCGGTCGATGCCGATGCCGCAGCCGCCCGTCGGGGGCATGCCGTATTCCAGCGCGCGGATGTAGTCGGCGTCGAAGTACATGGCTTCTTCATCGCCGGCGTCCTTCTGCTCGACCTGCTTGCGGAAGCGGTCGGCCTGGTCTTCGGCATCGTTCAGCTCCGAGAAGCCGTTGGCGATCTCGCGGCCGGTGATGAACAGCTCGAAGCGCTCGGTGATGCCCGGCACCGTGTCCGAAGCGCGCGCCAGCGGCGAGACCTCGACCGGGTAGTCGACGATAAAGGTCGGCTCCCACAACTGGCTTTCCGCGGTTTCCTCGAACAGCACCAGTTGCAGCGTGCCCAGGCCGGCGTTGAGGAACTGCGGCGCGTTGGTGTTGACGCCGAACTTCTTCAGCTCGGTGCGCAGGAACCCGGCATCGGCCAGTTGCGCATCGGTGTACTGCGGCGCGAACTTCTGGATCGCCTGGCAGATGGTCAGGCGATGGAACGGCTTGGACAGATCCAGCTCGCGGTCCTGGTACGTCAGCACGGCGCTGCCGCGCGCATCGATGGCGGCCTTGCGGATCAGGTCCTCGGTGAAGTCCATCAGCCAGCGGTAGTCCGTGTAGGCCGCGTAGAACTCCATCATGGTGAACTCGGGGTTGTGGCGCGGGCTCACCCCTTCGTTGCGGAAGTTGCGGTTGATCTCGAACACGCGCTCGAAGCCGCCCACGATCAGGCGCTTCAGGTACAGCTCGGGCGCGATGCGCAGGAACATCTGCATGTCCAGCGCATTGTGGTGCGTGATGAAGGGCTTGGCCGCGGCGCCGCCCGGGATCGGGTGCAGCATCGGCGTTTCCACTTCCATGAAGCCGGCATCGGCCATATGGCGGCGCAGCGACGAGATCGCGTTGGTGCGGGCGCGGAAGGTGTTGCGCGTTTCCGGCGACACGATCAGGTCGACATAGCGCTGGCGGTACTTCATTTCCTGGTCGGCCAGGCCGTGGAACTTGTCCGGCAGCGGGCGCAGCGACTTGGACAGCAGGCGCAGCTCGCGCACCTGCACCGACAGCTCGCCCTTATTGGTGCGGAACAGCTCGCCGCGGGCGCTGATGATGTCGCCCAGGTCCCAGTGCTTGAAGGCCGCGTAGACCTCTTCGCCGACCTTGTCGCGCGTGATGTAGAACTGGATCTGGCCGCTGCCGTCCTGCACCGTGGCAAAGCTGGCCTTGCCCATCACGCGCTTGAGCATCATGCGCCCGGCGATGGCGACCTCGACCGGCGCGGCCTCGAGCGTGGCCTGCTCGGTCTCGGCGTACTGCGCCTGCAGCGCGGCGGCCTGGTGGGAGGGGCGGAAATCGTTGGGGAAGGGCACGCCCTGCTGGCGCAGCGCGGCCAGCTTCTCGCGCCGCTCCGCGATGATCTTGTTCTCGTCGACGGCGGGGGTGTCTGCGGCGGCTGGCTTGGCCTGGGCGCGGTTCGGTTCAGTCATGATGTCTTGTCGGATCGCGCGCGGCTTGCCGCGCGCGGATTCAGATGGCTTTGATGGGTGCGGCTTAGTAGTTGCGGAGATCGTCCAGCTCGGTGCTGCCGAAATCCGGGCGGTGCAGGTAGGCGACGATGCGGCCGGCGGTTTCCTCGGCCGACGCCAGCTGTTCATTGGCTTTCAGCTCGCGGAAGCGCTGCACCTGGGCGAAATCGGCATTGCGGATGGTGGCCTGCATGCCGGTGTCGATCACGCCCGGGGCCAGCGCCACGGCGCGCACGGTGCGCGGGGCTTCGGCCTGGGCGTACTCGGCGTTGACCGAGCGCATGAACATGTCCAGCCCGGCCTTGCCGGCGCAGTACGCGCTCCAGCCTTCGACCGGGCGGCGCGCCGCGCCGGAGGAGATAGCCAGCACCTTGCGCGGGCAGTCGAACTTCTCGGTGCGCTCCAGGAACGCAGCGGTCATCGTCATCGGCGCCGCCAGGTTGGTCAGCAGGTGCGGCACCAAAGTCTTTTCCTGCAGGCGCGCGACCGGGCCGATCGGCTCGACCACGCCGGCGTTCAGGATCAGCGTGGCGCTGGTCGGCGGGATGTCGAGCGTATCGAGCACGCTGGCGAGCCAAGTCGCGGCGGGGCCGGCCTGCGACAGGTCCTGCAGGTGCCAGGCCACCGGCACGCCGCTCATGGTGGCGATGCGCTCCAGCTCGCTGTTGCGGCTGCGCGCCACGCAGATCAGACGGTTGCCCGGCACGAGCAGGGCATTGGTCAGTGCCGCGCCCAGCCCGCGCGAGGCGCCGGTGATGATGTAGAGGTGATTGGCTTCGCTCATGGTGCCCCGGTCGGAGATGTCGCCCTGCCGCCGTGCCGGTGTGGCGCGGGCGGCGGTACAGCGGTGGATGGAATGCTGTGCCGCCGCCGGCCGCGCCGGCAGGGCGGACGGCGGGTGCTGCCTTACAGTCCCTGCTTGAGGCTGGCCTCGATGAACGGGTCCAGGTCGCCGTCCAGCACCTTCTGGGTGTTGGACATTTCCACGTTGGTGCGCAGGTCCTTGATGCGGCTCTGGTCCAGCACGTAGGAGCGGATCTGGTGGCCCCAGCCCACGTCGGTCTTGCCGGCTTCGAGCTTGTCGGCCTCGGCCTGGCGCTTGCGCATCTCGTGCTCGTACAGGCGCGATTTCAGCATCGACATGGCTTCGGCACGGTTGCGGTGCTGCGAGCGGTCGTTCTGGCACTGCACCACGATACCGGTCGGGATGTGCGTGATCCGCACGGCCGAATCGGTCTTGTTGATATGCTGGCCGCCCGCGCCCGAAGCGCGGTAGGTGTCAACGCGCAGGTCCGCCGGGTTGACCTCGACCTCGAACGAATCATCCACCTCGGGGTAGACGAACACCGACGAGAACGAGGTATGGCGCCCGCCCGACGAATCGAACGGCGACTTGCGCACCAGGCGGTGCACGCCCGTTTCCGTACGCAGGTAGCCGAAGGCGTATTCGCCCTCGATCTTGATGGTCGCGCTCTTGATGCCGGCCACGTCGCCTTCGGACTCTTCCAGCACCTCGGCCTTGAAGCCCTTGCGCTCGCAGTACTTCAGGTACTGGCGCAGCAGCATCGAGGCCCAGTCGCACGCTTCAGTGCCGCCGGCGCCGGCCTGGATGTCGATAAAGGCGTTGGCCTGGTCCATCTCGCCAGAGAACATGCGGCGGAATTCCATGCCCGCGACGATCTCCTCGAAGCCCTTGACGTCGGCCTCGATCGCTTCGAGGGTGTCGTCGTCGCCTTCTTCCCTGGCGAGCTCAAACAGCTCTTCGGCACCGCTGAGGTCGTCGGTGAGCTTGCTAAGCACGCTTACCACGCCCTCGATTGCCTTCTTTTCCTTGCCGAGGTCCTGGGCCCGCTTGGGGTTGTTCCAGACGTCGGGGTCTTCCAGCAAACCGTTGACTTCGTCCAGCCTTCCTACTTTGACATCGTAGTCAAAGATACCCCCGTAGATCTTCCGTCCGGGAACGGAGATCGGAGATGGCACCGGAGATGGCGTTGAGGCGTTCTGCTTCCATGATGTTCCTGCGCTTAGAAAACCCCGAATTATAGCGGATCGGCGCGGCAACCCGGGGCTTCCGGGCCGCCTCGGGCGGGCCGCGGACCGAACGGAATGGCCGCCGCGCGGTCTATCCGCCGGTGCCGGGCGACGCACGCGGCGATAATACGGGTCGCAAGCCGCTCCCCGGCTAGACAAAGAACAGGGACGAATGACGCAAACCAGACATGACATCGAGCCAGGCCGGCGCCGCGCGCTGGGCCTGCTGCTGGCCGCCGCGGCCGCGGTCGCGGCCGGCTGCGGTACCACGGGCGGGCCCGTGCCGGACGGCTACTACCGCGTTGAGCGCGGCGACACGCTGTATTCGATCGCGCGCAAGCACCGCCGCAGCGTGCGCGACCTGACCCGCTGGAACAGCGACATCACCAGCCCCAGCCAGATCGAGGTGGGCCAGCTGGTCCGCGTGCGGCCGCCGGGTGGCAGCGCCCCGGCCTCCACCGGCACCGACCAGACCGTGACCGATACGCCGCGCGTCGACAGCGGCTCGTCCAGGCCGCCCGCCAGCGGCATCCGCCTGCAGTGGCCGGCCGATGGCCGCGTCACCGGAGGCTACGCGCCGCCGGCCAGCAAGGGCCTGCGCATTGCCGTGCCAGCCAATGGCACGGTGCGCGCCGCCGCCGCGGGGCGCGCCATCCACGTGGGCAACCTGCGTGGCTACGGCATGCTGGTGATCGTCAAGCACAACGACGACTGGCTGACCGTCTACGGCAACCTCGACCAGCCGCTGGTCACCGAGGGCGCCTCGGTCGCGGCCGGACAGGACGTGGGCCGCATGGGCGCCAGCTCGAGCGAGCTGCATTTCGAGGTGCGCGGCAACGGCAAGCCGGTCGACCCGATGGCCTACCTGCCGTCGCGCGGCTAAACGGGGCTAACGCCCCCCGGAGCACGCTACTGCGCGTGCTCGATCACCAGTTGCACGCGGGTGACGCCGTTGAAGGTGTTGTTGTCGAGCCGGTAGGCCACCTGCGCGCTGGCACCGAGCGAGTCGGCGTGGTTGAACCAGATCGCATCAAAGCGCTGGCTGCCGCGCCCCAGCTGCAGCTTCAGGTGCTTGCCCTTGAGCACGCTCTGGCGCAGCACGTCGAACTCGCCGCAGAAGGTCGGCGCCGGGAAGCCCTGGCCCCATACCTGCTGCTCCAGCAGGGTGACGAATTCCGGGCTGAAGCACTGGTCCTCGATATCGCCGTCGGTCTCGATCACGCGCGCCAGCTGGTCGTCGGTCAGCCATTCGCGGCCGACCGCCTCGAAGGCTTCCTGGAACTCGGCAAAGCGCTCTGCGCGCACGGTCAGCCCGGCCGCCATGGCGTGGCCGCCGAACTTGAGCAGCATGCCGGGATGGCGCTTGGACACCAGGTCCAGCGCATCGCGCAGGTGGAAGCCGGGGATCGAGCGGCCCGAGCCCTTGACGGTGGTCTCGTCGCCGGGGGCGAAGGTGATGGTGGGGCGGTGGAACTTGTCTTTCAGACGCGACGCCACGATGCCGATCACGCCCTGGTGCCAGGTGTCGTTGAACACGCTGACGGTAAAGCGTGCCGACGGATCCGGGCCGGCCAGCGGCTGCTCCAGGATCTGCAGCGCCTCCTGCTGCATGCCGGCCTCGATGTCGCGCCGCTCGCGGTTCATACCGTCCAGCTCCTGGGCGATTTCCCAGGCGCGGTTGGCATCTTCGGTCAACAGGCATTCAATGCCCAGCGACATGTCCGCCAGCCGGCCGGCCGCGTTCAGGCGCGGACCCAGCCCGAAGCCCAGGTCGAAGGTATTGGCGCGCGCCGCCTCGCGCCCGGCGGCACGGAACAGCGCCGCCACGCCCGGCTGCATCCGTCCGGCGCGCATGCGGCGCAGGCCCTGCGCCACCAGGATGCGGTTGTTGGTGTCCAGCTTGACCACGTCGGCCACCGTGCCCAGCGCCACCAGGTCCAGCAGCGTCTGCAGCGGCGGTTGCGTGGCCTGGGTATAGACGCCGCGCTGGCGCAGTTCCGCGCGCAACGCGAGCAGCACATAGAACATCACACCCACGCCCGCCAGGTTCTTGCTGGGGAATTCGCAGCCCGGCTGGTTCGGGTTGACGATCACCGCGGCCTGCGGCAGCTCAGATCCAGGCAGGTGGTGGTCGGTCACCACCACGTCGATGCCCAGCGCATTGGCCGCGGCCACGCCGTCGACGCTGGCGATGCCGTTGTCGACCGTGACGATCACGTCCGGCTGCTGCCTGGCCGCCAGTGCCACGATCTCCGGGGTCAGGCCGTAGCCGTACTCGAAGCGGTTCGGCACGATGTACTCCACCTGTGCGCCCAGCATGCGCAGCCCGCGTACGCCCACCGCGCAGGCGGTGGCGCCGTCGCAGTCATAGTCAGCGACGATCAGCAGGCGCTTGCCGGCGGCGATGGCGTCAGCCAGGTAGGCCGCGGCGTGGCCGATGCCCTTCATGGCCGCGGGCGGCACCAGTTCGGGCAAGTCGGTGGCAAGCTCGGCGGCGCGGGCCACGCCGCGCGCGGCCAGGATGCGGGCCAGCGTGGGGTGGAGGCCGGCGGCGGCCAGCGAGCTGGCGTGTTCGGGGGAAAACTGGCGGATGGCGATCCGGGTCATGGGCGGGGCGGCAGGTGATGTTTCGGTAGGGGCGGCGCGTGTCAGGCGGCTTCAGGCAGATTTATGCGGCATAGGCGAGGTCGGACAGCAGCGCGCGCCAGTCGCCGCGCTGGCCCATGCCGCGCCAGAACTTGCGCAGGTCGGCGCGGCGCACGGTGAACTCGGCAAAGTGGTTCTCGCCGCCCAGCACCAGCGTGATGGCGCCGACCTGGCCGGCCACCAGCGCTTCCAGCGCCGGCGCGAACCAGTCGGCATCCAGCACATGCATGCGGTCCAGCCACAGGCCCCAGTCTTCGGCGATATGGGCTTCGGTGGCGCTGTCGAGCATGGCCAGCACCGTGCCCTCCACCCCGGTGGCGCCGGCCAGGCCGGCCGGCACCGGCAGCACGCGGCTGCCGGCGGCCAGCGCCAGCCCGCTCAGGAAGGGATCGTTGCTCAGCACCGTATCGGCCAGCCGCGGCACCGGCTGCAGCGCGCCGCCGCCGTACAGCCAGACCGAATTGACCGGCGCCTCGCCGGCAGCCTCGCGGGCCTGGTTGACGCGGTGGTCATGCCAGGTCATCTGGACCTCGTTCTGCAGGCGGCGCCAGTCGCGGGCGCGCTCGCCGGCCTGCATCCAGATATCGATATTGCGGCCCGCCGCGCGCAGCGGCGTGGTCGCCTCCAGCGGGCCGAATGCGGCCTCGGGCAGGTACCAGCGCTGCGGGCAGGGCGATTCCAGCGCGATGCCCGATTCCAGCAGCAGTGCGTCGATGGCGGCGCGCAGGGCGGTGGCTTCCTGCGGCCGGATGCCCAGTTGGGCGGGCGGCATCAGCACCAGGTGATCGCGCGCGGCATGGATGTGCACCGGCTGCAGGCAGGTCCAGGACTGGCCATCGGAGCTGGCGGGGACGGCGCCGCCACTGTCGGCCAGCCGCATATAGGGCGCCAGCGGCACCCGGACCGGGTCCAGCCCCGCCTTGCCGGCCAGCCAGCGCTCCTGCGGCAGGCTGCGCAGGAAGGGGTCTTCATGCCGCTCGCGCGGGCCGGGCTCGGCCCGGGTCAGCAACTTTCCGAGCGCCGGCAGCTCCAATTGCCGCAGCAGCGCGCCGGGAACGACATCGTCGCGGCCGTCGTCGCCGGCGCCCGGTGGGACGGAAAAGGGCACAATCAGGGTCAGGTGCGTCATCATGGTGGCGAGATTGTAAACTCCCGGCTGGCCGGCGCCAGTCCCGGGCGACGCCGTGGCGTGACCGGGACGGCGCCCGCCAAGGCTGCATGAGTGCCGCCAGCGCCCCCGGGGGGGCACCGGCGCTTTCCCGAAACAACAGGAATCCTCTTGAACTTTCCCTACGAGTGGCAGATCGGCTGGCGATATACCCGCGCAAGCAAGCGCGCCAGCCGCAATACCTTCATTTCGTTCATCTCGATGATCTCGATGTTCGGGATCGCCCTTGGCGTGGCCGCGCTGATCGTGGTGCTGTCGGTGATGAACGGGTTCCAGAAGGAAGTGCGCGACCGCATGCTGTCGGTGCTGGCGCATATCGAAGTGATCGGCCCGTCGGCGCTGCCGGACTGGCAGAAGACCGCCGCCGAGGCCTTGCAGAACAAGGAAGTGGTCGGCGCCGCGCCCTACGTCGCGGCCCAGGCCATGCTGACCCGCGACGACGCTGTGCGCGGCGTGCTGCTGCGCGGCGTGGAGCCGTCGCAGGAGCCCAAGGTCTCTGACATCGGCAACCAGTTCCGGGCCGGCAGCATGACGGCGCTGGCGCCGGGCGGCTTCGGCATTGCGCTGGGCAACGAGCTGGCCAACGCCATGGGCGTGCAGGTCGGCGACAAGGTCACGCTGGTGGCGCCGCAGGGCACCATGACGCCGGCGGGCGTGCTGCCGCGGCTCAAGCAGTTCACCGTGGTGGGCGTGTTCTCGTCCGGGCATTTCGAGTTCGACAGCGCGCTGGCGCTGGTCAACATGCACGACGCCGAGACCCTGTTCCGCCTGAGCGGCCCCACCGGCGTGCGCCTGAAGCTGCAGGACATGCAGCGCGCGCCGCAGGTGGCCAACGAGCTGGCCGGCACCATGTCGGGCGAGCTCTACCTGCGCGACTGGTCCAAGCAGAACCGCAACTGGTTTGCCGCGGTGCAGACCGAGAAGCGCATGATGTTCATCATCCTGACGCTGATCATCGCCGTGGCGGCATTCAACCTGGTGTCCACGCTGGTGATGACCGTCACCGACAAGCAGGCCGATATCGCCATCCTGCGCACCATGGGCGCGCAGCCGGGCTCGATCATGAAGATCTTTATCGTGCAGGGCGTGGCCATCGGCTTTATCGGCACCATCCTGGGCGTGGCCGGCGGCACGCTGATCGCCACCAATATCGACGTTATCGTGCCTTTCATCGAGCGGCTGCTGCACGTGCAGTTCCTGCCGCGCGACATCTATTTCATCAGCGAACTGCCTTCGGATCCCCGCGTGAACGACATCGCCACCATCGGCATCATTTCCTTTGTGCTGGCCACGCTGGCCACGCTCTATCCCAGCTGGCGTGCCGCCCGCGTCAACCCGGCGGAGGCGCTGCGCTATGAGTGAAGCCGTGTTGCACGCCGATACCCCCACGCCCGCCGCGGACCAGCCGCGCACCGGCTCGCCGGTGCTGGTGGCCGAGGGCCTGACCAAGCGTTTCCGCCAGGGCGAACTCGATGTGGACGTGCTGCGCGGCGTCGACGTGCGCGTCAATGCCGGAGAGAAGGTTGCCATCGTCGGCGCCTCGGGCTCGGGCAAGAGCACGCTGCTGCATGTGCTGGGCGGGCTGGATGAGCCCGACTCCGGCCGCGTCGCGCTGCTCGGCAAGCCCTTCACGGCGCTGCGTGAACGCGAGCGCAACGTGGTGCGCAACCGCCAGCTGGGCTTCGTCTACCAGTTCCACCACCTGCTGCCGGAATTCACCGCGCTGGACAACGTGGCGATGCCGATGCGTATCCGCGGCCTGACCCAGCATGACGCGCGCGGCGTGGCGCAGGCCATGCTGGAGCGCGTGGGCCTGGGCGGGCGCGCGAAGCACCGCCCGGGCGAGCTGTCCGGCGGCGAGCGCCAGCGCGTGGCCATCGCGCGCGCGCTGGTAGGGCAGCCGGCCTGCGTGCTGGCCGACGAACCCACCGGCAATCTCGACGACCACACCGCCGGCGGCGTCTATGACCTGATGCTGGAACTGTCGCGCACGCTCGGCACCAGCTTCATCATCGTCACCCACGACCTGGACCTGGCCGGCCGCTGCGACCGCGTGCTGCGGCTGCGCGACGGGCACCTGCACCAGGAACGCTGAGCCGGGCCGGCCCATGTGGATCGACACTCATTGCCACCTCGACGCCAGCGAGTTCGACGCTGACCGCCAGCAGGTGGCCGACGCGGCCGAGGCTGCCGGCGTGCGCGGCATCGTGGTGCCGGCGGTGGCCGTCTGGAACTTCGATGCCGTGCGCGCGCTAGCGCGCCACGATGCGCGCTGCGTCTATGCACTCGGCATCCATCCGCTGTGCTCGCCCGGCGCCGGCCAGGCCGACCTTGACACGCTGCGGCGCGAGGTGGCGGCCAGCATGGGCGACCCGCGCTTTGTCGGCATCGGCGAGATCGGGCTCGACTTCTTCGTCGCGGGGCTGGATGCGGAGCACCAGACCTGGCTCTACGCGGAGCAGCTGAAGATCGCGCGGGAATTTGACCTGCCGGTGCTGCTGCATGTGCGCAAGTCACAGGACCAGGTTGGCGCGCAGCTGCGCAAGCTGGGCGTGAAGCGCGGCATTGCCCACGCTTTCAACGGCAGCAATGAACAGGCGCGGCGCTTTGTCGAGCAGGGCCTGAAGCTCGGCTTCGGCGGCAATGTCACCTTCAGCCGTGCGCGGCAGATCCGCCGGCTGGCGACGAAGCTGCCGCTGGAGGCGCTGGTGCTGGAAACCGACGCACCCGACATGGCGCCGGCGTGGCTGTCTGACGATCAGTTCGGCGAACAGCACAAGGCGCGCAACTCGCCCGCGGAGGTGGCGGGCGTAGCCCGTGTGATGGCGGAATTGCGCGGCATCGATGCGATGGCGCTGGCGCAGGCGACATGGCGCAATGCCGTGGATGCGATGCCGCGGCTGGCAGCGTTTGCGGACACCATGGCGCCTCCGGTTTCCGCCGGACACACAACTTCCAATTCTTCTTGACCAGGTGCGCGGCAAGCCTCGGCCTTTAGGCCGGAGAAGGATAGCGCGGACGCCGTCGGCGTCCTTTCGGCGGCTAATGCGGCGTCTGTTGTTGCTCAATGTATTGGCGGATGATCTCGATGGGCGCACCGCCGCAGCTCCCTGCGAAGTAAGACGGCGACCACAGCGCACCGCCCCATAGCTTCTTGCTGATGCTCGGGTAGTTCTTCTTTCGGATCATACGGCTGGACCCCTTTCAAGCTGTTTACCAGTGCGGACACCGCGACCTTTGGCGGGTAGTTCACAAGAAGGTGAACGTGATCGTCCTCCCCATCGAACTCCACCAGTTCAGCTTCGAAATCTGCGCAAACGCCGGTAAATATGTCGCGCAGGTCCTCTGCCGAATGTCATTGTCGTCGCTCATAGGCCAAGAGTATGATTGGGCCATGCAGCGTCTTCAAGCCTTCAAATACGAATTGATGCCGAACGGCGAGCAGCAGCGCAACATGCGCCGTTATGCCGGATCGTGCCGGTTCGTCTATAACAAGGCGCTGGCGTTGCAGAAACAGCGTTACGATCAAGGCGAAAAGAAGCTCAGCTATGCCGGTCTGTGTAAGCAACTCACGGAGTGGCGCAACAGCACGGAAACAGCATGGCTGGCCGATGCACCAGTCCATCCTCTTCAACAGACGCTCAAGGACTTGGAGCGGGCCTACACAAATTTCTTCGCAAAACGGGCCGACTTCCCGCGTTTCAAGAAGAAGGGTCTGGGCGACAGTTTCCGCTATCCCGACCAGAAGCAAATCAAGCTTGATCAGACCAACTCGCGTATCTTTTTGCCCAAGCTGGGCTGGCTGCGATACAGGAACAGCCGCGACGTACTCGGTGAGGTACGCAATGCCTGCGTCAGCCTGTCGGGCGGCAAGTGGTTTGTTTCGATCCAGACTGAGCGGAAGGTCGAGCGACCTGTGCCGAAAGCCACCAGCGCCATCGGCATCGACATGGGCATCGCTCGCTTTGCCACCATGAGCGATGGCACTTTCCTCGCGCCGCTCAACAGCTTTAGGAAGCACGAAGCCAGACTGCGCCGTGCGCAGCGGGCGATGAGCCGCAAGACGAAATTCAGCAACAACTGGAAGAAGTCCAAGGCCCGAATCCAGCGTATCCACGCACGCATCGGTAACGCCCGCCTCGACTACCTGCACAAAGCCACGACCACGATCAGCGAAAATCAAGCGATGGTGTGTATCGAGGACCTGAAGGTACGGAACATGTCCAAGTCAGCGGCCGGTTCAAGCGGGCAACCGGGCAAGAACGTCAGGGCCAAGTCCGGCCTGAACAAGGCCATCCTCGATCAGGGTTGGTACGAGTTCGGGCGTCAACTGGAATACAAGCTAGCGTGGAATGGCGGCTGGCTAATAGCTGTGCCGCCACAGCACACCAGTCGCACGTGCCCTTGCTGCGGGCATGTATCTACCGAGAACCGGCAGAGCCAGGCGAGCTTCGCCTGTGTGGCATGCGGCTATGCGAATCACGCCGACGTGGTCGGCGCGATCAACATTTTGGCGCGGGGGCACCGCGTTGCAGCCTGTGGAGAGTCGGCGTAGTCAAGCCGCTCTACGAAGCAGGAACCCACCGAAGTGACTACGTAGAGCATCACGTAGCGCCGTAGGAATCCTCGTCCTTTCCGCCGTAAGGCGGCAGCCGAAGGCTGAGGACGGGGGGATGTCAATACGCCTATTGGCTGCTGGCGCAAGGCTATGGCGCCACCGGCTATGTGCGCAGTGCGCAGGGCCCGCTCCAGGATGTGTCAGGAGAGCGGCTGGCGTGGCAAATAGAAGCCTGGCGCGCCGCCGTGCGCGATCACCTGCGCGCGGCACTGCCGGCCGATGCGCGCTTCGGTCCGGTGCTGATCGCACTGGTCATTGGCGACCAGCGTGGCATCGACGCGGACGACTGGCAACTGTTCCAGCGCACCGGCGTCAGCCACCTGGTTGCGATCTCCGGGCTGCATATCACCATGATCGCCGGCATGGCGGCGTCGCTTGCCGGGCTGCTGTGGCGGCATTCGTTCTGACTCGGCCGCTGGCTGCGCCGGCCGTTGCCGCTGTGGCTGCCGGCCCGGCAGGCCGCGCTGGTGGCGGCCGTGGCCAGTGCGCTGGCTTACGGATTGCTGGCCGGCATGCAGATCCCGGCGCTGCGCACCGTGGCCATGCTCTGCGTGGCGGCCATTGCGGTGTGGGGTGCGCGTGCGCCGCCCGCCTCGGTGGCGCTGGCCTGGGCGGCGCTGGTGGCATTGCTGCTGGATCCGTGGGCGGTGATGTTGCCCGGCTTCTGGCTGTCCTTCGGCGCGGTGGTGGTGATCTTCTTCGCGGCCCGGCCCGGGCGGGATGCTTCGACGCAAGGGCGTTGGCAACGCATGCGTTCCACGCTCGCCGCCGGGGCGCGCACGCAGTGGGCCGTGACCATCGGGCTGGTGCCGCTGACGTTGGTGCTGTTCGGCCAGGTATCGGTGGTGTCGCCGTTGGTCAATGCGGTGGCGATTCCGCTCGTCAGCCTGGTGGTGACGCCGCTGGCATTGCTCGGCGCGGCCTTGCCGATGGCACTGGCCGGGCCGGTGCTGGCGGTGGCCCACCTGGCCATGGTGGCGCTGGCCGCGGTGCTGGGCTGGCTTTCCGCGCTGCCATGGGCGATGTGGGAAGCGGCCAGCGCGGGGCCGTTGGCGCTGGTGCTGGCCGCGCTCGGGGTCGGGCTGCTGGTCGCGCCGGTCGCCACCGCGCGCGTGCGCCTGCACGGCGGGCTAGCGGTTGGCATAACCCAGCTGGAACACCGCCGCCGACGGGCGCACCGCCTCCAGCCAGGCTGCGCCGGACGAGGTGCCGCTGCCATGGTGGGCCACCACCAGCACGTCGGCACGCAGCGCCTCGGCCGGCAACCTGTCGATCAACGCACGCTTGCGCTTTACCGTGCTGCATCCGCTCGCGGAGCAGGCGCAGCAGGCCGCCATTGCCAGCAATGCGCGCAGCTGCGTTCGCCACCCGACTGGCGAAGTGTGGGAGCGCTGCGGCCGCGCGGGTGTCCTGCGCTACCGGACCGATGAAACCGGCGCGGTGACCATGGACACCGCGCCCGGGGGCTTTGCGTTGTCAATGTTCCGGCAGGCGCAGCCGCGCTACTGGCGGGCGCGACCGCCGGCGCCGCGTTAGCGAGTCAGCTGGCCTTGCGGCGGCGCGTGCGGGTGGCGGGCGTGGCTGGCTCGGCCGCAGCGGGCCTGGCGCGGCTTCGTGCCGGCGGTACTGGCCGGGCCGGCTCCGCACCGGCGATGCGCCGTTCGCGCAGATGCGCCTTGGCGCGCTGCAGGCGGGGGGCG
Organism: Cupriavidus sp. KK10; assembly: GCF_018223725.1. Classification (NCBI taxonomy): domain Bacteria; kingdom Pseudomonadati; phylum Pseudomonadota; class Betaproteobacteria; order Burkholderiales; family Burkholderiaceae; genus Cupriavidus; species Cupriavidus sp. KK10. The sequence continues at coordinate 1,198,697 of NZ_CP073677.1, forward strand.
ACGGTGTCCGCGCGCGCCAGCGCCACGCCGGCGGCCAGGACGTCGCCCAGCACCAGGTGGCTGATGCGCGAGGTCATCGGCGTGTAGACCTCGCTGTCTTCCTCGACGTCGGAAAACACACACACGTCGGCCAGCCGAGCCAGCGGCGAGCCGCTGTGCGTGATCGCCAGCACGCTGGCGCCGCTGCTGCGCGCCAGCGTGGCGGCGGTCAGCATGTCCCAGGTGCGGCCGCTGTTGGAGACCAGCACGGCCACGTCGCCACGGGCGAGCAGCGCGGCCGACATGCTGAACACATGCGGGTCGGAATACGCAACGGTCGGCATGCCCAGGCGGAAGAACTTGTGCTGGATATCCAGCGCGACGATGCCGGAGTTGCCGCAGCCGTAGAACTCGATGCGCCGCGCGCCGGCGAGCAGCTGGATGCCATGCTCGATCTGGTCGGCGGAGAGCGCATTGCGCACGCTCATCAGCGTGGCAATGGTGCGGTCGAAGACCTTGCCGGCGATGTCCGCGGGGCGGTCGTCGGCCGCTACGTCCTGGTGCACGAAGGGCGTGCCGCCACCGACGTTCTGCGCGAACTGCAGCTTGAATTCGCGGAAGCCGTCGTAGCCCAGCGCCGCGCAGAAGCGCGCGATGGTGGGCTGCGACACGCCGGCGCGCTCAGCCAGTTCGGGCATCGACAGCCGGATCACGGCGGCGCCATGCCGGGCGACATAGTCGGCCAGGCGGCGTTCAGAAGGGCGGAGCGTGTCGTAGACGGCTAGGATTCGGTCGCGCATGGCGGCGGGGTGGCAGTGTCGGGGGTTCGGATATGTAGAGATTCTACATCGGATGGCGCCGCATCTTGCCCGAAATGGTGCGTCGTCCGCCCTCGGGGTTTGCCCTGATTCCGGGAATTTCTGCGCAATTGTGATGCATGAGCAGGTCGACGGCGCGCTTGTGCTCGGTATAATGGCAGCGATCTGTAGAAAATCTACATGCGATGGCGCGGCATTGCCGCGCTGCCACCCAGCCCACAAGGAACGTCTCCGCCATGCCTTCTGCCGTCCATGCCGAGCTTCTTGCCGTCACCGAGCGCATCGTTGCGCGCAGCCGCGCCAGCCGTGCAGCCTACCTTGCCCGCTGCGAGCGCGCGCAGGCTGAACTGGGGCCGCTGCGCGGCATGTCCTGCGCCAACCTGGCGCACGGCTTTGCCGCACTGCCGGCCAACGACAAGCTGAAGCTGCGCGTCGACCATGCGCCCAACCTGGGCATCGTCACCGCGTACAACGACATGCTGTCGGCGCACCAGCCGTACGAGCGCTACCCCGCCGTGATCCGCGAGGCCGCGCGCGCGGTCGGTGCGGTGGCGCAGGTGGCTGGCGGCGTGCCGGCGATGTGCGACGGCATCACGCAGGGCAACCCGGGCATGGAGCTGTCGCTGTTCTCGCGCGATGCGATTGCCATGGGCACCGCGGTGGCGCTGTCGCACAACACCTTTGATGCGGCCCTGATGCTGGGCGTGTGCGACAAGATCGTGCCGGGACTGCTGATGGGCGCGCTGCAGTTCGGCCACCTGCCGATGGTGTTCGTGCCGGCGGGCCCGATGGCCAGCGGGCTGCCCAACAAGGAGAAGGCGCGCGTGCGCCAGCTATACGCCACCGGCCAGGTCGGGCGCGATGCGCTGCTCGAGGCCGAATGCCAGGCCTACCACGGCGCCGGCACCTGCACCTTCTACGGCACCGCCAACAGCAACCAGTTCCTGATGGAAATCATGGGCCTGCACCTGCCGGGCGCGGCCTTCGTGCACCCGGACAGCGGCCTGCGCGATGCGCTGACCGCGGCGGCCGCGCAACGCGCGATCGCCCTGCGCGCGCGCGGCGACGAATACCTGCCGCTGGCGCGCATCGTTGACGAACGCGCCATTGCCAACGCCATGGTCGGCCTGCTGGCGACCGGCGGCTCCACCAACCACACCATCCACCTGGTGGCGATGGCGCGCGCCGCGGGCATCGTCATCGACTGGAATGATTTCGACCTGCTGTCACGCATCACGCCGCTGCTGGCGCGCGTCTACCCGAATGGCTCGGCCGATGTGAACCACTTCCATGCCGCGGGCGGCGCCGGCTTCGTCATCCGCGAACTGCTGCAGGCCGGTCTGCTGCACGAGGACGTGCAGACCGTGGCCGGCCCCGGGCTGGCCCGCTATGCGCAGGAGCCGGTGATGACCGACGGCGTGCTGCGCTGGCGCGACGGCGCGGCGCACAGCGGCGACGCGCAGGTGCTGGCGACGGTCGCGGAGCCTTTCTCGGCCGAGGGCGGGTTGCGGCTGATGCAGGGCAACCTGGGCCGCGGCGTGATCAAGGTCTCGGCGGTGGCGCCGGAGCACCGCGTGGTCGAAGCCCCGGTGCGGGTGTTCGATGCGCAGGAGGCGCTGCAGGCGGCCTTCGATGCGGGCGAGCTGACCGGCGACCTGGTCGCGGTGGTGCGTTTCCAGGGGCCGAACGCCAACGGCATGCCCGAGCTGCACCGCCTGACTCCGGTGCTGGGCGCGCTGCAGGACGCCGGCCACAAGGTGGCGCTGGTGACCGACGGCCGCATGTCCGGCGCGTCGGGGAAGGTGCCGGCGGTGATCCACGTCGGCCCCGAGGCGCTGGCCGGCGGCGCGCTGGCGCGCGTGCGCGATGGCGACCGCATCCGTGTCGATGCCGTTGCCGGCACGCTGCAGTGGCTGGGCGACGAAGGCGAATTCGCGGCGCGCGAACTGGCCGCGGCGCCGGACGACGATTTCGCGCAATTCAGCCTGGGGCGCGGCCTGTTCGGCCTGTTCCGGCGCCACGCGCGCATCGCGGAAGAGGGCGGCAGCGCACTTGACCTGTCTGAGGCGGATGCCGAGGCCGGCGCAGGCCGGCGCCAACGTACCGCAGCGGCGCAATCCGTCGCACAATAGCCAGGCCTGAGGCCGATTTTCCCCTGAAGTTTCCTGCGGGGCGGCAGCGCCCCCGGGCGTCCTTGCGCCGCCGCAAGGACGCCCAGCTGGACCGACAAGGACAGACAAGGATGGCGACACCATCCGATACCAAGACCGACGGAGCAGACATGATCTATATCCTGATGGGCGTTTCCGGCAGCGGCAAGACCACGGTCGGCCAGTTGCTGGCGCAGCGCCTGGGCTGCGGCTTCCATGACGCCGATGCATTCCACAGCGACGCCAACAAGGCCAAGATGCACGCGGGCATCCCGCTGACCGACGAAGACCGCTGGCCGTGGCTGGCGGCCATGCGTGCCGCCATCGACGCGGCCCGGGCCGAAGGCCGCACCCATGTGTTCACCTGCTCGGCATTGCGCCAGGCCTACCGCGACCGGCTGACTCCGCCCGACGGCGGCGTGACCTTCGTCTTCATGAAGGGCGACGCATCGCTGATCGGCACGCGCCTGTCCGCGCGCACGGAACACTTCTTCAACCCCGACCTGCTGCAAAGCCAGTTCGATACGCTGGAAGAGCCCAGCGACGCGCTGGTGCTCGACATCCGCCAGTCCCCCGAGGCGCTGGTCGCCACCATCCTGCAGGCCACGGTGTCGCAGGGCGCCGGCGCGGCGCGCTGACCGCGCCGGCCGTTCCGGTCGGCTCGTTCCCGCGCAGCCCGCAAGCGGCCGCCAGCCTGGCTGGCGCCCGTTTTTGCGTGCGCTGGCAGACATCTTGCTAGTTCACTTTCCGTGCCGGCCGGCACCCGCCAGCTTGCGGGATTCGCCGGTACGGGTATGCTGAAAGGGCCAGTGACTCGACAGTATCGCCGTGGGCGCCCCGAACGGGCAGGCGCGGCGGGCTGGGGACAGGAAAGCCAGGGCAAAACCAGGGCAGCCGGTAGCGACCACGAAGTCGCAATGAAGCGGTAGCACCGGAAGCCCGCGACATGGAGGAACGGCCATCATGGCGGGGCGGTATTTCGACGAGATGCTGGACTGGCGCACGGACGGGGCGCAATTAGTCATCCAGGCGGGGCAGGCATTGCCTGAAGGCGCGGTGCGCCCGCATTACCGGCATTTCGCTGACTGGCTGGCGCGGCAGTCTGAAAGCACGATGGGCAACAAGCGCGCCGAGGCCGACCTGATCTTCCGGCGCGTGGGCATTACCTTTGCCGTCTACGGCGACAAGGATGAGGCCAACAGCGGCACTGAACGCACCATTCCGTTCGACGTGATCCCGCGCATCTTCCCGGCCAGCGAATGGGCGCTGCTGGAAAAGGGCCTGCGCCAGCGCGTGGCCGCGCTCAACCGCTTTGTCCACGATATCTACCACGGCCAGGACATCATCCGCGCCGGCGTGATCCCACCCGACCAGATCTACAACAACGCCCAGTACCGGCCCGAGATGCTCGGCGTCAACGTGCCGCACGACATCTATGCGCACGTGGCCGGCATCGATGTGGTGCGCGCCGGCGAGGGCGAGTTCTACGTGCTGGAAGACAACCTGCGCGTGCCCTCGGGCGTGTCGTACATGCTGGAAAACCGCAAGATGATGATGCGGTTGTTCCCGGATCTGTTCGCGCGCAACCGCGTGGCGCCGGTGGCCCACTATCCTGACCTGTTGCTCGACATGCTGCGCGGGGTGTCGCCGCAGGCCATTGCCGATCCTACCGTGGTGGTGCTGACACCGGGCATGTACAACTCGGCGTACTTCGAGCATGCCTTCCTGGCGCAGCAGATGGGCGTGGAGCTGGTCGAAGGCAGCGATCTCTTCGTCGAGGACGACCACCTGTTCATGCGCACCACGCAGGGCCCGCAGCGCATCGACGTGATCTACCGCCGCGTCGACGACGACTTCCTCGACCCGCTGGTGTTCCGCCACGATTCCTCGCTGGGCGCGGCCGGCCTGCTGTCGGTCTACCGCGCCGGCAACGTGACCATCTGCAATGCCATTGGCACGGGCGTGGCCGACGACAAGTCGATCTATCCGTACGTGCCCGACATGATCCGCTTCTACCTGGGCGAAGAGGCGATCCTCAGCAACGTGCCGACCTATATGTGCCGACGCCCGGACGACCTGCAGTACGTGCTGGACCATATGGAAGAACTGGTGGTCAAGGAGACCCACGGCGCCGGCGGCTACGGCATGCTGGTCGGCCCGGCCGCGACGCGGGCCGAGATCGATGCCTTCCGCGAAGTGGTGAGGGCGCGCCCGGAGCAGTACATCGCGCAGCCGACGCTGGCGCTGTCGACCTGCCCGACCTATGTGGAGTCGGGCATCGCGCCGCGCCATATCGACCTGCGCCCGTTCGTGCTGTCGGGCAAGGAGGTGCGCATGGTGCCCGGCGGCCTGACCCGCGTGGCGCTGCGCGAAGGCTCGCTGGTGGTGAATTCCTCGCAAGGGGGCGGCACCAAGGACACCTGGGTGCTGGAACGATGAACGCGAACCACGTGATGACCGCCGCAATGACCGCCATGGCGACCGCCGCCATGCCAGGAGAGCCCGCATGCTGAGCCGCACCGCCGACCACCTGTTCTGGATGGCCCGCTACACCGAGCGCGCGGAGAACACCGCGCGCATGCTCGACGTCAACTACCAGACCTCGCTCCTGCCGCAATCGGCCGAGGTGGCCGAGCAGGGCTGGTGGGCCATGCTCGATATCTCCGAGCTGACCGACGTCTTCGACCACAAGTACGGGCTGCTGTCGCGCGACGATGTGATCGACTTCATGGTGCGCGACATGACCAACGCCTCGTCCATCATGAGCTGCCTGCGCGCGGCGCGCGAGAACGCGCGCGCGGTGCGCGGGTCGCTGACCACCGAGGTCTGGGAGACCGTCAACACCACCTGGCTGGAGGTGCAGCGCCTGATCGCCGACGGCGTGCTGAAGGAAGACCCGTCGCGCTTCTTCGAATGGGTCAAGTTCCGCTCGCACCTGGCGCGCGGGGTGCAGTTCGGCACCATGCTCAAGGACGATGCCTTCCACTTCATGCGGCTGGGCACGTTCCTGGAGCGCGCCGACAACACCGCGCGGATCCTCGACGTCAAGTTCCAGGCATCGGGCAGCGACGAGAGCGATGCCAACCGCGACCAGAACGATTTCTATCACTGGGCCGCGGTGCTGCGCTCGGTATCGGGCTTCGAGGTCTACCGCAAGGTCTATCGCGCGGTCATTACGCCGCAGCGCGTGGCCGAGCTGCTGATCCTGCGGCCCGACATGCCGCGCTCGCTGGTGTCGAGCATGGACGAGGTGGTGGCCATCCTGCACACGGTGCGCAACCAGCAATCGGCGGAAACCGAGCGCCAGGCTGGTAAACTCCACGCCGACCTGAAGTACGCGCGCATCGACGACATTTTCGCTGTCGGCCTGCACGCGTACCTGACCAGCTTCCTGGAGCGCATCGGCGATCTCGGCAATGGCATCAGCCGGGACTTCCTCGTGCCGCTGCTGGCTGCCTGAGATGGGCCGCCGGCAGCCTCCATGTGCCGCCGCGCCCTGATACCGTGAAATACAAGATCCACCACCATACTGTTTACCGCTACGCCGAGCCGGTGCGCCGCAGCGTGCACGAAGTGCGGCTCGAGCCGCGTTCGGGCCCGCTGCAGACCGTGCACCGATGGCAACTGGTCGCGCCTGGCAATCCGTCAGCGGCGCATGACGGCTTCGGCAACATCGTGCACAACTTCACGGTGGCCGGACCGACCAGCACCATTTCGATCGAAGCCAGCGGGGAGGTGGAAGTGCTGCAGCCGCATGGCGACCTCGACCGGGACGGCCACCATGCGTTCTGCGACGCACCGCCCCCCGGCGAAGCGCGGGTGTCGCCGCTGTACTTCCTCGGCAGCACGCCACTGACCTCGGCTCCGCCGGAGATGCAGGCGTTTGCCGCACCGTTCCTGGCGGCCGGGCACGAGATTCCGGCGCTGCTGGCGCTGGCCCAGGGGATTGCGGAGCGGGTGCGCTACAAGCCCAACACCACTGACGTCGGCACCTCGGCGGCCGAGGCCTTCAGCCTGGGCAGCGGCGTGTGCCAGGACCAGGCGCAGGTGATGGTGGCGGCGTGCCGGGCGCTGGGTATCCCGGCACGCTATGTGAGCGGATACTTTTACGATCCGGCCGCGATCGAGATGGCCAGCCATGCCTGGGCCGACGTATGCCTGGACCCGGCGCGCGAGGTGTGGTGCAGCGTCGATATCACCCACGGCTGCCTGACCGACGAGCGTCATATACGCCTCGCGGTGGGGCGCGATTACGCGTCGGCTGCGCCGGTAAGGGGCATCCTGGAAGGGGGTTCCGGCGAGACGCTTGAAGTCGATGTGGGCATAACGCCGCTTTTTCCCTGATTAGGTGCCTGATTCCAGACAGGGCGCGGTGCCGCGGCACCGGCGCTAGAATCCGGGGTATGCAGGCCATCGGCTGGCCACTTCCGGCCGCCGCGAAGCACACCAAAACAAGACCATGACTTACTGTGTAGCCATGCGGCTGGATGCCGGCCTGGTATTCCTGTCCGATTCCCGCACCAATGCGGGGGTAGATGCCATCTCCACGTCGCGCAAGATGACGGTGTTCGAAGAACCCGGCGACCGCGTGATGGTGCTGATGACCGCCGGCAACCTGGCGATCAGCCAGTCGGTGCGCCAGATCCTGGCCGAGAACCATGACGAGAAGCGCTCGCTGTGGACCGCGCGCGACATGTTCGAGGCCGCTTCCATCGTCGGCGAGGCGGTGCGCCAGGTGCACAAGCGCGATGCGCATGCGCTGCGCGATGCCGGCATCGAATTCAATGTCAGCCTGATCTTCGGCGGCCAGGTGCGCGGCGAGCGGGTGCGCCTGTTCAACATCTACGCGGCGGGCAATTTTGTCGAGGCCACGCCCGAGAACTGCTATTTCCAGATCGGCGAGGCCAAGTACGGCAAGCCCATCGTTGACCGCGTGGTGCACCCGTCGCTGCCGCTGGCCGAGGGGGCCAAATGCGCGCTGATCTCGATGGATTCGACGCTCAAGTCGAACATCTCGGTCGGCCTGCCGCTGGACCTGCTGGTCTATGAGGCCGATACGCTGTGCGTGACGCGCTTCGTCAACATCGACGAGCGCAACGCCTACTTCCGCATGATCCGCGATACTTGGGGGCAGCGCCTGCGCCAGGTCTTCGGCGAGATCCACAACCCGGAGTGGGATCCGGCCGCGCCCGCCGAATTCTCGCTGGCGCGTCCCGGCGAGGCCGACCGCTGGGGCCAGCCGGTGCGCGCCAAGCGCAATCCGTCGCGTACCCAGGACTGAGGGCCGGGCGAGGAAGCAAGCGATGCGCGAGATCATTCATTTTTCCCATGCCAACGGCTTTCCGGTGACCACCTACCGCAAGCTGTTCGGCGAACTGGACGGCGACTTCGAATTCCGCGCCGTGGACCGCTACGGGCACAAGCCCGAATTCCCGGTGACGCGCGGCTGGCCGCACCTAGTGGAGGAGCTGCTCGGCGAGATCGACCGCCAGTACCGCGAGCCGGTGTGGCTGGTGGGCCATTCGCTGGGCGGCTTCCTGTCGCTGATGGCGGCGCTGCGGCGCCCGGCGCGCGTGCGCGGCGTGGTGATGCTGGATTCGCCGATCATTGCCGGCTGGCGTGCTTCGCTGCTGAAGACCGCCCAGATGTTCGGCATGGACGAAAAGCCCGGCCCGGCGGCGGTGACCAAAAACCGGCGCACCCACTGGCCGGATGCCGAGGCGGTCTGGGAACACTTCCGCGCCAAGCCCAACTTCGCGGTATGGGACCAGGAAGTGCTGCGCGACTACGCCATCCACGGCACCGAGCCGACCGGCAAGGACAACGAGCGGCGGCTGCGCTTTGACCGCGAGGTCGAATACTGGATCTACCGCACGCTGCCGACCAGCCTGGGGCGCAAGGTGGCGCGCGGCGCGCCGGTGCCGGTCGGCTTTGTCGCCGGCACCCGTTCCCGCGAGGTGCGCCAGTGCGGGCTGGGTGCCACCCGCAAGCTGGTCGGTCCGAACCTGCGCTTTATCGAAGGCGGCCATCTGTACCCGATGGAGCGGCCGCAGGAGACAGCGCAGCTGGTGCGCGACCTGATCGGCGCGATGCGCCGCGAGGGGCGCTGAGGCGGGTGTTGCGGCGCATGCGCCGCAACACACCGGAAAACCCTGTTGCAGCCCCGCCGAGGAGGGGTGCTGTCACAATTTCCGGGTCGGCGGGAATCGGGCTCTCATGTATAATCCCGATTTCCCCGGCAAGCTCGGTTTATGACCAAATTCGTCTTCGTCACCGGTGGCGTCGTCTCTTCTCTCGGCAAGGGCATCGCTGCTGCCTCGCTCGCGGCCATTCTTGAGTCGCGCGGCCTCAAAGTCACCCTCCTCAAGCTAGATCCCTACATCAACGTCGATCCCGGCACGATGAGCCCTTTCCAGCATGGCGAGGTGTTTGTCACGGAAGACGGTGCTGAAACCGACCTCGATCTCGGCCACTACGAGCGTTTCGTCTCGGCCAAGATGCGCAAGTCGAACAACTTCACCACGGGCCAGATCTACGAATCGGTGATCCGCAAGGAGCGCCGCGGCGAATACCTGGGCAAGACCGTGCAGGTGATCCCGCATATCACCAACGAGATCCAGGCCTTCGTCGAAAGGGGCGCCGCGGCGTCGCACGACGGCAAGGCCGACGTGGCGCTGGTGGAAATCGGCGGCACCGTGGGTGACATCGAATCGCTGCCGTTCCTGGAAGCCGCGCGCCAGATGAGCCTGCGCATGGGCCGCAACCACTGCGCCTTCGTGCACCTGACGCTGGTGCCGTTCATTGCCAGCGCCGGCGAGCTCAAGACCAAGCCGACCCAGCACTCGGTGCAGAAGCTGCGTGAAATCGGCATCTCGCCGACCGCGCTGCTGTGCCGCGCCGACCGCCCGATCCCGGACGACGAGCGCGCCAAGATTTCGCTGTTCGCCAATATCCCGCAAGACGCCGTGATTTCGGTGTGGGATGCGGACAGCATCTACAAGATCCCGCAGATGCTCAACGAGCAGGGCCTGGACCGCCTGATCTGCGAGGAGCTGCGCCTGGACCCGAAGCCCGCCGACCTGTCGATGTGGCAGAAGCTGGTCAACGCCCAGGAAAATCCCGAGCACGAGATCACCATCGGCATGGTCGGCAAGTACGTCGACCTGACCGAGTCGTACAAGTCGCTGATCGAAGCCCTGCGCCACGCCGGCATGCACACCGCCACGCGCGTCAACATCGAGTACATCGATTCCGAGGAACTGGAATCGGGCCACCTCGAAGTGCTGGCCCCGCTGGATGCCATCCTGGTGCCGGGCGGCTTCGGCAAGCGCGGCACGGAAGGCAAGATCCGCGCGATCCAGTACGCCCGCGAGAACAAGATCCCGTACTTGGGCATCTGCCTGGGCATGCAGCTGGCCGTGATCGAGTTTGCCCGCCACCTGGCCGGCATGACCGATGCCAACTCGACCGAGTTCAACCTGGAAACCGAGCACCCGGTGGTCGCGCTGATCACCGAGTGGGTGGACCGCGAAGGCAAGGTCGAGCAGCGCTCGGCCGATTCCGACCTGGGCGGCACCATGCGCCTGGGCGCCCAGCGCGTGCCGGTCAAGGAAGGCACCAAGGCAGCGACGATCTACGGCGCCGAGGTCAATGAACGCCACCGTCACCGCTACGAGGTCAACAATCACTACGTGCCGACGCTGGAAAAGGCCGGCATGGTGATCTCGGCGCGCACGCCGACCGAGAACCTGCCGGAAATGATGGAGCTGCCCGAGTCGATGCACCCCTGGTTCGTCGGCGTGCAGTTCCACCCGGAATTCACCTCGACGCCGCGCGACGGCCACCCGCTGTTCAAGGCCTACGTCGAAGCCGCGCTGGCCAGCCAGCAGCGCAAGGGCGCGTAAGCCCCGGCGGCAAGCAGGAGAGACAGTCATGAAACTCTGTGGATTCGAGGCCGGCCTCGACAAGCCGTTCTTCCTGATCGCAGGTCCGTGCGTGATCGAGTCGGAGCAGATGGCGCTGGATACGGCCGGCGAGCTCAAGGCCATCACCGCTGAACTGGGCATCCCGTTCATCTACAAGTCGTCGTTCGACAAGGCCAACCGGTCTTCGGGCAAGTCGTTCCGCGGCCTGGGGATGGAAAAGGGCCTGGAGATCCTGGCGACGGTCAAGCGCGAGATCGGCGTGCCGGTGCTGACCGACATCCACGAGATCGACGAGATCAAGCCCGTCGCCGCCGTGGTGGACGTGCTGCAAACGCCGGCCTTCCTGTGCCGCCAGACTGATTTCATTCGTGCCTGCGCTCAGAGCGGCAAGCCGGTGAACATCAAGAAGGGCCAGTTCCTGGCGCCGCATGACATGAAGAACGTGATCGACAAGGCGCGCGACGCCGCGCGCGAAGCCGGTCTGCCCGATGACGTCTTCATGGCCTGCGAGCGTGGTGTCTCGTTCGGCTACAACAACCTGGTGTCCGACATGCGCTCGCTGGCGATCATGCGCGAGACCGGTGCTCCGGTGGTGTTCGACGCCACCCACTCGGTGCAGCTGCCGGGCGGCCAGGGCACCAGCTCGGGCGGCCAGCGCGAGTTCGTGCCGGTGCTGTCGCGCGCCGCCGTCGCCACCGGCGTCGCGGGCCTCTTCATGGAAACGCACCCGGACCCGAGCAAGGCCATGTCCGATGGCCCCAACGCGGTGCCGCTGTCGCGCATGAAGGAACTGCTGGCCGTGCTCAAGGACCTGGACACGTTGGTCAAGCGTGCCGGCTTTCTGGAAGACAACTTCGGCTGGCCGGCCTGCGCCTGAGCAGGCCCGGTTTTGTCACCACCGCAATGCCGGTGGTGACAAACCATATCGAAAGACAATACAAAAAATCGGGAGATTTTCCATGGCCGCGGGCTATATCATCGCCTACGTCGACGTGACCGACCCCCAGCAGTACGAAGAGTACAAAGTGCTTTCGAGCAAGGCCATGCAGATCCATGGCGCCGAAGTGCTGGTGCGCGGCGGCAAGACCGAGCCGCTGGAGGGCGAGTGGGCGCCGACCCGCGTCGTGGTGCTGAAATTCCCCAGCTATGAAGCCGCCAAGTCGTTCCACGACGGCGAAGCCTATCGCGCCGCCCGCAAGGCGCGCGAGCACGCGGCAAAGATGAACATGATCGTGGTGGAAGGCGCTGCCTGAGGGTTGTCGGGCAGTTTGACATGCGCCTGACACGGGCACAGCTTGAAGTAATCAGCAGCAGCAAGAATCAACAGTCAGAGAGGAATTCATGAGTGCAATCGTAGATATCATCGGTCGCGAGGTTCTCGACTCGCGCGGCAACCCCACCGTCGAATGCGACGTGCTGCTGGAATCCGGCGTGATGGGCCGCGCAGCGGTGCCGTCGGGTGCGTCGACCGGCTCGCGCGAAGCCATCGAACTGCGTGACGGCGACAAGTCGCGCTACCTGGGCAAGGGCGTGCTGAAGGCCGTCGAGCACATCAACACCGAAATCTCCGAAGCCATCATGGGCCTGGATGCCTCCGAGCAGGCCTTCCTGGACCGCACCCTGATCGACCTCGACGGCACCGAGAACAAGGGCCGCCTGGGCGCCAACGCCATGCTGGCCGTGTCGATGGCCGTGGCCAAGGCCGCCGCTGAAGAAGCCGGCCTGCCGCTGTACCGCTACTTCGGCGGTTCGGGCGCGATGCAACTGCCGGTGCCGATGATGAACATCGTCAACGGCGGCGCGCACGCCAACAACAGCCTGGACATCCAGGAATTCATGATCATGCCGGTGTCGCAGACCAGCTTCCGCGAAGCCCTGCGCTGCGGCGCGGAGATCTTCCACGCGCTGAAGAAGATCCTGGCCGACAAGGGCATGTCCACCGCGGTCGGCGACGAGGGCGGCTTCGCCCCCAACTTCTCGTCCAACGAGGAATGCCTGAACACCGTGGTGCAGGCCATCGAGAAGGCCGGCTACCGCGCCGGTGAAGACGTGCTGCTGGCACTGGACTGCGCCGCCAGCGAGTTCTACCACGAAGGCGAGGGCGTGTACCAGCTGGAGGGCGAAGGCCTGAAGCTGACCTCGACGCAGTTCGCCGACTACCTGGCCAACCTGTGCGACAAGTTCCCGATCGTGTCGATCGAGGACGGCATGGCCGAAGGCGACTGGGACGGCTGGAAGACGCTGACCGAGAAGCTGGGCACGCGCGTGCAGCTGGTGGGCGACGACCTGTTCGTCACCAACACCAAAATCCTGAAGGAAGGCATCGAGAAGGGCATCGGCAACTCGATCCTGATCAAGATCAACCAGATCGGCACCCTGACCGAAACCTTCGCCGCCATCGAGATGGCCAAGCGCGCCGGCTACACCGCCGTGATCTCGCACCGCTCGGGCGAGACCGAAGACAGCACCATCGCCGACATCGCCGTGGGCACCAACGCCGGCCAGATCAAGACCGGCTCGCTGTCGCGCTCGGACCGCATGGCCAAGTACAACCAGCTGCTGCGCATCGAGGAAGACCTGGGCGATATCGCCAGCTACCCGGGCAAGGGCGCGTTCTACAATCTGCGCTGACACCTTGCCCCGTCGTTCCCGCTCGCGCGGGAGCGGCAGCAAGCGGATGGAATGGCGGCGGCCGGGATTCCCTGGCCGCCGCCGTTTTTGTATCGAAATCTGCCTGGCAATTGCCTTATAGGCTGAGTTCGCAGATCATTGTGCGGAATTTCCTGTCCGCCATCTTTCATGCGCCTGATCTCGCTGCTGTTGTTCGTGCTGCTGCTTGCCATCCAGTACCCACTCTGGCTGGGCAAGGGCGGATGGCTGCGCGTGTGGGACCTGAACCGGCAGCTGACCGAGCAGGGCACCCGCACCCAGACGCTCAAGCTGCGCAACGCCAAGCTGGAAGGCGAAGTCGCCGACCTGCAGGACGGCACCGGCGCGATCGAGGAACGTGCCCGCTATGAGTTGGGCATGGTGAAGGAAGGCGAGGTCTTCGTGCAGTTTGTCGCGCCGGCGCCCAAGGTCAGCGCCACGCCGCCGTTGCCGCCGCCGCCGAATTCGGTCGCCGGCAGAGGTGGCCACTAAGAGGCGCCTTGCTTCTCGCTGTCGTCACCACCAGCCGTACGGATAACCGCCCCAGCCCCAGCCGGGCATGCCGACGCTGACGCCGCCGCCCCAGTGGCCGCCACCCCATCCCCCGTAATACAGGTTCCAGCTGGTGTTCGGATAGCCATAAGCCGCGCGCGCGGCCGCGGCCTGCTGGTCGAGCGCGATCGCGGCCGCCTGCTCGCGCAGTATCTGCTGGTTCAGCGTGTCGAGCTTCTCCTTGTCGTCGGCCGTCAGCGGCGCTGGCGGGATGGCGTTGGGCGTGAGCCGCGCCGTGGGCGGCGAGCCGTTGACGTCGCGCGGCAGCTCTGCGCAGCCGGCGGCCAGCAGCAGTGCGCCGGTCGCGGCGCAGGCGGCAATGCCGCGCAGCACGGCCGGCACGATGGCGGGAGATTCAGGCAGGGAGGAGGTGGCTCGGGCGGACATGGCTGTTCTCAGGCTCGCTTGCGGCAGTTGGATGCTGCCATCGTACAGCCGTTGGACAGGGCGGCAGGGCGGTTGTTTCCGCCGTGCCGCCCCGCGCCCGCCGCTCAGTGGTGCTGGTGCGCGCCGGCACCGGCGCCGGTGGCGATATGGGTGGCCGAGAACAGCTGGGCGCAGTCGACCGGATCAAACTCATAGCGCAGGCCGCAGAAGTCGCAGTGGATCTCGACCTGGCCGCGCTCGGCGATGATGCCTTCGATCTCTTCCTGGCCCAGCGACTGCAGCATGCCCGCCACCTTGGGGCGCGAGCAAGAGCAATGGAAATGCGGCGTCAGCGGCTCAAACACGCGCAGGCCGGCGGCCTGCAGGTCTTCCCAGAACAGGCGGCGCAGCAGGGTGTCGGGGGTCTCGGCCAGCAGTTCGTCGGCCTTGAGCGTGGCGCCCAGCTGCACGGCGCGGTCCCAGGTGTCCAGGTCCTGCGCGCGGGCATGGCTGGCCAGCGGCGCGCCGGTCTCGCCGACTTCCGCGGTGCCGCCGTAGGCCGGCAGCTTTTGCAGCAGCATGCCGGCGGCGACGTGGTCGTCCGCCGCCAGCCAGAGGCGCGTGTCGAGCTGCTCGGACGCCTGCATGTAGTGCTCCAGCACGGCGCTGATCGAGGCCAGCGGGCCGTGCGCGTCGGCCAGCGGCACTATGCCCTGGTACGCCTGCTGGCCCGGCAGCTTGTCCTTCGGGTCAAGCGTGATGGCAAAGCGGCCGTGGCCGTGGGCGTTGACCATCTGCGCCAGCGTGGCGTCGTCGGCGATGTGCGCGTCCTCGGCCAGCTTGGCGGTGGCGCGCATCGACAGGTCGGACAGGCATTCCACCACCAGCATGCGCACCGGGCCGTCGCCGTGCAGCTGCATCACCAGCGCCCCGTTGAACTTCAGGTTGGCCGACAGCAGCGCCGCGGCGGCCATCATTTCGCCCAGCAGCCGGCGCACCGGTGCGGGGTAGCTGTGGCGGCCCAGCACTTCTTGCCAGGTGGCTTCCATGCGCACCAGCTCGCCGCGCACGGGAGCCGCGTCGAACAGGAATTTCTGCAGGGTGTCGGGGGTGGTGGTATCGGTCACAATAATCTGTCGATGATTCGGTAAGTGCCGCCGCGGTCGTCAGCCGATCCGCTTGAGCTGTTGCTTGTACATGGCCTGCCGGGTGGCGTAGGTCTCGGCGTTGCGGTACAGGTTGGCGACGTCGGCGTCGGTCAGCTGGCGCACCACCTTGGCCGGCGCGCCCAGGATCAGCGAGCGGTCCGGGAAGACCTTGCCTTCGGTCACCACGGCACCGGCGCCGACCAGGCATTCCTTGCCGATCACGGCGCGGTTCAGCACCACGGCCTGGATCCCAATCAGCGAGCCTTCGCCCACAGTGCAGCCATGCAGCATGGCCTGATGGCCGATCGAGACCTTGTCGCCCAGGGTCAGCGGGCAGCCCGGGTCGGTATGCAGCACCGAGCCTTCCTGGATGTTGGTGTCCTCGCCCACCACGATCGGTTCGTTGTCGCCCCGGATCACGACACCGGGCCAGGCGCTGGCGCGGGACTTGAGGGTCACGTTGCCGATGACGGTGGCTTCGGGGGCCACGTAGGCATCGCTGTCGATATTGGGCTTGACATCGCCGAGCTGGTAAAGCGCCATGAGGTCTCCTGCACGAAAGGCTTTTGTTGAAGTGGGGGTTGCCGCCGGACTTTAAAGGGCCAGGGTGGGGTGCGGGCGCGCGGCGCCAAGGCGACTGCGCGGCTTGCCCGGCAGTCGGGCACCGGCCAGGCCCTACAATGGCGGCAGACCCGGATTTTACGCTCATGCCAGAAAAAACACCCGCCGCCGCCTTGCCTGAACCGTCACTTTCGCCGCGCCACCAGGCGCTGGCGGTGCTGTGCATGACGGATCCCCGGCAGAAGTCCGTGGCGGCGCGGGCACTTTACCGCCATGTGACGACGTTGCCGGACGAGGCGCTTGCCGCCGGCGAGGCGATCCAGGCCGGTGCCGGCCAGGCCATTCCCGGCCGCCCCGCGCGGCCGCCGCTGGTGGCGCCGCAGGGCGTCGAGCGGCGCCGCTCGCTGCATACCCCGGCCGGGCGCGCGGCGATGATCCATGCGCTGTGCCATATCGAGTTCAATGCCATCAACCTGGCGCTGGACGCGGCCTGGCGCTTCGCCGGCATGCCGCCCGGCTACTACCGCGACTGGCTGCGCGTGGCCGATGAAGAGGCGTACCACTTCACGCTGCTGGCCGACCACCTTGGCACGCTGGGCGCGGCCTACGGCGACTTCCCTGCCCACAACAGCCTGTGGGAGATGACCGACAAGACCGCCGACGACGTGCTCGCGCGCATGGCGCTGGTGCCGCGCACGCTGGAGGCGCGCGGGCTCGATGCCTCGCCGCCGGTGCGCGCCAGGCTGGCCGGCGCCGGCGACCACGCCGCCGCGGCCATCATCGACATCATCCTGCGCGACGAGGTCGGCCACGTCGCCATCGGCAACCACTGGTACCGCTGGCTGTGCGCGCAGCGCGGCCTGGACCCCGTTGCCACCTACGCGCAGCTGGCCGGGCAGTACCGCGCGCCGAAGCTGCGCGGGCCGTTCAATCTCGAGGCGCGGCGCGCGGCGGGCTTCGATGAAGAGGAACTGGCCTGGCTGGAGGCATCGGCCGGTTAGGCCTGCCGTCCTGTACCTCAGCCGCGCGGCGGAAAGCCATGCCTGCGCGCCGACCAGACCGCCAGCCAGGTGGCGGCGAGCAGGGCAGCCAGCACGGGCGGGAATGCGCCGATCCCGAAGCCATCGAGCAGCAGCCCGCCAATGACGCCGCCGCCGGCGATGGCAATATTCCAGGCCGTGACCAGCATCGACTGGGCCACGTCCGCGGACTTTCCGGCGGTCTTTGCCAGCGCCGTCTGGAACAGCGTGGAAACGCCGCCGAAGCCCAGGCCCCAGATCGCGGCCGCGGCATAGACCACGGCCGGGTGCCCGCCCCCGGCCCCAAGCGCCAGCACCGCAAGCTCGAACAGCAGGGTGCTGGCCAGCGTCAGCGCCCGCAGCCACTGGTCGATCAGTACGCCGGTGATCCAGATGCCGGCGAGCGAGGCCACGCCGAACACGAACAGGACCAGATCAAGCCGTGCCCCGGCGTTGCCGGCTCGCAGGAACGGCGCGATATAGGTGTAGAGGATGTTGTGCGCCAGCACGAAGGCGAGCGTCACGAACAGCACGGGACGCACGCCCGGCACTGTGAACACGCGCGCGATCGGCAGCCGCTGGCCGGCGGGCTGGCCGGCAAAATCCGGCACGCTGGCCAGCACCCAGGCAACCAGGCCCAGCGTCAGCATGCTGATGATGCCGAAGCACGCGCGCCAGCCCATGAGCGCACCGAGGAAGGTCCCGGATGGCACGCCCAGCGACAAGGCCAGGGGGATGCCAACCATCGCGACAGCAATGGCCCGGCCCTTGAGGTGATCGGGAACCATGCGCGCGGCATAGCCAGCCAGCAGCGCCCACAGCAGTCCGGCCGAGACCCCCGCAAGAAAGCGCGCCGCCATCGTCAGGACATAGTTGCCGGACCAGGCCGTCGCGGCGTTGGCGACGGCAAAGCCCGCGATGGCAAGCAGCAGCAGCGGCCGTCGCCGCAGCCCTTGCGTGGCTGCCGTCAGCGGCATGGCGGCTACCAGAGAACCGAAGGCGTAGATGGTGACGAGCTGGCCGGCAAGCGGCTCGGAGATGGCAAGGCCCGCGCCGATCTGCGGCAGCAGCCCTGCCGGCAAGGCCTCGGTCAGGACGGTGATGAAGCCTGCGACGGCAAGCGCAAGCAGTGCCGGAAGCGGTAGCCGCGCAGGCTGGGTGCCCTGCTGTGCATCGTTCGCAAGCGTGTTGGTGGCTGTGGTCATGTTGGCGCCTTGATCAGGGGTGATGCGTTGCGTGGAGGGTTACGCGGCAGCGGGGGCGACACCGTAGACCGCGTCGCGCAGATCGGTGACAAAGCGGCCGGACATGCCCTCGTACAGCGTGTTGGTGAACGCCACCACGCTCAGCCCCTGGCTGCGGTCGACGAACCAGGCGTGGCCGTAGGCGCCGCCCCAGCGCCAGGTGCCGGTGGATTCCGGGGAGCCCGCCCGGCGCGGATCGCGCAGCACCGAGAAGCCCAGCCCGAAGCCGGTTCCCGGCGCATCGGGCAGGTCCAGGCCGCCGGTCTGGTCGCGCGCCATGTCTTCGACCAGGGCGGATGGCAGCAACACGCCGCCGCCCTGGCGCAAGCTTTCCAGCAGGCGCAGGAAGTCTTGCGCCGTGCCCGCCATGCCGGCGCCGCCGGACGGGAAGGCCCGCGCGTTGAAGAGGCGGGCGGGGCTGTAGGGAATGCCAACCGTGCCTTCGAGCACGGGCACGGTTTCGCCTTCGCGCAGGCGGTGCGGGTGCGGGCTGTCATTCACATACGAGGTCGGCACGCGGTGCGCATCGCGTGCCACGAAGCCGGTGTCGTCCATGCCCAGCGGGCCCGTCACCAGCTGGCGCACTGCCGTGTCGAGCGGCGTGCCATGGACGCGCTCGATCAGCGCGCCCAGCACGTCGGTCGCGAGCGAGTAGCCCCACGCGGTACCCGGTTCGTACAGCAAGGGCACGCTCGCGATGCGCCGCAGGTTTTCCGCCAGGCTGATGGTGGTGTCGTCCATGCCGTCGGAGACACCGGCGCTGGCATAGGGTCCGGCTTCGCCGGACTCGAAGAAGCGATAGCCCAGCCCCGCGGTATGGCTCAGCAGCTGCCGCGCCGTGATACGTGCCGGTCGGCCGTCGGCCAGGCGCGGGCAAAATTCGGGCAGCCAACGGTCGATACCCTGGTCAAGGTCGAGATGGCCTTGTGCCACCAGCACCAGTGCAGCCACGGAGACGATCGGCTTGCTTACCGAAGCCAGCCGGAACACCGCATCCATGCGCATCGACTGTCCGCTTTCCCGATCGGCCAGGCCTGCCGCCTGCTGGTAGACCGGTTCGCCGTCACGGCTGACCAGCACGACGGCGCCGACCAGCCGCCGTTGCTCCAGCGCCTGCCGGACCACGACGTCGATGCGCGCATTCAGGGGGGATACATGGGACACACCTGGACGCGGTGCAATCGTGGGGAGGGACACAGCGGAATCCTTGTTCAATGAGTACCCGCTCACGATAAGGACCCGGCCATTAAAGAAAAAGTGGGCTACAGTTCCTTTTTCTCCGGAACTTTGTGTCCGCAATCGGGGGGGCATCATGGATAGCCTCAGTGGCTTCGCAGTGTTTGTGCAGGTGGCCGAGACCCGCAGTTTTGTCGCGGCGGGACGCTTGCTGGGGGTGTCGGCCTCCGCCGTCGGCAAGAGCGTGGCGCGCCTGGAAGAAAGGCTCGGCGTACGGCTGTTCCACCGCAGCACGCGCAGCGTGACGCTGACCGCCGAAGGCACGCTGTTCCTGGAGCGCAGCCGCCGCGTGCTCGCCGAGATCGAAGCGGCGGAGCTGGAGCTGGCCGAAGCCACCGCGGCGCCGCGCGGGCGCCTGCGCGTGAGCCTGCCGCTGGTCAGCTCACTGGTCTTGCCCGTGCTTGGCGATTTCATGCGCGCGTATCCGGACATCGAGCTGGACCTGGATTTCACCGACCAACTGGTCGATGTCATCGAGGAGGGCTTCGATGCGGTGGTCCGCACCGGCGAGCCCGCCGACTCGCGCCTGTCGGCGCGCAGGCTGGGTGCGTTCCAGGCGATGCTGGTGGCATCGCCCGATTACCTGGCGCAGCGTGGCACGCCGAAGGTGCCTGCCGACCTGGCCGCCCATGCCTGCCTGCATTACCGCTTTCCCCACACCGGCAAGCTCGAGGCCTGGCCGCTGCAACGCGCGCCGGGCGAGCCCGAGCTGGCGCTGCCGACATCGATGATCTGCAACAACATCGAGACGCGCCTGTGTTTTGCGCTGTGCGGCCTGGGCATTGCCTGCCTGCCGGATTTCGCCATCCGCGAGCAACTGGCCGATGGCAGCCTGTGCCAGGTGCTGTCGGGCCATGTGGGGCCGGCCAAGGCCTTTCACGTGCTCTGGCCGGCGAGCAGGCATCCCTCGCCCAAGGTGAGGGCGTTGGTCGACTTTCTGTGCGCGCGGGTCTTTCCTGCAGACGAGGCGCGCTCCTAGCCCTACCTTCGCAAGCTCGGTGTTGTTCCGCGGCGGCATCGAGTCGGAATGCCGCGTAGATACTGGATTTCGCTTGATTCTTTGGCTCGGAGATGCTGCATGAAAAAATGATGCGCATCCTCGAACGGGAAGTCAACGGCCATCGCTACCGCATTGCCGCGCAGGGCCTGGCGCCCAACTGCCCCGCAGAATCCGAAGCGATGCGCATCACCAGAATTGGTTAGTGAGGCAATTTGATACATCCTTCCTTGGGGTGGTATTCGCCAGCCCGCATGGCCCCATACATTGACGTGCGCGGATGAGAAGTCAGCGGTCGTCATAGCCCAAAGAGAGAACTGCAACTTCACGCCGTTCGTGGCACTCCCGCGCAACACAGGAACCCCATAAAAGACCGGGAGGAAGTACCGCATGAAGAGCAATCGCTCCAAACTTGGCCTCGCCATGGCCGGCGCCGCACTGGTAACGCTTGCCGGTTGCGGAGGCGGTGGAGACAGCGCCAGCAGCAACACCACGACCCCGCCGCCTGCGACGACGGCGCCGGCAGCCAAAGCCGTGATGAGCGGGACCGCGGCAACCGGTGCGGCCCTGGCCAATGCCAACGTCACCATCACCAACAGCAGTGGCAACTCGCCTTGCGAGGAATCGTCGATCACGACGACAGCCCTGGGCACCTACACGTGCACCCTCAAGAGCGGAGAGACGGCGCCCTTCTTTGTCGTGGTGACCGACCCGACCGGCAACAGTGCCCCGCTGGTGAGCGTGGCCACCACCACCCCCGCCGCGGGCGCCGCGCTGACGGTCAACGCCACCCCGCTGACCACGGCCATCGTGGCACAGCTTGCTTCAGACGGTAACGCGCTTTCCGTGGTCAGCAGCAAGACCGTGGATACGGCCGCGTTGCAAAAGGTCACCGCTAACGTCTTGACGCAGCTTGCGAGCGTGTTGACGTCGATCGGCGCACCCGCGGACTACAACCCGTTCAGCACCTCTATTTCCGCGGCCACGGCTTCCAGCTCGGGCAACACCGCTGACCAGCTTCTGGATATCGTCAAGGTAACGACCGATCCCGCGAGCGGCAAACCGGCAATCGCCACCGTCGACAATCCGACGCCGGTGCCCCTGGCCACCGCAGACAGCAGCGGCACGGCGCTGCCCGCGCCGGACGCCGGCGTGGCTGATCTGCCCAAGGCCGCGCAACTCGTCGCCAAATCCCTGACTGCCTGCTTTGCGCTGCCAACGTCCCAGCGCGTGCTGGCCACCGACACCACCGTGCCGCAATCCCAGGGCGGCCCGACGGTGACGTCCGCGGCGCCGCAGTGCCAGGATATCGCGGGCGCCAGCGACAACGCGGCAGGCGTCGAGTTCCTGCACAATGGTTACGAGGCCGGCCAGTATCTGTACAACACGCTCACCAGCGATACGATGACCGGTGCGCAGTTCAGCGTTCCTGAGGTGATGGCTTTCTACGGCGCAAGCAGCACCGCGTCGGGCAAGGACGAAGCCGTGCTGAACATCAAGTACCTGGATGCGGGAGGCAATCCCGGCAACCTGATCACCGTCGCGCGCAACATCGCCGGCGGTGCCACGCAATCGCACCCGAGCCCCTGGTGGCTGGTCGGCAACCAGCAGCCGGTCGACGTCAGTGTGCGGCCGTTGGTCCGCAGGGTTGAGCAACTCAACCCTGCCAATACCCAGGCCTTCAGCCACTTCCAGACCGGCCTGCAATTCCAGGTGAACGCGAAGGGGCCGGGCAGTGTCACAGCGAACGGCAACCTGGCCTATGCCCGCATTACCGGCCCGATGCTGCCCAAGGCAGGCCTGGTCTATATTGCTCCGGTCCCTGAGGAAGTCGGCCAGAACTATATGGATGTCACCAACAAGACCGGGACGGTCGGCACTACCACGCGCTGCAGCGACAATGCCGCGAACACTGGCCCGCGGTTCTACAACTGCCCGAACTTCTGGATCGGCCGGACCGCCGGCTTGACTGGCACGGCCGCTACGACCTTCGCCAACAATCAGGGGGGGCTGGTGTGGGCGCAGAATGCCGACAATCTCGATACGACCTTCCCTGCGAAGGGCCAGCGCTACAAGATCGAGCTGTTCTACGGCAGCAACACGACGGCGACTTACACGTACCACAAGACCCTGTTGAGCGACATGATCGTCGCCACCCAGGCTGGCAACTTGCCGTGGAACACGCCGGGCAGCGCAACGTTGGCATTCCTGGATCCGAATGGCAGCCTTGCCGGCGCGCAGACGTCGACCAAGGCCGACTGGATCCAGAATATTGCTGCCGAGCAGATCGGCGGTGTTTCGGTGACTGTGGACACGAACGGCACCTATGGCGCGTCCCAGCAGGCTCCGAAGGGCTCCACGTCTCTCGTAGTGGATGCCCCGGTTCCAGCCATGACGCCGACGTCGGTTCGTGCGGTGCTGTTCGGCTACCGGATGCTGAACAACAGCAACAAGACCGCGGTGTACACCTATAACTGACCTGGTGTTATCAGCGACCCTTGCGCAAGGATCGCTGATTTCCGGACCCCGCCAGCCCCAAAGCCGGCGGGTTTTTTTTTGGAAGCAAGCCTGAAGACAAAGATGAACTGAAGCCGCGCGGTGGAATTGGTGAGGCTGGCGCTTCAAGCGCAACGGTAGGGGCTAGGCGCGCTTGCCCGCGCGCTCTTCCTCCAGCAGGCGCAGCACGCGCCGCTGGATCTTGCCGGTGGTGGTCATCGGCAACTGGTCGATGAACTCAATTGCCTTCGGGTATTCATACGGCGCCAGCTGGCCGCGCACATGCGCCTGCAGCTCTGTGACCAGCGCTGCGTCGCCGTCGAACGAGCGCGCCACCGACGGCGTCAGCACCACGAAGGCCTTGACCACGGCGCCGCGCTCGGGGTCGGGCGAGGGCACCACGGCGCAGTTGGACACTGCCGGATGCTTGAGCAGGCAGTTCTCGATCTCGCTCGGCCCGATGCGGTAGCCCGAGGACTTGAACACATCGTCGGCACGCCCCTGGTACCACAGGTAGCCATCGGCATCGACGCGCGCCAGGTCGCCGGTGCGACACCAGCGCAGGCCGTCGCGCTCGGTGTACTTGCCCGCGGTGGCGGCCTCGTTCTTCCAGTAGCCGAGGAAGAACACCGGGTCCGGATGCCCGGCGCTGTCGGTGGCGCACACCGCCACCTCGCCGTCTTCGCCGGGCGGGCAGGGGTGGCCTTCGTCGTCGATCACCTGCACGCGGTGGCCCGGATAGGGGCGCCCCATCGAGCCCGGCCGTGCCGGCCAGCCCAGCTGGTTGTCGTCGTTCTGCGCGGTGCAGTTGCCGACGATGTAGTTGATCTCGGTCTGGCCGAACATCTCGTTGACGATCACGCCCAGCGCATCGCGGCACCAGCCGAACACGGTCTCGCCCACGGCCTCGCCGGCGCTCATCAGCGCACGCAGCCTGATGTCGTAGCGCTGCCGCGGCTCGGGGCAGGCCTTCATCATCTGCTTGAGCGCGGTCGGGAACAGGAAGGTGTTGGTGACGGCGTAGCGCTCCAGCAGCTCGAAGGCGCGCTCGGCGGAGAAGCGTCCCTGGTAGCCGACGATGGGTTTGCCGAAATACAGCGCCGGCATCAGCGCATCCCACAGGCCGCCGGTCCAGGCCCAGTCAGCGGGGCTCCAGAACACGTCGTCGTCCCGCGGATACCAGTTCTGCGAGCAGACAAAGCCGGTCAGGTTGCCGATCAGCGCGCGGTGCGGGATCAGCGCGCCCTTGGGCGGACCGGTGGTGCCGCTGGTGTAGATCAGCACGGCGGCTTCGTCAGCCTTGGTCTGCTCGGCGGTAAAGACGGGCAACTGCGCGGCCAGCAGCACGTCCCAGTCGTGGTCGCCGCGGCCATGCGCGCCGCCGGCGGCAATCACGGTGGCCAGCGTCGGGCATTCCGGGCGCGCGGCCAGCACATTGTCGATGGAAGTCTCGTCGGCGATCGCCACGTTGGCTTCGCTGTGTGCGATGCGGTAGGCCAGCGCCTCGGGCCCGAACAGCATCGACAGCGGCATGGCGATGGCGCCGAGCTGGTAGATCGCCATATGCGCGATCACGGTCTCGATCCGCTGCGGCATCACGATTGCCACGCGGTCGCCGCGCGCCACGCCCAGTGCGCGCAGCGCCGCCGACAGGCGGTTGGCTTCGGCCTGGATATGGGCAAAGGCATGCGCGTTGCGGCGGCCGTCCTCGTGCTCGGTATAGACCGCGATGCGGTCCATCGTGGCCGGGTCGCGCGCCCAGCGCCCGCAGCAGGCCTCGGCGATATTGAAATGCGGGGGAATTTCCCAGCGGAAGGATTCATACAGGGCGCGATAGTCGTCGCGCCGGCTTGCCGGCAAGGCAGCTGCGGCCATCCAGGGTCTCCGGTAGGTTCGGATCGCGGCAATGGCGGCCCCCGAGATGGCGGCGGCCGCTATAATGCGCTCAAGCGAACGATCGTTCTATTTTGTGTGGGCTTCCCTCGCCAGCCCCCGTGGCGCCGCGCCCGGCGGCAGGAAGACCCACGCGCCAGGGTGGAGACAATGACAATCAAGGAAACCTCGCGGTCTGAATTTATCACGTTGCGCGGGCTGCGCTACCACGTGCGCCACTGGGGCAAGCCCGGCGCGCGCAAGCTGTTCATGCTGCATGGCTGGATGGATGTGGCCGCGTCGTTCCAGTTCCTGGTCGATCACCTGCGCGGCGACTGGCATGTGATTGCGCCCGACTGGCGCGGGTTTGGCGAGACCGACTGGCCCACGCGCTACCCGGGCACGCAGTCGTACTGGTTCGCGGACTATATCGCCGACCTGGAGGCCTTGCTCGACCATTACGAGCCCGACGGCCAGGTCGACCTGGTCGGCCACAGCATGGGCGCCAACGTGATCTGCCTGTATGCCGGCATCCGCCCGCAGCGCGTGCGCCGCGTGGTGGACCTGGAGGGCTTCGGCATGACGGCGACGCGGCCGGTGCATGCGCCGAAGCGCTATGCGCGCTGGCTCGACGAACTGCGCACCGGCTCGGAGCTGAAGACGTATGACAGCGTGGACGGCGTCGCCGCCCGGCTGCAGAAGACCAACCCGCGCCTGCCCGACGACCGCGCCGCCTTCCTGGCCGAGCACTGGTCGCGCCGCAATGCCGAGGGCCGCTGGGAGATCCTGGGAGACCCGGCGCACAAGCTGGTCAACCCGATGCTGTACCGGCTCGATGAGGTGATGGCGATCTGGGAGCAGGTCAGCTCGCCCGTGCTGCATGTGGAAGCGCGCGATTCGGAGACGCTGCGCAATATCGCCCACAAGCAGGCCATCGACGAATTCAAGGAGCGCTTCCGCGCCTTCCGTGACTTCCGTGAAGCGGTGGTCGATGATGCCGGCCACATGCTGCATCACGACCAGCCCGCCGCCGTGGCGGCGCTGGTGGAATCGTTCTGCGGCGCGGTGTGAGCGCCGGCGCCGCCGCTCAGGCGTGCGTCAGCTTTTCCTTCAGCGCGGCGTTGTTGCTGGTGTGCACATGCACCAGCGCCTTTTCCGGGAAGGCGTAGTGGTAGGCGCGGCGCAATGCCAGCGCGGCCTCGTGGAAGCCTGACAGGATCAGCTTCTGCTTGTTGGTGTAGTAGGCGATATCGCCCGCGGCAAAGATGCCGCGGCGCGAGCTTTCATAGGTGGTGGTATCGACCAGGATGCGGCCGGCGCGCATGTCCATGTCCCACTGCGCGATCGGGCCCGGCTCGGACACCAGGCCGTACAGCGCCACCAGTTCATCGGCGGGCAGCACCGTGCTGCCGTCGCGGGTGCGCACCTCGACCTCGGTCAGCGGGCCGTCCTGGCCTTCGGTGCGCAGGGCGCCGAGCATGCCGACCACGAAATCCATCTCGCCGGCCGCCGCCGCCTCGCGCATTTCCGCGACGGTGCCGTCGGCCGCGCGGAAGCCTTCGCGCCGGTGCACCAGCGTCACGCGCGCGGCCACCTTGCGCAGCGCCAGCGCCCAGTCCAGCGCCGAGTCGCCGCCGCCGGCCACCACCACGCGCTTGCCGGCAAAGCGCGACACATCGCGCACGGCGTAGTGCACGTGGCGGCCTTCCAGCGCCGGTGCTTCGGGCAGCGCCACGCGCTGCGGCGCGAATGCGCCCGCGCCGGAGCAGACCAGCACCGCGGCCACATCGAAGCGCTTGCCGCTGTCGGTGGTGACCAGCAGGCGCTCATGGGCAGCATGCCCGTCAGGTGCCGGCTGCCGCGGGATTTCGGACAAGCTTTCCGCGCGCTGGCCGAAGTGCATCGGGAAGTCGAACGGCGCGCACTGCTCCAGCAGCCGGTCGACCAGGTCCTGCGCCAGGCAGCCCGGCACGGCGGGGATGTCGTAGATCGGTTTTTCGGGGTAGAGCTCGGTGCACTGGCCGCCGGCGCGGTCGAGCACATCGATCAGCTCGCATCTGAGGCCGAGCACGCCGGCCTGGAACGCGGCAAAGAGCCCGACCGGGCCGGCGCCCACGATCAGGACATCGGTGGTGGTGACGGGGGCTGGTGTGAGGGGGGTAGCGGTGGGCATTGGGCGTGGCGGGCACGCCAGGTGCCCGCAAAAGGGACGGTGCAAGGCCCGACTATACCCCGCACATCGCCCGTTTCCGCCGACGCCAGCGTTGCCGGCAGGGCTTTCCAGGGTGCGCCGGCGTCACGCATGCAGGGGGCGACGGGAGTAGAATGGCTCCATGCAAAACGCCCACGCCATCAATGCCGACCTGCATTGCCATTCCACCGTGTCCGACGGCACGCTGGCGCCGCGCGCCATCGCCGAGATCGCCCGCGACGCGGGGGTCGCATTCTGGGCGCTGACCGACCACGACGAACTGGGCGGGCAGGCCGAGGCGCGTGCCGCGGCCGAGGAATTCGGCATGCGCTATGTGCCTGGCGTGGAGATCTCGGTGACCTGGGCCGGGCAGACCGTGCATATCGTCGGGCTGCAGATCGACCCGCACTGCCCGGAACTGATCGACGGCCTGACCGATACCCGCTCGGGCCGCGCGCGCCGCGCGCGCGATATCGCTGACGCGCTGGCAAAGGTGGGCATCACCGGCGCCTATGAAGGGGCGCTGCAGCACGTGGGCAACCCGGACCTGATCTCGCGCACGCACTTTGCGCGCTGGCTGGTCGACCAGGGCCGTTGCGCCACCGTGGGCGAGGTCTTCAGCGAGTACCTGTCGGAAGGCCGCCCCGGCTATGTCGGCCACCGCTGGGCCAGCCTGGCCGACGCAGTCGGCTGGATCCGCGCCGCCGGCGGCATCGCGGTGATGGCGCACCCGGGCCGCTACCATTACACCGATACCCAGCACGACGCGCTGTTCGATGAGTTCACTGCGCTGGGCGGTGGCGCCGTCGAGGTCGTGACCGGCAGCCACACGCCCGACCAGTACCGCCGCTATGCCGAGGTGGCCCGCCACTACGGGCTGCTGGCCTCGCGCGGCACGGACTTCCACGGCCCCGGCGAAGGGCGCGTCGAGCTGGGCAAGCTGCCGCCGCTGCCGCCGACGGTGACGCCGGTCTGGCACGACTGGTAGGCGCAAGCCCGGCCTGGCCGGGGTACCCCCCAGATTCCGCTCCGATCCGTCCGAATCCGCCTCCCTGGTCCATGTCACAGTACTTCGAGATCCATCCGCTCAATCCGCAGTCGCGCCTGGTCAAGCAGGCCGCCCAGATCCTGCAGAAGGGCGGCCTGATTGCGCTGCCGACCGATTCCAGCTATGCGCTGGCCTGCCGGCTCGACGACAAGGGCGCCGTCGAGCGCCTGCGCCGGCTGCGCGGCATCGATGACCGCCACCACCTGACGCTGATGTGCCGCGACCTGTCCGAGCTCGGCAACTTTGCCCGCGTCGACAACCGGCAGTACCGCTGGCTCAAGGGCGCCACGCCGGGCCCCTACGTGTTCATCCTGGAGGCGACCAAGGAAGTGCCGCGGCGGCTGTCGCACCCGGCGCGCAAGACCATCGGCGTGCGCGTGCCCGAACACGCGATTCCGCTGGCGCTGCTGGGCGAAACCGGCGAGCCGCTGATCTCGGCCACGCTGCAGATGCCGGGCGACGAAGCGCCGCTCAACGACCCGGCGGAAATCCGCGCGCGGCTGGAGAAGCAGCTTGACCTGGTGGTGTGCGGCGGCCCGGCGCCGGCGCAGCCGACCACGGTGATCGACCTGACCAGCGGCGAGCCCGAGCTGATCCGCGCGGGCCGCGGCGACGTCGAGCGCTTCGGGCTCTGAGTTCCCCCGGGCGCTGCCACCCCGCCTGGCGGGTGCACAAGCGTGCGCCCGGGCGGCGCCGGGCCGTTACAATAGGGACCATGGATTCCTCCCTTATCCAGACCTTCGCGGTCTATGCCCTGCCGGTGCTGTTCGCCATCACGCTGCATGAGGCCTCGCACGGCTACGTGGCCAAGCTTTTCGGCGACGACACGGCCTATGCGCTCGGGCGCGTCAGCCTGAACCCGATCCGCCATATCGATCCGATCGGCACCATCGCGGTGCCGCTGCTGCTCTACATCATGACCAGCGGCCAGTTCGTGTTCGGCTACGCCAAGCCGGTGCCGGTGGCGTTCGAGCGCCTGCGCAACCCGCGCTGGCACGGCATGTGGGTGGCGCTGGCGGGGCCGGCCAGCAATGTGGTGCAGGCCTTCGTCTGGGTGCTGCTGGCCATCGGCCTGACCTGGGGCGGCGTGCGCGAGCCGTTTTTCGGCGAGATGGCGCTGGCGGGCGTGCGCGTCAACCTGGTGGTGGCGGCCTTCAACCTGTTTCCGGTGCCGCCGCTGGACGGCGGCCGCGTGCTGACCGCGCTGCTGCCGCAGGGCATTGCCCGCGCGGTGTCGCGCATCGAGCCGTACGGCATCTTCGTGGTGCTGGCGCTGGTGGCCGCGGGGGTGATCACCACGGTCTGGATGACGCCGGTGGTCAATGTGCTGATGTCGCTGATCGAGCTGCTGCTGCGCCCGATCGTGATGCTGCTGCATTGACGTGCCGGGGAACGCCATGATGCATACTGGGATTTCTGCCCCGTCCCCCTGGGTTGCCCGCTGGGCCCACCTGCTGCGCCCCGGCGCGCGGGTGCTGGACCTGGCCTGCGGCAGCGGCCGCCATGCCGCCTGGCTGGCGGCGCGCGGCCATGCGGTGCTGGCCGTCGACCGCGACGCCGAGGCCATCGCCGGCCTGCCGGCCGGCGTGACCGGCCGGGTGGCCGACCTGGAGCAGGGCGCCTGGCCGCTGGCCGGCGAGGCGCCGTTCGACGCCATCGTCGTCACCAATTACCTGCACCGGCCGCTGTGGCCGCACTTGGCGGCGGCGCTGGCGCCCGGCGGCGTGTGGATCTACGAAACTTTTGCTGCCGGCAATGAAACCGTCGGCAAGCCGTCGCGGCCGGATTTCCTGCTGCGGCCGGGCGAATTGCTCGAAGTGGCGCGCCAGTATGGCCTGCGCGTGGTCGCCTATGAGGATGGCCTGGTCGAAGTGCCGAAAACAGCCTTCATGCAGCGGATATGTGCGGTGCGCGAGGCGGCTGCGGGCGCCGATGCGCCCGCGCCGGCACGCTACCGGCTCGACGCCTGAGCCAGCCATGGCGCTGTCGGCGAGAATGCCGCTGCACACGTTGAAACAGTTGGTATCAACCCCTGTCCGGGCGGCGGTCGAAGCGGCCTGCGGTTCCGGTACAATCCCGTTATTCGCATCCCGAATTCCTTAACGTTATGACACAGATTACCGGCAGCATCGTCGCCATCGTTACCCCGATGCATGAAGACGGCAGCCTGGACTTCCCGGCCCTGCGCGCATTGGTCGACTGGCACGTGGCCGAAGGCACCGACGGCATCGTGATCGTGGGCACCACCGGCGAGTCCCCGACGGTTTCCGTCGAGGAGCACTGCGAACTGATCCGCGTTGCCGTGGAACAGGCCGGCAAGCGCATTCCGATCATCGCGGGCACCGGCGGCAACTCCACCAAGGAGGCCATCGAGCTGACCGCCTTCGCCAAGAAGGTGGGCGCCGATGCGTCGCTGCAGGTCGTGCCGTACTACAACAAGCCGACCCAGGAAGGCATGTACCGGCATTTCCGCACCATCGCCGAAGCGGTGGAGCTGCCGGTGCTGCTGTACAACGTGCCGGGCCGTACGGTCGCGGACATGAACAACGAGACCATCCTGCGCCTGGCGCAGGTGCCGGGCATCGTCGGCGTCAAGGAAGCGACGGGCAATATCGACCGCGCCGCGCAGCTGATCAAGGACGCGCCGGAAGGCTTTGCCATCTACAGCGGCGATGACCCCACCGCGGTGGCGCTGATCCTGCTGGGCGGCCACGGTAATATCTCGGTCACCGCCAACGTGGCACCGCGCAAGATGCACGAGATGTGCGTCGCGGCGCTCAAGGGCGACGTCGTCACCGCGCGCCGCCTGCACATGGAACTGATCGGGCTGAACAAGGCCATGTTCATCGAGGCCAACCCGATCCCGGTCAAGTGGGCGCTCCAGCAGATGGGCAGGATGGAAGGCGGTATCCGCCTGCCGCTGACCCCTCTGTCCGAGGCCAACCACGACTATGTACGCAAGGCACTGGCCGCCGCCGGCCTGCTGGCCTGATCTTTCGCGGCGTCCTGCTGTCGCCTCACCTACTAGGATTGCGTGTCAATGAAACTGAAGCTTAACCGCCGCGGCGCGACGCAAGTCCGCCGCGCCGCCCTGGTTGTGCCCGTGCTCGCCGCTGGCGTGATCACCGGCTGCAGCAGCATCAACGAAGCGATGCAGCCGGACAAGATCGACTACAAGTCGTCGGCCTCGAAGCGCACGCCTACGCTGGATATCCCGCCCGACCTGACCAAGCTGGAGGGCGATCGCCGCTATTCGGTGCCCGATGCGAACGGCACCTCGACGCTGTCGACGTACAGCCAGGCCACCAAGGTGCGCGAGCAATCCCCGAGCGAGAACGTGCTGCCCTCCGCCCAGGGCATCCGCATGGAGCGTGATGGCAACCAGCGCTGGCTGGTGATCAGCAACGGCATGCGCGGCGACCAGCTGTGGCAGCAGCTGCGCGGCTTCTGGCAGGAAAGCGGATTCCTGCTGGTGCAGGACTCGCCCGAGACCGGCATCATGGAAACGGACTGGGCCGAGAACCGCGCCAAGATCCCGCAGGACATCATCCGCAACACCATCGGCAAGGTCTTCGACGGCCTGTACTCGACCTCGGAGCGCGACAAGTTCCGCACCCGCGTCGAGCGCTCGCAGAATGGCACGCTGGAGGTCTTCATCAGCCACCGCGGCGCGCAGGAGCAGCTGACCGGCATCGACAAGTCGAGCACGGTCTGGACCCCGCGTCCGGCCGATCCTGAGCTGGAAGCCGAATTCCTGTCGCGCCTGGCCCAGCGCCTGGGCGTGCAGAAGGAACAGGCCGACCGCATGGCCAAGAACCCGGCGGCGGCGGGCAATGCCGCAGCCGCTGCGGGCACGGCCGCCGCTGCCGGCACCGCAGCCGCCGCTGGTGCCGATGGCGCCGCGCCGGCCAAGTCGTACCTGTCCCAGGTCAACGGCGCCCCGGCGCTGCAGCTGCCCGAACCGTTCGACCGCGCCTGGCGCTCGGTCGGCCTGTCGCTGGACCGCGTGAACTTCACCGTGGAAGACCGCGACCGTGGCCAGGGCCTGTACTACGTGCGCTATGTCGACCCGCGCACCGTTGCCGACAGCCGTGGCTTCTTCTCCAAGCTGTTCACCAAGCCGGAAGATTCCAAGACCGCCAAGAAGTATCGCGTGGCGCTCAAGGGCACGGGCAGCGGCACGCTGGTGACGGTGCTCAACGATGCCGGCCAGCCTGAGAACGGCGAAATCGGCAAGCGCATTCTGTCGCTGATCGACGAGCAACTGCACTGAGCCGGCGCATGACTGCTGGCTTGCCAGCCGGCCTTCCTGGCCGGTGCCTGGCGGGGAGGGCGCGGCCATGATGCGCTTCGCCTTCCTCGGCAGCGGCAGCGAGGGCAACTCGCTGCTGATCGAATCCCGCGAAGACACCACCACCACGCGCGTGCTGCTGGACTGCGGCTTCGGCATCCGCGAGACCGCCCGGCGCCTGGAGCGCCTGGGCGTCGCGCCGGACCAGCTCGACGCCGTGCTGGTCACGCACGAGCATGGCGACCACGTCGGCTCGGCCTATGCCTTTGCAGCCCGCCATCGCCTGGCGGTCTACACCAGCCACGGTACCTGGCTGGCGACTTCGCACCTGCGTGGCGCCGATGCGGCCGATGTGCGCGTCTGCTGCGCCGACCATGCCTTTGCCATCGGCGGACTGCAGGTGCTGCCGTACACCGTGCCGCACGATGCGCGCGAGCCGGTGCAGTTCGTCTTGTCGGACGGGCAGGCGAGGCTGGGCGTGCTGACCGATGCGGGCATGGAGACGCCCTACGTGACGGCGCGCCTGGCAGGCGTGGATGCGCTGGTGCTGGAATGCAACCATGACCGCGAGATGCTGCGCAATTCGGTCTATCCGGCTTCGCTGAAGCGGCGCATTGGCGGGGACTTCGGCCACCTGGCCAATGAAGTGGCGGCCAGCATCCTGGCGCAAGTTGCCCATGCCGGCCTGAACCGCGTGGTCGCGGCCCACCTCAGCAAGCAGAACAATACGCGTGAGCTGGCAACCGGGGCGCTGGCGGTGGCATTGGGTGCGCTGCCGTCCGAGGTGCTGGTGGCAGACCAGGACGAGGGCCTGGACTGGCAGGCAGTGCGCGTCTGAGGGATACCTGGATGCAGCAGGGCGCAGTGCGGTAGCGGCGCCCAAATAAAAAAACCGGCCCGAAGGCCGGTTTTTTCATCGGTCAGGAACCGATTACTGCTTGGCAGCCGGAGCCGAAGCGTCAGCAGCGGCAGCAGCCGGGGCTTCAGCAGCGGGAGCCGAAGCGTCAGCAGCGGCAGCAGCCGGGGCTGCAGCAGCGGGAGCCGAAGCTTCAGCAGCCGGAGCGGCAGCAGCCGGAGCAGCCGTTTCAGCGGCCGGAGCGGCAGCTTCTTCCTTCTTGCCGCAAGCGGCGAGAGCAACAGCGGCCAGCAGCGATGCGATCAGGAGAGACTTCTTCATTGTTCGTCCTTTAACTTGTAATAACGGAAAACAGGCGATGAATAATTACCGGTAATTATCGCTCTTGAACTGCAAAATAGAGGCCCTCCCGGGTCCCGACAAATGCAATGGTCCACAGTACTAGCCAGCCAACGATTATATCCGCGTTTTCCCGGCTTGTGTAGCGCCGAAATTTACTGATTCGCAATGTTACGCATTATTACAGCCGCGGTCCCAATTGCAGCCATCCTTCCAGCGTCCAGTGATGGAAAGTTTCCATCAGATCGGGTAGATCCGCGCAAGCCGCAACATCTTCGCCACTAAGTTGCCGATAATCGGCCAACTTTTTCAGCCACTGCATCAGTTCGGCCGGCGGCTCGTAGGCTTCTCCATTGAGGAAGAAATTCGCGCGGTCGTAAAGCGCAATCGATGCCGATGGCAGGACGACGCCATGGCGGGCCGCCAGTGTCGCATAACGGCGCAACGGCATGTCAGGTATCTCTGCGAATTCCACGCCAGGCTTGGGTTCTGACAGATGGCTGCCGAGGAATTCAGACACCATCTGGCTATTCCATTGCAGCGCCTTGAGCCGCTCGGCAACTGCCTTGGCCATGCCGGCGGGCAACTGCGCGGGCCGCGTGGCGGCGCGCTCGCCGGCGTCGGCATAACGGCCGCCGAGGTCTTCGTTGTCTTCGACCGTTTCAGACAGCCAGGCCAGGAAATGCCCGGCCAGTTCGCGGTAGGCCGGCGCGCGGAAGCCGATCGAGCAGGTCATGCATTC
The DNA here is from genome assembly GCF_018223725.1 of Cupriavidus sp. KK10. Lineage (NCBI taxonomy): Bacteria > Pseudomonadati > Pseudomonadota > Betaproteobacteria > Burkholderiales > Burkholderiaceae > Cupriavidus > Cupriavidus sp. KK10. The sequence goes on from NZ_CP073677.1 coordinate 1,233,176, forward strand.
GCCCTCGGCAATGCCATCGTGCGCATATTGCGGCGGCAGGTAGAGCATGTCGCCGGGTTCGAGCACCCATTCCTGTTCCGCGTTGAAGTCGGCGAGGATCTTCAGCGGCATGTCCGGGATCAGCTCAAGGCTGGTCTGCGACGAAATGCGCCAGCGGCGCCGGCCCGAGACTTGCAGCAGGAACACGTCGTAGGAATCGAAGTGCGGGCCCACGCCGCCGCCGTCGGTGGCGTAGCTGATCATCAGGTCGTCTAGGCGCGCATCGGGCACGAAACGGAAGCGGCCCATCAGCTCCGCCGCGGCGGCGTCGTGCAGATTTACCCCTTGCACCAGCAGGGTCCACTGGCGGGTCTTGACGCCGGGCAGGTTTTCGCGCGCAAATGGGCCATGCGCGAGTTTCCAGCGGTTGCGGAAGTGCGTCACCAGGCGCGATTCGACGTCGTCGCTGTCGGCCAGGTCGAAAAGCGCCTCGCGCGACACAGGCGGCACGATTCCGGGTACTGCCTGTCGAATCACCAGGGGCTTGCGATGCCAGACATCCCGCATGAATGCAGCAGGCGTCATGCCACCAAGCAGGTCGAGCGGAGTGTCTGGATCGACGGGGCCAGGGGGCAGGGCCTGCGCGTATAATGCGGAATCGTTCATGGAGTCAAGAATTGAAAATCGCTAAGAATACTGTGGTGTCCGTGATGTACAAGCTATCGGACACACAAGGCAATCTGATCGAGGAGTCAGATGAAGCCATGGTTTATTTGCACGGCGGGTATGATGGCACGTTCCCCAAGATCGAGGAAGCGCTCGACGGTCATGACGCGGGCTTCGAGACCCAGCTGCAGCTGGAGCCGGAAGACGCGTTCGGCGACTACGACGCCGATATGGTGAAGGTCGAGCCGCGCAACCGCTTCCCCGAGCCGCTGGAAGTCGGCATGCAGTTCGAAGGCATGCCCGAGGACGGCGACGAAGAGGACTCCGTCATCTACACCGTGACCGACGTGGCCGAGGACAAGGTCGTGCTGGATGGCAACCATCCGCTGGCCGGCATGGCGCTGCGCTTCTGGCTGAAGGTCTCCGAAGTCCGCGAGGCCACCGCCGAAGAAATCGAGCACGGCCACGCCCATGGCGCCTCGGGCGTTGAAGTCGTGGATGAGGACGAGGACGACGACACGCCGCGCACGCTGCACTGATCGCGCTGCACGGATCGTATTCCGCACCCCAAGAAAAAGCCGGCCGCAGCCGGCTTTTTCGTTTTCGGCCGGCAAGCCGCCTCAGTGCAACACCGGTGCGTCCTTGAGCATGACCGCGAACGGTGACGCCGCGCCTGGCGTGATCACCAGCTCGGCCCATTGCGCGACCGTGTCGGTGGGCAGCGACACGCGCGTGAAGTTCTGCATGACCTTGCCGGCCGCATCGCGCAGCGGCTTGTCGATGCCGAAGCCGTTGTCGGCCCCGTTGGCCCCGTTTCCGCCAGCATGCACCAGCAGCACCTGGCCGCGGAAACGACCGGCCAGCTCGCGCAGCTGGCGCTTGAATTCCAGGTAGCCATCGCGGGTGCGGTGGCGCATGAAGCCGTCGAGCAGCGTCGGGCGGCCTTTCTTCTCCCAGCCGTTGGCAAAATGCGGGTCGGCGTGGACCACCACCACGATGCCGTTCAGGTCGCGTTGCCGCGCCACCGAGAACGCGCGCGCCAGCCACTGGCGGTTGGCCTCGCGCCGGTCCTCGAACTCGCCGTTGCGCCCGCCTTCGTCGCGGTAGTGGTTGTTGTCGCCCGGCAGGTTCATGCCGACGAGCAGGATATCGCCCACCTCCATGCGCATGTTCTCGCGGAAACTGCGGAACAGCGCCTGGTCCGACTGCCGCAGCAGCGGCCGCGGATGCCGGCCGAGCGTGGCGTCTTCAGGGAAGAACAGCTCACGCAGCCGGTTCAGGCGCTCGACCGCGTCAAAGCCGCCGTTGACCGGCAGCCGGCATTCGGACCAGTCGGTCTCGCCGGGCACGTAGACCAGCGGTAGCGGCGACTGGTTCAGCAGTTGCTGGCGGCTGCCCAGCACAGCATCGCTGCACGATTCCGTATCGCCCTTGATGCCGCCGGCATGAATGACCAGGTCCAGCTTGCGCTCGCCGAAGTAGTCGAGCAGTGCTGCCGCGTTGGCCTCCGCGGCCGGCCACTGGGGCAGGTCGGCGATCAGCGCGATGCGCGTCAGCTGTGGCCTGGCCGGGGCCTTGGCGTTGCGGCCCGCGGGCGCGGCCGATGCCATGCCGGCCGTGCAAAGCAGCGGCAGCAGCATGGCAAGCAGGGCACGGCGCGCAGCGTTCATGCGGCGTCGAGCGCCTCGCCTGCCAGTGCCTTGAGCCGGTACAGCGCCTCCAGTGCGGCGCGCGGCGTCAGGGTGTCGGGGTCCAGGCCGGCCAGCGCATCGACCAGCGCGGCCTGTTCGGGTGCGAGCGCGGGCGCCAGCGGCCCGGACACGGTCGCCGGGGCGGCGCCGAAGTCGTCCTCGTCGTCCTCTGGCGTTGGCGGCGCCGCGAACAGGTCCAGCTGCGGTGTGGGCGTGGCGTCGGCCGATTGCTGCTCCAGCCAGGCCAGGTGCTTGCGCGCGGCGCGGATCACCGGCTGCGGCACGCCGGCCAGCTGCGCTACCTGCAGGCCGTAGCTCTGGCTGGCAGGGCCGTCCTGCACCGCGTGCAGGAAGACAATGCCGTCGCCATGCTCGACTGCCGACAGGTGCACGTTGGCTGCCTGCGGGAACTCTTGCGGCAGCTGTGTCAGCTCGAAGTAATGCGTGGCGAAGAGGGTATGGCTGCGGTTGTGCGACAGCAGGTGGCGCGCGATGGCCCAGGCCAGCGCCAGCCCGTCGAAGGTCGACGTGCCGCGTCCGATCTCGTCCATCAGCACCAGCGAAGCCGGGGTCGCGTGGTGCAGGATGCCGGCGGCCTCGGTCATCTCCACCATGAAGGTTGAGCGGCCGCCCGCGAGGTCATCGGCGGCGCCGATGCGGGTAAAGATGCGGTCGATCGGCCCGATCACGGCGCGCCGCGCCGGCACGTAGGCGCCGACACAGGCCAGCAGCACGATCAGTGCGGTCTGGCGCATGAAGGTCGACTTGCCGCCCATGTTCGGGCCGGTGATCAGCAAGAGCTTGCGCGCTTCATTGAGCTGGCAGTCGTTGGCGATGAACGCCACCGACTCCGCCGCGAGCTGGCCTTCGACCACCGGATGGCGGCCCTGCACGATGTCGACCACGTTCTCGGCGACGCGCTCCGGCGCGGACCAGTCCAGCGTCTGCGCGCGCTCGGCCAGTGCCGTCAGCACGTCCAGGCGCGCCAGCGCGCCCGCCACCCGCTGGAGCTCGCCGATATGCGGCAGCAGCGCCTGCAGCAGGCCGTCGTAGAGCTGCTTCTCGCGCGCGAGCGCGCGGTCCTGCGCCGACAGCGCCTTGTCTTCGAAGGCCTTCAGCTCAGGCGTGATATAGCGCTCGGCATTCTTCAGCGTCTGGCGGCGGCGGTAGTCGTCGGGCACCTTGTCGGCCTGGCCGTTGGTGACCTCGATATAGAAGCCATGCACGCGGTTGAACTCGACGCGCAGGTTGGCAATGCCGGTGCGGGCGCGTTCGCGCGTTTCCAGGTCGATCAGGAACTGGCCGCAGTTCTCGGAGATGTCGCGCAGTTCATCCAGGCCGGCATCGTAGCCGCGCGCAATCACGCCGCCGTCGCGCACCACCGTGGCCGGCTCTTCGGCCACGGCGCGCACCAGCAGGTCCAGGCAGTCCTGCGGCACGGCCAGGTCGTGCAGGGTCTGCGCCAGCAGGGTGCTGCCCTGGTCGTCGCGGATGCAGGCCTGCACCTCAGGCAGCGCGCGCAAGGTGTCGCGCAGCGAGGACAGGTCGCGCGGCCGCGCATTGAGCAGCGCCAGCCGCGAGGTGATGCGCTCAACGTCCGCCAGCCGGCGCAGCGCCGTGCGCAAGGCATCGGTGCCCAGGTCGATCAGCACGCCGATGGCCTGCTGGCGTGCCTGCGGCAGCGCCGGGTCGCGCAGCGGGTGGTGCAGCCAGTGGCGCAGCGCGCGGCTGCCCATGGCCGTGCAGCAGGTGTCCAGCAGCGAGAACAGCGTCGGCGACTCGCCGCCGCGCAGGGTCTCGGTCAGCTCCAGGTTGCGCCGGGTGGCGGAATCCAGGCCGACGTACTCTGATTCGCGCTCCACCTTCACGCCCTGCACATGGCGCAGCGACTGGCCCTGTGTGGTGGCGGCGTAGTTCAGCAGCGCGCCGGCCGCGCCCAGCGCGGCACCCAGCCCGGCACAGCCGAACGGGTCCAGGCTGGCCACGCCCAGCTGCTCGCGCAGCCGGCGCGTGCCGGCGTCCTGGTCGAAATGCCATTCGGGCAGGCGGGTACGCGCGCACGCCAGCGCGGGCAGCTCGATGCCGTCGGCATACAGCAGCTCGGCCGGGCGGATGCGCTCCAGTTCGCGGCCCAGTTGCGCCGCTTCGCATTCCATCAGGCGCAGCTCGCCGCTGGCCAGGTTCAGCCACGCCAGCCCGGTCTTGCTGACGCCGCGGCGCGTGGTCTGCTGGTGCACTGCCATCAGGAAGGTATCGGCCTTGTCCGGCAGCAGCGCGGCATCGGTCAGCGTGCCGGGGGTGACGATGCGCACCACCTTGCGCTCCACCGGCCCCTTGCTGGTGGCCGGGTCGCCGATCTGCTCGCAGATCGCCACGGATTCGCCCAGCTTCACCAGGCGCGCCAGGTACTGGTCCGCCGAATGGAAGGGGATGCCGGCCATGCGGATCGGCACTCCGTTGGATGCGCCGCGCGCGGTCAGCGTGATGTCGAGCAGGCGCGCGGCTTTTTCGGCATCGTCGTGGAAGAGTTCGTAGAAGTCACCCATGCGGTAGAACAGCAGGGTGTCGGGGTGGTCTGCCTTGATGCGGAGATACTGTTGCATCATGGGAGTGTGACGCTCCGCGGGCGATTCCGTAACAGCCTGATCCACCTTGGATTTTCCGCGCGAACCCTTTGTTGGTGCGGCTTCCGCGCCAATTGGGGGACTCTCGTTCATCTCGTCAACACTCATCGTCACTCGCCTACACTCCTGTCGTCAGCGTAGGTTTCTAGCGTATCATCCCGAAAAAACCACGCCGGGGTGCGCCTATGCCATTCCGGCAAAACCTACGCTATTGAAATCCTACGCCATGCAATTCGACGCGCGCGCTGCCAAGCTGCTCAAACCGGGCGAGCACATGACGATCGCAGACCATCCAGGCCTGCGCCTCGAATGCACCGCCAGCCGGCGCGCGTGGATCTACCGCTACAAGTCGCCGGTCGACGGCCGCATGAAGCAGACGAAGATCGGGGCTTGGCCTGCGATGTCGCCAGCGGCTGCCATTGTCGAATGGGAAAAGCTCAGGGCTGCCCGGGACAGTGGGCGCGACGTGGCCGCAGAGAAGCGCACGGCACGCACCAACGCGCGCGCGGTCGAAAACGGGAGTTTACCGCACGCCGGTCCGTATACGGTGCGGCGGCTGTGCGCGGACTACCTAGTGGGCCACGTGGAGCGCAATCGCGCGCTGAAGGGGGCAAAAGAGATCCGGCGGATGTTTGACACGATGCTCGCGCCAATTGCCGGCATGCTCCCGGAGGAGGTCACCCGTGCGATTGCATTCGATCTCCTGAATTCGTTCGCGCACATCCCAGTCCAGGCTGCCAAGCTGCGATCTGAACTTGGGGCCGCCTGGGATTACAGTCTCGACGCCGGTCGGCTGCGGGAGGATACGCCGAACTGGTGGCGCCAGATCATGCGCGGCCGGCTACGAAGCAATGGGAAGAAAATCCAGGGAAAAGCCGTCGGGCAGGTGAAGCGGGTGCTTGCTGAGGCCGAGGTGGGCGAACTGATCCGCTGGCTGCCGAACTTCAGCCGTATCGTGGATGATGCGTTGGTGATGTATTTGTGGACTGGCACGCGCGGCTCTGAGATTGCTTCCATGGAGGCGGCTGAGATCGCCGAAGAGAAGGATGGTCTGTGGTGGACAATCCCAAAATCGAAGACCAAGAACGCCCGCCGGCCGGGCGCGACGGATCTGCGCGTGCCGCTGTTCGGCCGGGCCGCGCAGATCGTGCGGCGGCGCCTGGCGGTGGCCGGTGACGGGTATCTATTTCCGGCCAGGGTGGGCGGGCCCATCGAGCAGAAGGTAATTCAGACGGCCGTGCACTACCATCAGCCGTATTCCAAGACTCGGCCAGAGGACCAGCGCCCACGGCTTACCATCACGCACTGGGCGCCGCACGATCTCCGGCGCACGACGCGCACGCTGCTAGCCTCTATGGGCTGCCCGAACGATGTTGCAGAATCCATCCTCGGCCATATGCTCCCAGGCGTGCAGGGTGTTTACAACCGGCACACGTACGACCGAGAGCGGCATGAGTGGATGGGAAAGCTATCAGTGAAATTGGAATCCCTAGCCAGCGATGGCGGTGCTGACTTTGTCACAAAAGATTGATTTGTGATTAAAAATCAATGAGTTATTGTTCGGTTGTGCCAAGGCTGCAACAGGCTTGCCAGGCAAAAAAGTAGTAGTAACGCTTCTTTTGTGCAGTGCGGAGATATGTTAGTATCCGCTCCAATTTGCGTTCGACTACGTCACAGATCGGGCCAAAATAACAAAAATTCGGGAGAGTCCGGTGTCATCTTTCGAGGTGCGAAAGCCCTTGTTCGAGCGACTCGCTTCAATGCGAGGGTCGTCAGTGATCTCGTACATCACTGGCGATAGGCGTCAGCTTGAAACGCAAATCTCGCCAGAGATTATTGACATATTTGTTCAACATCTGGACGCCATCGGGCCCGTTAAAAAGCTATCGCTCGTGTTGTACACGAACGGTGGCGACACGGCCGCTGCTTGGCGTCTGATCAACCTGCTGCACACGTTCTGTGATGACCTTGAGGTCATCATTCCGGCCAAGGCACTGAGCGCTGGCACTCTGATCTCGCTCGGCGCAAATCGTGTCGTTATGACGAAGCAGGCGGCACTTGGACCGATTGACCCCAGTGTGAATCATCCCCTGAGCCCGCCGGTGCCTCAGGCGCCACATGTTCGAGTTCCCGTAAGTGTCGAGGCTGTCACGGGCTACCTGGACGCCGCAAAGCAGTTCGGCGCCGATCCAGCCGCTCTCACGCAACTCCTGCTGGATCTGTCCAATAAGGTCCATCCGCTGGTGCTCGGCCAGATTTTTCGCTCGCGCGAACAAATTCGGTTCCTGGCTAAAAAGTTGCTTGTTCGTCAAGTGCAAGACCAGGAAAAGAGCAAGGAAATCATCGATTTTCTCTGCGCAGAGTCTGGAAGCCACGACTACACTATCAATCGACGTGAGGCGCTCGAGTTGGGGTTGCAAGTCGAGAAGCCCAGCGACGAGTTGTATGGGGTTCTGAAGCAAATCCATGAAAGCTATGTCGAAGAGATGAAGCTGCTGGAGCCCTATGACCCCTTCAGCATGCTGGCCCAACAGCCAATGGTGGAGTATCGACTTCCGCGAGTGATGATCGAAAGCGCTCCGTTTGGTAGCCACCGGTTTGTATCCGAGGGAGTGATCAGTAGGGTCGCTCAGGTTCCGCAGATGCCGCCTGGGATGCAAGTTCCAGCCGTACCGTTTCAGCAGGACCCAATCAACGACAACCGCCGCTTTGAAGGATGGAGAAAAATATGAACGACTACTACTTCCGAGGTTCGGCCGACGCAAGCCAGTTGTATCGCCCCTCTGCAGCTGTGGGCTCTGTCGACACTGTTGGAGCTGCGGTGAGCGGCAATCTGTCGGATTTCATGAAGAACTCGACCGTGTACAGAGTTCCGATGCCAATTCAAGGCACAATCTATTATCCGGAGACATCGGTCGCCGGCTTGGTGACCCAGCGAAGCTGAGCTGTCGCTAGCAATGAAAAAGGCCCCTTTCAGGGGCCTTTTTCATTGCTAGTTGGTGCGGCATCCCCTGCGCCATAACGCGTTGGGGTCTATGCGCATGCGGCGCGACGCGAGGCGTTGAAGGGAAAGCCGAGCTTCGCGTGGAAGCGCTGGGCGGCGGCTGGGTCGGCATCCAGTTCGCGGCGCGACGGGATCTCGCAGACGGTGCGAATCACGGCGGCGGCCCGCTCGACATCCTCCAGTTCAGAAAAGTCCTTCCACTCGGCGGGAAAGCGCTCAGCGACGAATTGGCGGAAGGCGGAATTGCCGCACAGGATGCCGGCGGTGCGGGCGAGGGCGGGGCGGGTCATGATTGCTCCCCTGGTGCAGGATGCTGCCGGCGATCCACCACGATCTCGCATTGCGCCTCGTACTTGTAACCCGTACTGGTGCTCGTCGAGGATAGCCAGAGGCGTTTAATGCTGACATTGCGGTGGGTCAAATCCAGTCCGGCACTCTCCGCAACAGCCTTTGCCACCAGTTCCTCTAGTTGCTTCTGGTCTAGGTGAGCGAAATATCGCTCTTCGTCGACCTCCGACCGATTCACATTGATCTCGCTCACTTGACCTCCTTGCTGGCGGTCATGGCGGCGCGACGATTTCGCAGGATCTCGACCAGGCCGGCCCGGTCGATCTGAACGGCGCCGAGCTGCACAGCCAGCGTCCGCTTGCTTTTGGCGATGTCGAAGTGTTCGTGGTGCGTACCTGCCTTCTGGAGCCACTTCCGGTCCACTCCGATCTTGTCGGCCATCCCCAGTAATTCTTCGGTCGTGTCGGCCAGCATGTGGCACATCACCATGCGGCCGTAGCTGGCTTCCATGTCGTCAACGTAGACGGTCATTACGCAACCCTCCGAAATTCGACCACCCATACCCACGGGTTGGCATTCCATGCGTCGGCGCCGTTGATCTGCTCCCATAGTTCATGGAACGGCTCGACTGCGGCGCGCCTGTAGGTCGCCGCACATTCTTCAGCGCTTGCGCCAAATAGCCACATCTGGCGCACCTCGCGCGGCGTTATGCCCTCGGCCTTGGCGTCCGCCTCGCTGATGTCATGCAGCCGCTCCACGCGCACCCCGGTGATCTCCAGCACAAGACGGCAAGCGGAGCGGGGCATATGGATGCTCGGCCGCCATTGGCGACGAATACCATCTGCGGAGTGCTCCAGATCCGGCCCGAGCGGATCGTCCAGATAGTCGGCTCGGTAGAAAGCGAGACAGTCGGAGTCGTACGGGCCGAGCGGGTGGTTGCTGTGCTGCCATGTCTCGCGCACCCACAGACGGTCGCCGGGCTGGCCGTACGGGGAGGCCGGGCTGTCTCCTGTGCGCGTGTGCCAAATTCCACCCTGCAGGGGGATGGTTCTGCCGTCTGCTGTGCGGCCGCCATTGGGGCCACCGAACGTCGTCGGCTCCCATGCGCCGAGTGGGTTGCTGTGTGGCAGCTTCACGGCGCGCCGTGTCTGCGTCTTCTGGCCGGCCAGGATGGCGCGCACCATGGCGCCGCTGAAGAGGATAGGGCGTTCTTTCATTGGATCGGGCTAAAGTGTTGAGAGCGGGCGCCGATATGGCGCGCATGACCAAATTTTTCGACAAGAAGCTCGAGGACGAGCTGGGAACTGGCGCGGCTATCGCAGTAGCTGCGCTTTCGACTGATCTGCGAGCCACCATGGCTCGAATGGACGCCATCCGCGTCGCCCAGGGCAAGCCAACGCTTCAGGAAGAAGCTGAGGCGGCTGAGGCCTACATCCGGCAGATGATCGCGGACGGCGACGCTACCAAGCAGGACTACCCGTGGCTGTTCGAGGACGAGTCGCTTCAACCACCGGAGGGTGAGGCGCGCGAACCAAAGTAGGATCACGTCTGGCTCTCCTTGCTGGCTGCGTGGGCCGCCTCAGCGGCGGTGAGCATGGATGGACTGGGTCATGGTCATTCCTCGAAAAGCGCCACCTGGCGCGAGTCAAGTTCGGTAGGAGAGGGCTCGGTCTTCGCTGTGCGAGCGGCCGGCTTGTCGGCCTGCGGCGGTGTCGGCCGGTGGATGAGGCCGCCGGCGTGCACGTGCGCGAACAGCCGGCGGATCGCGTCGACTGGGTTCGCGCAGGCCCGCGCTTCGCCTGGGATGAAGAGGCCGGCGTTGTGCGGGACCATGTCGCTGTAGAAACAGCCCAGCTCGCGCGCGAGATCCGTCATGGCGGCCTCGATGGCGCTAGCCACGTCAGCGTTGCCGCACGCTGCGGCGGTGATCGCAGTCGGCTGCTCGCCTGGCAGGACCTCGCGCACCAGCACACGCTCCATCTCGGCCGGGCTGCGGTTCCAGGCGCTGGGGTCCATGCACATCACGCCGCGGGCCGGGCTGGTGAGGGCGGCATACCATTCACGGGGTTGGCTCATTAGTGCTCCTCCTGGTCTTCGGTGTCGGCATGCCTTTTGAACCAGCGGTACTGGGCGTGCAAGCTGATGGCCAGGGCGATAAGTAACCCTACGGCGGTGACGATCAGCGAGATTCGGTAGCTCATGGCTTACTCGGCGTGTATGCGTCGACGGCGGCGTCAGCGTCAGCGCCACAAAGGCCGCGGCGCGGGCCCCCTGGGAGCGAAATGCACGGGATGCCGGATACGCCGAGTTGCTCGGCGGGAACGGCGCGGAGCTTGCGGTAGCGCTCGGCATCGCAGGCGAGTAGCTCGCGGCTGCCGTGCAGCAGGGCGCGCATGGCCTGCTCAGCGATGACCTGGTGATCGCCGCCGCGCACGTGCAGCATCATGGCGAAGTTGGCCACGTCGACTGGGTCGCCTTTGCATACGGCTTCGCCCAGCATCACGGCCAGCCGCTCGATCGAGCATTCGAGTGGACTGTCCCAGCCGCCCCGGCCAGCAGCCCGGCACCTGGCCAGCTTGCGCTTCATCGCGCCCGCCAGCTGGTCGACGCCGATGTCATCGGCATTGATGTTCCGGCGCGTGCGAAAGGGGCGGTCCGGGTTCGATGCCGCGGCGAGCCGCAGGCCTTGCTCTTCGGTGATGCGTGCGCCGATGCTGGTGATGGAAGGCATGCGGCTGGTGCGGGAATGCTTTGCCATGGAGATCTCCGGGATGGTGGTTAGCTGGCCAGCAGCTCGTCGAGGGTCTTGCCGGCCTTCAAGGCGGCCTCTACCCAGCCTGGCCGTTTGCCGCGGCCGGTCCAGGTGTTGCCGTTCTCGTCGCGGTAGCGCACCGGTGGCCGTGCTGGTTTGTTTGTGGCGGTTGCCTTCGGCGCCGCCCTCTTCGGGCCGCGCAGGATCTTCGGCAGCCAGCCGGTGCCGGCGAGCAGCTGCTCGGCATTGGCGGCCAGGTCAGCCTTCTTCATGCTGGCCAGCGGCGCGGCAGCCTTCTTGCCGCAGGCCTCGGTCACGGCTGCGATCGCGAGCGTCTTCGGTACGAGGCTCAGGTAGCCGTCTGCGGTGGCCGACCACCAGTCCGCCATATCCAGGCCGGTGGCTTCCGCGACGGCGTCGGCCGCGCGCGGGCCCTCGGCGGCGAAGACGGCGCTGGTGCTGGCGGCGGTGCAGAGCGCGAGCAGCTGCAGCAGATCCTGCTGGGGTAGTGCGATCAGATGCGCCAGCAGTGCACCGTCGGCCTTCGGCAGGCCAGCGAGCAGCTGCGCGCGCAGCTCCTGCAGCCGGGTCCAGGCCGGGTTCGAATTGAGGTCGTCGGCGATTCCCGGCAGGCCGTGCATCTTGTCGCTGACGGACAGATCCAGCGCGCTCAACGTGGCGAACTTGTAGGTGGCGTTGCGGAAGAGCTTGAGCAGCATACCGTGCACCAGCACCGCCAGCGCCAGGGTGGGCTGCTCGACCAGGTGCAGCTGCAGGGCGGCAGTGCGGTGCGCGGTCAGGCGGCTGGCCAGGCTGGCGGAAAGGGTGGTCTTGTCGGCAGGCTTCTTCGCGGGGGCCTCGCCGTCATCGACGCCGGTGCGTGCCTTCTTCTTATCGACCAGGCCGCGGTGGATCTGCGCTAGGCCGCCCTCGGTGATGGCGAGGATGGCGCCGCTCCTGTCCTTGTCCTCGGCGCTCCATTGCTGCTGGCTCTGCTTGATGGCGGCAAGCTCGTCGTTGATCGCTTCCAGGCGGGCGGAATGCTCATCGTGCGCATCGCCATAGTCGTCGTTCTCCTCGAGCTGGTTGATCGCCTTCTCGGTCTCGGCGCGTTCCTTCTCCAGCGCCTTGATGCTCGCCTTCTGCGCCTTGCTGGGTTCGGCGGTGGTCGAGGGCAGACGCTCGTAGTCGTAGTGGATCCGGTAGGCCTCGAAATCCGGCTTGGCCTCGACCCAGGCCCAGCCCTCGGCGCGGATCTCGGTGGCGGCCGCTTCAAGCTTGTCGCTGGCCAACTGCTCGAGCAGGGCGCTGTCGGCGAGGTAGCCGTTGCCGGCATCGCTGAACAGATCGCGCTCGACGTGGCCGCCGGCGGCCTCGTAAGCCTCCAGCGTGACGAACTTGGCCAGCTTGCTGTTGCGCACCTCGATCTCGCCCTTGGCAAGCTTGCGGCGCAGGGCTTCCGGGTTGCGGTCCCACGAATTGGCGGCTTCCTTCCACGTACGTTCCTGGGCCTTGGGGTCGTCGGTGATGGCCAGCGCCATCAGTTGCTCGAGCGAGGCCTCGCCGTCGCGATAGATCTGGATCATCTTGGGCGACACGTTGGCCAGTTTCAAGCGGCGCTGCACGACCAGCGGCGAGACGCCGAAGCGGGCGGCGACGTCCTCGATCGCCGTGCCGGCATCGACCAGGCGCTTGAAGGCAACAAACTCGTCGGCGGGGTGCATCGCTTCGCGCGCGCTGTTCTCCGCCAGGCTGATTTCTTCTGCCTGTTCGATTGCGCGCTCCGCCACGTCGACCGGGTGATCGTGGCTCCAGCTCCCGCGCTCGACGAGCAGCTGCATAGCGCGCCAGCGGCGGCCGCCGGCGATCACTTCATAACGGCCCGTCGGCGCGCCATCCTTGATCTCTTTCGTGACGATCAGGTTTTGCAGCTGGCCCTGCGAGGCGAGCAGGGCGGCCAGCTCGTTGAGTGCCTTGGGGCTCGTCTGGCGAGCGTTGCGCGGGGAAAGGGTGAGCTGTGACAGGGGGACCTGCAGGACGGCGTTGTGCTGAATGGTGGTCATTGCGGATTCCTAGGGATCAGGCTTCGATGGGCGCGCCTTGTGCTTGCATGGCGGCCTTGGTGAGGGTGTGTGCGGCGGTGAACGTGTCGAGGCCCGTGCGGCCGATCGCTTCCTCGACGGCGGGTGCAGCCGCGCGCAGCGTCAGCGCTTCGAGATCCAGCACGGTGATCCGGGCGGTGCGCTGCCAGCGCCAGAAAACGCCAGCCATGGCGCGCTTGGCTGATCTCAGTTGCACGTCATAGTCCGGGATCCCCTGTGCTGCCATGGCGATGGTGATCAGCTCCAGCGTGCGCATCAGGCGGTTGTAGCCGGTCTCGCTGGGTGCGCTGATAAAGCAGACCAGGTCGACGTAGTAGGTGCGCTTGCTCATGCTGCAATTCCCGAGAACTCGGCTTCGCCGATCACGCGGTCGAGCAGGTCGAAGGCGCGGAAGAAATCGCGCGACACGGTGACCTGGTGATCGATGTCTCGCAGCGCGATGCCGTTCTCGGGCCCGAGGTCGGGCAGGTTGGGATCGCGCAGGTGGATCACGATGCCGCCACGGTCGACCAGGATCTCGGCGTCAATGCGATCGCGGATGTGCGTCACCACGATGTGGTGGCCAGCCAGCTCGTCGACGAGTTGGTCGGTGATGAGCTTGGTGGTGGTGAAAGCGTGGGTGCGCGCGAGATAGTCGGCGACCACGTCCTGGCCGACACCTGGGCGGCCGGTGAGTCCGATCAACATGATTTTCTCCTCAGTCGAGGTCGTTGGCTTGAAGTCGTTTCAGGTCGACAGCCGGCCGGCGTTCTCGCTGGCGGGCGGCGACGCATTGAGCCTTGAGTCGCGCTGCGATCAGGCGGATCAGGGCTTTGCGAATGGCGGGCTTTTTGACCTCCTCCTCCGCAATGCCGCTGCCCTGGATGCGCAGGAACTCTGCGACCAGGGAGGCATGGGAGAAGGGCCGCCCACTCATGCGCGCGTGACAGAAACGGAGCGCGCGCCGCGATCGAAGCCGTCTTCGATCGCATCCCAGGAGCTGCGGTAGAGCCCGAAGTAGGTGTGCCGGCCGTCGATGGTGATGCGGAAGACAATCATTGCGGCTTCCTCCTCGACGTGTTGGGCGGCGGCAGCAGATCTGAAACAGGACGGGCCTCGGCCCATTCCTCCACTTCGCGAACGAGCCAGGCAACCCGACGGCTCGAAACGGTGCGCGGTTTCGGGAACTGCTCTTCGCGCACTAGCTTTTGCACGCTGGTCTCGGAGAGCGACACGATAGCCGCTACCGTGGGCAGGTCGACATAGAAGGGCCGGATCATTGCTTGCCCTCCGCGGCTTTCGGTGCTGGCGCAAGCGCTTCGGCTGCCGCGAGCTCTGCGCGTTCCAAATCAGTCAGGCGCAGGGTGCTGCGGATGGTTAGCCGGCCCTTTTTGAACCGAATGGAGGGGTAGGTATCAGAGGTGCCGCGGTCGACGATGGTGAAGCCTGCAACGAGGAGCGCGCGCGCGAGGCGGAAATCGCCATCAAAGATGGTCCCGCATACGCTGAGCGTCAGCTTTTCGCCGAAAGAGGGCGAAATCCAATCCCCGGTTAGGTTGTATCCAGTCGCCTGGATTGCAGGGCGCTCTGCTTCAAGAAGCGCGAGGGCGCTGGTCATATCCTTCAGCTCGCGCAGGCGTGCGCTATGGCGGCGCTCTTCAAGGAATGCCGCTTGTTGGGTCAGCGGCATTGCCAGAATTTGCTCGTAAGTCGGGTTCTTCGCCATGGCCGACCTCACACTTGGCGCGCAGTTGCGGTGTCGGGCTCCGCCTGCAAGTCGGATTCAACTGCGCAGGCGTGGGCGAAAAAGGCAGCGGCTACCAGGGCGAGGTAGGCAATCCAGCCTTTGATGTGTTTGGATTTGTTCACTGCGCCTCCATCTGGGTGCGCACCGGGTGGTGCGTCGGTGGAGGCAGTATGCGCTAGAAAAACTAGTAATACAAGAGAAACTAGTAAGCGCTATTGCCCTCTTTCCGTGGGGAGTTGGGCTCTAAATCGACGGCTTTCCGAATACGAGACTGCTCGTCCTACTGAAGGCAGGGCTTTTAAGGGCGGAAAAAAACCCGCCGATGGGCGGGTTCCGGGGTGTGCGGGTAGGGTTGGATTACATGCGCGTCTTGATCTTTCGTGCCGGTACCGGATGCGCGATGTAGTACATCCACGAAATCTCTTCTGGCGCGTAGGTGAGTACTTCTGGGTCGTTGTAGCTGCCTAGGCGGATACCTTGCCGGCGCGAAAGTAGGCGCTTGATCATCGTCTCGCCCGTGACGAGGCGCACCAGCACGTCGTCTTCAAGCTCGGGCTCAGTGCCTGGCTCAACTAGGCCGAACTCGCCTGGATTGTAGCGAGGCGCCATCGACAGCCCTACGACAGGCACCAAGAAGGCATGCGGGTCCGGGCTGGCGAGTTCTGCATACTGGTCTGTTGCTCCCACTGGGTAATCACCATCCGTCCAAATGCGATCAGGCAGGCCACCTTGAGCCTTGCCGACAACAAACACGCGTCTGAACTTCGATGTGTCTGCAGGGTAAGTCAACGGAATCGGCCCGTTTGAAAGGGCATTGTAAGTGTCTGCCGAAATAACTGATCTCCCCTCGGGAGAGGGGTGGGGAGCCCAGTTTGGTTCTGGTGTCCATTCGGGATCGTGACCAAACATCAGCCATTGCGGTGTCGTCTGCAATGCCTTCGCAACGGCAGCTAGGCGTTCCCGCTTCGGGGACGTGCCGCCGTCTTTTTCCCATTGCTGAATCGTTTGCCAGGCCTTGACGCCTACCAATGCGGCGAGCTGCTCCATCGACAGCCTCAGGAACTCGCGTCGTTGCTTGATACGGGTATGGATAGTCATGCGCGAATCCTATCCACAAGAAAAAATTGTGGCCATACAAAAGAAACTAGTAACACTAGAAAAACTAGCATAAGATGTGCCCCATGAACGGGATAGAGCGAGCCATCGAGCATTTCAAGGGACTCTCCGCAATGGCGAGGGCTTTGGGTGTGAGCAGCTACCAGGTCGTCCAGCAGTGGAGGGACTCGGGGCATGTTCCACCGAAGTACTGCCCAGCGATTGAGCGCCTGACGAATCGCGAGATCAAGTGCGAGGAGTTGGATAGCACGGTCGATTGGGCCTACGTCCGGGAGTACTGCTGTACGAACGGAGAGGCCGGCCGCGCGGAATAGCGCGTTGGGGCCGGAAAGGATGTGCGTCACGATCCAGCGACATCGGATGCCGCGGCGTGGATAGGGGCTGTGGCAGGGGAGCTGCCCGTGGTGCGTTGCTGCACCCGCCCCCGACGCTGGGAGGCAATTCGCCGCCTCTCCAGAGGGGATAAAAGGCGAAGTTTTGGCTTGGGTTGGAACATGGTTTCTCCCTGAGTCCGCGGTCATCGCGCCGCGTTTGAGATGAAGCATATACGGCTGTGACGTGGAGGCGGCACGGCCAAATTTCCGGGGGTTTACCGATCGTGACATACCAGTATTCAGACATCGATCAGCACGAAGCGCTCTATAACCTGGCGCGCCGGTATCCGGGCAGCATCGAGGCCCTGGCGCATGCGATGGGCCGGCGCCAGGGCAAGACCGTCTCGCCTAACGTGCTGCGCAACAAGCTGCGGCCCGGCATCGACACCCATTTCCTTAACGCCGAAGAGTACTCGTTGGTTGTCGAGCTGTGCCAGGAGGGGGGCGTCGAGGGGGCATTGATCCCCCTGCAGGCGATGTGCTGGCGCCATGGGCTGGTCGCGGTGTCGCCGCCGCCAGCCGGGCAGGACTCTCGCGATATTTTCGCCAGGCTGTCGACGGTCAGCCGCGAATTTGCGGACCTGGTTGCCGAGGTGACGGCCGACGCGGCCGATGGTCGCATCAATGCGGGGGAGCGCGAGCGCATCCACAAGGAGGCGCTGGAGGTCATGCAGGCCGTCATGGCCCTGACCATGTCCATCGACGCGATCGCAGAGCCAGGCACGACGGATCGCGCATGACTCGAATCAATCTGATGCCCGGCGCTCCCAGCGCGGAGCCGGTGGCTCGCGTGCGCCCGAAACTCATCCTCCGCCCGCGCAAGCCGCTCAACAAGCGCGAACTGGCTTCGGTCTTCGACCGCGTCAGAAAGCGCGTCCTGAAGGGTGGCGAGCCTTTTGGCATCTTCGTCATCAAGCACGGGGAGGGGCGCGTCTTCCGGCTGCTCAGCATCCGAGACCCCAACTTTGAAGCGCAGTTCCGTGTCAACAAGGCGCTGCAGCACATGATCGGGATCTACGACGGCGGTGCCGAGCTGGGCGATGTCTATGACGACCTGTACCAGTTTGATCGGCTGTCGGCCGCGTGAAGATGGAAGTCCGCTTCCGGCCGGAGATGGCGTGCTGCAAGTCGACGCGCGAAGCGATTGGCATGTCGTGCGCGAAGCCGGATCGGATGTGCTGCGCCTGGCATCACGCCTGCCGCCTAGCAGCGGACAAGGGGATGCGCGGCCTGCGCGCCTTTGCTCAGCATCTGCTGGGCTTTTGGCCGCTGTGCGACGTCTTCTGGATCTTCGCCGCGGCTGGCCAGATGTCGGCGCTCGCGGAGATCTGCTGCGAGCGCTGGGTGCGCATGCCGGACGCTGCGGCCCGCGCCGCCTATCGAGCGGAGGTGGCCGACGCCACGCAGGTGTATCGCGTGGAGAGCGGGCCTGACAACGCGGACGCCTTCCTCTTGACCTTCGATGTTCTCTGTGAGGCCGCGGCAGTGCGGCCCTAGCTTATTTCCACTATGGACTATCCCATCAAATCAATCGAAGACCTCATGGTCGAGGGCGCGACGGCAAAAGTCGCGGGCGCTGAAGAGGAAGCGTGCCCTTATGAGGAGGGTCGCAGCACCGTCACATCTGGCAACTCGGCTGGTTGGCGCCGCTTGCCGTGCTGAAGAACTGCTCCCGAGGTGCGGCATGACGGCCTTTGTGATCGACGACAACGAATGGATGCTGATGCGCCGGGTCGACCATCTCGCGCGCGACCTCTATGTCGCCCTGCGCAGGCGCATGGACTTCGCCACGGGCATCGTGGGCGACGACCCGGCGGCCGTGTCTTGGTGGGCGCTGCGCGAGGACACCGAGCTGGAGGGCCGCCCTGGTGTGCGCGGGTGCAAGCCGACCGAGCAGCAGCTGCGTCGCCGCGTGGCCCAGTTGGAGAAGGTTGGCCTGGTGGAGTCCATCGGCAACAAGCTGCGCCTGAAATTTCGATTGCTTGCCGCCCGTAAGCTTTCGCGCGCCCAAAAAAAAGCCGGAGGGGGCGCGATAGCCCCAGAGCTTGCCGGCAATGCCAATGCGGACAAGGATTTCGCGGGTGGCGCGAAGGATGGTTCCGAGCCGAAAGCCGGCACACATCCGTTTTCCGGTTTTAAAAGCTTAAACCCTCCCCCTACCCCCTCCGGGGATGGGCATATCGACCCTGCCCCGCTGGGCGCGGGTCAGGAAAGCAACCCCTCTAACGAAACACCGACCGAGCGCAAGGAACGTTCGCCCTCGGAGAAGCGCCAGCGCAGGCCCAGGGCCGAAAAAGGCGAGCTTGCAGGAGGGAGGTCTGCGAGGGAGATCGCATGGGAGACACGCCTGCGCTGGCCGACCGGCATCGAGGACCGTCAGCGGGCCTACATTGCGCGATCGACGCTCGGGATGACGGAAACGCTGGCCCAGCGCGTTCTGGACGAATGGCACGGTGCCCACAAGGCCGGGGTCATCAGGGGCGCGAGCCCGTGGCCGTACTTCCGGACACTGTTGCGGAATGCGAAAGAATTGGGGGACGCTTGGGAGGCGAAATTCGCCGATCAAATCGCGGCCGCCCGCGCCAACGCCGTTGCCGTCGCGGCGTCTACGGCCGCCGAGGAGGCCGCGCACCAGGCGCGCGTCGCGGAGAGCGTCGAGACCGCTCCTCAGCCGGTGGTCGAGCAGTTGCCGTCGACGGCTGCCGTGGCCGAGCGGGCAATCGCGCAAGCGCGCGCAACCCTCAAGGCAGGGGGCAGGAAATGACTTGGGGCGCGTCCGAGATGTGCGCTGAGCAGGCCTATGCTGAGGCGGTCGAGCAGCTGCCGCTGCGCGCTGGGCGGCGCGATCAGTGGAGCAGTCGCGCCGTCTTCTGGACGGCGGTGCGCTATGGCGCGAGCGAGATCCGGCTTGGCACTTGGCAGGCGGCCGCGGTGCGTTGGACCAGGCTCTGGGAAGTCGCGCGGCGAGAACACCTGCCGCCGATCCCGGGCATTCCCGAAGTCGAAAATCTGCCGGCAACAGCCTCGGTGGCTGAACGCGGGATCGCGTCGGTCCGGGCCATCGTCAGCAAACGGAGGTGAGCATGGCGAGCACTGGTGACAAGCTGCAATGGGTGAATGCGCGCCTGGAGTCATGGGGCGCGTGGGTGTCGAGGGGCGGGCAGCGCAATGGCTATGGGCCAAGCTGCTTGACGCTGGAGGAGATCCGCGCGCTGCCGGTGCGCGCGTACATTCCGGTCTCAGAGCCGGAATGCGAGCGGACGCATGAGGCCCTGCGCAAGCTGCCGTTGGAGTGGTTCCAGTTGACGTGCCTGGTCTACATCAGGCAGATGCCCGTGTACCTGGCCGCGAGCGAGCTCGGCATGGGCAAGGATCGCGCCTATCGTGTGCAGCAGCTGGTTTTCAAGGGAGTCGATTTTCTCATTAAGAATCCGGGGCTTAAGAGCCCCCCCTTGCACCTGCTCTTGAAAACGTGAGAAAAAATCAGTAGATTTCCGCTACGCTGTGGTTTCAGTGCGTCCCGCAACGTTCCAGGACGTTCCGGCAGAAACCAGGACGTTTCACAGCACTAAGAAGGCCCTGCATCGTTGGCGATGCGGGGCCTTTTCGCTTCTGCGGCTCGTTAGATGGTTTCGATGGCCGCCGCCAGGGCGGTCAGGAAGGCCGGGTGGCCGGCGCCGTTCCTGCCTGCATCGCGCACCAGTTCTGCGATGCGCATCTTCTCCGCTTGGAACAGCTCAGAGCTGGCGTACTGGCCTCGATAGAGTTCCAGCGCTGCCAGTGCCTGGCGTGCGATTTCAAAAGCTTTTCCGTCCATAACCTTTTCCGATAGGTGTTGTCATGAGGGTGATCTCCCTTGCCGTGCTGATCGATGTAGCTACGCACGACTACCGTGCGAAAGGAAAAGTCGTGCGCGTCTTCGACCAAAACAGCCAGGGCGATCTGCTGCCTGTGCCATACCAGCAGCGCGGCGAGGATAACAAATTCCGCCTCGACTGCGCGCCGGCCGGCGCTGTGTATGCCGAGATCGACGGTCGGTCGCAGTCAAGCCTGTGAGGGTGGCGTGTACGGGTGGCTGCTTGGTATGACCGTGGGGTCGATCATGACTCTCGAACTACTGGACAACGGCGCTGCGCGCGCAAAAAGGAGGCGGCGACATGAAGGGAATCTGCAGGCTGATCGCATGGTGGCGGAGCAAGCGGAGCGAGCCGCTGCCGCCGATCCGCATGCCGGTGATAGCGCCGACGCTAGCGGCCGGGCGCAGTCCTGACGTGCTCGCCTCGCGCGCGCTATTGCTGGCTGCCGTGTCGGTCCCGCGTCGTGCGCCGGCGTCGTCGCGCCTGGCGCCGGGTGCATCCGCTTCCCGCTTGTGTGGGCTCGAAGAGCGCATGTCGATGCTGCCGGCGGCGATGCTGCTGGCCAGCCACTGCGACGAGTGTGGGTGCGCGGCGGACGCGGGCTCGTTCGGCGCTTGAACCGTGTCTCCTCTCTGCCTGGCTATCGGGGGATGGCTGGCAGGGCTTTTCGGGCCGATGCGCCGCTACGCATCGGCCCGATTTTCTTCTCCCTGGGGCTCGCAAGTGCGGGCCCTTTTCGATAGGCCGGCGCGTTCTTCCCGTTCGCGCCGACCTGTTCTTTTTCCTGATTCGGAGTGGCCATGGCGAATGTGACGGCTTCCACCAACATCGGCCCGTTCCTGCGGCTGATGGAAGACCAGCTCGGCCGGCAGTTCCCGTTCGCGGTGGCCAAGGGCCTGACGCAGACTGCGCTCGATGCCAAGCAGCGCCTGGTCGAAGAGATGGGCAAGCGCTTCGATCGGCCCACGCGGTACACGCTCAATGCGATCTACATTCGCTCGGCCACCAAGCAGACCCCCGAGGCGCGGGTGTGGGTCAAGAGCGACGCGGGCAAGGGCACGCCGGCCGAGAAGTACCTGTTGCCCGAGGTCTACGGGGGCGAGCGGCGCCTGAAGCGCTACGAGCGCTCGCTGCAGTCCGCCGGCATCCTGCCCGCCGGCAAGGCCACCGTGCCGGGCAAGGCGGCCCAGCTCGATGCCTTCGGCAACTTGAACCGTGGCCAGATCGTGCAGCTGCTGTCGTATTTCCGCGCGTTCGGCGAGCAGGGCTATCGCGCCAACATGACGGACAAGCGGCGCGACAGCCTGGCCAAGGGGCGGCCGTCCAAGGGGCTGCGCGGTTTTTCGTACTTCGCGCTCAGCCAGCCCGACGGCAAGCTGCCCGCCGGTATCTACCGCAAGGACGCGTACAGCACGGCCGAGCGCGCGCGCATCGGCCACCTGCAGCGGGGCGCGGCCAAGCCGGTGCTGCTGTTCATCGACGCGCCGCAGTACGCCGCGCGCTTCCCGTTCTTTGACCTGGTCGGCGAGGTGGCCAGCACCAATCTCGTGCCGAATCTGCGCGCCGCGGCCGACCTGGCCGAGGCCACGGCGCGACGCTGACGAAAAGTGCAGCGGACGCCGCCACCGGCCCGGCCTGCCCGCCGGGGCCGGCCGGGTCCTTCCGGAAACCGCGTCATGGGGGTAATTCGATCCGCGTTTCGTTTCTAGATAAAGGGGGCGCAAGGGTTAGTTAGTTGGAGATCCGATGGGCAAGACGGTCAACCTGCAGGAGCTGGCAGAGATCACCGGCTTCGCCGTACAGACGCTGATTCGCTGGCAGAAAGATGAGGGCATGCCAGTGACGCTGGCTGGCCAGCGCGGCCGCGGCAATGAGTACGACACCAGCGCGGTGATCACTTGGCTAACGCAGCGGGAGATGCATCGCGCAGGCCTGTCGAGCCCCAAGGATGAGCTCGATCGCGCCCGCAAGATCGAGGTCGAGATCCGCATCGGCGAAAAGCTCGACATGCTGGCGCCGGCCGCCACGTTCGAGCGCCTGTGGGGCGATCACGTCGAGGCCGCCAAGACCGAGTTGCTGCTGCTTCCCGGCAAGATCGCCGACGCCATATTCGAGAAGCACAGCGTCGAGGTCGACGAGGCGTTGGTGCTGCCATTCATTGAGGAGTGCCTGGGCAAGCTCCAGCACCTGAGCGAGGACGATGATGGAGATCCCGACGCTGAGCATCCTGACGATGCCGGCGACGATGAAGAGGATGACGACGACGGCTAAGCGCACGCTGCGCTCCGCTGTCGCGCGTTGGGCGCTGCCGCCGCGCATGAACGCGCTGGAGTGGGCGCGCAAGTTCCGCTTCCTGTCGTCGATCGAGGCCGACCGCGCCGGCAAGTACGACCCGGAGGTGACGCCATATCTGTGCTGGCCAGGCAACCCACTCGAGGCGCTCGATGACCCGACCGTGATCGAGGTGTGCTGCCAGAAGTCGGCGCAGGTCGCCTGGACCTCGGGCGTGCTCGGCAACGTGCTGGGCAAGTGGATCGACCTGGACCCGTCGCCGATCCTGGGCCTGTTCCCGAAAGAGGGCGCGGCCAAGGAATACATGGCCGAGAAGTTCGAGCCGATGGTCACCGCCACGCCGCGGCTGCGCCAGGCGGTGGATCTGCGCAGCCGCAAGTCGCAGCAGCGCATGCTGTTCAAGCGCTTCCGCGGCGGCTTCCTGAAGCTGGTCGGCTCCAACTCGCCCAGCTCGGTGAAGTCGAGTCCGATTCCGCGGATCTTCATCGAGGAGCCGGACGACTGCAACCTGAACCTGCGCGGCCAGGGCGACTCGATCAAGCTGGCCAAGGAGCGCACGAAGACCTTCCGGCGCTCGCGCGTCAAGATCGTGATCGGCGGCACGCCGACGGTCGAGGGCACCTCGACGATCGCGGCCGAGATGGAGCTGTCCGACAAGCGCGTCGGCATGGTGCCTTGCCACCACTGCGGCGAAGAGCATGCCCTCAGCTTCGACAACCTGAAGTGCCCCGAAGACCCGGCGGTCTCGCATCCGATCTTCGGCAACAAGGTGCCCGAAAAGGCCTACTACGTCTGCCCGCATTGCGGCGGCCTCTGGAACGACGCGGAGAAGCGCCGCAACGTGCGCGCCGGCCGCTGGATGGCGACTGCGCCGTTCAATGGCATCGCCGGCTACTTCATCAACGAGCTGTACAGCCCGTTTCCGGGCTCGACCATGCCCACCTTGATGGAGAACTGGCTCACGGCGCTGCATCACCTGGCGATGGGAGACGAAAGCAAGCTGGTCGCCTTCACCAACAGCTCCAAGGGCGAGGCCTACTCGTTCAAGGGCGACCAGGCCAAGCCGGAAGAGCTGGCCGAGCGCGCTAAGGACTACCTGCCGCGCACCGTGCCCGAGGGCGGCCTACTGCTGACCATCGGTGTCGACGTGCAGCCGGATCGTCTCGAAGTCGTCATCCGCGCCTGGGGCCGCGGCGAGGAGACCTGGCTGGTGCTGTACGAGCGCCTGTACGGGCAGACCGCGCTGATCCAAGACGACTGCTGGAATCAGCTCGACAAGCTGATCTTTGGCAAGTACCGCCACGCGCGCGGCATGGCATTGAGCATCAGCGCCGCGTCGATCGACAGCTCGGACGGCAATACCTCGGATGCGGTCTACAAGTACGTGCGATCGCGCCAGGGTCGTGGCGTGCCGCACGTGATGGCGATCAAGGGCGCGCGTAGTCCCGATGCGGAGATCTTCCGCAAGCCTGGCCCGGTGATGGAGACCAACAAGAAGAACACCAAGGCCGCGCGCTATGGCGTGTCGGTGTTCATGGTCGGCGTCGGGCGCGCCAAGGACCTGCTGATCGGCGAGCGCGGCCGCGTCAGCCTGGAGGGCAGGGGGCCGGGCCGCTTTCACGTCTACAAAAACGTGATCGCGGACTACTTCGAGCAGCTCCTGGCTGAGGTCAAGGCGCCGGTGCGCCAGAAGAACGGCCACGTAATCCGCGTCTGGCAGAAGAAGGTCGGCAAGCGCAATGAGGCGCTCGACTGCGAGGTGTACGCACTGCACGCATCGCGCGCGGCCAAGGTGCACCTGATGCAGGAGCGCGACTGGTCGATCCTGGAGGCGCGTCTGTCGCAGGGCGGGCTGTTCGATGAGCCCGAGCCGGTACCGGATCCGGTCGAGTCTGGGCCGGCGGCCGATGCACCCGTTGCCGACCAGGCGGACGAAGTCGACGACGTCGACGACGCGGACGAAGCGCCGAAACTGCCGCCGGTACCGAAAGTGCTGCCCGCAACCGTCGATTCACCCAACCTGCCACCCCGACGCCGGCGCCGCTATGGCACCGTCTCGGGCGGCGTGGAGATTTGATTCATGATCACAGCCGAACAAGCCCAGCAGCAGCTCGACCTCTGGCTGGCCGCCAGCAGCGCCGTGGCGAAAAATCAGGCCTACACCATCGGTGGGCGCAGCTTCACCCGCGTCGATGCCGCCGAGATCCGTCAGCAGATCGACTACTGGGAAGGTAAGCTCCGCGTCGCCCGCCGCGGTGGTCGCCGCATGACGATCGGCTACGGGGTGGCGGAATGAAGGTCGCAAAGCCCACTCCACGGCTGACGATGGTCGACCGCGTCGTCAACTACTTCAGCCCGGCGGCCGGCAACCGGCGCGTGCATGCGCGCACGGTGCAGGCCTATTCCGGCGCCTATGACGGCGGCTCGACCATCAAGCGCTCGCTCAAGAACTGGTTTGCGTTCGGTGGCTCGGCCGACGCGGACCTGATCCCGCAGCTGGCCGTGCTGCGCAACCGCAGTCGCGACCTCGCCCGCAATAACCCGCTCGCCCGCGGCGCGATCAACACGGTGGTCACCAACGTGGTCGGCACGGGCCTCGCACCGCAGCCCACCGTCGACCGAGATGTGCTCGGGCTCACGCCGGAAGAAGCGACCGCCTGGCAGCGGCAGGCGCAACGCGAATTTGCGCTGTGGGCCGAGAGCAAGGAATGCGATGCAGCGCTGACGCAGACGTTTTACGAGCTGCAGCAGCTGGTGTATCGCTCGACGGCGGAGAACGGTGACCTATTCGTGCTGACGCCGATGCTCGAGCGCCACCGCACGCGCTACCGCACGCGCCTGCAGTTGATCGAGGCCGACCGGTGCAGCAACCCGCAGGGGCGGCGCGACGACGACCAGTTTGCCGGCGGCGTCGAGCTCGACAATGTGGGCGCAGCGGTCGCGTACCACTTTCTGCGTAAGCACCCGGGAGCACTGGGCGCCGTCGGCGGCAAACGCGTGTGGGACCGGCGCGAGGCCTTCGGCAGCGGGTCCGGCCGGCGCAACGTGCTGCACCTGTTCGAGCGCCGGCGGGTCGGTATGACGCGCGGCGAGCCGTACCTGGCGCCGGTGATCGATCCGCTGCGCCAGCTCGGCACCTACACCGATGCCGAGCTCGCCGCCGCGGTGGTGTCGGGCATGTTCACGGTCTTCATCAAGACCGAGGGCAGTGATGCGATCGTTGCCGATGAAACGGACAACCCGGAATACCGGCTGGGCAAGGGCGCGGTGATCCAGGGCGCGCCCGGCGACAGCGTCGAGGTGATCAACCCGGGCCGGCCCAATGCGCTCTTCGACCCGTTCGTGCAGTCGATCCTGCGGCAGATCGGCGTCGCGCTGGAGTTGCCCTTCGAGGTGCTGATCAAGCACTACACCTCGAGCTACACCGCGGCGCGGGCGGCGATCCTGGACGCGTGGCGCTTCTTCAAGATGCGCCGCTTCTGGCTGGCCACCAACTTCTGCCAGCCGGTGTACGAGCTGGTCATCGACGAGGCGGTCGCCAACGGCTACTTGTCGGCGCCGGGCTACTTCGAGCACCCGCTGATTCGCCGCGCCTGGCTCGGTTGCCAGTGGGTGGGCGATGCGCCGGGCGCGATCGATCCGCTCAAGGAAGCGCAGGCCTCGGAGAAAAACCTGCAGATCGGGCGCACCACGCTGGCCAAGGAAACCATGGGCTACGACGGCAGCAACTGGGAAGACAACCACGCCCAGCAGGCGCGCGAGCAGGAGGCCCGCAAGCGCGACGGCCTGCTGAGCGCGACGGCGGGGCAGGCTGTCCCGCCGCCGGATCCGCTCGATAGCGCAGACGACCAATGACAACCCGAACCCGCCCCATGGCGGGTTTCGCTTTTCTGGAGCGACGATGAACCGACTACTGGATGTGGTCACGGGCGCCTGGGCCATCATTCCCGACAAGCTGGTGGCGATCACCAATGCCTACGAGCGCCACATGCTGGGGCAGGCGGTCGACCTGAAGGCGATCGAGGCCAGCATCGGCAAGCCGCTGGGCAGCGCGCCGCAAGACTACGAGATTGTCAACGGCGTGGCCATCGTGCCGATCATGGGCACCATCGCGCGCCGCGCGAACCTCTTCAGCGACATCTCCGGTGGCGCCTCGAGCGACCTGGTCGCCCGGGATCTGCGCGCCGCGGCGGCTAATCGCCAGGTGAGCTCGATCCTGCTGCATATCGACTCGCCCGGCGGCACGGTGGCCGGCACGCAGCAGCTCGCCGACATCGTGCGCGAGGTCGGCGCGATCAAGCCGGTGATCGCGCTGGCCGACGGCACCATGGCTAGCGCCGCCTACTGGATCGGCAGCGCGGCACAGGCGGTGTACATCGCTGACACCACCACCGAGGTCGGATCGATCGGCGTGGCCACCGTGCACCGAGACGTGTCCGGCGCGGAGGCCCAGCGCGGCGTCAAGACGACGGACATCTATTCCGGCAAGTTCAAGCGGATCGCCACCAGCTATGCGCCGCTGTCCGAAGAGGGGAAGTCCTCGATCCAGGACTACATCGACTACCTCTACGGGCAATTCGTCGATGCGGTTGCCAAGAACCGAGGCGTGTCTGCCGACAAGGTTCTCTCCGATATGGCCGACGGGCGCATCTTCGTCGGCCAGCAAGCGATCGATGCTGGCCTGGTGGATGGCGTTGCCACGGCCGAGCAGCTGATCACCCGACTCGCCGCCGGCGAGTTCAAAGCCCCGGGGGCCAGTCCTGCGCCTCCTTCCAAGACCCGGGCAGATCTGCCCACCTCTCCGAAAGGACCCACGATGAGCATCACCCGCGAAGAGCTGGCGGCCCAGTCGCCCGAGCTGTTGGCAGAAATCCAGGCCGAGGCGCGCACCGCCGGCGCGACCGCCGAACGCGATCGCATTATCGGCATCGAGGCGCACGCGATGGTCGGCCATGAGGCGCTGATTGCCTCGCTCAAGGCCGACGGCAAGACCACGCCCGACCAGGCGGCGGCGCAGATCCTCGGCGCCCACCGCGCGGCACTGGCCAAGCAGGCCGCCACCCTGGCCGCCGACGCACCGGCACCGCTGCCGGCCGCGCCCACCAGCGAGCCGGCTGCGGCCGCCGCCAAGCCGGACCAGAAGGCGATCGCCGCTCGCACCCGCGAGCTGGTGGCGGCCGCCCAGGCCTCCGGCCAGAAGCTGAGCTATGCCGCGGCGGCCACGCAGGCCGCGAAAGAACTGGCGCAGGCGTAATCGCCGCGCTCTCCCTTCGATCCATCACAGGACCCCACCATGAGCAATCCCGGACTCCTCAAGACCCACACCGCAGAGAGCGCGCTGGCCAAGAACCGCATCGTCACCCATGGGGCGACCGATGGCACCGTCAAGCAGGCCGCCGCGGCCACCGATACCTTGCTCGGTGCCACCGAAGGCTTTGCCTACGTCGCCGGCGACCGTCCCTCCATCGTGCGCAGCGGCATCGCCGACATCGAGTACGGCGGCAACGTGACGCGCGGCCAGCCGCTCACCTCGGACTCGGTCGGTCGTGCCGTCGCTGCGGCGCCGGGCGCCGGCTCCAACGTTCGCATCATCGGCTTCGCCGAGGTATCGGGCGTCTCGGGCGACATCTGCGGCGTGTTCCTTTCGCCCGGTCTGATGCAGGGTTAAACGCCCCGCTGTCCTCGCTATTTTTTTCCTTTCCCCATTTCTAGGAGTCATCCATGACGACTGCTGTCGCTCCGTACCCGATCAATCTCGCGCTCATCGCGTCGATCGTGATCGCCTACGCCAACGGCGAGATGATCGCCGACCGCGTGATGCCGCGCGTGACGGTCTCGCAGGCCGAATTCAAGTATCTGGTGCAGACGGTCGCCGACCACTTCACCGTGCCCGACACCCGCGTCGGCCGCAAGGCGCGACCCAACCAGGTCGAAAGCAGCGGCACGATGCTGACCGGTGCGGTGTTCGACTACGGCCTGGACGAAATCGTCCCGATCGAGGACGTGCGCAATGCCCCGGAAGGTGTCGACCCGCTGGCACTCGCCGCCGAGTTCGTGATGAAGCTGGTCACGCTCGACCGCGAGGTGCGCGTGGCCAACACCGTCTTCGGTGCGGCCAACCACAGCAACAAGGTGACGCTGTCGGGTACCTCGCAGTGGTCCGACTACACCAGCTCGGATCCGATCACGGCCATTCTGACCAACCTGGACACGCCGATCATGCGGCCCAATGTCGCGATCTTCGGTCGCTCTGTCTGGACCAAGCTGATCCTGCACCCGAAGGTGATCGACTACGTCAACGGCAAGGGCGGTACCAGCGGCGGCGTGACGCGCCAGCAACTGGCCGATGCGCTCGAGCTGGAGGAGATCCTGGTGGGCAGCGCCTTCGTCAACACGGCGCGCAAGGGCCAGGCGATGTCGCTGCAGCGCGCCTGGGGCAAGCATGCCGCGTTCATCTACCGCGAGATCCCGGCCGAGACCACCCGCTCGACTACCTGGGGCTTCACCGCGCAGCAGGGCGAGCGCATCTCCGACGCGGAATTCGGCAAGCAGCATGGCGGCCTCGAGGGCGGCTACCAGGTGCGCGCCGGCGAGCGGGTCAACGAGCTGGTGACCGCGCCGGATCTGTCGTTCTTCTTCCAGAACGCAATCGCCTGACCGGCGCATTCCTGAAACCCTGACAGCCCGCCGCGTGCGGGCTGTTGTCATTGCGAGAGAAAGCATGAAAGTCAAAGCGAATTGGTTGGTTGACGCCGACGGCAAGGAGCATCAGGCCGGCGACAAGTTCGATCTGCCGGATGACCAGGCCGAGCAGCTGGAGAAGCTGGGCGCGATCGAGATCCTCAGCCGCAAAAAGGCCGCGGCCAAGGCCGGCGAGGCCGCCGCGGGCGATGGTGAGCCCGGCGACGGTGGCGAAGGGGCTGGCGCCGACAACGGCGACCCGCAGAGCTGATGCTGCGCGGCGAGGATCTCGACATTTTCGTCGAGGACTTCGGCGACCTGGTGACCGTGGCGAGCCTGGACCTGTCGGCCAGGGCGCTGCTCGATCAGGGTTTCAAGGACGTGCTCGACGGCACCGTGCGGGCGAGCTCCTGGACCCTGACCGGTCGCGCCGATGTGTTCGGCGTGCTGTCGCGAGTGCACCAGGTCGTGGTGACCAGCGGCGCCTCGGCCGGCACCTATCGCCCCTTTGGCGAGCCGATGCCGATCGACGATGGCGCCTTCGTCGCGGTGGAGTTGCATAAGGAGCTGCCATGACCACCCTGCGCGAGTCCTACGCCGAGCAGCTGCGCGCCGCCCTCGAAGCGGTGCCCGCGCTGCAGACGCTGGGCATGCAGTTCTCCCGCTCGATCTTCGAGGCGCTGGAGATGCGCGCCACCAAGTACGTGCTGGTGCTGCATCACGGTGCTGATGCTCCTGGCCAGGAAACCACCGGCGCGGTCGACCGCCACAGCGAGCTGCTTGTCACGCTGGTGGTGCGCGACACCAATCCCGACCCGCTCTCCGAGGCGGCGCTGGCGATCGTGCATCCGCTGGTGATGGGCTTCACCGCGGCGCAGCTCATCGATGTCAGCGAGCTCGCGACCGATGCGCCCGCTTATGACCACACCGGGGGTATGCGCTCGGCCCGCACCGTGCATTACGACCTCTTCTATCGCACCCAGCGCGGCAGCCTGAGTGCCTAAGGAAACCATGAAACGAACCCCTTCGAGTCAGCCGGAAGCGGCTGACGGCGCGACAGCGCCGCTGGACTCGGCGGCCGCCATTGTCTCGGACGAGTACTCCGGGCTGGGCGGCAGCTACGTATTCGACCCGGCCACCGGCAAGCGCACGCGCGTCGAAGGTCCGGACCACCAAGATCCGGCGCCGGCCGCCCCCGCCCCATCTCAGGAGTAAGCGATGAAAATCATGCGCAAGGCCTTGATCCTGGCCAAGCTGGAAACCACCTACAACGTCGACCCGACGCCGACGGCTGCGGCCAACGCGATCCTGGTGCGCAACATGAGCGTGCAGCCGGTGACCGGCGACTTCGTGCCGCGCGATGTGGTGCGCCCGTACCTGGGCGGCGACGAGCAGCTGCCGGCGGCGATCTACTCGACCGTCAACTTCGAGGTGGAACTGGCGGCCAGCGGCACGGCCGGCACCGCGCCGAAGTTCGGCCCGCTGCTGCGCGCCTGCGGCCTGAGCGAGACCGTCACGGCGGCGACCGACGTGAAGTACGCGCCGGCGAGCGGCACCTATGAGTCGGCCACGATCTACTACTACCTGGACGGCCTGCTGCACAAGCTGACCGGCGCGCGCGGCACCGTGGTGTTTTCGCTCAACGCCAAGCAGATCCCGGTGGCGCAGTTGACCTTCACCGGCATCTATTCGCCGGTGACCGATGCGGCGCTGCCCGCCTCGCCGGATTTCAGTGGCTTCCGGGTGCCGCTGGTGGTGAACAACACCAACACGGCCGCCTGGAGCCTGCACGGCTTCACCGGTGCCTGCGAGGCCCTGTCGATCGACCTGGGCAACACGATCAGCTATCGCAACTTGATCGGCCTGGAGACGGTGGAGCTGACCGATCGCGCCACCACCGGCAGCGCGACGCTGGAGCTGCCGTCGATCGCCACCAAGGACTTCCCCGGCATCATCCGCGCGGCTACCACCGGCGCGCTTTCGATCACGCACGGCACCGTCGCCGGCAGCAAGGTCAAGTTCGACGCGCCCAAGGTGCAACTGAGCAATCCGCAGTATCAGGATTCCGAGGGCAGCGTGTTCCTGCAGACGGCGCTGTCGCTGGTGCCCAACGCCGGCAACGACGAGCTGCTGCTGACGTTCCTGTAACCCACTTTCCACCACGCCACACGGCCCGCCATGCGCGGGCCGCAAACATTTCAGGAGAACCCCCATGGCTTTCAAGCTGGCAATCAACCCCACCTTCCGCGATGTCGTCCAGGTCGAGATGCGCGGCGAAACCGGCAAGATCGAGCGCTCGTCCTTCACCGCCGAATTCAAGCGCCTGCAGCTGCCCGAGCTCGAAGAGCTGAAGGCATCGGTCGAGAAAGAGGCCGCCGAGCTGCCCGCCTCGGAAAAATGGCGCGCGCAGGCGAGCGCGATGCGCCAGGTGCTGGTCGGCTGGCGCGACATGGTCGGCGAGGACGGCAAGACCGTGGTCGAGTTCAGCGAAACCAATCGCGAGCTGCTGCTGGTGATCCCGCAAGCGCTTTTCGCGACGCAGCTGGTGTTCTGGACCAATTCCTACGGCAACGGGGCGCGCGAAAAAAACTGATTGCGATCGCTCGCCATTGGGCCGGCTACCGGACCGATGACTTCGAGGTCGACGCCGACATGGCCGAGATGCTGGAGGCCTTCGGCGTGGCGAGCGATTGTGTCGACGAGGTCCGCGCGCGCGGCAGCGCCGAGGACTGCCCGGTGCATGCCGACAACTGGGAATCGCTGCAGCTGTTCCTGACGGTGCAGACCCAGTGGCATCAAGTTGCCGGCATCGCCGGATGCGTGCGCACGGGCCTGAACTATCCCGCGATCGAGACGCCGCTGCGGCTGTATGGCGTCAAGCGCAAGCGCCGCGCCGCGCTCTTCAATGACCTGCGTGTGATGGAGGCGGCGGCGCTTGAGGAGTTTGCGGCGCAGCGAGAGCGGCGCAGCCAGCAGGGCAACTGAGGGTACAGGCATGAAACTGGGCGATCTGCTCATCAAGCTCGGGCTGGACCTGAGCGACTACACGCGCGGTCTGAGCAAGGCACAGGCCGATACGCAGGGCTTCGGCAAGAACATCGGCGAGGTCGCCGGCGAGGCCAAGGGCAAGATCGGTGACTTTGCGCAGGAAACCGTCACCAAGGTCGCGGCGGCGGTGGCCGCCTTCGCGGGCGTGTCGGCCGTGCTGATGTCGGTCAAGTCCTCGATCGATGGCCTGGATGCCGTCGACGAGCTTTCCGAGCGACTGGCGGTCAACGCTACCACGCTGCAGAAGTACGCCTACCAGGCGCATTTCTACGGGCTCGGCCTCGACGAGGTGGGCGGCGCCGTCAAGAAGCTCTCGGTCAACATGGCCGAGGCGGCTGGCGGCGGCAAGGACCAGGCGGCGCTGTTCCGCGCAATCGGCGTGTCGGTGGTCGACGCAGGCGGGCAACTGCGCGACGTCGACGCGGTGATGGCCGACGTGATGGAGAAGTTTTCCGACATGGAGGATGGCGCCGGCAAGACCGCACTGGCCGTGGATCTGTTTGGCAAGTCGGGCGCCAACCTCAATGCCTGGCTCAGCAGCGGCGCCGACGGCATCAAGAAGGCGACCGAGGAGGCGGTGCGCTTCGGCGTGATCGTGCCGGAGGCGGCGACCAAGGCCGCCGGTGACTTCAACGACAACCTCGACCGCATGGCGATGGTGGCCCGCGGCACCTTCAACCAGATCAACGCCGCGGCGCTGCCGGCCATGAACGCCTTCATGGAGGCCATGATCGAGGCGGCGACGGACACCGACTCGCTCAACCAGTCGGCGCAGCGGCTGAGCAAGGACGGCACGCTGCGCGAGTGGGCGATGGATACCGCGCGCGTGCTGGGTTTCATTGTCGACGCGGGGCAGGGCGTCTATCGCACCTTCGAGCTGATCGGCAAGGGCATTGGGGCCGCGGCCGCGCAGGCCGTGCTGCTCGCACAAGGGGAATTCAAGGCGGCCGCCAATGTCGGGGACGCCTTTCTCGCGGATGTCGACGAGATCCTCAACCGCAAGCTGTTTTCGCAGGAGCTAGAGAAGCGGCTGGCCAATCTAAAGGCCGGTGGTGGCGGCGAGGATGATGGGGCTGGTGGTGCCAAGCGCAAGGCGCCGGTGCAAAGCAAGTCCGGGGAGGCCAAGGAAAGCGAGGCCGACAAGCTGATCAAGTCGCTGCATGAGCAGATCGCGGTGCAGGACGCGGTCACCGCGTCGACCAAGGAGCTGACCGACGGGGAAAAGGCCTACGCCAAGTTCCTGGAGGATTTGCGCATCGGCAAGGATGCGTCGCTCAAGCAGAGCAAGGCGCAGATCACCGCGCTCTACCAGGAGGTGATCGCCGGCGAGAAGGCGGCCAAGTCGCGCAAGGAGTACCTCGAGGCCCGCGACAAGGAGTGGGACGCGATCGAGAAGGGCACCGACGCGCTGCGGACCAACATCGAGACGGCGCTCCTGGAAGGCCAGGCGATCGGCCTTAACAAGCAGCAGCTGGTCGAACTCGAGTCGGCGCGGCTGGCCGAGCAGGCGGCGGCCAAGCGGTCCAAGGCGGCCATCTATGACCTGATGCCTGGGTATGAGGCGCAGGCCGCAGCGCTGCGCGAGCAGGCCGATCTGCTCAACGTGCTGGCCGACCAGAAGCTCGCCAATGCGCGCAAGCAGTCGCGGGCTGACGAAGCGGAAGAGACCGCCAAGGAATGGAGCAAAGTCGCCGACCAGATCAACCAGTCGCTCACCGACTCGTTCTTCCGGGCCTTCGAGAATGGCGCGAGCTATGGCAAGGCCTTCCTGGACGGCCTGAAGAATATGTTCAAGGCCACCCTCCTGCGCATCCCGTTCCAGTATGTGCAGACCACCGCCATGACCGCGCTGGGCTTCGGCAGCAATACCGCCAATGCCGCCTCGGGCAACGGCGGGAGCACGGATTGGCTGGGGTATGGCCGGGATGCCTACAACTGGGCAACCGGCCTGTTCGGCGGCGCACCGGCCGGCGTGAGCGGCGCGGCCTTCGGTGGCAGTGGTTACCTGGCGTCCGGCGTGTTCGGTGCCGGCACCGGTGCCTCGATCCTTGGCTCGGGGGTGTCGGGCGTGGGCTACGGCGCCAACGCTGGCCTGTCGCTGTACGGGACCGGATCGGCCATGTCGCTGTCCGGGGGTTCGGCGGGCCTGTCGGCCACGGCTGGCTCGGCGGCGTCGAACCTGTCCTGGCTCAATGGCGCGAGCGGCCTGTGGGGCGCCGGCGCCGGTATCGCCGGGGGCTTGCTGGGCGGGGCGCTGTTCAACAACAAAGGCTACTCGGCCATGGGCGGCAGCCTGGGCGCCATCGGCGGGCTGGCGGTGGCCGGCTCCAGTGCCGCGGCCGCCTCCGCGATCGGCGCCACGGTGGGCTCGGCGCTGCCGGTCGTCGGCACCATCATCGGCGCGGTTGCTGGCGCGGCGTTGGGGTCGCTGATCGGTGGCGGCGGCGAAACGCGCTATGGCGCCTCTTACGCGGTCGACGCCAACGGCCGGGCGCAGAAGTTTGCCGGCCCGTCCGGGGGCGATCGCGCGGCCGAGCAGGTCACGGCTGCCATCGGCTCGACCTATGCGTCGATGGAGGCGCTAGCGACGCAGTTCGGTGGGTCGATGGCTGGCCTGGGGCAGTTCAAGGCCAGCTATGAAGTCAGCCCGAAGAAGGGCAATTCCTTCGTCGCGGCAGGCTTCGGCGACGGCTGGTATCCGGGGCGTGAGGACCTGAAGGGCGAGAAGGACCCTGAAAAGGTGATGGCGGCCTTCGAGCTGCAGCTGCAGCGCTCGGTCATCCAGGGGCTGCAGCAGGCGAACCTGGAGGCGCCGTTTGCCGAGTTCTTGTCGGGCATTGACGCCAGCAAGCTCAGCGCCACCGATGTGCAGGCGGTGCTGGGCACGCTGGACGCCCTGAAGAGCTTCAGCGATGCCGTGCAGGACATGCCGTTCAAGGGCTTCGCCCAACTGTCTGCCACCGCGGCGCTGGCGCTGGCCAAGGCGGCTGGCGGCATGGACGCGCTGGTCAACGGGTTGACCACGTATTACCAAACGTTCTACAGCGCCGAGGAGCAGCAGGCGCTCGCGCAGGACCAGCTGGCCAAGCAGTTCGCCGCTCTGAACGTGGTCATGCCGCAAAGCAAGGAGGCCTTCCGCGCCATGATGGAAGGCATCGACCTGAGCAGCGACAGCGGGCGCAAGCTGTACGCCAACCTGCTGGAGATCGCGCCCGCCTTCGCGCAGATGACCGATGTCCTGGGGCAGGCCGGTCAAGCCATGGAGGCCTTCGGCAAACAGGTGCAGGAGTTCCAGCAGTCGCTGGGCTTGAGCAACCTGTCCACGCTCACGCCGGAGCAGCAGTATGCCGAGGCGCGGCGCCGCTACGAGCAAACCTCGGCCGCGGCGCAGGGCGGGGATGCCGAGGCGCAGGCCAAGTGGACGCAGATCGCGCAGGCCTTCCTGGAGGCCTCGCGCGGCTTCTACGCGAGCGGCGGGCAGTACGCCGCCGACTACGCCGCGGTGCAGGGCTTCCGCCCGGACGGCTCGCACGCCGGCGGCCTCGCCTATGTGCCCTTCGACGGCTACCTGGCCGAGCTACACCAGGGCGAGCGGGTGCTGACCCGGGCGGAAAGCGCGCAGTATGCGCAGTCGCCGAACTGGTCGCAGTACGGCCAGGGCGCCAACGCCGCGCTGGTGGCGGAGGTCAAGGCGCTGCGCAACGAGCTGGCGACGCTGCGTGACGCCGTGGGCCAGGTCGAGGCGGTCAAGGAGGCCCAGGCCGCCGCGCGCCATGAGGAGGTCATGGCGGTGCAAACCAAGCAGGTGCGGCTGCAACAGGACTTACTCAACAAGTAGCCATGACCATTGCCATTGAAGTGAGTGCATGGCGGCTGTCGACCGGGCTGGTGGAGACCCTGCGGTATTCCGACGCAGGCTTCACCACGCGCCCGACCGACACGCCGGCCAATGCGTTTTTCGACCCGCGCCTGGTCGAGCCGCCGCGGCTGTCGCGCGTGCTGTTCGACCAGGCCACCACCTACGGCGCCTCGCGCGCCTCGGTGGGCGAGATCCTGCTGTCCAACCCGGACGGCCAGCTTGATGCGTTGCTGACCGACTATGCGTTTGACGGCCGCCCCTTCGTGGTCAAATCCGGCGCGCTCGGCACGGCGGTGTCGGGCTGGCCGGTGGTGCTGTCGGGGCTGCTCGACGACGTGCGCAGCGCGGGCAGCGACATCAGCCTGGTGGTGCGCGATCGCCTGGCGGCACTGGGCAGGCCGCTGTCGCGCGCCAAGTACGCCGGTAACAACGTGCTGCCCGATGGCCTGGAGGGCACCAAGGACGACCTGAAGGATCAGTACAAGCCGCGCGTCTACGGCAGCGTACTGAACCTGCCGGCCAAGCTGGTCAACAGCAGCAAGCTGGTCTACCAGGTCTCCGACCAGGGCTGTACGGTCGGCACGGTCTACGACAACGGCGTGGCGCTCACGCGCGGCGCCGACTATGCGAGCTCGGCGGATCTCCTGGCCACCGCGCCCGCGGCCAGCACGGTGCGCTGCTGGGGCGGCCTGTGCCGGCTGGGCTCGTCGCCGGCGGGGCAGGTGACCGTCGACGTGGCCACCACCGAGACCCGGGCGGGGGCACTGCTCCAGGCGGTGGCGCTCGATGCGGGGATCCCGTCCGGCGACATTGTCGCGGCCGACGTGACCGCGCTCAACGCCGCCAACGCCGCGCCGGTGGGGGTCTGGGTCGATGGCGAGGCGAGCGCGCAGGCGGTGATGGATACGCTGGCCAACGCGATCGGTGCCTGGTACGGCTTCGACCGCCTCAACCGGCTGCGCATGGGGCGCCTGACCGCGCCCAGCGGCACGCCGACCACGATCTACGCCGACGCCGAGATGGCGCTCACGGTGCGCTCGGCCGGCGTGCCGAGCTGGCGCTCGGTGGTGCGCTTCGCCCGCAACTACACCGTGCAGGCGCAGCCGGCGGGATCGGTCAGCGCGGCGCGGCGGGCGTTCCTCGCGCTGGATCTTCGTCAGACCGCCAGCGAGCGCACCACGGTACAGACGGCCTGGCCGTCGTCCGAGGCGGTGATCTTCGATACCGCGCTGGTGGCGGAAGCCGACGCGGCCGCCGAGGCCAGCCGGCGCGCCGACCTGTACAGCGTGCGGCGCGCGCTGGTCGATATCGAGATCCCGCTCGCCGAGCTCGGCGCGATCGACCTGGACAGCGTGGTGACGGTGCAAACCAGTCGCTACGGCTTAAGCGGCCGTCTGCTGCGGGTGATCGGCTTGGACACCGGCGTCGATCGCGGCACGGCCAAACTGACCTTGTGGGGCTAAATGGCAAATGTACTCCTGGCGCATCCAAACGTCGCCGACGGCGGCACCCTGTCGGGTGGCAGTTGGCAGGTGGCGCTCAACAATCTGATGGACCGGCGGCTGTCGCGCGTGGCGCGCAGCACCACCGCGGCCAAGGCTGATACCCAGTTCGTGCTGGATCTCGGGCAAAGCCGGCTGGTGTCGGTGATCGCAGTGGTGCGACACAACCTGTCGACGGCCGCCAAGTGGCGCCTGCGGATGGCCAACGATCCGAGCTTTGCGAGCCCGGTCTACGACAACGCGGTGGTGGTGCCGCCCGACGGTTCGGCCTCGCTGCAGTTGGATTTCGTCGCGGCCTCCTATCTGCTGTGGGACCCTGACTGGCAGCTGGCGTGGCCAACGCTGTTTCCGCCCTCGGCGCTCGAGTGGGAGGATGACAACTTCTGGACCGGCTCGATCACCGAGGAGGCGCGGCGCGAGTATCCGTCGCTGCTGCTGGTGGTGCTGCCCAAACCGACGGCGGGGCGCTACATCAAGGTGGAGGTCGACGACGAGGCCAACCCGGACGGTTATGTCGAGTTCGGGCGCGTGTTCGTCGGGCGCGCCTGGCAGCCGCAATACAACGCCAAGTGGGGCGCATCGCTGGGCTGGGAGACCGACACCACGGTGCAGCGCGCGCTGTCCGGCACGCCGTACTTTGACCGCAAGAGCGGGCGGCGCGTGACGCGCTTCGAGCTCGGCTTCCTATCGCGCGATGAGGCGCTTGG
Organism: Cupriavidus sp. KK10; assembly: GCF_018223725.1. NCBI lineage: Bacteria > Pseudomonadati > Pseudomonadota > Betaproteobacteria > Burkholderiales > Burkholderiaceae > Cupriavidus > Cupriavidus sp. KK10. Next base: position 1,271,444 of record NZ_CP073677.1, read on the forward strand.
CCGCGTATTCGAGCTCCAGCGCCAGGCCGGCGTCGACCGCGAGGTGCTGCTGATCTGGGACAAGGACGATGCCATTAACCTGCTGCGTCAGTCGTACCTCGGGCGACTGCGCCAGCTCAACCCGATCACGCGTGCCTTCGTCGGCAATCACAGCAACCCGTTTGAAATCGAGGAACTGACATGACCAGCGTCACCTTTACCACGGACGTCGGCGGCGACAACATCACCATCGACGACACCGACAACGCCACCACGGGCCTCGCCAACGGTGGCCACCGCACCCGCTTCATGGTCGCGCTGCAGCAGCTGATGAAAGTGGCGCAGTGGATCAAGGCCACCGCGGCGACGGTGCTGCAGTACAAAACCGATGCCGCCACCTCGGCCACCCAGGCGCAGACCTATGCCTCGGCAGCGCAGGCCGCGGCCGGGGCGCCGGCGCTGGCCGGCAATGCCAACAAGGTCATGGCGGTGAACGGCGCGGCCAACGGCGTCGCGTGGGTGCAGTCGCTGCCGGCGCTGACGGTGACCGCGCTGACGGCGACGTCGGTGACGACGGACACGCTCGCCGGCAAGACCGCGACGCTCACCCACACGGTGCCCTACACGCGCTACGTGGAGAGCGACCAGAGCGGCGCCGCCGGCGTGTTCCAGAGCCAGGTCGAGAGTGGTGCCTATTCGTTGGTGCGCAATACGGCGACGGCTCGGGACTTCAGCACCTACGTGGCCGAGCACCTGGTCAACAGCTCGGGCCGCCACCTGTTTGGCGGCGCGGCGGACGATTCGCTCTACAAGTACATTTTCCAGGGCGATCTGCGCTGCGTCGGCACCCTCTCCGCCACCGTGAACGTGGTCTGGGCGTCGGACGCGCGACTCAAGGATGACGTCCAGACGATCCCGGCAGCGGTCGCCAAAGTGAAGCGCATGCGCGGCGTGTCCTACGTCCGTAGCGACATCGCGGACAGCCCCCGCTTCGTCGGTGTGCTGGCGCAGGAACTGAGGGATGTGCTGCCGGAAGCCGTGCGGGAAGGCGGCGATGGGATGCTGTCTGTCGACTACGGCGCTCTGGGACCGGTGCTGATCGAGGCGGTCAAGGAGCTGTGCGCTCGCATTGAGGTACTTGAGCGGAGGGGCGCATGACAACGCCCGCTTCCGCGCCCATTTCTCTGGCGAACGTGGCCACCGAGCTGCGAGCCGCCGGGGGCATGTTTATCAACCACGATGACGTGAAGCGCTTGCTCGGCATTAGTCGACTCAGCGGTGGGCCGATTACGCTGGCGCAACTCCTCGGCAAGACGCGTCCCTGGTGGGGCCTGGTGCCTGTCAAGCAGACGACCGGCTCGACGACCTACTACAGCTGGCTAACCGCGGACGGTGGCCTGGCGGAGGCGGTCGATCCCTACTTCGGGAATGTGGCCATCACTGCAATCCAGTCCTCGCTCAACACTGCCGGGTCTGGCAGCGTTCTGAACTTTGCCTCGGACCCGGGCTTCCGGAATGACATCAAGGGGCAGTTGCTGGACGGCGACTGGGGGGTGTTGCGTGAGGTCGTGTTCTCCTACAACTCCTCTACCGGTAACTGGCGAACGCCAGAGACGACCGGGACCGACCACAGCACCTGCCTCTTCCAGTCTGCCGGCTACTGGGACGTCAACCTCATCAAGCTCTAGGGCTCGCCCGGGCTTCTGTTCCATCGTGCCACCTGCGGGTGGCTTTTTATATTTGGAGGCCTGCATGCCTGCAGAAGACAAGTTCAAGTTTCATGTCCCCGGTCTGAACTCGCCCTCGTCCGAGTACTTCGCGATTACCAAGGGCGACACGTCGGCCAGTGATTTCCCGACGGTGTCCCGAGCCATCCGCGTCGGGACCGGCGGCGATGTGGTGGCGATGCGCATGGACGGCTCGACGGTGCTGTTTCGTAACTGCTATCCCGGCGAGATGTTGCCTGTGCGCGCCGTGCGCGTGATGGCGACTGGTACCACGGCAGCCGACCTGGTGGCGCTGTGCTAGGGCTGGGACTCGGTTTGACGGGGCGCGGTGGGGGTGGCGCCTATGACGCGGACGATCTCAGTAAGGGCACGCTCAAGCTCGATTTCGTCTCCGTCAATGCGCTGACCCTCGATCTCAATCTGATCGTCGACGCGCACCAGGCGTGGGACGATGACCCGAGCTGGCCGTATGGCGCCGTCGGTGTGTTTCAACGTAAGGGATAACGATGCTGACAAGCAAGAATTTCAGCGACATCGTCGCGTTCACGCGTGCGTCTGCTGCCTGGCGTTACAGCAGCGGCGGCATCCTGGTGCAGGAGTCGGCCAACGTGCCGCGCCTGGACTATGACCCGGCAACGCTGGCGGCACGTGGGTTGCTGGTGGAGGAGCAGCGCACGAACCTTGTTCTACAGTCCGAGAACTTTTCGAACTCGTACTGGATTAAGACCGCTATCGCTGTTGCAACGTCGGCGCAATTAGCGCCGGACGGCGCACTGTCCGCGTTCGACATCACCGAGAACAACGGGGCCGCAGGTAGTAAGGAGCTAGCGGGATCGGCGATCGCGTACACCGCTGGGCAGACCTATACCTGTTCCATCTTCTTTCGAGCCAAGACGGTAGGCGCTGCTCGCCGCTTGCGCTTAGCACTCTCGTCGGCGTCGGTGATTGCAGGCAGCCTCGCGGTAACCTTCGACCCCTCCGGCGGGGGCTCTGTGTCGCAGGTCGTGAACGCGGCCAACGCGAGAATTGAGGCTCTTCCCAACGGCCTGTTCCGGGGGCAGTTCTCTTTCACCGCGACGAACAGCGCCTCGGCCAACACGTACATCACGCTAGCAGACACCAATAACCTGACCACATACACAGGTGACGGTGTGTCAGGCTTGACCGTCTACGGCGCGATGATCGAGGCGAGCGGGGCCTTCGGATCGTCCTACATTAAGACGACCGGCTCCCAAGTTACTCGCAGCCCCGACAATGCGATCATCACCGACCTGAGCAAGATCGGATTCAATCCCAGCGAGGGGACGATCTTTGTTGACGCGGAATGCTACAACGCCAACTCGGTGCAAAACGGCGGCAATTCGCCTCGCTTGCTAGTGCTCTATTCCAGCGCGAACGGAAGCGAAAACATTGCCATGTATCGCAGTTCCGCCGCAAACCTAGGCTCCGCACAAATCAGCACCGGTGGGCAGGGTTTTCCGGTGAATGGCCCCACCATTGCTAACGGAGCCAAGTTCAAGATGGCTTTCGCTTACAAAGCTTCGGACAACGCGCTCTGCTTGAACGGCGCAGCCGTCAACACGCTAGCCCAGGCAACGCTGCCTAGCGGACTTGATCGTCTGGTTATCGGGTCTACGGGCAGTGCTGGTTATTGGGGAGGCTGGATTCGACAGGCCAGATATTTCCCGCGCCGCTTGACCAATGCCGAACTCCAAGCCCTGACCGCGTGAGGTGACAATGTTCCACGACTACTATCTGCGCGGGCCCGACCGCGACACCGTCCGCGCTGGCTTGCTAGCAGCAGGGCTCACGGTTGAACTGCTAGGCGACGATGGACAACCGCAGCGCGTGCCAGCCGACGGCGTCAGCATCACCTCACCCGGCGAGATCTCGACCGGCGGCGAGTGGGATGCCGAGGGCAACATAATCACGCCGCCCACGCCGGTGCCGGGCTGGCACACCAACCTGCGCCTGGTGCGGTTGTTGACCGAGGCCGAGCTCGCGCACGTCGGCGCCTGGATCCTTGACCCGGCACCGACGACACCGTATCGGGTGTGGGCATGAAGCTCGGCACGCATCCGCTAGCGCTGATCGTCACCACGACGCGCCTGATCCCGGCCCGCTTCGATGGCTACGCCGTCGGCCCGGTGGTGCTGGTGCGCCCCGGTACCAGCACGGCGCTGCTCGCGCACGAGCTCACACACGTACGCCAGTTCTGGCGCTGCTGGGGCTTCAATGGGCTGCTGTACCAGATCAGCCGCCGCTGGCGCCTGCGCTTCGAGCTGGAGGCCTACCGCGCCCAACTGGCGGTCACCGGGCCGCTGCCGGCGCTGCTGTTTGCCGGGATGCTGGCCAGCAACTACGACCTGGACGTCACGCAGGAGGAGGCCTATCGCCTGCTGACGGCCTAGCCCGCCACCACGCCAATACGGGCCACCCTGAGGGGACACCCTGAGGGGTGGCTTTTTCTTGCCCGCCGCGTGCGGGCTTTTTTATGGAAAGGAGCCATGGACAAACAGACGTTTCAGCAGGCAGCCAATCTCAGCGCTGCCTTGGCCGATCGCTGGTGGCCACACGTCGACGCCGCGCTGTTCGAATTTGGCATCTTGCTTCCGCACCGGGTGGCGGCCTGGATTGCCCAGGTCGGCCATGAATCGAAGGGCTTCTCCTCCCTGGCGGAATCCTTCGATTACTCGGTGCAGGGCCTGGTGGTCAACTTCGGTGCGCGCATGCCGGTCAAGCTGGCCGGCACCTTGGGTCGCCAGGCGGGCGAGCGTGTGGTGCCGCTTGAGCGGCAACCGCGCATCGCCAGCATCGTCTACGCCAGCCGGTACGGCAACGGCGAAGCGGCCACCGGTGACGGCTGGAAGTTCCGCGGCCGCGGCCTGAAGCAGATCACTTTCCGCGCGAATTACGAGGCCTGCGGTCATGCGCTCGGCGTCGACCTGGTCGCGCAGCCGGAGTTGCTCGCCACCGATGATCGCCTGGCGGCTCGGTCAGCGGCGTGGTTCTGGTTCGCGCACGGCTGCAACGAGCTGGCCGATCGTGGCGACTTCGCGCAACTCACGCGGCGCATCAACGGCGGTACCAACGGGCTCGACGACCGGCGGCAGCGCTGGCTGCGTGCCCAGCAATTCATCCACGCATAAACGACCGCAAAGGAAACGGGTACATGCAAGAACCAGAAAAGAGCTTGTTTATGTTGGTGGTCGTCGGCGCCATGATTGGCCTGGGCAAGTTGCTGGCCAGCGACGAAGCCATCACCGTGCGCCTGGTGGTCGCTCGGACGGTGATGGGGGCAGCTGCCTCGATGGTGGCCGGTATGGCGCTCATTCAGTTCCCCGAGCTCAACCCGGTAGCACTGGTGGGGCTTGGCAGCGCATTCGGCATCGTTGGCGCACAGGCCCTGGAAAGTTACTTTAAGCGCAGGCTGCGCCAGAGCGAGGGCCGGCATGGCAAAGGCACTTGAGTTCTTGGCCGCATGGAAGGGCCGCCTGGCGGCGGCCTTTTTTATGGTGGCGGTCGGTGCGGTGCTGGGCGGGGCGCTCGCCTGGTGGCTGCAGGGAAATCACTATGAGCGCCAGCTTTCTGAGTACGGGCGCGAGCTGGCCGAGCTTCGCGCGGAGCAAGCCAGGCAGGTGGCCGAGGCGGTCAACGCCGCGCGCCTCGAAGAACAACGCCGCACCGCGGCACAGACGGAGATCGCCAATGCGGCCATCCAACAAGCCGAGGCCGCCCGGGCCGATGCTCGGGCTGCTGACACTGCTCGTCGCGAGTTGCTCGCACGTGCAACCGCCCTCGCCAATGCCAGTCGAGGCCCCGGCGATCCCGCCGCTGTCGGCGGCGGCGCGCCAGCCGCCACTCCCGTCGATCTGCTCGCCGACGTGCTCGGCCGGGCTGATGCGCGAGCGGGAGAGCTGGCTGCAGAGCTTGACGCCAGCCGAGGCGCCGGGCTCGCCTGCGAACGCAGCTATGACGCGTTGACCGAGCGAGTAGTGAATCGGTGAGCCGCAAGCTCAAAAGTAGAAGGGATAAAAGCGGCAGCAGAGCTTCCGGCAGCAGCCTCTATTCGAGGGGGGCGGCCAGTCTCAGTGCGTCGGACAGGTGCCGGTTTCAGGCGCCGTCCGACAAAAGAAAAAGCCCTCGGCCAAGGTGGGCGAGGGCTGTGTCCATCTAATGACGGAAAAAAAGGCCCTTGGGGCCTGGGGGCGTTCCCCGGTGGCCGTAAAGGCGAGGTCACGAGCCCCGCTTATTCCATGCTGGACGATTTTCGTTGAATTGGCATCCGCCACAATGTCTACACCGCAGCCCCATTAAGTGTGTTTCAACAACGAATTCCTCAATCGAGATGCCCGTTGACGTGGTGACGCTCAAGCTCATTGGATGTTCGTCGGTCGACATGCGAGTGGGACAATTCGCTGAGTACACCGATCATGCCAGGAAGGCAGGCCAGCCCTCGGAGCGCAGCGACGGCGTTGATACCGGCCCGATAAGGAAAGGTTCTCGGCCAAGGTTGGCGAGGGCTTGAAGTCGTATTGGGCGAGCCGCAGAACCCTCGGCCTAGTCAGTAAGAGGTGTAAAAGCACCCCGCCGCTTGACTAGATCGCGGCGGGGCGAAATGCACAGTGGATGCCCCGGGGGGTGGGCATCGCCTACCGTGCCTTTCTAGCGTAGGGGGGCATTCAGCAAAAGCAATGTGGGCTCTCGCACAGAGCAATTACGATGTTTATCTCTTGAACCGCTCAGGTGGCACCCCTGGTCGCTTAATCGTTATCCAGTCGCGCTATCGCTCGCCAGAGCGGTACGCCGACCTGGCGGCGCTTTCCAACCACGCCCTCCAGGCCGAAGTCGGGGGCTGTTAGCATGCCAAGCCTGTACCGCGGTGGCGCGTCTAACGTGGCGTCGCCGCCTTCACGCAGGCGAACCGCGGGTTCGCCCGTGCGCGCCAGCAGGCGATACCCGTCGAATTTCAGTTCGTATTGCCAGTCGTCGCCATGCGGCATCACGCCGCGCTTGGCCAGCATCAGCGAGAAGCTGGCCAAGTTCAGGGGTGCGGCCGCAGGCCGGCCGGGCATAGGTGTCAACCCTTGATGTCGCGGGGGTCGTGGCCGAAGCTGTTGCGCTCCCGGATCTGGCCGTCACGGCCATGAATGAACAGTTCGACCTGCTTTTCCCTGGCGCGCTCCGTGCCGGCGGTAATAGCCTCATCCTGCGTGTCGAACGTTTCGCGGCCATGCCCGCCTTCAGCTTCAACCGCCCAGCGGTCTCCGGCCGGTACAACATGAATGTCATTGCCTGGCATGTCTGTCTCCTGAAGTTTATGGAGCCAGTCCCCGCGCGCGTAGTAGGCTGCTGGTATCAGGCCTCCCAGCAGCCTACTACGCGCTGTCCGCGGGAGCGATCAATTGATCAACGGTACATCGCACTCACTGAAGTCGATGGCGCTTGGCTCCTCGTTGACGCCATGGATCATCAGGACGGCGTCCTCTGCCATGGCGATTTGAACGCCTGCCGCGATCGCGGCGCCTCGTGATGGGTAGGTGACACGCTGACGCCCGTCATCTGTCTCTACTGCCCAACGATCTTCGTCGGGAAATATATGTACTGTTGAAGTGGACACCGAACACTCCTATGTTCGCATTGGTCATGTGTTCGTTCTAGATTTAACGAGCCGCGCCTTGTGTCGGGCGCATTCCTACTTTCGTGGATTGCGAAAGGGCAAGTCTTGGGAAGAACACCCAATGGGAGCAATGTGCCTATAGCGGCAGCTCCCGTCAGCGCTGGGAGGCGGTTCCCAGCCGGCGTCGCTGGCCTCCTGCAACTGGTTCGCGCGGCGCAGCAGGATATGGAGCCGGTGTGGATTTCGCAAGCAATTCGCGCACCTCAACGCCCGGGTTGCGCTCGTAGATCGCCCGGAGCTGGGCACAGGAGAGTCGCGGTTTGAAACGTGCTGACTGGCGGAAGGGCCTTGGGCCTTGGACTGCGTCGCTCAACCTGCCCTTGATCGTGGTCATGGAAATGGGGTTGCGTGTAGAACCTGCGTGGCTACACTCTCGAATATGACCGATCCTTGCAGTTGCAGCCATGGCAACCTATGAGCGTAGTGGCATATCCATCATCACTGCGGTGGAGGAGTTGGCCGCTGGCCGCTACCGAGGCTTTCTCATGATCGACTCGGGGGCCGGGCAGTGGCGTTTTCATTGCGCCAAATGCCGGAGCACGCCGTTGGAAGCCCGTGCCGATGCGGACGCAGATGTCGAATTTGCGTATCGCCGATATCTAACGGATCCTCTCGGTCAGAGCGACGCAGATTCCGTGCACTGATGTGTCCGTCCTCCCGCTATCACCTGTGCCCGACCTAGAACAGGAGTGCGGCCCCGAGCGCGACCTTTTTAGGCGGGTGGGCTACTACGATTTCCGCGCCTACACCCAACTCACCAGTAGCGGATTGAGTCAGGGCTTTGTGCTGGCGCGACATCACACGCTGGTGGGCACCGTACAGACTGTGTTCCGCGCCGGCAAGCCTCACGCTAGCAGTGCTGAAGCCCTGCAGATGGCCCTCGAAAAGCTCGCCCGCCTGGTCGAAATCGCCGGCGAGACGGGCCTACCTATGGGCTTACTGCCCTTGGCCCCCGGAGAGCAATCCATCTGAGCGCGCCTCGGTCACAACCTGGTCCAGGGGGCGACCAGGGTCGGGAAGAGACGACCGGGTAGATGCAAGCGGGCATCAGGCCTGCTGGGAAAGTGCTTTTTGCTGCATAAGTTCGGCGTGGGTTTTGGCGTAGTGCCCTGCTCAGTGGCTTATGTGGCGCGGGACAGGCGCTGCTGCATCATTGGCGTGTGGCGGCTCGCGGCCGAATCTGCCTGCGCCTGTTCCGGGTCGGTTTTCTTCTGCAATCCCATTGCCATTTAGCCTGTCTGGCGGTGGGCCTGCCTGATGCTGCCCGCTCCGCTCGGATCGCCGCCTTGCGCAAGCCGGGTGGCGGCCGCGCGGGGCGTCCGGGCGGTCATCCAGCGGCCTGGGGCCGTGGCGCGAAGGGGCGTTTTCGAATATGGGCGATATGGTACAGCACGGGGCAGCGGTTGCCGCGCCGCGTGGGCCGGATCTGGCCCGGCGGCGGGGTCGGCGGCGTGCCGTCAGCGGAACACCAGCACCGGCACGTCGCTGTGGGTCAGCACCTTCTGCGTCTCGCTGCCCAGCAGCAGCCCGCTGATGCCCTTGCGGCCGTGCGAGGCCATGAAGATGACGTCGCAACCCAGGTCCCGGGCGGCGTTGATGATGCCGTGATACGGGGCGCTGGCGGCCGAGACGTGGCCCGCGCAGGGGACGCCGGCCATTGCCGCCGCGGCCTCGATCTTGGCCAGTTCCTGGCGCGCCAGTGCCTCCACGCGTTGCTGGAATACCTCGCGCCGCTCATGGGTGCTGTCGCTGCCCACCATGTAGGGGTAGGTCTCCACGCACATGTAGGGCGTCAGGCGCGCCGCGGCAGTGCGGGCAAACTGGATGGCGGCGGACACGGCCTTGTGGGAAAGCTCGGAACCGTCGACGGGCAGCAGGATGTGCTTGAACATAGGGGCCAGCTCCACCTGCAGGCGGTACTTCTGCTTTTCGTAATTGCGCCGCGACATCAGGTTCTGGTACGGGTACGCGCCTTCGCGCCAGCCCGCGGACAGCTCGTCGTCCGGATGGCGCTTGCGGCCGGCCTGCCACGCGGCGGGATCGCCTTCGAGGATCAGGCTGCGCAACTGCGCTGCTTCGTCGGGCGCCAGGCCGTCAAGCAGCGTGCGCACGGCGTCGAGCATGTCGGCGCTGTGGCCGGCGCGGCTGGCCAGGATGTCCTGCATGCTGCTGGCCACCAGCTGCACCGCGGCGTCGACGGCGCTGTCGACTTCATTGCGCTGGGCTGAAAGCGCCGAGTTGGTGGGCAGCACGTCGCCCCTGGCCGTGGCGCGGGCACGTGGCGGGGTAGCGGCGTGGGAGGGCTGGATGGTGTCGCGATCGGTCATCTGCGGTCCTCCGTCAGGCAGCGGTGTTGCGCAGGATCGCGTACAGCTGGTCCTTGAGCAGGAGCTTCTCTTTCTTCAGCCGCTCGATCTCGAAGGTGGAGGCCGGCACCAGCCCCGACTCCATGTTGTGGATTTCCTGGTCCAGCGCGTTGTGGCGGTGGAACAGGCGCGCGAAGCGGGCATCCTGCGTCTTCAGGGTGGTGATCTGGTCGCGGTATTCGGGAAACATGCTGGCTCTCCTGCTGGATCCGCGCGCACGGGGCGTGGCGCATGGTTTTATTTTGGGGAGGGCAGGGTGGGGCGACCTTGACGAGGATCATGGCCGTCTGGGGAATGAGAAAGGTCTGCAGTGCAGGGCGCGGTGGCAGGCGGGGCGCACCATGCAAAACGCCCGCCGGGGTGCGGCGGGCGTCGGTGTATGGCTGATCTGGCCGTCAGGCCAGGTGCCGGTGTCAGGCGGCGGGCTTGGCGTTGTCCAGCGAGAACGGCGACAGCAGGCGCACCATCTGGGCGAACGCCTTGGGGTTGCCGGCCAGCACTTCGCCCTGTTCCATCTGGCGCGGCTCGCCGGCGTAGTTGCCGACCAGGCCGCCTGATTCGGTGATCAGCAGCATGCCGGCAGCCATGTCCCACGGCTGCAGGCCGCGCTCGAAGAAGCCGTCCAGGCGGCCGCAGGCCACATAGGCCAGGTCCAGCGCGGCTGCGCCCGGGCGGCGCAGGCCGGCGCAGCTGCGCGTCATCAGCGCGAACAATTCCATGTATTCGTCCAGGCCTTCCAGATCGCGGAACGGGAAGCCGGTGCCGATCAGGCAGTCGGCCAGCTTGTCGCGGCGCGTGACGCGGATGCGGCGGTTGTTCAGGAAGGCGCCGGCGCCCTTGCTGGCGGTGAAGAGTTCATCGCGGGTCGGGTCGTAGACCACGGCCTGCACGGGCGTGCCGCGGTGCAGCTGGGCGATCGAGACCGCGTATTGCGGGAAGCCGTGGATGAAGTTGGTGGTGCCGTCCAGCGGGTCGATGACCCAGGTGTACTCGTGGGTGTCTTCACCCTCGGCCCAGGACTGGCCGGATTCTTCCGCTAAAATGCCGTGTTCCGGGTAGGCCGTGCGCAGGATCTCGATGACCGCGGCTTCGGCGGCGCGGTCCACTTCGGTGACAAAATCGTTGTGTTGCTTGCGCGAGACGCGCACCAGATCGACGTCGAGCGACGCGCGGTTGATGATGGATCCCGCCTTGCGGGCCGCCTTGACGGCGATATTGAGCATCGGATGCATGAATCTCTCCAGGCCGGCCATGACGACGCGGCGGGGCGCAAAAGCGCCGCACGCCCGCTCATGGGCAGCTGACAACACAACGGATTGTAGAAGAACGTCGGGCGTCGCCGGTTCTGCTGCAAATGTGCCGCGAGAGTCTCGCGAGCAAGCAAAAACCTGGCGCCGCGCCAAAGAAGAACCTCGAATTGTATATGAACCCGGCAATTGATACGAGCCAGCCCGCTGCCGATGGCAACAGCGGAGACCCCGGCGGCGACGCCTTCGGCCGCGTGCGTTTCGTGCTGGTCGAAACCAGCCACCCGGGCAACGTGGGCTCGGTGGCGCGCGCGATCAAGACCATGGGCTTCGGCAGCCTGGTGCTGGTCTCGCCACGCGAGCCGGAGGTGCTGCGGCACCCCGACGCCATCGCCATGGCCAGCGGTGCCGACGATGTGCTGGCGGGCGCGCTCATCGTCGACCAGGTCGACGCGGCGCTGGCCGGCGCCGCGCTGACCGTGGCGATGACCGCGCGCCACCGCGAGTTCGGCCCGCCGCGGCTGTTGCCGCGCGCGGCCGCGGAACGTGCGCGGCAGACGCTGTCCGGCAGCGGCGGCGTTGCCTTCGTGTTCGGCAACGAGCGTTATGGCCTGCCCAATGAAGTGGTCGAGCGCTGCAACGCCGTCACCCATATCCCCGCCAATCCCGCCTATACCTCGCTGAACCTGGCGCAGGCGGTGCAGCTCATCGCCTACGAGTTGCGGCTGGCGCTGCTGGAGGCGGCCCCGGACGCCGGCGCCAATATCGGCTATGCTGGTGAGCCGGCCACGGCCGAGCAGGTCGAGGCCATGTTCGGCCATCTGCAGACGGGCCTGGAGGCGATCGGCTTTCTCGATCCGTCCAACCCGCGCAGGCTGATGACCCGGCTGCGCCGGCTGCTGGCACGCAGCGGCCTGGAGCGCGAGGAAGTGAATATCCTGCGCGGCATCGCCAAGCACATGCTGATCGCCGCGCAGAACCAGCCGGGCCCGCACCAGGACCGGTGATAGGAGCAAGGACAGTGGCAGCAAACCGGAGCGATTCGATGCAGGGCGATGCAGGCATGCGCGGCAAGCGCGCGTGCTGTCGTCCCGCGGCTGCGGGTTTGCGCAGGCCCGGGCGATGTTGATCGCAGCATCGCCGCAATGTCCCTGACGGATCAGGGGCCAAACACCGGTACCCCAAGCGGGTCCGGCAAATCACTTACACTCCCTGATCCCGTCCCCACCGGCCACTGACCTCGCCGGCGACCCTGTCCCGGGCACCAGCCCGCGTGGCGCGGCGCACGGCGCGGCAACACGACACGACCAAGATGTTCTCTCGCCTGAAGGAAGATATCGACACGATCATGCTGCGCGATCCCGCCGCGCGCAGCCGCCTGGAGGTGCTGACTTGCTACCCCGGCCTGCATGCCGTGGTGTTCCACCGCTTTGCGCATGGATGCTGGAACGCGGGCTTCCACTGGCTGGGGCGCTGGATCTCGCACTGGGCGCGGTTTTTCACCGGCATCGAAATCCATCCGGCGGTCAAGCTGGGCCGGCGCGTATTCATCGACCACGGCATGGGCGTGGTGATCGGCGAGACCGCCGAGATCGGCGATGACTGCACCATCTACCAGGGCGTGACGCTGGGCGGCACCTCGCTGTACAAGGGCCAGAAGCGGCACCCCACGCTGGGCGCCAACGTGGTGGTGAGCGCGGGCGCCAAGGTGCTGGGCGGATTCGTGGTGGGCGACGGCGCGCGCGTGGGCTCCAACGCGGTGGTGCTCAAGCCGGTGCCGCCGGGCGCGACTGCCGTGGGCATCCCGGCCCGTATCATCCTGCCGGATGCGCCATCGGCGCAGCAGGGTGCCAAGCAGGAGTTCTCGGCCTACGGCATCACGCCCAATGCGGACGATCCGGTGTCGCTGGCGCTCAAGAGCCTGATCGACAATGCGGGGCGCCAGCACGACCGCATCGAGGCGGTGCTGGCCGCACTCGACCGGCTTGGCGAACACCTGGAGAACACGCCGAACGATCCCTTCGACGCAAGCGAACTGCGCAGGCTGATGAAGTGAGCGGGGCAGGGGCCGGGCCGGCGCTGTCGCTCAGTCCGTCTGCGGCAACAGGCGGAAGCCGTCGCGATCCAGTTGCAGCACCGCGGCGCGCGGATGGGCGCCGTCCAGGTCCCAGTCAGTGAGCACCCAGCGCACGCCGGCGGCTTCTTCATGCCGTGCCGGGCGGTGCGTGTGTCCATGCACCAGCAGCGACGCACCGGCGGCGCCGAGCAACTCGGCCGCGGCGGCGGGCGCCACATCACCATAGATCACCGGCACGGGCGCACCCGCGCTCAACTGCCTGGCGCGGTTGCCTTCACTGTCTGCCCGCAGCTTGCGGGCGATCGACAGACGCGCGCTAAGCGGCAGTGCCAGGAACACGCGTTGCACCCAGCCCTTGCGGGTCCAGCGGCGGAAGCGGTTATAGCGTTCGTCGTCGATGCACAGCATGTCGCCGTGGCTCAGCACCACGCGCTGGCCGGCACAGTGGATCACGGTGGGGTCGGGCAGCAGGCTGGCACCGGCCGCGCTGGCGAAACGCTTGCCCAGCAGGAAGTCCCGGTTGCCGTGCATCAAATACACGGCCACGCCGCGCGCGGCCAGTGCGCGCAGGGCGCCGGTCACGCGCTGCGCGAAGGGCGAGTCGGTTTCTTCGTCGCCGATCCAGAATTCAAAGAAGTCGCCCAGGATGAACAGCGTGCGCGCGTGCTGCGCGGCGCGCTCGAGCGTGCGCTCGAAGGCCGCCAGCGTGCGGGGCATGCCGGGCGTCAGGTGCAGGTCTGAAATGAACCACGCCGGCGCCTGTGCCTCGAAGGGACCGGCCACCGGCGTGTGGGGGATTGCGGTCATGCGCGGTGTCGGAAGGGGAATGCCGGCACGTGGATGCGCACGGAACCGCAATCGGCAGGCATCGGCTTACTCGACGATGACGGCCTTCTCGATCACCACGTCTTCCAGCGGCACGTCCTGGTGGAAGCCCGAACTGCCGGTGCGCACGCCCTTGATCTGGTCGACCACGTCGGTGCCTTCCACCACCTTGCCGAACACGGCATAGCCGAAGCCCTGCGGCGTGGGCGAGGAGAAGTTCAGGAAGTCGTTGTCGACCACGTTGATGAAGAACTGCGCGGTGGCCGAGTGCGGGGCGTTGGTGCGCGCCATGGCCACGGTGTAGCGGTCATTCTTCAGGCCGTTGCCGGCTTCGTTCTCGATCGGGGCGTCGGTGCCCTTTTGCTTCATGCCGGGCTCGAAGCCGCCGCCCTGGACCATGAAGTTCTTGATCACGCGGTGGAAGATGGTGTTGTCGTAGTGGCCCTTGCGCACGTACGACAGGAAGTTCTCGACCGACTTCGGGGCCTTTTCGGCGTCGAGTTCAATGGTGATGACACCCTGGTTGGTGTGGAGCTGGACCTTGGACATGGGATTTCCTCTGTTCGGTAATTATTTGACGACGGTGGCCGACTCGATCACGATCGGCGCGGCCGGCACATTGCGCATGGGGCCGTAGGCCGTGGTCGGCACGCTCTTGATCTTGTCGATCGTCTCCATGCCTTCCACCACCTTGCCGAAGACGGCGTAGCCGTTGCCGTCCGGCTGCGGGTAGTCGAGATTCGAATTATCCACCACATTGACGAAGAACTGCGCGGTGGCCGAGTTGGGGTCGCTGGTGCGTGCCATGGCCACCGTGCCGGCCTTGTTCTTCAGGCCGCTACGGGCTTCCAGCGGGATAGGCGCACGGGTGGGCTTTTCCTTCATGTCGCGGTCAAAACCGCCGCCCTGCACCATGAAGCCATTGATCACGCGATGGAAGATGGTGCCACTGTAGAAGCCGCTCTTCACATATTCCAGGAAGTTCGCGACGGTCTTCGGCGCGGCCTCGGGGTAGAGCTCGATGGTGAACTTGCCGGCACTGGTGGCGAACTGGACGCGTTCGGCGGCCTTTTGCTGCGCCAGCGCGCTGAACGAGGACAGTGCCAGGGCGCCTGCGGTCAGGCCGGCCAGGACGATGCGACGGGAACGGATCATGAAGGAACTCCGGTAAGTCTGGATGCACATGGTCCGGGCGCGCCGCGCCCGGACCTTGGAATGGGTGGCCGTCAGTTGGCCGCAGGGGCGCTGGCAGGTGCCTGGCGCTGCGCTGGCGTCGCCTTGCGGCCAGTGCCGGCGGGCGCCGCCGGCGACGCGGCATCAGGGTTCAGCTGGCGCAGGCCGGTGCTGGCGCGGGCATCGCCCGGATTGCGGCGCAGCGCTTCGGTGTAGGCCTGCTCGGCCAGGCGGCGGTAGACGTCGCCTAGGTTGGTGTAGCCAATGGCGAAGCCCGGCTTGACTTCGGTGGCCAGCAGCAACTCGGCCTCGGCGCGCTTCAGGTCGCCGCGCTTGGCGTAGAGCAGCGCCAGGTTGTTGTGGGGCTCGGGCAGTTCCGGGAAGTCCTGCGCCATTTCGGTAAAGGCCTGGATGGCGGCGTCCTCGCGGCCGGACTGGGCCAGAGCCCAGGCGCGCTGGAAGCGTGCCTGCGCATTGCGCGGGTTGGCGGCCAGCACGCGGTCAAAGCCCTTGATGGCTTCGTCGTAGCGGCGCGCGTTGGCGGCCTGCTGGGCCTCGCTCATGCCAGGGTCGGTCGACTGGATGCCACCGGCCGGCGCCGTCGGCGCGGCCAGCGACAGCGGGCCGTTCTGCGCGTAGGCAGGGGCCGCCAGCGCGGCGGCCAGGGCCAGCAGGGGCAGTACGGCGCGATGGCCGCGTCGGCGCGCGGGGGCGGCGAACATGGCAGAACACGGGGAGGGCAGCGGCAGGCTCATTGAGGACAGGTCCGTTATACTCCGCGGCATTCTAGCAAAGCGGCAAGTCCGGCACGAAGGGCGATGCCATCGGGGCGGCAGGCGCGGCATCTCGCGCGGCCTGGCTGCGCGGTGCCGGAGGCAACCTGCGCACCGCCTTCCGGTAAGATATGGGGCGCGACGGAAATGCGCCAGTGACCGCGTTGCCGCCGGCGGCCTGCCAGGCGCCGGGCAACCGGCGCCACGGCCCGCGCTGCCTGCTGTGCGAACCCCGGCAGTCTCCTCTCACCACTCACTTCGTTTCATGCAGCTTCTGAACATCTACAACACGCTCGCGCGTGAGAAACAGCCATTCGTGCCAATCGAACCCGGCAAGGTCCGCATGTATGTGTGCGGCATGACGGTGTACGACTATTGCCACGTTGGCCACGCTCGCGTGATGGTGGTGTTCGACATGGTGCACCGCTGGCTGCGTGCCGCCGGCTACGAGGTGACGTATGTGCAGAACATCACCGACATCGACGACAAGATCATCCGCCGCGCGGCCGAGAACGGCGAGACCATCGGCGAGCTGACCACGCGCTTTATCCAGTACATGCATGAGGATGCCGCCGCGCTGGGCGTGATCCGCCCTGACCACGAGCCGCGCGCCACCGACTACGTGCCGCAGATGCTCGACATGATCGGCAAGCTGGAAGCCAGGGGCCTGGCCTACCAGGCCAGCGACGGCGACGTGAACTATTCGGTGCGCAAGTTCGACGGCTACGGCAAGCTCTCGGGCAAGTCGCTGGAAGACCTGCGCGCCGGCGAGCGTGTCAGCGCCAACGACGCCAAGCAGGACCCGCTCGACTTCGTGCTGTGGAAGTCCGCCAAGGCCAGCGAGCCGCCCGAGAGCAAGTGGGACTCGAAGTGGGGCGCCGGCCGCCCGGGCTGGCACATTGAATGCTCCGCCATGAGCTGCACGCTGCTGGGCGAGCATTTCGACATCCATGGCGGCGGGGCTGACCTGCAGTTCCCGCACCACGAGAACGAGATTGCGCAGTCTGAAGGCGCCAGCGGCAAGCCCTTCGTCAATATGTGGATGCACAACGGATTCGTGCGCATCAACGACGAAAAAATGTCCAAGTCGCTTGGCAATTTCTTCACCATCCGCGAGGTCCTGAAGTCGTACGACGCTGAGGTCGTGCGCTTCTTTATCTTGCGCGCGCACTACCGCAGCCCACTGAACTACAGCGACGCGCACCTGGACGATGCGCGCCACGCCCTGACACGCCTGTACACGGCACTCAAGGACAGCCAGCCGGGCGGCTGCGCGGTGGACTGGGACGAGCCGCACGCCAGGCGCTTTGCCGAGGCCATGGGCGACGACTTCAACACGCCGATCGCGATGTCGGTGCTGTTCGACCTGGCCAGCGAGATCAACCGCACCGGCTCGACCGCGGCTGCGCGCCAGCTCAAGGCGCTGGCGGGCACGCTGGGCCTGCTCGAGCGCGATCCGCATACCTTCCTGCAAGGCGGCAGGTCCGACGACGGCATCTCGCCGGAACAGATCGAGACCTTGATCGCCGCGCGCAAGACCGCCAAGCTGGAGCGCAACTTTGCCGAAGCGGACCGCATCCGCGCGCAACTGCTGGAAGCGGGCATCGTGCTGGAAGACAAGCCGGGCGGTGCCACCGAGTGGAGGCGTGCTTGAACGCTGCCGCGCGCAAGCCCGCCACCGCCACGCCGCCGGCCACGTCTCCCGCTACGAGGGGCCGGGCGAAGGCGGCCGGTCCGCGCCCGGGCAAGGCTGGCGCCAGCGAGGCGCCGCTGCCGGATGGCAAGGACGCGGCCAGGGGCACGCGCAACGCCAAGGCCGTGCTGCCCGAGGCGGATGCGGTGCCGCTGCCGGTCGAAACCGTCATCGATGCGGTGCGCCCCGCCTACTGGGACGAAGCCTGCGCCGACCTGATGAAGCGTGACCGCATACTGCGCAAGATGATCCCGACCTACGGCCCGGCGCACCTGGTGTCGCGTGGCGATCCGTTCGTCACGCTGGCGCGCGCGGTGGTGGGCCAGCAGATCTCGGTCAAGGCGGCGCAGTCGGTGTGGGAGCGGCTGCATACGCTCTGCCCCAAGCTCACCCCGGCCCAGTTCCTGCGCGCCGGTCCCGAGAAGCTGGCAGGCTGCGGCCTGTCCAAGCGCAAGGGGGAATACCTGATCGACCTGGCCGACCACTTCAAGGCGGGCATGGTGCATGTCGCCGAATGGGCGCAGATGGACGACGAAGCCGTGATCGCGGAGTTGACGCAGATCCGCGGCATCGGCCGCTGGACCGCGGAGATGTTCCTGATGTTCAACCTGATGCGGCCCAACGTGCTGCCGCTGGACGATATCGGCCTGATCAACGCAATCTCCGCCAACTATTTCAGCGGCGAACCCGTCACCCGCAGCGAGGCGCGCGAAGTCGCGGCCAACTGGGAGCCGTGGCGAACCGTGGCGACGTGGTATATGTGGCGCAGTCTCGACCCGTTGCCAGTGACGTATTAGGCATCGCAGAAAGAAAATTTAGTGGCAGGTGCAGTCCGGGCTATCTGGCAGGCGCTAAGATAGCGACCAAATTCCGGTAGAATGCGCCCCTTCACAGACAGGTACGTGTGATTTTATGAAAACCACCTTCCTGGATTTTGAGCAGCCCATTGCCGAACTTGAGGCAAAGATCGAAGAACTGCGCTTCGTGCAGGACGATTCGGCTGTTGATATTTCCGAAGAGATTTCGCGGCTGGCCGGCAAGAGCCAGCAGCTGACCAAAGACATCTACGCCAACCTGACCCCGTGGCAGGTTGCGCAAATTGCCCGCCACCCCCAGCGTCCCTATACGCTGGACTACGTGCGCGAGATCTTTACCGATTTCCACGAGCTGCACGGCGACCGCACCTTTGCCGACGATCTTTCGATCATCGGCGGCCTGGCGCGCTTCAACGGCCAGGCGTGCATGGTCATCGGCCACCAGAAGGGCCGTGACACGAAAGAGCGCGCCATGCGCAATTTCGGCATGCCCAAGCCCGAGGGCTACCGCAAGGCGAAGCGCCTGATGGAGCTGGCGGACAAGTTCGGCCTGCCGATCTTCACCTTCGTCGACACCCCGGGCGCATTCCCCGGCATCGATGCCGAAGAGCGAGGCCAGTCAGAGGCTATCGGCCACAACCTGTACGTGATGGCCGGCCTGAAGGTGCCCCTGATCGCCACCATCATCGGTGAAGGCGGTTCGGGCGGCGCGCTGGCGATTGCCGTGGGCGACGTGGTGCAGATGCTGCAGTTCGCCACCTACGCGGTGATTTCGCCCGAAGGCTGCGCCTCGATCCTGTGGAAGACGGCCGAGAAGGCGCCGGAAGCCGCCGAGGCGCTGGGCCTGACCGCGCACCGCCTGAAGGCGCTGGGCCTGATCGACAAGATCGTGAGCGAGCCGCTGGGCGGCGCGCACCGTGACTACAAGGGCATGGCGGCGATGCTCAAGCGCTCGCTGGCCGAGTCGTTGCGCCAGTTCCAGGGCATGAGCGTGAAGGAGTTGCAGGCCCGCCGCTACGAGCGCCTGCTCGCCTATGGCAAGTTCAAGGAAACCGGCACCCAGGACTGAACCGTCCGCCCGGCTGACCGACAAGGTCGCACAGGCCCTACAGGCCGGTGCGGCCTTTGTTGTTTCTGGCGGCGGCACGGGCGCGGCGACGATCGCCGTGGCCCTGTCGGGCGGTCGCGATTCGGTCGCGCTGCTGCATGCCGCCCGCGCGGCCGCGGCGGAGTGGGGCGTTGGCGCGCGCGTGGTGGCGCTGCATGTCCACCACGGCCTGCAGGCGGATGCCGACGACTGGGACCGCTTCTGCGCCGCGCTGTGCGCGCAGTGGCAGGTCGGCTATTTCGTGCGGCGGGTATCGGTGCAGCCCGAAGCGGGAGAGGGCGTGGAAGCGGCTGCGCGCCGCGCGCGCTATGCCGCGCTGGCGGCGATGTGCGCCGACAGCGGCGCGCGCCTGCTGCTGTTTGCCCACCACCAGGACGACCAGGTCGAGACCGTGCTGCTGCGGCTGTTCCGCGGCGCTGGAGTGGCCGGCATGGCTGGCATGCCAGCGCTGCGCCCGCTGGACGAGCGCAGCGGCGTGATGCTGCTGCGCCCCTGGCTGGATGTGGCCCGCGCCGAGATCGAGGCCTATTGCGCGGCCAACGCACTGCAGTGGGTCGACGACCCGTCCAATGCCGATGAACGCTATGCGCGCAATGCCTTGCGCGCGCACCTGCCGGCGCTGGTGGCGGCCTTTCCGGCGTTGTCGGCCAATGTGGTGCAGGCGGCCGCGCATTTCGCCCAGGCAGGCGCACTGATCGACGAACTGGCAGCCGCCTCGCTGGCGGCGCTGGCGCGCCCCGGCCGCGATGCCGACACGCTTTCCGAACTCGACCTGGCAGGGCTGCGCGCCTTGCCCGTGGCACATGCCGATGCCGTGCTGCGCTTCTGGCTGCGCGACCTCGGCGTGCGCGCGCCGTCCACCGCTCGGCTGGCGGCTATGCGCGAGCAACTGGTCACCCACGCTGGCGGCGAGCCCGCGATCGCGCATGAGGGGCTGGTCCTGCGCCGTTTCCGCGACCGCGTGCTGGCCTGCACGCCGCCACCGATCGCTGCGCCGGCACCCGTGACGCTGGACTGGCGCGGCGAGGCCCGCATCGTCGTGTCAGCCTGGCGCGGCGAACTCCATTTCTTCCGCGATGACACCTTCGGCGTGCCCGAAGCGGTGCTGCGCCAGCCCTTGCGCCTGGCCGCCCGCAGCGGCGGCGAGCGTATCGTGCTGCGTCCGGGCGGCCCGGCCCGGGCCCTGAAGCAGGCCTGCCAGGAAGCCGGCATCCCGGCCTGGCGCCGCGCCTGGCTGCCGTTGCTGTGGTCTGGCGATACGCTGGTGCTGGCCGCCGGCCTGGGCATGCACCGCCGCTGGCCGGACGCCCCGGCAGCGCCGCGCTGGTGCGTCGAATGGCATCCGCGGCCGCCGGCAGTGGCGATGCCGACGCACTGAAGCTCCCGGATCGCCGCCGGCATCACTTCCGATCTGCAGCCCGAACCCCGCTCCCGCCTTGCCTCACGGGGCTTGTTCGTGTATTTTCAAGGGCTTTGCATAATCGCTGGCGTCGACAAGAAGATGGCTCTCATCGTTCACAAATACGGCGGCACTTCGATGGGTTCCACGGAACGCATCAAGAATGTCGCCAAGCGCGTGGCCAAGTGGCACCGCGCCGGTCACCGCGTAGTCGTGGTGCCTTCGGCCATGTCGGGCGAGACCAATCGCCTGCTGGGACTCGCCAAGGAAATTTCGCCGCAGCCCAATCCGCGTGAACTGGACATGCTCGCCTCGACTGGCGAGCAGGCCAGCGTGGCACTGCTGGCCATCGCGCTGCACGGCGAAGACATCGACGCGGTCAGCTACACCGGCTGGCAAGTGCCGGTGAAGACCGACTCGGCCTATACCAAGGCCCGTATCGAATCGATCGACGACGAGCGCATCCTGGCCGACCTCGACGCCGGCCGCGTGGTCGTGATCACCGGCTTCCAGGGCATCGACGACGACGGCAACATCACCACGCTGGGCCGTGGCGGCTCGGACACATCGGCCGTGGCCATCGCCGCCGCCATCGAGGCCGACGAGTGCCTGATCTACACCGACGTCGATGGCGTGTACACCACCGACCCGCGCGTGGTCGAAGACGCCCGCCGCCTGGACCAGATCACCTTCGAAGAAATGCTGGAAATGGCCAGCCTCGGCTCCAAGGTGCTGCAGATCCGCTCCGTGGAGTTCGCCGGCAAGTACCGCGTGAAGACCCGCGTGCTGTCGTCGCTGACCGACCCGCTTATGCCGCTCGAGCAGGAAATGCACTCGGGCACGCTGATCACTTTTGAGGAAGACTCCACCATGGAAGCAGCCGTCATCTCCGGCATCGCCTTTGCCCGTGACGAAGCCAAGATCACCGTTCTGGGCGTGCCGGACAAGCCGGGCATCGCCTACCAGATCCTGGGCCCGGTCGCCGACGCCAACATCGACGTCGACATGATCATCCAGAACCAGTCCGTCGACGGCAAGACCGACTTCACCTTCACCGTGCCGCGCGGCGAGTACCAGCGCGCGCTGGCCATCCTGAACGACGGCGTGAAGTCGCACATCGGCGCCGGCAGCGTGTCGGGCGACCCGAAGGTGTCGAAGGTATCGGTGGTGGGCGTGGGCATGCGCTCGCACGTGGGCATCGCCAGCAAGATGTTCCGCACCCTGTCGGAAGAGGGCATCAACATCCAGATGATCTCCACCTCGGAAATCAAGATCTCGGTGCTGATCGACGAGAAGTACATGGAACTGGCCGTGCGCGCGCTGCACAAGGCCTTCGAACTGGAACAGGCGTGATCCGTTCGTGAACACTTCTGGCGGGACCGCGGTTTTTGTGTTGAGTGATCGATTTTTCGTTGACCAACACGTGCGGCGCCGCTAGAATACGCGCTTCGTTGTGTGGCTCCCTCACGCAACGCAAGTTTGGGAGACGTGGCCGAGAGGTCGAAGGCACTCCCCTGCTAAGGGAGCATCCGGGCCAAAACCTGGATCGAGGGTTCGAATCCCTCCGTCTCCGCCAGAAATGGCGGCGAACCCCGGAAGATCGCGGTCTTCCGGGGTTTTGTTTTTTGCGGGTCCGGATTCCTGCTGTGCGAGCAGACACCCGCCACTTCTCTGCTGCTGCTCGTGCCGTTGCGTAGAGCGGCGCCAACGATTCCACCCTCGAAGTCCATATCGCAATCTGGCGACGAAAGAGCGCCAGTTTCTGCAGATGCTCCCGTTAAAGCCGTTGATCTGATTTCGAAGCCCACGGCCAGCGCGTGCCTGGATAACTCGCGAACGGAGTCACTATTTGCGCTTGCGGCTAGCAAGCCAGGCCACTGTCCCCCTAAACTGCCACCCCACTTAAGTTGGGTGTTTACGCGGCGATAATCAGGGCCCGTTTTTCCCCGCTTGTTATAGATTGTTAATACATATAAGAGGCTGGATTCCGAATAGAACCCCAGCCAATAAGTGCACTATTAGCATCAGTCGTTGGTGACGGCCGCTCAGCCGCATGGCTGCCATCGACATCCGGGGGGGAACAATCTTGCGCCAGACGCTTGCGCGCGCGCTGCGCCCGCTTGGACGCCTTGGGTCGCGCACCATCACCGCGGGCACCTTGCTGCTTGGCGTGATGACGACGGCTGTCGTCTATGCGTTCTGCACCGACCTGCTGGAAAAGGACGTCCGCCTGCGATTTGAGAACGATACTGGCGATGTGATCCAGCAGATCGATACACGGATCCGCCTCTATACCGATGTACTCGTGACCATGCAGGCGCTGTTCGGCGCCAGCGACCATGTCTCGCGCGGCGAGTTTCGCGATTTCGTCAGCGGCTTGAACCTGCCGCAGCGCTATCCCGGTTTCCAGACGCTGAACTACGCGCCGTACGTGCCGGCGGCCGAGATCGACGCCTTTGTCGCCCGGCAGCGCAGCGATCCGATCCTGCGCGAGGCGGGCGTGACGTTTAACGTGCGGCCCCCCGGCCGGCGGCCGGGCCATTTCGTGCTGACCTATGTCGAGCCGCTCGACATCAACCTGGCGTCGATCGGCATCGACATGGGCGCCGAGCCACGGCGCCTGGCTGCGCTTGAACGCGCGCGCGATACCGGGGAGTCAGTCAGCAGCGGGCGCCTGATCTTCAGCGAGGCAAAGAACCCGCATGTGGGCATCGCCCTGCGCCTGCCGGTGTACCGCAAGGTGCCCGACCTGGATTCCGTGGAAGCGCGCCGACGCGCCTATGTCGGCTCGGTTGGCGCGGGGATCCGGGTGGGTGACCTGCTGAAGGACCTGGTCAGCAATGAGAACCTGCGCCGGATCCGGTTCCGCGTGCATGACGCCGGAGACTTCGCGGAGGCGGCGGTCCCGTCCTCCGCCGCCAACCTGCTCTATGACAGCCTGACCGGCCTGGCGGTCGGGGAGCGCAGCCGGGGCGCTGGCGGCAGCGCAGTCCACGCCAGTGCCGCGCGTGGCGCGACGGCACTGGCGGACGGCCAGGCGGCCCCGGCCCAGCATGATCTGGTCAAGAGCGTGGTGCGGAATTTCGGCGGACGGCGCTGGGTAATCGCGTTTGCTGCCGATGCCAAGGCCATCAGTGGTCCCCAGCGCTACCTGCCGGCGCTGGTGGTGATTTCCGGCCTGATCATCAGCGTGCTGCTGGGGTGGCTGGCCTATGCGCTGTCGAGTTCGCGGGCGCGCGCCGTGGCCGTGGCCGACCAGATGACGCACAGCCTGCGCGACAGCCAGGCCGCGCTGGCCGAGGCGCAGCAGATTGCCCGCCTGGGCGACTGGCGCATCGACCTGGACAAGGACATCGCGCATTTTTCCCGGGAAATGGCGCGCCTGCTGGGCTTGCGCGGCGACAAACCGACTCCGGAAGCGCTGTTCCAGGCGATCGACGCCGGCCATTGCGCCGTGCTGCAGGAAAGGATGCGGGTAGCCCTGCAGGATCGCCAGCCGTTCGAGTTCGAGTGCCCCTACCGTTCGCGGCGCGGGCGGCGGGGCTGGCTGCACCTGATCGGCCACGCGCATGGGGCGGCGGACAGCGCCGTGCTGCGGGGCACCGCGCAGGACATCAGCCAGCGCAAGTCCGCCGAGCAGGCCAGGATGCAGGAACACCAGATTGCCCTGCACCTGGCCACCGCCACCAGCGAAACCGAGGTGCTGGAGGAGATTGTCCACACGCTGCTCGAAGGCATGGACTGGGAGGCGGGTGCCTTCTGGCCGGGCGATGACAGCCAGGGGCTGAAGCTGCCACCGGTCTACCTGGCCCGCGTCAAGGTGCTGCAGCCCTGGTTCGCCGAGCGCCCCGCAGGGCCGGCCGGCGCTGCGGTCTTGCAGGCGCCGCAATGGTATGCAAGCCGGAGCGCGATGGCCCGGCATTCGCAAGCCAGGTGGCTCGACGCGGGCGGCATCCGGACGGTGTTCGCCTTCCCGCTGAGCAGGGGGCACGTGACGCTCGGCGTGGTCGAACTCTATTCCCGCAGCAAGCGCAGCCCCGATACGCATGCGCTCGCGATGGCGGGCGGCATTGCCAATCAGACCGGGCACTTCCTGCTGCGGCGCCAGGCCGAGGAGAACCTGCGCTTCCTCGCCAATCACGATGCCCTCACCGGCCTGCCCAACCGCCTCATGTTCAAGGCCGAGTTCGAGCAGGCGCTGACCCGTGCCCGCGCGAGCGACCAGGCGCTGCATGTCATTTTCGTGGACCTGGACGAGTTCAAAGTCGTGAACGACACGATCGGCCACAACGCCGGCGACATCGTGCTGCGCGAGATGGCCGACCGGTTGCGCGGGAGTCTGGAGGAGGTGGAGCTGATCACCCGCTTCGGCGGCGATGAATTCGTCGTGCTGCTGGACCCCAAGGGCGATTCGACGCTCCTGGAGCGGACCATCGCCAGGATCCAGGCTGCGCTCGCGCCAGGCTTCGTCGTCAACGAGTCGGAGCTGCGCATGACGGCAAGCATCGGCATCAGCTCCTTCCCCGAGGACGGCAGCGACTGGCAGACCCTGCTCAAGCATGCCGACCTGGCCATGTACGGTGCCAAGCAGCTCGGCAAGAACGGCTACCAGTTCTACTGCCGGGGCATGAGCGCGTCCCTGCAGCGGCGCATCGACATGGAGACGCACCTGCACCGCGCGCTCGAGCAGAACGAATTCATCCTCTACTACCAGCCGCGCATTGCGCTCGCGTCGGGAGCGTGCACGGCGGTCGAGGCACTGATCCGCTGGCGCCACCCGGAACTGGGCCTGGTCATGCCCGGAGATTTCATTCCCTTCGCGGAGCAGAGCGGCGCCATTGTCGAGATCGGCGCCTGGGCGCTGCGCGAAGCGTGCCGGCAGAATGCCGCATGGCGCGCGCAGGGGCTGCCGCCGGTGCGTGTTTCAGTCAATCTTTCGGCACGGCAGTTTGCCGACAAGTCGCTCAGGCTGACCATTATCGATGCCCTGCGGCAAGCGGCCTTGCCTGGCAACCTGCTGGAGCTGGAACTCACCGAAAGCATGATCATGCGCGATGCCGAACAGGCTTCCAGCTGGCTCTCGCGCCTGAAGCGCACCGGCGTTCGATTGGCGATCGACGACTTCGGCACCGGCTATTCCTCACTTGCCTACCTGAGCCGCTTCCCGATCGATACGGTCAAGATCGACCGTAGCTTCGTCCGCTACGTACCGGAAAGCCGCAGCGACACGCAGATTACCAGCGCGGTGATCGGGCTCGGCCACCGGCTCGGCCTGGAAGTGGTCGCCGAAGGCGTGGAGAACGAGGTGCAACTCGAATTCCTGCGCCGCGAAGGCTGCGACGAGGTGCAGGGCTACTACTTCAGCCATCCGCTGCCGCCGGCGAAGATCACTGCCTTCCTCGCCAGCCGCATGGAGAACGGCCCCGCTATCGAGCACGGGCCGCAACCGCTGCGCGCCTGACTGCCGGCAATCCGGCGCGCGCTTATGCAAGTCCAATAAAAGGCAGTCAAATAAAAATGGGAGCATGAATCATGCAGGTCCGTACTATTGAAATCATGTGGCAGGCCATCGACGCCCTGGACTTTTCCAGGATGAAGGCCAAGCTGCTGCACCAGAAGTATGCGCACTGGTCGCCAGAATCGCTGGAGCAGGCGGAGAGCGGCTACCGGCAATTCCTCAAGCTGGCGGCGAAGCATCCGGACACGCCCGCCGTCCCCAGCGAGCAGGTGGATGCCTTCTGGCATGCCCACATCCTGGACACCAGGCGCTATGCCAGCGATTGCGAGCGCATCTTCGGCTATGTCCTTCACCACGACCCTTACGTTGGCATCGATGGCCCGGAGGATGAGGCCCGCCTCCTGCAAATGGCCGCGGCGAGCGATGCGCTGAGCATGCGCGAATTCGGCAGCCCGCTGACGTCTGCCGCATATTGTGCCCGGGCAGCAGCTGACGAGGCCGCGTACTGTGCGCGCATGGCGAAGGCGGAAGAACCCGCGTACTGCGCGCGCATGGCGAAGGCGGAGGAGCCCGCGTACTGTGCACGGATGGCCAAGGCGGAAGAACCGGCGTACTGCGCACGCATGGCGAAGGCGGAGGAGCCGGCGTACTGCGCCCGCATGGCCAGGGCGGACGATCCCGCGTACTGCGCCCGCATGGCCAAGGCCGGCGCCCCCGCATACTGCGCACTGGCTTCGCCCCAGCCCGCGGCCTGCTGAAGGCCTGGCATTCGTGGCCGGGCGGGTGTCGTCGACCTGGCCACGTTGCCCACGCTGGCACTATCGGTTGCCGCGCGGCATAGGTGCTGCATCGCGCATTGGCCGCGGCATCGATGAAATGAAAAATTTCATTTCTGAAATCCGATAGGCTGGCCTCGGAAGAAAATCCTCCACTAAATCAAAGGGATGGGGCCTGAATCGGCCGTGGCCCGCTTCTTGCGGCAGCAGGCCGGGATGGGCGCGTATTTCATCGCGCCTGCAAACCTGCCGTCGCCCTGGCCATCGCGCTGCGTCGCGGGCAGGCGAACCTGGTCTTGAAGAGGAAGGCACCACGATGTACTACGGAAGAAACGGAGCCCGCGGGCACAGCCGCGAGCTTGCCGGAGATGGCGATCAGCCGCTTGCCGGCCAGAATCGAAGCGAGCATGGCGATCGGGACCAGCCGTCGCCAAAGCGAGCCAACTGGGCATGGGCCGCTGCATCGGCGCACTATGACTGGATGGACTCGCACGCCCCATTTGCCCATTACGACTAGCGGCCCGGGCAAGCCTTGCGCCCGTGCTGCATCCCTGATCACCTGACCCTGCCGTGGCGGTTGCGCACGGCTGGTTCGTTTCCCTGCGCCCCATGGACTACGCTCCTATCCGTTCCCTGCTGATTGCCAACCGTTCCGAGATCGCGATCCGCGTGATGCGCGCCGCCGCCGAGATGAATGTGCGCACGGTGGCGATCTATTCGAAGGAAGACCGCCTCGCGCTCCATCGCTTCAAGTCCGATGAGAGCTACCTGGTCGGCGAAGGCAAGAAGCCGCTGGCGGCTTACCTCGACATCGACGATATCCTGCGCATTGCCAGGCAGGCAAAGGTCGACGCCATTCATCCGGGCTATGGCTTCCTCTCGGAAAACCCGGACTTCGCGCAGGCCGTGATCGACGCGGGAATCCGCTGGATCGGCCCGTCGCCCGAGGTCATGCGCAAGCTTGGCAACAAGGTGGCGGCGCGCAACGCGGCGATCGAGGCGGGCGTGCCGGTAATGCCGGCAACTGATCCGCTGCCGCATGACCTGGATACGTGCAAGCGCCTGGCCGCCGGCGTCGGCTATCCGCTGATGCTCAAGGCAAGCTGGGGCGGCGGCGGACGCGGCATGCGGGTCCTGGAAAGCGAGCAGGACCTTGAGGGGGCGCTCGCCGCGGCGCGGCGCGAGGCGCTGGCTGCGTTCGGCAATGACGAGGTCTATGTCGAAAAGCTGGTGCGCAACGCGCGCCATGTCGAAGTGCAGGTGCTCGGCGACACGCACGGCAACCTCGTGCATCTCTATGAGCGCGACTGTACCGTGCAGCGGCGCAACCAGAAGGTGGTGGAGCGGGCGCCCGCGCCGTATCTCGACGATGCCGGCCGGGCCGCGCTGTGCGAATCGGCCCTGCGGCTGATGCGCGCGGTCGGCTACACCCATGCCGGTACGGTCGAATTCCTGATGGATGCCGATTCCGGCCAGTTCTACTTCATCGAGGTCAATCCGCGCATCCAGGTCGAACACACGGTCACGGAGATGGTCACTGGGATCGATATCGTCAAGGCGCAGATCCGCGTGACGGAGGGCGGCCATATCGGCATGACCGAGAACACGCGCAATGAAAACGGCGAGATCGTCGTGCGCGCCGCGGGCGTGCCGGTGCAGGAAGCGATTTCGCTCAACGGTCACGCGCTGCAATGCCGGATCACCACCGAGGACCCGGAGAACGGCTTCCTGCCGGACTATGGCCGCCTCACCGCCTACCGCAGCGCGGCCGGCTTCGGCGTGCGCCTGGACGCCGGCACTGCCTACGGCGGCGCGGTGATCACGCCGTACTACGATTCGCTGCTGGTCAAGGTCACCACCTGGGCGCCGACCGCGCCCGAATCGATCCGGCGCATGGACCGTGCGCTGCGCGAGTTCCGCATTCGCGGCGTCGCGTCCAACCTGCAGTTCCTCGAGAACGTCATCAACCATCCCGCGTTCCGGTCCGGCGATGTCACCACGCGCTTTATCGACCTGACGCCGGAACTGCTGGCCTTCACCAAGCGCCTGGACCGCGCCACCAAGCTGCTGCGTTACCTGGGCGAGGTCAGCGTCAACGGGCACCCGGAGATGAGCGGCCGCACGCTGCCATCGCTGCCGCTGCCCACACCGGTCCTGCCCGCCTTCGACACCAGCGGTGCGCTGCCCTACGGTACGCGCGACCGGCTGCGCGAGCTGGGCGCGGAGAAGTTCTCGCGCTGGATGCTGGAGCAGAAGCAGGTGCTGCTGACTGACACCACCATGCGCGACGCGCACCAGTCGCTGTTCGCCACGCGCATGCGCACCGCCGACATGCTGCCGATCGCGCCGTTCTATGCGCGCGAACTGTCGCAGCTGTTTTCGCTGGAGTGCTGGGGTGGCGCCACCTTCGACGTGGCGCTGCGCTTCCTCAAGGAAGACCCGTGGCAGCGCCTTGAGCAACTGCGCGAGCGCGTGCCCAACGTGCTGTTCCAGATGCTGCTGCGCGGCTCCAACGCGGTCGGCTACACCAATTATGCCGACAACGTGGTGCGCTTCTTCGTGCGCCAGGCGGCCAGCGCCGGCGTGGATGTGTTCCGCGTGTTCGATTCACTGAACTGGGTGCGCAACATGCGGGTCGCGATCGACGCCGTCGGCGAGAGCGGCGCGCTGTGCGAAGGCGCGATCTGCTATACCGGCGACCTGTTCGACAAGTCGCGCGCCAAATACGACCTGAAGTACTACGTCGGCATCGCGCGCGAGCTGAAGCAGGCCGGCGTGCATGTGCTGGGCATCAAGGACATGGCAGGCATCTGCCGTCCGCAGGCCGCGGCGGCACTGGTCAGGGCGCTCAAGGAAGAGACCGGGCTGCCGGTGCATTTCCATACCCACGACACCAGCGGCATCTCGGCCGCTTCGGCGCTGGCCGCGATCGAGGCCGGCTGCGATGCGGTCGACGGCGCGCTCGACGCCATGAGCGGGCTGACCTCGCAACCCAACCTGTCGAGCATCGCCGCGGCCCTGGCCGGCAGCGAGCGCGATCCCGGCCTCAGCCTGGAGCGCCTGCACGAAGCGTCGATGTACTGGGAAGGGGTGCGCCGCTTCTACGCGCCGTTCGAATCCGAAATCCGCGCCGGCACCGCCGACGTGTACCGCCACGAGATGCCCGGCGGCCAGTACACCAACCTGCGCGAGCAGGCGCGCTCGCTCGGCATCGAGCATCGCTGGACCGAGGTGTCGCGTGCCTATGCCGAGGTCAACCAGATGTTCGGCGACATCGTCAAGGTGACGCCGACATCCAAGGTGGTCGGCGACCTGGCATTGATGATGGTGGCCAACGACCTGAGCGCCGCCGACGTGTGCGATCCGGCCAAGGAAACCGCCTTCCCTGAATCGGTGGTGTCGCTGTTCAAGGGCGAACTGGGCTTTCCGCCCGACGGCTTCCCCGCGGCACTGTCGCGCAAGGTGCTGCGCGGCGAGCCGCCCGTGCCGTACCGGCCCGGCGACCAAATCCCGCCGGTTGACCTCGACGCGGCGCGCGTCGCGGGTGAAGCAGCGTGCGAACAGCCGCTCGACGACCGCCAGCTGGCTTCGTACCTGATGTACCCGAAGCAGGCCGGCGAGTACCACGCGCATGTGCGCAACTACAGCGACACCTCGGTGGTACCCACGCCGGCATACCTGTACGGCTTGCAGCCGCAGGAAGAAGTGGCCATCGACATCGCCGCCGGCAAGACCCTGCTGGTCTCGCTGCAAGGCACGCACCCCGATGCCGAAGAGGGTGTCATCAAGGTCCAGTTCGAGCTGAACGGGCAGTCGCGCACCACGCTGGTCGAGCAGCGCAGCACCACGCAAGCGGCGGCGAAGCGCCACAGCCGTCCGGTTGCCGAGCCCGACAACCCGCTGCACGTCGCTGCGCCCATGCCTGGCTCGATCGTGACGGTGGCGGTGCAGCCAGGGCAGCGCGTGGCCGCGGGCACGACGCTGTTGGCGCTGGAGGCGATGAAGATGGAGACCCATATCGCGGCGGAGCGGGACTGCGAAATCGCCGCAGTCCATGTTCAGCAGGGCGATCGCGTGGCGGCGAAGGATCTGCTGATTGAACTGAAGAATTGACGCTGGCTGGCAGGCGCAGGCTCCGATTCGCATCCCGCGGCGAACCGTCCGCCACTTCCACCACGCCGTGCAGACAGATTCCCGGCTACGTGCAGTTGTCCCGGTACGCCTGCTGCAGTTGCTTGCGCGTCTTGTCGCGTTCGATCTTGGGGATGGTGCGGCCTTGCGCGTTCTGGGTGGCAGGGCCGGATGATTGATAGGAGCGCTTCTTGGAGGTGGCGTTGTATTGCTCCTTCAGGGCTTCGCACTTGGCGCGCGCGGCATCGTCAGGATCGGGCGAGGCGGCTGACGGGGGGCGATAGGGACTGGCCCCGCCTTGCACCGCTTCCGATATGGCGCCGGCGGCACCGTCTGCCGGTGCGGGCTGCGCCAGGGCAGGCGAGGCCCACGCCAGGGCCAGCAGGCCGGTTGCCAGGCATCTCGTCGATATCGGCATCTTGTCTCTCCCCGGTGCAAAGGCATTCCGCTGGGCGCGGGAACCCTGTCGGACTACAGGCTGGCTTGCCAGACCATCATACGTCCCATTACCGGGATTGTCAGAAGCGAATGACCCGGGCGGTTCTTCCCCGTAGTCAGATCGGGAGCGCGGTGCGGCAAGCAGGCAGCATTGCATTGCAGCATCCGAGGGGTTTCGCGGCACCCCGACCAGGGCGTTCCAGGGCCGGCTGATCCACTTCTTTCTTTGATCCGGCGGGGCGGCACCCTCTATAGTCGATGTATGCCAAGGAGATGCCCCCCATGGAGCCTCAGAACCTGACTCCCGCCGCGCAGCGCGACGCCGACAAGGCACCCGGGTGGTTGCGCTGGCTCCCCGGGGTCCAGATGCTGAAGTCATACCAGCCGGGCTGGCTGCCGAACGACCTCGCCGGCGGGCTGGTGCTGACCACCATGCTGGTGCCGGTCGGCATCGCCTACGCGGAGGCCTCCGGCGTGCCCGGTGTCTACGGGCTCTACGCCACCATGATCCCGATGCTGGTGTATGCCGTGTTCGGCCCGAGCCGGATCCTTGTGCTGGGGCCGGATTCGGCCCTGGCCGCGCCGATCCTGGCTGTGGTGCTGCAGGTCTCCGGCGGCGATCCGGCGCGCGCCATCATGGTGGCCAGCATGATGGCAATCGTCTCGGGCGTGGTCTGCATCGTGATGGGGCTGTTGCGGCTGGGGTTCATTACCGAGTTGCTGTCCAAGCCGATCCGCTATGGCTACATGAACGGGATCGCGCTCGCGGTGCTGGTCAGCCAGTTGCCCAAGCTGTTCGCCATCTCGATCGAGGACGCCGGCCCGCTGCGGGAGATAATCAGCCTCGGCCGGGCGATCCTGGCCGGCGAGACCAACTGGTACAGCTTTGCGGTCGGCGCGGGCAGCCTGGTGCTGATCCTGTTCCTGAAGCGCTTCGAGCGCATTCCCGGCATCCTGATCGCGGTGATCATTGCCACGCTGGCCGTCAGCGGGCTCCACCTGGACCAGTCCGGCGTGAAGGTGCTGGGCCAGATCCCGCAAGGCTTGCCGGCCTTTGTCGTGCCCTGGGTGAGCGATGCGGACCTGGTGAAGATCCTGCTGGGCGGGTGTGCCGTTGCGCTGATCTCGTTCGCGGATACCAGCGTGCTGTCGCGCACCTTTGCCGCGCGCACCAACACCCGCGTCGACCCGAACCAGGAGATGGTCGGGCTGGGCGCCGCCAACCTGGCCGCGGGCTTCTTCCAGGGCTTTCCGATCAGCAGCAGCTCGTCCCGTACGCCGGTGGCCGAAGCCGCGGGCGCGAAGACCCAGCTTACCGGCGTGTTGGGTGCGCTGGCCGTGGCGGCGCTGCTGATGTTCGCGCCCAACCTGCTGCAGTACCTGCCAAACAGCGCGCTGGCCGCGGTGGTGATCGCGGCGGCCATCGGCCTGTTCGAGGTGAATGACCTGAAGCGCATCTACCGGATCCAGCAGTGGGAGTTCTGGCTTTCCATGGTGTGCTTTGCCGCGGTGGCGGTGTTCGGGGCCATCCAGGGGATCATCCTGGCCGTGGTCATCGCCGTTATTGAGTTCCTGTGGGACGGCTGGCGGCCGCACTATGCCGTGCTCGGCCGCGTCGAAGGCCTGCGCGGCTACCACGACATGCAACGCTACCCGCATGCGCAGCGCATCGACGGCCTGGTGCTGTTCCGCTGGGATGCGCCGCTGTTCTTCGCCAATGCCGAACTGTTCCAGGAGCGGCTGATGGAAGCGATCGATGCATCGCCGACACCCGTGCGCAGGGTCGTAGTGGCGGCCGAACCGGTGACCAGTGTCGATGTCACCTCGGCCGACATGCTGCGCGAACTGAGCCGCACCCTGGACGCGCGCGGCATTGCGCTGCATTTCGCCGAGATGAAGGATCCGGTGCGTGACAAGCTCAAGCGCTTCGAGCTGATGGAAGCGATTGGCGACAAGAATTTCCATCCGACCGTTGGCAGTGCGGTGGATGACTACCTTGGACTTGACGACGGCCCGGCCGGCACGGGCAGCGGAAGTGCGCCTGCGGCGCAGGCCGGCCAGTGAAAAGACCTGCGCCGCATGCTTCGTTGCCGGCGCTGGGCTTACGAGAGCCGCCGGCCGAGCGTCTCCGGCACCATGGCCAACCCGAGCAGCGAGACCAGGCCGCAGCCGATCAGGTAGAAGGCCGGCGCATTGGGGCTGCCTGTCAGGTGGATCAGCACGGTCGAGAACAATTGGGCAAAGCCGCCGAATATCGCAATCGCCACATAGTAGGTCACGGACATGCCGGTGGCCCGCAGGCGCTGCGGCAATACCTCGCTCACCAGCACCAGCGTGGCGGGTGAAGTCATGGCCATGGGGATGGCCAGGCACCCGACCACCACCAGCAGGCAAGTCAATGACGGATAGGTGTTGAGCACGAAAAAGGCTGGATAGGCCATCAGCAGCAACACCACGCGCGACCACCACACCATGGTGCGGCGCCCGACGCGGTCGCACATCCAGCCGGCGATCGGACCGAACACCACCATCATGGCCGCGGCCACGAAGCCGGCCCAGACCGCCTCCCCGCGCGGGATATGCAGCTGGAAGGTGGCGTAGTTCGGCAGATAGTAGGCGATCAGGTGTACCGCCGCGGCGAGGCCGGTCATCAGGAGCACGCTGGCCACTAGCTCACGCCAGTGCTGGCGCATCAGCTGCCATCCGCCGGCAGCGGCCTTCTTGCGCGGCGGCGGCACCAGCGTTTCCTCCAGGCGCCGGCGGATCAGCTGGCCGATGGGGATTACCAGGATGCCGAGCAGGAATGCAGCGCGCCAGCCCCAATGCTCGAGGGCATCGGCGCTGAGCGTATGGCTGAGCGAGAGCGCCACCAGCGCTGCGAACACGGCGGCAATACCCTGGCTGGCCGTCTGCCAGCTGGTGTAGAAGCCGCGCGAGCGTTCGTCCGCGTACTCCAGCAGCATGGCGCTGGCCGAGCCCATCTCACCGCCGATCGCAAAGCCCTGCAGCAGGCGTGCGAGGATCATCAGGACCGGGGCCAGGTAGCCGATCTGTGCATAGGTCGGCGTCACCACGAGGATCAGGGCGCTGAACGCCATCAGCCACATCGACAGCAGCACAGCGGGCTTGCGGCCATGGCGGTCGGCGTATGCGCCGATCACCAGTCCGCCCAGGGGCCGCATCAGGTAGCCCGCGCCAAAGGTGCCGAACGACAGTAGCAACTGGCCGAGCGGATTGCCGACAGGAAAATAGAGGGGAATGATCAGGGTGGCGAAGAAGTTGTACACCCCCGAGTCGTATAACTCCAGGGCACCGCCGATGGTGATGGCGGTGACCGCAGAAGCCTTGGACATGGGCTTGGGGTTGTCCTCGGCCGGCGCGGGCGTGGATATTGGCGACACCATGGTGGTGGTGGGATCGAGGGGCAAAGCTGTCTCCTGGCGCGGCCGTTGCCGGTACGGGTGCGGGCAAGAAGCCGCCGCGCGCTGTTGTTAGTCTGATGAAGTGAGTCGGTGGAGGCGGGCCGGCGGCCTGGCGTCGCCGGGCCGTGCTGCCTTATTCCAGCCGGAACCCGGTCTGCTTGATGGCGAGCGCCCATTTCTTCTGCTCGGCCGCCATGAAGCTGGCAAACTGGTCTGGGGAACTCTGGCTGGCGGGCTCATAACCCCTGCTGACGAGTTGCTGGCGCACGCCAGGCGCATTCAGGGCCTTCTCGATCTCCTTGCCGAGCAGCGCGACGATTTCCTTCGGCGTGCCGGCGGGTGCCACCAGGCCATACCATTCGCTGGCCTCGATACCGGGGAAGCCCGCCTCCGCCATGGTCGGCACATCCGGGAACAACGGCAGCCGCTGCTTGCTGGCCACGGCGATGCCCTTGAGTTGGCCGCCCTTGACGAACGGCATCACCGCCGGCACGCCGTGGAACATCATCTGGATGTGGCCTCCGACCATGTCGGTCAGCGCCTGCGGTCCGCCCTTGTAGGGCGCGTGCACGACATTGATATGGGCGGTCTCCTTGAACACCTCGGTGATCACGTTCTGCTGGGTGCCCGGGCCGACCGATGCATAGCTGAGCTTGCCGGGCTCCGCCTTGGCGCGTGCCACCAGGTCCTTGACAGAGCCGCCCACGGACGGGTGGATTACCAGCATGTACGGCGAGCTTGCCATCAGCCCCAGCGGCGCGAAGTCCTTGCCCATGTCGAAGGGCAGGTTCTTGTGCAGGCCGGCGTTGATCGCCATCGGTGCGCTGGCGACCAGCAGCGTGTAGCCATCCGGTGCCGCCTTGGCGCCCATGCCGGCGCCGATATTGCCGGTTGCCCCGGGCCGGTTGTCGACCACGACTTGCTGGCCCAGGCTGGCTGTCATCTTCTCGGCCACCGTGCGGGTGACGGCATCGACGCCGCCGCCCGCCGGCCAGGGTACGATGATGCGGATCGGGCGGTTGGGGTATCCGCCTTGTGCCAGCGCGCCGGTGGCGCAGGCGGCCAGTGCGATCGCGCCCAGGGTACGGCCAAAGCGGTTCAGTACGGATTTCATCTGTTGTCTCCTCGCTGTCTCTGGCGGGCCCCGTGCGGGTGGCGGGGCCTACGCTGTTTCAGTCTTTGGTTTATGCCGCTTCAGTAGCCTTGGTCTGTCCCGGCTTTGCGCTTCCTTGCTGCCATTGCGCCATCAGCCGCTCCCAGCGCGTGCGGGTGGCCGCCAGGTTGCGCGCCTTGACGTGGCCGTAGCCGCGGATTTCCTGCGGCAGCCGGGCAATCTCCAGCGCCAGGTCAAGGTTTTGCGCGGAAAGTGCCGGCAGCAAGGCTTCCACGCTGCGCCGGAATTCACCGATCAAAGCCCGCTCTTCCTTGCGCTCCAGGGTGTAGCCGAAGGGGTCGAATGCCGTGCCGCGCAGTCCCTTGAACCGGGCCAGTACGCCGAACGCGCTGCGCATCCACGGGCCATAGGCGCCTTTCACCAGTTCGCCGGCCTGGTTCTTCCGCGCAAACAGGGGAGGGGCCAGGTGATGGACCAGCCGGACCTTGCCTTCGAACATCGACGCAATCTGCTGGCGGAATGCGGCGCCGGTATGCAGGCGAGCCACCTCATATTCGTCTTTATAGGCCATCAGCTTGAACAGCGAGCGGGCCACGGCTTCGGTCAGGCGGGTGCCGCCGACGACCGATTCCGCCGCCTTCACGCGGCCCACTAACGACTCGTATTGCGCCGCATAG
This sequence comes from Cupriavidus sp. KK10, assembly GCF_018223725.1. NCBI lineage: Bacteria > Pseudomonadati > Pseudomonadota > Betaproteobacteria > Burkholderiales > Burkholderiaceae > Cupriavidus > Cupriavidus sp. KK10. Next base: position 1,308,322 of record NZ_CP073677.1, read on the forward strand.
GCCCGGTTCTGGTAGCCGGCCAGGAAGTCGGCATGCTTCGTCATCAGTTCCCCGACCGGCACCTTGCGCACGAACTGGATCACCTGCGAGCCGGCCGGCAGCGCGGGTATCTTCGACATATCGTGGGCGCACAGCCGGCCCCATTCGAAGGCCGCCTTGTTGCTGTCGACCTGCACGCCGTTGAGCTCGATGGCGCGCATCAGCGCGGCGTGCGACAGCGGCACCTTGCCTTTCTGCCAGGCATAGCCGAGCAGCAGCAGGTTGGCGAAGATCGACTGGCCGAGCAGCTGCTTCGCCACCTGTTCGGCGTCGAAGCTGGCGAGCTGGCCTTCGCCGACGGACTGCGCGATCCGCGCCACGGCCTCGCCGGTCTGCGGATCCCAGTCGGGATTGCGGACAAAGGCCGCGGTCGGGGTGAGATGGCTGTTCAGCACCACATAGGTCCGCGCCGGCGACATCGCGGCCAGCGAGGTCTTGCCGGCTGCGACCACGGTATCGCAGGCGATCACCAGGTCGGCCATGGCCATGTCGACGCGGCTCGCATGCAGGGCGTCCGGGCTGGCGGCGATCTGGATGTGGCTCCAGGTGGCCCCACCCATCTGCGCCATGCCGGTCGCATCCTGGGTGATCACGCCCTTGCCCTCCAGGTGGGCGGCCATGCCCAGCACGCCGCCGATGGTGACGATGCCGGTGCCGCCGATCCCCGCCACCACGATGCGCTGCGGCTTGCCGGCATCCGGCAGCGTGGGCATCGGGATGGCCGGAGGCGTGGCGCGGCCGCTCGCGGTGGCGGCGGGCTTCTTCAGTTGGCCGCCTTCGACCGTGACAAAGCTCGGGCAGAAGCCCTTGGTGCAGGAGAAGTCCTTGTTGCAGGTATCCTGGTTGACCTTGCGCTTGCGGCCGAAGTCGGTTTCCACCGGCTGCACGGCCAGGCAATTGCTTTGCACGGAGCAGTCGCCGCAGCCTTCGCACACCAGCTCGTTGATGACCACGCGCTTCGCCGGATCGACCATGGTGCCGCGCTTGCGCTCGCGGCGCTTCTTGGTGGCGCAGGCCTGGTCGTAGATGATCACGGTCACGCCGGACACCTCGCGCAGCTCGCGCTGCACGGTATCGAGCTCGTCGCGGTGGCGCACGGTGACGCCGGCGGCGAGGTTGTCGACACCCTTGTACTTGCCCGGTTCGTCCGTGACCACGACGATCTGCCGCGCGCCTTCGGCGCCCAGTTCGCGCGTCATCGCCGGCACGTCGAGCTGGCCGTCCACCGGCTGGCCGCCGGTCATGGCCACGGCGCTGTTGAACAGGATCTTGTAGGTCAGGTTCACGCCGGCGTGGATCGACTGGCGTACCGCCAGCAGGCCGGAGTGGTTGTAGGTGCCGTCGCCCAGGTTGGCGAACATGTGGGTGCGCTTGCTGAAGGGCGCCTGGCCCATCCAGTGCACGCCTTCGCCGCCCATCTGCGACCACGAGGTGGTCGAGCGGTCCATCCACACCACCATGCCGTGGCAGCCGATGCCGGCGGTCGCGACCGAGCCCTCCGGCACCTGGGTGCTGGTGTTGTGCGGGCAGCCCGGGCAGAACCACGGCAGGCGATCGGTGGCGCGCGTATCGCCCTGGCCGGTGGCGCGTTCCTTCGCTTCGATTTCCTGCAGGCGCACGTCCATGCGCGCGGCCACGTCGGCCGGCACGCCCAGCGCCTTGAGCCGCTGCGCGATGGCCTTGGCCACCAGCGCGGGCGAGAGATCGGCCTTGGCGCGCAGCAGCCAGTCCTCGGCGGGCTTGCGGTGGCTCCATTCGCCGCCGGCGCCGTCGGTGTGGTGGTACTTGCCGAAGACGGCCGGGCGGGCGGCGGGCGGGTAGTGGTACAGCTCGTCCTTGAGCTGCTGCTCGATGACGGGACGCTTTTCCTCGACCACCAGGATTTCGCGCAGCCCGCGCGCAAAGTCGCGCACGCTGTCGGGCTCCAGCGGCCAAACCACGCTGACCTTGTGCAGCCGGATGCCGAGCGCGCGGCAGGTGGCGTCATCCAGCCCGAGGTCGAGCAGGGCCTGGCGCGTGTCGCTGTAGGCCTTGCCGCTGGCGATGATGCCGAGGCGGTCGCCGGATCCCTCGATCACGTTGCGGTTCAGGCGGTTGGCACGCACATAGGCGAGCGCGGCCGGCCACTTGAACTCCATCATGCGCGCCTCGGCCGCGAGCGGATCGTCGGGCCAGCGGATATGCAGTCCGCCCTCGGGCAGGGCGAAGTCTTCCGGCAACACGATGCGCACGCGATCCGAGTCGGTGGTCACCGAGGCGCCCGATTCCACCACCTCCTGCACGGTCTTCATGCCGGCCCACAGCCCGCTGAAGCGGCTCATGGCGAGGGCATGCACGCCGAGATCGAGGATGTCCTGCACATTGGACGGGAAGAACACCGGCAGCCCGCACGCCATGAAGGTGTGGTCGCTCTGGTGGGCCAGCGTGCTGCTCTTGGAGACATGGTCATCGCCGGCGAGCGCGATCACGCCACCCAGCGGCGAGGTGCCGGCGAGGTTGGCATGCTTGAGCGCATCGCCGCTGCGGTCGACGCCGGGACCCTTGCCATACCAGATGCCGAACACGCCGTCGTAGCGCTTGCTGGCGGCATCGAACTCCAGTTGCTGCGAGCCCCAGACCGCCGTGACGCCGAGTTCCTCGTTGACGCCGGGTTTGAAGACCACGTGGTTATCGGCAAGATGCTTCTTTGCCTGCCACAGCGCCTGGTCATAGGTCCCCAGGGGTGAACCGCGGTAGCCGGAAATAAAGGCGGCGGTGTTGTGGCCGGCCGCGGCATCGCGCTTGCGCTGCAACAGCGGCAGGCGTACCAGCGCCTGCACGCCGCTCATGTAGGCACGGCCGGAGTCCAGCGCGTACTTGTCGTCGATCGACACGGCTTGCATCGCCTGCCGGGCCGCGTCGGGGAGGATTGGAGCATTCATAAGGGCGGTTTTCAGGCAAACAGGGTTGAACGGGGCCTGCCGGCGTGCCTTGGCACCCGGATTCCAGGCAATACAGGTGATGGAAGCGGCGCTAGCCGGGGAGGGGGATGCCGAGTTCGCGGCCTAGCGCATCCAGTTCCCGCACGACCGCGTCGGGCAGGGCGATGCCTTGCTCGCGGCCTTCGCGTTCGAGCGCTTCGCCTCGGTGTCCGGGGAGCCGGGCATCGGCGCCGCCGGCGGCAAGATAATTGCCGGTCCACTGCGCCATGTAGTCGGCGAACAGGTCCTTGCCGGCAAAGGCGTCCGGCTTTACCAGCCAGACAAAACCGCCTTGGCGGCCGACCGCGCCGGCGCCTGCGACGGTGTTGCGTGCGGGAGAAAGCGAGTCTGCGGTGGCGGCCATGGCACCGGCCAGGCACTCCACCATCATGGCGATGCCGATGCCTTTGTGCCCGCCGGTGGGCAGCAGCGAGCCTTCCAGCGCGCGTTGCGCATCGGTGGTCGGATGGCCGTCGGCGTCTAGCGCCCAGTCATCGGGAATCGGCTTGCCTTCACGGGCGGCCAGCAGGATATGGCCGCGGGCGGCGACGCTGCAGGCGACGTCGAACACGATCGGCGCCGCGCCCGGCAACGGGCAGCCGAAGGCGATGGGGTTGTGCCCGATCGCGGCGCGGGCAAATCCTTCCATGCCCAGCACGGGCGGCGTGCGCTGTCCGACCATGCAGAAGGCACCTGCCTCGGCAGCCAGCAGCGCCGGGATGCCCAGCGCGCCGAGATGGCCGCACGATTGCACCGCAACCAGCACGGACGCGCACGATTGCAGCGCCTCCAGCCCCAGTTGCACGGCGCGCGGGCCCGCGATCTGGCCCATGGCGCCGTCGGCGTCCAGCACGATGCCGCCCGGAAAGGCCTTGTGCGACATCTCGGGGCGCGGGTTGAAATCGCCGGCACGCAGGCGTTCGACATAGGAGGGGACCCGCGTCAGGCCATGCGTCTTGTAGCCACGCAGTTCGCTGCGCACCAGTGCGGCCGCGGCTTCGGTAGCCTGGTCTGGCGCCACGCCGCACGACTCGAACACGGCGGCGGTCCAGCGCGCAAGGCGGTCGGTTTTCCAGCGGATACTCATATGGATTTCTCCCGCACGATCATCAGGCGCTCCGCGAACGGGGCGGCATAGATCGACTGGTAGTAGAGCGGCTGGTCGCGCAGCGTGTAGCCACGTAACTCCATGATGAATGCCGGCGCTTCCGGGTCGAGCCCGAGTTCCTGCGCGGCCGCGGCCGGGGCCGGGCCAAAGCGGATCCACTGGTCCACGCGCAGCGTCGGCAGCGACAGGCGCTGGCCGATCAGCTCGCGCAGGTTCTTCTCCAGGGCATCGCGGTCCAGCCCGCCAAGTTGCGCAAAGTCTTCCTCGCGCAGCCAGAACTCGCTGTAGAGGTCGAAGCGGCCACCGACGCTGATCACGCGCTCGATGCGCACGTAGCCGTCACCGGCGAGGAACTCCGACCACGGTCCCTTGCGCTTGATACGCTTTACCGAGCGCGCGTGGACGTAGGACGGCAGCTCGTTGCCCTGTTCATCGCGAAAGCGCAGGTAACGGACATCCGCCGGCGCAACGCGCGTCCCGGAGACAAAGGTGCCCCGTCCCTGTTCGCGCGTGATCAGTCCGGAGTGCGTCAGCCGCGCCAATGCCTTCTGGATCGTGCCGACGCTGACCCCATGGAAGCTGGCGAGCTCGCCCTCGGAGGGCAGGCGGTCGCCCTCGCGCAGCGCGCCGGATTCGATGGAGTGGATGATCGCGTCGGAGACGCTGCGAAGTTTGGTCATGGTTGTTCAGAGGCTCAGTGCGAATCGACTGACCGCGGTCTCCCGGATATCGAGCACCTCGCTGGTCAGCCGCGTGCCGGATGCGACGTCCATCGCATAACCAAACAGCTGCTCGCCGAGGTCGGAGATCTTGTCCCCGTTCTGCAGGACTCCGCTGACGTCGAAGTCAATGTTGTCGGCCATGGTGTGCAGGGTATTGACGTTGCCGCACACCTTGACGGTCGGTGCCACCATGCTGCCGATGGGGTTGCCCACCCCCGTGCCGAAGAAGGTGAGCTGGCATCCGCCGGCGGCCAGCGCAGTGAGATTTTCCACTGCCGCGGCCGGCGCGTCCATGAAATGCAGCCCCTTCTTCTGCGGCGCCTCGCCGTAGCGCAGCACGCCCACCAGTGGGCTGGTGCCGGCCTTGGCCATGGCGCCCAGCGCCTTTTCCTCGACCGTGGTCAGGCCGCCGCGCTTGTTGTCGGGCGAAGGCTGGTCCTCGCGCATGTCGACGCCGCGCGAGATCGCCAGGTTTTCCATGTTGCGCACCGCCGTGACAAAGGCCTCGCGCACCCGGCCATCGGCCGCGCGCTCGGCGAACAGATGCTCGGCGCCGATGAACTCCGAGGTTTCGGAAATGATCACGGTGCCGCCGCCGGCGATCACCATGTCCGCCATGCGGCCGATCACCGGATTGCAGCTCAGCCCGGAAGTGGTGTCAGAACCGCCGCACTCGACGCCGATCACCAGCGACGACACTGGGCACGGCACGCGGCGCGCCTTCGACGCCGCCAGCGAGAGCCGGCTGGCCTTGCGCGTGCCTTCGGCAATGCATGCAACCGTGCCGTCGGGCTGCAGGTGCACGCATTCGACCGGCTTGCCGGTGCTGCGGATGCGGCGTGCGACCTCTTCCGTCGACGATTCTTCCAGGCCCACCAGCAGCACCGCGGCGATATTGGGATTGCGGCCAAGGCCGGCCAGCGACTCGAACGCGAAATCCAGGTCGGCGCCGAACTGTCCGCGCACGAACAGCGTCGTGACCGGGATGCAGCCGCCTACGGTGCGGGCAATGGTGCGGGTGACCGGATTGCAGTTGTCCATCACGGAAACCACCGCGACCCAGTTGCGCACACCGACCGCGCCGTTCTCGCGCGGGTATCCGAGGAAGGTTGTTGTCATCTGCATTACCCCTTTTGCAGGTCGCCGCGGGCACGCGCCGACTCGATGTTGTGAACGTGCATGTGTTCGCCGGCGCGCACCGCGCGGCTGGCGCGGCCGATGACCTGGCCGTACTTCAGGATGGTTTCTCCCTCGACCGTGTCGGCGATGCAGATCTTGTGGCCGAACGGCACGTCTTGCAGCAGCACCAGCTTGCCTTGTCGCTCGCCTTCCAGCGCGCAGGCGTCGCCGGCCTGGCCGGCGTCCAGCAGGGTGGCCACATTGTCGGCCGGGTTCAGTACGATGGCTCGGGGCATTGATCAACTCCTGTATAGGTGTTGGGATCAAATGTAGGGAGCCTGCTGGTATCTAGTCAAGGATAAATAGGGATACTCAGCGAAAACCACTACTCCTAGAGTGAAAGTCCTATATAGAAGTTTGTTGACATCGGCCCGACCGCTGTCTATCGTCATGACAACGGCGATGTTGTTTGCGCCGGAGCATCGACGCAGTGAATCAACGGAGAAGGCGGACATGAACGTCATGTCACACAAGGAAAAGATTGCGAAGCTGCAGGCCCTGCGCGCACGCCTGGATCCCCTGGAGGACTTCGGCCTGTGGTTCTGGGCAGGCATGACCGCCGGCACCCATGCCGTCAATGCAGCACTGCATCAGGCGGGCATCACGCTGGATGACGACCGGTTCCCGACGCAACCCGGCGTCTACCTGGTGCCGCAGCCCGACGGCAGCCTGAAGCCGGCGTTCCGGCCGCTGGGCGACGTCCTGCATGTCGGTCGCCCGAAAGTGGAGGGGCCGGTGCCTGCCGATATCGCCGAGATGATGGAAGTGATGGAGCACATCGAGCACTACCGCGATCCCTGTCTGCGCGAAGGGCTGGCGCCGACCGCCGGGATTGCGCAAGGTTGCGACGCCGCGCTGCGCCGCTGCCTGGGATTGCTGGAAGCGCGCCTGGAGGGAGACCGCCATGGACATTGAGCAGCACATGGCGATGGCGCGCAGTCTCGAGGCGTCGCTGCAGAAGTGCACCAGCGTCGACTACGAGATGACTATCGAAGGCGCGATGCTGGCGGGAACGCACTGGTTGAACGCGCTACTGCACAAGGTGGGTGCGACGCCGCCGCAGGCGGATGTGTTCCATACCTACCTGCTGACGGTCAATGAATTCCGGCGGCTGGCGGTGGCGGCGGAGAAGCCGCTGCACGCCCTGGCCGCCATCGAGGATACGCGGGCGCCGTTTGTACGCGGCAACCATCCGGGTGGAGAAGCTGCCGCCGAACGGGCGCTGGAGCTGCTGTCGTTGATCCGCGCGACGGCGCTGGGCAGCGCATAGCAAGTACAGACGCAGCAAGAGACACGTCGAGAGACAGGAAAAGGAGACAACAGTGAAGGCAGTCCGTGTAGTGCCGGGCCCCGAGGGCGGCAAGGTCGAAGTGCAGGATATCCCCGTGCCGGTGGTGGCAGCGGGGCAGGTACTGGTGAGGGTGCGCGCCGCGGGCCTCAACCGTGGCGAAATCAACCAGGCGAAGGAGCTGCGCTCGGGCAACACCATCACCACCGGCGTCGAATTTGCCGGCGAGATCGCGGAAGTCGGCGAAGGCGTCAGCGGCTGGCGCAAGGGCGACCGCGTGATGGGCCATGGCCGCGGCTGCCAGGCGGAGTACGTGGTGGCCGACCCGTTGGCACTGATCCCGGTGCCGGACGGCTTGTCATGGATCGATGCCGCGGCGTTCCCCAACGTCTTTATCACCGCGCATGACGCACTGGTCACCAACGGCCGCCTGGTGGCGGGCGAGTCGGTGCTGGTCAACGGCGCCTCGGGCGGCGTGGCGATGGCGGCGATCCAGATCGCCTCGCTGATGGGCGCCCGGCCCGTGATCGCGTCCTCGCGCTCGGCGGCCAAGCTGGACAAAATCAGCCAGTTCGGCATGGATGTCGGCATCGACGCCTCGAAGGACGACCAGGTCGAGGCGGTCTTGCAGGCCACCGACAACAAGGGCGTCGACATCATCATCGATACCGTCGGCGGCCCGGTGTTCGAGGCCAATATGAAAAGCCTGGCAATCAAGGGCCGCCTGGTGAACATCGCGCGGCTGGGCTCGGCAACCGCCCAGATCGACCTGGCACAGCTCTGGCTCAAGCGCCTGCAGCTGATCGGCGTGACCTTCCGCACCCGCACGGAACAGGAGCGGCTGGAGTGCATCCAGGCCTGCGCGCGCGACATGCTGCCGTTTTTGCGCACGGGCCGCGTGCGGCTGCCGATCGATCGGACCTTTGCCATGACCGACATCGACGCCGCGCATGCGTACATGAAGCAAGACCAGCACGTCGGCAAGATCGTGTTGCTGGTCGACTGATTCCACAGAAAGCGATAGATAAGAGGAGACATGATGACAATCCAGATCAAGCCGCTGACCGGCTCCGTGGCTGCAGCCGTGACCGGTGTCGACCTGAACCAGCCGCTCGACGACGCCAGCTTCGAGATCCTGCACCGGGCGTTCCTGGAGCATGGCGTGCTGGTGTTCCGCGGCCAGCAACTGCAGCCGGCCGCGCAGGTCGCGTTCGCCCGGCGCTGGGGCAAGCCGGTGCAGGGCAACCCGCTGCTCAAGGGCCTGACCGAGTTCCCGGAACTGGCTCAGGTCACCAGGATCCCGAAGGAAACCGCCTCGACCGAGGCCTGGCATTCGGACTCGATCTATACCGAGGTGCCGCCGAAGATCTCGATCCTGTCGGCGGTCACCATCCCCATCGGTGGCGACACCATGTGGTGCAACCAGTACGTCTCGTACGACCGTCTGTCGCCGGCGATGCAGCGCATGATCGAAGGGCTGCGGGCCCGCTTCTCGGGGGCGCGGCTGGCCAAGATGACGGGTTCGGACAAGGTGCCGACGGCCGTGCACCCGATCGTGCGCACGCACCCGGAGACCGGGCGCAAGGCGCTTTATGTCGGCCACCCCGACACCGCGCAGTGCATCGAAGGCATGACCGAAGTGGAGAGCCGTCCGCTGCTCGACTTCCTGTATGAGCACTCGGTGACGCCGGACAACGTCTACCGCCATATGTGGCAGGAGGGCGATGTGGTGATGTGGGATAACCGCTGCACCATGCACTACGCCGTGCACGACTATGGCAATGCCGACCGCGTGCTGAACCGCGTCACGCTGGAAGGGGAAGTGCCCCGCTGAGCTGTACCGCCAAGACCGGCGCCGCGCCTTGCCATTGATCCGGCATGCGGCGCCCGGCACACAGGTTGCCCGTCCACCCCCGACGCACGGAATGCACGGGACCAAAGGAGATTGAAATGCAGATAGGGATCCCGACTGAGACGCGGGCGGGGGAGGCGCGCGTTGCCGCAACGCCGGAGACCGTGACGAAATACGTGGCACAGGGCCACCAGGTCATATTGCAGGCTGGCGCCGGCGTGCGTGCCAGCCAGACCGACAGCGCCTATGAGGCCGCGGGAGCGCGCATCGGCAGCGCCGCCGAGGCGCTGGGCGCGCAACTGGTGCTGAAGGTGCGCGCACCGGACGAAGCCGAGCTGGCGCAGATGAAGCCGGACGCCGTGCTGGTCGGCATGCTCAATCCCTTCGACGCCGAGAACAACGCGCGCATGTCCGCCGCGAACATCACCGCCTTTGCCCTGGAAGCCGCGCCGCGCACGACGCGCGCGCAGAGCATGGACGTACTGTCGTCGCAGGCCAACATCGCCGGCTACAAGGCCGTGCTGGTGGCGGCGCACCATTACCAGCGCTTCATGCCGATGCTGATGACCGCCGCGGGCACCGTCAAGGCGGCGCGCGTGCTGATCCTGGGCGCGGGCGTCGCCGGCCTGCAGGCCATCGCCTCGGCCAAGCGGCTGGGCGCGGTGATCGAGGCCTCCGACGTGCGCCCCGCGGTGAAGGAGCAGATCGAATCGCTCGGCGGCAAGTTCCTCGATGTTCCCTTCCTCACCGACGAAGAGCGCGAGATCGCCCAGGGCGTGGGCGGCTATGCGCGCCCGATGCCGCCGGACTGGATGAAGCGCCAGGCCGAACTGGTCCACCAGCGTGCCGTCCAGGCCGACATCGTCATTACCACCGCGCTGATCCCGGGCCGCAAGGCGCCCACGCTGCTGCACGAAGCGACCGTGCAGCAGATGAAGCCGGGCTCGGTGGTGGTCGACCTGGCCGCGGCACAGGGCGGCAATTGCCCGCTGACGGTGGTCGACGAAGTGGTCGAGCGCCATGGCGTCGTGCTGATCGGACACACCAACCTGGCCGGCATGGTCGCGGCCGACGCCTCGGCACTGTATGCCCGCAATGTGCTGGACTTCCTCAAGCTGGTCATCGACAAGGACGGCCAGTTCACGCTGAACCTGGAAGACGACATCGTTGCCGCATGCCTGATGACGCGGCGCGAAGAACTGGCGCTGGCCAGCTGAACCGGCAATCAAGGAGATCTCGATGGAAATAGTTGGCCACACGGTGATTAACCTGATCATCTTTGTACTGGCGATCTACGTGGGCTACCACGTGGTCTGGACGGTCACGCCCGCGCTGCACACGCCGCTGATGGCGGTGACCAATGCGATCTCGGCCATCATCATCGTCGGCGCCATGCTGGCCGCCGGCCTGACCGAGGGCTACGTTGGCCGCGCAATGGGGACGCTGGCGGTGGCGCTGGCGGCAGTGAATGTGTTCGGCGGCTTCCTGGTCACGCAGCGCATGCTGGAGATGTTCAGGAAGAAGGCACCCAAGGCGCAGCCCGAAGCCAAGGGGCAGCCTGGCGGCAAACTGGCGGAGGTAGCGCAATGAATGGCCTGTCGATGAATATGGTGACGCTGTCCTACCTGGGCGCGTCTGTTTGCTTTATCCAGGCGCTCAAGGGGCTGTCACACCCGACCACGGCGCGGCGCGGCAATACCTTCGGCATGGCCGGCATGTTGGTGGCGGCGCTCACCACGGTGGCGCTGATCTTCAAGCTGAAGAGCGAGCTGCTGTCCGGCGGGGCGGACCCGTCCGCGCCGGGCACCGGCCTGGCGCTGATCCTGGCGGCGCTGGTGGTGGGCGGCGGCATCGGTGCCTACGTGGCGAAGAAGGTGCAGATGACCAAGATGCCCGAGTTGGTCGCGGCGATGCACTCGCTGATCGGCCTGGCGGCGGTGTTTATTTCCGTGGCGGCAGTGGCGGAGCCTGCTGCCTTCGGTATCACGGCTGCCGGTTCGCATGACATTCCGCTGGGCAACCGCATCGAACTCTTCATCGGCTGCTTCGTCGGTGCCATCACCTTCTCCGGCTCGGTGATCGCCTTCGGCAAGCTGGCCGGGCGCTACAAGTTCCGGCTGTTCCAGGGCGCACCGGTGGTGTTCGCCGGCCAGCACTGGCTGAACCTGCTGCTGGCGGTGGCGATGGTGGGCTTTGGCATTGCGTTCTTCCTGACGCAGGCATGGATGCCGTTCCTGGTCATGCTGGCGCTCGCCTTCGTGCTGGGCGTGCTGATCATCATCCCGATCGGCGGTGCCGACATGCCGGTGGTGGTGTCGATGCTGAACTCGTACTCGGGCTGGGCGGCGGCGGGCATCGGCTTCTCGCTGAACAACCCGATGCTGATCATCGCCGGCTCGCTGGTGGGTTCCTCCGGCGCGATCCTGTCGTACATCATGTGCCGGGCGATGAACCGCTCGTTCTTCAACGTGATCCTGGGCGGCTTCGGCAGCGACGCCGCGGCCGCCAGCGGCCCGGCAGGGCAGGCCCAGCGCAATGTGAAATCGGGCTCGGCCGATGACGCCGCCTTCCTGATGGGCAATGCGGAAACGGTGATCATCGTCCCGGGCTACGGCCTGGCGGTCGCGCGTGCCCAACACGCGCTCAAGGAACTGACCGAAGTGCTCACGCACAGAGGCGTGACCGTGAAGTACGCGATCCACCCGGTGGCGGGCCGCATGCCCGGCCATATGAACGTGCTGCTGGCCGAGGCCGAGGTGCCGTACGACCAGGTCTTCGAGATGGAAGACATCAACAGCGAGTTCGGCCAGGCCGACGTGGTGCTGGTGCTGGGCGCCAATGACGTGGTCAACCCGGCGGCCAAGAACGACCCCAAGTCGCCGATCGCCGGCATGCCGATCCTGGAGGCGTACAAGGCCAAGACCATCATCGTCAACAAGCGCTCGATGGCCGCCGGCTATGCCGGGCTGGACAACGAGCTGTTCTACATGGACAAGACCATGATGGTGTTCGGCGACGCCAAGAAGGTGGTCGAGGACATGCTCAAGGCCGCCTGAGCCGCAGATTCACAGCAATAACGAGGAGACATGGATTGACATTCTCCCCTCCCTAAAGGGAGGAGATTCCCTCTGCAGGCGATCGATGTCCCGATCGGGCAAGGATATTTAACGCAGCGTTCACATCGCGATCATGTACGGCACCGCATTCACTGCATACCCACTGCCTTATTCCGAGGTCTGCGATACCTTTCGGCCTCCCCGGCGGCATCGCGTCGCACGAAGAACAAACCTGGGTGGTGAAACGTTCGTCGACTTCCTCATACCACGCGCCATGCGCAATCGCCTTGTACGCGAGCATTGTGCGGAAGGACGACCAGCCCGCATCGAGGACGGACTTCGCCATGCTGGTTTTGGCGAGGCCGGCGGCGTTCACATTCCCCACCGCGATGTAGTCAAAGTCTCGCACGATGCGACGCGAGAGCTTGTGCAGGAAGTCACGCCTTGCGTTGGTGATGCGGGCGTGAAGGTTCGTTGCCTGTCGCCGCTTGCGTGCTCGCTGCGCTTTGGCCAGCGCTTGCTCGAGTCGGCCGAGGTGGCGCGGATTCTCGAACTTCTCGCCGGTGGACAGCGTGGCAATGTCCTTCAAGCCCAGATCGATGCCGACGCCGCGTTCCGGGCAGCGGGCCTGGGTGTCGGCAACTTCAATCACGATGTTCAGGAACCAGTTGCCTCGCGCATCGCAGGAGAAATTTGTGCCGTCCTTGATCTTGCCTTCGGGAAGGGGGCGGGAGCTGAACACGCGAAACGTGTTGCCGGCAAAGCGGAATGCGTCGCCCGAGCGCTTGAGATCCCGGCCCTTGAGCGGCACCCAGCCAAGCGACTTGCGGCCGCGATAGCGCAGGTACGGCCGGCGGTGCTGGCTACGCGACTTGGCGTACTGCTCGCAAACCGCGTTGACGGTGCCGGAATGGATGCGCAGTTCCTTGCTGCTGCCGGTGGTCAACACGTTCAGATCGAAACCCGTGGGCCATTTCTTGCCCCACTTGAGTGCGTGCTTCTGCGTGTCGTTGCAGAAGTTCCAGACGTAGTTCACCGCGCGGCTCTGCTGATTGAGCAGGCCGTTCAGCGACTTCACCCGGTAGCGATAGACCAGAAGCATGCCGGTCATTCTAATATGGGATTGCTTGCTGCCGGCAGCACTCCTTTCACTCCCCGCCCTGAAGGGCGAGGTTTCTCGGAGCAAGTCTGATGAACCAGCAAGAACGCAACCTCGGCCTGTTCGCCGACCTGGAAGGCAAGGTAGCGCTGGTGACCGGGGCCTTTGGCGGCCTGGGCCTGCATTTTGCGCAGACGCTGGCGCGCGCCGGCTGCAAGGTGGCACTGGCGGGGCGGCGCGTGGCCGAAGGCGAGGCCGTGCTGGCGGAACTGCGCAGGCAGGGCGGGCAAGGCTGCGTCGTTGCGCTCGACGTCAGGGACCCCGCGTCGGTCGGTGCGGCGTTCGAGACGGCGCGCCAACAGCTCGGCCCGGTCCAGGTGGTCGTCAACAGCGCCGGCATCGCCACCACCGGGCCGGCCATGGAGGTGGATGAGGCCGCCTGGCAAGGCGTGATCGATACCAACCTGAACGGCGCCTGGCGCGTGGCGCAATGCGCGGCGCGGCTGATGCGCGAGGCCGGCAGCGGCGGCTGCATCGTCAATATCGCGTCGATCCTCGGCCTGCGCGTGGCGCAGCAGGTCCCGGCCTACACCGCCGCGAAGGCGGGCCTGATCCACCTGACGCGCTCGCTGGCGCTGGAATGGGCGCGGCACGGGATCCGCGTCAACGCGCTGGCGCCGGGCTATTTCGAGACCGACATCAACCGCGGCTTCTTCGAGACCGACAGCGGCCGGGCCATGATCGGGCGCATTCCGCAGCGCCGGCTCGGCCAGCCCCGGCAGCTCGACGGCGCGCTGCTGCTGCTGGCTTCGGATGCTTCCGACTACATGACCGGTACGGTGCTGCCCGTGGACGGCGGCCACGCGGTCAGCTCGCTCTGAGCCCACCCGCAATCGAGGAGAGCGATCCAATGCAACCAGCCCTTGCAGTTCCCGCCGCGACTGGCGGTTCGGGTTTCGATAGCGCTGCCCTGGCAGCGCTGCTGCATGCAGAAGGCCTGATCGACCGGCCCGAACTGACCCTGGAGCGCCTTGCCGGCGGCCAGTCCAATCCGACCTACCGGCTGGCCTGCGGCGCGCAGCAATACGTGCTGCGCACCAAGCCGCCGGGCCAGTTGCTGTCGTCCGCCCATGCCATCGACCGCGAGTATCGCGTGATGCACGCGCTGCGCGACAGCGACGTGCCGGTGCCCCCGGTCTACCTCTACAGCGAAGACACCACGATCCTTGGCACGCCCTTCTACCTGATGGGACTCCTGCAGGGCCGCGTGATCTATGACCAGTCCCTGCCGGGCCAGTCCCCGCAACAGCGCGCCGCGATCTACCGCGAGATGAACCGCGTGATCGGCGCCTTGCACCGCGTCGACTACCGCGCCGCCGGCCTGGCGGACTATGGCAGGAGCGGCGGCTACGTGGCGCGCCAGGTCGCGCGCTGGGTCGGCCAGTGCCGAGACACCGGCATGGGCGACAACAAGGCGCTGGCGGCGCTGGCAGAGTGGCTACCGCAGTACGTCCCGGACGCGGAGCAGACCAGCGTGGTGCATGGCGACTACCGCATGGACAACCTCGTCTTCCATCCCACCGAGCCCCGCGTCATCGGCGTGCTCGACTGGGAGCTGTCCACGCTCGGCCACCCGCTGGCGGACCTGGCCTACCACTGCATGAGCTGGCATATCCCGGCCGACCTGTGGCGCGGTATCGGCGGGCTCGACCTGCAGGCGCTGGGCATTCCCGACGAGGCGACCTACCTGCGCTGGTACGGCGAGGCAAACGGCACGCACGCGCTCGAGCAGTGGGACTTTTATCTCGCCTACAATTTCTTCCGGCTGGCGGCGATCATGCATGGCATCGGGCAGCGAGCCAGGAGCGGCAACGCCGCCGCGGCGGATGCCGTGGAGACCGGCAGGAAGGCGGTGCCGCTGGCCGAACTGGGGTGGCAATTCGCCATGCGCTACCGCGCGGCAGGGCGTTAGCGTTTGCGCACGGTCCGGCGCCAGCCGGATCGAAGCCTCCGCAGGTGATGGAATCTGCCCTGGATTCCTCATCGGGAATCAAAGTTTGCCTTCCGATCCAGCCTGGCTTAAAGATAGGAAGGGGAGATGGGCCCGCGGATTCATGGCCGCATCGGAACCGGGCTGACTGGCATCCCGAGCCTTCAGGAGACGTCAATGAGTGTGCTGATGCTTGTGAATATCGATACGGCGACAACCGACGAGGAAATCCAGGAGTTCATCGGTCGCTACGGCTTCCCGGCCTTCGATGAGATTGAACGCGTGCCGGGAGACGGCACCCGCCCGGCCGTATCGCTGCATTTCAATTCGGTCGATGCGGCCGCGTTGCGGCTGCTGCAGCCGCGCATCAACCACCTGTTCTGGAAGCAGCGCAAGGTGGACGCGATGGTGCTGACCGAGCGTTTCGAATAGGCCGCTGCCGCGGCTGGCGGGCATGTGGGTCCGGTGCTTCCTCGCTTGCCCGCCTCGGGGCAGGCCATGGCGGAGGAGGCGAGATGAACAGGCGAAACAGGATCCTGCACGCGCTGGCATGCAGTGCCGCAATGCTTGCGGGTGCAATGTCGGCAGGACCGGCCGTTGCCTATTTTGACCACTACCTTGGCGGCACCATCGTCGGCACGCTTACCCAGGACCAGCTCACGGCGTTGACGGATGTCTTCCGCAGGACCCTGGAGCAGGGCGCCGACGGCGCCCGCATGCCGTTCAGGCTGCCACCCGACGCGCGCGAGCGGCAGGTCGAAGGTTCCTTCACGCCATTGCGGTCCCGGCGCGACCACGGCGACCGGTGCCGGCAACTGCGCAGTGAATTCCGCCGGGCCGGCGAAACCGAAGCCTGGACCGGGTGGTACTGCAAGGAGAAGGACGGGAGCTGGAAGTCGCGCAAGCTGCCGAAGTAGCTAGTACCGCTCGTCGACATACCGATACGGATAGTCGGGCTCCCGGTATCCGCCCGCCTTCTGCCTGGCAGGCAGCTTGACTGGCTTGCGTTCGATCGCCTTGTACGGGATCTGTGCCAGCAGGTGCGTGATGATGTTCAGGCGCGCCCGGCGCTTGTCATTGGAATTGGCCACATGCCACGGGGCATAGTCGGTATCGGATGCGGCAAACATGGCGTCGCGCGCGCGTGAATAGTCGTACCAGCGGCTGTACGAGCGCAAGTCCATGTCAGTGAGCTTCCAGACCTTGCGGCCGTCCTTGATGCGCCCCTGCAGGCGGCGGGTCTGCTCCTCCGGGCTGACCTCGAGCCAGTACTTGATCAGGATAATGCCGGAATGCACGATGGCGCGTTCGACCAGTGGGACGGCGCGCAGAAACTCGTCGGCCTGCGCTTCGGTGCAGAACCCCATCACGCGTTCGACGCCGGCGCGGTTGTACCAGCTCCGGTCGAAGATGACGATCTCTCCCGCGGCGGGCAGGTGCGGCAGGTAGCGCTGCACGTACATCTGGCTCTTTTCGCGGTCGGTCGGCGCGGGCAGGGCGATCACGCGGAAAATGCGCGGGCTGACGCGTTCCGTGATGGCCTTGATGGTGCCGCCCTTGCCGGCACCGTCGCGCCCTTCGAACACCACGCAGACCTTGCTGCCGCTGGCCTGCACCCATTGCTGCAGCTTGACGAGCTCGACATGAAGGGCGAAGAGTTCCTTCTGGTATGCCTTCTCCGACATGCGCTCGCGCGGCTGCTGGTCCGGCTTTTCGTCGCGGCTGTCGGCCGGGTCTGGTTCGCGCGGCGGCTCCGTCTGACTCCCGTTGTCGTCGTGGCGCTTTCCTTTCCGCTTGGCCATGATCTTCCTCCACTGACGTACCGGTGCCTCGAGGGTCCGGTTATGCACCTTCAAACCTGGGGTACCGCTTGCATGCGCACAGGCGGCTCGTTTCTACGATAGAAGCAAAATCGGGGGAAATCCTCATGCCGATCCATTTTCCTGGCATAACCCTTGCCGGCTGGCCTGCCGGACGGCGACCGGAATTCGGTTGAATTTCAATGTGTTCCGTACTACCTTCGTAGCGCGTATGGAGCAATATCCGCTCCGTATGTCGTCTGGCAATGGCACGCGGCAGGAGAACTTCCTCCGGCCCGGTGCGCTGCCCCGGTACGCCTCGGATGGCTCCGTCACCAGTTGCGAGGAGGGAACATGGCCTTTCTGGTCAGGCGGCTGCTTCAGTCCGGCTGTGCGTGGCTGTTTGTCGCGCTGGCGGCAGCAGCGGGCGGCGCCGCTGCCCAAGACGCACCGAAGCCGCCACCCACCTTCAAGGCCGAGGAGCTTGAGGCGCTGGTCGCGCCGATCGCGCTCTATCCCGATTCCGTGTTGTCGCAGGTGCTGATGGCCTCCACCTATCCGCTGGAGATCGTGCACGCGGCGCGCTGGGTCAAGGCCAACCCCAAGGTCAAGGGCGACGCCGCGGTCAAGGCCGTGGCCGACCAGCCCTGGGATGTCAGCGTGAAGTCGCTGGTGGCCTTCCCGCAGGTCCTTGAGCCGATGAACGACAAGCTCGACTGGACCCAGAAGCTGGGCGATGCCTTCCTGGCCCAGGAGAAAGACGTGCTGGCCGCGGTCCAGCGGCTGCGCAACAAGGCCCAGCAATCCGGCAACCTCAAGAGCACCGAACAGCAGAACGTCATTGTCGAGCCCGCGACCACTGCGGCGCTAGGCGTGCAGACCGTGGTGCGCATCGAACCGGCCGACCCGCAGGTCATCTACGTCCCGGCCTACAACCCCACCGTGGTCTACGGTTCCTGGGGTTATCCGTCCTACCCGCCGTACTACTGGCCGCCTTATCCCGCCTATTACCCGGGCGCCGCGCTGGCCACGGGCTTTGCCTGGGGCGTCGGGCTGGCCGCCGCCGGGGCGATCTTCGGCAACTGCAACTGGGGCGGCGGCGACGTGAACGTCAACGTCAACCGGGCCACCAATATCGACCGCAACTTTGACCGCACCAAGGTGCAGAGCGGCGGGCGCTGGCAGCACGACGCCGGTCACCGGCAGGGCGTGGCCTACCGCGACAATGCCACCCGCGAGAAATTCTCCCGCGATGTGCCAGGCGGGGACCGGCGCAATGAGTTCCGGGGTCGCGAGGGTGGCGCCGGCGTGTCCGACCGCGCGGCGCGCGACCGGGCCGGCGGGCAGGACCGGGCGGGTGCCGGAGACCGGGCCGGAGAAAGGGCGGGTGATCGGGCGGGAGACCGCGCCGGAGACCGGGTCGGTGATCGCGCTGGCGAACGGGGCAGTGATCGGGCCGGGGTCTCTGACCGGGCCGATGTATCGGACCGCGCAGGGGCTGCCGACCGGTCACGGGGCGGCGGTGAACGGGCCACCACCGTAGCCGACCGCGGCGGCGGTGGCGGGCGGGACAACGCATTCCAGGGCGTGGGCGGCGGCGCGGCGTCGCAGCGCGACTTTGATCGCGGACGCTCCAGCATGCAGTCGGCCGGAGGCCACGCAGGCGGCGGCTTCAGCGGCGGCGGCGGGGGCCGTGGCGGCGGCGGCTTCAGCGGCGGCGGGGGCCGTGGTGGCGGCGGCGGACGCGGTGGCAGGCGCTAGCGGACCAGGGAGCCTCGATCATGACGTCACCACTAAGCCTTGCCCGATCCCTGCCTGGCCGCCTGGCCTGCGCGCTGGCGTTTGCGCTCGCGCTGACCGTTGCCGGCATGCACGCCGCGCACGCGCAGAAGTCCTTCAAAACCCCCGAGGCCGCCATGAACGCCTTTGGCGAGGCGGTCGCCATCAGCGACGACGATGCCATGAAGGTGCTGCTGGGCGCCAGGATCCACGACCTGATCCCGCCAGTCGGCGCCGACATCCGGTACCGCTTTCTCGAGGCCTGGCGGATCTCGCATGCGGTCCAGCCAGAGGGCAGCCATGCCCGCATCGCCGTAGGCAATGACGGCTGGACCCTGCCAGTGCCACTGGTGAAGACATCGAAGGGCTGGCAGTTCGATACGCGTGCCGGGGTCGACGAGATGCGCATACGCCGCATCGGCCGCAATGAACTCGCGGTGATCCAGGCCATGCTCGCGGTCTATGACGCCCAGCGCGAATACGCCCGGACCGATCATGACGGCGACGGCCTGCTGGCCTACGCAGGCAAGCTTGCGAGTACGCCGGGCAAGCAGGACGGGCTGTACTGGCCGACATCGGAGGGCAAGCCGCCCAGCCCGCTCGGGGCCGCATTCCTGACCGCCGGCAAGCGCAACCCGGGGCAGGGCGGCTACTACGGCTATCACTACAAGCTGCTGACCGCGCAGGGGCCCACCGCACCCGGCGGCGCGTACAACTATGTCGTCAATGGCAAGCTGTTCGGCGGCTTCGCCGTGCTGGCCTGGCCGGTGCGGTATGGCGATACCGGCGTGAAGAGCTTCATGGTCAGCCACGATGGCCAGGTCTATGAACGCGACCTGGGCACCGACAGTGCCGGCAAGGCCGCGGCGATCAAGACCTTCGATCCCGGCCCTGGCTGGAGCAAGGTGACGCCATGAAGCATGGGCTCCGGATCCTGGCGGGCGTTGCCGTGTTCGCCGCAGTGCCGGTGCTGACGGCATGCTATCCCTACCCTTACCCTGCCGAGGTGGTTCCGACCACCTACCCGGGCCTGCAGCCCAGCCGCTACGACCGCGCCTTCGCCGCGGCCGCCGGCGCCATGCGCGACCAGGGCGTGGCGATCAACACGGAGGATGCCGTGGCCGGCACGGTGGAAGGAACCCGCAACAACCTGCCGGTGAGGGCCAGCGTGCGCCGCCAGGCCGACGGCACGGTGCGGGTGCAGTTCGACGGCACCGACCCGTCGGATCCCCGCCTGCTAGAGCGCATCTCGCGCAGCTACGACGCGCGCATGGGCCGCTGAGGCGCGCTGCGCCGCCGTTGCCGCCAACCACTCAAGGCTGCGCGCGCGGAATGACCGGCGCCCCCGGCGCCGGACTGGCCGGGCGCTGCGGATTCACCGACGTGCCAAAGGGGTTGTTGCCCATGCGATGGCTGGTGGCCGCCTCGTTATAGAGGCCGAGCTGGTTCGAGGGCCGCTGCGCGATCGCCTCGGCCGCCAGCGTTGAGCGAGGCGCAACTGAGCCAGTTGACGCCGACCGAGCGCAGCAACCTGCGCTGATGGCGCCCTGACGATCGAGGGAGCGCTTTGGGGCGGCTTGCCTGGGCTCGGCATGAGCCAAGGCAAGCGTCCTCATTTTTTTTATCCGCTCATGGGCCATTGTCGGCCGGCCCAGGTGCCGGCGACAAAGGCCTGGGCTTGGCACGTGGCCAGCCGGCTTGCGTCACGCCACCTTCGCCGCGACCGCCTCCCCGTGGCCGTCCGCCGCTTCGCGCTGGAGCGCTGAAGCGCGCTGCACCAGCTTGCTCAGGCTGGGGTTCATCGGCTTGAGCTCCATGCGCTCGGCTGCGAGCGCGCAGGCCAGGTTGGCGCGTTGGCCTCGCAACGCCGCCTCGATCAGCGTCAGGTTGATGAGATCGCGCTGGGCGTGGCTGCCGCCGAAGCGATGCGCGATCTGGCGTACCGGCAGCAGCAAACCGATGGCGTGGTCGTAGTCTTGCCGCGAGAAAGAGAGCAGGGCTTCGGTCACCGGAAGGCCGACCTCGCGGGTCATCATCGCGTTGGAGCCACTGCCACCTGCCGCCGCGCGCATGCCGGCAAGCAGGCCATCCAGTGCACAGTCGCGCCCGGCGCAAAGATAGGACATGGCGGCGTGGGTATCGTTGAAGGCGTAGTAGCCTTCGGCGCCGCGCGCCTGCCAGGTGTCGGCGACTTCGTTCCAGCGCGCGCCCACGTCGATGCCGCGCAGGTGCAGGCGCCACAGCATGGCGCAGGCATCGATCAGCTCCAGCGCCACCGCGGAGTGGTGCTCGCGGATGTGCGCGTCGTAGATGTCCAGTACCTGCCTGGTATGGCCGAGTTCGAGATGGAACAGCGCCAGGTGCCACCAGTTGTGCACGGCCATCATATTGTCCTGCGACCAGTCGGCAGCACGCCCGCTCAGCCAGTCGATGCCTTCATCCTGGCGGCCCTGCATTTCCATCACGTGGGCGACCGCATGAATAGCCCAGGGATCGCGCGGATTCAGTTCCAGCGCGAAGCGGCCGCGTTCCTCGGCTTGCTCATACAAGTTCGTTTCCTCAAGACCGAACGCATGCATGCCAAGGACATAGCCGAAGCCGGGTACGCGCGTATTCCAGTGCGGCAGCACCTGGGCGATGCGGTCGCGCAGCAGGGTGGACTGCCCGAGCAGGAAGTCGCCGATATGGGCGATCTGCAGCGCTAGGCTGTCACGCGGATAGTCGACCACGATGTCACCGTACAGCTGGATCGAGCGCGCGAAGTGGCCGTCCAGCCAGGCGCGTGCCGCCGCGATATGCCGGCGCTCGCGCTCGTTGGCGCTGGCGGACCGCGCTTCGCCTGCCTCGACGCTCTGCCTGAGCATCGGCTCCACGGCGCCGTCGCCAGCCGTGATCATCATCCCCGCGCGCAAGGCATGGCCCATCACGAAGCCCGGATCGTCGGCCAGGGCATGGTCGATCACCGTGAGCGGGTCGCCGTAGTAGCCATGCAGCAATTCCAGGGCGGCTTCGAAGCGCTCCAGCGAGTTGGTGTTGGTGCTCGAGACCGAAACACCGCGCGAGTCAGTATGTGTCATGACGCAATCCTTCCAGTGTGACCGAGGCAGCCCTTGCCTCGCTCGATGGCAGCCCCTGTTCGTCCGCTATGTCGGAGCCACGCGGCCCGGGGTTGTGGTCATACTAGGCAGCGGGCGTGAACGGGCCCGGCAATCCAGCGTGAAAGAAGCGTGAAAATAGCGGCAGGCCGGGAAGTACCGGCTTCATATCTTTGCGCCGGCGAGGCGCGCGTGATGCTGTGCCGTCGCCTATAAAGGATGGGCTTTCAGGATTCCAAATCATGGCCCGCGCCCGTCTTGACCTGTTCGGCGGCTTCCAGCTGAGTTCCGCAGACGGAACGCCGATTCCGCTGACTGCCCGCAAGGCGCGCGCAGTGCTGGCCTATCTCGCGCTGGCACAAGGGCGCGCCCAGCCGCGCGACAAGCTGGCCGCACTGTGCTGGGCCGAAAGCAATGCCGAGCAGGCGCGCAGCAGCCTGCGCCAGGCGCTCAGTGCGGCGCGGCGCGCGCTGGAAGAGGCTGGCCAGCACGTGGTGCTGGCAGAAGGCGACAGCGTGACGCTCGGCGAAATCGAGGTCGACGTGTGCGAGTTCGAGCAGTTTGCCCGTGAAGCCACGCCCGCGTCGCTGGCGCGCGCCGCGGTGCTGTACCGGGGTGACTTGCTGGAGGGCTTTCATGCCGCCGCGCCGGCGTTCGACCACTGGCTGGCGATCGAACGCGAACGTCTGCGCGGCGTGGTGTTGGCGGTTATGGCCAGGTTGCTGGCGCACCATGAACAGGCCGGCGAGACGGAGCAGGCCATCGCCAGTGCCACCCGCCTGCTTGCGCTCGATCCGCTGCAGGAAAGCGTGCACCGGGCGCTGATCCGGCTGTATGAACGCCAGGGCAGGCAGGCGCTGGCGCTCAAGCAATACCGCTTGTGCCGGGCGGCGCTGCAACGCGAACTCGGGGTATCGCCCGAGCCCGAGACCGAGGCGCTGTACCAGGCAATGCTGCGGGCCCGTCGCGAGCCGGTGGCTGGCATGCCGGCTGGTGACGACGGTGCCGCGGTGCCACCTGCGTCCGCCGTAATCGCTGCCGAGCCGCAGTTGCGCCACGCAGTGGTCCTGATAGCCAGCCTGGACGATAGCAGCGTTGGCCTGGAGCCCGAGCCATTGCACGCTGCCCTTGCGCGCTGGCGCCAGCATGCCAGGGCATTGGCCAGCGCCTGCGGCGGTCATATCACCGATGAAATCGGCACCCGGCTGACCATCGTGTTTGGCGTTCCGGTGGCGCATGGGAACGACGCCGAGCGCGCCCTGCATACCGCCGGGGCGCTGCATGCCGGTCTGGCGCGGCTGGCGGAATCCGCCAACGCCAGGCTGCTGGCGCGCGTAGGCCTGGCCAGCGGCCAGGTGCTGGCCGCCTGCGGCGAAAGCGGCATGACGCTGACCGGCGGGCCGGTTAGCGTGGCCTCGCAGGCGATGGAGCGGGCCGAGCCTGGCGCAACCATGGTGTCGAATCGGGTCTACCAGGCGCTGCCCGGACGCCTGGAAGCGGACTGCGTGGCGCACGCCGTGCTCCCCGGAGCGGCCGAACCGATTCCGCTCTGGCGCGTGCGGCGCTTTCTCGGGGTGGAACAGGCGCCGGCGCAGCACGCCTTCGTCGGGCGGCAAGCGGAGCTGGCCCAGCTCGCCGGCGTTGCCGACAGCTGCCTGCGTTCCGACCATGGCCGGGTCGTGCTGATCCGTGGCGAGGCCGGCATCGGCAAAAGCCGGCTCGCCGACCGCTTCGTCGCGCTGGCGCGCGAGCATGGCCTGGAGGCACACCGGGCGCTGGTGCTCGACTTCGGCGCCGGCAGCGGCGGCGATCCCTTGTGCTTGCTCGCGCGCAGTCTGTTGGGCGTCGCGCCTCGCACGGGCGCGGGTGGCGCCGCCGCCGAAGAAGCGACAGGCGCGGTCATCGCGCAAGCGCTCGCGGCCTGGCAACTCGGCGAGGATGAGCTTGTGTTCGCCCGCGACATGTTCGAGCAGCCCCAGTCCCGGGAGCAGGCCGCCGCACTGGCCGCGATGGACGCCGCCAGCCGGCAACGCGGCGCACAGCGATTGATGGTGACGCTGGCCACCCGCCGCAGTGCGGTGCGCGCGCAATTGATCGTGGTCGACGACGTCCACTGGGCCGAGCGCACGGTGCTCGATTGCCTGGCGCAGCTGGCCGCGGCAACCCGCAGCCATGCGCTGATCCTGGTGCTGACCGTACGTCCCGAGCATGACCCGCTCGATGTGGCCTGGCGGGCGAGCAGCCAGGGGGCATCGCTGACCACCATCGACCTCGGGCCGCTCGACGATGCCGAGGCGCACGAACTGGCAGCCTGCCATCGGCAGGTCGATCCTGCCGTGGCCGCTACCTGCATTCGCCGGGCCGAGGGCAATCCGCTGTTTCTCGACCAGTTGCTGCGCGGCGCGGAGGCGGGCGCGGACGAGTTGCCCGGGACGCTGCAGAGCATTGTGCTGGCGCGGATGGACCGGTTCTCTACCGCCGACCGCCAGGCGCTGCAGGCCGCTGCCGTACTGGGCCAGCGCTTTGGCCCGGCCGCACTGCGGCGTTTGCTCGAGGATCCCGCGTACGCTTGCGAGCGCCTGGTACAAGAGGCCATGGCCCGGCCGGAAGGCGAAGACTATCTGTTCATGCACGCGCTGATCCATGAGGCGGTGTACGCGTCGCTGCTCAAGTCGCGGCGACAGAATCTGCACCGGCGCGCGGCCGCCTGGTATGAAGGCCGGGACCCGGCGCTGATGGCCGAGCACCTGGATGCCGCAGGCGATCCCGGCGCGCCCGAAGCCTATGCCGCCGCGGCGCGGCATGAGGCGGCGCACTTCCGCGGCGAGCGCGCATTGCGCCTGGTCGAGCGTGCGCAGCGCCTGGATAGCGGCGACGCCTGCAGGCACACGCTTGCCTGCCTGCACGGCGAGCTGGCACTTGACCTTGGCCTGCCGACGCAATCGCTGCAGGCTTTCCGGCAAGCGCAATTGCTGGCGAGCGATGCGGCACAGCGGGCCCGGGTGTGGCTTGGCACGGCGGCCGCCTTGCGCCTGCTCGACCGCTATGACGAAGCCCTGGCGGCGCTGCGCGAGGCGGAGCAGGCCGCTGCCGCGCCGGGCCAGCACGAGCGCCTGGCCGAGATCGAATCACTGCGCGGCAATCTCTATTTCCCGAAGGGCGACATGGAAGAGTGCCTCGCCGCCCACCAGCGCGCCCTCGGCCATGCGAGGGCGGGCGGATCGGTGCTGGGCGAGGCGCGTGCGCTGGGCGGCCTCGGTGATGCGTACTACCAGCAGGGCCGCATGCTGACCGCGCATGCGCATTTTGTCCGCTGCGTCGAGCTGGCGCGGGCACACGGCTTCATCCGCATCGAATGTGCCAACCTGCCGATGGTGGGCGCGGTGGAACTGTTCCGCAACGAACTTGCGGCCGCGCAGGCCAGCTGCGAGGAAGGACTGCGCCTGGCGCGGCGCATCAGCGATGCGCGCAGCGAGATGCTCGCCTACGACGTGATGACATCGACCGCACAGCTCGCCGGCGACTGGCCGCGTGCCGAAGCGCACGCGCGGCTGGCACTGGCACTGACGCGCCGGTTGGAGGCCCGGCGCTTCGAGGCGGAAGCGCTGGCCCGGCTTGGCCTGGCCATCGGCGCGCTCGGCCAGGTGCAGGAGGCGGAGTCCCTGCTCGACGAGGCACTGCAGCTGAGCCACGCCAGCGGCGTGCGGTATTCAGGGCCAACCGTGCTCGCGTTCCTCGCGCGCACCACGCGCGATCCGGACAAGCAGCTCGACGCCCTGCGCCAGGGCGAGGCCATGCTGGCCCAGGGCTGCGTGAGCCATTGCCACGTCGATCTGCTCGAAGCTGCGATCGACGTTTCACTGGCGGCGCGCCGGTGGCAGGAAGCCGAACGCTACCTGGCAGCGCTGCAGGATTACATGCGGCCTGAGCCGTGCCCCTGGGGAGACTTCCTGATCCGCAGGGGTCGCGCCTTGATCTGCGCCGGACGGGAAGAGGGTGGTGCGAGCACGCCGCCGCTTTGGGCCCGGCTACGGCTGCTCAGGGACGAGGCACACGCGGCCGGTCTGAATGAATCCCTGGGTGCCATCGATGCGGCACTGGAGCGGCTGACAGCGACATCGCGTATCGGGCAGGACGCATCTGGCCTGTCCTGATCGAAAGGGCTCACCGTCACCCCACGCAGCGTTCAAGGAGCGCCTGGCCGCTGGTCACGGGCGCGGTACAGGTGCGATGTCGGCACACGTAGGCTGCCGGCCGGCCGTCGACCGGGAGCCGCCCCTGGCCGACGGGAACGTCTTCGGCGAATGCCAGCACGCGTGCCGGAAGATAGGTGCGGTGAACGCTTTCCACCAAGGCGGCGGCCGCCGCCTTGTCGCCGGCAAGAATGATCCCGAACGCGCCGCGCTGCGCGAAGTCCGCGGCGGCCAGGAGGTGCACGAAGCCGGCCGGGGCCGCGGTGGCGGCAGCACGGTAACGCTGGAATTCGTGCTCGGCGAGGTCACGATAGCGATCCTCGCCGGTGAGTTCATGCAAGCGCAGGAAGGCGAACACGCTGGCTGAAATGCCAGACGGCCAGGCGCCGTCGTACGGAGCGCGGGGCCTGTGTATCAATGGCTCGCCATCATTGGGCGTGAAATACAGCCCGTCGCCCCGGAACCTGTCGATGATGAGCGTCACGAGTTCGGCGGCGCGATCGAGGTATCTCCTGTCGAAGCAGGATTCGTAGAGGTCGATCAGCGCGTTGGCCAGGAAGGCATAGTCTTCCAGGAACCCTGGCACCTTGACTGTGCCGTTCTTCCAGTACCGATACACACCGCCGTCCGGCATGGTGAGCTTGTCCTGGACAAAGCTGGCGGCACGCCTTGCGGCGGCGAGGTGTGCGGGGTTGCCCGTTGCCTGGTAAGCCGCGCAGAGTCCCTGGATCATGAGACCGTTCCACCCGGCGAGAATGTTGTCGTCGCGGCCGGGGCGCACGCGCCGGGCGCGTGCTGCCAACAGCCGCTCGCGCCAGCCTTCCAGCCGTGCCTCCTCCAGAGGAGTCAGCGTGACGGCACGGTGGAGCACCGATCTGCCGGGCTCAAAGTTCCCGCCTTCGGTCACGCCGTAGGCGCGACACGCCAGGGCCCCCTCTGATTCGCCCAGGACTGCCTTTACCTCGGCCGCTGTCCAGACATAAAAGCGGCCTTCCTCGCCTTCGCTGTCGGCATCTTCGCCGGCATGGAAGCCGCCGTCGGGGTGCGTCATGTCTCGCAGAATGTACGCGATCGTTCCCTCGAATACGCGGCGCCAGGCTTGCTTTCCGGTCAGGCGATAGGCGTTGGCGTAGAGTGTGACGAGCTGGCCGTTATCGTAAAGCATCTTTTCGAAGTGGGGCACGGCCCAGCGTTCGTCGACACTGTAGCGGGAAAACCCACCGCCGAGCTGATCATGGATGCCGCCGGCCGCCATGCCGTCGAGCGTGCGCTCCAGCGCATCAAGCAGCGCGGGTTCATGCGTTCGCTGACAGATGCGCAGCACGAGGTCGTACGCGCTTGCGTTGGGAAACTTGGGCGCTCCGCCCAGGCCGCCATGGGTCGGGTCCGTATTGCGCGCGAGGGCGAGGGCTGTCTGCGCGGGCAGGTCCTGGACTTCCGCGGCCTGTTCCGCGTCTTCACGGCTCAGGACCCCTTCGTCCAGGTGCCGGAACCCCCGCTGAAACTGCTCGATGGTGTCGCGCAGTTCCTGGCGGCGATGCCTCCAGGCTTCGCTCAGGCTCAGCAGCACGCGCGGGAGCCCAGGGCGGCCGTAGCGGTCATCCGGCGGAAAGTAGGTGCCACCGTAGAAAGGCTCTCCTTGCGGCGTCAGGAATACCGTCAGCGGCCAGCCGCCGCCCTGTCCCATCAACTGGGGGACTTTCTGGTAAATGTCGTCGAGGTCGGGACGCTCCTGCCGGTCGACCTTGATGCTGATGAACCGCTCGTTCATCAGGGCGGCGATCCGGGGATTCTCGAACGATTCGTGCGCCATCACGTGGCACCAATGGCAGGTCGCGTAGCCGACCGAAAGCAGGACCGGCTTGTCGTCGTCGCGCGCACGGCGAAACGCCTCTTCGCACCAGGGATACCAGTCGACCGGATTATCCGCGTGTTGCCGGAGGTAAGGCGAGGTTTCTGTGGCGAGCCGGTTTGTCATCCTGGTCTCCAGCCTGGGCCGGTGGGACAACTGTGGCGCAGAACAGGGCGCCCGGCAAGCGCGTGGCGGGTTTCCGGCATCAGGCCACCCCAACCCCTGGTGACCAGTACTGGTATCGCCAGGTAAAGCCATCGCGCGGTGGCGTGGTGCCGGGGGGTGCCCCACCGCCACGATAGGCGAAGGTGTACAGCACCAGCGCCGTGCGCCGCGAAGAGTACCGGTCCCGCAGGGGCATAGCCTCCCTTGCGGGCCACCAGCGCGGTGCAAGCAGCGCGCCGCTGACATAGGCCAGGCCGCAGTGCCCCCAGCCGGCTGCAGACAGCTGCCACAGCCAGCGGTAGCCGGCGTTCGGAGGGCGTGAGCGAGCGCGCATGCGACTCCTTGTTTCAGTTCGGATCCGCTACCGCTCTGATCCGATCCGTCCAGTTTTGCATTGCCGGACGGTTTGCCGACCAGGGACTGCGATCGGTTAAGGCGACTGTGGCAAAAAAAACTGCCCGGGGCAATGCAAGTTACAGTGCCTGCCGGCATGTCACCAGCGAGGCCCGCGAGGCGAGTGGTCAACGTCGCCCTGATACGCCACAAATAAAAGGAGCCACAAATAAAAAGAGCACCTTCTACAGGTGCTCAGTGCTTCCAACAATCGGGTGCGTCCGAACCGGGTCAGCAACTTATGATCCGGTCCGGACCTGCAGGCATATGTGGCCTGCACGATCACGCTTCATCTGGCAGATCATCCAGGAAACATGATCGTTTCGCTGACCTACCTTCACTTTACTCAAGCGTGTCTCAGTCAGCACTTTAAGTATAGGGCAGCCGACGGTCAGGTCAACCTGAATCTGGCTGTGCCGCCGCGCGAGCAGCCTGGTCCAGCGAGCTGCGCTACAGGGCCGCGATGAACTTGTCCCACGGCGTCGCTTGCAGCGTCTCGGTCGCGGCGTGTCCGTAGCCCCGGATGATCAACGCCGCCCGCTCGAGTTGCTTCAGGTCGTCCGTCTCGACAATGTCCACGACGTCAAAGCGCCCGAGTGTCAGATAGCTGTCCTTCCAGGTGACTGCAGGGCATTCGGCCTTGATTTTCTCGGCCACCGTGGCGGCGAGTTTCTTCATGTCCCTGGGGTCCGTGAACGCGTCAGGAGCGAGACGGCTGAGGATGACGTATGTAGTCATGGCATACCTCCGTGCAAGAAATTGCTCCGCAAATCGGCACGGCAGTCATGCGGGAACAACCGGCCGCAGGTCTTTCAGTCTATGTCATCGGCGCCCCCCTGCTGCGACCTGTCCCCAGGGCCCCGTGGGCCGGGCCATCAACGAACTCCCTGCGGCCATGGCTTTGATCAGCCATGCGCCTGCGAATGCAGTTCCACCACGTCTCGATCGGCTACCGGATGATCGGCGCCCACCTGCTGGCCGCTGAACTTGCCACTCCCCCAAATGCGGGCGAACTTGAACGTACGCGCGAGATCAGGGTGCACCTGCAGGGCGACATCCAGCACGGTGTCGCCGCGGCGCATCGTAAAAGGCCGACGCTGGTCGACGGGTTTCCCGGGTGCCTTGGTGTAGACACGCACGATGCCCAGAGCCCTGAAAAGGAACGGACCGACCTCGGCCAGTCCGCGCCCGCCGGTTGCCGAGGTTGCGAGCGCCGGAAAATGTACACCGAGCAGGTCTTCGAGCACGGCCGCGTCTTCCGGCTTGGCGAGATCAGTCTTGTTGGCCAGCAGCAGCGCAGGGAGGTGAACACTGAACGGGTCAGCCGCCGCTTCCGCCGTCGCCCCAGGGCTGTCAGCCTGACCCGGCCAGCGCTCCGACAGGATGATCTTTGCCTCGGCGAGGCGCCGCAGAATCAGCGCCAACTGTTCTGTACAGTCTGGCGCGCTCAGATCGACCACGAGCAGTACGCCGTCTGCCGCCCGCAATATGTCGGTGAGCCCGGGTTGCATGAATTCGACTGATACAGGTGGCAGATCCACCAGCTGAAAAGCAATGTCGTCGAACGGCAACATGGCGGGAATCGGAAACTGCGTAGGGTGGGGGTAGGGCCCGACCTCGTTGCCCGATCCTGTCAGCCTTGCGTGCAGGCTGGATTTTCCCGCGCCGGGCGGGCCGATCAGACAGAGCTGCGCCGCGCCTTCTGGATGCACCGCATGTGCCGGCCCTCTGTGAGCGGCCTTCCCGTGGCCCGCGGATGCCTGGGTGAGTTCCCTGATCCGCGACTTGATATCGGCCTGCAGACGCTCCGTCCCCTTGTGTTTCGGGATGACACGGAGCATCTCCTTCAGGCATTCGAGCTGCTCGCGCGGCTGGCGTGCCAGCCGATAGGCTTGTTCGGCCTGCTTGTACTCTGGAGTGAGGTTTGCTGGCATGGGCTGTCGCCAGAGCTTCAGCGTCCGGAAGCCGAAAGAGCGATCCAATCGCCAAAGGGCAGTTTCATTCTAGTCTGCCGTCCGTGCTGCTAATGGCAAGCGGGGCCGGCAGCGGCGCCGTACCCGGTCTCCAGCCCGACCATTCGCTCAGCGCGCAAGGCTGCCCGCCGGCCCCGCACGGTGTTGACGCCGCACAGCAGGCCCAGCCCGACCACGAAGTAGCTGCCGGTGACCAGCAGCGCCTGCCGGTGATCGCCGCCCGTCAGCCAGCTTGCCATGCCATAGGTCAGTGGCCCGGCGATCGAGGCCAGCTTGACCGCCAGGCCCCAGAGCCCGAAGAACTCGGCCGCGCGCGAGGGCGGAGCCAGCAGCCCCACCATGGCCCGTCCGGCGGACTGGGCGGCGCCCAGGCACAGGCCGGCCACATTGGCGGCCAGCCAGAACAGCGGCGCTTCGCGCGCGGCGCGCGCCAGCATGATGGTCAGGATCCAGCCCAGCAGCGTCAGGGCAATGGCGCGCACGTGGCCGATGCGGTCCTGCACATGGCCGAACAGGAAGGCGCCGGCCGCTGCCGTCAGATTGACCACCAGCACCAGGGTCAGGGTCTGCCGCATGGTGAAGCCCATGGCCTGGTTGGCGTAGATGGCGGTCAGCGTGATCACCGCCTGGATGCCGGCCTGGTAGAACAGGGTGCACAGCAGGAAGCGGCGCAGGTCCTTGAACTGGCGCAGCTGGCCCAGGCGTTGCCATACCCTGGCCCAGGCCGTGCCGATGGCCCGTTCGCCAGCCGGCGCGGCCGCGGCGACCTGTGGCGCGCCGCGGTCGCGCAGCAGCAGGAAGGTCGGCAGGCTCGCCACGGCAAAGATGGCTGCCGTGATCAGCATGGTGACGGGAACGAACTGGCTGGCGACCTGGCCGCGCGCGCTGGCCCAGTTGACATAGAGCAGGCAGGCGCCCAGCGTGGACAGGCCACCGATATAGCCAAGGCTCCAGCCCCAGCCCGATACCCTGCCCAGGGCGCGGGTGGTGGAGAGCGATGGCAGGAAGGCGGCGATCAGGTTTTCGCCGCTGCCGAAGAAGAAGTTGGACAGGACCACGCACAGGATGGGGCGATGCCAAGGGTGCCGGGCTGCGCAAAATAGAGCAGTGCGGTGAACACCACGCAACCCGCCGTCGTCACCGCAAGCAGTGGCTTCTTGGCTGCGCGCAGGTCGGCGTAGGCGCCGACCAGCGGCGCGCTGAGCACCACCAGCGCATAGGAGAGGGAAAGCGCCGCGGTCCACGCCAGCGTGGCCCAGGGCGCGTTGCCGGCCACCACGGCGACGAAGTAGGCATTGAACAGCGCGGTGATGACCACCGTGGTGTAGCCCGAATTGGCAAAGTCGTACATGGCCCATGCCCACACTTCGCGCGGCCGTACGTCGACGCCCAGGGCAGAGGGCACGCGGGGCTCGCGAGCGTGGCCACCCGCTTGGGGCACGGTCATGTTCCTTCCTCCACGATGCGGCGCCGCTTCAGCCGAAGCAGGACGCCATAGACGGCCAGCGCTGCGAACACGTGCTTGAGCGTGTGCCCGCTGACCAGCCCGGTGAGCGCGGCGATCTGGTGATCCAGCACATCGCAAGCCAGGGCCAGCACATAGCAGCCGGTGATGGCCAGCACATCCCAGTCGCCAGTGTAGCGCGGCGCATAGAGGCAGAGCAGCAGCGGCACCACCAGCATGGCCCACGCCTGAACCAGGAGATAAGGGCGCAGGTCTCCGATGCCTCGGGCTTCGCTCCATGCCCAGTAGCCGACGCTGGCCGGCCCCGCGATCAGCAGCAGCGGCAGCAGCCGCAAGCCGGCCTTCAGGCTGACCCGCTCGCACAGGTTGGCGCCCAGCCAGGACATCAGCGCGAGCGCCAGCGGGGCCCTGTCCCACACCAGCCGCTGGTTGTCCGGTGCAAGGTGGTAATAGGCGGAGCCCAGGCCAACCAGGAAGACGGCAAAGAAAAGCAGCCGGTAAGGCCAGGCCTCGGCCGGCGCGATGAAGGCGCGGCTGGCAGCCGTGGTGCCCAGATAGCGCAGGCCGGCCGCGCCCGCGAGCAGGAACAGCAGATTGGAGCCGATGTCGAGGCAGTGGGGCGTGCCGAAGCAGACATAAGGGTCGGCATAACGATGGTATTGCGGAGGCTGCGCGATGCGCGGCAGCAGCCAGGCCGCGGTGGCCATGGCCGTCACCAGCAGCCAGACTGCTGCTGCCCTGGCGGCAGGGCGGGCTTGTCGGCAGGCGCGCATGATGGCCTCCTTCCGCTTGTGGACGGCCTTGTGATAGCCGCGTACTACCAAGTTTCGACAATTGTCTGTTGCTTGGCCAATGCTTTGGCTGTGATGCCGCATTGTTCCGGCATTGGAACACTGTGTTCGCTTCCGGCAGGCTTCCGCAAATTTGAAGGGCTGCTATCTTCGAGCGCCGTGATCAAAATAAAGTGGCAGCGCCGCGATACACCTCGACGCTGCCCGAAACCCACGGATGTCAGTGAAGAACGCAACCCCATCAACCCGGCTGGCGCACCTTGCGACCGCCGTTTCCTTTGCTGTCTGCCTGTGCGTGCTGCCGGCCGCCGCCGGCGCGGCAACCTTCTCGATGCAGGGCGGCTATGGCCGCGACAACGGCCACGGCGTTGAGAAATACGAAGTGGCCGCGCGCTGGGACGATATCGTGCAGTGGCAGCTGTCCAGCCGCTTGGTACTGTCCCTGGACGGCGAGGTCAATCTCGCGAACTGGCGGGCGCTGTCGTCCCAGCCGTCGAGCCAATTGACCAGGTGCGCGGCAAGCCTCGGCCTTTAGGCCGGAGAAGGATAGCGCGGACGCCGTCGGCGTCCTTTCGGGGGCTAATGCGGCGTCTGTTGTTGCTCAATGTATTGGCGGATGATCTCGATGGGCGCACCGCCGCAGTTCCCTGCGAAGTAAGACGGCGACCACAGCGCACCGCCCCATAGCTTCTTGCTGATGCTCGGGTAGTTCTTCTTTCGGATCATACGGCTGGATACCCCTTTCAAGCTGTTTACCAGTGCGGACACCGCGACCTTTGGCGGGTAGTTCACAAGAAGGTGAACGTGATCGTCCTCCCCATCGAACTCCACCAGTTCAGCTTCGAAATCTGCGCAAACGCCGGTAAATATGTCGCGCAGGTCCTCTGCCGAATGTCATTGTCGTCGCTCATAGGCCAAGAGTATGATTGGGCCATGCAGCGTCTTCAAGCCTTCAAATACGAATTGATGCCGAACGGCGAGCAGCAGCGCAACATGCGCCGTTATGCCGGATCGTGCCGGTTCGTCTATAACAAGGCGCTGGCGTTGCAGAAACAGCGTTACGATCAAGGCGAAAAGAAGCTCAGCTATGCCGGTCTGTGTAAGCAACTCACGGAGTGGCGCAACAGCACGGAAACAGCATGGCTGGCCGATGCACCAGTCCATCCTCTTCAACAGACGCTCAAGGACTTGGAGCGGGCCTACACAAATTTCTTCGCAAAACGGGCCGACTTCCCGCGTTTCAAGAAGAAGGGTCTGGGCGACAGTTTCCGCTATCCCGACCAGAAGCAAATCAAGCTTGATCAGACCAACTCGCGTATCTTTTTGCCCAAGCTGGGCTGGCTGCGATACAGGAACAGCCGCGACGTACTCGGTGAGGTACGCAATGCCTGCGTCAGTCTTTCGGGCGGCAAGTGGTTTGTTTCGATCCAGACTGAGCGGAAGGTCGAGCGACCTGTGCCGAAAGCCACCAGCGCCATCGGCATCGACATGGGCATCGCTCGCTTTGCCACCATGAGCGATGGCACTTTCCTCGCGCCGCTCAACAGCTTTAGGAAGCACGAAGCCAGACTGCGCCGTGCGCAGCGGGCGATGAGCCGCAAGACGAAATTCAGCAACAACTGGAAGAAGTCCAAGGCCCGAATCCAGCGTATCCACGCACGCATCGGTAACGCCCGCCTCGACTACCTGCACAAAGCCACGACCACGATCAGCGAAAATCAAGCGATGGTGTGTATCGAGGACCTGAAGGTACGGAACATGTCCAAGTCAGCGGCCGGTTCAAGCGGGCAACCGGGCAAGAACGTCAGGGCCAAGTCCGGCCTGAACAAGGCCATCCTCGATCAGGGTTGGTACGAGTTCGGGCGTCAACTGGAATACAAGCTAGCGTGGAATGGCGGCTGGCTAATAGCTGTGCCGCCACAGCACACCAGTCGCACGTGCCCTTGCTGCGGGCATGTATCTGCCGAGAACCGGCAGAGCCAGGCGAGCTTCGCCTGTGTGGCATGCGGCTATGCGAATCACGCCGACGTGGTCGGCGCGATCAACATTTTGGCGCGGGGGCACCGCGTTGCAGCCTGTGGAGAGTCGGCGTAGTCAAGCCGCTCTACGAAGCAGGAACCCACCGAAGTGACTACGTAGAGCATCACGTAGCGCCGTAGGAATCCTCGTCCTTTCCGCCGTAAGGCGGCAGCCGAAGGCTGAGGACCGGGAGGATGTCAAATACTCGATCGATCCGTCGATGACCCCATACAGCGTCACGCCGGACTGTGCATTGGCGCTGCCTGCGGCCGCGCCAAGTACAGCCAGCGTGATAAGCGATTTCTTCATGCTAAGTCGTCTCCTGTCGGTTTTTATGGAAGGCGCTGGCCGGTTGCTACGCCCGGCTCTGTTCCATTAGACCTTTGTGCGTGGTGTCAGGCCCCCTCCTAAAAGGAGTGAATCGGGGTCTGGGTGTTGCCGTGCCGCACGGATGATGGCTGGAGGAGAGTCCCTATTGACTTGAGGTGGGGAGGCGGTTGGCGAAGCAAAAAAACGGGGGCTCGCCAATGCGAGCCCCCGCTTCGGTGCGGCTGGATTTACTGCACGTTGCCGGCGACCGCGATCACCTGGCCGGTGATGTAGTTGGAATCCGGCGAGCAGAACAGGTACACGCCGCCCGCGGCTTCTTCCGGGGTGCCCCCGCGGCCGAGCGGGTTGCGCTGGGCGTGCGTCTTCAGCGCTTCCGGGTTCAGGCCCACGCGGATCTCACGGCCTTCGATGTTGACCGTGGCGCCGGCCTTGGCGTCGGCCGAGGTCATGCGGGTGTGGATCAGGCCGAACGCCACCGCATTCACGTTGACGTTGAAGCGGCCCCACTCGCGCGCCATGGCGCGGGTCATGCCGATCACGCCGGCCTTGGCGCCGGAGTAGTTGATCTGGCCGGCATTGCCGTTCAGGCCCGAGGTCGACGAGATATTGACGATCTTGCGGTACACCTCGCGGCCGGCTTCCTTGTCGGCGGCGGCCAGTGCCTTAATATGCGGGTAGGCGGCGCGCAGGATGCGGAAGGGCGCGGTCATATGGCAGTCCAGAATGGCGTACCACTGCTCGTCGCTCATCTTTTGCACCACGTCGTCCCAGGTGAAGCCGGCGTTGTTGACGATGATGTCGATGCACTTGAAATTGCTCATCGCCGTGTTGATGAAGCGATCGGCAAAGTCCGGTGCGGACACGTTGCCCACGCAGGCCACGGCTTCGACGCCCATTGCCTTCAGTTCTTCGACGGTCTGTTGCGCCGGCTCGGCGTCCAGGTCATTGATGACCAGGCGTGCGCCTTCGCGTGCCAGCCGCATGGCGATGGCGTTGCCGATGCCGCGGCCCGAACCGGTGACCAGTGCCACCTTGCCTTCAAGTGCTCCCATTTCAGACTCCTTGTGCTTGATTGGATTTACAGGGCAACGATGGCGTCGCCGAGGATCTTGCTTTCGCCATACTGGTTGGCGGTCTGGATTTCCAGCCTGACGCGTTTCTCGCCGTCGACTTCCAGCTTCTCCACCACGCGGCCGGTGCAGGTGATGCGATGGCCCAGGTGCGTGATGCCGACAAAGCGCACGCCGAACTGGCGCAGCTGGCGCTGGTCCACCCACTGCGTCAGCAGGCGGCCCAGGTAGGCCATCGACAGCATGCCGTGGGCAAACACGTCGGGCATGCCGGCCTTGCGGGCGTAGTCGGTGTCGATGTGGATGGCGTTGTGATCGTTCGAGGCGCCGGCAAACAGCGCCAGCGTGGTGCGATTGATCGGTTCCAGCGTCAGCGGCGGCAGGGTGTCGCCCACCTTGACCTGGTCGAAGCTCAGTTTGCTCATGGGAGTTCTCCGGTTCAGCCGTTGCGATGCACCAGCACGCTGCGCAGGTCCGCCACGTGCTCGCCGTCCTGGTTGGCGACGCGCGTCTCGCGCACCACGAACTCCAGCGCGCCCCCCTTCTTGTCGTAGATGTCGGTGATGGTGGTCTTGAAGTGCAGCGTGTCGCCCGCATAGGCCATACAGTGGTAGTCGAAGGACTGCTCGCCGTGCAGGATGCGGTCCGGCCGGATGCCGAGTTCCTGGCGCCAGGCGCTGGGCGGCTGCGTCAGTTCGAGCGAGAACAGGAAGGTCGGCGGCAGCGGCAGGCCCGGGTGGCCGGCGTCGCGCGCGGCGGCCTCGTCGATATAGACCGGGTCGGTCTGGCCGGTGGCCTTGGCGAAAAAGCGCAGCTGGCTGGCCGGCGCGGAGGTGCGGAAGTCCGCAATCACCCGGCCGATATGTTTCTTGTCGATCATGGATGGGCTCCTGTGTCGGGGTGTGCTCAGGCGTGCTTCTGGTACAGCGTGACCACGCAGGCGCCGCCCAGGCCGAGGTTGTGCGTCAGGGCCAGGCGTGCGCCTTCGACCTGGCGCTGGTCGGCGGTGCCGCGCAACTGCTGGACCATCTCGTAGCATTGCGCCAGGCCGGTGGCGCCCAGCGGGTGGCCCTTGGACAGCAGGCCGCCCGACGGGTTGACCACCCACTTGCCGCCGTAGGTGTTGTCGCCGTCGTTGACCAGCTTCTCGGCGCCGCCTTCCGGGCACAGGCCGAGGCCTTCATAGGTCAGCAGCTCGTTCTGCGCGAAGCAGTCATGCAGTTCGATCACGTCGATGTCCTGCGGGCCGACGCCGGCCTGCTCATACACCTGCTGCGAGCCTTCGCGCGTCATGTCGAAGCCGACCACGCGGATCATGTCGCGTGCGTCGTAGGCGCTGGGGCGGTCGGTGGTCAGCGACTGGCCAGCGATCAGCACGTCAGTCTTCAGGCCCTTCTTGCGGGCGAATTCCTCCGACACCACGATGGCGGCGGCGGCGCCGCAGGTTGGCGGGCAGGCCATCAGGCGCGTCAGCACGCCTTCCCACAGCGCCGGCGCGGCCAGCACGTCCTCGGTGGTCAGCACGTTGCGGAACACGGCCAGCGGGTTGTTGGCGGCGTGGCGGCTGGCCTTGGCGCGGATCCTGGCGAAGGTTTCGAGCTTCGTGCCGTACTTTTCCATATGGGCCTTGCCGGCGCCCGAGAACTGGCGGATGGCATTGGGTAGGTCCTTGCGGTCGACCAGTTCGTCCACCAGGCCGATGGCGCGCTCCAGCGCCGGGGCGCGGTCGTCCCAGCGCGACTTTAGCGCGCCGGGCTGCATGAATTCGAAGCCGACAGCGAGCGCGCAGTCCACCGCGCCGCTCTGCACCGCCTGGCGCGCCAGGAACAGCGCCGACGAGCCGGTGGCGCAGTTGTTGTTCACGTTGATGACAGGGATGCCGGTCATGCCGACCTGGTACAGCGCCTTCTGGCCGCAGGTCGAGTCGCCGTACACGTAGCCGGCGTAGGCCTGCTGCACGTCCTCATAGCCGAGGCCGGCGTCTTCCAGCGCCTGGCGCACGGCGGTTGCGCCCATCACGTCATAGGTGTCGCTGCTGCCCGGCTTCTTGAACGGGATCATGCCGGCGCCGGCGACGAAAACCTTGCGAGTCATGTGTGTGCTCCGATGAGTGTTTGTCTTGGGATCAGTGCTTACAGCTTGCGCGCGATCAGATCGCGCATCACTTCGCTGGTGCCGCCGTAGATGCGGGTCACGCGCATGTCGGCAAAGGCGCGCGCCACCGGGTACTCCATCATGTAGCCGTAGCCGCCGTGCAGTTGCACCATCTGGTCCAGAGCGGTGCCCAGCACTTCGGTCGCATGGAGCTTGGCGATGGCCGCTTCTTCCAGCGTCAGGCGGCGGCGGATGTGCTCGCCGAGGTAGTGGTCGACCAGCAGCCGCACTGAGATCGCCTGCGTCTTGATGTCGGCCAGCTTGAACTTGGTGTTCTGGAAGTCCCAGACGGTCTGGTTGAAGGCCTTGCGGTCCTTGACGTAGGCCAGCGTGTGTTCCAGGCAGACCTCCAGCTTGGCGGCGGCGCTGACCGCGATTGACAGGCGCTCCTGCGGCAGCTCGGCCATCAGGTAGCCAAAGCCCTTGCCTTCCTCGCCCAGCAGGTTTGCCACCGGCACGCGCACGTTGTCGAAGAACAACTCGGCGGTGTCCTGCGCGTGCTGGCCGACCTTGTCCAGCTTGCGGCCGCGGCGGAAGCCCTCGCGGTCGGCTTCCACCACGATCAGGCTGACGCCGCGCGCGCCGGCGGCCGGGTCGGTCTTGCAGACCATGATGATCAGGTCGGCGTTCAGGCCGTTGCTGATGAAGGTCTTGCTGCCGTTGATCACGTACTCGTCGCCATCGCGGATGGCGGTGGTGCGGATCGCCTTGAGGTCGCTGCCGGTGCCCGGCTCGGTCATGCCGATGGCCAGGATGCTCTCGCCGGAGCAGACCTTGGGCAGCCAGCGCTGCTTCTGTTCCTCGTTGCCGATGCGGGCGATATACGGCGCGATGATGTCGGAGTGCACGCCGAAGCCGACCCCGCTCAGGCCGGCGCGGGCATACTCTTCGGCATAGATCGCGGAATGGCCAAAGTCACCGCCGCCACCGCCGTACTCGGTCGGCAGCGTCACGCACAGCAGGCCTTCGCGGCCGGCCTTGAGCCAGGTCTCGCGGTCGACCTTGCCGGCTTTGTCCCATTCGGCTTGCCTGGGCAGGCATTCGCGTTCCAGGAAGCGGCGCACGGTGGTGCGGAACATCTCGTGGTCGTCACGATAGATGCTGCGGTTGATTTCCATTGAGTACTCCGGATGTCGGTCTGCGGGAGGTAGCCTCAGCCCAGCAATGCGGCCGTTGGTATGGCGCTAAGGTACCGGGGAGGAGGGGGCCGCGAACACCACCCGCATCAGGTGGCCGGAGACAGCAAAGAGGGGGCCGTGCTTGGGTCGCGCGGCCTTGGGGGGAGGGAGAGGGGGAGAGGGGGCGGCCGCGCCGTCAGTGCGGCACGTCAGGCGGCTGGGCGCCGCCGGCCTGGTCCAGCTCGCGGTCGCGGGCGCGGGCCACGGCCTCGTCGCGGCTGCTGACGCCCAGCTTGCGGAAGATGTTGCGCAAGTGCCATTTCACCGTCTCCGGCGACAGACCCAGGCTACGTGCGATCTTCTTGTTGGGCAGGGCCTGGCCGAGCAGGCGCACGACATCGGCTTCGCGGTCGCTCAGTTGCTCAAAGCGCGCATCGGCCCTGGCCGGGCTGCCGGCGGGCGCGGCAGCCGCGGCGGTGCCGGCTTCTGTGGCTCGCGGCGGCACGGTGGCCTGCAGCCGTTCGACATAGAAGGCCAGCACCGGGTCCAGCGTGGTGTTCGCGGCCACGCGCACGATCTGGCCGAGTGCGCCGGGGCAGGCATCGATCACGCTACGCATCAGGCCGAGCCGGTGGCCCCGGCGCAACCCTTCCAGTACATGCGCGCGTGCCGCCTCGGCGTCGCCGCGGCGCGATGCCACCACGGCCGCCAGCATGTGCATCTGCGCCACGTGGCGTTGCCAGCCGCGCGCCTCGCAGTACGCGATCAGCGCTGCGGTGCGGGCCTCGGCCCCGCACATGTCGTCATGCGCCAGGCTGAGCAGCAGGTGGGCGCGCTCGTTCACCATGTGGATGGCGTCCAGCGAGCCGCGCGGCGCGTTGCGATGGCGCGCGGCAATGGCGTCCAGGCGCGCCAGCGCCGCCTCGGCGGCAGCGATGTCGCCGCTGGCCAGGTGCAGCCGGATCTGGTTGGCCAGGCTCTGCGCCACCAGCCGGTCCAGGCGCAGTTGCGTGCCGTAGTCTTCCAGCCGCTCCAGCTGCGCGAAGGCATCGAGCCGGTGGCCGCAGATCCAGTGCGCGGCTGCCAGCACGGTGTGCACCCGCAGCACCGAGTCGGGGATCGATACCCGTTCGAGCACGTCGACCCGGTCTTCCAGCAGCCGGCGCGCGGCCTCCAGGTCGTTCTGCTCATACAGCGCCTCGCCCAGCAGGGCTGCGGCAAAGTACTCCGGCTCGGCGCCGGCGCCGCCGTGGCCCGCTTGCTCGACTTCGCGCAGCACGTCGCGGGCGACGCGCTCGGCCTGGATCATGTTGCCTTCCAGCGCATGGCTGAAGCCGATCATGCAGCGCCCGTTGAGCATGCCGCTGGCGGTGCCCAGCAGCGGCACGCCGTCGATCACCAGCGGCGGTGCCTCGGTCTGGATGCGGCGGGCGCGCTCGTAGTCGCCCAGGTGCATATAGAGCCACGACAGCAGGTTGTTGCGCGAGCCGATAAACAGCGCCGGCATGTCGGCGGGCGCGCTCTCGATCTGCGGCAGCAGCGCCAGCGCGCCCTGGCTGTCGTCGCGCAGCAGCACCAGGGAAAAGCGCAGCAGCGCCAGCCGGTAGCGCAGCGAGGCGTCGCCCGGCGGGATGTCGGCTTCGAGCCGGTCCGCGGCCGCGGCGCACGCGTCCAGGTCGCGCGAGAACATCTGTGTGCGCAGTGCCAGCAGGCGCAGTTCGGGGCGCGACTGCACCTGGTCGGCGGGGATGGTGCGCAGCAGCCCGAGCGCCTTGCGCACCTCGCCGCGCATGATCAGGGTGTCGGCAAAGCGCTGCACCAGGTCGGCGGCGGTGTCGGCATCGCCGGCCAGAACCGCGTGGCGCACGGCTTCTTCCAGCATGCGATGGTCGCGGAACCAGCGCCACGCCGCCGCGTGCACGGCGCGCTGCTGGGCCTCGCTGCGCGAGCGGAAACGCTGGGCCAGGGTTTCGCGCAGCAGCGGATGCAGCCGGTACCAGGATTCGCGCTCGGGGCCCTGCGCCGGGGTAATG
The DNA here is from genome assembly GCF_018223725.1 of Cupriavidus sp. KK10. Classification (NCBI taxonomy): domain Bacteria; kingdom Pseudomonadati; phylum Pseudomonadota; class Betaproteobacteria; order Burkholderiales; family Burkholderiaceae; genus Cupriavidus; species Cupriavidus sp. KK10. The sequence goes on from NZ_CP073677.1 coordinate 1,349,844, forward strand.
AAGAGGTTCTCCTGTTCCAGCCGCGCCAGCAGCGCCAGAATCTCGCCTTCACCCAGCGCCTGCTCGCCCAGGGCCTCGCACAGCGACGCGGTGAAGCGTTCGCACGCGGCGGCACGCACCAGCAGCTCGGCTTCGTCCGGCGCCAGGCGCGACAGCACCTCGCGTTCGAAATACTCGGCGAAGGCGCCAGCATCCTGCACGCTGGCCTGCACGAAGCCGGTGGCAAAGGTGAGGCCGCTGGCGTTGGCCTTCTTGCGTTTCCAGTGCGCGGCAAAGAGCTGCAGGCCGGCCACCCAGCCGTCGGTCAGCTCGTGCAGCATGCGCGCATCGCGCGGGCTGATCTCGCCCAGCTGGGCGCGCAGGAAATGCTGCGATTCAGCAAGCGTGAAGCGCAGGTCGCGCTGGTCCAGCTCCAGCAGCATGCCCTGGTCGCGCAGGCGCCCGAGCGACAGTGGCAGCGCCACGCGCGAGGCCAGCACCACATGGAAATTGGCCGGGGCATAGTCGAGCAGCCACTGCAGCGGCTCCAGCACGCGCGGCGCCGTCAGGTGGTGCATGTCGTCGAGCACCAGCGTCACGTCGCGCGGGTGGGCAGCAATGCCGCGCACCAGCGCGATGATGGCGCGCTCGACGGCTTCGTCGTCCGTGCCGCGGTCGGCCAGCATCATGGCTTCGCGCGTCAGCGCGGGGCTGACCTCGGACAGGCAGCCGAGCAGGCGGTCCAGCCAGCGCTGGCGCTCGTTGTCGGCCGGCTCCAGCGTCAGCGCGGCCATGTCAAAGCCGAGCGCCAGCAGGTCCAGCCGCCATGCGGTCAGCAGCGCGGTCTTGCCGTAGCCGGCCGGGCCCTGCAGCACGATGCAGCGCCGGCGCCGCGCCTCGGTCAACTGCGCCAGCAGGCGCTCGCGCGCGACCACGCGCGCCGCGCTGCGCAGCGAGGCCGGGCGGGACGGCTGCGAGACTGGCGCGGCGGGCTGGCTACGGGGAGCGGCTGGCGGATTGGCTGGCGTCTGGGGCATGGGCGAGGCAGGACGGTGCAGGTGAGGTGCGGAGGAAATGCGGGCGAGGCAGCGCGATGCCGGGCAAAGGCGGCACGTTGTCGCGATTGTACTGGCAGACGCGGCGCGGCGGCCAAGCCACGCCTGGCCAGCTGTCCGGGTGGCCAGGGTGAGACGCGCACAGCACCCGCAGGCCACCCGGAACAGGTGGGGAAGGGTTTGCCGGGTGTCCGGCCACAAGGCGTCGCCTTATATTCGCGCAGCGGCAAGCCCGCCGGCGAAGCGCGTGCCTTTTCATGCCTGCACGCCTTCGCCCCTTCATTGTCTTGCCGCTTCGTCCCTTTGTCCCGCTTCAATTGCGCACCGCTGGACGCCCATGGAAACCATACATGCTGCCGTCGCGACCCGCCTCGTGCCGCCGCGCCAGAACCGGCGCGCGATCGCGCGCGAGATCCTGCTGCAGCGCCTGCACGACGCCAGGCATGGCCGGCTGGTATTGCTGACTGCGCCTGCCGGCTATGGCAAGACCACCGTCATGGCGCAATGGCGCCACCGCCTGCTGGCCGGCGGCGCGCGCGTGGCCTGGCTCACGCTCGCGCCGGAGGACGACGACCTGGGACAGTTCTGCGCCAGCCTCGATGCCAGCCTGCGACAGGCTGGCATCCGCGTGTGCCGGCCCGGCCCGGAGTTCGGCTTCGACCCGGCGCACCCCACCGCGTTGCTGCCCGCGTTCGTCGCGCTGCTGGACGGCGTGCCGGGCGAGGTCTACCTGATGCTGGACGGGCTCGACCGCCTGCGGCACCCGGCCACGCTGGCCTTCCTGCAGGGCGTGCTGAGCGCGCGCCTGCCGCACCTGCATATCGTCGCCGCGGCGCGCGGCGAGGCCGGGCTGGCCCTGGGCCGGCTGCGCGCCGGCGGAGAACTGGCCGAAGCCGGCCGCGCCGAGCTGGCCTTCAGCGTTGCCGAAACCCTGGCCTTCGTGGGCCAGCGCGTGGAAGGGCGCACCGCGCGCCGGGAGAGCTCGCAAGCCGCGGTCGACACGGCGGTGGTGCTGCAGGAAGTCACCGAGGGCTGGCCCGCCGGCCTGGAGCTGGTTGCCGCATCGCTGCGCACGGGCCAGGAACCGGCGTGGCCGCATGCGCAATCTGCCGCCCTGCATGCCTACTGGCAGGAGGAGGTGACTGCCGGATTGCCGCCGGCGTTGCTGGACTTCATGCGCTGTCTCGCGGTGCCGCGCCGCATCCATGCTGAGCTGGCCGCGCTGCTGGCCGGCTGCGCGCAGGCACCCGCGCGCCTTGCCGAGATCGCCGCGCGCAGCCTGTTCCTGGAGGCAGCCCCGCCCGAGCCGGATGAGGTTGCCGATGGGAGCGGGCAGGGCTGGTACCGCTTCCACCCGTTGTTCCGGGCGCACCTGCTGCATGAACTGGAGCACGGCACGGGTCCCGGGCCGCATGGACTGCCCGAGTTGCAGCGGCTGCACGGGCTTGCGTCCGCGTGGCTGGACCGTTGCGGCAAGCCGGCGGAGGCGATCGGACACGCGCTGTGCAGCGGCGACTTTGGCCGTGTGCTGGCGCTGGTGGAGGCCACCGCGGCCCACTTGCCCGGCGTCAGTCCGCTGCGGGACTTCCTGCAATGGGCCGACGGCATTGCACCCGCGCGGCTGGCGTTGCACCCGGCGCTGCTGCTGGCCTCGGCATGGGCATGCGTGGTATCGGTGCGGCCGCAGCACGCCGAGCACTGGATCCGGCGCTGGGAAGCCAGTGCCGGGCCCGGCGTGGATACCGTGGTGCACGCCACGATGATGCGCGCGACCATTGCCGCGCAGCAGGACGACCACGCGCGGGTGCAGGTGCTGCTCGACAGCCTGCAGGGCAGGCCGCAGGGCAATCCCGCGCTCGAGCAGATCCGCATGAGCCTGGCGTTGCGCTACGGCACCCTGCTGGGCTGCCAGCCCCGCTCGCGTGCGCCATACCGCTGCGCGGCGCAGCCCGGCGACACCGAGATCGCGCTGATGGGTGCCGGCACGCTGGCGCTGACGGCCTGGATCGAGGGCAACGCTTACGAGACACTGCGGCTCGGCACGGACGTGCTGGCGGCCGCGCAGCATGCCTATGGGCGCCGCTCGATCGCGGCCAGCCTGTGCGCGGTGGCGGTGGCTGCAGCACTGTACGAGCAGGACCGCATCGCCGAAGCCAGCCAAGTGCTGGCGGGCCGGCTGCAGACGCTGCGCACCGGCACCCCGGACGTGCTGATCGAAGCGGCGCTGTGCCATGCGCGGCTGCAATGGCTGGCAGGCGCGCGCCATGAAGCCCTGGCGGAACTGGTGGAAGCCGAAGCCATGTTCCACCGCCGCGGCCTGCCGCGCGGGGTGGCGCGCGTGGCGGCCGAGCGCCAGCGGCTGGCGCTGCTGGGCAAGGACCTGCGCCACGCGCAGCGGCTGCAGGCCTCGCTGGAGGAACTGGGCCGGCAAGATCCGGGCGATACACCGCGCGGCCAGGAAATCGCCGCTGTTGCGGCACTGGGCCGCGCACGGCTGGCGCTGGCGCAAGGCGAGCCCGCGCTGGCGCTTGCCGCGCTTGGCACCGTGCGCGGCCTGTACGTGGCTTCGATCCGGGAACCGCTGCTTGTGACTGTAGACCTGCTGCAGGCCACCGCGCTCGACGACCTCTATCGTCCCGATGAAGCGGCGCCGTATCTTGAAGCCGCGCTGGCAGCGGGCGAGCGGCTGGGGCTGGTGCGCACTTTCCTCGATGAAGGCGAACGTACCTTCGGCTTGCTGGCAGGCATGGCTGGCAGGGAGGACGGTGGCGCGGCGGGGCGCGGGGCTTACCTGGCGCGCCTGTGCGAGGCCGCCGCGATGACGGCGCCGCCGCCCGGGCCGGCCGAGCACAGTCCGGAGCCCGCCGCCGCGCCGGCTGCGTTGCCGGCCACGCTGCCGCCGGCCGACGTCGGCAAGGGCCGGCTGCTGACCCCGCGCGAGCGCGAGATCCTGGCGCTGCTGGAGCAGGCGATGTCGAACAAGCGCATTGCGCTGGTGCTCAACCTGAGCGTCGACACCGTCAAGTGGAACCTGCGGCAGATCTACGCCAAGCTCAACGTGTCGCGCCGCTACGATGCCATCTTGGTGGCGCGCAGCGCGGCGCAGCGGCCGGGCTGACCGTACCGGCCACCCGGCCGCGCGCTGGCCTTATTCCGCGGTGGCGCCGCTGGCCTTGATCATCTGGGCGATCACGGGCTCGGTCGCGTCGAATTCGCGCCGGAACTCCGCCGGCGAGTTGCCCACCGGATCCATGGCCAGCGCATCGAGCCGCGCGCGCATGGTCGGCGACTGGATCGACGCCCGCGCTTCGGTCTCGAGCCTGGACAGGACCGCCGCCGGCGTGCCGGAGCGCGCGAACAGGCCAAGCCAGGCTGGCGAGCGCAGTTCCTGCTGCTTCAGCCCGGCCTCGGCCATGGTCGGTACGTCGGGCAGCTCCTTGATGCGCTTGTCGCCCATCACCGCCAGGGCCGTCAGCCGGCCGCTCTTGATATGCGGGCCGAGCGTGCTCATCGAGCCGATCGCCCAAGCGATGTTGCCGGCGATCATGTCCTGCGCCATCGGTGCCTCACCCTTGTAGGCCACGTGCGCCATGTCCAGGCCGCGCACCTGATTCAGGTGCGCGCCGACCAGGTGCGGGAAGGTGCCGACGCCATAGGAGCCGTAGCTGACCTTGCCCTTGTTCTTCGCGGCCCAGTCGAGAAACTGCTGCATGTTCTTTGCCGGCACGTCCCGGCTCACCACCAGCACGATCTTGCCGACCGACACCTCGGTGATGAAGGCCAGGTCCCGGCGCACGTCGTACGGCACGTTGCGGTACAGGTGCGGCGTGTTGATCAGCGGCGAAGAGTGGCTGAGCAGGATCGTGTAGCCGTCCGGCGCGGCACGCGTAATGGCCTGCACGGCGATCACGCCCGCGCCACCGGGCTTGTTGTCGACGATGATGGTTTGCCCGAGACGCTTGCCCATGTCCTCGGCCAGCGCGCGCGCCACGGTGTCGGTGGCGCCGCCGGGCGGGCCCGGAACGACAAAGGTGATGGGACGCGACGGGTAGCTCTGGGCACCGCAGACGGCGCTCCATGCCATCACTGCCATCGCGATCAGGGACTTCATGCGCATGATGTGATACCTCGGGAAAGGGAATAGGAAACTGCGTAGCAAGAAGGGCTGCATGTGGGAAGTTATAGGATGCCCGGCACCTTGCATGCCCCCCATATCGGCTGGGCGGGATTGCCCTAGGTGCCGGCCAGTCGGGCAGAAAAAAAGAATGCTCCGGCACGAGGCCGGAGCAAAACACGCAGCCGGACGATGCGGCCAGGTGGAGATTGTGTTGTACCGCGCAGTCCCTTAGCGCTCTGCCATCAGCCCCAGGCCCTGTGCCTGCAACTGGGCCACGCCATCGGCATCGAAGCCCCAGTCGCGCAGCGCGGCGGCGCCATGCTCGCCACGCGCCGGCGCGGGCCCGGAGATCTCGGATGGCGTACCGAGGAAGCGCGGCGCCGGTGCCGGCTGCACCACGCCAGCGACTTCGACGAAGCTGCCGCGTGCGCGGTGATGCGGGTGGTTGGGGGCTTCGCTGAATTCCAGCACGGGTGCGATGCAGGCATCGCTGCCTTCGAACACGGCGCACCATTCGTCGCGCGTGCGGGTCAGGAAGACGGCCTCGAACTGCTCGCGCAGCACCGGCCAGCCGTTGCGGTCGTACTGGGCCGGCAGGTCCTTGCCGGCAAGGCCCAGCTTGTCCAGCAGCTCGGCGTAGAAGCGGCCCTCGACCGGGCCGATCGACATGTACTTGCCGTCGCGCGTGCGGTAGTTGTCATACCAGGGCGCGCCGCCGTCGAGCACGTTGGCCTGGCGCTCTTCGCGCCAGTTGCCCGAGGCCAGCAGGCCCCAGAACACCGCGCCGAGTTGCGCAGCGCCTTCGGTCATGGCCGCGTCGACCACCTGGCCCTTGCCGCCGCGCTGCACATTGAGCAGTGCCGCCACCACGCCAAGCGCCAGTAGCATGCCGCCGCCGCCATAGTCGCCGACCAGGTTCAGCGGCGGCACTGGTGCTTGCCCGGCGCGGCCGATACCCGACAACACGCCGGACAGCGCGACATAGTTCAGGTCGTGGCCGGCACGGTCGGCCAGCGGGCCGGTCTGTCCCCAGCCGGTCATGCGCGCATAGACCAGCCTGGGGTTGAGCGCCAGCGCGGCGTCGGGCCCCAGGCCCAGGCGTTCCATGGTGCCCGGGCGGAAGCCTTCGATCACCACGTCGGCGCGTTCGACCAGCGCCAGCGCTGCGCGCTGCGCTTGTGGCTGCTTCAGGTCCAGCGTGACCGAGCGGCGGCCGCGTCCGGTGATATCCACGCGCTTGCCGGTGGCCGACTTGGGCCCCAGGTCGGCCGGCGCCGCCGGGCGGTCGACGCGCAGCACGTCGGCGCCCATGTCGGCCAGCAGCATGGCGCCGAACGGGCCCGGCCCGATGGCTTCGAATTCCAGTACGCGGATTCCGCTCAGTACACCCATGGTGGTTCTCCTCTTGCCCAGTCCTGTTTGCATGGGACGCACCCATGCCCTTGATTGCGTTTTTGCACTGGCTGCAAGTAGACCAAAAGCGGGCGCCCCCGAGCCCCACCCGTATCAGGTAGTAGGCCGCCCACCCTTCCTGCGGTGCACAAATGCGCTCCTATAATCGGTTCACAGCGGCCGCAGTGCAGGCCGGAAGACGAAGTGAGCCGGAGCCAGAAGTGAGCAATACCCAGCGCGCAATCGCATCGCCAAGGCGGACACGGCAGGCCGCACGCCTGTTGCCGGTCCTGAGCGAGCTCAGGCAGGAGGTGCGCTCGCTGAGCCGGCGTGCGCATCGTCTGGCGCTCGCCCAGGCCGGTGGTGATGACGACGCCTGCCGCCATCAGCTGGCGCAGTTGTTCGAGCGCTGGATCGAAGACGGCTCGCCACGCGCCCAGGTGGTCTGCTTTGCCTCGGCCGCCGAGTTCGGCCTGCCGCTGCACCGGCATGCCGAGCGCTGCCGCGCCGCCGCGACGTGCGACGGCTCCGATGCGGTGCGCGCCTTGTACTGGGCGGCGCTGCACCGCACGCGCAGCCGCGTTGGCATGACCGCGCAGATGGAAGATGCGCAGGCCGCAGTGCTGCCCGCGGTGGCGCCGGCGCCACCGGCTGGCGCGCAGCTGCGGGTGCTGCCCGCCGCATCGGTGCGGCCGCTGTGCCGCCGCTGCGAGCGGCTGCGCCTGGATGCGCGCTGCGCCAATGGCCACGGTGCCTTGCGCCCGCTGGGCGACATGCAATGGCGCAGCCTGGCCGCCGGCGTGCAATGCCAGACGCGCGAGCACCAGTGCGATACCTGCAGCACGCGCTGGACCCAGCACCGCAGCGCGGCGGATCCCTTTACGGCCTGGACCATCAGCCGGCGCGGCAACGCAATCCCGGCAAGGGACGCATTGACGGCCTGAATGCAATGCACCGGCCATGCAGCAATGGCCGGCAATAACAGAACGGCGCGCCGGACCTTGCGGACCGGCGCGCCGTTTTACTTGCGGCTGGGCTAGGCCTTGTGGTTCGCCAATGGAGCGCCCTGCATCTCCTGCTCCTGCAGTTCGCGCCACGCGATCTTGCCGGTGGCGGAGCGCGGCAGGCGCTCGACAAACTGCACGATGCGCGGCGCCTTGTAGGTCGCCATGCTGGTACGGCACCAGGCCAGCAACTCTTCCTCGGAAACGCCGGCGCCGTCACGCCGCACGATCACGGCCTTCACCGTCTCGCCCCGATGCGGATCGCGCGCGGCGATCACGCAGGCTTCCAGGATCGCAGGGTGGGTATGCAGGATCGCTTCCACCTCGGCCGGCCACACCTTGTAGCCCGAGGCGTTGACCATGCGCTTGAGGCGGTCGCGCATGACGAAGTAGCCGTCGGCATCGACGCTGGCAAGGTCGCCGGTACGGAAGAAGCGCTTGCCGTCGATCGTGATAAAGCTCTCGGCATTGGCGGCGGGCTGGTTCCAGTAGCCCAGCATCACCTGCGCGCCGTGCACCACGATCTCGCCGACCTCGCCGCGCGGCACTTCGGCCAGCGTGGCGGGATCGATGACGCGCGCGTCGACGCCGTAGGTCGGCACGCCCAGGTGCCCGGTGCGCGGTGCGGCGAGAGGGTTGGCGATGATGAACGAGGCGGTCTCCGTCAGGCCGTAGCCTTCGACAAACTGCAGCCCGTAGCGCTCCTTCATCACCCGCGCGGTGCTGTCGGGCACCGCCGCGCCGCCGCCGACCACGCAGGCCAGGCTGCTCAGGTCGAATGACTCGATATCCGGCTGCGCGAAGAACTCCACCAGCATCGGCGGCGGCGCCGCCCAGAACGTGACGCGATGGCGCGCTACCAGCTGCGCCGCGGTGCGCCGGTCCCAGCGCGGCAGCAACACGATGGTGCCGCCCATGTAGACCGGCGCATTGACGCCGTTCTGCAGCCCGAGCAGGTGGAACATCGGCGCCACCGCCAGGAAGGTCGACTCCGCGTGCGAGCGCCGCCATAGCTGCGAACCCGCCACCGACACCATCACCGTGCGGTGCGTGTGCATGCAGGCCTTGGGCGCCCCGGTGGTGCCCGAGGTGTAGGGCAGCATGCACAGGTCGTCCAGGCCTGCGGCGCGCGGCGATGGCGTGGAGCCGGCGGCCATGGCCTGCTGCCAGTGGACTGCGCCGGCCGGCAACGCCGAGCCGGACGAGCGCTGCTGCACCCAGTCCGGAATCGCGAGGCTGTCGTCGGGCTGCGCGGGCAGGGCATCGCCATAGTGATGCACGATCACGTGGCGCAGCGGCGTGGTGCCGACCAGCGGTGCCACCTGCCCGACCAGCTCGCTTGCGGCAAACGCGGCCACCGCGTCGCTGTCGGTGACGATATGGCGTAGCTCGTCTTCCAGCAGCATGGCATTGGCCGGCACCACCACGGCATCGGCGCGCAGGATCGCGTAGTAGGCCACGATGAACTGCGGGCTGTTCTGGCTGAGCAGCACCACGCGGTCGCCTCGGTGCACGCCGCATGCCTGCTGCAGGTAACCGGCCATGCGCTCCACCTGCGCCAGCAGTTCGGCATAGGTGGTGGCGCCGTGGTAGAACTGGACCGCGACCTTGTCGGGGAAGCGCCGGGCCGAGATTTCAAGGTTCTCGGCCAGCGTGGTGTGCGGCATATGGAAAACGCGCGGCACGTCGCCGAGCGCCACTGCGGCATCCACCGCAAGCGGGCCAGTGGGGGCGGCGGCGACGCCTGCATCGGGCAGATCGTTGTGGGTCATGGTGGTCCTCTCTGTCATGTTGCAGTTGCCGTCAGAACGCGGTATCGCCATCCAGCAGCCGGCGGCCGCTCTCGTCGTAGGCAGTGCGTTCGCTGCCCAGCAGGGCGCGGTGCTCATGCACCAGCGCGGCCACTTCGCGGTCGATGGCTTTGATCAGCGCACCGCCGAATTCGACCCATTCGCCCGGGGGCTGGAAATCCATGTTGCTGCTCTCCTTGACAGGTTCAGCCCGGCCTCAGGCCAGCGTGAAAGTCGGTACCGGGGCGCCGCCATCGCTGGGCGAGAACTTCACCTGCACCTTCTGCCCGATCCGCACCGTGTCGAGGTCGCAGTCGACGATATGGGTCATCATGGTCACGCCTTCGTCCAGCGTGACGTAGGCGATGCAGAACGGATTGGGACCTGCGCGGCGCGTCACGCTGAAGCTGTAGATCGTGCCGCGGCCGCTGGCCGGCTTCCATGAGGTGGTGCCCATGCAGAACGGGCACAGCACGCGCGGATACCAGTGGGGCTTGCCGCAGTCGTCGCAGACCTTGAACAGCAATTGCCCTTCGCGCGCGGCCTGCCAGAAGGGCAGGTTGTCGGGCTGCTCGTCCGGCGCCTTGTAGGCAATGGGGGTATGTGGGGTCGTCATGTCATTGCTCCCGCGCATTATTCACGTTCAAGGATCAGGGTGGCGCTGCCGTGGCGCGAGCCCAGGTAGCCGCCGGTGCCTTGCGCCAGCGCCAGGTCGCAGTTGGCGACCTGCACCGCCGGGTGGGCTTCGCCGCGCAGCTGGCGCACGGCCTCGATGACCTTGGTGATGCCGCCGCGGTTGGCCGGATGGTTGTTGCACAGGCCGCCGCCGTCGGTGTTGAAGGGCAGCTTGCCGACGCCGGAGATCAGGTTGCCGTCGGCGACGAACCTGCCGCCTTCGCCTTTCTTGCAGAAGCCCAGGTCTTCCAGCTGCATCAGCACGGTGATGGTGAAGCTGTCGTAGATCGACGCGTACTTGATGTCGGCCGGCGTGACGCCCGCTTCGGCGAACGCCGTCGCGCCCGAGAAGCGCGCGCCGGACCAGCTCAGATCGACTTCTCCACCGAGCTGGCCCTTGATGTACTCGCCGGCGCCGCGGATCTTCACCTTGGGCCTCTGCAGCGTGGCGGCGATTTCCGGGCGCGCCACGACCAGCGCGCCGCCGCCGTCCGATACCACGCAGCAGTCGAGCTTGTGCAGCGGATCGGAAATCATCGGCGAGTTCAGCACGTCCTCGACCGTGACCACGTCGCGCAGCATGGCATGGGGGTTGTGCTGCGCGTGGTGCGACGCGGCCACCTTGACCCAGGCGAGCTGCTCGGCAGTGGTGCCATATTCGTGCATATGGCGCATGGCCGCCATCGCGTACAGGTTGACGGTGACCGGGCTGAAGGGGCTCTCGAACGGCGCGTCGGGCAGGTTGGCGCCCCAGTTGCGCGCCTGGGTGCCGCTGGAGCCTTCCGAACGCGGGCGGCCCGCCAGCGTGATCAGGGCCACGTTGCACTTGCCGGCCGCGATGGCCTGCGCCGCGTGCGAGACATGGACCAGGTAGGCCGAGCCGCCGGTGTCGGTGGAGTCGACATGGCGCACCTTGAGGCCGAGATAGTCGACCATATTGATCGCGCCCAGTCCGGGCGCGTCGCCGGCGCAGAAGTAGCCGTCCACGTCAGCCAGCGTCAGGCCCGCGTCTTGCAGTGCGCCCTTGGCGCTTTCGGCGTGCAGCTGCGCCACCGACTTGTCCGGTGCCTTGCGGGTCGGGTGCTCATAGGCGCCGACGATATAGGCCTTGCCGTTGATGCTCATCATTTCTCCTCTCGTGCGTCAAATGGTGCTACGCATGGATATTGCAGCGGTTTGGTCATTCTGTCCTGAGGGGCCTGTAGACCGGCCTACCGGATGGCCCCCGCCGCGCGCATGTGCACGATCTCTTGCTTCCCATAGCCCGCCGCCAGCAGGATCGCGTCGGTGTGCTCGCCAAGCATGGGCGCGCGCTGGCGTACCGCGCCGGGGGTGGCGCTGAGCTTGATCGGCACGCCGGCGATCTTGACCGGCGTGGCCGAGCCCGGTTGCTCAACGTCGACCAGCATTTCGCGCACGCGGTAGTGCGGGTCCGCGAAGATCTCCGCGGAGGTGTAGACCGGACCGAACGGCACCTTGCCGCCCAGGCACTGTGCGATCTCCTCTTTGGTGCGCGCGGTGCTGAACGCTTCGATGGCGTCGATCACTTGTTGCGCGTTGCGCACACGCGCGGCGTTGGTGGCGAAGTCCTCGTCGGTGGCCATCTCGGGGCGGCCGATGGCATGGGCCAGCTTGGCCCAGAACGCGTCGGTGGCGCAGGCGATCGAGACATGGCCATCGCGGGCGCGGAACAGGCCGAACGGGCACAGCAGCGGGTGGCGGTTGCCATCCGGCGCAGGCACGGTGCCGGTGTAGGAGGTCTGGTAGACGATGCGCTCGCACATGGCCAGCACGGCGTCGGTCATGGCCACGTCGACGAACTGGCCTGCGCCGGTCTCGCGCACACGATGCACAGCGGCCAGGATGCCGATGCACAGCATCAGCGCCGGCACGGTGTCACCGACGCCGGGGCCGATCTTGGTCGGGGTGTCGCGGTCCGGGCCGGTGATTCCCATCATGCCGCCCATCGCCTGCGAGACCACGTCATAGGCCGGCCATTGCGCATAGGGGCTCTCGCCGCTGCGCGGATCGCCGAAGCCGCGCACGGTGCCGTAGACCAGCCGCGGATTGGTCTCGCGCAGGGTTTCATAGGCCAGCCCGAGGCGTTCCATCACGCCGGCGCGGAAGTTCTCGACCACGATGTCGGCACCGTCGATCAGCTTGCGGACGATCTCGCGGCCCTTGTCGGTCTTCAGGTCGACTGCGATCGATCGCTTGTTGCGGTTCACGCTCTGGAAATAGCCGCCAAAGTCGCGCAGCGTGTCGTCGGCGCAGAAAGGGCCGGTGACGCGCGTGCCGTCGCCGGTCGACACAGTGCCTGCGCGGCTACGGCTACCGGGTGGGCATCAACTGGCCGTACAAGGGGGCGGAGCTGATCCGCGCCTATGCCGACCCGGCGCGCGGCCGCCACAGCCTGCAGATCGAAATCAACCGCGCGCTTTATATGGACGAGGCAAGGCTCGCGCAGCACCGCGGCTTCGCCGTGCTGCGCGGCCATCTCGACCAGTTGCTGGAGGCGGTGGCGGCATTTATCCGCGAGGCACTGGCGCGATGATGGCGCGGCGCGCTCAGATAACCTTGCCCGGATTCATCAGCCCCTGCGGATCGAGTGCGCCCTTGATCGCGCGCATCATGGCCAGCTCGACCTCGCTCTTGTAAAGCCGGTTTTCCTCGCGCTTGAGCTGGCCGAGCCCGTGCTCGGCGGAAATCGAGCCGTTATGCGAGCGCACGCTGTCGTGCACGATGCGGTTGACCTGGTCCTGGTGGGCCAGGAAGGCGTCATGGTCGACGCCTTCCGGCGGCGACACGTTGTAGTGCAGGTTGCCGTCGCCAAGGTGGCCGAAGGTCACCATGCGTGCGCCGGGGAAGGCGTTCTGCAGCAGCGCGTCGGTGGTCTCGATAAAGTCCGCCACACGCGACACCGGCACGGCGATATCGTGCTTGATGTTCTTGCCGTCTTCCACCTGCGCCAGCGGGATATGCTCGCGCAGGTTCCAGAAATCACGCGACTGCTGCACCGATTCCGCCACCACCGCGTCGGCGACCACGCCGGCATCGAAGGCGGCCGACATCATGGTTTCGAAGATGCCGCGCGCATGGGCTTCGCTTTCGCTGTCGGACAGTTCCAGCAGCACCAGCTGCGGGTGGATGTCTGCGAACGGATAGCGCAGCTGCGGGAAGTGCCGCGTCACCAGCGTCATGCTGAGCGCGGACATCAGCTCGAACCCGGTCAGCATGGCGCCCGCATGCGATTGCGCGATGGCCAGTAGCGCCAGCGCGGCGCGCGGGCTCGGCACCGCGGCCAGCGCGGTGACCGAGGCGCGTGGCAGCGGGAACAGCTTCATTACCGCGGCGGTGATGATGCCCAGCGTGCCTTCGGCGCCGATAAAAAGGTCGCGCAGGTCGTAGCCGGTGTTGTCCTTGCGCAGCCCGCGCAGGCCGTGCCAGATCTCGCCCGACGGCGTCACCACTTCCAGGCCCAGGCACAGCTCACGCGTGTTGCCGTAGCGCAGCACCGCGGTGCCGCCGGCATTGGTCGACAGGTTGCCGCCGATGGTGCAGCTGCCTTCGGCCGCCAGGCTCAGCGGAAACAGCCGGCCGTGCTCGCGCGCCACTTCCTGCAGGTGCTGCAGCACCACGCCGGCCTCGACCGTGATGGTGTTGTTGAGCGGATCCACCTGGCGGATGCGGTGCAGCCGCTGCAGCGAGACCACCACCTGGTCCTGCCCGGCCACCGGCGTGGCGCCGCCGCACAGGCCGGTGTTACCGCCTTGCGGCACCACGGCGATCTTGTGCGCATGGCAGGCATGGACCACCTCGGCGACCTCCTCGGTGGTGCCGGGGCGCAGCACCGCCAGCGCCTCGCCGCGATAGCGCTTGCGCCAGTCGGTCAGGTAGGGCGCCTTGTCGGCTGCATCGGTCAGCACGTGCTGCGCACCCAGCGCGGCGCGGCACAGTGCGAGGAAGGAGTCTTGAGGCGAGGTCATGGCGATGGCGGAATGGGGTCAGGACTTGGGCGCGGCTGGCTTGCCGGCCGCCCGGGCGCGGCGCTTGTAGGGGCGAAGGTACAGGATGGTGCTGGTGAAGTACACCAGCGTCAGCGCCACCTCCACCCACGCCAGCGTGGACGAGGGGGCGCGGTCGCTGGTGGCGCGCACGATGCCCTCGGTGAAGAACAACAGGATCAGCATCGACGACCACTGCATGGTGTAGCGGTTGCGCGTCAGCAAGCCGCGCAGCGGCAGCAGCAGCGGCAGGAACTTGATGATCAGCCACGACCCCCCGGGGCGCAGCGGCGCCAGGAACCATTCCCAGGCAATGCACAGCACCATCAGCGCCAGCAGGCTGCCCACGCTGAACCGGTACAGCCAAGGGCTGTGCAGCGCCTGGTCGCTCTCGGGGATGGGGCTCATGCCGCGTCTCCCGCCAGGCGCAGCGCGGTCTGCGCCAGCCGCCGGCCCATGGCGATGGCCAGTCCAGATTCGTCTTCCGTGACCGGGCCGCGGTTGTCGCCGTGGGCATGGTGGCTGGGGCCGTAGGGCGTGCCACCGGAGGCCGTGGTCATCAGGCCCTTCTCGGAATACGGCAGGCCCAGGATCAGCATGCCGTGGTGCAGCAGCGGCAGCATCATCGACAGCAGCGTGGTTTCCTGCCCGCCGTGCAGGCTGCCGGTGGCGGTGAACACGCAGGCCGGCTTGCCGGTCAGCGCGCCCGACAGCCACTGCGCCACGGTGCCGTCCAGGAAGTACTTCATCGGCGCGGCCATGTTGCCGAAGCGGGTGGGGCTGCCCAGGGCCAGGCCGGCGCATTCCTCCAGGTCGCGCAGCTCGGCATAGGGCGGGCCGTCGGCCGGGATATCGGACGCGGTTGCCTCGCACACGGTGGAAACCGGCGGCACGGTGCGCAGCCGGGCCTGGGCGCCGGGGACGCTGTCAATACCGTTGGCAATCAGTTCGGCAAGTTTGCGGGTGCTGCCGTGGCGGCTGTAATACAGGACGAGGATGTCGGTCATGGAGCGGGATGGCCGGCGGTGGCGGGGTGGTGTTGCGCGAAGGATGCCGGAAGCAATGCGCGTATTATAGATGCGCCCCCCGCGCCATCTCCCATCGGCTTCGCGCCCCCGGTGCCGCGGGCCGCCTGTTTATCCGTCAGAACCAGATCCAGGAGGTCGTTTGCGCATGATTGGACCCCGCGTTGCCCGCCTGCGCCGGGAATGGAACCTGCAGAAGGTACGCGCCCTGGCGCGCTATGCACTGCGCCGCGCCGGCGAAGACCGGCTGCCGCAGGTCTCGGCCAGCCTGACCTTCACCACCGTGCTGGCCGTGGTGCCGGTGCTGACGGTGGCGTTCGCGCTGCTGGCCGCGTTCCCGGTGTTCCGCGACTTCCGCAACGCCATCGAGTCGTTCCTGTTCCAGAACCTGATCCCCGGCAACGTCAGTGAATCGATCCAGCGCTACCTCGGCATGTTCGCCAAGAGCGCGCGCGGGCTGACCGCAATGGGCCTGGGCGGACTGATGGTCACCTCGGTGCTGACCATGCTGACCGTGGAAGATGCGCTCAATGCGATCTGGCGCGTCAAGCAGCGCCGCCCGCTGGCGCAGCGGGTGCTGGTGTTCTGGGCGGTGCTGACCTTCGGGCCGGTGCTGATCGGCGCGAGCCTGTCGATCAGCTCTTACCTGATCTCGGTCTCGGCGGGCTATGTCGGCACCATGCCGGTGGGGCTGGGGCTGCTGGTGGGCGCAACGCCGGTGCTGCTGTCGGCGCTGGCCTTTGCCTTCCTGTACACGGCGGTGCCCAATGCCTATGTCGAATGGCGCGATGCCATCGTGGCGGGCCTGGTGGCGGCGATCGCGTTCGAGTTTGCCAAGCGCGGCTTCGGCTATTTCATCACGCATATCCCGACTTACACGGCGGTCTACGGCACCTTCGCGGCGCTGCCCATCTTCCTGCTCTGGATCTACCTGAGCTGGCTGGTGACGCTGCTGGGTGCGACCATCGCCGCCAACCTGCCGGTGATCCGGCAGGGCTACTGGCGCCGCCGCACCTTTGCCGGCAGCGAGTTCTTCGACGCGCTGGGCGTGCTGCTGCTGCTCTACCGCGCGCGCGACGAAGTGCCGCGCAGCGTCGGCGAACTGGACCTGGGCCGTAAGCTGCGGGTTGAGGCCGATTACCTGTCGGGCCTGCTGGGCAAGCTCAAGGCCTTGCACCTGATTGGACGCCTGCAGCAGGAGCGTGGCCAGGCCCACTGGGCGCTGCTGTGCGATCCGTCGCAGGTGACGCTGCGGACGTTGCATGACCGGTTGGTGCTGAACCTGCCGCGGCTGCCGCGCACGGCGCTTGCGCAGCAGCTTCGCGGCGCCGATGCGCTCAAGTCGATTCTGGACAATCCGCAGCTGGACCAGACGCTGGAGGCGGTGTTCCGGCAGCAGCCGGCCGATCTGCCGCCGACTGAAGGAGATGGGGGGAGCCATCTGCAGCGGCGCACGCTGGAAGTGGTGCCGCCGGGCTGGCATGGGCAGGTGTAAGGCCCGGGCCAGCCCGGCGACAGTGAAGTTGCCTAGAACGGAATCTTGCCCCGCCAGATATCGGCATACATCACCCAGTCTCCCATCAGGCTGTAAAGCGGATGCCGGAACGTCGCCGGCCGGTTCTTCTCGAAACCAAAGTGCCCGACCCAGGCAAAGGCGTAACCTGCCAGCACAGCGGCCAGCAGCCACCACGCATTGCCGGTAACCACCAGCGCCACCAGACACAGCAGCGCCACCGTCGACCCGGCAAAATGCAGCCGCCGGCAGGTACGGTTCTGGTGTTCGGCCAGGTAGTAGGGATAAAAGGCCGCGAAGTTTTCGAACTCGCGCGCGCGGGCGTGGGCCATGGCTGTCTCCGGCAGGTCTTGTTTTGTGCAGTGTAGACCTTCTGCGCAGAGGTGCCGGGAGGCTGGCCGCCGGCGTGGCCGGCCAGCCATCTGCGGCCAGGCTTAGCCGGCCGCGACCACCTTGCGCGCAAACGCCGCCAGCGCGTCCAGCACTTCATCCGGGCGTTCGCCCATCAGCGCGTGGCCGCACGGGACCGTGACCAGGTTCGCCTTGGCCATCTTGCCGGCCAGCGCCTGGGCCGCCTTGGGCGACGTCATCATGTCCTTGGTGCCGGTGATGAAGAGCGCGGGGCAGGCGACCGCGGCCGCGGCCTCTTCGCCATGGGCGTAGGCATTGCAGGCCGAGAAGTCATTGTGGAACACATGGGCCTGCGGGTTGTTGCGCGACACGCGCTCCATCAGCCGCTGGCTGCCGCCGTGCATCCACGCGCCCGGCCCGGGCGAAGACGGCTTGTTGGCCAGGCTCGAATGCGACCAGGTGTTGACCATGGCGATGGCCTCGCCCTCGCGGTTGAGCGAAGCGTCCAGCAGCGCGTCCGAGACCTTCATCGGGTAAGCCGTGGCCAGCAGGCCGATGCCGCGCACGGCCTGCGCATGCCGCGCCGCGCATTCCAGCGCGATCAGCGAGCCCATGCTGTGGCCGAACACGAAGGCCGGCGCCTTCACGCCGGCGGCCGCCACCAGCGCCATGACCCAGTCGGCCATGGCCTCGACGGTGGCCAGCGGCGCGCCCTTGCTGCGGTTGTGGCCCGGCAGGTCCACCGCCAGCACCGAGAAGCCGTGGTTGGCAAACCAGCGCGTCTGCAGGGCCCACACGCTGTGGTCGTTCTGCGCGCCGTGGACAAACACGGCACAGGGCAGGGCGGGATCGAAGGGTTTGCCGCCGGTATAGGCGTAGGCCGGCTGGCCTGCAATGGTCAGTTCCATCAGGCTTGCCCTCCCTTGCCGCTCATGGCCTTTTCGGCCGCCTTCAGGCCGCGCTTGAGATCGTCGATCAGGTCATCCGGGTCTTCCAGCCCGATCGACAGCCGGATCGTGCCCTCGGTGATGCCGGCCGACTGCAGCGCCGCCGCGTCCATGCGGAAGTGCGTGGTCGAAGCCGGGTGGATCACCAGCGAGCGTGCGTCGCCCACGTTGGCCAGGTGCGAGAACAGCGACATGCTCTCGATAAAGCGCTGGCCGGCCACGCGGTTGCCCTTCAGGTTGAAGCTGAACACCGCGCCGCAGCCGCGCGGCAGCAGGCGCTTGGCCAGTTCGTAGTCAGGGTGCGATTCCAGTTCCGGGTAGGACACCGATTCCACCATCGGGTGCGAGACCAGGAACTGCACCACCTTGCGAGTGTTGTCGACATGCCGGCTCATGCGCAGCGGCAGCGTCTCCACGCCCTGCAGCAGCTGCCAGGCGGCCATCGGGTTCATGCAGGCACCGAAGTCGCGCAGGCCCTCGCGGCGCGCGCGCAGCAGGAAGGGCGCCACCGTGCTTTCCTCGGTGAACACCATGTTGTGGAAGCCCTCGTACGGCTCGGACAGCTCCGGGAAGCGCCCGGAGGCCTCGAAGTCGAAGGTGCCGCCTTCGACCAGCACGCCGCCGATGGTGGTGCCGTGGCCGCCCAGGAACTTGGTGGCCGAATGGTAGAGCAGGCCGGCGCCGTGGTCGAACGGGCGCAGCAGGTAGGGCGTGGTGAAGGTGGAATCCACCAGCAACGGGATGCCGTTGTCCTGGCCCAGTTGCGCCAGCGTCGGGATGTCCAGCACGTCCAGTCCCGGGTTGCCCAGGGTCTCGCCGAACAGCAGCCGGGTATTGGGCCGGATCGCCGCGCGCCAGGCGTCGATGTCGCGCGCCTTGACAAAGGTGGTCTCGATGCCGAAGCGGCGCAGAGTGTAGTGCAGCAAGTTGTGCGAGCCGCCATACAGTGCCGACGAGGCCACCACGTGCGAGCCCGCGCCCATCAGAGTGGCCACCGCCAGGTGCAGCGCGGCCTGGCCCGAGGCCGTGGCGATGGCGCCGGCGCCGTTCTCCAGCGCGGCGATGCGCTCTTCGAGCACGGCCACGGTGGGGTTGGAAATACGAGAGTAGACGTGCCCCGCGCGCTCCATGTTGAACAGCGACGCGGCGTGCTCGCTGTCGCGGAACACGAAGGACGTGGTCAGGTGGATAGGGGTGGCGCGGGCCCCGGTGGCGGGGTCTGGCGCGGCGCCGGCGTGCAGCGCAAGCGTGTCGAATCGGGTTCCGGACATGGTCGGTCGGCCTTGAGTTGTCTCCGGCCAGCATCGTAGCACCGTGCGCCCGCCGACGCCCGCAAACCGGCCTCCCGCTTTACTTTGACGGCGGGTTTGGGCTAGGATCGGCCAACGGGGCGCTACGATGCAGAGTGCGCCCGCACACCCATAGACAGATAACAATGTGACCGGTATCGCCCCCTGTGCCCCCGGCCGGAGCGATGCCCTCAGTTTGAGCGCAGGCAGCGGAGACCAACATGAAAGTCAGCGACATCCTCCAGATCAAGGGCAATACGCTCTATACCGTGACGCCTGACACCTCCTTGCTGGTAGCCGTCCACACCATGGCCGAGCACGATATCGGCTCGCTGGTGGTGATGGAATACGGCGACCTGGTCGGCATGCTGACCTTCCGCGAGATCATCGAGACGCTGGCCCGAAATAATGGCAACGTCGGCAGCACCAGCATCCGCAAGGTGATGGACGATGCGCCGCTGACCTGCACCATGGAGACCGACGTCAACGAGGTCCGCCGCATGATGCTGGAACGTCACACCCGCTACCTGCCGGTGCTCGACAACCGCACGCTGATGGGCGTGATTTCCTTCTACGACGTCGCCAAGGCCGTAGTCGAGGACCAGAGCTTCGAGAACAAGATGCTCAAGGCCTATATCCGCGACTGGCCGGAAGAGCGCGCCGAGTAATTGCGCCGGGCCGCCCGGGCTGAAGCTTCCTTCGGAAATACCCTCGGTTGGCGCCACGGGGCCGTGGCGGGGTGGCGGCCGAACCCCGGCTCCGGCACACTAGCCGGCGTTCCCATTTCGGCGGCGGTCCCCTGACCGACCGGCCCATCCATGAGCCAACACAGCCAGTTCCGACTGCTCGGCCTGCGCCGCTTCGCCCCGTTCTTCTGGACCCAGTTCCTTGGGGCGATGAACGACAACGTCTTCAAGGTCGCCTTCACCTCGCTGGTGACTTACCACACGGCACTGTTCGAGGGCGTGGACGCGCGCAGCGCGGCCTTTCTGATCTCGGCCATCTTTATCGCGCCGTTCGTGCTGTTTTCGGCCACCAGCGGGCAGATCGCCGACAAGCTGGAGAAGTCGCGCCTGATCCGGCTGGTCAAGTCGCTGGAAATCGCCATCATGGTGCTGGGCCTGGCCGGCTTTGCCTGGCACAGCGCGCCGCTGCTGTACGCCGGCACCTTCCTGATGGGGCTGCATTCCACGCTATTCGGCCCGGTCAAGTTTGCCTACCTGCCGCAGCACCTGGATGAAAGCGAGCTGGTCGGCGGCAACGGGATGGTGGAGATGGGCACCTTTGTCGCGATCCTGATCGGGACGCTGATCGGCGGCGAACTGGCCGGGCTTCAGCAGGGCGGCACGATCGTGGGGCCGATGTACGTGGGCGCGGTGTGCGTGGTGATCGCGGTGGCGGGGCGGCTGGTGTCGGGCCGCATCCCGGTCTCGCCGGCGCCGCAGCCGGACCTGCGCATCAACTGGAACCCGTTCTCCGAGACCTGGCGCAACCTGGTGCTGGCGCGCGGCAACCGCACGGTATTCCTGAGCCTGCTCGGCATTTCGTGGTTGTGGTTCCTGGGCGCCACCTTCCTGACCTCGTTCTTCAGCTATGCCAAGGATGTGCTGGGCGGCGACCAGAACGTGGTGACGCTGCTGCTGGCGGTGTTCTCGCTGGGCATCGGCACCGGTTCACTGCTGTGCGAGCGCTTGTCCGGGCGCCATGTCGAGATCGGCCTGGTGCCGTTCGGCTCGATCGGCATGACAGTGTTCGCAGTCGACCTGTACTTTGCCAGCCAGGGGCAGGCACCCGTGGCGCTGAGCGGCATCGGCGGCTTCCTGGCCGAGCCGCGCCACTGGCGCGTGCTGGTGGACCTGTTCTTGCTGGCCATGTTCGGCGGGTTCTACAGCGTGCCGCTGTACGCGCTGATCCAGAGCCGCAGCGCACCCACGCACCGCGCCCGCATCATCGCCGCCAACAACATCCTGAACAGCTTCTTCATGATTGCCGCTTCGCTGCTGGGCGTGGCGATGACGCGGGCGGGCTACAGCATCCCGCAGCTGTTCCTGGTGGTGGGGCTGCTCAATGCGGTGGTGGCGGTCTACATCTACTCGCTGGTGCCGGAATTCCTGCTGCGCTTTATCGCGTGGATCCTGGTCCATACCCTCTACCGGCTGCGCCGCGTCAACGCCGAGCGCATTCCCGCCGACGGCCCGGCCGTGCTGGTCTGCAACCACGTCAGCTTTGCCGACGCGGTGGTGCTGATGGCCTGCAGCCCGCGCCCGGTGCGCTTCCTGATGGACCACAACATCTTCAGGGTGCCGCTGCTGTCGTGGTTCTTCCGCCAGGCCCGGGCGATCCCGATCGCGCCGGCGCACGAGAATCCGGACATGCTCAAGCGTGCCTATGACAGCGTGGCGCAGGCGCTGGACGAGGGGGATCTGGTCTGCATCTTCCCCGAAGGCAAGATCACCGCCACCGGCGAGATCAACCCGTTCAAGCAGGGCGTGCAGCAGATCATCCGGCGCACGCCGGTGCCGGTGGTGCCGATGGCGCTGCGCGGGCTGTGGGGCAGCTTCTTCTCGCGCAAGGGGGCACCGGCGATGTCGCGGCCGTTCCGGCGCGGCATCCTGAACCGGCTGGAGCTGGTGGTGGGCGAGCCCGTGCCGCCCGAGGCCGCCACCCCGGAGGGGCTGCAGCAGATGGTGCAGGCCCTGCGCGGCGACTGGCGCTAAATCCGTTGTGCGGAACCCGAATCCACAATGATCACGCTCTATACCTTTGGCGCCGCCTTCGGGCTGCCCGACGCCAGCCCC
Source organism: Cupriavidus sp. KK10 (assembly GCF_018223725.1). NCBI lineage: Bacteria > Pseudomonadati > Pseudomonadota > Betaproteobacteria > Burkholderiales > Burkholderiaceae > Cupriavidus > Cupriavidus sp. KK10. Next base: position 1,371,783 of record NZ_CP073677.1, read on the forward strand.
TTCGTCACCAAGGCCGAGATGCTGCTCAAGCTGGCCGGCCTGCCTTACCAGGCGCGCCGCGGCAGCCTGCGGCGCGCGCCCAAGGGCAAGCTGCCCTACCTGGACGACATGGGCCGGATCGTGGCGGATTCCACCATGATCCGCTGGCATATCGAGAAGACCTACCACATCGACTTCGACGCCGGCCTGAGCGCGGCCGAGCGCGGCATCGCCTGGGCCGCCGAGAAGCTGATGGAAGACCACCTGTACTGGGCGGTGGCGCGGGTGCGCTGGCTGGACCAGGCCAACTTCGACAAGGGGCCGGCCCAGTTCTTCCGCGGCGTGCCGGCGCCGGTGCGCGGCCTGGCCGAGCGGCTGGTGCGCTACAAGGTGCGCAAGACGCTGTGGGGGCAGGGCCTGGGCCGGCACAGCGAAGAAGACCTGGTGGCGCTGGCCAGCAAGGGCGTGACCTCGATTGCCGACATCCTGGGCGACAAGCCCTACCTGATGGGCAACGCGCCATGCGGGGCCGACGCCACGCTGTTTGCCTTTGCCGGCAGCCTGCTGTGCCCCGTATTCGACACTCCGATCCGCACCGCGGCCGAGGGGCATGCCAACCTGGTGGCCTATATGGAGCGGATGCGCGCCGAGTTCTACCCCGAACTGGTGCTGGCAAGCGCCGCCGCCTGAGCCTGTCGGGCCGCCCGAGGCCCGCCATTGGCCTTACAATGGAAACCTTCCCCAATTCCTGTGCGGTTTCCATCATGTCCGGCAACACCCTTGGCCTGCTTTTCACTGTTACCACCTTCGGCGAATCGCACGGGCCCGCCATCGGCGCGGTGGTGGACGGCTGCCCGCCGGGCATGGCGCTGACCGAGGCCGACATCCAGGGCGACCTGGACCGCCGCCGGCCCGGCACCTCGCGCCACGTCACGCAGCGCCAGGAAGCCGATCAGGTCGAGATCCTGTCCGGCGTGTTCGAGGGCAAGACCACTGGCACCCCGATCTGCCTGCTGATCCGCAATACCGACCAGCGCAGCAAGGACTACGGCAATATCGTCGAGACCTTCCGCCCGGGCCATGCCGACTACACCTACTGGCAGAAGTACGGCATCCGCGACCATCGCGGCGGCGGCCGCTCGTCGGCGCGCCTGACCGCGCCGGTGGTGGCGGCCGGGGCGGTGGCCAAGAAGTGGCTGCGCGAAAAGTACGGCACCGAGATCCGGGGCTACATGTCGCAGCTGGGCGAAATCGCCGTGCCGTTCACGGACTGGTCGCATGTGCCGCAGAACCCGTTCTTCGCGGCCAATGCCGACGTCATCCCTGAACTGGAAACCTATATGGACGCGCTGCGCCGCGACGGCGACTCCGTCGGCGCACGCATCGAGGTGGTGGCCAGCAACGTGCCGGTGGGCCTGGGCGAGCCGCTGTTCGACAGGCTCGACGCCGACATTGCCCACGCCATGATGGGCATCAACGCGGTCAAGGGCGTGGAGATCGGCGCCGGCTTCGACAGCGTGGCCCAGCGCGGCAGCGTCCATGGCGACGAGCTGACCGCCGAGGGCTTCCGCACCAACAATTCCGGCGGCGTGCTGGGCGGTATCTCCACCGGCCAGGACGTCACGGTGTCGCTGGCGATCAAGCCGACGTCTTCCATCCGCACCCCGCGCGAATCGATCGACAAGGCCGGCAATGCCGCCACCGTCGAGACCTTCGGCCGCCACGACCCGTGCGTGGGCATCCGCGCCACGCCGATCGCCGAGGCCATGCTGGCGCTGGTGCTGATCGACCACGCCCTGCGCCACCGCGCCCAGTGCGGCGACGTCAAGGTCGATACGCCGCGCATTCCCGCGCAGGCCGGCCAGACGCCTTGATCTGACCTCGCGTTGGCCACGCCTTTCGCGGGCGGCGGCGCCACCGGCGCCGGCCGCCCCGACTACGCCCGTTTCGGGCTCTTCTACCTTGGCTACTACGGCTACGTCGGCCTGATTTCGCCGTACGTCAGCCTGTATTTCGCCGACCGCGGCTTCAACCCGGTGCAGATCGGCGTGCTGATGGCGAGCTTCCAGGTCAGCCGCATCGTCGGGCCCTACCTGTGGGGCTGGCTGTCCGACGTGATGCACACGCGCGTGCGCATCCTGCGCGTGAGCGCGTTCACCTCGTTGTTGGCTTTCCTGATGCTGCCGGGTGTCGGCAGCTACGGCGGCATGATGGCGATGATGCTGACGCTGAGCCTGTTGACCAGCGCGATGTCGCCGCTGGGCGATGCCCTGACCATCTCCACGCTGCGCCGCTACGGCGCCTTCGACCATAGCTACGGCCGCATCCGCATGTTCGGCTCGGTCGGTTTTATCGGCGCGGTACTGGCCGGCGGGGCCTTGTTCGAAGCGGTCGGCATGCGCGCCTTCCCGTGGGTGGCCAGCACGCTGCTGGCGATCCTGGCCGGGGTGGTGCTGACCATGCGCGACGCCGCCGCCGACGGTCCGCACACTGCGCCGCCGCGCGCCTTGCCGCTGCTGCGCCGCCCGGACGTGGCCTGGTTCCTGGCGTCAGCCTTCCTGATGATGTTCGCGCACGCCGCGCTCTATGTGTTTTATTCGCTGTGGCTGGCACAGCTGGGCTACAGCAAGTTCGCCATTGGCGTGATGTGGACCATCGGCGTGGTCGCCGAGATCGTTTTCTTCTACTACCAGGGCCTGCTGTTCGCGCGCTATTCGCTGCGCACCATCCTGGCCGGCACCTTTGTGCTGGCGGCGCTGCGCTTCGGCCTGACCGGCTACTTTGCCCAGTTTGCCTGGCTCATGGCGCTGGTGCAGGTGCTGCACGCGGCCACCTTTGCCGCGCACCACAGCGCCAGCCTGAAGCGGTTGCAGGCCTGGTTTGCCGGGCCGCTGCAGGGGCGCGGGCAGGCGCTGTACACGGGCATTTCCTACGGCGTCGGCGGCACGCTGGGCGGGCTGGCGATGGGCTGGACCTGGAACGCGCTGGCGCCCGAGCATACGTTCGGGCTGGCCGCCATTGCCGCGGCGGCCGGCGCGCTCTGTGCGGTGATGAGCTTTCGCGCGGAAGGCGATGGCGCCGCTCAGGCCAGCGCTGCGCAGACCCGCTCGGCGATCGCCAGCGACGAGGTCAGCCCCGGCGACTCGATGCCGAACAGGTGAACCAGCCCCGGCACGCCGTGCACGGCGGGGCCGTCGATGCGGAAGTCTGCCGCCGCCTCATGCGGGCCGCTGATCTTGGGGCGGATGCCGGCATAGCCGGGTTGCAGCGCGCCGTCGGCCAGTCCGGGCCAGTAGCGCCGCACCTCGTCATAGAAGCCGTCGGCGTCGGCTGGGTCCACGCCGTATTCGATCTCGTCGATCCAGCGCACATTGGGGCCGAAGCGCGCCTGCCCGCCCAGGTCGATGGTCAGGTGCACGCCCAGCCCAGCCGCCTCGGGCACCGGGTAGATCAGCCGTGAGAACGGCGCGCGTCCGGCCAGCGTGAAATAGCAGCCCTTGGCGTAGTACTGCGGCGGGATATGGGCCTCGGGCATGCCGTCGATGCGGCGCGCCAGTTCCGGCGCGGTCAGCCCGGCCGAGTTCACCACCGTGCGCGCCAGCAGCGTGGTGACGCTGCCATCCTCGTTGCCGATCTCCAGCCGGATGCCGTCCGGCGTCACCGCGCCGCCCAGCACCGGCGACTGCACCGCCAGCATCGCGCCGGCGTTTTCCGCGTCGCCCAGCAGTGCGGTCATCAGGCCATGGCTGTCGACAATCCCGGTCGACGGTGACAGCAGCGCGGCATGGCACTGCAGTTGCGGCTCAAGCGCCTGCGCCTCGGCGCGGCTGACGAGGCGCAGGTCGTCCACGCCGTTGGCCGCCGCCTTGGCGCGGATGCCTTCGAGCGTGGCCACCTGGGCCGCGCTGGTGGCCACGATCAGCTTGCCGCAGCGCTGGTGCGCCACGTGGTGGCTGGCGCAGTAGTTGTACAGCATGGCCTTGCCGCGCACGCACAGCTGCGCCTTGAGCGAGCCGGCCGGGTAGTAGATGCCGGCGTGGATGACCTCGCTGTTGCGCGCGCTGGTGATGGTGCCGAAGGCGTTCTCGGCTTCCAGGATGATTACTTCGCGGCCCTGCAGCGCGAGTGCGCGCGCCACCGCCAGTCCCACCACGCCGGCGCCGATGACGACGCAATCCACTGTTTCCATGGTTGTTCCTCGCTTCAATGTCTGTGTGTTCGGGACTCAGGCCGTCAGGTCGAGGCGCGCGGCGGCGGCCGCAAGGTGCTGTTGCGCGGCGTTGCGGGCGGCCGCGGCGTCGCCGGCGGCAATGGCTTCGGCCAGCGCCGCATGTTCCTGGTCGGCGGCGCGCGGCGCGCCGGTCGTCACGCTCAGCCGCGAGGTGTTCTCCCAGGCGCGCTGGCGCGCGGCCAGCATCTGCTGGCTGACGAAATCGGTCAGGCCGGTAAAGCAGGGGTTGTGCGCGGCTTCCGCAATGGCATGGTGGAAGGCCATGTCGGCCGCCGCCGCGCTGGCCATGTCGCCCTGGCCGTCGGCCTGTGCCTGCATCGCCGCCAGTGCGCCGCGGATGGCATCGATATCGGCATCCGTGCGCCGCTGCGCGGCCATTTCGGCGCAGGCGGTTTCCACCACCCGGCGCAGTTCGAACAGCTGCGCCAGCGTCGGGCCGCCGTCGGGCGCGCTGGCCACGCGCCAGGCCTGGCCGCCCGGCGTCTCCGACACATAAGCGCCCGAGCCCTTGCGCGTCACCAGCACGCCATCGGCCTTCAACTGGGCGATGGCCTCGCGCACGATCGGCCGGCTCACGCCGAAGGTGTCGGCCAGGCTGGCCTCGGCCGGCAGGCGCGCGCCCGCGCCATAGCGGCCGGCGAGGATATCGTCGTGCAGGGTCTGGGCGATACGGCTGGCGAGGGAGGCCGGGCGAGGCAGGATGGTCATGGTTTGATATGTCAGGCTGTCAGACAGCTTTTGCGGATTTTCGGCCTAACTTTGCGGCGCGTCAAGGTTTCCGTAGGGAGCGAATGCTACACATGCGGCCTTAGTCAATCGCCGAGGGCTTAATTTCGCCGCGCCGGCGCCGATAGAAACCTGATACAGGTGGCGGATCCTGCGCGTCAGCTCCGCCCAGGGCTTGCCATGCCCCGTGGCGTCCAATGCCGGGGCCTACTGCGAACAGCCATGATCCAGCTCACACCTAACGATCTTCCCGTCGGATACCCGCTGCCCTGGTCATTGCTCGATGGCGAGGGCAACCTGGTGCTCGGCAGCGGCAGTGTCATTCCCGATGAACGCGACCTGGCGCTGGTGTTCCACCATGGCGTGGTCTGCCGCGAAGATGGTCACGACGATGCCGATGACGAACTGCGTCCGACCACCGGGCCGCTTGGCCTGCAGGTCGGCACGCTGCTGCATGTCAAGCATGAGGGCGAGGCCGCGCGCCCGGCCGCCAGCCGCCTGATCGGTTTTATCGAGCAGGGCCTGTTTGTCACCTGGCCGCAGCTCGGCGGGCGCGACCTGCCGCTGCAGGCGGGCGATTCCGTGCTGCTGCGCGGCTTCTCCGGACAGGCCATCCACAGCTTCACCTCGACCATCACCGCCGTGTGCCGCAGCCCGTTTCGCTACCTGGTGCTGTCGGCGCCGGTGCAGAAGCACGCAACGCCGGTACGCAAGGCCGCGCGCGTGCCTACCCGGCTGGCGGCCTACCTGACCGAGCCCGGCGATGACGACGGCATCGACACCGGCACGGCGCGGCTGGCGCTGCTGTCCGACCTCAGCACCGGTGGCGCGCTGGTGCAGACCACCGCGCCTGCGCCGGCGCCGGGCAGCCGCGTACGGCTGCGCTTCAAGATGCGCACGGCGTCGCTGGACAGCGAGGTCACCATCGACGGCTGGGTCCGCCTCGCGCCCCCCGGCGCGGCCAGCGACGATGCCGACTTCCCGGCCTTCGGCGTGGCCTTCGACGTGCTGGCCGAGCGCGAGCTGACGCTGCTGCAGTGCTACATTTACGAACAGCTGCTTTCCAGCACCCGTATGCCCTTGCAGCCCGCGGCTGTATTGGCCGTTTAGAAGGAATCCGCTAATGTTTTGATTGTCTCCTCGCGTCGGCCCGTCTTTACTGCTTCCAACATAAAAAGACCCACCACCGAGGAGACAAGATGGAGCACTGCGGACACCACGCGTGCGGACAACGCACGCCCGCGCTACGCGAGCAGAAGGCCGGCAAGGCCTGGCACAGGCTGGCAGGCACAGCCGCGCTGGCCGTGGCGGCCATGCTGGCGCAGCCAGCACCCGCGCTGGCCGCGAGCGGCGACTATGCGAAGACGCGCTACCCGATCGTGCTGGTCCACGGATTGACCGGCGCGGCCAAGATGGGTGGTGCGCTCGACTACTGGTATGGCATCCCCGAGGTGCTGCGGGCCAACGGCGCGCAAGTCTATGTGGCCACGGTGCCGTCGTTCAACAGCGATGAAGAGCGCGCGCTGGCGCTGCAGGCCTATGTGCACGCGGTCAAGCTGGAAAGCGGCGCCGACAAGGTCAACCTGATCGGCCACAGCCAGGGCGGGCCGACCTCGCGCATGCTGGCGGCGATGTCGCCGCAGGACGTGGCCTCGGTCACCACCATCGGCAGCCCGCATCGCGGCAGCGAAGTGGCCGACACCGTGCTGGACCTGATCAATGGCTTGACATCCTCCTCGTCCTCAGCCTTCGGCTGCCGCCTTACGGCGGAAAGGACGAGGATTCCTACGGCGCTACGTGATGCTCTACGTAGTCACTTCGGTGGGTTCCTGCTTCGTAGAGCGGCTTGACTACGCCGACTCTCCACAGGCTGCAACGCGGTGCCCCCGCGCCAAAATGTTGATCGCGCCGACCACGTCGGCGTGATTCGCATAGCCGCATGCCACACAGGCGAAGCTCGCCTGGCTCTGCCGGTTCTCGGTAGATACATGCCCGCAGCAAGGGCACGTGCGACTGGTGTGCTGTGGCGGCACAGCTATTAGCCAGCCGCCATTCCACGCTAGCTTGTATTCCAGTTGACGCCCGAACTCGTACCAACCCTGATCGAGGATGGCCTTGTTCAGGCCGGACTTGGCCCTGACGTTCTTGCCCGGTTGCCCGCTTGAACCGGCCGCTGACTTGGACATGTTCCGTACCTTCAGGTCCTCGATACACACCATCGCTTGATTTTCGCTGATCGTGGTCGTGGCTTTGTGCAGGTAGTCGAGGCGGGCGTTACCGATGCGTGCGTGGATACGCTGGATTCGGGCCTTGGACTTCTTCCAGTTGTTGCTGAATTTCGTCTTGCGGCTCATCGCCCGCTGCGCACGGCGCAGTCTGGCTTCGTGCTTCCTAAAGCTGTTGAGCGGCGCGAGGAAAGTGCCATCGCTCATGGTGGCAAAGCGAGCGATGCCCATGTCGATGCCGATGGCGCTGGTGGCTTTCGGCACAGGTCGCTCGACCTTCCGCTCAGTCTGGATCGAAACAAACCACTTGCCGCCCGAAAGACTGACGCAGGCATTGCGTACCTCACCGAGTACGTCGCGGCTGTTCCTGTATCGCAGCCAGCCCAGCTTGGGCAAAAAGATACGCGAGTTGGTCTGATCAAGCTTGATTTGCTTCTGGTCGGGATAGCGGAAACTGTCGCCCAGACCCTTCTTCTTGAAACGCGGGAAGTCGGCCCGTTTTGCGAAGAAATTTGTGTAGGCCCGCTCCAAGTCCTTGAGCGTCTGTTGAAGAGGATGGACTGGTGCATCGGCCAGCCATGCTGTTTCCGTGCTGTTGCGCCACTCCGTGAGTTGCTTACACAGACCGGCATAGCTGAGCTTCTTTTCGCCTTGATCGTAACGCTGTTTCTGCAACGCCAGCGCCTTGTTACAGACGAACCGGCACGATCCGGCATAACGGCGCATGTTGCGCTGCTGCTCGCCGTTCGGCATCAATTCGTATTTGAAGGCTTGAAGACGCTGCATGGCCCAATCATACTCTTGGCCTATGAGCGACGACCATGACATTCGGCAGAGGACCTGCGCGATATATTTACCGGCGTTTGCGCAGATTTCGAAGCTGAACTGGTGGAGTTCGATGGGGAGGACGATCACGTTCACCTTCTTGTGAACTACCCGCCAAAGGTCGCGGTGTCCGCACTGGTAAACAGCTTGAAAGGGGTATCCAGCCGTATGATCCGAAAGAAGAACTACCCGAGCATCAGCAAGAAGCTATGGGGCGGTGCGCTGTGGTCGCCGTCTTACTTCGCAGGGAGCTGCGGCGGTGCGCCCATCGAGATTATCCGCCAATACATTGAACAACAACAGACGCCGCATTAGCCGCCGAAAGGACGCCGACGGCGTCCGCGCTATCCTTCCCCGGCCTAAAGGCCGAGGCTTGCCGCGCACCTGGTCAACAGTATTCCAATCGCCGGGCCGATACTCGTCGGCATCATCCAGGGCGTGCTCGATACGGTGGGCTGGTTCAACGGCATCGGCAACGGGCAGGCGCTGGATCAGGATGCGCTGGCCTCGCTCAAGATCCTGACCACGCGCGGCGCCGCCGAGCAGAATGCGCGCCTCAATGCCACGCTGGTGCCCGGCACGAAATCGGCACTGGGGCCGGATTGCAATACCGCTGGCGCGGTGTCCGAGCAACGGCAGGCGCGCGATGCCGCGGGCAACCTTGTCACCCATACCCAGGCCGCGTATTCCTGGACTGGTCAGGGCGGGCCGTTCAGCCTGCTGCGCTCCAACCTGCTGGACCCGACCACGGTGATGATGTCGACCTCGGCCGGGCTGATGGACCTGAAGGGCGCCGGCCCCAATGACGGGCTGGTCTCGGTCTGCAGCAGCAAGTGGGGCCGGGTGCTGGCCACTGGCTACTACTGGAACCACCTCGACGAGGTGAACCAGATGGCCGGCCTGTACCAGGACGTCGATCCGCGCACAGTCATCCTCAGCCACGCCAACCGGCTGCGCAATGACCAGCTCTGAGCGCTCGCCGCGGCTCTGGCTGGCCTTGCTGCCGGCCGGCGCAGCGGCAGCAGCGGTGTACTGGCTGACGATGGCGTCCGGCCCGGCTGCCGTGCCGCAGCGCACGGCGGCGATCACCACTGCTGCGAGTCCTTCGACAACATCGGCTGACGCCGGACCCGCCGGCGTGGCTGCGTTGCCATCGCTTTCCGGCGTCGACGTGCCCGCAGGCCTCGAACTCGACGCGCAGGGCAAGCTGCGGCTGACGCGCGCGCTGCGCACCTACTTCGACTACTTCCTCAGCACCCGCCACGACGCCGGCGGCGCCGACGCGCTGGACCGGCTGGTGTACGACGATATCCGCCGCCGCGTGCCGCAGCCAGCGGCAGGGCAGGCGTGGCAGCTGTGGCAGCGCTATGTAGCCTATCTTGCCGAGATTCAACCGCAGGCCACCCGCAAGCCGCGGGCGGATTCGAACGGCACGCTGGATGCGGCGCAGGTGCAGCAGCTGCGCGCGCTGCAGGCTGAGCGCAACGGTGCGCGGCAGCGCCTGCTGCCGGAGGTGGCGGCAATCTGGTTCGGCGACGAGCAGGCGTATGACGATGCCATGCTGGCGCGGCTCGACATCGCGGCGCAATCCGGCCTGGATGACGCGCAGCGGCAGCAGCGGCTGGCCGAACTCGAAGCCATGCTGCCCGAGCCATTGCGCGCGGCACGGGAGGCCAGCGCGCGTCCGCAGGCGATCAGCGACACCATCGCCGGCATGCAGGCCGCCGGCCGCAGTGCGCAGGACATCGGTGCGGCGTTGGCGCAGGCCTACGGTCCCGAGGTGGCGCAGCGCTACCAGCAGCAGGCGCAAGCCGGGCAGGCCTGGCAGCAGCGCTACGACGACTACGCCGCGCGCCGCGCGCAGATCGAGGCCTTCCCGGGGTTGTCGGAGCAGGACCGCCGGCAGCAACTGGATGCGCTGCGCAGCCAGACCTTCGGCAATCCCAGCGAAGCGCTGCAGGCCGAGGTGGTCGACAAGGCGATGGCCGCGCGGCGGCAGGCACGATAGCCGCGCTGCATCGCCCAAAGAAAAACGGCACCGGGTTCCCGGTGCCGTTTTTACAGCCGCTGGCTCGGCAGGTTTACATCCCGACGTAGTTCGGACCGCCGCCGCCTTCCGGCGTCACCCAGACGATGTTCTGGGTCGGATCCTTGATGTCGCAGGTCTTGCAGTGCACGCAGTTCTGCGCGTTGATCTGCAGACGCTCCTTGCCCGACGTCTCGTCCTGCACGAACTCATACACACCGGCTGGGCAGTAGCGCGACTCGGGGCCGGCGTACTTGTCCCAGTTGATGTTGACCGGCACGCTGGCGTCCTTGAGCGTCAGGTGCGCCGGCTGGTTCTCTTCGTGGTTGGTGTTGCTGATGAACACCGAGCTGAGGCGGTCGAAGGTCAGCTTGCCGTCCGGCTTCGGGTACTCGATCTTCTGGCACTCGGCCGCGGGCTTCAGGTACACATGATCCGGCTTCACGCGGTGGATGGTCCACGGCGGGTTGCGGATGCCCAGCTTGGGCAGCAGCCATTGCTCGATGCCGGTCATCAGCGTGGCGGTGGTGCGGCCCTTCTTGAACCACTGCTTGAAGTTCTTGGCCTGCAGCAGTTCCTTGTGCAGCCAGCTCTGCTCAAACGCAGCCGGGTAGGCGGCCAGTTCGTCGTGCTGGCGGCCGGCCTGCAGCGCGTCATAGGCGGCCTCGGCGGCCATCATGCCGGTCTTGATGGCGGCGTGGCTGCCCTTGATGCGCGAGGCATTCAGGTAGCCGGCATCGCAGCCGACCAGCGCGCCGCCCGGGAACACGGTCTTGGGCAGCGACAGCAGGCCGCCGGCGGTGATGGCACGCGCGCCGTAGGAGAGGCGCTTGCCGCCTTCAAAGTACTGGCGGATTTCCGGATGCGTCTTGAAGCGCTGGAATTCCTCGAACGGCGACAGCCACGGGTTGGTGTAGTCCAGGCCGACCACAAAGCCGACCGCGACCTTGTTGTCTTCCATGTGGTACAGGAACGAGCCGCCGTAGGTGGCCGGGTCCAGCGGCCAGCCGGCGGTGTGCACCACCAGGCCAGGCTTGTGCTTGGCGGGATCGATCTCCCACAGTTCCTTCAGGCCGATGCCGTAGCTCTGCGGATCCTTGCCGGTGTCGAGCTTGAATTTCTCGATCAGCTGCTTGCCCAGGTGGCCGCGCGCGCCTTCGGCGAAGATGGTGTACTTGGCATGCAGCTCCATGCCCAGCTGGAAGTTCTCGGTGGGCTCGCCTTCCTTGTTGATGCCCATATTGCCGGTGGCCACGCCCTTGACCGAGCCGTCTTCGTTGAAGAGCACTTCGGCGGCGGGGAAGCCCGGGAAGATCTCCACGCCCAGCGCTTCGGCCTGCTGGCCCAGCCAGCGCACGAAGTTCGACAGGCTTATGATGTAGTTGCCTTCGTTGTGGAAGCACTCGGGCAGCAGCGCGGGCGGCGTGCCCTTGGAGCCGGACTCGTTCAGGAACAGGAACTTGTCTTCGGTGACCGCCTGGTTCAGCGGCGCACCCAGTTCCTTCCAGTTCGGGATCAGCTCATTGAGGGCGCGCGGATCCATGATGGCGCCCGACAGGATGTGGGCGCCGGGCTCGGAGCCCTTTTCCAGTACGCACACGTTGACGTCGGCGCCTTTCTCCTGCGCGAGTTGCTTCAGGCGGATGGCGGTGGCCAGGCCGGCGGGGCCGCCGCCGACGATGACCACATCGTATTCCATGGCTTCGCGCGGGCCGAACTGCTCCACGAGCTGTTGCTGATCCATTGTCTCTAACCCTCTATTTCTTTGCTGCTTGCTTGCAATTGTGGGAAATGCGGTGATCGTTTTGCCGAGAACCGGGCCAGCGCGCGGACGGGAGCCGCGGGTGGGTGAGTTGGCAGCGATTTGGAGTCCAAAGACGCCCGGATCGCGCGTTTTCCCTCTTTCCCTTTACTGGCCAAGTTCTTAGAATCTCCGGCATTGTCCGGGACTCGCCACCCACAGGCAAGGATTTTTTTGGAACGGTCGTTCTTTTTTTGATATGCTGCCTTCTGCTCCCGCATAGGCCGGAGGAGCTCCCGCACAAGAGGTAATCATGGGTTTGTCGATCAATCTGGAAGGCAAGGTCGCGCTGGTCACCGGCGCTTCAAGCGGGCTGGGCTCGCGTTTCGCCACGGTGCTGGCCGCCGCCGGCGCCAAGGTGGTGCTGGCCTCGCGCCGCACCGAACGGCTCAAGGAACTGCGCGCGGCGATCGAGGCCGAGGGCGGCAGCGCCCATGTGGTGCGCCTGGACGTCACCGACCCGGACAGCATCCGCGCCGCGGTGGCGCACGCGGAGACCGAGGCCGGTTCCATCGACATCCTGGTCAACAACTCCGGCGTGTCGACCACGCAGAAGCTGACCGATGTGACCGCCGATGACTTCGATTTCGTCTTCGACACCAATACCCGCGGTGCCTTCTTCGTCGCCCAGGAAGTGGCCAAGCGCATGATTGCGCGCGCCAAGGGCGCCGAGCGCAACGGCAGCCCGCTGCCGCAGGCGCGCATCGTCAATATCGCCTCGGTGGCCGGGCTCAAGGTGCTGTCGCAGATCGGCGTCTATTGCATGAGCAAGGCGGCCGTGGTGCACATGACCAGGGCCATGGCGCTGGAATGGGCGCGCCACGGCATCAATACCAATGCCATCTGCCCGGGCTATATCGACACCGATATCAACCACCACCACTGGGACTCGGACGCGGGGCAGAAGCTGATCCAGATGCTGCCGCGCAAGCGCCTGGGCAAGCCAGAGGATCTCGACGGCCTGTTGCTGCTGCTGGCATCCGATCAGTCGCAATTCATCAACGGGGCTGTCATTACCGCCGACGACGGCATGGTCTGACCGCCTGACCGCTGACCGGGGGGCGCAAGGCCCCCTGCATCCCGGCTGCGCGCCAAAAGTGCCGCGGGATGGCCAGATTGCACGCCCAGGGCTTATCCGGTCCCCTTGGGTGCGCCGTCGTCAGCACACACCAATCATCAGAAAATTCGTGCGTGATGGGCCAGTCTTGGCATAATCCGCCATGTCTGCAGATTAAGTCTTTACATACAAGTAAAAAAACGCCGCGGTGGCTGCATGGCCCGAGCGGCCCGGACCGGAGGCCGGGGAGATGGAGCAACAAGAAGAGGCACGGCGCAACGCCGTGCCGCAACACGTCGTCGATTCCGCGGTGATCCCGCAGGCTGCCGACGAAGCGCAGGACGCTGAATTCCGGGTTTCGCCCCGCATCGAGGACTGGATTGGCGTGATCGTGATGGTGCTGCTGGTCGGCATCACCTTCGCCAACGTGGTGGTCCGCTATTTCACCGACGAGTCGTTTGCCTGGACCGAGGAGTTCTCGGTCTTCCTGATGATCGTGCTGGCGCTGGTCGCCGGCAGCGCCGCGGTGGCGCGCGACCGCAATATCCGCATCGAATTCTTCTTCGAGCGCGGCAGCGCGGCCCGGCAGCGGCGCCTGGCGATCCTGTCGGCGCTGGCCGTGGCGGTGATGTTCATCGCGCTGGCAGTGCTGGGGGCGCGCATCACCTGGGACGAATACACCTTCGGCGAGACCTCGCCGGGCATTGGCGTGCCAAGCTGGTGGTACTCGATCTGGCTGCCGGTGCTGTCGGCCGGCATCGCGCTGCGCGCGCTGGGGCTGGTGCTGCGCAACGTGCGCGCGCTCAAGGCGCTGCATGCAGCCAGGACAGGCACGATGGAGCAGGCGCCATGACTCTCGTTGCCATCATCCTGTTCGTGGTCTTTATCGGCCTGATGCTGCTGGGCGTGCCCATCGGCGTGTCGCTGGGGCTGGGCGGCCTGGTTGCCATCGGCCTGTCCAATCTCGACACCCAGATGTTCGGCCTGCTGGCCGTGCCGCAGAACTTCTATGCGGGGCTGGCCAAGTATCCGCTGCTGGCGATCCCGATGTTCGTGCTGGTGGGGTCGATCTTCGACCGCTCCGGCGTGGCGCAGCGGCTGGTGACCTTTGCCATCGCCATCGTCGGCCGCGGCCCCGGCATGCTGCCGCTGGTGGCGATCCTGGTGGCAATGTTCCTGGGCGGCATCTCCGGTTCCGGTCCGGCCAACGCGGCCGCGGTGGGCGGAGTGATGATCGCGGCGATGTCGCGCGCCGGCTATCCCGGCTCGTACAGCGCGGCGGTGGTTGGCGCTGCCGCCGCGACCGACATCCTGATCCCGCCGTCGGTGGCGTTCATCATCTACAGCGTGCTGGTGCCCGGCGCGTCGGTACCGGCGCTGTTCGCGGCCGGCATGATTCCGGGCATCCTGGCCGGCGTTGCGCTGATCGTTCCGGCGGTGTGGCTGGCGCGCAAGCACAATATGGGCGCGATCGAGGCCGGGTTGCCGCGCCCGCCGTTCTGGAAGAGCCTGCGCGAGGCCGCCTGGGGTCTGGTGGCGCCGTTCCTGATCCTGGGCGGTATGCGCGCTGGCTGGTTCACGCCGACCGAGGCCGCCGTGGTGGCCGTAGTCTACGGTCTCTTTGTCGGCATGGTGGTGTACCGCAGCATCGGCATGCGCGACCTGTTCACCATCTTCCAGGAGGCGGCCGAGACCTCGGCGGTGATCCTGCTGGTGGTGGCGCTGGCCGGCATCTTTGCCTATGCGCTGTCGACGCTGGGCGTGATCGACCCGCTGGCGCATGCCATCGCCACCTCCGGGCTGGGCGAGTACGGCGTGCTGGCGCTGATCGTGCTGCTGCTGATGACGGTAGGCATGTTCCTGGACGGCATCTCGATCTTCCTGATCTTCGTGCCGCTGCTGCTGCCGATCGCCAATGCCTTCCACTGGAACCCGGTATGGTTCGGCGTGGTGCTGACGCTGAAGGTGGCGCTGGGCCAGTTCACGCCGCCGCTGGCCGTGAACCTGATGGTGTCGTGCCGGATTGCCCGCGTGCGCATGGAAGAGACCGTGCCCTGGGTGATCTGGATGCTGCTGGCGATGTTTATCGCCATGCTGATGGTGCTGGCCTATCCGCCGCTGGCGACCTGGCTGCCTGAGTACCTCGGCTACTGATGTTCCGCATTCACAAACAAGAATTGACGCTTTCCCGAGAGGAGATGAGATGAAACGTCGTGCCCTGATGCTCGCAACGGCTGCCGCCATTGCCGCTTCCGCCTTCGCCCCCGCCGGCGCAATGGCCCAGACCTACAAGTCCGAGTACAAGATGTCGCTGGTGCTCGGCCCGGCCTTCCCGTGGGGCAAGGGCGGCGAGATCTGGGCCGACCTGGTCAAGCAGCGCACCAACGGCCGCATCAATATCAAGCTGTACCCGGGCACCTCGCTGGTGGCCGGCGACCAGACCCGCGAATTCTCGGCGATCCGCCAGGGCGTGATCGACATGGCGGTGGGCTCGACCATCAACTGGTCGCCGCAGGTCAGGGAACTGAACCTGTTCTCGCTGCCGTTCCTGATGCCCGACTACAAGGCGCTGGACGCGCTCACGCAGGGCGAAGTCGGCAAGTCGCTCTTCACCACGCTGGAAAAGGCTGGCGTCGTGCCGCTGGCCTGGGGCGAGAACGGCTTCCGCGAAGTGTCCAACTCCAAGCGCGAAATCCGCAAGCCGGAAGACCTCAAGGGCATGAAGCTGCGCGTGGTCGGTTCGCCGCTGTACATCGAGACCTTCAACGCGCTGGGCGCCAACCCGACCCAGATGAGCTGGGCCGACGCGCAGCCGGCGATGGCCTCGGGCGCGGTCGACGGGCAGGAGAACCCGCAGTCGGTGTTCGCCGCCGCCAAGCTGTACACGGTGGGCCAGAAGTTCGTCACCACCTGGGGCTACGTGGCTGACCCGCTGATCTTCGTGGTCAACAAGCAGATCTGGGAAAGCTGGACCCCGGCCGACCGCGAGATCGTCAGGCAGGCCGCCATCGACGCCGGCAAGCAGGAAATCGCGCTGGCCCGCAAGGGCCTGGTGGAGCCGGGCGCGCCGGCCTGGAAGGACATGGAGGCGCACGGCGTCAGGGTCACGCACCTGACGCCGGCCGAGCACGACAGCTTCCGCAAGGCCACCGCCAAGGTCTACGACAAGTGGAAGAAGCAGATCGGCGCCGACCTGGTGACCAAGGCCGAAGGCGCGATCGCCAAGCGCTAAGCCACGCAGAGGGTCCGCCAGACTCGGCGGGCCTGTTCCTTTGGAGACTGTGATGAAGCACGTCTATACGGTGGTCATGCCGATCCGCTGGGGCGACATGGATGCCATGGGCCATGTCAACAACACCGTCTATTTCCAGTACCTGGAGCAGGCGCGCATCGAGTGGTTCGCGTCGCTGGGCCGCGGCGGCAAGGACGCGAACGGGCAGGGCCCGGTCATCATCAATGCGCATATGACCTTCCTGAAGCAGCTGCGCTATCCGGGCGACATCGAGTGCCGCGTCTACGCCGGCCAGCTCGGCCGCACCAGCTTCGAGACCCGCATGGAAATCCGCCGCACCGACCTGCCCGACGTGGTCTGGGCCGAGGGCGGGGCCAAGGTGGTGTGGTGCGATTACACGCAGGAGAAGTCGGTGCCGGTGCCGGCCGAGATCCGAGCGATCATCGAGGGCTGACGCCCGCCACGGGGCTCAGTGGTTGACCAGCCGCTGCACCAGGTCCACCGAGGTACTGGCCCCGTACTTCTTCATCAGCCGCGCCCGGTAGATGTCCACCGTGCGCGGGCTGATCGCCAGCAACTTGCCGATCTGCTTGCTGGTTTTCCCCTCCACCAGCTGCGCCGCGATCTCGCGTTCGCGCGCGGTCAGCTCGGCCGTGACCTGGCGCTTCTGCGACAGGTCCTCGAAGGTCCAGATCCCGGCGCCCAGCGGTTGCGTGCGGTCCAGCGCGCGCCCGGTGACATGGCACCAGAACAGTTCCCCGCCTGCGCGCTTCATGATGCGCTCGTCCGAGTACATGCCGCGCTTGCCCATGATAGGCGCGATGCGCGCGCCGGTGCGCTCGAATTCGTCGGGGGTGGGGTAAAGCACCAGGAAGGACTGGCCCAGCAGCGCCTCGCGCGTGGTGCCGAAAATGCGGCAGACCTCCTCGTTGCAGTCCTCGATCACGCGTTCGCGTGACAGCACCAGGCCCACGGGGGCGAGCTGGAAGGCGGTCTGGTAGTCGATTGCGGGCATCTGCTTATGTATTTTTACGTAATGGCGTAGCCGGCTGCGCTTGCGTATGCTGTCGGTCGGACGAGTTGCGGCGACTGTCGCCCGCCTGTTGCCGATTGTACCGTTACAATTTCCCTGCGTCGCCCGCCGCACAATCCGGTGGCGGGAAGAGCGACAGGGAACTACCGAGGAAGGAGCGAAACATGAACAAGGTCTACGCCAGCGCCGCAGAAGCGCTTGCAGGCGTCGTCCGCGACGGCCAGACGATCGCCGTTGGCGGTTTCGGCCTGTGCGGCATCCCCGAGGCGCTGATTGCCGCGCTGCGCGACAGCGGTGCCAAGCAGCTGACCTGCATCTCCAACAACGCCGGCGTCGATGGCTTCGGCCTGGGCCTGCTGCTGGCCACGCGCCAGATCAGGAAGATGATCTCGTCCTACGTGGGCGAGAACAAGGAGTTCGAGCGCCAGTACCTGGCGGGCGAACTGGAGCTGGAATTCACGCCGCAAGGCACGCTGGCCGAGAAGCTGCGCGCCGGCGGCTCCGGCATCCCGGCCTTCTTCACCAAGACCGGTGTCGGCACCATCGTCGCCGAAGGCAAGGAAATCCGCGAATTCGACGGCGAGCAGTACGTGATGGAGCGTTCGCTGACCGCCGACGTCGCGCTGGTCAAGGCATACAAGGCCGACAAGGCCGGCAACCTGGTGTTCCGCCGCACTGCGCGCAACTTCAACCCGATGTGCGCGATGGCGGGCAAGGTCACCATCGCCGAGGTCGAGCATATCGTCGAGACCGGCGAGCTGGACCCGGATGAAATCCACCTGGCCGGCATCTTCGTGAAGCGCCTGGTGCTGAACACCACCCCCGAGAAACGCATCGAGCAGCGCACCGTGCGCGCGGCCAGCTGAGGAGACCCATCATGGCATGGACACGTGACGAAATGGCCGCGCGCGCCGCGACCGAGTTGCAGGACGGTTTCTACGTCAACCTGGGCATCGGCCTGCCGACGCTGGTGGCCAACTGGGTGCCGGAAGGCATGGAAGTGTGGCTGCAGTCCGAGAACGGCCTGCTGGGCATCGGCCCGTTCCCGACCGAGGACGAAGTCGACGCCGACATGATCAACGCCGGCAAGCAGACCGTGACGACGCTGCCAGGCTCGTCGATCTTTTCTTCGGCGGATTCGTTCGGGATGATCCGCGGCGGCCACATCAACTTGGCGATCCTGGGTGCGATGCAGGTCAGTGAGAAGGGCGACCTGGCCAACTGGATGATCCCGGGCAAGATGGTCAAGGGCATGGGCGGCGCGATGGACCTGGTGGCCGGCGTCGGCCGCGTGGTGGTGCTGATGGAACACACCGCGAAGAAGAAGGACGGCACCGAGGACATCAAGATCCTGAAGGACTGCAACCTGCCGCTGACGGGTGTTGGGGTGGTCAACCGCATCATCACCGACCTGGGCGTGATCGACGTGACCGAGGCCGGCCTGAAGCTGGTGGAAACCGCTCCGGGCGTCAGCCGCGAGGAAATCCAGGCCAAGACGGGCGCGCCGCTGCTGTAAGCGGGCTGAGCTCCGAAGCCTGACAGGGCCCCTGCAGTGCGATGCGCCGCAGGGGCTTTTTTGTCAGGTCGCTCCGCCTTGGAACTCACCGGCCGGGCTACGCCAGCCGGCTGCACTCCCTAGCTCTTCCGGCGAATAGCCCGGCAGCATCGCAGCGCACTATGCTGGCTGCTCTCCGGCAAGGCGCAGACCCTGCCGCGGTCGAACCCTCACGGAAGGTGCGTCATGCCGGCTTCCCCGAACCAATCCTTGCCACTGGTCTACGCCTGCTCCGGTTGCTCCAGCGTGGCGCAACTGGCCAATGCCTGCGCGGTGCGGCTCGACCGCAGCGGCCGTGCGGAAATGTCCTGCATCAGCGGCGTGGGTGGCGGCGTGCCGGCGCTGACGCGGGTGGCGCGCTCGGGGCGGCCGATCCTGGCGCTGGACGGCTGCCCGTTGGCCTGTGTCAAGGCCTGCCTGGCCAGCGCGGGCGTGGCGGCGGACCGGCACCTGGTGCTGAACCGGCTCGGCGCGACCAAGCGGCAGCACCGCGCATGCACCGAGGCCGAGGAACAAGCGATCTGGGGAGCGGTAGAGGCGGCACTGACGAGCCTGGCAGCCGCAGGCTGAAGCCGGGCGCGCCGTGGCACGCCCGGTGCGGCAGGTCAGCCGGCCTGCTTGTTGTAGCTTGCGAACACCGAAGCGGCGCCGTCCGCTTTTACAATCAGCACGTCGAACGGGTCCTTGCGCGGGCCCTGCTCCATGCCGGGCGAGCCGACCGGCATGCCCGGCACGGCCAGCCCGACGGCCCTGGGTTTTGTGGCCAGCAGCTTGCGGATATCCGCCGCCGGCACATGGCCCTCGATGGCGTAGCCGCCGATATGCCCGGTGTGGCAGGAGCCAAAGCGTTCCGGCATGCCGAAGCGCTTGCGGTACACGCCGGTGTCCTCGACGTCATGCACCGTCACGGTGAAGCCGTTGCTGCGCAGGTGCTTGACCCAATCCTCGCAGCAGCCGCACAGCGGGCTCTTGTAGACGTCGATGGCAAGCGGCCTGGCGGCTTGCGCCAGCGCGCCGGCCACCGGTGCCAGCGCTCCGGCCGAGACCGCGCCCAGCGCCAGCGCGCGCAGGAAACTGCGTCGTTGCATCGCTTGCTCCTTACTGCGCCACCCAGCCGCCGTCCATGTTCCAGATCGCTCCGCGGACCTGGCGGGCCGCTTCGGACGACAGGAACACGGCCAGCGCGCCCAGTTCATCGGGCGTGACAAACTGTCCCGAGGGCTGCTTCTCCAGCACCAGCTCGCGCTTGGCCTGTTCCACCGGAATGCCTTCCTTCTGCGCGCGGGCTTCGACCTGCTTCTGCACCAGTGGCGTCAGCACCCAGCCCGGGCAGATCGCGTTGGCGGTGACACCGGTCTGCGCGGTTTCCAGCGCGGTCACCTTAGTGAAGCCGACGATGCCGTGCTTGGACGCCACATAGGCGGACTTCTGCGCCGAGGCCACCAGCCCGTGGGTGGAGGCAACATTGATGATGCGGCCCCAGTCCTTCTGCTTCATGCCGGGCAGCGCCAGGCGCGTCGTGTGGAAGGCCGAAGTCAGGTTGATGGCGATGATCGCGTCCCAGCGCTCGGGCGGGAAATCCTCGATGGCGGCCACGTGCTGGATGCCGGCGTTGTTGACCAGGATGTCGGCGCCACCGAAGTCGGACTGCGCGTAGCGCATCATGTCCTCGATCTCGGCCGCCTTGCTCATGTCGGCGCCGTGGTAGCCGACCCGGATTCCCTGGCCGGCCTGCGCGATCTCTGCCTTTGCGGCGTCCGCGTCACCAAAGCCGTTGACGATGATGTTAGCGCCCTGGGCCGCCAGCGCTTTCGCGATGCCGAGCCCGATGCCGCTGGTCGAGCCAGTCACCAGTGCGGTCTTGCCGTTGAGCATGTAAGCCTCCGTCGAGAGAAAGGGATGCCACAGAAGGAATGCCACAGGGTTGGCGGCGCGCGCCGTGGCGGTGCGCGGCCGCGCACGCGGGGCGCTGACACTGTGCTGTGGCATTGTACCCGCTGCGGCGTACAATCCAGCTTTGCTCAACCTCCGGCAGCACCGTCTTTTTTGCGGTCCGCGGTCCGGTTCGCCAGGGAGTCCAGATGTCTGCCAGTCCGCGTCTCGGTTTTGTCCAGTGCATCAGTCCGGCGGGCCTGCACCGCATGGCCTACCACGAGTGGGGCGACCCCGCCAATCCGCGCGTGCTGGTGTGCGCGCATGGGCTGACGCGCACCGGCCGCGACTTCGACACCGTTGCCAGCGCGCTGTGCGGCGACTACCGCGTGGTCTGCCCCGATGTGGCCGGGCGCGGCCGCTCGGAATGGCTGGCCGATGCCCACGGCTACGTGGTGCCGCAGTACGTCGCGGACATGGTCACGCTGATTGCGCGGCTCAATGTGGAGAAGGTGGACTGGTTCGGCACCTCGATGGGCGGGCTGATCGGCATGGGCCTGGCCGGGTTGCCGAAGTCGCCGGTGCGCAAGCTGTTGCTCAACGACGTGGGGCCGAAGCTGGCGCCCTCGGCGGTGGAACGGATCGGCGCCTACCTGGGGCTGCCGGTGCGCTTCAAGACCTTCGAGGAAGGCCTGGCCTACCTGCAGACCATCAGCGCATCGTTCGGGCGCCATACGCCAGAGCAGTGGCGCGAGCTCAACGCCGCCATCCTGAAACCGGTGCAGGGCACGGACGGCCTGGAATGGGGCTTGCATTACGATCCGCAGCTGGCAGTGCCGTTCCGCAAATCCACGCCCGAGGCCATTGCTGCCGGCGAGGCCGCGCTGTGGCGCAGCTTCGAGGCCATCGAAGGCCCGGTGCTGGTGGTGCGCGGCGCGCAGTCGGACCTGCTGCTGCGCGAGACCGTGGCCGAAATGGTGGCGCGCGGCAAGCATGTGAGCTCGGTGGAAGTGCCCGACGTGGGCCATGCCCCGACCTTTGTCGATCCGGCGCAGATTGCGATCGCCCGGCAGTTTTTTACCGGGGCCTGATTGCATCGCATGCCGGCCTTGTTTTTATCAGTCAACGCATTGTCATGAGTAACCTTGAACTGAAGCGCGCCCACGTGGGCAAGCGGTTGTCCGAATACGCGGTCTATAACGGTGTGGTGTATCTCGCCGGTCAGGTGCCCGAGGTCGATCCCAAGGCCGATATCCGCGGCCAGACGCGCGAGGTCCTCGGCCATATCGACCGCCTGCTGGCCGAGGCCGGCAGCGACAAGACCCGCATCCTGTCGTGCCAGATCTTCCTGACCAATGTCGACCAGATCGGCGAGATGAACGAGGTCTGGGACGCCTGGGTGCCGCAAGGCAACACGCCCCCGCGCGCCACCGTCGAAGCCCGCCTGGCCAATCCCGATTACCTGATCGAAGTGGTGGTGACCGCTGCGCTCAACTGATGCAGGCGTTGTGACATGGTGACGTCCACCGACCTGACCGGTCGGGTCGCGGGCATTCCGGATGCCGAACTGGTCGAACGCGCACTGGCCTACGTGCGCGAGCATGGTGCCGAGGTCGCGCTGCCCACCGGCGAGACCGTGCTGTCGCACGCGCAGGGCATGCTGCGCATTCTCGACGGCCTGCGCGTCGACGACGCCGCGCGCGCCGCCGCCTGCCTGTTCGGGCTGGTGGCCTTCGTGCCCGCCACCGAGGCCGAGATCGCGCCGCGCTTTGGCGACGAGGTGGCGCGGCTGGTCGACGGTGTGCGGCAGCTGCTGCGCATCGGTGCCATCGCCGGCAGCCGCCCCGAGGCCGAGCCGGCCGCGCCGTCCAAAAACGAAGCGCAGGCGCGCCACGAACAGGTCGAGGCGCTGCGCAAGATGCTGCTGGCGTTTGCGCAGGATATCCGCGTGGTGCTGGTGCGCCTGGCCTCGCGGCTGCAGACGCTGCGCTGGATGGCCGAGACCAAACAGGCGCCGCAGCCGGGCGTGGCGCGCGAAACGCTGGACATCTACGCGCCGCTGGCCAACCGCCTTGGTATCTGGCAGATGAAGTGGGAGCTGGAGGACCTGGCGTTCCGCTTCGAGCAGCCCGATACCTACAAGCGCATCGCCAAGCTGCTGGATGAAAAGCGCATCGAGCGCGAAGGCTATATCGCCAGCGCCATCGAACGGCTGCAGTCCGAACTGGCGACCGCCGGCATCCCTGCCGAGGTCAGCGGGCGGCCCAAGCATATCTACAGCATCTGGAAGAAGATGCGCGGCAAGGAGCTGGATTTTGCCGACCTGTACGATGTGCGTGCCTTCCGCGTGATCGTCGACGATATCAAGGACTGCTACACGGTGCTGGGTATCGTCCACCATATCTGGCAGCCGATCCCGCGCGAGTTCGACGACTACATCTCGCGACCCAAGGCCAACGGCTACAAGTCGCTGCATACGGTGGTGATCGGCGATGACGGGCGCGCCTTCGAGGTGCAGATCCGCACCCACGAGATGCACCACTTTGCTGAATACGGCGTGGCCGCGCACTGGCGCTACAAGGAGGCGGGCAGCCGCGGCTATGCCGGGCAGTTTTCCGCCAGCGAGCGCTATGACGAGAAGATAGCCTGGCTGCGCCAGCTGCTGGCGTGGAAGGACGATGCCGACCACAGCGTGGCGCACGACGAGTCGTGGGAGCAGATCAAGCATGCCGCGATCGACGACCACATCTACGTGCTGACGCCGCAGGCGCGCGTTGTGGCGCTGCCGCAGGGCGCCACCGCGGTGGACTTTGCCTACTACCTGCACAGCGATCTCGGCCACCGCTGCCGCGGCGCGCGCGTGGACGGCACCATGGTGCCGCTGAACACGCCGCTGAAGAACGGCCAGACCGTGGAGATCATCGCGGTCAAGCAGGGCGGACCGTCGCGCGACTGGCTCAACGCGGACCTGGGCTACCTGGCCAGCAGCCGCGCGCGGGCCAAGGTGCGGGCCTGGTTCAATGCGCTCGATTCGCAGGAGACCATCGCGCAGGGCCGCGTGCTGATCGACAAGACCCTGCAGCGCGAAGGCAAGACCGCGGTCAAGCTGGAAGACCTGGCCACGCGGCTGGGCTTCAAGACGCCGGAGGACCTGTTTGCGGCAGTGGCCAAGGATGAGTTCAGCCTGCGTCACGTAGAGCACGCGCTGCGACACCCGGAGGGCGAGGTCCAGGCGCCGCTGAGCGAGGAAGATGCTGTCACCAAGAAAAGCCGCGCCACCAGCGTGGCGCGCGGCGCCAAGAGCGGCGTGCTGGTGGTGGGGGTGGATTCGCTGATGACGCAGATGTCGCGCTGCTGCAAGCCGGCGCCGCCGGATGACATCGTCGGCTTTGTCACGCGCGGGCGCGGGGTGTCGATCCATCGGCGCAGCTGCCACACCTTCCAGCAACTGGCCGGGCGCGCGCCGGAGCGGGTGATCCAGACCGAGTGGGGCCAGAAGAGCCACGCCGCGGTCTACCCGGTCGACATCCACGTCGAGGCGATCGATCGCCAGGGGTTGCTGCGCGATATCTCCGAAGTGCTGTCGCGCGAGAAGATCAACGTCACCGGCGTCAAGACGCTCTCCAGCAAGGGCGTGGCACGCATGCAGTTCACTGCCGAAGTGTCCGAGGCTACGCAGCTGCAGCGCGCGCTGCAGTTGATCGAAGACGTCCAGGGGGTGTTGCAGGCGAAAAGAAAGTGATGCTATACTTGCGGCTTCGCTAGGCTCGTAGCTCAGCTGGTTAGAGCACCACCTTGACATGGTGGGGGTCGTTGGTTCGAGTCCAATCGAGCCTACCAACGAATTGCAGGAAAGCAGTAAAAAGAAGTGTGGCAAGTCCGATTCAACCCCATACGGAACGGAAGGGCATCATGGTTATGACACCGCGAACTACTACCGCTGGCAAGCGACAGTAGTCGAGGTGCGCCTTCGACCCGGTTGGATTGGGTTTGACAAAGAGAAACGCGGCCTTGGCCGCGTTTTTTTTCGTCTGTCGCCTGCCAGCACCCTGATAAGCTGCCGCCTTTCCGGTGCGGCAGAGCAGGGCAGTAAAGAATAAATCGCCAGTCCCGCAGGCATGCCGGGGCCGGTGCCACAAGATGCAGTTTGATCCGCTCAGGCGATGCGCAAGGCGCAGCCAGCGGAACCTGGAGAGTCGAAATGATCGCAATCACGCTGCCGGATGGGTCCCGCCGCGAGTTTCCCGGCCCGGTGACGGTTGCCGAAGTGGCGCAGAGCATCGGTGCCGGCCTGGCCAAGGCCGCGCTGGCCGGCAAGGTGGACGGCCAGCTGGTCGACACGAGCTACAAGATTGACCGCGATGGCGAGCTGGCCATCGTCACGGACAAGGACGCCGATGGCGTCGATGTGATCCGCCACTCCACGGCGCACTTGCTGGCCTATGCCGTCAAGGAGCTCTATCCGGAAGCGCAGGTGACGATCGGGCCGGTGATCGAAAACGGCTTCTACTACGACTTTGCCTACAAGCGTCCCTTCACGCCCGAAGACCTGGCCGCCATCGAGAAGAAGATGACGGAGCTCGCCCGCAAGGACGAGAAGGTCGTGCGCGAAGTGTGGAACCGCGACGAAGCGGTGGCGCTGTTCGAGTCGATGGGCGAGAAGTACAAGGCCGAGATCATCGCCTCGATCCCCGCCGACCAGGAAATCGGCCTGTACCGCGAAGGCAGCTTCGTCGACCTGTGTCGTGGCCCGCACGTGCCGTCCACGGGCAAGCTGAAGGTCTTCAAGCTGATGAAGGTGGCCGGCGCCTACTGGCGCGGCGATGCCAACAACGAGATGCTCCAGCGCATCTACGGAACGGCCTGGGCGAAGAAAGAAGACCAGGAAGCCTATCTGCACATGCTGGAAGAGGCCGAGAAGCGCGACCACCGCAAGCTGGGCAAGACGCTCGACCTGTTCCACCTTCAGGAAGAGGCGCCCGGCATGGTGTTCTGGCATCCGAAGGGCTGGCAGGTGTGGCAGGCCGTCGAGCAATACATGCGCGGCCGCCTGACAGACGCCGGCTATGACGAAGTCCGTACGCCGCAGGTGATGGATCGTTCGCTTTGGGAGAAGTCCGGCCACTGGCAGAACTACAAGGAGAACATGTTCGTCACGGAGTCGGAGAAGCGCGACTACGCGATTAAGCCGATGAACTGCCCAGGCCATGTGCAGATCTTCAACCACGGCCTGCGTTCGTACCGCGACCTGCCGCTGCGCCTGGCCGAGTTCGGCGCCTGCCACCGCAACGAGCCGTCGGGCGCGCTGCACGGGCTGATGCGCGTGCGCGGCTTTGTGCAGGATGATGCGCACATCTTCTGCACGGAAGAGCAGATCGTGGCGGAGGCCAAGGCCTTCAACGAACTGGCGTTCTCGGTCTACGACGACTTCGGCTTCAAGGATGTGAAGGTCAAGCTGTCGCTGCGCCCGGACCAGCGTGCTGGCTCCGACGAGGTCTGGGACCACGCCGAAGAGGGCCTGCGCCTGGCGCTGCGCGCCTGCGGCGTGGATTGGGAAGAGCTGCCGGGTGAGGGCGCCTTCTACGGCCCCAAGGTCGAGTACCACATCAAGGACGCGATCGGCCGCTCGTGGCAGTGCGGCACGCTGCAGCTTGACCTGGTGCTGCCGGAGCGCCTGGATGCCGAATACGTCTCCGAGGACAACTCGCGCAAGCGCCCGGTGATGCTTCACCGCGCCATCCTGGGTTCGTTCGAGCGTTTCCTGGGCATCCTGCTGGAAAACCACGCCGGTGCGTTGCCGGCCTGGCTGGCCCCGGAGCAGGTGGTGGTCATGAATATTGCGGATTCGCAGGCGGAATACGCCGAAAGCGTCGTGCAATTGCTGCAAAAACAAGGGTTTAGGGCCAAGGCCGATTTGCGTAATGAGAAAATTACGTATAAAATCCGCGAGCATTCGCTTCAAAAGGTTCCCTACCTGCTGGTAGTGGGCGACAAGGAGCGGGATGCCAGTCAAGTGGCCGTGCGTGCCCGTGGCAACGTGGATCTGGGTGTGATGCCCGTCTCCGCGTTTGTTGAGCGTCTGCAAAACGACGTCGCCAGCAAAGCCTGATGGGTGGTGAGCACGGCTTGTTTTTTTGTCTTCTTGAGGTAACGCAACATCGCTACGGACAAAGGTCATCGCATCAACCGGGAAATCAGCGCGCCTGAGCTGCGCCTGGTAGGGGTTGATAACGAACAGCTCGGCATCGTCAAGTTCATGGACGCACTGCGGCTGGCTGAAGATAAGGACTTGGACCTGGTCGAGATCGCGCCGAACGCGGTTCCGCCCGTCGCCCGGATCATGGATTACGGGAAGTTCAAGTACGAGGAAGCCAAGCGCGCCCACGAGGCGAAGCTGAAGCAGAAAATCATCCAGGTCAAGGAAGTCAAGTTCCGGCCGGGTACGGATGATGGCGACTACAACGTCAAGCTGCGCAACCTGAAGCGCTTCCTGGAAGATGGCGACAAGACCAAGATCACGCTGCGGTTCCGTGGTCGCGAGATGGCGCACCAGGAAATCGGCGCGCGCATGCTCGAACGCTTGAAGGCGGACCTGGATGAAATCGGTCAGGTCGAGCAGATGCCGAAGATGGAAGGGCGCCAGATGGTGATGGTGCTCGCCCCCAAGAAGAAGAAGTAATTCCTGCGCGTTGCAGCGGCCGGGATGCCAGGCATCCCGGCGTTGCTTCGTGCGGAAGTCGCGCGCGGCCCGCAAGGGCCGCTGTGCAACAACAAGTGGATGCGGGTCTTGCAAGCGTCGGCGTGAGCCGTCCACCTGCATGCATGTCATATGAGCTGGAGTTTTTCATGCCGAAGATGAAGACGAAGAAAAGCGCCTCCAAGCGCTTTACTGCCCGTCCGAACGGTTCGTTCAAGCGTGGCCAGGCCTTCAAGCGTCACATCCTGACCAAGAAGACCACCAAGAACAAGCGTCAACTGCGCGGTACTCAGGACGTCCATGAGACGAATCTGAAGTCGGTGCGCGCGATGATGCCTTACGCATAACCCCTGACGAAAACGAAAGGAGAATTACATGCCTCGAGTAAAGCGTGGGGTCACTGCACGGGCCCGTCACAAGAAAGTCATCGATGCTGCCAAGGGTTACCGCGGCCGTCGCAATAATGTCTATCGCATCGCCAAGCAGGCGGTCATGCGTGCTGGCCAGTACGCATACCGCGATCGCCGCAACAAGAAGCGCGTGTTCCGCGCTCTGTGGATTGCGCGTATCAATGCCGCGACGCGTGAGCATGGCATGACCTACAGCGTGTTCATGAACGGTCTGAAGAAGGCCTCGATTGAACTGGACCGCAAGGTGCTGTCGGACATGGCTATTCACGACAAGCCTGCCTTTGCCGCCATCGTCAACCAGGTGAAAGCCACCGTTGCCTGATGCCGGCTGCGGTAGCGCGTAAGCGCTGCCGGGCAAGCACCGACCGCAAGGTCGACCGCTGACCGCAAGGTCCGCTGAAACGGGGCTCCTCACCGAGCCCCGTTTTTATTTCGAATGCCGTTTCAGTTGCCGGAATCCGGTTGCCGAGACCGCATTCGAAACGAACACCGCACGTAGTGCCAACCCACGTCGGACCGGTGCGTACCGGCCCGACGCCAAAAGTCCCACGACCGCCGCCATGTCTCAGGATCTGGATCAAATTGTCGCCGATGCCCAGGCCGCCTTCGCTGCTGCCAACGACAACGCCACGCTGGAAAACGAAAAGGCCCGCTTCCTGGGCAAGACCGGTGCGCTGACCGAACTCCTCAAGGGCCTAGGCAAGCTCGACCCGGAAACCCGCAAGACGGAAGGCGCCCGCATCAACCAGATCAAGCAGCAGGTTGAAGCCGCCCTGCAGGCACGCCGCCAGGCGCTGGCCGATGCGCTGATGAACGCGCGCCTGGCCGCGGAGGCCATCGACGTCACGCTGCCTGGCCGTGCGGTCAGCCGCGGCAGCCTGCACCCGGTGATGCGCACGTGGGAGCGCGTCGAGCAGATCTTCGGCTCGATCGGTTTCGATGTGGCCGACGGCCCCGAGATCGAGACCGACTGGATGAACTTCACCGCGCTGAACAATCCGGATAACCATCCGGCGCGTTCGATGCAGGACACCTTCTATGTCGACGGCCGCGACAGCGACGACAAGCTGCTGCTCCTGCGCACGCACACCAGCCCGATGCAGGTCCGCTACGCGAAGATGCATGTCGAGAAGTACGCCGGCAAGGCGATGCCGCCGATCAAGGTGATCTGTCCGGGCCGCACCTACCGTGTCGACAGCGACGCCACGCACTCGCCCATGTTCAACCAGGTCGAAGGCCTGTGGATCGGCGAGGACGTCAGCTTTGCCGACCTCAAGGGCGTGTACACCGATTTCCTGCGCAAGTTCTTCGAGCGCGATGACATTCAGGTGCGCTTCCGCCCATCGTACTTCCCGTTCACCGAGCCGTCGGCAGAGATCGACATGGCCTTCGGCAATGGCAAGTGGCTGGAGATCTCCGGTTCGGGCCAGGTGCATCCGAACGTGCTGCGCAACATGGGCCTCGATCCCGAGCGCTATATCGGTTTTGCGTTCGGCTCCGGCCTGGAGCGCCTGACCATGTTGCGCTATGGCATCAACGACCTGCGCCTGTTCTTCGAGGGCGACGTGCGCTTCCTGCGCCAGTTCGCCTGACGCGCCGCCGTCCCCTCGTCAACGACCACACAGAATACTTACCGGATCAGAAGCGCCATGCAATTCTCGGAATCCTGGCTTCGCACCTTCGCCAACCCTGAAAAGATCTCCACCGACGCGCTGTCGCACACGCTGACCATGGCCGGCCTGGAAGTAGAAGAGGTGGGCTCGGTCGCGCCGCCGTTCGACAAGGTGGTGGTCGCGCGCGTGCTGTCGACCGAGCGCCATCCCAACGCCGACCGCCTCAACGTGTGCCAGGTCGATGCCGGCACCGGCGAGACCCTGCAGATCGTCTGCGGTGCGCCCAACGTCAAGCCCGGCATCCTGGTGCCGTGCGCACTGGTTGGCGCCGTGCTGCCCCCGTCCGAGGACGGCGGCAAGCCGTTCGAGATCAAGGTCGGCAAGCTGCGCGGCGTGGACAGCTATGGCATGCTGTGCTCGGCGCGCGAACTGAAGCTGTCGGAAGAGCACGGTGGCCTGCTGGTGCTGCCGGAAGACGCGCCGGTCGGCCAGAACATCCGCCAATACCTCGACCTGGATGACCAGGTCTTTGTCATCAAGCTGACGCCGAACAAGGCCGACTGCCTGTCGATCCATGGCGTGGCGCGCGAAGTGTCGGCACTGACCGGCGCCGCGCTGACGCTGCCCGAGATGAAGCCGGTGGCGGTGACGATCCAGGACAAACTGCCGGTCAAGGTATCGGCGCCGGACCTGTGCGGCCGCTTCTCCGGCCGCGTGATCCGCGGTGTCAATGCGCGCGCGGCCACGCCGGCATGGATGGTGCAGCGCCTTGAGCGCTCGGGCCAGCGCAGTGTTTCCGCACTGGTCGATATCTCGAACTATGTGATGCTGGAATTGGGACGTCCGTCGCACGTGTTCGACCTGAACAAGATCCACGGCGGCCTGGATGTGCGCTGGGGCCGCAAGGGCGAGCAGATCAAGCTGCTCAACGGCAATACCATCGAGGTCGACGAACAGGTCGGCGTGATCGCCGATGACAAGGAGATCGAAAGCCTGGCTGGCATCATGGGCGGCGACAGCACTGCCGTGACGCTGGACACCACGGACATCTATCTCGAGGCCGCATTCTGGTGGCCCGCTGCGATCCAGGGCCGGGGCCGCCGCTACAATTTCTCGACCGACGCCGGACACCGCTTCGAACGCGGCGTGGACTACGCCACCACGGTCGAGCATATCGAGCGCATCACCGCGCTGATCCTCGAGATCTGCGGCGGCCAGGCCGGTCCGGTGGACGACCACGTGGTCAACCTGCCGCAGCGCAAGCCGGTCAGCCTGCGCGTGGCGCGCGCCGAGCGCGTGCTGGGCATCGAGCTGTCGCCGGCGGCCATCGCCGATGTATTCCAGCGCCTGCAGCTGCCGTTCGTGCGCACCCAGGGCGCCGAGGGCGAGGTGTTTGAAGTCACGCCGCCGAGCTACCGCTTCGATATCGAGATCGAGGAAGACCTGATCGAGGAAGTGGCCCGCATCTATGGTTTCGAGCGCATCCCGGCGCGTCCGCCGATCGCCGAGAGCGAGATGCGCCCGACCAACGAGGCTCGCCGCTCCACCCACGTGGTGCGCCATGCCGTGGCCGCGCGCGACTACCAGGAAGTCATCAATTTCGCCTTCGTCGAAGAGAAGTGGGAGCGCGACTTCGCCACCAACGACAACCCGATCCGCCTGCTGAACCCGATCGCCAGCCAGTTGGCGGTGATGCGTTCGACGCTGATCGGCGGCTTGGTCGACAAGGTGCGCTACAACCTGAACCGCAAGGCCGCGCGCGTGCGCCTGTTCGAGGTGGGCCGCGTGTTCCATCGTGACGACAGCGTGAAGGACGGCGGCCTGACGGTGGCCGGCTACGATCAGCCGATGATGGCCGCGGGCATTGCCTACGGCCCGGCCTTCGAAGAGCAGTGGGGCATCCCCACGCGCAACGTCGACTTCTTCGACATCAAGGGCGATGTCGAGGCGCTGTTCCATCCGCGCGTGCCGCGTTTCGAGCCGGTGTCGCACCCCGCGCTGCACCCGGGCCGCGCCGCGCGCGTGCTGCTCGACGGCAAGGCCGTGGGCGTGGTCGGCGAGCTGCATCCGCGCTGGCTGCAGGAATACGAGCTGACGCACGCCCCGGTCGTGTTTGAACTGGCGCTTGACGCGCTGCGCGACGCCGGCCTGCCGGTGTACACCGAGATCTCCAAGTTCCCGGCCGCCGTGCGCGACTTGGCCGTGGTCGTGAAGCAATCGGTACGCGTGCAGGATCTGCTCGACGCCATGCGTGCCGCACTGGAAAAGCAGGGCTACGGCCGCTACTGCCAGAACCTGGTGGTGTTCGATGAGTTCCGTCCCAAGGGCGCTTCAGCTGCCATTGGCGCGGACGAGAAAAGCCTTGCGTTCCGGGTGACCTTGCAAGATACTGGGTCGACCCTCCAGGACGAAACCGTCGACAGCGCAGTGCGCTGCATGGTCGACGCGCTGACAGAGGCCTTCCAGGCCCGGCTGCGCGGCTAAGCCATCGCCAGTACGCGACAAGTACGCGACGGACACACGATAAACAAGGGCGCCCGGGCTCGCCCTGGGCGGATCGCCAGACATACACTTGAGCGATCGACATGAATGATCGAGACGCGAATTCCATGACCGCTGCAGCACTGGGTGAGATGAGCGACCGGCAGGCTTCCTCCCTTGACGACGCGATGCCGGATAACCGCGCGACCGAAGTTCCCACGCTGACCAAGGCCGAACTCGCCGAGATGCTGTTCGACCAGGTGGGCCTGAACAAGCGTGAATCGAAGGACATGGTCGAAGCCTTCTTCGACGTCATCCGCGAAGCGCTGGAGCAGGGCGACAGCGTCAAGCTGTCCGGCTTCGGCAACTTCCAGTTGCGCGACAAGCCGCAGCGGCCCGGCCGCAATCCCAAGACCGGCGAAGTCATTCCAATCACCGCGCGCCGCGTGGTCACGTTCCACGCCAGCCAGAAGCTCAAGGGCCTGGTGGAAGAACGCGCAGGCATCGTCGGCTGACGCGTCACCCGAACGGCGGATTGCTTCCCGAAGCCGGCATCGGTATGCTTCTGGGCGCGCACCTGGTGCGCGCCAACCGCATGGCCGGCATGGCCTGACGCTCGTCTACACACCACATGTCGGACAAATCCAGCGATCGCATCGCGTTGCCGCCGATTCCGGCCAAGCGCTACTTCACCATCGGTGAGGTGAGCGAGCTTTGCGCTGTCAAGCCGCACGTCCTGCGCTATTGGGAGCAGGAGTTCACGCAACTCAAGCCCGTCAAGCGCCGCGGCAACCGCCGCTACTACCAGCACCATGAAGTCCTGCTGATCCGCCGCATCCGCGAACTGCTCTACGAACAGGGCTTCACCATCAACGGGGCGCGCAACCGCCTCGATGAAGGCCGTCATCACAGTGGGGCAGCGGCAGCGCCTGAGGCCGCAGAGGTTGGCGAAGAAAACGCGGCGGCATTGTCGGTCGACATCAGCGGCCTGCGCAATGAACTGGTCGAAGTGCAGCACCTGCTCGCGCAACTGCGGGAGATCGCGAAGCACGGATAATTTCGACGTCAGGAGCTAGTCATACGAGAAATGCTTCTGTTATAATCTTTTGCTTCGGGGCGTAGCGCAGCCTGGTAGCGTACCTGCATGGGGTGCAGGTGGTCGGAGGTTCAAATCCTCTCGCCCCGACCAGACAGAAACCCGCTTGGTGAATAGCCAAGCGGGTTTTTTATTTTCCGCGTGGAAATGGCCGGCCGGTGCGGTAACGCTTTGATACAGCCGTCGCCGATGCCCGTTGCTATGCTCTGCCATCCTCCTGGCCGATTCCCCACTTATGTTCCGAAAGCTCTGTGTGGCTACCTTTGCGCTCCTCTGGCTGACGGCCGCGCCTGCCGCACGCGCCGATGACCGCGGCTACCCGAGCGCCTATCGTGGCGGCGAGTACAAAGAGAAATTCCGTAGCGGCCCTTGTGAAATCGAACGCGAACAGAAGCGCGATGGCGAATACAAGGAAGAGCGCAAATGCAAGGGTGGTCCGCGTGGCTATGAGCAGAAGCAGAAGTACCGCGACGGCCCTTGCCTGATCGAGCGCGAATGGAAGGACGACGGTGAATACGAAGAGAAGGTCGAATGCAAGCGTGGATGAGTGCATGACCTTTCGGTCCGCCAGCCGGGTGGCGTGGCTGGGCCGCAGCCCCATTGGCGGCTGCCCCCAATGCCGATTTCAGGCTTCGCGCATCATGCCAGCACGGCATGCTGCCTGATCGACTCCAGCTTCTTCTCGCCGATCTTCTCCTTTGCCATTTCGGTGTCGAAGTGCGTCTGCAGGTTCATCCAACTCTGGGGATCGGTGCCGAAGAACGCACCAAGGCGTACAGCGGTGTCCGCCGTTATGGCGCGGCCACCCTTCACAATTTCATTGATACGGCGAGGCGGTACGTCGATGGCCTTGGCCAGGGCGTACTGAGAAATGCCAAGCGGGTCGAGCCAGTCCAGTTGAAGGATTTCTCCCGGAGTGGCCAGGGGTACTTCGCGTGCCATGGAGGCCTCCTTTCAGTGGTAGTCGACGATCTCGACGTCAGTTGCATGGCCATTGGCGAAGCAAAAGCAGATTCGCCATTGGTCGTTGATACGGATGCTGTGCTGACCAGCCCGGTGCCCTTGCAGCGCTTCCAGCCTGTTACCCGGCGGGACTCGCAGAAAGCTGAGGTCGCCGGCCGCGTGCAACTGCTGGAGCTTGCGCATGGCAACAGATTCTATGTTGACGAACCGGGCGATCCGCGTGCCTGCGAAGAGCAGTGCCGTGTCGCGGCAGTTGAACGAAGTGATCATGGTCATATTAACGCGAAGCGTTAATAACGTAAAGCGTTATTACTGTTTCCCGTGCGGCCTTGCCGAGCGGTTCGATTCCGGGAGCCCGCTCCAGACCGGGAGTGATAGGCGAGCTCAAGATTATCTGTAGCCGCAGATATTGATCTGCATCCTGAGTGCCTGTTGGGCTATACGCGCTGCTCGGCCGTTTCCAGAAAAAGCGGCGAGATACCCGGGTTCTCCCATCATGGCCCGCTGGGGCCCTGGCTTAGACTCGTGCCGCTGTACTTGCCAGCCCGCCCGCACCCCGCCGCGGCGGGCTGTTTTTTTGGGGGCTAGCGAGTCAGTCTGCGCAACAGCGCGTCATGTCCGCTTGCCAGGCCGGCAAGCGCTGTTGCGTCGGCCAGTTCGAAATCGCTGAAGCGGAAGGCCGGTGCCACGGTGCAGCCGACTAGGGCGAAGTCCACGCCATCACCCAGATCCAGGCGTTCGGCGGCAAACCATAGTCCGGCGGGCACCATTGCCTGGAAGGCCGCGCCGGGATGCCGCAGCGGGTCGCCCAGGCGCTGCGTGACGATGGTGCCGTCCACGATCCGGTGCACGTCCACGGGGGAGCCTGCGTGGTAGTGCCAGAGTTCGTCGGACCGGATGCGATGCCACGCGGAATAGTCGTTGCCGCACAGCATGTAGTGGATTGCGGTGCAGGCTTCGCGCGTGCGCCCGTCCTGGCAGACGACCTGTTCTTCGCCGCGATAGGTTTCGCGGTAGTAGCCGCCTTCCGGATGTGGCTGCAGGTCGAGCGAGCGGATCAGTTGGCGGGCGGTCGGACTGAGGTCTGGCATGTGGGCAAGGGGCGTGGCGCATCGGGGATGCGGAAGCCGTAGCTTAAAGCAGCGCGAAGCGTGCCTGGCCGGGGCCGACAAGGGCGGGGCGGCTGACCGGGTAGCGGTGACGGGTGCCCTGGGCGTCGAAGGACAGGAAATCCGGCGTCCAGCGCAGCGCCTGCAGCTGGCGTGGCTCGATGCCGTCGACGAGGATGGCGCCGGCGCCCACGCAGACACTGCCGCAGGGCAGGCGCAGGGATTCGCTGTCGTCGCCGAAGTAGTAGGCCTCGAGCAGGATGGAATCGGACTGGTACAAGGGCATGGGGCAGTATCCGGATACTGTATGGATGTACAGTATAGCCCTGGCCGGCGGTTCGGTCATCCCCCACGATTCTCATTTTCGTGCGCCGGCACACCCTGCGGCGCTGCGTCCTTGCCGCGTGGAAGTTGGTGGCAAGCGGTGTCGGCCTGGATTGGTATAACCTGAAAACGATGCCGGTCGCACAGCGTGGTCGTGGCAGGCCGGCAGGGTCGCTACGGGGGATGCCATGGCGAGGTGCGGGAGCAGGGCTTGCTGGTTTGGCTTGGGCGCGGTGCTGGGCGCGGCGGTGGGCAGTGCCTGCGCCATGCTGGTGCGCACCGCCGCGGAGCAGCGGGTGCTGCGCCAGCGCGATGCGCCGCTGGTGCCGTCCGATCCCGCGGCGGATCAGGCGCTGACCGATACCGCCACCGACGTGGTGGAGTACGGCGGCTTCGTGATCCACGTGTATTGCCACGCGCTGGGCATGGGGCGGTTCAAGGCCCTGTGCGATATCTGGGAGTCGGGCGCCGTGGTGCTGGAGGGCGGCGCGCCGCCGGCCACGCACGCGACGCCTGAAGACGCGCGGGCCGCGGCGATTTCGTGGGCGCGGCAATGGGTGCAGCACAATGGCTGAAGGCGCCGCCGCGCAATCATCGCCATGACAGGAGATGCCGATGCACGCCTGTGACCTGTGTCATCAGCTGGTGGGCGAACCGTCCAGCGTGCCGCCGCACGAGAACCTGGCTGCCTCGGGCATGGCTGCGATGAGCAACCGCTGCAAGGTCGACAGCCGCTGGCGCTGCACTGGCTGCGGCGCCTGGATGTATCAGAGCACGGCATTGGGTGAGCCGCCGAATATGTGGCGAATGGGCCCGCGGCCGGCCGACTGGCCTGATAATCACGGCTGAGCAGGCATGGCCGCGCCGCCACCAGGCGGTGCGGCCATGCCCGGTATCGCGCCCGGCTCAGGCTCTCGGGCGTCTGTTTCAAGGAGA
The DNA here is from genome assembly GCF_018223725.1 of Cupriavidus sp. KK10. Classification (NCBI taxonomy): domain Bacteria; kingdom Pseudomonadati; phylum Pseudomonadota; class Betaproteobacteria; order Burkholderiales; family Burkholderiaceae; genus Cupriavidus; species Cupriavidus sp. KK10. Next base: position 1,407,974 of record NZ_CP073677.1, read on the forward strand.
ATTCATGTTTGTTTGTGGGAACCAGGCTTGCGGGGCGCGCTGGGAGCCGAATGAGGTGCAGATCCGCAATGAAGGGCAGGGTCCCGTGTTCCGCTGCCCGCAATGCGGTGCACGCAATCACGTCCAGGCACGCACCGCGCGCGACGGCAGCACGGTCTACCGCCAGGTGGCGGCGAAGCCGGCACCGCGCTAGTCCGGACCGACGGCGGCACGCCATGTCACCCCACGCATGTGGGGTCAAATACACATGGCTGCTGCCTTAAGCTTGCTCAGGCGGGACCGTTATACACATCATGGACTTTGCCGACCTTCCTCAAGACTCTGCTTCCAATGCCGAACGCATGGGCTGGGCGAACGCTTCGCCGGAAGTGATCGCCAAGGTATTGAATTCAGCACTGGCAGCGCAGGATCTCTCAGGGTTTGCCGCGCTGCTGTCGGATATCGCGCGCGACCGTGGCCTCAAGGGCGAGCGTGCCGCGCACCAGTCGATCTACGACATGCCGTACGCCAGCCTGCTGCCCAGGCAGAAGCACCTGCTTTCCGATGCCTTCGATCTGCTGGTCCTGCTCGGGCTGGAACTGCGCCCGCGTGGTGCCGACGCAGGCTTCGGCGACGCTGCGGACATCGACACGGACGCAGAAGCAGACCAATAACCCCCGGCTGGACAGCGCCGCTCTATGCGCGTTCCAGCATACCGATTTCGCGCACCGCGACCGACAGCATCGACAGCCCAGCAGCCCCCGAGGCGCGCTGGTCGGCCAGCATGCGCGTAAAGCGTTCCAGCGCGCCATGACGGCTGGACCGCCACGCATCGATCATGGCTTCGGGCGTATCCAGTTCACCCGCCTGTGTCAGCACGCTGACGGTCAGTGCGCGCTTGAGCCGCCCCAGGTCTTCCAGCGTGGTGGTGCGTGCCAGCAGATCCCAGTGCGTGTCCGATGGCAGCGCCAGCGCGCGCTCGCGCAGCCAGCTGAAGCTCAGGTGGCTGTCCAGCGCGAAATAAACCCCCGCCACCAGGTCCAGGCTGCGTTCGCACGCGGTGGCCACTTCGGCGATATCGAGCGCGGCAGCGGAGATCTCGCTGCCGGCCACGCGCACGGCCAGCGCTTCGTCGACCCCCGCATCCGTCAAGGCGCGGGTGCGCTCTGACAGCGCCGTCGCATCGGCCGGTGGCAGCAGCCGCGGCAGTTGCGGTGCCAGCCATTGCGCTGCCTGGGCAAAGCGCGCCAGATCCTCGGCGGCCTTGCTGCCGCTACGCAGATAGCGGATGAACCACAGGCACGCGCGCTCCAGCAGCAGCGCCACGGCCCCGAACATGCGCGCCTGCTCGGCATCGGCCACACGGTTGTCCAGCGCATCGATCTCCTGCCACAGGGTGGTCAGGCCGAAGACATCGCGTGCGATCAGGCAGGCGCGCACGATATCGGCCGGGCGTGCGTCGGTCTCTTCCATGATCCGGTGCACGAAGGTGGCGCCGATGCGATTGACCAGCATATTGGTCAGGTGCGTCGACAGGATCTCGCGTCGCAGCGGGTGGCGCTGCATCGCGTCGGCGTAACGCTGGCGCAGCGGAACCGGGAAATAGTCCGACAGCAGTCCGGCAACCAGCGCGTCTTCCGGCACGTCGGAGGCCAGCAGTTCGTCGTACAGCCACATCTTGCTGTAGGCAAGCAGCACCGCACGTTCGGGCGATGCGAGGCCTTCATCGGCCAGCTTGCGCTCGGCGATTTCCTCCTCCGAAGGCAGGAACTCCAGCGGGCGGTTGAGCCGCCCGGCGCGCTCCAGCCAGCGCACCAGGCGCGCCTCGCCGTCGAGCAGCGCGGGGCTGCTGCGCCCGGCCACGGACAGTGCCTGGGTCTGGTAGTAGTTGTCCTGCAGCACCAGCAGGCCGACCTCGTCGGTCATCTCGGCCAGCAGCTTGTTGCGCTGCTTCTCGGTCATTTCGCCGTCGGCAACCACCAGTCCGAGCAGGATCTTGATATTGACCTCGTGGTCCGAGCAATCCACCCCGGCCGAGTTGTCGATGGCATCGGTGTTGATGCGACCGCCGTTGCGCGCGAACTCGATGCGGCCCAGCTGGGTGAAGCCGAGGTTGCCGCCTTCGCCGACCACCTTGCAGCGCAGGTCGTTGCCATTGACGCGCACCGCGTCGTTGGTGCGGTCGCCGGCCTGCAGGTGGGTTTCCTGGCTGGACTTGACGTAGGTGCCGATGCCGCCGTTGTAGAGCAGGTCGACCGGCGCCATCAGGATGGCGTGGATCAGCTCGGCCGGCGACAGTGTGGCTGCCGTGACCCCCAGCACTGCCTGCACCTGCGGCGACAGCGGGATGGTCTTGGCGCTGCGCGGATAGATGCCGCCGCCGGCGGAGATCAGCGTGGCGTCGTAGTCGGCCCAGCTGGAGCGGGGCAGGCCGAACAGCCGCGTGCGTTCCTGCAGGCTCCTTGCCGTGTCCGGGTCGGGATCGAGGAAGATATGCCGGTGGTCGAAAGCCGCCACCAGCCGGATATGCGGCGACAGCAGCATGCCGTTGCCGAACACGTCGCCCGACATGTCGCCGATGCCGGCCACGGTGAAGTCCGTGGTCTGGATATCGACACCCATCTCGCGGAAATGCCGTTTGACCGATTCCCACGCACCGCGCGCGGTAATGCCCATCTTCTTGTGGTCATATCCGACCGAGCCCCCGGACGCAAAGGCATCGCCCAGCCAGAAGCCGTATTCGGCCGAGATCGCGTTGGCGAAATCGGAGAACGTCGCGGTGCCCTTGTCGGCTGCGACCACCAGGTAGGGGTCGTTGTCGTCGTGGCGCACCACCTCGGGAGGCGGCACCAGCTGGCCGCCGACGAGGTTGTCGGTCAGGTCCAGCAGCCCGCGCAGGAAGGTCTGGTAGCAGGCAATGCCCTCCTGCAGGAAAGCATCGCGGTCGGTGGGCGGGGGCGGGCGCTTGACCACGAAGCCGCCCTTGGAGCCCACGGGCACGATCACCGTGTTCTTGACCATCTGCGCCTTCATCAGTCCCAGCACTTCCGTGCGGAAGTCCTCGCGCCGGTCTGACCAGCGCAGTCCGCCGCGGGCCACGCGCCCGCCGCGCAGGTGCACGCCCTCAACGCGCGGCGAGTAGACCCAGATCTCGAACATCGGGCGCGGCTCGGGCAGGCCGGGGACCAGCGCGGGATTGAACTTGAACGACACATACGGGCGCGGCTGGCCTTCCTCGCCACGGTGGAAATAGTTGGTGCGCACGGTGGCGTTGATCACGCCCAGGAAGAGCCGCAGGATGCGGTCCTCGTCCAGGTTGGGCACCTTGTCCAGCGCCGCGCCGATATCGGCCAGCAGCTTGTCGCAGCGCGCCTGGCGAGCGGTGTCGGTGGCGACCTCGCTGAAGGTGTCGAAGCGCGCAACGAACAGGCCGACCAGCATGGCGGCAATGGCCGCGTTGCCGGTCAGTGCGCGCTCGATATAGGCGTCGCTGAAGGTCGAGCCGACCTGGCGCAGGTAGCGAGCATAGGCGCGCAGGATGGTGACGTCGCGCGCGGCCAGCTCGGCGCGCAGCACCAGGCGGTTGAAGTCGTCGTTCTCGATCTCGCCGTGCCAGGCGCGCGCGAAGGCATCCTCGAACAATGCCTTGACGCGCGCGATATCGAATTCCGCCGCGCCGCCGCTGTCCGCAATCTCCAGCCCGAAGTCGTGCACCCATACCGGCGTGCCGCTGTCGGGTTCGATCAGGTAGGGGCGCTCTTCATCCACGCGCACGCCCAGGTGCTCCAGCATGGGCAGGCTGTGCGACAGCGCGATCGGCTCGCCGGCACGGTACACCTTGAAGCGGAACACCCCCGGCGCGGCCTCGATCGGCCGGTACAGGTTCATCGCCATGCCGTTGCCGCGCAGCGCGTGCTCCATCAGCTCGATATCGCGCACCGCGGTGCGGGCCGGATAGTCCTCACGGTAGCCGGCGGGGAACGAGCCGCCATAGCGCTGCAGCAGCCGGTTGCCTTGCTCTTCGCCATGGCTTTCATGCAAGGCTTCGGCGAGATCGTCCTGCCAGCGGCGGCTGGCGTGCACGATGCGCGCCTCCAGCTCGCGCGTATCAACGTGCGGCATGGTGCCGGGCTCGCCGCGCACGGTCAGCTGGATGCGCGCCAGCGGCGACTCGGACAGCAGCGGCGTGAACTCGCAGCTGGTGCCGTGGAAGGCCGCGGTCAGCAGCTTCTGGATCTTCTGGCGCAGGTCGGTGTTGTACTTGTCGCGCGGCACGAACACCAGGCACGAGACAAAGCGGTCGAAGCGGTCGCGCCGTACAAAGAGCCGGGTGCGCTGGTGTTCCTGCAGCCGCAGGATGCCGGTGGTGATATCGAACAGTTCATCCTCGGTGGCCTGGAACAGTTCATCGCGCGGGTATTGCTCAAGGATGGTCACCATCGACTTGTACAGGTGCCCCTTGGCGAGGAAGCCCGCGCGCGCCAGGATATTGGCGCACTTGAGCCGCACCAGCGGGATTTCCGCGATCGGCGCCATGTAGGCAGTCGAGGTGTACAGGCCGACAAAGCGCCGCTCGCCGAACAGCTGCCCCTTGTCATCGAGCAGCTTGACGCCGACATAGTCGAGATAGCCCGGCCGGTGCACGGTGGCGCGCGAGTTGGCCTTGGTCAGGAAGATCGGCGAAGCCCCTTCGATGATCGCGGTGGCCGCGGCGGGCAGCAGCGTGAGGTCTTCGGTATCGGGCTCGCGCAGGCTTTCGCGCAGGATGCCCGCGCCCGAGCCCGGCACGCCCCGCAGGAAGTAGCGCCCGTCCTGCGACACCAGCTGGTAGTCACGCTGGCCGAGGAAGGTGAAGTGGTCATCCATCATCCAGTCCAGGAAGGCGCGCGCTTCGGCGCTTTCCGGCGCGGCCGCGTCGGGCGCCTGCGCCATGGCGCTGATGGTGGTCTGGGTGATGTCGCACATCTTCGGCCAGTCTTCCACCGCCGCGCGCACGTCGACCAGCACCTGCGCAATGCAGCTGCGTAGCGCCTCCAGCCGCGCGGCCTCGCCGCTGCGGTCGATCTCGAAGTGGATAAAGGACTCCAGGCGCGAGCTGTCCCCGGCTTCGCCGGCGCCGCCCTTGGCGATCCGCTCGATGCCGCCGCGCGCGTCGCGCCAGACCCGGAACACGGGATGGATCGCCGAGTGCAGCGCCAGTCCCTGCCGGTTGATCTCCACCGTCACCGAGTCGACCAGGAAGGGCATGTCGTCATTGACGATCTCGACCACGGTGTGGTCCGAGTGCCAGCCGTGCTCTTCCAGGTTGGGGTTGTAGACGCGGATGCGCGCATTGCCGGGCGTGAATTTCTGTGCGGTCTGCCAGTGCGCCATCACGGCGCCGTAGAGATCGTCGACGTCGTGCTGGAGCAAGTCTTCGGCGTCGGCCTGGTCGTAGTAGTGCAGCAGGAAGGGCTCGACCACGGCGAACATCGCCGCCGGCAGCCGCTCGCGCGCGAAGCTGGACAGTTCGTCCAGCAGGTGCGCGACCTTGTCTTCGTTCTCCTGCGGCATGATCCCTCCTCGCGGTGTCGATGGGCGGCCCGCAGCATGTGCCGGGGCATGCTCATACTTTAGGAAAAAACCGCATGCCCGGCGCAAGAAAAGTGGCGGGTATGAGGATGACGCGTGAAGAAAAGGGTCGGCTCCCGCTGCTGCCCGCGGGAGCGGCTTGCGCGGCGCTCAGAGGCGCGTGGCGGCGAGGGTGGGGCAGGTGGTGGGGCGGTGGGCGACCGGCGGCAGGCCGGGGCAATGCGGGGGCGCGGCAGCTGTCTCCTGCCGGGCGGCTTGGGTGCCCGCGCGAACCTGGCGCGTGGTGTGGTCGCTCAGCGTGGTCTTCATCCGCTCCAGCAGGGAGCCCAGCGCAACACGCTCTTGCGAACTGAACGCCGCCACTGACACGCTGTGCAGCGCGCTGAGGGCCTGCGCGGTGCGCTGCAGCCGGCTGGCTGCGCTATCTGCAATGCGGGGCGCCTGGGTGTCTGCGTACTCGATCCAGCCGTCGCGCTGCAGTTCATCCAGCATCGTCTCGGAACGCGCGACATCGATCGGCATCGGGCCGGTCAAGGGCGAGCCGCGCACGAAGGCATCCTGGCGGATGGCCCGCAACAGAAGCCACTGGGCGTAGTTCAGGCCAGAGGCGCACAGCGTCTGTTCCAACGCACTTTGCCAGGCGGTTACGGCATCAACCAGGGCAAGGACAACCGGCTCGCTGGGTTCGAGGGGTCTTGGCTGCATGAATGGCGTCTCCTGTTTTGGTTTGCCGCCACTGCGATGCGCTGGCATCCGTCTCACAGATACCAGGGGCCGGAGCATGGCCGGCCCGGGCGGCACGGACGCCGCAACCTCTCTGGCGGGGCACGGTCGACCGATGGGGCAGACACTACCAGAATCCTTTGCCGGCAATGTGACAGCGAGGGAATGCCCTGTGGCATCACAGGGACATAGTGGCCCGCACGTCTCCCAGCATTCTTTTAGCTATGAATAAAGCGACTGGATACTATGATTTTAAATCACAGCCAGAATGTATGCGGCTGGCTACACTGCCTGCCGGAGACCCCCGCCAACGAGCCTTCAGGCCAGCACGGGGCGCGCGGCGCGGGCACGGGCCCGGCCGCCAGACCGGAGATAAGGATGTACAAGGAACGCATTCGCCTGGCCAGGCTGCACGACAAGGTTGTCTCGGCCGACGAAGCCGCCGCGCTGATCCGCGACGGCATGACGGTAGGCATGAGCGGCTTCACGCGCGCGGGCGACTGCAAGGAAGTCCCGTTTGCGCTGGCGCGGCGGGCGGCAACCGAGCCACTGCGCATCACCCTGATGACCGGCGCCTCGCTGGGCAACGATATCGACCGGGTACTGGCAGAGGCCGACGTGATTGCGCGCCGCCTGCCGTTTCAGTCTGACGCCACGCTGCGCCGCAAGATCAACGCCGGCGAAGTGATGTTCATCGACCAGCACCTGTCCGAGACCGTGGAGCAACTGCGCTCCGGCCAGATCGCGCCGGTGGACGTTGCGGTGGTGGAAGCGGTGGCGATCACCGAGCAGGGCGGCATCATCCCCAGCACCTCGGTCGGCAACTCGGCCAGCTTCGCCATGCTGGCGCGCAAGGTGATCGTCGAGATCAACCTGAACATGCCGCTGGAGCTGGAAGGGCTGCACGACATCTACTTCCCGGTGCAGCGTCCCTACCGCCAGCCGATCCCGCTGATCGCGCCCGAGCAGCGCATTGGCCTGCCGTATATCCCCATCGATCCCGAGAAGATCGCGGCCATCGTCATCACCGCCAAGGACGACAGCCCGTCCAACGCGCTGCCGCCGGATGCCGATACGCGCAATATCGCCGGCCATCTCAACGATTTCCTGCTGCGCGAAGTCCGCGCCGGCAGGCTCTCGCCCTCGCTGCAGCCGCTGCAGGCGGGCATTGGCACCATTGCAAACGCGGTGTTGCACGGCATGGTCGATTCACCGTTCCGCGACCTGCAGATGTATTCCGAGGTGCTGCAGGACAGCACCATCGAACTTCTGGATGCGGGGCGCCTGGCGTTTGCCTCGGCCTCTTCGGTGACGCTGACGCGCGAGGTGTACCAGCGCTTCCTGTCGAACCTGGACCGCTATCGCTCGCGCCTGGTGCTGCGTCCGCAGGAGATCAGCAACCATCCGGAGATCCTGCGCCGGCTCGGGCTGATCACCATCAATACGGCGCTGGAGTGCGACATCTACGGCAACGTCAACTCCACGCATGTGGGGGGCACGCACATGATGAACGGCATCGGCGGCTCCGGGGATTTTGCGCGCAATGCGCACCTGTCGGTATTCGTGACCAAGTCGGTGGCCAAGGGCGGCGATATCTCCAGCATCGTGCCGATGGTGGCGCACGTGGACCATACCGAGCACGACGTCGACATCATCGTCACCGAGCACGGCCTGGCCGACTTGCGCGGCCTGGCGCCGCGCGAACGCGCGCGCACGCTCATCGCCAACTGTGCCGACCCGCAATACCGCGAGCTGCTGGGCGACTACTTCCGGCGCGCCAGCGCCCATGGTGGCCAGACCCCGCACCTGCTGGAAGAGGCGCTGTCCTGGCATGTCGGCTTCCGCGACCGCGGCACCATGCAGCCCGCGCACCCGGCCCAGGCGATGGCAGCCTGAGCGCTGCCTCCGCCAGAAAGCAAAACAGCCCGCGCAAGCGGGCTGTCTGCCTTGGTGCCGCCGGTTGGCGGCGGGGCAGGCTTACTGCGCCTTGCCGCCCTGGCTGGCGGGTGCCTTGGCGCCGTCGGTATACGGATCAGCCTTGCCGGCCTTGGCGCCGTCGGTGTACGGATCGAACTTGCCGGCCTTGGCGCCATCCGTGTTCGGATCGAACTTCTTGCCCGAGTTGGTCAGGTCCGACTTGGTCGATTGCTTGGCGCCATCGGTGTACGGGTCGAACTTGCCGGACTTGGCCGGGTTCTGGTTCGGGCTGGCTTTCTTGGTGTGGCTGCCACCGTAGAGATCGCCGCCGTCAGTGTAGTTCTTCTGCGCATAGACCTGCGTCGCGCCCAGCGCGGCCAGTGCTGCAACGATCAGGGTCGAAACGGTCTTCTTCAGCATCTTGCTTATCCTCGCGATTGACGGTCGCGCAGCGCCTGCGCGAATCCGGTTTTAGGGCCGAGCTTGGCCGGTGACGGCCGGGCACATATGGCGGAACACCCGGTAAATGTACCGAGTCAGCGCTTGTCCGCAAAGTGAAAATTTCTTTTACAAGTATTGAACACCCATGGCGTTGCCTGCGTACTGCGCCGGATCAAATGCAACGCTCTTTAGATAGATGTGGGTGCCCCATGGCCCATTTTCAACGGCCAGCCATAAAAAAACGGCTGCCAGGTGGCAGCCGGTCATGACCCTCGCGGGACGGTTTCGCCGTCCGGTTATTCCAGTGTGATGTTCTGGTCGCGTGCGATCTTCTTGCGCAGGTCCAGTTCGCGCTTGATTTGGGCGGCGTACTGCGCCGGGGTGTTGCCGTCGGTGTAGGCACCGCTGTCGGCCAGGCGGCGCTTGACGTTCGGGTCCTGCAGCGCCTTGACCGCGGCATCATGCACGCGCGTGATGATTGCCGCCGGCGTGCCGGCCGGGGCCACCAGGCCGTACCAGGCCATGTTGTTCATGTCCTTCATGCCGGCTTCGGCAAAGGTCGGCACGTCAGGCAGGCCCTCGACCCGCTTGGGCGCCGCCACTGCCAGCGCGCGCAGCTTGCCGGCCTGGATATGCGGCATCGACGACGGCAGGTTGTCGAACTGCGCGTTGACCTGGCCGGCCAGCGTGTCATTCAGCGCAGGGCCCGATCCGCGGTAGGGGATATGGACCATGTCGGTCTTGGTGATGTCCTTGAACAGCTCGCCGTCCAGATGCGAAATGCTGCCCTTGCCGGCCGAGGCGTAGCTGTACTTGCCGGGGTTGGCCTTCAGCATCGCGACGAATTCCTTCAGGGTCTTGGCCGGCACCTTCGGATTGACCGTCAGCACGTTCGGCACGTTGACCAGGTTGGTGATCGGCGCGAAGTCCTTGAGCGGGTCGTACGGGTTCTTGGGGTTGGTGGCGGGGTTGGTCGCCATCGTGCTGACGGTGGCGATGCCCAGCGTGTAGCCGTCCGGGGCGGACTTGGCGAGCGCGTCGGCGCCGATCGCGCCGCCGCCGCCGCCGCGGTTTTCCACCACCACCGGCTGTCCCAGCTCGCGGCCGAGGCCGTCGGAGACCGCGCGCGCGACGATGTCGGTGGTGCCGCCGGCCGCGAACGGAACGATCAGGCGGATCGGCTTGTTGGGGTAGGACTGGGCCTGGGCCAGGCCGGCGTGGGCCAGGCCAAGGGCGGCGATGCAGGTGGCTGCGCCGGCGTTGATAACTGCTTTCAAGGAGTGCCTCCGTTCTTCTTTCACTGATTTGCCAGGCGGGCTGCAGGCGTTTCTTCGGGCGCGACCTTTCGTCTGCGCCCCGCGCTGTCACGGATCCCCGCGCTGGCATGACCAGGCCGTGCCGGGATGCGGCGACGGCCGGCACCTTGCGATAGTTCCGCGATACGGAACCATGTTCCACAATGTGCGCGGATGCGATTCAACCGGGAAAGCGGGCGCAGGGGAATTGGTGAGAACCCGCGTATCAAGAAAGCGGCAGCCATGCCGACCGCGCGCAGAAGCCGGGCGGCGGAAATGAAAAAAGCCGGAAGCAACGCTTCCGGCTTTTCCTGAATTCGCTGGTGGGGCGTGAGTGACTCGAACACTCGACCTACGGATTAAGAGTCCGCTGCTCTACCAACTGAGCTAACGCCCCAACGAAGAAAAAGATTGTAGCAAGGTATCGGATAAGACGCAATAGCCTTCGCGCAATTTCTGCGAGCCAGGCTGCACTGGCCGCTACAATGCCAGGCCACCGCGCGCATCCCGCGCGGTGGTTCCGATCCACCAGCTTGCCCAGCCCATGCATGCCAGAGTCCTGCGCTATCTCGACGAGGTCGTCCGCCGCGGTTCGATCCGCAAGGCGGCCGAGCACCTGCATGTGGCGCCGACCGCGGTCAACCGCCAGATCCTGGATCTGGAGGCGGAACTGGGCGCGCCGCTGTTCGAGCGCATCAACAAGCGGCTGCGGCTGACGCCGCTGGGCGAGATGGTGCTGGCCCACGTGCGCCAGACGCTGCGCGAGCACGACGCGCTGCGCGAGCGCATCGAGGACTTCAAAGGCGCGCGCCGCGGCGAGGTCACCGTGGCGGTCACGGCCGGCCTGGCGGGCTCGCTGATGCCGTCGCTGGTGCATGACTTCCGCCAGCGCTATCCGGGCATCGTGGTGCGCGTCGCCGACCTGCCGGTGGCCGACATTATCGCGGCGGTGGAGCAGGGCGACGCCGACCTGGGCCTTGGCTATGACCTGCCTGAGCTGCCTGCCTTCCGCGCGCTGGCCACCAGCGACTGGCAGATCGGCGCGGTGGTGCCGCCGGGCCATGCGCTGGCGGCCCGGCAATCGGCGCTGCTGAGCGAATGCGTCGGCTATCCGCTGATCCTGCCGGCGCCCTCGCTATCGATCCGCGCCATCCTTGACGCGGCCTTTGCCCGCAATGCAATCGAGGTCTCGCCGGTGGCGGAGTCCACCTCGACCGCGCTGATCCGGCAACTGGTGATGCTGGGCACCGGCATCGCGCTGCTGAACCCGCTCGATGTGATGGAAGAGCGCGCCCGCCAGGCGCTGGTCTATGTGCCGCTGCGCGACCGCCACCTGCAGGGCCAGACGCTGACACTGGTGGCGCGCGCCCGTGGCCCGCTCAGCGCCGCAGCCGAGCTGATGGCCGAGCGCATCGGCGACGCGCTGGCGGTGTTGTTCGCGCAGGCGCGCTGAGCAACAGGGTGCCGCAGGTGTCCACTTTTTGTGGACAGGTTGATCGGAATTCTGCGCTTGGGGGATGGCACCTCGCCGCCGTAGACTGGCGGCCATCCAGTCCCCCAATTCGCTTTGCAGAAGGAATTCCGCCATGACCCTGATTGCCCTGAACGCCGACGTGCTGGTCACCATGGACGCGCAACGCCGCGAGATCCGCGACGGCGCCCTGGTTGCCGAAGGCCCCGCCGTGCAGTGGGTCGGCCCCACCTCGGAACTGCCGCCGCAGTACCGGCGCATGGTCGATGACGGCAGCGCGCAGGTGCTCGACATGCGCGGCCGCGTGGTCACGCCCGGGCTGGTCAACACCCACCACCACATGTACCAGTGCCTGACGCGCGCGGTGCCGGCGGCGCAGGATGCCGAGCTGTTCTCGTGGCTGACCAACCTGTACATGCTGTGGTCGCACCTGACGCCGGAAATGATCGCGGTGTCGACCAAGACCGCGATAGCCGAGTTGATGCTGTCGGGCTGCACCACCACCAGCGACCACCTCTACCTGTTCCCGAACGGCTCGCGCCTGGATGACTCGATTGCCGCGGCGCAGGAGATGGGCATGCGCTTCCACGCCGCGCGCGGCTCGATGAGCGTGGGCCGCAGCAAGGGCGGCCTGCCGCCGGATGTGGTGGTGGAAGAGGAAGCCGCCATCCTGCGCGACAGCCAGCGGCTGGTGGAGCAGTACCACGACAGTGCGCGCCACGCGATGCTGCGCGTGGTGCTGGCGCCGTGCTCGCCGTTTTCGGTGTCGCGCGACCTGATGCGCGAGTCGGCCAACATGGCGCGGCACTATGGCGTGTCGCTGCACACGCACCTTGCCGAGAACGACAACGACATTGCCTACTCGCGTGAGAGATTCGGCCTGACGCCGGCCCAGTATGCCGAGGACCTGGGCTGGGTCGGCCACGATGTGTGGCATGCGCACTGCGTCAAGCTGGACGACGAGGGCATCGCACTGTTTGCCCGCACCGGGACCGGCGTGGCGCATTGTCCGTGCTCGAACATGCGGCTGGCGTCCGGCATTGCGCCGGTGCGCGCCATGCGCGATGCCGGCGTGCCGGTGGGCCTGGGCGTGGACGGCAGCGCCTCGAACGACGGCGCGCATATGCTGGGCGAGGCGCGCCAGGCCATGCTGCTGCAGCGCGTTGGCTACGGGCCGGCCGCAATGAGCGCGCGCGAGGCGCTGGAGATTGCCACGCTGGGTGGCGCGCGCGTGCTCAACCGCGACGATATCGGCGCGCTGGCGCCGGGCATGTCGGCGGATTTTGTCGCCTTCGACATGTCGCAGGTCGGCTTTGCCGGCGCTGGCCATGACCCGGTGGCGGCGCTGGTGTTCTGCACGCCGGCCAACGTCGCGGCGAGCGTGATCAACGGCAGGGAAGTGGTGCGCGACGGTGCACTGCTGACGGCCGACCTGCCCAACGTACTGCTGCGTCATCGCGCGCTGGCGCGTACGCTGTTCGAGCGGGCCAGCCAGGGCGCCTGATGCAGGGACCGCCGTGGCGTGGGCATGTGCCTGTGCCACAGCAGATTAGCCAATCAAGCAAGCGCACAAAGCAAAAGGCCGGAAGCATTGCTGCTTCCGGCCTTTCTGTATTCGGTGGTGGGGCGTGAGTGACTCGAACACTCGACCTACGGATTAAGAGTCCGCTGCTCTACCAACTGAGCTAACGCCCCAACGAAGAACGAGATTCTAGCATGATTTTCGGCGCTGTCAAATGTTTGATGCACTTGCCGGAACACCCCCCGTCGTTGTGACCGGGAGCCACACATACGCGCGGATGGAACTCAAAGACGGCCGCGATGGTCTTCGCAATGAGCGCATTCGCATGGGCTCTATCCATACGATTTTGCCGGAGCCATGTTAGGATGTTTCTCCACTTGCATATGGAGGGCTGCACCGATGGAAATCAAATTCCAAGAGCAAGAGCGCTACGACATCAATAATGAAGGCTTGCTGTTCCAGGCACTTGTCAATGGCGAGAAGGTGACTTGCGTGGTGACACGCGAAGCACTGTGGGAAGGCTTCAGTGCCGACCAGGTACTGTCGCTGGAAGAGGCATTCCGTGCCGGTCGCGAAACCATCGAACGCGCCGCCGTGGTGCTGATCGAGCAGGGCGCGCCCCAGCCAATCGTCGTCAAGCGCGCCCACGTGGCGCCGATCTGATGCGGATGGATGCCCCGGCCAGCCCCCGGCATGCCGCGGGCGCCCATCTGTTGTCAGGTTCCCAGACGTAGGGCCGTCCGGCCTTGCGTGCCAAGCCGGCAACGCCGGCACAGGCAATCTCCCGGTTTTCCCGTTTCAGTTTCCTGGTTTTCCTGCAGCCGTATTGTGGCTTGAACGCTGGTGTGCGGCCGCCGCTCATGCCGACGCGCCGGTGCTTCAGTTCATTGTGCTGCCGGGGCCGCGGCGCCAGGCCGTGACGCGCACTCTTCAAAGATCCGCACGGTGCATTGCGCGCAGATGTCCGGCGAAAGCTGCTCGACGATCGTGTGCAGCGCCTGCCGCTTGGTCGGGAAGATATGGTCGGCCCCGAGCTTGTTGGTAAAGCCGGTCTGCGCCCAGGTCTGCAGCACCTGCGTGCGCGGGCGGTGGAAGTACAGATCGCCGCCCAGCGCGCGCCGTTCGGCGAGCTCGTTTTCCCACATCTCGGCACCGGCCAGGTCGATGAAGTTCATGCTCTTGGTCATCGCCAGCAGGTGCGTCTGGCCGGCGTTGACCGTGCGCAACCAGTGCAGGCGATCCGTCACGTACTGCACGGCGCCGAAGTAGATCGCGCCTTCCATGCGCAGCAGTTTCAGTTGCGGGCATTCCGGCTGCGGGCGGCGCAGTTCGTCCAGCGGCGTGAAGCGCCGGCCGGGATCGTCGGCGTCGGGCACCAGGCTGCGCACGGCAGGCCGCGACGTGCGGTACAGGTAGGCCACCAGCGACAGCACGGTGCCGAGCAGCACCGCCATCTCCAGCCGGATCACCAGCGTGGCGGCGAAGGTGCCGATGGAAATGGCGAATTCCGTGCGGCTGAGCGTGAAGATGCGGCGCAGCCGCGCGGTGTCGGGCAGGCCCCACGCCACCAGCAGCAGCATCGCGGCGATCGCCGCCATCGGGATCTGTGCCAGCAGCGGGGAGCTGACGGCCACCAGCGCCACCAGCCACAGCGCCGAGAACACGCTGGCCAGCGGCGTGCGCGCGCCGGCTTCGAAGTTCGGCACCGAGCGGTTGAGCGAGCCGCACGAGATATAGCCAGAGAAGAAGCCGCCCGCGATATTGGACAGACCCTGGCCAATGAACTCGCGGTTGGCGTCGATATGCTGGCCCGAGCGCAGCGCCACCGCCTTGGCGATCGAGATCGACTGGCCCAGCGCGACGATGGTCAGCGCCGAGGCAATGCCAAGCAGGTCGGGCAGCTTGCGCCAGTCGACATCGGGAAGGTGGAAGCGCGGCATCGCCGACGGGATCGGCCCGACCACGTTGACATGGTGGGCGCCACCCGCGCCGGACTGGTTCAGCAGCAGCGCCACGCCATAGCCGGCCAGCAGCCCCAGCAACATGAACGGCAGCCGCCGCCACAGCCGCTTGCACAGCAGCGTCACCACCAGCGTGACCGCGCCTACGGTGGCCGCGCCCCAGTTGATGGTGTCGATGTTCTCGAACAGGTGGCGCAGCACGCCGAACGCACTGGTGCCGGTCGGCACCGCCAGCCCGAACAGGTCCTTGAGCGCATACAGGCCGATCAGCGTCGCGGCGCCGCAGGTGAAGCCGAGCAGCACCGACGGCGAGATAAAGTTGGCCAGCGTGCCGAGCCGCAACGTCCCCACGGCGAGCTGGATCACGCCCACCACGATGGTGACCGCCAGCGCCAGCCCGATATAGGCCGGGCTGCCGGCAAACGCAAGCGGGCTCAGCATCGCGAACAATGCCAGCGAATTGGCGTTGGTCGGCCCCGACATCACGTGCCAGCTCGAACCGAACAGCGCCGCCACGATGCACGGCACCACCGCGCTGTAGATGCCGTATTGCGGCGGCAGGCCGGCCAGCGTGGCGAAGGCCACGCCCTGCGGCAGCACCAGCACGGCGCCGAGCAGGCCGGCCACCAGGTCGGTGCGCAGCGTGGTCTTGTCGACGCGCTGGCTCCATGGGAACAGGCGCGGCAGGAGTGATCCGGGATGGGACGCGGGCATTGGCAATGAAGGAGCAGGCTTAGCCGGCCTCGCCGCCGCGCCCGGGCGGTGGCGAGGCAACGGATTCGGGCGAGGTGGATTCGGGCAGGTTCGGCTGCGGCGCCAGGCCGGCCAGCATGGCGTCGAGCGCGCGGTAGACCTCGGTCAGACGCTCGGGGCCGAGCCGCTGCGCCAGCTCCTGGTAGCGTGCATCGACCAGCGGCTCCATTTGCATGATGATGGCGCGCGCCGACGGCGTCAGGCTGACCAGCTGGCGGCGCTGGTCGGTGGCAGAGCGGGTCCGTTCGACCAGCCCGGCGTCTTCCATGCCGCACAGCATGCGGGTCAGGCTGGGGCTCAGGATCAGGCAGGCATCGGCCAGCTGGTTCGGCTCCATCGGCTCGTGCTCGTTGAGCGTGCGCATCACGCGCCATTGCTGCTCGGTGATGCCGAACTGCCGCAAGATCGGGCGAAAGCCGGCCAGCAATGTCTCGCGCGCTTGCAGCAGCAGGTGAGGAAGGTTGCGGTGGCGGAACATGGCCTGGCTGGTGTGGCTCATGCCCGCAGTGTAGCGGGCGCGGCGCCGCGCGGCGAGCGGGGCTTGTCCGGACTTGCCTGAACCTGCGCGCGGCGCCAGCGGCGCGTTCAGCCGCAGCTGAGTGTGGCCACCACCGGCGTGTGGTCCGACGGCTGCTCCCACGTGCGCGGCACGCGGTCGATCACGCAGGCGCTGCAGCCGCTGGTCAATGCCGGCGACAGCAGGATGTGGTCAATGCGCAGGCCCGCATTGCGGCGGAATGCCATCATGCGGTAGTCCCACCACGAGAAGGCCTTCTCGGGCTGCTCGAACTGGCGGAACGCATCCGCCAGGCCGAGTTCCACCAGGGCGGCGAATGCAGCGCGCTCCTGTGGCGAGACCAGGTTCTGGCCTTCCCATTTCTTGGGGTCGTGCACGTCGCGGTCTTCCGGCGCGATATTGAAGTCGCCCAGCAGCGCCAGCTTCGGGTAGCGCTTCATCTCTTCGCGCAGCCAGGCCGTCATCGCATCCAGCCACTTGAGCTTGTAGACGAACTTGTCCGAGTCCAGCGCCTGCCCGTTGGGAAAGTAGGCGCAGACCAGCCGCACGTCGCCGTACGTGGCCGCGATCACGCGCTGCTGCGCGTCCTCGAAGCCGGGGATGTTGCGCACCACGTCGGCGGGGCCGGGCATGCTGTCGTCGCGGGCGAGGATGGCCACGCCGTTGTATGTCTTCTGCCCGGTGTAGATGCTGTGGAAGCCCGCGTTCTCCAGCTCGGCCAGCGGGTACTTGTCGTCCGGCAGCTTCAGTTCCTGCAGGCACAGCGCGTCGATCGGCGCGCCGGCCTGGTCCTGCTCGGCCAGCCATTGCAGCACCTGCGGCAGGCGCACCTTGAGCGAGTTGACGTTCCAGCTGGCAATGCGAAGCGGGCCGCTGGCGGGCAGGGCGGCGGCGCTCATGCTGCCATCCCGCCGTGGCGCAGCAGCGCGTCGATCTGCGGCGCGCGGCCGCGGAATGCGACAAACGAGTCCATCGCCGGACGGCTGCCGCCGACCGACAGGATCTCGCGCTGGTAGCGCGCACCGGTCTCGCTGTCGAGCACGCTGCCCGACAGCTGCGCGGCCTCTTCGAACGCTGCGTACACGTCGGCCGACAGCACCTCGGCCCACTTGTAGCTGTAGTAGCCCGCCGCATAGCCGCCGGCGAAGATATGGCTGAAGGTGTTCGGCCAGCGCGACAGCGGATGCTGCGGCACCACGTGCACGCGGTCGTTGATCTGGCGCGACAGGTCCAGCACCGAGGTGGCGCCGGCCGGGTCGAAGTCGGTGTGCAGGTGCATGTCGAACGACGAGAACACGATCTGGCGCAGTGTCATCATGCCGTTCTGGAAGTTCTTGGCCGCCAGCATGCGGTCAAACAGCGCGCGCGGCAGCGGCGCGCCGGTGTCGATGTGCTGCGTCATGCCGGTCAGCACCTCATACTCCCAGCAGAAATTCTCCATGAACTGCGACGGCAGTTCCACCGCATCCCATTCCACGCCGTTGATGCCCGACACGCCCAGCTCGCCCACCTGCGTCAGCATGTGGTGCAGGCCATGGCCGAACTCATGGAACAGGGTGATCACTTCATCGTGCGTGAACAGCGCGGGCTTGCCGCCCACCGGCGCGGAGAAGTTGCAGGTCAGGTAGGCCACCGGCGTCTGCACGCCGCCTTGCTCCAGCACCTTGCGGCCGCGCGCGTCGTCCATCCAGGCGCCGCCGCGCTTGCCTTCGCGCGCGTACAGGTCGATGTAGAACTGGGCCAGCAGCGTGCCGTCGGCGGTGGTGACGCGGAAGAAGCGTGCGTCCTTGTGCCAGGTCTGCGCCTGCTCGGGCTCGATGCGCACCGAGAACAGCTTCTGCACCACGCCGAACAGGCCCTCGAGCACCTTCGCCTCTGGGAAGTACTGCTTGACCTCTTGCTCGGAGAACGCATAGCGCTGCTGGCGCAGCTTCTCCGAGGCATAGGCGACATCCCACGGAGCCAGTTCAGGCAGCCCCAGCTCTGCTGCGGCGAAGGCCTTCATCTCGGCCCAGTCCTTCTCGGCATAGGGGCGCGCCTTGACGGCGAGCTCGTCGAGGAACTTCAACACCTCGGCCGGCGATTCGGCCATCTTCGGCACCAGCGAGACTTCGCCGTAGCACTGGTAGCCGAGCATCTGCGCCTCTTCGCGGCGCAGGGCCAGCTGCTCGCGCATATTGGCGGTGTTGTCCCAGTCGGCCTGGCCCTGGCCATGCTGCGGGCCCAGTTCCGAGGCGCGCGTGACGTTGGCTTCGTACAGGGTCTGGCGCAGCGCGCGGTCGTCCGCGTACTGCAGCACCGGGAAGTAGGACGGAAAGTGCAGGGTGAATTTCCAGCCGGCCTTGCCATCCTTCTCTGCGGCATGGCGGGCGGCTTCCTTGGCGTCGTCGGGCAGGCCGGACAGGCGGGCCTCGTCCTCGACATGCAGCGCGTAGGCGTTGGTGGCATCCAGCACGTGGTCGGAGAAGGCCTTGGACAGCTGGGCCTGCTGCTCCTGGATCTCGGCGAAGCGCGGCTTCTTGTCCTCAGGCAGCTCGGCACCGCCCAGGCGGAAGCCGCGCAGTTCGTTTTCGATCAGCTGGTGGCGCGCCGCGCTCATGCCGGCGAACTCCGGGCTGGCGGCCAGCGCCTTGTACTTGTCGTACAGCGCCAGGCTCTGGCCGAGCGAGGACCAGAACTCGGTCATGCGCGGCAGGTTCTCGGCGTGCGCGCGGCGCAGTTCGGGCGTATCGGCCACGGCGCTCAGGTGACTGACTACGCCCCAGGCGCGGCCCAGCGGCTCGGTGGCCGCTTCCAGCGCCTGCACGGCGCTGGCCCAGTCGGCGGGCGTGGCCGGATCTTCGGCTCGGGCGACGGCCTGCTGGGCGCGTTCCAGCAGCACGTCCAGCGCCGGGCTGATGTGCTCGGGCCGGATTTCTGCAAAGCGGGGCAGGTCGGAAAAGTCCAGCAGAGGATTGGTAGCGTTGGCGGCTTGGTCCATGGCGTGTTCTCGGTTGGCTGGCCTCGATCGGGCAATATTCCCGCAGATGGGGCCGGGGCGCTGGATTTTCCAGAGCCCCGGGTGGCGTATCGTACGCGCGGCCTCAGCCGGCGGCGCGCTCGGCGGCTTCCAGCGTATTGACCAGCAGCATGGTGATGGTCATCGGCCCGACCCCGCCCGGCACCGGCGTGATGTAGCCGGCGACTTCACGCACGCCGGCAAAGTCGACGTCGCCGCACAGCTTGCCGTTGTCGTCGCGGTTCATGCCCACGTCGATCACCACCGCGCCCGGTTTGACCATGTCGGCGGTGATCAGGTTGCGCTTGCCGACCGCGGCCACCACCACATCCGCGTCGCGGGTGTGGGCGCCGATGTCGCGCGTCTTGCTGTTGCAGATGGTGACGGTGGCGCCGGCCTGCAGCAGCAGCATCGCCATCGGCTTGCCGACAATATTGGAGGCGCCCACCACCACGGCGCGCGCGCCGCGCAGCGGGAACTGGACCGATTCCAGCATCTTCATGCAGCCGTAGGGCGTGCAGGGGCGGAACAGCGGGGCTCCGGTCATCAGCGCACCGGCATTGGCCACGTGGAAGCCGTCGACATCCTTTTCCGGCGCGATGGCTTCAAGCACCTTGTGGCTGTCGATATGCTTGGGCAAGGGCAGCTGCACCAGGATGCCGTGGATGTTGGGGTCCTGGTTTAGTGCCTCGATGCGGGCCAGCAGTTCCGCCTCCGACAGGTCGGCCGGGTAGCGGTCGAGTGAGGAATGGAAGCCGTTGTCCTGGCAGGCCTTGACCTTGTTGCGGACGTAGACCTGGCTGGCCGGGTCCTCGCCGACCAGGATCACGGCCAGGCCGGGCCGGTGACCACGCTCAGTCAGGCGGGCGGCGCGCAGGGCGGCTTCGGAGCGGATTTGTTTGGCAAGGGCGTTGCCGTCGATCAGGTGGGCAGGCATGGAGGCTGGGCGGGTTCGTGGCCGGGAGGTGGAGGTGCCGCCGCGCGCCGGAGCGCGGGTTGGGCTAAAGGCGGAATTATAAAGGTTGCGTGGGGCTTGCCGCACGGAGCTTGACC
This sequence comes from Cupriavidus sp. KK10, assembly GCF_018223725.1. Taxonomy (NCBI): domain Bacteria; kingdom Pseudomonadati; phylum Pseudomonadota; class Betaproteobacteria; order Burkholderiales; family Burkholderiaceae; genus Cupriavidus; species Cupriavidus sp. KK10. The sequence goes on from NZ_CP073677.1 coordinate 1,428,175, forward strand.
GGGTGCAAGGGCCGAGCGGGGGCAGCGCTGGTAGCATCGGCCGCATGCACACCGCGCTGCCGTCCCTGCTGTCCCACCCCTTGCTGCTGTTGCTGTCCCTGGCGGCACTGCTGTGGGCGCTGACGCGCCGGCCCTGGCAGCTGTTGCGGCGCAATGCGCTGCAGAACGCCTGGCTGGGTGCGATGGTGCTGGTGGCGCTGCTGTGGACGTTGCGCGCCACGCTGGTCGGCGGGCTGGTGATCCAGCTGCTCGGCGCCACGCTGATGGTGACGCTGTTCGGGCTGCCGCTGGCGCTGCTGTCGCTGTTCGTGGTGGACGTGGTGTCGCTGTTCGGGCTCGAATACCTGGCCGGGCATGGCTGGGCCCAGTTCGACTGGCCCTCGCTGTGGGTGCGCTACGTCTGGCTGGCGCTGCTGCCGGCGCTGATCTCCGCGGCGCTGCAGGCAATGATGCGGCGCCTGCTGCCACGCCATCCGTTCGTTTTTATCCTGGGGCACGGCTATTTCACGGCCGGGCTGGCCGCGCTGGGCGCCAGTGCGGCGGAAGCCGGCTGGCGCCACCTGACGGCGCCGGGCCTGCCATGGAGCGTTGCCGAAACCCTGACGGCAGCCGTCATCCTGGCCTTTGGCGAGGCCTTCCTGACCGGCATGCTGGTGGCGATTTTTGTGGTCTATCGGCCACAATGGGTCGTCACGTTCCGGGACGAGGAATACCTGGACCGCTGACGGGACTGAGGGGATGCAGAGGCGGCGCCGGACGGCGCGCGGAGAGGGCAGCCGGTGCGGCCGCGGGCCGCACCGGGTCAGGCGGAGGCAGGCGCCGGCCGCTCAGCTGTTGCGCGACAGCGCCAGGCGCAGCAGGTCGGCGACGGTGTTGACGTTGAGCTTTTCCATGATGTTGGCGCGGTGCGCCTCCACGGTCTTGATGGAAATGCCCAGGTCGTCGGCGATCTGCTTGTTCAGGCGGCCGGCCACGATGCGCTCCAGCACCTGCTGTTCGCGCGTGGTCAGCTTGCCCAGCAGGTCCTTGGCGGCGCGCTGCTCGCGTGCGGCGGAATGGTCGGTGCGGGCCTTGGTCAGCATGCGCTCGACCAGTGCGCGCAACTCGGACTCGTCGAAGGGCTTTTCGATGAAGTCGATGGCGCCGCGCTTCATCGTCGACACCGCCATCGGCACGTCGCCGTGGCCGGTGATAAAGACGATGGGAATGTCGATCTGCTCGGCCAGCATGCGCTCCTGCAACTCCGGGCCGCTCATGCCGGGCATGCGCACGTCGAGAATCAGGCACGACACCTGGCTGGCATCGTAGGCGGCGAGGAACTGCTCGGCGCTGGTGAAGCTGCGCACCTGATAGCCATTGCCCTCCAGCAGCCAGGTCAGCGAGTCGCGCATGGCTTCATCGTCGTCGACGATGAACACGGTCTCGCCGCGGTGGGGCGTGGGGTTTGGCGTTGCGGTCATGTAGTCTCCTCGGGACAACAATTCATTGCTGCGAAGTGTAACCGGCAGCGGCCCTCTGTGGCGAGACAGGCCCCCCACATCCGTGGGGAAACGGGGCGGGCCGGCTTTTTCTGGAATCCTTGGGTACGCCCGGGCGCGAAGGCCCCGGCAACAGGGCCTGTGGTTCGGCTTAATGCTCGGCCAGCGCCGATTGCAGCGGCAGCATGATTTTAAATGTACATCCGATGCCGTCGGCATTGTTCTCCACCCACAGGCGGCCCTGGTGCGACTCGATGATCGAGCGGCAGATGTTCAGCCCCATGCCCATGCCGTCGGATTTGGTGCTGAAGAAGGGTTCGAACAGGCGCTCCTTGGTGGCTTCGTCCACGCCCGGCCCCTGGTCGATCACGTCGATATGGACGTTGTCGCCGATCTCGCCCGGCTCCACCCGCGCGTGCAGGCGCACCACGCCGCCGGCATGCAGAGCCGGCAGGCCGGCCATGGCTTCCACGGCGTTCTTGAGCAGGTTCACCAGCACCTGCTCGATCAGCACCGGGTCGACATAGACCGTCAGCGGCGGGGTTGGCAGGCGGGTCAGGATGGTGACGCGGCGGCGCGTGGCCTCCAGGTCGGCCAGGCCTACCGCGTCGGCGACGATGTCGTGCAGCGCGGCCTCGCGCCGCTGCGGCTGGCTGCGCTTCACGAAGCCGCGGATGCGGCTGATGATGGTGCCGGCGCGCACCGCCTGGGCCTAGGTCTTCTCCAGCACCGGGATCAGGTCCTCGGGCGTGCTGCGGCCCGAGTGCAGCCGCGCCACCGCGCCCATGCAGTAGTTGTTGATGGCCGCCAGCGGCTGGTTCAGCTCATGCGCCAGCGACGACGCCATCTCGCCCATGGTGGTCAGGCGGCTGGTGAACTGCAGGCGCTCTTCATGCTGGCGCGCCATTTCCTCGGCGGCCTTGCGGGCGGTGATGTCGGTGGCGATCTGCATCTGCGCCAGGTGGCCGTCGACCCACTGGATATAGCGGCGGCGCACTTCGAACCATTTCTGCATGTCCGGCACGAACACTTCGCGCGCATCCGATGCGTACGGCATCAGCTCGGACGCCGGCAGGCCGGCATAGGCGTCGACATAGTCGGTGTTGTCGCTGGAGACCTGGTCCTTGTCGAGGTCGTCGCCGGCCAGCTTCAGGTGGCCCTCGGCCTCCCAGCCAAACAGCTGCCGGTAATAGCGGTTGGCAAAGAGCAGCTCCGCCTTGTCGGTGGCCAGCACCGACACCGCGGCGTCCAGGCTCTCCAGCACCGTGGTGAAGCGGTCATGCGCCGCGGCCAGTTCCTCGCGCGCGCGCTTGGGCTCGGTGATGTCCGTCATCGAGCTCATCCAGCCGGTATGGCGGCCGCGGCTGTCCACCAGCGGCGACACGTACATGCGCGCATAGAAGCTGCTGCCGTCGCGGCGCATCACGCGCATCTCATAGCCGCCGGCGGGCGACTTGCCCTGCAGGGTCAGGTCGATCTGCTTCTGCATCTCCTGCTGGTCGTTGGGCGGCCAGTAGGGGAAGGGCGGCAGGCGCCCGACCAGGTCGTTCTCCTGCCAGCCGGTCATGCGGCAGAAGGCCGGGTTGACATAGGTGATGCGGCCGTTCAGGTCGAGCGCGCGCAGGCCGATCAGCATCGAGTTTTCCATCGCGCGCCGGAACGAGGTCTCGGCCAGCAGCGCGCGCTGCGCCTCGGAGCGGCGGCTGGTGTGGCGCCACATGCTCCACAGGCTCCACAGCAGGAAGCACGACAGCCCTACCACCAGCCACAGCAGCATGTTGTTGGGCAGGTTCGACGCCGGCGGGTAGGCATCGGCGCGCAGCGACAGCGAGTGGCCCGGCGGATCCAGCAGCACCTCGTACGACAGCGCATTGCCCGGCACTGGCCGCAATGAGGTGCTGGCGCGGGTCTGGTTGTTCTTGTCGATCAGCGAGAAGCGGTAGCGCTCGGTCAGCTCGGGCGGCAGCAGGTGCGTCAGGATGCCGTTGATCGAGTACAGCGCGCCGAGCGTGCCGAGGAACTCGTTGTCGCGCACGATCGGCACTTCCATCAGCATGAAGCTGTCGCCGCGGTCGTTGACCAGCGGGCGCGAGTAGACCACGCGCTGGGTCTCGCGCGCGGCGTCGAAGGTGTCGAGCACTTCGGGCTCGAGCGGCTGGTCCTGGGTCTCGCGCAGGCGGCTGGCGAATTCCGAGGTCGATGGCAGCGACCAGCGGCCGCGCTTGGTGGCATCGAGCCAGTTGATGAAGACGATCTCGGGGTTTTCGCGCAGGATTTCCTGCGCCGCGGTGCGGTAGGCGCCTTGCTCGAGCTGCGCGGCGGCGATGTCGCGCGCCAGCGAGGCCAGCTGGTCCTGGTTGCTCAGCAGCGACAGACGCACGCGCTGCTGTGCCCAGGCGGCGTCGCGGTACAGGGCGTCGCGTTGCTGCTGGCGCTCGGTCTCGTGAAGGGACCACAGGATCACGCCCATGGCCACCGTGAACAGTACGATGGCAACCAGCGGGATGAACATGAACCAGCTGGTGGCCACCAGGTTGCGCCAGCGCAGCCACCACAGCCCGCGCGGTGCGGCCACGGGGGCGCCGTCGTCGGGGCCCAGCGCCTCGATCGGCCCCAGTCCGGCCGCCGGCGAAGGGGCGTGCGCGGGATCGCCTCCGGCCGCCTTGGCTGATCCCGACGCGTCGGGAGGAAGCATGGCTGCACGCAGGCTGGAGAGAAGTCGGTCGAAAAACGGCATGGGAGGGATTGACGGCTGATCGACCAGTGTACCGAGATTATTGCGGTGCGTCGCTTGGGGAAAGCGCCAATGAAAACATTGCTGCTGCGGCCGGTGCGGGCAGGCTTATGGCGCATGGCGGGCCGGTCCGGTGGTGATTCTTGGTGCGCTGCCGCATAATCCCACATTATAAAAAACGATATCGCAATTTGAAAATTTCACTTGTGTTGGACTTTGCGCTTCCATAGAATCGGTTCGACCCAACAATGCCGGCGGTAGCCATGTGCCTGCCGCGCGGAGAGACCGGAACAGGTTTCCCGGCGGCGGCCCGATGCAAGGCGGCATGGCACCGGATCCGCAAGTCGGTGCGAGTCATACGTAAAGTCGTGTCCAGGCGCTGCCAGCGCGGGCGCGGAAGCAAAGAATTCACCCAGGAGACAGTCATGTCCGCCGTACCAGAGCAGATTCTCGGCGCCTCGAGCGCCAACGACGCCGATCCCCAGGAGACCCATGAATGGCTCGACGCCCTGCAGGGCGTCCTGGCCGCCGAAGGTCCGGCGCGCGCCGCTTTCCTGATCGACAAGCAGATCGAATACGCACGCGTGAACGGCGTCACCCAGCCGTTCCACGCCGAGACGCAGTACATCAACACGATTCCGGTCGAGCAGCAGGCCCGCATTCCCGGCGACCAGGACATCGAGCACCGCATCCGCTCGTACACCCGCTGGAACGCCATGGCGATGGTGCTGCGCGCGAACAAGCACACCAACGTCGGCGGCCACATCTCGTCGTTCGCCTCGGCTGCCACGTTGTATGACGTCGGCTACAACCACTTCTGGCGCGCCCCGTCGGAAGCCAGCGGCGGCGACCTGGTCTTCGTCCAGGGCCACTCGGCTCCGGGCGTGTATTCGCGCGCCTTCCTGCTCGGCCGCCTGACCCAGGACCAGCTCGACAACTTCCGCCAGGAGGTGGACGGCAAGGGCATCTCGTCCTACCCGCACCCATGGCTGATGCCGGACTTCTGGCAGTTCCCGACGGTGTCGATGGGCCTGGGCCCGATCATGGCCATCTACCAGGCCCGCTTCATGAAGTACCTGGACAGCCGCGGCCTGGCCAAGGCCGGCGATCGCAAGGTCTGGGCCTTCCTGGGCGACGGCGAGACCGACGAGCCGGAATCGCTGGGCGCGATCGGCATGGCCGGCCGCGAGAAACTCGACAACCTGGTCTTCGTCATCAACTGCAACCTGCAGCGCCTGGACGGTCCGGTGCGCGGCAACGGCAAGATCATCCAGGAACTGGAATCCGAATTCCGCGGTGCCGGCTGGAACGTGATCAAGGTGGTTTGGGGCAGCAAGTGGGATTCCCTGCTGGCGCGCGACACCAAGGGCCTGCTGATGAAGCGCATGATGGAATGCGTCGACGGCGAGTACCAGACTATGAAGGCCAAGGACGGCGCCTACGTCCGCGAGCATTTCTTCAACACGCCTGAACTGAAGGCGATGGTGGCCGACTGGTCCGACGACGATATCTGGCGCCTGAACCGCGGCGGCCACGATCCGCACAAGATCTACGCCGCCTACAAGGCCGCCAGCGAGCACAAGGGCCAGCCCACGCTGATCCTGGCCAAGACCATCAAGGGCTATGGCATGGGCGACGCCGGCCAGGCCATGAACGTGGCCCACCAGCAGAAGAAGATGCCGGTGGACGCGATCCGCAAGTTCCGCGACCAGTTCAATCTCCCCGTTGCCGACGACCAGCTGGAAGATGTGCCGTACATCACCTTCCCGGAAGGTTCGAAGGAACTGGAATACATGCGCCAGGCGCGGCAGAACCTGGGCGGCTACCTGCCGACCCGCCGCCAGAAGGCCGAAGCCCTACCGGTCCCGCAACTGTCCGCGTTCGAGGCGCTGCTGAAGGCCACCGGCGAGGGCCGAGAAGTGTCCACCACCATGGCCTTCGTGCGTATCCTGAACACCCTGCTGAAAGACAAGCAGATCGGCAAGCACGTGGTGCCCATCGTCCCGGACGAGTCGCGCACCTTCGGCATGGAAGGCCTGTTCCGCCAGGTCGGCATCTGGAACCAGGAAGGCCAGAAGTACGTGCCGGAAGACCATGACCAGCTGATGTTCTACAAGGAATCGCAGACTGGCCAGGTGCTGCAGGAAGGCATCAACGAAGCCGGCGCCATGTGCGACTGGATCGCCGCCGCCACGTCGTACTCGACGCACGGCGTGCAGATGATCCCCTTCTATATCTACTACTCGATGTTCGGCATCCAGCGGATCGGCGACCTGTGCTGGGCCGCTGCCGACATGCGCTCGCGCGGTTTCCTGCTGGGCGGCACCGCCGGCCGCACCACGCTGAACGGCGAAGGCCTGCAGCATGAAGACGGCCACTCGCACGTGTTCCACGCCGCCATCCCGAACTGCATCTCGTACGACCCGACCTTCCAGTACGAGCTGGCGGTGGTCATGCAGGACGGCCTGCGCCGCATGTACGCCGAGCAGGAAGACGTCTACTACTACCTGACGGTGATGAACGAGAACTACGAGCATCCGGAAATGCCGGCTGGCGTAGAGCAGGACATCGTCAAGGGCATGTACCAGTTCCGCAAGGGCGTCGAGAACAGCAACGCGCCGCGCGTGCAGCTGCTGGGCTCGGGCACGATCTTCCGCGAAGTGATCGCCGCTGCTGACCTCCTCAAGAAGGACTGGGGCGTGGAGTCGGACCTGTGGGGCTGCCCGAGCTTCACCGAACTGGCCCGCGAAGGCCACGACGTCGAGCGCTTCAACCTGCTGCACCCGACCGAGACCCCGCGCGAATCGCACGTGGCCAAGAGTCTGAAATCGGCCCGCGGCCCGGTGATCGCCTCCACCGACTACGTACGCGCCTTTGCCGAGCAGATCCGTCCGTTCGTGCCGCGCCGCTACGTGGTGCTGGGCACCGACGGCTTCGGCCGCTCGGATACGCGCGAGAAGCTGCGCCACTTCTTTGAAGTGGACCGCTACTGGGTCACGCTGGCCGCGCTCAAGGCGCTGGCCGACGAGGGTGCGATCGGCCGCGACAAGGTCGCCGAGGCCATCAAGAAGTACAACCTCGATCCGAACAAGCCCAACCCGATGTCGGTCTGATCCGGCAGCCAGCACCAACCCCCGCAGTACGGCAACGCCGTGCCGCGGGCGCCCCGGCCAGAGCCCGGACGGCGCCTTGCGGCATGGCGGCGTGACAGAAGCGGGCGGCGAAGGTAATCTCGCCGCTTGCGGACGTCGCGCGTGCCGGCCTGCCCAGGAGACACTGAATGAGTCAAGCGATTGAAATCAAGGTGCCGGATATCGGCGACTATGACGCCGTTCCCGTCATTGAAGTGCATGTGAAACCCGGCGACAGCATCGACGCGGAAGACGCGCTGGTGACGCTGGAGTCGGACAAGGCCACCATGGACGTGCCCTCGCCGCAGGGCGGCGTGGTCAAGGAAGTCAGGATCAAGGTTGGCGACAACGTCGCCGAAGGCTCGGTGCTGGTGATGCTGGAGCCGGCCGGCCAGGCCGCTGCTGCGCCCGCGCCTGCAGCCGCACCGGCGCCTGCCGCCGCTGCACCGGCCCCGGCAGCCGCCGCAGCCCCCGCAGCCCCCGCGCCGGCTCCGGCCGCAGCGCCGGCTGGCGGTGGCGGCATCATCGAGGTGAAGGTGCCTGATATCGGCGACTACGACGCCGTGCCGGTCATCGAAGTTCACGTCAAGGCGGGCGACACCATCAATGCCGAAGACGCCGTGGTGACGCTGGAGTCCGACAAGGCCACCATGGACGTGCCGTCGCCGCAAGGCGGCGTGGTCAAGGAAGTCAAGGTCAAGGTCGGTGACAACGTCGCCGAAGGCACGCTGCTGCTGATCCTGGAAGGCGCCGCCGCAGCCGCCGCCCCGGCCGCTGCCGCCGCGGCACCGGCTCCGGCTGCCAGCGCGCCCGCACCGGCGCCGGCCCCCGCAGCCGCCGCCCCGGCTCCGGCCGCAGCGCCTGCTGCCGCGCCGGCCGCCGCTGGCGCAACCGGCAAGGCCGCCCACGCCAGCCCCTCGGTGCGCAAGTTCGCACGCGAGCTGGGCGTGGACGTGTCGCGCGTGCCGGGTACCGGCCCCAAGGGCCGTATCACCCAGGAAGACGTGCAGGGCTACGTCAAGGGCGTGATGAGCGGCCAGGCCGCCGCGCCCGCGCAGGCCGCCGCGGCTGGTGCCGGTGGTGGCGAGCTCGGCCTGCTGCCGTGGCCGAAGGTCGATTTCACCCGCTTCGGCGAGGTCGAAAGCAAGGCCCTGTCGCGCATCAAGAAGATCTCGGGCGCCAACCTGCACCGCAACTGGGTCATGATCCCGCACGTCACCAACCATGACGAAGCGGATATCACCGAACTGGAAGCCTTCCGCGTCCAGCTGAACAAGGAAAACGAAAAGGCCGGCATCAAGGTGACGATGCTCGCCTTCATGATCAAGGCCACGGTGGCGGCGCTGAAGAAGTTCCCGAACTTCAATGCCTCGCTGGACGGTGACAACCTCGTGCTGAAGAAGTACTTCAACGTCGGTTTCGCCGCGGACACCCCGAACGGCCTGGTCGTGCCGGTGATCAAGGACGCCGACAAGAAGGGCGTGCTGGAGATCAGCCAGGAAATGAACGAACTGGCCAAGCTGGCACGCGACGGCAAGCTCAAGCCGGACCAGATGCAGGGCGGCTGCTTCTCGATCTCGTCGCTGGGTGGCATTGGCGGCACGTACTTCACGCCGATCATCAATGCGCCGGAAGTGGCCATCATGGGCGTGTGCAAGTCGTACCAGAAGCCCGTGTGGGACGGCAAGCAGTTCGTGCCGCGCCTGACGCTGCCACTGTCGCTGTCGTGGGACCACCGCGTCATCGACGGTGCCGAGGCCGCGCGCTTCAACACGTACTTCGGGCAACTGCTGGCGGATTTCCGCCGGATCCTGCTGTAAGCGGGGTTGCGCCGGGCAGGCCGACGGCCTGGCCTGCCCGGCGCACCACGCGCAACCGGGAGCGAGCCATGACTACCTGCGTGGTCGTCAGGAAGGGCGCCGAGGTGGCCATCGCGGCAGACGCGCTGGTCACCTTTGGCGACACGCGCCTGTCGCGTGCCTACGAGCGCAACCAGAAGGTGTTCCCGGTGGGCGACGGCTTTATCGCGCTGGCCGGGACCACCGCGCACTTCCCGGTCATGCGCACGCTGCTGGCGGGGCTGGGCGAGGAGTGCCGGCTGGGCTCGCGCGACGACGTGTTCCGCACCTTCCTGAAGGTGCATGAGAAGCTGAAGTCGGACTATTTCGTCAACACCAAGGAAGACGAGGACGATCCCTACGAGTCGTCGCAGATCGTATGCCTGATCGCCAATCCGGCGGGCATCTTCGGCGTCTATTCGTACCGCGAGGTGTTTTCGTTCGACCGCTTCTGGGGCATCGGCTCGGGCCGCAACTACGCGCTGGGCGCGATGCATGCGGTCTATGACCGGCCGGACCTGGATGCGGGCGAGATCGCGCGTATCGGCGTCGATGCGGGCGTGGAGTTCGACAAGAGTTCGGCGGGGCCGATCGAGGTGCACACCGTGCGGCTGCACGAGGGTGACGCCGCACCGGCGGCGGTGGCTGGCGGTACCGCGGGTGGCAATCCGTCGACCGGCAATACAGCACCCGACAGCGCGGCAACCAACAACGACGGCGCGCCCTGAAGCCGAGAGGCGGGCGCGCATAGAGGAGCAAACATGAGTGTGATCGAAGTCAAGGTGCCGGATATCGGCGATTTCGACGCGGTGGAAGTGATCGAGGTGCTGGTCAAGGCCGGCGACACGGTCGAGGTGGAACAGTCCCTGATCGTGCTGGAATCCGACAAGGCCAGCATGGACGTGCCGTCGTCGGCCGCCGGCAAGGTGGTTGAGGTCAAGGTCAAGGTCGGCGACAAGGTCGGCCAGGGCGCGGTGATCTGCACCATCGAGGCCCAGCAGGCCGCGGCCGCCCCGGCGCCCGCGCAAGCCCCGGCACCGGCGCAGGCTCCCGCACCCGCGGCGGCTGCTCCGGCCCCGGCTCCTGCCGCCGCCAGCCACAGCGGCGGCGCCGATATCCAGTGCGAGATGCTGGTGCTGGGCGCCGGCCCCGGCGGCTATTCGGCCGCTTTCCGCGCCGCAGACCTGGGCATGAACACCGTGCTGGTGGAGCGCTACGGCACCCTGGGAGGCGTCTGCCTGAATGTGGGCTGCATCCCGTCCAAGGCGCTGCTGCACAACGCCGCCGTGATTGACGAAGCCAAGGCGCTGGCTGCCCACGGCATCCTGTTCGGCGAAGCCAAGATCGACCTGGACGGCCTGCGCCACTACAAGAACCAGGTGGTCGGCAAGCTGACCGGCGGCCTGGCCGGCATGGCCAAGGCGCGCAAGGTGCAGGTGGTGCGCGGCGTCGGCAATTTCCTCGACCCGCATCACCTGGAGGTGGAGCTGACTGAAGGCGAGGGCAAGCAGACCACCGGCAAGAAGACCGTGATCCGTTTCGAGAAGGCCATCATCGCCGCCGGCAGCCAGGCGGTGAAGCTGCCCTTCATCCCCGACGACCCGCGCATCGTCGACTCGACCGGCGCGCTGGAGCTGCCCGAAGTGCCCAACAAGATGCTGGTCATTGGCGGCGGCATCATCGGCCTGGAAATGGCCACGGTGTACAGCACGCTGGGTGCCGACATCGACGTCGTGGAAATGCTCGACGGCCTGATGAACGGCGCTGACCGCGACCTGGTCAAGGTCTGGGAAAAGAAAAACAAGGACCGCTTCGGCAAGGTCATGCTGAAGACCAAGACCGTCGGCGTGGAAGCCAAATCGGACGGCATCTACGTCAAGTTCGAAGGCGAGGCCGCACCGGCCGAGCCGCAGCGCTACGACCTGGTGCTGGTGTCGGTAGGCCGCTCGCCCAACGGCAAGCGCATCAGCGCCGAGAAGGCAGGCGTTGCCGTGACCGACCGCGGCTTTATCAACGTCGACAATCAGTTGCGCACCAACGTGCCGCATATCTTTGCGATCGGCGATATCGTCGGCCAGCCGATGCTGGCGCACAAGGCCGTGCACGAAGCCCACGTGGCGGCGGAAGCCGCCCATGGCGAGAAGGCCTACTTCGATGCCAAGCAGATCCCGTCGGTGGCCTTCACCGATCCGGAAGTGGCCTGGGCCGGCCTGACCGAAGACGAATGCAAGGCGAATGGGATCAAGTACAGCAAGGGCGTGTTCCCCTGGGCGGCTTCGGGCCGCGCCATCGCCAACGGCCGCGACGAGGGCTTCACCAAGCTGATCTTCGACGAGGAAACCCATCGCGTGATCGGCGGCGGCATCGTCGGCACGCATGCCGGCGACCTGATCAGCGAGGTCTGCCTGGCGATCGAGATGGGCGCCGACGCGGTGGATATCGGCAAGACCATCCATCCGCACCCGACGCTGGGTGAGTCGATCGGCATGGCGGCGGAGATCTATGAAGGTACGTGTACTGACGTGCCTCCGCCGCGCAAGCGCTGAGCGCCGGTCGCCGCATGCGAGAAAGCCCGCCTGTCCAGGCGGGCTTTCTCATGGGCAATTATGCAATTAACCGCCAAGATTTGGCGGCGTCCGCGAGATCTGGTGCCACAACCGCTTGCATCGCGGCCGGGATGCAGTTTGCGACAGGAGCGGCGCAAGATCTTCGCTGCCTATACTGAATGCAGCCGGCATGCACCTCAATGCAACCGAGGGCGGCACTGCATATTCGCACGCGGCCGTTCGCTTGCCAGATGTCTGCTGGCGGGATCCGGTGGCCCCCCGTGTGGCTACCGTTCAGCTGACAAGGAGGCACGACGTGTTCAGGCATCTTCTTGTTGCGGTAGACGGCTCCGCCCTGGCCGAAGCGGCCTTTCGCAAGGCACTGGTGTTCGCGCAGGAGACGCAAGCCAGCATTACGGCGGTGCGCGCCTGCCCGGATTTCCACATCACGACTTACCACACCGAAATGCTCACCGACACCCGAGAGCAGTTCGAAGAGGCGGTCCTCGAGGACGCATCGAAATACCTGGACGGCATCGCCCGAGAGGCCGCCGCGGCAGGCGTGCCTTGTGACACCAGCAGCGTGGTCGACGACCACCCCTACGATGCCATCATCAAGGCTGCCGAAGAAAAGGATTGTGACCTGATTGTCATGGCATCTCATGGACACAGGGGTGTGAAGGGTCTGCTGATCGGCAGCGAAACCCTGAAGGTACTGACCCACAGCAAGATTCCGGTGCTGGTATATCGCTGAACGCCGCGTGAATGGGGTCGCCGGCATCGATGATGCCGGACACGTTCGTGATGCCACCATGGTTGCCTGTCATGGGCGCCATAAAGGATCCGCCATGAGCACTCGCCGCTATGTCGTGATGATCGACCAGCCCAGGGACGTTGCCGACGAGCAGATGGCAGAGTACATCAAGCATGCCATCGCCGGCTGGGGTGCCGGATTGCCCCCGCCTCCGGCGGACAGCCCGTTCTTCGACCTGGATGTGTTGTCGGTAACCGTGATCAGCAAGCCGCACAAGGACCATCCATGAAGGATGTGCCCGGTTCAGGGAGCTACCCCGGCCGTTACTGGCATTTCCTGGATGACGGTCGCATGCAATGCGACCTGTGCCCGCGCAACTGCCGCCTGCACGGCGAGCAGCGCGGCGCTTGCTTCGTGCGCCAGCGGGTCGGCGATCGGATGGTGCTGACCGCCTACGGCCGCTCGTCGGGCTTCTGTATCGATCCTGTAGAGAAGAAGCCGCTCAACCACTTTTACCCGGGCTCCGCCGTCCTGTCGTTCGGCACGGCCGGCTGCAACCTGGCCTGCAAGTTCTGCCAGAACTGGGATATCAGTAAATCGCGCGAGATGGAGACCCTGGCCGATGCGGCCATGCCCGAAGCGATCGCCGCATCGGCGGCGGCACATGGTTGCAAGAGCGTGGCCTTCACCTACAACGACCCGGTGATCTTCGCCGAATACGCCATGGACGTAGCCGATGCCTGCCACGAACTGGGGATCAAGGCGGTGGCAGTGACCGCCGGGTATATGGGCGCCCAGGCGCGGCGTGATTTCTACGCCAGGATGGATGCGGCAAACGTCGACCTGAAAGGCTTTACCGACGCGTTCTATGTTGCCTTCACCGGGGCGCACCTGCAGCCGGTACTGGAGACGCTCCAGTACCTGAAACACGAAACCGATGTCTGGCTGGAGATCACGACGCTGCTCATTCCCGGCAAGAACGACAGCGATGACGAGATTCGCGCCGAGGCCCAGTGGATCGCCAGGGAGCTTGGGCCCGACGTTCCGCTGCACTTCACCGGATTCCATCCGGACTACAAGATGCGCGACGTGCCGCCGACACCATGCTCCACCCTTGCGCGCGCTCGCAAGCACGCGTTGGCGGAGGGGCTGCATTACGTCTACACCGGCAACGTCCACGATACTGCCGGTGCCACCACGTATTGCCCTGTTTGCCGCGCGCAGCTCATTGTGCGCGACTGGCATGCGATCGAAAGCTATCGCCTGACGCCCACGGGAACTTGCCCGGACTGCTTTGCGCAGATTGCAGGACGTTTCGGGAATTTTGAGCGTCAGTTCGGGCGGCGGCGGATTCCTGTGTACATCGGGGAATAAGCCGGCATGCAGGCGCAGTGCCCACAGCCGCTGGTCGCTGGGACCAACCTGGTGGAAGGGGGAAGCGCAAAAAAAAAGCCCGACCTGTAGAGGTCGGGTTTAACGATACCTTTGGACAAGGAGACCGCGGTACCGAGGAGACATCGGCAGACAAGGCAGCGCCGGTGCAACTCAGTCAGGGCACTACCTTCATCGTTGGCAAAGCACACCGCAAACGCCAGGCGTCGATATGCTTTGCCAACGGACCGGCCGTAGCCGGTCCATCTTCAACGCAGACTGCTATCAGGCAGCCGTCGTCTTCTTCGCCGTGGCCGTACGGGCCGTGGCGCTGGCTTGCTGGGCAGCCTTGGTGGCAGCCGTTGCCGCAGCCTGGAAGTTGGTTTCAGCGATTTCGACCGCTTGCTTGGTCGCCTTCTGCACCGACTCGTAGGCGTTGTTGGCAGCGGAGATCGCCGACTTCACGATGGCCACGGTCGATTCCGAACCGGCCGGGGCGTTCTTGGCGAGGTTCTCGACCAGGGCTTGCACGTTCTTCGAGCCTTCGGCCAGTTGGGCCTCGGCTACCTTGGTGAACTCGCTCTGGGTTTCCGAAGCGATTTCATACAGGTGGCGCGTGTAGGCCAGGGTCTTTTCGGCAACCGGCTGCACGGCTGCGGCCTGGATGGCCAGCAGTTCCTGCGCGTCCTTGGCCGACAGTGCCTTCTTGGCGTTGTCGACGCTTTCTGCGAACGAGGTCTTGACGACCTGCAGGTTCAGCTCGACGAGCTTTTCGACGCCTTCAAACGCCTTGGTGGTCAGGCCGAACAGCGTTTCGAGGTTGGCCTTTTGCGCTGCTGCAACTTGTTCCGGGGTGAGGATCATTGCTGGTCTCCAGTGGTGAACTTCAAGGTCTAGCAAATTAAGCCGCCTAGATGTCAGGGCCGTGACGGTGTTGTGCCGGATTCGGCCAGCCCAGGCGTGTGGGTGGGTCAAGGCGCATTTCTTGTTTGGTGCGCCGCAACAATTCCTATTGTAGAGACGCCGGATTCAATGTCAAGTGGATTTTGTGCGATGCACAAAAGAGCGTTGCAGACGATGTACGGATGTGGCGGCTGCGCTATCCCGGCACGCTCCGGCGACGGCCGGGCAGGGGTGCTACCATCCCGGATTGCCCGCGCCCGCACGGCTGGCCGCCGCCGGGAATCCAACAAGACGTGAACCGAACCGCCCAGGCCACTTCCATGCTCGCTTTCTACGCCGACCACTTTGTGCTGCCACTGCCACCCGGGCACCGTTTCCCGATGCGCAAGTACAGCATGCTGCGCGATGCCGTCGCGGCGCAGGTGCCGGGGTTGCGCCTGGTGGAGGCGCCGCGCGCGGGCGACGACGCCTTGTTGCTGGCGCACACGCCCGGGTACGTGCAGGCCGCGTCAACCGGCACGCTCGACGCGGCGCGCCAGCGCGAAATCGGCTTCCCGTGGTCCGAGGCCATGGTGGAACGCTCGCGGCGCTCCGCCGGCGCCACCATCGAGGCCTGCCGGACGGCGCTGCGCGAAGGCGTTGCCGTGAACCTGGCGGGCGGCACCCACCATGCGTATGCCGACAAGGGCGGCGGCTTCTGCGTGTTCAACGATGCCGCCATTGCGGCCCGCGTGCTGCAGCGCGATGGTGCCGTGCGCCGCGTGGCCGTGGTCGACCTGGACGTGCACCAGGGCAACGGCACCGCGTCGATCCTGCAAGGCGATCCCTCCGTGTTCACGCTGTCGCTGCATGGCGAGAAGAACTATCCGTTCCGCAAAGAAGCCAGCAACCTGGACGTCGGCCTGCCAGACGGCTGCGACGACGACACCTATGCGCAGGCGCTGCAGGCGGCGCTGGACACGCTGTTCAGTCGCTTCGATCCTGAACTGCTCATCTACCTGGCCGGTGCCGATCCGCATGAGGGCGATCGCCTCGGGCGGCTCAGGCTGACCCTGGCGGGCCTGGCACGGCGCGACCGGCTGGTGTTCGATGCCGCGCATGCACGCCAATTGCCGGTGGCAGTGGCGATGGCGGGCGGCTACGGCAACCAGATCGAGGATACGGTTGCGGTCCACGCGCAGACTGTGAGCCTAGCCGCGCAATATCACGCGCGCCATGCACAGGTGGCGCTGGCCTCATGAGTGGCGTGATGGAGCAAGGCGGCGCAGCGGCAAGCGCCCGCGCCACCCTGTGGGTGGCGTCGATGCCGTGGCTGTTCGTGCTGATCTGGAGCACCGGCTTTATCGTCGCCAAATACGGCATGCCGTATGCGGAGCCGATGACCTTCCTGTTCCTGCGCTTTGCCGGCGTGGTGGTGCTGATGGTGCCATTCGTGCTGCTGGCGCGCGTGCCGCTGCCGCGCCTGCCAGGCAAGGCGGAAACGGACTGGCGCGCCGTCGGCCATATCGCCGTCGCCGGGCTGCTGCTGCAGACGGGCTACCTGGGCGGCGTCTGGGCGGCGATCAAGCTTGGCATGCCCGCCGGCATATCGGCGCTGATCGTCGGCATGCAGCCGATCCTGACCGCGCTGATCGCCACGCGCATGGGTGAGCGCATCGGCGCGCGCCAGTGGCTGGGGTTGCTGCTGGGCATTGCCGGCGTGGCACTGGTGGTGGCCAACAAACTGGGTGCCAGCGGGCTCACGCCGGCAAGCCTGGCACTGGCGGGTGGCGCCTTGCTCAGCATCACGGTCGGCACGGTCTACCAGAAGCACTACTGCCCGGTGTTCGACCTGCGCATGGGCTCGGTGATCCAGTTCGCCGCGGCGGCACTTGCGTGCGTGCCGTTCATGTTCCTGTTCGAGACCCGCGCGGTGCAGTGGAGTGCCGCGATGTTCGGTGCCATGGCGTGGTCGGTGGTGGCGCTGTCGATCGGCGCGATCTCGCTGCTGTTCCTGCTGATCCGGCAGGGCGCGGCCACCAAGGTGTCGAGCCTGATGTACCTGACGCCGCCCACTACCGCAGTGATGGCCTGGCTGCTCTTCGGCGAGCGCTTTCCGCCGCTGGCCGCTGCCGGCATGGTGCTCGCGGCGCTGGGTGTCGCACTTGTCATCCGCCGCTAGCCGCGGCGCGTTCGAGTCGCGTACGCGGCTACTTCAGAGTATTCCTATTCCATCCTGTTCCGTCCACGTCTCATGAAACCGCAAGCCGAGTCGCGCAGTGCCTATCTGTACTTCCAGCCGATCACCACGCGTTGGATGGATAACGATGTCTATGGCCACGTTAACAACGTTGTCTACTACAGTTATTTTGATACCGTGGTGAATACCTACCTGATCCGGCAGGGCGTGCTCGATGTCACATCGGGCGACACGATCGGGCTGGTGATCGAGACGCAGTGCAACTACTTCTCGTCGCTCAGCTTCCCCGAGACCGTCGTGGCCGGCCTGCGCGTGGCAAGGCTGGGCACGTCGAGCGTGCGCTATGAGGTCGGGCTGTTCAGCGGCGACAACGAGATCGCCGCCGCGCAGGGGCATTTCATCCACGTCTATGTCGATCGCGCCACGCGCCGGCCGGTGCCGTTGCCCGAGCCGCTGCGCGAGGCGCTGCTGCCGTTGGTGATGACCGACGCGGTGGCGGGCGGGCAACGGTAGGAACGGGGCAACAGGAGATGAACAAGATGTCCCACGAGGTGCAATTCGGTTCGCAGGATGCCGTGGACTGCGTGGATCGCGCGATCCTGACGCGGCGTTCGGTGCGGGCCTTTCTCGATACGCAGGTGCCGCGCCGGACCGTCGAAGAAATCCTGGCCGTGGCCAGCCGTGCGCCGTCGGGCACCAATACGCAGCCGTGGCGCGTCTATGTGCTGTCCGGCGAGGCCAAGGCCAAGCTGTGCGCCGATGTGCTGGGCGCCTACGAAGACCCCGAGCGCGACAGCAAGTACCTGGAGGAGTATCCGTACTACCCGCGCGAGTGGGCCGATCCCTACTTGTCGCGGCGGCGCAAGGTGGGTTGGGACCTGTACGGGCTGCTTGAGATCAGCCGTGAAGACAAGGCGCGCATGCATGAACAGCATGCGCGCAACTTCCGTTTCTTCGATGCGCCGGTGGGGATGATCTTCACCATCGACCGCATCATGGAGCAGGGCAGCTGGCTGGACTACGGCATGTTCCTGCAAAGCATCATGGTCGCCGCCCGGGCGCGGGGGCTCGATACCTGCCCGCAGGCGGCGTTCACGCAATTCCACAAGATCATCGGCAGTCACCTGCGGCTGCCGCCGGAGGAAATGGTGGTGTGCGGCATGTCACTGGGTTTTGCCGACCCGGAAGCGATCGAGAACCAACTGACCACGGAACGTGAACCGGTCAGCGAGTTCGCGCGTTTCCTCTCATAGTAAAGCTTGTATCAATGTGTAACGATGAATGCCGATATACAAGGTGACTTCCCTGTGTTGGCTGGAGTGTTTCCAGGAGGCAGCAAGGTGAACCCGGGTACGCCCGGGGCAAGCCAGAGGCGGTTCGCATGCAAACGTGACCTTTTGGTTGCTTTTTCCACAATGTGGAAATGTTTGCAAATCGAACTTTAAGGAGCGTCTGTAAGTCTTTAATCTTGCTAACAATTTCTTTCTTTCCTACACTAGCGCCATTCCTATGCGCTGAACGAATCATGTTCCGGTCTGATTCCATTTTTTCCAGATTCTTCGGCTCCGCACCCCTGTCCGCTGTTGCTGCCGCGGTCCTGGTGTCGGTGTCGATGGTCGCGGCACCCGTGGCCCTAGCGGCCACCACGTCTGCAACCACCCAAAAAACGTCCAAGAAGCAGGCAAAATCGGCTAACGCCGAGAAAAAGAGTGCTTCGAAGACTGTCGCCAAGAGTTCGCGTGGCGGCAAGGTCGCCAAGAGCGAAGCAAGCAGCACGCGCAAGGTGGTGGTGCTGAGGAACGGCAAGCGCCATACCGTTGTGGCCCAGCGCGCGGCACCCGTGCGCGCCGTCTTCACCCCGGCCAAGCCGTCGCTTGGCGAAGCCATGGGCTTGCGCGACACCGATGACGCGCTGGCACTGCGTTCCAGCGTGGCGCTGGTGATGGACCAGAACTCAAACGAGGTGCTGTTCCAGAAGAACGCCAGCGCGGTGCTGCCGATTGCCTCGATCACCAAGCTGATGACCGCGCTGGTGGTGATGGACGCCCGCCTGCCGATGGACGAAGTCCTGACCATCTCCGAGGACGACCGCGACACCGAGAAGCACAGCAGTTCGCGCCTGCGCTTCGGTACGCAGTTGACGCGCCAGGAACTGCTGCTGCTGGCGTTGATGTCGTCCGAGAACCGCGCCGCGTCGGCACTGGGCCGCAACTATCCGGGCGGCCTGCCGGCCTTTGTGCAGGCGATGAACCGCAAGGCCCGCGAGCTGGGCATGAACGACAGCCACTTCGTCGATTCCAGCGGGCTGTCGAGCAGCAATGTGTCGAGCGCGACAGACCTGGTGCGCATGGTCAACGCAGCGTACCGCAACCCGACCATCCGCGAGTTCTCGACGCAGACCGAGCATGAGGTCAACGTGATGGGCCGCACCCAGCACTACGTCAGCACCAACCGCCTGGTGCGCGGCGGCAACTGGGAGATCGGCCTGCAGAAGACCGGCTTTATCTCCGAAGCTGGCCAGTGCCTGGTGATGCAGGCCAAGGTCCAGGGCCGCAACGTGGTGATGGTGTTCCTGGACTCGGCCGGCAAGCTGTCGCGCTTTGCCGATGCCAACCGCGTCAAGGAATGGCTGGAGCATGCGCCGTCGCCATCGTCCCCGCAGCGTGGCTTCCCGTCGTCGCCGAACCTGACGCAGGCTCCGGGCGGCGCGCACGCGATCCTGGCTTCGCAGCAGTCGCGCGGCATTTGATACGGAACGCCTGACCGGAAAAAACGCGCCGTGCTACGGCGCGTTTTTCTTTTTGGCGGCCGCGGCCGTCAGAGCAGCTTGCCGGGGTTCATGATCCCGGCCGGGTCGAACACGGCCTTGATTTCGCGCATCAGCCGCAGTTCCAGCGGGTCCTTCATGGCCAGGAAGGCATAGCGCTTGAGCTGGCCGATGCCATGCTCGGCGCTGATGCTGCCGCCGTAGCGCATCACTTCGTCCAGCACTGCGTCGGTCACCGCATCGCCTTGCGTGGCCGCCCAGTCCCTGGGCGCGCCGGCTGGGCGCGACAGGTTGTAGTGCAGGTTGCCGTCGCCGAAGTGCCCGAAGATAAAGGGCCGGATGGCGGGATCGAGCCCACGCAGCCGCGTTTCCATCGAGGTCATGAAGGCCGGGATCTGCTCGATCGGCAGCGAGATGTCGTGCTTCAGGTGCGGGCCGTCGGCGCGCTGTGCCTCGGAGATTTCCTCGCGCAGTTTCCACAGCGCCTGCAATTGTGCGAGCGAGGCAGACACGGCTGCATCGAGGCACAGCTCGCGCTCCAGCGCCTCGCCGATGACGCGTTCGAGCAGCGCGTTCAGTGCCGCTTCATCGGTGGTGTCGGCCAGTTCCACCAGCACATAGGCGGGGTAGCGCTGCGCAAACGGTTCCTGCACCCCTTCCGCGTGCGTGAGCACCAGGTCCAGGCAGTCGCCGGTAAAGAACTCGAAGGCCTGCAGGCGCGCGCCGCATTGCGCGAACAGCAGCTCGTAGAGTGCCAGCGACTGCGCCGGTGAGGCCACCGCCGCCAGCACCACGCTGCGCGTGTCGGTGCGCGGGAACAGCCGCAGCGCGGCCGCGGTGATCACGCCGAGCGTGCCTTCGGAGCCGATCAGCAACTGCTTCAGGTCATAGCCGGTATTGTCCTTGCGCAGCGTGCGCAGGCCGTGGAAGACCTCGCCGTTGGGCAGCACGGCTTCCACGCCCAGCACCAGCTCGCGCGCCATGCCATAGCGCACCACGTTCACGCCGCCGGCATTGGTCGCAAGGTTGCCGCCGATCTGGCATGAATCTTCAGCCGCCAGCGACAGCGGCAGCAACCGGTTGGCGTCTTGCGCCGCGCGGCGCAGGTTGCCGAGGATGCAGCCGGCCTCGGCAACCATGGTGTTGGCGATGGTGTCGAGCGAGCGCACCGCGTTCATGCGATCCAGGCTCAGCACCACGTTCTGCGCCTGCGCATCGGGTGTGGCGCCGCCGCACAGGCCGGTATTGCCGCCGCGCGGCACCACCGGCACCGCGGCCTGCTGGCACAGCGCCAGGGCGCGCGACACCTCGTCCACGGTACGCGGCCGCAGCACGGCCTGGGCCTGGCCGCGGTAGATGCCGCGCCAGTCGGACAGCCACGGGGCGATGTCGTCGGGGTTGGTCAGGACGGTGTCGGCGCCGAGGGCCTCGGTGAGCCGCTGGGCGAATTGGCCGGTTTGCATGATGGCGGTGTCGTTTCAGGAAAGGGAAGGGTGGCTGCTGGCGCGCGCTGTCGACGTTTCATCGGCGCGCGTGCGCAGCACAAGGCCAAGTCGGCGTGCGGCGCATTGCAGGTGCGTCACCGCGGCGGCGCGGGCTGCCGCGGCATCGCCACGGCGGATAGCATCGACGATCGCTTCATGCTCGGCATGCACGGTCTCGGCCAGGCCGGCCTGGCGCAGCGTATTGGCGCGCGCGGTGGCCACGGCCTGGTGCAGCTGCAGGTTCAGGTACTGCAGCAGCTGGCGGTAGTAGGGGTTGTGCGTGGCGGCGGCAATGCCGATATGGAAGGCGGCGTCGATATCGGCGGCCGGCTGCGGGTCATAGAGATGAGCGTGCAGCCGCTGCAGCAACCCGCTCAGTGCGGCCACGTCCTCATCGCTGCGGCGCGCGGCGGCCAGCGCCGCGGCGGCGCCTTCCAGGTCGATGCGCAGGTCGTACAGGTCCGCCAGCCCGCTGGCGTCGATATCGGGTTCGCGCGGCAGCTGGAACCCCGCCGCGCCGGTACGCGAGCGCACCGTGCAGCCAACGCCCTGGCGTGACTCGACGAGCCCCTGCGAGCGCAGGTGCTCGGTGACTTCGCGGATCACCGCGGCGCTGACGCCGTACTGCTCGGCCAGCTGCCTGCCGGTCGGCAGTCGGCTGCCGACGGGGTAGGTGCCGCTTTCGATGTCGGCGCGCAACTGGCGGGTGACCTGTTCGGTGAGGGTGACGGCACGGGTTCGCATAGTGCCGATTATAAGGTTTGCTGGTTATCTGAAAACATAGGGTAAACCATTGAATTGGGATGGCCGCGGCCCCAAAGCAAAACGCGCGGACTGCCATGATGGCAATCCGCGCGTTGGCGGTGGCTGGTGATTCGGTCTTTTCAGGCGGCAGCTTCGGTCACGTAGCCCATGCCGCGCGAGATCTGCAGCGCCGTGTCCTTCAGGTTCTGCAGCCAGCTGTCCTGCAGCCGGTCGGCCGGCGCCGACAGCGACAGCCCGGCCACCAGCCGGCGCGAATCGTCATAGATGCCGGCGGCAATGCAGCGCACGCCAAGTTCCAGCTCTTCATTGTCGCGCGCATAGCCGTTGGAGCGCACCCAGCTGAGTTCCCGCTCGAGCTTGGTCAGGTCGGTGATCGAGGTGCGCGTATGTCCGGCCAGCCCGGTGCGGGTGGCGTAGTTGCGCACGCGCGCGGCTTCGTCCGCAGCCAGGAACAGCTTGCCGACCGAGGTCAGGTGCAGCGGCGCGCGGCCGCCGATGGCGCGCACCACCTGCATGCCCGAGCGCTCGCTGTAGGCGCGCTCGATGTAGACGATCTCGTCGCCCTGGCGCACCGACAGGTTCACGGTCTGGCCGGTGACGCGGTGCAGCGCGCGCATCGGCGCCAGCGCCGCGTCGCGCACCGACAGGCGTGCCTTGACCAGGTTGCCCAGTTCCAGCAGCCGCATGCCGAGCCGGTAGCTGCCGGGATCGGAGCGGTCGACAAAGCGGCAGGCCACCATGTCGTTGAGGATGCGGTGGGCAGTTGAGGGATGCAGCCCCGTGGCCAGTGACAGCTCTTTCAGGCTGACCGGGTCGGCGTGCTGCGCGAGCGCGTCCAGCAGGGTCATCATGCGCTCGATGACCTGGATGGACGTCTTGCCGGGTGACTTGTCTGCGTCGGACATAGATGGGAAAAAAGAGAAATGTTGCCGTGCGGCATTTTTAAGCGTCTGCCTGATTCTATCTCGCATTGTGAAAATTTCAATAGGTGAAATGACATTACCGTAAGAAATGCCCGGTGATGTCGCTCGCGCAAGTGATGTGCATTGCACCTGATTCAC
Source organism: Cupriavidus sp. KK10 (assembly GCF_018223725.1). NCBI lineage: Bacteria > Pseudomonadati > Pseudomonadota > Betaproteobacteria > Burkholderiales > Burkholderiaceae > Cupriavidus > Cupriavidus sp. KK10. The sequence continues at coordinate 1,451,186 of NZ_CP073677.1, forward strand.
GCCCTTGCTGAACGGTTTGTGCGCCACGCGCGACGCAAACGCGCATAATTGTGGGGTTTCGGGGTCTGGAGAAGTCGACAATGCGAGTTGGTCTGTTCGCCACCTGCCTGGTGGACCTGATGCGTCCGGAAATCGGGTTTTCGGTGCTCAAGCTGCTGGAAGCCGCCGGCTACGAGGTCATGGTGCCCGAGGCGCAGACCTGCTGCGGCCAGCCGGCCTACAACTCGGGCGAGCGCGCGGTGTCGCGCGACCTGGCGGAGAAATTCCTGCGCGAGTTCGAGATGTTCGACTACATCGTGGTGCCGTCGGGCAGTTGCGGCGGCATGATCCGCCAGCATTACGGCGACCTGCTGCACAACGATCCCGAACTCAACGGCCGCTACGAGCGCCTGCGCGAACGCGTGTTCGAGCTGACGGATTTCCTGGTCAACGTGGCCAGGGTGCAGACGCTGCCGTCGTCGTTCTCGGGCCATGTCACCTATCACGATTCCTGTTCCGGCCTGCGCGAGCTGGGCGTCAAGCAGCAGCCGCGTGAGCTGCTGTCGCGCCTGCCGGGCGTGCAGCTGACAGAAATGAAGGATTGCGAAGCCTGCTGCGGTTTTGGCGGCACCTTCTCGGTCAAGTACGGCAATATCTCGACGGCGATCGTCGATGAGAAGTGCGCCAACATCAAGGCCAGCGGCGCCGATACGGTGGTGCTGGGCGACCTGGGTTGCATCCTCAATATCGAAGGCCGCCTGCGCCGCACCGGCGACAGCAGCACGCGCGTGCTGCATATCGCCCAGGTGCTGGCGGGCGACGCCTGACATCCGCTGAAATCCGGGGAATCGCCACGATGCAAGTCCACAGCATGGAATTCAAGGCGCGCGCCGGCCAGAAGCTGGCCGACCAGCGCCTGCAGCAGAACCTGAAGAAGCTTTCGACCAAGTTCGTCACGGCCCGCGCGGATGCGATCCGCGATATCGACTTCGACGCCACGCGCGAGGCCCTCAAGGAGCGCCGCAACCGCGCGCTGGAAAACCTCGACGTCTGGCTGGCCACCTTCGAAGAGAACGCGACCAGGCGCGGCGCCACGGTGCTGTTTGCCGAGACCACCGCCGATGCCGCGCGCCTGGTGGCCGAGATCGCGCAGAAGCATGACGTGAAGAAGGTCATCAAGAGCAAGTCCATGGTGACCGAGGAAATGCGGCTGAACCAGGTGCTGGGCGAGATGGGCGTGCAGAGCATCGAGACCGACCTGGGCGAATACATCCTGCAGATCAACGACTCGGAGCCGCCGTCGCACATCATTGCGCCGGTGGTGCACAAGGACAAGGACGAGATCGCCGACCTGTTCGCTAGGGTTCACCACAAGCCGCGGCTGACCGAGATCCCGGAGATGACGCGCGAGGCGCGCGAAGTGCTGCGGCCCGAGTTCCTGAGCGCCGACATGGGCGTCACCGGCGGCAACTTCATCATTGCCGAGACCGGCTCGGTGGCGGTGGTCACCAACGAGGGCAACGAAGGCATGTGCACGGTGATGCCGCGCGTGCACGTGGCCGTGACCGGCATCGAAAAGGTGCTGCCGACGCTGGAAGACCTGGCCACGGTGATGCGCCTGCTGCCGCGCTCGGCCACCGGCCAGGCCATCTCGAACTACTTCTCGCTGCTGACCGGCCCGCGCGCCGAGGGCGAGCGCGACGGCCCCGAGCACATGTACTTCGTGCTGGTCGATGGCGGCCGCACCGGGCTGATCGGCGGCGACTTCCAGGAGATGCTGCGCTGTATCCGCTGCGGCGCCTGCATGAATCATTGCCCGGTGTACCAGAAGATCGGCGGCCATGCCTATGGCTGGGTCTACCCGGGACCGATGGGCAGCGTGCTGACGCCAAGCTATGTCGGCCTCGCCAATGCGATCGACCTGCCACAGGCGGCGACCATGTGCGGCGAGTGCAACCGCGTGTGCCCGGCATCGATCCCGCTGTCGGACCTGCTGCGCAAGCTGCGCGAGAAGCAGATGGAACGCGGGCTGCGCCCATGGCAGGAGCGCTTCGCGCTGCAGGCGTGGGGCTACGTCGCCAAGCGCCCGGAGCTGTATGCCTTTGCCACCCGCATCGGCGCCTGGCTGCTGGGCCGCATGGGCGGCAGCAACAAGCTGATTGCCAGCCTGCCGATGGCCGGCAAGGGCTGGACCGAAACCCGCGACATGCCGGCCCCGTCGGGCCGCACGTTCCGCGAACTGTACAAGGAAAGGAGGGCACGTTCATGAGCGCCGCCAACAACGAAGCACTGGTGCGCATGCGTGCCGCACTGGACCAGCACCTGGCCGGATCGATGCCCGCTGGCGACCTGGTGCGCGCATGGCGCGAAGCCGGTACGGGGCTGGCGCTGCCGCCGGTCTACGGGCAGGCAATGGAAGAGCTGCTGCGCCGGCTCGAGATGTCGGCAGTGTTCGCGCAGGATAGCTGCTCGTTCTCGAGCTCGGCTGTGACAGACCAGCTGACGCGCTGGCTGGACAAGGCGGCAACAGTCTGAGGCTTCAGTACAGCACCACTAACCCTTCATCATCCCCGTCAGCGTATCCACGAATTCCAGCGATAGCCGCGACAGCGGTTCGGTCTGCACATGGAAGATCTGCACCGAGGCATTGACCTTGGTGCGTACCGGCACCGCGACGATATTGGGCCAGCTCTGGCCGAACACGGTCATGGCATCGACCAGCGCGATGCCGGCGCCGGCCTGCGCCAGCGCGCGCGCCACGTGCGCCTGCTCCACCTGCACGCGCATATCGGGCTGGTTGCCCTCGCTGCCGAACATCTCATGGACCAGCAATCCGAACGGCACGTCCGGTCCGTAGCCGATCAGGTCCTCCCCGACCAGCTCGGCCGGGCGCACCCAACTCCGCGTGGCCAGCCGGTGATCCACCGGCACCAGCGCCACGATCGCGTTCTTTACCAGCAGGCGCGCCTCCAGGTTGGGGTGCACCAGCGGCATGTTCGACACGGCCAGGTCCACCTGTCCCGACAGTAACGCGCGCAGCATATTGCCGGGGATCTGCGTACGCACCACCACCCGCACCGCCGGGTGCGCAGCGCGAAAGCTCGCGATGGCGCGCGGCAGCACGGTCTGGCCCAGGTTGGGGCTGCATGTGAGGCGCAGGCTGCCGGTGCGGTTGGCCGCGAGGTCCTCGGCGATCTCGTTGACGCGCTCGATCCCTTCATAGACCGCATTCACTTCGCCCAGCAGGCGCCGCGCTTCCGGCGTAGGGTAGAGCCGCCCCTTGGTGCGGCGGAACAATTCCAGGCCGAGGCGTTGCTCGGTGTGCGACATCAACCGGCTGATGGCCGGCTGCGACACGTACAGCAGCTTGGACGCACCGCTGATCGAGCCGGTCAGCATCACCGCGCGGAACACCTCGATCTGGCGCAGGTTCATTTTCATGACATTAACCTGATGTTAAGGCTGGCGGACATATAAGCATATGACAGTCAATGGCGCCATACCTACACTGAACTCCATCGACACACGCCGCGCGCCGCAGGGCACGCACCAGCGATGTGCAGGGTTTTCCATCCCGGAGGCAGGAGACTGTATGAGCGACATCCATCTCACCTACATCAACGGCAAGGACATCGCACGCCTGGAAATGACCGACGCCGAGATCCTCGACGCGGTCGAGCAGGCGCTCGTGGCGCAGGGCAACGGCCAGACCGTGATCGAGCCACGCGTGCACCTGATTCCCGACCCCGCCTTCAACGGCCACTTCAACGTGTTGCGCGGCTATGTGGCGCCGCTGGGGCTGGCAGGCGTCAAGATCGTCGGCGACTTCGTCGACAACTACAAGCTCGGGCTGCCATCGGAAATGGCGATGCTCAACCTGTTCGATCCGCGCACCGGCATGCCGGTGGCGATGATCGATGCCACCTTCATTACCGATGCCCGCACCGGCGCGCTAACCGCGCTCGGCGCCAAGCATCTGGCGCGCCGCAACAGCAAGGTGCTGGGCCATATCGGCGCGCGCGGCACCTCCTACTGGAATGTGCGCCTGCTCGACAGCCTGTTCGACTTCGACGAGATCCGCGTGCACTCGCGCCGCCCCGAAAGCCGCAATGCCTTCGCCGCGAGGCTGGAGCGTGATCTCGGCAAGAAGATCGTCGTCACCGAAGACTGGGAGTCGTGCGTGCGCGGCGCCGATATCGTGATCGAGGCCTCGCGCCTGGAGCGGCCGACGCCGATGCTGAAGACCGAGTGGATCAAGCCCGGCGCCTTTATCGTGCCGTACGGCACCATGAGCGCGGTCGAGCTGTCGCTGACCGACATCATGACCAGGATGGTGGTGGATGACTGGGGCCAGTGCAAGGGCGGCATGTTCGGCTCGCTGCGCGCGCATGTGGAAGCCGGCAAGCTGTCGGAACAGACGCTCTATGCCGAACTGGGCGAGATCGTCGCCGGGCGCAAGCCGGGCCGCCAGAGCGACGACGAGACCAACCTGTTCTGGCACCGCGGCCTGTCGCTGAGCGATATCGCGCTGGGCCACGCTATCCTGAAAAAGGCCGAGAGCCGCGGCCTGGGCCAGAGGTTGCTCTACGCATGATCGCCAACGCCCGCATGTACTCGGTCAGCGCGCCGGTGGAGCAGGCGTGGCGCGCGCTGTTGGCGCACGTGGCCGACCGCGCCGGCGTGGACCTGCCATATGTCGAACATCCCGCGCCGGCCCCGGTCAACGCGTTGTGGGCGCGGCTGGACTGCGGCTGCGTATTCATGTGCGGCTATCCCTATGCCAGCGCGCCGGCAACGCCGCAATTGCTGGCCGCGCCGGTGCCGGCGCTGGCGCGCTACGGCGGGCGCCCGGTCTACTTCAGCGAATTCATCGTGCGTGCTGACGCGCCGGTGCAGGCGCTGGCGCAGACCTTCGGCGCTCGGCTGGCATGCATGCTGCCTGAGTCCAACTCGGGCTACAACGCGCCGCGCCATCACCTGATGCGGCTGGCGCCGGCCGGCACCCGTGCGCTGTACCGGCCTGCCGCCGCACCCACGCCGACCCCGCGCCAAGTCATCGACGCGGTCATCGGCGGGGATGCCGAGGTGGGAGTGGTCGACAGCTATGTGCTGGACCTGCTGCGCCGCTTCGAACCCGGGCTCGCGGGGCAGCTGAAAACGCTGGAGGTGACCCCGGCCGCGCCGATCCCGCCGCTGGTCGCCTCCGCGCAGGCCGACCCGCACGAGTGCGCGTATGTGCGTGCCGCGCTGCTGACGCTGCATGAGGGTGCAACGGGGAGCGCGTTGCTGTCCATGCTGGGGCTGGCGCGCTTTGCGCCGGTGCAACCGGCCGACTATGCCGTTCTGCCTGAACTCGCACGCGAAGCGGACCAGGCGGGGTTTGCGCTGACCGATGCCGGACCGGGCACGGCCAAGCACGATAACTAGACTGCCGGCGCGGTGGGGGAGCCAAGCCTGATCACTGCCAAATAGGGGAAACCGTCATGAAGACCGCTGTGAAACCTGATGTGGAAGCTGCCGTGAAGCCCGCCGTAAATCCTGTCCTTCGACGCATGGCCATGCGCTGCGTGCTTGCCTGCATCGCGGCCTGCGCCCCGTGGCTCGCTGCCGCACCCGCGCTGGCCCAGCCGCCTGGGTATCCCGCCAAGCCGGTGCGCATCGTGGTGCCGTTCGCCGCCGGCGGGCCCGCCGATGTGCTCGGCCGCGCGGTCGGCGAAGGCATCGCCAAGGCCACCGGCCAGAGCGTGCTGGTGGAGAACAAGGCCGGCGCCGCCGGCACCATCGGCGTCGACATGGTGGCCAAGGCCGCGCCCGACGGCTATACGCTGGCGCTGGTGCCGGTCGGCAATATCGCGGTTAACCCCACGCTGATGCCGAACCTGCCGTACAAGCCGGCCGACCTGGCGCCGGTGGCGATGCTGGCCACCGCCGAGAACGTGCTGGTGGTCAATGCGGCCACGCCAGTCAAATCGCTGGCGGAACTGCTCAAGCTGGCCGGGCAGAAGCCGGGTGAGCTGAGCTTTGCTTCGCCCGGCGCCGGCAGCCAGGCGCACTTGGCCGGCGAACTGCTGCAGCTGGATGCCCATGTCAAGCTGAACCACGTGCCGTACAAGGGCATCAGCCCGGCCATGACCGATGTGGTCGGCGGCCAGGTGACGATGATGTTCGCGCAGATGTCGGCGGCGCTGCCCTATATCAAGGCCGGCAAGCTGCGCCCGCTGGGTGTGGCCAGCGCCAAGCGCTCGGCGGTGCTGCCCGATGTACCGACCATCGCCGAACAGGGCTTCCCGAAGTTCGAGGCGTTGTCGTGGTATGCGCTGATGGCCCCGGCCGGTACGCCCGCGGAGATCGTGCGCAAGCTCAGTCAGCATGTTGATGCAGTGCTGGCTGATGCGACGCTGAAGGAAAAGCTGGCCACGCTGGGGATGGAAGCGGCCGGCGGCACGCCGCAGCAGCTTGCCACCACCATCCAGAAGGAAAGTACGCGCTGGGCCGGCGTGATTCGGCAGCGGCATATCACTATCGACTGACGCGTCGCGCACTGGCATGAAAAAGGGGAGCCGCCTGGCTCCCCCTCTTCATTGCACGCTGTCTTCAACCCAGCAAGAGCGCATCATCATCCAGCTGCTCGTGCCGCGTCTGCTCAAACATCTTCAGCAGGTCCGGCACATCCAGGCCCTTGCGCTTGTCGCCCGACACGTCCAGCACCACCTGCCCCTGGTGCAGCATCACCGTGCGCTGCCCATAGTCCAGCGCCTGGCGCATGCTGTGCGTCACCATCATCGTGGTCAGCTTGCTTTCCTCGACGATGCGCGCGGTCAGTTCCAGCACGAAGGCCGCGGTCTTCGGATCCAGTGCGGCCGTGTGCTCGTCCAGCAGCAGAATGCGCGACGGCTGCAGCGACGCCATCAGCAGGCTCACCGCCTGGCGCTGGCCACCGGAGAGCAGGCCGATGCGGTCGGTCAGGCGGTTTTCCAGGCCCAGGTTGAGCAGGCGCAGCTTCTCGCGGAACAGCTCGCGCGAGACGCGGTTTAGTGCCGGGCGGAAGCCGCGGCGGCTGCCGCGGGCCATGGCCAGGGCCATGTTTTCCTCGATGGTCAGCGCCTCGCAGGTGCCGGCCATCGGGTCCTGGAACACGCGGGCCACCAGTTGGGCGCGGTCCCATGCGGGCTGGCGCGTGACGTCGGTGTCATCGATGGCAATGCGGCCCGAGTCGACCATCTGGTCGCCGCTGATCGCGTTCAGGAAGGTCGACTTGCCGGCGCCGTTGGAGCCGATCACGGCCACGAACTGGCCGCTCGGGATCTCCAGGCTGAGGCCGCGCAGGGCGCGGGTCTCGATCGGGGTGCCCGGGTTGAAGGTGAGCTTCAGGTCTTGTGCGCGCAGCATCTCAGGCACCTCCGTTCTTGCGGGCGAACAGCTTCTTGCGGGTCGCCGGCAGCACCAGCGCGATCGTCACCAGCGCGGCGGTGACCAGGTTCAGGTCCTGCGCCTTGAGGCCGATGAAGTCGCTGTTCAGCGCCAGCGCGATGAAGAAGCGGTACAGGATGGCGCCCAGCACTACGGCCAGCGTGGTCCAGATCAGGCGGCGTGCCGGCAGGATGGTTTCGCCGATGATCACCGCGGCCAGGCCGATCACGATGGTGCCGATGCCCATGGAGATATCGGAGCCGCCCTGCGTCTGCGCGAACAGCGCGCCGGCCAGTGCCACCAGCGCATTGGACAGCGCCATGCCGGCCAGCGTGGCGCGGCCGGTGGGGATGCCCTGCGAGCGGGCCATGCGCGGGTTGGCGCCGGTGGCGCGCATCGCCAGGCCCAGCTGCGAGCTGAAGAACCAGTCCAGGCCGACCTTGGCCACCACCACCACCACGAGCAGCACCAGCGGGCGCAGCACGTAGTCAGGCAGCCATTCGGGCTGCAGGATGGTGAACAGCGTGGGCTCGGTGATCAGCGGCACATTGGGGCGGCCCATGATGCGCAGGTTGACCGAGTACAGCGCGATCATCATCAGGATACTGGCGAGCAGATCCATGATCTTCAGGCGCACATTGAGCCAGCCGGTGATGAAGCCTGCCAGCGCGCCGGCCGCGATCGCCACGGCAGTGGCCACGAACGGGTCCTGGCCGGCGGCGATCAGCGTCGCGGCGACGGCGCCGCCGAGCGGAAAGCTGCCATCAACGGTCAGGTCGGGGAAGTTGAGGATGCGGAAGGAGATCAGCACCCCGAGCGCCACCAGGCTGAAGATCAGGCCGATCTCCAGGGCGCCCAGAAGGGAAAAGAGGGACATGGGGGAATCCTGTTGCAGGGGCTGGCGGCTGCCTTGGCGCCGCCTTCGGGGCGGGTGGGCCGGCACGCCCGTGTGGGGCTGCCGGCCGCCTCGCCCTGTTCTGTCCCGTCGGGCCGGATAGGCCCGACGGAGCACCCGCCGCCTTGCGGCGGCAGGGGGCAATGCTGGTCTGTGCTTACTTGATGACCGTCTTGGCTTCCTTGACCAGCTCAGGCGACAGCGTGACGCCTTGCTTGGCAGCGGCGCCCGTGTTGACGAAGAGCTCCAGGTTGTCGCTGGTCTGCGAGGCGATCGCGCCCGGCTTCTCGCCCTTCAGGATGCGCACTACGACCTTGCCGGTCTGGTGGCCGAGGTCGCCGTAGTTGATGCCCAGCGCGGCCACGGCGCCACGCTTGACGCTGTCGGTATCGGCGGCCACCAGCGGGATCTTGGATTCGTTGGCGACCTTGACCAGGGACTCATACGCCGACACCACGTTGTTGTCGGTGTTGGTGTAGATCACGTCGACCTTGCCGATCAGGCTCTTGGCGGCCGGGCCGATGTCAACGGTACGCGGCGCGGCGGCTTCCTTGAGCGTCAGGCCGTCCTTGGCCAGCAGCTCCTTCAGTTCCTTGACCACGACCACCGAGTTGGCTTCGCCCGGGTTGTAGACCATGCCCACGGTCTTGGCCTTGGGCACCACGCGCTTGATCAGGGCGACCTGCTTGTCCAGCGGCAGCTTGTCCGACACGCCGGTCACGTTGGTGCCCGAGGCCGACCAGCTCTTGACCAGCTGCGCGGCGACCGGATCGGTCACGCCCGAGTACACCACCGGCACGGTCTTGGTGGCGGCAACCACGGCCTGGGCCGACGGCGTGGCGATGGCAACGATGGCGTTCGGGTTGTCGCCGACGAACTTGCGGGCGATCTGCGCCGCGGTGCCGGTGTTGCCCTGGGCACTCTGGTATTCCCACTTCAGGCTCTTGTCGGCGTCATAGCCGGCGGCCTTCAGTTCGGCGCGCACGCCGTCGCGGATGGCGTCCAGCGCGGGATGGTCAACGATCGACAGCACCTTGACGGTCTGGGCCTGCACGGCGCCGCCGTACAGCAGTGCCAGCGCCACGGCGCCGCCCAGGATGGACTTGGTTGCTGCGAGACCCCTGATGGACTTCATTGTCTGTTCTCCCCCGAAACTCGGTTCTGGATTGGATACGGCCGCGGATGGTTCGGTCCGCCGTCCTGGCCCGCGCGCATGCTGGCGTACGGTGCCGGTCCGGGCGGGCGCGGCGGCTTCCTGCGGCTGGAGGGAGCGTGCGCGGGCGCGTCGGATGCGACAGCGATAAGCCTGCGAGGATACCACTTCCCGCGCACGATATGGACAGTCATCATGCCGAAGTGGGGCATCGGATGCTGTCAGACGCCCGCAATCCGCCATCGAGGCGCATTTTATTGCGCGGGATTCATATTTTGCTTGTGGATTACCCTGATTGCGGCGGCGACATCTTCATGCAATTGCGCGATCCGGGTGTCGAGGCTTTCCTCGATCCCTGGCTTTCACCAGCATGATGAAAACGATGCGGCACGCGCCACGTAGTGGCGGTCAAAGCGGGGATCTTGAATTCACGTTTCGAAAAGATTCATGTCTTCCGATCGATATCCGGAATTTCAGATCAGCTAGCATTCATCCACCGTGGCAGCGCCGGGACACCCCTGGAAGAGGGCTTTGCCCCGAACTCTCCGGCACATCGCCGGATCCGCGAGCGATGAGATGGATTGTCCTCCGTGATGGCATCAAAACCTGTGAGGTTCGCTATGTATCGTGTCTTGAGTATTGCCGTGCTGGGGGTCTCGCTTGCGGCGTGCAGCAGCCCGGCCCCGACAGCTTCGGCGCCGGTTACCCAGCCCGCGTCGGTCCAGCCCGCGGCTTCCACTGAACCGGCGGCTGCCAGCAAGCCGGCAGCCAATGCCGTGGACCCGGCGGTGATCCAGGCCCTGAACAACATGGGCACCTACCTGTCGACGCTGAAGCGTTTCAGCGTCGATATCGACCTGGACGGAGAGCGCGTCCTGGCCGATGGCCAGAAGCTGCAGCATTCGGCGACCGCCAAGGTCGACATCGACCGGCCGAACAAGATGCGGGCGCAGATGCGAAGCGCGCGCGCGCAACGTGACCTGATCTACGACGGCAAGACCGTTACGCTCTACCAGCCGGCGCAAAAGTACTACGCGTCAGCCGGCGTGACGGAAAACCTTGGCGATCTGATCGTTCATCTGCGCCAGCGGTTCGGGATCGAGGTGCCGATCGGCGACCTGTTCCTGTGGGGAACGCCCGCGGCACCCGTGGACAACATCACCTCGGCCATGTATGCGGGCAGCGACTACATCGATGGCACCCTCTGCGATCACTATGCCTTGCGCCAGGAGGCGGTCGACTGGCAGATCTGGATTGCAAGCGGCAGCCGTCCGGTGCCGCGCAAGGTGGTGATGACCAACCGGGCTGACGAGGCACGTCCGCAGTCGGTAACCTGGCTGGACTGGAAGCTGAAGCCGGCTTTCAAGGATTCCGTCTTCCACTTCACGCCGCCGCAGGGCGCCCGTGAGGCCAAGTTCGTTCCGCTCAAGACCCAGTGAAGGAGAGGCACATGAAACGAGTCGAAACGTCCCTCCTCGCGGTCCTGGGTGCCGTCGTGCTTGCCACCTATGGCTGGGTGCCGCAGGCTGAAGCGCGTGGCGGCGGTCACGCCGCGGGGCGCGGCGGTGGTGGCGGCGGCGCACAGGTCAGCAACGTGCGGGCCGACGCGCGCACGAACAATGTCCGCAGCGCCAGCGTGAACAGTGTCAGTGCCAACCGGAATGTCAACGTCAATACGAACCGGAACGTCAACGTCAATGTCGACACGCATGGCGGATGCTGCGGCGGCTGGGACAATGACTACCATCCGGTTGCCACCGCTGCCGCCGTTACCGCAACGGTGGCTGTGACCGCTGCCGTGGTGGGGTCGGTCGTGCGCTCGGTCCCGCCAAGCTGCGTCCCGGTCAGCTATGGCGGCATGGTGTACCAGCAATGCGGCAGCACCTGGTATCAGCCGCAGGGAACCCAGTACGTCGTGGTGAATGCTCCGTACTGACGCGGCCGGCTGCGATGGGTTGAGCCGCGCCAGTCCTGCCTGACGGCGCCGGCTCAGCCGCGCAGCGCCGCGGCGCACTCGCGCACCAGCGCCGGGCCGCGGTAGATCAGGCCGCTGTAGACCTGCACCAGCTTCGCGCCGGCATCGATCTTGGCGCGCGCATCGGCGCCGCCGAAGATGCCGCCCACGCCGATGATCGGCACCGCGTCGCCGACCACGCCGTGCAGCGCGCGCACCACCCGGGTCGAGGCCTCGAACACCGGGCGGCCGGACAGGCCACCGGCTTCTTCAGCGTGGGGCAGGCCCTTGACCGCCTCGCGCGAGATGGTGGTGTTGGTGGCGATCACGCCGTCGATCTTGTGCCGCACCAGCGCGTCGCCGATGTTGCCGACCTGGTCGGCATCCAGGTCCGGCGCGATCTTCAGCGCCAGCGGCACGTAGCGCTTGTGCTGGTCGGCCAGGCGCTGCTGCGCGTCCTTCAGCGTCGACAGCAGGCTGTCCAGCTCGCTCGCGCCTTGCAGCTGGCGCAGGTTCTTGGTGTTGGGCGACGAGATATTGACCGTCACGTAGCTGGCGTGCGGGTAGACGCGCTCCAGGCAGTAGAGGTAGTCATCGTTGGCGCGCTCGATCGGCGTATCGGCGTTCTTGCCGATGTTCAGCCCCAGCACGCCGCCCTCGGCCTTCCAGCGCGAGGCCCGCACATTGGCGACAAAGGCATCGACGCCGCCGTTGTTGAAGCCCATGCGGTTGATCAGCGCATCTGCCTGCGGCAGCCGGAACATGCGCGGGCGCGGGTTGCCCGGCTGCGCGCGCGGCGTGACCGTGCCCACCTCGATAGAGCCGAAGCCGAGCGCGGCCAGCCCGTCGATATAGGCGCCGTCCTTGTCCAGCCCCGCGGCCAGGCCGACCGGGTTGGGGAAACGCACCCCCATGACCGTGCGCGGGTCGTCGGCGATCTTATTGCCGATGCAGCCGCCCAGGCCCATGCGGTGGGCGCGCAGCAGGTTGTTCAGCGTGAAATGGTGGGCGTCCTCGGCATCCATCGAGAACAGGGCCGGGCGAAACAGGGGGTAGAGCGCGTTGAGCACGTGAGGCAGGGCAGAGTGAATACCAGGCCCGCATTGTAGCGGCTGGGCCGCATACCCGGGCAGCGCGCGGACGGATGCCGCGACCCGCCTATTCCCGGGTGGGTGCAGGCGCGGCGGTGGCCGTATCCCCGGCTTCGTCCTCGAACGCATGCCAGTGGTTGCCGGTCAGCACCTGCAGCGGCCGGAAGCGTGCCTTGTAGGCCATCTTGCGGCTGTCGGCGATCCAGTAGCCCAGGTAGAGGTGCGGCAGGCCCAGCTCGCGCGTCTGGCGGATCTGCCACAGGATGTTGTAGGTGCCGTAGCTGGCGTTGCGTTCGAGCGGGTCGTAGAAGGTGTAGACCGACGACAGTCCGTCGTCGAGCACGTCGATCATGCTGACCATGCGCAGGCGCCCGGCCTCGGGCGAGCCCGGCGGTTCGCGGAACTCCACCAGACGGGAGTTGACGCGGCTCTGCAGCAGGAATTGTTCGTACTGGTCGCGGCTGTCCTGGTCCATGCCGCCGCCGGCGTGGCGCATCGACTGGTACAGCAGGTACAGCGAATAATGCTCTTCGACATAGGTCAGCGGCGCCACCAGTGCCTGCAGGTGCTGGTGGCGGCTCCAGGCGCGGCGCTGCGAGCGGTCCGGCGCGAACTGGTCGACCACCACGCGGCATGGCGTGCAGGCGTGGCATTCGTCGCAATACGGCCGGTAGGTGAAGATGCCGCTGCGGCGAAAGCCGGCGCGCACCAGGCGTGAATAGACGTCGGCATTGATCAGGTGCGCCGGGGTGGCGACCTGGGAGCGTGCCATGCGGCCGTCGAGATAGCTGCAAGCGTAGGGCGCCGTGGCATAGAACTGCAGCGCGGAGAGCGGAAGTTCCTTCAGCTTGCTCATGACTCAGGGGGCTCCGGGCGGGACGATGCGGCCGGACGCGCAGTCAGCGGGGCGCCCCGTGCCAGGTTTCAGCCGGCCGGCGCGGCTGGCGTCCCGGCCCAGCGCTCCAGCACCGATTTGTCGAACCGCCACGGGCTGATCGCCGGTTGCGCCGTCGCCGCCCGCACATGGGCCACGAATTCCGCGCGGGGGATCGGGCGCGCACCCAGCGAGGCCAGGTGGTCGGTTTCCTGCTGGCAGTCTATCATCGCCACGCCGTGATTGCCGAGGAACGCGCACAGCGCCGCCAGCGCAATCTTTGATGCATCGGTGCGGTGCGCGAACATCGATTCGCCGAAGAACATCCGCCCCAGCGCCACCCCATACAGGCCGCCCACGCGTTCGCCGCGGTACCAGCTTTCGACCGAATGGGCCATGCCGTTGCGGTGCAGCGTACCGTACGCGGCAATGATGTCGTCGGTGATCCAGGTGCCATCCTGGCCGTCGCGCGGCGTGGTCGCACAGGCGCGCATCACCGCCAGGAAGTCGTCGTCGACGCGGATCTCCCAGTCAGCATCGCGCAGCACGCGGCGCAGGGTCTTGCGCAGGTTGAGCGAGACGCGCAGCGCCGACGGGGGCAGCACCATGCGCGGATCGGTGCTCCACCACAGCACCGGCTGGCCACTCGAATACCACGGGAAGATGCCCTGGCGGTACGCCAGCAGCAGCCGCTGGGGCGACAGGTCGCGGCTGGCCGCCAGCAGGCCGGGGGCCTCGGAATCGGGCCCAAGCGCCTCGGCAACCGGCGGAAACGGATCTTGCGGGTCCAGCCAGGCAATCATGCGGGCTGCGCCGTAGGGCGATGCGCGGCAGCCGCGCCGCTCAGGGCGTGACCGTGGCCCGGCTGGTCAGCGGGCGCATCGGCTTGTCGATATCCAGGCTGTGCAGCCGGAAGCTGCCGTCCTGCAGCCGGCCGGCGGCGCGGTCGGCAAAGAAGCAGCGCAGGGTGTGGATCACGGTGGGGAACGCCAGTTCATCCCAGGGCACATCGGCCTCTTCCACCAGCTTGACCTCCAGGCTTTCCTCGCCGGGGGCGACATCCAGGTCGTCCAGCGTGGCCAGGTAGAAAAGATGCACCTGGTGCACATGCGGCACGTTCAGTATCGAGAACAGTTCCCCAACTTGCACGCGCGCGCCGGCTTCTTCCAGTGTCTCGCGCGAGGCGGCCTGCGCGGTGGTCTCGCCGATCTCCATGAAGCCCGCCGGCAGGGTCCAGAACCCGTAGCGCGGCTCGATCGCGCGCTTGCACAGCAGGATCTTGTCTTCCCACACCGGGATCGTGCCGACGACGTTGCGGGGATTGACGTAGTGGATGGTGCCGCAGTTGTCGCAAACACTGCGCGGGCGGTTGTCGCCGTCAGGCACGCGCAACACGACCGCATGACCACAGTTCGAGCAGAATTTCATGAGGGGCGTCCGGGAGGAATGGCGAAAGTGTATCACCCTCGCCGAGGGGGCCGGCAGGCATGATTGGGGCGGTGGGGCACCATCGGTCAACGCAACCTGCGTGCTGCACGGAGGGCAGCATCCGATTGCCAGCACCGGGGCAGCAGAAAACAAAAAACCCGCCAGAGGCGGGTTTATCTGCTTTAACGGCGCCACATGATACGCATCATGCGGTTGGTTGCGGGGGCAGGACTTGAACCTGCGACCTTCGGGTTATGAGCCCGACGAGCTGCCAACTGCTCCACCCCGCGTCCGTCGAAGAAAAGATTATATGGCATCCGGTTGCGCAATGCAACACTTGTTTAAAAATACCTTCCAGCGGTGAGCATTGCCGCCTGCCATAACGATTAGATCGCCGGCACGGGGCAGAGGTTCAGCCCTTTCCAGCGCTATTGGTTGTGCGCTGCCACAGCGCGGCTTCGAACTCGAAGCTGTCGCGTTGCTGCAGGTCGTCGCGCTGCCAGATCACGCGGTCGCGGCGTACCGTCAGCATCCAGGTGGTGGTGGCCAGCGGCGCCGGGTGGGAGAACGCGCGCGGGGTCAGCACCGCGCCGCAGGGGCCATGCTGGGGATCGCGCACGGAGGTGTAGCGGATCATGCCAAGGCCGGCCTCGCGCGCAATGCGGCCGAAGGCCTGGCAGGGCTCGTGGTGGTCGGGGTCGGTCCAGGTTGCGTGGTCCTGGTCGAACGGCGGTGTGTCCAGCGCCACGCCCCAGGTCTCGACGCGCACTTCGAACAGCGTCTGCGCGCGGGCGTCGATGCCCGGCAGCGCGGGGCTGTCGTTGAGGAAGCGCCAGCGCCAGTAGCCGAGTTCGGCGCAGGCGGTGCGGATCTCGTTGGCGCCGTAGAACACGCCCGGGTCCTGGCTGGCGCGAAAGCGCGAGCCCCAGGGCGAGGGCGGATAGCGGAACGGGGTGAACAGCAGGTAGTGCAGGTGGCGCGCCTCGGCGGGCACGGCGGGTTTGCCGGCGTCAAGCACGGCTTCCAGCACAGCCTGTTCTTCCAGGCTGTCGACCAGCGGCATGGTGGATACGACGTGCTGGGCCTCCACCGCCCGCCACAGCGTGAGCGCAAACTGCCGGCGCTCAGATGCGACCGCGGGTGGCGTCCAGGTAGTGAACGACACGGACCAGACCTTCCGTTGTGCGGATCATTTCAAGGGGCTTGCCGCCCAGCGCGAGGTTTTCATTGGTCAGCCATAGCCGGGCCTGGTCGCCGTGGCCCAGGATGGCATCCAGCGATCGGAACAGGCGCACGAACAGCACGCCGAATTCCCACTCCTTGCGGTGCGCATCGAGCACATAGCCGCCAGATGCCATACGCGATACCGATGCCGTGCTGATGCCCAGCACGCTTGCCACGATGGCCTGGCTGATGCCGAGGAAGCCCGCGGCGCGCATCACCGCCTTGGTCAGCGTGGTGCCGGGGTCGGGGCCGCCGGCGGGATCGATTTCCGGAATCCGCCTGGATTGCATCGCCATCACTCCTGTTTCTTGAGAAATATTATAGGCGATGCCTTTCAGAAGGGAAGCGCTTGCTGAAAAGACCAGCAAGCAGCGGGGCGGCGTCAGTAGGTCTCGATATGGAGCCGGCCCTCCGCCTTCATGGCGGCCTCGATCTCCAGCCAGGCGTGCCCGGCGCCGGCGCACACCGCTTCGAATGCCTCCAGCACGCCTGCTTCCATGCCCTTCAGTCCGCAGATATAGACATGGCCGTTGGGATCGGCCAGCAGGGCGGCGGCGCTGTCCCCGGCCTCGCGGATCGCGTCCTGCACGTAGCGGCGCGGCGCGGCGGGGTCGCGCGAAAAGGCGAAATGGATGTCCAGGAAGTCCCTGGGCAGCTTCAGCAGCGGGCCGAAGTAGGGCAGTTCGTTGGCGTTGCGGGCGCCGAAGAACAGCATCCGGCGCCCGCCGAAGTGCGCCATGTTGCGGCGCATGCGCTCGGTCATGGCGCGCATCGGCGCCGAGCCCGTGCCGGTGCAGATCATCATGATGCTGGCCTCGGCATGGTTGGGCATCAGGAAGGTCGATCCGAACGGGCCCACCACCTGAACGTTGTCGCCCTTGGCCAGGTCGCACAGGTAGCTGGACGCGACGCCCCGCACCGGCTTGCCATCGTGGTCCTGGTCGACCCGTTTGACGGTCAGCGCCAGGTTGTTGTAGCCGGGGCGCTCGCCGTCGCGCGGGCTGGCCACCGAGTACAAGCGGATGTAGTGCGGCTTGCCCGACGCATCCGTGCCGGGCGGCACGATGCCGATCGACTGGCCTTCCAGGATCGGGAAGAAGTGCGTGCCGAAATCCAGCACGATATGGTGGATGTCGCTGGACGCGTCCTCGGCGGTCAGCCGGTAGTTGCCGGCCACGGTCGCGGTGACCGGTGCGCGCACGCCATGCAGGTTCACATAGGGATGGGCCGCCGACCACGGCGCACGCGGCGAGGTGTGGCGGCTGGTTTCCACGGACTGGATGACGGCGTCGGGTGCGGCGCCGGTTGCCGTGCCGCTGCCGAGGGTTGCCTGCGGTGCCTCACCCAGGTCGGCCAGTTCCGGCAGCGGCACCTCGGCCGGCAATTCGTCCCACAGCAATTGCGCCTCGATCGGGTAGGCCTGGCCGCGCAGCATGGTGCGCCAGTTGTCGATGGCGCCCGTCGGGCAGGGCGACAGGCAGGCGTTGCAGCCGTTGCACACGTCCGCCCTGACCACGTAGTTGCGGTCGTCGTGGGTGATGGCATCGATCGGACAGGTGTCCTCGCAGGTATTGCAGCGGATGCAGATTTCCGGATCGATCAGGTGCTGCTTGATGATGTCGGGGGCGCCCATGGCGTGTCTCCGGTGGCTCCTGGCCTGTCCTTGTGGTTCTGGTTCAGTTGAAACGCACGTACTCGAAATCCATCGGCTGGCGGTTGATGCCCACCGCCGGCGGCGCGATCCAGTTGGCGTACTTGCCCGGCTCCACCACGCGGCCCATCAGCGAGGCCACAAAGGCGCGGTCTTCATCGGTGGCCAGCCATTTGCGTTCGTTGGCCTTCCACTCGGCTTCGGAAATCAGCTGGCCCTCGGGCGAGACGTGCACATTGGCGAGCGTGCCGATCTTGCGGTTGAAGGCCTTGTGCGGCACGGTCAGGCGGAACGCGATGCCGGCCTTCTCGATGACCTTGTTCCAGCGCGCGACGCCGCCCATGCTGTCCTTGATGTAGTCGTCGCGCAGTACTTCATTGAGCGCATTGAGCATTGGCACCTCGCGCTCGCCCAGGTGGCCGTCGCGCACTTCCAGCACGCGGTAGACATCGCTCTTGAGCACGTGGTCGTCGGCGCGCTTGCCTTCCTCGAAGCGGCCCTTCAGGCCGGCGCTGTAGAAGGTGGCGGCGTTGGACGACTGGTCGGCGCCGAACAGGTCAATGGTGACGCTGTAGTGGAAGTTCAGGTAGCGCTGGATGGTCTCCAGGTCGATCACCCCGGCGGCGCGCACTTCGGCGGGGTCTTCGATGCCGCGTTCGCGCATCACCTCGCAGGTGCGCTGGATCACGCGCGACACGCCGGATTCACCCACGAACATATGATGCGCTTCCTCGGTCAGCATGAAGCGCGTGGTGCGCGCCAGCGGATCGAAGCCGGATTCGGCCAGCGCGCACAGCTGGAACTTGCCGTCGCGGTCGGTGAAGTAGGTGAACATGAAGAACGCCAGCCAGTCCGGGGTGCGCTCGTTGAAGGCGCCGAGGATGCGCGGATTGTCCTGGTCGCCCGAGCGGCGCTCCAGCAGCGCCTCGGCTTCCTCGCGGCCGTCGCGGCCGAAATAGCGGTGCAGCAGGTATACCATCGCCCACAGGTGGCGGCCTTCCTCCACATTGACCTGGAACAGGTTGCGCAGATCGTACAGGCTCGGCGCGGTCAGGCCCAGGTGGCGCTGCTGCTCGACCGAGGCGGGCTCGGTGTCGCCCTGCGTGACGATGATGCGGCGCAGGTTGGCGCGGTGCTCGCCCGGCACGTCCTGCCAGGTGGCTTCGCCCTTGTGCTCGCCGAAATGGATCCTGCGCTCGGGGTCGGCCGGCTGCAGGAAGATGCCCCAGCGGTAGTCCGGCATCTTGACGTGGTCGAAGTGCGCCCAGCCCGATGGATCGACCGACACCGCGGTGCGCAGGTACACATCGAAGTTGTGCGAGCCGTCCGGTCCCATGTCGTGCCACCAGTCGAGGAACGCTGGTTGCCAGTGTTCCAGCGCGCGCTGCAGCGCGCGGTCGTCGGACAGGTTGACGTTGTTGGGAATCTTCTGGCTGTAGTCGATGCTCACGTGCTGTCTCCTTGTTGTCTGGCGGGGCCCGGGCGCTACACCCGGTCCCAGTCGAAGCGTGCCTTGTTGCCGCTGCCGAAGACCTTCAGCGCGCCGTACTCGCCGACGGCGTTGGGGCGCTGGAAGATCCAGTTCTGCCATGCGGTCAGGCGGCCGAAGATGCGCGTTTCCATGGTCTCGGCGCCGCCGAAGCGCAGGTTGGCTTCCATCCCGGTCAATGCATCCGGCGACAGGCTGGCGCGTTCTTCCAGGGCGATGCGGATTTCGTCCTCCCAGTCGATATCGTCGGGCGCGGCGGTGATCAGCCCGAGCGAGTCGGCGCTGAGCGCATCCAGCGGCGCGCCGATATGCTCGCGTACCGCCGTGAGCGCGGCCTCGTCGCCATAGAAGCGCGCCGCCAGCCGGGTTTGCCCGTTGGGCATGGGGTAGTGGCCGAAGTTGAGCGCGGACGCGAACACGCGCGGCGCATCGTCCGGGGCGTCGGGCAGGTGCAGCATGTAGCTGCGGTCGGCGGCCAGCGCCAGTTCCAGCAGCGTGCCGGCAAAGCAGGAATCGGCTTCGATCAGCGCGATCAGGCTGCGCGACGACACATCCAGCCGCGCCAGCGTGCGGCGCAGCATGCCGATGGTCTCGCGCACGAACCAGTGGCCGGCATGCGCCTGCAGCAGCGCGTCGGCGGCCAGCACCGCGGCCGAGTCGCCATCGGTCTTGAGCACCCAGATGCCGATATCCAGGTGGTTGGCGCGCAGTGTCAGGATGGCGTCGTCCAGTTCGCGCGCCATCTTCAGCGGCCACCATTGCGCGCCGGCCGCGACCACGCCGGCGAGATCCGCGGGCTGGTGCTTGTCGGGCCCGAACACGGTCAGCGTGGCCTTGCGCGCAGCGGGATCGACATGCACGCGCACGGTCTCGTAGCGGTAGCCGTCGGGCTCGATGGTGCGCGACAGCGGTGTCAGCGTGATGCCATGGTGGCCCTGTGGCCGGTCGCTGGTGGCCGCCAGCGCCGCCGCGCGCTCGGCGATATGCTCGGCAAAGCGCGCCGGCTTGACCACTTCGTCAACCAGCTTCCAGTCCTTGGCGCGCTGGCCGCGCACGCCTTCCGTGGTGGTGCAGAAGATGTCTGCGTGGTCGCGGCGCACGTGGCGCTTGTCAGTCACGCGGGTCAGGCCGCCGGTGCCGGGCAGCACGCCGAGCAGCGGCACCTCGGGCAGGCTTACCGCGGACGAGCGGTCATCGACCAGCACGATCTCGTCGCACGCCAGCGCCAGTTCATAGCCGCCGCCGGCGGTGGTGCCGTTGCAGGCGGCGATGAACTTCAGCCCCGAGTGCCGGCTGGCATCCTCGATGGCATTGCGGGTCTCGTTGGTGAACTTGCAGAAGTTGACCTTCCACGCATGCGACGACAGCCCCAGCATGAAGATATTGGCGCCCGAGCAGAAGATGCGCTCGCGCGCGCTGGTCAGCACCACGGTGCGCACTTCGGGGTGTTCGAAGCGGATGCGCTGCAGCGCGTCGTGCAGTTCGATATCGACGCCAAGGTCGTAGGAATTGAGCTTCAGCGCGTAGCCGGGGCGCAGTCCGCCTTCCTCGTCGACGTCCATCGCCAGCGTGGCGACGGGGCCGTCGAAACTCAGTTTCCAGTGGCGGTACTGGTCGGGATGACGCTCGAAGGTGACGGGGGCGGGCGCATCTGACGGGGCGGCTGCCTGGTCAGGGCGCAGTGGGGCGGTTGCCGGCGCGGACATGGCTGTCTCCTGAGTGCACTATAGTGCCTTGCGGCTTTTGATGAAATATAGTGCATGGAGGCGGCCGGCGCAATGTCTTTGTCAGCCGTGCGCCGCCGGCAGGGTGGTCAGGCGCCGGCGGCCTGCAGTTGGGCGCGCAACTGTTGCAGCGAGGCGGCGGCGTCCTGGCCGCTGGTGTCGATCGAGATATCGGCGCGGTCATAGAGCGGCGCGCGTGCCTGCAGGATGCGGCGCAGGTCGGCCATGGCCTCGCGGTTGCCTTCCATCGGCCGCATGTCGCCCTGGGCCACCACGCGCGCCATGTGTTCCTCCGGCGAGGTGCGCACCCAGATGGTGTAGCACTGCGACAGCAGCAGGTTGAAGGTGGCCGGTTCAGAGACCAGGCTGCCCGGCGTGGCCAGCACCAGGCGGTCGTGCTCGCGCAGGGTGCGTTCCAGCGCGCGCATTTCGTAGCGGCGGTAGGCCGCCTGGCCGTAGAGCGAATGGATTTCCGACAGGCTGGCGCCGGCTTCCTGCTCGATCACGGTGTTCAGTTCGACAAAGGGCACGTCCCTGGCCGCTGCCAGCGCGCGGCCCAGGGTGGACTTGCCGGCGCCGCGCAGGCCGATCAGCGCGATGCGGCGGTGGCGCGCATCGCCGGACTCTGCGGGGGCCAGTGCATGGCGGCAGGCTTCACGCACGCGCGCCAGATCGCCCGCGGGCAACTGCGCCAGCCATTGCACCATCTGCGCAAACGCGGTGGCCTGCTCGCCTTTCAGGCCGTCCACTTCGGCCAGCACCACCGGCAGCGGCACGTCGAGCGCGCGCGCCACCTGGCGCAGCAGCAGCACCGACGCATTGCCGGTGCCGGTTTCCAGGTTGGCCAGGTAGCGCTCGGACACGCCGGCGCCGCGCGCCAGGTCCTTGCGCGACATGCCGCGCGAGGCGCGCAGCGAGCGGATGCGCTCGCCCAGCAGCGTCAGGTAGGGGTCGCGCTCGGCGTTGGCGGCTGCGGCGGGCGCATCCCCGGCAGGGCGCGCGTCGGCTTCGGTCTCGTTGGCGGGCAGCGGGGTGGGATCGCGGCGCATGGTGGTGGTTTCGGGTTGACCGGCAGAAAAAGCAAGGGCGCATTATACGAGCAGCCCTGGTGCGCCAAGTGGCGCGGCAGGCAGTCGGTTCGATAAAGCCTGTCCTATAGTGCATCCCCTCGCTTGCATAATAGTTGATATGAAATAAAATGCATCAACAAGCGGATGCCGGCATGCACATTGGCGGACATCGGCAAACAGAACAGCGACTGGACTGACGCTGGCGCGGCGCCCGTGGCCCGCGGCGCGACACCAAGGAGTGGAGACAATGACGCCCCCCAATACCGCCGCCGGCATGCCAGCGGCAGCATCGCCCGTGCTGCCGGATGTTCCACCCGCTACCGATGTCGTGGCGGCACTGCCCACCCGCTACAACGCCGCCGAGGACCTGCTGTCGCGCAATCTGGAGGCAGGGCGCGGGGGCAAGACTGCCTACATCGACGACACCACCTCGCTGACTTACGCCGAGCTCGATGCCCGCGCCCGCCGTTTTGCCGGCGCGCTGCGCGACGCGGGCTTCCGCCAGGAAGAGCGGCTGCTGCTGTGCGCGCTCGATACCATTGATTTCCCCACGGTATTTCTCGGCTGCCTGCTGGCGGGCGTTGTGCCGGTGGCGGTCAATACCCTGCTGACCGCGGACGATTACGCCTACATGCTTGGCCACAGCGGCGCGCGCGCCGTGGTGGTGTCGGAGCCGCTGCTGCCGGTGATGAAGGCGGCCATCGAGAAGAGCGGGCTGGCGCCGATGGTGATCCAGGCGGCGCCGCATGCCGATGGCGCGCCGGCGTGCAGCGTGGGCGCGATGCTGGCGCGCACGCGTTCCCCCGCGCAGACCGTGCGCAGCGGCCCGGACGACATGGCGTTCTGGCTGTATTCGTCGGGCTCGACCGGACGGCCCAAGGGCACCGTGCACACGCATGGCAACCTGTTCCATACGGCTGACCTGTATGCCCGCCAGGTGCTGGGCATCCGCGAAGACGACATGGTGTTCTCGGCCGCCAAGCTGTTCTTTGCCTACGGGCTGGGCAATGCGCTAACCTTTCCGATGTCGGTCGGCGCCACCACCGTGCTGATGGCCGAGCGGCCCACGCCGGCGGCCGTGTTCAGGCGGCTGCGCGAGCAGCGGCCCACGGTGTTCTGCGGCGTGCCCACGCTGTTTGCGGGCATGTTGGCGGCGCCTGAGCTGCCGCCGCGCGCCGAGGTGGCGTTGCGTGTATGCACCTCTGCCGGCGAGGCCCTGCCGCGCGATATCGGCGAACGCTTCCTGGCGCATTTCGGCTGCGACATCCTGGATGGCATCGGCTCCACCGAGATGCTGCATATCTTCCTGTCGAACCGGCCGGGTGAGGTGCGCTACGGCACCACCGGCAAGCCGGTGCCAGGCTACGCGCTGAAGCTGCTGGACGAGCGCGGCGAGCCGTGCGCGCCCGGCGAGATCGGCGATCTCTATATCAAGGGCCCCAGTGCCGCGCTGATGTACTGGTGCAACCGCGACAAGAGTCGCGATACCTTTGTCGGCGAATGGACGCGCAGCGGCGACAAGTACCTGTGCGATGCCGATGGCTACTACACCTATGCCGGCCGCAGCGACGACATGCTCAAGGTCGGCGGCATCTACGTGTCGCCGTTCGAGGTCGAGGCCGCGCTGGCGCAGCACCCGGCCGTGCTGGAGGCGGCGGTGATCGGCGTCACGGATGCCGACGAACTGGTCAAGCCCAAGGCCTTTGTCGTGCTGCGGCCCGGCCAACAATGGCATGACGGCATGGCGGCGGAACTGCAGGCCTTTATCAAGTCGCGCCTCGCGCCGTACAAGTACCCGCGCCAGATCGAATGCGTGCCCGAACTGCCCAAGACCGCGACCGGCAAGATCCAGCGTTTCCGCCTGCGCCAGCGCGAGCAAGCCGCGCGGGAGGCGGCGCAATGAAGCGCCCGTAGCTTCTGGACATTCCTTCTGAACCGATGCAAGACAATAGCGTGCCCATGCAAAGCAGCCTGGTGGAAATTCCCTTCGACAACCGCCGTATCCGGATCGAGTACCAGTGGCTGCGACCTGAACGCGCGCAGCGCCCGCTGGTGGTGTTCCTGCATGAGGGGCTGGGCTCGGTCAGCATGTGGCGCGATTTTCCGCGTGAATTTTGTGAAGCCGGCGACTATCGTGGCCTGGTGTTCTCGCGCTACGGCTACGGACGTTCGACGCCGCGGCCGCACGACGAAAAATGGCGTCCCGACTTCATGCATCGCCAGGCATGCGAGGCGCTGCCCGCATTGTTCGACGCGCTCGACATCGGTCCCGGCCGCGCGCACGGCATGCCCTGGCTGCTGGGTCACAGCGACGGCGGCTCGATCGCGCTGATCCACGCCGCCAGCTTTCCACAGGCGGTTGCCGGCATCACCGTGCTGGCGCCGCATATCGTGGTCGAAGACCTGTCGGTGCGCAGCATCGCGGGCACGCGCCGGGCTTACCTGGAAACCGACCTGCGCCAGCGGCTGGCGCGCCACCATGACGACGTCGATTCGGCCTTCTGGGGTTGGAACGATATCTGGCTCGACCCCGAATTCCGCCAGTGGGACCTGCGTCCGCTGCTGTCTGGGCTGCGCTGCCCGGTGCTGGCGGTGCAGGGCGAGGACGACGTGTACGGCACCATGGCGCAGATCGAGGGTATCCATCGATATGCCCCCCAGACCACCTTGCTTAAACTCGCGCGATGCGGGCATTCGCCACACCGGGACCAAAAAGAACCGTTGACGCTGGCTGCCGTTCGGCATATAAATCTGCATACTTCAAACCTAAAATAATTCGGCTTCCCGCCTGTTGCGAAGGGTCCTCACGGTGCATGCGCCAGCGCGGGACACGGCAAGGGCAGGGGTGACCGGCAACGGTCCAGCGAGCCACCGGCTTGACCACCAGGAGACACCATGCGTCGCTTCACCTCGCGCAGGCTTGCGCCTGCCTGCCTTGCCGTCGCCACCGTCTTTGCCATGGCCGGCGCGTCCGCGCAGCCAGCAGCCCCCGCACCCGCTGCACCCGGGGGAAAGATCAAGGTCGGCTTCATGCTGCCGTACACCGGCACCTACGCGGCCCTGGGGACGGCCATCGAGAACGGCTTCCGCATGTACGTGCAGCAGCAGGGCGGCAAGCTTGGCGGACGCGACATCGAGTACTTCAAGGTCGACGATGAATCCGATCCGGCCAAGGCGCCGGAGAACGCCACCAAGCTGGTCAAGCGCGACCAGGTCGACGTGGTGGTCGGCACGGTGCATTCGGGCGTGCAGATGGGCATCGTCAAGGTGGCCAAGGAGAACAACACGCTGCTGATCATTCCCAATGCCGGCGTGGATGAGGCAACAGGTCCGCTGTGCGGCCCCAATATCTTCCGCACCTCGTTCTCGAACTGGCAGCCGGGCTACGCCATGGGCCAGGTGCTGGGCGAGCGCGGCCTGAAGAAGGTGGTGACGCTGACCTGGAAGTACGCCGCCGGCGAACAGTCGGTGAAGGGCTTCAAGGAAGCGTTCGAGGCCAAGGGCGGCAAGGTGGTGAAGGAACTGAACCTGCCGTTCCCCAATGTCGAGTTCCAGGCGCTGATCACCGAAGTGGCGTCGCTCAAGCCTGACGCCGTGTTCGTGTTCTTTGCCGGCGGCGGCGCGGTCAAGTTTGTCAAGGACTGGGCTGCGGCGGGGCTCAAGGACAAGATTCCGCTGTACGGCTCGGGCTTCCTGACCGACGGCACGCTCGAAGCACAGGGCAACGCCGCGCAGGGGCTGGAAACCACGCTGCACTACGCCGATGGCCTGACCAACCCGCGCGACAAGAACTTCCGCCTGGACTACGCCAAGACCTACAAGCTGCAGCCGGACGTGTACGCAGTGCAGGGCTACGATGCCGCCCAGCTGCTGGCCGCCGGCGCCACGGCGGTGAAGGGCGACATGACGCGCAAGGCCGACCTGTACAAGGCCATGGGCGCGGCCAGGATCGACAGCCCGCGCGGCGCCTTCACGCTGTCCAAGGCGCATAACCCGGTGCAGGATTTCTACCTGCGCAAGGTCGACGGGCGCGAGAACAAGGTCAGCTCGGTGGCCGTCAAGGCACTGGCCGACCCGGCCCGCGGCTGCCGCCTCTGATCGGCTCTTCCGGAGCAGCCTGATACCGCGCCTTCGTCCTCCAGGGACAGGCGCGGTGGCGGCTGACGCAACATGGATATCGTCTCCTTCCTGATCCAGTGCCTGAACAGCGTCCAGTACGGCCTGCTGCTGTTCCTGGTGGCCAGCGGCCTGACGCTGATCTTCGGCATCATGGGCGTGATCAACCTCGCCCACGGCAGCTTCTACATGCTCGGCGCCTACCTGGCCTTCACGCTCGCCGGCCTGACCGGCAACCTGTTTATCGCCATCCCGCTCGGCATCGTGCTGGCGGTGGCATTCGGCTACGTGCTGGAATGGGCCTTCTTCAGCTACCTGTATGAGCGCGACCACCTGCAGCAGGTGCTGATGACCTACGGGCTGATCCTGGTGTTCGAGGAGTTGCGCAGCATCCTGGTCGGCGATGACGTGCACGGCGTGCAGGTGCCTGCGCTGCTGGACGGCTCGTTGGCGATCGGCAACGACATGACCTATCCGGTGTACCGCCTCTTTATCTCCGCGGTATGCCTGGTGGTGGCCCTGGCGATGTACTACGTGATCCGGCGCACCCGGCTGGGCATGATGATCCGCGCCGGCGCCACCAACCGCGAGATGGTGCAGTCGCTGGGCATCAACATCACGGTGCTGTACCGTTTCGTGTTCGCGCTGGGCGTGGCGCTGGCAGTGCTGGCCGGCATGATCGCCGCGCCGGTGTCGTCGGTCTATCCGGGCATGGGCGCGCAGGTGCTGATCGTCTGCTTCGTGGTGGTGGTGATCGGCGGCATCGGCTCGGTCAAGGGCGCGCTGGTGGCGTCGCTGCTGCTGGGCTTCGTCGATACCTTCGGCAAGGTGTTCTGGCAGGAGGCGGCCGGCGTGCTGATCTACCTGCTTATGGCGGTGATCCTGCTGTGGAAGCCGCAGGGGCTGTTCAAGGCAGGATGACATGAACCCGACGACATTGCCGGCGCGCCGGCACTCCTTGCGCAATGCCACGCTGGCCACCGGGCTGGGCTGGCTGGTGGCGTTCGCGGTGCTGGCGGCACTGCCGCTGCTGCTGACCGCGGACAGCAACAAGTTCTACATCGAGCTGCTCAGCAAGGTGATGATCATGGCGATCTTCGCGCTGTCGCTGCAGCTGCTGATCGGCTACACCGGGCTGGTCAGCCTGGGCCATGCCGCGTACTTCGCCATGGCGGCGTATGCCACCGCAATCCTGGCGCCGCAGGCCGGCCCGGGCAACGGCTGGCTGCTGCTGGCGGGTGCGCTGGCCGCGTCCGCGCTGCTGGCGCTGGTGGTGGGGGCGCTGGTGCTGCGCACCCGCGGCGTGTATTTCATCATGGTCACGCTGGCGTTCGCGCAGATGGTGTATTTCGTCTTCCATGACACCAAGATCGCGGGCGGCAGCGACGGCACCTATATCTACTTCCGGCCGGAATTCCCGGTGCCTGGCGAGCACCTGCTGACGGTCAACGATCCCACGCATTTCTACTGGATGGTATGGATCGGGCTGGTGCTGACGGTAGCGGTGCTGGCGCTGGTGCTGCGCTCGCGCTTCGGGCACGCGCTGGTCGGCATCCGCCACAACGAGCAGCGCATGCGCGCGGCCGGCTATGCCACCTACCGCTACCAGCTTGGCGCCTTTGTCGCGGGCGGGCTGCTGGCGGGGCTGGCCGGGTTTCTGTATGCGATCCAGTTTGGCTTCGTCAATCCGGAGATCGCGTCGTGGCACCAGTCCGGCAACGCCATGCTGATGGTGATCCTGGGAGGCGTGGGCAGCCTGGCCGGCGCGGTGCTGGGCGCGTTCTCGTTCGTGCTGCTGGCCGAGTGGTTCAGCACCCTGACCAAGCACTGGCAGCTGCTGATGGGCGGCTTCATCATCGTCGCGGTGGCACTGCTGCCGCGCGGACTGGTCAGCCTGCCGTCGGTGTTGCGGCACGGTCGCCGCGGACGCCGCAATGGCGATGCCGGCACCGGCACGGATGAGGCCGCGGGCGCCGCGGACAGCCGCCGCGAAGGACGCCGCAATACGGAGGCCGCATGACATCGCAAGGAACCCCGATCCTGCAGGCGCAGCAACTGACCCGGCGCTTCGGCGGCCTGACCGCCGTGGCGGGCGTCGACCTGTCGCTGGAGTTGCATGAGATCCATGCCGTGATCGGCACCAACGGCGCGGGCAAGTCCACGCTGATCAATATGCTGTCTGGCGAACTGCCGCCGTCGTCCGGCCGCCTGCACCTGAAGGGCGAGGACGTGACCGGCTGGTCGCAGCCGCGGCTGGCGCGCCATGGGGTCGGGCGCAGCTACCAGCGCAACAATATCTTCCTGCCGCTGACGGTGCGCGAAAACTGCCGGCTCGCCGCGCAATCGCGCGCGCAGCGCGCGTGGCGGCTGTGGGAAAGCGCCCAGGGCTGCCGCACCAGCGCCACGCTGGCCGACGAGGCCCTGGAGCGGGCCGGCCTGGCACCGCTGGCGGACCGGCTCGCCAGCGACCTGGCGCATGGCCAGAAGCGCCAGCTGGAGGTGGCGATGTGCCTGGCCACGCAGCCGGTCGCATTGCTGCTGGACGAGCCGCTGGCCGGCATGGGCGCGGAAGAGTCGGCGCGGATGCTGGCGCTGCTGCGCGGCCTGCGCGAGGGCCACGCCATCCTGCTGGTCGAGCATGACATGGACGCGGTGTTCTCGGTCGCCGACCGCATCACCGTGATGGTCAACGGCGCCGTGATTGCCACTGGCAGCCCCGAGGCGATCCGGACCAACCACGAGGTCCAGGTCGCTTACCTGGGCGAGGAAGAGAGCGAGGCCGCATGAATGCCCCGATGATCGAAGCCACCGGCATCAACGCCTGGTATGGCTCCAGCCACGTGCTGCGCGACGTCGACTTCACCGTGGGCGTGGGCGAAACGGTCGGGCTGCTGGGCCGCAACGGCATGGGCAAGAGCACGCTGCTGCGCACGCTGCTGGGCCATGTGCGCCAGCGCCAGGGGCAGATCCGCGTGGCTGGCCGCGACGTCTCGCGCGCGCAGCCGTTCGAGGTCGCGCGCCTGGGCGTGGCCTACGTGCCGGAGGGCCGCGGCATTTTCCCCAGCCTGTCGGTGCGTGAAAACCTGCTGATGGCCGCGCGCAAGGGCTGCAACGGCCGCAACGACTGGGACGAGGCGCGCGTGCTCGACTTGTTCCCGCGGCTGAAGGAACGCCTGTCCCATGGCGGCCAGCAGTTGTCCGGCGGCGAGCAGCAGATGCTGTCCATCGGCCGCGCGCTGATGACCAATCCCGACTGCCTGGTGCTGGACGAGGCCACCGAAGGGCTGGCCCCGCGCATCGTGCGCGAGATCTGGGCGGTCATCGCCACCGTGCGCGGCACCGGCATCGCCTCGGTCGTGGTCGACCGCAATTTCCGCTCGGTGCTGGCCCACGCCGACCGCGCCGTGGTGCTGGAAAAGGGCCGGGTGGTGATGTCTGGCCCCGCGTCGGATCTTGCCGGCAAGCCCGAAGCGCTGGACCGCTATCTGGGCGTTTGAGGTGGAAAGCGCCGCATAAGACCCTTATGTTGTCCTGCCGCAACGCTGCTTGCGGGCGCAAGGACACGCTGTTTTGCTCTCCCGGGGCTTGACCATCCGCCGCTTCCCTCCCATCCTTGCGAAGTCACGAAAGCGGCATCCCTTTTTGCCGCAGTGGTCGATCGTCGACAGTTCATCTAAAATTGCGCGCGTTTGTGCGATGCAATAGAAGAAGTTAGCGGACCCGCAGCCACCGCGTCAGGGCCGGGTCGCCGGAGAGGCATCAATCGCCCGCGAGCCCGGTCAATCAGACCAATACTCATGACCCAATCCGCAACAACCAGTCATTATTTTGTCGAAAGCCCCAGTACGCGGGCGCTGATCGTGGGAGCGATCGGTGTCGTCTTCGGGGATATCGGCACCAGCCCGCTTTACGCGCTCAAGGAGTGCTTCAGCCAGGAACACGGCATTCCCTTCAGCGCTGATGCCGTGCTTGGCATCATCTCGATGCTGTTCTGGGCGATGATCATCGTCGTTTCGCTCAAGTACGTGATGTTCGTGATGCGCGCTGATAACGACGGCGAGGGCGGCGTGCTGGCCCTGATGGCGCTGGCGCTGCGCACAGCGGCACCGCGCTCGCGTATGGCGCGCCTGCTGATGATGCTGGGCATCTTTGGTGCCTGCATGTTCTATGGCGATGCGGTCATTACGCCGGCAATCTCAGTGCTGTCGGCGGTGGAAGGGCTGGAGATCGCCGCGCCGGGCCTGTCGCAATTCGTCATTCCGATCACGCTGGTCATCCTGTGTGCGCTGTTCCTCATCCAGCGCAGCGGCACGCATGCCGTGGGCAAGTTGTTCGGCCCGATCATGGTTGCGTGGTTCCTCGCGCTTGGTGCGCTGGGGCTGCTGCACCTGGTGAAGGCGCCGGGCATCCTTCTGGCAGTCAGCCCGCACTATGCGATCAGCTTCCTGATGGAGCATTCGCTGCAGGCCTTCGTCGTGCTGGGTTCGGTGTTCCTGGTGCTGACCGGTGCCGAGGCCCTGTACGCGGACATGGGCCACTTCGGCGCGCGCCCGATCCGGTATGGGTGGTTCGCGCTGGTGATGCCCTGCCTGATGCTCAACTATTTTGGCCAGGGCGCGATGTTGCTGAACAATCCGGCAAACATCTCCAATCCCTTCTACCTGATGGTGCCGGACATGCTGCAGCTGCCGATGGTGCTGCTGGCGACCGCCGCCACTGTGATTGCTTCGCAGGCCGTGATCTCGGGAGCCTTCTCGCTGACCAGCCAGGCGATCCAGCTTGGCTTCGTGCCGCGCATGCGCATCCGCTATACCTCTGCAGCAGAAATCGGCCAGATCTACCTGCCGGTGATCAACTGGATCCTGCTGGTACTGGTGGTGATCGTGGTGGTGGCGTTCAAGAAGTCTGAGAACCTGGCGGCTGCCTACGGTATTGCCGTCACGACGACCATGGTGATCACGACCTTCCTGGCGGCCGTCGTGATGCGTAATGTCTGGAAGTGGCATCCGGTGCTGGTCACGCTGATCGGCCTGTCATTCCTGCTGGTCGACCTGGCGTTCTTCTCGGCCAACCTGCTGAAGATTGCCGAAGGCGGCTGGTTCCCTCTGTTGATGGGCGGTACGGCCTTCTTCCTGCTGATGACCTGGCACAGCGGCCGCAAGCTGCTGCGCGCGCGCAGCCTGGAAGACGGCATCCCGCTCGAGCCCTTTATCGCCGGGCTGCTGGCGCACCCGCCGCACCGGGTCGAGGGCACCGCGGTGTTCCTGACCGGCAATACCGACTCCGTGCCGGTATCGCTGCTGCACAACCTGAAGCACAACCGCGTGCTGCATGAGCGCGTGGTGTTCCTGACCTTCGTCACGCGCGATATCCCCTACGTGGACGACAACCAGCGCGTGAGCAGCAAGGACCTCGGCGGCGGCGTCTTTATCCTGAAGTCCGAATACGGCTTCAAGGAAACGCCAGATGTGCAGAGGGTGCTGGACCTGGCCGACCACAAGCTTGGCATGCACTTCGAGCTGATGGAGACCTCGTTCTTCATCGCGCGCGAATCGGTGATTCCGTCCAAGCTGCCGGGCATGCCGATGTGGCGCGAGAGCCTGTTCGCCTGGATGCACCAGAACGGCGCCAAGCCGTCGGACTTCTTCCAGATCCCGGCCAACCGGGTGGTGGAGCTGGGCACCAAGGTCGAGATCTGAGCGCGCGGGCCCCGGCGCCCGCTTCCGTCGAACTCAGCAACCCCCGGACGCGCCGCCAGGCAACCCGGGGGTTTTGCTTTCTGCCTGGTTTGCGCCGCCTGCAGCCCGGCCCTCGGGGCGCATGTCCCGGGAAGTCGCGCATTGCGGACCCCGAACTGGGACACCGGCCTCATGCGTGCACACCGCCCCGCGCCACACAATGCAACCCTCAGCTTGTCACTGACCGCCTTCAAGGCGGTCTCTTCCAGAAGGAGCCTGTGCCATGTGCGCGTTGCAGCAGTGGTCTCGCCAGTCCAGCCGGCATGCCGACGGTATCCGTCGCATCCGTCGGCTGCGACGGGCGCTGCCGCCGTGGCTGCCGCTGCTGCTGCCGGCGCTCCTGCTGCTCTACGTCTTCTGTCATTCACATGCGAACTGGGAATCGTGCCTCGCCTCACTGCGTGAGCTGAGTCACGATCACGGCGCGCCGGCGCGCGAGCTGGGACGCGCGTTGTCGCTGGCGCGCTCCCTGCGCGGACGCCAGGCACCGGATCCGGCTGCCTGGCACGCCGCGGTGCAGCTGGCCGCCGACCGGGGGGCGGCGTGCCTGGCAGCACTCGGGCGCAGTCCGGCGCGGCTGCTGCCGTCGCTGACAGCGCTGTTCGCGATGCTCGCATGGCTGCACTAGGGCGGCCGCTTTCCCGCATCCGCATAACACTGATCCAGGAGTCAGGCGCTGCGCCGCTGCCATGATGGGATGGCAGCCGGCTTGCGCCAGGCAACGGCTGGCACGGCTCGAGGCGATCCCGTGCGGCCCGTGCTGTTTCGTAGCCGATCGCCCGCATGAGGCGTGCCGTCGCGGCAATGCCGCCGGCATCCCTGTTGGAGATTGCAATGCATGAGAATTTTGCCAAGACCCTGCTAGTCGCTGCCGCACTCGCCGCCGGGTTCAGTCATGCCGCCCACGCCGGTGCATATGGCGAAGCCCTGGCCGCTGCCGTGCCGCGCCACAACGCGCAGCGCGACGCCTTCACGGACGGCGCGCGCAGTCCGGCCGCCGAGGCCGCGATGCGGCCCGTGGTGGCTCGCGGCAGCATGTCAGTGTGCGTGGTCCGTGGCTTTGATCCGAACCGGGATGCGAAGCGCAAGCCTGATCCATACACGGATGGCGCGCGCATGGGACGCTTCGATCCCTTTACCGAGGGGACGCATATCAGTTCTCGCGATGGTTTCACCGACGGCGCGCGCAGCGATGCACGCGGCAGCGAGGAATGCCTGTCCTGAGTGATCGACGGCGCTTTGGCGCCGCCCATCCTTTGCCTAAGCTAGGGAAGTCACGCGGCGCGCCCGCATGGCAGCCGCGGCCCGCGGCTGCCGGCAGGCCGTCCCAGCACCGCGCGGCCCCGACATGCCGATGTTCAAGCAGCAGCTCCGCCTGTGCACCAGCCGTGACGGCGTTCGCCTTGCGTACGCCATCACGGGCAGCGGCGCGCCGCTGGTCAAGGCGGCCAACTGGATGAGCCACCTGGAGTTCGACGTCGGCAGCCCGGTGTGGAGCCACATGATCACGGCGCTGTCTGCCACGCATACGCTGATCCGCTATGACGAGCGCGGCTGCGGGCTCTCTGACCGGGATATCGAGGACCTGTCCTTCGACGCGTGGCTGCGCGACCTGGAAACCATCGTCGACGCCACCGGGGTGGACCATTTTCCGTTGCTGGGCATCTCGCAGGGCGCGTCGATTGCCGTCGCCTACGCGGTCGCGCATCCCGAGCGGGTCAGCCATCTGGTGCTGCACGGTGGCTACGCGCGGGGGCGCCTGAAGCGCGACCACCTGAGCCAGCGCCTGCTGGAAGAGGCCGAGCTGATGAACAAGCTCGCCGAGCTTGGCTGGGGCCAGGAGAATCCGGCTTTCCGCCAGTTCTTCACCACCCAGTTCATCCCCGGCGGCACGGCCGAGCAGCATGCATGGTTCAATGAACTGGAGCGGGTCTCGACCTCGCCGCTGAATGCCGCACGCTTCATGCGCGTCTTCAATGAGATCGACGTGGTGGCGCTGCTGCCCCAGGTATCGTGCCCGACACTGGTGCTGCACGCGGTGCGCGATGCGCGCGTGCCGTTCGACGAAGGGCGCCTGATCGCCAGCGAGATTCCCGGCGCGCGCTTCGTGCCGCTGGAAAGCGGCAATCACCTGTTGCTGGAAACCGAGCCCGCATGGCTGCGCTGGCTGGACGAGGTGCGCGCCTTCCTGCAGGCTGGGGAGCCAGTGCGCGACCCGGCCTTCACCGCGCTGACACGGCGCGAGCGCGATATCGTCGAACTGATCGCGCAGGGCCGCGACAACGCCCAGATCGCCGCGCATCTTGACCTGTGTGAAAAGACCGTGCGCAACCACATCACCAGCATTTTCGCCAAGCTGGAAGTGGAGAACCGCGCGCAGGCCATCGTGCTGGCGCGCAAGGCCGGCTTCGATCGCGCCGGCGCCTGAATTCCGGACCTGAGGCTGTGATGCGGTCGATACCTGCCAGCGTCAGATTGTCCCGCTATCCGACCCCTTGAAATTCGCGCGGGGCAGCACTAATTATGGATTGCCCAGTCGTCGCGGCAACGCGGCGCTGCGTGTTTTCCGTTGGTTTGCAGCGGCCTGGCAGGAGGCCAGGTGCACTACATCAGGGTCCTGCGCCTCCCCGCTGCATAGAAGGAGGATCTAACCATGAGTGACTTCTTTTTCGGGAACGACCCGTTCAGTGAATTCGACCGGATGCAACGGCAGATGGCGAATCTCTTCGGCGGGTTTTCAACCAGCCTGCGCTCCGGGCGTTTCGGGGCGTTCCCCCCGCTGAATATCGGCGCGACCGATGACTCGATCGAGATCGTGGTGTTCGCGCCCGGCATCAAGACGGACCAGCTCGAGGTATCGATCGACAAGGGCCTGCTGACCATCAGCGGCGAGCGTGCCCAGGTGCAGCCGGAGGGCGAAGCCGAGATACGGCCCTATGCGCAGGAGCGCTTCTTCGGCAGCTTCCGCCGCGTGATCGAGTTGCCGCAGTCGGCCGATCCGGACAAGGTGCAGGCACGCTATACCAACGGCTGCCTCTCGATCAGCGTAGGCAAGCGCGAAGCGTCGCGTCCGCGCGCCATCACCGTCAGCTAACGTGAGGAGGACGCCATGAACGATTCGAAGCAGGTCGTCCAGCGCGACCAGAACACAAGCGGCCAAGGCGAGCGGGGCGCCGTCGCGCAACGCCGCGAGGAAATCCAGACCATGACGCTGGTGCCCGCGGTCGATATCTACGAAACCTCAGCAGGAGTCACGCTGTGGGCGGATCTGCCCGGCGTGCCGCGCGAGAACCTCGAGGTCAACGTC
This sequence comes from Cupriavidus sp. KK10, assembly GCF_018223725.1. Taxonomy (NCBI): domain Bacteria; kingdom Pseudomonadati; phylum Pseudomonadota; class Betaproteobacteria; order Burkholderiales; family Burkholderiaceae; genus Cupriavidus; species Cupriavidus sp. KK10. Next base: position 1,486,289 of record NZ_CP073677.1, read on the forward strand.
CACGACAGCAGCCTGCGCATCGAAGGCGAAGCCGTCGTGCCGACGCCCGCGAGCCTGCGCGTGCAGCATGCCGAGATTCGGCAGCCGCGCTATGCACGTACGTTTACGCTCAGCCCGGATCTTGACGCCTCGCGCATCGAGGCCAACTTGCAGGACGGCGTGCTGAAGCTGACGATCCCGCGCAGGGAAGAGGCGCGGCCGCGGCGGATTGAAGTGTCGGTCGGCTGAGGCCGCGGGTGTGCTCCCCTCTCCCGCTTGCGGGAGAGGGGCAGGGGGTGAGGGCAGGCACAGGCATACCGACACGCGTTACTTCGTCGATACACCTGGCCCTCACCCCAACCCTCTCCCGCAAGCGGGAGAGGGAGTACCCAAGCCAGAAGGAACGCCAGCAGGCTTCGGCATGCGGCTTGAGACTGCCTCCAGCCTCACCCCTGGTTCACCAACGTCCTTGCGTCCGTCACGTGCGTGCGATACGCCTCGAAGATGCGGCGCAGCGCCGCTTCCATGCTGATCCCGGGCTTCCAGCCCAGTTCTTCGATGGTGTTGTCGATCTTCGGCACGCGGTGCTGCACGTCCTGGTAGCCCTTGCCATAGAAGTCGCCCGAGGAGGTCTCGATGATCTGCGTCTTGCGCGCTTCGTCGGCGTATTCCGGATAGTCGGCGGCCATCTTCAGCATCATCTCGGCCAGCTCGCGCACCGAGTGGATATTGCCCGGGTTGCCGATGTTGTAGATCTTGCCGCTGGCCACGCCGTTGGGGTTCTCGATGATGCGCATCAGCGCGTCGATGCCGTCGGCGATATCGGCAAAGGCGCGCTGCTGGGCGCCGCCGTCGACCAGCTTGATCGGCTCGCCGCGCACGATATGGCCGAGGAACTGCGTCACCACGCGCGACGAGCCTTCCTTCGATTCGAAGATCGAATCCAGCCCGGCGCCGATCCAGTTGAACGGACGGAACAGGGTGTAGTTCAGGCCTTGCTCCATGCCGTAGGCGTGGATCACGCGGTCCATCAGCTGCTTGGAGCAGGCGTAGATCCAGCGCGGCTTGTTGATCGGGCCGTAGACCAGCGGCGAGGCCTCGGGGTCGAACTCTTCGTCGCTGCACATGCCGTAGACCTCGGAGGTCGACGGGAACACCAGGTGCTTGCCGTACTTGACCGCGGCGCGCACGATCGGCAGGTTGGCCTCGAAGTCCAGCTCGAACACGCGCAGCGGCTGGCGCACATAGGTGGCCGGGGTGGCGATGGCCACCAGCGGCAGTACCACGTCGCACTTGCGGATGTTGTACTCGATCCACTCCTTGTTGATGGTGATGTCACCCTCGAAGAAGTGCATGCGCGGGTGGTCGACGAGGTCGCCGAGGCGGTCCGACGACATGTCCATGCCGTAGACCTCCCACGGCGTGGTTTCCAGGATGCGGCGCGTCAGGTGGTGGCCGATGAAGCCGTTGACGCCGAGGATCAGTATTTTCTTGCCTTGCATTGCGTTTGACGATGGCATGGGAAAACGGAACTCGCTGGCGCGGCTAGCGCGCGCCAGCGATGGGGAAGTTGGCGACGGCCACGCGCCGCCAGTCGCGCGCGACCACATGCATCGGCACGCGCGCACTCAGCTCGGCAAAGGTCTGCGGCGACAGCAGCGCGACGGCGCGCGGACCGTGCAGCCAGGCATCGATGAAGGCATCGACGGTGGGCAGCCATTTCTGCGGCTCCTGTTCGGTGCCGAAGGTTAGTTCGTCGGCTCGCGCCACCATGGTGAGCGGATGGTGCAGGTAGAACGGCAGCGTATGGTCCAGCATGCCGACGCCATAGAGCGGCATGCCAGGCTCCAGTACGCGCGCGATCGGCGCCACCATGTCGATGCCCGACGCCGAGCGGCCGATGGTTTCATGGCCGAGCAGGGCGGTGGAGAATGCCAGCAGCATCCCGAATGCATAGGCCGTAATACTGGCCATGGGCCCGTGCCGGCGCTGCAGCCACAGGCCCGCCACGGCGCTCAGCATCACCAGCGCGAACGCCAACGCCGCCCACACGGCATAGGCGCGGTACAGCGCGTTGGGCGTGTTGTTGGAATCGAGCGTGGCCACGTAGGGGCTGGCCAGCAGCCCGATCGCGCCGACGACCAGCATCGCCCGCAACTGTCGGCGCCAGGCACGCTCGCCGGTCTGCACCAGCGCCGCACCCGCCAGCATCCCAAGCGCCGGGAACACCGGCAGGATATAGCCGGGGAGCTTGGATCCGGACAGGCTGAAGAAGACGAAAATCGACGCGGCCCACAGCGCCGCCATCAGGGCAGGCTGGAACGGCCGCGAACTGCTTGCGTCGGCGACGCCGGCACGTTGCCGGACGGCGCGCACCATGCCGGGCACCAGCCCCAGCCATGGCAGGAAGCCACCGATCACCAGCGGCACGAAGTACCACAGCGCACCCTTGCGCGCATGCACGGTCGAGGTATAGCGCTGCCAGTGCTCGTGGATAAAGAAAAAGCGCAGGAATTCCGGGTTGCGCCGCGCCACCAGCCAGTACCACGGCACTGCCACCAGCAGCATCACCACGATGCCGGCCGGCACATGCAGCCTTCGCCACAGTGCCAGGTCGCGCGTCACGCAGGTGTAGATCACCAGCACCAGGCCGGGCAGCGCCAGGCCGACCAGCCCCTTGGTCAGCACGGCCACGCCCATCGCGGCCCAGCACGCCAGCATCCAGTTGCGGCGCGCGGCGGGCGTTGTGCCCGGATGCTGGGCCAGCAGCATGCACGCCAGCACGCAGGCCATGACGCCGGACAGCGTCATGTCCAGCGTATTGAAATGCGCGGCGACGTTCCACATCGGTGCGGACGCCAGCACCAGACCCGTCAACAGTCCGGCGCGCGCGCCGAACCAGCGTGCCGCGGCCAGCATCGACATGCCCAGCCCGGCGATGCCGGCCAGCGCCACGCACAGCCTTGCCTGCCATTCGCCGACGCCGAACAGTGCGTACGACAGTGCCGTCACCCACATATGGAAGGGCGGTTTCTCGAAGTACTTCAGCGCGTTGTAGCGGATGGTGACCCAGTCGCCGGTGCTCAGCATCTCACGCGCGATCTCGGCATAGCGGCCTTCGTCGGGGCCGAGCAGGTGGCGCACGCCCAGCGTGCCGAACCAGACCAGCGCGAACGCCAGCGCCACCAGCGTCACCGTCAGGGCGGGCATGCCGGCGATGCGCGCGGCATGGCCGGGGTCGCCGGCCCGGGCGGCGTCAAGCCTGCGCACGGCGGCAGAGCGATTGGGACGTTGAGGCATGGCAGGAACGTCGTGGCCTGGAGGCGGGTGTGACGGCAAGGGCGGCGGTGGCTTGGGTAGGGTGCTGAGGCGGCGCTGCGAGGCAGCGCGGCCCGGCGGCATGGCCATGACAACGCCGGCTGGAGGTGCGGCGTTGACTAAGGCTGGGTCCTGGCGCGGAGAGGGCGAGAATAATGGGCAAACCTTAATGGCAGATTAAGCGGGCGCGCACATAATGGCCACGATGCGTTCCAGGCACGATGCCGCACGCACTCGTGTGACTGGTGGATAACACCGGAAGGATAAACAAACCCAGCCCGGAAAAATGAGAATCCTGATCGTTGAAGACGCCCCGATGCTGGGCGACGGGCTTCGCCGCGGCCTGCAACTGCTGGACTATGCGGTCGACTGGTTCAGCACCGGCGCTGAAGCCGACCATGCACTCGGCGTGGTCCACTACGATGCCGTGGTGCTGGACCTGGGCCTGCCAGGGGAAGACGGCATGTCGCTGCTCGCGCGCTGGCGTGCGCGCGGCTGCCGCATCCCGGTGATTGTGCTGACCGCGCGCGATGCGATCGACAGCCGCATCGGCGGCCTTGACGCCGGCGCCGACGACTACCTGGTCAAGCCGATCGCGCTCGATGAGCTGGCGGCACGGCTGCGTGCCGTCACCCGCCGCGCCGCGGGCCTGTCGTCGCCAGTGTGGAAGCACGGCGCGCTGGAATTCCACCCGGCCGCGCGCCAGGCGTACTGGCAGGGCCAGCCGGTGGAACTGACCAGCCGCGAAGCCATGTTGCTGGAGCTGCTGCTGGCGCACCCCAACCGGCTGCTGACGCGCGACTTCCTGCGCGACAAGCTTTATGACTGGCAGGGCGGCATCGAGAGCAACGCACTGGAGGTGCATATCCACCACCTGCGCCGCAAGATTCATCCGAAGATCGTGCGCACCTTCCGCGGCGCGGGCTACACGCTGGGCGCGGCGGAGGATTGCATATGACGTTGCAGCGCCGGCTCATCTTTGCGGTGCTGATCGCCGCGCCGGTGGTGTGGCTGCTGACCATCGGCCTGACCTACGTGCGGGCCCGGCATGAGATCAATGAGCTCTATGACACTGACATGGTGCGCATGGCGCTGCAGATGCATTCGGTGGTCCCGCTGGTCGATGTCGCCGCTGCGCCGTCGCGCACGCGGCTGCCGCAGCTGGTGGAAGGTGACCAGGGCGACGCCGGGCTGGGCGATTTGGCCATCGCGGCGTGGCTGCCAGACGGCAAGTCGCTGCATATCGATCCCGAGGGCGACCTGCTGCCACGCGCCCCCGGCGTCAAGGGCTTTACCGAGATCACCATCAACAAGAAGGCCTGGCGGCTCTACTACCTCGACGACCCCGACACCGGCTGGCGTGTCTGTGTCGGCCAGCAGATCGGCGAGCGCAACGAGCTGATCCTGTCCTATATCGCCGCGCAGGTGTTGCCGTGGGCCGCGGGGCTGCCGGTGCTGATCGGGCTGCTGATCTGGTTCATGCGGCGCGCGCTGGCGCCGGTGCGGGCGCTGTCCTCGGACATCGAAGGGCGCGCCCCGGAGGACCGCCGACCGCTCAGCCTCAAGGCCGTGCCCGGTGAACTGGTGCCGCTGGTGCATGCGATGAACCGGCTGCTGGCGCGCGTATCGGATTCAATCGAACACGAACGGCGCCTGACCGCCGATGCGGCGCACGAGATGCGCACGCCGCTGGCCGCGCTCAAGGCGCAGTGGGAGATAGCCGAGCGCTCGCCTGACGCCGACGAACGCGCGCAGGCGCGCGCCAATGTGGCATCCGGCATCGACCGCATCGGCCGGCTGGTGTCGCAGTTGCTGACACTGAGCCGGCTGGAGGATGCCTCGGCGCCGCCTTCGCGCCAGCCTGTCAACTGGCTGCCCGTGGCGCAGCAGGCGCTGTCCGACTGCCTGGGCCTGGCCCAGCAGAAACAGGTCGACGTCGAGCTGGAATGGCCGGCCCGGGGCCATCCCCCATTGCCGGTGGCGGGCGACACCAGCCTGCTGTCGCTGATGCTGCGCAACCTGCTCGACAACGCCATCCGCTACAGTCCGCCCGGTGCGCTGGTGACGGTCGATTTCCAGCCTGACGGCATCACCGTGCGCGACCAGGGGCCGGGCGTGGCGCCGGACGTGCTGGCACGGCTGGGAGACCGCTTTTTCCGCGGTGGCAGCGGGCAGCGCGAGCAGGGGCACGGCCTTGGCATTTCCATCGCGCGGCGCGTGGCGCGGCTGCATGGGCTGGAAATTGCGTTTGCCAACCGCTCGGATGGGGCCGGGAAGGGCCTGGCTGTGCGGATCGGGCGCGGCGGCTGAAAGCGAAAACGCCCCGCACGGCTTCCCGTGCGGGGCGTCTTGCCATGCGCTTGCGGCTTAGCGCTTGAGCTTGGCGAAGGCCGCGGCCATCGCGCCCGCCGGTTCCTGCTCGCGGCGGCCGCCACCGAAGCCCTTGCCACCATTGCGCTGGGCGCCGCGATCGCCACGGTCGCCGCCGGCACGCGCCGCGGCCTGGCCGGGCTCGTCGTCCAGGCGCATCGACAGGCCGATGCGGTTGCGCTTGACGTCGACCTCCATCACCTTGACCTTGACCACCTGGCCAGCCTTGACCACCTCGTGTGCGTCCTTGACGAACTTGTTCGACAACGCCGAGATATGGACCAGGCCGTCCTGGTGCACGCCGATATCGACAAACGCACCGAAGGCTGCCACGTTGGTGACCACGCCTTCCAGCACCATGCCGGGCTGCAGGTCCTTCACGTCTTCCACACCTTCCTGGAAGGTCGCGGTCTTGAACTCGGGGCGCGGGTCGCGGCCCGGCTTTTCCAGTTCGGTCAGGATGTCGCGCACGGTCGGCAGGCCGAAGGAGTCGTCGGTGAACTGCGTCGGCGACAGGCCGCGCAGCGCGTCGCGGTTGCCCATCACATCGCGCAGGCCCTTCTTGACGTGTTCCAGGATGCGCTGCACCACCGGATACGCTTCCGGGTGCACCGAGGAGCGGTCCAGCGGATTGTCGCCGTCGTTGATGCGCAGGAAGCCGGCCGCCTGCTCGAAGGTCTTGTCGCCCAGGCGCGGCACCTGCTTCAGCGCGTTGCGGTTGGGGAAGGCGCCATTGGCGTCGCGGAACTCGACGATATTGCGCGCCAGCACCGTGTTCAGGCCCGACACGCGCGCCAGCAGCGGCGCCGAGGCGGTGTTGACGTCCACGCCCACGGCGTTGACGCAGTCTTCGACCACGGCGTCCAGCGCCCGCGCCAGCTCGCGCTGGTTGACGTCATGCTGGTACTGGCCCACGCCGATCGACTTGGGATCGATCTTGACCAGTTCCGCCAGCGGATCCTGCAGCCGGCGGGCAATCGACACCGCGCCGCGCAGCGACACATCCAGGTCCGGGAATTCCTTGGCTGCCAGCTCCGACGCCGAATACACCGAAGCGCCGGCCTCGCTGACCACGATCTTGGTCAGCTTCAGCTCGGGCATCTGCTTCATCAGGTCCTGCACCAGCTTGTCGGTTTCGCGGCTGGCGGTGCCGTTGCCGATCGACACCAGCGCCACATTGTGCTGTTTTGCCAGGCGCGCCAGCGTGGCGAGCGAGCCGTTCCAGTCGCGGCGCGGCTCGTGCGGGTAGATGGTGGCGGTGTCCAGCAGCTTGCCGGTGCTGTCCACCACGGCGATCTTGCAACCGGTGCGGATGCCCGGGTCGACGCCCATCACGGACTTGGGCCCGGCTGGCGCGGCCAGCAGCAGCTCATGCAGGTTGCGGCCGAACACCTTGATGGCTTCGTTCTCCGCGGTTTCGCGCAGCTGCGTCAGCAGTTCGGTTTCCAGGTGGGGCTGCACCTTGACGCGCCAGCACCAGCGGCATACGTCGCCCAGCCACTTGTCGGCCGGGCGGCCCAGGTTCTGGACGCCGACATGGCGCGCGATCATGCCTTCGCACGGGTGCGGCACCATCGCGTCCTGTTCTTCGCCCAGGCCCAGCTTGACCATCAGCACGCCCGCGTTGCGGCCGCGGAACAGCGCCAGCGCGCGGTGCGACGGCACGGTGCGGATGGTCTCGCTGTAGCTGTAGTAGTCGCGGAACTTCTCTTCCTCGGCGGTTTCCTTGCCTTCCATCACGGTGGAGGCCACCACGCCGTTGTTCCACAGGTGCTCGCGCAGCTTGCCCAGCAGTTCCGCGGTCTCGCCGAACTGCTCGGACAGGATGTCGCGCGCGCCGTCCAGCGCGGCCTTGACATCCGGCACGCCGCCGTCGGCGGTGGGGTTGCCATTGACGTACTTGGCGGCCTCGGCCTGCGGATCCAGCGTGGGATCGGCCAGCAGCGCCTGCGCCAGCGGCTCCAGCCCGCATTCGCGCGCGATCTGGGCGCGGGTGCGGCGCTTGGGCTTGTAGGGCAGGTAGAGGTCTTCGAGCGTCTGCTTGGTTTCGGCGGCCTCGATGGCGGCCTGGAGCTCGGGCGTGAGCTTGCCTTGCTCCTGGATCGACGCGAGGATGGCCGCGCGGCGGTCTTCCATGTCGCGCAGGTAGAGCAGGCGCTCTTCCAGGTTGCGCAGCTGCGTGTCATCCAGGTTGCCGGTCACTTCCTTGCGGTAGCGGGCGATGAAGGGCACGGTGGCGCCTTCGTCGAGCAGCGCCACGGCCGCGGCCACCTGGCGGGGCTGCACGGACAGTTCAGCCGCGATGAGCGAGACAATCTTTTGCGAGACGGATGCGGGCAGGTTGGACATCGGAGAGCGCAGCGAAAAACGCAGTCAGTCGAAAGCGGGGCATTTTGCCACAAGCGCGGGAGGTATCCGCCGGGGCGCGCTGTGGGTGCGGGGCGGGCGGCGTCCCGCGCACGTCCGGAACGGGCCGGCGGGGCAGGCCGGTGCCCGGCCCGGATGCTAGAATCCGGTCATGATCGTCAAGTCCCGCCCGGCCGCCGCCAAGGCCACCATCCTGGCCATGCCAACCTTCGCCAACGTGCCTGAAACTTCCCTGTTCCGCTTCGGCCGCCTGGCTGCACTGGCCCTGGCTGCATGCGCCGTGCTGATGCCGCTGCGCGAGGCGCGCGCCCAGGCTTCCGCGCCCGCCGCGCCGCCCGCCGCCAACGGCCAGCGCGACTTTGCCGCCGAACGCAAGGCCGTCGAGGATTCGCGCGCCTGGACCAACTACCGCTTTGCCGCCGCCGAACGTGAGTGCTACGGCAAGTTCTTCGTCAACCACTGCATCAACAACGCCAAGGAAGTCCAGCGCGAGGAGCTGCAGGTGCTGCGCAAGCGCGAACTGGAGGTAGGCGAGGCCGAACGCGCCCACCGCGCCGCCGAGCGCGACCGCGAACAGGCGCTGCGCAACGCCGAGTTCGAGGCCAGCCAGCCGAAGCGCTCGGCCAGTGAACAGTCCAGCCGCGAGGCCTTCCAGAAGAAGCAGCAGGAACAGCAACTGCGCGAGGCGCAGCGCCAGGGCGAGGCGCCGCAGCGTGCCGCCAACGCGCAGGCGTACGAAAAGAAGCAGTCTGACTTCGATGCCCGCATGCAGGAGGCCCAGCAGAAGGGCGCCGAGCAGGCCCGCCAGCGGCAGGAGAACGTCAAGACGTACGAGGCCAAGCAGCGCGACCTCGAACAGCGCCAGAAGGAACTGGAAGAGCGCCGCGCCAAGGCGAAGGAGCAACAGGGCCAGGCGTCGGCGCCGCGCCCGTTCGGCTTCTGAGGCCCGGTACCGTGACAGCGCAGCGGAGGCATAGATGGACAGCAACCTGAACACCCTGGAGCGGCGCATCATGGAGTTGCAGATCGAGCACCGCGACCTGGATTTCCTGATCGACCGGCTTGCCAGCGACGCCGTCCATGATGAACTGCAGCTGCGCCGGCTGAAGAAGCGCCGCCTCAAGCTGAAGGACGCCATCACGCTGCTGCAGCTGCAGCTCGAACCCGACGTGCCGGCCTGAGCGCATCCGCGCCAGGCTGGCCGATTGCCACCGGCCCTGTCCGGCGGCCCATACAACATCCCCCCTCCCTTGTCCGATCTTCCAGATTCCCCTGAGTCGTCCGAAGCCGTCAGCCTGACCGACGCCGGGTCGCCCGTGCCTGCCGCGCCCGCCGACGACGGCGCCAGCCGCGGCGCTGAACTGGCCACCATCTTTGCCGATACCGGCACGCTGGCCCAGGCCATTCCCGGCTACCGGCCACGCGCCTCGCAGCACAAGATGGCCGAGGCCGTCGCCGACGCGATCGCGCAGAACGATTCCGTCATCGTCGAGGCGGGCACCGGCACCGGCAAGACCTACGCCTACCTGGTGCCGGCGATGCTGTGGGGCGGCAAGGTGATCCTGTCGACCGGCACCAAGAACCTGCAGGACCAGCTGTTCCTGCGCGATATCCCCACCGTGCGCCATGCGCTGAACGTGCCGGTCTCGGTGGCGCTGCTCAAGGGCCGCGCCAACTACGTCTGCCACTACCACCTGGAACGCGCGCAGGCCAACGGGCGCCTGGCGTCGCGCCAGGATGCGGCATGGCTGCGCGACATCGGCCGCTTCGTCAAGGAAACCTCCACCGGCGACAAGGCCGAGCTGGCGTCCGTGCCCGAGAACGCGCCGGTATGGCAGATGGTGACCTCCACGCGCGACAACTGCCTGGGATCGGAATGCCCGCATTACAAGGAATGCTTTGTGATGCGCGCGCGCAAGGAAGCGCAGCAGGCCGACGTGGTGGTGGTCAACCATCACCTGTTCTTTGCCGACGTGGTGCTGCGCGACACCGGCATGGCGGAACTGCTGCCGGCGGCCAACACCGTGATCTTCGACGAGGCCCACCAGCTGCCCGAGACCGCCACGCTGTTCTTCGGCGAGACGCTTTCCACCAGCCAGCTGCTGGAAATCGCCCGCGATGCCGTGGCCGAAGGCCTGTCGCATGCGCGCGATGCGGTGGACTGGGTCGCGCTGGCCGCGCCGCTGGAGCGCGCCGCGCGCGACCTGCGCCTGGCCTTCAGCAAGGACAATGCGCGGCTGGCGCTGGGCCAGATCGAGGCCGACCGCCGTATCGCCGAGCCTTTCAACGAGACGCTCGATGCGCTGGACGAGGCGTTGTCAGACTTCGTCGAGATGCTCGAAAGCCAGGCCGAGCGTGCCGAATCGCTGCAGCAATGCCACCGCCGCGCGCTGGAGCTGGCCAACAAGCTGGCCGCGTGGCGCGCCGATGCCGCGCCCGTGCCGGCACCGCAGCAGACGGAAGGCGAGGGAGAAGCAGCCCCGGCGGTGCCCGCGGGGGCTGAAACCGTGCGCTGGGTCGAGGTGTTCTCGCATACCGTGCAGCTGCACCGCACGCCGTTGTCGATCGCGCCGATCTTCACGCGCCAGCGCGACGGCCAGCCGCGCGCCTGGGTCTTCACCTCGGCCACGCTGTCGGTGAAAGGCAACTTCACCCACTACGCCGCGCAGTTGGGGCTCGACAAGGACCGCTCGCTGACGCTGCCCAGCCCGTTCGATTACGCGAAGCAGGCGCTGCTCTACGTGCCGCGCGACATGCCGGCGCCGCAGTCGCCGCAGTTCACCGACGCGGTGGTGCAGGCGGCATTGCCGCTGATCGAGGCCGCCGGCGGGCGCACCTTCCTGCTGTGCACCACGCTGCGCGCCGTGCAGCGTGCCTCGGACCTGCTTTATGACGCGTTCGCCGAGCGCGGCCTGAACCTGCCGCTGCTGGTGCAGGGCCAGGCCAGCCGCACCGAGTTGCTGGACCGCTTCCGCGAACTGGGCAATGCGGTGCTGGTCGGCAGCCAGAGCTTCTGGGAAGGCGTGGATGTGCGCGGCGAGGCGCTGTCGCTGGTGATCATCGACAAGCTGCCGTTCGCGCCGCCCGACGACCCGGTGCTGGCCGCGCGCATGGAAGTGCTGCAGAAGAAGGGCCTGAGCCCGTTTGCCGTGCACCAGCTGCCGCATGCGGTGATCACGCTCAAGCAGGGGGCGGGGCGGCTGATCCGTTCGGAGTCTGACCGCGGCGTACTGGCGATCTTCGATACGCGGCTGGTCGAGAAGCCCTATGGCCGGCAGATCTGGCAAAGCCTGCCGCCGTTCACGCGCACGCGTGAGGCAGCGACGGTGGTGCGGTTCCTGGAGTCGCTGCGCAGTCCTGGCAAGGAAGCTGAGGCGGAGCCCGCAGGGGAAGCGGCAGCGGACTGAACGCTGCGGGTGCCGGAAAAAGAAAAACGGGACGTATCGGAGGATACGTCCCGTTTTTTATGGCCGCTGGCCAGCCGGCGTCAGAACACTTCCCACCAGGCCTTGTCCTTGCGGCGCGCGCCGTACTTGATGAAGTCGCTCTCGGGGAAGTTGCGCTCCATCACGCGCGCGGTGTCGTCGCGCAGGTCCTTCATGCCCATCGCGTCATACGAGCGGATCATGATGTACAGGGCCTCTTCGTTGGCCGGCGCGCCATCGTAGTCCTTCAGTGACTGCTGGGCACGGTTGACGGCGGCAAGGTAGGCGCCGCGCCGGTAGTAGTAGCGCGCGGCATGCACTTCATGCTGGGCCAGCGAGTTGACGATGTACTGCATGCGCAGCGTCGCGTCGGGGGTGTACTTGCTTTCCGGGTAGCGGGTGATCAGCGTATGGAAGGCGTCGTACGCGGCGCGGGCGGCCTTGGGATCGCGCTCGCTCAGGTCCTGGCCCGAGAATCGGCCCAGCCAGCCCAGGTTGTCGTTGAAGTTGATCAGGCCCTTGAGATAGTAGGCGTAATCGATATTGGGATGATTCGGGTGCAGCTGGATGAAGCGGTCCACCGCGGCCAGGGCTGCAGCCGTTTCACCATCCTTGTAGCTGGCGTAGGCGGTATCGATCTGGGCCTGCTGCGCATAGCGGCCAAACGGATAGCGGCCTTCGAGCTTTTCATACAGCTTGACGGCACGCGTGTAGTCGCCGCCATCCAGCGCATCCTTGGCTTCCGAATATAATTTGTTGGCCGACCAGCCTGCGGTCTCGTCGGGTTGGTCCGCCAGCAGGCCGCATGCAGACAGCATGACGCAGCCGCCTGCGAGCAGAACCGCTCCAATTGTCGTGCGCCAGCGCGCGCGTTTCATGCTCTGCAATTGCATGGGCAATCGTATCCCGGATGAAGAAAAATAGCGTCAAGCATTATAGCCCAAGCCCCCAGCCCCACCCCGAAGCCGGAGGTGGCGTGGGAGGACTTCCACCAGAACGGGTGCGCGCAGCCGCGTCCGTGGCCGATTTCGAGGCACATCCCGAGGAATTTGAAGACCTTGCCGAAGCGCCGACCGGCAGCGGCGCGCCAGCTGCCGAGCCGGCCGTGACCCTGACGCTGGAGGTGGACAGCGCCTCACATGGCCAGCGGCTCGATAAATTGCTCGCGCGGCACTTCAGCGAGTTTTCACGCAGCCGCCTGCAACAGTGGATCGAAAGCGGCGCGGTGCGCGTCGACGGCCAGGTGCGCCGGCCGCGCGACGCGGTGCAGATGGGCAACCGCATCGAGATCCAGCCGCAGGCCGCGCCGGAATCGTCCGCTTTCTCGCCCGAGGACGTGCCGCTGGACGTGGTCTATGAAGACGACACCCTGCTGGTGATCAACAAGCCCGCCGGGCTGGTGGTACACCCGGCTGCCGGCAACTGGAGCGGCACCGTGCTCAACGGGTTGCTGCACCGCGACCCCGCCGCCACGTCGCTGCCGCGCGCGGGCATCGTGCACCGGCTCGACAAGGAAACCTCCGGGCTGATGGTGGTGGCGCGCTCGCTGACCGCGCAGACCGACCTGGTGCGCCAGCTGCAGGCGCGCACGGTCAAGCGCACCTATATCGCGCTGGTGTGGGGCCGCACCTATGACGAGGGCACCATCGACGCGCCCATCGGCCGCGACCCGCGCGAGCGCACGCGCATGGCGGTCGTGCATACCGCCAGCGGCAAGCCGTCGCGCACGCATTTCCGCACGCTGGCCACGGTGCCGCTGGGGCGGGGCTTTGTGTCGATGGTGATGTGCAAGCTGGAGACTGGCCGCACGCACCAGATCCGCGTGCATTTCGAATCGATCGGCCATCCGCTGGTGGGCGACCCGGTCTACTTCCGCGCCACGCAGCGCGGGCAGCGCCCGGCGGTACGCGCGCCGCTGCCGGTGCCGTATGAGCGCCAGGCACTGCATGCGTACCAGCTCGGCCTGGTGCATCCGGCCACCGGCAAGCGCATGTCGTGGACCGCGCAGCCTCCGGAAGACCTGCAGGCGTTGATCGATGCGCTGGATTTTGAAAGCGCGCAGGCCGACGAGGAAGAAGAAGCCTGGGACGAAGTCTGGGAAGGCGGCGAGGCCCACTGGGAATATGCCGGCGATGACGAAGACGGTGACGATGACGATGAGCGCAGCGCCTGATCCCGCCTGGCTGGTCCCTGACTGGCCCGCGCCGGCGCGTGTGTGCGCGCTATCCACGACGCGCCAGGGCGGCGTCAGCAAGGGCCCGTACGGGCTTGCCGGCGGCGCCCCGGGCGGCCTAAACCTGGGCACCCACGTCGGCGACGATGCCGCGGACGTGGCGCGCAACCGTGCGCGGCTGGCTGCGTGCCTGCCGTCGATGCCGCAGTGGCTGGAGCAGGTGCATGGCTGCGCGGTGGCGACGGTCGATCATGTCGCGGCCCCGAGCGCGCCCGTGCCCCAGGCCGACGCGAGCCTGGCGTTGGCATCCGGCCACGTCTGCGCCGTGATGACGGCGGATTGCCTGCCGGTGCTGCTGTGCGATGCGCAGGGGACGGTGGTGGGCGCCGCGCATGCGGGCTGGCGCGGCCTGTGCAGCGGCGTGATCGAAGCCACGCTGTCACGGATGCAGGCCGCCGCCGGTGCTGGCGCCCCGCGCTGGCTGGCGTGGCTGGGCCCGGCCATCGGCCCCGATGCGTTCGAGGTGGGTGCGGAAGTGCGCGATGCTTTCCTGGCGCAGGCACGCGCCGATGAACAGGCCGCGGTTGCCGCAGCCTTCCGCGCTGGCGCACCGGGCAAGTACCTTGCCGACATCTATGCGCTGGCGCGCACGCGCCTGGCGCGCGCCGGCTGCACCGAGGTCTACGGCGGCGACGCCTGTACCGTGGGCGAAGCCGGTCGCTTCTACTCCTATCGGCGCGACGGCGTGACCGGCCGCATGGCCAGCCTGGTCTGGCTGGCGGACTGAGCCGGCCGCTGCCTCACTCGTCCTTGCCCCTGGCCGCCTGCGCGCGCTCGGCTTCGGCCTTGCGCCGCCGCCGGCCGGGCGTGCCCATGATGTAGAGCACCAGCGCCACCGGCGCCACGCCATACATCAGGAAGGTGGCAACCCCTGCCACCACGGTGTGCTCGGTGATCGCCATCATCAGCGCCACGTAGAGCCAGCCAATGGCCACGATGTACATCAAAATTTCATCCTTCTCGCCTATGCTCTGTGGCCTCGGCAGATGCGAGCGCTGCATACCGTCCGGTAGGTCGGGAAGCGCGCGGCGCCGGGACGGATTCCCGCATTGACAGCGCGTGCGTTGCAAGGCAACAATGAGCTCAAATGTCTCGGAATCGCTGACGATTCCCAGGTTTCTCCGGCAAGCATACCGCATGGCGTTGCCACGCCAGAGTGTCGCGTTTGCCGGATAAAAGGGGAGCCGCTATCGGAATGGACGCGAGCCATGGCTGCAGCAGGTGCGGTCTAGGCTTCCAGCCAGTTCCAGGGCAGATGTGCCGGCAGACCCTCCCGCTTTGGGGAGGCGCAAGCCGGGTCCATTCGGATAGCATCTCCCCATGCAAAGTGCCGGCCAGGGCAATGCCCGGAGCCGGTTCGAATAGTGACGGCAGAGAGACAATCAAATCATGGCGACCGGCAAAGGCGCGGCAGCTTCCACTCAGGAAGGCAAGTCCCAACCATTCAAGTTCACGCCGGGGCCATTCGATCCAGCCACATGGCTGGAATGGTCCCGCCAGTGGCAGGGCACTGAAGGCAACGGCCACGCGGCCGCGTCCGGCATTCCGGGCCTGGATGCGCTGGCAGGCGTCAAGATCGAGCCGGCGCAGCTGGGTGATATCCAGCAGCGTTACATGAAGGACTTCTCAGCCCTGTGGCAGGCCATGGCCGAGGGCAAGGCCGAGGCCACCGGGCCGCTGCACGACCGGCGCTTCGCCGGCGACGCGTGGCGCACCAACCTGCCATACCGCTTCGCTGCCGCGTTCTACCTGCTCAATGCGCGCGCCTTGACCGAGCTGGCCGATGCTGTTGAGGCCGATGCCAAGACGCGCCAGCGCATCCGCTTTGCGATCTCGCAATGGGTCGATGCGATGTCGCCCGCCAACTTCCTCGCCACGAATCCCGAGGCGCAGCGCCTGCTGATCGAGTCGGGCGGCGAATCGCTGCGTGCCGGCGTGCGCAACATGATGGAAGACCTGACGCGCGGCAAGATCTCGCAGACCGACGAGAGCGCGTTTGAGGTCGGCCGCAATGTCGCGGTGAGCGAAGGCGCCGTAGTCTTCGAGAACGAATACTTCCAGCTGTTGCAGTACAAGCCGCTGACCGACAAGGTGCATGCGCGCCCGCTGCTGATGGTGCCGCCGTGCATCAACAAGTACTACATCCTGGACCTGCAGCCGGAGAGCTCGCTGGTGCGTCATGTGGTGGAGCAGGGGCATACGGTGTTCCTGGTGTCGTGGCGCAATCCGGACGCCAGCATGGCTGGCAGCACCTGGGACGACTACATCGAGCACGCGGCCATCCGCGCCATCGAAGTCGCGCGCGACATCAGCGGCCAGGACAAGATCAACGTGCTCGGCTTCTGCGTGGGCGGCACCATTGTGTCGACTGCGCTGGCGGTGATGGCCGCGCGCGGCCAGCACCCGGCTGCCAGCGTCACGCTGCTGACCACGCTGCTGGACTTTGCCGACACCGGCATCCTCGACGTCTTTGTCGACGAGGGCCATGTGCAGCTGCGCGAGGCCACGCTGGGCGGCGCCGCCGGCGCGCCGTGCGCGCTGCTGCGCGGCCTTGAGCTGGCCAATACCTTCTCGTTCCTGCGCCCGAACGACCTGGTGTGGAACTACGTGGTCGACAACTACCTGAAGGGCAACACGCCGGTGCCGTTCGACCTGCTGTTCTGGAACGGCGACGCCACCAACCTGCCGGGGCCTTGGTACTGCTGGTACCTGCGCCACACCTACCTGCAGGACGAGCTCAAGGTGCCGGGCAAGCTGACTGTGTGCGGCGTGCCCGTGGACCTGGCCAGCATCGACGTGCCGACCTACATCTACGGCTCGCGCGAAGACCATATCGTGCCATGGACCGCGGCCTATGCCTCGACCGCGCTGCTGGCGAACAAGCTGCGCTTCGTGCTGGGTGCGTCGGGCCATATCGCCGGTGTGATCAACCCGCCGGCCAAGAACAAGCGCAGCCACTGGACCAACGATGCGCTGCCGGAGTCGCCGCAGCAATGGCTGGCTGGCGCCACCGAGCATCACGGCAGCTGGTGGCCGGACTGGACCGCATGGCTGGCAGGCCAGGCCGGCGCGAAACGTGCCGCGCCCGCCAACTACGGCAATGCGCGCTATCCCGCGATCGAACCCGCGCCTGGGCGATACGTCAAAGCCAAGGCATGACGCTTGCATGAGGGCCGGCGTGCGTCATGCACGGCGCCGGCAGGCATGCAGGTTCCCTCCCGTTTCCATTGAAAGGACTACAAAATGACTGACGTTGTCATCGTATCCGCCGCCCGCACCGCGGTCGGCAAATTTGGCGGCTCGCTGGCCAAGATCCCGGCGCCGGAACTGGGTGCCGTGGTCATCAAGGCCGCGCTGGAACGCGCCGGCGTCAAGCCGGAGCAGGTGAGCGAAGTCATCATGGGCCAGGTGCTGACCGCCGGTTCGGGCCAGAACCCCGCACGCCAGGCCGCGATCAAGGCCGGCTTGCCGGCGATGGTGCCGGCCATGACCATCAACAAGGTGTGCGGCTCGGGCCTGAAGGCCGTGATGCTGGCCGCCAACGCGATCATTGCAGGCGACGCCGAGATCGTGGTGGCCGGCGGCCAGGAAAACATGAGCGCCGCCCCGCACGTGCTGCCGGGCTCGCGCGACGGCTTCCGCATGGGCGATGCCAAGCTGGTCGACACCATGATCGTCGACGGCCTGTGGGACGTGTACAACCAGTACCACATGGGCATCACCGCCGAGAATGTGGCCAAGGAATACGGCATCACGCGCGAGGCGCAGGATGAGCTCGCGGTCGGCTCGCAGAACAAGGCCGAAGCCGCGCAGAAGGCCGGCAAGTTTGACGAAGAGATCGTCCCGGTGCTGATCCCGCAGCGCAAGGGCGACCCGGTGGCCTTCAAGACCGACGAGTTCGTGCGCCAGGGCGCCACGCTGGACAGCATGTCCGGCCTCAAGCCTGCCTTCGACAAGGCCGGCACGGTGACCGCGGCCAACGCCTCGGGCCTGAACGACGGCGCCGCCGCGGTGGTGGTGATGTCGGCGGCCAAGGCCAAGGAACTGGGCCTGACCCCGCTGGCCACGATCAAGAGCTACGCCAACGCCGGTGTCGATCCCAAGGTGATGGGCATGGGCCCGGTGCCGGCCTCCAAGCGCGCCCTGTCGCGCGCCGAGTGGACCCCGCAGGACCTGGACCTGATGGAGATCAACGAGGCCTTCGCCGCGCAGGCGCTGGCGGTGCACCAGCAGATGGGCTGGGACACCTCCAAGGTCAACGTGAACGGCGGCGCCATCGCCATCGGCCATCCGATCGGCGCGTCGGGCTGCCGTATCCTGGTGACGCTGCTGCATGAAATGAAGCGCCGCGACGCCAAGAAGGGCCTGGCCTCGCTGTGCATCGGTGGCGGCATGGGCGTGGCGCTGGCAGTCGAGCGCAAATAAGGAAGGGGTTTTCCGGGTCCGCGCGCGGTTGGCGCGGACCCGGCGACGATAACGAAGAGCCAATCAAGGAGTGGACATGACTCAGCGCATTGCGTATGTGACCGGCGGCATGGGTGGTATCGGAACCGCCATCTGCCAGCGGCTGGCCAAGGATGGCTTTCGTGTGGTGGCCGGCTGCGGCCCCAACTCGCCGCGCCGTGAAAGGTGGCTCGAGCAGCAGAAGGCACTCGGCTTTGACTTCGTTGCTTCTGAAGGCAACGTGGCTGACTGGGACTCGACCAAGACCGCATTCGACAAGGTCAAGGCCGAGGTCGGCGAGGTCGATGTGCTGATCAACAACGCCGGCATCACCCGCGACGTGGTGTTCCGCAAGATGACCCGTGCCGACTGGGACGCGGTGATCGACACTAACCTGACCTCGCTGTTCAACGTCACCAAGCAGGTGATCGACGGCATGGCCGACCGCGGGTGGGGCCGTATCGTCAACATCTCGTCGGTGAACGGGCAGAAGGGCCAGTTCGGCCAGACCAACTACTCCACCGCCAAGGCCGGCCTACACGGCTTCACCATGGCGCTGGCGCAGGAAGTGGCGACCAAGGGTGTGACGGTCAACACCGTTTCGCCGGGCTATATCGCCACCGACATGGTCAAGGCGATCCGCCAGGACGTGCTCGACAAGATCGTCGGGACGATCCCGGTCAAGCGCCTGGGCGAGCCGGAAGAGATCGCTTCGATCTGCGCCTGGCTGTCGTCGGACGAGTCCGGTTTCTCGACCGGCGCTGACTTCTCGCTCAACGGCGGCCTGCATATGGGCTGACCTGCCGGCCTGGTTCAACCAGTCGGCAGCCGGCGCTGGCGCCCGCGTATTGCGGTGCAGCCAGCGCGGCGCACAAGGCGGCGGACGCTTCGTTTCGCCGCCTGTTTCGCGGGCCGTCATGGCCCGCGAATCGTTTCTGCCCGCGTGGCATTCCTCCCTTTTTGCGCCAGTTCACCGGGTTTTCCTTAAGCCCGTTCGCTTTTCTTAGTGCCTTGTTGGGCATAGAATCAGGGCAGCGGCGCAGCCAGCACCATGTTCGTGCAGCGCGGCCCTCGCGGGGGCGAGGTTGCAGGCCGCCACGCGCAGCCATGCGCGAACAGGCCACAGACGGCCGGCACGACAACAAGCAGATGGCGCGGGCGATACCGATTTGCGCACTGCACCCCATGCGGTGCAGCAGCGCGCAAACAGCGATGACACAAGGACAGAGCACCGATGGCCACGACCAAAAAAGGCGCAGAGCGACTGATCAAAAAGTATCCGAACCGCAGGCTCTACGACACCCAGACCAGCACCTACATCACCCTCGCCGACGTCAAGCAGCTGGTCATGGATTCAGAGGAATTCAAGGTCGTCGACGCCAAGTCTGGTGACGAACTGACCCGCAGCATCTTGCTGCAGATCATCCTGGAAGAAGAGTCGGGCGGCGTGCCGATGTTCTCCAGCGCGATGCTGTCGCAGATCATCCGCTTCTATGGTCATGCCATGCAGGGCATGATGGGCACCTACCTGGAAAAGAACATCCAGGCCTTCATCGACATCCAGAACAAGCTGGCCGAGAACTCCAAGGGCCTGTATTCCGGCGAAACCTTCAGCCCCGACATGTGGTCGCAGTTCATGAACATGCAGGGCCCGATGATGCAGGGCATGATGAGCAACTACATCGAGCAGAGCAAGAACCTGTTCGTGCAGATGCAGGAGCAGATGCAAAGTCAGGCCAAGAATATGTTCGGGACGTTCCCGTTCAACCAGCCGGACAAGAAGTAAAGCACTAGCGGGGAGGTGTCAGAAATTCTGTGTGCTGAGGTCGGTTAAATAAATCTCAGCGTAGGGCGTTGGTGAAGCGGTCACCGAAGAGAATGGCGAACTGGTTGGCCGCTTGTTTCCAGGTGATGGGCGGCATCTTCCAATCTTTCTCGATGTTGCGCAAGGCCAGGTACAGCAGCTTGCTGGCGGCTTCGTCGCTGGGGAAGTGGCCCCGGTTCTTGACGATCTTGCGCAACTGCATGTGCATGCTCTCGATGGCATTAGTGGTGTAGATGATTCTGCGCACTTCCGGCGGATAGGCAAAGAACGGGATGACCTGCTCCCATTGCCGCCGCCACATGTCGGCCACCGTCGGGAATTTGCGGCCCCAGTCGCTGCCGGCAAAGGCATCCAGCGCAGTGGCAGCGGCATCGGCCGTGGCAGCCTGGTAAATCGGCTTGAGCGCGGTCGCCAGGCCCTTGCGATCCTTCCAGCTCGCCAGGTTCAGCGAGTTGCGGATCAGGTGGACGATGCAGGTCTGGATTTGCGCGGCCGGGTAGACGGCCTCGATGGCCTGGGGGAAGCCGCGCAGGCCATCGACCACGGCGATCAGGATGTCCTCCAGGCCGCGGTTCTTCAGTTCGTTGAAGACCTTGAGCCAGAACTTGGCGCCTTCGGTCTGCTCGATCCACAGGCCGAGGACTTCCTTGCGCCCATCGGCGCGGATGCCCAGCGCGAGGTACACCGCCTTGTTCCTGACGGTGCCTTCGTCGCGGATCTTCAGGCGCAGCGCGTCGAAGTAGACAATGGGGTACATCGCCTCCAGCGGGCGCTGCTGCCATTGTTCGACCTCGGCCAGCACTTCGTCGGTGATGGTGGAAATCAGGTCGGGCGAGACCTGCAGCCCATACAGTTCCTGCAAATGGCCCTGAATCTCACGCACGCTCATCCCGCGTGCATACATGCTGATTACGTGGTCGTCGAAGCCGGACAGCCGGCGTTGGTACTTGGCGACCAGTTGCGGCTCGAAGGTGGCTTGCCGGTCGCGCGGAATGTCCAGTTCCAGCTCGCCGTTGGGCGTGATGACGGTCTTTGCACTGCTGCCGTTGCGGTGATTGCCGCTCTTGCCTTGCTTGGCCTCGCTGGCCAGATGGTGCGTCAGTTCGGCGGCAAGCATACGCTCGGCCAACTGCTTCTTGAGCAAGCCGGCCAAGCCTGATTCACCGAGAATCGACTCGGCGTCCTTGTTCTGTACCTGAGCCAGCAGTTGATCGATCAACTCATCCGGAAACAGCTTCGGCGCGCTCGATTTCTTGCTCTTCTTGCTCATGCTTGTTGTTTCGGTCATAAGGGCGTTTCTTTCGATATCGTCTCATGACCTCAACACACAAGAAATCTGACAGGCTCACTAGCGGCGGGCTCTGCACCCTCCGCATATCCCGCACGCGGGCTGGCACTCAGCCCGCGCTCGCATGCAGGCGGATGCCCAGCGCCCGCACACCTCCCTGAAGGCCCTGCCGACGCAAAGCAGGTAGAATGCGCGGTCTGTGCCCCCAGGCGCACGCAATCACGCAACTCTCTCCAGCGGCGGCTCAGTGTGGACTCGCCTTTTGTGCGCGAAACCCCATGCCCTCCGTTATCCAATATGCTCGTCCGGCCTTTAAGGCCTGGTCCTCTGCTTCGGTGAAGGCTTCGCCATGAGCCGGCTGTTCCTGGCCCCCATGGAAGGGCTCGCCGACTACGTCTTGCGCGACGTGCTGACCGATACCGGCGGCTACGACGGCTGTGTATCCGAGTTCGTTCGTGTGACGGGTTCGTTGCTTCCTGCGCGCGTCTACGAGCGCGATACGCCCGAAATCCTCGCCGGCGGCTATACCCGCAGCGGCACGCCGATGGTGATCCAGTTGCTCGGCAGCGACCCGGAATGGCTGGCGCGCAATGCGGCCTATGCCGCGACCTTGTCGCCGCATGGCATCGACCTGAACTTCGGCTGTCCCGCCAAGGTCGTCAACCGGCATGGCGGCGGCGCCATGCTGCTGACGAATCCTGAGTTGTTGAGCCGGATCGTTGCGTCCGTGCGCGCTGCGGTGCCGGCCCATATTGCCGTGACGGCAAAAATGCGGCTGGGCGTCTCCGATACCTCGTTGGCGATTGATTGCGCCACGGCGCTGGCCGAGGGCGGCGCGGCCTCCCTCGTGGTCCATGCCCGGACGCGGGACCATGGCTACCGGCCGCCGGCCCACTGGGACTGGATCGCGCGCATTGCGGCGGCGGTGGACGTGCCCGTGATTGCCAACGGAGACGTCTGGACGGTCGCGGACTGGGAACGCTGCCGGGCCGTCAGCGGTTGCGCCGACGTGATGATCGGGCGCGGCGCCGTGTCCGACCCTTTCCTGGCCTTGCGCATTCGCGGGCTGATGGACAGCACGCCGTCAGACGAGGAGTGGCCACTGGTGCTGCGCCAGATCGCCACTTACCTGAAAAAGCTGCATGCCCGTATTGCCTCCTGCCACGAGCATGGGCGCGTGAAACTGTGGCTCAGCTATCTCAAGCGGACCTGGCCACAGGCCGCCGAACTGCATGCAGCCATCCGGCGCATGCAGGGCTCCGTGGAGATAGAGCGGGTCCTGGAAGGCCTGCCGGGAGCTGCTACCGCGCCGGAATGACGCGGCATTGCCGCAGCCTGGGCCACATGTGTGGAGTCAGGCGCCGAGAATTCATGGCAAACGGTTAAAATGCGCGATTGGCTCACCGGCCGCCGGCCCTGTCCCCGCATATTCCGCCGCGCCTGCCCCACATTCGGATTGCACCGTGAAAAACCCTTCAGAATCAACGACCCAGAAAGACCATAGTCCGCGTGTGGGATTCGTTTCCCTTGGCTGCCCCAAGGCGCTGGTCGACTCCGAGCAGATCATCACCCAACTGCGCGCCGAGGGCTATGCCATCAGCGGCACCTATGACGGCGCCGACCTGGTCGTGGTCAATACCTGCGGATTTATCGACGAGGCCGTGCAGGAGAGCCTGGACGCCATCGGCGAGGCCCTGACCGAAAACGGCAAGGTCATCGTCACCGGCTGCCTCGGGGCGAAGAAGGATGCGGCGGGCCACGACATCGTGTCGTCGGTGCACCCCAAGGTGCTGGCCGTGACCGGCCCGCATGCGCTGGGCGAGGTGATGCAGGCGGTGCACACGCACCTGCCCAAGCCGCATGACCCGTTCACCGACCTGGTGCCGGCCGCCGGCATCAAGCTGACGCCCAAGCACTATGCCTACCTGAAGATTTCGGAGGGGTGCAACCACCGCTGCTCGTTCTGCATCATCCCGTCGATGCGCGGAGACCTGGTGTCGCGCCCGGTGGCCGAGGTCATGCTGGAGGCCGAGAACCTGTTCAAGGCCGGCGTCAAGGAACTGCTGGTGATCTCGCAGGACACCAGCGCCTACGGCGTCGACGTCAAGTACCGCACCGGCTTCTGGAACGGCCGCCCGCTCAAGACCCGCATGACCGAACTGGTGGCGGCGCTGGGCGAGCTGGCTGCGCAATATGGCGCCTGGGTGCGCCTGCACTACGTCTACCCGTACCCGCACGTGGACGAGATCATCCCGCTGATGTCGCAGGGCCACGTGCTGCCGTACCTGGACGTGCCGCTCCAGCATGCGCACCCAGACGTGCTCAAGCGCATGAAGCGCCCGGCCAATGCCGAGAAGACCATGGATCGCATCCGCGCCTGGCGCGAGATCTGCCCTGAGCTGACCATCCGCAGCACCTTTATCGCCGGCTTCCCGGGCGAGACCGAGGCGGAGTTCCAGACGCTGCTGGACTTTATCGCCGAGGCCGAGCTGGACCGCGTCGGCTGCTTCGCCTATTCGCCGGTGGAGGGCGCCACCGCCAACGACCTGCCGGGCGCGCTGCCCGACGAGGTGCGCGAGGAACGCCGCGCCCGCTTCATGGAAGTGGCCGAAGAGGTCTCGGCGCGACGCCTGCAGCGCAAGGTCGGCCAGACCCTGCGCGTGCTGGTGGACGAGGTCAACCAGGACGGCGGCATCGGCCGTTCCTCCGCGGATGCGCCGGAAATCGACGGCCTGGTCTATATCGCGCCGCCGGAGCGCCATTCCCAGCGCTACCGCGCCGGCGAGTTCGTCGACGTGAAGATCACCGGCGCCGACGGCCACGATCTGTGGGGCGAGGTCTGAAACGGGTTGATTAGGTAAAAGTACGCTCGTTCGATTTCGTCCGCGTCCCGCTATACTGTGCGGTGCAACATAACCCTCATGGAGACAAAGTCATGACGCGTGAAGTGGTAGTGGTGAGCGGTGTCCGTACCGCGATCGGGACCTTTGGCGGCAGCCTGAAGGATGTGGCGCCGGCGGAGCTGGGCGCGCTGGTGGTGCGCGAGGCGCTGGCGCGCGCGCAGGTATCGGGCGACGATGTCGGCCACGTGGTGTTCGGCAACGTGATCCAGACCGAGCCGCGCGACATGTATCTGGGCCGCGTCGCGGCCGTCAACGGCGGGGTGACGGTCAATGCCCCCGCGCTGACCGTGAACCGCCTGTGCGGTTCGGGCCTGCAGGCCATCGTCAGCGCCGCGCAGACTATCCTGCTGGGCGATACCGACGTCGCCATCGGCGGTGGCGCGGAAAGCATGAGCCGCGCGCCGTACCTGGCGCCCGCGGCCCGCTGGGGCGCACGCATGGGCGATGCCGGCCTGGTCGACATGATGCTGGGCGCGCTGCACGATCCCTTCCATCGCATCCACATGGGCGTGACCGCCGAGAACGTCGCCAAGGAATACGACATCTCGCGCACGCAGCAGGACGAGGCCGCGCTGGAATCGCACCGCCGCGCTTCGGCCGCGATCAAGGCCGGTTACTTCAAGGACCAGATCGTCCCGGTGGTGAGCAAGGGCCGCAAGGGCGATGTCACCTTCGACACCGACGAGCACGTGCGTCATGACGCCACCATCGACGACATGACCAAGCTCAGGCCGGTCTTCGTCAAGGAAAATGGCACGGTCACGGCCGGCAATTCCTCGGGCCTGAACGACGCCGCCGCCGCGGTGGTGATGATGGAGCGCGCCGAAGCCGAGCGCCGCGGCCTGAAGCCGCTGGCCCGTCTGGTGTCGTACGGCCATGCCGGCGTGGACCCCAAGACCATGGGCATCGGCCCGGTGCCGGCGACCAAGATCGCGCTGGAGCGCGCCGGCCTGCAGGTGTCGGACCTGGACGTAATCGAAGCCAACGAAGCCTTTGCCGCGCAGGCGTGCGCGGTGACCAAGGCGCTCGGCCTGGATCCGGCCAAGGTCAACCCGAACGGCTCGGGCATCTCGCTGGGCCACCCGATCGGCGCCACCGGTGCCCTGATCACGGTGAAGGCGCTGCATGAGCTGAACCGCGTGCAGGGCCGCTACGCGCTGGTGACGATGTGCATCGGCGGCGGGCAGGGTATTGCCGCTATCTTCGAACGCATCTGAGGTTAGCCTTGCGCCCGGCTTTGCTGACGAAGAACCTCTGCACGCTGGGCCTGGCCGCCGTGCTCGCCCTGGCGGGCACGGTGCAGGCAGCGCCGGGCACCGAGCTGTCGACCGGCCCGGCTAACGTTGCACCCGCTGGCGGGCCTGCCGGCGGGGAAGGCCTGGGCATCAACCAGGCCATTCGCGACGGCGAAGCCCGGCGCGGCGGCACCTCGCTTTCCACTGGCGCGCCAAGACCTCTGGCGCCGCGGCCGGAATATGCGTCGCTGCCGGTCTACGTCGGCAAGGTCGGCGACCAGCCGGTGCGGCTGCGCCTGGGCCCCAAGCCTGACGAGCGCGACAGCGTGCGCGGCGAATACGCAGGCCGTGGCGCCGGTGTGCGCCTGCTGGCCGGCGAGTGGGAGGGCGGCGCCTTCCTGATGGAGGAGTCCGACGACGGCACCCGCGTGTCGGGCAACTGGGAAGGCAGCATCGACGCCAGCGGCGCCGTGCGCGGCACCTGGACCGATGCGTTCAACCCGGCCATCGTGCTGCCGTTCTTTATCCGCCCGCTGGGCGTGCTGGTGATCCCCCCGTTTGACATGACGCCCAACAGCGGCGTCACCTACGCGCCGCCAGCGCCGAAGTCCTCGATTTCCGGCTGGTAAGCCGTTTCCTGGTGCCCGCCGTTGCCATCAGCGGTGGCGCGGCCGGCATTTGCTGGTAAGCTCGAAGGCTCATCGAGTCTCATTCCTGACCGTTGCCGCGCTTCTGCCCGGGCATACCGCCGGGGCAGCGCGCCGTGGCCGGCCAGCAGCCAGCAAGGAAACCGCCGTGTCCGATTCGCCATCCGACAAGCCCGCGTCGCCCGCCCATTACCTGCAAACCGTTGCGGTCCAGCCCGAGCTGGAGATCGCGCCCGGCTTTGCCTCGTTTTCTCCCGCCACGCACCGCGGCTCCACCGTGGTGTTCCGCAACCTGGCCGAACTGCGTGCCCATGGCGACGGTGCGACCACTTACTGGCGCTATGGCCTGCACGCGACGCCCACCAGCGAGGCGCTGTGCCAGCACCTGGCGCTGCTGGAGGGCGCGCGCCACACGCTGCTGCAGCCGTCAGGACTCGCAGCAATCTCGCTGGTCTACTTCGCGCTGCTCAAGAGCGGCGACGACGTGCTGGTGCCGCGCAACGTCTACGGCCCCAACCGCGACCACGGCGAGTGGCTGGCACGCGAATTCGGCGTGACCGTGCGCTACTACGACCCGATGGACGCCGCTGCGGTGGCGGCGATGATCCGGCCGAATACGCGCCTGGTCTGGATGGAGTCGCCCGGTTCGGTGACCATGGAAGTGCCCGACAGCGACGCCATCGTCGCCGCGGCCAGGGCGCGCGGCGTGCTGACCGCGATCGACAATACCTGGTCGGCCGGCATCTACTTCCGCCCGTTCGACAAGGGCATCGATATCTCGGTGCAGGCGCTGACCAAGTACCAGTCCGGCGGCAGCGACGTGCTCATGGGCGCGGTCCTGACCTGCGACGATGCCCTGCATGAGCGCCTGAAGCGCACCCGCATGCTGATGGGCTGGGGTGTTTCCGCCGATGACTGCCACCTGGTGCTGCGCGGGCTGCCGAGCCTGCCGGTGCGCCTGGCCGCGCATGACCGTGCGGCCCGCGAAGTGGCGGAGTGGCTGCACCAGCGGCCCGAGGTTTCGCGCGTGCTGCATCCGGCGCTGCCGGACTGCCCCGGCCACGCCAGCTGGCGGCGCGATTTCACCGGTGCCAGCGGGCTCTTTGCCATCATCCTGCGGGCAAGCTATACGCGCCAGCAGGTGGATGCCTTCGTCGAGGCGCTGCAGCTGTTTGCGATCGGCTGGTCCTGGGGCGGCGCCCACAGCCTGGCCGTGCCATACCACGTGCAGGGCATGCGCCCGGCGGGCACCTGGCCGCCGGCCGGCTGGCAGGACACCGGCGAACTGGTGCGGCTTTATATCGGCCTGGAAGACACGCGCGACCTGATCGCCGACCTGCGCCAGGCGCTGGAGGCTACGCTGGCCGCGTAAGCGGCCTCAGGCCGGCTGTCTCAGGGCGAGATTGAGCTGGTCGACGACCTCGGCCCAGTCGGCGTCGTCCAGCAGCTCGTCGCGCAGCAGCGTAGCCTGGGCGGGGGTCCAGAACGGTGCCTCGGCCAACTCGACATCGTCGGGCAGCGGGGCGTGCGTGCCGATAAAGCTGCGGATGCTGGCTTCGTCGGAGGCCAGGCCGAGTTGGGCGAACAGTTCGGAAAACTGGTGGAAGGTCGATTCCATGGCGGTCGGCTCGATGTTGTTGGCCTGAGATAGTGTAGGGCAGCGGCCGGGCTGGCG
This sequence comes from Cupriavidus sp. KK10, assembly GCF_018223725.1. Lineage (NCBI taxonomy): Bacteria > Pseudomonadati > Pseudomonadota > Betaproteobacteria > Burkholderiales > Burkholderiaceae > Cupriavidus > Cupriavidus sp. KK10. The sequence continues at coordinate 1,513,997 of NZ_CP073677.1, forward strand.
CGGTCAAGGAAACAAAAACGGACGCTGCTGCGTCCGTTTTTGCGTGCGGGCGCCGTGCGCTCAGGGCGTATCCGCGCTGGGCATCGTCTTGGCGCTCGCGGTGGGCTTGGCGGCTTGTGCTGCTTGGGCTGCCTGCGGCATCGCCCACACCGACTCCGCCGGCCAGCTGCGCGCGCGGCGCTGCGTGGCGCGGGCCAGGGCGACAAAGCCCGCGGCCAGCGCGATCGCGCCGATATCGAAGCCGGCGATGATCCAATGCCCGCTGGGGATGCTGTGCAGCAGGTGGTCGCCGGTCAGGATCGCGTTCGCCAGCGGCACGGTCAGCGACGCCAGCGCGGCGGCGTAGAGCAGCTCCACCGCGGCGCGTACCGGCGGGCGCAGCAACGCCCAGGCACAGGCCAGACCAAACACCGTGAAATAGGTGTAGCTCACCGCGCGCTCCGGCCACAGCAGCGCCGCCGGGAAGCACAGCGCCACGCCGATGCAGCAGCCGATGCACACACCGACCGTGCCCTGCGCCAGCAGCCGGTGCACGCGCGGCTGCTCGGCCTGGCGCACCTTGCGCCGCGACTCGATCCACAGCAGGTTGCCCGAATAGAACAGGAAGGCGCCGGCCAGCCCGGCCAGCAGGTAGACCAGGCGCACCGGCAGCTCGCCGAAGGTGCCGAAATGCAGCGCGTACAGCGCGCTGTAGAGCCCGTGGTTGCTGTCGCGCGTGCCGGCGGTCTGGTTGGCGGTCAGCTGGCCCGCGTTGGGCTCGCCGCTGGCGGCATGGATGCCGACCGAGCCCAGGTTGCCGAGGGCCTGCGTGCTGGTGCCGCGCACTTCCACCACGGCATTGGCGTCGCCAAAGCGCTGGAAGCGGAACGACTCGGGCGCGAAACGCTCGCCGCCGTGCTCGCGCGCAATCTGCATCAGCGTGGCGGTGGGCATGGTCGGCACCGTACGGCCGGCCGCGGCCACTTCCGGTACGGCGGTGGTGGCACGGGGCACCGCCTCAAACAGGCGGCCGTCGAAGGTCAGTGTGTTGAACACCGTCATCAGCACCAGCGACACGGAGAACAGCGCGCCGGTGATGGCAAAGACCAGGTGGAAGGGCAGGCTGAACAGGCCCAGCACATTGTGGGTGTCCATCCAGAAGCGCTTCAGGTTGCGCCCGGGGCGCACCGCGAACAGGTCCTTCTTCAGCCGCGGCAGGTGCAGCAACACGCCCGACACCAGCGCCAGCCCGTACAGCACCGAGATCGCACCCATGAAGTAGATGCCGCCGACCGGGATCCCCAGCGAGTAGTGCAGGCTGTTCAGGAACGCCGACAGTTCGCCGATCACCTGGTCGCGCGAGGTGTCGCGCTGCATCGCGGCGTCGCCGGCCAGGCGGGCGTCGGTGGTCATCTGCCACTCGCCGGACTTGTCCTGCCAGTAGGCCGAGATATTGGGCTCGCCCTCCGACGGCATGATCACGTAGGAACTGGCCGCGGCCTCGGGGTGGATCGCGACCAGTTTCTGCATGAAGCGGTCGACCGCGGCCGGGTCGGCCTTGGCCTCGACCGGCGCGCTGCCCTTGAGCCGCGACGGCGACTGCCACACATGCAGTTCGTGGTGGAACACGGTGACCGCCCCGGCAAAGAAGGCGATAAACAGGGCCCAGCCGGCCATCAGGCCGACCCAGGTATGCAGCATCTGGTACAGGCGCAGGGTTGCGGTTTTCAAGATGGCATTCTCAGGAGGCGGGCAGTGCAGCCGGCGCCAGGCCGGCCAGGCGCAGCGCCCACAGCGCACCGAAGCAGATCAGGTTGGCGCCGCCCAGCCAGATCCAGGCGGTGCGGCTGGAACGGAACAGCAGGCTGGCGCTGATGATGGCCACCCACACCGGCAGGCAAGCCGCCACGGCCGCGACGATGCCGGTTTCCCAGCCGCCCGGCAGCCACAGGATCGACAGCGTGCACACCGCCACCGCCAGCGGCAGCCCGAGCAGCGCACCGGCCAGCCATTTGGTGCCTATCGCGGATTGGTCTGCGCTCATGCCCGTTGCTCCCGTGCCGCCCAGCGCTTGCGCGCGGCATAGGTGCCGATAAAGGGCCATACCGACAGCGCGCAGGGCACTGTTACCAGGCTGGCGGCAATGGCCACGGGCCAGCCGTCGGTGGTGCTCCACAGCCAGGTGCTGACGATGGCCAGGGCCAGGCCCAGCCAGCCCAGCACACGCGGTTGCGCGATCCTGCCGGGCGGCAGCAGGACCTGGTTGGGCGCGGCCAGGTACAGGCACGCGGCCGCAGCCAGGCCAACAAGGACGGCCAGAACTTGCATGGGGCAATGTCAGATAAACGAACATTAATGATAATGATTCGTATTTGAAGAGGCAAGCGCTAAGTAGACGCTGCGTCTCAGGGATGTATCTGCACTTGGGGAGGGACTTGCGCTGGCTGTAGCGCGAATTGTCGCTGGCGGCCCGGGTGGGTGGGGCCAGCCGGGCGCTTGCCGCCCGGCGCGAAGCCGCGTTTGCCGCGGACAGGGATCAGTGCGGGAACAGCGCCAGCAGGCCGTCCAGCCCGACGTGGTTGAACGCGACGCTGGCCTGCGCGCGCACCACCGGCTTGGCCCGAAAGGCCACCGACAGGCCGGCCACGGCCATCATCTTCAGGTCGTTGGAGCCATCGCCCATGACGATGGCCTGGTCCGGCGTGGCGCCGATCTGGGCGCAGACTTCCTGCACGGTGCGGGCCTTGACGTCGGCATTGACGATCTCGCCAACCACATTGCCGGTCAGCTTGCCGTCGACGATCTCCAGCGTATTGGCGCGGGTCACGTCGAGTTTGAGCCGTGCCTTGAGCTTCTCGGTGAAATGCACGAAGCCGCCCGACACCAGCAGCGTGCGCAGGCCCAGCGCCTGCACGGTCTGCAGCATGCGCTCGGCGCCCGGCGACAGCCGCAGGCGCTCTTCGTAGACGCAGTCCAGCACGCTGGCGTCCAGCCCCTTGAGCAGGGCCACGCGGCGGCGCAGGCTCTCGTTGAAATCGGTGATCTCGCCGCGCATGGCGGCTTCGGTGATGGCAGAGACCTCGGCCTTGAGGCCGCAGAAATCGGCGATCTCGTCGATGCACTCGATCGTGATCAGGGTCGAGTCCATGTCCATTGCCACCAGGCGGAAGTCGGACAGCTTGCGCCCCGGGGGCACCACTGCCCAGTCGATCGCGCGCGGGCCGCAGAAATCGTCCAGCGCATCGCGCAGCGCCGGCGTCAGCGGCGCGCATTCCTCGGCGGCCGCCACGGTATCGCTGCGCAGCACCAGTTCAGAGGCGCGGGCCAGGGTGCGGGCGGTGTCGAGGTCGGCGGTGGGAAGCGGGGCGGTGCTCTGGAGGATCAGGGGCATGACGAATGAGGATCGGGCGCTTGCCGCGCTGGCGGCAAGGCGGGGAGGGGCTGGCCGCAATGCGCGCGGCAAAACTGTTATTGTAGCCCCGCCGCAGCGCCCAGGGCGAGCCGCTCAGCGCTGCGCCATCACCATGTAGTCCACGGTCAGGCTGGACAGGGCGCGCACGCCGTTGATCAGCGCCGGCTCGTCCACATAGAACTCAGGCGAGTGGTTGGAAGGCGCCTTGGTCACATCCTGGCCCTTGGGCGTCACGCCGAGGTTGAAGAACAGGCCCGGCACTTTCTCTTGGTAGAACGAGAAGTCCTCCGACGCGGTCGCCTTGGGCGTGATCATCCAGTTGCCTTCGCCGGCCACGCGCTGCAGCGTGGGTGCCATCTTCTCGGTCAGGGCCGGCTGGTTGATGGTGGCGTTGTACAGCTCCACCACGCGGAAGTTGGCCTCGGCCCCGGCGCTGGTGGCGATGGCCTCGGTGGTGCGCTTCATGCGGGCATGGATGTCCTTCTTCATGCCTTCGTCATAGGTGCGCACGGTGCCCATCATCTCGACCTTCTCCGGCACGATGTTCATGCGGTTGCCGCCGTGGATGGTGCCCACGGTGATCACCGACGGTTCCAGCATGGCGTTGACCTGGCGGCTTTGGATGGTCTGCAGGCCCATCACGATCTGCGACGCCACCACGATCGGGTCGATCCCGCCCCACGGCCGCGCGCCGTGCGTCTGGCGGCCCTTGACGTCGATCCAGAACTGGTCGGCCGCCGCCATCGAGGGGCCGCTGCGCCAGCCCAGCTTGCCGGATTCGATGCCGCTGCTCACATGCAGGCCGAAGATCGCATCGACCTTGGGATTGTCCAGCACGCCCTCGGACACCATCTGCTTGGCGCCCCAGGTGTTGGAGCCATTGGGTTCGAAGTCGGCCGGGCTTTCCTCGGCCGGCTGGAAGATGAACTTGACCGTGCCGGGCAGCTGGTCCTTCATGCCGGCCAGCACTTCGGCGGTGGCCATCAAAATCGCCACGTGGGTGTCATGGCCGCAGGCGTGCATCACGTCCACTTCCTTGCCCAGGTACTGGCCCTTGGCCTTCGACGCGAACGGCACGTCCACGCGTTCCTTGACCGGCAGCGCATCCATGTCGGCGCGCAGCGCCACCACCGGACCGGGCTTGCCGCCCTTGAGCACGCCGACCACGCCGGTCTTGGCCACGCCTGTCTTCACTTCCATGCCGAGCTTGCGCAGGTGGTCAGCCACCAGCTTCGCGGTGCGGGTCTCGTAGTTGCCCAGTTCCGGATGCTGGTGGATGTCGCGGCGCCATGCGATTAGTTGTTTCTCGACGGCCTTGGCGCGGGTTTCGATCTGGGCGTGGAGGGTGTCGGCGGAGATGGGGGCCGGCGTGGTCTGTGCCTGCGCGGTGTTGCAGAGCAGGCCGGCGGCGAGGGCCAGGCCGGCGAGAGCAAAGCGGGTGGTGGGACGGGATGCGGAATCACGGACAGCCATGCAAGGTCTCCTTCGTTGTTGTTGGTGTAATGCAGGCAGTGTGGCGGCGCGCGGCAAGTGCAATGCGCCGGGAAAAGCGGAGTGGTTTCTCCCCTCTCCCTTTGGGAGAGGGGCGGGGGAGAGGGCAGGCGTATCTCGATGCGATGCGCGTCATTCGCCGAAGCGCTGGCCCCCTCCCCCGGCCCCTCTCCCGCAATCGGGAGAGGGGAGCAAAGCTCTGGCACGCTCGGCAGTCAGCTCACGCGCAAGCTGTCGACCACCTTGTGCAGGAAGGCCTCGCAAGCAGCCAGCTGCTCCAGCGAAACAAACTCATCCGGCTTGTGCGCCTGCTGGATATCGCCAGGCCCGCATACCACGGCGGGAATGCCGGCGCGCTGGAACAGGCCGGCCTCGGTACCATAGGCGACCTTGTTGGTGTCGCGGTCGGCGGTCAGCGCGCGCACCAGCTGCGTGATGGCTTCCTGCTCGGCCACGTCCAGCGACGGCGCGGCCGCGATCTTGCTCAGCGTCAGGCCGGCGTCGTCATGCTCGGCGCGCATCTTCGGCAGCAGCACGTCGTTGGCGTAGGCCTGGATGCGGGCGTAGATGGCTTCGGGATCCACGCCCGGCAGGTTGCGGAACTCGAACACGAACTCGCACAGCGCCGGGATGGTGTTCAGCGCGATGCCGCCCTGGATGGTGCCGGTCTGCGCGGTGGTGTAGGGCACGTCGAAGGCCTGGTCGTAGGGTCCATTGGCCTTGAATTCATCGGCGATGTCGCGGATGAAGCAGATCAGGCGCGCGGCGTATTCGATCGCATTGACGCCGCGCGGCGTCAGCGACGAGTGCGCGGCCTGGCCCCTGACGCAGCAGCGGTAGGCGTTGATGCCCTTGTGCGCGACGATCACGCGCATGCTGGTGGGTTCGCCGACGATGCAGCCGCCGGGCGTCACGCCGCGGTCGCGCAGTTCGGCCAGCAGGTAGGGCGCGCCCATGCAGCCGATCTCTTCGTCGAAGGACAGCGCGTAGTGCACCGGCTCGCGCAGCCTGGCCTGCAGGATGGCCGGCAGCAGCGACAGGCTGGTGCCGATAAAGCCCTTCATGTCGCAGGTGCCGCGGCCGTAGAGCTTGCCGTCGCGCACCACCGGCTTGAACGGGTCGGTCGTCCAGTCCTGGCCGTCCACCGGCACCACGTCGGTATGGCCGGAGAGCACGATGCCGCCGTTGGTGCTGCCGTCGGCGGCAGGCACGGTGACGAACAGGTTGGCCTTGTCCCGCTGCGGGTTGTAGCTCAGATGCGGCTTCAGTCCCTTGGCCAGGAAATGGTCGCGCACCGACTCGATCAGGCCCAGGTTGGAGTGGCGGCTGGTGGTGTCATACGCGACCAGCCGCTGGGTCCATTCAAGCGCGCTGCCGCGCGCGGCGGTTTCGGTGACGGGCTGGCGGTGGGAGGCGGCGTGGGCAGGCATTGGGGCGTTATCGCTAACTTGTTAAGTACTTGATGCTACACCCGGTCGGGCGCCGCGTCCATGCAGGATGCCCGTCCTACGCCAGTTGCCGCAACGTATGCTTGATGGTCTGCGCGCGGATCGCCACGTCCGGCATCTTGGCCTCGATGCGCAGCTTGTCCTGCCCGGCCAGCTTGATATGGCGGTTCTTCTGCACCAGGTCGATGATGCGCATCGCGTCGATCGGCGGGTTGGGCACGAACTGCACGCTGATGGTGGCCTCGCCCGCGTCGATCTTGCGCACGCCCAGCGGCGCCGCGGCGATGCGCAGCCGGTGGGTCTCGACCAGTGCCTGCGCCTGCGCCGGCAGCCGGCCGAAGCGGTCGATCAGCTCTTCCTGGATGTCGTCCACGCGCTCGGCGGTCTCGCAGTTGGCCAGCCGCTTGTACAGCGACAGGCGCTCGTGCACGTCGGCGCAGTAGTCGTTGGGCAACAGCGCCGGCGTGCCCAGGTTGATCTCGGTGGTGGCGGCCAAGGGCGCCATCAGGTCGGGCTCCTTGCCCGCCTTGAGGGCCTTGACCGCGGCGTTGAGCATGTCGGTGTAGAGCTGGAAGCCGATCTCGTGGATCTCGCCCGACTGCTTGTCGCCCAGCACCTCGCCCGCGCCACGGATTTCCAGGTCGTGCATGGCCAGGTAGAAGCCGGAGCCCAGTTCTTCCATCTGCTGGATGGCCTCCAGCCGGCGCCCCGCCTGCTTGGTCAGGCCCTCGACGTCATGCACCAGCAGGTAGGCATAGGCCTGGTGGTGCGAGCGCCCGACCCGGCCGCGCAGCTGGTGCAGCTGCGCCAGGCCGAACTTGTCTGAGCGGTGGATCAGGATGGTGTTGGCGGTCGGCACGTCGATGCCGGTCTCGATGATGGTGGTGCACAGCAGGATGTTGTCGCGGCGCGCGACGAAGTCGCGCATCACGCGTTCCAGCTCGCGCTCGTGCATCTGGCCGTGCGCGACGGCAATGCGCGCCTCTGGCACCAGCTCGGCCAGCCGCGCGCGCTTGTTCTCGATGGTCTCGACCTCGTTGTGCAGGAAGTATACTTGGCCGCCGCGCTTGAGCTCGCGCAGGATGGCCTCGCGGATCACGCCGTCTTCCTCGCGCCGCACGAAGGTCTTGATCGCCAGCCGCTTCTGCGGCGCGGTCGCGATCACCGAGAAGTCGCGCAGGCCTTCCAGCGCCATGCCCAGCGTGCGCGGGATCGGCGTGGCGGTCAGGGTCAGCACGTCGACCTCGGCGCGCAGGGTCTTCAACGCCTCCTTCTGGCGCACGCCGAAGCGGTGTTCCTCGTCGATGATGACCAGGCCCAGGCGCTCGAACCTGACCTGGTCGGACAGGATCTTGTGGGTGCCGATGACGATGTCGACGGTGCCTTCGTTGATCTGCTTGATGGCCGCGTCGATCTCTTTCTTGGTCTTGAAGCGCGACAGCTCGACGATGCGCACCGGCCATTCGGCAAAGCGGTCGGACAGCGTCTGGAAGTGCTGCTCGGCCAGCAGCGTGGTCGGCGCCAGCATCGCCACCTGCTTGCCGCCCAGCACCGCGACAAAGGCCGCGCGCAGCGCCACCTCGGTCTTGCCGAAGCCCACGTCGCCGCAGACCAGCCGGTCCATCGGCTTGCCCGAGGTCATGTCGGCGATCACCGCGGCAATGGCGGCGGCCTGGTCCGGCGTTTCCTCGAAGCCGAAGCTCTCGGCAAAGGTCTCGTAGTCCTTGGGCGAGAGCGGGAAGGCAAAGCCCTCGCGCGCGGCGCGGCGCGCGTACAGGTTGAGCAGCTCGGCAGCGGTGTCGCGGATCTGCTGGGCCGCCTTGCGCTTGGCCTTGTCCCACTGGCCCGAGCCCAGGTGGTGCAGCGGCGCGGTATCGGGATCGGCGCCGGAATAGCGCGAGATCACGTGCAACTGGTGCACCGGCACGTACAGCTTGCTGCCCTTGTCGTAGTCCAGGTGCAGGAATTCCTCGTCGCCCTGGCCCATGTCCAGCGTGACCAGGCCCTGGTAGCGGCCGATGCCGTGCTCGCTGTGCACCACCGGGTCGCCGATCTTCAGCTCGGCCAGGTCGCGCACCATCGAGTCAACGGCGGAGGCCTGCTCCTGCTTGCGGCGGCCGGTGCGGCGCGTGGTGCCGGCGTAGAGCTCGGCCTCGGTGACAAAGGCGATCTGCCACTGCGGCAGCGCAAAGCCGCTCTGCAGCGGCGCCACCGCGATCGAGAAATGCGCTTCGCCGGCCAGGAACGCGGCAAAGTCGTCCACCGGATGCGGGCGCAGGCCGCTTTCGGCAAAGAGCTGCAGCAGGGTCTCGCGCCGCCCGGCCGAGTCGGCGCACATCAGCACGCGGGTCTGCTTGTCGAGCAGCAGCGCTTCCAGGTTGACCAGCGGATCATCGGCGCGGCGGTTCACCGCGACGTCGGGCAGCATGGCCGAGAACGCGGCCTGGTCCGCATTGGCTTCGGCCTGGAGCACCAGGCGCGCCATCGGCTTGGCGGCAACGAAGAACTGCTCCTCGGACAGGAACAGGTCCGCGGGCGGCAGCAGCGGGCGCTCGCGGTCGTGGCGCATGAAGTTGTAGCGCTGCGTGGTATCGGCCCAGAAGCGGCGGATGGCCTCGTCGACATTGCCGGCGAAAGCCAACTGGGTATCGGCGGGCAGGTAGTCGAACACGGTTGCGCTGTGCTCGAAGAACAGCGGCAGGTAGTACTCGATGCCGGCCGATGGCACGCCGTTGCCGATGTCCTTGTAGATCGGCGACTTGGTCGGGTCGCCCTCGAACACCTCGCGCCAGCGGCCGCGGAAGGCGGTGCGCGCGGCTTCGTCTAGGGGGAACTCGCGCCCGGGCAGCAACCGCACCTCCTTGACCGGGTACAGGCTGCGCTGGGTATCGGGGTCGAAGGCGCGGATGGTTTCGATCTCGTCGCCGAACAGGTCGATCCGGTACGGCAGCGCCGAGCCCATCGGGTACAGGTCGATCAGGCCGCCGCGCACGCTGTATTCGCCGGGACGCATCACCGCGCTGACGTGCTCGTAGCCGGCCAGCGTGAACTGGGCCTTGAGCGCGTTCTCGTCCAGGCGCTCGCCCTGCTTGAAGAAGAAGGTGTAGGCCGCCAGGAAAGCCGGTGGCGCCAGCCGGTACAGCGCGGTGGTGGCCGGCACCAGCATCACGTCGCATTGCCCGGTCTGGATATCGTGCAGCGTGGCCAGGCGCTCGGACACCAGATCCTGGTGCGGCGAGAAGCTGTCGTAGGGGAGGGTTTCCCAGTCGGGCAGCAGGCGCACGCGCAGCTCGGGCGCGAACCAGGGGATTTCCTCGGCCAGGCGCTGGGCATCGACCGCGTGGGAGCACACCACGGCCAGCATCGGCGCGCGCTCGCGGTGCTGCCGAGCGTACGCGGCCACAGCCAGCGCATCGGCCGAGCCGCGCAGGCCGGCCACGCTGTGGCGCAGCCCCGGCTTGACCAGCGGCAGGTTGAGAAAGGGGAAGGCGGGCTTGGCGTCAGGCATGTCGGCAGCGGGGCGTTCAAAACGACGATACCCCGCCGGCATTGCGGGCGGGGGTCGGAGCAGGGGACCTCAACGGCCCGTGCCGGGCACGCGTCAATGCGGAATGGCGCGGCATGGCGACGGGCAAGGGCCGTATTATAGAATGCGCACCGGTTGTCCCGCTGGCCATGCTGGCCGGCAGGCGCCCGCGCCTCTTTCACTCCACCCCGATCCTGTGTCCGCTCGCCGCTTTGCCCTGATTCCCTGTGCCGGTTCCGGCAGCCGCGCCGGCGGCGCCGTGCCCAAGCAATACCAGACCGTGGCCGGCCGGCCGATGATCTGGTACGCGCTGGCGGCGTTCTCCGCGTGCGACGCCATCAACGCCACCGCGCTGGTGCTGGCGCCCGACGACATGCCGCTGGAATCGCGCTTCGGCGCGGCGGCGTTTGCCGGGCTGCGCTTCGATACCGCCTTTGTCGGCGGCGATACCCGCCATGCGTCGGTGCTGGCCGGGCTGCACCACCTGGCGCAGCTGGGCGCGACCGAGAGCGACTGGGTGCTGGTGCACGATGCCGCGCGCCCGGGCCTGACCCCGGCGATGATCCACGCACTGGTGCGCGCGGTGGAAAGCGACGGCGACGACGACCCTGACGCCGCCATCGGCGGCATCCTGGCTGTGCCGGTGCCCGACACGCTCAAGCGTGCCCAGGAAGACGCCCGCATCGGCGCCACGGTGCCGCGCGAGGGCCTGTGGCAGGCGCAGACGCCGCAGATGTTCCGCCTGGGCGTGCTGCGCCAGGCGCTGCAGGACGCCATGGCGGCCGGCGCGGTGGTCACCGACGAGGCCAGCGCGATCGAGCGCCTGGGGCTGCATCCGCGTCTGGTCAACGGCTCGCTGCGCAATTTCAAGGTGACCTACCCGGAGGACTTCGCACTGGCCGAAGTGCTGCTGGGCAACGACGGCAAAGGAGACTGACCGCATGATGCCTTTCGATATCCGGGTGGGACAGGGCTATGACGTCCACGCGTTGGTGCCTGGCCGCAAGCTGATCCTGGGCGGGGTCGAGATCCCGCATGACCGCGGCCTGCTGGGCCATTCCGATGCGGATGCGCTGCTGCACGCGGTCACCGACGCGCTCTTCGGCGCGGCCGCGCTGGGCGATATCGGCCGCCATTTCCCCGACACCGACGCGCAGTTTGCCGGCGCCGACAGCCGCGCGCTGCTGCGCGAGGCCGCGCGCCGCGTGCGCGCGGCGGGCTATGAAATCGGCAATGTGGATGCCACCGTGATCGCGCAGGCGCCCAAGCTGGCCCCGCATATCGGGGCGATGGTGGCGAACCTGGCGGAAGACCTGGGGGTGGCGCGCGGTCGCTGCAACGTCAAGGCCAAGACCAACGAGAAGCTGGGCTTCGAAGGGCGCCAGGAGGGCATCGTGGCGCAGGCCGCGGTGCTGCTCTGGCGCGCCTCGGTGGGCGACGTGCAGGACTGATCAGGGCCGCGCGGCGTCTGGTGCCGCGTTTTCCGGCGGGATGGCGTAGGTGTAGTCGATCAGGCGGGCCATTGCGCCCGCGCGCGCACCGGCTTCGGTGCGCTTGGTGAAGCCCATCTGCTGGCACAGCCGGTTGGCCGATGCCATTTCCGGCATGGTGCGCACCACCAGCGTGGACGCGCCGATATCGCGCGCGCGCTGGATGCAGATCTGCATCAGCGTGCGGCCCAGGCCCAGGCCGCGCGCCTGCGGGCTCACCGACAGCAGCCGCGCTTCCGGCTGGGTCAGGGTGATGGTGCTGCCGTCCAGTGCCGGCAGCGTGGCGCCCGGATGGCAGAACAGCACGGCGCCCATGATGCCGTGATCGGTCTCCGCCACCCACCATTCCATATCCGGATGGCTGGTCGCCAGCACCGCCTGCATGCCGCGCTGGAACGAGGCGCGGCAGTCTTCCATGATGGCTAGCTCATATTGCCCGTAGGCTTGTTGCGTGACGGCGGCGATGTCGCCCCAGTCATGCACCGCCGCGAGGCGGTAGTGGAAGCGGGGGGAAGTCGGCGAAGGCAGGGTCATGGCAGGCTGTAAGTGCGTGTCCTGCCTGGATTGTAGGCCGATCGCCGCACGTGTGCAGCCTCGGCGCGGAGCGGTTGCAGGATGGGAACAGCCGGCAATTCCTGATGGGAAGCTGCCGGCTGCTGTGCTACGGCGCCCGTGGCAGGGCGCCGCGGAGGGCGCGGGGGCGCGCTTTGGCGGGGCTTATTGCGCGGCGATCACGTTGGCGGCGGCCACGATCACGGCGGCGATGCGGCCGACATCGCGCAGTTGCTGCGCGGTCATGCCCTGTTCATTCTTCAGCAACTGGTAGTGCGACTTCACGCAGAAGTGGCACTTGCCCACGATTGAGGCGGCCAGCGCGTACATTTCGAAACGGCGCTTGTCCACGCCGCCATGGGTGGCATAGGCGTTCATGCGCAGGCCGGCCGGCTGGGTGGCCAGGTCCGGATCGTCGGCCATCTCGACGTACGGGTACCAGGTGTTGTTCATGCCCATCAGCGCCGCTGCGGTCAGCGCGGCGTTGGTTTCCTCGGGCGACAGCACGCCGGCGTTGCGGATGGCATCCACCAGCACCTTGCTCTGCGCCGCGAATGCCGCCGCCAGCGCCACGCCCACCGCATCGTTGCCTTCCAGCGAAGAGCGCGCGATAGTGCCGTCCACGTTCAGGCGGATGTCCTTGGCGTAATCGGGGATGAGATTTTTAATCGCGCTGAGGAATTCCATTTATTTCTCCTATCGATCGGGGCTCAAAAAACCCGCGCAAGCGGGTTTTGATGCGGAGGGCAGGACCCTCCGCGAATCGCCACGGTGTCTGGCGACAGACAGCAAATTACAGCGTGGCGCCACCAACGGCACGGTTGCACGGGCACAGCTCGTCCGTTTGCAGACCGTCCAGGATGCGCAGGACTTCTTCCGGGTTGCGGCCCACGTTAAGGTTGTTCACCGACACGTGCTGGATCACGTTGTCCGGGTCGACGATGAAGGTCGCGCGCAGCGCAACGCCGGCAGCGTGGTCACGCACGCCCAGCTGGTCGATCAGCGAACCGGTCACGTCGGCGAATTGCCACTGGTTCAGCTTGTTCAGGTCCTTGTGTTCGCGGCGCCATGCCAGCTTGACGAATTCGTTGTCGGTCGAGCCGCCCAGCACGATCGCGTCGCGGTCGGCGAAGTCGCCGTTCAGCTTGGCGAAGGCAACGATTTCGGTCGGGCAGACGAAGGTGAAGTCCTTCGGGTAGAAGTAGATGATCTTCCACTTGCCTTCGAACGACTTTTCGGTGATGTCTTCGAAAGCCGACTGGCCGTTCTCTTCGTGATTGTTGAAACCCGGCTTGACACCGACGACGTGGAAGGCTTCGAGCTTGTCACCAACGGTCTTCATAGACTATCTCCTGATACGGTTGCAATGAGAGCGGTGCTGCCGCCGCGCGGCTGGCGTGGGCCGGCTGCGTGGCTTACCGCGACAAAACGTGATTATGCGTCATCACCAGATGCCGGGCTAATTGATATTCTCAAAGAGCCCGATAGGCAAGGCATGTGACGCCTGGAGCGAATCCCGGCATGGGCAGCCGCGCGGCATCAGCCTGGCGGCTTCGATGCGGAAGGGCAAGTATGCCATGCGCGATGGGCCCGCTCATGGCAAGTTGGTGACGATTGCGGCGAGTTCAACCCGCCATGTTCAGGCCGGATGCATGACCGGCTCCGCGCGGCGCGCCCGGAAGATCACCAGCGTGGCGACCAGTCCGCACAGCGCGGCGAACATCAGCCACAGTCCCGGCGCCGCCTTGTTGCCGGTGGCGTGGATCAGCCAGGTCGAGATTGCCGGCGTGAAGCCGCCGAACAGCGCCGTGGCCAGGCTGTAGGCCAGCGAGAAGCCGGTGGTGCGCACCGCGGGCGGCATGATCTCGGTCAGCGCCACCACCATCGCGCCGTTATAGCTGCCATACAGGAACGACAGCCACAGTTCCACCATCAGCAGCCGCGAGAACGACGGCTCGGCCACCAGCCACGACACGGCAGGGTACGCGGTCAGCAGCGTCGCCACGGTGAAGAACAGCAGCAGCGGCTTGCGCCCGATGCGGTCCGACAGCGCGCCCATCAGCGGCAGCCAGATAAAGTTGGACAGGCCCACGCACATGGTGACGATCAGGTTGTCGGTGTCGTCCAGCTTCAGCACGGTCTTGCCGAAGGTCGGCGTGTATGCGGTGATCATGTAGAACGACACCGTGGTCATCACCACCATCATGCAGCCGGCCAGGATGATGCGCCAGTTGTCCAGCATCGAGCGGTAGATCTCGTCGATGGCGGGGCGGTGCTTGCGCGCCTTGAAGGCTTCGGTCTCTTCCAGCGAACGGCGGATCAGGAACAGGAACGGCACAATCAGGCAGCCCACCAGGAAGGGAATGCGCCAGCCCCATTCATCCATCTGCGCCGGCGCCAGCATGGCGTGCAGGATCACGCCCAGCAGGCCGGCGAAGATCACCGCCACCTGCTGGCTGCCCGATTGCCACGCGACGTAGAAGCCTTTGCGGCCAGGCCTGGCGATTTCCGACAGGTAGACCGAGACGCCGCCCAGCTCCACGCCCGCGGAGAAGCCCTGCAGCAGCCGCCCGGCCAGCACCAGCAGCGGCGCGGCCACGCCAATGGTGGCGTAGCCCGGCACGCAGGCAATCAGCAGCGTGCCCATGGCCATCAGCGCCAGCGTCATGATCAGGCCCTTGCGGCGGCCATGGCGGTCGATGTAGGCGCCCAGCACGATCGCGCCCAGCGGCCGCATCAGGAAGCCCGCGCCAAAGGTGGCAAGGGATAGCATCAGCGAGGCGAACTCGTTGCCGCTGGGGAAGAAGGTCCTGGCGATGGCGGCCGCGTAGAAGCCGTACACCATGAAGTCATACATTTCCAGGAAGTTGCCGCTGACGACGCGGAACACGGTGCGGAACCCGTGCTGCGCGCCGGGGGTGGCTGCGGAGGTATCTGACATGGCTGTCTCTCAGGCACCGCCGGTGGCCCCGGCGGCATGATGGTTCGGAGAAGTCAGCCAGGCGTGCGCGGGTCACGCCGCGTGGGAAGGATTTCGCCGCGGGCCTGATGACGGGCGCCAGTGTGCGCCGCGACCCTGTCATTGCCCTGACGAAAGCCTTTCAGAAGCCTATCAAAGGCTGTCGAAAACCTGTCAATGCGCCGGGGATGGCGCTCAGGTGACGCTCAGGCGCGCCGGAAGCAGGCGCTGACCACCAGACCGGTAGCCGGGGCGGCGCGGTTGGCCAGCAGCAGCCGGCCGCCATTGCGCTGCATGATGCGGTTGACGATGGACATGCCCAGCCCGGCGCCCTTGGCCTCGCTGCGCGCGGCGTCGAGCCGGTAGAAGGGCCGCGTCAGCAGCGACAGCTGGCCGTCGGGCACGCCGTTGCCGTGGTCGGCCACGGTCAGCACGGCCTCCTTGTCGTCCACGCGCGTGGTGATCTCTACCACGGCCATGCCGCTTTGCTCGTCCTTGGCATAGCGGCGCGCGTTCTCGACCAGGTTGTCCAGGATGCGCTGCACTTCCATGCGGTTGGCCACGGCCATCACCGGCTCATTGGCGCGCACGTGCACGCGCACGTCGTCATGCGCGGCGTAGACGCCCACGGCATCGTGCACCAGCGCCGACAGGTCCACCGGCTCGACGGTCTCCAGCGGCGGCCGCGCGTAGTTGAGGAACTGGCCGATGATCGCGTCCATCTGCTCGATGTCGGCGATCATAGCGTCGCGCGTGACAGTGTCCATCGGCGACATCTCGGTTTCCAGGCGCAGCCGCGTCAGCGGCGTGCGCAGGTCATGCGAGATGCCGGCCAGCATCACCACGCGGTCGTCGTCGAGCTGGCGCAGGTCGCGCACCATCTGGTTGAAGCTGTGGTTGGCCAGCGCCACTTCGCTGGCGCCATGCTCGGGCAGCGGCGGCGGGTCGCCGCCGGCGCCGATGGCGCGCGCGGCGTTGGCCAGCCGCTTGAGCGGGTAGTTGACGCGCGCGGTGATAAAGGCCGCGCCGATGATCGACAGCAGCAGCGCGGCAATACTCCACCACAGCCACTGGATGCCGGGCACGCGCTCGAAGCGCTCGGGGCTGATCGCCACCCAGTAGTCGTCGCCCTCGATCTCGAAACTGACCCACACGCCAGGAATGTCGTTGACGGTGGTGGCCAGCACCGTGTCCTCGCCCAGGCGGCTGCGGATCTCCTGCTGCACCAGGGTGGTCAGGAACGGGTTGGCGGTGGGCGCGGCGAAGTCGTCGTCCTTCTCGCGCGGATAGACCTTGATGCCTTCGTTCTGCACCAGGTCGAGCAGCAGGAAGCGGCGCCGGGCGGGGTCGGAATAGAGCAGGGCGGCGCGCGTGAGCTTGACCACGCTGACCACCTGCATGGCGATCTGCTGCGCGCGCGGGGCGCGTTCGAACAGCCGGTAGCTCTGGAACCAGATGCCCAGCGAAATCGCCAGCAGCAGGGCGATAAGCATGAAGGTCCGCCAGAACAGCGAACCAAAGAACCGCGTTGCGGTTCTACCGATTACGGTCGCCACGATGGGAACAGCGGCCGCGATCGGTTACTTCACGCCATCGGGGATGAAGACGTAGCCCAGGCCCCACACCGTCTGGATAAAACGGGGGTTGCTCGGGTCCGGCTCGATCAGCTTGCGCAGGCGCGAGATCTGCACGTCCAGGCTGCGGTCGAACACTTCGTATTCACGGCCGCGCGCCATTTCCATCAGCTTCTCGCGCGAGAGCGGCTGGCGCGGATGGCGGGCAAACACCTTGAGGACGGAGAACTCGCCAGTGGTCAGCGTGATTTCCTCATCGTTCTTGGTCAGCGTGCGCGTGGCCAGGTTCAGCACGAAGTCGCCGAAGGCGAAGGTCTCGGGCGTTTCCGACGGGGCGCCGGGCACTTCGGCCGGGCCCTTGCGGCGCAGCACCGCGTGGATGCGCGCGATCAGCTCGCGCGGGTTGAACGGCTTGGGCAGGTAGTCGTCGGCGCCCATTTCCAGGCCGACGATGCGGTCCACGTCCTCGCCCTTGGCGGTGAGCATGATGATCGGGGTCTGGTCATTGGCCCCGCGCAGCCGGCGGCAGATCGACAGGCCGTCTTCGCCCGGCATCATCAGGTCCAGCACCAGCAGGTCGAAACGCTCGCGCAGCCAGAGCTTGTTCATCGCGGTGGCGTTTTCCGCCACCAGCACGGTGAAACCCTGTTCGCCCAGATAGCGGCGCAGCAAATCGCGCAGACGCGGGTCATCGTCGACGACAAGAATCTTGTGGCTGGTATTTTCCATGGCGGTATCTTAGCGACTATCGCTTTCGCTCAAAATGGCTTAACAAAACGTTACATACTTTACCCCGTGGTATGGCAGTGTGCACCAATCGTGCGATTACACTGCGCAATCCGTCTTTTTGGGCGCCATGCGCGGCAGGTTTCCACGCATTTGCACCAGACGAACCACTGCCTCGCCCAGCCTGCCTAGCCCGCGCTGGCGCGATGCTTGCAGAGGGTGCGGCGCCGGACGGGGTACCGGAATTCCCGGCCTCAGGGCAGTCCATCCAGTCAGTCCAACGGCTGCTTTTCCCGAGGCCAAGATCGCCATTATCAATGAAAGTGAACCGAACCCGGCACGGGCATCCGCAGCATGGTATCGCCGGCGCCTGCCTAGCGCTGGCCGTGCTGGCGCTGTGCATGCCGGCCGGGACGGTGCAGGCGCAATCGGCCGGCATGGCCAACCTGCTCAAGCGCCACCCGTCGACCCAGGCCAGCGATCCCGGCAACAGCCAGCGCGAGGCGCGGGCCCGTGCCGAGCGCCATCGCGCCGAGCAGCGCGAAGCCGAGCGCCGGCGCGCGGACGAACGCGGCGGCTCGCGCCTGTCGCCGGACGAGCGCCGCAAGCTGCGCAAGAACCTCTACGACTTCGGGCGCGATATCTACCAGGGCGGCTGACCCGTTCTTGTCGTGCCGCGCCCCCCATGGTACGCCACTGTGGCGCTTAGCCGCGCGGCTGGAAGTGCCGCAGGAAATCCACGAAGACCTCCGCCGCCAGCTGGGCATCCTCCGCCGTGATGGTTTCCAGCGGGTTGTGGCTGATGCCGCCGTTGCCGCAACGCACGAACAGCATGGCCACGTCAGTGATGCGCTGCATCATCATGGCGTCATGGCCGGCGCCGGAGGGCAACTCGAAGGCCTGCAGCCCGCGCTTCTTCAGCACCGCCCCGAACTGGTCCATCAGCCAGCGCGCGCACGGCGCGTTGTTGACCGGCGGTACGCGCTCCACCTGGGCGGCCAGCCCGCGCCGTTCCGCGATCTGGCCGATGCCGGCGACGATGTCGACGATGGCGGCCTCGCGGATGCCATCCTCGCCGGCGCGAATATCCATCGAGAAGGTGCAGGCCGCCGGGATGACATTGCTCGACCCGTTGGGCACCTGCAGCTGGCCCACCGTACCGACCAGCGTCGACGCCGCCGCGCAGCGTTGCTCCACCAGCAGGATCATCTCGGCCGCGCCCGCGGCGGCGTCGCGGCGCATGCCCATCGGCGTGGTGCCGGCGTGGCTGGCCTGGCCTTCGACCCGCACCGCAAAGCGGCTGCTGCCCGCGATCTGCGTGACCACGCCCAGAGGCAAGTCGTGGTGCAGCAGCACCGGGCCCTGCTCGATATGCACTTCGACAAAACCCAGCAGCGACGCCGGATCGACCGCTGCGGCGCGCAGGGCCTGCAGATCGCCCGCGCCGGGCAGGTCCGATGCCGCCAGCGCCTCGCGCAGCGTGATGCCGTCCGCGTCCTGGCGCTCCAGCAGGGCGGGATCGAAGCGGCCCGCCAGCACGCTGCTGGCCAGGAAGCTGGTCTTGAAGCGCAGGCCTTCCTCTTCGGCGAACCCCACGACATCAAAGTGATAGGGCAGGCGGATGCCGGCCTGGTTGAGCGCGCCGACCACGGCGATCGGCAGCAGGATGCCAAGACGGCCGTCATAGCGCCCGCCATTGCGCACGGTGTCGAAGTGCGAGCCGGTCATCAGCACGCGCGCGCCGGGCACGGCCGGGTCGGCCGCATAACGGCCGATGACGTTGCCGATGGCGTCGATCCGCACCTGCATGCCGGCCGCCTCCATCCACTGCGCAAGCCGGGCCTGCGCGGCGCGGTGGGCCGGGGTCAGGTAGGCGCAGGTGAGGCCGCCTTCCATGTCGGAGAAGCGGGCGAGCTGGTCGGCGTGGGCGAGGATGGCGTCGCCGAGGGAAGCTGAGGTCTGCGTCATGGCGGTGCGGCTTGGGACGGGTCGAACAGAAAAGGGGCAGGACGCTAGCTGTTGCGCAACCAGGTCTTCCAGGCAATCCACAGCTTGCGCAGCGGGGTCAGCGCGATGCGCTGGTTCAGCACCTGGAACTGGCTCGCTTCCAGTTCGTCGAGCAGTGCGTGGTAAATCGCGCCCATCAGCAGGCCGGCACGCTGGGCGCGGCGGTCCTGCTTCGGCAGCAGCGCTAGTGCCTCATGGTACAGCGCGCGGGCCCGGCCGGCGTGGTACTGCATCAGCGCGACAAAGCGCTCGGAATGCTCGCCCTTCAGGATCTCGGAGGCCGGAACCTGGAACTGCTGCAGCGTATTGACCGGCAGGTAGATGCGCCCGCGCCGCGCGTCCTCGCCGACGTCGCGCAGGATATTGACCAGTTGCAGCGACTGGCCAAGCTTCTCGGCAAAGACCAGGGTCTGCGGGTCGGTATAGCCGAACAGCCGCGCGCTGAGCGTGCCGACCACGCCGGCCACGCAATGGCAGTAGCGGGTCAGGCCGGGCTCGTCCAGGTAGCGGGTCTGGGTCAGGTCCATTTCCATGCCTTCCAGCACTTCGGACATCTCGCCCTGGGGCAGGCCGGCGCTGCGCACATGCGGCTGCAGGGCCTTGGTGGTCGGATGGGTCGGCTCGCCCTCGAACAGGCGGCGCAGTTCGGCGCGCCACCAGTCCAGCTGCTGGTGGGCCAGGCCCGCGTCATGGGTGTCGTCGACCACGTCGTCGACTTCGCGGCACCAGGCGTACAGCGCGGTGATGGCGCGGCGGCGCTCGGCCGGCAGGAACAGGAAGCTGTAATAGAAGCTCGAGCCGCTCTGGGCGACTTTCTCTTGGCAATACTGATCGGGCGTCACGCCGGTCTCGGGTCGAAGATGTGGGGGGAAGCGGCAGAGGCGCGGCGGATTGTAGCATCGCGCCCGGCAGGGTATGGTCGCGCATGCCGAAGCCTGTCAGCGCAGTTCACCGGCCCGGAACGGCAACTGAGTCTTCATTCCAGCGGTTTCGTCGCCTGCCGTTTGACGCACCCGGAGGTCGTCGCTATATTACTGACCGACAAGTTATTTATTGCCAATGCCGGCTGCCCACGGCCATTCCGCCAGCCCCGACGACTTCCCGGGCGCAGGGATTGCGTTCACCGGCCAGTCTTGTCAGTGGTTCCCATCCGACTCGTTGCCTACCGATGCCAGTGCTTTGCCAAGTGCCGGAAGTTGCGGCTGCAGATACCCCTGTCGTTACGATGCCGCCGCGCCATATCGGTCGAGGCGCGACCGTAGCCGCACTTTTGACGGCCAGCCTGCTGGCCCTGGCCGGCTGCGGCAAAAAGGCCGAGCCGGCGCCGGAGGTGCGCCCGGTGCGCCTGATGCAGCTGAGCCCGCACAACGGCAAGACCGCCTTCGAGTTCTCCGGCGACGTGCGTCCGCGCGTGGAGTCGCGGCTGGGCTTCCGCGTGGGGGGCAAGATCGCCGCCAGGCTGGTGGATGTGGGCGCGGTGGTCAGCAAGGGCCAGCCGCTGGCGCGGCTTGATCCCACCGACCTGTCGCTGGCCGAGGCCGGTTCGCGCGCCCAGTTCGAGGCCGCGAAGACCGACCGTGACCTGGCCGCCGCCGACCTGAAGCGCTACAACGACCTGTTCACCAGGGGCTTTATCAGCGCTGCCGAGCAGCACCGGCGCCAGGCCAACTACGACGCCGCCGAATCGCGGCTGCGCCAGGCCCAGGCCGGGCTGCGCAGCCAGTCCAACCAGACCGGCTACTCGGTGCTGCATGCCGACGCCGACGGCGTGGTCACGGCGATTGATGCCGAGGTGGGCCAGGTGGTGACGCCTGGCCAGCCGGTGGTGCGCGTGGCGCAGACGGCAGAGAAGGAAGTCGCCATCGGCCTGCCCGAAGACCAGGTCGACCTGCTGCGCGGCATTACCGACGTGACCATCCATACCTGGGCCGAGCCGCAGCGCACGCTGCCTGGCCGCGTGCGCGAGATTGCCGCGGCGGCCGACCCCGTCACCCGCACCTATGCCACCCGCGTGACGGTGCCGAACCCGCCCGCCGACCTCAAGCTCGGCATGACCGCAGTGGTGACCTTCATGCGCACCGGCGCCACCCCGGCCATCCGGGTGCCGCTGACCGCGCTGCTGCAGGAGCAGGGCCGCAACCAGGTCTGGATCTATGACGCCGCCGCCGGCACGGTCAAGCCGGTGCCGGTGACGCTGGGCGAGGCCATCGGCAACGAGGTGGAGGTGCACCAGGGCCTGGCCCCGGGCCAGACCATCGTCACCGCCGGGGTGCACCTGCTGCGCGCGGGCCAGAAGGTGCGCCCGCTGCAGACGGTCGCGCCTGCGGCAGGACCTGCATCCGCCCCGGCATCGGCACCGGCCGCCACCCCGAAGCAGGGGTGAGCGGATGGACCATTCCCGCTTCAACCTGTCGCGCTGGGCGCTCGAGCACCAGCCGCTGACCCGCTACCTGCTGGTGGTGCTGCTGCTTGGCGGCATGCTGGCGTTCTTCCAGCTGGGCCAGGACGAGGACCCGCCCTTTACCTTCCGCGTGATGGTGGTGCAGGCCTTCTGGCCCGGCGCCACCGCCGAGCAGATCGCCGTTCAGGTGACGGACAAGATCGAGCGCCAGTTGCAGGAAGTGCCCTATGCGGACAAGATCCGCAGCTTCTCCAAGCCGGGCGAGACCACGGTGATCTTCCAGCTCAAGGACACCTCGCCGGCGAAGGAGACCGCGCAGGTCTGGTACACCGTGCGCAAGAAGATCGGCGATATCCAGCAGACGCTGCCCGCGGGCGTGCGCGGGCCGTTCTTCAATGATGAGTTCGGCGACGTGTACGGCACCATCTACGCGCTCTCGGCCGACGGCTTCAACTACAAGGAGCTGCGCGAGTACGCCGACCTGGTGCGCCAGGAACTGCTGCGCGTGCCGTCGGTGGCCAAGGTGTCGCTGATCGGCCTGCAGGACGAGAAGGTCTTCATCGAGTTCAACCAGGCGCGCTTTGCCCAGCTGGGGCTGGATATCAACGCCATCGCCGACCAGATCTCGCAGCAGAACAACCTGACCGGCAGCGGCGTGCTGGTCACCCCGACCGATAACCTGCAGGTGCGCCTGTCGGGCCAGTTCGCGAGCGTGGAAGACCTGGAGAACCTGGTGCTGCGTGGGCCCAACGGCATCGCCAATATCCGCCTGGGCGACATCGCGCACGTCTACCGCGGCTATGTCGACCCGACCCAGACGCGCATGCGCTTCAACGGCAAGGACGTGATCGGGCTGGGGATCTCGATGCAGAAGGGCGGCGACATCATCGAGCTGGGCAAGAACCTGCGCGCCGCGTTCGACCGGCTGCGCACGCAGTTGCCGGTGGGGATAGAGATGGACCAGGTGCAGGACCAGCCGGAGGCCGTCAAGCGCTCGGTTGGCGAGTTCGTGCACGTGCTGATCGAGGCGGTGGTGATCGTGCTGGCCGTGAGTTTTGTCTCGCTGGGCCTGCACACCCGTCCGCTGCGGCTGGACGTGCGGCCGGGCCTGGTGGTAGCGCTGACCATCCCGCTGGTGCTGGCGGTGACCTTCCTGTTCATGCATATCTTCGGCATCGGACTGCACAAGATTTCGCTCGGGGCGCTGATCGTGGCGCTGGGGCTGCTGGTCGATGACGCCATCATTGCGGTCGAGATGATGGTGCGCAAGCTGGAAGAGGGCTTCTCCAAGATGGAGGCGGCCACCTTCGCCTATACCTCCACCGCGATGCCGATGCTGACCGGCACGCTGATCACCGCGGCCGGCTTCCTGCCGGTGGGCCTGGCACGCTCGACGGTGGGCGAATATACCTTCGCGATCTTTGCGGTGACGGCGCTGGCACTGGTGCTGTCGTGGCTGGCGGCGGTCTATTTCACGCCCTACCTGGGCTACCTGCTGCTCAAGACCCGCGGCCCGGGCGCGGGCGAGGCCCACGAGGTCTTCGACACGCCGTTCTATGCGCGCTTTCGCCGGCTGGTGGACTGGTGCGTGACCTGGCGCAAGGTGGTGATCGCGATCACGCTGGTGGCCTTCGGGCTGGGCATCTACGCCTTCAAGTTTGTCGAGAAGCAGTTCTTCCCGGATTCCAGCCGCCCCGAGCTGATGGTGGAGCTGTGGATGCCCGAGGGCACCAGCTTTGCCCAGATGGAAACCGAGGCCAAGCGCTTTGAGCGGCTGGTCGGCAAGGACCGCGAGGTCGAGAGCCTGACCACCTTCGTTGGCACCGGCGCGCCGCGCTTCTACCTGCCGCTGGACCAGATCTTCCCGCAGACCAATGTGGCGCAGGTGATCGTGATGCCGGTCAGCACCGAGGTGCGCGACGCGCTGCGCCGCCGCATCATCAAGCTGATGGATGCGGAGTTCCCGTACCTGCGGGGCCGCGTCAAGCTGCTGCCCAACGGGCCGCCGGTGGCCTATCCGGTGCAGTTCCGCGTGATCGGGCCGGACGCCTCCGGGGTGCGCCAGCTGGCCGACCAGATCAAGGCCGAGATGCGCGCCAACCCCAACACCGTCGGGGTCAACGACAACTGGAATGAGAACGTCAAGATGCTGCGCCTGGAGATCGACCAGGACAAGGCGCGCGCACTGGGCGTGACCACCAATGCCATCGCCCGCGTCACGCAGACCGTGCTGAGCGGCGTGCCCGTGGGCCAGTACCGCGACGGCGACAAGCTGATCGACATCCTGATGCGCACCCCGCGCAATGAGCGCGATGCGATCTCGGACCTGAACAACATGCTGGTGCCGACCAACACCGGGCGCATGGTGCCGCTGACGCAGGTGGCGCGCGTGACGCTGCGCTCGGAGCCGGGCGTGGTGTGGCGCGAGAACCGCGACTTCGGCGTAACCGTGCAGTCCGATGTGGTCGACGGCATCCAGGGCCCGACGGTGACCGCGCAGATCAACCCGAAGCTGGACAAGCTGCGCGCGCAGCTGCCGCCGGGCTACCGCATCACCGTGGCCGGCGCGGAAGAAGAGAGCGGCAAGGCCGGCGCCTCGATCGCGGCGCAGCTGCCGCTGTGCATCTTCATCATCTTCACGCTGCTGATGCTGCAGCTGCACAGCTTCTCGCGCGCGACCATGGTGTTCCTGACCGGCCCGCTGGGCCTGATCGGCGCCGCCGCCACGCTGTTGCTGCTGCGCGCGCCGATGGGGTTTGTGGCGCAGCTGGGCATCACCGCGCTGCTGGGCATGATCATCCGCAACTCGGTGATCCTGGTCGACCAGATCGAGCAGGACGTCAGCGCCGGCGTGCCGCAGTGGACCGCCATCGTCGAAGCCGCGGTGCGCCGCTTCCGGCCGATCATCCTGACCGCCGCCGCGGCGGTGCTGGCGATGATCCCGCTGTCGCGCTCGATGTTCTGGGGGCCGATGGCGGTGGCGATCATGGGCGGGCTGATCATCGCCACGGTGCTGACGCTGCTGTTCCTGCCGGCGCTGTACGCGGCGTGGTTCCGCGTCAAGCGGCCGGAGGATGGCGTGGGAGCGCTGGCAGGCTGAGGCGCCGCGCGGTTCAGGCTGCGCGGGGGCCTGCGCAGAAGGTTTGTGCGAAGGTCTGAGTGAAGGCCGAAGCTGCCCGCGACGCCTCCGCCATCAGCCCGGCCACGATCTGCGCGGCCGGCTCGATCGCGTCGCAGAAGCCGCCGGCCGGTCCCAGCGAGACGATGCCGGCATCGACCTCGCCATCGGCATAGACACGCTGGCGCGTGCGCGACGACAGAATCAGGTCGCCGAACTCGGTATGGCTGCGCGCCCCGGCCGCTTCCAGGCGCTGCACCTCACGCGCGGTCTCGTTGGCCAGCACCCGCCAGGTGTCGCCCAGCGAGCCGAGGATGGCGGTGGAGCAGTGCTGGTCGGAGTCGACGATGCGCTGCTTGAGCGCCGCATGCGCGCGGATCTCGGCCGCGACCATGAAGCGGCTGCCCATCACCACGCCGTCTGCCCCCATTGCCAGCGCTGCCGCGATCTGCCGGCCGTTGCCGATGCCGCCGCCCAGCAGCAGCGGCACGCTCAGCCGCGCCAGCGCAAAGGCGCCGTTGACGAAGGTGGGCAACTGGCTCGCGCCCGGGTGCCCGCCTTCTTCCATGCCGACCAGCGTCACCGCATCCACGCCCATGCGTTCGGCGCTCAGCGCATGGCGCACGCTGGGGCATTTGTGGATCACGATGGCGCCGCCCTGGTGGATCGGATCGACCAGGCCCTCGGGCGCGCCGCCGGCGGTCTCGAAGCAGCGCACGCCTTCGTTCAGCGCCACATCGATCCACGCCTGGACGTTGCGGTTCTGCTCCGGCCGGCGCGCCAGCGTCAGGTTGACCCCGAACGGCTGGCCCCCGGCCAGGTCGCGGCAGCGGCGCAGGTCGTCGCGCAGCGCGGCCAGCGAGTCGAACGAGCGCGCGGTGATGAACCCCATCGCGCCGGCATTGACCATGGCCGCGACCATGCGCGATTCCCCCAGGTGATGCATGCCGCCCAGCAGGATCGGGTGGCGGATCGACAGCAGCTCGGTGATGCGGGTACGGAATGTGGCTTGCATGGGGAGGCAGGGGTTCACGCCGCGAGCGTCTCGCGCACGAAGTCGGTAATGGTTGTCTGCGGCTGCGCCAGCAGGGCCTGGCCGGCCAGGCGGTTCCAGTACGCCTCGGAGCCATCCGCCATGCGCCACTCGTGCAGGCGCCGGGTGTAGAGCTGCAGGTCGTATTCCTCGGTCACGCCGATGGCGCCGTGCAGGGCGTGCGCGGTGGCGGCGACCAGTGGCACCGCCATGCTGGTGCGGGCCTTGGCGATCGCAACCGGCATGCGGGCAGGAAAGGGGCCGTCGCCGGCAAAGGCGAGCTCCGCCGCGATCCCCGCCGCCGCCACATGCTGCGCCATCACGCTAAGCTGGTGCTGCACGGCCTGGAACTTGCCGATCGACTTGCCGAACTGGGAGCGGTCGTTGCAGTACTGCAGCGTCATGTCGAACACGCGCCCCATCGCGCCCGCCATGGCGGCGGCGTGGATGGCGGCGCTGAAGGCGCGCACGCGCTCGCCATGGTCGCCGACCGGACCCGGCAGGTCCCGCGCGGCCCATACCAGCGTGGCCGCCAGGCTGCCATGCACGCCGGACGGCTGGCGCGATGCCTGCGACGCATCGAGCAGCAGCATGCCGCCTTCCACGTTGGCCAGCACCCAGTCCGCGATCGCGCCAAAGGGCAGCAGCGGTGCGGTGATGGTGCCGTCGGCGCCACGCGCGCACTGGCCGGCCAGCGTGATCATGCCGGCCGGCGCCGCCTCGCCCGTGGGCGCCAGCAGCGCGCGGGCAGCGATGGCCTGCGCCGCCGGCAGCGGCAGCGCGTGGCTGCCGAAGAGGGTGAAGACCGGTCCGATCGCCTGCAGCGGCAGGGCCGCGCCGCCCGCGGGTTCCGGCGCCATCAGCTCCAGGAAGCCGGTATCGGCCAGTGCCGCCCACAGCGGCGCGGGTGACGCACCGCCCTCGATGGCGCGCAGCGCGGCCGGGGTGGCGTGATCGCGCAGGATGTCTTCGATGGCTTCGGTAAACATGTCGTCTCTCTGGAAGTCTGGTTGGCTCAGCGCAGGCCGAGGCCGCGGGCGATCATGCCGCGCAGCACTTCGCGGGTGCCGCCGCGCAGCGAGAAGGTGGGTGAGATCTGGCTCAGGAAAGCCACCGTGCGGTACAGCTCGGGGTCCGGCGCCGCGCCGGGGTCGGCGCTGGTCACGGCTTCGAGCAGGGCCGGGATGGACTGCTCGAAATCCGTGCCCAGGTCCTTGACCAGTGCCGCTTCCACCACCGGGCTTTCGCCGCGCGCCAGGCGCGCGGTCACGGCCACCGACAGGCTGCGCAGCGTGGCCAGCTGGGTCACGAAGCTGCCGAGCAGTGCGGCATTGGCGGCATCGGCGTCCGAGGGCTGGCCGGCGCGCAGCGCCTGCACCCAGAGATCCACCAGCACGATGCTGGAATAGAGCCGCTCCGGCCCACTGCGCTCGAACGCCAGCTCCGCCGTGACCTGCTCCCAGCCGCCGCCTTCCTCGCCGACCAGCGCGTCGTCGGGAAGGAACACGTCGTCGAAGGTGACCTCGGAGAAATGCGCGTCGCCGGTCAGGTCGACGATTGGGCGCACCGTGACACCGGGCGCGGCCAGGTCGATGATGAACTGCGACAGCCCCTTCTGGCGGTCTTCCGGCACCCCCGACGAGCGCACCAGCGCGATCATGTAGTGGCAATGGTGGGCGTTGGTGGTCCAGATCTTGCGCCCGCTCAGGCGCCAGCCGCCATCGCAACGCGTGGCGCGGGTGCGCACGCTGGCCAGGTCCGAGCCGGAGTCTGGCTCGCTCATGCCGATGCAGAAGAAGGCGCTGCCGTTGCAGATGCGCGGCAGGTGGAAGTCCTTCTGCGCCGGCGTGCCGTACTTCAGGATCAGCGGGCCGCTCTGGCGGTCGGCGACCCAGTGCGCGGCCACCGGGGCGCCGGCGGCCAGCAGCTCTTCCACCAGCACGAAACGGTGGAACGCATCCATGCCGGCGCCGCCATAGCTGGCCGGCAGCGTCACGCCAACCCAGCCGCGTTGCGCCAGCCGGCGGCTGAAATCGGCATCGAAACCCATCCACGAGCGCGCGCGGATATCGGCGCTGGCGGCTGGCAGGTGCTCGGCCAGGAAGCGCCTGACTTCGGCGCGCAAGGTTTCCGCCGCGGGCGGCAGCGCGGTCAGGCGGAAGGCGTCCAGCAATTGGCTCACGTCGTACTCCTTGGTGGCGGCATGCATTGCCGCCACGGTCATTGGGCTTTCCAGTAGCGGTCGCGCAGGGCCTGCTTGTACAGCTTGCCGGTGGGCAGCCGCGGCATGGCGTCGGTGAAGTCGATCGAGCGCGGCACCATGTAGCGCGCCACCCTGCCGCGCAGGTATTCGAGCAGGGTCTCGGCAAGTTCGGGGGACGGCGCGATGCCCGCGGCCGGTTCGACGATGGCCTTGACCTCTTCGCCCATCTCCGCATTGGGGACGCCGATCACGGCGGCGTCGCCGACGCTGGGATGCACCACCAGCGCGTCCTCGATCGCCTGCGGGTAGATGTTGACGCCGCCGGAGATGATCATGAACGCCTTGCGGTCGGTCAGGTACAGGTAGCCGTCTTCATCCATCCGGCCGATATCGCCCACCGAGGTCCAGGTGGGGTGGCGCGGGTGCTGCGCGGCGCGGGTCTTCTCCGGATCGTTGTGGTAGTGGAACGGCAGGGCTTCGCGCTCGAAGTAGACCAGCCCGCTTTCGCCGCAGGGCAGTTCGTTGCCGTCCTCGTCGCAGATATGCAGCACGCCCACCAGCGCCTTGCCGACCGAGCCCGGGTGCGTCAGCCATTCCGCCGTGTTCAGCGTGGCCACGCCGTTGCCTTCGGTGGCGGCGTAGTACTCGTGCACGATCGGTCCCCACCAGGCGATCATCTCGCGCTTGATTTCCTGCGGGCAGGGGGCTGCCGCGTGGATCGCCACGCGGTGGCTGGACAGGTCGAAGGCCTCGCGCTGCGCCGGCTCCAGTTTAAGCATGCGGATGAACATGGTCGGCACCCACTGGCTGTGGGTGACGCGGTAGCGCTCGATCATGCGCAGCGCCTCGACCGCGTCGAACTTCTCCATGAAGACCACGGTGCCGCCGCCGAACTGGGTCTCAAGCCCATAGCCGAGCGGTGCGGTGTGGTACAGCGGCGCGGGCGACAGGTAGGTGGTATCGGCGTCGAAACCATAGCGAACGAACTGGGCCCGGCGTGGCGAGCCCGAGCCTTCGGTCACATAGCCCTGCGGCTGCGCGCGCACGATGCCCTTGGGCCGGCCGGTGGTGCCGGAGCTGTAGATCATGGTCGCGCCCATCCATTCTTCGGCCAGGCGCCCGGCCGGGTGCGCGGCGATGGCCGTTTCGTAGCTGTCCCAGCCGGGAATGGTGCCGTCCACCATCAGCCGGCTGCGGCAGGTCGGCATCAGGTCCGTCAACTGGGCAGCCAGCTCGCGCATCGCGTAGGAGGTCACCACCACCTGCGCCTTGCTGTCCTCGATCAGGTAGGCGGCTTCGGGCGCGGTCAGGAAGCGGTTGACGGGGGTGATCAGCAGCCCGGAACGCAGCGCGGCCCAGCACAGCTCAAAGCAGCGCATATTGTTTTCGAGCACCATCGCGATATGGTCGCCGCGGCGTAGGCCAAGCGCGTACAGGTACTGGGCAAAGCGGTTCGAGCGCTGGTCCAGCTCGCTGTAGCTCAGGACCTCGCCGGTGGTGCCGTTGATGGCGGCGGGCTTCTCAGGGTTCAGGGCGGCGTGATCGCCCAGGTACTTGGGGGTCGGTGTCATGGTGCGGTGCTCGGTGCGGTGATCAGGCGGCGGGGATCTCGCCCGACGTGTCGGCATTGGCCGCGGCCTGGCGGACCAGCGCGGGAATCAGTTGGCCAAGCTCGGCGGCGTCCCAGCGGCCTGACTTCTCGATGCGCGGGCCGGCGTGCCAGCCTTCGGCCACCGTGATGCGCCCGCCGCGCACGCCGAACACGCGCCCGGTGACGTCGCCGGACTCGACGCTGCCCAGCCAGGCCACCAGCGGCGCCACGTTGCCGGCATCGAGCGGATCGAAGCCCGGCACGGCGCCGGCGGTGAACTCGTTGCGCCGCTTGGCGAAGATGTCTTCGGTCAGCCGGCTCATCGCGGTCGGGTAGATCGCGTTGACGGTGACGCCGTAGCGGTCCAGCTCGCGCGCGGCGATCACCGACATCGCGGCGATGCCGGCCTTGGCCGCGCCGTAGTTGGACTGGCCGGCGTTGCAGTACAGGCCGGACGACGAGCTGGTGTTGATCATGCGCGCGGCGCGCTGGCGCCCCGCCTTCGATTCCTCGCGCCAGTAGGCGGCGGCGTGCCGCGACGGCGCAAAGGTGCCGCGCATATGCACGCGGATCACTGAATCCCAGTCCTCCTCGGTCATGTTGACCAGGGTGCGGTCGCGCAGGATGCCGGCATTGTTGACCAGTACGTCGAGGCCGCCGAAGGTGTCGATGGCGGTGCGGATCATGCGCTCGGCGCCGGCCCAGTCGGCCACGTCGTCGAAGCTGGCGATGGCCTCGCCGCCGGCGGCGCGGATCTCGGCCACCACTTCCTGGGCCGGGCCGCTGGCGGCACCGCCGCCTTCGCCGCGCCCGCCGAGATCGTTGACGACCACTTTCGCGCCCTGGCGGGCGAACTCCAGCGCATATTCGCGCCCGATGCCGCGACCGGCACCGGTGATGACGGCAACGCGGTCCTTGCAAAGCTGTGACATGGTGAATCCTGTTTTCTGGGTTGTGCAGGGCGGCGCCTTCAGCGCGCGCTGACGTCGTAGTTCTTGACCAGTTCCCCGTAGCGCACCCGCTCCGAGGCGATCATGGCGCGCATCTGCTTGCCCGGCTCGGCCAGCACTTCGGCATAGGCCGTGCGCGCGGCGAAATTGCGGAATTCCGGCGTGCCCAGCGCCTTCAGCAGCGACGCCTCGAGCTTCTGCGCGATCGGCTCGGGCGTCTTGCTGCTGACGCCAAAGCCGATCCACACCGACAGCTCATAGTTGGCCACGCCGCTTTCACGCACGGTTGGCACGTCGGGCAGTTCAGGGTGGCGCGCGCGGGTGGTCACGGCCAGCGGGCGCAGCTTGCCGGCGCGCAGCAGCGGCAGGGCGCCGCCGACATCCAGCAGGGCCAGGTCCACCGCGCCACCCATCAGGTCGGTCTGCACCTGCGCCGCGCCCTTGTAGGGAATGTGGTTCAGGTCGATGCCGGCCATCTGCTGCAGCTGCAGCCCGCCCAGGCGATAGTGGTAGCTGTAGTTGGCCAGGCTGACCGTATGCGGCTTCCTGCGCGCGGTGGCGAGGACGTCGGCAACGCTCTTGTAGGGCGAATTGGCGCCCGTGACCAGCACCGCCGAAGCGCGGATCGCGGCAGCCAGCGGGCGGATATCGCGTGGGTCATAGGGCAGCTTGTCGTTGACCAGCGGGTTGATGACCATGGCGCTGGGCGAGATCATCAGGATGCTGTAGCCGTCAGCCGGCGCGTTGAGCAGGCTCTGCACGGCGATGATGGTGTCGGCGCCGGGGCGGTTCTCGACCACGGCCGGCTGGCCCAGGTCCTTGCCCACCAGCTCGGCGACGAAGCGGGTGACGGTGTCTGAGCCGCTGCCCTGCGTCAGGGGCACGATAAAGCGCAGCGGACGCGAGGGGAAGTTGTCGGCGGCGCTTGCCGGCAGCGCCGGCAGCAGCATCGCGCAGGCCAGGCCAAGGCCCAGCAGGCGGGAAAGCGTGGAACGTTTCATGGCGGTCTCCTTGCGGGGCACTGCCGGCAGCACGATGCTGCCGGCGCGCCACGTCATTGCTTGGGTTCGGTCCAGGGCTCAGTACTTGCCGTACAGCGTCACCACGCACGCGCCGCCGAGGCCGAGGTTGTGCTGCAGCGCCAGCTTTGCGCCTTCCACCTGCCGATGCTCGGCGGTGCCGCGCAGCTGGTGCGTCAGTTCGTAGCACTGGGCTAGGCCGGTGGCGCCCAGCGGGTGCCCCTTGGACAGCAGGCCGCCCGACGGGTTGACCACTACCTTGCCGCCGTAGGTGTTGTCGCCGTCCATGACGAATTTCTCGGCGCCGCCTTCGGGGCAGAAGCCCAGGGCTTCGTACGAGATCACCTCGTTGTGCGCGAAGCAGTCGTGCAGCTCGCACACATCGACGTCCTCGGGGCCGATGCCGGCGTGCTCGTAGACCTTGTTGGCCGCCGCGCGCGTCATGTGGGTGCCGACGTAGTTCAGCATGGACGGCGGGTCGAACGAGGCGGGCGGATCGGTGGTGAGCGCCTGCGCCACGATCTGCACGCCGGTGCGCAGGCCGTGCTGGCGGGCAAAGCGCTCGGACACCAGGATTGCGGCCGCGCCGCCGCAGGTCGGGGGGCAGGCCATCAGGCGCGTCATCACGCCCGGCAGCAGTTCCACGTCGTTCATCACGTCTTCGGTGGTGACGACCTTGCGGAACAGCGCCAGCGGGTTGTTGGCGGCATGGCGGCTGGCCTTGGCGCGCACCGCCGCAAAGGTCTCCATGCGGGTGCCGTAGCGCTGCATATGCTCGCGGCCGGCGCCGCCGAAGGTGCGCAGGGCCTGCGGCAGGTGCGCCATGTCGGCGGTCAGCCCGTGCATGATCGGCTGGAAGCGGGCGCGGGTCACGGGGCGGTCATCCCAGTGCGACTTCAGCGCGCCTGCCTGCATCTGCTCGAAGCCCAGCGCCAGCACGCAGTCGGCATCACCGCTCTCGATCGCCTTGCGCGCCAGGTAGAGCGCGGTCGAGCCGGTCGAGCAGTTGTTGTTGACGTTGATGATGGGGATGCCGGTCATGCCGACTTCATACAGCGCGGTCTGGCCGCAGGTGGAGTCGCCGTAGACATAGCCGGCAAAGGCCTGCTGCACCTGCTCGTAGCCGATGCCGGCGTCCGCCAGCGCGCGGCGCGTGGCTTCGGCGCCCATTTCGGTGTAGCTCAGGCTTGCGCCGGGCTTGGCGAAGGGGATCATGCCGACGCCGGCAACCAGGACTTTCTCGCTCATGATGGATTCCTGAAGGAGGTTTCGAAAAAGGGGCTCAGAGCTTGCGTGCGATCAGGTCGCGCAGTACTTCGCTGGTGCCGCCGAAGATGCGGGTCACGCGCATGTCGACAAAGGCGCGCGCGATCGGGTACTCGAGCATGTAGCCGTAGCCGCCGTGCAGCTGCACCATGTCGTCGATGCACTTCCACAGGGTCTCGGTGGCGTACAGCTTGGCGATGGCCGCCTCCTGCAGCGACAGCTTCTGCACCATGTGCTTGCCGATGTAGTAGTCGACCATGGTGCGCACCGCCACGGCCTGGGCCTTGACGTCGGCCAGCTTGAACTTGGTGTTCTGGAAGTCCCACACGGTCTGATTGAAGGCGCGGCGCTCCTTCACGTACTGCAGCGTCAGCTCAAGCTGGCGCTCCAGCTTGGCGGCGCAGTAAGCGGCGATGATCAGACGTTCCTGCGGCAGCTCTTCCATCAGGTGGATGAAGCCGCCGTTCTCGTTGCCGATCAGGTTGGTGACCGGCACGCGCACGTTGTCGAAGAACAGCTCGGCGGTGTCGGCGGCGTGCTGGCCGACCTTCTCCAGCTTGCGCCCGCGGCGAAAGCCCGCGCGCTCCGCCTCGACCATGATCAGGCTCACCCCCTTGGCGCCCGCAGTCGGATCGGTCTTGCAGACCACCACGATCAGGTCGGCATTCAGGCCATTGGAGATGAAGGTCTTGCTGCCGTTGATCACGAACTCGTCGCCGTCGCGTACGGCGCTGGTACGGATCGACTTCAGGTCGGAGCCGCTGCCGGGCTCGGTCATGGCGATGGCCAGGATCTTCTCGCCGCGGCAGATCCCGGGCAGCCACTTGCGCTTCTGTTCCTCGGTGCCCAGGCGCACGATGTAGGGTGCGGTGATGTCCGAATGCACCGAGAAGCTCGGGCCGGAAATGCCGGAACGGTGATATTCCTCGGCCAGCACGGCGGAGTGGCCGAAATCGCCGCCGCCGCCGCCGTATTCCTCGGGCACTGTGACGCACAGCAGGCCTTCGCGGCCGGCCTTGAGCCAGGTCTCGCGGTCGACGCAGCCGGCCTGGTCCCAGGCGGCCTGGCGCGGCAGGCATTCGCGCTCGAAGAAGCGGCGCGCGGTTTCCCTGAACATCTCGTGGTCTTCGCGATAGACGTTGCGGATGATTTCCATCGATGGCTCCCGGTCTGACTGGTGGACGGCAGCGGTGTCGCTGCCTCGTTGGATCCAGTGTGGCCGGGGGCGGGTGGGAAGTCCCTACACCGGTGGTGTAGGTGGAGTAGATCAGGGGGTGGGCAGGGCGCCGGCGTCGCGCAGCCGGGCCACGGCTTGGTCACGTCCGGTGACTCCCAGCTTGGCGTAGACATTGCGCAGGTGCCACTTGACCGTGTCGAGCGACACGTTGAGGATGCGCGCGATCTTCTTGTTCGGCATGGCCTGCGC
This sequence comes from Cupriavidus sp. KK10, assembly GCF_018223725.1. Classification (NCBI taxonomy): domain Bacteria; kingdom Pseudomonadati; phylum Pseudomonadota; class Betaproteobacteria; order Burkholderiales; family Burkholderiaceae; genus Cupriavidus; species Cupriavidus sp. KK10. The sequence goes on from NZ_CP073677.1 coordinate 1,548,168, forward strand.
CAGCAGGCCCAGCACCTCCTGCTCGCGCTCGCTGAGGGTGGCCAGGCGCGCGAGTTGGGCGGCCGGGGCCGGCGAGGGAGCGGGACTGGCGGACGCGCCCGGACCGGCGGCGTCGGCCAGGCGCTGCGCGTAGAACGCCAGTACCGGGTCCAGGCTGTCATCGCCGGCCAGCACCGCCAGCATGGCCGGCACCTGCGGCGAGGCGTCGAGCAGGCTGCGCACCAGCCCGTGGCGGTGGCCGATGCGCAGCCCGTCGAGCAGTTGCCGGCGCGCGGCGGCGGGATCGCGGCGGCCCCGGTGGGCCTGCGCCATCAGCACGCGCAAGGTGGCCACGCGGGACCAGCGCCCGCCGGCCTCGGACAGCGCCGCCAGCGGCTCCAGGCGCGCCAGCGCGCCGTCGAAATCGTTGTGGTGCAGGCACATGCCGATGCGGGCCAGGTCGGCGTGGACCCGCACTTCCCAGGCGGTGCTGCGCACCGCGCCGGCATGCCGGGCCGCCAGCGCTTCCAGCCGCAGCAGCGCGTCGTCGGCGGCGTCGACATGGCCGTCTTCCAGCAGCCGGCGCGAGCGCAGTGACAGGGCCCCGGCCACCAGGCGGTCGACTCGGTGGCGCTGCCCGTAGCGCTCCAGCCGGTCCAGGCACGCCAGCGCACCGGCGTGGTCGCCGGCGTGCCAGCGGCTGCAGGACAGCGCCAGCAGCGCGCGCAGCACGGTGTCGGGGATCGAGATGCGCACCAGCACGTCGATGCGGGCATCAAGCAGGCTGGCGGCAGCCTCGACATCGTTGAGTTCGTACAGGGTCTCGCCCAGCAGCGCGGCCGCCATGCAGGCCACGCCGGCGCAGGCGGCGCCACGCTGCTCGGCATCGGCTAGCACGTCATGCAGCACGCGTTCGGCCACCAGCACCTGGCCCTCGACGGCGTGCGTCATGCCGCCCATGCAGCGGCCCAGCAGCGTGCCGCGCGGCGCGCCGTCGCAGGGCGCGCCGTCCTCGATCACGCGCCGCGCCTGGTCGTATTCGCCGCGGTAGATATGCATCCACGACAGGATGTTGCCGCGCCCGGTCAGGGTGAAGTCGTCCGCGCCGGCGGGCACGCGCTGCAGCGCCGGCAGCAGGTTGGCGACGGCATCGGAGTCGTCGCGCAGCAGCGCCATGCTGCCTTGCAATATCGCCAGCGCATAGTGCTCGCGCGGGCCCAGCCGCCCGGCCTGGGCCTGCATCCGCTGCAGGCTGTCTTGCAGCCCGTCGGAGTCGCCGGCATACATCTGCAGATGGGCCTGGACCAGCAGCAGGCCGAAGCGGGCCCGTATCTGTTCCGCCGGCAGTTGCCGCACCAGCGCGGCCAGCTTGCTGAGTTCGCCGCGCGCGAGCAGGCTATGCGCGCGGCCGTGCACCATGTCGGCGGCGGCCGCGCTGTCCCCGGCCAGCACCGCGTGCCGCACGGCCTCGTCGACGTGGCCATGCGCGTTGAACCACTGCCAGGCCGCTGCGTGCATCGCCGCCTGCGTGCCCTGCGGCAGCCCGCCGAGGCGCCCCAGCAGCACTTCGCGCAACAGCGGGTGCAGGCGGTACCAGGCTTCGCCATGGCTGTCGCTGCCGATCTGCGCGATGAACAGGTCGTCGCGCGCCAGGTGCGCCAGCCGCACGGTGATCTCGGCGGCGGCTTCGGGCCGGCCCAGCAGGGTGGCGCACAGCGCGCCGCAAAAGCGGTGGCACAGCGCCATGCGGGTGAGCAGGCCGAGGTCGTCCGGCGTCAGCCGCACCAGCACCTCGCGCTCGAAATAGCTGGCAAAGGTCTGTGCGTCGCGCACCTGGACCGGGTTGTACGATCCGCCGCGCTTGCCCTTCAGGTCGATGGCAAAGAGCTGCAGGCCGGCGGCCCAGCCGTCGGTGAGTTCATGCAGCCGGCCGGCATCGCGGGCGTCGACGTGGCCCAGTTGTTCCTGCAGGAAACGGGCGGATTCCTGTGCCGAGAAGCGCAGGTCGGCCAGCCCGAATGACGACAGCAGCCCCTGCGTGCGCAGCCGCGCCAGCGACAGCGGCGGCGCGGTGCGCGAGGCCAGCACCACGTGCAGTTGCGGCGGCGCGTAGTCGAGCAGCCAGCGCAGCGCCAGCACCACGCCGGGGTCGTCCAGGTGATGGACGTCGTCGAGCATCAGCACCAGTTCGCGCCGGCGTGCGCCGATGGCCCGCACCAGCGTGATCACCCAGTGCTCGACCGCGGACTGGTGGCCGTCGCGGCCCATCAGCACCCAGGCATCGCGCACGATGGCCGGATCCACGGTGGCCAGGCTGGCGACCAGGCCGTTGAAGAAGGCCGCGACGCTGTTGTCTTCCGGGGCGAGCGACAGCCAGGCGACGTCGAAGTCCAGCGTCAGCAGGGCCTGGCGCCACGCCGCCAGCGTGCTGGTCTTGGCGCAGCCGGCCGGCCCCTGGATCACCACGCAGCGCTGGCGCCGCGCCTCGGCCAGGCGCGCGAGCAGGGTGTCGCGCGGCATCAGCGGGCGGGCGCCGCGGGGCGGCACCAGCTTGGTCGGCGTGACCGCGAAGGCAGGTGTGGCGGACTGGCGGGCGGATTCTGCTGGCGCGGCTCCGGCCGGGGACATGCTGGGCTCCTCTTGTCCGTGCGGCGCGGGCCGGCGGACCAATGCGATGGCAGCATTGTAGGAGCGCCGGGCTGGCCGGCGGCGTCTTCAGATGGCGGGCCACCTGACGCGGGTGGGGCGCCGGGCGCCCACCCGCGTGCCGTTTGCCTTAGTGGTTCAGGCCTGGTGCGCCATGATCCGCTCCGCCAGTGCCACCAGGCTGCGGTCGCTGCCCGCCGGCCCCAGCAGCGAGATGCCGAGCGGTGCGCCGTCGCGGCGGGCCAGCGGCAGGTTCAGCTGCGGGAAGCCGCTCAGCGGCGTCAGGCACAGCGTCTGGGAGGCGAGGTTGCGGTAGGTCTCCAGCGATTCGACCGGCTCGGCGCGCAGCGGCGCGATATCGGGCATGGTCGGCAGCACCAGCACGCCGTCCTGCCCCAGCAGCCGGCCCACGTGCGCGGTGAAGTCGCGGCGCACGGCACTGGCTTCGTCGAACTGGCTGCGGGTGACGGCCTTCGAGAAGGCGAAGCGTGCCGCGACATCGGCACCCAGCTCCAGCCCGTGTTGCTCGATCAGTTCGCCGTCGCTGTGCCACGCCTCCCAGCCCTGCACGTAGCGGAACGCCCACCACAGCTCGGACAGCGGCCGGTCGGCCACGGTGACTGGCGCGGCCCGGCCCAGCGCGGCTTCGATCCGGGCGACGGCCGGTGCCAGCGCGCCGCGGGCTTCCGGGGTGGGCTGGCCGAACAGGTCGGTGGCAACTAGCAGCCGCGGCGCGGCCGGCAGCGGCGCCGGGTCCGCGCCGAACAGCACCTCGGCCACGCGCGCGAAGGTGCCGATGTCGCTCGCGAAAAAGCCGCAGGTGTCCAGGCTCTCGGACAGCGGCAGGCAGCGCTCCAGCGAAATTCGCCCGTGCGTGGGACGGATGCCGAACAGGCCGCAATGGCTGGCCGGCGCACGCACCGAGCCGCCGGTGTCGGAGCCCAGCGCGAAGTCACACAAGCCGTTCGATACCGCCGAGGCCGAGCCCGACGACGAGCCGCCGGTGATGCGGTCCGGCGCCGCGCCGTTGACCGGGCGCCCGTAGTGGGCGTTCTGGCCGTTCATGGAGAAGGCCAGCTCGTCAGTGTGGGTCTTGCCGACGAAGGCGGCGCCGGCATCCAGCAGCCGCTGCACCGCCGGCGCGGTCGCGGCCTTGATGCCCGAGCGCGCCAGCACGTGCGGATTGCCGCCGCCGGTCGGATAGCCCGCTACATCGAACAGGTCCTTCACGGCAAAGCTAAGGCCCTGCAGCGGGCCGCTGGCGGCGTGCGGGACGGCAACCTGGGGGTACGGCATGAAGGCACGGGCAGGATGGGTGGCAAGCGTCATGGGGGGCCTGGAATATGTTGGGGTTCTGGGATGGGGCTTATGCCGCGGTGGCCACGGCGGGCTCGGCGGCCAGCACGCAGCTGACGCGGTGGCCGGTGCCGACGGTGACCGCCTGCGGCACCTCGGCCAGGCATTGCGGGCGCGCATGCGGGCAGCGTGGCGCGAAGGTGCAGCCCGGCGGCAGCGCGGCCAGGTCGGGCGGGGCGCCGCCGATGGCCTGCAGCCGCTGGCCACGGTCCATGCCATGCTGCCGGCTTTGCAGCAGGGCGATGGTGTAGGGGTGGCGCGCCGCGCGCAGCAGGGTGCGGATCGGGCCTTCCTCGACAATGCGCCCGCCGTACATCACCGCGACGCGGTCGGCGATCTCCACCGCCGCGCCGATATCGTGGGTGACGAAGACGATGGACAGCCCCAGTTCGCGCTGCAGCTCGCGCAGCAGGATCAGCACCTGGATCTGCACGGTGGCGTCCAGCGCGGTGGTGGGCTCGTCGGCGAGCAGGATCCTGGGCCGCGCCGACAGTGCCAGCGCGATCATCGCGCGCTGGCGCATGCCGCCCGACATCTCGTGCGGGTACGCTGCCAGCCGTCGCTCCGGGCTGGGAATGCGCACGGACTCGAGCGCCTGTAGCGCGCGCTCGCGCGCCTCGGCGGCCGAGACCTTGTCGTGGGTGCGGATGCATTCGACGATCTGCTGGCCGACGGTGTAGACCGGGTCCAGCGCCAGCAGCGGCTCCTGGAACACCATCGCCATGGTGCCGCCGCGCAGCCGGGCCAGCGCGCGCTGGTCGAGCGCCATCACGTCGGCGCCGTCGACGCGGATCCGGCCCTCCATGCGGGTGCGGCGCGGCGGGTGCAGGCGCATCAGCGCGCGCAGCGTGACGCTCTTGCCCGAGCCGGATTCGCCGATCAGCGCCACCGCTTCGCCTGCGCCCACTTCGAGCGAGACGCCGTTGACGGCGCGGATGGTCTTGCCGCCGCCGGAGAAGGTGACGTGCAGGTCCCGCACCGAAATCATCGGCGCGCCAGGTGTGCTTTGTGGGGTGGTGGACATGGTGGGCTCCTCAGGGCGCGGTGGCCAGCAGACAGGCGACCGGATGCCCGGCCACCAGGTCGGTCAGCTGCGGCTCGCGCCGCGCGCACACGTCCTGCGCCATGGCGCACCGCGGATGGAAGCTGCAGCCGGGCGGCGGGTTGATCGGATTGGGCGGGTCGCCCGCCAGCGGCGCGACCGCGGTGCGGTGGTCCGGGTCCAGCGACGGCATCGACTTCAGCAGCGCGCGCGTGTACGGGTGCGCCGGGTGGCGATAAAGGGTCTCGGTATCCGCGATCTCCACCACCTTGCCCAGGTACATCACCATCACGCGGTCGCACAGGTAGCGGATCACGTTGAGGTCGTGGCTGATGAAGACGTAGGTCAGGTCGAACTCGGCCTTCAGGTCCAGCAGCAGGTTCAGCACCTGCGCCTCCACCGACTTGTCCAGTGCCGAGACCGCCTCGTCCAGGATCACCAGCCGCGGGCGCAGCGCCAGCGCGCGGGCAATGTTGACGCGCTGGCGCTGCCCGCCGGACAGCTCGTGCGGGTAGCGCCCGGCAAAGCGCGCCGGGTCCAGCCCGACGCGCTGCAGCAGGTAGCGGGCGCGCTCGGTGGCTTCGCGCGCCGGCACGCCATGGACGCGTGGCGTGAAGGCGATCGACGCCTCGATGGTCAGGCGCGGGTTCAGCGACGAATAGCTGTCCTGGAACACCATCTGCACCTGGCTGCGGAACTGCTTCATCGGCAGCTGGGCCGAGCCCACGCCCTGCGCGTCGAAGATCAGCTCGCCGCTGTCCTGCTGCGTCAGCTGCATCAGCAGCCGCGCGGTGGTGGACTTGCCGCAGCCGGACTCGCCGACCACCCCCAGGGTCTCGCCCTTGAGCACGTCGAAGCTGACGCCATCGACCGCGCGCACCGACGCGGCACGCGCGCGCAGGCCGGGCAGGCCGGACTTGATGGGGAAGTGCTTGACCAGCTGGTGGGCGATCACCAGCGGCTGCGCCGGGCCGCCGACATCGCGGCCGGCCTGTGGGGAAGGGGCCTGCATCAGTGCTGGCATGGTTCAGTCCTTGATTTCCATGGCCGAGCGGATGCCGTCGGCCAGCAGGTTGAACGAGACCGAGGTCAGGAAGATCATGGCGCCGGGCAGGGCGGCAACCCACGGCTGGGTATAGATGGCCGTGCGCAGCGTGTTGAGCATCAGGCCCCACTCCGGCTCGGGCGGCTTGACGCCCAGGCCGAGGAAGGACAGGCCCGAGGCCAGGATCATCGACACCGAGATCAGGCTGGTGGCATAGACGAAGATCGGCCCAAGCACGTTGTTGAGCACATGGGCGCGCACGATGGTCAGCGACGACGCCCCGGAAGCACGCGCCGCGTCGACAAACTCGCGGTTGCGCACCTGGGTGGTCACGCTTTCGGCCACGCGCACGATCTGCGGGATAAAGACGATGGTCAGCGACAGCAGCGCATTGCCCACGCCCGCGCCCAGCGTGCCTGACAGCGCGATCGCCAGCAGCACCGACGGGAAGGCGTACAGGATGTCGGTGAGCCGCATGATCACGGTGTTGGTCCAGCCGCCGGCATAGCCGGCGACGATGCCGAGTGCGCTGCCGATGACAAAGGCCAGCAGCACCGGCGTGATGCCCATGAACAGCGACAGCCGCGCGCCCAGCATCAGCCGCGACAGCATGTCGCGTCCCAGCTCGTCGGTGCCCAGCGGGAAGTGCTCGGTGCCGATCGGCTTGAGGCGCTTGAGGATCGATGCCGCGTACGGATCGGCGGGCATCAGTGCCGGGGCGAACAGCGCCATCAGCACCAGCCCCAGCAGCACCAGCGCGGCCAGCATGGCCAGCCTGTTGCGCAGCAGGCGCCGGCCGACCGTGGTCCAGTAGCCGGGCGAGCGCTGCACCGCAGCGGCGGCCGGTGATGGGTCGAGGGTCATGTCCATGTCGGCCTCCTCAGTTGCGCTGGATGCGCGGATCGAACAGCGTCTGCAGCGCATCGACCAGCAGGTTGAGCAGCACGAAGAACACAGCCAGCACCAGGATGGTCCCCTGCAGCAGCGGGAAGTCGCGCTGGAAGATAGCGGCGTTGAGCAGGAAGCCGGTGCCGGGCCATGAGAACACGGTCTCGATCAGGATCGAGCCGCCCAGCAGGTAGCCCAGCTGCAGGCCCATCACCGACAGCGCGGTCGGCGCCACGTTCTTGAGCACGTGGCGGAACACGGCCAGGTCCGACAGGCCGCGCGCGCGCAGGCCGACGATGAACTCGTTGGCCAGGATCTCAGCCACCAGCGCGCGCACCGTGCGCGCCACGATGCCCATCGGGATCACCGACATGGTCACTGCCGGCAGCAGCATGTACTGCATGTGCTCCCAGTCCCAGGCCCAGTCGCCCGAACCGCCCGGCCCGGCGCCGGTGGCCGGCAGCCAGCCCAGCAGCACCGAGAACGCGATCACCAGCACCATCCCCAGCCAGTAGTGCGGGATGCTGACGCCCAGCACCGACAGCAGCGACGCGGTGCGGTCGGCCACGGAATCGCGCAGGTAGCCGGCGACAAAGCCGAACAGGCAGCCGAAGCTGAAGCCGATCAGCGTGGCCACGGTGGCCAGGCGCAGGGAATTGACCACGGCTGCGCCGACTTCGGCCATCACCGGCCGGCTGGTGGCGATCGAAGTGCCCAGGTCGCCCTGCAGCGCGCGGCCCAGCCAGTGCAGGAATTGCTCCAGGAAGGGCTTGTCGAAGCCGTAGAGCGCGGTCAGCTGGCGGCGCAGGTCTTCCGAGGCGTCGGGCGGCAGCACCGACACCAGCGGATCGCCGGGGGCGATATGAACCAGCGAGAAGCACAGCAGCGCCACCCCGAGCAGGATGGGGATGGCATAGAGGATGCGGCGGAACAGGTATTGCATGGGGGGATCCGGCAAGTTGGGGGCGTGCGTGCGCGGTGCGCGGCACGCGGGAAAGACCGGGCGGGACTGCCGGGCCGCGCGGCGGCGGGGCTGCCGCGCGGCGTCCGTCGGGCGCGGCCGGGATCAGTCCATCGACATTGTCGCGATATCGATAAACCAGCTCTGCGGCTGCACCACGCCCTTGACCTTCTTCGAGATCGCGCGCGGGCCGACGTCATGCGCGATCAGCACGAACGGCGATTCCTCGACGATGCGTGCATGCAGCCTGGCCAGCGCCGCGTCGCGCGATTTCTCGTCAAACGAGGTGCGCGCGTTCTCGATCAGCTTGTCGAACTCGGCATTGCCGAAGTAGCCCCAGTTGTTCGAGACCGGCGGCTGGGTCTTGGTGCTGACGAAGCGGACCATGGCGAAGAACGGGTCCATTGCCGCAAAGCTGACGTTGATGGCGTTGGCGCCGTGCGCGCTGGCGTCCTTGGCGCCGACGCGCCAGTTGGTGAAGAGCGTGTTCCACTCGACCACGTCGAAATCGACGTCGATAAAGCACTCCTTCAGGTTCTGCTGCACGTACTCGTTCATCGGCAGCGGCTGCATCTGGCCGGAGCCCGACGCCGACACCTGCACCTTGACCTTGACCGGTTTGGCGGCCGAGTAGCCGGCCTCCTGCATCAGCTTCTTCGCCGCGGCCGGGTCGTACTTGATATCGAACTTCGGATTGCCCCACCACGGATTGCCGGTCTCGACGATGCCCTTGGCCTCGGCCATGTAGCCGCCCAGCAGGGTCTTCAGGCCGCTGCGGTTGACGCACAGGTTGGCGGCCTGGCGCACGCGCTTGTCCAGCCACGGCGAGCCGGGCGCGAACGACAGCTGCCACGGCCACATATGCGGCTGCGCGTTGGCGTAGACCTGGAAGCCGCGGCTCTTGATCTGGGCGATGGCGTCGGGCGCCGGGGCTTCGATCCAGTCGACCTGGCCCGACAGCAGCGCGGCGGTGCGGGCGTTGGCCTCGGGCATCGGCACCATCACCACCTTGTCGATCTTTGGCACGCGCTTCGCGTCCCAGTATTGCGCATTGCGCACCACTTCCAGGCGCTCGCGCGGCACCAAGCGGCTCATCCTGAACGGCCCGGTGCCGGCGGCGTCGGCGGCAAACGCGACCCAGGCCTGCTTGGAGCGCTCGACCGGATCGGTGACCGAGGCCGGCACCGCGGCGAACTTCTTCTCCCACTGCGTGGGCGAGGCCATGAACAGGTTGGTCAGGTTGTAGGGCAGGAACGAATCCGGCTCGGAGGTGACCAGCTCGACGGTGAGGTCGTCGATCTTTTTTGCCGTGCGCAGCGTCGGCATGCGCGAGGCGGTTACGCCGACCTGGCTGGGATCGAACTGCCTGGCGGTCTTGTCCAGCACTTTGCCGACGTTCCAGACCACGGCGTCGGCGTTGAATGGGGTGCCGTCGTGGAATTTGACGCCGGGGCGCAGCTTGAACACCCATCTGGTCTTGTCGGCGGCGTCGACCTTCCATTCGGTGGCCAGGCCCGGGATCAGCAGGCTGGGGCCGTTGCCCCTGGACAGGTCCCATTGGGTGAGGCCGTCGTACATCGGGATGCCGGAGAAGCGGTTGCCCTCAAAGCCCTGGTCGGGCTGGCCGAGCGTGCGCGGGATGTCGGCGGCGGTCATGCCGATGCGCAGCACCTTGTCGGCATGGGCGGCACCGGGCAGCGCGAGCAGCGCCAGCACGGCGGCGCTCATGACCGAGGCAGCTGACTTGAGACCTTTCGCGAGAAGGGAGGGATCGTGGTGCACAGGCTTGCTCCTGGGTTGGCTTGAGGGGACGGATGTCTGCAAAGCAAGTCATGTGCCACGGTGGCAGGGCCGGGAACCCGGGCCGAAGCGCGGGCGATGGTGGTCTGCTTCTTGCTGAACCTGCTGCCGTTTCCTCTCCCTCCACCCCACCCGCAACCAGACATGGACCAGCTACACCTTCCCCGCATCAATGGCGCCCGCCTGTGGCAATCGCTGATGGACCTCGCCGCGATCGGCGCCACGCCCAGGGGCGGCGTGTGCCGCATCGCGCTGACCGAAGCCGACCGCAAGGGGCGCGACCTGGTGGTGCAGTGGTGCCGCGAGGCCGGGCTCGACGTGCGCGTCGACGAGATCGGCAACGTCTTCGCGCGCCGCGCCGGCAGCGCCCCCGACGCGCGTGCCGTGGCCACCGGCAGCCATATCGACACCCAGCCCTCAGGCGGCAAGTTCGACGGCAACTTCGGTGTGCTGGCCGGCCTGGAGGTCATGCGCACGCTCGACGACCTGGGCATCGTCACGCGCGCGCCGCTGGAGGTTGCGTTCTGGACCAACGAGGAGGGCACGCGCTTCACGCCGGTGATGATGGGCTCGGGCGTGTTCGCCGGAGAATTCGACGCGGCCTTTGCGCGCGCGCAGGCCGATGTGGATGGCGTCAGCGTGGGCGACGCGCTGGCGGCCATCGGCTACCGCGGCGCGCAGCCGGCGGGCGCGGTGCCGGGCGGCATGTTCGCGGCCTACTTCGAGGCGCATATCGAGCAGGGGCCGGTGCTGGAGGCGGCCGGCCTGCCGATCGGCGTGGTCTCGGGCGCGCTGGGCCAGCAGTGGTACGACGTGACCGTGACCGGCATGGACGCGCACGCCGGCCCGACGCCGCTGGCGCTGCGCCACGACGCGATGCTGGCGGCCGCGCGCATGGTCGAGGCGGTCAACCAGATCGCGCGCGACGAGGCGCCGCACGGGCGCGGCACGGTCGGCTATCTGCAGGTCACGCCGAACTCGCGCAACGTGATTCCGGGCCGGGTCGATTTCTCGGTCGACTTCCGCAACCTGTCGCAGGCTGGCCTGGACCGCATGCACGCGGCCATGCAGGCGGCATTCGAAGGCATTGCCCTGGCTGCCGGCGTGGAGGTCGAAATCCGCCAGGTGGTGAAGTTCGAGCCGTGCGTGTTCGCGCCCGAATGCGTGGACAGCGTGCGGCGCGCGGCCTCGGTGCTGGGCCTGCCGCATATGGACGTGGTCAGCGGCGCCGGCCACGACGCGGTCTACGTCGCGCGGCGCGCGCCCACCGGCATGATCTTCGTGCCGTGCAAGGACGGCATCAGCCATAACGAGCTTGAAGACGCGCTGCCCGAGCACATCGAGGCGGGCGCCAACGTGCTGCTGCAGGCCATGCTGGCGCACGCGCGCTAGGGCGCCTGCGCCAGATCCGGGGCTAGTTGCAGATCGTGCCGGGAACCGGCTTGCCGGAGGCGGTCAGCCCCTGGCACGCATCGCCGCTCGCCAGGCTGGTATCCGCGGCCGCGGCCGGTGACAGCTTCAGCTTGCCTGCCACGGTGCAGCACCCACGGGGTGGTGGTGGGGCCGGCGTGCGCTTGGTCGCCGACAGCGGCGCCGGCCCACCGGCTTCCGCGGTTTCTTCCGCGTCAGGAAAGACGCACTGCCCTTGCTGGCAGATCCGCTCTCCTTTGCACTGCATGTCGTACTGGCATCCGGCGGCCTGTGCAAACGATGACCAGCCAGCGGTCATCGACGCTGCCAACAGCAAAGCGGGGAATTTCATATGCCCTCCGATCAGGGCTGAGATAACGATGCCGGACCGGCGCGGTGCCGCCCAGACACCTTCAGCATAGATCGCGGCAAGGGTCCGCGAAAGGCACTGGCACTCAGGTGTTCTACCACCCCTGCGCACGTTGGCCGGCGTTCGCGGTGCCGGGCCTCAGTGGGCGATGGAGCACGAGATCGCCCGCGCGCATTCCATCACCAGCGGCGCCAGCTTTTTCTGCGCCTCGGCCATGCTCCAGCGGCTGGCCGGCGGCGACACGTGCACCGCGCCGACCGCCACGCCACGGCTGTTGACGATGGGCGCGGCCAGGCCCATGTCGCCGATGAACAGTTCCTCTTCATTGCTGGCGTAGCCCAGCCGTCGGCACGCTGCCACGCGCTCGAAGATCGCATCCACGCCGGTCAGCGTCGCGGGCGTGCGCGCCACGCGCGCCGACTGCTCCAGCATCGCCAGCACCTGTTCGTCGGGCAGCGTGCTGAGGTAGGCCCGGCCGGAGCTGGTGCAGTACATCGGGATGCGCATGCCCACCGGCGTCAGCACCGGCATGTGTTTGGCGGTCATCAACTGGGCCACGTAGACCATGTCCAGCCCGACCGGCTCGGTCAGGTTGGCGGTCTCGCCGCTGGCTGCGGCCAGCTGCGACAGGTAGGGGCTGGCCACCGGGATCAGCGCGTCGGCCGCCAGGTAGTTGTAGCCGATCTCCATCACCCGCGGCGTCAGCCGGAAGCGGCGCGTCTGCGGGTGCTTGTCGACATAGCCCAGCGCTTCCAGCGTATGGATGGTGCGCTGCGCCGAGCTCTTGTTCATGCCGGTCAGCGCGGCCAGCTCCGACAGGGTCAGCGTGCGGTGCACGCCGTTGAAGGCGCGCAGGACTTCGAGGCCTTTTTCCAGCGACTGGTTGAAGAGCGGGTTGTCGCGGTCGGGCGTGGGTAGCGGGACAGGTTTTGACGGCATAGTTGCGTCGGCGGGCGAGAGGCCGGGCGGCACCATCCGCGGGATGGCTGCACCACGATGAATGAGTATTGCACCAATATACGAATGTATCGATTATCGATACGATGACGAAATGATAGCGTCGCTGGCGCAGACTGGAAAGTGCCGCGGCGTGGGAGTGCCTGGCTGGAGAAGCGGGCCGAAGGGGATTTGAAAACGGAAGTTGTCAGTCCGCCACTTGAAGGGCGGATGGTGCGAGGGAGGGGACTCGAACCCCTACACCATTGCTGGCGTCAGGACCTAAACCTGGTGCGTCTACCAATTTCGCCACCCTCGCGGTCCTTGCGGCGCTGCCCGGGCGGGCGGCCGCGATGCTCGCTGGCTTGCGCCGGACAGGAAAGCAAAAAAGGCGGCTGGAACTGCCCGCCTTTCACCTGTCCGCTGCTGCCGGCACTGGCCGCCGAACCGTGGTGTCGGCATGGCTCGCACCTGCGGTGCAACGAGGCTGCGGATTGTAGCGCAAGGCGCGGGGGGAATCCAGCCCTGCCGGGCGCTGCGGTGGCGGCGGCAGGCGGCAGGGCTATATTGTCGGCTTTCCAGATGCCGCACACATGCCGATGATTGCCTTCCCGACCCTGACCCCGCTGCGCTGGCGCCTGCTGTTCTGGGGCTGCGCGGCCGCGGTGCTGGCGCTTTCGCTGATGCCGCCGACGCAGCCCCTGCCGACCACCGGCTGGGACAAGTCCAACCATATGCTGGCGTTCGCGGTGCTGGGCGTGCTGGGCCGGCGCGCCTACACCGGCCGTGGCTGGGCCGTCTTGCTGGGGCTGGTGGCGTACGGCGGGCTGATCGAACTGCTGCAGGGGCAGACCGGCTACCGCGAGGCCGACTGGCTCGACCTGCTGGCCGACAGCGTCGGCCTGGCCGCGGGCATGGCGCTGGACTGGCTGGTGCGCCGCCTCAGCTCTCCTCGGCTTCGAGCGTGAACCTTGCGCCGTCGTCCTGGCCAAGCAGGTCGGTTAGCACCGGCATGGCCTGCTGCAGCGATTCCTTCAGCCGCCACGGCGGGTTGACGATGAACATGCCGCTGCCGTGCAGGCCCAGGCCGCCCTCGACCGGATGCCTGACGGTCAGGGTCACGTGCAGCCAGCTCTTGAGCGGCAGGCCCTTGAGCTGCACCGGCAGCTGCACCGATTCACGCCGCTGCACCTGCGGGTACCAGACCGCATAGACGCCGGTGGCAAAGCGCTCCAGCCCGTCACGGATGGTCTGCACGGTGCGGGCGTAGTCCTGCTTGTCCTCGTAGGAGGGGTCGACCAGCACAAGCGCGCGGCGCGGCGGCGGGGGTAGGATGGCCTTGATGCCGCCGAAGCCGTCGCCGTCGTACAGCATGACGCGGCGCCCGGCGCCGCGGAAGTTGTCGCGCAGCACCTGGATCTCGGTGCTGTGCAGCTCGAACAGCCTCAGCCGGTCGTGCTCGCGCAGCATCTGCCAGGCCAGCCAGGGCGAGCCGGGGTAGTGGCGCAGGTTGCCGTCCGGGTTGAGCGCGCGCACCTGGTCCAGGTATTCGTCCAGCATCGCCGGCAGCTGGGTGCCGCTGGCGGCGGCGCGCCACAGCGGCGCGATGCCGGTTTCGAATTCGGCCTTCTTCTGCGCGTAGGCGTGGTCCAGCGCATAGAGGCCGGCGCCGGCATGGGTGTCGATATACCAGAACGCCTTGTCCTTCTGCGCCAGGTGATCGAGCAGTTGCACCACGATGGCGTGTTTGAGGACATCGGCATGGTTGCCGGCGTGGAAGGCGTGACGGTAGCTGAGCATGTGGAGCGGGGCGCCTGGGCGGCGCAGATCAAGGGGCAGGGCGGTGCGGTCTGCGGGAAGGCCGCTATGCTACCATCCGGCGCGAATTGCCAACCCCGGCCAACCCCGCTCCCACGCCCCGGCGAATCCGCCCTGGCATTTTGCTTTTCGCCGAGTTTCCTGTCCCATGCCGCGCGCATTAGAGCCCGCCGAGTCCATCCTGTCTGCCGAAGGCATCCCGTATTCGCCCCGCTACGACGACGTCTACCACAGCACCGAAGGCGGGCTGGCGCAGGCCGCCTATGTCTTCCTGGGCGGCAACGGCCTGCCGCAGGCGTGGGCCGGCCAGCGCCAGTTCGTCATCGTCGAGACCGGCTTCGGCCTGGGGCTGAATTTCCTGGCGACCTGGCAGGCGTGGCGCGATGATCCCCAGCGCTGCGGATCGCTGCATTTCGTCTCGATCGAAAAGCACCCGTTCACCCGCGAAGGGCTGGCGCAGTTGCACGCCGGGCTGGACGGGCTGCAGCCGCTGGCGCAGGCGTTACAGGCGCAATGGCCGCTGGCGCTGCCGGGCCTGCACCGCCTGGCCTTCGACGGCGGGCGCGTGGTGCTGACGCTGGCGCTGGGCGATATCGAGCAGATGCTGCCGCTGCTGGCGGCCGGCGTCGATGCCTTCTACCTGGACGGTTTCGCGCCGGCGCGCAATACGGAGATGTGGTCGCCGCAGGTGTTCCGCGGACTGGCGCGGCTGGCCCGGCCAGGCGCCAGGCTGGCCACGTGGGCGGCCGCGGGCTTCGTGCGGCGCGGGCTCAAGGACGTCGGTTTCGAAGTCAGCAAGGCGCCCGGCTTTGGCGGCAAGTGGCAAATGACCGTCGCGCGCTTCCGCCCGCAATGGAAAGCGCGCCGCCATGCGCCGCCACTGCCGGCGCAATGGGCCGAGCGCCATGCCATCGTGATCGGCGCCGGCCTGGCCGGCTGCGCCGTGACCGAGCGGCTGGGCGCGCGCGGCTGGCGCGTGACGCTGTTCGATGGCCATGACGGGCCGGCGCGGCAGACCTCGGCGCACCGCGCGGCGGCCATGCATGCGCACGTGTCCGCCGACGACAGCCTGCTGTCGCGGCTGTCGCGCGCCGGCAACCAGTACGCGCTGCGTGCCTGGGCGGCGCTGGCCGAGGCCGGCCATCCGGTCGGCTGGCATGGCTGCGGCGTGCTGCAGATCGGCGAGGACGAAGCCGAAAGCGAGGCCCAGCGCGCCGCGCTGGCGGCGCTGGGCTTGCCGGAAGGATTCGTGCGCTGGATGCGCGCTGAAGAGGCGGCAGCGGCCCACCATGCCGGCGTGCCGCGTGGCGGCCTGTGGTTCCCGCAAGGCGGCTGGCTGGCGCCGCCGGACATCTGCGCGGCGCAGCTGGCGCAAGCGGGCGCTGCGGTGACGGCACGTTTCGGCTGCCGGGTTGCTGCAATCGCGCGCGTTGACGGGCAATGGCAGGCGGTCGGGCAGGACGGTGAAGTGCTGGCATCGGCGCCGGTGCTGGTACTGGCCAACGCACATGAGGCGCAGCAACTGCTGCCGCGGCAGCACTGGACCATGCGGCGCGTGCGCGGGCAGCTGACCACGCTGGGGTCGGCGCAGGTGGACGCGCTCGGCGGCTGGCCGGATTGCGTGGTGACCGGTGCCGGCTACCTGCTGCCGCGTGCCGCAGACGGCGCGGGCCGGGTCGGCTCCAGCTACGACGCCGACGAAGGCCCGCTGGTGGAGCAGCCGGCGGTCCACGCGGCCAATCTGGCGCGCCTGTCCGGCATGCTGCCGCGCCAGGCCGATGCCGTGGCCGCCATCGATCCCGCAACGCTCTCCGGCTATGTCGGCGTGCGCACGGTCACGCACAACCGGCTGCCGCTGGTCGGCCAGGTGCCTGACGAGGCCGCCGCGCTGGCGCAGGCCGCATCGCTGCGCGGCGCGCACTTGCGTGACCTGCCGCGCATGCCTGGGCTCTACGCCGCCCTTGCATATGGGTCGCGCGGCCTCACCTGGGCAGCGCTGGGCGCGGAACTGCTGGCCAGCCAGATCGAGGGCGAGCCGCTGCCGCTGGAGTCGGACCTGGCCGATGCGATGGATCCGGCACGCCTGCTGCTGCGCGCGCTGCGCCATGGGCAGACGGGATAGCACCGCGGGTCCGGCGGGCGGGTCCGGGCCCGTTCCGGGCAAAATCTGCCGGAAGCGAATGAAAACCGTGCGATAATCCCCGTTTTCCGTTTGCGCGGAGCTTCCCGTTCGCCGGTGCGCCGCCCCGGCCGTCCTGTGGTGACGGCGCCGTGGCGGTAAAGCGGGCGGTACATGCGCAAGCGGTAGCACCTACGAACACAACTACATTTTCTGGATTGGATCTACGACCATGTCGAACGTGATTGAGAACCTCGGCAAGCTGGACCGCAAGGTGACCCTGGCCATCCCCAAGGCCGAAGTGGAGAAGGAAAAGCAGGAGCGCCTGGTTCGCCTGTCGAAGACCGTGAAGATGTCGGGCTTCCGTCCGGGCAAGGTGCCGATGAAGATGGTCGAGAAGCAGTACGGCCAGCAGGTCGAGTTCGAAGTGCGCTTCGACAAGGCCGCACGCAAGTTCTTCGACATCACCAAGGAACAGGACGTCAAGGTTGCCGGCCAGCCCAAGTTCGAGATCAAGAACGAAGGCGTGGGCGAGGACGAAGTCGCCTTCGACGCCACCTTCGAGGTGTACCCGGAAGTGACCATCGGCGACCTGTCGGCTGCCGAAGTCACCCGCACCGGCACTGAAATCACCGATGCCGAAGTCGACAAGACCATCGACATCCTGCGCAAGCAGCGCGTGCACTACCACGCCCGCGGCGAAGCCGGCGAGCATGGCGACGGCGGTGCCGACGTCACCGCCCAGAACGGCGACCGCGTGACGCTGGACTTCGTCGGCAAGGTCGACGGTGAAGAGTTCGCCGGCGGCAAGGCCGAGGACTTCCCGTTCGTGCTGGGCGAAGGCCGCATGCTGCCCGAGTTCGAGCAGGCCGCGCTGGGCCTGAAGGTCGGCGAAAGCAAGACCTTCCCGCTGGCCTTCCCGGCCGACTACCACGGCAAGGAAGTGGCCGGCAAGACCGCCGAGTTCACCGTGACGCTGAAGAAGATCGAGTGGGCGCACCTGCCGGAAGTCAATGATGCCTTCGCCAAGTCGCTGGGCATTGCCGACGGCAGCGTCGACAAGATGCGCGCCGACATCCGCGAGAACCTCGAGCGCGAAGTGAAGCGCCGCACGCATTCCATGCTGAAGGACCAGGTCATGGAAGCGCTGCTGAAGGCCAGCGAGCTGGACGTGCCCAAGGCCCTGATCGAGCAGGACCAGGAACGCCTGGTGGAAATGGCCCGCCGCGACCTGGAGCAGCGTGGCATGCCCAACGCCAAGGACATGCCGATCCCGGCCGAGATGTTCGCGCAGCAGGCCGAGCGCCGCGTCAAGCTGGGCCTGATCCTGGCCGAGATCGTCAAGGCCAACGGCCTGGAAGCCAAGGCTGACCAGATCAAGGCCGAGATCGAGGACTTCGCCAAGAGCTACGAAGACCCGAAGGAAGTCATGCGCTGGTACTACGGCGACCAGCAGCGCCTGGCCGAAATGGAAGCCTACGTGCTCGAAAACAACGTGGTAAATTTCGTGTGCGACAAGGCCAAGGTCACCGACAAGAAGGTGTCCTTCGAGGAACTCACCGCCGAAGGCAACCAGCAACAAGCCTGAGGCCGGAAGTGACCCGCAGCCCCGCGCCACGGCGTGGGGCCGGGCAACTTCCCGAGTTACCCCGGATGGCCTTGCGATCCGACGAATCCATGGAGAACATGCATGACCCGCAATGATTTGCTTGACCGTCTCGCCACCACGCAGGCTTCGGCACTGGAAACCCAGGGCCTGGGGCTGGTGCCGATGGTCGTCGAGCAGTCCGGCCGGGGCGAGCGCGCCTATGACATCTACTCGCGCCTGCTGAAGGAGCGCGTGGTGTTCATGGTGGGCGAGGTCAATGACCAGACCGCCAACCTGGTGGTGGCCCAGCTGCTGTTCCTCGAGAGCGAGAACCCCGACAAGGACGTGTCGCTGTACATCAACTCGCCGGGCGGTTCCGTATCGGCGGGGCTGGCGATCTACGACACCATGCAGTTCATCAAGCCGGACGTGTCCACGCTGTGCATGGGCATGGCGGCAAGCATGGGCGCGTTCCTGCTGGCGGCTGGCGCCAAGGGCAAGCGTTCGGCGTTGCCCAACTCGCGCATCATGATCCACCAGCCGCTGGGCGGCGCGCGCGGCCAGGCCTCGGACATCGAGATCCAGGCGCGCGAGATCCTGTACCTGCGCGAGCGGCTCAACACCATCCTGTCCGAGGTGACGGGCCAGCCGGTCGAGAAGATTGCGCGCGACACCGATCGCGACAACTTCATGAGCGGCGACCAGGCGGTTGACTACGGCCTGATCGACAAGGTCCTCGCCCGTCGCGGCTGATGCAGCGGGCCGCCGTGGCGCAATCCGCAGCGGCGGCCGGCCAGGCTGGCAAGGGCTCAAATGGCGAAGGCTACACCGGAACGAGGCCCCGTGCCTCGTTTTTTGCTTTTGCCCCACAGCCGGGGGGAACCGCCGGTGGTGCCAATTGTTTTGGCGTATGATGCGTTGAAGCGTATCTCCGGGGAGCCTTTCGCCCCGCGGTGTGCGCACAGCAAAAGTGACTGATTCCTATGGCGGACAAAAAAGGTTCATCCAGCGAAAAGCTTCTGTACTGCTCCTTCTGCGGCAAGAGCCAGCATGAGGTCAAGAAGCTGATTGCCGGCCCGTCGGTGTTCATTTGCGACGAATGCATCGACCTGTGCAATGAGATCATCCGGGACGAGGCCACGGCATCCGAGAAAGACGCCGCTGCGGCCGCGCGCTCGGACCTCCCCACGCCCCACGAGATCCGCGAAAGCCTGGACCAGTATGTGATTGGCCAGGAACAGGCCAAGAAGATCCTGGCCGTGGCGGTCTACAACCACTACAAGCGCCTCAAGCACCTCGGCAAGAAGGACGATGTCGAGCTGTCCAAGAGCAACATCCTGCTGATCGGGCCGACCGGCTCGGGCAAGACGCTGCTCGCGCAGACGCTGGCGCGCCTGCTCAACGTGCCGTTCGTGATCGCCGACGCGACCACGCTGACCGAAGCCGGCTACGTGGGCGAGGACGTCGAGAACATCATCCAGAAGCTGCTGCAGAACTGCAACTACGAAGTCGAGAAGGCGCAGCGCGGCATCGTCTACATCGATGAGATCGACAAGATCTCGCGCAAGTCCGACAACCCGTCGATCACGCGTGACGTGTCGGGCGAGGGCGTGCAGCAGGCACTGCTCAAGCTGGTCGAAGGCACCATGGCATCGGTGCCGCCGCAGGGTGGCCGCAAGCATCCGAACCAGGACTTCCTGCAGGTGGACACGACCAACATCCTGTTCATCTGCGGCGGCGCCTTCGATGGCCTGGAGAAGGTCATCATGCAGCGCTCGGACAAGACCGGCATCGGCTTTGCCGCGCAGGTCAAGAGCAAGGATGAGCGCGACGCCAGCGAAGTGCTGCCGCAGACCGAGCCGGAAGACCTGATCAAGTTCGGCCTGATCCCCGAACTGATCGGCCGCCTGCCGGTGGTCGCCACGCTGTCCAAGCTGGACGAGGCCGCGCTGATGCAGATCCTGGTCGAGCCCAAGAACGCGCTGGTCAAGCAATACCAGAAGCTGCTGGCAATGGAAGGCGTCGAGCTGGAAATCCGCCCGGGTGCGCTGAGCGCCATCGCCCGCAAGGCGATCCGCCGCAAGACCGGGGCCCGCGGCCTGCGTTCGATCCTGGAGCAGTCGCTGATGGACGTCATGTACGACCTGCCCAACTACAAGGGTGTGCAGAAGGTGGTGATCGATGAAAATACGATCAACGGCGATGCACCTCCGCTGCTGATGTATGAAGAGCAGCAGCCCAAAGTGGCGGGGTCCAACTGACGCGAGGGCTGCCAGACGTGGTAAGTGGTCGGGACCACACCGGCAGCTGGGCGGAAAGGCCGTTCGCGTAGAAGCGAGCGGCTTTTTTTGTTTATTTCTACCGACGAGAGGGAGGAAACGCGGGTATGCTGTTTCAGAGGGGCCAGCAAGTGCAGGGAGCGGCATCTGCCTGCCTTGATGAATCGATTGGCACGTATCTTGTAATCGATTCGGGCGGCCCAATTTACGCCTTAAATGACTGACTTGGGGAAAATGATGTCCGGAACACAACTCCTCCCGGCCGAGCCGATTCGCCTCCCACTGTTGCCGCTGCGCGACGTGGTGGTGTTTCCGCACATGGTGATCCCGCTGTTTGTGGGACGCCCGAAGTCCATCAAGGCGCTTGAGACTGCGATGGAGGCGGGCAAGAGCATCATGCTCGTGGCCCAGAAGACGGCGGCCAAGGACGAGCCGACCGCCGACGACCTGTATGAGGTCGGCTGCATCGCCAATATCCTGCAAATGCTGAAACTGCCCGACGGTACCGTGAAGGTGCTGGTCGAGGGTACCCAGCGCGCGAACATCCGCGAGGTGAGCGAGGACGAATCGCACTTCATGTGCGAAGCCGTGCCCGTGCCGCCCGCACCTGGCGAAAGCGCCGAGACCGAGGCCCTGCGCCGCGCGATCGTGTCGCAGTTCGACCAGTACGTGAAGCTCAACAAGAAGATCCCGCCTGAGATCCTGACTTCGCTGTCAGGGATCGACGAGGCAGGCCGCCTGGCGGACACCATCGCCGCGCACCTGCCGATCAAGCTCGAGCAGAAGCAGAAGATCCTGGAGATGGTCAATGTGACCGAACGCCTGGAAAGCCTGCTGTCGCAACTCGAGGGCGAGATCGACATCCTGCAGGTCGAAAAGCGCATCCGTGGCCGCGTCAAGCGCCAGATGGAGAAGAGCCAGCGCGAGTACTACCTGAACGAGCAGGTCAAGGCCATCCAGAAGGAACTGGGTGAGGGCGAAGAAGGCGCCGACCTGGAAGAACTCGACAAGCGCATCAAGGCTGCGCGCATGCCGAAGGAAGCCAAGAAGAAGGCCGACGCCGAATTCAAGAAGCTCAAGCTGATGTCGCCGATGTCGGCCGAAGCCACCGTCGTGCGCAACTACATCGACACGCTGGTGAACCTGCCGTGGCGCAAGAAGAGCAAGGTCAACAACGACCTCGCCAACGCCGAGCGCGTGCTGGACGAAGACCACTACGGCCTGGAGAAGGTCAAGGAACGCATTCTCGAGTACCTCGCAGTGCAACAGCGCGTGGACAAGGTGAAGGCGCCTATCCTCTGCCTGGTCGGGCCTCCCGGCGTGGGCAAGACCTCGCTCGGCCAGTCGGTGGCGCGCGCGACGAACCGCAAGTTCGTGCGCATGGCACTGGGTGGCGTGCGTGACGAGGCCGAGATCCGCGGCCACCGCAGGACTTACATCGGCTCGATGCCGGGCAAGATCCTGCAGAGCCTGTCCAAGGTCGGCGTGCGCAATCCGCTCTTCCTGCTCGACGAGATCGACAAGATGGGCATGGACTTCCGCGGCGATCCGTCGTCGGCGCTGCTTGAGGTGCTGGACCCGGAACAGAACCACACGTTCCAGGACCACTACATCGAAGTGGACTTCGACCTGTCCGACGTGATGTTCGTGGCGACGTCGAACTCGCTCAACATCCCGCCGCCGCTGCTCGACCGTATGGAAGTGATCCGCCTGTCGGGTTACACCGAGGACGAGAAGGTCAATATCGCGCAGCGCTACCTGCTGCCCAAGCAGATCAAGAACAACGGTCTGAAGGCAGGCGAGATCGAGGTTGCCGAAAGCGCGATCCGCGACATCATCCGCTACTACACGCGTGAAGCGGGGGTGCGTTCGCTGGAACGCGAGGTCTCCAAGATCGCGCGCAAGGTGGTCAAGCTGCTGCTGCTGAAGAAGGAGTCGGGCACGATCAAGGTCGATTCCGAGAACCTGGACAAATTCCTCGGCGTGCGCAAGTACGACTTCGGCCTGGCCGGCAAGGAAAACCAGGTGGGCCAGGTGACCGGCCTGGCGTGGACCGAGGTGGGCGGCGACCTGCTGACCATCGAAGCCGCGATCATGCCGGGCAAGGGCAACATCACGCGCACCGGTTCGCTGGGCGATGTGATGAAGGAGTCGGTCGAGGCCGCACGTTCGGTGGTGCGTTCGCGGGCACGCCGCCTGGGTATCACGGATGAGATGTTCGAGAAGCGTGACATCCACATCCACGTACCCGAAGGCGCCACGCCCAAGGACGGTCCGTCGGCAGGCGGTGCCATGACCACGGCGCTGGTGTCGGTGCTGACCGGCATCCCGGTGCGCGCGGATGTCGCCATGACCGGCGAGATCACGCTGCGCGGCGAGGTGCTGCCGATCGGCGGCCTCAAGGAGAAGCTGCTGGCGGCCCACCGCGGCGGCATCAAGCTGGTGCTGATCCCGGAGGAAAACGTCAAGGATCTGGCCGAGATCCCGGACAACGTGAAGAACGCCATCGAGATCGTGCCGGTCCGCTGGATCGACAAGGTGCTGGAACTGGCGCTCGAGCGCAAGCCCGAGCCGCTGCCGGAAGAAGACGCCAAGCCCGCCGAAGTGGCGGACAAGGCCACGGCCAAGGTTGAGCGTCTGCATCACTGACACAGCTTTGGCCGCATGAAGAAACGCCGCAGGGCAGTGATGCCCGGCGGCGTTTTTTTTTGCGCGCGCAGGTCTTGGCAAACTGAAATCACCTGTATTACACTTGCGCCCTCGCAACGCAAACCACGGCAACTGCCGCGAGGTGCGGAGCGATCAGCAAGTTGCAGGCAGCCAGCCTGCGATGGTCGAGCGGGTGCTTAGCTCAGTTGGTAGAGCGGCGCCCTTACAAGGCGTAGGTCGGGGGTTCGAGCCCCTCAGCACCCACCACTCTCCATCGCAAGGACATGGGCATCGCCGGCAGCAGGCGCCGACACAGGAGTGGTAGTTCAGTCGGTTAGAATACCGGCCTGTCACGCCGGGGGTCGCGGGTTCGAGTCCCGTCCACTCCGCCAGTTTTGTTGAAAACGCCCGCGTCTGCGGGCGTTTTCATTTGCTCCCCATGTTTCCCACCCTCCACAAAGGGTGCGTGCCCAGCGGCTCCTGCTAGAATCGTGGAGTTTGTCTTTCGTGCCAATCCACTACCCGAATCCGCATGCTTGATTTCGTACGCAACAACCGGCGCCTGATGCTCTTGCTGCTGCTGGTGCTTGTTTTCCCGTCGTTCGTGTTCTTCGGCGTGGAAAGCTATTCGCGCTTCATGGACAGCTCGCACGATGCCGCCAAGGTCGATGGCCGCGCCATCAGCGTGCAGGAAATCGACAACGTCGTGCGCGACCAGAGCGAACGCGCGCGCCAGATCCTTGGCGCCAGCTATGACCCGCGCCAGTTCGAAGGCCCGGACGCACGCAAGGCCGTGCTGGACCAGCTGATTCTGCAACGCGTGATGGCCAGTGCCGTGGCGCGTGAGCACCTGACCGTGTCCGACGCCAAGCTGCTCGAGGAAATCAGCAACCTGCCGGCGATCGCGCAACTGCCGCGCACCAAGGACGGCAAGGTCGACGACAAGGCCTACCTGCAGCTGCTGCAGTCGCAGGGCATGACGCCCGAGCAGTTCGATGCCCGCATGCGCTTCGAACTGGCCACGCAGCAACTGGGCGCATCGGTCGCCGCGACGGCCTTCGTGCCCAAGTCGCTGCTCGATCGCCTGATCGCCGTGCGCGACCAGCAGCGCGACGTGCAGGCGCTGCTCTTCAAGCCGGCCGCCTACACCGCCAAGGTGCAGCCCGATGCGGCCGCGCTGAAGGCCTACTACGACAGCCACCAGCAGGCCTTCTCGGTGCCGGAACAAGCCAAGGTCGAGTACCTGTTGCTGTCGGGCGAGGCCCTGGCCGCGACGCAGGCGGTCACGCCCGAAGAGCTGAAGTCCTACTACGACAGCAATATCGCGCGCTTCCGCATCGACGAGCAGCGCCGCGCCAGCCATATACTGATCAGCGCTCCGAAGGAGGCGCCGGCCGCCCAGCGCCAGGCCGCGAAGGACAAGGCCACCAAGCTGCTGGAGGACCTGCGCAAGCACCCTGACACCTTCGCCGACGTGGCGCGCAAGAACTCGCAGGACCCGGGCTCGGCCGGCAAGGGCGGCGACCTGGGCTTCATGGGCCGCGGCGCGCTGGTCAAGCCGTTCGAGGACGCCATGTACGCGCTCAAGGATGGCCAGGTCAGCGACGTGGTGGAAACCGACTACGGCTACCACATCATCAAGCTGACCGGCATCAAGCCCGCCGAGACCAAGCCGCTGGAAGCCGTGCGCACGGAACTGGAAGCGGAGCTGCGCAAGCAGTTCGCCGACAAGAAGTTTGCCGAGCAGGCCGATGCCTTCGGCAATACCGTGTATGAGCAGGCAGACAGCCTCAAGGCTGCCGCCGACAAGTTCAAGCTGACCATCCAGACCGCCGACAACGTCACGCGCCAGCCGAACCCGGCGCTGGGCGCGCAGAGCCCGCTCAACAACGACAAGCTGCTCAAGGCGCTGTTCAGCGACGACGCGATCAAGAACAAGCGCAACACCGAGGCCGTCCAGGTGGGCCCGAACACGCTGGTGGCCGCGCGCATCGTCGAGTATCGCCCGGCGGCCGTGCGCAAGTTCGAGGAAGTCGAAGCCAAGGTGCGTGAGGGCTATATCGCCCAGCAGGCGGCCGAACTGGCGCGCAAGGACGGCGAGGCTCGCCTTGCTGCGCTGAAGAAGGCAGACAGCGCCGACGGCTTTGGCGCGGTGCGGACCGTGTCGCGCGCGAAGGCCGAGGGCATTGCGCCGCAGGCTGTGGAAGCGGTGATGCGTGCCGATGCGGCCAAGCTGCCGGCGGTGGTTGGTGTCGACCTGGGGGCCGAAGGCTATGCGGTCTATCGCATCACCAAGGTGAGCCAGCCGGCGCAAGGCAATCCGGCCCAGCGCCAGGCCGAAGCGCAGCAGCTGTCGCAACTGGCCGGCCAGACCGACCTGCAGGCCTTCTATGAAAGCCTGAAGGCCCGCTCCAAGGTCAAGATGCTGACGCCGGTGGGCGCCACGCAGGCGCAAGGCGCCGAGTAAGCGCCAGATCAGCCCCGGCAGCCTCGCTGCCAGCAAGGACCCCTGCCAGGCGGCAGGGGTTTTTTTTCTTTGTTCTTACTTCGCGCCGCTGCGCCTGAGCATCGGCTTGAGTTGCGGCCACACCGTATCGAGCAGGGCTGGC
Organism: Cupriavidus sp. KK10; assembly: GCF_018223725.1. Classification (NCBI taxonomy): domain Bacteria; kingdom Pseudomonadati; phylum Pseudomonadota; class Betaproteobacteria; order Burkholderiales; family Burkholderiaceae; genus Cupriavidus; species Cupriavidus sp. KK10. The sequence continues at coordinate 1,573,663 of NZ_CP073677.1, forward strand.
TGTGCCGCGGCGGTCGGGTGGATGCGGTCGGGCTGGAACCAGTCCTGCCGCGTGATGACCTTGTCGAGGAAGAACGGCACCAGCCGCACCTTGTATTCGCTAGCCAGCTTCGGATACAGCGAGACGAACTTCTCGGTGTAGTCCTGCCCGTAGTTGGGCGGGATGCGCATGCCGATCAGCAGCACGCCCGCGCCGGCCGTCTGTGCCGTGGTGACGATGTTGCGCAGGTTGGCCTCGGTGGTCTGCAGCGGCAATCCGCGCAGCGCATCGTTGGCGCCAAGCTCCACCACCACGATGGCCGGGCGGTGCCGCGACAGCAGCTCCGGCAGCCGCGTCTTGCCGCCGATGGTGGTCTCGCCGCTGATGCTGGCATTGACAACGCTATAATCGAAGCGCTCCTGCCGCAGGCGCTCCTGCAGCAGCGTGACCCAGCCCGCGCCGCGCGTGATGCCGTACTCGGCGGAGAGGCTGTCGCCAAGCACCAGCAGTGCCGGCGCCGCGGCCTGGGCTGAGGCCCCGGCCGATAACGTCAGTGCCGTGCCGGTTGCCAGCAGCAGCCGGCGCCATTTGCCTCGGATCCCAATATCCATGTCTTCTTCCATTCTCGCTGTCGAGTCCCTCGGAAAGACCGTTGCCGACACGACCGGTTCGCTGACGATTTTGCACGACGTGACCTTTTCCGTCACGCCGGGCGAAACGCTCGCCATCGTGGGGGCGTCCGGCTCGGGCAAGTCGACGCTGCTCGGGCTGCTGGCGGGGCTGGACCTGCCCAGTACGGGCACGGTACGGCTGCACGACCAGGACCTGTTCGCGCTGGACGAGGACCAGCGCGCCGCGGTGCGGGGCCGCCATGTCGGCTTTGTGTTCCAGTCGTTCCAGCTGGTCGGCCACCTGACTGCGCTGGAGAACGTGATGCTGCCGCTGGAGCTGCGCGGCGAAACGTCGCAGGTGCGCGAGCGCGCCCTGGACATGCTGCAGCGTGTGGGCCTGGGCGCGCGGCTGGGGCACTATCCGCGCACGCTGTCGGGCGGCGAGCAGCAACGCGTGGCGCTGGCGCGCGCGTTCGTGGCGCGCCCGGACATCCTGTTTGCCGACGAGCCCACCGGCAGCCTCGATACCGCCACAGGCGAAGCCGTGATCGCGCTGATGTTCGAGCTTAACCGCGATGCCGGCTCCACGCTGGTGCTGGTCACGCATGACCGCTCGGTGGCGGCGCGCTGTGGCCGCATCCTGACCATCGACGCCGGCCGCGTGGCCAGCGATGAATGGATGGGCGCGGAGGTCTAGCTGGCGGCGCCCGCCTTCAGCACCGCGCGGGCGCGCTCGATCAGCGACGTGGTGGAGGCATCGTGCTGGCCAACGGTATTCCCGGTCAGCTCGGCTTCGATCGGACGGGCCAGGATCTTGCCCAGCTCAACGCCCCACTGGTCGAAGGAATTGATCTTCCAGACCACGCCCTGCACGAAGGTGCGGTGCTCATACAGCGCAATCAGCGCACCCAGCACGTGCGGCGTCAGGTTTTCCATCAGCAGCGTGTTGCTGGGGCGGTTGCCCTCGAACACCATATGGGCGATGCGGACTTCGTCCTTCACGCCGGCGGCACGGAGTTCATCGGCGGTACGCCCGCGCATCAGCGCCTCGGCCTGCGCGAAGCAGTTGGCCAGCAGCTTGGCGTGATGCCCTGCCAGCCGGCGCGGCGGCACCAGCGGCGCGACAAAGTCCACCGGCACCACCTGCGAGCCCTGGTGGATCTGCTGGAAATAGGCATGTTGCCCGTTGGTGCCGGCCGTGCCCCACACCACCGGCGAGGTATGCGTGCGCACGCGCTGCCCGTCGAGCTGCACTGACTTGCCGTTGCTCTCCATCTCCAGTTGCTGCAGGAAGGCGGGAAACAGCTCCAGCGAGGTGGAGTAGGGTGCCATGCAGCTGGTCGGCAAATGCCAGAAATTGCGGTACCAGATGCCCAGCATGCCCAGGATCACCGGCATGTTGCGCTCCAGCGGCGCGGTGCGGAAGTGCTCGTCCATGGCGCGCGCGCCGGCCAGCAGGTCGGCGAAGGCATTGAAGCCTACCGCCAGCGTGATTGACAGGCCGACCGACGACCACAGCGAGAAGCGTCCGCCGATCCAGTCCCAGAACTCGAACATATTGGCCGGGTCGATGCCGAACTCGCGCACCGCTTCGGTATTGGTCGAGACTGCGACGAAATGCTTGGCAAGGTCATGCTCGGCCACGCCGTTGGCGACAAACCAGGCGCGCGCGCTGCGCGCGTTGGCCATGGTTTCCAGCGTGGTGAAGGTCTTGGAGCAGACGATCACCAGCGTGCGTTGCGGGTCGAGCCGCACCAGCGTCTCGGCCAGGTCGGTGCCGTCGACATTGGAGACGAAGTGCATGCGCGGCGCGGCATTGCCATCGGCATCGGCCAAGTGCGACAGCGCGCGGCATACCATGCGCGGCCCCAGGTCGGAGCCGCCGATGCCGATATTGATGACATCGGTGATGCGCTCGCCGGTGGCACCCTTCCAGGCGCCGCTGCGCACACGCTCCGAGAAATCGCGCATGCGTACCAGCACCCGCTGGATCGCCGGCATGACCTGCTCGCCGTCGACCTTGTAGCCGGCGCCGGCGGTCGCGCGTAGCGCTACGTGCAGGGCCGCGCGGTCTTCCGTCGTATTGATATGCTCGCCCGCAAACATCGCGTCGCGGCGTCTGGTCACGCCGGCCTCGGCTGCCAGCTGCACCAGCAGGCGCATGGTTTCGGGCGTGATCCGGTTCTTCGAGTAGTCGAGATAAAGCCCGGCGGCTTCCAGCGAGAATTGCGCGACGCGTTGCGCGCCTTCGCCGTCGAACCACTCGCGCATCTGAGCGTCGCGAAGGGTTTCATGGTGCCGCAGCAGGGCGTTCCAGGCGTGAAGGTCGGTGGGCATGCGGGACTAGGAAGTTTGCAGGGGCGCGAGTGCGCGCGGCGGCGCAGACTCGCAAAGTATATCGCCTGCGCCGCGGCACTTTTACCCCTCAGCGTAAGCAACTGTTAACACTTGCAACATAGCAGCATGTGTGCGCGCTAAGTATCAGACATTGTCTGACGTCGCCGGCCAGCGAGCCGGCCCGCGACAGCGCGCAGCACCGGTTCGCCGCCCGCCACGCACAAGCCACCCAGGCAGATAATGCCGATGCCAGCTGCGGTGGTCCAGTCGGGCAGTTGGTCGAAGGCCAGGTAGCCGATCACGGTGGCGGACAAGATCTGCAGGTACAGGAAGGGGCTCAGGAACGAGGCATCCGCGTACTGGAAGGCCCGGATGACGAAATAGTGGCCCAGGGACCCGGTGATCCCTGCAGAGAGCAACAGCGCACATTGCATCGGCGTGGGCCACGCGCTGAACCAGAAGAAGGGCACGATCAGCGTGGTCAGGCAGGCGCCGGTGACACCGCTCTGGATCAGTGTGGTCATGGGCGCGTCATGCGCGGCAATGCGGCGCGTCAGCATCTGCATCAGCGCGAACACCAGTGCCGACACCAGGCCCAGGCCGACGCCGAGCGGACTGAGCTGGCCACCCGGGCGCACCACCACCAGCATGCCGGCAAAGCCGACCACCACACCGGTCCAGCGCATCCAGCGGGCATGGCGCCCGGGGCGCTCGCCCAGCAGCCACGGCGACAGCGCCACCACGAACAGGGGCGCGCAGAAATTCAGTGCCGTGGCCTGCGCCAGCGGCATCAGCATCAGCACGCTGAAGAACACCAGCGTCGAGACCAGCATTAGCCCGCCCCGCAGCCACTGCAGCCCAAGCTTTGCCGGCCGCCACTGGCACCGCCAGCCGGCGGGACCGAGCAGCAGGAAGATCGCGACCACATGGCCGACATAGCGCACCCATGCCACGGCCACCAGCGGCAGTCCTTGCTGCGTCAGGGTCTTGCTGGTGGCATCGAGCAGGCTGAGGATCCATTGCCCGATGACCAGCAGCGCGATGCCGGTAAGCAGGTGGCGGCGGTCGGCGGGATCGCGCAGCAGCGCGCCGCGCGTCATGCGCGGGTCCCGGCCAGCAACTGGTTGAAGACGGTGCGCGCCGGCGCGTACAGTTCGCTTGCGGTGACGCCGGCCAGCCCGGTGCCCTGGGCGACGAGGGCATCGGCTGCACGGCCGTGGATCCACACCGCCGCCTGGGCTGCGGCCAGAGGCGCCATGCCCTGTGCCAGCAGGGCGCCCAGCATGCCAGCCAGCACGTCCCCGGTGCCGGCACTGGCAAGCGCCGCATTGCCGGTCGGGTTGAGCGTGCATGGGCTGCCGCCAGGTGCCGCGATCACGGTGCCCGATCCCTTCAGCACCACTACGGCCAGCCATTGCGCAGCCAGTGCCGCGGCGGCAGCGGGCCGGTCGCGCTGCACGTCGGCGACGGGCACGCCCATCAGCCGGGCGGCTTCGAGCGGGTGCGGTGTCATCACGCAAGCCGCGCCGCTGGCGGCCAGTGCCCCGGCCAGCGCCGGATCGGCGGCCAGCAGGTTCAAGGCATCGGCATCCAGCACAAGCGGCACGGGCGCGGCTTGCAGCAGCCGCGCAAACTGCTTGTGTGCGTTGGCATCCGTGCCCATGCCCGGACCGATCACCAGCGCCGACATCGCAGCGAGGGCCAGTGCGTCCACGGCATGCAGCATCAGCTCGGGATGCAGCGGATCGAACAGCGGTGCGGGCTGCGCCAGGAAGCCGATATGCACCTTGCCCGCGCCGAGGAACTGCGCGGCCCTGGCGCCCAGCAGCGGCGCGCCGGTCATGCCGAGGTTGCCGCCGATGACCGCCAGCGAGCCATGCGTGCCCTTGTTGCTGGCGTGGCGGCGGCGCGGCAGCGCGGTACTGAACAGTGCCGGGCCGTTTACCAGGCAATGGGGCGCTTCGTCCGGCGGATAGCCGAGCCCGATCGGCGCGATGTCGACCTCGCCGGCGCAGTCGCGCCCGTCCAGTGTCAGCAGCCCGGGCTTGGCGGCGATAAAGGTCAGCGTGCGCTGCGCGCGCACGGCCGGCGTGCCCGCGCCGGTGTCGGCGAACAGTCCGCTGGGGATGTCCAGCGCAAACACCGGCAGCGCGCTGCGGTTGATTTGTCCGATCCACCACGCCATGGTGCCGTCGGCGGGGCGGTTCAGGCCGATGCCGAGCAGGCCGTCGACGATCGCAGCGGTGCCGGCGGGCCAGTCCGCGTCAGGCGAGGCAGCCATGCCCGCGACCACGTTGACCGGGACGCCGGCGGCGTGCGCTTGCTGCCATGCTGTCGCGGCGTCGGCGGGCAGGTGCTGCGGGTCCGCCGTCAGCCATACCTGCACGGCACGGCCGGCGCTGTGCAATTGCGTGGCGGCCACCAGCGCATCGCCGCCATTGTTGCCGGGACCCGCCAGGAACAGCAGCGGGCCGGCGGGTGCGTGGCAGGCCAGCCAGCGCGCGCCCGCGGCGCCGGCGCGCGACATCAGCGTAAAGGCGGGCAGTTGCGTGAAGGCGGCGTTCTCGATGCGGCGGATGGCGGCGACGTCGTACAGCGGAACCGGTGCGGATGCGGCGGCATCGAGTGCAAACCAGCCGTCGCCGCTTGCGGGCGAGGTGGCGGAAGAGGCAGAGGGTGTCATGTCTGGTTATCTGGCGGGCCCCAAGCCGTAGCGGTCGGGCAGCAGGCCCTCCATGTCGATGTCTGGGCCGCCATGGGGGCCGGCGCTGGCGGCGATCTGGTCAGCCGTAATCTTGCCCGATCCGCAGCTCATCGCCCAGCCCGTCGAGCCATGGCCGAGGTTGAGGAACAGGCCGGGTACAGCCGTAGGGCCGATCAGCGGCGGCCCGTCCGGCAGCATCGGCCGCGCGCCCACCCATTGCGTGGCTTCCTGGTAGTTGCCGGCCACCGGGAACCAGTCGCGCGCGACCTTGATCAGCGTATTCAGTGCGGCCGGCCGCAAATCGAGCGTGCGTGAGCCCAGCTCGGCCGTGCCCGCCACGCGCAGGCGGTTGCCCATGCGCGTGATCGCGACCTTGTAGGACTCATCCATCAGCGCGCCCAGCGGCGCCTGCAGTTCGTCGCGGACCATCACCGTCACCGAGTAGCCCTTGACCGGATACAGCGGCACGCGCAGGCCCAGCGGGCGCAGCAGCGCGGTGCTGTCGGCGCCGGCCGCGACCAGCACGCGGTCGGCGTTCAGCACCTGGCCAGGGCGCTGCTTGTCAGCGTGCGACAGCTCGACCTGCAGCTTGCCTGCGTTGTCTGGCCTGACGCGCGCCACCTGGGTGTCGAAGCGAAACGATACGCCTGCGGCCTCGGCATGCCGGTGCAGCGCGCGCACGAACATCGGGCAGTTGCCGGATTCGTCTTCCGGCAGGTGCAGCCCGCCAGCCAGCGGCGTGTCGGCCGCCAAGCCCGGTTCGATGCGGCGGCATTCCTGCGCGCTGACCAGCCGGTGCGGCACGTTGTTCTCGCGCAGCAGGGCCACGGCGGGCGCGGCCAGGTCGAGGTCGCGCGCGGTGCGGAACAGCTGCAGATAGCCTTGCGACTGCTCGTAGTCGATCTCCAGCTCGCTGCGCAGCCGGTGCAGGCACGCGCGGCTGTAGAACGCCAGCCGCTGCATGCGCAGCTTGTTGGCGCGGTAGCGCTCCAGCCGGCATTCGCGCAGCCAGCGCGCGATCCAGCGCCACATGGCGGGGTCGGCGGAAGGGCGGAACAGGACCGGCGCCTCGCGCGCAAAGAGCGTGCGCAGGATCTTGCCGGGCATGCCCGGCGCGGCCCATGGCGTGACGTAGCCGGGCGCGATCACGCCGGCATTGCCGAAGCTGGCTTCCTGCGCCGGCGCGGCGCGGCGTTCGAGCACGGTCACGTCGAAACCGGCCTGCCGCAGGTACCAGGCGGAACTGACGCCGATCGCGCCGGCGCCGATGACGATCACATGCATCGGACTGGAAACCTCCACATTGCCGCGCCGGCGGGAAAGGGTGGGGCCGGGCGGGGCCGGCCAATGCTATTTGACCAGGTGCGCGGCAAGCCTCGGCCTTTAGGCCGGGGAAGGATAGCGCGGACGCCGTCGGCGTCCTTTCGGCGGCTAATGCGGCGTCTGTTGTTGTTCAATGTATTGGCGGATAATCTCGATGGGCGCACCGCCGCAGCTCCCTGCGAAGTAAGACGGCGACCACAGCGCACCGCCCCATAGCTTCTTGCTGATGCTCGGGTAGTTCTTCTTTCGGATCATACGGCTGGATACCCCTTTCAAGCTGTTTACCAGTGCGGACACCGCGACCTTTGGCGGGTAGTTCACAAGAAGGTGAACGTGATCGTCCTCCCCATCGAACTCCACCAGTTCAGCTTCGAAATCTGCGCAAACGCCGGTAAATATGTCGCGCAGGTCCTCTGCCGAATGTCATTGTCGTCGCTCATAGGCCAAGAGTATGATTGGGCCATGCAGCGTCTTCAAGCCTTCAAATACGAATTGATGCCGAACGGCGAGCAGCAGCGCAACATGCGCCGTTATGCCGGATCGTGCCGGTTCGTCTATAACAAGGCGCTGGCGTTGCAGAAACAGCGTTACGATCAAGGCGAAAAGAAGCTCAGCTATGCCGGTCTGTGTAAGCAACTCACGGAGTGGCGCAACAGCACGGAAACAGCATGGCTGGCCGATGCACCAGTCCATCCTCTTCAACAGACGCTCAAGGACTTGGAGCGGGCCTACACAAATTTCTTCGCAAAACGGGCCGACTTCCCGCGTTTCAAGAAGAAGGGTCTGGGCGACAGTTTCCGCTATCCCGACCAGAAGCAAATCAAGCTTGATCAGACCAACTCGCGTATCTTTTTGCCCAAGCTGGGCTGGCTGCGATACAGGAACAGCCGCGACGTACTCGGTGAGGTACGCAATGCCTGCGTCAGCCTTTCGGGCGGCAAGTGGTTTGTTTCGATCCAGACTGAGCGGAAGGTCGAGCGACCTGTGCCGAAAGCCACCAGCGCCATCGGCATCGACATGGGCATCGCTCGCTTTGCCACCATGAGCGATGGCACTTTCCTCGCGCCGCTCAACAGCTTTAGGAAGCACGAAGCCAGACTGCGCCGTGCGCAGCGGGCGATGAGCCGCAAGACGAAATTCAGCAACAACTGGAAGAAGTCCAAGGCCCGAATCCAGCGTATCCACGCACGCATCGGTAACGCCCGCCTCGACTACCTGCACAAAGCCACGACCACGATCAGCGAAAATCAAGCGATGGTGTGTATCGAGGACCTGAAGGTACGGAACATGTCCAAGTCAGCGGCCGGTTCAAGCGGGCAACCGGGCAAGAACGTCAGGGCCAAGTCCGGCCTGAACAAGGCCATCCTCGATCAGGGTTGGTACGAGTTCGGGCGTCAACTGGAATACAAGCTAGCGTGGAATGGCGGCTGGCTAATAGCTGTGCCGCCACAGCACACCAGTCGCACGTGCCCTTGCTGCGGGCATGTATCTGCCGAGAACCGGCAGAGCCAGGCGAGCTTCGCCTGTGTGGCATGCGGCTATGCGAATCACGCCGACGTGGTCGGCGCGATCAACATTTTGGCGCGGGGGCACCGCGTTGCAGCCTGTGGAGAGTCGGCGTAGTCAAGCCGCTCTACGAAGCAGGAACCCACCGAAGTGACTACGTAGAGCATCACGTAGCGCCGTAGGAATCCTCGTCCTTTCCGCCGTAAGGCGGCAGCCGAAGGCTTAGGACGGAGAGGATGTCAATTCCTGCTGCATGACAATGTCCGGCAGCCAGGTCACCACGACGGGCCAGATCGTGATGATGGCGATGGCCACCACCATCATCATGAAGAAGGGCAGCGAGACCCGCGCTATGTAGTTGCTGTCCTTGCCGGTCATGCTCTGCAGCACGAACAGGTTGAAGCCCACCGGCGGCGTCACTTCGGCGATCTCCACCAGTAGCACGATGAAGATGCCGAACCAGACCAGGTCGAAGCCGGCCGCCTGCACCATCGGCAGCACGGTCGCCGTGGTCAGCGCGATCATCGAGATGCCGTCCAGCGCCGTGCCCAGCACGATGTAGATCACCGTCAGCACGGCGATCAGCGCCCATGGCGACAGGTGCATCGCCGCCACCCATTCCGCCAGCGCGCGCGGGATGCCGGTAAAGCTCATGGTCACCGACAGGAACGAGGTGGCACCCAGCACGAACATGATCATCGCGGTCAGCCGCGTGGCCGACATCAGGCTGTCCCAGAACGCCGCGCGCGTAAGCGAGCCGCCCGCCCATGCCAGTCCCAGTGACGCCACCACGCCGTAGGCCGCGGCTTCTGTCGCGGTGGCATAGCCGGTGACCATGACCCAGGTGATAAAGGCGATCAGCACCATGCACGGCAGCAGCTGGCGGATCGATGCCAGCCGCGCGCGCCAGTTGAAGTGCTCCGACGCCGGGGTCTTGTCGGGGTTGGCCAGCGCCCAGGCCACGATATAGCCTGAGAACAGCAGCATCAGCAGCAGCCCCGGTATGAAGCCCGCCAGGAACACGCGGATGATCGACACGTCCGCCGACACCGCATACACCACCATGGTGATCGATGGCGGGATCAGGATGCCGAGCGTGCCCGCGCACGACAGCGAGCCGAGCGTGGTGCGCTCGTCGTAGCCGCGCCGCGTGAGTTCCGGCAGCGCCGACTTGGCGATGGTGGCGCAGGTGGCCGCCGACGACCCCGACACCGAGCCAAAGATGCCGCAGCCCAGGATGTTGACGTGCATCAGCCGTCCCGGCAGCCAGTTCAGCCAGGGCGAGAGCCCGTTGAACATCTGCTCGGACAGCTTGGTGCGGAACAGGATCTCGCCCATCCAGACAAAGAGGGGCAGCGATGCCAGCGTGTATGAGGCGCTCGACGACCACCATGCGTTGGCCAGGCTGACCAGCGCCTCGCGGTCCGAGAACACCACCAGCCCGACCCATGAGGTGACCGCAATGGCCACGGGGATCCACGCGCCGATCGCCAGGAAGACGATCATCACCAGCAGCAGGATCAGTGCAACGACGACTGTGCTCATCAGACCGTCTCCCCGAAATCGCCGGAGGCGAGCTTTTCTTCCTGGGCTACCTGGTAGCGCGGCTTCTGTCCGCGCACCACGCGCAGCCATTCATCGCCGACCGCCAGCAGGAAGCCGATGCAGCCGAGCACCGCGAAGCTCTGCGGCATCCACAGCGGAATCACGATCTGTCCCTGCGAGACATCGCCGATGTCCCAGCTCTGCCACGCAAAGGTGCCGAGCGCCCACGCCGCATATGCGGCAAACGCCAGGCAGATGGTCAGCGAGACCAGCTCCAGCACCCAGCGCCGGCGCGGGCCCACGGCCCCCAGCAGCATCTCGACGCGCACGATGCCGCCATGCTGGAAGGTCTGGCCAAGGATCAGGAAGGCGGACGCCGCGCACAGCCAGGCGACGATGTCATCGCCACCCTTGAAGATCACCGAGGTCTCCCGCGACAGCGACATCAGGATCATGATCACGCAGACGGCGAGGATGCACAGCGCGCCGAGCATGGCAAAGAGGTCAAGCAGGCGGTCGAGCCAGCGCTTGGAGGAGGGGGCAGTTGGCATGATGGACGGCGTCAGGGAGGGAGGGGGGCTCCCCGCCATGCCAGCCTGCGCGGCAAGGGCGGGGAGTTCATGGAGGCGGGCAGGCCCGCAGCCTACTTGCGGTAGGCGTCCAGGATGGCCTTGCCGTCCTCGCCCGCGCCCTTGGCCCAGTCATCCACCATGGTCTGGCCCACCTTCTGCATGTCGGACTTGAGCTGCGGCGAAGGCGGCTGCACCGTCATGCCGTTGCGCGACAAGGTCGCCAGGTACTCCTTGGTCTTCTGCTCCGACACCTGCCAGCCGCGCTTCTCGGCATCGGCCACGGCCTTGAGCAGGGCGTCCTGGGTCGGCTTGTCCAGCGCCGCGAACGCCTTCTTGCTGACCACCAGCATGTTCTTGGGCAGCCAGGCGTCCACCGTGTAGAAGTACTTCACGCTCTCCCACACCTTGGTGTCGACGCCGGTGGCGCCCGACGACATGAAGGAGTTGACCGTGCCCGTGGCCAGCGCCTGAGCCAGGTCGGCAGCCTGGATGGTCACCGGCTGGGCGCTGACCAGCTCGGCGATGCGCGAGGTGGCCGGGTTGTACGCGCGCCATTTCAGGCCCTTCATGTCCCCGGCCGAATTGATCGGCTTATTCGCATAGATGCCCTGCGGCGGCCACGCCACCGCGTACAGCAGCTTCATGCCCTGCTTGTCGAGCACCTTCTCGGTGGCCGGGCGCGAGGCCTGCCACAGCTTGTAGGCATCCCCATAGCTGGTGGCGAGGAATGGCACGGCATCGACGCCGAACACCGGGTTCTCGTTGGCCAGCAAGGACATCAGGATTTCGCCCATCTGCACCTGGCCGGTCTGCACGCCGCGCTTGATCTCGTTGGCCTTGAGCAGCGAGCCATTGGGATGCAGCACGATCTTGAGCTTGCCGCCGGTGGCCTTGTCCACGTCGTTGGCCATCTGCTGCAGGTTCTCGGTGTGCAGGTTGCTGACCGGATAACCGGTCGGCAGGTCCCACTTGGTATCCGCCTGTGCCGCCACGGCGGCCATCATCAGGCCGGCCGCAACGATTGCCTTGACTCGCATCTCGATCTCTCCTGGTGTGCGCGCGGGGGCGCGGTTGTACTGCTGGTTGCGTACTACCTGGTGCCGATCGTGCCCGCATTGGGGGGGGGCACGTCGGCGCAAGATCAACGGCGCGGCGGCAGGCTCAGTCGTCGCGCTGTGAAGGTTGCACGATGCATTCCAACGCAAGGGCCGTGCCCAGCAGGTCGGCATCGCGCATCGGGCCGTGCGACAGCATCAGGCCCACGGGCAACTCGTCCGGCGCGTGGCAGGGCATCGAGATCGAGCAGCCGTCAAGGAAATTGAAGGCCGAGGTATTGCGCAGCAGCAGGGCATTGACGCGGAAGAATTGCGCATCATCGGTGCGCAGCGGCGCAATCTCGGGCGCGACCATCGGCACGGTCGGGCAGACCACGGCGTCGAAGCGGGCCAGGCGCGCTTGCATGCGGGCGATCCAGTCCAGCCGGGCGCGGCCCAGGTCGATATAGTCGGCGGCGCTGATATTGGCGCCGCGGTCGATGCGCGAGGCCACGCGCGGGTCGTACAGCTCGCGCCGTCCGGCCAGCAGGTGGCGGTGGATGGCAAAGGCTTCGGCCGAGCTGAAGCCGCCCTGGGCGTTCAGGCCCGCCAGCTCGCCAAGCTCGGGTAGGTCGACGTGCTCAAGCTGCACGCCGGCGGCCGACAGCCGGCCCAATGCCCGGTCGAAGGCACGGGCCACTACCGGGTCGAGGTCGTCCAGCAGGACCTGGCGCGGGATCGCCAGCCGCGTGGCGGCGGGGTTGGTCACGCGCGGGATCACTGCGCTGTCGGCGATCACGCTGTCCATGGCAATGCAGTCGCTGACCGTGCGCGCCATCGCGCAGGCGGTATCCAGCGTGTACGACAGCGGAAAGGCTCCAGTCAGTGGCACGCGCCGCGTGGTGGGCTTGAAGCCGGTGATGCCGCACAGCGCGGCGGGGATGCGGATGGAACCGCCGGTGTCGCTGCCAAGCGCCGCGACCGCCAGCCCCAGCGCCACCGAAACGGCCGCACCCGACGACGAGCCGCCCGGGATGCGTGCCACGCCATCCGTGCCGGCCGGGTTGACCGGCGTGCCGTAGTGGGGATTGATGCCCACGCCCGAGAACGCGAACTCCGTCATGTTGGTGCGCCCGACCAGGGCTGCCCCTGCCGCGCGCAGGCGGGCGACCACGGTGGCGTCCGCCGTGGCCGGCGCGGCATCCTTGCGCACCAGCGAGGCCGCGCTGGTGACTTCGCCGGCCACGTCGTACAGGTCCTTGACCGAAACCGGCAGCCCTGCCAGCGGATGCAGCGCCTTGCCGGCGCGGCCGGCGGCATCGGCTGCGCGCGCGACCTGGGCCGCAGCCTCGAAGGTGCTGTGCAGGAACACGGCCTCGGCAGCCGGCGTGGCGGCAAGCGCGGCCGCTTGCTCGATGATCTGCGCACGGCTGGTGGCGCCGTCGCGCAGGCGGGTGTTCAGGGTGTCGAGGTCGGGAAGCATGGATGGCATGGGGTCTGCGAACGGGGTGCGAGGGCGGGGCAGGCACCGCCATGGTGGCTGCCGCCTGCCAGCATGGGGAAGGGCGCGGTGCACATGCGCAGGGCCAGTCGTGGCCGGCGTCCTCCCTCATGCTTTACCTGTATTTATTAGGTGTTCATGCTCATAATTCGCCAATAAACTGTCAAGCTAAAATTGCCGGAGCGCGCCCCGGGCTTCTACCTAGCACAGCCAGCGCCAGCGCCACCCCCATCGAAAGGAGTCTCCCGCATGCCACGCAAACCAGCCGAGAGCGGGCACACCGCCGCCGCCGTGGCCGATGTCCCTGGCGTTGCCGGTAAGGCAAGGCCGGCCACCGCGCTGTCACGCGCGGCCGGGGCCAATATCGTGTCGTCGTCGCACCTGGTGTCGGTACGGAGCCCCGAGCTGTCCGAGTTCGAGTTCGGCCTGAATACCGCCTACAACGCCTACAGCCGCTGGGTGGTGCGCTGCATGGGCGCGGCCGGCGTGCGCGACCTGACCTTCCTGGACGTGCTGGTACTGCATCACGTGAACCATCGCGGACGGCCCAAGCGGCTGGCCGATATCTGCTTCGTGCTGAACGTGGAAGACACGCACCTGGTGACCTACGCATTGAAGAAGCTGCAGGGACTGGGGCTGGTGAGCGGGGAGCGGGTCGGCAAGGAGGCCACTTATTCGACCACCCCGGCCGGCACCGAGGCCTGCGCGCGCTACCGCGAGATCCGCGAGCAATGCCTGACCAGCAACTTCACCGAGGGCAGCGAAGAGAATGCCGAGATCGGCGAGCTCGCCCGGCTGATGCGGGTGCTGACCGGCCTGTACGAGCAGGCCGCGCGCTCGGCGACGTCACTCTGAGCCGTCCATTTGGTAAAAGTGATGCATAAGCATTATCAGGATGGGCCGTAACACGGCCCCGCCGTGATGTCGCAGTGCAAAATCCGGGTGCCGGCAAGGTACAATAGCGGTTTCCCGCCAGTCGGCACCCCATGCAGCGGTGCCGGCTAAGCAGCAGCCCCTACCTCACCGCCTCCCGACCGCTACGATCATGGCGCATTTCTCGTGCTTCCCCGGCGCTTTGGCGCTTTCCGCCTTCCGTCAGCAACGCCTGCTCACCGCCCTGCGGCAGATCGACGCCGATATTGAATCGGTGCATGGACAGTTCCTGCACTTTGTTGACGCACAGACGCCGCTGTCGGCCGAAGAGCAGTCCCGCGTGGCGGCGCTGCTGACCTACGGCGCGCCGTTTGCCGATCCGTCTGACGGCGACCGCTTCGTGGTGATCCCGCGCTTCGGCACGATCTCGCCGTGGGCCAGCAAGGCCACCGACATCGCCCATAACTGCGGCCTGACGCATATCCACCGCATCGAGCGCGGCATCGAGATCACCGTGATCTGCAAGAAGGGCCTGCTGCGCGGCCGCAAGACGCTGGACGCGGACACCCGCGCCGCCGTCGCCGCGCACCTGTTCGACCGCATGACCGAGACCGTGGTCGCCTCGCGTGACGATGCCGCCGGCCTGTTCCAGGAACTGCCGGCCAAGCCGCTGCGCTTTATCGATATCTCCGCCGGGCGCAGCGCGCTGGCCGCGGCCAATGTCGAGATGGGCCTGGCGCTGTCCGAGGACGAGATCGACTACCTGGTCGAGGCCTACGGCAAGCTGGAGCGCAACCCGACCGACGTCGAGCTGATGATGTTCGCGCAGGCCAACAGCGAGCACTGCCGCCACAAGATCTTCAACGCCACCTGGACCATCGACGGCGTGCAGCAGGACAAGTCACTGTTCGCGATGATCCGCAATACGCACCAGCTTAATCCGCAGGGCTCGATCGTGGCCTACTCGGACAACTCAGCGGTGATGGAAGGCGACGTGGCCGAGCGCTGGTTCCCGCGCGGCGATGACCACAAGTACGGCCGCCACGAGGCGCTGACGCACACGCTGATGAAGGTGGAGACGCACAATCACCCGACCGCGATCTCGCCGTTCCCGGGGGCCTCCACCGGCGCCGGCGGTGAAATCCGCGACGAGGGCGCGACCGGCCGCGGCGCCAAGCCCAAGGCCGGCCTGACCGGGTTCACGGTGTCAAACCTGATGCTGCCCGAGGCCGTCGAGTCCTGGGAAAACGACCGCGACGCCGCCCAGCCGGTGGCACACCGCAACCCCGACCACAAGCCCGGCGTGACCGGCAAGCCGGACCGCATCGCCTCGCCGCTGCAGATCATGATCGACGGCCCGCTCGGCGGCGCCGCCTTCAACAATGAATTCGGCCGCGCCAACCTGGGCGGCTACTTCCGCGTCTACGAGCAGAACGTGGGCGGGACCGTGCGCGGCTACCACAAGCCGATCATGATCGCGGGCGGCATCGGCAATATCGACGCCGGGCACACGCACAAGAATCCGCTGCCGGCCGGCACGCTGCTGATCCAGTTGGGCGGCCCGGGCATGCGCATCGGCATGGGCGGCGGCGCCGCCAGCTCGATGGCGACCGGTACCAATACCGCCGACCTGGACTTCGATTCGGTCCAGCGCGGCAACCCGGAGATGGAGCGCCGCGCGCAGGAAGTGATCAACGCGTGCTGGCAGCTCGGTGACGCCAACCCGATCCTGTCGATCCACGACGTCGGCGCGGGCGGCATCTCCAACGCTTTCCCGGAACTGGTGGACGGCGCCGACCGCGGCGCGCGCTTCGACCTGCGCCAGGTGCACCTGGAAGAGTCCGGCCTGTCGCCAGCGGAAATCTGGTGCAACGAGTCGCAGGAGCGCTATGTGCTGGCCATCGCGCCGGACAGCTTCCCGCAGTTCCAGGCCATGTGCCAGCGTGAGCGCTCGCCGTTCGCCGTGGTTGGCATCGCCACCGAAGAAAAGCAGCTGCAGCTGGTCGACGCCAGCGTCGACGCTGCGCTCAAGGAGCACTACGCCGTCGACATGCCGATGGACGTGCTGCTGGGCAAGCCGCCGCGCATGCACCGCGACGTCAAGCGCGTGGAAGAGGCATTGCCGGCCGTGGACGTGACCGGCATCAGCCTGGAGCAGGCGGTGCGCGACGTGCTGCGCCATCCGACGGTGGCCAGCAAGTCGTTCCTGATCAGCATTGGCGACCGCACCGTGGGCGGCATGAACGCGCGCGACCAGATGGTCGGCCCGTGGCAGGTGCCGGTGGCCGACGTAGCCGTGACCACGCTCGACTACAAGGGTAACGCCGGCGAGGCGATGACCATGGGCGAGCGCACCCCGCTGGCCGTGATCAACGCGCCGGCATCGGGCCGCATGGCGATCGGCGAGGCGCTGACCAACCTGGCGGCCGCGCCGGTCAAGGACCTGGGCAAGGTCAAGCTGTCGGCCAACTGGATGGCGGCCTGCGGCGTGGAAGGCGAAGACGCGAAGCTGTATGACACCGTGCACGCCGTCGGCATGGAACTGTGCCCGGCGCTGGGCATCAGCATCCCGGTCGGGAAGGATTCGCTGTCGATGCGCACCAAGTGGCAGGACGACGGCGTCAACAAGGAAGTGGTCGCGCCGGTATCGCTGATCATCTCGGCCTTTGCCGCGGTGGACGATGTCAACCGCACGCTGACCCCGCAACTGCGCACCGACGCCGGCGACACCGTGCTGATCGCTGTCGACCTGGGCCGTGGCAAGAACCGCATGGCCGGCAGCATCCTGGCGCAGGTCATGCAGCAGGTGGGCGACAGCGCCCCCGACGTCGACAATGCCGAAGACCTGAAGAACTTCTTCAACGTGATCCAGCGCCTGAACCGCGAAGGCAAGCTGCTGGCCTACCACGACCGTTCCGACGGCGGCTTCATGGCTGCGCTGGCGGAGATGGCCTTTGCCGGCCACTGTGGCGTGTCGCTAAACGTCGACATGCTGGCGCTGGACCCGCAGCAGGAGCAGGACTACGGCGACGCCAAGAACTGGGCGCAGCAGATTGCCGAGCGCCGCAACGACCAGACCCTGCGCGCGCTGTTCTCGGAAGAGCTGGGCGCGGTGGTGCAGGTGCGTATGGACGACCGCGACACGGTCTTCGCCGTGCTGCGCGAAGCCGGCCTTTCGGCCTGCAGCCATGTGGTGGGCAAGCCCAACGCGACCGACCAGATCGAGGTCTACCGCGATGCCAAGAAGGTCTTCGGCGCCTCGCGCACGGACCTGCAGCGCAACTGGAGCGAAGTCAGCTGGCGCATCTCGCGCCTGCGCGACAACCCGGCCTGCGCCGACAGCGAATACGACCGCCTGCTCGACGCCGCCGACCCAGGTATCAGCCCGGTGCTGACCTTCGATGCGGCCGAAGACATCGCCGCGCCGTTCATCGCCGCCGGCGCCCGTCCGCGCGTGGCCATCCTGCGCGAGCAGGGCGTCAACTCGCAGATCGAGATGGCGTACAGCATGGACCGCGCCGGCTTTGACACGCACGACGTGCATATGAGCGACCTGATCGCCGGCCGCGCCAACCTGGCCGACTTCAGCGGTTTCGTTGCCTGCGGCGGCTTCAGCTACGGCGACGTGCTGGGCGCGGGCGAGGGCTGGGCCAAGACCATCCTGTTCAACGCGCAGATGGCCGAGCAGTTCGCGGCCTTCTTCAACCGCCAGGACACTTTCGCGCTGGGCGTTTGCAACGGCTGCCAGATGATGAGCAACCTGGCCCCGATCATTCCGGGCGCGGGTGCGTGGCCCAAGTTCACGCGCAACCAGTCGGAGCAGTACGAAGCGCGCTACGTGACCGTGGAAGTGCAGTCCTCGCCGTCGATTTTCTTCGCTGGCATGGAAGGCAGCCGCATCCCGATCGTGGTTGCCCACGGCGAAGGGTTTGCCGACTTCTCGCAGCAGGGCAATATCGACCAGGCCCACGTGGCGCTGCGCTTTGTCGACAACTACGGTGCGGTCACGCAGGCCTATCCGCTCAACCCGAACGGCTCGCCCGACGGCATTACCTCGGTGACCACCGTCGATGGCCGCTTCACCGTGCTGATGCCGCACCCGGAACGCGTGTTCCGTGCCGCGACCATGAGCTGGGCGCCGGATGCGTGGAAGCAGGTTGTCGACGGCGGCAGCCCGTGGATGCGGATGTTCCGCAATGCGCGGAAGTGGGTGGGGTAAGCATCAGCCCAGGGCCTGCGCCCTTCGTCCCAACCAAGAGCCACCGGCAGCGCCGGTGGCTTTTTAGTTTTTCGGCGATGCAAGCAGCCAAAGCCCGGATGGCGACGGCCATTTCGCTACGCATCTTGGAATCTTCCGCATTTCCTGCCGCTTTCGCACTGTTACTCTCGCGCTGACTCACGATCGGATGCAGGACTGGTTCCCTTGCATCCGGGTCGCTCGAACACGGAACGGTGGATTCGGAGATCCCATCATGAATCAGAAGGTGCAGTCGTCCCCGGCAGTCGATGCAGACTATATGTTTACCCCGGTCCCGCCCGACGCACGCAGGCCGACCTGGAAACAGGTGGCGGTATGGGTGGGGTTTGGCTACGTTGCCACCGGCCTGTTCATCGGCGGCACGCTGGCCGGGCCGGCGGGCGGCGCGGGTGTTTCCTTCCCCATGGCCTTGCTGGCCATCGCCATCGGCATGGGCATCCTGTTCGTGCTGACGTCGCTGCTGGGCGTCATCGCGCAACGAACCGGGCTGAGCCTGGCGCTGCTGTGCCGCTATGCCTATGGCGCAAAAGGCATGAACCTGCCGATGCTGACGCTGGGCTGGTTCTCCGCCATCACCGGCATGGTGGGCGACATCTGGGGCGCGTTCATCGGCAATCCGAGCGGCATCACCGTGCTTGACCAGGTGCGCGGCAAGCCTCGGCCTTTAGGCCGGGGAAGGATAGCGCGGACGCCGTCGGCGTCCTTTCGGCGGCTAATGCGGCGTCTGTTGTTGCTCAATGTATTGGCGGATGATCTCGATGGGCGCACCGCCGCAGCTCCCTGCGAAGTAAGACGGCGACCACAGTGCACCGCCCCATAGCTTCTTGCTGATGCTCGGGTAGTTCTTCTTTCGGATCATACGGCTGGATACCCCTTTCAAGCTGTTTACCAGTGCGGACACCGCGACCTTTGGCGGGTAGTTCACAAGAAGGTGAACGTGATCGTCCTCCCCATCGAACTCCACCAGTTCAGCTTCGAAATCTGCGCAAACGCCGGTAAATATGTCGCGCAGGTCCTCTGCCGAATGTCATTGTCGTCGCTCGTAGGCCAAGAGTATGATTGGGCCATGCAGCGTCTTCAAGCATTCAAATACGAATTGATGCCGAACGGCGAGCAGCAGCGCAACATGCGCCGTTATGCCGGATCGTGCCGGTTCGTCTATAACAAGGCGCTGGCGTTGCAGAAACAGCGTTACGATCAAGGCGAAAAGAAGCTCAGCTATGCCGGTCTGTGTAAGCAACTCACGGAGTGGCGCAACAGCACGGAAACAGCATGGCTGGCCGATGCACCAGTCCATCCTCTTCAACAGACGCTCAAGGACTTGGAGCGGGCCTACACAAATTTCTTCGCAAAACGGGCCGACTTCCCGCGTTTCAAGAAGAAGGGTCTGGGCGACAGTTTCCGCTATCCCGACCAGAAGCAAATCAAGCTTGATCAGACCAACTCGCGTATCTTTTTGCCCAAGCTGGGCTGGCTGCGATACAGGAACAGCCGCGACGTACTCGGTGAGGTACGCAATGCCTGCGTCAGTCTTTCGGGCGGCAAGTGGTTTGTTTCGATCCAGACTGAGCGGAAGGTCGAGCGACCTGTGCCGAAAGCCACCAGCGCCATCGGCATCGACATGGGCATCGCTCGCTTTGCCACCATGAGCGATGGCACTTTCCTCGCGCCGCTCAACAGCTTTAGGAAGCACGAAGCCAGACTGCGCCGTGCGCAGCGGGCGATGAGCCGCAAGACGAAATTCAGCAACAACTGGAAGAAGTCCAAGGCCCGAATCCAGCGTATCCACGCACGCATCGGTAACGCCCGCCTCGACTACCTGCACAAAGCCACGACCACGATCAGCGAAAATCAAGCGATGGTGTGTATCGAGGACCTGAAGGTACGGAACATGTCCAAGTCAGCGGCCGGTTCAAGCGGGCAACCGGGCAAGAACGTCAGGGCCAAGTCCGGCCTGAACAAGGCCATCCTCGATCAGGGTTGGTACGAGTTCGGGCGTCAACTGGAATACAAGCTAGCGTGGAATGGCGGCTGGCTAATAGCTGTGCCGCCACAGCACACCAGTCGCACGTGCCCTTGCTGCGGGCATGTATCTGCCGAGAACCGGCAGAGCCAGGCGAGCTTCGCCTGTGTGGCATGCGGCTATGCGAATCACGCCGACGTGGTCGGCGCGATCAACATTTTGGCGCGGGGGCACCGCGTTGCAGCCTGTGGAGAGTCGGCGTAGTCAAGCCGCTCTACGAAGCAGGAACCCACCGAAGTGACTACGTAGAGCATCACGTAGCGCCGTAGGAATCCTCGTCCTTTCCGCCGTAAGGCGGCAGCCGAAGGCTGAGGACGGGGAGGATGTCAACCGGCCCGCCTGGGATTCGACATCGCGCCGATCACGCTGGAAGTGTTCCTGGCATGCGTGACCTGCGGCCTGCTGTTCACCGCGACCTCGATGTCCGGCATGAAAGGGCTGGAGCGGCTGGCGGTGCCGGTGGCGCCCGTCATCATGCTGATCGCGGTGCTGGTACTGGTGTACCTGTTGTTGCATCCGGTCCTAAACGCGAAAGCGCAGCCGCTGGCGGAGAACGCATCATGAAGAAGGTCTTGCTGAATGAGTTCTCCACGGCCGAACTGGAGGCCATGTTTGCCGCTGGCGGTATAGACAGCGACATCACCGTTTTTGGCAGTTGCGAAAGTCACGGCGGGCACCTGCCGCTCGGGCCGAACCTGTTCGTTCCCGCCGAAGTGGCACGGCTGGCGGCGCAACGGCTTGAACGGACCATTGTGGTCCCCGGCGTGCCGTTCGGCACCTCGATGCGCTACAACGCCACCCGATGGCGGTCTCGCTGCGCTTCAAGACGGTGACGGCGCTTGCCGAGGATATCTTCGAGAGCCTGATTGCCTACGATATCCGGTACATCTTTGTGCTGAACGGGCACGACGGCAATATTGCGCCGCTCGAGATCGCCCAGCGCAAGGTCAAGCAGCGCTACCCGAAGGTGGTGTTCGCCTTCCTGCCTGCCTGGTGGTCGGTGATCGGCAGCCGGCTTGGCGACGGCTTCTTCGCCGAGTGGAATGGATTGGGCCACGGCGGCGAAGGTGAAACCTCGATCACCATGGCGGTGTTTCCGGACCTGTGCGACCTGGGCAAGGCCATGCGGCAGATGCCGGTAGACAGCATCCGCATCGGCGAGCGCGTACAGATCATGTGGGATATCGCCAAGGTTTCGGCGACCGGCGCCACCGGTGACCCGACCTGGGCCAGCGCGGAAAAGGGCAGCAAGATGCTGGACGCGCTGGTCGGACTGGTTACCGACAGTATCAGGCAGCTCGATGAAACGGGGTGGCGCTACGACCTGCGCCAGTGAAGGCAAGGTTCAGCCGGCAAGCGGAGGGAGCAGGCGTGAACTCCATGACGCATAGGCGTAGGTCAGCATGCGCCCCGATTCAAAACCCGGAGGCGGCCTGATCTCGCCGCGAGCCTCCCTGTACGCCACCACGGCGTGCAGGATCTTCTCGGGCGCGTAACGGTCACGCAGGGGCAGGTAGGGGTGGAGCTGGCGCCAGCCGGGGGCGGCGCCGTCCAGGGTCGCCCAGGCAAGTGCGCAATAGCACATGCCCCGGGACGAGAGATGCCAGAGTTGCCAGTAACGGCCAGTCGACTCCACGCGCTGCATCCTTGAATCTTGCAGGACCGGCGGGGGGCGACCGGACCGTGCCTTACTGGATCTTGGCCTTGTCCTTGAGTGACTTCATCATGGCCTGGAACTGCTCGCGCTGCCAGTTCTGGTCCCCCATCAGCATCTGCGTCAACTGCGGCTTGACCTCTTCGAACGACGGGATCTTGGCGTCGCGCACGTCGACCAGTTCGATGATATGCCAGCCGAACTGGGTCTTGACCGGCGTATCGGTCAGCTGGCCCTTCTTCAGGCCGGTCATGGCTGCCGAGAACTCAGGCACGTAGCTGCTGCTGTTGGCCCAGTCCAGGTCGCCGCCGTTGGCCGCGGAGCCCGGGTCCTTGGACGAGGCCTTGGCCATGTCCTCAAACTTGGCGCCGCCCTTGATCTTGGTGATGATCGCCTTGGCGTCGGCTTCCTTTTCCACCAGGATATGGCGGGCGTGGTATTCCTTGCCGTTGCCAAACTGCGACTTGATCTTGTCATACTGCTTGCGCAACTCGGCGTCGCTGGCGCCGTGGGTCTTCACGTAGTCTTCGAACACTGCGCCGGCCAGCACGTTCAGGCGGGCCTGTTCCAGTTGTTCCTGCACGTCGTCGCGCTGGGTCAGGCCGCGCTTGTTGGCTTCCTGCGAGAGCAGTTCGCGGTCGATCAGCATGTTGCGTGCGCGCGAGCGCAGCTCCGGGTTGTCGGGCTGGCCGGTGCCGGCGATCAACTTGTCCAGCTTTGCCGATGAAATGGCCTTGCCATTCACGACGGCGGCATTCTGGGCGATGGCCGGCAGGCTGCCGGCAGCAAGCACAGCCGCCAGGCTGAACGAGAGGACGGTGGTCTTCATGGAATCAGGTCTGAGAGTTGCTGGAAGAATAGTGTGATGATGCGCGGGATTGGTACTCTTGGTCGGTGAACGCAGTCACGGCAAGTGCGTGGATCTGCGCGGGGAACAGACCGCGCAGCGCATCATACACCATGCGGTGTCGTGCAACCCGGCTGTGACCCGTAAAGCGCTCGCTGACGATTGTCACGTGGTAATGTCCGCCGCCGGATGCGGCGCCGGCATGTCCGGCGTGCAGCGCGCTGTCGTCGCGCACGGCCAGGTGGCTGGGGGCGAGCGCTTCGCGCAGCATCGCCTCGATAGTGGCGGGATCGGCTGCCATCAATGGTTTCCTTCGGTTTGGGGGTGCGGGGGCGGGGCCGTCAGTCCTGGCTGTTCTCGGGCATGTGGCGCGACAGCCAGACACTCTGGGCGACGATGAACACCAGCATCATCCCCATGCTGCCGAACAGCTTGAAGTTGACCCAGGTCTCGGTCGAGAACTGGTAGGCCACGTACAGGTTCAGCACGCCCATGGCGGCAAAGAAGCCGGCCCAGGCGGCGTTCAGCCGCGCCCACACCGGGTCGGGCAGGGTCACCTGTTTTTCCATCATGGCGCGGATCAGGTTCTTGCGCCAGCCGATCACCGAGCCCAGCAGCGCCACCGCGAACATCCAGTAGAGCACGGTCGGCTTCCACTTGATGAAGGTCTCGTTGTGCAGCACCAGCGTGGCGCCGCCGAACACCGCGATGATCAGCAGGCTGACCCACTGCATCGGCTCGACCTTGCGGTGGCGGAACCAGACCCAGCCGATCTGCAGCACCGTGGCGCCAATGGCCACGGCGGTGGCGGTGTAGATGTCAGCCAGCTTGAAGGCGGCAAAAAACAGGATGACCGGGAACAGGTCGAACAGGAATTTCATGCGGTACCAGGTTGTGTCCGGCGTGCTTGCCGGAGCGTTCAGCGCTGCGGGTCGCGCCGGGGTTTGTCGCCGCTGCCGGCGGCGTGGGCATCATCCGCCGCACGCTGTGCCGGGTCGCGATCATCGAATTTTAGCGCAGCCGAGTTGATGCAATAGCGCAGACCGGTCGGGGCGGGGCCATCTTCGAAGACATGGCCCAGATGGCTGCCGCATTCCTTGCAGCGTACCTCTACCCGCGTCATGCCGTGGCTGTGGTCGACGTGCTCGGCAATCACCTCGCCGTTGATGGCGCGGAAATAGCTGGGCCAGCCGCAGCCGGCATCGAACTTGGTGGCGGATTCGAACAGCGGCGCGCCGCAGCCCACGCAGTGGTAGATGCCGTTGTCCCAGTGGTCCCAGTAGCGGCCGGTGAACGGGCGCTCGGTGGCGGCCTCGCGGGTCACGCGGTATTCGATGTCGGAGAGTTGTTCACGCCACTCGGCGTCGGTCTTGGTGGTGGTCATGGTTTGTCCTCGCAGGGCTTCCTCGGATGGGTTCCTCAGTTAAGGCATTGGTCGTGCGAACTGCGCGAACCTTACACCGGCTGGCGCCGGCGTGCAGGGCGCGGATCACATGGCGTCACGACGAGCAACTGACCTCCAGGCCGGACGCCCAGTCCGGCGGCAGCGCCGCGTAGTGTTCTGCCTCCGGCTGTTCGTCGAAGGGGCGCGACAGCACTGCCAGCAGCCGGTCCACTTCGGTGAAGTCCTTCTCGCCGGCGTGCCGGATCGCGGTTTCGGCCAGGTGGTTGCGCAGCACGTATTTGGGGTTGACCGCCAGCATTTCCAGTTCGCGCGCGGCATCGTGCGACTGCTCGGCGCGCAGGCGCACGCGATAGTCGGCCACCCACGTGTCAAAGGCGGCACGATCCAGGAACAGGTCGCGCACCGGCGCGTCGCGCGCGGCATCGGTGGATGAAATGCCGCACAGCTTGCGCCAGAACAGCGTGTAGTCCACGCGCTGGCCATGCAACAGCTGGAACAGGCTGGTCAGCAGTGGCTCATCGCTCTTGTCGTCGCCGCCGGCAGGCGGGCGCAGGCCCAGCTTGGCGCGGTAGTGGCGGAAGAACGCCGCGGCATAGCGCTCGCGGAACGGGTCCAGCGCCGCGCGCGCGGCTTCCACGGCGGCGTCGCGCGCGCCTTCCTTGTCGGCATCCTCCGGTGCCAGCCACAGCGGCAGCAGCGCCTGGGCCAGGCAGTGCAGGTTCCAGAACGCCACCTGCGGCTGCTGGCTGTAGGCGTAGCGGCCCTGCGTGTCGGAGTGGTTGCAGATATGGTTGGCGTCGAATGCATCGAGGAAGCCGAACGGGCCGTAGTCGATGGTCAGGCCCAGGATCGACATATTGTCGGTATTCATCACGCCATGGCAGAAGCCCACCGCCTGCCAGTGCGCGATCAGGTCGGCGGTGCGCAGCGAGACCTCCCGCAGCAGCGCCTGGTAGGGCTGGGTGTCGTCGCGGCACGCGGGCATGAAGTTGTCGATGACGAAATCCGCCAGCTTGCGCAGCGCGGCCACGTCGTCGTGCGCGGCGAAATGTTCGAAGTGCCCGAAGCGGATAAAGGTCGGCGACAGCCTGGTCACCACCGCGGCGGTCTCGATGGTCTCGCGGCGCACCGGCGCGTCCGAGCCCATGATCGACAGTGCGCGAGTGGTCGGCACGCCCAGTGCGGCCATGGCTTCGGAGCAGAGGTACTCACGGATCGACGAGCGCAGCACCGCGCGGCCATCGGCCATGCGCGAGTAGGGCGTCAGGCCCGCGCCCTTGAGCTGGATTTCCCACGGGCCGGTGGCGGTCTCGGCCTGCGCCAGGCGGATGGCACGGCCATCGCCGAGCTGGCCGGCCCACACCCCGAACTGGTGCCCGGAATATACGCTGGCGAGCGGGTCGGCCCAGTCCGGCACCTGGTTGCCGACAAAGGTCTCGATAAAGTCCTCGCGGCTGCCGATGTTGGCGTCCCAGCCGAGCAGCGCCGCCGCGGCCGGCGCCACCCCCACCAGGTAGGGTGACGGCAGCGGCGTGGGACGCAGGCGCGTAAAGAACTGCATGCCGAGTTCGGCGAAGCCGGGCGCGGTGCGAAAGGGCACGGACAGCGTGGCCGGCGTGGCTGTGTCGGAGGGCTGCGGAGCTTGTGACTGGGGCGTGTCTGGCATCGCGTAGGGGCGCCTCGGGGCGCAAGGGGCGGTGCGAATTCCGTGCGTTCGTCGATGTGCGGCGAACCGCGTAAAAGGCGGTGCAGCGCGGCATGCCGGGCGCACGAAAATGCGATGGTGGCTAGGGAAAACGACATGTTGAGGTGCAACATGCCACGCAGTATTGTACGTCCTCAACGGCACTCGACCGCTCGACCGAGTGAATGCCGCCATGCACCGCACGGTTATTTTCCTCCTTCAGTGCGCACATGAATCCGGTGCATGGGCTTTTCGCAGAATTGCGGCCCCGAATTCGATGGCAATACCGACGGCAACCCCGACGGCAATACGCAACGACAGTACGGCAGTGCACAACGAGATCGGCCGGATGCCGATTTGGTGCATGGAAACGACCGCCAAAAAATAGTACGGTTGTTCGTTTTCAGGCGAATTACACAAGACATTCAGGAGGCAGGTTCATGGCATTGATGGGTCAAATGATGAGCGCGCCGCTGCTCATTTCCTCCATCATCAAACACGCCGCGCGTTACTACGGCAGCACCGAGATCGTCTCGCGGCGCACGGAGGGCGACCTGCATCGCTATACGTACCGCGATTGCGAACTGCGCGCCCGCAAGCTGGCGCAGGCGCTGGGCGCACTGGGCGTGAAGCAGGGCGAGCGCGTCGGCACGCTGGCCTGGAACGGCTACCGCCACCTGGAGATCTACTACGGCGTGTCCGGCATGGGCGCCGTCTGCCATACCATCAACCCGCGCCTGTTCCCCGAGCAGATTGCCTATATCGTCAACCACGCGGAAGACGGCTATGTCTTCTTCGACCTGACCTTCCTGCCACTGGTGGAAGGCGTTGCGCCGCATTGCCCCAACGTCAAGGGGTGGGTGGCGATGACCGACCGCGCGCATATGCCGGCCGAATCCAAGGTGCCGCTGCTGTGCTACGAGGAGCTGATCGACGCGCAGGACGGCAACTACGAATGGCCGCAGTTCGACGAGAACCAGGCGTCGAGCCTGTGCTATACGTCGGGCACCACCGGCAATCCCAAGGGCGCGCTGTATTCGCACCGCTCGACGGTGCTGCACTCGTATGCGTCGGCACTGCCCGACGCGCTGGGCTGCTCCGCCAGCGACGTGATCCTGCCCGTGGTGCCGATGTTCCACGTCAATGCCTGGGGCCTGCCGTACTCGGTGCCGCTGGTCGGCGCCAAGCTGGTGCTGCCGGGTGCCAAGCTGGACGGGGCCTCGATCTATGAACTGTTCGAGCAGGAGAAGGTGACCTTCTCCGCCGGCGTGCCGACGGTGTGGCTCGGCCTGCTCCAGCACGTGCAGTCGAACAAGCTCAAGTTCTCCACCTTCCGCCGCACCGTGATCGGCGGCTCGGCCGCGCCGCCGGCGATGATCCGCGCGCTCGAGGCGCTGGATGTGGAAGTGATCCACGCTTGGGGCATGACCGAGATGTCGCCGCTGGGCACGTCGTGCAAGCTGCTGGCCAAGCACCAGGACCTGTCCGACGCCGACCGCCACAAGATCCAGGAAAAGCAGGGCCGCGTGATCTTCGGCGTCGACATGAAGATTGTCGATGGCGACGGCAACGAGCTGCCGTGGGACGGCAAGGCCTTCGGCGACCTGATGGTGCGCGGGCCGTGGATCATCGACCGCTACTTCCGCAACGATGCCAATCCGCTGGCCGACGGCTGGTTCCCGACTGGCGACGTCGCCACCATCGACGCCGATGGCTTCATGCAGATCACCGACCGCAGCAAGGACGTGATCAAGTCCGGCGGCGAATGGATCTCGTCGATTGATATCGAGAACGTCGCCGCTGCGCACCCCGCGGTGCATATGGCGGCCTGCATCTCAGCCTACCACCCCAAGTGGGATGAACGCCCGCTGCTGGTTGTGGTGAAGAAGCCCGGCGCCGAAGTCACCCGCGAAGAATTGCTGCAGTTCTTCGAGGGCAAGGTCGCCAAGTGGTGGATCCCGGACGACGTGGCCTTTGTCACCGAGATCCCGCTGACCGCCACCGGCAAGATGCAGAAGCTCAAGCTGCGCGAGCAGTTCAAGGACTACAAGCTGCCGACCGCCTGACGCCGGCACGCGCTTTCCGGTGCGCCATGCCTGCTTGCGGCATGGCGTGTCCGGGGCCGGCTGCAGGGCGTGGCATGGAGGACGCCGCGCAGCCAGCCAAATACGACGACAAGCCAACGACAAGAGTGAAGGAGACAGGTATGACCAAAATGCGTCCGCTGGTGGCCGGTGTGGCCGTGTTTGCCGCACTGGGTTCTGCGCTGGTTTCAGGTACCGCACTCGCGGATACGGTGAAGATCGCCTTCATTGACCCGCTATCGGGGCTGATGGCTCCCGTTGGGCAGAACCAGCTCAAGAGCTGGCAGTATGTCGCCGACATCGCCAACCAGAAGAACTGGGCCGGCGCGCACAAGTTTGAGGTGGTGGGTTTCGACAACAAGCTGTCGCCGCAGGAAAGCCTGACCATCCTCAAGCAGGCGGTCGACCAGAACATCCGCTATATCGTGCAGGGCAACGGCTCGTCGGTCGGGCTGGCGCTGCAGGACGCGGTGGCCAAGCACAACGAGCGCAACCCCGGCAAGGAGATCGTCTACCTGAACTACGCCGCGGTGGACCCGGACATGACCAATGCCAAATGCAACTACTGGCATTTCCGGCTCGACGCCAACTCGGACATGAAGATGGAGGCGCTGACCACCTTCCTGGCCAAGGACCCGAACGTCAAGAAGGTCTACCTGATCAACCAGAACTACTCGTTCGGCCACCAGGTGGCGCGCGCGGCCAAGGACTACCTGAAGCGCAAGCGCCCGGACATCCAGATCGTCGGTGAAGACCTGCACCCGCTGGCGCAGGTCAAGGACTTTGCCCCGTACGCGGCCAAGATCAAGGCCTCTGGCGCCGATACCGTGATCACCGGCAACTGGGGCAGCGACCTGGCGCTGCTGATCAAGGCGGGCAAGGATGCCGGCCTGACCACCAATTACTACACCTACTACGCCGGCACCACCGGCGTGCCCACGGCGATGGGCGCCACCGGCGCCGAGCACGTCAAGTATGTCGGCTACTACAACCCCAACAACAAGGGGTTCAAGGGAGCGGATGTCATCGAGGGCTTCAAGAAGAAGTACAACGATGACTTCTACGTGATGGCCTCCTACACCGGCATTGCCATGCTGGCCAAGGCCTTCAAGGACACCGGCTCGACCGATCCGATCAAGGTTGCCAAGGCGCTCGAGGGGATCAAGGTCGACAGCATGAACGGCACGGTCGAGATGCGCAACTCGGATCACCAGGCGCAGCAGTCGCTGGTGGTCGCCACCTGGACCAAGGTGGATGGCAAGGAAATTAAGTACGACCAGGAAAACACCGGCTACGGCTGGAAGACCAACGCGCTGATGGACCAGTACGTGTCGGCCCAGCCGACTTCCTGCCAGATGAAGCGGCCGGGCTGATCCTGTTCGTGACGGGCCGGCCACGCTGACAAAGTGGCCGCCCGATCCTGCATACTTTCGGTCTTTTTCGGTCGATACCGGGGAGCGTCCGGGGCGGGCATCCGCCCCCGGAGGGGGACGCTCACCCTCAATCCAACCGGACGGATGCCGGCATGCCCACGCATGGCGGCGCCAGCTTGAAGGACACGCTGTGGAATTCTTCGTCATCTCACTGCTGAATGGCATCAGCTACGGGCTGCTGCTGTTCATGCTGTCATCGGGCCTTACGCTGATCTTCAGCATGATGGGCGTGCTTAATTTCGCCCACGCCAGCTTCTACATGCTGGGCGCCTACTTTGCCTACACCATCGCCAGCAAGGTCGGGTTCTGGCCGGCGCTGATCTTCGCGCCGCTGCTGGTGGCGGGCGCGGGCGCGCTGGTGGAGCGCTTCGGCCTGCGCACGGTGCACAAGTACGGCCACGTGGCCGAGCTGCTGTTCACCTTCGGCCTGGCCTACCTGATGGAAGAGGGCGTCAAGCTGGTGTGGGGCCTGGCGGCGGTGCCATACCGGATTCCCGCGGAGCTGGACGGGCCGCTGTTCACGGTGTTCACCTCGTCCTTCCCCAAGTACCGCGCCTTCATGATGCTGGTGTCGCTGGGCATGCTGGTGGCGATCTACCTGGTGCTGACGCGTACCCGCATCGGGCTGGTGATCCAGGCCGCGCTGACGCACCCGGAGATGGTCGAGGCGCTGGGCCACAACGTGCCGCGCGTGTTCATGATGGTGTTTGGCGGCGGCGCCGCGCTGGCCGGGCTGGCGGGGGTGATCGGGGGCAATGCCTTTGTCACCGAGCCGTCGATGGCCGCGGCAGTCGGGTCGATCGTGTTCGTGGTGGCGGTGGTGGGCGGCATGGGATCGCTGGTGGGCGCCTTCATTGCGTCGATCCTGATCGGCGTGCTGCAGACCTTCGCGGTCACCATCGACGCCTCGCTGGCGGGCCTGATGACCAGCCTGGGGCTGGCCGTCAGCGAGGCCACGCCGTTCTATTCCTTGTGGAAGCTCACGGTGGCCCAGGTGGCGCCGGTGCTGCCGTACCTGTTGCTGGTGGTGATGCTGATCTTCCGCCCGCGTGGACTGATGGGAACCCGGGAGAGCTGACACCATGGAGCAAGCGATGCAACAACCCCGCGAGCCGGTGGTGACCGGCCGCACCCTGCGCTACAGCCCGCTGAATCTGGCGCGCTGGATCATCTGGAGCCTGACCGTGCTGGCCATGCTGGTGCTGCCGCTGATCTTCACCGGGGGCTTCGCCATCACGCTGATGTCGCAGATGGGCATCATGATCATTTTCGCGCTGTCGTACAACATGCTGCTCGGGCAGACCGGCATGCTGTCGTTCGGCCACGCGGTCTACTCCGGCCTGGGCGCGTTTATCGCCGTGCATGTGCTGAATATGGTCGGGGCGGGCAAGGTCTGGCTGCCGGTGTCGATGCTGCCGCTGGTGGGCGGCCTGGCGGGCGCCTTCTTCGGCGTGATCTTCGGCTACGTCACCACCAAGAAATCCGGCACCACCTTTGCCATGATCACCATGGGCATTGGCGAGATGGTGTTCGCCAGCTCGCTGATGTTCCCGGAGTTCTTCGGCGGCGAGGGCGGCATCTCCACCAACCGCGTGGTCGGTGACCCGTTCCTGGGCATCACCTTCGGGCCGGGGCGCCAGGTGTACTACCTGATCGCGGCGTGGTGCCTGCTGTCGATGGTGGCGATGTACGCCTGGACGCAGACGCCGCTGGGCCGCATCGCCAACGCCGTGCGCGACAACCCCGAGCGGGTCGAGTTCATCGGCTACAACACCCAGCGCGTGCGCTACCTGGTGCTGATCCTGTCGGCATTCTTCGCGGGTATCGCGGGGGCCCTGGGCGCCATCAACTTCGAGATCGTCTCGGCCGAGAATGTCAGCGCGGTGCGCTCCGGCGGCGTGCTGCTGGCGGTGTTCATCGGCGGCGCGGGCGTGTTCTTCGGGCCCATCATCGGCGCGGTGGTGTTCGTGCTGTTCGCGGTGGCGCTGTCGGACCTGACCAAGGCCTGGCTGCTGTACCTGGGCCTGTTCTTCGTGTTGATGGTGATGTTCGTGCCGGGCGGGCTGGCCAGCCTGCTGCTGATGCAGATGCCGCTGCTGGGCAAGGGCAAGCTGGGCCCCATGCTGCCGTCCTACGCGCGTGCCGGCGGCGCCGGCGTGGTGCTGCTGCTGGCCATGATCCTGACGGTCGAGCTGGTCTACAAGGTTCAGGTCGATAGCGCCAACGGCACCGCGATGTCGCTGTTTGGCGTCGGCTTCGATGCCGCAACCTGGACGCCATGGCTGGTGGCGGCGGTGCTGTGGGCGGCTGGCCTGTTCGCGTGGCGCCTGGCGGCGGCGCGGGTGCGCGGTGCGTGGGACAAGGTACAGATGGAAATCGCAGGAGGCAGGGCATGACAGTGGCACTGGAACTGACCGATGTACGCAAGAAGTTCGGCCAGACGGAGATCATCCGCGGCGTGAACCTGAGCATCCCGAAGGGTGAGCGCCATGCGCTGATCGGGCCGAACGGGGCGGGCAAGTCGACCACCTTCAACCTGATCTCGGGGCGCTTTGCGCCGACCAGCGGCACGGTGCGCCTGAACGGCGCGGAGATCGGCGGGCTGCAGCCCTTCGTGATCAACCGCATGGGGCTGTCGCGCAGCTTCCAGATCACCAACATCTTCCATCGGCTGTCGGTGTTCGAGAACCTGCGCTGCGCGGTGCTGTGGTCGCTCGGCTACAAGTATTCGTTCTGGCACCGGCTCAAGGGCCTGCGCGACACGCGCGAGCGCGCGGAGGAGGTGCTGGAACTGATTGGCATGCAGCACCGCCGCGACAGCCAGGCGGGCCTGCTGACCTATGCCGAGCAGCGTGCGCTGGAGATCGGCATCACCATCGCCGGCGGTGCCGAGGTGATCCTGCTGGACGAGCCCACCGCGGGCATGAGCCGCTCCGAGTCCGATCACGCGGTCGAACTGATCCGCAAGGTTACCGTCGGCAAGACGCTGGTGATGGTGGAGCACGACATGAGCGTGGTGTTCGGCCTGGCCGACCGCATCTCCGTGCTGGTCTACGGCGAAGTGATCGCCACGGATACCCCGCAAGCCATCCGCAATAACCGCAAGGTCAAGGAAGCCTACCTGGGCACCACCCTCGACGAGGAAGCCACCGAAGGAGCGCACTGATGGGCAAGCGCATGCTGAACGTCCAGGGCCTGCACGCCTACTACGGCAAGAGCCATATTCTCCACGGCGTGGACGCGCATATCGACGAAGGCGAGATCGTCGCGCTGCTGGGCCGCAACGGGGTGGGGCGCTCGACCATGGCCAAGGCCGTCCTCGGCATGGTCAAGGCCGAGGGCTCGGTGCGGTTTCGCGACGAAGAGATCCTGGGGCGGCGTACCTTCGAAATCGCGCACCTCGGGATTGGCTATGTGCCGGAGAACCGCGACATCTTTCCGACCCTGACGGTGCGGCAGAATTTGCTGCTGGGGGAGAAGCGCAACCCACGGCAGGCCAAGCCGCGCTGGACCGTCGAGGACATGTTCAACATGTTCCCGCGGCTGAAGGAGCGCGAGAACACCTCGGCCGGCGTGCTCTCCGGCGGCGAGCAGCAGATGCTGACGCTGTGCCGCACGCTGATGGGCGACCCCGACCTGGTGTTGATCGACGAACCGACCGAAGGGCTGGCGCCGATGATCGTGGCCTTGGTCGGGGACTACCTGAAGACGCTGAAGGAGCGGGGTATTTCCGTGCTGCTGATCGAGCAGAAGCTGGCGATCGCGCTGGACATTTCCCAGCGCGTCTACGTGATGGGACACGGGCACATCGTGTTCGAAGGCACGCCCGCGGAGCTGAAGGCCAACTCGCAGGTGAGAAAGGAGTGGCTGGAGGTCTGATCCGGCGCTTACCATGGATTTGCGCCGGGTCTGCATCGACCCGGCGCCAAGGCCCAGCCGCGCCCTGCGGCACAGCTTCAGCCGGGCTGAAATATCAGAAGAATCAATAGCTTGTCAGCGCCCTGGCGGTGACGGGAAAGCAACGCCGGGCGGACGCTCCCGCACGCGCCATGCCCGCCGGTAGCGCGAAGTAGACTAGTCAACTAGCTGCCGTGCACCATCAAAAAGTGGCTATATTGTCACGCAAAATTGATATATGCAGCCATTTCTGCCGTTTCATGCATTGTATTCGACACTTTTTATAGTTGAATGCGAATGATTCGTGTTTGTGTTTTGATTTGTATCAATCTATAATCGCCCGCCGTTATGGATGACATGAATCAAAGCTTTCGCGCTGCCTGAACTTGTCTTCATGACCATGAATAGATCGAGTCAAGAAAACTACAAAGGGAAGGTAGATCGTGAAACAACAACAGGACACGTTCCGGCTGAATCCGCTGGCCGGGGCGCTCGCCGGCGCCATGGCAGTGTTTGCCATGCAGGGCGCTGCGGCGCAGGAGAGCCAGCCTGCCGCCGTGGCCGGTGCCGGCACCAAGCCCGTGACGCTGCAGAGCGTGACGGTGACTGGGGCGAAGGAGGACGGCTACAAGGTGGATGAGGCCCAGTCGGCCAAGTTCACCGCGCCGCTGCTGGATACCCCCAAGTCCGTCACCGTGGTGCCGGCACAGGTGGTACAGCAGACTGGTTCCAACTCGCTGCAGGACGCGCTGCGCACCACGCCGGGCATCACCTTCGGCGCCGGCGAAGGCGGCAACCCGATCGGCGACCGTCCGTTTATCCGCGGCTTCGACTCGATGTCGAGCATCTATGTCGACGGCGTGCGCGACACCGCTTCGCAGACACGCGACACCTTCAATATCGAAAGCATCGAAGTCATCAAGGGCCCGAGCTCGGCCTTTGGCGGCAAGGGCTCGGCCGGCGGCATGATCAACATCGTGTCGAAGCTGCCGACCAGTGAGAACTTCGCGCAGGGCTCGGTGGGCGTGGGCACGGACTCTTATTTCCGCGCCACGGCTGACGGCAACTACGTGCTCAACGACAATACTGCCGTGCGCCTGAATGCGCTGGGGTATACCGCCAACGTGCCCGGCCGCAACGAGGTCGACCAGAACTCCTGGGGCTTCGCGCCGTCCGTGACCTTTGGCCTGAATTCGCCCACGCAGGTCACGCTGTCGTACTACCACCTGCAGGGCAACGGCATGCCGGACTACAGCATCCCGTATTCCCGTCCTGCCAGCCAGTCGACCAAGGCCAGTCCGTCGCAGCCGGCCAGTGTCGACCGCAACAATTTCTACGGCCTGACCGACCGCGATTTCCAGAAGACGCAGTCCGATATCGCCACGGCCACGGTCAAGCATGACTTCCGCAACGGCCTGGTGTTCAGCAACACCAGCCGCTGGGGCCGCGCCAGCAACAACTACATCGTCACCAACCCTGACGACAGCAAGGGCAACGTGCCGCGCGGCTTTGTCTGGCGCAATACCAAGAGCCGTGATTCGGCGACCGAGACGCTGACCAACCAGACCGACCTGAGCGCCAAGTTCGACACCGGCAGCCTCAAGCACACCGTGCTGTTCGGCTTTGAGTTCAGCCGCGACGATACCAGTAACACCCCATATAACGTGGTCTCGGCCAACCCCGCGGCGGCCGCGGGGATCTGCAATGCGTCGCTGGTGGCCAGCTTCGACTGCGCGCCGCTGGCCAACCCGAACCCGAACGACCCGTGGCGCGGCAGCATCACCAAGATGCCCGTCACCACCACCACGACCACCAACACGCAGTCGGTCTACCTGTTCGACACGGTGGAGATCACCAAGCAGTGGCTGGTCAACGGCGGCGTCCGCTACGACAACTACGACACGCACTCGTTCGCCAACGCGTACAGCAACCCGAACACTGGCGCAGCCGTGGCGCAGCTGGATGTCCGCAACAAGTCGCACTTCTTCAACTACCAGGCGGGCGTGGTCTACAAGCCGGTCGAGTACGGCAGCATCTATGTGTCGTACGGTACTTCGTCGACGCCGCCGGGCTCAACCAATGGCGACGGGGCGGACAACATTACCCTGGCGCAGCGCAACCTGGAGCCGGAAACCTCACGTTCGGTGGAAATTGGCACCAAGTGGGACCTGCTGGCTCGCCGTCTGTCACTGACCGGTGCGATCTTCCAGATCGAGAAGAACAACGCGCGGGTCGCGGTTGATGCCAACACCACGATCAATGCCGGTAAGCAGCGCGTGAAGGGCTTCGAACTGGGCTTCGCCGGCAGCCTGACCGACAAGTGGGGCGTGTTCGGCGGCTATACCTACCTGAACAGCGAGCTGATCGACAACGGTCCGCAGGCAGTCAACGCGGCCAACAACGGCAACCAGTTCCCCAATACGCCGAAGAACAGCTTCAGCCTGTGGACCACCTACCAGGTGCTGCCGGCGCTGACTTTGGGCGCGGGTGCGTACTATGTCGACAAGGTCTATGCCAACCCGGCCAACTCGCTGTATGTGCCGTCGTACTGGCGCTTTGACCTGATGGGCGCCTACAAGGTGAACAAGAACCTGTCGCTGCAGCTCAATATCCAGAACCTGTTCGACAAGACGTACTACACCAAGGCGCACAACCACTACGGCGCGCTGGGGGCGGGGCGCTTTGGCATGCTGACGGCGAACTTCAGGTTCTGAGGGGTACTGCGGCCGGAGTTCGGCAACCTCGGCCTGCGCAATCTGTGTGCCCCCTCTCCCGCTTGCGGGAGAGGGGGGTGAGGGCGGGGCGCCCCTACGAAGTCATGCCAGTGCCTGCCCTCACCCCCTGCCCCTCTCCCGCAAGCGGGAGAGGGGAGTGAACCGGCGGTTTCGGCAAGTCAAACGGCATATCGTCGTAATCAATCAGCCGTGACTTCTTTACGGCCCGGTACCCCCACCACAGCGCCAGGAACGCCGGCACGCCGATATAGGTCGCCACGATCTCCGGCCACCGGTTCGGAATATCCGCAAACGCCTGGTAGTTCTGCCCGGCCACGATCACCACGCACAGCATCACGGTAAAGATGGGGCCGAAGGGATAGAGCGGCGAGCGGTACGCCAGCATGCCTACGTCATAGCCCTGGTGCACCAGCCCGCGACGGAAGCGGTAATGGCTGATGGCAATGCCCAGCCAGGCAAAGAAGCCGGTCATGGCCGAAGTGTTGAGCAGCCACAGGTAGGCCGCCTTGTTCCCGAACAGCGAACTGAAGAAACACAGCGCGCCCACGGCGGTGGTGGCCAGCAGCGCATTGAATGGCACGCCGCTCACGGTCAGCTTGCCGAACGCGCGCGGCGCGCGGCCGCTGACGGCCAGGCCGTAGAGGATCCGGGTCGACACGTACATGCTGGAGGTGCCGGCCGAGAGCAGCGCGGTCAGCACCACCGCGTTCATCAGCCCCGCGGCAAAGGCCAGGCCGGCGTGGCGGAACACCAGTGCGAACGGGCTCACGCCCACGTCGGTGACGTCGTTGCGCAGCAGGCTGGGATCGGTATAGGGAATCAGCACCCCGATGATCAGGATCGCGATCACATAGAACAGCAGGATGCGCCAGAAGGTCTGCCGGATCGCGCGCGGGATGGTCCTGGCCGGGTTCTCCGCTTCGCCGGCGGCCACGCCCACCGTTTCCGTGCCCTGGAAGGAGAAGCCCGCGATCATCGCCACGCCGATCATGGCCGGGATGCCGCCGACAAAGGGCGCGTCGCCCATGGTGAAGTTGCGCCAGCCCGACTGCGGGCCACCTTTCATGATGCCGAAGATCATTAACAGGCCCACGCCCAGGAACACGATCACGGTCACCACCTTGATCAGCGCGAACCAGTACTCGGCCTCGCCGAAGCCGCGCACCGAGAACGCATTGAGCCCGAACATCAGCAGCAGGAACGCGGCGCTCCAGACCACGCCGGGCATTTCGGGGAACCAGTACTGCATCACCAGCTGCGCCGCGGTCAGTTCCACGGCGATGGTCACCGCCAGGCTGAACCAGTAGTTCCAGCCCAGCGCGAAGCCGAAGCCTTCGTCGACATAGAGCGCGCTGTAGGTGACAAAGGAGCCGGCCACTGGCATATGCACCGCCAGCTCGCCCAGGCTGGTCATCAGGCAATAGACCATCAGGCCGAGCAGCATGTACATCAGCAGCGCGCCGCCGGGGCCGGCCTGCGCGATCGAGGCGCCCGAGGCCACGAACAGCCCGGTGCCGACCGCGCCGCCGATGGCAATCATGGTCAGGTGGCGGGCCTTGAGCTTGCGCTTGAGGTGGTCGTGCTCGACTACCGGGTGCTGGTGCTCGTGAGCGTGGGAATGTGAGGGGGAAGACATCAGGGTCGCTGGACCTTCCGCCGATCCGCATCTTGTGGAACCCGGACGGCAAAAAACGAAAAGCCGCGAGTCTACCGTGTCGGCCCGCGCGATTTGTCCGTGTCGGTCAAATAAAGTCCGATACTGATTTAGAGGCGGCACTCAGTCGCACTCTGAAAGTGCTCTATCAGGCACGTCATGGCGATTTGGCGCTGGGTTAGGTGCCCCCTCCATGCATCGCGATCAGGGGCGGCATTCGCGCCGCGCATGTCGCCGGAATAGTCCGAAAATTGAAATTGAACGACCGTGCTATTTTGTGTATGCTTGTTTCGCCCAAGCGCCGGAAGGCGTTGCGGGACGCGGGAAAGCGGCAGGTCGGGCGGAGGGTTTACCCGCCCATGACAGTCACCTCCCGCAGCAGTCGCCGGCCGCCGCTGGCCGCGCCTTGCAGTAAAAAATGAATTCGAGAATTCGAATCCCGAGACAACTTTTGACACCAAAGGAACCAGCATGACAGCGCAGTATCAGGTTCAGGACGGCGTAGCCGTCATCACGCTCGACAATCCCCCTGTCAACGGCCTGGGTCACAGCACCCGGCTTGGCATCGTCGAAGGCATGACCCGTGCGCTGGACGATGCCGCCGTCAAGGCCATCGTCATCACCGGCGCTGGCAAGGCTTTCTCGGGCGGCGCCGACATCCGTGAATTCAATACGCCCAAGGCCATGCAGGAGCCGACGCTGCACTCGGTGATCCGCGTGCTGGAAGGCTCCTCCAAGCCGGTGGTGGCCGCCGTGCACTCGGTCGCCATGGGTGGCGGCCTGGAACTGGCGCTGGGCTGTAACTACCGCGTGGCGTCCAAGGGCGCGCAGATCGCGCTGCCGGAAGTGAAGCTGGGCCTGCTGCCCGGCGCCGGCGGCACGCAGCGCCTGCCGCGCGTGATCGGCCTGGAGGCCGCGGCAAACATGATTGTGTCGGGCACCCCCGTGCTGTCCGAGAAGTTCGCCGGCACCAAGCTGTTCGACGAGATCGTCGACGGTGACGTGCTGCCCGCGGCGGTCAAGTTCGCGCAGAACGTCGGTGCCGCCGCCGGCCCGCACCCCAAGGTGCGCGACCTGAAGGTGCGCCACGAGAACCCCGAAGGCTACCTGGGCTTTGCCCGCAACACGGTGGCCGCGATGGCAAAGAACTTCCCGGCGCCGCTGAAGTGCCTGGAAGCGGTGGCCGGCTCGCTCAAGCCGTTCGAGCAAGGCCTCAAGGAAGAGCGCGAGGGCTTCTTGTTCCTGGTGACCACGCCGGAATCGCGCGCGCTGCGCCACGCCTTCTTCGGCGAGCGTGCCGCCAGCAAGATCCCCGACGTGCCCGAAGGCACGCCGACCCGCAAGATCGAGAAGGTCGCCGTGATCGGCGCCGGCACCATGGGTGGCGGCATCAGCATGAACTTCCTGAACGCGGGCATCCCGGTCACCATCCTGGAAACCAAGCAGGAAGCGCTGGACCGCGGCGTGGCCACGATCCGCAAGAACTACGAGAACAGCGCCAAGAAGGGCAAGCTGACGCAGGAGAAGGTCGAGCAGCGCATGGGCCTGCTGAGCACCACGCTGTCCTATGACGACCTCAAGGACGCCGACCTGATCATCGAGGCCGTGTTCGAGGAAATGGGCGTCAAGGAGACCGTGTTCAAGAAGCTGGATGAAGTCGCCAAGCAAGGCGCGATCCTGGCCTCGAACACCTCCACGCTGGACGTCAACAAGATCGCCTC
This sequence comes from Cupriavidus sp. KK10, assembly GCF_018223725.1. Classification (NCBI taxonomy): domain Bacteria; kingdom Pseudomonadati; phylum Pseudomonadota; class Betaproteobacteria; order Burkholderiales; family Burkholderiaceae; genus Cupriavidus; species Cupriavidus sp. KK10. The sequence goes on from NZ_CP073677.1 coordinate 1,613,043, forward strand.
GTTCACCAAGCGTCCGCAGGACGTGGTCGGCATGCACTTCTTCAGCCCGGCCAACGTGATGAAGCTGCTGGAAGTGGTGCGCGGCGAGAAGACCGGCAAAGACGTGCTGGCCACGGTCATGCAGATCGGCAAGAAGATCAAGAAGACCGCGGTGGTGTCGGGCGTGTGCGACGGCTTTATCGGCAACCGCATGATCGAGCAGTACAGCCGCCAGGCAGGCTACCTGCTGGACGAAGGCGCGCTGCCGGAACAGGTGGACAAGGCCATCGAGAAGTTCGGCTTTGCCATGGGCCCGTTCCGCATGGGCGACCTGGCCGGCAACGACATCGGCTGGGCCATCCGCAAGCGCCGCGCGGTGGACAAGCCGGACATCCAGTACTCGAAGACCGCCGACCTGCTGTGCGAGATGGGCCGCTTCGGCCAGAAGACCGGCGCGGGCTGGTACGACTACAAGGCGGGCGACCGCAAGCCGTACCCGAACCAGCAGGTCAACGACATGATCGTGCAGCATTCGAAGGACCTGGGTATCACGCGCCGCAAGATTTCTGACGAAGAGATCGTCGAGCGCCTGGTGTTCGCGCTGGTCAACGAAGGCGCCAAGATCCTGGAAGAAGGCATTGCTTCCAAGGCCTCGGATATCGACATGGTGTACCTGACCGGCTACGGCTTCCCGCTCTTCCGCGGCGGCCCGATGCTGTACGCGGACCAGGTCGGCCTGTACAACGTGGCGCTGTCGATGAAGCGCTATGCCAAGGGCTACCACGGTGAAGCCTGGCAGGTCGCGCCGCTGCTGCAGAAGCTGGCGGACGAAGGCAAGGGCTTTAACGGTTAATACAGCCACACGGTTCAGCCTGGAGCTGAGATGAACACCACTATCGGACCGGACGATTGCCTGCTGGTGATCGACGTGCAGAACGACTTCATGCCGGGCGGCGCGCTTGCCGTGCCCCACGGCGATGAGGTGGTGCCCGTCATCAACCGGCTGGCGCGTGCGTTCGGTCATGTGGTGCTGACACAGGACTGGCATCCCGTCAGCCACGTCTCGTTCGCGGCCAACCATGCGGGCACGCAGCCGTTCCAGACGCTGACGCTGCCGTATGGCGAGCAGGTGCTGTGGCCGGTGCATTGCGTGCAGGACACGCCCGGCGCTGCGCTGCATGCGGGCCTGCACGTGCCGCATGCGCGGCTGGTGATCCGCAAGGGCCATCACGCCGATGTGGACAGCTACTCCGCCTTCCTGGAGGCGGACCGCGCCACGCGCACCGGGCTAGCCGGCTACTTGCGCGAGCATGGCGTCAAGCGCGTGTTCTGCGCCGGGCTGGCGACGGACTACTGCGTGGCCTGGAGCGCGCTCGATGCGCGCGCCGCGGGCTTTGCCGGCGCGGTGATCGAGGATGCCTGCCGCGCCATCGACCTGGAAGGGTCGCTGGCCAGGGCATGGCAGGACCTCGGCGCCGCCGGCGTTGCGCGCGTCACGTCCGCTGAACTGCTCAAGGGCCAGGGCTGAACCGAACCACCGAACTGAACGACACAAGAGATTCCGAGGAGCAAGACATGAACGAAGCAGTCATCGTATCCACCGCGCGGACCCCCCTGGCCAAGAGCTGGAAGGGCGCCTTCAACATGACCCACGGCGCCACGCTGGGCGGCCATGCCGTCCAGCACGCCATTGCCCGCGCCAAGATCGAGGCCGCCGAAGTGGAAGACGTGCTGATGGGCTGCGCCAATCCGGAAGGTGCCACCGGCGCCAACATCGCGCGCCAGATCGCACTGCGCGCCGGCTGCCCGGTCACCGTGCCCGGCGCCACCGTCAACCGCTTCTGCTCGTCTGGCCTGCAGACCATTGCCATGGCCGCCCAGCGCGTGATCGCCGATGAGGGCGACATCTTCGTCGCCGGCGGCGTGGAGAGCATCTCGTGCGTGCAGCAGGAGATGAACCGCCATATGGTCCAGGAAAGCTGGCTGCTGAAGAACAAGCCGGAAATCTACTGGAACATGCTGCAGACCGCCGAGAACGTGGCCAAGCGCTACAACATCTCGAAGGAGCGCCAGGATGAGTACGGCGTGCGCAGCCAGCAACGCGCCGCCGCCGGGCAGGAAGCCGACAAGTTCAAGGACGAGATCGTGCCGATGACGGTGCTGGCGGGCGTGGCCGACAAATCGACCGGCCAGCTGGTGACGAAGGAAGTCACCATCTCCGCCGACGAAGGCATCCGCGCCGATACCACGCTGGAAGGCGTGGCCAAGATCCGCAGCGCCGTGCCGGGCGGCGTGATCACCGCCGGCAATGCCTCGCAGTTCTCGGACGGCGCTTCGGCTGCCGTGGTAATGAACGCACGCGTGGCCGAGGCCCGCGGCCTGCAGCCGCTGGGCGTGTTCCGCGGCTTTGCCGTGGCTGGCTGCGAGCCGGACGAGATGGGCATCGGCCCGGTCTTTGCCGTGCCCAAGCTGCTGAAGAAGGCTGGCCTGAAGGTCGACGACATCGGCTTGTGGGAGCTGAACGAAGCCTTCGCCGTGCAGGTGCTGTATTGCGCCGATACGCTGGGCATCCCGATGGACCGCCTGAACGTCAACGGCGGCGCCATCGCCGTGGGCCACCCCTACGGTGTGTCGGGCGCGCGCCTGGTCGGCCATGCGCTGATCGAAGGCAAGCGCCGCGGTGTGAAGTACGTGGTGGTGACCATGTGCATCGGCGGTGGGCAGGGCGCGGCTGGATTGTTCGAAGTGCTCTGAAGCAGGGCACGGTCATGGCGCTGGTCCCATGCTTTGCATGGGACCAGGCAGGGCGCGTATGCGCCTTTTTTTGACCACAGCTTTACACCCGACGCCGGTTTGCTCCCCTCTCCCATTTATGGGAGAGGGGCGGGGGAGAGGGCGGGAGTCTCCACGGAGTGAAGCGTTCCGGCGCTTGCCATACGCCGGCCCTCTCCCCCAGCCCCTCTCCCGCAGGCGGGAGAGGGGAGCAAACCGGCGGTTGGTTAGAAGGCAACAAGAATTCACGGCGCGCCACGCAGTGCGCCGCATGGAGACACCATGTCGATGATCCTTTCCCGCCGCGACCTGAACTTCGTGCTGTACGAATGGCTCAAGGTCGACGAGCTCACGCGCATCCCGCGCTATGCCGATCACTCGCGCGAGACCTTCGACGCCGCGCTGGACACCTGCGAAAAGATCGCCACCGACCTGTTCGCGCCGCACAACAAGAAGAACGACCAGCAAGAGCCGCATTTCGACGGCGAGACCGTCAGCATCATCCCCGAGGTCAGCACCGCGCTGAAAGCCTTCTGCGAGGCCGGGCTGATGGCCGCCGGCCAGGACTATGAACTGGGCGGCATGCAGCTGCCAGTGGTGGTCGAGAAGGCCGGCTTCGCCTACTTCAAGGGTGCCAACGTCGGCACCAGCTCGTACCCCTTCCTGACCATCGGCAACGCCAACCTGCTGCTGACGCACGGCACGCCCGCGCAGGTCGAGACCTTCGTCAAGCCGGAGATGGAAGGGCGCTTCTTCGGCACCATGTGCCTGTCCGAGCCGCAGGCGGGCTCTTCGCTGTCGGACATCACCACGCGCGCCGAGTACGAGGGCGAATCGCCGCTGGGCGCGCAGTACCGGCTGCGCGGCAACAAGATGTGGATCTCGGCCGGCGAGCACGAGCTGTCGGACAATATCGTCCACCTGGTGCTGGCCAAGATCCCCGGCCCGGACGGCAAGCTGATCCCGGGCGTGAAGGGCATCTCGCTCTTCATCGTGCCCAAGTACCTGGTCAACGAAGACGGCTCGCTGGGCGAGCACAACGACGTGGTGCTGGCCGGCCTGAACCACAAGATGGGCTACCGCGGCACCACCAACTGCCTGCTCAACTTCGGCGAAGGCATGAAGTACCAGCCGGGCGGCAAGGCCGGCGCGATCGGCTACCTGGTGGGCGAGCCGCACAAGGGCCTGGCCTGCATGTTCCACATGATGAACGAGGCACGCATCGGCGTGGGCCTGGGCGCGGTGATGCTGGGCTATACCGGCTACCTGCACGCGCTGGACTACGCGCGCAACCGCCCGCAAGGCCGCGCGGTCGGCCCCGGCGGCAAGGATGCGGCCAGCCCGCAGGTGAAGCTGGTCGAGCACGCCGATATCCGCCGCATGCTGCTGGCGCAGAAGAGCTATGTCGAAGGCGGCCTGGCGCTGAACCTCTATTGCGCGCGCCTGGTCGACGAGGAAGAGGCCGCGGCGGCCGCCGGCGACGAGGCCGCGCATGCGCGCCTGGCGCTGCTGCTCGACATCCTGACCCCGATCGCCAAGAGCTGGCCGTCGCAATGGTGCCTGGAGGCCAACAACCTGGCGATCCAGGTGCATGGCGGCTATGGCTACACACGCGAGTACAACGTCGAGCAGTTTTACCGCGACAACCGCCTGAACCCGATCCACGAAGGCACGCACGGCATCCAGGGCCTGGACCTGCTGGGCCGCAAGGTGGTGATGAAGGATGGCGCGGCCTTCAAGCTGCTGGGAGAGCGCGTGCAGGACACCATCGGCGGCGCGCTGGCCGCCGGCGATGCCGAGCTGTCGCAGCAGGCAGGCGCCCTCGGCGCCGCCACCAGACGCCTGGCCGAGGTCACGCAGGCGCTGTGGAGCGCGGGCGACCCCAACGTGACGCTGGCCAATGCCTCGGTCTACCTGGAGGCCTTCGGGCACGTGGTGGTGGCGTGGATCTGGCTGGAGCAGGCACTGCTGGCGCAAGCCGCGCTGCCGCGCGCGAACGGCAAGGAAGACGAGGACTTCTACCGCGGGAAGCTGGCCGCGGCGGCTTACTTCTTCCGCTGGGAGCTGCCCAAGGTCGGCCCGCAACTGGCGCTGCTTGAATCGCTCGACCGCACCACGCTCGACATGCAGGACGCGTGGTTCTGAGCGGCGCTCGCCCATCCCCGAACACTACAGAACGAAGGAAGACAATATGCGTACCATCCAGCAACTATTTGACCTGAAGGGCAAGACCGCGCTGATCACCGGCGGCTCGCGCGGGCTTGGCCTGCAGATTGCCGAGGCGCTCGGCGAGCAGGGCGCGCGCGTGGTGCTGTCGGCACGCAAGGCCGATGAGCTGCAGGCGGCGCAGGCGCACCTGAAATCGCTCGGCATCGAGGCCGACTGGATCGCCGCCGACGGCTCGCAGGAGTCGGAGATCGCGCGCCTGGCGGACGAAGCCATCGCTAAACTGGGCCACGTCGACATCCTGGTCAACAACGCCGGCGCCACCTGGGGCGCACCCGCCGAAGACCACCCGGTCGAGGCCTGGGACAAGGTAATGAACCTGAACATCCGCGGCCTGTTCCTGCTGAGCCAGCGCATCGGCAAGCTGTCGATGATCCCGCGCCGCTATGGCCGCATCATCAACGTGGCGTCGATCGCGGGCCTGGCCGGCAACCCGCCGGGCAGCATGGAGACCATTGCCTACAACACCTCCAAGGGTGCGGTGGTCAATTTCACGCGCACGCTGGCGGCCGAGTGGGGCGAGCACAACATCACCGTCAACGCGCTGGCGCCGGGCTTCTTCCCGTCAAAGATGACCAAGGGCTCGCTCGAGCGCATGGGCGTAGAGGCGATGTGCGCCGGCGTGCCGCTGCACCGCCTGGGCGACGACGAGGACCTGAAGGGCGCGGCTCTGCTGTTTGCCAGCGACGCCGGCAAGCACATCACCGGCCAGATCTTGGCGGTGGACGGCGGCGTCAGCGCGGTCTGAGCCGGGCCAGGGGCATTCCGGACATGACGCACGGCGCGGCTTGGCGGAATCCCGGATTGCCCTCAAACTTGGGGCCGGCGCGAGGCCTCGGCCTCGCCGGCACCTAATTCTCGGACTCGCAATTGCCATGAACCAGTTCAAAGGCCCCCTGACCCACATTCCCTTCCTCGCCGACCTCGGCGTGACCTGCAACCTTGCCGAAGGCGGCCGCAGCGAGATCGCGCTGCCGATCGAGAAGCGCCACCAGAACAGCTGGGACATGGCCCACGGCGGCGTGATCATGACGCTGCTCGACGTGGCCATGGCGGTGGCCGGCCGCAGCAGCGACGCGGATGGCCGGGGCGTGGTCACCATCGAGATGAAGACCAGCTTCATGACGCCGGGGCGCGGCGCGCTGACCGCGCGCGGCACCACCGTGCACCGCACCACCACCATGGTGTTCTGCGAAGGCGAGATCGTCGATGCCGACGGCAAGACCGTGGCGCGCGGCTCGGGCACCTTCAAGTACATCCGGCGCATGCCGCCGCAGCGCCCGGGTGAAACCGATACCGGTGCCGACGGCTGAGCGCCGGCACCGATGCAGCAGACGGGGCAGCGCGGCTGTCCCTCCCGACGCAGTATTCAAGCCGTTCCATATTCCTACTGAAAGGAATCGATCATGTCCAAAACGTTCAAGCGCATAGTCCTGGCCTCGCGTCCCGAAGGCGCGGTGACGCCGGCCAATTTCCGCCTGGAAGAAGTGCCCGTGCCGCAGATCGCCGACGGCCAGGTGCTGGTGCGCAACCATTACCTGTCGCTGGACCCGTACATGCGCGGCCGCATGAACGACAGCAAGTCCTATGCCGCGCCGCAGCCGCTCGATGAGGTCATGATCGGCGGCACCGTGGGCGAAGTGGTGGAAAGCAAGAACAGCAAGTTCAAGCCGGGCGACAAGGTGGTCGGCATGTTCGGATGGCAGGAGATGGGCGTCAGCGACGGCACCGGCCTGCAGCCAGTCGACACCACGCATATCCCGCTGTCGGCCTACCTAGGCTCGGTCGGCATGCCGGGCGTGACCGCCTGGTACGGCCTGAACAAGATCATCCTGCCCAAGCCGGGCAAGACCATCGCGGTCAGCGCGGCTTCCGGCGCGGTGGGCAGCGTGGTCGGGCAGCTGGCCAAGCTGGCCGGCTGCCGCGCGGTCGGCTTTGCCGGCGGCAAGGACAAGTGCGACTACGTGGTCAATGAGCTGGGCTTCGATGCCTGCATCGACTACAAGGCGGCCAAGGATCCCAAGGAGCTCTACACGATGCTCAAGGAAGCCACCCCGGACGGCATCGACGGCTATTTCGAGAATGTCGGCGGCGATATCCTGGACGCCGTGCTGACGCGCATGAACGCCTTCGGCCGCATCGCCATGTGCGGCATGATCGCGGGCTATGACGGCCAGCCGCTGCCGCTGAAGAACCCGCAGCTGATCCTGGTGTCGCGCCTGACCATCGAAGGCTTTATCGTCTCCGAGCACATGGAAGTCTGGCCGCAGGCGCTGAAGGAACTGGGCACCGCTGTCGCACAGGGCAAGCTCAAGTTCCGCGAAAGCATCGCTGAAGGCCTGGCCAGCGCGCCGGAAGCCTTTATCGGCCTGCTCAAGGGCAAGAATTTCGGCAAGCAGCTGGTCAAGCTGGTCTGATCGGCGCATGCAGGGCCGCGGCGCGCCTGCCGGGCGCGCCGCGGGCAACGGATTTCACCAAAAAAACGGAGACACCGATGAATGCCCCGCAAGCCCCGCAAATCCAGAGCGACGACGAGATCGGCGCCGGCCTGCCCGAAGAGGTCAAGGCCCGCTACCGCAACCTGCCGCGCCCGCCGCAGTTCGCCACCGCCGCCGAAGAGCGCCTGCACCGCAAGCAGCGCCTGGCCGCGGCCTTCCGGCTGTTTTCCAGGTTCGGTTTCGATGAAGGCGTGGCCGGCCATATCACCGCGCGCGACCCGGAGTTTCCCGATACCTTCTGGGTCAATCCCTTCGGCGTGCATTTCAGCCAGGTCAAGGTCTCCAACCTGATCCGCTGTGACCACCACGGCGACGTGGTCGAGGGTGACTACCCGGTCAATGCCGCGGCCTTTGCCATCCATTCGCGCGTGCACCAGACCCGCTCCGACGCGGTCGCGGCCGCGCATTCGCACAGCACCTATGGTCGCGCGTGGTCCACGCTGGGCCGCCCGCTCGATCCGCTGACGCAGGACGTGTGCGCGTTCTACCAGGACCATGCGGTCTATGACGATTTCGGCGGCGTGGTGGTGGAACTCGACGAGGGCCAGCGCATCGCCAATGCGCTGGGCCAGAACAAGGCCGCGATCCTGCAGAACCATGGCCTGCTGACGGTCGGCAAGACCGTGGACGAAGCCGCCTGGTGGTTCATCACCATGGAGCGCTCCTGCCACGTCCAGTTGCTGGCCGAAGCCGCCGCGGCGCGCACCCAGGCGCCGCTGAAGCTGATCTCCGATGCGGCCGCGCGCCAGGCCTATTCGATCGTCGGCACGGCGCAGGCGGGCTGGTTCCAGTTCCAGCCGCTCTATGCCCGCATCGTCAAGGAACAGCCGGACCTGCTGGACTGAATTCGCACGGCACCCGCTGGCAAACATGGAGGTGGACCGCATGGCTGACATCATTCTTCACCAGTACGCAACTTCGCCATTCTCCGAGAAGGTCCGCCTGCTGCTGGGCGCCAAGGGACTGGCGTGGCAGGCGGTGGAAATCCCCGCCATCCTGCCCAAGCCTGACCTGCTGGCGCTGACCGGCGGCTACCGCCGCACGCCGGTGATGCAGGTCGGTGCCGATATCTACTGCGATACCGCGCTGATCTGCGAGGTGCTGGACGCGCTGGCGCCCACGCCGGCGCTGTATCCGCCGGCCCAGGCCGCGGTGGCGCGGGTCGCGGCAGCCTGGTTCGATGCGGCGCTGTTCACGGCGTCGGTGACCTATGTGTTCCAGCCAGCCGGCGTTGCCAGCATGCTGGGCCACCTGTCGCCGGCGCAGGTCCAGGCCTTTAGCGCCGACCGCAAGGCCATGCGCGGCGACACCAATGCGCTGCGCATGCCGTTGGCCGAAGCCACCGCGCTGCTGCATGAAACGTTCGGTCAACTGGAAACGCAGTTCGCGGCCGGGATCGAGCATGTGGCCGGGCCGGCGCTGTCGGTTGCCGACTTCTCGCTGTACCACAACCTATGGTTTATCCGCCGCGCCGGCGCGCTGGCGCAGCTGCTGGAGGCTTACCCGCGCCTGCAGGCCTGGTATGCGCGCATGAACACCTTCGGCCATGGGCGGCCGCGCGTGATCGACAGCGAGGACGCGCTCGGCGCCGCGCGCAGTGCCGATCCGGTCGTGCTGGATGAGGGTGTCATCGCCGATGCCGGCCTGCAGGCCGGCGACCCCGTCACCGTCACGCCCACCGACTATGCGCGCGACCCTGTGGCCGGCGTGCTGCTGTCGCTAACCGCGCGCCGCGTCACGCTGCGCCGCCAGGACCCGCGCGCCGGTGCGCTCAATGTGCATTTCCCGCGGCAGGGCTACCAGGTGCAGCGCGCCGCCTGAGCGCGCGCACGGCACACGGCCCGTCGTTCCCCAAACGAATCACGCAACAGGACAGACGATATGAAGGATTTCTCCAACAAGGTGGCTGTCATTACCGGCGGTGCCTCGGGTTTCGGCAAGGAGTTTGCCCACATTGCCGCCGACATCGGCATGAAGCTGGTGCTGGCGGATGTGCAGGAAGACGCGCTGGACGCGACCGTAGCGGAATTCAAGGCACGCAATGTGCCGGTGATCGGGCTGCGCACGGACGTCTCGCGTGCCGACCAGGTGCAGGCGCTGGCCGATGCTGCCATCGAGGCCTTTGGCCAGGTCAACCTGCTGTTCAATAACGCCGGCGTGGGCGCGGGCGGCCTGATCTGGGAGAACTCCGAGAAGGACTGGGAGTGGGTGCTGGGCGTCAACCTGTACGGTGTGGTGCACGGCGTGCGTATCTTCACGCCGCTGATGCTGGCCGCGGCAGGGAAGGATCCGGCCTACCAGGGCCATATCGTCAACACGGCGTCGATGGCGGGCTTGCTGAACCCGCCGGCAATGGGCGTGTACAACGTGTCCAAGCACGCGGTGGTGGCTTTGACTGAAACCCTATACCAGGACCTGGGCCTGGTGACGGAGCAGGTGCGCTGCTCGGTGCTGTGCCCGTACTTCGTGCCGACCGGCATCAACCAGTCCCAGCGCAACCGGCCCGCCGACCTGGCCAACCAGGCGCCGCCGACGCGCTCGCAGCTGGTGTCGCAGGCCTTGTCGGACAAGGCCGTCGGCTCCGGCAAGGTGACCGCCGCCGAGGTCGCGCAGCTGACCTTCGATGCCATCCGCGACGAAAGCTTCTATATTTATTCCCACCCCCAGGCGCTCGCCCCCGTGCGCCAACGCTTCGAGGATATCGTCGGGCAGCGCAATCCCGGCGATCCGTTTGCCGACAAGCCCGAGGTCCGCGCGGGCCTCGTTGCCGCGTTGCGCGGCTGACGCCAGCACAACGCCACAACGAGGAGGACCGCATATGGAGAACAACATGGCTGCCCCCGCCGCCGTGATCCGCCACCTGCAGTACGCCACGCTGCCCAACGGCACCCGCCTGCACTACGCCAGCGCGGGCGAGCGCGGCAAGCCGCTGATGCTGTTCGTGCACGGCTTTCCTGAATTCTGGTTCGAATGGGAGGCCCAGCTGGCCGAGTTCGGGCGCACGCATTTTGCCGTGGCGCCGGACCTGCGCGGCTACAACCTGTCGAGCAAGCCCGCCGAGGTCGAGGCCTACCGGCCGCGCCATATCGTCGAAGACCTGGTGCAGCTGGTCAGCGCGCTGGGCTATGACCAGGCCGTGGTGGTGGCGCACGACTGGGGCGGGGCGATCTGCTGGAACCTGGCGATCCAGTTCCCGCGGCTGGTGCGCCAGCTCATCATCGTCAACTCGCCGCATCCGTACCTGTTTGCGCGCGCGCTGGCCACCGATCCCGAGCAGCAGGCCGCTTCCGCGTACATGAACTGGCTGCGCAAGCCGGGCGCGGAAAAGGCACTGGCCGCCAACGACTTCGCGCTGCTGGACCGGATGCTGGCCGATGCCGACGGCAAGCCGGCGGCCTGGTACACGCCCGAGACGCGCGCCAGGTACCACGCGGCATGGTCCCAGCCGGGCGAAGGCCTGGACGCCGGCGTCCATCCGCTCACCGGCGGCGTCAATTTCTACCGCGCCTCGCCCATGCACCCGCCGGGCGAGGGCGAGCCGCCGCCCGACATCTCGCGCCTGGATTCGGCCGCCTTTGTGGTCAGGGTGCCCACGCTGGTGATCTGGGGCGAGCGCGACCGCGCGCTGCCGAAATCACTGGTGGACGGGCTGGGTGACTTCGTGCCGGACCTGCGCGTGGAACGCATCCCCGAGGGCACCCACTGGGTGATCCACGAGCAGCCGGAGCGGGTCAACCTGCTGATCCGCAGCGCGCTGCCTGTGTCCTGATCCGGGCAAGACCAGCCCCCGGGGGCTGGTCTTGCCTTCTTCCTCTTCCATTGCCATCGCGGCGCCGCCCCCCATCTCCTCTTCCACCCGGCGAACCAGTCATGCTCCAGCGAGTTTGCCGAAATTGGTTCGTACTGGTCCCTTAGTGATATCTAATTGATGCCAATGGTATTAATTGGCCGAAGGGAAGGCAGCGGCCGCGCCAGACTTGAAAGATAACGACTGCCATTCATGGGAAACCAGAGCTCACCGATGCTGCGTTATCACCGCATTTACCTCGTATTGCGCCAGAAAATCCTCAACGGGGTCTATGACGTGAGCGGCCTGCCGCCCGAATTCGGGCTGATGGAGCAGGACCGGGTGGCGCGCGTGACCGTGCGGCGGGCGCTGGCCGAGCTGCACAAGGAAGGGCTGATTTACCGGCGGCCGGGGCAGAGGACCTTCGTCACGCCGCCGGCGGCATGAAGTCGCTGGGCGGCGCCAGGCTGGAAGCGGTGCTGGGCGATGCCGAGTCGCAGCCGGAGATCGGCGCAGCCGAAGTCGAGAAGATGAACGAGGCTGGCGCCAGCGCCGTGGTCGGCGCCTATGCCAGCGCGATATGCCTCGACACCGACGCCATTATCCCGTCGCGGGAAATGAAGCGTGTCTCCAAGCACGGGCTGGCCGAGGGCCTGTTCTCGGCTGGCGCTACCTGGCGGGAACGGACCGCAGCCTCGCTCCCTTGTTCGTGCTGAACCAGCCGGCGTACACCGGGGCGTCGATCCTGCTGGCCGGAAGCGATTTCGGCTCCGGCTCCTCGCGCGAGCATGCGGTGTGGACGCTGAAGGAGTTCGGCATCCGCGCCATCGTCGCGCCTGGCTTCGGTGCCATCTTCCACAACAACTGCGTGCGCAACGGCCTGTTGCCGGTGGTGCTGCCGATGGCAACGGTGCAGGCGCTCGCCGACGACTGCGCCGGAGCGCCGGCCACGCATCACGGCACCGCGATCTTCAACAACGTGGAAGCCAGCTTCAAGTACCAGGTGACGCCGGCATTGCTGATGAGCGTGTGGCCGCGGACTATGCCAGGGGCTGCGGCATCAACGACGCTCCAGGCGCACCGAATGGCGATCTACCAGAAGGCATCGGGGATCGATTGCACCGGCCAGCGCGCGGTGGCCGCGATCAACGGCGTGTGTCCGTCGGCCGATGACAGCCAGGCGGTGTTGCCCGTGGGCCTGCGCCACAAGTTCTGACGCAGGCGGTGCGGATCGCGGGGCACGCCCCGCGATCCGTCTCAGGACAACCGCTCGCGGTACAGGCGGTAGTTCTCGTCGTCGAAGCAGACGAAGGTGACCTGCTCGATCTCCGGCGCCCCGGCCAGCGCCTCGCGCACCGCGGCGATGGCAATGTCCGCCGCGCGCTCGCGCGGGAAGGCGTAGATGCCGGTGCTGATATTGGGAAAGGCCAGCCTGCGCAGGTGGTGCTGCGCCGCCAGCCGGATGCTGTTGCGGTAGGCGTTGGCGAGCAGTTCGTCCTCGCCCTGGTCGCCGCCTTGCCAGACCGGCCCGACCGCGTGGATCACGTATGGCGCCGGCAGGTGGCCGCCGGTGGTGATCACCGCCTCGCCGGTGGGGCAGCCGCCCTGCGCGTCGCGGATCGCGCGGCAGGCCTCCTTGATGGCGGAGCCGCCGGCCCCGTGGATGGCCCCGTCTACGCCACCGCCGCCCAACAGGCCGCTATTGGCCGCGTTGACGATGGCATCGACCTCCATCCGGGTGATATCGCCATGGACTACCTGCAAATGCTCGCCGCTCATGTTGTCTCCTGCGCTGTGGAGGGGAGGGCCGCCGGACAGCCGCTTGGTCGGTCTGACCGGCGGGAAGCTGCTGTGTGCTACATGGACTGCTCAAGCATACGCCGATAATCCGCGGCGCTGGCGTCTTTCGGGTTGGTCTTGTGGCAGTGATCGACCAGCGCACCGGCAATCACCTTGTCGAACATGTCCTCGGTGACGCCCATCTGGCGCAGCCCGGTGGGCAACCCCAGGCGCGCGGTCATGTCGTGCACGGCCTGCGCGATATCGGCGCCGTCGGGCAGGTGCATGGCGCGGCGCAGGCGTGCGTAGCGGTCGTCGCGCACCACCGTGGGCGCGTCGGCATTGAAGCGCAGCACCGCGGGCATCACTACCGCATTGAGGGTGCCGTGGTGCAGGCCGGTGCGGCCGTCGATCTTCAGCCCGCCCAGCGGGTGCGACAGCGAATGCACGCAGCCCAGCCCCTTCTGAAAGGCCATTGCGCCCTGCATCGATGCGCTCATCATGTTCAGGCGCGCGTCGCGGTCCTGGCCGTCGCGGGTGGCGCGCTCGATATGGCCCCAGCCGCGCTCCAGGCCATCCAGCGCAATGCCGTCCGCGGGCGGGTTGAAGGCGGGGGCCAGGAAGGTCTCGATGCAGTGCGCGATTGCATCCATGCCGGTGGCCGCGGTCAGCCCGGCGGGCAGCCCCAGCGTCAGTTCGGGGTCGCAGACTGCGGACTTGGGCAGCAGGTGCCAGGAATGGAAGCCCAGCTTGCGGCCGTCGTCCAGGATGATGATGGCGCCGCGTGCTACCTCGCTGCCGGTGCCCGAGGTGGTGGGCACCGCGATCAGCGGCGCCGCCTTGTCGGTGATCTTGGCGCTGCCGCCTTCGATGGTGGCATAGGTGGTCAGCTCGCCCTCATGCGTGGCCAGGATGGCGATGCCCTTGGCCAGGTCGATCGACGAGCCGCCGCCCACCGCCACCAGCCCGTCGCAGCCGGCCTCGCGGTATTGCGCGGCGGCCTTGCGCACCATGGCCTCGGTCGGGTTCGACGGGGTTTCATCGAACACTGCAACCTGCAGGCCCTGCATCGCATCAACGGCACGCTGCGCCACGCCGGCGGCGACCACGCCCTTGTCGGTCACCAGCAGCGGGCGGCGGATGCCGATGCGCTCGCATTCGGACTTGAGCAGGCTTACTGCGCCGAAATCCAGGTGGATGTGGGTCAGATAGTAGATAAACGCCATGTTTGCTTGTCTCCTGCCGGGATCTGCCGCGAAATTGTCTTTTGCACGGGCCTGGACCGGATACTCGCCAGGCACGCTGTCTTGGGTTTCAATGGGCCTGCATTGCTGTTTCCGGAGCCCTCGGGATCGCTTCAGCCGATCATCGCCCAAAAACTTGCCGCGTGGCAGGCTGACAGGGATTTTTCGGGGTTATCTCGTACTGCCGGGCACCTGGAACATCTGGCATCATACTAAAATCGAACGATCGTTCACAATTCGAACTTCTCCCGATGCGGGCGACGTGCCAGAGCTTCTGCGCGCCGCTGGCGCCGGGTCCGGATCCGCGTCATTCCCTATGTCCGCCGTACCGTCTTCCAGCCCTGATGCGCCCGCCACGCCCGGCCTGCCGTCCAGCCCGCTCGACCCGCAGGTGGCCGCGCTGCTGGAGCTGATCGCGCGCGCCAAGCGGCCGCCGATCCACGCGATGGCGCCGGAGGACGCCAAGATCGCCTACGAGAAAAGCGCGCCGATCCTGGATATCAACCCGCCGCCCGTGCATATGGCGGAAGACCTGCTGGTGCCGGCGTGCGACGGCCACGCCATTCCGGTCAGGCTTTACACCCCGCGCGAGGCCAGCTGGACTGAACCGCTGCCCTTGCTGGTGTATTTCCACGGCGGCGGCTTCACGGTCGGCAGCGTCAATTCGCACGATCCACTGTGCCGGCTGCTGTGTGGCCAGGCGGACTGCATGGTGCTGTCGGTGGACTACCGGCTCGGGCCGCAATGGCGTTTCCCGACGGCGGCCAACGACGCTTTCGACGTGCTGCACTGGGTCTTCGCCGAAGCCGACCGGCTGGGTGCCGACCCGGCGCGCATCGCGCTGGGAGGCGACAGCGCCGGCGGCACGCTGGCCGCGGCGTGTGCCGTGGAGGCCCGCAATACGGGCCTGGCGCCCGTGCTGCAGTTGCTGATCTATCCCGGCACCTGTGCGCGCCAGGACACGCCGTCGCACCGCGCGCTGGCCGATGGCTACCTGCTGACGGCGGACATGATCCGCTGGTTCTTTGCCCAGTACCTGGACCAGGAAGCCAGCCGCGACGACTGGCGTTTCGCCCCGCTGGACGGCGGCGGCACCGGCGCCGAGGTGCGCGGCACATGCCCTGCCTGGATCGCCGTGGCCGGCTACGACCCGCTGCACGACGAGGGCGTGGCCTACGCAGAGAAGCTGCGCGCCGCCGGCGTGGCCGCCACGCTGGCGGACTACCCCGGCATGATCCATGATTTCTTCAAGCTGGGCCGGTTCGTGCCGGCGGTGGCGCAGGCACATGCCGACGCCGTTGCCGCGCTGCGCGCCGCGTTCGGCACACCGCACAACTAGACCAGCAGCCGCGGTCAGCGCCGCACCGGCCCGGCCTTCCATTTTCAGCAGTGACTTGCAGCACAAGGAGACATAGTCAAATGCAACGCCGCCACTTCATCGCCCGCGCGGGCATCGCCGCCGCCACCGCGGCACTGGGCCTTGCCGCCATGCCCGCCCAGGCACAGGCCGACAAGTTCCCGCAGCGCCCGATCCGCCTGGTGATCGGCTACACCGCCGGCGGCTCCACGGATATCCCGTTCCGCGTGCTGGCCGACAACGCCTCCAAGATCCTGGGCCAGCCCGTGATCGTCGAGAACAAGCCCGGCGCGGGCGGCGTGCTGCCCGCGCAGATGATGCAGGCCACCGCGCCGGACGGCTACACGCTGGCCCAGGTGGCCATGCCGGTCTACCGCCTGCCGTACACCACCAAGATCAACTGGGACCCGGTCAAGGACCTGAGCTACATCATCAACCTCGCCGGCTATTCGTTCGGCCTGGTGGTGCCGGCCGATTCGCCGATCAAGACGATGCAGGAGTACATCGCCTACGCCAAGGCCAACCCGGGCAAGCTGACCTACGGCTCGCCGGGCTCCATGACCACGCTGCACCTGACCATGGAAGAGCTGGCCATGAAGCAGGGCGTGCAGTTCTCGCACATCCCCTACAAGGGCAATTCCGAGTCGATGCAGGCGCTGCTGGGCGGCCACGTGATGTCGGTGGCCGACACGCCGGCGTGGGCACCGTATGTGGAGCAGGGCAAGCTGCGCCTGCTGTCGACCTGGGGCGAGAAGCGCTCGGCGCGCTTCCCCAACGTGCCGACGCTGAAGGAACTGGGCATCGGCATCGTGCAGACCTCGCCGTTCGGCCTGGTCGCGCCCAAGGGTACCGACCCGAAGATCGTGCAGAAGCTGCATGACGCCTTCAAGAAGGCCATGGACATGCCGAACTACCGCGAATCGCTGGCCAAGTTCGACATGGAGCCGTACTACATGAACAGCCAGCAATACGCGCAGTTTGCGGCCGAGACCGTCAAGAAGGAAAAGGCGATCATCGAGAAGCTGGGGCTGGCCAAGGCGCAATAACGCGATCAGCCTGCCGCCACCATCATCGATTCAGGCCGCCGCGCCTGCCGGCCCTGTCCGGCGGGCCGGCGGCCTGGTGCCTTGACAAGCCACGACAAACAAGGAGACCAAGCCGATGGCCAAAGAGGATTTCCGCCACAGCATCCCCCTGCGCGTGCGCTGGGCCGAAGTCGATCCGCAGTCGATCGTCTTCAACGCGCACTACCTGACGTACTGCGATATCTGCGTGACCGAGTACTGGCGCGCGCTGGGCATCCGCTATCCGGAAGACGTGCTGCACGCGCATGGCGTGGACATCTTCGTGGTCAAGTCCACGCTGGAATACCACGCCTCGGCGCGCTTTGACGACGAGCTGGAAATCCGCGGCCGCATGTCGCGCCTGGGGCGCTCGAGCATGCTGTTCCGGGTGGAGATGTTCCGCGGCGACGAGCACCTGATCACCGGTGAGATCGTCTATGTGTGCGCGGACCCGGCCACGCAGAAATCGGCGGCGATTCCGGGGCAGGTAAGGGAGACGATTGAAGGGTATGAGGTGGTGAAGCCGGCGGTGTGAGGCAAGGCGTCACCGAATGACGCCGCCCGCCTTGCCGGTAGCGCGCCGCCGGATTCCAGGTGCAGCAAGAATTATCGGTGTCCTGCATCAGCTGTCGCGACCTGTAACACAAAGATGTTGGTAAGTAGGGATCGCTTGCCTAGAATCGGTGTGAGCCAGTGCTCAAAGAGGATCTTCGTTGCCGAAGCATTCTTTAGGAAGGCAATGTCGAATCACAAACCATGAGGAGACGGCAATGACCATGCGTAAGCTGCCTGCAGTCGGCTTGACAGTGATGATGGTGCTCGCTTTTACGGCGGCGAGCGCCCAGCAGAAACCGGAATCAACAGCCCCGCAAAG
The DNA here is from genome assembly GCF_018223725.1 of Cupriavidus sp. KK10. Lineage (NCBI taxonomy): Bacteria > Pseudomonadati > Pseudomonadota > Betaproteobacteria > Burkholderiales > Burkholderiaceae > Cupriavidus > Cupriavidus sp. KK10. The sequence continues at coordinate 1,630,623 of NZ_CP073677.1, forward strand.
CGCGGAATCCACCCAAATTCCGCCAGCGCCATCGACTACCGCCGAAGCCAAGGCCAAAATCTCCGAGCGTTTCAAGATTGCCGATACCAACCACGACGGGAAGCTAAGCCGCGAAGAAGCCCAGGCAGGCGCGCCGGTAGTCTACAAGCACTTTGACAAGATCGATGTCAAGAAGTCGGGTTACGTCACCGAACGTCAGATCGGTGCGTACTGGACATCGAAGTCCAAGGCACAGCAGCAGAAAGAGGATCCCATCTGGAACTGACGTCTTCGCCTCTGCTTGACCCGGCCCCCTCTCCCGCGCACGGGAAAGGGGGCCGGCCCGCGGGAGATGCCAGTATGTCGCGAAGGAAGCCGGCCTGGCTTTACTTGCTCAGCCCCACATCCTCCATATAAGCCCGAATCACCTCATCAAAGCTCGCATCGCTCTGGAACCCCAGCGACTGCGCACGCTCCGCATTCCACGCCGCCGGCCAGGTGCCGACGATGTTCTCCACGCGCGCTTCGCGCTCCCACGTCACGCGGTCCGCCACGGCATCGCCCGCCACGCGGCGCAGGGCGTCGACCATGCCGGCAGCCGTGACCGACAGGCCCGGCAGGTTCACCACGCGGCGGTTGCCCAGCCGTTCGCCGGCCAGTTCGATGCCATTGACCAGTGCCGCCACCGCTGCGCGCGGCGACAGCAGCCACAGCGGCGTGTCCGGTGCCACCGGGCAATTGGCGCTGACACCCGACAGCGGCTCGCGGATGATGCCGCTGGCGAACGACGAGGCCGCCGCATTGGGCTTGCCCGGGCGCACGCTGATGGTGGGCAGCCGAAGCACGCGGCCGTCGACAAAGCCGCGGCGGCTGTAGTCCGACAGCAGCAGCTCGCCGATGGCCTTCTGCACGCCGTACGACGATTGCGGGCTCAGCGCGGTGTCGTCCTGCACCACCGGCGGCAACTGGCCGCCGTAGACCGCGACCGAGCTGGTGAACAGCACGCGCGGCTGGTGGCCCAGCTCACGGCAGGTTTCCAGCAGCGCGCGCGAGGCGTCCAGGTTGACGCGCATGCCGAGATCGAAATCCGCCTCGGCCTGGCCGCTGACCACGGCCGCCAGGTGGAACACGGCGCCGGTGTCCTTGTCGATGGCCTGGCGCAGCACGGCCGGGTCGGACAGGTCGCCCGTCACCACGCGCACGCGCGCATCGTCCAGGCCTTGCGGCGCTACCACGTCGAGCAGCGTCAGGCGGTCGATGGCGACGGGCTGGCCGTCCAGGTTCAGGGTGCCGCGTTGCAGCAGCAGGCGGGCGAGTTGCAGGCCGAGGAAGCCGGCGCCGCCGGTAATCAGTACGTTCATCAGACTTGCTCCGAGAAACCTCGCCCTTCAGGGCGGGGAGTGAAAGGAGTGCTGCCGGCAGCAAGCAATCCCATATTAGAATGACCGGCATGCTTCTGGTCTATCGCTGCCGGGTGAAGTCGCTGAACGGCCTGCTCAATCAGCAGAGCCGCGCGGTGAACTACGTCTGGAACTTCTGCAACGACACGCAGAAGCACGCACTCAAGTGGGGCAAGAAATGGCCCACGGGTTTCGATCTGAACGTGTTGACCACCGGCAGCAGCAAGGAACTGCGCATCCATTCCGGGTTCCTGAACATCGTGATTGAAGTTGCCGACACCCAGGCCCGCTGCCCGGAACGCGGCATCGGCATCGATCTGGGCTTTAAGGACATTGCCACGCTGTCCACCGGCGAGAAGGTCGAGAATCCGCGCCACCTTGGCCGACTCGAGCAAGCGCTGGCCAAAGCGCAGCGAGCGCGCAAGCGGCGACAGGCAACGAACCTTCACGCCCGCATCACCAACGCAAGGCGTGACTTCCTGCACAAGCTCTCGCGTCGCATCGTGCGAGACTTTGACTACATCGCGGTGGGGCATGTGAACGCCGCCGGCCTCGCCAAAACCAGCATGGCGAAGTCCGTCCTCGATGCGGGCTGGTCGACCTTCCGCACAATGCTCGCGTACAAGGCGATTGCGCATGGCGCGTGGTATGAGGAAGTCGACGAACGTTTCACCACCCAGGTTTGTTCTTCGTGCGACGCGATGCCGCCGGGGAGGCCGAAAGGTATCGCAGACCTCGGAATAAGGCAGTGGGTATGCAGTGAATGCGGTGCCGTACATGATCGCGATGTGAACGCTGCGTTAAATATCCTTGCCCGATCGGGACATCGATCGCCTGCAGAGGGAATCTCCTCCCTTTAGGGAGGGGAGAATGTCAAGGCAGGAAGGATTTGTTCTTTGGGTTTGCGCGAAGGATCAGCGGCCGAGGTAAGGCTTGAGCCAGCCCAGGCCCTCGGAAGTGCCGGCGCGGGGGCGATATTCGCAGCCGATCCAGCCTTCGTAGCCGAGCCCGTCGATGACCTCGAACAGATAGGGGTAGTTCAGTTCGCCCAGGTCCGGTTCATGGCGCTCGGGCACGCCGGCGATCTGGATATGGCCAATGCCGGACATGTCGCGCTTCAGTTTCATCGCGATATCACCCTCGACGATCTGGCAGTGATAGCAGTCGAACTGCACCTTCAGGTTGGCCGCGCCGATCTCCTTGCAGATTGCCTGCGCATCGTCCTGGCGGTTCAGGAAGTAGCCTGGCATGTCGCGCGTGTTGATCGGTTCGAGCACGATGGTGATGCCCTGTGCGGCAGCGGCCTTGGCGGCGAAGGCCACATTCTCCAGGTAGGCGGCGCGGTGGCGGGCGCGGTCGGCACCGGCCGGCACTAGCCCCGCCATCACGTGCACGCGGTCATTGCCGATCACGCCAGCGTATTCCAATGCGCGGCCGACGGCGTCGCGGAACTCCGCCTCGCGCCCCGGCAGCGCAGCCAAGCCGCGCTCACCGGCTGCCCAGTCGCCCGGCGGGGCGTTGAACAGCGCCTGCGTGAGACCGTTCGCGTCCAGGCGCGCGCGCAGCTCGGTGGCGGCGTGCTCGTAGGGGAACAGGTACTCCACTGCCCGGAAGCCGTCCGCCGCGGCAGCGGCGAAGCGGTCCAGGAAAGCGTGCTCGTTGTACATCATCGAGAGATTTGCGGCGAAGCGCGGCATGGGAACTCCAAAGCGGTAGTACGGAACCGGCCCGATCGAGGCTAGGTCGAAAGCGGGCCGGCCAGGATCAACGGTTGACCAGTTTAGCGGGCGTCAGCCACACCAGCACGGCGCCGACGACCAGGATCGCGGACAGCACGTACATGGGCAGCTGCGTACTGTGCGTCATGTCCTTCAGCGCGCCGACCATGTACGGCGACACGAAGCCGGCCAGGTTGCCGACCGAATTCACCACGGCAATACCAGAAGCGGCGGCAATGCCCGACAGGAACGAGGTCGGCAGCGACCAGAACAGAGGCGCGCAGGTCAGCACCCCGGCAGCGGCCAGCGACAGTGCGGCGATGGCCACCGTTGTATTGTTGGTGAACGAGGCAGCAATGGCAAAGCCCAAGGCACCCATCAGCGCCGGCACGATCAGGTGCCAGCGGCGCTCGCGGCGGGCGTCGGCGCTGTGGCCCAGGATGTTCATCACGACCACGGCGCAGATGAAGGGGATCGCCGACAGCAGGCCGATGTTCAGGTTGCCGGTCACGCCGCTGGCCTTCACCAGCGTGGGCATCCAGAAGGTCAGAGCGTATTGGCCGGTGACGAAGCAGAAGTAGATCAGGCACATCCACCACACGCGGCGGTCGGAGAACACCGCGCCCAGCGAGTGGCCGTGGGACTTGCCGGCGGCGGTGGCGGCGTTAAGGGCGTTGCGCTGGTCTTCCTCGATATTGCGCTTGAGCACGCGCTTTTCATCGGCGTCGAGCCACGGTGCCTTGTCGATGCCGTCGCGCAGCACGAAGATCGTCACCACGCCGATCACGAACGCGGGCAGCGCCTCGATCAGGAACATCCATTGCCAGCCACGCATATCGTGCACGCCGTTGAAGGCATCCATGATCCAGCCCGACAGCGGGTTGCCGAACATGCCTGCAATCGGGATGCCCGACATGAACAGCGCGATCATCTTGCCGCGGCGGTTGGCCGGGAACCAGTAGGTCAGGTACAGGATCACGCCGGGGTAGAAGCCCGCTTCGGCCAGGCCGAGCAGGAATCGCATCGTGTAGAACTGGGTCGGCGTCTTCACGAACAGGAACAGCGCCGAGATGATGCCCCAGGTGATCATGATGCGCGCGATCCAGATGCGCGCGCCGATGCGGTGCATCAGCAGGTTGCTGGGCACCTCGAACAGGAAGTAGCCGATAAAGAACAGGCCGGCGCCGAGGCCGAACACGGTCTCGGAGAAGGCCAGGTCCTGGCCCATCTGCAGCTTGGCGAAGCCGACGTTGACGCGGTCGAGGTAGGCGACCACGTAGCACAGCATCAGGAACGGCATGACACGCCAGAACACCTTGCTGTAGGCGCGTTTTTCGATCTGGGCTTCGGTGTCCAGCCGGGCGTTGCCGCCCAGGCTGTCAAGGGCGGGCACGCTCGCCGCCGGTTGGTTTGGATTCACGGTGGTCTCCGGGTATGGTGGTGGGTCTAATGCGGCGGCGCGCGGAATGCAGGCATGCGCGTCCCCCGCACGGTGGCCGCTAGGCAACCGCGCCGGGTGAAGCCGTCGTTTATCGGGGAAAAGCGGTTGTTACCAGCGCGCCTGGAAGGCGTCGCGCAACTCAGCCAGTGCGCCGTCGGGCAGCGCCGCGCGGGCGGCGAAGCCCGGCGTGTCTTTCATCGTCATCCATAGCTTGGCGGTCTCCTCCAGTTCTTCCAGCGCGAACGCGGCGCGCGAGACGCTGGATTCCCACACCACCGGGCCAAGGCGCTCCAGCAGCACGCCACGCACCTGCGCGGCCAGCGTGGCCACGCGCGCGGCCACGGCCGGATCGCCGGGGCGATGGTAGGGAATCAGCGGGATATGGCCGACCTTCATCACGTAATACGGCGTGAGCGGCGGCAGTACGTCGTCCGGTTGCCAGACACCAGCCAGCGTCAGGGCCACGAGGTGCGTCGAGTGCGTATGCACCACGGCGTGCGCCCCGGGGTTGTTGTCGTAGATCGCGCGATGCAGCGTCAGCGTCTTGGACGGCTTGTCGCCGGAGACCCAGCTGCCATCAGTGGCCACCTTGGCAACCGCGGCCGGGTCCATCATGCCCAGGCAGGCATCGGTCGGCGTGATCAGCCAGCCGTCGTCCAGCCGCGCGCTGATATTGCCGGCCGAGCCCACGGTATAGCCGCGCTGGTACAGGCTGGCGCCGATGCGGCAGATCTCTTCGCGCAGCTGGTTTTCCGTACTCACGACTGGCCTCCAAGCTGGCGCAGCGCCTCGTCAAAGAAGTCCGGGCCGCCGAAGTTGCCCGACTTGAGCGCCAGCGCCAGCGGCTTTGCATCCAGCGTGACGGTGGCCGGCACGCCCGGTGCAATCTGCGCGCCGATACGCAAGGCGCGCACGCCCAGCGCCTGCACCACCGCGCCGGAGGTTTCGCCGCCGGCCACGACGAAGCGGCGCGTACCGCGTGCCAGCAGCCCGGCGGCAACCGTGGCCAGGCACTGCTCGACCAGGTGTCCTGCGCGCTCAACGCCCAGTTCGGCCTGCACGGCCTTGACTTCATCGGGGCTGGAGGTGGCGTAGATCAGCACAGGTTCGTCATGCGCGGCAGCAAAGGCCAGCGCCGAGTCGGCCACGGCTTCGCCGCGCGCCAGCGCGAGCGGGTCGATGCGCAGCGCCGGGCGGCCTTGTTCCAGCCAGCGTGCCACCTGGCCATTGGTCGCGCGCGAGGCGCTGCCGGCCAGCACCACGCCCGGGCCGTCGATGGCAGGCACCGAAGCGGCGTCACCGCGCTGCGGCAGCAGGCCGGCGCGGCGGAAATTCCCGGGCAGTCCCAGCGCGATGCCGGAGCCGCCGGTAATCAGCGGCAGGTTGGCGCAGGCTTCGCCCAGCGTAAACAGGTCCGCGTCGGATACCGCGTCGGCTATCGCCAGCCGCACGCCGTCGCTGCGCAGCGCGGCGATACGCTCGGCCGTGGCCTGCGCGCCGCGTGCCACCGCGTCGTAGCGCAGCAGGCCGACCTTGCTCTTGCTCTGGCGCTGCAGCACGCGCACCAGGCTGGCATCGGTCATCGGCGTCAGCGGATGGTGCTCCATGCCCGATTCATTGAGCAGCACGTCGCCCACGAACAGGTGGCCGCGGAAGATGGTGCGGCCGTTCTCGGGAAAGGCCGGGCAGGCGATGGTGAAATCGCTGTCCAGCGCCGCCAGCAGCGCTTCGGCCACCGGGCCGATATTGCCGGCATCGGTTGAGTCGAAGGTGGAGCAGTACTTGAAGACAAACTGGCGGCAGCCCTGCGCGCGCAGCCATTGCAGCGCGGCCAGCGACTGGGCCACGGCCTCGACGGCCGGGATGGTGCGGGACTTGAGCGCCACCACCAGCGCATCGGCTTCGCCAATGTCCTGCACGGCGCCCACGTCGGGCAGGCCGATGGTCTGCACGGTGCGCATGCCATTGCGCACCAGCGTGTTGGCGAGGTCGGTGGCGCCGGTGAAATCGTCGGCGATGCAGCCCAAAAGCGGGCGATGGGCGAGGGTGCCTGCGGTCATCGTGCGCCCCTCTTATTCGGCCTTGCCCGGCAGTTCGATGCCCGGGAAGATCTTGATCACGGCCGAGTCGTCCTCGCCGCCATGGCCGGCGGTGGAAGCCATCATGAACATCTGGTGCGCGGCCGCCGACAGCGGCAGCGGGAATTTGCTGTGGCGCGCGGTGTCGAGCACCATGCCCAGGTCCTTGACGAAGATGTCGACCGCTGACAGCGGCGTGTAGTCGCCCTTCAGGATATGGGGCACGCGGTTCTCGAACATCCACGAGTTGCCCGCGCTGTGCGTGATCACGTCATAGAGCGCATCCGGGTCCACGCCTTCGCGCAGGCCCAGTGCCATCGCCTCGGCGGCCGCGGCGATATGCACGCCGGCCAGCAGCTGGTTGATGATCTTGACCTTGGAGCCCGCGCCGTGCGCGGCGCCCAGGCGGTACACCTTGCCGGCGATGGCGGCCAGCACGTCCTCGGCCAGCGAGTAGGCTTCGGCCGGGCCGGAGGTCATCATGGTCATTTCGCCGCTGGCGGCGCGCGCTGCGCCGCCGGAGACCGGTGCGTCCAGCATCAGCAGGCCCTGTTCCGCCAGCCGGCGGCCCAGCGCCTGGGCAAAGCCCGGCGGCACGGTGGCGCTGGCGATCACCAGCTTGCCCGGCTCCATCGCGGCCGCGGCACCGTTGGCGCCGAACAGCACGGCCTCGGTCTGCTGCGCGTTGACCACCAGCGTCAGCACCACGTCGCAACGGCTGCCCAGCTCGGCGGGCGAGGCGCACGGCACACCGCCGGCATCGGCAAAGCGCTGCAGCACTTCGGGGCGCAGGTCGCACGCGTGCACGTTGAAGCCGGCACGCAGCAGCGACTGCGCGACACCAAAGCCCATGGCACCAAGGCCGATGACGCCGATATTCCTGGACATGAAGGGACTCCTGAAACAGATACGGATAATTCGATGGTTCGGGCTTGCGCGCGCGTCAGTTGGTGGCGCCGTGCGCTTCGCCGCTCTCGTCGGCACCCAGCTGGGCCAGCCGGTGCGCGGCGTTGTACATATGGTTCTGCGCGGCATTGCGGGCGGCCAGCGGGTCGCCTGCGCGGATGGCGGCGACGATGGCCTGGTGTTCTTCACGCACCTGGCGCGAAAAGTCCGCGCGGCGCGCCTCGTTGGTCCGGGTCACGCGCGTGGCCGCTTCCAGGTACTGGCTGAGGAAGGCCAGCGTCTTCAGGAAATACGGGTTGCCGGTGGCCTCGGCGATGGCACGGTGGAAGGCCACGTCTTCGGTCACGCCGTCGCCGCCTTGCGCTACCTCTTCGTCGAGCCGGGCCAGCGCGGCGTCGATGGCTGCCATCGACGCATCGGTGCGGCGGCGGGCGGCCTGCGCGGCCACCTCGGCCTCGATCGCGCGGCGCAACTCGACGATCTGCAGCACCGATTCCAGCGTGCCGGTTTCGGTGTAGTCGATGCGCAGCGGCCGGATGCCGGCCTGTAGCGTCACGAACACGCCGCTGCCCTGGCGCGACTCCACCACGCCTTCGTACTTGAGCCGGGAGATGGCTTCGCGCACCACGGTGCGGCTGACGCCGAATTCCTCGGACAGCACCGCCTCGGTCGGCAGCTTGGCGCCGCGGGCAAAGGCGCCGCTCTGGATCTTGTCCAGCAACTGTTCGGCGACGTTGTCGGTCAGGGCGCGGGCTGGGACTTTCTGGAACACGGAAGTCTCCGGGTCATTGGGTAATAAGGTCATCATACAAATTTGCTAAAGGGATGCCTCCCCGGGCAAACCCTAATCTGGTGCGGAAGATGTCGTCTTTGGTCCACTTTGGTGCAATATGCGCGCCCCGCACCACTGGCGTATGATGAGCGCCCGCCCGGATTTCGGGCGCTGCCATTCAACCAGCCTGATTGCACCGCCATGCCCGTCACCGTCCTGATCTGCCCCTGGTCCGAAGCCCGCGAACGCGCGCGCGCCATCCGCTACACCGTCTTCGTCGAAGAGCAGGGCGTGCCGGTGGAGCTGGAATGGGATGAATGGGACGAGCCGAGCTGGCACGCGCTGGCGCTGGCCGAGGATGGCACGCCGGTCGCCACCGGACGGCTGCTGCCAGATGGCCATATCGGGCGCATGGCGGTGCTGAAGTCCGCGCGCGGCACCGGCGTCGGCGCACTGGTGCTGGATGCGCTGATGCGCAAGGCTGAGGCGCTTGGCTACCCGGAACTGGTACTCAATGCGCAGACGCACGCGGCGCCGTTCTATGCGCGCGTGGGCTTTGCTCAGGTGGGGCCGGAATTCGAAGAGGCGGGCATCCCGCACGTGGAGATGCGCAAGCGGCTGGCCGGCTGAACGCCGGGAATCCGTGCTTCAGCGTGGCGCGGGCACGATGCCGGTGTCGCGTTGCAGGTTCAGCTTGCCGTGGAAGTTGACGTCGCCGATGCGCCCGTCGGCGTCGAAGCTGCGCTCGCTCAGGTCGAAACGGCCATCGTGGCGCACGCGCAGCACCGTGCTGGCGCGCGTGCCGTACAGCGGCGAGCGGATGAATGCCGACGACAGCAGCTTTTCCCATTCCGGCGCCACGCCCGTGGCTGGCAGTTCGAAATCCGCCGCCTGGCGCGCGTCGGCGAGCATTTGCAGGTAGGGCTCGGCGCTGGCGTTGGCCTGGCCGCTGTCGGCGGCCAGCACCTCGGCCAGCGCGCCCACGCGGCTGCGCACCTTGGGCCAGGGCGTGTCGAGCAGGGCGTTGGACAGGCCGTACAGCCCCGGGCGCAGCCGTTGCGGCTGGCGCGAGGCGGAGCGGTTGCTGTACCACCAGAGTTCACGCAGGTCGCTCGCCAGCAGGTTGAAGCCGTTGTAGCAGCCGTCTTCGCCGGCGAGGCCGTCCAGGTAATCGAACGGGGCCGTATGGCCGCGCAGGAAGCCGGCCACCAGCTCGCCGCGCGAGCGCGCGTCGGTGCGTTTTTCGGACGGGGCGCGGTAGTTGGTCAGTGCGGCGAAGCGGCCGTCGGCGTTGACGCCCATCCAGGTGCCAGGCTCGCCGATGACTTCCGCCAGGTCGCGCCCAGCCAGCACCTGCGGTGCATCCTGCCACCAGTGCGCGGCCGCCGCGGGGCGGACATAGAATTCATCGCGGTTGCCGGCGACGACCAGGGCATAGTCCGGGTGGGATTGCCAGGCAACCAGGATCAGACACATCGCTTTGCTTCCTTTGCCGCCGGGGTTGCTGCAGTGGCACCCGGCGTACTTCAGTCCAACGGCAGACGTCTATAGCACGTCCAGGTCCACAAAGTGCTCGGCCCGCCGCTCGCCATCCACCCATTGGTCCAGCCCGCTCTGCCGCCACAGGCCTTCCAGCGTGGCATCGAAAGCAGGCGGCACGTCGGCGTAGCATTCCATCCAGGTCTGCACGCCGGCGCGGGTTTCCGGCCTGCGCATCAGCGTACCACCAATTCCGGTTGCTTCGGCGACCGTCTCCATCCAGCGGTGCCAGTGCGGTAGCGCCTCGGCGGCGACGGCTTCCGGGACGCGGAAATAGACGTAGAGGTGATCGCTCATGGCAGGTCCCTGTGGGTTCAGCCAGCGGCCTGGGCGGCCTCGCCCAGCGGCACCTCGTAGGGCAGGGCGGCGGTGGCCACCGCTGCGCCCTCGGCGCTGCCCAGGCGCAGCGCGCTGGCGGCGGCATCGATCTTCAGCTCGGCCAGGCCGGCCCATCCGCCCTGGGGTGCCGGCGCGGCATTGACGATCATGCCGCACGGCTGGCCCGGATCTTCCGGACGATAGATTTCAGCCGCCGGTGCCGGCACTTCGCCTTCGCCCTGCACCAGCCACATGCGGCGCTTGAGCGTGCCGCGGTACTGGCTGCGCGCCACGATTTCCTGGCCGGGATAGCAGCCCTTGCGGAAATTGACGCCGCCTACCAGTTCGAAATTGATCATCTGCGGCACGAACTGCTCTTGCGTGGCCGCGACGATGCGCGGCAGGCCCGACTGCACTTCCAGCCAGTCCCACAGCGCGGGCGACGCATCCTGCAGCGAGGCGGCAAGCGCCGCGCGCACCGCCTCGGCCCGCTCGGCCGGCAGCACCAGCTGCCAGCGCGGCTGGCCGGCGCCATCCGGCAGGCGGATCACGGTGACGCCGTCGGCTTCGGCGACGGCAAAGGCGACCTCCGGCGCGGGCAGGCCGGCTGCGGCCAGGGCCTTGGCCGCGCCCGCCCCGGCGAGGCCGAGGACAGCATGGGTGGGGGTGATGTCGGACAGCCTGGCCTTGGCGCGCAGCACGAACATCGACAGGCGCTTCTGCACCGGGGCCTGGATGTCAGCCGACAGCTGCAGCACGATGCCTTCGGCATCGCGCCACATCAGGAAGGTGGCGAGCAGCCGCCCCTTGGGCGAGCAGTAGCCGGCCAGGCGGGCCGCGCCGGCCTTCAGGTCTTCGACCGCATTGGTCAGCTGGGTGTGCAGGAAGCTGCCGGCATCGTCGCCGGCCACGCGGACCAGGCCGAGCCCGGCCGGGCTGCAGACGATGCCGCTGCCGCTCAAAGCTTCAAGGTTTGCGGCGAGTTCCTGGGCTTGGGCATTCATCACTGACATTGCGTGGCAATCGTTGAGGCAATTCGGGAGAGGGAAGGCACCGGTCGTGCGCCGTGCCGGGCGGGCCGTCAAGCGGCGCCGGCGCCGCGGCGCATGGTCGGTGCGAGGCTGCCGGTTATTATATGGGGCTATGAGATTTTCGGCCGGCGCCGGCAGCACGTGGCGGCAAGCGGTGGCGCGCAAGCCCTCCGACGGATCCGGTCAGCCGCCCCTATTTTTGATACATGAAACGATTTTTCCTTAGTCTTGGCCTGGCCATCCTGGTATTCGCGCTGGCGGCCGTGGGCGCGTTCGCGTGGTGGGCCAATCACCCGCTGCCCCTCAACAAGTCGCCCATGGAGGTGGTGATCAAGCCCAATTCCGGCGTCGCCAGCGTCGGCCGCCAGATCCAGCGTGGTGGCGTCGGCATGGACCCGCGGCTGTTCATGCTGCTGGTGCGCCTGACCGGCCACGGCCCTGACCTGAAAGCCGGCGGCTATGAATTCGAGACCGGCGCCACGCCGCTGTCGATCATCGGCAAGCTGGCGCGCGGCGAGGTTACGCACTATGTAGTCACGGTGATCGAGGGCTGGGAATTTCGCAAGATGCGCGCCGCCGTGGACGCCAGCCCGGCGCTGCGGCACGACACCCGGGACATGTCCGACGCGGAGCTGATGAAGGCAATCGGCGCGGCCGAGACCTCGCCCGAAGGGATGTTCTTCCCGGATACCTACCTGTTCGCGCGCGGCAGCAGCGATGTCGAGTTGTACAAGCACGCCTACCGTGCCATGCAGCGGCGCTTGAACGAGGCCTGGAACGCACGCTCGCCCGACCTGCCGTACAAGACCCCGTACGAAGCCCTGGTGATGGCGTCGATCGTCGAGAAAGAAACCGGCCAGGCCGCCGAACGGCCGATGATCGCCGCCGTGTTCATCAACCGGCTGCGCAAGAACATGATGCTGCAGACCGACCCGACCGTGATCTACGGCCTGGGCGATGGCTTCGACGGCGACCTGCGCAAGCGCGACCTGCAGGCCGACACCCCGTACAATACCTACACCCGCACCGGCCTGCCGCCCACGCCGATTGCGCTGCCGGGGCTGGCCTCGCTGGCGGCGGCCACCACGCCGGCGCCATCCGACGCACTGTACTTCGTCGCACGCGGCGACGGCAGCAGCCATTTCTCCAACTCGCTTCCCGAACACAACCGCGCGGTCGACAAGTACCAGCGCGGCAAATAGGCATTCCATGCGCGGAAAATTCATCACGTTTGAAGGCATCGACGGCGCCGGCAAGAGCACCCATATCGACTGGGTCGCCGACCGCCTGCGCGCACGCAGCGATATTGCCGGCGTCGTCACCACCCGCGAGCCCGGCGGCACGTCGCTGGGCGAAGACCTGCGGCAGATCCTGCTGCATCGCAAGATGCACCTGGAAACCGAGGCGCTGCTGATGTTCGCGGCCCGGCGCGAGCATATCGCCGAGGTCATCGCCCCCGCGCTGGAGCGCGGCAAGTGGGTGATTTCCGACCGCTTCACCGACGCCACCTTCGCCTACCAGGGCGGAGGCAGGGGCCTGGCCACCGAGCGCCTGGAAGTGCTGGAAGACTGGGTGCAGGGCGGCCTGCAGCCGGACCTGACGCTGCTGTTCGACGTGCCGCTGGAAACCGCCAGCGAGCGGCTGGCCGGGGCGCGCGCGCCCGACCGGTTCGAATCCGAATCGCGCGCGTTCTTCCAGCGCACCCGCGACGAATACCTGCGCCGCGCGGCCCAGTCGCCGCAGCGCTTCCGGGTGATCGACGCCACGCGCAGCATTGCGGACATTCGCGATGAACTTGAAAAAATCATCGCAACTGTCTGATTTTTGGCCGATATATGCCTGGCGTGATAGATGTGAATGCCGCGCCATTGTGGAATCGCAATGGCAGGGCGTTCATTAGGTAAAACTTGAAGTTAGATCGCTAATCTACTGATTCACATGCTATATCCCTGGCAGAAGGAAGACTGGCAACGGCTCGGCGCGCTGCGTGAACGGCTGCCGCATGCCTTGCTGATCCATGGCCAGCAAGGCATCGGCAAGCGCGACCTGGCCCTGCATTTCGCGCAGGGACTGTTGTGCGAGGCGCCGCTGCCGGACGGCCAGCCCTGCGGCCAGTGCGCCGCCTGCCACTGGTTCAGCCAGGGCAACCACCCGGACTTCACCGTGGTGCGGCCCGAGGCGCTGGACGCCGCGGCCGAGGCCGAGACCGACGAGGGCGGCAAGAAGAAGGCGCCCAGCAAGATCATCCGCATGGAGCAGGTGCGCGCGCTGATCGAGGCCGTTGGCGTGGGCACGCACCGGGCCGGGCTGCGCGTGGTGGTGGTGTATCCACTCGATGCGCTGCAGACCGAGGGCGCCAACGCACTGCTGAAGACGCTGGAAGAGCCGCCGCCGTCCACCGTGTTCCTGCTGGTGACCGACCGCCTCGACCGCATCCTGCCGACCATCTTGTCGCGCTGCCGCCAGTTCTCGACCCAGCGCCCGACGCCGGAGGCCGCGCTGGCCTGGCTGCGCGGCCAGGGCGTGGCCGATGCCGAGGCCCAGCTGGCGCTGGCCGGCGGCTCGCCGCTGACCGCGCTGCATGCCGCCGAGGCCGAGGAGCAGCCGCTGCAGCGCTGGCTGGTCGGCCAACTGGGCGCCGCCGCCGCCTTCGACGCCTCTGCGGCGGCCGAGCAACTGCAGAAGCTGCCGGTGCCTGCCGTGCTTGGCATCCTGCAGCGCTGGACGTACGATCTGCTGACGCTGCGCCTGGACGGCAGTGCCGCGCCGCGGTACCTCCCCAAGGAACGGGCCGTGCTGGCGCGCTGCGCCGAGGCCACCGACGCGCGCCGCCTGCAGGCCTTTGCCACCCGGTTGGCCGCGCACCGCCGCAGCGAGAACCATCCACTGGCGGCCCGGCTGGTGATGGAGGCGGTATTCCTGGAATACCGCCAGCTGTTCCGGTAGTACGCCTGGCAGTCAAAAAAAGCCATAACAACAAGCATTACCGTCATTCAGGGGGTCAACCATGAACACAGCAGTCGCCGGCGCACCGCCCGCTGCGCCAACTGGCAGCGGAGCGGCATCGCGTCCCAATGTGCTGTCCTTGTCGATCAAGGACCAGGCCGGGCTATATGCGGCCTATATGCCGTTCCTGGCGCGCGGCGGCATCTTCGTGCCGTCGAACCGGCCGTTCCGCCTGGGCGAGCAGGTGTTCCTGGTGCTGTCGCTGCTGGACCGGCCGCAGAAATACCAGATCGCGGGCCACGTGGCCTGGATCACCCCGGCGGGCACGCCGATGAAGACCCCCGGCGTCGGCGTGCATTTCCCTGACGACGACAACGGGCGCAACCTGCGCCGCGCGGTGGAGGAGATCCTGGGCAAGATGCTGGAGTCCGGGCGCCCCACACAGACCTTATGAACGTTGTGAGGTTGTTCTCACAATATTTTGATTTTCAATGAATTTTTCACTTCGTATTGCCGAGCCCCGCGACCTGCCGGGCATCGTCGCCATCTATAACAGCACCGTGCCCTCGCGCATGGTCACCGCCGATACCGAACCGGTCACCGTGGCCTCGCGCCAGGCCTGGTTCGACGCCCACCAGCCCGGGCGCCGCCCGCTGTGGGTGTGCGAGGACGCCGACGGCCGCATGGCCGGCTGGATGAGCTTTTCAGATTTCTATGGCCGCCCGGCCTACGGTGCCACTGCCGAGGTGTCGATCTACCTGGACGCGCAGCGCCGCGGCCAGGGGCTGGGCCGCTACCTGCTGCAACAGGCCATCGACCATGCGCCCAGGGTCGGCGTGAATACGCTGCTCGGCTTTATCTTCGGCCACAATGCGCCCAGCCTGGGCCTGTTCGCGTCGCTGGGCTTTACGCGCTGGGGCGACCTGCCGCGCGTCGCCGTGCTCGACGGTGTCGAGCGCGACCTGATCATCGTCGGCCGCCGCGTGGACTGAGCCACCCGCCAACAGAGATTCCCCATGTTTGTCGATTCCCACTGCCATATCGATTTCCCCGAGCTGGCTGCGCGCCTGCCGGAACTGCTGGAGAATATGCGCGCCAACCAGGTCACGCATGCGCTGTGCATCTCGGTCACGCTGGAAGACTTCCCGCGCGTGCTGGCGCTGGCCGAGCAGCATCCCAACCTGTACGCCTCGGTCGGCGTGCATCCGGACTACGAAGAGGGCGAGGAACCGACGCTGGAGCGCCTGGTGGAGCTGTCCGCCCACCCGCGCGTGGTCGGCACCGGCGAGACCGGGCTGGACTACTACCGCCTGAACGGCCGCAGCATCGCCGACATGGAATGGCAGCGCGAGCGCTTCCGCACCCATATCCGCGCCGCGCGCCAGACCGGCAAGCCGCTGATCATCCATACCCGCTCGTCTGCCGACGACACACTGCGCCTGATGCGCGAAGAGAATGCGCGCGAGGCCGGCGGCGTGATGCACTGCTTCACCGAGACCTGGGACGTCGCCCGCCAGGCCCTGGACGAGGGTTTCCATATCTCGTTCTCGGGCATCGTCACTTTCAAGAGCGCGGCCGACCTGCAGGAAACCGCGCGCAAGGTGCCGCTGGAGCGCATGCTGATCGAGACCGATTCGCCCTACCTGGCGCCGGTGCCATACCGCGGCAAGACCAACGAACCTGCCTGGGTGCGCCATGTGGGCGAGTTCATCGCGCAGCTGCGCGGGGTGCCGGTGGAACAGGTTGCGGAACAGACGACGGAAAATTTCTTCAATCTATTCAAGCATATTGACAGGGAATCGCATGTTTAACATGAAGTTTGCCCGACGCGCTGCCGGCGCCCTTGCGCTAGTCGCCGCCACGCTGGCGCAGGCCGCGCCTGCCGACGACATGCGCAAGGCCGTCGAATTCGACGACGCCAACACCGTCAAGAAGCTGCTGGCCAAGGGCGTCGATCCCAATCTGGTGGACAGCCGCGGCAACCCGGCGCTGGTGCTGGCGCTGCGCGAGAAGTCGCTGAAGGCGGCCACGGTGCTGATCCGCGCCAAGGACATCGATTTCGACAAGGCCAACCCGGCCGGCGAGACCCCGCTGATGATGGCCGCGCTGCAGGGCGAGCTGGACATGGTCAAGCTGATGGTCGACGAGATGGAGGCCGAGGTTAACAAGACCGGCTGGACGCCGTTGCACTATGCGGCCACCAACGGCCACAACAATGTGGTCAAGTACCTGGTCGACCAGGCCGCCTATATCGACGCCGAGAGCCCCAACGGCACCACGCCGCTGATGATGGCTGCGCGCGGCGGCCATATCGAGACCGTCAAGCTGCTGCTGGACGAGGGCGCCGACATGCGCTTGAAGAACCAGCAGGGCATGACCGTGATCGACTTTGCCGAGCGCTACAACCAGGCCGAGATCGCCAAGGGCCTGAAGGTGCGCTGGCAGAAGCTGTACCCCCAGACGCCGATCGTGGCGGCGCCGCCGCTGAAGGCGCCCACCGGCGAGCCGGGCGGGCAGCGGCCCGCGGCACAGCAACCCGCGGCGCAGCAGCCCAAGACCAAGGGCTGGTAAGAGCTCATGCCGGCGATGACCGTCGGCGCACGCCTGCGCCAGTGGGCGCGCGGGCTCAAGGCGAGCCTGCTGACGCTGTGGTTCTGCAGCCGCCATCCCGGCACGCCGTGGAGCGCGCGGCTGCTGGCCGCGCTGGTGGTGGCCTATGCCTTCAGCCCGATCGACCTGATCCCCGATTTCATCCCGGTGCTGGGCTATGTCGATGACGTGCTGCTGGTGCCGCTGGGCATCTGGCTGACGCTGCGGATGATTCCACCGGCGGTAAAGGATGAATGCCGCGGCCGGGCTCAGGCGTGGCAGGCCACGCATGCAAAACGGCCGCGCAATCGCGCGGCCGCCGTGGTCATCGTGCTGGTGTGGGTGTTGCTGGCCTGGCTGGCATGGCGCTGGCTGGCGCCGGCCTAGACATCATCCGCCAGCCGCACCCCGGTGAACTGCCAGCGCTGGTGCGGATAGAAGAAGTTGCGGTAGGTCGCCCGGATATGCGATTCGGGCGTGACGCACGAACCGCCGCGCAGCACCATCTGGCCGCTCATGAACTTGCCGTTGTACTCGCCCACCGCACCCGCGTTCGGGCGGAAGCCCGGATACGGCAGGAAGGCGCTGCCGGTCCATTCCCACACATCGCCGAACATCTGGCGCAGCACGCCTGAGGTGTTCTGCCGATCCGGCAACGGCCGCAGCGCGCGGCCTTCAACAAAATTCCCGGTGGCCGGCAGGCTGCGCGCCGCGTGCTCCCATTCGGCCTCGGTCGGCAGCCGGCGTTCGGCCCAGCGCGCGAATGCCTCGGCCTCATAGAAGCTGACGTGGGTGACGGGGCTGTCCGGATCGACCGGATGCATCCCACGCAGCGTCATCTGCCACCACGTGCCTTCGCGTTCTTCCCAATAGAGCGGGGCCAGGATGCCTTGCTCGCACACCCAGCGCCAGCCGTCGGACAGCCACAGCCCGGCCGTCTGGTAGCCGCCATCCTCGATGAATTCAAACCATTGCCGGTTGCTGACCGGGTGCGAGCACAGCGTGAACGGCGCCAAGTAGGCCTTGTGCCGCGGCCCTTCGCAGTCAAAGGCAAAGGTCTCGCCGCGGTGGCCGATCTCCACCAGGCCGCCGTCAAAGCCGATCCAGTCCGGCGCGGGCCGCGGGTCGGCAATCACCGGCTCGGGCAGTTCCGGGGCAAAGGCGGGGCGCAGCGGGTTCTGCGCGAACAGGTGCAGGATATCGGTCAGCAGCAGTTCCTGGTGCTGCTGTTCGTGCTGCAGGCCGAGCATGATCAACGCCGCCTCGTCATCGGTCTGGGCGCTGCCCAGCAGCGTCAGCATCGATTCGTCCACGGCTTCGCGGTAGGCCAGCACCTCATCCAGCGAGGGGCGGGTCAGCAGCCCGCGTTGTGGCCGCGGGTGGCGCGGGCCGACCGCTTCGTAGTAGGAATTGAAGAGGTAGCGGTAGTCCGGGTCCACCGGCTCGTAGTCCGGGATGCGCGCGGCCAGCACGAATTCCTCGAAGAACCATGTGGTGTGCGCCAGGTGCCATTTTGCCGGGCTGGCGTCGTCCATGGACTGCACGGTGGCATCGGCATCGGACAGGTCGGCCACCAGGGTCTCGGTGGCGGTCCGTACGTGGCGATACTGCGAAAGCAGGGCGGGTTCGTGCGGCGGATGGAGGGCGGCGGCTGGCAACAGGGCTGAAGTCATGCGGGCTCCCGGGAGTGGATCGGTCGATGACTGCAGGCGGCGGGACAGCCGCGGGCAAATAGCCGGGGCCGGCGCGCCGCCCATGGCACGCGGGGCGCCGTAGCGCCCCGATCCATCATAGACCTGATCCGTCCGCGGGGCGAGCCGGCGCCGTCCTGCAGCGCCGGCCGGCCCTCGGGACCTCAGGCTGCCAGGCGGCCGGCGTCGTTCAGTGCCGCGATTTCGGTGCGGGCGCTGGCCAGGCCGGCTTCGCGGAACTGCGGACCCATGGCCAGGCCGTGGGCACGCACGTAGCTGATGTCGGTGATGCCCAGGAAGCGGAACACGATGTCG
Organism: Cupriavidus sp. KK10; assembly: GCF_018223725.1. Taxonomy (NCBI): domain Bacteria; kingdom Pseudomonadati; phylum Pseudomonadota; class Betaproteobacteria; order Burkholderiales; family Burkholderiaceae; genus Cupriavidus; species Cupriavidus sp. KK10. The sequence goes on from NZ_CP073677.1 coordinate 1,649,346, forward strand.
ACGGTCTTTTCGTGCAGGTCCAGCTCATTGGCATCCTGGCGCACGCCACCGCGCGACGACACCACGATCACGCGCTTGCCGCCGGCCAGGCCCACCGGGCCGTTCTCCGTGTACTTGAAGGTGCGGCCAGCCTGCGCGATGCGGTCGATCCAGGCCTTGAGCTGGCTGGGGATGCTGAAGTTGTACTGCGGCACGCCCACCACCAGCACGTCGGCGGCCAGGAATTCGCCCAGCCATTGCTCGGTGCGCTGCAACTCGGCTTCCTGAACGGCGTTCAGGCCTTCCTTCGGGCCGCCCAGCACGGGCAGCAGGTTGCCGGACAGGTGCGCCGGAGCGTCCTGGTCCAGGTCGCGCACGGTGACCTGGGCGCCCGGGTTGGCGGCGACGAGGTCGGCTACCACGCTGGCGGTCAGGCTGCGCGAAACGGAGTTGTCGCCAAGGACGCTGGAATCGATCTGCAGGATGTTCATGTCTTTCTCCACAAGGGTGCGGTTGCGATGGATGAAAGATAGCGGCTGGCCATTGGTATCGGTAGTGAGGCAAAATGCAAATGATTGTTCTACCGGCGCAACGCCAGCCTGGCGGGCGCACGGTGATCCCGGAGCCATCCATGCAAGACCTCAACGACTTGTCCCTGTTTGCCCAGGTGGTCGAACACGGCAGTTTTTCCGCGGCCAGCCGCGCCTCCGGCGTGCCCAAGTCACGCCTGAGCCGGCGCATCGCCCAGCTGGAACGTGACCTGGGCGTGCAGCTGCTGCGTCGCACGACACGGCAGGTGCGCGTTACCCCGCTTGGCGAATCCTTCTACGAACGCTGCCGCGCCATGCTCAATGAGGCCAAGGCGGCCCGCGAGGTCATCGAGCAGGCGCGCGAGCAGCCCGGCGGCACGCTGCGCGTGAGCTGCCCGATCGCCATCGCCCAGATCCTGCTGGCGCCGGCCATCGGCCATTTCATGCGCGCCAACCCGGCGGTGCGCATCGAGCTGGAGACCACCAACCGGCGCGTGGACGTGATCGGCGAAGGCTTCGACCTGGCGCTGCGCGTGCGCGAGTCCATGGAGGACTCCAGCCTGGCGGTGCGCACCTTCGGTGAAAGCCAGGTGATGCTGGTGGCCAGCCCCGCGCTGCTGGACAGCATCGGCCGCCCGCGCACGCCGCAGGCGCTGGATGGCATGCCCGGCGTGGGCCAGCCGCCCCACGACGGCAAGCATGTCTGGAACCTGCGCTGCAAGACCAGCGACTCGATCCAGATTGCCTATGAACCGCGCCTGGTCACCGAAGACTTCGTACTGCTACGCGAGGCGGCGATCGCCGGCGCGGGCGTGGCCATGCTGCCGCGGATGTATTGCCGTGATGCGCTGGAAAGCGGCGAGCTGGAACTGGTGTTGCCGCAGTACGACATGCCGGTCGGCACGCTGCATGCGGTTTTTCCGTCGCGCAAGGGCGTGACGCCTGCCACCCGGCGCTTTCTCGACTTCCTTGGCGAGGTCCTGCCCGAATGCGCATACAAGGCCGGCATGCTTGAACCGCGCCAGCCGGCCATGCACCGGGTGGTGTAGCGCAAGCCTCCCGGATGCGGCACGGCGGGATTGGCGAGGTGGTGTGCCGGTCGCATGCCGGCCAGACGGCAGCCTCGTATTTGCGGCTTTACCTTCACGCCGCCTCGCACTAAGGTACAGGGGCGAGCCTCGCGCGTGAGGGTAAAGGCGCTTGGCTTCAACAACCAACTCGACAGACAACGGCAAGGAGAACGGCCATGGGTGGCTCTCAGGGTTCCCAGGACTTGGGCAAGGCGCTGCTGCGCATCGTGCTTGGCGTGCTGATCCTGATGCACGGCATCGCCAAGCTGACCGGTGCGTCCGGAATGGGCTTTGTGGCGAAGGTGGTCGCCGACGCCGGGTTGCCGGCATGGCTGACCTACGGCGTCTACATTGGGGAAGTCATAGCCCCGATCCTGCTGATCATCGGGCTGTGGAGCCGCCTGGCGGCGCTGATCGTTGCGCTCAACATGCTGTTTGCGGTAGCGCTGGTGCATACCAAGCAGCTCGGCATGCTGGCCGATACCGGCGGCTGGGCGCTTGAGTTGCAGGGGATGTTCCTGGGCGCGGCGCTGGCGGTGGCCCTGCTGGGGGCGGGCCGGCTCAGCGTGGGCGGCATCAATGGCAAGATGAATTAGCCCGTCGGGTCAGATGGCGTACGCTGCGCCGGCGTTCCGGCGCCGGTGGCGCGTGTGCGTGCCTGCATGGCTGCATGTGCGCGCTGCCGCGGACTCATGGAGATGTATCGTGAAACCCTTCCGGCAGCTCTTTCCGGTTGTGGCCGCGGCGCTGGTCCTGTCAGGCTGCGCCAGCGTGCCCGACATCAAGACCGACTACAACCGCAGCACGGATTTCAGCGTCTATCGCAGCTTCGGCTTTGTCGAGCACCTTGGCACCGACCGCCAGGGCTATGAAAGCCTGACCACTCAGTACTTCAAGTCTGCCGTGCAGCGGGAACTGACCGCACGCGGCTACCGCTATGCGGCGCAGTCGCCGGACTTGCTGGTCAACTTCAATGCCCGGCTGCAGGAGAAGGTCCAGGTCAGCCCGGCGCCGACGCCGATGATGGGCTACTACGGATATCGCGGCGGGCTGTATGCGCCGTGGCCGGGCTACGGCTTCTATAACGACGTCTATACCTACACCGAAGGCACGGTCAACATCGACCTGGTCGACCGGCGCCAGATGAAGCTGGTCTGGGAAGGCGTGGCGGTGGGCAGCGTGGACACCAGCGACAAGGCCAGCGCCCAGCAGCGCATCGACAAGACCGTGACGCAGATCTTTGCCAAGTATCCGTTCCGGGTCGGGCAGTAGCGCCGGCTCCGGGCCATGTCAGGCTGCCGGCGGCGTGGTTGCTGCCCGGTCGATGGCATCCGCGACGAAGACCTCGGCCGGCTTGGGCGCGGACCACAGGTAGCCCTGGCCCAGCGGGCAGCGCAGCGCCAGCAGCGCTGCCCGCTGCGTGTCGGTCTCGACGCCTTCGGCCACACACTCCAGGCCCAGCTCGCGCGCCAGGTTGATCATGTTGCGGCAGATGGCGGCACGCTGGCCATGCCCGTCGACATCGACAACGAACGACCGGTCGAGCTTCAGCTGCGTGAAAGGCAGGTCCGCCAGCAGCTTGAGCGTGGCGATGCTAACGCCGAAATCGTCGATTGCCACACCGTAGCCCAGCAGCCGCAAGCGGTTCAGCGCGACCGACAGGGCCAGCGTATCGGGCACCGGATAGCCCTCGGTCAACTCCACTGTCAGCGCCTGCCGCGGCACGCCGCTGGCGGCCACCAGGGCATCAGACGCCTCCAGCACGCCCGACCGGCACAGGGTTTGCGCCGACGCATTGATGCCCAGCGCAATGTGGATGCCGGCTGCGCGCAGCCGCTGCTGCGCTGCCAGGCACTGGCGGGTCACAAAGAAGAACACCGGGTCGGCCGCATCCAGTGCTTCGAGCCGTGGGATAAAGAGGTCGGGCTGTACCAGGCCGTGCTCGGGATGGCGCCAGCGCACCAGCGCCTCGGCGCCGGCCCGCCGGCCGCTTGCAATGTCGTGCTGGGGCTGCAGCATGACCAGCAGGTCCGTGCCTGACTGGGTGGCGGCGAGCAGTTCCGCGTCGTCGGGTGACCACGCCGGCGGGGCGGACTCGCCCGCGGGCTGGCGCACCAGCGCATCGGCCAGGATCTCTTCCACCGCATCGCGCGACAGCGGCTTGCGCAGCGCGTGCACGCGCGGGATGCCGGCGGCGTGCGCCAGGCCGCGGTTTGAATCCAGGATGTCCTCCGCCAGCGCCGTCACCCAGACCCACATCGGCGCCGCCCCGGCAAAGGCATGCTGCCCCGCGCCGGTGCAACTCGGCAATCAGTTCGGGGCCGTTGCCGCCAGGCATCTCGATGTCGCAGAGCACGATGTCGAACGGTTCGCGTGCAAGGATCTCGGCCGCTTGCGTCCCGTTTTCAGCGCAGACCGGGGTCTGCACGCCTAGATGTCGCAGCAGTCCCTCGGCCGCGACGCGCTGGAACGGATGGTCTTCGACGACAAGAGCGCGCAGCCTGGCGTAGCGGATCGGCATGGGGGAGGGGGGAGGGGGAGGCGGCGGGCCGCCTGGAGTGCAATTCGATCGGGGGTTGCCGCATGGTAGCGCGGCGCCGCTGCGCCAACCACCGGATGGCGCAAAGTCTGCCGCCGCTGGCATCCGGAATCGCACAGGGATCGAGCGCAATCGCCCCGGAAACACGCTGCGTTACGAATATTTGCGCTTTCCGATTCAATCGCCGCCTGCCATAACCGCTACAATCGCTGCCCGTAGTTTTGAACATGGCATGTCGATAATGGGTTTTGGCTGGTTCGGATTTTCGACTTTCTGGATAGTGCCGCTGGTCTGGCGGCTGGTGACGCGCTGGCTCGCCGGCGAGCGCCGGCTGGCAGGGCCCGGCTCATTGCGCGTCTGGCTCGGCACGCTCGCCGTGCTGTGCGCGAGCGCCTGCCTGGAAGCGCTGACCAGTGGCACCGATCCGGACTCGAGCGCCGGCGGTTCGGCCGGCCGCGCGCTGGCCGGCATGATGGGCAACCTGTTCGGCTGGACCGGTGCCTTGCTGTTGATGCTGGGCGTGCTGGCGCTGGCCGCGCCGATGGTGTTCGGCGAAACCTGGCGCAGCCTGTTCGCGCGCAAGCCGCGCCGCGGCGCCGCGCCCGACGCGGCGCCGGAAGAGCCGCCGGTTTCCTTTGCGCCCACCCAGCCGCTGCGCGAGGCAGAGCGCTGGGAGCCGCCGTCGGCAGGCAACCCCGGCTGGACTGCGCCCGCCACGCGCCATCGCAGCTTTGAGGCGGTCTCGGCGCGCCGCCAGCCCGCCTGGCAACCGCCGCGTCGCACGCGTGAATCCCCGCCGCAGCCGGGCGAGATCTGGCTGCACCATGCCGAGTCGCCGAACGCGGTCAAGCCGACGCGCAGCGCGCCGCCCGCACCTGCCGCACCGGCACCGGCACCGGCACCGCGCCCTGCCCAGCCGGCGGCACGCAAGCCGGCCGCGACGGCAGCCCCTTCACCGGCTTCAGCGCCGCGGCCGGCGCAGCCTCTGCGCGGCACGGTGGTAAGCAGCCCGTTCCGCCAACCGCAGCCCCTGGTGCGTTCGGCGATTACGACGCTGCCTGAGGCTTCCGGCAAGGGCATCGCCGCGGCCGCTGCTTCAGTCACCGTAGCTGCCGCCGTATCCGCGCCGGCCGAAGCCGCCGCCGCTGCGCCGGCGGCCACTGGCGCCACGCAAGCCGTGGCCGCTCCCGCGCAGCCGGTTACCAGCCCGGAACCTGAGGTAGTGGCAGTGCCCGAAGCGCCTGCCATGGAACCAGTGTCCGCAGACACCGATATCGTTGGCGATATTGCGCCGGAAGCAGTGCCGGCCGAAGCCGACGAAGCCACGCTTGCCGCGATCCGGCAGGAAGCCCTTGACCTGCTGGCCGAGTTGCAGGCGCTGGCCGGCAAGCCGGTAGTGCCGCAAGCGGCTGCGCCGGAACCGCAACAACTGGAAGCGGCTGCGCCGGATTCAGCGCCGAATATTGCCGACGACGCAGAACCGCAAGCACTGTCTACCGTCACCCTGCCAGCCGAAGCCGAAGCCGAAGCCGAAGCCGAAGCCGAAGCCGAAGCCGAAGCCGAAGCCGAAGCCGAAGCCGAAGCCGAAGCCGAAGCCGAAGCCGGGAGCGGAGATCACGTCGTTGTTATTGGGGAACCCGAAGCGCTGGCCACAGCCGAGCCCGAATTGGATGTCACCGGCGCCGAGGCCGTAGCCCAGGCCGTGGCAAGCTCCGCGATGGAAGAGGGCAGCACTCTCGATGCCAGCACCCAGGCACCCGCGGAGGACAACGAAACGGACGGATTGATGGACGGCAACGGCCTGATCGCCGAGGAGGCGGAAGCGGATGCGGCCGAGCCTGCTGAGGCAGCAGAACCGCCTGAAGCGACTGAAGCCCCGGAAGTCCCGGAAGTCCCTGAGCCCGCTGAGGCGCCTGAACTGAACCAGGCTCCGGTCCCGGCCGCCAAGCCGCGCATCGTGCTGCCCGCCGTGGTCGGCCGCACCGTGCCGCTGGCTGCCGCCCAGCCGGCGCCCGTGCCGGTGCCGGTTGCGCCGCCGCCTTCGCGCCCCTTCGTCGACTACCGCCTGCCACCGGCCGAACTGCTGGAGACCGGGGTCGACAGCGCAGAACAGGTGTCGGAAGAACGCCTGCGCGAAACCGGCGAGCTGATCGCCCAGCGGCTGGCCGAGTTCAAGGTGCCAGTCGCCGTGGTCGGCGCCGGTGCCGGCCCGGTGATCACCCGCTTCGAGGTCGAGCCTGCCATGGGCGTGCGCGGCGCCCAGGTGGTCGGGCTGATGAAGGACCTGGCGCGCGCGCTGGGCGTGACCTCGATCCGCGTCGTCGAGACCATTCCCGGCAAGACCTGCATGGGGCTGGAGCTGCCCAATGCGCGCCGGCAGATGATCCGGTTGTCGGAGATCGTCAACGCGGCCTCGTTCCAGGCGCACCATTCGCGGCTGGTGCTGGCCATGGGCAAGGACATCACCGGCAATCCGGTGGTGACCGACCTGGCCCGCGCGCCGCACCTGCTGGTGGCCGGCACCACCGGCTCGGGCAAGTCGGTGGCGGTTAACGCCATGATTCTGTCGATGCTGTACAAGGCCACGCCCGAAGACGTGCGCCTGATCATGATCGACCCCAAGATGCTGGAATTGTCGGTCTATGAGGGCATCCCGCACCTGCTGGCGCCGGTGGTCACCGACATGAAGCAGGCCGCGCACGCGCTCAACTGGTGCGTCGGCGAGATGGAAAAGCGCTACAAGCTGATGTCCGCGCTGGGCGTACGCAACCTGGCCGGCTACAACCAGAAGATCCGCGCCGCGGAGGCCGCCGAGCGCAAAGTGCCGAACCCGTTCTCGCTGACGCCGGAGGCGCCCGAGCCACTGTCGCGCCTGCCGATGATCGTGGTGGTGATCGACGAACTGGCCGACCTGATGATGGTCGCCGGCAAGAAGATCGAGGAACTAATCGCGCGCCTGGCGCAGAAGGCGCGCGCCGCCGGCATCCACCTGATCCTGGCCACGCAGCGCCCCTCGGTGGACGTGATTACCGGCCTGATCAAGGCCAATATCCCGACGCGCGTGGCGTTCCAGGTCTCGTCCAAGATCGATTCGCGCACCATCCTTGACCAGATGGGCGCCGAGAGCCTGCTCGGCCAGGGCGACATGCTGTTCCTGCCGCCTGGCACCGGCTATCCGCAGCGCGTGCATGGCGCCTTTGTTGCCGACGACGAAGTGCACCGCGTGGTGGAACACTGGAAGCAGTTCGGCGAGCCGGACTACGATGAAACCATCCTTGCCGGCGACCCTGCCGAGGCCGGCAGCACCGACCTGTTCGGCGACAGCGGCGGCGACGGCGAGGCCGACCCGCTCTACGACGAAGCCGCCAGCTTTGTGCTGACCAGTCGCCGCGCCTCGATCTCCGCCGTGCAGCGCCAGCTGCGCATCGGCTACAACCGCGCGGCACGCCTGATCGAGCAGATGGAGGTGGCCGGGCTGGTGTCGCCGATGGGCCGCAATGGCGCACGCGATGTACTGGCGCCCGGGCCGGGCAACTGACAGGCCCCGCAACCACGACTTCCAGGAGGCAGCATGCAGCCTGAACACGGAAACCTGCTGGCGGACGTCCCGGCCGGCGCGGTGCAGGAGTGCTTCCAGCCGCTGCTGGAACGGCCCGGGTTGCGGATCGAGCGCATCGTCTCCAACGGGCAGGCCAGTCCCGAAGGCTTCTGGTACGACAGTGCTGAGGCGGAATGGGTGCTGCTGGTCAGCGGCAGCGCCGCCATCGAGATCGAAGGCCAGTCCGGCCAGCATCCCATGAAGCCGGGTGACTGGCTGCACCTTCCCGCCCACTGCCGCCACCGGGTGGCGTGGACCGATGCTAGCCAGCCCAGTGTCTGGCTGGCGGTGCATCACAACGCGGGCTGAGCGCCCGCGTGCGTTGTGGCTGGCGCCTGACCGCCTACTCCCCGGATTGCTCCGGAAACACTGGCTCGCCGAGGTTTAGCATCAGCCGGTTCGCCCAGGCAAAGATGGCGACCGAGTGGATCAGGTCCAGGATCTCCGCATCCGTGACGCCCGCTTCCCGCAACGGCTTGAGCTGCTCGGCAGTGACTTCGGCGGGCTGTTCGGTCAGTTCGATCGAGAACTTCGCGATTGCCTGCTCGCGCGCAGTCATGCCGGCGGTATGGGGATCGTCGAACACCTGGCGGATCACCTCGTTGCGCTTGGCCAGCTGCTCAAAGCGCTGGGCATGGACTGACGCGCAGTAGACGCAGCCATTGATGCGGGACACCACCGTGCTGGCCAGTTCGCGTTCGGCGCGCGGCATGCCACCCGGGGCGTACATGATGGCGTTGAAGGCGGTGGAGCGCTGGCGCAGGATCTCGGGCTGGTGCACGAGGAACAGGTAGTAGTCCGATACCTTGGCCTTGGGGTGGCTCTCCTCCAACACCGCGACCTGCTCGGGCGTGGCGCTGTCGACGGATACCACGTCCAGCCAGGCCTTCCAGTCCAGCACTTCGTTAGTGAAGCCATGCGCGCGGATCGGGCTCTGCAGCAGGGTGCCGGCCGTGGCGGGCACGGTAGTGATCGCTGGGGTGCCTGCGCCCAGTGCCTGCATCGCCTTGAGTCCGGCGACCAGGCGCACCTGGTAGGACAGGAAGGCGATCAGTTGCGCCAGCGTTACCACGTCGGGCGTGGCAAGGCCGGCGGCGGGCAGGGTCTTCAGCGCGGCCTGGTCGCCTTCCACGGGGCGTTCACTCAGCGTGCGGGTGAAGGCCAGGATGGCGCGCAGGCGCGCGTCGGCGAGCGTGTCGGGGTCGCCCTGCTGGGCGAGGGTGACCAGCGCGGCGTCGGCCTCGATGGCCTGCAGGCGGGCGCGGTAGTGGGCCACCAGATCGGCGGCGCCGGCCAGGCGGGCGGCGTAGAGCGCGATCAGAAGGCGCTCGGCTAGGGTCAGGCCGGGCAGGGCAGGATCGAACAGCCCGTTGTAGCTGCCCTGGGTGGAGGCAACCACCTTGTCGCGTGCGTGACGCAGCGTGTGGATGGCGGAGCCGGCGGCTAGGCCGGCGACCTGGTCGACCACGTCAGTGGCGGCAGCGTTGGCTTGGGTCATTTGAAGACTCCCGGAGTGTCGAAGGATTCGTTGTCGTGCTGGCGCAGCCGTCAGTTCCCGGCGGTTTGCTTGCGCGCGGCCACTGCCCGCGCCAGGAATGCGCGGACCCCGCGCCAGGATGCCTCGTCGGCACCGGCATTGGCCTCGGGCGTGCCGCCAGTAGTGCTGATACGGCGCGATACCGGATGCGCGTAGACCGCTTGCGTGGTGGGCACGTAGGGAAAGAGGATGGCATGGCCGGCGTGCTCGAAGTCGAGGTGCTCGACCGGATACGGATGGCCGGTCTCGGTCAGCTTGTCGGCGACCATGCGCGAATACAGGCTGGACGGCCACGAGCCGTCGTCGGTGCCGGACAGCAGCATCACCGGCCCGCGGATGTGCTCGACCCGGATGCGGGCGCGCGCCACGGCCTCGGCATTCTTCAGCGCGGTGAGGATGGCGCGCTCGTGCCGGTGCGGCGCCGGGCCTTCGTCGAACGGTGCCCAGCTGGCGTCGGGGTTGTTCTCCCACACATGCGGCAGCGGCTTGTCATGGTGCAGCCAGGCTGCGCCCTCACGGCCGATGGCCGGGTCGGCGGCATTCTGGGCGCTATGCACCACCGCGCCCGGCACGTAGCCGACCACCGCCGACACCAGATCGGGAAAGGTCGCACCCAGCAGCAGTACCAGCTCCCCGCCGCGCGACTGGCCGGACAGGGCGACAAAGCCATGCGCCGGACGCAGCTCGCGATGCATCCATTGCAGGCCGCGCTCGAAGTATTCCAGCGGCGTGTTGGAGATATAGTCCGACAGGCCCGGCGCCTTGAAGTAGCCCAGCGCCAGCGCGGCATAGCCATGCGAGGCATAGAGCGCGGCGCGCGGTTCGTTGATGCCGCCGCCGGACCCGTTGAGCACCATCACCGCCGGGTGCGGGCCGGCGCCAGGCGGGCGGTACAGCGTGCCGACCAGCCCGTCCACGCGGATGTCTTCGCGCACCACGCCCGGTGCGGCGAGGCGCTGCACCAGCTCGCTGCGAGCCTCGCCGCCGGCGGCCGTGACGGTAATCTCGGTCACCAGCGGCCGGGTTGCGTCGGTGTGGAACAGCTCGCGGCTGTCCGATGCCACCGGCCGCTGCGCCCACAGCAAGCCCATGGGCGCCACGCCGTCGTAGCTGCCGCGCACTGGCGCATCGCGCTCCAGGTCCACGCTGCCGTCGCCTGCGGCAATGAAGTCGGCCTGGCTGGCCCAGGCGACGTCGCGGCCGCGTACGGTGCGCGTGCTGACGGCCACGGTCTCGCCGGGCCGCAGGCCGGTGATGGCGATGCGGCGCGGCGCGTCGATGAGGGCATCGGCCGGGGTGATGTCAAGGGTTGGGGCGGTCATCACGGCCATGCTCACTTGCCCGTCCGCGTCACCATCATGGCGGCGGTGCGGTCGCTGGTCATCGGCGTTACCTTCAGGCCCTTCTTTGCCGCCCAGATATTCTGGTAGTGGTACAGCGGCACCACGCCGACGTCGTCGGACACCAGCTTGACCGAGCGGCGCAGGATCGTTTCGCGCTTGGCCGCGTCGAACTCGGCGGTGGATTCCTCCAGTGCGCGGTCTACGGCCGGGTTGCTGTAGTGGCCCCAGTTGGAGGCGCCCAGGCCCTTCTTGGCGTCCACGGTGGCCAGCACGTTGACCAGCGCATAGCTGGCCTCGCCGGTGCCGTTGCCCCAGGCCAGCATGCTGACCGCGTACTCGTTCTTGTTGGCACGGCCGGAGTAGACCGACCAGGGCACCACTTCCACCTGGGTCTTCACGCCCACGCGGGTCCAGAACTGCGCCACGGCCTGCGCCGTTTCCGGGCCCTGCGGGTAGCGGTCGTTGGGGGCATGGATGGTCAGCCTGAAGCCGTCGGGAAAGCCGGCCTCGGCCAGCAGTTTTTTGGCCTGCGCGGGGTCATAGGCGATGTCCTTGACCTCGGGGTTGTAGCCAAAAGTGCCCTTGGGCATCCACTGGTTGGCTACGGTGGCGGTGTTCTGCAGGATACGGCCCACCACGGCCTCGCGGTTGATGGCCAGCGACAGCGCCCGGCGCACGCGCACGTCAAGCAGCGGGTTCTTGTCCAGCGGCTTGCCGGCGTTGTCGGTGATGTAGGGGTTGGGGCCAGGCTTGAAGCTCGGTTGCAGCAGCATCACGCGCAGGCCGTTGTAGGGAAACACGCTGACGGTGGGCGATTGCTTGAGCTTGGCGAGGTCGGACACCGAGACCTTGTCGATCACGTCCACGTCGCCGGACAGCAGCGCTGCCGTGCGCGCCGGGCCGTTGTTGATGTAGCGGTAGTTGACCTGTTGCCAGATCGCCTTGGCGCCCCAGTAGCCGTCATTGCGCGCCATGATCACACGGTCGCCCGGGGTGTAAGAGATGAACTTGTACGGGCCGGTGCCCACCACCGCGCGGCCCGCGTTGTAATCGTCGGTATTGGCCTTGTCGCCCACGTGCTTGCTGACGATATGCACCGAGGCCAGGTTCAGCGGCAGGTCGGGGTTGGCGATGTTGGTCTTGACCAGCAGCGTGTACGGGTCCTTGGCGGTGGCGGATTCGATGGTGCGCAGGTAGCCCGAGAACGAGGCCACACTACCCGGCACGTTGCGTGCGCGCTGGTAGGAGAAGACCACGTCCTCGGCGGTGAAGGGCTTGCCATCCTGCCACTTGACGTCGCGGCGCAGCTTGAATTCCCAGGTCTTGTCGTCCAGCGCCTTCCACGACAGCGCCAGCCCCGGCTGCAGCTTGTTGTCCTTGTTTTCGATCAGCAGGTCCCAGAAGTGCAGGTCCACCGAGCGGTCGCCGGCGTGGTTGTTCAGCTGGGGGTCCAGCGACGACAACGGGTCGGCAAAGCCGATCGTCAGCGACTGCGCGGAAGCCACCGCGGCGGCGGCGCAAAGCACGGCGGCCACGGTGGCGCGCAAGGAGAAGGACGGCGAGCGATTCATGGGGCGATTCCTCGGGGCGGTTTCTGGGATGAAAGGGGCTATACGGTGAGCGTCAGCCTTCGTTGAGATGGCAGGCGCTCAGATGGTTGACGGCGATGCCGCGCAACCTGGGCGGCTCCACCGCGCAGCGCGCCATGGCATGCGGGCAGCGCGGGTGGAAGTGGCAGCCGGCCGGTGGCGCCAGCGGGCTGGGGATCTCGCCGCGGATGGCGGTGAAGGTCTTGTGGCGGGCATCCAGGCGCGGGATTTCGGCCAGCAGCGCCTGCGTGTAGGGGTGGTTGGGGCGGCGGAAGATCTCCGTGGTCGGCGCGCTTTCCACCACGCGGCCCAGGTACATGATCATCACGCGGTCAGAGATATGTTCGACCACGCCCAGGTCGTGGCTGATGAACAGGTAGCTCAGGCCCAACTGCTCGCGCAGGTCCATGAACAGGTTCAGCACCTGGGCCTGGATCGACACGTCCAGCGCTGCCACGGCCTCGTCGCACACCAGCAGCTCGGGCTGCACCGCCAGCGCACGGGCAATGCCGATGCGCTGGCGCTGGCCGCCGCTGAACTGGTGGGGGTAGCGCTGGCGCAGGCTCGGGTCCAATCCGGCGCGCTGCAACTGCGCGCTGACGTAGTCGTCGAAGCCGGCCGCATCCACCAGCCCTTGCAGGCGTGCGCCCTCGCCGACGATGCGGTCCACGCGCAGGCGCGGGTTCAGGCTGGCGTAGGGGTCCTGGAACACCATCTGGATCTTCAGGCGCAGTGCCTGCCGCCCGGCGCGGTCCAGGCTGGCGGGGCTGCGGCCGTCGATGTGGATCTCGCCGGAGGAGGGGTCGAGCAGGCCCGCGATCATGCGCCCCAGGGTGGACTTGCCGCAGCCCGATTCGCCCACCAGCCCGAGCACTTCGCCGTGCTTCAGGTCGAGGTCGACGCCGTCCACGGCGTGGGTGACGCGCTCGGGTTCGGACCAGCCCAGGCGCTCCAGCGCCCGGCCGATGCGTCCCGGCTTGCGCTCGCCGAAGCGCTTGGCCAGCGCGCGGGCGGACACCAGCGGCGGCCTGCCGCCTTCTGCTGCCGCCGGTACGGCTTGCGCGTGGCCGGTGTGGGCCGGATGCAATTGGCTGACGGTCATGCCGGCTCCATGCTGACGGCCAGCTGGCCGGGGTGGAAGCAGCGCACCTGGCGCCGCGGCGCGGGGGTAGTGATGGCCGGCGCTGCGCCGCACACGGCGCTGGCGCGCGGGCAGCGCGCGGCAAAGGCGCAGCCGGGCGGCAGGGCGGCCAGGTCGGGAGTCATGCCGGGAATCTGCCGCAGCCGCTGGCCGCGCTGGTTCAGGCTCGGCAGGCTCGCGATCAGGCCGGCGGTGTAGGGGTGCAGCGGGTGGTCCAGCACGTCGTCCACCGGGCCTTGCTCGACGATGCGGCCGGCGTACATCACCGCGACCTCGTCGGCGAGGCCCGCCACCACGGACAGGTCGTGCGTGATCCAGATCAGCGCAGTGCCGTGCTGGCGCGCCAGTGTCTGTACCTCCGAGAGGATCTGGGCCTGGATGGTGACATCCAGCGCGGTGGTGGGTTCGTCGGCGATGATCAGGTCGGGCCGGTGCAGCATGGCGGTAGCAATCGCCACGCGCTGGCGCATGCCGCCGGAAAGCTGGTGCGGGTAGGCCAGCAGCCGTTCGTCCGGGCTCGGGATGCCCATCATGCCTAGGGTGTCGCGGGCCAGTTCGCGCGCTTGCTTGTGGCTGGTCTTGCTGTGCGCGCGCACCGCCTCGATCATCTGCGCATCGATCCGCATCACCGGGTTCAGCGTCATCATCGGATCCTGGAAGATCATGGCGATGCGGTTGCCCTGCAGCTGGCGCAACTCGGCCGGGCGCATGCGCGTCAGCTCGCGGCCCTGGAACAGGATTTCGCCGCCGGCGATGTGACCGGGCGCATCCACCAGCCCCATGATGGAGAAGCCGGTGACCGACTTGCCCGAGCCGGATTCGCCCACCAGCCCCAGGATGCGGCCGCGCGGCACGGCAAACGAGACATCGTCCACCGCCCGCAGCACGCCGTTGCGGGTGTCGAAATGAGTGCGCAAGTGGCGCACTTCCAGCGTGGGGATATCGGGTAGCGTGGCGGGCGCGTTCATTTCTGCAGCCTCGGATTGAGGACGTCGCGCAGGCGGTCGCCCACCAGGTTGATGGCCACCACGGTCAGCAGCAGCGCAATGCCCGGGAAAAAGCTGATCCAGTATTCGTCGGACAGCATGAACTGGTAGCCATTGGCGATCAGCAGGCCGAGCGAGGGCTCGGTGACCGGCACGCCCAGGCCGAGAAAGGACAGCGTGGCCTCCAGCGTGATCGCGCGCGCCACCTGCAGCGAGCCGATCACGATCAGCGGCGGCATGCAGTTGGGCAGGATGTGCCCGACCACGATGCGCCAGTGCGCGATACCCTGGCCGCGCGCGGCCTCGACGTATTCGCGCCGGCTCTCCACCAGGGCCTGGGCGCGGGCCGTGCGGGCATAGTAGGCCCACTCCAGGATCACCAGCGTCAGCACCACGTTGCCCACGCCCTTGCCCAGGAAGGCCAGGATCATCATCGCCACCAGGATGGACGGGAAGGACAGGAGCAGGTCCACGGTGCGCATGATCAGGCTGTCCACGCGCCCGCCGGCATAGGCCGCGAGCAGCCCCAGCAGCGTGCCGAGCACGCCGGCGAGCGCCGCCGAGCCGACGCCCACCAGCAGGCTGATGCGAAGCCCGTAAATGATGCCGGACAGGATGTCGCGGCCCTGGCCGTCGGTGCCCAGCCAGTAGCTGTAGGTGCCGGCACCGTTGGCGGTGCCAGGCGCCAGGCGCGCGTCCAGCACATCCAGTTGCAGCAGGTCATAGGGGTTCTGCGGCGTGAGCCACGGCGCCAGCAGCGCGGTGAACACCAGCAGCACCAGCACCACCAGCCCGAACACGGCGGTGCGCGAGGCGAGGAAGTCAGCCACCACGCGGCGCCACGGCGCTTCGCGCCGTAACGCGGGCGCGGCGGGCGCGGCGGGCGGCGCGAAGGCTTCGGCTGGCACTGCGCTGGTCTTGTCGCTGGCGTTCATGCCGCACCCTCCAGCCGCACGCGCGGATCGAGCAGTTTGTAGAGCACGTCGACGATCAGGTTCAGCGTGACGAACAGGCACACCACGACCACCAGGTAGGAGACGATCACCGGCCGGTCGAGCGCGTTGATGCTGTCCAGGATCAGCTTGCCGGCGCCGGGCCAGGCGAAGATGTTCTCGGTCACCACCGCGAACGCGATGGTGGAGCCGAACTCCAGGCCCAGCACCGTCACCAGCGGGATCATGGTGTTGCGCAGCACGTGGCCGAGCACCACGCGCAGCGGCGACAGGCCCTTGGCGCGCGCGAACCTGACCCAGTCCTGCGGCAATACCTCGCGCACGCCGGCGCGCGTCAGGCGCAGCACCAGCGAGACCTTGAACAAGGACAGGTTGATGGCCGGCAGGATCATGTGGCGCAGCCCGTCGGCGGTCAGCCAGGACCACGGCACGCCCAGCCATTCCGTGGTGGCGCCGCGCCCGCCCGAAGGCAGCCAGCCCAGCCGCACGCTGAAGGCCATGATCAGCATCAGGCCGACCCAGAAGGTGGGCAGCGAGAAGCCGACGATGCTGCCGGTCATCAGCACGCGCGACAGCGGGTGCTCGGGATATAGACCGGCGAACAGCCCGAGCGGCACGCCCACCAGCACGGCCAGCAGCAGCGCCGCCACCGCCAGCTCCAGCGTGGCCGGCAGGCGCTGCAGGATCAGCTGGATCGCCGGCACGTTATAGACAAAGCTGTTGCCCAGGTTGCCGTGCAGCGCGCCGTTCAGGAAACCGAGGTACTGGCGCCACAGCGGCTGGTCCAGCCCGAGCGCGGCGATGATGCGCGCGCGGTCGACCTGGTCCACGTCCTGGCCAATCAGGATGTCGACCGGATTGCCGATGGCATGCAGGCCGGCGAAGACGATCACCGTCATCACCAGCACCACCGCCGCCGCCTGCAGCAGGCGGCGCAGCAGCCAGCGCCAGGGCCAGCGGGTGACGGCGCCTCTTATCGCCCTCATGGCGCCGGCGTCCATTCGTCGCCGAACACTTCGGGCTCGGCATAGGCTTCCAGGTTGGCGTAGTGGATCTCCACGTCTTCCTGGTACAGCAGCCCGGCGATCCCCTGGCCCAGCCGGCGCGCGCCGTCGCTGATGGCCGGGATGTCGCCCGACACCGTGCCGTGCGACAGCGCGGCCGGATAGCAGAAGCAGTGGATGCGCGACAGCCCGGGGCAGGCGCCGGGCGTCTTCTCGAGGAACTCGAAGGCCGGGCCCAGGTCCGGCGAGTCGTCCAGCTCCTGGTCTTCCTGGCCGGGGCGGGGTGTGTAGCGGTCGCGCCAGTAGCGGATTTGCGGGGCGAAGGCGGCGAACTCGGGCCGGGTGTCCAGGGCGATACGGAAACCGGTGGAGAAGATCAGGAAGTCCAGCTCGAACACGCCCTTGGGCGTGAGCACGCGCAGGCCGTCGCCATGCGGCTCGATCGCTTCGATCGGGCAGCCCAGGTGGAAGCGCGCATTGGCATGGCGCGAGACCCGCAGAGTGCTGCCGCGCGGCGGCGGCACCTGCTGCGCGTTGATGTAATGGCGGATGCGCCATTTCCATTCATCGGACAGCATGGTGTGGCCGTGGACCAGGCCGGGATTGCCCGCGCCCTTGCCCTTGTTGACGCGCGGGATGTCGGCGCGGCGGATCAGCATCTCCACGCAGGCGGCGCCGGCTTCCAGCGCGGTCGCCGCGCTGTCCATGGCCGAAGCGCCTGCGCCGACCACGCCCACGCGCTTGCCGCGCAGCGTGGCGTAGTCCATTTCGTCGGACGAATGCGCCCACAGTTGGCGCGGCAGTTTGCTCGCCACCGGCGGCAGGTAGGCGCCGCCCAGGCCGTCGCGGCCGGTGGCCAGCACCACGCGGCGCGCCAGTACGGTCTGCGGGCCGTCCGGGGTCTGCATCGACAGCGCGACCAGTCCGTCCGGGCGCGGCACGATGGCATCGACCTGGTGTTCGTTGCGAATATCCAGCGCCAGCACCTGGCGGTACCAGCGCAGGTAGTCCATCCACTGCAGCCGCGGGATCTTGTCCAGCGCCTCCCAGGCGGCCGTGCCAAACTGGGCTTCGAACCAGGCGCGGAAAGTCAGCGCCGACAGGCCCAGCGCGGGGCCGGTCAGTTGCTTGGGCGAACGCAGCGTTTCCATGCGCGCGGTGGTGGCCCACGGGCCTTCGAAGCCGGCCGGGGAACGGTCGAAGGCGCGCACGCGGATGCCGAGATGCGTCAGGGTGGCGCTGGCTGCCAGCCCGGCCATGCCGCCGCCGATGACAGCGACGTCCAGGATTTCCTGGCCATCCTGGGTGCGCTGGACGGTCCAGCCCTTGGCTGGCAGTTCCAGCCATGACAGGTCCTGGCGCAGGCGCGCTTCCAGCGCGGCGAGGCCGGCGGCGGGGGTAGGGGCGGAGGCGGATAGGTCAGTCATGGCTTGGAAGTCCGGCATCTTGTGAGAGCGTGTCAGCGTCGTCGCTGGCATCGCCATAGAGCGACTGCAGCAGCGCGCCGTGTTCGGCGGGCTCGCGCCGCACCAGGTCGGGCAACAGTTCGGCGGCGGCGTCGGCCACGGCCTGCACCAGCCCCAGCACCGCGGTGCTGGCCGGGCGGGCCTGCGGCGTGATCACGCCGAAGAAAAAGGGAATATCGGCATCGATGGCCCGCACGGCGATATCGGTCAGCGGCAGCCCGCGCGCGGTCACGGGTTCCAGCACGGCGATGCCCAGCCCCGCGCGCACCAGCGTGAGCGCGCTGATCGAGGTATTGGTGTCGATCACGCCCGCTTCAGGCACGCCGGCGCCGGCAAGCGCCCGGTCGACGCGGCGGCGCAGCCGGTAAGGGTTCTGCATGGTGACGATGCGGCGGCCGCGGCAGTCCTGCAGGGCGATGGCAGGCTGCGCCGCCAGTGGGTCGTCGGCACGCACGGCAGCCACGCAGGCTGACTGGCCAATCCAGTGCACGGTCACGCCGCGGTGTTCCAGCGGCAGGCTGTTCAGGCCGATATCGGCCGCGCCGGTCAGCACCGCATGCACCACTTGTTCCGGCGACAGGTTCTGCACCGATACCCGCTCCGGTGCGCACAGCCCGCGTTCGAAGGCCAGCGCCAGGGCCGGCGGCAGCAAGCCGGCTGCCAGCGCCGGGGTCGCGGCAATGCGCAGGGGCCGGCCATCGCCGCGCGCCAGGGCCGCGGCGCGTGTGCGGATCTGCTGCATGCCGGCCAGCGTCTGCTCGACCTCGTCGTAGAGCAGGAAGCCTTGCTCGGTCGGGCTGACGCGCGGGCCGCTGCGGGTGAACAGGGCAAAGCCCAGTTCGGCTTCCAGTTCCTGGATCAGTCGCGTAATGGCGGGCTGCGAGCGGCCCAGCAGCCGCCCGGCAGCGGTGACACTGCCAGTGGTGACCACTGCGGCGAAGGCTTCCAATTGCCGGATTTCCATGGGGGCGCGCTTGGAAAGAATGTGTTTTCTGGATTCTGATGCCTTCATCATGCAAATGACAAATACTATTTCTGGATAAGGACATGCGCCAGCTATGATGTAGCGATGCCGGGCGCACACCGGCCCCCTATCGGGACAGACGTTTTGGCTTGGATCCGTAGCAGTCGGGAGATCGGGAGAACTGGGCGCCCGCTGTGGCAGGCAGTGGTGTGGGTGCTGGCTGCCGCACTCGCGGGCGCCATGCCGGCGCGCGCGGCAGATCCGCTGCGCGTCGGCTCCAAGCGCTTCACCGAGTCATACATCCTTGGCGAACTGCTGACCCAGGCCGCGGGGCCGCCCGGCGCCGCTCAACACCAGCCAGGCCTGGGCAATACCGCGATCGTCTTCGAGGCGCTGAAGGCCGGCAGCATCGACCTCTATCCCGACTACACCGGCACGCTCGCCGCCGAGATCTTGAAACTGCCCCCCGGAGCCGGGCTCGATGCCATCCAGCGCGCGCTGGCGCCGATGGGGCTGGGCGCGGCAATTCCGCTTGGTTTTGAGAACACCTATGCGCTGGCCGTGTCCGATGCCCGCGCCGGCGCGCTGCGCCGGCTGAGCGATCTCGCCGCGCAGCCCCAGCTCAGGCTCGGCCTGTCCCATGAGTTCCTGGGGCGCGCCGACGGCTGGCCGGGGCTGGCCAGCCGCTACGGGCTGCCGCAACGCCCGGTCGGGCTGGACCATGGCGTTGCCTACGAGGCCTTGGCCGCGGGGCAGGTCGATGCCATCGACATCTATTCCACCGACGCCAAGATCCGCAAGTACAAGCTGCGCGTGCTGGAAGACGACCGGCATTACTTCCCGCGCTACGACGCGGTGGTGGTCTACCGCCTTGACGTACCGAAGCGTTTCCCGCAGGCCTGGCAAGCGTTGGAGCGGCTGGCCGGGCGCGTCAGCGCCGACGACATGAGCGCCATGAACGCGGCGGCGGAGATCGATGGCCAGTCATTCGACGCGATCGCGCGCGCGTTCCTGGCCGGCACTGCAGGGCAAAAGGCAACGCATGACGGTGCCGAGCCGCGCGGCCGGCTGGCTGCCGCGCTGTTCGGGCCCGACACCACGCGCCTGGCGCGGCGCCATGTCGGCCTGGTGGCGGGGGCGGTCGGCGCCGCCACGCTGGTCGGCGTACCGCTGGGGATGCTGGCGGCGCGGCGGCGCCGCACCGGACAGGCTGTGCTGGGCGTGGTCAACGTGCTGCAGACGGTACCGTCGCTGGCGCTGCTGGCGATGCTGATCCCGCTGCTGGGCCGCATCGGCGTCTGGCCGGCCATGGTGGCGCTGTTTCTCTATGCCTTGCTGCCGATCGTGCGCAACACCACGACCGGGCTGGAGCAGGTGCCGCAGGGCATGCGCGATGCGGGGCGGGCGCTCGGGTTGCGCGGCGGACAGGTGCTGCGCTACGTGGAGCTGCCGCTGGCCTTGCCGGTGCTTCTGGCGGGCATCAAGACCGCGGCCATCATCAGCGTGGGCACGGCGACGATCGCGGCCTTTGTCGGCGCGGGTGGCTTTGGCGAGCGCATTGCCACCGGGCTGGCGCTCAACGACACGGCGCTGCTGCTGGCCGGCGCAATCCCGGCGGCCATGCTGGCACTGGTGGTACAGGCAGCGTTCGAGACCCTGGAGTGGGCGCTGCGCCGCCATCGCGATGCGCGCTAGCTGCCTTGCTGCTGCGCGATGAGCCGCCCAAGGGTGGCGATGGCGGCCTCGGCCTCATCGCTCCACAGGTGCCCGTAGTTGAGCCGGATGCAGTTGCGGTATCCCTGCCGCGCAGAGAAGATCGGACCCGGCGCTATGCCGATGCCTGCCTCCAGTGCGGCATGGTGCAATGCCAGCGCATCGAAGCCGGGTGCAAACTCGACCCACAGGAAGTAACCACCGTCTGGGCGCGACACGCGCACATCTTCCGGGAAATGCTGGCCGATGGCATCGATCATGCGGCCCTGCTGCATCTCCAGCACATGGCGCAGCTTGCGCAGGTGCTTGTCGTAGCCGCCATGCTGCAGGTATTCGGCCAGCGCCACCTGCGTGGGCACGCCGGCCGACAGCGTGGTCATCAGCTTGAGCCGTTGGATGGCCTCGCCAAAGCGGCCCGGCGCCACCCAGCCGATGCGGAAGCCCGGCGCCAGCGTCTTCGAGAACGAACTGCAGTGCATCACCAGCCCTTGCGTGTCGAAGGCCTTGGCCGGCAGCGGGCAGCGGTTGCCGAAGTAGAGCTCGCCATAGACGTCGTCCTCGATCAGCGGCACCTGGTGGCGCGCCAGCAAGGCCACCAGCGCTTTCTTCTTGTCTTCCGACATGCTGGCGCCGAGCGGATTCTGGAACTGCGTCATGAACCAGCACGCCTTGACCGGGTGGCGCGACAGCGCGGCATCGAGCGCGCCCAGGTCGATGCCTTCGGCGGGGTCGACCGGGATCTCCACGGCCTTGAGCCGCAGCCGCTCCAGTGCCTGCAGCGAGGCATAGAAGCCGGGCGATTCGATCGCCACCACGTCGCCCGGCTGCGTCACCGCCATCAGGCACAGGTTGAGCGCCTCGAGCGCGCCGTTGGTGACGATCAGGTCCTCGGCCGGCTGCGGGGCGCCGGCGCCCAGGTAGCGCAGCGCGATCTGGCGGCGCAGCGCGGTATTGCCCGGCGGCAGGTCGTTGACCGAGTACCACGGGTCGAGTGCGCGGCCGGCGCGCGCCAGCGACTTGCCCAGCCGCTCCCACGGGAACAGCTCGGGCGAGGGAAAGGCCGAGCCAAACTGCACCAGCTCGCGGTCACGCGCGCCTTCCAGCACGGCGAAGACCAGCTTGGAGATGTCGACCTGCGTCGACACCTGGCGCGATGGCCGCGCCTGCGGCTGGGGCAGCTCGCGCCGCGCCGGTCCCGCCACGTAGTAGCCGGAGCGCTCGCGCGCCCGCACCAGCCCGCGCTCTTCCAGCCGGTAATAGGCCTGGAAGGCGGTCGAGGGGCTGACGCCATACTGGGCCACGGTCTTGCGGATCGACGGCAGGCGCGTGCCCGGCGGCAGGCTGCCGTTGCGGATATCAGCGGCCAGGGTCTCGGCAAGGGCTTCGTAGCGTTTCATGGCGGGTTGGCGGGGGCGGGGCGGTTGAGCGCATTATCTCCCGTGCAGGCAAACTGATACGTAAATTTTCCTGTTATCTGATGCTGTTATGGCTGGCGCGGACGGCCCATAATCGGCACTCGTACACAAAGGCGTTGTGCAAGGAGATGCCATGAACCCGTTGAGGCTGTTGCGGACCGTGCTGTGGGGCTTCTTTGGCCTGCGCCAGGGGCAGGAGCACCAGCGCGACCTGGACACCTTGCGCCCGGTGCCGCTGATCCTGACCGGCGTGGCCGTCGCCGCCGGGCTGGTGGTGTGCCTGGTGCTTGCGGCAAACTGGGCGGTGTCGGCTGCCTGACCTGAATCTGCTCCCATGCTTCTCCTGCCCCAAGGACCTGGTATCGCCACAGCCCGTGCGCTGCGCAAGCTGGCCTGCCTGACGCTGGCGATGCTGCTGCCCGTGGGCATGGCGCTGGCCGCCACCGACACGCAACAGATCGAACGCGGCCGCTACCTGGCGCGCATCGCCAACTGCGCCGCCTGCCATACCAGCGAAGGCGGCAAGCCATTCGCCGGCGGGCTGCCGATCCGCACGGCGGTCGGCACGATCCATTCGACCAATATCACGCCCGATGCCGGCAGCGGCATCGGCGCCTATACGCTGGCCGAGTTCGACCGCGCCTTGCGGTACGGCGTGGCGCGCGACGGCAAACGCCTCTATCCGGCGATGCCGTATCCCTCGTACGCACGCATGCGCGCCGAGGACGTGGCGGCGCTGTACGCCTACCTGCGTGCCGAGGTGGCGCCGGTCACCCAGCGCAACCCCGCACCGCAGATGCGTTGGCCGTTCAGCATGCGCAGCCTGCTGGCGGTGTGGAACGTCCTGTTCGTTGATGACGACCCGGTCCGCACCGACCCCGCGCGCGGCGCAGCCTGGAACCGCGGCGCCTACCTGGTGCAGGCGGTGGCGCACTGCGGCGCCTGCCATACGCCGCGCGGCAACCTGTTTGCCGAGAAGGGGCTGGACGAGCGCAGCCGCCATTTCCTGTCCGGGGCGAGCGTGGAGGGCTGGTCCGCCACCAACCTGACCGGTGACCAGGTCACCGGCCTGGGCGCGTGGTCGCGCGCGGACATCGCCGAGTTCCTGCGCACCGGGCGCAACGGGCACGCAACCTCGTTCGGTCCGATGTCCACGGTGGTCTCCACTGCCACCCAGTACATGAGCGCGCCCGACCTCGATGCCGTCGCCGCCTACCTGAAGTCCCTGCCCGGTGCGCGGGGCGAGGACAAGCCGTTCCGGCACGATGCCGCCACCGCGCAGCAACTGCAGCAGGGCCGCTTCGATGTGCCCGGTGCGCGCCAGTACGCGGTGTTCTGCATGCCTTGCCATGGCGCCGACGGCAAGGGCTTTGCCCGCGTGTTCCCGCCGCTGGCCGGCAACCCGACCGTCGCCGATCCCGATCCGGCCTCGCTGGTGAACCTGTTGCTCGACGGCGCCGTGACCGCGCGTGTGGGCACCGCGCCGGCGGATTACCACATGCCCGGCTATGGCTGGACGCTGGACGACCAGGAACTGGCCAATGTGCTGACCTTTATCCGCGGCAGCTGGGGCAACCGCGCCGCGCCGGTGCCGGAAGCCGCTGTGGCGGCACGGCGCAAGGCGCTGGCCGCGCAGCGCCCGGCCGCGGCAGGCGACGCATCCCGATGAGCACCCGATGACGATTACGCGCAGAGACTTCCTCAACGGCACCGCCCTGACCATTGCCGCCGGCCTTGCGCCCGTGCAGTTGCTGCACGCGCAGCAGGGTGGGGCAGGCGTGGCATACCCGCCCGCGCTGACCGGCCTGCGCGGCAACCATCCCGGCACCTACACGCTGGCGCACAGCCTGGCGCGCGAGGGCGCGAAATACCCGGTCGTGCTGGCACATGAGGCCTTCGACCTGGTGGTCGTCGGCGGTGGCCTGAGCGGGCTGGCGGCGGCGTGGTTCTACCGGCGCCGCTTCGGCGCCAACCGCCGCATCCTGATCCTGGACAACCACGACGATTTCGGCGGCCATGCCAAGCGCAATGAGTTCACGGTGCGCGGCCAGCGGCTGGTGACCTTTGGCGGCAGCGCCGAGATGCCGGCAAGCGCTGCCGGCGACGCCGCGGTGCGCGAACTGCTGGCAGGGATCGGGCTCGACGCCACGCGCGCGCCTGGCACGGCGCCCGCGGATCCCTATGCCGCGCTCGGCCTGGGCCGCGCCGTGTTCTTCGATGCCGAGCATTTCGGGCGCGACCAGTGGGTCGCGGGCGATCCGTTCGGCGAGCTGATCGATGTTCGCAGCGGGCAGCAGACCGGTGGCCCGGATGCGGCTGCCCTGTCGCGCTTCCTGGACAGCGCGCCTCTGCCTGCGGCGGACCGCGCCGCTCTGGCGCGGCTGGCCGCGGGCACCACCGATTACCTGCCGGCGTTGTCCGGCGCCGAGCGAGCGGCAGCGCTGCGCGCCATGCGTTACGCAAGTTTTCTGCGTGACAAGGCCGGCATCGGCCTGGCCGGGCAACGCTTCCTGCGCAGCCGCAGCAACGATGCCTATGCGCTGGATGCCGATGGGATCTCCGTTGCCGACGCTATTGCCATCGGTCTGCCTGCCGGCGCCAACATGCCCGCGCCGGCGGGAAACCTGCGGCTTGGCAAGTCGCCGGCTTCGCGCCTGTGGTTTCCGGATGGCAATGCCTCGCTGGCGCGGCTACTGGTGCAGAGCCTGATCCCTGGCGTGGCGTCGTTCGCCCGGCCGGCCGATGTGGTGTCGGCCGCGTTCGACTACAGCCGCCTGGACCGCGACGGGCAGCCGGTGCGCCTGCGCCTGAACAGCACCGCGATCGCGGTCGAGCCCGACGGCAATATCACGCGCGTGACTTATGGATTCAGCGGCAATCTGCACCGCGTCGAGGCGCGCCACGTGGTGCTGGCCGGCTACAACATGATGATCCCGTACCTGCTGCCGTCGCTGCCGGCGAAGCAGAAGGAGATGCTGCACAACGAGGCCAAGGCGCCGCTGGTCTACACCAAGGTGGCGCTGGACCACTGGCAGGCGTTCGCGACGCTGCGCACGCGCCGCATCCACGCGCCGGCCATGGCCTATACCGACCTGTGGCTGGAACCGCCGGCGGGCAAACATCCCTCCGATCCCGCGGTGCTGCATATGCTCTATGTGCCGACCGTGCCTGACAGCGGCATGCAGGCGCGCGACCGCTTCCGCGCGGGCCGTGCCTTGCTGCTCGGCACGCCCTTCGACACGTTGGAACGCGACATCCGTGCGCAGTTGGACCGCATGCTCGGCCACAAAGGCTTTGCTTCGAAGGACGTGATCCGCGGCATCACCGTCAACCGCTGGGCACACGGATACAGCTATATGCCCGACAGCCTGGCGGGTGAGAACGTGGCGCCCGACGCGGCGTGGCCGGGGCTGGCCGGCGTGGGCAATATCAGCATCGCGAACAGCGACAACGCCGGCAGCCCTTCGCTGACCGCGGCGGTGGGGCAGGGAAAGCGGGCAGTCGACCGCCTGCCCGGGTAGCGAGACTTCAGCCGGCACGCGGCGGCATCAGCGCATCGATCTCTGCATCCTTGGCTTCCCACTGGCGTGCCAGCCAGTTGTGGAATTCCCTGCGGAAGGCCTTGTCGCTACCGTAATCAGCCTCGCAGAAGGCCGGCGGCACCGGCAATTGCCGCATGCGCACCAGCACCGGGCCGGCGCGCCCGCAGGCCAGGTCCCAGAAGCCTGGCGCGCCTTCCGGATACACGATGCTGACGTCGATCAGCGAGCGGAACTTGTTGCCCATCGCATTCAGTGCCACCGCCAGTCCGCCGGCCTTGGGCTTGAGCAGATGGCGGTACGGAGAGTCCTGGGCCGCGCGCTTGGCCTCGGTAAAGCGGGTGCCTTCGGCAAACACCATCACGCTGGTCGGCACCAGCGAAAACTTCGCGCAGGCGCGCTTCGCCGTTTCCTGGTCCTGGCGCTGCAACGCCGGATTGCGCCGCAGTTGCGCCTTGCCATGGCGCTTCATGAACGGAAAGTCCAGCGCCCACCACGCCAGCCCGATCACCGGCACATAGATCAGCTGTTGCTTCAGGAAAAACTTCAGCAGCGGGATGCGCCGGTTCAGCGAGCGCTGCAGCACGAAGATATCCGCCCACGACTGATGGTTGCAGTTCACCAGGTACCAGTCGGCATAGCGCAGCCCCTCATTGCCCTGGACATCCCACGGCTCGCGCTGGATCCACGCGAACCAGCCGGTGTTGCCGGAGATCCAGGCGGTCGCGATGCCGTTGAGCAGCGGATCGATGCGCCGCCTGACGGCGGCAAACGGCAGCGCCAGCTTCAGCAGCGCCAGCGGAAACAGCAGCGCGCACCAGAACAGCGTGCTTGCAATCAGCAGAGTCCAGCTGAGAATCCCGGTGATCCAGGCGAAGCGGCCGCGCGGCACCGGAGCCCGGCGGCGGCGAGACAAGGGGGTGGGTTCCCCGGGTGTTGATGGCGCCGAGGGCGTTGAGGCACACGTGCCGGTGGCACGTGTTGACGAGGATGGGACTGAGGTCATGGATGCCAGTCTGCAGGCTTGCAAGGGTTGCGGGCTTGCGCGTGATCAACGCAGGCACTATTGGGTGCGTACTTTAACTCGCCCGATGGGGAGCGTGGGACGCATTCTGCCTTGCCGCCTGGGAACTTGCAGGACTCAGAACACGATGGTCGCCGTTCCCATGAACGTATTCGTGCGCTTCAGGCGGTTCTTGTTGGCCACCGAGGGCACCCAGCGCAGCCCAGCGACAGCAGGCTCTTGGCGCCGATCTTGGTGTCGTAGGTGACGGTCGGGCCCACCGCCCAGTCATGGCCGCGGAAGCCGTTCAGGCGGTCGCCAGCGGGCCGCTGTCATCGCCCAGATGCTGCGTCGTGCCGGCGATCAGCCCGAGGCCGGCACCGTGGCAAAGCGCTTGAGCAGCATGGTGTCGAGCGTGAACAGCGGCGCGTCCCGGTAATCGGTGGCGTTTGGCTTCGGCCATCTCGCGCGGAGTCTCGCAGTCGTCGATGCGCGTGCGGCAAGGCGCATCCACCCCCGCCACGAGCAGCAGCGCCACCGCGGGCAAGTTGCGCACGCTCACCGCCAATGCAGCGCGGTGTAGTCGTTGATGCCGCGCTGCGCGGGATCGGCGCCGAAGTCCAGCAGCAGCCGGAGCAGTTCGACCACGTCCGAGCGTGCGCTGCCGCCCGGCGCGGCGAGCGTGCATGACAGCGCGGCAATCAGCGGCGGAAAGCCCGCTTGATCCGCCGGCCGGGGAGCCGCGCCGGCTTCGAGCGGGGTGCGGATAAAGGGCAGCGGGCTATGGTAGATCGCGTATTCGAGGCAAGCGCCAATCCCTGGCAGCATGGTCCCGTGGGAATGCAGGCCGGATCATCAACCGCTGCTCGCAGCACTTCGATATCGCCGGCACGGAAGGCGGCATGGATCTTTTCGAACTGCCGGTACGCCTCGCAGCGCTCGATGTCTGGGTTCACGGTTTTGCCCGGATGAAGGGCCGGTGCCGGCCTACGCATAATCGAGCGGCAGCGCCGTGGTGTACTTGATCTGCTCCATCGCAAAGCTGGAACTGACGTCGGCCAGCTCGGCGCCCTGGATCAGCTTCTTGTAGACGCGGTCGTAGGCGGCAATATCCGGCACCACCACGCGCAGCAGGTAGTCGGTATCGCCGGCCATGCGGTAGAACTCGGTCACTTCCGGGATCGATGCCACCAGTCCGTGGAATTGCGCGAGCCATTTCACGTTGTGCTGGCTGGTGCGGACCGAGACAAAGACCGTGACCCCGGCATTGAGCTTGTCGGCGTCGAGCAGTGCCACGCGTTTGCGGATCAGGCCGGCCGCTTCCAGCCGCTGGATCCGGCGCCAGCACGGCGTCGAGGTCAGGCCGACCCGTTCCCCGATCTCCGCCACCGGCACGGTGGCGTCTTCCTGCAGGATGGCGAGAATCTGTTTGTCGTAGCGGTCCATGGCGCGTAGCGGGTCAGGTGAGGGTGGGCCGGCGCCCGCACGCGGCGCTGGTACGCGCGGCAGATGCTAGGCGTCGGCGGTCGGCACCAGCAGGTTCACGCCGGTGGCAATGTGGTCGCGGTGCACGCCGTAGAGGTGCAGGGACACTGCGATATCGTCGCTGGCATTGCCCAGCGCATGGATATGCTGCAGCCCGGACGGCACGCTGAAGGTATCGCCGGCCGTGCGCAAGACGGAGTTGGCATGGCGCGCCTGCCTGCTGGCGGGATCCCACCGGTAGTGCTGCTCGCTCAGCGTGCCGCGCAGCACGCGGTAGGCACACCAGGTGCGATGGCCGTGCACGGGGCTGGTCTGGCCCGGGCGCCAGACCAGCACCATCGCCGAGAAGCGCTCCAGCGGGTCGGCATGAACCAGGTGGCGGGCATAGGTATCCGGCCTGCCGAGCAGGGCGCCTGGCGGCAGTGTCGCAAGCAGCGTGTCGGTGTCCGGCAGATGCACGGCGATGTGCCCGGCCACCATGCGCGCACTGTGGGCGAAGGTGGCCTCGAGGTCGAGCGCCAGCTGGTCGAGCGGCGCAGTTGGCGGGGCGGTATGGGGAAACGCTGCCGGGGCTGCGGCAGTCAGGGGGGATCCGGTCATGGCGGGCACCTTGGTCTTGTTCTGGGTACATAGCCATGATATTTGCGGGCCGGAGCACAGGCATGCGAATTGTCGTTCAATGTCGTCGGAGATTGTAATTCTATTTCCCTATTGGTTGGATTTTGAGAATCATATGCTCGAATCGGGCCGGACATGGTGAATGGGTGCTCGCCGATAGCGCCACGGCCGTGCCAGGGTGGCGTACCCGGTGCGCTGTGCAGCGAAGGCATATATGCTGATATGGACAGGCAGCCCGAATGGCCGGGTCACGGACGACGGTGCGGCAAAGGAGCATGATCGATGCGCTCGCCAGCGAGGGACGCCACGCGTGTGAGACGCCTTGCGACGTGGGTTGTTGCCGTCATCGTCGCGCTGGTTGCTGTCGGCCGCGTCACCGGCCTCGTTGTTGACTGGTTGTGGTTTGCCTCGGTTGGCTACGCCGGGGTGTTCCGCACGATATTCGCCACCCAGGCGCTTCTGTTCCTTGCCGTATTCGCCGTTTCGGCAGGCGCGCTCTGGGTATCGGGCTGGCTGGCGCACCGCTGCGCGAGTCAGGCGCAGGCCTGGAGGCCGGAGGTCCTGGGCCAGCCGGTTGGCGAGATTGCAGCGCGCCTTCCGTGGCGCGCCGCCATTGCCGCCGCCGCCGTCCTTGTGGGGCTGCTCATGGCCGTCGGTGAACTGTCGAGCTGGGCCATTGCGCTGCGCTATATCCATCAGGTGCCTTTCGGCAAGACCGATCCGATATTCGGCAAGGACATCGGTTTCTACGTCTTCTCGCTGCCGGCGTATCTTGCACTCAGGAACTGGCTGCTCCTGCTGCTGGGCTGCAGCGCAGTGGTTGCCGGCGTGGTCTACGGCTTGCGCGGCGACATCGCGCTGGTCCGGTCGCCGCGCGGGCTTTCAATGGCGGCCGCTACCCATGGTTCGGCATTGCTCGGCTTGTTCTTCGCGCTGCAGGCGTGGTCCTACTGGCTCGACCGCTTCATGCTGCTCTACGGCGACAACGGCGTCGTGGTCGGCGCGAGCTATACCGATGTCCATGTCGGGCTGCCGGTCCTGTGGCTGCAAGTCGGCCTGGCTGCCGCGGCTGCCGCCGCTTCATGGGCCAATATGCGCTGGCGGGACTATCGGGTCCCTGCGGCCGCGGCGCTCCTGGTGGTCGGCAGCGCAATACTGCTCGGCACGATCTGGCCGGCACTGTTCCAGCGGTTCTATGTCAAGCCGAACGAGCTGCAACTGGAGACGCCGTATCTCGAACACAATATTGCGCTGACGCGGGAGGCCTATGGCGTGACGCAGATCGAGGTGAAGCCGTTCCCGGTCGAACAGAGCCTGGATCTCGCCTCGCTCCAGGCCAATCGGCCGACCATCGACAACATTCGCCTGTGGGATCTGCAGCCGCTGCGCGATACCTATGCGCAGTTGCAGGAGATCCGGACCTATTACAAGTTCCTTGCGACGGACATCGACCGCTATCAGCTCGGCGCAGGCTACCAGCAGGTCATGCTGTCGGCGCGGGAGCTGGAGCCGGCACTGATTCCGGCCAATGCCCAGACCTGGGTGAACCTGCATCTCCTGTTCACCCATGGCAATGGCGTGGTGATGTCGCCGGTCACCGAGAAATCCGCCGAAGGCCTGCCCTCGCTTTATCTGCATGACATTCCCCCGCTCTCCAACGGCGGCCCGGCCATCCAGGAGCCGCGCCTCTACTTCGGTGAAGGCGGCAGAGGCTATGTCATCGTCAAAGGCAGCGTGCCCGAGTTCGACTACCCCAAGGGCAAGGACAACGTCTATACGGCCTACCGCGGGCGCGACGGCATCGACATCGGCGGCATCGCGCGCCGGACCCTGTTCGCCTGGCAGCTCGGCGATCCCAATATCCTGCTGAGCGGCTACATCACGCAGGAAAGCCGCATCCTGCTCCATCGCAACATCCGGGACCGCGTGCACACGATTGCCCCGTTCCTCACCCTCGACCATGACCCCTATGTGGTCGCGAGCGAAGGGCGTCTTTACTGGATCCAGGACGCCTACACCACCAGCGGCTGGTTCCCTTATTCGCAGCCCGGCACCGGTGGCGGAGACAACTACATCCGCAACGCCGTCAAGGTCGTGATCGATGCGTACAACGGCACGGTCGACTTCTACATCAGCGACCCGGCCGATCCGGTCCTGCAGGTGTACCAGCGCATCTTCCCGGGCGTGTTCAGGCCGCTGGGCGCCATGCCGCAGGATCTGCAGCGGCATATCCGCTACCCTGAAGACCTGTTCCTGATCCAGGCGCAGATCTACCGCGCCTACCACATGGAAGCGGCGGAGGTTTTCTATAACCGCGAGGATCTGTGGGAGTTCCCACGCCAGCTGACAGGCATGAGCACAGGGAACATGCCCGCCGCGCGGATGATGCCCTACTACATGATCCTGCGGCTGCCGGACGAACCGCGCGCCGAGTTCGTCCTCATGCTGCCGATGGTGCCGAGCCAGCGCGAGAACATGATCGCCTGGCTGGCGGCGCGCTCCGATCCCCCCAACTACGGCAAGCTTGTCGCCTACACCTTCCCCAAGGAAAAGCTGGTCTACGGGCCGTTCCAGATCGAGGCGCGCATCCAGCAGAATACCGAGATCTCGCAGCAGATTTCCCTGTGGAACCAGATGGGCTCGCGCGTCATCCGCGGCCATCTGCAGGTCGTGCCGATCGAGAACTCCATCCTCTATGTCTCCCCGCTCTACCTGCGTGCGGAGTCCGGCCAGTTGCCCGAACTCAAGCGGGTGATCGCCGCCTATGGCGATCGCGTGGTCATGGAGGACACCCTGGGCGCAGCCCTTGCGGCCCTCTTCAAGGAATCCGCACCGGCGGCGCTACCGGCGCAGGGCGCAGCGAATGCCCGCGCCCGCGAGGCACTCGCGCACTATGACCGTGCCATCGCGCGCCTGAAGGCGGGGGACTGGAGCGGCTTCGGCGCGGAACTCGATGCCTTGCGGCCGCTGCTTGAGGCGCTCGGGGCCGGGGGTGCCGATGAGCGGAAGTGAGCGGCCTGCCGGGAGCCGCCGGCAGGAGTGCCGTCCTATGTCGCCAGCTCCCTGATCTTCTCGACGACCTCCGGATTGGCAAGCGTGGACACGTCGCCAGGCTCCTGGTGGTTGGAGATCGCCGCCAGCACGCGACGCATGATCTTGCCCGAGCGTGTCTTGGGCATGTCGGGAACAATCACGACGCGATGCGGACGCGCAATCGCGCCGATCTGGGACACGACCGAGGCCGAGACCTTGTTCGCGATCTTGGTGGAAGGCGACAGTCCCGGCTTGAGCGACACATAGAGATCAGGCACCTTGCCCTTGATCTCGTCGGCCACCGGCACCACCGCCGCCTCGGCGACGTCTGGCACCAGCAGTGCGGCCGATTCGATCTCCTTGGTGCCGAGACGATGGCCGGAAACGTTGATCACGTCGTCGATGCGGCCAAGGATGCGAAAGTAGCCGTCCGCCGCCTGCATTGCGCCATCGCCCGCCATATACGGCCAGTCGCGCCAGTCCTTGCTGTCGGGATTCTTGCAATAGCGCGCATAGTACTGGCGCACGTAGCGGTCCGGATCCTTCCAGACGGTCTGAAATATGCCCGGCCAGGGATTGCGGATGCAGATATTGCCCGCCTTGCCCGAGCCGGCCGGGATCTCCTTGCCTTCCTCGTCAAAGATCACCGGATGAATGCCCGGAATCCCCGGGCCCGTGCTGCCGGGCTTCATCGGGTGGATGCCCGGCAGCGTGCTGCAGAGGAAGCCGCCATTCTCGGTTTGCCACCAGGTGTCGACGATGACCGCCTCGCCCTTGCCGACTTCACGGTGGTACCACTTCCAGACTTCGGGCTCGATCGGCTCGCCCACCGTGGTCATGTGCTTGAAATGGCAGTCGTACTTCGCCGGCTCGTTGGGCCCGTTGCGCCGCAGCGCGCGGATTGCGGTGGGCGAGGTGTGGAAGATATTGACGCCAAGGCTTTCCGCAATACGCCACGGCCGGCCGGCGTCGGGCCAGGTTGGCACGCCTTCATAGACGACGGACGAAGCGGCGAGCGCGAGCGGGCCATAGACGATGTAGGAATGCCCGGTGATCCAGCCAATATCGGCCATGCACCAGTAGACGTCCTCGGGGTGGATATCCTGAATGTACTTCGAGGTCCACGCCACGTAGGACAGATAGCCGCCGGTGGAATGCTGGCAGCCCTTGGGCCGGCCCGTGGTGCCGCTCGTGTACATCAGGAACAGCGGCGCCTCCGCCGGCATCGGCTCGGGCTCGACACGCCTGCCGCGGAACCCGGCGAGCACGTCATTGAGAATGACATCGCGGTCCTTCACCAGTTTGGCGGCACTGGAATACTTGCCCGGGTAGCGCTGCCAGATCAGGACCTTCTCGACCTGCTGACCGGCGCTGGCGGCTTCTGCCACGGCGATGTCGGCCTTTTCCTTGTGATCGAGCAATTCACCGCCGCGGTAATAGGCGTCCATGGTAATCAGCAGCCGGCTCTCGGAGTCCGCGATGCGCTCGGCGCAGGCCTTGCCGCTGAAGCCACTGAATACCTGCGAATGAATCACGCCGATGCGCGCGCATGCGAGCATGGTGATGGGCAGTTCGGCCACCATCGGCATATGCAGCGTGACGCGGTCGCCGGCCTTCAGGCCGCAGAACTCCCGCAGCAGGGCGGCCAGTTCATTGACGCGAACAAAGAGCTCCTGGTAGGTGAGGTGATGCACCGCCTCATGCTCCGGCTCGGGCACGAAATGAATCGCGGTCTTGTTCCTGTACGCGGTGAGGTGGCGATCCACGCAGTTGTGGCAGGCGTTGATCCTGCCGCCGACGAACCAGCGCCAGAAAGGCGGGTTGCTGGTATCCACCGTCGTTTCCCAGTATTTGTAC
Source organism: Cupriavidus sp. KK10 (assembly GCF_018223725.1). Taxonomy (NCBI): domain Bacteria; kingdom Pseudomonadati; phylum Pseudomonadota; class Betaproteobacteria; order Burkholderiales; family Burkholderiaceae; genus Cupriavidus; species Cupriavidus sp. KK10. The sequence continues at coordinate 1,682,708 of NZ_CP073677.1, forward strand.
CAGTCCAGCAGGTCTGCGAACTCCTTGAAACACTCGGGGAAACGATCGAGGGAGAAGCGCTCGAAAATGTGGGGATCAGTCAGATTGGCCTGCGCAATGAACTGGCCGGCCGGCGGGACATAGTCCTCCTCAGGCCAATGGACCGCGATTTCGGCCTCGGACACATCGGCCAATTCCTGCTGTGCAGCATGGCGTGGCGATTTGCCTTCAGACATGACGATTCCCCTTCACTTTCCATGGCATCCATCCAGGTAGTGTCGGTGCCACTATCCTGCGATAGCTGCCGGAAACGACTAGTCCATATTAAGTCCGGGCACGGGGAGTTGCCAGGAAATCGGCCTGCCGCTGTCCGCCGAGCCCAGAGCTTGCCTGCCGGCCGCCATACGCTAGATTCGTAGGGGGGGCATTGGAGAATGAGCAATGACCAACGATCTTCTTGTGGAACGCGTGGACGTGTGGGCGGCAACCATACCGGACCGGCCCGGCGGCCTCGCGGAGGTACTGGAGACCTTGCGCGATGCCGGCGCGGACCTGCAATTCGCGATTGCGCGCCGCACGCCGGAGGACCCCGGCAAGGGTGTCGTGTTCGTGACACCGCTGCAGAATGACAGGGAAATCCGTGCCGCTGCCCAGGTCGGCTTCAATGTCACGCACAGCCTACATTCGGTGCGTATCATGGGCGGGGACCGGCCCGGCATCGTGGCTGAGCTGACCCGCAAGCTTGCGCAAGGCGGAATCAACCTGCGCGGATTCTCTGCCTCTGTCATCGGAGTACAGTTTGTCGCGTACGTGTCGATGGACTCCCTCGACGATGCGAACAAGGCAATGGCTATCCTGGGCAAGGGCTGAAGCTCGCCGCGGGGCGAAATACAGACAATCACAAACCGATGGCAATCTGGCCCGGCGGGACTCGCAGATCACGCCCGTAGCGGGCTCCTCGGCATGCGATGCCTTCGCGCCGGGGCCCGGCCATCTCCTATCATGGAATCACGCCTTGCCTCTTAACGAGCAGGCAGATGGGGCCCGGCGCGACCCGGCTGACTCATGTTGATGGCGTCTCCGACGACCTTCTCACGGCCGGTCGCGCCGTGGCGCTTCCTCCTTTGACGATCCTGGCGATTTGCGCCGAAGCCGCACGTCGCCGGCATGCATGTTGGGAGACTTCCATGGGCGACAACCAGCAACAAACTGTCCTCGCGCTCAACCAGCTGATCGAGGCTGGCAAGGACAGCGAACTGGCGTGCATGAGCGGCGCCAGCGAAGTGCACGATGCAGCGCTGCGCGACATTCTGACGAGCACCGCGGAATCGTACCGGGCGTCGGTGAAGGAATTGCAGTCGATGGTCAGCGCCATGGGCGGCGCGCCAACTGACCGGGGCAGCATGAATGGCATGCTGTTCCGCCGCTGGATGGCATTCCGCCACATGCTGTCGCCGAACAACGACGACACCGTGCTGGGAATGTGCGAGCACGAGGAAGATGCCGCCAGGCGCGAGTATCAGTCCGTCATGATGAAGCCGCTGCCACCAGAGGCCAGCGCGGCGCTTCAGCGCCAGTACGAGGCGTTGACGCAGCATCATGGCCGGATTCATGCCATGCGCGGGATGCAGATTCACTGAGGGTCCGGCTTGCGCGATGGGAGAAAGCAATGGCAACCTACGAGTTCAAGGACAAGGATCTCCAGTTCCTTGCCCAGGGCGCTGACTCCTGTTTCCCGTCCCCTGATGCTGCCTTCGTTGAGTGCGCGGACAGCCATCCGGCGTTCCTGGTGACATGGCCGGAGAGCGGACCGACGACGATGCAACTCAAAGTGCAGATTCGGGCAAGCCAGTACGCCAGTTACCTGACGGATCCATTCAGGGGACGCGAAGTCCTGCGCAAGGCGGTGGAAGATCGCCTTGCGCTGATCCACACGGTGAAAAGCGGGCTTCTGGTCGCCCCCGACATCTAGGAACGGATGCCGAACAAGCCGTGCCAGAACGAATCGAAGGCGCCGGCGTGACGCCTGGGCGGCTTCGCCTCGTCGGGGTTTGAAGCCCCCGCCCCGGCGGGCGCCTGGGCGGCCTCGGTGTCCGGCGCGTGCGCGGCCCGCGCACTTGCCCGCCGCGACTCCTGCAGGGCCCATATGCTGTCCGCGATGCGTGCCGCCAGTTCCGCGTCGCAGTCCCGGCCGAGCAGCACGCCGAAGATAACGTCGCGGTTGTGGCCGTCGTCGGCAAAGCGCATCGCGATACCGAGCATTTTCTCGTAGTGTTCCTGCGCGATGCGCTGGCTCTCGCGTTGCGCCTCGCGCTCCTGTTCTTCCTGGGCCTCGCGCTCGGCCTGCCAGCGCCGCATCTCCCGCTCGAATACCTCGTCGTAGATCTGGCGCTGCCCGGCATCGGAAAGAATGGTGTAGGCGTCGCGGATTTCCTGGAATGCCGCATGCGCCTCAGCCTCGCGGCCAAGGTTGCGGTCGGGGTGCCACTTCATCGCGGCGCGGCGGTAGGCGCGCTTGATCTCGTCCAGGGTGGCGTCCGGTTGCACGCCGAGGGTCGTGTAGAGGGTGGTCATGGGCCGATTGGGCGTCTGTCTGCTGGGCGGCTGCCGGGCGGGCATTCATCCTAGCATGGGGTGACCCGAAGCCATGGCATGCGAGATCGATCCCGGCCCCCGGTTCATGGGCACGCAAGCGCCGCAGCAGCGTACAGGAGCAGCGCCACCAGCACCACCGCGGTGAATCCGACGTGGATCGCGACCAGCGTGGCAAGGACCGCCGCCACCACCGAGGCGCAGGCGTTGATGCCCCATGCCCAGGGCACCAGCGTTTCGTCGCGGGCCGCGACCCGGGCCAGGCCGAGCGGGAACGGCATTCCCATCAGGAACGCCAGCGGCGCGATCAGCAGCACGGAGACACCTATCCTGGCCGGGTCCGGCAACCCGATCAGCAGCCTGAACACCGTCGGCAGCGCCACCAGGTAGACCAGCGCGGCCACGCAGATGCCGCTGACGGCCAGCGCCGCCTGCCGCCTGCCGCGGTCATCGCCAGCGCGCGCGGGCATGCGCTGGGCGTATCGGCTGCCCAGTCCCGCAAAGCAGAGAAAGGCGCACAGCACCACCGCGACCGCATAGAGCGGGTGGCTCAGGAACAGGATGAATTTCTGGATAAAGGCGATCTCCACGAACATGAAGCCGAGGCCGACCGCCAGGAAGTAGAAGCCGGCTCGCCATTCGGGCAACCGTCGCACGGCAGCGCCATTGCCGCCAGGCCCCGCGGCGGGCTGCGGCCGGGGGCGCCGCCGCAGGATCCAGAGCGGGACCACGATCAGCAGCAAGGCCAGGGCGGTGGCCTGCAGCAGCGTGGCCACCAGCACCGGATAGCCCCATTCCAGCAAGGGCAGGCCGCCCTGCGCCTTGAGCGACAGCAGTTCAGGCAGCGTGCGCCATTTGAAGAAATGGAAGAAGTACGGCCTGTCGTCGGTGGCGGGCCGCACATCGAATTTGTAGCGGGACAGGAAGCGGCCGCGCTCGGGGCCGAGCAGGGCTTGCGCGGCGTCGAAGAAGTAGGGCTGATCCAGCACGTTGTAGCGATTCGCCTGGCCGGGCTGGATGCCGGGAAAGTACTCGACGTCGAAGGAACGGGCGCGGCAGAAGCCGACGACGGCGGCAAGGTCCGCGGCACTGAATTCCCCGTTCTTGACCACCAGCGTGGCCGTCTTCCAGCCACGGACCAGCGCCAGCCGCCGGGATGGCTCGGGCACGCCAGCGCCTTCCATGGCGGCCACGGCGGTGGCGAGCAGTTTGGGTATGTCGCGCGGCGGCAGCGTGACCCAGCGCGTGATCGCAAGCAGGCCGCCGGGCCGAAGATGGCGCAGGTAGCCCTGGAAGGCCTCCACGGTATAGAGATAGCTTTCGGAGAGCGCGTACAGTCCGGCCGATGAGGTGCTGAATGAATCCAGCAGGGCCACCTGGATGAGGTCGTAGCGTGCCGTGCTGGCCGCCAGGAATCCGCGCGCCTCGCCGGTAAAGACACGGACGCCGGCCGCACTGTACGGCATTCCGGAAAACGCGGCGAAGCGGCCCTGCACCAGGTCGATCACCTGCGGATTCAATTCCACGGCATCGACCGCGCTGGCGTGGTGATAGACCGCCTGCAAGACGTCCGCCCCCGCACCGCTGCCCAGCACCAGCACCTTCGGATCGCGCAGCAGGTGGTAAGGCAGGGCAGAGGTGAGGTCGCCCAGGTAGGCCAGCGGTTCGCGCCGGCCGTCATAGCGGTTGAGCGCACTGAGCCCGTCGCCATCGGTAAACACGGCCAGTTGCGCTGGCGGCTCCTGGCTGGCATTCAGGCTCAGCCCAGGCGCGTGCCGCAACGGGATCGAAGGGCTCTCGACCACCGTGACCAGGCCAAGCGGACTGGAGCGCTGCGCCACCACGCGCGCGTTGCCGATGCGCAGGGCCTGGCTCAGCTCTTTGTACTCGGACGGCCGCAGCGCAATCCAGTCACCTGGCACGCCGGCCGGCACGATTGCCGCCAACAGCAGGAGCGCCGGCAGCCAGGGCCGATGCCAGCGGCATTCCACGCATGCCAGCGCCGCCGCCGCCATGCCTGCCGTACCGACCAGCCGCAGGGCGTCGACCGGGTGCAGCGCGAACAGCGCCACGATGATGCCCAGGCAGCCCAGCCCGGCGCCAAGGATATCGAAGCTGTAGATGCGGGGAACCTGCTCGGTGAAGCGGGAAAAGCTCAGGCAGATACTGGTGGCGGCGCAAAAGAACGGAACGAATAGCAGCAGGTAGATCAGCAACAGGCGCAGCGGCTGCGAAGGCTCCCACAGGATCTCCAGGGGATTGAACGCCACGTGCTGGGCCAGGGCGAAGCAGGCCATCGCGCTGACGCCGAACAGCAGGGCTCCGCCCGCGAACACGGGGACAAAATGGCGGAGCAGCGTTCGCTGCGCCAGCGCCACCAGCGCACCCGCCGCGCCATAGCCCAGCAGTGCCACGCTGATCATCATGTAGGCGAAGTGATGCCACTGGATGATGGAAAGCAGCCGCATCAGCAGGATCTCGTAGCCCAGCGCGGCGGCAGAGAGCAAGGCCAGGGCGAACAGCGGGGGACGTGGCATGGCGTCAGCTGGCAGGGCTGATGCCTCAGTGCTTGCCAACCAGCGGCACGAACCTGACCGGCAGGATCTGCCTGGTGGAAACGGTGCCGTCCGCGGACTTTTCTACCAGCAGCAGGTACTGCGTCAGGAACTGGGCGCCCACCGGGATCACCATGCGGCCGCCTGGCTTCAGTTGCCGGATCAGCGGCGGCGGCACATGGCTGGCCGCCGCGGTGACGACGATGGCGTCAAAGGGCGCGTGCTCGTCCCAGCCGTAGTAGCCGTCGCCCACCTTGCACGCCACCTGCCGGTAGGCCAGCCGCTTCAGGCGGTCGCAGGCCTGGCGTCCCAGTGGCTCGATGATCTCGATGGTGTAAACCGCGCGTGCCAGCCCGGTCAGCACCGCGGCCTGGTAGCCGGAGCCGGTGCCGATCTCCAGTACGGTGTCGCCAGGCTTGACCATCATCAGGTCGGTCATCAGGGCGACGATATACGGCTGCGAAATGGTCTGGCCATGGCCAATCGGCAGCGGCCGGTTCTCATAGGCGTGCTGCTTCTGCTCGTCCGGAACAAACTCGTGGCGAGGCACTTGGCCCATCACGGCCATGACGCGCGGGTCGATGGCATGCCTGCCGCTCTGGGCGGCGGCCGCTGCCGCGACCGCGGCGATCTCCCTGACCATGTCGGCGCGCTGTGGGGCAAGGGCGTCGTCGGCGGCGGTGGCCGAGCAGAACAAGGCCAGCGCGATGGTGGCAATCGGGATAGGGAAGGGTGGGCGGGGCGCTGACGGCTTCACGAGTGGGGCAGGCAAGGAGCCTACCGTCATCGTAGATCATCGGTCTGGCTGGCGCAGATAAGTGACAAAAGAGGCTCCTGCCAGTCGCTTCGCGCTAGTCCGCTACCCCGCGATTAGCTTGAGGCCGGCGGGCAGCGCCTCCCCAAACACCCGCCCCTCGTCCGCGGTATTGAGTTCCACCACTTCGCGCACCATGGCAATCCAGCTTGGCGGCGCGTTGGCGGCTTCCAGCCGGCGCACCACGGTTGCCCGGATCTCGTCAGGCAGGTCGCGGCTGCGATCGCCGGTCATGCGTGCGATCTGCACGGCGGCGAACGCGGCCGGTTCGACCTTTTTCCAGTCGAGGGCCAGGATCGCGTCCACCCATTGGGCGGCTGTCCCGGCCGGCACGACGCTGTGCGCGCTGCCGTAGAACGGCCGGCGCGCGCCGATGCGGCCCACGGCCCACCAGCCCTGGCTGTTTTCGGATGGCTTGCGCAGCCGGGCCAGCAGCCATTCGGCCAGCTCGATCTTGGCGTCGGCGGGAATGCGCTCGAGCGAGCCGGCAAGGCGCACCATATCGGCATAGCCGCCCCTGGCGGGCCCGGCGGGCTTCTTGTAGCGGGTGCTGCCGGGCGGCTGCAGGTAAAAGGCCATGTCTTCCAGCAGGCCCAGTTGCGCGCTTTCGTCCAGCCCGCCTGCCGCACGCCGCCACAGCGTCCACCACTCCGACCAGTTCTGGCTTTCGTTGACGTACTGGATGCCCTGGTCGTACTGCGACCAGAGCTGCTCGACGCGCCATTCGTCGAGCGGATAGCCGAACCCCGGGCGCACGCAATAGCCGGCCAGGTTCAGCCACAGGCGTTCATGATCGGCAGTGCGGCGCCGGCGCCGGGCGCGCTCCCAGAAGGCGCCGAACAGCTCGCGCAGCAGGGCGCTGTCCCATTGCTCGCGCGCACCCAGCAGCTGTTCCAGCTGCGCACGCAGCCGCTTGACTTCCTTGGGACCGACGTCCTGCGAGCGCGCGCCAAAGGTGCGGTCGATCGCCTCCAGGGCCTGCGGCAGGGACGGGTGTGCCGTATCGGGCGCCGGTGCTGCCGACCGGGTGTCGTTGCCGCGCAACTGGAATTCAAGGCGCCATCGCTGCGAGGCATCCGCAATATTGATGCAGTGGACCTCGAGCGTGCCGACCTCGGTCAGCGAGGTGGTGATCTGCACCGGCGTTTCCCGCGGGCCGCTGGCGCCGCGCGGCTGCACGACAGTCGCGATCGGTGGCAGGCGGACGAAGTCGCCGGTCGACAGGTCGGTCAGTTGACCGGGCTGATAGGCCGTGTCGGCGACGGAGGACACCAGGTGGAATTGCACCGGATGGCCGAGCCGCAAGGCGAAGGTGCGGTCGCTGAGGTGGATCTCGTGGCCTTCCTCAGTGCCGCGCGGCAGCAGGCAGATCCCTTGCTGCCCCGACGCGCCATCATCGAGAACCAGAAAGTAGCTGCGCGGCGAGCCACCGCCGATGCGCGGGGCCTGCCCGGCACGTGCCCGGGCATACGCGACCGCGCCCCGGGCCACGGCAACGTCGGGATTGTCGTTGTGCAGGACCTGCAGCGGCGCGCCGCGCCACGTGCCCAGCGTGTCAGCGATGCGGCCGGCCAGCGCCTGCGCCCGGAATACGCCGCCGTTGAGGAGCAGGGTGTCGGGCATCGGCAAGGCATCGGCCGGCGCCTGTGGTGCGTCCAGTGCCGCCCGCGACTGCGCAGCGTGCTGGCTCAGGAACGCCGCAACATGCCGGGTAACGGCGGGGTCGGACGCATATGGCAGGCCGAACTCGACAATCGCGCCCCGTGCGCGCCCCGGCCTTTCACTGGCCGGCACCTTGGGGAAGAAGCCGTCGACGACAAGCTGTTCGACCTCCTGCCGCGTCACTTCCACCGAGCGCGCGCCGCCGATCAGCCTGGCGCCCGCGCCCAGCAGCGTCACCGCGACCGAGTCCGGCGCCTGCGCGCCGAGCAGCTGTTCCTTGGCGGCACGGCAGCGCGCGACCAGCTGCGACAGGCCGGCTGCCGACAGCCGCGGCTGCGCGGCCCCGCCGGCCCCGAGGCGCGCCTCGACCAGATGTGCCAGGCCAAGATCCATGTTGTCGCCGCCGAGCATCAGGTGGTTGCCCACGCCGATGCGGGTCAGCTGCGGCTGCCCGTCCTGCATGTCCACCCGGATCAGGGTGAGGTCAGTGGTGCCGCCGCCCACATCGCAGATCAGCACCAGGCGGGTTTGCGCCAGGTCGGTGTCCAGGGTCTGGCGATGATGGAACAGCCAGTCGTAGAGCGCGGCTTGCGGCTCTTCGAGCAGGCGCAGGGCGGGCAGCCCGGCCAGGCGCGCCGCCTCCAGCGTCAGCGCGCGCGCCCCTTCGTCGAACGAGGCGGGCACGGTGAGGATCACGTCCTGGTCCTCGAGCCGGGCATCGGGAAAACGGTGGTTCCATGCCGCGCACACATAGCCCAGGTAGCTGGCGCTGGCGACCACCGGCGAGATCTTGTCGAGATCGTCATCCCCGCCCCATGGCAGGATGGCCGCGGTGCGGTCGACCGAAGCATGCGACAGCCAGCTCTTTGCGCTGGCTACCAGCCTGCCGGGCACTTGCGCGCCGAGCGTGGCCGCCAGGCGGCCGAACACGGTCCGGCGCGCGGCGGCGCTGGCGGCGGATTGCCAGGGCAGTTGCAGGTCGTCGCCGCTGAGCTCGCCTGGTGCCGCGTGGTAGCGCACCGAGGGCAGCAGGGGACGGGCCGCGACCTCGCCCGGGCTGACCAGCTGGTCGATATCGAAGACGCGGATATCGTCGGATCCGGCCTTCGCGTAGGCGACGACGGTGTTGCTGGTGCCGAGGTCGATGCCGACGACGTATTGCTTCGTCGCCGGCCCGGCCGCTTGCTCAGGCATCGGCGCTGCCGCGCACATCGAACTCGACCTTCCAGCGCTCAGCGCTGCCGCCGGGCACGGCTTCGAGTTCCAGGGTGCCGGCCTCGGTCACCCGCGCATGCAGCCTGACCGGTACCACTTCGCCTGCGGTGCGGCCTTCGGCTGGCAGGGTCGCCTGGATTTCTTCCAGCTCCTGCAATTCTTCCGGTCCCCAGTAGTCCAGCAGGGTGCCGACCTGGTCCTGGCGGCGCACCGACGAGCCAAAGAAGCGGAAGTGCACGGGTTCGCCCACCACCAGGCCGAATTCCTGCGGCGGCAGCGCGGCCTCGGTGCCTTCCTCCATGCCGAACGGCGCCACACACAGGGCCTGGATCGGCGGTTCGAAGCCGGGCACGGCGGGCATCGACGATTCCACGGCGATATAGTAGGCGCGCGCGGTGCCGCCACGAATCCGCACCCCCTTGCCACGCCGCACGTAGCCGTAATAGGCGGCGCCGCGTGCCACGGCCAGGTCCAGCTCCGCGCCGTCAAGCAGGCGGGCAGGGGCCGCGCCTTCCGCGGCGAGCCAGCCGTTGAGGGTCTGCAGGATGCGGTCCGCCAGCAGGCCGGACTTGAACACGCCGCCATTGAAGAGGACGGCGGTCGGGTGCAGGAAGGTCGCGCCTTCCGGCTGTGCGCCCTGCAAGCCTTCGATTTCGGCCAGCGCCGCCACCTGCCGCCCCAGGAACGCGGCCAGGTGCCGCGTGATGGCCGCATCCTGCGCATAGGGCAGACCAAGCTGCGTCAGGCCGGCGCGTGCCCGGCTCACCGGGCGGGCCGAGGCCTCGACTTGCGGGAAGAAGCCTTCCAGGATGGTCTGGGTCAGCTCGGCGCGGGTCAGGTCCGTGCGGATCGAGCCGCCGATCAGCTTCGAGCCGCGGCTGGGCACAACCAGGGGCACGGTATCGGTAGCCGGGTCGGTGAGCAGCGTTTCCTTGGCCGCGCGGCAGGCATAGGTCAGCGCGCGCAGTTGCCAGGGATCGGCCTGCGTGCCCTGGGCCGCCAGCTTGCGCGCCACCACGTGGGCCAGCGCCAGGTCCATGTTGTCGCCGCCGAGCAGGATATGGTCGCCGACCGCGATACGATGCAGCTCAAGGTTGCCTTCGCGCTCGATCACGGCGATCAGCGAAAGGTCGGTGGTGCCGCCACCCACATCGACGACGAGGATGATGTCGCCGACCTTTACCTGCTTGCGCCACTGGCCGCCGCTTTTCTGGATCCAGCTGTAGAGCGCGGCCTGGGGTTCCTCGAGCAGGGTCATGCGCGCATACCCGGCCGCGGCGGCCGCCTCGGCCGTCAGCTCCCGTGCGGCCGGGTCGAACGATGCGGGAATCGTCACGGTGACGTCCTGCTCGCCAAACGGCGCTTCGGGGTGGGCCTGGTCCCAGGCTTCACGCAGGTGCGTGAGATAGCGCACGGAAGCCTCCAGCGGCGACACGCGCGTCACCTCGGGCGGTGCGTCGTTGGGCAGGACCGGCGAGCGGCGGTCGATGCCGGGATGGCACAGCCAGCTCTTCGCGCTCGACACCAGGCGGATCGGCGTGGCCGCGCCGCGGCTGCGCGCCAGCTCGCCCACGGCGAAGTCGCGCCCGGCGTTCCACGGCAGCGCCAGGTCGCCCGGGGCGAGTTCGCTGGCGTGCGGCAGGTACAGGAAGGAGGGCAGCAGGTCCAGGTCTTCGATGGCCCCCGGCGCGGTCAGCTGCGTGATGGGCAGGACGCGCTGGCTGGTCTTCTCGCCATCGCTGGCGGCCAGGTCGACGTAGGAGACCGCGCTATGGGTGGTGCCCAGGTCGATGCCGATGGCATAGCGTGCTTCGCTCATCAAAGCTCCACCTCGGCGGGGGCAATCACGGTGGCGTCATGGCGTTCGGCCACACGCGGCAGGCGGACTTCCTCGACCTTCCAGCCGCGGTGGCTGATGCTGCCATGGAACGGCGCGCTGCCCACCACGTTGCCGGTCAGGCGGATGGCGGTGGCATCGAAGCCGTCGGCCAGCGTGACACGGCTGCCTTCGGCTTCCTCACGCACCGGCCGGATGGTGAAGTGCTCGCGCAGCACCCCGCGGCAGCCATCGTGCACCAGGCGGGCGGCGGCACCGATCTCCGTGTCGGAATAGCGCGCGATGTCTTCCTCGACGAAGTCGATGAAGCGTGCGTCGCGCTGGAGCAGTCCCAGCAACTGCAGCGCCGCCACCGGGCTGGCTTCCTTCAGCACGGGTGCGGCAGCTTCCACCACCGGGGCGGGTGCGGGTGCGGGTGCCGGTACAGGCGCCGGCGCCAATCCCTCACCGTCACGCAGGCGCCTGACGCCGGCTGCGAGTTCGCGGTTGCCAAGGACGGCGAAGAAGGTGCCCATGGCAAGCGAGACCCTGCCGAAGAAAGATAGGTTCGAGTCAGTCATCCGAAAGCTCCTGTCTGCTCTGTGTCAGTCGACCAAGCGGCTGTTGCCGGCAGGTGTCAGGCGTCACGCAGGTAAGTGATCAGCTGGTCTGCCCGGCTGGGATGCCTCAGCTTCTTCATTGCCTTGCTTTCAATCTGGCGGATCCGCTCGCGCGTGACATCGAACTGCTTGCCGACTTCTTCCAGCGTGTAGTCGGTGGACATGTCGATGCCAAAGCGCATCCGCAGCACCTTGGCTTCACGGGGCGTGAGCTCATCGAGCATCTCCCGCACGACGGCACGCAGGCCCGCCTGCAATGCGGCATCGGCGGGCGTGGCCGTGTCCGAGTCGGCAATCATGTCGCCCAGGCTGGTATCGCCGTCCTCGCCAACCGGGGTTTCCATCGAGACCGGTTCTTTCGCGATCTTCATGATCGAGCGAACCTTGTCTTCGGTCATCTCCAGGCGCTCGGCCAGCACCGCCGGATCGGGTTCCTTGCCGGTCTGCTGCATGATCTCGCGCGACAGGCGATTGAGCTTGTTGATCTGCTCGATCATGTGTACCGGGACGCGGATGGTGCGGGCCTGGTCGGCGATCGCCCGCGTGACGGCCTGGCGCACCCACCACGTCGCGTAGGTGGAGAATTTCCAGCCGCGGCGGTATTCGAACTTGTCGACCGCCTTCATCAGGCCGATGTTGCCTTCCTGGATCAGATCCAGGAACAGCATCCCGCGGTTGGTGTACTTCTTGGCAATCGAGATCACCAGCCGCAGGTTGGCCTGCGTCATCTCATGCTTGGCCTGGCGCATCTGCCGCTCGGCAGCCAGCATCTTGCGGTTGACGCCCTTCAGGTCGGGCAGCGACAGCGCCGCCCGGGCCTGGATGTCGATCAGCTTTTGCTGGTGCGCCTCGAGGTCCGGCAGGGCCCGCGCGACCGCCGCGCTGTACGGACGGGACTGGGCGACCAGCTCCTGCCCCCAGGCCAGGTTGGTTTCATTGCCGGGGAAGCGGGCAATGACCTCCTCACGCTCCATGCCGCAGCGCTCGACCAGCAGCTGTACCACCTGGCGCTCGACCGTGCGCACCTCGTCGACCATGGCCTGGACGTTGGCGCACAGGCGCTCGATGGTTTTCGCGGTAAAGCGGATCGTGCGCAGTTCTTCGCGCACCGCATCCCTTGCGGCCAGGAAGGCTGCCGAGCCCGCGCCATTTGCGGCGCTTTCCTGGCACATCAGCTCGAATTGCGCGGTGACGCGCCCGAACCGCTTCAGGCATTCCTCACGCAGCTGGGCCAGGGCCTTTTCGTTGCTTTGCTGGGTCGAGCCTTCGTCGTCGGAGTCTTCGGAATCGTCTTCGGCCTCGTCGGCACTATCGACGCTGTCGTCGGTCTCGTCAGCTGCCGCCGCCACGGCTGCTTCGGCAATACTCTCGTCGCTCAGGCCATCGACCAGGTCGTCGATGCTGATTTCATTGCTGGCGACCTTGGCCGACAGCTCGAGAATCGCGGCGATGGTGAACGGGCAGGCCGAGATGGCATGGACCATATTGTTCAGGCCTTCCTCGATCCGCTTGGCGATCTCGACTTCCTGCTTGCGCGTGAGTAGCGTTGCCGAGCTCATTTCGCGCATGTACATGCGCACCGGGTCGGTGGTCCGGCCGAACTCGGAGTCCACGGTCGCAAGCGCTACCTCGGCCTCCTCATCGGCCTGGTCGTCCGAGGCCACCACCGGGCCGTCGCTCAGGAGCAGCGTCTCGGCATCCGGCGTCTGCTCATAGATCTTCACGCCCATTTCAGCGAACGTGCTGACGATGCTCTCCATCGCCGCCGTGTCCGTGAAGTTCTCCGGCAGGTGGTCGCTGATATCTGCGTGGGTCAGGTAGCCGCGCTGCCTGCCCAGCTGGATCAGCGCACGCAATTGCTGGCTACGCGCGGCGGCTTCCGTCGATGGATCAGGCTGCGCCGTTGACCCTGCGCTGGTCTGGCCAAGGTCCTTGACTACGCCTGCTTCTCGTGTTTTAGCTGCCGTTCGTTGTGCGCCGCTTGTCATTTACTACTGTTTCCTTCGTGAATCGCGTTTCGACAGCAGCGCGCACGCTGTGCGTGCGCTATCGGGCCTGCTGTCAAGGCTCGTGAGGGTACCGGTGCGGCGCGGGCCGATATCGGACGCCGTGACCATTGGAATCGGGGAGGACGCGTATTCTACAGCCATTGCTGATTTGCAGCGCCAACTCGCCGTATCCGGGTGGGCCCGGTGCAGGTTTGAGGGTGGCCGGTGCGTCACAGCTAGCGCGTGCTTTGCGTTCGCGCGTTGCCGTCCTACAACTGGAAGTGTGGGCCGGAAGCCACCGGGCAGCACCGGTCAAGGAGGAGCATCATGTGCCGCTGGCTGGCTTATTCGGGCAAATCCGTTCCGCTGGAAACGGTGCTGTTCCAGCCGGAACACTCGCTGATCGACCAGAGCCTGAATTCGCGGCTGGGTCATACCACGACCAATGGGGATGGGTTCGGCGTCGGGTGGTACGGACGTCACTCGGAGGTGCCGTTCCGCTACCGCTGCCTGCACCCGGCCTGGAGCGACACCAACCTGCGCGAGACGGCGCGGGCGGTGAGGGCGCCGCTTTTCGTTGCGCACGTGCGCGCAGCCACCGGCACCCCGACGCAGGAGACCAATTGCCATCCGTTCCGCTTCGGCCGCTGGCTGTTCGTTCACAACGGCCTGATCCGCGACTATCCCCTGGTGCGGCGCGACCTGATGATGGCCGTGGCGCCGCACCTGTTCCGCTGGATCGAGGGATCGACCGATTCCGAGGTGATGTTCTTCCTGGCCCTGAGTTTCGGCCTGGAGCGCGACCCGGGCGGCGCGCTGGAACAGATGGCCGGCCTGATCGAGGACGTTGGCCACCGCTACGACGTGCAATTTCCGCTCAACATGACCGTTTGCGTGACCGACGGCCAGCAGATCGTGGCGGTGCGCTATTCGAGCGAGGCGGCCTCGCGCTCACTGTTCCACAGCACCTCGTTCCGGCAATTGCGCGCGCTTTACCCGGACGATCCGCGCATCATCGCCGCCGGCGACAATGCCTTCCTGGTACTGTCCGAGCCGCTGATCGAGGTGCAGGGGGTATGGGAGGAGATTCCTGAGGCGACCATCCTGGTGGCCCGGGGTGGCGAGATCGAGCGCAGCTGCTTCGTGCCGCGGCTGCCTTCCCAGTCGGCCTGAGGGCATAAGGGCGTAAGGGAGCGCGGCAGGATCCGGCTCTCCGCAGGATAAGTTGTCCTTACTCGTGACCGCTCACGGCCTTCTTGGTCGCGTGATAGCCCTGTTTGGTGGTATCGGCAATCGCATGGCCGGCCGCCTTTGCGCCGCGGCCAATGGCATGCGCGCCGTCGCGCACCGCATGCCCGGCCTGCTTGCCAGCCGACTTGACGCCGTTCTTGAACCCGCGCGCGTCCTCGGCCACGCTCGCGTACGCCATCGGGGTGGCCAGGGTCACCAATACGAATGCAATGATCGAGGCTCTTGCCTTCATCGTGACAACCTCTTCGATTCTGACTGAACCGGGGTCGGGGCCTGAAAGTGATCCCGACGTGGTTCCCATGACTATATTCTAGCCGTGCCCGTGTCTGTCCCCCGAAGCGTCTGCTCGCCGGGCCGCGCCGGCCTGGGGGAATCAGTTCCGGTCCGCGATGGACAGGCTGACCGGCGCCGCAGGCAGCCCGGCGCTCATTTCGCCGTAGTGGGCCGATGCTGACCGCCTGTGATCGATCAGCAGGACCGCGCCCATGCCAATCACGGCCGGAATGGCGATCGCGATGAAGTTCTGCTGCAGCGGGAGCTCCATGGCGACGAGTACCCCGATGACGATTGGCGCGAGGATCGCCCCGCTGCGGCCGATGCCCAGGGCCCATCCAAGACCGGTGGAGCGGATGGCGGTCGGGTAGAACTGCCCGGTGTAGGCATTGGCGACGATCTGCGTGCCGATCGTCGACGCACCGGCCAAGCCCACCACGACGAATAGCAGCTCAGTCGGCATCCTGAATCCGAGCAGCGTGATCGAAACCGCGGCCAGCGCGTACATGGCGGCGAGCACGTACTTGATGTGGTATCGGTCGGCGAGCCAGCCGCCACCCACGGCGCCGATCATCGCGCCGAGGTTGAGGACCAGCACGAACGTCAGCGCGGAACCCAGGCTGTAACCGGCGCCCGCCATCAGCCTGGTCAGCCATGAACTGAGCGCGTACACCATGAACAGGCACATGAAGAACGCGATCCAGAACATGATGGTGCTGAAGCCACGGCCCTCGTGGAACAGGTGCCGGATCGGTGCGCTGGCCGCCTTGTCCTGCGCCGGCACGGCGAAGCGGTCGGTGGCCGACCACCGTTGCTCCGGTGCAAGCTTGGAGACGATGCGCCGCAACGCTTCGTCATCGCCCCTGGCCAGCAGGAAGGGCATCGATTCGGGCAGCGACCTGAGAATGACAGGAATGAGGAGCACAGGCAGGCCGGCCGCCAGGAAAACCGACTGCCAGCCGTAGGCCTCGATCAGGCTCTTGCCGAGGAGCGCCGCCAGGATCCCGCCCACGGCATAGCCGCTGAACATCACGGTGACCAGGGTCGCCCGGATCTTCTTCGGCGCGTACTCGGTCATTTGCGCGACCACATTCGGCATCACGCCACCGATGCCGAGCCCGGCCAGGAAGCGGGCCATGCTGAACAGCAGCGGGTCCTTGACCAGTCCGGCCGCGGCGGTGAAGACGCTGAACAGGGCCACGCATATCGCGATTGTCCAGCGGCGGCCGATCCTGTCTGCAATGGTGCCGAGGAAGATCGCGCCAAATACCATGCCGAACAGCGCGGAACTGACCATGAGCCCCGCCTGGGTCGGGGCGACGCCAAGGTCCTTCATGATCGAAGGCAGCGCGATACCCACGACCGCGAGGTCATAGCCGTCGAAGATGATGATGAGTGCGCACCAGAACAGCACGAGCGCATGGAAGCGGTTGAAGCGGGCGGCGTCGGCCAGCTTGTGGATATCGATTTGCTGCATGAGGGCTTGTCTCCGGTCGGTCTGTTCTTATGGTTGGGCTTACTGCCTGGACATCGGCACGCTCGGGTCGGCAAGGCGGCTGGCATCGACCGGCTTGCACAGCTCGATGTGGCGGCGCGCGAAGCGCAGGTCGCGCGCGGCGTTGGACCCGAGCGCGGCCTTGACCACATCGCCGTCGAGGTAGAACAGCACGAAGCTGTCCGCGCCGGGCGTGCCGCGTGCCACCACGCGGTGCGAGGGAAGGGGGATGCCATGGATCTGCAGGTTCATGCCGTACTGGTCTGACCAGAACCACGGCAGCGGCTGATAGTCGACCGCGAGACCGAGCGCCGCGCGCGCGGCGGCAATGCCCTGTTCCTGGGCGTTCTGCCAGGATTCCAGCCGCAGGCGCCGGCCGGCCCACGGGTTGGGCGTGACCGCGACGTCGCCCGCGGCGAAGATGTCGGGGTCGGAGGTGCGGCAACCTGCGTCGACGACCACGCCGCCGTCGCACTCCAACCCGGCTTCCCGGGCAAGCTCGTCGTTCGGCACGAGACCGACACCCGCAACGATGGCGTGGCAAGCCAGCGTGCTGCCATCGGCCAGCGTCACGACGGACCGGCCGCCGGTACCGGGGGCGATGCCGGCGATGTTGGCGCCGAGCATGACACGGGTGCCATGCGAGGCATGCAGCCCGAGCAGGTGTTCAGAGACTTCCGGCGGCACGGTGCGCTCGCACAGCCGGCTCTGCGCTTCGAGCACGGTCACGTCGGCACCTTTGCGGCGCGCCGTGGCCGCGACTTCGAGTCCGATCCAGCCACCGCCGATCACCACGATGCTGCGCTCGGGCCGCAACGCCGGTGCCAGGGCCAGGGCATCGCCAATCGTGCGCAATGTATGCACGGCAGCCGTGTCGACGCCCGGGACGGTGAGCGCGCGGGCCCTGCCGCCGGTGCACAGGATCAGCTTGTCGTAAGACAGCAGCTCTCCATTGGCTGTCTCCAGGCGCTTGGCGGCCCGGTCTATGCGGGTGACCCGCGTGTCCAGCCACCACTCCAGCCCAAGCGCTGCGAACGCCTCGGGCTTGAGCAGCCACGTGCTGGCGGGCGCGGCCTCGCCGGCCAGCACGGCCTTGGACAAGGGCGGCCGCTCATGCGGTGGATGGGCCTCGTCGCCGATCAGCACGAGCCGGCCGGTGAAGCCCTCGTTGCGCAGCGTCTGGGCGGCCCAGCCGCCAGCCTGGCCGGCACCGATGATGACGATGGTGGCGGTTGGCGCTAGGGCAGTCGCGGTGTCTGAGCGCTTGGAATCCATGCCTGTCTCCTCTGGTTGGTGACGCGGCCTCTCAGCCGAGGTCGAGGTACACCTTGTCGCCGTCGATCCGAACCGGGTAGGTACGAATGTTCTCGGTCAGCGGGGCGCACTTCGCAGCGCCGCTGCGGATATCGAACCTGCCCTGGTGGAGCGGGCACTCGATCTCATGTCCCTCCAGGAAGCCTTCGCACAGGCGCGCATGGCCATGCGTGCAGATGTTGTCGGTCGCGTAGACGTCGCCGTCCACGCCGTACAAGGCGATCTCCTGGCCTTGCACGGCCACGGCGATGACATCGTCCTGCGGGACGTCGGACAGCAGCGCTGCCTCGATCCAGCTTTCGGTCATGAATGACTCCTGATAGAGACTAGATTGGGTAGATCAGCGAGTTGGGGATCATCTCGCTATCGAATACGCAGATGCGCGAGGCGAAGCGCAAGCCCGCCGGCGTCCGGACGATGATGTCGAGGTAGCGGCCTACGTTGTAGACATCGGTCATCTGGTCCGGCTTGGTGCGCAGCACCGCGTAGTTGGTCTCGGCCACGACCCTGTCGCCGTCGGCCTCCCTGATCAGTGGCGCGCCGACGATGTGGCGCTGGTAGTAGGGATCGTGGAACAGGGTGTCGCGAATACCGTAGATGCGGTCCTTGAGCATGCCCTTGCTTTCGAGCGAGAGCGTCGCCAGCGGCAAGCCACGCTCGTGGTTCTCGCGGGGCTGGACCCGGTAGAGGCAGTCTTCGGTGAAGAACTCGGGCCAGCGGTCCCAGTCGCCGTTGTCCACGGCGCTGGTGTAGTCGGCGAGCAGGGAGAGCAGGGCGTAGTAGTCAGTGAAGTTCATGGCATCAGACCTCCATCACCTTGCGCCAGTAGGCGTACATGCCGCGGATCAGGGTCTCGGTCACCATGTGGTCCGTGTTCTCCGCGGTCTTGCCGCCCAGTTCGGCGAGCACGCGATGCCAGGGCTTCTGGGAGAAGCCTTCCTGCGAGCATTCGATGGCTTCGCCGTCGTCGGCCGACACGAAGCCGGCGGGGCCGAAGAGATTCGCCTGGCGCAGGCGGCGCCGCGTCATCTCCTCGGTGTCGTCCTCGAAGCCGAAATGCGTCCAGACGAAATCGAAGGAATCCGGCCCATGGGGCTGGATATGGCGCGTGGACACCGAGTTGACCTGCTGCTGGAAGATCACGCTCGGGAACACCGTCATCATCACGGCGGTCGGCTCTCCCCACCACGGCTCGTGGACGATGTCGAGGATGCGGTCGTCGTGCAGCGCCATCTGGTCCTTGAAGCTGGACACACCGGAGGTCACGTCGCTCTTGCCGCCCTGGCCGCGGGTCGACACCATCGCGGCATGCCGGAAGTGCGGGTCCATCACGAGGCGTGCCTTGTTGTCGGCGCGCCAGAGGCCGAATGTGACAAACCAGGTATGCAGCAGGCCGGGGTGGTAGGGGTCCTTGATGTTCTCCTGCATGAGCTTCCAGTTGCCCGGAATGCGCTGCTTGTTGTAGCCGAGGACCTTCAGCTTGCGGCCATTGAAGAGCCGGTCGAAGTAGCCGAGGATGTCCGGCCCGAGGTATTCCTCGAGTGAGGGAGCCTCATGGTCGAACGAGGCAAACACGACCCCACCACGCGTCGCGACCTTCAGTTGCGTGAGCCCGTGCTCCTGCGGCTTGAAGTCGGCGGGCATGCCGCCGTTGACCTTGCCGTCCTGCTTGACC
The DNA here is from genome assembly GCF_018223725.1 of Cupriavidus sp. KK10. Taxonomy (NCBI): domain Bacteria; kingdom Pseudomonadati; phylum Pseudomonadota; class Betaproteobacteria; order Burkholderiales; family Burkholderiaceae; genus Cupriavidus; species Cupriavidus sp. KK10. Next base: position 1,701,957 of record NZ_CP073677.1, read on the forward strand.
CCGCGACGCAGGGGCACGCCTTGCAGGTTGCCCTTCAGGTCATAGTTCCATTGGTGGTAGGGGCAATGGAAATCCTTACGGTTGCCGCTGCGCTCCCGGCAGAACTTCATGCCGCGATGGGCGCACACGTTTTCGACGACGTTGATCTCGCCGTCCTGGTCGCGCACCAGGATCACGGAGCGCTCGCCAAGCGTGGTGCGCTTGAAATCGCCGGGATTCGGGATCTCCGCCTCGAGCCCGACGTAGTTCCAGTGACCGCGGTAGAAGCAGCGTTCGAGTTCACGCTGGTATAGCTGCGCATCCGTATACACGCGGAACGGGATGCGGCTGATGCTGTCGTCGGCCCAGACCGGGCCGGCTTGTTGGGAGTCGATTGCCATGCTTGTCTCCGGCTATGTCTCTTCGTCTGGGAAGGATCATGGTGCACGGAGGAAAATTAACCAATAGAATCCTGGCTATAGTAAATATTCACCAAATCAATAAGAGGCGGCGCGATGGAGCTCAAGGACGTCGATCTGAACCTGCTGGTCGTGTTCGATAACCTGCTGCGGCAGGGCACCGTTTCCGGTGCCGCTAAGACCCTGAATCTCAGCCAGCCCGCGGTCAGCAACGCGCTGGCCCGCTTGCGCACCTTGTTCGGTGACCCGCTGTTTGTGCGAAGCAGCAAGGGCATGCTGCCGACACCCCTTGCAGAGGAACTGGCGGAACCGGTTGCCTATGCGCTGGAGTCGCTGCAGGCGGCGCTCAGCCACAAGGTGTCGTTCGATCCGCTGCGCAGCGCGCGCGCCTTCCGCATCGCCATGACGGATATCGGCGAGGTGTACTTCATCCCGCCGTTGATGGGCGCGCTTGGCGATCGCGCCCCGGGCGTCACGGTGACGACCGTGCGCAATACGGCAGTGGACCTGGCGGCGGAGATGAGCCAGGGAAAGATCGACCTGGCGGTTGGCCATCTTCCTGAACTCGGCACTGCGTTCTTTCAGCGGCGGCTATTTCGCCAGCAATACGTTTGCCTGTTCCGGCCCGGTCATGCCATGGACAAGAAGACGGTCAGCATGCGCGACTTCGAAGCGGCAGAGCACATCGTGGTCACGGCGGCGGGGACGGGGCATGCCCGGGTCGACGAGATCCTCGCCCAGCACGGCGTGCAGCGGAAGATCCGGCTGCGTGTCCCCCATTTCGTCGCACTGGCGGACATCATTGCCACCACCGACCTGGTAGCCACGGTGACCTGGACGTTTGCGGAGCGATGCGCCAAGTACTTCGGGCTCAGGTACGTCAAGCATCCGTTCGCGTTGCCGGAAATCCAGATCAACCTGTTCTGGCATGCCCGGTATCATCGCGATCCGGCGAATCAGTGGCTGCGCGACCAGTTCGTCGGCTTGTTTTCGGATTAGGCAATGGTCCCGGCCTGGCGCGCCTGCCTTGCCACCGATGTACTGTGATCCGTCTGGCGCTCCCGATGCTATTCCGGTCTCCGTAAGGATTGCCCTCGCACCTTAATTGATGCTCATTGTCCGCCACCTTATTCTTGGCTCAAAAGCAAGACTCAAAAATGGCGCCGACTTGAAGCATTCAAGCGAGGCCTTATCCACAAGGAGACGCATGTGACGGCCTACCCCTTCCACACCTTGCCGTAGCGGCGCATCACCTTCGGCAGTTCCAGCCGAAAACCAATCCCACGCAATTCCTACCAAGCGATGGGCGCCCCGGCGCGCCTGCCGCGACGGAGCCGCTATGTCGCAACACCTGATTTCCATCTCTGTCCTGGGGCTGATGTTCGTCATCGCCACGGTCCTGCCCATCAACATGGGCGCGCTGGCCTTTGTCGGCGCGTTCCTGGTCGGCACCCTGGTTGCCGCCATGCCGGCCAAGGCTATCCTGGCCGGCTTCCCCGCCGACCTGTTCCTGACGCTGGTCGGCATCACATACCTGTTCGCCGTGGCGCAGAACAACGGCACCATCGACTGGCTGGTGCGGCTTGCGGTGCGCGCCGTGGGCGGCCGGATCGCGGCGATCCCGTGGATCATGTTCATGATCGCGGCGGTGCTGACCTCGGTCGGCGCGGTCAGCCCGGCAGCGGTGGCAATCATCGCGCCGATCGCGCTGGGCTTTGCCGCGCGCTACGGCATCAACCCGCTGCTGATGGGCCTGATGGTGATCCACGGTGCGCAGGGCGGCGGCTTCTCGCCGATCAGCATCTATGGCGGCATCACCAACAAGATCGTGCAGAAGGCGGGGCTGCCGCTGAACGAGATGGCGACGGCCTTTGCCAGCCTGGGTGTCAACCTTGCCGTGGCCGCGGGACTGTTCGTCGCATTCGGCGGCCTGCGCCTGATGCGGCAAGCGGCGCCGGCGGCGGCAGCGCCGCAGGTGGTCGCCGACGGTGTGCTGGCCATGGGCCAACCCTTCGGTGCACACACCGTGCCGGCACAGGGCGCGCAGATCTATGGCGATGCCGAGGCCGAGGCCGGCATGGAAGAGCGGAAGACGATGGCGCGCGACCGCGGATCGATGCTCGAGGGCGATGCCGCCAGCACCGCCGAGGCGCCGGCCGGCCTCTACCAGTACCTGACCGTGGCCGGCCTGGTGGCACTGGCCGTCCTCACGCTCTACTTCAAGCTCGATATCGGCTTCGTTTCGCTGACCATCGCGCTGTTGCTCACGCTGATGGCACCGGAGCTGCAGAAGCGCGCGCTGGGCCAGGTGTCGTGGCCCGAGATCATGCTGATCGTCGGCGTCAGCACCTTTGTGGGCGTGATGGACAAGATGGGCACAATCGATTTCGTCGGCCATAGCGTGGCCCACCTGACCTCGCCGCTGATGGCGGCGCTGCTGCTGTGCTTTGTGGGTGCGGTGGTGTCGGCGTTTGCATCGTCAACCGCGGTGCTCGGCTCGCTGATCCCGCTTGCCGTGCCGTTCCTGCAGCAAGGCTCCGACGTCAGCGCGATCGGCTTTATCGCGGCGATGGCGGTGTCTTCGACGATCGTGGATGTGAGCCCGTTTTCGACCAACGGTGCGCTGGTACTGGCCAACGCACAGGGCGTGGACCGGCAGGCCTTCTTCCGCAAGCTGATGGTCTATGGCGCGCTGGTGACCGTGATTGCGCCGGTCGTGCTGTGGTTTATCTTCGTTGTGCTCTGAATTCCGGTCGCGATCGCTCGGCCAAGCCAGTTAGTCCACTAACCATGCGAACTGGCCGCCACGCGGCTAAGATAGGAGGCCGCCCCCACACCCGAGCCCAGAACCATGAGAATCCGCATTGGCGAAGAGATCACCTTCCGCAAACTCGAAGCCCTGCTGGCGTTCATGGAATCCGGCAACCTGGCCAAGGCGGCCGAGATCCTGGACACCAGCACGGTCAGCGTGCACCGTGCGCTGCATTCGCTGGAAGAGGGCACGAGCTGCGCGCTGTTCCGGCATGAGGGCCGCAACCTGATCCCGACCGATGCGGCCTATGTGCTGGCGGATACGGCAAGGGAAGTGCTCAAGGCCATGGCCGACGGCATCCGCGCCACGCGCGAGGCCGCCGGCTATTCGGCCGACCAGCTCAAGATCGGCTCGCTCTACTCGCTGACGGTCCAGACCGTGCCCAGGATCGTGATCGGGCTTAAGCTGCGGCGCCCGGAAATGCAGACTGAACTGGTGCTGGGCTCCAATGCGGACCTTCTGCACAAACTCAAGCAGGGCTCGATCGATGCCGCGTTGATGGCCGTGCCCGAGCCCGATCCGGAGATCGAGTCGATCCCGCTGTTCGAGGACGATATCTTCTTTGCGGCGCCTGCCGACTCGCCCTACGCCTCGATGCCGGCGGTCGACCTGCGAGCCTGCCGCGACGAGCCATTTGTGGCATTGAGCGAGGGCTTCGTCACCTATCACGGCTTTGTCGAGGCCTTCCGCATTGCCCAATTCACGCCAAACGTGGTGATGAAAGTCGGCGATATCTTCTCATTGATGAACCTGGTGGGTGGTGGCATCGGCTACACGCTTTTGCCGGGGCGGGTGAAAGGGGTGTATTCGCGCAACGTGGCGTTCGTGCCACTGGCCGGCGAATACGACATCAAGCAGACCATCGGCCTGAGCTTCCTGCGCCGCCGCGAGCGCGATCCCAACCTGCTGGCGCTGGCCGCGGTGTGCCGCATGGCCATGCGCGACGCGGAGCCATAGGACGCCGAGGCTGGGTCCGGCCGCGCTTCAGGCCTTGCTTCCGGCCAGCGTAATGGTTCTCCGCCCAACGTGATTGTTCGGTGAGCGCCGCCTGTTTAAGGTGGGCACATCAGACAGACGTCAGCCCGGAGATGCGATGACCACCACCAGCACAGGCCGCCAATGGAACACCCGCAGGGAAGCCAAGGCGCGCCGCAAGCAGAACGCCGCCGCCATTGCCCAGGGCAAGCTGGTGCCGACCAGCGATATCGTGCCCTTCCTGGAGGCAGTGCTGCTTTCGGGCGACCGCGTGGTGCTGGAGGGCAACAACCAGAAGCAGGCCGACTTTCTGTCGCGCTCGCTGGCACAGGTCGATCCCGCGCGTGTGAATGCACTCCACATGATCATCCCGAGCGTCAGCCGGGTGGAACACCTGGACCTGTTCGAGCGCGGCATCGCGCGCAAGCTGGATTTCTCGTACGCCGGCGCGCAGAGCATCCGCATCTCGCAGTTCCTGGAGGACGGCCAGCTCGAAGTGGGCGCGATCCACACCTATATCGAGCTTTATGCGCGGCTGTACGTGGACCTGGTCCCCAACGTCGTGCTGATCGCCGGCTACAAGGCCGACCGCGAGGGCAATCTCTACACCGGCCCCAGCACCGAGGACACGCCGGCACTGGTAGAGGCCGCGGCCTTCCGCGACGGGCTGGTCATTGCGCAAGTCAACGAGATCGTCGACGACCCCACCGGCCTGCCGCGCGTGGACGTGCCCGGCTCCTGGATCGACTACGTGGTGCAGGCGGACAAGCCTTTCTTCTGCGAACCGCTGTTTACGCGCGACCCGCGCCTGATCAAGCCGGTCCACGTGCTGATGGCGATGATGGCGATCCGCGGCATCTACGAGCGCCACCAGGTGCAGTCGCTCAACCATGGCATCGGCTTCAACACCGCGGCGATCGAGCTGATCCTGCCGACCTACGGCGAGTCGCTGGGTCTGAAGGGCAAGATCTGCAAGTATTGGACCCTCAACCCGCATCCGACGCTGATCCCCGCCATCGAGACCGGCTGGGTCGAGAGCGTGCACAGCTTTGGCAGCGAACTGGGCATGGAGGGCTATGTCGCCGCGCGGCCGGATGTCTTCTTTACCGGTGCGGATGGTTCGATGCGTTCGAACCGCGCGTTCTGCCAGCTTGCCGGCCAGTACGCGGTGGACCTCTTCATCGGATCGACCCTGCAGATCGACGGCGACGGCCACTCGTCCACAGTGACGCGCGGGCGGCTTTCCGGCTTTGGCGGCGCGCCCAACATGGGGCACCAGCCTGGCGGGCGCCGGCATCCGACGCCGGCATGGCTGGATCTGATCGAGACGGACGACCCGCTCGCGCGCGGCCGCAAGCTGGTGGTGCAGATGGTTGAGACCTTCCAGGCGGGTGGCAAGCCCACCTTCGTGGAATCGATGGACGCGGTCGACGTCGCGCACGAAAGCGGCATGCCGCTGGCGCCGGTGATGATCTACGGCGACGACGTCACGCACGTGCTGACCGAGGAAGGCATCGCCTACCTGTACAAGGCGCAATCGCTGGAAGAGCGGCGCCGGATGATCGCCGCGGTGGCAGGCGTCACGCCGATCGGCATGAAGCATGATCCTGCCACCACGCGCCGGATGCGAAGCGACGGCCTGATCGCGCTGCCCGAAGACCTGGGTGTGCAGCGCAGCCAGGCCACGCGCAGCCTGCTGGCGGCCAAGAGCATGGCCGAACTGGTGGACTGGTCCGGCGGGCTGTACGCGCCGCCCGCCCGCTTCCGGAGCTGGTAATGGCGAGCGCAGCAGCAAGGATCCTGCACACGCCGGCGCAGCACCGGCACCAGCCGGCGGCCGTTCCGCGCGCCCAGGCACTCGCTGGCCTGGCGGTCAGCGCGATCGTGGAAGAAGCACGGCTGTCGCCCAAGCCTGGCCTGGTCGACAGCCGTGGCAGCGGCGCGCATGCCGACCTGACATTGCCGCTGATGCTGCGCTCAGCGCACTCGCTGGGCCCGTCGTTCGCGGCCATGGCCGATGCCGGCCTGCAGGCGCCGCGCGTCGGGTATGGGCTGCGCGAGCAACTGGGCGCGCTCGGCCGCGAGGCAGAGGCGGTGATGCTGTCCGCCACCGGCGGTGTCAATACGCATCGCGGCGCCATCTGGTGCATCGGCTTGCTGGTCGGCGCCGCAGGACAGCTCGGCGCCGCCGGGCAGCCCGCCAATGCCGCGGCGATCAGTGCCACGGCGGGTGCCATCGCCGCGCTGCCCGACCGCCACCGGCCGGTGGTTACCGGCAACAAGGGCGAGCTCGCCTGCCTGGCGTACGGCGTTGGCGGTGCGCGGGCGCAGGCACGGGCAGGGTTCCCGCACGTGATGCGGCTGGCGCTGCCGGCCCTGCAACGCAGCCGCGCGCGCGGCGACACCGAATCCACGGCACGTCTCAATGCGCTGCTGGCGTTGATGAGCGAGCTGGACGATACCTGTGTGCTGGCGAGGTCGGGGCGCAAGGGCCTGGACTACATGCAGACCGGCGCAAAGGCGGTGCTCGCCGCCGGTGGCGCGGGCACGGTGGTGGGACGGCGGCACCTGCGCAGCCTGGACGCCGGCATGCTGGCGCAGCGCGCCTCGCCGGGCGGCGCTGCGGACTTGCTGGCCGCGACGATCTTCCTCGACCGGCTGTCGCAGGGCTCGATGGGCAACAATTCAGGGGACTTTGATGGAACAACTGCGATTTGAATTTCCGGCGGGGCAGCCTGCCAGGGCGCGCGTGCTGGTGGGCGTGGTGGGGTCGGGCGACCTCGAGGTGCTGGTCGAGCCCGGCAGCGGCGGCGTGACCACGGTTGAGATCACCACTTCGGTCAATGGCTATGGCCGTGTCTGGGATGCGCAGCTCGCGCGCGTCTTCGCCGCCGAGCCGCGCGCGTCGATGCAGATCCGCATCCACGATTTCGGCGCCACGCCGGGCGTGGTCGGCATGCGCCTGGCGGAGGCTTTCGAGGCGCTGGGCGACCCCCAACAAGGAGAGGGCGCATGAACACGGCGGAACTGCTGGCGCGCAACAGCTTTATCGAACTGGGGGCACGCGAGCGCGCTCGTGCGTTGCTGGACCCGGGCACCTTCCGCGAATTGGCGGGGCCGTTCGACGGCCTGCAGTCGCCGTGGCTGCCGCCGCAGGGTGTGGTGCCGCAGAGCGATGACGGCGTGGTGGTCGCCAAGGGGCGCATCGACGGGATGCCGGTGGTGGTGCTGGCCATCGAAGGCGCCTTCCAGGGCGGCAGCATGGGCGAAGTCGGCGGCGCCAAGATTGCCGGTGCACTGGAGCTGGCCGCCGAGGACAACCGCCGCGGTCAACCGACGCGCGCAGTGCTGCTGCTGGAGACCGGCGGCGTGCGCCTGCAGGAAGCCAATCTCGGCCTGGCCGCGATTGCCGAGATCCATGCGGCCATCGTCGACCTGCGCCGCTACCAGCCGGTGGTCGGCGTGATCGCGGGGCAGGTGGGCTGCTTCGGCGGCATGTCGATTGCCGCGGGCCTGTGTACCGCGCTGGTGATGACGCAGGAAGGGCGCCTTGGCCTGAACGGTCCGGCCGTGATCGAGCAGGAGGCGGGCATCGCCGAGTACGACTCGCGTGACCGGCCCTTTATCTGGAGCTTCACCGGCGGCACGCAGCGCGTTGCCACCGGCTTCGCCGATGCGTATGTCGATGACGACTGCGACGCGACGCGCAGGCAGGTCGCCGAACTGTTGCGCGGCCCGGTCGCGGGAAGCCATCGCAGTGAACAATACGCCCAATACCTGGCCGCGCTGCAGGCGTACGACGCCAGTGCGCAGCCCACGCCGGCCGATGTCCAGGCGTTGTTGCAACGGGGGACCGACGCATGAACTCACCAACCCAAACCGCTACCGCGCGCGAACCCAGCCGCGGTGAACGCTGGCTGCAGGCACTGGCGCCCGCGGCACGGATCCAGCCGGGGCTGCCGGACTCAGTGCTGGTTGCCGACGGCGAACTGGCGGGGACCGCGGTTCGCTGGATCGCGCTGGTGCCTGACGCCGACAGCCGCTTCCCGCGGGCACGTCATGGCGAGGCCGGTCTGCTCGAAGGCTGGTCGCTGGCGCGCGCGGTGCGCGAAGCGATCGAAGCAGACCGCGAATTGCCGGTCAAGCGCGCCATCGTGGCGATCGTCGATACGCCCAGCCAGGCCTACGGCCGGCGCGAAGAAGCGCTCGGCATCCACCAGGCGCTGGCCGGCGCTGTCGCTGCCTATGCCGAGGCGCGGCTGGCCGGCCATCCGGTGGTGGCGCTGATCGTCGGGCGTGCCATGTCGGGAGCCTTCCTCGCGCACGGCTACCAGGCCAACCGCATCATCGCGCTCAATGACGAGGGCGTGCTGGTGCATGCGATGGGCAAGGAGGCCGCCGCCAGGGTCACCATGCGCACAGTCGAGGACCTCGAAGCGCTGGCGTCGACGGTTCCGCCGATGGCCTACGACATCGAAAACTTCGCCACGCTGGGCATCCTGTGGCGGCTGATCGACGTCGAGTCGGCAAGTGCCCCGGTGCCGGCCGATGTGCACCTGGCGCGCGACACCATCCTTTCTGCGCTGGCGGAGATCCGACGCGACCCGGCGCACGGACTGTCCGGCCGGCTGGCGGGCGCAAACCGCAAGGCGTCGGCTGCAGTGCGTGACTGCCTGTCGCGGCAATGGCAAGCCTGAACACGGCGACCCCCGCGCCACACGACCTGGTCTGGCTGGGCGATCCGGCAAGCGACCTGGGCCGCGACGCCTTGCCGGAATGGGTCTGCCTGCCAGCGCTGCGCGAGACCCCGCTGGTCGTCCGGCGCGACGGCCGCCGGCCTGGCGCAGTCCCCGTCGGGCTGCGCGGCCGCACGCGCGCGGAACGCTTCGGCACCTGGATCACGCCCGCGGCGATCCGCAAGATTGTCACGCCGATGGACCTGGCCGCGCAGCGTGCATGGCGGCGGCGGCCGGAGCTGGCGGCCCTGCCAGCAATCCTCGCGCTCGAGGCCATCGCCGACTGGCTCGACGCCGCCGGTATCCGGTGGGGCGTGACGGGCAGCGCCGGCTTCTCGCTCGCCTGTCCGCACAACGTGCTGCGTGCCGACAGCGACCTTGACCTCGTCGTGCAGGCCGCACAACCCCTCCCGGCCCCGCATCTGGACCTGCTGGCCGAGCTGCAGCGCGCCGCGCCGGCCAGGCTCGATATACAGGTCGCGACCCCGTTTGGTGGCTTCTCGCTGCTGGAACGCCTGCGCAGCGGCGGCAAGGTGCTGCTGAAGACGGATCACGGCCCGCGGCTGTGCGACGATCCCTGGCAACCCACGGCATGAATGTCCTGCTTACCTTCCCCGGCCAGGGCACACAGCGGACCGGCATGCTGAAGGACCTGCCCGCGCATGCCGCGGTGGCAGCGGTGCTGGCCGAGGCGGAAGACGTGCTGCAAGTGCCGGCGGCGGAGATGGATACGCCGGCAAGCCTGCAGTCCACGGTATGGACCCAGCTTTGCCTGCTGACGGCGGGCGTGGGCATGGCGCGCTGCCTGGCCGCGCATGACGCCCGCGCCGACGCGGTGGCCGGTCTCTCCATCGGCGCCTATGCGGCGGCGGTGACCGCAGGTGTGCTGGACTTTGCCGATGCGTTGCGGCTGGTGCGTTTGCGCGGGGAGTTGATGGCGCAGGCCTTTCCGCATGGCTATGGCATGACGGCGATCCTCGGCCTGGACCGGAACCGGCTTGAACCGCTGGTGGCGCAGGTCTGCACGCCGCAGCAACCGGTGTACCTGGCCAATTTCAACGCCCCCACGCAGATTGTGATCGCGGGCAAGCTGTCGGCGCTGGCGGAAGTGTCGACGCTGGCGCTGGCGGCTGGTGCGCAGGCGGCCAGGCCGGTCGCCATCCACGTGCCGTCGCACTGTCCGCTGCTGGCTGACGCCGCGCGCTCCCTGGGCGAAGCCATGCAGGGGGTGGCGATTTCGGCGCCTGCGCTGCGCTACTTCAGTGCGAGCAAGGCGCGCGAACTGCGCGATCCACGCAGAATCGCGGAGGATCTCGCGCAGAACATGGCGACGCCAGTGCGCTGGCATGAAACCATGTTGCTGGCCCACGCCAATGGCGCCAGGCTGGTGGTGGAGGCACCGCCGGGCGATGTGCTGACACGGCTGGCGCAGCCGGTGTTTGCGGACGGCATGGCGCTGGCCTGTGACAGAACCCGGCTGGATTCGATCGTGGCAATCATGCGGCGCTGATTTTGCATCCGGCCGGCTACCCGACGCCGCACTACCGCACCGGGACACGCCGCGCCCTTCAACGCCCAAACCGTCCGACAAAGCTCTGTGCCTCCAGGGCATGCCCCTTGAGCGCAGCCATCAGTTCCTCGCGCGTCATGCCCGCAGGCAGGTTCGGCGCCAGATCCGTCGCGATGACCGTGACGACGTAGTGGTGGGGCGCCTCGCCGGTTGGCGCGCAGGGGCCGCGGTACGTTGCCTCGCCACGCACGTTCTTGCCGACCGTGATGCCTGGCCCGTCCGCCTTGCCTTCGCCTTCCTTCAGCTGGCCGCGATTTGCGGCAATGTTGTAGGCGACCCAATGCGAGACCCCGAGACCGGCGACGCCGTCCATGTCATACATCAGGATGGCGACAGACTTCGCGCCCGCGGGAAGCTTCGTCCACGAGACCTGCGGCGACACGCCCTTGCCACCGCAGGGCTTCTGGTCGCCGCCAACGCCATCATGCGCATACTGCGAGCCGATCGTGGCTCCCTCGGCGTACGAGGTGGACGACACCTGCATGCCGGCGGCGTGTGCGGTGCCGATGCACAGGCACATCAACGCCCCGGCCACCGGAGCGGAAACTGCGCTAGCGATCTTCATTCGAATTCTCCAGATAGGTAAGCAGCGGACCAGGAAAGGGAAGGCCCCGCTAACCGGAACCGACCTGCTGGCGCAGCACCTGTCTACGTGCCATCAGGTAGGTCAGGTTTCCTGACAGGAAAGCCGCCAGCAACAGGGCACCGGCACTCCAGGCCACGGCTGGCAGCCATGGCAGCAGGCTTGCCAGCACGGCGGTCTTGCTGGCGCCCGATGACACCAGGGCAATGCGCATGAACGCGGCAACCGCCAGGGCGGCAAATACGAGCCCGGTGTACATCCCTTCGCGGCCGACTTGACCGGCGTCGAGCGCCGCATTGGCCGTCGCGGCGAACATGATTCCCCACAGGCCGCCGGCAAGACATTGCACGGCGAGGATGGTCCGGAGCGAGCCCGCCACGGTGAAGCCGAACAACGACAGCGCGCCAAGGGCCGCGGCGGTCACCAGCAGCGTATAGGGCGGATAGCGCCGCAGCAACGATGTCGCGGGCAGCAGCGCGCCCAGCGCGAAGCCAATCCAGAACACCGGCGTCACGCGCTCCAGCCCGGCAGCCGTGACAAAGCGCAGGTAGGCCGGCGCGGAGTTGACGGTGGTGTGGATCTGGAAGCCGAGCGCAAGCACCCAGACTGCGGCAAAGAGCAGCCAGACGCGCCTGAGCGCAACGCCGGCTGCCGGCGCGGGCACGGCGTCGGCATCGTGGCGCGCCGGGCCGGATTCCATCCATCGCAGCGCGGCCACGGCCACCACCAGCCCCGCGCTGGCGGCCAGGAACGGCAGCATGGGCGACGCATCGCGCAGCCGGGCGGTCAGCAGCGGCGCCACGGCTCCGGCAAGGCCGACGCCGAGCAGCGAGCATCCCACCAGGAACGACGACGCGGTCGCGGGCAGCCGCCGGGCAATGATCACCATGGGCGGCGCGCGCAATGCCGAAGAGGTGGCCGCCCACAGCGCGGTCAGGCCCAGCAGCAGCACCGGTGAAGTTACCCGGGGCAGCAGCACGAACGCCATCGCGGAGATGACGGACAGCCCCAGCACCCAGCCTCCCAGCCTGCGCATTGCGTTGGCGACACGGTCGGCCGCGATGCCCAACGTGAAGTCCATCGCGACAAAGATCAACTGGTCCATCAGCAGGATCAAGGCGACGTGCGCGCGCGCGATGCCGGCCTGCGCGGCCAGCTGCGGCAGGAAGGCCACATAGAGGGTCCATGTCACCGCCAACAGGAACTGCACAGAGCAGAAGACCAACGCGCGCATGCCGCCCTCCCGCCGGGATTGACCAACAGCCGATTCCTGTGCCCGACGGCAGGATCGCCGCGCGGAGCCTCCCATAGCAAGGATAGGCCAGCGCCTTGCCATGGGAGTGGCGGGTTGTGCAGGTGCGATTGGGCCTCGCGAGTCGCTTGCGGCCCAACAGTCCTCGGGAAGTGCCGGGCCGGTGCCAACACCGGACCAATAGCGCCGCACCGGCGCCGCGCTCAACCGCCGCTCGCGCAGCCAATGCCGGGGCGTAATGTCATAAACGGGCGGTAGGCTGCACTTTTGGCATGGCCTGGCCAGGAACTTGCTTGGTCAATGCGTAGGATCGCAAGGCGACAACCATCCGTTGGGAGGATCTATGCAGCACGCACGCATCACCGCGCACAGGGGGATTCTGGTCGTCGAGCTGTTACCTGACCAGGAAAACGGCGAGACCACCTCGACCAACAAGCTCCGCAACCTGGCCACGGTCATTCATGACACAGGGCGGCACCTGGGGGTTTCAGAGGAAGCCCTGGCGCTGCTGAAGATGGTGAAGCGCGGCCTTGACGCCATCGGCGACTTCGCGTGGTTCCGGAGTGACGACGGGAGAGATCATTTTGCGTGGCTGGGCGGCCCGAAGCGGCTGGTGAATCCCGCCGCAGTGGCGGCTGCCCGGAGCTACGCGATACTCGCGCACCGCGTCATACCGAACGAGGTGCCAGAGGGCGCCAGGAAGGCCATCGAAGCCAATTTTTGAACGCGCGGCATCGCGCTCCGGGTCGGGCCGATCTTCCGAATGATCCGCGCAGCTAGAGCGTGGAGAGTGTGGAGCGATACCTTTCCCAGAGCTCTTGCAGGATGGATTCCGAAGGCGGTGTGATTTCAAAACCGGCGACGTTTCCGAAGACACCGAGAATGCGAGCCCGGAACGAAGCCATATCCGTCGTCGCCTTCGGTGAGAGCTGCGCGATATCGATAATCGTATGCAGTTGCTCGCCCGAGAGTTCGGCGATAGCGGACCACAAGCTATCAGGCTTGGCGCTGGGCTGGGAGGGCATCTTTCGTATCGGCGCCAGGCAGCGCTTGCTATCGGCTTGCCGGGCCATAGCTACGCTGGTACGACGACGAGAACGTGGCCAGCGCGCGCAGCGCCGCTGCCGGGTCGTGCCCGGGCTTGAGCGCAAAGCTGTTGAAACCGCAACGCGCCAGGTAGTGCACGGTGTCGATCATCACGTCACCCACGGCGCGCAGCTCTCCGGTCCAGCCTAGCTGGTGACGGAGCAGCTGTGCGATCGAATAGCCACGACCATCCGTGTAGACCGGGAAATCGATGGCAATGATCGCGATGCCTGTCGGGTCAACGGTCGTGGCACCAGGTTCCAGCAGGGTCTGAGGCTCCGCGTCCGGCGACAGGTAGACCGCGAGCGGATACTGTCGCAGCCGATATCGCTGGCGGTGGGCGATCCAGTTCTCCAGTGTCACCAGGTAGCCGGGCGCGTCGGGCGGGCAGGTGTTGTCGGCGTCTTGCGCATCCCAGATGTGAGCGAGCCAGTCATCCGCGATCAGTCGTCCGTCACGGATGACGTTGTGCCGGTCCTGCCCGGCGCAATGGTCATGGTCAGGCATTTACTGCCTCCTGGCGAGCTCGCCGCGCGCCGCTGTCAGGGTCCGGGTACACCGCGCGCTGGAAGGGTTCGATGCCGATACGGCCAACCACGTCGACAAAGCGTTCGGCTTCGCTGTCCCGATGCAGCAAATAGGTCTCGATCAGCCTCTCCACCATATCCGGAACCTGCTCCTGGGCAAAGGACGGCCCAATGATGCGGCCGATGGCTGCGCCGCTGGCCGCCACGCCATCCGGGCGGCGTTGGCCGTCGCCGCCGTTCTGCCGGCCGCCGATGGTGATCTGGTACCAGGCCTCGCCGGCCTTGTCGACGCCGAGGATGCCGATGTGGCCGATATGGTGGTGGCCGCAGGAGTTGATGCAGCCGGAGATGTTCAGGTCCAGCTCGCCGATGTCGTGTACATGGTCGAGGTCGTCGAAGCGCTCCTGGATCGCCTGTGCCAGAGGGATCGAGACCGCATTGGCCAGCGAGCAGAAGTCGCCCCCGGGGCAGGCGATGATGTTGGTAATCAGGCCCACGTTCGGCGTGGCCAGCCCGGCAGCGTCCAGCGCTTGCCACAAGGCGTGCAGGCCGCTGCGGCGGACATCGGCAAGGATCAGGTTCTGCTCATGCGACACGCGCAGTTCGCCGAAGCCGTGGCGCTCGGCCAGGTCAGCCATGATTTCCATCTGCTCCGCAGTGATGTCGCCGGGCGCCTGGCCCGCGGCTTTCAGCGATGCCGTGACGGCTGCGTAGCCAGGCACCCGGTGCCGATGCACATTGCTTTTCAGCCAGAGGCGGAAGGCACGGTCAGTCTTGGCCAGTTCGGCTGACTCGTCCGGCTCGTCGGCGGCCGCGGGCTCATACGGCGGGATCGTGAAGCGCTCGGCAATGGATGCGACAAAGCCTTCAGACACGGTGTCCGGGCCCCCGCGAATGCGTTGCCACTGCTCATCCACCTGCGCCCGGAACACTTCCGGGGTCAGGTCCTTCACCAGGATCTTGATGCGCGCCTTGTACTTGTTGTCGCGGCGGCCGTGCAGGTTGTAGACGCGCAGCGTGGCCTGCAGGTAGGTCAGCAGGTCCTGCCAGGGGACGAAGGGGTTGATCAGCTTGCCGACCATCGGCGTTCGGCCCATGCCGCCACCGACCCAGACCTTGAAGCCGGCCTGGCCGTCCTGTTCAACGGCCTGCAGCCCGATGTCATGGACGCCAACCGCGGCCCGGTCCGTCTGCGCGCCACTGATGGCAATCTTGAACTTGCGCGGCAGGAAGGCGAACTCCGGATGCAGCATCGACCATTGCCTGACGATCTCGCACCACACCAGCGGGTTCACCAGTTCGTCGGGCGCAATGCCGGC
The DNA here is from genome assembly GCF_018223725.1 of Cupriavidus sp. KK10. Taxonomy (NCBI): domain Bacteria; kingdom Pseudomonadati; phylum Pseudomonadota; class Betaproteobacteria; order Burkholderiales; family Burkholderiaceae; genus Cupriavidus; species Cupriavidus sp. KK10. Next base: position 1,717,215 of record NZ_CP073677.1, read on the forward strand.
AAAGTGGTCGGTGGTGGTATTGCGGATGCAGTTGCCGCTGGTCTGGATCGCGTGCATCTGCACCGTGGCCAGCTCCGCGAGAATGGCAGGCGCATCCTCGAGCCGCGGCCAGTTGAACTGCAGGTTCTGCCGCGTGCTGAAGTGCCCGTAGCCGCGGTCCCAGCGGCGCGCGATCTCCGCAAGCTTGCGCAACTGCCGCGACGCCAGCATGCCGTAGGGAATCGCCACGCGCAGCATGGGTGCATGGCGCTGGATATAGAGGCCGTTCTGCAGCCGCAGCACGCGGAACTCATCCTCGGTGAGCTGGCCGCTCAGGAAGCGGCGGGTTTGGTCGGCGAACTGCACGACGCGTTCGTCGACGAGCTTCTGGTCAATGGCGTCATAGATATACATGGTGGAAAGCCTCCTTGCGCGCGAGCGCTAGTCTTTTGCACGTGCCCGTTCGATGGACATGTCGGTCGGCATCATGTTGATATCGGCGTTGTGCATCACCCACAGCGAGCCGGCCACGACGATGACGATCAGGAAGCCGGTACAGGCAAAGATGGCGGTGTTGCCGCGCTGGCCGGGACCGGTGCCCAGATGCAGGAAGTACACCAGCTGCACCAGCAGTTGCGCGACACAAAGGCCCACGACCAGCGCGATCGCGGCCTGCGTTGGCAGGGATCCGGTCATCACTGCCGCAAACGATGCCATCGTCAGCGCGACCGACAGCAGCAGTCCGATGGTGTAGCTGCGCACGCTGCCGTGCGCGGCCGTCTGGTCCGCATGCACCGAATGAAGGTGGGACGATTTCATGCGAACTCCCGCAGATAGACGAAGGTGAAGACACAGATCCAGACCAGGTCCAGGAAGTGCCAGAACAGGCTCAGGCAGGCCAGGCGGCGGCGCACGATATCGTCCAGCCCGAAATGCCTGATCTGGTGGATCATCACCGCAAGCCACAGCAGGCCAGACGTGACATGCAGCCCGTGCGTGCCGACCAGCGTGAAGAAGGCCGACAGGTAGGCGCTGACGCCGGGGCCCGCACCCTCATGCAACAGGTGCGCGAACTCATAGACCTCCATGGCGATGAACAGTGCGCCGAGCGCGAAGGTCACCGCCAGCCAGCGGATCATCCGCGGCGCGTCGTCGGCGCCCTGCCTGAGCATGGCCAGGCCGAAGGTATAACTGCTCAGCAGCAGCACCATGGTTTCGGCGAACACGAACGGCAGCTCGAACAGTTGCCGCCCGCCGGGGCCGCCGGCCGTGTTTCCGGACAGCACGCCGAAGGTGGCGAACAACACCGCGAAGATCAGGCAGTCGCTCATCAGGTAGAGCCAGAACCCCAGCGGAGTGTGCGCGCCGGCTTCGTGATGGTGGTGCGCCGCGTCGTGGGCCGCCTCGTGCCCGGGATGGTGCAGGGTAGGGGAGAGAGTCGGAGTCATGGTCAGGCAGCTTCCTGCAGTTGTGCATAGCGCGCGCGCTCGATCCGCTCGACTTCGGCGGCTGGCACGTAATAGTCGACGTCGCGGTCATAGCTGCGCACGATGAAGGTGGCGATGGCGCCGACCAGGCCGACGGCGGCCACCAGCCACATGTGCCAGACCAGCGCGAAGCAACACAGCAGCCCGAACGCCGACACGATGAAGCCTGCCGAGGTGTTGCGGGGCATGTGGATGTCTTCGTAGCGGGCCGGCTGGCGCCATGCGCGCCCGGCTTCCTTGTCGTCCCAGTGCTGTTCCAGCGAGGTGATATGCGGCACGTGCGCGAAGTTGTAGAACGGCGCGGGCGAGGCGGTCGACCATTCCAGGCTGCGGCCATCCCACGGGTCGCCGGTCAGGTCCTGGTTCTGCTTGCGGTCGCGGATACTGACCGCGAACTGCACGATCATCGCCAGGATGCCAGCGCCGATGACGAAGGCACCCACCAGCGCCACCACCAGGTAGGGATGCCAGTCGACGTTGGCATAGTGGTTCATCCGGCGGGTCATGCCCTTGAAGCCGAGCACGTAGAGCGGCATGAAGGCCAGGAAGAAGCCGGTCAGCCAGCACCAGAACGACACCTTGCCCCAGAACTCGTTCAGCTTGAAGCCGAACACCTTCGGGAACCAGAAGGTGATCGCGGCCAGGCAACCGAACAGCACGCCGCCGATGATCACGTTATGGAAGTGCGCGACCAGGAACAGGCTGTTGTGCAGCACGAAGTCGGCGCCGGGAATGGCGAGCAGCACGCCGGTCATGCCGCCGACCGCGAACGTCACCATAAAGCCGATGGTCCACATGGTCGAGGTATGGAAGCGGATCCGGCCCCGGTACATGGTGAACAGCCAGTTGAACAGCTTGACGCCAGTGGGGATCGAGATGATCGAGGTCATGATGCCGAAGAAGGCATTGACGTTCGCCCCGGAGCCCATGGTGAAGAAGTGGTGCAGCCAGACGAAGAACGACAGCACGCCGATCGAGGAGGTGGCGTACACCATCGACTTGTAGCCGAACAGGGGCTTGCGCGAGAACGTGGCGATGATCTCGGAGAAGGCGCCGAACGCCGGCAGGATCAGCACGTAGACCTCCGGGTGGCCCCAGATCCAGATCAGGTTCACGTACATCATGGCGTTGCCGCCCAGCTCGTTGGTGAAGAAATGCATGCCGAGGTAGCGGTCGGCGGTGAGCAGGGCGAGCGTGGCGGTCAGTACCGGGAAGATCGCCACGATCAGGATGTTGGTGATCAGGGCGGTCCAGGTGAAGACCGGCATCTTCATCAGGTTCAGGCCCGGCGCGCGCATGCGCAAGATCGTGACGATGAAGTTGATGCCCGTCAGCGTGGTGCCAAGCCCGGATATCTGCAGTGACCAGATGTAGTAGTCAACGCCTGGCGTGGGGCTGTAGCCCAGCTCGGACAACGGCGGGTAGGCGACCCAGCCGGTGGCGGCGAAGTCGCCGACGAACATCGACATCATCACCAGCACCGCGCCCATTGCCGACATCCAGAAGCTCAGCGAATTGACGAACGGGAAGGCAACGTCGCGCGCGCCGATCTGCAGCGGCACGATCACGTTCATCAGGCCGAGCACCAGCGGCGTCGCGACAAAGAAGATCATGATCACGCCGTGCGCCGTGAAGATCTGGTCGTAGTGGTGCGGCGGCAGGTAGCCCGCGGCATCGCCATAGGCGATCGCCTGCTGGGCGCGCATCATGATGGCATCGGCAAAGCCGCGCAGCAGCATCACCAGCGCCAGGATGATGTACATCACGCCGACCTTCTTGTGGTCGACCGAGCATATCCAGTCGTTCCAGAGGGTCTTCCACTTGCCGTAGTACGTGATGGCGCCCATCAGTGCGATGCCCAGCACGATCACGACGGCCAGCGTCCCCATGATGATCGGCTCATGGAGAGGGATGGCGTCCAGGTTGAGTTTTCCAAGCATTCTTATTGCTCCATGCGGCCAGCGGGCGCCGGCGGGACGCGCTGGAAGGCCTGCAGAGATTCCGGGGTGTCCGCGCGGCAGATCTGGCCGTTTGCCAGCATGTATTTGTCGACGACCTGGTCGAACAGCTTCGGCGCGACGGCGGCGTACAGCGTCACGGGGTCCTTGCTGCTGGGCAGTTCAAGCGTGCGGTAGGTCTTGAGGTCGAGCGCCTGCGACGAAGCGCGGGCAGCCTGGATCCAGGCATCGAACTCCTCGCGCGAGGTGGCCAGGGTCTTGAAATGCATGTCCGAGAAGCCGGGGCCGCTGTAGGCGGCGGACTGGCCGAGATAGACGCCGGGGGTGTCGGCGATCAGGTGCAGGCGCGTCTGCATACCCGCCATGGCGTAGACCATGCTGCCGAGCTGCGGGATGAAGAACGAGTTCATCATCGATTCCGCGGTCAGCCGGAAATTGACCGGCGTGCCGACCGGGATCGCAAGCTGGTTCAGCGACGCGACGCCGTATTCCGGATAAATGAACAGCCATTTCCAGTTCAGCGCGATTACATCGACCTGGATCGGCTTGACCTGCGATTCCAGGGGCCGATAGGGATCGAGCTTGTGCGTCGAGTCCCAGATCAGCACAGCCAGGCAGGCCACGATCACGCAGGGGATGCCCCAGACCACGACCTCGATCTTGGTGGAGTGCGCCCATTTGGGGGCATAGGGGGCGCTCGTATTGGTTTCGCGGTAGCGCCAGGCGAACCACAGCGTCAGGACGATCACGGGGATGACGACCATCAGCATGACGAACAGGGAGATCAGGATCAGTGACTTTTCCTGTTCCCCAATGCTGCCCTTGGGGTTGAGCAGTTCGAGGTTGCAGCCGCTCAGCAGGGCGCTCAGGCAGGCGCACAGCAACAGGGTGGGAAGACGGCGCTTCGAGCCGGGGGATGGGCGGGGGAGCGGGCCTTGTCGATTCTTGTCTGCCGGCCCGGCAATAGGTTTGAGCATTTCGGACACCTTGGTTACGGATCACCGAAGGCTCCCGGCCACGCGCTCCGATTCAAGTGCTGGCTCAGCCCCGCGCGGGCGTGGTTTGTATGGATTCCCTCGGTGATGTCTGGCATGCTAATGCAAGACAAAACCCATACATCGAAGAAATATACGGGATGAAATCCATGCAAGGAAGCGATGTCAGTGCTAAATGGGATCTTGAGATCACAATCGGTGGCGGTGCCCGCTACTTGCAGATCGTGGACTTTATCGAGCGGGCGATCGGCGAAGGCCGGCTGGTAACCGGCGATCGCGTGCCGCCACAGCGCAGCCTGGCCAAGACCCTCCGCGTGGACCTGACCACCGTCACGCGTGCCTACAACGAGGCCAAGCGCCGCCATCTGATCGATGCCCGCGGGGCCCTCGGCACCTTCATTGCCGCGCCGCGGGCGGAGCTGGCGCGGGTGATCGACATGAGCATGAACGTGCCGCCGCCACCGGCGGGGCTGGATTTCCAGGACCTGTTGCGGCGCGGCCTGTCGCAGGTGCTGCTGCATAGCGACCCGCACCTGCTGATGACCTACCAGCTCGGCGGCGGCAGTGCTGCCGACCGGTCGGCCGGAGCGCTCTGGCTCGCGCAGATATTCGGGCCCATCGCCACTGGGCGGCTGGTGGTATGCCCGGGCGCCCAGGCTGCGCTGGCCGCCGTGATCCTGGCCCGGACCCGGCCTGGCGATGCGATCGTGAGCGAGCCGCTGGCCTACCCCGGCATTCGCGCGGCCGCGGCACAACTCGGGCGGCGTGTGATCATCGCGCAGGTCGATGCCGACGGGATGCTCCCCGACGCCCTCGAAGCGGCCCGTGCCGACGGTGCAACGCTGGCCTACCTCAATCCGACAGCCCAGAATCCCACTACGCACACCATGCCGGCCTCACGCAGGGAGGCTATTGCCAGGGCCGCGGCGCACTGTGATGTCACCTTGCTGGAGGATGATCCCTACTGGCTGCTGACGCCGTCAGCGCCGCCGCCGCTGTCCAGCTTCGCTCCCGAGCGCACGTACTATGTCTCGACCCTGTCCAAGACGCTCAGTCCGGGGCTGCGGACCGCATATGTCATGCTGCCCGAGGGCAGGCGCGGCGACGATCTGCTGGCATCGCTGCGGGCTTTTGCCCTGATGGCGGCACCGATGACCGCCGCCCTGGCGACCCAATGGATCCACGATGGCTCGGCAATGCAGCTGCTCGACGGCATCAGGACCGAAGCGTTGGCCAGATGCGCGCTGGCAAGCCGATGGCTGAGCGGGATCGGCCAGCTCCCGCCCAGCGCCATCCACGCATGGCATCGCTTGCCCGAGCACTGGTCGGCGCAGCAGCTCACCAGGGCCGCGCTGGCGGAGGACCTGCGCGTGACGCCGTCCGACGCCTTCTGGGAGGGGCCCAACGCGCCGAATGCCATCCGCATCTCGCTCGGTGGCGTGGAGGACCGCGCGCAGTTATCGGCTGCGCTGCGCAGGCTGGCCGCATTGCTGGAACGCCGGCCGACGCCGGGTCTGGAAATGGTGGTGTGAATTGCGGCGTGCGTCGGCTTGCTAGTTGCCAGCATCGTCCGCAGGCGCAGACTGTTTTGTCGCAAACTCGCCCGCTGCTTCCAGCAGCCACTCGCGCAGCCGCTGCATCGCCTCGCTCATCGGCCGCGTATCCGGCGAGACCAGGTGATACGCGCTCGTGGAGCGCTGCGAATGGGCGACGGGCATGACCAGCTGGCGGTTTGCCAGGTATTCCCCCACGAGGAAGCGCGGCACCAGACCAACGCCCAGCCCGGTGCGTGCGGCGGCGATGACCATGGAGTGGTGGTCGAAGCGTGCACCGCGCATGGCGTTGACGTCGTCGATGCCGGCCGCTTCCATCCATTGCTTCCAGCCGAGAATGCGCGTGGCGAGGTGCAGCAGCGGGGACAGGGCGATGTCCTGCGGGGTGATCCGCTTTTTGCCTTCGAAGAAGTCCGGATGGCAGACCGCGACCGATTCTTCGTCAAACATCCGGTCGGCACGCGCGCCGGGATAGACGGCCTCGCCAAAGTGAATCGCCGCGTCGTAGGGCGTGCCGTCGAACAGGAAGATGTCTGACTGCGCGCTGATATTGACGACGATCCCCGGATGGCGCGCATAAAAGGCCGGTAGCCGCGGTATCAGCCACTCGACCGCCAGCGTGGGCACGCAGGCCAGCTCGACGGTGCCGCCCGCGCCCTCGTGCGCCATCAGGTCGAGCGTGTCGCGCTGCAGCTTGCGCAGCAACTCCCGCACCTGCCCGCTGTAGAGCGTGCCGGCCGCCGTCAGCGTGATGCGCTGGTTGGCGCGGTGGAACAGCTGCACGCCCAGCAGCCCTTCCAGCGACGCAATCTGGCGCGACACCGCGCTCTCGGTGATAAACAGGTCCGCCGCCGCGCGGCGCAGGTTCAGGTGCAGCGCGGCTGCCTCGAAGGCGCGCAGGCTGGACAGGCTGGGGAGTCGTTGCCGCATCGGGGGGCTGAGTTGATGATTTTAGGTCATCATCCTATACGGAAATCTCGCTTGAAAGCTTGGAGTTGATGAGAAATCATTCGATCCTTGCGTTGCCGCCTCTTCTCGGCATCGTCATCGCGACAACCTCATAACGACAACCATCAGGTAGACAGGAGACTGCATGAAACACTTGTTCAGCGCGCTCGCCGCCGGCGCCCTTGCATTCGGCGCGACCATGCCCGGCATTGCCGGCGCGCTCGAGTTCCCGGCCAAGCCGGTGCGCATCATCGTGCCGTACCCGCCGGGCGGCACCACTGACATGGTGGCCCGGCTGATCGGTGAGCAACTTGCCACGCAATGGAAGCAGTCGGTGGTGGTCGACAACCGCCCCGGCGCGGGCGGCATCGTCGGCACCGGCACGGCGGCCAAGTCCACGGCGGACGGCTACACCTTGCTGATGGGCTCAGTGGGCGAGTTCGGCATCAACCCGGCGTTGTACAAGAAGCTGCCCTATGATGCCGACGCCGATTTCGCGCCGGTCGCGATGGTGGCGCGCGTACCCAACGTGGTGGTGCTCTCGCCGGCGTTTGCGGAACGCGCGCGCGTGCAGACGCTGCCCGAGTTCATCGCCTACCTGAAAGCCAATCCGAAGCGCGTCAACATGGCGTCGGCCGGAAACGGCACCTCCACGCACCTTGCGGGCGAGCTGTTCCAGCGCATGACCGGCACGGAGATGAGCCACGTCGCCTACAAGGGCAGCAGCCCGGCCATCGCCGACCTGATGGGCGGCAGCGTCGACGTGATGTTCGACAACCTGCCGGCGTCGCTGCCGTTTATCCGCTCGGGCAAGCTCAAGCCGCTGGCCGTGACCACGCCAGCGCGCTCGTCGGCGCTTCCGAATGTGCCGACGGTCGCCGCCGCGGGCCCCGTCCCCGGCTTCGATGCCAGCCCATGGTTCGGCCTGCTTGCGCCGCGCGGGGTGCCCGCCGCGGTGGCCCAGAAAATCAGCCAGGACCTGACGCGCGTGCTTAGCGAGCCAGGCGTGCAGGCAAAAATGCGCGAGCTGGGCGCGGAACCGGCGCCCAGCTCGCCGGAGGCGTTTGCCGACGTGTTGAAGAAGGACCGCCAGAAGTGGGGCGAGATCGTTCGCCTGTCCGGTGCTTCGGTGGACTGAAGCACGCCCATATCCAGCACGCTCTGCATCCGCTCATGATTTCCGACGCCGCTTATCCCTTCGTCCCCGCGCTGCGCGACCCGGCAGGCTCGCCAATCCGGGAACTGTTCAAGTACCTGTCCGACCCCGGGATGATCTCGTTCGCCGGCGGCTACCCGTGCGCCACGCTGTTCGATGTCGACGGCATTGGCGCGGCGTCGTCGACGGTGCTGCGCGAGCGGCCCGCCGAATGCCTGCAGTACGGCGCCACCGAAGGCGCGCCGGCGCTGCGCCAGGCGCTGGCGTCGTTGATGGCCGGGCGCGGCGCGCCTGTGGCCCAGGACGAACTGCTCGTGACCAGCGGCTCGCAGCAGGGCTTCGATTTCCTCGTGCGTGCACTGGTCGAGCCCGGCAGCGTGGTGCTGGTCGAGGAGCCGACCTATTCCGCGACGCTGCAGGCATTGCGGCTGGCCGGCGCCGACATACGCGGCGTGCCGTCTAATCACGACGGCATGGACGTGGCTGCACTTGAAGCCATGCTGGCCGAGCCGTCGTTGCGGCCCCGGCTGATCTATACGGTGCCAACCTTCGCCAACCCCACCGGCGCCACGCTGTCGCCCGCACGCCGGCTGCAGTTGCTGAAGCTGGTGGCGCGGCACCGCGTGGTGCTGGTCGAGGACGATCCCTACGGGGCGCTGAGCTTCGATGGCGCACCGCCGCCTTCGCTGCTGGCGCTGTGCGCGTCGGTACCCGAGGCGCGGCCGTGGCTCGTGCACCTGGCCAGCCTGTCGAAGACGCTGGCCCCCGGCCTGAGGATCGGCTGGATGGTCGCCGCGCCCGGGATCGTGCGCCGCGCGGTGATTGCCAAGCAGGTATCCGACCTGTGCACGCCGCCATGGATCCAGCTGGCCGCGGCGCAGTATCTGGAAGCGGGCCGGCTGCCGGCACAGGTCGCGCGGGAAGTCGCGGCCTATCGTGACAAGCGCGACCAGCTCGCGGCGGCGCTGCGCCAGGCCTTTGGCGACCGCATCCGCTTCGCATCGCCGGCGGGAGGGATGTTCCTTTGGGCCGCGCTGGATGGCATCGACGATGCCGCCGCACTACTGCCGCACGCGATCGCGGAAAAGGTGCTGTTCGTCGCCGGTGCCGGATTCTATGTGGAGCGGCGCCAGCGCGCCGCATTCCGGCTGTCCTTCGCGAGCACGAACCTGACGCAGATCGGGGAGGGCGTCGCACGGCTCGCGCGGGCGGTTGCGCGGGCCGGATGAGGGCACCCACGACGCAAGCGGTTTGTGGCAGCCGGCGGATGCTATCCTGCTGCGGTCGAAACCACACGGCCGAACGCGGCAGGAGGACGGTATGACCATGACGCTCTACTACAACCCCCAAAGCCGCGCCTCGGTGGCGCGCTGGATGCTGGAGGAGGTCGGGGCTGACTACAAGCTGCAGCACATCGATTTCACCAAGGGCGAGAGCCGCTCGCCGGAGTTCCTGGCGATCAATCCGATGGGGAAGATTCCAACGCTGGTCTTGCAGGACGGCACGGTCCTGACCGAGAACGGCGCGATCATCGCCTGGCTTGCAGATGCCTTTCCGCAGGCCGGGTTGATGCCGCCCGCAGGCTCGTCCGCGCGCGGCACGGTGCTGCGGTGGCTGTTCTTCTGCGGCAGTTGCTTCGAACCGGCGCTGACTGACCGGATGATGCGCAAAGAGGCGCCGCTGCCGAAGCAGGCGGTCGGCTGGAGCGACTATGACGATGTGATCGACACCATCGAGAAAGCCCTGACTCCCGGCCCCTTCGTGCTCGGCGCAACCTTCAGCGCGGCGGACGTCTATCTCGGTGCCTCGCTGGCATGGGCGGGGCGATTCGGTGCGCCGCGCATCAGCGAGAGCCCGTGCATCCAGGACTACGTCAAGCGGATCACTGCGCGCGACGCGTTCGTGCGCGCGGCGCAGGCCCGGTGAGACGCGGCATGTCCTGCGGCCTCAGTCCAGCGCAATGTTCGCCTTGCTGATCACCTCGCGCCAGCGCTGGGTCTCGAAGCGCACCAGGTTGGCATAGTCGGCACTGGTGCCGGGCAGCGGGACCGCCCCTTGGGCAGCGAGACTGTCGGCAGTCGACTTCTCCTTCGCGATCTTGTTGATCTGGAGCGAGAGCTTGTCGATCACAGCCTTGGGCGTTCCCGCGGGCGCCAGCACGCCGGACCAGGAGTCGACCACGAAGTCAGGGACGCCAGCTTCCGCCATGGTCGGCACGTCCGGCAGCGAAGCGGCCCGTCGCGCGCTCGCGACCGCGAGGGCGCGCATCTTCCCGCTCTGGATGTGCGGCAAGACGTTAGGCAAGTTCACGAACATCAGGTCGATCTGCCCCGACAGGAGGTCGACTGTCGCAGGGCCCGCGCCCTTGAACGGCACATGCTCGAAACTGGTGCCGGTCTTGTGCTGGAAGAGTTCGCCGACCATCTGGTTGACGCTGCCGTTGCCGGCGGAGCCCATGAACAGTGTCTTGCCGCCTGCTTTGGAATAGGCGATGAACTCCTTGACAGTCTTCGCCGGTACCTTGTTCGAGACCACGAGCACGTTTGGCACGGCCGCGAACAGCGCCACCTGGACAAAGTCCTTGTTCGCGTCGTAGGGCAGCTTCTTGTAGATGAGCGGGTGGATGGACTGGTGGCTCGATGACGCGAGCAGGAGCGTATAGCCGTCAGCCAGCGACTTGGCGACCACGTCCGCACCCAGCGTGCCGCCCGCGCCGGGCTTGTTCTCCACAATGACCTGCTGGCCCAGGGTCTCCGAGAGACGTTGTGCCAGCACACGGCCAATGAGGTTCACGGTGCCTCCCGCCGCGAACGGGACGATGAGGCGGATCGGCTTGTCCGGGTACGCGGCGGAGGCGCCAGGGGCAACGCAAGCAGCGGTAAGCGCCGCAATCAGGAACTTGGCGATGAGCTTCATGGTTCTTGGCGATAGAAGGACGGGTTGGTGAATCAGGCGGCTGCCAATGCGGCGATGTCACGCTTCATCCGATCGCGCGCTGCATCGAGGCGCGCTCGGGTGGACTTCACCGAAGCCAGCACGGTGTCAACGTGGCCGCGTTGCCGCTGGATGGCGAGGGTGACCTCCGAAGGCGCCGGACCGCCGTTGCCGCGCGCGTTGACGCTCTCGACGGGATCCAGGTACTGCCGCAGCTTGTGCTCGGGCCATTCGATTGCCCGCCCGATCACGTCCACCGCGGCACGGTCCAGCATGGCACTGGTCAGCTCGCCTGCGGATTGTCCGGAATCGAGTGCCAAGCGCACCAGTCCGCCCACAACGTGGTGAGCGTCCCGGAACGACAGTCCGGCCTCGGCCACAAGCCCATCGGCCAGGTCCGTCGCCACGGAAAAGTCGAGGCTGACGCGCTGCAGCATGTTCGGCAGCCTCGGCTCCACGCTGCCGAGGATCAGCTCGAACAGGGACAGGCAGCGCGCGGTTTCCTCGCTGCATTCCCAGAAGCTGCGGATGCTCTCCCGGCTGCTGTCACCGGTGTGCGTGAAGTGCGTTCCCTTGACGGTAACCAGGGACGTCGTCAACAGGCCAACGATATGGGCGCTCTTGCCACGCAAGTACTCCAGCACTGCGGGATTCTTCTTCTGCGGCATGATGCTCGAGGTACTTGCCACCCGGTCGGGAAATGCAAGGAGGCCGAACTCGGGCGTGGACCACACGTAGAAGTCCTGCGCGACCCGGCCCCACGTCAGCGCGATGATGGCCATGGCGGACATCGCCTCCCAGGCGAAGTCGCGCGACGCCACCGCATCCAGCGTGTTGTGCACCAGCGAGCCGAAGCCAAGCCCGTCCGCCGTGACTTGCCTGTCGATCGGGAAACGCGTGCCGGCCAGCGCTCCCGCACCCAGCGGCATGGCGTCGATCCTCGGCAATGCCGCATGGAGCCGGTCCATGTCCCGGCCCAGGGCCTCGGACACGGCGCTCAGGTAGAAGCCGAAGGTGATCGGCTGCGCAGGCTGCAGGTGCGTGTATCCCGGCATGACGGCATCGGCGAATTCGCTGGCGCGCTGCAGCGCCACCTTGCGCAGCCTGCCCAGCGCCTCGATGGTGTCGATAACGATGGTGCGGGCGCGCATCCGGTCAATGGTGGCCGCAATATCGTTCCTGCTGCGCGCCATGTGCAGCCGCCCGCCGATGTCCCGGCTGGTCACCGTCATCAGCCTGGCTTCGTAGTTGAAATATGGGTCTTCCTTGGCGGGATCGAGGGTCACCGCGCTGGGGCCTTCATTTTCCATCTGCTGCAGGCCGCTGGCCAGCTTCCTGGCGATCTCCGGTGACACCAGGCCGGTCTTGTGCAGCATCAGCAGGTGTGCCTGGTTCACCTCGGTGAGGTAGGCGAATTGCCTGGAGAAGTCACGCGCAAGGCGCGGACCGTAAATGTGCTCGCAGATTTCTTTTGCAAGCGGCTCCTTGAGCCGGCGGCTGACTTTCGATTCCATGGTTTCCGATACGTTCTGTGGTGAATTGAGTATCGGAGGCCGATGGCATACCGGTCAAATGACAGATTTTGCCGTCGGCATGCATTTTTGATATGGACACGAAGGAAGGGCTGTACCATTGCGGGCATGAACTTCAAACAGATCGAGACCTTCCGGGCCGTCATGCTGACCGGCTCCATGACAGTTGCCGCGCAGCAGTTGCACACGTCCCAGCCAAACGTGAGCCGGGTCATCGGCAAGCTCGAGGCGGAGCTCGGCTTCGAGCTGTTCGACCGGCTGCCCGGACGTGTCGTGGCGACCAAAGGGGCCGAGGCGCTGTTCAAGGAAGTGGAGCGCGCCTTCGTAGGGCTGGACAGCCTGGGCGAATCGGCGCGGGCCATCCGCGACGCCGGCGTCGGAACGCTGCGTGTGGCGGCTGCCGCGTCGATATCGCTGAGCGTGCTCCCGCTGGCGGTCCGGATGTTCAGCGAAAAGTACCCCCTGGTCCGCATTGTTCTCGATACCAGTGAGTCCCACGTCATCGCCAACTGGATCGCCACCCAGCACTGCGACATCGGCTTCGTCTCCAACATTGCCGATAAGCCGGGGGTCGTCGCGTCCGTCATACACACCGAAAGCGCGGTTTGTGTCGTGCCGGCACGACACCCGCTGGCGAGGAAGAAGCGGCTCGTTCCGCAGGATCTGACCGGCGAGCGCTTCATTTCCCTGCCCAGCGGCAGCATGTCAAGGCGCGCAATCGATGCCGCCTTCAGCGACGGGGCCCGGATCATGGCGCTTGAAACCCCCTTCGCGGCGACAATCTGCAGGATGGTCAGCGAAGGTCTGGGGGTAAGCCTGGTGAATCCCATCGTCAGCCGGACGATGAAGTTCCCGGGCGTCGTGGCAATCCCGTTCAAGCCGGAAATCCCGTTCAGGAGCTACATGCTGCGCGCGAAACTGGCGCCACGCGACACGCACGTCAATGACTTTGTCGCCTGCATGCGAGCCGCCTTCAAGTCCATGTGACAGAGGCCGCTGGCGGCTCCTCAGTCCACCCTTTGCGCAGCCTGCGCCCGCCATCGGAATATGAGACATTGGAGTCCCGGTCGCGGATTCCCGGTGCTCGACTTTCCAGGAGACACGAAAATGCAAAGCAAGAACACAATCTGCTTATGGTACGACCACGACGCCCTTGATGCCGCAAACTTCTACGCTGAAACATTTCCCGACAGCGCTGTCAGCGCCGTCCACCGCGCGCCGGGCGACTATCCCGACGGCAAGCAGGGCGATGTCCTGACGGTCGAGTTCACCGTCGCCGGCATTCCCTGCCTCGGGCTGAACGGCGGCCCGCATTTCAAGCACAACGAAGCCTTCTCTTTTCAGATTGCGACGGACGACCAGGCCGAAACCGACCGCTTGTGGAATGCGATCGTCGGCAATGGCGGCCAGGAAAGCGAATGCGGCTGGTGCAAGGACCGGTGGGGACTGTCATGGCAGATCACCCCGCGCGCGCTCAGCGCGGCGATCACCGACCCTGACCGCGCGGCGGCCAAGCGCGCATTTGACGCCATGATGACGATGAAAAAGATCGATATCGCCACGATCGAGGCGGCACGGCAGGGCAGAAGCCCATCCTAGAATTGAGGTAGCGGGTCTCAGTGCCAGACCGCAATGAGGGCTGGGGCAGGGCCGCTTTTCCATCGACCGGGAGAGACCATCATGAGTCGTTTGCTGCTAGGCAACATCGAACCTGGCACCTCGGACGAGGAAATCGCGGCCTTCCTGGAAAAGTATGGGTTTCCCCCGTTCGACAACCTCGAACACGAGGAAGGCGATGGCTCGCAGCCTGCCGTGCTGTTGACCTATGGCAGCCTCGACCCCATGGTGCTGGGCAAATTGCAGCAGCGCATCCACCACATGTACTGGAAGAAGCGCGAATTGACCGCCTCTATCCTGCACGACCGCTTTGCATGAGCCGAAGATGCCTCGGGGTGGCTTACGCGGCTCACGCATCCGGCCCCATCCGCTAGAATCCTGACCGGTAGCCGTTTCCCAAAGTACCTAACGTGGCACTTCAGCAGGGTTTCATCCTGACCCGACACTGGCGCGATACGCCGGCCGGCACCGAAGTCGAATTCTGGCTGGCGACCGATGATGGTCCGCGCCGCCTGCGCCTGTCCTGTCAGCCGTCAGTCGCGTTTATCCCCGAGTCGCAGCGTGAGCGTGCCGAGGCGCTGCTGTGCCGCGAGCGCGATGTCGAGCTGCGCCCGCTCAGGCTCCAGGATTTCCAGCGCCGGCCCGTACTGGGCCTGTACTGCCGCCAGCATCGGCAACTGATCCAGCTCAGCCGTTCATTGCGCGACGCCGGCGTGGATGTCTACGAAGCCGATATCCGTCCGCCCGAGCGCTACCTGATGGAGCGTTTCATCACCGCTCCGGTCTGGTTCGACGGCGAGCCGGATGCCGGCGGCGCGCTGCGCAATGCCCAGATGAAGCCGTCGGTGGACTACCGGCCCAAGCTGCGCCTGGTCTCGCTCGATATCGAGACCAACGCGTTCGGCGAACTCTATTCGATTGCGCTCGAAGGCTGCGGTCAGCGCCAGGTCTACATGCTGGGCGCGGCGCCGCAGATGCCCGCCGACGTCGGTTTCTCGCTCGCATACTGCGCCACACGGCCCGAGTTGCTGGAGCAGCTGAACCAGTGGCTGGCCGATCACGATCCCGACGCGATCATCGGCTGGAATCTGGTCCAGTTCGACCTGCGCGTGCTGCAAGAGCATGCGCGCAAGTTCCAGATCCCGCTGCGCCTCGGCCGCGGCGGTGCCGAGATGGAATGGCGCGAGCACAACGCCCAGCAGCACTATTTCGCCAGCGCACCGGGCCGGTTGATCATCGACGGCATCGAGGCGCTGCGTTCCGCCACGTGGAGCTTCCCGTCGTTCAGCCTGGAGTCGGTGGCGCAGACACTGCTCGGCGAGGGCAAGGCGGTCGACAACCCGTACGACCGCATGGACGCCATCGACCGCATGTTCGAGCAGGACAAGCCGGCGCTGGCCCGCTACAACCTGCGCGATTGCGAGCTGGTGACGCGGATCTTCGAAAACACGGAGCTGTTGCCCTTCCTGCTGGAGCGCGCCACGGTCACGGGCCTGCCGGCGGACCGTAGCGGTGGCTCGGTTGCCGCCTTCACGCATCTCTACATGCCGCTGATGCACCGCCAGGGGTATGTCGCGCCCAACCTCGGCGAGAAGGCGCCCGAGGCCAGCCCCGGCGGCTTCGTCATGGACTCGCGGCCGGGGCTCTACGAATCGGTGCTCTTGCTGGACTACAAGAGCCTCTACCCGTCGATCATCCGGACCTTCCTGATCGACCCGATCGGCCTGGTCGAAGGCCTGGCGCATCCGGACGATGCCGATTCGGTGCCTGGCTTCCGCGGTGCGCGGTTTTCCCGGACGAAGCACTGCCTGCCGGCGATCGTCGCCAGGGTCTGGCAAGGCCGCGAGGCCGCCAAGCGTGACCGGAACAAGCCGCTCTCGCAGGCGCTCAAGATCATCATGAACGCGTTCTACGGCGTGCTCGGGTCCAGCGGCTGCCGGTTCTTCGATGCGCGGCTGGCGTCGTCGATCACCATGCGCGGGCACGAGATCATGCGACAGACCCGCGCGCTGATCGAGGCCCGCGGCTATGAGGTGATCTATGGCGACACGGATTCCACATTCGTCTGGCTGCGCCGCGCGCGAACGGAAGCCGATGCCAACCAGATCGGCCGCAGCCTGGTCGCCTACGTCAACGACTGGTGGCGCGATCACCTCGGGCAGACCTATGGACTGGAAAGCGCGCTGGAACTCCAGTTCGAAACGCATTTCCGGCGTTTCCTGATGCCGACCATCCGCGGCACGGACCTTGGCAGCAAGAAGCGCTATGCCGGCCAGGTGGAACGGCCCGACGGGAAGGTCGAGATGGTCTTCAAGGGGCTTGAGACGGTCCGTACAGACTGGTCGCCGCTCGCCCAGCGTTTCCAGCAGACCCTATACGAAAAGATCTTCAACCGCGAGCCGTACGCGGATTATGTGCGGGACATCGTGCGCCGCACCCTGGCCGGCGAGCTCGACGAGCAACTGGTCTATCGCAAGCGGCTGCGCCGCAAGCTCGATGACTACCAGCGCAACGTGCCGCCGCACGTCCGCGCCGCCCGTATTGCCGATGCCTATAACGAGCGCCAGGGACGTCCGCGCCAGTATCAGCATGGCGGCTGGATCAGTTATGTGATGACCGTTTCAGGGCCGGAGCCGCTTGAGACCCGGTCGGCGCCGGTCGACTATGACCACTACGTCAACAAGCAGTTGCAGCCGATCGCCGACGCGATCCTGCCGTTCCTGGACGACGATTTCGAGACGCTGCTGGCTGGGCAGATGTCGCTGTTTCCGCAATAGCCCGGGCGCCGGGTGTGCCGTGATCGCGGAGCGCCTTGTGCCTGCGCTTTCCCGTGTTGCGCGGCTCACGCCGGATCGCGATGTAAGTTCTTGAAATATGGGTAGCCGATAATCGGCCGAACCATTTCTTCGAGTCGGGATAGACTTTCTCGGCTACGTCTTCTGCAATTGGCGCTGGCGCAACGGCGGGCATGGCCCTTGCTTCATCCCGCTGTTCCGCTCTGGCACAGGTCAACCGACTTGCCGGTGACGTTTTGACTCGGCCTTGATTCTTACGCAGGAAATCGCAATGCAACGATCACGCGGCTGCAGCGCCTGGGTTTCGGTCACGCTGGCCATCGCCATGTCAATGCTTGCCGGATGCGGAAGCAAGAAAGAGGCCGCCGCCCCGCCGCCACCGCAAGTGAGCGTGGTCACGCTCAAGACCGAGCCGCTGACGCTGGATACCGAGCTGCCGGGGCGCACCACAGCGTTCCGCATTGCCGAAGTCAGGCCGCAGGTGGACGGCATCATCCTGCGCCGCCTGTTCAAGGAGGGCAGCGACGTCACGCAGGGGCAGCAGCTCTACCAGATCGACCCGTCCACCTACGAGGCCACCTACAAGAGCGCCAGGGCGACGCTGGAATCCACCCGCCTGCTGGCAGAGCGGTACGGGCGCCTGGTCGGTGACGAGGCCGTCAGCAAGCAGCAGTACGACGAGGCCAGGGCCGCTTGGCTGCAGGCGCAGGCGGCGGTGGACCGTGCCGAGATCAACCTGCGCTATACCAGGGTGCTGTCGCCGATTTCCGGGCGCATCGGGCGCTCGAATGTGACGGAAGGTGCGCTGGTCACCAACGGCCAGGCTACCGCGCTGTCGGTGGTGCAGCAGCTCGACCCGATCTACGTCGACGTGACCCAGCCCTCTGCCTCCCTGCTGCGGCTGCGGCGCGAACTGGCCAATGGTGCGCTGCAAAGTGCCGGCACCAACGCGGCCCAGGTTAGCCTGGTGCTGGAAGACGGTACCCGCTATCCCGAAACCGGCCGCCTGGAGTTCTCCGAAGTGGCCGTGGACCAGGGCACCGGCTCGGTGACGCTGCGCGCGGTGTTTCCCAACCCGCGCCATGACCTGTTGCCGGGCATGTTCGTCCATGCCCGCCTGCGTGAAGGCGTGAAGACCAATGCCCTGCTCGTGCCCCAGCAGGGTGTGACGCGCGACCTCAAGGGCCAGGCCACGGCGCTGGTGGTCAATGCCAGGGACGAGGTGGAACTGCGCCAGATCCGCACCGATCGCGCCGTTGGCGACAAGTGGCTGGTTTCCGAGGGCCTCGGAGCCGGCGACCGCGTCATCGTTGAGGGCCTGCAGTTCGTGCGGCCAGGCGCGAAAGTGCGCGTCGCCCAGGCCGGGAGCGGCGCGGGCGCCCCGGTGGCCGCCGCGTCGGCCCCGTCCGCGGCCAAGCCCTGAGCGCGCTGCCAGGGCAAGGGAGTAGCCATGTCCAACTTCTTTATCGATCGGCCCATCTTCGCGTGGGTGATCGCCCTGGTCATCATGCTGGCCGGCGTGCTGTCGATCCGCGCGCTGCCCATCAGCCAATATCCGGCCATCGCGCCGCCCACCATCGCGATCTCGGTCAACTACCCCGGCGCCTCGGCCGAGACGGTGCAGGACACCGTGGTGCAGGTGATCGAGCAGCAGCTCAACGGCCTGGACCGCCTGCGCTACATCTCCTCGGAAAGCAATGCCGACGGCAGCATGACGATCACGGTGACCTTCGAGCAGGGCACCAATCCGGATATTGCCCAGGTGCAGGTGCAGAACAAGCTGGCACTGGCGCAGCCCCTGCTGCCGCAGGAAGTGCAGCAGCAAGGCATCCGCGTGACCAAGTCGGTGCGCAACTTCCTGGTCATCGTGGGCCTGATTTCCACTGACCCCAAGGTCACGCGGGAAGACCTGTCGAACTACATCGTCTCGAATCTCCAGGACCCGCTTTCGCGCACCTACGGCGTGGGCGACTTCCAGGTGTTCGGCGCGCAGTATGCGATGCGGGTATGGATCGACCCGGCCCGGCTCAACAGCTACCAGCTCACGCCGCTGGATGTGAGCACTGCCATCAGGGCGCAGAACGTCCAGGTGGCCTCCGGCCAGCTGGGCGGCCTGCCGGCGGTGCGGGGCCAGCAACTCAATGCCAGCGTGATCGGCAAGACCCGGCTGCAGACCGGCGAGCAGTTCGGCAACATCCTGCTCAAGGTCAACCCCGACGGCTCCCAGGTGCGCCTGAAGGACGTGGCAGAGGTGGGCCTGGGCGGGCAGGACTACAACATCAACGCGCAATACAACGGCCAGGCCGCCTCGGGCATTGCCGTGCGGCTGGCAGCGGGGGCCAACGCGCTGGAGACCGTGCGCGCCATCCGCAAGACGCTGGACGGGCTGGAGCCTTTCTTCCCGCCCGGGATGAAGGTGGTGTTCCCGTATGACACCTCGCCGGTGATCGCGGGCTCCATCCATGAAGTGGTGAAGACGCTGATGGAAGCCATCGTGCTGGTGTTCCTGGTGATGTACCTGTTCCTGCAGAACGTCCGCGCCACGCTGATCCCCACCATCGCCGTGCCGGTGGTGCTGCTGGGCACCTTCGGCGTGCTGGCGGCGTTCGGCTACACCATCAACACGCTGACCATGTTCGGCATGGTGCTGGCCATCGGGCTGCTGGTGGATGACGCCATCGTCGTGGTGGAGAACGTCGAACGCGTGATGGCGGAGGACGGCCTGCCGCCCAGGGAGGCCGCAAGGCGCTCCATGGGCCAGATCCAGGGCGCGCTGGTGGGCATTGCCATGGTGCTCTCGGCGGTGTTCCTGCCTATGGCGTTCTTCGGTGGCTCGACCGGCGTGATCTACCGGCAGTTCTCCATCACCATTGTCTCGTCCATGGTGCTGTCCGTGCTGGTCGCACTGATACTGACGCCGGCCCTGTGCGCGACCATGCTCCAGCCCATCGAAAAGGGCGACCATGGAGAGAACAAGGGCGGCTTCTTCGGCTGGTTCAACCGCAAATTCAACTCGACCGTCCAAAGCTACGAGCGCAGCGTGTCGGGCATCCTGAAGCGCCGCCTGCCTTTCCTGCTGATTTACGTGGCCATCCTGGTGGTGATGGGCTTCCTGTTCACGCGCATCCCCACATCGTTCCTGCCGGAGGAAGACCAGGGCGTGCTGTACGCCCAGGTGCAGACGCCGGCCGGCGCCACGGCCGAGCGCACGCAGAAGGTACTCGACCAGATGCGAGAGTACATGCTGAAGGAGGAGGGCGGCGTGGTGAGCTCCCTGTTCACCGTCAACGGCTTCAACTTTGCCGGTCGCGGCCAGAACTCGGGCCTGGCCTTCATCCTGCTCAAGCCATGGGAGCAGCGCAGCGGGGACAGCACCAGCGTGTTTGACCTGGCCGCGCGCGCGCAGCGCAAGTTCATGACCTTCCGCGATTCGATGTCGTTCGCGTTCGCCCCGCCCGCGGTGCAGGAACTGGGCAATGCCATCGGCTTTGACCTCTACCTGCAGGACCAGGCCGGCATTGGTCACGTGGCGCTGATGAACGCGCGTGACAAGTTCCTGGCGCTGGCCTCGCAAAGCCCGGTGCTGCAGCGCGTGCGTCCCAATGGCCTGAATGACCAGCCGCAGTACCAGCTGGTGATCGACGATGAAAAAGCGCGCGCGCTTCGCGTTTCGCTGGCAGACATCAACAGCACGGTGTCGATCGCGTGGGGTTCCAGCTACGTCAACGACTTTATCGACCGCGGCCGGGTCAAGCGCGTCTACGTGCAGGGCCGCCCGGATTCCCGGATGAATCCGGACGATATCGACAAGTGGTTCGTGCGCAACGACAAGGGCGAGATGGTGCCGTTCTCCGCCTTTGCCGACGGCAAGTGGGCCTATGGCTCGCCCAAGCTCCAGCGCTACAACGGCGTGGCGGCGGTGGAACTGCTGGGGGAGCCCGCGCCCGGGCGCAGCTCCGGCGAGGCCATGGCGGCGATCGAGGAGATCATGAAGCAGATGCCGCCGGGCGTAGGCTATGCCTGGACCGGCCTGTCCTATGAGGAACGGCTGTCGGGCTCGCAGGCGCCGGCGCTCTATGCGCTCTCGCTGCTGGTGGTGTTCCTGTGCCTGGCCGCGCTGTACGAGAGCTGGTCGATCCCGTTCTCGGTGATGCTGGTGGTGCCGCTCGGCGTGATCGGCGCACTGCTGGCCACGCTGGGGCGTGGCTTGTCCAATGACGTGTTCTTCCAGGTGGGCCTCTTGACCACAATCGGCCTGTCCGCCAAGAACGCCATCCTGATCGTGGAATTCGCCAGGAGCCAGTACGAACAGGGCAGGGGCCTGGTCGAGGCCACCGTGGAGGCGTGCCGCATGCGCCTGCGCCCCATCGTGATGACCTCGCTGGCCTTCATGCTCGGCGTGTTTCCGCTGGCCGTGTCGACCGGCGCCGGGGCCGGCAGCCAGCACGCCATCGGCACCGGCGTGATCGGCGGCATGATCACTGCCACGGTGCTGGCGATCTTCTGGGTGCCGCTGTTTTTCGTCGTCGTCACCTCCATGTTCGGGCGCAAGCGCAGGCCGGAGCCGCCGGGGCCGCATGTGGCCTCCCTGGAAGAAGAGGCGCTTGAATGAAGAAGACCTTGCTCTGCGCTGCCGCCATGGCCATGCTGGCCGGCTGCAGCCTGATCCCCAAATTCGAGCGGCCGGACTCGCCGGTGGAGGCAGCCTACCCGCAGGGCCCGGCCTACCTGCCTGCCGATGCCGCAGCCGATGCCGGCCAGGTGCCCGCGGTCGAGCTGGGCTGGCACGATTTCTTCGCTGATCCGCGCCTGCGCCGTTTCATCGAACTGGCGCTGCAGAACAACCGTGACCTGCGCGTGGCCGCCCTCAACGTGGAGGCGTTCGGTGCACAGTACCGCATCCAGCGCGCCGACCTGTTTCCCGCCATCGGCGCGGCCGCACAGGGCACGCGCCAGCGCATTCCCGCCGACCTGTCTCCCACCGGACAGCGGACGATCGGCAGCCAGTACGGCGTGTCGATAGGCACCACGGCATGGGAGATCGACCTGTTCGGCCGCCTGCGCAGCCTCAGCGAAGCCGCGCTCGAGCAATATTTCGCCAGCGACGAAGCGCGCCGCAGCGCCCAGATCTCGCTGGTGGCGAGCGTTGCCAGCGCCTACCTGACCCAGCGCGCCGATGAAGCCCTGCTGCAGCTCACCCGTGAAACGCTGGCCAATTACGAGCGCAGCTATGGCCTGACCCGGCGCAGCTACGAGGAAGGGATCGCTTCCCGGCTGGACCTGCGCCAGGCGCAGACCGCCGTGGAAACCGCCCGCGCGAGCCTTGCGCGCTATACCCGGCTGGTTGCCCAGGACCAGAATGCCCTGGTGCTGCTGCTCGGCACGTCCCCGCCCGCGGACCTGCCGGAAGGCCTGCCGCTGGAGCAGAAGCTGTTTGCCGATGTGCCGGCCGGACTGCCCTCAGACCTGCTGCAGAACCGTCCCGACGTGCTCGCGGCCGAGCACCGGCTGCGCTCCGCCAACGCCGACATCGGCGCCGCGCGTGCGGCGTTCTTCCCCAGTATCAGCCTGACCGCATCGGCGGGCACCGCCAGCAGCCAGCTTTCGGGCCTGTTCGCGGCAGGCTCCGGCACGTGGCTGTTCCAGCCGCGGATCAACCTGCCGCTGTTTACCGCCGGCAGCCTGCGGGCCAGCCTGGACTTCGCCACCATCCAGAAGGACGTCAACGTCGCCCAGTACGAGCGTACGGTGCAGACCGCCTTCCGCGAGGTCGCCGACGGGCTGGCGGCACGCGGCACCTACACCAGCCAGCTCCAGGCCCAGATCCGCTTCGTGGAAGCCGCCCAGGACGCCTATGGTCTGGCCGACCGGCGCTACCGCACCGGTGTCGACAGCTACCTTGCCGTGCTGGACGCGCAGCGCTCGCTTTACAACGCGCAGCAACTGCTGATCCAGGCACGGCTCGAGCAGCTGACCAGCGAAGTCAACCTGTACAAGGCCCTGGGCGGCGGCTGGCACGAGCCGACCGGCAAGCGCGCCGATACGTCTGCGGCAGCCGTCGGACCAAGCTGACGCGCTGGCCGGGCGGCCAGCCTGCGCCGTCGCGCGAGCATCGGCACGAACGGTCGGTGGCCTGCGTTGCACAGCCAATCCTGGTGCCGGACCCGCGATGGCGCCCAGGGAAGCGGGGCAAGTGTTGCGCGATAGCGCCAACCACGTGTTCGCATTCGCGCTGCGGCACTTCCCGACCTAATATAGGCCATGCCATCGGCGGCACGGGGCCTTTCTATGATGATCGATCCGCCAGTCTTGCCATGTTGACGCGCAGAGCCTTCCTGCTCGGCGGTGCGGGCGCTGCCGGTGCGCTGGTGATCGGATGGGCCTGGCTGCCGCCGCGCCAGCGCCTGGCGGGCGGCGAGCCGCTGGCCGTGCGCGACGGGCAGGTCGCGCTGAACGGCTGGGTCAAGGTGGCGTCCGACAACACCGTCACGGTTGTCATGAACAAGGCCGAGATGGGGCAGGGCGTGCATACCGGCGCGGCGATGCTGCTGGCCGAGGAGATGGAGGCCGACTGGTCGCAGATCCGCGTCGAGCCGTCGCCTGTCGACAACCTGTACAACAACATCGAGGGCGTGGTCGCCAACCTGCCATTCCGTCCGGACGATAAGGGGTGGCCCAGGCGCGCCGCCGAATGGTTCACGCGCAAGGGCGTGCGCGAGGTGGGCCTGATGTTCACCGGCGGCTCTACCAGCATCAGAGACCTGTGGACGCCGATGCGCGAGGCCGGCGCCGCTGCGCGCATGATGCTGTGCGCGGCAGCGGCGAAGCAGTGGGACGTCAAGGCGGAGGCGTGCCGCGCGCAGGCCGGCAAGGTGATGCATCCGTCGGGGCGCAGTGCCACCTTCGGCGAACTGGCCGCGGCAGCTGCGCGTGAGCCTTTGCCGCGCCAGGTCGAACTGAAGGATCCGGCCAGCTACAGGCTCATCGGCACCCGCGCGGCGCGCCTTGATGCCGCTGCCAAGCTCCATGGCACGGCCAGTTTCGGTATCGACGTGGTGGCGGACGCGATGGTCTACGCCAGCGTGCAGATGTGTCCGACCCTGGGCGGCACGCTGCAGGGATCCCCGCCCGACGACGTCAAGAAGTTGCCCGGCGTGCTCGACGTGGTCGCGCTGCCTCCGCTCCAGGGCGGCAGCGGCGGCGTGGCGGTGATCGCCAGCGATGCGTGGATCGCCATGCAGGCGGTGGAGAAGGTCCAGTGCAAGTGGGACGAGGGCGGGGCGCGGACCCTGTCGAGCGACGGCATCCGCGATACGCTGGTGAAGGCGCTTGACGCCTCCAACCCGCGCGTCTGGTACGAGCATGGCAATGGGCGCGCCATGAAGCAGGGCAAGCCCGCCATTCAGGTCTTGTACTCGGCGCCTTATCTCGCTCACGCCGCGCTGGAGCCGGTCAACTGCACGGTACTGGTCCAGGAGGACCGCGCCATCGTGTGGGCCGCCACGCAGATGCCCGGACTGGCTCGCCGCTGCGTGGCGAAGACGCTCAGGCTGGACACGGACAAGGTCGAAATGCGCCAGCAATCCATCGGCGGCGCCTTCGGGCGCCGGCTCGAAGTCGATTTCATCTGCCAGGCGGCCGCCATCGCCGCGCAGCGCAAGGGCGTGCCGGTGCAGACGATCTGGTCTCGCCCCGAGGACATGCGGCATGACTTCTACCGTCCGGCCAGCGTGTCGCGCTTCGAGGCCTGGCTCGACGGGAACCGCAAGGTCATTGCCGTGCGCAATATCTCGGCCAGCCAGTCAGTGCTGGAGGGCGTCGCGAAGCGCAACTTTGGCCTGCCCGACATCTTCGTGTCGCGGCTGGACAAGTCCACGGTGGAAGGCGCCTTCGACCAGGCTTATGACTGGCCGGACGTGTGGGTCGGCCACCAGACGGTGGACCTCGCCATCCCCGTGGGCTACTGGCGCTCGGTGGGGCACTCGCACCATGCCTTCTTCATGGAGAGCTTCGTCGACGAGCTGGCGGTGGCGGTCGGGGTGGACCCGCTCGACTACCGCATGAGCCTGCTCAGGGATGAGCGCCAGCGCGCGGTGCTGGAGCAGGCAAGAAAGATGTCGGGCTGGGGCCAGCCCCTGCGCAAGCAGCCTGGTGTGGTGAAGGTGGGGCGCGGCGTGGCCCTGCACGAGTCGTTCGGCAGCGTGGTGGCGCAGGTCGCCGAGGTGTCGGTGGACAACGCGGGGCAGGTCCGCGTGGATCGCGTTTACTGCGCCATCGATTGCGGCATGCCGGTCAACCCGACCCTGATCGAGCAGCAGGTCGAGGGCGGCATCGTGTTCGGGCTGTCGGCGGCGCTGTGGCAGAAGATCACGCTGAAGGCAGGTAAGGTGCAGGAGGACTACTACACCGCCTTTCCGGCCATGCGCCTGCGAGACTGCCCGGACATCCAGGTGCACGTGTTGCCTTCGATGCGCTCGCCACAGGGCGTGGGCGAGTCCACCACGCCGCCGATCGCGCCGGCGGTGGCGAACGCCTTGTTCCATGCGACCGGCGAGCGCTTGCGCGACCTGCCGCTGCTGAAGACCCTACCGCCTTCCGGAGCCTGCGATGCCCGACAATCAGATCAGTGTCAACGGTAAGAGCGTCGAAATCCGCTCGGACGGCTGCACGCCGCTGTTGTGGGTGCTGCGCTGCGAGCTCAAGCTGACGGGCACCAAGTTCGGCTGCGGCGTGGGGGTGTGCGGCGCCTGCGCGGTGCATGTCAACGGCAAGATGCTGCTGTCGTGCCAGCACCACGCGAGCGAGATGGAAGGGAAGAAGATCGTCACCATCGAAGGACTCGACGGCCCCGAGGCGAGCGCCCTGCGGGCGGCCTGGCTGAAGCACGAGGTGGTGCAGTGTGGCTACTGCCAGAGCGCGCAACTGATGGCGGCGAGCGCGCTGCTCAAGCGCACACGGAATCCGAAGGAGACGGAGATCGCCGACCAGATGAGCTGCGTGATCTGCCGGTGCGGCACGTACCCGCGGATCAGGCGGGCGATTGCGGAAGCGGTGGGGATGTTAAGGGGATGATGGTGGAACATTCCGGGTCAGCACCAGCGTCGCTATATCCGGGTGGTTCGCAAGCGGCGACCGATGCTGCCGGCTCCGCGGCGATCCCTTCCGCATCTGCTGCGACCGGGCGCGTGGAACTCTACACCCAAAGAACAATGGTGAACTGGCTGAGCCCGCTACAGCTGCCGTTCACCGCCATGCGCGTCGCCGTGGCGATGGCAATCGGCGCCTTTGCCGACCAGCGCATGGTGCAGGCGGCACTCACCACACTGAATCCGAATCCACCGCTCCCGGTGCCCGCTGACGAGCACGGCGGTGTCTGGGTCGACTATCTGGCCGACACCGGCGACGGTTGGAACTCGACCTACTCCATGGCCTTGTGCGTCAGTCACGCGGTGACGCTGCGCGAGCAAGGTGTGACGCTGCCGCGGGCAAAGGTGCTGTTGCTGGGCGGCGACCAGGTGTATCCGACGCCTGCTCATGATGGCTATCGGACGCGCTTCGTCGATCCTTTCCGGGCGGCGTTCCCTGCGCCAGTCGAGGCTGTTCACCCCGTGTACAGCGACCAGACGATCAAGTTGCCGCTGGACGCGCCGTGGATGGTCGCCACGCCTGGCAATCACGACTGGTACGATGGCTTGCGTGGCTTCGCCCGCTTGTTCTGCAGCGGCAAGCCCGTGGGCGGCTGGGAGACACGCCAGCGCACCGGCTACTATGCCTTGCAGCTGACCGGCGGCTGGTGGATCTGGGGCCTGGACCTGCAACTGGAGTCGGAAATCGACCGGCCGCAGCGCGAGTACTTCCAGAAGCTGTGCACGGCGCTGCAGCCCGGTGACCGCGTGGTCTTGTGCGCGCCCGAGGCGAGCTGGATCGACGAGATGGAGCGCGTGCGCCGCGGCGAGCGGCGGGCCATGCCTTCGATCGAGACCAAGACCCCGCGCTTTCGGAGCCTGAGCGAGATCGAGGGGATGCTGGGCGATCGGCTCGCACTGGTGCTGGCCGGCAACTCGCACCACTACGCGCACTACGTGCCGCGAGCGGGCACGGCGGGACCGCATCGCATCACCTGCGGCGGCGGCGGCGCATTTCTTCACGGCACACACCTGCTGCCGGATCCACCGAGGCCTATCGTGGTGGGTCCGGCCAGACAGTTCTACGAGCTGAAGTCGGCGTATCCGGAAAAGGCGACCGCCCGGAAATTGCGCAATCGCGCGTGGCAACTGCCTGCGCGCAACCTCTCGTTCTGTGCGCTGGTGGCGATCCTGTATTTGTTGTTCGACTGGAGCATTCAAAGCGCGAGCCTGGTATCTGTTCCCGGGCGCGATCAACGCGGCTTCGTGGGCAGGCTGGCCGGCCTCGAAGTGACATTCGGGAATATCGGCGAGATGTTCCACCAACTGTTCCGGGTCATGGCGCACAGTCCGGCGTCGGTGGTGTTCGCAGCGGCCATCGTCTTTAGTTGTGCTGCGCTGTCGACCAGGGATGTCAGGCGCGGCGTCCGGCTGGCGTGCGTTGTCGGCGCGTTGCACGGGCTGCTGCACCTGGCACTGGCAGTCGCGCTGCTATGGCTCGTCTTGCGCCTCAACTTCCATGTCTTTGGCGCCGACAACGCGCCCCCCGTCTTGCTGTTCGTGGTCGAGGCCATGCTGCTGGGCGGCGCCCTCGGCGGCCTGCTGTTTGGCGTCTGGATGGTGTTGGGCAATGC
Organism: Cupriavidus sp. KK10; assembly: GCF_018223725.1. NCBI lineage: Bacteria > Pseudomonadati > Pseudomonadota > Betaproteobacteria > Burkholderiales > Burkholderiaceae > Cupriavidus > Cupriavidus sp. KK10. Next base: position 1,744,928 of record NZ_CP073677.1, read on the forward strand.
CCTGTGGCGTCTGCACCCCGAGGAGGTGTTCTCCTCCCAGCGCATCGCCGATTACAAGTGCTTCCTGCGGATGCGGTTCGAGGGGGGGCAATTGACAATCTACCCGCTCAAGCTGGAGAAGGTTTGCCGCCATTGGCAACTGGGCGAGGGCGTCGCGCGCCTGGCGAAGGTTAACAGCACCTGGCGCGTGCGCGCCCAGCCCGGCGCAGCCGGCCCCCGCTTCGTGCCGGCAGACGGCCAGGTATCGCCGCCGGAGGCGGTGCGGATGATTGAGGAGAAGCCAATCATCATCCAACGACAGGGAGCGTCATGATGAGCCATGCCCTGGCCTACGATGTCGTCGTCATCGGCAGCGGCTTCGGTGGTGCGGTCTCGGCGTGCCGGCTCGCGCAGGCCGGCCGCAAAGTGCTGGTGCTGGAGCGCGGCCGGCGCTGGAGCCCAGCGACTTACCCGCGCGACGAAAGTGATCCCTGGCTGTGGAACCAGGAGCGCGCCAATCGCTTCAATGGCTGGGCCGATATCCGGACATTCTCTGACGTATGGGTCATCGCCGGGGCCGGAGTCGGTGGCGGCTCGCTGATCTACGCCAACGTTTCCGTGGAAGCCAGGCCGGAAGCCTTTGAGCACGGCTGGCCGAAAGAGGTGACCTATGCCGGCCTGCAGGCCCACTACGAGGAGGTCGGGCGCATGCTCGCAGTGAGCGAAGTGCCGGATAACCAGTTGAGCGAGCGAACCCGGCTATTGCGCGAGGGCGCGGAAGCCTGCGGATGGGGCGGGCGCTTCCGTAAATTGCCGCTGGCGGTGACATTTTCCGAGCATTGGGACCCCACACGGCAAGACCCCCGCGATGACCGTCATTCGGAGAGATTCCTGAACCAGCACGGCAGGTGGCAGGGCACTTGTGTCCATTGCGGCAACTGCGACGTGGGGTGCCAGGTATCGGCCAGGAATACGCTGGACCTGAATTACCTGGCGGTGGCTGAAGACAATGGCGCCGAGATTCTCCCGTTGCACCTGGTAGACAGGATCGAGCCGCTGCAGCCGGGCTGGCGGGTCTGCTTCAGGAAGATCGACCCGGAAAACGAAACGACGAGCCCTGGCACAGTCACGGCCGCCAGGGTGATACTGGCCGCCGGCTCCATCGGCAGCACCGAGCTACTGCTGCGCTGTCGGGATGAGCATCGCACGCTGCCCGCTCTTTCACCAAGGTTGGGATTTGGCTGGGCCCACAATGGCGACTTCGTGACGCCAGCCTTCTATGGCAACAGGACGATCTCTCCTTCTCATGGCGTGACCATCTCCGCCGCGATCGACCTGCTGGACCACGACGGCCCGAACGGACAGGCGCTCTTCGTCGAGGACGGCGGCATCCCGAACCTCGCAGGCAACTTTATTCGACGCCATATGAAGAGAACGCGATCCCGCAAGCTGCGCGCCGTGTGGAAGGAGGTCGGAGGACTGTTTGACGACGGCGATCCGGTCGAGCGGATGATGCCCTGGTTCGGGCAAGGCGTGGACCCTGGCGATGGCCAGCTGAAGCTGGGCCGCAGGTGGTACGCGCCGTGGCGTCGGGTGCTGCGGCTCGACTGGTCGTATCAGGCATCGGTGGCCATTATCGAGGCCATGATTGCAGCGCATACGCAGCTCTCGGAAGCGACCGGCGGGGATCCGTGGGTGCCGCTCACCTGGCGACGGTGGCACAACCTGATCACCCCGCACCCGCTGGGAGGCTGCAACATGGGAACCTCCGCCGCGGACGGAGTCGTCGATGCATGGGGCCGGGTATTTGGCTACAAGGGTCTCTATGTCATGGACGGTGCGATCGTCCCGCGCCCGCTCGGCCTGAACCCTTCGCGCACCATCGCTGCGCTCGCGGAGCGTAACGTGGCGATGCTCTTGCGCGAGCAGGATTGATGCGGGGGCCGCGACGCTCGCATTCCTGTGTCTTCAGCCCCTTTGCCTATACCGCAGAAACGCCGCCCGATTGCTGCGCTGTGCCAGAGGCCGGCGGCGCGGTGACAATCGAGCGCAGCGACGGGTTGGCGGGCCTGAGGGCGGCGAGGTCGGGAACGGGGCGGCGCAACGCTGGCAGCATGGCAAACGCAGCTTCCATCGCCTGGGCCGCGCCCAGCGTTTCCAGGTCGCCCCGGAAGCGGCCGGTCACCTGCAGCCCGAACGGCATGCCGGCCTCGTCCGTGCCGCACGGCAGGGAAATGGCAGGGTGCGTAGTCAGTGTCACGACATAGGTCAAGGCCAGCCAGCGGTAATAATTTTCCTGTTTCTCGCCATTGATGGTGTCCGCGAACAGCCTGGTCCATGCGAAGGGCGATACCGGCGTGGTTGGCGACAGGATCAGGTCGTATTCCTGGTAGGCCCCCTGGAAGCGCTGCAGGATACGGGTCTGCTCGGCCTGCGCCCATGCGCTGTCGCCCAGTGACATCTTCGCGCCGAGCTCGTAGTTGGCGCGGGTATTGGGGCCGAGAGAGGCGGGGTCGCGCTGGTAGGCGTCATGCAAGCCGGCGACAAAGCTCTCGGCGCGCAGGACATCGAAGCAGCGGTGCACATCGCCAAGATCGAAGCGGACCTCGTCGCATTGCCGGAACAGGTGGCGCATCTCTGCGATCCTGGCGCGGAACACGCGGCGGACACCGTCGTCGACCGCGCAGCTGCCGAAGTCTTCGGTCCAGCCGACCCGCAAGCTCGACAGGTCCACCGGTGCCGGCGACAGGTACGCTGCGGCGTCCACCGCGTAGCTCAAGGGATCGGTCACCGACACCCCGGCCGAAGCCGCCAGCTGCAGGCAGGTATCGGCAACGGTGCGTCCCATCGGCCCGACCACCGAGATCGGCGTCCAGCCCAGCAGTTTGCGCGAGTTGGGGACGATGCCCGGCGAGGGCCGGAATCCGACCACGCCGCACTTGGCCGCGGGAATGCGCAGCGAGCCACCGGTGTCCGACCCGGTGCAGACCGGCAGGAAGTCCGCGGCCAGCGCCGCGGCCGAGCCGCCGGAGGAGCCGCCCGCATTGAGGTTCGGGTTGAAAGGATTGCCGGTCGCGCCCCAGACCGCGTTGCGCGAGTTCGCGCCGGCGCCCATTTCGGGAATATTGGTCTTGCCCACCACGATGGCACCGGCCGCCCGCAGCCGTTTCACCAGCACGTTGTCGTCGGTTGGCACGTGGTTGCGGAACAGCGGCGAGCCATAGGTGGTCAGCAGGCCCTCGGTGGCCTCCAGGTCCTTGACCCCTAACGGCAGCCCGTGCAGCAGCCCGAGTGGTTCGCCCCGCAGCATGGCCTGTTCGGCGGCGCGCGCTTCCTTGCGGGCGCGCTCGAAGCAGGTTGCCGTGATGGCATTGATCAGCGGGTTATAGGTCTCGATGCGCGCGATGCACGCCTCCAGCAGTTCTACCGGCGAGATTTCCCTGGAGCCGATCAGTCGTCGGAGTTCGACCGCCGAGGCCGAGGTCAGTCTGTCTTGCGTGGTCATGGAACAGGTGTCTCCGGGGCCTTGCTGTCAGTCAAGCTTGATATGGGCGCGTTGCGCGATGGCACGCATCTGCGGGATTTCCTTGTCGATCATGGCCGCGACCTGCTTGCCGGGCGCGTAGAAGGGCTCGATGCCGTTCTCCGCCAGCTGGCTGCGCGTTGCCGGATCGGCGATGGTGTCTGCCAGTGCCTTTTCCAGCCTGGCCCGGACCTCCGCTGGCAGGCCGCGAGGCGCGACCAGCGCGATCCAGGTACTGGTGTCCATGCCCGGATAGCCGCTTTCGGCGACGGTCGGCACATTCGGCAGCAGCGACGAGCGCTTCGCCGTAGTGACCGCAATGGCCTTGATCTTGCCGGACTTGAGCTGTGGAATGGCCGCAGCCACCGTATCCACGCTGAAGGGGATCTGGCCCCCCATCAGGTCGGTCATCGCCGGCGCGCTGCCCTTATAGGGCACATGCAGCAGTTTGGTGCCGGTGAGGTTCAGCAGCTCTTCGCCGGCAAAGTGGGCAGTGGTGCCGGCGCCGAATGAGCCGTAGGAATACTTGCCCGGGTCTGCCTTGACCGCGGCGACAAACTCCTTGAGGTTGTTCACCGGCACGTCGCGGTTTGCCAGAAGGATCAAGCCGGTCGACCCGATCATGCCGATGGGCTCGAAGTTCTTCTGCGGGTCGTAGGGCAGCTTTGCATAGACCGCCGGATTGACCGTGAACGTGGTGCCGGACGTGGCCATCAGCGTGTAGCCGTCCGGTGCCGCTTTGGCCACGTAGCTCGCCGCGACAATGGTGCCGGCCCCGGGCCGGTTCTCAACCACCACGGTCTGGCCAAGACGCTCGCCGAGTCTGCGGGCGATGGTGCGGCCGACGATGTCTGTGGCACCGCCTGGCGGAAACGGCAGGACCAGCTGGATCGGCTTGGATGGATAGCCACCCTGTGCAGTGGCAGGGGCGGGCGCCAGCGCGGTTCCGGCAGCCACGCTGCAGGCCGTGAGGAGGAGGAACAAGGTGCGGTGGGCGGGGGATCGCATGTTGATGCTCCGGCAGGGTAGGTATCGCGCAGCGCAGTAGGTGGGGGCACCGCGTGATCTCATCGTACGATCAATCCGGCGTGACATCGTCGCAATGTTTCGAAAGCTTGATTGCCGAAAAGGCAATCCATAAAATGAATCTGACCTTGGCTTCGCTTTCGCCCCGACCATGTCGTATCGCATCCTGCAGGAAACCGCCGTCCGCTACTTCCTTGAGGTCGTACGCACCGGCTCGGTCAAGGACGCCGCCCTCAAGCTGAACGTGGCGCCATCGGCGGTCAGCCGGCAGATCGCCAAGCTGGAGAGCGAGCTGGACACATTGCTGTTCGACCGGCGCGCGCGCGGCCTGGTACCCAATGCGGCGGGGGAGATGCTGGCGGCGCACGCCAAGCGCGCCCAGCAGGAGATCGATCGCGTCACGGGTGACATCCAGGCACTGCGTGGCTTGCGCGTGGGGCAGGTCCACCTGGCAAGCGTCGAGGGCATCGCGCACGATTTCCTTCCGGCTCTGGCCGCCAGTTTCCGGGAGAAATACGATGGCATCCGCTTCGACCTGGACGTGTGCCCGCAAGGCGACATTGCCAAGCGCATTCGCGACGGCGAGGCGGATATCGGCGTCACGCTGAGCGGCCTCCCCGAACTCGATATCGAGGTGGAACTGCGCCACCCGGCCCCGGTGCTCGCGGTCATGGCGCCGGACCACCCGCTGGCGGGCCAGCGCCAGATCTCGCTGTCGCAGGTCATCGGCTATCCGCTCGCGCTGCCGCCCAAGGACAGTTCACTGCGGCAGTTGCTGGACACCAGTTGCAGCCGCCAGGGGCTCAGCTACCAGACCGTTTTTTCCAGCAATCACCTGGACTCGCTGGTCGGATTCGCTGCGGCGGGTGGCGATGTAGTCACTTTCTATGGGGAGCTTTCGGTCCGGCGGCGGTTGAAGGAAGGGTCCATTGTCGCGGTGCCGCTGCGCGACCGGGAAATGAACGAGCGCTATATCGAGATTCAGACACTGGCCCGGCGCAACCTTCCGCCCGCGGGGCGCGCGTTCGTGCAGCACCTGGCCGATGCCATCACGCGCATAGGCGACCCATGATTGCCGGATCGGCAACCATGGATTCCAATAATTGATTGCGACGGATATTCCGCCCGGATGCGCCGGCATTGCAGAATCAGGGCATTAGCATCCATTGCCTGACCCCCCATGACCCGGACCGCAAACCTGCCGTCCTCCAGGATCCGCATCTGCCATGGCTTCTAAAGACATCCTGGTACTTGGTGCCGGCATGGTCGGCGTCTGCACGGCGCTGGCGTTGCGCCAGCGCGGCCATGCGGTCGTGCTGGTCGACCGACAGGCGCCCGGCAGGGAAACATCCTATGGCAACGCCGGCATCATCCAGCGCGAAGCGGTGCAGCCCTACGCCTTCCCGCGCGAGTGGATGGCGGTCCTTCGCGTCATCACCCGCCAGGGCAACGATGTCCACTATCACCCCGCGGCACTCGCCAGCCTGCTGCCCGCGCTGGCGCGCTACTGGCGTGAATCGGCGCCTGACCGGTACGCGGCCACCGTCACGGCATACAGTGCCCTGATCCGGCACTGCCTGACTGAGCACGAGCGGCTGATCGCGCTGGCCGGCGCACAGGACCTTGTGCGCAGATCGGGATGGCTGCAGGCGTATCGCAGCGCTGCGCCGTTCGACCAGGCGGCGCGCGCTGCGACGGAAGTCGCGCAGCGGCACGGACTCGATTGCCGGATTCTCGACCAGGCCGGGCTGATCGCTACCGAGCCAGCGTATTGCGGGCCAGTGGCCGGCGCCATTCACTGGCGCGATCCCTGGACCATCGTTGATCCCGGCGAGCTGGTAAGCCGCTACGCGGCGCTGTTCAGCAAGGAGGGCGGAATCTTTAGCCGCGGTGATGCCGCAACGCTGAAACAGACGGAAGGCGGCTGGACCGTGGAGACGGAAGATGGCCCGGTCAAAGCTGCCGAGGCCGTGATTGCACTTGGGCCGTGGGCCACGACCCTGACCAGACCGCTTGGCTATCGTTTCCCGCTATTCGTCAAGCGGGGATACCATCGCCACTATGCCGCTGAGCCGATGCCGTCCATGCCGCTGCTCGATGTCGAGAACGGCTATATGCTGGCGCCGATGCAGCGCGGCCTGCGCCTGACCACGGGGGCCGAGTTCGCGCACCACGATGCCACGCCGACCCCCATCCAGCTGCAGAATGCCGAGCGCCACGCCCGCGAGCTGGTGCGCCTCGGTGCGCCAGTCGAAGACACGCCCTGGCTCGGCGCCCGGCCATGTGTCGCCGACATGCGGCCGATCGTCGGCAGGGCACCGCGCCATCGTGGCCTCTGGTTCAACTTTGGACATGGCCACCAGGGGTTCACGCTCGGCCCCGTCACGGCCCGGCTGCTTGCCGAACTGATGGACGGTGAGCAACCGTATGTCGATGCCCGCCCGTATGATCCGATCCGCTTCGGCGCGTGAGACGGCTATGCTGAAAGGGGAGTGAAAGCGGATCATGCACCCTCGACACCTTCAGCCCGGCACGCTGTGGCCGGCAATCACGCAGCGGACGGCGCACGCCCTGCAGAGCGGGGCGTTGTGCCCGATCGAAACCTCCCAGGCGGCAATTGAGGACGGCGGTGTGCGGTTCCTGGTCCGCCAGGTGTCCAGCCTGGCGCGCAAGGACAAGGCACGCGGGACGAGCAGTGCCGGGGGCAATCCATTCCTGCCGTATGACCCGGATCTGTTTGTCGCGGATATCTCCGACACCCATGTGGCCTTGCTCAACAAGTTCAATGTCATCGAGCATCATCTGCTCATTGTCACCCGGCACTTCGAGCCGCAGGAATGCCTGCTGGTCGTGGCTGACTTTGAAGCGCTGCTGGCTTGCATGGCGGAATTCCCGAGCCTGGGCTTCTACAACGGTGGGGCAGCCGCGGGAGCGAGCCAGGGCCACAAACATCTGCAGATCGTGCCGTTGCCGCTCGCCGAGGGTGGCCCGGCGCTGCCGATCGGCCCCTTGCTGGCGTCGGCGCGGATCGCCGGCGCCATCGGCGTCGTTCCCGGCCTGGCATTCGCGCATGCGTTCGCGCCGCTGGATCTGTTTGCGGCGCCCGTCGAAGAGGTGGCGCGCACGGCGTGCGAGCGCTACCGCGCGCTGCTTGATGCGGTTGGCGTGCGGGCGGTGGATGTCGAGGGCGGCCTGCGCCAGTCGGCGCCGTACAACCTGCTGGTCATGTCCGCAGGGCTGCTGCTGGTGCCGAGAACCAGGGAGTGCGTGGAAGGCATATCGATCAATGCCCTGGCGTTCGCCGGCTCGCTATTTGTCCGGGATGCTGCGCAGATGCAAACCATTGAGAACCTTGGCCCGATGCGTCTCCTGCGGCGAGCCGCGGCAGGGGCGGGGCAGGGCGGGACAGCCGCCTGGCTGCCCCTGACGTGACCCTACGCAGCCTGATTCGCAGCCGGCTGCCGCGCGGCCGCTTTTTGCCCGGCATGCTTGCTGCGCCGAGTTGCACGCAGCACCAGCAGCACTACTGGCAGGATCAGGACACCCTTGATCAGTTCCGGGTCCAGCGGGAGATGCACCGCATGCAGCGCCTTGAGCCCCGTACCCGCCAGCGACAGCACGTAGTAGGAAATGGCCGCGACCGACAGGCCTTCGACCGCGTGCTGCAGCCGCAGCTGGCTGCGCGCGGTCTGGTCCATGCCTTCGAGCAGGCGCGTGGTGTCCTGCTCCTGCGCGAGGTTGACGCGCGTGCGCAGCAGGTCGAGCGCGCGCGCCACGCGGCCGGCAAACTGCTCGTGCCGCGCCCAGACCGACCTGCACGTCTCCATGGCAGGCGCGAAGCGGCGCTCCATGAATTCGGCGATGGTCGGTATGCCTTCGATGCGCTCTTCACGCAATTCCTGGATGCGCGCCAGCACCAGCTTCTCGTAGGCGCGCGACGCGCTGAAGCGGTTGCCGGATTCCGCCAGTGCCTCGATGCGGACCGCCAGGTGCGTCAGCCGCTCCAGCAACTCGGCATCGTGGCGGCCGCCCTGGCTGGTGTCCATGCTGCGCATCAGCGGCGCGAGCGAGCGCTGCAGGTTGTCCACGCTGCGGCCCAGGTCACGCGCCACCGGCAAGGCCAGCAGCGCCATCATCCGGTAGGTCTCGATTTCATACAACCGCTGCAGCAGCCGTCCGCCTTGGACTTCGCGGAAGCCGTTGTCGATGACCAGGAAGCGCGAAAAGCCGTCGGGCGGGATGGTCCAGTCGCAGAACACCTCACCGCCGCCCAGAACGTGGCTGCCCGCCAGGATGGGGCCGTCGATCCATTGCCTCACGTTGTCGCGGGCATGGGCTGCGGCCTCGCCCGAGACCAGTTCCATGCGCAGCGCCACCAGGCGTTTGCCGGCGAAGCTGTCGAACCAGTCGGCCGGGATATGGGAGGTGGCCAGGTCGGAGAAGTAGTCCGCGTCACCACGCCGCGCCACGAACGTGAAGGTGGAGAACTCGGTGTGCCGCTCCCACTTCAGCTGCTTGTCATCGCCCCATCGTCCTGAATAGTGGGTCACGCCGTCGGCCGGGTCTTCCAGCCCGGTCAGCCGGCACAAGGAGGCCAGCAAGGCATGGTGGACCGCGGTATCGCCGTCCGCATAGATGGCGAAGTGCGTCAGCGAGGCGGAGCCGCCAATGCGCAGGAAGGGGCGGGCATGCAGTTCGCGCGCAAGGCTGTCGCGCAAGGGGTGGTCCATGATCGGCTGTGGCATAGGTCGTCAACGTTTCTGGCCAGTATGCCCGAGGGCCCTTGATTAAGAAAAACGCGTAAAATTGATCTGTTGCTTCAGTTTTTCTGATACCAATGAAAGCGCTTGACCTCGATGTGCTGGCCATGATGGTGGCGGTTGCCGATACGGGCAGCATTTCCCGTGCGGCGGAACTCGTGCATCGGTCGCAGTCGGCAGTCAGCATGCAGATCAAGGCGCTAGAGCGGGCTTTGGGCAAGCCACTGTTCGTGCGCAAGCCGAGAAACGTAGTGCTGACCCCGGAAGGCGAAGTCCTGCTGGGCTTTGCGCGCCGCATGCTGGCCTTGCGTGACGAGGCCTGGGCGGCCGTGGTCCGCCCCGACGTGACCGGGCGTGTGGTGCTCGGCATGCCGGACGACTATGCCTCATCCCTGCTGCCCACGATCCTGAAGAAATTCTCCGCGACTTACCCCAAGGTCGAGATCCAGGTCATTGGCTTGCCGAGCGTGGCCCTGGCGCCCATGGTCAAGGACGGATCGGTCGACTTGGTCTGTGCAACGAGAGTGAAGGGGCTGTCCGGGGAGTTCATCCGGCTGGAACCGATGGTGTGGGCCGCCTCGCCGGCGGCGCACGAGATCTGGAACGAGCGGCCGCTGCCCATTGCCGTGTTCCAGTCGGGCAGCGTCGCCCGCGACATTGCGATCCGCAGCCTGGAGCAGGCCAGGATCGCTTATCGCATGTCCTATGAAAGTCCCAGCCTGCTCGGCCTGCTCAGCATGGTCGAAGCGGGACTGGCGGTGGCGCCGCTCGCGCGATGTGCTGTCCCGGCGCATTTCACCATCCTTGGCCAGGCCCAGGGGCTGCCAGAGTTGGCCGGGCTGGAGCTGGTGCTGGCGCGCAGCGCAAAGTCGAAGCGGCCGCCTTGTGACTTCCTTGCCGAACAGATCCTGGCGGAGCTGCAGCGCTGACAAGCGTAGAGTGGTGCTCGACATCGTGCAGCGGCGGCCTAGGGGCGACTGAAGCAATGCGCGAATCGCGATACCAGGGTAGCGGCTATTTTGCGTGCAGGATGACGGTCCCCTCCGAAATCGCCGGCGGGCTGGCGCTGGTGCCGGCGGCATTCGCAGCGATCCAGTCCTTTGCCTTCTGGACGCTCTCGTCCACGCCCGCCTTGTCATTGCAGGTCGTGACCGAGAAGCCGCCAGTACTATTCCGGCTGAATCCCCGCCTTCTTGACCACATTTCCCCACTTCGCCAGGTCAGACTTGATCAGCGCCGCGTAAGCCTGCGGCGTGCCGCCCTGGGCCTCGATCCCGGCCGCTTCCAGCTTGGCGCGCACCTCGGGCAGCTTCAACACCGCATTGATCTCGGTGTTGAGCCTGGCAACGATCTCCTTCGGCGTCCCCGCGGGCGCCAGGAAGCCCCCATTGGTGTTGGCGTCATATCCCTTGAGTCCTTGTTCTTCGGCAGTCGGCACATTGGGCAGGGCCTTGGAGCGCTTTCGGGTCGATACCGCGACGGCGCGCACGTTACCAACCTTGAGCTGCTCCTGTATGGCGCTGAGGGAGTCGATGTAGAGGACGGTGCGGCCGGCCAGCAGGTCGGGGTGGGCGGCGGATGATCCCTTGTAGGGGACCAGCAGCATGGGCGCACCGCTGACCATGCGGAACATTTCGGCGGCCATTTCCTGGGCGCTACCGCGGCCGGAGGTGGCGACCTTGGCCTCGCCGGGATTGGCCTTCATCCAGCTGACCAGTTCGGGCATCGTTTTGACCGGGAGTTTCGGGTAGACCGCGAACACCAGGGGGATTTCGTGGGTGTAGACGATGGGCTCGAAGCTCTTTTCCGGATCCCAGCCGAGGTTCTTGAAGAGGAATTTGTTGATGTTGTGGCTGCCGCCTACGATGCCGATCGTATAGCCGTCGGGTTTGGCGTTGGCCAGTATCGCGGTGCCCAGGTTGTTGGACGCGCCCGGACGGTTGTCGACAATAAAGGGCTGCTCAAGCTTGATTGAGAGCTTTTCTCCCACCACGCGGGCAATCAGGTCGATGCCGCCCCCGGGCGGCGCCGGGACGATGATGGTGACGGGTCGGGTCGGGTAGTTCTGTGCCGACGCCAGGCCGGGTGCCAGTAGCAAGGCGGCCGGGACGGCCAGGAATTTGATCCGCTTGGTAAATTGCATCGTTGTCTCCGTTTGCATTTGGTCAACTTGTGTCGACTCTGATGACACACCCACGATTGCCAGGGAGGCCGGGGCGCGGTAGCGGCTGTCAGCCGCGCCCGACGAACGGCATGGCGCTCGCCATGACGGTCATGGTCAGCACGTTGGCATCCAGCGGTAGCGAGGCCATGTGCCGCACGGCGTTGGCGACATGGCTGGCATCCATCATGGGTTCTGGCGCGATCGTGCCGTTGGCCTGCGGCACGCCCCGCGTCATCCGTTCGGACAGTTCGGTCAGCGCGTTGCCGATGTCGATCTGGCTGGCCACGATATTGAAGGCGCGGCCGTCCAGCGCCAGCGCCTTGGTCAGGCCAGTGACCGCGTGCTTGCTGGCGGTGTAGGGCGCCGTGAAGGGGCGTGGAGTGTGCGCGGAGATCGAGCCGTTGTTGATGATGCGGCCGCCCTGCGGCGACTGGCGGCGCATGAGCCCGAAGGCCGCACGCGCGCAGAGGAAGACGCCGGTGACGTTGGTGTTGATGACGCTGAACCATTTGTCGAGCGGCAGCTCGTCCATCGGCACGGCAGGGGCATTGACGCCGGCGTTGTTGAACAGCAAGTCCAGTCGGCCAAACTCGCGCTCGATGGTGTCGAACAAGGCTTGCACGCTGCAGGGGTCGGTGACGTCGGCGGGCACGGCCACCGCAGTCTGGCCGCGCGCGGCAGCCTCGGCTGCCAGGGATTGCAGGGGATCGGTGCGGCGGCCGGCCAGCACCACCGTCCAGCCGTCATTGAGCAAGGCAATCGCGGTGACGCGGCCAACGCCGCTGCCGGCTCCGGTGACGAGGGCGATCTTGCGGGAAGCGGTCAAGCGAGGTCTCCTAAAGTAGTGTGAGGTCGCGGAACTCGGCCGTGCATTCAGGTGGTCAGGCTCATGGTCGGACGCTCGCCGGCCAGGGCCTGGGCGACGCTGTCGAGCACCATGTGCGCCATGGCGGTACGGGTTTCCCAGGTCGCGCTGGCGCGGTGGGCCTGCAGCGTCGTGCGGTCGGACTGGCGCAGCGTCAACGGCACGCGCGGCTCGTCGACGAACACGTCGAGTCCAGCGCCCGCGATGCGGCCGGCGGCCACGGCCTCGGCCAGGTCAGATTCGTTGACCAGCCGGCCACGCGCCACGTTGACGAGATAGCCGCGCGGGCCCAGCGCGTCCAGCACCGCGGCATCGACGATGCCTTCGGCCTTGTCGGCCGCCGCGCACAGCACCAGCGCATCGCTGTCGCGCGCCAGGTCCTGCAGGTACGGCACGAACGCATGCGGCACGTCATCCATGCGGCGCAGGTCGGTATAGCGGATGGGGCAGCCAAAGGCTGCCGCCCGCGTCGCGACCGCGCGGCCGACGCGCCCCATGCCGACGATGCCGAGGCGCATGCCACTGAAGCGCCGGGCCAGCGGGATGGCGTTGGGCTGGGGGTGCAGTTCCCACTGGCCCGCGCGCACAAAGCGGTCGCCGGCGCAGAGGTTGCGGCAGGCTGCGATCAGCAAGCCGATGGCCAGGTCAGCCACGTCTTCGGTCAGCGCCCCCAGTGTCGCCGTGACGGGCAGGCCACGGCCACGGCAGTAGGCCAGGTCCACCGCGTCGGTGCCGACGCCATTGACGGCCACCACCTTCAGTGCGGGCAGCTGTTCCAGCATCGCCCGCGAGATCCCGGTGTGTCCGCCGGTAATGACGGCCTCGATGGCAGCACCATGTTGCCGCAGCCAGGCCGCCTGGTCTGCGATCTCGAAGTACTTGTGCACCTCATAAAGTGCGGCGAGCTTGTCGTTGACCGCCGGGATCAGGATGGGATTGAGTTGCAGGATCTGGGGCTTCATATCCGTGGCAGGAAGGGCGCGTTGAACTTGACTGCATAGTAAGTAATAGTTGATTGACAAGGCAATATTGATCTATAAAATCAATATAAAATCTTGCAACAAGTCATCATGGGATCCTGGATATCGATGGACGAGGCCTGCAGCCGCCTTGGCGTGCGCCCGCAGACGATCTACGCTTACGTCAGCCGAGGCAAGCTGGAAGTCATTTCCGATCCGGCCGACACGCGCCGCAGCCTCTACCGCGCCGAAGATGTCGCCACCCTCGCCAAACGCAAGCAGGCCGGGCGCAAGCACGAGACCGTGGCGACCAATACGCTGTTTGGCGCGGAACCCAGCATCCCGACCGCTCTCTCCACGTTCGTGCGCGAGCGCTTGTACTACCGCGGACAAGACGCGGTGACCCTGGCCGGCTCGGCCAGCCTGGAGGAGGTGGCGCAATTGCTGTGGGACGCCGAGCAAGCCGTCGACTTTTCATGCTCGGCACGCATCGGCAAGCCGCCCGGGCGCGTGGCGGCGTTCACGGGCCTGGCTACACTGGCCGCCACCGGACACTCCACGCACGGGCGCATGACACGCGTCCTGCACCAGGAATGCCAAAGCCTGGTGGGCCAACTGGCCAATGCCTTTGGTGCGCACGCGGGGCAACAACCCTTGCACCTGCGTCTTGCGCAAGGGTGGAAACAATCCCTGCAGGTGGCAGAGCTGCTGCGGACCGCCATGGTGCTACTGGTCGACCACGAACTGACGAGCTCGGCCTTTGCCGCGCGCATCGCGGCGTCCACTGGCGCATCCTTGCCGGCCTGCCTGCTGTCCGGCCTGACCACGCTGTCCGGGCCCTTGCATGGCGATGCCTCGGGCCGCGTCAAGGCGCTGTTCAACGAAGTGGAACGGCAAGGCGAGGATCAGGTGATCGCCCACCATCTGTCCACCGGATTGCCCCTGGCAGGCTTCGGACATCACCTCTATCCCGATGGCGATCCTCGCGCGGCAGCCCTGTTGGCCCTGTTCGACCCACCGGAAGTCATTCGGCGCTTTATCGAGAAGGCAACCAAACTGACCGGCTTGCAGCCCAATATGGACGTGGCCCTGGCGGCCCTCGTCACACACTATGGGCTGCCGGACGATGCCGCGTTCGGGATGTTTGCCACGGCACGCAGCATTGGACTGCTGGCCCACAGCCTGGAGCAGTTGGGCGTGGGGCAGGTGATACGTCCGCGGGGGCGCTATGTCGGGACGATGCCTGAAAAGGTTGGCGAGCGTTGAATCACAGGTAGCGGCCGGGCCTGATTGGCAGATCAATTCAGGCCGGTAATGTAGTTGGCGAGATTCCTGATGTCGTCATCACTTAGGTTGCGCGACACGCTGGTCATGCTCCCCGCGTCATTGGTACGCCGCCTGGCGCGGAAATCCTCCAGCTGCTTGACGATATACGCGTACTGCTGCCCGGCTACCCGCGGTATTTCGTTCTGCCCGGCAAATCCTCCGAGGTGGCACATCGTGCACAGCACTTCTTCGGACTTGCTGCGCCCGGCGGCGACCCGCGCTGCGTCGACCTTGTAGGTCGACGCTGTCGGCGTCTGCGCGGCAAAGTAGTCGGACAGGTCCTGCATGTCCTCTTTTGACAAAGGCGTGGCCATTGGCGACATGGCAGGGTCGCTGCGCCGTCCTTCCTTGAAGTCACGCAACTGCAGGTAGAGGTAGCGCGCGGTCTGTCCCGCCAGATGCGGATAGGCAGGATTGGTGGAATTGCCCTGCGGACCATGGCAGGCAACGCAGACCTGCGCCTTGGCCTGCCCGGCGGCCGCTTCGGCACGGGTATTGCCGCTTGCGGCCAACAGTGCCAGCAGTGCAGTCACCATGGCGGGCACCGCGGCGCGCCGCGCCGCGGGAAGGCGGCGGCGCGGACGGAGCGGGATAGTCGGCATTCCGGGATCGCTTTCGGCGAACCTATTGCACCGCAAAGACAAAGATGCTGTTGCCACGCTTGAAGTCGAGCTGGGTGTTGCCGCCGGCCGCGACGGCAATGTACTGCTTGCCGCCGACGGTATAGGACACTGGCGGCGAATTCACGCCGGCCCCGCACTGGAACTGCCACAGCATCTTGCCGTTGGCCGCATCGAATGCCTTGAACAGACCGTTGCCTTCGCCAGTGAAGACGAGGCCGCCGGCCGTTGCCAGCACGCCGCCGATCAGCGGCTGCTCGGTCTTGTAATCCCACGCCACCTTGCCGCTATCGATATTGACCGCCGAGAGCTTGCCCCACTGCTGCTCGCTCGGGATGACCTTGAAGGCGCCGCCCAGCCACAGCTTGCCGCCTGGATAGGGGACATCTTCGACCTGGTAGGTCATTGGCTGATGCAGGTTGGCGGCATAGGCAAGCCGCATCTTGGGGTTGAACGCCATCGGCGACCATTCCACTCCCCCGTTGGCGCCCGGCAGCATGCGCGCACCTTGCGGGGTGGGCAGGGTCCACATGTTCTCCTGCGGGATCATTGCCTGCGAGAAGCGGATCAGTCGGCCGTCGCGGCGGTCGTGCACATAGACGTGCCCGGTCTTGCCGCCGTGGATGACGCCCGGGATCATCTGGCCTTTTTCATCGCGCACGTCGACGAGGATCGGCGGACTGGCTGCATCCAGGTCCCACACGTCATGGGCGATATATTGCGAGTGCCACTTGTAGGCGCCGGTGTTCAGGTCGACCGCGACCAGGGAATCGGTGTACAGGTTGTCTCCGGGACGGATCGCGCCGTACAGGTCGGGCGACGGATTGCCCACCACGAAGATCGCCAGCTTGTTGGCGCGGTCGACCGCCGGGGCCATCCACACGCCACCACCAAGCGTCTTGTAGAAGTCGCCGCCCTTGTCGGCCAGCATCTTCTTCTCGGCGGCGATGTCGCGCTTCATGTCGCGCCCGGTGGCGTCCTTGGTGGCCCACACCCCTTCATGGCCCTTCTCGGGGATGGTGTGGAAGGTCCACAGCAGCTTGCCGTCGGTCGTGCTGAACGCCTTGACGAAGCCGCGGATGCCGTATTCGCCGCCATTGGTGCCGATCAGGACCTTGTCGTCGACGACCACCGGCGCCATGGTCTCGGAGTAGCCGAGTTCCGGGTCAGCGATCTGGGTTTCCCACAGCAGCTTGCCGGTCCTGGCATCAAGCGCGACCAGCTTGGCATCGAGCGTGCCCATGTAGAGGCGATCGCCGCTGATTGCCACGCCACGGTTGTTAGGCCCGCAGCAGAACGTGGTGACCGGTCCCATCTTGTGCTTGTAGTGCCAGAACTCCTTCCCCGTCACCGCGTCGATGGCATAGACGTGGTTGTAGGAAGTCGTCAGGAACATGACGCCGTTTACGACGATCGGCGCAGTCTCCATCGACTCCATCACTGCCGTCTGGAAGATGAAGGCGGGGCGCAGCCTGGCGACGTTCTTCGTGTTGATCTGCGCCGCTGGATGGTAGCGCATCTGCACGTACGACCCGTTGGAGTGCAGCCAGTCGTTGCCGTTGGTGCCTGCAGCATCCAACTGTGCCTGGGTGACCGGGCGCAGCGCACTGGACATAGGCGCGCCTGGCGTGGTCGCGCTGCCCTGGATATCCTCGGCGGCGAGCGCGGCGGATGCATGGAAGGCGAGGAACAGCAAGGGGAGGGTGTGCCGGGAGAGGCGAGAGAATGAGAGCATGGGGCGCTCCTTATTCGATTCTTGTCGACCTGGCCGCTTGGGTGAGCGACACGCACAAGCCGATGCGTATCGTGGCGAGGCAAAGCAGGCCCTGCCGCGCGTCGAAGCGGCCCCGAGGTGAAGTGCAGTATAGGCAAGAACCCAAGCAAAACAACAAGCACATGCAGCGCGGCTTTCTGCACTGCAAGGACATCGTTGAACCGATGCATCGCAGCATGAAAAGGCCGCTTGAATTTGTGCTTCCTGCGCACCAGACTTAGCGGGCGGGTAAGCAGAAGACACCGGGAATTGCCTTGCGTTGCGGTACCTGTCTTGCGCAATGCATCGCGCCGGTTGTCATCGGAGGAGCCAGATATGAATCGTGATCTGCGAAGGATTTCAATGGTGTGCGTGTGCGCGCTTGGCCTGCTTGCAGCTCGGGCACTTGCCGATGACGACATCAGCCTGAACGCGCGGTTGCTGGCTTCGGCGCGCGCCGGGGACGAGGCCGGGGTGCTCGGCGCGCTGAAGCAGGGCGCCGCGCCGGACTCGCGCAGCCGCATCGGCGACACGCCATTGCTGACGGCATCAAAGCGCGGCCTGACCGGCATGGCGCGTGTGCTGGTGGAACACGGCGCTAACGTCAGCCTGCCGAACGTGCAAGGCGTGACGCCGCTGATGGCGGCTGCGTTTGGTGGCTACCAGGAGATCACCGCGATGCTGCTGGCGCGTCATGCCGAGCTGAACGCCACCGACCGCGTCAGCAAGACCGCCATGATCTACGCAGCGGGAGAGGGCCGCACGGCGGTGGTGAGGCAGTTGCTCGATGCCGGCGTCGATATCAACGCGCGCTACGCACATGGCCTGACGGCACTGATGTGGGCGGCCGGCTATGACATGAGTGACGTGGTCCAGTTGCTGCTCTCGCGTGGCGCAAATGCCTCGTTGCGGGATGATCGCGGGCTGACTGCGCGCGAGATTGCCGAGCAGGCTGGTGCGAAGAACGTGGCCGCCGCGCTGGCGGGCAGCCAGACCGCAGCGGCACCGGCGAAGTAGCGCCGCTGCGCTTACGGCGAATCGATCGAACCCACGCTCTTGGGATAGGTCACGATGCCCCAGCTCAGCGGCAGCCCGTCGAACTGGCGCACCGGCTCGTAGGTGCGTGCGTCGATGACATAGACCGCATTGGAGCGCCCGCAGGCCACCAGCAGCCGCGCATCGTCCGGCGTGAAGCTGAAATGCCAGCAGCGCTTGCCTATCGCGATGTCGGCCAGCGACGCGAAGGTCTGCGCATCGAACACCTGCAGCGTGTCGGCGCGCGAGGCGGCGACGAACAGGCGCTCACCGGCGCGATCGAACGCCACCCCGTAGGGACCCGTGCGCGTCGGCACGGTGCGCAGCACGCGGAAGTTCGTGGCGTCGAGCACGACGAAGGCATTGGCTGATTCCAGCGTCACCACATAGCGGTTGCCGTCCGGGCTTGCCTTGATGCCGCGCGGGCGCGAACCGGCGGGCATTGGCAGCAGCTTTACTTGCCTGCCGCTGGCGTTCTCATAGACCGTGACGGTGTCGTCGCCTTCATTGGTGACCAGCATCAGCTTGCCGTCGCGCGAGAACTCAATACCTTCGGTTTCCAGCCCGCTGCGGATCCTACGGTTTACGCGCCAGTCCTTGAGGTCGATCACGGCGATTTCCGCCGGCAGGGGCTTGTCGTCATCGCTTTTACCCTTCGCGGATGGGGGCGGCGCGGCCCCGGGCGGGCCGGAGCGCTCGCCCGGTTCGTAGGTGACGAAGGCCTGGTTCCCGGCCACGCGCACGAACTCCGGGTTCTGTCCGATCGGCACGCGGCGAACCAGCTGCCCCGTGGCAAGGTCAATTACCGACAGGTCGCCCGTGCCCTTGTTGGCCGCCAGCAGGTATTTGCCATCCGTGGTCACAGCCAGTCCGCGCGGCCCCTTGCCCCCGGCCGGGAGGCTGGGCATGACTTCGAGCCGGTCCAGGTCGATGACGGCGATGCCGCCGCCTTCGGTCGACACATAGGCCTGCGCTGCGTCGGCGGCGACCGGGCACACCAGCGCCAGGAGGCCAGCGGCCAGCATGTGTCGCGTACGGGATGGAAGGTGCGAAGGCATGACGTTCTCCTCGTTGCCCGGATGCATGGCGGCCCGCTCAGGGCCCGCCCCATTCATAACGCACGCCGACCAAGAACAGCCGGGGCGCGCCCGGTGCCACAAAGCGCTCGACGGGTACGGCCGCGCCGGGCAACAGCAGCGTGCCGCCCGGGAACAGGTTGTAGCCCGCCTGTCCGTAAGTCTCGTAGCGGCGGTCGAACAGGTTGTCGATGCGCCCATAGAGTTGCCAGCGCGGCGAGAACTGCCAGCTGGCGCGCAGGTTCAGTAGCAGGTAGCCAGCGGTGCGGGCAAGGCCGGGGTTCTGCGCGCTGAGCGCGCCATCCTCGTTACCCGCGACTGGACGCGATGACGATACGATCACGTCGCCGCCCACGCTGATGGTGGCAGTCGCGCGCCAGTCTGCGCCGAGCTTGAAGCTGTGCAGCGGGATTCCTGCCATGCGCGTGCCCGGATGCACCGCCACCGGCGCAGCGAAGGGGGTCTGCAACTGGCCGTCCGCCTGGTAGGTCGCTTGCGTGTAGCCGTAGCCGGCGCGCAGCGTCAGCCGGCCCAGCCGCTGCCGCAAGCCCAGCTCAAGGCCCTGGTTGCGGGTCTTCGGGAAGTTCGAGAAATAGCCCAGCGGACTGAACGGCGAGCGCTGAAAGATGATGTCGTCGGTGTTGTTGCTGCGGTATAGCGCCAGGGTCAGTTCAGTGGTGTCAGCCGGCTGCCAGCGTCCGCCCAGCTCCAAGGTGCGCGTGACCACCTGGCGCAGGGGGGGATCGGCCTGCAGGCCGGTAGGAAGCTGGCAGGCATTTGCAGGGTCCGCGCAACCCAGCTCGATCGCCGTGGGCATGCGTGTGCCCTGCGAAGCGGAGCCGAAGATCGTCAGGCTGTCGAGCAGCGCGTGCGATGCGCCCACCGACGGGTTGAGCCGTGTGAACGTGAAGCGTTCGTCCGATGGCGTGGGCGCGCCCAGCACTGTATGCCGTCGCCCTTCGTTCCAGCGGGCGGCCAGCGTCAGGAAGGTCTGGGGAAGCAGTCGGATGGTGTCGGTAGCGTACAGCCCCACCGTGCCGTCGTGGCCGTCCAGCAAAGCATTGGTGACCACTGGCGCATTGGGATCGCCAAGCGCCCTGCGCGCTGCGTCGAAGCTGGCCAACTGCGTCGTTTGCGCGTAGCGCGACTGGTTCAGGTCCAGCGCGGCACCCAGTGCGAAACGGTGCGTCTCGCCATCGTGCGACCACTGCGCAGACACGCCATAGCTGGTCTCGCTCACGGTGGAGGCGTTGAGCACGGCATTGGCGGGCGCCTCGTCCGCTTCGCAGCCTGCGGCGCCGGGGGTGCCCTGGCAGTCGCGCAGGGTGTCCAGGTAGTCGTCGTGGATATCGCCGCTGTTGGTGCGCGAGCGCGTGCGGCGCACATAAGCCGTTAGCAGTAGCTGGTCCTGCGCATTGAACTGGTGCGCACCATTGAGCGTCAGCTGCAGCGATTTCGCGCGCGTGACATCGGGCGCGGTGTAGATGGCGCTTCGGTCGGCGCGGTAGATGCTATCCGGCGTCAGGCCGTTGCCCGACAGCCGGCTGTTGCTGCCGAGCAGGCTGAGGCTCCATTGGGTGGCGCTGGTCGAGCGGCCCAGCTTGAAGAAGAGGTTGCCCAGATCGCTGTCGGAGCTGTCGCGCCAGCCATCCTCACGCCAGCCGGTGCCGCCAAAGTAGGCGTGCCAGCCGTCGCCCAGCGACTTGCCCGTGCTGACATCGAGCCGCGCTCGGCCATGGCTGCCGATGCTTAGGTCGGCCTCCACGCCCTGGTGCGTTTCGCCCGACTTGGTGACCAGCGCAAGCGCGCCGCCCAGCGTATTGAGCCCGTACAGCGGGTTGCTGCCCGGCACCAGCGTTACCGTGCTGATGGCGGCCTCCGGCATGCCGGCCCAGTTGATGACGTCGCCCAGGGCCGCGTTCTGGCGCACGCCGTCCAGGTATAGCGACAGCCCTTGTGCCGAACCCAGCGTCGGCGAGAGCCGGTAGCCGCGATACAGGATGTCCTGCGCGAACGGATTGCCCTGCGCGTCATTGACCACGATGCCGGTCATGTTCTCCGCCAGGAAGGACGGGAGGTTGACGGACTTCGCGCGTTCCAGGTCGCCATCGGTGGCGGTCTGGACGTTGGCGGGAAAAGCCTGGCGCTCGATGGTGAAGCCGGGCAACGGCGTCGGGGCGACCACAGTGACCTCCTTCAGGTTGTGGACCTGGTCCGCCAGCCTGCCCGCGTCAGGCTGGCTGGCCTGCTGCGCCGCGACAGGCGCGGCCGCCACCAGCGCAATGGCGACCATGCCTGGCGCATGCCGGGGCGGGCGGGTGCGGCGGCGGGCGCAGGCCATGAGGTTCCCCTCTCGTGCAGCATCGCGTGGGCAGCTGTGGCTGTGATGGAGACTTCCTAGAGTGGCGCAAATGCTACCTAATCTAGTCCAGCGCGCAGGCGGTGCCAAGGATTGCCCGGCAGGTCGTTTTTTCGCCTAGAGTTTTTTGGGCGGCCAGTGTGCAGGAGGAGATCTTGCGTACTGGCCGCAGGGCCAGGCAATCCTCGCAGGAGCGCGCGATGCAAGATCCGGCAGTTGTCATCGATCCTGAACGCCGCCGCATGCTGTTGCGGGTGGGCGCACTGGCCATCCTGGCGCTGAGCCTTCCGCCGCTGGGCGCCTGCGCTCAGGGAGCGGGCGCCGCGGGTCACGCGGGGCCGGCGCGCATCGGCGTAATCGGATCGGGGCGCATCGGCGGGACGGTCGGAGGGCTCTGGGTCAAGGCAGGGCACCCGGTCCTGTTCTCGTCGCGTCATCCTGAATCGCTCAAGCCGCTGGTCGACGGCCTCGGCCCGCTGGCTCGGGCGGGCACGGTCGCGGAGGCCATCGCCTTTGCCGACGTGCTGTTCCTCGCCACCCCCTACGGCGCGTTGCCGCAACTCAGCCAGGAGAATGCCGGGGCATGGTCAGGCAAGATCGTGCTGGATGCCACCAATGCCATTCCCCAGCGCGACGGCGCGATTGCCGAAGAAGCCCAGCGCAACGGCATTGGCATCACCACGGCGAAATACCTGCGCGGCGCACGTGTGGTGCGGGCGTTTAATTTCATGGGGGCGACCAACTTCGCCAGTGAACATCACCGGCCCGGCGGCCTGATTGCCGTGCCGATTGCCGGTGACGACCAGGTGGCGCTGCAGGTGGCGGCACAACTGGTTCGCGATGCGGGTTTCGAGCCGGTGATGGTGGGACCGCTGGCCAGCGCGGACAGGTTCGCGCCGGGCGGGCCGCTGTTCCGGCAGATTGGCACCGCCGAGGAATTTCGCAGGAAGATGAGCGGGAATTAGGGGCTAGTCCCGGTGCTCGCCGATGTGTTCACCTTTCGGGTCGCAGGGGAGGGCACTTAAGTGGCAAAAGAGGCGCTTTCAGGTTTTCCTCAAAAACGCTTGCAAGGCAGGCATCCAGGCATTAAGATTCGCCCCCTCGTTCGCAAGGCACCGCGCAACGGGGGTGGGAAAAGACTTGCAAGGATTAACTCGGTTCGAAAGAGCGAGCCTTCCAGAATAAAAGAATTTCTCGAAAATGATTGATTAATCGCAGAAAGTTCTTTATAGTCTCGTTTCTCCGCTGCAAACAAAACGCAGCGACGCAAACGGCAAAGCCGGATGCGGTGCCCGAAAGGGCGGGTTCTTTAACAACCAAACAACCGATAAGTGTGGGCGCTTGATAACGGATGCGGAAGACTTCGGTCTTTTAGCTTTACAAGTTATACAGTGCTCGCACAGCAAAACGTGACTGGGTCTTCGGATCTGGTCAGTCAGTTTTCTGAGAGTGAGCGACCGCTCGAAAGAGCGAGGACCCGCGAGGGTCCACACAGAGATTGAACTGAAGAGTTTGATCCTGGCTCAGATTGAACGCTGGCGGCATGCCTTACACATGCAAGTCGAACGGCAGCACGGGCTTCGGCCTGGTGGCGAGTGGCGAACGGGTGAGTAATACATCGGAACGTGCCCTGTAGTGGGGGATAACTAGTCGAAAGATTAGCTAATACCGCATACGACCTGAGGGTGAAAGCGGGGGACCGTAAGGCCTCGCGCTACAGGAGCGGCCGATGTCTGATTAGCTAGTTGGTGGGGTAAAAGCCTACCAAGGCGACGATCAGTAGCTGGTCTGAGAGGACGATCAGCCACACTGGGACTGAGACACGGCCCAGACTCCTACGGGAGGCAGCAGTGGGGAATTTTGGACAATGGGGGCAACCCTGATCCAGCAATGCCGCGTGTGTGAAGAAGGCCTTCGGGTTGTAAAGCACTTTTGTCCGGAAAGAAATGGCTCTGGTTAATACCCGGGGTCGATGACGGTACCGGAAGAATAAGCACCGGCTAACTACGTGCCAGCAGCCGCGGTAATACGTAGGGTGCGAGCGTTAATCGGAATTACTGGGCGTAAAGCGTGCGCAGGCGGTTTTGTAAGACAGGCGTGAAATCCCCGAGCTCAACTTGGGAATGGCGCTTGTGACTGCAAGGCTAGAGTATGTCAGAGGGGGGTAGAATTCCACGTGTAGCAGTGAAATGCGTAGAGATGTGGAGGAATACCGATGGCGAAGGCAGCCCCCTGGGACGTCACTGACGCTCATGCACGAAAGCGTGGGGAGCAAACAGGATTAGATACCCTGGTAGTCCACGCCCTAAACGATGTCAACTAGTTGTTGGGGATTCATTTCTTCAGTAACGTAGCTAACGCGTGAAGTTGACCGCCTGGGGAGTACGGTCGCAAGATTAAAACTCAAAGGAATTGACGGGGACCCGCACAAGCGGTGGATGATGTGGATTAATTCGATGCAACGCGAAAAACCTTACCTACCCTTGACATGCCACTAACGAAGCAGAGATGCATTAGGTGCCCGAAAGGGAAAGTGGACACAGGTGCTGCATGGCTGTCGTCAGCTCGTGTCGTGAGATGTTGGGTTAAGTCCCGCAACGAGCGCAACCCTTGTCTCTAGTTGCTACGAAAGGGCACTCTAGAGAGACTGCCGGTGACAAACCGGAGGAAGGTGGGGATGACGTCAAGTCCTCATGGCCCTTATGGGTAGGGCTTCACACGTCATACAATGGTGCGTACAGAGGGTTGCCAACCCGCGAGGGGGAGCTAATCCCAGAAAACGCATCGTAGTCCGGATCGTAGTCTGCAACTCGACTACGTGAAGCTGGAATCGCTAGTAATCGCGGATCAGCATGCCGCGGTGAATACGTTCCCGGGTCTTGTACACACCGCCCGTCACACCATGGGAGTGGGTTTTGCCAGAAGTAGTTAGCCTAACCGCAAGGAGGGCGATTACCACGGCAGGGTTCATGACTGGGGTGAAGTCGTAACAAGGTAGCCGTATCGGAAGGTGCGGCTGGATCACCTCCTTTCAGAGCGTGCATCCCAAGTCGAGCGTTCACACTTATCGGTTTGTTTGTGGTTAAGGCCAGGTGGCCAAATGAAAGTGCTTCGCGAGAGCGTTTTCATTTGGCATTGCCAAGCGATCTAACGATCGGCTGTTCTTTAAAAATATGGGATGTAGTAAAGGTGTCGCGAAGCGTTGATGAGACGCTGCAGTACAAAACGCGATACCGGGTTGTGATTGTATCAACCAAAATGTATTTAAGTGATCGAAAGATGACTTGGAATACGGCACAAATGCGAGAACTCATCCTGTAGCGACTGTTTCGAGCAATCGAGACACACTCGTTATAGGGTCAAGCGAACAAGTGCATGTGGTGGATGCCTTGGCGATCACAGGCGATGAAGGACGCGGTAGCCTGCGAAAAGCTTCGGGGAGCTGGCAAACAAGCTTTGATCCGGAGATGTCCGAATGGGGAAACCCGGCCCGTATGGGTCATCCCTGACTGAATACATAGGTCAGGGAAGCGAACGCGGCGAACTGAAACATCTAAGTAGCTGCAGGAACAGAAATCAACCGAGATTCCCAAAGTAGTGGCGAACGAAATGGGAAGAGCCTTGTACTCTTTAGCAGCATTGTTAGCAGAACGGGATGGAAAGCCCGGCCATAGCAGGTGATAGCCCTGTATGCGAAAACAGCGTTGTGGAACTAGGTGTACGACAAGTAGGGCGGGACACGTGAAATCCTGTCTGAAGATGGGGGGACCATCCTCCAAGGCTAAATACTCGTGATCGACCGATAGTGAACCAGTACCGTGAGGGAAAGGCGAAAAGAACCCCGGGAGGGGAGTGAAATAGATCCTGAAACCGCATGCATACAAACAGTCGGAGCCTCGTAAGGGGTGACGGCGTACCTTTTGTATAATGGGTCAGCGACTTACATTCAGTGGCAAGCTTAACCGATTAGGGAAGGCGTAGCGAAAGCGAGTCCGAACAGGGCGTTGAGTCGCTGGGTGTAGACCCGAAACCAGATGATCTATCCATGGCCAGGTTGAAGGTGCGGTAACACGTACTGGAGGACCGAACCCACTAACGTTGAAAAGTTAGGGGATGAGCTGTGGATAGGGGTGAAAGGCTAAACAAATCTGGAAATAGCTGGTTCTCTCCGAAAACTATTTAGGTAGTGCCTCGTGTCTCACCTTCGGGGGTAGAGCACTGTCATGGTTGGGGGGTCTATTGCTGATTACCCCGCCATAGCAAACTCCGAATACCGAAGAGTGCAATCACGGGAGACAGACATCGGGTGCTAACGTCCGGTGTCAAGAGGGAAACAACCCAGACCGCCAGCTAAGGTCCCCAAATATAGCTAAGTGGGAAACGAAGTGGGAAGGCTAAAACAGTCAGGAGGTTGGCTTAGAAGCAGCCACCCTTTAAAGAAAGCGTAATAGCTCACTGATCGAGTCGTCCTGCGCGGAAGATGTAACGGGGCTAAGCTATATACCGAAGCTGCGGACGCACAGTAATGTGCGTGGTAGGAGAGCGTTCCGTAAGCCTGTGAAGGTGTCTTGTAAAGGATGCTGGAGGTATCGGAAGTGCGAATGCTGACATGAGTAGCGATAAAGGGGGTGAAAGGCCCCCTCGCCGTAAGCCCAAGGTTTCCTACGCAACGTTCATCGGCGTAGGGTGAGTCGGCCCCTAAGGCGAGGCAGAGATGCGTAGCTGATGGGAAGCAGGTTAATATTCCTGCACCGTCGTATGATGCGATGGGGGGACGGATCGCGGAAGGTTGTCCGGGTGTTGGAAGTCCCGGTCCCTGCATTGGAGAAGGCGCTCAGGCAAATCCGGGCGCGGAATTCAAGGATGTGGGGCGAGCGGCCTAGTGCTGCGAAGCAATTGGAAGTGGTTCCAAGAAAAGCCTCTAAGCTTCAGTCATACGAGACCGTACCGCAAACCGACACAGGTGGGCGAGATGAGTATTCTAAGGCGCTTGAGAGAACTCGGGAGAAGGAACTCGGCAAATTGGTACCGTAACTTCGGGATAAGGTACGCCCTGGTAGCTTGACTGGCCTGCGCCAGAAGGGTGAAGGGGTTGCAATAAAATGGTGGCTGCGACTGTTTAATAAAAACACAGCACTCTGCAAACACGAAAGTGGACGTATAGGGTGTGACGCCTGCCCGGTGCCGGAAGATTAAATGATGGGGTGCAAGCTCTTGATTGAAGTCCCGGTAAACGGCGGCCGTAACTATAACGGTCCTAAGGTAGCGAAATTCCTTGTCGGGTAAGTTCCGACCTGCACGAATGGCGTAACGATGGCCACACTGTCTCCTCCCGAGACTCAGCGAAGTTGAAGTGTTTGTGATGATGCAATCTCCCCGCGGCTAGACGGAAAGACCCCATGAACCTTTACTGTAGCTTTGCATTGGACTTTGAACCGATCTGTGTAGGATAGGTGGGAGGCTTTGAAGCGTGGACGCTAGTTCACGTGGAGCCGTCCTTGAAATACCACCCTGGTTTGTTTGAGGTTCTAACCTTGACCCGTGAATCCGGGTCGGGGACAGTGCATGGTAGGCAGTTTGACTGGGGCGGTCTCCTCCCAAAGTGTAACGGAGGAGTTCGAAGGTACGCTTGGTACGGTCGGACATCGTACCTAAAGTGCAATGGCAAAAGCGTGCTTAACTGCGAGACCGACAAGTCGAGCAGGTGCGAAAGCAGGACATAGTGATCCGGTGGTTCTGAATGGAAGGGCCATCGCTCAACGGATAAAAGGTACTCTGGGGATAACAGGCTGATACCGCCCAAGAGTTCATATCGACGGCGGTGTTTGGCACCTCGATGTCGGCTCATCTCATCCTGGGGCTGTAGCCGGTCCCAAGGGTATGGCTGTTCGCCATTTAAAGAGGTACGTGAGCTGGGTTTAAAACGTCGTGAGACAGTTTGGTCCCTATCTGCCGTGGGCGTTGGAATCTTGACGGGGGCTGCTCCTAGTACGAGAGGACCGGAGTGGACGTACCGCTGGTGTACCTGTTGTCTCGCCAGAGGCATCGCAGGGTAGCTATGTACGGAAGAGATAACCGCTGAAAGCATCTAAGCGGGAAACTCGCCTGAAGATGAGGATTCCCTGGAGGCTTGACCTCCTTGAAGGGTCGTTCGAGACCAGGACGTTGATAGGCTGGGTGTGGAAGCGCAGTAATGCGTTAAGCTAACCAGTACTAATTGCCCGTAAGGCTTGATCCTATAACCAGTGTGTTTTGCCTGGTGTGTGATCGTGACTGTGCCGAAACAGTTGACACAAGACGCACAACCCCAACTACATCCCTATTCGCAGCGTTGACCTCAACCTCAGCGCTGCAACCCCTTATGCCTGGTGACCATAGCGAGCTGGAACCACCCCTTCCCATCCCGAACAGGTCCGTGAAACAGCTCCGCGCCGATGATAGTGCGGATACCCGTGTGAAAGTAGGTCATCGCCAGGCTCTTATACCGCAGAACCCCCAGCCCAAAAGGCTGGGGGTTTTTGCTTTGGCGCGGCGGAATATCGCACCCGCGCCACCTCATGCCGTCATCCGCCGGTCCGCGACAGTCAGTGCAACGCCGGCCAGGCAGCAGCCTCCAACCAGCAATGCGGCTGGGACGGTGCCGTGCACTGCCAGTGAGCCGGCCGCGATCGGTATCAGCATCAGCACAGCCAGGTTGTTGATGCTTTCCGAGACGGCCAGGACCTGTCCCTTTGCCGTCGCAGCCCGCCGAGCCAGTATGGCGGTGCTCGATGGTGCCGCGATGCCGAGTGCCGCGCCCCATGCCAGCAGGCAGCCAAGCGACCCGGGCAACCCCAGGATGGCTGTCGTGAACAGGGTCATCGCCACGGCGACAAGCGCGGTGGCTACCATCAGAACACTTTCCTCGCGCACGAAGCACTGGCTGGCACGCCCTGCCAGCAGATTGCCGACGCCCAGGCCGAGGCCGAACACTGACAGTGCCGCGCCGACACCGGCCACGCCGAGCCCGTAACGCAGTCGCAGCACTTCCCCCGCCAGTACATAGCCCGCCACGGCGCTTCCATTCCAGGCGCCTTTCGCGATCAATGGCAGCAAGATGCCTGAAGATGTCGCGGTGTTCCTGAGTTTTTCCTGGGAATCGCCGCTGCGCGGCAGATTGCACGGAAGTACGTGGCAGCCGGCAAGAAATGCGGCCAGGCAACCACCGGCAGTGACAAGGAAAGGTGCGCGCCAGCCCAATCCATCGGCCAGCACCCCAGCCACTGCCGGGCCTGCGGCAATGCCAGCGCTCATGCCCAGCATGACGCTGCCCATGGCGCCGGCCTGTCGCGCCGGGGGAAGCAGATCTGCGATCAATGCAAAGGCTGTGGGAATCGTGGCCGCGGCGGCGAGTCCGCCGAGGATACGCAATGCCATGGCGACATGCAGCGTAGGCGCGAGCGTAAGGACGATGCCATCCAGCGCGAACAGCAGCAATGCAGCCAGCAGCACGCGGCGCCGACCGGCACGATCGGAGAACCAGCCTATCAGCGGCGCGGCGACGGCATAGGAAAGGGCATAGGCAGATACCAGTCCCGATGCGCGAGCCGGGGTGGTGGCAAAGGCGCCTGCAAGTGGCGCCAGCATCGGTGACAGCATGAATTCGGCAGCGCCGACCATGCACACGGCGAGGGCAAGCACGGGCAGCAGGCAGGGAGATGGCATGGGGAAGCCTCCTCGGACTTCAACATTGAGGGGACGTGGCGATACCGGCCGAGACGCGCAAAACGCGACGCAACAAGACGGCATTACCGCCTAACAGTGGGTAAATCCGGAAAATGAATGCGCCGCTGAGTCGGGCGCGAAGAGGCGGTGCGAGCTGGCACCGGCTACTGCGAGAATGGGCAATTCAGAACGATCGCCGGAGAAGTCGGGGATGATTCTATAACGTAATGCCAGCAATTAGGGCCACCGGTGCCTGGCACCGGCGGCATGACCGACAAGAAGCTTAGTCGGCTTCGATCTGCATCGACTTCAGTAGCGGCTGCCACTTGTCGCTCTCGGCCTTGAGCAGCGTGCGCAGGCCTTCCGGCGTCTGCTTGTCGACCGGCACGATTTCCGCGCCCAGGCCATCGAGCTTCTTGATCACCACGGGATCTTGCAGCCCCTTCTGTAGGGCCTTGGTCAGCCGCGCCACCACAGCGGGCGACGTGCCCTTGGGCGCGTAGATGCCATGCCAGACCTTGACGTCAAAGCCCTTGAGACCGCCTTCCTGCAGCGTTGGCGCACTGGGCAGCGCCTTGATCCGCGCCGGCGTGGTCACGCCGAACAGGCGTACGCGGTCGGCCTGGATATGCGGCAGCGTGGCCGTGGTCTGGTCGCACAGCAGGTCGACCTGGCCGCCCAGCAGCGCGGTCAGCGCGGGGCCGGCGCCCTGGTAAGGGATCGCATTGAGCTTTACGTGGACCGATTGCTCGAACAGCACGCCGCATAGCTGCGATACGGCGCCCAACCCGGCATTGGCCAGCGACACCTTGTCCTTGTTCTGCGTCACGTAGCGGATCAGTTCCGGTACGGTCTTGGCTGGCAGGTCCTTGCGGCCCATCAGGGTCATCGGCACGTCCGCCACCTGGCCGACATACGCGAAATCCTTCAGCGGCGCGTAGGACAGCTTCTTGTACAGTGCCGGCGCGGTCGCCATGCCGTTATGGTGGATCAGCAGCGTATAGCCGTCCGCCTGTGCGCGGGCGACAAAGGCGGCAGCCACAGTGCCGCCGGCGCCGGTGCGGTTTTCCACCACCACGCTCTGGCCGAGATCCTGCGACATCGCCTGCGCCAGTGTGCGTGCCACGACATCGGTCGGGCCGCCGGCGGAGTAGGGGACGACCAGCGTGATCGGCTTGCCGGGGTAGGCGTCAGCCGCCGCCGCGCCGCTTGTGCCAGCTAGCGCCGAAGCCATCACCATCACGCCCGCCAGCCATCGTGGCGCGGCGTGCAAATCCTTCGCATCCTTCATGCTGTCTCCAGATTGGTGCCGCACCGTGAGTCCGGGGCGGCTTGTCGGGGGGTGCGCGGCTAGCATGGGGGCATGCCGCGGCGACCACAATCTGGTTCTCGTGAAGGGTGCCTAATCCCTGATGAAAGATCAGGCCGGCTGGCTGCTAACCCAGTTGCCTCGCTACCGCACCGCTCAGGCGACTTCGGCCACGCGCACTTCCACCAGCAGCTTTTTCAGTTCCGGCACGCACGAGCCGCAGTTGCCGCCGGCCTTGACGCAGGCGGTGATCTCCGCAGGCGTCTTCAGGTCGTGCTTGCGCACGGCGTCGCAGATGGTGTTGCGGCCCACGCCAAAGCACGAGCACACCGTCGGGCCGGTGTCGGCGCCTTTCTCCATCGGCTGGCCGAGCAGCAGGCCGATGCGGTCGGCGTCTTCCAGCTGCTCGCGGCCGAACAGGCCGGCGAGCCACGCGCGCGAGGGCAGCTCGGGCCGCGTCGACACGTAGACGCACGCTTCAAGCCGGTCGTTGACGACATAGCCCGCATGGTAGACGCCGGCGGTGCGGTCCTCGTACTCGAGCCAGTCGGCGTCCGGGTCGGTCACGCCGAGCAGCGCTCGGGCCCAGGCGGTGCGGTCGGCCACGGTGTCGCGGCCGGCGAATTCATAGCGCTGGAACTGTCGGCCCTGCACGCGCGTCCAGTAGGTCAGCGCTTCGGCGGGCAGCGCGCCGCGGCTCAGCACGAAGCCATGCCAGTTCACGCCGAATGGCTCCACGCGTACCGGCGTGTGCTTGAATTCGGGCTCGCCGGAAACGGGATCGACCACAGGATTGACCAGCGCGCCGACGCGTGCGTCGGAGCTGAACTGGCCGTTCCAGTGGATCGGCACGAACACGCTGCCGCGCGGGATGCCACCGCCATGGCGCACGCGTGCCACCATCGCGCCCCAGCGCGTGCTGACGCGCGCGAGCTTGCCTTCGCCCACGCCGGACAGCAGCGCGTCCTGCGGGTGCATGTCGACGAAGGGCTCGGGCAGGTGGTCGGCCAGCTTGGCCGACTTGCCGGTGCGCGTCATGGTGTGCCACTGGTCGCGCACGCGGCCGGTGTTGAGGATCAGCGGGAAATCGTCGTCGGGCGCGTGGGCCGGCGAGCGCGGCGGCGTGGCGACAAAGCGGGCCAGGCCGTCGGCATGGGCGTAGCGGCCAT
The DNA here is from genome assembly GCF_018223725.1 of Cupriavidus sp. KK10. NCBI lineage: Bacteria > Pseudomonadati > Pseudomonadota > Betaproteobacteria > Burkholderiales > Burkholderiaceae > Cupriavidus > Cupriavidus sp. KK10. Next base: position 1,776,555 of record NZ_CP073677.1, read on the forward strand.
CGGCAAACAGGCGCTGCGTGCCGGCGCCGGCCGGAGCGCCCGCGGGCAGCGGCCATTGCACGGGCTCCAGCGCGTCATAGTGCGCCTGGTCCAGCCCGGCCAGCGCGCCGATGTCGAACACGCGCGGTGCGGCATCGTTGCGCCAGGCGCTCAGGCGCGCGTGCTCGTCGAAAATTTCATGCACGCCCGCATAGTCGAAGCCGTCAAAGCCCATGCGGCGCGCGACGTCGCACAGGATCCGCCAGTCGGCGCGCGCCTCGCCAGGCGCGGGCAGGAAGGCGCGTTGACGGGAAATGCGCCGTTCCGAGTTGGTAACGGTGCCGTCTTTCTCGCCCCACCCCAGCGCGGGCAGCAGCACGTGCGCAGCGGCGTTGGTGTCGGTGCGCTCGATGATGTCGCTGGTGACCACCAGTTCGCACCTGGCCAGCGCGCGGCGCACCTGGTCGGCGTCGGGCAGGCTCACCACGGGGTTGGTGGCGATCACCCAGACCGCCTTGACGCGGCCGGCTTCGATGGCCTCGAACAGTTCCACCGCCTTCAGGCCCGGGCGGTCGGCCACCATCGGCGATTGCCAGAAGCTTTGCACGACGTCGCGATGCAGCGGGTTGGCCAGTTCCATGTGTGCGGCCAGCATGTTGGCCAGGCCGCCGACTTCGCGCCCGCCCATTGCATTGGGCTGGCCGGTGAGCGAAAACGGGCCCATTCCCGGGGCGCCGATGCGGCCGGTCAGCAGGTGGCAGTTGATGATGCTGTTGACCTTGTCGGTGCCGGCCGACGACTGGTTGACGCCTTGCGAGAAGGCGGTCACGGTCTTTTCGGTCTGCGCGAACAGCTGGTAGAACGCCAGCACGTCCTGCACGTTCAGCTTGCAGGCGCGGGCCACGGCAGCGGGATCGGCGCAGGCCGCATCCGCGGCCTGCAGGGCTTCGTCCAGCCCCGCGGTGCTGGCGGCGACGAAGGCGGCGCTGGTGCGGCCTTCGCGCGCGAGGTAGCTCAGCAGCCCGTTGAACAGCCACACGTCGGTGCCCGGGCGGATCGCCAGGTGCAGGTCGGCCAGTTCGCAGGTGGCGGTGCGGCGCGGGTCGATCGCCACGATCTTCATCTCGGGGCGCGCTTCCTTGGCCTGGGACAGGCGCTGGAACAGGATCGGATGGCACCACGCGGTGTTGGAGCCCACCAGCACCACCAGGTCGGCCAGTTCCAGGTCTTCGTAGTTGCCCGGCACCAGGTCTTCGCCGAAGGCGCGCTTGTGGCCGGCCACGGCCGACGACATGCACAGGCGCGAGTTGGTGTCGATATTGGCGCTGCCGATGAAGCCCTTCATCAGCTTGTTGGCGATGTAGTAGTCCTCGGTCAGCAGCTGGCCCGAGACATAGAGCGCGACCGAATCCGGGCCGTGGCGGCGGACGATGTCCGAGAAGCCTTGCGCTACGGTGTCCAGCGCATGGTCCCAGGAGACTTGCTGCAGCGAGCCGTCGGTGCCGCGCACCTTGGGGTGGAGCAGGCGGCCTTCCAGGTCCACGGTTTCACCGAGCGCCGAGCCTTTCACGCACAGCCGGCCGTGATTGGACGGGTGCTGCGCGTCGCCCGCGATCTCGACCTGGCCGTCGGCACGCACGGTGGCGCGCACGCCGCAGCCGACGCCGCAGTACGGGCAGGTGGTGGCGGTGGTGGTGGTCAGTGTCGCCGAGACGACCGGGATGTCGGACAGGTTCACGCGTTCTCCGTGCGGGGGCGTTGTATAGCTTACTTACGGTGATGCTTATGCGGCGAGCGCTTCGCACTGCGCCTGACCGAACAACAGGCGCTGGCGCAGCGCGCCCACCGGCGTGCGGCGTTGGATCATGTCGAAGTACCAGGGGCCGTCCTGCACGTCGCCGTACAGCACGGCGCCGACCAGATAACCGTCCTGCAGCACCAGGCGCTTGTAGACGCCGCGGCGCGGATCGCGCAGCACCAGGTCTTCACTGCCTTCGGCGCCGATGAAGTCGCCGGCAGAATACAGGTCGACGCCGGTCACTTTCAGTTTAGTCGCGGTGGCCTGCTGCACGTAACGGCGATGGCCGGCACCGGCGAGGTGCGCGGCGCACACGCGCGCCTGGTCCCAGATCGGCGCCACCAGGCCGAAGGTGGCCTGGCGATGCTGCACGCACTCGCCCACGGCGTAGATGCGCGGATCATAGGTCTGCAGCGTGTCGTCGACGACGATGGCGCGCTCGCAGTGCAGGCCGGCGCCGGTGGCCAGTTCGATATTGGGGCGCACGCCGGCGGTCATCACCACCAGGTCGGCGGGGATCTCGCTGCCGTCCTTGAAGCGCACGCCGGTGACGCGGTCGGTGCCGAGGATCTCCGCGGTCTGCGCGCCCAGCAGGAAGCGCAGGCCTTTGCGTTCGAGCGCGCTCTGGAGCAGCGTGGCGGCGGGCTTGTCGAGCTGGCGCTCCATCAGGCTGTCGGGCAGGTGCACCACGGTCACGTCCATGCCCTGGCGCAGCAGCCCGTTGGCCGCCTCCAGCCCAAGCAGGCCGCCGCCGATCACCACCGCATGGCGGTGGTCGCGCGCGGCTTGCTGCATGGTCTCCACGTCCTGGATATCGCGGAAGGCGATCACGCCGTCGAGCTGGTGACCCGGCACCGGCAGGATGAAGGGCTTGGAGCCGGTAGCCAGCAGCAGGCGGTCGTAGCGCACTTCGCGCCCCGAGGCTGAACGCACGATGCGGCGCGGGCGGTCGATGGCCACCACCGGATCGCCGGCAAGCAGTTCGATGCCACGCTCGGTGTACCACTCGCGCGTATTCAGCATGATGTCCGCCACCGACTTTTCGCCGGCCAGCACCGGCGACAGCAGGATGCGGTTGTAGTTGCCGTGCGGCTCGGCCCCGAACACCGTGATGTCGTACAGGTCCGGGGCGAGCCTGAGCAGCTCCTCCACAGTGCGCATGCCGGCCATGCCGTTGCCGACGACGACCAGGCGCGGGCGGGCTTGGGGGTTGGCGGAAGGCGTCATGCCGGCATCTCCGTTGGCGTGGCTTGAGGACAGGGGGAACATCAAATGGGCGCCGGTGTCAGGCGGCGAGTTCTTCCTCGGCCTCGCTCACGGCCACGCCGGCGGCAATCCAGATCTTGCCGTCATAGACGCGTGCGGCGTAGGCATTGACCGAATGCTCGGGGGCTTCCAGGCACTCGCCGGTGCGCAGGTCGAAGTGATGCTTGTAGATCGGCGAAGCCACCACCAGGCGCTCGCCCAGGTTGCCGACCAGCCCGCGCGACAGCACCGCGGCCTGCGAGTTGGGATCGAAGTTGTCGATGGCGTAGACCTCGTCGCCACGGCCGATGCGGAACACGGCGACCTGCTTGTCGTCCACCAGCGCGCACACACCAGTGTTGGGCACGATATCGCGCACGGTGCAGACGGCGGTCCAGGTCTCAGGATGGTGGGGATGGCTCATCACGTTCTCCTTGTTTGCGGGCACGGTCAGGCTGCTTTCGCGGGCATGGACACCACGGGAATGTGGCTCAGGCGGGAACGATGCAATTTCCGTTCCTCCGGCGTGGCCGGGCGGATCTGCCCGCGCTCTTCGATGAAGGCGACGTTGTCGTCGCGGCGGTCGCTGTTGACGAAGTGGCGGAAGCGCTTGCGTGTCTCGGGATCGGTCACGGCCTTCTTCCACTCGTCTTCGTAGGTGTCGACCACGTGCTGCATCTCGGCTTCCAGTTCGGCGGCGAGGCCCAGCTTGTCGTCCAGCACCACGGCCTTGAGGTAGTCCAGGCCGCCTTCCAGGTTGTCGCGCCAGACGCTGGTGCGCTGCAGGCGGTCGGCGGTGCGCACGTAGAACATCAGGAAGCGGTCGATGTAGCGCACCAGGGTGTCGTGGTCGAGGTCGCTGGCCAGCAGCTCTGCATGGCGCGGCTTCATGCCGCCGTTGCCGCACACGTACAGGTTCCAGCCCTTGTCCGTGGCGATCACGCCAACATCCTTGCCTTGCGCCTCGGCGCATTCGCGGGTGCAGCCGGACACGCCGAACTTGATCTTGTGCGGCGCGCGCAGGCCCTTGTAGCGGTTCTCCAGTTCGATCGCCAGGCCCACCGAATCGCCCACGCCATAGCGGCACCACGTGGAGCCCACGCACGACTTCACCGTGCGCAGCGCCTTGCCGTAGGCATGGCCCGATTCAAAGCCGGCGGCGATCAGTTCTTCCCAGATGAAAGGCAGTTCCTCGGCACGTGCACCAAAAAGGTCCACGCGCTGGCCGCCGGTGATCTTGGTGTAGAGACCATATTTCTTTGCCACCTGGCCGACCGCGATCAGGCCCTCGGGCGTGACTTCGCCACCCGGCATGCGCGGCACCACCGAGTAGGTGCCGTCCTTCTGGATGTTGGCCAGGTAGTAGTCGTTAGAGTCCTGCAGGCTGGCGTGCTCTTCCTTGAGCACGAACTCGTTCCAGCACGAGGCCAGGATGCTGCCCACTGCCGGCTTGCAGATATCGCAGCCCATGCCCTTGCCGTGCGCTTCCAGCAGCGCATCGAAGGTCTTGAACTTGCCCACGCGCACCAGGTGATACAGCTCCTGGCGCGAGTACGGGAAGTGCTCGCAGAGATGGTTGTTGACGGCCATGCCCTGCTTCTTCATCTCGGCCTTCATGATCTGCGTGACCAGCGGCACGCAGCCGCCGCAGGCGGTGCCGGCCTTGGTGCAGGTCTTGAGCGCGCCGATGCTGGTGGCGCCGTCGCACACGGCCGAACAGATCTCGCTCTTGGAGACGTTGTTGCACGAGCAGATCTGGGCAGTGTCGGGCAGGGCGTCGGCGCCCAGCGCGGGCTTGGCCTTGCCGCTGCTGTCGGGCAGGATCAGGAATTCGGGCGACTCGGGCAGCTCGATCTTGTTCAGCATCATCTGCAGCAGCGTGCCGTACTCGCTGGCGTCGCCGATCAGCACGCCGCCCAGCAGGTACTTGCCGCAGTCGGACACCACCAGCTTCTTGTAGACCTCCTTGCGGTCGTCGCAGAACTGGTAGAAGCGCGCGCCCGGCACGGTGCCGTGCGGGTCGCCGATGCTGGCCACGTCCACGCCCATCAGCTTGAGCTTGGTGCTCATGTCGGCGCCGGCAAACTCGGCGGCTTCGCCCTGCAGGTGGCGCGCGGCGACGCGGGCCATGTCATAGCCCGGCGCCACCAGGCCGTAGATCTTGCCTTGCCACAGCGCGCATTCGCCGATGGCGTAGATGTCGGGGTCCGAGGTGAGGCACTGGTTGTCCACCACGATGCCGCCGCGCTCGCCCACCGCCAGGCCGCTGGTGCGCGCCAGTTCGTCGCGCGGGCGGATGCCGGCCGAGAACACGATCATGTCGGTGTCGAGGTGGGTGCCGTCGGCAAACACCATGCGGTGGGTGCCGTCTTCGCCGTCGATGATCTCCACCGTGTTCTTGCCGGTATGCGCGGTCACGCCCAGGCCATGGATCTTCTGGCGCAGCATGCGGCCGCCGCCTTCGTCGACCTGCACCGCCATCAGGCGCGGCGCAAACTCCACCACGTGCGTCTGCAGGTCCATGTCGCGCAGCGCCTTGGCGCACTCCAGGCCAAGCAAACCACCGCCGACCACCACGCCGGTCTTCGAGCGCGCACCGCATTCGCGCATCGCTTCCAGGTCTTCGATGGTGCGATAGACAAAGCAGTCCTTGCGGTCCTTGCCCGGCACCGGCGGCACGAAGGGGTAGGAGCCGGTGGCCAGGATCAGCTTGTCATAGGACAGGGTCTCGCCGGTCGATACCTTCACCGTGCGCGCGGCGCGGTCGATCTCTACCGCACGCGCATTCAGGCGCAGCAGCATGTTGTTGTGCTGCTCGAAGAAGCCGGCGGGCACCAGCGACAGGTCCTCGGCTGACTTGCCGGCGAAGAACTCGGACAGGTGCACGCGATCGTAGGCGGGACGCGGTTCTTCGCACAGCACGGTCACTTCCACGTTCTGCGCGCCGGCTTCCGCCAGGCATTCCAGGAACTTGTGACCCACCATGCCGTGGCCGACGATGATCAGTTTCATGATGCTTTCCTTGTCCGGTAGTCAGTCTTTGCTGCTTGTTGTGCTGTGGGAGCGATGCTTCAAAATCAGTTGGCCATTGCGCTGTCGTACAGCGCCTGCTCCTGGGCCTTGTGCTCGGCGCTGAAGCGGATGGCGATGGCGCAAAGGGCGGCGATGGTGGCCAGCACGCCCAGCACCGTCAGCGTGTGCTGCAGGTCGCCCAGGCCCTTGAGCAGGAAGCCCGCGGCGACGGCGCCCACGTTGCCGCCAGCGCCGATGATGCCGGCCACGCCGCCCAGCGCCTTGCGGTCGATAAAGGGCACCAGGGCGTAGGTCGCGCCGCAGGCCATGTGGGTGAACAGGCCGAACAGCAGCATCGCGACCACCGCCAGCGTCACGTTGCCGGCCTGCGCGAACCACAGCAGGCCCAGGCCTTCGCCCAGAATCAGCACGAACAGCAGCGTGGCGCGTGCGTCCAGGCCGCGGCGGCGCGCCGCCTTGTCCGACAACCAGCCACCCAGGGCGCGGGCAAACAGCGCCAGCAGGCCGAAGCTCGCGGCGGCCATGCCGGCGGCCTTCAGGCTCAGGCCGAAGCGGTCGACGTAGTACGAGGCGGCGATGTTGTGGATGAAGATCTCCACGCCGAAGCAGGCGCCGTAGGTGATGAACAGCAGCCACACGCGATAGTTGGCGCTGGCGGCGCGGAAGCTGGCCCAGCCGCCGCCCTTGCCGCCGTCCTTGCCGGTGATGGCGATGCCGCGGGCGCGCAGGTCCGAGTAGTTGCCTTCCGGGCAGTCCTGGGTGAAGCGCCAGTAGACGACGGCCATGATCAGCATCAGCACGCCCGGCACCAGCAGGGCGAAGCGCCAGCCGAACGCGTGGTCGGCGCCGAGCATCAGCACGGCGGCCAGCAGCAGCGGCATGATGGCTTGCGCGGCGCCGCCGCCGGCATTGCCCCAGCCGGCCGCGGCTGCGTTGGCGGTGCCGACTACGTTGGGCGCGAACATCACCGATGTGTGGTACTGCGTGATCACAAAGCTGGCGCCGACTGCGCCGATCAGCAGGCGGAAGGTCAGGAAGGTCTCGTAGTTCTGTGCCAGCGCCACGCCCAGCACCGGCAGCGCGCCCAGCGCCAGCAGGCCGGTATAGGTCTTGCGCGGGCCGAAGCGGTCGCACATCGGGCCGATCACCAGGCGCACCAGGATGGTCACCGCCACCGCCGCGATATTGATGTTGGCGATCTGGCCCGGGGTCAGGCCGAACTCGCCCTTGAGCACCGGCATCAGCGGCGCGCAGGCAAACCACGCAAAGAAGCAGACGAAGAACGCCATCCAGGTCAGGTGGAAGGCGCGCATCTGCGGGGTCTTAAAGCTCAGCAGCTCGATGCGGGTGGCTTTGGCGGTCATCGTCCTTGGCTCCAAAAACAAATGGCGTCCCGCAAACCAGGCCATTCAGGCCAGTTCTGGGGACGCCGTTGTCCTGACAGCCACTACATGGAATAGAGGCTGCGTATGTGGGGTGGGCCGGTCGCCGTTGACGGACCCGTACCCTGTTACGCAAGGGGTGTGCCAGGCCGGTATGTGACGGTGAGTGGGGGTTTGTTGCGCTGAGGTGCGGCGGAGTGATGCCGGGATGCGCTGTGGTGGGGCGGCCGCCGGGCTGGCGGCACACTCATGGTGCAGTGCGGTGGGCTGCGCTGGTGCGGTGCAATACCGCGCTCGGTGCTACTGGTCCGAAGCCGGGGACTGGGCGTTGACGGGGACGATCCGCATATCTCGCGGCGATACTTCCGCGCCGTCCTCGTCGACCAGTGCCGCGCGTACCAGCTTGCCGCTGGCGCGCGAGCGGATCTGCACCGGGCCTTCGCCGGACGGGGCCATGTGGCTGTCGCCCCACTGCATCAGGCCGACCAGCACCGGCAGCAACTCCACGGCGGCGCGGGTGGGGCGGTATTCGGAGCGTTCGCGCTCGCCGGGCTCGCGGTAGCCGACCTTGCGCAGCAGACCGGCGTCGGTCAGCGTCTTGAGGCGCGCGGACAGCACCGCGGGCGAGCATTCCAGCCGGCGCAGGAAGTCGTCGAAGCGCGTCACGCCGTGGAAGACGTCGCGCAGGATCAGCATTGTCCACTTTTCGCCGATCAGCGACAGCGTGGCGGCAATCGAGCAGTGGCGGAGGTCGGACGCATTGGGGGTCATGATGCGGGCAAGCATAGCATGCTGACTTCATTTGCAAAAGTCAGGTTATCTCCTATACTCTGACTACAAATTTTGAATCCAGATGGTGCCAGGATGGATGATCAAAGCGAAGCCCGCACGGGCAAGGCGGAAAGCTGGATGGTGGGACGGGGCGTGCAGGTCACGCTGCGCCGTACGCGGCCACAGGATGGTGGGGCGCTGCGCGCGCTGGTGGACGGGCTTTCGCGTGAGAGCCGTTACTTCCGCTTCCTGAGCGGCGGGCGCGTGGTGGACGCGATTGTCGACGGCCTGGCCGCGCCAGGCCCTGGCGGGGTGGCGCTGGTGGTGGAGGCGCCCGACGCAGAGGGCGTATCAGCCATTGTCGCCAGTGCGGAATACGTGGTGTCCGGGCAGGTCGGGGAATTTGCCGTGGTCGTTGCCGACGGCTGGCAAGGGCAGGGACTGGGGCGGCGCCTGATCGCCAGGCTGTGCGAGCTGGCCCGCGCGGCCGGCCTGCGCACCCTGCGCGGCGACGTGCTCAGCGAGAACCGCCGCATGCTGGCCATCCTGCGCGGCCTCGGTTTTGCCAGCCGCCGCAATCCGGAGGACAGCTACCTGCATGAAGTCACGCTGGCGCTTGGCCAGCCGGCGCGCAGCGAGCTGCGGCTGCCGGCGGACTGGTTCAGCGCGTCCTGAGCCCAGCGGTCAACCGGCTTCGCGCTTGCCGCGCGAGGTCATGGTGCAGCCGACCGAGGCGGTGATGATGCTGGCGATCGCCAGCCATTGCAGCGCGTTCAGCTGTTCATGCAGGAACGCCAGCCCGGCCAGCGCGCCCATCGCCGGCTCCATGCTCAGCAGGATGCCGAAGGTGCGCCGGTGCAGCCGCTTGAGCGCCACCATCTCCAGCGAATAGGGAATCGCGCTCGACAGGATGCCCACCGCCAGCCCGAACAGCAGCAGCGTCGGGCTGAACATCGCGGTGCCCGCATGCGCCAGCCCGAACGGCAGCACCACCAGGGCCGCTATGGTCAGCCCCAGCGAGGTGGCCTGCCCGCCGTGGGCGTTGCCCGCCATCTGCCCGAACACGATATACAGCGCCCAGCCCACCCCCGCGGCAAGCGCATAGCCGATGCCCACAGGATCCAGCGTGCCGGCGGCATCGCCCACCGGCAGCAACAGCAGCAGCCCGGCCACGGCAAAGGCGATCCACAGGAAATCGATCGCGCGCCGCGACGACAGCACCGCGACCGTCAGCGGCCCGGTGAACTCGATCGCGATCGCCAGCCCCAGCGGGATGGTGCGCAGCGACATGTAGAACAGCAGGTTGGTCGCGCCCAGCGCCGCACCGTACAGCGCGATCGCGCGCGCGTTGGCCCGCGTCAGCGGGATGCGCCACGGGCGCCAGACGCACAGCAGGATCAGCGCCGAGAAACTCACCCGCAGCGCCGTGGTGCCCTGTGCCCCGAGCGCCGAGAACAGGCTCTTGGCAAACGAGGTGCCGATGCACAGCGAGGCCATCGAGCCGGTCAGGGCCAGCACGGCGATCAGGGTCGAGCGACGGTGGGCGGCGGTTTGCGGCAATTTGGAGATCCTGTTTGATGGCGTGGCCTGTGCAATGCTGCCGCATCATGCGGCAAGCACGGCGCAAGCGCCATATACAGGTGTGGACCAGCGGCTCAGTACAGTTGGCCGTGCCCCGAACACGCCGCTGTTCAGTGGTCCCGCGCCGCCGCCTTGCGCCGCTTGCCGGACTTGCTGGCGCAGTCCGGGCAACGCCCCAGCAGCGTCAGCTCGTGGTGCTCCACCTCGAAGCCCGGCGGCGTGATCTCTTCCATGTGCCCGGGACACCCTTCCAGCGGAAATACGCGATCGCACGTCAGGCACTGGAAGTAGTGGCGGTGCGTCACGGCGCCGGGTTCGCCCGCCAGTTCATAGCGGTCGGGCTGGCCCGGCAGTTCCACCGCATGCACCTGCGCATCGTCCAGCAGGGTGCGGATGTTGCGATAGACCGTGGCCAGACCCAGGGACGGCACCTGGCGCTGTGCCGCGGCCAGGATTTCGGCCGGGCTCAGGGGCCGGCCAGCTTCGCGCAGCGCGTCGATGACGGCGCCGCGTTGACGGGTCATGCGTTCCATGCCTAAAATTTTAATGAGAAATTATTATCATTAGTGAGTCGCTGCGGTTTGCCAGTCGGATGGCCGCCGCCGCGACTCGTTTTTATTGGGGTGTTCCTTATGCTGCTTGCGCAGCCCAGCCGTGCCCGGCACCGCATGCCGTTTTCGTTCCTGCCTGCTGTACCAGACTTGCGCCCGGTCCAGGCGCGCTCATTGCGGCCGGTGGCCGCCCTGATGCTGGCGATGTCCGGCCTGGCCGAGGCGGCGGATACCGCCGAGGCCTCCGATATTACGCTGCCGGCGGTGTCGGTGGTCGGCACGGCCTCCGCATCATACAACCCACCCGACGCCTCCGGCGCGACCCGCACCGACACGCCGCTGCGCGAGATTCCGCAGTCAGTGCGCGTGGTGCCGCGCGCCATGCTGGACGACATCGCCGCGACCCGTTTCGACCAGTCCTTCGACTATGTCAGCGGCATCGCGCGCCAGAACAACTTCGGCGGCCTGTGGGACAACTTCGCCATGCGCGGCTTCACCGGCCATGAGAACACCGGCGCGGGCTACCTGGTCAACGGCTTTGCCGCCAACCGCGGCTATACCGCGCCGATGGATGCGGCCACCATCGAGCGCGTGGAAGTGCTCAAGGGCCCCACGTCATCGCTGTACGGCACCAGCGAGCCGGGCGGCACCTTCAACGTGGTCACGCGCCAGCCGCAGTTCCGGCCCGCGCAGCGCTATGGCTTCGAGCTTGGCACGCGCGACGGCTATCGTGTCACGGCCGACGTCACCGGCCCGCTCGGCGAGAACGTGGCCGGCCGGCTGATCGCCGTGGCCGACCACCAGGGCAGCACGCGCGACTACATCAACAGCCAGCGCTACCTGGTGGCGCCGTCGTTCACCTGGACGCTCGGTAACGACACCGTGCTGCAGTACGCGGCTGAATTCCAGCGCTACACCACGCCGATGGACCGCGGCGTGGTGGCCGTCAACGGCCAGCTGGGGCGCATCCCGCGCTCGCGCTTCCCGGGCGAGCCCGGCGACGGCGACATGCGGCTGGACAGCAGTGGAACATGGACACGTACGAGCGCCAGCGCAATCTCGGCGCCTACTTGCAGGACCAGCTGAGCCTGGGCGAGCGCTGGCGCGTGCTGGCCGGCGTGCGCTTCGACGCCGTCGACCAGTCGCTGGACAACCACCTGCGCGGCACGCGCACCACGCAGCACCAGAACGCGGTGTCGCCGCGCGTGGGCGTGAGCTACCTGGCCAGCCAGAACGTGTCGCTGTTTGCCAATGCCAGCCAGTCATTCCGCCCCAATGCCGGCGCCGACGCCGCGGGCCAGCCGTTCGACCCCGAGCGCGGCCGCGCCGTGGAGGCCGGCATCAAGTTCGACAGCGAGGACCGCCGCACCGGCGCCACGCTGGCGATCTTTGAGATCCGCAAGCGCAATGTGCTGGCCGCCGACCCGTCCGATCCGTCCTTCTATATCGCCGCCGGCGAAGCGCGCAGCCGCGGCCTGGAGCTGGACGTGGCCGGGCAGCTTGGCACCCACTGGCGCGTGTCGGGCAGCTTTGCGCTGACCGATGCCGAGATCACGCAGGACACGCGACTTGCCGCCGGCACGCCGCTGTCCAACGTGCCGCGCACCAGCGGCAGCTTGCTGGCGGTGTACGAGGATGCCGCGCCGGTGGGCCAGCGCTATGGCGTTGGTGCCCGCCTGCGTTACGTGGGGCGGCGTCCGGGCGATGTGCAGGACAGCTTCTCGCTGCCAGCCTATGTGCTGGTGGATCTGCATGGCTACTGGCAATACAGCCGCAATGTGCGTGTGTCGCTCAATGTGGGCAACCTGTTCGACAAGACCTACTACGCCAGTTCGTACAGCAGCCTGTGGATTGCGCCGGGCGCGGGCCGCAGCGTGCGGCTGGGCGTGCAACTGAGCTATTGACGATGCTGCCAGCCAAGTCGCGCACTGCCGCGCCCCTGTCTTCTCCGACAGTCTTCCCTTCTGCCGCGGGCACGCGGCCGGCCGGCGGCCGGCTGCCGTCCATTGATGCTCTGCGCGGACTGGTGATCCTGACCATGCTGCTGGACCACGTGCGGGATATGTTCTTCCTGCACGTCCAGGTGGCCGATCCCATGGATGTCGCCACGACCTCTCCGGCACTTTTCTTCAGCCGGCTCGCCGCGCATCTGTGCGCACCGGTTTTCATCTGGCTGGCCGGCGTATCGGCGTGGCTCTACGGTGCCGCCGGCCACGACCGGCGCGCCGTCAGCGGCTTCCTGCTCAAGCGCGGCGTGTTCCTGGTGCTGCTGGAGGTGACGCTGGTCGGCTTTGCCTGGACCGGGACCTTGCCGCCGCAGGTGATCTACTTGCAGGTGATCTGGGCCATCGGCCTGAGCATGATGGCGCTGGCGGCACTGGTATGGCTGCCGCGGGCGGTGCTGATTGCCGCGGGCATTGCGCTGGTGGCTGGCCACAACCTTCTGAGCCCGCTGCATTTCCCGGTGGACAGCGCCTGGCACGTGCCCTGGGCCATCCTGCACGACCGCACCTGGATCGAGGTGGCTGACGGCTTCAGGGTGCGCACCTCATACCCGGTGCTGCCGTGGATCGGCGTGATTGCGCTGGGCTATGCGGCGGGGCCGTGGTTTGCCGCCACGGTGCCTGCCGGGGTGCGGCAGCGGCTGCTGGCTGGATGCGGGCTGGCGGCGCTGGCAGGCTTTGCGGTGCTGCGCGGGCTGAACGGCTACGGGCAGGAGCAGAAGTGGATCTCGGGCAGCGACGCCTTGCACACCGCGATGAGCTTCCTCAACGTCACCAAGTACCCGCCGTCGCTGCTGTTCCTGCTGCTGACGCTGGGAGTGGGCTGGTTGCTGCTGGCGTGGCTGGAGCGTGCGCAGGGCGGCTGGATCGCGCGGCGCATGGCCGTGTTCGGCGCCGTGCCGATGTTCTTCTACCTGCTGCACCTCTACGTGCTGCAGGGGCTGTACCAGGCCTGCGTGCACCGCTGGGGACTGAACCAGGGCAAGGTGTTCGGTCTCGACCACGTCTGGCAGCTGTGGCTGGGGGCGGCCGTGCTGGCCCTGGTGCTGTGGCCGACGGTGCGCTGGTTCGCGGCGCTGAAGGCAAGGCGGCGGGACTGGCGCTGGCTGAAGTACTTCTGACCAGCGCCTGGGTCCCGCACGCCCGGCTCAGCGCGGCGTAGCCGCGACGGGTGCCGGCTGTGCCGCCGCCGGGGATTGCGCCGGAGCCTGGGGTTGCGCTACGGCCTGGGGCTGGGCTGCGGCCTGAGCCGGTGCCACGGCTTGCGGCTGTGCGGCGGCTTGAGGCTGTGCGGCAGCTTGAGGCTGCGCCACGGCCTGGGACCGCGCTACGGCTTGAGGTTGCGTCACGGCTTGAGGCCGTGCTGCCGCCTGGGGCTGTGCCGCGGCTTGCGGCCGCGCGGCGGGTGCCTGGCGTGCGCCGCCATTGGCCGCCGGGGCGGCCTCGGTCACCTCGCGCCAGCCGCCGCCCAGCGACTTGTACAGCGATACGCGGCTGGTCAGGCCGGCCAGCTTGTACGTGATCAGCGCCTGCTGCGCGGTGTAGAGCTGGCGCTGCGCGTCGAACACGCCGAAGTAGTCGTCCACGCCGTTCTTGAAACGCATTTCCGACAGCCGCCGGGTCTCGCTGCCTTCGCGCACCAGGGCTTCCTGCGCCTGCACCTGGCGCTCGTAGGTGGCGCGTGCCGCCATGCTGTCGGCCACTTCGCGGAACGCGGTCTGGATGGTCTTCTCGTAGTTGGCGACGTTGATGTCCTTGCGCACGTTGGCCGCATCCAGCCCGGCACGGTTACGCCCGGCGTCGAAGATCGGCACGGTCAGCTGCGGCGCGAACACCCACGCCATGCCGCCGGAGAACAGCCCCGCCAGGCTGCTGCTGGCCACGCCCAGCGCGCCGGTCAGCGAGATGCGCGGGAAGAAGGCCGCGCGCGCCGCGCCGATATTGGCGTTGGCCGCCTTGAGGCGGTGCTCGGCGTTGAGGATGTCGGGGCGGCGCACCAGCACGCTGGACGGCAGCCCTTCGGGGAACTCGCTCACCAGGGTGCGCGCGTCCAGCGGATCTTGCGCGGCCGCGTTGGCGTTGGCAGTTGCCGCGCCGGCATCGGTCACGGATTTCGGCAACGGGCCGCCGATCAGCAAGGACAGCGCGTTCTCATCCTGCGCCACCTGCCGCGTGTATTGCTCAACGCCCACCTGCGAGGTCTGCACCTGGGTTTGCGCGCGATGCTGGTCCAGTTGCGCCATCGCACCGACCTGGCGCCCGCGCCGCACCATCTCTGCCGCGTCCTGCTGCGTCTTCAGCGTGTCCTGCGACAGCTTCAGCAGCGCGCGGTCGGCCAGCAGCGTCAGGTAGGCGTTGGCCACCTCGGACACCAGGCTGATCTGCGCGCTGCGGCGCGCTTCTTCCGTGGCCATGTATTCCTCGAGCGCGGCATGCTTGAGGCTGCGCACCCGGCCGAAGAAATCAAGCTCGAACGCGGTGAAGCCGATGCCTGCGTTATAGGTGGTGATCTGCGGCGACTGGCCCGCCGCGCGCAGCCGTTGCGGCAGCCGCTGCGAGACCATGCCGGCATTGCCCTCCACCGTGGGGAATTGCGCCGCGCGCTCGATCTGGTACAGCGCGCGCGCTTCGTCAATGGCAAGCGTGGCCATGCGCAGGTCGCGGTTGTTGGCCAGCGCCAGTTCGATCAGCTGCCGCAGTTGCGGGTCGATGAAAACATCGCGCCATCCCAGGTCCGCGGCCGAAGGGCCGGCGGGTTGGGCCGGCTGACCCGGCTGTGCCGCACTGGCCTGCGGGGTGCGGTAGGCAGCGCCCTCCGGCCACGCCGACGGGACCGGCGCGTCGGGGCGCTGGTATTGCGGTTCGAGCGAGCAGGCCGCAAGGGCCAGCACGAGCGCGGCGGGCAGCAGCAGGCGCGGCGGGGGCAGGGTACGGGGGCGTGGCAAGCTTCGCATGGATGGTTCCGGAGAGTGGGGATTGTTATCTGGCATGGTTCAGCCCAGCAGCGCGCGCCGCACAAAGCGCGACAGCGCCAGCTTGGGCCGCCCCTGCCGGGCGATGTTGTGTGCGGGATCGGTGAACAGCAGCCGGATCAGCGCGTGGCGCGCCGCCATGCCGGCGTTCAGGGCGATGCCCAGCAACTGCCCGTCGCGGCGCACCACGCGGCACGGGATCCAGCCGGTTTGCTCCAGCCACAGCGCGCCCTCGGTGCCGGCGAGGATGGCTGGCGCCAGCGGCGTGGTGACGGCAACGCCGTTGCAGGACAGGTCCCTGGTGGTCACGCGGTATTCCTTGCCATCCACGCGCAGCAGCGCTGCCGCGCGGTGCGGGAAGCGCTCTTCCTTGCGCGGGCGCGGCAGTTCCACGCAGACCAGCAGCGAGGCCAGGTACAGCATCAGCGCCACCCCGGTCCAGATCGTGTTGAAGGCGAGCCCTTGCGCATCGGGGTCCACCACCAGGGCGCGGCCCAGTCCCAGCGCGGAGAAGCCCAGCAACCCCGCGTACAGCACAACGAACTTGCCGTGGATCACCAGCTTGGAGCGGTCCAGCCCCTTGTTTGTCACCTTGAATGGCCGCCCGAATGGCTTGAACATCGCGCTCACCAGCGATGCGGTGACGGCCAGCGCCGCCACGATCTGCGTGACTTCGGTGAAGATCGGCAGCGCGCGCTGGCCGGTGATCCAGATGCTGTACGCCCAGTACGCCACCAGCGCCGGCAGGCCGTAGGCGAGGAACTGCAGCGGCTCGCCGTACAGCGTAGAGACGCCGAGGTACCAGTACAGCAGCGGCCCTGCCAGCAGCATCAGCGTGAACGGCCGCGACAGCCAGTGCAGCAGGCCGTGCACGTAGTGCAGCCGCTGCATCCCGGTGTAGCCGCGCCCGCGCAGTGGCCCGTCCGCGGTCAGCGCCACCTGGATCGTGCCCAGCCCCCAGCGGCTGCGCTGGCTGATGTACTCGGGCAGGCCTTCGGCGGACAGCCCCACGCTCAGGCGCTCATTGAGCCAGCGCGTGAGATAGCCGTGCGGCAGCAGCCGGTAGGTCAGGTGGATGTCCTCGGTCACCGTGCCGGTGGGAAAGCCGCCGATCAGGTCGATCAGATCGCGCCGCACCACGAACGAGGTGCCGATGCAGAACGCCGCGCCCCAGGCGTCCTTGGCTGGCTGCATCACGTCGAAGAAGGCGCGTTGCTCATCGACCCAGCATTCGGTGGCGCGCAGGTTGTACTGGATCGGATCCGCGTTGTAATAGAACTGGGGCGTCTGCACTACGCCCACGCGCGCATCGCTGAACAGGCCCACGGTTCGCAGCAGGATATTGCGATGCGGCGCGAAGTCGGCGTCCAGCACCAGGATGTAGGGCGCGCCGCCGGCCGCGGCGCTGTGGCGCAGGCCGTTGTTGAGATTGCCGGCCTTGGCGTGGGCATTGTCCGGGCGCGTCACGTAGCGCGCGCCGACGCGTTCGCAGAACTCGCGCAGCCAGTCGCGGCGGGTGTCGTCCAGCACCCAGACGCGGAAGTCCGGGTAGTCGATCGCCAGCGCCGAGACAATGGTCTTCTCCAGGATGTCCAGGCCTTCGTTGTAGGTGGCGATGAAGATGTCCACCGGCGGCACCTGCTTGGCGCGGCGCAAGGCGGCCTCGCCCGCGTCGGCGTCTGGGGTGTGGTTGCTGGTGCGCGCCAGCACCACGATCGACAGCAGCGTATAGGCCAGCGTCATGCATTCGAAGGTAAAGAACACATGGGCCCACACGCTGGCGAAGGTCATCTGCCAGTCCGGCAGTGTTTCGCGGATGCGCCAGGTCAGGTACACCGCCAGCAGCAAGGCGGCGACGCCGCCGAACAGCACGCGGTCCGCCGGCCGGTCATGCCGGCACAGCATCGAGAGCAGCACCATCGCCAGCAGCACGCCGCCGTTGATGACCAGCAGCGTCTGGTTTTCCAGGAAGAGGGCGAACATCGTCAGTCCTTGGTGGTGTTGGTGCTTGCATTGGCCGGCGCGGCCGCAATGGCCGGCGGCGGGCAGGATGGTTCCAGGCATCCGCCCGGACGGAAGGGGTTCCAGCGCGCCGCGGCCAGCACGGCCCATGCGGTGGCGCCCAGGTGGGGCAGGTGGAAGTAGTGGAAGTCCTCCGTGGTCGAGGTGGGCCCGATCGACAGCCCGGTGCTGATGCGTGCCTCGGGCGTGGCGTAGAGCATCCCGGACGGCGCCCGCTGCGACAGCAGCAGCTGCCACAGTGGCTGCGCCTGTTGCGCCTGCCCGGCGGCCTGCAGCACCAGCGCGGCCTGCCCGGTGCCTTCGGTCCAGATGCCGTCGGGGCCGCCCTTGAAGCCGTAGCCTGCGCCGGCGCGGTGCTTGGCCTCCACCCACGCCAGGTTGCGGCGCCAGTCCTGCGGCGGGTCCGGGATCGCGATCAGCGGCCACAGCACCGCATCCAGCGCGGACGGGCCGGAGTTTGGCGCGCGCCCATCGTCGCGCGTGCCGATGATGAAGCGGCCCTCGCGCGCCTGCCACATGGCGCCGACAAAGCCGCGCGAGCGCGCCGCGCCATCGCGCCAGCGCGGATCGTTGCGCTGGCTGGCGAGCCAACTGAAGGCGGCATAGGTATCGACGTTGTGCTCGGTCGATTTCCACCCCTGGCGGGTCTGCTTCGGCTCATGGCCGAAGAAGCCGCCGATATAGCCGGCGGGCGCGCCCGTGTCGGGCACGGTGGCATGCACCCAGCCCATCAGCGCGGCGGCGCCATCCAGGTAGCGTGGATCGCGCGTGGCGTCATGCACGGCCAGCAGCAGCAGCGCGGCCCAGGCCACGTTGCCGGTGGCGGTGCCGGCCTGGTAGGCATCTTCAAACCAGCGCTTGCTGGGTTCGTCCCACCAGCCTGGCAGCGGCACCGGGCCAGCCGGTAGCGGGCCGGCGCGGTAGGCGTTGCGCAGGCGCGCATCGCGGAAGTGGCGGTCCTGGCGGGTCGCCTGCAGCACGGCGTCGGCAATGCGGCGCGCTTCGGCGGGGCGCTTGCAGGCCACCAGCGCGATGCCGGCCAGCGCGTTGTCGTAGACGAAGGCGGCATTGCGCAGCGCCGGGGCCAGCGGCTCGCCGCCCGGCGCGGGTTCATAGCTGGCGAGGAAGACGGGGCCGTTGCCGCTTTCACGGCTGACGCGCTCGGCCAGCGTCTTGCAGCCGTCGGCCAGCAGTGTCTGCTGGGCAGGCTCGGCAGCGCGCGCCGCGCATGGCGCCAGCGCGAGCATGGCGGGAAGCAGCGCGCCGGCAACCAGGCGGGGCAGGCGTAGGCGTGCGGTCGGGATCGGCAGTCGCATCCGGGTCTCCTTTGCCTGCGTCGGCGGTTATATCAGCGATGCCCGCAGCTGGCCCAGCCAGCTCTGGTTCAGCGTCACGCGCGCCCAGCGGCCCATGCCGCAATGGCCGGATTGGCTTGGCCCTGCCGCTGCCCCTGCCGCTGCCCGTGTTGCTGTCCCTGAGGCAGCAGCCTTGCCCGGCACGTTGTCCAGCGGGCGGTCGAGCTTGGCGATCACATAGATCTCGTTCTTCTCGATCGGCGGGAATGGCACGAAGTAACGCGCCTGGTCGCCGTCCGGCGCGCGCGGCAGCACCTCTGCCACCGATGCCGGCAACGCCGTGGGCACGCCGTCGACATGCACGTTCAGCCGTGCACCGGGCAGCAGGTTGTCGCTGAGGCTGCGCGGGAACACCGCCACCACGCGCGTCTGCGCGCAGTTGCTGGCGCGCGCCAGGGTGGCGCCGGCGGCCACGCGCATGCCAGGCTGCGCGATCAGGTCTTCGATGGTGCCGGGTTCAGTCGAGCGGATCTCCAGGTTCGAGAGCCGGTCGAGGCGTTCCTGTTCCGTGGCGATCATCTCCTCGACCGACTTGCCATAGGCCTCCAGTTGTTCCAGCTCTGCCGTCAGCTGTGCCGATTCCGCGCTCAGCACCTGGCGCCGCTGGGCCAGCGTGGCACTGGGACCGTCGGTGGACGAGGCATAGACCTTGTTGCGCGCGGCCTCGCTCACGCCGACGGCGTTATCCAGCTCGGCCTTGGCCGCAGCTTTGGCATTGGAGAGCATCGACAGCTGGTAGCGCGAGGCATTGGTGTAGGCCTCGCTGACCGCGCCGGCCCACTGCATGCTCTGGTTGCGGTTGACCACTTCCTGCTGCTGGTCTTCCTGTGCCTTGGCCGATGCCAGGCGCGCCTCCAGCGCGCGTACGCGCGCCCCGTGCTCGCGTTGCGCAGCGCTGTTGTAGCGCTGCAGGTCCTGCTCGGTGGCGGCCATCAGCCGGCGGTTGCTTTCCAGCCGCGCCTTGGCAGAGTCATAGCGCTGCTGGTTGTCGAGCTTCTTGCCGGTCAGGTCGACCAGCAGCGAACGGTCGATGTTCGGGTTCTGCACGATCATCAGCGCCTGGTTGGCCGAGAACGGCTGGTCCGCGGCCACCATCTGCTTCATCACGATGCCTTCCACGGGAGACGTCACCAGGCTGACCGGGCTGTTCACCACGGCCCGCTCCGACGAGCGCGTAAACACATTTGGAAACATGATTGTCAGTACGGCCCAGATGATGAACAGCACCACGCCGTAGCCCGCCATGCGCGGCACGATGTGCCACAGCGGCACCGGAACGGGCTGCGGGCGTTGCACCAGGCCGTCGCCGTGGGGCTGGCGCAGCGGTGCCGGTGTCAGCGGGTGTTGTCTGGGTGGCGGATTATTGCGCTGGTCGGCCATGGTGTTGTTCTCCGGCAAGCAAAGTCAAAAAAGCGTCCCAGCCGGCATGCACAGGGTGCAGGTCGGATGAGCGAAATTCCAGGCAAGCAGGTAGCGTCGCGCAAGGGCTGTCGCGCGGTGCCCGGCTTGCATGTCCCCAATTCAGTTTGTTGTCTGCAGCACGCGCGATGTGGCCAGGCCGTATCGGCGCACCTTGCAATTGGGCCGACAAGCAGCCCGTGGATTAGCCCGGCTTCATCCGGGCAGAGTTGAACAATGGCCAGTCAATGACCACGAAGTGGCAGCCCGCTGACGCAAAGATTCATGCACTCAGGCCGCCGTGTGTGAGTTAAAGGCTAGTCAGTTGCCCCGTCCCTTGCTGTAAAAATGTGTAAGGGGAGGCTGTAGCACTGCTTAACACGGCGGTAACATGGCATGCGATGAACGACGAATGCAGCACACATTGACGGGGTTTTGACCAGGTGCGCGGCAAGCCTCGGCGTTTAGCAGGCTGCTGAAGTACTCACCATGGAAGCGGCGGAGCTTCCCCCAAAAGGGCTGGTGTGTTCGCTACATTTCACATCCGGAAGCCGGGCTTCACTGCGTCGTTTTTTTTTCGCGTTTTGGCGCTCATTTCCGGCCTCATTACCGCGATTACTGCAACTGCGGACGGATTTTTCCCAGCGAGCGCATGCGCACGAGGTTGTAGGCAGCCATGCTCAGCACAAACATCTGGTCGACCTTCTTGAGTCCGCGCACCATCACCTGACGCATGCGGCCAACGGTCTTGATCCATCCAAAGCCTTGCTCGATCAGCTTGCGCTTCTGCTGCGAGACGGCATAACCGGCGCTGCAAGCAATGGCATCAGGAACGGCCGAGCACCGCCCCGAGGTGTTCTGTGCCACGTGGGGAGTCACCTTCATTTCCAGGCACGCCTGGATGAACTCCTGCGCGTCGTAGCCCTTGTCCGCGCCGACAGTCACTTCCACATTCGGGTCTTCAGTTACCTGCCTGGCATCGTTGAGCATGACCTTCGCGGCCTCGCGTTCGGCGTGTCCGTCCGCATTGGTCACCATGGCGCTCACCACCAGGCCGTGGCGGTTGTCGCTCAGAGTATGGCCCATGTAGCGCAGCTCGCAGGCGGTCTTGCCCTTGCGGTACAGCTTGGCATCGGGATCGGTCTTGGACTCGTGCGTCTCGTTGCTGCGTTTGCGACCCCTGAAGTCGCCGCTATCGTCGTCGCTGCCATCCTTGCGCACGAAGCTCTTGTGACCTGCCTACGCCTGAATCAGCGTGCCGTCCACGCTGAAGTGCTCGCCAGACAGCCAGTCCTTCTTCTGCGCAATGACCATCACCTCGTTGAAGAACTCGATCACGGCATCGTGCTTGATCAGCCGTTCGCGGTTCTTGGTGAAGACCGTAGGCACCCAAACTCTGTCGTCCATCGACAGCCCGATGAACCAGCGAAACAGCAGGTTGTACTGCGTCTGCTCCATGAGCTGGCGCTCGGAGCGAATGCTGTAGAGCACCTGCAGCAGCATGGCTCTGAGCAGCTTTTCCGGCGCGATGCTGGGCTGGCCACCTTTGATATCGGCCTCGTACATCTGCGCGAACAACCGGTCCATCTTCACCAGCGCCTGGTTGGCCATGGTGCGGATAGAGCGCAGCGGGTGGGACTTCGGCACGAAATCTTCCAGCCGCCTCATGGTGAATAAGCTTTCCGTGAAGGTGTCAGCGCCGCGCATGAATCTGGGGTTGGGTGGAGTTCTCAGATCAACGCTTCAGCCTGTCGTGGCGCCGACATTCCCTGGAGGTATTTCAGCGGCCTGTTAGGCCGGGGAAGGATAGCGCGGACGCCGTCGGCGTCCTTTCGGCGGCTAATGCGGCGTCTGTTGTTGCTCAATGTATTGGCGGATGATCTCGATGGGCGCACCGCCGCAGCTCCCTGCGAAGTAAGACGGCGACCACAGCGCACCGCCCCATAGCTTCCTGCTGATGCTCGGGTAGTTCTTCTTTCGGATCATACGGCTGGATACCCCTTTCAAGCTGTTTACCAGTGCGGACACCGCGACCTTTGGCGGGTAGTTCACAAGAAGGTGAACGTGATCGTCCTCCCCATCGAACTCCACCAGTTCAGCTTCGAAATCTGCGCAAACGCCGGTAAATATGTCGCGCAGGTCCTCTGCCGGTCATTGTCGTCGCTCATAGGCCAAGAGTATGATTGGGCCATGCAGCGTCTTCAAGCCTTCAAATACGAATTGATGCCGAACGGCGAGCAGCAGCGCAACATGCGCCGTTATGCCGGATCGTGCCGGTTCGTCTATAACAAGGCGCTGGCGTTGCAGAAACAGCGTTACGATCAAGGCGAAAAGAAGCTCAGCTATGCCGGTCTGTGTAAGCAACTCACGGGGTGGCGCAACAGCACGGAAACAGCATGGCTGGCCGATGCACCAGTCCATCCTCTTCAACAGACGCTCAAGGACTTGGAGCGGGCCTACACAAATTTCTTCGCAAAACGGGCCGACTTCCCGCGTTTCAAGAAGAAGGGTCTGGGCGACAGTTTCCGCTATCCCGACCAGAAGCAAATCAAGCTTGATCAGACCAACTCGCGTATCTTTTTGCCCAAGCTGGGCTGGCTGCGATACAGGAACAGCCGCGACGTACTCGGTGAGGTACGCAATGCCTGCGTCAGTCTTTCGGGCGGCAAGTGGTTTGTTTCGATCCAGACTGAGCGGAAGGTCGAGCGACCTGTGCCGAAAGCCACCAGCGCCATCGGCATCGACATGGGCATCGCTCGCTTTGCCACCATGAGCGATGGCACTTTCCTCGCGCCGCTCAACAGCTTTAGGAAGCACGAAGCCAGACTGCGCCGTGCGCAGCGGGCGATGAGCCGCAAGACGAAATTCAGCAACAACTGGAAGAAGTCCAAGGCCCGAATCCAGCGTATCCACGCACGCATCGGTAACGCCCGCCTCGACTACCTGCACAAAGCCACGACCACGATCAGCGAAAATCAAGCGATGGTGTGTATCGAGGACCTGAAGGTACGGAACATGTCCAAGTCAGCGGCCGGTTCAAGCGGGCAACCGGGCAAGAACGTCAGGGCCAAGTCCGGCCTGAACAAGGCCATCCTCGATCAGGGTTGGTACGAGTTCGGGCGTCAACTGGAATACAAGCTAGCGTGGAATGGCGGCTGGCTAATAGCTGTGCCGCCACAGCACACCAGTCGCACGTGCCCTTGCTGCGGGCATGTATCTGCCGAGAACCGGCAGAGCCAGGCGAGCTTCGCCTGTGTGGCATGCGGCTATGCGAATCACGCCGACGTGGTCGGCGCGATCAACATTTTGGCGCGGGGGCACCGCGTTGCAGCCTGTGGAGAGTCGGCGTAGTCAAGCCGCTCTACGAAGCAGGAACCCACCGAAGTGACTACGTAGAGCATCACGTAGCGCCGTAGGAATCCTCGTCCTTTCCGCCATAAGGCGGCAGCCGAAGGCTGAGGACGGGGAGGATGTCAACAGCGCTGCGGTGATGCGGCTAATCGTCGGCAGCGAGCGGCGGCGCGATGTGCTCCAGCGGCCGGCGTTCGGCGTCGATGCCGAAGCGCAACGCCAGCAGCCCGGCAACGATCACCAGCACCGCGCCGAAGCCGTAGCCTGCCGCCACGGCTTCGCGGCTGCCGCTTTCAATCAGCGCGCCCAGCAGCACCGGCGCGATAAAGCCGCCGGTGCCGGTGCCCACGGCATAGAAGACCGAGATCGCCAGCGCGCGCATTTCCAGCGGGAATACTTCGCTGGCGGTCAGGTAGGCGGAACTGGCCGCGGCCGAGGCCAGGAAGAACACCGCTGACCAGCACAGCGCCTGGGCGCGCGCATCGAGCCAGCCTGCAACGAAGGCCCAGCCGGTCAGCGCCAGGCCGATGCCGGACAGCACGTAGGTGGCGCCAATCATGCGCCGGCGCCCGATGTGGTCGAACAGCGGGCCAAGCAGCAGCGGTCCCAGGGCGTTACCCAGCGCAAAGGGAAAGATATACAGCGCCACGCGCGCTTCCGGCACGGCATAGAAGCGCGTCAGCACCAGCGCATAGGTGAAGAAGATCGCGTTGTAGAAGAAGGCTTGCGCCACCATCAGCGCCAGCGTGATCACGCTGCGGCGGCGGAAGCGCCGCAACAGCAGGCGCATGACTTCGCCCACGCCCGGCGCGGCGCGCCGGCGCATGGTCATCGCCACGCAATCGGGTGCCACCGGCGGCAGTGGGCCGTGGCGGGCGCGCACCTCGGCCTCGATCGCGGCGATCACGCGCTCGGCCTCTTCCAGGCGGCCGTGAGTGGCAAGCCAGCGCGGGCTCTCCGGCACATGCCTGCGCACCAGCACGATTGCCACGGCCAGCACCGCGCCCAGCGCGAAGCAGACGCGCCAGCCCCAGACCGGGCCGAACACGCGCGCATCGAGCAGCACCAGGCTCAGCCCCGCGCCGAGCGCCGCGCCCAGCCAGAAGCTGCCGTTGATGGCCAGGTTGACGCGCCCGCGCACGCGCGCGGGGATCAGTTCGTCGATGGCGGAGTTGATGGCCGCGTATTCGCCGCCGATGCCAAGGCCGGTGAAGAAGCGGCAGGCCGCAAAGAAGGCAAAGCCGGGTGAGAACGCGGTGGCCAGCGTCGCCACCATGTAGACCGCGAGCGTGGCCAGGAACAGCCGCTTGCGCCCGAGGCGGTCGGCCATGCGCCCGAACACCAGCGCCCCGAGCACCGCGCCGGCGATATACAGCGACCCCGACCAGCCCACCTGCGTCGCGGTTAGGCCCAGCGTATCGGGGCGCTCCAGCACGGCGCCGACCGAGCCCACCAGCGTGACTTCCAGGCCATCGAGCACCCAGGCAACACCCAGCGCAATCGCCACGCGCCAGTGCCAGCGCGACCATGGCAGGCGGTCCAGCCGCCCGGGAATGTCGGTGCGGAATGCGGTGTCGACGGGAAGGCTGGCGAGGGCGGTATCGGTTGGCATCGCCAAGCAGTATAGGAAACGGGTGCCGCCGCGCTCAGCGGTACAGCACCGTGGGCTGCCAGAGGCCGATGCCGGGGAAGACGTAGAGCAGCAACGGCCAGCACACCATGGCGCTGGTCTTTGCGCCCGCGCACGTTTTAGGCGGAATCCGCCGATGCCGCGGATACGGGCCCGGGCGGCTCAGGGGCGGGCGATGCCGACCGTGAACTCGGCCTCCAGCAGCCCCGCTGCATCAGCGGCCTGGCGCACGCGCATCTGGTTCGGGTGGGATCCCGCGATCGGGTCCTGCGCGGTGGCGCGCGACGGCACGCCGTGCGCGCGGTAGGCCGGGTGGCTGCTCAGCACCTCGCGGTTTAGGGTATCGCTGAAGTACAGCTGGCTGGTCAGAGCTTCCGACTGCCCGAGCAGCACCTTGAAATGGATATGGATGGCGCGCGGCGCGTACCAGCCGGGATAGATCGACATGAACGTTGCCACGCCGTCCTGGCTGGTGGGCTGGACGCCGCGCAGGAACCGCGCCTGGCGGTTGCCGCGGCCTTCGCCGCTGTAGCTGCCGTCAGCATCGCAATGCCAGATGCTGACCAGCGCCCCCGGCACTGGCGTGCAGCCGCGCCCGGCATCCACTACCCGGATGCGCAGGCGCAAGGGTTGTCCGGGCCGGTCGTCGCGGATGTCGGCGCGTACCTGGGCGTCGTCAAGATAGAAGGGGCCTTCGGTGGCGGCGGGCGTCAGCAGGCAGGCGGCGGGGGTGGCTGCTGCCGCTGCCGCGCCGGGCGCGATGCCGGCCGCGGCAAGCAGGCCGCCCAGCTCATGCAGGAATCGGCGGCGCGCCGCGTCAGTGTCTGCCGTGCCGTCGGCGCCAACTGCTGGGCGCTCCGTCATCGTGGGCTCCGTGGTGTTCCGGGTGCGCCTTGCGGCGCGTGGTGCTGCCGGGCTGGCTTTGGGGGCGTCAGCGTCTCATCGCCTTGAGCATCGAGTAGCCGTGGCTGGTGATGCGCGGCTCCTGCCGGCTGCCGTGCAGGATGTCAAGTTGTACGAGTTGCTTTTCGACCAGTGCCTTCAGGTCGATGGGATCGATCTGGCGGGAATCGCTGGAATCGAGGGAATCCGGACCATCGCTCAACAATAGTAGTGTGGCAAGTTCATGCGGGCTCAGCACGTTCGTCTCCTTGGCTAGAGGGGGGCGTTTGCTGGGAGTCTGCGCGGCGCAGCGGCGCCGACGCGGGCGCGGGAAGAGGTCAAAAAGTCCTGGAGACGATGCAGCACATGCCGCGTGCATGTGCTGCGCCGCGGTGGAATGCTGCGGCGCCGCATCCTGTCTCCGGCGACTAATTTGTTTGACGAGGCCGGCAGCACGCGGTTCCGTGCAACGGCTCAACGTTACATGTGACCGGGCGTAGCACCGCCGGCATCGTGATTCACTATTAACCTGTCACGATGACAATGTGATGGCCATGCCGATGCTGTGCAATCGGGGCGGCAGCCTCCCGCCCTTTGCACCGGCTGCACCGCTTGCGCCGCATGGTGGCGTCTATTGGCCCTGCTGCTCGCGCCACGCCTCGTACAGGTCGATGCCCTCGTCGCGCGCCGGCACATAGGCCAGCGTCATCTCCCGTTGCTCCAGCGGCCGGGCCAGTTCGATATAGCCGCGCTCCGCGGACAGGTCGTAGGGTTCGCCGTCTTCATTGGAGTAGGCGTAGTAGACCGCCTTCACGCCGGCCAGGTACATCGCCGACAGGCACATCGGACAGGGGTAGCCGCTGGCGTACACCGTGCAGCCGCTCAGGTCCGGCTTGCCCAGCGCCCGGCTGGCGGCGCGCACCGCCTGCATTTCGGCGTGCGCGCTCGGGTCGCAGTTGGCCTCCACCTCGTTTACCGCGCGGGCCAGCACCTTGCCGTCCCTGACGACCACGGCGCCAAAGGGCCAGGTATTGCGTTCGCGCACGTTCTCCATGGCGAGGCGGATGGAATCAAGCAGATAGGCTTCTGTCGTGGACACGCGTTGTCTCCAGTGAGGCCTGGCCCGTGCAGGCGGACGATGGTTCGGGCCTCGGGAATATAGGCCAGCGCGCGCCGGCATGGTGGCGTGGGTTGTTATAGGGCGTATTTGGGCCGTGCGCGTGCAGTACCGGCTATTGGCGATGGCACTGGCGCGCATTCGAATCCATCACTTCGCGCGGCGTGGCCGGCATGACAGAATGCACCCGACCGCATCGATAGCCTGATACCCCTTGCACCTGACGCATCCGCACGGAGGAAAGAACATGCTGGCGGCGCGCCTGTCCATCTGCCTTGCCCTGGTCATTGCCATGCTGACACCCACCTTAGCCGCCGCCGGCGGCCCGCCCGAACAACAGCTGCGCGAGGCCGCGGCCAGCGGCAACGCCGCGCAGGTCACCGCATTGCTTGGCCAGGGCGCCAGCATCGATGACCGCGATGCGCAGGGACGTACGGCGCTGCTGCTGGCCACGCACCACAATCGCGTGCAGGCGGCCAGGGTCCTGATCGATGCCGGTGCCGACGTGAATGCGAAAGACGCCATCCACGACAGCCCCTACCTGTACGCCGGCGCGCGCGGCTACAACGAGATCCTGCGCCTGACGCTGGCCCATGGCGCGGACCTGCGCAGCACCAACCGCTACGGCGGCACCGCGCTGATTCCCGCCGCCGAGCGCGGCCATGTCGAGACCGTGCGCACGCTGATCGCTGCCGGCGTGGCCGTGAACCACGTCAACAAGCTCAAGTGGACGGCCTTGCTCGAGGCCATCATCCTCGGCAACGGCGGGCAGGCCCATACCGAGATCGTGCGCCTGCTGGTCAAGGCGGGCGCCGACGTGAACCTGGCCGACGGCGACGGCGTCACGCCGCTGCAGCATGCGCGCCAGCGCGGCTATACCCGGATCGAGCAGATTCTCAGCGCCGCCGGTGCACGCTGATCCTTGCGCCGCAAGGCGGCTCGCTCTCGTCTGCCTCATATATACTGTCAGTGTGCATACAAAATGGTGAGAGCGATGTCTGCGAGAGCGAAACGCAACGCAACGAGCGGCAGTAGTGAGGCGGCGGATGCCGTGCCGGAAGCCGATCCGGCAAAGGAGTTGCTCTGGGCACGTCCGGGGTTCCTGGTGCGGCGCTTGCACCAGATCCACGTCGCGATGTTCTTCGAGGAGTGCAAGTCGCCGAACATCACGCCCGTGCAATATGCCATCCTGACGGTGCTGTCGGTGCTGCCGGGGCTGGACCAGACCTCGCTCGGGCAGGAGGTCGGCCTGGACCGGACCACGACCGCCGATGTCGTGCGCCGGCTCGAAGAGCGCGGGCTGGTAGAGCGCCGCGACAACCCCGCCGACCGGCGCACCCGCCATGTCTACCTGACGCGGGAAGGCAAGAGCGTGGTCACGGCGCTGCGTGCCGACATGGCGCGTGCGCAGGAGCGCATGCTGGCGCCGCTGAAGCCCGCTCAGCGCGAAGTGTTCATGGACCTGCTGGCGACGCTGGTGGAAGCCAACAACCAGTACAGCCGCACCGTGCTGCGCAGCATGTAAGCCCGACGGCGGGCGCAAGGCCCGCCGTGCGCAGGCGCATCAGACCGGGTAGACCAGGTCGTTGGCGATGATGGTGGTGTCGTAGACGACCTGCCGCTCGCGCAGCAGCAGCCTGCCACCCTGGCGGCGGAACCGGTCGTAGTAGGTCCCCGCCAGGTGGATCGTGGTGGGGCCCTCCACCAGCGTTTGCAGCAGCATGTAGTTGGCCTGTGCCAGGATATCGCCGTCCGCGGTTTCGTCGCTGACGCGCGTGTTGGTCACCAGGTGCAGGTTGTAGCGCGGCGCGAACATCTGCGTATTGGCAATCGCAGCGGCGCGGTCGCGCATCATGCCCACGCCTTCGGCGTAGACCAGCCCCACCGGCAGGTTGCGCTCGGCATTCTCGCGCGCGGTGATCCGGTAGAGCGCGTCCTCGGTGAAGAAGCGGGGCCATTGCTCGACCAGGCCGGCGTCGAGCACCGCGCAGTATTCCGCGTGGAAGGCCTCGATCTCCAGCCGCAGTTCAATGGCGCGCGCGGTGCCGAGGGCGCTCTCGCAATAGAGGGAATAGTTCATCGGTTTCATATTCTGGGAATCCCGTTAGCCGCCGTTCAGAACCCCATCACGCCGCGGTAGTACTGGTACATCGCACGGATGGCGGATTCGGAGATCAGGGAGTTGGAGGTGCCGACCTGGTCCGGATCCAGCTTGAGCACATTGAGGTCGCTGCTGGAGCGGCGCACGCCTTCCTGCACGAACTTCATCGCCTCGTTGTCCTCCAACCCCAGGAAGCCTGCGGGGCCCATCAGGTTGCCCTGGCGCAGGCGGTGCTGCGTCATCTCCTCGGTATCGTCCTCGTAGCCGAACATGGTCCACAGCATCAGCATGCTGTCGGGGCCGTTGGGCACGATCTGGCGCACGCCGAGGGTGTTCATTTCGCGCTGCACGATCAGGTTCGGCCAGATCGTCTGCATCGTCACCGACCACGGCGAATCGAACTCTTTCACATACTCCAGGAAGCGTTCGTCTTCCAGGCGCATGCCCTCATGGTATGAGCGCATCTCCTTCTTGTTCTCGTCGCTGACGGCCGCGTACTTGTCTTCCTTTTTCGCCGACGCCATGGTGCCGTGCCGCCCGTGCACCGGATCGGCGATCATGGCACTTTCATTGCCCGCCACCAGCAGCCCGAACACCACCAGGAAGGAGTGCAGCAGCGTGGCGTGGTACGGGTCCTTGAGGTTCTCGTGGTACATCTTCCAGTTGCACGGGAGTTCGTTCTTGTAATACCCGAGCACCTTGAGCGGCTTGCCGTTGAAGACGATGTCGAAGTCCTTGAGGATCTCCGGCGTCAGATAGTCTTCCAGGCTTTCCATGTCCGCCGCGTACGAGGCGAAGACCACGCCGTTGCGCGTGGCCACGTTCAGCTTGACCAGGCCGTGGTCCTCGTTGCGGAAGTCCCTGGGCATGCCGCCCGCACGATTGACGCCGCGCTTGAACGGAACGCCCTGCAGGTTGCCCTTGAGGTCGTAGGACCATTGGTGATAGGGGCAGACGAATTCCTTCGCATTGCCCTGGCTGTGGCGGCAGAACTCGGCGCCGCGGTGCGCGCAGCGATTCTCGAAGACGTTGACCGAGCCGTCTTCGGCGCGCGACACCACCACCGGCGTCGCGCCGACATAGGAGCGCTTGTAGTCGCCGGCGTTGGGGATCTCCGCTTCGAGCGCGACGTAGTTCCAGGAGCGTCCGCGAAAGATCTTCTGCAGCTCGAGGTCATGCACCTCCTTGCTGGTGTAGACCCAGTCCGGGATGTAGTGCAGGCTGTCTTCGGGCCAACGGCAGTCGGCCAGGCCGGCGTCTTTCTTGCCCAGCGTGTGCTGGATCACCGCTTGTGTCTGGTACATGTGGGAGTCCTCAGAGTGTAGTGGGGCTGGCCGCTGCCGTCGGGAGGTCGCGCACCAGCTGTCGCAGCGGCAAGGCGTCATCGCACAGCCGTGGTAGCAGGTCTTCGACGGCATGGCCGAAGAGCGCGCGCAACGGCCGCAAGTCGCCGCCGGCATTGATGGCAATGGCGTGGCTGAGCCGGCCGTGCCGGGTGCCGAGCAGCATGAACCTGGGGGAGGGCGCGTCGCTGGCGGCGATGCCGCGCCAGGCGTAGCGGGTATCGGGAGTGGCCGCGCCGAGCATCTGCACGTTGCAGCCGAACTGGTCGGTCCAGAACCACGGCATCGCCGCGGGTTCGGCCTGCACGCCCAGCATGGCCGCGGCGGCGATGCGCGCCTGCTCGTTGGCGCTTTGCCAGGATTCCAGCCGCATGTGGGCGCCGAACAGGGGCTGGTACTGGCTGCAGCAGTCGCCCGCGGCATAGATGCCGGCCGCGCTGGTGCGGCCCTGCTGGTCGACCTGGATGCCGCCGTTGGCGGGATCCAGCGCCAGGCCGGCGGCGGCGCCGAGCGCCACCTCGGGCGTCAGCCCGATCGCGACCACCACCAGCGGCGCCTGCAACGCCGCGCCATCCGCCAGCCGGACCTGCACGCCATCGGCCTGCGACACCAGGGCCGCGATGCCGCAGCCGAGCCGCAGTTCAACGCCTTGCGCTAGCACGCGCTGCGCCAGCCAGCTGCCAAGCTCGGGCGGCAGCGCGCGGCCGAGCAGCCGGTCGGCGCTTTCGATCAGCGTGACCCGGAGGCCGATGCCGGCCGCGGTCGAAGCCGTTTCCAGGCCAAGGAAACCGCCGCCGATCACGATCACCTCGCGCGCACGCTGCATGGCATCGCGCAGGCGGGCGGCGTCGTCGAGTGTGCGCAGGTAGTGCACATGGGGCGTGCCTGGCGGCAGCGCGGGCAGGACGCGCGCATTGCCGCCGGTGGCGAGCAGGCAGGCGGCGTAGCGAATGGCCTCGCCATCTGCGCAGTGCGCCACGCTGTGCGCGGGGTCCAGCGCGGTGACCGTGGTGCCAAGCCGTAGCTCGATGTCCTGCCCGGCATAGAAGCCGGCGGGGTGCACGCCGATCTTGCCGTCCTGTGCGGCGTCGGCGAGCAAGGACTTGGACAGGGGCGGGCGTTCGTACGGTGCATGGCGCTCGCCGCCGGCCATGACGATGCGGCCACGATGGCCGAGCCTGCGCAGTTCGGCAGCGGCCATCGCGCCAGCCTGGCCGGCGCCGACAATCAGGATGGGCGTGTCTTGTGGCATGCTCGGCTCCTTCAAAGCTCGACCCACACCCGGCTGTCTTCGAACTTGACCGGGTAGGTGCGGATGTCGCTGGTGGCAGGCGCGCACATGGCCTTGCCGGAGCGGATGTCGAAGCGGGCCTGGTGCAGCGGGCACTCGATGCAGCCGTCTTCCAGGTAGCCGTCGGACAGCAGCGCGTACTGGTGCGTGCAGACGTTGTCGGTGACGAAGTACTGGTCGTCGCTGCGATAGACGGCGAGCTGGCGGTCCCCCAGCGTGAGCGGCATGACCTCGTCGTTCTGCAGGCCGTGCGCGGCGTCGATTTCAATCCATGCCATGGCGATCTCCGTGAATTGTATTTGTCAGTATGCTGAATATTTAAGATCAGTGTACTGATGTTTTTCGCTCGCAGTATTCTGGTTAACCCTGGCCGGGGTTGGCCGCGCCGGATCTGGCTGGCCCCACCGCGGGCGCGCCGGCCTGCAGCGACGGGCGGGCCTGCCAGCGAGCCAGGATCTCGCCCATGATGCCGCGGCGGAACGTCAGCACGCACACCACGAAGATCAGCCCTGTCACCATGCTGACCGATTCGCCCAGCGCTTCGAACCAGCCGATGCCGGTCATGGCCGCGAGCGCGTTGCCGGCGTCGCCCAGCTTATTTTCCAGCGCCACGATCACCAGCGCGCCGACCAGCGGGCCCGACAACGTGCCCATGCCGCCGACCAGCGTCATCAGGATGACCGTGCCCGACATCATCCAGTGCACGTCGGTGAGCGTGGCAAAGCCCAGCACCAGGGTCTTGAGCGCGCCCGCCAGCCCGGCCAGTGCCGACGACAGCACGAACGCCAGCAGCTTGAAGCGGTCCGCGTCATAGCCCAGCGAGATGGCACGCGGCTCGTTCTCCTTGATCGCGCGCAGGATCTGCCCGAACGGCGAGTTGACGATGCGCATGATGCCGAGGAAGGCCGCGGCGGTGATCAGCAGCACGACGTAGTACATGGTGTGGTCCGACGCCAGCGGCAGCACGCCGAACAGGTCGCCCCGCGGCACCGCCTGGAGGCCGTCTTCGCCACCGGTCGCGGGCGTCTGCAGGCAGAAGAAGTAGAACATCTGCGCCAGCGCCAGCGTGATCATGGCGAAGTAGATACCCTGCCTGCGTATCGCCAATGCACCAAACACCAGGCCGAGCAGGGCCCCGAACGCGGTGCCGGCCAGCAGGCCCAGCTCCGGCGTCAGCTGCAGGGACTTCATCGCATAGCCGCAGGCATAGGCGGCGCCGCCGAAGAAGGCCGCATGGCCGAACGACACTAGCCCGGTGTAGCCCAGCAGCAGGTTGAAGGCGCAGGCAAAGAGCGCGAAGCACAGCAGCTTCATCACCAGCACCGGGTAGGCGCCCAGCCAGGGCGCGAGTAGCAGGACCGCCAGCAGCAGTCCGTAGGCGAAGGTTGCACGCTTTCCGCTTGCCATCATTTTTCCTTTCCAAAGAGCCCGGCGGGGCGCACCAGCAACACGCACACCATGGCGACGAAGACCACCGTCGCGGAGGCTTCGGGGTAGTAGACCTTGGTGATGCCCTCGAAGACACCCAGCCCAAGTCCGGTGAAGATCGAGCCCAGGATCGAACCCATGCCGCCGATCACCACCACGGCGAAGACCGTGATGATCAGGTTCTGGCCCATCAGCGGCGAGACCTGCATCACCGGCGCGGCCAGCACGCCCGCCAGCGCGGCCAGGCCCACGCCGAAAGCGTAGGTCAGCGTCACCAGCAGCGGCACGTTGACGCCGAACGCCTCGACCATGCGCGGATTCTCGGTGCCGGCGCGCAGGTAGGCGCCCAGCCGGGTCTTCTCGATCATGAACCACGTGGCAAAGCACACCGCCAGCGACGCCAGCACCACCCATGCGCGGTAGTTGGGCAGCACCATGAAGCCCAGGTGGCTCACGCCAGACAAGGCTTCGGGCGTGGGGTAGGGCAGGCCGGAGACGCCGTAGACCGAGCGCAGCGCGCCTTCGATCAGCAGGCAGATGCCCAGCGTCAGCAGCAGCCCGTACAGGTGGTCGAAGCGGTAGAGGTGGCGCAGCATGGTGCGCTCAAGCACCACGCCGAGCGCGCCGGCCACCACCGGTGCCAGCACCAACATCAGCCAGTAGTTCAGCCCGAGGTAGTTCAGGCCCATCCAGGCCAGCACCGCGCCGAGCATGAACAGCGCGCCGTGCGCAAAGTTGATCACGTTGAGCAGGCCGAAGATCACCGCTAGCCCCAGGCTCAGGATCGCGTAGAACGAGCCGTTGACAAGCCCCAGCAGCAACTGGCTCAGCAGCGCGGGCAGGGGCACTCCAAACAATTCCATGCAAATCTCCTTAAACGCCCAGCAAGGCGCTGAGCGTGGGCATCTTTCGTTCGAGCTCATTGGCGCCGAGCGCCTCGACGATGCGGCCGTGCTCCATCACGAAGAAGCGGTCCGCCAGTGGCGCGGCAAAGCGGAAGTTCTGCTCCACCATGACGATGGTGTAGCCGCGGCTGCGCAGCATGGCGATCATCTTCGCCAGCTTCTGCACGATCACGGGCGCCAGGCCTTCCGAGATCTCGTCGAGCAGCAGCACGCTGGCACCGGTGCGCAGGATGCGGGCTACCGCCAGCATCTGCTGCTCCCCGCCCGACATGCGCGTGCCCTGGCTCTTGCGCCGCTCATGCAGATTGGGGAACATCTCGTAGATCTCGCCCAGCGTCATCGGCTCGCGCAGTCCGACTGCGCCCGGGGTGCAGGCGAATTGCGGCGGCAGCAGCAGGTTCTCCTCGCAGGACAGGCTGGCGAAGATGGCGCGCTCTTCCGGGCAGTAGCTCAGCCCCAGCGGCGCGATGCGGTGCGTCTTCATGCCGATCGTTTCCTGGCCGTGCACGCACACCGAACCCTTGCGCATGCCGACCAGGCCCATGATGGCGCGCAGCGTGGTGGTGCGCCCGGCGCCGTTGCGGCCGAGCAGCGTCACCACCTCGCCCGGGTTGACGGTCAGGTCCACGCCGTGAAGGATGTGCGATTCACCGTACCAGGCGTGCAGGCCGCGCAGTTCGAGGGCAGGGGAGGCCGTCCTGGTCATGATGCCTCCGCGCTCAGGGCCGCCGCGGCTGCATGGCGGTCTTCGGGTTCGTCGGTGGTTCCCATATAGGCTTCCCTTACCTGCGGATTGCGTGCGATCTCGTCATAGGTGCCTTCTGCCAGCACCGCGCCGCGCTGCAGCACGGTGATGCGGTCCACGATGGACGACACCACGCTCATGTTGTGCTCCACCATCAGCACCGTCCGCCCTGCCGAAACGCGCTTGATCAGGGCGGTGACGGTCTCCACGTCTTCATGGCCCATGCCTTGCGTCGGTTCGTCCAGCAGCATCAGCTCCGGATCGGTCGCCAGCGTGGTGGCAAGCTCCAGCGCGCGCTTGCGCCCGTAGGCCAGCTCCGCCGTGCCCAGGTCCGCGAAGCCTGCCAGGCCGACCGCATCTAGCAGTTCCATGGCGCGGCCGTCCAGCCGCGACAGGGAGCGCTTGCCGCGCCAGAAATGCCAGGACGTCCCGAGCCGGCGCTGCAGCGCGATGCGCACGTTCTCCAGCACCGTCAGTTGCGGAAATACCGCCGAGATCTGGAACGACCGGATCACCCCCATGCGGGCGATCTGGGCCGGGCGCAGCGCGGTGATGTCCGTGCCGTTGAAATGGATCGAGCCGGACGAGGGGGCATGGAACTTCGTCAGCAGGTTGAAGCAGGTGGTCTTGCCGGCGCCGTTGGGCCCGATCAGCGCGTGGATCGAGCCCCGCCGCACGGACAGGCTGACATCGCTGACTGCGGTAAAGCCCTTGAACGCCTTGGTCAGTCCCTGCGTCTGCAGGATTACATCGGTGTCAGGCATGGCGCGCTCACTTCTTTACCAGGGGGCATTCGCTGGCCGACAGCGGTCGGAAGGCCTCGTCGCCGGGGATCGTGCCGATATACCTGACCAGGTCCCACGGGCCCTTGGACTCGGCCGGGGTCTTGGCCTGGGCCAGGTACATGTCATGCACCATGCGGCCGTCGACACGCACCTTGCCGTTGCGCACGAAGGCATCGTTGACGGGCAGCGCGCGCATCTTCTCCGCCACGGCCGGGCCTTCCACGGTCTTCGCTGCCTCCACCGCCTTCAGGTAATGCAGCACGCCGGAGTAGACGCCGATCTGGCCATGCGTGGGATAGGCCTTGTGGCGCTTGTAGTAGCGCTCGACGAAGTCCTTCGACTTGCCATCCAGGTCGAGCTTGAACGGGTCGACATAGGTCAGCCCCTGCGCGGCGTTCAGGCCCAGGCTCTTGAGATCGGTGATGAAGGTGGAGGGCGTGATCACGGTCTGGCCGGCCTTGATCAGGCCGAATTCGCCGGCTGCCTTGACGCCGTTGATCATGTCGTTGCCGGCGTTGGCCAGCACCACCACCTTGGCCTTGGAAGCCGAGGCGGCCACCACCGGGCTGCTGAAATCGCTGGCGTTGAGCGGATGCCGGGTAGCGCCCACGTTCTTGCCGCCGCCGGCGTCCACGGCCTTGCGGAAATCTGCCTCCAGCGACTGGCCGAAGGCGTAGTCTACGGTGATGTAGTACCAGCTGTTGCGGCCCTGTTCGATCATGCGGCGCACCAGCGGGTAAGACACCGAATACGTGTCCCAGGCCCAGTGAAAGCCGGTGGGCGAGCAGTTCTGGTTGGTCAGCGCCATGGCGCCACCGGTCGAGACGATGTCGATCTTCTGCTTCTGCCGCGCCACCTCCTGCACCGCCAGCGCGGTCGAAGAGTTGGGGAAGTCGATCACCATGTCGACGCCATCGGTATCGAACCAGCGGCGCGCCAGCGACGACGCGATATCGGCCTTGTTCTGGTGATCGGCGGAAAGCACCGTCACCGGTTTGCCGAGGGCCTTGCCGCCGAACTCTTCCACGGCCATCTGCGCGGCAAGCACGGAGCCCTTGCCGGAGAGGTCGGCATAGGAGCCGGACATATCGGTGATGACGCCGATCTTCACGCCATTGGTGTCGGCCAGTGCGGGCGTGGCGGCGGCCAGGCCCAGCAGGGCGGAGGACGCAGCGAGGGTGCGGAGGATGCGAGAGGTGGCCATCAGGGGCTCCAGGTTGTCTACGCGAAAGATTCGAATGGTTGCGATGGCTGCGTCGGCAGACCGCGGCGCCATCGCTGCGCCGCAGTAGCGCGGATAAACTCAGTATGCTGAATAGTTGGCCGGGAAAAAGGGCGGAGAGATCCGCCCTTCAGCTTCACCCGTAGTGCCGCTCAGGTGGCCAGGTCGCGGCCGCGCGTCTCCGGCACGAACAGCATGCCGATGACGAAGGCCAGGCCGGCGATGATCACCGGGTACCACAGGCCGAAGTAGACGTCGCCGCTGGCCACGTTCATGGCCGTGACCACGAAGGACAGCATGCCGCCGACCCAGCCCGCGCCGAGGTGGAAGGGCAGGGACAGCGAGGTGTAGCGCACCCGGGCCGGGAACAGTTCCACCATGAAGGCCGCCATGGGCCCATACACCATGGCCAGGAACAGGATCGGGACCAGCAGCAGCACGAATACCATCGGCGTGTTGATCTTCGAGGGATCGGCGCGCTCCGGCCAGCCGGCCGCCACCAGCGCGCCCTTGATGGCGTCGCGGTCAAAGCCCTGCAGCGTGCGATCCGCGATGCGCACTTCCGCCTGCGCCGGATTGCTGGCCGGCATGAAGGTGTAGCCCACGCCCAGGTCGGTCAGGTAGCCGCGGATCTTGTCGCAGGCGGATACCGGCTCGCCGAACAGGCGCGCCTTGCAGTCGCCGGCCGTCACCTGCACGGCGCCTTGCTGCTGGAATTGCTCGAGTGCCGGATTGGCATAGTGCGTCAGGCCCTTGAACACCGGCTGGATGCACACCGCCGCCAGCAGGCAGGCGGCCATCATGATGTACTTGCGGCCGATGCGGTCGGACAGCCAGCCGAACAGCAGGTAGCAGGGCGTGGCCACCACCAGCGCGATCCCGATCAGCTTGTGGACCGTTTCGAGCGGCACGTGCAGCGTCTTGTTGAGGAAGAACATCGAGTAGAAGTGGCCGGTGCCGAAGATGGCGCCCAGGCCCGCCGCCACCACGAACAGCAGCAGCACGGACCTGAGGTTCTTCCAGTTGGTGAAACTCTCGCGGATCGGCGCCCTGGAGGTGGTGTTGGCGGCCTTCATCCGGGCAAAGACCGGCGATTCATGCAGCTTGCCGCGGATGTAGACCGAGATCACC
This sequence comes from Cupriavidus sp. KK10, assembly GCF_018223725.1. Taxonomy (NCBI): domain Bacteria; kingdom Pseudomonadati; phylum Pseudomonadota; class Betaproteobacteria; order Burkholderiales; family Burkholderiaceae; genus Cupriavidus; species Cupriavidus sp. KK10. The sequence continues at coordinate 1,814,576 of NZ_CP073677.1, forward strand.
AGCATCACCAGCGACACGATAAAGGGAATGCGCCAGCCCCACTCACGGAATTCGGCCTCGGTCAGGAAGGTCTTGAGCAGGTAGACGACCAGCAACGAGGACAGCAGGCCCAGCGTTGCCGTGGTCTGCAGCGAACTGGTGTACAGCCCGCGCTTGTGCACGGGGGAGTGCTCGGCCACGTAGGTGACCGCGCCGCCGACCTCGCCGCCCAGCGCCAGGCCTTGCAGCAAGCGCAGCAACACCAGCAGCACGGTGGCGGTGATGCCGATCTGCTCATACGTGGGCAGCACGCCAACGCCGACGGTGGCAACACCCATCAGCAGGATGGTGACCAGGAAGGTGTACTTGCGCCCGATCAGGTCGCCCAGGCGGCCGAACAGCAGCGCGCCCACCGGCCGTATCAGGAAGCCTGCGCCGAAGGTAGCCAGGCTGGCCAGGAAAGCGGCAGTCTCATTGCCCTTGGGGAAGAACAGTGCGCCGAAGTACACCGCCAGTGCGGCGTAGATGTAGAAGTCGTACCACTCCATCAGGGCGCCGAAGGAAGAGGCAAGGATGACCTTGCGCTCCTCGGCTGTCATGCGGGAGGCGGGGGCGCGTGTCTCGCTGCGAGTCAGGCTGATCGTCATGGCGGGGGTCCTTTGGTGTAGCTATTGTCTCTATATGTCTGCTCGTCCCGGCGGTGCCGGCGCCGCTGGCCAGGGCCTGTCGGTCCCTCGCGCAGTGCAGCGCCGCATCCTTCCGGTGCATCAGTCAGTATGCTGATGAGAAACGCAGTATGCTGAGCAAAATGCGGGGCCAGTCCACAATGTGCCGGAATGCCCGAAATCGCCTATTTAAATGGTCTTTTAATATCGTCAGCATACTGAGCATCTGGGCTCAGTGTACTGAGGGTGTATGGCCATCGTTATAGGTGTTAACCCTCCGCGCCGCTTCTAGACTTTTGGAATTTCGCTGACTAGAATCCGAAACTAATCAGTGTACTGAGCAATTGCATGGGCGCACGCCGCATGCCGTGCGGGACGCGCCCGCAGCGAAGCGATTTCACCAATCAGGAGCCCCACCAGCATGACCAAAGTGAAGAAGATCGCCCTCGAAGAGCATTTCATGACGCCGGGTTTCCAGGCCTATTCCAAGGCGTTCACGCAGCATATCGATCCAGCAGTTTTTGCCGAACTGGGCCGCCGCCTGGCCGATTTCGACGAGGACCGCCTCGCCGAGATGGACCGCGCCGGCATCGACATCACGGTGCTGTCGCAGACTGGTCCGGGCGTGCAGGGCGAGTCCGACTCCGGCCTTGCCGTGGCGCGGGCACGCGAGAGCAATGACTTCCTGGCCGCGCAGATCGCGCGCCACCCCACGCGCTTTGCCGGCTTTGCCGCGCTGCCCATGCACGACCCGGAGCAGGCCGCGCGCGAGCTGGAACGCGCCGTGCGCGAGCTTGGCTTCAAGGGCTCGCTGGTGAACGGCCATACCCACGGGCGCTACTACGACGACCCTGCATACGATGCTTTCTGGGAACGCATGCAGGCGCTGGACGTGCCCATGTACCTGCACCCGACCGATGCGCTGGTTCAGCCGCAGGTCCTGGCGGGCCACCCCGAGCTGACCGGCGCGGCGTGGGGCTGGGGCGTCGAGACCGCATCGCATGCGCTGCGGCTGCTGTTCGGCGGCGTGTTCGACCGCTTCCCGCGCCTGAAGATCATCCTCGGCCATATGGGCGAGGGCCTGCCGTACCAGCGCTGGCGCTTCGACAGCCGCTTTGCGGTCTATTCGCACGGGGTCCGGCTGGCGCGCGCGCCTTCGGAATATATCGGCACCAATATCGTCATCACCACCTCGGGGGTGTGCTCGCACGGTGCGCTGGCCGGTGCCATTGCCGAGCTCGGCGCGGAGGCCGTGATGTTCTCGGTCGACTATCCCTACGAATCCACCGAAGTCGCGGCGAAGTTCATCGAGGACGCGCCGCTCGACGACACCACGCGCGCGCTGGTCTGCCACGGCAACGCGCAACGCCTGCTCAAGCTGTAACCGTACAACCCGAGGACCCTCATGCAAAAAGTCTTTCGCATCGGCCAGATCGTTCCCAGCTCGAACACGACCATGGAAACCGAGATTCCCGCCATGCTGCTGGCGCGCCAGCAGCTCCGTCCGGAGCGCTTTACCTTCCACTCCAGCCGCATGCGCATGAAGAAGGTGGTCAAGGAAGAGCTGGCCGCCATGGATGCCGAATCCGACCGCTGCGCGGTGGAGCTCAGCGACGCCCGCGTCGACGTGCTCGGCTACGCCTGCCTGGTCGCCATCATGGCCATGGGCCACGGCTATCACCGCAAGTCGGAGCAGCGCCTGAAGGCCCACACCATCGAGAATGGCGGCGACGCGCCGGTCATCACCAGCGCCGGTGCGCTGGTGGATGCGCTGCGCGTGATCGGCGCGCGCCGCATCGCCGTGGTGGCGCCATACATGAAGCCGCTGACCGAGCTGGTGGTGGACTACATCCGCAACGAAGGCTATGAGGTGGTGGACTACCGTGCGCTGGAAATCCCGGACAACCTGGAGGTCGGCCGCCACGATCCGGCGCGGCTGCCCGGCATCGTGTCGCAGATGAACCTGGCGGATGTCGATGCCATCGTGCTGTCGGCCTGCGTGCAGATGCCGTCGCTCCCGGCCGTGGCAAAGGTGGAGGCGATGACGGGCAAGCCGGTCATCACCGCGGCCATCGCCACCACCTACGCCATGCTCAAGGCGCTGGACCTGGAGCCGGTCGTGCCGGGCGCCGGCGCGCTGCTGTCGGGCGCCTACTGAGGGTATGCCATGACCACCTTCCTTTATGGCGGCCACGTCCATGCCAACGGCATTCGCCAGCACTACCTGCGCTATGGCGGCAACGACGGTGCGCGTGCCGCGCGCGATCCCGTGATCATCGTGCCGGGCATCACCAGCCCGGCAATCACCTGGGGCTTCGTCGGCGAGCGCTTTGGCGCCAGCTTCGATACCTATGTGCTGGACGTGCGCGGGCGCGGCCTGTCGTCGGCTGAGGCCGGGCTGGACTACAGCCTCGACGCCCAGGCCCGCGACGTGGTGGCCTTTGCCGAGGCGCTCGGCCTGCGCCGCTACAGCGTGGTTGGCCATTCGATGGGCGCGCGCATCGGCGTGCGCGCCGCGGCGGGCCGGCCTGGCGGCCTGGCCAGACTGGTGCTGGTCGATCCGCCGGTGTCGGGGCCCGGGCGCCGCGCGTATCCCGCGCAACTGCCGTGGTATGTGGATTCCATCCGCCTGTCGCGCCAGGGCACCGACGTGGAAGGCATGCGCTGCTTCTGCCCGACCTGGACCGACGAGCAGTTGCGCCTGCGCGCCGAATGGCTGCATACCTGCAACGAAGACGCCGTGATGCACAGCTTCGAGGATTTCCATCGCGGCGACATCCATGCCGACATGCCCAGGATCACGGTGCCGGCGCTGCTGGTGACTGCCGGGCGCGGCGACGTGGTGCGCGCCGAGGACGTGGCGGAGATCCGCACGCTGCTGCCGGGGGTGCTGGTCAGCCACGTTGCTGGTGCCGGCCACATGATCCCGTGGGATGACGAAGCGGGCTTTTACGCGGCGCTGGGGGACTTCCTCGGCGCGCCGCTGACGCAATGACCAGCAAGGAGCGGACATGCCGGTAAGTGACCACCAGATGATCGAGGCCTGGCGCAAGGTGCTGAAGCTGTCCCGGCTGGAGCCGGGGCAGACCGTCACCATCCTGACCAGCGCCGCGACCCACCCGCAGACCCTTTCCACCGCGCTGATCGCCACGCAGGCGATGGGTGCCATCGTCAACCGGCTCGACCTGCCGCCCGTCAACGGCGAGAAGGCGCTGAGCCGCGACGCGCTGGCCTACCTGGGAACGACCCCGCTCACGGGCAACCGAGCCGCGATTGCCGCGCTCAGGGAAAGCGACCTGGTGCTGGACCTGATGACGCTGCTGTTCTCCCCCGAGCAGCACGACATCCTGAAGGGCGGCACCAAAATCCTGCTGGCCGTCGAGCCGCCCGAGGTGCTGGCGCGCCTGGTGCCTTGCGAGGCCGACCGCGAGCGCGTCAAGGCCGCCTCCGAGCGGCTGGCCGGCGCAAAGGAAATGCATGTGGTGTCGCCGGCCGGCACCGACCTGCGCTGCCCGCTGGGCGAGTTCCCGGCCATCAGCGAGTATGGCTTTGTCGACGAGCCCGGGCGCTGGGACCACTGGCCCAGCGGCTTCGCGCTGACCTGGCCCAACGAGGGCTCGGCCAACGGTACCATCGTGCTGGAGCGCGGCGACATCCTGCTGCCGCAGAAGACCTACGTCACCGAGCCGGTCATGCTGACGGTGGAGGGCGGCTTTGCCACGCGCATCGAAGGCGGCCTGCACGCCGAGTTGCTGAGCGAGTACATGGCCTCCTTCAACGATCCGCAGGCCTATGCCATCTCGCATATCGGCTGGGGGCTGCAGCCGCGCGCCCACTGGTCCACGCTGGGGCTGTACGATCGTGAGGCCACCATCGGCATGGACGCGCGCGCCTTCGAGGGCAACTTCCTGTTCTCGCTCGGCCCCAATAACGAAGCCGGCGGCAGCCGCACCACGGCTTGCCATATCGATATTCCCGTGCGCAACTGCACCGTCCGCCTGGACGGCGTGGATGTGGTGACCCGCGGCAAGGTCACGGACGGGTTCCGCTACCCGGAGGAGAAGTAGCCATGCACAAGGAGATCGGCGCGTACCAGCGCCAGGGCTTCGGCAACGACCTGGAACTGGCGGGCCCGTTCGGGCTGCTGGTGGTCGATTTCGTCAACGGCTTTGCCGATCCGGAGGTGTTCGGCGGCGGCAATATCCGCGAGGCCATCGCCAACACCGTGCCGCTGCTGGCCGTGGCACGGCGCGAAGGCTGGGCGATCGCGCACAGCCGCATCGTCTTTGCGGACGATGGGTCGGACCACAACATCTTCTCCATGAAGGTGCCGAACATGCTGTCGCTGAAGGAGCGCGAGCGCAACAGTGCCATCGTCGAAGAACTGGCGCCACGGGCGGGCGAGCTGGTGGTGCGCAAGACCGTGCCGTCGGCATTCTTCGGTACGTCGCTGGCCGCGTGGCTGACGCAGCGCGGCGTGCGCACGCTGGTGGTGGCCGGCGCCGTGACCAGCGGCTGCGTGCGCGCCAGCGTGGTGGACGCCATGCAGTACGGCTTCCGGCCGCTGGTGCTGTCGGATTGCGTCGGCGACAGGGCGCTCGGCCCGCATGAGGCCAACCTGTTCGACATGGGGCAGAAGTATGCGACGGTGGCCTCGCGCGCAGAGGGGCTGGCTGCTATCGGGGTGCGCGAATGAGCGCTTGCATGAATCATCGGGACGGATAAGACAATGACATCGTCGATGGAACCGGATCATTCGGAAGAAGGACGCGGCCAGGGCGTGGGAGCCCGGGTGGCGCGAAAGGAAGACGCCAGGCACCTGCATGGCAAGGGGCGCTTTGTCGCGGACATTGCCATGCCGGACCTGCAGGAGGTGGCTTTCCTGCGCAGCCCCGTGGCGCATGCCAGGCTGTTGTCCGTGAGCAAGCCCGCGCGCCACGCGCAAGCGGTGATCGTGCGCGAGGACATGGCGGCGGCGCGCGACATCGTCGCGGATTCGGCGTTCCCGTCCTACCAGCCGTCGGCGCAGGCGCCGCTGGCCAGCGGCAAGGTGCGCTTTGTCGGCGAGCCCGTTGCCATGGCCTTTGCCCCGACGCGCGCCGAAGCCGAGGACATCGCCGAGCAGGTGGTGGCCGAGTTCGACGAGCTGCCCGCGCTGACCGACGTCGCGCAGGCCCGCCAGCTCGCCGGCGAGGTGCGCGTGCACGAACACTGGCGCGACAACACCTTCCTGACGCTGAATATCGACAAGAACTTCGAGGCGCGCCAGCGCGAGGCCTCCGTCGTCGTCCACCGCAAGGTCAACCTGGCGCGCCAGTGCATGGTGCCGATGGAAGGCAAGGCGGTGCTGGCCTACTGGGACCACCAGTTCGACCAGCTGGTGGTGTACAGCGCCACCCAGGTGCCGCATATGATCCGGACCATCCTGAGCCATTGCCTGGACCTGGACCAGGCGCGCGTGCGCGTGATCTCGCCGGACGTGGGCGGCGCCTTCGGCTACAAGTGCGTGCTGCAGCAGGAAGAGCTCTGTATCGCCTGGCTGGCGCTGACCTACAAGCGGCCGTTCCGTTTTGTCGAGGACCGGCGCGAGCACCTGACCGCCGGGGCCAACTCGCGTGAGCATCACTACGAGCTTACCGCCTATGCCGACCAACGCGGCCGGCTGCTGGCGCTGGACGCGAAGATCGCCATCGATGGCGGTGCCTATTCGGTCTGGCCATTCACCGTCGGGCTGGAGCCGGGACAGGCGATCGGCAACCTGCCCGGCCCTTATGCCTTTGACGGGTACCGCTGCGAAACTACTTGCGTGGCCACCAACAAGCCAGGTTTCGTGCCGTATCGCGGCGTGGCCCGGACCGGCGTCTGCTTCGCCATGGAACTGATGATGGACGCGATCGCGCGCGAGGTGGGGCGCGAGCCGTGGGAAGTGCGCTGCGAAAACCTGGTGCCGCCGCAGGCCATGCCTTACGTCAACGTGACCAACAAGCACTTCGACGGCGGCGACTACCCGGCCAGCGTGCGCCAGGCGATGGAGATGATCGACCTGCCCGCGATCCGCGCGCGGCAGCAGGCGGGTCCGCAGGGCAGCCGCTATGTCGGCGTGGGCTTTGGCACCTACACCGAGCAGTCGGCCCACGGCACTTCCGTGTTCGCGGCCTGGGGCACGCCGGTGATCCCCGGCTTCGACTCGGCCACGGTGCGCATCACGCCGGATGGCGGGCTCGAAGTGCGGGTCGGCGTGCATTCGCACGGGCAGGGCATGGAGACCACGTTCGCGCAGATTGCCCACGAGATCCTGGGCATCGACATCGGACGGATCAAGCTGGTGCACGGCGATACCGGGCTCACGCCGTTCTCGACCGGCACCTATGCCTCGCGCTCGCTGGTGATGTCGGGCGGCGCGGTGTCGCGGGCATGCAAGGCGCTGCTGCCGCGGCTGCAGAAGATTGGCGCGCATATGCTGGGGCAGCCGGTGGAGGCGGTAACGCTCGAAGCCGGCGCGGTTCGTGCAGGCGATGCCACCGTCATCGATATCGGCCGCATTGCCGACGCCTGGTACATCAATCCCCACCTGTTGCCGCACGACGTGGATGCGCAAGGGCTGGAGGTCACCATGGGCTTCAAGCCCGCGGTCGATACCGGCAGCTTCACCTACGCCACGCATGCGGTCGCGGTGGAAGTCGACATCGATTCTGGCCATGTCGAGATCCTGGACTATGTGGTGGTGGAAGACTGCGGCACCATGATCAATCCGATGGTGGTCGAGGGCCAGACCTACGGTGGTGTGGCGCAGGGTATCGGCACAGCGATGTTCGAAGAGATGCGCTATGACGGCAACGGGCAGCCGCTGGCCTCCACGCTGGCGGACTACATGCTGCCCGGGCCGACCGAGATTCCATCGATCCGCATCCATCATTTCGAGACGCCGTCGCCGCACACGGAATTCGGCGCCAAGGGGATGGGCGAGGGCGGCGCCATTGCACCGCCGGCGGCGATCTTCAACGCGGTGAACGACGCCTTGCGCGACTTCAGTGTCGAACTGCAGGAAACGCCGCTGACCCCGAGAAAGATCCTTGAAGCGCTGGATGCGGCAGTGGCCGGCGCACAAAGCAAGAAGGCAGCCTGACCCATGAAAGCCGTCGCTTTTTCCTATCATGCGCCCGGCTCGCTGCCGGAGGCGCTGGCCCGCCTTGGCGCGGGCATAGATGTGGCCAAGACCATGGGCGGAGGCCAGTCGCTCGGCCCGATGCTGAACCTGCGGCTGACCCGTCCCGACACGGTGGTCGATGTGTCGGGGCTGGCCGAACTGCGGCAAGTCGCGCCCACCCCCGATGACATCCGCATCGGCGCCTGCGTGACCCATGCGCAGATCGAGGACGGCGTGTTCGCGCCGCTGCAGGGCACCATGCTGCAGGCCGTGGCGGGCGGCATTGCCTACCGCGCGATCCGCAACCGCGGCACCGTGGGCGGCAGCCTGGCCCATGCGGACCCGGCCGCGGACTGGGTGGTGGTGATGACCGCGCTGGGTGCGCGCATCGAGATTGCATCCGGCATCGGCACGCGCGATGTGCCCATGGAAGCATTCATGATCGGCGCCTACACCACGGTGCTGGCCGACGGCGAGCTGATCGCCGCCGTGCGCGTGCCGCATGCCACCGCGCACAGCCGCTGGGGCTACCAGAAGCTGTGCCGCAAGACCGGCGAGTTCGCCGAAGCCAGCTGCGCCGCGTACTTCGATGCCAGCCGCCGCTTTGCACGCATCGTGCTCGGCGCGCTGGACGGGCCACCGGTGGTGCTGCCTGGACTCACGCGCGCGGTCGCCGCGCAAGGCGCCGCGGCGCTCACGGCCAGTGCCGTGGACGAAGCGGTGGCGCAGGCCGCGCCGGGCAAGGACGCCATCGACCGCAAGCTTTACCGTACCGTCGTGATGCGCTGCGTCACGCAAATGCTGAACTGAGGAGCGCCCGTGCAGACCATCGAATTCAATGTCAACGGCCGCCGGGTTTCTGGCGCGTGCGCGGACCGGACGCACCTGGGCGACTTCCTGCGCGACACGCACAGCCTGACCGGCACCCACCTCGGCTGCGAACACGGCGTGTGCGGCGCCTGCACCGTGCTGCTCGACGACAAGCCGGTGCGGTCGTGCATCACCTTCGCGGCTGCCTGCCAGGGCGCTGACATTGTCACCGTCGAAGGCTACCAGGACGATGCCGTGATGGCCGACCTGCGCGCGGCGTTCAACCAGCATCATGCCCTGCAATGCGGCTTCTGCACGCCGGGTATGCTGGCGACCGCACGCGACATCGTGCTGCGCCTGCCCGATGCGGACGACGCCGCCATCCGTCACGAGTTGTCGGGAAACCTGTGCCGCTGCACCGGCTATATGGGAATCGTCGCCGCCATCCGCTCGGTACTGGACGCACGCCGCGACGCAGCCGGCGTGATTGCGCGGCACGTCGCGGGCGCGGCGCCGGCCGAAGCGCCGTTCACCGGTTTTGCCGTTGCCGACGAAGCGCTCGGCACGCTGCCGCACCTGGCCGCCGGCACCGGCGCCGAGGCGGAACGGTCAGCCGACCGCAAGGGCTGGTCGCGCATCGAAGGCAGCTTCACCGTCCCCTACGCGCTCGACTCGGTTTGGGCCTTCATGGCCGACCTGCCAGCCGTCGCGGGCTGCCTGCCGGGCGCGGTGCTCACTGAAATTGCGGGGGAGAAGGTCAAGGGTCATATCGCCATCAAGTTCGGCCCGATGTCCGCCAGGTTCGACGGCGCCGCGCGCCTGCAGCGCGACGACGCGCTCAAGCGTGGCGTGCTGAAGGGCGCAGGCCAGGATTCGCTCAGCAACTCCAAGGCCGCCGGCGACGTCGCCTACCAGCTGAAGGCGCTCTCCGCGCACGAGACCGAAGTCGCGGTCGACCTGCAGTACTCGCTGCAAGGGCCGCTGGCGCAGTTCTCGCGGTCGGGGCTGGTGCGGGATTTCGTGCGGCGCATGATTGCCGATTTCGGCAAGTCGGTGGCGCGCCGGATGGACCCGACGCTGAGCGATGCCGAACGCAACCAGCCGGTACGCCTCAATCCGGTGGCGATGTTCTTCGGCGTTCTGTGGGAGCGGGTCAAACGATGGTTCGGCGCCCGCTGAACCCGCCCGCCGGGCTGTCGCAACCCTTGCCCGCGTCAGCCCGGATGCACTACAACCAGTAGTGCGGTGGCAGTGGTCTTGCCGCCATTGGAGATCGCATGTGCGACATCGGCCGCATAGCGCGCGGTCTCGCCGTGCCTCAGCTTCTTCTCATCGACGCCCGCGCGCACCGTCATCGATCCGCTCAGCACCGACAGGTGTTCCTGGGTGCCGGCTTCGTGCGGCTCGGAGGCCAGCACGCCGCCGGCCTGGATGGTCAGCTCATACCACTCGAAGCGGCCGGCCAGGTCGATCGGGCCCAGGATGCGCAGGTCGCAGCGGGTATCGGGGCTTTTCAGCGATGGCGTGGCATGTGGCTGGATCACGGTGATGCCGCCGCCCGGCCGCTCTGCCGCGCCGCCGGCCAGGAAATCCGTCAGGCTGACGCCAAGCGCATTGGCCAGGCGCCACAGCACCGCCACGGTGGGGTTGGCCAGGTTGCGTTCGATCTGCGACAGCATCGACTTGGATACGCCGGCACGGCGCGACAGTTCATCGAGCGACAGGCGCTGCTGCTGGCGCAGCGCCTGCAGCGCCATGCCGACGGCGGGCGGCCCGTCGGCCTGCGGCATTTGGGCAAGGGCTTGCGTCATGGGGGAATGTTCGTTATATTGCGCAAAACGTTCGATATAGAGAACGCGTTCGATTTATCGATCGAATCCTAGCATATCCCTCGCACACCAACGGGAGCCAAGCCATGTCGAATGCCGAGGCATTCTATGCATCCATCCGTACCGAACTCGAAAGCATCCGCGCGGCGGGGCTGTTCAAGAATGAGCGCGTGATCGCCACGCCGCAGGGTGCGCGGGTGCGCACCACCGACGGCCGCGAGGTCATCAACCTGTGCGCCAATAACTACCTTGGCTTGTCGTCGCACCCGCAGGTGATCGAGGCCGCGCACGAGGCGCTGCGCACGCATGGCTTCGGGCTGAGCTCGGTGCGCTTTATCTGCGGCACGCAGGACCTGCATAAGACGCTGGAGGCGCGGCTGTCGGCCTTCCTCGGCACTGAGGACACCATCCTCTATGGCTCGGCCTTCGATGCCAATGGCGGTTTGTTCGAAACGCTGCTGGGCGCGGAAGACGCGGTCATCAGCGATGCGCTCAACCATGCCTCGATCATCGACGGCATCCGCCTGTCCAAGGCACGCCGCTACCGCTACCAGCACAACGACATGGACGACCTGCGCGTGCAGCTGGAGCAGGCGCGGGCCGACGGTGCGCGCTACACGCTGGTGTTTTCCGACGGCGTGTTCTCGATGGACGGCACCGTGGCGCGGCTGGACCAGATGCGCACGATCTGCGATGAGTACGACGCGCTGCTGGGCATCGACGAATGCCATGCCACCGGTTTCATGGGCCAGCGCGGGCGCGGCACGCATGAGGCGCGCGGCGTGTTCGGCAAGATCGACATCATCACCGGCACGCTGGGCAAGGCGCTGGGCGGCGCCTCGGGCGGCTTCACCAGCGCGCGCAAGGAAGTGGTGGCGCTGCTGCGCCAGCGCTCGCGGCCCTATCTGTTCTCCAACACGGTGGCGCCGGCCATCGTGGGCGCGTCGATCGCGGTGCTCGATATCCTGGAAGCCAGTACCGAGCTGCGTGACCGGCTGGAGGGCAATACCAGGTTCTTCCGCGCGGGACTGGACCAGCTGGGATTCGACGTCAAGGCGGGCGACCACCCCATCATCCCGATCATGGTCTACGACGCCGACAAGGCGCAGCAACTCGCGCAGCGCCTGCTGGAGCTGGGCGTGTACGTGGTCGGCTTCTTCTACCCGGTGGTGCCCAAGGGGCAGGCGCGCATCCGCGTGCAGATGAGCGCGCTGCATGACGAAGCCGCGCTGCAAGAGGCGCTGGAAGCCTTTGGCCAGGCTGGCCGCGAACTGGGGCTGATCTGATGGAAGATGGCAAACCGAAGATCCTGATCGTCGGCGCCAACGGCCAGATCGGGTCTGAACTGGCACTGGCGCTGGCCGAGCGCTACGGGCGCACCAACGTGATCACCTCCGACGTGGTGCCCACCGGCCGGCACGTGCACCTGACGCACGAGATGCTCAACGCGACCGACCGGGGCGAGCTGGCCGCCGTGGTCGAGCGCCATGGCATCACCCAGGTCTACCTGCTGGCCGCCGCGCTGTCCGCCACCGGCGAAAAGGCGCCGCAGTGGGCCTGGAACCTCAATATGACCAGCCTGCTCAACGTGCTGGAGCTGGCACGGCAGACCGGGCTGGAGCGGGTGTTCTGGCCAAGCTCGATTGCAGCCTTTGGCCCGACCACGCCTGCCGGACAGACACCGCAGAAGACCGTGATGGAGCCCACCACCGTCTACGGCATCTCCAAGCAGGCGGGCGAGGGCTGGTGCCGCTGGTATCACGCCAACCACGGCGTGGATGTACGCAGCGTGCGCTATCCGGGCCTGATCTCTCACAAGACCCCGCCCGGCGGCGGCACCACTGACTATGCGGTCGACATCTTCCATGCGGCGGTGAAGGGCGAGCCCTACACCTGCTTCCTGAAGGAAGACGAGGCCCTGCCGATGATGTACATGCCCGATGCCATCCGCGCCACCATCGAACTGATGGAAGCGCCGGCGGACAAGCTCGGCGAGCGCGGCAGCTACAACATTGCCGGGATGAGCTTCACGCCCGCGCAGACTGCAGCGGCCATCCGCGAGCAGGTGCCGGGCTTCCAGATCCGCTATGAACCCGACTATCGCCAGGCGATTGCGCAGGGCTGGCCGGATTCGATCGACGATTCGGTCGCACGCGCGGACTGGGGCTGGAAGGCCGAGTACGGCTTGAAGGAGATGGTGGCGGACATGCTGGCCAACCTGAAGGCGACGCTGCCCGCCTGAGCCACTATGGCGCGATCGTGCCGTCGATAGCGATGCGGATGCCCTCGGTGCCGACTGCCACCGGTCCGGTGCGCCCTACCAGGTCCCCGGCCTTCGGCAAGGCGCTGCCGCTGGCCGAGATCCGCGCTTCAAGCATGACCTGTTGCTGTCCGGACAGCCGGTGATCGGGCCGCATCGCCATCGCATCCTCCAGCGTGAACGACAGCGGCAAATCGCGCGCCTGCCGGCGCAGTACTGCCAGCGGCATGCGTGAGCCGTCAGCGGGCAACGCGTAGACAAAGAGCGTGTCGCCCGGTTGCGGCGTGCGCCCGGCCTTTTCGCTGAGCGTGACCATGCCGGTGATCTTCGGGGTTTGCGCCGCGGCAGCCGTGCCGCGCGCGGCCGCAAGGTTGGCGGCGATGCGCGCCGCTGTCTGCGAATCCGCGGGCAGCAGCCGGTACAGGTGCTCCCAATATCCGATCGCCGCCTGCTTATCGCCGCGTTCGGCCGCGGCGCTGGCCGCAAGCGCCAGCGCTTTGGGGTCGTCCCGGTCCAGCGCCAGGGCCTGGCGCACTTGCGCCATGGGCGGGCCTTCCAGCGAGCCGCCGTGCAGGCTGGCCAGCACATCGGCGTAGTCGGAGCGCAGCGCGGCCACGTCCGGCGCCAGTTCAACGGCCCGCGCGTAGGCCGCGGCGGCGTCGGCATGGCGTTCCATCACGCTGTATGAGCGCGCCAACATGGCCCAGCCCTGCGCGTCGCCGGGCGACTCGCGCAGGCGCTGCGCGAGCTGGTTCACCATGCCCTCGACCTGCGCGCCGCTCAGCTGGTGCTGGTTGCCGGTGCTTTCGGGCAGGTCGTCGGCGCGCCAGAGCGCGACCGGGTTGCCAAGGTGCAGGTAGAGCAGGATGGCGGCGCTGGGCAGTACTGCGAGCAGCAGCGCGGCGAGCAGCGGCGAGGTGCCGGCCCGTCCCGTGCCGGTGGCGGCGCCGGCGGCGTCATCGAGCAGCCGGCGGCCGAGTTCGTCGCGGGCTTCGGCGTGGCGCGCCGCGGTGAGGGTGCCGCCGCGCAGGTCGGTGTCCAGCTCGCGCAACTGGTCGTGGTACAGGTCAACCAGCAAGGTGCGTTCCGGCGTGCCCGGGTCTGGCACCGCCCGGCGGCGCAGCAGCGGCCACAGCAGGCAGGCCGTGGTGGCGGCGATCAGGGCGGCGGCGAGCAGCCAGAAGGTGGTCATGGCTGGCGGTGCTCCACGGATGTTGTGGCCGATTCGTCCAGCAAGTCCGCAAGCTGGCGCTGCGCGCTGGCGTCCAGCGTCGCATCCGCCTGGCGATTGCGCGAGCGCGCACGCACGATCGCGGCCGCCACGCCGGCCACCAGCAACAGCGGGCCGAACCACAGCAGCCACGTCAGCGGCCGCAACGGCGGCTTGTACAGCACGAAGTCGCCATAGCGCTGCACCAGGTAGTCCTTCACCGCCTCGTCGCTGGCGCCGCCGCGCAACTGCGCGCGGATCTGGCGTCGCAGGTCGACGGCAAGGTCGGCGTTGGAGTCGGCCAGGGTCTGGTTCTGGCAGACCAGGCAGCGCAACTCGTTGGACAGCGCGTGCACGCGGGCATCGAGTTCCGCTTCCGTCAGCGCCGTCGCCTGCAGCGAAACGCAGCAAAGCCACACGGCAAGCATCGTGCGGATCCGGCTACGCATGGCTGCCTCCCTGCCGTTCCAGCTGCTCGATCAGCGGGATCAGCTTGCGCTCCAGCACCTCGCGCGTGACCGGGCCCACCTGGCGGTAGCGCACCACGCCGTGCTGGTCGATGACAAAGGTCTCGGGCACGCCGTAGACGCCGTAGTCGATGCCGACGCGGCCGTCGGCATCGACCAGCGAAGCCGCATAGGGGTTGCCCAGCCGCTGCAGCCAGTCGCGCGCGGCGCCGGTCTCGTCCTTGTAGTTGAGGCCATACAGCGGCACCGGCGAGCGCGCGGCAAAATCCACCAGCAGCGGATGCTCGGTGCGGCAGGCCGCGCACCACGACGCCCACACATTCAGCAGCCAGACCTTGCCGCGCATGTCGGCGCTGGCCAGCGTGCGGCCTTCGGGTTCGAGCAGCGGCAGGCGGAACGCCGGCGCGGCCTTGCCGACCAGCGGCGAGGGCAGTTCGCGCGGGTCGTGGCGCAGCCCGGCGGCCAGCGCGACCGCAAGGGCGAGGAAGGCGGCCAGCGGCAGCAGGAAGCGCGTCATGCGGGCGTCTCCTCATGGGCGGAGGCCAATGCCGGCACTGCGGGCACATCCGGCGCGGCTGGCGCGGTGGCAGGATTGGCGGCACGGCGGCGAAGCCGGTAACGCTTGTCGCAGACGGCCAGCAGCCCGCCCAGCGCCATCAGCACGCAGCCGGCCCAGATCCAGTCGACAAAGGGCTTGACGTGGATGCGCACGGCCCAGGCGCTGCCATCGACGTTCTCGCCCAGCGCCACGTAGAGGTCGCGCGCCACGCCGCTGTCGATCGCGGCCTCGGTGGTGGGCATGTCCTGGCTGCGGTAGATGCGGCGCTCGGGGTGGAGCAGTGCTACTCGCTTGCCATCGCGCGCGGCCACCAGCGTGCCGCGCAGCGCGTCGTAGTTGGGCCCGCCGGCCTGGGTCACGCCGGCAAAGCGGAAGTCATAGCCGCCCACGCTGACGCTCTCGCCGGCACGCATCGGCAGTTCGCGCAGGCTTTCCTGGCCGGCTACCAGCGTCACGCCGGCGATGAAGACGCCCACGCCGGCGTGGGCGAGCAGCATGCCCCAGTAGCTGGGTGTGAACTGGCGCAGCGCGGCCAGGCGGCGCCCCTGTTGTTGGCGCAGCCGCGCCGCCAGGCTGGTCACGGCGCTCAGCACGCACCAGGCCGCCAGCAGCAACCCCAGCCCGCTCAGCGCCGAGGCATTGCGCAGCACCAGCAGCAGCCCCAGCCCGATGGCCGCGCTGGCCACGGCGCCCCAGCGCAGGCGGCGCGCCATGTCGGGCAGGCTGCCGTGGCGCCAGCGCGCCAGCGGCGCGGCGCCCATCAACAGCACCGCGGGGGCCATCAAGGGCACGAAGACCTGCTCGAAGTAGGCCGGGCCGACCGAGATCTTGCCCAGCCCCAGCACATCGACCAGCAGCGGGTAGAGCGTGCCCAGCAGCACCGTGGCGGCGGCCACCGCCAGCAGCACGTTGTTGGCCAGCAGCATCGACTCGCGCGAGACCGCCGCGAACGCCACGCGCCGCGCCAGTCGCGGCGCGCGCCACGCATACAGTGCCAGGGCCAGCCCGGTAACCAGCCCCAGCAGCGCCAGGATGAAGATGCCGCGCTTCGGGTCCACGGCGAAGGCGTGGACGGAGGTCAGCACGCCGGAACGGACCAGGAAGGTGCCCAGCAGGCTCAGCGAGAAGGTGAAGATGGCGAGCAGCACGGTCCAGGCGCGCAAGGCGCCGCGCTTCTCGGTGACCGCCAGCGAATGCATCAGCGCGGTGCCGGCCAGCCACGGCATGAACGAGGCGTTCTCGACCGGGTCCCAGAACCACCAGCCGCCCCAGCCCAGCTCGTAGTAGGCCCAGGCGCTGCCCAGCATGATTCCCAGCGTCAGGAAGGCCCACGCCACCGTGGTGCACGGCCGCGACCAGCGTGCCCAGGCCGCATCGACGCGCCCGGCCAGCAGCGCCGCCACGGCAAAGGCAAAGGTCACCGAGAAGCCCACGTAGCCCATGTAGAGCAGGGGCGGGTGGAACACCATGCCCGGGTCCTGCAGCAACGGGTTGAGGTCGCGGCCTTCCATTGCGGGCGGCAGCAGCCGCACGAAGGGGTTGGAGGCGAACAGCAGGAACGCCAGGAAGCCGGCGCTGATCGCGCCCATCACGGCCAGCACGCGGGCCACGGCGGCCAGCGGCAGCTGCCGGCTGCACGCGGACACCGCCAGCGACCACAGGCCCAGCATCAGCGTCCACAGCAGCATCGAGCCCTCGTGCCCGCCCCAGACCGCGGCGATGCGGTACGCCAGCGGCAGCGCACTGTTGGCGTTGGCGGCGACATAGCGCACGCTGAAGTCGTTGCTGACGAAGGACCAGGTCAGTGCGGCGAAGGACAGCGCCACCAGCAGGCACTGCACGCGCGCGGCGGGGCGCGCCAGCGCCATCCACGCCAGCTGGCCGCGCGCGGCCCCGGCCAGCGGCACCACGGCCTGCACCAGCGCGACCAGCAGCGCCACGATCAGCGCGAAATGGCCGAGTTCCGCGATCACTGGCGTACTCCCTGTGCCGGCGCGGCTTCGGCCATGCGGCGGTTCACCTGCGCGGCCTGCTTGAGCGCGTCGGCGGCTTCAGGCGGCATGTAGTTTTCATCGTGCTTGGCCAGCACCTCGCTGGCGATGAAGGTGCCGTCCGCCTGCAGCTGGCCGCGCGCGACCACGCCCTTGCCTTCGCGGAACAGGTCGGGCAGCAGGCCGCGGTAGCGCACCGGCACCTGGCGCGCCGTGTCGGTGACGACGAAGCGCACCGTCATGCCGTCGCCCTCGCGCCGGATCGAGCCGGGCGCCACCAGCCCGCCCAGCCGGAAGCTGCGTGCCACCGGCGCTTCCTGCGCGGCGACCTGGCTGGGACTGAAGAAGAACACCAGGTTGGAGCGGAAGGCATTGAGCACCAGCGCCGCCGCGATGCCGCAGCAGGCCAGCGCCGCGGCCAGCAGCCCGAAGCGGCGCTGGCGCGGCGTCATTGGCCGGCTTCCTGGCGCGTGGCACGGCAGCGGCGGGCCAGCAGCACCAGCTCCAGCGCCAGCAGCAGCGCGCTCACGCCGAAGGCGCCGGCGATGAAGATGCCGTGATGCCCGTAGGGCAGCAGCGAGGACAGCGTCATGAGGTCTCTCCGGGAACCATGGCAGGGCCGTGCGGCACCTCGCCGCGCTCGCGCAGGATGCAGCGCACGCGCACCAGCGCCACCGCCACCGTGTACATCCAGCACGCCATCGTCATCAGCAGCATGCCAGCCAGCATGGTGGCCGCCATCGACGGCGCCGCGGTCAGGCTGACCGATGCGCCCTGGTGCAGCGTGTTCCACCACTGCACCGAGAAATAGATCACCGGGATATTGACCACCCCCACCAGCGCCAGCACCGCGCAGGCGCGCTCGGCCCGGCGCGGCTCGTCGATGGCCGCTTCCAGCGCGATAAAGCCGAGGTACAGGAACAGCAGGATCAGCTCGGAGGTGAGCCGCGCATCCCAGACCCACCAGGTGCCCCAGGTGGGCTGCCCCCACAGCGCACCGGTCCACAGCGCCAGCGCGGTGAAGAGCGCGCCGGTGGGCGCCAGCGCCGAGGCCATCATCGACGACAGCCGCGTGCGCAGCACCAGTGCCAGCGCGCAGTAGCCGGCCATGACCAGGTAGATGAACATCGACATCCACGCCGCCGGCACGTGGATGAAAATGATGCGGTAGACCTCGCCCTGCTGCGCATCGGTGGGGGCCACGCCAAAGCCGAGCCACAGTCCCGCCAGCGCGAACAGCGCCGCCGCGGCAAAGAACCATGAGGCCATGCGCCCGGCCAGCGGATAGAAGCGCACCGGCGCGGCATAGGCCAGCCAGCCGCCGCGGACCGGGGGCCGCGGCGCGGCAGCGGGGTGGACGGATGGCAGCGGCTGGCTCATGCCGGCGTCTCCATGGCAATGCGCAGCCCGGCGGCGGTGGCCAGCGGGCACAGGAACAGCGACAGCGCCAGGCAGGCGCCCAGCAGCGAGAACTGCGGCATCACGTCAAGCCCGGCATCGGCAGCGGCCGCGGCGCTGGCGCCGAACACCAGCACCGGCACGCACAGCGGGAGCACCAGGATGCACAGCAGCACCGCGCCGCCGCGCACGCCCAGCGTCAGCGCCGCGCCGACCGCGCCGATCAGGCTCAGCGCCGGCGTGCCCACCAGCAGCGACGCCGCCAGCAGCAGCGATGCGCCCAGGGGCAGCCCATACTGCTGTGCCAGCAGCGGTGTCAGCAACAGCAGCGGCAGGCCGCTGGTGAGCCAGTGCGCGGCGATCTTGGCCAGCACCAGCAGCGCCAGCGGATGCGGCGACAGCAGCAGCTGGTCCAGGCTGCCGTCGGCATGCTCCTGCGCGAACAGCCGCGACAGCGACAGCATCGACGCCAGCAGTGCCGTCACCCACAGGATGCCGGGAGCCAGCGCGCGCAGCTGCTGCGGCTCGGGGCCGATTGCCAGCGGGAACAGGCTGGCGGCGATGACAAAGAACACCACGCCGCCGAGCAGGCTGCCGCGCCGCCGCCAGGACAGCGAGACATCGTGCGCGACGATGGCGGCGAGCATGCGCATCATGCCGGCGCCCCCAGTTGCAGCACCGCGCCGCCCGCGGGCAGCAGCTGGTGCGTGGCGATCACGGCCATGCCGCCGGCGGCGAGGTGCGTGCCGAGCTGCGCATCGAAGCGCGCGCAGGCATCGGCATCCAGCGCGGTCACTGGTTCATCCAGCAGCCACAAGGCGCGCTGCGCCAGCGACAGGCGCGCCAGTGCGACGCGCCGCCGCTGCCCTTGCGAGAGCGTGCGCACCGGCGCGTTTGCGAGCCGCTCCAGCCCTTGCGCGGCGAGGGCGCGCGCGACGCCATCGGCACTGTCGTCCGATCCGGCGAGGCGCGCGGCAAAGCGCAGGTTTTCCGCCGGGCTCAGGTCAGGGTCGATGCCATTGGTGTGGCCGACATACGCCAGCGCCAGCTGATAGTCAGGGTCGGCGGCGCGCACCGGGCGGCCGCGCCAGTGCAGCGTGCCGGCATCGGCCATGGCCAGCCCGCACAGCACGCGCAGCAGACTGGTCTTGCCGCTGCCGTTGGGGCCGAGTACCTGCAGCAGGCCGCCGGGGGCGAGGTCGAGGTCGATGCCGCGCAACACCGGGCGTCCGGCGCGCGAGATGGCCAGCCCGCTCGCGCTCAGCACGGGGGCGGCGCAACGTGGGGATTCAGGCGGAAGCTCGGATGGCGGCGCGGGCGAGCGGACTGGCACGCGTCATTTCTCCTCGGCCTTGGAGATGTCGGGAAGATGGTGCGCGATGCCCTTGTGGCAGTCGATGCAGGTCTTCTCCTTGTTGGCCAGGTGGGTGGAATGCATGGCCTGCGCGCGCGGGCTCTGCCGCGTGAAGTCCATCGACTGGTAGTCGTGGCAGTTGCGGCATTCCAGTGAATCATTGGCCTTGAAGCGCGCCCACTCGTGCTGCGCCAGCGTGAGCCGGTGTGCCTGGAACTTTTCGCGGGTGTCGACGGTACCGAAGATCTTGGCCCAGACCTCCTTGGACGCCTGCATCTTGCGCGCCATCTTGGTGGTCCAGTTGTGCGGCACGTGGCAGTCCGAGCATTTGGCGCGCACGCCGCTGCGGTTGGTGAAGTGGATGGTGCCCTGCAGCTCCTGGTAGACGTTGTCGCGCATCTCGTGGCAGCCGGTGCAGAACTGCTCGGTATTGGTCAGCTCCAGCGCGGTGTTGAACGCGCCCCAGAACACCACGCCGGCGACAAAGCCGCCGAGCGTCAGGAAGCCCAGGCTGAAATACGCGCTGGGCCGGTTGATGGTTCGCCAGTAACGCTTGATCAGGTCGAGCATGGCGCGCATCCGCTAGTTGGATGAGCCCTTGACGCCGGGCTTGCGCTTGAGCATCTGCTCGACGTCAACGAAGGTGTTGCCCACCAGCGGCTTGGCGTCGGCCTGCGGCACATGGCATTGCGTGCAGAAGTAACGGCGCGGCGAGACGTCGGCCAGCACGTTGTTGTCGCGGTCCATGTAGTGCGTGATGCTGACTGGGATCGCCTGGGTTTCCTCGGTGCGCGTGCGGGCGTGGCAGAACATGCAGCGGTTGAAGTCCTTGTCGACCTGGTAGCCGTCGATCTTGTGCGGGATCGTCGGCGGCTGCATGGTGTAGTTGCGGGTGCGGCGGATGTCCTTGTTCTCGGTCGGGTACATGATGGGTGCCTTGGTCTCGCTGGCGATGGGTGTGGGCCCGCGCATCGCGTCGACCAGGCCCTGGGCGTGCGCCGGCATTGCCAGCACGGCCAGCAGCAGCGCACACAGGGCCAGCAGGGGCTTCCAGGATCGGCTTGGTTTCATGGCGTCTCCCTGTTCGATTCCGGGCTAGACCTTGACGATCTTGACCGCGCACTTCTTGAAGTCCGTCTGCAGCGAGATTGGGCAGGTGGCGTCCAGCGTCACCTTGTTGATCAGCTGGCTGGCATCGAACCACGGCACGAACACCAGCCCGCGCGGCGGCGCGTCACGCCCGCGGGTCTCCACGCGCGAGCGCATGCGCCCGCGCCGCGACACCACTTCCACCTCAACGCCGCGGCGCAGCCCCATTGCCTTGGCGTCTTCCGGATGCATGAACACCACCGCGTTGGGGAAGGCGCGGTACAGCTCCGGCACGCGCCGCGTCATCGAGCCGGAATGCCAGTGCTCCAGCACACGGCCGGTGGCCAGCCAGAACGGATATTCCTTGTCGGGCGATTCGGCTGCCGGCTCGTAGGGCAGGGCGAAGATCACCGCCTTGCCGTCGGGGTTGCCGTAGAACTGGTAGCCGGTGCCGGCCTTGACGTAAGGGTCGCTGCCCTCGCGGTAGCGCCAGCGGGTCTCCTTGCCGTTGACCACCGGCCAGCGCAGCCCGCGCGCCTCATGGTAGGCGTCGAACGGGGCCAGGTCGTGGCCGTGGCCGCGGCCGAAGCTGGCGTACTCTTCAAACAGGCCTTTCTGCACATAGAAGCCGAAGGCCTTGGCCTCGGCGTTGTGGTACTCGGCGTTGACTTCCTTGAGCGGGAACTTGTCGACCTGGCCATTGCGGTAGAGCACGTCGAACAGGGTCTTGCCGCGGTACTCCGGCTTCTTCGCGATCAGCTCGGCGGGCCAGACGTCCTCGACCTTGAAGCGCTTGGAGAATTCCATCAGCTGCCACAGGTCAGAGCGCGCGTCGCCCGGCGCATCGACCAGCTGGTGCCAGAACTGCGTGCGGCGCTCGGCATTGCCATAGGCGCCTTCCTTTTCCACCCACATCGCGCTGGGCAGGATCAGGTCGGCGGCCAGCGCGGTCACGGTGGGATAGGCATCGGACACCACCACGAAGTTCTGCGGGTTGCGGTAGCCCGGCAGGCCTTCTTCCATCAGGTTGGCGGCGGCCTGCATATTGTTGTTGACCTGCACCCAGTAGGCATTGAGCTTGCCGTCCTTGAGCATGCGGTTCTGCAGCACGGCGTGGTAGCCCGGCTTTTCGGGGATGGTGCCAGCCGGCAGCTTCCAGATGCGCTCGGCCTCTTCGCGGTGCTTGGGGTTGGTTACCACCATGTCGGCCGGCAGCCGGTGCGAGAAGGTGCCAACCTCGCGCGCAGTGCCGCACGCCGACGGCTGCCCCGTCAGCGAGAACGGGCTGTTGCCCGGCGTGGCGATCTTGCCGGTCAGCAGGTGCAGGTTGTAGACCATGTTGTTGGCCCAGCTGCCGCGCGTATGCTGGTTGAAGCCCATGGTCCACAGCGACATCACCTTGACGTTGGGGTCGGCATACAGTTCTGCCAGCTGGTCCAGCTTGGCCTTGGGCACGCCCGACAGCTTGCTGACGTAGTCGGCGTCGTACTTGGCCACGAAGCGTGCGAAGTCATCGAAGGTGATCGGGCGCGAGGCACCGGGATCGGCAGCGTTCTTGGCCGCCTTCTGCAGCGGATGTTCCGGGCGCAGGCCATAGCCGATGTCGGTCACGCCTTCCTTGAAGACCGTATGCTTGTTGACGAAGTCCTTGTTGACCTTGTTGTTCTTGATGATGTAGTGGGCGATGTAGTTCATCATCGCCAGGTCCGTCTGCGGCTTGAAGATGACCGGGATGTCGGCCAGGTCGAAGGAACGGTGCGTGAAGGTGGACAGCACCGCCACGCGCGTCTTGGGGTAGCTCAGGCGCCGGTCGGTGATGCGGGTCCACAGGATCGGGTGCATCTCGGCCATGTTCGAGCCCCACAGCACGAAGGCATCGGCGGCCTCGAAATCGTCGTAGCAGCCCATCGGCTCGTCCATGCCGAAGGTACGCATGAAGCCCTGCACTGCCGATGCCATGCAGTGGCGCGCGTTTGGGTCGATATTGTTGGAGCGGAAGCCCGCCTTGTAGAGCTTGGACGCGGCATAGCCTTCCCACACCGTCCACTGGCCGGAACCGAACATCCCCACCGCGGTCGGCCCTTTTTCCTTCAGCACGCGCTTGAACTGGCGTTCCATCTCGTCGAAGGCGCGCTCCCACGTGACCGGGGCGAATTCGCCGTTCTTGTCGTACTTGCCGTTCTTCATGCGCAAGAGCGGCTTGGTCAGCCGGTCCTGCCCGTACATGATCTTCGACAGGAAATAGCCCTTGACGCAGTTCAGACCCTTGTTGACCTCGGCCAGCGGATCGCCCTGCGTGGCCACTACCTTGTTGTCCTTGACCGCCACGGTCACGCCGCAGCCGGTGCCGCAGAAGCGGCAGGGCGCCTTGGACCACTTCAGCTTGGTCATGTCGCTGTCAGTGACAAAGTTGGCGGCCCCGGCCGGCAGCGTCACGCCGGCGACCGATGCGGTCGCGGCGACAGCGGTCTGCTTGATGAAATCACGACGAGAGATGGTCATGTGCCTGCCTCCTCGTTCATTGCCGGGTCCATCGCTTCGTGCATTGCCTCGGCGTCTTCGTTGTGCTGGTAGACGAGCGCGGCCGACAGCACGCCCTCGAGCTGGTGCAGGTACGTCAGGTGCGCGGCAATGGCGCGCGAGGTGGGCGCTTCGATGGTGACCACGAGCTTGCCGGCATCGCTGGCAGCGTGGACTTCGGCGCCGGTAATGGCTTCGATCGCGGCGCGCACCTGCGCCAGGCTGTCGGGAATGGCATGCACGACGATGCCGGCGATATGCCACTCTTCGCTCGCGGGCAGCGGCTGGATGGGGATGGCACGTCTTGCTGCGGGCATGCGCAAGCTCCGGTTCGATGCCGTTTCAGTCTGTGCTGCAGCTTGTTTTTATTTGTCAAATGCCGCCCCGGTCGCGGCAGTATTGCGCACCGGGCTTGCCGGGCCGCTCAATGCGACGGCGGACCGCTGATCAGTTGGGTCATCCAGACAATGAACCCATAGCCCGCCACGATGATGACGGAGAGTACCGGCACCATCACGGCGGTCAGGAAAAGGAAGCTGCGCAGTTCTTCTTGCTTGCGCTGCGGATCGTGGGCTTCACCGGTTTCCATCATGGCTTGAAGTAATCGGCAAAAGTGATCGGGCAAGACACCTGATGCGTTACACCATTAAAGGAAGCAGGAGCCAAGGTGTCAAGACTGCACTCGCTTATCCGTGCCTACGGCTCACGGGATCAGGCCGCGCGCGCGGCCCAGTGCCACCGCTTCTGTGCGGCTTTGCGTCGCACAGCGGTGCGCTCAGCTGGCCCAGCACGCTGGTTTCCAGCAGGAAGGCGCGGCACGCGTCGGACTGCCGCGCCAGGATGTCCCAGTTCCAGGTGGGTGCCGGAAAACGCGGTGACAAAGGCGGCGTGGTCGCTGCGCTGCTGCAGCGACAGCGCGGCGAGGTAGATCGCGGTGGCCCAGCCTTCGGTGCGGCGGTGCAGCGCGACAATGTCGCTGTCGCGCAGCGGCAGGCCGCAGCTTCCGCGCAGCAGTTGCGTAGCCTCGTCGACGGAAAAATGCAGGGCGGCGGGCGGGATCTCCAGCAACTGTCCGCGCGCACGCAGCCGGCCCGGGCCGATTTCCGGCGCGGTGCGGGAGCCGATGGGCGGCATCACCTCGATCAGCTGCTGCACCAGGTCCAGCGCCGGCGGGCTCTGCAAGGTCTCGAAATCATCCAGCACGATCGCGAACGGCTGCGCCGCGGCGCCCACTTGCCCCAGGATGCGGTGCGCCAGGCGCGGTCCGCTGGCCGGCTCCTGCACTGCCGCCCCGCGCCGCTTGCCGCCGCGCAGCGCGGCCAGGCCGGCGTCCAGGTGGACCAGCAGCCGTTCCAGGTCATTGTCGCCCGCATCCAGGCGCAGCCATACCGTGGCGTGCTGCTGCGCTGCGCAGGACTCCGCGTATTGCTGCATCAGCGTGGTCTTGCCAAAGCCGGCCGCGGCCCGCACCAGGATCACGCGGGCCGCGCGGTCCTGCGCCATGCGCGCGACCAGGTGCGGCCGGCCGATCGTGGCGGGGTGCGCCACGGGGGGGCGCGAGCTTGGAAGCGAGCACCGTCGGCAGCGGGCCGCCGCTCACGGCGTGGTTGGCAAAGGGATGCAATGCACTCTCCTTGGGGGCGATGCCCGTCACCGCCACCCTTGCCCGCCTGCGGCGGACAGGATCATAAGTGCTGTATCGGCAATATTTCTGCGGAAGGGCGTCAGGTCGGGGCGATCTTCTTAAGGGTTATGACACTTTTGTGACAATTGACCTTGGGGGCGGCCGCTGTCCTATCGCAGGATCAGCCGCGAGCGGGCAAAGCCTGCGTGAGTGCGCAGCGCCTGCATCAACTGGTCTGACGGCACGCGGTCGAGGTCGGTGACCACATAGCCGGTGTGGCCGCGCGTCTGCAGGTGCTGGCCGGTGATATTCACGCTCTCCTGCGCCAGCAGCGTGTTCAGTGCCGCCAGGGCGCCCGGCGCATTGCCGTGCACGTTGAGCAGCCGCGCCGGCGCGTGCAGCGGGCCGGGATCGACCTCGGGGAAATTGACGGCGCCGATGGTGCCGCCGGTGGCCAGGAAGTGCGCCAGCTTGGCCGCCACTTCGGTGCCGATATTCTCCTGCGCCTCTTCGGTGCTGCCGCCCACGTGCGGGGTCAGCAGTACGTTGGGCAGGTTCTGCAGTTCGCTGACGAAGGGGTCGTTGTTGGTCTTCGGCTCCTCCGGGAACACGTCGATGGCCGCACCGCCCAGGCGCTTCTCGCGCAGCGCCGCGGCCAGCGCGGCGATGTCCACCACGCTGCCGCGCGAGGCATTGATCAGGATCGCGCCCGGCTTGCAGGCGGCCAGGATGCGCGCATCGATCATATTGCGCGTGCGCGGCGTGGCTGGCACATGCAGGGTCACCACTTCGGCCTGCGACACCGCTTCTTCCAGCGATCCCGCAGCGCGCGCAGAGCCGTGCGAGAGCCGCGCCAGCACGTCGTAGTACACCACGCGCATGCCCATCGATTCGGCCAGCACGCCCACCTGCGAGCCGATATTGCCGTAGCCGACGATGGCAATGGTCTTGCCGCGCGCCTCGAACGCGCCGGCGGCGCCCTTGGCCCACTTGCCGGCGTGTGCCAGGGTGTTCTTCTCCGGGATCCGGCGCAGCAGCATCACCGCTTCGGACACCACCAGTTCGGCCACCGAGCGGGTGTTGGAGAAGGGCGCGTTGAACACCGGGATGCCGGCGGCGGTGGCGGCTTCCAGGTCCACCTGCGAGGTGCCGATGCAAAAGCAGCCAACCGAGAGCAGCCCGGGCGCGCTGCGGATGTCGTCGGCGCGCAGGTGGGTGGCAGAGCGGATGCCGACCACGTCGTGGCTGGCCAGCACCTGGCGCAGTTCGGCACCGGCCAGGGCGCCGGTGCGGCGCTCGACCTGTAGGCCGGCTTCAGTCAGCCGGGCGTTGGCGCTCTGGTGGATGTTCTCGAGCAGGATCGCAGTGGTCACGTTCGTTTTCCGCATGGAGGGTTGGCGGCGGTTGCCGCATCGCCACCATTCTGCGCGCAAAAAGGCCCGTGGGCCGGGGAGCCCCTGCTGCCGGCAATGGCACCGGCTGCCTCGCCGGCCTCGCTTCAGCGCGAGTGGCGCGAGTCGCCGCCGAGCGGGTCGACGATGATCATGGTCTGGCGCAGCACGCCGGCGTCATCGAAGTAGCAACTGAAATGCGCGGTCTGCAAGCCAGTCTTGTACATGCGCCAGGACCAGGCTTCACGCTTCATCAGGGGGTAGTACTGGATGGGCTCGCGCGGCAGGCCAAAGCGCTCCTGCACATCCTTCTTGGTCCAGGTCCCGACCTGGGCGCGGTAGATCTCCGTCTCGGTCAGCATCTGGCGATAGTCGGTGAGCTTGCCGCCGGCGTCGAAATCAGCGGCATAGACCTCATGGCCGAGGGGCTGGCGCGACCAGATCCAGCGGGTGGTGCCGTCGGCGAGGCGGTAGGTCTCGGTGGGGGATCCGAATGTACTGCGTACGGCACTTTCAGGGCTGCCGATCATTTGCTTGCCGGTCTGTTCCGGCTGCAAGGTCGCACAGGCCCCAAGCGAGCCGAGCACGACAGCGGCAACGCACAGTTTGCCGATATACCAGAATGGCGTGCGGGATTGCATGGCGCTCTCCTGCGGGCGAGATGCCCGCATCTCGCCATTCTCCGTCCGTCAGGCCGGCCCGTGCAACACCGGCTGGCGCCAGGCGGCGCCAGCCTGGACCGGCCGCTCGGTGCGGGGCCGGCGCTGGCTCAGCAGCGGCCTTTCTTGGCCTGGCCCGGCGGGCAGAAGGACTCGTTGCCGTACGTGTCGACACGGCAGTTGCCCTTCTTTGCCTGCCCCGGCGGGCAGCCCTGGTGGCCGCTGCCGTAGTCGTCGTAGGGGGCTACCACGCAGCCGCCTAGCAGTGCGCTGCAGGCGACCAGAAGGGCCAGAGCGGATTTCATCGCATTCTCCTTGTTGTGGGGGATTCCGTTTGCGACAGGAGAATAGATGGTGGCAGCGCCTTTGTCTGTAAGGAATAGTGAACGTTGTCCGCTCGGCGTGAATGCCGGCTACTTGCCCGCGGCGTCGGCGGGGCGCTTCCCGGCTGGCCTGGGCCGGCGCACCGCGCGGATCTTGCCGCTGTTGCCGCCGCCGCAGAAGAACTGGTCGCCGCCGTCGGACTCCAGCCCCGACACGCCCGCGCCGGCCGGCATGGTGACCGATTCCAGCACCGCGCCCGATTGCGGGTCGATGTGCCGCAGCTCGCTCTGGTCGCCTTCCCAGGTGCCGTGCCAGAGCTCGGCATCGACCCAGGTGACGCCGGTGACAAAGCGGTCGGACGTGATGGTGCGCAGGATCGCCCCCGTCTGCGGATCGACCTGGTGGATCTTCCGCTCCCGGTACTGGCCCACCCACAACGTGCCTTCGGCCCAGGCAAGCCCCGAGTCGCCGCCGCCGCCCGGAGCAGGGATCGTGGCCAGCACGCGGCCGCTTTGCGGATCGATCTTCTGGATGCGGTCTTCGGCAATCTGGTACAGGTGCTGGCCGTCGAAAGCCGTTCCGGCATGGGCGGCGACATCGAGCGAGCGCAAGGTCCTGCCGGTGAGCGGGTCCAGGGCATTGAGCTTGTCTCCGCTGGCAAACCAGACCCGCTGGCCGTCATAGCTGACACCATGGACGTTCTCGACCCCGGGGAAGGGACCATACTCGCGAAGCACTTCGGCTTGTGATCGTTTCATGCTGTCATCCTGGTGGCTTGGGGATGGCTACATGCTAGTCAATCGGCAGCGGCGAGGGGAGTAACAAGGCCGTCGTGAATCCCGGCACCGGCGGCGTCATCCAGCGGCGCGCGCGCCCGTGGCCAAGGGACTGGATCTTGCCCGCGGCCGCCAGCGTTTCCAGTGCCCGTTGCACCGAGCGCTGGCTGGCACCCAGCGCCAGCGCGAGGGCAGAGCTGGACCATGACTCGCCATCGGCCAGCAAGGCGAGCACCGCCGCGTGCTTCTCTTCCACCGGCCGCGCCAGCACCACCACCTCGCGCGCGCGGTCCGGCACCAGCGCGAAGCCGCGCCCGGTTGCGGTGACGCCGGCAAATGCGCCAAGCACCGCGCGCAGCCGCCCGATCTCGACACGCAGCCGCGCGCGGTGCGAAGCATCGGCATGCCTGGTGCGGAAGGCGTGCGCAATCAGCGTGTCCCGGGGCACGTCGGCGGGCCAGGCTTCGGCCAGCGCGCGCGCCAGCGTGAACAACACCGGCCGCCTGGCGAGCGAGACCGTGGTGCCAGCGCAGCGCACGGCATAGCGACACGCATCCACGACCAGCGCTTTCGACGCCAGCAGCGCTTCGACTTCCTCGAGCAGCAGCGGCCGTTCCTCGCCGCGCGCGATGCGGCGTGCCGCGGGGCTGTGCAGCGCCTGGGCCGCGCTTTCGACCTCGGCGCGCAAGGATGGGATACCGGCGCGCTGCGCCGCGCGCGCGGCCTGTGCCAGTGCGGTGCGCGCCGGCCGGGTCTGCACGCGCCGTATCGCAATGCCCGCCACGATCAGGGCATGGGTTGTGCGCAACGCGGGCGGGAAGGGGGCGGGGTCAAGCCCGGCAAGCGCCTGCTCGGCTTCGTCGATGCGGCCGATCAGCAGCAGCCGGCGGATCGCCAGATAGCGCGCATGGGCGGCGTTGACCCAGTCGCCGTGCGCTTCAAGGGTGGCGCGCGCGCTGTCCAGCGTCTTTGCGGGCCAGCCCAGGTCACGCGAGATAAAGGCGATCTCCGTTTCGGCCACCACGCACCTGGCGCGCGCTACGGCTTCGCGCGGACCGAAGGCGCGCGCCGCGCTGCGCAACAGTGCCCGGGCGCGGATGAAGTCGCCAAGCTGCGCCATGGCGATGCCGCGCAGCGCCAGCGCCGGCGGATCATCGCGCAGCGCAACCCGGTTCAGCGCGCCAAGCGGATCACCCGCGGCGAGCGCGAGCGCCGCGGCGGCAATGCGTGAGTCCATCCGAATCCCGCCAGAAATCCCGCCACACTTGTCACTCCCACCGTTGGAAGCCGGCGCCTAATCTAGCACACGAACACCAACCAACGGAGGGATGCGCGATGACCACACACAGCACCGGAACCCGTGAAGCATGGCTGGCCGCGCGGCGTAAACTGCTCGAGGCCGAGAAGGATCTCACCCGACGCAGCGATGAACTGGCACGGCAGCGCCAGGCGTTGCCGTGGGTTCGAATCGACAAGCCCTACCGGTTCGAGACCGCGGCCGGCAGCGCCTCGCTGGCAGACTTGTTCCAGGGACGTTCGCAACTGCTGGTCTACCACTTCATGTTCGGCCCGGACTACCAGGCCGGGTGCCCGTCCTGCTCCGCGATTGCGGACGGGTTTGACGGCTTTGCCGTCCATCTGGCGCATCACGATGTCACGCTGGCCGCGGTGTCGCGGGCACCGTTGGCGAAATTGCTGGCGTACCAGCGGCGCATGGGCTGGACCTTCCCGTGGGCGTCTTCGCAGGGCAGCGACTTCAACACGGACTTCAACGTCTGGTTCAGCGAAGCGCAACAACGCCAGGGCGATATCGACTACAACTACCGGCGCGAGGCGGCATTCGCCTGGCGCCCCGAGCTGGAGGCCGGCGGCGCTGCGGCCGAGGCCCGCTTTGCTGCCATGTGCGGCACCGATGCCGCGACGTACCAGCGCGACCGGCCGGGTATGAGCGCCTTCGCACTGGAAGATGGCGTTGTGTACCACACCTATTCCACCTATGCGCGCGGGCTGGATGGCCTGTGGGGCATGTACCAGTGGCTGGATCGCGCGCCGCGCGGACGCAACGAGGCCGGGGTCTGGTGGCGCCGCCACGATGAGTACGAGCCGGGCTGAGGCAGGTCGTGTCCAGCGTACTCACCGCGCACAGGCCGGCGCGCTCACGCAGCGCCGGCCCGCGCCTTGCCTTCTTTGGCATCCTTGCCGTGCTATTCATCGCCGGCGTGGCGGCGACACTCGCCTGGCATGCGTCCATGCCCGCAATGCGCGCGATGCCGATGCCAGGCGGCTGGACCATGTCAATGGCGTGGATGCGGATGTGCGGCCAGACCTGGGGCCGCACGGCGATGGCCTTCCTCGGCATGTGGATCGCCATGATGGTGCCGATGATGCTGCCCTCGCTGGCACCGATGCTGTGGCGCTACCGCCAGGCGCTGGCGGCGGCAGGGCAGGTGCGCCCGGGCATGTCGACGGTATTGGCGGGCGCCGGCTACTTCTTCGTGTGGGGCATGGTGGGCCTCGCCGTTTTCCCGGTTGGCGCTGCGCTGGCAGCAATCGCCACGCAGGCGCAGGGCCTGGCGCGCGCGGCGCCGCTCGCTGCTGCGGTGGTCTTGATGATGGCAGGCGTGCTGCAGTTCGCCGCGTGGAAAGCACGGCAGCTTGCCTACTGCACCAGCGCAGCGGGCCGCACGCGCGCACTGCCGGCGGATGCCGGCTCGGCGTGGCGCCATGGCCTGCGGCTGGGCCTGCACTGCATCCGGTGCTGTGCGGGCCTGACCGCGGCATGGCTCGTCATGGGCGTGATGGACCTGCGCGTGATGGCAGCGGTGACATTGGCGATGACGCTCGAACGATGGATGCCGGCGGGTGCGCGCGTGACCAGGCTTGCGGTACGGCTTACCGGGGCCGTCCTGGTCGGCGTGGGCGTGGCTACGCTGGTACAGGCAGGTTGGGGCGGATGACGGGGTGGTGCTAGCCCAGCGCGACCGCGAACAGCGCCGCAATCAGCGGCCGCTCCTTGCGCACCTCCAGGCAGCACAGCGAATAGTCGATCGACAGCAGCGGCTCGTCGACCGGCACCACCTGCAGGCCCGGCAGCGGGATGCATTCGATCTGCGTGACGAAGCTGATGCCCATGCCATTGGCCACCGCATGCAGGATGGCCTCGCGGCTGTTGATCTCCATCACGCAGTTCAGCGCTACGCCATGCTGTGCGCACGCGCGTTCAACCCGGAGCCGGGTCTTCGATCCCGGCTCGCGCACGATCACAGCTTCGCCGGCGACGTCTTGCACCGTGATCGAAGGGCGCGCGGCCAGCGGATGGCCGGCCGGCATCACGGCAACGATGCGCTCGCGGCGATAGGGCGTGATGTGCAGGCCCTCGACGGGATCGGGTTCCGCCAGGATGCCGACGTCGATGTCGAAATCCTGCAACCCGTGCAGCACCGATGCCTCTGAGCCGATGGTGACCGTCAGTTCCAGCGAAGCATGCGCGGTGCGGAAGCTTCGCGCCAGCCCCAGCGCGATCGGCGGCGACACCGCGCCCACGCGCACCAGCCCGGTCTTGAGCTTGTGCGCGCTGTGCAGGAACTGCATGGCCTCTTCTTCCTGCCCGAACAATCCCTGGGTGATGGCGTAGAGCCGCTCGCCGGTGTCAGTCAGGCGCACGGTGCGGCCCGCGCGCAGGAACAGCTCCACGCCGAAACGCGTCTCCAGCGCCTTGACCTGGTCGGTCACGGTCGGCTGCCCAATATGCAGGTATTGCGCCGCGGCAGTGAAGCCGCCCGTCCGGGCGACCGCGTGGAAGCAGCGGATCGACTTGTAGTACTGGTGGAACATGGGGTCTCGATGGGGGCTGACGCCATTCAGCGCGGCGTGTGCGGCGAGTCTCCCACAGACGCGTGCCGATGCGTACAGGGTTTCCCCGAGGCCGGCAGCGTCCCGGCGATCCATCGGTTTTGGCGCACCTCGCCGTCAAAGATGCGATTGGACCGGGGGGTTGGCGTCTCCCACACTTCAGGCACCAGGGAACGCGGCACAAGCCGCCGTCCAGGCTACCCAGGAATGAAGTGAGGAGACCCCATGATCCATGCCTACCACAACCCCGTGTCGATCCATTGCGGGGCTGGCAGTCTTGACCAGCTTCCGGCCTTGCTGCACGGCCGGCGCGTCGTCGTCGTGACCTTTCCCGAAGCGCGCGCGCTGGGACTGGTGGCGCGGCTTGAAGCCCTGCTGGGCGCAGACCTTGTCGGGATGATCGAAGACGTGCGGCCGAACCCGGATGTCGCCCAGTTGTCCGGCCTGTACGACCGCTTCTGGGAACATGCCGACGCTTGCGACGCCATCGTTGCAGTCGGCGGCGGCAGCGCCATCGATACCGCCAAGGCGCTGATGGTAGGGACCAGGACGGGGCGGTTCGATTCGCTGATCAGCCTGCTGGCAGCGGGAAAGCCGTTCACGCCGGCGCAGGTCAAGCCGCTGATCGCGGTGCCGACCACGGCCGGCACGGGCAGCGAAGTGACGCCCTGGGCGACTATCTGGGACGCCGCGAAGCAGAAGAAGTACTCGCTTCACCTGGAGGCAACCTGGCCCGAAGCGGCCATCGTGGACGCGGAGCTGATGATGTCCGTGCCGCGGGGCACCACGATCTCCACCGGGCTTGATGCCCTGTCGCACGCGCTGGAATCGATCTGGAACGTCAACGCCAACCCGATTTCCGATACCTTCGCGATTTCGGCGGTGGAGGACATCTTCGACACCTTGCCGGAACTGGTGCGCAACCTGGACGACATTGCCTTGCGTGAGCGCATGGCGCTGGCCGCCCTCAAGGCCGGACTGGCGTTCTCCAATACCAAGACGGCCCTTGCGCACTCCATCTCCTACGAAATGACGCTGCGCCATGGCCTGCCGCACGGCATCGCGTGCTCGTTCACGCTGCCGATGGTGCTGGAAAAAGCCTGGGCACGCCGCCCCGACCGCGACCGCACGCTGCAACGCTTGTTCGGGCCGGTGCTGGACCACGGGCAGCAACGGCTGCGCGCCTTCCTGCAGGGCCTGGGCGTGAAGACCGAGTTTGCCGACTACGGCGTCACCGACGACGAGGCCGGCGCCATGATCACACGTGCGCTGGACGGCGCCCGGGGCAAGAACTTTATCGGCGCCGTGTCTGCCTAGCGGCACGACCCCGGCCGACGGTACCGCCGGCCAACACGAGCCCGCAATACGGGCCGACAATACAAGAGGAGACAAAAATGGAAACTGCCGATCGCATCCAGGTAGGGGCGTTCGTCGCCCCGGCCGAGCTATCGTTCCGGCGAGCACAGTGGCGCATGCTGCTGGCCGCGATGTTCTGCTACTTCTTCTTCTACACGGGGCGGCAGACCTTTGGCTTCGCCATTCCCGGCATCCAGCAGGAATTCGGGCTTTCCAAGGAGACGCTGGGATGGGCCTCGACCTGCCTGCTGTGGTGCTACGCCATCGGGCAGGCCATCAACGGCAACCTGGGCGACAAGTTCGGCGGCCGCCGCGTGATGACCGCCGGCGCGATCCTGTCGTGCGCGGCCAACTGGGTGGTCAGCTTTGCCGTGGGCTTCAAGACCCTGGCGATTCCATGGGGCATCAACGGCTACTTCCAGGCGCTCGGCTGGGCGCCCGGCAGCCGGCTGCTGTCGAACTGGTGGGGCGCCGGCGAACGCGGCAAGGTCTACGGCTTCTATGTGTTCGCGGCTGGCTGCGCTTCGGTACTGTCGTTCGTCACCTCGATCGTGGTTGTGAATATCCTGCACCTGGACTGGCGCTGGATCTTCCGCCTGCCGGTGCTGCTGATGCTGGTGGGTGGCATCACCTTCTTCCTGATCGTGCGCGAGCGTCCGGAAGACCTGGGCTTCAGGTCGCCCGACACCGGCGCCGCCAAGGCCGACGATGCGGACAAGGCCGCGGCGGTCGAAACCGACGCCAATGAAAGCTCCTGGTCACGCTACAAGGCCGTGCTGTGCAACCCGCGCCTGCTGATCGCGGGCCTGTCGATCGGCTTCCAGAACGCCGCGCGCTATGGCCTGATCGTCTGGGTACCGGTCCACTTCCTGGGCAAGAACTGGAAGAGCGCCGAGACGCTGATCGACCCGGCGTGGATCTCGGTGGCACTGCCGGTAGGCATGGCGTTCGGCGCGCTGAGCAACGGCTGGATTTCCGACCGCCTGTTCGGCTCCAGCCGCAGCAAGGCCATCATGCTGTACATGGTGCTGGGTGCGGTGGCGTCAATGGTCATGTACAAGCTGCCCACGGGCATGGGCGCCATCGTCGCGCTATTCCTTGCCGGCTTCTTCGTCTACGGCCCCGCGTCGTCGTTCTGGGCGCTGTGCCCGGACCTGGTTGGCGCCAAGCGGGCCGGCACCGCTACCGGCATCCTCAATTTCTTCTCCTACCTGCTCGCCGGCCTGGGCGAACCCCTGATCGGCCGCATGCTGGATCACTCGGGCAATACCTCGCTGGTGTTCCCGATCGTGGCAACCAGCTGCATCATCAGCGCCGTGATCGCGGCCTTCATTCGCCGCTGAGTGCGCCGGGCCGGCACGATGCCGGCCCGCCCGCCACGGCTGCAACCCGTTTCCCCACACTGCACAAGACCCGAGAGGGCAAGCCCATGACCGCATTGCATGCCATCCCCGAAATCCGCCACGAAGCGCTGCGCATCGCCGGCGAGAAGATCTACCGCGAAGACGTGATCGAGGTGACCTATCCGTACACCGGCGAAGTCATCGCCACCGTGCCGAAGGCCACGCTCGACGACGTGCGCCGCGCCTACCGCATCGCGCGCGACTACCAGCCCACGCTGACGCGCTATGACCGCTACAAGATCCTGATGCGCGCCGGCGAGATCATCGCCTCGCGCCTGGATGAGATCTCGCGCACGATCACGCTGGAATCCGGCCTGTGCCGCAAGGATTCGCTGTACGAGGTGGGCCGCGCCTCCGACGTGCTGCTGTTTGCCGCCAACCAGGCGCTGGTCGACGACGGCCAGGTGTTCTCGTGCGACCTGACCCACCACGGCAAGAGCCGCAAGGTCTATACGCTGCGCGAGCCGCTGCTGGGGGTGATCACCGCGATCACGCCGTTCAACCACCCGCTCAACCAGGTGATCCACAAGGTGGCGCCGTCGGTGGCCACCAACAACCGCATGGTGCTCAAGCCCAGCGAGAAGACCCCGCTGGCAGCCTGCCTGCTGGCCGATATCCTGTATGAGGCCGGACTGCCGCCGCAGATGCTGTCGGTCATCACCGGCGACCCGCGCGAGATTGCCGACGAGATGCTGACGCACCCGGACGTGGACCTGGTGACCTTCACCGGCGGCGTGCCGATCGGCAAGTACATTGCCGCCACTGCCACCTACAAGCGCCAGGTGCTGGAGCTGGGGGGCAACGACCCGATCATCGTGATGGAAGACGCGGATCTGGAAGAGGCCGCCACGCTGGCCGCCAGCGGCTCCTACAAGAACTCCGGGCAGCGCTGCACGGCGATCAAGCGCATGCTGGTGCATGAGTCGGTGGCGGACCGCTTTGTCGACCTGCTGGTGGCGAAGACCGAAGCGCTCAGCTATGGCGATCCCATGGACCCGAAGGTGGACATGGGCACCGTCATCGACGAAGCCGCCGCGATCCAGTTCGAAGCCGTGGTCAATGAAGCGATTGCCGCCGGGGCCACGCTGCGCTACGGCAATATCCGGCGCGGCGCGCTGTATTCGCCGACGGTGCTCGATCATGTCGATCCCGGAATGACGGTGGCCAGGCACGAGACCTTCGGGCCGGTGTCGCCGGTGATCCGCTTCAGGGACATTGAAGAGGCGATCCGCATTTCCAACGGCACCGCCTACGGGCTCTCGTCGTCGGTCTGCACCAACCGGCTCGACTACATCACGCGCTTTGTGCGGGAGCTGAAGGTTGGCAGCGTCAACGTGCGGGAGGTGCCGGGGTATAGGCTGGAGCTGACGCCGTTCGGCGGCATCAAGGACTCTGGCCTGGGCTACAAGGAAGGCGTGCTGGAGGCGATGAAGAGCTTTACCAATACCAAGACGTATTCATTGCCCTGGTGAGCGGCCCGGCGCGTAGTTTCTGCTGGTGTCTCTGGTAGCCAGGACCAGGTGGGTTCTCCCGCACTGCCATCCCGGATTTGGCCGCCTGCGCAGGCGGCTGCTTTATTTTCAGGCGGCGCTGGAGACCCCGGCGATTCTGGAGCAGCTTGGGCAGGCACGCGGAAGCTGCGGCGCGCACCATCCGTGCGCGCCGTGGCACGGCTAATCTGCCTTGACATTGGCGCTGCGCACCACCTCGCCCCAGCGCTTGAGCTCGGACGCGGTGAAGACCTGGAACTGCTTGCCGGGCATATAGCTGGGCAGCGCGCCGTCGGCTTCCATGGCGGATTTCAGCCTGGGCACGGCGAGGGCCTTGCCTACGGCAGCCTGCAGTTTCTCAAGGGCGTCCGGCGGTGTCTTTGCCGGCGCCACGACGCCGGCCCACGACGTGACCTCAAAGCCGGCAAGGCCCGATTCAGACAATGTCGGCAGTTGGGGCAGCGCCGCCGAGCGCTGGCCCGAGGTAACGGCAAGGCCCTTGAGCTTGCCGGACTTGACGTGCGGGATCATGGCCGGAATGGTCTCGATCGTCAGGGTGACCTCGCCGCCCATCGCGGCCAGCATGGCCGGGCCGCCGCCCTTGTAGGCGACATGGGTCATGTCGACCTTGGCCTGGGACTTGACCAGTTCACCGCTGAGGTGGCCTGGCGACCCGGATCCCGCGGACGAGAAGAAGACCTTGCCGGGATTGGCGCGC
Source organism: Cupriavidus sp. KK10 (assembly GCF_018223725.1). Taxonomy (NCBI): domain Bacteria; kingdom Pseudomonadati; phylum Pseudomonadota; class Betaproteobacteria; order Burkholderiales; family Burkholderiaceae; genus Cupriavidus; species Cupriavidus sp. KK10. Next base: position 1,851,447 of record NZ_CP073677.1, read on the forward strand.
ATATAAGCCAGCAACTCGGCGGAGGTTTGCGTCGGCATCGCCGGGTTGACCGCTACCACCAGCGGATAGCGCGCCACCAGCGCCACCGGCTCGAAGCTCTTGAGCGGGTCGAATCCCGGCTTTGCATAGAGCCATGGATTGATGGCCTGGCTGCTCAGGGTCGCCATGAACAGGGTGTAGCCGTCGGGCGCGGCCTGCGCGACATACTGGGCAGCGATGTTGCCGGCGGCACCCGGGCGATTCTCGATCACCACTTGCTGGCCCAGCGCTTCCTGCATCTCCCTGGCCAGCAAGCGGGCCAGCTTGTCGGTCGAGCCGCCGGCGGCGAAGCCAACCACGAGGCTGACCGGCCGGGCCGGATAACCGCCCTGGGCGTAGGCCGTGCAGCACGAGGTCGCGGCCAGGCCGATCAGTGTCAGGGTGGCCCGGATGCGCCCGGGCCGGTGCGGCTTGCGTTGGTTTGCCTGCATGAGTGTCTCCTGTGGGGATTGTCGTTGTCGGTTCACGCCTTGTGGCCGTGTCCGGCCGCCTGCCTGCTTGCTGCTTGTGGCGTCACGGATTCAGCAGGCGTTCCTGTGCGTGCGGCGCGCCGGCATTGTCGGCGGGGAGGAACGAAGTGTCTTCAGGGAGGGCGCCGCGCATGCCTGCCGGCGCGGCGCACAGCAGCGCGTTCATCTGGGAAAGCTCGCGCAGGGTGTCGAGGTGCAAGGCGCTGGTTTCCACGCTCGCGGTGCGGCGCTGTGCCACCCGGGCAATGTGGCGGGCGGTGAGGCGCCCGGCGCGTGCCTGGAAGTCGCCAGCGCACTCGATCAGCAATGCCGACGCTGCGCGGTCGTTGGCAACGAAGAGCGACATGCTGGTGCGCAGGTTGGCCACCAGCATGTCGCAAAGCTCGAGCAGTTCGGCACTGCCCTCATCCGAGAAGCAGTAGTTGCGGCTCAGTTTGCGCTGGTCCAGATCGACCAGGATGCGTTCGACGATATCGCCGACATACTCCAGGTTGATATTGACCAGCATGATTTCGTCCCAGCGGGTGGCATCCTCACCGTCGAGGCTGCCGGCGTCGACGTCGGTCAGGTACATCTTGACCGACGAATAGAGTGCGTCGATGCGGTCGTCCAGCGCCCGGCAGCGGGCGTTCACGGCGCGGTCGTTGCCCACGATCGAGAGCTTCATGCCATTGAGCATCTCCTCGATCACGTCGCCGATGCGCACGACTTCGCGCGTGGCATTGCCAAGGGCGACGGAAGGATGCCGCAGGTCGCCCTGGCTCAGGTAGCGCGCGCCGCTGGGCGCTGCGTCGTCGTGCGCATCAGGCAGCCATCGGGTGCACAGGGACGCTACCGGGTTGACGAACCAGACCAGGGTTGCGGCCAGCGTCAGGTTGAATGCCATGTGGAAGTCAATGGCCATGGTGCCGGCACTGCTGCCCAGGCGGTCCAGCAGCCAGGGCATGGCGTCCAGCATCGGCAGGAATGCCAGTATCCCCACGAACCGGAAAATCAGGTTCGCGAGCGATACCCGCCGCGCGGCGGGCGAACTGCCGGAATTGGCCAGGCAGGCTATCAGTCCACTGCCCAGATTGGCGCCAAGTACCAGCGGCAAGGCGGTGGCAGGGCCGATGACGCCGCCCATGGCCAGCGTTGCAGTCAGCAGTACCGCGGCCAGGCTGGAGTACGCGAGCAACGTCACGAGGGCGCCGATCACCAGCGCCAGCAGTGCGTCATGGCCAAGCGAGGTGAAGACGGCGCGCACGATCTCGGCGTGCAGCAGCGGCGCGGCGTATAGGCGGATCAGCTGCAAGGCCAGCGTGATCAGCCCCAGTCCCACGATGACTTCGCCAGTCTGTCCGCGCAAGCTGGCCTTGCCGGACAGACGCAGTGCGATGCCGATCACCAGCAGCAGTGGCGAGAGCCAGGAGATGTCGACCGACAGCAGGCGCGCCATCAGGCTGGTGCCGACGTCGGCACCCAGCACGATCGGCAGTGCCGCCGGCAACGACACCAGGCCGCCTGCGACAAAGGCGCTGGTCATCAAGGCCGTGGCGCTGCTGCTCTGGATCAGCGCGGTCACGCCAAGCCCGGCCAGGAAGCCTCGCGCGGGACTGGCCGTGCCCGCGGCCAGCACCAGCCGCAGGCGCGGCCCCAGTACCTCCAGCATGCCGTGGCGGGTCACATGCGCGCCCCAGATCAGTAGTGCGACCCCGGACATCAGGGAAAGCAGGATTTGCATGGCGCCGCCCCCTGGTGGTGGCCGTCTTGGCGGCCACCTTTAGCTATTGACTGATGACGCGTGCCGGCCTGGCCGGCACGCACTGGCTTTAGTCCGCGTGGTTCAGCGCCAGCCGCAGGATGTCGAAGTTGCGCAGCCGCTGGCCGGCGGGCGCTGCAACCTTGCGGTTGAACAGCAACGGCACCTTCTGCTCGGACAGGCCGCCGTGCGAGCGCAGCGGAGCATCCAGGCCGCTCAGGTCATGGCGTGCCGGCGTGGTGCCGAGCACGGTCAGGCGTTCGCTGACCACCACCAGGTCGCCGATGCGGTCGGGCGGCAGCTCGAAGCGTTCGCTTGCGGCGTGCTTGTCCAGCACCAGCTCGATGCCGGGCAGCGCGGCGATGGCCTCATGCACGGCGCGCTGGTCGGTACCGGCGGGCAGGTACACGGTCGCGTAGGAGCCCAGTGCGCCGTGGTGGGCGACATAGGGATCGGTGATCGGCAGCAGCACGCGCGTGGCGTCCGCGCCGAAGCGCTCGTCCAGCACCTGCTGCAGGAACAGGATGTTGGCCTTGCCCAGCGAGTCGGTCTTGGCATTCATGCCGTGGTCGGCGGTCACGCCGATGACCGCGCCGAGCGCGTCCAGGCGCTGCAGGTAGCTGTCGATCATGGCGTAGAAGGCATTGGCCTGCGGCGTGCCCGGGGCATGCTTGTGCTGGATGTAGTCCGTCGTGGACAGGTACATCAGGTCGGGCCGCATGGTTTCCAGCAAGGCCACGCCGGCGGCGAACACGAACTCTGACAGGTCGGCGCTGTAGACCGAGGGCAGGGGCATGCCGACCTTGCGCAGCACGTCGTCGATGCCGTTGTCTTCGATGGTGGCCTGGTCGGCCTTCTCCGCCGAGAAGCAGATGCCCTTGAGGCCGTGGCCGAGCAGCGCGCGCAGCTTGTCCTTGGCCGTGACCACCGCCACCGATGCGCCGGCCTGCGCTGCCGCGGCCAGCACGGTGGGGGCGCGCAGGTAGCGGGCGTCGTTCATCAGCACTTCGGCGCCGGCTTCGGTGTCGTAGAAGAAGTTGCCGCAGATGCCGTGCACCGACGGCGGCACGCCGGTCACGATCGACAGGTTGTTGGGATTGGTGAACGACGGCACCACGCAATCGCCGGTCAGCACCGTTCCGCGTTTGGCCAGGCTGGCGAAGAAGGGGGTCGCGCCCGCCTGCACGGCAAGGTTGATGTATTCCTGCTCGCAGCCATCGATGCAGACGATGACGGTGGGGCGGGCGGGAAGCTGGTAGTGGTGGCCGTTGACCTGGATCTGGGTGCTCATGGCGTCTCTTGCGGAAGGATTGTCGATGGGATTTGCCTGAGACCCATGCTAATTTAGGCGATAAACTCTCACAATCGAGTTTACTTTCCAGATTCTGTCAGGAAATCTCACAATGCCGCACAAGCTGCCGCCGCTCAACGCCTTGCGCATCTTCGAGGTTGCCGCCCGCGCCGGCAGCTATTCCGCGGCCGCGCGTGAGCTGCACCTGACCCATGGCGCGGTCAGCCGGCAGATCGAGATCCTGGAGCAATGGCTGGGGCAGCCGCTGTTTATCCGCCAGGGCCAGCGCATGGTGCCGACTGTCCACGCGCAGGCGTTCGCGCGCGAGATCAGCACGGCGTTCGACCAGATCAGCGCCGCTTCCGAGCGCTATGGTCGCATTGCCACGCGCAAGGTGGTGCGCGTCAATGCCCCGGCAACCTTTGCCATGCGCTGGCTGATTCCGCGGCTGGATGACTTCCGGCGCCAGCAGCCCGAGGTCGACGTGCGTGTGTCCACCGCCTTCAGCAACGAGGCCGGATTCAACGGCACCTTTGACGTGGCGATACGGCGCACCCTCGAACGTGGCGAACAGTTCGAGTCAGTGCCGATCTTTTCGGAGTACCAGACGGTGATCGCCAGCCCGGCGATGCTGGAGCAGGTGCCGTTGCAAGGTGTAGAGGACCTGGTAGAGGGCGTCTTCCTCTATACGGAGACACGGCCGGGAAGCTGGGAATCGTGGCTGCAGCAGGCGGGACATGCCTCGCTGCTGCCTGTTCGCACGCTGCGCTTCGACCATTTTTTTGTCACGCTGCAGGCGGTGGTGGACAGCCTTGGCTTTGCCATCGGCACCTTTCCGACCCTGGAAACGGACCGCGCGGGCGGTCGCATTGCGACGCCGTTTGCCGCCATCCGCGCACCGGGCAATACCTATCATGCGCTGGTGCCGCGCGATGCCGACAAGCCGCTGCATCTGCGCGCGTTCCTGGAGTGGTTGCAGCAGCAGGGGGAGGCGGCCGCGGAGACCTGAAGCGGCGCGCGCCCGGGAAGCGGGGTGAGGGTGGCGCGCGGCCCGCGCGATGCGGGCCTGCGCTGACGGGCGCTCAGGCCCCGTCGAGGAACGCGCTGCGCTGGCCCAGGCGCGTGCCGAGCGCATCGGGGGCCAGGCTCATGCTGGCGGGGTCCACGGCCGAGGCGGGGCTGCTTGCCATGGTCGGGTCGGCGGCTGCCGGCGCCATGCCCGGCTGGGCCGCCTGTACGGGCGCCTGGGCATAGCTGCCGCCCGCTGCGGGTGCCATCTGGGCCGACGGCCCTGCCGACGGCATGGCTTGCACGGGCTGGGCGGATTGCACCGGCTGAGTGGATTGCATCGGCTGCATCGGCTGCGTCATCGGCATGGGCTGGCTCGGCTGCAGGGGCTGGGCCTGCTGGGCAAACAGCGGGTAGGACGCGATCATCGCGCCAGCCACGACCAGGGATTTCGCCAGATGTTGCTTCATTCGTGTACCTCCTAGAACGCCTACAGGCAAGGGAACAGTCACTGTAGCGCCGAGGCACCTGACATTCTGTTTGATTTTGCAACGGTCGTTAACCAGCCTTGCCATCGGGGCCAGGGCAGGTTAGTCGCGCGCGGCCTGCAAACCTTGCGGGCCGTCAACGCCTGGCCAATCGCTTGAGCGCCGCCGGGTCCAGCAGTTCGATCTGCCGGTACTCGCGGCGGATCAGGCCCGCTTCCTCCCACGCCTGCAGGTACTTGGCCACGGTCTGGCGAGAGCGGTTGACCATGTCGCCAAGGTCCTCCGCGCTGATGCGCACGACATGGTCGGTGCGGTCGGCCAGTTCCAGCAGGCGTGCTGCCATGCGCGCGTCGATGGGCGCCTGCGCCGCGCTTTGCGCGTGGTCGAACGCTACGCGCAGGCGCGCGCAGATCTGCTGCACGATCAGTTGCATGCCTTCCGGATGCGCGCCCAGGATGCGGTGGAAGTCGCGCTGGCTCAGCACCATCAGTTCCGTGTTGCCGACGGCGAAGGCGTCGTGCGTGCGCGGCTTGCCGTCCAGCAGCGAGATCTCGCCGAACCAGCGGCCACGCCCGATCACCGAATACACCGACTCGCGCCCGCCCGTGCTGACGCGGCTCATGCGCACCCGGCCCGACAGCACCATGCAGAAGTAGGTGGGCGGATCGCCGCGCGCGAAGATCATCTCGCCGTCGCCAAAGCGCAGGCGGCGTGCGGCGTTCGCCACGGCATCGAGCACGCCCGGCGGCGCATTGCGCAGCCAGCCGCTGGCCAGCACGCTGCGCGGCAGCGTGCGCACCGGTTCCACCGCTGCCCTCGATCCACGCTTCACATCACCCTTCACATCGCTCTCCTGCTGGAGCCGAGATTGTCTAATACTTAACAGACTTTGGCGCGGTGCGCCTGGACAATGCATCGATTCAATGACTCACATGCCCCCGGGGAGGTACGCATATGGCGCAAATCCAGCTTGTCGATTCAATCAGGGACCGCGTCTCCGACGCCGAATGGCAGATGCGCGTGGACCTGGCGGCCGCGTACCGCCTGGTCGCCCACTTCGGCTGGGACGACCTGATCTTCACCCATATCTCGGCACGCGTGCCCGATGCGCCGGACCAGTTCCTGATCAACCCGTACGGGATGATGTTCGACGAGATCACGGCATCGAGCCTGGTCAAGGTCGACCACGAAGGGCAGCCGGTGCTGGAAACGCCGTATGACGTCAACCCGGCCGGCTTCATCATCCACAGCGCCGTGCATGAGGCGCGCCCCGAAGTCGGTTGCGTGATGCACACGCATACCTCGCACGGCGTCGCCGTTTCGGCGCAGCAGGCGGGCCTGCTGCCGATCTCGCAGCAATCGATGTTCGCGCTGACCGGGCTGGCGTACCACGACTATGAAGGCGTGGCGCTGCGCGAGGACGAGAAGGCGCGGCTGGTGGCGGACCTGGGCCGCTGCAAGCAGATGATCCTGCGCAACCATGGCCTGCTGACGTGCGGGCGCACGGTATCCGATGCATTCCTGACCATGTACACGCTTGAGTCCGCCTGCCGCATCCAGATCCTCGCGCAAAGCGGCGGCACGCCGCTGACCATGGTGCCCGAAGCCGCCAGCGCCAACATGGGCCAGCAGGCGCGCCAGGCCACCAAGGGCAAGGGCTCCGGCCTGGCCTGGCCGGGCCTGCTGCGTCGCCTTGACCGCATCAACCCTGACTACCGCAACTGACCATGGCCATCCTCGTTCACCTGCCGTCGTTCATGGCGGTTCCCATCACTGCCGCGCTGCGCGAAGCCGCGCCGGATATCACCGTGTGGAACGGCCGCGAGGCCGCCGTCGCGGAAGAGGTCGAAGCCATCATCGCCTGGGGCCTGAAGCCCGGCGTGCTGCCGGCCTACCCGAAGCTGCGGCTGGTCTGCGCCGCCACCGCGGGCGTCGACAAGCTGCTGGCCGCGCCGGACCTGCCGCCTGGCATGCCGGTCACGCGCATAGTCGATCCCGGCCAGCAGACCGGCATTGCCCACTACGTGCTGGCGATGGCGCTGCGCCATATCCGCGCCCTCGGCCTGTACGCCGAACAGCAGCGCCGCGGTGAATGGAAGCGCCACCCGGGGCGCGATGTGTCGCGCTGCCGCGTGGGCGTGCTGGGGCTGGGCGAGATCGGCAGCGAGGTCGCGCGCATGTTTGCCGCCATCGGCTACCCGGTCAGCGGCTGGAGCCGCAGCGCCAAGCATCTGCCCGGCGTGACCGACTTCACCGGCGACGACGGGCTGGAGGCCATGCTGGCGCAGAGCGACATCCTGGTCTGCACGCTGCCGCTGACGCCGCGCACCGAGAGCATGCTGAACCGCCAGACGCTGTCGCGGCTGCCCAAGGGGGCGTTCCTGATCAACGTCGGGCGTGGCGAGCATGTGGTCGAGCCCGATCTGGTCGCACTGATCGACGATGGCCACCTTGCCGGCGCGGCGCTCGACGTGTTCGCCAAGGAGCCGCCCGCGGCGGACGATCCGGTCTGGAACCATCCCCGCATCGAGGCCACGCCGCATATCGCGGCCGACCCCTCGTACGAACTGGTGGCGCGGCAATGCATCGACAACCTGCGGCGCGCGCGCGACGGGCGTGAGCTGCTGAACCAGGTGGACCGGCAAGCGGGCTACTGAGGGCCCGGCGGGCCGGTCCGTCCGCGTGACTATGTCACGCTCACATCGGCGGTGCCCGCCGCCACCTCCAGCAGCCGCGTGCTGGCCGTGGCCGGCTGGGCCGGGGCCGTGCTGCCCTCGAGCAGCTTGAGCGTATGGAAGGTGCAGCTCAGCTTCTGGGGCGTCAGGGTGACCAGCGCGTAGCCCTCGACGTTGGAGTCGGCGTGGCGCAGCCACGCGTTGAAGGCGCGCAAGGTGGCGTCGAAGGTGTTCACCACCGTGCCGCCCACGTTGCTGTAGACCAGTTCACGCAGTGCGGCGAAGGCCTGGTCGTTGTCGACGATCGAGCGGAATGAACTGAGCAGGGTGTTGCTCGACAGGCCGGCCGTGACCAGGTCCACCATCACCGGCGCTGGCGTTGCGGCATCGTAGTCGTCCATCACCTGGCCGGCAAAGAATGCGTGGATATCGCCGCTCAGTGCCACCACATTGCGCACGCTGTTGTTCTTCAGGAACGCCATCAGGTTCTTGCGCTCGGCGTTGTAGCCATCCCACTGGTCGGCATTGAGGATAAAACGGTCGAGCAGCGCGATGGCCGGCAGCCGGCTTTCGATCAGCGGCTTGATATTGGCATCGAACGCGGCGCTGCCGATGCCGACCTGCGCCAGCACATTGCGCAGCGCCGTGTAGGCCAGGTTGGCATAAGTGCCGGCGGCCTTGGCCGCTCGCAGGTCGTCGGCCAGCGCGTTGGCAATGGCGTTCTCCAGCGAGGACAGGACATTGTTGGCCAGCACCAGCGCCCTGGCGATCAGCCGCGCCACCGCCTGGATCACATCCACCTGCATGCGCAACAGCGACACCTGGTTGGCCCACAGCTTCCACGTGGTGGCGTCGGCGCCGACGCGGTCCTGCCACCACGCGCGCTGCGCGTCGCCCAGCATCGACACGGGCGTCAGCGTGTTGCCCGCGGCGGCAATCTTCTGCGCTTCGGCCGCGGCCAGTGTCGCGGCCGGGACGAAGTACAGGGCGCCGACTGCGCGGCCGGTGGATTGCTCGGAGATGATGTGGTCGGCGCGGTACAGGCGCTCGTCGGTCATCAGCAGGGTGGCGAGATTGCCGAAGGTGAACGAGCGATAGATCTGGATGTTCTGGAACGACGGGTTGTTGACGTCCAGGCTGACATCGGCCGGCATGAACTCGAACCACGCCTGGTTGGCAGCGCGCCGGCGCGCGGTGCGCGGCGTCAGGTCGTCGTCGGAGTCGTAGGTCTGGCGGTCCTGCCAGCAATTGTCCGAGAACTCATGGTCGTCCCAGATCGCAATCATCGGGAACGCGGCATGCAGGGCCTGCAGGCGCGCGTCGTTGCGATAGCTGCGGTACAGGTAGCGATAGTCGTCCAGCGTGGTGGCGTAGACGCTGCCGTCCGGCAGCGCGGTGCCATTGGGCAGCTGCAGCACGCCGTGGCGATCCTCCACATTGTCGGCGCGCGAGCCGCCCGGGACGGCCTCGTAGATGTAGTCGCCGACGTGGACGATGAAGTCCAGGTCCTGCTGCGCCAGTTCTTCCATGCCGGCCCAGTGGTTGGCATTCCAGTCCTGGCAGCTGACAAAGGCGAAACGCAGCTGTGACAAGGGCGTGCCGGCCGCTGCCGCGGTGCGGGTGCGGCCGACGGTGCCGGGGCGGTTGCCCAGCAGGAAGCGGTAGTAGTAGCGGGTGCCGGGGCTCAGGCCCGTGACCTTGTTGCGAATGGTGTAGTCCCAGTCCGGCAGGGCCATCAGCGGTTGATTGACCAGCAGGCTCGGCGGCGGGAAGTCAGGCTGCGTCGACACCTGCAGCCGCACCACCACCGGCCGTTTGCCGTTGCCGCCTTCCACCCGCGTCCATACCACCACGCTGTCGGGCCTCGGGTCGCCCGAGGCGACGCCATGGACGAAATTGAAGTTTTCCGGATTGCCGGTGTCGGGTTCCGAATCGCCGCCGCCGCAGGCGCTCAGCCCGCCGGTGGCAACGGTGACGGTCAGGAAACTACCCCACTTGAGAAACTCGCGGCGGTCCATGGCGCTCCTCCTGTTCTTGCGGTCTCGGTCCATGCAGCGCGCAGCCGCGGCCAGGATGCCGCGTGCGGCACCAGGATTCGTGGGGGCGTGCTGGTTGCTGAATGCATACTAGTGGCTGGTCCGCACGCTCGCTGTCGGTGAGGTTCCGACATCGATATAGGAGGAGGTCGACTGGTTCGTGCCGGGACCGGAGCACCGCGCATCACCATTGCTGGCGCGATCGGCAAGTCGGCAAGCATTGCCTGCCACGCGGCCTAGACTGAAAGCAAACGGTCCGGACGCGAGGGCATCATGGCGTACGAGAGCATCCTGGTCCAACTCGATGGCAACCGGCAGGCAATGCAGCGCTTGCAGATTGCGGCACGCCTTGCCACCGCCAGCCAGTGCCCGCTGATCGGCCTGCTGGCCGGGCGCGTGCCGGACCCCAGCTGGTTCTACCGCATGAACAATGCCCAGCGCTGCCTGGCCGAAGACCAGGAGCGGCGCCGGCTGCAGCGCGAGAACATGCGCTGTGCCTTTCAGGCCGCCACGCGCGAGCTGGCGGTTGCCTGCGACTGGCGCACCGTCGAGCGCGATCCGGTGACACTGGCGCTGCGCGAGGCGCGCGAGGCCGGCCTGATCGTCTCCGGCCAGTACGACGCCGACAACGCTGAAGGCCCGGTGGCGCGGCAGCTATTGGAGGCGCTGCTGCTGGAGAGCGGCCGGCCGGCGCTGGTGGTGCCCTGTGCCGGCGCTTTCGCCACCGTGGGCACACGCGTGCTGGTGGCCTGGAACGGCAGCCGCGAGGCCGCGCGTGCTTTGCACGACGCGCTGCCGCTGATGGCCGGCGCGCGGGCGCGGGTGCTGAGCGCCCATGCCGCCAGGGAGCCGCGTGCCGATGCCACCCCGGTCAGCCACGCCGTGCACGTGCTGGAGCGACAGGGTGTGGCAGTTGAGGTGGAGCACGACCCGGCCGGTGGCGACCTGGCCATCGGCGAGCTGATCCTGTCGCGAGCGTCGGACTTCGATGCCGACCTGATCGTGATGGGTGCCTACGGCCACGGCCTGTTGCGCGAGCTGGTGCTGGGCGGCGTGACCAGGGTGGTGCTGGAGTCGATGACGGTGCCGGTGCTGTTCTCGCACTGAAGCGCAGCGCCGGGCGGCATCAGGATCGTGGCATGGGGTCTGCTTAGTGCATGCCGAAGTTGTCCGCCGCGTCGCTTTCCAGCGCGTCGGCGGCAGCGCCATACAGGCTGCGCGACACATAGCTGCGGATCTGCGTGGCGCGCTGGCGCAGCCAGGCGGCCTTGAACTGGCGGGCCTCGCGCACGGTGGGCGTTTCATCCGGCGCCAGCGCCAGCAGGTCGATCACGTGCAGCGCCAGCTGCGTGTCGCCGCGCGCGGCCAGGGACTGGGCGTGGCGGATCAGCGCGCCGTGGTCGGCCACGGCCGCGGCGATCTCGGCGGCCGCCTGTTGCGGCGCGGCCGGATGCAGCGTGGTGGCATTGCGGTCCCACCAGCCGTTCTCCGAGCGGTAGATGTCGCGCGCGATGTAGCTGGGGTCGCCATAGGTGGGGCGCATCCAGGGCTGGTCGAACAGCTCAGCCGGCGGCTTGAGCGCGGCCAGCACCTGGCGTTCATTGCAGCCAGCGTTCATCAGCCGCACCACCTCCGCGCGCAGCCATCGCAGGGCCCTGGCCGTCTGGCACAGCACGCGCTGGCACTCGTCCTCGCCTTGCAGCGTCGCGCCGAACTCTCGCACCACGGTGCGCGGCTGCAGCCCGGCCAAGCGTTCCAGCGTCTCGGCCCAGCGCACGGTGTCGCGCATGGTGCGGAAGGGGGTGCCGATGTTCGGGATCGAATCAATGACCGCGGGGCCGCCGTACAGCAGGCGCCGGCCCGGCAGCCAGACCGCCACGGCGTCGTCGGTCTCGGACGGCGCCCACAGGATTTCCGCGCGGCGCTCGCCCCGGCCCAGCGTCAGGCCATCGGCGAAGGTCTCGGTGGGTTCGATGTGGACCAGCTTTCCTGCCAGCGCGCCGGCCGGCTGGCGGAACTGGATCTCCGCCATGCGCTCCTGCATGCGCTGGGTCTCGCGGTAGCGCGCCTGCCGCGCCAGCACGTTGACGTGGGCCAGCACCCGCGGCGCGGGCTCGCCGCGCGCGGCGGCGTGGTCCAGCCATTGCTGCAGGCCGGCGTTGTAGCCCATATGGCCGTGGCTGTAGCAGATGGCCAGCACTGGCAGTCCGGTCTGCGTGCGCAGCGCCTCGATCATGCCGCGCGTGACGCGCCCGCCGGGGCCGCTGTCGACCACCAGCAGGCCGCCGCCCACGTCGGCGACAAAGCTCTGCCCTTGCCCGTGCAGCAACCACACGCCGTTGCCGGCGCCGTCGATTCCTGTGCCGGTGACCAGTGCCGCCGGCCGGTCCTCAATGTCCTGCATGCTTGCCTCCTCTGCGAACCAGGTCGCGTCCAGCGCAACTGTCAGGCAAGAAGGTGCACCCCGGGGATTGGGGAAAATCCCGCCGGGAGGCGGCATACCGGCCGCAAACCAAGCGCCGGTGCGGCCCGGCGGGGGTTCTGGAATTTCAGGTGTAAACCGCTGGTTAGCACCGCGCGGGTGCAGGGAGTTCCCGGCCGGCGCGCGCTGCGGTAGCGGCTGCCTTCAGTCGAGTCGGCGCAGCGGACTGTCAGGCAGGTTGGACAGATAGTGGACTTCACGACGCAGCAGAGTGGCGAACTGCGCCGCCACCGGCGTCATCGGCGAATCGGCGCGGTAGATCAGGCTGACGGTGTGGCTGGGCAGCTTGTCCTCGATGGGCAACGGCACCAGGCCATTGGCGGCCAGCCGGCCGGCCACCATCTGGCGCGGCAGCATGCACAGCAGGTGGCGGTCCTGCATCAGGTGCTCGATCATGCCGATGGTGTCGCAGCGCACCGCCACGCGCGGCAACGGCAGATCGCGTTCACGGAAGGCATCGAGGATGGCGGCGCCCGGACCATGCATGCGCTGGCCGGTCAGGATCCAGTCCGAGCCGATCAGCTCGCGCAGGCTGCGGGCGTTGCGCAGCGGATGCTCGCGGTGCGCCATCACCACCGAGTCATTGTTGTAGAGCGGCTCGCAGGTGAATTCGCGCTCGATGCCCTCGTTCGGGACCGGACTCACCGCCATGTCCATCACGCCCGAGCGCAGCTCGTCCAGGTGGGTGGGGTAGCCCCAGCTGTCAATGCACACCAGCACGTCTGGATGCTGCACGCGAAAGCGCTTGACCACGGGAGGCAGCACCACATGCGCCGGGCCGCGGGTGGTGCCGACGCGCACCACGCCGTTGCGCGCGCCCAGCATCTGCGCCATTTCCTCGCTGGCCTTGCGGGCCTCGGTGGCGATCAGCCGCGCGCGCCGCAGGAAGGCTTCGCCGAAGCGCGACAGCACCACGCCGCGGGTGGTGCGGGTCAGCAGTGGCACATGCAGTTCCTCTTCCAGCTGGCGGATGCTCTTGGTCAGTGCCGGTGCCGACACATCGCGCGCACGGGCCCCGGCGCGGATGCTGCCGTGCTCGGCCACGGCGATGAAGTCCTGGACTTGGCTCAGACGCATGGATTTGGCTCCACTCAAACGACGCACTGGGCGCACAGCATAGCGGCATTCCGGCGGGTTCGGGATAACCCCAGGGTGCTAACCATTAGTTTGCACCGAAGCAGTTTTGGCATCTGCCATGATGCGCGGTGCTAACGCATGATCGCTCCACATCGTCGCAAACCGCCGGCCGCGCCGGCATCTTCGAGGAGTGGCATCGCATGACGAACCGGCAAGACCTGCCGCTGGCAGGCATACGCGTGGCGGAGTTCGGGCAGTTCATCGCGGCGCCGGGCGCGGCCATGATGCTGGCCGACCTGGGCGCCGACGTGGTCAAGGTGGAGGCCTTGCGCGGCGACAGCGCGCGGCGCTTTGACGGCACCAGCCCGCAGAGCCCGATGTACCTGGCCTACAACCGCGGCAAGCGCGGCATCGCGCTGGACCTGCGCACGCCCGGCGGGCTGGACGCCGCACGGCGGCTGGCGCTGGCCAGCGACGTGGTGCTGCACAACACCCGCGCCGGCGTGATGGAAGCGCTGGGGCTGGACGCCGCCACGCTGCGCGCGGCGCGTCCTGACCTGATCCACGCCTCCATTAGCGGCTTCGGCACGCGCGGGCCGTCGCGCACGCGGCCCGGGCTGGATATTGCCGCGCAGGCCGAGAGCGGCATGATGTCCGTCACCGGCGAGGCCGGCGGGCAGCCGCTGAAGGCCGGCTTCGCGCTGATCGACGCGGCCACCGCGCTGGCGACCGGCAACGCCATCCTGGCGGCGCTGTTCCGGCGCGAGCGCACCGGCGCCGGGGAGACTATCGAGACCTCGCTGTTGTCGGTCGGTGTACAGATGCAGGCCCAGCTGTGGGCCGAATACCAGTGCTCCGGCGCGCTGCCGGTGCGCAGCGGCAACAGCCAGCCCAAGGCCGCGCCGGCCGCGGATGTGATCGCGGTCGCGGACGGGCATATCGTGCTGTCGGCCTATCTCGACGAACACTGGACGCGCCTGTGCGAGGCCATCGGCCAGCCGGCGCTGGCGCAGGACGCGCGCTTTGCCTGCAACGCTCTGCGCGTGCAGAACCGCCTGGCGCTGCTGGCCATCCTGCACGACGCCATGCGCCACCTGAGCGGCGACGCCGCCCGTGCGCTGCTGGAGCGCCACCAGGTGGTGGTGGGCGTGGTGCGTGACTATCACCAGGTCAAAGCGAGTGCCGACGTGCGCGCCAGCGGCATCCTGCGGCAAGTCGATGATGGCGAGGGCGGCCAGCTGGACCTGCCCGGGCTGCCGTTCACCATGGCTAGCCTGCCGGCAGGGGCCACGCCCGCGGTGCCGCGGCTCGGCCAGCATACGGCCGAGGTGCTGGCCGAGCTCGGCTACAACGCGGCGGAGATCGACGCCATGGCCCGCGCCGGTGCGATCGGCGTGGAACAAGCCCAGCAGGAGCCCGCATGAACACCCCCCAATCCCCCGTACTGCTGCAGCGCCATGCCGGCTGGGCCGAGGTGGTGCTGAACCGCCCGGCCCGTCGCAATGCCGTCGACATGTCGCTGGCACGCGCGCTGGGCGATGCCATCGAGACCCTGGCCGCCGACGACAGCGTGCGCGCCGTGCTGCTGCGCGGCGCCGACGGCGCCTTCTGTTCCGGCCTGGACCTGCAGGCACTGCAGGCGGAGCCCGGCGGGCTGGCCGCGTTTGCGCCGGTCTGGGAGCGCGTCCATCTGGGCCTGCTGCAAAGCCGCAAGGCATGGATCGTGGCGCTGGAGCGCCATGCCAT
The DNA here is from genome assembly GCF_018223725.1 of Cupriavidus sp. KK10. NCBI lineage: Bacteria > Pseudomonadati > Pseudomonadota > Betaproteobacteria > Burkholderiales > Burkholderiaceae > Cupriavidus > Cupriavidus sp. KK10. The sequence continues at coordinate 1,866,500 of NZ_CP073677.1, forward strand.
CAACGGCGGCGCGGCGCTGGCGCTGGCCGGCGACCTGCTGGTGTGCGGCGCTGGGGCCTTCCTGCAAATCGGCGAGATCCGCCTGGGCATGGCCGCGCCGCGCAATGCCGACTGGCTGGCGCTACGCCATTCCGAGGCCGTGGCCGCGCGCCTGTGCTTGCTTGGCGACCGCGTGCCAGCGCCGGAGCTGCTGCGCCTGGGTATTGCCACCGAACTGGTCCAAGACGCCGAGGTACTGGACCGCGCGCGCGGCCTGGCCGCCACCATCGGCGGCTTTCCGGCCGAAGGCGTGGCCGCGATTAAGGGCGGCATGCGCGCCGCGACGATGCGCATGGCATCTGCCGCGCGCGACAAGAATTCCTGAGGACCGATATTTCCATGACAGATTCCATCAACACTGACGACGACGCGTCGCTGCAGGATTTCCGCCGCGAGGTGCGCGAGTTCGTCGCCCGGTCGCTGCCCCATGCCGTGCGCGAGAAAGTCCGCCTCGGACTGGAAGTCAGCAAGCAAGAGCTGGTCGACTGGCAGCACCGGCTCGCCGAACGCGGCTGGCTGGCGCCGCACTGGCCGCCTGAATGGCAGGGCTGCAACTGGAGCGCCGAGCGCCGCGCCGCATTCCAGGAAGAACTGGTGCTGGCGCACGCGCCCGAGAGCGGCGGCATCACCTTCGAGATGATCGGCCCGATCCTGATCCGCTACGGCACGCCGGCGCAGCAGCAGTACTTCCTGCCGCGCATCCTGAACCAGGAGCACTGGTGGTGCCAGGGCTATTCCGAACCGAACTCCGGTTCCGACCTGGCTTCGCTGAAGACGCGTGCGTTGCGCAGGACGCGGCCCGACGGCACCGAGGTCTACGTGGTCAGCGGCAGCAAGATCTGGACGTCCTACGCGCAGTACGCGGACTGGATCTTCTGCCTGGTGCGCACCGATACCGAGGCGCACGCGCAGCAGGGCATCAGCTTCCTGCTGATCGATATGCGCAGCCCCGGCGTCAGCGTGCGGCCGCTGGTGGGCATCCATGGCTGGCACCTGTTCAACCAGGTGTTCCTCGACGAGGTGGAAGTGCCGGTGGAGAACCTGGTCGGCGAAGAGAACGCTGGCTGGACCATCGCCAAGTCCCTGCTCGAGCATGAGCGGCTGAACCTGGCACGCGTGGCGGAGAACCGCCGCCGCCTGGCCAAGGTGCGCGCCATCGGCGAGGAGCTGGAGGAGGGCGGCCAGCCGCTGTCGCAGCGCCCGTGGTTTGCACGCCGGATGCGCGCGCTGGAGGTGCGGCTCGAAGCGCTGGCGGCAACCGTGCTGCGTTTTCGCAAGCGGGCGCGCGCCGGGGAAACGCTGGGGCCGGAGACCGGCATGCTCAAGCTGCTGGGCAGCCGGCTGATCCAGGATATCGAGAACCTGGCGGTCGATGCGCTGGGTCCGGACACGCTGGCCTATGACCGCGCCGCGCACTTCGAGCCCGCCGTGCCGCAAGCGGGCCAGTCGGCATACGCCGCGGCGGCATCGGCGCGCCGCTTCGTCACCCGCGGCTACACCATCGCCGGCGGCTCCAGCGAGATCCAGCACGAACTGCTGGCCAAGCAGGTGCTGGGCCTGTAGTGGCCCCAATCGTGCCCGCAACCCAGGACAAGGAACTGAACACATGAGCGATTCAACGGACGATCGCCGCCTGCTGCAGGAAAGCGTGCGGCGCTATGTCGAGCGCGGCTACGGCTTCGAGCAGCGCCGCGCGGCGCTGGCCGAGCCCGAAGGCTTCTCGCGCAAGCACTGGCAGGCGTTTGCCGAAATGGGCTGGCTGGCCGTGGGCCTGCCCGAAGCCTGCGGCGGCCTGGGCGATGCCGCGGACCAGGCCCTGCTGGCCGAGGAACTGGGCCGCGCCCAGCCTGCCGAGCCCTGGCTGGCCAATGCCGCGCTGTGCGCGCCGCTGCTGGCCGCCTGCGGCGATCCCGCCCACGCCGCCATCGCGGCGGCGATGGCCGAGGGTGGCGCCATGCTGGCGCTGGCCGCATGGGAAACGCAGGGACGCTATGACGCCTTCGATGTCAGCACCACCGCGCAACAGCATGAGCCGGGTCAATGGACGCTGGACGGCCGCAAGACCCTGGTGCTGGGCGGCGCCGCCGCCGCCGTGCTGCTGGTGCTGGCGCGCACCGGCGGCCAGCGCCGCGACCGCAGCGGCCTGACGCTGTTCGCGGTGCCGGCCGACACGCGCGGCATCAGCATCGATGCGCTGCCGACCTACGACGGCCGCCAGACCGCCAGCGTAACGCTGCGCCGCGCGACCGTGCCGGACAGCGCGCGCATCGGCCCGATGGACGGCGCCTGGCCGCTGGTGGAAGGCGCCATCGACCAGGCCACCGTGATGGCCTGCGCCGAAGCCGTGGGCACCATGTCGCGCGCGTTCGACCTGACCCGCGACTACCTGGTGACGCGCGAGCAGTTCGGTCGCCCCCTGACGGCCAACCAGGTGATCCGGCATCGGCTGGTAGACCTCTATGTCAGCGTCGAACAGGCGCGCGCCATCACCGAGCTGGCGGCCAACGCCCTGCATGGCGATGCAGTGGCGCGCATGCGCGCGGTATCGCATGCCAAGGCCTTTGTTTCGGACGCCGGGCGCGCGCTCGGCGAAGACGTGGTGCAGCTGCACGGTGCGGTGGGCATGACCGACGAGATGGAAATCGGCCACTGCTACAAGCGCCTGGCCGCCCACGCCAACCTGTTCGGCGATGCCGACTGGCACTACGAACGGCTGGCGGCACTTGATCACGCGGCGCAGGCGCAAGCCTGAGCCGGTTCAGCCACGGCGCCCGGGCCGCTGCCCGGTGCGCCCACCCATGACACGCCGGCAACGTACCGGCATGCGCGGCCAATGCGCCGCAACGGAGACAGCAATATGAGCAGCCAGCACACTGGCGCCCGCAGGGCTTGTGCCACGCGCACAGCGACCCTGGCCGCGGCGCTGGCCCTGGCGGGTGCGGTCAGCGCGCACGCCGAGGCCCCATACCCCAGCAAGCCCATCCGCATGGTGCTGCCCTCGGGCGCAGGCACCGTCACCGACCAGACTGCACGGCTGGTGGCCGAGCGCCTGACCGCCGCGCTCAAGCAGCCGGTGGTGGTCGACAACCGCCCCGGCGCCAACGGCATCATCGCCAACGAGACCGTGGCGCGCGCCGCGCCCGACGGCTACACGCTGCTGTTCACCTACGCCGCGACCATGACGGTGAACCCGTGGACCACGCCGTCGCTGCCCTATGACCCGATCAAGGACTTCACCCCCATCGCGCGCCCCAGCCAGCCCGGCGGCAACCTGCTGGCGGTCAGCGCCACTGTACCGGTGCACAATCTGCAGGAGCTGGTTGCCTACGCCAGGGCCAGCAAGACGGAACTGGCGTACTGCTCATGGGGCGTGGGCTCGGGCGGCCACCTGGCCATGGAATACCTGAATGCCAAGACCGGCATCCACCTGCGCCATATCCCCTACAAGACCGCCACCCAGTGCAGCAACGACCTGGCCGCGGGCCACGTCACCATTGGCATCACCGACGCCATCTCGTCTGTCCCGCACCTGAAGTCCGGCCGCATCCGGGGCATTGCGGTCTCCGGTCCGGAGCGTCTGCTGACGGCGCCGGACGTGCCGACTATGTCGCAGCAGGGCGTGCCCTTCCAGCAAGCCAGCTGGGTCGCGATCTTCGGCCCCAGGGGCCTGCCCGCGCTGATCGTCAACCGGCTGAACGCCGAGGTGAACCGCATCCTGCAGACACCGGGCGACCGCGAGAAGTTCACCGCCATGAACCTGCAGCCGGCCGCGCCGTCGAGCCCGGCCGACCTGGGCAAGCTGGTCAGCGCCGACCTGGCCGCGTGGGGCGAGGTAGTGAAGGTGGCGGGGCTGCAGGCGAAGTAAGGCTGGACCACAACAACAAGAACGGGAGACAGGCAGCGTGAAGGTAAGACAGTGGATGGTGATGGGCGCGGCGCTGGCCGCGGGCAATGCCGTGGCCGGCACGATGCAGCTGTTCGGCGTGGTCGATGCATCGATCGAATACGCCGGGGGTTCGGAAAGCGTGGTGCGCATGCGCGAAGGCCAGCAGGCCGCGTCGCGCTGGGGCATCCGCGGCATCGAGGACCTGGGCGGCGGGCTCAAGGCCAACTTCCTGGTCGAGTCGGGCTTCAATATCGACAACGGCACGGAGTTCTTCGGCAACAACCGGCTGTTCGGGCGACAGGCCTATCTGGGCCTGTCGGGCAACTGGGGTGAGTTCCGGCTGGGGCGGCAGTACACGCCGTCGTTCTATGCGCTGCTGCGGCTGGATCCGTTCCTGCTCAATGGCGCGGTGTCGCCATTCAACCTGCTGAGCGCGACCGCATCGCAGGGCACCGGGCACGTGGCCTACGGCGCCCGTTTCGACAACGCGGTGCAGTATTTCTCGCCTAATTGGGGCGGCTTTTCCTTTGGCGCCGCGGTGGCGCCCGGCGAGGTGCCGGGGTCGGCGCGCTCAGGGCTGAACTTCGGCATGAATGCGACCTACGAGGCCGGCAACGTCTACGCGTTCTACTCCTACCAGGGGATGTATTCAGGCGCCAACGTGCCGGTGGAGCCGACGCTGACTTCCAACCATTTCGTCGGCGGCTCCTATCGCTTCAAGCCGGTCGAGATCGGCCTGCTGTACAGCGCCGCCAGCAGCGAGCGGCCCGAGACCCGCTCAGCACGCCACTACGGCGTGACCTTCAGTTGGAACGTGACGCAACGCGACACCTTCAAGGCCGCCGCACTCAAGCGCCAGATCCTGGGCGGCGGCCAGCGGCCGCTGGCGGTGACGCTGGGGTGGGACCATGACCTGAGCAAGCGCACCACGGCCTATGTGCGGGCGGTGCTGGTGCATAACAGCCCCGGCGGCAGCGTGAGCAACAACAGCATCGTGATTGATCCGGGTAGCGGGGATGATGCGAAGTCGGTGAGCGTGGGGTTGCGGCATCGGTTTTGAAAACGCCAAGCCGCCCACGCTACTGAGAGATCGGGATCAGGCTGGCACCTCTCGCAGGCGCTCCCCTTTCCCGCGAGCGGGCAAGGGAAGCAAACCGGCAAGCGTGCCGAAGGCATCGGCGAAGCCAGCCTTACTTCAACTGCTGCGCAAATTCATCCAGCTGCGTAATGCAGATGCCCCAGCCCTCATAAAACCCCAGCTCCTCATGCTGCTTGCGCGTGGCCTCATCCGGATGCATCACGCGTGCAATGTAGCGGGTGCCGTCACCCTCGTCAGCCATGGTGATGACCGCGGTCATCGACAGCCACGGCTTGTTGGGCCGATAGCCTGCCACCAGGGCCGAGGTGGAGACGATCTTCTCCATCGGCACGATTTCGAGGAAGCATCCCGGGTTGTCGCTGACGCCGCCGTCCGGGCCTTTCATGAGCGTATGGAAGGCACCGCCGGGGCGCATGTCGAAGGCCAGGACCTCGGTGGTCCAGGGTTTGGGGCACCACCACTCCTTGAGCAGCTTGGGATCGCTCCATGCACGCCAGACCTTGGCACGCGGGGCCTTGAGCAGGCGCGAGATGACTAGGTCCTGGCTTTCAGGGCTGGCGGCGTTTTCATTCGGCATCTGACTGTTCCTCCTGATGAAGGGCTTCGACAAAGGCGGCCAGGCGGTCGGTACGGGCCTCCCACATGGCGCGCTGGTCGGCCAGCCATTGCTGCGCGTCTGACAGCGGTTGCGGTACCAGTTCGCATGTGCGCACGCGCCCCGTCTTGCGCGAGCGGATCAGGCCGCTGCGCTCCAGCACCTGCAGGTGCTTCATGAACGAGGGCAGTGCCATCGTGAACGGTGCCGCCAGTGCCGAGACCGTTTCCGGCCCGCGGCCGAGCACGCTGACGACGGCACGGCGGGTCGGGTCCGCCAGCGCGTAGAACACGTCGGAAAGCGGGGAAATATCGACAGCCTGGGACACGTCAGCAAACTCGGCACAATGGTTAGCCATGTGGCTAAGTATAAGGAAGCAACGGGAAACTGCAAGCGAAAAATGCAAGGCGCCCCGGCGATTAGCCGGGGCGCCTTGCGACGGGGAAGCGGGGGAGACTATTGCTGCCGCACGTACGCCGCCAACGCCTTGACTTCGTCCGCCTTCAACCCGGCAAACGGGGGCATCGGCACCGAACCCCATTTGCCGGTGCTGCCGCCGCGGATGCTGGCTTCCAGCCTGGCCTGTGCCTGCGCATCGTCCTTATAGCGGGTGGCGACTTCGTGATAAGCCGGGCCGACAACCTTCTGCGTCACGCTGTGGCAGCTCAGGCAGGCGTTCTTCGCCAGCAGGCCCTGCACGTCCACCGCGGCGGCAGGCGCTGAGGCGGCCGCGGGTGCGGCCGGCGCGGGCTTGCCCGCCTTCTGCGCGATCGCCACGATCTCCGGATCCTTGATCTTGGCGGAGCCGTAGGCCACCGCGAGATAGGCGCCGAGCTGCTCGACCTCGCCATCGTCGATCGGCGCACCGTAGGCCTGCTGCATTTTCTTCATCTCGCCGGTCCACTGCGTCAGGCTCAGGCCGGGCGGCTGGTAGGCGACGTAGTCGGCCGAATGGCAGATCGCGCATTTCTGCATGGCGATGCCGTAGCCGGGCAGCTTCGCGGGTTTGAGCTTAACGTTCTCCGCCGGCAGCTTGATGTCCTGGGGTGCCGCGGACGCGCTACCCGCGCCCAGCAGGGCGAGCGCGAGCAGCATGGGGGTGATGGATCGATGCATGGCGCGCTCCTCAGGCAATGGTGACCGGCGTGGATTCAATGACGTTGCGGCGATAGCCGGCCGGGTTCCAGTTGGCCTTGGCAGGCTGCACCTCGCCCTGGACGCTGGTGGCGCGCACCATCAAGACCGCTGGGCCCTTGCGCGCGAACTTCACCGGCAGTTGCCAGGGGCGGAACGAGAAGCGGCCCAGGTCCTGGCCCAGCGTGGCGGCCTGCCAGCTTTGCCCGCCGTCGACCGAGACTTCGACGCCGCGGATGCCGGAGCCGCCATCGAAGGCAATGCCTTTCAGCTCCACCATGCGACCGGCGGGCAGCACGCCGCCGGCGCCCACGCTGGTGATGAAGCTGCGCACCGCGAGCGTCGAGATCGGTCGCGTCTTGCTGGCGGGGGTGCCCGGCGCCACGCATTGGCAGTCGTTATCCGGTACGCGATAGCCCTTGGTCATGAAGAACGCATCATGGCCTTCGAACGGGCGGTCCAGCACCTCGATCTCGGACAGGTGCTTGATCCAGTAGGTGCCGAAGTAGCCCGGCACCACCAGCTTGATGGGATAGCCGTTGAGCAGCGGCAGGTCTTCGCCGTTCATGCCCCAGGCCAGCATCGGCTCGCCGTTCATCGCATGGGCGATATCGAGCGACTTGCGGAAGTCGGGCGTGCTCGGCAGCACCGGCGTATCCAGCCCGTTGAAGGTGACCACCTTGGCGCCGGCCTTGACGCCCGCGTGCTCCAGCACTTTGCGCAGCGGCACACCGGTCCAGCGCGCATTGCCCATTGCACCGTTGGCAAGTTGGGCACCGAACACGCGCGGCTCGGAGAAGCCGCGGCTGTTGCCTGAACACTGGTTCACGGCGACGATGTCCACCGGATCGGCCAGCCTCTTCAGTTCATCGAGCGACAGCTTCAGCGGCTTGTTGACGTGCCCGCCAACCGTCAGGCGGAAGGTGGCAAGGTCTACCGACAGCGGAATGTTGGCCAGGTGGTAGCGCACGAAGAAGGCGTCGTTGGCGGTGATCGGCCCCTCGTTGAACGCGGAGAAGGGCGTCTCAAGGTGCGGCGGCCGGGTGCTGACGCGCACCAGCGGGCGCTTGCCCGGATAGCGCACCAGCGGGCGGGGGCCGTCGGCCAGGGTGACGCCGTCGCTGATGCGCGCGGCCAGTGCGCCGAGCGGGGAGGCGCTGAGAGCGAGCAGGCCCGCCCCCTGGACGATGCGGCGCCGGGCCGGCACCGGCTGGGCGGGGTCGGCAGATTCCGCCGGACTGTTCTTGTCTCGCATGGGGGCGTCTCCTTCAGGGGCGTGTTGTGTCGCGCAAGGCGCTATGGCGGGTACTTTGGGGCCCAGGCATCAACTTGTGAAACGCGTTTTGCTGCTAGCACTTATCGATCTGATCGATATAGGGGAAGACCACAGGCGCTCCGCCGAGAAACCGCTTGCATCGCGAATTCTGTTTCCCTACACTTACCAAAACGTTTTTGTTAGCGGAAATCGATAATATCCGAGGCGAATTGCGCACAGACGCAGCAGGTGGCTTGCGGGCCACCGGGACAACGCCCACACACCAAACGAGGAGCAAAGCATGTCCCACCCCGCCCCCGCGCCGGTGGATGAACGGCTGCCATGGCGGCGCCTGTTTGTCTTCGGGCTTCAACACGTACTGGTCATGGCCGCGTCGCCGATCGCGTCCGTCTTCCTGATGAGCAAGGCGCTGAACTTCCCGCCCGCGCTGGCGGTGCAGCTGCTGAGCGCCACCTTTGTGATCTGCGGCATCGGCACGCTGTTGCAGTCGCTGGGCAAGCGGGGCATCGGTGCTCGGCTGCCGTTCGTGATGCTGCCCGGCGGCGCCCCGATCGTGCTGTTTATCCTGATCGCACAGCAGACCGACGTGCAGACCGCTGCCGGCGCGGTGATCCTGACCGGCGTCTTCTACTTCTGCGTGCTGCCGGTATTCCGGCGCTGCCTGCGCTATTTCCCGCCGGTGGTGGTGGGGACGATGCTGCTGCTGGTGGCGATCAACCTGGCGCAGGTATCCGGCAAGCTGGTTGCCGGCCACCCGGCCGCGGGCAGCACGGTGGATCCGCTCAACCTGCTGCTGGCGTTCGCCACCATTGCCTGCACCGTGGCGGCATCGCGCCTGCTGTCGGGCATGCTGGCACAGCTGGCGATCCTGCTGGGGCTGCTGGGCGGTGCGCTGGTGGCCGGGCTGGCCGGTGCGTTCCAGCCTGGCTATGTGTCGATGTCGCCGGTGTTCGCGTTGCCCACGCCGTTCCCGTTCGGGTGGCCGCATTTCGATGTGGTGGCCGCGATCCCGCTGATGGTGTTCGCCGTGATCTCGATGGTAGAGGCCACCGGCCAGACGCTGGCGATCAGCGATGCCGTGGGCAGGCCGGTTGACCAGCAGCGCGACGTGCCGCGCACCATCCGCGCCGATGCGTTGACTTCGTTGCTGGGCGGGATGTTCGGCACCTCGCTGATCATCACCAGCGGCGAGAACATCGGCATCGTGCGTGCCACCGGCGTGCGCTCGCGCTTTGTCACGGCGATGTCGGGCGCGATCCTGGTGGCGTTCGGGCTGCTGGTGCCGGTGTCGTCGCTGATCAGCGCGATCCCCGAGGCCGTGGTCGGCGGCACCGGGCTGGTGGTGTTCTGCATCGTCGGCACCATGGGCATCGACATCCTGCGCAAGGTGGACCTGCGCGACCACGCCAATATGTACGTGGTGGCCGTGGCGCTGGCCGTGGGCCTGCTGCCGATCCTGGTGCCCGGCATCTATGGCGGCCTGCCGGCCAACGTGCGCATCCTGGTGGGCAATGGCGTGGCCATGGGGGCCATGACCGCGGCGCTGCTCAACTTCTTGTTCTTCCATACGGGCCTGCGGGCCGCGGCAGCGGGCCCGGTGGCCCGCGACGATGCCGCTGCCACGCATTGACCCCGCTTCCTGAATTGCAATGACTGATCGTTCTGACTCGACCCCGGCCTGGCCCGGCGATACCAACCCGGCCCTGGTGCCGGACAGTTTCAGGCAACCGCGCATCCTGCTGCCGGAATGGACCCTGCTGCGCCAGGGCGCGGTACGCGGCCACGCGGTGGTGGTGGAGGGTGGCCGCTTCACGGCAGTGGGCACGGCCGGGGAAGTCGCTGCGCGCTTCCCCGAGTTGGAGACCCTGCCGCTGCCGCGCATGCTGCTGATGCCCGGCATGATCGACACGCATCACCACTTGACGCAGTCGTTCGGCAAGTCGCTGGTGTTCGGCGAGCCGTCGGAGATCTTCCGCCGCGTGTGGGTGCCGCTGGAGGGCAGCCTGAAGGCGGAGCACCTGTACCTGTCGTCCAAGCTGGCGGCGCTGGAAGCGCTGCGCGGCGGCTTCACCACCGTGGTCGATGCCGGCACGCGCAGCGACGCCGGGCTGGACGCGGTTGCGCGCGCGATCACCGATGCCGGCGTGCGCTGCGTGCTGGGCCTGATCTGCAACGACAAGCCTGGCGCCGAAACGCTCGACGCCGCGCCGATCCTGCGCCGCGCCGCCGCTCACCTGGACAAGTACGCCAGCGATCCGCTGGTGGCCCCGTCGCTGGCGATCTCGATTCCCGAGGTGGCCTCTGACGCGATGCTGCACCACGTCTACCAGTTGTGCGCCGAATCCGGCCGCATCTTCCAGACGCACGCCAACGAGCACCTGGTGGCGGTGGAGCGCTCGCTCAATGCCTGCGGGCGCCGTCCGATCGAACATCTCGCGGCAGTCGGCGCACTGGGCCAGGCGGCGCTGCTGGCGCATGCCACGCTGGTGACGCCGCATGAGATCCGCTTGCTGGCCGACACCGGCACCGCGGTGGCCTACAACCCCGTGGCCAGCGCCTGGAAGGGCAACGCCGTGGCGCCGGCTGAAACCATGGCCACCTTCGGCGTGCGCCTGGGTCTGGGCACCGATGGCACCCGCAGCGACGGCTTCCGCCTGCTGGACTATGCCGAGGCCGCCCAGCGCTTCGCCTTCGGCATCGGCGTGGGCGATTCCTCCTGCGGCGCGGGCTGGCGCTGGGTCGACATGGCCACGCATGACGCGGCCGATGTGGCGGGCCTGGGTGCGCTCACCGGCGAGATCGCCGCGGGCAAGCGCGCCGACTTCCTGCTGGTCGACCTGGACGTGCCGGAGCTGACGCCGTCCTGGGACCTGACCTGGGAACTGGTGCGCCTGGCCAACCGCGACCAGATCCGCGCGGTCTTTGTCGATGGCAGCCTGCGCCTGTGGCAGGGCTGGCCCACGGACTGGGACGCTCGCGCGCTGATGCGGGCGATCCACGCCATGGCCGAGGACACCATCGCCAATGCCCCGATCCGCAAGCTGCACGACGCCGCGGACGTGCACCGCGCGCGCCAGGCCGGCATGGAGGCATCCTGACCATGGACATGACGTTGTTCAGCGTCGGCGTGGCGGTCTTTACCGGCGCGCTGGTCCAGGGTGCGACCGGCATGGGCTTCGCGCTGATCGTGGTGCCGGTACTGGCGCTGGCCGCGCCGGCAATGCTGCCAGGCGCGCTGCTGCTGGCGATGCTGCCGCTCAACGCCTACGTGGCATGGCGCGAACGCCATGCCATCGACCTGCGCGGCGCAGGGTGGATCAGCGCCGGGCGGCTGGCCGGCACCTTCGGCGGGCTGTGGGTGCTGGTGGCGATGCCGATGGCATGGCTCAACGCGCTGGTCGGCGGCAGCACCATTGCCGCAGCGGTGGTGTCATTGCTGGCGCCGGCCTTTACGCCGGGGCGGCTGACCTTTGCCTCGACCGGCCTGATCACCGGCGTGACCGAGACCGCAACCGGTGTCGGCGGCCCGCCGCTGGCGCTGGCCTACCAGCATGCGCCGGTCGCGACGCTGCGTGCCACCGTGGCGCTGTGCTTCCTGGTCGGTGAATCGATCTCGCTGGTGGTGCTGGCGCTGAGCGACCGGCTCGGTATGGAGCAGGTGCTCTATGCCATCGGGCTGCTGCCGGTGCTGATCGTCGGCATGGTGGCCAGCCACCTGGTGCACAAGCGCATCAACCAGCGCATGCTGCGCATCGGCGTGCTGGTGTTTGCGCTGGTCTCCGGTGCGGTGGTGCTGCTGCGCGGTTAGACGCCTGGCGTGGACGATGCCCGCACCACCAGTTCGGGCGCGGGCCCGGTGATCACGTCGCGGCTACGGTCGCCGGACAGGTGCGCGAACAGCAGTTCCACCGCCAGCGATGCCACGCGCTCCAGATGCAGGTTGACCGCGGTGATCGGCGGCTGTGCGCTGCGGGCGCGGATGCCGTCATAGCGCGTCACCACCAGCACATCGTCGGGCACGCGCTTGCCCAGCCCTTGCAGGTGGGCCATGGCGCCCACCGCAAACGCATCCACCGGCGCGCACAGCGCATCGAGCGCCGGCATCTGCGCCAGCAACTGCGCGCAGGCCTCGGCGCCCGCGGCTTCGCCGTGTTCCTCGGCTGCCTTGACGATATGGCAGGGCAAGCCCATTGCCTGCGTGAACTCGCGGTAAGCGCGTTCGGTTTCCACATACGACTGCCGCGGCGCCGCGCCGATCATCAGGCCGATATGCCGGCGCCCGTGTCCGTGCAAATGCGCCAGCAGCAGCCGGGCGGTGTCGGCCGATTGCAGGTCGACGCAAGGCACCGGCGTGTCGGTCAGCGGCTCGCGCCCGATCGACACGATGCTGACGCCGCGCTCACGCAGGCGCGCGATATGCGGGTCGCCCGCGATCGGCTCGATCACGATCGCGCCGTCGATATCCAATGTATCGAGCAGGCCCCCGGCGCCTTCCAGCGGCGGCACCAGCACCACGCCCAGGCCGCGCCCCATTGCCGCTTCGGCGGCGATCGCCGCCACTTCCATCATGAAGCCGAGCCGCGACGTGCCGCCCGCCACCGCGAACGGCATCGACGACAACAGCGCGATGCAGTTGGCGCGGCCCGACTGCAGCCGCTGCGCGCGCACGCTGGGCCGGTAGCCCAGTTCGGCGGCAACGCGCTTGACGCGCGCACGCGTGGCCGGGTCCAGCACGCCGCGGTCGTTCAGCGCGTGCGACACCGTGGTCAGCGACACGCCGGCGGCGCGGGCGACGTCGTGGATGGTGATGCGGCGAGGGCGGTCTGGCGTGGATTCGGTCATGCGGGACACGGGCGATGGTTCAGGGCGGAGCATACAACAGCGCGCGGCAAGGGGCAGGTTCAGCGGCGCGCGTTGGCACCGCCAGCTTCGGACGACAGCGCTTTCCAGTGTTCCCGCGTGAACCGATAGAGCACCTCCAGCGCCGGCGACAGCGAGCGCGCCGCCATGCGTGCAATGCCATAGCGGCCGCAGCGGCGCGGATCGGGCGGCATCGGCACTTCGGCCATCAGCCCGGCGGCGCGCTCCTGCCGCGTGATCGAGAGCACGCCGAACAGCAGCGTATCGCTGGCCAGCGTCACGCTGCGCAGCATGTCGAGGTTGTCGCAATGCAGGGTGAAGAGCTTGTCCGGCGCGGCGCCCGGCCCCCATAGCTCCGCCAGTTGCCGGCTGATGACGGTGCTGAGCGTGGTGGTTGCCACCGGGTAGGCGCGAATGGTCTCGATATCGATGCGGCGTTTGCGCAGGATCGGATGCCCGGCGCGGCATACCAGACCTGCGGGTAGCTCACCCAATGGCTCCACGTCGATGTCGTCGGCCGCGCGCAGCACATAGGCATCGCCGACGATGGCGTCGATGGTTTCGTTGCGCAGTGCCTCCAGCAGGGCGCTGGTGGCGCCGGTCTCGGTGCGCACTTTGATGCGCGGGTGGGCCTGCGCCATGTGGATCAGGAACGGCGTCAGCAGCAGCGCCGCCGGCGCGGGCGCGACCCCGATCGTCAGCGAGCCTTCCTCGCCACCTCGCAGCAGGTCCAGGTCGCGCCGCAACTGGCGTTCTTCCAGCCGCATGCGGCGCGCGCGGTCGGCCACCAGTTCGCCGAACACCGTCAGGCGCGCGCGCCGCGCGCCGCGGTCAAAGAGTGGCGCCTTGAGCTCGTCTTCCAGCGCGCGGATGCTGCGGCTCAGCGCCGGCTGGGTCAGGTGTATGGCACGGGCCGCTTCGGAGAACGTGCCGTGCTCGACCACGGCGAGCAGGTGCAGAAGTTTCTGTGTGTCCATGCGGAAAACCATGCGCGTTGGTTATGGGATCGGTTCAACATTTGCATTTGAATCATACCTCCGCGCTCCCTATGATGACCGGAACAAAAGAGCGGGCCGGTGACAGCACACACGGCGGCCGCCATCCACCGCCCATCGGAAACCGGAGAGACATCATGCTCAAGCTGTTGATTGGCCTTGGCCTGCCGTATATCGGCGTCATCGGGATGCTGCCCTGGGTGGCGACTGTCGAGCGCTTCGTGCTCGGCGTGCCCTTTATCTACGCCTGGATCTTTGCCTGGTTCGTGCTGACCTCCGGCTGCATGCTGGCGTGCTGGCTGCTGTTCGACCGCCACGCCGCCGACGCGGCGCATGAAGCCTGAAGGGGAGACCATCATGACCACAGCGGTATTCCTCGGCTTTATCGTCTTCTCGCTCTATCTCGCCATCCGCTCGAAGAAGGGCCACGGCGCGCAGAGCGTGCATGATTTCTTCGTGGCGTCGCGGCAGTTCGGCGCCTACTTGGTGTTCTTTCTGGCCGCGGGCGAGATCTACAGCATCGGCACGATGGTGGGCTTTCCCGGTGGCATCTACGCCAAGGGGCCGACCTACGGGGTCTGGTTCCTCGGCTACATCCTGCTGGCGTATCCGCTCGGCTATTTCCTCGGGCCCAAGATCTGGCAGGCCGGCGCGCGCTATAACGCGATCACGCTGCCGGACCTGTTCAAGGGCCACTACGGCAGCCGTGCGCTGGAGCTGATCGTGGCGGGCTCGGCGATCCTGTTCCTGCTGCCCTGGGGCCAGCTGCAGTTCACCGGGCTGGTGGCGGCGCTCAAGGGGCTGGGCTGGGAGTTCGAGCCGGTGTACCTGGTGATGATCTCGGCGGCGCTGGCCTTTACCTACATTGCCATCTCCGGCGTGCGCGCATCGGCCTATATCGCCATCCTCAAGGACATCCTGATGGTGGTGGCGATCGTCGCCACCGGCGTTGCAGTGGGCTGGAAGGCGGGCGTGGGCGACGTGTTCCATGCCGCCAGCATGCAGGTCAGCAATCAGATGAATGACACCCAGCTGCGCTTCTCGATGAGCACCATGCTGTTCCAGGCACTGGGCTTCTACGTGATGCCGTTCGCGGTGCAGAACTTCTTCACGGCCAAGAGCGCCAACACCATCCGGCGCACGCAGGTGGCGATGCCGCTGTACATGCTGATGTATCCGTTCCTGGTGCTGGCGTCGTACTACGCGATCAGCCAGAACCTGCAGCTCGCCTCCCCCAACGAGGCCTTCTTCGCGGCGGCGGTGCGGCTGTTGCCGGACTGGCTGCTCGGACTGGTGACCGCCGGCGCCGCGCTGTCGGGGCTGCTGGTGCTGGCCGGCATCTGCCTGGCGATCGGCCCCATTGTCACGCGCAACCTGCTGCCCGGCATGCCCGAGGCGCGCCAGAAGCAGGGCGCCAAGGTGGTGATCGTGATCTACCTAGTGTTGTCCATCGCCATGACGCTGGCCACGCCCAACCTGATGCTGACGCTGATCAACACCACCTACTACGGCGTGACGCAGTTCTTCCCTGGCGTGCTGGTGATCCTGTTCTCGCTGAAGGTGCGGCCGCTGGCGATTGCGCTCGGCATCGTCACCGGCCAGGCACTGGCGATCGCGCTGTATGTGCAGCAGGTCGATTTCGGCGGCATCAACCTCGGGCTGGTCAGCCTGTGCGTCAACCTGCTGGTGATCGCGCTGGTGAACTACGCACCCCGCCTGGCCCGCGTGCAGGCGTCGTGAATGAACGGACTCATGCAATTCATGACACAAGACGACACGGCGCGCACGCAGGTATTCGTGGCGCGCAAGATCCTCACGATGGAAGCCGGCCAGCCCGAGGCGACCCAAGTCGCGGTGCGCGACGGCAAGATCCTTGCCGTGGGCGGCGCGGCCGAGATGGCCGGCTGGCCGGATGCGGTGCAGGTCGACACTTTCCGCGACAAGGTGCTGATGCCCGGGCTGGTGGAAGGCCATTGCCACCTGATGGAAGGCGCGATGTGGGATGCGGTCTACGTCGGCTACTTCGACCGCCGCGATCCGGACGGCAAGCTGTGGCGCGGTCTGCGCACGCTGGAGCAGGTGATCGATCGCCTGGCGGGCGCGGCAAGCCAGATGCATGACCCGGACACGCCGCTGCTAGCCTGGGGCTTCGACCCGATCTATTTCGGCGCCAGCCGGCTGTCGGTGCGCGAGCTGGATCGCGTCTCGGCCACGCGGCCCATCGTGGTGATGCATGCCAGCGTGCATCTGATGAACGTCAATTCCGCGATGCTGGCGCGGGCCGGCATCGACGAGGACACAGATATCGACGGCGTGCACAAGGACGCGCGGGGCTTGCCCACCGGCGAGCTGCAGGAATTCGCCGCGATGTTCCCGGTGCAGCGCGTGCTTGGCAGCGGCCTGTCGCTGGCGGCGGCCGAGAATGCTGACGCGGTGCGCCGCTTCGGCCGCGTGGCGCAACTGGCGGGCGTGACCACGGCGACTGACCTGGTCAACGACCTGTCGCCCAAGGGGCTGGAGACGCTGCAGGCGGTCACTGCCGACCCCGGCTTCCCACTGCGCATCGTCCCGGCGTTCTCGCCGCAGCGCAATGCACAGGGCGGCCCCGCCCGCGTGCAGGCCGCGGCGGCGGCCGGTACCGACAAGCTGCGCTTCGGTCCGGTCAAGTTCATCGTCGACGGCTCGATCCAGGGCTTTACCGCGCGCCTGCGTGCGCCCGGCTATGCCGGCGGACAGGCCAATGGCTTGTGGCTGATCCCGCCCGAGCAACTGCTCGACGCCTTCACGCCGTTCCACCTGGCCGGCCTGCCATTGCATATCCACACCAATGGCGATGAGGCGACGCAAGTGGTGCTGGACGTGCTCGAAGCCATGCTGTCGCGCCATCCGCGCGCGGACCATCGCCATACGCTGCAGCACTGCCAGCTGGCCGACGAGGCACAGCTCGCGCGCGCGGCGCGGCTGGGCCTGTGCATCAACTTCTTCTCCAACCACCTGTACTACTGGGGCGATGCGCATGCCGGCCAGACCGTGGGACCGGCGCGCGCCGCGCGCATGAACCCGGCGGGCACTGCGCGCAAGCTGGCCATTCCGTTTGCGATCCACTCCGATGCGCCGATCACGCCGCTGAACCCGCTCTTCACGGCGTGGTGCGCGGTGCAGCGCCAGACGGCCTCCGGCAGCGTGCTGGGCGAAGCGGAGCGCTTGACCGTCGCCGACGCGCTGTATGCCATCACCATGGGTGCGGCCTATACGCTGAAGCTCGATCACCGCATCGGCAGCATCGCGCCTGGCAAGCTGGCCGACTTTGCCGTGCTGGAAGATGACCCGACCACAGTGGCTCCCGCATGCCTGAAGGACGTGCGCGTCTGGGGCACGGTGCTGGGCGGGCGCGTGTTCCCGGCGCCGGCCCGATGAACGCGCGGGCTCCGGTCCCGCTGGTGGTGGTCGGCGGCTACCTTGGCGCCGGCAAGACCACCTTGCTCAACCGCCTGCTGGCCAACGCGCACGGGCGCCGCATCGCATTGCTGGTCAACGACTTCGGCGAGATCAATATCGATGCCGCGCTGATCCGCACGCGCAGCGACGACGTGATCCAGCTGGAGAACGGCTGTATCTGCTGCTCGATCGGCGGCCGGCTGGCCGAGGCGCTCGTGGCCATCGCAGCAAGGGAGCAGCGGCCCGACCTGCTGGTGATCGAGGCCAGCGGTGTCTCGGACCCGCAGCGTATTGCGCAGGTCGGCTTGCTGGATCGGGCCTTTGTGCTCAATGCCGTGGTGGTGGCCGTGGACGTGACCGAGGTCGCCCACAGCCTGCACGATCCGCTGGTGGGCGACATGGTGCGGCTGCAGATCGCGGGGGCCTCGGTGGTGGTGCTGACCAAGGCAGACCTTGCCGATGCGGATGCACTGGCAATGGCTGCCGCCACGGTCGGCGCCATCGCGCCGCGTTCTGCGGTGCTGAGCGCATGCGAGGGCGAGGTGCCCTTGTCGGTCTTTGTCGACGCCGCCTTGCCGGAACCACATGGCGATGCCGTGCTGCAGGCAGGCGGGCACTGGCGGCGACCCGTCGGCACCGTGCACGCCGGCATCCGCAGCATTTCATACCAGACCGGCCGCGATTTCGACAAGATGCGGCTGCGGCAGGCGCTGAAGACGCTGCCGGTGCGCCTGCTGCGCGCGAAGGGTATGGTCAGGCTGGCAGCCGATCCGCGCCTGCATGAACTGCATGTGGTCGCGGGCCGCATGCGGCTGAATCCGATGGCGCAAGGCGATGCGGCAGGGTCTGCACTGGTATTTATCGGCGCCTTCGGTGCGGAGGAGGAGAGGCGTATCCGCGCCTGCCTCGATCTGGCGCTCGCCTGAGCGGGCGCGTGAATGGTGCCGCTCAGGTGTGGAATTCTTCCGGTTCCGCGTGCGCTGGCTTTCCTTCCCAGCCGCCACGCTCGAACTCCGCGATCACCTGCGCCCCCAGCAGCAGCAAGGTCGCCGCAATCTCCAAGCTCAGCAGCACCACGATCGCCGTGGTCAGCGAACCATAGACCCGGCTCACTTGCGACAACGTGGTGAAGTACCATGCCAGCACATGACGGGAGACTTCCCACAGCACGGCCGCAATCAACGCGCCGCTCAGCGCATGCCGCAGCGACAGCCTGCCAACCGGCATCACCATGTAGATCGAGGTCAGCATCAGCACCTCGCCAATGAAGCCGAGCAGGTAGAGCAGGCCGGTCGAGAGCCGGTCCAGCGACCAGTCGCGGCCCAGCACTTCCACATGCCGTTCGCCGATGGCCAGCAGGCCGCCTGACACCACCGTGACCAGCAGCAGGCCCACGCTCAGTACCGCGATGTAGCAATAGGGCAGTAGCGCCGAGACCAGGAAATGCCGGCGCCGGATCGACACGCGGTGCTCGAAGATCACCGACATGGCATTCTCCAGCACGGTGAAGGCGAGCGAACTGAAGAACAGCATGGTGCCCAGCAGTACCCAGCCGATCGTGCCGCGGTTGCGCAGGAAGGCGGCAAGCTCGGAGATCAGGGCCCTGGACTGCCCCGGCACCACCCACTCCAGGTAGCGCGCGAGCGTGGACAACAGCAGGTCTGGTCCGATCACGTGCGACAGGGCAATGATCATCAGGATTAGCAGCGGCACGATCGACAGCAGCGCGTAGTAGGCCACCGCGCCGGCCAGCAGCAGGCCCTGGTTGGCGCGGAACTGCCTGAGCGTGTGCCAGGCAAAGCGCCCCGGATGGCGGAGCAGGTCGCGGACGCGGGCGTCGGGAAGCTGCATGGCAGACATCGGAGAGGAAGGGTTTCGCCATTATGCGGCTTCGGGGCCTGACATTCCACCGGGTTATGGCTCTATTCCGAACGCATCATTGAGGTCAGGATCCGCATCCGCCAAGATGGCGCCCGCGGCCTGCACCATGCAGGCTTGCACCTCATGCATACAAGGCGGCGCACCGTCCGTGCAAGCGCCTGGACAGGAATGGAGACAGCATGCAAGCGCAAACAGTGACGCGCAGGACGGGATTCGGACGCAGTCGGGCGTGGTTGGCCGTGGCGCTGCTGGTAGCGCCGATGAGCGTTGCGCTGGCGCAGGGCACCGGCCAGCCTTTGGTCGTTGCCGAGGACGAGGTCATGCAGGGCTTTCCGCCGCCGCCCGACAAGCAAGTCAGCCGCGGCAGCGGGCTGCGTCCGCCGTATATGCGCTGGGCGTTCCGGCATGCGCGCGAGATGTCGCCAACGGCGGGCATCCGGCATGCCAGCCAGCCGCTGGCCCTGGCCGGCCAGCCCGGTACGGAACTGGATGGCACCACGTTTGCCGTGGCGGGCAAGACTGCCCGACTGGCCGATTACCTGCGCGACACCCATACCGACGGCTTTATCGTGCTGCACCAGGGCAAGGTCGTCTATGAGCGCTACCTCGCTGGCTTTGGTCCTTACCAGCCGCATATCTGGGCCTCGATGACCAAGTCCGTCACCGGTCTGCTGGCCGCCATGCTGGTCGAAGAGGGCAAGCTCGATCCGCAGGCCCGGCTGGCGCAGTATGTGCCGGAACTGGCCGGCAATCCGTTCGGCGAGGCCACGGTACAGCAGAACCTGGATATGGAGGTGCCGGTGGGCTACCCGGAGGGGCTGCCGCCGGACCTGGGGCTGTTCGGGGCGGTGGGGATCGTGCCGCGCAAGGCGGATGCGCCGGACACCATCTATGACTTCCTCAAGGTCGTCCACGCCACCGGCGGGCGCGACGAAGTCGGCGTCTGGTACTACCAGAACGGCTCGCCGGAAGCGGTGGCATGGGCGCTGCGGCGTATCACCGGCAAGAGCTGGGCGCAGCTGGTGACCGAGCGGCTGTGGTCCCGCTTTGCCGACGATGATGCCTACACCCAGGTGGACCGCCAGGGCACGGAAATGGCCAGCGGCGGCATGAATTCCACGCTGCGCGACGCCGCCCGCTTTGCCGAGGCGGTGCGCCGGGCGGCCGCGGGCGACGCCTCGGGCGGGATCTCGCCGGCGGCGGTGCGCATTGCGCTGCAGCCGGCCGGCAACCAGGCCCGCTTTGCGCGCGGCAACACCATGCCGGGCCGCGATGGCTATGGCTACCGCAACTACTGGTTCCAGCGCAACGACGGCGACGGCAGCATCGAGGCCAGCGGGCGCTTCGGACAGAAGATCTATATCAACCCGGCCAGGGGGCTGACGGTGGTGAAGTTCTCCGCCAACCCGGACGGCGCCGCGCGTGCGACCAGCGCGGCTGGGGTGCGCAAGCGCGACGATCCGGGCCGGGCGCTGGAATCCGCCGAGGCCATGGTGGCCGCGGCGCTCGCGATCCATCGCGCGGTCAGCCGCTGACCCACGCGACAGCCTGTCAAAGCGTACCGACGTCTATCTGACGACGGCCTATGTCCAGCATGCCGGCATCAACTTCGATACCTCGGCGGTGAGCTTTGCCAACGGGTATTTCCTCGGCAGCGGGCATCGCAGCATGACGGCCGTGGCGGTGGGGATGCGGCATCGATTCTGTGCCGCACCTAGTCCTGCGGTGCCCCCGCCGCCCGCCGCAGGCAATCCAGCATGGCCATGACCGCCGCGCGCGACTGCGCGTCGTCACGCCAGTACATCGACACCGAGCCGAACCCCGCCAGCCGCAGCGGCACGATGCGCAGCGCGCCCAGCTCTTCCAGCCGGCGCGCGGTGCGGTGCGAGGCCAGGCCGATCATGTCGCTGTTGTTGAGTAGCGTGAGATTCAGCACGGTGGAATTGCTCTCCACGCAATCGGCCGGCAGGGCACGCTCGGCGCTGGCCAGCGCGCCTTCCAGCGCGTTGCGGATGGGCGTGCCGCGCGGCCACACCACCCAGCGGTGGCGATACAGGTCGTCCCAGCCGATGCCAGCGCCCTGCAGCAGCGGATGGCGGGGCCGGGCGACGAAGTGGATCGGCTCCATGTAGAGCGATTCGGTGCGCATGTGCGCGTCCTGCAGTTCGGGGGCGGAGCGTCCCACCACGATATCCAGCTCGCTGTGTGCCAGCTGGCTCATCAGCCGGTCCATGGTCGTTTCCACCAGCCGCACGCTGGCGCGGGGCATCTGCTGCAGCAAATGCAGCGCTGCCAGCGGCACGGTATCCGCCGACGACGCGCCCGACGTACCCACCACCACAATCCCGCTGCCGCCGTCGCGCATGGCCTGCAGGTCGTCGCGCGCAGTATCCAGCTGGGCCTCGATCCGGCGTGCGTGCTCGATCAGCGACTCGCCATAGGGCGTGGGCCGCAGCCCGCGCGCCTGGCGCTCGAACAGTGGCAGCCCGATATCGTCCTCCAGGTCCTTCAGCCATTTGGAAAGGCCCGGCTGGGTCGTGTTCAGCATGGCCGCCGACTGGCTCATATTGCCGGTCTCGGCCAGGCTCAGCAGCATCTGCAGGTTGCGCAGCCGCAATCTCTGGGTCCAGTCCATGGGGCTACCTATATAAAAAATCGTATCGATAAGATGAAAAGTTCATTTCAAATCTTATAGGGCGCCGCGTATAACGACAACAAGACGGTGCGAGCGATGACACGCACCCACAAAAGCGCTCCCAAAGCCCTGCATAAAGTTACGGAGACAGCATGTCCGAACACACCCCAGACCCGGCCCGCGTGGCCTATTACGAAGAAATCGGCCGCAGCCACATGACCCCGCTGTGGGAGTCGCTGCACGCGCTGGTGCCGCCGCAACCGCGGCCGCAGATCGTTCCCGCCATCTGGAAGTACGCCCAGATCCGCCCGCTGGTCATGCAGGCCGGCGGCGTCATCAGCGCCGAGGAAGCGGTGCGCCGCGTGCTGGTGCTGGAGAACCCGGGGATCCCGGGCAAGTCGAGCATCACCTCCACGCTGTACGCCGGCCTGCAGCTGATCCTGCCGGGCGAAATCGCGCCCAGCCACCGCCATACCCAGTCCGCGCTGCGCTTTATCGTCGAAGGCAAGGGCGCCTGGACCGCGGTCAACGGCGAGCGCACCACCATGCACCCCGGCGACTTCATCATCACGCCGTCGTGGACCTGGCATGACCATGGCAACCCTGCCGTCGAGGACGGCGGCGAGCCGGTGGTGTGGCTGGACGGGCTGGATATCCCGCTGGTGCAGCAGTTCGATGCCGGCTTTGCCGAGAACTACCCGGAAGCCCAGCAGCCCGTGACCCGCGTCGAGGGCGACAGCTTTGCCCGCTTCGGCCACAACATGGTGCCGGTGCGGCACCGCGTGACCGATCCCACTTCACCGATTTTCAGCTACCCGTACGAGCGTTCGCGCGAGGCGCTGGACCAGCTCTACCGCAACGGCGAGCTCGATGCCTGGGACGGCGTCAAGCTGCGCTATATCAACCCGGCCACCGGCGGCTGGCCGATGCCGACCATCGCCACCTTCATGCAGTACCTGCCGGCGGGCTTCCAGGGCAAGACCTACCGCAGCACCGACGCCACCATCTACAGCGTGGTGGAAGGGCGCGGCACGGTGCGCATCGGCGACGACCAGTTCCAGTTCGAGCCGCGCGATATTTTCGTGGCCCCGTCGTGGGCGCCGGTGCAACTGGGCGCGCTGGAAGACGCGGTGCTGTTCAGCTATTCCGACCGGCCCGTGCTGTCCGCGATGAACCTGCTACGCGAAGCGCGCACCTGAGCCTCCCGCAACCCTGATCCGACCTGCCCCGGGCGGTGCCTGCGCGCACCGCCGGAGGCTCCCGCTTACCTGACGACCTCCGGAAATTCCGAACCATGTCCTACGTCTTCACGCCCCCCGCCACCGTTTCCATCCCCGTTGCCGGCAGCGACGACCAGTTCGCCGTGCGCCGCGTCTACTGCGTGGGCCGCAACTACGCCGCCCATGCGCGCGAGATGGGCTTCGATCCCGACCGCGAGCCGCCGTTCTTCTTCTGCAAGCCGGCCGACGCGATCGTCCCGGTGCAGGCCGGCACCACGCTGGACCTGCCTTATCCGGCGCAGACGCAGAACTACCACTACGAGGCCGAACTGGTGGCCGTGATCGGCAAGGCCGGTTCGGATATCCCGGTCGAACAGGCACTCGAACACGTGTGGGGCTATGCCGTCGGCCTCGACATGACCCGCCGCGACCTGCAGATGAAGATGCGCGAGATGGGCCGCCCCTGGGAAATCGGCAAGGCCTTCGATGCCTCGGCGCCGGTGGCGCCGATCCACCGTGCCAGCGAGATCGGGCACCCGCAGCAGGCCGGCATCTGGCTGACCGTCAACGGTGAAACGAAGCAGCGCAGCGACGTGTCGCACCTGATCTGGTCGGTGGCCGAGACGGTGGCCTACCTGTCGCAGTTCTTCCGCCTGGAGCCGGGCGATGTGATCTTCACCGGCACGCCGGAAGGCGTTGGCGCGGTCAAGGCCGGCGAGACCATGGTCACGGGCGTGGACGGCCTCGGCGAGCTGACCGTGCGCGTGGTCTGACCCCCCGTGAATCGCAGCACACAGGCATTACCGATCATGCAGCTCTATAGTTTCTTCAACAGCTCGACGTCCTACCGGGTGCGCATCGCGCTGGCCCTCAAAGGCCTGCCGTACGACTACCTGCCGGTCAATATCCGCACCGGCCAGCACCGCGCGCCGGAGTATGTCGAAAGCATCAACCCGTCCGCGACCGTGCCCGCGCTGGTGGATGGCAGTCTTGCGCTCGGGCAGTCGTTCGCGATCATCGACTACCTGGATGCGCTCCATCCCGAACCGCGCCTGCTCCCGCAAGACCCGGTGCAGCGAGCGCGGGTGCTGGAACTGGCCACGCTGATCGGCTGCGACATTCACCCAGTCAACAACCTGCGCATGCTGCGCTACCTGCAGGATGTGCTGAAGGTCACGCCCGAGCAGAAGGATGCCTGGTACCGCCACTGGGTCGATGAAGGCATGGCCGGCGTGGAGCGCCTGCTGGCGCTGCACGGACATGGCAGGTGGTGCTTCGGCGATGCGCCGACGCTCGCTGACGTCGCGCTGGTGCCGCAGGTTGCCAACGCCCTGCGCATGGGCTGCGACCTGGGCCGGTACGAGCGCGCGATGGCGGTCTACGCCCACGCCAGCGCCCATCCCGCCTTTGCCCAGGCGGCGCCCGGGCGCCAGCCCGACCATACCGCCTGACGCATCGCGCAGGCCAGGAGACAAGACATGAGCAGTACCAACAACGCGACCGGCAAGGTCCTCATCATCGGCGGCGGCATCGGCGGCCTGGCCGCGGCGCTGGCGCTGGCACGCCAGGGCATCCGCATCGAACTGCTGGAGCAGGCCGAGCAGATCGGCGAGATCGGCGCGGGCATCCAGCTGGCCGCCAACGCCTTTGCTGCGCTCGACGCGCTCGGCGTCGGCGAGGCCGCACGCAGCCGCGCGGTCTTTACCGACTACCTCAGCCTGCGCGATGCGATCGACACCAGCGAGATCGCCCGGGTCGATGTGGGCCAGGCCTACCGCGAGCGCTTCGGCAACCCGTATGCGGTGATCCATCGCGCCGATATCCACCTGTCGATCCTGGAGGCGGTGCAGGACCATCCGCTGATCACGTTCCGCACCAGCACGCGCGTAGAGCAGTTGCTGCAGGACGACAAGGGCGTGACCGTGATCGACCAGCACGGCGAGCATCACCATGGCGACGCGGTGATCGGCTGCGACGGCGTCAAGTCCGCCATCCGCCAGGCATTGATCGGCGATGAGCCCCGCGTCACCGGCCATGTGGTCTACCGCGCCGTGGTCGATGTCGCCGACATGCCGCAGGACCTGCAGGTCAACGCACCAGTGGTGTGGGCCGGCCCGCATTGCCACCTGGTCCACTACCCGCTGCGCGGCGGCCAGCAGTACAACCTGGTGGTGACCTTCCACAGCCGCGAGGAGGAGACCTGGGGCGTGCGCGACGGCAGCAAGGCAGAGGTGCTGTCGTACTTCGACGGCATCCACCCGCTGCCGCACCAGATGCTGGACCGCCCGACCTCGTGGAAGCGCTGGGCCACCGCCGACCGCGATCCGGTCGAGCGCTGGAGCTTCGGCCGCGCCACCATCCTCGGCGACGCCGCGCACCCGATGACGCAGTACGTGGCGCAGGGCGCCTGCCAGGCACTGGAAGATGCGGTCACGCTGGGTGAAGCGGTGAAGGTGGCCGGCGGTGATTTCGAAGCGGCATTCAAGCTTTACGAGCAGGCCCGCATCCCGCGCACCGCCCGCGTGCTCTACGCCGCGCGCGACATGGGCCGCGTCTATCACGCCAAGGGCGTGGACCGGCTGGTGCGCAACAGCCTGTGGACCGGCCGCACGCAGGCGCAGTTCTACGACGCGCTGCAGTGGCTGCATGGCTGGCGTGCCGACAAGTGCCTGAGCCCCACGCCGTGGCTGTAAGCCGCTGACGCAACCTTTCTTCGCAGTCAATCCGAAACGACCTGGCGGCCGCCTATAAGGCCGCCGGGCGTGACTCGCCCCTAATCCTGGCATCAAGGAGGAGACCACCATGCCTGCCAGCCAACCCCTGAACGTCACCGCGTTCATCGACCGCCAGCCGCTGTCGGCGTTCCAGGTGAGCATCGTCGCGCTTTGCTTCCTGATCGTTGCGGTCGATGGTTTCGATACCGCGGCGATCGGCTTCATCGCACCAGCCATCCGCGCGGAATGGCAACTGACGCCGGCCCAGCTGGCGCCGCTGTTCGGCGCCGGGCTCGGCGGCCTGATGGTCGGCGCCTTCCTCTTCGGCCCACTGGCCGACCGCTTCGGCCGCAAGGGCGTGCTGGTGCTGTCGGTGCTGTTCTTCGGTGCCGCCAGCCTGGCCTCGGCCTGGTCGCATGACCTGTGGACGCTGGTGCTGCTGCGCTTCCTGACTGGCCTGGGCCTGGGTGGGGCCATGCCCAACGCCATCACGCTGACCTCGGAGTTCTGTCCGGAGAAGCGGCGCTCGTTCCTGGTCACGACCATGTTTTGCGGCTTCACGCTGGGCTCGGCTTTCGGCGGACTGGCTTCGGCCGGGCTGATCGACGCCTTTGGCTGGCGCTCGGTGTTGGTGGCCGGCGGGGTCATGCCGCTGATGCTGGCGGCGCTGCTGCAGTGGCTGCTGCCGGAATCGGTGCGCTACCTCGTGCTGGCCGGCAAGCAGCGCGAACGCATCGTCGCCACGCTGCAGAAGATCGCGCCGCAAGCCGACCTGCGCGACGCCACCTTCGTGGTCGGCGAACAGCGCAGCACCAGCTCGCCCGTGCGGCACCTGTTCCGGCCCGAACTGCTGCGGGGCACGCTGCTGTTCTGGCTGACGTTCTTCATGAGCCTGCTGGTGATCTACCTGCTGTCCAGCTGGCTGCCGACGCTGCTGCGCACTGCCGGCCATTCGTTGCGCACGGCCGCGCTGGTGACAACCATGTTCCAGATCGGCGGGACGATAGGGGCGATTGCGCTGGGCTGGCTGATGGACCGGATCAATCCGCACTATGTGCTGGCATCCAGCTATGCGCTGGCGGCGCTTGGCATTGCGGCGGTGGGCAGCGTTGCTTCCGAGCCGGTGGCCGCGGGCATGGCGGTGTTCCTGGCGGGCTTCTGCATCTCAGGGTCGCAGGTGGGTGCGAATGCGCTGTCCGCCAGCTTCTATCCGACGGACTGCCGTGCCACAGGCGTGAGCTGGGCCAACGGCGTGGGCCGGATGGGCTCGGTGGTGGGGTCGGTCGGCGGGGCGACCATGTTGTCGATGGGCCTGGGCATGTCGGCGTTGTTTGCGTTGATTGGCGTGCCGGCGCTGGTCGCGGGGTTGTCGATGTTCTCGTTGGGGATGGTCAGGCGTCAGGGCGCGGTGGAGCGCCTGGCAGTCTGAAAGCGGGCGGCGGGAGCCATTGACTGAGGGGGAGGTGCATGGCCTGACGTTCTCCCCCTCGGCACCACGGCTGTCGGCGATCGATCAGGCGATCGGCAGTTTCAACACCTGCTCGGTCGTCAGGATATCGCCGAAGGTGTCGTCGATGGTGGCAAGCGCGGCCCGGTGCAGGTCCCGGTGCGGCACCACGCCGCCGGCGGTATCCAGGTCGCGCGTTGCGCAGGCATCCTCCGCCACGATCACGCCGTATCCGAGCGGCACCGCATCGCGCGCCGCGCCCGACACGCAGGCATGGGTCATCAGGCCCGTGATGATCAGGGTCTTGATGCCGGCGGCCTTGAGGCGCTGGTCCAGGTCGGTCGTCGGGAACACGCTGACCGAGGTCTTCTGCAATACCGTGTGATGCGCGCCGGCTGCAGGTCGCTGTGGAATTTCACGCTGGCGCTCTGTTCCGCAAAGATGGGGCTGCCCGCGGGCGTCACATGCTGGATGTGGACAACAGGAATCCCTGCCGCATCCGCGTGAGCGATCAGGCGTTGCGCATTGCCCAGGGCGCGCGCGCCGTCCGGAATCGGCATCTTGCCGCTGAAGTACTCATTCTGGAAATCGATCACCAGCAAGGCGCTGCTGGCGGCTTCGATAGCGGTGGGGGCCGGTGCGCCGGCCATGGTGCGAATCGTCGGGTGGTTCATTGTGGTCCTCGTCATGGAGAAGAAGAGGGCGGCGCCGTTGCCGAGGAGGCCGCCCCAATCACCGCAACCGCGGCATGGGATGTAGTTTCCAACGCCCGCTGGAACCCCGAAAGTGGCCCGATGGACAGCATCCGATAGAATTGGGCCAACTTCAATCCCTGTCCCTGACTGCGAGAATGCAATGCATACCGTCGCGGTGATCGCCTTCGAAGGCATCAGCCCCTTCCACCTGTCCGTGCCCTGTATCGTGTTTGGCGACGATCTTGCCCGGCTGGGCGTGCCGCGCTACCGGCTGATCATCTGCGGCGAGAAGACCGGGCTGATTCCAACCATGTCCGGTTTCAGGATCGAGGTCGGGCACGACCTTTCGGTGCTGGCCGAGGCGGATACGGTCATCATGCCGGCCTGGCGCGACCCTGCGGAGCGCCCGCCCCAGGCCCTGGTGGAAGCGCTGCAAACCGCCAGCGTGCGGGGCGCGCGGATTGCCGGCCTTTGCCTGGGTACGTTCGTGGTTGCCGAGGCGGGTTTGCTGGACGGGCGCACGGCGGCCACGCATTGGGCCTGGGCCGATGACTTTGCGAACCGGTATCCGAAGGTCAGGCTCGATCGCAACTCCCTGTATATCGACGATGGCGACATCCTGACCTCGGCCGGGACGGCGGCCGCCCTGGATTGCTGCCTGCACCTGCTGCGCCGCGACCATGGCGCGGAGGTCGCCAACCGGGTGGCCCGCCGCATGGTCGTTGCCCCGCACCGGCATGGCGGCCAGGCCCAGTACATCGAACAGCCGCTGCCCCGGATGGATGGCGCGGACAAGCTCAGCACGACCCTGGACTGGGCCATCGAGAACCTGGACCAGGCGCTGGCACTGGACACGCTGGCGGAGAGGGCCGGGATGAGCCGGCGCAACTTCACCAGGCGCTTCAAGGCGAAGACTGGCACAACGGTGACGCAGTGGGTGCTGAACCACAGGCTGGCGGCGGCGCAGCGCCTGCTGGAGACGACGGACAAGGGGGTCGACCTCATCGCCGAGCTGGTAGGGTTTGGATCCGCCGTTTCGTTCCGGCAGCACTTCACCCAGGCCTTCGCCGTTTCTCCGTCTGCCTACCGCAAGCAGTTTGGCGGTGCGGTGCTGCCGGATTGACCAACGGGGCCTGGTTCTGAGGACAGGGGCTTACGGAGCCCAGCCAGGCAGTTCCGATGCCTGCCGGATCCAGCTTGCCACCAGCGCCTCGTCAAGCTCGTCGTCTTCGTGGATGTGGAAGTAACGCGTGTTCTCGTCCTTGGACTCGACAGGGGGAACAGGGCGCAGCGACATGCCACGGAAGAATGCCACCTTGATGTACCTCGTCATGCAATGGAAGCTGAGGAACCAGCCCTGACCCTCGATGCCATAGAAGGGCGAGTTCCACCTCACTGCCTTGCGGACGTCAGGCACGGTGCGCTGGATGAGCGCGTCGAGGCGGCGCCCGGCGTCGTGTTTCCAGCCCGGCATGGCGGCGATGTAGGCCTGCACGGGGGCATCTCCGTCGGCCTTCGCGATCTGGGGGTTGCCGCCGGCGAGCAGGGGCGGGCTGGCAGCGGCCCGCCTGGCCGGGGTCTTCGTTGCGGCGTGCGCCGGCTTCCTGGATGGTTGGTTCGCCATTGCCTTCACTCCATCGAATACACGCTGACTGCCTGACAGACAGGCCAAGTCGCCCAGGGCAGGCATGGCTGCTGACGACAGTGCATGAAGCACAACAATCGGGCTATGCTAACCTGCTGAAACGGATGGAGCGATGAACGAGGGATCGACCGAAACGCTCTCTGCCATTGTCGAACGTGAGCTGCCTCATCCACGGGACCAATTCGAGGAATAGGGATCCAATGAATCCATCGGAACGTATCGACGAGCTGATCGCAGGACTCACCGACTGGCGTGGCAAGACGCTGGCCAGCCTGCGCAAGACCATCCTTGAGGCCGATGGCGAGATCATCGAGGAATGGAAATGGATGGGAAGCCCGGTGTGGTCGCGCGACGGCATGATCGCAGTCGCCAACGCGCACAAGGAGAAGGTGAAGATCACCTTCACCAATGGGGCCAGCCTGCCGGATCCTGACAAGCTCTTCAACGCCGGCCTCGGCGGCAACAAGTGGCGCGCGATCGATCTCTTCGAGGGCGACAAGATTGACGCGAGTGCCATGAAGAATCTCATCCTTGCCGCGATTGCGTTCAATCAGGGCAAGTCGAAGAAGAAGGCAGCGCCCGCGGCTACCCGGGCGAAAGCACAAGAGCGTAAAGAGTAAAGGGACGCGAAGCGTCCTGGCGTGCGGGCGCGCGCCTGAGCTTCGCAACGAAGGTCCCGGCCGGCATGCTCCACGCATATGGAATGCCGGATTTCTTCGTTGGTTTTCGCGCGCTGCGCGCGTACGTTCGTGGGTTTCCATCTCCCCGCGAATGCTATGACCGCTTCCCGACGACAGTTCCTGCGCCAGGGCGCCGCCGCCACGGCCGCGCTCGCCTCCGGCCCCATCCTTTCCTTTACCACCTTCGCCACCAGCAGTGCGCAAGCGCAGGGGCGCCCGGTCCTGAAAGCCGGCGACCAGAAGGGCGGCCTGCGCGCGCTGCTCGAGTCCGCCAACGCGCTCGAGGGCCTGGGCTACGACATTCAATGGACCGAGTTCCCTGCCGCGGCACCGCTTGCCGAGGCGCTGAACGCGGGCGCGGTCGACAGCGGCCCGATCGGCGATGCCCCGGCGATCTTCGCGCTGGCGGCCGGCACGCGGATCAAGCTGATCGGCGCCAACCGCTCTGACCCCTACGGCACGGCAATCCTGGTGCGGCCCGACTCGCCGCTGCGGCAGGCCGCCGACCTGAAAGGCAAGAGCATCGGCACGAACCGTGGCTCGATCGGGCACTTGGTGACGCTCAAGGCGCTGGAATCCGCGGGGCTGAAGCCGGAGGACGCCAACCTCCGCTTCCTGCCGCCGGCGGATGCCAAGCTCGCGTTGAGCAGCGGCTCGGTGGATGCGTGGGCGACGTGGGAACCCTATACCGCGATGGTGGAAACGAGCGGCCACGCGCGCGTGCTGGTCAGCGGACGCGGGCTGTGGTCCGGCCTCAGCTACCTGGCGGCCACCGATGCCGCGCTGGCGGCCAAGCGCGTGGTGCTGCAGGACTTCCTGCGCCGGGTGGTGCGTGCGCAGCAATGGTCCTACCAGCACGTACCGGAGTTCTCGGCGGCCCTCGCCCGCATCATCGGGATCCCGCCGCAGGCGGCACGGCTGCAGTTCGAGCGGCGGCACACGCAATGGCGGAGCATCGATGCCGAACTGCTCGCCGAGCAGCAGCGCACGGCGGATTTCTACCAGAAAGTTGGGCTGCTCAAGCAACGGCTCGATGTGCGGCAGACCTTCGACTCCGGGTTCTCCCTTACCGCCTGACCGCCGCGGGCGGCATCAGGCCGTGCACCGGGATCTTCGACGGCCTCGGGAAGCGCCTCCGGCACGACCAAAGCCTCGTCGGTAGCCGCTAAGGATTTCCATGATTGACGCCGCCCCGCGCCAGCGCATTTCACGGCCTGGCGCGGCCTGCGCCGGCGCGGCCCGTTCTGGTTCCAGCGAATGCGGGCAACTGGTCCTATAGGCCCGGAATGGCCCTCACCTATAAAGCCGTGACCCCCAAACATATTTCCCTTCCGAGGAGCACAACCATGCGGTGGATCAAGCAGATAGCGACGTATTTCGCCCTGGTGGCCGCGCTGGCGCCAGCCGCACACGCCCAGAGCAAGAATGTAGTGATTGCTTACCAGGACATGGTGGTGCCCTGGCGCTACGCGCAGGACATGAAGGAACTGGAAAAGCAGACCGGCTACACGGTTTCGTTCCGGCAGTTCGGCGGTGGCGGGGATGTGATCCGCGCCATGGCTTCGGGCCAGATCGCCATTGGCGAGGCCGGCACTTCGCCGATTGCGTCGGCGCTGTCGCAAGGGCTGGATGTCGAACTTTTTTGGATCCTGGACGACATCAACGCAGCCGAGGCGATGGTGGCGCGCAATGGCAGCAAGATCGCCAGCGTCGCCGACCTGAAGGGCAAGCGCGTCGGCGTGCCCTTCGTGTCAACCACGCACTACCACACGCTGGTCGCACTGGAGCGCGCCAAGATCAATCCGAAGGACGTCCGCATTGTCAACATGCGGCCGCCCGAGGTAGCCGCCGCCTGGGAGCGCGGCGATATCGACGCCACCTTTATCTGGGACCCGGTGCTGGCCAAGCTCAAGCAGTCAGGCACCGTGCTGATGACCTCCGGCCAGATTGCCGCCGACACCGGCAAGGCCACCTTCGACGGTATGATCGCCAACAAGAAGTTTGCCCGTGAAAACCCGGAGTTCATGGTCAAGCTGGTGCGCGTGCTGGCCGCCGCGGATGACAACTACCGCAAGAACAAGGCGTCGTGGACCCCCGATTCGCCCATGGTGAAGGCGGTGGCCAAGGTGTCTGGCGCCAAGGCCGAGACCGTACCCGCGAGCATGGCGCTGTACGCCTTCCCCACGCTGCAGGAGCAGGTGTCGGAGCGCTGGCTGGGCGGCGGCGCGGCGCGCGCGCTGCAGTCCGCGGCGCAGTTCCTCAAGGAGCAGGGCACCATCCAGACCGTCTTGCCGGACTATGGCCCGGGCGTCAACGCGGAATGGGCGAAGCGGGCGTTGCGCTGACGCCGCGCCCATCGCGCTGAAGATGGCCGCCGCGCGCAAGCCAGTCCGGCGCGGCCGCCCCGAAAGTCCTGTTGCGGAAGCCCATCATGTACAAGCTTGAAATCGATAATCTCAGTGTCAACTATGGCGTCGCAGGCGGCGCCAAAACGCTGGCCCTGTCGCAAGTCAACCTCACCATGGAGCGCGGCGATTTCGTCGTGGCGCTCGGTGCCTCGGGCTGCGGCAAGACCACCTTGCTGTCGTGCATCGCAGGCTTCATGGAACCCTCGGAAGGCGAGATCCGGCTGTCCGGCAAGGTGGTGCGCGGGCCGGGTGCCGAACGCGGCGTGGTGTTCCAGAAGCACGCCCTGATGCCGTGGCTCAGCGTGGCGGACAACGTCGCGCTCGGATTGCGCCTGCGCGGCGTATCGCGTGCCGAGCGGCTGCGGGTCGCGCATGAGAAGCTGGCCGCGGTCGGGCTGGAAGATGTCGCCAGCAAGCCGGTCTATCAGCTTTCGGGCGGCATGCAGCAGCGCGTCGGGATTGCCCGCGCGCTCGCCTGTGATCCGGCCGTGATGCTGATGGACGAGCCGCTGGGCGCGCTCGACGCGCTGACGCGCGAATCGATCCAGGCGCTGATTCTCAAGCTCTGGGCCAAGGAACAGAAGATTGTTTTCTTTATCACGCACAGCGTGGAAGAGGCGCTGTTCCTGGCCACGCGGCTGATTGTCATGACGCCGTCGCCTGGCCGCATCGCGCACACCTATGAACTGCCGTTCGCGCGGCGCTTCATCGAATGCGGGGACGCCCGTGCAGTCAAGGCCGACCCGGAATTCATCCGCTATCGCGAAGAGATCATTGATCTGATCCATGCCACCGCCTGAGGAACACGAGATGCCCGCTTCCGTCCAACGCATCGAACCCACGCCGCGCGTCACCAAAGCCGCAGCGGCCGGGGCCAGCCAGCAAATGAAGACCGTTTCGGGCTACCGCCTGCCCGGCGAGGGGTCAAGTTCACGCATCTCCACCATCACCGTGGTCCTGCTGCTCGCGTTGTGGTGGCTTGCCAGCCATCTGCGCTGGCTGCCGCCGCTGTTCCTGCCCACGCCTGAGTCGATCGTCACCGCCTTTATCGATGCCTGGCAGGGCAACCTGCAGGGCGGCCAGCCGCTGACCGAGCATTTCGCGGCCAGCATGCTGCGCGTGTTCGGCGCCTTCGGGCTGGCGGTGGTCACGGCGGTGCCGATCGGCGTGATGATGGGGGTGTCGCGCATCGCACGCGGCGTCTTCGATCCGCCGATCGAGTTCTACCGTCCCCTGCCGCCGCTGGCGTACCTGCCGCTGATCGTGATCTGGTTCGGCATCGACGAGACCTCGAAGGTGCTGCTGATCTTCCTGGCCTGCTTCGCGCCGCTGGCAATGTCGGCCCAGGCCGGCGTGCGCTCGGTCACCATCGAGCAGATCAACGCGGCTTACTCGATGGGTGCCACGCCGTGGCAGGTGGTGCGCCACGTGGTGATACCCGCCGCACTGCCCGATATCCTGACCGGGATGCGCATTGCCATCGGCTTCGGGTGGACCACCCTGGTCGCCGCTGAAATGGTGGCCGCGACCGCCGGCCTTGGCCAGATGGTGCTCAATGCCTCCAACTTCCTGCGTACAGACGTGGTGATCATGGGCATCGTGCTGATCGGGCTGATCGCCTACGTGTTCGACCTGCTGATGCGCAAGCTGGCGAAGGTCCTGGTGCCCTGGAAGGGACGGATGTGAGGTGAGGGTGTAGCTCCGGGATCATCATCCCCCCAGGGGGCACGATGAGCCGTTCAGACTTGGCCGGAGAATGCAGTGGAAGATAGCGCAGGCGGTATCTTCTGCTGCGGACTCCAAGTTGCGTCGCCACCCGTTGAAGCGGGGGCGACGCACCTCGGTCCCGTTACAGCGCAGCCACCTGGGTGCCGTTGCCGAAGTTCTGCATGGTGGGCATCTTCAGGCTGAGGTGCGAGCTGGCGTCGATCGTGTTCACGGTCGGCCCGACCTGCAAGCCGATGGTCGGGCTGGCAAAGCCGCCGCCGCCGACGACGTTCTGATAGTTGCCGCCGACAAGTGAGTAGGCGCTGCCACCGCGCACAGCGGACATGGTCTTGCCGTCCAGTTCCTGGTCGAACGGCAGGTCCTTGATCATGAGGGTCGATTGCATGGTAAGTCTCCTTGGGGATTCGGTTGAAGGGGAGTCCCGCCTCGGCGGGCCTCCCGCATGCAGCGTTGTTACAGCGTGGCCACCTGGGTGCCGTTGCCGAAGTTCTGCATGGTGGGGATCTTCAGGCTGAGGTGCGAGCTGGCGTCGATCGTGTTCACGGTCGGCCCGACCTGCAAGCCGATGGTCGGGCTGGCAAAGCCGCCGCCGCCGACGACGTTCTGGGCGTTGCCGCCGACAACAGAGACGGCGTGGCCGCCGCGCACGGTGGACATGGTCTTTCCGTCCAGTTCCTGGTCGAGCGGCAGGTCCTTGATCATGAGGGTCGATTGCATGGTAAGTCTCCTTGGGGGTTCGGTTGAGGGGAGTCCCGCCTCGGCGGGCCTCCCGCATGCAGCGTTGTTACAGCGTGGCCACCTGGGTGCCGTTGCCGAAGTTCTGCAGGGTGGGGATCTTCAAGCTGAGGTGCGTGCTCGCATCGATCGTGTTCACGGTCGGCCCGACCTGCAGGCCGATGGTTGGGCTGGCAAAGCCGCCGCCGCCGACGACGTTCTGGGCGTTGCCGCCGACAACAGAGTAGGCGTGGCCGCCGCGCACAGCGGACATGGTCTTGCCGTCGAGTTCCTGGTCCAGCGGCAGGTCCTTGATCATGAGGGTCGATTGCATGGTGAGTCTCCTTGGGGGTTCGGTTGAGGAGAGTCCCGCGTCGGCGGGACTCCCGCATGCAGCGTTACAGCGCGACCATCTGGGTGCCGTTGCCAAAGTTCTGCAGGGTGGGAAGCTTCAGGTTGAGGTGTGTGCTCGCGTCGATGGTGTTCACGATCGGCCCGATCTGCACGCCGATGGTCGGGCTGGCAAAGCCGCCGCCGCCGATGACGTTCTGAAAGTTGCCGCCGACAAGAGAGAAGGCGTGGCCGCCGCGCACAGCGGACATGGTCTTGCCGTCGAGTTCCTGGTCGAGCGGCAGATCCTTGATCATGAGGGTCGATTGCATGGTGAGTCTCCTGGGGTTCGGTTGGGGGAGCACGTTTGTTGCGCTCGAAGGGTATAGAGCATGGGCCGTGCCAGGTCCGGGAGGGCGCTGCAGTTAGCTGACTAACATATTGAAAATAAAGGATTTTTCATGGAATCTTGGTGCCTTCTGAGATCCGTCGGGCGAAAATTTGTCAGGGTTGGTGTTGGGCGTAGGCCAACTCATTTCACGGCACTGTTGGCCCAACGAATACAGTTGCCCCCCGAGAACTGACTGCGTCGAGCCAAGCCGCCTTGAAGCCAATGACACCGGGCTTCGGTTGGTCAGCTCTCTGCCTGGACGCGCGCGATTTGTGCGGCCTGGTGGCCGGCGAGCGCGCCACTGATGCGAGATGGCCGCCGCCGTGATGGCACGCAAATGGCCGCGCTCGAAGCGCGGCCCCAAGGTCCGGCGAAGAAAAAAAAACCGCCCAGAATAGGGCGGGTTCAGACTGCTGAAAACCTGTCGAGTGCTTGCCAAGGCCGGCAAGTGCTACGGGCTCCGGACTGGAATACCGTAGGTTGTATCTTCCGCTGCGGACTCCAAGTTGCGTCGCCACCCGTTGAAGCGGGGGCGACGCACCTCGGTCCCGTTACAGCGCAGCCACCTGGGTGCCGTTGCCGAAGTTCTGCATGGTGGGCATCTTCAGGCTGAGGTGCGAGCTGGCGTCGATCGTGTTCACGGTCGGCCCGACCTGCAAGCCGATGGTCGGGCTGGCAAAGCCGCCGCCGCCGACGACGTTCTGATAGTTGCCGCCGACAAGTGAGTAGGCGCTGCCACCGCGCACAGCGGACATGGTCTTGCCGTCCAGTTCCTGGTCGAACGGCAGGTCCTTGATCATGAGGGTCGATTGCATGGTAAGTCTCCTTGGGGATTCGGTTGAAGGGGAGTCCCGCCTCGGCGGGCCTCCCGCATGCAGCGTTGTTACAGCGTGGCCACCTGGGTGCCGTTGCCGAAGTTCTGCATGGTGGGGATCTTCAGGCTGAGGTGCGAGCTGGCGTCGATCGTGTTCACGGTCGCGCCGACCTGCAAGCCGATGGTCGGGCTGGCAAAGCCGCCGCCGCCGACGACGTTCTGGGCGTTGCCGCCGACAACAGAGACGGCGTGGCCGCCGCGCACGGTGGACATGGTCTTTCCGTCCAGTTCCTGGTCGAGCGGCAGGTCCTTGATCATGAGGGTCGATTGCATGGTAAGTCTCCTTGGGTTCGGTTGGGGGAGCACGTTGTTGCGCTCGAAGGGTATAGAGCATGGGGCGTGCCAGACCCGGGAGGGTGCTGCAATAAGATCCATAACTTCTTGAAAAACAAAGGTTTTTCATGGAATGCCGGCACTTTCCGATCCCCGTCAGGCAGACTATGTGTTGGGCGCGGGCCAACTCATTTCATGACGCTGTTGGCCAGACAAACACATATCAGGCGCTGGCCGCGACGCGATGCCGCCGGAGAGGCCGAAAGGCAAGGATGGCTAGCCCTTTATGCCGCCAGATGCTCATCCCGCGCCGCGGAAAGCGGAGGAAGAAGAGCCATGGCCTCTTCCAGCCTCTGGACCAACGCGGGACTTGCCGGCTGCAATGGCAGTCGGGTTTCCGGGGAAATCACGCCGGATAGCGCCAGCGCAGCTTTCACCGGTGCCGGATTCGGCTCGGCGAACATGAGCGAGATCAACGGCGCGAGCTTGGCGAACAAGGCGCGGGCCGCGCGCAAGCGGCCTGTCTGCGCCAGATGCAGCAGGCGCACGAACAGGTCCGGACGAATATGCGAGGACGCGGCGATCACGCCGGCGCCACCTGCAAGCAGGTGATCCAACAGGGCCGCGTCCTCACCGCACAGCACGGTGACATGCGGATCGTTGACAAGTGCCCGGAGATTGCCGGCGTCACACTCCTTGACCGCCGAGATCTGCGGGTGCGCAAGCAGCGATCGGATGAGCGCCGGCGACATCGCACAGCCAGTTCGCTTCGGCACGTTGTACAGCATCAGGGGGCGTTCGGTTGCGCGCGCCACCTCATTGAAATGCCACACGATGCCCTCATCGGAGGGCCGCAGGTAGCAGGGCGGCGGCACCAGGTAGCCGGCAAGATCAAAGGCGTCCAGTTCGGCAACTTGCGCGCACACCGCGCGGGTATCGACCGCTCCGACGCCAGCCATCACCGGCAGCTCGCCATGGACGGCCTCGAGCACTGCCGCTGTGAAGACTTGCCGCTCGTGCGTGGAGAGCAGGCTTCCCTCGCCGGTCGTGCCCAATATGATCAGGCCGTTCACGCCAGCCTCGAGGTAGCGCTCAGCCAGCCTGGCGGCCCCCGGCAGGTCCAGCGAGCCGGCACGCATCGGCGTGACCATGGGCACCCAGATGCCCCATGGCGACTGGCGGGAAATCGCTGCGATACTGGTGCAGGCGTGAACGGCGGCACCGGAGAAGCTCTCTTCCTCAGTGCGCCACATAGCCGTCTCCCAGGGCTGTAGTGACGCCGAACTCCGCCGCCGGAAATGCCGTCATGATGGCATGCATGGCCGCGTCGCGGTCCGTGCGCGCGATCTCCACGTGCAGCGTGGTTTCGCCGTGCCGGTAGTCCACATTCACCACATAGACGCGGGCCAGTTCACCGAGCGCCCTGCACATGGTCTGGCGCAGGCCGAACACCTCGGTGGATGCCACCGCGAGACGCATGCGGATCCAGACCGGTGCCGGCTGGGGGACCGCGCGCAGCGCGGGCATGGTGGCCTTGCTGCTGCGCAGGGCGGTACGTCGGGGAACGGTATCAACGGCCAGGCTTGACTGTCGCATGATTGGATGGACCCGCGCGGTAGCGGGTCGCGTGTTGGACATGGCTTTATGCTAGCCAGCGCCGTCTAAATTTGATGCAAGGATGTTGGGCTTTGGCGTTAAATCCGCATCAAAACCAGCGACGCTGGCAAAGCGCTCGCGCTCAGAACGTCTTCGTCAGCGAAGCCCAGGCCGCAGCCTTGCCCAGATAGCGGCCCCGGTTGGCACTGGTGTAGGCCGATTCCTTGGCGTTGGTGTCCACGTAGGCCACCGCCAGCGCAAAGCCCTTGCCCAGGTCCTTGGTCAGTCCGATCTTCCAGTCGGTGTACGAGGCGTCGCTGAAGTGCGTCACGCCCTGGTAGCCCACGTGCGCGTTCAGGGTCAGGTGCCAGAAGTTCAGCGGCACGTTGGCCGTCAGGTCGACGTAGTAGCTGTTCTTGCTGTCGTTGAAGCCGAACAGGTTGGTCACGGCATGCGAGTACTTCAGGAATACCGGGCCCCAGCCGATACCGGCATACAGTTCCGTGGTGTAGGGACGCGGGTTGTTGTAGCCGCCCGGGTAGTAGTACTGGAGCACGCCCACGTCATAGTTGAATTCGGTGCCGGCAACCTTGAAGGTGTTCTTGAAGCCGCCGTAGAAATCCATTTCGACCGGCGCCGACACCGCCGGGTTGGCATCCTCGAGCCAGCTGATGCTGGAGTTCCAGTTGCCCACGTAGAAGCCGCTTTCGTGCGCATAGTCAAAGCCCCCCTGGATCGCGGGCCGCAGGTTGGTCTGGCTGATGCCGCGGTAACGGTAGTCCGAGACCAGCGACACGTTGGCAGTGAACGTATGCGGCGATGCCGGC
Source organism: Cupriavidus sp. KK10 (assembly GCF_018223725.1). Taxonomy (NCBI): domain Bacteria; kingdom Pseudomonadati; phylum Pseudomonadota; class Betaproteobacteria; order Burkholderiales; family Burkholderiaceae; genus Cupriavidus; species Cupriavidus sp. KK10. The sequence goes on from NZ_CP073677.1 coordinate 1,905,880, forward strand.
CCGGCTGCGGCAGTGGCCGGAGCCGCTGCAGGCGCCTCGGCGTCAGGCTGGGATTGCGCCATGGCCGGCATGGCAGCGAAGATGAGGATGGAAGATGCGGAACAGGCGAGCAGCGCGGCCGCGGTATGGCGCAGGTCAGTCATTGTTGTTGTGACGAAAGTTGAAGGAATCCCCGTTGCAGGGAGCCTCGCCACGATATGGCCTGACGCGTAAAAACGGTATCAAAAGCCGCAGCGCCCGCGTACAAATCCAATCAATGCGCTTGGTTTTCAGCGTTATCCGGCAAAGCGGTAGCCCAGCCCGATTTCCGTCAGCAGGTAAGCGGGCCGCGCCGGGTCTGCTTCGAGCTTGTGCCGCAGATGTCCCATATAGACGCGCAGGTACTGGCTGCTTTCGGCCTGAGAGGGGCCCCACACCTCCCGCAGCAATTCCCGGTGCGTCATCACCTTGCCGCGGTGCGCGATCAGGACCGCCAGGAGACGATACTCGATCGGCGTCAGATGCACGGCCTGTCCCGAGCGGGTGACGACGCGGCTGGCCAGGTCAACCTGCACGTCGCCGAACAGGATCTGGTGGGAGCCCTGGGCGTTGGCCCTGGCATGCCGGCGCAGCAGCACGCGCAGGCGCGCGACCAGTTCGCCGACGCCAAAGGGCTTGGTCAGGTAGTCATCCGCGCCGGCATCCAGCGCACCGATCTTGTCGGCCTCTCCACTGCGTGCCGACAGGACCAGCACCGGTACGTCAGTCCACGTACGGATCTCGCTGATCAATTGCACCCCGTCTCCGTCCGGCAAGCCCAGGTCGAGAATGACGAGGTCCGGTTGCCGGGTGCCCGCCTCGATCAGTCCGCGCTTGAGCGATTCTGCCTCGTGCACCATGCAGCCTTCGGACTCCAGCGTCGAGCGGACAAAGCGCCGGATATGCGGCTCATCCTCAACCAGCAAGACTGTCGGGGAAAAATCAAATGGCATCAGTCTGCTCCGGCTCCACCGCTGGCGGATTTCCACGCGGCAACGCTACCAGGAAGCGCGCGCCTGCCTGGCCGCCGGGCCGGTCTGGCCGTTGCGCGGGTTCCACCCAGATGCGCCCCCCATGGGCTTGCACGATTGCCTCGCATACGGCGAGGCCCAGGCCGACGCCCGCGGTCGCGGATTCGCGCTCACCGCGCGTGAATTTCTCGAAGATCTGCCGTTCCTTGCCCTTGGGCACGCCCGGGCCATCATCCTCTACCGCAATTCTGATCTCGCCGTCGACAGCCGCGGCCGAAAGCCGGATCTCTGTGCCGGCAGGCGTGTATTTGGCGGCATTTTCCAGCAGGTTGCACAGCACGCGCTCGATCAGCACGGCGTCGCATTCGACCAGGGGTACCCTGGACAAGTCGGCGACAACCACGCGGTGGTGCTCGAGCGCCTCGCGCATGGCAGCCAGGCTGGCGCCAACGAGTTCCTCCACCGATTGCCATTCCTTGCTCATCCGGACTTCCCGGCCCTGAAGCTTGGCCATGTCCAGCAGATTCACCACCATGGTCCGCATGCGTTTGGCCTGTTCCAGCATGGCGGCCACGGTCTCGGCCAGTGACGGCGCCAGCCCGAGATCGCTACGCTGCATGGTTTCCGCCATGCCGATCAGGCTTGTCAGCGGGGTTCGCAGGTCATGGGAGACAGCGGCCAGCAATGAGCTGCGCAGGCGCTCTGACTCCATCGACAGCAAGGCCTGCTGCGCCACTTCGACGTAATGCAAGCGCTCGATGGCGATCGCGATCAGCGTGCAGAACACATCGACCTGGCGCCGTAGCGCAGGTTGCGCAAAGGCGCGCGACACCGCAGGCTCGACCGCCAGCACGCCACGGGTTTGCATCGGCGCCTTCAATGGCAGATACAGCACGGTGCTGCCTGGCAAGGTATGCGTGCCGGTGCCGGCCGGCTGGCCGTGATCGAATACCCACTCTGCCAGTACACGGTCGATCGAGTCGGTTCGCGCCCCGGTGTCATGCTGCTCGACATCAGACACGGGCGGCAGCAAGCGGCCCTCCGGGGAAACCAGGAAGAAGGCTGAATTGGCATCGAAGGCAGCACGCAGGAAACGGCTGGCGATCGAAATAATCTGGTCCGGCATCAGCGCCGCGGAGAGTTCCCGGGCCAGTTCGTACAGCGTGCGAGCATCGTTCTCGCGCTGCACCGCCACCTGCGCCTGTTCGCGCAAACCGGCCGTCAGTTGCCCGATGACCAGCCCCACGGATAGCAGCACCAGGAACGTGAGCAAATACTGCACATCGCTGACGGCGAACGACAGCCGCGGCGGTACGAAGAAGAAGTCGAAAGCGGCAACGGCCAACACCGAAGCCAGCGCCGCCGGTCCGCGGCCATGACGAAGCGCGACGCCGACCACCGCCGCCAGAAACAGCATGGCAATGTTGACGACGTCGAACCATGGAAACGCCAGGGCCGACAGCGCCGTGGCACCGGCACACCATACCACTGCCCACAAATGGTCTCTGCGCGTGGCCCCGTCGCCTGGCGCGGGGGCGTCTGGCTCCTCAGTGCCATGGCGCGGGCGAAGATCGACCCGCGTCGTGTCTGCCGCCACGCGGATGATGTCGATTTCCGGACACCCGATCGCCAGCGCATCGGCAAAACTGCGGCGGCCGAACAGCCACGCCGGCGAGTTCACAAATGGCGTCAAGGCCAGGCCGAGAAGGGCGCGGGCCCGTTCAGCAAGGGAGGCGCCCCCGCGGCGCCAGTCTGCCGGCGCCCGGCCGATGACTACCTTGGTCAGGTTGTGGCGGCGCACGTACCCCACGATTGCCTGGACCATGTCGTTGCCCGCCAGGGTCTCAGTGCGTGCGCCCAACTCCTCTGCGAGACGCATGGCCGTCTGCAGGCGCGTCTTTGCGAAATCGGATGGGGGTGCCAGCCTGGGTGTGGCGATGGTCACCACATGCCAGTCGCAGTCGAGCTGGCCGGCAAGCCGGCGCGCACTTCTGACGACCTGCTCGGCATCGTCACCACTGCCAATGCAAGCCAGCACGGCCTCCCGGGTCCGCCACACGCCTTGCACGGCTTCGGACTGACGCCATGCCCGGACATCGGAGTCCACACGGTCGGCGGTCCGGCGCAGCGCCAGCTCGCGCAGGGCGATCAGGTTGCCTTTCCGAAAAAAATTGCGAGCCGCATGTCGCGCCTGCTCCGGCAGATAGACCTTGCCTTCCTTCAACCGGCGCAGCAGCTCGTCGGCCGGCAGGTCCACCAGCACGACTTCGTCGGCGCTGTCGAAGACAACGTCCGGCACGGTTTCCCAGACGCGGATGCCGGTGATGCCGCCCACCGCCTCGTTCAGGCTGTCCAGATGCTGCACATTGACCGTGGTCCAGACGTCGATCCCGGCGGCCTGCAGTTCCTGGATATCCTGCCACCGCTTGGGATGGCGGCTGCCCGGTGCGTTGGAATGGGCCAGTTCGTCAACCAGGATCAGGGCCGGTCGCCGGACCAGCGCCGCGTCCAGGTCGAACTCCTGCAGAACCCGCTCGCGGTACGGCACGTCCTTCATTGGCAAGCGCTCGATACCGGCGATCAGCGCTTCGGTCTCCGCGCGGCCGTGGGTCTCCACGATGCCGATGACGACATCGGTGCCCTGCGCGGACGCCGCCCGCGCTGCGGTGAGCATGGCGAAGGTCTTGCCGACCCCGGCGGAAGCGCCAAAGTAGACCCTGAGCTTGCCGCGCGAGGCGCGAGCGCCTTCCTCCTGCACCATCTGGAGCAGGGCATCGGGGTCGGGGCGCGCGCCGGCTTCGCGTAGTTCGACATCAGGCATCGGTCGGCTCACCCTCTATCCTGGCATTGGCTAACCAGTTCTGCTTCGCATCCGCGTCCCGGCACTGGGTTACTTCCGTGCAATGGCATCCAATCCAAGGTTCAACTTCAGGACGTTGATTCCCGGGTCGCCCAGGACCGACATTAGCGGCGTTTCCGTATTCGCCGCAATCAATTGCTTCACCTGCTCGATCGGAAACCCCCTGACGCGCGCGACGCGCGCCGCCTGGTACGCTGCGGCCGCAGGGCTGATGTGCGGGTCGAGCCCGCTGCCGGATGCCGTGACCAGGTCCACCGGCACGGGGGCCTGGTTGTCCGGATCGGCGGCGTGCAGCGCGTCGATGCGCGCGCGTGCGGCGTCGGTCAGCGCCGGATTGGTGGGGCCCAGGTTGGATCCCACCGAAGCCGCGGCGTTATACGACATTGGCGCCGTGGCCGACAGGCGGCCCCAGAAGTACTTCGGGTCGGAGAACGGCTGGCCGATCAGTTCCGAGCCAACTGTCTTGCCATCCTTCTCAATGAGCGAGCCGCCGGCCTGATGCGGGAACACAGCTTTTGAGATTGCCGTGATCACGCCGGGATACAGCAGCCCGGTCACCAGCGAAAGACCAACGAACACCACCATCATTGGCCGCAACAAGCCACCTTGCACGGGGGCCGGCGACGGCTGGCGGGACTGCACTTGCGTATTCATGAATGCTCCGATTCGTAGGAGAAAATCAGACCCAGCCAAAGAGGGCCAGGATCATGTCGATCAGTTTGATGCCAACAAACGGGACCAGGATGCCGCCCAGACCGTAGACCAGCAGGTTGCGGCGCAGCAGCACCGCCGCGCCCAGCGGCCGGTAGACCACGCCCTTGAGTGCAAGCGGGATCAGCACGACGATGATGAGCGCGTTGAAGATCACTGCCGACATGATGGCCGACGCCGGCGTGGCGAGCCCCATCACATTGAGCAGGTTGAGCTGCGGATAGGTGGTGGCAAACGCCGCCGGGATGATCGCGAAGTACTTGGCGATGTCGTTGGCCACGCTGAAGGTCGTCAGCGAGCCGCGCGTCATCAGCATCTGCTTGCCGATCTCGACGATCTCGATCAGCTTGGTCGGGTTGCTGTCCAGGTCCACCATGTTGCCGGCTTCCTTGGCCGCCTGCGTGCCGCTGTTCATCGCCACGGCCACGTCGGCCTGGGCGAGTGCCGGGGCGTCGTTGGTGCCGTCGCCGGTCATCGCGACCAGCCGGCCATCGGCCTGGTACTGGCGGATCAGCTTGAGCTTGGCTTCCGGCGTGGCTTCGGCCAGGAAGTCGTCAACGCCGGCTTCCGCCGCAATCGAAGCCGCAGTCAGCCGGTTGTCGCCGGTGATCATCACGGTCTTGATGCCCATCTTGCGCAGTTCGCCGAAGCGATCGCGAATGCCGGTCTTGACAATGTCTTTCAGTTCGATCACGCCAAGAACGCGCACCGAATCGCCGTTGGCGTCGGCTACCACCAGCGGCGTGCTGCCGACGCGGGCGACCTCATCCACGGCTTGCAAGACCGCATCGGGGAACTTGCCGGCGCGTTCCGTGACGTAGCGGCGCACGGCATCGGCCGCACCCTTGCGCACGTGACGCTCGCCGCCGCCATCGCTCAGGTCAACACCGCTCATGCGGGTCTGGGCGCTGAACGGCACGAATTCCGGCTTCTGGCTTGCCATCACCGGCGCCGTCAGCCCCGGCAGATGGCGTGCCAGCGTGATAATGCTGCGGCCTTCCGGCGTCTCGTCGGCCAGCGACGACAGCCATGCCGCTTCCGCGAGTTGCAGCTGCGACACGCCCGGGGCCGGGATGAAGCGCGATGCCTGGCGGTTGCCGTGGGTAATGGTGCCGGTCTTGTCGAGCAGCAGCACGTCCACGTCACCGGCGGCTTCGACAGCACGGCCCGAGGTGGCAATCACGTTGGCTTCCATCATGCGGCTCATGCCCGCCACGCCAATGGCTGACAGCAGCCCGCCGATCGTGGTGGGAATCAGGCAAACCAGCAGGGCCACCAGTACCGTGATCGTGACCGGCACGCCAGCCTTCGTCACCAGGACGCTGTAGAGCGAGAACGGCTGCAGCGTGGCCGTGGCCAGCAACAGCACGATGGTCAGCCCGACCAGCAGGATCGTCAGGGCAAGTTCGTTCGGTGTCTTTTGCCGCTTGGCGCCTTCAACCATCGTGATCATGCGGTCGATGAAACTCTCGCCCGGGTTGGTTGTGATGCGGGCCACGATCCAGTCGGACAGCACGCGCGTACCGCCGGTCACCGACGAGAAGTCGCCGCCCGACTCGCGGATCACCGGCGCTGATTCGCCGGTGATGGCGCTTTCGTCGACCGAGGCCACGCCGTCGATCACTTCGCCGTCGCCGGGGATCATCTCGCCGGCCTGCACCAGCACCACGTCACCGCGGCGCAGCGCCGTCGCGGGGCGCGCTTCGGTGGCACCTCCACGCTTGCCGTCCTTCAGCACACGTGCGGTGACCGTGGTCTTCAGACCGCGCAGCGCCTCCGCCTGTTGCTTGCTCCGGCCTTCGGCAAGTGCCTCGGCGAAGTTCGCGAACAGCACCGTGAACCACAGCCACACCGACACCGCCAGAATGAAGCCCGCGGATTCTCCACCCGGGGTTGCTGCCGGCGCGGCCATTGCCTTCAGGAAAAGGATAGTGGTCAGGATGCTGCCCACGTAGACCACGAACATCACCGGGTTGCGCAGCTGGTCGCGCGGCGACAACTTCCTGAAGGCCGCGACCAGCGCGGGCTTCACCAGCTCCGGCGCGAACATGCTGCGCGCCGGCGGGCGATGATGGTGGGAACCGTGTTGCCGGTCGGACACCGGCGCGCTCTTCGCCTGAAGCGTGTTGGAGGATGACGCTTCAGCTGTGTTGGCGCCGCGCTTGGCCACTTGGGCCATCGAATCTTGTTGCATGGTTTCTCCGCAATCCGCTAGAGCCATCCGGCACCTGCATCTGTGAGGCAGTGCAGGGGCCGGACGTGTAGGAATGCCCGATATTTCGTCGTCAGTCGTCGCTTTACTTCGCCGCGGTTGCCGTCACCGCGCCCTGGAGCTGCTCGGCGACCGGCCCCAGCGCCAGCGCCGGGACATAGGTCAGCGCCCCGACCAGCAGCACCGTGCCCACTAACAGGACGACAAACAGCGGGCCATGCGTCGGCATCGTGCCGCCGGTCACCGGCACGCGTTTCTTGGCTGCCAGCGAGCCCGCCAGCGCAAGGACCGGGATGATGATCCAGAACCGGCCAAACCACATGGCCGCCGCCAGCAGCGTGTTGTAGAACGGCGTGTTGGCAGACAAGCCCGCAAAGGCGCTGCCATTGTTGTTGGCCGCCGACGAGAGCGCGTACAGGATCTCCGAGAAGCCGTGCGTGCCGGGATTGAACACCCCGGCGCGTCCCACCTCGGTCATCACCGCCACGGACGTGCCGAGCAGCACCAGCAGTGGCGTGACCAGGATCGCCACGGCCGTCATCTTCATTTCGTAGACTTCGATCTTCTTGCCGAGGTACTCCGGCGTGCGCCCAATCATCAGTCCGGCGATGAACACCGCGAGCACGGCGTAGACCAGCATGCCGTACAGCCCCGAGCCGACGCCGCCGAACACCACCTCGCCCAGCTGCATCAGCAGCATCGGCACCAGGCCACCGATGGCGGTGAAGGAGTCATGCATGGCATTGACCGCGCCGCACGACGCCGCGGTCGTGATGGTGGCGAACAGTGCCGAAGCGGCGATTCCGAAGCGCGTTTCCTTGCCTTCCATATTGCCGCCGGCCTGCAACAGCGACGCGGCGTGATCCACGGGCAATCCGGCCAGGGCCGGGCTGGCCATCTGCTCGGACATCGCCGCCACGCAGGCCAACGCGACAAAGATGACCGTCATGGAGGCCAGCACCGCGACACCCTGTCGCCTGTCCCCGACCATTTCGCCAAAGGTGAAGCACAGCGCCGCCGGTATCAGGAAGATCGCCAGCATCTCTAGGAGGTTGGCCAGGGCATTCGGGTTCTCGAACGGATGCGCCGAGTTGGCATTGAAGAAGCCGCCGCCGTTGGTGCCCAGCATTTTGATGGCTTCCTGCGAGGCAACCGGTCCCATCGCCAGCGTCTGCTTGTCGGTCTTCAGGTCTTCCGTCGCCGGCTTGCCTTGTGCATCGAGCACCGGTTGCCCGGCCGCATCGACCTTCGGCTGGCTGTACTCAACCGGCGTGACGAGGCTGACTTCCTTGTAGGCATCGAAGTTCTGGATCACACCCTGGCTGACCAGCGCCAGCGCGATCACGGTCGCGATCGGCGCCAGCACGTACAACGTGACCCGCGTCATGTCGACCCAGAAATTGCCAATGGTGGCGGCGCTCTGGCGCGCAAATCCGCGCATCAGCGCGAACACCACCGCGATGCCGGTCGCCGCGGACAGGAAGTTCTGCACGGTGAGCGCGAGCATCTGCGTCAGATAGCCCATGGTCGACTCGCCGGCATAGCCTTGCCAGTTGGTGTTGGCGACAAAGCTGATCGCCGTGTTGAAGGCTGAGTCCGGCGCAACCGCACCAAAGCCCTGCGGATTGAGCGGAAGCATGCCCTGCAGGCGCTGCAGCGCATAGACTGCCACCACGCCAAGCAGGTTGAACGCCAGCACCGCGACGGCGTACTGCTTCCATCCCATCCCGGTATCGGCACGCACGCCGCCCAGGCGATACAGCAGCCGTTCCAGCGGTCGGCCCCAGACGGTCAGCGAATAGTCGCCGTCTTCCACAGCGCGCCGGATATAGCGTCCGAGAAAAGGGGCGCACGCCAGGAGGATGGCGAGATAGAGGACCAGCAGGCCCAAGAATTGGGAGGACATCAGAATTTCTCCGGCCGGAACAACGCAATGAGGAGGTAAACAAAAATGGCAATGGCCAGCACGCCGCTCAACAGATCCGTCCAGCCCATCACAGCCTCCTGTCCGACGCGCTGTTCTTTGCCAGCATCTGGTCATGCGGGCTGCCGGGCTCGCTGCCTGCCGGAGATTTCGGCGCAAGCACGGCGCAAAGCCCCAGCAGGGCCGCGCTCAGCACGGCGAAGCCAATCAATACGATCAAAAAGATCCCGTCCATAACAAAGCACCCTTGAATGGTTTCGGCTTGCAGATTAGCGACGGGGTCGTAAAAACAGGGTAGAAAGGTGGCCGGTGCGTATAAAGAACGCATAAAGATTCCGGCGATCAGCATGCGCACGCGAACCAAGGAGCACTTTTTCTGGCCGCTGGCGATCGTGATGGGTGCTGCTGGTGGCTGAGGTGCTGCGCCGGCGCGACGCTTCTCTATCGAATCTTTACGCGATGGCGCCGGCTCAGCATGTTAATCGAGAGGCTTGACCCGCCTGAACGCACCAAGGAGTGCGAGGTCGTAGGCAATCTTGAGCACGCCGCAGGCGACCAGCGGCGTCCCGACCCAGCCCATGGCCAGCAGCGCGCCCGCCAGGGTCGGGCCGAATGCGGCAGCCAGGCTCCTGGGCACGGCGGTCAGGCTTGCCGCCGCCGGCCGCTCGGGCGGCGTCACCACGGCCATGACATAGGCGGTCCGGGTCGGTACATCCATCTGCGACAGCGCGCTGCGTACGAGCAACAGCGCCAGCGTCGCCGGCAGGGAGGGGGCGAACGCGGCCGCGATCAGGCAGAGGCTGGATGGGATATGGGTGAACACCATCGTATTCAGCAAACCGAACCTGCGAGCCAGCGGCGCAGCCACGAGTTGGGAGCCGGCGCTTAGCAGCCCGGCCCAGAAGAAGAATTGCCCGGCGGCACCAATGGAAAGGCTGAAGCGCTGCATCAACCAGAGCGCTAGCAGAGAGTTCACCACCAGGCCGCCGGCAAATGCGTCGACGCTGAAGAGCAGGGCAAGGCGGGTAACGATCCGGCGAGACGGTCCCAGCGGGACTCTCGTCGTTGCCAGGTGCGCTGGCGGCTCCGGCATGCGGGCATAGAGGATCCAGAGTGCGGCACCGGTCAGGGCATAGACAATGAACATGGCGCGCAGCGCGCTGAGGACAGGAACCCCAAGCTGCGCCGCGAGCCAGTCCGGCAGCGCCGCCGCCAGCGCGCCAATGGCGGCGCAGAGGGCCCCGGTCAGGCTGTAGCGGGCGAACAGCGCAGTGCGGGCATCGGGGGAGGCCGAATCGGCAAGACCGGCATGCTCAAGCGGCAGGAAGACGCTGACGTCGCCGGAACTGGGGTTGAGCGTGCCTACGAATGCGACCAGCAACAGCGGCCAGAGAGAGGACAGCCCGGCGAAGCCTATGCCCGTCGCGGCCATCAGCGCGGCCGCCGACACCAGCAGCCTGCGCTGCGGATAGCGATGGCCGATGACGCCCACCAGGACCGTCGCCAGTGCCGAGCCGATCAGGGTGGCGCTGCTGACCAGTCCCACTGCCAGTTGCGCGAAACCGAGGGCCAGCAGGTACGCCGGCAACAGCACGGCGATAAAGCCGTCACAGAACCCGCGCAGCGCGCGCCCGACGAGAAGCGGCAAAGCGCCGGGATGAACGCGTGCGGGCAGGACCAGGCGTGCAAGCCAGCCTCTGCTGACAGTCATGGCCGGGTCTTCACGTGTGCGCATCGCAATGGCGTCCGTATCCCGGTCTTCTCATTGAGCCAGGGGAAGTCCGTGACGACCACGCCGTAAAAAAACAGCATGCGCCGGACTCGAAGGCACCGGCTTTGGCAAGGCACACGGCAAGGGCAGGCATGGCGGCATGTTAGATGCCCGTACGCTGCGCTTCAATAGCGTAGAGATCGCTACAGGTGGGGGAGGAACCAGGGGCACGCCTGAAGTATCATCCTGGCTGACAAGCAAGTTTCAAACGATCGCCTATCAGTCACATGGACAGCCCCTCCGGAATCGAAGCGCCTCCCGCCAGGCAACGCCGCAAGCAAAGCGACCGCAGGGAAGAAGCGGAACGCCGCATTCTCCAGAGCGCCATGGAACTGGTGAGCGAGAAAGGCGTGACGGGGACGACCCTGGGCGAGGTCGGCGAACGGGCGGGTTACAGCCGGGGCCTGCCGGCCCACCACTATGGCAACAAGGAAGGCCTGTTGACGGCGCTGGTGGGACGGATCGGAAGGAATTTCCGTGCGGCGCGAAACGCCGCAGGTCCGTGGCGGCCGGGCCTCGATGCCATTCTCGGCGTGGTCGGGCTCTACATCGACCGGGCCGCGAGCCACGACTGCGCCACCCGCGCGCTGTACATCATGTTCACCGAAGCCTTTGTCTCGGGCGGGGCGCTCGCTGTCGCGCTGGATCAGTTCAACTGCGCGTCGCTGGCGTACTTCGAGGGGCATCTGCGCATCGGCATCCGCAAGCAGGAGATCCGGGCCGATGTCGACCCCGTGGCGGAGTCCATCGTCATACTTGGCGCGCTGCGCGGCATCTCGGCGCAGTTCCTGCTGGGATCGCCGCATGCCAATCCCGCCCAGGTGCGGGATGCCCTGGTGGGCACGATGGCGCGCGCGCTGCGTCCTGACCCGACGGCATGACGCAGCGCTGCAGCGTGCTTCAGGGGCGCGCCAGCACGTGCGCGTAGCAGACGGCGCCCAGGCCGACCATGTGGGCCAGCCCGTAACGGGCAGAAGCTTGCTGCCGGTCGCCGGCCTCGTGCCGCAGTTGCCGCACGATCTCGCCTACTTGCCCGATCCCGGTGGGCCCGATCGGGTGGCCCATGGCGATCAGCCCGCCGGACGGGCTCACGGCGCAACGGCCGCCAATGTCGAACGCACCTTCCTTGAGTAGCGGCATGGCATGGCCTTCATCGCACACGCCAATCGCTTCCAGGTACTCCAGTTCCTCTACCGTAAAAGCGTCGTGCAGTTCGACCACATCGAGCTGCCGTGGCGAAACGCCGGCATCGGCCAGGGCCCGGTGCACCGTTTCCTGCGTCAGCAGCGTGTCATAGCGCGCAGGATCGTCGTACACGCGCTGGCTTCCCGCGGCCGAGGCCAGCACCCGGATGGCCCGGCCCGGATCCACGCCGTAGCGTCTGAGTGCCGCTTCCGAAGCCACGATGACGGCGGCCGAACCTTCTCCGACCGGCGTGCACTGCAGCGCGGTAAAGCTGCCGGCAATGGGCTTGCCCGCCAGGATCTCATCCAGCGTGCGTGCTTTCTGCCGCTGTGCGAACGGATTGCTGGCGCCGTTGCGGTGATTCTTCACCGCCACCAGGGCAATGTCCTCGACCGCCACGCGGTTGCGGTGCGCGTAGGCATCGGCCAGCAGCGCAAAATGCGTGAATGGCACGATGGCGTCGTCGGCCAGGCTGGCAATGCCAGTCTGGTGTTCCGCGCGTTCGGGGCGCCCCTGCGTGCGCGGCTTGTCGACGCCAAGCGCGAGGGACATGTCAGTGAGACCCGTCGCCACTTCCAGGCAGGCCTGGCGAAATGCCGCCGAACCGGAGGCAGAGGCGTTCTCGATATGGACGATGGGGATGCCGGTGGCGCCGAGGTGCCGCAGCATGGGCCGGCCGGCGGCCATCGGCAGCAAGGCCGTGGCGACATAGGCGGACTGGACGCCTTCCCACGGTACGCCGGCATCGGCCAGCGCGGCGCGGGCGGCGGTGAGCCCGAGTTGAACGTAAGGTGTTTCGCTCAGCGGCTGGTAGCGATGAAAGCCGATGCCGATGACATAGACCGGGCGAAGGGTGGTGAGTGCAACGCTCATGGGATCCGTTCCTCCGGTTCAGGCGACGCGAACAAAGCGAAGATCCAGCGCGCGCGCTTGCGTGCTGCCTTCCTGCTGCCCGTCCAACACCTCGGCGAGCACTGCGACGACGGCATCGCCCGGCACCAGCCTCGTTCCCCCAGTCCCCTGGCCAGCTTCGCTCCCGAGCGCAAGCGTGCGCACCAGGGGGCCGTCTTCCAGCCTCACCGCGGTGACCGTGAAAGGCGCCTGCCGCGCTGGCGAGGCGTGGAGATGCACCACCGCGCTGGATTCCACCCGACCGCGTCCGCTCAGGGCCACGGGCGTCAGCGCGTCGCCGGTGGCGCCGCAGCGCTCGCAGCCATAGCTTTGCCACGGGTAAAAGACATGGCCGCAGCGGCATGTTCCGCCGAGCAGGGCGGGGTGTTCCGGCAGCGCCGGCGTGCCCTGCGCGCGGTAGAGCGCAGGTTTCAGTAAGGGCAGGGTCATGGCGAATGCGCCACTCGGGGTGGCGCGAGTAGTTGGATAACCCTGCCCAGTTTAGTGAGCGCCCTTCGCGGCGGAATCCGGGAATACACTTACTTGCTGATGAACAAGCAAATACATATTCTTGTCCGACAACAAGCAAGTTGTGGTTCGGGCAGCAGCAACAACCCCGCCCGACATCGCCGAGGTAAGGAGACATGGACCAAGCAATGCTGATTGGAATCGAACGATGGGCGGCGGAAAAACCCGACGATGTCGCCCTGGTCGAAGGAGAGCGCAGCCTGACCTGGGCGGCGTTTAACGAGGTAGCCAACCGCGTCGCGCATGGATTGCGGGAACGCGGGGTCGGTGCCGGCGACATCGTCGTGCTGCGCACCCAGGTGCGGCTCGAATGGGCCATCGTTGCCGGTGCGCTAGCCAAGCTGGGCAGCACGATGCTCGGGCTGAACTGGCGGCTGACACCGGAAGAATGCCGCCACGTGCTGGCTGACAGCAGGGCAACGGTGTTCCTTTGCGACGATGCCGATCCGTCCGCGTTGAAGCCCGTGCTGGATGCGTTGCCCATCAAGCTTGCCATCTCGATCGACGCGCCCGCCGACGGATTCCTGCCATACAGCGTCTTGCTCGAAAGTAGCGATGTACCACTCCATGCGCAGGCCGAGCCCCCGCTGATCATCTACACCTCAGGCACCACCGGGCTGCCCAAGGGGGTGACGATGCATCGCGGCACCGATCCCCAGACGATGCGCGAGTACCGCGAGTCCGTGGAGGCCTACCGCGGCGGCGCCGGCGAGAGCGTCAGCCTGATCAACATGCCGGCCCACCACGGTTCCGGCCCGTCCCAGTTCTGGGCGTGCGTGCGTCGTGGCGGCAAGACCGTACTGCAGCGGCGCTTCCTGCCGGAAGAGACGCTGCAACTGATTGCCCGCCACAAGGTCACTACCTGGACCGGCGTGCCCACCATGTACAAGCGCCTGGCGGCGCTGCCTGCCGAAGTGCTGGCCCGCTACGATGTCTCGTCGATCCGTGGCCTCAGCATCGGGGCCGCTCCCGTGCCCTACGGGCTGAAGGAATGGATTCTCGGCTACTTCGGCGCCGATACCCTGCAGGAAGGCTACGGCGCCAGCGAGGTCGGCATGATTTCCCGGCTGCCGCCAGAGATGCAGCGCATCAAGCCGGGTTCCAGCGGCAAGCCGCACCGGCATGTCATCGTGCAGGTCCGGGACGCGCAAGGACATTGCCTGCCGGCAGGCCAGCGCGGCGAACTGTGGATCCGCACGCCGGTGACCATCCGCAACTACCTGAATGCGCCGCCGCTCGGCCCCGACACGGTTGACGCCGAGGGCTTCTTCCGCGTCGGCGATGTCGGCTATCTCGATGAGGACGGGTACATCTTCATCACCGACCGCGCCAAGGACATGATCATTTCCGGCGGCGTGAACATCTATCCGGCCGAGATCGAGGCGGCGCTGCTGAGGCATCCCTCCATCCTGGACGCCGCGGTGATCGGGATCCCCGACGACGAGTTCGGCGAGCAGGTGCTTGCCTTCTGCGAACTCAAGCCCGGCCATCGCGTCGGCGAGCATGAGGTGCTGGCCCACTGCGCGGAGCATCTCGCTTCGTACAAGCGGCCGCGCCGTATCGAATTCATGCAGGAATTGCCGCGCAACACCATGGGCAAGCTCCTGAAGCGCGAACTGCGGGATCCCTATTGGAAAGGACAGGAGCGGCGCGTATGAACGACCTACTCAGTCTCGAAGGCAAGGTGGCGCTGGTGACAGGCGCCGGACAGGGTGTGGGCGAGCAGATCGCCCGGCACTTCGCCGGGCACGGCGCTGCCGCGGTGATCGTCAACGATTACTTTGCCGAACGCGCGCAAGCCGTCGCGCAATCGATCCGGGACGCCGGCGGCAACGCGTTTGCGGTGCAGGCGGATGTGTCCGATGCCGACAGTGTCAGGCGCATGGTTGCGCAGGCACGCGAACTTGCCGGCCCCATCGACGTGCTGGTCAACAATGCCGGCAACCATGGCGCGACGCCGTCGCCAGACGTGCGCAAGCCGTTCTGGGAGCATGGGCGAGAGGCCTGGAACAGCGCGATCGAGGTCAATTTCTACGGGGTGATCCACTGCGCCAGCGCCTGCATCCCCGACATGATCGAGCGCAAGCGCGGCCGCATTATCACCATCATCTCCGATGCCGGACGCGTGGGCGAACCGGGCCTTGAGATCTATTCCGGCGCCAAGGCAGGGGCTGCCGGCTTCATGCGCGCGATTGCCCGCACGCTCGGGCGCTATCAGGTCACGGCCAACACCGTGGCGATCGCGGCCACGGCGACTCCTGCGATCGAAAAGCGCCTGGCCGACGATCCTGACAGGCTGAAGAAGATGATGGAGAAGTACGTCATCCGCCGGCCGGGGCGCCCCGAGGACGTGGCGAACATGGTGCTCTTCCTGGCTTCGGATGCCAGTGCCTGGATCACCGGTCAGACCTATCCGGTCAACGGCGGCTTCTCCTTTGCCCAGTGAGGTGCGCATGAACGACGATACTCCCAAGGTGCTGACAGAGCGGCGCGGTCCGCTGCTCATCGTCACCATCAACCGCCCGCAGGTCAAGAATGCGTGCGATGCCGAAACCGCGGTGCAGATGAATGCCGCGATGGACCTGCTCGATGACGAAGAGAGCCTGTTCATCGGCATCCTCACTGGCAGCGATGGCAATTTTTCCACCGGCGCGGACCTGAAGGCCGTGGCACGCGGCGAGCGCGCCACCACCGACGACCGCGGCGGCTTCGGGCTGTTCCGCCGCCCGCCGCGCAAGCCGTTGATCGCGGCGGTGGAAGGCTATGCGGTGGGCGGCGGGCTGGAGCTTTGCCTGTCCTGCGACCTGATCGTGGCCGCGCGCAATGCCCTCATGGGCCTGCCGGAAGTGCGCCACAGCGTGGTGGCGGTAGGCGGCGGCCTGTTCCGGCTGCCGCGCCGCATTCCCTACCATATCGCGATGGAGTTGGCGCTGTCTGGCCAGATCCGCGACGCCGCCTTCTTCCATCAGCACGGACTCGCCAACCGTCTGGTGGAGCCGGGCACCGCGCTGCAGGAAGCCATCACGCTCGCCGAGGGCTTGCTGGTCAACGCGCCGCTCGCCATGGCCGCGAGCAAGGAAATCATGCGCCTCAGCGCCGACTGGACCGACGAGGAGGCCTGGCAGAAGCAGGCCCCGATCGCCGCGCGTGCCCTGGATTCCGAAGACCGGCGGGAAGGCCTGGCCGCTTTCGCGGAAAAGCGCAAGCCGCAATGGCGGGGCCGATGAGGTCCGCCATTGCAACCGGCGGGCTGGAGCTGCCGTGGCCGCGCTTGCGCCTGCCGCTGATCGCCGCGCCCATGCTGCGCATCAGCGGACCGGCGCTGGTGACCGCTGCCTGCCGCAACGGCGTGGTCGGTGCCTTCCCGACCGCCAACGCGCGCACGGTGGAGGAACTCGATCAGTGGCTGACGACCATCCGCGCCGACCTCGATGAGCGAGAAGCGGGCAAAGCCGAGCCGGCGCCGTTCTGCCCCAACCTGATCATCCGCCAGCCGCGGCTGCAGGACGATCTGGCCTGCCTGGTGCGCCATCGGGTGGAAATGGTCATCACCAGCGTGGGGTCTCCAGCCGCGGTGGTCGGGCCGTTGCACGACGTCGGGTGCATGGTGCTGGCAGACGTAGCCTCGGTCGCGCACGCCGAGAAGGCGCTGCAGGCCGGCGCCGACGGACTGGTGCTGCTCAGTGCCGGCGCGGGCGGCCAGACCGGATGGGCCAACGGGATGGCCTTCGCGCGTGCGGTCCGGGCTTTCTACGACGGGCCGCTGGTGCTGGCCGGTGGCATCTCGGACGGCCACGCGTTGTGGGCTGCCCGGGTGCTGGGCTGCGACCTTGGCTATATGGGCACCAAGTTCATCGCCACCGCGGAAAGCATGGCAGATGCACGCCACAAGGAGATGGTGGTGGCAAGTCGCCTCGACGACGTGCTGCGCACGCGCGCGTTCACAGGGCTCGATACCAACATGCTGCGACCTTCCATCGAGGCCGCGGGCCTCGACGCTGACGGGCTGGACGAGTCGGTCACGTTTGAAGAAGCCAAGGCCCGCTTCGGCGGGGGAAAGGCGCACGACAAGCCCAAACGCTGGAGCGATATCTGGAGCGCCGGACATACCGTTTCAGGGGTATCCGACGTTGGCAGCGTGGCTGCCTTGATCGCCACCACATGCAGGGAATACGAAGCCGCACGCTTGCGCACGCAAGCCCTGTTATCGGATCAGCCGCCGGCATAGCCCCGGTCAACCGCATAGCGAGCGCCGCCAGAGCGCCAACCAGGAGACAAAATGTTCAAGTCAAGCCATGCCGGCCGCCTCGTTGCGGGTCTGATCACGTTCGCCTGCACCGTGGTGCCTGCCATCGCAGCCGAATCCACATCGGGCTACCCGGCCAGGCCCATCAAGCTGATCGTGCCTTATCCGCCGGGCGGCGGCCCCGATGCGATCGCGCGCCCGCTCGCCCAGAAGCTGGGCGCCGCGCTTGGACAGTCCATCGTGGTCGAGAACCGGCCGGGGGCCTCGGGCATCATCGGCACGGACGCGGTGGCCAAGGCCGCGCCAGACGGCTACACGCTGCTCTACTCCATCTCCGGCCCGATCGTGCTCAATCCGCTGACCTACAAGAGCCTGCCGTACGATGCCAAGAAAGACGTGGTGGTGGTCTCTCAGGTGGTCAAGCGATCCCTGATCCTGCTGGTCAACGCGAAGGTGCCCGCGAAGACGCTGCAGGAGTTCGTGGCCTATGCAAAGCAGAACCCCGGGTCGCTCGCGTTTGCGTCCTTCGGTACCGGTTCCTCGGCGCATATCGCAGGCGAGTATCTGAACAAGAAGGCCGGTATCGACCTGGTCCACGTTCCCTACAAGGGCAGCTTCATGAACGATCTCGCCAGCGGGCAGGTGGTGGCCGGCTTCGGTGAACCCGGCTCCGCCAAGCCCCTGATCGATGCCGGCAAGATCCGCGGCCTGGCCATTGCCGGAAAGGACCGTTCCAGCCTGCTGCCTAAAGTCCCTACCTTCACCGAGCAGGGCATGCCGGCGCTGGAGTCGATGGTGGGTTGGCATGCAGTCTATGCCCCGGCGGGCACGCCCCCGGATATCCTGCAGCGCCTGAACGCGGAAATCGTCAAGATCGTGAAGACCCCGCAGATGGCTGCGCTGTTGCGGGAGCAGGGAGGGGAGCCTGCCGGCACGGGGCTGGCGGAAGCGGGCCGCGTGCTGGAAGAAGAGCGCACGCGCTGGCAGCAGGCGGTACAGGGGATTGGGGGTGTTACGGTGAACTGAAGACAGCCTGTGGGCGCCCGGCCTGACGAGGCTTCGTCCGGCTCGCCGCCCACAGGTGCGCCAGCCTCAACGCGGCTTGTCCGCGCCGGACCACTTGTCACGCTGTTTGCCGTTGGCCGGCCCACCTTTCCGTTGCATGTCGTATCAGGTCCGATCCTAAGCCTCTCTACCGATGTTGGCGGACAAAGAGTCAATCAAGGGACAAGAAGCCTCATTGCCATTGGCGTGGCATTGCCCAATGAGATTCTTCAGTTCCGCTCGCAATCGTCGCAAATCCTTCAATCTTTCCTCCACAAGACTGAGCTTTTGCTCGGCCAGTGCGCGGGCTGTGCTGCACGTCCCGCCATCGTTCTGTCGCAGCAGTACCCGGACTTCATCCAGGGTGAACCCGAGCGACTGGGCCTGGCGAATGAAATGAAGCCGCTGCAAGCTCTGTTGCGAATACTGTCGAATGGCGCCATAGGCACGCTCCGGCACCGGCAGCAGGCCGCACCGATGGTAGTAACGTACCGTCTCCACGCCAACACCAGCCGCCTTGGCCAGCTTCCCGATTGTTAGTGTGTGGTCCATCGCTTGACTCCGTACCTTGGTACGGACCTAGGCTACGCCTAAACGGCACATACGGGAAGGACGGATTGCGTTGCGATGGGCAACGCCGGAGATCGGGTTGCCAGGCACGGTGACCGTCTACTGCCCATCGGCCGTGAGGCAAAGAGAAATGATGAGCGCCGTCAAGCTGCAGTCAATCATCACCTGCCCCAAGTGCGCGCATGCAAAAGAAGAAACCATGCCCATTGATGCCTGCCAGTGGTGCTATGAGTGCGAGCGCTGCCACGCGGTGCTAAGGCCCAAGGCCGGTGATTGCTGCGTCTTCTGCTCGTATGGCACCGAAAGGTGCCCGCCCATGCAGCAGCAGTCTTGCTCGTGTGTTCGTTGACGCAGGTACAGCGATGCATGACGTACCCTCGATGCGGTTCCTCCCGGATGATCCCGGCTCTTACCCAGCCACGCATGTCCGCGGGAGCATGTTCTTGCTCGACAGTACGCGACGCCCGCTGTATGTCGCGGGAAACTTAGAGAGGGGTCATTATGCAATCGCGGATCATTCGCGTTCTACCCGCAGAAGATGGTTGGGCATTGGAATTCGGCGGCCTCAATATAAAAACCCAGAGATTTCCGACCATGGAAGCGGCAATCGCTGCGGGGTGGGAGGTGGCCATGCGAGAGAACGCCGAATTGCACATACATCGTCACGACGGGGATGTGCACTTGCGCAACGCGTGCGGCGACAAGCAACAGGAGCCGCAGCGGTGAGACCGTACTAGCGGTGAAGCGTGAAAGGGCTGTCAGCTGATCGAACTGGCTGCCTATCTGACGATCTAGCGAGCCTGTCAGATTTCTTGTGTGTTGAGGTCATGAGACGATATCGAAAGAAACGCCCTTATGACCGAAACAACAAGCATGACCAAGAAGAGCAAGAAATCGAGCGCACCGAAGCTGTTTCCGGATGAGTTGATCGATCAACTACTGGCTCAGGTACAGAACAAGGACGCCGAGTCGATTCTCGGTGAATCAGGCTTGGCCGGCCTGCTCAAGAAGCAGTTGGCCGAGCGTATGCTTGCCGCCGAACTGACGCACCATCTGGCCAGCGAGGCCAAGCAAGGCAAGAGCGGCAATCACCGCAACGGCAGCAGTGCAAAGACCGTCCTCACGCCCAACGGCGAGCTGGAACTGGACATTCCGCGCGACCGGCAAGCCACCTTCGAGCCGCAACTGGTCGCCAAGTACCAACGCCGGCTGTCCGGCTTCGACGACCACGTAATCAGCATGTATGCACGCGGGATGAGCGTGCGTGAGATTCAGGGCCATTTGCAGGAACTGTATGGCCTGCAGGTCTCGCCCGACCTGATTTCCACCATCACCGACGAAGTGCTGGCCGAGGTCGAACAATGGCAGCAGCGCCCGCTGGAGGCGATGTACCCCATTGTCTACTTCGACGCGCTGCGCCTGAAGATCCGCGACGAAGGCACCGTCAGGAACAAGGCGGTGTACCTCGCGCTGGGTATCCGCGCCGATGGGCGCAAGGAAGTCCTCGGCCTGTGGATCGAGCAGACCGAAGGCGCCAAGTTCTGGCTCAAGGTCTTCAACGAGCTGAAGAACCGCGGCCTGGAGGACATCCTGATCGCCGTGGTCGATGGCCTGCGCGGCTTCCCCCAGGCCATCGAGGCCGTCTACCCGGGCGCGCAAATCCAGACCTGTATCGTCCACCTGATCCGCAACTCGCTCAACCTGGCGAGCTGGAAGGATCGCAAGGGTCTGGCGGCCGCACTCAAGCCGATTTACCAGGCTGCCACGGCCGATGCCGCTGCCACTGCGCTGGATGCCTTTGCCGGCAGCGATTGGGGCCGCAAATTCCCGACGGTGGCCGACATGTGGCGGCGGCAATGGGAGCAGGTCATCCCGTTCTTCGCCTATCCGCCGGAAGTGCGCAGAATCATCTACACCACTAATGCCATCGAGAGCATGCACATGCAGTTGCGCAAGATCGTCAAGAACCGGGGCCACTTCCCCAGCGACGAAGCCGCCAGCAAGCTGCTGTACCTGGCCTTGCGCAACATCGAGAAAGATTGGAAGATGCCGCCCATCACCTGGAAACAAGCGGCCAACCAGTTCGCCATTCTCTTCGGTGACCGCTTCATCAACGCCCTACGCTGAGATCTATTTAACCGACCTCAGCACACAGAATTCCTGACACCTCCGATCTAGCTGACGTACGCCCACCCACAGCCTTGAGCGCCAGCAGCATCCGGTTGCCCTCCTCGGATGTAATGGCATGCTGCACCTCATCTACGATCAGGACAACGTTGGTCTTCGCCTTGTCGACCACTTCCGCCAGCGCCTGTGCCAGCGTGGCACAGGTCCACATAGATCAGGATCGCCCCGTCTGCCTCAAGAGCCGGGACGAGGTCATTGATCAAGAATGTCGTCTTGCCGGTGCGCCGCAGTCCGGACAGGAATAGGCCGGAGCGCAACCCTTCGTCCAAGACCCTAGGGCGCAGCAATTGCCGGGTCATCCGGTCGGCCAGAGCGGGGCGGCGATAGATGTTTGGCATAGTGCACTTATTTGGAATTATTGAATTTCAATAATTATTGCGATCCCATAATTCCCAATAAACCATGATCCCTGACCACGCCTATGGCCGCACTGGTAACGCAAAGGACATTGGATGGGGTGCTCGCTGTAAGTTCTTCGGGCTGTAGCAGGGCGCCCACGCCCCGCGTGCGTCTGCATCTATTCGACCGGAACTGGCCGGAGCGAATAGGCCGCATCACTCGTCGATAACGCGACCAGTATTTCCTGCCGACGTCATGCAGGCGATAAGAGACGTCGCATTCGGAAGAGGCGAGCGAAGCTTGCGGCAACTCAGGCGAGTGGGAAATCACTGAGTGAACATCGAAGCGATGCGAACGCCAGGCCCTCCCGACGATCGCCGCCTATGCCGCCTCGAAGGGAGCATTGGCCAAGCTGACGCGTGCGCTGTCCCTGGAAGCCATCGAGCATGGGATTCGCGTCAATGCAGTGGGCTCTGGCGATGTGGTGGCGAACATCACCAACCATATCCACGCCGACGGGCCTGCGTTCCTGGCCGAGCATGGAAAGAATGCGTAGATTCGCCGCGCCGCGCCGCCCGTGGAGATCGCGCAAGTGATCGCGTTCCTGGCATCGGACAAGGCCAGCTACATCATCGGCGCCGTGGTGATGGTCGATGGGGGCATGAGTGTCGCGCTGCCATGAGCGCGCCCCCCCCGGCTATCGGTTATCGCTGATCCGCCATCTGGATGATGATCTTGCCTTTTGCATGCCCGGTCACGCTTCTGCTCATCGCGTGCGATGCTTCGTCAAGCGGAAAGACCGAATCGACCTGCGTGCGCAGCTTGCCCGACGCATACAGGGCAGCGATCTCTGCGAGCTGCTGGCCGTCAGGACGGGTGGAGAAGCGTTTGCCCTCCGCGCCTGACGCACGGCAGCGCAGTATGTCTGGCTGACTGACGCTGGAGACGAGGACGCCGCCGGGCTTGAGGACCAACCACGATTGCTCCTGCGTGTAGCCACCGACCAGGTCGAGAACCATATCCGCCTGCGCGACCCGGCGGGCAAAATCCTCCGCGCCATAGTCGATCACGGCGGTTGCGCCCAGGCTACGCACGTAGTCGAGGTTGGCAGCGGAGGCGGTGCCGATCACCTCGGCGCCGGCCAGGGCGGCCAGCTGAACCGCTACGCTGCCGACACCGCCGGCCGCGGCATGGACGAGGATCTTCTGTCCTGTACGAAGGCCGCCATGTTCGAACAGCGCCTGCCATGCGGTCAGTGCGACGGTCGGGATTGCCCCGGCTTCAATCAGCGGCACATTCCCTGGCTTGCGCGCAAGCCGCTCCGCGCTGACGGCGGCGCGGGTCGCGTAGCCCCCGGCAATCCCGATGAACCCCATCACTTCGTCACCGGGTGCGAAGGTCGTGACATTGCGTCCCACCGCGATCACCGTGCCGGCAGCATCGGCGCCGGGCGTGAACGGTAGCGGTACCGGGATCACGCTGCGCATTGCTCCGGACACGATCTTCCAGTCGATGGGATTCACCGACGTCGACATGATGTCGACAAGCACCTCATTGTCGCCCGGGCGAGGATCCGCGACTTCGCGGAGTGCCAGATTCTGCGGGCCGCCGAATGCGTCGACTTGTATGGCTTTCATCAGATGCTCCTTGCATAGTCCACCGCGATGGGCGCGTCTAGCGCCACTGCGGCCTGAACCGGGTTGAAGTACTCGCGAAGGTGCGCGATCTTGCCGTTCCTGACGGTCAGGAAGACGACATATTCCTGTTCATAGGGCCGGCCGGTCGATCGGATCAGGCCTTTGGCACGCACCACGCCGACGGACATTCCTGGATCGGCCAGTGCCGAGACCTGCGCATCGTAGAAGCGGAAGCCGGATACCTCGCTGATGAACCACTGGGCATGCCTGATGACGGCTTCCCTGCCAGCCAGTTGACGCGGGTGGCCCAGGCTCGGCGCGTAGGGAAGATTCCACACGATGTCGTCGGCAATCAGTTCCTTCCACCGCTCGTGATTGTCCACAAGCGATTCGAAATGCTGGGTCAGTAGTGCTGCGGCGTTGTTCATGATGTTCCCCTGTGGAGCCTGCCAGCCCTTCGGCAGCGAAGGCCGTATCGACCGAGATCAGTTGGCGTGGGCCAGCCGTGTGGACGTCGTGTGGCGTTCGTCCAGGCTGAACGCGCCAGCGCCGTTGGCCACCAGTTGCAGGAGCCCGCCGGCCATGGCCAGGTTCTTCAGGAAGTGGAACATCTGGTTCTGGTCGCCGAGCGCGTGGTGGAAGATCAGCGCGGTTGCCACGGAGTAGACGGCAAGCATTGCCGCGACGGCGCGCGTGCGATAGCCGGCAATCAGGAGTGCGCCGCCTGCCAGTTCGAGCACCAGCGCGCCGGCGAAGCCCAGCGTCGGCGCAGGCAGGCCGAGCGATGTGATGTAGGCCAGGGTGGCACCCGGCGCTATCAGCTTGCCAACCCCACTGACAAGGAAGATGGCGGCGACAAGGATGCGGCCGATCAGTGGAAGGGATGAATGCGACAGGTTTTGCTTGGAGTTCATGATGGGTCCTCGATGGAGAGAGTGGAGAAGCGGCCTTGCAGATGGCATGAGGGGAGAGTAGGCGCTTGACATCCATCTTGGTAGCCTATATTTGTAGATGTTATCCATCTATGGAGTAGATACATGCTCGATGGCGTCTCGTTGGACCAGTTGCGCACCTTTATTGCCGCCGCCGACGAAGGAAGCTTCTCCGCGGCGGGCCGCAAGCTGCGGCGCGCGCAGTCGGTGGTGAGCCATACGCTGGCCAACCTGGAGGCGCAGATCGACGTGCGCCTGTTCGACCGGGGTGGCCGCTATCCGCGCCTCACGGAGCAGGGCACCGCCCTGCTGGCGCAAGCGCGCCTGGTGGTGAGCGGCATGGATGGGTTCAAGTCCAAGGCACGCGCCATGGCGGAGGGGCTGGAGCCCGAGTTGTCAGTGGTCGTGGACGTGATGTATCCGATGGCTTCGCTGACCGGGGCCGTGGGGGAGTTTCGCGAAGCCTTTCCCCATACGCCGCTGCGCCTGTACGTCGAGGCGCTGGGGGCAGTCCTGCGGCCGGTGCTCGAGAACGTTTGCCGGCTTGGCATCAGCGGCTCCATGCCGGTGGTTCCGCAGGCGCTGGAAGCCGAAAAGCTGCTCGATGTGCCAATGGTCACGGTCGTGGCGCCGCAGCATCCGCTGGCGGCAAGGAAGAGGCTGATCCGGGCAGCCGAACTGGAGGATCACGTCCAGTTGGTGCTCACGGACCGGACCACGCTAAGCGAGGGAAGGGCCTACGGCGTGTTCTCCCCTTTGACCTGGCGCCTGGCCGACCTTGGCGCGAAGCATGCATTCCTGCGCGCCGGCTTTGGCTGGGGACATATGCCCGTGGCAATGGTGCAGCCGGATCTCGACCAGGGCACGCTGGTGCCACTGAGACTGGAGAGCTTTCAGCCCCGGACCCCACCGATTGCCATGTTTGCCGTGTATCGCAAGGACGCGCCGCCGGGCCCCGCCGCCCGGTGGTTCCTCAAGCGGCTGAAAGGGACGTCGGCGCGCGACTGAACGGTCATGCTAGGTATTTGTGGGGTTAGAGGATTGGGGATCCGCATTGTGCTCCCCCACCTGAGCCACAAAATCCTCCCCCTCCGGCAACCCCAGCGAGAACCTCACCGGAAAATTCACAGCAATCCCGCCTTCCCCGGGCACCGGCCGAACCACGTCCCGCGCCTGTACATGCGGATCCTCAAACAGCGCCGTCGCCCCCAGCACCGGCGAGAACGGAATATCCAGCGGCCCGAAGAACGCCTCCCACTCGGCCAGGTTGCGCGTGCGGAACACCGCTGCCATCAGGTCATTGACCTCAACCTTGTGCCCGTACCGCACACCACGCGTGTCAAAGCGCGGATCGCGCAGGGCAGGGAACTCATCGCCCAGCGCCTCGCACAGGTTGACCCAGAATTTGTTCTCCAGGATGCCCATCGCCAGATGCCGGCCATCACGTGTTTCGAAGAGATCGTTCTCCGGCATCACGGTAGGGGATGCTTGGGGCGATGCCTCATGCCCGCGCGCGGCCCAGGCGCCATGGGCGGTCCACGACAGGATCGCGTCATGGATCGAGACGTCCAGATGTTGACCCTGTCCATTCTGGCGCGCACTCATGATCGCCACCGCAAGCGACAGCGCCGCGTAACCGGATGCGGCGTAATCCGACACCCGCACGCGCGGGCGCGAGACCGTATCGTGCACCTGCACCGGCGTCGCCCAATATCCAGCCAGCGCCAGGTAGTTCAGGTCATGCCCGGCGTGGCTGGCATACGGGCCAGTCTGGCCAAAGCCAGAGACCGAACACAGCACGATAGCCGGATTGACCGCCGCCAGCGCTTCATAGCTCAGCCCAAGCCGCGCCATCACGCCGGGGCGGAAGCCTTCCACTACGGCATCGGCATTGCGCACCAGGTCAAGGAAGGCCTCACGGCCTGCATCGGTCTTCAAGTCCAGCGCAATCGAGCGCTTGCCGCGGTTGAACTGCGCAAACACCGTTGGACCAAGCTGCCGCGCGGTGTCGCCGGTGCCGGGCTGCTCCACCTTGATCACATCCGCGCCTAGTTGTCGCAGCAGGCTGCATGCATGCGGACCGGGCAGCAACTGGCTGACGTCGATGATGGTGACGTCCTTGAGGCAGGACCATTCTGGCTTCATACAGGGCCTTGGGGGGAGAAGGGAAGAAGGGGTGCCGCACGCGCGGAAGGTAGCGTGCGGCGCGGGGCGGGCAGGACGCTCAGCCCAGGTCGCCAACCATGCCGATCGACTTCATCAGGTCGCCGTAACGCGCGTTGTCGCTGGCGACCAAGGTGGCGAACTGTGCTGGCGAGGCGCTGCGGCGCAGCTCGCCGGCATTGGCCTTGAGCTGGGCATCGAACACGCCGGCGCTTTGCAGGGCACCGATCGCGGCGTGCAGCTTCTGCGCCAGTTCGGCCGGGAAGTTGGCCGGTGCGAACAGGCCGCTCCAGTTGTCGATGACAAAGCCCGGGGGCAGGGCTTCGGCCATGGTCGGCACGTCCGGGAAAAACGGCGAGCGTGCGGCCGCAGTGACGGCAAGCACCCTGACCTGGTTATTGCGTACGTACTGTGTCGCGGTGCCGAGCACGGGCATGCCGAACTGGGTTTGTCCGGTCAGCATGGCGGTGATGATCTCCGGCGCACCCTTGTAAGGGATGTGCACGGCGTCGCAGCCGGTCTGGTGCAGCATGGTTTCCACCGCAAGATGGGCGATGCTGCCCTTGCCGCCGGAGCCGTAGTTGAACTTGCCCGGCGCCTTCTTCATGGCGGCGATCAGTTCGGCAGCGGTCTTGTAGGGCGACGAAACGGGCACCACCAGCGCGGACGGTCCGCCCGACAGGGCCGTGATCGGCGTGAAATCCTGCGCCGGGTCATACGGCATCTTGCGGTACATGTGCACGTTGATCACGTGCGTATTGGCCAGGATGCCCAGCGTATAGCCATCGGGCGCGGCACGGCGCAGCGCACTGGCGCCGATGATGCCGCCGGCGCCGGGCATGTTCTCGACCACCAGCGGCTGGCCGAGCTTCTTGCCCATCTCCGCCGACAGCGTGCGGGCGACGTTGTCGGGCGTACTGCCGGCGATAAACGGAACGATCAGCCGGATCGGGCGGTTGGGGTAGCTGGATGATGCATTGGCGGCGCGGGCCGGCAGCAGCAGGCTGCCCAGCGCGGCGGCGCCGGCGGTGGCAAGCCAGTTTCGGCGGTTCATGCTTGGTCTCCGTGGTCTTGTCGTATGGTCTTCTCGCCGGCGGCGACCGTGCCGCCGGCACGCTCAGGCCTTCTGCTGCTGCAGCGGTTCCAGGATAGCGCGCGCAATGGTGTTGCGCTGGATCTCGCTGGTGCCGGTGAAGATGCGGAACATGCGCAGTTTGCGGAAGGTCTGCTCCACCGGGTGGCCGCGCGTGACGCCGACATTGCCGTGGATCTGCACGGCCTTGTCCGCCACCTCGAAGCAGCGCTCCGAGACAAAGAGCTTGCACGCCGCGGCCTTCATGCGCAGGTCGGCGCCGGCATCGGCCAGCGCGGCGGTATGCGTGATCATGCTTTCGCAGGCCCACAGCGCGGCGGCCATGTCGGCCAGCATGTGCTGGATCGCCTGGAAGCGCGCGATCGGCCCGCCGAACTGGCGGCGCTGGCCGGCGTATGTCACCGACGACTCATATGCCTTGGTGGCCAGACCCAGCATGCTGGGGCAGTGCAGCAGGCGGTTCACGTTGATGCGCGACATGCCCAGCTTGAAGCCGTTGCCTTCGCCGCCAAAGATATTGGCGCGCGGCACGCGCACGTTCTCGAAGCGGATGTCGCCGTCGATATGCTGGCCCGACATCGGCACGTACTCGTTGCTCACCGTCACGCCCGGCAGGTCCAGGTCGACCAGCACCGCGGTGATGGCCGGCGGCGTGGTGGTGGCGTCGGTCACGCACATGACGATGGCAAAGTCGGCGAATGGCGCACCGCTGATGTAGTGCTTGCCGCCGTTGATGAGCAGCTCGTCACCATCGGCCACGGCCGAGGTCCTGATGCTTTGCGCGTCGGAGCCGGAATGCGTTTCCGTCAGTGCGAAGCAGGTCGACTTCTCGCCGCGGATCACGGGCTCGAAGTAGCGCTTGAGCTGGTCGGGCGTGGCGTACTTGAGCATATTGCCCACGCGCGGCGGGCCGCCCAGGTCGCCCAGCACGTGCGCCGCCAGGGTGGAGCCGCTGGCGGCCAGGTCGGCCTTGAGCGCGCATTGCTCCTGGATGTTCAGGCCCTTGCCGCCGAGCGATGTCGGCAGGCAGGCGGCGTAGAAGCCCAGCTCGCTGGAGCGGCGCCAGACCTTGCGCAGGGTCTCGCGCGGCCATGGGTCTTCAGAACCCAGGCCGAGTTCCTGTTCCAGCGGGCGCAGCTCTTCGTCGATAAAGCGGCGGATGCCGGCGCGGGTTTCCAGCAGTACGGGATTGGTCAGGTGATCGAACATGGCGGGCTCCTTCAGCTCAGTTCTCAATTCACGCGGCGCCCGACGCCTTGCCAGTAGCGTTCGCGCACGATCTTGCGGGCCAGCTTGCCGCTGGCGTTCTTGGGCAGCTCGGCGACAAAGTCCACCGAGCGCGGCGACTTGTAGTCGGCTATGCGCTCGCGGCAGTGCGCGATCAGCTGCTGGGCGGTGGCCTCGCGCCCGGGGCGCAGCGTGACCACGGCCTTGACGCTTTCACCCCAGGTGTCGTCCGGCACACTGATGACGCACGCTTCCAGCACGTCGGGGTGCTGGTACAGCGTGGCTTCCACCTCGGTCGGATAGACGTTGAAGCCGCCGGAGATGATCATGTCTTTCTTGCGGTCGACCAGGTACAGGTAACCGGCCTCGTCCACGCGCGCCATGTCGCCGGTGTGCAGCCAGCCGTCGATGACGGTCTCGCGCGTCAGCGCGGGCTCGTTGAAGTAGCCGTGGAACACGTCTTCGCCGCGGATCACCAGTTCGCCGATCTCGCCCACGGCAACCTCCTTGCCTTGCTCGTCGACCACGCGCACTTCGGTCTCGCCGAGGGCGCGGCCGCAGGAGGCCAGGCGCTCAGGGTGGTTGGCGATGGCGTCGGCATGGTCGGCGGTGGACAGGCGCGTCACGCCGGAGGTCGATTCGCTGGCGCCATAGCCCTGCGACAGGATCGGGCCGATGCGTTCCCAGGCCTCGCAAATGCGTGCCGGCGCCATCGGCGCGGCACCGTAGGCCAGGGTCTTCAGGCTGGACAGGTCGGCCTGCGCCAGCGTGGGCTCGGCCAGCAGCATGTTGATCATGGCCGGGACCATGAACACGTGGGTGATGCGCAGCCGCGCCACCTCCGCCAGGAAGTGCGCGGGCTCGAATTTCTCGAACAGCACCAGCGTGGCGCCCTGGTACAGGTAGGGCTGCATCAGCATGCCGGAGGCGTGCGTGACCGGCCCGATCAGCGCCAGCCGGTCGCCGGGGCGGGCCGGGCGGTCCATGCCGGACACCATCTTGCGCAGCGCCGCCATGCGGTTGCCGTAGCTCTGCATGGCAGCCTTGATCTTGCCGGTGGATCCGGACGAGAAATGCAGCACGGCCAGGTCGTCGGGGGCAGGGGTGATGTCCGGCGGCGTGGTGCCGGCGTTGGCCAGCAGCGCTTCATATTCGACATAGCCCGCCGGCGCATCGCCGATGGCGATAAAGGTCTCGATGCTGCCAAAGCCCGCCGTGGTGCGCGCATAGCCGGTGTAGCCGGGGCCGGCGATCAGCACGCGCGGGGTGCAGTTCTCTACCACGTCGCTGGCCTCGGCCGCGGTGAAGCGCGGGTTGAGCGCCGCCTTGACCAGTCCGGCCTTGTACAGCGCGCATTCCAGTTCGACCAGCTCGGGCCGGTTGCGCGACTGCACCGCCACGCGGTCGCCGGGCTGCAGGCCCAGTGCCAGCAGCGCATTGGCCAGGCGCGTGGAACGTTCGTCCAGCTGGCGATAGGTCACCTCCCGGTCCTGGTAGAGGATGGCGGGCTGGTCGCCCCAGTAGCGCGCGGCGCGGCGCAGGAAATACGCGAAACCCATGCTGTCTCCGTTGATGCTTGATGATCCTGGCGAGCGCTTTTACGTGTGCTCGTGCGCCGTAGTCTGTAAGATGGCAGGCATCACCACAATGACGCGTTGGCTATAAAGTCATAACCATCAGGAATGTGATGCAATGGAGACGCGAGACATCGACTACATCCTCGCCGTGGCGGCGCACGGCGGCATCGGCCGTGCCGCCGACGCGCTGGGGATCAGCCAGCCGGCGCTGACCAAGGCGGTGCAGCGGGTGGAGACGCAGGCGGGGCTGCCGCTGTTCGAGCGCACCGCCAACGGCATGACCGCCACCTACGCAGGCACGCGCTTCCTGGAGCGGGCGCGGCGCATCCAACTGGAATACGAGGACGGCATCAAGGAGATGCTGGGCATCCGCACCGGCGAGCAGGGCATCCTGCGCGTGGGCTATTCGCCGTCGATCCCGGGCAGCATGATCCTTGGCGCTTGCCGGCAACTGGTGCGCGAGCGTCCCGTGGCACGGCTGCGGCTGCGCCGCAGGCTGGCGCGCGACCTGCTGGACCTGCTGGCGGCGGGGGAACTGGATGTGGCGGTGGCGCCGGCGCCTTCGGCAGCCTCATCGACCGGCCTGGCGGTGCAGCCACTCTTTGACGACCGGCTGGTGGTGGTAGCTGACGAAGGCCATGTCTTGCTGCAGCGGCGCAAGCTGCGGCTGGCGGACCTGGCGGACCAGGAATGGCTGCTGCCCGAAGGGCATATCACACTGCGCCAACAGGTCGACGCGGCGTTCCGCCAGCGCGGCCTGCCGGAGCCGCAGCCGCGCATCGAGATCGACTTTGGCAGCAGTTCGCTGTTTGCGCTGATGCAGGGTACGCAGATGCTGAGCATCGCCAATGAAGGCGGCGATGCCATGCAGCACGGCCTGCGCGTACTGCCGCTGGGCGTGGAGGAGCTGGACCTGCGCCGTAACATCGGCGTGATCTCGCGCGAGGGCGCCTACCTGTCGCCGCTGGCGCAGCGCCTGACGGTGCTGCTGCGCGAGCACAGCCGCTGAGCCGTCAGGCCCCGGGGGGGAAGCGACTACTGCAGCGGGATCTTCGCCACCGCCGCCAGCCGCTTCCAGCGCTGGATCTCGTCCTTCTGGTACTGCAGCATCTCGGCCGGCGACGACAGGATCAGCTTGGTCGACTGGCGCGTGTAGTACTCGCGCACGTCGGGCGCGTTGCCGGCCTGCGCAAACAGGTCCAGCAACCGCTTCACCACCGCCGGCGGGGTCTTTGCCGAGACCGCCGCGGCCACCCAGTTGTAGGCCAGGAAGTCCGGCAGGCCGGCTTCGACGATGGAGGGCACGTCCGGCAGCAGCGGCGAGCGCTGCGGCGCGGTGTAGGCCAGCGCGCGGACCTTACCGCCACGGACCAGTTCGATGGCGCCGGTGGCATCCACCACGGCGAAGTCGACATTGGCCGCCATCACGCCGTTGATGGCATCGCCCGCGCCCTTGTACGGCACGGCAGTGGTCTTGATGCGGGCCAGTTCGTTGAGCCACTCGGAGTAGAGCGTGTAGGAGATCGAGCCCGTGCCGTAGTTGAGCGCGCCGGGGCGCTTGCGGGCATCTTCCAGCAGCTCCGTCAGCGTGCGGTAGGGCGAGCTTGCCGGCACGATGATCACGCATGGCCCGCGCGACAGCAGCGTGATCGGCACGAAATCCGTCAACGGGTCATACGGCAGCTTGCGGAAGGTGGCGGCATTGGTCGACAGCGTGGAATTGCTGCCGATAAAGACGGTGTAGCCGTCGGCCGGCGCGTTCAGCGCGGTCTGCACGCCGATAAAGCCGTTGCCGCCGGGCTTGTTCTCCACCACCACGCCCTGGCCGGTCAGCTCGCCGATCTTCTTGGCGAACATGCGCGCGGTGGTGTCGGTGCCGCTGCCGGAAGGGAAGGGCACGATAAAGCGGATCGGGCGGGCAGGAAAGGCGTCGGCGGACTCTGCGGCGGGCGCCGCCAGCGGCGTAGCGGTGCCGATGGCCGCCAGCGCGGCGGCAGCCAGTCCGAGGAAGCGGCGGCGGGAACGGAAAGCCTGTTGCATGGTGTCTCCTGAGCGTGGAAAGCCCGGCGTGTTCCCGCCGGTGCAAGGGGATAAACGGGGGGGCTTTAGCGGCGCAGCCCGAGCAGGTCGCGGGCGATGACCCAGCGGTGCACCTCGCTGGGCCCTTCGTAGATGCGCATCAAACGGGTCTCGTTGGCCATCTGCTGCAGCGGCAGCTCCTTGGTCATGCCCATCGCACCGAAGGTCTGCATGGCGTGGTCGATCACGTCCCAGGCCATCTCGGTGGCGAATACCTTGATCATCGATACCTGCGTGCGCGCCTCGTCGCCGGCGTCGATGCGGCTGGCGGCTTCGTAGGTCATCAGGCGGCAGGCGTGGATGCGCGTGGCGGCGTCGGCCACCCACCACTGGATCGCCTGGCGCTGCGCCAGCGGCGCGCCGAAGGTCTGGCGCTGCGGCGCGTACTCGCAGATCATGTCCAGTGCCCGCTGCGCCCGGCCGATGCACCACGCGGCCATCTGCACGCGGCGCGTGGACAGCCGCGCCTGCATCGGCGCAAAGCCCTGGCCCTCGGTGCCCAGCAGCTGCGCGGCGGGGATGCGGCAGTCTTCCAACACCACCTCGTAAGTCGATGCGCCGCCGATCATCGGGATGCGGCGCTCCACCTTGAAGCCCGGCGTGCCGCGCTCGACGATAAAGGCCGAGATGCCGCCGCGCGCACCCCTGGCCTTGTCGGTTACGGCCATGACGATGGTCCAGTCGGCGCGTGCTGCGCGGCTGATCCAGATCTTGCGGCCGTTCAGCACCCATTGGTCGCCGTCGCGTTCGGCGCGCGTGGTCATCATGGCGGGGTCGCCGCCGGCGCCGGGTTCGGAAATGGCGATGGCCGACACGGTCTCGCCGCGCGCGTAAGGGGCCAGGTAGCGCTCACGCTGGGCCTCGCTGGCGCTCAGCATCAGCATGCGCAGGTTGGGCGAGTCCGGCGGCAGTTCGTAGGGCGTGATGGTCTTGCCAAGTTCTTCGTTGACGCCCACCATCGCCACCGTGGGCAGGTCGGCGCCGCCCATCTCCGTGGGCGCATCCAGGCCCCACAGGCCCAGTTCGCGCGACATCGCATCAAGCCGCGCGTGCTCTTCCGGCAGCAGCGTCATCTGCCCGCCGGCGGCTTCGCGCGCCAGCACCGCGGGTTCCAGCGGGATCAGCTGGTCGCGCACAAAGCGCGCGACCAGGTCCTTGAGCATCCCGTGTTCTTCGTCCAGTTCAAAGTTCATGCCTGTCTCCTGCTGATTCGTTATCGTTGGCTGACGCCGTGCGCGAGGCCCAGCTCCTGCAGGACTTCGGCGGTGTGTTCGCCCAGCCCCGGCGCATGACGGCGCAGCGACAGCGGCGTGGCCGAGAAGCGCGCGGCGGGGCGCACTTCGCGCAGCGGGCCTTCGGTGGGGTGCTGCGTTTCCTGGAACAGGCCGACGGCGCGCAGGTGCGGATGCTCGACCAGTGCGTCCAGGCCATAGATCGGCGTGGCGGGGATGTCGAGCGACTCGAACAACGCCATCCATTCGTCGGTAGTGCGCGCCGGCGTCAGCTCGGCCAGGTGACCGTACAGCGCGCGGATATTGGCGTTGCGCTGCGCGCGGTCGGCCACTTCGTAGCGCTCGGCCAGGTCGTCGCGGCCCACCGCGCGGAAGAAGGCTTGCCAGTGGCGCTCGGTGTAGGGCAGGGCGCAGATCCAGCCGTCTCGGGTCGGCGCGGGGCGGCGCCCGCCTTGCAGCAGGCGGGCGTAGCCGGCACCGGCCGGCGCGGGCTCGAAGGTCAGGCCGCCCAGGTGCTCGGCCATCACGAACGCGGTCATGGTCTCCAGCATCGGCACCTCCACCGACTGGCCGACGCCATGGCGCTCGCGGTACAGCAGGGCTGCCAGCACGGCGTTGGCCAGGGCCAGCCCGGTGGTCTTGTCGGCGATCAGGCTGGGCACGTACTCGGGGCGATCGCCGGTGGTGGAACCCAGCGCGACCAGCCCGCAGCCGGCCTGGATGATGTCGTCGAAGGCCGGCTTGTCGCAGTGCGGGCCGTCCTGGCCGAAGCCGGTGGCCACGCAGTAGACGATGCGCGGGTTGATGCGCGCCACCTCGGCATAGCCGAAGCCCAGCCGCTCGATCGCGGCTACGCGCATGTTGTGCACCAGCACGTCGGCGCTGGCGATCAGCCCGCGCAGCGCCTCGGCGCCCTCGGGGGTCTTCAGGTCGAGCACGACCGAGCGCTTGTTGCGGTTCAGCGCCAGGTAGATCGAGCTCATGCCGGCATGCTGCGAGACGCCGTTGGCGCGCATCAGGTCGCCTTCAGGCCCTTCGATCTTGATCACGTCGGCGCCAAAGTCGGCCAGCACCTGCGTGGCCAGCGGCCCGAGCACGACCGCAGTGAGGTCCAGCACGCGGATGCCGTCCAGCGGGCCGGCCGGCGTGGTGCGGGTGTCTTGTTCGTTCATCGGGCCCACTCCTTCAACGGCGCTTGAAAGCAGGGGCGCGGCGCGCGGCCATGGCGGCGACACCCTCGCGGAAGTCCTCGCTGCGGAACTGTCCGTGCTGGATTGCCAGTTCGCGCTGGTTGATCTCGGCGATGCGGTCGGCAAGCCCTTCGCGCAGCGTGGCGCGCGTGGTTTCCACGGCCAGCGGGGCGGAGGCGGCGATCTCTTGCGCCAGGGCCATGGCGCGGGCATTGACCTGCGCCTTTTCCACCAGTTCGTCGGCCAGGCCGATCTTGACGGCGTCGGTGCCGGTGATGCGCCGGCCGGTGTAGAAGAGCAGCGCGGCCTGCTGCTCGCCCACCAGGCGCGGCAGCGTCAGGCTCATGCCGAAACCGGGGTGGAAGCCCAGCCGGTTGAAGTTGGCGCTGAAGCGCGCCTCGGCGCAGGTCACGCGGAAGTCCGCCACCAGCGCCAGCCCCATGCCGGCGCCGATGGCGGCGCCTTCCACCGCGGCCACGATCGGCTTGCGGTTGCGGTAGAGCCTCATCGCATGCGCGTAGAAGCCGCCCGGGTCGTTGGCGACCGCGCCCTGGTCGGCGCCGCTGAAGTCGGCGCCGGCGCAGAACGCGCTGACGCCGGACGCCAGCACGATGGCGCGGCAGTTCTCGTCGTCGTCCAGCGCCTGCAGGGTGTCGGCCAGGCGCCGCATGATGTCGGCATCGACAAAATTGTGCGGCGGGCGGGACAGGACGATGCGGGCTACGTGGCCTTCATGGGTGACCTGGATATCGGCGTCGGTTGACATGCGGGGCGCTCCTCTGTGGTGGATCGGCTCGGGGCCGGGATGCACACAGTATTCGCGCCGCGCGGCCGTACCGCTATACTCGAATTTCACTAACTGAAATTACTGACAATGCCGGACGTCGTGCTGCCAGAGCCCTCCACCCGCCGCGTCACGCACCAGACCGGCCGCTTTACCCGCGACACCGCGGGCAGCCAGTCGCTGGAGCGCGGGCTGGTGCTGCTGCGGGCCTTCCGTGTTGGCACCACCAGCCTGACCAATGCTGAGCTGGCGGTACGCACCGGACTGCCGCGCCCCACCGTCAGCCGGCTGACGCGCTCGCTGGTGGATGCCGGCTTCCTGCGCTATGACGTGAACGAACGCGCCTACCGGCTGGCGCCGGTGGTGCTGAGCCTGGCCGATGCCTTCCACCAGTCCAGCCGCGCGCCGGACATTGCATTGCCGCTGATGCGCAAGGTGGCCGAGGCCGGCAAGGTCAACGTGGGGCTGGCCGTGGGCGACCAGCTGGAGATGGTGTACCTGGCGTCGATCCGGCACAGCCGCGACAGCGTGTCGCGCACGCGGCGCGTGGTGCCGGGAACGCGCGTGCCGATGGAGATGACGGCGATCGGGCTGTCATGGCTGGCGGCGCAGCCTGAGGGGGTGAGGGAGGATCTGCTGGCCGGCATCGCCGCGCGCCAGGGCGAGGCCTGGACCGGCATGCGGGCGCAGGTGCTGCGCGGCATTGCGCAGGCGCAGCGGCACGGCTATTGCACGGCGGCCTACCAGCCCGGGCACCTGCTGGCCGTGGGGGCCGCATTCTCCGGGCCGGACCAGCAGCTGTACGGGCTCAATATCAGCTTCCCGTTCAACGAGAGCGAGCGCAGCCGCGACAATGCCCGCTATGCGGCCCAACTGGCGCGGCTGGTGGCGGACATCCAGGAGGCCTGGCGCCGCGCGGCAGGATAATCGGGCTCAGTACACCGACGGCATGCCTGCGGGCCGGTTCTTGAAGCGCCGGTGGATCCAGTAATACTGCTCCGGCATGGTGGCGATCTGGGTTTCGAGGAAGGCGTTCATGCGGCGCGAATCTTCCTCGACGCTGCCCGAGGGGAACCCTTCCAGCGGGTCGAATATGCGCAGCCGGTAGCCGCGGTAGTCGGGCAGCACTTCGGTGGTGAAGGGCACCACGCGCGCGCCGGTCATGCTGGCCAGGCGCGAGGCCGAGGTCAGCGTGCAGGCCGGCACGCCAAAGAACGGCACGAACACCGAATCGTTGATGCCGAAATCCATGTCCGACGCCAGCATCACCGGGCAGCCGGCGCGCAGCGTGCGCACCACCTGCTTGCCGCTGCCGCTGCGCGGGATCATCTCGGCGCCAAAGCGCCCGCGCTGCGTGCGCGAGATTTGTTCCAGCATCGGGCTGGACATCCTGGTGTACAGCGAGGCCACCGGGTGGCGCATCGAATAGAACATGCAGCCGGCCTCGATGCCGACGAAATGGAAGCCCATGAAGATGGTCGGATGCTCCGCGCACGAGGCCAGGTCGATGCGCGAGTCCAGTTCCACCAGCTTGCCCAGGCGTTCGGCGCTGCCGAACCACTGCACGCCGCGCTCCAGGTAGCTGCGCAGGACGTGGCCGAAGTGGTTCCGTGCCAGCTTGTCCCGCGTGTCTGCATCCATGTCTGGGAAGCACAGGGACAGGTTGGTATGGACAATGCGCCGGCGGCGGCTGGGGATGCGATACAGCAGCTTGCCGATCGCATCGCCCAGGCGTGCGGTGACACCGTACGGCAGGGCGGCGACGAGCTTGAAGACTGCGATGGTGAGCGCGGCCTGGAGCCGGTTTTTCATGAAGATCCTAGGGAGCGGCAGCGGCGGCTGGGGCAATGGCCCTGGGCAGGCGGCTGCGCGGCAATAATTCGGGCGGTGTGCCGGCCGGAAAGGGGCGGCGTGAGTGCGCTGTGGGTCGCTGCGCAAGCGGTCTCCGAAGGGCGCACTGTAGCACGATGGCCGCTGCCCGGCGATGACGGTTACTACCAGTAGCAAACAGAGCGAGATTATTGCAGCGCCTGGGAGATTCCGCGGAAATGCCCTGGCAGGGGCAGAACATTTCCGACTGTGCCGGGTGCGATCCGGAGAAAGGAAAATGACACTGAATAATACGCGCAGGCGGCATCGCCACGCCTGCAATAATGGCCGGCGGGATTATCAGCCAGGCATTGCTCAGGGCTTTTTCAACTCGCCCAGATAGTAATTGACCTCGGCAAGCAGGACGCGGTGGAATTCCGCCGGCAGGACATGGTCGTCGGTCAGCGACATCAACTGGTTGATGCGCTGGCGGAAGCGCTGCTCGGCGCTGGCGCGCGCCGCCGGCGGCAGGCCCGTGGTCAGCGAGCACAGCAGCTCGCGCATCACCAGCAGGCGCGCGCCGTACTGGATCATGGCATCGCCTTGTGTCTTGAGGTTTTGCGCCAACTGTTCCGGCATCGTCTTGCCCGGCTCGCCAGGCGCGGCCGGCGCGGGAGCTTCGATGGCGTTGTGTTGGTCATTCTTGTCGGGCGCGGCCGCGCCGGTCTTTTTTCCAAGCATAGTGATCCTGAACATGGGCGAGGCTCCCTGATACAAGCGGGGCCGGCCTGAAACGCCGGCGGCCTGGATGGCAGAAGCACTCATCATGGAAGCCTGCCGTGCACCGGACTGTGCGGCGGCAGACACTGGGACGCCGTGCGCGGCGTCAGCCGGCCAACGCAGCCGGCGCGGTTTTGCGGCACTTGCCTGCGCGCGCCGGCGGCAGGCATAGCCCGCAGACGTACCGGTGGCGCGCATCGTCGGCCTGCACGACATACTCACCCCGGCAGTCCCTGCAACGCGCCAGCCGCAGCATGCCGCGCTCATAGAAGTGCACCAGCGTCCAGGCGCGGGTAAAGCTCAGCTGCGAGGCCTCGCCGGTGGCGCACAGCTGTTCGCGGTACATGCGGTAGCTGGACAAGACCGCGCGGATCCCGTCCAGGCTGCCGCGGCTGGTCATGAAGCGGTAGGCGCCAAGCAGCATCGAGGCATGGGCATTCGGGCGCCAGGAGACAAACCAGTCCGTGGAGAACGGCAGCATGCCCTTGGGCGGCGACACCCCGCACAGCTCCTTGTACAGCCGGATCAGCCGCACGCGTGGCAGCGACACTTCGGATTCCAGCACCTGCAGGCGGGCGCCCAGGCCGATCATCTCGATTGCCAGGCGAATCTGCTCCACATCCTGCAGCGTGCTCTTGCCGGGACGAGGGGGCCTGGCGCGCGGAACCGGGGATGGTGAGCCGGCCACAGCCGTGCCGGCGATATCGTGTGCATCCATGAGTCTCCTCCTGGAGATGTATCGGAATGGGCGCGGGCAAAGTGCCGGTTGCTGATCCGGCTTGCCCGGGCCTGTCACCGATAATCATGACCCGGCGTGTCATCGTGCGCGGCACGGTTTCTCGCGGGTCCGGGGCTCAGGTTTCTCGTAGTCGAGGAGGATTTTTGGATCGATCGGGGAGTTATAACCATAACATGCATCAACAATCATATTTCCGCGATTATTGTGTGTCATGTACGGCGCCTGGATTTGACCGTCCCCACCCTGGTGTAGGAGAAGTGCCCGCACGCTATCGGACTGACGCCGATTTCAATGGCAGGCCGATGGACTACGCTGCAAGAACACCAACGACGGAGCGACCCATGGCTGCGAACTTCCTGATCAGGCAGACGGCGCAAGGCTGGGAACTGACGGTCGAAAGTGCCCGCAAGGGCCTGGTGCACTGCGAGGATCGCGAAATCGCCGTCAACATCGGCATGGCTGCGGCCAGGCGGCGTGGCGTCGCGCTGATCGTGCAGGAGGAAGAGGGCGGCAACGACACCTCGCGCGGCATCTCACCACTGGCTGCCTGAACGGGCCCGCCCCGCCCCATAGCGCGGTACGGCCCCGGCATGCCATCAGAACACCCCAAGCCCCAATCCCGCTGCCAGGCCCTCACCCAACTCCGCGCAACGCGCCAGGTCCCCGGCTTCGATTTGCTTGGGCGCAAGGATGCGCTCAGGCGTCTGCGCATGCGTACAGACGATCAGCCCCGGCGCAATGCAGTTGAGCCGCCAGCCGGTGGCGATGCGGTCGATCTGGCGCAGCGCATTCTCGCCATCGCTGCCGGCGCAGATCATGGTGGCGTAGGGGCGGCCGTTGATGCGGTCCAGCGCGGCGTAATAGCAGCGGTCGAAGAAGTCCTTCATCATCCCTGCCATGGCGGCCAGGTTCTCTGGCGTGGCGAAGAGATAGCCGTCGGCGGCAAGGACATCGTCCGGGCCGGCCTCGGCAGCCGTCTTCAGCACGACCGTGACGCCGGGCTGCTGACGGGCCGCGTCAGCGGCGGCCTCGGCCATCTGCCGGGTGCCTCCGGTCATGGTGTGATAGACGATCAGCAGCGTTTTCATGCTTGCGTGGGGGCGGTGTGCCGTACGCTAAAGACTGTATCACGCAGGCCGGCGACGACAGTTATCGTAGAATCCGGGGCAGCCATCCTGCGCGCCCGGCGCACGTGCCACCCCTCCATGCCGAAAGCCAAAGCCCCCGCCCTTGACCGCTCCGCCAGCGAGCAGGCCATCCAGTTGCTGGATGCCGCCACCGATCATGTTCTTGCCAATGGCCTGGGCGATCTCTCCTTGCGCAGTGTGGCGGACGCGCTCGGCACAAGCCACCGCATGCTGATCTACTACTTCGGCTCCGGGGATGGCTTCTGGCAGGCACTGTTGCATCGCATCCGCCATGCGGAGCAGGCCGCCCGCCAGCGCGTGATGGTGGAAGGCATGGCTCCCGAAGCCGCGATGGAGGCGGCATGGGAGCGCTATTCCGCTCCAGCCTACCTGCCGATCATGCAGCTGATGTTCGAGATCTACGGCAAGGCCATCCGCGACCGCGAGCGCTTCAGCGGCTTTCTGGAAGACGTCGTCGGCAGCTGGACAACCACGCTGGCGGCGCGCCTGCAGCGCGACCTCGGCCTTGGCGCTGCCGAGGCCGGGCTGCGCGCGCGGGTGGAACTTGCCACCATGCGTGGGCTGCTGCTGGACCTGGTCACCACGGGTGACCGCAAGGGCACGACGGCCGCGCTGAAGTACTTCGCCGCCAGGATGGCGGTGCCTCCCCAAACCGGCAAGTAACGGTTTCTTCCGCGGAAATCCGCGTAAACTCCGATTTTTCCCATTCGTGTACCACATGGTACATTGCATCCCACGCCTTCGCGAACGAGGCGAATCGTGACAAACCAACAGGGTGCAATATGGATCGGCGACAACTACTGGCCTGGGTGGCCGGGACTGCGGTGGCGATGGCGCTGCCAGGGATCGGGCAGGCGCAAACCTTCCCTTCGAAGCCCGTGCGGCTGGTGGTGCCGCAGGCCGGCGGCACCGGCAAT
This sequence comes from Cupriavidus sp. KK10, assembly GCF_018223725.1. Taxonomy (NCBI): domain Bacteria; kingdom Pseudomonadati; phylum Pseudomonadota; class Betaproteobacteria; order Burkholderiales; family Burkholderiaceae; genus Cupriavidus; species Cupriavidus sp. KK10. Next base: position 1,946,644 of record NZ_CP073677.1, read on the forward strand.
GATGTGCTGGCGCGCGCGCTCGCGGAAAAGCTCAGCCGTGCCTGGAACCAGCCGGTGGTGGTGGAGAACAAGCCCGGGGCAAACGGGATGCTGGCGATCAGCTATGTGATCGGGCAGCCCGCCGACGGCTACACGCTGTTCTTCGCCGGCGTTTCCAACCTGAGCTTCAATCCCTTCCTGTATCCGAAGCTGCCCTACAACCCGGGCCGGGACCTGACCGGCGTGGCGATGCTCGCCAACTCGCCCTTTGTCTTTGTCGCGGCACCGTCGCTCAAGGCCGATACGTTCCAGGATTTCGTGCGGATGGCCAAGGCTCGCCCCGGCGAGATCAGCTTCGCGTCGGGCGGCATCGGCAACTCCACCCACCTGGCGATGGAACTGGTCGCACAACGCACCGAAGTCCGGCTGCAGCACGTGCCGTTCAACGGCGGCGGTGGCTCGACCAGCCTGATGAACGGGCAGACCCCGGTGATGATGAATGTGCTCGCGGGCGTGCAGCCTTACATCGCCGGCAAGAAGCTGGTACCGCTGGCGGTCACCGGCAACAAGCGGCAGCCGGCCTTGCCCGCGGTGCCCACCTTCAAGGAGCTTGGCTATGACGTGCAGGTACCCGGGTGGTACGCGATCGTGGCCCGCTCAGGCACGCCTGCAGGCGTTATCCGCAAGGTCAATGCCGACATCAACCAGATCCTGGACGACCCGCAATTCCAGGAGAAGCTTGCCTTCCAGTTCCTGGATGCAATCAAGGGGCCGCCGTCCGAGGTGGAGCGCCATATGAAGCGCGACGCCGATACCTGGGGCCCGATCATCCGCAACCTTGACATTTCTCTCTGAGGACCGCTGCCATGGCACATCTCACCAAGGCCGTACACGACTATCGCCTGGCGGCGATGCACAGGCTGATGGACAAGCTGCGCGTCGATGCGCTGGTGTTCGGCACGCCAGACTTCTTCCAGTACGCCACCAACTTCCAGCTCGATGTCTGGCCGTGGGAGCGCCCGGTGTTCGTGGTGGTGCCGCGCAATGGCGACACCTTCGCGGTCATGAACGAGCTGTCGACCAACCATATGCGCTTTGCGACCGAGAAGGGCACGGTCTGGCTTGCCGATATCACCTACTATTCCGAGCATCCCCGTGTCTCGAACCGCCTGCCGCTGCCCGCGCAGCTGCCGGAAGTGGTTGCTGCGCTGCTGGGGGCCAGGGGGCTCGGCATGTCGCGGATTGCGGTCGACGTCCAGCATCCGATCCTGGCCGGTGCGCAGCGCTACCTGCCTGAACTCACGCTGCGGCCCGCCATGGCGGAGATGCGCAGCCTGCGCTGGGTCAAGCATGCGGAGGAGCTGCAGGTCATGCGCGAGCTCGGTGCGCTGACGGACTGGGTGCAGGATCGCTACCGCGAGAACTTCCGGCCAGGGCGGCTGGTGCAGGAGCTCGACCACGCCATGGCGGCGCTGATGTCAGAGGAGGCGGCGCGGCGCTTTCCGGGCGAGGATTTCGATATCCTCAAATGCTGGACGCTGACCGGGCCGGCTTCGGCATCGCCGCATGGCGATGGCGCCGGATGCGGCGCACGGATCTGCGCCGGCGACACCATCGTCAACCTGGTGCTGCCGCGCCTGAACGGGCTTTATGTCGAGAACGAGCGCACCTGGTTTTGCGGGCGCCCTGGCGGCGAGCAGGCGCGGCTCTACCAGGTTGCGGCAAAGGCCACCGACGCTGCCGTTGCGGCGGCGGTGGTGGGCAAGCGCGTCTGCGACATGGATGCGGCCGCGCAGGCTGTGATCGAGCAGGCCGGCTGCGGGGACTACGTGTTCCATCGCACTGGCCACGCGGTCGGGCTGATGCTGCACGAATACCCGGAGGACATGGCGTTCAATACCCGTCCGCTGCTTGCGGGAGAGGTGTATTCGGCGGAGCCGGGTCTCTATGTCTATGGTCTCGGCGGCTTCCGGCTGGACGATACCGTGGTGGTTGGCGACCAGCCGGAAGTCATCATCAAGACGCCGAAGACGCTGGAATTCGCCACCGTGGACTAGGCGCCAGCCGCGTAGCTCAGTCGAGCGTCACTCCCGTATCCGCCGTCAGTTTCAGAACCACTGGCAAGTAGGCCTTGTATGCGGCCTCCGCCTGCGCCGGCGTATTGCCGAGCGGTTCCGCGCCCATGTCCACGATGCGCCGCTGCATGTCGGCGCTGGCGACCAGGCTGGCGGTCTCGCGGCCCAGGCGGTCGATGATGTCCTGCGGCGTCTTCGCGGGCGCCATCAGCGTGATCGGGCCGGTCAGTCGGAACGGGTCGTCGGCGTAGCCGGCCTCGGCGAAGGTCGGCACGTCTGGCAGGCCCTGTGCGCGGCGCGTGCCGGTGACCGCGAGGGGCCGCAGCTTGCCGGTGGCGAAGTGCTGCTTGAGTGCGGTCACGGAGCCCACCGTCACGTTGACCTGGCCGGCCAGCAGGTCGGTCACCATCGGCCCTTCGCCGCGGTAGGGCACGTGCAGCATGTCCGCCTGGTATTGCCTGGCGAGGTAAGTCTGGATGGTATGTGGCTGCGTGCCCGGGCCCCACGACCCCATGCGCAGCTTGCCGGGCGACGCCTTGGCATAGGCCAGCAGTTCGGCAACGGTCTTGGCCGGCACGCTGCTGTTGACCGCCAGCACGGTGCGCGCGGTGGCGATGTCGGAGATCGGGCGCAGTTCAGTGCGCGGATCGTAGGGCAGCTTCTTGTACAGCGCCAGGTTGGACGTGATCGGGCCGGGAATGGTCATCAGCAGCGTATAGCCGTCAGGCGCCGACTTGGCGACATAGTCGGTGCCAATGATGCCGCCGGCGCCGCCCTTGTTCTCCACCACCACCGTCTTGCCGAGCTGGCGCGACAGGCCATCGCCGATGGTGCGCGCCAGCGTGTCGGTCAGCCCGCCCGGCGGGTAGGCAACGATCAGGTGGATGGACTTGGCCGGGTAGGCGCCCTGTGCGCCGGCCGGCGTGGGCGTGGCGGCCAGGGCCAGCAAGGTGAGCAGGGGCAGGGCGGCTTGCAGCAGCGGGCCGCGCAGCAGGGGGGCAGCGGTCATCATGATGGCGTTGTTTCCTTGGGATGGATGGTCACGTGTTGCCCTACGTCGAAGGGGATGTCTCACTCCAGCTTGATGCCGCGCGCCTTGATCAGCTTGCCCCATTTGCCGATTTCCTGGTCGATGAAGGCGGAAAACGCGCTGCCCGGCTCTGGCTGCGGCTCAAGCCCCAGCCCCAGCAGCTTCTTGCGGATCTCGGCATCGGCCAGCACGGCCGATGCCTCGCGGTTCAAGCGCTCGGAGACGGCGGGCGGCGTGCCGGCCGGCGCGACCAGGCCGAACCAGCCGTAGCCGACCATGCCCGGGTAACCCTGCTCGGCAAAGGTGGGCGCATCCGGATAGACCGGCGAACGCTGTTCCGAGGCCACTGCCAGCACACGCAGCTTGCCGGCCTTGATAAAGGGCAGCGCCGAGGTGATGGCGGTCAGGGTGGCGTCCGCGCGGCCGGCCAGCAGTTCGGTATAGGCGGTGGCGTCGCCGCGGTAGTGGACATTCAGCAGCTTGAACTTGCCGACCTGCCCGAACAGTTCGGCGGTCAGGTGCGGGCCCGAACCTGCGCCCGGGGAGGCCAGCGTCACGCCATCCGGCTTGTCCCGGGCCATGCGCACGAAGTCGGACACGGTGCGAGCCGGCGAGCTGGCATTGACGATCAGGAAGACCGGCCCCAGCACGCGCGGCCCCACTGGCACGAAGTCCTTGTGGACGTCGTAGCGCTGAGCGATGCCTGCCGCGGTATTGATGGCGAAGGGCGCGGCGGCCCACAGCAGCGTGTAGCCGTCCGGCGCGGCATGGGCCACCTGCTCGGTGGCCAGGCGCGTGCCGGCGCCAGGCTTGTTCTCCACCACCACCTGTTGGCCAAGCTTGTGGCCAAGTGCCTCGGCAAGAATGCGGGCAGAGATGTCATTGGAGCCGCCAGCGCCATATGGCGACACCAGCTTGACCGGCCGCGACGGATACGTTTGCGCCTGCGCGGGGCTGGCCAGGCACAGCATCGCCAGGCCGGCCGTCAGCACGGCCCGGGCGAAGATTGAGGTCCGATTCATGATGCTTCCTTCATGCGGCGGATGGGTGGATAGCGGAAGGTGCGTTCCAGGTGCGTGATACCGGGCACGTAGAGACGCAACGCTACATAGAACGGCTCCGCGGGTGCCGGCAGCCAGTTACCGGCCAGGGCGTTCTCCGAAGGGGGCTGCGCGCCCAGCACGATGCGCAGGCTGCCATCGGGCGCCGAGCGCAGGGCCGGCGAGCGGTCGCCCAGCGAGTAGCGCTGCAGGGGGTTCTCGACCAGCATGCAGTCCGATTTGCGGTACATGGTCAGCGACCAGAATGCGCCCGCCTGGGGTAGTCCTTGCGGGGGAAACACCAGTTCATACTGGTGCGTGCCGTCCAGCGGCAAGCCGTCGCCATCGCAATCGGCCATCAGGTACATGGCTTCCTCAACGCCTAGCGCACCAATGTAGTTGCGCGCCACTTCGGCGCGCAGAGCGTAGTGGGTGCCGAACGAGGTGCGGATTTCCACCGGCAGGAACCAGCCGCCGCCCAGCGCGGAGGCCCTGGGCGCGGCCAGTTCCGCGTCGACCTGCGTCAGCGCGGTGGCCAGTGCCGCGCGCTGTGCCCCGGTCAGCGGCGCATTGCTGCCGATGCCGGCCGGGGCAAAGGCGCGGACCAGTTCGGCTTCGGCGGCGGGTGGCGGGTTCTCGCGCAGCATGCGGGTGACGACGGCGGCGTAGCGGTCGGGATCGGCTGGCCGCTCGCCGGCTTGCATGCCAGCATCGAATACGGTTGCTGCGCTGGTGCCGTCTGGCCGGCGCAGGCGGATGCCGTCCTGCAGGGCATGTGCACCCGGCAAATTGGCTTCGCCATCGGCCAGGACGCGGCCGATGATCCAGACCGCGTCGGTGGGACAGGGCAGCGGCGTTGCGCCGGCCGGCACCTCGCCGCGCCAGGCTGGCCCATGCAGCAGCCACGTGCCGCCTTGAGTGCCGGTGGTGCGGGTGCCGATATAGCCGAACGGGTTGGTATAGGCGTCTAGCAGGCCGAGCACGTAGTAGCGGCCGTGGCAGTCGGGCACATCGAGCAGCAGCGGACCGCCGGACAGGTCGAGCCACGCATTGGTGTAGAGCGTGTCGTTGTTCGGCGTGACGACCTGCCGGTGCTGCGGGCCGAGCAGCGCGCGCACATGCGTGACGGTGTTGATCCAGCGCAGTGTGGAATCGGGCCCGTCGCCGGCAAAGACCCCGGCGCCATCGCGGCGCGGGCAGGTGGCGGCGCGCATGCGCGCCATCTCGTACAGCGGCAGCGTGTAGCGCACCGCGTCGCACGCCAGTGTGCCGAGCTGGTTGTCGTGGGGCTCCATGGCGCGCTCCATCAGGCAACGCGCCGCAAGGGCGGGATCACGTAGTCGCCGGCCATGAAGCCATCGGTCGGTTGGTAGAGCCGCAGGATCAGGTAGAACGGGCCGTCCGGTGCCGGCAGCCAGTTGTCCTGCGCCTGCGTGGGGCGCTGGTGCGAGATGGTCAGGGTGAGGCCACCGTCGGCATCGTATTGCAGCCCGGGGCTGCGGTCGCCCAGTGCGTAGCGCCCGATGGCGTTGTCGGTGAAGAAGCGGTCGGCGCCGTAGAGCGAGACCGACCAGAACGCCTGCGCCGGCGGCAGGTGTCCCGCGGGGAAGTGCAGGGCGTAGGCGTGGCGGCCGTGCAGCAGTTCGCCGTCGGCGTCGTAGTCGGCAGCGGCATAGACGGCCTCGTCGGCGCGCAGTGCGCCCAGGCCCTTCATCGCGGTAACCGCGCGCTGCATCCAGTCGTCGCCATAGCGGCCCAGCAGCAGGCTGTAGGTCCAGCTCTTGCGCGCATGGCTGCGGGTGTTGGCCTCGATCAGGGCCATGCCTTCGTGCCAGGCGCGGACCAGGCCCTGTTGCACCGCAGGCCGCAGCGCGCCCACATCGACGGCGTCGCCGGCGCGGATGCCGCATTTGCGCAGCAACGACAGCAGGCCCGCGGCAGAAGGCTCGGCAGGATACTCGCGCAGGGCGTTGAAGATGTTGGCGAAGAAGTCCAGCGCAGGCTCGCCGCCATCCTGCCAGTCGCGCACGCAGGCGGGCTGCATCCTGGTGCCGCCGGACAGGCGGAAGCCGTTCTGGAAGGCGCTCGCCGCCGGCAGGTCGTCGGCACCGGTCACCAGCACGCGGCCCAGCAGCCAGACCAGTGAGGTGGGGCAGCGCACCACGTGGTCGCCTTCGGCGTGCTGCCCGGGGCCGGCCAGAACGATGTCGGCGCCGGCCGCGGGCACATTGCGCGGGCCCAGGTTCTCGAAGTTGTTGGTCCAGGCGTCCAGCAGCTCCACCACGTAATAGCGGCTGGCGTCCGCCAGTGCGGGCACGTGCAGCGTGACCGGGCCGTCGGCCAGGTTGACCCAGGCGCAGAAGTAGAGCAGGTCGTTGGCCGGGGTGACGATGTCGCGGTCCTTGTGCGTCCACTGGTGCGTGCTGGCCGACAGCACGTTGACGGGGGCACGGCCGTAGCCCGTGGCCTGGGCTACGTAGGTCTGCAGCCGGCAGGTGCGCAGGCTTTCAAACAGCGGATAGGTGGCAAGCACCAGCGGCAGCGCCGCCGCGGCGGTGAGGGCTTCCTGGGGCGTGTCGATGGGTGCGCCGGCAAGGAAGGGCGCAGCGGGTTGGTTCATGGCGTTGTCTCCGTATGCGTGCGCCATGACTTTTTGGGCGGCGCCGCGAATCTTGTCATTGACGTGTCGGAGCATGTTGTCATGACATGTTATGATGAGTCAATGTTGTTATGATAAGTGGATGCCCGCATCGGACATGACGTGAACACCACCAATCTCGTGACAACAAGCTCCCTGCCTCGCTTCAAGCAGATCGAAGGCGCGCTGCGCCAGCGCATCGTCAACAATGAATGGACTCCGGGCATCAAGCTGCCGTCCGAGGCTGAGCTGATGGCTGAATTCGGCGTCAGCCGCATCACCGTGCGCCAGTCGCTGGCATCGCTGCTTGCCGAAGGGCTGATCGAGACGGTGCACGGCAAGGGCAGCTTTGTCAGCCGTCCGGCGGGGCAGGCGGACCTGGGGCCGTTGACTGGCTTTTTCGATTACATGCGTGCGCGCGGGCACGAAGCGCACGGCAAGCTGCTGTCGACGCGGCTGATTGCGGCGCCGGCCATCGCCACCGATGCGCTGCGCCTGCCACCGGGAACAAAGCTGCTGTGCGTGACCATGCTCAAGTCAGTGGCAGGCACCCCGGTGGCGGTGGGCATGACGATGGCGCCCGAACCCCTGATGCGCGCGATCCTGGAGCACGACCTTGAACGTCACGATGCACTGATGATCGTGGAAGCCCGCCTGGGTTATCGCCTCAAGTACCTGCACACGGAGAGCGCGGCAATCCCTGCCAATGCCGAAACCGCGCGCCGCCTCAAGGTGGCGCCCGGCGAGCCGCTGCTGCGCATCCGGTTCACGCCGCACGACATCGACGACAAGCCGCTGGCTTTCTCCGAGTTCATGTTTCGTGGCGACAAGTTCACCTACAAGGCTTGCGTGCGGCGCTAGCGCTGCCTGGCAGTGGCGCCAGGGGAACTTTTGTGCCGATGCCGTGGCCTGAACGGCATCGGCGCCGGCGTTAGAATGTGGCGTCCAGTTCTGCCACAGCCCAGGAGTTCAAGATGCTTTCGCCGCTTTTTCCGCGTTCCCTGTCCACCGCGCTGGTGATGGCGTTGTCGGTCACGTGCGCGTCGGCGGCGCTGGCTGCGGGGCAGGACGGCGCACCAAAGCCGCGCGGCAAGGACGAGGCCCCGGAGGCCCCGGTTGCCTGCATGAAGGCGGTCAAGGCAGCGCTGCCCAATCCCGCCAGCTTCAAGTGGATCGGCGGCAAGACCCGCAAGGTGGCCGAAGACGCCTACAGCGTGGTGGCCGACGTCGAATACCTGGCGCAGGACGGCGCCGTGCGCAAGGCCAAGGTCCAGTGCGACGTGCTGCGCGCCCCGGGCAACCAGTTCGTGGTGCCCAAGGTCAGGCTGCCGTAATAGGGCTAGCCGGCCGGCATCCGCTCGAATGCCTGCAGTGAAGGATCGATGGCGTCCCACGCCGGCGCGCGGGCGCTGTAGGTGAGGACCTGCGGCACGAAGCGGTCCGGGTCGTCCAGGCTGCCCGCGTGGACCGCGATCAGCTCCGGCATCGCGGCAAAGCGCAGGAAGACCGGCGTGCCGCAGACCGGGCAAAAGGCGTGGACCTTCACGTTGCCGCTGTCGCCCGCGACCTCCCAGTGCGTGGCTTCACCAGCGATGGTCATCTCGGCGCGCGCGGGAAAGGTCAGGTAGGAGCCGTGCCCGGTGCCGCTGCGCCGCTGGCAGTCGCGGCACTGGCAGTGGTTCTGGAAGACGGGCGCGTGCCTGGTTGCGTAGCGGATCGCGCCGCACGCGCATCCGCCGGTGTAGGGCTGGGTCATGAGCAACTCCCGGTTCAGGCTGCCTTCGGCTTGGCGAAGACGTCGATGGCCTGCCCTGTTTCCAGCAGGGACTTCAGGCTGGAAAGAACGATCGGCCAGCCCTGCCTGATGGCCTTGTCCATCCCGCTGTCGGCCTCGAGTTCGTCATGGGTGACGGTCAGCCGCACCATCTCCTCGTACGCCTCGATGTCGAAGCTCACGCGGCTGTAGCTGGCCGGATCGGCGGCCTGCGAGGGGCTCGCCCACGTGATGACCAGGCGCGTCGGCGGCGCGGCCTCGACTACCTTGCCGACCACCTGAACCGTGCGCTGCTCGTTGGCGCGCACGTGCTCCCAGGCCGATCCGGGCTTCCAGTCGGAGACGTTCTCGTGGCCCCAGTAGCGTCGCGCGATCTCCGGTTTCGTGATGGCCTCGAACACTTTATCCGGCGTCGAGCGGATGTAGGTCACATAAACGAAGCTGGTCTTCTCCTGGCTCATTGCTGATCTCCTTCGAGTTCGTTCTTCAGGTCGTGCAGCAGGCTGAGCCGCTGACGTTCGAATTTCCGCACCCAGCGCTCGTAGACCTCGTGCAGCGGCACCGGGTTGATGAAATGCAGCTTCTCCCGGCCACGCCGGACCGTGCTCACCAGGTTGGCCGCCTCGAGGATCCCGAGGTGCTGGGTGGCTGATTGCCGCGCCATGTTCAGGTGCTCGCAGAGTTCGCCCAGCGTCTGCCCGTTCCGCTCGTACAGCAGGTCGAGCAGCTTTCTGCGTGTCGGGTCGCCCAGCGCCTTGAAAACCTTGTCAGCGTCCATCCCATCCGTTGTGTTTGTGCATGAGGGGAGTATATGCAGGTAAATACCTGCATGTCAATCAGCGCGTCAGGCCAACGCAGCACAGCCAATTGCAGGCAAAAGTGGACACTGTCCATTTCATTTGCTAGGCTATGTGTACGGCATCCACAAGCATCTGTGGCTGCAACCCAAGGGGACCGCGAATGAAGACCGAAGCGCAGAAGGAGCACCGCTGGCTGCAACGGCTGGTGGGCAACTGGATCGCCGAAGGCGACGCATCGATGGGACCGGACCAGCCGGTGCAGAAGTGGGAGATCCCCGAGCGCGTGAGCAGCGTCGGCGACGTCTGGGTCCAGTGCGTGACGCAGGGTGACATGCCCGGCTGCGGCCCGTCCACCACGGGCATGACGCTCGGCTACGACCCCGCCCGCAAGCATTTCGTGGGGACCTTCATCGGCTCGATGATGACCCACCTGTGGTTCTATGAAGGCGAGCTCGACGGCGGCGGCCAGCAACTGACGCTGCGTGCCGAGGGGCCGGATTGTTCCGGCAATGGCCGCATCGCCCAGTACCGCGACGTGATCACCTTCACCGACGACGACCACCGCACGCTGACGTCCTACATGCTGGGCGAGAACGGCGAGTGGGCCCAGTTCATGAACGCCAGCTATCGCCGCCAGCGTTAGGCCTGGCGGCGCAGTGCCGCCAGCCGTGCCAGCCGCCCGCGGGGGCCGGGCGGATCGTCTTGCGGGCGCGCGGCGCCGCCCTCGGCACGGCGCCGGCGCCGGCGGCGCAGCACCAGCAGCAGCGACGCCGGCACCAGCAGCACCAGCGCCAGCAAGGCGAAGGTGAACAGGCCCGGATCGCGCGCCGCGGCGGCGACGCGGTTCACCAGGCAGGCAGCCACCACAATGCTGGGCAGCATGCCCAGCGCGGTGCCGAGCAGGCAGTCGCGCAGGCTGATGCGCGATGCACCGATCACCAGGTTGACCAGCGCGAACGGTGCAATCGGCACCAGCCGCAGCACCACCATCGCCACCACCCCGTGCTTGCCCAGCTGGTGGCTGACCCGGTTCAGCCGCCTGCCGCCAAAGCGGCGCACGGCATTGCGCCCCAGCAAGCGGCCGGCCAGGTAGCCCGCGCCGGTGCTCAGAACGGTGCCGCACAGCGCCAGCGCGGCGCCATAGAGCGGGCCGAATATGACCACGGTCACCAGGATCAGCAGCGTCACCGGCAGCATCGTCACCGCGCCGGCCAGGTAGACGCCAATCATCGCCAGCGGTGCCAGCGGCATCTCGTCCAGTTGCTCGACCACACTGAGCAGCGCGCGGAAGTCCGCCCATTCGCGCAGCGGCGTATGGCGCCACGCAAACGCCAGCCCCGCCAGCAGCAGCGCCAGCGCCACCATCATCCCGACGCGCCCGAGCACGCGCGGGCGTGCCTCATGGCTGACGAACTCGGCCAGGACCTGGTCGCTGTCGATCGGCTCGATCGGGTCCAGCAGGCTGGCCGCCGGCGAGGCGGCATCGACATCGTCCGGCAACGGCGGCTCGTAGGCTTCCAGCGAGCGCCCGTCCGCGCGCTGCAGGTTGCGGATGGCCGCAAGCACGCTGCGGGTGGCGGCGACCTCGGCCTGGAAGGCTTCGGGTGCCACATCCAGGTGCTCGCCCAGCAGCCGTGCGCGCATGGCGGCAATGGCCGCCTGCACGCGCGGGTCGCCGCCCGACATCACCACGATATTGCACTCGGTATCCAGCCCCAGCGAGCGGTTGCTGAGGTTGGATGAGCCGATGGTGATGAGGTCGTCGTCGATCACCGTGACCTTGCTATGCACGTTGACGCATTCGGGCATCAGGCCCGGAATCGACGGGCAGTACAGGCAGAAGCGTTCCTGCGTGTCGGCTGCGCGCAGGCGGCGGTACAGGCGCGCGCGCAGCACGCCCATGCTGTGCGCTTCTAGCCAGCCGCTCTCGTTGCGTCTCGACACCAGCACGATATCAGGGCCGTCCTCGTGCCCCAGCCGTGCCTCCAGCGCCTTGGCGATCTCGTGCGAACTGAAGTACTGGTTCTCCATGTAGATGCTGTGCCGGGCGGAGGCGATAGCATCGCGCAGCAGCATGCGGATCTCGCTGACACCGGGCTCGTCCTCGCACATGGGCATGGTGCGGGCGATGGCGACGCGCACGTCGGTCAGCTCCGGCGCCAGGCCTGGCGGCCACGGGTCTGACGAGGTGGCCGCAACCGGGCGCGGCTGGCTGCCGCTGGCGCGCAGCCAGCGCGCCGCGCACAGGGTGCCCAGCGCCGCCGCGGCGGGGCCGTCGAGCGCGCACTGCACGTCATGGAAGGGCGGGTAGGGCTTGCCTTCGGCCACGCGCAGCGGCGCGCCGGGGGCATGGCAGCTGTCGTCCCAGCGGCGTAGCGTCAGGTCCAGCCCGCCGACAAAGGCGAGCTTGTTGTCGATGACGACCACCTTCTGGTGGTGCGAGGCGCCGGGGGGATGGTTGCCGTCAAGCCGGAACGACAGGTGCCGGTGCGCCTGCCAGTGCGCGCTGGCGGACGGCAGCCACTCGCGCTCCATCGCCATCACCATGGCGTAGTCCCAGCTCAGGATGTAGATGCGCAGTTCGGGGCGCTGGTCCGCCAGCGCGCACAGGAAGTCTCGCAGGCCCGCCGGCAGGCCGTCCTGCGCGCCCTGCGGCACCAATTCCATGCGGCTGTCGATATCCCAGCCCAGGATGAAGATGGTGTGCTCGGCTCGCGGCAGCGCTTCGCGCAGCGCGCGGAAGTAGGCGTCGGCGTCGACCAGCATGGCAAAGCGCTGGCAGGACTCGACGCGCCAGCAATTGCGCCCCGGCTCCGGCGTAAAGCCGAGCGGGGCCTGGCAATCATGCGGAGCGCCAGTGGCGGGGGGCGCGGTGGTGCCGGGCGGGTTGTGTTGCCTCATGTCGCACGCTTCGGGGAGGTTTAGCCAGAAGCGTCGCGCAAGTTCCGTACCGGCGCGGCACGTGGGCTGCCCCAGGCGTGCAGGCGGCGCCCCAGGGGGTAAAGGCAAGCCTTGGCCGGTTCAGGCGCGTGTGCGCTTTACCTGCCTTTGTAAGAACGGCATGCCGACGAGGGCGAGTCGGAAGACCCCGCTATGCGGCGAAGACGCTACGACGGATGGCTGCGCCGCAGCGTGGTAGGGCGGGCAATGCCCCAGACATCCAGCAGCGGCTCGAAATGCGGCTTGCTTTCGCGCGGTGCCGGCGCCACGCGCCGCGGCGGCGGCAAGGGCCGGCCGGTCAGCACTAGCGGGGTATCTGCCTCGGCCGGGGATTCAGGCTCTCCGGCGTAGGCGACCACGCCCATCTGGCGGGCGGACTTCAGCGCACGCGTCAGTTCCGCGGCGTTCAGGCGGCTGGCGGCGGCAAGCTGGTGCCGGGGCATGGGCCCCTTGGCACGCAGGCTGGAAATCAACGCCATCACGCATTCCCGGGTGGTTCGATTCATTTCGCTGCGTCAGGAAAAGGGTTGCAGCGGTGGGCTCGCCAATCGAGCCTGCCGCGTACGGTACCCATTCTTTCGCAGGGGTCATATCCTTGCCAACCGGATATGACACTTGTTCACATTTCCGAGCGCAGAGAGGAATCTTCCCTAATCTAATGCCGCGTTTCCGGGTCGCCGGCCGGAAATCTGCGATCCGCGCCGTCGCGCAGGGTCAGCATCGTGCCATGCCGGCGCCACTTGCGCGCGTGCCTGGCATGGATGTCTTCGGCAAGCTCGTGCAGTTCGGCAACCCTGGCGTCGATCGGGTCGGGATAGATGTCCAGCGGGCGGTACCTGAGGAACAGGCGCATGGGGGTCTCGGTTGATTCTGGATAATGGAGTGCCTTGATTCCAGTATCGGTGACGGACCCATAGCTTTCACGAACGGAGGCGTAACACATTGATTTCACTCAATGTGTTTCCTGCAATGGACTGTTGTGCCCGCATTGGCCGCGGGCTCGGGGAGGTAGGGGGTGGGGCCGGCCGCTGGCGCTGGCCGGGGGGCTCAGTAGCCGATGCGGGCGGTGCCGCGTGCGTCCCGGCAATAGATCTTGCGCTCGCGCACCAGGCCGTCGCGGCCGTGGATGCACAACGGCAGGCCATCCTCGCGCGCGCGCATCCAGCCGGCCGCAATCGCGGCTTCCTGGGTCGGGAAATGCAGCGCGGTGTCGTCGCCACCGTTCTCCAGGCCCTCAATGGTGAGAGCCCATGCGCCGTCGCCGGCGTATTCTGTGTTGTCGGTTGCGGCGGGAAGCACGTGGATGCTGCGTGACGTCATGGTGTTCTCCGGAAGGCTTGGACTGGCTGTTGATTTTTAAGCGATGGCGCTGCCGCGGGGTATCCGTCGCTGTCCTACAAGCACAAGCACAAGCACAAGCACAAGCACAAGCACAAGCACAAGCACAAGCACAAGCACAAGCACAAGCGCGTACGCGGTGACGGCCGGTCGCGCCGTCGGCTGACATCCCGGTAGGACGAAAGCCGACTTTGCGCGCTGCGGTGCGTTGCTACGATCCAATTGCCGGTCGGGCAAGCGGCTGCCCGGTCAAGTCATTCCGATCCACTCCATCCTGGCGGCGCATGCCGCATCCACACGAAGCAAGGAGATCGTCATGAGAAAGCTATTCGCATTGTTTGCCCTCGCTGGCGTGCTGCTGGTCACGGGTTGCAACACCATTTCCGGTGCGGGCAAGGACATCGAACGTGGCGGCGAGAAGGTGCAGGGCGCGGCGGAAAATACCAAGCAGAAGATGTAAGTCCCGCTGCCCGCCGCCCGGGCATTGCTACGGCCCGCGCCTGGTGACGCGGGCCGTTGTCTTTGCCACGGCGAATTCAATGTGCGGCCGCCGCCGGAGCCTGCCCCGCGTCGATGTAGTTGCGGCGCCAGCTGGCGGGCGGCAGGCCGAACTCGCGCTTGAACGCGCGGCTGAACGCGGCCTCCGAGTCGTAGCCGACCGCGCCCGCGACCTCGCTGATGGAACGGTTGCCGCTGCGCAGTTCGGCCGCCGCGGAGCGCAGCCGCCAGTGCGCCAGGTACTGCATCGGTGGCTGCCCCAGCAGGTCGGTAAAGCGCTGCGCCAGCGCCGAGCGCGACAGCCCCACGTTGCCAGCCAGTTCATCGACCGTCCACGGATAGGCGGGCCGTGCATGCATGCGCGACAGCGCCCGCCCCACATAGCGGTCGCGCAGCGCGGCGAGCCAGCCGCTTTCATTGTCAGGCAGAGTGTCGATGCAGCGCCGCACTGCCTGCACGAACAGCAGCTCAGACAGCTTGGCCAGCACCGTGGCGGTGCCCGCACGCGGTTCCGCCGCTTCCGAGGTGGCAAAGGCCAGCGCCGATGCCAGCCATGCCGATTCCAGCCCGCTGCCCAGCCCCACCTTGAACAGCCGCGGCAGCGACGTCAGCAAGGGATTGCCCATGGTGTCGTCGAACCCCAGGAAGCCGCACACCATGCGCGTGGTTTCGCCGCCGCCGCCGTAGGACACGCGCATGACCTCGCCCGGGCTGTTGCGCAGCATGTCGTACACCAGCGGAGCGGATGGCAGTGGCTGCAGGCGCAGGTCGCTGCCCAGTACGTGCGGCTCGCCCTGCGGCACCACCAGCAGTTCGCCGGTATCGACGCGCACGCCCGGGCCGGTGCCGTCGACCAGGCGCGCCCAGCAGACGCCTTCGGTAATCAGGTGGTAGGAGACGACGCGGTCGGCGCGGGGCAGGAAGGCGGCGCGCAATTCAGCATCCGCTTCACTGATCAGGCACCACGGCGACTTGAACTCGCCGTTCAGGAACACGGCGCCGCTTAGCTGCACGGCGCGCAAGAGGTCGGACAAGGCATCCATGGTCACATTCCTCCAGATCCGGTGTTTCGCGCAAGAAAGCCGGACGCCCGATCATACGGGCAAGGGGACCGGGCTCCGATACTAGCACCGTGCCTGGCGCCATACAACGCCGCAGCGCACGTATCAGACCAGCCGGAGACAACACCATGGAAACCCTTTCCGCAGCGGATGCCAGCGCAGGCGCACAGGCCGACTGGCTCGGCCTGGCCGCGACCCTAGGCCGCACCTTCGACGCGCGCGCGCCAGAGATCGATGCCAGCGGGCAGTTCGTCAGCGCCAACTACGACGACCTGCGCGCGCACCGCTTCTTTGCTGCGGCCGTGCCGCAGGAACTGGGCGGCGCCGGGCTCTCGCACCAGGAGCTGGGCGCGGTGCTGCGCGAGCTGGGCAAGTCCTGCGGATCGACCGCGCTGGCTTTTGCCATGCACACCCACCCGGTGGCCACGGCCGCATGGCGCTGGCGCAATCAGCAAGCGCCGGTGGAGGGGCTGCTCAAGCGCGTGGCGGGCGAGCAGCTGGTGTTGCTGGGCAGCGGCGGATCGGACTGGCTGCAAGGCAGCGGCAAGGCTACGCGCGTGGATGGCGGCTTTCGCGTGGATGCGCGCAAGATCTTCGCCAGCGGCGCGCCGGCGGCGGACCTGTTCATGACCTGCGCCGTCCATGACGATCCGGAGACCGGGCCCACGGTGCTGCATTTCGCGCTGCCGATGAAGTCGCCGGGCGTACGCGTGCTGTCGAACTGGCACACGCTCGGCATGCGCGGCACCGGCTCGCATGATGTGCTGCTGGAAGGCGTGCTGGTGCCGGATACCGCCATTGCCGCGCGCCGCCCGCAAGGCGTGTGGCATCCGATGATGCATACGGTGGCGATGATCGCGCTGCCGCTGATCTATGCGGTCTACGTCGGCGTGGCCGAGGCCGCGCGCGATATCGCGCTGCAGCTGGCGCGCCAGCGGCGCCTGAGCGCGCATGCAGTGGAAGCCGCCGGGCGCCTGTGCAATGAGGCCGATGCCGCGCAGCTGGCGCTGGATGCGATGTTCGCGGCGGCATCGGGGCAGGCGCCGGGCTTGGTCACCACCAACCGCATCATGTGCGCCCGCACGCTGGCCGCGCGCGCGGTGCTGGCGACGGTCGAGGCGGCGATGGACCTGGCCGGCGGCGCGGGCTTCTATCGCGACGCCGGACTGGAGCGGCGCTTTCGCGATGCGCAGGGCGCGCGCTTCCATCCGCTGCAGGCCGGTGCGCAGCAGGAGTACGCAGGGCGCATGGCACTGGGGCTGGATATCGACGCGCCGCCCGGCGAGGTGCGGCCTGCCGCGCAATGATGCCCGCCCTGGCGCCGCTACCGTATGCCACGCAAGCATGCAACGACAGCGGCCAGGACGACGCGGCCCGCGCCATCAGCCACGATGGCGCGGCGCGGCGAGCCTTGCGCGATGCGCTGGGGCAGTTTGCCACCGGCGTTACCATCGTTACGGCCGCGGACGCCGACGGCCAGCCGGTCGGCGTCACGATCAATGCCTTTACCTCGGTGTCGCTCGCACCGCCGTTGCTGCTGTGGTGCCTGGCGCGCAGTTCCGGCAGCCTGGCGGTGCTGCGCGCGGCGCCGTGCCACGCGATCAATGTGCTGGGCAGTGGCCAGCTGGCCTTGTGCCAGCGCTTTGCCGCGCGCAGTGGTGACCGCTTTGCAGGCGTCGATTGCCGCCCCGGGCCGTGCGGCACGGTGCTGATCGACGGCACGCTGGCGCATTTCATCTGCCGGCACCGCTCGGTGCGCGTGGTCGGCGACCACGTGATCTTTGTCGTGGAGGTGGTGGCCTATGGCTCGACGCCAGGTGCGCCGCTGGTGTTCCATGCGGGCGGGTTTGCCGGCAGCTAGGCGCGCTTGCCTGCAATCACCAGCGCAATGCCGCCCAGCACCGCGGCCGCGCTCAATGCCAGCCGCAGGCTCAAGGCTTCACCGAGCAGCGCGATGCCGCCCGCCGCCGTAATGACCGGCACGCTCAGTTGCACGGTGGCGGCGGTGGCGGCCTTCAGCCGCGGCACCACGGCATACCAGATGACATAGCCCAGCCCGGATGTGATGGCACCGGACAACAGCGCATAGCCCAGTCCCGCGCTGTCCAGTGAACGCTGCGCCTGCATCACCGCACCCAGCGCCAGCGCCATCGGCACCGCGCGCAGGAAATTGCCCGCGGTGGTAGAGGCCGGATCCGCGGCGCGCCTGCCGCGCAGCGAATAAACGCCCCACGCGATGCCGGCCGCGATCATCAGCAGCGAGGACAGCAGCGGCGGCGCGGCCAGCCCTGGCAGCAACAGCCACACCAGCCCGGCCAGCGCCAGTGCCAGGCCGAACCATTGCTGCGCGCGCATGGGCTCGCCGGCATAGAGGCCATAGCCGGTCATGGTGGCCTGCACCGCCCCGAACAGCAGCAGTGCGCCGGTCCCCGCGGTGAGACGCACATAGGCGAAGGAAAAGGCCGCGGCATAGCAGAACAGCGCAAGCGCGGAGATCCAGTTGCCTTCCACCGGCGGCAGCCGCTGCGCCACGACCGTGCGCACCAACTGGTGCCGCGCCGCGACGATGACCCACAGCACCAGCGCCGCCGCGGCGACGCGGGCCAGCGTAAAGCTGGCCGCGTCGATGGTGGTGCCTTTCAGCGCGAGCCGGCACAGCAGTGAATTGCCGGCAAAGGCGAGCATCGCCAGTGCGGTCAGCACCACGGTGTTCGCGCGCGACATGCGGCGGGGCGGCGGCGTGGTTCAGGCTGCGGGCGGCTCGTCGCCGATGGCGAACGAGGATAGGTGCTCGATCGCCCTGACCAGCCCGGAATGATCCCAGCCAGCGCCGCCCAGCCCGCTGCAGACATTGAACAGCTGCTGGCACGACGCCGTGCTGGGCAGGCCCACGCCGAGCTGGCGCGCGGTGGACAGCGCCAGGTCCAGGTCCTTCTGGTGCAGCGCGATGCGAAAGCCCGGGTCGAAGGTGCGCTTGATCATGCGTTCGCCATGCACTTCCAGGATGCGCGAGCTGGCAAAGCCGCCCATCAGCGCCTCGCGCACGCGCGCGGGATCGGCGCCGGCGCGGGCGGCCAGCACCAGCGCTTCGCTGACCGCCTCGATGGTCAGCGCCACGATTACCTGGTTGGCCACCTTGGCCACCTGGCCGTCGCCGGCCTCGCCCACGCGCGTGATGTTCTTGCCCATCAGTTGCAGGATCGGCAGCACGCGGTCGAATACTTCCTGCTTGCCGCCGGCCATGATCGACAGCGTGCCCGCCTTGGCCCCGACCTCGCCGCCGGAGACCGGCGCATCAACATAGTCGGCACCGAGCGCCTCGATGCAGCGCGCGAACTCGCGCGTGGCGATCGGCGAGATCGAGCTCATGTCGATCACGGTGACGCCGCCTGCCGTGTCGGCAAGGCCGTCAGCGACCCCCTTCTCGCCAAACAGCACCCGCTCCACGTCGGGCGTGTCAGGCAGCATCAGGATGATGGTCTCCGACTGCTTTGCCACCTCCTCGGCGCTGGCGCAGGCTTTCACGCCGGCATCCTGCAGGTCCTGCGGCACGCCGCTGCGGGTATGGGCGGACACGGTATGCCCGCCCTCGACAAGGTGCTGCACCATGGGCTTGCCCATCACGCCAAGTCCGATAAAGCCGATCTTGCTCATGTCAGTGTCCGGTAGTGGTCAGGCGCCAGGCCGGCCGTGCGTCGCGCACGACGCCGGGTTCATCTCTGATGATAGTCAGTCGCAAGCCAGCGCAGACAGCGGCCCCGGCGCAGGCTGCGCGCTGGCGCGCGCGGCCGCCACCCGCGCGGCGGCATCGTCCAGCTGGGCCAGCGTGCCGGCGTCAACCGGGACATGGGTGGCGCGGGCGGCGCGCCAGGCCCGTTCGGGCTCGCCCGGCAGGCGGATGCCATCCTGCCCGGGCTGCAGTCGCGATGCCTTCATCCACTCGGCGAACGCCGCTACCTCATGCCCGAACGACGTGCTGGTGCCCAGGCGCGCGGGATCGAACACGATCGCCAGCATGTTGTTCCAGACCGCATGCTCATGCCGCAGCGTTTCGGGGCGGATGGTGTGGCCGCCGGTGACCGCGGCGCCCAGCAGCTCGCACATCACGGCCAGCACATGGCCCTTGTGCTCGCCAAAGGGCCGCAGCGCGCCTTGCGGCGCGCCGTCGGCGGGGTACATCACGGCAGGATCGGCGGTGGGCTCGCCGTGCGCGTCCAGCAGGCAGCCGGGCGCCACCGGCACGCCCTTGTTGTGGGCCACGCGCACCTTGCCCAGCGCGATCGCGCTGGTGGCGAAGTCCAGCACCAGCGGCGGCTCGCCCGCCACAGGCACGCCGATGGTGAACGGGTTGGTGCCGTAGCGCGCATCGTAGCCGCCGTGCGGCGCCACGATGGGCTTGGACAGCACGTTGACGAAGTGGATCGAGATCATGCCGGCGGCAGTGGCCTGCTCGGCCCAGTGGCCCACGCGCCCCAGGTGGTGCGACTGGCGCAGGCCCATCACGCAGACGCCATGCTCGCGCGCGCGGCCGATAGCCATGTCCATGGCCTGCGCCGTCACTGCCTGGCCCATGCCGCGGTTGCCGTCCAGGCTCAGCATGCTGCCGGCATCGTGCAGCACGCTGACCTGCTGGTTCAGCTGCAGCTCGTCGGCCTGCCAGGCCAGCACATAGCGCGGGATCATGCCGACGCCGTGCGAGTCATGCCCGCTCAGGTTGGCGCCGACCAGGTGGTCGGCCGTCAGGCGCGCCTCTTGTGCGCTGCTGCCCGCGGCAAGCCAGAGATCGGCCACCCACTGGTGCAGGGCGGCGGTAGGGATGCGATGTTCGCTCATATCGGCCTTGGCTAGGGATGAAAAAAGCCCCGTGCCGTGTGACGGCAACGGGGCTTCATGATACGGCCAGCGAGAGCTCGGCGGCGCCGGCGTGGCCGGTGATCGGCTACTGCTTACTGGCGCAGCGCAGCTTCGGCAGGTGACTGGCCAAGGATTTCGCGGATACGGGCCAGGTAGGTATCGCCCACCGCGCGGTGCATGCGCGCTGCCTCGGCCGCGAACTGGCGCCGGCTGGGTGGGCGGATGCCCAGGCTGCGGCAGATCGTTGACAGGTAAGGCTTGCGCTGGCCGCCCAGGCGCAGTGCCGCGGTCTGCAGCGCGGCATCGCCGATGCGCCCGCGCAGCCAGGCCAGCACCTGGCGGTCATAATCGTTTTGCACACGGATCAGGTGTTCCATGGACGGGACTCCTACTGTTCATCCATACAGGTACTGTAAATATATACAGTATCCGGCGGGATGCAAGGAATTTGTCCACGAACACTTTGGCCGCGTGGTCAAGTCGCCTACAAGCCACCCAGGGCGTTCACGGTGAACGCCAAAATCCCCATGTTGAACAGAAACGCGGCCACGCAGTGGCCCAGGACCACCCTGCGCATGTGGGCGCCGGCGATAGTCACGTCAGACGTCTGGAAAGTCATGCCCAGCGTGAAGCTGAAATAGAGGAAGTCCCAATAGCTGGGGTCCTTAACGCCCGGCACCTGCAGCCCGCCCTGGTCGCCGGTGGCGGTCTGGAGATAGTAGAGATGCGCATAGTGCAGCGTGAAAACGGTGTTGGCAAAAAGCCAGGACAGGATGAGCGTGGCGACGATCAGCGCGATGTCGGCCCAGTGCGGTGTCTCGGGGCGCGCGATCAGCGTGCCGATCGCGACCAGGATCACCATCGAGAGCAGCACGGTGATCGCGAGCAGCGCGGTGCGGTTGGCATCGTTGTACTCCGCTGTACGCCGCATGGCCGCAGCATCGGCGCGCAACAGCGGCAGCGCGGCGCCAAGGAAGACAAGGGCCGCGAGATCGAAGCCGATCAGCAGCGCAATACGTGGCTCTGCGCCGAGCGCACCCGCGGCGAAGGTCGCAACAATCAATATGGCGCCGCACAGCAGAAAGCGTGCGGGTGCAATGCGCTTGCCGATAGCGAAGCGGGAGGGTCTGTTCATGGGGCAGTTATCCGGATGACCCTTCGTCAGGAAAGGAGG
Source organism: Cupriavidus sp. KK10 (assembly GCF_018223725.1). Lineage (NCBI taxonomy): Bacteria > Pseudomonadati > Pseudomonadota > Betaproteobacteria > Burkholderiales > Burkholderiaceae > Cupriavidus > Cupriavidus sp. KK10. The sequence continues at coordinate 1,967,845 of NZ_CP073677.1, forward strand.
CTGGTCACCCGTGAATAATATCCGTGCCGTGGCGCAGTTTGTAACGCTGCATGCGCCTTTCATTTGACGGTATCGAGGTCGATAATGGCCCTGTGCCATGACCGGCAAGGAGAGACGCCATGACCAAAAGCTCTTCCTCCAAGGATGAATGCGATCTCGCCCAGGGCGTGCCGCTGGCTGACCTTGCTGATGGCGGCATGGTGACAGGCCAGATTGGCGGCGAACCGGTCTTGCTTGTGCGACGGGCTGATGAACTGTTTGCCATCGGTGCGACCTGTACCCACTATGGGGCGCCTCTGGCGGACGGCCTGCTGGTCGGCGACACGATCCGATGTCCATGGCATCACGCCTGCTTCAGTCTTCGTACCGGCGCGGTCCTGGGGCCGCCCGCCCAGGACGATTTGAAATGCTGGCGCGTGGAACAGCAAGACGGAAAGGCCTTCGTCCGCGAAGCGCTGCCGGCGGTGCAGCCACCGCGACTTGCCGCCGCCCAACTCCCTGAATCCGTGGTAATCATCGGCGGCGGCGCAGCCGGGACTGCCGCGGTCGAAACCCTGCGCCGGGAAGGCTATAGCGGCCCCGTCACGCTGTTGAGCGCCGATCGTTCATTGCCGTACGACCGGCCGAATCTATCGAAAGACTACCTCGCCGGGACGGCAAACGCGGACTGGCTGCCAATGCGGCCACCGACGTTCTACGCGGATCACGACATCGATGTGCGCGCCGACAACCGTGTCGTCAAGCTCAGCCCCGCGCAAAAATCCGTCACGCTCTCGGATGGCAGCAACGTGAGCTACGGCGCGCTTCTGCTTGCCGTCGGTGCCGTGCCGATACGGCTCGACGTTCCTGGCGCATCCTTGCCGCACGTGGGCGTGCTCCGTACGCTGGCCGACTGCGACGCATTGATCGCGCGTCTCGGCACGGCATGCCGATGCGTCGTGGTGGGCGCAAGCTTTATCGGGATGGAAGTCGCGGCAGCGCTGCGAACGCGAGGCCTGGAAGTGCATGTTGTCGCGCCCGAAGCGCATCCGATGGAGCGGGTCCTGGGTGCGGCGCTCGGCGGCATGATCAAGGCGCTTCATGAATCGCACGGGGTAACGTTCCATCTCGGGGCCACGGTGGCGGAGATTCAGCCGGATCGGGTGAAATTGTCGACCGGCACGGAGCTGGCCGCCGATCTGGTCGTGACCGGGATTGGCGTTCGCCCCGACGTGGCCTTGGCGCAGGACGCCGGCCTCGCGCTGGACAAGGGCGTGGCGGTCGATGAATTTCTCCAGACGAGCGAACCTGGCATCTATGCCGCGGGCGATATTGCGCGCTGGCCTGACCCGGGAACGGGCCAGCGTATCCGCGTCGAACACTGGGTGGTCGCCGAGCGCCAGGGCGTGGTGGCAGCGCGGAATATCCTGGGACAGCGCAAACGCTTTGCGGCCGTGCCATTCTTCTGGACCCAGCACTATGATGTGGCCATCAACTACGTAGGCCATGCGGAGCAATGGGATCGCCTGGATGTCGACGGCGATCCCGCCGCGCATGACTGTACGGTGACCTATTGGAGCAAGGACAAGCGGCTTGCGGTCGCCACGGTCGGGCGCGACCTGGCGAGCCTTCGGGCGGAGGCCGCATTCGAGCAGGAGGCGACAGGATCCGGGGCGTGATCGGCAACCTAGGCAATACGCAGGCGTTCGGGATGTGAGTAGACGACCAGGCTGCCACTGCGCACAAAACCGGCCAGCGTCACCACCGTGGATTCCGCCATCCGCACGGCCAGTGCCGTTGGGCCGGACACCGCAGCAAGAATCCCGGCGCCGATCGATGCCGTCTTGAACACCATCTCGTAGCTGGCCCGGCTGGTGACAATCACCGCGCCGCTCTTGGTATCCTCAGTGCCGCTTGCCAGTGCGCCCGCCAGCTTGTCGAGCGCATTGTGGCGCCCCACGTCCTCGCGCACCAGGACCAGCGTGCCATCCGCGCGCAGCCATCCCGCTGCGTGGGTCGCTCCGGTATCGCGCAGCAGCGTCTGGCGGTTGTGCAAGGCGGCGAACGCCGCGTCGAAGACAGACGGGTCGAAGATGGCCGTGCTCTGCACCGGCTACGGCAGGCGCATGACGTCTTCAAGCGACTCGGTGCCGCACAGGCCGCAGCCGGTACGCCCCGCCAGCGCGCGACGCCGGGTCTTCAGCCTGGCGAAGGCGGCGGAGGCGATCTCTATCTTGACTGTCACGCCGTTCCCGCCGGCTTCCACGTCGATACCGTAGAACTCGCAGGCGTTGTCGACAATGCCTTCGCTAAGGCTGAAGCCGATCGCGAAGTCATCGAAATCGGCGGGCGTGGCCAGCATGACCGCATGCGAGATGCCGTTGTATTCGAGCGCGACTGGCGTTTCTTCGGCAAGGCGGTCGTCCTCGGACCTCATGGTGCCATGACGTACCTCTTCCATGCCGGCGCTACTGCCTTCCACTGGCGAATCCCGCCTCATCGCCTCTCCGCAATGTGTTTTCCGTGCAGTCGTGGTCATGGATGGCGCTATCAACTTCGAGGCCAAGTCCATTGTCGCGATCGCTGCAGCGCAGCCTACGACTAACCAGAATAGCCGGGTTCAGCAGCCTGCGCCGTCATGAATCGAATAGACCATTTGCTGCGAGCATTTGTGAGCTGTCAAACATGCATTGGGGAGGGCAGCGCTATTTGTAACCGCTACTTGCCGAGCGGTAGGCCGAGTCAATTTTTATGAAAAGCTCGCCTTGCGGCACGGGCGGCTTTCGCCCCCAGGGGACCGGTTCACGTTCATGGAGCAGACATGGCTACTCGACGGGAAGTGCCTGGCATCAGGCCGTATGACGGACCCGCTGGTGGTTGGGGTGCGCTTCGCGCAACGACTCAAGCCATACGGCTGCAAATGGATAGCGTCAAGGCGCGGATCACGCTGCTCCGGACCAATCAGCCCGATGGCTTCGATTGTCCGGGCTGCGCGTGGCCGGACAAGGGATTTTGAGCTGGAGGATATGGGGCGGCTTACCCATCCGCGGGTCTACGATCGTGCCACTGACACATTCCGGGCGGTCGATTGGGGCGCGGCATTCGCCCGAATCGGTGAAATCCTGCGTGGGCTGTCGCCCGACCAGGTCGAGTTCTATACGTCGGGCAGGGCATCGAACGAGGCAGCTTTTCTGTTCCAGCTGTTCGCACGGGAATATGGCACGAACAATTTCCCCGATTGCTCGAACATGTGTCACGAGCCCACCAGCGTCGCCTTGCCACAATCGATCGGAATCGGCAAAGGCGCGGTGTCGCTGGAAGACTTCGACAGTTGCGAGCTCATCATCTCCATCGGCCACAATCCCGGGACGAATCACCCCAGAATGATGGGAACGCTTCATGAAGCCGCACGGCGCAACGTCCCCGTCGTCGTGTTCAATCCGCTGCGCGAGCGCGCGCTCGAACGGTTCGCGGATCCCCAACTTCGCGGTAGCGCTGCCCGATTCCGGACAGTCCTTTCCCGCGATGGGGAAGCTCGAGACCGTGCCCGGCTTCGAGAACTTCAACGCACGCATCCGGACGCCGGGTGGCTTCCGCCTGCCGCTTCCGCCGACCGAGCGCAAGTGGCCGACGCCGACTGGGAAAGCGATGTTCTCCGTGTATGGCGGGGTGAAAGAGGACGCCGACGTCCTCGGCGGAGAAAATGTCCTGCGCCTGATGACGATCCGCAGCCACGACCAGCACAACACCACGATCTATGCGCTGGATGATCGCTATCGAGGCGTATTCGGGCGGCGCGATGTGCTGTTCATGCATGAAGACGACATGGCGGCACGCGGACTGGAGCATGGTGACCGGGTCGACATCGAGACCATCGTAACCGGCAGGCAACTGCGCTTGAAGAAGATCACTGCGATCGCTTATGCAAACATCGCACGGGGTTCCGTGGCGGCGTATTACCCGGAGGCGAATGTGCTGGTGCCACTGGACTACATTGACAAGGAAAGCGGAACGCCATCGTACAAGTTCATTCCCGCACGGGTGTTGCGTGTGGAGGTGACGTAACCCGGGGCGAGCTTCTGGCGACCTGGCGAAGCGCGGCACGAGATTTGGCGTGGGAGGAGGGCGTTGTCCGGCGACACGATACATGCATGACCTGACCCAGCAAGTCACTGAACTCGTATGCAGTCTGTTCTGAGATAAAGCTTCCCCACAAGAAAAATCATGATCGTACGGCCAAAGAGAAACTGGTTCAGCATGCTGTTCGTATGGAGCGGGTCAGTCTTGCAGACCATCATTCCGCAGCTGCTCTTCCTGGCTCTTGTCAGCGGCATCGCTGTCCTGACCCAAGGGCGGATACTGGGCGAAAAGATCCCGCTCAATACCGCCCCTTTCACGCTCTTTGGCGTGGCGCTGACCATCTTTCTTGCGTTCCGGAACAATGCCAGCTACGAACGCTTCAAAGAAGCACGCTACCTTTGGGGGTACGTGCTCATCGCCTCACGCTCGCTCACCTCGCAGATACTGTGTTATCTCCCCGAGGACCGCAGTGAGGATCGGATCCAGCTGGTCAATCATCTGATTGCGTTTGCCTATTCGCTAAAGCATGAGCTTCGCAAGACGGACCCGACCCAGGATCTGGCTCGGCTTGTCGGGCGCGACGCGATGGAGGCCTTGCGTTCCAAGCACTATCGGCCGACGGCAATCCTCAATGAGGTACGCCATAGACTCTCGCGCCTGCAATTTCGTGCCGTGATCTCGGAGAACAAGCTCTGGATGCTTGATGCCCAGATCAACGAACTGGCGACGACGGTCGGCGGGTGCGAGCGCATTGCATCCACCCCGATCCCGTTTTCCTACGGGGTCCTGCTGCATCGCACCGTGTACACCTGTTGCATCATGCTGCCATTTGGCCTGGTGGATTCGACCGAGCTGTTCACGCCAATCATCTGCGTCTTTGTTGCTTACACGCTGATCGCGCTGGAAGCAATCGCCGACGAAGTGTCCGAGCCGTTCAGCGAGGCGCCCAACGCTCTGGCACCCGATGCCATCGCACGCAATATCGAGCGCTCGCTGCTGGAGCTGTCCAATCGGGAGATTCCCGAGGAGAAATTACCGGACCGTCAGTATCAACTGACGTAGGGGGCGGCGCTGCAGTCAGTCCGGCGCGCCGAAACGGACCGCGCCGGCTCAATCGACAAGCATTATTTTCCGGGTGCTTGCCCTGTCAGTTCAAGCGGAACCGATGCCTCGCTCGTCAGCATCAGGAACGTCAGCGTTTCACGCAGGTACAGCCGTACCACCTGCTCCGTATGGCTGCTATAGCCGATCGAGAGATCCTCGCCAAGGTGCAAGGCGTAGTCACCGCCGCGGGTCGACAGTACACTGCCGCCGCTGATCGCCGGCGCCCAGATGATCTCGCCGCTGACGATCCGCTTGATGTGGTCAATGACCGGGTAGCCCTGGTCGCGACCGCCCGCGAGTGCGGTGTATGCGTCGGCGCCAAGGAGCACGGAGTAGGGGCCGTCGACGCCCGCCAGCTTCAACGCCTCGAGCGCATCGCTGATCACCTGCGGATATTGGTTGACGTCGGCCGGCAGCGTGAACTTCGGATTCGACGAGCCTTGGCGGATGCCAACGACGCCCGCCTGCCGATAGCCGTCGAAGATGGCACGATCCTCCGCAAAGGCAAGCTGTTTGGCCGCTTCCTTGGCTGGCTGCCAGTCGGAGTCGCGCGCGCCGCGCTCGACGCTGTCGATCGCTTCGCGCTGGAGTTCAAACGGCACGGTTAGCTGGACCAGGGCCCTGACCTCGCGCAGCTTCGCGCCGACGCCCTGCAGCGGCGCCTCGAGGTCCAGCAGGTGCCCGGTACCCACGCCGGCCAGTTCGGGGCCGCCGGGGCCGATCACGTCTGTCACGCGCCGTCCGGCGACGGAACGCTTGAAGGTGCGCGCCACTTCCTCTTCAATTTGAGACCATGCGGCGCTGGTGATTGGGGCGAGTTCGCGGTGCAGGTTATTCATATTCACGGTTCCCTTTGAGCGATCCGATATTCAATGAGCCTTCCCGGTGCGGTGCGGCCGACGGTGAGGGCGCCGGTTGGCTATCACTGACAGCAGGGGCTTCGCGGTCCGCAAGCCCTTCAAGCAGGTCGGCCGACGGCACAAAGAACAGGCTGCCGGTGACTGCCTTGCTGAAGTCGAGCAGCCGGTCGTAATTGCCGGGCGGCAATCCGACGAACATGTTCTCGAGCATCTTCTCGATCGGCGCGGGCGAACGGGCGTAGCCGATGAAGTAGGTGCCGAACTCGCCCGCTCCCGGGCGCCCGAATGGCATGTTGTCACGCAAGATCTTCACCTCTTGCCCGTTCTCGACCAGCGTTGTCAGCGAACTGTGCGATGACGAGGGTTTGATCTCTTCGTCCAGTTCGATGTCGGACAGCTTCTTGCGTCCGATGATCAGTTCTTGTGTCTCCACGGGAAGGGCATTCCACCCCGTCATATTGTGCAGATATTTCTGCACGATGACGTAGCTGCCGCCGGCAAACTCGGCATCCTCGTCGCCGATCACCGTGAAATCGACCGCCTCGCGTCCGGCCGGATTCTCCGTGCCATCGACAAAGCCGATCATCGCCCGCATGTCGAAGTTGCGAAAGCCGTGCACCTCGTCGACGACCTGGATCGCATCGCCAAGCTTGCCGAGCAGTTGCGTGGCAAGCTCGAAGCACAGGTCCATCGAATCGGCACGGATGTGCAACAGCAGGTCACCCGGCGTGGCGATGGCGACGCGATCGCCGGTGCCGAACTCCCGGAACGGATGCAGCGCCGCGGGACGGGGCTTGCCGAACAGCCTGTCCCAAGCGTCGGAGCCGAAGCCGCAGACACAGGACAGGTTGCCTGACGGCACGCGATGGCCGACCGCGCGCACGATGGCGGCAACGTCGGCACACCATGCGCGCACGGTGTCGGCGTGGTCATCGCCGTCGGTGAGCGTCGCAACGATGAATATGGCGCTGCGGGTGACTGTGCCGGAAACTGCTTGCGGTTCGGGGGAATTTGTAGGCATCGGGCGCTTCTTGTTGGTGAAACCGATACGGTTTTCGGGCTGACGGAAGAGAATTCAACGCATAAGCCTACACGAATTGTGTGGTGCCTCTGGCCTTTCATTTCCTCCTGACCAGGCAGTATCAATCGCCGTTGCAAATTGCGCAACGCCGGCGCTGGCGCTCACGTCAATTTGTAGGATCTGGCCCCTGTGCCCGCAAGTCCGCCACCGTCAACGATGAGATATTCCTCGCGAATGGGGGTGCCATCGAAATAGCTTTCCAGGATTTCCAGCGTGCCAGCGGCATAGCGGGCCTGCGCGGAGAGCGAGGTCCCGGAGATATGGGGGGTCATGCGGTTGAAAGGCATGGTTCGCCAGGGATGATCCGGGGGCGCTGGTTCGGGGAACCACACGTCACCGCCATAGGCGGCAATGTGGCCGGACTTGACCGCACGCACAACCGCGTCGCGGTCAACCAGTTCTGCGCGCGCCGTATTGATGAGGTAGGCGCCGCGCTTCATCCTGGCGAGCATCCTGTCATCAAAAAAATGCATGGTTGAGGGATAAAGGGGCATCTGAAGGCTGACAAAGTCCATGGCGCTCACGAGCGATTCCGCATCGGGGTGGAAAGTCAGGCCCAGTTCCTGCTCGATCTCCGGGCTGAGTCGGTGCCGCTGGGTGTAATGCAACTGCAGGCCAAAAGGCTTGAGCCTGCGCAGCACCGCGAGACCGATCCGGCCGGCGCCGATCGTGCCGAATTGCATGCCTTCCATGTCATAGCTGCGTGACACGCAGTGGGCAATATTCCACCCGCCACGCAAGGCGATCTCATGGGATGGCAGGTAGTTGCGGACCAGCGCCAGCATCGTCAGTATGACGTGCTCCGCCACGCTGATGCTGTTTGATCCCGTCACTTCGGCGACGGTGATGTGGGCACGGGCGGCCGCCTCAAGATCGACATGATCGGAGCCGACGCCCGCAGTCAGCGCAAGCTTCAGCTTCCTTGCCCTGGCGATTCGCTCCCTGGTCAGGTAAGCCGGCCAGAATGGCTGCGAAATGACCACTTCAGCATCGGGAAGATGCTTCTCAAACGCAGAGTCAGCCCCATCCTTGTCGCTGGTCACGATGAGTTCGTGGCCCAGCCCCTCCAGATAGCCGCGAAGACCCAGCTCGCCGGAGACCGACCCCACAAGTTCGCCGGGCTTGAATCCGAGCGCTGCCTTCGAGGTCGGGGCAGTCTGGCCGTTGTCATAGGTCGTGATCACCGGAATGTCATCGCGGACATAGTGCGGCGGATATCCGGAGACCGGATCCGGATAAAGGACACATAGGACTTTCGCCATGAGAGTTCGATTCCTTTCCTGCTTTGCAGCGAAATGGTCGGCCAGCCGATCCAGACTGCTGAGCAAGGCCCATGCCTGCGACAGCATCGCTGGGTAGTCGGGAGCTTCCGGCGGACTGCAAGCGCTGCGGGGCCTGTGCGATGGACAAAATGTCCATGCTGAGCCAGGTCTCTCGGGTCAATCTGTCCATCCCGTTGTCACTTAAGGCATCGCTTATAGGCGCGCAAAGAATCGCTGAATTTACCTTAGGTGGCCAGGCAATTATCTTGTCTCCAACGATGCAGGAACACTAAGCGCAGCGGCGTCGATGCACGCTTGAGCAAGCCCATCGGCCATTCGGATAAGGATAGGAGACCATGCATGTTCACGACGAGGATATTCCCGCGGCAGTCCCTGATGGTCTCCGGCGCGTCAGGCTGCCGGTCTACCTGACGCAGCCATGATCGTCGGCACGGCAGGACATATCCATCACGGCAAGACCAGCCTGGTCAGGGCGCTGTCGGGCATGGATGCCGACCGCCTGAAGGAGAAGAAGGCGCGCGAGGTCTCGATCGAGCCTGGCTATGCGTACGTGCCGCTCGAGAACGGCGACGTGCTCGGCCTGGTCGATGTCCCGGGCCACCAAAAGCTGATTCACACCATGGCCGCGGGCGCATGCGGTATTGACTTCGCGCTGCTCGTGGTCGCCGCCGATGCCGGCGTGATGCCGCAAACGCGCGAGCACCTTGCCATTGTGCAACTGCTCGGCATCCGGCGCGGCGTGATTGCGCTGACCAAGGTCGATCGCGTGGATGACGCGCGGCTGCGGCAGGTGCGCGCGGAGATTGCGTCGTTCCGGCGCGGCAGCATGCTGGAGGATGCACCGGTTTTTGAAACCTGCGCAACGCGCGCCGACGATCCGGGTGTGAACGCGTTGAAGCGGCACCTGCACGCGGCCGCGGCTGCGTCGCGCACCAGGCGCGACGACGGGCTGTTCCGCCTTGCGGTTGACCGGGTCTTCACGCTTGCCGGGCAAGGAACGATCGTGACCGGAACCGTGGTGTCCGGGCGCATCCATGTCGGCGACAGGGTGTTGCTCGCACCGAAGAACGAGTCTGTGCGCGTGAGCAGCATCCATGCGCAGAATCGTGCTGCTGCTGCTGCCGGGCGGGCGGGGCAGCGCTGCGCGCTGAACCTGGCCGGCATCGGCAAGGGCGCGATCGAACGCGGTGACTGGGTGGTCGATGTGCGCCTGGCACGGGCGTCGGAGCGCATCGATGTGATGCTGACACTGTTGCCAGACGCCCCTGCGCTGGAGCACTGGGCGCCCCTGCATATTCACCTGGGCACGCAGCACCAGGTGGCACGTGTCGCGCTGCTCGATGGCCCGACGCTTGCGCCCGGGCAGCGCGCGCGCGTGCAGCTTGTGTTCGAGCGGCCGGTGTGCGCACTGCCTGGCGATCCCTTTGTCGTGCGGAACGCGCAGGCTAGCCGCACCATCGGCGGCGGAGATGTACTCGATCCGTTCGCGCCCGCGCGCAAGCGCCGTTCCCCGGCGCGGCTGGCGTGGCTCGACGCAATGCAGGCCATGCTTGACACTGGCTCGGTCGGGGCATTGCTTGAGCAGGCGCCAAACGGGCTGTCGCGCGCGCTGCTGGAGCGGCTGAGCGGCATGCCGGCGGCGGCCATCGAACTGCCGCGGGACACGCGCGTGATTGAACTTCCGGGCGACGATGCCTTGCTGGTGTCCAGCGCGGCGTGGCGGGCGCTGGCGGGCCGATTGACCACTGCCCTCCGGCAATTCCACCAACGCTCGCCGGATGTGCTTGGCCCGGAGGTGGCGCGTTTGCGCAGGATCGCCGCGCCGCTCGCGCAAGACGCGTTGTGGAATGCGGTCGTCGATGACGCCTGCGCGCGCGGTGACATCATCAGGAACGGGCCCTGGCTGCACCTGCCCGAGCACACCGTGACGCTCGACGATGCGGATCGCTCGCTTGCCGCGACATTGCAGCAGGACATGAAAGCGGGGCGCTTCGATCCGCCATGGGTGCGCGAGCTGGCGAGCGCGCATGGCGTGCCGGAGGAGAGGGTGCGGCAACTGATGCGCAAGCTCGCACGTCATGGCGAGACGTTTCAGGTCGTGCACGACCTCTTCTACGATCCGGAGGCGATTCGCGAGCTGGCCTTGCTCGCCGCTGTCGACGCCAGCAAGAACGCCGGCACGGTCGTCGCCGGGGCATTTCGCAATGCCACCGGACTCGGACGAAAACGTGCGGTTCAGGTCCTGGAATTCTTTGACCGTGTTGGCTATACGCGCTTCGACCGTGGCCGGCATCTGGTGCGCACGGACAGTCGTTGGCTGGAGTTGCTCTGACAGGCGACGACTGCCTCCCTACATTCACCAGCAGCGGAGTATGTCTTGAGCGTCAGCACTGAGCAGGTCACCGAAGCCCTGCGCACCGTCATCGATCCCAATACGGGCAAGGACCTGGTGTCCACCCGATCGGCCAGGAATATCCGTGTCGACGGCGGCGATGTCTCGCTGGAAGTCGAACTCGGCTACCCCGCGAAGAGCCAGTTTGATCCGATCCGCAAGCTGGTGGTTGCTGCAGTGCGGCAAGTGCCGGGCGTGAGCAATGTCAGCGTGGCCGTCACCATGAAGATCGTCGCGCACGCGGTGCAGCGCGGGGTCAAGCTGCTGCCGGGCGTGAAGAATGTGATCGCGGTGGCGTCGGGCAAGGGCGGTGTGGGCAAGTCCACCACGGCCGTGAACCTGGCGCTGGCGCTGGCGGCAGAAGGCGCGCGCGTCGGCATGCTCGACGCAGACATCTACGGCCCGAGCCTGCCGATGATGCTGGGCATCGACGGCCGCCCGGAATCCGCCGACGGCCAGACCATGGAGCCGCTGGAAGGCCACGGCCTGCAGGCCAACTCGATCGGCTTCCTGATCGAGCAGGACAACCCGATGGTATGGCGCGGCCCGATGGTGACCTCGGCGCTGGAGCAGTTGCTGCGCCAGACCAACTGGCACGACCTGGACTACCTGATCGTCGACATGCCGCCGGGCACCGGCGACGTCCAGCTGACGCTGTCGCAGAAGGTGCCGGTCACCGGCGCGGTGATCGTCACCACGCCGCAGGACATCGCGCTGCTGGACGCCAAGAAGGGCCTGAAGATGTTCGAGAAGGTGGGCATTCCCATCCTGGGCATCGTCGAGAACATGGCGGTCTACTGCTGCCCGAACTGCGGCCATGTCGAGCATATCTTCGGGCACGGCGGCGGCGAGAAGATGTGCGCCGACTACGGCGTGGACCTGCTCGGCAGCCTGCCGCTGAACCTGCAGATCCGCGAGCAGGCCGACTCCGGCCGTCCGACCGTGGTGGCCGAGCCCGACAGCCCGGTGGCCGAGATGTACCGCGCCATCGCGCGCAAGGTGGCGATCAAGGTCGCCGACAAGGCGCGCGACATGACCAGCAAGTTCCCAAGCATCGTCGTGCAGAACACCTGACCAGGGTGAACGATTTACGCGCGGCTCCCGTCGCGCGCTGACATGGAGCAATGGCATGAGACGCCTTCGCAACGCCAAGATCGTGGCCACGCTCGGTCCCGCGAGTAGCACCCCCGACCTCATTGACGCACTGTTCGAGGCCGGCGCCGATGTCTTCCGGCTCAACTTCAGCCACGGCACCCACGACGACCACCGGCAACGATTCGAAGCCATCCGCGCCGTAGAGCGCGAACGGGGCCGCCCGATCGGCGTTCTGCTCGACCTGCAGGGTCCGAAGCTGCGCATCGGCACCTTCGCCGACGGCCCGGTGCAACTCGCCGCCGGTGCTGGCTTCCGGCTGGACCTGGACAGTGCGGCGCCCGGCTCGGCCAGCCGGGTCTGCCTGCCGCACCCGGAGATCTTCGCCGCCCTGAGCGAGGGCGTGGAGCTGCTGCTGGACGACGGCAAGACCCGGTTGCGCGTCGGGCAGTGCGGCGCCGACTTCGCCGAGACCACGGTCGTCAACGGCGGCACGCTCTCGGACCGGAAGGGGGTGAACGTGCCGGACGCGGTGCTGCCGCTGTCGGCCATGACCGAGAAGGACCGGCGCGACCTAGACTTCGGACTGGCGCTGGGTGCGGACTGGATCGCGCTGTCCTTCGTGCAGCGGCCGGAGGACATCCGGGAGATCAAGGCAATCGTCAACGGCCGCGCCGGCATCGTGGCCAAGCTGGAGAAGCCTGCCGCCATCCAGAGCCTGGACCTGATTGTCGCCGAGGCCGATGCCATCATGGTGGCGCGCGGCGACCTGGGCGTGGAGATGCCCGCCGAGCAGGTGCCGTCGCTGCAGAAGCAGATCGTCCGCGCGTGCCGCAAGGCCGGCAAGCCGGTCATCGTTGCCACGCAAATGCTTGAATCGATGATTGCCGCCCCCGTGCCTACCCGTGCGGAAGCGTCAGACGTGGCGACGGCGATCTACGACGGTGCCGACGCAGTCATGCTGTCGGCCGAGTCGGCTTCCGGCCGGTATCCGGTGGAGGCGGTGCGAATGATGAACAGCATTATCTCCCGCACGGAATCCGACCCGCTGTACCGCGACGCCATCGAGGCATCCCACACCCCGCCGCGCGCGGACGCGGCTGATGCCATCGGTTACGCGGTGCGGCATATCGTGGGCTTGCTCAGGGTGCCGGCGACGGTCGCCTATACCAGCTCGGGCTACTCGGCGCTGCGCATGGCGCGCGAGCGGCCGCAGGTGCCCATCCTCGGCATGACACCCCGCATGGCGACGGCGAGGCGGCTGACGCTCACCTGGGGCGTGCATGCGGTGCTCTGCCACGAGGTGCTGGATGTGCCGGAGATGACCGATCTGGCCAGCCGCACTGTGCTGGCGGAGGGGTTCGGGGAAGCCGGACAGTCCATCGTCATCTCCGCCGGACTGCCGTTCCTGGTGGCGGGAACCACCAACCTGCTGCGGATTGCGCAGATCCAATGAGGGGGTAGGGACGCCGCCGAACAGGTACGTCCCGGGGCATTGCCGCAGCGTTGCACGGTCCCCGCTGACAGAGGCCACTGCCACCTCCGTCAGCGGGCCGGGCCGCTCCCCTCCTGACCTCGACTCCCCCCTCGAAGGGGGTAGGCGATGCTGAGGCTTGGCTCATTTGCCCCGACTCTCGTTGACTACGGCTTTGGAAGCCCCCGGCGGGGCCTGCCGAAGACCGGGCAAATGATGGCCATGATGGTATCGAAACCGTGCAAAAGTCGTATCCTGCTAATCAGCAGGGTGCCTTTGACGGCGCGCAGGCATGAGTGGCGCCGTTAAAGGCCTTCCGGCTGGCGAACCTCGCCCGGTTTTATCGACGCCAACACTGTACATGCGCTGGCGCGTGGTCTAGTCTTCACGTTGACCCGCGTTCGGGTGAAATCCGGGCGAAGGGGCCAATCAAGGCGCCAGTAAAAGCGCCAGTAAAAGCGCCAGTATCGGGGGTCAGGACTGCCATGAGTATCGAGATCGGAAAAGACATCACTGCGTTTGCCGACCAACTGCTGGACGCCGTATTCCTGGTCGACACGGGCGGCCGCATCCAGTATGTCAGCGCAGCCTGCGAGGGCATTTTTGGCTATACGCCGAAGGATATGGCGGGCGAGTTCATCATCGATCTGGTCATGCCCGCCGACCGGGACCGGACCATTGTTGAGGCCAAGCAGGTCATGTCGGGAAAGAAGCGGATCGGTTTTGAAAACCGCTATCGCCACAAGGACGGCAGTGCCGTCCATATCATGTGGTCCGCCGGATGGCTCCAGTCGGAACGGTTGCGCGTCGGGGTTGCCCGCGATGTCACTGCGCTGAAGAAGGAGAGCATTCTTGACCTTGGGCTGGCGCTTTCTTCCGTCCCGTTGGCGCCCCACGAGCAGAAAGTTTTGCGGCTGCTGTTGACCGACGCATCGGAAAAGCAGATTGCCCAGCGCCTCGGTCTGGCGGTTTCCACGACCCATTCCTATGTGACCGGCATCTTCCGGAAATTCGGCGTCAGGGGCCGGGCCGGGTTGATGAGCCTGTGGCTGGAAAACCTGACCAGGGATTAGCGGTAGCGGAAAACCGAACGCTGGATGGTTTCCAACGGCACAAATCCTAGTCTGTATTTGTCTGATACAAACTAGGATTTGTGCTTGTCGGAAATCGGCGCGGGGTTCGGACACCACGTTGCATGCCGCCGCTAGCCGGCACATAGTCCATCTTCATTCGCGTACTTCGGGCCCCAATCCGATATCTCCACCGGCGCCGCCATCAGCGCCTGAGCAACGGGCACTGCGACTTCGACATCGGCATGAACGCCTGCTCGCCCGGCACCGTGGCCAGCACCTTGTAGTAGTCCCATGGGTACTTGGATTCGGCCGGCGTCTTGACCTCGAACAGATACATGTCGTGGACCATGCGGCCGTCTTCGCGGATGCGGCCGTTCTTGGCAAAGAAGTCGTTGATCGGCATCGACTTCATCTTCTTCATCACCGCCGCAGTCTCGTCGGTGCCCGCTGCCTGCACGGCCTTCAGGTAGTGTGTCACCGATGAATATGCACCTGCCTGGCTCATGTTGGGCATCTTCCTGAGCTTGTCGAAATAGCGGCGCGACCACGCACGCGTGGCTTCATTCATGTCCCAGTAGAAGGCCTCGGTCAATACCAGACCGGAGGCCGTCTTCAGGCCGATGGCGTGGATGTCGTTGATATAGAGCAGCAGGCCCGCCATGCGCTGCGTGTTGTTGCGGGTCAGGCCGAATTCAGAGGCGGCCTTGATTGCGTTGACGATATCGCCGCCGGCATTGGCCAGGCCCACCACCTGTGCCTTGCTGGCCTGCGCCTGCAGCAGATAAGAGGCGAAGTCGCTGGTGGCCAGCGGGTGGCGCGCGGCGCCAAGCACCTTGCCGCCGGTCTCGTTGATGACCGCGGTGGCCGAGTCCTGCAGCGTGTGGCCGAAGGCGTAGTCCGCCGTCAGGAAGAACCAGGACTTGCCGCCGCGCTCCACCATTGCGCGCGCGGTGGTGTTGGCCAGCGCGTAGGTGTCGTAGGCGTAGTGCACTGACACCGGCGTGCACAGGTCATTGGTGATGCGCTCGGTGCCGGGGCCGGAGAACACCACGATGCGGTTCTTCTGTCTTGCAACCTCAAGCACCGCCAGCGCCGGCGCCGACGCGGCCACGTCGAGGATGGCGTCGACATTGGCGGTATCGAACCACTCGCGCGCCTTGTTGGCGGCGATGTCGGCCTTGTTCTGGTGATCGACCACCACCAGCTCGATCTTCTTGCCCAGCACCTTGCCGCCGAAATCGTCGATGGCCATCTGCGCGGCGGTGGCGCTGCCGCGGCCGGTGACGTCGGCATACAGGCCGCTCATGTCGAGCAGCATGCCGATCTTGACGACGTCGTCAGAGACGGCGGCCCTGGGCTGGGCCTGGGCGGTGCCGCAGGTAAGCGCCGCGGCGAAGGCGAGGGCGCTGGCGGCAATACGGCGGATCGCGTGGCGATGGTTCATGGTGTCTCCCTGATTTAATGTTGTTGGCTTATACCGTGGCGATCGGCGTCACCGGCGACCCAACTGCTCCGGGCAGGCGCAGCGGCGGGGCGGTGAGCTGGAAGCGCGTACGGCCGTTGGCGCGCAGCCAGTCCGCCAGTTCACGCAGGTACCACAGCTCGCCCAGCGGCAGGCCCAGCTTGAACAGGCAGTGGTGGTGCAACGGCAGCAGCGGGTGGTGCTTGTCGCCATCGGGCGCGGGGCGGGCGGGGTAGCGTTCGACCGCGTAGTTGTCGGCGATCAGCGCGGCGATGCCGGCATCGGTGATCCAGTTCAGCAGGCGTTCGTCGCGGCCATCCAGCGCGCAGCAGCTGTGGTGCAGCACGGCTTCATCGGGGTTGCGCTGCATCGACAGCACCACCTCAGCAAAGCCGGTGCGCAGGAGCAGCATGTCGCCGCGTTCGACTTCCACCTTGCCGGCATCCAGCGCGTGCATCAGGTCGTCGTAGCCGACATTGCGGAAGTCCATGCCGAAGGTGTGGGCCAGGTCCACCAGCGCGCCCCGGCCCTGCATGCCCTTGACCGCGAAGTTCTCGATGCCCAGCGCCTGCGCGGCACTGTGGTCGTGGCCGCAAGGGTGCGCGGCGAAGTTGTCGTCCTCGGCATAGTCCACCGGGCCGACGATATGCTCGTTGGCGCGGTAGCCGTTGTAGTAGACGCGCTCCGGGCGGCCGTCGCCGTCGGCATCGAACAGCGCGCCCACGTGTGCCAGCGCATCCCATTGCGTGCTGTATTGCAGGCACAGCAGCACCTGGTCGTCGCTGATGACGTCGGTGGCGGTGGGATCGACCTTGGCCAGCGGGAAGTTCAAATAGGGGATGTCGTCGCGGAAGGTAGGCCGCAGCACCGGCGGATGCCGGCGCGGGTTGAGCTTGTTGCCGCCGGGGTAGTCCAGCGGCAGCGACAGGCAGAAGCTGATGCCGGCCTGCACCTCGCGCGCGCCTTTCACGACCTGCTCCGGGCCGATCAGGTTGATGCGGCCGAGCTGGTCGTCGGGGCCGAAGTCACCCCAGTTGGAACCTTGCGGACGTTGCTTCCAGCGCATGAGTCATGCCTCCTGTCGTGTGCGTGGCCGACGGAGCGGCCGGTGTATGGGGTATCAGTGCGGCGTGGCTGCGCGATGTGCGTGGCCACGCGGAAGATCTCCTGTCCGGTTCTCGTGGCATGAAACCGGTTGCATCCTTATAGGCCATATCGCGGGGGATGGTCATTTTGCGGTGCAGCAGGATTTCGGCGAGTTGGCCTCCTTCTTAGTGGCGGACAATGCTGGTTCATGATGTGTTGTCGTACAACATGACAGGGAAGTGGCTTATATCCGTCCTGAAAAAACGAGAGATAGGGAATTCCCGGGGTCATAGGCAGCCATAAGCAGATAGAATGTTGTCAGACAACGTAACACTAAAGGTGCGCGACGCGCGCCAGGCTGGAGATGACATGGCAGTGACCCCGACGGCAGGTGAGCAGGCGGCTCGCCCGCTGTACATCACGATGCACGCGAACGACAACGTTGCCATCGTGGCCAACGACGGCGGCCTGCCGGCGGGAACGGAATTCCCCTGCGGCCTGGTGCTGGCCGAGGGCGTGCCGCAGGGCCACAAGGTGGCGCTGACTGATCTGCGCGAGGGCGGCGCGGTGATCCGCTACAACGTGGTGATCGGCTACGCGCTGAAAGACCTGCCACGCGGCAGCTGGGTCAATGAGCGGGTGATCCGCATGCCGGCCGCGCCGGAACTGCACGACCTGCCGGTCGGCACGCGCGTGGCGCCGCTGCCGCCGCTGGAAGGCTATACCTTCGAGGGCTACCGCAATGCGGACGGCTCGGTCGGCACGCGCAATATCCTGGGCATTACCACCACGGTGCAGTGCGTGGAGGGCGTGGTGGAGTTTGCCGTGCGGCGCATCAAGGAAGAACTGCTGCCGAAGTATCCCAATGTCGACGATGTGGTGGGCCTTGAACACACCTACGGCTGCGGCGTGGCGATCGACGCGCCCGATGCCGGCATCCCGATCCGCACCATCCGCAATATCGCGCTGAACCCCAATTTCGGCGGCGAGGTGATGATCGTCAGCCTGGGTTGCGAGAAGCTGCAGCCGGCGCGCCTGATCGGCGCCGGCACCATCCCGATCCAGAAGGAGGGCGAGCCCGACGTGGTCTGCCTGCAGGACGAGCAGCATGTGGGCTTTGCCTCGATGATCGATTCGATCATGGCCACGGCAGAGAAGAACCTGGCGCGCCTGAACGCACGCCGGCGCGAGACCTGTTCGGCGTCTGACCTGGTGGTCGGCGTGCAGTGCGGCGGTAGCGATGCCTTCTCCGGCGTCACCGCCAATCCCGCGGTGGGCTTTGCCACCGACCTGCTGGTGCGCGCCGGGGCCACGGTGATGTTCTCCGAAGTGACCGAGGTGCGCGACGGCATCGACCAGCTCACCGCGCGCGCGGCCACGCCCGAGGTGGCCGAGGCGCTGGTGCAGCAGATGGCCTGGTACGACCGCTATCTGGAGCAGGGCAAGGTCGACCGCAGCGCCAACACCACGCCGGGCAACAAGAAGGGCGGCCTGTCGAATATCGTGGAAAAAGCGATGGGCTCGATCGTCAAGTCCGGCACCGGCCCGATCCATGGCGTCACCGGCCCCGGCGAGAAGGTCACGCAAAAGGGGCTGATCTATGCCGCCACGCCCGCGGGCGATTTTGTCTGCGGCACGCTGCAGCTGGCCGCCGGCATGAACCTGCACGTGTTCACCACCGGGCGCGGCACGCCGTACGGGCTGGCCGAGGTGCCGGTGATCAAGGTGTCCACCCGCAACGACCTGGCACGGCGCTGGCATGACCTGATGGATGTCAACGCCGGCCGCATTGCGACCGGCGAGGCCACCATCGAGGAAGTGGGCTGGGAGCTGTTCCACACGCTGCTGGCGGTGGCCAGCGGCAAGAGGTCATGGGCCGAGCACTGGAAGATCCGCAATGCGCTGGTGCTGTTCAATCCGGCGCCGGTGACCTGAGCCTCGGGTCTGACTGCGCTACGTACGCCCGCGCAACGGCTTGAGCAGATGTGACAGGCCGTTGTGATCCAGTTCGTGCATCAGCGCCAGCAGCGCGCCGATCTGCCCCGGCGGGAAGCCCTCGCGCGCGAACCAGTTCAGGTAGTTGCCTGGCAAGTCGGCGATCACCGTGCCTTTGTGCTTGCCAAAAGGCATGGTGACTGTGACCAGCCGCTTCAGGGCGTCGGCATCGAAATCGGTCATTGGTGGGCGGAAAGTCGGAAGGCTCCACGCTATCACAGTCAGAAGGCGCTCGTGATGCCCATTTGACCAAGCACCTGCGTGCGCCCGCTCGAAGCCGCGTTGGGCCCGAAGAGCCCATTGATCCATGCCCCCGTAGCCGGGCCATCACCTGAAGCCCGTTGATAGACACCTTCGGCATAGACGGCGGTCCGTTTTGAGAAGCGATACATCAGCGTGCTCGTCAGCGGGACAGCGTCATTGTTCAGGAGGATGGCATTTCCCTTCATGTACTGGACGTTGCCACCCAGTGTCCATGCGGGAGCGAGCGACCAGTTTGCGCCGATTTGCCCCTGGGCCTGTGTGTTCTCGGTATGCGCATATAAGAAAGACGCTGGTCATGACCGGTCCGAAGCTGTAGCGCATGCCGGCTCCGAAGTTGCGGATGCCGTCTTGCCCGTTGTTCATCTGCAGATACTTGACGTCCGTGTAGGCCGCGCCGGCGGCGAACCAGCCGCTCGAATAGTTGACGCCAAGGCTGACGGTGTTGCCGGAGGAAAACGACCCGGCGACACCTCCAAAGCCGTACAGGGCGCCGAAGGTCAAGCTGGCAAAATTGGCCGATTGGTACTTTACCGATCCTGGTACCCGAGCGGACCACCCGATCGAAGTCCGCCGATCCAGTGGGGTTGTTCGGGATGCCGAGGGCGGAAAATGGTCCCTGCCGGAAATTGTAGAAGCCGCCATAGGTCAGTGCGCCATCGAAGCCGCCGTTCGCCTCGTGAAAGCCGCCAAAGAGCAGCGAGTCGAACATGAAATCATACTGGTTGCCAAAGGTCAGCTTGCCCCAGTGCTGGTTGGACAGCCCGACCCAGGGAGATCGGTTTCCTTGAGCAACTCGGCTGCCATATCGTCGTGCTGTCCGGCGCGGCTTCGATACCCGGGGCAGTGGTGGAACTCGATGGCGCTCAGGCAGCGTTCATGCATGGGCATGGCATGCAAGCTTACATCAGCCGGCCGGACTTTACTGTTTTCGGCGGCGTTTCCGACCTGGCGAGTCTGCCCGGCCTGGTCGATTCCCTGCGCCAGAAGCTGCACTGGCGCGGTGCGGCGCAGTCCAGCATGCTGGCCGGGACCAGCGCAGCGGCTGTTTCGTGAGCGCGGGAGCCATGATGACGACAACGGTTTCTTCGGCAGCGCTTGCGTTCCAGCGGGCGATGCCGGTCACACGCTTGCTGGATTGCGGCATGGACTATGCCGACGCCGTCCGGCTGTTCGACGCCACAAGGCCGGGGAGATGATTGGGATCGCATGGCCGAGTCGCTCGCCGATGCTCAGTTGGAGCGCGCCGAACACGCTGCCAGGGCCGGCCACCTGGTGACAGCCGCCCAGGCCCAGCCATCCAGGCCAATTTCGAACGCATGCGCTTTCAATCGCACCGCGACAGGATCTCTTGCCCGTTCTCGTGCTGCATGGCGGCGCGGATCCGTTGGTGAAGCTGGAAGACCAGCAGCCTTTCCTGGACGCGGCGCTCACGGACGACGTGACGCTACGAATCTGGCCGGATGGCGAGCATACGATCTACAACCACGCGGCCGAGCGGACGGTGCTGGTGGCGGATTGGTTGCAGACCGGCTCTGCTGAATGGACGCCGCCCGCCGTCAGGCGCGCTGGATCTTCGCTTCCTCCACAGCCGCGCGCACGCACTCGGCCAGCAACTCTGACGCCCGGGTGCGCGTCGCGCGGGCCGTGCGCGCGATCACCAGCGGCTGGCGCACGGTGTCTTCCCGTATCGGCTTTTCCACGACGGCGGTGACCTGGGACGACGCCGGTGCCTGCGTGATCAGCAGCGCCGCGCCCAGTCCGTTCGCCACCATGCCGCGCGCCAGTTCCAGCGAAGTCGCGCGGTAGCGCACCTCGGGCTGCAGCCCGAATTGCCAGAACGGCGCCATCAGGAATTCACGGCTGTGCGGCAGGTCGATCAGGATCAGCGGTTCCTGCGCCAGTTCGTGCAGCGACAGGCTGCCTTTGCGCCTGGCCAGCCGTGAGCCTGCGGGCAGCAGGCCGTAGGGCCGCAGCTCTGCCAGCAGTTCGCGCTCGATGTCATCGGGCATGCCCACATCGTAGGTCAGCGCCAGCTCGATCTGCCCGCCGTGCAGCCAGTCCTCCAGCTGGGCGAGGTCCCCTTCGACAAAGCGTACCGACAGTTTGGGATAGCGCTCGCGTGCCATGCGCAGCACCACCGGCAGGTAGACCGGCGCCAGGGTGCGGAAGACGCCGATCTGCACCTCGCCCGCCGAGGCATCGCCGCTCTTGTCCACTTCAAATGCCGTTGCTGCCCCAAGGATGTGGCGCGCTTCCGCCAGCTTGCGCACGCCGAAGCGGGTCAGGGTCATCCTTGCGCCGACATCGCGGGCGAACAGGGCTTCCTCGAACAGCGTCTCCAGTTCACGGATGGCAACGGAGATGGAGGGCTGCGAGACGTTCAGCAGCCGCGCCGCCGCCGTGGTGCTGCCGGTTTCCGCCGTCGCGGCGAAGTAGCGCAACAGCCGCAAGGAGACACGCATCAGAAAATCCTATAGGTGCTAGTCGAATTTCATATTTTACTTGATAGCCTGCGCTGCGCAGAATCGGTGTCACTGAAACGCAAGCCCGCGGGCTTGCAAGCCCTGGAGGCCAAGACGTGACCCATTCCGACCTGCCGCTTGCCGGCATCCGCGTGATCGATTTCTCGCGCGTGCTGGCGGGCCCTTACTGCACGGCGCTGCTCGGCGACCTTGGCGCCGAGGTGATCAAGATTGAACCGCCGGGCGGCGACGACTACCGCGCGGTCGGTCCCTTCGTCGATGGCAAGAGCGGCCTGTTCTCTGCCATGAACCGCAACAAGCAGAGCATCGTGATCGACCTGAAGACGGCAGCGGGCCTGGCGCTGGCGCGCTCGCTCTGCGCCCGGGCCGACGTGGTGGTCGAGAACTTCCGTCCAGGTGTCGCGGACAAGCTGGGCATCGGCTATGAGGCGCTGCGTGCGCTGAATCCGTCGGTGGTCTACGCCAGCGTGTCGGGCTTCGGCCAGACCGGCCCGGAATCGCATCGCCCGGCCTACGACATCATCCTGCAGGCAATGTGCGGACTGATGGACGCCACCGGCGCCCCGGACGGCACCCCGACCATGCTGGGCGAGGCTGTCTCGGATGCGGTCAGCGGCCTGTTCGCCTCATGGGGCGTGCTGGCCGCGCTGCTGGCGCGCGAGAAGACCGGGCGGGGCACGCATATCGATGTCTCGATGTTCGACGCCACCCTAAGCCTGAGCGCCACTCTGGTTGCGCGCTATGCCGCGACCGGCTTGGCGCCGCGGCGCGTCGGCAACCGCCATCCCTCGTCCGCGCCGTTCGGCGTGTACCGCGCCGCGGACGGCTTCTACGTGGTGGCGGTGCTGAACAACAAGCTGTTCCAGGCACTGGCCAATGCCATCGGCCGGCCGGAGATGGCGCAGGATCCGCGCTTTGCCGACGACGAGACGCGCTGCCGCTTCGAGGGCGATCTGTGCGCCGTTCTCGAAGCCTGGTCGGCCAGCTTTTCCGTGGCCGAGGTGAACCGCCTGCTGAGCGAGGCGGGCATTCCTGTCGCGCCCATCCGCAACGTCAAGGAAGCCCTGGAAAGCGACCATGCCGCCCACCGCGGCCTGCTTACCGAAGTGGCCGAGGCGGAAGGCGGCACCGTGCGGCTGCCCTCGCAGCCGGTGAAGTTCTCCGGCTACGGCGCCAACCGCGTGACGCCCGCGCCGGCGCTGGGGCAGCACACCGAAGCCATCCTGGCCGAGTTGGCCAACGCTGCTACGGCGCATCCGCAAGTGTTCAGCAAGGAGAAACAACATGCATAAACGACTGGGCGTCGAACCGGGCGATCTCGAGATTGCCGACGCCATCGGCCGCTTCGCGCAAAGCGAACTGGCGCCGAAGGCGGCCGAGGTGGACCGGGCCGAAGCCTCCACCACGTGCTATGTGCCGCAACTTGCCGAACTCGGCCTAATGGGGATGAACCTGCCGGAACGCTGGGGCGGGACCGAGACCTCGCCCGTGGCACTGATCCTGTCGTTGGTGGAGGTTGCCAAGGCCTGCGCCTCTACCTCGTCGATGATCGGCGCGCACTACCTGGCTACCGATTCCATCCTGATCGGCGGCGACGACAGCCTGCGCGAGCGCTACCTGCCGGATGCGGCCGCCGGCATCAAGCTGGGCGCCTTTGCGCTGACCGAGCCGCGCGCCGGCTCCAACCCGGCCGACATGGCCACGCGCGCCACCCCGGAGGGCGACGGCTACCGACTGCGCGGGGTCAAGCATTTCATCTCCAACGCGGACGCGGCGGACTTTATCGTCGTCTACGCCAAGACCGATCCCGCCGCGGGCACGCGCGGTATCAGCGCCTTCGTGGTGGACCGGCACAGCGAGGGCGTGGAGATCGCTCCTGCCGAGAAACTGATGGGCATTCGCGGGGCGCCGGCCCATGAGGTGGCGCTGGACTGCTTCGTCCCTGCCGCCAACCGACTGGGGCCGGAAGGCACGGGCTTCCGTACCGCGATGAAGGTGCTGGACAACAGCCGCCTGGACGTGGCCGCCACCAGCCTGGGCATTGCCGAGGCAGCGCTGGCCTGCGCCGCGGACTGGGCCAGGCAGCGCCAGGTCGGCGGCGAGCCGCTGGCGCGCAAGCAAGGCCTGCAATGGATGTTCGCCGACATGCGCACGCGGCTGGAGGCGGCCTGGCTGCTGACCCTGCAGGCGGCGGTACGGCGCCGGGACGGCGAGCCCTTCACCGGGCAGGCATCGATGGCCAAGCTCTATGCCTCGGAGATGGTCGGCTTTGTTACCGACGCCGCGCTGCAGATCCACGGCGGCTACGGCTTCACGCGCGAAATGCCGCTGGAGCGGTTGGTGCGCGATGCGCGGATCCTGCGCATCTATGAAGGCTCGTCGGAAATCCAGCGGACGGTGATCGCACGCGCGGTGCTGGCGTAAGCGCCGCTGCAGATCCGATGGCGGGGATCAGGGCGTGGCAGGCGTGTCAGGGCTGTCAGGCGTGGCGGCGGGCGCGGCAGGTGTGTCAGGCGTGGCCGCGGGCGTGGCAGGCTTGGCTTTCCGCGGCCGGGCGCCCGCACTGCGGCGGGCCTTCAGCTGCTGGGCCCGCTTGGCATCCGCCAGGCTGACGACGCCGGCCTCATTGCCGTCCAGGTCCAGCCGCTTGGCGCCTTCCACCATGCACGACCAATAGCGTGCGCCGCTGCACCAGGTGCGGATCGCTTCACGCAGCTCCGCCTCGGTCAGGGCAAGCTTTCCCGCATGCTGGGCCAGATCCTCAAACGTGCCGACCTTCAGCGGCACCTTGGGTGCCGGGTTCTTCGGAAACGCCTTGGGGAAGTGCTTCTGCAGCCGGGCAATCGAATGCACCACCGGATCGACGGGCGGCTTCGCGGGTGCGGCAGCCGGCGCGGCAGCTGGCGCGGGGCGCCGGCGCTTGCCTTCCGTACGTGATTCGGCCTTCGCCTTGTTTGCCAGTTGATCCCTTAGTGCTGCGAGTTGTTCAAAGCCCATGATATTTGCCGTTCTGTGAACCAGAATTGTAGCAAGGCTGGGCCAATGACAGGTTCGGCGGCATTTTGCATGCGGCGGGCATGCGTCGAATACGTCTCTCGCTCCCGAAAGGCGGGGCCCGGACAGAAGGGCTGGCGGCGGGACGTCCTCATATGATTGCCCTGAGCAGGCGGACCATCCGTTCGAAAATCGAGGAGCAGCGGTGGATTCCTATGCCATGAACGGTGAAACGCCAGACGAATCGCACCTGCAGCAATCCCGCGCAGCGCTCACCCTTGCTGCGTTGGGCGTCGTCTACGGCGATATTGGCACGAGCCCCCTTTATGCGGTCAAGGAAACCTTCAATCCAGCCCACGGGATTCCCCTCGTAACCGAGAACATACTCGGCGGCATCTCCGCGATCCTCTGGGCGCTGATGGTGGTCGTTTCGCTCAAGTACGTGATCCTCATCATGCGGGCAAACAACAGGGGCGAAGGCGGCATCATGGCACTGCTCGCGCTCGCTCTGGCGTCCGTGAAAAAGGTCGGTCGCTCCCCGACGCCGATCCTGCTCGTGGGCCTGTTTGGCGCGGCGCTCTTCTATGGTGATGCCGTGCTGACGCCTGCCATGTCGGTGCTCTCGGCGCTCGAAGGCATCGAGGTGGGCACTACCGCGCTGCAGCCGTATATCTTGCCGGCATCCGTGGGTGTGTTGATCGCGCTGTTCCTGTTCCAGCGCCATGGCACCGCGGCCATCGGCGCGCTGTTCGGGCCTGTCACGATCGTGTGGTTTATCGCCCTGGCCGCCGCGGGCATCCACGGCATCGCCCGGTATCCAGCAATCCTGGGCGCGCTCAGCCCGCTGCACGCGCTCGGTTTCGTGACGCAGCACGGGTTCGCCTCGTTCGCGGTGCTTGGGGCGGTGCTGCTCGCGTTCACCGGTGCCGAAGCGCTCTACGCCGATATGGGACACTTCGGCAGTGCCCCGATTCGCCTGGCCTGGTTCGGCCTGGTATTCCCGGCCCTTGCGCTCAACTACCTGGGGCAGGGCGCGCTGATCATTGTGAATGCAAAAGCAATCGAGAACCCCTTCTACCTGCTCTTTCCGTCGTGGGCCCTTTATCCGATGGTTGCACTTGCGACAGCGGCAACAGTGATCGCGTCGCAGGCGACGATTTCGGGTGCCTACTCGCTGACGAAACAAGGAATCCAGCTGGGCTATCTGCCACGCATGAACGTGGTGCACACATCAGAGCGGGCGATCGGTCAGATCTACATACCGACGCTCAACGGGATATTGCTTGTTGTGGTTCTGATTGCCGTGCTCGGCTTCGGGTCTTCGTCCAATCTTGCTTCGGCATACGGTGTCGCGGTCACCGGCACGATGCTGGTGACGACGCTTCTCACCTTCTTTGTGATCCGCTACGGTTGGCGCTACAACTTGCTGCTAAGCCTTTTCGCAACTGGCTTCTTTATCGCGGTGGATATGGCTTTCGTTTCTTCCAGCCTGTTGAAAGTTGCCGAAGGGGGCTGGTTCCCGCTCGTTGTCGGGGCCGTGATGTTTGTCGTGATGCTGACATGGGTTCGCGGCCGGCAAGCCCTGTTGGAGCGGCTCCAAAGTACCGACGTACCCCTCAAGTCGTTCCTGGATTCGCTGTTTCTCGCACCACCACCGCGTGTGCCCGGCACGGCGGTGTTCCTTACCCCGACACCGGATGTGGTGCCACATGCGTTGATGCATAACCTCAACCATAACAGGGTGCTACACGAGCGCGTCGTGTTTCTTACCGTCAAGATGAAGGACGTACCATCGGTGCCGGTGACCGAGTGCGCGGCCGTTGAACCGCTCGGACACGCCTGCTACCGGATAACGCTGCGCTTCGGTTTCATGAACCGGCCCGATGTTGCGCAGGCGCTCGGCGCGCTGCCTGCGGCGGCTGGCCTGGAGTTTGACATCATGGACACCTCGTTCTTCCTGAGTCGCGAGGCCATCGTCCCTGCAGCCGGCGTTTCCAGTGGCATGGCCTCATGGCGTGAGCGTCTGTTTGCCACGATGAGCAGGAACGCCGGTAATGCTGCAGATTATTTCAACATACCGGCAAATCGCGTGATCGAGATTGGCACGCAGATCGAGATCTAGACCGCAGGCGGTACCTGTTCTGCAAAGGACTCCGTGGCCCAGGCGTCCCGTACCTCGGCAGCCAGTTCATCGGCGCGCCCTTGATAGCGTGGCGAAAAATGGAACGGCGTCACCGCGCGTGCGCCGATGCTGCGCGCAATCAATCCGGCCTGGGCAGCGGTCAGGTGGTTCTTGCGCAGGCCGTGTGCCCGGTCAACGTCCAGGAACACGCTCTCGATGAAGAGCTGGTCGACGCCTTGCATCAGTTGCGACAGCGCTTGCACGTTCTCGCTCGTATAGCGCAGGTCGGTCACGTAGCCGATGCGCCGGCCGGGCTCGGCATCCAGGATCAGCCGGCTCAGCTCGCCGACCGTTCGCGCCGACGCATGGTCGCCGAGCCGGTCCCGCCACTGCACAAGGATCGGCGCATCGTCGGCTGCGCCGGTCAGGACGGCATGCTTGAGTTCGCGCAGCCAGGCGCCGGTGGTCAGACCGGATGCGGCCAGGCGTTCCTTGTTGACGCCGAGTCGGGCCTTTTCCTCCACCAGGTAGGCCAGGCATGGAGTCCCGTGGTCGACAAAGCAGGCGCGCACCCGGAACGTCGCTTCGTCGTGCACGATATCGCCGGTCCTCGCGGCGCGCGCTTCGGCTTCTCTGGCAAAGCCGTGCCGGCTGGAAAAGCAGGCGCGCCGCATCTGCCGGTCCAGTCCAAGTTCGGCCACTTCGATGACCAGTTCGGTGGCGTAGCGATGCACCACGTTCCAGGTATAGGCAAGCAGCTTGTGCTCGACCTGCGCCAGGAATCCTGGCCCGCCGACCAGCACAATGCGCGGCTTGCGCCCGAGCAGCACCCGCAGCAGCTTGTCGAAGCCAGAGAAATGATCCATGTGCGCATGCGTGACAAACACATGCGACAGGCGCATCAGTTCGCGCGGCATCAGCCGGGCGATGTCGCCCAGGTCGAACAGCAGCGCGCGCCGTTCGTCCAGGAAGTCGACGAACAGCCCCGGGTCGCCAAAGGCATCGTTGACGAGGCGGGCTTCCAGCAAAGGGCGCATGATCAATCGCGGTGCGACCGGCACCAGGCTCAGGCAAAGGCGCATGCTGGTCCGGGCTGCCAGTCACCGCCCGGTCAGCTGGCGCAGCAGCTTCTGCACGATTCGCTCATGCTCCTCCAGCGCCGCGTCAAGCGTCTGCGCGCCAAAACTTTCATTGTCCTGCTCAGCTAGCCCTGTGACGCGCGTGATGAACAAGGGGGTGTCCGTCGGTGCGGCTTCCGACACGCCCCGGAAGCGGGTCGTCACCATGCCGCCGGACTGCTCCAGCAGGGTGCGGCGGAATACCAGGTCGTTGTCCGCCATCCAGCGCGACCATTCGTCGTGGTCGGTTACCTGCACTGGCCGGTTCTTCTCATCAAGGATATAGAAGCGGCGCCATTGCTGTGCGTCTTGACGAGGCTTCATCGAAGGCCACCTCCGTACGGTTGTGGGCACCCGGGCTCGGCGGACAACCGTGGCCGGAGTGCCGGAAGCTGGCCGTCTGTGGCCGCAAAGTGCTTTGCAAGGGACTGCCACGCAAGGCACGAGCTCAACGTTGCCCTACAGCCAGTCTATTTAACGCCCGCCACAAACTGGAGTAGATTTGAAGAGACAGGCGCGCACAAGGTTGCCACAGGGGTGCCAGCGTGGCTGTCGCCTGGGAGTGTATGCATCATGGACGAAGACACCGTTGTCACCGTTACGGTACAGGACAATGGGCCGTACCGCATAAAGGGTCCCGTCAGGATCGTGACCCCGGCAGGCGCCACCTTCGCTTTTGAAGGCGAGCAGGTCTGGTTGTGCCGGTGCGGCCATTCCGAGAACAAGCCTTTCTGCGATGGCTCGCACAAGCGGCAGGGGTTCAGCAGCACGCCACAGCCGAAGTCTTGAGCCGCCTGAGATTGAACCAGCGCCAGCACAGCCTGGTTCATGCCAGCGCGCCATTGCGCGCGACCACCCGGCCGGCCGACACCACCAGTTGCCGGACCGGCCTTGCCACGACCGCCTCGGCCACCGTTTGCGCGGCGACCAGCGCCAGGTCCGCCCGGTCGCCCGGCGCCGATGCGCACGAACTGGCCGTCTGCCATCAGGATATCAACCTGGTTTTCTGCGAGCCGGACATTGCGGACCAACAGTTGATTCATTGCAATTCCGGCTTTTGTCAGGATGAAACTCTCACTGCATGGTTCAACGCAGCGGGGCGCGCATGCCGCCGCGCGGCAGGCAGCCAAGCAGCCTGTCGAAGGCCGGCGCGATGTCCTCTTCCGGTACGCAGGCATACCCCAGCAGCAGGCCTTGCTGAACAGCATCGCCGATGAAATAGCGCGACAGCGGCCGCACCACGATGCCGCGCTCGCGGGCAGCGGCGGTGATGGCCACGTCGTCGGCATCGTCGGGCAGGCGCAGCACCAGGTGCAGGCCGGCATTGCTGCCGTGCTCGTGCAGCGCGCCGGGGCCGAGGTATCGCTCGATCAACGCGGCCAGGATGGCGCGCCGCCGGGCATACAGCGGCCGCATTCGGCGGATGTGGGCGGCATAGTCGCCGGCCTGCATGAATTCGGCGACGGTCGCCTGCGTCATCAGGTGGCCGGCCCGGTATAGCTCGGCGTGCGCGGTCTGGAAGGCGCCGGCCAGGCTGCGCGGTAACACCAGGTAGCCCATGCGCAAGCCCGGATAGAGCGTCTTGCTGAAGGTGCCGATATAGATCACCGGCGCATCCGGTTCCATGCCCTGCAACGACGGAATCGGCTGCCCGGAAAAACGGAACTCGCTGTCGTAGTCGTCTTCCACGATCCAGCTGCCGCGCTGGCGGGCGTATTCCAGCAGCGCGCGCCGGCGCTTCAGGCTCATCACGGCGCCGAGCGGGTACTGGTGCGAGGGCGTGACGAAGATAAAGCGCGGCGCGGGCATCTCCCTGCCGGCTTCGGTGTCGGGCAGCGTCAGGCCTTCGTCGTCCACCAGCTTCGGCACCATGCCGATGTCGCTGACCTGCAGCACGCCGCGGATGCCCCAATAGCTGGGTTCCTCCACCCATGCCTGGTCGCCGGGCGAGCCCAGCATCCTCACCACCAGGTCGATGGCCTGGTGAATGCCCTCGGTGATCAGCACCTGGTCCGGATCGCAGCGCACCGAGCGCGCCACCCGCAGATGCGCCGCCAGGGCTTCGCGCAGCGCCGGCAGCCCGCCGCCATGGCTGTAGCTCAGCCACTCCGGGTGCGGGTTGCGCCACACGCGGGCCGAGATCTGGGCATAGCGGCGATGCGGGAAGCGCGTGACGTCGGGCACGCCCGGCATGAAGGCGCCCCATTGGGTGGGCGAGGCCGAGGCATTGGCCAGCAGCCGCTGTCCGCGCGGCGACAGCCCGGGCATGGCCTGCGGCCCGACCTCGGTCGCCGGGGCTGCGGCGGCGTTCAGGTAGCGCTCCGGCGCGGTGGCGGCAACGAAGGTGCCGCTGCCGGTGCGCGCGTACAGGTATCCCTCGGCCAGCAGCTGGTCGTAGGCAAACATCACCGTATTGCGCGACAGCCCCAGCTCGGCGGCCAGGTCGCGTTGCGGCGGCAGGCGGGTGGCCGGCGCAAGGCTGCCGTCCTGTATCGCGCCGCGGATGCATTCGTAGAGGCCGCGGTTAAGCGGTTTGCCCAGTGCCGCCGTGCCTTCGGGGCCCAGGCGCTGGAGCAGCTGGTCGCCGCAGATCGATTTCAAATTGGCACCATCGGAATTGCGAAAGCGGTACTGGATTATAGGGCCAAGGCCGGTTGAAATGGCTGGCATCGCTGGGCCCCTGCCAGCGGTGCCCGTTTCGCGAGTCGGCCGGTGCCGACAGTCCTTACCGCACAATGACCATGAAAAACCTCGAACTGAACCAACGCCGTACCCTCGCGACGCCGCGCGGCGTGGGCGTGATGTGCGATTTCTACGCCGACCGCGCCGAGAACGCCACGCTGTGGGATGTGGAAGGCCGTGCCTACACGGACTTCGCCGCCGGCATCGCCGTGCTCAACACGGGCCACCGCCACCCGCGCGTGATGCAGGCCATCGCCGCGCAGCTGGAGCGTTTCACGCATACGGCCTACCAGATCGTGCCCTACCAGGGCTATGTCGCGCTGGCCGAGCGCATCAACGCGCTGGTGCCGATCCAGGGCCTGAACAAGACGGCCCTGTTCACCACCGGCGCAGAGGCCGTGGAGAACGCCATCAAGATCGCCCGTGCGCATACCGGCCGCCCCGGCGTGATCGCATTCTCTGGCGCCTTCCATGGCCGCACGCTGCTGGGCATGGCGCTGACCGGCAAGGTGGCGCCGTACAAGATCGGGTTTGGCCCGTTCCCCTCCGACATCTATCACGCCCCGTTCCCCAGCGCGCTGCATGGCGTCAGCACTGAGCGAGCGCTGCAGGCGCTTGAAGGCCTGTTCAAGACCGATATCGATCCGGGCCGCGTGGCCGCGATCATCGTTGAGCCGGTGCAAGGTGAAGGCGGCTTCCAGGCGGCGCCGGCCGATTTCATCCGGGGCCTGCGGGCGGTGTGCGACCAGCACGGCATCGTGCTGATCGCCGATGAAGTGCAGACCGGCTTTGGCCGTACCGGCAAGATGTTCGCGATGTCGCACTATGACGTGGAGCCGGACCTGATCACCATGGCCAAGAGCCTGGCCGGCGGCATGCCACTGTCGGCCGTCAGCGGCCGGGCCGCGATCATGGATGCGCCGCTGCCCGGCGGCCTCGGTGGCACCTATGCCGGCAATCCGCTGGCGGTGGCCGCAGCGCACGCGGTCATCGATGTCATCGAGGAAGAAAAGCTGTGCGAGCGCTCCGCCAGCCTGGGCCAGCAGTTGCGCGAGCACCTGCTGGCGCAGCGCAAGCACTGCCCCGCAGTGGCCGAGGTGCGCGGGCTGGGTTCGATGGTCGCCGCCGAATTCTGTGATCCCGCCACGGGCCAGCCCAGCGCCGAGCATGCCAAACGCGTCCAGGCCCGTGCTCTGGAAGCCGGCCTGGTGCTGCTGACCTGCGGCACCTACGGCAATGTCATCCGCTTCCTCTATCCGCTCACCATCCCGCAGGCTCAGTTCGACGCGGCGCTGGCGGTGCTGACCCAGGCGCTGGCCGAATAAGGGGAACACATGGAACTCCAACATACCGCGCTGTTGCGCAGCCATTGCCTGATCGACGGCGAATGGACCGGGGCGCAAAGCGGCGCAGAACTCGCCGTCTTCAACCCGGCGACTCAAGAACGGATCGGCTCGGTGCCTCTGGCCGGCGCGGCTGAAGCCGAACAGGCGGTGCGCGCCGCCGAGCGCGCGCTGCCGGCGTGGCGCGCGCAGACGGGCAAGGCGCGCGCCGCCGTGCTGCGCCGCTGGGCCGACCTGATGCTGGCACACCAGGAAGACCTGGCTCAGTTGATGACAGCAGAGCAAGGCAAGCCGCTGGCCGAGGCGCGTGGCGAGGTGGCCTACGCCGCGAGCTTCCTCGAGTGGTTTGGCGAGGAAGCCAAGCGGGTCGATGGCGAGGTGCTGGCCAGCCCGCGCAGCAGCCAGAAGATGCTGGTGCTGCGCGAGCCGGTGGGCGTGTGCGCGGCCATTACGCCGTGGAACTTCCCCGCGGCGATGATCACGCGCAAGGTCGGCCCGGCGCTCGCCGCCGGCTGCACCATCATCGTCAAGCCCGCCGAACAGACGCCGCTCACGGCACTGGCGCTGGCCGTGCTGGGCGAACAGGCCGGCGTGCCGCGTGGCGTGCTGCAGGTGGTGACCGGCGACGCCGTGCAGATCGGCGGCGTGCTGTGCGCCAGCGCGGTGGTGCGCAAGCTCAGCTTTACCGGCTCGACAGCGATCGGCAAGCTGCTGATGGCGCAGTGCGCCGGCACCGTGAAGAAGCTCTCGCTGGAACTGGGTGGCAACGCGCCGCTGATCATCTTCGACGATGCCGACCTGGATCGCGCGGTCGAGGGCATCCTTGCCTCCAAGTTCCGCAACAGCGGCCAGACCTGTGTCTGCGCCAACCGCATTTATGTGCACGACCGCGTCTACGACGAGGTCGCGCGCCGGCTGGTCAGCGCGGTCGAAAAGCTGCGGCCGGGCCATGGCGTCGACAGCGGGGTCACGCAAGGCCCGCTCATCGACGCCGATGCGGTAGCCAAGGTCGAAGCGCATATCGCCGACGCGCTCGCGCACGGCGCCACGGTGCTGACGGGCGGCCAGCGCCATGCGCTCGGCGGCACCTTCTTCGCGCCGACGGTGCTGGCCAACGCAACTTCGTCGATGCGGGTCGCGCGCGAGGAGACCTTCGGCCCGCTGGCACCGCTGTTCCGCTTCACCAGCGAAGAAGAAGTGGTGGCGATGGCGAACGATACCGAATCCGGGCTGGCCGCCTACTTCTTCTCGCGCGACATGGCGAAGATCTGGCGCGTGGCGCAGGCGCTCGAGTACGGCATGGTCGGCATCAATACTGGGCTGATCTCCAACGAGGTGGCGCCGTTCGGCGGCGTCAAGCAATCGGGGCTGGGCCGCGAAGGCTCACGCCATGGCATCGACGAGTATCTGGAGACGAAGTACCTCTGCATGGAAGTCGAATAACAGCAGGGGTAAAGCACACCCCACCACCAGGGCGGGGCATGGCGCACCCACGCAGTGCGCTGGCCCCATGGAGACAAGACAGTCCGGCAAATGCCGGTGCCAGGTGGGCGACTCCGGTGCAAGACCTGCGCAAACTTCCGGGAAAGGGAAGGGGGCGGACAGGACGCGCGCCGGGATCGGCCCAACGCCAATGGCACGCATATTGCGGACTGGGAAGTGCCATCCGTTCCTGTCAGCGGATGCCATTTTATCGATGAGGGTACAAAGATGCGTTCCACTGCTATCCGCAGCCTGCTTGCTGTCACCATGCTGACGGCCTCTTCACTGGCACTTGCGCAAGGCACCCGCGACTGGCCCAGCCAGCCGGTGCGTATTGTCGTGCCGTTCCAGGCCGGCTCGGCCACCGACCTGATCTCGCGGCAGATCGGCATCGGGCTCGGCAAGGAATACAGCCAGACCTTTGTGGTTGAAAACCGCCCGGGCGCCGCCGCGATGATCGGCAGCGAGGTGGCCGCGCGCGCGCCGGCCGATGGCTATACGCTGCTGATGTCCGGGCCGGCGTCGATGGTGACCAACCGGTTCCTGTACAAGAAGCTCAGCTATGACCCGGATGCGTTCGAGAAGGTGGCAGTGGTCGCGGTCACGCCGAATATCCTATTGTCCAACCCCTCGCTGCCGTTCAAGACGCTGCCCGAGATGGTCGCGTATGCCAAGGCTAATCCCGGCAAGCTGACCTATGCCTCCTTCGGTGCCGGCACCACCTCGCATATCGCCGGCGAGATGCTGAAGGCCGCGGCCGGCATCGATATCGTCCATGTGCCGTACAAGGGCGCCGGCGAAGCGATCCCGGCGCTGCTGTCGGGCCAGGTGTCGATGTATTTCGACACCATCATGACCGGCCTGCCCTATGTGAAGGCCGGCAAGCTGCGCGCGCTCGGCATGTCCACCGCTAAGCGCTCGCCCAACGCGCCGGAGATTCCGACGATTGCCGAGCAGGGTTATGCCGGTTTCGATATCGCACCGTGGTATGGCATTGTCGCGCCCAAGGGCACGCCGGCCGACGTGGTCAGCAAGCTCAATGTCTCGATCAACAAGCTGCTCAAGGCCCCGGAGTTCCGTGAACGCCTTGCTGCCACCGGTGCCGAGCCGCGCGGCGGCAGCGTCGGCGATTTCAGCGCGATGGTCAGCGCGGAGATCCCGCGCACCGAAAAGCTCGTCAAGCAATCCGGCGTGACGCTGCAATAAGCCGCGTGCAGCAACCCTGGGGCGCCGCCCGCGCGCCCTTTTACCTGTTCTGAATGGAGTTCCCGATGTTGCCTTTCGACTGGACCTTTCCCTACCCGTCGCAAAAGATGCCGCTGCTGGCCGCCAACGCGGTCAGCACCAGTCAGCCGCTCGCCGCGCAGGCGGGGCTGCGCATGCTGTACGAAGGCGGCAATGCCATCGACAGCGCCATTGCCAGCGCGATTGCGCTGACCGTGGTGGAGCCGGTCATGAACGGCATTGGCGGGGACATGTTCGCGCTGGTCTGGCATGAGGGGCAGCTGTACGGGCTCAACTCCAGCGGCCGGGCGCCGGCGCGCTGGACCCTGGATCATTTCGCCGGGCACGACAGCATGCCCCAGGTTGGCTGGGATACGGTCACCGTGCCGGGCCAGGTCGCGGGCTGGAAGGCGCTGTCGGCCCGCTTCGGCAAGCTGCCGTTCGCGCGGCTGTTCGCACCGGCCATCGAGTACGCTGAACAGGGTTTCCTGGTGTCACCGCAGATCGCACGGCAATGGGCCGCGCAGGTGCCGGTGCTGGCCGGGCAGCCTGGTTTTGCCAAGGCGTTCCTGCGCGACGGCAGGGCACCGCAGGCGGGCGAGCGCTGGCGTTTCCCGGAGCAGGCCGCCACGCTGCAGCGTATTGCCGAGAGCGATGGCGCAAGCTTCTACACGGGTGAACTCGCCGCGCGCATCGTCGCGTTCGCCGAGGAAACCGGAGGCGCCATCCGCGCCGACGACCTGGCCGCGCATCGCGCCGCCTGGGTCCAGCCGATGGCGCAGCAGTTCCGCGGCTTTACGCTCCATGAAATTCCCCCGAACGGCCAGGGCATCGCCGCGCTGATCGGCCTCGGCATCCTGGACCGCTTCGACGTGGAAAGCATGGGCTGCGACAGCGCCGGCTTCTACCACGTCAGCATCGAGGCGATGAAGCTGGCCTTCGCCGACCTGCACCGCCACGTGTCGGACCCCGCCACCATGCAGCACGCGCCCGCCGCCTTTCTGGATCCGGCCTATCTTGCCGAGCGCGCGGCGCTGATCGATATGAAACGCGCCGGCACACCCACCGCTGGCGTTCCGAAGAGCGGCGGCACCGTCTACCTGTCCAGCGCGGATGCCGCGGGTTCGATGGTGTCGTATATCCAGTCCAACTACCGCGGCTTTGGCTCCGGCGTGGTGGTGCCCGGCACCGGCATCGCGCTGCATAACCGCGGCGCGGGCTTCAACCTGAAGCCCGGCCACGCCAACTGCGTGGCGCCGGGCAAGCAGCCGATGCACACCATCATCCCGGGCTTCGTCACCCGCAATGGCGAGCCAGTAATGTCATTCGGCGTGATGGGCGGCTCGATGCAGGCGCAGGGCCACGTGCAGATGATGGCGCGGCTTGCTGCCTTCGGCCAGAATCCGCAGGCCATGAGCGATGCCCCGCGCTTCCGCGTGGAGCACGGCCCGGTGGTGAATGTCGAGGCGCATCTGCCGCCGGACGTGGTCTCCACGCTGCGCGGCATGGGCCATCGCGTTGAAGTGGCGCCGCGCGACAGCCTGGAGTTCGGTTCGGCGCAGCTTATCTACAAGGCGCCGGACGGCTATATCGCGGCCTCGGACTCGCGGCGCGACGGGCAGGCAGTGGGGTTTTAGGCGCGAGCCGCCCGCGGTCACAGCGGCGCAGGCTGGGGCTGGCTGGCAGACGTGGCCGCGGCGGGCTTCTTGTTGTCAGTGCCGCTATATGAGAAGTACCTCGCCTTCGCGCCCCTGGCCCAGTACGCCACGGTGAAGTGCTTGCTGTCGCGCCCATAGAGCAGTTCCAGGCTGCCATTCGCGGCGGCCCACTCGGCGTAGCCATTCTCCGCCGCGCCTTCGGTCTTGCGCAGGGACGCATAGCGTTCGTCGAGCTTCTTGCGCACCTCATCCAGCGCCGTGCGCTCGAACGTCATCGTGATCAGCGCCACGGTGTCCTGCGCATCGCAGTTCAGGATCACGCGCGTCAGGCCCGGGAGGTGGAAGCGCTCCAGGTGCCTGAGCTCGACGGCATCGCCACCGGCCCACTCGGACTTGCCGGTCCTGGCGTTATTCTGCGGCGGCGCCAGGCGAGAGCACCTGGCCTTGCCCAGCTCCAGTCCCAGCGGCGCCGCGGTGTTGCCGGCTGCGTCAGGCTGGGCAGGAGATGCGGCATGGATCGAAACGGATGTCAGCAGGGCGGCACAGAGCAGGGCGGCCTGCTTCAGGTTCAGGCGGGAAAGTGCTTTCACGGTCTTGAGGAGAAGTTGTCAGCCGGGGATTCTACGGCTTTCTTGCTTCCTGCCGTCCGATCTTGCTAATGACGGGTGTGCCTGCCTGCGCGGCTTGCGCCGGCATGAAGCGGCGGGTGGCGGCCCAGAACATCAGCGCCAGCAAGCTGACCACGGCGCCCAGCACGCAGACGCCCCGCCACCCGGCAGCCTCATAGACTGCCGTGGTGGCAATGGCGCCCAGCCCGCTGCCCGCCGCGTAGAACAGCATGTACGCGCCGACCAGCCGGCTATGTACCGCGGGGTCGGTGCGGAAGATCATGCTCTGGTTGGTGACGTGGATGGCCTGGCCGCCCAGGTCGAGCAGCACGATGCCAATGGCCAGCGGCCACAGCGATGTCTCCAGCCACGACAGCGGAAGCCAGGCCGCCACCAGCAGCACCAGTGCCGCGAGCGTGGTGCGCTGCCCGAAGCCCTGGTCCGCCCAGCGTCCCGCACGCGCGGCCGCCAGGGCACCCACCGCGCCAACCAGCCCGAAGGCGCCGATGGCCGTATGCGACAGCGCGTAGGGCGGAGCGCTCAGCGGCAATACCAGGGCGCTCCACAGGATGTTGAATGCCGCGAACATCAGCAGCGCGATCGTGCCCCGGATCTGCAAGACCCGGTCGCGGCGCAGCAGCAGGAACATCGATGCGACCAGGCTGGCATAGCGCATCCGCTGGCCGGCGCTGGCCACCACTGGCAGCGCACGCCATAGCAGCCACGCAAGCACCAGCATCGCCGCTGCGGCGCAGACATAGACGTTGCGCCACCCGACCACGTCGCTGACGCCGCCGGCCACGACACGCGCCAGCAGCAGTCCGATAAAGACACCGCTCTGCGCGGTGCCGACCACGCGCCCGCGTTCATGCGGTCCTGCTGCCGCGGCCGCGTAGGCGATCAGTCCCTGGGTCATGGCGGTGCCGAGCAAGCCGGTCAGGAGCATCCCCGCCAGCAGCACGGTAACGGACGGCGCCAGCGCCACGGCGGCCAGCGCGCCGGCCAGGGCAAGCACCTGTGCCAGCATCAGGCGGCGGCGTTCCACAAGGTCGCCCAGCGGCACCAGCAACAGCAGCGCCAGGGCACAGCCAAGCTGGGTGGCGGTGACCACGCCGCCGATGGCCCCGGCGCTGATGGAGAAATCCGCCATCAGCGCATCCAGCAGCGGCTGGGCGTAATAGACATTGGCGACGCTCAGGCCGCTGGCGCAGGCGAACAGCAGCACGGCGCCGCGCGGCAGGTTCGCACACGGTGCCGCAGGGCAAGTCGGAGGCGGTGCCGTCACCGCGGGGGAGGTTTCCATACCAGTTCATATGGTTGCAAATCAAAACCAGTTGAAGCGTAAGCCTACTGGTTTTAAAATGCAACTACATTGACGGGCTGCACAGCCCCAAGGCAACCAAGACATGGCCACCCGCAAAGACCCCAGCGATGAAACCTGCCCCGTTGCGCGCACCCTGGAGCTGGTCGGCGAGCGCTGGTCGCTGATGATCGTGCGCGATGCGTTCGACGGCATACGCCGCTTCAGCGATTTCCAGCGCAGCCTGGCGGTCGCGCGCAACATCCTGGCCGACCGTCTGCGCCGGCTGGTGGAAGCCGGCATCCTGACGACGCAGCCGGCTTCCGATGGCAGTGCGTATCACGAGTATGTGCTGACGAAAAAGGGAGAGAGTTTGTTCCCCGTCGTATTGGCCTTGCGCCAATGGGGCGAACACCATCTGTTTGCGCGCGGCGAGCGGCGCTCGCAGATGGTGGAAAAGCGGACCGGGAAGCCGGTGCCGCTGATGATGCCCCGGACCAGCGACGGTGATGTGCTCTTGCCAGGGGAAACGGAAGTGCGCAAGCCGCGCTAGGGGGGCGGTGACGAGGTCGTCGACAGTCGCCCGCTTTTCGGCACGGGCGACATGCTTCTTGCATTCAGCTGCCCCGATACGTCCCGAAGCTCCACGGCGAACACAGCAACGGCACATGGTAGTGCTGCGCGGCGTCCGCGATAGTAAAGCGCACGGGCACGATGTCGGCGAAGACGTCGGGGGTGCGGAAGTAGTCCGCCACCCAGAAGCGCAGCTCGAACTCGCCGGTGCGCGCCTGGGCCGGCGGCAGCATTGGCGTGTCGGTGCGGCCGTCGTGGTTGGTGCGAGCGCGCGCGATCAGCCGTGGCGGCTGGGTGGCGACGTCGAACAGTTCCACCTGCATGCCGGCCACGGGGCGGCCCAGGGATACGTCGAGCACATGTGTGCTGATGCCTGCCATGATGCGTGTGTCTCCGGGTTGGGCCGCGGCGTCAGCTGCCGCGGTAGTAGTTGTAGCTCCACGGCCCGAACAGCACGGGCAGGTGGATGCGCTGGCTGGCGTCGGTGACGCGCAGGCGCAGCGGGATCTTCGACAGGAAGGAGGGTTGCGGCAGGCTGGCCTTGCGTGCGGCAAAGTATTCGTCCGCGTGCAGGATCAGCTCATAGGTGCCGGTGCGGTAGCTGTCGCCGATCAGCAGCGGCGGTTCGCTGCGGCCGTTGGCGGCCAGCGTGACGGTCTGCAGCGGCGTGCGCTGGCCATTGTCGATGCGGAACATCTCCACGCGCATACCGGCCGCGGGCGTGCCGTGGTAGGTGTCCAGCGCGTGCAGTGTCAGGCGCGGGCTCAGGCCGCCTTGCTGCACCGGCGCAGCGGTCTGGTTCGGGGCCGCCGCCTCCGGCGTGGCGCCCCAGCTGGCGCCGGCCAGCAGCGCGCCGCCGCCCAGCGTCATCGATTGCAGCGCGAAGCGCCGGCGGGTGGGATCAAAAGCATAGTCGTCCATGTCAGGCCCCTTGCTTGCCGTGCTTGCCGCCCAGCTTGCGGATGCCGACCAGCACCAGCGCCGCGGCCAGCACCTCGATCACCGCCACCAGGTACAGGCCGGAGGTGAGCTTGCCGGTAGTGTTCTTGATCAGCCCCATCACATAGGGCGCGCCAAAGCCGGCCAGGTTGGCCACCGAGTTGATCAGGGCCACGCCCACCGCGGCGGCGCTGCCTGCCAGGTATCGGTTGGGCAGCTGCCAGAACACGGGGATGGCGCTCATGGTGCCGACCAGCGCGGCGGTCATGGCCAGCAGTGCGATCACCGGCGACAGCACCTGCGCGCCCAGCAGCACGGCCAGCACGGCCATGGCACCGCCACCGACCAGCGCCGCGCCGCTGAAGTGCCAGCGCACTTCGTTGCGGCGGTCGGAATGCGCGCCGTTGAGGATCATGCCGGCGGCGCCGCACAGGTAGGCCACGGCGGCGATCCAGCCCACCGCCATCGGCGTGGTGAAACCCACGTCCTTGATGATGGTCGGGATCCAGAAGGTCAGCGTCGAGTTGGCGCACAGCAGGCAGAAGAAGATCGCGATCAGCAGCCACACCTTGGGGTTGGTGAAGAGCGTGCGCCAGTCGTGGCCGCGCTCGCCCAGGGCGGCGTTGTCGCGCTTGAGGGCGTCCTGCAGCACGCGCTTCTCGTCGTCGGAGAGCCAGCGCGCCTGCTCCGGCTTGTCGGTCATGTAGAACCAGGCAAAGATGCCGGCCAGCACCGACGGGATGCCTTCCAGGATGAACAGCCACTGCCAGCCGTGCATGCCGTTCACGCCAGCCATGCTGGTCATGATCCAGCCGGCCAGCGGGCCGCCCAGCACGCCGGCGATGGCCGATGCGGACATGAAGGTGCCGAAGGCGCGCGCGCGGCGCTGCGACGGGTACCAGTAGGTCAGGTACAGGATCACGCCCGGGTAGAAGCCGGCTTCGAATGCGCCCAGCAGGAAGCGCAGGATGTAGAACTGCGTGGGCGTGGTGACAAAGGTCTGCAGCATGCAGATCACGCCCCAGCAGATGGTGATGCGCATGATCGTCTTTTTGGCGCCGATCTTCTGCAGCAGCATGTTCGACGGCACCTCGAAGAAGAAGTAGCCAAGGAAGAAAATGCCCGCGCCCAGCCCGTACACGGCCTCGCTGAAGTGGAGCGCATCCAGCATCTGCAGCTTGGCGAAGCCGATGTTGACGCGGTCCAGCCAGGCCAGTACCCACAGCACCCCAAGGAAGGGCAGCAGGCGCCAGGTTACCTTCCGGTAGACGCTGTCCTCGGCGTCGTCGGCGGTGCCGGCAAATACCGGGATGCCTTGTTTCGTGATCGACATGATGTCTCCTGTCTTGTCGTGTTCTGCCAGGTCTTGCTTGGCGGCGGTGCATGCCGTCCGCCGGGTTGGGAGCAAGTATATGAATGGCCCGCCAATGCGAAACGAGGGGGCTGGTATAGACCCCATAGCAGCACCGATATGGGCTGCAATCCCTTGTGTGGCGCGGGTTTGCGGGTGCTCCGGCGGGGCCCTGGCGGACCTATGGATTACCCTAGGCAGGCCGTTTTCCGGGGTGCGCGCACGCGGACCGGGCAGGCTCGTCCGGGTTGTACCGGTTGTCGTGCGGTGCGCGACACGCTACAAAGTCGCCATTGCCTGGCACGGCGTTGCCGCCCGGAGCGGCGGCAGCCGCACCCGCCAGGCCTCCACTTTTTCTGCCACGGACCCAACATGATTCGCGCCGACGACCCGTTCGATACCTACCTGCTGCGCGTGCTGTGCATCCTGATCGCCGAGCAGAGCGTGTCGCGCACGGCGATCCGCCTGAACCAGTCGCAGCCGGCCATCAGCGCCGCGCTCAAGCGCCTGCGCG
This sequence comes from Cupriavidus sp. KK10, assembly GCF_018223725.1. Lineage (NCBI taxonomy): Bacteria > Pseudomonadati > Pseudomonadota > Betaproteobacteria > Burkholderiales > Burkholderiaceae > Cupriavidus > Cupriavidus sp. KK10. The sequence goes on from NZ_CP073677.1 coordinate 2,009,461, forward strand.
CGATCTTCAACGACCCGCTGCTCACGCGCGAGAAGAACGTCATGGTGCCGACCGAGCGCGCGTTGCAGCTGGCGCGCAATGCCCAGGCCGCGCTCAGCGCGCTGGACAACCTGCTGGTCTCGGACGACCGCTTCGACCCCGCCACCACCGAGCAGAGCTTCGTGGTGGCCATGCCTGACTACCTGGCCCCGCCGTTCTTCGCGCACGTGGTGCGCGCGGTGCGGCGTGCGGCGCCGCACGCGCGGCTGTCGGCGCTGCCGCTGGGGGCCACCTTCGATTACGAGCAGGCGCTGTCGGCGGGTACGGTCGATATCGTGATCGGCAACTGGCCCAATCCGCCTGAGCACCTGCACCTGTCCGTGCTGCTGGAAGACGAGGTGGTGTGCGTGGTGGCGCAGGACAGCGTGCATGCGCAGCCCGGCAAGTTCACCGCCCAGGCCTACCTGGGCGCCTCGCATATCGTGCCCACGCCGTATTCGCGCGACCAGCGCGGCCTGGTCGATGCCGGCCTGAGCACCATGCGCGTGCACCGGGACAACCGCATCAGCTGTCCCTACTTCAACCTGGCGCCCAGCCTGATCCCCGGCACCGACCTGATCTTGACCACCGCACGCCACTTCGCCAACTACCATGCGCAGCATGTGCCGCTTGCGGTGCTGGAACCGCCGATCGAGTTCCCGTTCATGCGCTTCTACCAGCTGTGGCATCCGTCGCGCCACCGCTCGGCCGCGCATGTCTGGCTGCGCGGCATGCTGACCGCCGCCTCGCAGGAGCTGCGCGACCTGCGCGATATGCGCCGCTAGCGGTATCGGTTTCTGTTATGGGATCTATAGGGCGCGGGCTCTCGCCGCTGTGGCGGGCCGTTCCTATACTCGGCCCCGTATCCAACGATTCCCCATGCGCGGGATCCCTACGGGAGAAGCATCCATGTCTCAACCACTCGACCTGGCGTCGGTCAACGCCCTGGACGAAGCGGCCTTTGCCGATGCCTTCGGCAGCGTGTTCGAACACTTTCCGCAGGCCGCCGAGGGCGCCTGGGCGCAGCGGCCGTTCGCATCGGCGACGGCGCTGCACGGCGCCATGATGGACGTGGTGCGCAAGCTCGACGAGCCGCGCCAGCGCGATTTCCTGAACCTGCACCCGCAGTTGTCGGCACGCAATATCCGCGCGGGCACGATGACGGCCGATTCCAACGCCGAGCAGAAGAGCGCCGGCCTGGATGCGATGTCGGCGCAGCAAGAGGCCGCGCTGGACCAGCTCAACGCTGACTACCAGGCGCGCCATGGCTTCCCGTTCATCATCTGCGTGCGCCACTACACCCGCGAGGGCATCTTCGCCGCGTTCGAGCGCCGCCTTGGCCGCAGCACGCAGCAGGAGCTTGACGAAGCGCTGGCGCAGATCGCCGCGATCACGCGCGGGCGGCTGGCGGCGCGGCTGGCCGGTTGAGTTCAGCGTTTATCCAAAGGCTTCAAGACCCAGCGCCAGCATCCCGACCAGGATGAGGCTGGCGGCCCAGACCGCCTCCAGGTTGAACCAGCTCCGCGACACGAACTTCAGTCCCAGGTAGCGGTAGACCAGCCATGCCATGCCGCCGCCCACGGCGAACATGGCCAGGGTGTGGATGACGGCGACCACCAGCGCCATGCCCAGGTTGGCGCTGGCGAGCGTGGCGGCGGCCTGGTGCCCCAGGTCCGCCTCGACACGGCAGAGGCCAAGATAGATCGGCACCAGCATCAGGCCGGCGCCATGCGCAATCGCCACCGCGAACGACCATAGCGCTAGCCGCGATGGCGCGATGCGCACCAGTGCCCGCGGGTGGCCTCGCCTGAGCAGCAGCACGATGCCGCAACCAACCAGCAGCACGCTGGCGCCGATGCGGATTTGCGCTTGCCAGGCGACCAGGGCAGCCAGCATGCCGAAAGGCAGCGTTACCGCCAATACCGCAAGCGCGTGCCCGAAAGCCAGGTACCCGAGCGCGGCAAGGAGGGCGCGGCTGCTATGCGCCAGCAGGCCGTTCGATACCGCCAGCGGCCAGCCCATGGCCGGGTTGATGCCGTGATAGAGGCCGCTGGCCAGCACTGCCGACCAGAGGCCGATCTGTTCCCAAGCGTGACCGGTCAAGCCTTGACCGACGGATAGCAAAACGAGTCGGTCGAACAGTCGCCGCCTTCCAGCCGGATCTGGTGCGCGCGGTAGCCTTCCGGAAACTCGACCCAATAGTCATCGGCCAGCGTCAGCCCGCCGTCTGGGCCGGCATGCGCCATGACCTGCGTGCCGGGGATGCCGTCTGGGTAGAACTGGTTGTCCCAGGTGGAGTAGAGCGAGTTGGTCCAGTAGACGCGCTTGCCGTCGCGGCTGATCTCGACCATCTGCGGGCCGCCGGCAAATGGCTTGCCGTTGGGATGCGGCGTGCGGCGGACGATGCCGCCGATATGGACCGAGCCGGCGAGCTTCAGGTTGCGCGGATCGCTCACGTCATACTGCCGCATTTCGCCGGTGCCCCAGCAGGACACGTAGAGGAACTTGTCGTCGAGGGACAGATCGATATCGGTCACCAGCGGCGGCACGGCACCGAAGCCCTGCAGCAGCGGCGGCAGCAGGCTTGCGTCGGCGGCTTCGGGCGGGATGGTTGCCGTCTTCTCGGCGTGGAACTTGCCGCCTTCGCGCCACCAGGTCCAGATCGAGCCTTCCAGGTTGGTGGTATCGACCACCACGCCAACAAAGCCGTATTCCCGGATCGGATCATGCGCAGGCCGGACTTCCAGCGCCATCTGGTGGTTGGCGCCCAGGTCGATGGTCTGCACGTTGCGGCGCGCCCGCAGGTCCCAGAAATGCAGCTTGTGCCCGTAGCGGTTGCCCAGCAGGTCCTCGGGCACCAGCCCGTTCTCGAACTGCGGCGGCAGGGCCCATTCGCTGGACACCATGTAGTCGCGCGGCAGGTTCCACCAGAAGTCGTAGTGCTTCTCCTGTTCGCCGCGGTCGATTTCCCAGCGGCCCAGCACGTCGAAGGTCTCGCAGTCCATGATGAAGATGCCGGGCGCGCCGTCCGTGCCATCCGGGCCACCGCCCCCGAGCGTGCTGACGTAGATGCCCTCCGGCCCGCAGTGCACGGTATGGGGCCTGGAGTAGCCGGTCTTGCGGAAGATCTCGTCCGGTTCAACGATCTTGTGGATCCGTGCCTGGGTCGGGTGGGGCTTGGTGTCGATGATATACAGGCGCGACGAGCGCATGCCCGGAATGATCAGGTAGCGCCGTTCGAGAAACGCATGGCCGGTCAGCGGCGACAACGACGACGAGCACGCATTCCAGCCGAAATGGTGCAACTCGTCGCCCTTGTTGGTCATCGGCACGGTATGCACGACCTGGCTGTAGGTGGGCGAGCCGGGTTTGGCGTCGATCACCGCGAGCGCGTCTGGCTGCGAGGCGTCGGGGCTTAGCAGCACCGTATAAGCAAATGATTCCGCTGGTGCGCTGATCGCAAGTTCCGGCGAGGCGTGAAATGTCGGATCTGGCCGCATGTTCATGGGTGAGCCCTCCTGGTTTTGCAGGACGTCGCAACGTCGCCGGTACATCACTTGCCCGTGGTGTGTGGCCAAGGTGCAGGGGAAGCTTACTTAGCCTAGGTCGTTCTCAATACCGAGTCAAAGGCGGCGCAGGCGCGGCGAATGAATGACCCCCAGGGGCCTATTCATGCTGGCAAAAGATGCGCTTCGTGAAATAGAGATTTACGAAAAGCCGTAAATCGCGCAGAAATGAGGCTTCGGGCAGCGAGCAAGCCACGCGCTGCACCGGTATCAGAGAAACGATCAGCGAAATGGAAACCCAAGCAATGGATGCGGTGAAACCTCAAGGTGAGGGCGATGGCGAGTTCTGTCTGGACAATCCGGCACTGGAAAGCATCGGTGTCAGGATCACCCAGTGGCGCGACGACTATGTAGAACTTGAGCTGCCGCTCGCGCCCAATATGCTCAACCGCAGCCGGGTGGTGCATGGCGGCACCCTCTGCACCTTGCTCGACGCCGCCACTGGATACTCGGGCCTTTACTCGGCGCCAGGCGAGGACGCGCGCCATGCGGTCACGCTGTCGCTGACCTCGAACTTCCTAAGCAACGGCACGGGCAAGTTGCTGACCGCAAAGGGCATGGTCGACCGGCGCGGACGCTCGATCTTCTTCTCGCGCGCAGAGGTGTGGCTGGATGGGGAGTTGCTGGTGGCAACGGGTGTCGCCACGATGAAGTACCTGAAGTAGGCAGTCCGTCTCAGGCGCCGTCCTGGCGCCAGCGCGTCGGCGACTTGCCGAACTGTGCCGCGAACCAGCGCGAGAATGCGCTGGGTTCTGAAAACCCCAGCAGCGTGGCGACCCGGGCGAGCGGGCGCTGCGGATCCTGCAGGTAGCGTTGCGCAAGCTCGCGGCGCACTTCATTGACCAGTGCGGAGAAGGTATCGCCATCCTGCTCCAGCTGGCGCTGCAGCGTGCGCGGACTGATGCCAAGGCTTTGCGCGACCTGTTCCACCGCGCCGCGCCCGCGCGGCAACAGCTGGTGCAGGGTGCGCCGGACGTCGGCCGCGATGGAAGGCTTGCCGACCCCCGGCTGCAGGTCGAGGAAGCCCCTGGCGTACCCGGCCAGGCTGGCATCGGCCAGGGGATTGACGCGATCCAGGTCGCCGCTGGCGAGCACCAGCCCGTCGAACTCTGAACCGAACTCAATGTGTTGTCCGAACAGGCGCCGGTGGATTTGCAGGTCGGCCGGCGCCGCATGGGCGAAATGCACGCTGTGCGGCTTCCAGGACGTGCCCAGGATGGCGCGGATCAGGCTGTACAGGGCGGCGACTGTCAGTTCCATGGCCTGCCTGCCGGGCTGGTGCCGGCCCGTCTGCAACGTCACATGCAGCACCGTGATCTCTGGATATTCCGTGACCAGGATGGAGATGGAGTCGCTGAGCCAGTGGCGGTAGCGCTCGATCTCCGCCAGCGCGTGGCGCAGCGTGGGCTGGTGCTGCAGCAGCAGGCTGACCGGGCCGAAGTCTGACAGGCGCCACGATTCCCCCACCATCAGGCCAAGCGAATGGCAGGCCGTGACTCGCGCCGATGCCTCCAGCACTTCGGCCAGGCGCGCTTCCGGGATGCGCAGGTCCGGGGTGTACAGGCAGGCCTGGTCCAGGCCTGCCTGGGCCACCATGCGCACCGGATCCAGGCCCGCGCCCCGGGCAATCTCCAGGTATTTGGTCAGGGAAGCGCTGCGAACAAGGACGGTCATAAGGCTGCCGCGAGAGTGGGTGGGGGCGTCGGTCGTGTCCGTCATCAAATGTCAAATCCTGGCGCGATCGGTCAAGGGTGCCGCGCCATGGCTGTCTGACAATCGTTACCGTCGCGCCAATGATAGCGGCGCGGGCAGGACACGACAATCAGGAGACAGCCTTGGCAAAAGCCATTCGCATGTACGAGACCGGAGGGCCCGAAGTCCTCCGCTATGAGGACGCCGAGGTCGGCGACCCGGGCCCGGGCGAGGTGCGGATCCGCCACGCCGCCGTCGGGCTGAACTATGCCGACACTTACTTCCGCAACGGCACCTACCCGGTGCCGCTGCCCAGCGGCATGGGCGTGGAGGCAGCCGGCGTGGTGCAGGCGGTCGGGCCGGGCGTGACCCATGTCGCGGAGGGCGATCGCGTCACATATACCGGCTTTATCAACACCCTGGGTGCGTACAGCACCGAGCGCCTGGTGCCTGCCGCACCGCTGATCCGCCTGCCGGAAGCGATCAGCTTCGAAACCGCGGCGGCAATGACCATGCGCGGCCTGACCTCCGCCTACCTGATGCGCCGCATCTACCCGTTCAGCGGTGGCGAAACCATCCTGCTGCACGCGGCTGCCGGCGGCGTGGGGCTGATCGTCTCGCAATGGGCCAGGCTGCTCGGCCTGACCGTGATCGGCACCGTCTCGACCGAGGCCAAGGCAGAGGTGGCGCGTGCCCATGGCTGCAACCACATCATCAACTACAGCCATGAGGACGTCGCAAAGCGGGTTCGGGAGCTGACCGATGGCGCGGGCGTGTCCGTGGTCTTCGACAGCGTGGGCAAGAGCACCTTCATGGCGTCGCTGGATTCGCTGAAGCGGCGCGGGTTGATGGTCTGCGTCGGCACGGCCTCCGGCACCATCCCGCCGTTTGATCCGCAGCTGCTGGCGAGAAAGGGTTCGGTCTACCTGACCCGACCGGCGCTGGCCGACTACATTGCGGACCCCGCCGAAAAGGCCGAACTGGCCGCCGAGGTGTTCGGCCACGTTGCCGCTGGCCGTATCCGCATCGAAATCAACCAGCGCTATGCGCTGCAGGATGCCGTGCAGGCCCACCGCGACCTGGAATCACGCAAGACCACCGGGTCTTCGATCTTTGTGCTGTAAAGGAGCGTCCCCATGCGAGCCCAACCCCTTACCTGCAATATCGGCGCCGAAGTCAGCGGCGTCAGCCTGGCCGATGCCGCGCGCGACGACGCGCTGTTTGCCGAGATCAAGTCCCTGCTGCTCACGCACAAGGTGCTGTTCCTGCGCGACCAGGAAATCTCCCGCGCGGATCACGTGGCATTCGCGCGCCGCTTCGGCGAACTGGAAGACCATCCCGTCGCCGGCAGCGATCCCGACCATCCGGGACTGGTCCAGATCTATCGCAGCGACAAGCGCGAGAACTACGAGAACAGCTACCACACCGACGGCAGCTGGCGCGAAACCCCGCCCATGGGCTGCGTGCTGCGCTGCATCGAATGCCCGCCGGTCGGCGGCGACACCATCTGGGTGAACATGGCGGCGGCCTACGAGCACCTGCCCGAGGACATCAAGCAGCGTATCGCCGGGCTGCGCGCCAAGCACAGCATCGAGCATTCGTTCGGCGCGGCGATGAGCCCGGAAAAGCGCGCCAGCCTTGCCGCGCAGTACCCCATGGTCGAGCACCCGGTGGTGCGCACGCATCCGGAAACCGGCGAGAAGGCGCTCTACGTCTGCGGCTTCTCCACGCATTTCGCCAACTTCCATACGCCCGAGAACGTGCGCTACGGACAGGACAAGACCCCGGGCGCCAGCCATCTGCTGAACTACCTGATCAGCCAGGCGGCGATTCCCGAATACCAGGTGCGTTTCCGCTGGCAGCCCAACAGCGTGGCCATCTGGGACAACCGCTGCACCCAGCACTACGCGGTGCAGGACTACTGGCCGGCTCCGCGCAAGATGGAGCGCGCCGCCATCATCGGCGACAAGCCGTTCTAAGGCGCGCCAGCCGCCGCCAGGCCACGTGCCTTTATCAATGGAGACATGCCGTGAATTACCTCGATGGATCCCTGTTCCCTGAAAACCAGCAGCCGTTGATCATCACGGCGGCACCCTACGCACCGGGCTGGCTGCCGTCCGATTTCCCGGAAGACATCCCCGTGACGATGGAAGACCAGATCCAGAAGGCCGTGGACTGCTACAACGCCGGTGCGACTGTGCTGCACCTGCATGTGCGCGAGCTTGACGGCAAAGGCTCGAAGCGTCTGTCCAAGTTCAACGAGCTGATCGCCGGGGTGCGCAAGGCGGTGCCGGAGATGATCATCCAGGTGGGCGGATCGATCAGCTTTGCGCCGGAAAACGAGGGGGATGCCGCCAAGTGGCTGTCCGACGACACGCGCCACATGCTTGCCGAACTCGACCCCGTTCCGGACCAGGTGACCGTCACGGTAAACACGTCGCAGATGAACGTGACGGAGCATGCGGAACTCGCGGATTTCAAGGGCACCTCGCGAGAGAACCCCGCGATCTTCAATGCGTACAAGGAAATGACGGTTCCCGCCCAGCCGGGCTGGGTCGAAGAGCACATCCGGCGTCTTTCCGCTGCCGGCATCCAGAGCGCATTCCAGTGCTACAACATCAACAGCTTCGAATCCGTTGAGCGGCTGATCCGGCGCGGCGTGTACAAGGGCCCGCTGGTCATGAACTGGGTGGCGATCAGCGGCGGCATGGATGCGCCCAGCGTCTTCAACCTCGCCAACATCGTTCGCGCCGTCCCGGATGGCGCGGTGCTGACCGTCGAAAGCTCCGTGCGCAACGTGCTGCCTGTGAACATGATGGGGATTGCCCTGGGCCTGCATGTGCGATGCGGAACCGAGGACTGCCTCTGGAACCAGTCGCGCACGGCCAAGATGAGCACGGTGAAGCAGATCGAGCAGCTGGTGCGCATCGCGGGCGAATTTGGCCGCAAGGTGGCAACGGCCCAGGAAGCGCGCGAAATCCAGAAGATCGGCGTGTTCTACGACACCGTCGAAGAGACGCTGGAGGCCAACGGCTTCGCGCCGAACCGCAATGGCGGCAATCAGGGCTTCCTGCGCAAGGCCGCCTGACCCGGGCCGGTTGGCATTGGCGATCCGCCAGCAGAAGGGCAAGGGTGGCAAAGCACCGGCTCACGATGAAGCCGGCTGCTGCCCTGAACAACCCTCGCACATTGGAGACAACCATGAATCAAGCACAACCGTCGGCGCGCCGCAGGGCGTCGCTGTCATGCATGTTCGGCCTGGCGCTGTCGGTGGCGCTGCCGGCTGCGCTTCCATCGACCGCCCAGGCCCAGGCGTGGCCAACCAAGGTGGTCAAGATCGTGGTCGGCGGCCCCGCCGGCGGCACCGCCGATTTCCTCGGGCGCCTGCTGGCCGAGGGGCTGACGCAGTCGCTGGGCAAGCCGGTGATTGTCGAGCAGAAGCCTGGCGGCGCCGGGGCGATCGCCGTCAACACACTGCTTTCCGCACCGCATGACGGGCATACACTGCTGCTGATCCAGGGCGGCATCGTCTCCGAGACGCCGCTGGCGCTGAAGGTCTCGTTCGATCCTTTCAAGGACCTGAAACCCGTTGCCCAGGTGGCCCGTACCGGGCTGGTGCTGGTGGCCAACCCCAAGCTGCCGGCGAAGAACTTCAGCGAATTGCTTGCCTACATCAAGAGCAAGCCCGGGCAGATCGACTATGCCTCTTATGCCGCCGGCATGCGCGGGCAGACCATCGGCGTCCAGTTCAACCGCCTGGCAGGCGTGAACATGAACCATGTCGGCTACAAGGGATCGCCGCCCGCGCTGCAGGACGTGATGGGCGGCCATGTGCCGCTGATGTTCGACGGCCTGGCCACGTCGCTGCCGCTGATCAAGTCCGGCAAGCTCAAGGCCTATGCCGTGGCGTATCCCAAGCGCATCCCCGCGTTGCCGGATGTGCCGACCTTCGCCGAAGTCGGCTTCGCGGCGATGACGGAGCCCAGCTGGATGGGGGTGTGGCTGCCACCGGACGTGACGGCGGCGGTGCAGGAAAGGATCCGCAACGCCACGCTGGCCATCGTGCAGCAGCCCGGCTACCGCGAGCGCGTGGAGGCCATGGGCATGGACGCCGGGCAGCCGCTCAGCAGCGAGGCGCTGTCCAGGGAGGCGCGCGCCGCCCATGATCGGCAGGCGGAGTTGCTGCGGTCGATACATTTCGTGCCGGAGTAGGGGGCCGGCAAGGAGGGCAGGCGCCCTGCGGGCGCCTCGGCGCAGCGTTCAGCAAAGTTGTATGCTTTCTGAATGGCCTGCCGGGCGCCTCCAGCGCGTTCCCGTCACGGCGCAAACAGTATGGCGGTGACGACATGAAGCCTGCTCACGCATTGATTGTGACTTGCGTCATGCTGGCCGCCTGCGTATCGACGGGCGTCGAGGTGAAACAGGAGCAAATGTCGAACTTCCTGCTCGGTTTCTCCACCCTCGACGACGTTACCAGCCAGCTGGGGAAGCCCTCGTCGCAGACTACCCTGGTCAACGGGTCAACCATCCTGATCTATTCGTTTGCGGCCTCCAGGCCGCACCCTGAGAGCTTTATCCCGTTCATTGGCCCGCTGTTCGCCGGCGGCGCGATCCGGTCGTCGACGGTTTTCTTCGAGTTCGACGAGAACGGCGTCCTCAGGAGCCAACGCCTGACGACGTCCGGCAGCGTTTCGGGATGGAGCGTGCTGCCGCCCGATATGTTGCCATAGGCCGGGGCGGTATACTTCTGCTCCTTTACGGCCCTGGCCAGACACCCGAGAGTCCCCATGAGCGCTTTGCCTCCCTGCCCAAAATGTCATTCCGAGTTCACCTATGAAGACGGAGGCCTCTACATCTGCCCGGAATGCGCGCATGAATGGTCGGCGCAGGCCGCGGCGCCGACCGAATCGGAAGCCAGGGTGTATCGCGATGCGGCAGGCAATGTCCTGCAGGATGGGGACACCGTCACCGTCATCAAGGACCTGAAGCTGAAGGGGTCGGCCGGTGTGGTCAAGATGGGTACCAAGGTGAAGAACATTCGCCTGGTCGACGGTGACCACGATATCGACTGCAAGATCGACGGCTTTGGTGCCATGAGCCTGAAATCGGAGTTCGTCAGGAAGGTCTGACCGGGCGTTGCACCTTCGCCGCTCAGTCACCTGCGCGGCGGCTTCCTGGACGGGGTCGTCCCCGACTGCGCGAACGGGCTGTCGCGAACATCTGCATGTCGCGCAGGATGCAGTCCAGCAGCGTATTCGCGGCCACGCCCATCGGGCGGCCTGTCTTCACCAGCAGACGTGCCTTGGCGGCCTCGAACAGCGGATGGGCGATAGGCAGCGTAACCAGTTCGCCGGACTGCAATTCACGATAGGCCGCGAACCCGCCGATCAGCGTGATGCCATCATGCCGCTTCACGAAATGGCGCAGCACGGCCAGGGAGTTCGTGGTCAGCGTCGGGCGGATCTGGACATTCTCCGTGTAGGCCAGCATCTGCACGACCTGCCCGAGTCCGAATGCCGGCGGCATCATCGCCAGCGGGTAGTCGCCCAGTTCGCGCACGTCGACCTCGCCGCCCCGGCGTGCCAGGGGATGCCCGGCATGCACCAGCAGCACCACCGGTTGCGATGACGTGGCAACCCAGGTGATATCGGCATGCGCAGGCGGATTGTAGGCCAGCCCGATATGCGCGCGGCTTTCCGCTACCTCTTGCAGGACGTTGTTGACCGGGAGGATGTCGACGGTCACGTCGAGCCTGGGATAGCGCGCACAGAAATCCGTCAGCACTTCGTCCATCAGTCCGTCGACATAGCCCTCGCTGGTGGCGATGCGCACCTGGCCGTGCTGCAGGCCGCGCAAGGCCTGCAGGCGGTCCTCGAAGAGCTCCTGCTGTGCGCGGCAGCCGCGCCAGTACTCAAGCAGGTGTACTGCGGCTTCGGTCGGCTGCACCCCGCGTGCATGGCGGTCGAACAGCGGCGCGCCGACCTCCTCTTCCAGCAGCCGGATCTGGCGCGTGATCACCGATGGCGAGGTGTTGATGCTGTCGGCCGCACCACGGATCGAGCCATGTGTCAGTACCTCGTGGAAATAGCGCAGCCTGCGCTGGTTCAGTTCCCGCATGTCGGATCCCGCTGTTGCCAATAGGGCAACGATAGCGGACTTAAGTTGCTCTTGCTCTGTTTTTTCATATGCCAGAGGATCGACCCTGAACGACATCGCATCCACAAGAGATAGAGCCGACCACGGGAGAGACCGACATGTCCGCAACCCTGCCCCCACGTACCACGCCGAAGTACGCCAGCGCCGCGCAGCAGGCGCTGTACCGCAAGCTGAACTGGCGCCTGTTGCCGTTCCTGCTGCTCTGCTACACCTTTGCCTACCTGGATCGCGTCAATATCGGCTTTGCCAAACTGCAGATGCAAAGCGATCTCGGCTTTTCCGATGCGGTGTACGGGCTGGGCGCCGGCATCTTCTTCTTCGGTTACGTCCTGTTCGAAATCCCGAGCAACCTGCTGCTGCCCCGGATTGGTGCCCGCAAGACCATCAGCCGCATCCTGGTGCTGTGGGGTATCACTTCCGCGGGCATGATGTTCGTGCGTGACGAGACCACGTTCTATGTGCTGCGCTTTCTGCTCGGCGTGTTCGAGGCCGGCTTTGCACCGGGCATGATCTTCTATCTCACCTACTGGTACGGGCAGCGGCGCATGGCGCGCGTGATGGCCGTGGTGATGCTGGCCGGGCCCATCGGCGGGATCTTCGGCTCGCCGCTGTCCACGTGGCTGATGACAGGCCTGTCCGGCGCGCATGGCCTGGCGGGCTGGCAATGGATGTTCCTGGTCGAAGGGCTGCCTTGCGTGCTGCTCGGTGCCCTGGCGCTGCGCGTGCTGGCCGACAGGCCCGCCGAGGCGAAGTGGCTCAGCGACGAAGAGAAGCGCATGCTGGCGGCTGAACTGCAGGTGCCGGCAGGCGGCCACCAGTCATTCGGCCAGGTGGCACGCGATCGGCGTGTCTACCTGCTGGCCTTTGCCTACTTCACGATGATCTGCGGCATCTATGCCGTGAGCTTCTGGCTGCCGTCGATCCTCAAGGCCGACGGCGTCACGGACACCATGCAGATCGGGCTGTATTCGATGATTCCGTACATGGCGGCGGCGATTGCCATGGTCGTGATCGGCCGCAGCTCGGATCGTCGCGGCGAGCGCCGCTGGCACAGCGCGGTCCCCGCATTTGTCGGCGCCGTGGCGCTGGCCCTGGCCACGGTGTCGAGTGGAAACCTGCCGCTGTCATTGCTTTGCATGACCGTCGCCACGGCGATGATGTGGGCCGCCTACACGGTGTTCTGGGCGATTCCGTCGCAATACCTGAAGGGCGATGCCGCCGCGGGTGGTATCGCGCTGATCAATACCATCGGCCTGATTGGCGGCTTCCTGAGCCCGACCATCATTGGGGCGGTGCGCACCGCCACCGGCAGCATGCAGGCCGGCCTGCTGGTGATGGTGGCGCTGCTGATGGCCGGAGCGGCCGTACTGGTAGCCAACCGGATGCCATCGCCCCAGGGCGCGGTCTCGCCCGCCTGAGGCTGGCCATTCAACTTACGGAGACAACATTGGCAACACGGATTCTGATCGCCGGATTTCAGCACGAGACCAATACCTTTGCACCGTCAAAGGCCACCTATGCCAGCTTCGAGCGCGGCGAGGGCTTTCCGGCGATGGTGCGTGGCTATGACGTGCTGTCGCTGCGCGACGTCAACATTCCGGCCGGCGGCTTCATTGCCGCGGCAGAGCGGCGCGGCTGGACGCTGCTGCCGGTGATCTGGGCCGGCGCCAGCCCATCCGCGCACGTGACTGAGGATGCGTTCGAGCGCATTGCCGGCGAAATCGTCGAGGCCGCGCGCGCCGGCGGATTCGATGCGGTCTATCTGGACCTGCATGGCGCGATGGTTGCCGAACATACGGACGATGGCGAAGGCACCTTGCTCTCGCGCATCCGTGCCGTGGCGGGGCCGGGCGTGCCCGTGGTTGCGTCGCTCGATCTGCATGCCAACGTCACGCGGGCGATGCTAGAGGCCGCCGACGCACTGGTGGCCTATCGTACGTATCCGCACGTGGACATGGCCGAGACCGGCGAGCGGGCCGCGGCATTGCTGCAGCGCTTGCTGGAGGGCAGGGGGCCGCTGCATCGCGCAGTGCGCCGGCTGCCCTTCCTGATCCCGATCAACGGCATGTGCACAATGCTGGAGCCTGCCCGCGCCATGTATTCGCTGCTGCAGCAAGGGGAAAGCGGCGCCGTGGTGTCGCTGTCGTTCGCGCCGGGCTTTCCCGCAGCCGATTTCCCGGAATGCGGGCCGGTGATCTGGGGATACGGCGAGGATGCCGCAGCGGTCGACGCGGCGGTGCAGGCCTTGTACGACCGGATGCTGGCGGATGAGCCTGCCTGGGAGGTCCCGTTCCTCTCGCCGGACGAAGCAGTGCTCGAGGCCATGCGGCTGGCCGAGGGGGCGACGCGCCCGGTGGTCATTGCCGACACGCAGGACAATCCCGGGGCCGGCGGCGATTCGAACACCACGGGCATTCTGCGCGCCTTGCTGCGCCACGGCGCGCGGCACGCGGCCATCGGGCTGATCTGGGATCCGGCCGTGGCGGCCGAGGCGCACCGCGCCGGCGTGGGAGCCACCATCGACGTCGCTCTCGGCGGTGTTTCCGGGGTGCCCGGTGACGAGCCGCTGCGGGGGCGCTTCGAGGTGCTGAAGCTCTCCGATGGCGTATGCCGCTACGGCGGGCCGATGATGAACGGCATGCTGGCCGATGTCGGGCCCGTCGCGCTGTTGAGTATCGACGATGTGCTGGTGGTCGTCAGTGCCGGCAAGGCCCAGATGCTGGACCGCAACCTGTTCCGCGTAGGCGGGGTAGAGCCCGAGGCCATGAAGATTCTCGTCAACAAGAGCTCGGTGCATTTCCGGGCCGATTTCCAGGGCATCGCGCACGCCGTGCTGGTGGCCAAGGCGCCCGGCCCGATGACGGCGGATCCCGCAGACCTGCCCTGGACCAGGCTTGCCCCCGGCATCCGTCTCAAGCCGATGGGCAAGCCCTTCCAGGGCTAGTACCGCGCCAGCGACGCGACCGAGCGACCCGGCGGGGCGTCAGTTGAAGACATCCTGCCGGTACCTGCCCGTGCTGACCAACTCCGCCAGCCAGTCCGACGCAGCCTCTGGTGTCATCCCCCCTTGCTCTGCGCCGATCTGAATCAGCACCTGCCTGACCGCGGGCGCCATGTGGCGGCCGTCGCCGCACACGTAGACGATCGCACCCTGGTTCAGCCGGGCCCAGACATCGGCACGGCGCTGCCACAACAGGTCCTGCACGTAGCGCGGCTCGCCATCCACGACGGAACAGGCCAGGTGGACCTGCACCACGTCCTGTGCCTGCCAGCGCGCCACGTCGTCGCGGTACAGCCAGTCGTGCGCGGGGTGGCGGCACCCGTAGTACAGCTGCACCGGGGCCACCGGCTGGCCGGCCGCCTGTTGCGCGGCCCGCTCCTCAAGAAAGCCTCGGAACGGGGCAATGCCCGTGCCGGGGCCGATCAGGATCATGGGCGTGGCCGGGTCCGCCGCAGGAGCGAAGGCGGGATTGGGCGTGCGGATGGCGCCCGCCACCATGGCGCCGGGCGCCAGGCCCTGCAGCCAGGTAGAAGCCACGCCGCGGAAGAGTCCGCGGCCCGACAGCGCCGCAGACCAGACCGTGCCGACGGTGATGGTTGCCACGTCGGGTGAGACCAGCGGCGATGAGGCAATCGAATAGAACCTCGGCCGCATCGGCACGGTGCAAGCCAGCAGGCCGGCCAGGTCCAACTCGATGGCGGGAAAGCGGTCCAGCACGTCGGCCAGCCCGAGCCGGCGCGGTGCCACCTGGGCGGCGTACCCGCTCTTGGCGTCGTCCGAGGCCAACTGCTGCAGGGCCTGGCGCGTGACCGGGCAGCGCGAAGACTGCGACAGCAGGCGCAAGGTCTGGCGCGACACCACGTCCTGCAGTTCCACAAAATGGGTCAGCAGCTGCCGCACGGACAGGGCCTCGCCCAGCGGCAGGCCGCGCGCGGCCCCGCCGGAGGCGGACAAGGTGACGATGGCGTCCGGGTCGATGCCGATCCGCTCGCACAGGGCCGCGACCATCCCGGGCTGGTTCTGCGGATAGACGGCGAGGTGGTCGCCCGTGGCGTAGCGCACGCCTGCGGGCAGCCTGAGGCGGATATCGCGCGTGGAAGTTCGCGGCGCCTCGCGCGAGAAGTCCCACAGGCCGGATGGATCGTTCACCAGCTCGGTGTTGGCCAGGACCGTGAAGCCCTGGGTGTTTGCCGGCAGCGTGGACGCGCGGATCTCGGCGACGTCTCTCATCTGCACCCGGACCGGCGGCGTTCCGTGGGCCGGCCCGCCGACGCTGTCACCGGCCTGCAAGGCTTGCCACAGCGAGGCCAGCCAGCGTTCCGCGGCCTGGTCGAAGTCGCCGTTGCCGTCGGCTTCGCCACGCGGCAGCAGCGGACTGGCGCCGGCGTTGGTGAAGAATTCATAGACCCGGCGCGGGAAGGCCTGGTACGTCGGCCATTGCGAGTTGCCGCAGCCCAACACGGCCACGCTTAGCCCTTCTGCGCGGTAGCCGCTGGCGGCGCCGCTATCGAGCAGCGCTTCGAGGCGCCTTGCCGAGTCCGGCGCGCGGCCATTATAGGTGGCGGCGATGATGACGGCCAGGCCGGTGGTCGGGAGCGCGTCGGCCACATCGTCCAGGTCGCGCAGCGTCGCATCAAAGCCCGCCGCCAGCGCGCCGGTATGCACCTGCTCAGCCAGTTCGCGCGCGGTGCCAAGGCTGGATCCGCACAGCACGGCAAGCGGCCTGCCGCCGCCCTGCACATCAGGGCCCGCCTGCGGCGCTTGCGCGGTCCCGGCGACCGGCGCCGCGGCGATGCGCTCATGCGGCCGGCGCCGGCGCGCACGCACCGTGAATCCGTCGGGTTTGATCGTCAGCGTTTCCTTGATGCGGAACTGGTAATCGTGCGCATCGGTGAACTGGAAATTGCGCAGCATCAGCGCCAGTGCCAGCTTGGCCTCGGTCAGCGCAAACTGGCGGCCGATGCAGGCACGCTCCCCGTTGCCGAAAGGCATGTAGGCGTGGCGCGGCAGCTTTGCCTCCTGCTCAGGCAGGAAACGGTCGATGTCAAAGCGTTCCGGGTCGGCCCACACCTTGGGGTCGCGGTGCAGCGCGGTCAGCACCACCGACAGGCGCCTGTCCTTGCGGATCAGGTAGCGGCCGCCCAGCAGCGTATCTTCAAACGGCGCTACGGCGAAGGCGGGCGCGGTGGGCCACAGGCGCAACGTTTCCTTCAGCACGCGGTCCAGTACCGGCAGCCGCGCCAGGTCGGCGTAGACCGGCGCAGCGTCGCCGGGCAACACGGCGTCCACCTCCGCGTAAGCCTGTGCCATCACGCCCGGGTTGCGCAGCAGTTCGTACAGCGCGAAGGTGAGCAGCCCGCTGGTGGTCTCGTGACCCGCGATCAGGAACGTGATCACCTGGTTGCGGATGTTCTCGTCGTCCAGCCGCTGGTCGGTGTCCGGATCCCGCGCTTCCAGCATCAGGCCGAGCAGGTCGTTGGCCGTGCCGCCCCGGCGTTGCGCCGCGTTGCCCGCGCGCCGCCGCCGGATCACGTCGTCAACCAGGTCGCGCATGAAGCGGGTGTCCTGGTCGAACTTCTGGTGTGCCGCATGCATGAAGCGGTCTTGCAGGGCAAAGCGCGTCAGCTTGGACATCGCCTCTTCCAGCGCGCCGACCATGGCCTCGATGAAGGGGTGCAGGTTTGCGCTGGCGAACGATTCAAAGTCGTAGCCGAAGCCGGACAGCGCGATGGTATCGAGCGTCAGCCGCGTCATGTCGTCCGCGACGGCGATATCGGCATCCGGGCCTTGCCGGTCCCATTTGTCCACCAGCCGGTTGGCCACGCGCAGCATGACGTCGAAGTAGCCCTTCATCGCGCGCTGGCTGAACGCCGGCATCAGGATGCGGTGCGCCTTGCCCCAGTTGGCCTCGTCGGAGCGTGCGGTGAACAGGCCATCGCCGGCCATGCCGCGCAGGTAGGACAGCGGCGGGCCGATGTACTTGCGGAAACGCGCGGCATCGCACAACTCGCCGGCCAGTGCCACCGACGTCACAAACGGCACGCGCCGGCCGGCGAAATTCAGCTCGAAGATGCCGTCATGATGGCGGCTGCGCGCCAGCAGGTGCTGGCCCAGCGCACCGGGTGTGATCTGCAGCAGGTTGCCCACCAGCGGCCAACCCGGGTCGCGCGGGATGGGCTCAGGGTTGGGGGCATGCATGGGGCGGGCAGGGGATGGATGCTGCGCGTCGGAGGCCTGGTCGGGGCTGGATAGCTCAATGGGCGGCGGCATGGCAGGGCGGTGTCTCCTGAACGGGCGCTGACACGCGATTTGCCACGTGCGGCCGTTTCATTTAACGTAGACATCTGTCTACCGGCGCAAGCGTAGACAACTGTAGACATGCTGTCAACGAAGCATGTCGGGCAAAAACCGAGTCCTGCTACTAAACCGCATTCATGGAAGCCATTGCCGACGGCAAACGCCGCCTGATCGACGCCGCGTTGCGGCTGGCCGCAGCCAAGCGCAGCTTTGCGGCACTCAAGCTGCGCGAGATCGCGCGCGAGGCCGGCCTGAATCCCAACACGTTCTACCGGCATTTCAGCGACATGGAAGACCTGGCCATCACCGCCATGGCCGAGGTAAGCGCCGAACTGCGGCCGATGCTGCGTGCGGTCCGATGGGCCGCTGCCCGCGACAACCCGGGTGAAGTGGCCACGCGTGCGTGCGAAGCCCTGTTCTTGTACGCGCAGCATCACCCGGATGCATTCATCGTTGGTGTGTGCGGGATCACGGGCCCGCAGCCCGCGCTTCGCGTTGCCATTCGCACGGTGCTGGATGACATCGCCGCCGAGATGGCGGAAGACATCGAACGGCTGGGGTTGTGTCCCAAGCTCTCACGCCCGGCCATTGACGACGTCTGCGCGTACGTCGTTTCCTACCTATTCCATCAATGCGTCGACTACATCGAAGCCGATGCTGCCGGACGGCGCAGGCTGATGGCGCGCTCGGTGCAGTTGAGCTGCTGGCTGCTGCAGGGCGCGGCAGGGCCGAATGCCCAGCCGGGAACGAAATCAGGCAGGGAGCGCAAGGCCGTGGCTGCGTAGCAGGTTGCGGCGAAACACGCAGAAGGAAGAACCTCAGCCGAGGCAGCGGTCGAAGCGAGGGGGTGTGTCCGGGCAGCGCTCACCCTGAAATTTTGATGCCACACTCTTGCGCCACCGCCAATAGCTTCTCCATGTCTGGCGCGCCTGGCGGAATTTCCTCATCGAGCCGCGTGAACAAGCGCGATGCGCTTCCGCCGTGGCTGGTGACTGAAATCATTTCGCCGCCGCCGATGCCGAACCGGAAGTAATGCACGGTGCCCGCCGGCACATGAACAAAGGTGCCAGCGACAGCAGTGATCGCTTGATCGCCATAGCCGATCTCGATCGTCCCCCTGGTAACGTAGAACGATTCGTCCCAGTCATGGCTATGGGGCGGTGGGCCACTGCCTTCTTCGCCCTGCTGCAGAAATACCTCATAACCTTGCGTGGCGGCATTGGACGCCAGCACCGTGATCCTTTCCCCTACCACGTTGAGCGCGCGTGCATACGCATCCGGAGTCACTGCAAATGGTTCTGGTTTCATGTTTCTCTGCTCCGTCAGTGAGAACGTCGCCGTGGAGAGGGTAGCCAGGTCTGAGGCATGCGGTCGCTCCAAAGCGAGCCGGCCACGGTGCCAGGCGGTGCCCCTTTTTGATGTCTGGCAATCTTAGGCGCCCCACGATGGGAAGTCATCGCCAGGAAGCGAGGATTGCCGCGGCCAATGTGCGTCAGCAAACATTGCTTCCATGCGCAATGTCACTTGCCCCTGGCTCGTTTTCCCATTTCAATGGAGTTGAGAGAAAGAAGGGATGACATCATCCGGCGTCACATACGATCCGCGAGGTGGCGGCCACGCCGATGGATGGCCCGGAACCTGCGCTTCGTATTTGCCAATGAGCCGGTCGAGCGCCTGGCTGGCATTCGCGAGCGGATTCGCCTGGCGTGGGACATCTGATACGTGCAACGCTGAGCGACGAAAATGCTGGCCGCTTCTGGTCATGATGGTTCCGAGGGCAGCGACCGAACCCTGCTGTATTTCGGTTGCCTGACCCTGTTCATCGCTCTGGCAACACCAGCCGGTTCCCTGGTGGATATACAGACGTCGTACCTGCTCAAGAACCAGTTGCATGCGACCGCAACGCAGATCTCGATATTCCGGCTGGTGACGGGAATACCGGTGTATCTTGCGTTCGTTTTTGGTCTCGCGCGCGACCAATGGAGCCCGCTGGGATTGCGGGATCGCGGTTTCTTCCTGATTTTCGCTCCGGTGACCGCAGTGGCATTCATCTGGATGGCGTTTTCAGGTTTCTCATACGCGGGACTGGTCATCGGGTTGCTGCTGGCAATGCTGTCGTCCCGGTTTATCGCCGCAGCGTATCAGGGGCTGATCGCTCTGGTGGGCCAGGAGAAGCTCATGTCCGGGCGCCTGAGTGCACTGTTGAACGTGGTCGGCTCGGTCCCGGTTGTTGCGGCAGCGTTCGCCTCCGGGTACATCTCCGATCATCTGGCTGCAAAAGAAGCCTTCCTCCTGGTGGCGATGTTCGCCTTGTCGATTGCCCTGTTGGGGCTCTGGAAGCCCGTTTCCGTCTTCGGCCATCTTTACGAGAAGCCGCAAGCCAGGGGCTCGGATCTCGTTGGCAATGTCAGGCGGCTGGTGAAACATAAGGCTGTTTATCCAGCGGTCCTCATCTGCTTTCTGTGGAACTTTGCGCCAGGAGCGGCCACGCCGCTGCAGTTCTATCTGAGCAATGAGCTGCATGCATCGGATTCCGTTTACTCGTACTACAACGGGATCTTTGCCGCCGCCTTCATCCCGACATTCTTGCTGTATGGCTTCTTGTGCAAGAAGGTATCGCTGAACAAGCTGCTGTGGTGGGGAACGATCGTCGCAGTGCCGCAGATGATTCCGCTGGCATTCATTCACTCGGCCAATCTTGCCCTTGTCTTGGCGGCACCGATAGGGCTGATGGGCGGTGTCGCCACGGCAGCATACTTCGATCTCGCGATGCGGTCCTGTCCGCCAGGCCTGCAAGGAACCTTGATGATGCTGGTGGATGGCGTTCTCGCGCTCTCGGCGCGTGCCGGCGATCTCCTGGGCTCATGGATCTATAACAGCAGCCCAACGCACGGTTTCACATATTGTGTGATCGCGACTACCGTGGTGTACGCAATGATCCTGCTTTTGATCCCGCTGACGCCGAAAGCACTGATTGCTACCAGGGATGGCGAACCAGGCCCGGAGGTCCAGGCGCTGGCGGAGGAGGCGAACAGGCCCTAGTAATGTATGGTGGCCGGGCTCTGGATGCCGGCGTTCTCGTCAACGACATACGCTTCGATTCCCGCGCTGCCGCCGTTCCACCAGTTTGTCATATCAAAGACAGTCTCGTCGTCCAGCCGCTGGACATGGACGCCGTAGATGGTTAGCGGCTTGCCGGGCGCGCAGACCGCGGGCGAAGTCAGTGGCCTCAGGAAGTGAACAGCGCTGGGCGATGTCGTGGACAGGTTGGTGACGCGCTGTGCAATGAAACGGCCTGAGATCTTCTGAATCTGCAATGCTGTCTCGACGTCAAGGCCAATCCCGCGGGCGGCCGACGGGTTCTTCAGGACTCCGCCCTCGCAGCCTGAACCGGACCATGGCGCAATGCTTCTTGACAGGAACGTGACCAGCCTGCCCATGCGATCGCGCGAGTCGAAGTGCGGATCGACGAACGTATCGTCCAGTGCCGTAGCGTTCAGGAAACTGGGCCCGGAGAACCCTTTCGGGTCAAATGTCATGTACTTGTTGTACGGATCGCTCAGCGCCTGCGTCGATGTGACCGTCCCTTCGATGGCGGAGAAAACGAACTGCCCCAGCACGTTGGCCCCGGCGCTGGTGCCGCCAACAGGTACGTTCTGCTGCATGAGCGCGGCGATGGTCGCGTTGAGCTTCGTACCTTTCCAGAACTTGATGTAGTTGCTCTGGTCGCCGCCCGCAATCCACAACGCGTTCGCGCTGCCGACAACGGCATTGACAAACGGGTCATTCGCCGCGGCAGTGTCGGTAATAACCAGCGTTTCCGCCGCAGTCAGGCCGAGGTACGCGCCACCGACATACCCGTCCACCGCGGGCATATCGGTCGCGTTCTTCTTGTTGCTGTAATAGAAGTAAGGGTCGTAAGCGTCGGTGCCGGTCGCGCGAATCACGACCAGGCGGCCGCCCGTTGCTTTCGTAATGCCCGCTTGCTGAATCATCCAGCGATACGCGCCGTCTACATCGGGCCCGCCACCCATGATGACCACCGGCTGCACCGCCTGTGGCTGCGGTGTGGGGAGGGTCTGCACCGGCACCGGATTGCCAGTCTCGAAGTACTTTGTGCCGGTTACGAAGTAGCTGTAGGAGGCGGTAGTCTTGTCACCTGCAAGCGCAGGGGGAATCAGCACCCCGAGGGCCACGCTGATGCAGGCGACCGCGTAGTACCCCAACATCCTGCAACGCTGGGTGAACTTCGAAATGGATTCCATGACGTGACACCCCCTGCCGCTATCTTCTTTGTACAACTCGGTGACGACAGAAAAGCAACGCGCCAGATCCCTGGAAGGGCTGGCGGATGTCACGTCACCAGGCAAAAGCTCCCGCCGTTACTCCGAGCACGGGTGCGGGACGTGCAGGCGTTCCGTTATAGACGCTGGCGCACAAAAACTCCAGCCGACGCTGACCGCGGCAGCAGATGCGGTGAGGCAGAAACGACCACCAGCAACAAAGCCCCTATCGCGGCCAGCTTTCAAAGGTCACTACTGGCAGCGCTTTCGCATGCCGGATCGCCTTGAGAGCAAGGGTGCCACGGCAATCGGAAAGGTCTGTTCGCTGGCATACGCAGGCGTTGCACTGCTTGCCAGTCCCCCGGCTTGGAAGCTTGCGCAACCGGCCTCGCCAATGCGACGCAGCGCTCAGTCTGCGCACCGCTGAATGAACTGCGTCATGGCAGGCAGGATGGACTCCCGGAAACGCTGGCCGGCGAAGGTGCCGTAGTGACCCACGCCGTCGACGACCAGGTGTTCTTTCCGGTCGGCGGCAAGGCCTGCGCAGAGCGCGTGAGCCGCTTCGGTCTGGCCGCGACCGGTGATGTCATCGTCGCTGCCTTCGATGGTCAGCAATGAAACGTTCCTAATGGCCTCGGGGTAGACACGGCGCTGGCCGACTTCCATGCAGCCGCGGCACAGGTGATGCTCCAGGAAAACCTTCTGGATGGTTTCCAGGTAGTACTCGGCCGGCACGTCGAGTACGGCGTTGTACTCGTCATAGAACTTGCGATGCCTGGCTGCCTCGCTCTGCCTGCCATCGACCAGGTGGCGGTAAAAGTCGAGATGAGCACCGGCGTGCTGTGCGACGTTCATCGATACGAAGCCTGCAAGCTGGAGGAAGCCCGGATACACCCGGCGCCCGTTTCCCGGGTAGCCGGCGGGCACCCGTTCGATGACGTTGGCCTCGAACCACGCCAGCGAATGTTGCCGCGCGAACTGGTCGACCGCCGTCGGGCTGACGCGGGTGTCGATCGGCGCGGCGATCAGGGTCATGGAGCGGGGCTGCACCTGCTCGTTGTCTTCGGCCATCTGGGCGACCGCGCAAAGCACCGGGACCCCGGGCTGGCAAACCGCCACGATATGCGTGCCGGCGCCGAGGTATCGCAAGAACTTTTTCAGGTAATCGACATAGCCGCCAAGATCGAAGTGCCCGGCGTCAAGCGGGACCACGCGCGCATCGGCCCAGTCGGTGATATAGACATCATGACCGGGCAGCAATGCCTCGACCGTCGGGCGCAGCAGGGTGGCGTAGTGGCCGGAGAGCGGCGCCACCAGCAACACCCGGGGGCCAGGACTGGACATGTCCTTCCTGAAATGCAGCAGCCGGCAGAAGGGCTCTTCGATGAGCGCGGTCTCGGTGACGGCCACCCGTTGCCCACGTACCAAGACCTCGTCGATCTCAAAGCGAGGTTTCCCGTAGGACTTGGTCAGCCGGGTGAACAACTCAAGCGCGGCGTCGGCCTCGCGCAGTCCCGGAAGCCAGGCGACCGACTCGCCCCAGAAATTGACTGCGCGATAACCTGCTTCGATCATCGCCCCGAGCGGGCCAAGGGACTGCAGCGTGAGTTCCCGCAGAGCATAGAGCGCCATGGCGATTCCCGCCTTTTTGAATTGGTTGGTGTGTTGTTCTGGCGCAGGGGCCGGCAAACCGGGTGCTGCGCAATGCGGGCTTCAGCGCAGTTGGCGTGCCCGACAGCCGCACGGCCGGCTTCGTGCAAGGTGGGCGGGCGGGCGACAGGCTTCTGCCGCGGGTGCGTAGGTGGGAAGGTGGCGCTGGTGCACCCAGAAGTGCTGCGCGCGGCTCAGGTGCCGTCGATGTCGAATGGACTGGCTGCGGGAAGCACCGGTGTTGCCGTGGCGGCCGTTGCGGCCGGACTGATGCGCGCGGCCCAGGTCGCACGCGAATCGGCTGGAATGCTGCATGATGCCCCCCACTACTCAAGCCACCAGCATTGGCGTCGCAATGCCAGCGGTACAGCTTGTAATCAAGTTACGCCATTTACATTCAGTAACATATTCGATCTAACCCTATTGCAACGCTTTGCATACGTCCCTGGCAACGAAGGAAGGCTGGCGGGATCATTCGATGCGAATGTGGCCTTATGTGCCGGCGATATGTGATCCTCTATTGCCAGAAGGGCGGACCCAGCCGGACCGTCTGCCAGGCTATTTGTAAATTTTTGCAAGTTGCGTTCGGGTAAAACGTCAGGCAGGCGGATGTGGTTGACCCGCCCGGTCCCGCTTCCTCGCTGTCACGCTGCCCGGCCAATGACCGGAATCACGCCGAACGCAACAGTGGCCAGCATCATGACCACGGCCGCCGACAGCGCCCAGAGCAGCGTATAGCGCTGGTGATCGCCAAATTCGACCTCAGCCAGGCCGACCAGCAGGTAGGTCGACGCGACCAGGGGGCTCAGCAGGTGAACCTGCTGCCCGATCAGCGAGGCGCGTCCGATCTCCGCCGCGCCGATGCCATAGACGGCGGCAGCCTTGGCCAGGATCGGCAGGATGCCGAAGTAGAACGCGTCGTTCGAGACAAAGAACGTGAACGGAATGCTCAACACCCCGGTCACCAGGGCCATGTACGGGCCCATCCAGTCCGGCACGGCGCTGATGACGCTGTTGGCGATGGCGTCGACCATCTTGGTGCCCGACAGGATGCCGACGAAGATGCCGGCGGCGAAGATCAGCGACACCACCGGCACGACGTTGGCGGCATGCGCGCCCATGCGCTCCTTCTGTTCGTGCAGGCTCGGGTAGTTGACCATCAGCGCGATGGCGGATGCGATGATGAACAGCGCAGGCAGCGGCAAGGTGCCGAGAATCAGCAGCACCATCAGGGCGATGGTCAGCAGGAGGTTGAACCACAGCAGCTTCGGCCTGGCGATCTGCGGATCGCCGGCGGCAGCCTCCGGCATGGCATGGCCGTCATCACCGGCCCCGGTGCGCATCAGTGCGATGGTGCCAAGCCGGTTGCGTTCGCGGCGGCCGAGCAGGAATGCCACGAACAGGCCCCACATGCCGGTGACAATCATCGGCAGGATCATCGGCACGAACAGCGAGCCCACGTCCACGCCCAGCGCGCTGGCGGCACGCGCGGTCGGGCCGCCCCAGGGCAGGATGTTCATCAGCCCGCCCGCCATCATGATCACGCAGGCCAGCACCAGCCGGCTGATGCCCAGGCGCTTGTAGAGCGGGAGCATCGCGGCGCAGGTGATCATGTAAGTGGTCGAGCCGTCGCCGTCGAGCGACACCAGCGCGGCCAGCACGAAGGTGCCCATGATGATCTTGACCGGATCGCCGCCCACTAATTTCAGGATCACCCGCACCACCGGATCGAACAGCCCGGCATCGATCATCAGGCCGAAATACAGGATGGCGAACATCAGCATCACGCCGGTCGGCGCCAGCTTCTTGACGCCGTCCAGCATCATCGGGCCGAGTTCCGGGCCGAAACCGCCGATCGCGGCGAACGCAATCGGAACGAGGATCAGCGCCACCATGGCGGAGAGCCGCTTGGTCATGATCAGTGCCATGAACACGATCACCATCGAATAGGCGAGCAGGGTCAACATCTTTCTCTGTATCTCTTTGCCGCCCTGCAGCGTGGGCGCTTGGGGGCGGGTGTGTGTGCGTCCGTCTGGCGCACGAGGTCAAGGGCGAGGCCGATCCCGCCGGCACGGCAGGGCGTGCCGGGTATGGAATGACCGCGGAGGGAGGCAGTCTTGTGCGCTGGCCCAGGCGGGCCGCGCGGGTGTGGCTCAGTTGGCGGATTCGATGCGTTTCACTACCGCGTCCGCAAACTGCAGCGTGGAGGCCGTGCCGTGCAGGTCGCCGGTCTTCACCTGGTCCTGGCTGAGCGTCAGCTCGATGGCTGAGCGCAGGCGCGTGGCCAGGTCCTGTCGGCCCACGTGGTCGAGCATCAGGCCGGCCGCCAGCATCAGCGAGATGGGGTTGGCAATGCCCTTGCCGGCGATGTCGGGCGCGGAGCCGTGCACCGCCTCGAAGATCGCAGCGTCGTCGCCGATGTTGGCGCCCGGCGCCATGCCAAGCCCGCCAACCAGGCCGGCGATCTGGTCCGACAGGATGTCGCCGAACAGGTTGGTACAGAGCAGCATGTCGAAGCGCCACGGGTTGAGCACCAGCTGCATGGCGCAGGCGTCGACAATAATGTCGTCCATGTCCACGCGGCCGGCATAGTCCTGGGCGACTTCACGCGCCGCTTCCAGGAAGATGCCGGTGAGCGCCTTCAGGATATTGGCCTTGTGCACCACGGTAATCTTCTTGCGGCCGTTCCTGACGGCGTACTCGAAGGCGAAGCGGGCAATGCGCCGGCAGGCGTCGCGCGTGTTGGTGCCGGTGGACACCGCTACCGCATGCGGGTCGTCGCCGACCGGGATGTAGTAGTCATGGGCCACATAGAAGCCGCCGACGTTCTCGCGCACCAGCACCAGGTCGATATTCTCGAAGCGGCCCGGCACCAGGGTGCGGGCCGGGCGCACATTGGCATAGAGGTTGAACGCCTCGCGCAGGCGCACATTGACCGAGCGGAAGCCGCCGCCCACCGGCGTGGTCAGCGGCCCCTTCAGGGCCAGGCCGGTGCGGCGGATGCTGTCCAGCGTGTCTTCGGGCAAGGGATCGCCGCTGTATTCGACGCCTGCCATCCCCGCCCGTCGGATATCCCAGGCAAATGGGGCGCCAAGCGCATCCAGCACCCGGACGGTGGCGTCGACGACTTCGGGACCGATCCCGTCGCCGGGGATCAGCGTGGCCGGGATCTGTTCGCGTGCACCGTTTTCCATTTGCGTTCCTGTCGTGAATTGAGCGTTTCGCTGGCCGGCCAGCCGGGGCCAGGGAGGCTGTGTTTCTCGTCCCTGGCGGGGAATCCGGCGTTCGCGGCCGATCCGGCTAACCAGGGGCCCGATTCTAGGCGGGGAAGGCTGTCAGGAAACTGTCAATGTGCCGGCTATGTCATTGGGGTTTACGCTGAGGGCGACAAACTCTGCTGGCGGGGACCGGCTGACGAATCGGGGCCGGCGACGGTGAAATCGTCTTCGCTGCAGTGCGCAGGGACTGGCCGCGACGATGAACGTGCGCCGATGTCCGGAAGCCGCGCTAAGCGGGCAGGCGCGCCGCCTTGAATTGTTTCCAGAAGCGGCGCAGCGGCTGCCTGTCAACGCTGACACCCTTTGCGATATAGCCGCGCGCATAGCCACAGCCAATCGCAAGTTGCTGCCGCTCTGTCCCCAGGCGCAGCAACAGTCCCTTTGCGACCGCCATATCATTGCGCCATCCCAGGTCATCCTGCAGGCGCGACAGTTGCCGGCGATAGCGGCGCAACTTATTCGCGGCAAACAAGGATTCAAAGAACTCGGTCGCGTAGCGCAGCTTCTTTGCGGCGATACGCGCACGATGGCGCCGCTGCTCATCGAGCCTGGCCATGCCTCGGCCCCGCTCGAGCAGCCTGCGTTGCCGCTTGCGCAACGTGGTCAGCGCGAAGTCCCTGGCGGATCCGGCAAGTGCCGCGCGCTGCGCTTCGTCCAGCCCATGGTCCCAGTCCGCGCTGCCCAGCCAATGGCTCAGCGTCAGGACCAGCCGGGTGTAACGATCGGAATTCACGGCCTGGGCCGCGCGTTGCCGGGCATCGGCTGCGACTGCCTTCGCCGCGGCAAGCACCGCGCCCGCGCCCACGTCCTCCGGCGCCCCATCGAACGCCTCACGCAAGGTGGTGTTGGCGAGCACGTCCCAGTCGCGTGCGGGGCCCAGTTCATCCGCAATCCATTTGAGTTCCGCTTGCAATGCCGGCGGGCAGGCAATCAGCGGCTCAAAGATATCAAGCGCCGAGCGCAGGCGACGCAGGCCGACACGCATCTGGTGCACGCTTTCCGGATTGGAGCTGTTGACCACGCCGCGTTCGTTCCCCGAGATTTGCGCCAGGCAGTTCCGGGCAATGCACTGAAACACCGCTTCCGCCGACCCGGCGTCGGCCAGCCTGAGGGGCTGCGCCCGTACCGCTTCATTGGCCTCGTCAGCGACCAGTGCATAGCCACGGTCGCCTTTGCTGGCGCGGCTCAGGCGCATTGGCACTGCGTCGAGCAGCCGCAGGGCAAACGCTGACAGATGGGCCGGCTCCCCGGCCTGGATCTCCATCTCAAGCTCGCGGATTGGTTCCGTGGCATCGTTCGCACGGACCACGCCGCGATCGACAGCCAGTTCGACCTCGTCCCCCTGTGGCAAGCGCAACAGCAGGACCGTGCGCCGGACATCCGTGATGAAGATCGGCTTCAGGCGTTCTGCCAGGTCGCCTTCACGGAGCAGCGTCCCCAACGCAGTGCCCTCGGGCAGCTTGTCTCGTAGTGCACCAAGATCTGGCGTATTTCCGGAAACCACCGACTCAAACTCTTCCCGCTCGTAAAGCGCCCCATGCTGCGTGCCACAGGTCTTCAAGGTCTGCACGTAATGATCACCCGCTTGTCGTACGCGCAGCGATGCGTGCATACGCCGAAAGGCAAGATCCGACGTATCGAAATACGTGCTCACGAGCCTGTCCTCGTGCGGCGGCTCCACGCAGCAGGACGACACCAGGGGCAAGCCGATCAGGCCTTCGGCCTGGTCCTGCAGCAACTCGAGCTTGAGTTCGCGTTCCATTTATCCGAGCTTTGCCGTGTCCTCGAATTTTGCGTATACGCTGGCCTGGACTGCGTTCATCACTGCAAGGATCTCGTCACTGGCTGGGCCGCTGGTTGTTACGCCCGTGGCGTTCTTCGGCTTCGAACCGGGCGGGTCGAAGACAAAGAGCGTATCGAACTTTCCGGCCGACGCTTTCTTCAGGCGCCGGTTAAGTGCTTTCAGGTATCGCTTCTTGTCAGTCTTTGACATAGGTTCCACGGTTATCCGCGGTGGTAATCACAACCAAAATCATTGAACTACCTGCTTAGTGAATTCACTGCGTCACCAGGCGGCATTGCTAGTGCGGCTGGCCTCCATTCGACTCCGCGCCGGTGAAAGGGATTTCGTGCTCCCGCAACTTCTGCAGTGATCGGGTCAGCCTGGCGCCGTACTTGCGGTCCGCGGCCAGCAGCAGGGCCTCTATGCCGTCGTCCAGCCCGGCAAGCTCGCGGTCACCCGGCAGCCTGGTCGCTTTCATCTCCTGCAATTCGTTGGCAATGCGCTTCGCCAGCTTGCGCACAAACTCCGGGTCAAGGTGCCCTTGCGCTGCAGCATCTCCAATATGCTCGATCAAGCGCTTCAGGCCGTCCGGGGTGGTCTCGGTCGCAGAGAGTATTTCGTGTGTCATCGGCAGCTCCAGTGGGCGCGTAAGATCATTCTACGCATCGGATGCTCATAAGATGGTACGTATTTCGCGGGAGCAGTGCGATCCAATTCGCCCCGATATGCGTGATACGCCAGCTAGAATCTGGAAGGATTCCCCCGCACAGGCACTCACACCATGAAACCCGAATCCGATCCCATGCAAAATGCGTCGCCGACGGACGCGGGGGAGGAGCGCCTCGGCACCCCGGTCGATCCGGATGGCCTGCTGAATGGCAATGAGCTCTATATCAACCGTGAACTCAGCCAGCTGGAGTTCTTCGGGCGCGTGCTGCAGCAGGCCGCCGATCCCGCGGTGCCGCTGCTGGAGCGCCTGCGTTCCCTGTGTACCTTCAGCAGCAATCTGGATGAGTTCTACGAGATCCGCGTGGCCGGCCTGAAGGAGCAGTGCCTGCTTCAGTCTCCGGTGGCCGGCCCGGACGGGCTGACGCCGCAGGCGGTCTATGCGAGGGTCAACCAACGGGTCCGGGAGCTGGTTGATCAGCAGTACCGCCTGTTCAATGACATGCTGATTCCGGCCATGGCCGAGCAGCAGATCCGCTTTTTGCGGCGGCCCTCGTGGAACCCTACGCAGGCGGAATGGATCCGGGAGTTCTTCTTCGCCGAACTGATGCCGGTCCTGACACCGATCGGGCTGGACCCGGCGCATCCGTTTCCACGGGTGCTTAACAAGAGCCTGAATTTCGCCGTCGAACTCGAGGGCAAGGATGCGTTCGGGCGCAACTCCGGCTATGCGATCGTGCAGGCGCCGCGAGCGCTGCCGCGGGTTATCGCTTTGCCACCGGATATCGCCGGATGCGAGCATGGCTTTGTTTTCCTTTCTTCCATCCTGCATGCCCACGTCGGCGAGCTGTTCAGTGGCATGACGGTGCGCGGCTGCTACCAGTTCCGCGTGACCCGCAACAGCGAGCTGTTCGTGGACGAGGAAGAGGTCAAGAACCTGCGCGAGGCGCTGCAAGGCGAACTGCCGCACCGTCATTATGGTGATGCGGTCCGGCTGGAGGTGGCTGATAACTGCACGCCGGCAATGACTGCGTTCCTGCAGCAGCAGTTCGGCCTGGCGGCAAGCGAGGTGTTCTCCGTCAACGGACCGGTCAACCTGGTTCGCCTGATGCAGGTGCCAGATCAGATGGACCGGCCGGAACTGAAGTACCTGCCTTTCCGGGCCGGCCTGCCGAAGGTGCTGCACGAGCATTCCGATATCTTCCGCGCCATTCGCGAGGGCGACATCCTGCTGCATCACCCGTTCCAGTCGTTCACACCGGTGGTGGACTTTGTCGTGCAGGCGGCACAGGACCCCGATGTGGTGGCAATCAGCCAGACGGTGTATCGGGCCGGGCACGACTCGGTCCTGCTCTCGGCACTCATCGAAGCCGCGCGCAACGGCAAGGAAGTCACGGTCGTGGTGGAACTGCTGGCCCGCTTCGATGAAGAGGCCAATATCGGTTGGGCAACGCAACTGGAGGAAGTCGGCGCGCATGTCATCTATGGGGTCGTCGGTTTCAAGGCGCACGCCAAGATGGTCATGGTATTGCGACGCGAGGGTGGGAAACTCCGGCGCTATGTGCATCTAGGCACCGGGAACTATCACCACCAGACCACGCGCACCTATACGGATTTTGGATTGCTCACATGCAATGAGTCGCTGACGCAGGATGTGGCGCAAGTGTTCAGCCAGCTGACCGGCCGTGGCCAGACCCATTGCATGACCCATATCTGGCAATCGCCCTTCACGATGAAGCAGGCATTGCTTGAGGCGATCCGGCGCGAAGCCGGGCACGCCAGGGCCGGGCGCAAGGGATGGATCATTGCCAAGATGAATGCATTGCTGGAGCCTGACCTGATCCAGGCGCTGTACGACGCCTCACGCGACGGTGTCCGTATCGACCTGATCATCCGGGGCGCCTGTGCGCTGCGCCCCGGCGTTGCCGGCTTGTCGGAGAACATTGCGGTGAAATCGGTCATGGGCCGGTTTCTCGAACACTCGCGCATCTTATATTTCCACGACGGCGGCGCGGAAAAGGTGATGCTGTCCAGCGGTGAATGGATGGAACGAAGCCTGTCCCGGCGGATCGAGATCTGCTTTCCCATCCTCGATGCCAGGTTGAAGGAACGCGTCATCGCGGAAGGGCTGAAGCCGTACCTGGCAGACCGGTGTGACGCCTGGCAGATGACGCCGGACGGTAGATACGAGCGTCAGGCCTCGCGTGACGGCGAGGCTGCGCAGAATATCCTGCTGTCGGCTTTGACGTGAGCCCTGCATAAGGGCGCCGCATCATCCGCTCGCGAATGGCCGGTTGAATCCGCGGATCGAAGCAGGCCACCGCATAGTTGATGTGGCCCATGACGTTTCATTTTCTATACATACTTTTTCCGATCGCTCTGGCGGCCTGTCTACTACTTCCTCGCTAAGCCGTTCAGCTCGCGCCAGCATTCCCCTCCAGTGGGGATTGACCGCATTTTTCGGCGCCCTGGATACCAGTTCCGCGGTGCCTGCCGGAACCTCCGGAAACGACTTTCCATGACCGGCAATGCCTTGTCCTGCAAGGCTTCACGGGAATTCCACAGCCTCGCGGCGACTGTTCCCCATGACCAGTGCCGTGCGCTCCGACATTATCCTGCGCGCCGGTGGCGCGGCGTATTTTCATCCGCGCCGCGGGATGCCATTCCGTATAACCGCGGCCTCGTCCATAGAGCCGATTTTCCATTCCAATTCCGCCAGCTAGATTGACCTCATCGTTGGCGCCGCCAAAGCCATCGAATTTTACGTGCTCAAAAGGCCAAGGAAAAGGGGTCCATCCATGAAACGCATCCACATGAAGCTGGCGGCTTTGCCGCTCGCCTGTCTCGTCATCACGGTCGCAGGTTGCGGGGGAGGCGGGGGCGACTCGACCTCTACCACTGCCGCCACTACAGCACCAGGCACCGGCACGTCAACGTCAACGCCGACGTCACCCACGTCGCCAACAACGCAGACCGCGGCCAGCAGCAGCGCCATGCTGTCGGGTACCACCGATCCCGGGCCCGAGATCGGTAAAGACGGGGACTTCTACCTGAATACCGTGACCTGGATGCTGTTCGGGCCCAAGGCAAACGGCGTGTGGCCGGCAGGGGTTTCGGTGGCGGGTACCGGCAATACCGGCACGGCCGGGAACACCATCCTGTCCGGCTCGGTCGATCCGACCGACAGCGTCGGCAACAATGGCGACTACTACATCAATACCTCCACCTCGACCCTGTTCGGGCCCAAGGCAAACGGCACGTGGCCACCGGGCGTCCCGATGGGTGGCGGCACCGGGTCGGGCACCGGCGGCGGCGTCGTCCTGACGGGCGCGGGGGCGCCAGCCAACAGTGTCGGCAACAATGGCGACTACTACCTCGACACCAACACCTGGACGCTGTACGGGCCCAAGGCCAATGACGTGTGGCCGGCAGGGGTCACGCTGGTCACCCAGCCGGGCGGCAGCGGCGGCACCGGCGGCACCGGTGGCGGCACTGCAGGCAATGGCGGTCACATCCTGTACGGCAGCGGTGCGCCGACCGACGACATCGGCGTCGACGGCGACTTCTATTTCGACACCACGACCTCGACGCTGTACGGTCCCAAGGCGGGCGGAAAGTGGCCGACCTCGGGCGCGACCGCAGGGACAGGCACCGTCTACAACGGCAACTTCAACGTGCCAGACACGCTCAGCCGCGGCCGCTATGCCATGACCGGCGCCGGCGGGGCGGTGCCGTTGCCGACGGACTTCGGCGTCGTGATCCCCTACGATTGCACCAAGGTCACGCTCACTGCCAGCACACTCGGCAAGGTGCAGGGCACGCTGGACATCTCGGTGTACAAGGTGACGGGGTCCGGCGCGTCAGTGACCCTCACGCCCGTCAAGGATCTGAGCTGCAAAGTCACCAACGGCCTGCAGAACTGCAGTGAAGAGGTGCCGGCCGGTACCGTCAGCCACAACGACAAGCTGCAGGTACAGGTCGACAACAACCAGGCCACCGATTGGGGAGGCCTCGCCGTCAACCTCGCCTGCGTCAAGTAAGCCGGTTGGATGGGGCGCGCGTCTGTCTCGGGGGAGGCAGACGCGCGCCTGAGCGGAGGCAGGGCAAATTGTCCTGCCTCCTTTCATTTTTTCCGTGGTGCCTGGCATGTTGAACGACTGCGTGCAGCCCGTTCAGCTTGACCTGTTGCATACCGGGACAGTGCGGATCGGGGAGGGCCCCGGCCGGCCTGATCGATGACGTGGGCCACCGCTACGACGTGCGGTTTCCGCTCAACATGACCTATCGGTGGGGATCTGGCGGAGCAGTTCGGACAACACGTCGGCATCGCCGACATGCTGATGTTTCATCAGCGCCGCGCTAGCCACCAGCGCGGGCCACGTCGTCAGCCGGCAGCCTGCCCCGCAGGCATAGTACCCTGAGCGTCGCGGCAAGTAGCCGCTCCCAACGGCGCCGCCATGATGGCCGCATCGCGTCGACGGGCAACGGGCACGGCTGTGCCGGCTCCGTAGCCGCTGCCACGTCCGCTTGCAGCGCGGGCTGCGCGAAGACGGCGTGCCCGCTGTACTGGGCCAGCAGTTCCTCGCGGCTGACTTCCTGCACCCCACCGCCCCAACCTGGCAGGGCGACGAGAAACCGGCCGTGCTCGCAGCGCTGCAGCAGTACGCACGGCCTGTTCTTGTCCAGCAACAGGATGGCCGGTATCGAGGTATCCGGGATATCGTCGAGCTCGCGTTCCGCCAGCCGGGTTGACAAGCCGGCGCGCGCCGCCGCGGCGCAGAGCAGCGGCAACGTCAGGGCCTGCCCGTCCAGCGGCAGCCCTTCCAGCAGGACCGCTGAAGGCACCGTCCGTTGCAAGGCCCGGTTCAGCAACAGCAGGCAGCCCAACATCGGATCGTCCGCACCCGTGAGCCGGCTCATTGCGGCAGGAGGCTCCCGGCGGCCAGTCACGAAAGACAGGTCGGAAGTGCCGGGATGCACCGCGGGCGTGGTCCTGGGTTGCTGGGTGCGCCGTGGTGGCGCTGATTCAGCTTCGATGTCTTCTGCTGGCGCCTCGCATAGTGCAAGGTCAGCCTGCGCATGTCGCCCGCGCGAATTCCGTTCACCCATGATTCCCCCCGGCTTCAGTGGTGTGAGCTCTACTGCGAGGGTAGTGCACCAGGGAGCGCGAGCCCATCATGCAAACAGGCTAGTGCAGCCGCGGCAAGACTGATTCAGGATTGAAACACCCGGGGCATGCCTGTTCCCTGGCGCGAACCGGCCGGCCCCCTCAACGCCGCTGCGCCAGCCAGATCCCCGCCGCGATCGCGGCCAGCCCCACTGCGTGGTACCAGCGGGGCCAGTCGCCCAGCAGCAGTGTCGACAGCAGGGCGGCGAACACCGGTGTCAGGGTGATAAAGAACACCGGCAACTGAGCGCCCGCGCGGGCGATGGCGCGGTCCCAGGCAAAGTAGGCGAGCAGCGAAGGAATGGTTGCTACATAGAGCAGGATGGCCGCGACCTTGCCGTTCCATTGCAGGGGCTGGTCCAGCGTCATCAGCTCCCATGCTGTCACGGGCGCGCTTGCCAGTACGCCGGTGACGATCTGCGCGAACAGCAGCACGGGCAGGGGCACGGCGGGGCGCTGCTTGCGCAGCAGCCAGGTATAGCCGCTCCAGGCAATGGTGGCGGCCAGCATGAACAGGTCGCCGGCGACCAGGTCCAGCTGGGCGAGCCGGCCCAGCTCGCCGCGTACCAGGACGAAGGTCACGCCGACCATGCACAGCAGCGCTCCGGCGACATGCCATGGCTTCACCCGTTCGCCAAAACAGATCGCGCCGATCACGATCAGAAACAGCGGCGTGGATGCGCCGATCAGCGTCACGTTGATCGGTGTCGATGTAGTCAGCGCCAGGTACTGCAGGGCGTTATAGCTGGCGATCGAAAGCACGCCCAGGGTGGTGATTACGCCGGCGTGCCGGCGCAGTGCCGCGCGGTGCTCGATCACGCCGCGCCAGGCAAAGGGTGCCAGCAGCAGCCCGGCCAGCACCCAGCGCACAGAGTTCAGCGTGATGGGTGGCACCGTGCCGGCGGCCAGGC
Organism: Cupriavidus sp. KK10; assembly: GCF_018223725.1. NCBI lineage: Bacteria > Pseudomonadati > Pseudomonadota > Betaproteobacteria > Burkholderiales > Burkholderiaceae > Cupriavidus > Cupriavidus sp. KK10. The sequence continues at coordinate 2,044,929 of NZ_CP073677.1, forward strand.
GGCCGACGATGGCATTGCCGGCCCAGCTCAGGGGCGGGAAGGTAAGCAGGAACAGCGTTGTCCAGTCGATGCGTCCAGTGGTGTTGCTGCTTGCGTGCATGGGGATGGGGCGCTTGTAAAAAAGCGCATTATCCGCCATGCACGGCGCCTGGGCGCCTGGCGCCAAGATCCAGGGGGGAATGTGTCATGGCCTTGCGCAGGCCATGACCGCAGTCATTGGTCAGGTGTCCCGAGCGCGCGGCTGATGCGCAACGCTCCCAGGGTGCCGATCACGCCAGACAGCAGGTAGAGGCTGACCGCCGCCAGGCCGAACAGCGATGACAAGCCCAGCGCCACCAGCGGCGCAAAGGCGGCGCCGAACAGCCAGCCGAAGTCCGTGGTCAGGGCGGCCCCGGTGTAGCGGAAACGGCGTTCGAAGTTTGACGTCACCACGCCCGCAGCCTGCCCGTACGACAGGCCCAGCAGGCCGAATCCGACCAGGATGAAGGTGTCCTGGCCGGTGGCGCCGCCACCGAGCAGCCACGGCGTTGCCAGGCTGAAGATGCCGATCAGCACGGCCATGGCCGCCAGCGTGGTGCGCCGGCCGATGCGGTCCGCGATCCAGCCGGATAGCAGCGTGCCGATGAACGCGATGAAGCCGCCCACGATCTGCACGGCCAGCACGTCAGAGATGTCCTGTGTGCGGTGCAGGATCACCCAGGAGAGCGGGAACACCGTGACAAGGTGGAACAGCGCATAGCTGGCCAGCGCAGCAAAGGCCCCCAGGAAGATGTTGAAGCCTTGCGCGTTCACCATCTGCAAGGTGCTGATCGGCTCCAGCTCGTCTTCTTCGAGCAGCTGCGTGTATTCATGGGTCACCACCAGGCGCAGCCGTGCAAACAGCGCCACGACGTTGATGGCGAAGGCCACATAGAACGGATAGCGCCAGCCCCATTCGATGAATTCAGGCGGGGTCAGGCTGGCATGCAGGAACAGGTACAGCGAACTGGCGATGATAAAGCCGGTGGGCGCGCCGAGTTGGCCCACCATTGCATACCAGCCGCGCTTGTTCTCCGGCGTGTTGAGCGCCAGCAGCGACGGCAGCCCGTCCCACGACCCGCCGAACGCAATCCCCTGCAGGAAGCGGAACAGCGCCAGCAGGTAGATCGACGCGGCACCGATCGACGCGTACGACGGCAGGAACGCAATCCCCACCGTGGCCGTACCGAGCAGGAACAGTGACGCCGTCAGCTTGATGCCCCGGCCCCAACGCCGCTGGATGCGCATGAACAGCGCAGTGCCGAACGGGCGCCCGATGAACGCAAACGAGAAGATCGTGAAACTGTAGAGCAGCCCGGCCAGCTCGCCCGCGAACGGAAAGTAGACCGCCGGGAAGACGAGCACGGAGGCGATGCCGTACACGAAGAAGTCGAAGTACTCCGAGGCGCGTCCGATCACCACCCCGGTGGCGATCTCGGCGGGTGCCACCTGGTGGTGGCCGGGCGCCGGAGGTGCAGTCGGCGATGCGCGATGCTGGTGGGTGAGGCTGGCCATCGTCAAGTCTCCTTCTGGCAGGAGTGCTTCGATACTGCACGTGGAGCCGACCCCATTCGGATGAAATTGGCTCTTAAGTCTCGCACTGACAAGAATAGCGCCTAAACTGCCATAGAAAAACGAAAGGTGATTCACCGGCAGTTTGCCGATATTCCTCAGACGCCACATCCGAGACTATGGGCCGCTTCGACGCTGTAGTGCCGCTAAGACGTGTGCAGGGAAGATTACTGCTTCGGTGTGCCGCCGCAGTCATGCTGGCGTGCCTGGCCGGCTGTAATGCAGTGCTGCTTGCGCCATCAGGAGACATGGCCGTGCGCCAGCGCGACCTGATCATCATCGCCACCTGCCTGATGTTGCTGATCATCGTTCCGGTGATCATCCTCACGCTGCTGTTTGCGTGGCGCTATCGGGAAAGCGCAACCGACGCGCCCTACAACCCCGACTGGGACCACTCCACGGTGCTTGAACTGGCGATCTGGGCCGCGCCGCTGCTGATCATCATCGCGCTGGGCGCCGTGACCTGGGTTAGCACCCACCAGCTCGATCCCTACCGCCCGCTGACGCGGGTCGAACCAGGCAGGCCGGTGCCGGCGGACGTGAAGCCGCTGACGGTGGAGGTGGTGGCGATGGACTGGAAGTGGCTGTTCCTGTATCCCGAGCAGGGCATCGCCACCGTCAACGAGCTGGCTGCACCGGTCGACCGGCCCATCGCTTTCCGCATCACCGCCACCTCGGTGATGAACGCATTCTTCGTCCCGTCGCTGGCCGGCATGGTCTACGCCATGCCCGGCATGGAAACCAAGCTGCATGCCGTGATCAACAAGTCCGGCGTGTATGAAGGCTTCTCCGCCAACTACAGCGGCGCGGGCTTCTCGCACATGCGTTTCAAGTTCCACGGGCTGTCGAGCGAGGACTTCGAGCGCTGGATCCAGCAGGTCAAGTCATCGGGCCAGGGGCTGTCCACGGACACCTACCTCAAGCTCGCGCAGCCCAGCGAGCGTGAAGCGGTGCAACGCTATGCCAGCGTGGCGCCAGGCCTCTACGACCTGATCCTGAACCGTTGCGTGGGCGGCGGGCCGTGCGTGGCAGACACCATGGCGCTTGACCGCAGCCGCGGAAAATTCGACCCGTCCGGCGCGGTCTGCACGGCGCGCAACACCCCGGCCACAGCACCGGTGTTCGCGCGCAATGACGGCCGGGTGCTGCTGCAGTAAGGCGCGGATCCGGATCTTCCCTTGCGGTACTGGCCAGCCCCATCGGCCATGGTTGGTTAATTCAGGCCCCAGGTGACAAACATGCCCGAGCGCTCGGAACTCGCCAATTTGATCTTCGGCCGTCTTTCATGGGAGGCCGTCCCGCTGCATGAACCCATCCTGCTCGGCACCTTCCTCGTGGTGGTGCTCGGCGGGGGCGCATTGGTCGCAGCGCTTACCTACTACCGCCTCTGGGGCTACCTGTGGCGGGAATGGTTCACCAGCATCGACCACAAGAAGATCGGCATCATGTATGTGATCCTGGGCATCGTGATGCTGCTACGGGGCTTTGCCGATGCGGTCATGATGCGCATCCAGCAGGCCGTCGCGTTCGGCGACAACCTTGGCTACCTGCCGCCGCACCACTACGACCAGATCTTTACCGCGCACGGCGTGATCATGATCTTCTTCGTGGCCATGCCGCTGGTCACGGGGTTGATGAACTTCGTCATGCCGCTGCAGATCGGCGCCCGCGACGTGGCCTTCCCGTTCCTGAACAACTTCAGCTTCTGGATGACCACGGGCGGTGCCATCCTGGTCATGATGTCGCTGTTCGTGGGCGAGTTCGCGCGCACCGGCTGGCTGGCCTATCCGCCGTTGTCCGGCATCATCCACAGCCCTGACGTCGGCGTCGACTACTACATCTGGGCGCTGCAGGTGGCCGGGGTAGGGACCTTGCTATCCGGGATCAACCTGCTGGTGACCATCGTCAAGATGCGAGCGCCCGGCATGACGCTGATGCGCATGCCGATCTTCACCTGGACCGCGCTGTGCACCAACGTGCTGATCATCGCCGCGTTCCCGGTGCTGACCGCGGCGCTGGCGCTGCTTGCCCTGGACCGCTACGCCGGCACCAACTTCTTCACCACCGAGCAGGGCGGCAGCGCCATGATGTACGTGAACCTGATCTGGATATGGGGCCATCCGGAGGTGTACATCCTTGTGCTTCCCGTGTTCGGGGTGTTCTCGGAAGTGGTTGCCACGTTCTGCCGCAAGCGCCTGTTCGGGTATGCGTCGATGGTCTACGCCACGGTGGTGATCACCGTGCTGTCGTACCTGGTCTGGCTGCACCATTTCTTCACGATGGGATCGGGTGCCAGCGTCAATTCGTTCTTTGGCATCACCACCATGATCATCTCGATCCCGACAGGTGCCAAGATCTTCAACTGGCTGTTCACGATGTACCACGGCAAGATCCGCTTCGAGCCCCCGATGCTCTGGACCATCGGCTTCATGGTCACGTTCGTGATCGGCGGCATGACCGGCGTGCTGCTGGCGGTGCCGCCCGCTGACTTCTCCTTGCACAACAGCCTGTTCCTGATCGCGCATTTCCACAACGTGATCATCGGCGGCGTGCTGTTCGGCCTGATGGCAGGCATTACCTACTGGTTCCCGAAGGCATTTGGCTATCGCCTGGTCTCGTCCTGGGGCAAGGCATCGTTCTGGTTCTGGCTGGTCGGCTTCTACTTTGCGTTCATGCCGCTGTACTGGCTCGGGCTGCATGGGGTGACCCGGCGCATGAGCCATTTCGAGGATGCAACGTACCAGGTCTGGTTCCAACTGGCTGCGTTCGGCGCCTTGCTGATCGCCATCGGCATCACCTGCTTCCTGGTCCAGCTGGTAGTCAGCTTCATCCACCGTGAGGAGCTTCGCGACCTGACCGGTGATCCGTGGAACGGCCGCACGCTCGAATGGTCGACCTCATCCCCGCCGCCGCAGTACAACTTTGCCTTTACGCCGGTAGTGCACGACACCGACGCCTGGTGGCACATGAAGCAGAATGGCTATGCGCGGCCGCAGCAGGGCTTTATTCCGATCCACATGCCGAAGAACACCGCGGCCGGCATCGTGCTCGCGGGGTTCTCCACGCTCTGCGGCTTCGCGTTGATCTGGCACATCTGGTGGCTCGCGGCGGCAGCGTTCGCGGCGACGATCATCGGCGCGATCATCCATACGTTCAACTACAAGCGCGACTATTACCTCCCGGCCGATCTGGTGATCCAGACCGAGGCGGCGCGCACACAACGGATGGCAGGCCATGGCTGACACGACCTTTCCCAACCATGTGAGTGGCACCGCCGCCGCGGACACGGCGCCGCCGGGCGGCTACCAGTTCTACCTGCCCGAAGACCATCACCCGCAGAACGGGACGCTGCTCGGGTTCTGGCTTTACCTGATGAGCGACTGCCTGATATTCGCGTGCCTGTTCGCCGCGTATGGCGTGCTGGGCCGGGAGTATGCGGGGGGACCGAGCGGGGTAGAGCTGTTCGAGCTGCCGCTGGTGGCGCTGAACACCTCGTTCCTGCTGCTGTCGTCGATCACCTACGGCTTTGCCATGCTGCAGATGCAGCAGAACCGCATCGCCGGCACCCAGATCTGGCTGGCCATCACGGGGGTCTTCGGCGCGGGGTTCCTGGCGGTCGAGCTTTATGAGTTCGCGCACCTGGTCCATGAGGGTGCAGGGCCGCAGCGCAGTGCGTTCCTGACCTCGTTCTTCGCGCTCGTCGGCACCCACGGGCTGCACGTGACGTGCGGCATCATCTGGCTGATCGTGCTGATGACCCAGGTGGCGCAGCACGGGCTGATTACGGCCAACAAGCGCAGGCTGATGTGCCTGTCGATGTTCTGGCACTTTCTCGACGTCGTCTGGATCGGCGTCTTTACCTTCGTCTACCTGATGGGAGCGTTGCCATGAGCGCGCACGACGAAACGCTGGACAGCCACGGACACAGCCATGGACATGACGAGGAAGTGGGGCCGCACGCCACGCTGGGCGGCTATCTGACGGGCTTCGTGCTGTCCGTCTTCCTGACCGCCATCCCGTTCTGGCTGGTGATGGGAAAGGTGTTCGACAAGTCGTCCACCACCGCCATCGTCATCCTGCTGATCGGCGCCGTGCAGATCGTGGTGCACATGATCTACTTCCTGCACATGAACGCCAGGTCGGAGGGCGGCTGGAACATGCTCTCGCTGATGTTCACGCTGGTGCTGGTGGTGATCACGCTGACGGGTTCGCTATGGGTGATGTTCCACCTGAACAGCAACATGATGCCGACCATGCAGCATGAGCGCACGACAGACGCCGGCACGGCGATCGTGCCGCCCAGGACCAAGTAGGCACGGGCCCGCAGCGGCGGGAATGGATTCCCGCCTCGTTCCCGTTCACGGGGCCTGGCATGCGCGCAACGCGCCTGGTCGCGACCCTGTGCCTGGCGCTGCTTTCCGTGCCGGCTTGCGCGCAGCGGCTGGCCGTGGAGGTCGAGAACTTCAGCACGCCAGGCCCTTGTGCGGAAGAAGACAATGTCTCGTTCGCTCTGTCCGCCGCCGCGGTTGCCAGGTTCCGGATCCAGGCATTGCATCCCCCCTACGTCAACGCCATCCGCATTGACAGCTCCGCGCCGGATTTCTCCGGGTGCAACTTCGGCAAGACGCCTCACCCGACTGATCCGCGCCATGTCTTCGTGCCGCGCACGGTCATCCTTCATGACGACAGGAACATTGCCATTGTCGGCATCACGTTCGCCAGCTTCTGGCGGCCACATCGGGTCCCGGTCACGGTAGCGGGCAGGGCCGATGCCGGCTTTCACCTGATCCAGGTGTTCCGGAAATCCGGCCGGACGCGTACCGAGGTCCTGGTGCTCTATCCCGCCGATGGCTACTGGCGGGCGAAACCGTTGCCGGCCCGCAATCTGGGTGTCAATGCATATGGCTCTTCGTTCTTGCTGGGGCCGGTAGAGCAGGAAGGGCGCCCGGTGGTCAACATCGTGCGGATAGAAATCGAGCCGCAACCCTTGGCCTTCAGGCTGCATTTCACGGAAGGAGGCCAGGCAACGGTCACGATCACTGAAATCAGCGACATCCGTACGGCGCTCGATGTCCGGTTCCTTCCGGCCCATGACGCCAAACGTCCGTTTGCGATGCTGCGTTCCATGTATGTTGCCGACGACAATGCAGACGCGAGCGAAGTCTCCTGGACCACCGGGCCGGCTGGTGAGGCCATCAGGAAGCCAGTGATGGCCGTCACTTCAATGCAGGCGACCGCGGTGAGATTCGGCCGTACGGTCCGGTCGCGTCACAACACCAGTGCCCCCGATTTGATGTTCGACGCCTTCGAAGCGCCTCCGACGGAGGGCACGACGCCAATGGGAAAGAGCCCGGACTGAGTCGATTCCGGCACCTTACGACAAGCCAATATATTCATGTCGACAATAAAAATTACGACTGCTATGATTGGGCGCTCGATAGCCTGAGCCGTTAGAAATCGCTTGCCGCACGGTGGTGCGGGCTGGCATCAGTTTTCAGGCTGGGAAATTGTCGAAAGAACATGGGGACGACGATGTCATCACTGAAAGAGCTGCTCGCCATCACATTGTGCGCCGGGGCAATCATTGCCCTGGGCGCACCGGGGCCCGTGCAGGCACAGGAAGCCTGGCCCGCGCGCCCGATTCAAATGATCGTTCCGTCGTCTCCCGGGTCGGGAACCGACGCGCTGGCGCGGGCCATGGCGCAACGCCTTTCCGAATCACTGAAGCAGGCTGTGGTCGTGGAGAACCGGCCGGGCGGCAGCGGGGTGATCGGGACCAATGCCGTCCTCAAGGCGGCGCCGGACGGCTACACGATTCTCTACACAACGGCATCCAACATGGTGGTTGCGCCGGCCGTCATGAAGTCCGTTTCCCAGGAGGCAAGGAAGAGCCTCGTGCCGATCGCGCAGACAGCCGCGGGTGGGGTGTTGCTGCTGGTTAGCCCGGATCTGCCGGTGCACGACTTGCCAGGACTCATCGAGCTGGTGAAGGCGAATCCGGACAAGTACAGCTATGGCAGCTGGGCCACCGGCTCGTCCGCGCACTTGACGATGGAATGGCTGAAGAAGCAGACCGGCATGAAGACCGAGCACGTCGCATATCGGACATCCAGTCAACTGCTCACTGAGCTTTCCTCGGGGGTGCTGAAGATCGGCTGGACCGATTCCAGCGTGGCGGTTCCGTTCCTGCGTTCGGGGAAGGTGCGTGGCATTGCCATTGTCGGCAACGTGCGCTCGCCACAGCTTGCCAACGTCAAGACGATGAGTGAACAGGGCTATAAGTTCAATACGGTGGGATGGTTCGGCATGTTCGCGCCGGCCGGAACCAGTCCGGCGATCGTGAAGCGGCTGGCAGATGAGGCCAACAAGGTGCAGGCATTGCCGGAGATCGCGGCGCTGATGAAGAGACTGAACTTCGAGCCACCTCCGGTAAAGACCTCCGCGCAGTTGGGCGAGATCGTCCGGAACGATCTGCAAGTCTGGACGAAGATCGCCAACGACGCAGGGATCAAGGTCGACGAATAGGAGCTGGCGCACCTGCGCCAGCGGATCCTTGTCACAAGAAGGAAAGTTCAAGGCGTGCAAGGTAAAGCGGAACGTTGCGCCTTGCCAGATGATTCAATCGTCGCGAAAGACACTCAGACATCAACCGATCCACTGCGTCACCAAATCGGTCTGTCCTTTGGCGAATTCAAGCGGCGATCCGCAGGTGAACGGTCATATTCGATAGAGCACAGGAGACGACATGGCAAAACTCGTTAAGTTTTATGAAACAGGCGGACCCGACGTCCTTCGTTTTGAAGACGGCAGCGTTGGTGAGCCCGGACCGGGGGAGGTCCGCGTCCGCCACGTGGCGGCAGGCCTGAACTTTGCCGATACCTATTTCCGCAGCGGCACTTACAAGGTTCCGCTGCCCAGCGGCATCGGCAACGAGGCTGCTGGCGTGATCGAGGCCGTCGGTGCCGGCGTTAGCCATCTGGCGGTCGGGGACCGTGTGACCTATACGGGATTTACCAACACGCTGGGCGCCTACAGCACGGACCGGCTGATCTCTGCCGATCCGCTGATCAAGCTGCCGGAGGCAATCAGTTGCGAAGTCGCGGCGGCCATGACGATGCGGGGCTTGTCAGCGGCCTACCTGATGCGCCGGATCTACCCCTTCAAGGCGGGCGACTCCATCCTGCTGCATGCCGCGGCAGGTGGTGTTGGCCTGATTGTTTCGCAGTGGGCCAAATTGCTGGGGCTGACGGTGATCGGCACGGTTTCCACCGATGCCAAGGCCGAAGTGGCGCGCGCCCACGGCTGTGACCACACCATCAACTACAGCCATGAGGACGTGGCCAAGCGCGTGCGGGAACTGACGGACGGCGTGGGCGTGAACGTGGTCTTCGACAGCGTGGGCAAGGACACCTTCATGTCCTCGCTGGACTCCCTCAAGCGCCGCGGCTTGCTGGTGTGCGTGGGTTTCGCCTCCGGCCCGGTCACCGGGTTCGATCCGGCAATTCTGGCCCGCAAAGGCTCGGCATTCCTGACGCGCCCGGGCCTGGCCGACTATATCGCCGATCCTGCCGAGAAGGCGGAACTGGTAGGTGAGCTGTTCGGCCACGTGGCGGCTGGCCGCATCCGCATCGGGATAAATCAGCGCTATGCCCTGGAGGATGCAGTGCAGGCACACCGGGACCTGGAGTCTCGAAAGACCACCGGCTCGTCGATTTTCGTGATTTGACAGCACGACGCAGCTCTCTCATCCAATTCGACATTCTCAAGATTCACATCTCAACCCGGAGATCCATCAACATGAACTTCCTTGACGGCCACCTGTATCCCGAGAACCAGCAGCCTCTGATCATCACCGCCGCTCCCTATGCGCCGGGCTGGATCCCGTCAGACTTCCCGGAAGATATCCCTGTCACCATGGCGGATCAGATCCAGAAGGCGGTGGATTGCTACGAAGCCGGTGCGAGAGTGCTGCATCTGCACGTGCGCGAAGAGGACGGCAAGGGCAGCAAGCGCCTGTCCAAGTTCAATGAGCTGATCGCCGGCGTGCGCAAGGCCTGTCCCGAGATGGTCATCCAGGTGGGAGGCTCTATCAGCTTCGCGCCTGAAGAGGGCCAAGGCGCCAAATGGCTTAGCGATGACACGCGGCATATGCTGGCCGAACTCGATCCGAAGCCCGACCAGGTGACGGTGACCGTCAACACCTCGCAGATGAATGTGACGGAGCATGCTGGTGTGGATGATTTCAAGGGACTGTCGCGAGGGTTCGCGCACCTCTACGATACCTACAAGGACATGGTCGTGCCCTCGAATCCCAGCTGGTTCGAGGAGCACGTTCGACGTCTGACCGCCGCCGGAATTCAGAGTGAGTTTCAGTGCTACAACATCAACAGCTTTGAAACGATTGAGCGGATGATTCGCCGCGGCGTCTACAAGGGCCCGCTGGTGATGAACTGGGTGGCTATCAGCGGCGGCATGGATCAGGCGAACATCTACAACCTGGCAAATATTCTGCGAGCTGTGCCGGACGGAGCCGTGGTAACGGTGGAGAGTTCGGTGCTGAATGTGCTTCCCATCAACATGATCGGCATGGCCTTGGGCCTGCATGTGCGGTGCGGCATCGAGGACGTACTCTGGAACCAGACCCGCACGGGAAAGATGAGCACCGTCGAACAGATCAAGCAGCTGGTGCGTATCGCCGGCGAATTTGGTCGCCCCATCGCGACGGCGCAGCAGACCCGGGAGATCTTGCAGCTTGGGGTCTTCTACGACACGGTGGAAGAGACGCTTCAGAAGAATGGCTTCGCACCCAATCGTAACGGTGGCCACCAGGGCTTCCTGCGCAAGGCCGAATGCATGTAAAGAGCCCTGGGGGGGACTGATGGCCGGGCATCCTCGACCCACCATGTGATTGCCGAAGGCGGGACCCGCGACGGTATGGGTCCCGTTCTTTCGCCTTGCTGCCGTGGACCCTCAAGACCTCGATCGCCGTGTGGCCGATGCTGCGAGCAGGGTTTTCCCTCTGTTTGCGCGAAACGACAACAACTTGTCGTGATCGGTCAAGCCGGTTGACGCGGGGCGATCCGAGAATGGAGAAATGACGGCAATCAAGAGGTACAGACATGAGGAAGCGGACCAATAACTTATGGTGGCGCGGATACGCCTTGGCGATCGGAGTTGGTGTCGTCGGCGGGATGCCCGTGGCTCAGGCCCAGGAGGATTGGCCAAGCAAGCCGATCCGCCTGGTGGTTGGAGGGCCTGCCGGCGGCAGCGCCGACGCCTTGGCGCGGCTGCTGGCGGAAGGCCTGCAGAAGGCATGGAGCAAGCCGGTTATCGTAGAAAACAAGCCTGGTGCCGCCGGCGCGCTGGCGATCAGCGATTTGCAGGCCACCGGCAAGGATGGTCATACCCTTCTGGTCATCCAGGGCGGCGTCGTGAGCGAAGCGCCGTTGGCCTACAAGGTCCATTACAAGCCCTTTGCCGACCTGAAGCCCCTGGCCCAGGTCAGCCGGACGGGGTTGGTGCTGGTTGCCAACAAGGATGTGCCTGTATCCAACCTGAAGCAGTTGGTGGACTACGGCAAATCGCAAAAGGACGGCCTGGTTTTCGCGTCTTACGCTGCGGGATTGAGGGGCCACACCTCGGGCATACTGCTCGGGCAACTCACCCACGTGCCAATGCGGCATGTTGGCTACAAGGGCTCGCCTCCGGCGTTGAACGACCTGATGGGCGGCCACGTGCCGCTGATGTTCGATGGGGTGACTACCTCATTGCCGCTGATCAAGGCGGGAAAGATCAAAGCGATTGCGGTGGCCTATCCAAGCCGAATTTCCGCATTGGCGGATGTGCCTACGTTCAAGGAGCTCGGCTACCCGCAGCTGGCGCAGGCAGGCTGGTTCGCCGTGTGGTCGCGCCCGGATGTCGCTCCGGCAGTCCAGCAAAAAATCCGCGAGGCGACGCTGGCGTACTTCAAGCAACCCGGGGTGCAGAACCGCGTCAAGGATATGGGCATGGAGCAGGGGAATGCCGTCACCTCGGAAGAGATGATGGCGGACCTGAAGCAGGCATACCAGCAACAGGCCGCGCTGCTGAAGTCCATAAACTACCAGCCAGAGTAATACGGCAGTCACCTGGCCGCGCAACTGGCTGGGTGACTACCGGTGCGGCAGGCCCCTAGTGAAGCCCGATCACGAGCGTTTGCGCATGAACGCTTCGGCCTGCGGCCACTCGCCATAGCCAAAAGCGGGGTTCAGATGCCCGACCGATCACGTCGATCTTTCAGTAAGTCGCGTCACCGATGATGGCGGTGCGCTCCATCTTCCGGTGGCACGGGGGGTAATCCATCACTGCGTAGTGCTGGGTTGAACGGTTGTCCCAGAACGCAACGCTGTTTTTCTTCCAGCGGAAACGCACCTGGTATTCGGGGATGGTAGCCTGGCTGACCAGGTAGTTCAGCACATTGGCGGCACCCGGCGCCTTGTCGATGCCGAAGCGCACGTTGTCGGGCACGTTGTAATTGGTGAAGTGCGTCGTAAAGCTTCCGTTGACGAACAGGATCTTCTCTCCGGTTTCAGGATGGGTGCGCACAACCGGGTGCTCGGCATCCGGGAACTGAGCCTTCAGTGCAAGACGCTTTTCGATCGGCATGGCGGCACCGAAGCTGGCCTCGATGCCGTGGCGCGCGCGTAATGCGGCGATCTTCGTCTTGATCTCCTCGGGCAACTGGTTATAGGCCTCGACCATGTTGACCCACATCGTGTCGCCGCCCACGGGCGGGCACTCGATACAGCGCAGCACGCAGCCTAGCGGTGGCTTTTCGCGCCAGGTGGCATCGGTATGCCAGGAATTCTCGTTACGATCGGGAGGACTGTCCGGGGTTTTGTAGATCTGAACCAGTCCCGGGTAATCGGGATGGCTGCCCACCACCGGATGGTCCTCCAGCTCGCCAAAGCGGCGTGCAAAGGCCACGTGCTGCGCGCGCGTGATGTCCTGGTCGCGGAAGAACAGCACGCGATGCTTCAGGAGCAGGGCACGGATTTCCGCCATCTGTTGGTCGTCTTCGGCAGCCGCACCGAGGTTGACGTTGCTGAGCTCCGCACCGATCGTGCAAGTGACTTGCTCGACCTGGATCGAATTGCCCAGAGAGGTTGCGCGGACCACCGCGGGTGCCGCTTTGAGGCGCTGAATCATGAACACTGTCTCCTATTGTCGATTAGGCCAATCGATCCTTGCGAGTCTGGATGTGACGGGTTTCTCCCGCTTGACAGTACATGACTGGGATTTATCATTCCATGTCAATGTTCTACTCTGACCGCCAATGTCTTCACTAGTCCGCGCTGCGGCCCTCACCAACTACAGCGAGGTCGCTCGAACCGCCGGACTGGACCCGGTGCGGATGCTCCTTGACGCGGGGTTAAGTCCGAGCGTGCTGCGCGAGCCGGACCTCATGATTCCGGTGGAGCGTGTCGGACGATTGCTGCAGGCGTCAGCAACCCTGTCTGGCAACGAGAGTTTCGGACTGTGCATGGCCGAGTCGCGGCTGTTGTCGAATCTTGGGGCCGTAGGATTGCTGATCCGCGACCAGGCGACGCTGCGCGACTCGCTTCGCATGCTGATGCGCTATCAGGCGTTGCTCAACGGTGCGCTGTCGCTGGCGGTAGAGGAGTGCGGTGAACTGGTCATTATTCGCGAGGCGGTCATCGCTGGCAGTGCACATCAGCCCACGCGCCAAAGGGTTGAACTGGCACTGGGGGTAATGGTGCGGCTGATACGCCAGCTTCTCAAGCCCGACTGGGAGCCGCGGCGTGTATGCTTTGAGCACCCGGCGCCGCGGGACCTTAGTACGCACCACCGGTTTTTTGGCCCTTGCGTCGAGTTCGACTATGAATTCAACTGCATCATCTGCGCGAAGGCCGATCTCGACGCACGCAACCCGTCTGCCGATCCGGCCATGGCGCGCTACGCGCAGCAGCTGATAGACGCGTCTGTCATCTCGCAGCAGGCGACCATGCTTGAGGACGTGCGGCGCATTGTCCTGCTGCTGTTGCCCAGCGGACGTTGCAGCATCGAGCAGGTGGCGGACCACCTGGGCGTGGTGTGCCGCACGGTCCAGCGCCGGCTGGCGGAGGAGGGGCAGAGCTTCTCGTCGATCGTCAACGACATCCGCACGGAACTCGCCGCGCGTCATGTCGTCGAAAGCGATCGCCCGTTGACCGAGGTGGCGACGCTACTCGGTTTTTCCGCGCCGAGCGGATTCTCGCGCTGGTATCACGCGCAATTTGGTTGCAGCCCCAAGGAGAGCCGGGCCACACGCGGCACAGTGCGCCGAAAGACGACTGCTTAGCCTGCACCGACCGAAATGCCACGCCCGGCCATCCGCCCGATACGCCACGTAAGGTAAGATCTTGGACGCTGCGAGCGGTGCAGCGCCGATCGAGGGCAACACCCGACCGGTTCCCCAATAATCGGAAGGATTTACCCCTCATGGGCAGACTCAAGACTACCAACACGCCAGAACTGCAGTTGCTGCTTGCGCCGCAAACACCGCAGAATCCGGTCACGCTGGCGGTCGAGCAGGCGCTTATGCATGGACGCGATTGGTCGGCATCCGTTGCTGACCAGATTGCGGTGCGGCTGGCGGGACTGATTACGATCGACGTGATCCACGCAGGCCAACGCCTGCTTGAGAAAGACATCAGCGAGGTCCTGGAGGTCAGCCGTGCTCCAGTGCGCGAGGCCTTGCGCATCCTGGAGCGGGAGCGGCTGATCGAGTTCCGCGCTCGGCGCGGCGCCATTGTCACCGAGCCCAATGCCCAGGATCTGCGGGATATCTACGTCGTGCGGGACGCACTGTTTGCCATTCTGCTCAGGCAGCTGATGGAAGAGCGCGCGGACGCGCTTGATGCGTTATTCGAGCAATTCATGCCGCGGCTCGGCAAGGCCGTCGAGGAATCCGTGGACGCCTATATCAGCGTGACCTTCCTGGCGAACATGGCCATGGCAGACCTGTCGAGCAACCGGCTGGTCGGGGAGCTGCTGAACTCCATCTCGCTGCGGGTCCTGCGCTATGTGCGGTTGGGGCTCGCCTCCCGTCCCGGGTCGCTGGAGAATTCCTTCAAGACCTGGCGTGCCCTGCAGCGCGCCGTAACCAGGCGGGATATCGATGCGGTCCTGGAGACCGCTCACAAGCGCATCGGAAACTCCCGCGAAGCCGCCATCCGTGCACTGGCATCCGGCGTCCAGAAAGGCAAGGCCGGCCCTGCCGGCCATGGCGCTGTGCCAGCAAGCGCTTTCTGAGTCCGCGCGGGCAGGACTGCCCGCTATGGCTCTCCGGTCAAGGGACCCGCGCCCGGCTGGCGAACGCATTCCATTCCCGGAAGACCGTATCCAGGCAGGACGCCGAATCGCAACGGTCCCGCTTCTTGCGGAACGCTGCAATGTCCGCCTCAGTGATTGCCCGCGCCTTGAGCAGGCGCTGCTGGTCGGCGTAGATGCGCTGGTAGCCCATGGAAAACAGCGCGGATTCGCAGATCAGTCGTTGCGCCTGCGTGGCGCTGGCAGGCGTGGCCGACGGATCGCAGTCGATGTCGGTGGCATGCGCGGTGCTCAGGAACATGAGGCCTGCGGATGCCAGGGTGTGGAGGGCGATGCGGACAATGCAGGTCATGACGGGGTGGGGGAGAGGGCTGACGCTCGACGCAAAGGCGCCGTGTCAGGCGAATAGTAGCGCGCCCCGGGTGCGGGCCGACAGGTTCTCATTGCGTGCCGGCCCGCGTCGCATTGCTCAGCGGAACCTGCCTGGCTTGCTACATCCGGAACACCACCCCCAGCCAGAAGCTCCGCGGCGCGCCCGGTGCCACGAACAGCGCGCTGGCGGCATCCCCCGGTGCCACGTGCGGGCGCACCAGGCTGCCGCCGGGGAACACATCATTCGCGATCTGGCCATAGGTCTCGTAGCGCCGGTCAAAGACATTGGCCACGCGCGCATAGATCTCAAACCGCTTGTTCACCTTGTACGCCGCGCGCAGGTTGAGGGTGGCGTAGCCGGGCACATGCCAGTCAGCGGTCTTCGGCGGCACGCCCGGTTGCGGGTCGCTGCGCAGGCCGTCTTCGTTGCCGCTGGAGACGGTGCTTGACACCGCCACCAGGTCGGCGCCGAGCGTCAGGCCGGCCAGTGCCTGCCAGTCGAGGCCCAGCTTGAGCGTATGGCGGGGCAGGCCAGCCATGCGCATGCCGGGCCGGATGTCGATGGTGCGCTCGCCGGCGGCAAGCTGGCCGGCGGCCTGGTAGGTGGCCTGGAGATAGCTGTAGGCAAGCCGCAGCGTGACATCGCCCACGCGCTGGCGGGCGGTGAGGTCCAGGCCCTGGTTGCGGGTGCGGTCGAAGTTGGCGAAATAGCCGAGCTGGGTGTTCGGCGCGCGCAGGAAGAGGATGTCGTCGTGATTGTCGACGCGGTAGAGCGACGCGGTGACTTCGGTGTCCTTGCCGCGGTGCCAGCGCACGCCTGCTTCATAGGAGTGGGAGACCACCTGCTTCAGGTAGGGGTCGGCCTGCAGGCCGGCCGGCAGGCGGCAGGGCCGCGTCGGGTCGGCGCAGCCGAGTTCGAGGACGGTGGGGACGCGGTTGTTCTGGGCGTAGCCGCCGAACACGGTGACGCCGCCGCCCAGCTTCTGCGAGAGCCCCAGCGCCGGGTTGAGGCGGCGGTAGGTAAAGCTCTCGCGCGGCTGTTCGCTGCCGTCGCTGTTGCGCAGGGTGTTGCTTACCGCGACGTGGTTCCACCTGGCCGAAGCGGTCAGGAAGGTGCTGGGGGTCAGCGACCAGGTGTCGGACAGGTACAGGCCGAGCATGCGCGAGCTGCCGCCGACGCCGGAGAACAGGGCGTTGGGGGCGTCCGGGTCGGCCACCGCGCCGCGGTCGTCGGTGAAGGTGCCGGGCTGGGCGTACTGCGAGTAGGTCAGGCGGCTGCGGTCCAGGGTCAGGCCGGCGTTGAGCAGGTGGTGGTCGGTCTCCCTGGCCATGCTCAGCGCCATGCCGACGGTCTGCTGCCACATATGGGTGGTGTTGATCACGGCGGGATGCAGCGCGGCGCCTTCGGCCCGGGTCATGCCGCAGGCGTCGCCGCGCGGGCTGCCGTCGGGCGCAAAGCCGTCCTCGCAGTCTTCGGCATAGGCCTCGTAGGCGGGGTTGACATCGCCGTTGGTGGTGTCGCGGCGGCTGGTGCGCACATAGGCCAGCGCCGCGGCGCTGGTCTTGTCGTCGAACCAGTGGCGGCCGTTGACGGCGAGCTGGGTCAACTGGTTGCGGGTCTGGTCGGGGTAGGTGTACACGGCGCGGCGGTTGGCCTGGTAGATGTCTGGCAGCGTGCCGTTGCCGCTGGCGCGGAAGCTGGGCACCAGCCCGTTGCCGGTCAGCGTGCTGCGGCCGTGCAGCACGGACACGTCCCAGCTGTCAGTGTCGCCCGCATAGCCAGCCTTGGCGAAGACGTTGCCAAGCCGGCCGCCCGACTGGTCGCGCCAGCCATATTCCTGGAACAGGGTGCCGGCTGCGAATGCGTGCCAGCCGCCGTCGCTGCGCACGCCGCCGGACAGGTCGGCGCGCTTGCGGGCGCCGCTGCCGTAGGACAGGTCGGCCGTGAAGCCGGGCGAGTCCAGCCCGGAACGGGTGGTCATGGCCAGCGCGCCGCCCAGGGTATTGAGGCCGTAGGCCGGGTTGGCACTGGATACCAGCGACACGCTCGCCAGCGCGGCTTCCGGGATCATGTCCCAACTGACCACGTCGCCGAAGGGCTCGTTGACGCGGATGCCGTCCAGGTAGACCGACAGGCCCTGCGGCACGCCCGGAATGGACGAGGCACGGAAGCCGCGGTAGGTGATGTCGGTCTGGAACGGGCTGCCCTGGATGTCGTTGACGTTGACGCCGGCCAGGTTGCGGGACAGATACTCGGCCAGGTTGCCGGCGCGCGACCGGTCCAGGTCATCGCCGCGCACGGTCTGCACGGTGTAGGGCACCAGGTCGCTGTCCACGCCGATGCCCGGCAGCGGCGCGGCGGCCACCACCAGGACTTCCGGCAGCATGGCGCTGTCCTGGTTTGGGACAGGGGTGTCCTGCTGCGCAACAGCGGGCCGCTGGGCCATCAGGGCGACCGCCACGGCAATCGCGGTGGCGGCGCCGCGGCTGGCCCTGCCGCGGCAAGCCACGGTGTCGCGCGGCGCCTGCCCTGGCGGTGCGGGGCGGGGGTTGGCTGGCATGTTCCGTCTCCTCCGGATAAGCGGTGCGATACCTGCATTGGGTAGCGCTTGCCCGGAGCTGAGCAGGTTTCATACCGTGCATCGGGAGTTCGGGACTTGCGCGGCGAGAGGCCCGAGGGACGCGCTGGCCGAATCCGCCTTGCGCCGGTGCCTGTCACAAAACAGGACAGCCGCGGGCACAAGCAGCGGGCCGGTGCTCCACCATGGGACAGTCGTGCGCGGCGCACCGCACAAGGCACGGCCTGGCCGCAGCGTCCGGGAGTGCGTCCGGCGCGGCCAGGCAACGCCTGGCATGGAGCGCGGCCCCATGCTGCGCTGCACATGGTATCGGCCTTGCTCTGTTCACCCGCATCAACACTCTGCCTGGTGCCCAGCCATGTTCCGCCGCCTCGGTCGCTGCCTTGCCTGCCTGATGTTGCCGTGCCTCGGCCTGGTCCATGCGGGCGCCGCGCTGGCCGAGGGCGCGCACGGGTATCCGTCGCGGCCGATCACGCTGGTGGTGCCATGGCCAGCGGGCGGCGCCACCGATATCTCCATGCGCATCCTGGCGGAGCTGGCCGGGCGTGAGCTGGGGCAGCCGATCGTGGTGGAGAACCGGCCGGGCGCCGGCGGCACGCTGGTGGGTGGCTTGCTTGCCGCGGCGCGGCCGGACGGCTACACCATCGGCCAGCTGCCGCTGACGGTGTATCGCTTCCCGCATCAGCAGAAGACCGCCTGGCAGCCGCTGCGCGACATCCAGCCGGTGCTGATGATCTCGGGCTACACCTTCGGCATCGTGGTGCCCACAGACAGCCCGTTGCGCTCGCTGCGCGACCTGATTGCCTGGGGCCGCGCGCATCCGGGCGAGCTGACCGTGGGTTCCACCGGCATCGGCACCACCGCCCATCTGGCGATGGAGGACGTGCTCGGGCGCAGCGGCGTGCGCTATATCCACGTGCCGTATCACGGCACCGCTGACCAGATGCTGGCGGTGGCCAACGGTTCGCTGATGGCGGGGGTCAATTCCACCGGCTTCGCGCCCTACGTTGAGATCGGCAAGCTGCGCCTGCTGGCCGTGTTCAGCGCGCAGCGCTCACCGCGCTGGCCTGAGGTGCCGACGGTAAGCGAGCTGGGCTTTGCCGATGCGGTCCATAACTCGCCCTACGGCATCGGCGTGCCGCGCGGCACCGATCCGGCAATCGTCGGCCGCCTGCATGACGCGTTCCGCGCCGCGATGCAGCAGCCGCGCCACCTTGCGGAACTGGCCAGGTACGACCAGGAACTGACTTACCTGAATACCGCGCAATACGATGCCTTCCTGCGCCATGCGTGGGAGACCGAGCGGACCTTTGCCGGGCGCGTGGGCACCGCGCGGCCCGGGGGGCAGCTGTGATGGCCATGCAGGCACCACCGGCGCTGTGCTGCGACGCCGTGCGCAAGGCGTTCGGCAGCCGCGCGGCCCTGGACGGGGTCTCGCTCAGCGTGCGGCGCGGCGAGTTCGTGGCACTGCTCGGGCCCAACGGGGCGGGCAAGACCACGCTGTTCCAGATCCTCAGCGGCCTGTTCGTGGCCGATGCGGGGCAGGTCACGGTCATGGGCAGCGACATGCGGCGCGATCCGGTGCGTGCGCTGGCACGGCTGGGCATCGTGTTCCAGCAGCCGGCCATCGACCTGGACCTGCCGGTGCTGGCCAACCTGCGCTTTCACGCGGACCTGCACGGGCTGCCGCGCCGAGTGGCGGCGCAGCGCATCGCCCGGCTGCTCGATGACTTCGGGCTGGCGGCGCGTGCGCGCGCACCGGTGCGCGAGCTTTCTGGCGGCAACCGGCGCAAGGTGGAACTGGCGCGCGCGCTGCTGCATGAACCGGCCATGCTGCTGCTGGACGAGCCGACGGTGGGGCTGGACCCGGCCTCGCGCGCGCAGCTGGTGGCCGATGCCCGGCGGCTGACGGCGCGGGCGCAGGCCGGCGTGCTGTGGGCCACCCACCTGGTGCAGGAGGTGGAGCACGCCGACCGCGTGATCGTGCTGGACCGCGGCACCGTGCGTTTCGACGGCACCCCGGCCGCACTGCGCGGCGCTGCGGCGTGCGACACCCTGGAGGGCGCCTTCCTGGCCATGACGCCGCTGGCCCCTGTCACTGACCCGGCTGCGAGGCGCGTACCCGCATGAACAAGATGCCATCCCCCGTCTGGTTTGCCTTTACCTTGCTGCTGGTTACGACGCTGCTGGTTGCCGCCGGCCTGGCCGAAGGCGCGCAGGGCGGCGCCGCGCCCCCCGTCGGCCAGGCTACCAACCAGGTCTTCGTCTCGAGCGAGAAGGACGATGCCCTCGCCGTCTTCGATGCCCGCAGCCGGCAACTGGTCGCGGTATGGCGGCAGTGCAAGCGCCCGCGCCACCTGCAGCTGTCGCCCGACCGCACGCGCCTGTACGTGGCCTGCAGCGACGACAACCGGGTGGATGTGGTCGATGTGGCCAGCCGCAAGACCGTGGCATCGCTGCCGGTGGGGGACGATCCGGAGTTGTTCGATCTCAGCCAGGACGGCCGCACGCTCTATGTCTCGAATGAAGAGGACGGGCTGCTGTCGGCCTACGACACGGCTTCGGGCAAGCGCGTGTTCGCGCTTAGGGTGGGTGAGGAGCCGGAGGGCGTCAGGGTCAGCGCCGACGGCAGGCATGTGTACGTGACCTCGGAGGTGGCCAACCTGGTCCATGTCATCGACGTGGCCTCGCGCAAGGTGATCCGCAATATCCAGGTCGGCAACCGGCCGCGGCGGCTGCTGCTGGTGCGCGGCGGCAAGGAGCTGTGGGTGTCCAACGAGCTCTCGGCCAGCGTCAGCGTGATCCGCACCGATACCTTCGAGGTGGCCCAGACCATCGCCTTCGCGCCCCGGGGCTTTCGCGCCGAGGACGTGACCCCGGTGGGCATGGCGGCCAGCGGCGACGGCACGCGCGCCTATATCGGGCTGGGCCGCGCCAACCATGTCGCGGTGGTCGAGGTGGCGTCGCGCCGGGTGCAGGACTATGTGCTGGTCGGCCGCCGCGCATGGGGGCTGGCGCTGAGCCGCGACAACGCGCGGCTTTATGTCGCCAACGGCCTGTCCGACGATGTCAGCGTGGTGGACACCGCCAGCCGCAAGGCGGTGGCCACGCTCAAGGCGGGCCGGGTGCCGCATTCGGTGGCGATCGATGACTGAGCGCTCGCGTGCGTGGTGGCAGTGGTGGCGTGCCGGGTTGGGCGCCATGGCGTTGGCGTGGCTGCCTGCCGCGGTGCACGCTGCCGAGGTGCGCGTGGCGGTCGTGTCGCAGGCCGACGACGCGCGCTATGCGCCCCGGCGCCTGGCGCAGCGCTATCCCGGCCAGCCGCAGGGCCGTGCGCTCGACAGCGCCCAGGTGGCGGCCGCGGAAGCGCGCGTGGCGCTCGAGGCCGCGGGCCAGTCGCTCAGGCTGGAAGTCCAGGAAGCCCGCACCGGCGCCGAGGTGGCCCCGCTGGTCGCTGCGCTGGCGCGGCAGGGCACGCGCTATATCCTGCTGGACCTGCCGTCGGCGTCGGTCAGGGCGGCCGCGGGCGCGGTCAGGCCGGGCGAGGCCTTGTTGTTCAACGTGTCCGCCGATGACGACGCGTTGCGCGGCGCCGGCTGCGCGCCGGTGCTGCTGCACACGCTGCCCAGCCTGCGCATGCGCGCGGATGCGCTGATGCAGTACCTGGTGTTGCGCAGATGGCGCCGCGCCCTGCTGCTGAGCGGCCCGTCCGCGGCCGATGCGGCGCAGCGCGATGCGCTGGTGATGTCGGCGCGGCGCTTTGGCATTGCCTGGTCGGGGCAGCGCACCTTCAGGCTGTCCAACGACCCGCGTGAGCGCGACCAGGCCAACCTCGGCCTGCTGACCGGCGGCGTGGACTATGACGTGGTGGTGGTGGCCGATGCCGACGGCGAGTTCGCCCGCGGCGTGCCCTACGCCACGCTGCTGCCGCGCCCGGTAGTGGGCGCCAGCGGGCTGGGCGCGCAGGCGTGGCACTGGGCCTGGGAGCGCAATGGCGGGCCGCAGCTCAACCGGCGCTTCATGCGGGCGGCGGGCCGTCCGATGACCGGCTACGACTGGGCTGCATGGGTGGCGGTCAAGGCCATCGCCGAGAGCGTGGCGCGCCTGCCCAGGGCCGGGTTTGCCGGACAGGCGCAGGCGCTTGCCGCCGGGCAGGTGGTGGTGGACGGCTTCAAGGGGCCGCCACTGTCGTTCCGCCGCTGGGACCGCCAGCTGCGCCAGCCGGTGTTGCTGGCTCACCCTGACGGCGTGGTCGGCATGGCCCCGGTGGAAGGCGTGCTGCATCCGAAGAACAACCTCGACACCCTGGGCGCCGATGAAGCCGACACGGCGTGCCGGACCCCATCCGCGTAGCGCACCCATGGCCTCCATCCTGATCCATCGCTGGCGCGCGCTGCGCGCGGTTTGCGGGCGCGAGCTGCGCAAGTACCTGCGCCAGCCCGGGCGCCTGCTGTCGTCGCTGGTGCGCCCGCTGCTGTGGCTGCTCGTGTTTGCCGCGGGCTTCCAGAACGCGCTGGGCGTCGCCATTGCGCCGCCCTATGACACCTACATCGAATACAAGATCTACGTGGCGCCCGGACTGCTGGGCATGATCGCGCTGTTCAACGGCATGCAGTCGTCGCTGGCCATGGTGTACGACCGCGAGATGGGCGTGATGCGGCTGCTGCTGACCGCGCCGCTGCCGCGGGGCTGGCTGCTGGGTTGCAAGCTGGCGGCGGGCACGGTGCTGTCGCTGCTGCAGATGGCCGCGTTCCTGCTGGTGGCGATGGCCTTCGGCATCCGCTTCGAGTCCCTGCACCTGCTGGCGGCGACGGGCGCCATGGCGCTGGCCGCGCTGATGCTGGGCGCGCTGGGCCTGCTGCTGTCGGTCCATGTGCGCCAGCTCGAGAACTTTGCCGGCACCATGAACTTCGTGATCTTCCCGATGTTCTTCATCAGCTCGGCGCTGTATCCGCTGTGGAAGCTGCAGGAGTCGGGCGCGGAGCTGGTGTACCAGCTGGCCCGCTTCAATCCCTTCACCCACGCGGTCGAGGCGATCCGCTTTGCGCTGTACGGGCAGGTGGCACCGCTGAGCCTGGCGGTGGTGGCGGGCAGCGCGGTGGTGTTCTTCGCGCTGGCGCTGCAGGGCTACGACCCGCAGCGCGGCATGGCGCGCCGGGGGCAGCAGGCATGAGGCGCCGGACGCGGGGCATGGTCCTGCTGATGGCGGCCGCACTGGGCATGGCCAGTCCGGCGGTACCGGCTGCCGGGGCAGCGGACGCCGTCATCGCGCACAGCGATCCGCTGCAGTCGCCGCAATGGGCCTGGATCCAGAAGGAGCTGCTGCAGACTGGCCCGGTGGTGTTCGACAGCCGCGTCAGGGTGACCGGGCCGGCGTTTGCGGAAGACCCCATGCGCGTGCCGATCGCCTTCGATGCCTCGGCGCTGGGCGAAGTGGATCGCATCGTGGTGGCGGTGGACCGCAACCCGATCCGCGAGGTGCTGGCGTTCGAACCGCTGCGGGTGCGCCCGTCGCTGTCGTTCCGCTTCAAGCTGGAACAGGCATCGCCGGTGCGGGTGGCGGCGCGCACGCGCGATGGCACCTGGCATGTCGGCAGCGTGCTGGTCGATGCCGGCGGCGGGGGCTGCACGGTGCCCGGCGCCACGCGCCGCGACGGCAGCTGGAGCCGCACGCTCAACCGCGTGGACGCGCGCGTGTTCCCGGGCTTCGGCGGGGCCGCGGCACGCGTGCGGCTGCGCGTGATGCATCCGATGGATACCGGCCTGGCGGCAGGTATCCCGGCGTTCCATATCGAGACCCTGGTCCTGGCTGACGCGGCCCGGCAGCCGCTGCTGCGACTGACGCTGCATGAGCCGGTTGCCGAGAATCCGATCTTCTCCTTCGACCTGCGCGATGCCGTGCCGCCGGGCATGACGGTGGCCGGCCACGACAACAACGGCAACCGCATCGCGGCGCGGGTGTCCCCATGAAGCGACGATTGCTACTGTGGTTGCTGCTATGCCTGGCGGGCCAGCCCGTGCCGCCGGCACTCGCCCAGCAGGCCGCGCTGCAGCCTCCTGACTACCGCCTGGCCCCGCGCGAGATCGCCGCGGGCGTGTGGCTGCTGGAAGGCGCCAATGCCGACTTCGCGCCCGGCAACGGCTGCAACATCATCAATACGGCGTTTATCGACACCGGCGACGGCGTGGTGGTCATCAACACCGGCCCGTCGCGGCTGTATGGCGAGCAGCAGCGCAAGGCGATTGCATCGGTCACGGCCGCCCCGGTGCGGCTGGTGCTGAACCTGAACCTGCATCCAGACTATTTCTTCGGCAACCAGGCCTATGCCGATGTGCGCGGCAGCGCCCTGGCCGGCACCATCGACGGGGCGCGGCGCGAGGGCGCCGCTTATGCCGACAACCTCTACCGCCTGTGCGGCGACTGGATGCGCGGCACCGAGTCCGTGCCGGCTGCCCACGCGCTGGCGCCGGGCCGCCGCACGATCGGGCGCCATACGCTGGAGCTCGTGCGCCTGGACGGCCATACCGGCGACGACCTGGTGGTGCTGGACCACAGCGCGGGCGTGGTCTTTGCCGGCGGACTGGTGTTCCGGCAACGCATTCCGACCACGCCGCACGCGGATATCGGCCGCTGGCAGGCCAGCCTGGACCGGCTGCAGGCGCTGCTGGCCGACAGCGGGGCGCGCGTGCTGGTCCCCAGCCACGGGCCAGTGCCTGCGGCCGGCGGCGGCGCAGAGGCCATCGCGCAGACGCGCGGTTACCTGCAATGGCTGGATACGCGCCTGCGCGAGGCCGCGGCGCAGGGGCGGGACCTGGCCGAGGTCATGGCGATGCCGGTGCCGCAGCCCTACGCGCACTGGGCCGCGATGCCCGCGGAGTACCTGCGCAACGTCGGCCATCTCTACCCGGCGCGCGAGGAAGCCGCGCTTGGGCACTGACGCCGGCCAGCCGTGGCGGGCTGTTCAATTCTGGAGCAGCTGCAACGCAGTGTTGCGCGCTGGCACGGCCGCCATCACGCAGCGGGGCCGCAACCGGCGTGCTGGTGGGGGGATGCGACTGGCATGGGAATTGCCAAAGGCATGTCTGGTGTGTGGCGCAGTGGCGCACCAGGGAAACCCAAAACAAGAGAGGAGATGGCAATGAGGACGTTACGAGTAGTGATGGCGGTTGCGGCTGCCGCGGCCAGTCTGGCCGCGCAGGCGGCAGTGACCGATGCCATGATCGAGAACGACGCAAAGAGCCCCGGCGATGTGTTGTCGTGGGGCATGGGCCCGCAAGGCCAGCGCTATTCCACGCTGTCGCGCATCAATACGAAGAACGTCGGGCAGCTGGTGCCGGCGTGGTCGTTCTCGTTTGGCGGCGAGAAGCAGCGCGGGCAGGAATCGCAGCCGCTGATCCATGACGGCAAGATGTTCGTGACGGCCTCGTATTCGCGCATCTATGCGCTGGACCTGAAGACCGGGCGTAAGCTCTGGAAGTATGAGCACCGGCTGCCCGAAGGCATCATGCCGTGCTGCGACGTGGTGAACCGCGGTGCGGCACTCTACGACAACCTGGTGATCTTTGGCACGCTCGATGCGCAGCTGGTGGCGCTGGACCAGAAGACCGGCAAGGTGGTGTGGAAGGAGAAGCTGGAAGACTACGCTGCCGGCTATTCGTACACGGCGGCGCCCATGATCGTCAAGGGCATGGTGCTGACCGGCATCTCGGGCGGCGAGTTCGGCGTGGTGGGCCGGGTCGAGGCGCGCGATGCCAAAACCGGGCAGCTGGTGTGGTCGCGGCCGGTGGTGGAAGGCCATATGGGCTACAAGTACGACAAGGACGGCAACAAGACCGAGAACGGCGTGACCGGCACCGCCAACGCAAGCTGGCCGGGCGAGACCTGGAAGACCGGCGGCGCCGCCACCTGGCTGGGCGGCACCTATGATCCGGCCACCGGGCTGGTGTACTTCGGCACCGGCAATCCGGGCCCGTGGAACAGCCATATCCGCAAGGGCGACAACCTCTACTCGGCCTCGACGGTGGCGCTGGATCCCGCCACCGGCAAGATCGTCTGGCACTACCAGAACACCCCGAACGACGGCTGGGATTTCGATGGCGTCAATGAGTTCGTGACCTTCGACCTGGACGGCAAGCGCATGGGCGGCAAGGCCGACCGCAATGGCTTCTTCTACGTCAACGACGCGGCCAGCGGCAAGCTGGTCAACGCCTTCCCCTTCGTCAAGAAGATCACCTGGGCCACCGGCATCGACCTGAAGAGCGGTCGCCCCAACTACATCGCCGAAGGCCGTCCCGGCGACCCCGCCGCCGGCAGCGACGAGAAGAAGGGCAAGTCCGTGTTTGCCGCGCCGGGCTTCCTTGGCGGCAAGAACCAGCAGCCGATGGCTTACAGCCCGCAGACCGGCCTGTTCTACGTGCCCGCCAACGAGTGGGGCATGGATATCTGGAACGAGCCCATCAGCTACAAGAAGGGTGCTGCCTTCCTGGGCGCGGGCTTCACCATCCGTCCGCTGAACGAGGACTATATCGGCACGTTGCGGGCCATCAACCCCAAGAGCGGCAAGATCATGTGGGAGGTCAAGAACAGCGCGCCGCTGTGGGGCGGGGTGATGACCACCGCCGGCGGGCTGGTGTTCTGGGGCACGCCGGAAGGCTACCTGAAGGCGGCCGACGCCAGGACCGGCAAGGAGCTGTGGCAGTTCCAGACCGGCAGCGGCGTCGTGGCGCCCCCGGTCACTTGGGAAGAGAACGGCGAGCAGTACGTGGCGGTGGTGTCCGGCTGGGGCGGTGCGGTGCCGCTGTGGGGCGGCGAGGTGGCCAAGCGCGTGAACTTCCTGGAGCAGGGCGGCTCGGTGTGGGTGTTCAAGCTGCACAAGAGCTGAGCCGGCGGGAGGTGACACGGTCCGGCGCACGCGCGCATCGCATCATGGGTGCGCGGCGTGCGCCGGGCGCGGTTGCAACAGGACGAAACGGGTCGAAATGGGACGAAGAGGGACACAGGTATGAAGAAGGAATGGATGGCGCTGGCGGTGGTTTCGGCGCTGCTGCCGGGCGCGGCACTGGCCGGCACGGCCGCCGACATGCAGGCCCTGGCCGACAAGAGCGGCTGCTTTTCCTGCCATGGCATGCAGTCAAAGCTGGTGGGGCCGGGGTTTGCCGAGGTGGCCGCCAAGTACAAGGGCGACAGCCAGGCGGCGGAGCGGCTGGCAAAGAAGATCCGCGAAGGCGGCAAGGGCGT
This sequence comes from Cupriavidus sp. KK10, assembly GCF_018223725.1. NCBI lineage: Bacteria > Pseudomonadati > Pseudomonadota > Betaproteobacteria > Burkholderiales > Burkholderiaceae > Cupriavidus > Cupriavidus sp. KK10. The sequence goes on from NZ_CP073677.1 coordinate 2,072,019, forward strand.
GTGGGGGCGGATTCCGATGCCGCCGCATGGCAGCCTTGGCGAGGATGACGCGAAGAAGCTGGCGGAGTGGGTGTTGAGTGCCAGCTGAGGCCGGCGACTGTCTTGACGATGCCGGCTTGCCGGCAAGGAGGTGTCAGGAATTCTGTGTGCTGAGGTCGGTTAAATAAATCTCAGCGTAGGGCGTTGGTGAAGCGGTCACCGAAGAGAATGGCGAACTGGTTGGCCGCTTGTTTCCAGGTGATGGGCGGCATCTTCCAGTCTTTCTCGATGTTGCGCAAGGCCAGGTAAAGCAGCTTGCTGGCCGCCTCGTCGCTGGGGAAGTGACCTCGGTTCTTGACGATCTTGCGCAACTGCATGTGCATGCTTTCGATGGCGTTGGTCGTGTAGATGATCCTGCGCACTTCGGGCGGGTAGACGAAGAACGGGATGACCTGCTCCCATTGGCGGCGCCACATGTCGGTCACCGTGGGGAATTTGCGGCCCCAATCGCTGGCGGCGAACGCCTGCAGCGCGCCGGCGGCGGCGTCGGCCGTGGCAGCCTGGTAAATCGGCTTGAGCGCGGCCGCCAGGCCCTTGCGGTCCTTCCAGCTCGCCAGGTTCAGCGAGTTGCGGATCAGGTGGACGATACAGGTCTGGATTTGCGCGCCGGGGTAGACGGCCTCGATCGCTTCGGGGAAGCCACGCAGGCCGTCGACGACGGCGACCAGGATGTCGTCCAGGCCGCGGTTCTTCAACTCGTTGAAGACCTTGAGCCAGAACTTGGCGCCCTCGGTTTGCTCGATCCACAGGCCGAGCACCTCCTTGCGCCCGTCGGCGCGGATACCCAAGGCCAGGTAGACGGCCTTGTTCCTGACGGTGCCTTCGTCGCGGATCTTCAGGCGCAGCGCGTCGAAGTAGACGATGGGGTACATCGCCTCCAGCGGACGCTGCTGCCATTGTTCGACCTCGGCCAGCACTTCGTCGGTGATGGTGGAAATCAGGTCAGGCGAGACCTGCAGCCCATACAGTTCCTGCAAATGGCCCTGAATCTCACGCACGCTCATCCCGCGCGCATACATGCTGATTACGTGGTCGTCGAAGCCGGACAGCCGGCGTTGGTACTTGGCGACCAGTTGCGGCTCGAAGGTGGCTTGCCGGTCGCGCGGAATGTCCAGTTCCAGCTCGCCGTTGGGCGTGATGACGGTCTTTGCACTGCTGCCGTTGCGGTGATTGCCGCTCTTGCCTTGCTTGGCCTCGCTGGCCAGATGGTGCGTCAGTTCGGCGGCAAGCATACGCTCGGCCAACTGCTTCTTGAGCAGGCCGGCCAAGCCTGATTCACCGAGAATCGACTCGGCGTCCTTGTTCTGTACCTGAGCCAGTAGTTGATCGATCAACTCATCCGGAAACAGCTTCGGCGCGCTCGATTTCTTGCTCTTCTTGGTCATGCTTGTTGTTTCGGTCATAAGGGCGTTTCTTTCGATATCGTCTCATGACCTCAACACACAAGAAATCTGACAGGCTCGCCGGCAAGGTACCCCGGCTGGCGCCTGCCATGCCGGGGTCTTTTCTTTCTTACCGCTGGCCGCTGCTCAGCCGCAGCGAGTTGCCATCGCTGCGAAATACCATCGCTTGTTCGCGCGCCTGCGCCACGGCCAGCCGGCCCTGCAGCACGATCTCGCTGACCTTGTCGTGCGCGCCGGAGCGCTCGCACACCGGGTCTGTCGCGGCGGCGTCGCCGGTGACAAGGAACGCCTGGCAGCGGCAGCCGCCGTAGTCCTGCTCGCGCTGGTCGCACGAACGGCAGGGTTCCTGCATCCACTGCGTGCCGCGGAAACGGCGGAAAGCATCGCTTTCGGTCCAGATCTCGCGCAGCCCCTGCGTGGTGACATTGGGCAGCGCCAGGCCGGGCAGCATGCGCGCCGCGTGGCAGGGCAGCGCGGTGCCGTCGGGCGCCACGCCAAGGAAGGTGGTACCCCAGCCGTTCATGCACTTCTTGGGCCGAGCCTCGAAGTAGTCAGGCACGACGAACAGGATCTGGCATTGCCTGCCGATGCGCGCGCGGTACTGCCGGACCACGGCCTCGGCCTCGCGCAGCTGCTCATAGGTGGGCAGCAGCGCCAGCCGGTTCTCCCAGGCCCAGCCGTAGTACTGCGTGTTGGCCAGTTCCAGGTATTCGGCGCCCATCTGCAGGGCCATCTCGATGATGGTGCCGACATGCGGCAGGTTATGCCGGTGCAGCACGCAGTTCATCACCATCGGGTAGCCGTGCGCCTTGATCATGCGCGCCACGCGCTGCTTCAGGTCAAACGTGCGGGTGCTGGACAGGAAGTCGTTGAGCTCGCGGGTGGAGTCCTGGAACGACAGCTGGATATGGTCCAGGCCGGCTTCGCGCAGGGCGGCAAGGCGGGCGTCGGTCAGGCCCACGCCGGAGGTGATGAGGTTGGTGTAGAAGCCCAGGCCATGCGCATGCCTGACCAGTATCTCCAGGTCCTTGCGCAGCAGCGGCTCGCCGCCGGACAGCCCGAGCTGCACCGCGCCCAGCGCCCGCGCCTGGCTGAACACATCGCACCATTGCGCGGTGCTCAGCTCGGCCGTATGCCGGGCATAGTCCACCGGGTTGGAGCAGAAGGCGCAATGCAGCGGGCAGCGGTAGGTCAGCTCGGCCAGCAGCCACAGCGGCGGGCCGGGCGGGACCTCAGACCAGCCAGCCGCGTTCGATGGCATGTTTGACAAAGGCATGTACCTCCGGGGCGATGCCCTGCACGCCAAACGCGGCCTGCAGGTCGTCGATCAGCATGTCCAGCGTGTGGCTGCCGTCGCAGCGCTGCAGGATCGCGGCGGCGCTGTCGTTGAGGGTGACCATGCCTTCCGGGTACAGCAGCACCCAGCTTTGCTGGGACGCTTCCCATTGCAGGCGAAAGGTCCGGTGCAGGGTCGGTCTGGCGAGGTCTTGCGTGCTGGCTGTCATGGGTTGGCTTGCTGGATGGCGTCGAGCATCGACCAGAGCACGTCGAGCTTGAACTGCAGGATGTCGAGGGCGCGCTGCTGTTGCGCCGCGCTGCGGAAGTGGCCCAGCGTCACGCGCAGGCCATGGTCCACGTCGCGCTGCGCGAGCGGAATGCGAGAGCGGAAGTAGTCCAGCCCGGCGGCCTCGATCCACGGGTAATGCGTGGGCCAGCCGGCCAGGCGTTCCTTGTGGATTGCGGGCGCGAACATCTCCGTCAGCGACGAGCACACGGCTTCCTGCCACGGCGCGCGGCGCGCAAAGTTGACGTAGGCATCGACGGCAAAGCGCACCCCGGGCAGCACGTGCCGGTGGCTCAGCAGCGCTTCGCGCTCCAGGCCCACCGCCTGGCCCAGGCGCAGCCAGGCCTCGATGCCGCCGGGTTGGGTGTCGGTGCCGTCGTGGTCAAGGATGCGCACCACCCACTCGCGGCGGGTGTCGCGCTCGGGGCAGTTGGACAGGATGGCGGCGTCCTTCAGCGGGATGTTGTCCTGGTAGTAGAAGCGGTTGGCCACCCATGCGCGGATCTGCGCTGGCGAACACTGGCCCGCCGCCATGCGCTGGTTGAAGGGATGGTGGATGTGGTAGCCGCTTTCCATGGCGCGCAGGCGGGCCTCGAACTCGGCCTCGGTCCAGGCGATGAGGGAGTTGGAGGGAATGGCAGATGTCATAGTGCGATTTCCATGCCGTCGTACGCCACCTCAATGCCGTGCCGCGCCAGCTCTGCGCGCTCGGGCGAGTCTTCCACCAGCACCGGGTTGGTATTGTTGATATGGATAAGGATCTTGCGGCTGGCGGGCAGCCGCCCCAGGACCTCGATCATGCCGCCGGGTCCGGACAGGGCCAGGTGGCCCATGTCGGCGGCGCTCTTGCCGGAGAAGCCCGGCGCCTGCATCTCGTCGTCGCGCCAGAAGGTGCCGTCGATCAGCACGATGTCGGCGCTGTGCAGCTCCGCAAAGACGTGGTCGTCGATGCGGCCCAGGCCGGGCGCGTAGAAGGCGCGACGGCCGCTGCGGCGGTCTTCGATGCGCAGGCCGATGTTGTCGCCCGCGCGCGGCGCGTGGCGGTTGGGCGAGTAGGGCGGGGCCTTGCTCTCCAGCGGTATCGCCGTCAGTGTCATGCCGTCCAGCGGCGGGACTGAAAACGCGGTGCCGTCGCAGGGCAGGGCGTGCGTCTGCAGGCCGCAGTAGTGCGACAGGATGCGCGTCAGCGGGAAGGCCGCGCCCAGGTCGTCGAGGACGGCGGCCGTGGCATAGACCGGCAGCGCCTGGCGGTGTTCGCGCAGCATCAGCAGGCCGGTGATGTGGTCGATCTGCGCATCCATCAGCACGACCGCGGCGATGGCGGTGTCGCGCGGCGCGCGCGCGGGCTGCAGCGCGGGCGCCTGGCGCAGCTGCTGCAGGATATCGGGCGAGGCATTGACCAGGATGGCATCAGGCCCGTCGCCCGTCAGCGCGATCGAGGATTGCGTGCGCGGCGTGGCGCGCAACGTGCCGCGGCGCACGCCGTCGCAGTTGTGGCAGTTGCAGTTCCACTGCGGAAAGCCGCCGCCGGCGGCCGACCCCAGTACCCGGATGCTTGTCATGGCGTGAGCGCTTGGTGTTGGGTCATGGCTTCACGGAGCAGGCGCCAGCCCTGGCGCCTGCCTGCGTTGGTTGTGCTTGCGGTCCGCGGCTTGCCTGTCGGCGCACCGCCGGTCGCAGGCGCCGCGGCACGTTCAGCGGTTGGCGATGTACATCGTGATTTCAAAGCCAAGCCGCAGCTCGGTGTAGGCGGGGGTGGTCCAGCGCATGTCTCTCTCCTTGGGTGGCATGGTTAGTGAATATCGTCTTGCCGCGGCGCCTGGCTGCCGCCCGACTGCCGCATTCCCTCAAGGCAACATCCATGCCCGACGCATCCACGATATCCGCCGGCTTTTCCAGCACGGCCACCACCTTCTACCTGCGTACGCCCGACGCCCAGCGCGTGCATGTGCGGCTGGCCGGCACCGCGGACGGCGAGCCGTGGCTGGTGCTGCATGGCGGGCCGGGCAGCGGCTGCTCTGCCGCCATGGCGCAATGGTTCGACCCGCGGCGGCACCGCGTGGTGATGCCGGATCAGCGCGGCGCCGGCCGCTCCAGGCCGGCTGGCTGCCTGCGCCGCAATACCGTGGGCGCGCTGCTGGCCGACCTGGAGCAGCTGCGCCGCGCGCTGGGCATCGAGCGCTGGGGCGTGGTGGGCGGATCATGGGGGGCGGCACTTGCCCTGGCGTACGCGGCGCAATGCCCGCACGCCGTGGCGGCGGTGGTCCTGCGCGGCACCTTCCTGACTGGCCGCGACGATGTGCTCGCGCTGTTTTCGCCGCGCCATGGGGGCAGCCGCATGCTGCATTGCGTCAAGGCACGGGGCGAGCGCTTGCCCGATGCGCGCGCGCGGCTGCTCACTGTGTCACGGCTGTTGCAAAGTGGTACGCCTGTTCAAAAACGGGACACTGCCGCGGCGTGGCAGGCGAGCGAACAGGCGTTGCTGGGTCTTTCCCCTGCGTCGCCTACGCGCCGGCAGCCGCGGCGTGAGCGCATGGCCGCGGTGAACAAATACCGCATCCAGGCGCACTACCTGCGCAACCGGGCCGGACTGGGCAAGCCGGCCTTGCTCAGGGCGGCGCGGGTCATCGGCGCGCATGGCCTGCCGGTGACGCTGCTGCATGGCCGCGCCGACAAGGTCTGCCGTCCTGCCAACGCGCTGCGCCTGCAGGCCGCCATGCCGGGCGCAAGGCTGGCCTGGGTGGACGGCGGACACCTGGCGGCCGGGCTCATGCGCGACGCGCTGGTGGCCGCGATCCGCGCCGCTGGCTGGCAGCGGTGATGCCCACGACGCGGCGCGGCTTTCTTGGCGCCACGCTTGCGCTGGCCATGAACGGCTGGCGCCCGGCGGCCGCTGCCGGCACGCGGGTCACGCTGGAGCGGCTGCAGCCAGGCGTGTACGTGGCCCGCGCCGGCAATGCCGAAGTGACGCGCGCCAACGCCGCCGAAGTGGTGCCGACCCTGGTCCATCTGAGCGGTGCGGGCGTGCTGGTGGTGGACCCCGGGCCGCAGGCGACGTGGGGCGGTGCGCTGCTCGGCGCCATCCGGGCGCTGACGTCGCAGCCCGTGCGTTGGGTGGTCAATACGCACGCCCACCCGGAGAACGTGCTGGCCAATGCCGCGTTCGCACGGCTGCGGCCCCGGCCCGTGTTCCTGGCCTCCGCCGCCACGGCTGCGCTGATGCGGCAACGCTGCGCGGCCTGCCTGGCCCGCATGGCCACGCTGCTCGGGAACGGTGCCATGCGCGGCGCCGCGATCGTGCTGCCGGAGCCCGCGCTGCAGCCCGATGGCTGGCTGCACACCGGCGCTACCGCCTGGCAGGTGCAGGTTTACGCGAACGCGCACAGTGCCTCGGATACGGTGCTCTACGCGCCGCGGCTGCAGCTGCTGTGTGCGGGCGGCCTGGCTTACCGCGAGCGCGTGCCGGAGATGCAGGAGGCCTCCCTGCAGGGGTGGCGCCGTGCGCTGCGGCGGCTGCAGGAGCTGCCGGCGCGCACGGTGGTGGGCACCGCGCCGGGCACGCCCGCCCAGACGCTGGCGCCGACGCTGGCCTACCTGGATGCGCTGGCGGACGGAATCGGCGCCGCGCTGGCCGCGGGCAGCGATGCCTCACGCGCCAGCGACGCCGTGGCGGCGCAACCGTTCCGGCATTGGCGCCATTTCCAGTCGCGCCACCCGCTGAACGTGCAGCGCGCCTGGCGCGAGCTGGAAGACCAGTGGATGCAGGGCGAACCGCTGGCCTGAGCGCGCGGCTGCCCTGGTGCGTGGCCGGGATCAGCCGGCCTGGTGGGGCAGCCCGCGGGCCTCTTCCATTTTCCGGTAGACCGTATTGCGCGAGATCCCCAGCGCCTTGGCCGCCGCAGAGATATTCCCGTTGTGCGCCTTGACCGTGGCGACAATGGCCATGGCCTCGACATCGGCCAGCCGCGTGGGCTGCGCGCCCGGCAGCATATGGGCCGCGGGCACCGCCGCATGCCCCTGGCGCTCGCGCAGGTCATCGAGGAAGTCGTCGGGCAGGTGGTCTTCGGTGATCTCGGCTTCGCCTTCAGCCATCAGCCGCGCGGTGCGCAGCAGGTTGCACAGCTGGCGGATATTGCCCGGCCAGTGGTAGCGGCGGAACATCTCCATCACCGACTCGCGGATGCGGGGCGGCTCGCCGGGTTGCACACCCGCCTGCTCCTGGCGCAGCAGCCTGGCGGCCACCGCGTCGAGGTCGCCGCGCTCGCGCAGGGCCGGCAGCCGCACCACCAGCCCGTTGAGGCGGTAGTAGAGGTCTTCGCGGAACTGGCCGTTGGCGACCAGATCACGCAGGTTGCGGTTGGTGGCGCACACCACCGAGACGTCGACATGGATGACCTTGCTGCTGCCCAGCGGCGACACCGCGCGTTCCTGCAGCGCGCGCAGCAGCCGTCCTTGCAGATGCAGCGGCATGTCGCCGATCTCGTCCAGGAACAGCGTGCCGCCGTTGGCCAGCAGCATCTTGCCGATGCCGCCCTTCTTGCGGGCGCCGGTGAAGGCGCCTTCTTCATAGCCGAACAGCTCGGACTCGATCAGGTTTTCCGGGATGGAGGCGCAGTTCACGGCAATGAACGGCCCGGCATGGCGCGGGCTGTCGGCGTGGATGGCGCGCGCCATCAGTTCCTTGCCGGTGCCGGTCTCGCCCAGCACCATCACCGGAATATCCTTGCCGATGACCTTGCGCAGCTTGCCGATGACCGCGCGGATCTGCGCGTCGCCCGTGTCCAGGTCGTCCAGCCCGGGCGAGCGGGCCGGGCCTGCGGCCAGGCTGCGCGGTGCGGCGGCCGTGCCGGGCGGGGCTGCGTGGCCGGCATCGGTGTTGCCTGGCAGCGATGCGGCGGGTGACTTCCATTCGACCCGGGCGCTGACCTTGACGCCGCTGGGCAGGTGCAGCTGGACGATGCCCGCATGGGCCGCGCGCACCGCGTCGAACAGCTGCGACATCGACAGCCCGAACAGCGAGGAAAAGGTGTGCGCATGCAGGGCGCCATTGGACAGGCCAAGCTGGAACTGCCCGCTGCGGTTGGCTGACAGGAAACGCCCGCCGGGCGTGAAGGAGACAATGCCCTCCACCAGCGTGCCCAGGAACTCCGCGCGCGAATGGAAGCGGATGCACACCATGTCGCGGAAGGCGTTGCCGAACAGCTGGTTCTCGATCATCTGCGCCGACATCCGCACCAGCGCCATGGTGTGCTTGTGGAAACCGCGCTGGTCGCCGGTCACATCCAGCGCCCCCACGGTCTTGCCATAAGGGTCGAGGATGGTCATGCACGAGCAGGTCAGGAACTGGTTGGCCTCCAGGAAGTGGTCGGCGCCGTGTACCAGCGTGGCCCGGTTCTCGGCCAGGGCCGTGCCGATGGCGTTGGTGCCGCGGCGCGCTTCCGACCACTCCGCGCCCGGGCGCAGCGCGACCTGGTTGGCCCGGGCCAGAAAGTCGTCATCGCCCATCGAGTGCAGGATCAGGCCATCGGCGTCGGCCAGGATGACCATGCTCTGCGTATTCACGATCTGGTCGTAGAGCGTTTCCATCACCGGCAGCGCATAGGCGAACAGTGACTGGCTACGCTCGATCCGCGTTTTCAGCTCGCTCTGCAGCACCGGGCAGAAGTCGGGCGATTCATAGGGACGCAGGCCATAGGACTCGGAACGCTGGTGGGCCTGGGCAATCAGTTCGTCGCGCTCGGGCTGCCTCGTGTCACCCGGGGCGCCCGCCGCGGGGCGGGCCGGTTCCGGCTGGAAGGTCATTTCTCTGTCTCCTGTGGAAAGTCCGCCCGCGATCTTTGCGCGGGTCGCTGTCGGCGCCTTCGCCAGGCGCATGGTCGACAGTGTTGCGTCATGAAGCAAAACACTTGCCAGGGTGTGGCAATCCGGGACACCCGTGCCGCGATGCTGCGTTGCACAGAGCGATGGCGGCGCGGCGAAGCCTGCCTGCAGGCGCCTCCGGGCCGGGTCCGGCTGGCTGGTATGGCTCTTGCGGAAATGGGGCAAACCACCAAGACCCATCCACTGTAGGAGACATCCATGAAAACGCAGCGCCGCCTGCTTGCCTTGCTCGCGCTTTGCGCGTCCCTGACCGCTGTCCCGGCCGGCTCTGTGCTGGCCCATGGCGACGTAACGCCCCAGGCCGTCGATACCAAAGCGTTACCACAACTGGGCGACGAATGGCGCCCGGACAATCCCTACCGCAGCGGCGATGCGCACAAGGAGGCGCTGCGCATCGGCACCTCGGCCTATAACCAGAACTGCGCGCGCTGCCATGGCCTGGAAGCGGTGTCAGGGGGCATCGCGCCGGACCTGCGCAAGCTTGACGGCGACTGCGTCTCACTGGCGGATGCAAAGAAGAAAGAGGCGTGCATGAGCGAGATCTCGCAGTTCTACACCACCACCGTGCGCAAGGGCCGCACGCGCGACGGCCGCGTGTACATGCCGCCGTTCGACGGCGTGCTGAGCCAGGAGGCGGTGTGGGCCATCAAGACCTACCTGGAGTCGCGCCGCGAGTGAGGGGCGGCTGCGCCGGCAGCCCTTCCCGTTGTCCAGCCCCGGCCCGCAGTGCCGGGTCAACGCATCTTCCAGGAGCCATCCCATGCCTGCCAGCCCTGTCCGCGGCCCTAGGCTTTCCGTGTCCCCCATGCCGGCGGCGCCGGCCGGCGCCGTGCGCTGGCTGTGCGGCGCCTTGCTGGCTGCCGCCGCGCTCGTCTGCGCGCAACCGGCCCAGGCCGACCTGGCCAGGATCCGCCAGGCCGGCACCCTCAAGGTGGCGGTCTACAAAGGCTTGCCGCCGTTCTCCGCGATCGCGGGCAGCCAGGTCGCGGGCATCGATGTGGCCCTGGCCAGGGCACTGGGCAAGGAGCTGGGCCTGTCGGTGGCGCTGATGCCGTTCGATGCGGATGAAAACATGGCTGACGACTTGCGTGCCATGGTCTGGCGCGGCCATTACCTTGGCTACGGGCCAGCCGACGTGATGCTGCACGTGCCGGTCGACCGCGCCTTCATGCGCGAGAACGACAAGGCGCTGATCTTCGCGCCGTATTACCGCGAGACCTTCGTGCTGGTGCAGGACCGCGAGCGCGTGCCGGCGGTGCGCGGCCTGGAAGACCTGGCCGGGCAGCCGACTGGCGCCGCAGCCGGTTCGGCCGGGGCCAATGCGCTGCTGTCCGGCGCGGGCGGCGCCTTGCGCGACAAGGTCAGGATCTACCCCGAAGCCGACGCGGCATTGCGCGCGCTGTTTTCCGGCGAGATCGTGGCGGCGATGGTGACGCGCGCCCAATACGAGAGCGCGCTCAAGGCCGCGGGGCAATCCGGGGCGCGCTTTGCCGCGACGGAACCCAGCGCGCCGCTGCTGCCGCAGCGCGGGTGGGCCGTCGGCTTGGCGGTCAAGGCAGACGAGCGGGAACTGGCCGAAGCGCTGGAAAAGGCGTTGAGCGCGCTGCGCAGCAATGGCGAGCTGGCGCGCATCTTTGCCGGCTATGGGGTGTCGATGCAGGCGCCGTGAGGGTGGCTGGCGGGCGCCTCACCTGGCCGGCCTGCCGGCCCGCGCAAGCGGCAGCGTCTGCAGTCGCTCGGCAACGACATTGCGGATGGCCTGCGGCGCGCCCAGGTCGTCCAGCATGCGCGGCCAGTTGGCATGCGCCAGCGCGACGGCTTCCCTGACGGCGGCGGTCGCAATGCGCCGCGGGACGCCGGCCTTTTCCGCGATGGTCTCATACGTTGCCAGGGTTTCTTCACGCTGCCGCTTGTCGATGGCAACGTTCTGGCCATAGGTCGCAAAGCCGGGAAGGGCGGCCACGCAGACGATGTCATACGCCGGTGACAGTTCTGGCAAGACCCCGTTGTGATAGGTTACCGAGAAGTTCTTCAGGTGCGCATCGCTGTTGCCGATCAGCGTGTTGACCGCCTGGCGGAGGAAGAACTGCCGGGCATGCTCGACCCCGCTCGGACTCAGGCGATACAGGGTGGCAACGAGCTGAATGTAGCTCTCGATGCCGGCGTACTTCTTCGCTGGCATCCTGCCCAGCATCTGGCAGCCATCTTCGGCGTGCACACGTCCGGCCGGAGTGCGGTCAAACCTGTCCACCGCAAGGTAGTGCAGGTTTTCGCCCAACGATTCAACCAGTCCCTCGACCTCGATGGTCGAGACTGGCAGCACTCTCGTCGGCGCAACATGGACGCCGGCGGCGGCCGCGAGCTGCATCGAGATCGATTCGTTGAATACCTGCGAATCATCGTTCCGGGCAGGAAGCTTGGCGATGATGTCGGACAGCCTGCCTTTGGCTGGCAGCGTGTAGCGCTTGTTCTGCAGCACTGTCGACAGGGCCAGCTTGTTCTGCACGCCGGACACCGAGGCCGCGCCCTGCGTGGCGCCCTCCACCACGGCAATTTCCAGGTTGTCCGCGCCGCCGGTCACGCCATACGTCCGCGCATACTCCGGCAAGGCGCCGATGTCCGCCGGCACGATGACGACGGCCCCGGGGAGATCATTTCCGGCCGATGCCAGGATGCCGAAATCGTCCTTGTCATCGGGATTGCTCCGCGTTGCCTCGAGCCGCTTGCGCAGTTCGCCCTCGGGCAGCAGGCCGGCAAAGTAGGGCGGCAGTTCATGGCCCGTGCTGTAGACGGCAGGATGAAAGGGGTTGTCCAGCACCTCGGCGGTGGCCTTGCGGCCGGCCTCCGTCGGGACGCTGATCGACAGGCTCAGCGTGGGGCGGCGCGTGTCGCCCCGGAAGGCTTCGGATGGCACGAACCGGACATTGCCGCTGGCCTCGCACAGGTAGCCGCATAGCTGGTCGTACAGCCGGACCTCAAGAAAGCGCGGATGCAGTTCGTAGCTCATTCCTGGTCCAGGAAGATGTCGACCGCGCTGCGGGCACTGCGGTCGGGCCCGCTGCCTTTGCCTTCGAGGACTTGCCTGACTTCCTGTGCCCGCTCGTTGGGCACCAGGACCCATTCCGCATCCAGCGCGGCCGCCAGGGCTTCGAGGGTCGATGCGCGGCTGTCCTTCTTCCCCAGCAGGATCGCCGACAGGTTCTGGCTTGCCATGCCCAGCACCCGCCCGAGATCGGTCAGGGTCTTGCCTCTCGCTTTACGCATGTCGCGGCACTGGGAAACTAATGACATAGCATTATTTCGCTGATGTATGCATGTCTTAGTATGATACATCGGCGCGCCGATAGCCAGGCACATATCATTCGATAGTAGATATATTTTAGAAAATTAATGCTATAGAATTATTTTTTCTATTGCGGACCGCCGCCCGGGATGAAACCGGCTGGGGAGCACATGAAGACGGGCCGCCGCCCGCCCGTCTCACTTCCCCGGTGTCCCCCAGGCCACCCCTCGCCGCTACCCCTTGCGCTGGCACCAGATACTGTATAAATATACAGTTATCGTAAACATACTAGTTCCTCGCCGCCCCGGCGAGCGACGCCAACTCCACATGACTGCGCAATCGCACGCAGCCCCGCCCATGGCGGCGGAGGGCCTTCTTTTCCCTGCGCCGGCGCTCCCGGAGCCTGCCCCGTCTGCCCCGGCCTCGCGCCAGCAGGCGCTGTCGGTGCTCGAGCAGCGTTATCCCGGGCTGTGGCGGGCCGGCCAGCTGGGCCGTGCCGGCGGTGCAGCGGTATGCCCGACCGGATATGACGCGCTGTCGGCGGAGCTGCCCGGCGGCGGCTGGCCGGCGGGCGGGCTGACGGAACTGCTGACGGCGCAGGGTGGCGCGGGCGAGCTGCGCCTGCTGCTGCCGGCGCTGCGCGCGCTGGCCGGGGCGGGGCGCCGCATCGCGCTGGTGGCGCCGCCTTACCTGCCCAATGCGATGGGGCTGGCCGCGGCCGGGCTGCCGGCGCGCCAGCTTTACTGGATGCGCCCCCCGGCCGGCGCCGGCAAGGTCGCGCAACAGGCCGACATGCTGTGGGCGGCCGAGCAGGTGCTGCGCAGCCAGGCCTTTGGCGGCGTGCTGGTCTGGCTGCCCGCGGCCCGCCCCGAGGCGCTGCGCCGCCTGCAGGTGCTGGCGCAGACCGGCGACGCGGTGGCATGGGCGCTGCGCCCGGCCACGGCGCTGCGCGAGTCGTCGCCGGCGGTGCTGCGGCTGCTGCTGGCGCCGCTGCCCGGCAATGTGCTGTCGATCACCTTCCACAAGCGGCGCGGGCCGGTGCGGGACACGCCGCTGCTGCTGCGCCTGGACGGGATGGCAGCGGCCACGCGCGCAGCCGCCTGGCCTGTCCCGGCAGGAGCACCTGCCTTGTCTGAATCGTCTTCTCCATCTTCTTCCGATGTCGTACTGGATCGCGGTGCACCTGCCGCGCCTGCCCCTGGACGCCCTGCAGCCCAACTGGCCTGAGCTGGCGCCCGCCGTGAGCCCGCCTGCCGCCACCGCCACGCTGCACCATGCGCTGCCGGTGGCGGTGATGGCGCGCGAGCAGGTGGTGCTGGCCAACGGCCCGGCGATGCAGCTCGGCGTGCGCTACGGCATGCGCCGCGGCGGCGTGCAGGCGCTGTCGGCCGACATCGTGCAGCTGGAGCGCGACCTGGCCGCGGAAGCTTCGTTGATGGAGGCGGTGGCGCTGGCGCTGCTGCATTTCACGCCGGGCGTGACCGTCGACGAGGAACCGGAGTCGGCCACGGTGATGCTGGATGTCACCGCCAGCCTGCGCCTGTTTGGCGGCCACCGCGCGCTGTGCCGCGCGGTGCGCGCCTGCGTGCGCCAGCTTGGCACCTTTGCCCAGGTGGGCTCCGGTCCGACCGCGCACGGTGCCGCGTGGCTGGCGCGCCAGCCGCTGCGGCGCACGCGGCGCGGCGTGGTGCGGCCCGGGCGCCGCGCGGTGGGCATGGCGCGCCTGCACCGGCTGCTGGACCGCCTGCCGGTGGAGGCGCTGCACACGCTGGCCGATCCGGCCTGGCTGGACGGCATCGGCTGCCGCACGCTGGGCGAGGTGCGGCGCCTGCCGCGCGCGGGCCTGACGCGCCGGCTGGGCCCGGCGCTGCTGGCGCGGCTGGACCAGGCCTATGGCGACACGCCGGCGCGCTTTGTCTGGTTTGTGGCACCGCCCGCGTTTGCGCAGCGCATGGACCTGCCGGGACGCATCGAATCCGCTGAGGGTGTGCTGACCGGCGCGCAGCGCCTGCTGCTGGCGCTGGCGGGCTGGCTGGCAGTGCAGCAGGCCGGCGTCACGCGCTGCGTGCTGGTGCTGGAGCATGAGCGCTACCGGCGCGGCGTGGACACCGACGGCACCGAGGTGCCGGTGGGCCTGGCCCAGCCCAGCCGCGACCCCGCGCACCTGTCGCGGCTGCTGCGCGAGAAGCTCGACAAGCTCAATTTCCACGCCCCGGTGACTGGCCTGGCGCTGCGCGTGGAGGCGATGGCCGCATGCGTGCCGCAAAGCGATGCGCTGTTCCCCGAGCCCGGCGGCACGCCGGAAGACCTGGGCCGCCTGCTCGATACGCTGATGGCGCGGCTGGGCCGCGACAACGTGCTGCAGCCGCGGCCGCTGGCCGACCACCGGCCCGAGCGCGCCAACCGCTGGTGCCCGGTCGACGAGCCCGGCGGCAACAAGGCCGCCAGCCTGCCGGGCCCGCAGCCGGAGCGCCCGCTGTGGCTGCTGCCGCAACCGTTGCCGCTGCCGGTGCAGCGCCACCGGCCCTGCCACGGCGGCCCGCTGGCGCTGCTGAGCCGCCCTGAGCGCATCGAGGCCGGCTGGTGGGACGGCGCGCTGGCCACGCGCGACTACTTTATCGCCGAGCGCGCCGACGGCCTGCGCTGCTGGATCTTCCGCGAGCGCCCGGGCCATGCGGCGCAGGACGATGGCGGCGAGTACCGCTGGTTCCTGCATGGGTTGTTCGCATGAGCGCGCTGTCCTTGCCTGCCTCGTTGCCGGGTTTGCTGCCGGCGTTGCCGGATTACGTGGAGCTGCACTGCATCTCCAACTTCACCTTCCTGACCGGCGCCTCGCACCCGGGCGAGCTGATCGAGCGCGCCTTCCGCCTGGGCTACAGCGGGCTGGCGCTGACCGATGAATGCTCGGTGGCCGGCACCGCGCGCGCGCACGATGCCATCGAGACCTTGCGCAAGCGCCTGCACGATGCGGTGGCGCGCAGCGCGGCACGCGGGGAGGAGGGCGTGGATGAGCCGCTGCTGGACAATGACGAAGAGCCTGACGCCGGCGATGACGATCCCCATGCCCACGCCAGCCGCCACCAACGGCTGCAGGCGCTGGCCCGCGCTGCCGATGCCTTCGCGTTGCTGATCGGCAGCCGCTTCAGCCTGACCCCGGCCGATGGTTCGGCGCGCCCACCGCTGCGGCTGGTGCTGATTGCCCAGCACCGCGAGGGCTTTGGCAACCTGAGCGAGCTGATCACGCTGGGCCGGCGGCGCGCGCAGAAGGGCACCTACCGGCTGCATCCCGAGGACCTGGCCGCGCCTGCCGCTGACGAAGCGCACCTGCGCGGCATGCCCGGCTGCGTGGCGCTGCTGCTGCCCGACTATTGCGCCGATCCTGAACTGCTGCGCGAGCAGTCCGAGTGGTGCCGCGCGGTCTTCGGCGAACGCGCCTGGATCGCGCTGGAGCAGTTGCAGGGCCATGCCGATGCACTGCATCGCGCGCGTCTGGAAGCAGTATCGGCACAGACCGGCGTGCCGCTGGCGGCGGCCGGCGCGGTCACTATGCATGTGCGTTCGCGCAAGCCGCTGTCCGATGTGCTGGCCGCGATCCGGCTGGGCCAGCCGCTGGCCGAATGCGGCATGGCGCTGGCGCCCAATGCCGAGCAGCACCTGCGCATGCGCCAGGTGCTGTCGCGCCTGTACCCGCGCGAGACGCTGGCGCAGACGCTGAAGATTGCCGAGTCCTGCGATTTCTCGCTGGGGATGCTGCGCTATGAATACCCCGAGGAACTGGTGCCGGCCGGCGAGACGCCGATCTCCTACCTGCGCAAGGAGGTCGCGCGCGGCAAACTGGAGCGCTTTCCCAACGGCCTGAAGCCGGAGTGGGAGACACAGCTGGAAGAAGAACTGCAGCTGATCGAGGAAAAGCATTACGAACCCTTCTTCCTCACCGTGCACGACATCGTGCGCTTTGCGCGCGGGGAGGGCATCCTGTGCCAGGGGCGCGGCTCGGCCGCCAATTCGCTGGTGTGCTTCTGCCTGTATGTAACCGAGGTCAGCCCCGAGCAGGCCAACCTGCTGTTCGGCCGCTTCCTGTCGCGCGAGCGCGATGAGCCGCCCGACATCGACGTGGACTTCGAGCACCAGCGGCGCGAAGAGGTGATCCAGTACATCTACAAGAAATACGGCCGCCACCGCGCCGCGCTGGCCGCGTCGCTGATCACCTACCGCTCGCGCAGCGCACTGCGCGACGTGGGCCGCGCGCTGGGCATCGATGCCAGCGTGGTGGAGCAGGTGGTCAAGGGCCAGGCCTGGTGGGACGGCGGCCGCGGCTTTGTCGAGAAGATCGCCCGCTATGGGCTCGATCCCGAATCGCCGGCGGTGCAGCAGTGGGCCAGCCTGACCGCGCAACTGCGTGGCTTTCCGCGCCACCTGTCGCAGCATGTGGGCGGTTTCGTGATCGCGCGGCACAAGCTGTCGCGGCTGGTGCCGATCGAGAACGCGGCCATGGCCGACCGCAGCGTGATCCAGTGGGACAAGGACGACCTGGAGTCGCTGGGCCTGCTCAAGGTCGATGTGCTGGCGCTGGGCATGCTGTCGGCGATCCGGCGCGCGCTGCAGATGATCCCCAACCCGGACCCGGCGCGAGCGGGGCTGCCGGCGCGCATGGAAGACATCCCCAAGGAAGACCCGGACACCTACGACATGATCTGCAAGGCCGAGACCATCGGCGTGTTCCAGATCGAGTCGCGCGCGCAGCAATCGATGCTGCCGCGGCTGCAGCCGCGCAAGTACTACGACCTGGTGGTGGAAGTCGCCATCGTGCGGCCCGGCCCGATCCAGGGCGGCATGGTGCATCCCTACCTGAAGCGGCGCGAGGCCTTCCGCCGCACCGGCAAGCCGCCCACTTACTTCAACCCGGTCATCGAAAAGGTATTGGGCCGCACGCTGGGCGTGCCGATCTTCCAGGAGCAGGTGATGCAGCTGGCCATCGACGCGGCCGGTTTTTCACCAGGGCAGGCCGACCAGCTGCGCCGATCGATGGCGGCCTGGCGGCGGCGCGGCGACCTGCGCCAGCACCAGGACGCGCTGGTGCGCGCGCTGACCGGCAACGGCTACCCGGAATCCTTCGCGCTGGCGATCTGCAAGCAGATCGAGGGGTTTGGCGAGTATGGCTTCCCCGAGAGCCACGCGGCCAGCTTCGCCAAGCTGGTCTATGTCAGCGCCTGGCTCAAGTGCCATCATCCGGCCGCCTTCCTGTGCGCGCTGCTGAACAGCCAGCCGATGGGGTTCTATTCGCCGTCGCAACTGGTGCAGGACGCCAGCCGCAATGGCGTGCAGGTGCTGCCGGTGGATGTCACCCTCAGCCACTGGGACAGCACGCTGGAGCCGGTGGAGGCCGATGTCGCCGACGCGCAGGCCCGCACCAGGCCGCAGCATCCGCGCGTGCGCCTGGGCCTGGGCCGCGTCAAGGGCATGCGTGAAGCGGCCGCGCTGCGCATCGAGGCCGCGCGCGCCCAGCGTCCGTTCGACAGCGTCGAAGACCTGGCGCTGCGCGCCGGCCTGGACCGGCACGACATCGACGTGCTGGCCGCCGCCGACGCTCTGGCACCGCTGGCCGGCAACCGCCGCCAAGCCCGCTGGCAGGCCCGCGCCGCCGCCGCGCATGCCGCGCACCGCGACCTGCTGTACGAAGCGCCGCCCGCCGAAGCCGCGCTGGCGCTACCCGCGCCCCGGCTCGGCGAAGACGTGACGGCGGACTATGCCAGCCTGGGCCTGTCGCTCAAGTCGCACCCGCTGGCGTTGCTGCGGCACAAGCTGGCGGCCATGCGCTTTGCCACTGCCAGCCAGCTCGCGCGCTGCGCCAACGGCCGCCGCGTGCGCGCCTGCGGCATCGTCACCGTGCGCCAGCGCCCATCCACGGCCAGCGGCACCATCTTCGCCACCATCGAGGACGAGACCGGCTCCGTCAACCTGATCCTGTGGCCCGACCTGGTCGAGCGCCAGCGCAAGGAGGTGCTGGGCGCCACGCTGCTGGGCGTGGTCGGCACCTGGCAGCGCCAGGGCGACGTGCGCCACCTGGTGGCCAAGGAACTGGTGGATCTAAGCCCGATGCTGGGGCGGTTGATGGTGGGGAGCCGGGATTTTCATTGAGACGGACAGCGGACCGGATGCAACACTCTGCATGGAAGCCGGGCGCTCGCGACCAGTTCTGTGGCAGGGGCAACGGAAAACGGTACCGTCAACGCAAACAGTTATCATCGTGCCGTGCCTTGCCGGTTTCATCCGGAACACTGAATTCACCATACACTTTTGCAGGTCGATTGATGCCGATTCCGTTTTGCCACCCTGGCTTCGCGCCCTACCGTCAGTCCGTGGGCGGGCGGGGCCCATGGTAAAGGGCCGCCGCGGCGCGGGCGTAGCGCAGAGCCGGCAATCATCGTCGCAGGCGTCATCGGCCAGAACGGAGGCCGCGCAGACCGCCGAGCCAGCACCGCCGTCGGCCACCACGTCGGCGATGCTCGCGCGCATTCACAGCATGCGGGACTCGCTGGGGCCGGCCGGGCAGCGCATTGCCGATTTCGTGACCCGGTATCCGCAGACCGTGATCCATATGTCGGTCAGCGAAGTGGCCGAGCGCACCAGTGCGAGCGAGGGCAGCGTGGTCGGTTTCTGCAAGAGCCTGGGCGCGACGGGCTTCCAGCAACTGAAGATCCTGCTGGCGCAGGAACTGGTGCAGGGGGTCCAGATCATCCACGAAGACCTCGAGCCCGGCGACACCTGCCCGGCGGTCATGCGCAAGATCTTCCAGAGCAACGTCCAGACGCTGCATGACACCAGCGCCGTGCTCGACGTGGCCGCGATCGAGCGCGCGGTCGCATTGCTCAGGGCGGCCGAACGCATCGAGATTTATGGCATTGGCAGCGCGGCGCCGATCGCCGAGGATGCGCAGTACCGCATGCTGCGGATCGGGCTCAACGTGAAGGCGGTCGTGGATTCGCATATCCAGGCCATCAGCGCATCGCTCGCGGGCCCCAGGGTTGCCACGCTGACCATCTCGCATTCGGGCAGCACGCACGAAACCGTGACGGCCACGCGGCTGGCCCGGGAGAGCGGTGCCAGCACCATCTGCATCACCAATTTCGGCAAGTCGCCGATCCAGGCCTTCGCCGACGTCGTGCTGTTCACGATGGCGCGCGAGACCCGCTTCCGGACCGAGGCGATGACCAGCCGCCTGGCGCAACTGGCGATCATCGATGTGCTGATCGCCTGCCTCGCGCTTACCGACTACGACACCTCCGTCGAAACGCTGCGGCGTACGTTCGACGTCCTGTCGCTCAAGCGATATTGAGCCCCAGCCGGCCCGCGCCGGCATCCTGACATTCTCCTGCCGCAGTTGTCGTCCAGCCTTGCTCCCGTCAGTGGCGGGAGCGGGTGCTGTTCCACGTCCAAGGAATGAGGATAATTCAAATGTGCAAACAAATGAATTGAGCAATATTCATTTGTATGTCACATGGGGAACCTAGTCTTCGAGTCGCGTCAGCCCCGTCCCCCTGACCCTCGAACACTAGGAGTCCTCATGAAAAAGCCATTGTGGTATGGCCGTGCCGCGCTGCTCGCGGCGCTCTTGTCCCTTGCCCTCACCGCGTGCGGTGGCGGCGAGAATAGCAGCAGCATCACTCCCCAGGCCGTCAAGACAACCATGCAGGCGGCAGCAGCCGACGACGCGGCAGCGTCGAAGAAGGGCATGCACTGCGCACCCTGACACGCCCGCGATCCTCCCCCCATCGTCCGCACCTACCATTCCCCGATCATGACCAAAATCGATCGACGCACCTTCCTTACCGGCGCCGTCAAAAGCGCGGCCGCTGCTTCGGTTCTGTCGATGCTGCCGCCCAGTATCGCGCGCGCACTCGCCGTTCCCGCTGCGGTCAATACCGGCACGATCCAGGACGTGCAGCACGTGGTGATCCTGATGCAGGAAAACCGCGCCCTGGACCATTACTTCGGCGCCATGCGCGGCGTGCGCGGCTTCGGCGACCGCTTCCCGGTGCCGGTGCCGTCAGGCAAGCCGGTGTGGTACGAGTCGAACGGCACGCGCGAGATCACGCCGTTCCACCTCGACAGCGCGACCGTCAACGCGCTGCGCGTCTCCGGCACGCCGCACAGCTTCATGGATGCGCAGAATGCGTGGAACCAGGGCCGTTTCGGCTTCTGGGCCAAGTACAAGAACGACCATTCGATGGGCTACTACCGTCGTGAAGACATTCCGTTCCAGTACGCGCTGGCCGAGGCCTTCACGCTTTGCGACGCCTACCACTGCAGCCACGCCGGTGGCACCGACCCGAACCGCATCACCTTCATGTCGGGCTCCAACTACAACCCCGCGATGCGCGAGGCGGGGCGCAACTGCACGCTTGACGATGCGGAGGTCAACAACCTGCGCTGCAGCGTGGGCGGCAAGCTGCCCACGCCGGGCTACACATACAAGGGTTCCGCCTTCCAGTGGTCCACGCTGCCGGAAATGCTGCAGGCAAAGGGCGTCAGCTGGCGCATTTACCAGAACCCCAACGCCAACTGGGGCGGCCTGCTGCATGGCGGGCTCGCCTTCAAGAGCTTTCGTGAATCGCAGCCGGGCAATCCGCTCTACGACAACGGCATGAGCAGCTGGACCATCGAGCAGCTGGCCGCGCATGTGCGGGACGACACGCTGCCGGCCGTGAGCTGGATCCTGCCGACGCCGGCGCAGTCCGAACATCCGGGCGGCCCGTCGAGCGCAACCGAAGGCGCGGCCTTCATCAACACGGTGCTGACGGCGCTAACCGCCAATCCGGAGGTCTGGAGCAAGACCGTGTTCTTCATCACCTTCGATGAGAATGACGGCTTCTTCGACCATATGCCGCCGGCCGCGGTGCCGTCCTACGACGCCAATGGTGTCCTGCACGGCAAGTCGACTGTCGACGTCACCGGCGAATACTTCGACACCGCCGGCAATACGGCGCTCGACGGCACCACCACCAGCGGCGAGACCATCCGCCTGCGCCCGTACGGGTTCGGCCCGCGCGTGCCGATGTATGTGATCTCGCCGTGGACGCGCGGCGGCTGGATCAACTCGCAGGTGTTCGACCACACCTCGATGGGGCGCTTCCTGGAACAGCGCTTCGGCATCACGGTGCCCGCGATCAGCCCGTGGCACCGCGCAGTGGCCGGCGACCTGACTTCCGTCTTCGATTTCAGGACGCCGAATGACCAGGTGTTTCCGACGCTGCCGGATACCAGCAACTACCAGCAGGTGATCGCCGAGCAGCTGGCGAAACCCAAGGCGGCGGCACCGGCCGTGCCGGCGTCGCTGTTCCAGGAGACTGGCACCAAGTATTCGCGCGCGCTGCCCTATGTCCTCCATGCGAGTGCGCAGGCCGAGCCCACCATAGGCAAGCTGAAGCTGATCTTCAGCAATACGGGGGAGCAGGGCACGGTCTTCCATGTCTACGACCGGCTCCATCTGGACCAGATTCCGCGCCGCTACACGGTCGAGCCCGGCAAGACGCTGGACGATGAATGGGATGCGCGCACCTCGGACAACGGGCGCTATGACCTGGCGGTCTACGGGCCTAACGGCTTCGTGCGCATGTTCAAGGGCCAGCTGCCTGCGGACGCCATGGCCGATGCCCCTGAGGTACGCGTCTGCTACGACCTGGACAAGGGCAGTGTCTACCTGTCGGCGCGCAACGACGGCAAGGGCGCAGTCAACGGTGGCGGCAAGCCGCTGACGCTGGTGGTGACGCCCAACGCTTATCGTAATGACGGTCCGTGGCAACTCCATATCACGGCCGGCGCCGAGGTGGAGCACCACTGGCCGCTGCAGGAGAGCGGCAACTGGTACGACTTCACGGTCACGGAAGCCGAAAGCGGATTCGAACGGCGCTTCGCAGGTCGCCTGGAGACCGGCCAGCATGGCGTGACGGACCCGGCGATGGCAACCGGGCTCGGCTGAGCGTCCGGTCGCTGCGGTCGGGCCGGAATGCGTGCCGGATCGCAGTTTTGCGCGGTGATGGCAAATCGCCTCGAAGCTCCGGATCTCGTGCGGATCTGCAGCTTGCATCGCTGGTGGGCCGCCCAGCCTCTTTGAGGCTGCCGTCGACCATCCGGAAGAGGCAATCGGCGCGAGACCAGCTGGCTCACGCCGTTTGCCGTCCAGCGCTGCTCATCCGTTGCGCGGGTCAGCAGCTGTTCGAGTAGTGATCGGCGGAGGTCGCTTGTCGGCCAGTTGCAGCCGTTCGCTATCCGCCGAAGACGATCTGAGGATCGCGACGTCGAGACTACCATCTGGAAACGGCGCAGCCCTACGCCTTGAGATCTGTTGCCGCGAGATCCTGAACTTCTCTTGGCCGAAGGATTTTTTCAACGAGCCGAGCCGACATCTGGCGGCTCAGTAGTCTCTGCAAGTTCGCCAGCAGTCGATTTCGCCCCCCCACAACCCAATAGCTCAGATTGCGATCGAGCGCCCACAAGGCATCCTGCACCACGTTCGCGACCGGCATCGGCACGCCGACAGCAGCCTCCTTCGCGCCAACAACGTCGAAAAAGGCCGTTTGCGTCGCGCCAGGACATAGCGCGACGACCCGGATGCCCCGATGCCGGTTCTCAGCCCAAACAGCTTCCGAAAATGACAGGAGAAAGGCCTTCGTCGCGCCGTAGACGGCCATATACGGATCGGGCTGGAATGCCGCGGTTGACGCGACGTTGATGACTGCGCCGTCGGATCGCGCTTGCATCCCCGGCAGCAGAAGATGAGTCAGCTCGATCGCGGCGATGCAGTTCACCAGAACTTCATCGCGCTGGCACGTCAACGGAATCGTTTCAAAGCGCCCGTAAGCTGCGAAGCCCGCATTGTTGATTAGCACATCGACGACCGTGCCGGTCTGCTTCAGATGAAGATCGATCGTGTCGACGGCGTTGGCCGCGCTCAGGTCGACCGTCAGAAAATCGGCGTCGCACGCATAGTCGCGTCGCAGTTCTGCGGCCAGATTGCGCAGCTTGTCGTGAGAGCGTGCGACCAGCAGGAGTCTCGCACCGCGTTCGGCCAACGCATAGGCAAACGCGCGCCCGATACCCGACGATGCACCGGTGACGAGTGCTGTTTTTCCGCCAAAATTGAAAGATTTGCTCATAGCTTGCTGATGGAGTGGAACGGGAGTTGCACTCTAAACCGTTGACTATAGGCAACGGTCAAGCGTAAATGTCGTTCCACGACATTGATTGGAGGCAGCATGCGCATCGGCGAGCTATGCAAGAGGGCGGGTGTATCGCGCGACACCGTCCGTTACTACGAACGTATGGGTCTGCTGGACAAACCAACACAACCTAACGCGACGAACACTTACAAGCGCTATTCCGAACTTTCGTTACAGCGGATACGGCTGATCGTCCACGCGAAGGAGTTGGGCTTCACGCTGGCGGAAATTGGCGACGTTGTCCATGTATGGGAAAGTCCGACGTTCGGCGTTGACCAAAAGGTCGCGTGCCTGCAAGCAAAACTCGCCGAACTCGACGCAAAGAGTCTTGCGTTGATCACGCTGCGAACAGGGTTGCTGAATGCGTTGGCCAAAGTTGGCGGCGATTGTGTCGAAGAAGAAATAGCGTGATGAGTCGCGGCCGTGCAAGTGTCATGCTGCCTCGAACAGGAACGTCAATGGCCGCTTTGGGTCGACAAGAGACCTTCGTTCACCTTAGATAGCGGGACTCCTCCACAGATTTTCGTGGCAAGGCAAGCAGTCCCACAGCCGCACCGCGGTCGCGAGATCGGAAAGGGGGGGTAGGCCACGGCCCGCACTTCGTGTAAAATCCCCCGCCCTCATCGTGCCCAGCCATGCCCCAGATCGTCGTCAGTCATCTACGAAAGACCTACCGCATCCACGAGCGCGACCCGGGCGTGCTCGGTGCGTTGCGCGCGCTGGTGCGGCCGCGCTATCGCACGGTCGATGCGCTGGCCGGGGTGTCGTTCGAACTGCAGCGCGGGGAACTGCTGGGCTTCATTGGCCCGAACGGTGCGGGCAAATCGACCACCATCAAGATTCTTGCGGGCATCTTGCGGCCAGACGGCGGCCGCGTTGAAATCGACGGACGCGTCCCGTTCGATGACCGCGAGCGGCATGTGGCGCGCATCGGCGTGGTGTTCGGGCAGCGCACGCAGCTCTGGTGGGATCTTCCGGTCGGTGAGGGATTCGCGCTGCTGCGCGACATCTATCGGGTCGACCCGGTGCGCTTTGCCCGTACGCGCGACGAACTGGTCGCGCTGTTGCATCTCGAACGCCTGCTCGACCAGCCTGTGCGCCAGCTGTCGCTGGGGCAGCGCATGCGCGCCGAGATCGCGGCGGCGTTGCTGCATGAGCCCGACATCCTGTTCCTGGACGAGCCCACCATCGGGCTGGATGCGCCTTCCAAGCTCGCGGTCCGTGACTTCGTGCGGCGCGCCAACCAGGAACGCGGCACTACCGTGCTGCTGACCACGCACGACATGCATGACATCGAGGCGCTGGCCAGGCGGGTGATCGTCATTGGCCACGGCCGCGTGCTGGCCGACTGCGCGGTCGAGGCGTTGCGGTCGCAGGTGGTGGCTGCACGCCGCCTGGACGAGGGCCTCCCCGAGGACGCGGAGGACGAGGGCATGACCATCGAGGCCGTCATCGCGCGCTTCTACGCGATGCACGGCGCGGCCGAGGCCTAGTCCATGATGGCGCCGCGCGAACTCGTGCGTCCCCATCTCGCGGCGTTCAGGTGCCGGTTCCTGCAGATGCTGCAGTACCGGGTGGCGGCCTACGCGGGTTTCCTTACGCAGTGCTGGTGGGGTGGTATCAAGGTCATGATTCTGGTGGCGTTCTACGGCAGCGCGGCGGCGAGTGCGCCGCTGTCGCTCGCACAGGCCATCACCTATACATGGCTGGCTCAAGGCCTGCTCGCGCTGCTGCCGTGGTTGGGCGATCCGGAAGTCGCGCAGGCGGTGCGCACCGGCGCGGTGGCCTACGACAGGCTGCGGCCGGTGGATGCCTATGCGCTGTGGTTTGCGCGCTCGGCCGGGTGGATCGCGGCGCGCGTGCTGCCGCGCATGGCGTTGATGGCCGCGTTTGCGGGTATCGCGCTGCCATTGGCCGGGTTTGGCGACTGGGCCTTGCAGCCGCCCGCGGGGCCGGCAGCGGGCATGGGCTTCATCGTCTCGATGCTGTTTGCGCTGCTGTTGTCCACCTCGCTTGTGATGCTGCTCAACATCGCGGCGGCTGCGGCGCTCAATGAACGAGGCATCAATGCGCTGGCGGGGCCGGTCGTGGTCGTGTTCTCAGGCAACCTGCTGCCTCTGGCGCTGCTCCCCGACGCCTGGCAAACCGTGCTGCTGATGCAACCGTTGGCTGGCGTGATGGATATTCCGGCGCGCATCTACTTCGGGCAACTCGGCGGCGCGGAAGCGGTCGCCGGATTGGGCCTTCAATGCCTGTGGATCGTGCTGCTGGTCGCTGCCGGCCATGCGGCCATGAGCCGAACGATGCGCCGGCTCTACGTGCAAGGCGGATGAGGCGCATGGGCTCGCTGGCATTGTTCGTCCGCCTTGCGATGGCCTCGCTGAGCAGCCAGGCGCGCTATCCCGCGTCGGCGCTGATGCTCACGCTGGGTCAGTTTCTTGCCACCGGGATCGAGGTGATCGCGGTCTGGGCCCTGTTCGACCGCTTCGGCGACGTGCAGGGGTGGCGAATCGGCGAAGTGGCGCTGTTCTACGGGTTGGTGAACTGCATGTTCGCCATCGCCGATGCCATCGGGCGCGGATTCGACGTGCTGGGCACGACCTTTTTGCGTACCGGCGAATTCGACCGCTTGCTATTGCGGCCCCGCCCTTTGGCTCTGCAATTAATGGGGCATGACGTCCGCATCAGCCGCCTGGGGCGATTGCTGCAAGCGCTGATGGTGTTGGCCTTTGCAACGGTGCAGGTGGGCATCGCGTGGACACCGGCATCAATCGCCATTGCCCTGTTTGCGGTCGCAGGCGGCGTGGCGCTGTTTCTTGGCATTCTCGTGTTGCAGGGTACGCTGTCCTTCTGGACCATCGAGAGCCTCGAGATCGCCAATGTGCTCACATACGGTGGCGTACAGGCGACGCAATATCCGGTGGCCTTGTATGCGCGGTGGTTCCGGTACGTGCTGACCTTTGCTGTGCCGCTGGCCTGCGTCGCCTACTACCCTGCGTTGGCGATATTGGGCAAGCCTGATCCGATCGGTGCGCCGACCTGGACAGGGCTGGTGTCACCGTTGACGGGTTTCGTTTTTCTCCTGGCGGCCATCGGCGCATGGCGTATCGGGCTGCGCCACTACACGTCGACTGGCAGCTAGCTGGTCACGGTCTGGGCCGTTATTGAGCTTCATCGCCCACGGTGGCGCAGATTGACGACCGCGAGAGGGACTCCGCTGACATCTGACGGCCGGCGAACACCATGTCTGTGTGGCCGCCTTCGACCATGCAAGTATTTGTCTGGAAGCGAACAGAGCATGCCCGACGAGGGCTAGTACCGTAGGGATCGGCGGGTGGGTTGCATGGCAAGTCCTGTCGCCGATGACGCGACGAGGCAAGGCTCAGGGTATTGCCTGCGTCATAAAGCGGGGGCGGCGTCTGCCGTGCGCGCTACCGCTTCTACGCAGCCATGGCGCGCTGGGGATGCCGTGTCAAATATCTATGATCTATCGGGGAAGGCAGCGCTGGTGACCGGCGGTGCAAAGGGGCTCGGTCGGGCGATCGTTGCGCAACTGATCGACAGTGGTGCGCGTGTGCATGCTTGGGATATCGTGCCGTTCCAGATGGAAGGTGCCAGCACTGAGGTCGTCGATGTCTCCGATGCCGGGCAGGTGGGGCTGGCGCTGGCGCGACTGGTCGATGCGGGATATCGCTTCGACATCCTGGTCAACGCTGCCGGCTACCTTGGCCCAATGCAGCCATTCGAGAATCACGAAGCCTCACAATGGCATCGCATCATCGCCGTGAATCTCCTAGGGACCATGTACGTCGTGCAGGCGATGTTGCCGCACATGTTGCGCTGGGGAGGTGGCCGCATCATCAATATGGGCTCGCTGGCTGGCAAGGAGGGGCTGGCGGGGCTGGCTGCATACTCCGCGGCCAGCGGCGGCGTGGTCGTTCTAACCAAAGCAATCGGCCGCGAACTGGTGAAGCGCAACATCTATGTTAATTGCGTGGCACCCGGGCCCATGGATACCGACATGATTCACGCGCTCGGCAGCCACGAGGTGGCGGCCATGGTTGCTGATAGCCCGGCCGGGCGCCTGGGTGATCCGGCCGAGGCTGCGCACCTGGTAGCGTGGCTATGTTCGGACGCCAGCCGCTTTAATGCAGGCGCTGTCTTTGACATGTCCGGTGGGCGAGCGCGATTTTAAGGAAGTGCGGATCTTCGGTTGGCATGTCGTGAGATCGATTCGATAATCCACTCCGACCCGGGCGTCAACGGCTTGATCTTCCCCAAATCGCAGCACGCGACACAGACGGCTTTCGAGCCAAGCTTCGTGGCGCGCACGGCTGCCGTCTTGCCCCGGCGATGGGCATTCGGCGGGCGGCCTGACATCGTAGTTCCCCCGCAAAAGCCGGGACCGCTGATTGGCTGGTTTGCCAATCGCCATGGTTGGCTTTGCGCAGCGCCGGGCTGATAATCACGACAGTGGCCTCGGGAGGATGCATGACGATAAGGGCTGAGGGGGTGAGAATAGCCAGGTCCTGGCTGGATGCGGCGTTTGCTGACGCGCACCAGCGCGCCTGGGCCGTCCCTCAGGAGCCGTCGCCGTCGCTACCTGCCGCATCGCAACGACATATTCCGGATTCCGCTGCTGCGCCTGACTGGCACCCGCCGGCGGTCTTCCTGTCCCAGTTCTCCAGGAGCTAGCCATGAATGATCCACAGAAATCTCCGTTGACCATTGCCGAGGGTTGGCAGGCGCCGCCGGACCGCACCAGCGTGACTGACGACGCCCGCGTCGAAGACATCATTCCGCTGCCCCCGCCTGAACACCTGATCCGTTTCTTCCCCATCCGGGGCACGCCGGTCGAATCCCTGGTCACCCAGACGCGCCAGCGCATCTCGCGCATTCTGCATGGCAAGGATGGCCGGCTGCTTGTGATCATGGGACCTTGCTCGATCCACGACCCGCAGGCGGCACTCGAGTACGCACGGCGGCTGATGGAGCAGCGCCAGCGCTACGCCGGGACCCTGGAGATCGTGATGCGTGTGTACTTCGAGAAGCCGCGTACCACGGTGGGCTGGAAAGGACTGATCAACGACCCGTATCTGGACGAAAGCTATCGCATCGACGAGGGCCTGCGCATCGCGCGCAGCCTGCTGGTTGATATCAATCGCCTCGGGTTGCCGGCGGCCGGCGAGTTCCTGGACGTGATCTCGCCCCAGTACATAGGCGACCTGATCTGCTGGGGCGCGATTGGTGCCCGCACCACCGAGAGCCAGGTGCACCGCGAGCTGGCTTCGGGCATTTCAGCACCGATTGGCTTCAAGAATGGCACTGACGGCAACATCAGGATTGCCATCGACGCTATCCAGGCCGCATCGCGTCCACATCACTTCCTGGGCGTGCACAAGAACGGGCAGGTGGCGACGGTGCATACCAAGGGCAACCCGGACTGCCACGTCATTCTCCGTGGCGGCAAGGCCCCGAACTACGATGCGGATTCCGTGGCGGCCGCCTGCAGGGAACTGGAAGCGGCCGGGCTCGGCAACTCGCTGATGGTGGATTGCAGCCACGCCAACAGCAGCAAACAACACCTGCGGCAGGTCGATGTCGCGCGGGACGTGGCGCAACAGATAAGCGGCGGCAGTGACTCCATTTTCGGGGTAATGGTCGAAAGCCATCTGTTCCCCGGCGCACAGAAGTTCACCCCGGGCGTGCACAGTCCTTCCGCGTTGTCATACGGGCAGAGCATCACCGACGCCTGCATCGGGTGGGACGACTCGGTGGCGGTGCTGGACATGCTTAGCGAGGCGGTCAGTCTGCGCCGCGGGCCGGATTCGCAGCCGTAGGAAAGACGTCAGGGCATTGCATGCCTCCAGTATCCGGAAGGGCAGCTGACAGCTCGGTTGGAGTTACTTCCGCCGGCGACACGCCGCGTCCACTATAACTAACGGACACAGGCGGGGACGGGCGTGCCCGTCCAGTTCGGAATGTCCTGCAGAATGTCTGCCAATCGGCCTGTCTGGCGTGCTGCGTGGGCATGGCAAGCCTGTCACCAGGCTACCGAAGGAGAGCGACATGTCCGAGACAAGCAAGGTAGTCCTGGTGACGGGTGCTACCGGAGGCATCGGGAGCGCCGTCTGCTTACGGCTGGCGAACTCAGGCTATTCGCTGATTCTTGCCGCGCGCGACATTAGCAAGCTGCAAGCCGCTTGCGCGGCGCTGGACAGGCCGGGCCTCCCGTCACATCGCTGGATCTCCGTCGACATGTCCAGTGATGCCTCTATCGCATCTTTTTCCCATGAGCTTGCGACGGACGGAACCGTTCTCGACGGCGTCGTATTGATGCCCCCGCAAATGCGGCCCACCGGCGATTGCCAGCCTCCGGCGGACATGTGGCGACAATTGTTCCAGAGCAACTTTATCGGCCCCCTCGAACTCCTTAAGAGCGCGATCTCCACAATGCGGCCAGATCCTTCCCAAGGACGCGGGGCAAAAATTGTCATCATTTCTGCCATCACCTCAGTGCAAGCCCTTGGAAACTACGCCACCAGCAATGTCCTGCGTTGTGCCTGGCTGGCTCAGGCCAAGACGCTCGCTTTCGCGATGGGCGAACGAGGAATTCACGTCAATACCCTCTCCCTCGGTGGCACCCTGACCCCAGACTATGTGGCATCGATCGACCTGCGCGCCACCAAGGCTGGCGTGACCTTCTCTGAACGGTTAGCCGAGGAAACATTGAACATCCCCTTGCGAAAGTATGGAAGGCCTGAGGAGGTCGCCCTGGCGGTCGAAGTCTTGTTATCCCCCTTCTCCGATCACATGACTGGCGTGAACCTGCTGCACGATGGCGGGTTCACGAGAGCCTATTGAGTATTAACCAGCGAAGCAGCGTTCCTTTTCAGTCGACAAGAGACCTTCATTTACCTCGGAAGTCGCCATCCAAAAAAAACATGGCGAGCCTGGTAGCTCGCCACGTTTATACCCGGGCATGTATTGCGGTCTGCAACCTCAATCCAGCGTAATCTTCCCCGCCTTAACAATCTCCGCATAGCGCGTAGTATCGCGCTCGATCAGCTTGCGGAACTCCTCAGGCGTACCGCCTACCGGCACAAATCCCAGGTCGGTCAGCTTCTTCGTGACCTCCGGGCTGCGCGTGGCCGCGGCGATTTCCTTGGCCATGCGGGCCACGATCGGTTGCGGCGTGCCAGCCGGCGCCATCAGCCCGGTCCACGAACTCATCACGAAGCCGGGGAAACCTGCTTCTTCCATGGTCGGGATGTTGGGCTCGCCGGGCCAGCGCTTGGCGGAGGCCACGGCCAGCACATTGATCTTGCCCGACTTCACATGCGGCATCGGCACCAGCAGCGGGTCGAAGGCCACGGAGACTTCGCCGGACACTAGCGCGGGCAGGATCGGCGCGCTGCCGTTGTACGGCACGTGGGTCAGCTTGAGCTTCGATTCCATCGCCAGGCGCTCGCCCGTCAGGTGCGCGGAGCTGCCGACGCCGCTGGAACCGAAGGTCAGCGTGTCGGGGTGCTTCTTGCCGTAGTCGACCAGTTCGGCGACGGTCTTGACCGGCAGCTTCTTGCTGGAGAACAGGAACAGCGGCAGCTCGGCCATTTCCGCCACCGGCACCAGGTCCGTGGGCTTGTAGCTGAGCTTGGAATACAGCGACATGTTCGCGCTGTAGGCGGCCAGCACCGACACGAAGGTGTAGCCGTCCGGCGCCGAGCGCGCGGCCACGCCGACGCCCAGGGTGCTGTTGGCGCCGGGTTTGTTCTCGATGATGATCGGCTGGCCCAGCCGCTGCGAGACTCTTTCGAACACGACGCGCGAGACGGTGTCGGTGGAGCCGCCAGGCGTGTAAGGCACGATTACCTTGATCGGCTTGGCCGGCCACGCTTCGGCGGCGAGGGCAGTGGGGGCGGTGTGGGCGGCGGCCAGGCCGGCAATGGCCATGGCGGCTAAACGCGCGCTGCGCGATACGCGATGCTTGATGCTGGACTTCAACTACATCTCCTTCCTTGGCTTCTTCGACTATCCCCTGGCGGGGATGCTGCGGCCGGATATTCCGGTCGGCCAATTATGCGGGACGCAGTATTGAGGTTCCGGGGCAATACCGTCCAAATCGCGGACGCCAGCCATCCACTGTGCGATAGCCGCACGGCGCGGCTGACGATCCGGCTCAGAATTCGTAGTTGATCGACAGGTCGAAGACCCCGTTGGTCGACTTGCGCGTGATCGGGCTGTCCGCCGCATC
Organism: Cupriavidus sp. KK10; assembly: GCF_018223725.1. Classification (NCBI taxonomy): domain Bacteria; kingdom Pseudomonadati; phylum Pseudomonadota; class Betaproteobacteria; order Burkholderiales; family Burkholderiaceae; genus Cupriavidus; species Cupriavidus sp. KK10. The sequence goes on from NZ_CP073677.1 coordinate 2,103,661, forward strand.
GCCGGCCAGCTGCGAGATCGCGATGTCGCTGGTGGCAAACCAGTGCTTGTTGAAATACCACACCGCGCTGACGCCGAAGCCGTAGGACTTGATGCCGCCGCGCGCATGGTAGGCGGGCCGCCCGGCGCGGGCCTGCGAGTCGCTGACGCCGTACCAGGCGTTCATATAGCGCGAGTCGGCCAGCGTCACGGTGGGGCCGGCAAACCAGAAGAATTTTTCGGAGCTGCCCGGCAGCGGCATATAGGCGCCGATATCGCCGACCCAGCCGTCGCTGCCGCCCAGGCTGCGGCGCGCGTCGATGCGCAGCACCAGCGGGAATTCCTTCGAGACCGCGTATTCCGCGAACAGCTTGCCTTCCGGCGCCGGGTTGATATTGCCCATGCCGTCCAGGTGCGGCGAATCCTCCTTTGCGCGCCGTCCAAGGTTGTAGGTCAGCGCGATCCCCGCGCGCCAGTTCTTGCCCCGCAGCAGGTTCACGCCCAGTCCTTCGCCGATCGAAGCAAAGGCCAGGTCGCGGTAGCGGATATCGATGCTGGGCCCGCCGATGACGATGTATTCCGACGAGCCGTCGTAGCGCGGCCGCACCATGGCCGCGGCGCCGAGCCGGACTTGCCAGTCGGGGACGGTGTCTTCAAACAGCTTCTGGAGCGGAATGCCGGCGGAGAACTGCCATTCCGCCAGCGGTGCCGGGGTCTGGGCGCTGGCCAGGCCCGGGGCCAGGACGGCGCCGGCGGCCAGCAGCAGGGCAATGCACGAGGACGGACGCTTGGGGTAGAGCTCGGTCACGGCAGCCTCCAAGCCCGCCAGGCGGGCAGTCAGGTTGCGGGCGCGGGGCCCGTGGGCCACATCTTTCCATTGGATGGCGGCCAGCGCAACCACCCGGGGCCTGGGCGGGTCTCAGTCCAGCAGCTTGTCCAGCGTAATCGGCAGGTCCCGTACGCGCCGGCCGGTGGCATGGTACACGGCATTGGCGATGGCCGCGGCCACGCCGACGATGCCGATCTCGCCGATGCCCTTGGTGCCCAGCGCGTTGATATGTGGATCGTCCTCGTCCACCACTGTCACGTCGATGGTGCCGACGTCGGCATTGACCGGCACGTGGTACTCGGCCAGGTTGGCATTGGCCACGCGCCCGGTGACGGGATCCAGCTCGGTCTTCTCATGCAGCGCCATGCCGATGCCCCAGATAATGCCGCCCTTGAGCTGGCTGTGCGCGGTCTTGCGGTTCAGCAGCCGGCCCACGCCGTAGCTGGCGACGATGCGGCGGACGCGGATCTCGCCCAGGTCTGGATCGACATGGACCTCTGCAAAGACCGCGCCAAAGGCGTGCATTGCGTATTGCTTCCGCTCCTTGCCGGGCTTGGCGCTGGCCCGCGCTTCGATCGCGTGGCCACCTGCGCGGGTGATCGGCGCGGACACGGGTTCGCGCTGCGTCGGATCGGAGCGGCGTTGCAGCCAGCCGTCGGCAATCTCCACGTCTTTCGCCGGCACGCCCGACAGCGGCGAGGCCGGGTCCGCCACGGCTTGCCGGATCAGTTGCCCGCGCGCGGCCGCGGCTGCTTGCTGCACGGCAGGCGCGACGCTGGCGACCGACTGCGAGCCCCCCGACACCGGGGCCTCGGGGAAGGCCGTGTCGCCCAGTTCAAAGCGCACGCGCTCGGGCGGCAGCCCCAGTGCGTCGGCTGCGACCTGCGTCATGACCGTATAGGTGCCCGTGCCGAGGTCTTGCGAGCCGGAGCGTACCAGTGCGGTGCCGTCCGGCAGCAGGCGCACCATCGCGCTGGCGCCCGAACGATAGGTGGGATAGGTCGCGGTGGCCATGCCCAGGCCCACCAGCTTGCCGTTGGCGTGCATCGAACGCGGTTCGGGGTTGCGGCGCGCCCAGTCGAAGCGCTCGGCGGCCTCCCGATAACATTCACGCAGCGATTTGCTGGAAAACGGCAACTGCTTCTCAGGGTCGGTATCGGCGTGGTTGCGCAGGCGCAGCGCGACCGGGTCGATGCCGAGCTGTTCCGCCAGCTCGTCCAGCGCGCATTCCAGCGCAAAGCTGCCAGTGGCTTCGCCCGGCGCCCGCATGAAAGTGGGGGTGCCGATGTTCAGCTTGACCAGCCGCTGGCTGGTCTGCAGGTTGGGGCAGGCATAGAGCCGGCGCGTGATCAGCGCCGCGGATTCAAGCCAGTCTTCGATCATCGAGGTGCCGGCGGTCACATCGTGGCGGATTGCGCTCAGCGCGCCGTCCTGTGCCGCGGCAGCGACCAGATGCTGCTCAGTCAGGGGCCGCGCGCCTACGGTGCCGAACATCTGCGTCCGGTCCACCACCAGCTTCACCGGGCAGCCCGCCTGCCGCGCCGCCATCGCGGCCAGCATCACGTGGGACCATACCGAGCCCTTGCAGCCGAAACCGCCGCCTACGTATGGGCAGATCACGCGAACCTTCTCCATGGGAATGCCGAACGTGGCCGATGCGACCTTGCGGACGCCGGTGACGTATTGCGTCGCGTCGTACAGCGTCAACTCGCCGCCGTCCCAGACGGCGATGGTGGCGTGCGGCTCCATCGGGTTATGGTTTTCCATCGGCGTGGTGTAGACCGTGTCGACCACGGCGGCGGCGCTGCGCAGGCCGGCGTCAGGATCGCCGCGATGGCTGTCGGCCGATCCGTCCTCGTCCTCGTCGGGTTTGCGTGCCTGTGTGCGGGCCTGCGCAAAGTCCAGCACGGCGTCGGCGCGCCGGTATTGCACCGGCAGGCAGCGGGCGGCGTCGCGCGCTTGCTCCAGGGTGTCGGCCACGACCACGGCGATGGGCTGGTTGTTGTAGTGGATGGCGGTGTCCTGCAGCAGGCTCATGACGTGCCCGGCCGTGGCAATGTCCGCGGCGGCCTTTCCGCCCTTGGGCAGGTGCGGTGCATTGAAGGGTGTCATCACCAGCCGCACGCCTGGCATGCGCTCACAGGCGGCGGTGTCCATCGACGTGATCTCGCCGCAGGGGATGGTGCTGGTCACCATCACCGCATGGGCCAGGCCCTGCAGCGGATGGTCGGCGGTATAGCGGGCGCGGCCGGTGACCTTTGGGATGCCGTCGACACGGTCGAGGGGGGCCCCGGTTACGCTCATGCTGAGGCTCCTTGCGGCCGGCTGGCGACCTGCAGCGCGCGCAGCACGGCACGTTGCGCCAGTCCCACCTTGAAAGCGTTGTGGGCATAGGGATGCGCGCCATCAAGCAGCAGCCGCGCGGCTTCGGCGGCGCTGTGCGCGCTCAGCGGACGGCCCGCCAGGGCCCGCTCCGCCGCCGGCACGCGCCACGGCTTGTGCGCCACGCCGCCCAGCGCCAGGCGGGCGCTGCGCACGGTGTTGCTGTCGATTTCCAGCGCCGCGGCCACCGAGACCAGCGCAAAGGCAAAGCTGGCGCGGTCGCGCACCTTCAGGTAGTGGGCATGGGCGGCATAGGGCGAAGGCGGCAGGTCGATGGCGACGATCAGCTCGCCCGGCGCCAGCATGGTGTCGCATTGCGGCGTGTCGCCAGGCAGCCGGTGGAAGTCGCCCATGGGGATGCGGCGCTCGCCGGTGGTGGCGCGTACCACGACCACGGCTTCCAGCGCGGCCAGTGCCACGCACATATCGGACGGATGCACGGCGATGCATTGCTCGCTTGCGCCCAGGATGGCGTGGATGCGGTTGATGCCATCGCGCGCGCCGCAGCCGGAGCCGGGCTTGCGCTTGTTGCAGGCGGGGAAGCCGGGATCGTAGAAGTAGTGGCAGCGCGTGCGCTGCAGCAGGTTGCCGCCCACCGTGGCCATATTGCGCAGTTGCCCGCAGGCGCCCGCCAGCAGCGCTTGCGCCAGCAGCGGATAGCGTTCGCGCACCAGTGGGTGGTTGGCCGCATCAGTGTTGCTGACCATCGCGCCGATGCGCAGGCCGCGGTCGGGCAGCGCTGCCACCTGGGCCAGCGGCAGCCGGCTGACATCTACCAGCAGCCGTGGCGCTTCCACGCCGGCCTTGACCAGGTCGAGCAGGTTGGTGCCACCGGCGACATAGCGCGCCCCCGGCTGGCCGCCCAGGCGCATGGCGTCGTCGACAGACTCGGGCCGTTCATAGGAAAAAGGATTCATGCCCGGTCCTCAGCGGCTGCCGTGCCGGTTGCAGACCTCGCGGACCGCGGCAACGATATTGGGGTAGGCGCCGCAGCGGCACAGGTTGCCGCTCATGCGCTCGCGGATTTCATCGTCGCTGAGCGGCAGGGCCGCCGGGCGCAGCGACTGGACCGCGCTCGCCTCACCGGCCTGCGCCTCGGCCAGCATGCCCACCGCAGAGCAGATCTGGCCGGGCGTGCAGAAGCCGCACTGCAGCGCGTCGTGCGCGATGAAGGCGGCCTGCATCGGATGCAGCGTGTCGCCGCTGGCCAGGCCTTCGATGGTGGTGATCTGGCGGCCTTCCTGCATCACCGCCAGCGTCAGGCAGGCGTTGATGCGCCGCCCGTCAACCAGCACCGTGCAGGCGCCGCACTGGCCGCGGTCGCAGCCCTTCTTGGCGCCGGTCAGGTGGATCACTTCGCGCAGCGCGTCAAGCAGCGTGCAGCGGGGCTCCAGCTGCAGCGTGCAGGGCTTGCCGTTGATATGCAGCGTGACCGGGCGGGCAGCGGCGCCGGGGGGCAGGGCGGTGCTGCACTGGGCGGGGGCCTTGTCTTCGGACATTTGCGGGCCTTCTGTGGGGACTCCGGCACGGTGGGGGACGGCGCCTGGGATGCAGGAAGGCTGCAAGTTCAGTGCCGGGGATGGCCGTGGCGATGGCCTGAGGAAAGCCAGGGGAAGCCGTGGCTGGAAAGTCAAAAACTCCACGGCGTTTGTTGTAGAAATTACGCTGGCGCGTCCCATGCGCCGCAAAAAAAACGGCGCCCGAAGGCGCCGCCTGGTAATGCCGTCTGCCGTCAGGTTTAGCCCTGCAGCACACTCCCGATGGCCTTGGCCACGATGCCGACATTGCGCTCGTTCAGCCCGGCCACGCACATGCGGCCCGAGCGCAGCAGGTACACGCCGTGCTGCTCGCGCAGGCGCTCGGCCTGGTCGGCGGTGAGGCCGGTGTAGGTGAACATGCCGCGCTGGGTCAGGTAGCGCGACAGGGCCTCGCCGCTGACATGGTCGCGCAGGTTGTGGTGGATCGCCTCGCGCATGCGCGCGATGCGGTTGCACATCTGGGCCAGTTCTTCTTCCCACAGCTGGCGCAGCTCGGGCGTGGTCAGCACCTTGGCCACCACGCGCGCGCCGTGCGTGGGCGGGTTGCTGTAGTTGGCGCGCACCGCGCCGGTCAGCTGGCCCAGCACGTTGGCGGCTTCGCCGGCGGTGTTGCAGAACACGCTCAGGCCGCCGCAGCGCTCGCCGTACAGCGAGAAGTTCTTCGAGAACGAGTTGGCCACCAGACAGGGCACATCCTGCGCCACCAGCTCGCGGATGGCGAAGGCGTCGTCTTCCAGGCCTGCGCCAAAGCCCTGGTAGGCCATGTCGACAAACGGCAGCAGCTGGTTGGCCTTGAGCAGCGCGATCAGCTGGCGCCACTGGTCCTGGTTCAGGTCCACGCCGGTCGGGTTGTGGCAGCAGGCGTGCAGCAGCACGATGCTGCCCGCGGGGATGGCGCGCAGCGCGTCCATCATCGCGTCGAACTTCAGGCCGCCGGTGGCGTCGTCATAGTACGGGTAGGTATTGACGGTGAAGCCGGCGCGCTCGAACACCACGCGGTGGTTTTCCCAGCTGGGATCGCTGATCCACACCTGCGCCTGCGGGTAGTAGCGCTTGAGGAAATCAGCGCCCACGCGCAGCGCGCCCGAGCCGCCCAGCGTCTGCAGCGTGGCGATGCGGCCGGCGGCGCGCGCCGGCGAGTCTTCGCCGAACACCAGCGCCTGCACCGCGTTGCGGTAGGCCACCAGGCCCGACATCGGCAGGTAGGGGCGCGGGCCCATGTCGGCCAGCAGCGCGGCTTCGGCCTTGGCCACGGCCTGCATCACCGGCAGGCGGCCCTCGTCGTCAAAGTAGATGCCGATGCTCAGGTTGACCTTGTCGGTACGCGGGTCGCGCTGGAAGTCCTCGTTGAGCGAGAGGATCGGATCGCCGGGAAATGCCTCGATGTGTGCAAACATGGGGTGCGATGGAATTGGGTCGGGGGGCAGCTGCCGCGGCGCAGGGGGCGTCGCGCAGCCTGAATTCTAACCGGCGGCGCCCGCAGCCTGCAGGCGCCGCCTTGCCGCTCAGCGCAGTTGCTGGGCGGCCACGCCGCTTTGCAGCGCGGCGGCCGCGTTTTTCTGGCGCACCAGGTAGCTCACGCCGAGCACCACCAGCCACACCGGGATCAGGTAGACCGAGAGGCGCAGGCCAGGCGTCAGGTACATCACCACCAGGATGCCGGCCAGGAACACCAGGCACAGGTAGTTGGTGAGCGGATAGCCCCAGCTCTGGAACTTCGTGGCCTGGCCCGCGCGGCGCTTGTCGGCGCGGAACTTCAGGTGGATCAGGCTGATCATCGCCCAGTTGATGATGAGCGCCGACACCACCAGGCCCATCAGCATCTCAAACGCCTTGCCGGGCATGAAGTAGTTGATCACCACGCAGGCCGCGGTGGCCACGGCCGAGAACGCCAGTGCCGTCAGCGGAATGCCGCGCTGGTTGACCTTGAGCAGCGCCTTGGGGGCGTTGCCTTGCTGGGCCAGGCCGTACAGCATGCGGCTGTTGCAGTACACGCCGCTGTTGTAGACCGACAGCGCCGCAGTCAGCACCACCACGTTCAGCACATTGGCCACCCAGTTGCTGTTCAGCGCGTGGAAGATCAGCACGAACGGGCTGCCGCCGGTGACCACGTTCTCCCACGGGTACAGCGACAGCAGCACTGCCAGCGCGCCCACGTAGAAGATCAGGATGCGGTAGATCACCTGGTTGGTGGCCTTGGGGATGGTCTTCTCGGGCGAATCCGCCTCGGCCGCGGTGATGCCCACCAGCTCCAGCCCGCCGAACGAGAACATGATCACCGCCATGGCCATCACCAGGCCGCCCATGCCGTTGGGGAAGAAGCCGCCGTGCTGCCACAGGTTGGCCACGCTCGCTTGCGGGCCGGCATTGCCGGACACCAGCAGGTAGCCGCCGAAGCCGATCATGCCGATGATGGCCGCGACCTTGATGATCGAGAACCAGAACTCCATCTCGCCGAAGGATTTCACGCTCGACAGGTTGATCGCGTTGATGATCACGAAGAAGGCCAGCGCCGAGACCCAGGTCGGGATCTCGGGCCACCAGTACTGCACGTAGATGCCAACGGCCGAAAGCTCGGCCATGCTCACCAGGATGTACAGCACCCAGTAGTTCCAGCCCGACAGGAAGCCGGCGAAGTGGCCGCAGTATTTGTCGGCGAAGTAGCTGAACGAGCCGGCAACGGGCTCGTCCACCACCATCTCGCCCAGCTGGCGCATGATGAAGAACGCCACGATGCCGGCGATCGCATAGCCCAGCAGGACCGAGGGGCCCGCCATCTTAATGGTCTGGGCGATGCCCAGGAAAAGGCCGGTGCCGATGGCGCCACCCAGCGCGATCAGCTGGATATGCCGGTTCTTCAGGCCGCGCTTGAGCGTGCCGTCATTGCTGCTTGCATGCATTCAGTTGTTTCCTCTACCCATTCTCATGGAATGCGGGCCCGCGTTTCTGGCTTGTATTGAGTCGAACGCTTGGGCCTGGGGGACGTCACCACCCGCGCGGCAGGGTGACTGCCGCGAAGGTGGTGTGCGCGTTTCCGGACCCGGCTGTGCCCGTCAAGGGCTGCCGGTCAGGGAAGGCCGATGCCGGTCAGGCCTCGACCTTGAGCGTGCCGCGTTCGATCTGGTCGCGTTCCAGCGACTCGAACAGGGCCTTGAAGTTGCCTTCGCCGAAGCCTTCGTCGCCGCGGCGCTGGATGAACTCGAAGAACACCGGGCCGAGCGCGGTCTTGGAGAAGATCTGCAGCAGCAGGCGAGGCTTGCCGCCTTCGGTGGTGCCGTCCAGCAGGATGCCGCGCGACTTCAGTTGCTCCACAGGCTGGCCGTGGCCGGGCAGGCGCTTGTCCAGTGCTTCGTAGTAGTAGTCGTTCGGCGCGGTCATCAGCGGCACGCCTGCCAGTTGCAGGCGGTCGATGACCTCGATCAGGTTGTCGGTCAGGAAGGCGATATGCTGGATACCCTCGCCGTTGAAGGCCATCAGGAACTCTTCGATCTGCCCGGCGCCCTTGGACGATTCCTCGTTCAGCGGGATGCGGATTTTACCATCCGGCGCGGTCATCGCCTTGGAGGTCAGGCCGGTGTATTCGCCCTGGATGTCGAAGTAGCGGATTTCGCGGAAGTTGAACAGCTTTTCGTAGAAATTGGCCCAATAAGCCATGCGGCCACGGTAGACGTTGTGGGTCAGGTGGTCGATCAGCTTGAGGCCGTGGCCGACCGGGTGGCGGTCGACGCCTTCGATGAATTCGAAGTCGATGTCATAGATCGACTTGCCTTCCTCGAAACGGTCGATCAGGTACAGCGGCGCGCCGCCGATGCCCTTGATCGCGGGCAGGCGCAGTTCCATCGGGCCGGTCGGGATCTCCACCGGCTGTGCACCCAGTTCCAGCGCGCGGGCGTAGGCCTTGTGCGAATCCTTGACGCGGAAAGCCATGCCGCAGGCGCTCGGGCCGTGTTCGGCGGCAAAGTAGGCGGCGTGGCTGTGCGGCTCGCGGTTGACGATGAAGTTCACTTCGCCCTGGCGGTACAGCACCACGTCCTTGGAGCGGTGCTTTGCCACCAGCGTAAAGCCCATCTGCTCGAACAGCGGCTCAAGCACGTTGGGGGTGGGCGAGGCGAATTCCACGAATTCGAAGCCCATCAGCTGCATCGGGTTGTCAAACAGGTCGGCCATGGCTTTCTCACTAAAGGGGCGGGAAATAATATTGTGGCGGCGGCACTTGGCGGCGGGGTCGTGCCGGTGTCAGTCGGCTCGGCGGAACCTCTTACAGGACATGCCTGTAGTGCGCTTGCTTGGGATGCAGTGTATATTCCGGACGGCAAAATTGGATTTCGTAAAACAGGCAGGGAAACCCTAGATTATGAAATCTGATTGCGTGAATCGCTGATATGAGGAAATCAAAGTGCAATCGATCGAGCTGGACCGTACCGATCGCCGCTTGCTGGGGGTGTTACAGGAGCAGGGGCGGGCTTCCAACCTGGAACTGGCCGAGGCCATCGCGCTGTCGCCGGCGCAGACTTTGCGGCGCCACCGCCGCCTGGAAGAGGCCGGGCTGGTCAAGCGCTACGAGGCGCGGCTGGACGCGGCGGCGCTGGGCTTTGGCGTGGTGGCCTTTATCCATGTGACGATGGAGCGCGGGCATATCCGCGACCTGTCCAACTTCAAGCGCCTGGTGGCGGAGCTGGCACAGATCCAGGAATGCTTCTCGGTGACCGGGGATATCGACTACGTGCTGAAGGTGGTCGCCAAGGACCTGAAGTCGCTGTCTGACTTCCTGCTCGATACGCTGATGCGTATCCCGGGTGTCAGCGGCGTGAAGTCCAGCGTGTGCCTGGACGAGATCAAGTGCACCAGCGCGGTGCCGCTGGAGGCCTGAGCGGGCTTAGTCTTCCGGCTGGTCGAGGCGGTCGCACTGCACGTTCATCGCCCGGCACACATGCGCACCATGACGGACCGCGAGCCGGGCTTGACGCCGCAGTGGGCGGCCTCGTCACGCGTGCCGGCCTGGCGATCGGGCGTGCTGGCCTGCACTGGCACGGCCACCCTGCGCGCCCGGCAGCCACTGGCGCAGGCTTTTGCCACCGCCGCATCCAGCACCTGCAGGCCAACCGGCTTGACGATCACGGCATTCATGCCCGCCGCCAGTGCCGCGGCGTGGTCCGCCGCGACGGCGCTCGCCGTGCAGCCGATCGCCGGCACGCCGCCGCAGGCATCCTTGCGCGCGCGCACCGCCCGTGCGAATGCCAGGCGTCCATGACCGGCATGGCGCAGTCGCACCCGATCACGTCGAAGCTGGCCTGGTCCTGCCTGGCCAGCGCTTCGCGGCCATCACAGGCGGTGCTTACGCGGTGGCCCAGGTGTTCCAGCTGGCGCTGCAGCAGCAACCGGTTGGGCGCATGGTCCTCGACCACCAGGACGTTGACCCGGCGCCGTGCGCAGCCCGCCGTGGGCGGCGGCACGGCTCGGGCAGTTCCGTGGCGACGGCAAGCGTCAGCGGCAGCGTCACCATGACGCGCGTGCCCTGGCCCGGCTGGCTGGACAGCGAGATCTGGCCTCCCATCGCGCTGGCCAGGCGCTGGCAGATTGCCAGCCCCAGCCCGGTGCCGCCGGCATGGGGGCGGGTGCGGTCATGCACCTGTTCGAAGGGTTCAAACATCCGCGCCTGCGCGTCGGCGGGAATCCCGATGCCGGTGTCGGAGACGGTCAGCATGACCTGCTGCACGCCGTCGCGAGGCGCCAGCGCGTCAAGCCTGACATGGATCGTGCCGCTGTCGGTGAAGCGCACCGCGTTGGACACCAGGTTGGCCATGATCTGACGGAAACGCAGCGCATCGACCTGGTGCAGTGGCGCGACGGCGGCGCCGATGCCGCTGGTCAGTGGCAGGCCCTTCTGCGCCGCCACCGGACCGAAGATCAGCAGCGTATCCTTGACCAGCCCGGGCAGCGAAACGGGTGCCGGGTGGATGCTGAACTTGCCGGCCTCCATCTTGGACAGGTCCAGGATGTCGTCGATCAGCGCCTGCAGGCCCAGCGCCGACTTGTGCGCGGTGACCAGCTGCAGGCGTTCCTGCTCGGCCAGCTGGCAGCGCGCCAGGGTCAGCTCCAGCATGCCGGTGACGGCGTTCATCGGGGTGCGGATCTCATGGCTGACCGAGGCCAGGAAGGTGGACTTGGCGCGGTTGGCGGCCTCGGCTTCGGTCTTGGCGTGCGCCAGCTCGGCCAGCATGTCGTGGCGTTCGGTCAGGTCGACGTGCAGGTGATGAGCCGCAGCGAGGCATCGCGCAGGTAGACGGGCTGGGGAATGCCGTCGAGCAGCGCCGACTGGATCGCGATGTTGTCCTTCAGCGCAATCTCCGCGGCCCGGCGCCGGCGCACCTCGCGATACAGCACGAAGATCCATGCCAGCAGGCATGTCGTCAGCAGGCAGAGCAGTCCGGTCGTCCACCCCAGCACCTGCCAATGCGCCTGTGGCCTTGCGTGCGGTGGTGGGGCGCTGCGGGGCGCTGGCGTGCGGATCGCCGGTGGCGGGGCTGGTTGCAGGGCAGGTGCCTCGGGCGAGGCAACAGGCCTATCAGCCAGGGATGGCACCATGGCGGGCGCTGGCGCGGGCCGCCCTCCGGACGGTGCGCTCGACACGGTGCGCAGCGTCGCCCACCGGCTCAAGGCATCTGCCCACTACGTCGGCTGCCACGGCTTGCGTGCTTTCGCCCAGCGCCTGGAGCACGCCGCCGGCGACGGCGATTCCGCCAACGCTGCTGCGCTGGCCGCGATCGTGGCGCCTACGGTAGCGCGGCTGCTCATCCTGCTCGCGGCGCTGCCATCAGAAAAATAAGACCGCGGCGGTCGCCGGCAGGTCCGGTGCGGGAATACACCGGATTGGCCCGGTGAGGTCGGTTGATTATGCTCGGATATATCAGGGCGGCGATTTTCAATATTCTGGAATTAATGGCGCCGATTAATGCGGTGCGGATTTATATGACGGCACGGGCGCCAGATTTTAATTTCGGCGGGACGGTAGTTTGACGATATTTTCCGGGAGCGGGCATGGGTCAGATCATGGCGTCAATGCCGGATTCGGCGTTCTATTTCCACCTGGCGGCGGTGACGATGCTGCTGCTGGGGTTGGCGGTGTATCGCGTGGTGTCGCACGTGTTGGCCACCCCGGACGGGCGCAAGGCCCGCGCGCAGCGGCTGGCACGGGTCACCGCGGGGCGGCTGCTGGCGCTCGGTGGTATCTGGACCGCCATTGCCTATGGCCACGGCGCCTGGGAGCGGGCCGGCGCGCATAACTGCCGGCACCTGCCGTCGTTGGATGCTGCTGCGCGGTACGCAGCGGAATACTGCTATCTGGGCCGGGAGCGGGTGTTGCTGCGCATCTACGGCGTGGAGCGCAACCGCGTGCTGGCCCAGCGCACCTTCAACAGCAGCGGGCCGGTGCGGCTCAGTTGGGACGGCCAGGCCGTGGTCTTCGATGCCGCGGCGCCTGGCAAGGCAGGGCGCCTGGCGCTGCCGCCTACGCTGGGCGACCGGTTGCTGGCGCGGCTGCCCTGATCCGGCGCTTCACAACCAGTCCGCGTGCATGCGCACCAGCAAGGCGTCCAGCCCGGCCGGGGCCGGCAGGCGCGCCATCAGCCAGCGCACCGCTGCGGACAAGTCCTGGCCGTCATAGTCCGGTGCAAAGCTGTGCAGCGTGGCGCCGTGCAGGAAACAGCGCAGCGCCAGCCATTCCGGCTCTGGCGGCGCGTCCGGCGGCTGGCCGAACAGCATCTGCGGCACGGCCTCCAGCGGCGCACGCACGGCCGTGGCCAGGCGCGCGTCGCCACGCGTTGCCATCCACACCTCCAGTATGGCCAGCGAGGTATGCCGCTGTGGGCGGGTCGCCAGGACATGCAGCATCAGGTGCAGGCGCAGCGAAGGGCTGAGCGGGCCCAGCGCGGCCAGGCGCGCCGCCTCGCGCTCCAGCAGCCAGGTGAGCATGGCTGGCAGCAGGTCATAGCGGCCTTCGGGGAAATGGTGCCGCAGGGAGCCGCGGCTGCTGCCGGCCAGCTCGCACACGCGCGCTTCTGAAAAGGCCGCATAGCCTTGCTCGATGAGCAAGGCCGCGGCGGCGTCGATTAGGGACTGGCGGGTGCTGGCGCTGCGTTCGGCTTGGGTGGACATCTGTCGGATTGTAGCAATGGCCAGAGGGCAGCCTGGCGCGCGGGCAGCGTGGGCAGGCCTTGGTCCGCGTCGACAAGGGCCGGTACAAGGGCAACCAGTATGCGTCGCGGCACAATCCGTTCGTGTACTTCCAACCCGTGCTCAGCCGCTTCAGTGGGGCGCCGACGCCGGGATGTCGGCGCTGCAGCTAGGCGCCGCTTCGTCGTGCGAATGCGGCGCCAGCGCGCTAGGTATGCGCTGGCTGTCCAGCCCCTTGCCTTGCAGCCACTGCGCGGTGGTGGCCGCGGCGCGGTCGATCAGTTCGCCGCATTTGGAGTAGTCGTAGGGCGAGATGTCGAGCGGGCACAGCGGTGGCACCACGCTGATCTGCGCGCGGTCGGCGAAGTGCTGCAGGTCGTGCACGAGCTGGCGCGCCACCAGCAGCGAGAGCGCGTTGAACGCATGCTCCAGCGCGCCGCGCGGCGGGCGGCGCTCAGCACAGGTGAAGCCCGCGGGAAGCACGATCACGCGCGTGGCACCCAGTGCGACCGCGGTGGATACCGGGGTGTTGTTGGCCACGCCGCCGTCGATCAGCGTGCGGCCCTCGAACTGTACCGGCGGGAACACGCCGGGGATGGCCGCGCTGGCCAGCACCGCGTCGACGATGCTGCCGCTGGACAGCAAGACCTCGTCGCCGCTTTGCATGTCGGTCGCCACCACATGCAGCTGCAGTTCCGCTGCCTCCAGCCGCCGCGGCCCGAAGTGCTGCGCCAGCAGCGCGCGCAGCCCGGCCGCCTCGACCAGGTGGCCGCGGTTGCCGCCGAACATGCTCCAGACGCTGCGCCAGCTCCACGGCAGGATGTCCGAACGCCGGATGCCGCGCCACAGCGCGTCAAGCCGGCCGGCGCCGGCCACGCCCGGATTGCAGGCAAAGTAGGCGCCGTTGATGGCGCCGGCCGAGGCGCCGATCACGATATCGGGCATCACGCCCCACGCCACCAGTTCGCGCAGCATGCCGACCTGGATCGCACCCAGGCTGCCGCCGCCGGCAAATACGAAGGCTGTCTTGTCCATGTCTGCGCCGGTCTCCCTGTCCAGTCTGCGGTCCTGAGCAAAGCATAGGCGACATCCGGGCCATCGGGCAGGTCGAACGGCAAGTCGTCTGCCGCGCTACGGTCTGAGTCTGTGGCTCCGCCTTCGCAAGCTAATAACGCAATTAACCGCCTACAATATCCACCAACCACCAATGCTGTCTGGCAGCGGGGTGTTCGGTACCGTCAGGTATGGCGCAGGCGGGGTGTCAGTCGAGAAACTCGTCGACGGGGATGCCAAGTTGCCCGGCCATGTGTTCGACCAGGCTTTGCAGCTTCGCCACCTTCTCGGTCAGGGCCTGCTGCTCGGCGCGCAGCTGTTCGAGCTCGCCCGGCGAGGCGGTGGCGCCGCCGGTGGTGCGTTCGGCATCGTCGGCATCCGCTGCGGCGCTCACTTCGCCGCTCAGCAGGTGCATCCAGCGATTTTCGCGTGCGCCCGGCGCGCGCGGCAGCCGGACGACAAAGGGCGGCGCATGGCTGGCCAGTTCGTCAAGGAAGGCCTCGACCGACGAGATATCGGCAAAGCCGTGCAGGCGCGCGGTATTCAGGCGCAGCTCCGCTGCGGTCTGCGGGCCGCGCAGCAGCAGCAGCGCCAGCAGCGCGACGGACTGGCTGGGCACGGCTAGCACGCGCTGCATATTGTGTTCGAAGCGCGGCACGCGGCTGCTGCTGCCTTCAAAGACCAGGCTCAGGCCCTTGAGGCCGTCGATGGCTTCAAGGATCTCGGCCTCGCTGACGTTCATCACCGGGGCGCGGGCGGTCTTCTGGTTGCAGCCCGAGACCAGCGCATTGAGCGACAGCGGGTAGGTATCGGGCACGGTGTGCTGTTTTTCGACCAGCACGCCGAGCACGCGGCCTTCGACAGGCGTCAGGGGGCGCAATGCCGGACGGGCGGGACGGTCGCCAGTCTGGCTGGCGTCGGAATCATGGTTGGATTGCATCAAGACTGGTTTTTTGCTGAAGGTGACGGCGAATGCCGACACGCCGAGGCGCTCATTCAATCCCAAGCCGGCGCAATCCGCAACTGCGCCGTGCGATCCTCGCATTCTGCGCGCCGCGGTCTACTATCGATAGGCCGCGCGGCGGCAACCGGGAAGATGCGCCAGGGCAGGCGCGGGTCCAGACGGGGAGGGAGCATGGCGATTTCGCAGTCGGAGGCAATGGCACCGGATGAGGACACCGGCCCGGAAGCTGGTGGCGGCCTGGAAGCGCCGTATTCCACGCTTGAGTCACGCTGGCACCAGATGTTCCCGCAACTCAGCGCCGACGACATGGCGCGCGTGCGGCGCTTTGGCACGCCACAGAGCTGGCGCGCGGGCGAGAAGCTCTTTGCCATCGGCGAGACGGGCCGGGGCATGTACCTGATCGGCAGCGGCCGCGTGCGCCTGATGCGGCGCGACGGCCTGGGCCGCGAACACCAGATCACCGAGCAGGGACCCGGCCACTTCCTGGCCGAGGTCGGCACGCTCAGCGGCCGCCCGGCGCTGGTCGACGGCGTGGCAGTGACCGATACCCAGGGCTATTCAATCACACCCGAGCGGCTGCGTGCCCTGCTGGTGGCCGAGGCCGAACTGGGCGAGCGCATCATGCGCGCGCTGATCCTGCGCCGCGTGGGGCTGATCGAATTCGGCAGCGGGCCGGTGCTGGTCGGCCACGGTACCGAGCCGCAACTGGTGGCACTGCAGGCCTTCCTGCGGCGCAACGGCTACCCGCATACGGTCATCGATATCGACGCGGAACGTGACTGCTCATTGCTGCTCGATTATGCCAACGCGCCCGCCAGCGACTTCCCGCTGGTGATCTGCGCCGACGGCCGCGTGCTGCGCGCGCCGGACGAAGGGCAGCTGGCTTCGTGCCTGGGGCTGTTGCCGGAGTTCGATCCGGCCCATGTCTATGACGTGGTGGTGGTCGGCGCCGGGCCGGCCGGGCTGGCCACGGCCGTGTATGCCGCGTCCGAAGGCTTGTCGGTGGCGGTGATCGATTGCCGCTCGCCGGGCGGGCAGGCGGGCGCGAGTGCCCGGATCGAGAACTATCTTGGCTTTCCCACCGGCATCTCCGGGCAGGCGCTGGCCGGGCGCGCGTTCGTGCAGGCGCTGAAGTTTGGCGCGCATATCGCCATCCCGCTGGAGGTCAAGGCATTGCATTGCGGCGCGGACCCGATCCGGCTGGAGCTGGCCGATGGCCGCATGATTCCGACCCACACCGTGGTGATTGCCACCGGCGCGCAGTACCGGCGCCCGGACATCGCCGCGCTGGAGCACTTTGAAGGTCGCGGCGTGTACTACTGGGCTTCGCCGGTGGAGGCCAAGCTGTGCAAGAACGAGCCGGCGATGCTGGTGGGCGGCGGCAATTCGGCCGGGCAGGCAGCGGTCTACCTGGCCTCGCACGCGGCACACGTGCATATGCTGGTGCGCGGGCCGGGGCTGGCCGCCACCATGTCGCGCTACCTGATCGACCGCATCGGTTCGCTGCCCAATATCACGCTGCACACGCACGCGCAGATCAGCGCGCTGGCGGGGGAAGGGTGGCTCAGTTCGGTGCGCTACGAATGCCGGGCGGAAAGCCCGGCCCCGGTCACGATGGACGTGCGGCACCTGTTCCTGTTCATCGGCGCCGATCCCAATGCCTCGTGGCTGCGCACCTGCAACGTCGAGGTCGATGACAAGGGCTTCGTGCGCACCGGCGGCGGCGAGCTTGGCTGCGCGTCGGCGGTGCCGTATCCGCTGCAGACCAGCGTGCCGGGCGTGTTTGCCATCGGCGATGTGCGGGCGGGGTCGACCAAGCGGGTCGCCGCGGCGGTGGGTGAGGGCGCGGCGGTGGTGGCGCAGATCCACGACTACCTGGCTCGGGTGCAGGCAGCCGTGGCGCGCTGAGCGCGCGCCACTCAGGCTTGCGCCTCGCGCTCCAGCAGTTCGCGCTTGCGCGCCACGCCCCAGCGGTAGCCCGACAGGTTGCCGTCGCTGCGCACCACGCGATGGCAGGGAATGGCCACCGCCAGGTGGTTGGCGGCGCAGGCCTGCGCCACCGCGCGCACCGCACGCGGCGCGCCGATGCGGGCCGCGATCTCGGCATAGCTGGCGGTGCTGCCCGCAGGGATCTCCTGCAGGGCCTGCCATACACGCTGCTGGAACGCGGTGCCGCGCACATCCAGCGGCAGCGCCAGGCCGATAGACGGTGCCTCGATAAAGCCCACCACTTGCGCCACCAGTTGCTCGAACTGCGCATCGCCGCCGATCAGGTTGGCGCGCGGGAACTGGTCCTGCAGGTCCTGCACCAGCGTTTGCGGATCGTCGCCCAGCAGGATCGCGCAGACACCGCGCTCGCTCTGGGCCACCAGGATCGCGCCCAGCGAGCACTGGCCGATGGCAAAGCGGATATCGGTGTCAGCCCCACCCGCGTGGTAGCGCGTCGGGGTCATGCCCAGCACCGCGTCCGAGGTCTCGTAGAAGCGGCTGTTGGAGCCGAAGCCGGCGTCGTAGATCGCCTCGGTCACGGAGTCGCTGGTGCCCAGTTGCTCACGCAGCTTCCTGGCGCGATGCGCGGCGGCATAGGCGCGCGGCGTCAGGCCGGTGGCGGCCTTGAAGAGGCGGTGGAAGTGATAGGGGCTGACGCCCGCCGCACTGGCCAGTTCGGTCAGCGTGGGCAGGGTGTCGGCGGCCTTGATGCGGCGGCAGGCGTCGGCCACGATGGCTGCATGCTGGGCCGCCAGCGCAGGCGCGGCGGCACGGCGGCTGGGCCGGTAACCGGCGGCTTCGGCGGCGGCGGCGTTGTCGAAGAACTCGACATTGGCCGGATGCGGCAGGCGCGACGGGCTGCTCGGCAGGCAGTACACGCCGGTGGTCTTGACCGCATAGACAAAGGCACCGTCGGCGCCCGGATCGCGCGCCAGCACGCGGGCCCAGCGCGGGTCGCGTTCGATGGTGCTGGCTTCCGGTTGCTGTGTGGAACGGGTCATGGAATACCTCACGTGGCGTCGTGGAAGATGATGCCCAGCGTGTAGCGCTGGCCCGCGTGCAGCCGGCTGACGCCGTGCCGCAGGTTCACGCGGTAGCTGCCGCGGCTGCCCTGCACCGGGCGCTGGCTGACGGCGAATACCACCGCGTCGCCCTGGTGCAGCGTCACCACCTCGGCCCGCGACTGCATGCGCGGCCGCTGCTCGGTCATCACGAACTCTCCGCCGGTAAAGTCGCGGCCCGGCTCGGACAGCAGGATGGCGACCTGCAGCGGGAATACGTGCTCGCCATACAGGTCCTGGTGCAGGCAGTTGTAGTCGCCCGGGCCGTAGCGCAGCAGCAATGGCGTCGGGCGCAACTGGCCGGCGTCGTGGCAGCGGGCAAGATAGTCGGCGTGCGCGGCGGGATAACGCACATCGATGCCCATGGCGGCGTTCCAGCGGTTGGCCACCGGCACCAGGCGCGGATACAGCGCCGTGCGCAATGCGGCCACGGTGTCGGGCAGGGGGTAGCGGAAGTACTTGTACTCGCCCTGGCCAAAACCGTGCCGGCGCATCTCGATGCGAGAGCGGTACAGCGCGTCCTGCGCATAGCCGTCGGCAAGCGCGTCGCATTCGGCTGCCGACAGCAGGCCGCGGATCGCGGCGCAGCCGTAGTCGTCGAGTTCGCGTGCAATGGCCGCCCAGTCGGTGCCATCGACGCGGGTGGCGATATCGGCTCCGTGCCCACGCCCCCGCGCCGTGCCGCGCGCCGGCGGTATTGGCCTGCGCGGCCCTGCCACGGCCATTTCGGGGCGTTGTATCTGGCTGATGCTCACCGCGGGTCTCCTGTCTCTCGCTTGCATGGTGCCAACTTTAGGCCGCCCGCGTGCGCCTCGCACTCCGGGTCTTGCTTTTGAATTCTGCCCGACAGCCTGCCTTGACAAGACAGATCTGTCTATCAATAATGATACAGGTCTGTATCATAACGAGCAGGCTGTTCTTCCCACCTGATCCACCCTGTTTCAGCAAAGGAGTCTCCGCATGTCCGCACAAGCCGAAATCCGTCCGCCGTTGCCCCCATTCACCCGTGAATCCGCCATTGCCAAGGTCCGTGCAGCCGAGGACGGCTGGAACAGCCGTGACCCCGAGCGCGTGGCGCTGGCCTATACGGTCGACAGCGCCTGGCGCAACCGTGCGGAATTCGTCAACGGCCGCGCCGACATCGTCGCCTTCCTGCAGCGCAAGTGGCAGAAGGAGCTGGATTACCGGCTGATCAAGGAGCTGTGGGCGCACGACGGCAACCGCATCGCCGTGCGCTTTGCCTACGAATGGCACGACGATTCCGGCAACTGGTACCGGTCATACGGCAATGAGAACTGGGAGTTCGATGAGGCGGGGCTGATGCGCAGGCGCTATGCCTGCATCAACGATGCGCCGATGAAGGCGGCGGACCGCAAGTTCCACTGGCCACTGGGCCGGCGGCCGGATGAACATGCGGGGTTGAGTGAACTGGGGTTGTAAGGCTGTTGGGTATCAGTACGGCGATATTCGCTGAACACCGCAAGCCAGCTCCCTCTCCCGCGCGTGGGAGAGGGGGGCGAACAATCGGACTTGGTAGAACAGCCTTACTGCATCTTGTCCAGGTTCCCGATCCGCACCAGCATCTCAGTGAACATCTGCATATCCAGGTTCAGGTCGGCAACTTCCTTGTACTCGCGCGCATTGTGCGCGGTGTACTTCTTGCCCGGCATGGCCGGCCCGAAGTTGATGGCATTGGGCATCAGCTTGGCGGTGGTGCTGCCGGCGGTGGAAACCGGCTTGGCTTCCAGCCCGGTGGTATCGCCAAAGATGTTCAGCAGGGTGGACAGCCACGCGCCCTTGGGATCACGCGCCATCCAGTTGCCCTGGTCGTACTTGATCTCGACCGGGCCATGGGTGGCGGCCCAGCCGAAAATACGCTTGGTGATCTTGCCGCCCAGCTCATCCGGGGTGCGGCCGCGCGGCATGCGCACGTTGGTGACCACGTCGACGTATTCGCCGCGCTCGCGCACCAGCGTGGGCGACATGGTCAGCGGGCCCATGAACGGGTCGCGGTAGGCCACCTCCATCCTGGTGCCGAGGTAGTCCAGCCCGTACAGGTCGTTCAGGTAGCGGACCGCGTTCAGGTAATGGTTCTCGGCAAATTGCACGCCGCTGGCCTGCAGGAACAGCGCCAGCCGCGGCAGCGGGTTGACCCCTTCCTCCGGGCGCGATCCGTGCGCCGAGACGCCGGTGACCTTGACTTCCACGTCGTTGCCGGCGCGCTTCACTTCGATGGAGAACTTGCCGCGCGGGGTGTGGCGGTGCAGGAATTCAGCGCGCGCCTGTTCCAGCGTGGCAGCCACGGCGGCAGCATCGCCGCCGGCAATGCGCGCGGTGGCGGTCTCGGGGATGGCGTTGGCCGAGGCCGCGCCGCGCATGGCAACGATGGCCGGTCCCTTGTAGTCGGGCTTGCCCTGCGCGCTCTTGCCGTCCGCTGCCTTGATGCCGAAGGACACGGTCAGTGTGCCCGCGCCTTTCTCCGCCACCACCGCGGGGTATTTGCTGTCGAGCACGACGTTGTACTCGGGCAGGGTGGTGTGCTGGCGGTAGTACTTCATGCCGTCGCCGCCGGTTTCCTCGGTGGTCTCGATCATCAGGCGGATGGTGCGCTCCAGCGGCACGCCGCTTTCCTTGACGGTCTTCATGGCATACATGACCGCGGCGATCGAGCCCTTGTCGTCGATGGTGCCGCGCCCGTACAGCGTGTCGCCCACGCGCGTCATGCGGAACGGATCCAGTTTGGTGCCGTCCTCCAGCACCCATTCCTCGGCCACCGCAGGCACCACGTCGGCGTGGGTCAGGATGCCGAAGGTATCCTTGGCGCCGCCGGGCAGCGTGACCTCGAAGACCCGGTTGTCGACATTGCGGTAGGCCAGCCCGAAGTCACGCGCCATGGCCTCGATCATCTTGCCGAACTCGATGATGGCGGGGTTCTCGTGCTGCGGGACCTTCTCGTCGCGCACGGTACGCAGCGCCACCATCCTGCCGATGGTGTCGATCACCCCGGCCTCGTTGTGGACGCGGTTGTAGACGCCCAGCAGGCGGCCGATATTGGCCAGGTTGTCGCCGGCCAGCGGCGACCGGGCTTGCCACGCCGCCACGGCCGGCGCCACCGAAGGCTCGGCTTTGGCCGCGGCGGCCATGAATGCCTGCAGGTCGGCGTGGGCTGCCGTTCGGGTGCCGGAGACCAGCGCATCCAGGGCCGGTTTCTTCAGGGTTTGCGCCTGCGCGGGGTGCGCCAGCATCAGT
Source organism: Cupriavidus sp. KK10 (assembly GCF_018223725.1). Classification (NCBI taxonomy): domain Bacteria; kingdom Pseudomonadati; phylum Pseudomonadota; class Betaproteobacteria; order Burkholderiales; family Burkholderiaceae; genus Cupriavidus; species Cupriavidus sp. KK10. Next base: position 2,124,876 of record NZ_CP073677.1, read on the forward strand.
GACAGCGCGAGCATCGGGGCCCATCGGCAGAGAGACGGCAGGCGGCAAGGTCGGGTCATTGCGGACAAAAAGGGGAGTCTGAGTGGATGCCGCATGATAGGGCACTCGCCGGTATTTGCCGAAAAAATATGCTCTTGCGTGCGCGCGGATGAGGTGCCATTGCCGGCGCAATAGGGAGTGGCTATGCCGGATCAATAGCGTAAGGCAATCGTCGTAGTTAAAACGATGAATTGTACAAATCACATCCCGGTCGACAGAATGGGGCCTTCGCTGCAACCCGCAGCCGAAACCAACCCGATCCAGACCAAGGAGTGAACTGATGCTGCAATCCCGTGAAGGCCAACGCGTTCCCAATGTCGCTTTCCGCATGCGTGAAGACAACGAGTGGAAGACCGTCACCACCGGCGAGCTGTTCAACGGCAAGACCGTGGTCGTGTTCTCGCTGCCGGGCGCCTTCACGCCGACTTGCTCGTCGACCCACCTGCCGCGCTATAACGAGCTGGCGCCGGTGTTCGCGAAGCACGGCGTGGACGACATCCTGTGCGTGTCCGTCAACGACACCTTCGTGATGAACGAGTGGGCCAAGGACCAGGAGTCCGAGAACATCACCATGATCCCCGACGGCAACGGTGAATTCACCGAAGGCATGGGCATGCTGGTGGACAAGGCCGACCTGGGCTTCGGCAAGCGCAGCTGGCGCTATGCGATGCTGGTCAAGGACGGCGTGGTGCAGAAGATGTTCATCGAGCCGGAAGAGCCGGGCGACCCGTTCAAGGTCTCCGACGCCGACACCATGCTGGCCCACATCGCGCCGAATGCGCGCAAGCCGGACCAGGTGGTGGTGTTCTCCAAGGTCGGCTGCTCGTTCTGCGCCAAGGCCAAGCAACTGCTGGACGACAACGGCTTCGACTACATCGACGTGCCGCTGGACAACAAGGTGCGCGGCAAGGTGCTGGGCGCCGTGTCGGGCGAGATGACCGCACCGCAGGTCTTTATCAACGGCAAGCTCATCGGCGGCGCCGAGGCGCTGCAGCAGTACCTGGGCAAGTAAGCCGATTCCCCTTCCATCCCCCATCCGGGGACCGGCAGTCGCCGGACCCGATGGGGTCGCCTTGCCCGGCGGCATGGCGGCCCCATCCAGCCCGCTGATTGACACCAGTTTGACGCCATCAAGACAAAGGAAACGACCGCCATGACCACCATCCAGACCGACGTCGCCGTGATCGGCGCAGGCACCGCCGGCCTTGCCGCCTACCGTGCCGCGATTGCCGCGGGCAAGCGCGCCGTGATCATCGAGGGCGGCCCGTACGGCACCACCTGCGCGCGGGTGGGCTGCATGCCCTCCAAGCTGTTGATCGCTGCCGCCGAGGCCGCGCACGAACTGCGCCACACCGCGCCGTTCGGCGTGCACGTGGATGGGCAGGTCCGCATCGACGGCCGCGAGGTGATGGCCCGCGTGCGCAGCGAGCGCGACCGCTTTGTCGGCTTTGTGGTGCGCGGCGTGGAGAGCATCCCCGAAGCCGACCGCATCCGCGGCTATGCCCGCTTTATCGACAACACCACGCTGGAAGTGGATGGGCACACCATTGTGCGTGCCAGCCGCGTGGTCATCGCCACCGGCTCCACGCCGATGCTGCCGGCGCCGTTCCAGGCGTTCGGCGACCGCCTGATCGTCAATGACGATGTGTTCGCCTGGGAAGACCTGCCCGCCAGCGTGGTGGTGTTCGGCCCCGGCGTGATCGGGCTGGAACTGGGCCAGGCCTTGTCGCGCCTCGGCGTGCGGGTGCGCGTGTTCGGCGTCAGCGGCTCGCTCGGCCCGCTGACGGATCCCGTGATCCGCGCCTACGCGGCGAAGACCTTCAACGGCGAGTTCTATCTCGATCCGGACGCCAAGGTGACCGACATGGCCCGCGACGGCGACCAGGTGGTGGTGACCTACCTGGACCGCGAAGGCCGCAGCGTGACTGAGCGCTTCGACTATGCGCTGGTCGCCACCGGCCGCGTGCCCAATGTTCGCGGCCTGGGCCTGGAGCATGCCGGCCTGGCGCTGGATGCGCGCGGCGTGCCGCTGTTCGATGCGCGCACGCTCCAGTGCGGCAATGCGCCGGTGTTCATCGCCGGCGACGCCAACAACATCCTGCCGCTGCTGCACGAGGCCGCCGACGAGGGCAAGGCCGCGGGCGAGAACGCCGCCAGCTACCCGCAGGTGAAGCCGCTGGCCCGCCGCGCGCCGATCGCGGTGGTGTTCACGGACCCGCAGATCGCGATGGTCGGCCAGCGTTACGCCGACCTGGCCGAAGGCACGTTCGTGACCGGCGAGGTCAGCTTCGAGGACCAGGGCCGCAGCCGCGTGATGCTGAAGAACCGCGGCCTGATGCACGTCTATGCCGACAAGGCCTCGGGCCGCTTCCTGGGCGCGGAATGGACCGGCCCGCGTGCCGAGAACATCGCCCACCTGCTGGCGTGGTCCTACCAGCAGGGCCTGACGATCGGGCAGATGCTGGGCATGCCGTTCTACCACCCGGTGGTGGAAGAGGGCCTGCGTACGGCGCTGCGTGATGCGGAGGCAAAGCTGCAGGTCTGAGCGGGCCAGGTTTGCTAGACAGGTCTGTCTGTCATAGTATCGACCTATAGAGGCCGGGCGGCGCAGGGTGCTGTCCGGCCGCTCCCATTACCGACTCCGCAGCCAACATGGCCACGCCTTCCGCCCGCGACCGCATCCTCGACACCGCTGCCCGCCTGTTCTACCAGGAGGGCTACCGCGCCACCGGCATCGACAAGATCATTGCCGAATCCGGCGTCGCCAAGATGTCGCTCTACCGCCATTTCGCCTCCAAGAACGAGCTGATCTCGGCGTTCCTGGCGCGCCGCCATGATGAGTGGATGACCTGGTTCCGGCAGGACGTGGAAGTCCGGCTTGCCGCGCGCCCGCACCTGGACGTGATTGCTGACGCGCTGGCGGACTGGTTCAGCCGCGACTTCCGTGGCTGCGCCTTTATCAACGTGGTGGCCGAGGCGGGCGGCGACGCGCGCGCGGCGGAGCAGGCGGCGGCCCACAAGGCCGAGCTGGAGGCGTTCGTCGCCGACATCGCCACGCGCCTGGGCCTGGACCAGTCGCAAGCGGTGGCCGAGGAAGCCATGCTGTGCATCGAAGGCATGATCGTGCGCTACCAGATGCAGCCGGATGCGGCGGTGGTCGAGGCGGGGCGGCGGTTGCTGGGCCGGCTGCAGGCCGGCTGATTGGCTTGGGGGCTGCTCACTGAGGCTGAGGACTGCCCGACGCTTCCTTCGTCTGGCTTAGCGCCGCGGCAGTATCCGGTGCGATTTGGCGTAATCGCGCAGTGCGTCGTTCATCAGCGTTTGCCATCCGCTGCCGGTGGCCTTGTAGGCGTCCAGTACATCGGGATCGATCCGCAAGGTCTGGTTGACCTTGCGCTCGCCAGCCGGCTTGGCCGGCCTGCCACGGCGTTTCACCAGCGCATCGGCTTTTTCTTTTCCCACTACCTGCTCGGGTACCTTGCGCGCCGAGCGCATCCGCTTGATTTGCTCGGTCGGCAACGACACCGCATCGGGGTCTCCGGCAATGCCGCGCGCAATGGCGGCATCCTCCGCGGGCGTCGGCATGGTGAGGTCAGGTTTCCTGTTCATAGTCTCGCACCTCTCGGGAGTTGGCTTTACGCAGGCTGATTACCCGTAGCGTGTTGCCGCGTATGGTGAATACCGGGCAATACAGGCGCCGGCCAATCGGCCCATATGCGATGTAGCGGGTTTCGCCATATGGCTTGCGGTCATCGATCTCCAGCAGGGCGCTACCAAGTCCATCAACCCCGCGGCGGCCAGTGACAACCCGTGTTGACGTTGGTTGATAGCGTCCTTTGCCAAGTCAAACTCGATTTCCATTCGGATTTACTGTAGCAGCAAGAAATAGGGTGGTGCGACATTTTTATGCTACAGCGTTAATCCTGGCATCGTAGTAAAGCGGAAAACTGATCACTCTGCAGCAGGCAGTCCAGGGGGCCATAGAAAATGTCTCTCTTCTGACACATTCAGGCTACAATCTGTTGTAATTGAGAATTAGTCGTATTCGTAATCAGGATTTTCCACTTGCCACGCCGCGCCTGCGGGGTAGCTACCTTCCGATCCCTGAGTGATGTATCTCCACCCCACCAAGCGGGCAAAGCCGCGCTTTGCCTGCCCCGTGCTTGTCACCCCGCGCGGCCTTTCGCTGACCACCCTTGTGCTGAGCCTGCAGGCGGGCGGCGTGTTTGCCCAAGCCGGCGAAGTGCCTGCGCCGGCAACGGCCAGCGCGGCGGCTGAACTGCCGGCCGTCACGGTCCGCGCCAGCAGTGACGACGAAACCGCCACCGGCCCGGTCCATGGCTTCGTGGCAAAACGCAGCGCCACCGCCACCAAGACCGACACGCCGGTGATGGAGACGCCCCAGTCGATCACCGTCATCACGCGCGACCGGATGGAGGCACAGGGCGCGCAGAGCGTGCAGCAGGCCATCGGCTACAGCGCCGGGGTCTATGCCGGCCCGTACGGCAACGATGCGCGTGGCGACTGGGGCAAGTTCCGCGGCACGGATTTCACGCAGTATCGCGACGGCCTGCTGAACCAGGTCGGCTTCTACAACAACGTGCGGCCCGATGTGTACGCGCTGGAGCGCATCGACGTGCTGCGCGGGCCGTCGTCGATGCTGTTCGGGCAGGGCGCGGTCGGCGGCATCCTGAACCTGGTCAGCAAGCGCCCGCAGCCTGAAGCGGCGCGCGAGATCGGCGTGCAGTTCGGCAACTACAACCGCAAGCAGGTGCAGGCCGACCTGACCGGCCCGCTCGATGCGGACGGCAAGTGGCTGTACCGGCTGGTGGCGCTGGCGCGCGACAGCGACACGCAGGTTGACTACGTCAAGGACAACCGCTACCTGATCGCGCCTTCGCTGACGTGGCGCCCGAGCCAGGACACCTCGCTCACGCTGCTGGCCAACTTCCAGCGCGATGAAAGCGGGACCTCGGTCGGCTTCTTCCCCTGGCGCGGCACGCTGCAGGCCAACCCGGCCGGCCAGATCCCCGATCACCTGTTTATCAGCGAGCTCGGCTTCGACCGCTACAACGCCGAGCAGGCGTCGGTGGGCTATGAGTTCCAACACAAGTTCAACGACACCGTGACGGTGCGGCAGAACCTGCGCTATTCGCACAGCACGGTGGACTACCGCAGCATCTACGCGACCGGCTTCAATGGCGCCGGCCACGGCTGGGTGGCGGGCAGCGATACGCTGATGCGCCGCACGGTTTACCTGAACCAGCCCACGCTGAACTCGTTCGCGGTCGATACCCAGGCGCAGACCAACTTCCGCACCGGCCCGGTCCAGCACACACTGCTGACCGGCGTCGACTACCAGCACGCCGAGATCACGGGGCGCGCCGGGGTGGGGGGCACGGCCGCGCCGCTTAATGTGTTCAACCCGGTCTACGGCAATTTCACCCTGCCGGGCACGCGCGACCTGAACCCCGCCACGCATGCGCAGACCGGCTTGTACGTGCAGGACCAGCTGTCGTGGAACAAGTGGCTGCTGATGCTGGGGCTGCGCTATGACTGGTCGCGCGCCGCGCAGGACAACACGCCTTCGGCCAGCCGCGACGACAGCGAGCTGACCAAGCGTGGCGGCCTGATGTACCGCTCGGACATCGGCCTCAACCCGTACGTCAGCTATTCCGAGTCGTTCCAGGGGCTGGCCGGCTTCAACAAGGCCAACCAGGCCTTCAAGCCGCTGCGCGGTTCGCAGTGGGAGGCGGGGATCAAGTACCAGCCGCCGGGCAAGAACGCCACGTTGACCATCGCCGCATTCGATATGCGCGAGAAAAACCGCAAGACCGCCGGCGTGGTCAACGGCATTCCCGATTCGGTCCAGGTGGGCGAGGCGCGTACACGCGGCATCGAGGTGGAGGCACTGGCCTCGCTGTCCAGCCGACTGGACCTGATCGCAACCTATACCTACCTGGATGCGCGCGTGATCGACGGCACGCCGGCCGAGGTGGGCAAGAAGCTGCCGAGCACGCCGTCGAACATGGCGTCGCTGTGGGCCAACTATCGCTTCAGGCTGTTTGGCGTGCCGGGCTTTGTCGCCGGCGGCGGGGTGCGCTATGTCGGTCCCAGCTATGACGGTGCCGACCAGAACCGGGTGGGCGGCGTCACGCTCTACGACGCGATGATCGCCTATGACCACGGCCCGCTGCGCGTCTCGTTGAATGCCAACAACCTGTTCGACAAGCAATTCCTGACCACCTGCCTGGCGCGCGGTGACTGCTACTTCGGCGCGCGCCGCACGGTGGTGGGCAGCGTTACCTACCGCTTCTGAGCCGCCTTGCGTGGGAGCGAGCCCGCGGCCATGGCGGCGAAAGCGGCGCGCTTACGCCGAGTCGGGGATTGGCGCTCCCTGCACTTTGGGCGCCGGTTCGGCCCGCATGGCGTCCGCGGGCAAGAGGGTCAGGAAGGTGCGCGCGACCTCGGGATCGCGGCAGGCGAGCCAGTCGTCCCACTGTTCACGCGGCACGATGACCACTGACCGTTTTTCATCGCCCGGCTTGTGGAAGCGCTGCATCACCGGGTGCTGGGCCGAGTTGATGGTCAGCATGGTGAAGGACAGCGACTGGTCCGGCCAGCTGCGCCACAGGCCCGCGATGCCGAAGGCCTGCTCGCCGGGTAGCCAGACGCGCCAGCGCACCGGCTTGCCGGACGTGCCGCCGGGCACTGCATCTTCGGGATACGCAAACTCATAGAACGCCGTGGCCGGCACCAGACACAACTGGCCCTGGCGCCAGTAGCGCGCAAAGGCGGGGCGCTCGCCCACGGTCTCGCTGCGGGCATTGGTGGTGTCAAAGCGCCGTGCGCCGGGCGGGATGCGCGGGCGCGGCACCATGCCGAACGAGGCCAGTGCGCCACTGCGCGCGCCATCGTCGGCGGCGCGCACGATCGGCGCCGCGTAGTCCGGATAGGTTTCAGCCTTGTACATCCCCGGCGGCGGTTCCACGCCGAAGATTTCGCGCAGGATCCGACGCTGGACCGGGGCGTAGTTGGTGCACATGCGCTGTCTCCTGGCGGTGATGCCCGTATCGTCGGCGCCGGGCGGTGCCGCGTCAAGGGTGGCTCGGGGTGCCTCAGGGCTCACGGCAGGAATGGCAAAAACCGTCAGCGGCGCTGGCGGAATCGGCTATTGCCTGCTCCCCTGGCGCTCGCGCACACTCTTGCGGCAGCCGCTGCGCGCCGCCATGCCGCGCGCACTGGCCACCTACCAAAAGGCACAAGCCGGAATACAGGAGACACCATGCGCGACTACGCCCAAGCCTTCGACGGATTTTCCTATGACGACGCCGTGGCACGGCAGCTGCACGGCAGCCTCGAGGCAATGAACGCCTGCGTCGAATGCTGCGACCGGCACGCGCTGCCCGGCCGTATCGCGCTGTTCTGGGAAGGGCGCGACGGCAATTCGCGCAGCTGGACCTTTACCGAGCTGCAGGCACTGTCCGCGCAGTTTGCCGGTTTCCTGAAGGCGCAGGGCGTGCAGCCGGGCGACCGCGTGGCGGGCCTGCTGCCGCGCAATGCGGAACTGCTGGTGACGATTCTCGGCACCTGGCGCGCCGGCGCGGTGTACCAGCCGCTGTTCACGGCCTTCGGCCCCAAGGCCATCGAGCACCGGCTCAATGCGTCCGGCGCGAAGATAGTGGTCACCGATGGCGCCAACCGCCCCAAGCTGGATGACGTGGATGGCTGTCCCGCCATCGTCACCGTGGCCGGCGACAAGGGCCGCGGCCTGGTGCGCGGCGACTTCAGCTTCTGGGCCGAGCTGGAACGCCAGCCGGCGTCGTTCGAGCCGGTGCCGCGCCGGGGCGACGACCCCTTCCTGATGATGTTCACCTCCGGCACCACCGGCCCGGCCAAGCCGCTGCTGGTGCCGCTCAAGGCCATCGCCGCGTTTGCCGGCTATATGCGCGACGCGGTCGACCTGCGCGCGGAAGATGCTTTCTGGAACCTGGCCGATCCGGGCTGGGCCTACGGCCTGTATTACGCGGTCACGGGCCCGCTGGCGCTGGGCCATCCCACCACCTTTTATGATGGCCCGTTCACCGTGGAGAGCACATGCCGTGTGATCCGCAAGTACGGCATCACCAACCTGGCCGGCTCGCCCACGGCATACCGGCTGCTGATCGCCGCGGGCGAGGCCGTGTCAGGCCCGCTGCGCGGGCGGCTGCGCGCCGTCAGCAGCGCGGGCGAGCCGCTCAACCCGGAAGTGATCCGCTGGTTCGCCAGCGAACTGGGCGTGACCATCCACGACCACTACGGCCAGACCGAGCTGGGCATGGTGCTGTGCAACCACCATGCGCTGGCGCATCCGGTGCGCATGGGCGCGGCCGGCTTTGCCAGCCCTGGGCACCGCGTGGTGGTGGTGGACGATGAACAGCGTGAACTGCCGCCGGGCCAGCCGGGCACGCTGGCGCTGGACCTGAAGCGCTCGCCGATGTGCTGGTTCGGCGGCTATCACGGCACGTCCACCAGCGGGTTTGCCGGCGGCTACTACCTGACCGGCGATTCCGCCGAGCTGAACGACGACGGCAGCATCAGCTTCATCGGCCGGGCCGACGACGTCATCACCACCTCGGGCTACCGCGTGGGCCCGTTCGACGTGGAAAGCGCGCTGATCGAACACCCGGCCGTGGTCGAGGCCGCGGTGATCGGCAAGCCCGATCCGGAGCGCACCGAGCTGATCAAGGCCTTTGTCGTGCTGGACCCGCAATATCGCGCCGCGCCGGAATTGGCCGAGGCGCTGCGCCAGCACGTGCGCAAGCGCCTGGCCGCCCATGCCTACCCGCGCGAGATCGAGTTCGTCGCCGAACTGCCCAAGACCCCCAGCGGCAAGGTCCAGCGCTTTATCCTGCGCAACCAGGAAGTGGCCCGTGCGCGCGAGGCAGCCGCTGCCTGAGAGCCGAGCCGTTCCCGGACCGCTTCCTATAATGAGGAAGCGGTTGCCAGGGCCCCGGGGGTGAAGGAGCCTGCGGCGCCGCGCCAGGCGCGCCTGCAGGCAGGGGCGCGCGTCTTCCATCTCCAGACCAATCGGGCGAGGCGAACAAAATGCAGAGTAGCGAAGCGGTGCTGACGCAGGCGCGCGCAGCCTTGGCGCATGTGCCTTATCAGGGTCATGTCCTCCATCCTACCATCCAGTTGCGGCTTTCCGACGGCGCGCTGATCCTGGAAGGCGAGGTGGCCGATATCGTCGACAAGACCCGGGCCGCGGCGACGGTGCGGCGCGTGGACGGCGTAACCAGCGTGATTGATCACCTGCGCGTGGCCGACGGCGGCATGCAGGTCGGCGACGGCGAACTGCGCGACGCGGTGTGCGAGCGCCTGCTCAATGCCATCGATTTCCGCAATTGCAAGATCTGCGCGCGCGTCAAGGGCAAGCCCGAGGCCATGCGCGAAGCCGTGGGCGAACGCAGCGGCTGGATTGAAGTGGAAGTGCACGACGGCGTGGTAACGCTGTGGGGGCAGGTGATCAGCCTGTCGCACATGCGCCTGGCAGGGGTGCTGGCCTGGTGGTCGCGCGGCTGCCGCTGCGTGGTCAATGAACTGGTGGTGGCGCCCGCCGAAGCCGACCGCGACGATGAAATCACCGAGGCACTGATGCTGGTGCTGGAGACCGATCCCTTCGTCGATGCCGGCCAGGTCAGCGTGCATACCGAGAACCGCGTGGTGACGCTGGAAGGCTGCGTCACCAGCGAGGACACGCGGCGCCAGGCCGAGCGCGACGCATGGTACGTGCAGGGCGTGGAGAACGTGGTCAACCACATCGCCTTGCGCACCTGAGCGCAGCCCTGGGCGCGGTCACTCCCCGGTGCCGCGCCGTACCGCCGCATCTTCCATGCGCCAGTAGCGCCGCCGCGCCCGCAGCGCAAAGCGGGCGCGATAGTCTGACATTGACATGCCCGTGGTGCGCTGGAACAGCCGCCGGAACGCAGCGGCGTCGCTGTAGCCACAGGCTTCGGCAATGCCCTGCGTGCCGTGCAGCGTGACTTCCAGCAGCATGCGCGCGCGTTCCACGCGCAGGGTGTGCAGGTAGTCCAGAGGGCTCAGCCCGGTGACCTGACGGAAATGCCGCAGCAGCGTGCGTTCGCTGACCGCGGCCGCCTGGGCCACCGCGGCCAGCTTGTAGGGCTCGGACACATGTTTCTGCAGCCATTGGATGGCGCGATACACCGGGCTGTCGGCGGTGCGGCTGAGCCAGCGTTGCGACACCAGCGCCGGCACGCTGCGCTGGCGCTCGGGCTGGAACAGCATCAGCCGCGACGCCGCCTGTGCCAGGTCCGGGTCGTGCAGGTGGCCCAGCACGCGCAGCATGAATTCCACCTGCAGCGCCGGCGCCACGCACGAGAACACACGCTGGTGCACGCTCATGGCTTGGTCGCTGCCCAGGTCGCAATGCGGATACTGGCGCATCATCCAGCTCTGGTACATCCACGGCGCGCCGGTCCTGGCGCCGTCGAGCAGCCCCAGCTGCAGCGGAAAGACCATCCCCGACGAACACGCCGCGATCCAGCCGCCGGCCTGCGCATGGCGTTCCACCAGGCGCAGCGCCGCGGCATCGCGCTGCACGATCTCGCCCAGCTGCAGCGCATTGCTGGCCAGCAGGGCCGGGATCACCAGCAGCGTGCGGCGGTCCGCGGCCCGTGCGCGCCGGGTGGAGGACACCAGCCCCGGCAGGTCCGCCGCCAGCGTGCGCCCGTTGCTGCCGCACAGCTGCCAGCTCAGCGTGGGCGCGGCGTCGGGCCGCTGCAGGCTGGCGACGCCGGCCACGGTGCGGAGCACGTCGAGCGTGGTGAACAGGCTGCCCGGCATGGCTTGCGGCAGCCATAGCAGGCGGACATGCAGCGGGATGTTCTGTGACGGCTGCTCGATGGCGGCTGGCATGCCTGGGGGCGTGGTCGGGTGCATGGCGCGAGGAGTTGGCAGGATGCCGTGGCGGGATCGGCATCCGGATTGGCGATATTGATCCTCCCCTAAGGTTCTGGCAAGGGCTAGCATCGTGCAGTTGTGCCGTGGCGCTGCCCGTGCGCCGGGGCATGGCACCAACAAGACCAATCCGAGGAGATTCCATGCCGTTTTCCGTTCGCCACGTTGCCGTTGCCGCCGCCCTGACGCTTGCCGGGGCCGGCACCCTGGCCAGTGCCGCCCAGCCCGACGCCGCGCTGCTGTCCGCCGCGCAGTCGGCCCAGCCCGCGCTGGTGCAGTCGCTCAAGGAGATGGTGACGATCGAATCCGGCAGCGCCAACGCGAAGGGGCTGGCGCAGATGGCCGGCTATACCGAGAAGCGCCTGAAGGCGCTGGGCGCGAAGGTTGAACGCATGCCGGTCACCAAGGGCCCGGGCACCATGGTCAAGGCCACCTTCACCGGTACCGGCAAGCGCCGCATCATGCTGATCGCCCACATGGACACGGTGTACCCGGAAAACACGCTGGCCACGCAGCCCATCCGCGAGGAAGGCAACCGGCTCTACGGGCCGGGCATTGCCGACGACAAGGGCGGCATCGCCGTGATCCTGCATTCGCTGGAGATCCTGAAGAACCAGGGCTGGCGCGACTACGCGCAGATCACGGTGCTGTTCAACCCTGACGAAGAGGTCGGCTCGGTCGGCTCCGGCGAAGCCATTGACGCGCTGGCCGCGCAGCACGACGTAGTGCTGTCGTGCGAGCCCACCGCGGCCAAGGATGTGGTCAAGGCCGAGTCGCTGCTGCTGGGTGCCTCTGGCACCGCCACTGCCACCATGCAGGTCAAGGGCCGCGCATCCCACGCCGGCGCCGCGCCGGAGCGCGGCCGCAATGCGCTGATCGAACTCGCCCACCAGCTGCAGCAGACGCGCGACACCGCCAGCCAGGTGCCGGGCTCGCAGCTGAATTGGACCCAGGCGCAGGCCGGCACGGTGCGCAACCAGATCCCGGAAAGCGCTGTCGCCTACGGCGATGTGCGCACCACCGCGGCCGGCGCTGCCGAGAAGCTGAAGGTGGCGCTGCAGGAAAAGGCCAAGTCCAGCCAGCTGGTGCCGGAGACGCAGACCACGGTGACGATGGAAGAGGGCCGCCCGCCGTTCGTGGCCGACGCGCGCGGCCGCGCGCTGGCCAAGCGCGCGCAAGAGATCTACGCCGAGCTGGACGGCCGCACGCTGGCCCTGGCCGAAGGCACCGGCGGCGCCACTGACGCCAGCTATGCCGCGCGCTCGGGCAAGCCCGCGGTGGTGGAAAGCTTTGGGCTGGCCGGCTTCGGCTATCACGCCCGCGACGAGTACATCGAACTGGACTCGATCGTGCCGCGCCTGTACCTGATGACCCGCATCCTGCAGGATATCGGGCGCAACTGAGGCGGTGCCGCCAGGCCTGCGCTGCCAGCGCCTGGTTGCCTCTCCCGGCAAGCCTGCTACAGTGTCATGGCTGCCCGCATGCGGCGGCCATGACAAAAGAGAGATTGCAGGGGGAGACGGAGATGAACCGCAAAGGCTTGCTGGACGCGGCCACGGCACTGGAAGACCTGGCCGCCGGCCGCACGCCCGAACCCGCGCAGGTGGCCGCCGGCGCCGCCGCGCTGGAAAAAATCCATGCCGATTATCCAGCCTGGCGTGACGTTGGCGATGCCTTGTTTGGCCTTAAGGCGCTTGCCGGCGGCAGCGGCATGGCGCTGGACACCAAGGGGCGCCAGCGCGCCGGCCGGCTGGCCGATGTGGTGCGCAGCCTGCTCGACCAGATCTGACGGGCCGCGCTCCCGGGTACCCGTTCTACAGCATCGACTCGATCGGCAGAATCGACATGAACCAGATGCTTAGCCGGCGCCACCAGCTGGTGTTCGGCTCGGTGTCGTGGCGGATGACTTCATCGTCGCGCCGTTCCAGCCAGTACAGCTTGCCGGTTTCATCTAGCCTGACCTGGTAGGCCGCGCTCGGCACCACGCTGGCAAAGGTGGATTCGATCCGGCCAGCCAGCTCCGGGCTGTCGATGACGAAGCCCAGTTCGGTGTTGATGGTGGCCGAGCGCGGGTCGAAATTGAACGAGCCCACGAAGACCCGGGTGCCGTCGACGGCAAAGGTCTTGGCGTGCAGGCTGGAGCCCGAGCTGCCGAAGGGGCCGGCGCGCTCTTCCTTCTTGCCGGGCGCGGCCGAGCGCCGCAGCTCATACAGGTCCACGCCGGCTTCCAGCAGCGCCTTGCGCCGCTTGGCATAGCCCGAATGCACGGCGGCCACGTCGGTGGCTTCCAGCGCATTGGTCAGCACGCGCACCGCCACGCCGCGCTTTGCCATATCGGCGAAATAGGACGTGCCGCCCGTCGATGGCACGAAGTAGGGCGAGACCAGGTCAAGCTCGCGCTGCGGGTCGCCCAGGATTTCACGCAGCTGGTGCGCCACCATGGTGTCGCGCGACGCCTCGCCGAGCGCCTTGGCGGGGTTGTCGCTGACCATGCGCGTTGTTGCCCACTGGAACTGCAGCGTGCCGTTCAGCATCCGCTGCACGTCGGGCAGGTCGCGCACTGCGGCGAGGTAGGCGGTGGCAGCCGGATTCTGCTCGACGGCGCGGGCATTGCTGGCCAGCGCCTGCAGCCGTTCCACGCTGACGGGCGGCACCAGCCGGTCCACCGGGTAGGCCGACGCACTGGACCAGTAGCGGTCGAAATCGTGCGCCACGTCGCCGGCGGCGGGGCCCACGGCGATCACGTCGAGGTCGGCAAACAGCACGCCATTGGTGGCGCCGAAGTATTCGTCGCCGACATTGCGCCCGCCGATGATGGTGGCGACGCCATCGGCGGTGAAGGACTTGTTGTGCATGCGCCGGTTCAGGCGCCGGAAATCCGTCAGGAAATTGAGCGTCTTGGGGTGGCGGATCACGAACGGGTTGAAGATCCGCACCTCGACCTGCGGATGCGCGTCCATGGCCGCCAGCAATTCGTCCAGGCCGGCGATGCCGTTGTCGTCCAGCAGCAGGCGCACGCGCACGCCGCGGTCGGCGGCTTCATGCAACGTTTCCAGCAACAGGGTGCCGGTCAGGTCGTCGCGCCAGATGTAGTACTGCACGTCGAGCGTGCGCTGCGCGGTGCGTGCCAGATGCACGCGCGCCGCAAAGGCGGCGTAGGCATTCTCGAGCGGATGGATGCCGCTCAGGCCCGGATGGCGCGTCACTTCGCCGGCCACCGCCTGGCCCAGCGGCGTGGCCTGGGATTCGGCAGGCGTAAGCGCAGAGGATTCAGTGCGGTGATCCAGCGGCGGCAAGGCGCAGCCGCCGAGCAGGGCAGCGCAGCACAGCAGCAGCGAATTGGCGCGCAGGCGGCGGTGGGGGGCGAACGCGGCGTCTGTCGGCGATGGCATGACGGGTCCTTGCGGACCCCTCGCGGGGTCCTGATCGTTACGGCAATTCCGTCATGTTGCCATGCCGCGCGGGCGGCGGGCTTAATTACGCACCGGGAGCGTGAAGTGGCGGGGCGCCACCGGGCTCCGGCGCATCGCTCAGGCCAGGGACGGGATAGACACGGGCGTGCTCTCCTTACGCCTTGAGGCGGCGGTCCGACGGCGCGGGCAGGAACTGGTCAGTCCAGATGTCCGCCACCGTCAGCGGCGCCTTGATGCCGAAGGCGCCGACGGTTTCATCCAGCGTTGCCTGCAGCCGTGCCGGCGTGGCCGCGCCCCAGCCGTCGCGCCGGGTGTCGGGCGTCTTCATGGTGCCGTCGACGATCAGGCGCAGGCGCTCCGTCTCCAGCGCCTGGTCGGCCAGCGGCTCACGCGCCTTGACCGCGGCACCGCCCGCGGCGGGATCGGCAATGGCGTCGAGCCAGCCGCGGGTCGAGGCCTTGACGAAGGCCTTCATCACCTCCGGATCGGATGTCATGCTCTTGCGGTTGGCCACCAGCCCGTTGCCGTAGGACTTCATGCCATAGTCCGAGAAGCGGAACACCGTGATCTTCTCTGGCCCCATGCCGCGCGCCTTCAGGTTCAGCAGGCCGGTGAAGAAAAAATAGGCGGCGGCATCGAAGTCGCCCTTGACGAAGCGCGTGTCGCCGATATCGGGCGTGACGCTCTCCCACTTCACGCCGCCGGGGTCGAAGCCCTGCGCCCTGGCGAAGACAGGGAACAGCTTGCGCGAGGCATTGAACGGCTGGCCCAGGATGGACTTGCCGGCCAGGTCCGCGGGCCTGACGATGCCGCTGCCCTTGCGCACCAGGATCGCGTTCGGATTCAGGTCGTACTGGATGGCCACCGCCTTGAGCGCGGCGGACGGGTTGGTGGTGTTGAATTCGATCATCGCCGCCAGGTCGGCCGAGGCGCAGTCATAGGCGCCGCCCGCGACCAGGCTGATGGCCGAAGCCGAGCCGTTGCCAGTATCGATGGTGACGTCGAGCCCGGCGTCCTTGTAGTAGCCGCGCTGGTGCGCCAGCAGGAACCCCGCGCCCGAGGCTTCCACCTTCCAGCCGAGATTGAACTTGAACTTCTGCAGCGAGCCCGCCGCGCGGACATGGGGCACCGCGAACGGGGCGGCGGCAAGCAGGGCGGTGGCGCCAGTGGCGCGCAGGAAGGAACGGCGACGCATGTCTTTCTCCGGAACGAATGTCACTGGACGATGCGTGCGCGGGCGGCTGGCGCGGGTGCAGAAGGAGAGCGTGGCCTCCCGAGACGCCGGCACCACGCCGCGCCGGCATGCGGCCAGGGCATGCGCGGGGACCGTGCACATCATCGGGAGCAATTTCCGGGCGGCGTGCCGCTGAACGCTTCTACTCCGTTGCGGTTTCAGCAGGATCCGTGCCGGGCGCTGCGCGGCGCCATGCACCAAGCCGTTGCCCGGCATGCGCCATCACAGCGCAATCCCCGGCGCAATGCTGCGATCCCGGTGCAAAACCCCTGGCCCGGAACCTGCATAACCTCAGGCAAGAGTAGAAGCGTTCACCATCCCCGCGGCGCGTCGCAGACGCACGCCGGATGGCCGGGAATTGCTCTTGAAGTCCGTGCCCCTCGCCATCGCGCAGGCTGGCACAGGCGACCTCAGGAGCGCGTTGTCCCGGCGTGCGTTGCCATGGGTGGTCTGCCTGTGCCGGCGAGGGGCCAATCCCTGACCCGCATTGCACAAGGAACACCATGAGCCAACCAGACACCGCCTACGCCCTGGCCGAACTCCACCGCGAATCGCGCATGGGCGCGTTCGGTTCGGAAACCCGCCAGCGCGAGATCCGCCGCATCGACCTGTCCGACTACGCGCGGCGCAAGGCGCAAATCGCCGATGAACTGTGGAAGGCATCGGTCGACGTCGGCTTCTTCCAGATCGCCAACCACGGCATCGACCTGGCCAGGGTGCGCGAAGCCTTCGCCATGACCGAGCACTTCTTCGCGCTGCCCGACGCCGTCAAGGCGCAATACCCGCTGCAGAAGGCCAACAACGCCGGCTGGGAAAGCCGCGCGCAGGTGCGCCCCTCGACCGGCACCCCGGACCAGAAGGAGTCCTACCAGATCACGCGCCCGCATATGGCCGGGCTGTGGCCCGGCGATGACGAACTGGAAGGCTTCCGCGCCACCATGCTTGCCTTCGAGGCGCAATGCTGGGAGGTGGGCATGAAGGTGCTGTCGTGCTTTGCCGGCAAGCTCGGCTTTGCCAGCGACTTCTTCACGCAGGCGCACGATCCGCGGGCGCCGGACTACCAGAGCACGCTACGGCTGCTGCACTACTACGCGATCCCGCCCGAACTGCGCGACAAGCTGGACCTCTGGCGCGCCGGCGCGCATACGGATTTCGATTGCCTGACGCTGCTGTTCCAGCGCCCCGGCCAGGGCGGCCTGCAGGTCTGCCCCGGCAAGGAGATGGAGGCGCAGGCATGGACCCCGATCGAGCCGGACGAGGAAGTCATCACCTGCAATATCGGCGACATGCTGATGCGCTGGAGCGACGACCGGCTGCCGTCGAACTTCCACCGCGTGCGCAATCCCGCGCCGGATGAATACATGGGTCCGCGCTACAGCATGGCGTTCTTCTGCCAGGCCAACCGCAGTGCGATGATCGAAGGGCCCGGCGGCAAGTATCCGCCGATCAGCGCGGGGGATTACCTGCGGCAGCGGGTGAATGCGAATTTCAAGGGGTATTGAGGCAGCGAGTGATTGTCGCTGCCGAGGGAGAACACCGGCGGGCTTGTCAAAGCCCGCCGGCCGTTTGTGACGCGATCACGAAGCCGCCACCACGCCGCAAGCAATCCGCCCGCCCGCATTCCCGGTCGGCTGCGTCTTGTAGTCGTCCGGGTCCTTGTGTACCACCACCGCGCGGCCGATCACGCCGTTGGCGCCCGTGCCAACGGTCAGGTCCGGCAGCAGCATGCTGACGCGCACGTTGCCGTTGGCGTCCGCGGTGACGTTGTTCATGTCGCCGGCGTGGTGGTCGGGCATGGTCATCTGGCCGTGGGGCTTGCCGGTCGGGTTGAAGTGGCCGCCCGCGCTCATCGCGTCAGGCGCCGAGCAGTCGCCCTTCTCATGGACGTGGAAGCCGTGCACCGAGCTGGGCGGCAGGCCGGTGATCGCCGCGGTCATCATCACGCCGCCCGGCTGCTGCTGGAAGTTCACGGTGCCGGCGGTATTGGTGCCGCTCTTGGGCTGGAGCGTGGCCGTCGCCCTAGCGCTGGCGCTGGCGCTGGCGCTGGTGCTGGTGCTGGTGCTGGTGCTGGCGCCGGACGCGCTGGCTGCAGACGAGGAGGTCTTGCCGGAGCCGGCGCAGCCGGCCAGTGCAATGGTCGCTGCAATGCAGGCCGCCAGGGGGGTAAGCACTTGTTTCATCGGACTCCTCTTCTTGTCGTGATTTCGGAAAAAACAGTATAGGCTGGCCGGCGCCAGGCCGATTTCCGGTTTTGTCCTACATACCGCACTAGACTGCGGCCACTAGCCTATCACGCCATCAGGCCGCGACCGCCAGCCGCTGCTGTGCCGCACCAAAGTGCGGGTGGCGCGAGAACAGGTCCGCTGCCCAGTTGACGAACACCCGCACCTTGGCCGACAGGTGCCGGTTCTGCGGATACATCGCCGAGATCGGCAGTTCTTCGGTCTGCCAGTCGGTCATGATCTCCACCAGCCGGCCGCTGGCCACATAGGGCTCGGCCATGGCGCGCGAGACCCGTGCCACGCCGTGGCCTTCCAGCGCGCAGCCCATGTAGACATCGGCATCGTTGGTGGAAATGGCCGATGGCAGCAACACCTCGCTGCGCTCCATGCCGCGCGCCATGGGCCACGGCATCTCACGGCCGGTGCGGTTGGACAGGAAATTGACCGCCTTGTGCTGGGCCAGCTCGGCCAGGTCGTGTGGGGTGCCGAAGCGGTTCAGGTAGATCGGCGAGGCGTAGAACGCCAGTTGCACATGGCCGATGCGGCGGGCCACCATGGATTCCTCGACCGGCGTGCCCACGCGCAGCACCACGTCCACGCCTTCCTGCAGCAGGTCGATCGGCTTGCCGTTGATGGTCAGGTTCAGCTTCAGGTCCGGGTAGGCCTGGAAGAATTCATGCAGGTGGGGCACCAGCACCAGCTGCGCCAGCCCCGCGGTGGTGTCCACCGACAGCGTGCCGCGCGGCGAGTTATTCTGCCGCGTCAGCGACTGCTCGGCCTCCTCGACATCGGCCAGGATGCGCACGCACCGTTCGTAATAGGCCGCGCCGTCGTTGGTCACGCTGATGCGGCGCGTGGTCCGGTGCAGCAGCTTGACGCCCAGGTGGGTTTCCAGGTTCTGGATCAGGCGGGTCAGCGTGGCCTTGGGCAAGTCCATCGATTCCGCGGCGCGCGCAAAGCTGCCGACGTCCACGACCCGGGTGAATGCCTGCATTGATACGAGACGGTCCATGATGAGGTTCCGACGATAGATCCGAACGGCGTGCCGCGCGCGCTCGTGACGCACGTGGCCATGCTGGTTGTTGTTGTGGGGAGTCTGCGGGCTGGCTGGTACTGGGACTGCGCGCTGGCTGGGCGCGGGTTCCGGCATGGATTCTGATCGGGCGCGCACCGGCCTGGCAGACCGCCACGCGTGCCGAGAGCCGCAGTGAATCACAAAATCCAAGACCTTGTCATGCGTGGGGATATGCCGTTTCAGTGGCATGACGAGGCGGTTTGAGATTATTCCAATCCCGGAACAGTGCATTGGCGATCTCTCGCTTTATCCCATCCTCGTCAATCACCATAATCCGTTGCATCGCAACACTCAAGCGCATTGTTTCTTTCGTGCGCCAATGCCATGTCCCAGAAGCCAGGCCAACGCCCTGATGCAGCCAGCGCCGCCACTGCCCCCACGGCAGCCGGGCAGGGGCAGGCGCGCGTGGCCGAGCATATGGTGACCAGCGACGGGCGCGAGATCCTGGTGCGGGTGTGCTACCCGGCGGGCTATCCGGCGCCGGGTGCCGAGGGCGCGCCCCTGCTGCCCTGGCTGGTGTACCTGCATGCCGGCGGCTTTGTCGAAGGCGGCCTGGAACACGCATGCAAGCTGGTGCAGGACCTGGCCACCACGGTGCCGGCGGTGGTGGTAACGCCGGCGTATTCGCTGGCGCCGGACCATCCGTTCCCGGCGGCGCCGGAGGACGCGCACAGCACGGTGCAGTGGGTGCTGCGCAATGCCCGGCGCCTGAAGCTGGACAAGACCCGCTTTGCGCTGGTGGGCGAGGAGGCCGGGGGCAACCTGGCGATCGCGCTGGCGCAGATGCTGCGCGACCGCGGCACCGCGCAACCGCGCGGGCAATGGCTGATCCGCCCGGTGACGGACCCGTGCCTGCAGCATGCCTCTTGCGCGGGGTTCGACGGCGGGCAGGTGCCGATGGACACCCTGCGGCGCTTGGCCGACAACTATCGCGACTACCTGCCGACGCCGGCGGATACGGTGCATCCGTATGCCGCCCCGGCGCTGGCCTCGCGCCTGGCCGGGCTGCCGCCCACGCTGGTCCAGGTGGCTGAATACGACGCGCTGCGTGCCGAGGGCGAAGCCTTCGCCGGGCGCCTGGCCAAGGCCGGTGTGCCGGCCCAGGCCATGATCATGCCCGGCGCCTGCGGCGACGGCGTGGAAGAGGCCCATGACAGCTGTCAGGCATGGGTCGACGAAGGTGCGCGGTTCCTGCGGCGATGTCTGGCCGCGGCCGACGATACCTCATCCCTGACTGAACGCCGCGCTGACGCCAACGCCAGCCGGCCTGGAGCCAAGCCCGCCGGCTGAGCCGCTCCAGACAACCGCCAGCCGGCTCTGTTTCGGCCAGAGCCAGGACCGCCGCAATACGCAAGCGGTCCTAAGTCCGACCATCAGTTTGGCCATGGTTCCGGTCAGCCCACGCGGACCGGCAGGCGGCGTTCGGCCATTTGCTTTTCCGGTTGAAGAAAACCCGATCCAGGAGTTTGAGAAATGCAGCAGCAGAAACGACGTACCCTGATTGCCCTCGCCATCGTCTTGGTGCTGGGCGCCGGCGTGGCCGGCTCGATCCTGCGCCCGTGGCATAGCGGTGAAGCTCATGCCAACACCCCGCCGCCCGCGCCGGCGATTGAAGTGGCCGCTGTGGTCGGCCAGACCATCACCGAGTGGGACGAGTTCTCCGGACGGATCGAGGCCGTGGAGCGCGTAGAGATCCGTCCGCGCGTCGGCGGCACCATTGACGCCGTGCACTTCCGCGAAGGCGCGCTGGTGAAGAAGGGTGATCCGCTCTTCACCATTGACCCGCGTCCTTATGCCGCGGAAGTCGCCCGTGCCGACGCCGCGCTGGCCGCGGCGCAGGTGCGCGCCGCCCACGCGCAGAGCGAACAGACGCGCGCCCAGCGGCTGCTGGATGACAACGCCATCTCGAAGCGCGAGTTCGACGAGCGCATCAACGCGGCCCGCGAAACCGGTGCCAACGTGCGCGCCGCGCAGGCGCAGCTGGAAACCGCACGCCTGAACCTGGCCTACACTCGCATCACCGCGCCGGTGGCCGGGCGCGTGTCGCGCGCCGAGATCACCGTCGGCAACCTGGTGGCACCGGGCGCGGCCTCGCCGGCGCTGACCACGGTGGTATCGGTGTCGCCGGTCTATGCCAGCTTCGAGATCGACGAGCAGAGCTACCTGCGCTACACCGCGCCGGGTGCCGGCGGTGGCCAGCCCAACCTGCCGGTCTACCTGGGCCTGGCCAACGAGGACGGCAATCCGCATGAGGGCAAGATCCAGTCGGTCGACAACCGCCTGGACCCGCGCAGCGGCACCATCCGCGTACGCGCGGTGTTCCAGAACGAAGACGGACGCCTGCTGCCGGGCCTGTACGCCAAGGTCAAGCTGGGCGGCGGCGCGCCGCATGCGGCGGTGCTGGTCAATGACCGCGCCGTCGGCACCGACCAGGGCAAGAAGTTCGTGCTGGTGGTCGACAAGACCAACAAGCTGGTCTACCGCGAAGTGGAACTGGGGCCCAACCATGACGGCCTGCGCGTGGTGCGCAAGGGCCTGAAGCCGGGCGAGACCATCGTCGTCAATGGCCTGCAGCGCGTGCGCCCGGGCGACACGGTCCAGCCCAAGCCGGTGGCCATGGCCTTCCGCAGCGAACTGGAACCGCGCGGCACCACGCCCGACCGCAAGCAGGCCGCCAGCGGCAAGGCCAGTGCCGAAGGCGACGACGGCAAGCCCGTGATCTGATCCCCGGACCCGAGCAACCAGCACAGCCAGACAACTCCAGCGCTCCCCGTGATGTGGATGGCGCCCGCTTCGGCGGGCCGCCAGGGGAGCCGCTACGCCAACGCAGGCAGAGACCAAGATGAATCTCTCTAAATTCTTTATCGACCGCCCCATCTTCGCGGGGGTGCTGTCGGTGCTGATCTTCCTGATTGGCGCCATATCGATGTTCAAGTTACCGATCTCGGAGTACCCGGAAGTGGTGCCGCCGTCGGTGGTGGTGCGTGCGCAGTTTCCGGGCGCCAACCCCAAGGTGATTGCCGAGACGGTGGCTTCGCCGCTGGAAGAGCAGATCAACGGCGTCGAGGACATGCTGTACATGTCTTCGCAGTCCAACAGCGACGGCCTGCTCACGCTGACCGTGACCTTCAAGCTGGGCACCGACCCGGACAAGGCCCAGCAGCTGGTGCAGAACCGCGTCTCGCAGGCCGAGCCGCGCCTGCCGGAAGACGTGCGCCGGCTGGGCATCACCACGGTCAAGAGCTCGCCGGACCTGACCATGGTGGTCCACCTGGTCTCGCCCAACGACCGCTATGACATGACCTACCTGCGCAATTACGCGGTGATCAACGTCAAGGACCGGCTGGCGCGCCTGCAGGGCGTGGGCCAGGTGCAGCTGTTCGGCTCAGGCGACTACGCCATGCGCGTGTGGCTGAACCCCGAGAAGATGGCCGAGCGCCAGCTTGCCACCAGCGACGTGGTCAAGGCCATCCGCGAGCAGAACGTGCAGGTGGCGGCCGGCGTGATCGGCCAGTCGCCGGCGCTGCCGGGCGCGGACCTGCAGCTGTCGGTCAATGCGCAGGGCCGCCTGAGCACGGTGGAGGAGTTCGGCGACATCGTCGTGCGCACTTCCGCCGACGGTGCCGTCACCTACCTGAAGGACGTTGCCCGCATCGAGCTGGGCGCGTCGGAATACGCGCTGCGCTCGCTGCTGGACAACAAGCCGGCGGTGGCCATCCCCATCTTCCAGGCGCCGGGCTCCAACGCCATCCAGATCTCCGATGACGTGCGCAAGACCATGGAGGAGCTGAAGCAGAACTTCCCGGACGGCATCGACTACAGCATCGTCTACGACCCCACGCAGTTCGTGCGCCACTCGATCGAGGCAGTGACGCATACGCTGTTCGAGGCCATCGCGCTGGTGGTGCTGGTGGTGATCCTGTTCCTGCAGACCTGGCGCGCGTCGATCATCCCGCTGCTGGCGGTGCCGGTGTCGATCGTAGGTACCTTCGGGCTGATGCATGCGTTCGGCTTTTCGATCAACGCGCTGTCGCTGTTCGGGCTGGTGCTGGCGATTGGTATCGTCGTCGATGACGCGATCGTGGTGGTGGAAAACGTCGAGCGCAATATCGAAGAGGGGCTGACGCCGAAGGAGGCCACCTACAAGGCCATGCGCGAAGTCAGCGGCCCCATCATCGCCATCGCGCTGACGCTGATCGCCGTGTTCGTGCCGTTGGCCTTCATGACGGGCCTGACCGGCCAGTTCTACAAGCAGTTCGCGCTGACCATCTCGATCTCGACCATCATCTCGGCGTTCAACTCGCTGACGCTGTCGCCGGCGCTGTCGGCACTGCTGCTCAAGGGCCATGACGCGCCCAAGGACTGGCTGTCGCGCTGGATGGACCGCGTGTTCGGCGGCTTCTTCAAGCGCTTCAACCGCTTCTTCGGCCGCAGCGCTGAAAGCTATGGCCGTGGCGTGAAGGGCGTGATCCGCCGCAAGGGCTCGGTATTCGGGGTCTACGCGGTGATGCTGGTGCTGACCTGGGGCGTGTTCCAGCTGGTGCCCAAGGGCTTTGTGCCGGCGCAGGACAAGCAGTACCTGGTGGGCTTTGCCAAGCTGCCGGACGGCGCCACGCTGGACCGCACCGAGGACGTGATCCGCAAGATGAGCGACATCGCGCTCAAGCATCCGGGCGTGGAATCGGCGGTGGCCTTCCCGGGCCTGTCGATCAACGGCTTCACCAACAGCCCGAGTGCCGGCATCGTGTTCGCCACGCTCAAGCCGTTCGAGGAGCGCAAGACCAAGGAACTGTCCGGCGCGGCGATTGCGGCCGACCTGAACCAGAAGTACGCGGCCGTCCAGGATGCCTTTATCGCGGTGTTCCCGCCGCCGCCCGTGCAGGGCCTGGGCACCATCGGCGGCTTCAAGCTGATGATCGAGGACCGTGCCGCGCTGGGCTATGACGCGCTGTTCGAGGCCACCAACGCGTTTGCCAACAAGGCGCGCGCCACGCCCGAGCTGAGCGGCATCTTCAGCAACTACCAGGTCAACGTGCCGCAGCTCGACGTCAAGCTGGACCGCGTCAAGGCCAAGCAGCTGGGCGTGCCGGTGACCGAGGTGTTCGACACGCTGCAGACCTACCTGGGCTCGGCCTATGTCAACGACTTCAACAAGTTCGGCCGGACCTACCAGGTCAAGGTGCAGGCAGACGCGCCGTTCCGCGCCCATGCCGAGGACATCCTGCAGCTGAAGACGCGCAACGCCGCCGGCGACATGGTGCCGCTGTCGTCGCTGGTGCAGGTCAAGCAAGGCTTTGGTCCGGACAGCGTGGTGCGCTACAACGGCTTTACCGCCGCCGACATGAACGGCGGGCCCGCGCCCGGGTTCTCGTCGGGCCAGGCCCAGGCCGCGGCCGAGCGCATTGCCGCCGAGACGCTGCCCAAGGGCATGAAGTTCGAATGGACCGAGCTGACCTACCAGGACATCCTGGCCGGCAATGCGGGGGTGTGGATCTTCCCGCTGTGCGTGCTGCTGGTGTTCCTGGTGCTGGCTGCCCAGTATGAAAGCCTGACGCTGCCGCTGGCGGTGATCCTGATCGTGCCGATGAGCCTGCTGGCGGCGATGACCGGGGTGTGGCTCACGCGTGGGGACAACAACATCTTCACGCAGATCGGCTTCATCGTGCTGGTCGGCTTGTCAGCGAAGAACGCGATTCTGATCGTGGAGTTTGCGCGCGAGCTGGAGCATCACGGCCGCACCGTGGTGCAGGCCGCGATCGAAGCCAGCCGCCTGCGCCTGCGCCCGATCCTGATGACCTCGTTCGCTTTCATCATGGGGGTGGTGCCGCTGGTGATCTCCACCGGCGCCGGCTCCGAGATGCGCCATGCCATGGGCGTGGCAGTGTTCGCGGGCATGCTCGGCGTGACCTTCTTCGGGCTGTTCCTGACGCCGGTGTTCTATGTGGCGCTGCGCCTGCTGGCCACGCGCGGCCAGCGCCGCGCGGCTACGCAAGAGCAAAGCGCGCAACTGACTGCATCGGCTGAATAATGGTGATCAACATGAATGCCCCTGCATTTTCGACAACAAATTGGCTGCCTAAGCTGGCGACACTGGCGGCAGCGCTAGTCCTTGCGGGTTGCTCGCTGGCCCCGACTTACAAAGTGCCCGAAACGGCCACCGTGCCGGCCTTCAAGGAGGCCGAGGCCGCCCAGGCCGAAGGCGCGCAATGGAAGACCGCGACGCCGGCCGAAGGCCAGCATCGCGGCGAATGGTGGAAGATCTTCGGCGATGCCGAACTGGACCGCCTGATCGACGCGGCTGGCAGCTCCAACCAGGATCTGGCGATTGCCGCTGCCCGCCTGAAGCAGGCACGCGCCTTCACGGGTGCCACTGAGGCGGACCTCTACCCGCAACTGAGCGTCGGGCTGGACCCGACGCGCAGCCAGCCGTCGGCGGCCTCGCAGGGTCTGCCCGACGGCACGCGGGTCTCGCCGCAGACGGTGCTGAAGGCACGCGCCTTCGCCAGCTATGAGCTTGACCTGTTCGGCCGTGTCGCGTCCAGCGTCAATGCCGCCCGCGCCGAAGGCGAGGCCGCGGAGGACCTGTATCGGTCGGTGCAGCTGGCGCTGCAGGCCGACGTGGCGCAGGCGTACTTTGCGCTGCGCACGCTGGACAGCGAGCGCGACCTGCTCAACGCCACCATCAGGCTGCGCGAGGATGCGCTGTCGCTGCTGAAGAAGCGCTATGACGCCGGTGAAACCACCGACCTCGATCCCGCCCGTGCCGAAGCTGAACTCGGCACCGCGCGCGCGGACCTGGCCGGCATCGAGCGCCGCCGCGCCAACCAGGAGCATGCGCTGGCGGTGCTGACCGGCGTGCCGCCGGCGGCATTCTCGCTGCCGGCGCGCCCGTTCGACGCCGCGCCGATCGCGGTTCCCGCCGGGCTGCCGTCCGAACTGCTGGAGCGGCGCCCCGACATCGCCGCGGCGGAACGCCAGATGGCCGCGGCCAACGCGCGCATCGGCGTTGCCAAGGCGGCGTTCTTCCCGCGCATCACGCTGACCGGGCTGTTCGGCTTTGAATCGGCGGACCTGTCGAACCTGTTCAAGTGGTCGTCGCGCACCTGGATGCTGGGGCCGCTGATCGGCTCCACCATCGCACAGACCGTGTTCGATGGCGGCCGCAACAGCGCCAACCTCGCCGGTGCCCGTGCCGCGCATGAGGAAACCGTGGCCGGCTACCGGCAGACCGTGCTGGTGGCGTTCCGCGAGGTGGAAGACAGCCTGGCGGACGTGCGCTGGCTCAGCCAGCAGGCCGGCGCGCTGGACGGCGCACTTGGCGGCGCCCGGCGCGCAGCGCGGATCTCGCGCAGCCGCTATGACGCCGGCGCGGTCGATTACCTGACGGTGATCGATGCCGACCGCACCGTGCTGCAGTCGCAGCGCGAGGCCAACCAGGTGGCCGGCCTGCGCGCTGCCGCAACGGTGTCGCTGATCCGCCGGCTGGGCGGCGGCTGGGGCCCGCTGCCGGAGACGGTGGCGGCCGTGCCGGCGCCGGCGGCCGAGGGCGCGCCGGCCTCACAGGCCCGCTAAGCCGCGCGGGACTGGCGCGATGCTTCCCAGTCACTACACTGGAAGCATCGCGCCATGCGTACGGGATGCACGGGTGCGCCCCGGATGCGTCCTGTCCCGCCGCCATGCTTGTTCGACACAGGAAACCGTTCTGGGGACTGATCTTCGCCGCGATCACCGTGGGCATGCTGCTGGCGCCGCTGCCCTGGTCCGACCGCACCGCCATCCATGACGAGGTGGTGATTGCCCGCCCGGCGGCCCAGGTGTTCGACTACGTGTCGACGCCGCGGCACTGGCCGGAATGGCATCCGGCCTCGCTTGGGGTGGCGGGAGCGACCGACCATCCGCTGGGGCAGGGCGAGCGCGTGACCGAGACCTTTATGGTCGCGCAGCGCGGTGGCGCGGTGGTCTGGACCGTTATCGAAAGCCAGCGGCCGCGCACGTGGTCGATCGAGGGCGTGGCCGACGGGCGCAGGGTCGGCACCATCACCTACCGGCTTACGCCCGCCATGACGCCGTCGCTGACCCCATCGGCCGAACGCACGCGCATCGAGCGGGAATTCCGCTACCGGTCGCCTACGCTGCTCTTTGCGCTGATCAACCGCCTGATGTTGCGCGAGCGCGTCCAGGCCGAGTCCACCGTAGCCGTGCGCCGGCTCAAGGCGCTGCTGGAGGCGCCCGCTGCTGCCATCGCCTTGCGCGAGGCACCGATCCGGCCTAAGTTGGAGCCATCCCTCAATGCGTCCAGCGAGGCCCGTATGCCGTTCCAGCTGCAATCGACCGCATTCGCCCCGGGTGGCGAGATCCCCGCAGAGCACACCTGCGAAGGCGCCGATATTTCCCCGCCGCTTGCCTGGACCGGCCTGCCGCCCGGCACGGCCAGCCTGGCGCTGATCGTCGACGATCCCGATGCCCCCGATCCCGCCGCGCCGAAAATGACATGGGTCCACTGGCTGCTCTACAACCTGCCGGCCCATGCCGAGGCGCTGCCGGGGGACATCGGCAAGGCCGGGCTGCCCGCCGGCACGCGCGACGGGCTGAACGACTGGCACCGCGCCGGCTATGGCGGCCCATGCCCGCCGATCGGCCGGCACCGCTACTTCTTCAAGCTCTATGCGCTGAACGCGGCGTTGCCGGACCTGGGGATGCCTGACAAGGCGGCGCTGGAGCGGGCGATGCGGGGCCATATCCTGGCCACCGCAGAGTTGATCGGCACTTACCAGAAGCTGCAGCGCTAGGACGCGGTGCGGCCGGAGGCTACATCATGTCGCACCGAATGCTTCGCCTCGATGCCCGTGGGCCGTGGTGGCGGCTGGCGGCTGTCGTGGCGCTGGCACTGCTGGCCGTGGCCGGCCCGCTTCGCGCCCAGCCACATGAATCCGGCCCGATCACCATCGGCGGTTCGGCGCAGGTGCAGGGGCCGCTGACCGTGCACGGCAAGCTGGTTGTCGCCGGACACGTCTATGCCAGCGGTCCGCTCACCGCGGCGTACTTCACCGGACCCGCCAGCGCGCGCGGGCTGCCGTACGGCGGCGGCTATCTCAAGGTCTTCAACGGCCCGGTGACGGTGCATGGCGACATGGTGGTCAGGGGCGATCTGAGCGTGGCCGGCCCGCTGACCGTGGACGGCCCCATTGCCGCCAGCGGCGGCATCGATGCCGACGGGCCGATGCGCGAGCGCGAATACGGACGCTGAAAGCGCGCACCGGCGCCATGCAGGCTGCGGCATTGCCTGCCAGTGTTGCACAATACCGGCTTTGCAATTCTTGCATCGACCGGGGACACCGCATGGCAAAGCAGGGCGCACTGGGCCTGAGGGGCATCGCATTGTTTGAAGCCGCCAAGGGCTTGCTGGTGATCGTGGCCGGCCTGGGCCTGGCTGCACTGCTGCACCGCGACGCCCAGGCGCTGGCGGAAGCCATCATCCAGCGCATTCACGTCAACCCGGCCAGCCGCTATCCCACCATCTTCCTGTCCTTGCTTGCGCATCCCGACAACGCGCGCCTGTGGGCCATCGGCGGCTCTGCCGCGGTCTATGCGCTGATGCGCTTTGCCGAAGCGTACGGGCTCTGGCGCGGGCTTGCATGGGGCAACTGGATCGGGGTGTGGTCTGGCGGCATCTACATTCCGCTGGAACTGTACGAGGCCCTGGTCCACCCCAGCTGGCTGCATGGCACGCTGGCGGCAGCCAACCTGCTGGTGGTGCTTTACCTGGCGCGGGGGCTGCTGGCGAAGTCGACCACCAAGGGGTCGTGATCTGACGAACGGTAGGGGTCGGGCGCGTAGTGGCCCGGCACCGCAGGCGCACCCGGCGCCGGGGCGTAGGAGAAGGCCGGGGGCTCGTCGGCATTGATATGCCAGGCATGCACGGCGATGACATGCCGGGCCGCGACGGCATCGGCAAGCACATGATCGAGATAGCCGGCCTGGCCATTGTAGACGTAGCTGTAGGCCGGCTTGCCGGCGAATTCCGCAACCATGTCGGCGTAGCCGTGGCGCGCCAGCACGCGCACGGGGTCTTCCATCGCATAGCTGTTCAGGTCGCCGATCACCAGCACGCCCGCGCCGGGCACGCCCGTCGGCGTCGCGCCCAGCCATTCGGCCAGCGCGTGGGCGGCCTGCACGCGCGCGGGATTCCAGCAACCCTGGCCATCGCCCTGGTCGGCCTGCGTGCCGGTGGCTTCGGTGCACGTCTTGGATTTGAAATGATTGACCACGACCGTGACCGGCGCGCCGCCAGCTGTCGCGCGGAAGGTGCCGGCCAGCGGCTGGCGGCTGCGCTCGCCCAGCCAGGTGGTGGCCGCACGCCCGGCGGGCACGGCGGTGCGGGCGTTGTACAGCAGGCCGACCGCAATGGCATCGCTGCCAAGCGCCGGCGTGCCGGCGTCGAGCACGCGCCAGTCCGGCCCGAGCCGCGTGGCCAGTTGGCGGATTGCGCTGTACTGGCCGTAGCCGTCGTTTTCTGCCTCCATCACGCCGATCACGTCCGCATCCAGCCCCCTCAGCGCGGCGAGCAGCTTGGCTTGCTGGCGCGCCAGCGCCTCGGCGCCCTGCGCGCCGCGGTTGCCGGGGGCATCGAAGCCGCCGCCCTGGCCGTCACCGTTGAAGTAGTTCTGCAGATTGAAGGCGGCCACGCGCAGCGTGGTGGCCGGATGTCTTGACGGCGCGCCGCGGCGCGGGTTGGTGGCCTGGAACACCGGCGCGCTCGCACCGGGCACCGGCTGCACGCGCCACTGCCCGTGGCGTTTTTCCAGCACCCCCTGGACGCCGCTGACCGTGTCCCCGGCACGCACCGGATGGTCCGCGGCCAGGCGCGGTGGCGGGTAGGGCACCGCGGCGGGATACTGGCGCGTCGAGCCATCGTCAAGCAACAGCCGGTTGCGGGCGTTGGCGGCGGCGGCTTGCCTGGCGGCCGTGCCCGGCAGTGCCTGTTGCGTCGGTGCGATGGGCCGGCCGTCGCTCAGCGCCAAGGTGCCATAGCGACCAAGTTCATGGGTGTCGGCAACCGTCAGCGTCTGCGGCAGGCGCACCAGCATGCCTTCACGCGCGGCAAGACCGGATTCGCCGGCGACCGGCAAGGTCACCGTCTGCGGCGTCACCGCCATGCCGCGCGCGCACACCGCCTGCGGGCCGGACAGCACCAGCTGCGTCTGCCCGAATTTCTCTTCGACCCTTCCGGACACGCGCACCATGTCGCCGGCGCGTGCCGTGGTGCGTGGCGCATAGACGAACAGGCCTTCCGACACGCCGGGCCGGTGCAGGCGTTGCGCGTCCGCGGTCTGCAGGAAGAAACCGCGCAGGCCGCCATCGCCGCTGAAGTCCGCGGTGACGACGGCCTCTACCTCCACCACGCTGCCCGCGAGCGGTGACGTCGCGGCAGCACTCTGGATCTCGGCAATCGGCGTCGCAGGCGTGCCGCATGGCTGCGATGCAGCATGCGCGCCCGCCATGCAGGTCAAGGCGAGGGCGGGCAATACGGCCCGGGCGAGGTGGCGCTTGCGCAGGGACAATCGCATGGCGTTATCGGCAGGTAGTGGCAGGGTGGACGATGCTAACCGCCGCGTGTAACGGAATGCTTGCAGCAGGCACGCGGGCCCGCGATCGTGCTAAGGTAGCAGACACCCGCCGGTGCGCCGGCTTCTACTCCATTGGTAAAACCACCATGATCAAGGAAATCGCACAACTCACCATCAAGCCCGGCATGGACAAGCAGCTGGAGCAGGGCGTGAGCCAGGCCACGCCGCTGTTCCTGCGCTCGCGCGGCTGCCACGGCGTGCAGCTGTTCCGCTCGATCGAGCAGCCGGAACACTACACGCTGGTGGTGGAATGGGAGACGGTGGAAGACCACATGGTCCATTTCCGCGAGTCGCCCGAGTTCCAGCAATGGCGAGCCCTGGTGGGCGAAACCTTTGCCGCGCCGCCGAACGTGCATCACGTGGCCAAGGTCCTGTAAGCGCGCACCATGAGCACCCGGCCGGAACGTCCCCGCCATTTCTCGATGCTGCGCGAGCTGCAGCTGGCCGATGTCTTTACGCTGGGCAACGCGGCCTGCGGCATGGGGTCGGTGTTCTTCGCCATGTTCTACGTGGCCGACCAGCAGCTGTCGCATTTCTTCACGGCGGCGGCGCTGGCGCCGCTGGCCTTTATCTTCGATGTGCTGGACGGCCGCATCGCGCGCTGGCGCCATGCGCATTCTGCGCTGGGGCGCGAGCTGGATTCGCTGGCCGACGTGATCTCGTTCGGCGTCGGGCCGGCCACGCTGGCCTTTGCCGCCGGCATGCGCGGCGGCTGGGACCTGGCCGTGCTGATCTACTTTGTCTGCTGCGGCGTGAGCCGGCTGGCGCGCTTCAACGTCACCGCCGAATCGCTGGCCGAGGGCAGCGACAGCGGCAAGGTGGCCTACTTCGAAGGCACGCCGATCCCGACCAGCGTGCTGCTGACCGCGGTGCTGGCATGGTGCGCCTGGCAAGGCCAGCTGGGCGGCGAGCTGCCGGGCGGCGCGTGGGTGCTGGGACCCACGGTGCTGCATCCGCTGGTGCTGCTGTTCGCGCTGTCGGGCACGCTGATGGTCAGCAAGACGCTGCGCATTCCCAAGTTCTGATCCGCCGGGGGCCTCAGGCAGGCACCGCGTTTCCCGCCTCAGGGCCTGCTGGCCGCGTGATGACCTGCCCGTTGCGCGACCCGCTGTGCGCGCCGTGCTGCCAGGTAATGGCGCCGTTGACGATCACGGTGTCGATGCCTTCGGCTGGCCGGGTGGGGGTCTCGTAACTGGCGGCATCGCGCACGTTGGCCGCATCGAAAACGACGATGTCGGCATGGTGGCCCACGGAGAGCGTACCGCGCCGGTGCAGGCCGAAGTTGCGCGCCGTCAGCCCGGTCATTTTCCAGACCGCCGTCTCCAGCGGGAACAGGCCGACCTCGCGGCAGTAGTGCCCCAGTACGCGCGGGAAGGTGCCCCACAGGCGCGGATGCGGGCTGGTGCCGACGGGGATGCCGTCTGAGCCGATCATGGTTTCGTCGAAGGCAAGGATGCGCTGGACGTCGTCCTCGTCCATCTGGAAGTAGATCGCGGTGCCCGGCTGCAGGCGGCGCGCGGCTTCTTCCTTGGGCACGCCCCATTCCCTGGCGATGTCGTCGAGGTCGCGGCCCGCGCATTCGGGGTGCGGCTGGCTGGCGGCGATCAGCACCCGGCCGTCGAGCATGCCGCGGTCGGTGCGGATCATGGTGGAGCCGGCCGTGTACGGGTAGCAGTCGAGCGACACGCACTGGTGCTTCATGGCCTCGCGGATAAAGGGCAGGGTTACCTGGCTCATGCCAAAGTTGGCCTGCCTCTGCACCTTGTGGTGCGACACCACCACCGGCACGTCGAGCTCGCGGCCGATGCGGAAGGTCTCGTCGAGCGAGGCCATGACGTGGTCGGACTCGTCGCGCATATGCGTGACGTAGAGTGCCTTGCGGGCACTGAGCGGCCGGCAGACTTCAATGATCTCCTCGGTCGTCGCCATGGCGGCGGGCGGGTAGAAGGTGCCGGTCGACAGGCCGATCGCGCCGGCTTGCATGGCCTCCTCGACCAGCGCCTGCATGGCGGCGATCTCTTTGGCATCGGCTGGCCGGTCCAGCGCCGCCATGGTGACCGCGCGCAAGGTGGAATGCCCGACCATGGCGGCTACATTGACCGAGCTCGGCATGGTACGCAGCGCGTCGAGGTAGGCGGCGAAGGTGGTGAAGCGGCCTTGCTCCGGTGTGTCGATCAGGCTCAGCGGCATCGGCAAATCCATGTCGGCACGCAGCGGCGCGGCGCTGATGCCGCAGTTGCCGGCGATCACGGTGGTGACGCCCTGCGAGACCTTGAACGGCATGTTGGGTTGCGACAGCACCGCCTGGTCATCATGCGTGTGCGCGTCGATAAAGCCTGGGGCGACGATCAGGCCCGTTGCATCCAGCACCCGGTCGGCCGTGTGCCCGCCGAGGTCGCCGATCGCCGCGATGCAGCCGTCGCGCACGCCGATATCGGCGCTGAAGCGAGGTGCCTTGCTGCCGTCGATCACGGTGCCGCCGGCGATCAGCAGGTCATAGTGCGTGGCGTGTGCAGAGGTGGGGTCGGACATGGGATTCCTTTCCTGGACTGGAGCGTATCGGTCAGCGGAAATGGCAGGCCACCAGGTGGATGCCGGTGGCGGAGGGACGTTCGGTCAGCAAGGGGGCCTGCTCCTTGCAGCGGGCTTGCGCATGCGGGCAGCGCGTGTGGAAGCGGCAGCCCGCCGGCGGATTGGCCGGGCTGGGCGGATCGCCCTGCAGCAGCAGGCGCCGGGCGGGCTTGCGCGGGTCGGGCACCGGCACGGCGGACAGCAGGATCTCCGTATAGGGGTGGCGCGGCGCCGAGAACAAGGTGTCGCGGTCGGCCAGTTCGACGATCTGGCCGAGGTACATCACGGCGACCCGGTGGCTGATATGGCGTACCACGGCCAGGTCGTGCGCGACGAACAGGTAGGCGATGCCGAACTCGGCCTGCAGGTCCATCAGCAGGTTGACCACCTGCGCCTGGACGGAGACATCGAGCGCAGATACCGGCTCGTCGCAGACGATGAGCTTTGGGTTCAGTGCCAACGCGCGCGCGATGCCCAGCCGCTGGCGCTGGCCGCCGGAGAACTCGTGCGGGAACTTGCGCACGGCTTCGGGCCGCAGGCCGACCTTGCTGAACAGCCATTGCACGCGCTCGTTACGCTCGGCACGCGACTGCAGGCCGAAGTTGCGCAGCGGCTCGCCCACGATCTCGCCCGCCGTCAGCCGCGGGCTGAGCGAGGCATAGGGGTCCTGGAAGATGATCTGCAGGTCGCGCCGGCGCTGCCGCATGGCGCTTGCCGGCAGGCCCAGCAGTTCCTCGCCGTCGAGCTGCACCGAGCCTGAAGTCGGCTCGATCAGGCGCAGCACCGACTTGGCAGTGGTGGTCTTGCCGCAGCCGGATTCGCCGACCAGCGAGAGCGTCTCGCCGCGCTCCACGGTGAAGGACACGCCGTCCACAGCCTGGATCGGAGGCCTGCCCGGTGCCAGCCAGCGCCGCGGTGCGAGGTAGTGTTTCTTCAGGCAGTCGACCTTGAGCAGGGGCGTTGGCGTGGCGGAGGTCGTGATCATGCGATGGCTTCCTGGGCTTGTGGGTTGCATTCGATGCGGCCTTCCTCGACGGCGAAGCAGGCCACCGCATGGTCGCCGCCGTGGCGTGTGAGCTGCGGCAGCTCGCGCGCGCAGCGCGCGTTGGCATGCGTGCAGCGTGCCGCGAAGGCACAGCCGCGGCGCGCTTCCTGTGGCGATGGCACCAGGCCGGGGATCTCGGCCAGGCGCCGGCTGCGGGTGTTCATCGATGGCATTGATGCCATCAATGCGCGGGTGTAGGGGTGCAGCGGGCGGTCGAACAGCTCAGTGACGCTGGCTTCCTCGACCTTGAGCCCGGCGTACATCACGATCACGCGGTCGCAGCATTCGGCCACCACGCCCAGGTCGTGCGTGATCATCACCACGCCCATGCCCAGTTCCTGCTGCAGGCGGCGGATCAGGTCCAGGATCTGCGCCTGGATGGTCACATCGAGCGCCGTGGTGGGTTCGTCGGCAATCAGCACCTCGGGATTGCAGGCCAGCGCCAGCGCGATCATCACACGCTGGCGCATGCCGCCCGAAAGCTGGTGCGGGTACTCGTTGACGCGGCGTTCGGGCTCGGGGATCTGCACCAGCCGCAGCATTTCCACTGCGCGCCGGAGCGCGACGGCGCGGCTCGCGCCCTGGTGCAGTTGCACGGTTTCGGCAATCTGGCGGCCAATCGTCAGCACCGGGTTCAGCGAGGTCATCGGCTCCTGGAAGATCATCGAGACGCGATTGCCGCGGATGCGGCGCATCTCGCGTTCGCTGAGCTGCAACAGGTCCGTGCCGCGCAGCCGCACAGCGCCGCGGATGCGTGCCGGCGGCGTGGGCAGCAGCCGCATGATGGACAGCGCTGTCACGCTCTTGCCGCAGCCTGACTCGCCCACCACGCCCAGCGTCTGGCCGGCGCGCACGGTGTACGAGACGCCGTTGACCGAGCGGGCCGGCCCGGTGAGCGTGTCGAAATGCGTATGGAGATCCTCCACTTCGAGCAGCGGCTCGCCCGTGGCCGGCGTAACGTGGGACAGCGCGCGCGACATCGTGATGGTCATGGTTGCGCTCCCGGATTCAGAGTTGCCGCGCCAGGCGCGGATCCAGCGCGTCGCGCAGGCCGTCGCCGAGCAGGTTGATGGCCAACACCGTCGCGGCCAGCAGGATGCCCGGGTACAGGATGATGTGGAAGGCCACGGCCACGAAATTGCGCCCCTCGGCCATCATGTTGCCCCAGCTCGGCATCTGGGCGGGCACGCCGACGCCGAGGAAAGACAGCGCGGCTTCCGTGAGCACGGCAGTGGCGGCCACGAAAGTAGCCTGAACGATCAGCGGCGCCACCATATTAGGCACCACGTGGCGCACCAGGATCACCGGCAGGCGGGTGCCGACCGCATGCGCCGCCTCGACGTAGAGCTGCTCGCGCAGGGTCAGCGCCAGCGAGCGCACCAGCCGCACCACGCGCGGCACCTCGGGTATGGCGATGGCGATGATCACCGCGCTCAGGCTGGCCTGCGTAACGGCCATCAGCGCAATCGCCAGCAGGATGCCCGGGATTGCCATCAGGCCGTCCATCACGCGCATCACCAGGGAGTCCGCCCGGCGCACGAAGCCTGCGACCAGGCCCAGCAGCACGCCGGACACGGTTGCGAGCAGCCCGACCGACAGACCCACGATCATGGATACGCGGCCGCCCCAGACCGCGCGGCTGAACACGTCGCGGCCCAGCGCGTCGGTACCGAACCAGTGCTCGGCCGATGGCGGCTGCATGCGCGCCAGCGGGTCGATGTCCTGCGGGTCGATGGTGGCAATCCAGGGCGCGCCGAGGGAGAGCACGGCGATCACCGCCAGCAGCAGCGCGCCCAGGATCAACGTGGGGTGCTTGCGCGCCCAGTGCCAGCGCGGCAGCACGAAAGGCGCATCGTCGGGTGCCGGTACGGCAGGTTCGGTCGCGGGCAGGGAAGTGGTCATGTCAGCAGGTCTCGCGGCGAAAGCCATCAGTACTTGATGCGCGGATCGAACAGCCGGTAGCTGAGGTCGATCATCAGGTTGATCAGCACGTAGACCCCGGCGGAGACCAGCAGCACGCTCTGGATCACCGGGTAGTCGTGGCGCTGCACCGAGTCGACCACCAGGCGGCCGACACCCGGGATCGCAAACACGGTCTCGGTCACGACCACGCCGCCGATCAGCAGCGCGATGCCCATGCCGACGGTGGTGGCGATCGGGATCGCCGCGTTGCGCAGCGCGTGGCCCAGCACCGGCAGCACGCCCAGGCCCTTGGCGCGCGCCGTGCGGATGTAGTCCTCGTGCAGGACTTCCAGCACGGTAGCGCGCGTCATGCGCGTCACCAGCGCGATATAGACCAGCGCCAGGTTGACGCAGGGCAGCACCAGGCTGCGCAGCCATGCGCCAGCGCCGTCGGCGAGGCGCGCATAGCCCTGTACCGGGAACCAAGGCAACTGGATGGCAAAGGCGTAGACCAGCAGGTAGCCCACCAGGAACACCGGCAGCGAGAATGCCAGCACCGCGAACAGCATCACCAGCCGGTCGACCCAGCTGCCGGCGCGGTATGCGGCCAGCGTTCCCAGTGGCACCGCGACCAGCAAGGTCAGCAGCATGGTCAGCGCGGCGACGGAGACGGTCGGCTCCAGCCTCTGTGCCAGCAACCGGGCCACCGGCACCTGGGTGAAGATGGAGGTGCCGAGGTCGCCGGTGGCGAGCCGGCCAAGCCACAGCAAAAACTGCCGCCACAACGGCTGGTCCAGCCCCAGTACGCCGCGCAGCCTGGCGATGTCGTCAACGGTCGCGAGGTCGCCTGCGATCAGCGCCGCCGGATCGCCCGGCGACAAGTGGATCAGCAGGAAGACCACCACGGCCACCACTGCCATCACAGGCAGCGTCGCGGCCAGGCGTCGGAGCAGGTAGCCCATTGTCGTGTTTCCCCCGGTGGTTCGTGCTTCGTGGTTATTTGTCGAGCATCCAGACCGTGGGCATGCCGGCCCACATCCTGTCGATGCCCTTGAGGCTGGCACGCGCCGCGAAGGCCGCCGAGTACTGGCCGGCGTTCACATAGGGCACCGCCTCATAGGCGCGCTTCTGGAAGGCATCGAGCAGTTCCTTGCGTTTGGCGGGCACGGTCTCGCGGATCCAGGCCGTACGCAGTGCGTCGAGCGGCTTGTCGCAGGGCCAGCCGGGCAGGCTGGTGCCGCATGCGGCGCCGAGGTAGGCATTGGTGATCGGGGAATCGGCATCGAACTCGCCCGCGACGGTCACGTACATATTCCAGCCCCCGGCCTCGGGCGCATCCCGCTTGGCGCGGCGCGCGCCGATGGAGGCCCAGTCCATGTTCTGCATGTCGACGTTCATGCCCATGCTGCGCATGGTCTGTGCCGCCATCAGGGCTTCAGCGTTGAGCTGGGGAATGTCGGTCGGCACAAGCAGCACCACCTTTTCGCCCTTGTAGCCCGCCGCGCCCAGCAACTGCTTGGCACGGGCCGGATCGGCCTTGCGGTACGGTTCGGCGCCGGCAGCGGTATCGTTGGGGCCGCCGCAGATGAAGAAGGTGGCGCAGTAGTTGATGCGCATGTCGAGCGGGTAGCCCATGGCCGCGGTGAAGCGTTCCTGGCTGACCGCCTGCAGGAAGGCCTGGCGCACTTTCGGGTTGTTGAATGGCGGATGCAGCTGGTTCATCACCAGCACGCCCTGGTAGGCGCCGCCCGAGCCGAGCTTGATGCCGGCGTCGCCGCGCAGCGGGGTGATGTAGTCCGGCGGTACCTGCTCGATCAGGTCGACCTCGCCGCGCTTGAGCGCCGCGATGGCGCTGTTGGCGTCCGGCAGGTAGAGCCATTCGACGCGGTCCACGCGAGGCTGCTTGCTGCCGGCGAGGCCGCTCGCGGGCTCGCTGCGTGCCACGTAGTGCGGGTTGCGCACGAAGACCGCCTTGTTGCCTGGCACCCACTCGTCGCGCTTGAAGATGAAGGGGCCGGAGCCCAGCACCTCGGGCAGCGGCGCGGTGGCGGGCATCCTGGCTAGGCGCTCCGGCAGGATCACCGGGGGAAAGCCAGAGGGCTTGGCCAGCGCATCGAGCACCATGCCAAAGGGCTCCTTGAGCGTCAGCGTGAACGTGCGCGCGTCGACCGCCTTCCACTCGGCGCCGGCTTCGCCCATGGCACGGCCCAGGCTGTCGCGCGCGCCCCAGCGCTGCAGCGAGGCGATCGCGTCCGCCGAGGTAACCGCGCTGCCGTCCGAGAACTTCAGGCCGGGGCGCAGGGTGAAGCTCCACTGCCGCGCATCCTTCGAGCTGCTGTACTTCTCGACCATCTGCGGTTGGGGCTTGCTCCTGGCGTCCTGCGCGAACAGGGTGTCGTAGACCATGTAGCCGAAGTTGCGCGTGATGTAGGCCGTGGTGAAGGTCGGATCGAGGATCTTCAGGTCGGCATGCGCCACGACCTTGAGCGTCTTGGTCTGCGCCAGCACGGGCAGGCTGCCCCCTGCCAGGACCAGGGCGCCCGCCGCGAGCGCGGCGGACAGGGGTCGGTTTGGTGTCATCTGCAGTCTCCGTTTTCGTCGTTGTCGTTGTTGTCGTGATCGCAGCCAGGCGGCCGGCGCTCAGGCCGCGGTGCTGTCCAGCGGCCACTTGGGCCGTTGGATCTTGCGATAGGGCAGGGTCGTGAGGTCAAGCGTGACGGCACCCGGGGCGCCCGCGTAGATCACGTGCCCTGCCACTTTCGAGTAGCAGGCGTAGAAGTGCTGCGAGGACTTGACCACGATGATCTGCTTGCGCGCCAGGTCACAGCCCAGCTGGGTGAACATGTCCGTGCCCATGGCCTGGTTGCGCAGCGTGATCAGCACGATGTCGATGCCGTTGGCTTCCACCAGCGCGCAGTCGCCCATCGGCACCGGCGCGTCGGACAGGCCGGTCATCACCATGTCGGGCAGCAGGGCCTTGACCGTGCAGTCCAGGTCCAGCGGGTCGCCGGATAGCGGACTGATCTTGCCACCGATGCGCATCGACAGGCGTGCGCCCACGCCGGCATCGAAGGCGATGCGCACCGCGATCGGGTCCCACATCGGGCCGACCGCCGCATTGCCGATGCCGCGCTCGATCATGCGGCGCAGGATAAAGGTGGAGTCGCTCGCTGCGCCGCCGCCGGGATTGTCGGCGCCGTCGGCCAGCACCACCGGCCCGGCGTCGAAGGCCAGCGCCTCGTCGAGCGAGGTGTCGATGTCCGGGTAGCGCACCGTGAGCCCGTCGCGCATGGCGATCAGTTCGTCGGCCAGTTGCCGCGCCAGCGCATCGGCCCTGGCCTGGTTGCCATCGGCGTAGACCAGCACCTTGGTGCCCATCCCTGGCACATCGCCCCATGAAAATCCATGCGCCACCGAGATCGACAGCACGCCGTCGCGCCCTTCCAGCGACTGGATGCGGTCGATGAAGCCGCGCGCCGGCTCGCGCGAGGTGTGGACCGTGACGATCATCCTGCAATCGACCACCGCCGCCACCGGGCGAACCTTGCCTTCCACCGTGGCCGCGCACAGGTCGACCAGTTCCAGCGCGCGTTCCAGCACGTCGGTATGCGGGTATTCCTTGAAGGCGACCAGCACGTCGGCGTATGCCACCATCTCGGGCGTCAGGTGGCAGTGCGGGTCCAACTCAGCGCCGATCACCACCTCGGGTCCGACGATGGCGCGCACACGCTGCAGCAGGTCGCCCTCGCAGTCGTCATAGCCATCGGCCACCATCGCGCCGTGCAGGCCGAGCACCACCATGTCCACCGGCAGCGCCGCGCGCAGGTCGGTCAACAGTTCCTCGCGCAGGGTTTCGTAGGCATGGCGGGTGGTGGTGCCGCTGGGCTGCGCGCCGGCCACCATGCCTTCGCACAGCTGCCAGCCGCGCTCCTTGCCGCGAATCCGTGCTGCCCACAGCGGGCCTGAGAAAAACGTCATCTGGTCAGGATGCTGGCCGGCCGCGAAGTAGCCGCGGTCCCTGAAGGACGACAGGCCGGTGGGCATCGGCGCAAAGGTGTTGGTTTCGGTAGCGAGGGAGGCACTGAAGACACGCACGATGGTTGGCTCCTGGTCAGTCGGGGACTAGCGGTTGGGGGAAGACGCGATTCAGGCCGAAGCGGCCAGGCGGGCCAGGCGCGCCGGCCCGAGCATCTCGGCGCTCAGGCCGAACGAAGCGGGATGCGCCGGCACCGGCAGGCCGCGCGCCAGCGCGGCACAGGTCTCGCCCATGGCCGCCGAGGTCTGGATGCCGTAGCCGCCCTGGCCCGCCACCCAGAAGAAGCCCGGCACGGCGTCGTCGAACCCGCCCACCAGGTCGCCGTCGGCGACGAAAGAGCGCAGCCCGGCCCAGGTGCGCGCAGGGCGGCGGATCCTGAGCGAGGTCGCGGTCTCGATGCGGTCGATGGCGAGCGCGATATCCATTTCCTCGGGCTGGACGTCCTGTGGCTCGACCGGATCGGCATTGGCCGGGGAGCCCAGCAACATGCCGGCATCGGGCTTGATGTACCAGTCCTCGTCGGCACCGAAGACCATGGGCCAGCCGCTGGTGTCCATCTCCACGGGCGGCGCGAAGACGAAGGCAGAGCGGCGGCGGGGTTCAATCCCCAGCGGTTGCACGCCGGCCAGCCGTGCGATGACGTCGGCCCAGGCGCCGGCGGCGTTGAGTACCACCGGTGCCGCATATACCGCCCCGCCAGCATCCACGCGCCAGCGGTCCTGCACGCGTGCCATGGCCGTGACTTCGGCATCGCACACCAGCTTGCCGCCGGCCTGGCGCATGCCGCGCAGGTAGCCCTGGTGGATCGCGTCTACATCCATGTCTGCGGCGCCGGGCTCATAAACGCCGCCGGCCAGTTGCTCGGCGCGCAGCGCCGGTACGCGCTCGCACGCTTGCGCGGCACTCAGCAGGCGGGCGTCGGGATCGACGGCGCGCACCACGTCCCAGTGCGCGTCAAGCAAATGCTGTTGCCCGGGGCCGGCGACCATCAGCGCGCCGCGCGGCGTGAGCAGCGGGTGCGAGGCAAAACCC
Organism: Cupriavidus sp. KK10; assembly: GCF_018223725.1. Classification (NCBI taxonomy): domain Bacteria; kingdom Pseudomonadati; phylum Pseudomonadota; class Betaproteobacteria; order Burkholderiales; family Burkholderiaceae; genus Cupriavidus; species Cupriavidus sp. KK10. The sequence goes on from NZ_CP073677.1 coordinate 2,166,034, forward strand.
GGCGGCGGATCCTGCAGGAAGGCGCGGCTTGCCATCGTCAGCGCGCGGACCTGCGTGGTGCCGTAGCTTTCCATGAACAACGCCGCCGAGCGGCCGGTCGAGTGGTAGCCAGGCTGGGCTTCGCGTTCGAGCAGGATGACGCGGCCATGGGGCGCGAGCCAGTACGCGACGGAAGCACCGGCAATGCCGCCTCCAATGATGAGAAAGTCGGCTGGAATCGGTGAGGCAGCGTGAGTCGGGCGCATGGATCAGGTGGCATGAGAGCGCCTGCGAGGCGCTCGTGCATTCGGAATGGGAGTGAGTGTAGGTAAGAATTTGCGTATATGCAAATTGCGGATACGCAAATCTTGCGTTAAGGTGGGCGCCAGGGGATGAGCCTTGGCGCGGTCTGCTCTGTTAGCATTCCGTCCAATGGAAAAAAGGATGCAGGCTTGAAACCACACACCGCCCAGGGGCGCGGCAGCGGCATCGGGACCGATGACGACGAGTCGCGCACGCTCGACCGCGAAACCTTTGGCAAGCGCCTGCGCTCGGCGCGCAAGGCCTTCGGCTGGACGCTGGCGCACCTCGCCGAACTGTCGGGCGTCTCGATCACCACCATCTCGCGTGCGGAGCGCGGGCAACTGGCGCTGGGCTACGAGAATTTTGCTGCGCTGGGCCAGGCGCTGCAGATGGACATGGGCTCGATGTTCGCGGGTGCCGGCACGAAGACGTCACCGTTCCAGGGGCCTGTCGTGACCCGGGCCGGCGCGGGCGTGACCTACCGGGGATCGTCGCTGACCTATGAATTTCTTGGCGCAGAGGCCGTCGGCAAGCAGATGAGCCCGGTGGTCGGCACCGTGCATGCGCGCCGCATCGAGGGCCCCGGTGACTTCTCGCGCCATCCCGGCGAGGAGTTTGTCTATGTGCTCAGCGGCGAGATCGAAATACAGTTCGACAACGGCGAGAAGCTGCGCCTGGCGCGCGGCGATGCGTTGTATTTCGATGCCCGCATGGGCCACGCCTACATCAGCGTAAGCCGGCAGCTCGCCCGGATCGTGGGCGTGACCACCAGCGAAAGCAACTTCATGAAGTCGGCCCAGGCGGCGAAGCCGGAGGCGGTGCCAAAACGGACCGTCGGGCGCTCGCAGGGGAAAGCCGCCGCGACCAGGAGCAAGGGCAAAGGCTGAAGGGGCCGGAACCCGCGCTTTTCCGCTTGGACCAGCAGCTTCACCGTGGAGGCCAATGCCAACGGGCAGTGGCAGGTGGTCGCCAGCGGCAGCGACATCGGGCAAAACCGCTTCCTGTTGCTGCCCGGCCCGGTAGCGGCCTCGGCGCTGTGCATCAATGTCGTGTCGCGCGACCAGCGGCCGCCGAGCCTGTATTCGTTCGTAGCTTACGCGAAGGGCTGCTGAGGCTGGCACCGGGGCAGCGCAGGCTACGCCCGCGCTGCCTCGATTGCCGCCGCCGCGCGTGTCCGGCTGACCATCAGCGCCAGCAACGCCGCCACCATGCAAGCCGCACCGGCCGCATACAGCGCCGGCGTATAGGTCAGCAGCAGCGTACGGCTCAGCCCCGCGCCGAATGCCGCCACGGCCGCGCCGATCTGGTGGGCCGCGAAGATCCAGCCGAACACCATCGGCGCGCGTTCGCGCCCGAAAGCAGTGGCCGCCAGCTTGATCGTGGGCGGCACGGTGGCGATCCAGTCCAGGCCGTAGAACATCGCAAAGATCGACAGGCCGTACAGCGTGAAAGTCGAATGCGGCAGCCAGAACAGCGACAGGCCGCGCAGCGCGTAGTACCAGAACAGCAGCTTGCGACTGTCGTAGCGGTCCGACAGCCAACCCGACAGGATGGTGCCGACGAAATCGAACGCACCCATCATCGCCAGCGCCGAGGCGGCCGGCACCGGGCCCATGCCGAAGTCGCCGCACAGTGCAATGAAGTGGGTTTGGATCAGCCCGTTGGTGCTCAGCCCGCAGATGAAGAAGGTGCCGGCCAGTACCCAGAAGGTCTGGGTGCGGGCGGCATCGCGCAGCACCCGGAAAGGCCCGCGCAGCGTGAAGGGCGTGACGGGTTGCGCGGCGGGCGGCGTGGCTGGATGGGCCGGGACTTCGCCGAACGCAGCCAGGCCGACGTCGGCGGGCCGGTTGCGCATCAGGCCGAATACCAGCAGCGCCAGCGCCGCGCAGGCAGCCAGCACCGGCAGCACGGCCACGCGCCAGCCCATATGCTCGATCAGCCAGGCTGCCACCGGCAGGAAGGCCAGTTGCCCCGTCGCCGCGCCGGCCGTCAGGATGCCGATCACCAGCCCGCGCCGCGCGCTGAACCAGCGGTTGGCGATCACGGCCGCCAGCACCAGTGCGGTCAGCCCGGAGCCAACGCCCAGCATCAGACCCCAGGCGACAAAGAGCTGCCACAACTCGGTCGACACGGTGGCCAGCGCCATGCCGCCGGCAATCAGCGCCAGCGCGGCGCAGACCACGTTGCGCACGCCGAAGCGATCCATCAGCAGGGCCGAGAACGGCGCCATCAGCCCGAACAGCGCAAAGCGGAAGGCCAGGATCGATGAGATCTGGTCGGTGTTCCAGCCCATCTCCCTGGTCAGCGGCTTCAGGAAGGCACCGGGCAGGCCAAGCGCGGCCGAGGTGGTGAGTATTACCAGGAAGGTCAGGGCGGCGACCAGCCACGCGTAGTGGATGCCGCGCCGGTCGAGCCGGCTGGAAAGGGCTTGCGCGAACATGGGGGTCTCGTTGTCAGGGTCTGGGAGGCGTTGGCAAAGGGCAAAGCGAAGCCATCCCCGCCGTGTCTGACGGCGGCGGGGGTGTTTCAGGCTTCGGGAGAACGGGGTTTAAGCGGTGCTGCCCAGCAGGCGGCTCCGCACGGCGCTTAGCATCTCGTCGGAGAGCGGATCGCCGTCGGTGGCACGCGCCAGCGTGAGGGCGCCGACCAGCAGCGCCATGCGCACCAGCGCTTCATCGTGGCGCACCTGCGGGTCATCGGATTCAACGGTCTGCGCCATGTCGTCCACCATCAGGCGCAAGCCTTCCACGTAGGCCTGGCGCACGGGCTTGTCGGCGGGTTCGCGGGCCACGTCCACGGCCAGCGCCGCGGCGGCACAGCCCACGCCCGGGTTGGCGCAATGCGCGGCGGTCAGGTAAGGCTCTACCAGGTTGGCCAGCATGGCCTTGCGGTCGCCATCGGCGCGGGCCAGGCGGCGTTCCCAGCGGGCGGTCGATTCTTCAAACGCGCGCTTGCAGGCCTGCGCGGCCAGCGCGTCCTTGGAGGCGAAGTGGCCATAGAAGCCGCCATGGGTCAGGCCGGCGTCCGCCATCAACTCGGCCACGCTGACGCCATTCAGGCCGCGTTCGCGGAACAGGCGCGACGACGCCTGTTCGATCGCCTCGCGGTTCTTGTCGGTTTGTTCGCGTGATGCGCGTGCCATCTGAAGACCTCTTCGGAATTTCTACCTTGACCGGAGTTTAGATGATGATCATACTTTATTCAATAGATGACAGGCGTCATCTATTTGCAGTATCCCTTTCGCCGCTTTTGTGCCGATGCGCTGTCCAGGCGCCGGCTCCCAATCCTCACAGGAGTGATCAGTCATGCAGAACCTATTCGACCTTGGCGGCCGCGTTGCCGTCATCACCGGCTCCACCCGCGGCATGGGCCTGGAAATGGCGCGCGCGCTTGGCGCGGCCGGCGCCGCCGTGGTGGTGTCCGGGCGCGATGCGGGCGCGGCGCGCGACGCCGCCAGCCAGCTGGAGGCCGAGGGCATCCGCGCCACCGGCATCGCCTGCGATATCGCCGACGTTGACAGCGTGCGCGCCTTCGCGGAGCAGGCGCTGGCCGCGTATGGGCGTGTCGATGCACTGGTGCTCAATGCAGCCGCGAGCGGCCAGCCCGGGTCGATGCTGAGCCAGGGACCCGAGGTGTTCGATGCTGCCATGGCGGGCAATGTGCGCGGCAACCTGGTGCTGGTGAACGCCCTGGCGCCGCAGATGATCGATCGCCGCGACGGCTCCATCATCTTCATGTCGAGCATTGCCGCCAAGCGTGGCTCTGCCTTCCTGGGGATGTACAGCGTGACCAAGGCCGCCATCGACCAGGCGGCACGCAGCCTGGCGCTGGAGCTGGGGCCGTCCGGCATCAACGTCAACGCGATCAATCCCGGCCCGGTGCGCACCGAGTTCTCCCGCGACGCGCTGTGGGGCGATCCGGAGCGCGAGGCGCGGCTGGCTGCCGGCGTGCCGATGCGGCGCATCGGCGAGGCCAGCGATGTCGCGGGTCTTGCCGTTCTGCTGGCGGCACCGGCCGGGCGCTTTATCCACGGGCAGAGCATCGGCGTGGATGGCGGGCTGTCGGTGCAGTAACTCCGGGAGCGTGGCACCGGCCAGTGCTCAGTGTCATTGGCCGGGCAGGGGGCGATAATGTACACACATATGAACGCGTCTTCAGCACGTTGAAGGGTTTTCCCGTATCGTCTTGACCTGACGATCACCATGCCTTGTGTGCAGCCCTTGCACCACCAGTCCCGGCATGGCGGCAACCGGTAAAGACATTGACCAGCACAGCCCCCCTCCAATCCGCCTCGACCGCGGACGCCGCCATGACTTCGCGCGAGCGCCGCGGCATGGCCGCCATCCTCATCGCCGTCGCCCTTGCCACCCTGGATACCGCGATCGCCAACACGGCGCTGCCGTCGATCGCGGCAGACCTGCGCGCCACGCCGGCGGCGTCGGTGTGGGTGATCAATGCCTACCAGCTGGCGATGGTGTCGACGCTGCTGCCGTTCGCCGCGCTGGGCGGCGTGCTGGGCCACCGGCGCATCTACCTTGGCGGCGTGGTGCTGTTCACCGCCGCCTCCGTGGTGTGCGCGCTGGCGTGGTCGCTGCCGACACTGGCGGCGGCGCGGGTGCTGCAGGGCATTGGCGCGGCGGCCATCATGAGCGTCAACACGGCGCTGATCAGCGCGCTCTTCCCCACGCACCGGCTCGGGCGTGGGCTGGGGTTCAATGCACTGGTGGTAGGCGTGTCGTTCGCGGTGGGCCCCACGGTGGCCTCGGTGATCCTCTCGTTCGGCACGTGGCCGTGGCTGTTTGCCGTTAACCTGCCGATCGGCCTGCTGGCGCTGGCGATCGGGCGCGGTTCGCTGCCGCAGACGCCGCGCAGCACGCACGGCTTCGACCGCGTCGCGGCGGGGCTCAGCGTTGTTGCCTTTGCCGCGCTGGTCCTTGCGCTGGGCGAAGGCGCGCAGCGCGCGCCGCTGCATCTGTCGCTGGCCGCGGCGGGCATCTTCGCGGTGACGTTCGGCCTGCTGCTGTGGCGCGAGCGCGGCCATCCGGCACCGATGCTGCCGGTGGACCTGTTCCGGCGGCCCATGTTCGCGCTGTCGACGCTGACCGCGGTGTGCTCCTTCGCCGCGCAGGGTCTGGCCTTCGTCTCGCTGCCGTTCTACTTCCAGCACGTGCTCGGGCGCGGGCAGGTCGAGACCGGTTTCCTGCTGACCCCATGGTCCGTCGTGGTGGCGCTGATCGGGCCGCTTGCCGGACGGCTGTCTGACCGCTATCCGCCGGCCGTGCTCGGCGGCGTGGGGCTGGCGGTGCTCAGCGCCGGCATGTTGTCGCTGGCCATGCTGCCGGCCGACCCCAGCGCGCTCGATATCGGCATCCGCATGTGCATCTGCGGCGCGGGTTTCGGCTTCTTCCAGTCGCCCAACCTCAAGGCGTTGATGACGAGCGCCCCGCGCGAGCGCAGCGGCGGCGCCAGCGGCGTGGTGGCCACGGCGCGGCTGCTGGGGCAGGCCAGCGGTGCGGCGCTGGTGGCGCTGTGCTTTGGCATCGCAGGCGACCACGGGCCGGGGTTGGCCCTGGCGCTGGGCGCGGGCTTCGCCGGGCTGGCCGCGATCGCGAGCTGGCTGCGGCTGGCAGCGCGCGATCCGTTGGCGGCGGCGTAGCGGCGTGGCCGGGCCGGCAGCAATTCCGGCGCCGGCCTAGAATCGATACTTCCTGTCCGATCCCTGCATGGAGCAGCACGCATGAGCCTTCTGTTCGAACCGCTCGCCATCGGCGATCTCACCCTCGCCAACCGCATCATCATCGCCCCGATGTGCCAGTATTCCGCGCAGGACGGCAATGCGGGCGACTGGCACATGATCCACCTCGGGTCGCTCGCGCTGTCCGGCGCCGGCATGCTGATCGTGGAAGCCACGGCAGTCTCGCCCGAGGGGCGCATCACGCCGCAGGACCTGGGCCTGTATTCCGACGAAAACGAGGCGGCGCTTGGCCGCGTGGTCAAGGCGATGCGCGCGCATTCGCCGATCGCCATTGCGATCCAGCTGGGGCACGCCGGCCGCAAGGCGTCGAGCCAGGCGCCGTGGGATGGCGGGCAGCAGATCGCGCCGGATGCGCCCGGTGGCTGGCATGCGGTGGCGCCTTCAGCGGTACCGCATGGCGCGGAAGAAGTCGCGCCTGTCGCGCTGGATCGTGCAGGCATGGACAAGGTGCGCGATGACTTTGTCGCGGCGGCAAGGCGTGCGGCGCGGCTGGGGCTGGATGGGATTGAGATCCATGCCGCGCACGGCTACCTGCTGCACCAGTTTCTGTCGCCGCTGGCCAACCATCGTGACGATGAATACGGCGGCAGCCTGGAAAACCGCATGCGGTTCCCGATCGAGGTATTCGACGCGGTGCGTGAGGTGTTCCCGGCTGAGCGTCCGGTGTGGATGCGTATTTCCGCAACCGACTGGGTGCCGGGCGGATGGGATATCGAAGGAACGGTGGCGTTGTCGAAGGCTCTCAATGCACGCGGCTGCGCGGCGATCCACGTGACCACCGGCGGCGTGTCGCCACAGCAGGCGATCAAGCTCGGGCCCGGCTACCAGGTGCCCTATGCGCAGCGCGTGAAGGCCGAGGTCGGCCTGCCGACGATTGCGGTGGGCCTGATCACGGAGCCGGAGCAGGCCGAGGCCATTATCGCCAACCATGAAGCCGACGCGGTGTCGCTGGCCCGCGCCATGCTGTATGACCCACGCTGGCCCTGGCATGCGGCCGCGCGGCTCGGCGCAAGCGTGCAGGCGCCGAAGCAATACTGGCGGTCGCAGCCGCGCGAACTGAAGGACCTGTTCGCCGATGCGGCTTTCGGGCAGCGCTAGGCTGCCGGTCGAAACCGGAGGATCCCCGCCATGAAACCCCGGATTACGCTGATCACGCTGGGAGTCGATGACCTGCAGCGTGCGGTGCGCTTTTATCGCGACGGCCTGGGCCTGCCCACCGCAGGCATCGTCGGCGAGCAGTTCGAGCACGGCGCCGTGGCCTTCTTCGACTTGCAGGCCGGATTGAAGCTGGCAGTCTGGCCGCGCACCAGTCTTGCGCATGACACCGGACTGCCGGTGACGCCGCGCGCGCAGACGGATTTCTCGCTGGCGCATAACGTCGGCGACAAGGCGGAAGTGGATGCGGTGATGGCCCAGGCGCTGGCGGCGGGCGCCAGCGTGGTCAAGCCGGCGCAGGATACGTTCTGGGGCGGGTACGCCGGCTATTTCCAGGATCCCGACGGGCATCTGTGGGAAATCGCGTGGAATCCCGAGATGCTGCCCGCGGATTGAGACCAGCGCGGTGCGCGCCTTGCGCACGCCCGAATCCCTTGTATCAAGACATTGCTTTGCGGCGCTGCGTCATGACTGGTGCAGTGCCGCAAAGGGATTTCCATGATTGCCACGCTCCGTCGAAGTGGTGACTATCATTTCAACAGACAGCCATAGCATGCTGGCGACGGAGCGCCCCCCACGCATTCCCGCAAGACCCCGCATCACGCCCCGTCGGCAGCCCACCGAAGTAAAGCAATAAGAACAATGGCAAGGGAGACATCCATGCAAGTCTATGACAGCCTGCTGTATGTGACTGCGATGGTGCTGGTGTGTTTGTATGTGTATCTGGGCGTGCTGTCCCGCAGCACGGCGATCCGGCTGGGTTCCCCGGCGATCGTTGCGGGGCTGGTGCTCGCCTATTCGCTGTCCCCGCTGCACTCTGGCGGCTGACGCCACCGGCCCCCGGCTGAGCGGGGGTGCTGCTTACCTTGCCACGGCCGCCGTCTGACGGTCGGGGTTGCCTTCGCCCTGCGCCGCGGGGTCGCGCAGCAGCGTATCGATCGCTGCCTGCAATTCCTGCGGTACCACCGGTTTGTGCAGCAGCGCGGTGCCGGATGCGTGCGCGGTGCGCAGCCGGTCTGCCGCCGTATCCCCCGTGATGATGATCGCTGGCACGTGTCGGCCCAGCCGCTGGCGGATCGCGTCCAGCGCTTCCTGGCCGGTACGGTGGCCGCGCAGGCGGTAGTCCGCCAGGATCAGCGCCGGGGTGAAGGCTGACAGCAGCGCGAGCGCTTCTTCCTCGGATTCGGCCGTGCGGCACTCGCATTGCCACGCTGCCAGCAGTTCGGACATGGCGGTGCGGATGGCGGCGTCGTCGTCGATCACCAGCACGCGCAGCCCGTCCAGGCCGTGCGGCGCCGGCGGGCGTGGCGCTTCTTCCGGCGTGCCCCATGCCAGCGGCATGTTGAAGCGGAACACCGAGCCGCGCCCGGGCCGTGAGCCCAGCGTCACGCGCGTGCGCATGGTGCGCGCCAGGCCGTCGACAATGGCAAGCCCCAGGCCCAGCCCCTTGCGCTGGTCGCGCTCCGGATTGCCGAGTTGGTGGAATTCCCGAAAGATGTCACGGTGCTGCGCGGCGGGTATGCCGATGCCGGTGTCCCATACCTCGACCACGGCGTGCAGCCGGCGCATGCGGCAGGCCACCAGCACGCCGCCTTGCCGGCTATAGCGGATGGCATTGGCGATCAGGTTGCGCAGCACCAGTTCGACCAGCGTGGGGTCGCCGTAGAGCATGGCGGTGGTATCGCGCGTGCGGTACACCAGCCCGCGTGCGTCGGCCTGTGGCGCGAACTCGTTTTCCAGCTTGTGCAGCAGCGGCTGCAGGCGGAAGGCGCGCGCCCGGGGCGTGATCACGCCGGCCTCCAGCTTGGAGAAATCCAGCAGCGAGTTCAGCATCTCGCGCGCCGCGCCGGAAGAGGCTTCAATATGCGCCACCAGCTGGCGCTGGCGTTCATCCAGCCCGGTGCGCCCGAGCGATACCAGGAACAGTCCCATTGCATGTAGCGGCTGGCGCAGGTCATGGCTGGCGGAGGCCAGGAACACTGACTTGGCCCGGCTGGCGTCTTCGGCCGCATGCTGTGCGGCCTCGGCGCGCGCAGTCTGCTCGCGCAACTGCGAGATCAGCTCCACGTTCTCGAAGCGCAGCGCAATTGCGTGCCGCGCCACGCGCGCGTAGTTGCGGGCAAAGACCAGCAGCACGCACAGGTACAGCGGCGTGCCGAGAAACATCGGCAGGTACTCGATATCGCCGGTGGCAAGGAATGCGATCCAGACCGGCACGATCGCAGGCAGGAAGAAACCGATTGCCACCGGCAGGCATGCCGAGAACACGGCCAGTGCCGCCGCGCTCATGCCGGCGATCAGCGACAACACGCAGATCACCACCGCTGGCTGGCGCACGTCCAGGTATAGCCATGCCACCAGGCCCCACAGCGCGCCGATCAGCGTCAGCATCGCGGTCATGCCGCGCGCATAGCGCCCCGCGCCGGCTTCGGACAGCCGTCCCGGCAGCCGCAGCCGGCCGAAGTACGCAATCGCGCAGGCCAGGGCCATCGCGCACGCCCAGGGCAGGGCGCCGGGCCGGTTGCCGGTCAGGGTCAGGCCCGTCGCCAGGATAAAGGCCGCCAGCGAGCAGCCCAGCATGGCACTGCTGAAGCTCTGGTCGATCAGGGTCATCTGCGCGGCCAGCAACCGCGGCTCGTCGTAGCGGGGCAGCCACGGCAGCCGCATGCGTGACGATGCCGCCTGGTCCGCCATCACCGCGCCGCCTGCACCAGGCCGCGGCGTTGGGCTTCAAGGATGGCTTCCAGGCGGCTGACCACGCCAAGATGACTGAGGATGGCCGCGACATGGACGCGCACGGTGTTTTCGGACAGGCCCATATGGTAGGCAATGACCTTGTTCGAGCGGCCGAGCGTGAGCTGGTGCAGCACCTCCAGCTGGCGCGGCGTCAGCGCGCTGACGGCATAGGGCGCCGGTGGCGGTTGGATGCCGGCATCGGCATCGCCGGAAAAATGCGTGCCGCCTGCCAGGCAACAGGCGATCGCTTCCTCGATCTCGCGGGCATCGGCGGACTTGGGCAGGAAGCCCGCGATGTCGCGCCGCACCTCGGCCGGGATAATCTCCAGGCCCGATGTGCCTGACACGATCAGGATGCGTGCGCTGGAGAAATGCCGGCGTAGCACCTTGACGCCTTCGATGCCGTTCAGCCCCGGCATCTGGATGTCGAGCAGCAGGATGTCCACGGCCGCCCCGCCATGGTCCTGCACCGCCTGCATCACCGAGCCGGCCTCGATGATATGCGCCACGCTGGGGCTGTCGGCCAGCACCAGGCGCAGGCCGGTGCGGAACAAGGTATGGTCGTCGATCAGCAGCAGTCGGGCCTGGGACATGGGCGAGGGGCGGGCAGCGGGCGAAAGCCATTGGACAAGAATCCCGGGCGCTTGTCCATGCACAAAGTGCGTGCGTGCGACTAGTCCGGAAAGATTATTTGCCGCGCGGAGTGGCGGTGCGAAGATTCGAGGCGTGGGCAGTTCCGCGACGTGCCCACACCGCTTTTCCTTACCCACTACCACCCGGCGGTGGGTATTTTTTTGCCTGCGGTCGGAGCGGGAATGAAAAAAGCCGGCGCCGCAGGGCGGCACCGGCTTGAATCGCTGTCCGGACTTGGCTGTCCGGATTGACGACTGGCAGCGGAGTTACGGACGGTTGACCGAGATGCTGAAGAAGCGGCGAGCCGTATTCACGCCGATCGCCACATTCAGGCCCGTGCTGCCGATCGACATGCTGGTGGTTTGGCTGCCGCCGCTGTTGTAGGGGGGCGGGGCGCGGTAGCGCAGGCCGTCGAGCGGGGTGTTCACCTTCCAGGTGTCCGCCCGTCCGTCGTCGAGTTCATAGCCAAGACCATTCCCACTGCAGGGTGGCTCAAATTCCCCGCCGCGTGACGCGGAAGCCGCTGCGTCAGGCAGCTGTCGGCACAAGGCCGGGCCAGGTGGGGGCAGGCACTGTGATGCGGCTGCCAGGCCGGCAATCTTCCACCAGGCGCACCGCATCGATGCCGAACCAGTTCTGCCAGCTGCGCGTCAGCGCGCTGCCGGAACGCAGGCCGGCATGCGCCGCCAGCACGTCCAGCGAGCACACCGGGCCGGCGGCGGCCAGCGCGTGCAGGGCATGGGCGGCGCGTTGCTCGCGCAGCAGCGGGTGCAGGGCCTCGCCTTCGGCGAAGAGCCGGGCGCGCACCTGGCGTGCCGGCACCTGCCATTGCGCGGCCAGTCGCTCGACATTCCAGTCGGTATCGGGGCGGGAAAAGACCAGGCCGGCGAAGCGGCGCGACCAGGGCCTGTCGCCGGGCTTGCCGGCCAGGCGGGGGCATTCACTGTCCGGGACGGCGGTCAGGACGATGGCGCAGGGGTGCTGCCACGTGCCGGGCAAGTCGCAGTCGAAGTGGGCAAAGGCGTGGACCACGAACGGGTCGCCGGGCCGCACCTCGCGCCGCGCATTGGCGTCGCGCAGGCTCGCCGTGCCGTGCAGGGCTTGTACATGCACGGCAAAGGGAAAGCGCAGGCGGGCAAAGCGGACGTGGTGACGGCTGACAAGCGGCATGCGGAAGACATCCCGGAAGCTGAGCGGGGGTGCGGCCGGTAACTGTCGCAGGATTCCACGGGCCGCGCAAGGCCGCGGACATCGTCCGTTCGATCGTTCAAGCGCCCGGTGACGGCGGCGTTACAGCTCGGACAGCCCGAAGTGGCGCAGCCGGGGCAGGTCGGTCACGCGGATGCTCTGGTAGGACAGGTGGACCATACCGGCATCGGCCAGCCGGCGCAGCGCCTGGTTGACCCGTTGGCGCGACAGCCCGGTCAGCAGGCCGATCTCTTCCTGCGACAGCTCCAGCACGGGGCTGGTGCGCGGATACAGGTCCGGGTGGAACAGCTGCGCGATGGCCTGCGCCACGCGCGCATCGGCGCCCAGCAGGCGGTCGTTCTGCACGGTGGCGATGAACTGGCCCATGCGCTCGTTGAGCTGGCGCACGACAAAGCTGGCGAACGGCAGGCTCTGCGCCAGCAGCATGTTGAACACCGGCTCTGGCACCAGCAGCACCTGCGAGTCGCGGATCGCGATCACGTCATAGCGGCGGTCTTCGCGCTTGATCACGCTGCCTTCGCCGCACCAGCCGCCCGCGGGCACGCCTGAGAAGGTGCAGCCTCGCCCGTCTGGGGTGTACACCGCCAGCTTGATCAGGCCGCTGTCCACCCCGATCCAGTGGCGCGACGGCTCGCCGCGCCGGGCGATGAAGGCGCCCGCGGCAAAGGACTGCAGCAGCGTTTCGCGCGCGGCCAGCGCCTGGTGTTCCGGCGCCAGTGCGCCGAACCAGGCATGGCCGGCAAGGACTGCGGCAGGGGCGGAAATCGGGTCTGCAGGTTCGCTCATGGCATGGACGCGCGGCTCGGGCCGGGTCCCTGTAAGAATCGTGTAAGCCTTGCCTGGCGCGGGTTTGCGGCAGGTTTGTCGTCTGGGCGACAGTGCGCCAGCGTGTGCGATGATAGCCTTGTGCCAGAAAAAGTGACAGCGCCGGATGGCGCGGACAATGGTCACCTTGCCCCGGACATCGCTGCAGCCATGCAGCGCATTGACAGCATCACGCGGCCTGTTGCGCGGCCCCGCCGCCAACGCCGCAGATACGCGGAGACACAAGCAATGCCCACCGATTTCGACAGCGGCCTGGCCCGCAACGCGGCCAACTTCGTGCCGCTTACGCCCATCGACTTCCTGGTCCGCGCCGCCGAGGTGTACGGCGAGCGCCTGGCCATCGTGCACGGCCCGCTGCGCCAGAACTGGCGCGACACCTATGTGCGCGCACGGCGCCTGGCCAGCGCGCTGGCGCGGGCCGGCATCGGCAAGGGCGATACCGTGGCCGCGCTGCTGCCCAATACGCCGGCCATGGTGGAGGCGCATTTTGGCGTGCCGATGGCGGGTGCCGTGCTCAATGCGCTGAATATCCGCCTCGACGCCGCCAACCTGGTCTTCATGCTGCGCCATGGCGAGGCCCGCGTGCTGCTGGCCGATACCGAGTTTGCCGACCTCGCGCGCCAGATGGCGCTGGAGATCCCCGGCCTGAAGGTCATCGCCGTGCATGACGTGCTGGGCCCGCAAGAGGCGCCGTTCGGCGACACCGATTACGAAGCCTTCCTCGCCTCGGGCGACCCGGACTACGCGTGGCACATGCCGGCCGACGAGTGGGAGGCCATCGCGCTGAACTACACCTCTGGCACCACCGGCGACCCCAAGGGCGTGGTCTACCACCACCGCGGCGCGGCCATCAATGCCGTGTCCAATATCCTTGAGTGGGATTTGCCCAAGCACCCGGTCTACCTGTGGACCCTGCCGATGTTCCACTGCAATGGCTGGTGCTTCCCGTGGACCGTTGCGGCGCGCGCGGGCGTCAACGTGTGCCTGCGCAAGTTCGAGCCCAGGCTGGTGTTCGACCTGATGCGAGCAGAGGGCGTGACGCACTACTGCGCCGCGCCGATCGTGCATACCGCGCTGGTCAATGCGCCCGCCGCGTGGCGCGAGGGCGTGCGCGGCCCGGTGCGCGGCATGGTGGCCGGCGCACCGCCGCCGGCCGCGGTGCTGGCGCAGATGGAGGCGATGGGGTTCGAGCTGACCCATGTCTATGGCCTGACCGAGGTCTACGGCCCGGCCGCGGTCTGCGCCGAGCAGGATGACTGGAGCACGCTGTCCGAGCAGGACCGCGCGGTCAAGAAGGCGCGCCAGGGCGTGCGCTATCACCTGCAGTCGCAGGTGGCGGTGCTCGATCCCGATTCCATGCAGCCGGTGCCGGCCGATGGCGAGACCATCGGCGAGATCATGTTCCGCGGCAATATCTGCATGAAGGGCTACCTCAAGAACGAGAAGGCCACGCGCGAGGCCTTTGCCGGCGGCTGGTTCCATACCGGCGACCTGGGCGTGTGCATGCCCGACGGCTATATCAAGATCAAGGACCGCAGCAAGGACATCATTATTTCCGGCGGCGAGAACATCTCCAGCGTGGAGGTGGAAGACGCGCTCTACCGGCATCCCGCGGTGCTGGCCGCCGCGGTGGTGGCGCAGCCCGATGCCAAATGGGGCGAGACCCCATGCGCGTTTGTCGAACTGAAAGACGGCGCCAGCGTCAGCGCGGAAGAACTGATCGCGCATTGCCGCACGCTGCTGGCGGGCTTCAAGGTGCCCAAGGCGGTCTACTTCGGGCCGCTGCCCAAGACCTCGACCGGCAAGATCCAGAAGTTCGAACTGCGCCGCAAGGTGAAGTCGGATTCGGCGATCGACGTTTGACGAACAGCAGCGGCACTAGTGCAGCGCCGCGTCTTCGGCATCGTGCTGGCCGGCGATGTGCGTGTCGATGGCCTCGCGCCCCCAGGCAACGCCCGCGCGCGTGGCGTCGGTGGCGCAGCCAAAGCGCGTCTGCGCGGCCGGGCAGGGCAGAGCCAGCTTGTTGCCGTGATGCCAGATCTCCGCGCGCAGCGTCCACCACCCGTCATGCTGGCCGCCATAGCGCAGCGCCGCGACATGGATGCGGTGGCCGCGGTACGTCACGTTCTGGTCATGCCATCCGCTGGGCATAGGCGTCGGGCGCGCGGGGCAACTCAGCGCGCCCGCATCTCGGCGGGGGTGCCGGGCTTGGGCGGGCGGTGCCAGTCCTGATCGATGTCGGGGAACACCTCACATTCACCCCGCACGATGTTTTCAATGGTGGCGCATACGCATTCGGTGCCGCGCGGCCCCACGCAGACCAGGCTGCGCGGATGGTCGGTGTGCTGCGGGATGGCATAGACGCGCATTCCCTCGCGGAACAGGGGATGCTTGGCGAGGCGCTCGTTCATCAGTTCAACGAAGCGCTGGGGCGTGACGACCGGCTTATCCATTGCATGCTCCTGCGGCCTTGTCCACCGTGCCCGTTTCTAGGGGCGGCATGGCGACCAGGTCAGTTAAGGCCAGGAATATGACAGGCAGGTGGCAGGAAGCGCCCCGGGCAGCATACGTTGCCCGGGCGTGGCCGGAACGGAAAACCGCGGGTAAATGCATACCCCGCGTTGCCACTGCCACGCTTCCAGACTAGGACACGGGGCACGTAGTGCAAGTATTGCGCGACGCCGCGGACGCTTCAGGTGGCGCGCAGTTCGCCTGCGGCGCGCGGACCGTTCAGTATGCCGTTGCCGGCGGCCCAGCAGGCGGCCTCGGCCTCTGCACGGGAGCCGTAGGTGGATGGCGCTGCGACAGTGCAATCCTCGTCGGCGGCGCCACAGCGTTCTTCCATGACGATGCGCCAGGTGAACTGGCCGGGTGCATCTTCCAGGACGTGAAGCACCAATGTGCGGTGATCGTCAGTCAGCGTGAGGGGCAAAGTCGACATGGGTTTCTCCCATTCGCGGGGGGGCGCCATTGATGCTAGCAACTGGACGCCGCAAATGCCATGACTGTCTTTCGGCCGCGGCATGGCAAGATACGGCCTTTGCGGCCTCCGCCGCGCCCGTACTTCGTCGCCAGATCATGCCCATCTCGCCTGAGCTCATCCAACGGGTCGCCGCCCTGACGGCACATTACGATGCCACCGTGCTGCCGCTGTGGACCGCCAGTGGCTGGAATGCCGACCTGCTGTTGCCCTACGAGGCACTCGACGGCGCTAGTGCCGCGCCGCTGCCGCCGGCCCGCTATCGCGCCATGGCGTGCGCCCGCCAGCTCTATGTGTTCTCGCTGGCCGGCAACCATGCGCATGCGGATACGCTCTTCGGCTCGCTGCAGGCCTACTTCGGCAATGGCGGGGGCGCGTGGATCTACAGCGTCGACCCGGGCGGCACGCCGCTCGATGCCACGCGCGACCTCTACACCCATGCCTTCGTGATCTTTGCCTGCGCCACTTACCACGCGCGACGCGGCAACCCTGACGCGCTCGATGTGCTCGATGAAACCGTCGACATCGTCGAGGACCGCTTCGCGGACGGCGGGGGCCTGTACCAGGCCGCGCTCACCGAGCATTTCCGGCCCAAGGGCGCCGGCGTGCTGCAGAACCCCATCATGCACCTGACCGAGGCCTACCTGGCCGCGCTGGATGCGACCGGGGACGAGTGGTATGCCGAACGCCTGCGCGAGATCGCGATGGCCGTGCATGAGCGCTTTGTCGATCCGGCCAGCGGCTGCATTGCCGAGCTGCCGCAAGGCAGCGCCGGCAACCGCATCGAGCCGGGCCACCAGTTCGAGTGGTTCTCGCTGGTGGGCGGCAGGCCGGCATTGTTCGGCGACCTGCCGCTGGCCGAGACGCTGCGCCAGGCCTTTGCCTTTGCGCAGCGGCACGGCGTGGTGCCGTCGACGCAGGGCGTCAGCGCGGCACTGAACGCCGATGGCTCCATGCTGGACGATACCCAGCGCATCTGGGCGCAGACCGAGTACGCGCGCGCGCTCGCCGTGCATGGCGCGCCGGAGTCGATGGCGGCGCTGGAAGCCTGGACGCAGCAGTTCCGCAGCCGCTTCCTGCAGGAAAAAGGCTGGCATGAATGCGTGGCGCGCTCGGGAGAGGTGGTGCGCGCGGAGATGCCGTCGACTTCGCCCTATCACCTGGCCACGTCATACAGCGCGCTGGCCGCGCTGACCGGCGCGGTGTGGCCGGCCACGCCAGCGGTCTAGGCAGCCCTGCGCGGGTCTCCTGCGCTCACTTTCCCCATGCGCTGCCTGCTGCGCGGGCAGCGCTCGCCAACACGTCTTCCAACCGGGCCACGCCATGCCTGCAATGGAAGGCGACAAGCAGCCTCCCTCTGCCTGCATCTATCGGAAGACATGAACGTTCTCATGCGCAGGTTTTCCGATTCTCGGTCCTGATTTCGCGAATGTGGCGGGGCTGCGGTGATAATCAACAGGGACTTAGTGGAATTGTTTTGGTTTTCGGACTTATTTGAAACGGTCGCTTGTCGGCAGGAAGAAATGCCAACCGTGAGTGCGCTAAAACGGTGTATTAATTCTTTGGGCAGGACATGTTGATTACCGTTTAATACATTCAAATAGAGATCCGGGCACGCGCCCAGGGCGCGCGCGTGATCGCTTATCGGGTCGGCAACGACTATGTGATGGAGATCGAGCGGCTCGTCGCCGGCAAGCACGGCACCGGCATCTTCAACGGCATGCGCATCGATGAAATCTGGACCAATCCACAGCATGCGCGCACTTGCCGCAGTTTTTTCGAGACCGTCTACCGATGCCAGGTCCGCATCGTGCCGCATATCTGGGATTCATTCTTTATCGACAAGCTGATCGGAGAACTGCCGTCCGGGCTGCGCTTCGGCTATGCGCCGGGCGCGCAGGACAAGCGCATTGCGATCTTCGAGCCCAATATCAATGTCGTGAAGACCGCGCACTATCCGATGCTGGTATGCGAGGCGGCCTATCGGCAGGATCCGTCCGGCATTGGCGACATCTTTGTCACCAATGCCATCGACCTGAAGCGGCATGAAGCCTTTGAGCGGTTTGCGCTCGGGCTGGATATCGTGCAGGCGGGCAAGGCCTCGTTCGAGGCGCGCTACAGCACGCCGTATTTTCTTGCGCGCTTCACCGACATCGTCGTCACGCACCAGTGGGAAAACGGGCTTAACTATCTCTACTACGATGCCGCCTATGGCCGCTATCCGCTGGTCCACAACTCGGACCTCCTGTCAGGCTTTGGCTACCAGTACGCGTCCTTCGATGCCCAGGATGGGGCCAGGGCCCTGCGCGAGGCGGTGCGGCAGCACGATGCGCGGCTGGAGGAATACGAGCAGGCGTGCCAGGCGTTGCTGGATGGGGTGAGCATCCGCAATACCGCCAATGTGACGGCCTATGACGCGCTGCTGCGCGGCGTTTGTGGCGGTGCAGGCCTTGCGCCGGCAGTTGCGTAGCTGCTACGGCGCTCTTATCAATTCTTTGCAGTCGTCGGTGGGCACCGCGCCTACACTCAAGCCCGCGCTCCGGCCCGTGCTGTTGTTCTTCTTAACCACTGGTCGTCGTTCTGAAGTTACGGGCCGGGGCGCACCCGATGCGGCTCAGCGCCGCGCGCCCAGGGCCTGCGACAGCCGCTCCGGCTGTTGCGCAGCGTGGGTCTGGATCAGGCCTGCGCCCGCGGGCTTCACCCGGACGGCCATTTGCTCGACCCTTTTGGCGGCCTGGGTCTCGGCGTGGTCATTCAGGATCAGGCACAGCAGTGTCAGCAAGGCTGCTGCGATCATGCTCAGCGCGATCCAGGCCAGGCAGTGCTTGCGTTCCATGGTAGGCGGGAGGGGGGCGTCATCAGTGCGCGAAGTTTACGCGCCCGCGCGCAATGCAACTGTCAATCTTTGCAAACGCCGCCCGCCGTCCCGCCCGCTATTCCGTCACGCCGTTTTCATGCAGCAGCCGCTCGCATTCTTCCAGCATGTCGTAGGCAAATGCAGACTGGTAGTTGGGATCGAGGGCTTCCATCATCTCGTGCGCGGCATACAGGCCGGCCTCGCGTGACAGGGTCTCAGCCAGCTGGCGTGCGAACTGGTCGCTCAGTTCCGACAACAGGCGCCGCTCGGACAGCGGCAACTGCAGTTTCGAGCGCGACAGCCATTCGCCGGCCAGCGTCGCACCCTGGGCGTCGGTCATCCATTGGCGGTGTTCGTAGTAGGCCGACAGCCGTTCGGCGGCCAGCGCGAACAGCAGTGCCTTGCGGGTATTGAAATCGATCCTGGACAGTGGGGCGAGAGTCATGCTTGCGGCGTGGTGTGATGCGCGGCGCAGCGGCCGGCAATCATCTTGTCAGGGAGCGGATCAGGACTGCGCGGTGGCTGCCTGCGCAAAGCGCGCTGCCAGCCATGTGCCGATGGCGGCGATCTCTTCCAGGCAGACCGAATGGCCCATCGGATAGGTGTGCCACGTCACCGGGTGCTGCCGCGCCTGCACGAAATCGCGGGCGGCGACGCCCAGCTGCAGCGGCACCACGTCATCCTGCGTGCCATGGGCGGCAAACACGGGCGTGGTGGCGTTGGCGGCGTTGGCCTCGGCCGCCAGCGCTGCCGGCGCAGGGATGTAGGTGGACAGCGCGACGACGCCGGCCAGGGTCTCGGCATGGCTCAGTCCGGCCGTGTAGGCAATCGCGCCACCTTGCGAGAAGCCTGCCAGCACGATGCGGTGCGTGGGGATGCCACGGGCGTTTTCGCGCGCAATCAGTGCGCGAATGGCTTCGCATGAGGCACGGATGCCGGCTTCATCGGCGCGTCGGCCGGCTTCATCGAGGGAATAAATGTCATACCAGGCCGGCATGACATAACCGCCGTTGCAGGTCACGGGGATAGCCGGCGCGTGCGGGAAGATAAAGCGCACGCCGGGCGATGCGGGCAGGCGCAGCTCAGGCACGACCGGGGCGAAATCGCTGCCGTCGGCGCCCAGCCCATGCATCCAGATGACGGCGCTGGCGGGATTGGGCGCGGTTTCGAATTCGATCGCGGGCAGCAGTTCGCTCATGGGGCTGGTTCCTGTGGATAGTGCGCCTGCGCGCCGCACGGGCGCCAGGCAGCGCGAGTATCGCACAGGTCGGGGCCAGCCCCGGCTGCGTCAGGCCGCGGACGGAACGATCGGGACCGTGGTGAGGCCGGGCGTGCGTGCCGGCAGCTCCGGCACGGCAGGCGGCGTGGCGCGACGCTTGTCGACCACGTCTTCCACGCCCTTGGCCGCAACGTCTTCCAGGAAAGCCACCATGTCGCGGTAGTAGGCCACCTGCATCTGCGCTTCGAGCAAGCGTCTTTCGGCCTGGAACAGCGTCAGCCTCATGTCTTGCAGTTCCCTCTCGGCGATTTTCTCCGGGGTCGGCGGACTGAACAGGTTTGCAAGCCTACGCATGGCAGTACCTCCAGTGCTGTCAATGGCGAAATTGCGATGCTCGTGCCATGGGGTCCAATATAGACAAGAATCCGGCAGAAAGTCTCTCAGGCACCTCGCCGTGGCGCCTCGCCCACAAGGATGATTGCCGGTGGCGGACGTCTGCGGTAGATTGTCCGGCCAGGGTCCGGCCGTCCCGCGACCCTACTGCCCGGGCTTGCCGCTTGCTGTCGCCAACGTGCCTGTGCGACTGCCCGGTGTGCCTGCCTGATCCGTGTTTCCAGGTGGATCGCCTTCATATTTCGCGTCGTTTCCTGCCAACAGTGCCTGCACGGCATCGCCGTCCTGCGCGCGCACAAAGCGCAGGATCGGCGGCCAGAATGCATCGATATGTTCCGGCAGGATGGCTGCGTCATGCGGCATGGCTTCCAGCATCACCAGCGCATGCAGATGCCTGGCCGCACGGGCCACGCGTTCCGCGTGGGGTGGGACGATCACCGCGTCGTCTCGGCTGTGCACCACCAGCAGCGGCCGCTCCAGCCGGCTGGCACGCGCGGCGTTGTTCCACGGATCCGGCAGCAGCCACGCGGCCCATGCGGGGATGCGCCCGGTCTGCACCGCGGCCAGGCGCGCCGAACTGAAGCCCGCCGCAATGACATAGCCATCGGGCTGCGGATCGAAGCGCTGCGCCACCTCCAGCAGGATGCCCGATCCCAGCGAATGCCCCAGCACCACGCGCCGTCTTGCCTGCGGCGTGGTTGCCAGGAATTGCCGGTAGGCGGCCAGCGCATCCTCGCGCAGGCGGCGCACGCTTGGCCGCCCGCTGCTGCGGCCGTAGCCGCTGTAGTCGAAGACGTAGGAGGCGATGCCCGCGCCGGCCAGCATGGCCTGGACCGGGGCCCAGTCGGGCAGGCTCTCATTGTCGCCGTGGCACACCATCAGCGCCGGCGCTTCGGGGTCCGCGGCCGGCATGAAGGCGGCGTGCAGGATGCGACTGCCGCTGGCGAACGTGGCATGGCGCACCGTCAGGGCTGAAATGTCGGGTGCTGCCGCATCCTTTGTTTCATCCGTCGGCGTGACAAAGGCTTTGCGTTCCACCGCACGAAACAGTAGATGCCGCGCAACACCCGCGGCCACGGCGAGTGCCGCGGCGGTGGCGAGCCAGCGGTGGCGGGATGCCGGCTGAGCGGGGCGGGGGCCTTCAGGCATGGCGATGTTTCGGGGAGGGCGTTCCCTTCAGGCTAGCAGGCCATCGGTGTCCGGGTGAAGAAAAGTTCATTCGCATGCGTGCCTCAAGTGGATTTGCGTCCCTATCGTGTAGCGTCGGCAGGCGGCTATCGACCCGATAGAAAACTTTTGCCTTGACTATCTACCTAGTAGTAGATAGCATTCAGTCCATGGCACCGCTGCACCGCCGGAAGCAAGCAAGAACGGGCGGAAAAGTGGCGATCCATCGCAAGACCGGCACGGTCATTTTTTTAGCACCTGGCATCTATCTACTGGTAGATGCGGCTCGAAAGAGTGACCCTGCCACAGCCACTGATACCGAATTGACGCGATCCGGAAACATCGCACCCAGGAGCCCATCATGAATGCAAAGTTCGCCAAGACCCTGATCGCCGCCGCCACCCTTGCCGCCGCACTGGCAGGTGGCGTGGCGCAAGCCGCCAGCGTGCAAGACAACACCTCGGCTGGCGACAAGTACGGCTATAGCTACCGCGCCGGCAAGTTCGACACCTTCACGGAAGGTGCCCGCACCGGCAAGTTCGACCCGTTCACGGAAGGCGCCCGCGTCGGCAAGTTTGATCCGTACACCGACGGCGCCCGCGTCGGCAAGACCGATCCCTACACGGACGGCTACCGCACCGTGGCTGGCCTGGACCGTAGTGGCGTGTCGGCCGGGCCGGCCCGCAGCTTCGACCCGTACACGGACGGCGCGCGCGTCGGCAAGGCTGACCCCTACACCGACGGCGCCCTGGCCTGATTGCTGCCGGCCTTAAGGTCGGCGGCCAACAACTTTACGGCGGCGGTCACGCTGACTGCCGTCCGATGGAGTTCATCATGAGTTTGCGTGACAGTATCCTGCTGCTTGGCGGATGGCTGGTGCTTTGCGTGACGAGTGGCTCGATGATCACCTTCGCCGCGCAGGTCCTGCCTGGCTAAAGCACATGCCGCGGATGCCCCTGGGCTAGGGAATTACCCCAGCCCCGGGGCATTTCAACTTGAGCGCCTATCTTCGCGTAGATACACTGCTTTCATGAAAACGCAATCAGTACGCGAGCAACTGCTCGAGCACACCCTCGTCCTGATCCGCCGCCGCGGCTTCAACGGCTTCAGCTACCGCGACCTGGCGGAACTGGTGGGGGTCAAGACCTCCAGCATCCATTATTACTTCCCGGCCAAAGAGGACCTGGTCCTGGAGGCGGTGAAGGAATACAGCGCCCGCCTGTCCGAGCGCATCCGCTCCATCGACACCAGCCTGCCGGTTACCGAGCAGGCGGCCATCTACCTGGCGCCGTTTCGCGCCAGCTGCGGCTCGGACCAGATCTGCCTGTGCGGCATGTTGTCGACCGAGACACTGTGCCTGCCGGAGTCCGTGCACAAGCTGTTGCAGGGCTTCTTCCTGATGAACGAACAATGGCTGGCCGGCCTGCTGGAGCGCGCGCAGCCGCAGCGCAGCACGCCGTTCCCGGTGCCGCCGGCGCGGCTTGCGCAGGTGGTGTTTGGCTCGCTGCAGAGCGGGCTGATTGCGGCGCGCCTGTTCGGGACGTCTGACCGGGTTGAGGCCGCGGCGGACACGCTGATGGCCGCCGTCGCCGGCTAAAGTTTTCGCGCATATCAGTGGCGCGTCTGAAGCCGTCATGTGGCGCAAGCTGCATGGCGGCTTTTTTATTGACAGCCTGCCGACGCTGTGGGATCGGTGATAAGCGCTTTTAAAACAATGAGATAGAGCCAAGAAAGGCATAGGCTATCGGGCCGATAGAAATGTTTTTCCTTGACTCTCTACCTAGTAGTAGATAGTATTTGACTCATGGAAGCGCTGCACCGCCGGCAACAAGCAAGACAAGGCGAAAACGTGGCGGTCCCATTGCATGACCGGAGGCGGTCATTTTTTCGAGACTGAGTATCTATCTACTAGTAGATGCGGGATCGAAAGAGCGATCTGCCACAGCCACTGATACCGAATTGACGCGATCCCGAAACATCGCACCCTGGAGCCCATCATGACCAAGATCACCAAGACCCTGATTACCGCCGCCACCCTTGCCGCCGCGCTCGCGAGCGGTGTTGCGCAAGCGGCCAGCGTGCAGGACAGCACCTTCACCGGCGACAAGTACGGCTACACCTTCCGCACCGGCAAGTTCGACACCTTCACGGAAGGCGCCCGCACCGGCAAGTTTGATCCGTTCACCGAAGGCGCACGCGCTGGCAAGGCCGATCCCTACACCGATGGTGCCCGCGTTGGCAAGGCTGATCCCTACACCGACGGTGCCCGCACGGTAGCCGGCCTGGATCGCAGCGGTGTCTCGGCCCAACCGTCGCGCAGCGTCGACCCGTACACCGACGGTGCCCGCACGGTAGCGGGCCTGGACCGCAGCGGCGTGTCGGCCCAACCGTCGCGCAGCTTCGACCCGTACACCGATGGTGCCCGCGTGGGCAAGGCTGATCCCTACACCGACGGTGCCCGCACGGTAGCGGGCCTGGACCGCAGCGGCGTGTCGGCCCAACCGTCGCGCAGCTTCGACCCGTACACCGACGGTGCGCGCGTGGGCAAGGCTGACCCCTATACCGACGGCGCCATCGCCTGAGAGCCGGCCGGTGTGATGCCGGCCATTGAAACCCGCCGGGCCGCCAGCGTGCGGCCCGTCTTCAGGAGTTGATCATGCGTTGGCGTGACACTGCGCTGATCCTTGGCGGATGGGTAGGGCTTTGCTTCGCAAGCGGGTCCCTCATCACGCTGATCGCACAAACGCTGCCGGCCTGAACGGCGCGGCAGCAAGACGATGGAGTTGATGCCATGAACACCCGATCCGTACGCGAGCAACTGGTCGAACATGCGCTGGTGCTGATCCGCCGCAGGGGGTTCAACGGCTTCAGCTACCGCGACCTGGCCGACCTGGTCGGGGTCAAGACCTCGAGCATCCATTATTACTTCCCGTCCAAGGACGACCTGGTGCTGGAAGCGGTGCGCGAATACGGCACCCGCAGGCGGGCGCGCCTGGATGCGATCGACGCCGGCCTGCCTCCTGCCGAGCAGGCGCGGCAATACCTTGCACCTTTGCTCGCGGGTGCCGGCACCGACCAGGCTTGCCTGGTGGGCATGCTGTCGGCCGACGTGCTGATGCTGCCAGACGCGGTGCGCGCCGCGATGCAGGACTTTATCCGCCTCAATGAGCAATGGCTGGCCCGTTTGTTCGAGCGCGCCGCCGCGCAGCGCAAGGCGCCCTATCCGGCGCCGCCGCAGCAGCTGGCGCAGGTGGTGTTCGGGGCGTTGCAGAACGGCTTGACCAGTGCACGGCTGTTTGGCACGCCGGACCGGCTGGATGCCGCGGCGGCGCTGCTGACAAGTGCCATGCCGGCGGAGCAGGCCTTAGCCGCGGCTTAGCACCACCGAGCCGGCGACGGCATTGCACAGCCACTGCGGGTCATCGTGGGGCAGGTCATGCCCGGCCCAGTGGTGTGTCAGCAACTGGGCGTCCCAGGCTTGCGCGATGCGCGCCGAGCACACCGGGTTGACCAGGCGGTCGGCCGCCGAGGCAAGCAGCAGCGCCGGACAGCGCGGCGCACTGGCCGGGGCACGATAGCGGGCTGCGGCCAGCAACTGTGCCAGCGCGGATTGGCGGCTCACCGGTGCGTCGGCGGCAATGGCCTGCCAGGTCTCGATGTCGCGCGCCAGCGTATCGGTGCGCGCACAGGTGATGGCATGGATAGTCCGCTCGCAGTATGCGCGGTCTTGCCAGCGCTGCGCCACGCGCAGCAGCTTGCCCCAGTTGCGCGGCCGCAGGCGCTGCGCCGGCGTGCAGAACGGCCGCATGCTGGTATTGACCAGCACCAGGCCGCCGACTTCGTCCGGATAGGCGCTGGCCCACTCGGTCGCGGCCATCGCGCCGAGCGACATCGCCAGCACGCGGTATGGTCCGGGCGCGCCGGCGGCAGACAACTGGCGCCGCACCGCGGTGACCATCTCAGGCACGCTCCACGGCGCCGGCTGCGCGGACAGCGCGCCGTTGCCGGGCAGGTCGGGCAGCAGTGGCCGCCCCAGCCCGGCCGCTTCCCAGCGCGCCGGCAAGCTTCCCCAGTGGCGCGATTCCCGCGTCAGTCCCCGCAAGAATACCCATCGGCTCATGGCGGCGCCTCCGTCTGCCAGTGTGCGCGTGCCTGCAGCAGCAGGTCGTCGCGCTGCGCGCCGCGCGGCAGCCAGCGATCTGGTGCAAAGGCCACGCGGCCCAGGAAGTCGAACAGGCTCACATGTCGGCGCAGCACGCGTGCGGTGCGGTGCGCCTTGATCGGGTTGAAGATGCCCTCGCGCGAGAACAGCTGGCGCGGGTTTTTCTTGATCCACAGCCACGAGCCCAGTTCCAGCGTCATCGGCAGGAACAGGTTGCCGTGCGGCGTCAGGTCATAGGCATGGTCCCACAGGTCGCCGTGCAGCAGGTACTGGTGGCTTTGCGGCTCGAAGGTGTAGCCGTGGTGCGGGTGGGCCTGCTCGAACAGCGTCTTGAGCAGGTACATCTCGGGCAGGTGCGCCATCGGCCGGCGCGTGCCCGCGTACGGAAACCAGATGCTGTCGCGCCAGCCGTAGCCTGAATGGCAGTCCACCGCAAAGCTGAGCGGGCGCGGCAGCAGTTCTTCCTGCACCACGCGCAGCAGCGCGCGGCTTTCCGCTTCCATCGGCGCGCCCGCCGGGCCGCGGTACCAGGGCAGCCAGGCGCCGATGCGCTGGCCGCCGGCCAGGAAGGGCACGCGCGCATCGGCGTCCTGCGGGCCGTTGCGCATCAGGTCGACGCCGTTTGGGTTGGCGCGGGTGCCGGCCCACATGCCACCGGGGTTGACGATCGGCATGAATACCAGCCGCACCGACTGCAGCTCGCGGTGCAGCAACTCGTCCCACGCCAGCCGGCTCAGCACCGAGCGCAGGTAGTCCAGCACCAGTTGCGTGCCGATGCGCTCCAGCCCGTGGATGCCGCCGAAGATGCCGATCGCGGGCGCGCCCGGATCGCGGCTGCCGAGCGTGGCGGCATGGACGCCGAAGCGACGGCCCTGCACCATGGTTTCGCAGACCACCCGCGTATCCAGCACGTGGCTGCCCGTATCCAGCAAGGCCAGCAGCTGGTCGTACTCGGGGAAGCCGGCGTGCGGGTGCATGGGCTCAGGCGGTGGGCACGCCGGCCGTGCCGAACAGGTGCAAGACCGGCCACCCGCGTGCCTCGGCCGTGTCTCGCAGCGTTGAATCCGGATTGACGGCGACCGGGTGGCCAACGCTTTCGAGCAGCGGCAGGTCGTTGCGGGAGTCGCTGTAGAAGGTGGCCTGCGCGAGCGCCGTGTGCGTAATGCCCAGCGTGTCGAGCCACGCCAGCACCCGCAGCACCTTGCCGGGGCCGAAGGCCGGTACGCCCGCCAGCGCGCCGGTGAATTCGCCATGCGCGTCGTGTTCGGCTTCTACCGCCAGCAGGTGCGGCACGCCTAGCTGGCGCGCGATCGGCTCGGTGACAAAGCGGCAGGTGGCGGTGACGATGCAGCACAGGTCGCCGGCGGTGAGGTGGCGTGCCAGCAGGTCGAGCGCATCGGGCCGGATCGCGGGCATGATCACCTCACGCATGAAGTCCGCGCGCCATTGCGTGAGGCGTTGGCGCGGGTGGCGTGCCAGCAGGCCCAGGGCAAAGCGGGCATGGGCGGCAAAGTCCAGGCGCCCGGCCTGGTAGGCGGCCAGCCAGCGCGCATTGTGCGCATCGATCTCGGCGGCCTCGGCGCCGCCCACGGCGACGAGGTAGCGAGCCCATTCATACTCGCTGTCCAGCGGCAGCAGGGTGTGGTCGAGGTCAAACAGGGCGAGGCGGGGGGCAGCGGGCATGCGCGATAGCTCAGTTGGCGAAACCGGCAAGCTTGGCGCGGCGTGGTGACCGCGCGGTGATGAAGGACCCAAGTTTTCCGATACCGGCATTGGCGCTTTATCTGCCGCGGCAAGCATGCGGGTGTCAAGCGGCGTGGGTGGCGGCGGTCGGCTCGTCCAGCGCCACGCAGTCCAGGAAGGCGCCGACCAGCCGAGTCTCGCGCCGGCTCTGCAGGCAGTATAGGTATTCATGCAGCACCGGCGCGCCTTGCGCGAACGGCACCACGCGCAGCAGCGGGTCGCGCGGAACCTCGCCCAGCGGCACCACGCTGGCGCCCAGGCCCTGGCGGATGGCCTCGTAGATGGCCTCGCGGCTGCCGATCACGGTGTGCGGCGGCAGCTCCAGCCCGCACGCGGCCAGCGCCGTCTCGGTGGCCTTGCGCGTCATCGAGCCGTGCTCGCGCACCAGCAGGTGGCAGCCGCGCAGTTGCGGCAGCTCGACCTGCGGCAGCCGCGCCAGCGCATGGTCCGGATGGACCACCAGCACCATCGGGTCCGACGCCAGCCGGATGCAGGCAAGCCGGTCGTCGTCCACCGGGTGCGACGACACCGCGGCGTCGATGCGGTACTCGAACAGCGCCTCCAGCATCTGCTGCGAATTGCCGATGTCCAGGCTCACGTCGATCGCCGGGTAGCGCTGGCGGAACGCCGCCACCGCGCGCAGGATGTAGTAGGGGCCGGTGGCGCCGATGCGCAGGTTGCCGAAGCGCAGGTTGCCGGCGTTGCGCAGCAGGTAGTCGGCATTGCCTTCCTGCTGCATCAATTGCTCGACCACCGGCATCAGCGCCACGCCCACGTCGCTCAGGTCGACGCGGCTGGCGCGGCGGTGGAACAGTTCCACGCCGTAGGTCTCTTCAAGCTGGCGGATGCGGCCGGTGACGGTGGGCTGGCTGATGTGCAACTGCCTCGCCGCCATGGTGATGCTGCCCTGGCGCGCCACTTCGAAAAAGGTCATCAGCAGGTCGCCAAGCATGGTTATCCGCAGGAAAGTTGGGGGACAGCCCGGACAGGCCCGGACGACCGCGCAGTCTAGCGGGCCAATATGACAAAACGGCGACGCCCGCCCGCGGCCGGAGCGGCCGGGGGCGGGCGTAGCGCTGCCCGTCAGGCGACGTGCGCGTCAGCCGTTGAGGCCCATCGCCGGATCGGACACGCTGTCCTTGCCGGTCTCGATGCGCCCGGCGAAGCGGCGCGTGAAGCCGCCTTGCGCGGTGGTGACGGTGAAGTCGTACCAGTTGCCCTGGCGGGCCACGGGCCAGTGCTGCTGCAGCTGCATGCCGGCCGGCACCTCGTAGGTCCAGGGACCGTCGGTGCGGTAGGCGTTGGGCTGCACGGTGAAGGTGCAGGGGGCGCTGCCGGTGTTGATCATGTCCACGTACACCGCGGCATTGGCGATGTCATAGCAGACGCGGATCTCCGGGGCGCTGGCACCCGCCGCGGTCACGGCCCCCGCATTGCCGCGGAAGGCGCGGTGGAAGCCGTTGGGGCCAAGCACCCACAGGTCGTACTTGCCGTCGTCGCTGGCAAAGACGTCCCAGCTGCCATGCAGTTCCTTGCCCGGTTCGACCATGTAGCGGCGCGGCACGCGGTCCAGGTGCAGGCGGTCGTAGACGTGGAACACCGCCGCCGCCGTGCCGGTGTTGCTGAACAGCAGCCACACCGCGCGCTGGTCGCGGGCGTCTTCTCGGGCGCTCACGTGCAGCTCATAGGGCAGGGCGCGCGACGGGCGCGTGCCGGTCTCCTGCTGCGGCATCTGCTGGCTGCTGGCCGATGGCAGCGGTACTTGCGGCAGCACGCCTTGCGCGGTGCGGATGGCATCGGCGCTGGCCTTGTCGCGGCTGGGCAGCGTGGGCAGCGGGTTGGTGTTTGGGCTGACGAAGTTGAAGGCCGAGGTCAGGTCGCCCGCCACCGCGCGGCGGAAGCTGCTGATATTGGTCTCGGCCACGCCAAAGCGGGCTTCCAGGAAGCGCAGCACCGAGGTGTGGTCGGACACCTGCGAGTTGACCCAGCCGCCGCGGCTCCATGGCGAGACCACGTACATCGGCACGCGCGGGCCGGGGCCGTAGGGGTGCTTGTCGACGTGGTATTCCGGCCTGACCTGTTGTGGGTCGAGCGTGGTGGCGCCGGCCAGCGTGTCGCCGTCGTAGGCGGGCGCGCACGGCGGCGGCACGTGGTCGAAGTAGCCGTCGTTCTCGTCGAAGTTGATCAGCAGCACGGTCTTGCTCCACAC
The DNA here is from genome assembly GCF_018223725.1 of Cupriavidus sp. KK10. Lineage (NCBI taxonomy): Bacteria > Pseudomonadati > Pseudomonadota > Betaproteobacteria > Burkholderiales > Burkholderiaceae > Cupriavidus > Cupriavidus sp. KK10. Next base: position 2,195,359 of record NZ_CP073677.1, read on the forward strand.
CGCCGGGTTGGCGGTCAGGGCATTCAGCACCTCTTGCGTATACCAGGCGCCCTGCACCGGGCTGGAAGGCCCGGGGTGCTCCGAGTACGTCGCCGGCGCCACGATCCACGACACCTGCGGCAGCTTGCCCGCGGCAACGTCGTCGCGCAGCGATTGCAGGAAGCCGCCGTCAGGCATGGTGTTGGCCACGCCCTTGAGCAGCGGGCTGATGGCTTCGTCGGCGCTGGTGTATGCCGGGTAGGGGCTGCCGTTGGCCTGGTTGCCGCGCGCGGCGTTGGCGTCGCGGTATTGCTTGAAGCCCGCCAGCGGGTTGTCGGTGAAGTTGTCCGGCATGTTCTGGTAGACCTTCCAGCTCACGCCGGCGGCTTCCAGGCGCTCCGGGTAGGTCTTCCAGGTGTAGGGCGGGGCCGACCCCGTGAACGAGTCGCCGCTGTTGTCGATCACCGGCCCGCCGTTGGCGCCGCTGGGGTCATTGGTGCCGGTCCAGTGGAACAGGCGGTTGGAGTTGGTGCCGCCATGGAAGCTGCAGTGATAGGCGTCGCAGAGGGTGAAGGCATTGGCCAGGGCCACCTGGAAGTCCAGTTCGGCTTCGGTGTAGTAGCCCATCGACTGGGTCTGCTTGTAGGTCGGCCACTTGTTCATGCGGCCCAGGTCCCAGGCGTTCTGCGCATCCGGGTACGAGTGCGGCGTGCCGCTGACGCGCTGCGCATTGCCGGAACTGCTGTCGAGGTGGTAAGGCAGCACGGTGCGGGTGGTGCTGCCGTTAGTATAGGTCTGCTGCCACACATTCAGGCCGCCCGCCAGCGGGATCGGGAAGCGGTCGCCAAAGCCGCGCACGCCACGCAGCGTGCCGAAGTAATTGTCGAACGAGCGGTTTTCCTGCATCAGGATGACCACGTGCTCGACGTCGCGGATGGTGCCGGTGGCGTTGTTGGCCGGGATCGCCAGCGCGCGGCGGATGGACGGCGGGAAGGCCGCCAGCGCGGCGGTGGCGGCGGCGCTGCCGCCGGCGAGCTTGAGGAAGTTGCGTCTGCTTTGCGGGTTCATGGATTCTGTGCCGGGTGGTTTCTGGAGGGGGAGACGGGCCAGGCCCGGCTTCAGGGCGCGCAGCGCAGTTGCGGCTTCACGGCGGGCGTCTCGCCCGGCCGGTCGCTGCCATTCCCCTGGCCGGGGTTGCCGCCGGTGCCCGGGGCACCCGGCGTGGTTGGTGCCGCGTTGGGCGAGCCGGTGGGGCTTTCGCCGGAGTCGCCGCCGCAGGCGGCGAGTGCTGCGCACATCAGCAGGGCGGCGAGCCAGTGCGGCCGCGCCAGGGTGGAAGGTCGGAAAGTCATGGTGTCAATCTCCTGCAGGGGATCGGGCGGGGGTAAGGGTCGGTGAGGAACCCGTTCCATGACGAAACGGGTTCCGGCCGGATTTATGGATTCAGCGTGGACAGCGGCTGGCGTGCGCCGGTGACGGCCTTCAACTCGTCCAGCGACAGCACTCGCGTCCACATCGCCAGGTCGTTGAAGCCCATCACGCCCTTGAGCGCGCCGGGGTTGTTGCCCACGTAGTTGTGCGTGGCATCGTCGTTCACGCCCCAGCCGGTGCCGAGCCCGGCCAGCTTGGTCACGTCGGTGTTGGCGATTGCCTTGTTCTCGGTCTTCTGCACGCCCAGCACCGGATCGATGACATAAGCGCTGAAGCGTTTGGCTGCCGCATCGACCGACAGCGCCAGGTAGGCCCACTGGTTGGCCGACACCTTCATGCCGTTGATGTCGTCGCGCTTGCCGCTGCCGCTGCCAAGGTTGAAGCGGATCTCGCAGCTGCCGAACAGCGCGACGGCAATGCCGGGGTTGGCGCCCGAGATGTAGTTCTTGTTGGACAGGATGGGCTCGCCGGTGCCGTTGCCCTGGGTGCAGTCGGTGCGGAACCAGAAGCCGATGGTGAACTGCGGGCTTTGCGCGATATCGGCAGCGTTGTAAGCCAGCTTGTAGCTGTCGACACGCGAGTCCAGCTGCAGCGACTGGCCGCTGAAGTTGTCGGCAGCCAGCGTGCCGCCATCAAGGCTTGCCACCCACGGGCCGAGCGTGGCGGCGTTCTTCGCGTCGGCGAACGGCTTGCTGTCGAGGCTGAAGTACGTGGCCAGGCCATTGAGCAGCGTCGGCGCCAGCGTGACCGGCTTGACGTAGTGGATCTGCGCCAGGTGCGACACCGGCACGTCATTGCGCACCAGCGTGTAGTTGAACTGGTACAGGCCCGTGGCCATGTTGAAGGCCTTGTCGGTGAACTGCCGCACCTCCGGTCCCAGCGAGGCGATCTGCACGCCGTCGCGCAGCACGCGGGTGACGCCGAAGGCTTCGGTCGGGTTCTGCCAGCTCAGCGTGATGGCGTCGTTGTACTGGCTGATGCTGGCGCCGATGGCGCGCACGCCTGCGGTGGCGGTGGTCAACGCCGAACCGTCCAGCCGCGTGGTGGCCGGGTCAAGCGCCACGCCGGCATGGGCCAGCAGGGTGGGGACGATGTCGGCTTCGGTCGGCAGCGCGGACAGGTCCGCCGGGGTGTCCGGCGCTGCTGCGCCAGGTCTGGCCAGCGCGCCGTTGAGCGTCTTGTTGGTGGCGAGGAAGGCGGTGCGGTTCTCCACCGTCGGCACCGTGGTGGTGGCGCCGGTGGCATCCAGGCCGTGGCTGGTGGTGACCATCACCAGCCAGTCTTCGGCCGGCTGCCCCTGGTGGCGCGCGGCGACGGCGCCGAGCAGTTCGCCCAGCGCCTTGTCGATGCCCGCGAGGGCCGTGGCATAGGCGCCGTTGCCGAAGCCGCCGGCTTCCGCCGCCTGTGCCGGCGCGCTGTATTGCGCAAACACCACGCCATAGCCGGACTGCACTTGCCGTACGGCGTTCTGCGTGACGCAGCTGTCGACCCCGGCGCAGTCAACCAGCGTATCGAGCATGCCAGCTTCCTGCTCGGCCTTGAGCAGGCCAGGCAGCGCCCCCGAACTGGTGGATGCGCCCTGCTGCAGGCCGGGTTTGCCGGCCGCGCGCAGGTAGCGGAATACGGTGGGGGCCTGCAGTGCGGTGCTGCCGGTATCGTCTTCGATGCCGTGGCGGTTGGCCCAGGCGCCGGTCAGCACCGTGGCCCAGCTGGGCGCGTCCAGCGGCGGCTGCGCGGTGATGGTGCCGGGCATGCCCCCGGTAGCGGTGGGCACCAGGTTCAGCTGGGCCAGGTTGGGCAGCTCACGCCGCAGGAGTGCGCCCTGCACCTGGGCATAGGTGGCACCGTCCACGCCCACCAGCAGCACGCGCGGGCCGCCGGCACCGGCTGGCGGCGGGGTCTTGATGGTGGTGTCGTTCGGTGCGGCTGCCGGCGCGGCGTCATCGCCGCCGCCGCAGCCCGCCAGTGTTGCTGCCAGTGCGGCGATCACGGTGCCGGCCAGCACACGGCCGCGCGCCATCCCCGCCAGGCTGCCCGGTGCAAGGTTCCCTGCCATCTTTGATTCCCCTGTTCGTCTGCGTTGTTGTGTGCCGGCGGCAGGTGCCGCGTGGCCGATTGCGTTTGCCGCAATGCGCTCGCAGAGTAAGAACCGGGGTTGTCACCATGGTGACAGCGGGGCAAAGAATGCTGATGGGGCTATTCGGATTCTTGAGGTGAGGGTGGCGCCAGCGTCCTATGCTTGCGGCATGCCGCCGGCATCGCTTGCCTGGATCAGCAGCACCGCGTCGCGCTTGTCCAGCAGGTGCTGGCGCAGGATGGCGGCAAGGCGCTTGCCATCGCGCGCTTCAAGTGCCTGCAGCATCTCTTCGTGGTCGCGGATGGCGCTGTCCCACTTCGGCTTCTGATAGTTGGAGCGGAAGCGCAGCGCCTGCAGCCGCCGGTTCACCGACAGATAGGTCTGGCGCAGCGCCGAATTGCGGGCCGCCAGGTTGATGCGGTCATGGATCTGGTGATTGATGCGGTAATAGCCGGGGAGGTCGTCATTTGCCCGGCAGGCCAGCATCGCATAGTGCAGGGCCTTGATCTCGGCCAGTTCGACGGCCGTGATGCGTTCGCAGGCCAGTTCGCCGGAAAAGGCTTCCAGCCCGCTCATCAGCTCAAACGTGTCCTGGATCTCCGCGCCGGACAGGCGCGATACGGTCGCCCCGCGGTTGGGCGAGATATCGATCAGCCCCTCTGCCGCCAGCACCTTCAGGGCCTCGCGCAGTGGCGTGCGGGAGATGCCCAGGGTCTCGCACAGTTCGCGCTCATTGAGCTTCCTGCCCGGTTCCAGGGTGCCCTCGACAATGAACGTGCGCAGGTGGGCCACCACGGTGTCGTGCAAGCGTTGCCGTTCGAGCCTGGGTAGTACCGGGGCCGGCGAATCCGAGCCGGAAGTGGCGGAAATTTGCATTCAAAATTCCTATCACGTGATTGAATTCAATTTTAGCAGACTCTCAACTGGAACTCAAAAACGCAGGTAAACCCTTGTTATGCGGGGTAAACGCTAGATGATTTCCGCGCAATCTCCCCTGTTTTTCCGTCACTCCTCTGATAAAGTATTTTGCATTCAAAACTCAACAGGAGGAGTCAAATGCTGAATCTCAACTTCCATCCCGCCGGCCGCCACTTCCTGCAGATCCCCGGACCGAGCCCGGTTCCCGATCGCATCCTGCGCGCCATCAGCTATCCGACCATCGACCATCGCGGCCCGGAATTCGGCGCGCTGGGCCTCAAGGTGCTGGACGGCATCAAGAAGATCTTCAAGACCGAGCAGCCGGTGGTGATCTATCCGGCTTCGGGCACTGGCGCCTGGGAAGCGGCGCTGTCGAACACGCTGAGCCCCGGCGACACGGTGCTGATGTTCGAAACCGGCCACTTCTCCACGCTGTGGAAGAAGATGGCCGAGAACCTGGGAATCAAGCCCGAATTCCTCGGCCTCCCGGGCCTAGAGGGCTGGCGCCACGGGGTGCAGGCCGACATGATCGAGGCCCGCCTGCGTGCCGACAGCGCGCATGCGATCAAGGCGGTGTGCGTGGTGCACAACGAGACCTCGACCGGCGTGACCTCGGATATCGCCGCCGTGCGCCGCGCCATCGATGCGGCCGGGCACCCGGCGCTGCTGCTGGTCGACACCATTTCCGGGCTGGCGTCCGCCGATTACCGGCATGACGAGTGGGGCGTGGACGTAACAGTGTCCGGCTCGCAGAAGGGCCTGATGCTGCCGCCTGGCATCAGCTTCAATGCGGTGTCGCCCAAGGCCATCGCAGCCTCCCGCACGGCCCGGCTGCCGCGCAGCTTCTGGGGCTGGGATGAAATCATCGAGATGAACCGGACCGGCTACTGGCCCTACACCCCCAGCACGAACCTGCTCTATGGCCTGTCCGAAGCCCTCGACATGATCCTTGAGGAAGGGCTGGACAACGTCTTCGCCCGCCACCAGCGCCTGGCCGAAGCCTGCCGCCGCGCGGTCAAGGCCTGGGGCCTGGAGATCCAGTGCGCGGACCCCGCCGTCTACAGCCCGGTGCTGACCGGCGTGATGATGCCCGAGGGGATCGACGCGGACGTGGTGCGCAGGAACATCTATGACCGCTTCAACATGTCGCTCGGCGCCGGCCTGGGCAAGGTCAAGGGCCGCATGTTCCGCATCGGCCATCTGGGCGACTGCAACGACCTCACGTTGATGGCCACGCTGGCCGGCTGCGAGATGGGCCTGAAGATCTCGGGCGTGCCGCTCGCGGGCAGCGGCACCGTTGCCGCGATGGACTATCTCGCCGCGCACGCCACGCCGCTGTCGCTCAAGGCTGCCGCCTGACGAGAGCCTCTGCCATCCGAGACGGGGGCGGGCGCCGCGCGTGCACAACGCCCCCGCCGGACTGATCGCAACGGATCAGCGCAGCACTGCCGTACCTGACAAAAAACAGAGGAGACGCTGTGGATACAACCCTGCAGGCGGGAACAAAGATCAGGACGTTCGAGGATGCGACCTATCGCAAGGTGAGCTGGAGGCTGGTGCCATTCCTGATGGTCTGCTTCCTGATCGCTTATCTCGATCGTGTCAACGTAGGTTTTGCCAAGCTCCAGATGTCGCAGCAACTGGGCTTCAGCGAGACCGTCTACGGGCTGGGCGCCGGGATTTTCTTTATCGGCTACTTCCTGTTCGAGGTGCCGAGCAACCTGGCATTGCACAAGTTTGGCGCCAAGGTGTGGATCGGCCGGATCATGATCACGTGGGGGCTACTCTCCGCGTGCTTTGCGTTCGTGCAGACGCCAACCCAGTTCTACACGCTGCGCTTCCTGCTGGGGCTGGCCGAAGCCGGCTTCACGCCAGGCATCGTGTACTACCTGTCGTGCTGGTACCCGTCGCACCGGCGTGCCAAGATCATGGCCATCTACTGCATGGGTTCGCCGCTGTCCGGCATCATCGGCAATCCGCTGTCCGGCTACCTGATGGGCAGCATGGCCGGCGTGGCTGGCCTGGGCGGCTGGCAATGGATGTTCTTCATCGAGGCGGTGCCGGCGGTGCTGCTGGGGTGCTTCTGCTTCTACTACCTGGACAACTCCATTGCCAAGGCCAAATGGCTGACCAGCGCGGAGAAGCAGATCCTTGAACTGGCCAAGTCGGAAGACGTCAAGGCGGTGGACCCGCAGGCACGCGTCGGCAAGGTGTTTACCGATCCGCGCGTCTGGCTGATCAGCCTGATCTGCTTCTGCTATGTCACGGGCCAGTACGGCATCACGCTCTGGCTGCCCACGTTCATCAGGTCGACCGGTGTCAGCGACCCGCTCCATATCGGCCTGCTGAGCGCGATCCCGTATATGGCGGCCATTGTCGCGATGTACTTCTTCGGGCGCAGCGCCGACAAGCACCGCGAGCGGCGCTGGCACCTGATCATCCCGTGCATGATGGGCGCGATCGGCTTCCTGGCGTTGCCCTGGGTCATGCACAACACCGCGCTGTCCCTGGTGTTCCTGTCGATCGCCGCAGCCGGCATCCTGACCTGCACGCCGCTGTTCTGGTCCCTGCCGACGGCTTTCCTCAGCGGCGCGGCGTTGGCCACGGCCATCGCCATGAGCAACTCGATCGGCAACCTTGCCGGCTTTACCAGCGGCTACATGATCGGCTACCTGCGCGACGTGACCCAGAGCGGCAACAGTGCTTACTACATGATTGCCGGGATGCTGATGCTGGGTGCGTTCTGCATCTGGACAATACCTGCCCGCCTGGTCAACCGATAGCGAGACAAAGCGGGGTGCGGCACCGTGCCGCTGCCCCGCCTGCCCATCACGTCGCAAACACTTCGCGCCCTTGCCGGCGCATGGAAGGCTCTCATGACAAACTCGTACCAACCGGTGCCGGACGACCCCGGCCATCACGCGCCGTTCAGCGTGGTGGAAGCCACCGTCGCCAGCGCGCATGCCGCGATGCGCGACGGCAGGCTGACGGCGCGCCAACTGGCCAGCGCATGCCTGGCGCGCATCTCGGCCTATGACCAGGACGGTCCCGCCCTGCGCAGCATCCTGCAGCGCAACCCGCAGGCGCTGGAAGAGGCCGGACACATCGACGCCATGGCCGGGCGCAACCCGTCGCAGGTGCTGGCGCCGCTGCATGGCATCCCGGTGCTGGTCAAGGACAACATCGAATGCGGCGGCATGGAAACCACCGCCGGCGCCGCCTGCCTGCGCGGCAACCTGTCCACCGGCGATGCCTTCGTGATCCGCCGGCTGCGCGAGGCGGGAGCCATTGTGCTGGCCAAGACCAACCTGCACGAGCTTGCCTCCGGCGGCGAGACGGTCAGCACCTTGTCTGGCCAGACCCTTAATCCCTATGACCTGACGCGCACGCCCGGCGGTTCAAGCGGCGGGACCGGCGCCGGCATCGCAGCCAGCTTCGGCCTGCTTGGCATCGGCACCGACGGGGTCAATTCCATCCGCTCGCCGGCCTCGGCAAACAACCTGGTCGGCCTGCGCCCGACCATGGGCCTGATCAGCCGGGCCGGGCTGGTCCCATGCGGGCTGACGCAGGACACCATCGGCCCGATCACCCGCACCGTTGCCGATACGGCGCTGCTGCTCGATGTCATCGCCGGCTATGACCCGGCAGACCCGGTCACCAGCCAGGGTGCACCTCACATCCCGGCGAGCTATGCCGCCAGCCTTGACCGCGACGGACTCAGGGGCGCGCGCATCGGCGTGCTGCGCCATTTCTTCGGCGACCAGGATGTGCACCGTCCCGTCAACGCCGTGATGCAGGCAGCGCTGGCCACCATCGCTGCACAAGGCGCCGAATTGGTCGCCCTTGACGACGCCATCAGCCCGGATGAGCTGCTGGCGTCCACGCTTGTGCACCACTACGAGATGGAGCGCGATCTCGATGCCTACCTGGCGGGGCTGCCCCCCGGCGTCGCGGTGCGATCGATGCAGGACATCATCGCTGCCGGTTCTGTCCATCCAAGCGTGGCGGGAACCCTCGCCACCGCAGCGGCGCTGAGCGAGCGGGAAGGAGAGTACCGCGAACGCCTGCAGCGCCAGCAGGCATTGCGCCAGCGGCTGCAGGACCTGATGGCGCGGCATCGGCTTGACGCGCTGGCATTTCCGCACCAGCGGCGCCTGGTGGTGCCGGTCGGCGAGACCCAGGCAGAGCGCAACGGCGTGCTCGCGTCGGCCACCGGATTTCCGGCCATCGTGATTCCGGCCGGATTTTCGGCGCCGGACGGCAATGCCCCCCAGGGCGTGCCGGTCGGGCTGGAGTTCTTTGGCTTGCCCTTCACCGAACCCGTGTTGATACGGCTGGCCTATGCGGCCGAGCAGGCCTTGCGCGCGCGCCGGCCGCCGCACTCGACGCCCGCGCTGGAATAGGCGCGCGCCGGAACGAAGTTTTATCGCTGCTCTACAAACGCCAGCCGGACACGGCGGCGACAAGGTCGCGGACACACCGCGACAACCTCGAAACGAGGAGGAGACAAAGATGGGCGCAGAAACTGTAGTTCAATCGCCGAATTCCCCACAGCAGCATGAGCTCGACCGGGCCATGGATGGCATCGGGGTGACGGCGTCGCACAAGAAGATCATCTTCATGATCATGCTCGGGGTGATGTTCGATGTCTTCGAGCAGAACGCCGTCGGCCTGATCGGCCCCATGCTGCGCGAGCAGTGGGGCATCTCGGTGGCGGAGATCGGCTTTCTCAATACGCTGACCTTCAGTGCCGCCGCGCTGGGACGCATCGGCTCCGGCTATATCGCGGACCGCTACGGCAGGCGCACGATGCTGAGCGCCAACCTGCTGCTGTTCACGCTGGGCGCCATCATCTGCGCGCTGGCGCCGAACTATGGCGTGCTGGCGGCGGGCCGCTTTATCGTCGGCATCGGCCTGGGCGGGGAGATCTCGATCGCCGTGACCATGCTGGCCGAGCTGTGCTCGACGCGCTTCCGCGGTACCGCGGTGGGCCTAGTCAGCGTGGGCAGCGGCGGCCTGGGCAATATGCTGGCGCCGGCCTTCGGCCTGGCTGTATTCGCCATGTTCCCGGGTCCGGACAGCTGGCGCTGGCTGTTTGCCTGCCTGGTGCTGCCGGCATTCTTCGTCGTGTTCTACCGGCGCTTTATTCCGGAGACGCCGCGCTTCCTGCTGTCCAAGGGGCGCGTGGACGAGGCCAACCTGGTGCTGTCGGTGCTCGCATCCGGCCGCCTGGGCAAGCTCGACGGCGAGCCGACGCCCTATATCAAGGCCGCGATCCAGGACGAGGCGCCGCGCACCAGGGTGCGCCTGAGCGACATCTTCAAGGGCCGCCTGGGACGGCGCACGATCGCGCTGGGGATTGCGGTGTCCATGACGTACGGCGCGCAGATCTCGGTGCTGACGCTGATGCCGACCATCCTGATGTCGCAGGGATACACCATCTCCAAGAGCTTTCTCTTCACCATGGTGATGCAGAGCGGCAGCCTGTTCGGCGCGCTCGCGGCGTCGTACTGCGGCTATCACTTCCCGCGCAAGCGGGTGCTGACGATAGGCGCCGGGCTGGCCTGCGCGGCCGGGTTGTGCTTCGGCTTCCTGACGTATAACGTGGGCCTGGTGCTGCTGTTTGGCGCCGCCTTCACGTTCTGCGTGGTGTTGCTGAACACGTCGATCTGGATCTTCGCGCCGGAGCAGTATCCCACCCACGTGCGCGCATTCGGCACCTCGCTGATCCTGGCGCTCGGCACCCTGGCCGGGGCGCTGACGCCGCTGATCAGCGGGCGCGTGTTCCAAACCTACGGCGTTGGCGGCATGTTCAGCATGCTCGCGGCGATGTACGCAGTGTTTGCGCTGGCCGTGCAGTTCGCGCCGGAAACCTTCGGTCGCGCCATGGGCGAGACCGCCGCCGACGACGAAAACGGGCCTGCCGTCAGTGGGACCGCGCCCAGCGCCAGCGGTTCCTGAGACCGGCCCGCTCCCGGCAGCGTGCTGCGCGCGCTTGCCGGGAGCGGGATACCGGGCAATATTCATCCCTCATTCAAGGACATACCCAAGGCATGACATCTTCCAATATCGATCGGGTCGCGCAGGCCCTGCTCAGCGCGCGTAGCGAACAGGGTTGCGCCGATGCAGGGCAATTTGCCACCGCGCTTGAGAATGCGGAACAGGCCTACGCCGTACAGTCGGCCGTGGCCCGCGCGCTAGGCTGGCAAGCGACAGGCGCCGGCTACTGGAAATCCGGCGGTGCCTCGCGCGAGGCGGTGCTGACGCATGCCCAACTGCCGCCGGCCGGGGTCTGGACCAGCCCCGCGCATGCCGGCGACTGGCCTTTCACATGGCGCGGCATCGAGGCGGAGATTGCGTTGCGGCTGGGGCAGGGCGTTGACGCCGCGCAGGCTGCCGCCCTCGACTACGCCGGCGCTGCCGGGCTGATCGATGCGATGGCGGTGTCGATTGAAGTCGTCGATTCGCGCTGGCGGCAGTATCTCGCCGCGCCCGCGCTGCTGAAGCTGGCCGACCTGCAGTCCCACGGCGCACTGGTGCTTGGCGAATGGCGTGACTATGCGGCGCGGGACTGGGCGGCACAGCATTGCCGGGTGCGGATCGGCACGCAAACGACCGAGCGCCGCGGCACCCACGCGCTGGGCGATCCGGCCTATGGGCTGGTCGCCTGGCTGCGCCACGCCACGCGCGACGGGCGACGCGTAGAGGCCGGCACGGTCGTCACCACCGGCACCTGGGTCGGCATCCTGGATGCATCGGCTGGCGACCTGGTGACTGCGGAGTTCGATGGCATCGGCGAGGCCTCGGTCCAGCTCTGAGGCCAACTGACCGGGGCACGGGGCGTCAGCTGCGCAAGCCGACGCCCTGCATGATGATCCGCAGCACCCACGCGGCCACGCCCAGTGCCGCCACGCTGGCGGCCCAGATCAGCACCAGCCAGCCGATGCGGCGCAGCCAGGTGCCGCTGCCCGTCCCTGTCCTCGGGCGCTGTGTATCCATATCCATCAGTGGTAGCCCTCGCCGTGGCGCACCTTGCCGCGGAACACGTAGTAGGCCCACACCGTGTACATCAGGATGAAGGGAATGATGAACAGCGCCCCCACCAGCGCAAAGCCCTGGCTTTGCGGCGGTGCGGCGGCATCCCAGATCGAGATGCCCGGCGGGATGATATTGGGCCAGACACTGATCGCCAGCCCGCTGTAGCCCAGGAACACCAGCCCCAGCGCATACATGAACGGCGAGATATCCGGCTCGTGCCGCAGCGCGCGCATGAGCATGAACATGCACAGCGCCACCAGGATCGGCACCGGCGAGAACCAGAACAGGTTGGGCAGGCTGAACCAGCGCTCGGCAATCTCGGGATGCGTCAGCGGCGTCCACAGGCTGATCACGGCGATCACCGCCAGCAGCAGCCACGCCAGCGTGCCGGTCAGCTTGATCATGCGCTGCTGCAGCTCGCCCTCTGTCTTCATGATCAGCCAGGTGCTGCCGAGCACCGTGTAGGCCACCATAAGCCCCACGCCGCAGAACAGCGGGAAGGGCGTGAGCCAGTCCAGCGGGCCGCCGGCAAAGCGGTGGCCCTCCAGCTTGATGCCGTCGATATAGGCGCCCAGCGCCACGCCCTGGAAGAAACTGGCCGTGGCCGAGCCCAGGATAAAGGCGGCATCCCACACCGGGCGCTCGCGGTCGTTGGCCTTGAAGCGGAACTCGAACGCCACGCCGCGGAAAATCAGGCCCAGCAACATCAGCATCAGCGGCAGGTAGAGCGCGCTCAGCACCACCGAATACGCCAGCGGGAACGCCGCCAGCAGCCCGGCGCCGCCGAGCACCAGCCAGGTCTCGTTGCCGTCCCAGACCGGCGCCACCGTGTTCATCATGACATCGCGGTCATGCCGGTCCGGCACGAACGGGTAAAGCATGCCGATGCCCAGGTCGAAGCCGTCCATCACCACGTACATCATCACGCCGAAGAAGATGATGACGATCCAGAGAAGCGAGAGGTCGATGCCCATGGTGTCAGCTCCGGGTGCGTGCAGTGGTGGCGGGGGCGAGCGCTTCGTCGTCATCCACCGCTGACAATGGCCGTGCCGGCGTATGCCCGCGTCCGGGGCCGCCTTCCGGCTTGGCTTCTTCCAGCGCCGGACCCTTGCGCACCAGCCGCATCATGTAGGCGATGCCCACGCCGAACACGAAGAAGTACGCCACCACGAAGATCGCCAGCGTCGCCGCCAGCTCGGGCACGCCGTGCGGCGACACCGCGTCGGCGGTGCGCTGCAGCCCGTAGACCACCCACGGCTGACGCCCGACTTCGGTGGTGAACCAGCCGGCCAGGATGGCGATCAGGCCGGTGGGCCCCATCCACAGCGCCATATGCAGGAAGCCGCGCGAGCGGTATATGCGCTCGCCCCGGCGCAGCAGCAGGCTCCACACGCCCAGCAGGATCATCAGCAGCCCCAGCCCCACCATCACGCGGAACGACCAGAACAGGATGGTGGAATTGGGCCGGTCCTGCGGCGCGAACTCCTTCAGGCCCTTGATCTGCCCGTCCCAGGTATGGGTCAGGATCAGGCTGCCCAGGCGCGGCACCTCGACCGCGAAGCGTGTCTCTTCGCGCGCCATGTCGGGCCAGCCGAACAGCAGCAGCGGCAGGCCTTCATTGCCCTTGTTCTCCCAGTGGCCTTCCAGCGCGGCGATCTTGGCGGGCTGGTGCTTGAGCGTGTTCAGGCCGTGCATGTCGCCGATCACGGCCTGGATCGGCGCGACGATCAGCAGCATCCACATCGCCATCGACAGCATCTTGCGGATGGCGGGGTTGTCGCGCCCGCGCAGCAGGTGCCAGGCGGCGGACGCGCCGACGAACAGCGCCGTGGCCAGGAACGCCGCCACGCTCATATGCACCAGTCGGTAGGGGAACGACGGGTTGAAGATGACTTCGAACCAGTTGGTCGGCACCACGCGGCCGTTGATGATCTCGAAGCCCGCCGGCGTCTGCATCCAGCTGTTGGATGCCAGGATCCAGGTGGCGGAGATCAGCGTGCCGAGCGCCACCATCACCGTGGCAAAGAAATGCAGCCCCGGCCCGACGCGGTTCCAGCCGAACAGCATCACGCCCAGGAAGCCTGCTTCCAGGAAGAAGGCGGTCAGCACCTCATAGGTCAGCAATGGCCCGGTGATGCTACCCGCGAACTCCGAGAAGAAGCTCCAGTTGGTGCCGAACTGGTAGGCCATCACCAGCCCGGACACCACCCCCATGCCGAAATTGACGGCAAAGATCTTGGACCAGAAGTGGTAGAGGTCGCGGTAATGCGTGCGCTGCGTGCGCAGCCAGCAGCCTTCCAGCACCGCCAGGTAGGCGGCCAGGCCGATGGTGATCGCCGGGAAAATGATGTGGAAGGAAATCGTGAACGCAAACTGCGTGCGGGCGAGGTCTAGCGCGGTCAAACCAAACATGTTGTTCTCCGTGGCGCTGGCCTGGCGCACGCCTGTGACGGGCGCGGCACTGCCGTCTGGCAGGCCGGGGCCGGTCGGCAGGGCGCGCCGGGGCGCGGGCCGTAGGCGCGTGCGGTAAAGCGTAGTGTACGCCGCGCGCGCAGCAAAGGGCACCGTTGCTGCCGGTGTCGTACGGGTGACATATCGCCGCACCCGGTGCCGCCGGCGCCGCTACACGCGGCCCGGTGCCCTTATTGATGGCGACCATGCTAACGGAGCCGGGATGAACAGAACAGCATCACCTCATTGAAAAAATTCCGTATCAGTTTTGCGCGGCGCAGCAGAGGCAGCGGCTGACAAGCAGGGCAAAGAAGTGCATAGTCATGCGCTTCCTAGAAGCCTTTGAACCTCGCGTCCGCCACTGCCTGACGCGGCCCCGCCTGCCATGGATTCCACCTTGCTGATCGTGATCGCCGGCGCCGCCGTGGCCGGCTTTGTCCAGGGGCTGTCGGGCTTTGCCTTCGGCATGGTGGCGATGTCGTTCTGGGCCTGGGCGATCGAGCCGCGTCTGGCCTCGGCCATGACCGTGTTCGGCGCGCTTACCGGCCAGCTGCTGGCGGCGGCGTCGGTGCGTCGCGGGCTGTCGTGGCGGCGGCTGTGGCCGTTCGTGGCCGGTGGCGTGGCCGGCATCCCCCTGGGCGTGGCGATCCTGCCGATGCTGGACGCGCAGTGGTTCAAGGTCGTGCTGGGCGGCTTCCTGACCCTGTGGTGCCCGGTGATGCTAATGGTGCGCAAGCTGCCACATATCGGAGTGGGCGGGCGCGTGGCCGATGGCGTTGCCGGTGCGGCCGGCGGCATGATGGGCGGCATCGGTGGTTTCACTGGCGTGATCCCGACACTGTGGTGCACGCTGCGCGGCTTCGACAAGGACGAGCAGCGCGCGGTGATCCAGAACTTCAACCTCGCCACGCTGGCCATGACCATGGCCGCCTATGTGGGCAAGGGCATCGTCACGCGCGAGATGCTGCCGATGTTCCTGGTGGTGGCGCCCGCGATGCTGGTCCCCACGCTGCTGGGCACGCGGCTTTACCTGGGCATCAGCGAGGCCACCTTCCGCAAGGTCGTGCTGACGCTGCTGACTGTATCCGGCGTAGCGCTGCTGGCCACCTCGGTGCCCGTGTTGATGGCGCGTGCGGGCTAGACGGTCCTGATCTGCGCCGCAGCCTCGCGCAGGCATTCGACCAGCTGGTCGGTGCCGAGCGACGGCGCCCGTTCGCGCAGCGTGATGATGCCGACCGGGGGCAGGTCGACCGGCACGGCCATCTTCAGCACGTGCAACTGCCCTTCCTCCTGCAACGACAGCGCCACCGACTCAGCCATGAAGCCGGCTGCGCCGCGCTGGCCGACAAAGGTCGCCTGCGCCAGGTAGGACGAGGTCTCGATGACATCCTGCGGCGGGTGCAGGCCGTGGCGATAGAAGGCCTGCTCGATCTTCACGCGCAGCGAGGCCCACGGCGGTGGCAGCACGCAGGGCATCGCCGCCAGGTCGGCCCAACTGGGGCGGGCCTTGCGCGCCAGCTTGTGGCCGCGCCGGACAACCACCACCATCGGTTCTTCATAGAGAGCTTCGGTCAACAGGTCCGGCGCCGCATAACCCGGCTCCAGCCGGCCCACGATCAGGTCCAGCTCGCGCAGGCGCAGCTTGGGCAAGAGGTGGGTCAGGTCGCCTTCCTCCACCAGCACGGTAGCGCGCGCGTGGCGGTCCTTGAGCATGCCCACGGACTGCGCCAGCAGCACCGGCAGCGCCGCCCCCATCGAGCCCACGCGGATGCGGCCGGAAGCGCCGCTCTGCACCGCGGCGATCTCGTCGCGGGTCTGCTCGTACTGGGCCAGCACCGAGCGCGCAAAGCGCACCAGCGATTCCCCGGCGGGGGTGGGCTCGGTGCCGCGGGTGGAGCGCGTGAACAGCGACAGACCCAGCATCCTTTCGACTTCGGTCAGCACCTTGGACACCGCCGGCTGGCTTACGGACAGGAACTCCGCGGTGCGGCCGAGGTGGCGGAACTCATCCAGCGCCACCAGCAATTGCAGGTGGCGCAGCTTGATATTGGAGCGCAGCGCGCGATCGATCTGGACCATGCCCGCCAGTCTATCTAACCTTAAGGTTATGAAGCAATGCCATTTTTTGATTTGATTGTTATGTTGAGGCGCGACAGAATGCGGGCATGACGAGACTGGCTGCGCCGGTCCCGCCGATAATGAAAACATGGGAGACACCCGCAAATGACTCAAGGCTTCACCATCGATTCCAAGCGCCGCCGCCTGCTCATCGGAGCCGCAGCGGGTGCTGCCGCGGGCGCCGCCGGCGTGCTGCTGCCTGCTGCACGGGCGCTGGCCGCCGAGTATCCCGAGCGTCCCATCACCTTTATCTGTCCCTGGCCGGTGGGCGGCACCGCTGACCAGTCGATGCGCGCGCTGTGCCAGGTGGCCGGCGGCATTCTCAAGCAGTCGATCGTGGTCGAGAACCGCGCCGGCGCCTCCGGCATGATCGGCACCAAGGCCCTGGCGCGCGCCAATCCGGATGGCTACACCATCGGCCAGATCCCGATCTCGGTGACGCGTTTCGCGCAGCTCGGCATGCTGCAGCTGGATCCGCGCAGCGAGCTGACCTACCTGGCGCGCACCTCGGGCCAGACCTTCGGCATCGCCGTGCCGGCCAATTCGCGCTACAAGACGCTGCAGGACGTGGTGGCCGCCGCCAAGGCCAGCCCCGGCAAGATCACCTATGCGCACGCCGGCATCGGCGGCGCCACCCACGTCGGCATGGAGCAGTTCGCGCTGGCCGCGGGCATCCAGTTCAATGCGATCGCCTACAAGGGCGGTGCCGCCGCGCTGCAGGACGTGCTGGCCGGGCAGGTGGACCTGCTGGCCGATTCCAGCTCGTGGGCGCCGCACGTGGAAGCCGGCAAGCTGCGCCTGCTGGCCACCTGGGGCGAACAGCGCGCGACCCGCTTCAAGGACACGCCGACGCTCAAGGAGCTGGGCTACAACGTGGTGGTGGAAGCGCCCAACGGCATCGGCGCCCCGAAGGGCCTGCCGCCCGCCGTGGAAAAGAAGCTGCGCGACGTCTTCCGCGCCGCGGTGGCCAGCAACGAGTTCAAGCAGGTGGCGGCGCGCCTGGATGCGCCCGTGATGTACCTGGACGGTCCTGACTACAAGAAGTACGTGGCCAGCGTCTATGACCAGGAAACCCAGCTGATCCAGCGCCTCAAGCTCAAAGAACTGCTGCAGCAAGGCTGATTGCCGTCAAAGGCCAAGTCCAAGTGAATCCCAATCCCGTCATCCGCCTGCACGCCAACGACAACGTGCTGGTCGCCCGCAGCGACCTCAGCCTTGGCCAGCAGCTGGCCGACCCCGCCGTGCGCGTGCGCGCACAGGTGCCGGCCGGCCACAAGATCGCTGCCTGCGCCATCGCGGCCGGCACGCCGGTGCGCAAGTTCGATACCGTCATCGGCGTGGCCGCGCGCGATATCGCCCAGGGCGACCACGTGCATTCGCACAACCTGACCCTGGTCGATTTCTACCGCGACCCGGCGTTCTGCCAGGACGTGCGGCCGGTGGACTATGTGCCCGAGGCCCGGCGCGCCACCTTCAACGGCTTTGTGCGACCGGACGGGCGCGTGGGCACGCGCAATTTCATCGGCATCCTGTCGTCGGTCAATTGCTCGTCCACCGTGATCCGCCAGATTGCCGCGCATTTCACAGCGGAGCGGCTGGCAGCGTATCCGAATGTCGATGGCGTGGTCGCCTTCGCGCAGACCAGCGGCTGTGGCATGTCGTCGCCGAGCGAGCACTTCGACGTGTTGCGCCGCACGCTGGCCGGCTACGCGCGCCATCCCAACCTGGCCGGCGTGCTGATCGTCGGCCTGGGCTGCGAGCGCAACCAGGTGGCCTCACTGGTGGAATCGCAGGGGCTGGAGCCTGGCCCCGCGGTGCACACGCTGGTGATGCAGGATGCCGGCGGCACGCGTGCCACCATTGCCGCAGGCATTCGCGCGATCGAATCGATGCTGCCCGCGGCCAATGCCGCGGTCCGCCAGCCGGTATCGGCCAGCCATCTGAAGATCGGGCTGGAATGCGGAGGCTCGGACGGCTTTTCCGGTATCAGCGCCAACCCGGCGCTGGGCGCGGCGATGGATATCCTGGTGCGCCATGGCGGCACCGCCATCCTGTCCGAGACCCCGGAAATCCATGGCGTTGAGTTCATGCTGACGCGCCGCGCGGTAACCCCCGAGGTCGGCCAGAAGCTGCTGGACCGCCTGGCCTGGTGGGAGCGCTACACCGCCGGCCACAACGCCCAGTTCAACGGCGTGGTCGGCCACGGCAACCAGCAGGGCGGCCTGGCCAATATCTTCGAGAAATCGCTGGGCTCGGCCATGAAGGGCGGCACCACGCCGCTGCAGGCGGTGTACGAATACGCCGAGCCGATCGACCAGGCCGGCTTTGTGTTCATGGACTCGCCCGGCTATGACCCGGTGGCCGTCACCGGCCAGATCGCCAGCGGCGCCAACCTGATCTGCTTTACCACGGGCCGCGGTTCGATGTTCGGCTCCAAGCCCGCGCCGACGATCAAGCTCGCATCCAACTCGGCGATGTATAACCGCCTGGAGGAAGACATGGACATCAACTGCGGGCTGGTGCTCGACGGCGAGCTGACCGTGCCGCAGATGGGCCAGCGGATTTTCGAACATATCCTGCGCGCGGCCTCTGGCGAGCCGACTAAGAGCGAGGCACTGGGCCTGGGCGACAACGAGTTCGTGCCCTGGCACCTCGGCATCGTCAGCTGAGCGGCCTCCTGCAAATCTCTCTCCCACACACTTATGCTGACGCTTTCCGAGCAAGCGCTGCTGCGCAGCCAGAACCTGATTGACGACCGGTGGTGCGATGCCGGCCTTGGCGCCCGCCTGCCGGTCGCCGACCCGGCCACCGGTGAGACCTTTGCCAACGTGCCAGACAGCGATGCCGGCGATGCCCGCCTTGCCGTCGATGCCGCTGCCGCCGCCTTCCCGGCGTGGAGCCGCCGGCCCGCGCGCGAACGCGCCCAGTTGCTCAAGCGCTGGCATGCGCTGATCCTCGCGCACCAGGAAGACCTGGCGCGCATCATCTCGACGGAGCAGGGCAAGCCCCTGAAAGAGGCACGCGGCGAGGTGCAGTACGGCGCGTCGTATGTCGAGTGGTTTGCCGAAGAGGCCACCCGCATCTGCGGCGATATCGTCGCCGAAGCCGTGCCGGGCCGCAAACTGCTGGTGCTGAAGGAACCGGTGGGCGTGGTCGCGGCGATCACGCCGTGGAACTTCCCGCTGGCGATGATTGCCCGCAAGATCGCCCCGGCGCTGGCCGCCGGCTGCACGGTGGTGGCCAAGCCCGCCGAGGACACGCCGCTGACCGCGCTGGCGCTGGTATGGCTGGCGCAGCAGGCCGGCATGCCCGCGGGCGTGCTCAACATCGTCACCGCATCGCGCGAGCACACGCCGGGCGTGGTCGACGCCTGGCTGGCCGACAGCCGCGTGCGCAAGATCACCTTTACCGGCTCCACGCCCGTGGGCAAGCACCTCGCGCGCGAATCGGCGGCCACGCTGAAGAAGCTGTCGCTGGAGCTGGGCGGCAATGCGCCCTTCATCGTCTTTGAGGACGCCGATCTCGATGCCGCGATCGATGGCCTGATGGCGTCCAAGTTCCGCAACGGTGGCCAGACCTGCGTGTGCCCGAACCGCGTCTATGTGCACGACGCCGTGCACGACGCCTTTGTCGAGCGCCTGGCACAGCGCGTTGGCGCGCTGCATGTCGGTCCGGCCACGGAAGAGGCCGCGCAGATCGGTCCCATGATCAATGCCCGCGCCGTCGACAAGATCGCACGCCATGTGGAAGACGCCGTCGCCCGGGGCGCGCGCGTGGTCACCGGCGGCAAGCGCGTGCGCACCGCCGATGGCCCGCACTACTACGCACCAACGGTGCTGGCCGATGCGACCCCCGCGATGGAGCTGTCGTGCGAAGAGACCTTCGGCCCGGTCGCGCCAATCTTCCGCTTCCGCGATGAAGCCGAGGTGATCCTCGACGCCAACGACACCCCGTTCGGCCTCGCCGCGTACTTCTACTCCAACGACATCCGCCGCATCTGGCGCGTGGCGCAGGCGCTGGAAACCGGCATGGTCGGCATCAACGAGGGCGCGATCGCGGCCGAGGCGGCGCCGTTTGGCGGCGTCAAGGAATCCGGCTACGGGCGCGAGGGCTCGCGCCACGGGCTGGACGACTATATGCATACCAAGTACCTTTGCCAGGGCCAGCTCGGCTGAAGCGCCGGGCCCAGCGATCATCGAACCGGAACACACCATGCCCGCAAACAATCCCTTCAAGACCGCGCTGGCCGCCCGCCAGGCGCAGATCGGCCTGTGGCTGTCGATGGCAACGCCGTACCTGGCCGAAGTGTCGGCCACCGCAGGCTTTGACTGGCTGCTGATCGACGGCGAACACGCCCCCAACGACCTGCGCTCGACACTGCACGCGCTGCAGGCCGTGGCACCATACCCGGTCCAGCCCGTGGTGCGTGCCGTCGCCGGCGAAGTGCCGCTGATCAAGCAGTTGCTCGACATCGGCGCGCGCAGCCTGCTGGTGCCGATGGTGGATACGGCAGAACAGGCCCGCATGGTGGTCAGCGCCACGCGCTACCCGCCACAAGGCATCCGCGGCGTGGGCAGCGCGATTGCGCGCGCCTCGCAGTGGAGCGCCCGCACCGACTACCTCGATGTGGCCGACGATGAAGTCTGCCTGCTGGTGCAGGCCGAAACCGTCACCGCATTGCAGAACCTGGAAGCAATCTGTGCGGTGGATGGCATCGACGGCGTCTTTATCGGCCCGGCCGACCTGGCTGCGTCGATGGGCCACCGCGGCCGCCCCGGACACCCGGAGGTGCAGGCCGCCATCGAAGGCGCGATGCGTACCATCATCGCCAGCGGCAAGGCCGCCGGCACGCTAACGTCGGACCCGGCACTGGCACGCCGCTACTTCGACCTGGGCTGCACCTTCGTGGCCACGGGCGTGGACGTGATGTTGTACGCCAACGCCGCGCGCAAGCTTGCCGCATCGTTCCGTGCGCAGCCCGCGGACGCTCCCGCTGCAGACAAGCCCTCCGCCGCGTACTGACCTGTATTTCCTAGGCCTTACACACATGCCAGCTGACCTCCCGACCCCAGACACCACCTTGCGCGCGATGCATGCCATCGTCGGCGCCAACGCCTGCCGCAGCGGCGACGCCGACACGCAGGCCTATGTGACCGACTACCGCGGCATCTACCGCGGCCAGGCCCAGGTAGTGGTGCTGCCGTCATCGACGGAAGAGGTCAGCCAGGTGCTGCAGTGGTGCCACGCCCAGCGCGTGCCGGTGGTGCCGCAGGGCGGCAATACCTCGCTGATGGGCGGCGCCGTACCGGACGACAGCGGCACCGCCGTGGTGGTCAACCTCAGCCGCATGAACCGGGTGCTGGACATCGACACCATCAACGACACCATGACCGTGCAGGCCGGCGTCACACTGAGCGCGGCACGCGGCGCCGCCGAGGCCCGGCAGCGCCTGTTCCCGCTGCGCATCGGCTCCGAAGGCTCGTGCCAAATCGGCGGCAACCTGTCGACCAATGCCGGCGGCACCGCGGTGCTGCGCTACGGCAATATGCGCGACCTGGTGCTCGGCATCGAAGTAGTGCTGCCCGATGGCCGCATCTACTCGTCGCTGCGTGGCCTGCGCAAGGACAACACCGGCTACGACCTCAAGCACCTGTTCGTCGGCGCGGAAGGCACGCTGGGCATCATCACCGGCGCCGTGCTCAAGCTGATGCCGCAGCCGCGCAGCAGCGCCGTGGCCTTTGTCGCCGTGCAGGACCCCGCCGCGGCCGTGGCCTTGCTGGGCGAAGCCAAGCGCCTGTCCGGCCAGGCCGTGACCGCGTTCGAGCTGATCTCGCGGCCCGCGCTGGAACTGGTGCTTGAGTATCTTGGTAACGTGGCTTCCCCGCTGCAGGACAAGCACGACTGGATGGTGCTGATCGAGCTCACCTCCGGCACCGATGCGGAAAGCCTGAACGCTACGCTGATGGAAATCCTCGAATCCGGCTTCAGCCAGGGCCTGGTGCAGGACGCCGCCGTGGCCGCCAGCCTGTCCGATGCCCAGACCTTCTGGCGCATCCGCGAAGAGATCTCCGACGCCCAGACCCGCACCGGCGGCAGCATCAAGTGCGATGTCTCGGTGCCGCTGTCGCGCATCGCCGCGTTTGTCGAGGAAGCCTCGGTCAAGGTGCTGGAACTGGTGCCGGACGCGCGCATGGTGATCTACGGCCATATGGGCGACGGCAATGTGCACTTCAACCCGCTGCGGCCCAGGGATCAGCCAGGCAAAGCGTTCCTGGCTCAGTGGTATGAGCGGGTCTCGGCGCTGGTCGACGGCATGGCCCACGCGGAAAACGGCTCGATCTCGGCCGAGCATGGCATCGGCGTGGCCAAGCGCGATGACCTGACGCGCTACAAGTCCCAGGTGGAGCTGGAGCTGATGTGGCAGGTGAAGCAGGCGCTTGATCCGTTGAACCTGCTTAATCCGGGCAAGGTGCTGCCGGCGCCGGCCCGATAGCTCACGGCTATTCCACACCACGGAACGCGGGCAGGGCGCGCGTAGCATGAATCGCCCATCTGGGCTAAGGTATCTGCTATCCAGAACGCGCGGAGCCGGGGCATTGCCGCACCGGCCACTGCGCACAGCACGGCCGGCCCACCGGCCCAGATACCGATGAGCGCCCATTCTCCCGACATCGCCCTCGCAGCTGCCCCCATCTCCCTCGAAAAGCCCGAACTCGACTACCCCTGCGGTGACGCCCCCGAACCCGGCCGCGCCTGCGAGGTAGCGCCCGGTGTACTGTGGCTGCGCATGCCGATGCCGCTGGGCCTGAACCACATCAACCTGTGGGCCATCCGCGACGGCAATGGCTGGGCCGCCGTCGACGCCGGGCTGCAGACGCCGGAAACCGCCCAGGCCTGGCGCGCGCTGTTCGCCGAAAGCGGGCCGCTCGCCGGCGGCCTGACGCGCCTGTTCGTGACCCATATGCACCCCGACCACATCGGCATGGCCGGGTGGCTGACCGGCAAGTTCGATTGCCAGCTGTGGATGACGCGGCTGGAATACCTGATGTGCCGCGTGCTGGCAGCGGATACGGGACGAGCGGCGCCGGATGACGCGACCGATTTCTATCGCAAGGCCGGCTGGGACGACGAAGCGATCGAGGTGTACCGCACCCGCTTCGGCGGCTTCGGCAAATATGTCCACGCCTTGCCCGAGAGCTTCCACCGGCTGTCCGATGGCGACACCGTGCGCATCGGCGCGCACGACTGGCAGGTCATCGTCGGCACCGGCCACTCGCCCGAACATGCCTGCCTGTACTGCCCGGCGTTGAAGCTGCTGGTGTCCGGCGACCAGGTGCTGCCGCGCATTTCTTCCAATGTCTCGGTGTTCCCGACCGAGCCCGATGCCGATCCGATGCAGGACTGGCTGGCCTCGCTCGACAAGGTACGCGCCGCCGTGCCGGACGATGTGCTGGTGCTGCCGGCGCATAACGAGCCGTTCCGTGGGCTGCATGCGCGCATCGATTATTTGCGGGCGAGCCAGATGCAGGCGCTGGACCGGTTGCGTGGGGCGTTGGGGACGCCGAAGCGGGCGGTGGATGTGTTTGGTGAGTTGTTCTCGCGCCCCATCACCGGAAGCGGCGGGCTGCTGGGGATGGCTACCGGCGAAAGCATTGCGCACCTGAACTACCTGCTGGAGCGGGGCGAGGCGGTGCGCGAGACCGGTTCCGATGGCTGCCACTGGTACCGCATGAGGTAATCCCGGGGCGGCGGGAACTGCCGCGTCGCCTTGACTTCCGATCGTACGATATATATCGTAAGATATGTTTTACGACATATCGGAGGTAATCATGCGCCATCATTCCCACCCTTTGGGCTTCTCAGGCCGCGGCCGTCACCTGTTGATGCGCCTTGTGCCGCACTTTGAGCGCCACTTCGCCCACCACGCCATGGGCCGCCACGGCGGCGGCTTCTGGGGCGGCGGCCATGACGACGGCTTCGGCCCGGGCGGCGCCGATGGTCCCGGCAGCTTCGACGGCGAAGGCTGGCGCCGGGGCCGCAAGTTCAGCGCCGATGACCTGCAGTTGCTGCTGCTCGCCATGCTCGAAGAGAAGCCGAGCCACGGCTACGAACTGATCAAGGCGATCGAGACCCGTACCAACGGTTTCTACAAGCCGAGTCCCGGCGTGGTCTACCCGGCCCTGACTTACCTAGAGGAAGTCGGCTACGCCACCGTCGATACGGAAGGCAACAAGAAGCGCTACCAGCTGTCCGAGCCCGGCAAGGCCCACCTGGCGGCCAACCGCGAGCGGGTCGAGGTGATGATTGCCAAGCTGCGCCACGTGGCGCGCAAGGTGGAGTGGATGCGGCGCGCCATGAGCGGCGAGCCGCAGGCTGAGCCGGAGCAGGGCGGCTGGCTGCCCGAGCTGATGCAGGCCCGTGCCGCGATCAAGCGAGCCATTGCGCTGCGCAGCGATGCGGGCGCCGACGAGCAGCGCCGCATCGCAGAAATCCTGCTGCGCGCGGCGGCTGAGATCGAAGCGGTCCGCAAGGCCTGACGCGTGGCACTGACGCTGGCTGCGGCCATCGGCAACCTGACCCGGCAGGCGCCGGGTTTAATCCCAAGGATTTCCAATATGAGTGAGAACAACCAAGCCTCCGCACGCGACTTGACTGTGCAGCGCGTGCGCCATCCGCTCAAGATGCGCCTGCTGCAGGTGGTGCGCACCACGCAGGTGTCACCGCAGCTGCTGCGCGTCACGCTGGGCGGCGCTGATCTGCAGGACTTTGTCTCGGCGTCGTTCGACGACCACGTCAAGGTCTTCTTCCCGGTTGATGGCGCAGACAAGCCGGTGTTGCCGCAGGTCACCCCGGACGGCATCACCTTCCCCGAAGGCCAGCCGCGGCCGGCCGCGCGCGACTACACGCCGCGCCGCTACGACGCGGCGAAGCAGGAACTGGATATCGAGTTCGTGCTGCATGGCGATGGTCCCGCCTCGACCTGGGCTGCCCAGGCGCAGCCGGGCCAGTACCTGGGCATGGGCGGGCCGCGCGGCTCGTTCGTGGTGCCCACGGCGTTCGACTGGCACCTGCTGATCGGCGACGATACCGCGCTGCCGGCAATCGCCCGGCGCCTGGAAGAGCTCGGGGCCGATACGCGCGCCATCGTGGTGGTGGAAGTAGGCGATGCCGCGGCGCAGATTCCGCTGCCGACGTCCGCGCAATGCGATGTGCATTGGCTGAATCGTGGCGATGGGCTGGAAGGCAGCCTGCTGGAAGGGGCGCTGCGCAAGCTCACGCTGCCGCGCGGCGAGGGCTATGCGTGGGCCGCTGGTGAAGCGGCGGCGATGAAGGCCGTGCGCCAGTATCTGGTCAGCGAGCGCGGCATCGACAAGAAGCGCATCCGCGCATCGGCCTACTGGAAGCGCGGCGACGCGGCGGTGCACGAGACGCTGGACGACTGAGCCACGGCGGCGATATGGTGTACGAGGGCGCGGCGTTGCCATAAGATGGCAGGCAACGTCACCGCCGGGAGGACTGCCGTGTTGCCTGCATCCAAGCCGTTGCGCATCATCGCCGCCGCCGCGGCATCCGTTGCCATCCTGGCCGCCTGTGCGCCGGACGCCGTGCGCAATCGCCAGGCGACCGACTTCAATGCCTATCTCGATTCGCTGCGGACCGCGTGCCCGAACATGATCGTCGGGACGAACAATATCAGCGACTGGCTGCGCACCAGCGGCAGCCGCAGCGACGACGACTACGTCTACTGGCTGGACCAGACGTCGCGCCTGTACTACCAGCGCATTTCTGCGCAGCAGTACCGCGATTCGGTCAGCGCGGCGCTGGGCGGGCGCTCCGATTCTCCCGCGCTGGACTGCATCGTGCGCCATCTGCCCGCGAACCGGCCGACCGGTCTGCCGGGGGGCAGGCTCTAGGCATCTGCGCACGCCGGTTGTGCAATGGCCGCATCCCCGCTAACATGAGTCCCGGCAGCCGAGACAACGGCTGCCGACGTCGCTCGGACGGTTCCGGGCGCTTACGTAAAGGACTCCCTCCATGACTGCCGCTTCTGGCAAGCGCCGCTTTGCGCGCATCGATCGCCTTCCCCCGTACGTTTTCAATATCACCGCCGAGCTGAAGATGGCCGCCCGCCGCCGTGGCGAGGACATCATCGACATGAGCATGGGCAACCCCGATGGCGCCACGCCGGCGCATATCGTGGCCAAGCTGACTGAAGCGGCGCAGCGGCCCGATACGCACGGCTACTCGGCCTCCAAGGGCATCCCGCGGCTGCGCCGCGCGATCGCGCACTGGTACCGCGAACGCTATGACGTGGAGATCGACCCGGATACCGAGGCCATCGTCACCATCGGTTCCAAGGAAGGCCTGGCGCACCTGATGCTGGCCACGCTGGACCGCGGCGACACGGTGCTGGTGCCCGATCCCAGCTACCCCATCCATATCTACGGCGCGGTCATTGCCGGCGCGGATATTCGCTCGGTGCCGCTGGTGCCGGGCATCGATTTCTTTGCCGAGCTGGAGCGCACCATCCGCGGCAGCTATCCCAAGCCGAAGATGATCGTGCTGGGCTTTCCGTCCAACCCCACCGCGCAATGCGTGGAGCTTGACTTCTTCGAGCGCGTCATTGCGCTGGCACGCAAGCACGATATCTTCGTGGTGCACGACCTGGCCTATGCCGACATCGTCTTCGATGGCTGGAAGGCGCCGTCGATCATGCAGGTGCCGGGCGCCAAGGACATCGCGGTGGAGTTCTTCACGCTGTCCAAGAGCTACAACATGGCGGGCTGGCGCGTGGGCTTCATGGTGGGCAACCCGGACCTGGTGGCGGCGCTGACGCGCATCAAGAGCTATCACGACTACGGCACCTTCACGCCGCTGCAGATCGCGGCCATTGCCGCGCTGGAGGGCGACCAGCAATGCGTCAGCGAGATCGCCGCGCAGTACCAGTCGCGCCGCGACGTGCTGGCGCGCGGGCTGATCGAAGCGGGCTGGCCGGTGGAGATCCCGAAGGCGTCGATGTATATCTGGGCGCGGATTCCCGAGCCGTACCGCGCGCTGGGCTCGCTGGAATTCTCCAAGCAGCTGCTGGCCAAGGCCAAGGTATCGGTCTCGCCGGGCATCGGCTTTGGCGACTATGGCGACGAGTATGTGCGCTTTGCCCTGATCGAAAACGAATCGCGCATCCGGCAGGCGGTGCGGGGCATCAAGGCGATGTTCCGGGCCGACGGGCTCGTGAAGGGCTGAGGGGCTGCGAGCGGGGCCTAATTCCGGCCTTTCATTTCCCCCGAACGGGTCATGTGGTGTGCCGCGATGCGATGCTTTAATGTTTGCGCATCGCGGCGGCCCGACAAGAAGGTCGCCGGAAAACTATAACTTCCGGGTCCTTCTGTCATGATCTCCCTTGCCAGCCGTGCGCACGCGTCCACGTATCCTGCTTGGCGGCACTTCCTCCAGTCTTGCCTCGTTGTCCTGGCCTTGCTGTGGGCAGCCATGCTGTCCGGATGCGTTGCCGAGGAAGATGCAGCAATCGAGCCGCCAGCAGGCCTCAACTACAGCATGCCATCCGCCAGCTACGTGCAAGGCGAGGCGATCGTGCCGAATCGTCCCAGCGCCAGCGGCGGTGCGATCGCCCGGTATATGGTGGCGCCGCCGTTGCCGGCGGGGCTGAGCCTCGATGAGGGCACGGGTGTCATCGCCGGGACGCCGACAACCACCACGGCTGCCACGATCCACGTTGTGACCGGCACGAACAGCGCAGGTTCGGCGACTGCCCGCGTGCAGATCGAGGTGCGCGACGGCACGGTGGCGCCGACTGGCCTGGCGTATCAGGCGTTGGCCGTCATCTTTACCGTTGGCGATCCTGTTGCCGCCAGCGGCCCCACCAGCAGCGGTGGCGTGATCACGCACTACAGCATTGCGCCCGCGCTGCCTGCCGGACTTGCCTTCGATGCGCAAACGGGTGTCATCAGCGGGACGCCCGCCGCTGCGGCCGCGCAGGCGCTCTACATCATCACGGGCACAAATTCGGCGGGCAGTACCACGACGGAACTCCGCATGGAGGTGCAGGCCGCGGTCGCGCCGCCCGCCAGCCTCCAGTACGGCAATACAGCAGCCCTGTACGTGGTGGGGGAGGTCATCGTTCCCAACCCGCCGCAAGTCACCGGCGGCGCTGTCGCCAGCTTCTCCGTTGCGCCCGCGTTACCGGGCGGGCTGAGCCTGAACACACAGACCGGCGTGATCGCCGGTACGCCACAGTCCGTGCAGATGCAGGCCAGCTACACCATCACCGCAAGCAATCGCGCGGGCAGTGTGCAAGCGCAGGTGCGGATATCTGTGACGGCGCGTGGCAGTTGGGTGGCTGCCGCACCCATGCCGCAAGCGAAGCACTACCACACGGCAACCCTGCTCGCCGACGGCAAGGTGTTGACCGCTGGCGGCATTGGTGCGGGGGGCGTGACAACAGGCGCTGCGCTCTATGACTCCAGCGTAAATGCCTGGTCTGCGACCGGAAGCCTTGGCATGCCCCGGTATGAGCACACCGCCACGCGCCTGCTGAATGGCAAGGTCCTGGTTGCTGGCGGTGCATCGGGTATCTCGACGCCACTGGCTTCGGCAGAGCTGTTCGATCCGGCTACCGGAACCTGGACCCCGACCGGCAGCCTGGCAGCGGCTCGCGTCAGGCACACGGCCACGCTGTTGCCGGATGGAAGAGTCCTGGTCATCGGTGGCAATCAGTCAGGGGTGGCGCCCCTGAGTACCGCTGAACTGTACGATCCCGCCCTCGGCGCCTGGACCGTGGCAAGTATGACTCTGACAACGCCGCGCACCCAGCATGCCGCGACACTGCTGCCGGATGGCGCCACCGTGCTCGTGGTCGGTGGTCTCAACAGCACGGGAGCGGTCCTGTCAGCCGAGTTGTTCCCCGCGAGCGGCAGTGGCGCCAGCGTGACAGTGCCGTTCCCCGGCGGGTCGCACAACGTCGTGCAGTCCGTCCTGCTGGGCAGTGGGAAGGTACTGGTCGTGGGGGACTTTGCCGGTGCCCCGCAGGCCTGGGTGTACGGTCCCGCAACGTCAGGCTGGACCGGCAGCACCATGAACGCCCGGCGTCTGTTGCCTGCCCTGATTCTGCTGGCCGATGGCAGGGTGCTGGCAGTGGGGGGAAGCCTCCCGGCAAGTGCGGAGATCTATCACCCGGATGCCAATGCCTGGACCGCAGCAGCCTCCGTGTCCGTTCCGCTCAGCGGGGTCGCCGCCGCCCTGTTGCCGGACGGGCGGGTGCTGGTGACAGGTGGCGCCGATGGCGGTGTTGAGTCCGATGCCACGGAGCTATATCTGCCCTAGCAACGTTCGCCCGTTGGCGGCGCGTAGCGATGCCGGACAGCCCCGGCGCTCAATACCGCCGCAATCCTTCCAGCTCCAGCACGTGCACGACGCCATAGTCGACGCGCACCAGCCCATGCTGCTCCAGCACCTTGAGCGCGGCATTGGCCCGCTGGCGCGAGATGCCCGCCAGCAGGCCGACTTCCTCCTGTGTCAGATGCAACGCCGGACCCAGCCCAGGACATAACACGGGATGGAATAACGTGGCCAGCGCCCGGGCCACGCGGCCTTCGATGCCGTGCAGCCGCTCATGCTCGACGGTGGCGATGAACAAGCCCAGCCGTTCGTTGAGCTGGTCTAGCAGATAGCGGTTGAAGGGCAGGCTGGTCTCCTGCAGCCAGCGGAACGTCGCCGCAGGCATGCAGGCGATGCTTGAATCGCGCAGCGCGACCACGTCATAGCGCAGCGCCTCGCGCTTGAGCAGGGAGCCTTCGCCAAGCCAGCCGCCGGCCGGCACGCCGGTCAGGGTGGCGCGCTTGCCCGATGGCGATGCGCAATGCACCTTGACCAGGCCCTGTGCGATGCCAAGCCAGTTGTCGGCCAGGTCGCCCTTGCGGCTGACATAGGCGCCTTGCGGCACGGCACGTTCACGCAGTTCGGCGCGCACGCGCTGGCGTTGTTCCGGGGTCAGTGCTGCCGCCCAGGGGCTGCACGCCAGCAGCGCGTCGAGGCTCACAATGGCGCATCCGCTCAGGCGGGCAGGGCGAGGGGCAGCGGCTGTTCGCCCGGCGCCCACCACGGCCGGAACAGCGCCTGCACGGCGGCGTCATCGACGGCGTCATAGCTGGTGATGCGCCAGTGCGGCGTGTTGTCCTTGTCGACGATCAGCGCACGCACGCCTTCGATGAAATCCCCCTGCGAAAACGTGCTGACCACCACCGCCAGCTCCATGCGGAAGCAGTCGGCCAGGTCCATGCGGCGGCCGCGCAGCAGCAGCTCGCGCGTGGCGCAGGCGGACAGCGGCGAGCGGGTGCGCAGCACGTCGATAGTGCGGGTGGCCCAGGCGGAGTAGGCCGGGTCGTCCTGGCAGGCCAGTCCGGCCAGGATCTCGGGCAGCGTTGCATGCGCGGGGAAATGCCGCAGCAAGGCCGGCAGCACTTGCAGCAGCGGCGCGTCGGCGGCGCTGGCGACGTGCTCGTGCACCAGCGCATGGCGCAGGTCTGACAGCGTGTCATCGCCCCAGGCGATGCCGGCGAGGGTCTGCTCCAGGCCAGCCAGCGTGGCGCTGTCGACCGCGGCGTCGGCCAGCCCGCACAGCAGGGCATCGGCCGCGCCGATGGTGACCCCGGTCAGCCCCAGGTACAGGGCCAGCTGCACCGGCAGCTTCGACAGGAAATGGCTGGCGCCCACGTCCGGCACCAGGCCGATACCGGTTTCGGGCATGGCCACGCGCGAGCGTTCGGTGACGAGGCGCAGGTGCGCGGCTTGCGCCAGGCCCATGCCGCCGCCCATGACGATCCCGTCCATCAGCGCCACCAGCGGTTTGGGGTAGCGGTGCAGGCTGTAGTCGAGCGTGTATTCGTCGATAAAGAAGCGCTGGTGCAGTGGGGTGCCGTCGCGGTAGCTGTCGGTCAGCGCGCGGATGTCGCCGCCGGCGCAGAAGGCCTTGGGGCCGGCGCCGCGCAGCACCACTGCGCGGACGGCATCATCCTGCGCCCAGGCTTCCATTTGCGCACCGAGCGCGACGATCATCGGGTACGACAGGGCATTGAGCTGGCGCGGCCGGTTCAGCGTGGCAACGCCGACACCGTTGACGACCTGGAACAGCACCTCCGGCTCGGCGGCATCCAGGTTGGCGGCCTTGGTCTCTTCAGTCAGGCGCATGGCGGACTCCTAGGCGTTGCGCCATTGCGGCGTTCGTTTCTCGAGGAAGGCGTTGACCCCTTCGCGCTGGTCGGCATCGTCGAACAGGTCGACAAAGCGCTCGCGCTCGAGTGCCAGCGCGGACTGGCGCGGCACGCCCTGGCGCGCCAGGTGTACCAGCCGCTTGCTGTGCGCGGCGGCCCGGGGACTGACGTTGCAGGCGCGCTCAGCCATCGCCAGCGCGGTGGGGAAGGCCTGGCCGCGCGGCACGACTTCTTCCACCAGCCCGATGCGCAACGCCGTGGCGGCATCCACGCGCTCGTTGGTCAGGATCATGCGCTTGGCCCAGCCTTCGCCCACCAGCCACGGCAGCGTCTGCGTGCCGCAGCCGCAGGGCAGCAGGCCGACGGCGGCTTCAGGCAGGGCCATCTGCGCGTGTTCCTCGACGATGCGGATATCGCAGGCCAGGGCGCATTCCAGGCCGCCGCCCATGGCATAGCCGTTGATCGCGGCGATCACCACGGGCCGCGCGTTCTGCAGGGCTTCAAAGGCGCTGCCGAACTGCTGCGCCATCACGCGGGCATGGGCACGGTCGCCCTCGGCAAAGCCGTTCAGGTCGGCGCCGGCGCTGAAGAACTTCTCGCCGGCACCGGTGACCACCACGGCGCGCACTTCGGGGTTGGCGTCGATCCTTGCCACCAGCTCGCGCAGCTGCTGCAGGCCTTCTGCAGTGAAGGCGTTGGCGGGCGGGCGGCTCAGCGTCAGCGTGGCGACGTGGCCTTGCAGGGCGAACTCGATCATTGCGTGCCCTCCTTGTCGGCGGCGGACAGGTACTGGCGGATCACGCCGGAGAAGTCGAGCTGGCCGTCGCCGGCATGGCTCACGGCCTGGTAGACCTGCTGCGCCAGCGCGCCCAGGAACAGCGGCTGCTTCACGGTGCGCGCGGCGTCGTTGGCCAGGCCCAGGTCCTTGAGCATCAGGTCGGCGCCAAAGCCGCCGGTGTAGCCGCGCCCGGCCGGCGCGGTCTCGATCACGCCGGGCCAGGGGTTGCAGGTATCCGAGGCCCAGCAGCGGCCGGTGGAGGTATTGACGATGCCGGCCAGCACGTTGGCGTCGATGCCGAGCTTGACGCCCA
The DNA here is from genome assembly GCF_018223725.1 of Cupriavidus sp. KK10. Lineage (NCBI taxonomy): Bacteria > Pseudomonadati > Pseudomonadota > Betaproteobacteria > Burkholderiales > Burkholderiaceae > Cupriavidus > Cupriavidus sp. KK10. The sequence goes on from NZ_CP073677.1 coordinate 2,227,689, forward strand.
GCGCCATCGCCTCGGATACGCCAATCATGGAGATGCCGAGGATAAGGTTGTTGCAGATCTTGGCGACCTGGCCGGTGCCGGTGCCGCCGCAGTGGACCAGGTTGCGCCCCATGCCGGCCAGCACCGGGCGCACCTGGGCGAACAGCGCTTCGGAGGCGCCGACCATGAAGGTCAGCGTGCCGGCCTGCGCGCCAACGGTGCCGCCGGAGACCGGTGCATCGGCCAGCGCATTGCCGTGCGCCTCGGCGGCAGCGGCCAGTTCGCGCACGGTGGCGGGGTCGATGGTGCTTGAGTCCACCAGCGGCACGCCCGGGCGCACGCCCGCCAGCACGCCTTCCGGGCCCAGGTAGGCGCTGCGCACATGGGCGGCGGCGGGCAGCATGGTGATGACAAAGTCCGCTTCGGCCACCGCCTTGCGGGCGGAATCCGCGGTGGCGGCGCCCTCGGCGCACAGCGACGCCACCGCCGCAGCGTTGAGGTCGAATACGGTCAGCGTATGGCCGGCCTTGAGCAGGTTGCGCGCCATGGGCGCGCCCATGTTGCCCAGGCCGATGAAGGCGATATGCATGGGGTCTCCTTCCGTGTCGTTCTTGAATGTCGGCCGATTACTTCAGGCTGATGGTGGTGTTCACCCCGTCGTTGACCGTCGCGTCATCAAACCACCGCGCCGTCACCGTCTTGGTCTGCGTATAGAACTGCACCACCTGCTTGCCATACGGACCCAGGTCGCCCAGCTTGGAGCCACGCGATCCGGTGAAGCTGAAGTAGGGCACCGGCACCGGGATGGGGATGTTGATGCCGACCTGGCCCACGTCGATCTCGCTCTGGAACTTGCGCGCCGCGGCGCCGCTCTGCGTGAACACGCCGGTGCCGTTGCCAAACGGGTTGCGGTTGACCAGGGCGATGGCCTCGTCAAGCGTATCGACGCCGACCACCACCAGCACCGGCCCGAAGATCTCTTCGGTGTAGATCGACATGTCGGTCCGGACATCGGTAAAGATGGTCGGGCCGATGAAGTTGCCCTGCGGATAGCCCGGCACCTCCACGCCGCGGCCATCCAGCACCAGCGTCGCGCCTTCGCGCTCGCCGGCGGCGATGAGGCCGAGGACCCGTTCTTTTGCCGCCACCGATACCACGGGGCCGACATCGGTGCCAGCCTCGGCGCCGGCGCCGACTTTCAGGGTCTTGGCGCGTTCGACCAGGTCGGGCACCCAGTCGCGTGCCGCCCCCACCAGCACGATCACCGAGGTGGCCATGCAACGCTGGCCGGCCGCGCCGAAGCCTGCACCGGCCAGCGCGTTCAGCGTCTGCTCTTTGTGCGCATCAGGCAGCACGACAGCATGGTTCTTGGCGCCCATCATCGACTGCACGCGCTTGCCGTGCGCGCCGGCCAGGTTGTAGACGTGGGTGCCAACGGCGGTCGAGCCCACGAACGACACGGCCTTGATGTCCGGGTGCGTGCACAGCGCATCGACCACGTCCTTGGCGCCGTGCACCACGTTCAGCACGCCCGGCGGCACGCCGGCTTCCAGCGCCAGCTTGACCAGCTCCACGGTGGACAGCGGGTCCTGCTCCGAAGGCTTGAGCACGAAGGTATTGCCGCAGACGATCGCCATCGGGAACATCCACAGCGGAATCATCGCCGGGAAGTTGAACGGCGTGATACCCGCGCAGACGCCGATCGGCTGCTGCAGCGTGTAGGTGTCGACGGTGGCGGCCACGTTCTCGGCAAAACCGCCTTGCTGCAGGGTGCCGATCGAACAGGCGTGTTCCACCACCTCCAGCCCGCGGAAGATGTCGCCCTCGGCATCGGCCAGGGTCTTGCCCTGCTCGGCGGTCAGGATGGCGGCGATACGCTTGCTGTGCTCGCGGATCAGTGCCTGCAAGCGCAGCATGACGCGCAGCCGCGCGCCGATGGGCGTATGGCGCCACGTGGCAAAGGCGCGGTGCGCGGCGCCCACGGCAGCGGCGACCTCGCTTGCTGTGGCCAGCGGCACGCGTGCCAGCACCTCCTGCGTGGCGGGATTGACCACGTTGCGGAACTCGGTGGCGGACGAATCCACCCATTCGCCATTGATCAGCAGCGGCACGGTCGGCACGGCATTGTCGGTCTTGGGCACGGCAGTCATGGTTGTCTCCGGAAGGTCTGGTTCTGTTGGCAAGGGATGGTGGGACTACAGGCTGCGCGCGATCAGCATGCGCTGGATCTCGCTGGTGCCTTCGTAGATCTGGGTGATGCGGGCGTCGCGGTAGTGACGCTCGACTGGGTAGTCTTCGAGATAGCCGTAGCCGCCGTGGATCTGCAGCGCCTTGGAGCACACGCGCTCGGCCAGTTCCGACGCATACAGTTTGGCCTGCGAGGCTTCGGACAGGCACGGCACGCCTTCGCTGCGCATACGCGCGGCGCGGTGCACCAGCAGGCGCGCGGCGTTCAGCTCGGTGGCCATGTCGGCCAGCATGTTGGCGATGGGCGGGTGTTCGCGCAGGGCGCGGCCGAACTGGATGCGTTCCGATGCATAGCGGCACGCCGCCTCGAAGGCCGAACGCGCAATGCCGATTGCCTGCGCGGCGATGCCGATGCGCCCGCCTTCCAGGTTTGACAGCGCGATGCGCAGGCCCTCGCCGGGCTCGCCCAGCAGTGCGTCGTGCGGTACGGTGCAGTCTTCCAGCGTGATCGCGCAGGTGTCCGAGGCTCGGATGCCCAGCTTCTTCTCGGGGGCGTGGACGATGAAGCCGGGGGTGTTTGTGGGGACCAGGAAGGCCGAGATGCCTTTCTTGCCGCGCTCGGGCTCGGTTGAGGCGAACACTACGGCGACACCGGCGCGCTGGCCGTTGGTGACGAACTGCTTGCTGCCGTTGAGCACCCAGCCGTTATCGGTGAAGCGGGCGCGCGTGCGCAGGTTGTGCGCCTCGGAGCCGGCCTGCGGCTCGGTCAGGCAGAACGCGCCGATCAGCTCGCCGCTGGCCAGGCGCGCCAGGTAGCGTTCTTTCTGCGCATCGGTGCCATAGTGCAGGACCGGCCCGCAGCCGACCGAGTTGTGCACGCTCATCATGGTGGCGCAGGCGGCGCAGCCGGCGGCGATTTCTTCGATGGCCAGCGCATAGGCGACGTAGTCGGTATAGGTGCCGCCCCATTCCTCGGGCACGATCATGCCCAATAGCCCCAGCGCGCCCATTTCGGCGACGACTTCATCGGGCAGGTGGCCGTCGCGGTCCCATTGTGCGGCGCCCACGGCCAGCCGTTCGGTGGCAAAGGCGCGCGCGCTGTCGCGGATCATGGTTTGCTCTTCGGTATAGTCGCTGTGCATGGCAGTTAGGGGTGGGCGTTTTGAGCCGCGCGGCAAGTCAGGCAGAATGCGCGCTTGGCGTTTGACCTGCGGGCAGTGTAGGAACGCCGGGGGCGGGCTCCTATGCCAAAATCCGCCAATCTTCTTGAACTCGTTTGCCACCCGCCAGCGCCATGGAAAAAGGCAGTGTCGCCATCTGTTTCGTCCACCACGCCATCGCGGGGCTGCGCGCGCGTGGCATCGACCCCGATCCGGTGCTGCGTAGCGCCGGCATTGCGCCGGCGCTACTGGCGGTGCCGCAGGCGCGCGTCTCGTCCGCCAGCTACAGTGAGCTGTGGATGGCCGTGGCGGCGGCGCTGGACGATGAATTCTTCGGGCAGGATTCGCGCAGCATGAAATGCGGCAGCTTTGCCATGCTGTGCCACGCGGTGGCCGGCAGCCGCACGCTTGCGCAGGGGCTGGAGCGCATCACGCGGTACTTCCGGCTGCTGCTGGACGATATCGGCGTGCGGCTGGAGCGCCACGGCGATGAGGCCGCGCTGGTGCTGACCGCGCCCTGCGCGCACCTGGGGCGGCAGCCCGGCGTGTTTGCCAAGGAAACCATGCTGATCATGCTGCATGGCCTGATGAGCTGGCTGCTGCGGCGGCGCGTGCCGGTGCGGCTGGCGGCCTTCGACTACGACGAGCCGCCGTACAGCGCCGAATACCGCGTGATGTACTCGCGCCAGCTGGCCTTCGACCAGCCCGCCACGGCGCTGGTGTTCGACGCTGCGCTGCTGGACCAGCCGGTGCGCCAGGACGAGCGCAGCCTGAAAGCCTTCCTGCGCGATGCGCCGCACAACGTGGTGGTCAAGTACTCCGACCGCGCCAGCGTGGGCGCACGGGTGCGCCGGCTGCTGCGCAACCAGCGGCCCGAGCTGTGGCCCACCTTCGACGCGCTGGCGGTCAGCCTGAACCTGTCGGCCTCATCGCTGCGGCGCCGCTTGATGGACGAGGGCGTGAGCTACCAGGACCTGAAGGACGGGCTGCGGCGCGACCTTGCCATCGAGGCGTTGAGCCACTCCGGGCGCCCCGTGGCGGATATTGCGGCGGAACTCGGATTTGCCGAGCCGGGCGCGTTCCACCGGGCATTCCGGCGCTGGACCGGATCGCGCCCCGGCGCTTACCGTAAGTTTGCGGACGAAGCCTGACCGCGGCCGATCGGTCAAAGTGGACGGGGCTAAACTGGCTTTGGCCTCGAGGGATTGAAGGTCCTGCTGCGGGCCGGGGCTGGGGTGGTCTCGGCCGATGAGGCTCTGGTGATCGAGCGCAGTCCGCCACACGTCCAAGCGCGGTGCGGCCCAAGCTCATTACTTCGCTGCAACTCGCTGATCGCGTGCCAAACCGCATCGTGTCCGTACCGCCTTGCGCCGGCGCGGCGCCGCTTTCTTATCCGGCAAGAAAACAACAGGCCTAAAGCATGAAGCCCTCAGCCTTGGACGAAGGCACCACCTGTGGGCTGTAGCAATCCTTGGCTGTCGTCAAAGCTGTTTGCTCCAGCAGTTGCACTCGACCCGTATCGTGGCTGGGGTCGACATCCGTGGGCACACATCCGCTGGCCTTCTGGCCTCGCATGTCCATGACAGCACCGCGAGGCGCGCGCCGTTGCAGAAGGTGACATGCGCTGGCGTATCCCGTGGGATGCGGGAGCTTGGCTCCGCCGTCGAATACAGCCGGCGTGGCGCGGGTTCGTGGGCGTCAGCGTGACCTGTCATGATGACCTGCAAGATGCACGCCGCCTGCGCGACGTGCCGCGCTGCCTCTCCGAGATCTTCAGCGTGGGTTTCTCTGGGCATGAAGCCTTCTTGCAAATGTGCAGTTCATCGGATGCACAACAGCATGAATGCCTTGGATGAGACCGGCAGCAAGAAAGCTGGACGGCATGGATACCGACTTATGATCGATGGGAAACGGTTGCCGCAGTGGTAGCGTCAATGGCGGCAGCCTGCGGGGCGAGAAACTTGCCTCACGAGGGCGGGTGGAACCCGGTGGGACCGCAGTAAGACTACCCCCAAGGGGATGCCCAGGATACGCCACAGGTGAATCGCCTCGGCCCGTGCCATGTTGCTAGTGCATTCCTTGGCGTGGCGGGCGATGCTGTGGGTCAGGCTTATCTGCATGTTGAGCGCGATGCGCCACAGCTACATCACATACAGGTCGTCGTCGATCAGCGAGTCCGGTATTACGAGGCGGCCGAGCAGCGACTCCCACAAGGCCACGCCCATGGATGAGCAGTCAATATAGCGCCAGCGCAGGAGAGTCGTCCCTGCGCCAATGGTTTTCGTGGCCAGTTGCACATCGAGCAGGTCAAATGGGTAGGCGCTTGCCTGGGGCAGCACGCGCCGCTGTGCCAGGACGATCAAGCTGGCGCGCAGCGCCAAGTCATTGGCTGGTCAAGGCCTCCAGACTCTCCCTTACCTTTAAAAGGTTGTAAAAGGCCTTTTAGGTAGGCTACGTGTTCCAGCCGTTGGAAGGCCGGCTGTGCCAGCTATCCCCTGGGGATAGCTGGCAGTGTTCGGCTAGTTCATGGGCTGTGCACGCTGTACCTCTCGTGCTCAATACCAGGCGACCTGTTTGTCAGTGCGCGTCTGCCTTCTTCCTCAAGCCCCATGCCTGGGGCGAGTCGGATGGTTGGGCTTGGAGCGGCGCTTGCAAGCGCGAATCTTGACCCTTCAGCCCTTCTACAGACGGATATCAACGGAAGTTGGCGTGGCGAATAGCTTGGGTTCCTTGCCGAGCGGAAACCCGATCACGTACAGGACGTTAGCTGGCATTGGCCTGTCCGGGTCCGAGCTTCCCTTCAGCAGCACTTGGCGCTCGGCATAGCAGAGCGAAACGCCAAGGGTCTTGAGCACATCGATGTTGGCTTGCATCGTGTCCGACGCCTCGCGCTTCTCTGCTTCGGTATAGGCGTCCAGGGCATCGCGGTAGTTACGGAAATATTCCATCAGTGCGGCGAAGCGTTTGTCCGCTTCGCCGCCCATTTCGAAGGCCAGCTCCGACATGTCCATCGTGCTGGTCTGCGCCAGCTCCGCCAACTGCTTACCCGTGGTCAGCCGAATCGCCGCGAAGGTGACGTGCTCCCGGTCGAACTGTTCCTGCGCTGCCTTGAGTTCGTCTTCTGGTGGAATCGCGAATGGCTTGTTAAGCGCGTCGATGTCCAGGAAATCGAACGCGCTGGCCAGCGCCCGGCAGATGTCGGGGCCAGCGGGCCAGCCTTGTTCGACGCGCTGAACGGTCCGCACGTTGAGTCCTGCGATCACGGCTAGCTGCTCTTGCGTCCATTGCCGGGCGTTGCGGAATACCTTGATGCAGACAGCCAGCTCGGCGGGAGTCAGTAGGCGTACTGGTGGCGTGTTTTCCGTCGCATTCATTTCGTTGCTCCTTCGTTATCGCCCGACTTGGCCAGCCGTGCTGGCCACGCCATTGCGCATGGCATGGCCGCATTTGGCGAGGGGCCAGAGCGCTAGCGAGAAGCCGACAGCTGCCAGTACTGCCACATAGTGAGCCGGCGCCATTGCGTCGTGCTGTAGCCACAGCGTGAGGATCATCGGCGTGAGGCCGCCAAAGACTGCGTAAGACATGTTGTAGGCAAACGAGAGACCGGTGAACCGCACCGGTGCCGGAAAGGCACGCACGCCGGCAATCGGCACAGTGGCGATGGTGCCGACGAACAGACCCAGCAGTCCGTAGTGCCAGAACAGCGTGCCAGGCGTGCCGGGCAGGCTGTCGTAGAAGAGGTAAGCGGTCACGAACAGGCCACCCCAGCCGATCAGCATGACGGCGCGCGTGCCAATGCGGTCGCTCGCCCAACCGACGATCACGCAGCCGATGGTCAGCGCGAGCGTAGCGAAGGCATTGGTCTCGAGCGCAAGCGCGGCGGGAATGTGGTGCACCTTCTGTAGGTAGGCGGGCGTGTACAGCACCACCACGACGATAGAGGTAGAAAGTACCCAGGTCAGCAATGCGACGAACAGGCTGGCCGAGCGGTGCTCGCGCAGCACGGTGCGGATTGGCAGTTCGCGCGCCAGGTTGCTGCGGCTAGCCAACTCGCGGAACACGGGTGTCTCATGAAGAAACCGGCGCAGGTACACCGACACAAGTCCGAAGACGCCGCCCAGGATGAAGGGGATGCGCCAGGCGAAAGCGCTCACCTGCTCAGGCGAGTAATGGCGATTGATGGCGACGGCAACGAGCGAACCCAGCAAAATGCCGCCGGTGATGCCCGAGGTCAGCGTGCCGATGCCGAAACCGTATTGCCGGCTCGGCACGTGTTCGCCGACAAACACCCAGGCACCTGGCATCTCGCCACCGATGGCCGCGCCCTGCAGCACCCGCATCGCCAGCAGCAGCAGCGGCGCCGCGACGCCGATGCTGGCGTAGGTGGGCAGCAGGCCGATCATCAGCGTGGGCGCTGCCATCAGCAAGATCGACAGCGTGAACATGCGCTTGCGGCCAAGCCGGTCACCAAAGTGGGCGATCACGATGCCGCCCAGCGGGCGTGCCAGGTAGCCCGCGGCGAAAATGCCGAACGTCTGCAGTTGTCGCAGCCAATCTGGCATGTTGGGCGGGAAGAATAGCGCGCCCAGCACCGTGACGAAGAAGACGTAGATGACGAAGTCATAGAATTCAAGCGTGCCGCCGAGGGCGGCAAGACCCAAGGTCTTGTAGTCGCGAGCAGCCAGCGTGCGCGCCGGTGCGGGTAAGACGCCGCCCGGTACGCTCAGGAGATTCACATGCGGTTCTTGTTGTGGATTCACGTTCGGTCCTCGTCAGGTAGTGATCAATGGACTTCGGTCAGGGCCGGTCCTTTTGAGACCAAGACCCCATCGTTTGCGCGTGAGGGATGCCGATCAGGCATCGTCCGGTGCGCCACGCCTGCATGGAAATGCACAGTTGGTGCGCGGACATCAAGTCGTGCGCACCGTCTTTCCATGCTGGTCTTTGTGCGGAACCGACTGCTGCAACCAATGAGGTGCAGCAGAGGGCGGCCGGTCCGGCTAGCGGAACGGCCGGCGGGTTCGGTCAGTCGGGGATCGAACCGTCTACCTGCGCCAGCTGCGCATACGCCGAAAGCGATCGGTTTGGCCGGAAGTACAGGTCGCGAAGATTCGGCTTTTTGAGCGGTCCAACAATGGATGCCAGGTCGGACAGCTTCACATGGCCCAGTTCGGGCATGCCAATACCCACGTCGCACAAACCGTATGCGGTGTCACCATCGGCGGGGTCGAGCGCGGCCAGTAGCCAGGTTGCATGCGCGTCAGGGGTAAACAGGCGCACTACGGGCAGCGGGTCGCCTGCGTGTCCTGCTGCGTATGCTCGTCCGTTGGCAAGCAGTTGCGCGCGTTGTTCTGCGGTGATAAGGGGTTGATTCATGGTTGCATCCTCATGAGAGATTCGCTCCACGGCGAAGCGAGGCGATACCGGGCGCACGCCATAGCGATGGCCGTCACGCCCGAGACTTCGCCGGTGCCGTTCAGATCGAGCACCGGCACGTCTTCCGCTAGCGAGACGGAATTGTCAGAAAGCGCCCCCAGATCCGGTCGCACGATATTGGCTGTCGCCAAGGTTTGACGGCTTGGCGCTAATAGCAGTTAGCGCTGCGCCAAGACTCTGAGCCCGCTATTCACAGGTAATAAGACTTTCGCTCTCGGGACAGGCTCGGTGATCGTTCCCAACAAACATCCAGTCCAGTTCATCGCCGGATACCCGGCCCTTTCGTGCCACGGTGACGCTTGCCCGCTTGAGATGTTCAGCCCGAAGAGTGGCCCGGACGGGCAGCTGCTTCCTTCTTAGCGACCGTGACCAGTTGGGCAACTAGGTATTCGCAAATGGACCCAGCGCTCGTAGCTCTGTTTGCCCCGCCCGGTAGGAATCCCGTCCTGATAGACGCACATCTTCGGGTGCTGCTGAGGCGTGCTCGTGCAATCCATGGCTCGAAAAATCGCAGCTAGGTGATTTGTCAAGGGAAACAGTCCGCTGTTGCTCCGTTCCCATTCTACGAAATTCGTAGAGATGAGACAAGCGATTCCTACGATATTCGCAGGATGAGAACGAAGGAACCGGTCACCCTATTTGGTCGTCGCCTGCGACAAGCACGGCGACGGGCTGACGTTCCGCAAGATCGCCTTGGGGTGCAGATCGGAATCGATGAACTCGCGGCGAGCGCGCGCATCAGTCGGTATGAGACTGGAGTCCACGAGCCGGCGTTCGACATTGCCGTCCGATTAGCGGAAGCGCTTCAATTGCCGGCTGCATACTTCTATTGCGAAGACGATGATCTAGCGGAACTGGTGCTGACCTGGAAATGGCTTTCGAAAGCGGACCGCAAGGACGTCAAGGCGCTGGCCGAAAGCAGACTGGCAGCGAAGCACCGAACTCGCTGAAGTCGTTTCGGCACGCTGCCACGATAAGTTGGGGTGCAGTAGGCAGCAAAATCATGTCCCCTTTCTTCGATCTTTTGAGCTCAACCGGCAGAAATCTGCCGCTTGCACTTGGCGCAACATACCGCTGCATGATCTAGCTGATCATCGCCGCCTTCGGTCCATGAAAGACAAGGGGCAGCACAAACGGAATCCAATCGCCACGTTCCTCGGTCAGCGGTTGAAGGTTTGTCGGATCAAGGCGGGAAAATCTCAAGGAACCACTGGCGTTCGAAGCGCTTGTCGACCGCACGTACATTTCTGCGATGGAGCGCGGGTCGTATTCGCCCGAAGGTTGCTTGCAACGACGGGTTCATCTTCGATGGACGTCGGCGTATGAGGTGCAATGGTTGGCCGGTCTTGTGTGGTTGGTCCTGGCCGCTGCCCTAGAGCCTGGTGGCCAAGCTGGAGGACGCATGTGCTGGAGCGAACGCCCAGTCAGACATCCTACCAAAAGGGACTTGACATACTAAAGCTGCCGCAAGTTGGCAGCCGAACTTGGCAATGTATCGTTCTCCGCGATGCAACGCAGCCAGTGCAAGCATGGCGTTCGTCCTCTTCGAGTTAATGCCCGCAGGCTCTCCATCGATCAGAGCGCGTGCGCGGCCTCTGGTGCCGCGTGAGTAGCCGAGGCAGACTCGCTATGCGCCGTTACGCGATTGCGCCCGCCCACCTTGGCGCGATACAGCGCCGCATCGGCACGCGCGCTCAGTTGCGCCAGCGTCAGGCCCGGATGCCAGTCGGCGGTGCCGCCGCTGACGGTATAGCGCACGGTGTGGCTGGCGCCGTCCGACGCGACCGTCGTGACCGCTTGGCGCTGCACGCTGGCACGGATGCGCTCCGCCAACGCGCTGGCACCCGCCTCGCCGGTCGCGGGCAGCAGCACCATGAACTCTTCGCCGCCGAGGCGGCCCAGCAGGTCGCCGGGCCGCAGTTGCGCCGCCGCCAGTCTTGCGAACGCCTGCAGCACGGCATCGCCGGCCGCGTGGCCGTAGGTGTCGTTGACCGACTTGAAATGGTCGATGTCGACGATCAGCAGCGCGGGGGCCGGATTGCCGCCGGCGGCGCGCGCCAGCTCGCGCTGGGCGCCTTCCTCGAACGCCTTGCGCGACAGCACGCCCGTCAGCGTATCGGTATTGGCGACCGCTTCAAGCCGGCGCACGATGGCGTCATGGATCATCAGCACCGCGCCCATGGTCATCGCCGGCATCACCAGTGCGCCCAGGGTCAGGAAAACTGTGTTGACCAGCATCGATTCCTGCAGGTAGGGATTGCCCAGCCACTGCAGCGCGGACAGTGTGCCGCGCACTGCATGGCCGGTGGCGAAGAACAGCGCGAAGCAGGCGGTCGTGATAAAGAACCGTGCCGATTGTCCGCGCGGGCGGCGGCGCAGCAAGGTTAGCCCGACCAGCGCGCACAGCACCGCATGGAAGACCGAGACAATGACGACGCGCGTGGTGAAGACGTCGACGGCATGGCGCCAGACAATCACGCCCGCAGTTGTCACCGCCGTTGCCGCCAGCAGCCGCCGCCACGGCGGCACGCCGCCGCAGAAGCGAACGTTGCCGGCGTAGAACAGCGCCAGCGACCACGCCAGCGCGGCGTTGGCAACGCCGACCGACAACAAATCCGGAATCATGCTGCGCAGCGAGAACAGCACCAACGCTCCGGTTGCGGTCAGGTTGGCATTGCACCATTCGCCCACGCCGGGCAGCTCGCAGCGGCGCAGCGACCACACGATGGCCAGCATCATGGCGCTGAGCGCAGTCGTGATGGTGAGCAGGGCGATCGGCACGGACATCGGACAGGGGCTGGCGGCGGCGTGGCTGGAATGCGCCGGACCGGCGCGACCCGTAATGATAAGGGGCGAGCGGGCCCTGCGGGCGCCGCCGGGGGGCGCCGTCGCGCTGTCCGTGGCATGTGAGGCGGCCGCCTCCTGTGCCGGGGCTGCCGCGGCGCCTGGGCTAGTCGCTTCGTCGTGGCGCTTCGCGCGGCTAGTCGGCGCACAGCGCCGGGTCATTGCGCAACAACCACCGCGCGGCGATCAGCAGCGCTGCCAGGCAGCCGAGGATATAGCCGCCGAGGGAGACGACGTGGTTCATGATGTGACCCCATCTTGTTCCGGCTCTGGGGCCGGTCGAGCAGCAATTATGGGGTCGGGCCCGGCACCGGGCATCCCCTGATGGGGGGGCGGTGCGGGGCAGTGGGTGCGTTTGAGCGCTCAGGCGCTAGAGCTGTCCGGCGTGATGCCGGATGTGGTCGGCGATAAAGGTCGTAATGAAGTAGTAGCCGTGGTCGTAGCCGCTATGCCGGCGCAGCGTCAGCGGCTGGCCGACGGCCTGGCAGGCCGCCGCGAATGCTTCCGGATGCAGCTGGCTTTGCAGGAACTGGTCGTCCAGTCCCTGGTCGACCAGGATGCCGGCCGGGAAGGGCGCGCCCTGCTGGCGTGCCATCAGCTCGCTGGCGTCATATTCGGCCCACGCGGCGCGGTCGCTGCCCAGGTAGCCGGTAAAAGCCTTCTCCCCCCACGGGCAGCGTGACGGCGCGGCGATCGGCGCAAACGCCGACACCGAGCGGAAGCGCTGCGGATGGCGCTGTGCCAGCACCAGCGCGCCGTGCCCGCCCATGGAATGCCCGAAGATGCCGACACGGCCGGCATCGCCCGGCAACGCGGTGGTGACCAGCCCGAACAGCTCGTCGGCCACGTAGCTTTCCATGCGCCAGTACTCCTGCCACGGCGCCTCGGTGGCATCGACATAGAACCCGGCACCCACGCCGAAGTCCCAGGCATCGGCCTCGCCCGGCAGGCCCGCGCCGCGCGGGCTGGTATCGGGCGCCACCAGCATCAGGCCGTGCTCGGCGGCAAAGCGCTGCGCACCGGCCTTGATCATGAAGGTTTCTTCGGTGCAGGTCAGGCCGGCCAGGTAGAACAGCACCGGCACCTTTCCGCCTCCCTGCGCCTGCGGCGGCAGGTAGACCGAGAAACGCATCGGCAGCCCGATGGCCGCCGAGTCATGGCGATAGAAGCGCTGCACGCCTCCGTAGCAGCCGTGTTGCGAGATCAGTTCCATGTCGGCGCCGTCCTCAGTACAGCACCACGGAGCGGATCGACTCGCCGCGCTTCATCAGGTCGAAGCCCTCGTTGATGCGCTCCAGCGGCAGCGTATGCGTGATCAGGTCGTCGATATTGAGCTTGCCTTCCATGTACCAGTCGACGATCTTCGGCACGTCAGTGCGCCCGCGCGCGCCGCCGAAGGCCGAACCCTTCCATTCGCGCCCCGTCACCAGTTGGAACGGGCGCGTTGAGATCTCCGCGCCGGCCTCGGCCACGCCGATGATGATCGACTTGCCCCAACCCTTGTGGCAGCACTCCAGCGCCTGGCGCATGACCTGCGTGTTGCCGATGCATTCGAACGAATAGTCGGCACCGCCGTCGGTCAGCTGGATGATGTGGTCGACCACGTTCTCCACGTCCTTCGGGTTGATGAAGTGGGTCATGCCGAACTTGCGCGCCATGGCTTCGCGGCCAGGGTTCAGGTCTACGCCGATGATCTTGTCGGCGCCTACCATCTTGGCCGCCTGGATCACGTTCAGGCCGATGCCGCCCAGGCCGAACACCACCACATTGGCGCCGGCTTCCACCTTGGCAGTGAACAGCACCGCGCCCACGCCGGTGGTGACGCCGCAGCCGATATAGCAGACCTTGTCGAACGGCGCATCCGGGCGGATCTTGGCCAGCGCGATCTCCGGCACCACGATGTGGTTGGCGAAGGTCGAGGTGCCCATGTAGTGGAAGATCGGCTTGCCGTCGATCGAGAAGCGCGAGGTGCCGTCCGGCATCAGGCCCTTGCCCTGGGTGGCGCGGATTGCCTGGCACAGGTTGGTCTTGCGCGACAGGCAGAACTTGCACTGGCGGCATTCCGGCGTGTACAGCGGGATCACGTGGTCGCCAGGCTTGAGCGAGGTGACGCCAGGGCCGACGTCGGTGACGATGCCTGCGCCCTCGTGGCCCAGGATCGCCGGGAAGATGCCTTCCGGGTCGGCTCCAGACAGTGTGTAGTAGTCGGTATGGCAGATACCGGTGGCCTTGACTTCCACCAGCACTTCCCCGGCGCGCGGGCCGTCCAGGTCCACGTCTTCAATGGTCAGCGGGGCACCGGCTTTCCAGGCGATGGCGGCTTTGGTTTTCATGGGGGAGTCCTCCGGGATCAGGAATGTGGGGGGGGCTTGCAGGCTGCGCGGCGACGGCCGGCGCGGCGCGGGGGCAAGCCAGGTCCGAGGACATGACTATACGATCTTCCTGCCGCAGCAGGCCAGTTTTGGCCGATCATCGGTCAGCGAAACTGCCCAGGCGGCGCCAGGCGGGACTCTTACGCCTTGAGCGCTCTCGCTTCCAGATTCCAGAGCTTGCGGTCGCTGGTGGAGACGGCCACAGCGCCATGTGCGAGCGCGCTGCGGATATCATCCCGATTGCAGACAAAGCCTGATGTCACGATCGGCGGCAGCGCCTTGCGGTCCGCTTCGGGCAGGTGCGACAGCATCGGCGCCGGCATCAGCTGCACCAGGTTCGGGTCGCTCTGTTCGAGCGCCTTGACGCTGCGCGGCCAGGTGGAACGGTCGGTCACAAAGACCTTCTGCATCGTCACCATGCCCGCGCGGTTGGCCCGCTGGATCGTTGCCACGCGCGTGGAAACCAGACTGGTCACCCCGATGTCGGCCAGATAATCCACCCCGCCCTTGTCCTGCGACAAGCCTTCGCAGCTGTCGATATTGACGATGACGTACTTGCCAGCGCTGGCCAGCGTGGCGATGACGGGCTGCAGCTTGCGCAACTCCACGTTGGCGACGATGCAGACTTCGGCCACGCTTTCAAAGATGGCGTCGATCTGGTCAACACCGTAGAGTGTGCCGATGACGGGGTGTCGCGTCAGGCGCGCACCGAGGGACCTGTCCATGCTGGTTACTTCGGTTCGTTGGTGAGCACGTCACTGAGACCCAGCTTGCCTGGGTTCAGGATATTCTGCGGGTCAAGTGCCTGCTTGACTGCCGCCAGCAGCGGGAATGCCGTGTCCAGCGACGAGGCCATGTATGGCGCGCGCAGCAGTCCGATTCCGTGGTGGTGGCTCAGTGCCGCATTGTATTGGATCAGCACCGCATTGGCAGCATCCCATGCCTGGTGATACCACTTCTGGCGGTCCTCCACCGCGACCTCGCCGCGCAGCGAGAAGTACAGGCAGGCGCCGTCCACATAGGCGTGCGACTGATGCGCGGAGCCGGCGAGGGTGCCCGGCACGGCATTGATGGCCTTGACAACGTCCGTGTAGATGGCAGCCAGGTCGCGCCACGGTCCCGACATTTCGAGCGTGTCGGCGACAAAGCCGGGGCTGCGCTTGAAGCCCTCGGCGCTCTTGCCCGTCAGGTAGCGCGTATCGAGCCAGCGTTCGAAAATCGCCGCGCTGTCCAGCTTGTCACCACGTTCCTGGCACACGCGCTCGCTGATCGTCATCACCGCATCGACCATCTCGCGCGAGCCCTCGTCGGCAACCAGCAGGACGTTGGTGTCGGGCAGCCCGAACTGCACTCCGCTCTCCAGTTTGTCATAGAGCCGCAGCGCGGCGGGGTTGGCCCCGCGTTGCATGATCTCGCGGCAGGCGTCCAGGCCAATGGCAAAGGTCTTGAAGCCATAGGCGATGGCACGCCCGTAGTCGGGCAGGCGGTGCAGCTTGAGGCGCACGCGCACGATCACGCCCAGCATGCCTTCGGACCCGATGAACAGTTGCTGCAGATCCGGGCCCAATGCCGCGCGCGAGTAGCCGCCTACGGTGACCAGGCTGCCGTCGGCCAGCACCACGTCCATGCCAAACACCATGTCCTCGATCTTGCCGTAGCGCGTGGACAACTGACCGGCGCCGCGGCAGGCTACCCATCCGCCGACCGTGCTGATCGCGTACGATGATGGCCAGTGGCCCATCGTCATGCCGAATTCCTTCTGCATGGTCTCCTCGAAGATGTCGCCGAACATGCCGGCTTCCACGTCGACGATCTGGCTGTCCTTGTCGAATCCGACCAGCTTGTTAAGGCCGCACACGTCCAGCACGATTCCGCCGCGTACGGGCAGGGCGGCGCCCGTCACGTTGCTGCGGCCGGCCGATACGGTGACCGGAATGGCACTGGCGCTGGCAATGCGCATGACTGCCTGCACCTGTTCCACGGTGGAAGCGCGTACGATGACCCCGCGCGGCGTGGCGGGCTTGCCTGCGGTCTCTGTGATCATCGATCCGGCCCACCAGTCGCGGGTCCACGCCACGACATCGGCGGTATCGGTCAAGACCTCGTCGGCCACTTTGCGCAGGGCCGCGAGATCGGCCGCGCAGACGGAAATGGTGTCACGTTGCAGGCCCGGCGCATCCGGGGTGTCCTGGATGTTTGCCGCATAGCCCGGCGGCGTGTGGGCGCCGACGACGTAGTTGCCGCGGTTGTAGCCGCGCTTGATGGCTTCCTTGCTGATCATGCTGAGTCTCCCATGAGGACGGATTTTTCGAGGGCGACGGCGGCCAGGTATTCGCTGACCTGCCGCGCCACGGCCGCCTCGGACAATCCGAGTTCGGCCTGGAGGATCTGGCCCACCTGCGCTGCGGCCCGGGCGGAGGCATCGCGCGCCATCAGGCGGGCGCGGATGCGTCGTGACAAGACGTCGTCAACCGTGCCGGCCAGTTCATGGCGCACGGCGTAGACGATTTCGGCCTCGGTATAGGGCAGGCCTTCGACGATCGGCCTGGCCAGGGTGGCGTCCGCCTGCAGGATGTCGCTGACAAAGCGCGCCTCTGTGCCGTAGCGCTCGCCCAGGTGCGCGGACATGCCGCCGGATGCGACGATGGCCTGCGCGTCATAGCCAGCCGCCCCGAGCAGATAGGCCGCTTTGGTCAGGCACTTGCTGCGCTTGCCGATGACCTTCTGCGCTGCATCGATGGTTTGCTCGGCCATGTGCCGCGAGGTCGTGAGCTTGCCGCCGACGATGGTCACCAGGCCGTCGTCCGCGGTATGAATCTCGTGATTGCGCTTGATTTCCAGGGTCTTGCCGCCGGGCGGCGCCACCAGCGGGCGACACCCCGCGATGCTGCCCACCACGTCTTCCGGCGTCAGGTCGGTCTTTAGTGCCGAGCGCGCGCCCTCCAGCAGGAAGTCGAGTTCCTGCCGGGTGCACATGACATTGTCGAGGTCGCCCACATAGTCTTCGTCGGTGGTGCCAAGGTAGGACACATTGCCCCACCGCGTGATGGTTGCCCGGCGGCTGCGCCCGGGCACCGGGATCGTCACCGTGCAGTCATTGCGGATCTTCAGCCACGGGATGGCAACGTGGACGCCCTTGGCGGGGCGAATGTGCAGGGTCCTGGCCTCGCCCTTCCTGCGTCCGGTCCAGTCGCGCAGCCAGACGCCGGTTGCCATGATGACCACGCCTGCGCGCACGCGGATCTCGCGCTCGCCGGCGTGGACAATGGCGCCATCCACCTTGCCGTGGCCGTCGCGGGTGATCTCGGCGACGGTCGCGTGATTGACCACGGCCGCGCCATGGAACGCTGCCGTGCGCGCGATGTTCAGTGTCAGGCGGGCATCGTCGACGCGCGCATCGAAGTACAGGTAGCCGCCGGTCAGATGTTCCTCATTGAAGGTCGGGCAGTGGGACAGCACCTCGGCCTTGGTCAGCTTCTGGTGCAGGATTCCCTCGCGCCAGCCACCGGCGAGGTCGTAGGTCCAGAGCAGGCTCTCGAAGGCCTTGGCCAGGCGCTTGTCGAACACGCCGTTGCGCTCCATCACCGGGAACAGGAATGGCAGCCGTTGCACCAGGTGGCGCGCGTTGCGGCGCAGGCGCTGGCGCTCCAGCAGTGAATGGCGCACCAGGCCGAGATTGCCCTGCTCGATATAGCGCAGGCCGCCGTGCACCATCTTGGATGACTTGGACGAAGTCCCCGCGGCGAAGTCGCACTTTTCAACCAGCGCCACGCGATAGCCGCGCAAGCTGGCATCCAGCGCGGCGTAGGTGCCCGTCACACCACCACCGACCACCAGGATGTCGAATGCATCTGTCTCCAGGCGGTCAAGCAGGTCCCGGCGCACCAGCCGCAACGGCTCGGTGCTGGTCATGGCGGCGCGCTCGCGGTTAGCGCTGCGGGATGGAAAAATCACCATGTCTGTTGTTGCTCCTGATTAATGGACCGCAAGCGCGTCCGCATGGTTGAGCTCGGATGCCACCCGCGCATTCCAGCGCGCGCGCCGCTGGGCACGTTCATCGGCGCTGATCGCCGGTTCGAATACCGCGTCCGGGGTGGTGGTGGCACGGGCCTGCTGCATGGAATCCCAAAGCAGGCCGGATGAGCCGGCAAGGTAAGCGATGCCGCGCAGGCTGGCGCGGTCGGTCTCCTTCATGCGGTGGATGGGAATTCCGCTGAGATCCGCCTGCATTTGCAGCAGCGCATCGCTGCCGGACAAGCCGCCGCCAACCACGAGCTCCGACACCGGCACGCCCGCGATCTCCCGGTTTGCCTCGATGCATGAAGTTACCGAATGCGCAATGCCTTCGAGGATGGCAAAGGCCATCTCGGCCTGCGTCGTTGCCATCGAGATACCGGTCAATGCTGCGCGCGCTTCAGGCTGCATGCGTGGGACCCGCAGCCCTGTCAGCGCGGGAATAAAGGTCACGCCCCGTGACGACGCAACAGTGCTGGCCAGCGCACTGATTTGCCTGGCGTTCTGAAACCAGCCGAGCTTGTCGCAGACCCAGTTGAGCGCGGAGCCGGTGGTGGCGACAAAGGTTTCGACGGAGAAGTGCGACACGCCCAGCTGCCGGCGCGCGGTCATGGTCAGGGTGCTGTCCGACTTGCCACTGCGTGCGGGAAGGTTCGGGCCGACTACCAGATCGACGAAGCTGCCGGTGCCATGCAGGCACATCGCCTGGCCGGCATCGAGACATCCCAGGCCGATTGCGCCGGCGAGCTGGTCCCCGGCACAAGCCAGGATCGGTACGTCGATACCCAGCACGTCCGGCCGCGTGCGGCCGAAGTCGTCCGCATCCTGGCGCAGCTCAGGCAGCAGTTCACGCGGAAAGCCAAGCGCGTCGATCCAGTCGAGCTGGTAGCGATGCCCGGTCAGCACGTAGGCGTTGCATGAGGTGGCGTTGGTCGGCGTGGTGATGCATGCGCGTGCCGTCGACAGGTGCCAGAGCAGCCAGCTGTCGATGGTGCCGAAGGCGAGCCGGCGCGCACTGAAGGCGTCAGCCACAGCCGGCGTGTCGCGCAGGTGCCGCGCTGCCCACAGGTATGGCGAGCGTACACCGGTGGGGCGGCCGACCGTTTTGCGCAGATTTGCGTCCCATGCCGGCGCGAGCTGGTCAAGATCGGCCGCGTACCGCGTGTCCTGCCACACCATGGCGGGTACCAGCGCACGTCCGGTCTGCGTGTCCCACAGTACCGCGGTGGCGCGCTGGGTGGCGATGGCGAGGGCGGTGACAGTCAGGTTTTCGCGAGCAGCCTGCGCCAGGGTGGCGCGGCAAACCGCCAGGGTTTTGTCGAGCAAGACGTTGGCGTCCTGTTCGACCACGCCAGGGCAGGGGGATCGGACCTCAAGCGTGGTGTACTCGAGGCACATGACATGACCGTCGGCGGCCACCACCGCTGCCCGCGTGCCTGAGGTGCCCTCATCGATCGCAAGGATGACATTTCTGCGCTGGGTCATGGGCGGGCCTTTTCAATCGCGGGATTCATGAAGCCCGGAGCGTCCGGCACATCGCCCTTGAACTGCGGGGCGTCGGCTTCATTGTCGGGGTTGATGGTGGTGCGGGTCGGGTCCCAGCGGATCGCAAAGCAGATGATGCTTGCCAGCAGCGGGACCACGGAGAGAATCAGGAAGGTGGTCTCCAGCCCATACTGTGCGCGGAACAGCGGGAAGACCAGCAGGCCCAGTGCAGCGCCGATGGCACCGAGCGCGCCGATGATGCCGTTGGCGCCCGCGCGCAGTTCGCTGCGGAAAGACAGTGACGACAGGCTCTTGCCGTTTGCGCCGGGCCCGCCCGAGTGGAACAGGATGAACAGCGACGGAACGACCACTGCCATCCACATCGGCATCTTGCCGTTAAACAGGCCCAGGATCAGCAGCATGGCGAATACCGCCGCAAAGCCGAATGCCGAGGCGCGGCGCAGGCCCAGCTTCCGGCCTATAAAGGGCGAGAGGAAGCCGCCAAAGATGCCGCAGACGTTGAAGACCAGCGCGCCGATCGTCGCGTAGGCAAAGTCCTTGCCGAACAGGGCCGCACTGATCAGCGGCAGGTACCAGCCGATCGCGAAGTACTGGATCGACTGCCCGATCTGCACGGTGGCCGCCAGGATGGTGCGCGGCAGGTAGACGCCGCGGAAGATCAACAGCACATTGGCCAGGCCGCGGCGCGCCTGGTTTAGGACGGGGATGCGTTCCGCGGGCGGGGCGGCAACGAACTCACGTCCGTAGATGCGCGTCATGGCATGCGCGGCGGCATCGAGCCATTCCTTGCGTGCCAGCCAGATCGGGCTTTCCACCAGGAACAAGCCTTGCAGCAGCAGGATGATCACGCCAAAGACCGCGGTGGCCGCCACCGAGTAGCGCCAGATCGTATCGCCAACGTCCCAGGAGTAGAACAGCAGTGCCAGCAGCAGGTTGGAGCAGACGGCGGTGTACCACATGCCTTGCCACGTGTTCAGCCGACTCTTGAGCTTCACCGGCGTGAACTCCGCCAGCACCGCCATGGCGATGGCAAAGTCGATGCCGTAGGCCGCGCCGACAAAGAAGCGCCCGGCCAGGATCATCTCGAAGCCGGGGGCAAACACCACCAGCAACGCGCCGGCCACAGCCAGGACCTTGGCGAGAATCAGCGGGCGGACGCGGCCCCAGCGGTCAGCCATCCAGCCGCCGATAGGGTTGAAGGCAATGGCCACCCAGGAGGCAAACGAGGTCAACAGGGCGACCTTTGCGGGCGCGAGTTGAAGGTTGCGCGTCATCGGCCCGAGGCCGGCGCTCAGCGCAGAATTGGAAAACGCATCAAGGAATAGCCCGCCGAGTGCGAGCCACCAGATGACACCGGCCCTGCCGCGAATGCCTGGGCAGGAATCTATGTAGGCAATGACATCATCGATGCCACGAATTTTGATGGCAGAGCGTTGCACGGCGGCCTCCTCTTATTTGTTCTGTAAGAGGCCGCAGCGACTGCAAGGCGCGAAGAGACCATCTTACAGATGGTCTCTTATCTAGATCTGCGTGGCCAATGTATGGCTTCGCAGACACTGCGTCAACCGGGAAAACCCTTGTCCTGGGCATTAGCGTGCAGCGGCATTCCCCACGGCACGGCGCAGACTGGCATCCGGCGGGCCCAGCTGCCCCTCATGCCGCCGCCCCAGCCACCAGCCCAGCCCCGCCCACACCAGCGCCAGCACTGCGCCAGCCAGGGCCACCGTGGCGGGATGGCCCGACAGCGCATCGATCCCCGTCTTGACCCACGCACTGACAGCATCGCCCGCACGGTAGACGGCGGTGTCGATCACGTTCTTGGCCTTGTACTTGGTCTCGGGATCGACCACGGTGAACAGCATCTCGCGCCCGGGGCGCAGCAGCGCGTATTCGCCGACACGGCGCAGGATCATCACGCCGGCCAGCACGCCGAAGGTCGGCAACAGCGCCAGTACGAGAAAGCCGCAGGCCACCGCCAGCGGCACCGCGGTCAGCAGTACCGAGACGCCATAGCGGCGCGCCATGCGGCCGGTGAAGAAGAGCTGGACCAGGATGGTCAGCGCCTGCACGGCAGCATCCAGCGCGCTGAAGACCTGGGTCTGGCGGGTGCGTTCCGGGAAGGCCTCGGCCACCAGCCGCGCCTGCTCGAAATACAGGAAGGTACTGGCCGTGGCCAGCAGGATCACGAACAGGCCGATGCCGAGCAGGTAGCGCGAGCGCAGCAGCAGCGACAGCCCGGCCAGCAGCCCGCCGCCGATCGGGTTGGCCGGATCCTGCGCCGCGCCGGCCGGGGCTTCGCCCGGCTGCACCACGCCCGCGCCGGCGCGGCGGCGCCAGCCGAACAGCCAGCCCACGCCGGGCAGCGTGGCGGCCAGCAGCGCGGCCGACAGCAGCATCAGTCCGGTCAGGCCGATCCGCGGCACCAACCAGCCGCCCAGCACGGGCCCGACCAGCCCGCCCGCGCTGGCGCCGGCGGCCAGCAGTGCGAACAGACGGCGCGCCTGCTCGGGGCGGAACACATCGGCCATCAGGCTCCATGCCACCGACACCACGAACAGGTTGAATACCGACAGCCAGACGTAGAACACGCGCGCCAGCCAGACGTTGTCAGGCAGGGCGCGAGTGGCCAGGGCAAAGCCCAGCAGGTTGGCGATAAAGAAGGCGTACACCCAGGGCACGAAGCGGCGCCGCGGCAGCCAGGCGCAGATCGCGCCGTACAGCGGAATCGCGGCCAGCATCACGACAAAGGTGGCGGTGAATAGCCACTGCAGGTTCTTCACGCCGCCGGCAATGCCCATGGTCTCGCGCACTGGCCGCAGCATGAAATAGCTGGCGAACAGGCAGAAGAAAAACAGGAAGCCGGCCACCACGGCGCCGGTCTCGCCGGGGTGGATGCCGAAACCGCGCCGCAGCCGGGCCAGGCCACCGGCAGGCGGGTCGCGCGCGGGATCGTCCACGATCGATACGGCTCAGCGCAGCAGCGCGGCGATGCGCTCGCGCTGGCCGGGATCGGGCATGCGGCCCAGTCCGGCCCCAAGGTTGTCGGCCATGTTGCGCGGCTTGGAGGTGGCCGGGATCGCCGCGGTCACGGCGGGATGGCTGACGATGAACTTCAGGAACAACTGGCCCCACGAGCCGCAGTCGATATCGCCGGCCCACGGTGGCAGCGGGCGGTCCTTGACGACGCGAAAGAGGCGCCCGTCCTGGAATGGCCGGTTGACCAGCACCGCCACCCCACGCGCTTCGCACAGCGGCAGCAGCGTACGCTCGGCATTGCGCTCGGCCACGGAGTAGTTGATCTGGACAAAGTCCACGCGCTCGCTGCGCACGATCTTCTCCAGCGCCTCGTGCGCGTCCTCGCGGTAATGGGTGATGCCCAGGTAGCGAATGCGGCCCTGTTCCTTCAGCTCGCGCAGCCAGCGCAGGTTGGCCTGCCAGTCGATCAGGTTGTGTATCTGCAGCAGGTCGATCTTGTCCACGTGCAGGTCGGCCAGCGAGTGCGCCCATTGCGCCTGCGCGGGCGCGCCGGACTTGGCCGAGATCTTGGTGGCCAGGAACACCCGGCTGCGGGCATTGGCCGCGCGCAGCAGGTCGCCGGTCACGGCTTCGGCGCTGCCGTAGCTGGGCGCGGTATCGACGACCGACCCTTCGCTCTGCAGAAGCAGGTCCATCACCTCCGCCAGCGGCTTGCGTTCATCAGCGCCGGTGCCGACGTTGAAGGTGTCGGCGGTGCCCATGCCGATCACGGGCAGGGCTTCGGTGGTGCCCGGGATGTTGCGGCGCATTGGCACGGCTACGGTGGCAGCGCCGGCGGGCAGGGCGGCGCAGGCGGCGAGGCCGGCGGCCAGGGCCAGGAAGGAGCGGCGATCTAGTGGCATTGGGACGGTTCGCGGCAGGTCACACACTGGTTGACCTTAGTAGCTGTCCGGGGGCTTGTAAACCGTTGCTTCAATGCACTTTTTCGCCACGTCACCCGTTCTGATCCCGCCAAAGCCTGGCCTGGAGTGCGGTCTTGCCGCCACCGGCAAGGCCGCCGCCCCAGGGCGTCAGATCACCGTGGCCAGGCCCAGCGTCAGCAGCAGCGCCACCACCGAGATGATGGTCTCGCACACCGACCAGGTCTGGAAGGTCTGGGTCACGGTCATGTTGAAGTACTCCTTGACCAGCCAGAAGCCGCCGTCGTTCACGTGCGACAGGATCAGCGAACCGGCGCCGGTGGTCAGCACCAGCAGCTCCGGGCGGGTGCCCGGCACGCTGGCGGCGATCGGCGCGACGATGCCCGCGGCGGTGGTCATGGCCACCGTGGCCGAGCCCGTGGCGATGCGGATCATCACCGCCACCAGCCAGCCCAGCACCAGCACCGACACGTTGGCGCCGGTGGCGACGTCGACGATGGCGTTGGAGATGCCCGAGTCACGCAGGATGCGGCCAAAGCCGCCGCCGGCGCCGACCACCAGCGTGATGATAGCGGTGGGCGCCACGCACTCGTTGGTGAACTTGAGGATGGTCTCGCGGTTGAAGCCGCGCGCCTTGCCGAAGGTGTAGAAGCTCACCAGCGCGGCAATCAGCAGCGCCATCACCGAGTTGCCAATCAGCTTCAGGAAGTCGTTGGCAAAGGTCTTGGGCGTGGCGATGAGGTCTGCCCAGCTGCCGATCAGCATCAGGATCACGGGCAGCAGGATGGTGAACACGGTGATGCCGAAGCCCGGCAACTCATGCGATGCCTTGACGCGCTCATCCTCTTCGGTGAACTGCTCCGCCAGCGGGTTGATCTCGGGTAGCTTGACGTAGCGGTCCATCAGCTTGGCGAACAGCGGGCCAGCGAGGGCTGCCGTGGGAATGCCCACGATCAGCGCGTACATGATGGTCTTGCCGATGTCGGCGCCATAGGCGGTCACCGCCAGCAGCGCGGCCGGGTGCGGCGGGATCAGGCCGTGCACCACGGACAGGCCGGCCACCATCGGGATGCCGACCAGCACCATCGACGTGCCGGTGCGCTTGGCCACGTTGAAGGCGATCGGCACCAGCAGCACGAAGCCCACTTCAAAGAACACCGGCAGGCCGACGATAAAGGCGATGGTGGCCATCGCCCAATGCACGTTCTTTGCGCCGAAGAAATCGATCAGTGTGTTGGCGATGCGCTCGGCGCCGCCGGATTCGGCCATCATCTTGCCGAGCATGGTGCCCAGGCCGACCACCAGCGCGATATGGCCCAGCGTGCCGCCGACACCGGCTTCAAAGGACTTGACGATGTCGCCCATCGGCATGCCCACGGCAAAGCCGAGCAGCACTGAAACGACCACCAGGGTAATGAAGGGGTTGAGCTTGAAGCGCGCGATCAGCACCACCAGTGCGATCACTGCGATCAGCGCATACACCAAGAGCGTGGTTCCGGTGACGGCACCCATATTGTCTCCTTGTGTGGAAAAAAGGCCGCTTGTGGCGGCAGGGGTTAGTTTTTAGTTTTTCCCCTCTCCCGCGGTAGCGGGAGGGGGGCACGCAATCCGCAGGCAGCAGGCTCAGGCCGCCGGCTTCTTGTAGGCGATGCAGTCCACTTCGACCTTGCAGTCCACCACCATGCTCGACTGCACGCAGGCGCGCGCGGGCGGGTTGGCGCCGAAGTATTCCTTGAAGATCTTGTTGAACGAGGCGAAGTCGCGCGTGTCATCCAGCCAGACGCCGCAGCGCACGACGTGCTCGGGGCCGTAGCCGGCTTCGGCCAGGATGGCCAGCACGTTCTTGATGGCCTGGTGGGTCTGGGGCACGATGCCGCCGTCGATGACCTCGCCGTTGACCATCGGCACCTGGCCGGAGACGTAGAGCCAGCCGTCGGCCGCGACCGCGCGGGCAAAGGGCATGTGCTGGCCGCCGGTGCCGGTGCCGCCTTCGACGCCGAATCGTTTGATGTCCATGGGTACTCCTGGGATGGGTTGGATATGGGAAGGAAGAGGGCAGCGCGCTGGTCAGGCGGCGCCGAACTCAGGCCGCGAGCCTCGCGGCAGGAACCGGCCGGCGCGCACGCCGGTGGTCTGGCGCTGCTGCCATGACAGCTCGCCGTTGACCCAGACCGCGGCAATGCCCTCGGCCGGTTGCATGGGATCGGTAAAGCTGGCCGCATCGCGGATGGTGGTGGCGTCGAACAGCACCAGGTCGGCCCAGTAGCCTTCGCGCACGAAGCCGCGTTCCTGCAGCCCGAAGCGCTCGGCGGACATGCCGGTCATCTTGTTGACGGCCACCGACAGCGGGAACAGCTCGCGGTCGCGGGCGTAGTGGCCCAGCACGCGGGGGAAGGCGCCCCACAGGCGTGGATGCGGCAGCGGGTCGTTGGGCAGCCCGTCCGAGCCGACCACCGTGGCCGGATGGCTCAGGATGCGGTCGACGTCGGCGTCTTCCATGCAGTGGTAGACCGCGCCCGCGGGCATCAGCCGTCGCGCGGCTTCGTGCAGGTCTACCTGCCATTCGGCGGCGATATCGGCCAGCAGGCGGCCGCTCATTTCGGGCGCGCCTTCGGACCAGGTCACCATGATGTCGAAATCGCTGGTGACCTGCTTCAGGTCCAGCGTGGAGGAGCTGGCGGTGTAGGGGTAGCAGTCGCAGCCCACCGGCTGCCAGCGCTGCGCGCCGTCGAGCGCGTCCAGCACCTCGGTGCTGCGGCCCCAGTTGGCCACGCCCGCGCATTTCAGGTGCGAGATCACCACCGGCACGCGTGCATGACGGCCGATGCGGAAGGCCTCGTCCATGGCGTCGAGGATCTCGGCGAATTCGCTGCGCAGGTGGGTGGCGTAGAGCGCGCCGGCCTTGGTCAGCGGTTCGGCCAGCGCCAGCACCTCATCGGTCGGCGCGCTGAACGCGTTGGCGTAGGCCAGGCCCGTGGACAGGCCCAGCGCGCCATGCTGCAGCGCTTCTTCCAGCTGTGCTCGCATTGCCGCGATTTCTTCCGGCGTGGCAGCGCGGTCGAAGCGGTCCATATGATTGCTGCGCAGCGCGGTATGGCCTACCAGCGCGGCAACGTTGACCGCGGGCTGCGCGGCTTCCACCGCATCGACGTAGCTTTTGAAATCCGGGTAGCGGAAGGCGTCGGCATGGCCGAGCAGGTTCATCGGGTCGGGCGGCTCGCCCGCCAGCGTCACCGGCGCGGCGCTGATGCCGCAGTTGCCGACCACCACCGTGGTCACGCCCTGCGACAGCTTGGGCGTCATCTCGGGCTGGCGCACCACGTTGGTGTCGTCGTGCGTATGCACGTCGATAAAGCCCGGTGCAAGGACCAGGCCGTCGCCTTCGACTACATGCGAGGCGGCGTCGGGATCGATCGCGCCGGCTTCATCGATGCGGGCGATGCGGCCGTCGCGCAGGGCCACATCGGCCAGGCGCGCGGCGGCGCCGGAGCCGTCGATCAGGGTGACGCAGCGGATCAGGGTATCGAACAGGTGTGGCATGGTCAGTCTCCCAGCGGCTGGCGGCTGTCAGGGCCCCTGGCGGGGCCGCTTTCGCCGCGGTGGGTGTCCAGCACGTACTTGAGCCGGCGCAGGCGCTCCTTGCTCTGGTCCGGCTGCAACAGCGCGCATTGCGTGGCGAGCACGTCCAGCACCATCAGCATGGCGTAGCGCGATGCCGACGGCTTGAAAATGAAATCCGTCTCCAGCGTGCGCACCGGCAGCAGCACGTCGGCACGCGCGGCCAGCGGCGAGCCCAGCGCGGTCACGGCCACCAGGCGGGCACCGTACTCGCGCGCGATATCGCAGCTGGCCAGCATCTCCGGCACGCGGCCGCTGGCCGAGAAGGCCAGCACCACGTCGTCGCGGCCCAGCGTGGCCGCCACCATCTTCTGCAGAAGCGCGTCCTGGTAGCTCGCCACCGGCTGGCCCAGGCGCGCCAGGCGATGGCGGGCCTCGTCGGCCATGAACGACGAGCCGCCGCCCATGCCAAAAGCGTAGACCATGCGTGCACCAAGCAACAGGCGCGCGGCCTGTTCGATGCGCTGCGCATCCATCATGCCGCGGTTGACTTCCAGCGCGGTGAGGATGTCGGCGTGGATGCTGTCGGCCAGCGTGGCCGGGGCGGCTTCACCGGCGGGAACGCTGCCGGGCTGCAGGAAGCGCGCGCCTACCGCGGTGGCCTGGGCCAGGCGCAGCTTCAGGTCGCGCACGTCGCGGCAGCCGATGGCCTTGGCAAAGCGCGTCACGCTGGCCTCGCTGACGCCGGCCTTGCGCGCCAGTTCATTGATGCTGGCGGCCGCCGCGCCGGCCAGGTCTTCCAGCACCACCTGCGCCACCTTCTGCTCGGCCAGGCGCAGCGCGGGGCCGCGCTCGGCGATGCGGGTCAGGATGTCAAAGGGCGCGGTCATGGGCGGCAGGTCTGGTCGGAAGACGGGGCGGATCGAAATGTGACGGAAGCTGCAGTGCCCGCGGGCAGGGGCTATAACTGTGATTGGCGCACGTGGCGGGTGCCAGTCGCGTTGTCCCGGCTAGCCCTTCCGGGCATCTGCGTGTTACTTTATAACAAGGATGAAATATCTTATTTTCAGGGCTATCATTACGTCAATCAGATTTTTTCAGGGTGATGACAAGCATGCGTGAAATAAAGTATCAGGCCGGCGTGATCGATCCGCTCAACAAGGCGCTGGGCCGGATGGAAGCCCCGATCGCCCCGGATGCAGCCGGCCAGACCGGCTGGAACCTGTTGCAGGAAGAGTTGAGCCTGCCGGCCGCGGTGCTCTATGAAGACCGGCTTGCGCACAACCTGGAATGGATGCGCCGCTTCATGAACGAATACGGCGTGCAGCTTGCGCCGCACGGCAAGACCACCATGGCGCCCAAGCTGTTTGCGCGCCAGCTCGGCGCCGGCGCGTGGGGCATCACGCTGGCCACCGCGCACCAGACCGCGGCCGCGCATGCGCACGGCGTCAAACGCGTGCTGATGGCCAACCAGCTGGTGGGCCGGCGCAATATGGAAATCATCGCTGACCTGCTGCGCGATCCGGATTTCGAATTCTTCGCGCTGGTGGACTCGGCCGCGCTGGTCGACCAGCTCGGCAAGTTCTTCCAGGAGCGCGGGCAGAAGCTGCAGGTGCTGCTGGAGCTGGGCGTGGAAGGCGGGCGCACCGGCGTGCGCGACGACGCGCAGCAGCAGGCCGTGCTGGACGCGCTGGCGCGCTGGCCGCAGGCGCTGTCGCTGGCCGGCGTCGAGATCTATGAAGGCGTGCTCAAGGAAGAAGCCGATATCCGCAAGTTCCTGCAGCGCACCGTGGCGGTGACGCGGCAGCTGGCACGGGAAGGCCGCTTCGGCCGCAGCCCTGTGGTGATGTCGGGCGCGGGCTCGGCCTGGTACGACGTGGTGGCCGAGGAATTCGCGCGCACCGAGATCGGCGCGCCGATCGACATCGTGCTGCGCCCCGGCTGCTACCTGACGCACGACGTGGGCATCTACCGCGCCGCGCAGCAGCGCATCCTGGCCAGCAACCCGGTCGCGCAGAAGATGCGCGAGGGCCTGCTGCCGGCGCTGCAGCTGTGGGCCTATGTGCAGTCGATCCCTGAGCCGGACCGCGTCATCATCGGCATGGGCAAGCGCGATGCGGCCTTCGACGCCGGCATGCCGATCCCGGCACGGCTGTACCGGCCCGGCACCGAGGCGCCGGTGGACGTGCCCGCGCACTGGGAAGTCACCGGCATGATGGACCAGCACGCCTACCTGCAGGTCAAGCCGGGCGACGACGTTCAGGTCGGCGACATGATCGCCTTCGATATCTCGCACCCATGCCTGACTTTCGACAAGTGGCGCCATATCCCGGTGCTGGACCGCGACATGCGCGTGATCGACATCGTGCAAACCTTCTTCTGAGGCAGGCAGCCCCATGAGCATCGACATCCTGGCCTACGGCGAACCGCTGGTGGAGTTCAACCAGCAGCCCGACGATCCGTCGCGCTACCTGCAAGGCTTTGGCGGCGACACTTCCAACTTCTGCATTGCGGCTGCGCGCCAGGGCGCCAGCACCGGCTATATCTGCGCGGTCGGCGCCGACACCTTCGGCGAGCGCCTGCGCGCGCTATGGACGCAGGAGCGGGTCGATACCCGCCACGTGCGCGTCGACCCGAGCGCGCCTACCGGGGTCTACTTTGTCTCGCACGACAACCATGGCCACCGCTTCGACTACCTGCGCGAAGGCTCTGCCGCCAGCCGCTACCAGCACGAGCATCTGCCGCTCGGCGCGATCGCCGCGGCGCGCTACCTGCACCTGTCGGGCATCAGCCTGGCCATCAGCACCAGCGCCTGCGATGCCGGGCTGGACGCGATGGAGCATGCGCGCAAGGCCGGCACCAAGGTCACGCTGGACACCAACCTGCGCTTGCGGCTGTGGTCGCTGGCGCGCGCGCGCGGCATCATGCGCGAGGCCCTCATGCTGACCGACGTGTGCCTGCCCAGCTGGGATGACATCACCGTGCTGACCGGGCTGGACGACCGCGACGCCATCGTCGACTACCTGCTGGGCTGCGGCATCGGCCTGGTCGCGCTGAAGCTGGGCGAAGAGGGCTCCTATGTGGCCACGCCCGAGTCGCGCGCGCTGGTGCCGCCTTATTCGGTCAAGCCGATCGATGCCACCGGCGCCGGCGACTGCTTCGGCGGCAGCTTTGTCGCGCGCCTGGCCGCGGGTGCCGATCCGTTCGAGGCGGCGCGCTATGCCAACGTGGCCGCCGCGCTGTCTACCACCGGTTATGGCGCGGTGGCGCCGATCCCCGACGCCCAGACCGTGCTGGGCCGGTTGGCGCAGTCAGTGTCGGTGATCGCGTGACCCGGTTGGCCTGAAACTCCTGCTTCCCTGAACCCCTGCTTCTTCTGCACTCCTTATTCCGAGACAGCCATGCAAAACCAGACTTCCCCGCTGCTTCAACGCCTTGCCGATGTGCCGGTGATCCCGGTGCTGGAATTCCACTCGGTCGACGAGGCCCTGCACGTCAGCGAGGCACTGGTCACCGGCGGCTTGCCGCTGCTTGAGATCACGCTGCGTACGCCGGTGGCGCTGGAAGCGATCAGGGCGGTGGCGGCAGCCTTGCCGCAGGCCTGCGTCGGTGCCGGCACGGTACTGAACGTCGAGCAGCTGCACGCCGTGCGCGATGCGGGCGCGCAGTTTGCCGTCTCGCCCGGCCTGACCCCGGCGCTGGCCGAGGGCGCGCAGGGCGCGGGCATCTCGCTGCTGCCGGGCGTGGCCACCGCGAGTGAGGCGATGGCGGCGCTGGAAGCCGGCTTCACCTTTCTCAAGTTCTTCCCGGCGCAGGCCGCGGGCGGCGTGCCGATGCTGAAGTCGCTGGGCGGGCCGCTGCCGCAGCTGCGCTTCTGCCCGACGGGCGGCATCGACGCCGCGCTGGCGCCGACCTACCTGGCGCTGCCCAACGTGGTGTGCGTGGGCGGTTCATGGGTGGTGCCCAAGGACGCCGTCGCCAGCGGCGACTGGGGCCGCATCCGCACGCTGGCCGAGCAGGCCAGGGCACTGCGCAACAAGGGCTGAGCACCGGCAGCGCAAAAGGAAACGGCACGCCATGCGGCGTGCCGTTTTCATATCGACGCGGTCCGGGCCGCATCAGACTTGGGGGGCTGGCGGCTTACTTGTGACGGTCCGCCGAGCTTTCAAGCTTCTGGCCACCGCGCTGAATGTCCTGGCCGAGCCCCGCCATCGTGTTGCATCCAGCCAACAGGGTGGCAAACAAAACGCACCAGATCCAACCTTTCTTCACGCCGGGCTCCTTTCGAAGATTTCAAGAATCGAGAGATTCAGGGATTGAGGGATTTGCGCCGATTTTACCGCTGCTGTGAGCGGGTTTGACATCTGGTATGTGCCAATTTGTAAATCGTGCAACGGCCGCAACGCCAGCCGCCTCTCAGGCGTGGGGCGCCAGCAGCTCCCGCGCGCGCTGCTGGATCGCCGCATGGGTCTGGAGCAGCCAGGCCGCGGGGAATGGCTGCGCCAGCAGGTAGCCCTGCACGCTGTGGCAGCCCCAGGCACGCACCGCCTCGAGCTGCTGGCGGGTCTCGACCCCCTTGGCACAGACCGACACGCCGGCGCCCCGGGCCAGCCGGCAGGCGGCGTGCAGGCTGTCGGCACGGTTGGCGGAATCACCGGGCCGGGGTGCATGGCCCAGCCGGCGCGCGTCCAGCGTGACGCTGTCCGGGTGCAGCGCCGCCAGCAACTGGCGGCAGCCCGGGCTGTCGTCGAAATCGCCCAGCGTCAGTTGCAGCCCGCGCCTGCGCAGGGCGGCAACGCGGGCAATGATGTCGGCGTCGGCCGGCACCGCGCTTGCCGACACTTCGATGCACAGGCGGTCCGGTGCGATGCCGCCTGCGTCGATGGCGTGGGCCAGTGCCTCCACCATCTGCGGGCGGTGCAGCTGGGCGCTGGAGGCCAGCAGGGTGAATTGCAGCGGGGCCACGTTTTCGGCGGCGCGTACCAGCGGCAGCACGCTTTCCAGCAGCCAGCTGCCAATCCGGCCGACCAGCCCCAGCGACTCCACCGCCGGCAGGAAATCCTGCGGCGCCACGCGCCCGAGCGCCGGATGGTGCCAGCGCAGCCGCACGGTGTAGCCGCTGACCACGGCGCTGGCGAAGTCGGCGCGCGGCTGCAGCTGCAGGCTCAGTTCGCCGCGCTCCAGTGCATCGGGCAGGGCTGCCAGCAGGGGCGCGGTCGGCGGGGCGGCGGGCTTGTCGGCGCGTGCCAGGCCGTCGCCCCCCCGTCGATCGACCCGCAGCATGGCGTCCAGGGCCTGCTGCAGGCTGCGTTCCGCCGGGATATCCGGATGGTCGGTGGCCACGCCGATGCTGCACGAAATAAACAGCTCGAAGCCCTCCAGCGCGAACGGCCGGGACAGGTCGTCGGCCAGCCGGCTGGCGACCGGGCCGGGGTCGGGCACGCCGTCCGGCAGCGCGGTAATGACCACCAGGTCTGCCGGCGCCATCCAGTGCATGATGGCGCCAGGCGGCAGCAGGCAGGCGATGCGTGCCTGCACGATGGCCCGCAGCCTGGCCGCGCGCCGGGGCCCCAGGGTTTCGCAGGCGCTGGCAAAGCGGTCCAGGCGGATAGAAAGGATCGTCGCCGGCTGCCCGGTGCCGGAGCGGCGTGCCGCAAGCGCGGACACCAGGGCGGACGGCTGCATCGCGCCAGGCGCGCCCGCGGCCGCGGCGATGTCGTCGGCATCAGGATGCATGGATGGTCTTGCGGGCAGCCTGTTGATGGCCGTGCGATGCCCGCGTCTCCCCGGTATCAGATTTGGTTGTTCGGCTGGCCGCTGGGGCGGCCGCCGGCGCTTGTCGTCAGGCCCTGGTGATCCATGCCTGCCACGGCCGCATGCGGGCCGCACAGGCCGATCATAAGCGAAGGGGAGGGGGCGGAGCATTGCAAATTGCGCCAAGGTGACTTGGTCGCAACCTGCAACTTAATATGGATCAATATGGTCGGAATTGACCGTGATCCTGGATTGACGCCACCGCCGGAATCCGGCAGCGGCCGACTGGCTGGCCTGATCAGCCGGTGGTCTCTTCCTCAGGACCTTCCTGCGGGGGCAGGCGCGCGGCCAGCACCTTGTCGATGCGTTTGCCGTCCATGTCGACGATCTCGAAGCGCCAGTCGCCCCATTGCACGCTGTCGGCGATCTGCGGCAGGCGGCCCAGCAGCAGGAGCAGCATGCCGGACAAGGTGTGGTAGCGCTCTTTTTCTTCTTCCGGCACCTGGCGCAGGCCGATGCGGTCCTTCAGTTCCGGGATCGGGATCAGGCCGTCGAGCAGCCACGAGCCGTCGTCGCGCTGCACCGCCCATTCCTCGCCGGCGGCGTCGGCCTTGAATTCGCCGGTGATGGCCTCGATCAGGTCCTGCAGCGTGACCAGGCCCAGCACTTCGCCGTATTCGTCGATGACAAAGGCCATCTGGCCGCCGGAGCCGCGGAAATTCTCCAGCAGTTCCATGCCGGTCACGCTCTCGGGCACGAACACCGCCGGCTGCGCCGCGGCCTTCAGGTCGGCTTCCTCGCCGCGCAGCCGGCGCGCCAGCAGCTGGCGCGCGCTGACCACGCCGATGATGTCGTGCATGCCGCCGCGCACCACCGGAAAGCGCGAATGGTCGGACTCTTCGATGCGGTGCAGGTTTTCATCCAGCGTCTCTTCGACGTCCAGGTACACGACATCGCCGCGCGGCACCATCAGCGATGCCAGCTGGCGGTCGTCCAGCCGGAACACGTTGCGCACCATGGTGTGCTCGTGCTGCTCGATCACGCCGGCCTCGGAGCCCTCGACCAGCAGTGCGTGGATTTCTTCCTCGGTCACGCCCGGGCCGCGGTCGACCTTGGTGCCCAGCATCCGCAGCACCAGCCGCGTGGAGCTGGACAGCAGCTTGACGAACGGGGTGGAGGCCACGGCCAGCCAGCCGATCGGGCGCGCCACCAGCCGCGCGATCGCTTCCGGGGCCATCTGGCCCAGGCGCTTGGGCACCAGTTCGCCCAGCACGATGGAAAAGTAGGTCAGGCCGGCCACCACGATGGCGGTCGCCACATAGCCGGAGGTGTTCGGCGACAAGCCGAAGCCCTGCAGCCAGAGGCCCAGCGGCTGCGCCAGCGTGGATTCTCCGACCACGCCATTGAGCACGCCGATCGACGTGATGCCGATCTGCACCGTGGACAGGAAGCGCGTGGGGTCCTCGCCCAGCTGGACCGCGGCAATCGCGCCGCGGTCACCGTTCTCGATCTGGCGCTGCAGACGTGCCTTACGGGCCGTGACCAGCGCGATCTCGGACATCGCGAACAGGCCGTTGAGCAGAATCAGCGCCAGTAGTATGGCAATTTCCATCAGGGTACGCGCCCTTTGCGTGTGAGTTGAAAGCACCAAGCATACCATCCGCGCATGACGACACGGCGCCGGGCAGCCTGGCGATGGTGGCGGCTGCTCCGGTCGCTTAGCGATAACCAGCGGAGATAGCTCGATACCTAATATTCAATAGATCGTTATCGTCGGCCGCGCCAAACTTCTGTCCGTGGCACTACCTGTGCCCCATTACGAAAAGCCTGGATCCGACAGGCGTGCGAATCACAAGGAGACAGAATGGACAACCGATGGACGGCCGTGCTGGTGGAGAAATTCGGCCATAGCTTCAGCGCTTACGAACTGGCAGGCGGCAAGCGCCGCTTCAGCGTGCAGTTGCCGGACTATCCCCATGAATTCGTGGTGGACCGCGAGCGCCTGTGCGGCTACGTCGGCCACTATGGTGTGCAGACCTTCGCACATGCCGGCGACGGCGGCGCCATGGTGATCGCGGTCGACCTGGTGAGCGGCGCGGTCAGGGCGCAGCTCGATTGCTCGCCCTATCACCGCATCCATGGCCTGCAGATTGACCGGCAAGGGCGCGTCTATGCGCTGAGCGAGCGCGACAATATGCTGCTCGTGTTCGAGGCCCCACTAGAGCGCCCGGTGCCGGACCGCGCGGTGCCGGCGGGCGGGGTCAAGAGCCATCTGTTTGTGTTGTCGGCCGATGGCGAGCGTGCCTACGTGACCAACCTGCTGTCGCATACCGTGACACTGGTGCACCCCTACGATGCCACCCGCGCACCGCGCGCGGCCAACGCCGGCAGGCGCCCCGAGGGCTGTTGCCTGAGCCGCGACGAAGCGGCGCTCTACGTTGCCAGCCGCGACGACCACAGTCTCACCCGGCTGGACGCGCGCACGATGGAAGTGGTGCGCACGGTGCCGACGGGCGAGGACCCCACTCGCATCTACTGGTCGCCGGACAACCGCCTGTTCGTACTCAACTACGGCGAGCGCAGCATCCGCATTTTCGACCCCGACACGCTCGCGGAGACCGGTCGGGTCGATACCGGCGCCAAGCCGATCGCGCTCGCCTTCCATCCGGCTGACCCGAGCCGCGCCTATGTCGCGCTCAACGACCACACCGTCGGCCAGCTTGACCTGCCTGGCCTGACCCTGCGCCATGCCTTCACCACCGGCAAGGAACCGGACGGTCTTGCCATCCTGGCTTTGCCGCCGCAGTAGCACCCGGTCGTTTCAACCGACAAGGCCGCGAAGGCAGCGCAGATGCCGGCGGCTGATACCCAGAAATCCATACGGAGACAGAGTATGAAAGGCTTGGACCAAGCCGGCGCCGGTACGTCCGTCGCCATCGACGCGACACCTCTCACCGGTGCGCCCGGCATCCCCGCCCAGCGCTGGTGGCGCATCATCCCGCCGATCCTGATGGTCTGCATCGTCTCGTACATGGATCGCGTCAATATCGCCTTCGCGATGCCGGGCGGGATGGGCGACGCGCTCGGTATCGGTGCCAGCATGGCCGGCCTGGCCGGCGGCATTTTCTTTGTCGGCTATCTGTTCCTGCAGATCCCCGGCGGCAAGCTGGCCGTGCGCGGCAGTGGGCGCAACTTCATCGCCTGGTCGATGCTGGCCTGGGCCGTCATTTCCGTGTTGACCGGCCTGGTGCGCAACGAGACCGAACTGCTGATCCTGCGCTTTGCGCTGGGGGTGGCCGAGGGCGGCATGCTGCCGGTGGTGCTGACCATGGTCGGCAACTGGTTTCCCGACCACGAGCGCGGACGCGCCAACGCCCTGGTGATCCTGTTCGTGCCGATCGCCGGCATCATCACCGCGCCGCTGTCGGGGCTGGTGATCGCGGCGCTCGACTGGCGCTGGCTGTTTATCGTGGAAGGCCTGATTTCGCTGGCCTGCCTCGGCGTGTGGTGGAAGCTGGCCTGTGACCGGCCGGACCAGGCGCGCTGGATTTCCGCCGAAGAGAAGGCTTATCTGCTGGCCCGCCTGCGCGAGGAAGAGCAGCAGGCAGCCGCGGCTGGTGCGAACGTGGGGCAGGGCGCGGGCAGCACGCGGGCGGTGTTGGCGCACATCTTGTCGCAGGATGTGATCTGGCGCCTGATCGCCGTCAATTTTCTCTATCAGATGGGGATCTACGGCTACACGCTGTGGCTGCCCACCATCCTGAAAGGCCTGACCGGAGGCGGCATGGGGCAGGTCGGCATGCTGGCCGTGCTGCCGTACCTGGGTACCATGGCCGGCATCCTCGCGATGTCTTCGCTGTCCGACCGCACCGGCCGGCGCAAGGCCTTCGTGGTCTGGCCGCTGCTGGGTTTCGCTGCCTGCCTGGCCGGTTCGGTGTGGTGGCACGACAATACCTGGGTGTCCTATGGCCTGCTGGTCGGCAGCGGCTTCTTCCTGCAGTCCGCTGCGGGGGTGTTCTGGACCCTGCCGCCGCGGCTGCTGGCCGCCGAGCACGCCGGTGTGGCGCGCGGCGTGATCAATGCGCTCGGCAACCTGGGGGGATTCTGCGGTCCCTATGCCGCGGGCGTGCTGATCGAGCGCGTCGGCGCGGGCGCCGGTGTCTACTTGCTGGTCGCCGCGCTGGTGCTGGCCGGCGCCCTGGCTGCCACGTTGCCGAGGCGGTGCCGATGAACCGCGAAGCAAACGGCGCGCTGCCCCCGGGCCTGGCCATCGTCGACGCCCACCACCACCTGTGGCAACTCGGGCGCGGCCGCTATCCCTGGCTGCAGGACGAATACCGGCCGCAGACTTTCTTTCTCGGCGACTACGAGAGCCTGCGCCGCGATTACCAGGAGGCGCAGTATGCGTACGACACCAGCGCCGTCACCGTGCTTGCTACCGTACACGTAGAGGCCGAACGCGACCGCAGCGAAGCCGTCGACGAGACTGCGTGGCTGCACCGCCAGGACTGGCGCCCCGGCATGGCTGCGGCGGTGGTGGCCTACGCGCCGTTCGGGACTCCCGGGTGCGCCGAACTGCTGGCGCGCCAGGCTGGTTTCGCGCGGGTCAGGGGGATTCGATGCAAACCGCTGACCGCAGCGGCGCCGGGCGAGTCGGTGGCCGGGCGCCCCGGGTCGATGCAGGACCAGGTCTGGCTGGATGACCTGGCGCGGCTGGAACGCCACGGCCTGTCGTGGGACCTGCGGGTACCGTTCTGGCACTTGCGCGAGGCGGCCCAGGTGGCCGCCGCCTTGCCCGGCGTGCCCATCGCGCTCAATCACGCGGGCCTGCCGCTGGACCGCTCGGAGGCGGGCCTGGTTTGCTGGCGCGCCGGCATGGAGGCGCTGGCTGCCTGCGCCAATGTGTCGGTCAAGCTGTCGGAGTTCGGGCTGGCCGGCGGGCGCTGGGATGCGCTGGGCAACCGCCGCATCGTGCGCGAGGTGCTGGCGATTTTCGGACATGAGCGGGCGATGTTCGGCAGCAACCTGCCGGTCTCGGGCCTGAGCGCGGACTTCGGCACGATTCTCGGCATGGTGTGCGAGGCGCTGCCGGATCCCGTGGACAGGCAGCGCGTGCTGGCTGGAAATGCGGCGAGGTTCTATCGCATTGCGCCGGCGCAAATGACGGCGCGAAGCGATGCCAACGATGCTAAGGCTGCTCCAAAGCCGTCAGAGCTTGCCTAAGGCACGCATGCTATAAAGGCCGATCTTAGCCGAAGTCCCTCCTGAGCGGCCACCATGCCAGACCTCCCCGCCACCCTCTCCAGCGCGGCCACCCTGCGCAAACGCCTGCATATGCGGCACCTGCGCCTGGCCCTGGCCCTGGCCGAGCACCGCTCGCTGCGGCGCGCCGCTGCACAGATGGCGCTGTCCCAGCCAGCCGTCACCAAGGCATTGCGCGAGCTCGAGAGCGTGGTTGGCACGTTGCTGTTCACGCGCCATGCGCGCGGTATCGAGCCGACGGTATTCGGCGAGGCGCTGATCCGCTACGCGCGCGTGGTGCTGGCCGACCTGGATGCCCTGCATGACGAATTTGCCGCCATCGCAGCCGGCGAGGTGGGCAAGGTGCGGCTTGGCTCGATCCTGGCCCCGGTGCCTTCGGTGCTGTCCGGTGTCATCAACGCGCTCAAGGCGCGCTATCCGCATTTGCATATCGTGATGCAGGTCGATACCAGCGACGTGCTGGTGCAGGCGCTGCGGCAGGATGCGCTGGACGTGGTGATAGGGCGCATCCCCGAGGGGACAATGGCCGACGATCTCGACTTTGAGCCACTGTTCGAGGAGTCGCTGGCCATCGTGGCGCGCGCCGGCCATCCGCAGGCGGGCAAGCGCAGCGTCAGTCTGGCTTCCCTGGCTGGCTATCCGTGGATCATCCCGCCGGCGTCCGTGCCGATGTGGCAGATCATCGACCAGACCTTCCGCGACAACCGCGTGCCGCTGCCGGAAGACATTATCGAGACCTCGTCGATCATGGGCACGCTGCCGCTGCTGGCGGAGAGCGATCGCATTGCTGTCGTGCCGGGCGCCATCGCGGACTACTTCGCCTCGCTGGGCGCGCTGGCAGTCCTGCCGGTGCCGATGCGAGGGCAGTTGGTTCCCTATGGGATTGTGGTGCGCCGGCGTCGTGCCGCGACGCCGGCCATGCGCCTGCTGATCGACGCGGTGCGCGCGGCGCGGCCTGGCCATCCGAATGCGGTGGTTGAATCGGAGCCATTACCTGTTAGGTAATGGCCATTCGCCCCAACGCATGCTGTAATGCAGCCATGGAAACGCTGACCCCCGCCTCCGAAGCCACCCTCGACTTCCCCGGGCTGCTGCGCTACTGGCGCGGCAAGCGCGGTTACAGCCAGCTGGCGTTGTCCCTGGCGGCCGGGGTGTCGCAGCGCCACATCTCCTTCCTGGAATCCGGCCGCGCCCGCCCCAGCCGTGAGATGGTGCTGGCGCTGGCCGAGCGCCTGGGCGTGCCGCTGCGCCAGCGCAACCGGCTGCTGCTGGCCGGCGGCTTTGCCCCGGCATACAGCGAACACGCGCTGGCTTCGCCGCCGCTGCAGATGGTGCAGCAGGCGATCGCGCTGATCCTGGCCAAGCAGGAGCCGTACCCGGCCGTGGTGCTGGACCGCTTCTGGAACCTGGTGGATGCCAACCTGGCTTACCGGCGCATGCTCGATACCCTGCTGGGGGAGCGCGCGCCTGCATCGCTCACGGAAGGCAGCCACCGGATCAACCTGATGCTGACCGTGTTTGATCCAGAGGGCCTGTGGCCGGTGATCGAGAACGCGCACCATGTCGGGCGCTACCTGTTGCGGCGCGTGTGGCAGGAGCTGCAGGTGCAGGCCCACGACCAGACCGCGCGCGAGATCTTCGGGCGCATCGCTGCCTGGCACCCTGACATGGTGGGGCCGGGCGGCGTGCTGCTGCGCGAGGACGACGGCACCGATGGCCCGCCGGCGCCATTGCTGCCGGTGGTGCTGCATGCGGGTGCGTTCCGCGCGTCGCTGTTCTCGACGCTGACCACGCTCGGCATTCCACAGGACATCACGCTGCAGGAGCTGCGCATCGAATGCTTCTTCCCGGCCGACGATGCCACCCGCACCTTGTTTGAAACGCAGGGCGCGCCGCAGCGGCCGGCGCTCAGAAGTGGTAGCGCAGGTAAATGACGTGGAAGGTGGTGCCAGGATTGGGCTGCTTGATGCCGGCATTGGACAGGTGCTGGAAGCGGTAGCCCGCGGTAAAGCGCCGGTCCTTGCCGACTGTCACGCCGATCCCGGCGTAGTCCGAGAACTGGAAGGCGGTGGCAATGTTGTGCTCGGCCGAAGTGTGCGTGCTGGTCAGCAGGCGCGGCCCGACCGACAGCTCAAGGAAGGGCACCCAGGTGTGGCGCCACCATGCGATTCGCACCACCGGCGAGGCACCGAACTCCCATAGGTCGTTGGGTTGGTTGTCGCTGCTGCTGCGCCAGCGCGCAACGTTGACTTCCCATTGCAGGTCGACCTGCCAGCCTTGCGGATTGCCCCACGCAAAGCCCGAATCCCACAACATGGCGACCTCCGCCTTCTGCACGTCGTGGCTATCGTCGAAGCCGTAGCCAAGCTGCACGGCAGGCGCGGCGCGCGCCGTCGCTGCCAGGCACAAGGGCAGGGCAAGCAGGCCCGCGGCGACGGTGCGGCGCACCCGCTGTTGCCACGCACGC
Source organism: Cupriavidus sp. KK10 (assembly GCF_018223725.1). Taxonomy (NCBI): domain Bacteria; kingdom Pseudomonadati; phylum Pseudomonadota; class Betaproteobacteria; order Burkholderiales; family Burkholderiaceae; genus Cupriavidus; species Cupriavidus sp. KK10. The sequence goes on from NZ_CP073677.1 coordinate 2,268,124, forward strand.
CGGCAGGGCGCATGGAAGGAGGAACAACTCACACGGCGGTCTTGTCTGGCTTCTTGTTCGTGTCGGCGCATGGGAAGCACGGATGAAGAGGTGCTGCGTTGTTGTCCGGCAAGGCATGAGGCGGCCGCCACTGCGGGAACCGCTTGCACATGCGCTGCCTCCCCCCTTATTTGTAGTACACGGGAAGGCACCTTGCGATGGTCGGACATGGCCGAACGTGGGTGAGCGCCCGCGAGAGGAAAAAAACAACAATCGTGCTAACATCCGCGGGCCGGTGCCGGCTACATGGCCGCACCGGTTCGTTACGTCTTCAGGGCGGGGTGAAAGTCCCCACCGGCGGTATGCCGCGGCGCGCAGTGCGTGTCCGGCGAGCCCGCGAGCGCTCGCATTCCCGTGCGAGGTCAGCAGACCTGGTGAGAGGCCAGGGCCGACGGTCATAGTCCGGATGAAAGAAGATGGACGGAGCTTGCCCGCGCGGCCTGGCGCCTTGCCCGGCCTTGCGGTTCGCTGTTGCCTTGCGCCGCGCGCAGGGCGCGGCCGCTCGAGCTTGCGCTTCAGGCGCGGCGTGCGGCGCTGCAACTCCGTTGATCCTTCCCCTGGAACGCCCATTGATGCTGAACAAGGAGCGTTTCATGTCTAGCCTTTCCACCGAAGCTGTTGTACCCGAAGTGTCCGCGGATCTTGCCGCCGATGCCGACCCCCGTTCCCTGGCCGCGCGCATCGCGCAGGCGCTGGAGGCCATGCGCGAAGGCCGCCCGGTCGTGCTGCTCGACGATGACGACCGCGAGAACGAGGCCGACCTGATCCTGGCCGCGGAGCGCCTGACCAACGCCAACATGGCGATGATGATCCGCGAATGCAGCGGCATCGTCTGCCTGTGCCTGACTGAAGACAAGGTGCGCAGCCTCGGCCTGCGGCCGATGGTCGAGCACAACCGCAGCCAGTACGGCACCGCCTTCACGGTATCGATCGAGGCCCGCGAAGGCGTCAGCACGGGTGTCAGCGCCGCCGATCGCATCACCACCATCCGCGCCGCCATTGCCGGGGACGCGGGCACCGATGCGGTGGTCAGCCCGGGCCATGTGTTTCCGCTGGTGGCGCGCGACGGCGGCGTGCTGGTGCGCCGCGGCCATACCGAGGGCTCGGTCGACCTGGCCCGCATGGCAGGCCTGTCGCCGGCCGCGGTGCTGTGCGAGCTGATGAACCCGGATGGCACCATGGCACGCCGGCCGGAGGCGCTGGCCTTTGCCGAGATGTACCAGTTGCCGGTGCTGACCATCGAGGACCTGGTGGCCTGGCGGCGCCTGCGCGACTAAAAAAGTCGTCGCCTGCACGCATTTCCGGCATGCAAGCGCGCCGGGATGTGTGCTTCCTGTGCGACAATGCGGATCGCTTTTTCCCGTCTATATGAGGGCAATTCCATGATGTTCCGCATTTTTAGGCACGCAGCCACGTTTGCTGGCTGCCTGCTTGGACTGGCCGCACCGCTGGCGCATGCTGAAGGCAGCGCCGTGCCGGCACCGTCCCCCGTTCCCTCCAGCACCACCCGCCCGGCTGCCGCCGCTGGCCTGTATGAGTGCCAGGTCGCCGGCACCGGCACGGTATTTCGGTCCACGCCCAGGGAAGGTTGCCGGCTGGTCGCGGCACCCGATCCCGCCGCCCCCGATCCGCAGCGATGGCTTCCCCTGATGGGTGCCAATGGCGTGGTTTCCTATTTCGACCAGTCCGCGGTGCGCCGTCAGGGCACCGAAGTCGGCGTGGTGGTGATGCGCAACTCACCGTCGGGCGTGATCCGCACCGCCAGCGGCGAGCCGATCCGCTCGTCGCTCAAGCGCATGGTGCTGAACTGCGCCACGTCCATGTTCGCCGTGGTCGAGCAGACGCTCTACAGCAAGCGCTTTGCGCGCGGCGACTCGCTCTATACGATCCGCGCGCCGCAGTACGGCACCTTCCAGGTCGCTGGCCCCGGCACGATTGCCGCAGAGTTGCTGCGCAAGCTGTGCAGGTAAGCCTGGCGGCGGCCGGCGATCCAAGGCTCCCTATCCATCTCCCTATCAGGGTTTGTCCCGGTCAACGGCGCGCGAACCTTCCTCGTTGATGCTGGTGACAGGGCGCGAGCCAGAAGCGCCAGTCATGGCAGGCATCCCTGCCATACCTATCTGCAGGGCAAATGAGGAGACGGAAATGAAGAAATGGATCGTCATGCTGTCGATGGCAATGTTTGGTGCGGGCGCAATGGCGCAGACGCCTGCGACTCCGGCGACGCCTGCCACCCCGGCCACGCCGGCGGCAGCGTCGACTGACAAGGCCGCGCCGGCCAAGGCAGACAGCGGCAAGGCCAAGGCCAAGAAGACCAGCACCAAGAAGAAGAGCCACGCGCCTGCGGCCAAGGATCCGACGAAGAACAAAGGCGCCTGAGCGCGCTGACGATGGCGGCGGGCGCACGGCTCCCCGGCAAGCGGGGATGCAGGCTGCGTCCGTGACTGCCATGCCGCCACGCAAATAATGGCCGGCCGTGCCTGCATGGCGCGGACCCGCCGCGCGCAGGACAGCCCTGCGGCACGCGTTGCGTGTCTTCCGGGGGGATAAAGCCGGGCATGTCGGGCGGATCGCAACAGGAGGCTTCGGCCTCCTTTTTTTTTGTCCGCTGCCGCAAGCGGCCGCCGCCGCGCCGGCTTTGCGCCTGCGCCGCCGCACGCTATGCTTGCGGGCATCGTGCCGGGCAGGGCGTGGAGCCCTCGCGCCGGCACAGGCCAACTCGGACGGGAGCGGTCTTATGGCAGCGCTAGCGGTGTGGCGGCGGTGGCGGCGATTGACGGCATTCTGGATGGCGGGACTAGGCTGGGTGATAGGCGCGCTGTGGATGCAAGCCACCCTGGCCGCGCCGGTGTCCGAGGTCGCGGCCGTGCAGGCTCCGATTGCCGTGCGTAGCGGGGCCGCGGTCGAGCTGCGCCTGATGGACCGGCCCATCGCCACCATGCGCGCCGAGATTGCGGGTGCCACCCCGGCCATGCGCGTCTCGCGCGCGCAACTGGTGTTCAACGACCTGACGGAAAGCGAGCTGGCACTGCCCCTCGGACAGGTCAGCGGCACGGTCGGCGACGTGCCGATGGTCGCCTATCGGCTGGGCGACCGGCTCTTGTTCGCGCTGACCTCGCAAGACCTCTCGCCGGAGGACCACCTTACGCTTGAAGCTGCCGCAACGCGCACCGCGGCGGGTCTGCGCCAGGCCATTGCCGCACGGCGCGCGCACCTGCACTGGCCAAACCTGCTGCGCGGTGCCGCGCTGAGCCTGCTCGGCCTGGCCGTGCTGGCCGCGCTGACATGGGGTGTGGCGCGAGCCGGCGTGGCCCTGCGCGCCCGCCTGCAGGTGGCACTGGAGCGGCACCTGGCGCAGCGCGTCGGCGGCCAGTTCGACTGGACCGGCGCGCTCTACCAGCTGGTTGCCCGCATCGTGCAGATCCTGGCGATCGGGCTGGTGCTGGTGCTGGCCTTTGCCTGGCTGGAGTTTGCGCTCGAGCAGTTTCCGCTGACCCAGCCCATGGGCGACCGCATGGGCGCGTTTATCGTCGGCTTGCTGTCGCAGATCGCGCTGTCGATGGTGTCGTCGGTGCCGGGCCTGGTCACGGTGGCGGTGATCCTGCTGATTACCCGCGCGGTGCAGCGGCTGGTGTCGAATATCTTCAAGGCGGTGCAGAAAGGCCAGATCACGGTGCCCGGCATGCATCCGGAAACCGCGGGCGCCACGCGGCGGCTGGCGGCGGTGGTGATCTGGGCGCTGGGCTTCACCTTTGCCTACCCTTATATCCCGGGCTCAGAGAGTGATGTCTTCAAGGGGCTGTCGGTGCTGCTCGGCTTCATGGTCACGCTGGGATCGGCCAATGTGGTCAACCAGCTGATGAGCGGCATGGTGGTGGTGTATTCGCGTGCGCTGCGGCGCGGCGACATGGTCTGCATCGGCGATACGGTGGGCACCGTTGCCTCGCTGGACGCGCTCTCGGTGAAGGTGATCAACCTGCGCAATGAAGAGGTCACGCTGCCCAACGCGGTGGTGGTCGGCAGTGCCATCCATAACTACACCCGCCACGGCAGCGTGCGTGATCCCCGCGCGCAGGAAGGCTGGCAGGCTGCGCTGATCTCGACCTCGGTCACGATCGGCTACGACACGCCCTGGCGGCAGGTCCATGCGATGCTGCTGGCAGCCGCCGGCGAATCGGCGCATATTGTGCCGTCGCCCACGCCATTCGTGCTGCAGCGGGGGCTGTCCGACTTCTATGTCGAGTACGAACTGTTCTGCGCGCTGGACCATCCGCGCAATCGCTTCTACGCGCTGTCGGCGCTGCACGCGGCGATCCAGGACCAGTTCAACACCCACGGCGTGCAGATCATGTCGCCGCATTTCATGGCGCAGCCGGACAAGACCGTCTACGTGCCCGGGACCAGGTGGTACGAGGAACCAGGGTCGCCGCAGGTCGATCCGGCAGCGCGGCCGCATCGCGCGCCGTCGCGCGCGGCATGAACGCCGGCTGCGCGAGCGATCAGCGCCGCTTAGTCAGCCACCTGGCGCGACTTCCATTGTCCGTTGGACTGCTTGCAGAACCACCCGCTCCAATGCTCTTCAGCGCTGCCGCGCTTGAGATCGGACTTCAGGCGCCGGCAGGGCTGGCCCTTGTCGGTCTTGCTTTCGATCGGCGTGATGGTGCCGTCGATCTGCTGGCGCCGCCCCGCCGCGGGGAACGTCCATTCAACGGTCTTGCCGTCGGCCGTATCGTTCAGTGCCGTGCGCACTGACTTGGCCAGCGACGCGCCTTCCTTGTCGTTGAGCGTGCCGATGATGGTGCCGCTCAGGTAATTGTCAAAGTACGCCTGCGCCGGTGCCGCCGCGGCAAACAGCAGGGCGGCACCAAGCGCGCCAGTGACGGCGGCGCGCAGGGCAGGGCGGACAGGGCTGGCGGTAGGGTCGGATGGCCGAGGCAGCATGACGATTCCTTGTGGCTTCGTGGTGGCATTTGGGTGGCATTGTAAGCGCAATGCAGCGCCGCAGCAGCGCGCGGTGCGGTTGACACGTGCCAGCCGCTGACCTAGCGTTGATTGTTGCCCCCGCGCTTCGCGTTGGCCGGCAGCGGAGCCTGCTGTGCGCTTTGCACGGCAAGCGCCTTTCCCCCCGCGAGAGGAGATCCCATGAAGCTGCGCTATCTGACCATCGGCCTGGCACTTGCCTGCGCATTCGGCACGCTGCACGCCCAGACCACAGGCAAGGCCGACAAGTTCAATCCCTACACCGACGGCGCCAAGCAAGACCAGTTCAGTCCCTACTCCGATGGTGCCAAGCAGGACAAATTCAGCCCGTACTCGGATGGCGCAAAAAGCGACAACGTGACCTCGTTGAACCCGGGTGCCCGCCCTGACCAGATGGAGCCGATCCAGGGCGGCGCGCAGAAGTCCTTCGACTCATACAGCCAGGGTGGCATGAAGAGCGGGAAGTTCGATCCGTATTCCGAAGGCGCCAAGAGCGGCAAGTTCGATCCGTACAGCGAAGGGGCTAAAAAGTAACACTGTATTAAAGGGGCCGGCTGCCGGCCGGCCCCGATCTCAACCAGATTCTCACAGCCGGCAGGCGTTGGCCTCGCCGGGGCTTGCGGCCGTGTGACCCCAGCGCCCGCAAAGCCTTGTCCGGAGCGGCTTTCGGGCAACCTGGCCAACATTTTGTTTCAAACCTTGCGTGATCGAAACGTGACTTCCGCGTCTCGAATTGTTATGGTTTATTGCGCATCGCAACAAACCGGACACAGTGCCCCGCGGGCCGTCTGCCTCGTGTCCGGGTCTCGCCACTCGGCGCCGGGCCCGTCTCTTGCTGTGTCGTCCTTCGTTCCGACCGCCGATGCCGGTCACCCCGATTCAACCGCTCACCCTGGCATACATGTCACAGATCGCCACGCCACGCCTGTCCGTTACCCATACCTTGCCCGCCGCCGGGCCGGTGGCCCGCCGCGCGGCACGGGCGGGTGTGCGGATCGCAGCCTGGCTTGGTGGCAGTACGCTGGCGCTGTGTGCCATGGCCGCCCATGCGTTCGATTTCGACACCGTGGCGGCGCGCGCGCGCCAGCTGGCGGCCTCGCCCTACAAGGCGCCGCCGCAGAACCTGCCGCGCGAGCTGCGCGAGCTGTCATACGAGCGCTACCGCGAGATCGAATACAAGCCCGAGCGCTTTGCCTGGCGCGGCACGCGCTCGCCGTTCGAGCTGTCGTTCTTCCACGAGGGCATGGTGTTTGACCAGCCCGTGCGTATCCATGAAGTGGTGGGCGACAGCGTGCGTGAATTCCGCTTCGACCCGTCCGCGTTCAATTACGGCCCGCACAAGGTCGATGCCGGCAAGCTCAAGGGCCTGGGCTATGCAGGCTTCCGCATCCTGTACCCGCTGAATCAGGGCAAGCGCAAGGATGAGCTGGCGTCGTTCCTGGGCGCGAGCTATTTCCGCGCGCTGGGCAAGGACCAGTGGTACGGGTTGTCGGCACGCGGCCTGGCGGTCGACACCGCGCTCAATTCGGGCGAGGAGTTCCCGCGCTTTGTCGAATACTGGATCGAGCGTCCCGGCCCCAATGCCAAGGAGATCACGATCTACGCGCTGATGGATTCGCGCCGCATGAGCGGCGCGTACCGTTTCACCATCAAGCCCGGCGCCGAGACCGCGATGGAGGTCAAGTCTCGCCTCTACCTGCGCGAGAACGTGACCAAGCTGGGCCTGGCGCCGCTGACCAGCATGTTCCTGTTCGGTGAGAACCAGCCGTCGGCCGCGCAGGATTTCCGCCCCGAGGTGCATGACTCTGACGGCCTGTCGATCCACCTGGGCACCGGCGAATGGGTCTGGCGCCCGCTGGTCAATCCCAAGCGCTTGCTGGTCACCTCGTTTGCGGCGACCAATCCGCAGGGCTTCGGGCTGATGCAGCGCGACCGCACCTTCAACAGCTACCAGGAGATCGGCTCATGGTATGAGCGCCGGCCCAGTGGCTGGGTGCAGCCGCGCGGCAACTGGGGCTCGGGCCGGGTAGAGCTGGTGCTGATCCCGACGCCGGACGAGACCAATGACAACATCGTCGCGTACTGGGTGCCGGACAGCCCGCCCAAGCCGAAGCAACCCTTCGACTATGAGTACCGGCTGCTGTGGCAGAAGGACGGCGAACAACAGCCGCCGCTGTCGTGGGTGACCCAGACCCGCCTGGGGCAGGGCCAGACCCGCAACAAGGAAGACACGAGCTTTTCGCTGGTGGTGGACTTCGAAGGCCCGGCCTTCGGCAAGCTGCCGGCGAACGTGCGCATCGACCCGGTGGTTTCGGCCGATGCCAACGGTGAGCTGCTGAAAACGTCGGTGCAGCGCAATGAGGCGACCGGCGGCTGGCGCATGACCATGGTGATGCGCCGCAAGGACGAAACCAAGCCGGTTGAGTTGCGCGGCTATCTTCGCAACGGCAATACAACCCTATCCGAGACATGGAGCTACATCTTACCCCCAGGCTAAAGCAGCGACCGGCCAAGGCGGCGGCATGCGAGCGCTATGTCGACCGCCTGCCGGTATCGCCTGAAGTGCGCAGCGAACTGCTGGCGGACGGCGCGCCCGCGACGCCGGTCGCACCGGTCACGCCCGTGGCATCCGTTGCCCCCGTGATCGCCGTTACCGCCGACGGCCGCGATGCGCAGGACGCGATCACGCGCCTGCAGTCGCGCCTGGCGGCCAAGGACACGCCGCCCGCGCAAGGCGGCAGTGCCTACGCCTCCGTCGGCCGGCGTTTCACGATGGCATACGGCAATCCCCAGGTGGATGGCGCACCGCTGCTGCAGCGGCGCGAAGACGGCACCGTGAAGGTCGACACCGGCCCCGAGCCCGAGCGCAGCTCGATGGTGCCGCGCCAGTGGCCGCCGCATATCGTCACCGGCTGGCTGCGCAATACCTGGCGCCACATGCTGGGCCGCCCACCCGTGCCCGAGACCTGGGACACGCTGCACGACGGTCCCGATGCCGAAGGCAAATGGCATCCGGCTGGCTCGCACCGCCGCTGGTTCCTGCTGGGCCTGGTCGTGATCCAGACCGTGCTGGCTACGTACTTCATGAGCAATGTGCTGCCGTACCATGGCGCCGATCCGCTCGAGATCGCCATCCTGGTGCTGTTCGCCGTCCTGTTCTCATGGGTGTCGGCCGGCTTCTGGACAGCGATGATGGGCTTCCTGGTGCTGGCCAAGGGCGGCGACCGCCACCTGATCTCGCGCTCGGCCGCGCCCGACGGGCCGATCGCGCCCGAGGCGCGCACCGCGATCATCATGCCGATCTGCAATGAGGACGTGACGCGCGTGTTCGCCGGGCTGCGCGCCACCTATGAATCGCTGGCGCGCACCAGTCACCTGTCCAACTTCGATTTCATCGTGCTGTCGGACAGCGGCAATCCGGACCTGCGCACCGCCGAGCATGACGCGTGGATGGAGCTGTGCCGCGCCGTCGGCGGCTTCGGCCGCATCTTCTACCGCTGGCGCCGCCACCGCGTGAAGCGCAAGACCGGCAACGTGGCCGACTTCTGCCGCCGCTGGGGCAGCAAGTACCGCTACATGGTGGTGCTCGATGCCGACAGCGTGACGCGGGAATCGGCTCGCCCCGGCGCAACAGGTTGCGGATCGGGCTGAAGCTGCCGGCGACCGCCACGTTGGTGGAGTTGCGGTGGGTGCCGAGCGCGCCTTTGGGCTTGCCGGTGGTGCCCGAGGTGTAGAAGATGGTGGCGTCGTCGTCCGGATCGATATCGACCTGTGGCGGCGGCTGGTCTGGCAGCGCGGCCCAGTCAGCCGGGGTGCCGATCACGCTCTCCAGCGGGGCCACACGCGGCTCGGAGGCGGTGCCGCCGACACGTGAGGCATAGACGCGTTCCAGCGCCGGGCAGCCTGTCAGGCGTTCCAGGATGCGGTCGAGCCGTTCGGCATCGACGATCGCCACGCGGCTGCCCGAATCGGCCAGGCCATACTCCAGCTCGGCCCCGGTCCACCAGGCATTGAGCGGTGTCACGATGGCACCCGCCAGCAGCGCGCCGTAGAACGCCACCGGCCATTCAGGCAGGTTGCGCATGGCTACGGCCACGCGGTCGCCCTTGCGCACGCCGTCGCGCACCAGTGCATGGGCCAGGGCGATGGCCGCGCGCCGGAAGGCATCGTAGGAGACGCGCTCGTCCTCGTAGACCACGAAGGTGCGGTCGGCAAACGCGCGCGTATTCAGCAACAGCTCGCGCAGCGTGGGGGGGGCGTTCTTCCAGACTGTGGTGGGGATGCCGCGGATCACGCGCGTTTCGGTTTCGAACGGCGCGCCGGGCGCGGTAAGCCGGGCGTGGGCCTCGGCCAGCGACATGACCGGCCAGGTGCCGGCCAACTGCGGATTGCTCGACATGACTGCCTCCCGGAACTGCACTGCAGGTTGAGGGAAATGCAGGAAAGCGGCGGGCGCCGGCGTGAAGGCCGGCGCCCGCAACGCTGGGGCCTGACGCTCAGATGGTCACGCCGCCGTCCACGACCAGCGCCTGGCCGGTCATGAAGGTGCTGGCCGCCGACGCCAGGTAGACCGCCGCCCCGGCGATCTCGACGGGTTCGCCGATGCGGCGCAGCGGGGCGCCCTGGGTGGACTGCTTGTAGCGCTCGGGATCTTCCCACAGCGCGCGCGCAAAGTCGGTCTTGATCAGCCCCGGCGCGATGCAGTTCACGCGCACGTTGTGCGGCCCGAACTCGACGGCGAGGTTGCGCGCCAGTTGGAAGTCGGCGGCCTTGGAGATGTTGTACACGCCGATGGTGGGCGAGCCGCGCAGGCCGCCGATCGACGACACGATGATGATCGAGCCGTCCTTGCGGTCGATCATCTGCGGGGCCACCATCTGGATCAGCCAGTGGTTGGAGATGACATTGTTGTCCAGCACCTTGCGGAACTGGTCGTCCGACACGCCGCTCATGGGCCCGTAGTACGGGTTGGACGCGGCATTGCAGACCAGCACATCGATCTTGCCGAAGGCGCGGTTGGTCTCGTCGACCAGGCGCTGCAGGTCGTCCTTCGAAGAAATATTGGCAGGGACCGCGATCGCGGTGCCGGCGCCGTGGCGAGCGTTGATGGCATCCACCACTTCCTGGCAGGCCTCGATCTTGCGCGAAGAAATGACCACCTTGGCGCCCTGGACGGCCATCTGCTCGGCGATGGCGCGGCCAATCCCGCGCGAGGAGCCGGTGACGATGGCAACCTTGCCCGTCAGATCAAACAATGACATGGAGTCTCCTGTATGGCTGCGCCGGCGTCAGGGGCCGGCTTTGTCCTGGCGACGTGCCCGCAGGCAGCATCGCCAGGACATTATGGTGGCGCCGCTGGCACCAGTCCACAGGCCGGGGTGCCGCGCGCCGGCCATATCAGGATTCTTTCTGCGGGCAATGCGCGCCGTGCATGGCAGACATGCTGCATAGCGCAATCATGGCGCCTCAGGTGCCGGAGGATGCCGTTGCGGGCGCCAGCAGCGCTGGCAGGGCGTCGGCCAGGCCACGCCGCAGGTCATCGTCCAGCAGCACGCCAAAGCGATCCGACAAGGCCTGCACCACGGCCTCGGGCGAGGCCAGCCGCGTTCGGCGCACGGTGCCGTCCGGTGCGCGCTCGGCCAGGTCGCCGTCGGCCAGCGTCACGCGGGTGCCGCCGTCGGTGCGCGCGGCCATCAGCCGCTGCAGGAACACGCTGTCAGGGTGCGTCGATACATACCAGTTGCGCGGCACGAAATCGATCCACGGCTGCGGCGTCAGGTCAAAGCGGTAGACCTTGATCCAGCCGGTGTCGCCGCGCGCCTCCAGATCGTAGCTGTGGAACGCGGTGGCGGTGGCCTCCGGCGGCGAAGGGGCCAGACGGTAAGGGAAGCTGTCATCGGCCGGCTCGGACAGCGGCATCGCCCGGTATGGCGTGGGGCCGCCGAAGCCGACATCGGCCAGGTAGCTGCGATGCGCCACTTCCACGCGCAGCAGCATGTGCGAGGTCATGGTCGGCACATCGTCGGGAACGCCCCAGCGCACGCGCGCGGCCAGCGGCGTCACGGCGTAGCCGAGCGCGCCCAGCCCGGCCGCCAGCAGTGTATTGAGCTCAAAGCAGTAGCCGCCGCGCCGGCGCGTGACGAGCTTGTCGAAGACCGCATCCAGTTCGATCCGTACAGGCCGGCGCAACAGCGGATCGATGTTCTCGAACGGAATGCTGGCCAGGTGCGCGGCCAGTACGATATCTAGAGCTTCCAGCGTGGGCGAGGGCGGGGCGGCAATGCCGAGGCGTGCCAGCCAGGCGTCCAGTTGGGGGGCGTCCAGGGTTATCATGGTGTGCGGGGCTCCGGTGCGATGCATTCAGTTGAGCGCTTCCAGCGCCGGCAGGTCAAGCAGTTCGATGCCGCCATACTCCAGCCGCAGCAGCCCGCGCGCTTCCAGTTCGCGCAACGCGTGGTTCACGGTCTGGCGCGACAGGCCCAGCATCTGCGCAAGCTGTTCCTGCGGGATGCGCACGCGCTGCGTGGCCTGGTCCTGCGGCAGGTTGCCGTAGCCATGGGCGATCGCGGCCAGGCGGCGGGCGATGCGCGCCGCCGGCGGCAGCAATTGCGCTTCCTCGACATAGTTGAAGGCTTGGCGCGTCTTGGCGGCCAGCAATTGCCCGAAGGCCTGCCACCATGCCGGCTGCTGCGCCAGGCGCCGCTCCAGGCTGGCGCGCGGCACGTGCCACAGCATCGTGGCGCTGACCGCGCGCGCGTCGTGGGTGCGCGGCAGGCCGTCGAACAGGCAGATTTCGCCGAACCAGGTGCCGGGCTCCAGCAGTCCGAGCAACGCCGCCTTGCCCGATTCGCCGCTGGCGTGGATCTGCATGGTGCCGCTGGCGACACAATACAGGCCGTCGAAGCGGTCGCCGCGGGCAAAGAGCGTCTCGCCGGCCACCAGCCGGCGCAGGCTGCCATCATCGAGCAGTGCCTGGCGCAGCGCCGGCGGCAACTGGCTGAACCACGCGCCGGCACGTACGGCAGCAAGTGAATCGTCGCGCGGCGGCACCGTGCCGGGCAGTGTGCCGGCGAGTTGCGATCGGGGGCGTTGCGGCGGGCTCGCCAGTCCCATGCCGGTCTCCTTTCATATGGGGCTGTGCCGGGTGTCAGCAGGGACACACAAGGGCACGCGCGACTGTGCCGACTGTCAAAAACCTGACAGACCGCACGGTGCGCGCCCACTACTATAAATCCACATCGCGCCCGCCGCGCAGCAGCAGGCGGCACGCGCACGCCTGCGCACAAGGAGACGCCCCCGTGAAAACCCTGATCGAACACCTGGCCAACTACGCTGCCTACCATCGCGACCCGCGCAACGTCTTTACGCACTTCATCGGCATCCCGATGATCGTGCTGGCAGTGACGACGCTGCTGGCACGCCCGGCGCTGCCGCTGGGCGACGGCTCTGCCTACCTGACGCCGGCGATGCTGCTGTACATCCTGTCGTGCCTGTTCTACCTGCGCCTGTCGCTGGTGTTCGGGGTGGCGATGGCGGCCATCCTGGCGTTCTTCCTCTATGCCGGCGCACATATTGCAGCGATGCCCACCGCCTGGTGGCTTGCCATCGGCGTTGGCTTGTTCGTGGCGGGATGGGTGATCCAGTTCATCGGCCACTATTACGAGGGGCGCAAGCCGGCGTTCGTCGACGACCTGGTCGGCCTGCTGATCGGTCCGCTGTTCCTGGTGGCGGAAACCGCCTTTGCGCTGGGGCTGGCACGCGACACGCGCGAGGCCATGGCCGCCCGCGCGCACTGATCAAGGCAACCCCGCCGGCAGCCGCAGCCGCGCCGCCAGCCCGCCCAGCGGGCTCGATGCCAGCGCCAGGCTGCCGTCGTACATCGCGGCGATTTCCGTCACGATCGCCAAGCCCAGGCCGCTGCCAGCAGCGGCCTCATCGAGCCGGCCATAGCGGGCGGTGGCCAGTGCCTGCGCCTCCGGCGGCATGCCCGGGCCGTCGTCTTCGACCAGTATGTCGAGCTCGCCATCCGCTTCCTGCAGCGTGACGCGCACGCGCGTGCGCGCCCACTGGCAGGCATTGTCGAGCAGGTTGCCGAGTATTTCGATCAGGTCTTGCCGGTCCCCGGCAAAGTGCCCGGAGCCTTCAACCGTCAGCGCCAGCGCGCGCTCAGCGTGCAGCCGCGCCAGTGCACGCGTCAGCTCGCGTACCGGCGGGCCGGCATCGATGCGCTCGCCGCGCGCCGCCGCGGCGCCCGCGGCGCGGGCGCGCGCCAGGTGGCGGTCGACCTGCCGGCGCATCGCTTCGACCTGCGCCGCCACGGCTTGCGCCGGCGCCCCCGGCAGCGCCTCGGCCTCGTTGGCGAGCACTGCCAGCGGCGTCTTGACCGCGTGCGCCAGGTCAGCCGCCTGCCGGCGCGAGCGTTCCAGCGCCTGGGCATTGCGTGCCAGCAGGGCATTGATCTCGGCAACCAGGGGTTCGACTTCGGTGGGCCAGTCGCCGCCCAGGCGTGCCTCGCGCCGCGCCTGCATTGTGCCCAGCGCGCGCCGCAGCCGCGCCAGCGGCGCCAGGCCGAACTTCACCTGCGCCGCGACCGCCAGCATCAGCCCCAGCCCCAGCGCCGTCAGCGACCACGCCAGCGTCCGGTTGAAGCTGCGGCGCGCGGCGCGCAGCTCGGTCCGGTCCAGCGCCACCGAGATCTCCACCGGGGTATCCGCGGACGGCAGCACCAGTTGCCGGGACACCACCAGCAACGACTGGTTGCCGGGCCCCGGGCGCACGTCGGCCTGGGCGCCGGCAAGGCGGCGCTCCACCGTCACCGGCATTTCCGTATCCCACAGCGAGCGCGAGCGCAGCAGCGCGCCCGGCGCGCGCGCCTGCCAGTAGGTGCCGGAGTAGGGCAGCTCGTAGCGGGGATCGGCAGGGGTACGGGTAAGGACCAGCTTGCCGTCGGCGCTCCAGTCCAGCGCCGCGGCCAGGCCCGCCAACTGGTGGTCGAGCTGGCGCACATAGGTGTTGTTGACGTGGCGCTCGAACAGTGTCGACAGCAGCCAGCCGCTGACGCCCAGCGCCGCTGCCAGCCAGATCGCCGCCACTGCCAGCAGGCGCAGCGCAAGGGACCGGCGCAGGCGGGCGGGCATCTAGGGCTGCAGCTGCGACGGCGGCCGCAGCCGGTAGCCCTGGCCGCGCACGGTCTCGATGACGTCCACGCCAAGCTTGCGGCGCAGCCGCCCGACAAAGACCTCGATGGTGTTGCTGTCGCGGTCGAAGTCCTGGGCATAGATATGCTCGGTCAGCGCGGTCTTGCTGACGATGGCGCCGGGATGGTGCATCAGGTAGTCCAGCACGCGGAATTCATGCGAGGTCAGCGCCACCGGCGTGCCGTCGACGGTGACCGTGCCTGCGCGCGGATTCATCCGCACCGGGCCGCATTGCAGCTCCGGCGCCGGCATGCCGTGCGCGCGCCGGATCAGCGCGCGGATGCGCGCGAGCAGCTCTTCCATGCGGAATGGCTTGGCCAGGTAGTCGTCGGCGCCAGCGTCGATGCCTTCGACCTTCTCGGTCCAGCTGTCGCGCGCGGTCAGGATCAGCACCGGCACGCTGACCTGCGCGGCGCGCCAGCGGCGCAGCACCGAAAGGCCGTCCAGCCGCGGCAGGCCCAGGTCCAGGATGACGGCGTCGTAGGGCTCCTGCTCGCCCAGGTGGCAGGCGTCCAGGCCGTCCGCGGCCACGTCGACGGCATAGCCGGCGTCGGCCAGGCTGGCACGGACCTGGGCGGCGAGGGCGGCTTCGTCTTCGACCAGCAAGATGCGCATCGGGGTCTCCTGTCGGTCAGGGTTTGCGGCGGGCGTCTTCCAGCCCACGCCCCTTGGCTTTGAGCAGGGCGGCCGTGCGTGCATCGTACTCGAGCTTGGCCACCGAACCGCCGGGCAACAGCAGCTTGACCTCGTACTGCCAGATGCCGTCATCGCGGTCCAGCTCCACGCCGATCACGTCGCCCGCGTACTGGCGCGATACTGTTTCCAGGATGCGCGACAGCGGCAGGATTTCGCCCGACTGCACGGCCGCGCGGGCGCGGTCGGCGTCCTTGTCGGCGTGCGCGGCCGGCATCGCCGCCAGCGCCAGCAGCGCCGCAGCGACCAGCATGCGCGGGCTCAGGAGGGCCGGGAAATTGAACTTCATGGGCCGGAGTTTGCATCAAATTGCCTGAATGCGGGCTGAACGTAACCCTCAGGCGGCGTTCAGCCGCCGGCACGGACAATGGCCGCCATCACAGCCATCCTGCCAGAGAGCCCGCCCATGCCGCCCGTATCGACACCCAACCGCCACTTGTCTTCGCCGCGCGCAAGGTGCCTGCGCTGGCTCGCACTGGCGGCCGGCGTGCCGGTTTCACTGCTGTGCGTGGCGAGCCTGTTCGGCATGCAGGCCGGCCTGCTTGCGTCCTGGCAGGCATGGTGGCATGCCGATGCAAGCCTGGCGATGATTGCGCTCGGCACTCTCTTCGCGGGTTCGGTGCTGGCGCTTTGCACGGGTGACCAGGCAGCAAACGGTAGCGCCGCGGCACGCGCATCGCTGCGCGCGCAGGCACCTGAAGCGGCTGACGCGAACGCCAAAACGGGGGTACGTAGGCCGTATTCGCGTTTCCACTGAGGCAAAGCCGCGACAAAACCCGGGGTTTTCACGGGGTTTTACGTTTCGCATGCACGAAAACCCCTTGACTTACGGTACTTTCCGCTATGATTCAGTGGGCGTCGAGAAGACGATTGCGCAACGCTGAGAAGCAATGCGAAACACCTGCCGACACCCATTTGTTCAACTTACGAATATCGATATGGCGACCAAAGCGAAACCGACCGCGAAGACTGCAACCAAGCCCGCTGCCAAGAAGGCTGCGGCAACCAAGGCACCCGTGAAGGCTGCCGCCAAGAAGGCCACGCCGGCCAAGAAGGCTGCTCCGGCCGCTGCGCCCGTTGCGCGCCCGCTGAAGGACACCTTCAACAAGTCGAGCCTGGTCGCTCACCTGGTAGCTCAGACCCAACTGGAAGCCAAGGCCGTGAAGACGGTGCTGGCCCACCTGGAAACCACCATCATCGGCGCGCTGAACAAGAAGGGCGCTGGCGAGTTCACGCTGCCCGGCCTGCTGAAGGTCACGGCGCAGCAAGTGCCGGCCAAGAAGAAGCGCTTCGGCAAGGACCCGTTCACCGGTGAAGAGCGTTGGTTCCCGGCCAAGCCGGCCAGCGTCAAGGTCAAGGTCCGTCCGCTGAAGAAGCTGAAGGACGCCGCAGCCTGATCTGCGCCACATTGTCCTGACAAAAAAGGAGCCGCTTGCCGGCTCCTTTTTTTATGCGTGAGCGCAATACGTGCCGCGCGTTCCTGCATTTTCAGCCGCCGGCGACAGACCGGCGCGGGAGGAGACACGATGCCAAGTCTGCAATGCCAGCTGTGGCGGCTTGCCTTGCGCCTGGTCCGGCGCAAGCGGCGGTTTGCCAGCGCCCAGGCGCTCCATGATGAAATCCGGCGGCGCCGTATCGCCGGGCGCGCCTATCCGTCCCGCCGCCTGCTCGCGCGGCACGCGGTCAGCGAGGAGCGGATCGCCGGGATGGAGGTCTACACCGTGCAGCCCAGGAGCGGGCCTGCGCACGGTAAGGCCCGTCATATCCTTTACCTGCACGGCGGCGGCTATGTTTTCGATATCGTCAGCCAGCACTGGGATTTCGTCGGCAAGCTGGTGGACGCGCTTGGCTGCGCGGTGACGGTGCCGGTCTATCCGCTGGCGCCGGAACATACTCACCGCGACGTGTTCGCGGCCATGGTGCCGCTGTGGCAGGCGCTGCAGCAGCGCTATCCGGGTGCAGACCTGACCGTCATGGGCGATTCCGCTGGCGGTGGCATGGCGCTGGCGCTGGCACAGGTGCTGCGCGACAGCGGCCAACCGCTGCCGCGGCGCCTGGTATTGATGTCGCCGTTCCTGGATGCCACCGGCGACAATCCCGGCATCGATGCCCTGGAGCCGTTCGACCCGATGCTGTCACGCCCCGGGGGCATTGAATGCGGGCGCGTCTATGCCGGCGCGGATCCGGTGACCTTGCCGCAGGTCAGTCCCATGCACGGCGTGTTGCGCGGGTTGCCGCCCACCACATTGTTCATCGGCACCCATGACATCCTGCTGCCCGACTGCAGGAAGTTCCGCCAGATGGCCGACGAGCAAGGCCTGCCGCTTCGGTATCACGAGGGCGAGGGGATGTTCCACGTCTGGATGCTGCTGCCGATGCCGGAAGCGGACGCGGCGTTTGCCGAGATTGTGCGGTCCGTGCTTGCCGACGACGCCCATGGCGCGGAGGGCAGGGACGGGCTGGCGCCGGTGCGCGCTGCCGTTGCCCCGCAGGAAGTGACCGACCCGGGTTGATGCGGCCGCCGGGTGATTCATGCCAGGCTGGCCGCAAGCGGATCCGACTGGAACAAGTTTAACCTGCGTCAAACTGGAAGCACGGGCGCCCCGCTAGAATCGGTCAGGTCATGGGTGCGGGGGCGCTCCCCATGACAGAGCTTCCGGAGCCTTCCTGAAGCTTCCGCCCGCGGCCGCAATGGCCGCGGGTTCTTTATTTGACGGCCACCCTCCGGTCCGCTACCTCAGGCCACCACCTGCTTGGCATAGGTTGCCCGCGCCATCTCGCAGACCTCTACCGACACCTGCACGTCCTGGCCGGTGCCGGAGCCAGCCCGCACCGCTTCGGCGATCACGTCGCAGACGGCCTGCGCCAGTGCCTGGCGCACGGCGGTGTCGCGGCCGTCCAGGATCGACAGGCGCGCGTGGACAAAGGCCCGCTCGACCGCGTCCACGCCCTGGCGGTAAGTCGACAGCGTGATGCAGCGCGACTTGATATCCGCCTCCTGGAACTGTCCGGAAGCCAGCAGGGCGGCATTGGCTTCATCCAGCAACTCTTCCTGCGAGCAGTTCAGGCGGGTGTTTTCGGTGAGTTCGATGACGAGGTGAGGCATGGCGGCGTCCTGACTGTGCGTTCCGGTGAAACCGAGCATGATACGGGATCGCAGGGCGTACCAATGCAAACGGGGCGCCTTTGGGCGCCCCGTCGGGATGTGCTGCTGCTGCGGGATCAGGCGTGGACAGGCGTGCGCTTGCGTGCCGGTGCCCGCGCGCCGTCGAAGCGGGCCGGATTTTCCCGGGCGAGCTGCTGCAGCTGGGCCAGCTTGGCCTTCAGGCCGGCATCCAGTTTCGGTGCGGGCATCACCGTGGACGGGCAGGCCACGCCCAGGATGCCTAGCGCCTGCTGGAAGTTCTCCAGAGTCAGCCCGGCAGCCGGGTCAACGGTGACGAGGTGCTCGCGCAAGGCTTCGGGCATCGACTCCGGGGCGGCGCAGGAGATGATCACGTAGTGGACCGGCATGGCGCCCTGGGCGAAATAGGCTTCGATTTCCGCGCCATGGCCGCCTGCGGCCGGCGGGGTCATGGCTTCGACCTGCAGGTCCAGCTGCTGCAGGATTGCCGCGGGCGTGCCGCGGCGCCAGGCGTCGGACACCACCACGCGGGCGCCGGCCACGCCGAACAACCTGCGTACGAACCCCAGCGCGACAGGATCAAAGAACCGGACGTCGCGCAGCGTGCCCGAATCCGGAATGCCGCCGAGGCGGGTGCGGGAGCGGTCGGAATACAGGACGCCGGGTACGTCCAGCATGATGAGTCGTTCAGCCATGGTTTCCTGTGCGGGTGCCAGTTCAGTTGGTGTGAACCAAGATTACTCGCCAGGGGCAGGCTGACACGTAACCGGCGCGGGTTCAGTTGAAACAGATCTGTAACTTTGTCGGGGAAGACGTAAATGCCGGTTACGCCGCCATGACAAATGTTTCGCCCAGACACATCTGGCCGGTACAAAGATGACACAGACTAGAAGCGGAAGCGGGCCACATCGTCGGCCAGCGCCGCTGCCTGCTGGTCCAGCCGGGCTGCCTGGCTGGCCAGGTCATCGACCAGCGCCGCGTTCTGCTGGGCGGTCTGGCGCAGCTGCGATACGGATTGCCCGGCGGCCTGCACGCTGCCGGCCTGCTCGTCGGCAATCGTGCGCAACGCCTCGGCCAGCGCATGGCTGTGCCCGACGGTAGCCGCGATGCGGTCCATCGCCACCACCACGCTGGCGCTCAGGCGCGCGCCTTGCTCGATCTCATGTGTAGCCGTGCCGACGATGCCACCGATCTCGCGCGCCGCATCGGCGCTGCGCTGGGCCAGCGCGCGCACTTCTTGCGCGACCACCGCAAAGCCGCGGCCGGCGGGGCCGGCGCGGGCCGCTTCCACGGCGGCATTCAGGGCCAGGATATTGGTCTGGAAGGCGATGCCCTGGATCACGCCGACGATCTCGGCGATATGGCGCGAGTGGCCGTGCAGCGTATCCATCGCGCCGCGCATCTGCTGCACCACGGCAGCGCCGGCATCGGTGGCGGCACGTGCCTGGCTGGCCATCTGGCTCGATTCGGTGGCCTGGGCGTGCGCGTCGGCCACGCGTGCGGCCAGTGCCTGCATGCTGCCGGTGGTGGCATCGAGCGCGCTGGCCTGCTGCTGGGTGCGCGCCGACAGGGCCTGGTTGTCTTCGGCGATCTGCTGGCCGGCCGCGGTGATCTCCTGTGCGCTGGCCTGGATACGCGCCAGCACGCCGGCAAGCTGGTCGCGCATGCCGGCCACGTGGTGCAGCATGCTGCTGTGGTCCGACGGGCGCAGGGCGATGGTGGCGGTCAGGTCGCCGGCGGCTATGCGGCGCGCGATCTCGGCGGCGTCACGCGGCTCGCCGCCAAGCTCGGCACGCAGGCTGCGCGCCGCGATCCACGCCAGCGCGGCGGCCGCCAGTAGGCTGGCGCCGAGCAGGGCGGCCATCCATGCCTGCGCGCGCAGCTGGCTGGCCGCCACGCTGGCCACCGTGGCCGCGGCCTTTTGTTCCTGCTGCTGGCGCACGGCTTCCACCTGCCGGCTGAGGGATTGCAGCTGTTCGGTGACGAAGTGGCCGTCGACCGAGACCGCGCTGTCGAATTGCAGCGAGTCCAGTGGCTGCTTGCGCAGCAGCGCCACGTAGGCCTGCACCAGCTCGCCGGCGCGCTGGCGTTCGCGCAGCAGCGGCGCGGCCTGTGCCGCGGCGGCCTGGCGTACGCCGGCCAGCGCAGCATCGAGCTGCGACAGGCCGCGCGCGATGTCGGCGGCGGCATCGTCGCGCTCGGTGCTGCTGGTGGCCATGGTCAGCGCCAGCTGGGCACGGCCAAGCGTAGCCAGCGCCGACTGCGCACGCTCGGCCGAGATGGCGCCGTGCATGTCGTGCTGGTACAGGGTGTCGGTGCGCGCCTTGATCGAGACCAGGTTGGCGATGCCGGTCAACCCGACGGCGGCGCCGAACAGGTACACCAGGGCAAAGGCGGCGCACAGGCGCGCCACCAGCGGCAGGCGGCCCAGTCGTGCGGAAAGCCGCGCGAACAGCCGCGCGGGGGCAGCTGCCCGGCTGCGGCCGGGCAGGTGTGTCTTGATGACTTGCAACACGGAGAAGACTCCAAACGGGCACGCTGGCTCCAGAAGGATGCACGGCCCGGGCTTGACCCGAATTGCCGCACGCGCTGTCCTCTGTCCGGGGCGGTCGCAGGCGGCGCACGGATGGTCGGTCATCAACGTGACGCCGGCGTGACATGGAATGAGGATCTTTGTCATCACGCTGTCATCTCCATGTCATGCAATGTCGCTCGCCCATCTTGCTCCACCCCCGGATTTCCTCCATGACAGGCCTGCCTGCCGCCACGCCTTCGCACGACCGCGCACCTGTCGCATCTTCTGGCACCCCCGTCGCGGCGGCACTGGCGCGTGCACGGCTGCCGCCGCTGCACGCGGTATTCCAGCCGATCGTGCAGGCCGACAATGCCGAAATTCTTGGCTACGAGGCGCTGATCCGGGGCCCGGCCGGCTCGCCCTGGGCGAAACCCGACGCGTTGTTCCGGCTGGCGCAGGGCGTTGCCGCTACCATGGCGCTGGAGATCCACGCGGCGCGCACCGCGCTGGCCGCCTGGCGCAGCCTGGACCTGCCCGGCAAGCTCTTCCTCAATTTCAGCCCCATGACATTGCGGCACCTGCTGGCCGAGCGCGGGCGGTTGATGGCGGCGCTGCTGGAAGCGGGCATTGCGCCATCGCGCCTGGTGATCGAAGTCACCGAACAGACCCCGATCGGCGATGCGGCCAGCTTTGCCCAGGCGATGGCGGTGCTGCGCGAGCTCGGCATGCAATACGCGCTGGATGATTTCGGCACCGGGCATGCCAACCTCGACCTGCTGGCGCACTTGTCGCCGCACTTCGTCAAGATCGACAAATCGCTGGTGCGGGGCATTGCTTCCTGTTCGCGCCGGCTGGAAATCCTGCGCGCGCTGCTGCGCATGATGAGCGCCTTTGGCGGGCGCGTGATCGCCGAAGGCATCGAAGACGAAGACGAGCTCGCCGTGATCCGCGACCTGGGCGTGACCGGCGCCCAGGGCTACTACGTGGGCCGGCCCGTGGCGCGGCCGGCCGCGCAGGCGCCGCTGCACGTGCACCAGGCGCTGGCGTCGCGCCATATCGCCGTGTTTCCGCAAATGGTGCGCTCAGGCTGGTCGGGCATCACCGCCGGGCGCCTGCTGCGGCCAGCGCCGACCGTGTCCCCTGCCACCAGCAACGATGCGGTGCTGCGCGTCTTCCAGGACCAGCCCGACCTGCAGGCCGTGGCCGTCGTCAATGACGAAGGCCGGCCGCTGGCGATCATCAGCCGCCAGGCCTTTGTCGACCGCTACGCGGCGCCGTTCCATCGCGAGCTGTATGGCAAGAAGGCCTGCATCGCCATGGCCAACCGCGAGCCGGCCTGCTTTGACCATCGCGCCAGCCTGGAGGAAATGGCGCAGATCCTGTCCGGCGAGAACACGCGTTCGCTTGCCGATGGTTTCGTGATCACCGAACAGGGCTGCTATATCGGCCTGGGCACCGGCGCCGACCTGATCCGGGCCATCACCGAAGTGCGCATGGAGGCGGCGCGCTACGCCAATCCGCTGACCTTTCTGCCCGGCAATATTCCGCTGAACCAGCATATCGAGCGACTGATCGAAGCCGCCAGCGAGTTCCGCGCCTGCTATGTCGACCTGAACCATTTCAAGCCTTTCAACGACAAGTATGGCTACTGGAAGGGCGATGAGATGCTCAAGGGCGCGGCCGCCATCCTGGCCGAGGCCTGTGATCCCGCACGCGATTTTCTCGGCCATGTGGGCGGCGACGATTTCCTGGTGCTGTACCAGAGCAGCGACTGGGCCGCGCGCCTGCAAGCGGCAATCCGGCGCTTCAACGATGCGGCGCGCGCCATGTATTCGCCCGCCGATCGCAGCGCCGGTGGCATGCATGGCGAAGACCGGCACGGGCGGCCGGTCTTCTTTGCGCCAGTATCGATGGCGGTTGGCGTGGTGTGTGTGAGCGGCGAGGGCGTGGCGGGCCTGCAGCGGCTGGGCAGCCAGCATATCGGTGCCGCGGCGGCGGCGGCCAAGCGCGAGGCCAAGCGCTCGGCAACCGGCATGGCCGTGCTGGACTTCCTGTCGCTGGCCGCGACGCTGTCGGTCTAGCGGTCCGGCTGCCTGCGTCTGGTGACCCGGCGGCCCACTGCGGGCAGCCTGGGCGCGTCGCCCCCTTCCAGTACGTCGAGCCGGTAGCCGTGCGCGTAGACGACGGTGATGACGATGCCGTTGGCGATGCCGATGCGCAGGGTCTTGCGCAGGCGCGAGATCAGTCCGGCCAGTGCCCGTGACAGCGGCGCCAGTTCATGCCGCCACACCATCCTGCTGGATGCGGTCGTTGGACAGGACCCGGCCGACATTGGAGAACAACAGCATGGCCAGGTCGAATTCCTTCGGCGTCATTTCGATGCGCTCGTCGCGCAGCGTGGCAAAGCGGCCCACACTGTTGAGCTGATAGGGGCCGACGCGCACCACCAGGCCCTGGCGCAGGCGCTCACCGGTCACCCGGCGGCGCGGCGCCGTGATGCGTGCCATCAGCACGCGCGCATTGAGCGGACGGCATACGTAGTCATCAGCGCCGGCTTCGAGTGCATCGACGAGGCCATCTTCACTGCTGTCGGCCGCAAGCATGATGATGGGCACATCGCGTGAGCGCGCACAGCGCACGGCACGGATAACGTCGACGGCTGGCAGGTCCGGCAACTCGTCATCGATCAGCAGCAGGTCGAACGGTACCTGGCTGACACCGTGGATCAGGTCGCGGCCCGATTCAAACACGTTGCAACGATAACCGGAACGTGCCAGCAGTTCCGGCACCGGCCGGAGTTGGGGCGACTTGTCCATGAGCCGCGCAATATTCATCGATGGCGAAATACGAGAGCTTGGCAGGGACGGCCGGACCGCGATGGAACGAAGGCAGGCGCGCACGCACGCAGCACTACCGCTCGCAAGCAGCAAGCGTACAAAAAGTGCGGTCAACAGGACAATCAGACATTTCTGAAATTTCTGCTTTTTTTTGATGGCGCTCGCGTTGTTGGCGTGACGGAGCGCGTGTCGACGGGGCCGATGGCGATATGGAAAGTTGTCCACAGTTCCTGTGGACAAGCCAGGGAACAGTGGCCAGACTACGGCCTGGCACCGTGATGCTGTCGGCGTGCCAAAAAAGAAGGCAGCCGCGTTGAAGTTATGGGCGCCGTGCTGTCAACATCCGGGCGGGGTGTGCCAAAATAGCGCGCATCCCGTTCTGGTCCGGGGACTCAAGCCCACCGATGCTGCAGAGCCCGAGTGTCATCGCCATCATCGTCCTGTGCTTTCACGTCGTCGGCGTGGTGGCCGCCCTGCATGCCGTCATGACGGTGCGCACCGCGCCCGGCGCGATCGCGTGGGCGGGGTCGCTGCTGATGATGCCGTACTTCACGCTGGTGCCTTACCTGGTCTTCGGGCGCAGCACCTTCGCCGGCTACGTCGATGCGCGGCGTTTCAATGACGACCACCTGCGCGAGCTGCGCCACGGCATGACCCCGCGCGAGCGCGAGGCGCGCAGCGCCTGCGTGGTCCATGCGCCGGCGCAGGTCTGCATGCGTGCGCTGCCCCGGCTGACCGGCATGCCGTGCCTGGCCAACAATGACGTGCGCTTGCTGGTCAATGGCGAGCAGACCTTCGAGGCGATCTTTGCCGCGATCGCGCGGGCCAGCCAGGTGCTGATCGTGCAGTTCTTCATCGTGCATGACGACGCGCTGGGCCAGCGCCTGCAGGCGCTGCTGTGTGAGCGTGCACGGGCCGGCGTCAAGGTGTACTTCCTGTTCGATCGCATCGGCTGCCACGCGCTGCCGCGCCGCTACGTGCGTACGCTGACCGAGGCCGGTGTCGATGCGCGGGCGTTCTCCACGCACCGCGGCTTTGTCAATCGGTTCCAGCTCAATTTTCGCAACCATCGCAAGCTGGTGATCGTCGACGGCAGCGAGGCTTTTGTTGGTGGCCACAACGTCGGCGTCGAATACCTGGGCGAACGCCCGCCGCTGGCGCCGTGGCGCGACACCCATATCGCGCTGCGCGGCAGCGCCGTGCTGGACCTGCAGATGGCCTTTGCCGAAGACTGGTTCTGGGCCGCGCGCGAGGTGCCGCACCTGCTGATGCCGCCGCCTGAGGTGGGCGGGCGCATGACCTGCCAGGTGGTGCCGTCAGGCCCTGCCGACGCGCAGGAGACCTGTTCGCTGTTCTTTGTCGAGGCCATCCAGTCGGCGCGCCACCGGCTGTGGATCACGTCGCCGTATTTCGTGCCGGACGAGGCGGTGTTTGCGGTGCTGCGGCTGGCCGTGCTGCGCGGCGTGGATGTGCGCATCCTGATTCCGGCGCGGCCCGATCACCTGGTAGTCTATGCCGCCTCCACCATCTATGCGTACCAGGCCGTGTCCGCCGGCATCAAGCTGTATCGCTACCAGCCGGGCTTCCTGCACCAGAAGGTCATCCTGGTCGACGACGAAGCCGCGGCTGTCGGCACGGCCAACCTGGACAACCGCTCGTTCCGGCTCAACTTCGAGCTGATGGTGATGACCGCCGACAAGGGCTTTGCCGCGAGCGTGGCCACCATGCTCGAAGCCGACTTCGCCCAGGCCCGGCGCATCGGCGTAGACGAGTTCCTTGACGCGCCGGCGCCGCTGCGCGTGGCGATGCACGTCGCCAAGCTGTTCGCGCCAATCCTCTGAAGCCCGCATTCCGGTCCGCTGATTCCTGCAATCCTCGTTGCGACAGACTTGATTTCGCTTGATTGTGTACACTGTTCACTATAAGCGTATGCACATCATGAACCGTTATCCATATTCAAGAGGGTCCGCATGACCCGGGCTGTCCCCGCGCCCCCGGCGCGCGCCACCTACCGCCACGGAGACCTGCGCCGCGCGCTGCTGGACGCCGGCATCGACCTGGCGCGCGAGGGTGGCCCCGACGCCATCGTGCTGCGCGAGGCCACGCGCCGTGCCGGTGTGGTGCCCAATGCCGCGTATCGGCACTTTGCCAGCCGGCAGGACCTGCTGCAGGCGGTGCGGGCCTCGGCCTTGTCGTCGCTTGCCATTGCCATGGAGGGTGAAATCGGCGGGCTGCGGCCGGGCCGCGGGGCCGCCGCGCATGCGCGTGCCTGCCTGCGTGCGGTCGGCACCGGCTACCTGCGCTTTGCGCTGGCCGAGACCGGACTGTTCCGCACCGCGTTTTCGGTGCCGAATGAAGTGGAAGACGATGCCGACCCGGCCAAGGCGGGCAACAGCGGCCTCAATCCGTTCCAGCTGCTGGGCGCGGCGCTCGACAAGCTGGTGGAAGCCGGCGTGCTGCCGCCCGAGCGCCGGCCGGGCGCGGAGTACCTGGCGTGGTCGGCCGTGCATGGCCTCGCCATCCTGCTGATCGACGGCCCGCTGCGCAGCCGCGCCAGGGAGCAGGCAGAGATCCTCGGGCAGCGCTTGCTCGACATGGTCGAGAAGGGCCTGTAGCGCCTGCAGCAGGAACGCGGCGAAAAAAATGCCACAATGGCGGGGACCATCGTGGCAGTGTAAGGAACCAGAAAGGGGGGCAACCTGGCTCAGTCGGGGCACCCGCGGGCCGGGTGCAAGAGGACTGCATTCTGTTGTTTCTCATCTGAATATCGGATATTTCCTAAATAGGGCGTTGAATTGTCCCGATATGCGCACGTCGATGCCCGCACGTCATCAGGACGCGGCTGCATTTCGAGGAATTGTGAGGCTTGCGGCGCGGTCTAACTTGCTGTCAGACAGCCGAATACCGGCGCCACGGTGAGGAGCAGATCATGCGATATGGATTGGGAGCGGCCCTCTGCGTGGCAGTGCTGGCTGGCTGCGTCGCCTATCCCTATGCAGGTGACCCTTACTACCCCGCTTATCCGGCCTATCCGGTGTCGTCTGCCTACTACTACGATGGCTACCCGGTTGCGCCGTACTACCCGTACTACGGTGCCTGGCCCGGCTACGGTGGCTTCTACGGCAGCTTTACCTATATCCATGGCGGCGGTTACGGCGGGCATCACTGGCATGGCGGTGGTGGCCACAGGAATGGCGGCTGGCATGGAGGCGGACGCGGTGGCGGCCACGGTGGCAGGGGCCGATGACCATGCGTCGCCGTGATGGCAAGGCGGCCCGCACGGGATTACCATCCGCTCATGGACGCCAACGGAGCCCCATCGCCATGACCAAGCCCGCAACGCAGAAGCACCAGACGCCGGCCTCCAGTGAACAACAGCGCAAGGATGAACTGATCGAGCGCGAACTGGACGAGGCGCTGAAAGAGACGTTCCCGGCGAGCGACCCCGTGGCTGTCGATACCCATGCGCCGCGCAAACCCGGGCCGGAACCGAAACCGGCGAAGTAGGCGGGCAGGCTATACCGTGGGGCGCGCAACGCGCCCGCGCAATCCGCCGTGCTATGGCAACTGGCGCAGCTGCCCGATCACCGACATCAGCCGTCCGTGCGCCACGATGACGCCGGACTCGTCCTGCAGGGCTTCCTGGTAACGCTTGCGGAAGGCCGGGTCAGAACCGTCGCTGAACAGCCTTTCCGCGGCGCGTCCGACTGCTCGGCAGGTTTCGTCGTGGTGTTCCTTGGCCTCCAGCTCTTCGTCGATCTCGATGATCAGGCGCGACAGCGGGTCGAGCCAGCGGAAGTAGTTGTCTTCAGTCACCAGTTGCACAAACAGGCCAGCCGGAATCGGGCCGTTTAGGCGCTCATACTGGGTCCTGTCATAGCCGATGACTTCCTTGTGAACCTGCAGCAAGGCAGCCCGCAGGGCTTTCAGCCCCGAGCGCCGGGTTTCCTGGGTGGCGAGGAATTGTTCGTTGGGCATCCCCATCTTCTCCGCGTTTCTGCTTGTTCCGGTCCAGGCAGGTGGTGCGCAATGGCATCCCATGGGCCGCCGCTGCACATCGTGCCAGTGGCGATTGCCTGCCGGATTCTCCGGGCGCGGCCGGCCATGCCTGGCACTGTGCGGCGCGCTGCCAGTATAGGCACCCCCCGCAGCCCGAGCCAGCGCTGCCAGCTAGCGAAATACCCGTATTTGCGCCGGCTGCGCGGCATGATTGGCGCCAGTTGCAAGCCGCCGTCAGTCGCCTTCGGCGGATTGCGGCGCTTGCGCCAGCAGGTCGGCCGCACGCGAGCGCCGCGCGTCCGCGGCGCGGAAATACCGCACTACCGTCGACACGCTCGCGTGGCCGGTCATGGCCATGGTCTCGGCCAGCGGCACCTGTTGCGCAGCAGCCTCCGTGACAAAGCCCGAGCGCAGTGAATGCGCCGAGTAGTCGCCCTCCAGTCCCGCCAGTGCGCAGCGCGTCTTGACGATGCGGCTGACTGCCGCATCGGACAAAGCTTCTGCCACATGCCCGCCGCGGCGGATGCGGCGAAACAGCGGCCCGCTGCTGATGCCGGCGGCCGCAAGCCATGCCTCCAGCGCCTGGCCGGCGGCACCGGTGACGGGCTTGGCGGTATCGGCGTGCTCGTTGCCCGACTGGTTGGTCTTGGACCAGCCCAGTGCATAGACGAAGTCACCCGGGCCAAGCCGGGTGAGGTGCTCAAGGGTCGCGCGCGCGACTTCAGAGCGGCGGCGCCCGCCACTGGCCCACGCAAACAGCAGCAGCGCGCGGTCGCGCAGGCCGCGCAGCGAGTCATCGCAGGTATCGAGCAGGCGCAGCAGCGGATCGCGGGTCAGCGCCGCCTTGCGCGCCTGCCGCTGCCCGCGGCGCGCATAGGCACGCCGGATGCCGGCCATCAGTTCGCGCACCGCAGCTTCGGCACAGGGGTTGGGCAGGGCCTGCAGACGGTGGGCCTTGGCCAGTACCGCCAGCCGGTGGGTCAGCGTGGACAGCGCGGGCGGGCCGGGTCGTGCCTTGTATCCGTCAGCGACCAGCGCCTGGTCGATGGCCGTAGGCATCTCGCAGACAGGGCCTTGCGGCGTCTGGCGCGTGGCGTGGTCGACGATGAACTGGATGACGACGGCAGGCGCGAGCGGGAGCCGCACAGGTTGACGGTAGCGCAGGGCATACCAGGCAGACCAGTAGCGCAATGCGGACCGGTAGCTCGCCACCGTGTTTTGGGATTCGCCTTCGCGGCGCAGGGCATTGGCCGCTTGCTCGGCAAGAGGATCCAGTTCGGACGGGCGAAGCGGCGCCGGTAGTTCGACATCGGATGCGATCGGTGGAAAGTAGGCCTCGTGGGCTTCTCGGGTTTTTACCATATTAAATATGATGTATGCTGTAATATATCATACGGAAAAGACAAATAACAGCCGATAACTCTCCATTATCGAACCTTATTTGTCTTCCTCACAGACTTTTGCCGGATCCCATTATGGAAACCCTCCGCAGCCGTGGCATTACCCGAGACGACGTCTGGCAGGCCGCCGACAGCCTGCTCAAGGCCGGCCAGCGGCCCACCATCGAACGCATCCGCCTGCACCTGGGGCGGGGTTCGCCCAATACGGTCAGCCCGCACCTGGATGCCTGGTTTGCAGCGCTGGGTGGACGTATCCAGGATCCACAGGGCTTTGCGCCCGCACCAGGATGCCCGGAGCCAGTCACGGAGGCAGCGCGCTACCTGTGGGAAGCGGCGCTGCAGGTGGCCAAGGCTTCGGCCGAGGCCGCGCTGGTGCAGCGTGAGGCGGCGCTGGCCGAGGCCCGGGCGGCACTGGAGCAGGAGCGCGAGGCGCTGGCGCAGGAACGCCAGGTCATGCAGGCCCGACTGGAAGGGGCCGAGACGGCCATGGCGGAACTGACACGGGCCCGAGACGACGCCACGGAGCGCGCCGTGCGTGCTGAAACAGCGACCGCCGCCTTGCAGCAACAGGCGGAGACCATGCGCGCAGAATCGGCCGCGGCGCTGTTGGCACACAACGCGATGCAGCAGGATTTCGCCGCGCAGCGGGCGGCGTGGGACCAAGAGCGGGAAACCGTGACCCAGCGCGCCGCTGCCAATGAGCGCCGCATGGCGCTGGAGCTGGATGCCGCGCGCGTGGCGGCCAGGGAAGCCCAGAAGCTGCTGGAAGCCGAGCGCAAGGCGGCCGTTGAGCGGCTGACGCGTGCCGCCGAGGCCGCGTCGCGCCAGGGCAGCGAGATGACACGCCTTGGCCAGACGCTCGCCGTGCTGGAAGAACGGGTGCGGCAGCGGGAAAGCCTGCTGGCCGAGTATCGCGACCAGGCGGATGCCGCATCCACGGCCGCCGCCGGCCCCGCCAGTCCGGCAGTCCGCCGCACACGGCCGGCCCGCGCTGCACTGGCCGCCGGCAAGGGCAGCCGGCGGTACACGCGGGGCTTATAGTGCGCCTGGCAGGGCAACCACCAACGGATGCATGGCGGGTGCGCAGGCGGCTTTTGTCAATTGAGCTATACTGAATGCTCATTTGATGAGGTCTGCCATGCCGCTCACGCTCACTCCCGAAGGCCGCTATCCGCTGGCTCATGAACGCCCGGCACCGCCCGAGCTGAGCGTCAACAACTATGTCGCCGTCTATGAGGCCAGCCTGTCGACGCAAGGTGCCATGTCGGTCATCCGCGCGATTCGTGAAGGCGTGCCGGCTTCAGACCTGACCCGCCTGGCCGAATCCATGGGCACGACCAAGGAGCAGCTGATCAAGACACTGGATTTGCCGCGCGCCACTGTGGACCGCAAGGCACGGGCGCACCAGAACCTGTCGAGCGAGCAGAGCGAGCGTGTGCTGGGCATGGCGCGGCTGGTCGGGCAGGTCCAGGCGCTGGTGGAAAGCTCGGGCGATCCGCGCGGTTTCAGCGCGGCACAGTGGGTGGCGCAGTGGCTGGAGCAGCCGTCGCCGGCGCTGGGCGGGCGCCGCCCCGCTGAGCTGATGGATACGCTCGCCGGCCAGCGCATCGTTTCCGACCTAGTGGCCAGGATGCAGAGCGGGGCGTACGCGTGAGGCCAGCCTGGCGGATCGCGACCGACACCCCAGACTACACCGCGGACGATGCCAGCGGCGCCGGCGCCAAGGCCACCGGCGGGCGCTGGAACCGGCAGGGCACGCCCTTGATCTATGCGGCGTCCAGCATCGCGCTGGCTTGCCTGGAAACACTGGTCCACCTGGGCGCGGGCGGGCTGCCACTGAACCGCTACCTGGTCCGGATCGACATCCCTGACGAACTATGGGCGGCGGCGCAGCAACTGAGCGCGGACACCGCCCCCGTTGGATGGGATGCCATTCCCGCCGGCAAGACCAGCCTCGACACCGGCGAAGCCTGGACCGCCGCGGGCACCAGCGCCTTGCTGCTGGTGCCCTCTATCGTCATCCCTGAAGAACACAACGTGCTGGTCAACCCGGCACACCCCGACGCGGCGCGGCTGGCCTACGTCAAGCTGCGCCGCTGGCATTATGACGCGCGCCTAGTCTGAGGCTCAGGCCGTGGCGCCGGCGCGCAGCATGTGCTTCTGGATCTTGCCGCTGGTGGTCTTGGGCAATGCGTCCAGGAAGTGATAGCGGCGCGGGCGCTTGTAGGCTGCCAGCCGGTCACCCTGCAGCAGGAAGGCGTCGAGCTGCGCCGCGCTGACCGGTGCGTCGCCGCGCGTCACCACATAGGCGCCGACCACCTGGCCCCAGGTCGGATCGGGTTCGCCCAGCACGGCTACCTCCAGCACGGCTGGGTGTTCGATCAGTGCGTCTTCCACCTCGCGCGGATAGACGTTCTCCGCGCCGGAATTGATCATGTAGTCGATGCGGTCGCGGATCCACAGGTAGCCGTCCGCATCCAGGCTGCCGAGGTCGCCGGTGTGGTACCAGCCGTGCGCGAGCGCGCGCGCATTGGCATCCGGGCGGTTCAGGTAGCCCTGCATCATGCAGGGGCCACGCACCAGCACTTCGCCGACTTCGCCCGGCGCGCACGGCTGCAAGGGGTCGGTCGGCTCGCCGTCGTCGCGCAGCCTGGCCACCACCAGTTCATGGCCGAGCGCGGGCAGGCCTGCCGAGCCAGCGTGGCTCAGCTGCTCATGTGGGTAAAGCACCGACATGCACGGGCCCATCTCCGTGGTGCCGTACACCTGCACCAGCCCGGCGCCGACCTTGCGGTCCCACTCGCGGATCAGGTGCGGCGCCATCGATGCGCCGCCGTATTCGACCAGCCGCAGCGAAGACACGTCGCGTGCGTCGGCATCCGGATGGTTCAGCAGCATGCCCACCATGGTTGGGGCGGCAAAGAAATGCGTGACGCGTTCGCTTTCCACCAGTTGCCAGGCCTCGCCCGCGTCGAAGCGGCGCTGCAGCACCTGCGTCGCGCCGACCTGCAGGCGGGGCAGGAAGCTGGTATGCAGCTCGGCAGTATGGTTCAGCGGCGCGACCGACAGGCCCACGTCCTCGCGCGACAGCGTCATGGCCTGGTGCATCATCGCGTTATGCTGCAGCTTGCTGCGATGGGTGTGCACCACGCCCTTGGGGCGGCCGGTGGTGCCGCTGGTGTACATCAGGATGCAGGGGTCGTCTTCATGGACCGTCACCGCGGGCGGCGTGGCCGGCTGGCCCGCGGCCAGCGTGTCGAGCCGGTGCGTGGCGAAGGCGGGCGCGGCATCGGGGTCGGCATAGATACGCAGCGCGGTGCCTGGCGCCAGTTCGGCGGCCTTCTCCACCACGCCCGCGCCTTCCTGCTCGAACAGCACTGCCTTGGCGCCGCCATCGTTCAGGATGTAGGCCAGTTCCTGCGCAGCCAGGCGGTAGTTGACCGGGTTGTAGACCGCGCCAATGCGCGCCGTGGCCAGCAGCGTGAAGACGAAGGCCGGGGTGTTGTAGAGGAAGGCCGCGACCACGTCGCCCTTGCCGATCCCCAGCGACTGCAGCGCGTGCGCGTGGCGGTTGACCTCGGCATCGAGCTCCGCATACGTCCACGCGCGTCGACTGGCACCGATGCCGCTGACCAGCGCGGTCTTGCGCGGCAGATAGCGCGCGGGCCAGGAGAGGGTGTCGCCAAGGGTGATGCCGCGGGTCAAGGTTGTGCTCCGGTCATGGTCCGCCGCCGGCTTGCCGGCAGGTAGTTGTTGTCTTGTAAGCCAGACAATATAGAGCGGCGGGTGGGGCACATGGAAATAACGTTTTGCTCTTTCCTTATGCCGGAGCGGCCGTCACGCGGTAACGCCCTTGCGTGATACTGTATATTCATACAGTTATTGCCGCGCCCCGTTCCTGTGTCTGCCGTCCCGCCGCCCATTCCAGCCCCGCCTGCCACGCCAGCCGCTCCGGCCTACGTGGTGGCCGTGCGCGCGCTGTGCGAGTTCACTGCCAAGGCGGGTGACCTGGACCTGCGCTTCGTGCCGACGCCATCGTCGCAGGAGGGCGTGGCCGGGCATGCCGTAGTGACCAGCCGGCGCGTGGAGGGCTACCAGGCCGAGGTGGCGCTTGCCGCCGATTTCGGCCCCTTGCATGTGCGCGGCCGCGCCGATGGCTACGATCCCGCCGCCAACCGGCTGGAAGAAATCAAGACCGTGCGCGGCGATGCCGCCGTGCCGGACAACCACCGCCACCTGCACTGGGCGCAGGCCAAGGTCTACGGCTGCCTGTTATGCCGCAAGCTGGGGCTGCCCGGGCTGGAGATCGCGGTGGTCTATTTCGACATCATCAGCCAGCGCGAGCACCCGGTCGCGGAGCACTTCACTGCGCAGGCGCTTGAAGCCTTCTTCGTGCAGACCTGCGAGCAGTTCCTGCACTGGGCGCAGGCGGAACTGGCCCATCGGCAGGCACGCGATGGCGCGCTGGCGCAGCTGGCCTTTCCGCACCAGGGTTTCCGCCCGGGCCAGCGCGAACTGGCGCAGGCGGTCTACAACGCCAACCGCGCGGGCCGCCACCTGCTGGCGCAGGCGCCCACCGGCATCGGCAAGTCGGTCGGCACGCTGTTCCCGGTGCTCAAGGCCATGCCGGGGCAGGGCATCGACAAGGTCTACTTCCTGTCGGCCCGCTCCACCGGGCGCGGCGTGGCGCTGCACGCCGCCAATGCGCTGCGCGGCCATGGCGCGCAGCCGCTGCATGTGCTGGAGCTGGTGGCCCGCGACAAGGCCTGCGAGCATCCGGAGCTGGCCTGCCATGGCGAGTCCTGCCCGCTGGCGCGCGGCTTCTATGACCGCCTGCCGGCAGCACGCGAAGCCGCGCGCGGCGTGCCGGTGCGCGACCGCGCCGCAGTGCGCACGCTGGCGTTGGCACACGGGATCTGCCCTTACTATCTGTCGCAGGAACTGGTGCGCTGGAGCGACGTGGTGGTGGCCGACTACAACTACTACTTCGACCGCAGCGCGTTGCTGTACGCGCTGACCGCGGCCAATGGCTGGCGCGCCAGCGTGCTGGTGGACGAGGCCCACAACCTGGTCGAGCGCGGCCGCGCCATGTACACCGCGGAACTCGACCCCCAATCGCTGCGCGAGGTGCGCCGCAGCGCGCCGGCCGTCGTGCGCAAGCCATTGACGCGGCTGGCCCGACAATGGAGCACGCTGGCGCGCCAGAGTGATGACGCCTACGAAGTCCTGCCCGAAGTGCCCGCCGCCTTGCGCCGCGCGCTGGACGAATGCTGCGCGGCGGCACTGACGCATATGACCGAGCATCCAGGCGCGCAGGATCCGGCGCTGCAGCGCTTCTATTTCGATGCGCTGCATTTTGGCCGCCTGGCCGAGCAGCTCGACGCGCATTCGCTGTTCGATATCCAGCGCGTGCCGCGCAGCGGCCGCGGCCACCATGCGTGGCTGTGCCTGCGCAATGTCATCCCGGCCCCGTTCCTGCGCCCGCGCTTTGCCGCCGCGCATTCGGTCACGCTGTTCTCCGCGACGCTCGATCCTGCCGCCTATTACCTCGATACGCTGGGTTTGCCTGCCGATTGCGCGCGGGTGCAAGTGCCATCGCCGTTCCGCGCCGAGCAACTGTCGGTGCGGATTGCAGCGCGCATCTCCACCCGCTATGCGCGGCGCGAACAATCGCTGCCGGCCATCGTCGCGCTGATGGCCGGCCAGTTCCGCGCGCGGCGCGGCAACTACCTGGCGTTCTTCAGCAGCCATGAATACCTGCAACAAGCCGTGGCCCGCTTCGCTCAGTCTCACCCCGACATCCCGCATTGGGTGCAGTCGCGGGGCATGGACGAAGCCGCGCAGGCGGCGTTCCTGGATACGTTTGCGGAAGGCGGCGAGGGCATCGGCTTTGCGGTGCTGGGCGGCGCCTTTGCCGAAGGCGTGGACCTGCCCGGCGAGCGCCTGATCGGCGCCTTCGTTGCCACGCTGGGGCTGCCACAGTTCAACGCGGTCAACGAGCAGTTCCGCGCGCGCATGCAGCAGGTGTTCGGGCAGGGATATGCCTATGCCTACCTGTATCCCGGGCTGCGCAAGGTGGTGCAGGCGGCAGGCCGGGTCATCCGCACGCAGCAGGACCAGGGCGTGGTCTATCTGATCGACGACCGCTTTGCCGCGGCCGAAGTGCGCGAGCTGCTGCCGGCATGGTGGGAAATCGCCACGGCGGCGTAGAAATTACACAGCCGGGCCGGTCTGGGGCATCCTCTTTGCGCGGTGCCTGCCCGGAGTTGCCGCTGGAACGAATCTGGCAGGCATGCGGATGGCATCAGTGCCAGCTATCGCGAAAGGACCAGATCCATGCCCATGACCCAACAATACGCGGCCACCGAGCCGACCCGCACGGAAGTGGATGCGCTGCCGGGCGCCACCGTGCTGGAATTCGGCGCCCCGTGGTGCGGCTACTGCCAGCGCGCCCAGCCGGCGCTGGCCGAGGCCTTTGCCGTGCATCCGGCGTTGCGCCATCTCAAGATCGAGGACGGCAGCGGGCGCCGGCTTGGCCGGTCGTTTCACATCAAGCTGTGGCCGACGCTGGTGTTCCTGCGCGACGGGCGGGAAGTGGCGCGGCTGGTGCGCCCGACCGAGTCCGACCCGATCCGCGAGGCCATGCGCCGCATTGCATAGCCCGGCCGCGCGCTGCCTTACTTGGCAAACACCTGGCTCAGGTCGCCAAAGGCCTTGAACTCCAGCGCATTGCCCGACGGGTCCAGGAAGAACATGGTGGCCTGCTCGCCAACCTGGCCCTTGAAGCGCACATGCGGCTCGATCACGAACTGCGTGCCCGCCGCGCGCAGCCGCTCGGCCAGGGCCTCCCATTCGGCCATCGGCAGGATCGCGCCGAAGTGCCGCACCGGCACGTCATCGCCATCGACGGCGCTGGTGGCGCGGTGTCCACATTCCTCGGGCGACAGGTGCGCCACCACCTGGTGGCCATAGAAATTGAAGTCCACCCAGGCCTCGGAACTGCGCCCTTCGGGGCAGCCAAGCAAGTCGCCATAGAAGCGCCTTGCCTCGGCCAGGTCGCGCACGGGGAAAGCCAGGTGGAACAGGGGGATAGAGGAAGTCGCGCTCATGCGGGGGGCCTTTGTCGGGGGTCGGTATGCGGGCAGGCGTTGGCCTGCGCGTTGATTGTAGCCAGCACAACCCGTAATATGAAGCGAATCATTTTTGCTCTGAGCATCAGACTTTTCGATAGATGATCCGCTACTTCCAGACCTTCCTAGTGGCCGCCGAGACTGGCTCGTTTTCCGCCGCCGCGGCGCGGCTGGCGCTGACGCAGTCGGCCGTCAGCACGCAGATCCGGCGGCTGGAAGAGGACCTGGACTGCGTACTCTTCGATCGCACCGGCAAGTCGGTCGCGCTCAGCGAAGCCGGG
This sequence comes from Cupriavidus sp. KK10, assembly GCF_018223725.1. NCBI lineage: Bacteria > Pseudomonadati > Pseudomonadota > Betaproteobacteria > Burkholderiales > Burkholderiaceae > Cupriavidus > Cupriavidus sp. KK10. The sequence goes on from NZ_CP073677.1 coordinate 2,304,319, forward strand.
CGCCGGCTGGTGCCGGAGGCGCGGCGCTTTGTCGAGCTCTATGCCGCGATGAAGGACCGCGCCGGCCCGCACGCCGACGCCGCGCCGGTGGAGCTGGGCGCGGTGTCTACGGTCCAGGCCACCTTGCTGGCGGATGCGATGCGGCATTTCCGGGGGCGCTTTCCGGACTCGCACGTCAATGTGGTGCCGGGCATGTCCACCCAGCTGCTGACGCAGGTGGATGCGCGCGAGCTGGACATCGCCGTGCTGATCCGGCCGCGGCTGGGCTTTCCGCCAGACCTCAAGTGGGTGCCGCTGGTGCGCGAGGGCTTTGTTGGCATTGGTCCCGCCGGCGCGCCTGCAGACCTGCGCGCGCTGCTGGAGACGCTTCCGTTCATTCGCTACAACCGCCACAGCACCGGCGGGCAGCTGGTGGACGGCTACCTGAAGCGGCAGCGGCTATGGGTCAGGGAAGGGATGGAGCTGGATGAGCCTGCGGTGATCCTGCAGATGGTGGCAGCGGGCCTGGGTTGCGCCATCATCCCGTCCGAACTGGTGCCATTGCAGCAGTCCGCGGGCGTGGTGCAGGCGCCCTTGGCGGGCGGGCCGCTCTATCGCGACGTAGGCGTGCTGGTGCGCGAATCGGCACTGCGCCGCGAGCCGGTGGCGGCGCTGATCGATGCCTTTGTGGCCGCCAGCGCGCGCTGGCAGCCTGTCGTGGCGTAAGGCCGGACGACTCAGCGGCTGCCGGGCAGGACCAACGTGACCAGCACCGAGGCATCGGAGATGGCGGTCACGTCGTAGCGCACGCTCGGCCCCAGGTAGAGCAGGTCGCCCTGGTGCAGCTGGCGCTCGGCGCCGTCCACCCGCACGCGCACCTCGCCTTCCAGGCATTGCACGGTCATCGGGCCATCCACTGCATGGGGCGGCACATGCTTGCCCGCCTTCAGCACCAGCCGCATCACTTCCAGCGGGCCTTCCTTGAACAGGGCCTGGGTGGCGGTCTGGTCCAGCCGTGTGCCCAGTGGCAGCACGCTGGCGATCTGTCCGGATGCAAGATGGGGAAGGGACATGCGCGGCTCCTCGCTCTTCTGGTGGGGTGGCTTGTCAGGCACGGCCGGCGCCTGGCGGCGGCACGCCTTCTCAATCTAGCACCGGAGCGCGCACCTCAGTAGTACTCAGCGTGATGTAACCGGCGAAGCCGCCGACGCGGCAACGTCCGCCTGTGCGCAAGGCGTGGCATTGCGGGCTTGTGCGGTGCGCTCGGCAGCGGTTCTGGCAGCGGCGCGGCCGCGCTCGATCACAGCCCAGTCAGGACCGGCGGCAGCGGGAAAAGACGCGGCCAGGGCGCCAAGGCCGAGCAGCGCGAACAGGATGGTTTTCATGAGGGTCTTCAGGAGCAACGGAGAAGAGACGGGGCCGTGCGCCCCGTCGACACGCCACGGCGGCTGCCGTGGCGCGAGCAGGCGCCGGTCAGGCGGCAGCCGAAGCGCGCGAGCCGCTATGGGCCGGAGGTGCCGACACGCCGCTGCGGTCCATGCCCGCCACTTCCATGGCGGCGGCAGCGCGGTTGGCGCCGTCGGTGAAGGGGTCGCGCCGGTCGTTGACGCGGGCGCCATCGGTGAACGGGTCACGCTTGCCATTGACGTGCGCGCCGTCGGTGAACGGGTCGCGCTTGCCGTTGTGCAGGTTGTAGCCGTAGCGGTCGGCGGCGACGCCGCGGTCGTTCAGGCCTTGCGCCATGGCAGGGCTGGCCAGTGCGGCGGCACCGAGTGCTGCGATCGAGAGGGTCGTGGCAAGGAGGGCTTTGAGAGCGTTTTTATGCATGTCTGCTGTTTTTGGGTAGGTGGACGGCATGGCCCGCGAGGGGCCGCGCGGGGATGGCGGATCTGCCTCCCGCGCCGTCCGGGTTCGCCTTTTGGGCGGTGCCGTCGCGTGGGAAGCGCGCGGCACAGGACGAAGTTTAGTCAGGCTGATCCATTCCTGTGATGATTTAAACGTCGAAAGATCAGTCGTTTTTTTCATCACCAGTCGCATTGGCGTCAGCCACCTTGCGCGCGGCCTGCCAACCCCCGCCGAGCGCGAGGAACAGGTCAACCTGGCGCGCGGCGACATGGCCTTCAGACGCAGCCAGTGCGGCCTCTGCATCGGCCAGCGTGCGCTCGGCGTCCAGGCGTGCCAGGTACGGGATGCGCCCCGCCTGCTGCAGGCGGCGCTGCAGCCGCGCTGCTTCGGCGGCCTGTTCACGCGCCGCGTGCAGGGCTTCGTGTCGTTCCAGTTCACGCGTGTAGGCCGACAACGCCGTTTCCGTTTCCTGCAGCGCGCGCAGCACCGCGCCGTCAAAGCGCGCCAGGGCGGCGTCGGCCGCGGCTTCATGCCCGTGGATGCGATGGCGCACGCCGTTGGTCGGCAGCGACCAGCTCAGCAGCGGCCCCACGCTCCAGCGCGCCGTCGGGCCGCTGCCAAGGTGGCTCAGCACGCCGGTCAGCCCGGCGCTGGCGCCGATGCGGATCGATGGATACAGGTCCGCCGTGGCCACGCCGATGCGAGCGGTGGCCGCGGCCAGTTCGCGTTCCGCCTGCCGGATATCGGGCCGGCGCCTGAGCAGCGCGGCGCCGTCGCCCACGGGCAGCGGCGCACGCAGCGTGGGTTCCGCATAGCAGTCCACCTCGGCCTCTGGCAGTGCCGCAGGCGGTTTGCCCAGCAGCAGCGCCAGCCGGTGGCGGGCGGCGCTACGCGCGGCTTCCAGCGTTGGCAAGGCAGCGCGCAGCGCTTCGGTGCGGGCGCGCTCGCGCGCTGCGTCGGCGGGCTCGCCGCGGCCGGCGGCGACCAAGCGGCCGGTGGCGTCCAGCGTGCGTTGCTGTACCGCGAGCTGCAGCGTGGCGGCGGCGAGGTCATGCGTGGCGGCGCAGCCCTGCACGTAGGCGCGCACGGTCTGTGCTGCCACGGTGATGCGCACCATGTCGAGCGTGGCCTCGCTGGCTTCGGCGCCGGCCAGCGCGGCCTCGTCGGCGCGGGCGAGCTTGCCGAAGAAGTCGATCAGGTAGGACACGCCGAAACCGAAGTCCCCCAGGTTGAATACCGGTGGCTTGGTGGTCTGCAGGAAGCTCTCGGCCGACAGCTGCGCTCGCGATGCGCTGGCGCTGGCGCCGCCCTGGGGCAGGTTCTCGGACTCCACCTCGTGCAGCAGCGCCACCGCGCGGCGCAGGTTGGCGCTGGCGGCGCGGATGTCGGTGTTGGCGGCCAGCGCCTGTTCGACCAGCTGGTCGAGCCGCGCGTCGTCATAGAGCCGCCACCAGTCGTCGGGCACGGGCGCGATGGCCACACCGTGCGCTTCGGCGCCCTGCAACGGGCCGTTGGCCGCGGGCGTGCGCACCGCCGCATGATCGGGCACGCGATAGTCCGGGCCCACGGTGGTGCAGGCGCACAGGCAGGCCGCGGCGCACGCCAGCCAGAGACGGCGCGGCCTCACGACCGCGGCCCCGCGCGGCGGCTGGCGTCATCGTCGCGCCTAGCTTCGCGAACGGCCACAGTCGCGGTGCGGCCGGAGACCAGGCGCACATCCGTGGGCACGTCCTCCAGCACGATGCGCACCGGCACGCGCTGTGCCAGCCGCACCCAGTTGAAGGTCGGGTTGACGTTGGGCAGCAGGTTTGAGCCCGCGCTGCGGTCGCGGTCCTCGATGCCGGCGGCGATGCTCTGCACGTGCCCGCGCAGGTGCCGGGGCTCGCCCATGATATGCACGTCGACCGGGCTGCCGATGCGGATCCGGTGCAGCTTGGTTTCCTCGAAATAGCCTTCCACGTGGAAGGAACCGGCGTCGACCATCGACAGCACCGGGCGGCCGGTCGAGACATAGTCGCCCAGGCGCGGCAGCCGGTCGTTGAGGTAGCCCGCCACCGGGCTGCGCACGCTGGTGCGCTCCAGGTTCAGCCGGGCCAGCCGCACCGCGGCTTCGGCCTGCGCCAGCGCGGCTTCGCCTTGCTCCACGCGGGCACGCCCCTGTTCCGCGACTTCGGCAGCAACCAGGCCGTCGAGATTGCGGTTGCGCGCGGCTTCGCGTCGCGCCTGCGCCAGCGCGGCGCGCTGCGTCGCTACCGTGGCCAGTGCCTGCTGCAGGGCCAGCGCGTAGCGGTCGCGATCGATCTCGAACAGGACTTCGCCTTGCTGCACGCGCTGGTTGTCGCGCGCCAGCACGCGCGTGACCAGCCCGGACACATCGGGCGCCACCTGGATGATGTCGGCACGTACGTGTCCGTCGCGGGTCCATGGCGCGGCCGTGTAGTAGTCCCACAGGTGGCGCAGCACCAGCAGGGCGGCGATGGCGGCCAGCAGCGTTGGCAGCAAGGGAAGCAGGGGGCGGAGTCGGAAGGTCATGAAGGCAGTCCCGGCACCGCGACAAAGACTGCGGCCACGGCGCCAAGGACGATCACGTAAAGGGAAAGATTGAACAGCGAGCGGTGCCAGATATGCCGGTAGCAGCCCAGCGCGGCCAGCACCATGCGGATCGCGGTAGTGACGGCGAAGGCCAGCACCATCAGCACCAGCACGCCTGGCACGAAGACGCCATAGAGATCGATTTCACTGAGCATTCGGCGGCAGCGGAAAGTTGGGGAGATCAGCGGGCAGCCGCCGGGCCAGGCTGCAGCGTGACCTGCAGCACCACCAGCGCGCCAAGCGTGCCGCGGTGGTCAGAGCGGCCACCTGCGGGCAGCGCGGCCACGCCGGCGATGGCGTCGGCCACCCAGCCGGCCAGTCCCGCCGGCGCCGGCACGGCATGGCCCGCGCGCAGCCGTGCCCGGAAATGCCGGGCCACCGCGGCCAGCACGCGGCGCACCGGCTTGCGCGCCGCGGGCGGCAAGGCCGGCAGCGCTTTCTGCAGCGCCAGCGCGCAGTAGCCGACTTGCAGCGCATGAAAGCCATCGGACGACAAGGGATCGCCGGCAGCCCCCAGCCGCGGCACCAGTTGGCCGAGCCGGTCGAGCATGCGCGCGCCCAGCCGCGCATCACCATCGGCCGCGCGCAGCGTGGCGGCCTGGGCCAGGTCCTGCCAGCTGGCGCGCACCAGCCGGTGCGCCGCCGCCCGCGCGCCGAACGGGCGTACCGCCATCGACCACAGCGGCGCGAACAGCATTGCCGCGGCGCTGGCCAGGCAGGTATTGAAGGTGCCGAGGAAATCCGCATCGAATACGGCCTGCACGTTGGCGAACGACGCCGTGTTCACCGACAGCAGCATCGCAATCAACTGGAAGCCCGGGCGCGCGATCAGCAGGCCGATACCGAGGTAGGGCAGCGCCAGCATCGCGGCCAGCGCTTCAAAGGTGTGCGCGTGCGGCACCACCAGGAACAGGTAGCCGGACGACACCAGCAGGCAGATCGTGCTCCAGCGCAGGAAGGCGCCGGCCATGCGGCGCGGCTCGTCGATGGCCGCAAAGAAGCAGCAGGCGATCGATGCCACCGCGACCGCGCCGGCGCCGTCCTCCCAGCCCGAGAAGATCCACAGCAGCCCCGCGCAGAAAACAGCCAGGCCGCTGGACATGGCGCCGAACAGCAGCATGCCGTGGTCGTGGTGATGGCCGGCAGCCTCCGGGGCCGGGTCGCCGCGTCGCATCGGCGCGCCGGCACTGCGGTCGCCGATGCCTTGCTGCAGCGCCCGGCATTCAGCGTACAAGGTGCCCAGGCGCTGCAGCTGGTCCGCCGCCGTGGCAGCGAGGCGGGCTTGCCAGTCGACCTCGCCCGTGCAGCCATTGGCAAGCCAGCCGCCCGTGGCGACCGGAGGCGGCGTGGCAGCATCGGTCGCCAGCCAGGCGGTCGTCGCAGCCAGGGCCTCGCGCAGTGGCAGCGGCATGCCGTCCGGATGGCTGCGCAGCGCCTGCAGCACGCTCTCCAGCGACGACAGCAGCGGCATCAGCATGGTCATGCGCTGGCGCAGCGCGCGGGCATGGCGCAGCGTGTGGCTGCCCTCGGTGTCATAGGCCAGCTGGCTGACCAGCTGGTCCAGCGCCAGGATGTCGGCGGCGAGCCGGTGGCGGCTGTCGTCGGCGCGCGGGCTGCCGGCGAGGATGTCCGATGCCCAGGCCGCCGCGTCGGCGAGCCAGGTGGCGGCGCGGGACCGCAGCGCGGGCGCCACCTTGGCCGGGAAGACGACCGAGCCCACCAGCCCGGCGCAGACGATGCCGATCACGATTTCCTCGATCCGGGCCACGGCAATATCGAAGATCTGCGCCGGTGCGCTGACGGCCGGCAGCGCGACGATCGGCAGGGTGTAGGCCGCCAGCAGGTAAACATAGCTGCGCGGCGTGCGCTGCAGCAGCGACAGGTATACCAGCACGGTGATCCACAGCGCGATTGCACCCATCAGCACGATCGGCATGTTGACCAGCTGCGGCACCGTGGCCACCGCGGCGGTGGCACCCAGCATCGTGCCGGCCACGCGGTAGGCCGCCTTGGAACGGGTGGCGCCGGTCAGGGGATGGGAAACAAAGTACACCGTCGCCATGGCCCAGTACGGCCGCGGCAGGCCCAGCGCCAGCGCGATATATAGCGCCAGCATCGCGGCGGCGAATGCCTTCAGCGAGAACAGCCACTGTCGTGCATTCGGCCAGCTAGCCATGGAGCGGGGTCTTCAGGAGGAGTTGAGGGCACACCGTGGCCTGCCGCTCCACGCTTCATTTGGCGGCGCAGTTGGGCGGGGGCGATGTGTGGAAGCGAAGTGTAGCCAAACCTTTCGCATTCCATTCATGATTTAATATTGGTCTTTCCATTCCCTTTGTTCATGGATGGCGCAAGCGGCCTGCAGGCAGCACGCCCGCCGTCCCTCAGCACCATGCCCATCGATATCCGCGCGCTGCGCTATTTCGTCGAGACTGCCCGGCTGCGCAGCTTTACCCAGGCCGCGACCTCGCTGTTCGTCACCCAGTCGACCATCAGCAAGATGGTCAAGCAGCTGGAGGACGAGGTCGGCCAGCCGCTGCTGATCCGTGAAGGCAAGAGCGTGCGGCTGACCGACGTGGGCCGCGTGGTCTACGAGCGCGGGCAGGAGGCGCTGGGCGTGGTGCACCGGCTGACGCTGGAGGTGTCCGACCTGTCCTCGCTGGGCCGGGGGCAGCTGACGGTGGGGATCCCGCCGATGGTCAACCTGTTCTTTTCACCGGCGGTCAGCGCCTTCCGGCAGCGCTATCCCAACCTGTTGCTGACCCTGGACGAACACGGCGGGCAGGTGGTGGAGCAACTGGTGGCCAGTGGCGAGCTCGAAGTCGGCGCCACGGTGCTGCCGGGCGACAGCGGCCTGGCGCTGGAAACGCGCCAGTTCGGCCGCTACCCGATCTGGGCCGTGGGGCCGCGCAAGGCCGCCTGGGCGCGCGGGCGCACCGTCACGCTGGCGGCGCTGCGCGATGAGCCGCTGGTGATGCTGACCGATGACTTCTCGCTGACGCGCAAGCTGCGGCAGGCATTTCTGGAAGCACGCATCGAGCCGCGCGTGGTGGCGCGCAGCGGGCACTGGGATTTCCTGGCGTCGATGGCGGCGGCGGGGCTGGGCACTACCTTCCTGCCACAGCCGCTGGCTGAGCGCCTGCAGGGCCAGGGCACGCTGGCCATGGCTCGGCTGACCGAGCCGGCAATGGACTGGACCATGGCGCATATCTGGTCGCCGGGACGCTACCTGTCGCATGCGGCGCGGGCGTGGCTGGCGGTTTGCGATGAGGTGCTGGGCGGCGGCAAAGGATCCTGAACCGCCGCGCGTGCGGCGGCCTCACTTCTTCAGGCACTGGTCGGGCTGAATATCCAGCAAGACCAGCGATTTCTGCCCGGCCACGTAGTGGTAGCGCAACCTGACCCCCAGCTTGCCGAGCACCGGCACATCCGGGTTGCGGCAGATGCCGCGCTCCAGGATCGGCTTGGCCGTCGCCATGAACGCGCGGGTATCGTCACGCGCGGCATCCACCCCCGAAACCTTCAGCTGGAACTCGACGATCTTGCCCGGCCGCGTCACGCAGCCGTCGAAGCGGGTGGTGTCGTCCAGGTCGAGCGGGCCGGCGCGCATCAGCTCCTGGCAGGCCATGCGCAGCTCACGGTCGACATCGCCCGCGGTCAGGCGGGTCACGCCGTTCATGCCGGTCGGCTTGCCGCGCACGGTGCCCAGCAGCAGCGTGGCCAGCCCTGACAGTGGCGGGGACGGCGCAGGCGGGGCAGCCACGGTGGCGGAAACGGCAAGTGGCGCAGCCAGCAGGGACAGGCCCAGGCACACAGCGGCATGGCGCAAAGGATGGCGATCGGGGACGGCGGGGGCAGCGGGGGCAGCAGGGGCAGGGCGCATGACACAACGGGGACGGGATTGCCTTGGGGTTCGCGCTGCTACTTTAGCCTTGGCGCGTTGCTGCCGTTGTCAGGCGTTGTCCTACGGCGCAACGGTGGCTTGCCCTGGCGGCCGCGGCATGCGTGCGAACGGGGAGCGTAGAATCCGGGTTCCTAGGACCTGATCGAAGTCCCGAGTCCCGCCATGTCCGTGCAGATCCGCCCAGAGTCGCCGTCCGACGCCGACGCCATCGCGCAGCTGACCACCGCCGCCTTCCTGACGGCGCCGCACACCAGCCACACCGAGGCGTTCGTCGTCAATGCGCTGCGCCGCGCCGGCCAGCTGACGGTGTCGCTGGTCGCACAGGCCGGCGACAGGCTGGTGGGACACGTGGCGATTTCGCCGGTGACGGTCTCATCCGGCGCGACCGGCTGGTACGGACTGGGCCCGATTTCGGTGGCGCCGGACCTGCAGGGGCAGGGCATCGGCTCACAGCTGATGCACGCGGCGCTGGCTGACCTGCGCCGTCTTGGCGCCGCCGGCTGCGTGCTGCTGGGCGATCCCGCCTACTACGGCCGCTTCGGCTTTGCCGCGCGGCCCGGGCTGGTGCTGGACGGCGTGCCGCCCGAGTACTTCCAGGCACTGGCGTTCGACGATGGCTATCCGGCGGGCAGCGTGCAATACCACGACGCCTTCAACGCCACCGCCTGACGGGCGGGCGTTCAGAGCTCCAGCACCAGCCGGCCGCCGCCACAGGCGCGCGAGCAGCACGCCATCATGCGCTGGTTGGCCTCGCGCTCGCTGCGCGTGAGCACCACGTCGCGATGGTCGACCTGGCCGGCCAGCACGCGCACCTCGCAGGACCCGCACAGGCCTTCCTCGCAATCGCTCTGCACGTCGATATTGGCGCCGCGCAGCGCGCTCAGCAGGGTCTGGCCGGCCGGGACTTCCATGACCAGGCCGGAGTCCTTCAGCTCGACGGTAAAGGGCTGCTCCTTCGACGCATCCAGCGTGCCCAGCTTCGATACGAAGTGCTCCACGCGCAGCGCATCTTCCGGCCACGCCGCGCAGCACTCGGCCAGCGCATCCAGCATGCGCTGCGGGCCGCAGGCGTAGATCTGGGTGCGCGGGTCGGGCTGCGCCAGCAGCTTGCCGAAGTCGGCGCGCTGGTCTTCATCGCTGGCATGGACTTGCAGCCGCGCACCGTGCAGGGCCTGCAGTTCATCCAGCATCGCCATCGCCTGGCGCGAACGGCCGCAGTAGTGGAACTCGTAATCGATGCCAAGCGCACGGGCGCGCCGCGCCATCGCGCTGACCGGCGTGATGCCGATGCCGCCGGCGATAAAGATGGCGCGCTTGCAGCCTTCATCGAAACGGAAGTGATTGCGCGGCCCGCGAATGTGCAGGCGGTCGCCGGCCTGGACGCTGCCATGCACCCAGGCCGAGCCGCCGCGGCTGTCGGGGTCGCGCAGCACCGCAATCTCCAGCGCCGCGGCGTCGTCCGGATCGCCGCACAGCGAATACTGGCGCGACAGCCCGGTATCGCCGCATTCCACGTCGATATGCGAGCCCGGCGCCCAACGCGGCAGCGGCTTGCCGTCAGGCGCCGCCAGCCGCAGCCGGACCACGCCGTCGGCGGCGGGCGTGACGCACTCGACCACCACCGTGCGGGCGATGGTGTGGGCGGACGGCTCGCCGATGCGCACCGGCTGGTGCACGCTGAGCAACGCCGGGTCGCGGCGCTCAGGGTTCTGCGCGGGGTCCCATTCCACCAGCAGGTGCTCCGGGCCGCGGAACGAGGTGTTAGGCACGTAGGTGAAGGTCTGCCCGGCCAGGCGCATATGCGGCAGCCGGCGTGTCAGTTCTTCCAGGAAGACCTGCATCTCCATGCGCGCCAGGTTCTTGCCCATGCACTGGTGCGAGCCGTAGCCAAAGGTCAGCTGCTCGCTGGCGTTGTCGCGGCGGATGTCGAACAGATCGGCATCGGCAAAATGGCGCTCGTCATGGTTGGCCGAAGACGTGACGATCAGCAGCTTGCTGCCTGCCGGCAGGCGGATGCCGCCGACTTCGGCGTCGCGCGTCACCAGCCGCCGCCATGCGGCGACGGAGCCGTTGTGGCGCAGGCATTCTTCCACCGCATTGGGGATCAGCGATGGATCGTCGCAGATCTCGCGCCACGCATCCGGATGCTGCAGCAGCAGCTTGATGGCATTGGCCGAGGCATTGGCGGTGGTCTCGTGCGCGGCGACGATGCCGGCCATCATCATTGAATGCAGGTAGGAGTCGGTGACCACCTCGGGCAGGTCCTTCTGCTTGCGCAGGCCGTACTGCATCCAGCCCGGGCCGGACGGATCCTCGCGCATCTTGTCGAGGATGCGGCCCGCCAGCTGCCAGAAGTTGCCCACGGCATGCGCCACAGCCACCTGCTCCTCCGGCTTCGGCCGGCCCCAGGTGTTGACGGTATGGGCGATGGAGTACTGGCGCAGCAGGTCCATGTCCTCTTCGGGCACGCCCAGGAAATGCAGGGCCACGGTCAGCGGCACCTCCCACAGCATCTGGTCGACCAGGTCGGCGCGGCCATCGTCGATAAAGCGGTCGACATACTCGCGCGCCAGGCGGCGCACCAGCGGCTCATGGTGCGCCAGTTCCGCGGGCGTGAACGGTGCCATCAGCGCGCGCCGGCGCGGCATGTGGGCGGGCTCGTCCTCGTTGACCAACGTGCGGTTCATGGCGTAGCCATAGGAGGCCAGCACGGCATTGGCCTCGTCGCCGGTGGGCGTGATCTTCTCCAGCGCGATCGACGGGCTGAAGGTCAGGTTGTCGCGGAAGATCGCCTTGATGTCCTGGTAGCGCGTGACCACCCAGTAGCCCAGCGCGGGGCTGTAGAACACCGGCTCCTGCTCGCGCGACCAGCGCACGTATTCGGGCGGGTCCTGCTGGTAGCCGTCGCCGAAGGGATCGAATTGCGCCGCGTTGTGGCTGACCGGGCAGCCGTTGGGCGCGGTCAAGGCGCTGTGGTCGATCGGGCAGCCGCTGCGCGCGGCGCTGGGGGAGGGCTTGGCCATACTGCGTACTCCTGGCGAAAAACAGGGCCGTCCGGTCAGGGCCGGACGGCCATTCGGTGTTGCCGCCGGACTCAGTTGTCCAGCGTGATCTTCAGGTCGCGGATCAGTTTGGTCCAGCGGGTGGACTCGCTGCGCAGCAGCTCGCTGAACTGCGCCGGCGAGTTGCCGACCGGCTCTACGCCGAATTCCACCAGCCGCTTGTTGACAGCGGGCTCACGGATTGCCGCGACCACGTCCTTGCTCAGCGTGTTGACCACCTCCGGCGGCGTGCCGGCCGGCACCACCATGCCCACCAGCGCGGCAGCTTCCACGCGCGGGTAGCCCAGCTCGGCAAAGGTCGGCACGTCAGGCAACTGCGGCAGCCGGGTGGCATTGGCCACCGCCAGCGGCCGGACCTTGCCGCCCTTGATAAAGCCGGCGCCGGCGGCGTAGTCCACCATCATCGCCACCACCTGCCCGGCGGCCACGTCCGACAGCGCCGGCGCGGCGCCGCGGTAGGGGGCATGCGTCATCGACAGGCCGGCTTCCACCTTCAGCAGCTCCATCGCCAGGTGGTGCGGGCTGCCCGCGCCTGCCGAGCCGTAGTTGATGCCGCCCTGGGTGGCCTTGGTCTGCGCGATGAACTCCTTGGCGCTCTTGACCGGGCTGGTCGCGCCCACCACCAGGATCATCGGGAAGCGGCCCAGCAGCGTCACCGGAGCCAGGTCCTTGCCAGGGTTGTAGGAGAGCGATTTGTACAGCACGGGGTTGAACACCAGTGTGCCGTTGTCGGCCGACAGCACGGTATAGCCGTCGGCGGCCGAGCGCGCCGTCTCGGCCGCGCCGATGGCGGTATTGCCGCCCGGCTTGTTGTCCACCACCACCGGCTGGCCGACCTTGGCCGACAGCCCCTGGCTGATGGTGCGCGCGAGGAAGTCCGAACCGCCGCCGGCGGCGTAGGGGACGATCCAGCGGATCGGCTTGGCGGGGTAGGCTTCGGCGGCGTGCGCGGGGATGGCGGCCAGCATCGGCAGCGCCAGGGCGCCAATGGCCAGGCGCTTGAAGTGGGGGCGGGGCATGGGGCTTGTCTCCTTGTTGGTCAGCCCGGTGTACAGCACCGGTGTTTCTATTTTGCGTAAATCATATACGCATTGCGTAATGATTAAATGCGGGTTAACCTTGAAATGACCTCCGTTTGCCGGACCTTCCCGCCATGCCCCGACCGAAAGCTGCCCAACCTCCCATCGAACCCGCCGACGCACCCCGCACGCGCGAACGCCGCCAGCGCGTGCAATCGGCCGTCACCGGCATGGCGGTGCTCAAGGGACTGGCCCGGCTGGGCGGACGCGCCAGCCTGACCGCGCTGGCCGCGCATATCGACGAAAGCCCGGCCAAGGTGCACCGCTACTTGGTCAGCCTGGTGGAAGAGGGGCTAGTGGCGCAGGAGGCGGGCACGCAGCAATACCATCTGGGCTTCGAGGCGCTGCAGATCGGCATGGCGGCGATGCGGCAGGCCGACCCGATCCGGCTGGCCGAAGCCTCGCTGGTGCGCCTGCGCGAAACACTGGAAGTGACCTGCTTTGTCGCGGTGATGGGCAACAAGGGGCCGACCATCATGCGCTTTGAGGAACCGGGTTTGCCGGTGACGGTGAACGTGCGCGCGGGTTCGGTGATGCCATTGCTGTGGTCCGCCACCGGGCGCGTGTTCCTGGGGCTGCTCGATGAAAAGCGCGTGCATGCCCAGGCCGAAGAAGAACTGGCCACGGCCAGCGCGGCGCGGCTGGCGTTGCTCGATGCCAGGGACCCCATCGGCGCGCTGCGGCGCGCGGTGCAGGCCGACGACTGCGCCTGGGTGCGCGACACCAACCTGACCGGCATCAGCGCCGTGGCGGCGCCGGTGCGCGACTACACCGGGCGCGTCTGCGCGGTGCTGACGGCGCTGGGCGCCACCGGCGGTTTTGATCCCGCCATCGACGGGCCCATCGGCAGCGCCGTCCGGCGCGAGGCGCGCGCGGTCAGCACGGCGCTGGGGTTCAACCCCGGGGCCTGATCCGGTCCCTCAGCCGGTGAAGCCGCCATCGGCCAGCAGCGAACGGCCAAGCCAGCGCTACAGTGTTGCCGGCCTGACCGGCGCCGGCTCGTCCAAGCGCTGACCGAGGTTGCGCTCGATTTCCTGTTCAAATCAGCAGCCTGGCGGAGGCGCAGCGGAATTTTACGAATCCCGCCAATCCTCCTTATGCCACCTCGCGCAGCGCGGTTTCGCGCGGCATGGCGGCGTCGCCAACGTGCCGCACCGACGGATACCCCGCCGCAAACACCAGCCGCCCGCCGGACCAGGTATGCGTGACCATCGGCTGGCCTGCCACGCCGGACACGGCGATGACGTCCGCGCGCAGCCCCGGCGCCAGGCGCCCGCGGTCGTCCAGCAGGCAGGCCTCGGCGGGATTGGCGGTGACCAGCGCCAGCGCCTGGTTCAGCGGCAGGTCGGCCAGGCGCGCGGCGGCATACGCGGCCGCGATCAGCGTGGACGGCTGGTAGTCCGAACACAGGATGGTGCCGACCCCGGCGTGGATGGCGTCGATGGCGCGCATCGAGCCGCTCTGGCTCTTGCCGCGCAGCACGTTGGGCGCGCCCAGGATGGTCGGCAGCGCCTGGGCGCACGCGGCTTGCGCGGTTTCCAGGTTGATCGGGAACTCGCTAATGCGCACGCCCAGCGCGTGCATTGCGGCGATGCGCTGCGGTGAATCGTCGTCATGGCTGGCGGTAGGGATGCCCAGCGCGTGCGCCCTGGCCACCAGCCGGTTGACGCGCTCATGGGCGCCTTCCAGCGCGGCGGCCTTCTTGTGGGCCGCATCGGCGGCTTCCTCGCGGCTCATGCCGTGGTTGCCCATCATGTAGGCCAGGTAGGCATCCATGGTCTTGAACTGGCCCTGGCCCGGCGAGTGGTCCATCACGGACAGCAGGTCGACCACGCCCTCGGCCATCAGGGCTTCCAGCACCGGCACGGCGCTGGAATCGGTGACTTCGTAGCGGCAATGGATGCGGTTGTCGACCAGGCTGTGGCGGCGATACGCGGCCAGGGTGCGCACCAGCGTGGCCGCGGTATCGACATTGCGCACGCCGAACTGGTTGCCGGCGAACGACAGCGCGTGGTACGGCGTGGTAATGCCGGCCGCGGCATTGCGGCGGTCGACCTGGGCCACGGCAAAGTCCAGCGGGAACAGCACGCTGGCGCGCGGTTCCACTTCCTTCTCGATGGCGTCGCAATGCACGTCGACCAGGCCCGGCATCACCGTGTGGCCATGCAGGTCGATCACGGCGGCGTGGGCGGGCACCGCGGCGGGTGCCGGTTCGATGGCGGCGATGCGGCCATCTTCGATCAGCAGCGCGCTGTCGTGCAGCACGCGGTCCGGCAGTACCAGGGTGGCGTGCGTCAGGTAGGTAGCAGACATGTCCGGCTCCGTTCTGGGATCAAATCAGGCAAGGGCGGTAGCGGGTTGCAGCGGCAGCAGGCGCGTGGCCACGGCATCGCGCACGGCTTCGTCGTGGAAGATGCCGATCAGCGCGCGGCCTTCGGTCAGGGCCTCGCGGATCAGGTCGACCACCACGGTGCGGTTGTCGGCGTCCAGCGAGGCGGTGGGCTCGTCCAGCAGCAGGATCGGGTGGCCGCCGATCAGGCCGCGCGCGATGTTCACGCGCTGCTGCTCGCCACCGGAGAAAGTGGCCGGCGGCAAATCCCACAGCCGGCGCGGCAGGTTCAGCCGTGCCAGCAGCTCTGCCGCGCGGGCACGCGCTTCCTCATGGCTGGCGCCGCGCTGCTGCAGCGGATCGGCCACCACGTCGAGCGCGCCGACGCGGGGAATCGCGCGCAGGAACTGGCTGACATAGCCGATCACGTCGCGGCGCAGCTTCAGCACGCGTTGCTCGGGGGCATGGGTCAGCTCGACCCACGGCTCGCCCTCGGCGCTGGTATCGCGCAGGCGGATGCTGCCTTCGGTGGCCAGGTAGTTGCCGTACAGGCAGCGCAGGAGGGTGCTCTTGCCGGTGCCGGACGGCCCCGACAGCACCAGGCATTCGCCGCGGGCGGCATCGAAATCCATCGCGCGCAGCACCGGCAGGCGGATGCCGCCCTGGTTGTGCAGCGTAAACATCTTGCCGAGGCCGCGAACCTCGACCAGTTTCTGTGGGTATTCTGCGTGCATCGTCGTCAGCCCTGCAGGATGGAAGAGACCAGCAACTGCGTGTACGGGTGCTGCGGGTCGTCGAGGATCTGGTCGGTCAGGCCTTGCTCCACCACGCGGCCGCCCTGCATGACCAGCGTGCGGTGTGCGAGCAGGCGCGCCACGGCCAGGTCGTGCGTGACCAGCACGGCGGCGAGGCCCAGGTCTGCCACCAGGCGGCGCAGCAGATCGAGCAAGCGGGCCTGCACCGACACGTCCAATGACGCCGTGGGCTCGTCCATGAACACCAGGCGCGGGTGCGTGACCAGGTTGCGCGCGATCTGCAAACGCTGCTGCATGCCCCCGGAGAAGGTGCCGGGAACGTCGTCCAAGCGGGCCAGGTCGATTTCCATCTTCTCCAGCCAGTTGCCGGCGAGCTCGCGCAGGTTGCCGTAGTGGCGCTCGCCCACGGCCATCAGGCGCTCGGCGATATTGGCACCGGCGCTGACCTGCATGCGCAGGCCATCGCGCGCATGCTGGCGCACGAAGCCCCAGTCAGTGCGGGCCAGCAGCCGCAAGCGCGCGCTGGACAGCGTGGCCAGGTCGGTCAGGCCTGACTCGCGCATGTCGTAGCTCACGCTGCCGCGCTGCGCCGGCGCCTGCATCGACAAGGCCTGCAGCAGCGTGCTCTTGCCGGAGCCCGATTCGCCCACCACGCACAGCACCTCGCCCGGGTACAGGTCGAGGCTGACGTCATGGCAGCCGTGCAGGCCCTCCCAGGTGCGCGTCAGGTTGCGCACCGATAGCAGCGGAGTGGCGCTCATCGGGCACCTCCGGCAGCGGCCTTGACGGCCTGGGCCGCCTGGCGGTCGGCGCAGTACTCGGTGTCCGAGCACACGAACAGGCGCGTGCCGGCGTTGTCGGTGATGATCTCGTCCAGGTAGCTGTCGGTGGCGCCGCACTGGGCGCAGCAACTGGACCACTTTTCCACCGTGAAGGGATGGTCGGCGAAGTCCAGGCTCCTGACCGCGGTGTACGGCGGCACGGCATAGACGCGCTTCTCGCGCCCGGCGCCGAACAGCATCAGCGCGGGGCTGCGGTCGAGCTTGGGATTGTCGAACTTGGGGATCGGCGACGGCCGCATCATGTAGCGCTGGTTGACGATCACGGGGTAGTCGTAGGTGGTGGCGATATGGCCGTGATGGGCGATGTCCTCATACAGCTTGACGTGCATCGCGCCGTATTCGGCCAGTGCGTGCATGGTGCGAGTCTCGCCCTCGCTCGGTTCCAGCCAGCGCAGCGGCTCGGGGATGGGCACCTGGAACACCATGGTCTGGCCAGCGCGCAGCCGCGTTTCCGGAATCCGGTGACGGGTCTGGATGATGCTGGCCTCGGCAGTGCGCTCGGTGGTCTGCACGCCGGTGACGCGGCCGAAGAAGCGGCGGATATTGATGGCATTGGTGGTGTCGTCCGAGCCCTGGTCGATCACCTTGAGCACGTCATCCTTGCCGATGATGGCGGCCGTCACCTGGATGCCGCCCGTGCCCCAGCCGTAAGGCAGCGGCATCTCGCGGCTGCCGAAGGGCACCTGGTAGCCGGGAATCGCCACGGCCTTGAGCAGCGCGCGGCGCAGCATGCGCTTGGTCGACTCGTCCAGATAGCCGAAGTTGTAGTGGTCGTCGCGGGCAATGCCCGTTGCCATGGTGGTGTCGGCGGTGGTCATGCCAGGGTCTCCTCTTGCGGCTGCGGTTGCGCCTGGACGGTAGCGGTCACGGCGCCATCCTGTTCCGCGCGCAGCCGGCGCAGCAGTTCCAGGTTGGCCTGGAAGTCCACGTAGTGGGGCAGCTTCAGGTGCTGCACGAACCCGGAGGCCTCGACGTTGTCGCTGTGGTACAGCATGAATTCGATATCGTTGGCCGGGGCGTCGGCGGCTTCGCCGAGCTCTTCGGCGCGCATGGCGCGGTCGGCCAGCGCCATCGACATGGCCTTGCGCTCGTTGTAGCCGAACACCAGCCCGTAGCCGCGTGTGAACCGCGGGGCTTCGTCGGCATTGCCGGCGAACTGGCTCACTATCTGGCATTCTGTCAGCTCGATCTCGCCGATAGTGACCGCGAAGCCCAGTTCTTCCACGAACAGTTCGACCTCGGCCGTGCCGTAGCGGATCTCGGCCGCGAACGGGTGCGAGTTGCCGTAGCCGCGCTGGGTGGAATAGCCCATCGACAGCAGGAAACCCTCATCGGCGCGCGCCAGGTTCTGCAGGCGCGCGGCGCGGTTGGCGGGGAAGGCCAGCGGCTCGCGCGTCAGGTCGGGCGGCGTGGGGTCGCCCGCGGGGATCTGGTCGGCTTCGACCAGTTCATCCGCTTCCAGCAGGCCGGTCACGCGCGGCATGCTGGCGGCGAGGGGTTCGGGCGAGGGCGGCAGCGGCTCGGGGTCGCGGCCTGCTTCGAGCGTGAAATCCAGCAGGCGCTGGGTGTAGTCGTAGGTCGGCCCCAGCACCTGGCCGCCCGGCACGTCCTTGAACGTGGACGAGATCCGCCGCTGCAGGCGCATCGAACCCGTATCCACCGGATGGGTGTAGCCGAAGCGTGCCAGCGTGGTTCGATAGGCACGCAGCAGGAAGATTGCCTCGATCTGGTCCCCGGCGGCCTGTTTCAGGGCCAGCGCGGCCAGGTGCGGGTCGTACAGCGAGCCCTCGGCCATGACGCGCGACACCGCCAGCGGCATCTGTTCGCGGATCTGCGCCAGCGTAAGTTCCGGCACCGCGGTATCGCCGCGGCGGTAGGCATCGAGCATCCGGTAGGAATTGAGGATGGCGCGCTCGCCACCTTTGACGGCTACGTACATGTCAGTCCTCCACCAGCGTGGTGCGCGTCAAGGCGCAGAATCGGTCGCCGCTGGCCAGCAGCAGGTCCACGCCGAGCGGGAAGCCGGCGTTGTTGGCGCGCCAGCCGGCGCGGAAGTCCGCGGGCAGGTCGGCCACGCGCAGCACCTGCGTGGTTTCGATGCCGGGGCCGTGCAGCGTGAGGGTGTCGCCATCGGCAAGCGAGGCCACCTCCATCAGCAGCGTGGCCGAGCGGTCGGGGAAGGCCGGGTCGCCTTGCGCGCAGTCCGCCAGTGCCGGCATGGCATATCCGGCGGGCACGCAGACAAAGGCCGCGGCGCCGACATCGTCGGTCAGCGGGCAGCCGCAATGGAAGCGCAGGAACGCGCGCGCCGCGGCCGGCACGCCGGCAGGCAGCCAGACCGGGGTATCGGGATCGGCCAGCGTCAGCAGCAGCGCGGCCAGCGCAGGCGACAGGCCGTCGGGCAGGCCGCTGGCCACGGGCAGCGTTTGCAGCCGGCCCGGATGGGCAAACGCCTGCAGCGCGGCGCGGAAGACCTGCTGGGCGTCGTCGACCGGGTTGTTGAAACCCGGCAGCAGCGAGGCGGCGGGGGTGGACGGGATCGGTTGCATGGCAGTCATCTCAGTCCTCTCCCCGGACCATGGTGAAGAACTCGACGCGGGTCTGGGCGGCAGTGGCCGCTGCGTGTGCGGCGCGCTCCGCCTGCGTGCTTGCCAACGGCGCCAGCACAAGGTCCTGCACGCGCTGGTGCCAGGCCGGGCGCTGCAGCAGCGCGTCCAGCACCGCGGCCTGTTCGGCATGGCGGGCGCTGCGGCCTTGGATATAGGCCACGCCTGCAGCGGCCCCGGCAGCGCCGTCTTCCAGCACGACCGCGCAGCGCGTGACCGTGATTTCCCCCAGGTTGAACTGGGCGCCGGTGCCGCCCGCGCGCGCCCGGACCATGGCCATGCCGGACTCCGGCTTGCGCAGCAGCCTATAGGCCGGCAGGGCTTGCGCCTGGCCAAGCCGCTGGTAAGCGCCGTCGAGCGCGTCGGTGGGCGCCGTCGCCAGGATCCGGAGCCAGGCGGCGCGGGCGGCATGGGCCTGCGCGGTTTCGCTTTGCATCATCACCCCTATACGTCTATACGTTTAGATGTCACTGCTTGAACACGCAGCTACTAGACCACAGGCAGATGAACGTTTCATGACGGGGCGGGGCATTGCTCGGGCACCCGGCCATCGCGGCGCGGTTGAGGCACAATCGCATGGCAATGGTGAACGCTTGATGACAAGAGGGCAGCGCGAGATGTCTGATCGAGAAGTGGAACGGGGTTCCGGCGTGGCGGTATGGCGCCAGATTGGCGAGGCGCTGGCGGACGACATCCGCAAGAAGCTGTACCTGCCCGGCGAACAGCTGCCCCCTGAGCCTGAACTGGCCACGCGCTTCGCGGTCAACCGCCACACCATCCGCCGCGCCATGGGCGAGCTGGAGCTGAGCGGGCTGGTGCGGATCGAGCAGGGCCGCGGCACCTTCGTGCAGGAGCATGCGATCGACTACGCGATCGGGCGCCGCACGCGCTTCTCGCAAAACCTGGCCGCGCAGGGCATGCGCGGGCATACCGAGATCATCGACAGCCAGGTGGTGCGCGCGCCGGAAGTGGCAAAGCAACTGGGCCTGGCGCGCACGGCGGAGATCCTGCACGTGCAGATGATCGGCAAGACCGAAGCGCGCACCATCGACGTTGCCGAGCATTACTTCGACCTCAAGCGCTTCCCGGGTATCGACGAGGTGCTGCGCGCCAGGCAATCCGTGTCGCGCGCGCTGGCGCATTTCGGCATTGCCGACTACACGCGCAAGTGGTCGCGCATCACGGCGGCCATGCCCAGCGCCCCGGTGGCGCGGCTGCTGAACCAGCCGAAGACGCGCCCGGTGCTGCAGGTGGAGGCGCTGAACGTTGATATCGACGGGGCGCCGGTGCAGTACAGCGTGGTGCGCTTTGCCGGGGACTGGGTGCAGCTGACGGTTTCCGACAGTGATTGAGGCGGAGCGCCGTGGCATTGGTCTAGACATCCGGCTGTCATCTGCCTGCGCTAACGTGTCTGCGGTCCAGACCACAAACCAGGGCAGTCGCCGCCGCCGGGCGTTTGGCGCCGCTGGTAACCTTGCCGCATGACCTTGCCAGCGCACCGTTACGCCATCTACCTGGCGCCCTCCGATCCCTTCCGCACATTTGGCAGCCAGTGGCTGGGCCGCGACGCCGATACCGGCACCGCGCTGCCCGCCCCGGCGGGCATGGCGCCGCCGCCCGCGGAATGGGTCCATATCCCGGCTCACTACGGCCTGCATGCCACGCTGAAGCCGCCATTCCGGCTTGCGCAGGGCACCAACGGCCCGATGCTCGACGCCGCTGCACGGGACTTCGTGCGTGGCTGCGAGGCATTCGACGCGCCGCTGGCGCTGCGTGCGCTGCGGGGTTTTGTGGCATGGTGCCTGGCCGATGGCGGATCCCCCCCGATGCAGGCGCTGGCCGATACAAGCGTACTGGCATTCGAGCGCTTCCGCGCTCCGCCCACGGCCGAAGAACTCGGCCGGCGCAAACCGGACCAGTTGAGCGACGAAGAGCGCCGCATGCTCGACGCATGGGGCTACCCGTACGTGTTCGGTACCTTCGTCTTCCATATCACGCTGACTGGCATGCTTGATACTGCCGCCCAGCGCGCCGCCATCGAGCGCCTGGGGGCCGCGAGCGGCAAGTTGCTGCAGGCGCCGCTTCATGTGGACGGAATCAGCGTATTCGTGCAGCCGGCGCCGGGCGACGACTTTATCGTTGCTCGCCACTACGGTTTCAATGGCAACACCATCGATGGCGCCGGCGCGGCGTACCTGGACGCATGAACGCACATGGCGCGGCCGACGGACACGGCCTGTTCTACCTGATGGGGCCGTCCGGCAGCGGCAAGGACTCGCTGCTGCGCGCGTTGCGCGAGCGCCTCGGGCCGGACGACCGCATCGTCATCGCGCATCGCTATATCACCCGCGAGGCCGATGCCAACGAGGCCTCCGTTGCGCTCACCCCCGATGAATTCCGGCGCCGCCAGGCGCTCGGATGCCTGGCGCTGGACTGGCACAGCCACGGGCTGCATTACGGCATCGGCATCGAGATCGAGCAGTGGCTGGCCAGGGGCCTGACCGTGATCGTCAATGGCTCGCGCGAGTACCTGCCGCAAGCCGTGGCGCGCTACCCGAAGCTGTGCGCCGTGCATGTGCGCGTGCGCCCGGAGGTGCTGGCCACCCGGCTGCGCCAGCGTGGCCGCGAGTCGGAAGAAGCGATTGCCCGGCGCCTGGCGCGCGCGGCGCAGGCATTCACCGTGCCGGCTGGGTGCCGCCTGGTCGAGTTCGACAATAGCGGCGCCCTGGAAAGCGCGGCGGATGCGTTCGCGCGGTTGGTTGGGGCTACTTCCGATAGCGCAACATTAAGCTGATAAGCCCGTGCCGAAGCGAAGCCTACGGCACGGCCTTGCCATCAGATTTCGATGCTGAAGCTGATGCCGTGCTCGGTGAACCCGAGCCGGCGATAGAACTGGTGGGCCTGCAGGCGCCGCGCGTTGGACGACAGCGCCAGCTTGGCCGCACCAGCCTCACGGGCCAGGCGCATGGCTTCGCGCATCATCGCCTTGCCGACGCCCATGCCGCGCGCGGACGGCGCCACCACCACTGCCTCAACAATCGCCTCGGGACGCCCGTCGTGGACCATCACGGGGAATACCAGCAGGCTGAAGGTGCCCAGCGGCACCTCGTCCTCGTCCACCATCATGTAGCAGCGGTAGTCCGGATAGCGGCGCATGGTAGCGTAGCGCTCGCGCATGGTGGCCAGCGGCAGCGGCGTTTCGTCGTCCATCGCGGCCAGCAGCGCGGACAGGTGCCGCAGTTCCGAGTCGGAACCGCGCACTTCACGCAGGGTAAGTACAGCTTCAGCCATGGTGTTCATGCGCCAGTCCGCGCGCAACGCGCGGCCATGTCCAGATAGTGCGCCAGCGGCGGCGTGGCCAGGTCGACCACCTTGGCCAGGTCGTCGTAGCGGCGCAGGCGCACCGCGGCGGCGGCGTGGCGGCTCGCGGCGAACGCATCGGCCTGGGCGGCGCTGTACGGGCCGCCTTGCAGCGCCAGGCTTTGCATGGAAGCGGGCGACAGCGTGCCGGAATACGCGGGATCGACGGCGCACAGGTAGCGTTTGGCCGCCACGTGCAGGCGCACGGGTTCGGTCACTTCATCGCCGAACAGCCCGGCCAGCGCATCGGCGGCGGCCTCCTGGTGGCGCATGTCGGTGGTGGTGCTTTCGGCCAGCAGCAGGTGGCCAACGTCATGGAGCAGGGCCGCGACGATTAGTGGCTCGGGCTCGCCGGCCTGCTCGGCCAGTTGCGCGCATTGCAGCGCGTGCTCGGTCTGGCTGATGGCTTCGCCGCCGTACCAGGCATTGCCATGGTCGGCAAACAGCGTTTCGATGTGGGACAGGTTCAGCATGATGTCAGACCAGTACCTTGCGGATTTGTGCGGAGATGATGTCGATGGCCGAGACGAACAGGATGATGATGATCATCACGGCGCAGGTCTGCCCGTACTGGAAGCTGCGGATGATCTCCCACAGCACGGTGCCGATGCCGCCGGCGCCGACGATGCCCACCACCGAGGCCGAGCGCACGTTGGACTCGAAGCGGTACAGCGCGAACGACAGCCACAGCGGCAGCACCTGCGGAATCACGCCATAGACGATCTCCTCGATCGGGCCGGCGCCGGTGGCGCGCACGCCTTCCACCGGGCGCGGGTCGATGGCCTCGACGGCTTCGGCGAACAGCTTGGCCAGCACCCCGGTGGTGTGGATCCAGATCGCCAGCACGCCGGCAAACGGTCCCAGGCCTACGGCCACGATGAACAGCATGGCGAACACCATCTCATTGATGGCGCGGCAGGCGTCCATGATGCGGCGTGCGGGCTGGTAGGCCCACGCCGGGACGATATTGGCCGAGCACAGCAGGCCCAGCGGCACCGCCATCACCACGGCCAGGGCGGTGCCCCACAGCGCGATCTGCACGGTGACGAGCATCTCGTCCAGGTAGTGCCGCCAGTCGCGGAAGTCGGGCGGGAAGAAATCGGCGGCAAATTTTGCCATGTTATCCGAGTCGCGCAGCAGGTCCAGCGGGCGCATGTCGGCGCCTTGCCAGGACAGGGCGAGCATGGCCAGCAGGACTGCCCAGGTCAGCATCACGGCAAGGGAAGTGCGCGGCGGGCGCACGTTACTTCGGGGTGTGGGAGGCAGGCCGGGCCTGGCGGTGACAGTCATGGGGCAATCCGGAATCAAGCGGGGGAACGAAGGCGATGCGAGGCCGGCGGCGGGGTGCCACCGGCCTCGTCGGGGTGGGGCTTATTGCGTGCTGGTGGCGTTGCCGGCGGCCTTGTCCAGCTCAGCCAGGCGGCGGCTCACTTCGGCCAGCCGTTTTTCCTTGTCGGCAGCGGCCAGGGTGGTGTCCGATTCGATCTTCGCCTTCTCGCGGGCCAGCTCGATCTGGCGGATCGGCACCAGTTGCGCATCGCTGGCGGTGCGGAAGCCCTGGTAGGTCAGGGTGGCCAGCACCTGCTTTTCACGCGCGGCCTCGGCACCCTTGCCGTAGTTGACGAAGAAGGCCTGGATCTTCTTCTTCATCTCCGGCGGCAGGTCCTTGCGATAGACCATCGGATCGGCCGGGATCAGCGGCGACTTCCACAGCACCCGCACCTGGTCATAGGCGTTCTTGCCGGTGTTGATGCGATAGCGCTCCATGTTCTCGGTGTTGTTCACCGCCACATCCACCTGCTTGTTCAGCACCGACAGCAGGTTGGTCTCGTGGTTGCCGATGCGCACGGCCTTGAACAGCGTCTTCGGCTCGACCTTGTTGGCAGTCCACAGGTAGAAGCCCGGCACGGCCGTGCCAGAGGTGGAATTGGGGTCGCCGGCGCCGTAGCTGAGATCCTTGCCGCGCTTGATCACGTCTTCGACGCTCTTCAGGTCGCTGTCCTTGTTGACGATCAGCACCGACCAGTAGCCCGGGTTGCCGTCCTTGTCGATCACCGATGCAAAGACTTCGCCGCTGGCACGGTCCACGGCCTCCATGGCCGACTTGTTGCCGAACCAGGCGATCTGCACCTTGTTGAAGCGCATGCCTTCGATGATGCCGGCATAGTCGGACGCAAAGAAGGGCTTGACGGGTACACCCAGCGTCTTGCTGAGATCGTCGATCAGCGGCTGCCAGGCAGACTTCAGGTTCGATGACGATTCAGTCGAGATAAAGCCGATGTTCAGGCTCTTGGCATCCTGCGCAAAGGCGGGCAGGGCGACCACGCCCGAGGCCACGACGGCGAGAAAGGTTCTGCGAAGCATGGACAACTCCGGTGGGAAGCGGTTTGGGTGGAAAGCGGTCTGGACAGGCTGCCGTTCAGGCGGCCGCCAGGTTCATCGTGACCATCGCCGGTGCCGGCATGGCCGTAGTGGATACGTCTTCGTCGGGCACGGAATCGTGCAGCAGCTCGTCGGCTTCGGTACCGTAGAGATCGCGCAGCATGCCGGGCGTGAGCGCGGCAGAGGGTCCGTCATAGACCACCTTGCCGTGGCGCAGCGCCACCACGCGGGGGCAGTAGCGCATCGCCACATCCACCTGGTGCAGCGACACCAGCACCGCGACCTTGCGCGTGCGGTTGATCTGCCTGAGCAGCGACATCACCCGACGCGACGATTCCGGGTCGAGCGAGGCGATCGGCTCGTCGGCCAGGATCACGCTGGCGTTCTGCACCAGCGTGCGGGCGATGGCGGCGCGCTGCTGCTGGCCGCCCGACAGCGTCGAGGCCCGTTGAAACGCATAGTCGTCTATACCAACTTGTGCAAGCACATCGAGCCCGCCCTGGACTTCATCGGCCGTGAAGATGCGCAGCAGGCTGCGCCACTTGGGCACGCGGGCCAGCATGCCGACCAGCACGTTGGTGATGACCGGAAGACGGCCCACCAGGTTGAACTGCTGGAACACAAACCCGATCTCGCCACGCACCTTGCGCACGTTGCGGGCGAGGCGGCCGTTGCGCTGCACATGGCGGCCGTTGACGAGGATTTCGCCGGCGCCGGCATCGCCCGTGATGAATCCGGCAACGTGGCGCAACAGCGTGGACTTGCCCGATCCCGATGCACCCAGCAGGGCGACCATCTCGCCTGGCGCGATGTGCAGCGTGACATCGTCAAGCGCCTTGCGGTCCGCGCGGAACGATTTGGAAAGCCCGCGGACTTCAATTGCGTGCGTCATGTCCACTCCCTGACTTGAATGACCTGCGCATTCTGGCCGGGGCGGATGACAGAACGATGACTTGAGCGGAAGGGGGCTGAAAGCAGTCGGCAGCGCCGGCAGCCGTGCTGGCCGCCGGCGCCGGTGGGTCAGGTGCGCGTGATCGAGACGCCGCCATCCACCAGCGACGCCGTGCCGGTGACGAAAGCCGAATCGTCCGATGCCAGGTACAACACCGAGCGCGCCAGTTCTTCCGGCGTTGCCACGCGCTTGAGCGCATGCAGGTTGGTGATGAACGCCTGCGACTCCGCGGTGTCGTTCATGGTGCGATACATGTCCGTGTCCACGGCGCCTGGCAGGATCGCATTGACGCGGATGCCCTGCGGCCCATACTCGGCCGCCAGCGCCTGCGTCAGGCCGATCAGGCCGGACTTGCTTGCCGCATACGCGGCCACGCCGGGAAAGGCGACGGTGTAGCCAACGAAGGTCGATGTGAAGATCACCGAACCGCCGCCATCCTTCAGCATCTGTGCAAGCTGGTGCTTGGCGCCGAGGAACGCGCCGGTGAGATTGATGGCAAGGGTGTCGTTCCAGCCCTCCGCCGAAACCCCGGTGCTGGGCCCGCCCTCGCCGAGCGTGCCGGCGTTGTTGAAGGCGATATCCAGGCGGCCATAGCGCTCGACCGCCAGCGCCACCAGCGCGCTGGCGTATTCCTCGCGCCGCACATCGCCGGCGAGCGCCACCGCGTCGCCGCCGGCGTCACTGATCTGCGCCACCAGGCTGTCCAGTTCGGACTGGCGGCGGGCACCGACTACCACCCTGGCGCCTTCGGCGGCAAACAGCAAGGCAGTGGCGCGGCCAATGCCGGCACTGGCGCCGGTAATGATGGCAACTTTTCCAGACAAACGTCCCATGATCGATCTCCGGTCTGGCGCGCGGGGCAACTTGCTGGTCGACGGCGCCGGTTTTGCGGGTAGGGCAGCAGGAACCGTCCCGCTGCCTCGTGAAACCAGTATGGGTACCGCGCGCGGTTCGCACTAGACTGAAGATCGCGGAACAACTTTCCGGATATGCCGAACAATGTTCAAGCTAGAAGGTGTCGCCAGCTTTGTCGCCGTGGTGGAGGCAGGCTCCATCAGCGAGGCCGCGAGGCGGCTCAACTTGTCCAAGTCCGTGGTCAGCGAACGCCTGGCCGAGCTTGAAAAGGCGATGGGTGCCAACCTGCTGCGCCGGACCACGCGGCGGCTGTCGCTGACCGAGGACGGCGCCGCCTTCCTGGAGCGGGCCGCGCGCATCCTGCATGAAGTGGAGGCGGCGGCAACCGATGTTGCCGAGCGGCGCGGCACTCTGGCCGGGTCGTTGCGGATTTCCGCGCCGGTCACATTTGGCCGGATGCACCTGGGGCCTGCCATCTATCCGTTCCTGGCCCGGCATCCAGAACTGGAGCTGAGCCTGGACCTGGACGACCGGCGCGTGGACGCGGCCACGGACAGTTATGACGCCGTGGTGCGGCACGGCCCGCTGGGGAACTCGCGCCTGGTGGCATGGCAGCTTGCCCCCAGCCACCGCCTCCTGGTCGCATCCCCGGATTACCTCGCGCAGATGGGCACGCCGGCTACGCTGGCGGAGCTGCAGCAGCACCGTGGCATCTTCTACGCCAACCGCGGCGCGGCTGACTGGCGCCTGCAAGGCCCGGACGGCACCGAGATCGCCCGTGCCGCCGTTGCGCTGCGCGTCAACAACGGCGACATGATGCGCGATGCCGCCATCGCGGGAGTCGGCATCGCGTTGTTGCCGACCTTTATTGCCGGCGATGCCATCCGGCAGGGTGCGCTGGCAGTGATCGATGTCGGCCTGCGGGCCGAGCCGGAATCCATCTATATCGCCCACCCGGAAGGCCGGCGGGTGTCGGCGCGGCTGCGCGCGTTTGCGGAGTGCGTGCGCACGGCCATCGGGAGTCCGCCGTACTGGGACGCATGGGCGCAGGCACGCGGGGAGGGCGCGGGAACCTGATGCCGGCTGCTGGCCGGGTCCCATGAGCGCCATGTGGCGACCCCGCAAGCCCGGAAGATTGCCGCCCGCGTGGCGCGGCCTGTATTCTAGTGCTCTGCCCGGCGCCCCGTTTCCGCAAGGAGGCAGGGCGCCATGCGCTTTACATCGAGCCGGCCATACAGGAACCCCATGCAGGAACCCGAACTGGATGAAATCAATATCCGGATCCTCGAGGCGTTGCAGCGCGACGCCAGCCTGACCAACGTCGAGCTGGCCGCGCGCGTCAACCTCTCGCCGTCGCCCTGCCTGGCGCGCGTGCGCGCGCTGGAGCAGCGCGGGATCATCCGGCAGCGCGTGACGCTGCTCGATCCGCAGAAGCTTGGCCTCAACGTCAACGTCTTTATCCACGTGTCGCTGGAGCGGCAGGCGCGTGAGGGGCTCGATGCCTTCGAGCGCGCCGTGCGCGCGCTGCCCAACGTGATGGAGTGCTACCTGATGACGGGCGATGCCGACTACCTGATCCGCGCCGTGGTGGCCGACGTCCAGGCCGTGGAGCGGCTGATCGTCGACGAGATCACGCGCATCCCCGGCGTCGCCAACATCCGCAGCAGCTTCGCACTCAAGCAAGTGATGTACGACACAGCGTTGCCGCTGCGCAATCCGCGCTAACCGGGCAATGCGCCCCCCCGGCGTCCGGCGTGGGATACGCCGCAGCCTCAGCATTCTCGCGTAGCCCGGACGGTGAACGGCAGTGGATTGTGCTGCCATCTGCCGAATGGGCAGTCAACTTCAGCATCTCATGCGGGAGGGCACTCCATAGAATGGGACAAAACCCATTGGAGACTTCCCCATGACCGACCTTGGCTCCCCACACGCCCGGCTGCTCGCCCAAGCCATGCCCGAGGGCGACAACGATCCGCAGGAGACGCGCGAATGGCTGGACGCGCTCGAGGCGGTGGTGGCGCAATGCGGGCAGGAGCGCGCGCGCTTCCTGCTCAGCCGGCTGCTCGATGCCGCGCCCGCGCTGGGTGTGTCGACCACGGCGCAAAGCAACACGCCTTACCTGAACACCATCCCGGTCGAGCGCCAGCCCCCTTATCCGGGCGATCTGGCGATGGAAGCGCGCATCACCGGCATCGTGCGCTGGAATGCCCTTGCCATGGTGGTGCGCGCCAACCAGGCCTACGGTGAGCTGGGTGGGCATATCTCCAGCTATGCCTCGGCGGCGGACCTGTTCGAGGTCGGCTTCAACCACTTCTTCCAGGGCGCCGATGCCGGCAACGGCGGCGACCTGGTCTACTTCCAGCCGCACTCGGCACCGGGCGTGTACGCACGCGCCTTCCTGGAAGGGCGCCTGTCCGAAGCCCAGCTCGACAACTTCCGCCGCGAGGCGGGCGGGCAGGGCCTGTGCTCGTATCCGCACCCCTGGCTGATGCCGGACTTCTGGCAATTCCCGACCGGTTCGATGGGGCTGGGCCCAATCCAGTCGGTCTACCAGGCGCGCTTCATGCGCTACCTGGAGCACCGGGGGCTGCAGGCCACTTCGGGCCGGCACGTGTGGGGCGTGTTCGGCGACGGCGAGATGGACGAGCCCGAATCGATCGCCGCGCTGCCGCTGGCGGCGCGCGAGAAACTCGACAACCTGACCTTTGTCATCAACTGCAACCTGCAGCGCCTGGACGGGCCGGTGCGCGGCAACGGCCAGATCGTGCAGGAGCTGGAAGCGCTGTTCCGCGGCGCCGGCTGGAACGTGATCAAGGTGCTGTGGGGCAGCGCCTGGGACCCGATCTTCGCGCGCGATCACTCCGGCGCGTTGCTGCGCGCCTTCGCCTCGACCATGGACGGCCAGTTCCAGACCTACAAGGCCAAGGACGGCCACTACGGGCGCGAGCATTTCTTCGGCCAGAACGAAGCGCTGAAGGCGCTGGTCGCCCATATGACGCCGGAAGAGGTGGCCGCGCTGAACCGCGGCGGGCACGACCTGCGCAAGCTCCATGCGGCCTTTGCCGCGGCACGCGCGCACAAGGGGCAGCCCACCGTGATCCTGGCCAAGACCATCAAGGGCTATGGCATGGGCAATGCCGGCCAGGCGCAGAACACCACGCACCAGCAGAAGAAGCTGGATCTCGAGGCGCTGAAGGTGTTCCGCAGCCGCTTCGGCCTGGACTTGTCCGACGAGGACCTGGAATCGATGCGCTTCTACCGCCCTGCCGAGGACAGCGCCGAGCTGCGCTACCTGCGCGAGCGCCGCCAGGCCCTGGGCGGCTACCTGCCGGCGCGTCGGCGCCAGGCCGACGCCGTGCCGGTGCCGCCGCTGGCGAAATACGGCCAGTTCGCCGTGGACGCTGGCCAGAAGGAAATGTCGACCACCATGGCGATGGTGCGCATGCTGACTGGTCTGCTCAAGGACAAGACACTCGGCCCGCGCGTGGTGCCCATCGTCGCCGACGAGGCGCGCACCTTTGGCATGGCCAGCCTGTTCCGCCAGGTCGGCATCTATTCGTCGCAGGGCCAGTTGTACGAGCCCGAGGACGCCGGCTCGATGCTGTACTACCGCGAGGACATCCGCGGCCAGATCCTGGAAGAGGGCATCACCGAGGCCGGTGCGATGTCGTCGTGGATTGCCGCGGGCACTGCCTACAGCACCCATGGCACGGCCATGCTGCCGCTCTATATCTACTACTCGATGTTCGGCTTCCAGCGCATCGGCGACCTGATCTGGGCCGCCGGCGACCAGCGTGCGCGCGGCTTCCTGGTGGGCGCCACGGCCGGCCGCACCACGCTGTCGGGCGAAGGGCTGCAGCACCAGGACGGCACCAGCCACATCATTGCCGCCACCATCCCCAACTGCCGTGCCTATGACCCGGCCTATGCCTATGAACTCGCGGTGATCGTCGACGCGGGCATGCGCGCGATGATGGAGCGCCAGGAGGACGTGTTCTATTACCTGACCGTGATGAACGAGAACTACGCCCAGCCGTCGATGCCGGCCGGCGTGGAGCGCGACATCGTGCGCGGCATGTACCGGCTTGCGCAGGTGGCAGGGGGCGGGCGCGCCAGGGTGCGGCTGCTCGGCAGCGGCACCATCCTGCGCGAGGTGGAGGCCGCGGCGCGGATGCTGGCCGAGGACTGGCAGGTCGACAGCGAGGTGTTCAGCGTCACCAGCTTCTCCGAGCTGGAGCGCGAGGCGCGCGAGACCGCGCGCCAACGCCTGCATCATCCGCAGGACAGCATCGCCCCCAGCCATGTGGAAGCGCTGCTGGCCGGCGACGCCCCGGTGGTGGCGGCCACCGACTACGTGCGCGCCTATCCGCAGCTGATTGCGCCCTATGTGCCGGCCCCCTTCACGGTGCTGGGCACCGACGGCTATGGCCGCAGCGACAACCGGCCGTCGCTGCGCCGCTTCTTCGAGGTCGATCGCGCCTATGTCTGCGTGGCGGCGCTGCGCGCGCTTGCGGCGCAGGGCACGGTGCCGGCGTCGGTGGTGGCCGAGGCGATCGCGCGCTACGGCATCGACACGGACAAGCCTGCGCCGTCCTCGCTCTGATATCGTCCGGTTCGCCCTGCAGGCCCGGCGGGGCGAACCGGTGCGGGACTCCACATGCTCCGGCTGCGGCTGTTAAGCTTCATCCCTCTGCAGCCGTTCCAGGTGCGCGCCCGTGCCGCCATGGACCGGCGCCGCGCCCCAGCATGATCGCAAAGCGTCAGATTTGACGTCCTCGTCCTCCCCTGCCTAAAGGCAGGGGATTCCCACACCTGGCGATGCACGTCCGCATCGGAGAATGTTTAACGCAGCATTGGTATCACGGTCATGCACGACACCACATCTACTGCAGGTCCACTCTCTTATTCGCAGTCCTGCGATACCTTTCGGCCGCGTCGTGCTGTCCTTCGAACCGCACGCCGAACAGGACTGGGTAGAACCGCTTTCGTTCACTTCCTCAAACGTGGCTCCGTGCGCAATCGCTTTGTAGCGGAGCTTGTCCCGGAAGGACGACCAGGATGCGTCGTAGACGCTCTTCGCCATCTTGGTTTTGGCGAGTTTCAAAGCCGACACGTTGCCGACCGCGATGTAATCGAAGCGCCGGACGAGCTCGAGCGCAAGCTTGTGCTGGAAGTCGGCGCGGGCATTCGCCACCTTGGCATGCAGCTTGGCAATATGCCGCTTGTGCTTTCGCGCACGCTGCGCCTTCGCCAGTCGTTCGGCGGCATGCCGGCCAAACCGGTCATTGGGGAGCTTCTCGCCGGTCGAAAGCGTCGCGAAGTCCTTCAAACCAAGATCGATGCCGACGCCAGTTTGAATCGGGCGTGCCGGCATATCAGCAACTTCTATCACGATGTTGAGAAACCAGTTCCCGCGCGAATCCTGCGCAAAGTTGCTGCCGTCCCTGACCTTGCCTTCGGGCAACAGGCGACTATTGAAAACGCGGAAGGTATGCCCGGCAAAGCGAAACGCCTCGCCCTCTCGTTTCAAATCGCGGCCCTTCATGGGCACCCATCCAAGGCTCTTCCTACCGCGGTATCGCAAGTAAGGACGGCGATGCTGGCTGCGCGATTTCGCGTACTGCTCGCATTTCGCGTTGACCGTGCCGGAATGGATGCCGAGTTCCTTGCTGCTGCCCGTGGTCAGCACGTTCAGATCGAACCCGCTCGGCCACGTCTTCCCCCATTTGAGCGCGTGCTTCTGCGTGTCATTGCAGAAGTTCCAGACGTAGTTCACCGCGCGGCTCTGCTTGTTGAGCAGGCCGTTGAGCGACTTCACCCGGTAGCGGTAGACACGAATCATGCCGCTCATTCTAACGTGGGAATGCCGCCTCTCGGCGGCGCTCCTTTCCCCCCCCGCCTTGAATGGCGAGGTTTCTCGGAGCAAATCTGATGAAACGGATTCCTGTTGCCCGCATCGCCACCTTCGCCATGGCTTGCAGCCTCTTCGCAGCCAATGCCAGTGCCGCCGACAGTGTCAGGCAGCGCCAGGTCGAACGCGCTGTGAACGATGCCATCCGCCCCCTGATGGCGGCGCACGGCGTCCCCGGCATGGCCGTTGCCGTCACGGCCGGCGGCAAGCGCTATGTCTTCAACTACGGCGTCGCGTCGAAGGCGGGCGGGCGCAAGGTCGATGGCGACACGCTCTTCGAGATCGGCTCGGTCAGCAAGACTTTCACCGCGACGCTTGCGTCCTATGGACAGGCCCGCGGCGCCCTGTCTCTGGCCGACCCTGCCGGGAAATACCTGCCGGCGCTCGCGGGAAGCAGCCTGGGCGCGACCAGCCTGCTCGATCTTGGCACCTATGCAGCCGGCGGGCTGCCGCTGCAGTTTCCGGATGCAGTCACCGATACCAGGTCGATGGTCGACTATTTCCGGGGCTG
Organism: Cupriavidus sp. KK10; assembly: GCF_018223725.1. Lineage (NCBI taxonomy): Bacteria > Pseudomonadati > Pseudomonadota > Betaproteobacteria > Burkholderiales > Burkholderiaceae > Cupriavidus > Cupriavidus sp. KK10. The sequence goes on from NZ_CP073677.1 coordinate 2,337,280, forward strand.
GCGCCCCAGATATGCCGCCGGCACCCATCGCCAGTATTCGAATCCCAGCATCGGCTTGTTCGGCTACCTGGCTGCCAGCAGCATGGGCCAGCCCTTCGATGACCTGATGGAGAAGACGCTGTTCCCGGCGCTGGGCCTGGCCCACACCTACATCAGGGTGCCGAAAGCGCGCATGGGCGACTATGCCTATGGCTATTCGAAAGACGGCAAGCCGGTCCGGGTGGCGCCCGGCGTGCTGGATGCCGAAGCCTACGGCGTGAAAACCACGGCGGCTGACATGATCCGCTTCGTCGAAGCCAACATCGACAGCGCCGGCCTGGACGACAAGCTGCGGCGTGCCATTGCCGGGACGCACACCGGATACTTCAAGGTCGGAGACATGGTGCAGGGGCTGGGCTGGGAAATGTACGCCTGGCCCACCCGGGTCGACAGCGTGCTGGCCGGCAGTTCACCGCAGGTCGTGCTCGAGGCGAACCCGGTGAGCCGGCTGGAGCCGCCGCTGTCATCGCCCGCCGATGTGCTGGTCAACAAGACCGGTTCGACCAATGGCTTTGGCGCCTACGTGGTCTTTGTGCCGGCGAAGCGGATTGGCATCGTGATGCTGGCGAACAAGAACTTCCCGGTGCCGGAGCGGGTAAAGGCAGCGTTTTGGATACTGGCGGTACTGGACGGTGTGCCAGCAGGGGCCGGCAGCAGGTAAGGGGAGGGCACGCCCTTCATCAAGGCGACACGTTGCCCAGGCAAGCTGCCTGGACCGCTCTTGCCGGTTGATCCGGCAAGGCATCGTCGCCCTGATTCTTATCCGATGAAGTCCACTCATGCTTGAACGCCGCCGTTTCCTTGCATCCACCTCCGCGGCCATTGCGGCCCCGATCGCCACCACCATCCTGAGCGCCTGCGGGGACGGTAATGCCGCCGACGCACCTGCCGCGATCTCCGATACGGAACTGCAGCGCCAGATGAACGCGCGCCTGGCGGTTCAGCTTAAAGACACCGCAGCTGCGGAGCAGATCTCGCCCCACGTGCTGGACTTTGCGCTCACCTGGCAGCCTCCGACCATCGCGGTATCCCGGCTGAACCGCATCGTGGCGTACGGGTTCGGCAACCGGCCGAACGCGCAAAGCGGCAACACGCCGACCAATGGCGGGAACCAGGCCGCACTGCCGGACCCGGGCCCCGTCAATGAAAAGCTCGCCGACACCGTCCATGCCATCTATCAGCAGCACCCGGTAAAGGTCTACGCGCAGTGGGAGATTGCGCGCTTCCTGAAGTCCAAGTACGGCCTGACCGATATGGTATCGATCGAGCCGGTGACCAATCCGGATGGCAGCATCACCTACCTGAGCACCGATGGCGTTGCCGCAAAGGTGGTGGAACTCGAACAGAACAATGCCGCCGGCATGGGGGTAGTGGGGGTCATTGGCTTCCGTGACCACGTCAAGCGCTGCGTGCTGACCTCGCGCGACCGCGGCATGAATGCCTTTGCCCCGGAAGGTGTGGAAATGCCTGGCGAATACGACGCGCAATCGGGCCAGTCCTGGACGCGTCGGCGCGACCTCTACCTGCTGCACGACATGTCCGCCCAGGTGCAGAGGCTGCGCGCCATGGCTATCGCGGCGGCGTACCCCAACGGCTAGCGCGCAAAAATATCCGGTTCTCCATGGAATAGTTCACGCGCCCCGCGTGTATACGCAGGTAATCCCCCGGCCGCCGGTGAACGCCAGGCCCGGAAAACAGGAGACCCTGCAATGCAACGGAGAACCCCACGCAATGGCGTCGGCACTGCGGCACGCATCGTGCCGGCGCTGTTCCTATGGGCTGCAAGCTTTGCCGCGCCAGCCCAGGATGCCCACCGGCATCACCAAACCACCCCGGGGCAGGCACCGCCGCCCTTTGTCGCCAGCACCGCAAAGCCGTTTTCCGGCCTGATGGGTGACGCCATGGCCGTGATGGATCACGGCATGGCGCAGGCAGTCATGAACGGCATCCCCGACCACGACTTTGTCACCATGATGATTCCGCACCACCAGGGCGCGATCGACATGGCCAAGGCGCTGCTGCTGTATGGCAAGGACCCGGAGCTGCGCAATCTTGCCCAGGGCATCATCACCGAGCAGCAAAATGAGATCCGCCTGATGCAAGCCTGGCTCCAGCGCAGCCAGGCCAGGACACCTGGCGCCGCCAATCCTCGCTAACCCACGGACATACACCGCCCGCATCAGGACCGACTCATGAAAAGACATGCCCTTATCCTTGCCGTGGCCGCGCCTCTCGCAGTCGCCGCGCCGCAGCCACAGGATCGCGTTTATACCGCTGACCAGAACAGCAACACCGTTTCAGTGATCAATCCGGTGAGCAACACCTTGCTTGGGCAGATCCGCCTCGGCAACGCGCGGCCGGACGTGCTGTCGCCGCTATACAAGGGCGAGCTCAATGTCCATGGTCTTGGCTTCTCGCCTGACCATCGGACCCTGATCGCGATCTCGAACGGCTCGAATTCCGTCGCGTTCATCGATACCGCAACCAACAAAGTCAAGGGCATTGCCTATATCGGCCGCTCACCGCATGAGGGCTTCTTTACCGCGGATGGAAAAGAGGTGTGGGTAGTCGTCCGCGGCGAAGACTATATCTCCGTCATCAACCCGGTGACGTTCCGTGAAACCCGCCGCATCCAGACCACGGCAGGGCCGGGCATGGTGCTGTTCCATCCTGCCGGCAAGCTCGCCTTCGTAGTCTCCAGCTTCAACCCCGTGGTGGATGTCATCGATGTCAAGGCACACAAGGTGGTCAAGCGGCTCAATGTCACCAGCCCGTTTTCACCGTTCCTGCAGTTCACGCCGGACTTCCGCGAGGTGTGGATGACGCACAAGGACGTGGGCAAGGTTACCCGCATCGACACCGAAAAACTGGAAGTGAAGGGCGTCTTCGACACCGGCTTCATCACCAATCACCTTGCCTTTGCCAGGACTGCGCGCGGCACGTTCGCCTATGTGACAGTGGGCGGCGAAAACGTGGTCAAGGTATTCACAACCGAGGCCGAACCGCGGCTGGCCGCGACCATTCCGGTCGGCGCGCTGCCGCACGGCATCTGGGCTGCCGACGACAGTTCACGCATCTATGTCGGCCTGGAAAACGGCGACGCCGTGGACGTGATCGACACCGCAACGAACCAGGTCATGAGCCGCGTGCCGGTGGGCCAGGCGCCGCAGGCACTGGTCTATGTCTCCAACGCCGTGCCAGGCGGCGAAGGGACCGCGAACCTTGTGCCGAGAGCGAACAGCGATCCGGTCAACATCGCCCTCAGGCCGGTCAATGGCGATGCCAAGGGCTTTGTGGTTGCGCGCAATCTTGGTGTTGTCGACGCGTTGGAAGTATCCCTGTTCAAGCTGAAGCCGCAAACCACCTACAGCGTCTATGTCGCAGGACAGGCCACGCCCGTGGCAAGCTTCCGCACCAATGCGGCCGGCATGGCCAATGGCACCGCCATTGGCCCGCTGCGCGAAGTCGTGACGACGCTTTCGCCAAAGAGCGCCACCCCAGCGAAGCTGATCGTCATGGAGGGCGATGCGGCGGCGGATCCGGCTAGGGCGGTGTTGGTGAGCGTGCCGTGAGCTGAGCGACCTGGGTTGGCGGATCCCCGGCTAGAGCGCCAGGATCCATCCGCCCAGCGCCGTGCCGGCCACCACCAGCACGGGTGACACGCGGCCGTAGACGAGCAGGCCGAAGGCCGCCAGCGCCAGGCCGAAATCCGCCTTCGAGTGAATCGCGCTGGTCCATACGGGGTCGTACAGCGCGGCGACCAAGACGCCAACAACAGAGGCATTGATGCCACCCATCGCGCTCTGCACCCCATCGCGCTGGCGCAGGCTTTCCCAGAATGGCAATGCGCCCGCCACCAGCAGAAACGCCGGCGCAAAGATCGCGAGAAGCAGTACCAGCGCGCCCACCCATCCACCCAATGGCGCGGGGGAGAGCGCCCCGAGGTACGCGGCAAAGGTGAACAGGGGGCCCGGAACAGCTTGTGCTGCACCGTAGCCCGCCAGGAATGCATCATTGCCGATCCAGCCAGGGGGCACCACGCCAGCCTGCAGCAGCGGCAGCACGACATGTCCACCCCCGAAAACCAGCGCTCCGGCCTGGTAGAAGACCGACACGGCCGACACCGCCATGGAACCGGTCACAGCGGCAAGGGCCGGGAGCAGCACCAGCAGCACGCCGAACAGCGCGAGAAGCAGAACGCCGACCCGGCGACTCACACCGTAGTTGAGATGCTGGGCAGGAGGCAGATGGTTCAGCTGCAAGGTCCAGCGCGCAACCAGGCCACCCAGCACAATGGCAGCAATCTGGCCCACCGCACCTGGCACCGCGAGGACCAGAAGCGCGGCCGCGACCGCGATGCCCGCGCGCAGCCGGTCCGGACACAGCGACCTGGCCATGCCCCATACCGCCTGTGCGACAACTGCCACGGCCGCCACCTTCAGGCCGTGGACTGCCCCGGAATCCGCTACGCCGGACCAGCGCGCAACGCCAAAGGCAAACAGGACAAGTGCAATCGCAGAGGGCAGGGTAAAGCCCGCCCAGGCGGCCAGCGCGCCAAGCCAGCCCGCCCGCTGCAGCCCCAGCGCCATGCCAACCTGGCTGCTGGCGGGCCCCGGCAGGAATTGACATAGCGCGACCAGGTCCGAGTAGCTCTTGTCGTCCAGCCAGCGGCGGCGCTCCACGAATTCGGTGCGGAAGTAACCCAGGTGCGCGATCGGGCCGCCGAATGAAGTCAGGCCAAGTTTCAGGAACGCCCGAAGAACCTCTGGAACCGTGCCACGTGTTGCGGCGTCAGCGGCGCGGTTTGTGTCCTGAGCGGGGCTGGGGGGCATCGGCGGTGTTCTCGGTTAAGGTTTCATCGACCAGTTCCGCGAGCCGTGGGCGCAAAGCCCCCAGTGCCTGCCGGCCCTTGTATAACGAATTTCGATATTGTATCGAGACTACCTCGGGGTGGCATCGGCAAGCCCGAAGGCTTGAAGGGCAACCTGTCGGGCTTCTGGTCGCGCCGCACCGACGACACGAACCGCCTGGTCTATGCGGCGGATGATGAAGGCTGCGCATTGTCAGCTGCTGCTACCACGACGGCGACAAGTAAGCTGACCACTTGCGCGTCAGGCGGGAAGCCAGAAGGCCCTGAGTGCCGCAACAGCAATGGGTGCCGCGTTTCGCCTCCTGACCGCCTTCGCCCGCCTCATCCCTTGCCATAGTACCGGCTGAGGTAGTCCACGATCTGAGGGATGTCTTCGTCCTTGATGGGGGCGCCGAACGCCTTGACCATCTTGTTCACCGTGGCGGTCCAGCCGTTGCGATCGAGGAAGACCGAGTTCATCGGGATGTAGTCGATGCTATGGCAGCTGATGCAGTTGGCCATGACCTTGTCCTTGCCGGCACCGTCCTTGATCCTGATGCTCGCCTCATCGGCCAGCGCATTGCCCGTCACCAGGATGAGGCTGAGCAGCATGGCTTTCATGGCATCTCCCTCACACGATTTCGACTTCGACCCGCTGGACCACATTGTGGTGATAGCCCGCGGGATTGTGGATCAGCTCGAACGTCTGGGTGGCGCCGGCGCGGTTGATGGCCCTGGCCATGACGGCAAGCTTGCCGCTCTTGCCGGGCGTGAACCGCAGGCTGAAGAGCCGGAAGGCGTAGCGCCCATGCTCCGGCCCAAGCTCGCTTGCTTGCCAGCTTCGCCCGCCGTCGGTCGAAACTTCCACGCGATAGATGCCGTAACCGCCGTCCCAGGCGATCCCCTTCACCTCCAGCACCGTGCCGCGCCGTATGCGCTGGCCCGGCAGCGGATTCGTCAGCAGCGAGTTCACCACCATCTCAGTGATTGGCATGTTGACGTCGGTTTCCTGGCTGACAAAGCGGTCGACCTGCGGAAACTTGCCCTTGGGGATGCGATAGGCGGGGTTCATCCAGAACCCGGACAGGGGCTTGGCCAGCGCATTGATCGAGACGATGTGCTTGACCCAGTACGTCGCGGTCCAGCCGGGCACGACGATGCGAGCAGGGTAGCCGTTCCAGTGCGGCAGCGGGGCGCCATTCATTTCCCAGGCGATCAGGGCGCTTTCCTCCATCGCCTTCCATGCCGGTATGCTCTTGACGAAGTCCGGCGTCTGCGCGATCACGGGTCTGTCCGCGCCGTCGAAGGCAATCTCCACGGCGTCCTTGCCGATCCCGGCCTTGGCTAGTACGTCCCTGAGCCTTGCGCCGCGCCATTTTGCATTGCCCATCGCGCCTGGCCCCCATTCCACGCCCGGCACGTGAGGCTGGAACAGGCCCCGCCGGTTGCCTGAGCACTGGCAAACCGCCGCCACCTCGAACGGCTCGAAGTCCTTCTTCAGTTGGGAAAGCGTCAGCTCGAACGGACTTGTGGCCGCCTCTCCGCCAATTCGCAGCCGCCAGTCGGCCTCGTTCACCTCGGGAATGGAAGCGAGGTGATAGCGCACGAAGAATGCATTGTTGGGGGTGAAGGCCTCACCGAAATATGCCAGTGGCGTTTCGTAGTTCGGTGGCCGGTAAGTCCGCTTGATGAGTGGCAGCTTGCCCGGCAGCGCGTCCAGCACCGCTGATTCCCGCGCGCCTTCAGGCAGTTCGGGCGTCATGTCTGCGACCGCCGCGAAAAGCGGTGCCGGCAGCAATGGCCCAGTGCCGGCGGCCAGCAGTCCGGCTCCGCGCTTGAGAAACGCTCTGCGTGTGGTCATGTCGCCCCCGTCCGAGGTCCACATGACATCACTCTAGTGCATGCCGCGCCATTGGCCCAGCAAGCGGCGGTCTGGCACCAAGCTCATCCTGGGGCGCGGAAGAGAGGCTCTCTCGCAGGCCAGCGTCGGGCCGAAGTCGGGAAGCTTGACGGCTTTCCGTCCGTCCGAGACCGGAGCCCGTCATGTCAGCAGGAGCCATTACCATGACGGTGCGGCAGATCGACCGGCTCAAGGTCGTTCAAGCGCTGGCAGATGGCTATCTCAAGCGCCTGCCACACTCGGACATTTGAACTTAGCCAGAACCGGACATTCTGGTTTGGCCCTTACAATCACGTTGCGCATAATAAGTGTTATGTCAAATCATCGTTGCCGCATTCCACATGCAACCGCGACCCCTATGTCTACGCCCCGCCACCAGTGACCAATGCCGAAACGCGCCCTCCCGATGCGTAAACTATCCTCTGGGCAGGATGAGGATGTTCCTATCGATACGAAGGAGCAGCAACGAGTACTTCAGCGAATCCCACAAATCGGTGTTTAGGATTCCAATGGCAGGCCATCGACAACGCGATACGCTAGAACGGCAGTCCTCCGCCCGGCAGCATCAGCGGAAGGCATGCTTTCTCAGAACCAGGAGCGCATCACGTCAATTGGACTCTTATGACCTTGGCAAGTCACAGGCGGCGCACGGCGACGTCAAGGCGAATATCAAGAAGGCGGAGTAACAGGATATGGAGAGGGCGAGCACCCAACCCATCGCACCGCGGCCGGGATGGCAAAGGCGGCCAGCCGATTGGCCGCCTTTGACCGCTTCGGCTGTTCCTCGTTACATGCCGGCATCAGGAGACACCCATGCTGGAGACGATGCTGGATCAGTTCCCTCCCCTTGAGCAGGAAGCTTTCCGCGAGACCTGTCTGCGTAACGGGGTCGCACCCGACGGATTTACCGTAACAGCCGTTGAAGACGCTGCAGGCGCTGTGCCGGCACGCGGGCGCACCGTCTCGGTAGGCTTCGGGAGAGAAATCCGCCAATACGACGGAAACCAGGGTGCGCAATGGACTGTCGATTTCGAGGACGACCTGAGATCGCGCGTGTTCGGCTGAGCTTTGCTTCTCTGCGCCACCGTTGCGCCCGGTACGCCAGCGGCTGCCATGTAACCACAAACAGCCGCCGCCAGATCAACCCCAATCACACAGGCCCATCATGAACTTCATTACCAGCGCCGGCCCGCTAATCTCGTTGATTGCCGGCATCCTTATTCTTGTCATTCCGCGGCTGCTTAACTATATCGTCGCCATTTACCTCATTGTCATCGGCCTGCTCGGGCTGTTTGGCGGGCACCTGCGCTGAGCGGCGGCGGGGCCGCTCGCCACCTTCCGGCATGAAAGCAAAAGCCCCGCGCGGATGGCTCCGGCGGGGCTTGGGCGAATTTGGTTGCGGGGGCAGGACTTGAACCTGCGACCTTCGGGTTATGAGCCCGACGAGCTGCCAACTGCTCCACCCCGCGGGGCGAAATATACGCTGATTGGCGGCACATGGATACCCCTTCCCCCAAATAAACTCTGCAGACTGCTCCCCGGCGTCCTGCGTTCAGAACCCAACATTCTCCCGCCCCTCTAGCTTCAACAACGTGCGCGCCTCCTCCGGCGTGGCAACTTGCCGCGAAAGCGCTTCAATCACACTGCGCACACGCAAGACCTGCGCGGCATTGCTGTCGGCCAGTTTCCCGGGTCCGTCCCACAGCGAGTCCTCCAGCCCGACGCGTACGTTGCCGCCCATCGCCGCGGAGATCGCCGCCAGGGGCATCTGGCTGCGGCCGGCGCCCAGCACCGACCAGACATAGTCCTTGCCGAACAGCCGGTCCGCCGTGCGGCGCATATGCATCAGGTTCTCCACATGCGCACCGATGCCGCCCCGCAGCCCGAATACGGACTGGATCAGCAGCGGCGGCGTCAGCAGCGCGCGATCGAGAAAATGGGCGGCCGTGTACAGGTGCCCGATGTCGTAGCATTCGATCTCGAAGCGCGTCTGGTTCTCGCTGCAGGACTGCAGGATGTAGGCGATATCCTTGAATGTGTTCCTGAAGATGCCGTCATAGCTTTGCGCAAGATAAGGCCGTTCCCAGTCGTGTCGGAATTCCGTGAAGCGGTCCAGCAATTCGTACAGTCCGAAGTTCATTGAGCCCATATTGAGCGAGGCGACTTCCGGGCGTAATTGCAGTGCCGGCTGCAGCCGCTCCTCCACGCTCATCGTCGGCGCGCCGCCGGTTGTCAGGTTGATCACCACGTCGAGGGGTGCCGCGCAGGCAGCCAGCAGACGGAGGGATCTGGGCATGGCGAGCTCCAGGGCGGTAGTGCGCTCCTTGATTCTAGACCGACTCGATCTACTCAGACAGGCGTGCCGGCGCCACGGTAGTGGATGCTGGCGACGGAATGCGTCCTGACGAATGCGGACGATTCGCGCTACCTTGCGCGCAATATTCCCGTTCGCCTGCTCAGGCAGGCGCCGCCTTTGCGGCCTGTTGGTCAATCTGCCGCCGCATTTCATCGGCCAGTGGATGCAGCCCGCTGGTGGAAGCGGATGCGACCAGGCTGTAGCCCAGCCCTTGGTTTGCCCATGAGTATCCCGCGACGCCGGCCTGTTCGTGCGCCTTCATGGGCATGTCCCGTTCGACCTGCATGGGCCGCACCAGCATGGCCAGTCGCGTCCCGTGTCCGTCGTCATACATGAAGAGGCCGGCCGGTCCATGCTCGGTTGCCACCAGGCGCCCGCCCATGTAGTGATAGCCAGCCTTGCTGAGATCCGGCAGGGAGACCGGACGCCGCAGGCGCGTGGATACCCAACTGACCAGCGCAGCGCTGTCTTCCGCGCTAAGCTCCACTGGCCGGGTCGTGTCAGAGGCGAAGACCTGGTAACTGGCCGTGGCTTCGCGCGCGAGGGCTGCTATGCCACCGGGCGCCGGCTCGGTTGCACCGCGCCCGATCCAGCCGCCCATGCCGCCTATGCAGAGGGCGACAAGGACGGAAGCTGCCATTCGCCAGGGGCCGCCGGACCGCGTGCGGCGAGCCTCGAGCATGTGGCGCAAGTTCAGGTCCGGCGGGATGGGCTCGTGGACGATCGGGGCAAGCGACGCACGCAATTGTTCGCGCTGCGCGATATAGCCCTCGATGCGACCAGCGACGTCCGGATGATGGCGCATGTAGGCTTCGATCTCGCGTCGACGTGTGTCGTCCAGAGCGTTGTCCACATAGGCCTGCAGGTCTTCTTCCTGCACGGGCCGATTCTCGCTCATTTGACCCTCCGCAATACCGACATAGGGGCTGCCGCTGGCACACCGGCCGCCGTGATTCTCAGAAGCTTCTCCCGCGCGCGCGACAGGCGCGACATCACGGTGCCAATGGGGATGTCCAGCACGCGGGCAACGTCCGCGTACGACATGTCTTCTACCGAGACCAGCAACAGGACGCTACGCTGCTCCGCAGGAAGCGCGTCGAGCGCGCTCATGAGGTCACGGTAGTGCAGCGCGTCCTCCTGAGTGGCGCGCGCGACCATCTGGGATTCGGCCACGTCGTCAATGGCGACGTGCATGCCCTGGGTGCCGGCATACTTGCGCAAGGCAGTCATTGCCAGATTGTGCAGGATGGCAAAGACCCAACTACGCGTGTCATCGTTGTTGCGTCGGCTGTTCCAGTAGGTGATGACTCTCTCCAGGCAGTCCTGCACCAAATCATCGGCGGCGCTCGTGTCGCGCAGCAGTGCGCGCGCATAGCGGCGCAGCGCCGGGATCATCGGCTCGACTTGGAGCAACATGTCCTTCACTGCGATGTCCTTTTCCGTTACATGCAGCCAACGGGTGGCAATACGGTCCGCGCGTCATACCTTCGCAGGCTGCCGCGCGGACGGTCCTTCGATTACAACGCCTGCACCTGCACCTGAACCGGGGCCGCGGGCTTGCCGTTCTCGGACGGGGCGATGACCAGGTAGCGCCGCGATTCGGCTCTCGCAACCCCTTGTACGAACTGCCGGATGGGGCCGATCGCATTGACGATGGCCGAGCCCGCCGGGTTGGTCGTGAAGGTGGCGATGGGCTCCAGCGTGCCGGTACCGTCTGAGCGGCTGCTTAGCGCAAGCACATAGGGTTGTTTGGGTTGCAGTCCGGTAGCTGACGCCTGCAGCACCTGGAGCAGGCCCTGGTCAAACAGCGTAACGCTCGTTGGCGGGTTGTCGGTGACGACTGGCTTGCCATCAGCGACAGGCACCAGCTTCAATTGTGTAGTCTGTCCCGCCACACCCAACTGCTGAAGGCCCTGGGTTCCCGTCCCTTCGGGAACAGCTTTGGGAACATAGGCAATGGCTTGTGGTGCCTGCCCAATCGGTACATTGGCAATCACCTCGTTGGTGGCTGTGTCAATGGCGGCAAGATTGTCCGCATTCTCAAGACCGACGTAAACACGGGTCCCGTCGCCGGAGGGCCAGACTCCATGTGGCAGGCTTCCTACAGGGATGGTCGCGACCTGCGAGAAATCATCCGTACGGAAGACCTTGACCTGATTTAAGCCGCCGACAGTGATGTAAGCAAACGTGCCCGCTGCCGTGTGCGCAAAATTCACATGGTTGGTAATGGGGCCGGTTTCAAGGGTCTTGATCAGGCGGAACGGGGGCCGGGCTTCGAAAACCTGGGCCTTGCCGATGTCCTTAAGGGTGAACCATACCTGTTTGCCGTCAGGCGTGGCAGCGATATTGGGGCAGAAGGGGCTTTCCTGCTTCACACGGCCCACGACCTTGTGGTCGGCGACGGTCACGACGGCTGTTTCCGGGTTGAACGACGAGCAGATGTAGCCGTACTTGCCATCTGGCGAGAAGATCTGCATGCCTGGCCCCGCGGCTACAGTGATGCGAGTCTTCTCCTCAAGGGTCTTGGCGTCAATGACGGAAATGTAGTTCTCGCCGCGAACCGTTACCCAGACTTCCTTGCCATCTGGGGTGTAGAACGCCTCATGGGGCGAGCGCCCCACATAAGTCACATGCTTGACGGCATTACTGGCCGTGTCGATGAAGGAAACCGAGTTGGACCCGATGGACACAACCGCCAGAGTCCGGTGGTCGGGCGAAAAGCCCATACCATGGACGAGGACCTGGCCGCGGTACAGCGGGCTGAAATTGCCCGGCGCGGGGTCGCCCAGCCGGATGACGCCCAGGAGCTTGTTGTCAGCCGGGTCCGTGACCGAAACAGTATTTGAGAATTGCTCGGCAGCATAGATGCGGTCCCGGCGGCTGATGGGCACATCCGGGGTGCTTATTGCGCCTGGCGCTTGCCCGGCAAACGTTGGCCCGGCCACGCCGAGAAGGAGCGTGAGGTACAGGGCATTTCTGAAAGGGTTTCGATTCATGGCTTGGCCTGGCTATCAGTGCGTGTGCGCGGAATGGTCGTGGGAGACCGGTTGCGGGAGGGATTGACTGGAGCCAGTTGCCTGAGTAGGCGCCGGCTCGGAAGGAGGAAGTGGCTGCCCGAGCGCGAGGCGCATCGCAGCGATTTCTTGCAGTTGCTCTACGACGATTTCCTGCGCGATGCGTCTGAGCTGCACATTTTTCCCGTAGCGCAGCTCAGACATTGCCATGTCGATTGCACCCTGGTGGTGCGGAATCATCATGGCAGCGAAGTCTTCGTCAATGTTCCCGCCGGGCTTGACAGCCATGCCATCCATCATCTTTGTCATGGCGGCATCGTTCTCAGCCATGAACTTCTCTTCGTCTGACCCGGCTTGCGTCGCGGCAGCAACCGATATGGACAGTGGCGCCATCAACGCCAGGGCGCCCCAGGCAAGCGCCCGCAATCGGCATGAGCGGTGGAAGAACGTCATTTTTCCCTCATCGTCGAGAGCCCCAAAATGAGGGCCGTTGCGAGGTAGACGAGTCGGGGCCACTGCTTATTCCGGCGCGGATGAAATTTTCTTCGCTACTTGAGGAGTGGAACTTCCGACGCTCGGCGAGCCTGTCAGATTTCTTGTGTGTTGAGGTCATGAGACGATATCGAAAGAAACGCCCTTATGACCGAAACAACAAGCATGACCAAGAAGAGCAAGAAATCGAGCGCGCCGAAGCTGTTTCCGGATGAGTTGATCGATCAACTACTGGCTCAGGTACAGAACAAGGACGCCGAGTCGATTCTCGGTGAATCAGGCTTGGCCGGCCTGCTCAAGAAGCAGTTGGCCGAGCGTATGCTTGCCGCCGAACTGACGCACCATCTGGCCAGCGAGGCCAAGCAAGGCAAGAGCGGCAATCACCGCAACGGCAGCAGTGCAAAGACCGTCATCACGCCCAACGGCGAGCTGGAACTGGACATTCCGCGCGACCGGCAAGCCACCTTCGAGCCGCAACTGGTCGCCAAGTACCAACGCCGGCTGTCCGGCTTCGACGACCACGTAATCAGCATGTATGCGCGCGGGATGAGCGTGCGTGAGATTCAGGGCCATTTGCAGGAACTGTATGGGCTGCAGGTCTCGCCTGACCTGATTTCCACCATCACCGACGAAGTGCTGGCCGAGGTCGAACAATGGCAGCAGCGTCCGCTGGAGGCGATGTACCCCATCGTCTACTTCGACGCGCTGCGCCTGAAGATCCGCGACGAAGGCACCGTCAGGAACAAGGCCGTCTACCTGGCCTTGGGTATCCGCGCCGACGGGCGCAAGGAGGTGCTCGGCCTGTGGATCGAGCAAACCGAGGGCGCCAAGTTCTGGCTCAAGGTCTTCAACGAGTTGAAGAACCGCGGCCTGGACGACATCCTGGTCGCCGTCGTCGACGGCCTGCGTGGCTTCCCCGAAGCGATCGAGGCCGTCTACCCCGGCGCGCAAATCCAGACCTGTATCGTCCACCTGATCCGCAACTCGCTGAACCTGGCGAGCTGGAAGGACCGCAAGGGCCTGGCGGCCGCGCTCAAGCCGATTTACCAGGCTGCCACGGCCGACGCCGCCGCCGGCGCGCTGCAGGCGTTCGCCGCCAGCGATTGGGGCCGCAAATTCCCCACGGTGACCGACATGTGGCGCCGCCAATGGGAGCAGGTCATCCCGTTCTTCGTCTACCCGCCCGAAGTGCGCAGGATCATCTACACGACCAACGCCATCGAAAGCATGCACATGCAGTTGCGCAAGATCGTCAAGAACCGAGGTCACTTCCCCAGCGACGAGGCGGCCAGCAAGCTGCTTTACCTGGCCTTGCGCAACATCGAGAAAGACTGGAAGATGCCGCCCATCACCTGGAAACAAGCGGCCAACCAGTTCGCCATTCTCTTCGGTGACCGCTTCACCAACGCCCTACGCTGAGATTTATTTAACCGACCTCAGCACACAGAATTCCTGACACCTCCCGCTCGGCCGAGACGGACACGCCTGACTGTATTTAGCATGACAATTTCGTAATCGTCTCAGCGCTCATTTGTCAGTATCGCTCCTGCATAGTCGTGCCGAATCATTGATCCGACAACGCTTACGACCGCCATATCGGGAGATGCACATGACCGGCCACTACCCTCCCAGCCCGGGACGCAGCCGCTTGCGGCTTGGTTTGCTGGCTCTCATCGCTGTTTCCGGCGTCTGTCATGCGCAATCCGCAGTCACAGCGGCCGATCCCGCACTCAGTACGCCAGCGCCCTCCCTTGCCAGTTGTGTTTCGTGCCATGGCACCTTAGGCGCCGGTACGGCAACTGGCGCACCAAGGCTTGCGGGAATGAATCCGGACTATCTTGCGCATGCACTGTCCATGTTCAAGGCAGGAACCCGTGCGAGTGCTGTCATGCAAAGCGTTGCACACGACCTCTCCGACGGCGAGATACGCAGCCTCGCGGTGTTCTTTTCAGCCCAGCATCCTCCGCGTGTCGAGGGTGCACACCCGCCTCCGCCAGCTCTGGTGATGGCCGGCAAGCGACTGGCCGAGCTGGGAGCGGCTCCGGACATTCCCGCCTGTTTCAGCTGCCATGCGGCCGATGGAAAAGGCAACGGCGCACGCTACCCTGGCATTGCCGGTGAACCGGTGGCATTTGTCATCAACCGGCTCCATGAGTTCCAGGCCCGCGCGAAGGCGGGAACACCAGCGCCGGGGACAATGACGGCCGTGGCGGCCACGCTGAACGAGCAGCAGATTGAACAGGCTGCGGCTTACCTGTCGGTGATCGATCCCTGAGGCGACGGGCACCCGCTGGAGGCATCGGCCTGGGTCGGGAAGCTCTTTCCACATCTGGTGGACGTAGCCCCCTCCCCTTGCAAACCGCCCGTGAGCGACTTGCCTTACGGATGCCAGGCCTACTTGCGCATGCCGGCTTCGGTCAACGCGCAAAGTGCCACGGCAGACCAATCGTGCTCAGCACCAATGCCTTGCGAGCGCACCGCAAGAAAGCGATCGTGCACGAAGCTCGCAAGCGGGAGCGGCACACCGAGCGCTTCGGCGGCCGCCAGCATCAGGCGATTGTCCTTCTGGCCGAGCGGCAATGAAAAGCCAGCCGGCTGGAACTGCTGCGACGCGATCATGGAACCATAGATCTTGTAGGGCGGCGCATTGAAGTTCGCGTTGGTCAGCAGATCGACGAAGTGCATCGGGTCGATTCCCGCCTTGCCTGCCACCGCGCAGGCTTCGCCCAGCGTCTCGATGATCACGGACAGCATGAAGTTGCCGATCAGCTTTACGAGGTTCGCCTGCGACGGATCGGCCCCGACGATGCCGACGGACTGCCCCAGCTGTTCAAGCAGGGGCACCGCAACTTTCAGGTGCTCGTCGGCGCCTGCGGCCATGATGAAGAGCTTGCGCGCCGCCGCCGCGTCGGGCCGGCCAAACACCGGCGCCGAGACAAAGCCCACCCCGGCTTCACGATGCCGCACCGTGAGAGCCTGTGCGGTATCGACGCCGATCGTGCTCATTGAGATATGCACCGCGCCTGGCCTGAGTCCAGCGAGGATTCCCGTTTCGCCGAGCGTGACCAATGTGAGCGCGGCATCGTCGGCGACCATCGAGAAGACGACGTCAGCCAGATGTGCCGCTTCGGCCGGACTCGCCGCGACCGTGGCCCCTGCCCTGCGCAGCGGTTCGGTACGCGCCGGGTTGCGGTTGAACACTTGCACCTGGTGCCCGGACTCGAACAGATTCATGGCAATCGCGGCGCCCATCGAGCCAAGCCCGATAAATCCAATCTGCATGATGAAACTCCGAATAACGAATAATGTTGACAAGGTAGCGCCCTGGCAGGGTCGCGATGACGGGCGAAGCTTGCCCGTCCGCTGCCACCCCGTGCTATCGCAGCGGCGGCGCCATGAAATCCGGACCGACCGGATCGGTCACATGCTGTGCGAGCAGGATATCGATGTCCTCCTTGTCCTGCGCGCTCAGCTTCCATCCGAACGCGTCGCCGATGCCGCCCAACTGGTCCGGGCGACGCGCGCCCCACAGCGCAATCGTCGGGCCCTGGTCGAGGATCCAGCGGATCGCCAATGCCAGCACCGACTTGCCATGGCGCTCGCGGGCAAACGCCGAGAGCGCCTCGACTGCCGCCAGGTACTGCGCGAAACGCGGCTGCCGGAACTTCGGATCGGCATTGCGCAAGTCATCACCGTCGAACGTGGTGGACGCATTCATGCGCCCGGACAAAAGGCCTCGGCACAGCGCACCATAAGCCAGCACGACAAATCCCCGCTCACGCGCGTAGGGCAGTACGTCAGCCTCGATCGCGCGCTCGAACAGGTTGTAAGGAGGCTGGACTGCCGCGAGCCGTGTCGCCACAGAGAACGCGTCCATCTGCCGCGGGGAAAAGTTGCTGACGCCGACAGACAGGATCTTTCCTTCCACGCGCAGCTTCTCCAGTTCGGCCGCGGTGTCTTCGAATGACACCAGCGTGTCCGGCCAGTGCACCTGGTACAGGTCAATGTAGTCGGTGCGCAAGCGGCGCAGTGAATCCTCGATTTCCTGCCGGATGCGCGCCGGGGTGGCGTTGCGCTGCACACCGCTGTTGCCCCATTCGAGCCCGGCCTTGGTCGCGATCACCGCATCCTGGCGCCAGCCAGCCAGCGCCTTGCCGACCACTTCTTCCGAATGGCCGAAGCCATACACCGGTGCGGTGTCGATCAGATTGATGCCATGGTCGAGCGCGCTGCGGATCGTCGCCATGGCGGCGTTGTCGTCGGTTCCGCCCCACATCCAGCCGCCTATCGCCCATGTGCCCAACGCAATGCGCGATACCGCAACCGGGATGCCTTCAATTCGTATCGTCTCGACATTCATACTCAATCGCTCCAGTAGATGGTTGCCTGCGAGCGTTGGCCTACGCGTCGGACTGCGCGTCGGACTGCGCGTCAGACTGCGATCGGCCACCGCATCAGGCGCGTACAATCTAGCTCATATATCGTTGAGTTGAATTCAACGAACCATTGAGGCAAGCCACATCACCTGTCTGTCATGCCCGCCTTCACCCGCACCGAGCTTGCCGATCTCAATGTGTTCGTCACCATCTGCCGCCGCCGCAGTTTCCGGCAGGCGGCCGTCGAACTGGGGGTGTCAACGTCCGCGCTAAGCCACTCCATGCGCAATCTCGAAGCGCGGCTGGGCGTGAAGCTGCTCAATCGCACCAGTCGCTCGGTGGTGCCGACTGCGGCCGGCAGCGCGCTGGCGGAACAGCTTGGCAGGGGCTTTGAGACCATTGGCGCGGCCATCGATGAACTCGATCGCTACCGCACATCGCCGGTCGGCCGCCTGCGTATCAACGTGCCGCGCGACGCGTCGCGCCTGCTGATCGGGCCGATCCTGCCAGCTTTCACCGACGCGTATCCGGAGATCCAGCTCGACATCACCGTCGACGATCGCCTGATCGACATCATTGCCGACGGCTACGACGCCGGCATCCGCTACGGCGACACGGTCGCACGCGACATGATCGCCGTGCCGCTGACGCCACCGTTACGCTGGGTGATCGTGGGGTCTCCCGCATACCTGGCGCGGTGTGGGCGCCCGACGAAGCCAGACGACCTGATGCGCCACGCGTGCATCCGCATTCGTATTGGCGACAACTCGCTGTATCGGTGGGAGCTTGGCAACGGACGCCGTGCACTCGAACTCGACGTGCCTGGCCCGGTAAGCGCCAACGAGACGGACACCGCCGTCGATGCCGCGCTGAACGGCGTCGGGCTCGCGTACTGCCTCGAACGCCGCGTGGCCGACGATATCGCCGCCGGCCACCTTGAAGTAGTGCTGCCGAAATGGGCGGTCGCCGGGCCGCCCATGGTGATGTACTACCCAAGCCGGCGGCAGACACTGCCGGGCCTGCGGCAATTGATCGACATGATCCGCTCGGCCAACACCTGACAGGCGACGGGCGCATGCGCGCTCCGTGACACGCAGGATTTTCTTCCTTGACTATTCGTCTAGTTCTGGATAATCTGTCCATATGACGAAGCGAACCAAGGAGCAGCAAGCGCTGCTCGATCAACTCAAGCAAGTGGCGCAGGGCCTCGGCGAGACCCTGGCGCCGTTTTGCGAGGTCGTTGTCCACGACCTCCTGGATCCCAGGCACGCCATCCTGGCCATCCATAACAACCTGTCGGGCCGCCAGCCTGGCGACCCGGCCACAGAACTCGGCCTGGCCCGCATCGCCGATCCGCAATACCAGCAAGTCATCGCCAACTATGCGAACCAGTTCGCCGATGGCCGCCAGGCCAAGAGCACATCGATCGGCATCAAGGATTCCAGCGGGCAATACATCGCTGCCCTGTGCCTGAATGTGGATCTCTCGCTGTTTCGTGGTTTGCAGACCATGCTGGGACAGTTCGGCACGGTCGGCGCGGCTGCGGGTGTTACCGAGTCGCTCGATCCGGTCGGCGCGGATGCCATCCGGGATCGCATTGACCAGTTCGCGGCGCGGCTCGCCACCACGCCCCGTTCGCTCAAGGCAACGGACCGGCGCGCGCTGATGCGCGAGCTCAAGGAATCGGGTTACATGGAGGTGCGTCGGGCCATGGAGGTCGTGGCGATGCATCTGGGCGTATCGCGAGCAACGGTGTACAGCGATGCCAAGTGACGCCCGCCTGCTGCTGCTCGACAAGGACGAGGTGCAGTCCTTGCTACTGCCTGACGACGTCCTGGAAGCCGTGCGCGAGGCCTTCGTGCTGCATAGCCAGGGCGAGGGCCGCGTGTTCCCGGTGGTGCGCGAGCCGCTGGTAACCGGCGGCGTCTTCGGCATAAAGTCCGGGGACGTGCAGGCACAAGGCTTGCTGGGTTTCAAGGCCGCGGGATTCTGGCCCAGCAACCGTCAGCTTGGCGGTGAGCCGCACCAGGCCACCATCATGCTGATCGATCCCGCGACCGGGCGGCCCGTCTGCCTGCTGGACGGCAATGCGGTCACCACCATGCGCACCGGCGCCGCGGGTGGCCTGGGGCTGCAGCAGCTCGCACGGGCGGACAGTACCCGCGTGTGCGTGTTCGGCACCGGTGTCCAGGCGGGCGTGCAGCTCAGCTTTGCCCTGCGGTTGTTGCCAGCACTTGGCGAGGTCCGCTATGTCACGGTGGACGGCAAGCGCGACGCTGCTTTCGAGGCGCAGTTCGCGCACCGTTGCGACATCTCGCCCGCGGGCGACCGCAATGCTGCAGTGTCCGAGAGCGACATCGTGATCACCGCAACGCCGGGAGCGGGCGCCTTGTTCGAAATGCAGGCGGTACAGCCAGGTACACACCTGAATTGTGTTGGCGCCGACACCAAGGGCAAGCGCGAGTTGCCCGAGGGCCTGCTGCAGCGGGTGCGCCTGTTCGTCGATGACCAGGCACAGGCACGCCAGATCGGTGAAACCCAATGGGCCTCCGATACGCCGTGCATCGAACTGGGCGACCTGCTGACAGGCAAGGCCCGTGTGGACCGGCAACCGACGGACATCACGGTATTCGACATGACCGGTCTCGCCCTGCAGGACCTGACCGTCGCCCGCCTGCTCCATCAGCGGGCCGGCGCGGCCGGCGTGGGCTCCAGCATCCCATGGTCGTGGTAACGCTTTGATCGATGTTTGCATTATGTAGGAGCTGCTTGCTTTTCACGATGTCACCGTAGCCGCCGCGCGGCTTCGGCGCCTTGCCCGCGGCATGCCACAGATGCGCTACCGGACGGTCAAGGACCTCAATTCCTTCCCTTTTGTCCGGAGTTGGTTTCATGCGTATCATCCCTGCCCTCACAGCGCTCGCATTGAGTGCTGCCTGTAGCTTCACTTCCGCCGCCCGCGCGGCCGACAACCCCTGGCCGCAAAAGCCGGTTACCGTTATCGTTGCCTCCGCTGCCGGCGGCTCGGCCGACGTATTGACCCGCGTTGTGCTGACCCACCTGGCGAAAGAAACCAACGCCAACTTTGTCGTCGACAACCGCCCGGGAGCCGCCGGCAACATCGGCATGGCGCAGGTCAAGCGCGCTGCCCCGGATGGGTACACGCTGGGCTATGGCAACATCAACACCCTCGCCATCAATCCGGCGCTGTTCAGCAAGCTTCCCTACGATGTGCGGCAGGACTTTGTGCCTGTGGGCCGCATGTTCTCGATCTATAACCTGCTTGTGGTCCGTGCCGATTCCCCGGTCAAGAACGTGGCCGACCTGCTGGCACTGGCCAGGAAATCCCCGGGCAAGCTGTCATATGCCGCTGCGGGCACTGGCAGCAGCGGCCACATGGGCGGCGAGTTGCTCAAGAAGATGGCCGGCATCGACGTGTTGTTCATTCCATACAACGGAGATCCGGCGTCCCTGACCGACCTCGCCGGTGGCCGGCTCGACTACACCATTACCAATGCGTCGGTGGCATGGCCACTGGTCAAGAGCGGCAAGCTGCGCGCGCTGGCGATCACCAGCCGCGAGCGCGTCGCGCTGTATCCCGACGTGCCGACGCTCAATGAGTCAGGCCTGAAGGGCTATGAAAATGTCTCGTGGGGCGGCCTGGTGTTTCCCAAGGGCACGCCGCAGCCGATCGTCGACAAGCTCAGCATGGCGTTGGAGAAGGTGCTGAAGACCGACAGCCTGCGCCAGGACCTGGCCAATGCCAACGCCGTCGCCGCCACCGGCACCCGCGCAGAATTCATCCAGTTCATCGCCAGCGAGCAGAAGAAGTGGGCCGACCTGATCGTAACCGCGAAGATCCCCAAGCAGAACTGAGCTTTCCGCCGACCATGTCCAATCCCCGCATTGCGATTCTCGGCTTTGCCATTGAATCCAACCGTTTTGCTCCAGTGTCCACGCGCGCCGACTTCGTGTCGCGGGCTTATCTTGCCGGCGATGCGCTGCTGTCGGATGCCCGCGCCACCGCCCCAGCCATGACGCCGGAGATCCCTGCCTTTGTCCGCCGCATGGATGCCGGCGGGCAGTGGCAGCCCGTCCCTATCCTGTTCGCCAATGCAGAGTCGGGCGGCCCGGTCGACCACGCCTTCTTCATGGAGACACTTGCCATCTTTGAACGGGAATTGCGCGCCGCGCTGCCGCTCGATGCCGTCTACATTTGCGAGCACGGTGCCGCCATCACCACCGAAGAGGATGATCCCGACGGTTTGGTCTTCGAGATGGTGAGGTCCATCGTTGGACCGACGGTGCCGATCGTCGCCACCGTCGACCTCCATGCCAATGTGTCCGATCGCATGGTCGACGCGGTCGATACGCTGATCTCCTATCGCCGTAATCCCCATACCGACATGGCCGAGCGCGGCGCGGATGCGGCTGACATCCTGATCGAGTTGATGCAAGGCACGCGCTTTTGCGTCGCGCATGTGCGCATGCCGGTTTGTGCGCCCCCGACCCAGCTCTTGACCGCGCCCGGAACCGGACCGTACGCCGACATGATCGAACAAGCGGAAGCACTGGTTGACCCGCGCATCGTCAATATTTCAGTGGTGGGCGGCTTTGCCTTTGGTGACACCCCGAAGAACGGCATGACGGTCATCGTCACGACCCGCGGCGATGCCGACTTCGCCAGGCAGACCGCCCATGATCTGGTAATGCCGGCGTGGACCGGCCGCACCGCGTTCACGCCCGCGTTGACGTCTCTTGACGAGGCGGTCGCGCTGGCCAAGGCTGCTGGCGATGACCACGCGCTGCCGCCCGTATTGCTGTCCGATGTAGCGGACAACCCCGGCGGCGGCGGGCGCGGCAACACGCCCTTCCTGCTGCAGGCGTTGTTGCGAGCCGGCGTGCGTGATGCCGTGCTCGGTGTGGTCACCGATCCTGAGCTCAGCGCGCAGGCCCATGCCCTCGGCGTGGGCGCCGAGTTTACCGCCCGCTTCAATCGCGGCGAGAGCACCGCATACTCCGATGCCTTCAGCGCACCCGCCACGGTACTGCGGTTGCACGCGGGCCAGGGCGTGGGGCGACGGGGGCAGTTGGCCGGCTGCAGCTATAACCTGGGCCCGTCGGCCCTGCTGCGGGTGGGAGGCGTGAAGGTCGTGGTGATCACCAATCGCCATCAATGCCACGAGCCCGCTTTCTTGGAGATGTTTGGCATCGATATCGCCGCTGCCCGCACGGTGGTAGTGAAATCGCGCGGCCATTTCCGCGCGGCGTTCGATGAGTTCTTTGATCCCGGGCAGATTTTCAGCGTCGATGCTCCGGGGCTGACATCGCCAGTATTGTCCCGCTTCGACTTCAAACGCCTGCCGCGGCCGGTGGTCCCGCTTGACGCCATGACCGACTGGACGCCGCATATCCGGCTGTTGCGCAAGCACAGCGCGCTCCAGTGAACCCTTTGCCGATCCAGCCAGACATGTCCACAACTCTCGACTCTCTCGATACCCCGGCGGCCGTCATCGACCTCGCCCGCATGCAACGCAACATCGACCGCATGCAGCAGCGCATGAACGCGTTGGGCGTGCGCTTCCGCCCACACGTCAAGACCTCCAAATGCACGCCGGTCGTGCGCGCCCAGCTTGCCGCCGGCGCGCAAGGCATCACGGTGTCCACGCTGAAGGAAGCCGAATACTTCTTTGCTGAAGGCATCACCGACATCGTCTATGCCGTCGGCATGGCGGCGCATCGGCTGCCGCAGGCGCTCGCGTTGCGGCGGCGCGGGTGCCAGCTGAAGCTCCTCACCGACAGCGTGGCCTCGGCCGAGACGATCGCCGAGTTCGGGCGGGCGAATGATGAGGTGTTCGAGGTGCTGATCGAGATTGACACGGATGGTCACCGCTCCGGCATCCGTCCGGAGGACCCTGCGCTGCCGGATGTCGGCCGCGCCCTGCACGATGGGGGCATGCGCCTGGGTGGCGTGCTGACCCACGCTGGCTCGAGCTACGAGCTTGACACCACCGAGGCCCTGAGCGCCCTGGCGGAGCAGGAACGCGCCGGCTGCGTGCGTGCGGCCGAGCGTCTGCGGGCCGCGCAGCTGCCGTGCCCGGTGGTCAGCATCGGCTCGACTCCGACGGCACTTTCCGCCGCGCAACTCGATGGCGTCACCGAGGTTCGGGCCGGCGTCTATGTCCTGTTTGACCTGGTGATGAGCAATGTGGGCGTCTGTACCACCGATGACATCGCCCTCAGCGTACTGACCACGGTGATCGGCCATCAGGGCGACAAGGGCTGGGCCATCGTCGACGCCGGGTGGATGGCGATGAGCCGCGATCGCGGCACGCAGAAGCAGAAGCGGGACTATGGCTATGGGCAGGTCTGCACGATCGACGGCACGGTGTTGCCGGGCTACGTGCTCAGCGGCGCCAACCAGGAGCATGGCATCGTGTCGCGCGAAGGAGCGCCCGATGCCGATATCGCCGCGCGCTTCCCGGTTGGCACGCGGCTGCGCATTCTTCCCAACCATGCGTGCGCGACCGGCACGCAATTCCCCGAGTACCAGGCGCTCTCCGAAGACGGTGAGCTGGCGGCATGGCAGCGCTTCCATGGCTGGTGAGATGGACGCAGCGGGGCTCGTGCACGGAAGTCTTCTACAATGGCGGCCATGTGTCCGCAGCGCGGACGCGCGACGGAACCCATCCATGCCAGCGAAGAAGAAACTCCCGGCCAAGTCCGCGCCGAGTCAGGCTAGTCAGGCCCCACCGAAGCAAGCCACGCTGAGCGCCATCATGGCGCGTATCGACAGCATCCGCGACACCCTGGGCGCCACCGGCCAGCGCATTGCCGACTTCATTGCCCGTCATCCGGAGGAAGTGGTCCATATGTCCGTCAGCGAAGTGGCCGAGCGCACCGGTGCCAGTGAAGGCAGTGTGGTCGGACTGTGCAAGGCGCTCGGCGCCACCGGTTTCCAGCAGCTGAAGATCGTGCTGGCGCAGGAGATCGTGCAGCCGGTACAGATGATTCACGAAGACCTGGAACCGAAGGACGATGCGGCCGCCGTGGTACGCAAGATCTTCCAGAGCAATGTGCAGACGCTGCTCGACACCCAGTCGACCCTCGACGTGGGCGCGCTGCAGCGCGCGGTCCAGATCCTGAAGAAGGCCAAGCGCATCGAGATCTACGGCATCGGCAGTGCGGCCACCATCGCCGAGGATGCGCATTACCGCATGCTGCGCATTGGCCTTAACGTCAAGGCCGTGATCGACTCGCATGTGCAGGTCATCAGCGCGGCCTTGACCGGCCCGGATGTCGCGGTGCTGACCATCTCGCATTCCGGCAGCACCTATGAGACCGTGACGGCGACGCGACTGGCGAAGGAGGCCGGCGCACACACCATCTGCATCACCAACTTCGGTAAATCGCCGATCCAGGCCTTCTCCGATGTGGTGCTGCTGACGATGGCGCGCGAGACCCACTTTCGCACGGAGGCGATGACCAGCCGCCTGGCACAACTGGCGATCATCGATGTGCTGATCGCGTGCCTGGCGCTGACCGACTACGATCGCGCGGTCAAGACCATCCGCCACACCTTCGACGTACTGTCGCTCAAGCGCTATTGAGCCTGGCGTGCAGGGCCGTGCGGCCGGCACACCATGTATTCAGCAACTGAGCAGGGGTCTCCGCCTCGGCCCCGGAGCCGGTGCCAAGCAGCAGATATGACATGCCCATCGCGACCGCGCCCGCGGCATCGGTCGCCGGGTTGTCGCCGATCATCAGCGCCTGCGCCGGGCTTGCCTGCAGCCGCCGCAGTCCTTCGTGGAACAGCGCATCGGCGGGCTTGCCGATGATGCACTCGGGATCCACGCCGGCACAGGCTGTCAGCGCGGCGAGCAGCGCACCGGTCTCCGGCACGCAGGTGCCGTTGTCGCCGGGATGGCTGAGATCGGGATTGGTGACCACCAGCCTGGCGCCGGCGCGCAGCACATTCGCCGCCAGCGCCAGCTTGCCGTAGTTGAAGTCGGGATCGCGCGCCAGCAGCACCACGTCAGCGCCCTGCTCCACCAACTGGCAACCGATCCGCTTCGCATGGCGGCGCAATGCCGGGCTGCCCAGCAACAGAACCCGCGCCTCGGGGGAGGTGCGGCGCAGCCAGTTCACAGCCATTTCGCCGGCAAGCACGAGTTGCTCCGGTGCAACGGGCAGGCCCATGCGGCGCAGCTTGCGCGACATGCCGGCCGCGGTGTCGGTGGAGTTGTTCGACACGATGGCATAGCGGCCCTGCAACGCCTCGAGCAGCGCGGCCGCGCCCGGCATGGCGGCGCCGTTGCGGATCAGCGTGCCGTCCAGGTCGACGATGTAGCGCCACGCCGGCGCGCGCCAGGGCGGCAGCGCCGGCTGCGGGATCGAGGCATCGTCGGTGGCACGTTGGCCGGAGGGGAACCGCCTGATATCTGTCATCTTTGCGTTCGAACATTTTGAGTAACGCTCATTCTACATTCAATTTTTATTGAACAACATTCACTGGATTGTCATGTAGGTCTTCTAGCATCCGTGTTGCCCCATCCCCAACCGCGCGACACGGAACCTCCATGAACACCCTGCGAACGAGATGTCTCGCTGTACTGGCTGGCGTTGTACTGAGCTCGGCGCTTGCCGGCTGCGGCGGCGGAGATGACTCCGCCTCCACGGCAACGTCACAGCAACTTTCATCGGCACAAGCGAACGAGCAAAAAAAGCCGGCGGACACGCTGCGCTGCGCCCCCTGAGCCTCTGTTGATCTCTTCCCACGCCATCGCCCACAGGTCAGCCACATGCAATCCAACGACAGACGCAATTTCCTCCGCACCGCCACCCAGGCCATGGGTGCCGCCGCCGCGCTCACGGTGCTGCCGCCGAGCATCCGCCGCGCGCTTGCCGTGCCCGCCGCGGTAGAGACAGGCACCATCAAGGACGTCAAGCACATCGTCATCCTCATGCAGGAAAACCGTGCCTTCAATCACTACTTCGGCACGATGAAAGGCGTGCGAGGCTTCGGCGACCGCTTCCCGATCCCGCTCGAAAGCGGCAAACCGGTCTGGTACCAGTCGGATGGCACGAAGGAGATCCCGCCCTTCCACCTGGACAAGCAGACCATGAACGCACTGCTGGTCCCGAGCACGCCGCACTCGTTCTCCGATGCGCAGGCGGCCTGGAACCAGGGCAAGTTCGGCATGTGGCCCAAGTACAAGAAGCCCTACTCGATGGGTTACTACAAGCGCGACGACATCCCCTTCCAGTTCGCGCTGGCCGAAGCCTTCACCATCTGCGACGCCTACCACTGCTCCATCACCACCGGCACGGATCCCAACCGCATCGTCTTCTTCGCGGGTTCCAACTTCAACCCGGAACTCGGCAAGAGCGGCGTCAACTGCACCGATACAGACTCCGAGCCGAACAACCTGCGCTGCTGGATCACGGGCGCGCTGCCGACGCCGGGCTACACCTATGCCGGCTCGTCTTTCCGTTGGCCGACGATTCCCGATGTCCTGCAAAAGGCCGGCGTCAGCTGGCGCATCTACCAGGATCCGAACGACAACTGGACTGGCGCGATGCACGGTGGCCTGGCCTTCGATTCGTTCCGCACGGCGCAGCCGGAGTCGCCGCTGTACAAGGAAGGCATGAGCCTGTGGACCATCGAGGACCTGCAGCGCGACGTGATGAACGGCACGCTGCCCGAGGTAGTGTGGGTGCTGCCGACCAAGCTGCAGTCCGAACACCCGGGCGCGCCGTCAAGCCCGCAGCACGGCGGCAACTTCACCGCCCAGGTGCTGAACGCACTGACGTCGAACCCGGAGGTCTGGAGCAAGACCGTGTTCTTCCAGACCTTCGACGAGAACGACGGGCTGTTCGATCACCTGCCGCCGCCGGCCGTGCCCTCCTACAACCTGGACGGCACGCTCGCCGGCAAGTCGACGCTGCCGCTGGAAGGCGAGTATTTCTCGGACCCGGCACGCAAATACCTGCATCCCCAGGACACCATCAGCGGCAACCTGCGCCCGTGGGGACTGGGACCGCGCGTGCCGATGTACGTGGTATCGCCATGGAGCAAGGGCGGCTGGGTCAATTCGCAGACCTTCGATCACACCTCGGTGGGCCGCTTCCTCGAGCAGCGCTTCGGCATCACCATTCCCGCCATCAGCCCCTGGCACCGCGCGGTCAGCGGCGATCTCACCTCGGCCTTCGATTTCGCCACGCCTAACGACCCGAAATTCCCCGCACTGCCCGATACCAGCGACTACGCGATCATCGAAGCCCAGCAGAAGACCATGCCGGCGCCGACTCCGCCCGCCACGCCACAGCCGCTGTTCCAGGAAATCGGCACCCGCTTCTCGCGCGCCCTGCCCTATGAGCTGCACACCAGCGCGCGCGTCGACAGTGGGGGCCGCAGCGTGACCCTGCTGTTCGCCAACAGCGGCATGCAGGGCGCGGTGTTTCATGTCTACGACAAGCTGCACCTGGACCGCATCCCGCGACGCTACACCGTGGAAGCGGACAAGACCCTGTCGGACGCGTGGGACGTCGTCGCGGACAACGGCAAGTACGACCTGTGGGTGCTCGGGCCGAACGGCTTCGTCCGGCATTTCACCGGCACCGCGGCCGCCAGCGGCGCGCAGCCGGAGTGCCAGGTCTGCTACGACCCGAAGAACGGCCAGTTGTACCTGCATATGCGCAACACCGGCAACGCCGCGTGCACCGTCACGGTACAGTCCAACGCGTACCGCAACGATGGCCCGTGGACGCTGACCGTACCCCCGGGCGGCGAGGTCGTGGAAGAGCGCTGGTCGCTGGAAAGGAGCGCGCGCTGGTATGACTTCAGCGTCGTGCGCGCGGACGACGCGAGCTACCTGCGACGCTTTGCCGGCCGTCTGGAAACCGGCAAGGACAGCGTCAGCGATCCGGCCATGGCCATGCCCGCCGCGTGATTTCCGGCACCTGCTAATTTTCTTTGACTATTGAGCGGGCGGCCTGCCTTGGTGCAGGCCGCTTGTCCATTCGCCGCCGACGGCGGCGGCTATACCACCGAGGGAAGGACCTATCACCATGTACCGCCGATTTTGCATCCGGACCATCACGGCAATCGCATTGGCCTGCGCCGGCCTGGCCGGCAGCGCGACCGTATTCGCGCAGGCGCAGCACGATGGCAGCGCGGCCAGCCCGTTGCGCGTCGTGCTGATTCCGGCCGACGGCGGCACCGAGGATGGCACGAAGAAGGATTTCGAGCCCATCTTCGGCGCCATCAGCCAGGCCACGGGACTGAAATTCGATATCAAGATCGGACAGAGCTACGGCGCCGTGGTCGAGGCGATGTGCAATGGCGCCGCCGATATCGCGTGGTATGGCCCGGCCAGCTATCTGCAGGCCCGCGCCCGCGGCTGCGCGGAGTTGCTGGCGCTCGCCGTGCGCGACGGCCAGTCGGTGTACTACTCGGGCATTTTCGCCCGCGCCGATGCCGGCATCGAGCGGATCCGGGACCTGAAGGGCAAGAAGATCGCGCTCGGCGATGTCAACTCGACGTCGAGCTTCAATGTGCCCGTGGCCATGATGCTTTCATCCGGTGTCCGGCCGGCCAGGGACGCTGCCATGATCAGCATGGCCGGCAGCCACGCCAATGTGCTCAAGGCCCTGGCCGAAGGCCTGGTCGATGCCGGTGGCGCCTCGTTCGATTCCTTCGAGAAAGCAGCCAACGCAAAGGCCATCGATCCCGCCAGGATCAAGGTGGTGGCGAAGAGCGCGCCGATTCCCTATCCGCCGCTCGCCATGCATCCGAAACTGAGCGACGGCGTAAAGGCCAGGCTGCGCGATGCCTTCAACAACATCAACAAGCTGCCCGGCATCACCAAGGATCAGATCCGCGGCTATGGCGGCAGCAAGGTCGACGGCTATACCTCCAAGGTGAGCGAAACCGACATGGCGGCCGCGGGCAAGATGTTCGAGCTGGTGACCGACCAGGTCAAGGCCGACATCATCATGAAGGCCGGTGCGCACTGATGATCGACTTCGATAGCGTATCCAAGGTCTGGCCCGATGGTACGGCGGCCTTGTCCGACGTCAGCCTGTCGGTGCCGCGCGGGCAATTCTGCGTTGTGCTCGGGCCGTCGGGCGCGGGCAAATCGACGCTGCTGCGCGCCGTCAACGGCTTGATGAGACCAGGCACGGGCGGCGTGGCAATCGACGGCATCGAGCTGACCCGCGCCACCGAGCGCCAGCTGCGCCGCCGGGTTGCCATGATCCATCAGCATTTCAACCTGACCCCGCGCATGAGCGTTGCGCGCAATGTGTTGGCCGGCGCGTTGCCGGAGGTTTCAATGTGGCGAGCGCTGCTAGGCTGGTTTGAACCCCGGTACCGCGCACGCGCGTGCGCCCTGCTGGCCGGCGTGGGCCTTGACCCGTCGCACTTGCCGCGCCGCGCCGGCGAACTCTCGGGCGGGCAACAGCAGCGCGTCGGCATTGCCCGCGCCTTTATGCTCGACCCCGAAGTCATCCTGGCTGACGAGCCGGTCGCCAGCCTGGACCCCCGCATCTCTCGCGACATCCTGACCCTGATCCGGGACGCCGCGCGCGCCTGCAATAGCGCTGTCCTTTGCAGCTTGCACCAGGTCGGCCTGGCGCGCGAGTTCGGCGACCGCATCGTCGGGATGCGCAGCGGCCGCATCGTGTTCGACGGGACACCCGCCGATTTCACGGATGAGGTAGTCGAGCGATTGTATGGCGGCGTCAGCTGGGAAGAAGCCGCACCCTCCCCCTCGCTACCGCTTGCCGCTTGAAGGACTCCGCCATGAACAATCCCGCCCATCCAGCCATTCCCGGCACGCAAGCCGACTGGAAACTCGACCAACCTTACAGTGCGCGCCATTTGCTGATCGTGCTGGCATTGCTGGCGGCCTTGCTCTATACCGGCCAGCGCACCGAAATGGACCGCATGGTGACCATGACGGGGCAAGCCGTGGGCAACCTGCTTGGCCTGAGCCCTGACTCGCAGGTGGTGCGCGGCCTGTCGCGCGTGGCCGAGTCGATGTGGCCCCCGGCGCTTGGCGAAAGGGAAGAAGTGGCGCGCTTGCCCGGGCTCGATCGCCGGCACTTGCCCATGTTCTCCCATATCGAAATCCAGGAGAACCGCGAACAGCACCTGAATCCGCAATCCCTGCAATGGGAAACCAGGCTGGAGCGCACCGAGTACCTGGTCAGGCCGATGGGCTATTTGTGGACCGTCTTCGTGAAGATGGTTGAGACCGTCGAGATCGCCATCTGGGGCACCGTGCTGTCGGTCCTGTTGTCGATGCCGCTGGCCTGCCTCGCCGCGCGCAACTACACGCCGAACCGGTTCACCTACACGCTGGCGCGCGCCTCGATCAGCCTGTTGCGGTCTGCGCCGGAACTGATCGTCGCCCTGTTCCTGGTCCTGGCCTACGGCTTCGGTCCGATCGCCGGCGTGCTGGCGCTGAGCCTGCATGCGGCCGGCTTTCTCGGCAAGTTCTACGCGGAGGACATCGAGCACGCCGACAACAAGCCACAGGAGGCGCTGGAAGCCATCGGCGCGGGAAAACTCAAGACGCTGTGGTACGCGGTAATGCCGCAGGTACTGCCGCAATACACGGCCTATACGCTCTACATCCTGGATCGGAACGTTCGCATGGCGACTGTCATCGGACTGGTCGGCGCCGGCGGAATCGGACAGGAACTCAAAGGCCGCTTCGACATGTTCCAGTACGGCCATGTTGCCACCATCCTGATTGCGATCTTCATCGTGGTGTTCCTGCTCGACCAGTTCTCGGCACGCGTGCGCGCGAGATTGATATGAGTCCATGCCAACGCCGTCCTTGGCAAAAACCGAGGCCAGACTCACCCGCCGAAATCGTCGATCGCGCATCCCGGAATACGCAGGCTCATCGCTGCCTGACGAAGCAGGTGGTGCACATGTGAGCGAACTCCATGAGGGCCCATGGCCGCAGAGGATCTGGCACGGACGTTGCGTCGGATGCTGCCGCTGCAAACTGGTTGCAGCCTCAGTGGAGTTTGATCTTTCGGGAGCGTCCGATGAAGAAAGTAGTTGTACGTGGGGCAGCCCTGGCGCTGTCCATTTGCGTACTGGCTTTCGGTGCTGGTACTGCGCAGGCGCAGGCATATCCATCCAAGCCAATCAGACTGGTGGTCCCATTTCCGCCGGCCGGTGCAACGGATGTCCTGGGTAGAGCGATTGCCCAGAAGTTGTCTGAAGGACTGGGTCAGCCAGTGACGGTGGAGAACCGGCCTGGTGCAGGCAGCACCATCGGCGCAGACGTCGTCGCCAAGGCGGCGCACGATGGCTACACACTGCTACTGGCGTCCGGTTCGCTTGCCATCGCATCCAACCTCTACAGCAAACTCAGCTTCGATATCCTGAAGAGTTTCACGCCGATATCGCTGGTAGGCCATGTACCCCATATGCTGGTCGTGAACCCTTCGGTCCCGGCGAATTCGGTGAAAGAACTGATCGCGTTGGCCAAAGCCAGGCCCGGGCAGTTGAGCGCCGCTTCGCAGGGAAACGGCACGCTGTCGCACCTTGAACTGGAAATGTTCAAGATATCCACGGGTGTCGACATACTGCATGTCCCTTATAAGGGCAGCAATAACGTCATGTCCGATCTGCTTGCCGGCAATGTCTCGGTGTTCTTCGACAGCGTTCCGTCGTCCATGCCGCTGGTGAAAGCCGGCAAGCTCAAGGCACTGGGGGTGGTCGGGACCAAGCGCCTGCCCACGAGTCCAGATATCCCGACGCTGAGCGAAGCCGGGTTGCCGGGATTCGAAGCCAAGAACTGGTTCGCGCTACTGGCACCGGCCGGCACGCCGAAGGAGATCGTGGAGCTGCTCAACGCGCAGGTGCAAAAGGCCGTTGCATCTCCGGACCTGGTTTCGCAGCTGGCAAGTCAGGGCGTCATCCTGGAAGGTGGCACATCGAAGCAGCTGGCGGCACTGATGCAAAACGACGTAGCAAAGTGGGGCAAACTCGTAAAAGCCGCAAACGTGCACCTGAACTGAACGCAGCGGGCATGCACACGCCATCGGGGACCACGCCGGCAGCAAATACTTACGGGGATTTCCTTTAATCGATCCTGGCACCGGAGAATTTCACGATCCTGGCCCACTTGACCGTCTCGCGGCGGGAGAGGTCCAGGAACTCCTCAGGCGTGCTGGGCGCGATTTCCGCCGGCAAGCGCCGTTGGCATAAGGGACAGGCCGCGCTCTTGCAGGCGCCAGGCGGAGCGCACCAGAGCGGGCCATCTCTTTGATAAAAGCGGATTCTCAGTCGTTGCGCGCCAGGCCCGGGGTGGAAGCAGGCATCTTGCGTGCGCGGGCCGCCTGCTCGAAACCATACGCGTATCGGATGAGTTGCGGTTCGCTCCACGGGCGACCGAGAAACTCCAGGCCGACGGGCACGCCGCGCGGGGCCTCCTCGGTGGGAGAAGAGAACCCGGCAGGCACCACCACTGCCGGGAATCCGGTCAGCGAAGCCAGAATGCCGTTGCGTTCTCTTTGGTCATACTCTCCGATCGGCACGGGCAGCCGCTTCTGATGTGGATAGATCATGGCATCGAGGTGGTTCTCCGCCATCACGTTGGCAAGCCGGATCTTGAGCGCGTCGATCTTTACCAGCCGGTCCTTGTAATCAGGCTCATTCAGGCCATTCTCGATGCCTTTGGCGGACTGCAGGAATTTGATCAGGCTCGGATGCGTTTTCCCACTGGCGACGATGTCGTCCAGCGAATGTGCGGGAGCCTTGCTTCCGACATCCTTCAGGTACTGGTTCATGACGCTCTTGTATTCGTATTTCTGAACATCGAGCTGGCCGTTCAGCTTGTCGGTATCCAGCTCGGGTGTCGAGACCGGTACCATGACCGCTCCCTTTTTCTTCAGCACGTCAATCGCATGTGCCATGACGCGATTGACTTCCTCGTGATCGGTCCCGGTCCCGAACAGGGATTGCATCACACCGATGCGCACGCCTTTCAGTCCGTTTTTATCCAGGTATGCCGTATAGGTCCCGGGGATATGGCCCCAGCTCATTGCGGTCACCGGATCGGCTTGATCGTACCCCGCCATGACGTCCAGCATGCGGGCGGCATCAGCCACCGAACGCGTGATCGGGCCTGCCTCGTCCTGCGTGAAGGAAACCGGCACAATACCCGAGCGGCTGACCAGTCCAAGCGTAGGCCGAATCGACACTAGGCTATTGTTGGAAGCCGGGGAGCGCAGCGAATTTGCCGTATCCGAGCCGGTGCCGATGGCGGCGAAATTGGCAGCCAGTGCCGCCCCGGTGCCGCCGCTCGATCCGCCCGGGGTCAGTTTGAGGTCGTAGGGATTCTTGGTCTGTCCGCCCAACGAACTGACCGTCACCCCGCCCAGCGCGAATTCCTGAAGATTGGTCTTGCCGAGAATCACGGCGCCACTCCGCTTCAGCCGGCCCACCACGAATGCGTCTTCAGTGGGCCGCGAACCCGCCAGCGAAGCCGAGCCAGCGGTGGTCGGCATGTCGGCCGTGTTGTAATTGTCCTTCAGCACCGTTGGGATGCACTGCAGTGGTTTCAATTTTCCGCTGCGGTGGAATTCGCGATCCATTTCATCTGCCTGGGCCAGCGCATCTGGATTCATGTAGAGCATGGCATTCAAGGCGGGACCTTGCTTGTCATATGCGTGAATCCGGTCCAGATATCGCTGGACCAGCCCATGGCAACTCAGGCTTCCGCTCCTCAGCGCTTGATGAATGTCTGCGACCGAAGACTCCATAATATTGAAGGATTTCTCGGCAGAATATGCCGTGAATGGCAGGATTCCAGAAAGTAATGCCATCGCATTTGCCGCGAATCGGATCCCGAAAGAATATCTTTTTAAGCGCATAGATAAGGTCAGATGGTTCTGAAGTACAGCCCGCCAATCGAGGCTGGCATGGTGAAAATTTTTGATCGTTATGAAAGAGAAATCAGGATCGCCAGCCAGCTGTTATCTGAGATACCGTCGCCGTGCCGGCTTGAGAACCGCGATCGCGAGCAATGCAGTCGCAATGTCGAGGGTGATGGCAACACCAAACACGGGCATCCAGCTACCGAGCTTTTCGTGCATCAGCGCAGCGAGCGGTCCGCCCAGGATCGACCCGATGCCCTGGGAGATATAGAGCCAGCCGTAGTTGGTCGTGGCATAGCGCGTGCCGAAGGTATCGGTCAGCGTGGAAGGAAAGAGCGAAAAGATCTCACCCCAGCCCAGGAACACCACGCCGGACAGCAGCACGAACAGCACCGCATTCTCGCGCGTCAGCAGCCACAGCGCCATCGCCACGCCTTCCAGCGCGAAGGCGAAGCACATGGTGTTCTCCCGGCCCCAGCGGTCGGATACCCAGCCAAACAGCGGGCGCGTCAGTCCGTTGGTGAACCGGTCCAGCGTCAACGCCAGCGGCAGCGCGGCCATGCCGAGCACAGTCACGCCGGCAACGCCGAAGTCCTTCGCGAAGGTCGCCATCTGCGATGTCACCATCAGTCCTGAGGTGGACATCATCGTCATCATGGCAAAGAGCAGCCAGAACAGCGGCGTGCGCAGCATCTCGCGGGTTGGGACGTCGGCGGCGGCCCTGGCACCGGTGCGCGTCGCAATATGTTCGGGCAGCACCACGCCCTGCGGCGAACGAAGACCTTGCGAGGCAACGAAGCCGATCACGGCAAAGAGAAGGCCAAACTGCCACAACGTGGCCTCCAGTCCCTTCTGGGCCAGTGCCGAGGCGATCGGAAAGGTCGTGGCGATGGCACCCATGCCGTATCCCGCTGCGACCATGCCCACGGCAAGCCCGCGCCGGTCCGGGAACCAGCGCACCATCTGCCCGACGACCCCGACGTAGACAATGCCCGTGCCCAGGCCGCCCACGACGCCATAGGTCAGGTACAGCAGCCCCACACTGTGCGTTTGCGCCGCCAGTACCCAGCTCAGTCCCGACAGCACCGTGCCAAGCGCAATCAGCCGGCGCGGCCCGAAGCGTTCAATCAGCGCGCCCTGGAACGGCGAGAAGAATGTCTGCAGCACGATCAGCAACGAGAACGTGACCTGCAACTCAGACAGCGGAACCCCCAGCTTGGCGGCCAGCGGTTTTGTAAACAGCGTCCAGACATACTGCGGGCTGGAAATCGCCATCATGCACAGCATGCCAAGCGCCAGTTGTATCCAGCGCTCGCGCGCCGCCGGCAAGGCTAGGGCGGTACCTGTTGATGCGTTCTCTGCAACGGTATTCATCGGACTACTCCTTCAGACCAGCTTCGGGGATCGGACAAGGGGAACTGCGTAGAAGACCGGGACCTGCCGCGCGAGGCGCATTGGCAAGCGGCATCCCGGCGCGGATTACCAGGCGGCAACGGCGCCATCGCTGCGGGGATCGGCGCCACCTTCGTAGAGCCCGCTGGGGTGCAGCACGATGGCGCCGGCATGGCCCATGGTTTCGTCATACGGCTGCAAGAGCTCGATCTCGTGGCCAAGTGTGCGCAAAGCGTCGCAGGTCGCCTGCGGAAAGCGCGACTCGAGCTTGAGCGTGTCGGTGGTCTGGCCCCAAGTGCGGCCCAGCAGCCAGCGGGGGGCGTCGATCGCGGCCTGCGGGTTCATGCCGAAATGCACGATGCGCGAGAACACTGCGCTCTGCGATTGGGGCTGGCCGTCGCCGCCCATGTTTCCGTAGACCAGCGTGCGGCCGTCGGCCAGGCGCGCCAGGGCCGGGTTCAGCGTGTGGAACGGTTTGCGCCCCGGCATCAGCGGGTTGCGCGCGGCGGGATCCAGCGAGAAGCTGCAGCCGCGGTTCTGCCAGTTGATGCCGGAGGCAGGCAGCACGACGCCGCTGCCGAACTCGTGATAGATGCTCTGGATAAAGCTGACCGCGACGCCCTCCGCGTCGACCACGCCCATCCAGACCGTATCCGCTGGCCCCATGCCCTCTCCCCACGGCAGCGCCTGGTCGGGCCGGACCCGCGCGGCCGCGGCATCGAGCCAGGCCGGCGCAAGCAGGTCCCGTGGATCCACGTCCATGTACGCGGGATCGGTGATATGGCGGTCGCGGGCCAGAAAGGCCTGCTTGGTTGCCTCGACACAGGCATGGACGTAGGGCGCGCCAGTCGATGCCATGGCGCTCGCCGGCAGCAGATCGAGCAGGCGGTCCAGCTGGCCCAGGATCTGCAGCGACACCAGCCCCTGAGTGGGTGGCGGCATGTTATAGACGCGGCCGCGCGAGTGCGCCAGCACCAGCGGCGCCTTCCATACCGCGCGGTGTCCGGCGAGGTCCTGCAGGCTGAGCGGGCTGCCGACGGCGGCCAGGTCCTGCGCAATGCTGCGGGCCAGGTCGCCCCGGTAGAAATCGTCAAGCCCCGCTTCCGCCAGTTGCTCCAGCGTGGCAGCCAGGCGCGGCTGGCAAAAACGCGCACCGGCAAGCGGCGGCACGCCGCCCGCCAGGAACGTCTCGGCAAATCCGGTTATTCCAGAGAGCTCATGGGCCCTCGCCGCAATGCAGGCCGCCTGGCTATGCGTGACCGGAACGCCGTGGCGGGCATAGCCGATGGCATCGGCAAGCAGCCGCGACAGCGGCATGCGCCCGCCCAGCGTCTCGCGCGACCAGGTGCGCGCGGCATGCCAGCCGGACACCGTCCCGGCGACTGTGTTGGCCGCCATCCCGCCGCGGAACGGGATCGTCGCGAGGCCCGCTTCACGGTAGCGCTCGATGCTGGCAGCCCCTGCCGCCGCACCGCACGCTTCGAGGCCGCGGGGCGCCTCATTCGGGCGCGCGATCAGCCAGAAGCTGTCGCCGCCGATGCTGTTCATATGCGGGTAGGCAACCGCGATCGTGGCCGCGGCCGCGATCATCGCTTCGACGGCGTTTCCGCCTTCGCGCAGGATCGCCAGTGCACTCTGCGAAGCCAGGGCGTGCGGCGCGACCGCCATGCCGCGGCTGCCGCGGATGGGGTTCCGATGAAATGTCACAATGTGCTCCGGAAATTATGTATACATAAAATTCACGGAACACAACGCAAGGCCTGTGCCACGCCATCCCCTGCCACTACTGCAGGGCAAGCGATGCCGCGCCGGTCAAGGCGTTGCTAGCGATAGCGGGGAATTCCCCGACAGGGGAAGGTAACGGGAAGTGGGAAAAATTATGGCGCCGACGGCACCATATTGGGGCTTACCCGAAGCGCCTGCGACGCGGCGGTGCGTCGGTGGCAAGCGGGCGCTCGAGGTTGGTGCGGGCTTGTTCCAGCCGTTCGGTGGTCAGGCGGCTGACCTCGACGCGCCCTTCTTCGATATGGCCGGTCAACAACTCGACCGCCCGCGCGCCATCACAGGCCAGCAGCGCCGTGAGGATATTGGCGTGCTCCTCATACGTGAGGGCGATGCGCTCGCCGTAGGCAAAATCGAGGCGCCGGATGATCCGGATGCGGTCCGTGACCTGTTGATGTACCGCGGCTGCCTCCGGATTACCCGCGGCGCAGACGATGGCTCGGTGGAACGCCTCGTCCAGGTCGGCAACCTGGTTGCCGTCGGTCAGGCGTTCGGCAGGCGGGACTTGCCACGTGGCTGCCAGCACCTCCAGGCACGCGCGATCCACGCGCGGCGACACCGGCTGCTGGCACAGGCGCATGGCGGCATGGGTCTCCAGCAAGGTGCGCAGGTCATAAAGTGCCTCGAAGCGCGCCAGGTCGATCGGCACCACCTCCCAGCCGTTGCGGAAGTGCCCGCGCACCAGTCCTTCGGACTGCAGGCGCAGCAGCGCCTCGCGTACCGGCGTACGGGAGATGCCGAACCGCTCCGCGACATCGTTCTCGGAAAAGCGGTCGCCAGGCAACAGCCGGAACGCAAAGATGTCGTCCCGCAGGCTGAAGTAGGCACGTTGCGAACGGGACGATTCGCCGGTTATTGCCGCGCCGCCCTGGCGCTCCTGTACCTCTGGCGGAGAGCCTGGAAAGCCGGAGTCTGCTTGGGTAGCTGAAGAAGGGCCTGGCAGGGGCGTCGTGCGGCGCATCGGACTGACATCGAAATGGGCATCGCTTTGGCGGGCGGCAGAGCGACACGCGTGGCGTGCGCGAAAGCATACCACCGATTTGCGGGCATCCCGAAGACGTTGAAAACCGGCCGGACCGCACCGGGCCTCGGCCTGTGCCTGCGCGAGCAGGCACAGGCCATCAAAGCAGCGGACAAGGCGGCCAAGGCACCGCTGCCGTTGTTCCCGATCATGCTTGCGCTGAGCTTGTTGATCGCCATCGTGCAAGTGCGCTCTATCTCGGCCACTAACTGGACACACGATCCTTTCCGCCGGCGGGCACGAAGCGCCGCTGCCGCATCCATTTAGTGACGACCCATTTCTCGCCGGCCTGCACTGGCGCCCCCGCGTGCAGCGTCCTGCCGTCGAGTTGACCGGCCGCATCGCAGTACTCGAAATACACCGCATTGCCCTTGCGCGGCGAAACCGCGAAGCCGATCTCGGGAAACGTGGTCTCGCCGCCGGCGTCGACATCGTTGAGATACACGACCAACGTGCTGACCCGTTGCCCGCTGCGCGCCAGCGAAGCCCGGTTGGCCGCGTTGGTTGGCATCAGGAAGTCGTAGTGCGGCGTGCTTTGCGCGCCCACGCCATAGCGCAGCACCTGCAAGCCTTCGCCGTTCTCCACTGGCAGCCGCATCAGCGCGGAGATGCGCTGGTCGATGCGCGCCACCAGCGCGTTTTCCTGCAGCCGGAAGAACATGCCGTGGCTGGTGCGCTCGTCGCTAACCACTGTGAAACCCGTCGAAGGATCGACCGTAGTGGAGGGCACGAGCCGCGGCTGCGCCATCGCGACCAGCGCGTCGCATTCGTCATGGCTGAGCACGCCTTCGAGCACGGCGACCGCCGGATTGTCCATGCGCGACAGCACGCGTACCTCGCGATCGGTGGCGCCGAGCAGCGTGCCTCGTCCCAGTCGCGCCAGGCGCACGCCAGGAGCCGTCGGCTTGCCGCGGGACACCGTGATGCTGTTCCGCGGCAAGGGCGCGCCGTCGCGGTACGCGCGCTCGAAGGCAGCCACCAGCTCGCGCGCGACCAGCGGATCGTAGCCCTGCGAGGCCAGGGCCTGCGCCATTTCGCCGGGCGCGCCGCCGCGCTGCAGCCCCTGCGTGATCCAGTCGCGCAGCGCGGGAGGGAAGTTGATTAGGGCGAGCGTAGTCTCTGACATGGCAGGCAGGCTCCGTTCAGCTGAGATCGTCGTTCGGGGCCCATCCATCCGTCGTCAGGTGGAAGCCTTCGCGCA
This sequence comes from Cupriavidus sp. KK10, assembly GCF_018223725.1. Taxonomy (NCBI): domain Bacteria; kingdom Pseudomonadati; phylum Pseudomonadota; class Betaproteobacteria; order Burkholderiales; family Burkholderiaceae; genus Cupriavidus; species Cupriavidus sp. KK10. The sequence continues at coordinate 2,376,607 of NZ_CP073677.1, forward strand.
ACTGCATCGTCCCGGCCCCTTCAATCACGCGCGCGGCCATCGGGAATGCGCGCAGTGCTTCCGGCGTTCGCATCCACGGCGCGGCCGCCGTCCCCGACGCCGAGCCGATGTCTGCCAGCACCGCATCGATGCCGACGTCGAGGCGCTGGGCCAGGTTGGCCTTCTCAATCGCATAGCTCGTGCCGTTCGCCTCGACGAGGCGCTCCACCTCGCTCGACAAGGGGCTGATCACGACACCCCCGCCGATCTGTTCATTCACCTGATCCAGCGAGGCGCGCAGCACCATCCGGCTGGTGACGGGCGCGCGCGTCACCGTGTTCACGGCCGAGGTACCAATATCGGCGATCAACGAAGTGGGGCCGCTGACGTTCAGCTTGAAGGCGCCATGCGCGTCGGTGGTAGCCGGATTCTCCGCGCTCTCACACTTGCCGTTTTCATTGGCGTCAGCGCAGACCAGGGCGCCCTGATAGTACCCGGGTTTCAGCGTGGGCTCGGTCGCGCTGCCGGGGATGAAGCCGCTGGTCGCGACGACGCCGGCAATGGACTGCGTGCCCTGGCCCTGGCCCTGGCCCGGGTCCGTGCTGGTGCCAGCGCTGGTGCTGCCGTCTCCGCCGCATGCCGTCAGTATGCAGGCCGATGCGACCGCGGGTAAAACAAGAATACAGCGAGTTGATTGGAACGTTGCCATTCCTGGTCCAGAATGTTGGGACCTGCCCTTTTGATCAAGGCGGTCGGAATAATGTGAGGGAGTTGTTCTTGCGTGAGGCGCGACCAGTATTAGATGACGACATGACAATTCTGTGTCGAGGTGCAGTTAGCACAAAAAGGACCGGAGACGGGACGACGCATTGCGGAGGGACGCGCCGCCGCCTGGATCCGGCGGCGCGGTGTTAAGGCAATGCTGATTAAGTCCTCCGCTTCATGAGGAAGAGCGTTATGTGAGGGATCAAGAGCGCAAAGAGAAGAACATGAAGCAGATGACGTTGGCAGCGGGTGCAGATCAAGGGGCTGGATTCGAGCAATACCGTAAGCCGACGCGACGTGAGGCATTTCTGGCGACGATGGAGACGATCGTGCCGTGGGCGGCGTTGTGCGCGGTGATCGAGCCGTACTATCCGAAGGCCGGCAACGGCCGGCCGCCCATTGGCCTGGAGCGGATGCTGCGCATCCACTTTTTGCAGCACTGGTTCAACCTGGCGGATCTGGCCTGCGAAGAGGCGCTGTATGACAGCGCCAGCCTGCGCCGCTTCGTTGGGATTGACCTGGGTCGTGAACCTGTGCCGGATGCCACCACGCTGCTGAAGTTTCGCCGCCTGTTAGAAAAGCACCAGCTTGCGGAGCGGCTATTCGCTGAGGTAGGCCGGATCCTGCAAGCCAGCGGCGTGAAACTGAAAACCGGCACCATTGTGGATGCCACGATCATCGGTGCCCCCAGTTCGACGAAGAACGAAAAGAAGGCGCGCGACCCCGAGATGCATCAGACCCGGAAAGGACAACAGTGGTTCTTTGGGATGAAGCTGCACATCGGCGTGGACAGCCAGAGTGGGTTGGCCCATTCGGCAGTCGTGACGCCGGCCAATGTCCACGACAAGCATGCGCTACCCCAGTTACTGCATGGGCAGGAACAGCGCGTCTATGGTGATAGTGCCTACGCCAGTCAGCAGGAGCTGATCGCATCGAAAGCTCCCCACGCCAAGGACTTCACCAATCAGCGTACCCGCAAGAACGGCCAGATTGACGAGGTGCAACGCGGGAAGAACCGAAACAAATCGAAGATCCGTGCCCGGGTCGAACATGTCTTTGCCGTGGTCAAGCGCCTGTGGGGTTTCACCAAAGTCCGCTACCGCGGCCTGAAAAAGAATGCCGGCCGGGCCTTCACGGCCCTGGCGCTGGCCAATCTTTACCTGAGCCGAGGACATCTGATGGGAGCAGTCCGCCCATAAAGGGCGAGTGCGGGGCGAGCGCCTCGCCAACACACCCCGTTGGGGGGCGCAGCAAGCCAAAATCTCGTCATCAGAGCCATTTTTCAAAGCGAATAGGCTCCGCGTCGAACCGCTCCACAAAAAATCAGCAGCTTATTCAGCGTAGCCTTAAGGATGTATTGACGTATGCAGATTGTGCGTGAGCGCGAATTGCGCTGCAGCAGCGGGCGGCTCAGCTTCAATCCCGCCGCACCATCAACGGGGTGGCGGCGGGACTGCGCAATAGCGGACTGAGCCAATGCGCGTTCAGCTCAGTCAGTGCGGGGCATGGCCCGGAGGAGCGACGCGCAGTGCCCGTTCAAAGATAGCGAGCGTATCAAGGAAGACACCATACCGAGGCGATTATCGACCCAACAGTACACGTTCAATCGATATCCTCAAGCCGTCCCGCAAATTCGACAAGACAACCAAAACCGCCGTGGAACAGAGCTTCGCGCTTATCCTCACGGACACCGGATTCCAGGACGCCAGCACCGGATCGCTCCGCATCATCCTCTGGTACATAGCCAAGGAAGCGTACGTTGGCGTTGTCCCAACGATTTCTGGCATTGGCGGACACGCCATATGCGATCAGGAAGTGGTACTTCGGAGCATCTATCGCCCGGCGCGTCAACTGCACCATGTCTCGATGACTGATCCAAGAGAAAAGGTGGCGTTCCACCGTGGGTTGGTCGTCTGGACGGAATGACCCGATACGCAGACAAGCCACTGACAGGCCATATTTGTCCGCGTAGAGACGGCCAAGCGCTTCGCCAAATACTTTGGACAGACCATAGCGGCTGTCCGGTCGCGGCATGACTCGGTCATCGATCATCCGATCACGGCGATGAAAGCCAACAGCATGATTCGAGCTGGCAAAAATCACGCGTTTGACGCCAGCCATGCGGGCCGCCTCGAACACGTTGTAGCAGCCTTCAATGTTCAGGCGGCGAATACGGTCCCATGTGTCCTCGTCGGGAATGCCGGCCAGGTGAACGACACAATCGATTCCCTGCATCGCATGCGCTAGCTGTTCGATGTCGGTAATGTCAGCCGTCACGACTTCCTCGCCGGCAGCGGCAGGCGCCTGGGATGCGACATCGGCAAGCCGTATCAGTTCGTACTGCCCTTGCAACCCTTTGCGCAGCGCACGGCCGATGTGGCCGGCAGCACCGGTAATCAAAATCCGCTTCATGTACTTATCCTAAATGGTGTGTGGTCGGCCTGCTTATGCAAGCCGGCACCTCTGACGGGAAGGATGGACAGCCGCCATCCTTGCTGAGGCAGCGGTGAACGCAAGCTATGCAGCGGACCTGCTCACCGCCGGTTGACTCTGTGTGGCGCGGCCATTGATCACGAATACCATGGCCAGTACGCCCACCACGTCGATGGTTGCGCCAAGCGCGAAGGCGCTGCCGTAGCCTCCGAAGTACTGAACCGCGAAGCCTGTTACGGTGGGGCCGATGATGCCGGAGATATTGCCCATGAGGTGCACAAAGCCACTGACGCCGCCCAGATGCTTCCCCGGAACGAGTTCGTGCATCAGGGCCCAGCAAGACTGAGAGGCGGCGGTCAGGAACAGCACCGCAGCCGCCACCAGAGCCACTGCTGTCGCTGTCTGCGTAGCGAAACTCACTACGAGCATGGCGACTGCGGACAAGGCGAGCGGCACGACCGCAGAGAGCTTGCGTGCATTCAGCGGGTTCTTCATGCGCTTGTAGATGAAATCGCCCACGAGGCCGCCGCCGAAATAGCCGATTGCGCCGCACGCCCAGGGAATCGTGCTCAGCATGCTCATCTGTTTCAGGTCAAGGTGCAGGGCATTGGTGAAATAGCTCGGCAGCCACGATACAAAAATGAACAGTGTGTAGTTCACGGCAAACAAGCCGGTGCCCAGCGCCAGTACGCTGGGCTTGAACAGATGCTCGCGCAGCGTCGTTCCGCGGTCGCCGTCGTCGGCTGGGTGCGCGGCACTGCGGCTCTCTTCGATCAGACGCAATTCGTCCGCGCCCACACGGCGGCTCTGTACCGGGCTATCGGTAACGAAGAAGCGCCAGAAGACGATCCAGATCAAGCCAATCAGCGCAATCACGACAAAGGAAATACGCCACCCGAAAGCGATTGCCACCAGTCCCACAATCGGGCCGGCAATGGCACTGCCGAGCGTTTGCCCCGAGAAGGAAAAGCCGATCATTCGGCCGGTTTCACTACGCGGGAACCAGTTGGTAATGGTCCGGTTGGTGGTCGAATTCATCGGCCCTTCGCCGAAACCAAATAGCGCACGCGTCACCAGCAGGGTCGTGAAGCCGGTCACGGCGGCGGTGAGTCCACACACCAGTGACCAGCCGCCCATCGCCCAGGAAAAAACGCGCTTGGGCCCGTAGCGGTCGGCAAGATGTCCGCCGACAAAAGCAAAGATGGAATAGCCAAAAAAGAAGCTGCTAAAGACAATGCCGAGCTCCGACGGGGAAATGTCCAGCTCTTTGCTAATAATCGGTGCAACGACGCCCAGCGCTGCGCGATCCATGTAGTTGATCATCCCGGCCGAAAATAGTAACCCGGCTACTACATAGCGATACTTTCCAGACATCATTGCCTCCAAAAACCTATACTATTTGTAAATAAAATTACAAAAAATTATTTGCGAATTAATTGAGTGCCAAAAGACTGAGATTCAGCCGCCGACGGCGCCTTGCGTGTTGACATACAAGGCATAGATCGACTGGGAAGAAGCCATAAAGAGGCGATTGCGCATTGGTCCGCCAAAACAAAGATTGGCACAGCGTTCCGGAAGTGCGATGCGCCCGATCAGTCTTCCTGCGGGTGACACGCACATGACGCCGTCAAGATCGTCGCTGCCCATGCCCCAGCCACACCAGAGGTTTCCGTGAACATCGCAGCGCATACCGTCGAGGGTTCCTGCGCCCGCATCAAGCAGGATCCTTCCGTTGGCGATGCGCGTGCCACTGTCGACGACGTCATAGGTCCAGATCTTGCGCCCGGGCGTCCCGCGCGACTCGATGACGTACAGGATGCGCTCGTCGGCCGAGAAGCACAGGCCGTTAGGCCCCTTCAGTTCCGTTGTCATGACGGTCGGCGAGCCCGAGCCGGCGTCGATCCGGTAGACCGAATGCGGCAGTTCCGGGGTCGCGGCGCGACCTTCGTAATTGCCCTGTATCCCCATGGGCGGATCGGTGAACCAGATGGAGCCGTCGGATTTGACGACGACGTCGTTGGGCGAATTGAGGCGCTTTCCCTCAAAGCTGTCGATCAGCACCGTGAGGCTGCCGTCATATTCGGTGCGCACAACGCGGCGGCCGCCGTGCTCGCATGTGATCAACCGCCCTTGCCGGTCGCGCGTGTTGCCATTGGCGTAGCCGGATGGTTGCCGGTACACGCTGACCGCGCCAGTCTCCTCTTCCCACTTCATCATCCGGTTATTCGGAATGTCGCTCCACAACAAAAAGCGGCCATCGCCGAACCAGACTGGCCCTTCCGCCCAGCGGAATCCAGTTGCGATCTGCTCCACGGCGGCGTAGGCGATCCGGTATTTCTCGAACTCCGGTTCCAGCACCTGGATGCGGGGATCGGGGTAGCGTGCACTTGGTTGCCACATGACTACTTTCCTTCTGGCTGTTCCCGTATGTCGGAAATCAGCTCATGATGCCGATATGCCAGGGCACGAATTCGTTGTCCCCGAGCCCAAGCAGTTCGCTCTTCGACGCCTTGCCCGAAGCGGTACGCAGCATCAACTGGAAGATCTCTTCGCCGACCTGCTCAATGGTTTTCTCGCCGTCGAGAATCGTGCCGCAATTCAGGTCCATGTCTTCCTCCAGCCGGCGATACATCGGCGAATTGGTGGCCAGCTTGACGCTGGGGACAGGCTTGGCGCCGAACATCGAGCCGCGTCCGGTGGTAAAGGCGATCAGGTTGGCGCCGCCGGCGATCTGGCCGGTGGCCGAGACCGGGTCGTAGCCCGGCGTGTCCATGAATACCAGCCCGTGCTGCGTGACCGGCTCGGCGTAGCGGTACACCTCCATCAGCGGACCTGTACCGCCCTTCATCGACGAGCCCAGTGACTTCTCGAAGATGTTGGCCAGGCCGCCCATCTGGTTGCCCGGGCTGACGGCGCCGTTGATCTGCACATCGCGTCCGACGGAATAGTCCTCCTTCCACCAGCGCACGCGTTCCAGCAGCTTCTCGCCGACTGCGCGGCTGGCGGCACGGCGCGTCAGCGTGTGCTCCACCCCATAGATTTCCGGCGTCTCCGACAGGATGGCGGTGCCGCCGTGGTGCACCAGCAGATCCACGGCCGCGCCCAGCGCCGGATTGGCGGTGATGGACGAAAACCCGTCCGAGCCGCCGCACTGCAGGCCCACGGTCAGGTGGCTGGCCGGCACCGGACGGCGCTCCACGCGATTGACTTGCGGTAGCAGTTCCATGACCGCGGCAATGCCGGCCTCAATGGTCTGGCGCGTGCCGCCGCTTTCCTGCATGACGAAGGTACGCAGCAAGGGGCCAGGTTGCAGAGACTGCGTGTCGAGCAGGCCGTTGAGCTGGTTGCGTTCGCAGCCCAGCCCCACGATCAGCGCGGCGCCCAGGTTGGCGTGGCGCGCATAGCCGGCCATGGTCCGGCGCAGCAGATCCATCGGCTCGCCGGACATCTCCATGCCGCAGCCCAGCGAGTGACTGAACGCCACCACGCCATCGACGTTGGGGAAATCTGCCAGCCGCTCCGCCGTGAACCACTCCGCTATCTTGCGTACAACGGTAGCCGAGCAATTCACCGTGGAAAGGATGCCGAGATAGTTGCGCGTGCCCACCCGGCCGTCGGCGCGCACGATGCCGTCGAAGCTCGCCTGCCGGCCGGCCTCGACCGGGACCACGGGCTGGTAGTCGCGGCCGAAGGCGTAGTCCCGCTCGTATTCCTGGAAGCTGACGTTGTGCGAATGCACGTAGCTGCCCGGCTGGATATCGGCCGCGGCAAAACCGATGCACACGTTGTACTTCAGGATCGGCTCACCGGCCTTGATCAAGCGGGCGGCGATCTTGTGGCCGGCGGGCACCTGGCTGCGCACGCCCCAGGTTTCCCCCGGCACTTGCGCGCCGATGGCCACGTTCATGCGGGCTACCAACACGTTGTCCGCGGGATGCAGGCGGATGCAAGGTCCGATGATGCTCTTCTTCTGGGTTTCCATACTACTTTTCCTGGATTGCGGAATCGGATAAAGGCCAGGCGCCGCTCACTCGGGCTGGATGCCGGCGCTCTTCACCACGCTGGCCCACTTGGGGACTTCGGTGGCCATGAACTTGCCAAACTGTTCGGGACTGGTGCCGAGGATAGTGAAGCCCTGCTCGGCGAACTTGGCGCGCAGCCCAGGATCCTTCAGGGCTACGCTGACTTCGTCGCTGATCTTGCTGGCGATGGCCCTGGGCGTCCTGGCAGGCACGAACAGGCCATACCAGGTCAGCACCTCGAAGCGGTTCAGCCCCCCTTCCGACAGCGTCGGCACCTGCGGCAGCGCCTGGGCGCGCGCGAGACTGGACACCGCGATTGCCTTGAGCTTGCCGCTCTTGATGAACGGCGCAGCCACCGGCACGTTGGCAAACATCACCGGCACCGTGCCCGCCATCACGTCGGTCAGCGCCGCCGACTCACCCTTGTAAGGCACGTGCGTCAGGCCGATGCCACCCATCGAATCGAACAGCGCACCGGCAATGTGCTGCGGGCCGCCAAGGCCCGACGAGGCATAGCTGCTCAGCTTGCCGGCGCGCGCGAGCGCGATCACGTCCCGCGCCGTACTGGCCTGCACCGACGGGTGCACCACCATCACCAGCGGCATCGACACCACTTGCGTCACCGGCATGAAGTCTTTCAGCGGATCGAAGGGCAGCTTTGCATACATGCTCGGCGCGATGACCATGGTCGACTGCGACGCCAGCATGATCGAATAGCCGTCGGCGGCCGACTGGGCCAGGTTGGCCGCCGCGATGGTGCCGGTGGCGCCGGGCCGGTTATCGACGATCACAGTCTGGCCGGTTTGCCTGGCGAGCTGGGCGCCAAGTTCGCGGGCCACGATGTCGGCGCCGCCGCCGGGGGCGAAGCCCACCACGATGCGGATAGTCTTGGTCGGATAGGCGTCGGCCGCGCCTGAAGGCGCGGCGCAGAGTGTCGCGACGATGCCGGCAATCGACGCGCAGAGCACAATGCGGCGGCGCTCATCGCTGACCCGGCGGCTGACGGGCGTGGTTGGGGGCGTGGTGGGCATGGACTGTCTCCTGGTTGTTATGTCCTGCTTTCAGCACTCGTCCATCGCAGATCTTTGTCCACGGATGGGGCGATGCTCCTGTTATCGATTCAGGCCGCGTTGTTTCCTGCGGAATCCTGATTTGATTTGAGACAGATTTTAGAAACTGGCAGAATGCAAAAACAGCATTGACCGCCTTGTTCAATCAATAGAATTTTTTTGTTATGGACACCCGCTACCTGCAGAGTTTTGTCGCCGTGGTCGAGTACGGTTCCTTCGCGGAAGCCGCGCGTCGCCTGGGCCTCACGGCAGCCGCCATTGCGGCGCGGGTCCAGGCGCTGGAGGACGCGCTGGATACCCCGCTGGTTCAGCGCGCGGGCCGCACGGTGCTGCCGACCCAGGGGGGCTTGCGCATCCTGCCCAAGGCGCGCGCGGTGGTGCGCGACGTGCGCGACCTGAGCGCGGTGGCGCATGACGACAGCCTGGTGGGAGAACTGCGGCTGGGCGTGTCGACTTCGTCGTTGACCGGCCTGTTGCCGCCGATACTGGAAGGGCTCTACACGGCGCATCCGCAGCTGAAGATTTACGTGGAGCCAGGCGCCTCTTCGCACCTGTACCGGCGCATCGTCTCGGGTGAACTGGACGCTGGCATCATCGTGGCACCGCAGTTCACGATTCCCAAGGCATTCGCCTGGCAAGTGCTGGTGGAAGAACCGTTCATCGTGCTGGCATCGCAGGCCATGGCCGGCCGCGGCGCGCATGACCTGCTCGCCGGCGAGCCGTTCATTCGCTATGACCGCGCCGTGTGGGGCGGCATGGTGGCAGACCGCTACCTGCAGGAGCACAACATCGTGCCGCAGGAGCGATTGGAGATCGATGCGCTCAATGCCATCGCCACCCTGGTCCACCAGGGCATCGGCGTCTCGCTGGTGCCGGACTGGACGCCGCCATGGCCCGAGGGCCTGAAGGTGGCGCGGATCCCGCTGCCCGGGCGGGCGCCGGTGCGCAAGGTGGGGTTCCTGTGGTCGCCACACGGCGCGCACGCCGCCCTGTCGCAGGCATTCCTGGAGTTCGGCATGGCCTCGCGGCGTGCACGGGGAACCTGAACGCGCGGCCGCCGCAATGACGGCGCGGGCGCGCGTTGGCGCCCACAGCGTTTAGCGGCCCGCGCCTTCGCCTTCCGTCCAGGCCTTGTACCGCGCCTTGTTCTCCTCATTGGGCGGATACAAGCCGGGCAACGGCATGCCGCGCTCCACTTCCTGCATGATCCAGCCCTCCAGGCGCTCCTGTTCCACCGAGGCGGCAATCACTTCGTCAAGCATGGCGGCGGGAATCAGCACCGCGCCGTCCTGGTCCACCACGATGACATCGTTGGGGAACACCGCAACGCCGCCGCAGTCGATGGGTTCCTGCCAGCCGACGAAAGTGAGACCGGCGACCGAAGCGGGTGCCGCTGCGCCCTGGCACCATACCGGCAATCCCGTGCCCAGCACCCCAGCCACATCGCGCACCACGCCGTCGGTCACCAGCCCGGCCACGCCGCGCTTGCGCAGGCGCGCGCACAGGATATCGCCGAAGATGCCTGCATCGGTCACACCCAGGGCGCCCACCACCGCAATGCAGCCGGCCGGCATGTCCTCGATGGCCGCGCGCGTGGAAATCGGCGAACCCCAGGAGGCCGGCGTGGCCAGGTCTTCGCGCGCGGGCACGAAGCGCAAGGTAAAAGCGCGGCCGACCAGGCGCGGCTGTCCGGGTGCCAGAGGCCGCGTGCCGCGCAGCCAGACGTTGCGCAGGCCATGCTTGAGCAGCACGGTGGTCAGGGTTGCGGTGGTCACGCCTTGCAGCGCCTTGATCACACTTTCGTCGAGGGGAAGCGATGTGGTCGCCATGATGTTTCCTTGTTGCATTTGGTTTGGGGATTAATCTGCCAGTGCCGCGCGCGAGTCATGCCTTGCGAGACGCCGCAGCAGATGCTCCACTTCGTGCCGGGCCGTCGCCGACATGGCCGCCGCTGGCTTGCGCTGCGCCGCGGAGGCGAGGAGCCCACGGCGCATCATCACGTACTTGCGCACGGCCAGGCCGGCACCGGGCTGCTGCTCATAGCGCAGCAGCGGCAGGTGGCCATCGAAGAGATCGTGCGCGGCCTCGCGCTCGCCCTGGGCCGACAAGCGCACCAGGTCGCAGAGCATATCGGGGAAGCTGTAGCCGGTATTGGCGCCATCCGCGCCGCGCTCCATTTCATAGTCCAGGAACAGCCCGTTGTTTCCACAAAGAATGGAGATGTGCCGCATTGAACCGTCCTTCTCGAAAGCGCGCAGGGCGGAGATCTTTTCCAGGCCGGGCCAGTCTTCGTGCTTGAGCATGACGCACGAGGGCAACTCGCCGACGATGCGGCGGATCACGCCGGGCGTCATCTGCACCGAGAACGTCAGCGGATAGTCCTGCAGCACGAACGGCACGTCGGCGCCGATCGCGTCTACCGCCTGCCGGTAGTAGCCGACGATCTGGTCGTCGGTGCGCAGCGTGTTGGGCGGCGCGATCATGACGCCGGCCGCACCCAGGTCCATCACCTCGCGCGTCAGCGCGCGCATGGCGGCGAAACCCGGCGCCGAGACCCCGACCACCACCGGCAGCCCGCCCGCGCGCCGGATCATGCGCGCGGCCACGTCGATCGACTCGGCGTGCTCGAGCTTGGGCGCTTCGCCGAGCTGGCCGAGCACGGTCACGCCGGTCGCGCCGCAGCCGAGATAGAAGTCCATCAAACGATCGATCGAACTCACGTCGATCGATCCGTCGTCCAGGAATGGAGTGGGCGCGATGGGGAAGACGCCCTTGGCGTCAGCGGTCAACAGCATCTTTGGGTCTCCGCGAAAGCTGGTGTTGGGTCGGGTCGGTCGTGCCGGGGCGCGGGGGGCAGTTCCCGCGAGCCTCAGATACTCTGGATAAGGCCGCCGTCGATGCGGATGGTGGAGCCGGTGATATAGCCGGCGCGGTCGCTGGCCAGGAACGTCACCGCATCGGCATATTCCTCCGGGCGGCCGTAGCGGCCCACCGCGATGGCCGCGGTGCTTTCAGCCGACACCTCCTCCACCGGGCGCTGCTCGCGGCCGGCCTTGACTTCATCCAGGAAGCGGATGCGGTCGGTGGCGATGCGCCCCGGCAGCACGATATTGACCGTCACGCCGTCTCGGCCGACTTCACGCGCCAGGGTCTTGGACCAGCCCACCAGCGACAGGCGCAGCGCATTGGAAATGCCCAGGTTCGGAATCGGCGCGACCACGCCGGACGAGGTGCTGGTGACGATGCGCCCCCACTGCCTGGCCCGCATGCCGGGCAGCACCCGGTCGGTGATCGCGATCACCGACAGCACCATGCTTTCGAAGTGCTTGCGCCACAGTGCCGGTTCCTGGCCGAACGCGGTGGTGGGCGGCGGGCCGCCGGTATTGTTGACCAGGATATCGACCTGGCCAAACTGGGCCTCGATGGCGGCGACATGGGTCTCGATCGACGCCAGGTCCGCCAGATCCCAGGTGCGCGCAAGCGCCGTGCCCCCCTTGGCGACGATCGTTGCCACGGTGCGGCTTGCCGCTTCCTCATTGACATCGGCGACCACGACCTTCACACCCTCCGCCGCCAGCGCCAGCGCGATGGCGCTGCCCAGGCCGCCGCCGCCGCCCAGCACCAGTCCTACCTTGCCTTCGATTCCTAGTTGCATGAATACCTCGCTTGAATATCTTGAAACGCCTGGATTGACAAATTACGTTCGCCGCGCGCTCGATTGAGCTGCCGCGCCAGGGCCCGCCCTCACGCCACCGCCACCGCCACCGGCGTCAGCGCCGTTCGCCCTGCCAGCACGGCTTGCACGTTGTCCAGCATCAGCCGCAGCATCACCGCGCGCGTTTCCCGGGTGGCCGTACCCGCGTGCGGAGACAGCAACACGTTGGGCAGCGCGGTCAGCGGCGAATCGGCCAACGGCTCGAACTCGAACACATCGAGCGCCGCGCCCCGGATCGTGCCGGCTTGCAGGGCCTCGCAGAGTGCCGCCTCGTCGACCACGCTGCCGCGCGCCAGATTGAGCAGGTAGCCGTCCGGCCCCAGCGCAGCCAGTAACGCGGCATCGACCAGGTGGCGATTCTGTTCGGTCGCACGGCAGGTGAGGAGCAGGATGTCCACCGACGCAGCCAGCGCGATGGGGCTCTCGCAATAGCGGTATGGCAGGCTTGCTCGCTGCGTGCCGGTGTAGGCCAGCTCCACGCCGAAGGGCGCCAGCCGCTGCGCAATGCCCGTGCCGATGCGACCGAGCCCGATGATGCCGACGCGCTTGCCGGCCAGGCTGGTGGTGAGCGGGAAGTCGTCCTCGCGCCAGGCGCCGCCGCGCACATGGCGATCGGCGGCGGGAATCCGGCGCAGCAGCGCCAGCAACAGGCCGATGCCGAGTTCGCAGACGGCCGCGTCCAGCACCCCGGGCGTGTTGGTGACCACGATGCCGCGCCTGGCGGCATGGGCGACGGGGATGCCGTCGTAGCCCACGCCGGAAGTCGCAATCACCCGCAACGCAGGCAGGCTGTCTATCACCGCCGCAGGTACCTGGTAATTGCTGCGCGTGACGATGGCGCGCACCGCGCCGCGCAAGCCGGCGTCAGCCGCAATCTCGGCCTCGGAGACGCAGCGGAATGCGGCGTCGATCGCGTCTTGCTGCGCAGCTTCAAAGACGCCGATGCGCAGCACGGGCTCACGTGTATCGCTTGTCATGTCCCCCCCTTCTTACTCAGGTGCCTTGCCGCGCGTTTCGGGCGCGCGCAGGAAGTCGAAGTCGACGCCCTGGTCGGCCTGCGTCACGGTCTGCAGGAACAGCTTCAGGTAGCCGCGCGGCGCGCTCGGCTCAACCACCGGGGCGGCCGCGCGGCGGCGCGCCAGTTCCTCATCCGATACCAGCAGGGCCAGCTCGCGGCGGCTCACGCTCAGGCGGATGCGGTCGCCAGTCTGCACCAGCGCCAGCGGCCCGCCCACGGCGGCTTCGGGGGTCACATGCAGCACCACCGTACCGAACGCGGTGCCGCTCATGCGTCCGTCGGAAATCCGCACCATGTCCTTGACACCGGCCCGCGCCAGCTTGCGCGGGATCGGGATATAGCCGGCCTCGGGCATGCCGGGCGCGCCCTTGGGGCCGATGTTCTTCAGCACCAGGATGTCATCGGCGCTCACGTCGAGGTCGTCCAGGTCGATGCGCTCGATCAGGTCCTGCGCGTTCTCGAACACCACCACGCGGCCCTCGTGCTCCATCAGCTCCGCGCTCGCCGCGGACTGCTTGATGATGGCGCCGCCAGGCGCCAGGTTGCCGGCGAGCACGGCAATGCCGCCTTGCGGGTAGATCGGGTTGTCGAAGCTGCGCACCACATCCTGCGCGAAGCCCGGGCCGGCATTGTCTATCTCCTCGCCCAGCGTGCGCCCCGTGACGGTCAGCGCATCGAGGCGCAGCAGCGGGCGCAGTTCACGCAGCAAGGTGGCCATCCCGCCGGCCTTGTGGAAGTCCTCCATATAGTGCTGGCCGTTCGGCTTCAGGTCGAGCAGCACCGGGGTTTCGCGGCCCATGCGGTCAAGCGCCTGCATATCGATATCCAGGCCCATGCGACCCGCGATGGCCGCCAGGTGCACGATGCCGTTGGTCGAGCCGCCGATGGCCAGCAGCACGCGCATGGCATTCTCGAACGCGGCCGGCGTCAGGATGCTGTCGATAGTCAGGCGCTCGTGTGCCATCGCCACGGCACGTGCGCCGGTTTCCTCGGCAATGCGGATGCGGTCGGCGGTCACGGCCGGCGGCGTGGCGCTGCCTGGAAGGCTCATGCCCATCGCTTCGGCCAGGCAGGCCATGGTACTGGCGGTGCCCATCACCGAGCAGGTGCCGACGCTGGCCACCAGCTGGTTGTTGACCTGCGAGGCTTCCTCCGCGTCGATTTCCCCGGCGCGGAACTTGCCCCAATAGCGGCGGCAGTCGGTGCAAGCACCGACCCGCTCGCTGCGGTGCGAACCCGTCAGCATCGCGCCAGTAACCAGTTGGATCGCGGGCACACCGGCAGAAGCCGCGCCCATCAGCTGCGCAGGCACGGTCTTGTCGCAGCCGCCGATCAGCACCACCGCATCCATCGGCTGGGCGCGGATCATTTCCTCCGTATCCATCGACATCAGGTTGCGCAGATACATGCTGGTCGGCGCGGCAAAGCTCTCGTGGATGGAGATGGTCGGGAATTCCATCGGCAGCCCGCCGGCAAGCATGATGCCGCGCTTCACCGCATCGATCAGCTGCGGCATGTTGCCGTGGCACGGGTTGAATGCGCTGCCGGTATCGGCGATACCGATCACCGGGCGGTCGAGTGCTGCATCGGTATAGCCCGAGCCCTTGATAAACGCCTTGCGCAGGAACAGCGAGAACCCAAGGTCGCCATAGTTGGTCAGTCCCTTGCGCAGGCCTGTATCCCCGGAGGAAGCGTCCGGTCCTTTGGGTTTATTGGTGGTCATGGTTCGTGGTCGGTTCAGCTATCGGAATTGATATGGGCGTCGGTGATGACCTTCTCCCAGCGTGTGACTTCGGTACGCAAGCGCTCGGCCGATTTTTCAGGGCTGGTTGGCGGCAAGGCATAGACACCCTGTTTCAGGAACTGTGCCTTGACGTCGGGCAATGCCAGAATCCTGGCCAGCGCCGCATTCAGGCGCTCAACCACCGGCGCGGGCGTGCCCGCCGGTGCCAGCACGCCGAAGGTGGAGCTGACGTCCAGGGTAGGCATGCCGCTCTCTGCGGCAGCCGGCACGTCCGGCAGCATCGAGATGCGCTTGGGTGCTGCCACGGCAAGCGCGCGCAACTGGCCTGCCTTGATGAACGGCTGCGCGGCCGGCACCGTCTCCACCATCATGTTGACCTGCCCGGCCACCAGGTCTGTCATGGCTGGACCACTGCCTTTGTACGGCACGTGGGTCATGTCGATATTGGCCTCTTTCTTGAAGATCTCAGCCGCCATGCGCTGCGGGGCGCCGGCACCGGAAGAGGCGTAGTTAAGCTTGCCGGGATTGGCCTTGCCGTAGCTGACCAGTTCCTGGAGCGTCTTGACCGGCACCCTCGGATTGACCACCACGACCAGTGGCACCGAGCCAACGACCATCACCGGGGCGAAGTCCTTGAGGATGTCGTAACGCAAGTGCCCTTTTTCCAGGGTCGCCATGGTTGCATGGGAGGTCAGTGCGCCCATCAGCAACGTATAGCCGTCTGGCGCGCTGCGGGCGACCACTTCCGCGCCGATGTTCCCGCCCGCGCCGCCCCGGTTGTCAACCACCACCTGCTGACCCAGCACTTCGCCCAGGCGGGTGGCAACGATGCGGCCGATCACGTCGGTGGCGCCGCCCGGCGGATAAGGCACGACCAGCCGGATCGGCTTGTCCGGATAGGCCGCGAACGCGGCCGGGGCACTGGTGAAAGCGGCCATGGCGGTGAGGGCCAACAGCCCTGCCCGCAGCAGGGTGCGACGAGTCGCATTGGTGGTAGGGAAATCCATGTCGTCTCCGGTCTCTTGTTGTCAGCGCACCCACAGCCGGGGATGCGTCATGCACGGAGTTTGACGAAGACGGAAGGCGAAAAAAAGCGATCTCCAGACCGATTAACCAAAAGATTATTTTGGTTTCCGCGGCCCCCCAGGGCCGCTCGCTGCTAAACGGGCCGACCCTGGCCGAGGCCGGCTTGGGGGGCTACGCTTGGCGTAACCCGCGTTAGCGGAATGAATGCGGAAACGAGCCGGGCAGCAGGCCAGCGTCACTTAGCATAGCTGTACACCGAGGCTCGCGAGACGCCCAGATGCTGCGCGACGATCTCCATGGCTCGGCGCACCTCCATACAGCCCGACTCCTTGAGCTCGCGCATCAGTGCGCGACGCTCTTGCGCCTTGAGGGAACGGGGCGTGGTCGCAAGCCGCGCAGCGAACTGGTCAATGCGGCGCCTGATGGCCTCGGCGCCGGCCGGATCGAGCGATTCGCTCACACCTGCAGCAGAGCCGACGCTGCCAAACTGGTTCAGCGCATTTTGCAAGCCTCGGAAAAGCGTCAGGTCTACATTCATGCACAAGGCCGCCACGTAGCGACCACTCGAATCCTTGATGCCTATGGACGTGCTCTTTGCCTGGCGGCCATCGGCGAACTGATTCGCGTAGTTCGCGATGACTTGCGGAAACTCCGGATCGGCAATGCGTGCGATACCGAGTTCTGTGGCCGGATCGCCAACCTTGCGGCCCGATAGATTGTTGTGGATCGCCAGGATGGCCTGCTTTGGATGCAGCAGGTCATGTACAACGACTTCACAGAACGGTGCCAGGGTCTCGCCGAGACCCTGCGCGACCTGCTCAATTTGTTCAAGCAGCGCTTGCTGCTCCGCCGAAAGTTTTTTCATTTGGAAATAATATCTAAAATCAAGATATTACGTCAAAGAAACGGCCCGGCGACTCCTGGCTCGGCGATTACGCTCGCTCCCGCCGTAGCACCTGGCCGGGCCGCGCGCCGCTGGACTTGCCATCGCGCCACACGACGCTGCCGTTGACAAGCACAGTATCAATGCCTATGGCCGGTGCAATCGGCCTGGAAAATGACGCTCCCTCGCCAACTGTTTCGGGATTGAGAACGGTCAAGTCTGCGAAGGCGCCCTCCCGCACTACCCCACGGTCGGCGAGCCCGAAATTCCTGGCGGTCAGTCCGGTCATCTTATGGATCGCGGTCTCAAGCGAAAACAGGCCCAGGGACCGTCCGTAGTGGCCAAGAACACGTGGGAAGCTTCCCCAAAGACGCGGATGCGGAGAGTCGTCGTGGGGCAAACCGTCCGAGCCGATCATGGTCTGGTCGAAGGCCAGGATGCGCTGCACATCCCGGTCGTCCATCATGTAGTAGATCGCACCGGCGGGGGACAGTCGGTCGACTACCTCTTCCTGTGTGTCACCGAGTTCGGCCATGATGTCGGCCAGATCCTTGCCGGCATACTGTGGCAGGGGCTTTGACCAGGTCACGGTCACCCGGGTCGCATTACGTGCGCGATGCGCGGACAGAATGGTGGACGACGCCGGATAAGGATAGCAGTCGAGGCAAACCTCTTGCTTTTCCATATGTTCAGCAATGAACTTCAGCGTTTCCGCGGAGCGACCATAATTGTTGACGCCGACCAGCTTATGATGCGAGATGACGACCGGTACACCGACTTCGCGACCGATGCGGAAGGTCTCGGTCAGTGATTGAATGATGTGGTCGCCCTCGTTTCGCATATGCGTGCAATAGACTCCGCCGTACTCGCGTAGCGGCTCGCATATTTCAATGACTTCTTCCGTTGGCGCCCCAATCGACGGTTCATAGAACAGCCCCGTTGACACGCCAATCGCGCCGGCGCGCATGGCTTCATCGACCAGCGCGCGCATGGCTGCGATTTCGTCCGGATTTGCCGGCAGGGAAAGATCATTCATCGTCGCGACCCGCAATGTCGTATGGCCGACCAGCATGGCGCAATTCGTTGCCGCGGGCTGGGCGCGCAACGCTTCCAGGTATTCCGCAAAGGCAGCAAACCGAAACCACGCACCGCCATCATCGAGCAGGTTAAGCGGCGGGGTGACCGGATCGGGAATCTGCCGCGGCATCGGCGCCAGCGAAACGCCGCAATTGCCGCCGATCACAGTAGTGATACCCTGGCTGACCTTGGGAGCCATGTCCCCACCAGAGAGCAGCAAGCGGTCGTCATGCGTGTGCGCATCGATAAAACCAGGCGCCACCACAAGGCCAGATGCATCGATTTCCGTGGCTGCGCTGCCCCCCCGCAAATCGCCGATGCGCACAATACGGTCACCTTTGATACCGACCTCGCCTGCATAACGTGGAGCCCCCGTTCCGTCGACAATCGAGGCATTGCGGATCATGACGTCATAACGCTCACTCATCGGGTACTCCCTGGTATCGTGTTCATCAATTGCTCCGGAAGCCGGGCTGTGTGGTGATGCATCGCGTCGCGGGATCGGCGACGCGATCAATGCATGTCAATCGTGCTCGCAGACCATCGGCAATGGCAGTCAGAGCAGAGCGCCACGCGCCGCAATCGGCCATAGCGCTTCGACCCTTCCATCGCGTACGCAGACCAGAGAATCATAAAGATTGACGGTGGGATCGCAGTGGCCGGGAATGAGCATCAGTTTCTCTCCCAGCTCCACTGAAGCGGGACTGGGGGTAGCAATTACGCCATGTTCGTCTGATGCTTTCAGGTATTTCAGATCGCTGCGCTTCCACACTAGTGGCATGCCGGAATCAACACTGGAGGCCTTCAGGCCGGCATCCACGATAGCCCTCTCGCCAGTGGCCCTGCTCATCACCGTCGTCAGGACAAAGAGCGCATGCTCGAAGGGAATGTCGTCCGGCCCGCGCGTATTTTCGCCGTAGTCGCGATCCATGAAGACATAGGAGCCACACTGAAGCTCGTTATAGACGCCGGAGTCGCGCTCGAGGAGGAACGTGCCAGTGCCTGCGCCAGCGATAATCTCAACCGGAATGCCACGTGCCTCGATGATTTTCTTTGTCGACAGCGCGAGTTCAGCGGCATCGCGAATTGCGGCAGTACGCTCCTGCGGCGTGCGCAGATGCTGGGCCGGTCCGTGATAGCACTGCAGCCCGGCAAAGCGCAGCGGTGAGGAGACAATCAATTCTGCGAGATGCGCCGCTTCTTCACCTGGAGGGATGCCGCAGCGATGGGCGCCGACGTCGATTTCGATATAGACATCCACGCTCTTCCCGGATGCTTGTGCGGCGGCGGCCAGAGCCTGAATCTGCGAGGCATCATCGACCAGAACCCCAATGCGGGCAGAGCCGGCAAGTTCCATCAGGTGGCGGATTTTCGCTGCACCGACGATCTCGTTGCTGATGAGGATGTCGGTAACGCCGGCCTCGACAAACACGGCAGCCTCGCTGACCTTCTGGCAGCAGATTCCCACAGCGCCCAATGCGATCTGTCGCAAGGCGATCTCCGGACACTTGTGGCTCTTGGCGTGGGCACGCAGACGCACGTTCCGGCCGCGCAATGCGTCAGCCATTCGCTTCAGATTACGCTCGAATGCATCCAGGTCGAGCACGAGCGCGGGTGTATCGATGGCAACGGCAGGGTCGCCGATTTGGGCTGCTTTCCAGGGACTCACGGGGATTTCCTTTAATCGATCTTGGCACCGGAGAATTTCACGATCCTGGCCCACTTGACCGTCTCGCGGCGGGAGAGGTCCAGGAACTCCTCAGGCGTGCTGGGCGCGATTTCCGCCCCCAGCAGCTTGAATCGCTCTCGCACGGCGGGGCTCTCCAGCGCGATGCGAATCTCGCGGTTGAGGCGGGTAACGATGTCTTTAGGCATGTGGGCCGGGCCGACGATGCCTCCCCACGCCGACACCTCGAATCCGGGCACGGATTCGGCGATCGCGGGAACTTCCGGATATCCAGCCAGGCGCTGCGCCGAGGAGACGCCAAGCGCCCGCGCCTTGCCCGCCTTGGCCATCGGTGCGGAAACCGGCGTGTTGATCATCATCAGCTGTATGCCACCGCCGATCAGGTCCGTGACGGCCGAAGTCGCTGCGCGATAGGGCACATGCAGCATGTTAACGCCCGTCATCGCCTTGAAGAGTTCGACGCCCAGATGTGCCGTGGTGCCGTTGCCATCCGATCCAAAGGCCAGCTTGCCCGGATTCTTTTTCGCATAGGCAATCAGCTCGGGAATGGTCCTGACCGGCACACTGTCGTTGACGATCATCATGTTGGACAGGCGCAGCGTGTTGGCGATCAGCGTCAGGTCCTTTTCGACGTCGTACGGCACCGATGGCAGCAGCGACTTGTTGGTCGCCAGCGAGACGATATTGCCGTAAGCCAGCGTGTAGCCGTCGGGCGCGGCCTTCACCACCTCCATGGTGCCGATCACATAGGAACCGCCAGGCTTGTTGTCAATCACGATGGACACGCCCAATTGCTGTGCCAGCTGCGGAGCGAGGGCCCGCATTAACGCATCCGGAGCACCGCCGGGGGCCGACGGCACAATCAGCCTGATCGGTTTGTCCGGATAAGCCGCGAAGGCGGAAACCGGCAACGCTGCACACAGCGCTAACACAAACTTCACCAAAAAACGTCGGGAACTCATTGGACCATCTCCTGTACGTGATTCGCGTTTTCGAGTCATTCCATCAGCAGCACCTGCGCCATCGAAGTTCCATGGTTACGGTTTGTGTTCTAGACAAAATATACAGTTCTGGATAGAATGTCAACCAACGCAGGAAGTAACGGAACAACTCGCGCCAGCCCCCTGCCCCAGAGCAACGCGCGCCCGAAGGCCAATATGGATTGCGGCCTGCAGACCACGCGCTTCACCGTTGCTTCATAAGGTCCCATGTCGCCAGGCTGGTCACTGCGGACACTCATATGACGCCCCAATAGGAAAGAGGCCCTTACGCATGGATCCGGTAATCTTGGTCGTGGCACTGGGAGCCATTGTTGCTGGCTTCGTACAAGGGCTTTCGGGCTTCGCCTTTGGTCTCACTGCAATGTCGTTCTGGGCGTGGTCGCTGGATCCCAGGCTGGCCGCGTCAATGGCGGTTTTTGGGGCGCTAACGGGGCAGATCATTGCCGTGGTAACCATGCGCCGAGGATTCAAGCTGGGCAGGCTATTGCCTTTCCTGATCGGCGGCCTGGCTGGCATACCCGTTGGCGTCGCGATTCTCCCGTCGCTCGACCTTCAACTCTTCAAGGCCTTCCTCGGTACGTTCCTGGTGCTGTGGTGCCCGACGATGCTTGCCGTACGAAACCTGCCGAAGATCACAGCGGGCGGGAGGCTGGCCGACGGGATCGTGGGCGGCATCGGCGGGATCATGGGTGGCATCGGCGGCTTTACCGGCACGATTCCCACACTGTGGTGCTCGTTGCGGGGATTCGACAAGGATGAACAGCGTGCGATCATTCAGAACTTCAATCTCGCCTTGCTGCTTGTGACCATGGCCATCTACGTGGAAAAGGGATTCGTGACACGTGCCATGCTGCCGATGCTCGGAATCGTCGGGCCGGCGATGCTGATTCCCACTATCCTGGGCGCCCGGCTGTATGTTGGGATTTCCGAAGCGACCTTCCGCAAGATTGTATTGAGCCTGCTCGCGGCATCCGGGGTCGCGTTGCTGACATCGTCCGTCCCGCATTTGCTTCAGCGTTTGGCGTAGGGCTTCTGTCGCAGCAACAGCGAGGCCGTCGACGCCACCCCAAAGAATGCTCGCGCAGCGAAAGTTCTTGAGGGCCAGCCTCGGTCGAGTGAGGCGCCTGACGGCTCGGTGCTCCTGCTCGACCGCCGATCAAATTCCGACCGGATAGCCATCCTTGCGGTGATCGCTTGCCGCGACATAGCCGCCATTTTCCAGGCGCAGAGCCGCCTGGGCGCTGCCGAACTCGGTATCAAAGCGTTTGGCAACCGTGATCGGATGCCCGCGCGAGATCAGTCCTTCAATCACCGCTTGCGGCATATTCCATTCGACGGTAACGCCATGATTGTCGTCAAGTACGCGCCAGCGCGGCGCGTCGCTTGCCGCCTGCGGATTCAGCCCGTGATCGACCATGCGGGAGACCATCTGCATATGACCCTGCGCCTGCATGGATCCGCCCATGAGGCCAAAGCTCATCAGCGGCCGGCCGTTTTGCATCAGGAAGCCGGGGATGATGGTGTGGAATGGACGTTTTCCAGGCGCCACCTCGTTGGTATGGCCGTGACGCAAGTTGAAGCCCCAGCCGCGGTTCTGCAAGGCGATGCCGGTATTGGGCACGACCACGCCCGAACCAAAGCCCTTGAAGTTGGATTGAATAAACGAAACCATCATGCCGTTGCGATCCGCCGTGGTCAGGTAGACGGTGCCGCCGCCAAGCGGTTTGCCGGTGCGGGCCGGCGCTGCCCGCTCGGGGTCGATCAACCTGGCGCGTTGTGCCAGATATGCCGGGTTGAGCAGGTCGGCCGCTGTGACTTCCGTCATGTGATCCACATCGCCGACGTATTCATGCAAGTCGGCAAAGGCCAGTTTCATTGCCTCGATCTTCAAGTGCATCGCCAGCGCGCTATCCTGATCCAGGCTCTTCAGATCGAAATGCTCAAGCATGCCCAACGCCATTTGCGCCGCAATGCCTTGACCGTTTGGCCCGATCTCGTACAGTTCAACATCCCGGTAGCGGATGCCGATCGGCTCGACCCAGTCCGCCTTATGCGCGGCGAGGTCGGCTTCAGTGATCGCGCCACCGGTATTGCGCGCATGGTCGACAATCGCACGGGCCAGTTCGCCATGGTAAAAATCGTCGCCCTTGCTGCGCGCGATGCGCTCGAGTGCCTTTGCCTGTCCCGGGCAAATAAAGCGCTCGCCCTGGAGCGGCGCCCGGCCGTTGGGGGCAAACGCTTCGCGGTAGCCCGGCTGATCGATCAGTTCGCCGACCTGTTTTTGCCACTGATTGTGGACATTGTGCGAAACCAGATAACCTTCCCGCGCATAGCGCAGCGCCGGTTCGAACAGGTCTTCGAACGGCAGGCTGCCAAAGCGCTCCCACATGGCGCGCCACGCTGAAACGGTGCCTGGCACGGTTACCGAGTCCCAGCCCCGCTTCGGCATCTCCTTGTATTTTGAAAAATACTCGCGCGTCCATGCGGCCGGTGCCCGGCCCGATCCGTTCAAACCATGCAATGTGTCGCCATCCCAGATCAGTGCAAACGCGTCGCCGCCGATACCGTTGTTGCAAGGCTCGACCACAGCCAGGGCGATTGCCGTGGCAAGCGCCGCATCGGCTGCATTGCCGCCGCGCAGCAGCATCTGCAAGCCGGCCGCGGAGGCAAGCGGCTGCGAGGTCGTCACGACGTTGTCGGCGACCAGCGGCAAACGCTGCGACGTGTACGGGAACGTCCAGAAAGCACCTTGATTCGATTGCATGTTGTCCTGGTGTAAATAGCAGCCCACGCGAAGTCTGGCGGCGGCAAGCCGTTCAGCTAAGCATGGCGGTTGAAAAAAAGTCGGCGCAATGCTGTTCTCCGGGCAATTGGCATTGCGGGCGACGCGAAAACGCATCGACCCATATCAATCCACGACGATGTTCTGTCGCTTGGCAAGCGCCCTCCATCGCTCCACGTCCTGCGCGATGGTGGTGGCGAACTGGGCCGGCGTGATGGGCCTGGCTTCGGCGCCCTCTTTCAGGATCGCCGCCTTGATCTCGGGCTTGGACAAGACCGCATTGACGGCGGCGTTCAGTTGGTTGACGATCGCCGGCGGCGTGCCCGCCGGCGCCAGCAGGCCCCACCACAGCTCGAACTCGTAGCCCGGCACCGCGCTGGACATGGGCGTGAGTTCCGGCGCGATCGGGCTCGGCTTGAGGCTGGTGATGCCAATGGCGCGCACCTTGCCGGCGCGGACCATCGGCAGCAGCGACGGGCCGGTGGAGATCAGCAACTGCGTCTGGTTGCCCATCAGGTCGGTCAAGGCGGGGGGCATGCCGCGATACGGGATATGCGTGATGAGCAGGTTGCCGGCCATGGCCTTGAGCAGTTCGGTGCCGAACTGGTTGACGCCGCCCGGCCCGGACGAGGCGTAGTTGTACTTGCCTGGATTGGCGCGGATCGCGGCGATCAGTTCCTGCGGTGTCCTGGCGGGGAATGCATTGTTGACCGCGACGATGAACGGCCCTCGCGCAAACATCGCCACCGGCGCGAAGCTCCTGATTGCATCGAACGGCAGTTTGGCCTGCACCGCGGCATTGGTTGTCATGCTGGACGACACGGCGGCCAGCGTATACCCGTCCGGGGCGGACTTGGCGACGATGCCGGTGCCGGTATTGCCGCTGGCGCCGGGGCGGTTGTCGATGACGACGGCTTGCTTGAGCTCCTCGCCGATCCCCTTGGCGACGATGCGCGCGAAGATGTCGTTGGAGCCGCCCGGCGGATAGGGCACGACGATGGTGATGGGCTTGCCTGGATACCCATCCCGCGCGAAGACCGCGCCGGACACCAGGCAGGCAATCAGCGTGGCGGCGAACGCCACGCTACGGGAAACGGATGCGGATGCTGATTTCAAGATGCCTCCATCGGTGTCCTTGTTTGTCCCACGCGGGGCAGCCTGATCCCGGCAGTGTCAGGCGGGCGGAAATCCAAGGTTCTGGACAATATATTCAATAGTAGATATTTTGTCCAGGCTATGAGAACTACTTTGAGGCAGCATGAAGCGCTGCCCGAGCAACTGAGACGGCAAGGCGACGCCGGCGAGGGAACGCACAACGCACTGTCAGCTTCTTGGGTAGCGAGGCGAAACAGTGGCAAGCCGGACCTGCCGCCCACTGGGGCGGCCGATCGCATGCGTGTGACGACGGCGCGATCCGGTCAGATCAGCCCTTGAGCTGGTCCCGGATCGGCAGCGTGCGGATGCGCGTGCCGGTGGCGGCGAAGATTGCGTTGCACAGCGCCGGCGCAATGGTCGGCGTCGCCGGCTCGCCGACCCCGCCGAGCGGCACGTCGAAGCGGCTCGGCAGCAGGTGCACATGGATCTCCCGCGGTGCGGCTGGCGCGCGCAACACCTCGTACTGGTGGAAATTGTCCTGCTGTGGCCGCCCGTTCCTGAAGGTGATCTCGCCGCTGGTGGCCAGGCTGAGGCCCATGATGCAAGCGCCTTCGACCTGCGAGCGGATGCGATCCGGGTTCACCTGGGGACCGCAGTCGACCGCAACGTCGATGCGCGGTACGCTGATGCTGCCGTCCTGCCCAACCACGACTTCCACCACCGCGGCAACGTAGGTCACGAAGCTGTAGCAGACCGCCAGGCCCAGGCCGCGGCCCGACGGCAGCTTGCGGCCCCAGCCCGCTTCGCGCGTGGCCACTTCGATGGTCTTGCGCAGCCTGCCCGTATCCAGCGGATACTGCTGCGGCGACTCGCCGTAGTTCCAGGTGTCGCCCATCTGGCCAGGGTCGATGCGGCGATCCCGCCCTAGCAGCGCCAGCAGGTAGTCGCGATGATCCTGGCCCGCCGCCGCAGCCAGTTCAGCGGCAAATGACTGCACGGCGAAAGCATGCGGAATATTGGACACGGAGCGGAACCAGCCGATGCGGGTATGCGCCTCCACCTCGGGGTTCTCCACCCGGAGGTCGGGGATGTCGAAGGGCACATTGATCGCGGACATGCCCAGCTCCACCGCCGATTCCGACCTGGCGCCGGCGGTGAACGTAGAGCTGATCGATGACGCCGCGGTCCGGTGCAGCCACGCGAGTGCCTTGCCGTCCGGGCCGAGCATGGCCTCCAGATGCTCCACGGAGACGGTGTGGAAGTAGTCGTGGTGCAGATCGTCGTCCCGCGTCCAGGTCACCTTGACCGGCTTGCCGCCCATTGCCCTGGATAACAGCGCGGCCTCCGCGACAAAATCAGGCTTGGATTTGCGGCCAAAGCCGCCGCCCAGCAGCGTCACGTGGACGGTCACGTTCTCAGGCTTGAGACCGAGAGCCTTGGCCACGGTCTCGCGCGTGGCCTGGGGCGCCTGCACCGGCGCCCACACCTCGCACGACCCGTTGCGCACCTTTGCGGTAGCCACCGGCGGTTCCATCGATGCGTGCGCGATATGCGGCAGGTAGTATTGCGCCGTGATCCGCTTGCCGCTGCCGGCCAGCGCCGCCATCGCGTCGCCCTGGTTTCTCACCACCCGGCCCGACCGGCTGGCCGCCGCCTCCATGCTGGTCCTGAAGGCGGCCGAATCGTAGCCGGCATTGGGGCCGTCCTCCCACTGGATCTTCAGCGCCTCGCGGCCCTTGATGGCGGCCCAGGTATTGGTGGCAATCACCGCCACCCCGCCCAGCGGATTGAACAGGGCCGGCGCCGGGCTGCCGGCAAGCGGCACGACCTTGACCACGCCCGGCACCTTTTCGGCCTGCGCCGCGTCGAAGCTGGCCACCTTGCCGCCAAAGACCGGAGGACGGGCGATCACGGCGTAGAGCAGACCGTCCATGCGCACGTCGATGCCATACTGCGCACGGCCGGTGGCGATATTGCGGCCATCGATATTGCGTGTGCTGTCCTTGCCGATATAGCGGAAGGCGGCGGGATCCTTGAGCTTGAGACTCGCGGCCGGGGGCACGGGCAGGCGGGCCGCGTCGCGCGCCAGCGCGCCGTAGCCCAGCTTCCTGCCGCTCGCGGCATGCACCACCTCATGGTTGCGCGCCTGCACTTCGCTCACCGGCACGCCCCAGCGCGCGGCGGCGGCGGCTTCCAGCATCTGCCGCGCACTGGCGCCGACGCGCCGCATCGGCTCGAAGAAATGCCGGATGCTGCGTGAGCCGTCGGTATTCTGGTTGCCATAGCGCGTTTCGTCGCCCGGGGCCTGCACCACCGCCACGCGGGCCCAGTCGGCTTCCAGCTCGTCGGCCACCACCATTGGCAGGCTGGTGCGCACGCCCTGCCCCATCTCGGAGCGATGGCACACGACCGTGACGCGACCGTCCTCGCCGATCTGCACGAAGACCAGCGGATCGTCCACCGCGCCGCCGGGCATCGCGTCACGGCCGTACTTCTTGACCTCGTGCGCCAGCACGACGCCGTCCATGCCGACCGTCAGTGCCAGTCCTGTCATCGCGCCCATACCCTTGAGCCAGCGGCGCCGACCTGCCGATGCGGGCTCGCCATTGGCGGCGTCCTGCGCCGTTGCCAGTTCAATACCGCTCATCCCGCGCATTTGTGCCGGTTTCATTTGGCGCCCCCCTTGCCTGCCACGTTCGATTTCGCCACATGCTGGATGGCGGCGCGGATGCGCGTGTAGGTGCCGCAGCGGCAGATATTGCCGCTCATGGCGCCGTCGATATCGGCTTCGCTGGGATGCGGGTTGGCCTTCAGCAGCGCCGTGGCGGACATCAGCTGGCCGGCCTGGCAGTAGCCGCACTGGGCCACGCCGAACTGCTCCCACGCTGCTTGCAGCGCCTGCCCGACCTTATCGGCCGCCAGGCCCTCGATGGTGGTCAGCTTCCTGCCAGCCGCCGCGGAAACGGGCGTGACACAGGAGCGGATCGGCTGCCCGTCCAGGTGCATGGTGCAGGCGCCGCACAACGCCATGCCGCAACCGAACTTGGTACCGGTCATCCCTAGGTGGTCGCGCACCGCCCACAGCAGCGGCGCATCGTCGGGCAAATCGATCTTCTGGGGCTTACCGTTGATGGTGATTGTTCTCATGTCTTCTTGCAGGGCGTGCCAGTGGGAACGGACGGCCTTTACAAGGCCGCACGCGGCGAATGCAACGGAGATTCTGGTGCGCGCACGGCGCCCCCGGAATGAGAATTTTGGGAATTCACAATTCCAGGCGTCGGAATTCCTCTTTTGCCCGGAAGACGGCCGGCGCGGCAGCGATGCCGCGATGGCAGGCGCGCCGCCTACGCTCCGCCGGACGCTCTGCGCCTGCCACCCTGTCCGCTGCCGGGAAACAGGTCGGGATCGGTGAAATACGCAACCAGTGCATCGAACACCAGCCGCACGCGCTTGGGTACCGGCGCCCGCCGCGGACGGAATACGTAGAGGCCCCATGGCTGCGGCGTGTGCTTTTCCAGCACGCTGACAAGCTGGCCAGTGCGGAGGTACGCGCCTGCAAGGTAGTCCGGCAGCTGGCCATAACCGAGGCCGGACAGCACTGCGCCGAGCTCCGTTTGCGGGTCGTCCGTGAGGAACGCCGGGGCGCGGGGAATGAACTGCTCGTCCTGCGCGAAGTACCAGGGCCAGGGTCGGCGGGTGCTGCCGGCCACCAGGCCGGTGGTCGGCAGCCTATGGAGATCGGCGGGGACCGTAGGGCTGCCGGCGCGCGCCACCAGCTCTGGCGTCGCTACCACATGGAACGAAATCCGCCCGGTCATGCGGGCGACGAAGCGTTGGTCGCGAAACATGCCGAGACGCACGCCGATGTCGATTTCCTCGTCCACCACGTCGGCAACCTGGTCCGACAGCCGCAGGTCGAGCATCAGGCCCGGATGGTCGAGCGCAATCTGCCGCAGGGCCGGCAGCAGGTGTTCGCGGCCAAGCGTATACGGGGCCGTGATTCGCACGGCGCCCCTCAGCTCAGTCGCGGCGCGGGCCGAAGGCTGGGCGAACAGGCCGTCAACATCGCTCAATGCCTGACGTGCGCGTTCGGCCAGCCGCTCTCCCGCGGCGGTGATTCGCACACTACGCGTATTGCGGTGGAACAGGGGCTCCCCCACCAGGTCTTCCAGCTCCTTCACCGCGCGCGTGACGGTCTGGGGCGAGGTGCTCAGACGAGCTGCAGCCGCCTTGAAGGAAGGCGCTTCCGCGGTCACGCAGAAAATCCTGAGCATTTCGAGTCGATTCAGCATGCACCCTCGGCGATCCCGGCCGGCAACTTCGCGTCCCGGCTGGCGCGCATATTCCAAATCGTGGAGTATAAGTGCGGACGATGCGATGCTTCACCGGCGCGAGTTGGCACCCGGCGATGCGATAGCGGCGCAAGGATGCCACGCCGCGGGCCAATCGACCCGCTACATGCCGGCGCCTGAACTGCCAGGCCCGGACTGGATCGCGGCCAGTTTGACGTACAACGTACTCCGCGAAATTCCCAGTGTCCGGGCGGCCATGGACATATTGCCGTGGGAATTCGCGATCGCATCGAGTATCGCTTGTCTTTCCACTTCCTCAAGGCGACCGCGCGGAACAGGCAGTGACGTCGAGGTGGATATGGAAACTGAGTCCTTTGGCATCTGCGCGATGCCCGGGGGCAACAGAGGAGTATCGATGATGTGGCCTTCGCTGAGCGCGAACATCACCTCGAAGACATTGTGCAGTTCACGTATGTTGCCCGGCCAGCGATAGCGCAGCAGCGCCTGCCACACGGCGGGCTCGAGCTGCTTGGGCGCACAGCCATACTTGCGCGCCAGTTTGCCGTTGAGATGCGCAATGATTGCCTCGATATCGCCGGGCCGGTCGCGCAGCGGCGGTAGCAGCAGGCTGACGACGCAGAGGCGGTGGTACAGGTCTTCGCGAAAGTGCCCGGCTGCGATCTCCTTCTGCAGGTCACGGTTGGTGGCTGCGACGACGCGCACCGCGACGCGCCGCTCGCGGGTATCGCCCAGGCGGACCACAACGCCGTCCTGCAGCACGCGCAACAGGTGGGGCTGCATGTCCAGCGGCATCTCGCCAACCTCGTCCAGGAACAACGTACCGCCGTCGGCCTGCTCGAACTTGCCCGGAAGGCCACCACGGCGGGCGCCTGTAAAAGCGCCGTCGGTATAGCCGAAGAGTTCGCTGGCCAGCAGCTCACGGGTAAAAGCGCCGCAGTTGACGGCAACGAACGGACCGTCGGGGCGGTTACCCGCCCGATGAAGCGCCCGGGCAAAGAGTTCCTTCCCGGATCCGGTTTCGCCAAGCAGCAGTACCGGCAGATCGAGTGGTGCGATACGTCGCGCGCGCGCCTTGGTCGCCACCAGGACCTCGCTTGACCCGACGATCTCGCCAAACGCATCGTTGGCTGCCATCGGTGCCGTAGCCGTCGGCAACGATACCGCGCCCTGATGCTGGCGCGCCTCGAGTGGGATCACCAGCATCGTACCCAGCATGCCGTCATGGTCCTTCACCGGGTGCAGCCATTCGGGGCGCAGCCATTGCGGGCGTTGGCAGCTCCGGTCGATATCGGGCAGTGCAAGGTTGAGTCCAGGTACCTGGGCGCCAGCTTCCAGGGGCAGCCGCACGTCATGGCTCTCGCGCGCCGCCTGCGCATTGCCGTTGGTACGGACAACGCGCCCACGGCTGTCTACGAGCACCACAAAGTCGCTGGCGTAGCGGATGAAATGATCGATCGATCGGGTCAGCAGCCGCTCGTGCATGGCAACGCTGCGGCGGGCCAGCTCGCATTCGATCTGCCTGGCGGCGGCCACCACCAGGCCCAGGGTGTGGCCATGGAAGGTTTCCTTGACGCCGGAGACATCCACCACGCCCAGCAGGGTGCCGCCAAAGGGGTCGAGAATGGGCGCCGCGGCGCAGGTCCAGTTCTTGACGTCCACACAGAAATGCTCGTTGGCATGGATCTGAACCGCAGCGGCGGTGGCGATCGCGGTGCCGATGGCATTAGTGCCGATCACGTCCTCATTCCAGCAGCCGCCGGCTGCCAGGTTGATCCTCTCGCCAACGCTGCGGGCCCGGGTCTCACCGTTGAGCAGCAGAATGGTGCCGCCCGGATCGCAGAGCATGATGAGGGTACCGCATTCGCGCAGGATCTCGCGCAGGCTCTCGAGTGCCGGCCTGGCGGCATCGCACAGGTCCCGGCTCTGGCGCTGCAACTGGCGCACATGCTCGGCGCCAGCCCCCGGTGCGGAGTGCTTGGCAGGATCAACGGCCTCGGACCGACACCGCTGCCACGATGCGAGGACAACGCTTCGCACCCCCTTCGCTTCCACGGGCTGGTCCTGCAGAAAACGCTCCCAGGCCGACGCCACGACCAGTTCGTCGCCGATGCGGGGGATCAGGGCGCTGCAATGTAGAGACGGCATGGAACGATCACTATCAATTGACTGCAGTAACCGTATGCCCGCGCTATCCCCAAGTCAACAACCTCTTTGAAATCAACAGTTTGTGCTCTGCAGCAAATCAATCGGAGGTGTCCGGTTTCCGGTCAACGCCGCTTCAGGTGTCCGGAAACCGGACAGTGCCAACCGTCCGCCCGCGACAGGTCCGGTTTCGTTAGCCGTAGCCGTAGCCGTAGCCGCCACGAAGGTAGCGGCCGTCTGATCGTTGGCCGATGTGCCGGAATCCATGCATGTCGCACGAGCACGGCTCAGGAAGAGGATTGCGTTGAATTCGCGAACGTCCCGCACTCGAATCCGAAGCGGGAATCGGCTCGCACCACCGGCACACTGCGCGCGTCCGCGAGCCGCCTGATGGCGTTGCGGCAGGCAGCCAGCATATCGCTTGCCCAGGACTTCCAGAGGTCGATCTGATCGCTGCGGCTCTCGCCATACAAGCACCACATGCAGAAGTGCTCACAGTTGTTGGAAATCAGGCGATAGCGATCCTCGCCGAGGCGCGAGTAGGCGCGCCGGACGGCTTCCACACCAGCGAACCTGGCACCGGGGCTTTGCCGGACCCGCACCGGATGCCCGTTCGCGAATTCCTCGAGCGTGACCTCGTGCACCGGGGCCGGACGCAGCGACCGCGACAGACCCGCGTAATGCACGACCTTGCCGGCGCCCGCATAGACGCCATGATGCGTGTACCCAAATCGATCGGTGACGAGATGGGCGCCGGGAGCCAGGTCGGTGTCGGCAACCGCTTCGACCAGCAGGCGCCTTGTCATCATTGAATTCTTCATGGACTTCACCACGTTTCGCTGCCATTCGCAGGAAACCAGCGCACAGGTCGTGCCAGCGCTGTGTCCGGGCACAGGGAAGTCAAAGACCATCGCTGCGGCGACAGGCAAGCGGCCCATCCCCACGCCCGGCGCCATCCGCGCAGGGCAACAGCGCATGCCCCCGGCCGCTAAAGCCTGGGCTCGCCGCAAGACAACCGCATCGAATCGCTGGCCAGAAGATGTCCGGTTCCCGGACACCACTGTGCAGGGGCGTCGTGAATCCGGACAGCGACGGCAGGCACCCCTGCTACCACCGGAGTGGCCGGGGAATGCCCGCAACGTGTTGATTCCATTGCATACCGGCGCTGCGCGTCTGTGCCAGCCAGCGCTTGGCACAGGCCTTGCCATGGTTGGGTCGTGGGGAACTCCCACCATGACTACACCAACGACAGGAGGCAGTATGCAACCGCAGTCCACCGTACAGGTGATGGGCATCGATGCTGGCGGCACGATGACCGACACATTCTTTGTGCGCTCCGATGGCCGCTTCGTGGTCGGCAAGGCGCAGAGCAATCCCGGCGACGAATCCCTTGCCATCTTCAACTCTTCCGAAGACGCCCTTGCCCACTGGGACCGGACCGTGGACGATGTCTATCCGGAACTGGTGACTTGCGTCTACTCCGGAACGGCCATGCTCAATCGCATTCTCATGCGCAAGGGCCTTGCCGTTGGCCTCATCTGCAACCGCGGCTTCGAGCAGATCCATTCGATGGGCCGCGCGCTGCAGAGCTATCTGGGCTATGCCCTGGAGGACCGCATTCACCTGAACACGCACCGCTACGACGAGCCTCTTGTGCCCGTCTCGCGCACGCGCGGCGTCACCGAACGTACCGACGTGCAGGGAAAGGTGGTCATCCCCCTGCGTGAAGACGAGGTCCGCCAGGCTACCCGGGAACTGGTGGAGGCCGGCTCGCAAGCCATCGTCATTTGCCTGCTGCAATCCCACAAGAACGAATCGAGCGAGCAGCGCGCCCGGGATGCGGTAAGGGACGAGCTGCAAAAACTGAAGGTGGATATCCCCGTCTTCGCCTCGGTGGACTACTACCCGTCGCGCAAGGAAAGCCACCGCATGAATACCACCATCCTCGAGGCCTATGGCGCCGAACCCTCGCGCCAGACCTTGAAGAAGGTGAGCGACCGGTTCAAGAAGCATGGCGCCAGGTTCGACCTGCGGGTGATGGCCACGCACGGCGGCACCATCAGCTGGAAGGCCAAGGAGCTCGCGCGCACGATCGTCTCCGGTCCCATCGGCGGCGTCATTGGCTCCAAGCTGCTGGGCGAATACCTGGGGGACGAGAACATCGCCTGCTCCGACATCGGCGGCACCAGCTTCGACGTGGCCCTGATCACCAAGGGCAATTTCGCCATCAAGTCCGACCCCGACATGGCCCGCCTGGTCCTCTCGCTGCCCCTGGTGGCGATGGACTCGGTCGGTGCCGGCGCCGGCAGCTTCGTGCGCCTGGACCCCTACAGCAAGTCGATCAAGCTCGGCCCCGACAGCGCCGGCTACCGCGTCGGCACCTGCTGGCCGGAAAGCGGCCTCGACACGGTGTCGGTCTCCGACTGCCACGTCGTGCTCGGCTACCTGAACCCGGAGAACTTCCTGGGCGGTGCCATCAAGCTCGACGTGCAGCGCGCGCGCGACCACATCAAGGCCCAGATCGCCGACCCGCTCGGCCTGTCGGTCGAGGATGCAGCCGCCGGCGTCATCGAACTGCTCGATCTCACGCTCTCCGAGTACCTGCGCGCCAACATCAGTGCCAAGGGCTACAACCCGGCGGAATTCACCTGCTTCTCCTACGGCGGCGCCGGCCCGGTGCACACCTACGGCTACACCGGGGGCGTCGGCTTCAAGGACGTCGTCGTGCCGGCCTGGGCGGCCGGCTTCTCGGCCTTCGGCTGCGCCTGCGCCGACTTCGAGTACCGCTACGACAAGTCAGTGGACCTTGGTGTCGCCCAGCACGCCCCCGACGCCGACAAGGAAGCCGCCTGCAAGAGCCTGCAGGAAGCCTGGTCTGAACTGGCAGTCAAGGTCATCGAGGAATTCGTCCTCAACGGCTACAAGCCCGAGGACGTGCTGCTGATCCCCGGCTACAAGATGCAGTACATGGGCCAGCTCAACGACCTCGAAATCGTCTCGCCGGTGACCCGCGCCGCCACCGCCGCGGACTGGGACCAGATCGTCGAGGCCTTCGAGAACACCTACGGCCGCGTCTACGCGAGCTCCGCCCGCTCGCCGGAACTGGGCTTTTCGATCACCGGCGCCATCCTGCGCGGCACCGTCGTGACCCAGAAGCCGGTGCTGCCGGAAGACCCGGATGCCGGCCCGACGCCGCCCAGGGAAGCCTATCTCGGCACTCGTCCCTTCTACCGCCACAAGAAGTGGGTGGATGCCGCGCTCTGGAAGATGGAAGCCCTCAAGGCCGGCAATCACATCGTGGGTCCCGCC
This sequence comes from Cupriavidus sp. KK10, assembly GCF_018223725.1. Lineage (NCBI taxonomy): Bacteria > Pseudomonadati > Pseudomonadota > Betaproteobacteria > Burkholderiales > Burkholderiaceae > Cupriavidus > Cupriavidus sp. KK10. The sequence continues at coordinate 2,410,668 of NZ_CP073677.1, forward strand.
ATCATCGAATCCGACGCCACGACCTTCGTCGTGCCAGACGGCTTCGAAACCACGATCGACAAGCACCGCCTGTTCCATCTCAAGGAAGTGAAGTAAGGAGACCCGCCATGAACATGATGAGTAATAAAGAAGTCGGCTTCGCCGACCTGCTGCAGAACGGCCAGACGCTCAAGCAGCACCGCGACGGCATCATCGAGCGCACCAAGGCCACGGGCCACTACAACGGCCTCGAGAAGCTGGAATTCCGTGACGGCGACCCGATCGGCTACGAGAAGCTGTTCTCCAAGCTGCGCGGCGGCCTGGTGCATGCCCGCGAGACTGCCAAGAAGATCGCCGCCAGCCCCATCGTCGAGCAGGAAGGCGAACTCTGCTTCACGCTCTACAACGCCGCCGGCGACTGCGTCCTGACTTCGACCGGGATCATCATCCACGTCGGCACCATGGGCGCGGCGATCAAGTACATGATCGAGAACAACTGGGAAGCCAACCCCTGCATCAACCCTGGCGACATGTTCACGACCAATGACTGCGCCATCGGCAACGTCCACCCCTGCGACATCGCCACCATCGTCCCGATTTTCTGGAAGGGCCGGCTGATCGGCTGGGTGGGCGGCGTCACCCACGTCATCGACACCGGCTCGGTGACGCCGGGCTCAATGTCCACCGGACAGACCCAGCGCTTCGGCGACGGCTACATGATCACCTGCCGCAAAACCGGCGTGAACGACGAGCCGCTGCGCGACTGGCTGCACGAGTCCCAGCGCTCGGTGCGCACGCCCAAGTACTGGATCCTCGACGAAAAGACCCGCATCGCCGGCTGCCACATGATCCGCGAACTGGTGGAGGAGGTGATTCGTGCCGACGGCATCGAGGCTTACGAGAAATTCACCTACGAGGTCATCGAAGAAGGCCGCCGCGGACTGCAGAGCCGTATCAAGGCCATGACCCTGCCGGGCAAGTACCGCAAGGTCTCCTTTGTCGACGTGCCCTACAAGCATGACGACGTGCAGGTCTCCAACGCCTTCGCCAAGCTCGACTCCATCATGCACTCGCCGGTGGAGATGACCATCAAGCCGGACGGCAAGTGGCGCCTCGACTTCGAAGGCGCGAGCCGCTGGGGCTGGCATACATTCAACGCCCATCAGGTGGCATTTACTTCCGGCATCTGGGTGATGATGTGCCAGACCCTGGTGCCCACCCAGCGCATCAACGACGGTGCCTACTTTGCCACCGAGTTCCGCCTGCCAAAGGGCACCTGGTGCAACCCGGATGACCGCCGCACCGGCCACGCCTACGCCTGGCACTTCCTGGTCTCCGGCTGGGCGGCCCTGTGGCGCGGTCTTTCCCAGTCCTATTTCAGCCGCGGCTATCTGGAAGAGGTCAACGCCGGTAATGCCAACACCTCCAACTGGCTGCAAGGTGGCGGCATCAACCAGGACGGCGAGATCCACGCGGTCAACAGCTTCGAGGCCAGCTCCTGCGGCACCGGTGCCTGCGCGGTCAAGGATGGCCTCAACCACGCCGCCGCGATCTGGAACCCGGAAGGCGACATGGGCGACATTGAGATCTGGGAGATGGCCGAGCCACTGCTCTACCTTGGCCGGAACGTCAAGGCCAACTCCGGCGGGTATGGCAAGTACCGTGGCGGTTGCGGCTTCGAGACGCTGCGCATGGTGTGGAACGCCCAGGACTGGACCATGTTCTTCATGGGCAACGGCTTCATGAACAGCGACTGGGGCATGATGGGCGGCTATCCCTCAGCCACCGGCTACCGCTTCGAGGCACACAAGACAGGGCTGGACAAGCGCATCGCCATCGGCGACTCCTTGCCTCTGGGCGGCGACATCGATCCGGGCAACCCCGACTACGAGCGCCACATCGATGCCACTGCCGTGGTCAAGCGTGACAAGCAGTGCATCACCACCGAGGACTGCTACGCCAACCACGACCTGTACCTCAACTATCTGCGCGGGGGCCCGGGCTTCGGTGACCCGATCGACCGGGATCCGAAGGCCATCGAAACGGACCTCAACCAGAAGTTCCTGCTCCCGGAATATGCGCAGAAGGTCTATGGCGCCGTCTTCACCCAGGACGCCAAGGGCGTATTCACGGTAGATGCAGGCAAAACCCAGGCTCGCCGTGCCGAGATCCGCAAGGAACGCCTGGCCCGGTCCCTGCCCACCCGCGAATGGATGAAGGAAGAGCGCGAACGCATCCTCAACAAGCACGCATCCGTCCAGGTGCAACACATGTTCGCCACCAGCTTCGCACTGTCGGAGAAGTTCACTCGGGAATTCAAGGCATTCTGGAACCTCCCCGCGGACTGGCAGTTGCTGGAGGAAGACCTGGGCGTGCCGTCCTACGGTTCCAAGCACCGCATGGACCTCTCCCTGCTGCCCGACGTCACCACCGTCGTCCAGGTCGAAGAGTAATCACCGTATCAAGGAGCTGAACAATGTCTGCCTACACCAATGAACAGGTTGCCCACCTCGTCGAAGGCTCCCTGGACTGGGAAACCACCTTCCGCATGCTCTCGATGCCCAAGGATGACAGCCGCTTCGAGCAATACCTGGCGGCCCTGCAGGCCAAGGTGAGCTTTCCGGACCGCATCGTGCTTCCGCTCGGCCCGCATATGCACATCGTGCAATCGGCCAGCAACATGAAGTGGCTGGTCAAGTGCGATTGCGGCCATGAGTTCTGCGATTACCGCGAGAACTGGAAGCTGCATGCCTCGATCTACGTGCGCGACACCGAGGAGGCAATGACCGAGGTCTATCCCAGGCTCATGGCCCCCGACACCCAGTGGCAGGTCTATCGTGAGTACTACTGCCCGGCGTGCGGCACCATGCACGACGTCGAAGCACCCACCCCGTGGTATCCGGTGATCCATGACTTCGAGCCGGACATCGAGGCCTTCTATAAGGAATGGGTGCACCTGACGGTTCCGGAGCGCGCCCCGGACTGATCGCAGCGTGAAGAGCGGGGGCAGGCGCTGCCTGCCCCCCGCAGACACCGGTTAAGAAGGGAGGCAGCATGAACCCCAACCTTGCGCAAATGCTCGTCCGCACGGCCCGCGCCTATCCCGATCAGGCAGCGCTCTATCTCGGCACCGAGCGGCTATGTACCTTCGAGCAACTCGCCGACCGCGTGGCACGCTGCGCCTGCGGCCTGCGTGACTGGCTCGGCCTGCAGGCCGGGGACCGGGTCGCGTTGGTCATGAAGAATTGCCCGCAGTACGTCGAGCTTTTGTATGGCATCTGGCATGCCGGCCTGTGTGCCGTGCCGATCAACGCCAGGCTGCATCCGCGCGAAATCGAGGGCATCCTGCACGACAGCGGCGCCCGCGTCAGCTTCGCCGCCGATGCCGAAGCAGTGTCTGGCGCCCGGACCATCGTGGTCGGTTCCACCGACTATCATGCCCTGTTTGCGGCACACGGCATGCCGGTCACCGATGTGTCCGAAGACGCCCTCGCCTGGCTGTTCTATACCAGCGGCACGACCGGCAAGCCCAAAGGGGTCATGCTCTCGCACCGCAATCTAGGCGCCATGTCCCACGCCTATGCCAGCGCGGTCACCCGCATCCTTCCAGGCGACAGCCTGATTCACGCGGCGCCAATGTCCCATGGGTCGGGACTCTACTTGGTCCCCCACATGGCCGAAGGTGCGAGTCAGGTGGTCCCACCTTCAGGCGGCTTCGACGCCGGCGAACTGGCGGGCCTCGTCGCCGCACACCAGCGCCCGAGCGTCTTCGCTGCGCCGACCATGCTCAACCGCCTGGTCGAATACGCACGCCGGACCCGGGCCGACGTCTCCAATCTCAAGGTCGTAGTCTGTGGCGGTGCGCCCCTCTATGTGGAGGACGAGATCGCCGCAGTCGAATGCCTGGGCCCCCGCATCGCGCAGATCTACGGCCAGGGCGAAAGTCCGATGACCATCACCGCCCAGTCGTCCCACGAAATCGGCCGCGCCTACGCCGTCGGCGACCTCAAGGCGCTGGCTTCGGTCGGGCATGCCCTGCCCGGCGTGGAGATTCGCATCGCCGATGCCGGGGACCGTGCGCTCCCGGTGGGGGAAGTCGGTGAAGTCCTGGTGCGCGGGCCCACCGTGATGCAAGGCTATTGGAACAACCCGGAGGCCAGTGTGGCGACGCTGCGCAATGGCTGGCTGCATACCGGCGATGTCGGGTGCGTGGACGAGCAGGGGCAGCTCACGCTGAAGGACCGCAGCAAGGACACGATTATCAGCGGTGGCTCCAATATCTACCCGCGCGAGGTGGAGGACGCCCTGCTCGCCCATGCCGCGGTGGCTGAAGTCTCCGTGATCGGCCGCAGGCATCCCGTCTGGGGAGAGGAAGTGGTAGCCGTCGTCGTGCTGAAGGCCGGGATGCGGATGACCCAGTCCGAACTGGATCAGTGGTGCCTGCGCCGGATCGCCAGATTCAAGCGGCCGAAAGCCTATCTGTTCGTCAATGCGTTGCCGAAGAACAGCAACGGCAAGGTACTCAAGACCGCGCTACGGGAGCTGTTGGCCCAAGGTGGCGAACAGGCGAATGCCAGGACGTGGCGCTGGCAGCTTGCGTAGGCCGAGACTTACAACTCTGTCATCAAGCAGCAATGCATCGGTTGGCATCGGATACATAGACTGCTTTGCACGGCGCGACGATCCGCGCGCCGCGCAAGTCAACAGGAGAGTGTCATGATGCCTACCCGCCGAATCCTCATTGCCGCCGTGTTACTCACGGTACTGGGCTCCGCAGCGCCCTTTGCCTCAGCGGCTGTCGATCCCGCCAACGATGCCAACGGGACCACCGCCGACCAGGTCCACCGCCAGCGCGACCCCTTCACGGACGGCGCCAACAACAGCGCGCGCGATCCCTACCTCGATGGCGCCCACCTGCCTGCGCAGACCTGAATCATTGGCCCGGCTCCGCGCGGCCCGGAAAGACCAGCCGGAAGCAGGTCACCTGCCCCGGTGTCGATTCCGCCTGCGCGGTGCCATGGTGCAGGTCCATGATGGTCTTGACGATGGCGAGCCCGATGCCTGATGACTCGCCGGAGTTGGCCCGGGCCGGGTCCGCACGGAAAAACCGGTCGAACAGCTTCGGCAAATGCTCCGCGGCAATGCCCGGGCCCGGGTTCGACACCTCGATCCGCACCTGCGCGCCCATCTCGCGCGCCCACAGGCGCACCTGTGTGCCGGTGGGCGCGTACCGAACGGCATTGGAGATCAGGTTGCCGACGGCGCGCCGCAGCAGCGCGGGATCCGCATGGACCTGGCCCCGCGCATCGACGAGGATGGTGATCCCCCGGGCGTCCGCCAGCAGCTCGAAGTAGTCCGCCTGCCGCTCCAGCTCGGTGGCGAGGTCCAGCTCGGCGTAGCGCACCGCCACGCGCGCGTTGTCGGCGCGGGCCAGGAACAGCATGTTCTCGATCATGCGTCCAAGGCGTTCGTATTCTTCCACGTTTGACACCAGCAGCGCCTGGTATTCCTCCACCGACCGGTCGCTGGCAAGCGCCACTTGCGTCTGTCCGAGCAGATTATTGATAGGCGTGCGGAAGTCATGCGCCAGGTCCGCGGAGAACTGCGACAAGCGCTCGTAGCGCTCGCGCAGCCGCTCGATCATGTGCTGCAACGCCAGCGCCAGCTCATTGAGTTCCGCGGGAAGCAGCGACGGATCGACGGGCAGCGCTCCGCTGGTGAAGGTCACGGCCCGGGTGCCGGCGGCGATGCGACGCAATGGCGCCATGCCGGTGCGCAGGGCGGCATAGCCAAGCCCGCCCGCCGCCAGGGCACCGAGGCACGTCGCCAGGACCAGCTTCCAACGGTAGGCGCGCAACAGTGCCATGCGCGACACAGCAACCTGGTAGACCGTGACTTGCACCGGCAGCGGCTGCGCGCCGGCGTGCGCGAGCATCGAGATGCCGCGCACAGGCAGTCCGTCGGCGCCGCTCCATGCGCGAATCGATGCCGGCCCGAGCGGCGCGCCCGGCGGCAGCAACGGGGCTTCGGGCGGCACTCCCGGCTCTGCTCCCGCTGCCACCAGCGGCGTGCCGTCGGGCGCGCTGGCGAGCAAGCCGTACTCGGCATTGCCGGCGACCACGCCGCCGAGTTCGCGCCATCGCTCGGCGTTGCTCCCGCCCGTCTCGGCCAGTTCGGCGCGGGCGCGCGCGGCCTTGCGCAGCAGTTCGGCGTCGTCCCGCTCGATGATCTGCATGGCCAGCGCGTGATACAGGTATAGCCCGACCCCGGCAAAGGCGCCCCCCGCAATCAGCGCAAAGGCCAGCGCGAGCCGCGCGGTGAGCGAACCGGCTGACTTCACGACTGGCGCGCTTCCAGGACGTAGCCGATGCCGCGCACGCTGTGGATCAGCTTCGGCGCGAAATGGTCATCCATCTTGGCGCGCAGCCGCCGCACGGCAACATCGACCACGTTGGTGTCGCTGTCGAAGTTCATATCCCACACGTGCGACGCAATCTGGGTACGGCTCAGTACCTCGCCATGCCGGCGCGCAAGAAAGTGCAGCAGCGCGAATTCACGCGGCGTCAGGTCGATACGCTGGCCGCCACGGGTAACCCGGTGGCGAATCAGGTCGATCTCCAGGTCCGTGATCTCGATCCGGTCGGCTTCGCGCAAGGGCCCGCGCCGCAGCAATGTGCGCACGCGTGCCAGCAACTCCACGAACGCGAACGGCTTGGCCAGGTAGTCGTCGCCGCCCAGCTCCAGGCCGCGCACCCGGTCCTCCAGGTCGTCGCGGGCGGTGAGGAACAACACCGGCGTGTCCTTGTGCTCGCGCAGTTGCTTGAGCAGGTCCCAGCCGTTCATCCCGGGGAGCATGACGTCGAGGATGATCAGGTCATAAGCATGCTCCATGGCCTGATGCAGCCCATCGGCACCCGTCACCGCGACATCCACCACGAAGGCCGATTCCGTCAGGCCTTTGCGCAGGTATGCCGCCGTCTTGGGCTCGTCTTCCACTACCAGGATCTTCATTGTCTTGCGCTCCCTGTTGCCGCCGTCTGTATTACATGCCGCGATCATATTCCCGCCGCACCGTGCGCGGAATGACAAGGCTGTAATCGTTTGGCCCGCCGTCTGATGCCCAGGGATGGCATCGTCGCCGGAGCGCGCCGACAACGCCGTCAAATACAGAGCATCGTTCATCGGGCTTACCGCGACCGCGCTGTACGAAGAACCGGGGCCGGTCAGGTCACGTAGGCTCCGGTGCGCCGCATCGGCCATGCCGCCGCAAGGCATGCCGCGAACAGGCATAACGCGGTCCGAAGGGCTGCGCGCGGGTCGATGAGGCACGCGAGCACCTGTTCGCTACGGCTTTCCCCATACAGGCACCAGGCGCAGAAATGCTCGCAGTTGTTGGTCAGCAGCCTGTAGCGATTCTCCCCTAACCGCGAGCGTGCACGCCGCACGGCTTCATGCCTGACGTAGACCGGATCAGCACTTGGTTCGATCAGGACTTCGAATCCGGCAGCGAAATGCGTGATGCTGATTTCCTCGACGGGGCCGCGACGCAGCGACCCGGCAAGTCCGGCGTAATGCACCACTTTGCCGTCGCCTACATAGATGCCATGGTGACTGTAGCCGCGCCGCGGGGTGACGAGATGGGCACCGAGCGGCGGTTCTGCGCCGGCATCGAGGCGTCGCTGTGCCACGGCTGCGCTGGCGGTGCGACGTTGGCTGGAGGTTGGCTGGCCCATGTTCGGAATGCCCAAGCGATCAGGTGAACTTGAGAAAAGCCTATGTCCGGCAACACATTAATAACAATTAAACATTCTTCTACTGTTCATAAGTTTTTGTTTATGCCATGCGTTTTGCTACTGGATCGGCCAGGGAGTATCAACGGCGCCCTGGTTGCGCGCTGAATCGGACCCTCGTCAGTCGACTTCGCTGTACGGTTCGGGCGCTTGCGATGCCGGGGACCGCTCCTCAGGCGCGCGCACGCCGGACCGCGCTGGCTGCCAGCAGCACCGTCAGTCCGACCGCGAACAGCGGCCCCGCCCTGGCCGCAGTGACGGCATGCATGGCCCCCATCTCCCACGACGCCATCACCCAGGCCACCACGCCGATGGCCAGCCAGCCGTCATCGACGAAAAGCCCCATCACTTCCTCGGCCACCATCGCCAGGCGGCCCCGAGCGGGCGGACGCGCGCCGGCGGCTGCACTTGACAGTGCCGTGGCCGGCTTGCGCAGCCGTTTACAGAGATGAACCATTGCCAGCGCAACCACGGCGAAAACGCCGATCAGTGCCAGGATTGCCCAGTCTTCACCCGGCCACGACAGGCCGATGCCCTCGCCTGCCCAGAAGGTGCCGAAAGCCGCGAGCATGACACCGACGCCGAACTTGAGCGCATTCTCCGGAACATTGGCCAGCGGCCGATGCAGCCACACGCCGAGCGCCATCACCGCAAGCAACGCCAGGCCGGCACCAATGGACGCGGGGATGATCATCCGGCCGCCCGCGCCAATCGCAATGACGATGAACACCACCTCGATCCCTTCGAGCATCACGATCTTGAAGGCGGTCGCGAATGCCACCGCATCGATCGCCCGACCGGATGTTGCGGCTTGCCGGCGCAAGGCTTCGGTTTGCGCGCTGAACGCCTGAGCTTCATCGTGCAGCGGCAAGATGCCCGCCGCCCGCAGCACCGCCTTGCGCAACCAGCGCAGGCCGAACAGCAGCAACAGCGTGCCAACGACCAGTTGGGCCACCGGCAGCGGAATCCTGGCGAGCGCGGGGCCGGCGACTGCCACCAATAGCATCAGGGCGGCCAGCGAGGCTGCGGTCCCCAGCAGCGCCGAGCGCCAGCCGCGCACGGCGCCAACCGCCAGCACGATGGTGAGTGCCTCCACGAACTCGACCAGCGAGGCCATGAATGCTGCAAGTATCGAAGGTCCTGCCGAAGTCCATTCAGGCATGTCCCGCTCCAGTTCTTCAGGGTGACAGGGTTCGCTCGCTGGCGCGTTCGGTGCGCTCCAGCGAAGCAATTCCAGACAAGGAGGCCGCTTTTTTTTGCGGCGGTGCTGCGCCGGGGTGCGCTCCGGCCGCCGTCCTGCGCGTGCGACGGCGTGGATTCTAGTCAGTGCGGCGGCGTGCAAAGATGTCAATTCGATTACGGATTTGTCATTCTTGCTCCCTCCGGGACATTAACAATCGTTAATGAACCGCCAACCCAGCCTTCATTCGCGATCGTGCAGAGTGCAACCACCCGCTCTTCACAAACTCCTGGGATGGAGCCTCGATGCCTTCACACAACACACTTCGGCGCAGTGCCTGCCTGGCGGCTGTCACGCTGGCAGTCCTCGCGCTCGCGGGCTGCGGTCCCGCAAAGCCGGCTAGTCCAAAATCAGCGACGCCGGAAGTCACGGTAGTCACGGCCAGGCGGACCAGCGTCCCGGTCTCGGTGGAACTCCCCGGCCGCACCTCCGCCTACCTCATTGCACAGGTCCGCGCCCGTGTTGACGGCATCGTGCAAAAGCGAAGCTTCCAGGAAGGCGCGGACGTCAAGGCCAACCAACCGCTGTACCAGATCGATCCGGCGCAGTATCGCGCCGCCCTGGACAGCGCATCGGCGGCACTGCAGAAGGCAGAAGCGAATCTCGCCACCACGACCGCGCAGGCCGAGCGTTACCAGACCCTCGTTGCCGGCAACGCCATCAGCAAGCAGGCTTATGACAACGCCGTCGCGGCCCGCAAGCAGGCCGCCGCCGATGTTGCCGCCGCCAAGGCTGCCGTCGAGATGGCAAGGCTCAACCTGGGATATACCGACGTGGTGGCGCCGATTGCCGGCCGCAGCGGCATTTCGCAGGTCACCCAGGGCGCCTATGTGCAAGGCAGCGCGGCAACGCTGCTGACCACGATCCAGCAGATCGATCCGATCCACGTGGACCTCAACCAGGCAAGTGTCGCCGGCTTGCAGCTTCGGCGCGATGTCGCCAGCGGACAGGTAAAGCTGCATGGCCTGGACCAGGCCAGGGTGACGCTCACGCTGGAGGACGGTACGCAGTATCCGCTGGCCGGCAAGCTCGAGTTCAGCGGCATTACGGTCGATCCGGCCACCGGCTCGGTGACAGTGCGCGCGGTCTTCCCGAATCCGGACCATGTCCTGCTTCCCGGCATGTTCGTGCGCGCCCGCCTCGAGCAAGGGGTGAATGACAACGCCTTCCTGGTGCCGGTCCCGGCCGTCGGTCATAACCCGCAGGGGCAGGCAACCGCGCTGGTTGTCGGCCCTGACAACAAGGTCGTCCAACGCACGATCCAGGCACAAAGCACGTCCGGCGACAAATGGATTGTCACCGGCGGCCTGAGCGATGGCGACCGGGTCATCGTGACCGGCGGCCAGAAAGTGCAACCCGGGATGCTGGTGCAGGCTGTCGACGCGCAAGCCCGGACCGCGCAGGCCGCGGCCAAAGCGAATGCCGGCGGCGCGTCTGCAACGCGCCAGGCTCCTGTGCTTGCGCAGGCAAGATAAGGGCGGACCCTGACATGGCACGATTCTTCATCGACCGCCCCATCTTCGCGATCGTCCTCTCCCTGCTCATCATGCTGGCTGGAGGACTGGCGATCCAGTCCCTGCCGATCGAGCAGTTTCCGCCCGTGGCGCCGCCCTCGGTCCAGATCAGCACCACGTATCCCGGGGCTTCCGCGACCACCGTGCAGAACACCGTGGTCCAGGTGATCGAACAGCAGATGAGCGGGATCGACAACCTGCTCTATATGTCCTCGACCAGCGACGATACCGGCCAGTCGACCACGACGCTCACGTTCGCCAGCGGCACCGATCCGAACATCGCCCAGGTGCAGGTGCAGAACAAGCTGCAGCTCGCCGTGCCATTGCTGCCGGCCCAGGTGCAGCAGTCGGGCGTGCGCGTCACCAAATCCACCAACGCGTTCCTGATGGTGATCGGCTTCGTGTCGGCTGACAACAGCATGAACAAGTTCGACATCGCCAACTACGTGGTCTCCAATGTCCAGGATCCGATCAGCCGGATCAATGGCGTCGGCAACATGAACGTGTTCGGTACGCAGTACGCGATGCGGATCTGGCTCGACCCGAACAAGCTCAATAGCTACGCCCTCACGCCGACTGACGTCACTGCGGCACTGCAAAGCCAGAACGTGCAGATCTCCGGCGGCCAGCTCGGCGGAACGCCGGCCGTGCAGAACCAGCAGCTGAGCGCAACCATCACTGAAGCGACGCTGCTGCGCACGAGCGAGGATTTCGGCAAGGTATTGCTCAAGGTGCTGCCCGACGGTTCGCAGGTAAGGTTGCGTGACGTCGCGCGCATCAATCTCGGCGCGGAGAGCTTCAATGTCGACAACAAGTACAGCGGCCAGCCCGCCTCCGGCATCGGCATCCAGCTCGCGCCGGGCGGCAACGCGCTGGTCACCGCCGCCGCGATACGCGCCCGCATCAAGGAGCTGGAACCGTATTTCCCGCATGGGCTGAAGGTGGTCTACCCGAACGACGTCACGCCCTTCGTCAAGATCTCGATCGAAGAAGTGATCAAGACCCTGCTGGAAGGCATCGTCCTGGTGTTCCTGGTGATGTACCTGTTCCTGCAGAATATCCGCGCCACGCTGATCCCCTCGATCACGGTGCCGGTGGTCTTGCTCGGCACCTTCGGCGTGATGTCGGCGCTTGGCTTCACCATCAACACGCTGTCGATGTTCGGCCTGGTGCTGGCCATCGGCCTGCTGGTGGACGATGCCATCGTGGTGGTCGAGAACGTCGAGCGCGTGATGCACGAGGAAGGACTGTCGCCGCTCGAGGCCACCCGCAAGGCGATGAGCCAGATCAGCAGTGCGCTGATCGGCGTGGCGATGGTGCTGTGCGCGGTGTTCGTGCCGGTGGGGTTCTCCAGCGGCACCGTCGGCGGGATCTACCGCCAGTTCTCGCTCACGATCGTTTCGTCGATGCTGCTGTCGGTGTTCGTCGCGCTCTCGCTCACGCCCGCCTTGTGCGCCATGCTGCTGAAGCCGCCACGCGAGGACCATGGCGAGAAGAAAGGGTTCTTTGGCTGGTTCAACCGCACCTTCGACAAGGGCCGGGACAGGTATGTGCATGGGGTGCGGCACGTCGCGGCCCGCTCCGGGCGCTGGCTGATCATCTACGCGGCAATCGTGGCTGCCGTGGGCATCATGTTTGTCAAGCTGCCGACATCGTTCCTGCCGAACGAGGACCAGGGCTTTATGTTCGTGCAGGTCCAGACTCCGCCGGGCGCCACGCAGGCGCGCACCGGTGCGGTACTCGACGAGGTCAGCAATTACCTGCTGAAGGATGAAGCGGCGATGGTCGAGGCCACCTTCATGGTCAATGGCTTCAACAATGCCGGCCGCGGTCAGAGCCAGGGCCAGTTGTTCGTCCGCTTCAAGGACTGGAGCCAGCGGAACCGTCCCGACCTGACCGCCAAGGCGCTGTCCGAGCGCATCGTCAAGCGCTATGCCGCCTACAAGGATGCCGTCATTTTCCCGGTCAGCCCGCCGCCGATCCGCGGCCTGGGCGTTGCCGCCGGCTTTGACTTCGAGCTCGAGGACCGCGGCGGGCTCGGTCATGAGGCGCTGGCCAGGGCGCGCGACCAGCTTCTCGCGCTGGCCAAACAGGATCCGGAGCTTGCGCAGGTGCGCTTCAACGGGCAACAGGACAATCCGACTTTCAAGGTCAATATCGATCGCGAGAAAGCCGCCGCGCTCGGCGTCAGCCTGAGCGACGTCGACCAGACCTTCTCGACTGCCTGGGGTTCGCGCTATGTCAACAACTTCCTCGATACCGACGGACGCATCAAGAAGGTATACGTGCAGGCGGATGCGCCTTATCGCATGAATCCCGACGACATCAATCTGCTCTATGTGCGCAACAGCGGCGGCAGCATGGTGCCCTTCTCCGCTTTCGCGAGGTCCGCATGGACCTACGGCCCGCCCGTCCTGCAGCGCTATAACGGCGTCGAAGCCATGGAGATCCAGGGCCAGTCCGCACCGGGCAAGAGCTCCGGACAGGCAATGCTGGCGATGGAGCGGCTGGCCAAGCAACTGCCCCCGGGTATTGGCTTCGAGTGGACGGGCACCTCACTGGAGCAGCAGCAATCGAGCTCGCAGGCCCCCCTGCTGTACGGCTTGTCGATCCTGGTGGTATTCCTGAGCCTTGCCGCCTTGTATGAGAGCTGGTCGATCCCGGTCTCCGTCATCATGGTGGTGCCGCTCGGCATCCTGGGCGCGCTCGGTGCCACGTCATTGATGGGCCTGTCCAACGATGTTTACTTTCAGGTCGGGCTGCTCACCACCATAGGCCTGTCGGCAAAGAACGCCATCCTTGTCGTCGAATTTGCGCGCGAGCGTCACGCCCAGGGCCTCACGGCGCTCCAGGCGGCCATCGAAGCGGCACATATGCGCATGCGGCCGATCGTGATGACCTCCATGGCCTTCATGCTTGGAGTGCTGCCGCTGGCGCTGGCAAATGGCGCGGGCTCCGCCAGCCAGAACGCCATCGGCACCGGGGTGATAGGCGGCATGTTGACCGCCACCTTTGTTGCCACCTTCCTGATCCCGATGTTCTATGTCGTGGTCAGCAACAGGCTTGGCAGAAAGAAGCCGGCCGAGCCGGCAGCATCCGCGATGGCCGCGGCTGACCAAAGCGCCGGAGGACACTGAGATGAAGCGATACCGATACGCAGCCTGCGCACTGCTCGTGACCCTTGCCGCCGGTTGCTCGCTGCAGCCCGTGTACCAGCGACCAGCAGCACCCGTGTCGGCCGCCTTTCCCGCGGGCGAGGCCTACAAGACCGCTTCAGCCGGGACCGCCAGCGCCACGCTGCCGGCCGCGGAGATCGGCTGGCGCGATTTTCTTGCCGATCCTCGCCTGCAGCGGCTGGTCGAACTCGCACTGCAGAACAACCGCGACTTGCGCATCGCGGCGCTGAACGTCAGGAAAGTCCAGGCGCAGTACCGCATCCAGAATGCGGCACTGTATCCGCAGGTGGACGCCGGCGCGAGCGCTACGGCCAAGAGCACGTCTCCCGGCGGTTCCATCACCGGCGCGGGCGCCTCCCACAGCTATTCGGCGGGTCTTTCAGCGTCCTGGGAGATTGACTTTTTTGGCCGCCTGCAAAGCCTCTCGGATGCAGCATTCGAGCAGTACCTGGCAAGTGCCTACGCGCGCCAGGCGGCCAAGATCCTGCTGGTGTCCGAGATCGCTGACCAGTACCTCACCACGCTCGCTTACGACGAGCAACTCGCGGTGACGCAGAGCACCCTGGAGACCGCGCAGGCAGCCTACAAGATCGTGAAACTGCAGTTCGACACAGGCACCGCGTCCGAACTGGACCTGCGCCTGTCGGAGACCACGGTCGAGCAGGCACAGGCAAATTACGCCGCCCAAGTCCGCTTGCGCGCGCAGGCCGAGAATGCGCTGGTGCTGCTGGTCGGCCAGCCGATGCCGCCCGACCTGCCTGCGCCCGTCAGGCTCGGCGACCAGCCGATCCTGACCGACCTTCCGGCCGGCCTGCCCTCGGATCTGCTGCAACGCCGTCCTGACATCCTGCAGGCCGAGGCAACCCTGCGCTCGGAGAACGCGAACATCGGCGCCGCGCGCGCGGCCTTCTTTCCGCGCATTTCGCTGACAGGCACCCTCGGCACGGCCAGCGCGGCACTCGGTGGCTTGTTTGCAGGCGGATCCAGCGCATGGTCTTTCATCCCCTCCCTGGTCATGCCGATCTTTACCGCTGGCGCGAACCAGGCCAACCTGGATGTCGCGACGGTCCAGAAGGACATCGGCATCGCGCAATACGAGAAGACCGTCCAGACCGCGTTCCGGGAGGTTGCCGACGGGCTGGCGGCGCGCGGCACCTATGACAACCAGCTGGCGGCGCAGCAGCGCTACACCGATACCCAGCAGCGCCGGCTGGCGCTGGCCAACATGCTCTACACGAGTGGCACCGACAGCTATCTGAGCGTGCTGACCGCACAGACCGACTTGTATAACGCGCAGCAGGCACTGGTCACGACCCGCCTGAACCGCCTGACCAGTCTGGTCGACCTGTACCGCTCGCTCGGCGGCGGCTGGATCCAGCGCACTGGCGATGCGCCGCGGCAGGCGGCAAGTGCCTCATAATTCCCGGAATCGTGAGGATGGGCCTTCGGATCGCCGCGAGGCTGGCAACCAGAACACACTGTGCCTAATATCTCATCAGGCCATGCCTGGGGACCGGATTCATCATGAAACTACTGATCGTCGAGGACAACGAGCGCGTCGCCCAATTCCTCAAAAAGGGATTGAGCGAAGCGGGGCACACCGCGGATCACGCCGACAACGGACGCGACGGCATGTTCCTCGCTGCAAGCGAGCCTTATGATGCGATCATCATGGATCGGATGTTGCCAGGCGGCATTGACGGCCTGGCGATCATCGAGGCGTTGCGCAGGACCGGAAGCAAGGTCCCTATCCTGATCCTGAGCGCCCTTTCGGATGTGGACGATCGCATCCGGGGTCTCAAGAGCGGCGGTGACGACTACCTGGTCAAGCCCTTTGCCTTTGGCGAGCTGCTGGCACGCCTCGATGCACTGCTGCGGCGTTCGCAGGAGGGCCGGGCCGAGACCACGCTGACGCTGGGCGACCTCTCCATGGACCTGCTTGCCCATAAGGTAACGCGGGCGGGCAAGGCCGTCGCGCTCCAACCGCGTGAATTCAAGCTGCTCGAATACCTGATGCGCCACGCCAACCAGGTGGTGACGCGAACCATGCTGCTGGAAAACGTGTGGGACTATCATTTCGACCCACAGACCAATGTCATCGACGTCCATGTCAGCAAGCTGCGGCAGAAGATCGATGACGGCAGCGGGCGGCAATTGCTGCGGACCATTCGCAACGCCGGCTATATGCTGACAGCAGATGATTAAGCGCTTGCGCTTTTCAGCGCTGAACGTCGGGCTTGGCTATGTTGCCGTGAGCCTGGTCGTGCTCACCCTGTTTGCCACACCGCTCTTGTACGCCTGGCACAACACCATCGAGCAAAGTCGCACCGAAATGCTACAGGCCGATGCGCGGAATATGGAAAATCTCTTTGCCAGGCACGGAGCCGATGCGCTGGTCATGGCCATTGAAACCCGGGTCGGCGGGCAACTTGAGGACGTCGAAACCACCATCATCCTGTTCACTGATCCGGCCCTGGCGAAGCTTGCCGGCAATTTGCCGGCATGGCCCCGCGAGGTTCCCGCATCGACTGGCATGCACGCCGCATCAATCGGTGTACGCGAGCGGGTGGTAAGGGCCGTGCTGATCCACAAGGTACTTCCCGGGGGCTATCACCTGTTATTGGGGCGGGACGTCAGCCGCTTTGAGAAGCTCGAAGCACTGTTCATGTCCGCGCTGGCGGGCGCAGCCTGCATGGTCTTGCTGCTAGGCGTAGCGGGTGGGCTACTGGTCCGTCGCACGCTGCTCTCGAAGGTGCACGACATCAACCAGGCAGCCGCTGCCATCATGCAGGGAAATCTCGCACACCGGTTGCCGGCTTACGGCGGTGAAAGCGAGCTCAATACGCTCGTAGAGACCCAGAACCGCATGCTCGACCAGATCGAGCACCTGGTCGAGGGCATCCGCAACGTGTCCAATGCGATCGCGCATGACCTGCGCACACCGCTGGCGGAGTTGCGCTCCCGCCTGGAAGAATTGTCGGTGACCCGGCCGCGCCCGGAACAAACCTTCGCCGAGATCGACAGCGCCATTGCCGACGTCGACCGCGTCATGGGCATCTTCAACGCGCTGCTGCGCCTGGCGGAGATTGACTCCGGAATGCGCCGCTCTGGCTTCATCGAAGTCGATGCCGCTGCCGTGGCGGGCGAAGCCGCTGAATTCTATCAACCCGTGGCGGAACTCCAGGGGGTGGCCCTGTCTTTCGCGTCGTCCGGTCCGCTCCCGCTGGCTGGCGATCCCCTGTTGCTGGCGCAGGCGGTCGGGAATCTTATCGACAACGCGCTCAAGTATGCCCAGCAGCGCGGGACAATCACAGTCGAGGCGTCACGCCGCGCTGACGGGGCGGTCGTCATCTCTGTGTCAGACGATGGGCCGGGCATCCCCGATGACGAGAAGCACAAAGTCCTCGAACGCTTCTACCGCGGCGACGCAAGTCGAAGTACACCGGGTGTGGGATTGGGGCTCAGCCTCGTGGCCGCCGTTGCAAAGCTGCATGGCGGCGCCCTGGAGCTGACCGACAATCACCCGGGGTTGAGGGCAACGCTGGTCCTCTTTTCTTAGAGTTCATACTTGGGGAGGGTCGTGATCTCCCCTGCCGATCACGCAGCGCGTGTCGCGGCCACTGCCCTGATTTCGACGAAGAGCGACGGCGGGGCCAATGCGGCCACGCCGAGGATGGTCCAGGCGGGAGAGTCTTCCCGGATGTAGCGGTCCTTGATTTCGCGGAACACCTGGAGCTGCTTGTCGACATCGACGTGATAGCTGACCAGCTCGACAAGATCCACGCGGGCTGCGGCCCAAAGCCGTTTGCAGCGAGCATCACCTTCGATGTCTCCTCCCCTTTAAGTCTCCCTTAAGTCTTTCCTCATAGAGTGAGGTTGTACCACCAACAACCGGATACAGACGCCATGACCCCCCAAGATTCGCAAGCACTCGAAGTCTTCCTGACTCAATTGACCCAGGCCCGCGCCAGCGCGAAGGACCCGCAGGCGCAGGCGCTCATCGCCCAAGCGGTCGCGATACAGCCGGACGCCGCCTATTTGCTGGTCCAGCGGGCCATGCTGCTCGATCATGCCTTGTCGATGGCAAAGGCGCAGATCGCTGCATTGCAGGACCAGTTGCAGGCTGCGCAGGCCAACGGCTCCCGCAGCTTCATCGATCAGCAGATTGCGTGGGGCGCCAGTGCGAATCCTGCTGCCGCGACGCCCGTGCCTGCGCCCGCTCAGTCAGTGTCACCCGCGTTGCAGATCCCCCCGGCGCAGCCGCCCCGGCCGGGCTTCCTGAGCGGCGGGCTCGGCGGCACGCTGGGCAGCATCGCAACCACGGCTGCCGGCGTGGCCGGCGGTGCCTTCCTGTTCCAGGGTATCGAGAACCTGTTCGGCCACAGCAGCAAGAACGCGTTCCTGGAGCCGTCCGGCATGAACACGCCAGGAACGGAAACGAACGTCGTCAACAACTACTACGGGAACGATGACCAGACATCGGTCGCTGCGCGCGATGGGGGATCGGATAGTGGCAATCTCGATGCAGGCCTGAGTGACGACGGTTTCCTGGACGACGATTCGACCGTGATCTAGCGCCATCGCGCTGCCCGCGTGGCACGCGGCTGCCCTGCCCCCCAGGATCAATGCTGACTCGCCCCGGCAGCGCCAATCCCGGTCATCGCACGCACGAACTGCGCACCATATCGCTGGCGCTCGGTGCTGGCCTGGGTGGAGCGGTCCAGCACCGACGCCAGCCAGGCGCTGGCGAAGGCCAGCGTCATCGAGAACAGCGCCGGGTTGGCATACGGGAAGATCGCCTTGTCATGATGCAGGATGCCTACCCAGACCGTCGGGCCCAGCACCAGCAGCGCCACCGCCGACACCAGGCCGGCCATGCTGCCGGTCACGGCGCCGCGAGTGGTCAGGCCTTTCCAGAACATCGACAGGAACAGCACCGGGAAGTTGACGGAGGCCGCGATCGCCAGCACCAGGCCGGACAGGAAGGCGATGTTCTGCTTCTCGAACATCACGCCGAGCACCATGGCCAGCACGCCGATCACCAGGGTGGCCGCCTTGGACACCCGGATCTCGTCCTTCTCGTTGGCCTGCCCGCGGCGGAACACGTTGGCGTACAGGTCGTGCGAGACCGCCGAAGCGCCCGACAGGGCCAGGCCCGCCACCACCGCCAGGATGGTCGCGAACGCCACCGCCGAGATAAAGCCGAGGAAAAGATCGCCGCCGATCGCATGCGACAGGTGCACCGCCACCATATTGCTGCCGCCGATGATCTTGCCGGCGGCGTCGCGGTAGGCCGGGTCCGCGCCCACCATCACGATCGCACCGAAGCCCACCACCAGGATCAGCACGTAGAAGTAGCCGATGAAGCCGGTGGCATAGAGCACGGACTTGCGCGCCTCGCGGGCGTCGGCCACGGTGAAGAAGCGCATCAGGATGTGCGGCAGGCCCGCGGTGCCGAACATCATCCCTACCCCCAGCGAGATCGCATCGACGGGATTGGACACCAACCCGCCCGGCGACAGGATCGCCAGCCCCTTGTCATGCACCTTCGCCGCGCCGGCGAACATGGCTTCCGGGCTGAAACCGAAGTACGCCAGCACCATCACGGCCATGAAGGTCACGCCGCCAAGCAGCAGCGCGGCCTTGATGATCTGCACCCAGGTGGTGGCCAGCATGCCGCCGAACATCACATACAGCACCATCAGCAGGCCGACGATCACCACGGCGGACTCATAGCTGGTGCCGAACAGCAGCTCGATCAGCTTGCCGGCGCCGACCATCTGCGCCACCAGGTACATGATCACCACCGTCAGCGTGCCGCAGGCGGCGGTGATCCGCACCGGCTTCTGCGCCAGCCGGTATGACACCACGTCGGCGAAGGTATAGCGGCCGAGGTTGCGCAGCCGCTCGGCGACGATGAACAGGATGATCGGCCAGCCGGCCACCACGCCCAGCGCGTAGATCAGGCCGTCATAGCCCTTGTCGAACATCATCGCGGAGATGCCGAGGAAAGAGGCCGCGGAAACCATGTCGCCGGCAATTGCCAGTCCGTTCTGGAAGCCGCTCAGCCCACCCCCGGCGGCATAGAAGTCGGATGCCGAGCGCGTGCGGCGCGCCGCCCAGCGGGTAATGCCGAGCGTGAACAGCACGAACAGCATGAACATCACGATGGCGCTCCAGTTCAGCGGCCGCGGCGCGGCTTCGCCCTGGATTGCGGGTGCCGCCGAGGCGGCCATGCTGGCAAGCCCGAGCAGGGCCGCGCACAGGTAACGGTTGGCGGGCTTCATGCCTGGCACTCCTTGCGCACGCGTTCGTTGAGCGGGTCCAGGTCGCGGTTGGCCCGGTACACGTAGATCCCGGTCAGCAGCACGGCCGAGACGATCACCGCGACGCCGAGGGGAATGCCGACGGTCATCACACCCGCGCCCAGCGGTGTGCCGAGCGTGGTCGGCGAGAACGCCAGCAGCAGGATAAAGCCGAAGTAGATCGCCAGCATGACCAGCGTCAGCGACCAGCCCAGGCGGGTCCGCCCGTTGGTCAGCCGGATGAAATCGGGGTGGTTCTGGATGGTTTCCAGTTGTCTCGCGTCCATGGTGGTCTCCTTTGGCGCAGGGGGGCGCGGCGCCTCTGGGTGGGCGCCATCGGTGGATGAATTGCTGCGGGGATGAATCTGCCGGCGGTTTGCTCCCCTCTCCCGCGCGCGGGAGAGGGGCCGGGGGAGAGGGCAGGCGTGTGGCAAGCACGTTGCCGCCACACTCCGTGGATACTCCTGCCCTCTCCCCCACCCCTCTCCCGCAGGCGGGAGGGGGGAGCGTTTGCCACGGGTGTTGGTAGAGAACAGTGCTTCAGATCGCCCCGACCGGCTGCTCGTGCGTCACCTTCGGCCGCATATCGAGCACCCGCCGTGCCTTGCCGACCGTGGTGCGCTCGATGCCGTCCGCATCCACCACCTGCACGCGCGTGGTCACGCCCACGTAGGTCTTGATCTGGTCCTTCAGCTCACGCTCCAGCGTCGCGCGGGCGTCGGCACAGAGGGCTGCCGAAGGTCCGGGCCGCGCTTCGACCCGAACTTCCAGCTTGTCCAGGTGGCCGTCGCGGGTCACCACCAGCTGGTACTGCGGCGCCAGCGCCGGCGTCTTCAGGATCAGCTCCTCGATCTGCGACGGGAACACATTGACTCCGCGGATGATCAGCATGTCGTCCGAGCGGCCGGTGATCTTGCCGATGCGGCGCATCGCACGCGAGGTGGGCGGCAGCAGGCGCGTCAGGTCGCGCGTGCGGTAGCGGATCACCGGCAGCGCTTCCTTGGTGAGCGACGTGAACACCAGTTCGCCCTCTTCGCCATCCGGCAGCACCTCGCCGGTCACCGGGTCGATGATCTCGGCGTAGAAGTGGTCTTCCCAGATCACCGGGCCGTCCTTGCTCTCGATGCATTCGCATGCGACCCCCGGCCCCATGACTTCAGACAGGCCGTAGATGTCCACCGCGTCGATGCCGGCGCGGGCCTCGATCTCGGCGCGCATCGCATCCGTCCACGGCTCGGCGCCGAAGATGCCGACCTTGAGCGAGCTTTCCGACGGGTCCATACCCTGGCGCTCCATCTCCTCGATCAGGTTCAGCATGTACGACGGCGTCACCATGATGATGTTGGGCTCGAACTCGCGGATCAGCTGCACTTGTTTCTCGGTCTGTCCACCGGACATGGGAATCACCGTACAGCCTGCCTTTTCGGCGCCATAGTGGGCACCCAGGCCGCCCGTGAACAGGCCATAGCCATAGCTGACATGGACCAGGTCGCCGGCGCGGCCGCCGGCGGCGCGGATGGAGCGCGCCACCACGCTGGCCCAGGTATCGATATCCTTCGCGGTATAGCCGACCACGGTCGGCTTGCCCGTGGTGCCGCTCGACGCATGCACGCGCGCCACCTTCTCGCGCGGCACAGCGAACATGCCGAAGGGATAGTTGTCGCGCAGGTCCTGCTTGGTCAGGAATGGAAACTTCGACAGGTCTGACAGCGACTGCAGGTCGTCCGGATGCACCCCGGCCGCATGGAAGGCCTTGCGGTAATGCGGCACGTTGTCGTAGGCATGGCGCACGCTCCATTTCAGCCGTTCCAGTTGCAGCGCCTGCAGTTCGTCGCGGCTGGCGCGCTCGATCGGCTCCAGCTCGTTGGGGTTGGGGATGCGTTGAACCATTGTCTACTCCATCATCGTTATGATCGCGCCGCATACGTATTTGGGGGCCGGCGCCGGGTACTGCGACTGCTTGCTAGTACATCAGATATGGGAACGGCTCTGCACCACGCGGAAGCGGTTGGCGACGAAGGCCGCATCCGACAGCGAGGCATTGGCTGCCGGGTTGGCGCCGGTGGCATGGAAGTCGCTGAACGCGGCCGACTGGTTGACGAACACGCCCCCGGTCAGGTTCAGCGACAGGGCCACGCCCGCGTCCTCGGCGGCATCGCGGATGGCCTCATTCACGCCGGCATCGGTGGTATAGGCCGACAACGTCAGTGCGCCATGTTCCTTCGCGCCGCGGTGCGCCAGCGCGATGCTGTGCGCGGTGTTGTCGGTGGCGACGATGAAGGAGATCGGGCCGAACAGCTCCTGCATGATCTTGCCCTCGTCGCTGGCGTCCACCTTGAGCACCAGCGGCGTGCGGATGCGCGCGCCGGGAAACTCCGGGTGCTCCAGCACGCGGCTGTCGGCGACGATTTCGCCCAGTGCGCGCGACGATTCGATGCGCTGCACCACCCCGTCGTTCTGGATCGCGCCCAGCAACTCCACCGCCTTGGCCGCATCGCTGGTGAGCCTGACCACGCCCTCCCCGATCGCCGCGGCTACCTGGTCGAAGCTGAGGTGCCCTTCCGGCGTGTCGATGCCGTCCGTCGGCACATAGATGTTCTGCGGTGCCGTGCACATCTGGCCCGAGTACAGCGCCAGCGAGAACGCGATATTGCGCACCATGCCCTTGAAGTCGCCGGTGGAGTCGATCACGATCTGGTTGACGCCGGCCTTCTCGGTATAGACCTGGGCCTGGTGCGCATTGCGCTCCAGCCAGTCGCCATTGGCGCTGCTGCCGGTGAAGTCGATCAGGCGCACTTCCGGGCGCAGCGCTAGCGTGGACGCCATGCGCTCGGTCGGGTCGTTGGCCACCAGCGTGACCAGGTTGGGGTCGAAGCCGGCTTCCTGCAGCACCTCGCGCGCCACCTCGACGGTGATCGCCAGCGGCAGGATCGCGCCCGGGTGCGGCTTGACCACCACCGCGTTGCCGGTCGCCAGGCTGGCGAACAGGCCGGGATAGCCGTTCCAGGTCGGGAAGGTGCAGCAGCCGATCACCAGGCCCACGCCGCGCGGCACCACGCTGTAGCGCTTCTCCATGCGCAGCGGCTCGCTCTTGCCCTGCGGCTTCTCCCAGATCGCCTGCTTCGGGATGCGGCGCATCTCGTCCCAGGCGTAGGCAACGGCTTCCAGTCCGCGGTCCTGCGCGTGCGGGCCGCCGGCCTGGAAGGCCATCATGAAGGCCTGGCCGGTGGTGTGCATCACTGCGTAGGCAATCTCGAAGCTGCGGCGGTTCAGGCGCTGCAGGATTTCCAGCGACACGCCGACCCAGGCTTCCGGCCCGGCCTTGCGCCAGGCCGGCATGCCTTCGGCCACGCCGGCAAAGAGCTGGTCGAGGTCGGGCTTCGGATAGGTGATGCCCAGTTCCGCGCCGTAGGGCGAGACTTCCTTGCCCGCCTGGCCGACGGTGCCCGGCTGCGACAGCGCGAACGGGCGGTTCAGGCGGGCCTCAAACGCAGCCTTGCCGTCAGCGTTGGCGGTTTCGCCGTAGACCCTGGGGCTCGGCATTTCGGTGAACGGGCTCCAGTAGCCGCGCTCAGCAATGGCTTGGGTGGCTTGTTCCAGCAGCGCCTGGTGGCGTTCAAAAAACAGATGGGACACGGCTTGCTCCGGGGGCAGAGTGATTTGTGTATGGGTCGGGACGGCAGCAGGAAACGCCTCAGGTTTCCTGGTCGAAGTCGATCACCAGCTTGTCGCTGACGGCGTAGCTCTGGCAGCTGAGGATGAAGCCGCGCGCGACTTCGTAGTCCTCCAGCGCAAAGTTGACGTCCATGTCGACCTCGCCTTCGATGCGCTTGCAGCGGCAGGTCGAGCAGACCCCGCCCTTGCATGAGTAAGGCAGCTCGATGCCTTGCGCCAGCGCGGCATCCAGCACCGTCTCCTTATTCTTCTCCAGCGTGAAGGAACGCGTGCGGCCGTCCTGGATCACCGTCACCTCGCACTGCTGCTGACCCACCTGCTTGTGCGCATGCGCGGCCGGGCGTGCCGAGGGGATGCTGGTTGCGAACAGCTCGCGCTTGATGCGGGCCTTGTCCACGCCGTTGTCGAGCAGCGCCTGCGACACCTCCTCCATCATCGAATGCGGGCCGCAGATAAAGGCGATGTCGATGTCCTGCGGCTTGACCCAGTGCTTGAGCAAGGCATTGACCTTCTCGCCGTCGATGCGGCCGTTGAAGAGGTCGATATCCAGCTGCTCGCGGCTTAGCACGAACACCAGGTTGAAGCGCTGCAGGTAGGTGTCCTTCAGGTCTTCCAGCTCTTCCTTGAACAACACGGAAGACGAGGCGCGGTTGCCGTAGAACAGCGTGAAGCGGCTTTCCGGCTCGGCCTGTAGCGTGGTCTTGATGATCGACAGCATCGGCGTGATGCCGCTGCCGGCGGCAAATGCCACGTAGTGCCTCGCTTGCGCGGCAGACAGCGGCACGTGGAAGTGGCCGGATGGCGGCATCACCTCCAGCTTCATGCCGGGCTGCAGCTGTTCGTTGGCCCAGTTCGAGAACAGGCCGCCGTCGACGCGCTTGATCGCCACGCGCAGCTGCGCGTCCTGCACCGCCGAGCAGATCGAGTACGAGCGGCGCACGTCCTCGCCGCCGATGCCGGTGCGCAGCGTCAGGTGCTGGCCCTGGATGTAGCGGTAGGTGTCGGCCAGTTCATCCGGCACGGCAAAGGTCACGGCCACGGCATCGCGGGTTTCGCGGGTGACCGAGGCCACGGTCAGTTCATGGAATTTGCTCATCTCACTACCCCGGTCAGGTTCAGTGCGCCTTGAAGTAATCGAACGGTTCCTTGCAGTCGCCGCAGCGGTACAGGGCCTTGCAGGCGGTCGAGCCGAACTGGCTGACCAGCCGCGTGTGCCGCGAGCCGCAGTGCGGGCAGGCCACCACCAGCGCAGGCGCCACCTTGCGGCTGATGCCGCTGATGTCGATCACCTGCTGGGCCGGCGGCGCAATGCCGTAGCCGCCCAGGCTGGCCTTGCCGCGCGGCGTCATCCAGTCGGTGGTCCAGGCCGGAGCCAGCTGCGTCCGCACGCGCACGCTGGCGATGCCCTGCGCGGCCAGCGTGCGCTCGATCTCCTCCCGGATCACGGTCATGGCCGGGCAGCCGGAGTACGTCGGGGTGATGGTGACGACGCAGGCGTCGTCCTCCCATGCCACGTCGCGCACGATGCCGAGATCCACCACCGAGATCACCGGGATCTCGGGATCGGGCACCGTATCGAGCCAGGTCCAGACCTGCCCGATGGCCGGGCGTGCGATGGCTTGCGCAGTCACGGCGTTCACCAGCTGGCGCCCGGATAGGCGCGCTGCAGGAATTGCATTTCGGCCAGCAGGTAGCCGAGGTGTTCGGTATGGCGGCCGTGGCGGCCGCCGCTCTGCGACCACGTCCCGGCAGGCAATTGCAGCGTGGCTTCTTCCAGCACTGCGGCCACGTGGCGCTGCCACGGTTCGGCCAGTGATGCGGGGTCGGGCACCGCGCCGTCCTGCACCAGCGCGACGTCGCCCGCGTCGGACTCGAACAGCTCACCGCTGAACATCCACAGGTCGTCGAAGGCATCCTGCATGCGGCGGTGGCTCTCTTCGCTGCCGTCGCCCAGGCGCACCACCAGGTCGGCGCTGCGGCGCACGTGATAGGTCACTTCCTTGAGCGACTTGGCGGCGATCTCCGCGATGCGGGCATCGGTCGAGCGCTGCAGCCCGTCGAGCAGGAAGTAGTGCCAGGTTTCGAACAGGAACTGCCGCGCCAGCGTATCGGCATAGCTGCCGTTAGGCTGCTCCGCAAGCAGCAGGTTGCGGAACTGGTGCGCGTCGCGCAGGTAGGCCAGCTGGTCGGCGGTGCGGCCGGCGCCCTCCACTTCCGCGGCGTAGCCCAGCCACAGCCGGGTCTGGCCGATCAGGTCGAGCGCGACATTGGTCAGCGCGATGTCCTCTTCCAGCGCCGGGCCGCGGCCGCACCATTCCGACAGGCGCTGGCCGAGGACCAGCGTGGAATCGCCGAGGCGCAGCAGGTATTCGAGCTTGTGGTTGTCCATCATGCGGGCCGTATCAGATGTGCTTGACGGCTTCCGGCATCGGGAAGAACGTCGGGTGGCGGTAGACCTTGCTGTTGGCCGGCTCGAACAGCGGGCCCTTGTCGCCGGGGCTGCTGGCGACCACGTCGCCGGCCTTCACCACCCAGACGCTGACGCCTTCGTTGCGGCGCGTGTAGACGTCGCGCGCGTTGTTGATCGCCATTTCGCCGTCCGGCGCGTGCAGGCTGCCCACGTGCTTGTGGGCCAGGCCGTGCTGGCTGCGGATAAAGATCTCCCAAAGCGGCCACTCTTTCATGGCAACCTCCTGTGTCATTGCGTTGGATGGATGGCGGCGCCGCGCGCCGCGGTGTCAGGCGGCGGCCCGCTGCGCCTGCTTGTCGGCGTGGGTCACCAGGGCATCGCGGAACCACGCGCCCTCTTCCCAGGCCTTGACGCGGGTGCGCAGGCGGTCGCGGTTGCACGGGCCGTTGCCCTGGATGACGTTGTAGAACTCGGACCAGTCGATCTCGCCGAAGTCATAGTGGCCGCGCTCCTCGTTCCACTTCAGCTCGGGATCGGGAATGACCAAACCCAGGTACTCGGCCTGCGGCACGGTCTGGTCCACCATCTTCTGGCGCAGCTCGTCGTTGGAGAACAGCTTGATGCGCCATTGCATGGATTGCGCGCTGTTGGGCGAATCGCCGTCGGACGGGCCGAACATCATCAACGCCGGCCACCACCAGCGGTTCAGCGCGTCCTGCGCCATCTGCTTCTGCTCGGGCGTGCCGTTGCACAACGACAGCAGGATGTCGTAGCCCTGGCGCTGGTGGAACGACTCTTCCTTGCACACGCGCACCATGGCGCGCGCATACGGGCCGAACGAGCAGCGGCACAGCGGCACCTGGTTGATGATGGCCGAGCCGTCGACCAGCCAGCCGATCATGCCGATATCGGCCCAGCTCAGCGTCGGGTAGTTGAAGATGCTGGAATACTTGGCCTTGCCGGTGTGCAGGTCGCCCAGCATCTGGTCGCGCGATACGCCCAGCGTCTCGGCCGCGCTGTAGAGATACAGGCCATGGCCGGCCTCATCCTGGATCTTGGCCAGCAAGACTGCCTTGCGCTCTAGCGTCGGCGCGCGGGTGACCCAGTTGCCTTCCGGCAGCTGGCCCACGATTTCCGAATGCGCATGCTGTGAGATCTGGCGGACCAGGGTCTTGCGATAGGCCTCGGGCATCCAGTCCTTGGCCTCGATCTTGATCCCGGCATCCACGCGCGCCTGGAACTCGCGTTCCTGCGGCTCCATTTCTTCCATGGCGCGAAGCCTCGTCGCTCCTGTCTCCACCAGCTGTGCGTACATCCTTTGCTCCGCTCTTGGTTGCTCTGAATCGGGGTCTTGACCTGCATCAACATCGTCAGTTGCAACGGATGGTAGTGATACAATTTGATTCAATCAATCGGCGTTTGTGTATCACTTAAAGGGGCAGGCCAATGGCAACGTCAGGCACCGATCCGGTTTCTCCGCGCGTGGCGCGGCTGGCACGCGGGCTGAAGCTGGGCGCCAATTCCATGCTGGTGACCTTGTTCGGCGATGTGGTGGCGCCGCGGCCCCAGGCCATCTGGCTGGGCAGCCTGATCCGGCTGGCGGCGCCGTTTGGCATCAATGACCGGCTGGTGCGAACCGCCACCTTCCGCCTTACCGCCGACGACTGGCTGGCCGCTACCAGGATCGGGCGGCGCAGCTACTACGGGCTGTCAGACGCCGGTTTGCAGCGTGTACTGCACGCCGGCAAGCGCATCTACGCCGGTGAGGCATCCGAATGGGACGGCCGCTGGACCCTGGTGATGGTGCGCGGTGACGTACGCGCCACGGTCCGGCAGAAGCTGAAGCGGGAATTGCTGTGGGAGGGCTTCGGCGCCATTGCGCCAGGGGTGATGGCCCACCCCAATGCGGATCTCGCCTCGCTGCGCGAAATCATCCAGGCCGCGCGCGCGCAGGACGATGTGGCGGTGATGGAGGCAAGCAGCCTCGAGGCGTTTTCCATCCGGCCACTGCAGGCGCTGATGCACCAGACCTTCAAGCTCGGCGACGTGGCCGCTGCCTGGCAGGCACTGCTGCGCCGCTTTACGCCGCTGGCCGAAGAGCCGGCCGGGCTTGCTCCGGCCGATGCCTTCTTCGTGCGGACGCTGCTGGTGCATGAATACCGGCGCGTGCTGCTGCGCGACCCCAACCTGCCTGAAGCGATGCTGCCGCAAGACTGGCCCGGCCGCACCGCGCGCGGCTTGTGCCACACCCTGTATGGGGCGTTGATCGACGCCAGCGAAGACTACCTGCACCGCGTGGTGGAAGCGGCGGACGGTTCGCTGCAGGATGCCAACCGGAGCCTGCGCCTGCGCTTTGGGCCCGGCGCGCAGGCGGCCGGCGGCAATTAGCCGGGCATCGGGGGAATCCCGGCTGCGAGACTGTGCACGGAATCACCCGTCCTTGAAGAGGAAGCTGTAGGCGTTCAGCGCCGGCACCCCGCCCAGGTGAGCAAAGAGGACTTTCGATCCTTGCGGAAACTCGCCGCGACGGACCATGTCGATCATGCCCTGCATGGACTTGCCCTCATAGACCGGGTCGGTCATCATGCCTTCCAGCCTGGCGCTGAGGCGGATGGCTTCCAGGGTGCCCGCCGAAGGCAGGCCGTATTCGGGGCCGCCATAGCGGGTGTCCAGCACCACGTCCGCTTCAGTGATGTCGCGGCCGAGGCCGACCAGCTCCGCGGTATGGCGTGCGATGCGCAGGATCTGCGCGCGCGTCGGTTCCGGCCTGGCCGATGCATCGATGCCGATGACCCGGTCCGCACGGCCGTCGGCAGCGAATCCCACCACCATGCCCGCCTGGGTGCTGCCGGTGACCGAGCAGACGACGATGTAGTCGAAGCTGAAGCCGAGCTCGGCTTCCTGCTCCCGGACTTCCTCGGCGAACCCTACGTAGCCGAGACCGCCGAGCGGGTGCTCCGAGCAGCCTGCCGGAATCGGGTAGGGCTTGCCGCCCGCCTTGCGCACGCTCTCCATGGCATCTTCCCAGCTTGGGCGAATGCCGATGTCAAACCCTTCGCTGACCAGGCGCACGTCGGCCCCCATGATGCGCGACATCTGGATGTTGCCCACGCGGTCATAGACCGCGTCTGAGTAGTTGACCCAGTTCTCCTGCACCAGCACGCACTTCAGCCCCAGGTGGGCCGCGATGGCGGCAACCTGGCGCGTGTGGTTCGACTGGATCCCGCCGATCGAGACCAGCGTATCGGCGCCCTGCGCCAGGACGTCGGGAATGACGTATTCGAGCTTGCGCGTCTTGTTGCCGCCAAAGGCAAGGCCGCTGTTGCAGTCCTCGCGCTTGGCATAGAGCTCGACCTTGCCACCCAGGCTTTCGCTCAGCCGCGATAGCGGATGGATCGGCGTCGGGCCGAAGGTCAGGGAATGACGCGGAAATTGCTTCAGGTTCATGACTGGCTCCAGGTTGTGGTTGGCATGCGGGCGCCCGGCAGCCGCAAAGCCCGGCATTCGCACGGAAGCTGCGCGACGCCGCATCTGGAATCATCATAAGAACGCTGGGACGAAAGGTGCTTGCAAAGATCTGCGAGTTCTTGCACGATAAAAAGGCCGGAAGCACCAGAAAATTCTCTTTATTCCGTAGAAATGGCCACATCCAGAATAAAATTTCGTACGAAATCCGAGACCTCCCCGCAGCCCGCGCCGGTGCTGGATCGCACGGACAAGGCCATCCTCCGCGCCTTGCAGCGCGATGCATCCATCTCCAACCTGGCCCTGGCGGCCAAGGTCAGCCTCAGCCCGCCCGCATGCCTGCGCCGCGTGGAACGCCTGAAGGCGGATGGCCTGATCCGCGGCGTCGTGGCGCTGCTGAACCCGGCTCCCCTGGACGCGGGGATGCTGGTCATCATCGGGGTCGTGCTGGACAGGTCCACGCCCGAGTCGTTCGCCGCCTTTGAGAAAGCGGCGCAGAAGGTGTCAGGCTGCATGGAATGCCATGAAGTCACCGGCGAGTTCGACTACATCATGATGCTCAGGACGAAGGACAGCGAGAGCTTCAACCGCCTCCACGCGGAGCAGTTGCTCTATCTGCCGGGCGTGCGGCAGATTCGCTCGTTCATGGTGCTCAAGCAGGTGCTGTCGACGACGCAGTTTCCGATTTGAGGATCGGGCTGGATCCGGCTGCGCGGACGAAGAGAGGAGACAGGGGGAAATTCGGGGGCCTGGGGCGAAGCAGAACCCCCGGCTCCGTTGCTGCCGGGGTTCCATCCGGCCAGCCCCTTGAATGTTGGGGCTGGCGCTAAGTCCATCGCTCAGAATGAGCGCGGCAGGCCCAGGACGTGTTCGGCGACGAAGGAGTAGATCAGGTTGGTGGAGATCGGTGCCACCTGGTACAGCCGCGTTTCCCGGAACTTGCGCTCCACGTCGTATTCGCAGGCAAAGCCAAAGCCGCCGTGGAACTGCAGGCAGGCGTTGCCGGCCTCCCAGCTGGCCTTGGCCGCCAGGTACTTGGCCATGTTGGCCTGGGCCCCCATGGGCTCGTGCTTGTCAAACAGTTCGCAGGCTTTCCAGCGCATCAGGTTCGCCGCTTCCAGTTCGATAAAGGACTCGGCAATCGGGAACTGGACGCCCTGGTTCTGGCCGATGGGGCGGCCGAAGACCTCGCGTTCCTTGACGTACTTGGTGACGCGGTCGATGAACCAATAGCCGTCGCCGATGCACTCGGCCGCGATCAGCGTGCGCTCGGCGTTCAGGCCATCGAGGATGTACTTGAAGCCCTTGCCCTCTTCACCGATCAGGTTTTCCTCGGGGATTTCCAAGTCCTCGAAGAACAGTTCATTGGTCTCGTGGTTGACCATATTGGGGATGGGGCGCACGGTCAGGCCCTTCTTCTGCGCCTCGTGCAGGTCCACCATGAAGATCGACATCCCTTCGCTCTTCTTCTTCACCTCGGCCAGCGGCGTGGTGCGCGCCAGCAGGATCATGAAGTCGCTGTGCTGGACGCGGCTGATCCAGACTTTCTGGCCGTTGATGACGTAGCGTCCGTCTTTCTTGACCGCCGAGGTCTTGATCTTGGTGGTGTCCGTGCCGGTGGTGGGCTCGGTCACGCCCATGGACTGCAGGCGCCATTCCCCCGAGGCAATCTTCGGCAGGTACTTGTCCTTCTGTGCCTTGGAGCCGTGCCGCAGCAGCGTGCCCATGTTGTACATCTGCCCGTGGCAGGCGCCGGAGTTGCCGCCGCAGCGGTTGATCTCTTCCATGATGACCGAGGCTTCGGTCAGGCCCAGGCCGGAACCACCGTATTCCTGCGGAATCAGCGCCGCCAGCCAGCCCGCCGCGGTCAGCGCATTGACCATGGCCTCGGGATAGGCGCGCTGCTCGTCCACCTTGCGGAAGTACTCATCGGGAAACTCCGCGCAAAGCGCGCGGATGGCGTCGCGGATTTCTTGGAAGTTGTTCGATTGGGTCTGTTCGATCATGGCGCTTGGCTTGCGTTCGGTCTGTGGCGGACGGCCGCCTCCTTGTGATAGCCGCAATAGTCGCGGCGTTCGGCCAGTTGGACAATCAGCCTTTCCGAAAGCGCGCCTTCCACCGGGGTTAAGTCCCGGCGACGGTCAAGGCCTTTCGCTTTCGCCAAAGTCCGCCATTGGCATTGTCAAATAGCGCAAACCCCGCTTTGGAGACATGCTCCGGGCTATCTGGCGCATGCGCCGACTGACCGCTGCCCCGTGGACATGCACACCCTCGCCTCCCGCCTGAAAGCCCTGATCCGCCCCGGAGACCATATCTGGTGGGGGCAGGCCACCGCCGAGCCGCTGACGCTGACGCGCGCGCTGGTGGAACACCGCCACGCCATCGCCCAGGGCGGACGGCTCAGTGTCTTTGTCGGCATCGGGCAGTCAGACACCCTGCAGCCGGCCCAGGCCGACGTGCTCGACTTCTTCGGCTACGCCGCCAGCGGTCCGCACCGGCAACTGGCCAGGGCCGGCGTGCTGGACATCGTGCCCAGCCACTATTCGCACCTGCCCGGGCTGATCCGCCAGGGCACGCTTCGGGCGGACGTGGTGCTGGTGCAGGTCTCGCCCGCCGACGAGCAGGGGCGCCACAGCCTGGGGGCGGTGCATGAATACCTCCCCGCGGCGCTCGACCGCGCCCGCGTCATCATCGCCGAGGTGAACCCGGAGGTGCCGTGGACCCACGGCAGCCGCTACCTGACCGCGGACGATATCGACCTGCAGGTCGAAGCGCTGCACCCGCCCATCAGCCTTGACCG
The DNA here is from genome assembly GCF_018223725.1 of Cupriavidus sp. KK10. NCBI lineage: Bacteria > Pseudomonadati > Pseudomonadota > Betaproteobacteria > Burkholderiales > Burkholderiaceae > Cupriavidus > Cupriavidus sp. KK10. The sequence continues at coordinate 2,443,022 of NZ_CP073677.1, forward strand.
CAGCGCGCCCGGGCCGGCCGAACAGGCGATTGCACGCCACATCGCCGGCTGGGTGGAGGATGGCGCCACCCTGCAGATGGGCATCGGCAACCTCCCTGAGGCCGTGGTGGCTGCGCTGCATGACCACCGCGACCTGGGGCTGCACAGTGGCGCGATCGGCGACGGCATTGCGGCACTGGCCGAAGCTGGGGTGCTGACCAACGCACGCAAGAGCATCGATACGGGCGTGGGCATTGCCGGCATCCTGATGGGCAGCGAACGGCTGCGGCGCTGGGCGCACCGCAATCCGCAACTGCAGCTGCGCGAGACCGCCTATACCCATCACCCCGAGGTGCTGGCCAGCGTCGACAAGCTGACCGCTATCAACTCCGCCATCGAGGTCGACCTCACCGGCCAGGTGAACGCCGAAGTCGCCGCCGGCGTCTATGTCGGCGCCGTCGGCGGTGCCGTGGACTTCCTGCGCGGCGCCGCGCGCAGCCGCGGCGGCCTGCCCATCGTCGCGCTGCCGGCGACCGCCAAGGGCGCGAGCCGCATCGTGGCGCAGTTGTCCGGCCCGGTCAGCACGCCCCGCTCGGATGCGGGCCTGATCGTCACCGAGCACGGCGTGGCCGACCTGCGCGGCCAGACGCTGTCGCAGCGCGTGCGCCGCATGCTGGACATTGCCGCCCCCGAACACCGCGAGGACCTGGAGCACCAGGCCCACGCCATGCTGCGCCAGTGTGGCGCGGCCTTCGTGGCCCTTCCCGGGCACACGCTGACCGACTGACTTATTTGCTCACCCCAACACAGAGTTCCAAGGAGACTTCCATGCGCAGAGCTGCAATCGTCACTCCCCTCCGCACGCCCGTCGGCACCTTCGGCGGCAGCCTGCGCCCGGTGCCCGTGGAGGAGCTGGCCGCCACCGCCGTGCGCGCCGTGGTGGAACGCAGCGGCATCGATCCCGCGCGTATCGATGACGTGGTCTTTGCCCAGTCCTACGCCAACAGCGAAGTGCCCTGCGTCGGCCGCTGGGCCGCGCTGCAGGCCGGCCTGCCGGTCGAAGTGCCGGGCATGCAGCTGGACCGCCGCTGCGGCGGCGGCCTGCAGGCCATTGTCACGGCCTCGATGATGGTGCAAAGCGGCGCCGCCGACGTGGTGATCGCGGGCGGCGTCGAGAGCATGAGCAATATCGAGTACTACACCACCGACATGCGCTGGGGCGCGCGCTCGGGCAATGTGCGCTTCTTCGACCGCCTCGACCGCGGCCGTGAACGCTCCCAGCCGGTCGAGCGCTTCGGCAAGATCTCCGGGATGATCGAGACGGCCGAGAACCTGGCGCGCGACTACGGCATCAGCCGCGAAGCGGCCGATGTCTTCGCCGCCCGCAGCCACGCACGCGCCGCGGCAGCCTGGGAGGCCGGCCGCTTCGATGCCGAGGTCGTCCCCGTGCAGGTGCCCCAGCGCAAGGGCGATCCGGTGCGGTTCGCGCGCGACGAAGGTTTCCGCCCGGAAACCACGCGTGAAAGCCTGGGCAAGCTGCGCACGCTGATGCCGAACGGTACCGTCACCGCCGGCAACGCCAGCCAGCAGAACGACGCCTCGGCCGCGTGCCTGATCGTGGCCGAAGACAAGCTGGCCGAATTGGGCCTCACCCCCATGGCCTCGCTGGTGGGCTGGGCGGCGGCTGGCTGCGAGCCCTCGCACATGGGCATCGGCCCGGTGCCCGCGGTGAAGAAGCTGCTGGCGCGCCTGAACCTGACGCTGGACCGGATGGACCTGGTCGAGCTGAACGAAGCCTTCGCCTGCCAGGTGCTGGCCGTGCTCAAGGGCTGGGAATGGCATGACCAGGACGCGATCGAGCAGAAGCTCAACGTGAACGGCTCGGGCATCTCGCTTGGCCATCCGATCGGCGCCACCGGCGTGCGCATCCTGGCCACGCTGCTGCACGAACTGCAGCGCCGCGGCGGCCGCTATGGCCTGGAAACCATGTGCATCGGCGGCGGCCAGGGTATTGCCGCGGTCTTCGAACGCTACTGAGAAAACCCACTGCATTCGCCGTACAGCCCCCGTGCGCGACGGCGGGGGCTGCGCCCGCCTTTTGCCTTTTGCTTTTCGGCTTTTGCCATCGGCTCTTTGCTTTACGTAGGAGAAGTATGTTGATTTCCATCTCACGCCGTCACGCCATGCTGGCCGCCCTGGCCCTGTGCGGCGCAACTCTGGCCACTCCCCCTGCCTCGGCGCAGCCCAACGGCCAGCCGGTGCGCCTCGTGGTCGGCTACGCGGCCGGCGGCCCTGCCGACCAGGCCGCGCGCCTGTTTGCGGTGGCGTTGGGCAAGGCGCTCAACGCCAACGTCATCGTCGACAACAAGCCCGGCGCCAATGCCACGCTGGCCGGCTATGAAGTGGTCCGCGCCAAGCCCGATGGCGCCACGCTGTGGTTCGCCGCCAGCGCGGCGCTGACGGTCGCGCCCAACATCATGAAGAGCCTGCCGTACGACCCGGCGAAGGACCTCGCCCCGGTGGCACCGGTGGCGCGCTATTACAACATGCTGGTGGCCAACGTCAAAGAGCCGTTCAAGGGCACCCAGGACCTGGTTGCCTACGCCAAGGCGCATCCCGGCAAGCTCAGCTACGGCTCTTCGGGCGTGGGTAGCTCCAACCACGTCGCCATGGCCTTGTTCGCCCGGCAGGCACAGGTCGAGCTGAACCATATTCCCTACAAGGGCAATGCCCCGGCCATGACCGACACCATCGGCGGCCAGATCGACGTGATGTTCGACATCATCAGCACCGCCAGCGGCTATGTGCAGAGCGGCAAGGTCAAGCCCATCGCCGTGGGCTCGCCCAAGCGCAGCGCATCGCTGCCCGGCGTGCCCACCTTCCGCGAATCCGGGATTGCCGGCCTCAAGGACTATGAAGCCGGCGGCTGGTACGCCATCTACGCCCCCAAGGGCGTAACCCCCGAGCAGACCCAGAAGCTGGCTGCGGCAGTGCGGCAGGCCGTGGAAGACGCGGAGCTCAGGAAGCGCTATGCCGAACTGGGCTACGAACAGTGGAGCGGCACCACGCAGGACGTCGTGAACACCGCCGCGCGCGAGCGCACGCAGTGGGCCAGCGTGCTCAAGGGCGTGACGCTGGACTGATGGCCCCGCCACCCTCGAACCGACACCGACCCGACATCCAGGAAGAACTGACATGATCCGCGATAACGACATCCTCGAAGCCCTGCTCGACAGCGTGCGCCGCTTTGTGCGCGAACGCCTGGTTCCCGCCGAGGCGCTGGTCGCCGAGACCGACGAAATCCCGCAGGACATCGTGCAGGACATGCGCGAGATGGGCCTGTTCGGCATGACCATCCCCGAGCGTTTTGGCGGCCTGGAGCTGACCATGGAAGAGGAGGTGCGCGTGGTCATGGAGCTGTGCCAGACCTCGCCGGCCTTCCGCTCGCTGCTGGGCACCACCGTGGGCATCGGCTCGCAGGGCATCCTGATGGACGGCACGCCGGAGCAGCAGGCCGCGTGGCTGCCCCGCCTGGCCACCGGCGAGATCCTGGCCTCCTTTGCCCTGACCGAACCGGAAGCCGGCTCGGACGCCGGTTCGCTGCGCACCACCGCGGTCAGGGATGGCGACCACTACGTGGTCAACGGCACCAAGCGCTTTATCACCAATGCGCCGCAGGCCGGCATGTTCACGCTGATGGCGCGTACCAACCCTGAAATCAAGGGCTCGGCCGGCGTCTCTGCATTTATCGTCGATGCCAAGACACCGGGCATCAGCTTCGGCAAGCGCGACGTGAAGATGGGGCAGAAAGGCGCGCACACCTGTGACGTGATCTTCGACAACGTGCGCGTACCGGCGGCCAACCTGATCGGCCTGAAGGAAGGCCAGGGCTTCAAGACGGCGATGAAGGTGCTCGACAAGGGCCGGCTGCACATTGCGGCGGTCAGCGTCGGGGTGGCCAGGCGCGTGCTGCGCGACGCGCTGAACTACGCACTGGAGCGCCAGCAGTTCGGCCAGCCGATCTGCGAGTTCCAGCTGATCCAGGCCATGCTGGCGGACAGCCAGGCCGAGCTTTATGCCGCCGAATGTATGGTGATCGACGCCGCGCGCCGCCGCGACGAAGGCAAGAACGTCTCCACCGAGGCCTCGTGCTGCAAGATGTTCGCCACCGAGATGGTGGGCCGCGTGGCGGACCGCGCGGTGCAGATCCTTGGCGGTTCCGGCTACATTTCCGAGTTCGGCATCGAGCGCTTCTACCGCGATGTGCGCCTGTTCCGCCTGTATGAGGGCACCACGCAGATCCAGCAGGTCATCATTGCGCGCAACATGATCCGTGAAGCCCGCGGCGCGTAAGAACCGCGCCCCGTTCCAGGACGCCTGACCCAAGCCCACGCGCAACGCTGCCCGCCCCCAGGATAGGCAGCCTGCCTTGAGACCGCCTGACCTGACATGACAGATTCCACCGCTACGCCGGCCACTGGCCTTCCTCCCCCCTCCCCCCGCACCGGCGCCCTGAGCCACCTGCGGGTGCTTGACCTCTCGCGCGTGCTAGCCGGGCCGTGGTCCACCCAGAACCTGGCGGACATGGGCGCCGACGTGATCAAGATCGAGAAGCCCGGCGAAGGCGACGATACGCGCCACTGGGGGCCACCGTTCCTCGCTGACGAGGCCGGCGCGCCGACCCGGCAGGCTTGCTATTTCACCGCCGCCAACCGCAACAAGCGCTCGGTCACGGTGGACATGGCCACGCCGGAGGGGCAGGAGCTGATCCGCGAACTGGCCCGGCAGAGCGATGTGGTGGTGGAGAACTTCAAGACCGGCGGCCTCAAGCGCTACGGGCTGGACTATGACAGCCTGAGCGCGCTCAACCCGCGCCTGATCTATTGCTCGGTCACGGGGTTTGGCCACACCGGTCCCTACGCGGCGCGGCCCGGCTACGATCTGCTGATCCAGGCCATGAGCGGCCTGATGAGCATCACTGGCCACGCCGACGGCGAGCCCGGCGGCGGCCCGATGAAGGTGGGCGTGGCCGTGATCGACCTGTTCACCGGCATGTATGCCACCACCGCGATCCTGAGCGCGCTGGAAGCACGCCATTTCACCGGCCGCGGCCAGCATATCGACATCGCCCTGCTGGATGTGGCGATGGCAGTGCTGGCCAACCAGGGCGCGGGCTTCCTGAACGCCGGCGACGTGCCCCGGCGCCAGGGCAATATCCACCCCAGCGTGGTGCCCTACCAGGACTTCCCGACCGCCGACGGCAATATGCTGCTGGCCATCGGCAACGACGGGCAGTTCGCACGCTTCTGCGACGCCGCGGGCGTGGACTGGGCGCGCGACGAACGCTATGCCACCAACACCGGCCGCGTCAACAACCGCAAGACGCTGATCGCAATGATGATGGAGCTCACGCGCACCCGGTCAACGGCGGAATGGGTCACGCTGCTGGAAGCCAATTCCGTGCCTTGCGGCCCCATCAACAACATCGCCCAGGCCCACGCCGACCCACATGTGCAGCACCGTGGCCTGCGCGTCGAGCAAGAGCGCTATCCGGGAGCCCAGCCGCCCGCAGGCGAGTCCGTGAACCAGGTGGTCACCGCGGCCAGCCCGCTGCGCCTGTCGGAGACGCCCCCGACGCTGCGCTATGCCCCGCCCGCCCTGGGCCAGCACACCGACGAGGTGCTGCGCGAGTACCTGAAGCTGAGCCCGCAGCAACTGGAAGCACTGCGCGCCAGGCGCGTGGTGTAAGCGGCCAGGCGGCTTTCGGCAGGCAAGAAATCCGCCTTTGCCGATTACCGATTGCACCGTGCAACGGGCACACATACACTGGCGCCGTTCGGCTGGCACGCCGCCTTGCCGAACGGTTTTTCCAGCACAAGGATTCCCGCGAGATGCCACCGGACCGAGACACCCCACCACGGATCAGCGATATCCCACGCCACTGGGCCGCCGAGACCCCCGGCCATGTGGCCGTCTTCGAGGAAGGTCGGACCACCACCTATGCGCAGCTGTGGGCGGGCATCGAGGATGCGCAGCGCTACCTGCAAGCGCAGGGCGTCGGCACCGGCGATCGGGTGCTGATCACGGCCGAGAACTGCCTGGCAGTGATCACGCTGGTGTTCGCCTTGTCAGAACTGGGCGCGTGGCCGGTCGTCGTCAACGCCCGCCTGTCGGAGCGGGAAATCGAGGTGATCCGCGCCCACTGCCAGCCGCGCCTGATGCTGTTCACCCACGCGGTGTCGCCCGATGCCCTGCGGCACGGCGTGCGCTACCGGGCCAGGGAGATTGCCCCGGCCGGCCTCGGCCCGCTGATGGCAGGCGCTGTCGACGAGGCCGGCGAGCGCGAGCCTGAAGCGCTGGCGCGTGACGTCGCCGCGTTGATCTATACCTCAGGCACCACCGGACAGCCCAAGGGGGTGATGGTTACCCACCGGGGCCTGCTGCACTTTGCGCGGGTCACGGTGGCGTCACGCCGCATGCAGGCAGACGACTGCGCCTATGCAGTCATGCCCATGTCGCATATCTTCGGCTTGGGGACGCTGCTGGTCTCGACCCTGCAGGCCGGCGCCAGCCTGTACCTGAGCGCGCGCTTCAATGCCGCGGACGTCACCGCTGCGATCCGGCAGGGTGCGATCACGCTGCTGCAGGGCGTGCCGACGATGTTCAACCGCATCCTCGCCCATGTGCGGGCAACGGGAGCGCCCCTGCAGCCTTCGTCGCGGCTGCGCTATCTCTACACCGGCGGCGGGCCGCTTGATCCGACGCTCAAGCACGACGTCGAGGCGATGTTCGGCCAGCCGCTGCACCATGGCTACGGCATGACCGAATATGCGGGGTCGCTGTTTGTGACCCGCATGGACCGGCCGCGCACCGACTGCTCGGCGGGCGAGATCGTCGAAGGCGCAGAACTGCGGGTGGTTGGGCCGGAGGGCAAGCCGATACCGCAGGGGGAACCCGGCGAGCTATGGATCAGGGGGCCCGGCGTGATGCGCGGCTACTACCGCGCACCGGACCTGAGCGCCGAGGCCCTGCGGCCCGACGGCTGGCTCAACACCGGCGACATCGGCCGGCTGGACCCCGACGGCGCGCTGTTCATCGTCGGCCGCACCAAGGACCTGATCATCCGCTCGGGCTTCAATGTCTACCCGATCGAAGTCGAATCGGTCATCAACACGCATCCGTCCGTGCGCGTGTCGGCCGTCATCGGACATCCCACCGTGGACGGCAACGAGGAAGTGATCGCCTTCGTCGAGATCAGGGATGGCGAGAAATTCGACGCGCAGGCCCTGCACGACTACCTGGTCGACCGCCTGTCGCCGTACAAGCGCCCGGAGCGGATCCTGCGCGTGGCCTCGATCCCCACCACGGCCAGCGGCAAGCTACTGAAGCACCAGCTTCGACAGATGCTGGCGGACAAGCCCTAGTCCTGGCGCCCCAGGCCGTCCTCGACCAGCAGGTCCACCAGCTTGCGCGCAAACAGCGGCAAGGCGCCGAGGTCGGCCACGCATACCTGCAGCTTGCGCTCGGCCCATTCATCGTTGAGCTGGACGATGCGCAGCGCCATCGTCTTCGCATGGCGGCTGGCGGTAGTCTCCGGCAACACGCCGACGCCGACATTGGCCTCGATCATCCGGCACGCGGTCTCGAAGTTGCTGACCTGCACGCGCCAGCGCAGCGTGCGCTGCAGGTCGGCCGCGGCCCGCATCAGGAAATTGTGGATCGCGCTGGCCTCGGGCAGACCGATGAAGTCATAGTCCAGCGTATCGATGAAATCCACGCTGCCGCGCTCGGCCAGCGGATGGCTCAGCGCGGTGGCCAGCACCAGGCGGTCGCGCCGGTAAGGCATCACCTCCAGCCCTTCCGTGCGCACGTTGCCGGCAATGATGCCGATGTCCACCATACCCTCCTGCACCGCGCGCACGATATCCGGGCTCAGGCGCTCGTGCATGTCGATGGTCACGTCCGGATGGCTGACGAGATAAGTGCGCAGCACCGCCGGCAGGAACTCGCTCATTGCGGTGGTGTTGGCGAACACGCGCACATGGCCTTTCACGCCCGCCGCGTATTCCTGCAGATCGCCGCTCAGCTGCTCCAGCTGGCGCAGCACGCGGCGCGCATGGGCGAGCAGGGTCTCCCCCGCCCCGGTCACCTTCACGCCCTGGCTGCTGCGGCTCAGCAGCTTGACGCCGACGTGTTCCTCGAGGTTCTTGATGCGCGTGCTGGCCGCGGCCAGCGACAGGTGTGAGCGTTGCGCACCGCCGGTCAGGCTCTGGGCCTCCGCAATATGCGTGAACAGTTTCAGGTCGACCAGATCAAAGCGCATGACATCATTCCGCAGCGTAGGGCCGGATTATCTCGCAAAGCGCGGCGCTCAGTACACTCTGGCGGGCGCAATTTGCAGGGGCCGGCACCCTCGCATCGGGGACCTGATCCCGGATGCTTGCGAACGTCAGGTAGATTTTTGGGAACTAGTCAGGCGACCGAGCGCTGCCGCTGCGCCGCGCGCACCACCGCCAACCGCCTGGCAGCCTCCATCGATAAGCCGAAGCGGTCGTAGAAAGCGCAGTCCAGATCACTGCTGGCTGGCCAGCCGACGCGCCGCCGGGCATCGCCAATGCCGGCATCACCGGCCATGACCTCGAACAGCAACCGCATCAGCCGTTGCGTGCGGCACAGGTCGGTCAGCGCCGTGCCCTGCGAAAACAGCAGGCGGCGTAGCTGTGCCGTGGACATGCCCAGTCGTTCCGCGATAAACGCAGCATTCCAGGCGTAATGCGGTTGCAGGAAAACTCGCTTGCAGATGCGGTGGTGCAGGCATTCCTGCTGCGCCGCAGGGATCATGCGCTGGATTTCGAGGGTGCACGCGGCCGGCTGAGTGCTGCTGCCATCCAGGTGCAGCGCAAAGGTTTCAAACGGTTCGATGGTGAGCTGCTGGCCCGGCAGCAGCAGACGCTCATAGCCGCGGCGCCTGAGCACCAGCCTGCCGTGGGCCGTAGAGACCGACAGCGGGAAGGCCAGCAACAGCTGCTGCAGGCTGACGTGCATGTGGGACTGCAGATGGACGTGCATGGTGGCTCGGGATGCGGACAGGATCAGGCTGCATGATCGCCGCTAATTGGATTGCCCGCCTCTGCCATTTCCGAATGCACCGTTCACCGCCGCCGCATGGCCGTTGGTGCACGATGGACACTTGCACTGCCGGGGTGTTTGCTCCCTCTCCCGCTTGCGGGAGAGGGTTGGGCCTTCAACGGGCGTTGTGCTGGATAAAACCGAAGGCCCCGCTTGATGTGGTTCCCAGCTAAACCACCCCTCACCCCGGCCCTCTCCCCATGAGGGGAGAGGGAGAACACCTTGCTTAGGCTAGTTCGGGCGGCTTTGGCGCACCGAAAACCGTTGGCTAGCGGTCTGGGGGCACGCTGGCCATACCGACTTGCTCGAAGATCACGCGGTGAACGGCAGGCTGCGATGCCGCTTGCCGGTGAGCGCCGCGACGGCGTTAGCCAGTGCCGGCGCGATCGGCGGCACCGCGGTCTCGCCAATGCCGGTCGGCGGGTCGGCCGACGGCACGATATGCACCGCGATCTGCGGCGGCATGTCCGCATGCGTGGCGAGCCGGTAGTCGTTCCAGTTGCTCTGCTGGACCACGCCATCCTTCAGCGTGATCTGCGCGCCGGGCAGCGTGGTGCCCAGCCCCATCATCATGCCGCCCTGGACCTGCGCCTCGACCGTGCGCGGATTGATCGGCATGTTGCAGTGGACGGCCGCAGTGACCCGGTGCACCACCGGCTGATTGCCGCGCATCGAGACCTCGACGATATACGCGACCACGGTGTCGAACGATTCATGCACCGCCACGCCCCAGGCCCGCCCGCCCGCGAGGCGCCGCTTGCCGTAGCCCGAGCGCTCGACCGCCAGGTCCAGTGCCGCCAGGTGACGCTTGTGCTCACGCAGCAGCGTGCGGCGGTACGCCACCGGATCGATCCCGCCAGCGCGCGCCAGTTCATCGACCAGGGTCTCCATGACGTAGGCCGTGTGCGTGTGCCCCACCGAGCGCCACCACAGCACCGGAACATTGACCTTGGGATGATGGATCTCGAGCGCGATCGGGAACGGATAAGCACTGTCGCTCACACCCTCGACCATGGTCGAGTCGACCCCGTTCTTCACGGTGAAGGACTCGAACGGGGTGCCGCTGGTTATGGACTGGCCGACGATCACGTGCTTCCAGGCCAACACCTTGCCCTTGCCGTCGTGGCCGATTTCAACGCGGTGCAGGTGCATCGGGCGGTAGTAGCCGCCGCGCACGTCGTCTTCGCGCGTCCAGATCATCTTGATCGGCTCGCGCCGGCCGGCCGCATAGCGCGCCTTGGCCACCTGGGCGGCCTCAAACAGGTAGTCGGATGTGGGCACGGCACGCCGGCCGAAGCCGCCGCCGGCCATCATGGTGTTGAACGTCACCTGTTCCGGCTTCAGGCCGAGCACGGCTGCGACGTTGGCCTGGTCGACAGTCTGGAACTGCGAGCCGGCCCACACCGTGCACTGGTTGCCGCGAAAATCGATGGTGCAGTTGAGCGGCTCCATCGGCGTGTGCGCCAGGTAGGGGAAGACATACTCGGCGGTGAGCTTGTGTGGCGCGGTGGCCAGCGCCGAAGTGTCCGCCGCCTTGGCCCGCACGCCGGGCCGGGCCGCCAGTTCGCGGTAGCGCGCCAGCAGTGCATCGCTGTCCGGCTTCTCGACACCGCTGGTGTCCCATTCCACCTGCAGCACCTCGCGCGCCGTGCGCGCCGGCCAGAACCCATTGGCCGCGATCGCCAACCCTGTCGCGCCGCCGGCCAGTGGCACCTGGTAGACCTCTTCCACGCCGGCGATGGCCTTGGCACGCGCGGGGTCGAAGCGCGCGACCCTGGCGCCGAACACCGGCGGATGCACCATGACCACGGTGCGCGCGCCGGGCAGCGCCATGTCGATGCCGAACTGCTGCCTGCCGGTGGACTTGTCGCGCGCGTCGAGCCGGCCGGTGGGCTTGCCGATCAGCCTGAATTGCTGCGGCGACTTCAGCTGTACGCTCGCCGGCACCGGCTCGGCCAGGGCCGCGGCGGCCAGCTCGCCGTACGTGGCTCGGCGGCCGTCGGGCGCGGTCACCACGCCGGCCTCGGCCTTAAGCTGCCCGGCCGGCACCCCGAAGCGCCTGGCGGCGGCCCCGAGCAGCATGGCGCGCATGCGCGCGCCGACCTCTCGATACTGCGTCCACGAGTTCTTCATGCTGGTCGAGCCACCGACCATCTGGATATGGAACACCGGATCCTTATAGGCCTCGCCGGCCGGGGCCAGCTGGCAGCGCACCTTGCTCCAGTCCGCGTCCAGTTCCTCGGCCACCAGCATCGGCAGTGCCGTCTGCACGCCCTGCCCGAATTCAAGCTTGCCGATCGTGACCATCACCGTGCCGTCGGCATCGATGCTGACGAAGGCCGATGGCTGCACCGGCGCCTTGGGCTGCGCCGCCGCCTCCGTCTGCGCGCCAAGCGGAACGGCACAGAGCGCGAAGCCTGAGCCGACGCTCAGTTTCAGGAAGGTCCGCCGATCGATGCCGCCGCTTGCCTGCTGCATGAGTCTCATGGCATCTCCTCAGCCGATAGCCTTGGCTGCATCCTTGACCGCGGCATGGATGCGCGCATAGGTGCCGCAGCGGCACAGGTTGGCGCTCATGGCCTGTTCGATGTCGGCATCGGTCGGGCGCCGGTTGACCTTGAGCAGCGCCACCGCCGACATGACCTGGCCGCTCTGGCAATAGCCGCACTGCGTGACGTCGTTGCGCACCCAGGCCTCTTCGACTGCGCGCCCCACCGGGTCCTCGCCGATGCCCTCGATCGTGGTGAGTTGCCGGCCGGCGATGGAGGACACCGGCGTCACGCACGCGCGGCGCTGCTGGCCATCGACATGGACCGTGCACGCGCCGCACACCGCGATGCCGCAGCCGAACTTGGTCCCGGTCAGGCCCAGCGTGTCGCGCAGCACCCACAGCACCGGCGTGTCGCCGGGCACGTCAACCTGCTGGGTCTTGCCGTTCAGTTGAAAGGAGATCATGGCTGGCTCCCGTTGCTCGTGCCCGTCGTCTGTGTCAAGGCGCCCGATCCGGCGATGGCGCGCAGGTTCTTCAGCAAGGCTTCGTCGGCGGCGGCGCGCGTGGGCCCGGCAGAGGTACGCAGCGGCTCGCGCGTATCGCACGGCGCACCATTGCGTATCCACTGGCGCACCTGCTCGTCGAACGCGGGCTTGTCCAGCGGCGGCAATTCGCGCCCCGGCCCCGGTTGCCAGCCCCAAGCCACTAGGTGGTCGGTCACCATGTGTTCTTCGAGCATCGCCAGCGAGCGGCCGCCGTTGGTCCTGGTGTCGCGCAAGACCTTGCACAGCGCCGGCCCGGACAGGCCCAACCATGACATCTTCATCTTCGCTGGCGGCATGTGCCAGCCCGGCTGGCCGTCGGTATCGAGCCCGGGCGGCGCATGCGCGAGCGGACTGTTCTGGGTGGCATGGCAGGTGGCGCATTGCAGTGGCGGCACGCCTTTGCCGTCGGCGCCACGCTGCACCGGTGGAAAGTGCACCCGTTTCGCATCGCCCTGCAGCGGGCCGTCGGGCACGTGGCAATTCAGGCAGCGGGCATGCAGCAGCACACGTTCGATCTGCGCGAAGGCCTGCAGCCCGGCGTTGCGGTCGGGCGTGGCGGAAACCTGCGTGGGCTGGAAGGCTCCGCCGGGCCCGGCAGCAAAGGCGAGCGCCGGAAGCGTCAGGACGGAGCCCGCCAAAAGCTGGCGAGTGGCGGCGACGAGAGGGTTGCGGGCGTGATGCATCATGGGGCCTCCTCCTTCACCGTCGTCGGCGTGCTTGATCGTTGTAGTGCCTGATGCGATCCCTGGCAAGGCGAAACGGCAGGAGAGGATCGAGGTGCCCGGATCGGCAAGCAGCACTTTTTCGAGATGGTCACCAGTGCTGCAATGTCGCAATGAAGTTCTATCATGCAGACGAAGCGCACTGCCGATTGAAGGGCATGGCGCGCTCCGACCAAACGGCCTGTGATGCATATGGACCAAGATTCGCGACAAGACGCGTCCGATGGATCGGTGATGTTCGCGGACGTCTGCGACAGCACCAGACTCTACGAGCAGGCCGGCGATGCCGTGGCGCTTGGCGCAATCCGCCAGTGCCTCGCGCTGATGAAGTCCCACTCCGCGGCCGCGCAAGGACGGGTGGTCAAGACCATCGGTGACGAAATCATGGTGCTGTTTCCCGCGGCGGAGAATGCGATGCGGGCGGCACTGGACATGCAGGAGGCCGTCGCCGGGCTGCCGCCGATCATCGGCGCACCGCTGGCAATTCATATCGGCTTCCACCATGGTCCGATCCTGTCGGACGAATCCGGCGACCTGTTCGGCGACACCGTGAACCTTGCCGCCCGACTGGCCAGCCTCGCGTCGCGGGGCCAGATCATCACCAGCAAGAACGCGGTTGAGCAACTGTCCGCGGGGCTGCGCCAGATGACGCGCTACCTGTATCCGATACAGGTGCGCGGCAAGCACCAGGTGATCGAGCTGTATGAAGCGATCTGGCAGCAGAGCATCGACCTGACCCTGGTGGCCCCGGTGGATCTCGCATTGGCCCGTTCGGCATTGCTCTCGCTACGGTATCGGGGAACCGTCTTCGAAATGAACACCGCCTCGCCGCCTGTCACCATTGGCCGGGACACGACCATGAGCATTGTGGTCACGGACCGGCAGGTGTCGAGATTCCAGGCCACGGTGGAGCCGCGCGGCGGCCGCTTTGTCCTGATCGACAGAAGCTCGAACGGCACCCACGTGAAGATCGATGGCGAAAACGCGCTCATCCTGCGCCGTGACGAAATCACGCTCAGGGGTCATGGCTGGATTACCTTTGCCCAGCCGAAAGAATGCATCGACGAGGGTATCGAGTTCTTTGTCGACGAGAAGTGATGCTGGCAGGAAGGAAGCCGTGCGGCCGCAACCCATCGGAACAGGCCGCGGCCGCGCGTGGCGGGTTACCCGCCCAGCTCCTGAAAGGCGTGCCCGTTGGCTTCCAGCCCCTTCAACATACCGGGTGACAATGCGCTCTCCGGAACCGTCCCTTCAAGTTGCCACTCCTTTGCGTCGGCGAGGTCCTGAAGTCCTGCCCCCTTGCGCACATAGAGCCCCAGCGTCGGTTTCAGCAGATTGATGTAAAAGTCGTACTCCTGCATTTGCGAATCTCCCACGAAAGTCGTGATTGCCCTGGCTCTTGCGCTCAAGCGCTGGAGTCTCCTGCCGCGACGGTGCTATCCGCCTTCTTGGGTGCAGCGCCCTTGGCGGCAGCTTTGCCTGCCTTCGGCTTCTTGACGGCTTCCATCTTCCTGAAGACCACGGCGTCGCTTGCTTTGTCGTAGCCGAGCTCGACGCTGTCGCCGGATTTCAGCTTGTCGCCGAGAATCTCCTTGGCCAGCCCGGTCTCGACCGACTGGCGGATCTGGCGCCGCAGCTCCCGCGCACCGAACTCAGGCTGGTAGCCCACCTCGACCAGATGATCGACCAGGTCATCGTCGAGCTTGACCGTGATGTCCTGCGCCGCGGCGGTGCGCACCACGCGCTCCAGCTGGATCTGCACGATCGCACGGATGTTCTCGCGCGACAGCGCATGGAACACGATGATGTCGTCGATGCGGTTCAGGAACTCGGGCCGGAAGTGTCCCTTCAGCACCTTCATCAGCGCCTCGCGCAAGTCCTTCTCAGGCATGCGCTTGTCCTCGGGCTGCTCCAGGTTATCCATGATGATCGGCGCGCCCAGGTTGCTGGTGGCGATGATGACGGTGTTGCTGAAGTCCACCACGCGGCCCTTGCCGTCGGTCAAGCGGCCATCGTCGAAGACCTGCAGCAGCACGTTGTTCACGTCCGGGTGGGCCTTCTCGATTTCATCCAGCAGGATCACGCTATAGGGCTTGCGCCGTACGCGTTCGGTCAGCTGCCCGCCTTCGTCGTAGCCGACATAGCCCGGGGGCGCGCCGATCAGCCGGGCCACCGCATGGCGCTCCATGTACTCGGACATGTCGATGCGGATGATGGCCTGCTCGTCGCCGAACACGGTTTCCGCCAGGGCCTTGGCCAGCTCGGTCTTGCCGACGCCGGTCGGCCCGAGGAAGAGGAAAGTCGCGATCGGGCGGTTGGCCTGGCCCAGGCCCGCACGCGACAAGCGCACCGCGTCGCTGACCGCGACCACCGCGTCCTCCTGCCCCACCACCCGCTCGCGCAGCCGCGCTTCCATCTTCAGCAGCTTCTGGCGCTCTTCCTGGGTCAGGTCGGTCACGGGGATGCCGGTCAGGCGCGACACCACTTCGGCAATGGCCGCGACCGTCACCTCCAGGGTCTCCGACCCGGTCTTGCGCTGCCAGGCCTCGGTCAGCTCATCAAGCCGCTTCTGCTTGTGGTTGATGCGGTCCTCGAAGCCCTTGGCCTCGTCAAAGCGCTTGCGCGACGACGCATAGTCCTGCTCGCGCTTGAGCTGGGCGATCTCGGCCTCCAGTTCCTGGATATCCGCGGGGCGCGAGGTGGCGCCGATGCGCACGCGCGCCGCGGCCTGGTCGATCAGGTCGATGGCCTTGTCCGGCAGGAAGCGCGAGGTGATGTAGCGGTCCGACAGTTCCGCCGCGGCGACAAAGGCGTCGTCGGCGAAGGTGACCTGGTGGTGCGCCTCAAGCTTGTCGCGCAGGCCGCGCAGGATGACGATGGTCTGCTCGACAGTCGGCTCCGGCACCAGCACCGGCTGGAAGCGCCGCTCCAGCGCCGCGTCTTTCTCGATGTATTTCTGGTATTCGTTCAGCGTGGTGGCGCCGATCAGGCTCAGTTCCCCGCGCGCCAGCGCGGGCTTGAGCACGTTGGCGATATCGAGCCCGCCCTCGCCGCCGCCCTGCCCCGCGCCGACGATGGTGTGCAGTTCGTCGATAAACAGGATCAGTTCGTCGTTCTTGGCCGTGACCTCATCGATCAGCTGCTTGGCACGCTCCTCGAACTCGCCGCGGTACTTGGCCCCGGCGACCATCGAATTGATGTTCACCTCAACCAGACGCTTGCCGCGCAGCACCTCCGGCACATCGCCATTGACGATGCGCTGCGCCAGGCCTTCCACGATGGCGGTCTTGCCCACGCCTGGCTCGCCGATCAGCACCGGGTTGTTCTTCTTGCGCCGCGCCAGCACTTCGATCGTGCTCTCGATCTCCTGCGCACGGCCCAGCACCGGATCGAGCTTGCCCTGCCGCGCAATCGCGGTCAGGTCGCGCCCGAACTTGTCCAGCGTGGGCGTGCCGGTCGGCGTGTCGACGCGGCCGTCTTCAGCGCCTTTGCCGACCACCTTCACCACCTTCTGGCGCAGCGCCTCGGGGGTCACGCCGTATTTTTTCAGCAGCGTCCCGGCAATACTGTCCGGCACCGAGGCCAGGCCGATCAGCAGGTGCTCGGGTCCAACGTAGGAATGCCCCAGGTCGCGCGAGGCCTGGAAGGCAAACTGGAAGGCCTTCTTCAGCCGCGGCGAGATCGTCATCCGGTCGATGGCCGCGTCGGGTTCGGCGGTTCCGGTCTGCGCATGCTCGTCGATATAGCCCTTGATGTCCTGCGGCGAGAGTTTGAGCTCCTTGAGCAGCGCCGTGCAGACATCGGTATCGGCGAGCACGTAGAGCAGGTGCTCGGTATCGAGTTCATTGCGCCGCAGCTCGTGGGCCTTCTCCGCGGCGCGCTGCAGCAGCTCCATGGTCTGCTCGCTGAAGGCATCGGTGGGGTCGACGGATTCGCGCGGAACTTCGGTGGAGTACCCGGGATGCTCGTCGTCATCCATCCCGCCTCCCATTCCGCGGAAGAAGCGGGACAGGCCGCCGCCACCCAGCAGGGAGTCGAACGGGTTGAGCATGTCCTGGTGGCGCAGCAGCTGCCGGTAGTCGTAGTCGCAGATCGACATCGTCTTGCGCTCGCCGTCCTGAACCACGGTCACCCGTGCCACGGCGGGACGTGCGTTGCAGATTTCGCATAGGGTCGGCATGATGGACTTTCCTCCACAGGTAGGTCACATTGCTTCAACAGGGGGACGTTGCGCGCGCTCAGGGCCGCGCGCAGCGGCGCTAAAAAGCGGGCATGAGCCGTGCTTACGTGATGGTGGGCTGGCCTGCCATTACGTCACCTCCGAACGCACCACGCGCACGGGCACTGACTTGTAGGACGGGGTGCCGCTGTCCTCGTCGATGTAGTCGAGCGGCACCAGCCTATTTGCCTCCGGATAGTAGGCGGCGACGGAGCCGGGCGCAATTTCATATTCAATCGCAGTGATCTTCTCGAAACGCAGCTGCCGGCCCGCAGCGATGGTCTCGATGTCGACCAGGTCGCCATGCTCCAGGCCGCGCGCGGCCAGGTCGGCTGGGTTCATGAACAGCACGTCGCGCCGCCCGAACACGCCCCGGTAGCGGTCGTCCATGGCATAGATGGTGGTGTTGTACTGGTCATGGCTACGGATCGTCACCAGCCGCAGGACATCGTCGGCAAGGACTTCCTTGTCTTCATGCAACCCCTTGAACACATAGAACTCGGCCTTGCCCGACGGCGTTTCCCATTTGCGCTCGGTTGGCGGCAAGGGCATGCGGAATCCGCCAGGGACCCGCACGCGCGTGTTGAAGTCCTCAAAGCCGGGCACCGTCTTCTCGATCAGGTCGCGGATCCTGTCGTAGTCGGCAACCAGTTCCAGCCATGGCACCTTGCTGTCAGGCAGGGTCGCGGTGGCCATGCCCGCCACGATGGCCGGCTCGGAGCGCAGGAACTCGGACGCCGGCGCGAGCTTGCCGGCCGACGCATGCACCATCGACATCGAATCCTCCACCGTCACCGATTGCGGCCCGGTCTCCTGCACATCCAGTTCGGTGCGGCCCAGGCAAGGCAGCACATAGGTCTCCTTGGCCACCAGCAAGTGGGTGCGATTGAGCTTGGTCCCGACATGCACGCTCAGGTCGAGCTTGCCCATGGCGGGGAAGCACTGCTCGGGGTCAGGCAAGGCGACCGCGAAGTTCCCGCCCAGGCAGAACAGCGCCCTGGACTTGCCGTCGATCATCGCCTGCATCGCGTTGACGGCATCGTGCCCGTGTCCGGCGGGCGGGCTGAAGCCGAAGGTGTCCTCGATCCGCTGCAGGAAGCCGGCCGACGGCTTCTCGGTAATGCCGACAGTCCGGTTCCCCTGCACATTGGAGTGGCCGCGCAAGGGGCAGATGCCGGCGCCGGGCTTGCCGAAGTTGCCTCGCAGCATCAGCAGGTCGCACAGCAGGCGCACATTGGCCGTGCCTTCGTTGTGCTGGGTCACGCCCATGCCGTAGGTGACGATGGTGGCATTCGATTTGGCATAGGCCGCCGCCACCAGCTCCAGGTCCGCGCGGGTCAGGCCACAGGTCTTTTCGATATCCGCCCATTCGGTCGACCGCAGATCGTCGGCCAGCGCCTCAAAGCCCTCGGTGTGGACCGCGATGAAGTCGTGGTCCAGCACATTGCCCTGGCTGGCCTCCAGGTCCAGCAGCGCCTTCATCACCCCTTTTATGGCGGCAGCGTCGCCACCGGCGCGGACCAGGAAGTAGGACGACGCAATCCGGGTGGAGCCATAGGTGGCCATCTCCACCATGTTCTGCGGGTCAGCGAAGCGCTCAAGCGCCCGCTCGCGCAGCGGGTTGAACACCAGGATCGGCACCTTGCGGCGCGAGGCCTCATGCAAGGTCCCCATCATCCGCGGGTGGTTGGTGCCCGGGTTGTGGCCGATCGAAATAATCAGCTCGCACGTGTCAAAGTCATCCAGCGACACCGTGCCCTTGCCGATGCCGATCGAGCGCGGCAAGCCCACGCTGGTGGGCTCGTGGCACATGTTCGAGCAATCGGGGAAATTGTTCGTGCCATATTCCCGCGCGAACAGCTGGTACAGGTAGGCGGCCTCGTTGGAGGCCCTGCCCGAGGTATAGAACTCGACCTGGTCCGGCGTCAGCCCGCGCAGGATCTCGCCGATGCGGGCGAAGGCTGCCTCCCACTCCACCGCGCGGAAGGTGTCGGTGGCGCGGTCGTAGACCAGGGGATGCGTCAGCCGGCCAAAGTCCTCGAGCTCGTAGTCCGTGCGGTTCAACAGCGACGACACGGTATTGGCTGCAAAGAACTCGGGGGGCACCCGTTTGGTGGTTGCCTCCCACGTCACGGCCTTGGCGCCGTTCTCGCAGAACTGGAAGGTCGACCGGTGCTCCTTGTCGGGCCATGCGCAGCCGGGGCAATCGAAGCCGTCAGGCTGGTTGGTCCGCATCAGCGTGATCGGCGCCTTGACGGTATCCATCTGCGTCCGGATCGCCGTGGCGGTTGCCTTCAGCGCACCCCAGCCGCCGGCGGGACCGTCGTACTTCCGGATACCAGGCACTTCGCGTCGATTGGCCATGTTTGCTCCTTGTGCCGCGCCAGGTTGCTGGTGACGGCGTTGGGGTTAGTCACGCGTGCTGTTCCTGCCGCCGGTTTGCTCCCCTCTCCCGCTTGCGGGAGAGGGGCCGGGGGTGAGGGCAGGCCCAGGCATACCGACGGCTTTTACTTCGTTGATGCTCCGGCCCTCACCCCCACCCCTCTCCCGCGCGCGGGAGAGGGGAGCGTATGCGTGGGTTCGTGGTACTGCAGACGGCCCACTTTGCTGATCTCCGCCATTCGCCCACCGGGCGGCGCCTTCAGGAATAAAGCTTCGCCACCCGCTCCAGCGGCACCGGCTTGATCCGCGAAGCCTGCCCGTCGCAGCCGAAGGCCTCGAAGCGCAGCTTGACCACGCTCCTCGCACCCTTCTTGGCCGCCAGCAGCGCCTTGCGCGGATCGAACTCGCTGCGGTCGTCGGACAAGGACTTGCGGATCGCCCCGGTCATCGCCAGGCGGATATCCGTGTCGATATTCACCTTGCGCACCCCCATCTTGATGCCGCGCAGGATCTCCTCGACCGGCACGCCGTAGGTCTCCTTGATGTCGCCGCCGTACTGGCGGATGATCTCCAGCCATTCCTGCGGCACCGAGCTGGAGCCGTGCATCACCAGGTGGGTGTCAGGGATCTGCTCATGGATCTCGCGGATGCGGTCCATAGCCAGGATGTCACCGGTGGGCTTGCGCGAGAACTTGTAGGCGCCGTGGCTGGTGCCGATGGCAATCGCCAGCGCATCCACGCCGGTGCGGGCGACAAAGTCGCGCGCCTGGGCCGGGTCGGTCAGCATCATGTCGTGCGACAGCGTGCCCGCCGCGCCCACGCCGTCCTCTTCGCCGGCCTGGCCGGTTTCGAGCGAGCCCAGGCAGCCCAGTTCGCCCTCCACCGACACGCCGATCGCATGCGCCATTTCGCACACGCGCCGCGTGACGTCGACGTTGTAGTCGTAGTCGGACGGGGTCTTCATGTCTTCGCGCAGCGAGCCGTCCATCATCACGCTGGTGAAGCCGGAGCGGATCGAGGCCTGGCAGATCGCCGGGCTGGAGCCGTGGTCCTGGTGCAGCACGATGGGGATGTCCGGATGGGTCTCGGCCGCGGCCAGCACCATATGGCGCAGGTAAGCCTCGCCGGCGTACTTGCGGGCGCCGGCGGAGGCCTGCAGGATGACCGGGCTGTCGGTTTCCTCGGCCGCCTCCATGATGGCGTGGATCTGTTCCAGGTTGTTGACGTTGAAAGCCGGCACGCCGTAGCCGAACTCTCCCGCGTGGTCCAGCAGCTGGCGCAAGGAAATGAGTGCCATGATGAAGCTCCTTTACTGATTGCAGAATCGGTGAGGTCGGGTTCAGGCGGCGCGCTGTGCCAGCACGGCCAGCGCGGGCAGCGTCTTGCCCTCCAGGAATTCCAGGAACGCACCCCCGCCCGTGGAGATGTAGCCCACGCGGTCGGCAATGCCGTACTTGGCAATGGCCGCCAGCGTGTCGCCGCCGCCGGCGATCGAGAACGCCTTCGATTCGGCGATGGCCTGGGCCAGCACCCTGGTGCCATTGCCGAACTGGTCGAACTCGAACACACCCACCGGGCCGTTCCAGACGATGGTGCCGGCGGCCTTGAGTTGCTCGGCCAGCATGGCGGCGGTCTTGGGGCCGATGTCCAGGACCATGTCGTCGTCGGCCACGTCCTTCACGTCCTTCACGGTAGCCTCGGCGGTGGCGCTGAATTCCTTGGCGCATACGACGTCGACCGGGATCGGCACTGAGGCGCCGCGGGCAGCCATGATGTCGATGATGGCCCTGGCATCGGCCAGCAGGTCAGGCTCGGCCAGCGACTTGCCGATCTTCAGGCCGGCGGCCAGCATGAAGGTATTGGCGATGCCGCCGCCGACGATCAGGTTGTCGACCTTGTCGGCCAGCGACTTCAGGATGGTCAGCTTGGTCGAAACCTTGGAGCCCGCCACGATTGCCACCAGCGGACGCGCCGGCTGGCCCAGCGCCTTGCCCAGCGCGTCGATCTCGGCGGCCAGCAGCGGGCCGGCGCAGGCGATGGGGGCGTACCTGGCGATGCCATGCGTGGTCGCCTCGGCACGGTGGGCGGTGCCGAAGGCGTCGTTGACGTAGACATCGCACAGCGCGGCCATCTTCTGCGCCAGTTCGTCGCTGTTCTTCTTCTCGCCCGTGTTCATGCGGCAGTTTTCCAGCAGCACCACCTGCCCGGGCGGCACCTGGAAGCCGCCCTCGGTCCAGCCGGACAAGAGCGGCACCTGGCGGCCCAGCAGTTCCGACAGGCGGCGGCCCACCGGTGCCAGGCTGTGGCGCGGGTCGGGCGCGCCCTCCTGCGGCCGGCCCAGGTGCGAGGTGACCATCACCGCGGCGCCCGCCTGCAGGCAGGCCGCGATGGCAGGCACGGAAGCACGGATGCGGGTGTCGTCGGTGATGGCGCCCGCTGCATCCTGCGGGACGTTGAGGTCGGCGCGGATAAAGACCCGCTTGCCAGCCAGTCCGCCTGCTGCAAGCAGTGCGGCCAGCGTGTGCGGCGCCGCCGCGGGTTTCGGTTGCGGGTTCGTAGCATGGGATAGGCTCATCATGGCAACCTGCTAGCGTGCGTGGGCCAGCGCCACCGCGGTATCCAGCATGCGGTTGGAGAAGCCCCATTCGTTGTCATACCAGGCCGACACCTTGACCAGCGTGCCGTTAACCTTGGTCAGGGTGGCGTCAAAGGTGGACGACGCCGGGTTGTGGTTGAAGTCCACCGAGACCAGCGGCGCGGTGTTGTAGTCCAGGATGCCCTTGAGCTCGCCTTCAGCGGCTGCCTTTAGGATGCCGTTCACCTCCTCCACCGTGGTGGGCCGCGCCGCCACGAAGGACAGGTCGACCAGCGACACATTGATGGTCGGCACGCGCACGGCAAAGCCGTCCAGCCGGCCGTCCAGCTCAGGCATCACCAGCCCGACCGCGGCGGCGGCGCCGGTCTTGGTCGGGATCATCGACATGGTGGCCGAGCGCGCCCGGCGCAGGTCTTCGTGGTAGACGTCGGTCAGCACCTGGTCGTTGGTATAGGAGTGCACCGTGGTCATCAGGCCGTTCACCACGCCCAGCTTCTCGTGCAGCGGCTTGACCAGCGGCGCCAGGCAGTTGGTGGTGCACGAGGCGTTGGAGATCACCATGTCGCTGGCCTTCAGCACGCCGTGGTTGACGCCGTAGACGATAGTGGCGTCCACGTCCTTGCCGCCGGGGGCGGAGATGATCACCTTCTTCGCGCCGCCCTTCAGGTGGGCCGAGGCCTTTTCCTTGCTGGTGAAGAGCCCGGTGCATTCCATCACCACGTCCACGCCCAGCTCGCCCCACGGCAGCAGGGCCGGGTTGCGCTGGGCCAGCACGCGGATGCGGTCGCCGTTGACGCGGAAGGCATCGCCGTCGACCGAGACCTCGCCCGGGAAGCGGCCGTGGACGGTGTCGTACTGGGTCAGGTGCGCATTGGTGGCCGCGTTGCCGAGGTCGTTGATGGCGACGATCTCGATATCGTGCCGCTTGCCGCCTTCATAGTGGGCGCGCAGCACGTTGCGGCCGATGCGTCCGTAGCCGTTGATGGCAACCTTGATAGTCATGCTGTCTCCTTTACTTGTCTTGGTATCCTTGCCGGTCGCGCTGGCGCGCCGGCGCAACATCAGGCTGCTGGCGCCAGCCGCGCCGGCGTCAGCAGCGCCGGCAACGCCTCCAGCGAATCGAGCAGCGCGTCGGCGCCCAGCGCCGCGGGCCCGCCGGGCCCGGCGTAGCCATAGCGCACCAGGCAGACCGGGATGCCGGCCGCGCGCGCCGCCGCCACGTCCACCGCCGAATCCCCCACCAGCACGCCCTGCGCCGGATCGACGTCGAGCAGGTTGCAGGCGTGCCGCAGCGGTTCGGGGTCCGGTTTCATCTGCGCGATCGAGTCGCCCGCCACCAGCACTTCCAGGTATTGCGACAACCCGGTCAGCGCCAGCAGCGGCACCGCCAGCGCGCTCGGCTTGTTGGTGACGCAGGCAAGCCGGTAGCCCTGCCGCCTGAGCGCCTCCAGGCCTGCCTCCACGCCCGGGAACACCGATCCGAGGCGGCCGTTGGTCTCGGCATAGTGGCGGTGGAACATCGTCACGGCATCGGCAGCCTCAACCTGCGCCGCGAGCCCGGCGGTCTCGAGCACGCGCCGCACCAGGTTGGGCACCCCGCGGCCGATAAAGCCGGCCACGGTGTCGAACGGCAATGCCGGGCTGCCGAGGTCGGCCAGCATGCGGTTGGCGGCCTCGACAATGTCGGGCGCGCTGTCGACCAGCGTGCCGTCCAGGTCGATCAGCACCGCGGTGCAGGGCATGGATGTGGTAGCCATCACGCCTCCTCCAGCAGCACGCGCGCGGCCGCGGCGACATGCGTCGGGGTCAGGCCGAAGTGCTGGTACAGCGCCTCGGCCGGCGCAGATTCGCCGAAGCTGTCGATGCCCAGCGCCAGGCCCTGCTCGCCCACCACGCCGCGCCAGAACCAGGTGCCGCCCGCCTCCACGCTGACGCGCGGCAATCCCGGCGGCAGCACGGTGTCCCGGTACGCCACGTCCTGCGCGTAGAACAGCTCCACGCAGGGCATGGACACCACGCGTGCGGCGATGCCGGCATCGGCCAGGTCCAGTGCCGCGCGCATGGCGATTTCCACCTCGGAGCCGGTGGCGATCAGCACCACGCGCGGCGCCGGCACATCGCGCAGCACATAGCCGCCTCGCGCAATCTCCGCGCGCTGGGCCGCATTGCGCTCGAACGGCATCAGCGCCTGCCGCGACAGCACCAGGCAGCTCGGGCCATCCTCGCGCCGCAGCGCGGCCAGCCACGCATACGCGGTCTCGGCGCCGTCGCAGGGACGCCAGACCTGGTTGTTGGGGATCAACCGCAGGCTGGCGGCGTGTTCCACCGGCTGGTGGGTGGGACCGTCCTCGCCCAGCCCGATCGAGTCATGGGTCAGCACGTGGACCACGCGCAGGCGCATCAGCGCCGCCATGCGGATGGCATTGCGCGAATAGTCCGAGAAGGTCATGAAGGTGCCGCCGTAGGGGATCAGCCCCCCATGCAGCGCAATGCCGTTCATGGCGGCGGCCATGCCGAACTCACGCACGCCATAGCTCACGTAGTTGCCATGCCCGGCATGGTTGACCCAGACCGATGCCTTGACATTGGTCAGGTTGGAGCCGGTCAGGTCGGCCGAGCCGCCCAGCAGCTCGGGCAAGGCGGGCGTGAGCGCCTCCAGGCACAGCTGCGATGCCTTGCGCGTGGCGATCTTGCCTTGCAGCGGCGACGGCGCGTCCAGCAACGCCAGCAGCTCGGCATCGAAGCCTTGCGGCAGGCGGCCCTTGACGCGGCGCACGAACTCCTCGGCCAGTTCGGGGTGCGCGGCGCAATAGCTGACGAAGCGCGCCTCCCATTCGGCCTCGCGCGCGGCGCCTTGCGCGCGTGCGTCCCAGGCGTCGGCGACATCCGCCGGCACCGTGAAGGGCTCGGCTTCCCAGCCCAGCGCGGTGCGCATGGCGGCGATCTCCGGCGCGCCCAGCGGGGCGCCATGCACATCGTGGCCGCCGGCCTTGGCGGGCGCGCCCTTGCCGATCACGGTGCGGCAGCAGATCAGCGTGGGCCGGTCGCGCTCGGCCTTGGCCTCGTGCAGCGCAGCGTCGATGGCCTGCACATCGTGCCCGTCGACGGCAATCACATGCCAGCCGTAGGCGGCAAAGCGCTTCGGGGTGTCGTCGGCAAACCAGCCGGCCACCTCGCCGTCGATGGAGATGCCGTTGTCGTCGTACAGGCAGATCAGCTTGCCCAGCCTGAGCGTTCCCGCCAGCGAGCAGGCCTCGTGGCTGAGGCCTTCCATCAGGCAGCCATCGCCAAGGAAGACGTAGGTGTGATGGTCGACGATGTCGAAGCCGGGCCGGTTGAAGGTGGCGGCCAGCAGCTTCTCCGCCAGCGCCATGCCGACGGCATTGGCCAGGCCCTGCCCCAGCGGCCCGGTGGTGGTTTCCACGCCCGGCGTCACGCCAAGCTCCGGATGGCCGGGCGTGGCCGCGTGCAGCTGGCGGAACTGGCGCAGCTGCGACATCGGCAGGTCATAGCCGGTCAGGTGCAGCAGTGCGTACTGCAGCATGGATGCATGGCCGTTGGACAGCACGAAGCGGTCACGGTCGGGCCAGGCCGGGTTGGCCGGGTTGTGGCGCAGGTGGCGCCGCCACAGCACTTCGGCCATCTCGGCCATGCCCATGGGAGCGCCGGGGTGGCCGGACTTGGCCTGCTCCACCGCGTCGGCGGCCAGGAAGCGCAGCGCATTGGCACAGCGCGCTGCGGAATCGATGCGTTCTGGGGCGTTCATTCAGAAGATCCTCGCGAGTCGGCGTTTCACGGTCGGGTCCTTACAGCGCGGCGCGCTTGCGGCGCTCCATCATGCGCAGCACGAAGGGCGTGAAGATCAGCTGCATGGCCAGTTCCATCTTGCCGCCGGGCACCACGATGGTGTTGGCGCGCGACATGAAGGAGTCGTGGATCATGCTAAGCAGGTACTGGAAGTCGATCCCCTTCGGATTGGCAAAGCGGATCACCACCATGCTTTCATCGGGCGCGGGGATTTCGCGCGAGATAAAGGGGTTGGACGTATCCACGCACGGCACGCGCTGGAAGTTCACATGCGTGCGCGAGAACTGCGGGCAGATGTAGTTCACGTAGTCCGGCATGCGGCGCAGGATGGTGTCGGTCACGGCCTCGGTCGAATAGCCGCGCTGCTTCTTGTCGCGCCAGAGCTTCTGGATCCATTCCAGGTTGATGACCGGCACCACGCCGATCAGCAGGTTGGGATACTGCGCGACATTGACCGAGTCGGTGACCACGCCGCCGTGCAGGCCTTCGTAGAACAGCAGGTCGGTATCGGCCGGCAACGGCTCCCACTGGGTGAAGGTGCCGGGTTCCTGCCCGAACGGCGCGGCCTCCTCCGGGCTATGCAGGTAGTGCCGGTGCATGCCCGTGCCGGTTTCGGCATAGGAGCGGAACAGGTTCTCCAGCTCGCCGAACAGGTTGTTCTCCTCGCCGAAGTGGCTGAAGTTCATATTGCCGGTGCGCTCGGCCTCGGCCATCTTGACCTTCATCTCGGCGCGGTCGTAGCGGTGGAAGCTGTCGCCTTCGATCACCACTGACTTCACGCCCTCGCGGCGGAAAATGTTCTCGAAGGTACGGGTCACCGACGTGGTACCGGCGCCCGAGGAGCCGGTGATGGCGATAATGGGATAACGTTCTGACATGGCCAGGCACCTCAGGCAGACGCGCGGAACAGGCTGCGCTCGTTGAACAGGGGACTCGGAAGGTCGGGATCGGTCTGGTCGGTGTGGTAGCCCTCGATCCGTTCCACTTCATTGCGCGAGCCGAAGATCACGCCGATGCGCTGGTGCAGCGCGCCCGGCGCCACCGACATCAGCGTCTGGCGGCCCGTGCTGGCGCGCCCGCCGGCCTGCTCCATCAGGAAGGCGATCGGGTTGGCCTCATACAGCAGGCGCAGGCGGCCCGGCTTGGCGGGATCCTTGGAGTCGCGCGGGTACATGAAGACGCCGCCACGCATCAGAATGCGGTGCGCCTCGGCCACCATCGACGCGATCCAGCGCATATTGAAATCCTTGCCGCGCGGCCCGCTCTTGCCGGCCATGCACTCGGCGATATAGCGCTGCACCGGCGCTTCCCAGAAGCGGCTGTTCGACGCGTTGATGGCGAATTCCTGAGTATCGGCCGGCACCCGCAGGTTGGGGTGCGTCAGGAAAAATTCGCCCAGGTTGGGATCGAGCGTGAAGCCGTTGACGCCATTGCCGACGGTCAGCACCAGCATGGTGGTAGGACCGTAGAGCGCATAGCCGGCCGCCACCTGGGCGCTGCCGGCCTGCAGGAAATCCTGCTCCGTCACGGCACTTGCACCCTCCGGGGCGCGCAGCACCGAGAAGATGCTGCCCACCGAGACATTGACGTCGATGTTGGATGAGCCGTCGAGCGGATCGAACACCAGCAGGTACTTGCCACGCGGGTAATGTTCCGGGATCTGGTAAGGCGCCTCCATCTCCTCCGACGCCATGCCGGCCAGGTACCCGCCCCACTCGTTGACGCGCAGGAAGGTGGTATTGCTCAGCACGTCCAGCTTCTGCTGGATTTCGCCCTGCACGTTGACGGCCCCTGCTTCTCCAGCTTGATTGCTGGCCTTGCCGTGCAAGCCCCCCAGCGCGCCGAAGGCAACCGCGCGCGCAATTTCCTTGCAGGCCATGGCGACGTTGAGAATCAGGCCGTTGAAGCCGCCGCTGGCATCCGGATAGCGGCGGCGTTCCTCGATCAGGAACTGCGTCAGGGTCATCCTTTGGACTTCAGGCATGACAGGTCTCCTATAGATTGGCTATGTGTTCTTGAGTAGTGCCGGTGCGGGTGGCCGCTATGTGATCGTGGCGGCCTCGCGCAAGCGGCGCAGGATGCTCCAGTAGCCGCCGTCGGCATCGGGCGCGCCGAACACGGCGCTGCCGGCCACGAAGGTGTCGGCGCCCGCGCGGGCGATCCCGGCAATGTTGTCGGCCTTGACGCCGCCGTCGATCTCCAGCCAGACCGGCCGCCCGCCGGCGTCCACCTGCCGGTCGATGCGCGCGCGTGCCTGGCGCACCTTGTCCAGCACGCCCGGAATGAAGGCCTGGCCGCCGAAGCCCGGGTTCACGCTCATCAGCAGCACCAGGTCGAGCTTGTCCAGCGTATGGTCGAGCCAGCCCAGCGGCGTGGCCGGGTTGAGCACCAGGCCGGCCTTGCAGCCGTGGTCGCGGATCAGGCCGATGGTGCGGTCGACATGGCGGCTCGCCTCCGGGTGGAAGCTGATGATGTTGGCGCCGGCCTTGGCAAACAGCGGGATCAGCGCGTCGACCGGTTCCACCATCAGGTGCACGTCGATGGGGATGGAAACCAGCGGCCGGATCGCCTCGCACACCAGCGGGCCGATGGTCAGGTTGGGCACATAGTGGTTGTCCATCACATCGAAGTGCACCAGGTCTGCACCGCCGGCCTCGATCGCACACACCTCTTCGCCCAGGCGCGCGAAATCGGCCGACAGGATGGAGGGCGCCAGGCGGATGGCACGCTGGCTGCCATGGCCGGTGTTGGTTTCAGTGGCATGCATGTCAGGTCGCCTCGATCAGGGTGCCGTGGTGCCAGGCGCGCAACGCGGCAAGGTCGGCCCAGCGGTGCGCCGCGCCGGGCACGTGCTGGGGCATGGGTTCGCCGGGGTCGCCAAGATGCGGCAGCACCAGCAGCGCGCCCTCGAAGGAGTCCTGCCCGCTGAACGCGGTGGGCGTGACCACAGTGGGGATACCGGCGGCCCGGGCAGCGCGCAGGCCGTTCTCCGAGTCCTCGATCGCCAGGCAGTCACCGCCTTGCAGGCCGAGCCGCTCCAGCACGGCCAGGTAGACATCGGGCGCCGGCTTCTTGATGGCCGTGGTGCCGGCGTCGCCGATGGCGGCAAAGCGACGGCGCCAGTCCGCGCCAAGCGGCGCCTGCAGCAGCGCGTCGAGGTTGGCCGGCGTGGTGGTGGTGGCAATCGCGAGCGGGAGCCCTGCCTCGCCGGCCTCGGCGATCAGGCGGGCGATGCCCGGGCGCAGCGGCAGGCCGCCCGCCCCGACGCGCTCGGCATAGTGGCGGGTCTTGATGGCGTGCACGGCGTCGATGGTTTCCTTCACCTTGCAGCCACGGGCCTCTTCCGGGTCGACCATGCGCCAGTAATGCATCAGGCGTTCCTTGCCGCCGGCCACCTTGAGCAGGCGCGTGTAGAGCGGCGCGTCCCAGTGCCAGTCCAGGCCGACCTCGGCGAAGGCGGCATTGAAGGCCTGCAGGTGCGCGCTCTCGGTATCGGCCAGCGTGCCGTCGACATCGAAAATCAGGGCTTGCATGGCTTACTCCTTGGCCGGGGCCTGTGCGTCCGGCCCAGCCTTCGAAAACACGCGGCTGGCCAGCAAGTCAGACGCCGTGATGGTGGTCAGGGTACGGTCGTCGACAACCGTGCCGGCATCGTCCAGCAGGCGCGAGGCATGGCGCAGCCGCGCGCGGTCCAGCGCATTGCGCACGCTGCGGGCATTGGCAAAATGCGGCTGCGCCATGCGCCGGGCCAGGTAGTCGGCAAACACGGCCCGGCTCTGGTCGTCGAAGCGGTATTGCATCTCGGCCAGCATCAGGTCGGCGATCTGGCGCAGCTCGTCAAGCTGGTAATCAGGGAAATCGACATGGTGGGCAACGCGCGAGGACATGCCCGGGTTGGACTCGAAGAAGCGGTCCATGCGGTCCTTGTAGCCGGCCAGGATCACCACCAGGTCGTCGCGGTTGTTCTCCATCACCTGCAGCAGGATCTCGATGGCCTCCTGGCCGTAGTCGCGCTCGTTCTCCGGGCGGTAGAGGTAGTAGGCCTCGTCGATGAAGAGCACCCCGCCCATGGCCTTCTTCAGGATCTCCTTGGTCTTGGGTGCGGTGTGGCCGATGTACTGGCCGACCAGGTCGTCGCGGGTCACCGCCACCAGGTGGCCACGGCGCACGTAGCCCAGCTGGTGCAGGATCTGCGCCATGCGCATGGCCACGGTGGTCTTGCCGGTGCCGGGATTGCCGGTGAAGCACATATGCAGGCTGGGCGCACCGGCGCTGAAGCCGCGCGCGGCGCGCAGCTTGTCCACCAGCAGCAAGGCGGCGATATCGCGGATGCGCGCTTTCACCGGCTTCAGTCCGATCAGCTCGCGGTCAAGCTGGGCCAGCAGCTCGGTGATGCCCGAGCTGGCCAGCGACTCGGCCAGGGATCCGGGCAACGATGCGGCCGGAGCGGCTGGCGGCTGCAGCGGTGCGGTCGTTTCAGGTGCGGACATGGCAGGCTCCGTGAGGATCATTCGAGCATCCGGCTCGAAGATTCGAGGCGCAGCTCCCCCCGGTGCGCGGCCTTGCGGCAGCGCAACCGTGGGATTGCACAGTCAGGAAAAGCGCCGGCGGCAGCGCCGCGCGGCGGTTCAGCCGGCGCCGCTCAGTAGCGGCTGCCCTCGGGGCGTGCCTGCACGGCGTAGCTCTCGATCGAGTAGCGCATGGTGCGGCCGGGCTCTTCCTGGCGCACCAGGCGGAAGCCGGGCTCGTCCGCAGGACGGTTGACGATGAACGACATCACCACCGACTCTACCGTATGCGTCGAATCGAAAGCCGTGACGCGGATGTAGTGGTTGGGGAAGGTGCTGCGCGCGTTGTTGATCTCCAGCAGGATGCCGGCGGCATCGCGCAGGTCGAACATCGGCAGGCCGAACATCTCCCAGTAGGTATTGCGCGGATGCGGGTCGTCGGTGTACTCGATGCCGACCGCCCAGCCCTGGTTCAGGCAGTATTCAAGCTGGCTGGTGATCTGCGCGTCGGTGAGGTCGGGCAGGAAAGAGAAAGTGCCTTGAGTAATACGCATGATGTCCTCTCGTTCTTTGGGTTCGCTCGTCGTGCTTTGGTGGCGTCTCGCCAAGGCTCAGGCCACCGACGCGGTGGGCGCGAAGTCCGAGGTGTCGGTCGGCGTGTAGTTGAAGCTGATGTCGCCCCAGGTATCGAGCGCAGCCCGCAGCGGTCCGCACCAGCGCGCGGCATCGCGCAGGATCTCCGGCCCTTCGTTGAGGATGTCGCGACCTTCGTTGCGCGCCAGCACCATGGCTTCCAGCGCAACGCGGTTGGCGGTGGCGCCGGCCTGGATGCCCTGCGGGTGGCCGATGGTGCCGCCGCCGAACTGCAGCACCACATCGTCGCCAAAGAGGTGGATCAGCTGGTGCATCTGGCCGGCATGGATGCCGCCGGAGGCCACCGGCATCACCTTGCGCAGCGAAGCCCAGTCCTGGTCGAAGAACAGCCCGCGCGACAGGTCGGTGTGGGTGTAGGCATCACGGCAAACGTTGTAGTAGCCCTGCACGGTCAGCGGGTCGCCTTCCAGTTTGCCCACCGCGGTGCCGGTGTGCATGTGGTCGACGCCTGCCAGGCGCAGCCATTTGGCAATCACGCGGAACGACACGCCGTGGTTCTTCTGCCGGGTGTAGGTGCCATGGCCCGCCCGGTGCAGGTGCAGGATCATGTCGTTCTGGCGGCACCAGTTGCTCATGGACTGGATACAGGTCCAGCCGACGATCAGGTCGATCATGATGATGACCGAGCCCAGCGACTTGGCGAACTCGGCACGGCGGTACATCTCTTCCATGGTGCCGGCGGTCACGTTGAGATAGCTGCCTTTGACCTCGCCGGTGGCGGCCGAGGCCTTGTTGACCGCGTCCATCACGAACAGGAAGCGGTCGCGCCAGTGCATGAAGGGCTGCGAGTTGATGTTCTCGTCATCCTTCATGAAGTCCAGCCCGCCCTTCAGGCCCTCATACACCACGCGGCCGTAGTTGCGGCCCGACAGGCCCAGCTTGGGCTTGGTGGTGGCGCCCAGCAGCGGGCGGCCGAACTTGTCCAGGCGCTCGCGCTCGACGATGATGCCGGTGGACGGGCCGGCGAAGGTCTTCACATAGGCCACCGGGAAGCGCATGTCTTCCAGGCGCGCCGCCTTGATCGGCTTGAAGCTGAAGACGTTGCCGATGATCGACGCGGTCAGGTTGGCGATCGAGCCTTCCTCGAACAGCGACAGGTCATAGGCCACGTAGCAGAAGAACTGCTCGGGGTTGTTGGGCACCGGATCGACCCGGTAGGCCTTGGCGCGGTACATGTCGCAGGCGGTCAGGCGGTCGGTCCACACCACCGTCCAGGTGGCGGTGGAGGATTCGCCCGCCACCGCGGCAGCGGCCTCGACCGGATCCACACCATCCTGCGGCGTGATGCGGAACAGCGCCAGCAAGTCGGTATCCTTGGGCTCGTAGTCGCCGTCCCAGTACCCCATTTCCTTGTACTTCATGACGCCGGCGTCGTAGCGCTTGCGCGGCTTGGCTTGGACCGATTCAGGTGCGTTCATGCTTGTCTCCTTGCTTGGTTGAGCGTCGTGGCTACTGCGTTGATGCAAAGATATAAGCCCACCCACATAAGGTAAATTCAGATATTCTTAGTGCCTGTATAAGCTATCCCTTAAGTGCGACCAAAGCTGCACATCACGGGAACATCCAAAGCCGCCCCCACCGCCCATGTCCTTCCTGCGCGCCCTCACTCTTCGCCAGTTGCAGATCTTCGTCACCGTGGCCAGGCACGCCAGCTTCGTGCGCGCGGCCGAGGAGCTGCACCTGACCCAGCCAGCGGTCTCGATGCAGGTCAAGCAGCTTGAATCCGTGGTCGGCATGGCGCTGTTCGAGCGGGTCAAGGGGCAGCTCACCCTGACCGAGCCCGGCGACCGCCTGCTGCACCATGCGTCCCGGATCCTCGGCGAGGTCAAGGACGCCGAGGAAGGCTTGCAGGCGGTCAAGGACGTCGAGCAGGGTTCGATCACGATCGGGCTGATCAGCACGTCGAAGTACTTCGCGCCCAAGCTGCTGGCCGGCTTTACCGCGCTGCACCCGGGCGTGGACCTGCGCATCGCCGAAGGCAACCGCGAGACGCTGCTGCGGCTATTGCAGGACAACGCCATCGACCTCGCGCTGATGGGCCGCCCGCCGCGCGAACTGGATGCGGTGTCGGAACCCATCGCCGCGCACCCGCACGTGCTGGTGGCCTCGCCGCGGCACCCGTTACACGACGCAAAGGGGTTCGACCTGCAGGAACTGCGTCACGAGACCTTCCTGCTGCGCGAACCGGGTTCCGGCACCCGTACCGTGGCCGAGTACATGTTCCGGGACCACCTGTTCACGCCGGCCAAGGTGATCACCCTGGGCAGCAACGAGACCATCAAGCAGGCCGTGATGGCCGGCATGGGCATCAGCCTGTTGTCGCTGCACACGCTATCGCTGGAGCTGCGCACCGGCGAGATCGCGCTGCTGGACGTGACCGGCACGCCGATCGAGCGCATCTGGCATGTCGCGCATATGTCCAGCAAGCGTTTGTCACCGGCCAGCGAGAGCTGCCGCGCCTATCTGCTGGAGCACACGGCGGAGTTCTTGGGGAAGGAGTATGGCGGGCTGATGCCGGGGCGGCGCGTGGCCTGAGGTTCTCCGGTCCCGCCCGGAACCCGCTGGGCAGCGGCAGCTGGTGAAGGCCTTCCGATGACAAAGGCTAGAGAATTGCGATTCCTCTGATCGCCATGAACGTTCTCGATGGGAACACTAGAGGCATCACCGAAACAACGGTGATCGGGCGTAGCAACCTGAAGCTCGCTAACGGTGGCCGCATCATGCGGCCAAGTTCACGCGTTCAGGAGCTCGCAATGCAAAAACGAACCACATCGAAACATGAAACCGTGCTGGCCGCCAATCCAGCAGACTGCCTCGAATCGCTCGAGCACATCAGCGCCAGCCTTAGTTGCGTCCTGTCCCTGCTGGAAGTGGAAAGCGAGCGTTCCGAGGCATGCCACGGCATTCATTGCCTGGTGGTCATGATCAAGCTGCGGCTTGATCAGACTGCTGCGGAGCATTTCCCTCCGGACTGAGGCGAATGTCCGGCGCGGCCGCTACGAGGGCAGTCTTGATGGCGGTTGGTCATACTGGAGAATGAAGGATAACCGCAGCTTCGGCTGCGGTTATTCACTTTGGACGCCTGACACAACGTTGGGCTGGCTGGGCCGTTGCTTGTCGGCCATCTGCGGTCATAGACCCATGCATTCGCACGGACATTCGAACGTCGGCTGCGGGCTTTCTCGCTTTCGCGGTGTGTAGCCGTCTCGTGAAGCCATCACGCCCGGCCTCGCCCGCGAGCGGGATGGCCGACAACTAGCATTCTCAGCGGCCGGTGCTATCTTTTAGTATCGGCGCCCCGGCCAGCCACGGCGTCGGTTTGCCCACCCGCCGTGATCGACGGGCCCCTGAGCGACGACGTTAGGCGGCACGAGCGCCTGAGGCAAAAGTCTGGCCACGGCGCAGCAACGATGAAAGAGGAAGGTGAATTATGAAGATGCTACTCACAGTCGAAATCCCTCATGAGCCCTTCAACTCCCTCGTCAGAGGCGGGAAGGCGGGCGAGATAATTGGGCGTATCCTAGAAGCGATCAAACCGGAAGCGGTGTACTTTACTGAGCAAGACGGAATGCGCTGCGGGGTCTTCCTGATCAACGTCGAAAATCCATCCGACGTTCCTGCTTTTGCGGAGCCCTTCTTTCTCAACTTCCAGGCCAACTGCAAGTTCCGCATTGTGATGAGCCAGGAGGATCTGCAAAAGGCTGGTCTGGAGGAACTAGGGAAGAAGTGGGCGTGATGAGCGGTCGGCGAGATCGGTAACGAATAGCCCCCAGACGGCCCCACACTCATTTCCGTTAATGGTATCTAACATTTCCGTCACCACGGAGGCCATGCAAGCGGCACGCCGCTCGCATGGCGCCGGTTACGTCCAGTGTTGATGTTGTAGAAAATACTTGAAGTCGCATCGACGAGACCGTCCGGTTTCAGCCGGTGTGAGTGACGGCAGCGGGTCGGCAGCAGTTCCGCGCTCTGCAAAGCGGACACTCCCTGCACACCGACAGCTTTGGCCGAACACCCGCCAGCCAACGTGACCGACTGGATGGCCGTAGTACCTTGGAAGCTGCCATTGAAGTAGCCTGGACACAGCGGCCGCAGTGGGCCGGCAAGCGACGACCGGCTGCCGGACCCGGCCGGGCGTCCGGATGCCGACCGTGAACCAGCAATGGAGACGATGATGGACAAAGACGATCACCCGAAGCCGTTCTACAGATCCCTCTACTTCCAGGTCATCACCGCCATTGTCATCGGCGTCATCCTCGGCCATTTCTGGCCGCATGCCGGCGAGGCGATGAAGCCGTTGGGTGATGGCTTCATCAAGCTGATCAAGATGATCATCGCGCCGATCATCTTCTGCACGGTCGTGGTGGGCATCGCCGGCATGGAGGACATGAAGAAGGTTGGCAAGACCGGCGGGCTGGCGCTGCTGTACTTTGAGGTCGTGAGCAGCATTGCGCTGTTGGTTGGCCTGTTGATCATCAATATCGTCAAGCCCGGCGCCGGCATGAACGTCGACGTATCCACCCTCGACACGAAGGGCATCGCCGCCTATACCGAGCCCGGCAAGATGCAAGGCACGGTCGATTTCCTGCTGCACGTGATCCCGAACACGGTGGTGGATGCCTTTGCCAAGGGTGAGATCCTCCAGGTGCTGCTGTTCGCGGTGATGTTTGGTTTCGCGCTGCACAGGTTCGGCGGCCGCGGCACGTTGGTGTTCGACTTTATCGAGAAGTTCTCGCACGTGCTGTTCACCATCGTCGGCTACATCATGAAGGTCGCGCCGATTGGCGCCTTCGGCGCCATGGCCTTCACCATCGGCAAGTACGGCGTGAGCTCGCTGCTGCA
Organism: Cupriavidus sp. KK10; assembly: GCF_018223725.1. Lineage (NCBI taxonomy): Bacteria > Pseudomonadati > Pseudomonadota > Betaproteobacteria > Burkholderiales > Burkholderiaceae > Cupriavidus > Cupriavidus sp. KK10. The sequence continues at coordinate 2,478,896 of NZ_CP073677.1, forward strand.
GCTTGGCCAGCTGATGGCGACCTTCTACGCCACCTGCCTGCTTTTCATCTTCGTCGTGCTGGGCACCATCGCGCGGCTGCATGGCTTCTCGATCTGGAAGTTCATCAAGTACATCAAGGAGGAACTGCTGATCGTGCTGGGCACGTCGTCGTCGGAATCCGTGTTGCCTCGGATGATGGCCAAGCTGGAGAACCTGGGCGCCCGCAAGTCCGTCGTCGGACTGGTGATCCCGACTGGCTACTCCTTCAATCTGGATGGCACCTCCATCTACCTGACCATGGCGGCGGTGTTCATCGCCCAGGCGACCAACACCGACATGACCCTGATGCAGCAACTCACCCTGCTCGCCGTGCTGCTACTGACCTCCAAGGGCGCCGCCGGTGTCACCGGGAGTGGCTTCATCGTGCTGGCGGCCACGCTTTCGGCGGTGGGGCATGTTCCTGTGGCGGGGCTGGCCCTGATCCTCGGCATTGACCGCTTCATGTCGGAGGCTCGCGCCCTGACCAACCTGATCGGCAACGGCGTGGCCACAGTGGTGGTGGCAAAATGGACCGGCGACCTCGATGTCGAGCGGATGCACCGCAGGCTTGATGACGAGTCGGACATTGAGGCCGACGAGCCGGAAGTGGTGCTCGACCAGGTCGCGACCCATATGCCGGCCGCCGACACCACGGTAACCCAGTGAGCGGCACCGCGCAAGCACACATCACCACCGCGGGCTGTGGCAACTATGGCTCCCGGGCACTACGGAAGGCTTCGACCGCGGCAGGCGCACCGGCTTACGTTGCGCCATGAAGCCCGACCTTCCCTGATGGACAGACCGAGGCGTGGCCGGTCGTCAACCAGATCGAACGCCTCTACAATCACCAGCGCAGGCACGATTTCGAAATGGCTGCTTGAGTCGATTCAGCCTCACGAACTGCTGTTCCGCCTGGCCGAGGAGGCGGGCGTGGTACTGCTGCCTGGCAAGGGATTCGGTACGCGCCCCCCGTCGGGGCGGGTCTCGCTGGCCAACCTCAATGAAGAAGACTATGTGAAGATTGGTCGCTGCGTGCGCAACGAGTATCTCGAACCTGTCGCTGGAGCTGCGCACCGGCGAGATCGCGCTGCTGGACGTAACCGGCGCGCCGATCGAGCGCATCTGGAATGTCGCGCATATGTCCAGCAAGCGTTTGCCACCGGCCAGCGAGAGCTGCCGCGCCTATCTGCTGGAGCACACGGCGGAGTTCTTGGGGAAGGAGTATGGCGGGCTGATGCCGGGCGGCGGGTGGCCTGAGGTTCTCCCGTCCCGTGGCGCTGACTGCCTTCAGGCTTTCCACAATGCGGGAATAGAGTGGTCAACTCAACGGCGTCGCGTCAAATGCTCCGGGAAAAATGCGAAGCCTTTGGACCACATTCGACCGATAGTCCAGAAACCAGCCTGTCGTTGGGTCGGACCTTCAGGGGCGTCGCTTGTCACCTAAAATATTGTCAAGGTGTTACGTAACCCGGTCACGCCGCCAACGTGAACTTTTGGAGACCGCTAGAACCACGTCTCAATAACTGACTGGTGGTCTATGGTGCTATCACTTCGCTATTTGGGATTCTTGGGAATCTGCGCTTTGTTCACTGCTTGCGGACAGATTCCGTCCAAGCATTCTGCGTGCAGAGCTGATTCCTGTCGCCCTCGGCACGAGCACGAGATGTTGCAATCCGGCGAGGCGTCATGGTATTCGGCAACGCTCCAGGGGCATCTGACCGCAAACGGAGAACGCTACGATGGCGGCGCCTTGACTGCCGCCCATCGAACGTTACCGCTCGGCAGCTATGTGCGCGTCAGATCGTTGGCTACCGGAAAGTCTGTTGTCGTTCGCATCAACGATCGCGGACCATACGTCAAAGGCCGGATTATCGATCTCTCTTACGCTGCGGCGGCGGCCTTGGGTTTGCCAGACGCGCGGTCGATGCACGTGCAGATTGAACGTTGATCGATTGCGGCTGCGGTTTTGACCGTTCTGCGCCACCGCGGATTTACGCACCTTGTGCCACTTAGCGTCTTTGTCGCCGTGATCGCGACCGCGGAGATTTCCTCTTGATAGGGCGGCACGGAAAGAACCTCCAAACAGCGGACCTTCGCGGCGGGACGCCACGACACCAGGCAATGTTATGTGGTGAAGGGCGTAAGGCCGCCCGCCTAGCCCGCGACTGTTTCATCGGCAATGGCCGAACTCCGTCCCCCAAGCGCATCGACGAGCGGCCGTTGTACCTTGAAAGCCGCCATAGATGTCACGCTGGGTCGACAGGCCGCAATGGGTCGGTCGGAGAAGGCCGCAGCCTAGCTGTAGGCGGCCGGCCGAGTCCGGCCACAAAGGGACCTTCGCAATGCTCCCTAAATGTCCGCAGTCTGCCCGCCCCACCCCTTCGCAGCAGGGGGCATACGCATTACATCGCCGCAGCGAAGATTGCCATGACTTGCGCCAGCGTGGCCTTGCGCGGATTCGTCAGCATGCAAGCATCCTTTTGCGCATTGCTTGCCATCACTTCATGGTCGTCCGCCTTGACGCCCAGGCCCGCCAGACCCGCCGGAATGCCAATCGACGCGGAAAGGGTCCGGATCGCCGAGACGGCAGCTTTGGCGGCGTCATGCGCGCTCAAGCCCCCAATGTTCTCGCCTAGCAGTTCGGCGATTCTCGCGTAGCGCTCCGGCGCGGCAATGAGGTTGAATTCCGACACGTGCGGCAGCAGGATCGCGTTGCACACGCCGTGGGGCAAATTGTAGAAGCCGCCGAGTTGATGGGCCATCGCGTGCACGTAACCGAGTGATGCGTTGTTGAAGGCCATGCCGGCAAGGTATTGGGCGTAGCACATGGCCGCGCGTGCTTCCATCGAGTCCCCGTTCGCGACAGCTTTGGGCAGCCATTCGGCGATCAGCGCGATCGCCTTCTCCGCACAGGCATCGGTAATTGGCGTGGCGGCGGTGGAAACGTATGCCTCGATGGCGTGAGTCAACGCGTCCATGCCGGTCGCCGCCGTCAAGGCGGGCGGCATCGCGACCATCAGGCTCGGATCGTCGATGGCGATTAATGGCGTGCAACGCCAGTCGACGATTGCCATCTTCACATGATTGCTCGAATTAGTGATGATGCAAAAGCGTGTCATTTCCGCAGCAGTGCCAGCGGTCGTGTTGATCGAAATCAGCGGCGTCATTGGCACCGTTGATTTGTCGATGCCTTCGTAGTCGCGGATATGTCCGCCTCCGGCGGTAACGAGGCCGATGCCTTTCGCGCAGTCGTGCGATGAGCCGCCGCCGAGCGAAACGATGAAGTCGCATTCTTCCCGCTCGAACAACTTGACGCCGTCGTGAACGTTAACGTCGGTGGGATTGGGCTCGGCACCCGGAAAGATGACGGCCTGGAGCCCGGCTTCGCGAATGTGCCCCGCGACGACTTCGGAGAGCCCCATCTTGTGCAAGCCTGCATCCGTGACGATGAGAGCCTTCCTGGCCCCGAGTGATCTGGCGCGAGCGCCCGTTTCGCGCGCGCAGCCCGGACCGAAGAGGGTCACGCAGGGAATGAAGAAGCTGTCGACGCGATTAGCGATGTTCAGGTGGGTCATGTCGTCTCCAAGGTTGTAATGAATATGAGGTCTCCTGTCCTCGCAAGCCTTGACGCACGAACCGTACCTGTGTCTGGCGAGGTCTTTTTCAGACGCTGTCCATCAGATGCACCTCGTGGAGTGTTGTAATTTGAATCGATGTGTTCAGTTTTGGAGCGACTGGGCGTATCCGACAACGGCTGGATCGGCCGAACTTCAGTCGTTCTCAGAGCAGTGTGCGAATGACCGTGAGGGGTCGGGAAGAGACAACTGGCTTGCGACTGGCAGAGGCCAGGCGCTCGGCCCTCGATTCAGGTCACCGACAGCAATGCCGCATCAAGAAGATCGGTCCCGAATTGTCAATCGCACAGAGCCGATTGCCCTCTGGCCTCTTCCCGAAGACGTACGTCGCACGTCTGCTCGATGCGACGGCAACACCCGCTGCATCGAGCGAGTTGAGCACCGCGTCTCCAGTGCCGCAGAAGCTTGGGATTAACGGACTCACGATAAAAGGCCGCGTTTCGAGCGATATACGTCTGGTGTGGAACCCATTTGTCGGCCGAATGCACGTTGAAAGGCGTCGACTGACTGAAAGCCGCTTTCCCGTGCGATCTTCTCCTGCGGCCAATAATCGTCGCGATCTGCTCCGGCGCGCTGGTCGTCGGCAAGGCCGGCTTGCTCGATGGTCGCCGGTTCGCGGGACACTGGTATGACAGGAACAAGCTACGGGAACGGCATCCCAGCGCCACCCATGTTCCCAATCGCCGCTACATTGCCGACCGCGGCGTCGTGTCGACCACGGGCGTAACCGCGTCGGTGCCCGTCAGCGTGGCAATCGTCGAAGCGATTGCCGGGCCAGCTCGTGCGGCTGCGGTGGCGCAATCGATCGGCTTACGCACATAGGGGACCACGCATGACAGTGCCCCATTCCGGATCGACGCCAGTCGAGTCCTGGCGCTGGTCGTCAATAGCGTCGCATTCTGGCGGCGCGAGACCATCGCCATTCCGGTAAGCGATGGCGTCGATGACATCCAGCTCGCGCTGACGGCGGATGCCTGGTCTCGCACCTACCGATCACATGCCCTGGCCGAAGCGAGCCGCGCAGTGAAGATGCGCAGCGGCCTGACGCTGGTGCCGACATCCCCTTTGTCCGGCAATGGCACATACCGGGTTTCCCTGCCGGCGGACAGGCTGCCCGTCATGCAACTGCATGAGACACTTGCCGATATTGGCAGGCGCTATGGCGTCGCCACGCGCGAACTGGTCAAACTGGAGCTGGAGTACGGCACCCAAGATGGGTTCTGATTCCTCTCGCGCGCTCACTGCCGTGCTATCCGACGCGTCCCAAAGCCCCCTGAGGGCATAACCTGACCGCGCCGAACCGGATTTTCCCCTATTGCTGCCGCGCCTATCTGCCGGAGCACACGGCGGAGTTTTTGGGGAGGGAATATGGCGGGCTGATGCCGGGGCGACGCGTGGCTTGAGGTCCAGGAGGGTTGGCCGGGATTCGAAAATGCTTTGCCACATTCCGGTCGGAACCCTCCGGGCGGCGGCGAGGCCGCTCGCGCGCCGCCAGTGCCCGATCGGCGGTGGTCACACCTCAGTGCGACATGAAGACTGGCAAGTCTGACTGGCGCAGCAGGGCGCGGGTGGTGCCACCCAGCACAAGCTCTCTCAGCCGGGAGCGGCCATAGCCGCCGGCGACCAGTAGGTCGGCCTGAACCTTGGCCGCAAGTTGTGGCAGCACGTGGTCGGGATCGCCCTCCCCGACCAGCAGACTGGCGCGGATGCCATGGCTGAGCAGCCATGCTGTCAGCCGATCCGCGCTGTCTCGATAGGCCGCTTTCTCACCGGCAGTGCTGTGCTTGCCAGCGCTGACCACCAGGACGGTAACGGCGCTGGCATGCACAAGCCACGGCAGTGCGTCCGCGACCGCCCGCGCGGCCTCCCGGCCGCCGTTCCATGCGATGGCAACATGGCCACCAATTCTCGGGACGGATGCGCCCGGCACCAGCAGGATGGGCCGGCCTGCATTGAGCATCGCATACTCAGCGGCCCCGGCCAGCAAAGCCGGCACTTCGGCCTGCGCCGAGGGCGATGCGGGCAGGATGAGGTCGGCGAAGCGGCCCTCGTCGGCAAGCGCCCAGCCGGACTCGGCGTCGACAACGATGTGCCGGGTGGGAATGGCCGGTGACACTTGCCTGGTCAGCGTGTCGAGTGCGTTCTTGTGAGCGGCAGCCAGTTTGTGCAAATGGCTCGCGGCAAGCACAGCGTATTGCCCGGCTTCTTCGCCCGCCCCACGAAACGGCTCCAGGTGCGTTCCTGTTGCCGTCAGGCCGACCACGCTGCCGCCGGACCTTCCGGCAAGCCGTGCCGCCGTTTCAATGCGCGCGGACCGTGCAGCATCTTCGCTGAGGTCGACAAGGATGGTTCTGAAGTCCATGAGGTGATTCCACTCTTTGGTTTAAGTTCGCATCATCGTGAAAACAGCACCGGTGCCGTCATCGAGTCAAGCAGCGTATGCGTGACACCGCCCAGCACCAGTTCCCGCATGCGACCGTGTCCGTAGGCACCCATCACGATCAGGTCGGCATCGAAATCCGCCGCGCGCGAAAGGATGAGTTCGCCGATGGTCAGGTCAGCCCCACCGGGACCGTGTTCGATTTCCACGGCGACGCCGTGGCGTTCCAGCACGCGTGCGGCGTGGCCGACCGGGGTGGCGTCTGCTCTTGCCTCCTTGGCCGCAGTCTGTGCGCAAAGAATGCGCGCCTGCGCGCCGGCCATCAGCGGCACGGCGTCGTGAAGCGCCCGCGCCGCCTCGCGGCTGCCATTCCACGCCACGATAACGCGCGTACCCAGCGTTGGAAACGTGCCCGTGCACGGCACCACGAGCGTCGGTCGGCCGGTCTCCAGCAGCAGCGATTCCAGCAGTTGTCGGGCCACCGGACCTTCGGTATTGCCGGGGTCGTACTGGCCGGCAACGACCAGGCCGGCCTCGCGGGCCTCGCGCAGCACTGATGCCACGGCCCCCAGCTCCGCAGCGCGCCACTCCGCGCGCACTGGCATGGCCTGGGTTGCAGCCAGAAACTGCGCCCGGACGTCTTCCCTGACCTGCTTGCGCCGGGCCAGGTCGTCCGCAACATATTGCTGCGCGCCGTCCATGAGGTAGAACCAGGCAGGATCGGGAATGAAACCGGCGTACATGCCGATCAGCCGGCACTCGCTGGCCGCCGCAACGCGCCCCGCCACTTCAAGCCGCTGCCGTGCCTGCGGATTGCTGTCCAGATGAACCAGGATGCTGTCGTAAGCCATGATCGCCCTCTCGCTCGACTACAGACCAGTCTAGGCAGCAAGGCCGACCGGCGCTTGACCCGGATCAACGGGCCTGCCCTGCGGCGAAATCGCTCACGCATCGCCCTGATGTGCGGTGGAGGCTACTGCGGGCAAACGTATGCGGAGACGTCAAGCCGTCCGGCCATCACTTCTGTTTGCGGTCAATTACTCGCCGCGCCTGCCTCTTCGGGTTGACATATATCAAGCGCGTATCGAGGCCGGCGCCTACGCTGAATGCAGCGAATCGCAACATTGAGCACACCCTTGCCCCTCAGGAGACCCATCATGTACCAGCGCATCCTGCTCGCTGTCGACGGCAGCCGTTCTTCCGACCTTGCACTGAGCCAGGCCACCATCATCGCCAAGGCAACCGGGGCCGAGGTCAAGGCGTTGTTCGTGGTAGACGACAGCGATGTGTTCTTCGAGGCTAGTTACTTCAACCCCAAGGAACTGATCGACAACATCACCGCGCACGGCCGCAAGGCGCTGGATGCCGCCTCGGCCAGGCTCAGCGAAGCAGGCGTGCGCAACTCGGTGAAACTGGATGAAAAGCCGGTTGCGCCCGGCCGGATCTCGCTGACCATTGTCACCGAGGCCGATGCGTGGAATGCCGACCTGATCGTGCTTGGCACCCACGGCCGCCGCGGCGTCCGGCGCCTGCTGATGGGCAGCGTGTCGGAAGGCGTGCTTGCCAAGACCAGCAAGCCCGTGCTCCTGGTCCGCAGCGAAGTCGAAGGTTAGGCGCGTCACGGCGCCACGGGCGGCGTAGGAGTGCCAGGCCATGCCCCGCCAAACCATGCGTGCGATGGTCTTCGAGGGCGCGGGCCTGCCGCTGCGCCTTCACAACTTGCCGGTTCCCGACCCGGGGCCTGGCGAAGTTCGCATTGCCGTGGGGGCTTGCGGGGTGTGCCGGACCGACCTGCATATCGCCGACGGCGACCTGCGCCATCCCAAGCCGGTGCTCATCCCAGGGCATGAAATCGTCGGACAGGTGGATTCGTGCGGCGCCGGCGTCACCGCCTTCAAGCCGGGCGACCGCGTGGGTGTGCCCTGGCTCGGACATACCTGTGGCCGTTGTCACTACTGCCTGCGTCATCACGAGAATCTTTGCGACGCGCCGCTGTTCACTGGCTATACCCGCGATGGCGGCTATGCGGAGTACGTTATTGCCGACAGCGGCTATTGCTTCCAGATTCCGCCTGGCTACGATGACGAACACGCCGCACCACTACTCTGCGCCGGCCTGATCGGCTACCGGACGCTGCGCATGGCGGGCGCAGCCAGCCATGCACACCGCATCGGCATCTACGGCTTCGGCGCCGCCGCCCACCTGGTGACGCAGATCGCGGTGGCGCAAGGCCGCGAAGTCTACGCCTTCACCCGCGCGGGCGACGCAGGCGCGCAGCAACTCGCATACCAGTCCGGCGCGTGCTGGGCCGGCTCGAGCGACCTCCAGTCGCCCGTGCCGCTGGACGCCGCGCTGATTTTCGCCCCGGTGGGCGCGCTGGTTCCCAAGGCGCTGCGCGCTGTGGACAAGGGTGGCATCGTGGTCTGTGGCGGAATTCATATGAGCGATATCCCAAGCATGCCTTACCAGCTGCTTTGGGAAGAAAGGCGCCTGTGTTCCGTAGCCAACCTCACGCGTGCCGACGGCATCGCCCTGATGGATATCGCCGCCCGGACTCCGCTGCATACGCACACCACCGCGTATCCGTTGGAGCAGGCCAACGAAGCGCTGGCCGACCTGCGCGAGGGCCGGCTTACCGGCGCCGCCGTCCTGAAACTCCGTCAATAGATTCCTGGCAGATAGATCGATGAGCCGTTACCAGACACGTTTTCAGGCGCGTGAGCATGCGGGCTCGGAACTGGCCTGGGCGTTGCGCGCGTATCGGGGAACCGGTGCCCTGGTCCTGGCGATTCCGCGCGGCGGCGTGCCGGTCGGGCGCGTTGTGGCCGACGCACTGGGCGCTGACTTCGACCTGGTGATGGCGCGCAGGATCGCTCCTGGCGTAGCACTGGACGACTCTGGCGCGACATGGTGCACGGACGCAATGAACGCAAATGGCGGCGCCAGCAGCCAGCGTGATGCCCAGTTCGACCAGCTTCGCAGGCAGCGCGCCGTGTATACGCCGGTTCGCAAGCTGGCGGATCCGGGCGGTCGCGTGGTGATCGTCGTGGATGACGGCCTGGTGAGCGGCGCAACGATGTATGCGGCCCTCGCAAGCCTGCGCAAGCGGCACCCTGCCCGGCTCATATGCGCGCTCCCGATCGCCACCGCAGCCGGCCTGGACCGGGTCCGCGCGTTGGCCGACGAAGTCATCTGCCTGGATACACCGGACCGCATCGAAAACCTCGCGCACTTCTATCATGAGTTCCAGCTGGTCAGCGACGACCGCGTCCGGCAGTTGACTGGTATACCGCCAGCGCAACCCCAGACCCGCGCCCGGCCAAGTGCGGTGGCGGGCGTGCCGTCGTTGAGCAAGGCGATGCTGATTCCGTATCAGACGACTCGGCTCCGGGCCATGCTCGAATCGGCGCCGAACCCGATCGGCGTCGCGGTGATGGTGCATGCCGGTGGCGCGCAACGCCGCGCAGCCCGCAGCCATTACCTGGCACGCAAGCTACGCGCGAAAGGATTCGCCACCTTGCTCGTAGACCTGCAGCCTGACAGCCGCGTCGACGACGCACCGGAATCGGACGTCGATGAGCTGGTGGCAAGACTGGACCAGACCTTGAGCTTCCTGCGTACTGGGACGCCCTGCGCAAGCTTGCCTGTGGGCCTGCTCAGTACCGGCACCGCAGCGGCGGCAGCCCTGCGCTCGGCCGCCTGCAGCGCGACGCAACTCAGCGCTGTAGCCTGTGTTGCGGGGCGGCTGGATCTCGCGGGAAGCGCAACCCTGCAGCAGCTCGAAATCCCTGCCTTGCTGATATGTGCCAGCGGCAATCCGAAAGACATTCAGATCAACAATCTTGCATTCGAACAGATGCATTGTCCGCGGCAACTGAGGCTCATCCCGACCAGCGGCCGCGGATTTGAAGACCCCAGGGCCCTGGAAGACATCGCGGCACTCACGATAGGCTGGTTCGAGCGGCACCTTGCGGCCCCATCTCCTCTCGGCCTGGGTTACGGCGGATGACAATACCTGGCGGGTTACGCTCCGCAGCAGTCTTATCAAGCTGCAGCTTGCATTTCCCCTCGGACTGAGCCGGATGTCTGGCGCGGCCGCTACGAGCGGTAGTCTTGGTGGCGGTTCGTCATACTGGAGAATGAGGAATAACCGCAGCTTCGGCTGCGGTTATTCACTTTGGACGCCTGACACAACGTTGGGCTGGCTGGACCGTCGCTTGCCGGCTGGGGATTCAACCGGTCGACATCGAGGGGTAGTTGGTCGACGATTCAAGACACTACCAGCACCGCTGCCCGTCAATGCCGATCGAGTGTCCTGGCTTGCGCGGAGGCAGCGAATACGCTTCGGCGGACATCAGGTCGGCAGGGTAGAGTTGGAGGAACGACCGCGTTTCATCCGCCCTCGCGCCGGACAGGCCAATTCACGTCAAGCCACCTTCTGAAGCTCGACGCCATACAAGGGTTGCAGGTGCCTACTTGCCGCCGACGCCGACCTTGCCGCGCCCGACCTTTCGATGCGGCACACAGGGGCGCAGCCTCTTCCTGGAGCCAGCCGTCAACGTGACGTGCTCCGCAGGGTAGCGGGTCGTCCTGTGCGGCGCGGCCTGATAGGCGGAATGGCCTGGATTGATGCGCTTGATAGCTGACATGACTGACACCTCCTCGTCTTGTTAGCGGCACTTAGCCCGGATTACCGCCCTGCGGTGGAGACGTAGCAGCGCCCTGCTCGAGGAATCGACGCCCGCCTCGCAGCTCACGGCCGGCTTGCCGCAGCGGAAGCGATGAGACCGCATGGCTTAGCGACTGATAGCTCTGGTGCAGCATCGATTGGATGATTGCCCAGTCCGCGTCCGTCATGTCGCCCGCTTCTGCGCGAGCATCGCGAAGCAGCATCGCTTGCGCGCGCAGCCGCCCGTGTTCGCGCGTGGCATTCGCGGGCACCATATACAGCGAGGCCGCCGCTTCCGCGCAAGTGTTGGTCAACGCATCGGGCCCATAACGATCATGCTCCCGATGCACGATCCACCATTCCAGTTCCAGCCTGGTGGTTCGGGCGATGTCGAAGTTGCGGTCCCCCGTGTAGTGGATCAGGGTGAAATAGGACTGCAGCGCGGGCATCGCCTTTTCGTAGTCGCTGCGCTGCTTCCCCTCTTTGAAGGTGAAGGCGGCGGAGGCGCCATAATAGGCGCCGACGTACGACCTCAGCCACGGAAACCGATACTGCGTGCGCAGGGTCTGCGCCAGTTCAAGGAAGAGCGAGACGGGTCGGCGATCGTAGTACGAGCGCCACATCCTCGTTTCCAGCGTGCCGGTCGCGATCGGATCGAAGCGGCTCAGGTCGCGGTGCCATGGCCAGAAGAGATCGGCTGCGGCATAGCCGATTAGTAACAAAAGCGCGACCAGGATCGTCCGTCTCGAACGTCCTGGCCGGGCAGCAGTCGGATAGCGCCTCAGGCCGCGAAGGGGGGCGTGCCGGGTTGTGTGCATGTCGAATCGCGTTGCTACGCAACAAGCGCCTGGTCTATTTCTTGGCTACCCGCCCGAGGACGGCGGCCAGCTCGGCATCTTCCAGGACCGGCATGATCTCCAGCTCCATCAGATCGCTCCACTGATAGGCGAACTCGGTGAGCTTGGCCGCATCGTCGGTTTCGAGCAGATCGAAGCCCGACCCGAGAGAGGCGCTGGTCCACCTGCCCAGCAACTGGATGCCCTCCGGCGGTAGCCCGCCGGTTCGCAGAAAGCGATCGATCGCTTCGGCGCGCTGCTCCTTATCCGGAGCCCAATGGAAGGTCATCATGAATTTCATGGCGGCATCTCCTGATGGTGGTGTCTCACCTCCTCCTACTTCTATATACGTTCCGACGCGCCATGCGGATGCGATCGAGCGCGCGCGTCTCCGCGCGTGGCGAAATGGGGGAGTTTGTGACCTGTCGGGATGCCCGGAACGGACGCCGCCCGACGCCTGTCACCCGACGCGGACGGCTGGCGGCGCTAGCAGGTGAGGTGCAGGATCGCGTTGGCGCCTTTGGGGTTCGACGCGAGCGTCTTGATGGCGTCGGCTGTCGGCTGGATGACCAGCTCGACATGGCGCCGTTTTGCCTCGCGCTTCACCTCGTCCATCACCGGCAACGCGCCGGTTCCGGTGCCGACCACGAGTTTGCTGCAGTTCCAGGGGATGTCTTCCTGGATCGACAGCGGCGTGTGGCCGAAAGCTTCGCGGAATGGCTTGGAGGGGCCCTTCCGGCGTTTGTGGACCTTGCCGTGGTCGATGACTACGTCGTGGTTGTATGTGACGCCGTCGATACTGATGGTGCCGAAGGAGAATGATTCAAACCGCATTTAGAGCTCCTCTGCGATTTGGGTGCGCGTTTGCTGTGCGCGGTGGCTGGCCTTTGCGTGCGCCCGCTGTGGTCGTCAGACGGGCTGGCGAGGTGGTGCGGTCATCCGGCACGTTGCGCGGGGTGCTGCAGGCTGGCCTTCAGTTCCTCGCGTTCGGTGAAGGTCGGGTTGGCCTGCCAGCCGACTAGTTCGTCGTGCCAGCTCTCCCACACGTTCTCGTCGAACTCGAAGTCCTCATCCAGCCGCCCGCCGTCGCGCAAATAAGCGCCGATCACCTGCGTGCCATCCCAGTAGGCAACGGCCACGTCGGAGAAATCGGCAGTGGTTCCGATCGGCATGTCGCGGAGCAACATTGCCAGGTTTGCCTTGAACGCTCGGAATTCTTGGGAGGTCATGGCGGGCTCCGGTGCGGAGGCGGAAGATGATGGAAGGTTGCACCTGATCTTTCGGCGCGTCAATTTGGAGCGTTGACCGGCACACTTTGGGCCGCCGTGAAAGTCGACAAGAGCCGACCGGCCCACAACTGGCGGAGGTCGCTTGCCGGCCAGTTTGAGCCACTCGAAGGCTCCCATCGGATGACCGCATCGGCCGATGATCCGCCGTTGGCCGGCACGGCGGCGGACCGCTCTTCCCGGCTGAGGAACTGCCGTTCCCTGAGGCAGCTTCGAACGGCCGACCTCGGAAAACTAAGGGAAGAAGCTCAATGCCTGCTTAAAGGCGGAGACACCTCAGGACAGAAGCAAGTCCGCAATACTTCAAAATGCAAACAGTAACGCTCGGCATCAGCGACGGCGCCTTAGCGCCGTCCGCAGCATGGCGTTGTCAGGTGCTGGTGCGTCCTGTTTCATGGCGCAGGCCGGCTGAAATGCAAGACTTTCGCGTTCATCCGGATGGGGCAGATACAGCCGTTACGCGTCACACTGGATGCACAGCGCGCAAAGCCGTGGAATCCTGGTCGCTTACTTCATTCCTTGCATACACTCCTTCGGATCCATGGGCCCCAGGTTCTTGACGATTTCGAATTTCATGCCCTTCACCTGGGCGATATACATGTTCAGCCGGACGTGATGCTGACTGGGCACCATTTCAGCCGGCCCCCCTGGCCCCTGTGCGATCTTCGCGTGGTCCAGTGCTTTGATCACATCATCCTGGTTTAGCGAGCCGGCTTCTTTTACCGCAGCCTCCCAGAGTTTCAGACCACGGTACAAGCCGGTGGCTGCGCTGCCAGCGGTGAATTTGGCTTCGCCTGGATAGAGCTTGTCATACTTCGCCAACAGTTCCTTGCTAAAAGGATCGCTGACGTTCTGGTAGTAGTCGAGGCAACTATATAGGCCCTCCACTTGTTCCGGCGGAAAGAAGCCAAGGAAGTTCTCCTCGAAGTACGTGCACACGAGGTGGCCGCCGCGCTTCATGAAGCCGGACTGATGGAGTTGTTCGAGGAACGACCCCAGGCCGGGCGGAACTATCGTGTTGAATACCACCTCGGCTCCGCTGGAGATAATTTTTTCGATTGTCGCTTTATAGTCGGTATGGTCGAGCGGAAAGTACTCCTCGCCGACGATCGAGCCGCCATGGGCGGTTGCAACCTCACGTAGCTTCCTGTTCATCGTGTGCGGCCAGATGTAATTAGCCGATGGACAGTAGAACTTCTTTGCTCCGGTTTTCTGCATCAGCCATGGAATCGTAGATTCAACCTGCTGAGCAGGCACTGGGCCGGTGCAAAAGATCAGCGGGTGGCATTCCTCTCCCTCGTATTGTTCCGGATAGATGTAGAGCTTCTTGCCCTGCGAGACAGCAGGACCCTTGATGGCTTGCCTCATGGAGCTGTAAATGCCGCCGAAAACAACGTCGACCTGATCTTGCTGGACGAGCTTCCGCGCCTTGGCTTCCCCAACGCTATCGGTCGTTGCACTGTCCTCGAGGTACAGCTCGATCTTCCGTCCCAACAAGCCCCCCCTTGCGTTGATCTCATTGATCACCATTTTGGCCACATTTGCATTGGCGATGCCCAAGAACGAGAGGGGACCTGTAATGTCGGTGATGACGCCCACCTTGATGGATCCACTTGTTGATTCACTCATCGGTTCTTCTCCCTCAAACGGCCACGTTAAGCAGCGGAAGGCACGGCCGCCGGCTTGCCCGGTAGCTGGGCGATATTGTCAAGACTAGTTCATTGGGGCATTTCTTCTGTCCACTACCTCATTAGCGATGCCCCGTTCAAGTTAAGAGTTAAGACGGCCAATGGCAGCCACAGGTTGTGGGGCAAGCGGCACATGATCGAAGTGCAATTGGCTACTTAGGCCGATGAAGCGACGATCGCCAACCTTGAGAGCCGCTAGCCATCCTTCACCGGCCGTCCGGCGAGCGGAGGCTGGATGGCGGCACATCGGCCAACTCAACCCTTCCGCACTGAGCAGTCGAATGACTCAGTCACGCCCTGAGGTGGTCAGTCAAGTTTTTTTCAGAGCAAAGTTGGTTTCCCGCACGAGCCTTTAAGCCGGCAATCCTGTCCGTCTTCGTACCTGGGCGAACTTCGTCACCGCCGACCGAAACGGATTACCTTGGAAGCGCTAGGTTCCCGAGGAGTGGCGAACCGCGCTTCCTCAAGGCGTTGAGGTAGCTGCTCTCGTCGTACCGAGCTCCTGTCTGCCAACAACGGTAGAGGATCCGTATCCACTTGAACGCCAATGCGCGAACCGCAGCCTGGTACGAGCTGCCCTTCGCTCGATACAGTCAAACTCGCGCCTGCCCTCACCGGCCGGCTGCAGGCAGATGTCATGTTTAGTGTCGGCCCAATCGATGCCGACGAAGGCCTTGAATTGCTGATTCAACAGAGGTGCCATGTGAACCTCCACAAGTGATAGATTACTTGGCAGGGACATGCATGCTTGCGTTCAGCGAAGGCAATATAGTGAGCCGGTGCGACGGCGAGCCCTGAGTATTCGTTTGAGCGCAAGCGCACCTGTGGACTCGGAGCTAACTGAGCAATCGTCCTGGCGTTTGGGTCGGGATATTCGTAGCCCACAGGTGCATGTCCCGCCTTCACTGGCAGCTTCGCTGCCAGTCCCAAGGTATCGATGAAAGCGGGACGGACTATCTATAAAGGGTCGGGAAGCGCCGGTCGGCACCCTACCCTCACTTGACCCAGATCGGCGACGAATCGACCGGTCAGTGGCGGCTACCTCGAAGGAGACCGCCCAAATCGGGGGCTGATTAAGCGGCAGGCGGCGGGGTTCTCCTCCGGAGACCGCGGCTAACTTCGTCGTTGCCCCCGCTTTGGCACGCTGTCTCCAACAACGGCTATTTGTCGCACCTTCCCCTGTCTGCTGGTTTAGTGTTGCGCCACCGCGTCGGCGTCATCCCGAACTGCGCCGTGAACCAACGGACAAACGAGCCATAAGAGGAGTATCCGAGCGACTCGGCAATGCGGCCCAGCGAGAGGCTTCCGTTGTCCATATAGTGGATGACAAGATCGCGCCGTACGCTATTGACCATGTCGGAGAAGACCGCTCCGGTGCTTTCGAGCTGGCGCTGCAGCGTGCGCACGTTCATTCCCACGCCTTGAGCAACTTGCTCGATGGTAGCGCGCCCTATCGGAAGCATCAGATAGATCGCCTTGCGCACCTTGAGCACAACTGACGGCTCGTTAGCCCCCGGCAACCCTTCAAGCAAGCGTTGGGCATGGCGTGCCATGACGGGGTCGGCAATGGGGTTGGGAATCTCCAGGTCGGCAGCTCGGCAAACCAGACCGTTGAACGAGCTTGCGAACTCCAGCTTCCCCCCGAAGATGCGGCGGTGCAGCCGCAGATCAGGTGGGGCGTCATGGGTGAAATTGACGCTAAGAGGGTGCCAGGAGGTGCCCAGAAGCGTGCTACACATGCGTGACAGTGTGCCCAGTGCCAGCTCAACTGACTGTATGGATGGGCCGGCGTCATCCGCGACGACGTCCTCCCGGACGAAAACCTTCTTGCCGACCTCCTCGATCCGGATGACCAGGAACTCATTCATCAGGTGCCGAAACTGAATCAACGTTCCGACAGCGTCGCGCAGGGTCCTTTGATGCGTGAGCAAAACGCTGACGACACCGAGGTCAGACAGTTGCCACAGGTCGGCCATACGCAGCCCGAATGTCGGACATTGTGTGATCCGCGCAGACTCTTCAAGCAAGGTAACGGCACCACTCCCGGAAATCCAGTGGTCCGGGTCCGCAAGCATCTCTCTGCTCAACCTCAATTTCCGTAGCAACGGCTGCGGTTCCAGGCCCAATTGCTGCGCAACCTTGAAGTAGTTCCTGAGCACGCCAGTACGAATCAATGTGGCCATCGTTTCTCCGTTACTCGGGAAGTAACCCAGATCCGTCCGTTCAGGGGAAACCCGGGTATTCCGAATATTCTGTCATGAAATGAGACATGAATGTCATGAAATGAGAGAAAGCGACCGCCCCGGGATTACTAGACTAATCCCGGTTCGAGCTCAACAGTTCGTTGCGGCGCCGATAGCTACCCCCCATTAAGGAGAACGAAATGCAATTTCTGGATGATTCGCTGCACCCGGAGAATATGGACAAGGTCGTGATCACGGTGGCCCCCTACGGTCCGGAGTGGATGCCGGAAGATTTTCCCGAAGACATCCCTGTGACCATGGAAGCGCAAATCCAGAAGGCAGTCGATTGCTATGAGGCCGGCGCCAGCGTGCTGCACCTGCATGTGCGCGAACCGGATGGCAAGGGCTCCAAGCGCCTGTCCATGTTCAACGAACTGATCGCCGGCCTGCGCAAGGCGGTGCCGGACATGATCATTCAGGTCGGCGGCTCGATTTCGTTTGCACCGGAAGACGATGGCCAGGCTGCCAAGTGGCTGTCGGACGACACCCGACACGCACTGGCCGAACTGGACCCGAAACCGGACCAGGTGACGGTAGCGCTCAACACCATCCAGATGAATATCATGGAGTTGATCTATCCGGAATTCTACGAAGGCACGTCCCTCGCCAATCCGGCTACGTACGATGCCTACCGTGAAATGATCGTTCCGGCAGGCCCGACCTGGGCGGAAGAACACTTGCGCCGCCTGCAGAATGCCGGCATCCAGCCGCACTTTCAGTTGGTTGGCATGCACGCGCTCGAAACGCTGGACCGCATGGTGCGCAAGGGGGTCTACAAGGGCCCGCTGAATCTGACCTGCATCGGCATCGGTGGCGGCCACCATGGACCGCATCCGTACAACCTGTTCGACTTCATCCAACGTGCACCGGATGGCTGCACCGTTACCGCAGAGTCGTTGTTCAAGAACGTACTTCCGTGGAACACGATGGCGTTGGCGATGGGTATGCATGTGCGCTGCGGCATTGAGGACACCCTCATCGATCAGCATGGCAAGCGCTTCACCTCGGTGCAGCAGGTGCAGCAGCTCGTGCGAATCGCCAAGGAGTTGGGCCGCGAGATCGCCGATGGCAAGGAAGCGCGGGAAATCTACCGTATTGGCACCTGGTACGACGATGTCGATGAAACCCTGGCCGCCAACGGCATGACCCCGAACCGCAAGCCTGGTGTCAAGAACGTGCCGCTGCGCCGCGCAGCCTGAGTCGACTACGGCACAGACGAGAAGTCGGTCCAGTTGATATGCACTCCAGCCTGAATTGCGACAACTGGATCGATCTGCTTTGTCTTGTTCGCTCCTGCTGACGTCAGTCATGAGGAGCAAGTCTGAGCGCCCCTGCTCATGCCAGACACACCTGTCATTCGCACAACCACCGCATACGACGCCGTAACAACACATACGCAAAGGGCCAAATGACCTCGAACATCATCCGGCTTGTACGCCGTACCTGCCTTGCAACACTGTTGTCCGCCCTGCCCCTCTCCAGCGCACTGGCGGAAGGGGATTGGCCCAATCGCCCCATCCGCATCCTCGTTCCAGCTCCGGCGGGGGGCGCATCCGACATGATCGCACGTACGATTGCGGAGAGCATGCGCCAGAACCTCAGACAATCCGTGGTGGTTGAAAACAAGCCCGGCGCGGGCGGCATCATTGCCACGGACGCAATGCTCGGCGCGCCACGCGATGGCTACACATTCGTGCTGTCTCCCAACTCACTAGTGACGGAGAACCCGTACAGCTACAAATTCCGCTTCGATCCCTTCAAGGATGTGGTACCGGTCGCTGAAGTGGCCAGCGTGCCGCTGGTGCTGGTTGCCGACCCTCGTCTGCCGGTCACCAATCTCAGCGAGATGGTGGCCTACGTGAAGGCACATCCGGGAAAGGTCTCCTACGCGTCCTACAGCTCGGGTACGATTTCTCACATCAAAGGCATGCAGTTCAACAAGGCGGCCGGGCTGGACATGGAGCACGTCGGCTACAAGGGCTCGCCCCCTGCGCTCACCGACCTGATGGGCGGCCAGATTCAGTTCATGTTTGACGGCATGGGCACCGCGCTTGCGCTCGTGAAACCCGGCAAGGTCCGGGCGCTGGCGGTGACATCGGCCGAGCGTTCGCCGTTCCTGCCCGATGTGCCGACAATGGCGGAAGCGGGCTATCCAAATCTCAGCCAGATCATGGGCACCAGCGTCTGGTCCACGCCAGACGTGCCGGCTGCCATCCGCAGCAGGCTGCAGAGGGAGCTACTCAAGGCCGTCTCATCCCCTTCGGTGAAGAGCCAGCTTGCGGCACTTGGAATGAACCCAGGGAGTCTCACGCAGACGACGGCCGATTTGGAGAAGACGCTCAAGCGGGAGAACGAGCGGACGGGTCAGGCACTACGTGCCATCAACTACAAGCCCTCCTTGAACTGACCGCCATGCACGACGACAAGTACACCGGTACAAGCACCCTGCCAGCCACGCCCATCAGCGACAGCTTGCGCGCGAGCGGCTATTGGAATCCGGAGTGGAACAGCTTCACCGAGCTAGACCCCATCTGGACCGAGAAATTCCTCGACATGGCCATGCATCCTATGACCAAGGGGCTGATAGAGCCAAAGGTCTGGGAGTTCATCTCCATAGCCGTCGATGTATCCTGCACGCACATGTACGGTCCTGGTACGCGGCGCCATATCCGCCGGGCGCTCGAGCTCGGCGCCACCAAGGAAGAGATCGCCGCTGTCCTTCAAGGCGTCAGTGTTCTAGGCTTGCACGCGAACAGCATGGGTGCGCCGATGCTGCTCGAAGAAGTCGCGCGCTTTGACGCGCATTCTCAAAGCAAGAAGTGAATCTCTTCCATCCAAGGCAAAGCATGCCAGTCAGCCTCATGTGCTGACTGGCATGCTTTCGGGTCTTCAGCGTTTTCCGGGAAAGGGTCTCATCTCGTTTTCAGCAACAACACCAGTCAAGGCGGCAGGCGCCATGTCAGGCTGTAATAAACACAGCAGTCCGCCCTCGCCAACTGGCACCGGGCACGCCATTGCAGCGTGCCCGGCTTGCAGACGCTTACTCGACCGCGATGCCTTTGTCGCGGATCACCTTGCCCCACTTGGCATAGTCCTGCTGGATGCGCTGGGCCATCTGTGCCGGCGCCTGGTAGTTGGCAATGGCACCGGCCTTCAGCAATTTGTCCTGGACATCCTTGTCGGCCAGGATCTTGCCGACCTCGCCCGAAACGCGGTCCACCACCTCTTTGGGCGTTCCCGGCGGCGCCAGCAGGCCGCCCCAGGAAACGGCGTCGTAGCCCTTGAAGCCTTGCTCGGCAATGGTCTTGACGTCGGGCAGCATGCTCACGCGCTGCGGCGAGCCGACCGCGATGGCGCGCAGCTTGCCCGCCTGGATGTGCGGCAGCGCGGCGACGAGGTCGGCGTACATGATCGGGACCTGGCCACCGAGGGTGTCGCTGATCGCGGGCACGCCGCCCTTGTAGGGCACGTGCTGCATCTCGAAGCCGCCCATCTGCTTGAGCAGTTCCATGCTCAGGTGGCCGAAGCTGCCCGCGCCGGAGCTGGTGTAGTTGAGCTTGCCCGGCTGTGCCTTGGCCTGTGCGATCAGCTTGGGCAGGTCCGTCACGCTGGGCAGCAGCGTCGGGTTGACCACCACCACGATCGGCAGGTCATAGACGGTGGCGACGGGCGTGAAGTCCCTGGTCGTGTCGTAGCCCGCCTTCTTGTACAGGTGCGGCGCCAGCAGCGTGGGCGTGGCCAGCATCATCAGCGTGTAGCCGTCGGGCGCGCTCTTGGCCACCTGGGCGGCAGCGATGGAACCCGATGCACCGGCGCGGTTCTCCACCACCACCGGCTGCTTGAGGCGCTCGGCCAGCTTCTGGCCGACGATACGCGACGCCGTATCCGTGGGCCCGCCCGGCGGGAACGGCACGACGAGCTTGATCGGCTTGTTCGGCCAGGATTGCGCGAAAGCGCTGCCGACCAGCAGCGGCACCGCGGCCAGGGCCAGGATGGCACGACGCCGGGAGTGGACCATACGGGTGAAATTTCGAGTACGCACGATTGTTGTTCCAGTTGAATCAGTGCAAGGGAACCCAAGCCCCCTTGCCGGGCAGGGCTGCGCGGACGTTCATGTGCGTCCGCGCGGCACGAATGCTCAGGCCTGCTGTGGTGTCTCGGGCAGCGTCAGCACGCCGCGGGCCTGCAGTGCCTGCAGCTGGTCATCGCTCATCTGCAGCAGGTTCTGCAGAACTGCCCGCGTGCCCTCGCCCAGCGTCGGGGGCGCGTTGCGGATCGGCAGGCGCTGGCCATCCAGGCGGTAAGGGGGCGCGAACACGTGCGTGCTGCCTGCCACGGGATGGGGCATCTCGCGCAGCAGGCCGCCCTCGCGGGTCCGCTCGCTGGTCAATGCCTCATGCAGTCCCGCCACCTTACCGCAAGGAATGCCGCAGGCCGTCATGCGCTCCAGCAGCAGGTCGCGCGCAAAGCCGCGGATCAGGCCCGTGATCATGGGGGTCAAGGTCTCGCGGTTTTTGGCGCGCTCCACATTGGTGGCATAGCGCGGGTCCTCGACGATGTCCGGACGCTCGATGACCTGGCGGCAGAACTTGTCGAACTGGCTGTTGTTGCCCACGGCGATGATCAGCGGGCCATCGGCGGACTCGAACATGCCATAGGGCACGATGGACGGATGGGCATTGCCATAGCGTGCGGGGTCGCGCCCGAGCAGCATGGCGTCCAGGCCGTAATAGCCGGTAACCATCAGCCCGCAGTCGTACAGCGCCATCTCGATCAGCTGGCCCTTGCCCTTGCGCTCGCGGCGGAACAAGGCCGCCAGCACCGCCTGCGCGGCATACATGCCGGTCATCAGGTCCACCACGGCTACGCCGAACTTCAGCGGCGGCGTGTCGGCTTCGCCGTTGAGCGCCATGAGCCCGGCCTCACCCTGGATCACCAGGTCGTAACCGGGACGCTTGGCCTCGGGGCCGCTGGTGTTGTAGCCGGAAACCGCGCAGTAAATCAGCTCGGGCTTGATGGCCTTGAGCTGTTCGTAGCCGAGGCCAAGCTTCTCAGCCCCGCCGGTCTTGAAATTGTGGATGACCACGTCGAACTGCGGCAGCAGGTCGTAGACAATCTGCACGCCTTCCTTGCTCTGCAGATCCAGCGTGATGGACCGCTTGTTGCGGTTCATGCTGTTGTAGTAGGTGGTCTCGGTCTTGCCGATGCGCATGCCCCAGTCGCGCGTGTCGTCGCCGCGGCCGGGGTGTTCCACCTTGACCACCTCAGCGCCGAAATCGGCCAGGACCTGGCCACACAGCGGTCCCGCAAACACTCGCGACAGGTCGAGTACGCGCACGCCCTCAAGCGGGAAGTCGATGCCTTGGGATTGGTCAGGCGTCTGCATTGTTTGTCTCCATGGGCTGTTTCGAGGCACGAGCCGTCTGTGAATAATCGTAGCTTATGTCGGGCTGGCGTCACGCGATGCCGGCAGGGCTGCCGCAGCGCAGCACTCTGGATGCGGTGCCGGAATCGCGATTGTCCGTGCCGGCGATGAAGACTGCAGTGCATCGCCGACGACGGTGGCGACAGAAGGAAGCGGAAGCTTCCTCGGGCGTGGGCGGGTCCCCATCGCGGTCAGCCTAGCATTCTTGCTTGGATAACACCGCTATACAATCCCGATTCAAATTGACAAAATGTTCAATAAAATTTGACAGTGAATCGGGCCGCTGAGGCACCCTCCGTCGGCGACCTTGACTCGAGGTTGTGCTTCTTGAGCAAGAAGGCGGTTCTGATTGCACCGCCCCTGTCCTCCGCAGGTCAGGGCTGGCCCTTTGGGGCCGACGCGGGGTGGCTACGCGTGGCCGCTGCCGAGGCGCCTTGGCCGCCTGCACGCCCCATATATCGCCGTGAGCTGCGCTCTTGTCCTTTTTGGCGCTCTCGCCGGAGGCACCGCTGGCAGCCTGCCCAGACGGCTCCGCGCGCCTGCCAGTGTCAGTCCCTGGTGTTGGAGGGGAGCCGTAGCGGCCGCCCTGGGCCCAAGCCGCAACAGCCGTAAGCGAAAGGGCGGCGAGGAAGGCTAGCTTTTTCATTGCTGTCTCCGTTCATGTGAGATAGCGCGCTTAGAAATAGAGGCGTATTAGATTTTTCAAACCTTCTTCACGTAAGAGTTGCACCAACCGTTTGCTGCGACCTGCTTATTACTGAAAATGGGACAGGGTCCCCACGCGTCGCCGGCTTTTCCTTGAAACAATTGGCAGTTGCTGCACTTCTGGCTTGCCTCGTGCCTTGGAAATTTGGCCTTATCGACCTTCGTTGTTTCGTGCTTGTATCCTAGTGAGACGGCTTGTGGATCGTTCTCGTCAAGCTTCCCCGCTTGTGCATTTGCCGGGGACTCGATGCCACCCACTGCGGCCGCAACAACGCTCGATATACCCCTCAAAAATGTTCGTCGAGTAGTCATCGCAGCACCTCCAGTCAAGACATTGTTGGTCAGCTTGTATTCGCCTCCCTTCCTTTCACGCTAGACGTTCGAGCGGCAAACACAAGCCATGAGGCCCGCTTTGCTTCGAACCGAAAAGTGCAGCACAAGACGCTGCGACCGGCGTAACCCAGCGCCGCCCCCTGGGGACAGCGCCGCGGCGGCAAACTGCATTGCATGAACGCCGGGCCGCGCGGGTGGCATCCGCTCCATCCCTTGCCATCGCCCTGCCCCAGCCGAAACATGGTTCAGGAAAGCACCGCTTGTAAGCCGGAGGTCAAAAAGCCAGGTCTCATACAGAATTAACAATTCGTCATCTTGCCAACGAGACAAGTTGCCTAAGCTGAGGCGAGCCGTCTGCAATTGGAGGAGGTCCTCATGCATTGCAATAACAAGCTTATCCCGTTGCTAGCCGGAACCGCGCTCTGCGCAGCCTTGACGGTCAGCCCTCCCAGCCAGGCGGCCACGCTGGTTTCCGGCCCCAGCCCATTTGCCGGATGCACCGTTGGCGGCGGCACCGGCATAAATTATTTGAATGCAGAGGTCGAACCTTATCTGGCCATCAATCCCGCCAACCCCACCAATTTCATTGGCGTGTGGCAGCAGGACCGCTGGTCGGATGGCGGCGCACGTGGTCTGGTTGCCGGTTCCTCCTTCGATGGCGGCAAGACCTGGACGCAGACGGCCCTGCCGTTCAGTGCCTGCGCCGGCGGGCTCGGTTACGAGCGCGCCTCCGACCCGTGGGTGTCGATCGGGCCCGACGGCACCGCCTATGCGATCTCGATTTCGTTCAACCGCTCCAACAACAGCAACGCGGTCGGCGCCGCGGTCTCGCGCGATGGCGGCAAGAGTTGGCAAAACCTAAGTGTCATCATTGCGGATAACGAACCCTCTTCGCAGTTCTTCAACGACAAGGAATCGGTGACGGCCAATCCGGTCACCCCTGGCGTTGCCTACGCCGTATGGGACCGTCTCGAGCAGCCGAATGCCAATCCGTATGCCAATTTGCACACCGCCGCCTTCCGCGGACCCGCGCTGTTCTCCAAGACTGTCGACGGCGGCCTGACCTGGAGCCCGCCGAAAGTGATCGTGAACACCCCGTCGCGGCAGCAGACCATTGGAAACCAGATCGTGGTCAACTCGCAGACCGGCACGCTCTACAACTTCTTCAACCTCATCAGGCCGCCCTTCAATATCACCGCGTCCAAGCTCGCGTTCGTCATGTCGACCGACGATGGCGCCACCTGGAGCAAGCCTAACGTCATCGCCGACATGCGCACGGTGGGGGTGACGGATCCCAATACCGGCGAAGCAGTGCGCACCGGGGACATCATTCCCGAGCCGGCCATCGACCCGGCAACCGGGCAACTCTACGTGGTGTGGCAGGATTCGCGCTTCAATGGCGGGCTGTACGATGAGATCGCCATGTCGACATCACGCGACGGCGGCCAGACCTGGAGCACTCCGATTCGCGTCAATACGCCTACCGGACGTCCCGCATTCACGCCGTCCGTGCGAGTCAATTCTGCCGGAATCGTTGCTGTTACCTACTACGATTTCCGCAACCTGGCCACCGGCAACACCACCACGCTGCCTACGGACTACTGGCTCACCACCTCGGGCAACGGGGGCGTTTCGTTCGGCGGCGAAGTCCATCTGGCCGGTCCCTTCGATATGAAGACGGCGCCGGCGGCATCGGGCTTCTTTGTCGGCGACTATGAAGGGTTGGCGACAATGGGAAATGCCTTTGTGCCCTTCTTTGTCCAGGCGAACTCAGGCAATACGGCGAATCGCACAGATGTGTTCGTGGTTGCTCCGTAACAGTAACCTGCATCATCGCTCCCTGCCTCTCCTGGCCGACGCCAGGTTAGGAGGAGGCGTGGTTGCAAGGATGGCTAGAAAGCTGGCGCTGTCAACTTGCTGGCAGTGCGCGGAATCTGAGGCAGGCTGGTACCACTGCACAGAAATCAGGGGCGCGAAGTACCGATCCCCATTTCTTCGAAGAGCTCGCGTCCCTTCACGATGCACTGCTGCTTAGCATCTTTAGATTTTTTGTACGCCCTTCTGCCGTCTTATGTCCCGTCAATCCACTGAAAGCTGTGCTTGCGCCTGCTGGCGGCTCCGGTTCACGCCGTTCTCCTGATTGCCATCATCGTATCGACGTCAATGACGCAAAAGTCGCGCTGGACCAATGCGCATACTCCTCACGGATATCGGAGCGATAAGGGCCCGGCGGCGAATCAGAATTCCCCATGTTTGCAAATTGCGTTTCCCCGCTTTAGCAGGGGGAGGCTTCCCACCGCGGAGGGAAGCTGTCAGGCTCGCCGATTGCGGCCCGCGCAATGCGGATTTGCGAACGCCGGAGCCGCCGATTGGGCTTGCGCGCCTTAGCACGGGTGCGGCTGCGCCAGGTTTTCATAGGACAGGATTTTTTTAGGGATGAATCAAGCGATCTTGCAATACCTGACCGAGCGCCACTGCTCCTCGCAATGGCGTGACGTGCTGACGGCGTTGGCCGAGGAACTCTCGGGGGTGATGGACCCGCCCAGCCTGCGCGCCTTCATGTGGCGCGTTGGCGTGCGGTTTGCCCAGCGGTTTGATCCGGGCAACTGCGCCACGCTGGCCGAACTCGAGCGGGCGCTTGCGCAGATCTGGCTGGACGTGGACTGGGGATGGGCCAGCATCGAGGATGCTGGCGGCGCGCTGGTGATCCGCCACTACTGCGCGCCGCTGCAGGCAGCGCTCGGCGAGTCATCCGGCAGCTGGTCGCCGGCATTCCTGGAAGGGGCCTACCAGCACTGGTTTCGCATGCTGGGTTCGTCCGACACCCTGAAGGTCAGCCAAAGTACGCCGATCGATGCTGCCGGGTGCCTGGAATTCCGGTTTGGCCGTTGAGGCGACGCGGGCCCGCCCTGCCGGGCCGGCCTCCCCAGCAACAGCACTCCTCTCCGTGAGTCAGAACCATGAGCCAGTTAGACGACCTGTCCCAGCTGTTCCAGCGCTTTGGCGGCAAGCCGGAAGCCTATAAAGAGATCGTGCGCGAGGACGCCGCGGCGCAAGCGCGCGAGCGTTGGCCGCTGCTGTCGGCGGTGCGGGTGGACGGCGCCGGCCTCGTGCCGCCGGTGCATAGCGCTGGACAGCCTGCGGCGGCACCCGTTGCGCCCGTAGCGTCGCCGGCCATGACGGCCGCGGGAAAGCCGATGGCAAACCCGGTCGAGGCGCCCGCGATGGCGCCGCGCTTTCGCACGCCCGAAGGCATGCTGCCGGCGCCGCAGACGCTGGCCCAGGCTGTCCCGGCGGTGCCGCCCGCTTCAGGTCCCGCATCTGGCCACGCATCCGGTCTCACTCCTGCTGCCGAGCCTGCAGCATCCTCCTGCCCCGCCGCCATCTGGACGCCCACACCCGAGCCCGCCGAGCCGGAGCGGGCAAGCCCGATCCAGCCTGCCCAGCCGGTCGCTGCCGGCACCGAACTGTCGCGCGTATTCGCGCGGCTCGAAGGCCGCCCGCAGCCGGCTCCGGCCAGCGAGCGAGTGCCCGCCCGCCGTTCCTTCCTCGATCGGCTGAATCGCTCGTGAAAATCATTGCAGTCGTCTCGGCCAAGGGCGGTGTGGGCAAGACCACGCTGTCGGCCAACCTCGCCGAAGCCCTGACCATGGCCGGCGAGCACGTCCTCGCCGTCGACCTTGACCCGCAGAATGCACTGCGCCTGCATTTCGGCATGCCGCCGCACGAGGTGTCGGGCCACGCGCGCGCCACGCTGGCAGGCGAGGCCTGGCAGCAGAGCATGTACCGCGGCCGCTCTCGCGTGGTGCTGATGCCGTTCGGCGCGCTCAACGAAGCGGACCGCTCCGCCTTCGAGGCCCATCTCGTCACCCATCCTGGCTGGCTGCGCACGCAGCTCGGCACGCTGGGCCTGGGGCGCGACGACGTTGTGGTCATCGATACGCCGCCGGGCCCTTCGCCCTACATGCGGCAGGCGCTGTCATGCGCGCAGCTTTGCGTGATGGTCTCGCTGCCGGACGCCGCCTCGTACGCCACCATGCCCCTGATGGAAGACCTGATCCGCACCTATTGCGAAGGCCGTCCCGATTACCTAGGCCACGTGCTGGTCATCAACCAGGTGGACGTGAGCCGCCAGCTTGGCAAGGACGTGGTGCAAGTGCTGCGCGCCCAGCTCGGCGAGCGCGTGCTGGGGGTGATCCACCAGGACCAGGCCGTGGCCGAGGCGCTTGCCTACGACCGCAGCGTGCTCGAGTACAACCCACATAGCCAGGCCACGCACGACCTGCAGCGCTGCGCCGCGTGGCTGCGCCGCGTCATGGCGGCCCATGGAGAAGCCGCGTGAAGCCAGACCAGTCCATGCGCTCCCCCAACGCGTTGTCGGCGGCCTTGCAGCGGTTCGGCAATGGCTTCGTGGAACTGCCGCTGTGGAACCGCAGGCCGGTACGCACCCTGGCGCTGGTGCTGGCGCTGTTCATGTTTGCGCTGGTGGTCACGGTGCCGCTGGAATTCTGGCAGCAAGTCGGCTTTGTCACGGCCTGCATCGTGCTGGCCATGTGGCTGAACCGGGTCAAGGGCCATCTCGCCACCCTGATGATGGTGGTGCTGTCGGTCGCGGTGTCCAGCCGCTATATGTACTGGCGGCTGACGGAGACGATAAGCCTGGGCAATTGGGTCGACGCGGCGTTCGGCATCGGCCTGGTGCTGGCCGAGCTGTATGCCTTCGTGGTCCTCCTGCTCGGCTACTTCCAGACGGCCTGGCCGTTGAAGCGCCGTCCGGTGCCGATGCCCGCGGACAGCGCCACCTGGCCCACCGTCGACATCTTCATCCCCACCTACAACGAGCCGCTGTCGGTGGTGAAGCCCACGGTGTTCGCCGCCATGTCGATGGACTGGCCGCGCGACAAGATCAACGTCTACGTGCTCGACGATGGCCGCCGCGAGGAGTTCCGCGCGTTCTGCGAGAAGGTGGGCGTCACCCACGTGACGCGCAACCACAACCGCCACGCCAAGGCCGGCAATATCAACGAGGCGCTCAAGAACACCCACGGCGAGTACGTGGCGATCTTCGACTGCGACCACATTCCCACGCGCTCTTTCCTGCAGATCTGCATGGGCTGGTTCATCAAGGACCGCAAGCTGGCCATGCTGCAGACGCCGCACTATTTCTTCTCGCCCGATCCGTTCGAGAAAAACCTGCGCACTTTCCAGGAGGTGCCCAACGAGGGCGAGCTGTTCTACGGCCTGGTGCAGGACGGCAACGACCTGTGGGACGCCACCTTCTTCTGCGGCTCGTGCGCCATCATCCGCCGCGCGCCGCTGCTCGAAGTGGGCGGCATTGCGGTGGAGACCGTGACCGAGGACGCCCACACCGCGCTCAAGCTGCACCGCAAGGGCTACGGCACGGCCTACCTGGCGATTCCGCAGGCGGCCGGGCTGGCCACCGAAAGCCTGTCCGGCCACGTCGGCCAGCGCATCCGCTGGGCGCGCGGCATGGCGCAGATCTGCCGGGTGGACAACCCTTTGCTAGGCCCGGGCCTGTCGCTGCCGCAGAGGCTGTGCTACCTCAACGCCATGCTGCACTTCTTCTACGGGCTGCCGCGGCTGGTGTTCCTGACCGCGCCGCTGGCCTACCTGCTGTTCGGCGCGCACGTGATCCAGGCCTCGGCGCTGACCATCGCCATCTTCGCGCTGCCGCACATGCTGCACGCGAACATGACCAACTCGCGCATCCAGGGCAAGTTCCGCCATTCCTTCTGGAACGAGGTCTACGAATCGGTGCTGGCGTGGTACATCATGCGCCCGGTGCTGGTGGCCTTCGTCAACCCGGCGGCCGGCAAGTTCAACGTGACGCCCAAGGGCGGCGTGATCGAGGAAGCGTACTTCGACTGGGTCATCTCGCGCCCCTACCTGGTGCTGCTGCTGTTCAACCTGCTGGGCGTGGTGGTGGGCCTGCTGCGGCTGTTCGTGTGGCACCAGGAGGCCACTACGGTGGTGCTCAACCTGGCCTGGACCTTCTACAACCTCATCATCCTGGGCGCGTCCATTGCCGCGGCCAGCGAGACGCGCCAGATCCGCGAGGCGCACCGCGTGGCGATGAAGCTGCCGGCCACGCTGCACTTCGGCGACGGCCGCGCCGTGGTATGCGAAACCATCGACTTTGCCGAAGGCGGCATCGGCATCCGGCTGCCGCATGGCGTCGAGGCCCAGGTGGGCGAGCCAGTGCGGATCTCGCTGTACCTGCAACACGACGAGCACATGTTCCCCGCCAGGGTGGTGTTCCAGGGCGAGTCGCACACCGGGCTGGTGCTGGGGGAGATGAGCCCGCGCGAGGAGATGGCCTTCATCCAGTGCACCTTCGCCCGCGCCGACGCCTGGATCGATTCGTGGGGCCGCAAGCGCCCGGACGCGCCCGGCATGGCGGCCGGCCAGATCCTGCGCATCGGCCTGCTCGGCTTCCATAACGTGATGTTCCACCTGAGCCGCGAGATGCGCCGGCTGCTGCGCCGGCCCGAGCCCGGCGCTTCCGCCAATTGACCAGCCAGAGCCGTTCACGCGCCGCGTCCCGTCCGGCTGCGGCGCACCACATGCAACGGACCACTGGCACAAGAAGAGAATGCGTTTGAACCAGACACCACGCCTGCCCGCACTCACCCGCATGGGCACCCTGTTCGCGCTCGCCATGCTGGCGGTGCACCCCGCCGGCGCACAGCGCCCCGCCCAGTCGGATATCTTGCGCGACACGGTTGCCGCGCAGGCTGCCGGTGCCGGTCTTGCGGCCGCACCCGCCGCGCCGCGCAGCGGCAGCCGCACCGTGCAAATCCCCCTCAAGCAACTCGGCGCCGACGCCCCGTTCCAGTTGCGCGGGGTGGACGCCATCAACGGCGTGCCATTCTCGATCCGGGCCGACGAAGTGGTGACCGCGGCCAGGCTCAAGCTGCGCTATACGTACTCGCCCGCGCTGATCCCGTCGCTCTCGCACATCAACGTCATGGTCAATGGCGAGGTCGCTGCCACCGTGCCGGTGCCCAGGGAAACCGCGGGCACCAGCCTGGAGCGCGACCTCACCATCTCGCCGCGCCTGATCACCGAGTTCAACCGGCTCAACCTGCAGCTGATCGGCCACTACACCACTGAGTGCGAGGACCCATTCCACTCCAGCCTGTGGGCCACTGTGGGCAACAGCAGCATGCTGGAGCTGACGCTCGCGCCAGTGGCACTGGCCAATGAACTCTCGCTGCTGCCGCTGCCGTTCTTCGACCGCCGCGACGTGGGCCGCCTCAGGCTGCCCTTCGTGTTCGCGGGCCAGCCCTCGGCCGCCACGCTGGAAGCCGCCGGCGCGGTGTCGTCGTGGTTCGGCGCGCTGGCCGGCTATCGCGGGGCGTCGTTTGCCGCCGCCCTCAACCAGGTGCCCGCCAGCGGCAACGCAGTGGTGTTTGTCACCAACGACGAAAAGCCGGCCGGCGTGGCGGTGCCGGCCATCAACGGCCCGGCGCTCGCGGTGGTGCCCAATCCCGGCGATGCCAACGCCAAGTTGCTGCTGGTGATGGGCCGCGACAGCGCCGAGCTCAAGACCGCCGCGCGCGCACTTACGCTGGGCGCACGCGCACTCTCCGGCCAGAGCGCCACCATCAGCAAGCTCGACGAGGGCGCGCCGCGCGTGCCCTATGACGCGCCCAACTGGATCCGCAGCGACCGCCCGGTTCGTTTCGGTGAACTCGTCGAGGTGCGCGACCTCAACGTCTCGGGCTACAGCCCCGACCTGGTGCGCGTGAACTTCCGCCTGCCGCCGGACCTATTCGGCTGGCGCAGCAAGGGCATCCCGATCGAACTGAAGTACCGCTACACACCGCGCCCGGCGCTGGACAAGTCCACGCTCAACATCAACGTCAACCAGCAGTTCCTGCGCGCCTACGCCCTGCGCCCGGTCAAGAACCCGGACGGCCGCGCCAGCCAGCTGCTGGCCAAGGTGTTGCCGGACGGCTCGGTGCCGGTGGATGAGCGTATCGAGCTGCCACTGTTCATGCTGCCCGCGCAGTCGCAGCTGCAGTTCCATTTCTACTACGACTATCTCAAGCAAGGCGCCTGCAAGGACGTGCTGATCGACAACGTCAAGGGCGCCATCGATCCCGACTCCACCATCGACGTCTCCGGCCTGCCGCACTTTATCGCGCTGCCGGATCTGGCGGTGTTCGGCAACAGCGGCTTCCCCTTCACGCGCCTGGCCGACCTCGCCGAGACCGCGGTGATCCTTCCGGACAAGCCCGGCGCCGAGGACTACTCCGCCTATCTCACGCTGATGGGCCGCATGGGCGAATCCACCGGCCACCCCGCCACCGGCGTGGCGGTGGCCGGCGCGGCCCAGGTCGGGAAGATGGCCGCGCGCGACCTGCTGGTGATCGGCACCACGCAGAACCAGCCGCTCTTCACCCAGTGGGCCGCGCGCATGCCGGTCTCGCTGGCGGGCAATGAAAAACACTTTGCGCTGACCGACATCGTCTCCACCGTGATGGGCTGGTGGAACGGCGCCGACGGTACGCGCAACCGTCCCGTGGAGACGCGCCTGTCGCTCACCAGCGTCAGCACGGACGCCGTGCTCAGCGGCTTCGAGTCGCCGCTGGCGCCCGGGCGCAGCGTGGTGGCGCTGGCCAGCAATGCGCCCCAGGGCCTGCTGGCGATGACCGAGGTGCTGCTTGATCCCGAGCAGGTGAAGCGCGTGCAGGGCAGCCTGGCGCTGGTGCACGGCAAGGAGGTCGAGAGCCTGGCGGCGCAGCAGAACTACCATGTGGGCAAGCTGCCGCCGTGGACCTATGCGCAGTGGTGGCTGTCGCGGCGGTCGCTGACCATGGTGCCGATGATCGGCGGCGCCGCGCTGTTGCTGGCGGCCTTGCTGTTCGTCTCGTTGCGCGCGCGTGCCAACCGGCGCAAGCGGGGAGAACCCACGTGAACGTCAACCAGCCGCGCCGCCGCTGGCTGGCGCGCCTGCCGGGGCTTGGCGCGATGGCCCGGCTCGCACCGCTGGCCGCCCTGCCGGCGCTGGGAGGCTGGCCGACGCTGGCGGGCGCCGCTGCGCCCTCCTCCTGCCCCTGGCCGCTGTACCAGCACTTCCTGTCGTCCTTCGTGCAGGCCGACGGCCGCGTGCTGGACCCGTCCACGCGCGAGCAGCACAGCACCTCCGAGGGCCAGTCCTACGGCATGGTGTTCGCGCTGATCGCCAATGACCGCGCCACATTCGACCGCCTCTGGCAATGGAGCATCGCCAACCTCGGCGCGGGCAGCCTGCAGGACAAGCTGCCGGCCTGGCAATGGGGCCATCGCACCGACGGTTCGTGGGGCGTGATCGACGCCAACTCCGCCTCGGACGCCGATCTGTGGTTTGCCTTCGCGCTGTTCGAGGCGGCCCGCGTGTGGCGCCAGCCGCGCTATGCCGGGCAGGCGCGCGCACTGCTGAAGCTGGTGGCGCGCGAGGAAGTGGTGTCGCTGCCGGGCTTCGGTGCCATGTTGCTGCCGGGGCCGCAGGGCTTTGCCGAAGGCAAGGAAGACGGCGCGCGCCAGTGGCGCCTCAACGCCAGCTACCTGCCGGTGCCGTTGCTGCGCCGGTTGGCCGGCGGCGATCCGTCCGGGCCGTGGGGCACGCTTGCCACGCAGGCCGGGCGCCTGGTCGAGGCAGTGGCGAGACAGGGCATCGTGCCCGACTGGTCGGCATACCGCACCGACCAGGGCGGCATGGGTTTCCTTACCGACCCCGTCAACGGCGACGTGAGCAGCTATGACGCGATCCGGGTCTACCTGTGGGCCGGCATGACGCCGCGTGGCGATGCCGCCGGGCGTGTGCTGATGAAGGTGATGGCGCCGCAGGCGCAGCGCATGGTGGGGCGCGCCGCCCCGCCCGAGCGCATGCACGCCGGCAGCGGCGCGCTCGAGGGCGAAGGCCCGGCCGGCTTTTCCGCCGCGCTGGTGCCCTTCCTGCAGGCGGCCGGATCGCCGGCCGCCGCGGCGCAGCGCGCGCGCGCCGAGGCCATGCTCGGCGCGGCAGCCGCGGGCAAGCCCGCCGCCACGTATTACGACACCGTATTGGGACTATTCGGCCTCGGCTTTGCCGAAGGCCGCTACCGGTTCGCCCTTTCGGGGCAACTCGAGCTGGAGTGGGAGAAAGAATGCCGAACCGCAAGCGCCCGGCCATGAACGGACGCGCGACCATTTCCCTGCGGGCGCCACGCGCCAGGCAACTGCGCGCGAAAACGCTCGTGCTGAGCCTGCTGACCGCATTCACCGCAGCCGCCGCCGCCCAGGAGGACCCGGTCAAACTGCTGGTGGACCAGGGCAAGTACTGGCAGCAACGCGGCCGCAGCGACCGCGCCGCCGAAGCGTGGCAGAAAATCCTGCGCCTCAATCCCAACCAGCCCGAGGCGCTGTACGGAATGGGCGTGGCCGAGGCCGAGTCGGGCCGTGCCGATGCGGCGCGCTCCTACCTCGAGCGGCTCCAGAAAGCCCAGCCCGGCTCGTCTCAGGTGGCGCGTCTGACGCAGCTTATCACCAGCGGCGGCACCGGCCAGCAGCTCGAGCAGGCGCGCCAGCTCGCACGCAGCGGCCAGAGCGAGGAAGCGGTCAAGCGCTACCAGCAGGCCGCCGGCGGCGCCGCGCCGCAAGGCAACCTCGCGCTCGAGTATTACCAGACCCTGGGCGGCACCGCGCAAGGCTGGGAAGAGGCCCGCAAGGGCCTGGAGCAGCTCGCGCGCGCCAATCCGTCCGACCACCGCGCCCAGCTCGCCCTGGCCCAGCACCTGACCTACCGCGAATCCACCCGGCGCGAAGGCATCCGCGGGCTCGAAGCGCTCAGCAAGAGCCCCGACGTGGCGGGTCAGGCGCGCGAGAACTGGCGCCGCGCGTTGACCTGGTTGGGCGGGCGCCCGGCCGATGCGCCGCTGTACCAGGCGTGGCTGGCCAGCCATCCCGACGATGCCACCATCCGCGCGAAGCTCGATGCCGTCAGGATCCAGCCGCAGCCACAGCAGGATGGCGCGCGCGTGTCCGGCGCCAGCGTGAGCCCGGTGCGCCAGCTTGTGCAGCAGGGCTTCGACGCCCTCGACGCGGGCAATCTCGAACGCGCCGGCGAGCGCTTCCAGAGCGCCCTGGCGCAACACGCCGACGATGCCGACGCGCTCGGCGGCATGGGCGTGCTGCGGCTCAAGCAGGAGAAGTTCGCCGAGGCGGTGGACTATTTCGAGCAGGCCACCAGGCGCGGCGCGGGCGGCCGCTACCGTGCAGCGCAGAACAGCGCCACCTACTGGTTGCTCTCCGAGCAGGCCAGCGCAGCGCGCAACACCGGCAACCGCGCCGAAGCGCGCCGCCTGCTCGAACGTGCCATCAAGCTGGACGCGCGCGAGCCCTCCGCTCAGGTCGCCCTGGCCGACCTGATGGCCGAGGAAGGCCAGTACGCGCAGGCCGAGGCCGTCTACCGCCGCGTGCTCAAACAGCATCCGGACAATCCCGACGCCACGCGCGGGCTGGTGGGCGTGCTGTCGGCGCAGAACAAGAGCGCAGAAGCGCTGGCCATGGTGCAGAACCTCACGCCGGCCCAGCAGGAGAAGGTCGGCTCGCTCGGCAAGCTGCGCGCCGACGAAGCGCGTGCCCAGGCGCGTGCCGCCCTGAAGCGTGGCGACACCGCCGGCGCGCGCCGCGCGCTCGAAGACGCCATGGCAGCCGATCCCACCAACCCGTGGGTACGCCTGGACGCGGCGCGCGCCTTTGCCTCGGTGGGCCAGAAGGAGCAGGCGCGCGGCATCATGGACGGCCTGCTGCTGTCCAACCCCGACATGCCGGACGCACTCTACGCCAGCGCCCTGCTGTCGGCCGAGACCGGCGACTGGCAAGGCGGGCTCGATGCGCTCGAACGGATCCCGCCGCAGAACCGCACGCGCGACATGGGCACGCTGCAGCGTCGCCTGTGGGTGCACGCCGAGGCCGCGCGCGCCGGCGAGTTGGCCGCGGCCGGCCAGCAGCGCGCCGCGCTGGCCGTGCTGCAGGAGGCTGAGCGCTATGCCCAGCAGGATGCCGACCAGCTTGGCGCGCTGGCACTGGCCTACGCCGATGCCGGCGACGAGGTGCGCGCGCTGTCGCTGATGCGCAGCGTGATGAGCCGCACGCCGCGCGCGGACGTCGGCATGCAGCTGCAGTACGCCGCCATCCTGCTCAAGACCAGGCAGGACGTAGAGCTGGCCGGCGTGCTGCGCCAGCTGGCGGGCGCCAGCATGAGCCAGCCCCAGCGGCGCGACTACGACGATGTGCGCGTGGCCTATATCGTGCGCCAGGCCGATGCGCTGACCGAAGCCGGCGACCTGGTCGCGGCCTACGACACGCTGGCCCCGGCGCTGTCCGAGCGCCCCGGCAACGGCGCCGTGCGCGCGAGCCTGGCGCGCATGTACGCGCAGGCCGGCGAGAACAAGAAGGCGCTCGCGCTGTATGAAAGCGTGCTGGAGAAAGACCCGCGCAACCTGGACCTGATGCTGGCCGCAATCGGTACCGCCGCCGCCGCCAAGGAGTTCAGCTGGGCCGAAGGCACCTTGCAGATGGCGCTGGCGCAGGCGCCTAAGTCGCCCAAAGTGCTGACCGCCGCCGGCCGCCTCTACCGCGCGCAGGGCAAGACGTCGCGCGCGGCCGACTATTTCCGCGCCGCGGTGGCGGCAGAGAGCGCCGCCGGGGCCGCGCCCGGCGCCCGCCCTGACGCCTCTGGCTTCGACCGCGTCCCTGCCAACCCCTTTGTCGGCCTGCCGGGCCAACGCGGCAGTTCGCAACTGCCGCCCCCGGGCTCGCCGGCACCCTACGTGGCCGTGCCGGCGCCGACCGCAGCAGCAGCCCTGCCCCCGCCGGTGATGATGCATACCAGCGCGCAGGCCTACGGCCAGCCGTATATCCCCGCGCCCCTCGGCACGGCGCCGGCCGCGGGCGCATTGGCCATCCAGCCGCAGGCCTACTACCCGCAGCCGGCCAGCGCATCGCCGCGCGCGCCGGCCGCCAGCAGTGCCACGCGCGGCAAGAGCACGAAGGTCGTGGCGGCTGCGCCTGCCTATCCTGTTGCGCAGGCGCAGCAGCCGGCCGGGCAGTATCCGGCGCCGTTTCCGAATGCGGCGCCGTACCAGGCGCCACCATACCCGGCACCGCAATACCCCGCTGCCCAGACAGTGGCCGCAGCCGACGGCTACGGCGCCGCATCCGCCGTGCCGGCCCGCCAGCCGCTCGGCGCCCAGTCGCGCGCGCCGTGGTTGGCCGACACCGATTCGCAGGCCAACCCGACCGGTCCCAGGACAGCCCAGCAGGAACTTCAGGAAATCGAGTCCCAGCGTACCGCCACGCTCGCGGGCGGCCCCATGCTGCGCGGGCGCAACGGCGATTCCGGCATGAGCCAGCTCACCGAGTTGCAGGTCACGGCGGAGGCCAAGATGGCGGCGGGCAACGGCAAGCTGGTGGCACGCGTGACGCCGGTGGCGCTGGATGCCGGTTCGGTCGGCGGCGACTTCAACAACGCCTCGCGCTTTGGCGGCGGTCCGCTGGCTTATGGCGTGAACGGCGCGGCGGTCAACCTGAACGGCAGCCCGCTGAAATCCGCTTCGGCGGGCACGCAGAACGCCTTTGGGGTGGCGCTCGGCGTAGCCTACGAATCCGACCGTTTCAATGCCGACCTGGGCAGCACGCCGCTGGGCTTTCGCTACACCGACGTCAACGCCGGTGCGCGCCTGAACCTGCCGCTGACCCAGCGCACCACGCTGTCGCTCGGTGCTTCGCGCCGGCCAGTGACAGACAGCCTGTTGTCCTACGCAGGCGTGCGCGACGAGCGCACGGGCCAGCAATGGGGCGGCGTGATGAACAGCAGCGCGCGCGCGGACGTCGGCTGGGACGACGGACTCTTCGGCATCTACGGCTACGGCGGCTATGGCCTGCTGACCGGCCACGACGTCAAGCGCAACACGCGCTGGGAAGGCGGCGGCGGCTTCTACCTGCGCGTGATCGACACCCCAGACCAGCGCCTGATGAGCGGTGTGAACTTTACCTCGATGGGGTATGCGGAGAACTTGCGCTACTTCACCTTCGGCCAGGGCGGGTACTTCAGCCCGCAGACCTACTTCGCGGTCACGGTGCCGCTCTCGCTGTCGGGCCGCACCGGGCGGCTGGCCTACAACGTGCGCGGCGCGCTCGGGGTGCAGGCGTTCAGCGAGGATGACTCCAACTACTTCCCGACTGACGCGGCGGCCCAGTCGGCGGCCAATGCCGCGGTGGCCACCGCCAACAGCAAGGGCCTGACCAACGCGACCAGCGCAGTCTACCCGGGCCAGTCCAAGACCGGCCTGGCCTACAACCTGGTCGGCTCGATCGAATACCAGGCGGCGCAGCAACTCTATGTGGGCGGCCTGGTGGGCATCGACAACGCACGAGACTATCGCCAATGGTATGCCGGCGTCTACGTACGTTATGCGCTGCAGCGCCAGACCGGACTGATCGCGTTCCCGCCGGTGCCGCCGCAATCCGCGGTGGGCCCGCTGCCGTTCTGATTGCGCCGCGTGGCCGGCGCGGCGTCAATGATCGGAAAGCAGGCGCAGCCGGACAGACGGCTGCGGCGGGTGCTCAGGCCTCGGGATGGCCGCGGTGGGGAGCCATTCGAGTCCGGGGCAATCACCTGGAATCCCCTACTTCGAAGGGATCGACATAGCCGACGAGTCGGTAGAATCAGGTTGCAGCGCACAATAAACGCTTGCGGTTCGAGCGTGGGCCGCTCAAGACAAGGCCTGTGCGCACACATTCACGAGCGGAGGTTGCAGATGAAATTTCCATCCCTCTTGATATTCGTGCTGGTTGCCGGGGGCGCCAATGCCGGCCAGCGTCTGGGTGTGGCCAGCTACGGCCAGACTGGTGGCACGCAGTACGGTGGTGCCAGCTACGGCTCTGGCCAAATGCAAAGCTACTCCGCGGGTGGCGTGAACGCCGATATTGGGAGGCGCTATAGCGGCACAACAGGCGGTTCCCAGTTTGGAGACACATCGTCTGAAAGAAGCGGAATGACAAATTCCCAGCCGCGTTCACCATCTCTGTACCCGTCCACGGGCAGTTCAACACTCCAGCAGCCAAAGGCTCCGAAATGAAGAGGCCGCCCGGCGACTCCGGCCCCGATCTGCCTTGACCTCCTGCGCTTCATCGCGGCATATGCCGTCGTGCTGTATCAGCTTGCCCCAGCCGCCACCGCAGCAGCCTCCCCCGATTACCTTGAATGCAGTTTCTTTTGGCTGCGCTAAGCTGCGGCAGCTTCTCTCCCCAAAGAGACCATGTGGAACGCAATCAGCGATGTCGGCGATGCCGCATTGACGCTACCAGTCGCCATTTCATGCGCAGTCTGGCTGGGAGTATCAGCTCCCGGCCTGGCCATCCGCTGGATACTGCTTCTGTCGGCCGGCATGGCACTCACCGGCATCACTAAAGTCCTGTACGCCGGATGCGGGTTCGAGATTTCCTCGATCGGATTTCGCATGATCAGCGGGCATACGACCTTGTCGACTGCGGTCTGGACCGTCGCCATTGCACTCCTTTCCCGGGGCATGGGAGGCAACGCGGGCATCGGCGCCATCGCCGGCTTGCTTGTCGGCCTGCTGACTGCTGTCGCCAGGGTCTTCGATCACGCGCACACGGTTCCCGAAGTCATCGCGGGCTGGCTTTTGGGCGCTGCAATTGGCGCGCTCTTTGTTCGCGCTTTCACGCGCTCTGAATTCAGACCATTTCGACCGGTTGCCGCCGCGGCTGCGCTCATCCTCGTCACCACCGCGGCGTATGGAAACCACGCGCCCTTCCAGACCATGATCGAGGCACATTCACGAGGTCTATGCGCACGTTCATTCTCCGCAGTTTCGGCCGCACGCTAACGTCAAGTGGGGAGGGACTCGAGGTCGAACCCATTCGCTTGCAGTCCCTTACTCAGGGGGGATCGGCCCAGCTGACGAGTAGGTAGAATCAAGTTGCAGCGCACAATAAACCAGGAATGCGCTTCGCTCAGGGTCAATCTCACCGGTAAGCCGCGATGCTCTATTTGCTAGCGTTCGTCGCCTTCGAGGCGGCATGGTTCGTTCCATTCCGCATCGTGTTCAGGTCTGCGCGATTCAGCGCGCTATATGCCTATCTTTCCTTGATCCCGATTCTTGGGCCGCTGATCTGTATCTGGATACTCGCCGCGCGACCATGGCCGCTCAAGAGCAAGGTTGTGCGCACGTATTCTTGAAAGGGAAAGCCCCCCGAAGGCCTTGGCGAAGGGGAAGCCGCTGGTGCGGAGAACCTGGACTTCAGCGCCAGGAAGAAGGCGCCGGGATAGGCCAGCCCAAATCGTGCCCGCATGCTTTCGAGCCTGCCTTATGCAAAATTCCGACAACTGCTCGATGCGAAATGCCACCGGGCTGGCATCGAACTGCTACGTCGCGCGACGGGGCTGGAGCGTGCATGCTGCCGCATCGGTCGTAACTGCGCGCCGCAGGCAGAAGTTGTTGGCTGAGCCAGCGTAACGACGGATCAGGGTGATGGCAAAGCCGATCATTGATAACGAGTTGTGGAAGCAGCTGATTGAACCACTAAACATTCAGAAGGAACACAGGATATGGACAACCGCGTTACCAAAGCCGTCTTCCCCGTCGCGGGACTGGGCACCCGCTTCCTCCCCGCCACCAAGGCGAGTCCCAAGGAAATGCTGCCTGTCGTCGACAAGCCACTGATCCAGTACGCCGTGGAAGAAGCCATGGCCGCCGGCATTACCGAGATGATCTTTGTCACGGGCCGCTCCAAGCGCGCCATCGAGGACCATTTCGACAAGGCCTACGAACTGGAAGTGGAGCTCGAGGCCAAGAACAAGCAGGCGCTGCTGGACGCGGTCCGTTCTATCAAGCCGGCCAACGTCGAGTGCTTCTATGTGCGCCAGCCCGAAGCACTGGGCCTGGGCCACGCGGTGCTGTGCGCAGCCAAACTTGTCGGCGACGCGCCTTTTGCCATCATGCTGGCCGATGACCTGATCGACGGCAATCCGCCGGTGATGAAGCAGATGGTCGACATCTACAACCACTACAACTGCTCGGTGCTGGGGGTGGAAGAGATCGCGTCGGAGCAGAGCCGCTCCTATGGCGTAGTCGACGGACGCGAATGGGACGAGGGCGTCATCAAGATGTCCGGCATCGTGGAAAAGCCCGCGCCGGAAGATGCTCCCTCCAACCTGGGCGTGGTCGGCCGCTATATCCTGACGCCGCGCATCTTCGACCACCTGCGGCAGCTCAAGCCGGGCGCCGGAGGCGAGTTCCAGCTCACCGACGCCATCCAGTCACTGCTCGGCCAGGAGCAGGTGCTGGCCTACCGTTACCAGGGCACGCGCTACGACTGCGGCAACAAGCTTGGCTACTTGAAGGCCACTGTCGAGTACGCGCTGAAGCACCCGGAAGTCGGCCCCGACTTCCGCCGCTACCTGGGGCGGGGTGACCATCATCAGGCTGACAGTGTGGTTGCCTGACGAAGCTGCCTGCCATTGAGTTTGGTGAGGGGGCCCCCCCTCACCCCTCTCACCACCGTCCGTGCGGCTCCGCATACGGCGGTTCACAAACAAGACTGCAAGCGTCGCTGTGTATCCAGCGGCGATGCCAGCCCCCTTACAGTCACGATTCGATACAAAGGGCGCGCGGATCCCGGTCTGCTTCTGCAGCGTCTTCGGAAACACGGCGACTCTTCAGGCGGCTGTGCATAGCCTCGCATTGCTTCAACATCGTTGCCCTGTGCGCCTCTGCTGGGCTGGCAATGCCGGCCTCGGTGGCAACGCGCAGATATGCTTGCCGGAAGACTACGGCCACGGTCACGATGAGCGTACCGATGCCCAAGGCTCGAACTGCAAGCCAGGTGTATTGCGACATAGCGAAATTGGCTTGGTGACAAACAGGAATCAACACTACTACTTGGCCACGCTACTCGCGCCTCCCAGCCATCCTATGTCTGTTGAAAGAGAAGGACCCAGTCTGGATCTCGATTTCAGAACCCGGAGAAGCGAATGCCGATCGAGCCGTAGCCGTAGTACCGGTCCAGCTTGCCCGCGGTCGTGGCGTTATAGAGGAACGGGATGGTGCCGACGAAGTTGTACAGCGACGCCTGGCCGCGCAGGAACACCTCCACGTTCTTCACTACCGCATACGATAGCTCCAGCCCCAGCGTATGGTTCGAGCGAATCGGCGAGTAGCCATAGGTTTTCGCGCGGTCATCGACATTGCTACGCAGCAGGTATTGGAACTGGTAGCCCAGCCGCGCGGCGAAGTTCTCGTACTTCCAGCGCCATGAGCCGCCCAGGTTCAGGTAGCCGGCCGTGTAGTTGAAATCGTCGTTGAAATTGATCCCGAACTGGCTGGCGTCGACTGCGAACGAGGCCGACTGGAGGGTGGCATTGCCAGCGCGGCACGGTGCGGCCAGCGCGCCGTTGGCGATATTGTCAGAGCCGATGGCGACGTTGAAATTGCAATTGCCCCGCTGCAGCCCGGCATTGAGGTTCCCGATGGTCACACGGCTGATCCCGAGCCCGACGAAACCCGTGAGCTGGTTGCGCTCGGTCAGCTCGCCCGAGAAGATGACGTCGGCCTGGCCCTGGACGTCATTCGCGTTGTTCACCGTCAGGCTGTTGAAGGTCGTGTTGCGAACCGTGACCGGCGTCGAGCGGTTCAGGCTGCCGGAGTGGTCTCCCCATAGCGAGAAGCGCACCATGATGCGATCGCGCGCGCCAGGCTCTGCCAGCGGGTCGTAGTGCATGGCCAACATCCAGCTGTCGATCTGGTTATGGTCTTGTCCGTAATCGATACCGCGGCGCCAGTAGGTGGCCGACCCCGACCAGTACGGCGAGAACTTGTAGCCCAGCATCAGCTTGCCACCGCGATAGTCGCCGGCGTTGTCCGACACGGGGCCCTGCTGCCCGCGCAGGTTGAAGACATCCACGGTGCGATTGACCATGTCGTAGCTGGCCTCCACCCGCACCGAGGTGAACTCGCCCGTGGCGGGCTCGGCCTGCATGAATACATCGTCCGGCGCGGCGCTGGCCGCGCCCGCGCACGACAGGCCCAGCACCAGCGCGCAGGCTTGATCCAGCCGGCGCTTGCGAAACAGCTGCATAGAAAACTCCGAGGCTGCGGGGCAAGCCTCATTCGTGGTGCATCCACAGGGACTCGATGCAGACACAAAAAGAACCCGGCCACCCATGGCATTGCCCTGAGGCATGCGTCCGGATGACCGGGGGCATGGCCTTCCCCATCCTGGCGGAAGGCAGCACTACGCGCCGGTCACTGGTTGAGCGTAACCGTAGTCTTGAGGCCGTCGCCGGTCACCTTGGCCGCGTCAGTCCTCACCGACGCCGTCTTGGCGTTCTCCACGCTGCCGTCCACCAGCGCACCCAGCTTCACGTCCTTGCCGCTAATACCTGTCAGCGCAAACGTCACGGGGAACGTGCTGGGCGACTTCGGCGTGAGGGCGTCAACCTGCGCCTGGCTCAGCGCGCCGGCAGACTTGAGCTTGCCAAGGAACACCGTGAACGGGAGGTTCAGCGAACCGCCGTTGGCGCTGTCGAACAGGTTGTCCGCGACGCCATTGGTCAGGCTTGCGGCAGCCGACACGTTGCCGCTGATCTCGAACGAATAAGTCGTGTTGGCCGGCACCACCACATCCACCAGTTGCGACCCGTTGAACGTCAGCGTCACGTTCTCGATGATGACGTCGACCTGGTTGCCGCCGTAGGTATAGCTCAGGCCAGCGCGCACTTGCGACGGGCCGCCATTAAAGGCATCACCATTCTGCGTCAGCGCGACCTTGATCGAGCTCAGCGTGCCGCCCGTGACCGAGATCGAGTCGGTGATCGGGTAAGCCTGGCCGTTGATCGTCAGGTTGGACAGCAGGACGTAGTTGGTCAGCTTGACTGCGTTCGCCACCTCGTTGATCGCGGTGCTGTTCACCGCGCTGCCCAGGTCCGCGGATGCCTGCTGGATCTCGGTGGTATTGCCGGTCGACACGGCGTCGCCGAGTGCGGCCAGCTTAGTCGCGTTCGACGCATCGGTCAGCGCGGCCGGCGTTATAGCCTTGACCAGCGCCGTGGTCGTCGTGGTCTGTGCGCTCTCGGTCACGACGTTGATCGACCCGCTCGCCTTCAGCTTCG
Source organism: Cupriavidus sp. KK10 (assembly GCF_018223725.1). Taxonomy (NCBI): domain Bacteria; kingdom Pseudomonadati; phylum Pseudomonadota; class Betaproteobacteria; order Burkholderiales; family Burkholderiaceae; genus Cupriavidus; species Cupriavidus sp. KK10. The sequence goes on from NZ_CP073677.1 coordinate 2,522,300, forward strand.
ACAACGTTTCGGCCGGGCTGCTGCTCAGCGCGATGTCGTCCAGCGCTGTGCTCACGCTCGACACCTGGCTCGTGATCAGCGGGGCGGTCAGTGCGGCCACGTTGGCTGCCACGGCGGCAATGTTCGACTGCAGGCTCGCGGGCAGGCCGCTCTGGGCGTTCTGCACAGCGCCCGACACCACGCTCGTCACCAGCCCGCTGCTGGCCAGGTCAGCCGTGCCCGACGCGCCGGCCACGGCGGTGGCGACCGCCTTGGCAGCCGCTGCGGCCGCAGCCTCGGCGGTCAGCGTGCCACCCGTGGCCAGGCCCGTCAGCGTCTTGGCGACCTGGTCGACCAGTTGCTGTACCACGACCGCCGCCCTGAGCGTGGCTGCGTCCTGCATCGGGTCCAGCGTGGCCAGGTCCTTGCCTGCCAGGCCGAGCTTCGCCGCCAGTGCAGCTGCCTGAGTCGGGCCGAGTTGCGCAACCAGCGTGGTCAGCGGCGAGATCACCGGTGTCACGCCCTCCTTGTATGTCACCGCCGGTGCCTGCAGCACCCCGGTGAACGGCTGGTTAGTACCGATATCGGTGCCGCCGGTCACCTTAAGCGCGCTCGTGGTGCAACCTGCAGGGAAGGTGAAGTCGCCGGTTGCATTCGTCGTCGTGGTCTTGTTGCTGCAATCGAGGAAGGTGACCGTCGCGCCAGACAGGTAGAAGTCCACCGCCTTGCCGCTCACGGTGACAGAAGGCTGGGACGGCGTCGGCGAATCGTCGCCGCCACCGCAAGCAACAAGCGTTGCCGCGGCGGCAGCCATGATGCCGAGGGTGAAGATGTTCCGGGTTTTGGTTTGCACGCTTCTCTCTCCTGAGATCGATACTTCGGTACGTCGATACATGGTGGGTAATCCTGCGACGGAATACTGCCGCACACAGTCTCCGGCGCCCTACGCTGCCCTGTCGTGCCACGCTTCGGCTCGCAAGCGGTTTTTTGCTGCAGCAGCTTGCAGATCGCGCCAGCACACAGATAAACAAATCCCCTAATCGGTGTCACCCCTACTTGGCGGGGGATAGCCTGTCCTTGCGCGCAGCCTCGTAAGCCGCACTGCAGCATCGCCGACGCACGCCCGCCGTGACTCACTACGGCCTCGCTAACAGGCGTCTGCACCAGAGCAGAGCGCAGGAAAATCGCCCGGTCCCAGCCAGCCGGCAATGTATTGCCCCATTGCGTCAAGCAACACGTCAGACGTCAGTCCCGCTGCGCCGGCCAGTGCCGGGCAGATGATCCACGTGGTGCCGTCGTGCTCCAGCACGCGCAGGGTCTTGGGCAAGTCAGCGGGCTGCAGGATATGGTCGGCGCCGCGCACATTCCCGAGCGCGAACGCCTGCACGAAATCGTCGGTGTGGCGCTCGCCCAGGCATACCACCACCTTTGGCTTCCAGAGCCTGCGGATCCTGTCAATGAAGGCGAAGCGCTGACCATCGCGGCAAAGCTCGAGGTAACGCTGCCTGGGCACAAGCTCCGGCTGGCCGCGGAATGCCGTCGACCACGGTGTCTGGTTAATCAGCCGCGCTGGCAGCGGAAACAGGCTGAGCTTGAACTCCGCGCCGTGCGGCGCGTACAGATGACGGTCGAAGTAATGCTTCCAGTCCCGCTCGCCCAGGGGCGTGTTGAAGAAATGCGCGCGCGCTGCGGCCATGATCCTGGCAATCTTCTGGTGCGACTGCCAGCGCTCCATGTGGGCGCGGTGCTTGTGGCGGTACGCAGCGTCCCACGCACTGGCTTGCGCGTGCGGAACCAGCGGCGCCACCATCGACTCCGCTCTCGGATGCGGTGAACTGTCACAAAACCATACTGCCGCATCCGGATTTCCCCCTTCCATCCCTACATACGACGCGAAATATTCTTCGAGCTGTTCACGCGTAAACACTGTATTCGGTTCTGTTTTCATGCCTCTACCGCGTGGGTGAGTAAAGGATGCCAAAAGGCTGAGCCCCCGCTCAGCGATTTGTTGCACCACACAAACTAGGCAGCGGCCGGATTCTGCGCGCGAATCAGCGTGTTTTCTCCCCCCATTCGAGGGATACGTTGTCATCTCGTTTCCCTTCGTAAGCGGGGTAACGTTCAACGCAATATCACGGCAATCACGCGCGCGAGGCCTCAATAAACTCGTAGCAAGTCAAGCTACAAGCGTGCCCGCATGTCACACGTACGTCGTGCGTTTGGGTTAAAGTTGCCCTCGTGCGCCAATGTTCTGTTCTGTACCGGCCGGTAACCAGTCACCAAGCTTCGCGTCATCGATAGTGTCAAACGTCCCAGCCTCACCGCGCCACGCTACCCAGTTCACGCGCGCCGAACCCGAACGCTTGCCGCACAGCCACTTCGAGGTAGGTGCCGATGGACCGCAGGCCGCCCGGGGTCAGATACTTGCGTGGCGACAACGCGTTGGGCACGTCATGGACCTGAAGGTCACGCGCGACAGCCTCCTTGCGCCCTTCCACGCAGCCATCGACCGCTACCTGATCGCGGACATGTCTTTCACGGACTGCCGCTGTGACGGCGTCACGCTGCAACGCAGCCTCGCGCGTATCTCGACTGACTCGGCACGGCATCACGCAATACAGGTCTTCGTCGAAGGCAGCGCCGGCGTAGTGGTGGGTGAGCGCCGTAATCCACAGCCGCGCCACGGAGGTATTCTGCTGACGGACCTTGGGCAGCCGATTGAGATGCGGCGCGAGGCAACACGCGCGCTCTCATTCTTCGTCCCGCGCATAACGATGGAAGCCATTTTCATGGAGGCCGAGGCCGCGCACGGACGTATCGTGGAGACCGACACACCGCTGAGCCGACTGGCCGTCGCACACGCCGTCGCGCTCAGTCGCGATCTGCCAACCATGACACCCGAGGCCGCCGTGCACGCAATGCGCACCGGCGTGGAGCTGCTGGTCGGGGCCCTGCGGCGAGGCGTGGGCCTGGACGGCAGCACTCGCGCCGCGGTGCGCAGCGCCGTACTGGCACGCGCCCGTCGGCTGATAGACGCCGATCCCGGCCAGGCCGGACTGTCGCCCACCAGGCTGCTGTCAAAGCTGGAAATCTCGCGAGCCACCCTTTACCGCTTGTTCGAACCTGAAGGCGGCGTGCAAGCCTATATCCGCAAGAGCCGGCTGCGGGCTGCCGCGCAGGACCTGGTGCGCTACCCTCACCTGGCTGTCAACGACATTGCCTACGGGCTGGGATTCAACAGCCCGTCCGACTTTACGCGCGCATTCCGCCGCACCCTCGGCATGTCACCGCGCGACCTGCGGGCCTACGCCACCGACGCCGGCAACCGTGCCTTCTGGCAAGCCGCGATCGCAGTCCAGGGCAAGGATTATCAGCAATGGATGCTGCGTCATGCCGCGTGATGACACCGCGGCCGCAGTGGCCAAACGGTGTCACACCGAGGCTTCGGGCTCTTCCTGTCGGTGCCGATCGGGCTCTTCTGGCCGTATCTGGAAATCGGCGATCGTCAGCCACTGGCTGATGAAGTGCCCCATTGCATTCAACAGGACGTCCGATCCCAGGCCGGCAGCGCCGGCCACCGCCGGGCAGATAACCAGGCGCGTGCCCTGATCCTGGTAGACGCGCAGTACCCGTGCCTGGTCAGCCGGCTTCAGGACATGCTCGGTGTATGGCTGGCCGCGCATGCCAAACGCGTGCAAGTAGTCATCCTCGTGACGCTCGCCCAGGCAGATCACCACCTTGGGCCGCTGGCGCCGGCGCAGTGCCTCGATGAAGCGGAAGCGGCCGCCGTTGCGGCACAGTGACAGGTAGTTGACCTTGGGGTTGAGCTCGGGCTGCGTGCCATACACGCGCTTCCAGGGCAGCCCGTTGTCCGCGCGGATCGGCAGCGGAAACAGGCTCAGCTTGAATTCCCACCCGCGCGCACGGTAGAGATACTCGGCAAGATAGCGCTGCCAGCAGGCGTTATCGTGCCGGCCGAACAACACCATTTCCCAGGCCGCCGACATGATGCGCGCGATGCGCTGGTGCGTCTGCCATCTTGCGATATCCCGTGCGTGAGCAACACGAAAGTGCGCGTCCCAGGCGTGCGGCACTCGCTGCGGAGCCAGCGGCGCCGCCAGCGGCAAGCCCACCGTGGTGGGCACATGATCGCAAATCCAGACCGCTGCCGCCGGGTTGCCTCCCTCCATGCCCACGAAGGAAGAAAAATAGGCGTCCAGCTCGTCGCGGGTAAAAACGTTCCCTTTCATCTCTGCTGCATCCTGCGGAAGATTGCCGTGACCCCGGCTTGGGATCGGCATTACCGCGTTGCGCGCAATGCCGACGCAAGAGTTTAGCCGTGGCGGCCCCTCGCACTTGACCATGCGTCTCAAAACGGAAGAGAGCGACGTAAAGGTGCCACACAAACATCGCCCCACTTTCCCTTCTTACGCAGGGTACCGACGGGTCACGCTGCACCGCACTATTCGCACCAGAAACACGAAGCACACCGGCGCCACCAGCGCGCCGGCAGGAAGAGAGCGTTGCAGTTCCAGGGACGGCACTCAAGGATGCGGCCAGTGGCCGGTCACTAGCTGACCGCAGCCACAGCATGGAACCGACTGCCGCAAAGCAGTCCCGCACGACTCTGCTTTGTTTGCGCCATGAGCATGCACAACCAAGATGCATGCCAGCGACGAGCCTGGCCGCCACTGTGCGCGGCCTGCAAGTTCGGAGGAGACAAAAGGTATGGGCACTCGCTTGAGCGCCCATTACGCGAACGCTTCGGGGGAAGCAAATGGGTGTCTATCGCGATATGTTTGCCAGGCATCACGATCAGCTCGCGCTGATGGTTCGCCTGCTCGACGCCGGCGTCATCTGGCTTGCGGCAATACTGGCCACCGAAGCGCGCTTTGCCAGCGCGCACGCCCCGATCCACCTGTTCGTCCAGTACTTTGGCTGCGCGATCGCCTTCATCGTGTTGCCCGGGTTCGATCTCTACAGTTCATGGCGCGGCCGCAGCCTGTTCTCGCTCGCCACGCGCCTGCTGTCCGCCTGGAGCCTGGTCTGGCTGATCAGCATTCTGCTGACCTACCTGCTGCACCAGTCCGACTCCCTCTCCCGCTTGTGGATGGTGTACTGGTACGCCTTCTCGCTGGCCGGCCTGCTGGGCCTGCGCGTGGCCAGCCGCGTCGTACTCAACCTGGTGCGCGTCACCGGCGCCAACAGCAAGCGCGTGCTTATCGTTGGCTATGGCCGTACTGGACAGGAGATGTATCGCCGCGCGACCGCCAGCCACGCCACCGGATTCAAGATCAGCGGCATCTACGCCCCCGAAGGCGAGCCCACTCCGGAAGGACGCCGGCGCATCACCGATAGCGCCCAAATCCCCGAGTTCGCACGCGACCAAGGGATCGATGAGATCTGGCTCACCCTGCCGATGAGCGAGTTCCGCCTGATGCAGGAGATCAACTTCTCCCTGCGCAATGACTTCATCGACATCAAGTGGATGCCGAGCGTGCTCGACTTTGACCTGCTCAACCACAACGTCGGCAACTTCCTCGGCATGCCCGCGGTGGAAATGAACAGACCGCCCGCGCTCGGCGTACGGGGCACGATCAAGGCCATCTTCGACCGAGCCTTTGCCGCGCTCGTACTCATCGCCCTGTCGCCGCTGTTCCTGATCATTGGCATCCTGATCAAGCGCGACTCCCCGGGCCCCGTCTTCTTCAAGCAGGAGCGCCTTGGCATGGACGGCCGTGTCATCCACGTCTACAAGTTCCGCAGCATGAAGGTCCACGCCGAGCATGGCACCGTCACGCAAGCCATCAAAGGCGACAGCCGCATCACGCCGATCGGCGCCTTCCTGCGCCGCACCAGCCTGGACGAGCTGCCGCAGTTCATCAATGTGCTCAGGGGCGAGATGAGCGTGGTTGGCCCGAGGCCGCATGCCATGGCGCATAACAATATGTACAAGGAGCAGTTGGACTTCTACATGCTGCGCCACCGGGTCAAGCCTGGGATCACGGGCTGGGCCCAGATCAACGGCTATCGCGGCGAGACGGACACCCTGGACAAGATGGCCAAGCGGGTGGAGCACGACATCTTTTATATCCGGAACTGGTCGTTCTGGATGGATGTGAGGATTATTTTCTGGACGGCGTTCAAGGGGTGGACGGGGCGGAATGCGTACTGATCTGTCGCGCCCAAGCGCCGAAGCTACAGCGCTGTTCACGCCGCGGGGCAGGCTATGCCTCGCGGCCGCCATCGCGTTCTTCCTGACCATGCTTGTGGTGGGAAGTATCCCGGGCAAGGCGCAGGCGCTCAACCGGGAGTTTGGCGACAAACTGATGCACCTGTGTGCGTACGCCTGCCTGGCGTGGGCCATTTTCCTGGCTTTTTCGCGGTACCGGGCCGTCATCACGCTGGCTAGCGTTGCCATGCTGGGCAGCCTGGACGAAATCATCCAGGGCTTCTTTCCATACCGCTCGTCCAACCTGTCGGACTTGCTCGCGGACCTCACGGCAGCGTTAGCCGCCATTGCCGTGCTCTCGCTGGCCAACGCATTCGCAAACGCAATGGCGCGCAAAGACGCCGGCGCTTCATATCGATCTCCTCCTCCCTCGAACTGCGCACATGAAGATCACCATCATCGGTAGTGGTTATGTAGGCCTTGTTACCGGCACCTGCCTGGCGGAGCTCGGCAACGATGTCCTTTGCCTGGATCTTGACGCCACCAAGATCGAGATGCTCAACGCCGGCGAAGTCCCCATCTATGAACCCGGCCTGAAAGAGCTCATCGCGCGCAACTACGCCGCCGGCCGCCTGCGCTTCACCAGCGACATTGAAACCAGTGTCAGCTTTGGCGAAATCCAGTTCATCGCCGTGGGCACCCCGCCAGACGAAGACGGCTCCGCGGATCTGCGCTACGTCCTGTCCGCCGCCCGCAATATCGGGCGATACATGACCACCCCGAAGGTGGTGGTGGACAAGTCGACCGTACCCGTGGGTACTGGGGCCAAGGTCAGGGACTGCATCGCCGCGCAACTGCAGGAACGCGGTCTGTCGACGCTCGACTTTGCCGTGGTCTCCAACCCCGAGTTCCTAAAGGAAGGCGCCGCGATCGAAGATTTCATGCGCCCGGACCGCATCGTCATCGGGACCGAACCCGGTGTCTCTGGACAAAAAGCGCGGGAAACCATGCGCTCCCTGTACGCGCCCTTCACCCGTAACCATGACCGCATACTCAACATGGATATCGCGTCGGCCGAGTTCACAAAGTACGCTGCCAACGCCATGCTGGCCACGCGTATTTCATTCATGAACGAACTGGCCAACCTTGCGGACGTGGTTGGGGCAGATATCGAACTGGTGCGCCAGGGAATTGGTTCCGATCCGCGGATTGGATATGGCTTCCTTTACGCCGGCACTGGGTACGGCGGCTCCTGTTTCCCCAAAGATGTGCAAGCCCTCAAGCGCACTGCCGACGAGTATGGCCAGACACCACGCATCCTGACTGCGGTGGAAGCCGTCAACCACGACCAGAAACACATCCTGGTCCGGAAGATCGTTGCGCATTATGGCGAGGACCTCGCCGGCCTGACCTTCGCCCTCTGGGGGCTAGCATTCAAGCCCAACACCGACGACATGCGCGCGGCGCCGAGCCGCGTAGTGATCAAGGAACTGCTGGCACGTGGCGCCAGCGTGCAAGCGTTTGACCCGGTCGCGATGGAAGAAGCCAAGCGCGCGATCCATGCGGACCTGGCGAGCGACGGTTCAGCAGCGGCGCGCATCCTCTTTGTGTCGGACCAAGCTGCCGCCCTGCAGAATGCCGATGGACTAGTGGTGGTTACCGAGTGGAAGTCCTTCCGCTCGCCGAACTTCGCCGCCATTGCCGCCGCATTGCGTCAACCGGTGATCTTTGACGGGCGGAATCTGTATGAGCCGGCAGAACTCAGCCAACAAGGATTTGCGTACTATGGCATTGGGCGGAAAGCGGTCTCCGTTGTACCCAACGCCGAGAGCCGCCGGGACGCGGCCGCGGTGATCGGCAACTATCGCCAGGCGTAGGCTAATGAAAATACTCATGTACTGCCTCAACTATGCCCCCGAGCTGACGGGCATAGGCAAATACACCTCCGAGCAGGCTGAGTGGCTAGTTGCGCAGGGGCATGAGGTACGCGTGATTACCGCACCGCCGTACTATCCGGAATGGTCCATTGCTCCCGACTATAGCGGGTGCCGCTATAGCCGGGAGGTTCGCAATGGGGTAACAGTCTTGCGATCCCCACTTTGGGTTCCGCGTGCTCCCTCCGGGCTCAAGCGGCTGCTCCATTTGGCTACCTTTGCCGCTAGCAGTCTTCCCCTCTTGTTTGGGCAGGCAAAATGGCGTCCAGATGTCCTCTTTGTGGTGGAGCCGCCCCTCTTCTGCGCTCCGGCAGCATTGCTCTTCGGAAAACTCTTTCGAGCCAAGACGTGGCTCCATATTCAAGACTTCGAGGTAGATGCGGCTTTTGCACTGGGCATTCTCAAGAGTCAACGGCTGCGTGACATCGTCGAGCGCGGTGAAAGATGGATACTGCGTCGCTTCGATCGCGTCTCGACGATTTCGCAAGCGATGTTGCGACTGGCCGAAGCAAAGGGTGTGGAGAACCACCGCCTCGTGCACTTCCCCAACTGGGTAGACGTCAACGCAATCAATGCAGGCGCGGACCGGTCGTACCGCAGCGAGTTGAACATTCCGCGCGAGGCTGTCATTGCCCTCTATTCAGGCAACATGGGTCGAAAACAGGGCCTGGAGCTACTCGCCCAGGCCGCCCACCTCCTAAAAGACGCTGAGAACGTTCATTTCATCTTTTGCGGTGACGGCCCGGGCAAAGCCGAGCTTCAGCAGGCGTGTGCAGGCTTGGCACGGACGCATTTTCTTCCTCTGCAACCGAAAGAGCGGCTTCCATCCCTCCTCTCCAGCGCAGACATTCATCTCCTCCCTCAGCGCGCCGACGCAGCTGATCTGGTGATGCCGTCCAAGCTCACAGGCATGCTCGCAAGCGGCAGACCCGTCATTGCAACTGCCGCCGATCACACCGAGCTCGCAGACGTCGTCACAGGGCGGGGAGTTGCCGTTGCGCCTGGCGACGCCTCCGGACTGGCGAGCGCCATTCTCTCCCTCGCTGGTCAACACGATGTCCGAGTCAGTCTAGGTCACGCCGCGCGAAGGTATGCGGAGACGTCCTTGGCCGTGGATAGTCTGTTGGCCCGCTTTGTCTCTCAAATCGGGATAGTGCTTGAAGAACTTCCCTCAAAGCCCGGTACCGCAAAACGATAACGCTTCAGCAACGATCGCCGCTCCCGAATCATGGTCGCTATCAAACGATACAAGTAATGATCATCCAAGGAAACGATCCCACCATCTCCCCTTCGTTCTCCTTGCAGAACAGGATCATGCGCCAACTCTGGAATTGCGCGTGGCTGCTGCTCTTCCGCCCAAGCCCCCGACCATTTCACGCCTGGAGGGCAGGTCTTCTGCGCTTGTTCGGTGCTCATATTGGCAAGCATGTCCACGTGTACCCTGCCGTGCGAATCTGGGCGCCCTGGAACCTGGAGATTGGCAACCATGTTGGCGTCGCCGATGGTGTCACCTTGTACAACATGGACATGATCACCATTGGAGATTACAGCGTCATCTCCCAGGGCGCTCACCTCTGCGGCGGCTCGCACGACTACAACTCGCAAAATTTCCAGTTAATGGCAGCGCCCATCACCCTTCAATCGCAGGTCTGGATCTGCGCCGAGGCATTCGTATCGCAGGGAGTGACTCTCCCGACTGGAGCTGTCATCGCCGCACGATCAGTTGTGACGCGTTCTCCCAAAGACGCGTGGACCGTCTACGCCGGTATGCCGGCAAAACCAATCCGAAAGAGAACTCAACATGTCAAATAAGACATCCGGAGTATCCGTACTCATCCTCACGAAGAACGAGGAGCAAGATCTCCCCGGGTGCCTGGAGAGCGTCTCGTGGTCGGATGACATCCACGTCTACGACTCCCTCAGCACTGATGCCACTGTTGAGATTGCGCGCGCCTTTGGCGCAACCGTGACGCAACGACCATTCGACAATTGGGCAAGCCATCAGAACTGGGGGCTTAAGAACATCAAATTCCAACATCCATGGGTGTTCTACATCGACGCTGACGAGCGGATGACACCGGAACTCGTTCGGAGTGTATTAAGCGCTGCCGATTCCGCTACCGACGCAGTAGCCTTCAGCGTAAGGCGACGAGACTTCTTCATGGGGACCTGGCTTAAGCATGTGCAGACCTCTCCCTACTACATGCGCCTATTTCGTCCAACAAAAATGCGGTACGAACGGCTCGTAAACCCTGTTTCGATTCCCGACGGCCCAACCGCCAATATTTCCGGATACCTAGACCATTACCCCTTCAGCAAGGGAATTGAGCACTGGGTCAACCGACATAACAGCTATAGCAACCTAGAGGCAGCACAAATCATCGAAAATAGAAGAGGCAAGACGCCATTCAGCCTTACCAAGGCGATAACTTGCCAAGATTTTCACGAAAGACGCTTTCACCAAAAAGAGATATTTTACCGACTTCCGATGCGACCGGTCATTAAATTCCTGATCCTCTTCATCGGGAAAAGAGGGTTCCTGGACGGTCAAGCAGGCTTAACCTATGCAGCGCTGCAGTCCATTTATGAATACCTCATCGTTCTCAAGACGAGGCAACTGGAAATGCGAGACCGCGATTCTAGCTTCCAACAGAAGCACGCTCTTTTAGATTAGAAGCCCCGTAATCGCCCGTACACATGGACTAGACTTCATCGCTCGCAGCTCGACTCCCCCCCACATGGGGTGTGTTCTCAGCTAGAGCACCATGCAGGCATTTCCGAACCCTCCCTTGGCTGGGTAGTGGTGTGTCTTATGGTCGGTTACCTAGGTTGAGGTCCCGTATTGCTCCAAGGAGCATCCCGATGAAACTGGAAAACCTTGAGGCGGCGCGTGGTTTCGCCGCTCTCTATGTACTATTGCATCACCTTGATCCCCTAGCGGGGACTAGGCTTCAGCCATTGCTGCGGTTCGGGCAAGAGGCGGTCATCATGTTTTTCCTAGTATCCGGCTTCGTGATTTATTTCTCCTACGCAAAATCGAAAGGAGGGCAGACGCCTGGAGAGTTCATGTGGAGGCGGGCCCTACGCATCTATCCCATTTTCATTCTTGCTCTCGGCCTGGCCGTCCTCGCGAACGCGGTCAAAGGCGATATGTCGTGCCTGACTGTTCAGGACCTGGTTGGAAATCTTCTGATGCAACAGGATATTGCGCGCGTTAAGGGGGGGACGTGGGTCGCTCCGCTATGCACGAACACTCCACTATGGTCGCTCTCATACGAGTGGTGGTTTTACGTTGCATTCACTGGGCTATTCCTCGCCGGCAGCTTAAGCCGACACAACTCAAAACGGATCGCTGTTGCAGCGATTGTTATATTTGGGACGCTAGCATATATCGCCTTTCCGGCCCAGCCATTCTTGTTCGCCTCATATTTTTGCCTATGGTGGGCTGGCTTAGAGCTCGCAATGGAATATGTAGACACGGGCTCGATATCGCTTCCAGGACAGCGATTTTCTATTGCTCTGATGCTCGTAGGAGCAGCCTTGTGGGCGCTACTTGCAATTCGATTTGTAGCTGCAGGTAGGCCGTTGTCGACAGGAGCAGAGCCGGTCCTCCAAATCCGTCATTTCGCGACAGGAATAATCCTGGTATTTGCGGTGGTTCTTGGCCGGCGGTTTGGTACTGTGCCCAAACAGTTCGTCATGGCCTTCAGCCGGATTGCGCCTATTTCCTATGGGCTTTATGTGTCTCACCAGCCCGTTATAATTTTGGTGCACGAACTTGGCCTGCCGCGGATTGCGGAGATTTTTATCACGATTCTCTGTGCCCTAGCCTGTGCCTACATTCTTGAGCTGGTATTCCAGCCCGCTGTAATGCGTGTTCTCTCCGAAATGGGGCTGACCAAGCGCCCGCGCGAGGCAAGATAGTTTCGCGGTCAATAGGGCGCCAGCCAGCCACCGACGGCTGGCATTTTTATTGTGCTGTTACAAAATCATTTTCGATTTCAGCGGCAAGAGCTTGCACGCGAGAATCCAAAATACAATGAGCGGCCCAAGGATCGGGACCAGTGAGGGGTGGGCGTACGGCGTGCTGAAACGCGCGCCGTGTGGAGCGAGAGAAACCATCCCGCCTCGTAGGCGACGAGCGCAAGCAAGTAGAGCAGATCCACTCCTCCTCGGCACGAGAAGGAGATTTCTATCCGCTTTCAGGAATTTAGATCCGCAAAGCTCACCTCAATTTCCCTTCCGAGATGATTTCCACCAAGCGTTCGGCAGCACGCCGGATGTGGAAACGCTCGTCAAAGCTTCTCCTCGCCTTCACGCTCATTTTGCGGTAATCCTCATTTGTCAGGGAAAGCCAGCGCTTCAGATTCCGAGTTGTCCCAGCAACCGATGCGTCATCGACAAAACCAACACCATCATTCTCGATCTCACGCCAGATATTAACCTTGTTACTAATCAGTACAGGCTTTCCACACGCCAGGGCTTCCGCTACCGCGATACCAAAATTTTCCTGATGGGAGGGCAAACAAAAAACTTCCGCCGAGTGGAATGCTCCCCATTTTTCATCACCTTGGAGCATTCCTGCCCAGAGAATTCTCTGATCCATCCCTAAACGCCGTGCGATATTTCGAAGTTTCTCTCCCCACCCGCTCTTGTCTGGTCCGGCCATTACGAGATGCAACCGCTCGTCCATTTTTGAAACCTCGGCGAACGAAGCCAAAAGAAGATCGCATCCCTTTTTCTCATGAATTCTTCCGAGGAACAACACTATTCGCTTGCCTTGTAACTCAGGATGCTTACCGACGAACTGGGCTGCAAAGTCCTCCCCGCCTGTAGGAGGGGTTGACGTACCGTATGAAGTGACAGCCTCATTAGTTTTATACAACCAAAATGACTTTCTAGCTAAGAGCCTCTCTTCTTCACAGGTAAAAATAACGGCACTTGCATCCCGAAGAACCCGATATTCCGCCCACGGCCAATACAGCCATTTTTTAAGATGCTTGATCGGATATTTATATCTAAACCACGGATCGAGCATTCCGTGGGAAAAGACAAAATACGGCGCTCTGATTCCAGAGAGAGCTCTCCAAACTGCGAAGCTGTGATATTGCCAGATTCCGTTTACGATCACCGCATCGTATTTATGGGCGTTGACTCTCAACCATTTAACTATCTTTCCATTGTAGCGATAGCCACCACTCGAAGGCCCAAGCGCATGCACCGCTGTTGGGTATTCTGCAATGAACTTTTCATTAGGTCCGTCTAGAGTAAGGACTTCCGTACTGTGGCCGAGTTTGATCAACTCTGAATCGATTTTTCTTGCGCCCTCCGACGGACCTCCGTCACGAGGATCTATTGTCGAGATAACGCGAAGCAGTTTCATTTTTCACTCTATTCACTATATTAATTTGGCATCGGCGAGTAGACGCGATACGCACCCATCACCGAATCGCAAATAGGCCTCTTCCGCAGCGGACTCAATTCGCCCTCTTGACGACTGGTAAAATTGCCTGGCTTCGACCACTGCGCGCACGAACGAGTCAATATCCTGTTCAACAAACTTCACACCACCCAAGATCGATTCGAAGCCAGTTTTTGGCACCGACGTGGAAATCAGCACTTTTCCGCTCGACACCGCCTCTATGACTTTGAAAGGAAATAACCCCCCTGCATCGCCTTCCAGTGGAAAATGTGGATTCAAGATGACGTCGCATTCCTCTACTATTTCATAGAGGCGATCAACCGCGACGGCCCCGTGAAAACGAAGGGGCGACCCCTCGGTGGCAGACGCATCCTTAAAATTGGAGGCTAATGGGCCTATACCGGTTACGTGAAGCTCATAGCCATTAGGCAACCTTGAGGCAAGCCCCAGGACTATATGCGCCCCCTTCTCCGTATTCAACTGGCCGAAATAGCCAACTCTGATCACATCATCTTCACGCGAAAAGGGAACAACGTCCCCCCTAACCCTATCAACGCTGCGCGTCACGATTCCCGGAAGGAGATGCGTAGGGCCGTATTTCTCTCCAAGCCGGCGAGCCAAGTTACCATTTACAGCAAAAGATATATCAACATGATGACCAAGACACTTCCAGGCCAACCAATCCAAAAAAGGTTTCGGGCTCAACCCCCTATTTCTTGCGAAGTGCCAATCCTCGAACTCAAAGACAATCGGGCATTCAAAATGCTTTTTCGCAGCCCGCCCGAACAACGACTCGAAAGCGTACCCGTTGTACAGCCATACTAGACGCGGAATACCAATTTCATCGAAGAGTGATCGAGCGATCCAGCCCGCCATAAAAATGGAAGCAACCTTCGAGAAAGCACCTCCCAAAAAAACAGGGAGACAAAACTCGCGTACGCCAATTCCCCCAAGCTCCCGAGCGACGGCGCGTACTAGGCCATCTCGTCTGAAGTCGGCTGTATTAAGCAGAATAATGTCTGAGTCTACCTTACTCAATTGATTTATGATCAGTTCAATCTTCCTTGCAGCACCCAGGCTTCCTTTGCCTTTCGCAACCGGGATGTAAGAAGCAACAAAGACGATCATGATCTCCCTTTTTTTCTCAAAAATTCATTCTCGGCTTCTGACCCGAACCTGCCAATAGAAAAACAAAACGCCACGACTACGAACACGAAAGCCTTATCGAAACCGAAAAGGGTGCCATTAAATACACCACACAAAATGAGATATAGAAACAGTCGCCCATTTAGATGGCTTTTGAGCAGAAAGAAGATTATTAAAGCACCAAAACCATAAAACTGAAATATATTGAGTACGCCATTGTCCAGACCAGCAGCGCCCACAGCTTCGGATACCCCCATAACCCGCTCAAACGCCAGCGGATTTACCCCTAGGAAATAGTAATTTCCCAGCATTTCCTGCATATTCAGGAAAGGTTTTACCAAGCGAGAAAAGCCCGACGCCTCAACGGATCCATCGAAGACCGAGAAAAGCCTAGAATACCCCGCATAGAAGGGAATAGACGTCACCAAACCAATTGAAATGACCAACAAATATAGAGTTCGCCGTACAATGTGGCGCCATTCCGTAACAGTCATATAAAGGGTCAAAATGACGACTCCAGATAAGGTCTGGGATATAAGAAGGCCAAGAAGTGTAATCCCAAAAAATCTCATCCGATTCCCAAAGTTCTGCGCACAGTGTGCGTACGCGACGTAGAGCGAGAATGCAATAAACCCGTAGTAGGACGGTTCTGCGTAGAATGCAGAAGGACGTACAATGAGTTCCTCCCCGAGCACCAATCCTTTCTCCATCCCGCGCTCCAACCAGTAGGATGCGAGAGTGGTACTTCTGACCTCATCTAGTTCCGAGCCGGAAATTGATCCATACCAGCTCCAAGGCAAGAAGGCATGAACCCCAAGCCCGGCCTTCAGCGCAAAAAGCTGAGTAATCACGATAGCTAAGAGCAATAGCTGGAGCCTTGCGATCAGTTTTTGAATATCCCTTGTGCTTCCACTCCACCTCCAACGCGCGCCGCCTGCGGATACAATCACGGCGAGCACGAGCCACTCCCTAACAGTCCTCAGGATCATTGACCCGCCTTCCTGGGCCCAGACAAATGGCCAAGTGGAAAATAGCATGACGGCTAAACATAGGAGAAGCGTCGGCCTGAATGGGAAAGTGAATCCGCGCGTTGCGATGAGGGCAAACAGAGTGAAAGCGAATCCAACAAACGAGACGGATGCGAGCCCATTTCCCCCAATCTGAAGAAAAACCGTCAGAGCAATAAACAGTAAACCCACTATGGCCTTTGCAAACTTCCCGCCTGGAACCGCCCAACGGCCCTTCTCTCGGGTCCTATGGCGCGCGAATTCAATGGCTCTTGCCCTCACGGTATCAAATTACCCTAAATATTTAACAATCTTCGCAGGATTACCGGCAACGACGCAATTTGCCGGAACGCTGGCGATCACCACGGAGCCAGCGCCAACCACGCTATTTTGCCCAATAGTGACGCCTTTTCCAACTATTGAATTTGCGCCGATGAATACGTTATTCTCTATAATCACTGGCTTGTTTCGTGCGGCTTCGATCGGCCTACTTCGTCTTTCTAACGACTCGACCGGATGAAAATCCGTGTCGAAAATAATTACGTTAGCACCAATTAAGCAATTTTCCCCAATGGAGACCGAGCCGACCGCGCACACGGTAACACCGCTTAAGCCCGAATTTCGCCCTACCCTCACCTCCGCCCGCCTGGTAAATGTTCGTATTATTACAGGACGAGTCACGCCGAGTGCCGTATATCGACTTAGCGAACAAAGAACAACTCCATCGCCAAGGTGGATTTTTGAACCAGCATACCGTTCAATTATTGGCCGCCCATAAAATAACACTCGTGCGTCGACATTTATACCTAGCGCCCGATAGAGGACTGCAAGCATTGGTGATGCAATGTTACGATGCAATCTGCCGATCATTGCTACTCTATCTCCATGGAAAATTTCCCAAGTTGAACAGCCCTTTTTAAATCCTCATCTGACAAGTCCCACCAGGCCTCGTTGACTAGCTTCATTTCTACTTCCGGAGAGAATCGTCTACGGATTAGCTTTGCCGGAACTCCGCCAACAATCGCGTATGGATCGACGTTTTCGGTTACCACCGATCCAGCAGCAACAATTGCCCCATCACCAATCCTTACCCCGTCCAGAACAATACTGCGAGCACCTATCCAGACATCACAACCGATCTCGACCGATTCACTCTCGAGATAGTTCTCAGCACCACAGTAGCCCGCCCAAATATCTTTCGCTGTCGAATAGAACATTCGATGTGTTGATCGCCTTGAGGTCGGATGGCGCCCAAGTCCTCCGATGATTACCTTCGGTCCAATACAGCTGAATCTCCCGACATTGCAGTTGCTTACGATGGATCCATAGTTCAGGTAGCTAAATTTACCTAGCGTCGAACTCAGGACCTCCACATTCTTTGCCAGGATATTCGCTCCCTCAAACCGGGAGCTACTGTCAGCATAGGCAGTCCAATGACACCGCAACTGAAGCGTTCGCTTGAGAAAGAATGAGTATCTGATGAGCCATGCGATTCGGTTCAACAAAGCAACTAGCCTCCCTTCAAATTTAGGGCCAATGGAATGCTCATTATTCCTCTTTTTCTATACAAGATGAATGCCTCTAGCGCTGCCGTGCTGGCGAGAATAATGCTCGAGGCTGCGATGCCGAGTTCGATGCCAGCCACACTCATGATCGTAAAAACCGAAATTGCATGTGCTATTCCCGAAATGACTGACACAGAATTTTGAATCGCCTCGCCGCCAGACATCATTAAAAAGTGGTTTCTCATACCAAAAAAAGCTGCAACCGCATATCCTCCAGCCATTGTCCTTGCCATCCATGCTGCCGACGGATAACTCGCGCCATACATTAACCTAATGATTTCATCGCCGAAGAGCAGCAATATGAGTGCGGGAATGACAACTGAGATCACGGAAATACGACAAATATTTGTCGCAAGCCGCTGACGGGATGCAAAATCCGATGACACACAAGCATCCGCGACACGAGAAGCTAATGATGACGCAATCACCGCATTAATTAGCGCCAATGTGGCAACGAGCCTGCTCGCGAGCGCGAAATTTGCGACCTCAATTCCACTTCCCAAGCGGGCAACAAACCATATGTTGGTTTGCAATATCAGGTACGCAAATACGGCGGCGCTCAGCGAATGTATCGCCAGCCTCCTATAACGAGCAATTGTGCGAATTGAGTATGAGATTAATTTGAATCTTAAGAGCTTTGCTTTGCGAGCGATCGACATCCCAACTAGGACGGAAATGGCGATCGATATGTTTCCAATCGTCATCACCTCCCCAACGTCAACATCAGCGCCGATAGCCATTAACAGAAGCAATCCAGACAAAAGCAATGAGTTCGATAGCGCACCGGACATCATCGCAAACAGATTTAGTCTCCCGGCTGAGCGAAAAATATCCGCGATTGTTAGCTGTATAGAGAAAGCAAAAATCCAAGCCGTAAAGGCCAAACCATGGCCTCTCAGGCTCTCGACAGCACCGAAGCTATTCAGAAGAAGCGTCCATGAGCTGAAGACCAGTAAAGCAATACCCGCCGCTGATATAGTAACAATGCAGAGAACCCCGCCAGCCGCGCTCGAAAAATCGACCCCTTCTCCGCGGTTGCAATCTTTCCGAAAAATAGCGCCAATCTTAATGATCGCCTGGGACGTCCCCAGTTGCGATAACATCGAGAAAAAGTTGGCTGCGGCCAGTGCGAAGTAGTAAGCACCGAAAGAGTTCGTAGGGATCAGCCGCGCCAGCACCATCGCGATTCCAATTGCTGAAATGGCAGATGCGGAACGTCCCGCCACAACGTACAGTATATCCAGACCGATTCCCGCTTTCTTCAATCTCTCTATTCTCATCGCTGCAGCCCATCCTCAGAAGATCTTCGCATCTGAAAATCTAACGCACTTCAGCGGCCTCGAACGATGCGATCGTTTCCGCAATTCCAACTGATAAGCTTACGGTCGGCTCCCAGCCACTTCCTCGCAATTTGTCAATTGATAGAAGCTTTCTTGGTGCGCCATCCGGCTTTGAACTATCGAACTCGATGCGTCCTGAATAACGCGCGTGATGGGCGATCAGATGGGCGAGCTCGGCAATTGAAATATCTTCACCTACCCCAATATTTATGTGACTAGATGATGGCGTGACCATGTCGTCATATCTGCTTTTATTCATGTTCATGACATGGACACTCGCTGCGGCCATATCATCGACGTACAAGAACTCGCGCATCGGCGCCCCGGTGCCCCAGACCACGACTTGCTCTGCGTTGGTCTCTCTGGCTTCGACGAAGCGTCGAATTAATGCCGGGACGACATGACTGTTCTCAGGGTGGTAGTTATCACCGGGCCCATACAAATTTGTGGGCATAACACTACGATAATCGGTGCCATACTGGCGGTTGTAGCTTTCACAGAGCTTGATACCTGCAATTTTCGCAATTGCGTATGGCTCATTCGTTGGCTCGAGAGCACCTGTCAGCAATACATTCTCGACCATAGGCTGCGGAGCCAGCCTCGGATATATGCAGCTGCTTCCTAGGAATAGCAACTTTCGCACTCCCGCGCGCCACGCCTCGTGTATGACGTTCGCCTCGATCATCAGATTTTGATAAATGAAATCAGCCGGATAGGTGTTGTTGGCATGAATGCCCCCGACCTTTGCAGCGGCTAGATAAACCTCTTCGATCTTATTTTCTGCAAAAAAACGGCGGACTGCATGTTGGTCGGTTAAGTCGAGTTCGGCGTGACTACGCGTGATAATCTCCGCGTGGGACACGGCCTGCAAGCGGCGAACAATAGCGCTTCCAACCATGCCACGATCGCCTGCCACATAAATCCTCGGATTTCTATTCATCTGATTTACTCCACACTCACAGCCACATCAAATCCATGCTGCCTCAGCAGTGCATGACGGCGCGCCTGATCCAAATCGCTAGCAACCATTTCCGCAATCATCTCGTCAAGCGTAATTTCCGGCTCCCACCCAAGCTTCGCCTTAGCCTTGGTCGGATCGCCGAGAAGCGTTTCGACTTCAGCCGGTCGGAAATAGCGAGGATCGACCTTGACGATCACATCGCCAACGGCCAGGGCCGGCGCCATTTCACCGCTGATTGCCTCCACCACGGCCACCTCTTCAACACCCTCCCCCTCAAAGCGCAGCGTGATACCCAGTTGCGTGGCGCTTCGGCTGATGAACTCGCGCACGCTCACCTGCTTGCCTGTGGCAATGACGAAGTCTTCCGGTTGCTCCTGTTGCAGCATCAGCCATTGCATGCGCACATAGTCGTGCGCGTGCCCCCAGTCCCGAAGCGAATCCATATTGCCCATGTACAGGCAGTTCTCCAGGCCTTGTGCGATGTTTGACAGGCCGCGGGTAACCTTGCGCGTCACGAAGGTTTCACCGCGACGCGGGCTTTCGTGGTTGAACAGTATCCCGTTGCAGGCATACATGCCGTAGGACTCCCGGTAGTTCACGGTAATCCAGTACGCATACATCTTTGCTGCGGCATACGGGCTGCGCGGATAGAACGGGGTGGTTTCTTTCTGCGGAATCTCCTGCACCAGGCCATACAACTCCGACGTGGATGCCTGGTAAAAGCGCGTCTTCTTCTCCAGGCCAAGGATCCGGATCGCTTCGAGCAGACGCAGCGTGCCGAGCGCATCCACGTCTGCCGTGTATTCCGGGGACTCGAAGCTCACGGCCACGTGGCTTTGGGCACCCAGGTTGTAGATCTCATCCGGCTGGGTCTGCTGCACGATGCGGATCAGATTGGTACTGTCGCTCAGGTCGCCATAGTGCAGCACAAAGTTCCGGTGGCTGACATGAGGATCCTGGTAGATGTGATCCACGCGCGAGGTGTTGAACGAGCTGGCCCGGCGCTTGATGCCGTGAACGATGTATCCCTTCTCAAGCAGAAATTCAGCCAGGTAAGACCCATCCTGGCCCGTGATGCCGGTGATGAGTGCGGTCTTTTGAGTCGTCTTGGTCATTGTCGGTGTTCTGTTCTGAGATTCGGGTCAATCAGGCCAGTTCGGCCTTAGATCCAGGTGCGGGCGCGCGGCCATAAACATCGTCAAAGCGGACGATGTCGTCCTCACCCAGGTAGCTGCCGCTCTGCACTTCGATGAGTTCGAGCGGGACGCTGCCGGGGTTCTCCAGACGGTGGATGGTGCCCAGTGGGATATAGCTGGACTGGTTCTCGCTGAGCAGGAAGGTCTCGTTGCCGCAGGTCACGCGAGCGGTGCCCTTCACCACGATCCAGTGTTCCGCGCGGTGATAGTGCATTTGCATGGAGAGCTTGGCACCCGGCTTGACCGTAATGCGCTTGACCTGGTAGCGCTGGCCTTCGTCAACCGAGTCATAGCTGCCCCACGGGCGGTAGACCTTACGATGGTCCGCGGCTTCGCTGCGCCCTTGCTTGCGAACCATGTCCACGAGAGCCTTGACGTCCTGGCACTGGTCCTTGTGCACCACGAGCACCGCGTCGGGTGTTTCCACCACCATCACGTCCTCCACGCCTGCAATGGCAACCAGGCGGTGCGACGCATGGACCAGACAATCCTTCGCGTTGTGCGTGAGAACATCACCCGTCGTGACATTTCCGTCAGCCTGCTTTGTGCCGAGTTTCCACACGGCGTCCCACGCACCAACGTCGCTCCACTCGGTGGCAAACGGCACCATCTGCGCGCGCGTCGTGTGTTCCATGACGGCGTAGTCGATGGAGTTGCTTGGGCAGCGCGCGAATGCTGCTTCATCGAGACGGAAGAAATCGAGGTCCTTCTGGCCGAGGCTCACGGACTCCTGGACTGCGCGCAGGATCTCAGGCGAAAAAGCCTCCAGCTCGGCAAGGAACGCCGAGGCACGGAACAGGAAGATTCCGCTGTTCCAGAAGTAGCCACCCTCCGCCAGGAACTGGTTCGCGCGCGGCAACGATGGCTTTTCTTCGAAGCAGGCAACCTCGAAGCTCGATTCCGTGCGGCGCGCACCGGCCTTGATATAGCCGTACCCGGTAGCGGGCGCGGTGGGCGCGATACCAAAGGTGACAAGTGCTCCGGCTTGCGCTGCGGCAACGCCTTGCGTCACGATGCTAGCGAAGGCGGACGTGTCCCGGATCAGGTGATCCGACGGCAGCACTAGCATCAGCGGATCCTGCCCCGCGGCCAGCGCGTGCAACGCAGCCGCAGCCGCAGCCAAGGCAGGGGCAGTATTCCTGGCATGCGGTTCCAGCATGAATTCGCCATCGCTGATGCCGATCTCGCGGGCTTGTTCCGCCACCATGAACCGATGCGCATGACTGGTGACAAGCAATGGTGCGCCAATGCCCGGAATCCCCTGCACACGCAGCAACGTATCCTGCAGCAGCGAGCGGTCACCCAGAAGCTTGAGGAACTGCTTCGGATAGCCCTCGCGTGATAGCGGCCACAGGCGTGTTCCGGAGCCACCACAAAGAACGACGGGAATGATCACGGCTGGCTCTTGCATCGGCTTCTCCTTTGCCAAATCAAATGTCAGTCAGCCTCTCAGCGTAAGCAAGACGTGAGAGGACGCGCCGCCAGGTGGCGACGGCTTTTCCCTGTAATGGATAAATCCCTCCGGACAACTCGATGGCCGCCTTAGCAGCAGACCCTGCTGTCCGGATGGTCGGTGGGAAGGCGGTAGCCACATGCGCTTCATGACTGCGCTTGCCGCCTATCACGCAAATTCGCCTGCTTCCTTGAGCTGGCTGATATATGGCCGGTCTCTATGCCGGCTCAGGCGCCGGTACATGCGTCCGACGTGGACCTAATCCCTACCTGCTGTTCAACTGGTCACGGCCCTTCATTTGCCCTCGACCGTCAACTGCTTTGTCGTGGTATCCGCCGCATACCCGTAGTACGCATACCGATACCGTCCATACTTCGATCCATATCCATAGCGATACGCATTCGGATCCAGGCCATTGAATACGACGCCATTCACATCGGCATTTGTCTGGCGCAGTTGCTTGGCGGATTCCGCCACTTCGCCGATAGTGGTTTTCTCGAACCGCGTCACCAGGAGCACCGTGCCGCAGCGGGCGGCGAGGATCGCCGTATCGGAGACGGCAAGAACGGGGGGCGTATCGATCAGGACAAGGTCGTACTGGTGATCCAACTCATCAAGAAGCTTAACCATGCGCTCGTTGAGTAACAGCTCCGCCGGATTGGGAGGCAAGCTGCCGGTACTGAGAAAGTCCAGATTCTCAAGGACTCCTCGGTGAACCGCCTGCTCAAAACTCGTTTTTCCGATCAGCACTTCCGACAGCCCGTTGTTACGGGACTTGCCAAAATACTGGTTCAGGTGGCCCTTGCGCATGTCGGCATCGATCAGCAGCACGCGCTTTCCACTCAGAGCCATCACCGCGGTGAGGTTGGCTGAGATAAATGACTTGCCGACGCCCGGAGTGGGACCCGTGAGCAGCACGCGCTTGTTGTCCGCGTCGAGCATGGCAAACTGCAGCGCCGTGCGCAGGCTGCGCAGACTTTCAATTGCTGGCTCATTGGGATTACGTTCCGCGAGCACGAAGTTGCCGCGCTTGCGCTGGCGGATTTCTTCGGTGAGGAAAGTCTGGCTGCTCGATAAAGGAACGGTCGCATAGACGCTCAGGCCTGTATGCTGTTCAATGTCCTGGGAGTCTGTGATGCCGCCATACAGCGCATTGCGCACGAAAGCCACAACAATACCAATCAGAACGCCGAGGATAGCCGCCAGCGCCACGACCATGCCCTTCTTGGGCTTGATGGGCTCCTCGGGAACCGGGGCATTGTCAAGCAGCCTTACATTGCCGATTTTGCCCGCCTTGACGAGCTTGAGCTGCTGCATATTGTTCAGCAATCCCACGTAGAGATCGTTGTTGACTTGCACGTCGCGCATCAGCCGCAGTGTGTCCTGCTCCACATTGGGGAAGGCTTTCATGCGGGCTGCCATAGCGCCGACCTTCGTATTTAGCGCCGCAATCTGCTGATCGAGGGCCTGCACGCCCGGATGCGAGGCAGCGAAACGTGTCGATAGTTCGGTACGCTTTTGCTTCAGCTCGAGCAGCCTCGTTTCGCCCGTCACGCTTTCCTGCAGGAACGCTTTACCCTCTTCGCTCAGGTTGAAGGTATTGCGCTTGTTGCGCATCTCGTTGTATTTCACCTCGGCCCGTTCCAGCTCCCCCTTGAGTTGTGGGAGCAGATCCCCCAGGAAGACGAGCGATTTCTCTGCCTCGGCGGCTTTACGCTTGATATTCTGCGCAACGTACTCTTCGCCGATCTCATTCAGAATACTCGCCGTAAGCTTTTGGTCGTTCCCATCCAGCGAAGCACCGATGATGCCGCTCTGCTTGCCCTTCTCGGCAATCCGAAGCTGATCCTGGAGTTGCTCGACTGTCTGCAGGTGCGAGCTTCGCACCAAGTTGAACGTGATACCCGGCTTTGCCTTCATCTCCTTTACCAGGAGCGTGAAGCCGCCCACGCTCTGCTCAGCAGTCAGCGGCTTGCCTACACTCCCTTCAAGGGGCGCGTCCAGGCTGGAATGCTCCACACGGTAGCGGCCTTCCCCGAACGCGGTCAGCTTAAATTTTTCGCCCTCAAGGGATTCTGGGACATCGAACTGCTCGACAATGATCGATTCCTTGGCCCAAGCGAAGCCACCGAACCCGAATAGTCCTGGCTCGGATAGGCCCTTGGCGCGGCTGGCGATGCTGGCACCGAAAAAAGGAAAATACTTGGGCTTCGCCGAAATATAGAGTCGCAGATTGTCCACCGCCTTGCTGACGACCATGCGGGATCGGAGTATCTCGATCTCAGCCGTGGCCTGGGCCTTGACATCAAACAGACTGGAGACGTCACCCAGCAGGCTATTGGCGCTATTCGGATTGTCCTCCACCTGCACCAAGATGTCGGCCCGATAGACTGGCCGAGCCAGGAACGCGTACGCCACCCCTAGCGCCAGCACCACACCCGCAATGGATGCAATCAGCCAACGGCTGGCAATCAGCACATCAAGGTACCGGACGAGATCAATCTCGTCTTCCGGAGGCGCAGCGACAACAACTGGAGGGGGAGTCTGGTTCATCTGCATTGCTACTAAATCGATTATCGAAGCGCCTGGATGCGCGGCACCCAGGCTTCCACGCCGCGTTGGATCAACCGCAGCACGTTTTCGAAGGCGGGACGAGCCTCGCGATAGGGATCTGGCACGTCGAACCTGGCCAGCTCACCGATGCGGAAGACCCGACCGGTGGTGGCCGGGTGCAAGTGCTGGATGTCCTGCCGCTGGTCGTTGTCCATCACGAGAATTAGGTCCGCACGCGTCGTCATGGCTCGACTCAGTTGCTGGGCCCGATGGCCGGTGATATCCACGCCAATCTCGTGCATGACTGCGATGGCGTGCGCGTCGGCCGGCTTGCCAGTGAGCGCACCAAGGCCAGCGGAGATGACGTTGGCATCCGGCAATGCCTGCTTAAGAAGCCCCTGCGCCATAGGGCTCCTGCAAATATTGCCGATGCAAACCACCAATACAGTCTTGATCATTTGACCGCGTTCGCCGTGGACGTGAAGAAATTCCCGCTCGGCAGCAGTTGGTTGATCACACGGCTCCATCGGACCACACCTGCGGCATCGACGTAGACGACGTCCCTCGGCTTCAGCTCGAACGACTCGGCCAGGGCAAAGGAGACAGGTGACTTGCCGTCGAGGTGGAACACCTCTGCTTCGCCATCGTTGCTTTTGCGGATAACGTAGAGTTCCTTGGCGTTGGCCGAGAGGGGGTTGACGCCGCCGGCTTCACCAATGGCCTCGCTGAGGGTCAGGCGGCCGTTGCGCGGCAGAACGGCAACAGGACGCACGACTTCGCCGGTCACGAATACCTTGCTGTCCTCGCGTTGTTCCACGCGAACGATGTCGCCGTTGCGCAGCAGGATTTGGGCGGGGTCGATGCCTTGCTGCAGAAGCGCAGGCAGGTTGACGACGTAGGTCTTGCCCTCGCGCGAAACGCGGATGCGGCTGTTGTCGCCCGTCAGGACGTTGACACCCCCGGCGCGGTTGAGCGCTTCGACCAGGGTCATGGGTACGTCGTCGACGTTCTGGGGGCCGGGCGTCTTGACTTCGCCGTCCATGTAGACGCGCTTGCTGCGGAAGGCGAGCACGCGTACGGTGACCTGCGGCATGTTGACGACAGGCTTGAGCTGGGTGCTCAACTGTCCGCGGATTTCGTCCGGCGTGCGGCCGAGAACCTTGAGCACACCGGCATAAGGAAACTGGATGGTGCCCGCGGGACTTACGACGTAGCCCGGCACGTTGGCCGCGCCGCTGTAGTTCGGGATCTCGTACGCAGTACCAATCGAGTACGTTTGCGTGGGGAACACCAGTTCCGGGTGGTCCCACACAACGATCGAGAGAATGTCGCCCACGCCCACGGTATAGGGCCTCGGGTCTGCGAACAGCTCCTCCACCCCAGCATTCGCTGGCTGTGTGGATGCCTTCAGCGTGCGCACCAGCGCCGGTGTGATGAGCGTGATCTTGGGCACCGATTCCGGGTCCTCCGGATCGAGCGGTCGCTGCGGGTCGAAGCGCATCCCTGGTGCGAGTGCACAGGAAGCCAGCAACGGAACGATCCCCAGGTACATTACCGCCCTGCCAAACGTCAGCCTGCTTGAAAGCTTTAGCACGTCTCGATTATTCCCTTGTTACAAGAAGGCCCGCATTGTCCGCCGTCTCCTGAGCGGGCTGTATTGCGGGGATTCCGCTTGTCCGACATGGCACACGCTGGTGCCTTTCCGCTTGTTTGCGCAGCTTGCGGATTTGAACCTGGCGGTGTTGGCTTCGTGCTGCTCGGCGCGGTGGCGCGCTCTTTTTGCACTGCGTCATTACGCGAATGACCGGCGAAGTGTATGGCTCCAGCGGCTACATCTTCAAGGCACAAATGGCGTTTTTAGCGAGTTATCTATCCCCACGTAAGAGTGGACCCGCAAAAAGGAGGGATGTGCGCGAAGCGATATTGAGCAAGAATGCGTGCCTCGTCGAGCGTGGGAAATTCCGTCATGCGGCTGCGCATTTCGTCTCGTGACAGCCAGCTTGCTGCGGCTTTTTTCGGCCGTGTTCCTGGCCTGCAAGATCGTCTGATCCGGCGCATCTTGCCCACCGGATTTCCGGACGCCACTATGCTCGCACCCTTCTTCCCGCAATTTGCCAAAGCGCAAAAAAAGAAGGGTGTAGGCACAGGGAGTCCTACACCCTAACGGGTCAGGCAAGGGGTCAGGCTTGCCGGGGTTGATTATTGATGGGGGTCGGACCGGGTCTTACCCTGCTTTAGTGGGCCCCACGCTTAGGTGGGGAAAGTCATGAATTGGAGCATTGACGGTTGAAGATGGGGGAAGGAGACACTCAGAAAAGCGAAAGCGAACTCCGAAAGACTGTCGTCGCAACGTCTCTCGTCAGTGGACTGGAAACGTTTGACTTCACCGTGTTCGGATTCTTCGCGGCGATGATCGGAGACCAGTTCTTCCCGGCGGAAGATCCTCTGACTTCGTTGCTGTTGGCAGTGGGCACCTTTGGCGTTGGCTTTCTCATCCGGCCGCTTGGCGCGATGATGATCGGTGCCTACGCCGACCGTGTCGGGCGCCGCGCGGCGATGACGAGAACCATCGGCCTGATGACCGTCGGAACGGCGGCCATCGCCCTCTGCCCGCCGTTTGCAATGATCGGTGCGGCTGCGCCGGTCATCATCATCATCGGTCGGGCGCTGCAAGGTTTTGCCGTCGGCGGTGAAATTGGCGTTGCCTCAACATACGTGATGGAAACCGTACCGGTGTCGAGTCGTGGCCGCGTGGTCAGCTGGCAGTCCGTGAGCCAGGGCGCGGCTGCGTTGCTGGGAGCATCCCTGGGCACCCTTCTCACGAAGGTAATGTCGCCGGAGGATCTGGCTTCCTGGGGCTGGCGTCTCCCGTTCCTGATCGGACTTCTGATCGCGCCAGTCGGCATCTACGTTCGCCGCCAGCTTCGCGAGGCGCCGGTCGCCGACACAAGGGGCAGAGCTGCCGCCACGCCGCTCGTCGAGCTGTGGCGCGAGCATCGCAGCACCATGCTCCTGGCGATCCTGATCAGGATGGGGTCAACGATCCCGGTCTACGTCATCGTCTACTACATGCCAAGCTACCTGCATCGCGTGATGCACGTACCTGCCAGCACAGGATTTTTGGCTGCAACATTGTCCGCGCTGCTGCTGACTGTCATCCCGCCGCTGTCCGGCCTGCTCATCGACCGCCTGCCCCGCCGCAAGCCGCTGGCCCTATTCACGGCGGGATGCAAAGTGCTTCTGGTCTTCCCGGTCTTCCTGACGATTGTGCGTGCAGACGGCACGCTGCCAGTCCTGGTTGGCGTCGGGCTGATCAGCGCAATGGTGGCACTTGGCGCTGCCGTTGGCACCCTGCTTGTGCTCGAGGCATTTCCTGCACGGGTTCGCGCCAGCGGCGCCGCGATTTCGCATGCGCTGAACGTTGCGGTGTTTGGCGGCACCGCGCAGTTCATCGTGACGGGAATGATTAAGTTGAGTGGCAATCCCATGTCGGCGGCCTGGTATATGGCAGCGACATGCCTGCTGAGTTTCGGTGCGGTCGTGCTGATCAAGGAGCAGCGCCCACAAGCCTGAACCGCCCTATCAAGTCAGAATTCCCCGACGCTTCAGGCAGGCCGAGCACTTTCTTACGCTGCACTCGTGCTTCCCATCGCTTGAGGGGTACCGCCGATGCTGCGATGCAGCACAATGCAAAGCGGCGACCCCGTTGCCAACTTAAGGGTGTAGGCGCATCCCTGTGGCGCCTACACCCTCTTTCTTTGCCCTCAGCCCAAACGAGCTGTACGTAGTCGTTCGCCACGGCAGGTTTCATGGCGGAACAGAAAGGCGGCAGGACAATGTGTCCTGCCGCCGCTCAAGCGCGCGCCTCCCCCCGGCCCAGACGCGCGCCGCCATCCAACGTGCCTACTTGATGCAGGCGAGGTTGATGGCGAGGCCTCCCCAATCGGTGGCCTGGTTGTTGTTGACGTGCCTTGGGCCCGAACAGCTCATATGGATGCGTTTCATGGGATGCCCCCCTTTCCCCGGCTCTTAGGCACGCAAGTTCGATGGCTTTGGCAACGCCAACGATGAGGTCAATCTAGCTGGCGGAATTGGAATGGCAAATCAGCTCTATGGACGAGGGGCGCACGTCCCACCGCTGGCGCTCAGGATAATGTCGGAGCGCACGGCATTATTCGCGTTGCGCTCTCGCCTCGGGACTTCTGGACTCTCGCAAAGCCTTGATGGACAAGGCATTGCCGACCATGGAGAGTAGTTTTTTGGAGGCTCCTGCAGACACTGCGGGCAGCGGTATCCAGTGGCCTAAAAATGCTATCAATCCCCACTGGAGCGGGGTACGGCGCGCTAAACAGTTAATGAAAAAGTATTAGGTCAAAATGACCGGAAAAATTTTCATAGCAAATGGAACGTCGTCGAGTACGCCGACTCACCGCGAATGTGCCACGCTTGCACTGAACGCGGAGCGCACGAACTTCAGGCGCCCCTTTCAATCCCCTCCATAGAGGGGATTGAAAGGGGATAAGCCCCGAAATATCGCAGCGCAGCAAAGCCACTTATGTCAGACCTTAAAAGATTGGAATTCCTATTTCCGGCAGGTTTGGTTAAATTGACCTCAATTGCAGGAATCGGGGATAAGAATGCTGCCGGGCTGGAATACCGCATGGCTGCGCGTTTCGAGAGATCTTGATTTTTCCTCCTTGGCGCGTGCTATCGATATGCGGGTAATGCTCAGGCGATACAAAAGTAGTATCGGTTTGCGTCAGTGACAACAATCACATAAGAACGGACATAGCCTGGACCCACGAAAGGGCCGGCTGGCATTTTCTTATTCAGTCGACATTGCTTTTCGTCATCGAAAGCGACGTGGCTGCATTTTCTGGCAGCGCGGCATGCGGGTACTGGCCTGGCCCTGCGGTTACGCAGGCGCCAAGATATCGCCGGCATTAAGGAACGACTAGCAATTACCGGTGACATGGCAGCGGGCGGGCCATTATACCGAGATCCCATCGGCACAAGGATGCCGCCCGCGAGGGCGCACTGATCGCGTTCGTACTCCGCCTGCAGAAAGAGTTTTTAAACGACCACAGTGGCACGCACGCCCCAGAGGCGGCGGCATGCTGCGGCATTGGATGTATGGGGGTCCCACCAAGCAGCAAGGGATAATATGCAGCATTCAGGGGTATTCACGCGTCAGGAACTGGATCGTTATTTTGCATCGTACGTGGGGATGGAAGGAGGCAACCCAAGAGCTCCCGTCTGGATATGCGACAGAAGCCCGCGCGCCTGGTTGGAGCCCCTTGTCGCGCCGCTGCAGCCGCGTGTGGCGCCGCCCGCTTGGGACGCCGAGTTCCGCCACCAGCAGCGGGAAAACATGGGCAAGTGGCTCGGCCATCAGTACATTGCCCGCATCATGGCCGCCGCGCGGGCTGAAGCACTGCGCGTTCGGCTCGCGGACAACGACTGGGAACAATACTACTGGCGCCATCTCTACGCGCCTGGGGGCGCCGAGTTCAGGC
The DNA here is from genome assembly GCF_018223725.1 of Cupriavidus sp. KK10. NCBI lineage: Bacteria > Pseudomonadati > Pseudomonadota > Betaproteobacteria > Burkholderiales > Burkholderiaceae > Cupriavidus > Cupriavidus sp. KK10. Next base: position 2,552,544 of record NZ_CP073677.1, read on the forward strand.
TCAGCCTGTTTCCCCTGCCTGCCCAACTCGATGGACGAACGCCTTGGTCCAAAGCGTTCCGAGGCCAGCCCGAACTCGTCCCACAGACGCGCTACGAGGATCTGTGCCGGCATGGCGAACGCTTCCGGTTTCTCGCGAAGACCTGCGCCCGCTGGCGCCCGAAGGTGGTCGTTTGTCTGGGCCATCGCCATACCGACGAATACCTCGAAGCCTTCTCGCTACGCGGGCTCGCCAGCGAAGAGCACGCAATCCAGCCGGCCGACCAAGTCAGGCGCTTGCGCATCTTCGCCAGGGACGGCACGACGTGGATCATCTGCCCAGCGCTCGGCGGCAGCGCAGGACTGATCTCGCAGGTCCAGCTCGATGCGTTTGGCAAGCTTCTAGGCACGCGCCTGGCAGCGAGCGACTTCAAACACTGCCTCGATCTCGATCCCGTCGACAACGCCCCGTGGGCGCAGTTGGAGGTCTTGCCCGATCCGTACTGGAGGAGCCAGCTGCCTGCCGACGCGGCTGGTCGCCATACGGAGGAAGGTGCTCGGCCAGTGTTTCCCAGCAGCGAACACGCTCAGGCGGGGATTCGTGAATCCTTCGCCTAGTATGGGTGTATGCCAAGGGAATCCGCCATCACGAGTCGCGATAAAAGAGCCCGTTATCGTGCCCTGTCTTGGGCCCCGGCAACGCTGGCCTCACGCTCGTCCTGGTCTGACGTGCTGCCGGCATCCGTTGCTAGCCAAGCCTGGCCGAAGGGCAACGGCGGTTGCCGGCCATCAAGCGTCGTAGATCCGCGCGATCACTCGGTAGTTGAAACGTCGGCTCCAGGCAAGCTAACGGACTTTTGGCCAGCGATGCAAGTCGCTTCATCGGCCTTCTAAGACGTTCGCCGGTTGGTAGTTGGCTGGCCGCTTCGATGGGTGAAGCTGCCAGCCAACATATACGAAGTGCTGTTCTCCCACAATGAGTGGCACGATCAACGGACGCCGTCTGGTCTGTGTCAAATCTCCTCTTCATGCTTCATTTTCCGACCGGTGGTATCGGAATGATCCCCGGGAAGACGTAAGCTTGCAGAAGCGCTATCAGGCCGATAACCGCGGCTCCGGCGATTGAGTGCCAGAAAATCGTGCGGAAGATCGGTCCCAGCGCATGCGATCTCTCCTCTGGCTCGTCATAGCATGCTGCGCAGGCCACCATGATGGACTGCGCGTCGATCATTTTTCCCATCACGCCACCGGTCGAGTTCGTGGCGACGATCAGGATCGGATTCAAATTGAGTTGTTCGGCAGTGATTCGCTGCAGGCTACCGAACAGGGCATTGGAGGCAGTGTCGGACCCCGTCAGGAAGACGCCGAGCCAGCCCAGGTAGGCGGCAAAGAAGGGATACAGGAAGCCGGCCCCGGTGAACGCGAGGCCGAGCACCGCGTCAGTACCGGCGTACCGCGTCAGGAAGCCGAGTCCAAGGACTTGCGCAATCACCAGGACTGGAATCTTCATGCGCTGGAGGGTCTGGGCGAAAGCCGCCTTCCATTGCGCCGCGCTCAGCCTGAGAACCAGGCCGGACAGGATCGCGGCCACGAATACGCCGGTCCCAGCGGCCGAGAGCCAGTTGATGGTGAACCTTGCCACCTCCGGCTTGGCATTGGCTGGCGCCACCGGGGGCATCCGTTGCACCAGGTTGTGCAGGGCGGGCATGTCCCAGACCGGCAGCGAGAGCGTCCCTGAGAATGGTGAGCCAAGCAAGGTCGTGGAAAACGTGATCGAGGAGAACAGGTTGTTCAAATACTTCTTAAACTCCGGTATGCCCCAGATGGCGCAGCAAAGGATCAGGATCACCCAGGGCAGCCATGCGTAGACTGTCTCCCGGGTCGTGTACGAGTACTTCCACTCGGTACTGTCGACCGTGGCTGTCGCGCTGGCCTTGCCGGCCGCAGCCAGCGCCTCGCGCTCGGCCCTGAGCAGGAAGCGTGTCTTCGGATGCCATGCAAAGCGAAGAAACAGCGCGGTGCAGATGACCGAGAACACGCCGGAGACCACATCCGTCATCAGGTGGAACTCGTTGGTCCCTGACGCGAACCACTGCATGACGGCGAACGATGCCCCCGCGCACAGCGCCGCCGGCCACACCTCGAATGCTTCCTTCCAGGTACCGCCTTCCATCTTCACGAACGTGGCAACAAGCCAGAACGGGACCAGGACCGAGACAAAGGGCAGTTGGCGGCCGGCCATTGCGGACAGTGTGACCTGGTCCAGGCCGCTCACCGCTGCCAGCGTGACGATCGGCGTGCCAATCGCTCCCCATGCGACCGGCGCGGTATTGGCCAGAAGATTCAGGACAGCGGACTGGAAGGGCTTGAATCCCAGGCCCACCATCACCGCACCCGCGATCGCCACCGGCGTCCCGAAGCCCGAAGTTCCCTCGATGATCGCCCCGAATGAAAACGCGATCAGCACGCACTGCAGCCGCCGATCGAACGAGATATGGATGATGGACTCCTTCACAATCTCGAACTTGCCCGTCACTACGGTCATCGTGTACAGGAACATCGCAGCCAGGACGATCCAGATGATGCCCAGGAAGCCGGACAGCGACCCGAGCGCAAAGGCTGACGCCGCCGAGGCAAGCGGCATCCTGAAGACGATGCAGGAGACCAGGAAAGCCGCGATGACGCCATAGAGCGCCGCATAAGGCGCGGAAATGCCGAGGTGTACGTTGCCTTGCGAATCGCGGTGCCGATGCAGGGCTATGAAGTACAAGAGCACAAGGATCGGGATCGCTGCCACCACGGTGGAAAGAAACACGTTCCCGAGCGGATTGTATGTCTGCTGGTACATGGTTTCCCTCATCGGTTACCCCGTTCAAATGAATCGGATGCTGCACATTCAGTGGGCGGATTAGTATCCGGCACGCGAGTTGTTCTTAGGCCGGCGAAGAGCAGCGGGGTCCGCAAAAATTCTACCGCCGCGTGCACCAGCCAGCAAACCTGAAGGTGTTCCTGGATCGTGGCCCGATGTCACGACCGCGCGGCAACAGCGTAATGGACTGCGAGTCATGCAGCGACCGGCGCTGTCAGTTGACGTGCTGGGCTAGCCACCTAAACTTGAATTGATCAGGAGCATTTCCCAGTAATCGGTGGCTGGCCGGAGTCTGTAGAACAGGCAGCTTCCATGCCAACACCACTTCACTTGGGCTGGAGCGATGAAATGGGTTCTGAGTCAAAGCCAAATTGGCGCGATCACGGAGTCAAGATCATTCCTGGCTCCCAACTCGATCTCAATACACCTCAAACGCCTGGCATGACGAGAGCGGCCGCAATCACACATGCGCGGGCGGGGGCTAGCAAACTTTGGGCAGGCACGGTCACCATTGATGCCAATGCCAAAACGGGAGCTCACCATCATGGCGAATTGGAAAGCGTCATATACGTTGTGAGCGGCCGGGCACGTATGCGATGGGGTGTAAATCTGGAGTTTGTCGCAGAGGCAGGGCCTGGCGATTTCATCTACGTGCCGCCATTCGTACCTCATCAAGAGATCAATGCAAGCAAAACTGAGGTTCTCAGTTGTGTGGTGGTCCGCAGCGGTCAAGATCCAATTGTCATTAACCTGGATATCAAACCCGCCGAGCCACCGGAAGAAGTCTATTGGGTCGATCCCATTCATCCGCATCCGTGAGTCCGACATGGGTATGAGCGGTTGGGGGGCGGATGAACGGCGGTTCAGGAACGTTCGGCGGAAAGAGCCCGCCGAAGACCGAATGCGACAAGATCAAGCCCCGGCCAAGGCGCCGGGCACAAACGGCGGCGGCCCTTAACCGGCTGGACCTGGAGCGGGCCATCGCGGCTTCAACCGCCCCCTGAGCAGGACTCTGCCGCTTCCGGCCAGCGCCACCGCCCGATGGGGCCACCCATCAAGAAGTTAACTACCACGCACAAAACGCCCGGCCGTGCCGGGCTGGCGCTGCGACTCTTCAAAAAGGCTGGACAGTTGGTGTTCGCGCACTCCTGATATATTACATATCTGGCGGGATTGCCGTGACGATCGACGTAGGCCACCGGTGTGCGATTCAGGGAATCGTCGCCGGTTGAAACCGAGTACAGCCGAACATGACAACTACGATTATTTATACCCATACCGCGTGTCTCGAACACCGCCCCGGGCCGCACCATCCGGAGTCGCCTGAACGCCTTAGAGCCGTCGTGCAGGCGTTGCGAACGCCGGAGTTCGCTTCGCTGGAATGGCGCGATGCGCCAATGGGCACCGTCGAGCAGTTGCAATTGATCCACGATTTGCACTACATCGACGAGATCGCGCAAAGCGCCCCCACCCAGGGATACGTGCCGCTGGACGCGGGCGATACGATCATGTCTCCGGGCTCGTGGGAAGCCGTCATGCGCTGCGTCGGCGCTGCTTGCGCGGGTGTCGATGCGGTGATGGACGGCCAGGCGCGTAACGTGTTCTGTGCGACGCGGCCGTGCGGCCATCACGCTGAACCGGCGAAGGCGATGGGCTTTTGCATTTTCAACCAGGCGGCGATCGCGGCAGCCTACGCCTATGAGGTCCACAAACTCGAGCGCGTCGCTGTGGTCGATTTCGATGTGCATCACGGCAATGGAACGCAGGCAGCATTCTTCGACCGCCCGGAGCTGTTCTATGCATCCAGCCACCAGTCGCCTTTCTATCCCGGTACTGGAGCCCGGTCCGAGACAGGGGTGAACCACAATATTGTCAACGTTCCGTTGCCTCGCGGCTGTGAGCCGGCGCAGTTCCGTGCCGCGATTTCCGCCCTTGTGCTTCCCTCGCTAAGGGCATTCGCCCCCGAGATCCTCATTGTCTCCGCGGGATTCGACGCGCACCGCCTGGATCCCCTCGCTGGCATGAACCTGGAAGACAGCGACTTCCATTGGATCACCAAGGAACTGATGCAGATTGCCGACGAGACGTGCGACGGCCGCATCGTATCGATCCTGGAAGGAGGCTATATTCTTGACGCATTGGCTACGAGTGCAATGGCTCATGTCAGCGCTCTGATGCAGCTCGATGCCGGGTGAAGAGACAGCGGTGCGACCGCGTTCAGCGCCGATAATACGTCGTCGCGCATGATGGTTGCCCCGGAACTCTTCATGACACTGTCCAGCGTTGCACGCACGCTCGCAGGCGCCCTCGCGGCTCCGACGATCCAGGCGGTCGCGCTACGTGAACTCAACAAGAATCCATCCTAGGAGACCTTTGGGGTACCTCCAGCGCTGCATCAGGAACTGAAGATTTCCAGGTGCCCTTCTCCCATCGGCCGTTTCTTGCCGGCCATCAAGCGACATCCCCGCAGAAGACCGCGCGGACGCTCAAACGTCAGGTATGGCCAAACAGCGGACGCTTGACGCGCGCCGCAACTGACGTGGGATCGTCGGCCACTCACGAACCATTGCCACCCTTTGAGGAACGGCTTGCGCATGGGAATTTGTTCTCGGCGACACTCATTCGTGCCATCATCGGCTGCGGGCAAGGGATGCTTTCTTTTGTCGGAGGAGGCTTCTTCAGCCTGGCTCTCTACGAGCATGCGAAGGCGGCGTTGTGCGACAACTGACCGCCGTTTCTACCCAGCACGGAGGAGGTGAAAATGGTCGAATCAAGAAATGGACTTTGGAGGCGGACGGGCGCAATGCTGGCCGCAGCCGGACTCCTGGCGCTATCGGGGGCTGCCCTGGCCACCAACCAGTCGCAACAGCGCCAACAAGGCAGGGACGCAAACCAGGCTGCCAAACAGGAAGCGCGCGCGGGCAAGGTCGACTGCCGGGCTGCAAACCAGAAGAGCAACTCCCAGTGCCGGCAAGACAAGCGCGACACGAAGCAGGAGGGCCGCCAGGAAAAACGGGACATCAAGTACTAGCGCGGCCGATGCTGGCCGACGAAACGATGCTACGTATTCGTGCGGCCGCTTTCTGGCGCGGCCCTGTTCATGCGCAACCGGCCAACTACGGCCACTCGACTGCGCTCTCAGGCCGACATTCGAATGTCGGCTTCTTTCTGAAAGTGCTGCTTGAAGGCGCCATTGCGACTGCCCCGGTCTGAACGGCAGCAGTGGGGCAGGGACGATCGCAGGTTCCCAGCGTGCATCCGTCGGGACGACCGGCCAGGACCGGTCGGTCGTCGAGCCCGTCAATTTTGGGCTCTGGACCTCGCACCATTATTTCACTTCTCGTCGGGGCTCTTGTATGGCTGAAGTTTCCCAAGCACTTGCGCAACCAACGGCACTGTGGTGATGACCCCTACAGCGAGCAGCGTCCAGCCGACGGCGCGGCGTTGTTCCGGATTCATTCGGTCGCTGAGCAACAGTGCGAGGCCCGCAGCGCCTGCCGCCCGTGTTCCGGCAATCAATCCAATTTCTGGAATGGTCAGTGATACCTGTTTCATCTGTGCCTCCTGGCGGGTTGGACAGATTCGAAGTAGTTTGCGGCGCGTGCGGCACGCGGTCTGTGCGCAAGCCGACACTGCTGACGGTTAAAAGTCAACGAGACATGCTGACGGGACACGGCGAGTCAAGGACGCGGGGGGCGGTTCACCATGGCGACACGGCATTGTCCGCGCGCCGACCGCGGACACTAGGAAAGGGGCCCGCATGGTCGGCGGGCTTGGCCTGTCCTGTGATGATCCTGTGCCGCTACTTGCCTGCGCCCGGCTGCACGGATACAGCAACGGCCTCGGTATAGACTGCTTCGACCCGGTCGCCCTTCTTAATGCCCTTGATACGTTCCGGATCCTCGACCAGGAGGTCCACGGTGCGTCCTTTCGGCCCCTTCAGGGTGACAGTCTTGGTGCTGGTGTTGACCGCGACGACGTCCGCCGTGACGGTCACTTCCCGGCCAATTGTGCCGCCCGGCTTCGCTCCCGGCGCTGCACGATCTGAGATTTCGCGCTCACGCATTGCAAGCGGCCCGCTACCCTTCTTGAGGCTCATGGTCAGAGCTTCTTTGTACTCGATCGTGACGGTATCGCCGACTTTAAGTTGCTCGAAGTTCCTCGCCTCCGGTCCCACGACGAGATCCGTGGTCCTGCCGTCGGCGGATTTCAGCGAGACCGTTCGCGTCGGCACATCGATCTTGACGATCTTGGCGGTGAGCTTTGCCGTACCGGTCGCGGTCGCCTGTCCGGCTGACTGCGTGACATCCACGCGGGTTTCGGGTTGCGCCCACGCAGAAGCGGTAGCCGCCACCATCACCGCCGCAGCCAGAAGTGTCGTTCGTTTCATGCTGTATCCCCTCTGATCAGACTTGCATTGCGCCCATTCGCGATGTCCCATGCCGCCCCTCGCTTCAGTTGAAGCGCTCTCTCATCACGAGGGCGGAGATCTTGTGACCTTTCCAGAACATGTCGTGGATACGCCCCCGCAGCTTGTCCAGCGTGTCATCGTCGAGCGTATCGAAGGTCAGCCGCACGGCAGGCCTGGTACCGTCGCCTTCCATGTATTCGATACTGGTGTATTCCGGGAATCCGTACTTCAGCAGGAAGGCGCCGATTTCCTCATCGGTGGTTTTGGCGTCGAGTTTCCAAGCAAGAGAATAGACATGATTCACCTCCGCAAAACAGTGCCGGCAGTCGCATTCTGCGCATGGGGACTGAGCGCGGCAGCCAGGCCCCCGACTTGCGTCTTGTTCCGAACTGTAGCGTCAGCCATGGTCGCAACAGAACTGAATCTTTTCGGACGATGAGATAAGAAAAATTTCTTCTACGTATGGCTGGAAGAATGACCATCCTATTGGACTCTGCGTGCGCGTCAGCTTGCTGTTCACGTCGAAGTCTGCCGCGCAGACCTCGAAGCCGAGCGGTTGCCGATAGGTAGGGACCGCTAAGCGTCGAACTAGGACAGGGGCCCAGTTGCTTTGATGCCGGTTTGGAGGGTGGGCAGGATCCAGCCCGCGCGCAGCCGCCTCGGCGCGCATCTTCGCAATGTTGGAAGGGCCCGCGTTGTAACTGGCGAAGGCGAACAACGCGCGGTGCTCATCCGAGAAATGCGAATCGGGAAAGTACCTGGTCGTCAGCAGATCCACATGCGGCTTCAGTTCCTCAATCCTTGTTGGGCTGAATCTTCATGGCGCTGTCGTCAGTGAAATTGTAGAGGTGCGTGTTGTCCGGCGTTTCCCCGATCCGTGTACCGCGCGGGCGAAACTCAAGGTGGCGGCGGAAATTCTCGCTGTCTGACCTGGCGCTCCGGTTAGCAAGTCTGGCCGCCTCCTGGTAGGTCATCGGGTCCTTTTCCTTCTCGATCTCCAGCAGCAACGTACGTTCGTTAACACGCACGCTGTACTTGCCCAGGTTATAGAGGAGGTACATCGCGAACAGGTTGTCGAAGTCCTGATATGCCCCCTCTTCCCTGCGGAAGTCCAGGGACAAGACCGATGGGAAACGATTGGGCAAGTCCTTGAACGCCACCTTTTCGTCCTCGTGAGGATCGACATAGGACGAGCCACCATATTTCTTGTACAGCACCACATCCATGCCATACCCGCGCTTGCCCCACTCCTTGATGAGCTTCATCGCCATTTCGGTGGGAACGTTGGCCGTGGCGGCCGCCACCACGCGGCGCCCGGAGAGAACCCTGGCACTGGTGACATCGAGGTCCCTGTAGTTGGCACCAAACTTGAATGTGGCCCCGATGGTCTTGGCGCAGTTGAGGCGCAAGTAATCGTACTTGATCTCGCCCCTGTGATACTCGGTCTTCCTGGCCCGTCGGTGATAGTCGTAATTGATGCGTTTGAAGTACGCCGCAAGGGCCGCCTTGTCGCTCGCCGGTACGCCGTAGACGCGCACGCCGATGATCGAGCGCTTGTAGATCTCGCCAAAGTCGAGGCCAAACGAAGCAGTCTGCGCGACAGAAGAGACCGTCTTGTACAGGTACTCCTTCTTCGGAATGGCCACCATCAGATCCTTCGTGTAGAAACCTGTTGCGTGCCTGCGTGCGCGGTCGGCATAGAAATTGGCTGAGTAGACCAGATCGTCACCAGGTACTTCGTCTCGAATCGCAAGGGCGATATGGCCGGCCGATCCGCCCTTGGAAGTGCCGAAGCTGATCAGCAACTCCAGATCGTAGGGATCCTCGCGAAGAAGGTCGGCAATATGGTCGATGTTCGCGGGATCGGGCCCGCCCTTGCTGCCGAAGCTGGCGGCGACTGCCGCCCCGGACCACAAAACGGCCACAACTACAAGCCAGATTGCCAGCCGCATCCTCATCGTACCTCCTACGCCATCGGCTACCACGTTACCCATACAGTGGTTCCTTGGTAATTATTACCGGTGTTAGGGGCATTTGTGTGCATGATGGCCCCACGAGACGCCCGAGAAGCGGGGCTGTCAGAGACGGCCGCAGCTTCGCGGTGGGCGTCCGACCGAGGCCGGTAGAGTCGAGATGTGGCGCGGTGGCAGTAGGTTTGGTTTGTCTGTTGCCGCCCCTTTCGTCTGGCGGTGCCCTAGTAACCTCCCCGTGGCTCCGTTTCCACACCCCGCTCATCGAACCGGACAGGCGGATCTCCCGCATCCGGCTCTCGGACAAGACTTCACGCCTTCACCCTCGCCAGGCTGCGCCTCCGCGCGCGGTCAGACGTACGAGTCCGTAGTGCCCGTAGAGGTGCGAGAGTGGATAGCTTCCGCCCCTGCGTCGTCTGACCTTGTGCTTGTTGCGCAGCCACCGGCGCAACCGCGTCGCGGCGTGGCTGTCGAGTGCGCGGTATGCGCGACTGACCGTTCCTACCTTGAAGTAGTTCGCCCAGCCCCGCAGCATGCGGTTCAACTTGCCCACCATCGCCGTGGTCTCTTGCCACCCCGTTTTCAGCGCGGTCAACGCATGGATCTTCTCGACCATGCGCCGAATACTCTTCTTCGACGGCCGCATGCCCATGCGGGGCTGGCCGGTCTTCGCCGAGTACATCCGTCCAAACGTGTATCCCAGGAAGTCGAACTCGCCTTCCGGGACCCGACAGATTCGTGTCTTCTCCTCGCTGACCGTGAGCTTCAGCTTCCCCATGATCGCCCGCATCGCTGACAGGGCTTCTTCAGCCTTGCCGCGTTTGCACAGGATCACAAGATCATCCGCGTATGTCACGATCCGACTGCCAAGACTGTGTTCCAGCCCGAGCTTCCTCCACGCCAGCACGAATCGACGCATATACAGATTCGACAGGAGTGGCGAGATGGGCGAGCCCTGTGGGATGCCGCGACCACTGTCCTTGGCCTCCGTCGTCCGCTTCTTCCGTCCGCGCGAGTCATTTTCCTCGACAGCGCTTTCCAGCCACATCTTGATCAGATGCAGCACCCGTCGATCAACAATGCGTCGCGCAAGCGAATGCATCAGTTCTGGGTGTGGAATGCTGCCGAAGTAGTCCGCGAGGTCGGCGTCAACAACGTCCGTATGACCGCGGTGGAGCCGTTCTTCCACTTCACCTACCGCCTGCTGGGCGTTGCGACCCGGGCGATAGGCGTACTGCTCCGGTGGAAGGTCGGCCTCGAAGATCGGATCAAGCACGACCATCGCTGCCGTCATGCATACCCGATCCCGCAGGGTCGAGATTCCCAGCGGCCGCAGCTTGCCATTGGCCTTCGGGATAAACACTCTTCGAATGGGGTCCGGTCGGTAAGTCTCCTCTCTGAGCGCAAGCGCCAGTTCGCCGAGCCACCGCTCGAGCCCATACGCCTCGATGTCCGCGAAGTCCTGACCATCCACACCCGGCGCGCCCTTGTTGGAGCGGCACTGGGCATAGGCGTGAGCCAGAATGTCGTCTCGGCTGATCTTGTCGTACAGGGCATAGAAGCGGTAATCGGCTTCTGCCTTCGCTTTCGCGTGTAACGCCATCTGCAGCTTCTGAACGCTAATCGGAGTTGATAGGTTGCCCAATCTCCTGTCCCTCACTACGTCTTGCGTTTGTCTTGAACTAAGGCCCCTTCCCTCCGCCGGCGTTACCCGTTAGGCGCTGCAGCGCCTAACGGGTATTCAGCGGAGTCCATTTTTCTGCGGAGTGGGCACGATCTCCTGGCTGTTTAGGACGACATATCAATGAGATAACGTCGCCGACTTGCTGCTGGACTGCGCATAACAATTGGTGTTCTGCTCCTGCTTGTCGATTACCGACACAGCGAAGGAGGACATCATGTGGGCGAGCTACTTCCCGAACCCTGGCACGGCGAATTTTATCCACCAGACGCCTGCCGAACCTTATCTGGACGGCTTCGTTGCAGCATTGATTGGCGCGGGCTATAGGCCTGGCACCATTCAACGATATCTACGTTCGGCGGCGCACTTGAGCTACTGGCAACGGGGTCGTGCGCGATCATTAGCCGATCTTGAGAAGGCCAACATCGACGAGTTTAAGGAACACTTGCACGCCTGTGAGTGCGAACGGTTCAAGCGTGTAAACGATTATGATTTGCGCGGAGCACGGGCATTTCTGCGATACCTCCAAGCGGCGCGCGTCGTTCCCGCGGTGGAGCAAGCCGCGACTGGATCGACGATGCCACCGCTGTTTTGGCAGTTTTGCGAGTGGATGCGCCGGCATCACGGGATGCGGGACACCACGCTCAACACTTATCGGCGGACTATTGTTGATGCTTTGCAAACACTGGGCAGCAATCCCCGAGATTTTGCGATCGCCGGCCTGCGCGCCTTCGTTCTCGATCGGGCAAGCCGGCATGGAAGGTCGCAAGCCAGAGTAGTGATCACAGCACTACGCGCGTTTATCCGCTTCCTCATCGCCCAGGGTCAGTGCCAGGTCGGCCTGGACGTTGCGATTCCAACCATTGGAGGTTGGCGCCTTTCGGCGCTGCCACGCTACTTGCCCGCAGCGGATGTCGAGCGCGTGTTAGGCACGTGCGACTCGGCAACCGTCACCGGAGCACGCGACCGCGCCATCCTTCTGCTACTGGCGCGCTTGGGGCTGCGTGCGAGCGATATCTATGCCCTGCGTCTGGGAGATATCAATTGGGCGCAGGCGACGGTTCAGGTCCTGGGGAAGTCGCGCCGTATGGTTCAGCTACCGCTACCTCAGCAGGTCGGAGATGCAATCGCCCATTACTTGGCGACGGCACGCCCGGCGGTGAGATCGGACCATCTGTTTCTACGGGTCGCTTCACCAGTGGGGCCCTTTCCAGCGAACAGCACTGCCGTTTCCGCTATTGTAAAAAGTGCTATTCATCGCGCCGGCGTGAGCGCCCCTGCCCATGGCGCGCATCTATTGCGACATTCCGCTGCCACAGCGTTACTGGCAGGAGGTGCGTCCCTTGAGAGCATCGCCGTATTGTTACGCCATCGCTCGCTGGATACCACGGCCCATTACGCGAAGGTCGATGTGAAGTTGCTACGCGAGCTGGCGCAACCGTGGCCGGAGGTTTCGCCATGCTAACCCCAGCCATCGACGCCTATCTGGCCATACGGCGCTCGGCGGGCTTCGGATTGCGGGTCGCCGAAGGCTTCCTGCGCAACTACGCTCGCTTCGCCACCGCGCGCGGCGAGACTCACGTACGCGAACAGACTGCGCTTGAATGGGCCGCTTTGGCTCCGTCTGTCTCTCAACGCGGGCGCCGTCTCGAGGCGATAAGAATTTTTGCCCGCCACGCACAGGCCGAGGATACGCGGCATGAAGTCCCACGCCGGAACGTATTTCCGCGTCAGCGAATGCTGTATCGCCCCTTCATCTTCACGGCAGTCCAAATCCGTCAGCTTTTGGAGCAAGCCGCACGTTTGCCACCCTCCGACTCCTTGCGGCCGTGGACCTATTGCACGCTGTTCTCCTTGCTGGCGGTGACGGGGCTGCGGATTTCGGAGGCGCTGGCGCTGCGCTTCGAGGACATCACTGCCGACGGTCTGGTGATTCGTGCAAGCAAATTCCACAAGAGCCGCTTGGTACCCCTACATCCGAGCGCGCAGGCAGGGCTGGAGCGCTATTTGGAGCGGCGCCGGCAACTCGGCGGAGGGGACGACCACGTCTTCATCTCGAGTCGTCGTCGAGGTCTTCACTACTCGGCCGTGCAGGAGACCTTTCGGACTCTGGTGCAGGAGATAGGACTGGGTCCGGATCCCGGCCGGCCAGGCCCGCGACCTCGAATCCATGACCTTCGGCATAGCTGGGCCGTTAGAGCACTGGAGAACTGCCCGCCTGGTTACGACTACGTCCGCCAGCATGTACTCGCGGTTTCTACCTATCTCGGCCACGCGAAGCTCACCGGCACATTTGTCTATCTGCATACCACTCCACATTTGCTCAGCGACATCGCCAATCGGTGCGAGGACTTTTTCAAAGGAGCCACCTCATGACGTCACTTGCCACTCATGTCAGCGTCTTTCTGCGCGAGCGTCTTCCCTTGGAACGTCGGGCCAGCGAGCGTACCTGCGATACTTACGCATTGGCCTTGCGCTTGTTCTTCGAGTTCGCCGCCAAGCGACTAAAGGTCAGACCTTCGGCGCTAGAATTGGAACAGCTCGATGCACCTCTGGTGCTTGATTTCCTCACCCATTTGGAAACCGAGCGTGCCAACGGCCCCGCTACCCGCAATGTTCGCTTGGCCGCGATTCGCACTTTCATGCGATTCATCGAGTACCGAGAACCGTCAGCCTTCGAGCAGATCCAACGCATTCGAGCCATCCCCCTAAAACGTGCCGACACGCGCTTGGTCGACTATCTCAACCGCGACGAAATGCAAGCTTTGCTCGATGCGCCGTCGCTAACCATCCGTGATGGTATTCGTGATCGCGCGATGCTGTACATCGCCTATTCAGCAGGGTTACGCGTCTCCGAGTTAGTTGGTTTGCGTCTGGAGAATTTGAATTTTAATCCTCGGCTCAGCGTCCACGTTCTCGGCAAAGGCCGGCGTGAACGCGCCTTGCCCTTGTGGCGAGAAACGGCCACCGCATTACGTGCCTGGTTGGCACTGCGGCCTACGGGGCAAGCGACGGAGGTCTTTCTCAATGCACGCGGAGCCGCGATGACCCGCTCCGGGTTCGAGTACATCCTGCACAAACATGTCCAAACGGCGGCACAGCGTTGTCCAACTCTCTTAACGAAGAGAGTATCTCCCCATTGCCTTCGACATTCATGTGCCCTTTCTATCCTGCAATCGACCGGCGACATCCGCAAAGTCGCGTTGTGGCTGGGCCACGCCAGTACCCAAACAACGGAGATGTATCTGCGGGCCGATACAACGACACTGCTCGAAACCATGAACTCCACTGTCCCGCCTACCCTTCGTAAGGGACACTTTCGCGCACCCGATCAGCTCATTGAACTTCTGAGGACTGTGTAGGCGCGTGTAATGTTAGGCGGAGTGGAAACGATGGTCCCGACAGGGTTTTCCTTGCTTGGGCCATCCCACTCCGCAGAAAAATGGACTCCGCTGAATACCCGGCTTCCCCGGTACTACGAGCCTCTCCGCCACCCCACAGCGCCCGGCCTGTCCCTCGCGGGCGTCCGGTTGGCCATCCCTGGCCACGCCGTGGGGCTTCCCGTGTTGCGTGCGCTTTCCTTGTGTACATGCTGTCGCCACTACCCCGGCGCAGCGACTGGCGGTACTGCGTCGCTCATCCATCCAGTCGTATCAGCCTTCCCCGAAATGGCTGTCGGGTCGGCCTGCGCATCGACCTTTTCGAGGCTTGCTCGGCGTTCACTCGCGTTACGGCCTGCACACTCGCGCTGTCACCGTATTTCGTGACACGCTTACCCGGAGGCTTCAGCCACTTCGTTACCTCCATAGCTGCTCCGGTTGCTTCCGGCTGGAGCGGTTGCCGGGTGGGGCTTGCACCCACTGGAAAAGCGCCGCCTTAGCACGGCGCACGCCAGAAGCGGTCAATCACGTAGCCGCCTCGCGCCCCGATAGCAGTCGGTCCAGCGGGCTGCACACCGCCAAGCCGCCCATCCGCATCACGTGAGTGTAGATCGTCGTCGTGTCCACGTCTGCATGGCCCAGCAGCTCCTGCACCGTGCGGAGATCACACAGCCGCTAGCCAGTTGTAACGGCAGCGCTAGAACGGCAAACTTAATGCTGGATGAAAGTACAGCCAATGAGAGCAAGACTATGCAAGATCAACGGCTACATGCTCGGAATCTGCACGTGTTAGAGCCCATCATCCGTATTAGGGCGCGTTACACATCGCCCCATAACACGCTAGGCCTCCCAAACTGCACCGACCTCAACCGAAGGATCGAACGATGACGAATTACCTTATCTCCTTTCCTGGAAAAGCGATGGAAGTCCCCGCCGAGGACTTTGCCGCCGTGGGCGAAGCTGCGCACGAGGTCATACGCGAGGCGAAGGCTGCAGGCGTGTACGTGTTCGGTGGTGGTATCAACGAGGATGTCGCACCACTCATGGTCGCCTCAGACGGCACGGTCACAAACGAAACCTATCCCCAGACGAAGGAGTTCGACGGTGGCTTCTGTGTCCTGCAGCTCCCGTCGCGCGAAGCCGCCATCCTGTGGGCTGCGAAGATCGCCAAAGCTTGCCGCTGCTCGCAGGAACTCCGCGAGTTTGGGTATGACCCCGAGAGCTGACGGGCAGGGCCCGTACCCACTACGATCGAAGACACTCTCCCGCATCTACTTTCTTTATCGCCGCGTGCGCGGCTCCGCCGATTTAGCGCTCCGCTGCCCCCACTCCGCTGCCCCCAGTCCACGGAACGGCGTATTATCGGTGGCATTCCGCCTGTGACCGCCGGAACGCCTGCGATGACCAACGATCCTCACCTGTCGCCCAAGCTTCACCTGACCGCCGAGCATGGATTCGCCCTGCATGACAGCCGACAGCCTGCTTTTCGCCGAGCATGGCACGTCCACGACTGCGGCATGCTGTTGTGGCCGCGCATGGGCAGGCTCAGGACGGTTTGGAACGATTCGTCCGGCGAGCCAGACGCACTGCATACCGCTTCGCTGGTGCGCGGTACCGCTGTATTGCTGCATGCGTCGACGTCGCACCTGACGGCATCCGAGCACGGCCTTCAGCAGCACGGGGAACTCTATCTGCCGCCCGATCGCCTGCCCGTGTGCCTACGGTTCGGCGCCATGCACCTGGACGCCGCGACGATCGCGATGCTTGAGGCACTGCTCGCGCCTACGATCTCATGCAACAGCGCGTCCTGGCTCGTGCGCGCCATCGTGGCGCAGATCATGACGAGCCGGCCGCTGGCGATGCCCGAAGAGCCGGCGTCCGTCGCACTGCGCATGGTCCAGCGCTTCCATGCGGCGATCGAACGCGACATGCCCTTGCCATCGATCGATACCGTGGCCGGCGAACTGGGCATCTCGATCCGACATTTGCAGCGCGCCTGTCAGATCGAGTTCGGCGCGACGCCCGTGACGGTACGGCGTCGTATTCTGGCCGAGCACGCACGCAAGCTGATTGCAGGAGGCCGGTCCGCCGCCTGCGTCAGCATGGACCTCGGCTTTGCCTCCAGCGGGCATCTGCACCGGCTGCTGCGCGAGGTGCCGGCGCCGTCGTAGCCTAGCGGCCGACGCGTTCAGGCCGTCATCACAATGGCGTCGACCTCAATCTCCGTCCAAGCCCGGTCCGGTAAGCTCGCCACGCCAAGCGCGCTGCGTGCCGGCAGCGGCTGACCGGGGAATGCTGCGCGCATAACCGCCGAGGCCGCATCGAGCACTGCCGCATGTCGTGTAAAGTCCGGTGCCGCGCGGATGAAGCCACGCAAGCGAACGATCTGGACCACGCGCGCCAACTCGCCATCGCAAGCCAGCCGCAGTATGGCCAGTGCATTCAGCACCGATACTTCGGCGGCATGGCGGGCGAGTTCCAGATCATCGTCGCTCCGGCATTGGCCGGCCATGGCCACGCCAGTCCGCCGGCATACCTGACCGGCAATCGACACCCATTGCGATGTGCCGACCTGGATCGCGCAATACGGCGCATAGCTGCCACGTGGACTTGACACTTCGGGCAACGTGAATCCGGCTGCGGCAAGCCGCGCCTCGGGGGAGCTGTCCGTCACGCATCGCTCCAAGTCACACTGCCGCTGAGCCAGCATCCGTCAGGCTCGCCCGAATCCGTATGGCACGGCGCCACGAGAATTTCCGAGGGGCTGCCCATAGCATCGCCTTGCCAGACCGCGATGGAAGACACCTTTCCATCAGGGCCAGCCAGTTCACCCGCCTGGTTCAGAAAGCCCCATAAGGCAGCCGCCGCTATGCCGGTGGCGGCATCCTCGGGATAGCCGGACGACTTTGGAAATTGCCGCGCATGGATCACGGGTCGGCCGTCCGCTTTCGATACGCCAAATGCATAGGGATAGAGCCCGGTCGAGCCGATCGATGCGCAGAGCGACTCCATCGTCGAGAAGTCCGGTTGCAAGCTGTCGAGCACCGCCACGGAAGGCAAGGCGATGAGCGTCTTGACGCGACTCGTCGCGGCATTGGTGGCCGCATACGTACCGGCCGGAAGACCAAGTTGCGCCGCCACTCGGCCCGATGCCCCGGCGTCCAGCGCCTGGGTACGCACCGCCGGCTGCGAGATCCAAACGGATTGCAGCGCATCGTCCCAGTACGCCAGCACGATGCCACTCAGCGTCTCGATGCGCACCGCCGGGGTCGTCCAGCGGCCCCATTGGCGCAACGCCCACAGCGTGCCCACGGTGGCGTGGCCGCACATCTCCATCTCGTGCTGCGGAACGAAGAATCGGAAACGCCAGTCGCAACCGATATCACTCGGCAATACAAAGGCGGACTCGTGCCCATATGCGCCAGCAACCCTTCGCATTTCCGCCGCGCTCATGCCACGGGCATCGGAGACCAGCGGCACCGGATTGCCGCCTCGCCCATCGCGTACAAAGACCCGGATTAGACTGACATTACTCACCTGTAGCTCCCACGGAACTGGCAATCTTGCCCCAGTACGGGATGTCTGCTTGAACCGCGGCCTGCAGTGCGGCGGGTGTACCGAGGCGCGCCGCCACACCTTTGCTCGATAGATCGGCCACGACCGCATTGTCAGAGAGCACCTTGTTCAGTGCTGCATTGAAGCGATCGACAATCGCAGCGGGCGTTCCCTTCGGAAAGGCGATGCCGTACCACAGTTGCTGCTGGAAGCCTGGCACGCCTTGGCTGGCGAACGTCGGTACATCGGGCAGCAGCGGTGTCGGAGCGGTCACGGCAATGGCGGCAATCTTGTGTGCCTTGATGTATGGCGCCAGTCCCACCGGATTGTCGAACATGATTTGCACCTGTCCACCAATCAGATCAGTGTACGCCGGCGCCGCACCGCGATACGGGACGTGAACCATCGGCACGGCGACGAGCTTCTGAAACTGCTCGCCCATCAGGTGCGACACGGTGCCGACACCAACCGAACCGAAGCTGTGCTGCGCCTTGTCGGCCTTCAGTCTGCTGACAAGCGCCTTGGCATCCGCCACCTGCAAGGTGTTGTTGACGGCCAGCACATAAGGCGACGTGCCAATGAATCCGGCATAGGCGAAGTCCTTTGCCGGGTTGTACGGCAGCTTTGGATACAGGGCGACGCTTACCGCGTGCGTGCTCGTCGTGACCACCCCGGCCGTATAGCCATCGGCCGCAGCCCGCGCGACATAGGCAGACCCAAGCGTGCCGCCTGCGCCGCTGCGATTGTCGATCACGACGGGGCGGCCGAGCTCACGCTGCAACAGCGGCTGGATGGAGCGAACCACCAGATCGGTACCGCCGCCAGCCGGAAATGGCACGACTACGGTGATCGGCTTTGATGGCCAGGTTTCCGCATACGCGGCGACGCAACTTGCTGCGGCCGCGGCCGCCAGCACGGCGCAGCGGGCCTTGCGCGTTGAAATGGACAGGATGGACATGAGCACTCCGCTTGTTGGAATGCATGGAGTCTACGAACGTGTCGGGCGGGCTACGAACCGGAATGCGACTTTCAGCCATCCGAAATGCGCATGCGCCGGGGGCTTGGAATGACGACCGGCGGTTGCCGGCCAGTAGCGTTCAATCGGCGCACGATCGGGAAAATCGAGGCCGGCAAGGAAGGACTCGTCGGAGAGATCGGCTACATTGGCGTAATTGCATCGGGGACGAGTGCCATCACCAGATTTGAGTCCACCATGAGTACTGCCGCGCCTCAAGCCCACGCCTTCTATCGCGAAGTCGCAAATTCGGGCGTGGTCTGGTCTATCCGCGACGACGACGGTTTTCCGGCGCCCTTCGATTACGACGGAAGGCGCGGGGTCGGAAAGCGCCGGTCGCCCCCTCCCCTCAACTTACGTCCCTCAGAATGAGGCAGAGTTAGCCGCATGCATGACCGATACACGCGCTCATGTCGGTTTGATCATGTCACGCGCGTATGCGAGCCCCGTGCCATACCCACCACCATGCTCAACCACGATCGAGCGAGCCTTCTCATATGTGTCATGACGCGTCCAGTCTCTCTGAAATTCGAGAAGGAGTTGGAGCCAGGAAGTCATGACTGCGCCAGCGGAAGCCATCCGTCGCAACGCAAGGTCATGGCTTGTTGGTGTCAGTCCACCGCAAGCATCGGCAACCACGTAGACTTGATATCCCTCGGACAGCGCTGAAAGAACCGGGAAGCTCACGCAGGCCTCCGTCAGCATGCCCGCGATGATCAGCGTACGCTTTCCGGTAGCCGTAATCGCGTCGCGGACCGCATCGTCTTCCCAAAGGTTCATGTTGCGGCGTTCAATCGGCGTGACGTTTGGCAGCACTTCCCGAAAAGCCGGCATCAATGGGCCGCTGTAGACCTTCGAGGCCGAAGTGGAGACCACAACCGGCAAGTCAAAGGCGACCGCCGTCTTCGCGACCGCAAGGCCATTACTGCGCAGAATCTGGGGGTCTTGAGAACCCGCGGCGAACGCAAGGCCCGCCTGTTCATCAACGAGGATCAATGCACAATCCGCGGGTTCGAGCAACGGTAGTTTGGACATGGGAGTTCTCCTGTTCATTTGAGGCCGCGATCTTGCTTCAAGCCGCGGTCTGAGTCAGTCGGGATTGAAGTAGGCAGTTGGCCCCGTTTCTGAAATGACTGGACGTCCTATGGAACGTCCAGCCCGCGAATGCAGAATTACCGCTCGATCACCTGTGCATGGACCGGAGCCAGCGACTCGTGCTTCGTGGCGGTGCGCTGCTCGGCCTTGTGGACCATGGTGTAGGCGTAGTCCACGCCCATGCCGTAGGCACCCGAGTGTTCCTTGGCCACCTTCATTACCGCGTCGTACGTGTCGCGGTTCTTCCAGTCGCGCTGCCATTCAAGCAGCACCTGCTGCCAGGTCACCGGCACCACGCCGGCCTGCACCATGCGCTGCATCGCGTAGTCGTGCGCTTCCTTGGTGGTGCCGCCCGAGGCGTCGGCCACCATGTAGATCTCGTAGTTGCCTTCGAGCATCGCGCAGAGCGCGAACGTGGTGTTGCAGACCTCGGTCCACAGGCCGGCGACAATCACCTTCTTGCGGCCGTTGGCGGCCAGCGCGTCGCGCACCTTCTGGTCATCCCACGAGTTCATCGAGGTGCGTTCGAGCGTCTGCTTACCCGGGAACACGTCGAGTAGTTCGGGGTAGGTATAGCCCGAGAACGAGTCAGACTCGACCGTGGTAATGGTGGTCGGGATGTCGAAGATCTTGGCCGCCTTGGCCAGGCCGACCACGTTGTTCTTCATGGTCTGGCGGTCCATCGACTGCACGCCAAAGGCCATCTGGGGCTGATGATCGATGAAGATAATCTGGCTGTTGTGCGGGGTCAGGACTTCCAGTTTGGCGTTCGACATAATGTTCTCCGGTATATGTTGATTCAATGATTTTGAGCTTCTGGCTGCCGGCGCTGCTTTCGGTCTGTTGCGTTGTTGCGTCGTCCATGTGCAGAACTATAGCGGCGATAGCTTTGCTAAAAGTGATCGATTCGCTGACATGTTATTCAAATATTTTGAATATTTGAGATTCACCAAACGGTCACTCCGGAGGTGCAGCGAGGGATGCGACTCGGGAAGTGCCAACCGGGCACGGGTCGACCTATGGCTCTTCCCGGCCCAGTCGCCAAGGGCAACTCTCGGGTAGGCCGCGCTCCCTTTACTATGCTAGTCACCATCGACCGGCACGGGAGCGAGCTTGGATAACCCGGATCTTCTCGATAGCGACCAAATGACCGCGCACGTCGTCGCTACCCAAGCGAGCCCGTGCGACGAACTCGTCATCCGCACGCAGCCCACCGCGGTCGACCGCCCGTGCCGGCGCAAGCGTCTGGCACTCGCCGCAACGATCCTCGGCTCAAGCATGGCGTTCATCGACGGCTCCGCCGTCAATGTCGCGCTACCCGCCATTCAGAGCGAACTCGGCACGAGCGTCGCTGCAATGCAGTGGATCGTTAACGCCTACCTGCTCTTTCTCGGGTCCCTCGTGCTGGTGGGCGGATCGATGGGCGACAAGCTCGGCCGCCGCACGGTGTTCATCGCGGGCATCGGGGTCTTCACGCTGGCGTCGGCCGCTTGCGGGTTCGCGCCGGACGCGAATTCGCTGATCGCCGCGCGCGCAGTGCAGGGCATTGGCGCAGCACTGTTCGTACCCAGTAGTCTCGCGATCATCGGCGCCGTGTACGAAGGAGAAGCGCGCGGACGGGCAATCGGCACCTGGGCGGCCGTCGGGGCGATCACGTCCGCGGTGGCGCCGGTGGCGGGCGGCTGGCTCGTCGACGTGTTGTCCTGGCGCGCGATATTCTTCCTCAACGTCCCGCTTGCAGCGGTGACGATCGCGCTCGCGATTTCGTCGGTGCCGAACAGCCACAAGCTCGATGCGCCTCAACGGTTGGACTGGCCCGGCGCGCTTAGCGTCGCAGCGGGGCTCGCTGCCCTCACTTACGGTCTGACCGAGGCGTCTGCGCGCGGTTTCGCGGATCCGCTTGTACTGTGCACGATCGGCGCCGGCGCGTTCGTGCTGGTCGCATTCGTGATGATCGAAGCGAACAGCCGTCACCCCATGATGCCGCTCGACGTGTTCCGCTCACGCGATTTCACCGGCGCCAACCTCGTCACACTGCTGCTCTACTTCGGCCTGAGCGGCGCACTGTTCTTCCTGCCGTTCACGCTGATCCGCGCACATGCCTACACCGCAACCGAAGCGGGCGCGGCGCTGCTGCCGGTGCCGGTCATCATCGGCTTGTTGTCGCGCTTCACCGGCGGCCTGACGAGCCGCTTCGGTTCGCGGATCCTGTTGAGCGCTGGCCCGAGTGTCGCCGGAATCGGGTTCGTGATGCTGGCGTTGCCGTTCGTGCGCGGCAGCTATTGGGCCGGATTTTTCCCTGCGCTCAGCGTGCTCGGGCTTGGCATGACGATCACCGTCGCGCCGCTCACGACGATTGTGATGGACTCGGTGCCGGCTGACCACGCGGGCGTTGCGTCCGGCATCAACAATGCGGTTGCACGTGTGGCGAGCCTGCTGGCGATTGCGGTGCTGGGCATCGTGTTCGTGTGGTCGCACCAAGCGGCGCTGTCGGCGCGGCTCGATGAACTGGACGTTCCCAGGGACGCACGCCGGACCGGGCAGTTGCTGGAGCCGGGCGCGCAAGCAGGGGCGGCAGAGGGCGATGCCCATTTGCCGACTCAGACACCCGTGGCGCCGGCAGAAGCCGAAGCTATCACCGACGCGCTGCGCGCCGTTGCGCTGGTGTCCGCTGTGTGCGCGTTCGCCGGAGCGGGTCTCGCGGTGGCGACCATCCAACCCCGCAGGTGATATGCCTCGTGTCTCCGGACGCGTCCGTTGCCTGTCGGCGCCCTCCCCGCGGAGAAGGCAGATGGGTCAAGAAACCGGGGAATGTCGTGCCGCTGGCGCCATTTCTGGCGTCGCAGCCGGATGCCAGTCCAGGCGCAGGAGCAGCCGGTCGCCGCTTACAGCGGCCCGGGCAGCGTCTTCAGGCCGATCCAGAGCACCACGATGACAACATTGACAGGTACGCAGAGCGCGCCGGGCACGTAGAAGAGCGCGGACAGCGCAGGCGCGGACAGCACAAGTTCCACCACGCTACCCAGCCCATAGCAGCAGACACCGCACCAGAGCCAGCGCCGCATGTACGTTAGCAGCCAATGCGCGCGCGCCTTGTTGAAATGCCAGGCGAGGGCTCGTTCAGCGCGGTTGCCCTGGCTGGCGTCCCGGTACAGCCAACCGAAGAAAAAGTAGCGGTACAGCAGGGCGCGAAAGGTCTGCTCTTGCATGATCACTCCTTTGGCCGCTGCCAGCCTGTGGAGTGTAAAAGTCATTCAAGCCCACAGCGCAGGCCGGATGCCAGCGGCGCAGGCCAATTTCCGTTCTGTTCAATGTCATTGGTAGAAACGCCCGGCACGGAAGTCAAGCGTGACGGGAATCGCTGCCGGCACAGGACGGCCACGTGGTGGCACTGCTGCGCCGCAGCGCAAATGGGCAAGCGCACTGGAACCCGGCCAGCCATTTGGCCTGACTCGGCAGACGACGCGGTTGCGCCGACTCTCTTGCCTGTGATCACGGCAGCAAGACTGCGATGACTCGGATGGAGGGCCCCCTGGGGCATAAGCTGCCCGCGCCGAACGGGATTTTCCCCTATTTGGAGTAATGGGCTGGTCGTGCTACGCTCCTCAGCGAGCGATACCCGTCCCGACGTCGTGCCCCGGTGGGGCCGCGCATCTGCAGGGCAATCCGCAGGGCGTTTCGGGCTCATTCTCATCGCTTATCCAAATTTATCTGCATTCGAACCTGAGCGGCATTTCTCCGCTCGTGGAGCCGTGCGCGCGGGAAACCGGCACGGATGACGTCGCGTCGTGACCGGCGACGCAACTTCATTTGTGGTTGGTCATCCTCTTGCGCGTGCGCCTCAGGGACGTACCGGACGGGGCATCTCCGTGATCGATCGCGATCCGGGCGCCCCGGGGATACGTGCGCCCAAATGACGCCGCGGGTCTCGAATGCGATCGCCCCCACCCCTGGCAGCAGGGATGGGCGGAAGAAGAAATGACGATGAGACCACGATGACTTACACCACCAATATCGGACGTCGGCAGTTCCTCAAGATACTTGGCTTTGGATCTGTTGCCGTCTCGGCCTCGGCCCTGGGCCTGGGTACAGCCTGGGCGCAGGCGCCTGCCGGCGTGCGCCCCTACAAGCTGCTGCGTGCGAAAGAGACGCGCAACAACTGCACCTATTGCTCGGTCGGGTGCGGCCTGCTGATGTACTCGCTGGGTGACGGCGCCAAAAACGCGAAGCCCCGCATCTTCCACATCGAGGGGGATCCCGATCACCCGGTCAGCCGTGGTTCGCTCTGCCCCAAGGGCGCGGGGCTGCTGGACATCGTCCATTCGAAAAACCGGCTGCAGTATCCGGAATACCGCGCGCCGGGATCAAAGGAGTGGGTGCGCATCAGTTGGGACGATGCGACCAGGCGCATCGCCCGCCTGCTGAAAGACGACCGCGACAAGAACTTCATCGCGCGCAACGAGAAGGGCCAGCTGGTGAACCGCTGGCTGAGTTCGGGCATGCTCGCCTCGTCGGCGGCTTCCAACGAAACCGGGGTTCTCGACTTCAAGTTTGCCCGCTCGCTGGGGATGCTCGCGCTGGACTGCCAGGCACGCCTGTGCCACGGGCCAACGGTTTCGGCACTGGCGCCGTCCTTCGGCCGCGGCGCGATGACGAACCACTGGGTGGACATCAAGAACGCCAATGTCGTCATCGTCATGGGCGGCAACCCGGCCGAGGCGCATCCGGTCGGCTTCAAATGGGTGATCGAGGCCAAGATCAGGAACAAGGCCAAGGTCATCGTCATCGATCCGCGCTTCAACCGCACCGCCTCAGTTGCCGATATCTTCTCGCCGATCCGGGCGGGGTCGGACACGGCCTTCCTGATGGGCATGGTCAACTGGCTTCTGCAGCACGACAAGATCCAGCACGACTATGTGCGCGCCTACACCAATGCATCGCTGATCGTGCGCGAGGATTTCGGCTTCGACGAAGGGCTGTTCTCGGGCTTCGATCCGCAGAAGCTCGTCTACGACAAATCCTCCTGGAACTATGAGCTCGACGCGGCGGGGAACGCGAAACGCGATCCCTCGATGCGCCATCCGCGCTGCGTGCTGAGCCTGCTGAAGCAGCACGTGTCACGCTACACGCCCGAGAAGGTCGAGGAGATCACCGGCGTCAAGCGGGCCGACTTCCTGCAGATCGCCGAAATCGTCGGCTCGTGCTCGGCGAAGGACAAGACACTGACCTGGCTTTACGCGCTCGGCTGGACGCACCACACCGGCGGCGCGCAGATCATCCGCGGCGCGGCCATGATCCAGTTGCTGCTGGGCAATGTCGGCATGTCCGGCGGCGGCGTGAATGCGCTGCGCGGGCATTCCAACATCCAGGGCTATACCGACCTTGGCCTGCTGTCGGTGCGGCTGCCTGGCTACATGGACCTGCCCACCGACAGGCAGCAGACCCTGAAGCAATACCTGGCCGATGCCACGCCCAAGGCTGTGCTGCCCGATCAGGTGAACTACTGGAAGAACCTGCCCAAGTTCTTCGTCTCATTGCAGAAGAACCTGTTCGGCAAGCACGCCACTGCGGAAAACAACTGGGCCTTTGACCTGCTGCCAAAGTGGGACCGCAGCTACGACATGCTGGCCTATTTCGACCTGATGTACCAGGGCAAGGTCAATGGCTATCTCGTCCAGGGGTTCAACCCGCTGGCGGCGATGCCCGACAAGAACAAGACCTCGGCCGCGCTGTCGAAACTTAAGTTCCTCGTGGTCATCGACCCGCTGGTGACCGAGACCTCCAACTTCTGGCGCAACGAAGGCAAGTTCAACGACGTCAAGACCGAAGAGATCATGACTGAAGTCTTCCGGCTGCCGTCGAGCTGCTTTGCCGAGGAAGACGGGACGGTCGTGAACTCCGGCCGTTGGCTGCAATGGCACTACGCCGGCCAGCAGCCGCCGGGCGAGGCGCGGCACGATCCGGCCATCCTCGGCGGCATCATGATGGAACTGCGGCGGCTCTACGAGAAGGAAGGCGGCGCCTGCCCGGCACAGGTGTTGCACATGACCTGGGACGAGGCAACCTATCACGATCCCCACAGCCCCCATCCCGAGGAAATGGCCAAGGAAGCCAACGGCTATGCGTTGGCAGACGTGTTCGACGAGACCGGGAAGAAGATCCTGCGCAAGGGCCAGTTGCTGGATTCGTTCGCGCAACTGCGCGACGACGGCACGACCTCAAGCTACTGCTGGATCTTCACCGGCTCCTGGACCGAGGCGGGCAACCAGATGGCCCGACGCGACAACACCGACACCGGCCTGGGGAACACGCCGGGCTGGGCCTGGTCCTGGCCTGCCAACCGCCGCATCCTCTACAACCGCGCCTCGATGGATGAGATGGGGAACCCCTGGGATCCCAAGCGCCAGATCCTGCATTGGAACGGCGAGAAATGGGTGGGCGCGGACGTGCCCGACTTTCCGCTCACTGCGGCACCCGGCACGCCCGTCGGACCCTTCATCATGCTGCCCGAAGGCATTGGGCGCCTGTTCTCCGTCGGCGGCATGATCGACGGCCCCTTCCCCGAGCATTACGAGCCGGTTGAAAGCCCGATCGCGAAGAACCCCCTGCACGACAAGGTCACGCACAACCCGACCGCCCGCATCTTCCAGAACGATGCACAGCGAATGGGCAACCGCACCGAGTTCCCCTATGTCGCCACGACCTATTCCATCACGGAACTGTTCCGCCACTGGACCAAGCACTCGCACCTGAACGCCATGCTCCAGCCCGAGCAATTCGTCGAGATCGGCGAAAAGCTGGCCGCGGACAAGGGCATCGCCCATGGCGACACGGTGAAGATCACGACCAAGCGCGGCCATATCACTGCCAAGGCCGTGGTGACCAAGCGCATGCGCACGCTCCAGGTGGCCGGGCAGGCGGTCGATCAGATCGGCATCCCCTGCCATTGGGGCTTCGAGGGGGCGACCCGCAAGGGCTATCTCGCCAATACGCTTGCGCCGGGTGTCGGCGACGCCAATTCGCAAACGCCGGAATTCAAGGCATTCCTTGTAAACATTGAAAAAGTGGCGGGAGCACAAGCATGAACTCGCAGAACATCATCCGTAGCTCGGCCTCGTCGGAGCTGACACCCGCCCCCCGCATCCGCGACCATCAGATGGAAGTGGCCAAGCTGATCGACGTGTCGATCTGCATCGGCTGCAAGGCGTGCCAGGTCGCCTGCAACGAATGGAACGACCTGCGCGGCGACGTGCAGGAGAATGTCGGCGTCTACGACAATCCGCGCGACCTATCGCCCAACACCTGGACCCTGATGCGCTTCACCGAGCATGAGGACCAGGCGGGCAAGCTGGAATGGCTGATCCGCAAGGACGGCTGCATGCATTGCGAGGATCCCGGCTGCCTGAAAGCCTGCCCGGCGCCCGGCGCCATCGTCCAGTACGCCAACGGCATCGTCGACTTCCAGTCCGACCTGTGCATCGGCTGCGGCTATTGCGTCGCCGGCTGCCCCTTCGACGTGCCGCGTATTTCCAAGATGGACAACAAGGCCTACAAGTGCACGCTGTGCTCGGACCGCGTCTCGGTCGGGCAGGAGCCTGCCTGCGTCAAGACCTGCCCGACCGGCGCCATCGCCTTCGGCTCGAAAGCGGAGATGCAATCCCTTGCCGGCGAGCGCGTGGCCGAGTTGAACGAGCGCGGCTATGCCAAGGCCGGCCTGTATGACCCGGCGGGAGTCGGCGGTACCCACGTGATGTACGTGCTGCAACATGCCGACGACCCGAAGCGTTATGCGGGCTTGCCGAAGGACCCGGGGATCAGCTCGGTGGTCGCCGGCTGGAAGGATGGACTGAAACCCGCCGCCGGCTTCGTCGGCGCGGCGGCGGTGGTGGGCATGGCGGCGCATTTCATGGCGGTCGGCCCCAACACCGCCGAAACAGACGATAACGACGCCCCGACTGACGGCGCGGCATAAGCGGAGACCGGAAATGGCGACCAACAACGACAGGATCCTGCGCACGAAATTCGCCGAGCGGCTGTGTCACTGGGCGATCGTGCTCTGCTTCTTCCTCGCGGCGGTTTCGGGAATCTCGTGGTTCTTCCCGACGGTGAGCTGGCTGAGCGGCTTCCTTGGCACGCCGCAGATGGCGCGGCTGCTCCACCCGTTCCTGGGCATCGCGGTTTTCGCGGGGCTTTGCTACATGTTCTGGCGCTTCGTGGGCTACAACATGCCCGCGCGCACCGACGCGATCTGGTTCCGCCGCGCCAGGGAGGTGCTGCTGATCCAGCATGGCGGCGAACCGCTGCAGATCGGCAAGTACAACGCCGGCCAGAAGGTGCTGTTCTGGCTCATCATGGCGTCGATCCTGGCCCTGCTGATCTCTGGGTTGATCATGTGGCGCGCCTATTTCGCCGAGTATTTCCCGATTCCCGTGCTCCGCCTGGCGATCCTGGCCCATTCCGTCGCGGGGATCGGCCTGATCCTGCTGATCGTGGGCCACATCTATCTTGCAATCTGGGTCCGCGGCTCGATCACGGGCATGGTGACGGGCTACGTCTCGCGTGCCTGGGCCAGGCAGCACCATGACCGCTGGTATGGCGAGTTGAAGGCGAAAGAGTTGAATCAGTCGAAAGCGGCGCAAGCGAAGGGCCACGAAGCATGAACCAGCATCAGACCACGCCGGGAACACTGTCATCGGACGAGGCCTCCCGCCATTTCACCCCGCTGATCCAGCCAGACCTTGCCGGTCTTTACAGCCGCCGCGCCGCACGCCTGCGTGCGCTGGCCGACGGGCACGACCTTGCCGATTACCTGCTCCTGGCCGCCCGCGTGGCCGAAGTACAGGCATCGCTTGCGCCCGGGGCCGGTGGGTCCGGCCCGGCAGACGCCAGGGCCATCCCGCAGGAGGGGCATTGGGGTGCCCTGCTTGATCGGATGATTGAGCGGCTCGCGCACGATGTTCCCGCCCCGGTCGCCCCGCATCTTGCGGCGCTGCGCGCCCTCCCTGCCGATGCGCGCCTTGGCGCCGCCCAGGCGCTGACCGAGGGCCGCTTTGATGCGGTTCCGGCGGCAATCGCGCCCTTCCTCTGGGCTGCACTCTCGCTGCAATGTGCCAGCGCCGCGCGGGCCGCGCCCGTGCCCGACAGCGGCCCGGCCGAGCACGCGTCCTGCCCGGTCTGCAGCACTGCCCCCGTGGCAAGCCTGATCCTGATCGGCGATCGCCAGGGCATGCGCTATCTGCATTGCGCGCTCTGCGAGAGCCAGTGGCACATGGTGCGGGCGAAATGCACCAACTGCGGCGACGCCTCGGAGCTCGACTACCTCAGCTTCGACACCCCCGAAGCCACGGTGCGCGCCGAAAGCTGCGGCGTGTGCCACGGTTACCTGAAGGTGATCTCACTGGAACGCGACCCGCAGGCCGAGGCCGTGGCCGATGACCTTGCCTCCCTGGCCCTGGACGATGCGGTGACGGCGGAGGGCTATCAACGCACCGGGTTCAATCCCTTCGCGCTGCCGGTATGAGGGGCTGCCCGACATATCCATTGCTAACCGCCAGATTTTTCGCTTACCCGAACGCCCGCACGCCGGTCATCCATTCATGAAGCACGAATCCGAACAGCGCCCAGCCCGCCAGCCCGACGACCGCCACCATCGCATCGCGCGCAGGTGTCCCGGTCGGGTAGCTGGTTCCCGCTTCCCGGTCCCGCCCGCGCGCTGACACGAAGTCCGCCACCGCCCACGCCAGGAACGCCCCAAACAGCACCACTGCGGCGAGTGTTCCGTTGGCAAGCAGGTGCCCCAGGGCCCAGGCCTGCACGCCTGCCAGCATCGGATGACCAAGCGCAGCCTTGATGCGGTTGCGAGGCACATATGCCGCCGCAATCAGCACAAAGGCCGGGATCGTGAATAATGCGGCAACGTACCGCCCCCACACCGGCGGCGTCCAGACCACCACAGGATGCGCGCTGGCCAGGCCGTAGCCCCAGATAACCAGCGCCAGGCCGGCTATCGAAACCAGGGTGTACAAGCCTTTCCAGCGGCCGGGGCCGAGCCTGGCAATCTGCGCGGTGCGCCATGGGTCAGCAACCATGCGTACCGAGTGCGCACCCAGAAAAATGAGCAATCCCAAAACCAGTACCGTCATGCTGCCACCCCTTTCTTTAGCGCCCGCCGCACGCCTATGCTAGACATATTGCGTTGCAGCGGTCCAGCCTTATTCAGGAGGGTTTCCCATGCTTCAGAACAGTGACGTCGCGGCCAGGATTCCTGCGCAAGACCTCGCAAGGGCGAGATCCTTCTACTCGAGCAAGCTCGGTCTTGAGCCAGTCGAGGAACGGCCGGGCGGACTGCGCTACAAGTGCGGCAACAGCTACTCGTACTTTTCGAGTCGGCTGGCTCGGCCTCTGGAAGTCACACACAAATGGCCTGGGAGGTCGATGACATCCAGGCAACCGTTAGCGAGCTGCGGCACCTGGGAGTCGTGTTCGAAGAATACGATCTTCCCGGCCTCAAGACCATCAATGGGATCGCCGACGTCCAGGGGAACTACCTGTCCAAGGGTGGCATAGGCGAGAAAGGTGCCTGGTTCAGAGACAGCGAGGGCAATCTCCTTGCCATCGGGCAACCGATCAGGTGAGTCCGTCGGCCTGATCGAACTACCCGCGGCTGTACCAAGCTGTCTTGTCTCTTGCCTGCAACCCCGGTGGGAGATAAAAGGACTGTTCGAGGACGAGCTGTCATCACCGAAAGCAGGGGGCAATCCATGTGGATGAATTTGCTTCTGATCTTTGTGCCGATCGCAATCGCCCTGGAATTCCTTGCTTCCGATCACCACCTCCTGATCTTTATCGCTTCCTCCCTGGCCATCCTGCCGCTTGCCGGGCGGATGAGCCATGCCACCGAGCAACTCGCAGAGCGCATGGGCGAGGCGGTCGGGGGGCTGCTAAATGCGACATTCGGCAATGCGGCTGAACTTATCATCGCACTTGTCGCCTTGCGTGCCGGCCTCCATCAGGTGGTGGAAGCCTCCATCGTCGGTTCCATTGTCGGGAATATGCTGCTGGTGTTTGGCGCCGCGATGCTCGCAGGCGGCATTCGCTATCCTGAGCAAAGCTTTAACCCGCGCGGCGCGCGTTCCCAGGCGACCATGCTCATACTGTCGGCGATCGCGCTGATCCTGCCTGCCAGCTTTGAAGCGGTAGAAGGCACGACAGCCGTGCTGTACCGGCTCAGCGCCTGGATTTCCATCGCGCTTCTGGTCGTCTATGCGCTGTACCTGGTGTTCTCGCTGGTCACTCACCCCGCGCTGTTCCGCGGCGCATACGAAGCAAAGGCGGTTGCTCCGGAAGGCGTGGAGGACCAGCCCTCCTCGTCCGTAGCGCGGGCGATAGCGATACTGGCGGCAGCCACCGTAGGGACGGCGTGGATGAGCGAGATCATGGTGGGTGCGCTCGGCCCCATGATGCGCGACTACGCCCTCAGCGACATATTCGTCGGTGCCTTTGTGGTAGCGATCCTCGGAAATGCGGCCGAGCATGCATCGGCCATTACCGCAGCCTTGAGGAATCGCATGGACCTGTCGTTCTCCATTGCGGTTGGCTCGAGTGTCCAGGTGGCGCTGTTTGTCGCGCCGGTGCTGGTACTGACGAGCCATTTTCTCGGTCCGGCCCCGATGGACCTGGCCTTTCGTCCCGCCCTGGTCCTGATGGTGGTCCTGTCCGTGCTGGTCACGGCGCAAATGGCGAGCGACGGGCACGCCGACTGGTTCAAGGGCACGCAGCTCCTAATCGTCTATCTTGCCCTCGCCCTCACCTTCTTCTTCCTGCCGCGCTGAAGACTGCCGCCGGCGACTTTGGCATCAGACACCCGCTACCGCCGCCGCGGTGCAGAATGCCGCGGCGGATAGAGTTTCTGGAACTGTGCCGTCGTGATCCCCATTGTGCCCTTGTCATCGATGATCGTCATCTCGCGCCACGCGCTCGGCGCGCCTTCAAGTCCGGGGAATTCCCTCAACTGCCAGATGCGACCCGTCTGCGTGTCGAGCAAGAAGGGGCCTGCACGGACCTGGGGTTGACTCACGATCTGATAGCGGCCAGGTCCAGCCTGTTGCGGCATATCATCGGCTCGCTGGGGCGGCGGTATGGCAACCGCTTCACTGCCGGCAGCGACGGGTGTTTTACCGCTTGCCGGGGCTGGCGGCTGCTCGCGGTTGCCGCATGCCCCGACCAAAGCCATCGACAAGCACAGCGCATAAGGTGCAATGTAGTGCATGGTTGGCTCCGTGATCTCGCCCTTCACATCCATTGGAAAGCCGCCTGGCCGCCGTTCGGCGACCCCACAAGACGCCAGGACATCGCTGCGCGCGGCCGCGCGCTCGCATGGCGCGACGCCTCGCAAACCGGACGTTCGATGCCGAGCCTATGCCATCAGGAGCGCCTCGTATTCCTCCCGGAACTGATGGAGGGAACTGTCCACCACCGTCACGGCGCCGTCGATCAGGCCACAACGCCCGCTGCCGGGAAGGATGCGGCACAGGTTTTCCAACGATTCCAGGTCCGCGCGCACGCCGCGGCCCGTATCGATCCGGTTCAGCAGGCGCATCAGCTGGAAGGTCCCGCCCTTGCATGGCGGGCACTGGCCGCACGAGCCCTGGGCGAAGAAGCTGACGTACTCTGCCACCTTGCGGACGATGCTGGTCCCTTCCGACACCACGATCATCGCACCGGTTCCCAGCCGCGAACGCCGTTGCCGCACGGAGTCGAAGTCCAGCGCCACATCGAGATCGCGCTTGGTCAGCAGCGTATTGGAGGGACCGCCCGTGAAGACCGCCTTGAACTCCTTGCCCTGGAGCATCCCGCCGCCATGCCGGAACACGAGGGTTTCAAGGCTCGTGCCCATCGGCAGCTCATACAGGCCAGGCCGCAAGACATCGCCCGAGAGCGAGTACAACTTGGTTCCGGCGGCATGACCGATGCCGAGGCCGCGATACCACTGGGCACCGTTGCGCAAGATGCCCGGTACGTGGGCCAGCGTCTCGGTATTGTTGACGACGGTCGGTGCGCCATGCACGCCGTATTCGGCGGGAAAGGGCGGCTTGCGGCGCGGAAACGGGAACCCGCCCTCGACGCTCGCGATGACCGCGGTTTCCTCGCCGCCGATATACAAGCCAGAGCTGGGCAGGACGCGAAGCGACACCGGTCCGCCGACCAGCCCGGCCAGCTCGGCGAACTGCGGGTGTGCCTGCCATTGCTGCACCGCCTCGCGCGTCCGCGCCAGCGACAGCGGCTGATGGGGATTGACGTACAGCACGACATGGTTGGCGCGGGCGGCGGCCGCGGCGATCAGCGCGCCCTCGATCACCTGGTGCGGCGTGTGCTCAAGCAGAAAGCGGTCCTTGAATGTCCCCGGCTCGTCTTCGTTGCCATTGCAGATGATGTACTTGTCGCCAGCCGCCGCGGCGGCCACCGGCGCCCATTTTCGATGCGTCGCGAAACCAGCGCCGCCCATCCCGCGCAGGTCGGCCTGCTCGATCTCGGCGATGACCGCGGCCGGTTCGCGCAGGGCCCGGGTCAGCCCCTCTCCGCCGCCGCGTGCCAGCCAGGCATCCAGGTCGGCGCCAACCCGGATGTCCTCGTTGAGCAGAACCTGATTGAGCTGTTCCATCGCGCGCTCCGTGCCCCGCTTACCGGGTGCCGCCGACCGCCCGGCCCCACGCGCCGGAGTGCAACCCTGCGTCGACGCGCAGATCGAAATTCGCGTAGCCAGGGAACAGCTGCGGTGCCTTGACATGCAGGGGCAGCCCGGCCAGCGTCAGTTCCCGCTGCCAGGCGTGCACGTGGCCGATGCCGGCGCGGGCGGCCATGGCGCTGCGCCCGGCTTGCGCCGCGCTGGCACCGGCGCGCCGGCCCATGCTCAGGATATCGAGCAGCGCGTTGCCCATCAACCGGTTGCGCCCATGAATGCCGCCCGTGACCTCGCCGACGCAATAGAGCCCTGGCACGCTGGTCGCGCCCTCCATGTCGATGGCAACGCCGCCGTTCTGGTAGTGCAGGGTCGGGTAGACAAGGAACGGCTCCTGGGACGCATCCTGCCCGCACTTGTGGGCGAGATGGCGCAGCGTCACGAGCCGTTTTTCCAGGATGCCGGGGTTCTCCATTTCCAGCGTCGGCGTGTCGAGGAAGACACCAACCTGTCCGCCCCGCTCGATGCCGCGCCCCTGCGCGCATTCGCGCAGGATTGCCGAGGCCACGATGTCCCGCGGCTTGAGTTCATCGACGAAACGCTCGCCCTCGCCGTTGATCAGCTTCGCGCCGGCCGAGCGGGCGGCTTCCGAGATCAGGCCGCCCGCCAGGTGCGGCGGGTAGGCGATGCCGGTGGGATGGTATTGAAACGAATCCAGCTCGCGCAGGCGCGCCCCGATCCGATAGGCCAGCACCAGGCCGTCTGCGGTAGCCCCGTAATGGTTGGACGTCGGGAAGGCATTCAGGTGCAGGCGCCCCGCCCCGCCGGTGGCGAGAATCACGGCGCGCGCGCGCACCAGCATAAAGGTGCGCCATTCGAGGTTGTAGATCACCGCCCCGGCGCAGCGCCCCCGCTCGTCGGACAGCAGCTCGACTGCGGGGCAGCGGTTCCACACCGCGATGCCGGCCTCGAGGTCCACCGCCTCGCGCAGCACGCGCATCATTTCCAGGCCGGTATAGTCCCGGTAGGAGAGAATGCGCGCGGCCGATGCTCCCCCTGGCTTCTTGCGCAGAAGGTTGCCGCCGAGGGGCCGGTCTTCCTCCTGATCGAACATCATGCCCAGCCGGATCAGCCATCGGATCACGTCGGGTCCGTCCATCACCATCTGCGCGACCAGCTCGGGCTCGCCGCAGAAGTGCCCGGCGCGCAAGGTGTCCTCAAAATGCAATTGGGGACTGTCGTCCTCGCCGATGGCCGCCTGGATCCCGCCTTCGGCCATCACGGTGTTGCTGTCACCGAGGCGCAGCTTGGTGGCGAGAATCACCTGCGCGCCTTGCCTGGCCGCGGTCAGCGCCGCCGCGCAGCCGCCACCGCCCCCGCCGATGATCAGCACATCGGTGGACACGAGTTGCGCCCCGGCAATATCGACGTCGTCGATCAGCGCATTGGCTTGCAGATAGCGCGCGAGATCCGGCTGACAAGGCTCGCCGCGGTTGACGCCGACGGCCAGCGCGACACGCGCATTGGGCCCGTGGTCGGGGTGATAGGCCTTTAGCAGTGCTTCGACGGAGATGTCATCGCCGCGCACCGCCGGCGCCACACCTGGACGGTAGCGCTTGCGCGCCTCTTCGTAGGGGATGCCAGCTGGCATGATGGTTCGTCCCGTCAGCGCGGCGGCTGCGCGCCGGGTGCGTCAAAGTCGATCGTCATCGCGCCGTTCTCGATCTGCTGCAGGCGCAGCATGAGATTGGCCGGCCGCAGCGTCTGCGCCGCGATCATCCGCCGCACGAACAGGCCGAGATGGTTGGGCCGGATATGCTCTGGGCAGGCCAGCGTGCAGAGGTTGCACATGACGCATTCGTCGAACACCTGGCCCGAGGCGGTCAGCTTGCCCTCCACCGCGAACCTCACGCCCTCCTGAACATCGAGTCCCTTCGGACAGGCCCGGTCGCATCCGCTGCAGTGACGGCAATGCGCGGCCTCCGGGAATACTTCAGAGATTGTTTGCAAGGCGTCCCAGCTGTCGCCGATTTCCTCGATACGATAGACGTGCCGCTCCGACGCCGTGAAGTAATCCAGGAACGCGACCTGCATGCCATCTTCGACCAGCGTTTCGCAGGCGAGCGCGGTCTTGACATCCTGCTCGCCGTTGCGCCGCACCATGACGCGGCATGAGCCGCACACCCCCTGGCCCATGCAGCCGACGCCTTCGACAAGCGTTTCCCCCGCGTGCAGGAAGGCCTGCAGGATGGAGCAGTTTGCCGGTGCTTCGACCGAGCGTCCTTCGATGCTCAAGCGTACCAGTCCCATCGCGTCGCCTTTATTGCCCGGCGTCGTTAGCGCCACACTGGCATTTCCACAGAAAAGGTCATATAAACCTTAGCACAAGGGAGGTCATTGCGAAGGGGGCGCCGCATCCAGGCTTGCTGGACACCGCTCGCTTCGCTGCTTGCGGCAACCGGGATCGCGGCGTGATCTGCATCGCCGTATTCCTTATGACCGGCGTGCCGCTCTTGCTTTGAATCGGAGCCCTGAGGACCCATGCTGCACCGCACTTCCCACCGCCGCGATCAGGCCGCATGCGTGGATCCGCCTGCGTGCCCAAACGCGACCCGCAGCCCGGGGCTGACCATTTACGCCAGATGGCGCCTTACCATGCGACCAGCGTGCCGGCAAATCATGACGCTCAGGGACCGGGCCATGGCAAGACTGCCGAGATTTTCTTGCGGGCTCCTCGCCGCGCTGAG
The DNA here is from genome assembly GCF_018223725.1 of Cupriavidus sp. KK10. NCBI lineage: Bacteria > Pseudomonadati > Pseudomonadota > Betaproteobacteria > Burkholderiales > Burkholderiaceae > Cupriavidus > Cupriavidus sp. KK10. The sequence goes on from NZ_CP073677.1 coordinate 2,588,923, forward strand.
CTGCATCTGCCTGTTTGGTGCGACGCATGCCTTCGCGCGCCAGGTTTTCGACTCGCCGGATGCAGCCATGGCGGCCTTTGGCCAAGCGGTCCTCAATGACGACGAGACGGCCATGCGAGCCATGCTGGGCACCAACTTCCGCGACATCATCCCCCCGGTTGGCGCCGAAGCGCGGAACAAGTTCAACACGGCCTGGACACAAGCGCATCGCGTGCAGCAAAGGGGCAAGCACGCGTCCATCGTCGCGGGCGACGACGGATGGACCCTGCCCGTACCGCTGGTCAGGTCAGCCAAGGGCTGGCAGTTCGACACGCTGGCCGGCGCCCGGGAAATGCGCCTGCGCCGCATCGGGCGCAACGAACTCGCGGTGATCCAGACCATGCGGGCCATCTGCGATGCGCAGACCGAATACGCCCAGACGAGCCACGATGGCGGGAAACGGCTCGTCTACGCCGGCAGGCTGTCCAGTTCGCCGGGCAAGCACGACGGACTCTACTGGCCGAGCGGACCGGATGAACCACAGAGCCCGCTCGGGCCGGCTTTCCGTGACGCCGGCACGCGCAATGCAAGCAAGGAGGGCTACCACGGCTACCATTACAAGCTCCTCACCGCGCAAGGGTCGCACGGCGATGGCGGCAGCGTGAACTATGTCGTCGACGGCGAGCTGTTCGGCGGCTTCGCGGTCATGGCCTGGCCCGTGCGCTACGGCGACACCGGCGTGATGAGCTTCATCATCAGCCACAAGGGCCAGGTCTATGAGCGCGACCTCGGAACCAACAGTGCCGCCAAGGCAGCGGCAACGACATCCTTTGATCCAGCTCCCGGCTGGCGGAAGGTGTCGCCATGAACCCGCGCGCCCTGACCACCGCTTGCTGTGTCCTGCTTGCGCTCGGCGGGTGCCAAAGTGCCGCTCCGCCCGCAGCGGGTACGGCCACGCCGGCGATGTCCCGCGAGGGCACGATGCAGGCCCAGAAGGAACCCGCGCCTTACAAGGCGGAAGAAATCGAGGCGCTGGTGGCGCCGATCGCGCTCTATCCCGATCCGCTGCTGTCACAGGTGTTGATGGCCTCCACCTACCCACTGGAAGTCGCCCTCGCCGCGCGCTGGAGCAAGGCCCATCCGAACCTCAAGGGTGACGACGCAGTCAAGGCGGTGCAGAACGAGTCCTGGGACGTCAGCGTGAAATCGCTGGTGGCGTTTCCGCAGATCCTTGCGCCAATGGGCGACAAGCTGGACTGGACCCAGAAGCTGGGGGATGCATTCCTGGCCCAGCAGAAGGAGGTTTTCAATGCCGTGCAGCGCCTGCGTGTGCGCGCCCAGCAAGCCGGACACCTCAAGTCGGGGCCGCAGCAGACCGTGACCGTGGAAACCGCAACCTCCGGCGAAGCCGCGCAGCAGACCATCGTGCGCATCGAGCCGGCGGATCCCCAGGTGATCTATGTGCCGGTGTATGACCCGGCGATCGTCTACGGCGGCTGGGGCTATGCGGGCTACCCGTACTACTACTGGCCACCCTACGCGCCCTACTACCCCGGCGATGCCTTCGTCGGAGGCATCGCATGGGGCATCGGCCTGGCCGGGGCCATTGCCATATTTGGCGACTGCGACTGGAACAATGGCGGGGTACATGTGGAGCACCACAAGGCCCGGAACATCGACCGCAATTTCGACGCCAGCAAGTTCAAGGGAGGCCGCTGGCAGCACGACGCGCGGCACCGCCAGGGTGTTGCCTATCGCGATAATGCCACACGGGAGAGATACGGCCGGAGCATGGCCGATGCGGCGGGCCGCAACAACTTTCGCGGGCGCGATGCTTCGGGGGGCCGGGACAATGGCTTCCAGGGCGTGGGCAGTGGCGGCAGCGCCGTGCAGCGTGACGTCAATCGCGGAAGCGCGAGCCTGCATTCAGGCTCCGGCCGCGCCGGCGGTTTCGGCGGTGGCTTTGGCGGCGGACGAGGTGGCGGTGGACGACGTTAGGGAAGCAATGCCCGTCTCGGGCGGTGTAGGTCGCGTTCCTCTGGTCGGCGGTTGGGCTGCCCTGTCTGCATCCGGAACTCCATCAACTCTTCTGGGAAGGATCGCAAGATGCTCACCAAACTGAAAGCGGCGTTCCTCTACTTCAATAGCGTGGTCCCGTTCCGGCTGGGCCCCGCCCTGATCACGACGGTGGTGCTGATCACCTTGCTGCTGCTGCCTGTGCCAGAGGGGCTCACGCCCAAGGCTTGGGGCCTGGTTGCCATCTTCCTGACCACAATCGTTGCGATCATCCTGAAGGTCATGCCGATCGGGGTGATGGCGATGATGGCCATCGTGGTCCTCTCGTTGTCGCAGGTGACCTCGACCTCGTCCAAGGGGGCGATCGCCGATGCGCTGACCGCCTTCGACAGTCCGTTGATCTGGCTGATCGTGGTGGCCATCCTGATCTCCCGCGGCGTGAAGAAGACCGGCCTGGGCACCCGTATCGGCCTGATGTTCATCGCCCTGATGGGGAAACGAACGATAGGCATCGGCTATGGCCTAGCCACCTGCGAGTTGGTGCTGGCGCCCTTCACACCGAGCAATACCGCGCGCGGTGGCGGCATCGTGCATCCGATCATGAAGTCGATCGCCAATGCATTCGACTCGGACCCGGCCAAGGGCACGGAGGGCAAGGTCGGCACCTACCTGGCGTTGGTCAACTATCACGCCAATCCTATCTCCTCGGCGATGTTCGTGACCGCCACCGCCCCGAACCCGCTGGTGGTGGACTACATCGCCAAGGCGACCAACCAGAGTCTGCATCTGAGCTGGACGAGCTGGGCACTTTGCATGTTGGTGCCCGGCCTGCTATGCATGCTGGTGATGCCGCTGGTTATCTTTGTGTTGTCGCCGCCGCAGCTCAAGGCCACACCTAATGCGGTGGAGTATGCGCACGCCGAAATGGCGAAGATGGGTCCAGTGTCGCCGAAGGAAATGGTCATGATATTCACCTTCGCGCTGCTGCTGCTGCTATGGGCCAACGTTCCGGCGATGGTGTTCGGTCCTTCGCTCACGCTGGACCCGACGGTGGTCGCCTTGGTCGGCTTGTTCGTGCTGATCATCACTGGCACCCTCGACTGGGACGACGTGCTGTCCGAGAAGAGCGCCTGGGACACGCTGATATGGTTCGGTGCGCTGATCATGCTGGCCGAGCAACTGAACAAGCAGGGTGTGATCGGGTGGTTCTCGAAGGGCATGAGCGACGCGATTGTGGCCAGTGGCATCGGCTGGGGTGGCACGGCTGCGATCCTGGTGGCGGTCTTCGTGTTCTCGCACTACCTGTTCGCCAGCACGACCGCGCACATCAGTGCGATGATGCTCGCCTTCCTGACAGTCGGAGTCCATCTGATGCCGCCAGAGTATGTGGTGCCGTTCATGCTGCTTATGGCGGCCGGCTCGGCGATCATGATGACGCTGACCCACTATGCGACAGGCACCTCGCCGATCATCTTCGGCAGCGGTTTTGTCACGATGGGAACCTGGTGGCGCGTCGGCTTTGTGATGTGCGTGGTGGAGCTGCTGATCTTCGCCGTGGTCGGGAGCGTCTGGTGGAAGGTGCTTGGCTTCTGGTGAACACGCAGCCGGACGACGCCCGATGAACCGCTCGTGATCCCGCCAGGTCGACGCGTTCGGCCGCTTCTTCGCCTCGCTCTGAACCCGGAGACGCAAAATGCCATCCGTAACGTCCGACGGTGTTTCGATCCACTACGAGGTCAAGGGCCAGGGTTCGCCCGTGCTTCTCCTGGCGGGGCTTGCGGGAGTGGGCGCCTCCTGGGGGCCACAGATCGACCTGTTCGCCGGGCATCACCAGGTGATCGTGCCGGATCACCGCGGCACCGGTCAGTCCGAGCGCACCGCGCGCGGCATGACGATTGCGCAACACGCGCGGGACATGGCGCGGGTCATCGAGGCAGTCGGGTGTGGGCCGGTCCATGTGGTCGGGTCCTCGACCGGAGGCGCCATCGCGCAGCTGCTGGCGATCCATCACCGCGAACGATTGCGCAGCGCGACCATTGTCTCTTCGATTGCTCGCGCGGACGCCGTCTACCGTCGCCAGTTCGACATGCGGCGACGCATGCTGACCGATTCCGGCCTGCGCGCGTCCACCGAGGCGAACGCACTATTTCTGTTCGACCCGAAATTCAGCCGCGAGCACCCGGAGCAGGTGCAGGCGTGGGTGAATGCCGCATCGGCCGGCACGTTCGACCCGGAAATCGGCTTTGCCCGGATCGACATGATCGTAGGACACGACGCCTTCGATGATCTTCCATCGATCACGACACCGACGCTGGTACTGGTGGGCGAGCGCGACTTCTGCGCCCCGCCGTACTTCTCTGCGGAGCTTGCAGCGCGGATTCCGGGAGCGGAGTTTGCCACCCTGGACGGTGGCCACTTCATCTTCCTGGAGAAGCCCGTACTCCTGCACGACACTGTGGAAGCCTTCATTGCCAAGCACGAGCGATGATCGGTGCGAGGGCACGGCGCCATCATGCCATGTCATGGCTCACCGCCGCCCGCCTCTGCCTGCGCCGGGGCCGCCCCGTCCTCGCGCAGCCAGACAATGAACTCGGCGCCCTGTCCCACCGCGCTCTCCACGGTAATGCGGCCGCCGTAGCGCTCCACCAGCGCATAGCTGATCGATAGGCCGAGGCCCGTCCCCATCTGCTTTTTGGTCGTGAAGAACGGATTGAACAGGTTGGGCAGGTCTTCTTCCCGGATGCCGTGGCCGGTGTCGCGCACGTGCAGCGTCACGCCCTGCCCTTCCCAGTCGCGCGTGCCCAGAGTGAGCGTGCCGCCCTCGGGCATGGCGTGGATGGCATTGGTCAGTAGGTTGACCACGACCTGCTGCAACTCGCTGCGGCTGATGCGCACCTGCCGTGTGGCCAGGCAGTCCAGCTCGACCCGGATCGACGCGCCCTTCAGCATGTGCCGGACCAGGTCGACGCAGCCGGCCGCCACTTCACCCACGTCCAGGCGCTCCATATTGCCGGCGTAGGCCTCTGGCCGGACAAACTGCAGCAGCCGGTTGGTCAGCTGCTGGATGCGTCGGACCTGCTCGTCGATCAGCCGCAGCTCATGGCGGACCGGCTCCGCGGCCGGGCCCAGGATCTCGCGCGCCACGTCCAGGTTGCCCTGGATCACGGCAATCGGGTTGTTGACCTCATGGGCCACGCCAGCGGTGAGCTGTCCCGCCACGGCGAGCTTTTCCGACGTGATCAGCTGCTGCCGGGCCGCCCGCAGGACGGCGTTGGATTCTTCCAGCTCGCGGGTGCGTTCGGCCACCTTGCGATCGAGCGAGTCCGCCCAGTCCTTGAGCTGGGCGTTGCGCTGCTGCAGGTCAGACAGCAACTGGTCGAACTGGCCGGCAAGCTGGCCCAGCTCGTCTTCGCTGCCCACCGGGCCGACGCGTGCCCCGGTGTTGCCGGCCTTGAGCGCGCGCATGGTGCCGACCATCCGCGCCATCGGCGCAAACACGCGCCTAGCCCACAGCAGCGAAAAGAGCGCGCCGGCCACGCCCAGCAGCAGGAACAGGCCCACCAGCACGCCCAGCGCCAGGTCCTTGGCCTGGCTGATCGGCTTGGCCAGGTAACCCACGTACAGCATGCCGATGCGCTGGCCGCGGCTGTCCGCGATCGGCTCATAGGCGCTCATGTACCAGTCGTTGACCACGAAGGCCAGGTCCAGCCATTTCTCGCCGCGCAGCAGCACCTTGTCGCGTACCTGGCGCGAGACCCGCGTGCCCAGCGCGCGCTCGCCATGGAACAGCCGCACGTTGGTGGCGATGCGCGTGTCGTCCAGGAACAGGGTCGCCGTGCCCTGGCTGCCGCGGGGCAATGACTCGGGCTGGTAGACCAGCGCGTTGATGGTGTCGATAAAGCCGAGGTTGTTGTTCAGCAGGGTGCCGCCGTGCAGGATCGCCACCAGTGTGCCGGCTTCATCGAACACCGGCGCCGCCGCGTGCACCACCATGCCGCGGGTTTCCAGGGTCTTGTCGGTGGGCACCGCATTGGCGGTGGGCCGCAGCGCCACCTGCGCGCGCCGGGCAAGCTCGGCGGACACGGATGCCAGCTGGGCCTCGGACCAGGCGTCGGTGGCGGCCGCCGCGCGGCCGGCCGCGGCGCTGCTCACGATGCGCCAGGCGGCAGGGTCAGCCCCTGTGCCAGCCGGCGCAGCGGCAAGCAGCCGCCCTTGCGGATCCAGCAGTTGCAGGAAGTCCAGCCCGTGCGTGCGCCGCGCGTCGGCCAGGATGGCGGGCATGGCGTTGCCGCGGCCAAGCCCGGCCACCAGCGCATGTGAGCGCGCCTCCTGCAGGACCCGGTCTTCCACGCCGCCCACCATATGCTCGAAGTACTCGTGGGCGACCAGCAGGTCGCTGTTGACCTTGTAGGCCAGCAAGGCCTGGAACGCGCGATTACCCCACAACCCCATGATCAGCAGCAGCACCAGCAGCGCCACCAGCAGCGGCGCGACCACGATGGACACAAGCTTGGCCCGCAGCGAGGCGCGATAGCGGCGCAGCAGCGCGGCCGGGCTCAAGGACGCAGGCCCCACTGCAGGCATTTGCGGTCCAGCGTGCGGCGCGAGATGCCAAGCCGGCGCGCCGCTTCCACCCGGTTGCCGCCCTCGGCCGCCAGTACCTGCAGGATGTGCCTCCGCTCCACCGACTCCAGCAGCGTGCCGTCGTCGGCCGGCATGGCTGCGTCCTCGTGCTCCGCTTCCGGCAGGTTCGCTTGAGGCGAATCGGCCTGGTGCGCGAGCAGCTCGACCGGGTATTCGCCAAGGATCAGCGCCCGCTCCACGAGGTTGCGCAGCTCGCGCGCATTGCCTGGCCAGTCGTAGCCCTTGAGCACCCGGATCAATGAGGGCGAGAGCGGCACCGCGGGCAGTCCGAGCTGGGCCGACAGCTGCTCCGAGAAATGCTCGGCCAGCGGCACGATGTCTTCCGGCCGCGTGCGCAACGGCGGGATGGCGATGGACACAACGTCGAGCCGGTAGTACAGGTCCTGGCGGAAGCGCCCGGCGGCGACCTCGTTGGCCAGGTTGCGGTTGCAGGCCGCGACGATGCGCACGTCCACGGCAATTTCGCGCTCGGTGCCGAGCGGCCGGATGCGCCGGTCCTCGATCACTCGCAACAGCTTGGCCTGCATCCCCAGCGGCAGCTCCGAGATCTCGTCCAGGAACAGCGTGCCGCCGTCGGCATAGAGAAACAGGCCATGGCGCCCGCCGGCCGCGCCGGTGAAGGCACCCTTGGCGTGGCCGAACAATTCGCTTTCGATGATCTCGGGCGCCATCGCGCCGCAGTTCAGCGGCACGAACTGGCCCTGCCGTCCGCTCAGGTGATGCAGTTCGCGCGCCACCACTTCCTTGCCGGTGCCGGACTCGCCCGTCACCAGTACCGTCGATGGCATCGGTGCCACCCGTGCCACCAGCGCCATGACCTTCTTCATGGCCTCGGACTCGCCGATGAAGTGCTTGTGGATGGTGTACTTGTCCAGCTCGCGGCGCAGCAGGTAGTTCTCCCGCGCGAGCCGGGTCCGGTCAAAGCAGCGCCGGATCGCATTGAGCATCTGGTCGACACGGAACGGCTTGACGATGAAGTCCGCCGCGCCCGAGCGCAGCGCGGCAATCGCCGTGTCCATGTCGGCGAAGGCGGTCATCAGGATCACATCGGCGGGGTTGCCGGCCGCGCGCAGTGCCTTGAGCCACTCCACCCCGCTGATACCGGGCAGCGCCACGTCTAGCAGGATCAGGTCGAAATGCCGTTGCTCCAGCAGCGCGGCACCCGCTTCGGCGCTGTCGGCCGTCACCACGCTGCCCACCTTGCCTTCGAGCGCGCGCGACAGGAACGAACGCATGCCGGCCTCGTCGTCCACCACCAGGATCGTGCGGCGCTGCCAGTTGTCGGCATCGGCTGCGTTGCTTTGTCTTTCGTTCATCACTTTAGTAGTTGCGGGGGCAAGGGAAGAGTCTAGCGACAGTGCGCTATCCGCCTGTATTGGGGGTAAACCGAGCCAGCCCCGCAAACCGCGGCCACGGATGGACAGTTTGGCCCGCGCGCGGGGCCGCCGCCAGGACATTTTGTCCACGGCTGCGCCTGACGGCCCGGTCCGCGCGGGGCAAGCCATTGACGGCAAACGAAATCCGCCATGGGCATGGCTTTTGCTGAACCACGCACTCCAGCCCATCGCATCACGCGCAAGAAGAGGCTGCCACTTCCAGGTAGGAGACAACTTCATGTCATACCCCGCGCAAGCGCAAACGCCCTCGCAGAAGTCCCAACACGCGTCGCCGTCCCGGCCAACGTCACGCCCGTCGGCCTTCTCCAAGGAGGCCATCATCGCCCGCCCCGGCTTCAACCGCTGGATGGTTCCGCCCGCCGCGCTGGCGGTGCATCTGTGCATCGGCCAGGCCTATGCCTTCTCGGTCTTCAACGAACCGCTGACCCGGATCCTCGGCGTCACGCAGTCGGCGCCGGGCGACTGGCAACTGACCACGCTGGGCTGGGTGTTCTCGCTGGCGATCTTCTTCCTCGGCATCTCTGCCGCATTTGCCGGCAAGTGGCTGGAGAAGGTCGGGCCGCGGCGCACCATGTTCACGGCGGCGTGCTGCTTCGGCGGCGGCTTCCTGGTGTCGGCGCTCGGCATCTGGCTGCACCAGATCTGGCTGCTGTACCTGGGCTACGGCGTGCTGGGCGGGATCGGGCTGGGGCTGGGCTACGTGTCGCCGGTGTCCACGCTGATCCGCTGGTTCCCCGACCGCCGCGGCATGGCCACCGGCATGGCGATCATGGGCTTCGGCGGCGGCGCGATGATTGGCGCGCCGCTCTCGGTCGCGCTGATGAACACCTTCAAGAGCGCGACCAGCGCGGGCGTGGCACAGACCTTCCTGGTGATGGGCGTGGTCTACTTCATCTCGATGTCGATCGGCGCGCTGGCCATCCGCATCCCGCTCCCGGGCTGGGCGCCCCCGGGCTACGTTCCCACCACCAAGGCCCGCAAGATGGTCACGCACGCCCACGTGCACATCGACCAGGCGCTGAAGACGCCGCAATTCTACCTGCTGTGGGTGATCCTGTTCCTGAACATCACCGCCGGCATCGGCGTGCTGGGCCAGGCTGCGGTGATGATCCAGGAAACCTTCAAGGGCAGCATCACTGCGGCAGCCGCCGCCGGCTTCGTCGGCCTGCTCAGCATCGGCAACATGACGGGGCGCTTCCTGTGGAGCTCCGCCAGCGACTACTTCGGCCGCAAGATCACCTATGCCATCTTCTTCGCCTTTGGCGCCGCGCTGTACATGGCGGTGCCGGCCGTCGGCGCGTCCGGCAACGTGGCCCTGTTCGTGGCCTGCTACTTCTTGATCCTGACCATGTATGGCGGCGGCTTCAGCACCATTCCCGCCTACCTGGCCGACATGTTCGGCACCGCCTACGTCGGCGGCATCCACGGCCGCCTGCTGACCGCCTGGGCCGCCGCCGGCATTGCCGGCCCGGCGCTGGTCAACTACATCCGCGAGCACAAGCTGGCCATGGGCGTTCCCAGGTCAGAGGTCTATGTCGACACCCTGCACATCATGGCCGGCCTGCTGGTGGCGGGGTTCGTCTGCAACCTGCTGATCCGGCCGGTGCATGAGCGCCACCACCTGCGCGAAGCCACCAGCGCAGCCTGAGCGCCACCCCGGATTCCGATACCAATACACAGGAGACACCACCGTGCAAGACGACCGAACTTTCGGCAAGACGCTGCTGCTGCTCGCGTTCTGGGCCTATGTGCTGATCCCGCTGGGCGCGGGCATCTGGTCGACCCTCGGGAAGGCCATGAAGCTGTTCAGCTAAGCGCTCGCCCTGGCCGTCCGCTGCATCACGATCCGTCGATGCAGCGGGGTCCATCCATGACTGTGATCCCGCGCAATGGCGCTATCTGTATTTGCTTTGCGGCGCCTGGCGAGCGCTTCTTCCGGCTCTGCAAACTGAGCTTTAGCGGTTCTGCAAGAACTGTATCCTTCGCGGGCAGGCTGTACTCCTTACGCTTGTCCGTAGTGTCGCGCGACACGCCGTCGTGCCGGCGGCAACCCCACGGAGAGCACATCGATGCACGGACTCACAGCCCTGGAGCTCGCTCGAATCCAGTTCGGATTCACGGTTTCCTTTCATATCTTATTTCCCGCCATCACGATCGGGCTGGCATGTTTCCTGGCGTTCCTGGAAGCACGCTGGCTCTACACCAAGGACACGGTGTACAGGACCCTGTACCAGTTCTGGATCAAGATCTTCGCGTTGAACTTCGGCATGGGGGTGGTTTCCGGCCTGGTCATGGCCTATGAGTTCGGCACCAACTGGTCTGGCTTCTCGCAGTTTGCGGGGAGCGTCACCGGACCGCTGCTGACCTACGAGGTGCTGACCGCCTTCTTCCTGGAAGCGGGCTTCCTGGGCGTGATGCTGTTCGGCTGGAACCGCGTCGGGCCGGGGCTGCATTTCTTCTCGACGGTGATGGTGGCTCTCGGCACCATGATTTCCTCCACCTGGATCCTGGCGTCGAACAGCTGGATGCATACGCCGGCCGGCTACGTCGTCGTTGCCGGCAAGGTGGTGCCCACCGACTGGCTCGAGGTGATCTTCAACCCGTCGTTCCCCTACCGCCTCACGCACATGGTGATCGCCGCGCTGCTGTCCACGGCACTGTTCGTGGCGGCATCCTCGGCCTGGCAGCTGCTGCATGACCGCGCCGTGCCCGCCGCCCGCAAGATGCTGTCGATGGCCCTGTGGATGGTACTGATCGCGGCGCCGATCCAGGCGGTGGTGGGCGACGCCCACGGCCTGAACACGCTGGAGCACCAGCCCGCCAAGATCGCGGCGATGGAGGGGCACTGGAACACCGCCGCCAGGGATGACAAGGGCGGCTTCCCGCTGATCGTCTTCGGCATCCCCGACATGGAACGCGAGGAAACCCGCTACGCCATCGAGATTCCGCGCCTGGGCAGCCTGATCCTCACGCACAGCCTTGACGGCCAGATCCGCGGCCTGAAGGACTTCCCCAGAGAAGACCGCCCCAATGCCACGGTGCTGTTCTTCACCTTCCGCGTCATGGTTGGGCTGGGCGTGGCGATGATCCTGTTCGGCCTGCTGGGTTGGGTGCTGCGCCGCAATGGCGCCCTGTACCGGTCCAAGGCCTTCCTGCGCCTCGCGGTGGTGATGGGCCCCGCCGGCCTGGTCGCGCTGCTGGCCGGCTGGATGACCACCGAGATCGGCCGCCAGCCGTGGGTGGTCTATGGACTGCTGCGTACCCATGATGCCGTTTCCGCGCATGCGGCTGGCCCGGTGGCGCTGTCGCTGGCGCTGTTCGTGGTGATCTACTTCGTCTGCTTCGGCGTGGGCATCCGCTACATGCTCAAGCTGGCCAGCGCTGGCCCCGCCCCCGACGCGCACCCGCACGATGAGCCGTCCTACGGCCCCGGCAGCGTCGTTCCCGCCGCCATCGCCGCGGCTTCCACACCCAACCCGATGGCCCCGCACGGCCAGCGCGAATCCTGAACAGGTGATCAACATGGGTATCAACCTTCCCGTTATCTGGGCCGCCCTGATCTTCTTCGGCGTGATGATGTACGTCATCATGGACGGATTCGATCTTGGCATCGGCATTCTCTTCCCCTTCGTCGGCGACCGTCATGACCGCGACGTCATGATGAACACGGTGGCGCCGGTCTGGGACGGCAACGAAACCTGGCTGGTGCTGGGCGGCGCGGCGCTGCTGGGCGCCTTCCCGCTGGCCTACTCGGTGCTGCTCAGCGCCTTCTACCTGCCGTTGATGTTCATGCTGATGGGGCTGATCTTCCGCGGCGTGGCCTTTGAATTCCGCTTCAAGGCCAGCGACCGCAGCCGCCCCTACTGGGATGCCGCGTTCACGTGGGGATCGGTGGTCGCCGCCTTCTTCCAGGGTGTGACGCTGGGCGCCTATATCGACGGCATCACCATGGAAGGCACCACGTTCACCGGCGGCGCGCTCGACTGGCTGGCGCCGTTCCCGGTCTTCTGCGGCGTGGGCGTAGTGATTACCTATGCCTTCCTCGGGGTCACCTGGCTCATCATGAAGACCGAGGGCCGCCTGCAATGGACCATGCTGCGCGTGACCAACGTGCTGACCGGCGTGATGCTGGCAATGGTCGCCGCGGTGAGCGTGTGGACGCCGCTGAGCCATCCGGAGATCGCGCAACGCTGGTTCGCGCTGCCCAACCTGTTCTTCTTCCTGCCGGTGCCGCTGCTGGTGCTGGTCTCGGCCTTCGGCATCTACCGGTCCCTGCGCAACCACCCGAACGTGTCGCCGTTCCTGTACGCGCTGCTGATGATCTTCATGGGTTATACGGGGCTTGCCATCAGCATCTGGCCCAATATCATCCCGCCATCGATCTCGATCTTCGATGCGTCGTCGCCCCCGCAAAGCCAGGGCTTCGCGCTGGTCGGCACCCTGTTCATCGTGCCGATCATCCTGGCCTACACCTCCTGGTCCTATTACGTGTTCCGCGGCAAGGTCAAGCGCGGGGAGGGGTACCACTAATGACCAGGATCCTGCATTCGCGGCTGGCGGCCCGCCTGGGCTGGCTGCTGGCCCTGTGGCTGGCGGGGGTCGGCACGGTCTTCGTCTGCGCCAGCCTGATGAAGCTGCTGATGCGCGCAGCCGGGCTTGCCAACTGAAGCCATGCCGTCTTCAAGCCCGCTCTCCCGCCCCGCGCTGCCCGCGCGCACCACCGGCGTGCTCGACACGCTCGCGGCAGCCTGGGCGCGACGCGCCGACCTTGCACCCTGGCTGCATTCCCTGAAGGTGTTCGGCGCGGCAATGCTGGCGCTCTACGTGGCGCTGGCGCTCGGGCTGCCGCGGCCCTACTGGGCCATGGCCACCGTCTACCTGGTGTCCAGCCCGCTGGCCGGCGCCACCTATGCCAAGGGCACCTACCGCGTCTTCGGCACGCTGCTGGGCGCCGTGTGCGCGGTGGCGCTGGTGCCCTGGCTGGTCGACGAGCCCATGCTGCTGATGGCCGCGATCGCGTGCTGGACCGGCACCATGCTCTACCTGTCCTTGCTGGAACCGGCGCCGCGCAACTACATCTGCCTGCTGGCCGCCTATACACTGCCGATCGTGGCGCTGCCGACGGTCACCAACCCGGCCACCGTCTTTGACGTGGCCCTCACCCGCATCGAGGAAATCATCATCGGCATCGTCTGCGCCAGCGTGGTCAGCGCTGTGGTCTTTCCCTCGCGCACCACGCCGGCGCTGGCCGCACGCGCGTCGGCGTGGCTGGACCATGCCTCGCGCTGGATCACCGACGTGCTGGCCGCCGGTGCCAGCGCAGGCCAGCGCCATGACAGCTTCAGCCTGCTGGCCGCCGATATCCTCGCAATGGAAACCCAGCTGGCCCAGCTGACCTATGAAGCCGACGGCGCCCTGACCCTGCGGCGCGCACGTGCCCTGCACCAGCGCATGACGGCCCTGCTGCCGCTGGTGCTCGCGCTGGCCGATGCCGCCAGCGCCTTGCGCCGGCATCCGGCGGGCATGCCTGACGCCGTCGCGCAGCGCATGCGCGCCACGCTGGCCTGGATCGCCGGCGACGCCGGTGCGTCCCGGCCCCCGCCTTCCTGGTACCCGGCAGGCAGCACGCCGGCCGCACCCGCGGACTGGCATGCACGGCTGGTCGCGGCGACCTGCACTTACCTGGATGAACTGGGCGATCTCTGGCAGGACTGCCGCCTGCTGCAGGCCAGCCTGCGCCAGGGCGGGAGCGAGCCCACCGCGCTGCGCTACCGCGTGGAACCCGCCGGGCAGGCCCGGCACCATGATCACGCGCAGCTGTTGTTCCGCGGCGCTACCGCCGGCTCGGCCACCTTCGTCGCGGGCCTGCTGTGGATGGTGTCGGGGTGGGTCGATGGTGCCGGTCCGGTCGGCCTGGCCGCGCTCGCCAGCTGCTTTATCGCCACCACCGCGGAGCCGCGGCTGATGGCCGGCCGGGTGATCGCGTGGAGCATCGGCTGTGCCTTGCTGTCCTGGTACTACCAGTTCGTGGTGCTGCAACTGGCCCATGACTTTGGCTCGCTTGCCGCCCTGCTGTGCGGCCCCTACCTGGTCATCGGCGCCATGACCACGCAGCCGCGCAACGCGTTGTTCGGCGTGTTGCTGGCGGTCACGGCGGCGTCGTTCCCGGGCCCGCAGCACCTGACCGCCGCCAGTTTCGCCGGCATCTTCAACAGCAGCCTGGCGAGCCTGGCGGCGCTGGTGTTCGCGGCCTTGTGGGCAGTCCTGATGCAGCCCTTCGGCCAGCAGCTGGTGGCCTACCGGCTGGCCAGGGCCAACTGGAACGAGATCGCGCTGGCGGCGCACCCGCGCGCGCCGGTCAACAGCGCGCGGCTGCGCGGCCGCATGCTGGACCGGCTGCTGCGCCAGTGGCCGCCATTGACCCGCCGCAACAATGCCAGCGGCAGGCAGGCCGGCAGCGCCGTTGCCGACTTCCTGGTCGAATCAGCCGCGCTCGCGCTGCGGCGCGTCCCGGCTGGCGTGCCCGCGCCGCGCCGCCGGGCCGTGGAGCGCGTGCTGACAGGGGTCGCACGCCACTACCGCCAATGCGCGCGCACCGGCCATGCTAGCCCGCCCGCGCCGGCGCTGGCCGCGCACATCGACGCGGCCTTCGCGGCGCTGGCCACGACGGCCCATGGCAGCCCGCGCACCGCGCTGGCGGCACTGGCCACCCTGCGGCTTGCCCTGCATCCGCATGAAGGAGATCACCATGCACGCCACTGAGTTCGACCTGTACGGCGTGTTCGTGCCAGCCACCGTGGTGTGGATGCTGGCCGCCTTCGCCGTGACCGCCGGCGTGCGCGTCGTGCTCGCCCGGATCGGCTTCTACCGCATCATCTGGCACCGGTCCTTGTTCAATTTCTCGCTCTATATCCTCGTACTGGGCGCGATCGTCGCGCTCGTCTGGCAGGCCCCATCATGATTCGCAAACTTTCGCTGCTCGGCCCCGTTGCGGTGACCTTGGCGGCCGTGGTCGCCGCGGCGCTGACCGCCTGGCATTTGTGGCAGTACTACACCGAGGCGCCCTGGACCCGCGACGGCCATGTGCGCGCAGAAGTGATCCAGGTCGCGCCGGATGTCTCCGGCCTGGTCACGGCCGTGCTCGTCGGCGACAACGCCCGGGTGCAACGCGGCCAGGTCCTGTTCGTGGTGGACCAGGACCGCTTCAGCCTGGCCCTGAAACAGGCGCAGGCCGAGGCCGCTTCGGCGCGCGCCGCGCTGGCACTGGGCCGGCGCCAGGCGTCGAACGCGGCCGGCGTTGCCGCCCTGGCCGCCGCGCAGGCGCGCATCGACGAAGCCGATGCCGCGGTGGACGTGGCCAGGCTGAACCTGGCCCGCTGCCGCGTGACCAGCCCGGTCGACGGCTATGTCAGCGACCGCCTGCCGCGCGCCGGCGACTTTGCCACCCGCGGCAAGCCAGCCCTGTCGGTGGTGGCCAGCGGCTCGCAGTACGTGGAGGGCTATTTCGAGGAAACCAAGCTGCCCGCGATCCGCGTCGGCAGCGCCGCCGAAGTGCACATCATGGGCCAGCGCACCCCCTTGCGCGGACATGTGCAGAGCATTGCGCCCGGCATCGAGGACCAGGACCGCGCCATCGGGCCGAACATGCTCCCCAGCGTCAACCCGACCTTCAACTGGGTGCGCCTGGCGCAGCGCATACCGGTGCGCATCGCGCTGGACCAGGTGCCGGCCGGGGCCCACCTGATCGCCGGCCAGACCGCGACGGTGCGCATCCGGGCGCCGCGCGAATGAGGCGCCCAATTCAGCCGCACCGGTCCCGCCGGAACTGTTCTGCTTCCGCTCCTTCCGATTTGTGCGCCTGCCGGGCGGCCATCGGTTCGTACCATGGATGGCATGGCATGCGCCATGCCCTACCCCATTGCCCCCGGGAGATTCGCCATGCAAGCAGCGCTTGTGCAAAAAATGCCCGCCGCCCGCAGTTTTGAGGCGCCCGAGCCGGACCACGCATCACCCGCCTGCCGGGACCAGCTGGGCCGTCCGCTGCGCGACCTGCGCCTCTCGGTGATCGACCAGTGCAACTTCCGCTGCACCTACTGCATGCCCAAGGAGCGCTTCGGGCGCGACTATCCGTTCCTGTCGCCTGAGCAGCGCCTGTCCGATGCCGAATTGCTGCGCATCGTGCGCGCCTTTGTCAGCCTGGGCGTTGAGAAGGTGCGCCTGACCGGCGGCGAGCCGCTGCTGCGCAAAGGCATCGAGTCTCTGGTCGAACGCATTGCGGCCATGCGTACCCTGGAGGGCCGGCAGGTGGAAGTGGCCATGACCACCAACGGCAGCCTGCTGGCCCGCAAGGCGCGTTCGCTGCGCGACGCGGGCCTGGGCCGGGTCACGGTCAGCCTGGACAGCCTCGACGACCAGATCTTCCGCGCCATAAACGATGTGGATTTCCCGGTCGGCCGCGTGCTGGAGGGCATCGACGCGGCCATCGCGGCGGGCTTGGCGCCAGTCAAGGTCAACTGCGTGGTCGAGCGCGGCACCAACGACGCGCAGGTGCTGCCGCTGGTCGAACACTTCCGCGGCAGCGACGTCACGCTGCGCTTTATCGAATATATGGATGTGGAAGGCCCGAGCGGCTGGTCACAGTCGCGCGTCGTCCCGTCCGACGAGATCCGCGGCATGGTCGAACGCGCGCATGCGCTGGTGCCGGTCACTCGGCGCGACGGCGAAACCGCCAGCAACTACCTGCTGGCCGACGGCAGCCTGAAGGTGGGCTTTATCTCCAGCGTTTCGCACCCATTCTGCGGCGATTGCACCCGCGCACGCGTTTCGGTCGACGGCCGGCTGCACCTGTGCCTATTCGCCACCAGTTCCGTCGACCTGCGCCAGCACCTGGGCACCGCCCACCCGGATGAAGCCGTGGCGGACGCGGTCCGGCAAGCGTGGCAGGCCCGCGGCGACCGCTACTCTGAGCTGCGCGCTGACCGGCTGGCCAGCGGCAAGCGCCAGTACCCGACGGTGCGCATGTCGCTGGTCGGGGGCTGAGCCGCGGGCGCGGCTCCCGGTCACTCAGTCAGGATTCGGGAAGGCCTGCGCGGCAAGCTCCGCGCCGGCTGGTGTCAGGCTCGCGTGACCGCGGCCTTCCTCGTCGATCGCCACGTCCGCCAGTCCGGCGGCCTGCAGCTGCGTCAACACGCGCCGCAGCACGCTCATCGGCAGTTGTGCCCGCTTCGCGATCTTGGCGAGCGACCAGGGGCTGCCGCCACCCTCGCGCCCAGCCTGCCACAGGACCTGGAGCGCCGCGACCATGGCGGGATCGATGTCAGCGTCTTGCATGCTCTTCCTCTACGCGTTCCCGGCTGCGTGCCAGCAGGTGCTGTGCGATTTTGCCCAGCGTCTGCACGGCGGACTCGATGCCGGGCGTCCATTCCGAGCTGTAGTTCAGCCGGATGCAGTTGCCGTAAGTGGCCCCGGGCGCAAACATATGCCCCGGCGCAACGGTGATGCGGTGCTCCAGCGCGGCGTGGTACATCTC
Source organism: Cupriavidus sp. KK10 (assembly GCF_018223725.1). Taxonomy (NCBI): domain Bacteria; kingdom Pseudomonadati; phylum Pseudomonadota; class Betaproteobacteria; order Burkholderiales; family Burkholderiaceae; genus Cupriavidus; species Cupriavidus sp. KK10. The sequence goes on from NZ_CP073677.1 coordinate 2,606,488, forward strand.
CATCGCATCGATGCCCTCCGGCAACTGCACCCACAGCACATAGCCCCCCGCGGGGCGCGACGTGGTGGTGCCGTCCGGGAAGAACCTGCGCACCGCGGCGGCCATGATGCTGGCCTGCTGCGCATAGGCCTTGCGCACCCGCCGCAGGTGGAAGTCGTAGCCGTCGTTCTTCAGGAACTCGGCAATCGCCAGTTGCGGAATCGCCGGCGTGGTCAGCGTGTTGAGGAACTTGAGTCGTTCCACGGCCTCGCGGTAGCGGCCCGGCAGCGCCCAGCCGATCCGGTAGGCATTGGTCAGCGTCTTGGAGAACGACGAGCAATGCAGCACGATGCCGGCCTTGTCAAACGCCTTCAATGAACTGGGATGGGCCTCGCCGTAATAGAGCTCGCCGTAGACGTCGTTCTCGATGACGGGGATGTCCTTCTCGGTCAGCATGGCCACCAGCGCGCGCTTCTTCTCATCGGGCATCTGGAAGCCGAGCGGGTTCTGGAAATTGGGCATCACCATGCAGGCAGCCACGCCCTTTTCATCGATCAGCCGCGCCAGCTCGCCGATGTCGATGCCCTCCGCCGGATCGGTCGCCACCTCGATGGCGCGCATGCCCAGCCGTTCGATGGCATGGAGCATGGCGTAGAAGGTCGGCGACTCCACCGCGATGGTATCGCCCGGCCTGGCCACCGCCTGCAGGCAGAGGTTGATGGCCTCGGTCGCGCCGATGGTGACGATCACCTCGTTCGGATCGATGGCGTAGCCGTTCTCCAGGTAGCGGCGCGAGATCTGCCGGATCAGCTCGGGGCTGCCGGGCGGCAGGTCGTCGAGCATGGTCCACTTGGCATAGCGGCGCGCGATGTTGTTGGCGTACTGGTTGATGCGCTGCCACGGAAACAGCGAAGGGTCCGGATAGGGCGAACCGAGCGGCACGGCATCATCGGAACGGATCGAGCGCAGCGTGGAAAGCACCAGCGCGCTGACGTCCACCGCCGAGGGCTTGGCACTGGGCCTGGACGGGCGCAGCTCGAACACCGGCTCGCCCGGCCGCGCGCGCACAAAGTAGCCGGACTGCGGCCGGCTTTCGATGATGCCGCGGCTCTCCAGCAAGACGTAGGCCCGGATCACCGTGGTGATGCTCATGCGGTGGTGCTGGCTGGTCTGCCGCACCGAGGGAATCCGCTCGCCGGGCAGCAGCACGCCCTGTTGCACCAATGCCTCGATGTCCGCAGCCAGTTTTTCATATAGTTTCACGCTGCGCTCCCCTTTCCCTTGCGCCCCGTCGGTGCCCGGACCGGCCACCTTGCCGGGCCGCCGTCAGCTGAGCCAACGATGGAGATCATAGTACGGCAGGGGCACATTTTGGAGCTGTCCGGCACATTGGGGTTCGACCCGCACAAAGCCGCTGGCCTGGCCGAGCGCCGACACCGAGGCGGCGCCCTGCTGTGCATTGACCTGCACGAAACTCTCGCGGCCGCCGAGGTTGCCGATTTCGCCCACGCGCCAGAAGGCATCGCCCCGGTGCGGGCGCGTGCTGGCCAGCGCCGCCCTGACCCGGCCTACCGGTGGGAACAGCTCGGCGCGCCCCTGCAGGCGGCGCAGCAGCGGCGTCACCAGCAGCGCGAAGGTGGCATAAGCTGCCGCCGGATTTCCCGGCAGGCACACCACGGGCTTGCCGCGCAGGCGCCCCACCGTGACCGGCTTGCCGGGCTTCATGTTGACGCCACGGCAAAGCAGCTCGCCGCCCGCCGAAGCCAGCGCCGCCGCGACCAGGTCGCGCTGGCCGACCGAGGCACCGCCGGTGACCAGCACCAGGTCGGCGTCGGCGGCAAGTTCCCGCAGCATGTCGTGCAAGGCGCGCTCGTCGTCCTGCACGTGGCGGTGGCAACTGACCACGGCGCCCATCGACTGCACCAGCGACTCGAGCATCGGGCCATTGACGTCATGCACCTGATACACGTCGCGCGGCTCGTCGTGCGCCGCCACCTCGTCGCCCGAGGTCAGGATAGCCACCTCCACCAGCCGGCAGACCGTGGCCTCTGTCAGTCCCTGCGACGCCAGCGCGGCAATATGCCCCGCATGCAGCAGGGTTCCTGCCGACAGCAACAGGTCGCCCCGGCGGGCGTCCTCGCCCTTGCGCCGGATATGCTGGCCCGCCACGGGTGCGCGCGCGCAGACCACACCGCGATAGGTCTCTTCGGCATCTTCCAGCGCGACCACGGCATTGGCGCCGGGCGGGATCACGCCGCCGGTGTAGATGCGGATGGCCTGGCCGGGCAACAGCGGCTGCGGCTGCGTGCCGGCGAAGACGACCTGCTGCAGCGGCAGGCAGGCGCCCTCGCGACAGTCTTCGCAGCGCACCGCATAGCCGTCCATGGCGCTGCGGTCCGCCGCGGGCGTATCCATGACCGCGGCCACGTCGCCGGCCAGCACGCGGCCAGTCAGCAAGCCCAGCCACACGGTTTCGGTCTGCCGCACGGGCTCCGCGCACATCGCGAAGACCGCCTGCGCCTCGTCAAAGTTCAGCATGCTGCGTCTCCGCGGCTGGCGTCCAATGCGGCGCCGGTATAGTCGACATAACCATCCTGGCGGCAGAAGCTGAGCAGGCGCAGGCCGGCCTGCTCGGCGATGCGGATCGCCAGCGAGGTCGGCGCCGAGATCGTCGCCAGCATCTGGATATTCATGCGCGCCACCTTGCGCACCAGTTCATAGCTGGCGCGGCTGGACAGCAGCACGAAGCCGTCGTCCATCGCCATGCGCTGCATCGCCAGGTGGCCGATCAGCTTGTCCAGGCCGTTGTGGCGGCCCACATCCTCGAACACATGCAGGATCTCGCCGCCCGCACCGCACCAGGCCGCGGCGTGGACGCCCCCGGTAGCCTGCATCAGCCGCTGGTGCGACGGCAGCGCCGCGACGGCGCGCTCGATCATCTCGCGCGACGGCGTCAGCCGGGTGGCCGGCTCGGGCATGCGCGCGGGCTCCAGGTCGAGCAGCTCGATGCTCTCGATGCCGCAGACGCCGCAGCCGGTGCGCCCCGCCAGCGCGCGCCGGCGGGCCCGCATGGTGGCAAAGGCGTGTTCGCTGATCTCCATCTGTACCTCGGCGCCGTGCGCGTGCACGCGCACTTCCAGGTCGTGGATCTCCGCATTGCGCCCGACGATGCCCTCGGTCAGCGAGAAGCCGACCGCGAATGCCTCCAGGTCCAGCGGCGTGGCCATCATCACGGCGTGCGAGATGCCGTTGTACACCAGCGCCACCGGGAGCTCTTCCGCCACGTTGTCCGTGGCCGGCTGCACCACGCAGTTCTTGTGCCGCACGATGCTGCGCGCTTCATAGCCTGAGTGTTCAACCAGTTCGGTGCATTGCATGGGGGTCTCGCCAAGATGGATGCCGCGCCGGCACAAGGCCGGCGCTGGTCGGGAGTGATCGGGTCTGTTGGGAATGATGGTAGGCGCGGACCGCCCCGTACGAGGCGTACAGTTGCGCCGATCGCCGGCATCTACAGATGCCGGCGCGCTTCGGGCTTCACTCGCCGGCGCCGGCTTCCCTGTCGTCGTTGCTGGGGAAGCGGTATTGCCCGTAGCGCAGGATCAGCACGCCGAAGGCCAGCATGACCACGCCCGCGCACAAGGCCAGCATGTGGAACTCGGTGGACTCGTTGAAGCGCAGGATCAGGTCGCGCGCCAGCGACACCATCGCGATGTACAAGGGGAAGCGCACGGGCAGCTGGCCCAGCCTCAGGTAGCGCACCACCATCGCCAGCACCTCCAGGTACAGGAACATCAGCAGCAGGTCGGTGATCGAGAAGACCCCCATGGCCGCGACCTTCCAGCCTTCCTGTGCCATGGCAAAGGTCGTGGCCAGGCCGATCACGACCAGGCCAGCCAGTTCCACCATGCCCGGGAAGGATTCCACCCGGGCGCGCACGCGGCTCTGGCCCGGCCGGGCGCCGGGGCTTTTGTCCATGTTCATGGCTGTGCTGGCGCGGTCAGGCCGCCGCCGCGGGCTGCCGACGGGACGGGGTCAGCAACACCGGCACCGACTTCGACGTGGGCGTGCCGCAGCCATCGCCAGTGCTTTCCAGCGGCACCAGCGGATTGGTCTCGGGGTAGTACGCCCCCAGGCAGCCTTGCGGGATGTCGTATTCGACCAGCACGAAGTCCTCGACCTGGCGCTGCACGCCGTCGTCCCAGACACTGGTGATGTCCACGTGCTGGCCCGCCTTCAGGCCAAGCCGCGCCAGGTCAGCGGGGCTGATGAAGACCACCCGGCGCAGGCCGAACACGCCGCGGTAGCGGTCGTCCAGGCCATAGATCGTGGTGTTGTACTGGTCGTGCGAGCGCGTGGTCATCATCACCATCAGCTTGTCGCCATACTTCTGGCGGGCCCGGCTGATGGGGGTGTCCTTTTCGATGCGGTTGACCAGGAACTGCGCCTTGCCCGACGGCGTATGCCAGACCCGGTTGCATGCCGCCGGCGTCAGGTGGAACCCGCCCGGCACCGCCACGCGCTCGTTGTAGCTCTCGAATCCGTCGATCACCTGCTCGATGGCGTCGCGGATGCGGGCATAGTCCTGCGCATACCAGAGCCAGTCGATCTTCTGCGAGCCCAGCGTGGCGGCCGCCATGTGCGCGACGATGGCAATCTCCGACAACAGGTGCGGCGACGCCGGCGCGTTCATGCCGAAGGAGATATGGACCATGCAGACCGAGTCCTCGACCGTCACGCCCTGCGCCACGCCGTCCTGCTGGTCGATCTCGGTGCGGCCCAGCGTCGGCAGGATCAGCGACTCCTTGCCGTGCACCAGGTGGCTGCGGTTGAGCTTGGTGGCGATATTTACGGTCAGGTCGCACTGGCGCAGGGCCTCGAAGGTGCGCGGCGTATCCGGCGTGGCGGTGGAGAAATTGCCGCCCAGGCCGACAAAGACCTTGACCTTGCCCTCGAGCATCGCCGAGATGGTGTGGACCACGTCATACCCGTGCTTGCGCGGCGGCTCGAAGCCGAAGGCGGCCTGCAGGCGGTCCAGGAATTCCTGCTCAGGCTTCTCTTCGATACCCACCGTGCGGTCTCCCTGCACGTTCGAATGCCCGCGCACCGGCAGCAGCCCCGCACCGGGGCGCCCGATGTTCCCGCGCATCATCATCAGGTTGGACAGGATCTGCACCGTCGGCACGGAGTGCTTATGCTGCGTCAGGCCCATGCCCCAGCAGGCGATCACGCGCTTACCCCTGGCGTAGACCTGGGTCAGCGCATCGATATCTTCCTGCGACACGCCCGACTCGGCGACGATGTCGGCCCAGCTTTCCGCGCGCAGGTCTTCGATGAAGTCGCGGAAGCCGATGGTGTGCTCGCGCACGAAATCCACGTCGATCAGGCGCTCGCGGCCGTGCCGGATGGCCTCTTCGTCGAGTTCGTCCAGGCGCTTGGCCATGCCCTTGATCAACGCAAAGTCGCCGCCCAACTTGGGCTGCACGAACATCGAGGCGATCTTGGTGCTGGAGCCGGTGAGCATCTCCACCGGGTGCTGCGGGCTGGTAAAGCGCTCCACCCCGCGTTCGCGCAGCGGGTTGATCGACACAATGGTGGCGCCGCGCCGCGCGCACTCGCGCAGCTCGCCCAGCATGCGCGGATGGTTGGTGGCCGCGTTGTGGCCGAACAGCAGGATGGTGTCGGCATGCTCGAAATCATCCAGCACCACGGTGGCCTTGCCCACGCCGATGGTCGGCGGCAGGCCCCGGCTGGTGGCCTCGTGGCACATGTTCGAGCAGTCGGGGAAGTTGTTGGTGCCATAGGCTCGCACGAACAGCTGGTAGAGGAAGGCGGCCTCGTTGCTGGCGCGCCCCGATGTATAGAATGCGGCCTGGTTCGGGTCCGGCAGCGCGCGCAGGCGGCGCCCGATCAGCGCAAAGGCCTCGTCCCAGGCGATCGCACGGTACTTGTCGGTCTGCGCGTCATAGACCATGGGGTGCGTCAGCCGCCCGTGCTGCTCCAGCTCATAATCGGTCTGCGCCATCAGCGACGTCACCGTGTGCTGCGCAAAGAACTCAGGGGTCACGCGCATGCTGGTGGATTCGGCGGCCACGGCCTTGACGCCGTTCTCGCAGAATTCAAAGGTGGAGGCGTGCTGCCGGTCCGGCCAGGCACAGCCGGGGCAGTCGAAGCCATCGGCCTGGTTCTGCTTGAACAGCATCTTGTACTTGCCTCCGGCAACCTTCTCCTTGATCAGGTTGATGGCAACGTACTTCAGCGCACCCCAGCCGGCAGCGGGGTGGGTGTAGGGGGCGATGTGGCCTTTTTCAGGGGTCGGGGAGCTCATTGGCGTGGTGTCCTGTAACGACGGGGGCGCTGTCCGGCGGCCTGCGCTGCTTATCGAAGGGGGCCGGATCGTTGCGGTGTCACCAGATTAGATTTCCCGGGTGCCCACGGGTACATACAAACAGGCGCTCCCCCGGGGAGCACAGTTGCTTCAGACCAGCGGGAACGCCTTCACCAGGTGCTGCAGCAAGCTGTCAGCCACCGGCGACAGGTGCCGGCCGGTCCGGGTGATGATGTGGATGCGGCTATTGTTCAGGATGGGATTGGCCAGCGGCAATGACACCAGCTGCCTGAACTGCGGCTCCTTCAGCGCCACCGAGCGTGCCGTCATGATGTAGCCCAGCCCCATCGCTGCATATTCCCACAGCACCTTGAACGAGTTGGTCACAAGCATCGGCTTCAGGGTGACGTGCTCGTCCAGCTCCGCCGCCTGGATATGCTTGCGCACACCGAACGATTCCGTCAGCGCCGCTCCCTGGTGCGGCGCCAGGTCCGCGAGCGTCAGCGCGCGGCGCCTGCGCGCCAACGGATGGTCCTTGTGCACATGCACGCGGATCGGCGACAGCCTTGAATAGTGCGAGCGCAGGCGCACATCGTCGGGCGGCTGAAAGACAAAGCCGATATGCGCCAGGTCCTCCAGGATATGCCGCACCGTTTCATCGGTGCCGGCCACCTGGATGCTGCAGCTCACGTCGGGATGCTTGCGCAGGAAGCCCTGCAGCACGGGATCTAGCACCAGGTCGACGAAGCCTTCGCCAAAGACCAGCTCCACGTGGCCACGCCGGGCATTCTTCAGGTTGTTGACCTCGGCAAGGAAAGTATCGTTCAGGTCCTGCTGGCGCCGGGCAAACAGCGCCAGCAGGCGCCCGGCATCGGTGGCGACAACACCCCGCCCGCGCCGCTCAAGCAAAGTCAGCCCGGTATCCTGCTCCAGTTTCGCCACGGCGCGGCTCACCACCGACGGATCCAACTCAAGCACCTCGGCCGCGCCGCGCACAGTGCCGGTCTCGATGATCTGCAACAGGCACAGCGCGCGCTTGCGGTCCAGCACATCTTCCATGTCTTCCTCCTCTGGCTCGCGGCGCCGGCCCAGGACGGCAGCGCGCGGATTCTTCTAATGTTGCAAATTATGCAACGTTTCGCTCTTACCATTGTCATGGTTTCGGCAAGCGCATGCGTGGAGAATACGGTGGACGACCACGCTCCGATACCGCCATGAACCAGGCCCCGCTTGCCGATCTGCACCAATCCATCCAGACCCTGTCGCCGGAGTTCGTTGAGATCCGCCGAAAGATCCATGCGCACCCCGAACTGGCCTTTGAAGAGCGCCGGACCAGCGACCTGGTCGCCGGGCGGCTGGCGGCATGGGGCTACGAAGTGCATCGTGGCATGGGCACCACCGGTGTCGTGGGCAGGCTCAGGAAGGGGCAAGGCAGCAAGGCGCTGGGCATCCGCGCCGACATGGACGCGCTGCCGATCCAGGAGAAGACCGGCCTGGACTACGCCAGCACCATCGCCGGCAAGATGCACGCCTGCGGCCATGACGGGCACACGGCGATCCTGCTGTGCGCCGCCAGGTACCTGGCCGAGTCCGCCGATTTCAATGGCACGCTGAACCTGATCTTCCAGCCGGCCGAAGAGAACGAAGGCGGTGCGCTGCGCATGTTGGAAGATGGGCTGTTCGAGCAATTCCCCTGCGACGAAATCTATGCGCTGCACAATTCCCCGGGCCTGCCGGTCGGCCAGATCGGGGTCATCGCCGGCCCTGCCATGGCCTCGTTCGACCGCGCCACGGTCACGCTGCGCGGCCGCGGCGCCCATGGCGCCATGCCCCATCATGGCATCGACGCCATGCAGTGCGCCGCCAGCATCGTGCTGGGCCTGCAATCGATCGTCAGCCGCGAGATCGATGCGCTCAAGTCGGCGGTCATTACCGTGGGCTCCATCCAGGCCGGCACCACCTACAACGTCGTGCCCGATAGCGCAACGATCAAGATCGGCGTGCGCACGCTGGACCCGCAGGTGCGCACGCTGGTCGAGGCGCGCATCAGCGAATTTGTCGCCGCCCAGGCCCAGAGCTTCCGGCTGCAATCCGAGGTCGTCTACGAACGCAAGTACCCGGTGCTGGTCAACCACGACGCGCAGACCGAGCGCGCGCGCCAGGCCGCGATCCGGCTGGTGGGCGCGGACAACGTGGTCGAGCGCCCGCCGGTGATGGGCAGCGAGGACTTCGCCTACATGCTGGAGCACCGGCCCGGTGCCTACATCCGGCTTGGCAACGGCCTGGGCGAAGATGGCGGTTGCATGGTCCACAACCCCCTGTACGACTTCAATGACAAGGCTCTGCCTGTCGGTGCCGCATTCTGGGCACACCTGACGCAAAGCTATCTGGTTTGAACAACAATTCCCCGGGGACATCCGCCATGGCTTCACTGAACCGCCGCCGCTTCCTTCAATACGCCGGTCTTTCCGCCGGCACCTCCGTGCTGGCCGGCCTGCCGGCCTTTGCCGCAGACAACTTTCCCGCCAAGTCGCTGTCCCTGGTGGTCCCCTACCCGGCCGGCGGTGCCAGCGACACTTCTGCCCGCATCTTCGGGGAATCCATCGGCAAGAGCGTCAGGCAGCAGGTGATCGTCGAGAACTACGGTGGCGGTACTGGGCTGATCGGCGCCAACAAGGTGCTGGGCGCACCGGCTGATGGCTACACCTTCTTCCACGGGTCGATCAACGAGGTCTTCCTGGCCCCCATGCTCAACCCGGCGGCGCGCTACAAGCCGCAGGACTTCCAGCTGGCCGCACCCATCAGCGACGCCAACATCGTGCTGCTCGTCAGGAACGGCATTGCCGTCGATGCCCTGGACAAGTTCCTGGACTATGCGAAGCAAAGCAAGGGAAAACCGCTGACCTACGCCACGGTCGGCATCGACTCCATCTATCACCTCATGGGCGATGCCCTCGCTGCCCGGCTCGGCGTGCCCTTCCTGCACGTGCCGTACAAGGGCGGCGCACCGGCGCTGCAGGGCCTTGCCGGCGGTGAGGTCGACTTTGCCATCCTGCCTTACCAGTCCAGTTTCGACAGCATGCAGCAACAGGGCCGGCTGAAGGTGCTAAGCAGCTTCGCCAGGGCTCTGCCCCCGGCACTCAAGCATATTCCGCTGATCTCGCAAAGCCGGATGGTGCCCGACTTCGAGTACTCGATCGGCGGCGGCTACTTCGTCAGGCAGGGCACGCCCGCGAGCCGGGTGGCGGTACTGCGCAAGGCGATTGGCGAAGCCCTGGCCAAGCCCGAGATCCGGGCCAAGCTGGAAGCCGAGGGACGTACGGTCGCACAGCCGATCGACAGCCAGGAGCAGGCGAATCAGGTCTTCGACCAGTACCTGGGACGTGTCACACAACTGATCCGGAACGTGGGCCGCAAGACCAACGCGTCCTGAAGGCTTGTCGCAGCAGGCGCCTGAGCTGGCCGGTCAGGCTGCCTTGGGTGACACACCTGGGGCAAGCCGTTCGGCCAGGAAGGCCTGCATTGCCGCCCAGGACCGGCGGTCCGCCGCCGCATCATAGGCAATGCCACGTTCCGGAAGATTCGCCCCTCGAACGTGAATGCGTGCCGGGCATGGCCATAGGCATGTAGCTGCCAGTCCGCGCCGGCGCCGGTGAGTTCCCCTGCAATGCCGAGAACGTCGTTCGGCGGCGCGACCGGGTCTTCCCAACCATGCAGTAGCATGGATGCTGGAGGTGATGGGTGCTTGCGGGCCGATCCGCGGCGCGTGGAGCACCCCGTGAAAGCTGACGGTAGCCAGAAGGTTTGGCGGGGCCGCGCGCGCCAGATCCGGGGCGCACAGGGCGCCGAAGCAATACCCGAGCGCGGCCATCCGGTGCGCATCGACTCCGGGAAACCTGGTGGCCGCATCGAACCCGGCCAACAGGCGCCGGCGAAACAGGCGGCGATCGGCCATCATCGGGCCCATGAGATGCGCGTTGTCTCCCAGCTCGTCACCACGGACGCCCTTGCCGTACACGTCTGCGGCAAAGCCGATGTAGCCCAGTGCCGCGAGCTGGTCGGCGCAGCGGCGCATCGCGGCGTTGAGTCCACTCCATTCATGGGCCAGCAGCACGCACGGCGTGCGTTGCGCCAGCCCGGCGGGCCGCGCTACATACCCTTCGAAGACAGTCGTGCCATCCGTGTACTCGACCAACGATCGTTCCAGCGGCAGTTTCCCGGCGTCCATAGCATGCTTCTTTCGAGCCGCCAGCATGCGGCAGGCTGGGAGCGCTGTATTGAACGTTTGGGACGCCAGGTGCTTGCGTCGTCAGAGATAGAAGGCCGGGGCATCGTCTGGCAGGCGTCCGAAGTACTCGGCAAGCGGCGATGGCCCGTTGCGCGCATAGTCGCCCGGCGTCTGGGCCAGGCGCCGTCGCCAGCTCCGGATCTTATGCGGCTGATCGCTATAGCCCGACAGCGCGTCGCCCTCGCCGCGTTGCACGGCCTGGATGCTGAACTGCAATCGCTCCAGGTCCATCAACTGCTTGGGGCCAAGGCCAAGGTGCCGCTCGAACCAGCGGTTCAGCTGGCGCCGGTTGACGGCGGTCAGGCTGGCGACTTCCTGCACCTGCCGTCCCTGGCGCAGCAGCGCATGCGCCGCCCTGATCGTCGCCAGTTCCGCAGGCGGCCGGATAGCCGTCATGCGCTGCAGCAACCACGCGTCCAGCTGGCAGGCAATCCGCGCCGGCGTCCAGGCGGCGCTCAGGTCGGCGCTGAGCGCGTGGGCCGCGCCATCCCCAAGGTATCCGGCCAGGGCATTTAATAGCACTACCGGCGCTAGTTGACGGTGTGGCCGCCGCGGCGCGCCTTGTGATAAAGGCACTCACAGATGAATTTGTAGAGATCGCTACATAGTTGATCAACACTCTACAAATACTTAGTATCGGCCCATGGAACCAGCTCCGGAACTGTGGACCCTCCTCGTCATCAGCCTGCCAACCAAGGGCGCTACTGCCCGGATGCGCATCTGGCGAGCCCTCAAGGCACTAGGCTGCGCTGCATTGCGCGACGGCGCCTATCTGTTGCCGACGGCAAGCGCGCAAAGCGCTCAACTGCGCGACCTGGCCGATGAAACCATCCAGGAAGGCGGCCAGGCCTGGCTGCTGAACGTGCGCGCGCAAGATCCGGCGGAGGCTCACGCCTACCGGACACTGTTTGACCGCACGGCCGACTACGCCGGCTGGCTGGCCGCCCTCTCCGAGGACCGCAAGAGCTTGTCCGGCCAGGATGAAGCCGGGATCGCCCGCCTGCTGCGCCGGCACGGCCGTGCCTTTGATGCCATCGCCGGGACCGACTTTTTCCCCAACGACGCCTCGGCCAACGCCGCCTTGCAATGGCGGGACTTCAACAGTGCGGTCGAAACCCTGCGCTCGCCAGGCGAGCCCCAGCCTGCAAGCGGCGGCATCCCGCGCCGGGATCCTGCCCAATACCAGGGGCGCGACTGGGCAACGCGGCGCCACCTGTGGGTGGACCGGGTTGCCTGCGCGTGGCTGATCCAGCGTTTTATTGACCCGCATGCGCGCTTCCTGTGGCTGGAGCATCCCGCGGACTGCCCGCATGACGCGCTGGGTTTCGACTTCGACGGCGCCGCCTTCACGCATGTGGGCGACAAGGTTTCATTTGAGGTGCTGCTGGCCAGCTTCGGGCTGGACGCCGACCGCGGACTGGCCCGCCTGGCCAGCATGGTCCACGCCCTGGATATCGGCGGGGCCCAGGTGCCCGAAGCCAGCGGCTTCGAAGCCGTACTTGCCGGCGCGCGCGAGCACCTGGCGGATGACGACGCACTGCTGGCCGAAATCGGCCGTACCCTGGATTCCCTTTATGTGCATTTTTCCGGAAAGCGATAGCACCATGCCCCTGAGGTCCACGACATGAGCAACGTCTCGCAGGCCCCAACCCCTCCGGCCGCACTCACGGAACGGCCGCACTACACCCTCTGGCAGCTGGTCGGCTACATGCTGCGCCTGGGCACGCTCGGCTTCGGCGGTCCGGTGGCGCTGGCCGGCTATATGCATCGCGACCTGGTAGACCGGCGCCAGTGGATCACCGACGCCGACTACAAGGAGGGGCTGGCCCTGGCACAGCTGGCACCTGGCCCGCTGGCCGCGCAACTGGCCATCTACCTGGGCTATGTCCATTACCGGATCGCGGGCGCGACGCTGGTCGGGATCGCGTTCGTGCTGCCGTCATTCCTGATGGTGCTGGCGCTGGGCTGGGCCTATGTGCGCTTTGGCGGCCTGACGTGGATGCAGTCCGTGTTCTACGGCGTCGGGGCCGCGGTGATCGGCATCATTGCGATCAGCGCGTACAAGCTCACCACCAAGAGCGTGGGCAAGGACCGCCTGCTGTGGGCGATCTACCTGGTACTTGCCGCGGTCACGGTGGTCACCGAATCCGAAATCGCGTGGATGTTCCTCGCGGCCGGGCTGCTGGTGTGGTTCTGGCGCGCCCCGCCCAAATGGCTGCGCCAGGGCGGCCTGCACGCGGCCGCGGCGACACAGCTGCCCCTGGCCGGCGGCGTGGCCGGCGCCATTGACTGGCCCCTGCTGGCGCAGATTGCCGTGTTCTTTGCCAAGGCGGGCGCATTTGTGTTCGGCTCGGGGCTGGCCATTGTGCCGTTCCTGTACGGCAGCGTGGTCACCGACTTCCATTGGCTCAATGACAAGCAGTTCGTGGATGCCGTGGCGGTGGCCATGATCACGCCCGGCCCCGTGGTGATCACCGTTGGCTTTATCGGCTACCTGGTGGCCGGCTTTCCGGGCGCGTCGGTTGCGGCGCTGGCCACCTTCCTGCCGTGCTACCTGTTCACCGTCCTGCCGGCCCCCTACTTCAAGAAATACGGCAAGCTGCCCGCCATCCTAGCCTTTGTCGATGGCGTGACCGCTGCCGCGGTGGGAGCCATCACCGGCGCGGTGATCGTGCTGGCCAGGCGTTCGATCGTGGATGTGCCGACGGTGCTGCTGGCGCTTTGCACGGTGGCGCTGCTGCTCAAATTCAAGAAGCTGCCCGAACCCGTGATCGTGGCCGGCGCCGCGCTGATCGGCCTGGTGGTCTATCCGCTCATGCATCATTGAGGGGGGTGCCGCGCCGAGTCTATGAGATTGCTTTGCGGTCTCGGGCGCGCAACCGGCCCACTGCCCTGGTGGCCGAAGCCACTTGCGATGGGCGGCTTTGGGGAATCTAATCCTACGGAGGAGGCGTCCCGATGCGGATCTGAGAACTCCGTGGGCGCCAACTTTTTTGCCGAACGCCATGCCAGCCTCCCGGTCAGGAACCACCGGCTTCCCCACGATCCTGTTTGGCGCTTTCGATCGCCACAACTTCGGTGACCTGCTGCTGCCGCATGTGGTGCGAAGCCTGATCGGGCAGGCCAACCCGTTCTACGGGGGCCTGGCCGAGCGCAACCTGAGAATCCATGGCGGCCATCGGGTCCACACCCTGGCGCGGCTGGCAGCCACCGTGGGCGACAGCGCCGTCGATGTCATCCATGTGGGTGGCGAAACCCTGACCTGCTCGCTCTGGGAGGCGGCCGTGATGCTGCAGCCTCCCGAGCAGGCCCGGGCGGTGGTGGCGCTGCTCGATGCCCGGCCGCACGAGCGGACGGTCTGGGCCCAGGCGCAGTTGGGCGTACGGGACCGGGTCCCCTACCTGTTGCCGGCCGGCATCTTTGCCAATGTCCGGCGTGTCATTGTCCACGCCGCCGGCGGCATTGAACTTGGATCGGTTGAGCCTGCCATGCGGGCCGAGGTGGTGGCCAAGCTCGGGGCCGCCACCAGCGTCGGGATACGAGACCATCAGACCCGGGCCATGCTCGCGGAGAACGGCATTGACTGCCGCCCGGAGCCTGATCCGGCCGTGCTGGTGGCCGAGCTGTTCGGCGACTGCATCCGCCGGCGCGCCCGCCAGGGCGAGTGCGCCCGCATCGTGTCAGGGTTCCCTGCCGGATACCTGGCCGTGCAGTTCAGCGCGGATTTTGGCGACGACGATACCCTTTCACAGCTGGCGGCCCAGCTCGAACGTATCGCCCGGACCAGGACCCTGGGCCTGGTGCTGTTTCGCGCCGGCGCCGCGCCCTGGCACGACGACCTGGCCTGCTACCAGCGCCTGGCGGCACGGCTGCGCGGCACGCCTGTGGTCCTGTTCGACTCGCTCAACCTGTGGGATATCTGTGCGCTGATTGCGCACAGCCAGGGTTTTGTCGGCAGCAGCCTGCACGGCGGCATTGTCGCCGGCGCATTTTTCCTGCCATGGCTTGGCCTGCTCCGGGCCGCACAACACCCTGGGACCAGCAAGCAAATCGCCTTTGCCGCGGCCTGGGGCGCGGCCGGGGCGCCGGCCGCGGTCACCGTGCAGGATCTTGCGGTCGGCCTGGACGAAGCGATGGCGTCCCGGACCGCGCAGCGTAGGGAATTGGCTAGGGAATGGGCCAAGGCCTGCAGGACGGCATTCCAGTTGGTTCAGGAGAACTAGCACGATCGAGTCCCGCGGGGCATGGCGACTGCTATCGGCACATCGCCATCAGCTGTACCCACGCCAGCGCAAAAGTCGGGTCGAGCCAAGATGTCAGTGCCACCATGCACAGGCCCGCCAGGCCGAGTACCGACAGCCATATGCCGAGCGCCGGTCCGCGGCGCAGACTCATGACCGCACAGGCGCGAGGCCGGTCCTGACAATCTGCCGGTCGTCGATCGGGAAGTGCAAGGCCGCGGCCAGTACGCCCAGCGCCATGGCGCTGAACCAGACCGGGTCGTACGAGCGCGTCAGTTCGAACGCGAGCCCGCCCAGCCATACGCCGAGGAACGAGCCCAGCTGGTGGCCGAAGAACACGAAGCCGAACAGCGTGGCGAGATAGCGCACGCCGAACACCTGTGCGAGGATCCCGTTGGTCAGCGGCACGGTGCCGAGCCACAGGAAGCCCATCGCCGCGCAGAACAAGTACAACGTGGGCGTGCTCAGCGGCAGCAGCAGGAACAGCGCCATCGCCGCGGTGCGCACGAGGTAGATCCCGGCGAGCAGGTATTTCTTGCTGTGGCGCCCGCCCAGCAGGCCGAACACGTAGATGCCGGCCACATTGGCGAGCGCGATGATGGCGAGCGCGGCCATGCCGTCGGCCGGACGCATGCCACGATCCAGCAGATAGGCGGGCAGGTGGCTGGCGATGAAGGCGAGCTGGAAGCCGCAGGCAAGAAAGCCGAGGTTCAGGAGCCAGAAGCCGGAATGACCGAATGCCTCGCGCACCGCGCCGAGCAGCGACGGCTGGCCGCGGGCCGCGTTGGTCTCGTCCGCGGCTGGCGCCGGCGCGGCGGCAATCCGGTCCTGGAACGGCAGCGCAAGCGGCAGCAGCACGGCCAGTGCCAGGGCGAGCATCAGCAGCGTGGTCGCCCATCCCGATGTGACCAGCAGCCCCTGCGCGGCCGGCACCAGCGCGAACTGCGCGATGCCGCCGACGGCGCCGGCCAGGCCCAGTGCGCGGCTGCGCTGCGCGGTGTCAGCCATTCTGCTCAGCGCGCCATACACTACGCCGAAGGTCGTGCCGGACAGCGCAATGCCGATGCAGACGCCTGCCGACCAGACGAACGCCGGTGACGTGTCGGCCTGTGTCATCCCGTAAAGTCCGGCGGCGTATAACGCCAGTCCGCCGGCCATCACCTTCCACGAGCCGTACCTGTCGGCCAGCATGCCAGTGAAGGGCTGCACCAGCCCCCAGACCAGGTTCTGCACCGCCATCGCGAAGCCGAAGGTCTCGCGGGTCCAGCCGCGCTCGGCGATGATGGGCAGCAAGAACAAACCCTGCACATGGCGCACGCCCAACGCCAGCCCCATCAGCAGGCCGCCCGCCAGCACGAGCACCCACAACTCCCGCCACCATGGCGTGGCGGACTGCGGCGTGGCGATGGCGGCGCAAGTGTGCGGCAGGCGAGAAGTCATGACGGCCCCTTGTCGGACAATGGCGCCGGCAGGCGCGCGATGGCTCTATTGCAGCCGCCCCGGCGCCGTGCTTCAAACGATCATTTGGTCGTTTTGCCATGCGCGCCGCGCATGGCAAGAGGGCCGGGGATCGTGCTGTAATGGCGTATCGCGAATCTGCCAGGAGACCACCGCATGTCCGTCCCGCTTGTCCGGCTGTTTCCGCTCGACCTGCTCAAAGGCTTCGTCGCTGTCGGCCGACGCATGAGCATTACGCAGGCAGCGGACGACCTGTGCCTGACGCAGTCGGCGGTAAGCCGGCAGATCCACGCGCTGGAGGAGCAGCTGAAGGTGCCGCTGTTCGTGCGTAAGCATCGCGGCGTGGCCTTCACTGCCGAGGGCGAACGGCTGTTTCGCAGCGCCGACAGCGCACTGCAGCAGCTGCAGGACGTGGTAGCCGAAGTGCGCCGCAACGAGGGCCAGCGCGCCGTCACGGTCACCGCCAGCATCGGCGTGACCGGCTTGTGGCTGCTGCCGCGGCTGGGGAACCTGCAGAAGACGCATCCGCATCTGGATGTGCGCCTGTCCGCCAGCAACCGTATCAGCGACTTGCGTGCCGAGGGCATCGACCTCGCCGTGCGCTACTGCCGCGACGCCGCGGCGCCGCCCGATGCTGTGCGCCTGTTCGGCGAAAACATCGCCCCGGTTGCCCATCCATCGCTGGTGGACGGGGTCGCCCGGCACGACGAGGCGCTGCTTCAGTTGCCGCTGCTGGAATTCGACGATCCCCGTCCGTGGCTGCAATGGCGCAGCTGGCTCGAGCCACGCAGCTACCGCCAGGCGAGCCAGCACGGCGTGCTTCGCTTCAATCAGTACGACCAGGTCATCCACGCGGCGCTGGCGGGACAGGGCGTCGCACTGGGCCGGCTCGAGCTGGTGCGGCCCCTGATCGATGGCGGCCAGCTAGTGATCGTGCCGACGGCGCTACAAGCGCCGCCGAGCCCCAACGCATACTGGCTGGTCCATGCCTCCGCCGATCCGCGCGAGGACGTCAGGTGTGTAGCCGAGTGGATTTACCAGGAAGCCGCACACACCGTCAGGACACGTGCGAGCCCCGTAGCCACCTGAGCCAGGGGAAGCCGGCATGGCGCGGGGGTGGCGGCGCCTCGATCCCGCATAACACGGGGCCGGCGCCGTGCAGCGCCGCCAGAAACACGTCGGCGTCACCATGCAGCTGATAGCGCTCGCCGGGTGCGAGCAGAACGTCCGGGGACGGCCTGTCCCGTGTTTCGAACGTCAGCCACAGGCTGCCGCCGCGGCAGACCAGTTCCGCGCCGGCCCGCAGTCGCAAGCGCAGGCATTCCGCTTCAAGGCAAAGGGTGTATGGCATGAAAGGCTCCGGTGAGCCATTTCATTGTGCGAGCCGGCGTCGCGGCTTGCCATGAGCATTGCGTCGGCCAGCCATGCGTTATCCGATCGCATACGGCCCGGCAAAGCCACCGGGATTGCCGAGTCCCTGGTAAACGAAAAGGCGGGCTTCCGAAGATGCCCGCCCGTCTTGCCGCGAAACGCCTGCGGACCTGTCCGTCAGGCTGGCACTTGCGTCCCCGCCGCCGCCGTCTCCTTCGAGAAAAGACTCCTGGAGGTGGCAACATGGCTGGCCAGCACCGGCCGCAAGACCATGATCGCCAGGAAGGCCGCGGTCAGGTCCATGGCCGCAACCGTGTAGAGCACCGTCGACCAGGTGCCGCTCGCCTCCATCATCAGGTTGCCGACCGGCACGAACAGTGCGCCGATGCCCTTGGCCGTATAGAGCACGCCGTAGATCTTGCCGATGTGCTTGGTGCCGAAGGCATCGCCGGCAAGTGCCGAGAACAGCGAGTAGACCTCGCCCCAGGCCAGGAACACCACGCCCGACAGGATCAGGAAGGCGTACGGGTTGCTGCCGAAGTAGCCGAGCGCGATGATGCCAAGGCCTTCCAGGGTGAAGGCGATGACCATGGTCTTCTCACGGCCGATGTTGTCCGAAATCCAGCCGAACAGCGGACGCGAGATGCCGTTCATGATCCGGTCGAGCATCAGCGCGAGCGGCAGTGCGGCCATCACGAAGAAGTGCAGGTCGACCTTGAACTCCTTCACGCCCAGGTCCTTGGCGATGACGCCAAGCTGGGCCACGGCCATCATGCCGCCGGTGACGACCAGGATGAACATCACAAACATCAGCCAGAACAGCCTGGTGGACATCGCTTCCTTGAGCGTGTAGTCGCGCGTGGCCTGGACCAGCTTCTGCGATGCCCTCACCTCGCTACCCTTTGGTGCGCGCAGGAACCACGCCGCGACAAAGGCGAGCCCGCCCTGCAGCAGGCCGAAGAACAGGAAGGTGTGCTGGAAGCCCTGCGACTCGATCATGGCCGCGATGGGCAGGATCGTCGCCGCGGAGCCGGCGCCGTAACCGCCCGCGGTCAGGCCCACCGCAAGGCCACGGCGGTCAGGGAACCACTTGAGCGCGTTGTTGATGCAGGTGGCGTAGATCGAGCCCACGCCAAGGCCGCCAACGGCTGCGCCGACGTAGAAGCCCATCAGGGTAGTGGCCTGGGAATTGATGCACCATGCCGCGCCGATGAAGACCGCGCCGAAGGCAACCATCATGCGCGGGCCGAACTTGTCGATGAAATAGCCTTCGATCGGCGCCAACCAGGTCTGCACAAGGACGAAAACGGTGAAGGCGATCTGGATGCTGGCGCGCGACCAGCCGTAGGTGCCCTGGATCTCAGGGACGAACAAGGTCCAGGCGTACTGGATATTGGCGGTGGCGATCATGCAGACCACACCGACAATCAATTGCAGCCAGCGTGTGCCTTCCGGGACCTGGCGCTTAGCGCCCAGCGCTGCCGATGGATTATTCATTTGCGCGCTCCTTGAATCTTTTGACCATTCAATTGCGGGGGTGCGGGCGGGTATGCGGACGCGCTTCGCCTCAGCATAAGGGTGGCTGCTGGCATTTCATGTCTCCTGTGTCATTGGCATTTATTTGCCTCTTATTCCGACGCCGACCTGAGGTCTCCGCCCTCACCCCTCTTCAAGTTCGGAGTGGCGATGGGATACACAGTATGTGATATATCAAGCAAGTCAAGAGAAAGGGATGGCAGGGTTTTCACTGAATTTATGACGGGGAAGGATCGGCACCGGATATTCACGCTGAATATGCATCTCCGCCCCCGGAGAAAGGCGTCGCCAGGCGCCACCCGATGCCCATGAAATCCTTTGCTGGAGCCGCTTCCAGGCGAATCGCCGCCGATAGATGAGCGTTCGTTTTGAATGAATGAGGAAAAGGACTTAAATTTAATCATTACGAATTTGTAATGCCCGGAAGTCCACCCACCGGTCAGTCAGCATGATTACAAAAATGTCATGATTACAGAAATGTCATGATTTTGACTGCGTCGAATGATGAGCGAAATAAATCCGATCGATTAATACCGTACAAACAGCATCCTCGCGTCCCCAAAAAAAATGCCCGCAGGCAAGCCTGGCGGGCGTAGGCATGATGCGTGACATCAGCCGCAGCATGTAGATGCAGTTATAGGCGATTATTCGAGCCAGATAAACAAATAACAATGCCTATTGCCGGGCAGCGACCAGAAACCCTCGAAAACCCTGACGGATTTACCGAAACACCCTGAACGCCATTTTGGCCGATTCAGAAGATGGCATTTTTGTCATGATGGGTTTCGATTTGCAGGCGACCAGAGGCACCGCTACCCGGGTCGGAAGGCAAGCCCTGTAGACAAGATCATCCAGGCTACCCCCGAGAGTAGACGAAACGGTAAGTCCTGTAGAACTCCTGGGAAGCCCGGCGATCAGGTTGCCCGTCCATCGTTATAGATAGAATGGAAAGCATTTGGCCATCAAGTAGAGGTTTTGGTAAATTCTGTAGAAACTCTGGTAAGCTCCGGGCAAACCCGCACCCAAGTATTGCGACTTCATATGTCTCATGCGCCACTAGGCTACGATGCGCTTATCCGCAAGTTCGGCTTGCGCGTCCCGCCGCTGCGCTCGACGTCCGCTCTCGCCGACAAGACCGGGGTCCTCAGCACGCACACCGGACCGGACGGCACCACGCGCACCGTGTACCCAAGGAACCGCTACCGCGGCGCCGACACGACCGTGGACCACCTGACGTTCGCGCTGAAGAAGGAGCACCTGGACCTGACCGTGCTGGCGGCGCTGTTCGAGCATGCGCAAGCGGTGCAGGCTGTACGCGAGTGGCTGGCGGCCACCCCGACCTCCCGTTATGCGAGGCTGAGCGCCTTCTATGCCAAATGGCTGGCCGGGGCGCAATTCGACTACAAGCTGCCGGCCGGGGCGCCCAGGGTACTGGCGCTGGACGAGACCCACTACCTGACCGGCCCGGCAACGCCGGACCTGCAGTTCGGCATCCAGAACAACCACCTTGGCCCGGCCGCGTTTTGCCCCCTGGTGCGCCGCACCGAGAAGCTGGCGCAGTACATTGCCGCCGACCTCCCCGGCCGCGTGGCCGCGGCCATCAAGCGGCTCGAGCCAGAGTTGCTGGCGCGCGCGGTGGACTACCTCTACCTCGCGGAAACTCGATCGACCTACTCCATCGAGCACGAGATCCCCGATAACCAGCGGGTCGCCAAGTTCAGGCGACTGCTGGAGTACGCCGGCAATCCCGCCCCGCTTACCGAAGAGCAGCTGTGCGAGTGGCAGAACGAAATCATCTCGGGGCTGCGCGCTGAATTCTCCTACCGCGACAAGCAGAACTGGCTGTCCCGCGGCGGGCGCATGCGCAACATCGCGGACTATATTCCCCCGCCGCCCGAGCAGCTTGGCGCGATGATGGACGGGATTGCCGCGGTGGCGGGCCTAGTCGCTGCACAGGCGGCAAACCCGATCGTGGCCGCGGCGTGCGTATCGTTTGGCTTTGTCTTCGCCCACCCGTTCTACGACGGCAACGGCCGGCTCCATCGGTTCCTCATCCACCATTTGCTGCGCCAGGCCGGTGTCACGCCCGATGGCGTAGTGCTGCCGGTGTCCGCGCGGATGCTCAAGCAGATCGATACCTATGCCGCCCTGCTGAAGTCCTATTCCGCCCCGCGGACGGCCCTGCTCAACTACGCGCTGGATTCGGACAGCGACACGATCCTGATCAAGTCGCCACAGCCCGGCTGGCTTTACGCATCCTTTGATGCGACAGCGCTGTGCGAATTCGTCTTCGAATGCATTGAGCAGTGCGTCGAGCAAGACCTTGCGCAGGAGATCCAGTACCTGCGCGCTTACGATGCCAGCGTCACACGCCTGGAAAGCTGGCTCGACCTGCGCCAGTCACGCCTGTCGAACCTGATCGACCTGATCGTCCAGAACCACGGCGAGCTGTCCAGGCGCAAGCGCAAGCTGTTCGAAGACATCACGGACGACGAGCTCGCCCGCATTGAAGCCGTCGTGCGCGACGAATTCACGGAATACCTCGAGCTCCACGGCAGCCGCTGAAGCGGCGGCACCGCGTTGGCACTGCCCGGTGCGGTCACCGTGCGGCGGGTGCGGCGCTACTATGTATCGCTCTGTATCCCGGGCCGCTGCAGACATGAAAGATTGCACGCATGCCCGGAAGCGGTAACAGCCGGGATACGTGCGGACGGTGGAATGCGTCTATCGCCAACACCGGGAGTTCTCCGCCATGTCCATCCATCCGCCGCCCCGCCCCTGCCATCGTGCCTGCTACGGCACCGCGCACGCCAACGGGGGCCGCCCATGATCGACGCCTTCCTTGCCTTTGCCGCAGGCGTGCTGACCATTGCCTCGCCCTGTGTGCTGCCGGTGCTGCCCATGCTGCTCGCCGGCTCGGTGGGCGAATCCGGCCGGCTGCGCCCGCTGGCGATCGCGCTTGGCTTCGTCAGCGCCTTTTCCGCGCTGGGCATTGTCTTCGGCGCGCTGTCCAGCGCCTTCAGCGAAGCCCCGGGCGTGGTGCGCAACGCGGCCATCCTGTTCCTGCTGGGCGCCGGCCTGGCGCGGCTCTGGCCGGCGGGCTTCGAGCGCCTGGCGGCCCCGTTCGCCGGCGTGGTCGACCGCCTGGCGGGCGCCGGCGGCCGGACCGGCACCGGCGTGGCCGGCGGCTTTGTGCTGGGCATGACGCTGGGCGCGGTATGGACCCCGTGCGCCGGGCCGGTGCTGGCGTCGATCCTCGCGCTGGTGGCCAAGGCGCAAGACCTGCATCGCGCCGCCGGGCTGCTGGCGCTGTTCGCGGCTGGCGCGGCCATCCCGATGCTGGGCATTGCCTATGGCGGCCAGTTCGCCACCACTCACGTGCGCCGCCTGGCCCGTCACACGCACCGGCTGCAGCAAGCCTTCGGTGTGCTGGTGGTGGCGACCGCCATCGCCATGTACTTCCAGTACGACACGCTTGCCGTCGCCTGGCTGACCTCCCTTTTCCCTGCCTCCCAACCTGGAGCCTGAACCATGCACCGCTTCCTTCGTACCCTGCTGGCCACCACCGCCATCGTTGCCGCCCAGTATGCAGCCGCCGCCCCTGCCGACTATGGCAAGGCGCCTGAATTCACCGGCATCGACAAGTGGCTCAACGCTGAACCGCTGACCGTTGCCGGGCTGCGCGGCAAGGTCGTGCTGGTCGATTTCTGGACCTACAGCTGCATCAACTGCATCAACACGCTGCCCCATGTGCGGCAGTGGTACGACAAATACCGCGACAAGGGCCTGGTTGTGGTCGGCGTCCACACCCCGGAGTTCCCCTTCGAGAAGTCCACCGCCAACGTGCAGGCAGCGCTCAAGCGCTTCGATATCCGCTACCCGGTCGCGCAGGACAACGCCTATGCCACCTGGAACGCCTGGCGCAACCAGTACTGGCCGGCGCTCTACCTGGTCGATGCCAACGGCACCGTGGTCTACAAGCACTTTGGCGAAGGGAATTACGCCGAGACCGAAGCGGCCATCCAGAAGGCGCTGGCCGGGCGCAAGTAAGGCTGGCATACCGCCGCCATCGAGCGCGGATGGCGAACGAGCCTGCCGCGCCCCGGGCCGTGCTCTCAGGCACGGCCCGGCCCTTGGAACCTGTCTCGGGTTCCAAGACACATCCGAGCCGGTTTCCCGGCACACCAGACGAAAATTCAGATTCCTCCACAATTTATTGTTAATGCGAATCATTACTATTACAATTCACGGAGTTCTATTACAGCACATTTCGCACATCACTACGTTGGCCTGACCATCACCATGCAAACCGCAACACGCTCAGTCACCTTGGCGGGGCCGGCCGGCCGCTGCCGGGTACGTCCGCTCGCTCTTCTTGTGGCCGCCATCGGCGCGGGCACTCCGCTGCTGTCCGAGGCGCAGGCAATGGCCGCCGCGTCCGCCGTCGCGCAAACCGGCACATCCGGTGCGAGCACAAAGCAGGACAGCCCACCTGCCAAGGCCGACGGTGGCGAGCTGAATGCGGTGGAGGTCAGGGTCGACCGGATCAAGAGCGACCTCGTCAGCCCGACGCGCCAGGTAACGGTGCTGGAACGCGAGGAAATCGAGGAACTGAAGGTGGGTTCCAACAATCTCGCGACCATGCTGAGCAAGCTGATCCCGGGCATGGCGGACTCCAGCCGCACCGTCACAGACTTCGGCCAGACGCTGCGCGGCCGCGGCACGCTGATCCTGGTGGATGGCATTCCGCTCAACACCAACCGGGATTCGGCGCGCAACCTCGCCACCATCGATCCCAGCAATATCGAGAAGATCGAGGTCATGCGTGGCAGCAGCGCAATCTACGGCGCCGGCGCCAACGGCGGCATCATCGCGATCACCACGCGGCCTGCGGGTGGCCCGCCCAGCGCGGATACCACCGTGACGCTGGGCACCCCGCTGACGCGGCTGAGCAAGGAGGGGCTCAGCGCCAATGTCCAGCAGCACTTCTCCGGCAGCCAGGGGCCGATCGACTACGCGTTCCACCTGGGCGCGCAGCATATCGGCAGCCCCTATGACGCCCACGGACACCGCATCGCGCCGGAGCCGAGCCAGGGTGACCTGTTCGATTCCAACGTTTACAACGTGAGCGGCAAGCTGGGCTGGCGCATCGACAGCCAGCAGCGCATCGAACTGAGCGTGAGCCAGTACCAGGCCAAGCAGAACACCAACTACGCCTCCGATCCCTCGGTGGCCAAGCTGCCGCCTGGCACCGCGGCCGCGCGCGCGATCAAGGGGTTGCAGCTCGAAAACCAGAACGAGCTGCGCAACACCGTCGTCAACCTGGGCTACCAGAACCTGGACCTGCTCGGCAGCACCGTGTCCACCCAGATCTACTACCGCGACTACTTCACCCGCTTCCCGCCGTTCGATGCGCGCGCGGTGGCCACGCGTGGCGGCAACGTGGACCAGGTCAGCCAGAACAGCGATGTATTTGGCGGGCGCCTGACCATCAGCACCCCGCTGGGCGCGGACAAGAAGACCAAGCTGCTGTGGGGCGCGGACTACAACCAGGAGCGCAGCGACATGCCGCTCGATGTGTTCGATCCGCGCACCTATGACCAGAGCGGCGGCCTGGTCTTCAACAAGACCGGTTCGCTGACCTACATGCCGCCGCTGGCCACCCGCAGCGGCGGCGTCTTCGGGCAGCTGCAGCACAAGTTCAACGAGCAATGGTCGATGGAGGGCGGCGTGCGCTACGAGCGCGCCAACGCCAGCTTCGACGACTTCGTGCCGCTGTCGCAATCGAAGGTCAGCAACCCGGTCGCGGTCAAGGGCGGCACGGTCAACTATGGCGCGTGGCTGTTCAATATCGGCGGTGCGTACGCGCCGGTGAAGAACCAGGAGTTCTATGCCTCGTTCGGCCAGGGCTTCCAGTTGCCCGATATCGGCCTGCAGATCCGCAATGCGCGCCCGGGCTTCGATATCAATTCGTCCAGCCTGGAGCCGGTCAAGACCAACAACTATGAAATCGGCTGGCGCGGCGCGTTCGGCAATACGATGGCGAGCCTGGCGCTGTTCTACACCACCTCGCAACTGGGCGACGTGCAGAGCTTCAACAACGGCCTGATACTGACCCGCACCAAGGAACGCATCGCGGGCGTGGAGGCTTCCGCCGACTACCTGAGCGACAGCGAGACCTGGGGCGCGGGCGGCACGTTTACCTGGATCAACGGCCGCGAGCAGCCGCAAGGCAGCAGCAGCTTCCAGAACATGACCGGCTACCGCATACCGCCGCTGAAGCTGACCGCCTACGTCCAGTACCGGCCGATCAGCACGTGGAGCAACCGCCTGCAGGTGACCTACTACGGCGGCCGCGACTACCGCCTCAACGACCAGAACAGCTTCGGGCGGCGCGAGGTCAGCAGCTACACCACCGTCGACCTGATCAGCCGCTACCAGGTCAGCAAGAAGGACACGATCACGGTGGGGATTGAGAACCTGTTCAACCGCTACTACTACCCGTTGTACAGCCAGCTGATGCGCAACAGCAACAACACCAGCCGCCTGCCGGCTGCGGGCATCACGCTGACCGCGATGTACCAGCACCGCTGGTAAAGCAGCCGCCGGACGGCGATGGCCTTGTCGGGACCATCCTCGGCCGGCATTTTTTTAAGCTCAGATGTAAATAACTATCATTTACAAAGCGATACAAATTGCCCAGGCACGGTGCCGGGCAACATCGAATGAGGGGTAAGCCATGGTTTGCAACAGCATCATCGAGAGTATCGGCGGGACACCCGTGGTCCATCTGCGCCGCCTGTTCGGGGACACCGGGGCCGAGGTCTTTGCCAAGCTGGAGCTATTCAATCCCGCCGGCAGCGTCAAGGACCGCCCTGCCCGCTACATCATCGAAAAGGGCCTCGTCGAAGGCACCATCGGCGCCAACGCCCACATCGTCGAAAGCTCGTCGGGCAACCTGGCGATCGCGCTGGCCATGGTATGCCGGCTGAAGGGGCTGCGCTTCACCGCCGTGGTCGACCCGAAGATCTCGCAGACCAACCTGACGATCCTGCGCTGTTATGGCGCCGGGATTGAGCTGGTGACCGAGAAGGACAGCCAGGGCGGCTACCTGGAAACGCGTATCGCGCGCGTGCGGCAGATGCTGCGCGACCTGCCGGATGCGGTCTGGATCAACCAGTACGGCAATCCGCGCAACTGGGAAAGCCATTACCACGGCGAAGGCGAGGAAATCCTGCGCCAGCTCGACCGGCCGGTCGACGTGCTGGTGCTCGGCGTGAGTACCTCGGGCACGGTGCATGGCATCGCGCGCCGCCTGCGCGAGGCGTGGCCCGCGTTGAAGGTGGTGGGCGTGGACGCCGCCGGCTCGGTGCTGTTCGGCCACCCGCCGGCCAGCCGCGAGCTGCCGGGCATCGGCGCGAGCCGCGTGCCGGAGCTGCTGTGCCGCGAAGAAATCGACCAGGTCATCCATGTGGACGACCACGCGGCGGCCCTCGGCTGCCGGCGCCTGCTGGCGCAGGAAGGCATCTTTGCCGGCGGGTCGTCCGGCGCGGTGGTCGCCGCGATCGGCCGCCTGTTGCAGGACCTGCCACGCAGCGCACGCCCGCCCCGCATCCTCACCCTGTTTCCTGACCGCGGCGAACGCTATCTCGACACCGTCTACGACGACGCATGGCTGGAACGCGTCGCCGCCATCCATCGCGCGCGCACGGCTTCGGCTGCCGCGCAATCGTCCATCCCTGCACACGGAGTGACCGCATGAACGCCCCCATCCAGACCCCCGCTGCCGAGCTGCGCTACCTCAGCCGCGCCGACCTGATCGCCCTTGGCGCCGACCATTCCGACGCCTTTGTTCAGGCTATTGCCGAAGGCCTGGCGCTGCATGCGCGCGACGAATGCGTGCAGCCGCTCAAGCCTTACCTGCGCTGGGCCGGCGCCGACCATATCGCCGACCGCATCATTGCGATGCCCTGCTACGTCGGCGGCGACAACCCGGTCGCCGGCATCAAGTGGATCGGCAGCCGCCAGCACAACCCGCAGCGCCATGGTCTGGAACGCGCCAGCGCCGTGATCGTGCTCAACGACGCCCAGACCAATTATCCGGTCGCCATCATGGAAGGCGGCCTGATCAGCGGCATGCGCACCGCGGCCATCACCGCGGTGGCGACGCGCCACCTGGCGCGCGCGAGCTTTACCGACGTGGCCTGTATCGGCTGCGGCCCGATCGCGCGCATGCAGCTGCAGACGCTGCTGGAGCAGTTCCCGGGCATCCGCTGCATCCACCTGTTCGATCTGTCGCGCGACGCAATGCAGGCGATGCGCAGCCAGCTGGGCGCGCGCTTCCCGGCGGTTGGCTGGGAGCTGTCGGCCAGCGCCGAGGCGGCGGTGCGTGCCGCCGACGTGACCGTCACCTGCACGGTTGCGGATGCGCCGTACCTGGAGCATGCCTGGCTCAAGCCCGGAGCCTTTGTCGCCAACGTCTCGATCATGGACGTGCACAAGGACGTCTATGAGAAGGTCGACAAGGTGGTGGTGGACGACTGGGACCAGTCCAACCGCGAGAAGAAGATCATCAACCAACTGGTGCTGGAAGGCCGCTTCAGCCGCGAGCAGCTGCATGCCGAGCTGGGCGAGATCGTGATCGGCGCGAAGCCGGGGCGCGAGCGCGACGACGAGATCATCCTGCTTAACCCGATGGGCATGGCGCTGGACGATATGGTGTGCGCGCGCCATTTCTACCAGCTTGCGCTGCAGCGCGGTGTCGGCGTGCGCCTGCCCCTGCTATGACGGTGCTGCCACACCACCCCGTACGCGAGCGGATGCTGGCGCAGGACCTGCTGGACGCATTATGGCAGGAGAACCTGTACGGCATGCGCGAGCACTGCCGGCTGGTAGCCGCTGACGACACGCCGCTGGCCGCGCTCGCCGTCGACCTGGGTACGGCCGGCACGCTGCTTTGGCTTGGCCGCCGCCTCGACGGCCCCCGGCCGCTGCAGCTTGGCGCCGGCGATGACAGGCCGCCCGTCGTCCTGCAACGCGACGGCAGCGCCATGCCGCTCGGCGCCGCCGCGGCGTTGGAAGCCTTGCAGTCGGCGGACTGGTGGCCCGGCCGCAGCGGGCGCCTGCAGACGCTGTTCGCGCTGGCCGAGGCGCAAGCCGCGCGCACGCTTGCGCACGAGCCGGCCATCCTGGATCGCCTTGCGGCGGCGCCGCGCTCGCTACTGTCGTGGGAGGCGGTTTGCTGCCTGCGCGACCGCCCTTTCCATCCGCTCGCTCGCGCCAAGGCCTGGGGCGATGCGGCCGGGCCGCACGCCGGCTTCGACGCGGAATCCGGCCAGCCCGTATGGCTGCACTGGATTGCCGTGCCGTTACACCGGCTCCGGACCGGTTCGGCGATGGAAGCGTCAGCGCAACCGCTGGCCCGCTCGCTGCTGCCGCCCGACGAACTCGACCGCCTGGTGGCACGCGCGGAAGCCGCCGGCGCGCAGCGCGGCTACCTGTGGATGCCGGTGCACCCGTGGCAATGGCAGCAGCAGGCCCACGCCGCCGCCAGCGGGCAAGCGCCATGCATCGACCTCGGTAGCGGCATCGGTGCGGCCTACCCGACCGCCTCACTGCGCTCGCTCGTCATGCATGGCCGGCCCGAGCTCCACCTCAAGCTGTCGCTGGGCGTGCAGGCACTGGGGGCCAGGCGCACCCTGCCCGCGCGCTACCTGCACAACGGTGCGCTCGCGCAACAATGCCTGGCGCAGCTGCGGGCGCGCGATCCCTGGCTCGGCCAGCACCTGCTGCTTTGCGACGAGCGCGACTGGTGGGCACTGCGCCAGCACGACTCGCTGATCGCTGAGCCGGGCGAGCTCGCCTGCGTGCTCAGGCGCTACCCCGGCGACCTGGCGGCTGGCACGTGGCTGTTGCCCATGGCGGCGTGCGCGGCGCTGACCGCCAGCAACGACCTGCCGGCGCTGCGCCGGCTGTCCTGCACCGATGCCGACGAGGCCTGGGCGGCATTCCGGTGCATCGCGGCCCTGCTGCTCGAAACCGGCCTGCGTTGCTTTGCCAACGGCGTCATGCCCGAGCTGCATGGGCAGAACGTCGTGCTGGTGGTCGGCGAGCCAGGCCCGCGGGCGCTGCTGCTGCGCGATCACGACACGCTGCGCATCTGCCCGTCCCTGCTCGCAGAGGCCGGCGCGGACGTGCCCGCGTACGCCGTGGACACCGCCACGCCGAATACGCTGATGCTCGATGCGCCGGCGCAACTGCTCGCGTACTTCCAAACGCTGGCGATCGAGGTCAACCTGTACGCCATCGCCGCCGCGATCGCCGTGGCCTTCGACAGCGACGAGCGCACGGGCTGGCGCATCCTGCGCGAGGAGATCGCCCGATTGCTGGCCGCCGGTACCGGCAACCGGACCGCAGAGATTGCGCGGACCGCGCTGCTGGATGCGCCGGAATGGCCATTCAAGCAATTGCTTGCGCCGCTGCTGGCGCGCGACACCGCCAGTACCGGCATGCCCAGCGCGCTCGGCAGCCTGCGCAATCCGCTGCGCGAGAGCGGAGTCCCGTCATGACGCCGGCGCCGCAAGCCGGCCCGTCGCGCGACATCGCCCTGCTGCTGGCCGGCCAGGCGGTGGTGACGACGGGCCTGATGACGCTGGTGCCGATCATGCCGCTCTACCTGCGCGACCTCGCCGGCCCCGCTGCCGCGCACTGGAGCAGCCTGGCGCTGGCCGCGCCGGGCGTCGGCGCGCTGCTGCTGGCGCCGTTCGCCGGCAGCTGGTGCGAACGATGGGGCTACCGCCGGCCCTTGCTGCTGTCGTTGTCGGCCTTCACCGCCAGCCTGCTGCTGATGGGGCTGTCCACGCACGTGGCCGGCTTCATGGCCGGCCGCCTGTTGCAGGGCGCGAGCGCCGTCGGCGTCTTGCTGACCATCTGCATCGGCCGCGTCAGCACGCCCGGCATGCGCGGCCGTGCCTTCGGCATGCAGGAATCGGCCGTGGCCACCGGCGCGTTGCTGGGCCCCGTGCTCGGCGGCGTGCTGCAGGACTGGTGGACGGTGCGGCCGATGCTGCTTGCAGTGGCCGCGGCCAATGCCGTGCTGACGCTGCTGCTCGCATGGCGGCTGCGCGAGCCGGCGCCACAGGCGTTGCCAGGCGCCGGCTCGTCGCGCGGATTCGCCGCCATGCTGGCGGACGCGTCGCTGCGCCGCTGGCTGCTGGCCGGCTGCCTGACGCAGGCCGGCGCGTTCGCGCTGGTGAACGTGTTCGCGCTCTACCTGCAGCAGCGCTACCCGTACGATGCCCTGCTCGGCAGCAAAACCGGCTTCCTGCACGCGCTGGGCTGGCTGGCCGCGATGCTCGCCAGCCCGCTGTGGGGCGCGCTCAGCGACCGCGGCACGACCGTGCGCGTATTCATGTTGGCCGCCGGCGGCTGCGCCGTCGCGCTCGCGTTGCTGCCGCTTGCCGATGCGCTCTGGCAGATCGGCGCGCTCCGGGTCGTGCAGGGCGCGCTGTTCGCCGCGCTCGCGCAATCCATGCTGTCCTATTGCTGCGCCCGCCTGCCCGCGAGTTTGCACGGCAGTGCCACCGGCATCGCCAAGAGCGCCATGACCGCCGGGCAACTGGTCGGGCCGCTGGCGGTGATGGCGTGGCTGCCACGCTCCGACCCGGCGGGCACGTTATGGCTGATCGCCGCCATGTTCGCGCTGGCCGCCGCACTCGTCGTCCCTGATCGCTCATCGTTGTTTGCCACCGTCCCTGATGCGAGGTAACTGCATGCTTTCCACTCTCCTGCCATCGACCACCGTGGCGCCGCAAGGGCGCCTGCGCGCCCATCGCCCGGACCGGGATGCCGCCGCGCCCGACGCCGTCGAGCGCCGCCTGATCGAGCAATTCTTCAACACCTACTGCCGCGAGACCGGCATCGTCGATCCCCGCCTTGACGCGCACCTTCCCGCCCCGGTGCCGGCTGCGCTGAGAAGTACCCTTGCGCGCTGGCGTGCCGAGGGGCTGGTACCGGCGGTGCTGGCACTGGCGGATCGCGACGGCCGCCACCGCTGGCTGGCTGCTGCGCTCTCCTACGTATCCCCGATCGGCTACCACCGGCTCGCGGATGCGGTGCTGTCCGACGGCAGCGCCTTCGCCCCGCTGCGCCGCGCCGAGAATCTGGCCGATGCCATCACCCAGGCGCTCGCGCATGCCTACCCACAGAGCGCCGCCACCGACTGGCCGGAGCGCTTTGCCACGCTGATGAAAAACGGCGTCCAGAAGGTGCGCCTGTACCACCGCGAAGCGCCCGCACGGCAAGCGCCCTCGCGCTTTATCGCTGCCGAGCAGGGGCTGCGCTTCGGGCACATATTCCACGCCACGTCGAAGGCGTCGGAAGGGTTCAGCCACGATGCGCTGCAACGCTATGCGCCGGAGCTCGGCGCCGCCTTCCAGCTGCACTACTTCGCCGTCGCCAGCGACCAGTTGGAGAGCAGCGCCATCGACGGCCAGCCGCTGCCTATCGACCCCGCGGCAATGGAGGCCGCCGCGGACCTGCTCAAGGAGGGCGACTACCGCCTGCTGCCCTGCCATCCCTGGCAAGCCACGCAGCTGCTCGCGCACAGCGAGATCCAGCCACTGCTGGCCAGCCGCGCGATGATTTCCCTCGGGCCGCTGGGAGAGCTGGCCTGGCCGACCTCGTCGGTACGCACGGTGTGGCTGCCGCAGCAGCAACGCTTCCTCAAGCTGGCGCTCGATATCCGCATCACCAACTTTGTCCGCAACAATCCGCCCGAGCACGTGCGGCGCGCGCTGGATGCCAGCCGCGCCATCGCCATGCTGCCCGAGGCGGCGCGTTCGTCCGCACACTTCACGGTGCTGGCCGAAACCGGCTACGCCGTGCTGGCCCTGCCCGACAACGCGCTGCGCGCGAGCACCGCAGTGATCTTCCGGCAAGGCATGACCGGCCCGCATGGCGACGCCGCGCAAGTGCTCGCCACGGTGCTGGAGGAGCCCGCGCATGGCGCCGGCATCCTGGACGGCCTGCTGCGCGAAGCGCTGGGCCATCAACCCGGCGCGGCGGATATCCGCCGCTGGTGGGCGCGCTATCTCGATGTCACGCTGCTGCCGCTGGCGCGCCTGTTCGCCGAGCACGGCGTCAGCCTGGAGGCACACCTGCAGAACAGCATGGTCGCGTTCGCGGGCGGCTGGCCGGTGCACGGCTATGTCCGCGACATGGAAGGCGCCAGCATCAG
Organism: Cupriavidus sp. KK10; assembly: GCF_018223725.1. NCBI lineage: Bacteria > Pseudomonadati > Pseudomonadota > Betaproteobacteria > Burkholderiales > Burkholderiaceae > Cupriavidus > Cupriavidus sp. KK10. Next base: position 2,638,923 of record NZ_CP073677.1, read on the forward strand.
CCGCGCCCGCTTTGCCTGGGCGGCGCAGTTCGATGCCGACAGTCCCGCCCTGTACACCGAGGAAGCCGCGCTGCATCGCTTTGCCTATTACGTGCTGGTCAACCATATCGGCCACTTCATCGCCTGCCTGGCGCGCACGGGCGGCTGCGACGAAGCCACGCTGTGGCAGGACACCGCAGCCGCGCTCGACGCAAGCGGCCCATCGCTGCGCCAGCTGCTGGCGTCGCTGCAGGGCCTGCCCACCCTTCCCGCCAAGGCCAACATGCTGAGCTGCTTCGGCCGCCACGGCGAAACGCCTGCGTGGGCAGGCGTCCCGAACTTCCTCGTATCCGCACCGCTAGCCTGAGCCCCCGATGAACACCACCGATTACCAACGACTGATCCAGAGCCCGCAATACCAGCAAGCCGCCCGCCGTGTGCTGCGCCAGCTGCTGGAAGCCCTGTTGTTCGAAGACTGCCTGCGCGACGTGATTGTCAGCGACGCCGGCGTCGAACTGCCCGGCGTGACGGCTGACGGCCAGCCCGTCAGCTATCGCTGCGCCGCGCAGCGCACCGCCAGCTTCGGCCGCATCCGCATCCGTGGGCCGGTGCTCCGTTGCGAAGGCGAGAGCCAGGCTGAAGCCGACGACGTCGCGCAACTGCTGTCCGAGCTTGCCGGCCAGCTCGATGCCGACCCGGTGCGCCTGCAGCAGTTCGGGCTGGAGCTGCTGTCCACGCAGGTCAAGGACGCGCAGTCCCACCATGCCAACGGGCACGCCGGACAACCGTTGCGCGATGCCGGCTACGATGCCATCGAAGCGCGGCTGACGGGTGCCCATCCTTACCACCCGGGATATAAATCGCGCATGGGTTTCACGCTGGCGGACAACGGACGCTACGCGCCGGAATGCGCCGCGCCCCTGCAGCCCGTGCTGCTGGCAGCGCGCCGCTCGCATTGCCGCTGGAATCTCGGCAACGCCGAGGCATCGCCCGAGAGCCTGCTGCCACCGCCGGCGCGCGCCGCATTTGAGGCCGCTTTGCGCGAGCATGGTGCCAATCCCGCCGTCTACCTGCCGCTGCCCGTCCACCCGTGGCAATGGGACGAGGTCATCGCGCCGGGCTACCACGGCGCGTTCGCGCGCGGCGAGCTGATCGCCGTCGGCGAGATGCCGGGCCGCTACCTGCCCCAGCAGTCGATCCGCACCCTCGCCAATGCCGATCAGGCCGATGCGTTGTCGCTGAAGCTGGCCATGAATCTCGTCAACACCTCCACTTCGCGCGTGCTGGCGCCGCACACGGTATGCAATGCCGCCGTCTTGAGTGACTGGCTGGCGAGCCTGGTGGCGCGCACGGAATGGACCAAGCCGATGGCCGCGCCGGTGTTGCTGCGCGAAGTCGCCGGCGTCAGCCATGTGCCCGCCGCGCCGGTGCAGGGCCAGTACGGCGCGCTTTCCTGCATCTGGCGCGAAAGCATCCACCGCTATCTGGCACCCGGCGAGGCCGCCATTCCCATGACCGCGCTTACCCATATCGATGTCGACGGCCTGCCGCTGATCGAGCCGTGGGTCCGCCGTCATGGCGTGCGCGTCTGGCTGCAGCGGCTGGTGGAGCGTGCATGGCTGCCGGTGCTGCACCTGCTCTGGGAGCACGGCACCGCGCTCGAGTCGCACGCGCAGAACATGCTGCTGCTGCACGTCGACGGCCTGCCGCAGCGCGTGGCGCTCAAGGACTTTCACGACGGCGTGCGCTTCTCGCGCCAGTGGCTGTCCGGCGCCGCGCCGCAACTCACGCCGCCGCCGGCCGAGCATGCGCGCGTCAACCCGAACTCGTTTATTGAAACGGACGAAGCCGATGAACTGCGGGACTTCACCTGCGACGCACTGTTCTTCGTCAACCTGGCCGAACTGGCCCCACTGCTTGCCGGCCACTACCAGCTCGAGGAAACAGCGTTCTGGTCCATCGTGGCAGGCGTGATCCGCAGCTACCAGCGCGCACACCCGCGCCTGGCTGAAAGCTTCCGGCGCTTCGACTGCTTCGCGCCCACCATGTCGATCGAACTGTTGGCCAGCCGCCGCTTCATGCCCGAGATCCGGCTGCGCACGCGGCAGGCGCCCAATCCGCTGGCGCTGGCGGAGGCAGAGGCGGCATGAGATCGCTGAAGGCGCGTTTGTCGGATCCGGGCGGCGGCCAGCTGCACGGCCTGTTCTGCTCGACGCCTGCGGCACTGACCGTCGAGCTGATCGCTGCCGCCGGCTATAACTTCGTGGTGATCGACCTGGAACACACGCTGATCGATGGCGCGCAGCTTGGCGCCATGCTGCTGGCGGCGCGCGCCAGCGGCATCGCGCCACTGGTGCGCGTGGCGGCCCCGCACCAGGTGGCGCCGGCGCTGGACGCCGGCGCCCAGGGCATCGTCTTCCCGCGCATCAGTGCTGTAGCGCAGGCAAGGCAGGCGGCCAGGCTCTGCCACTACGCACAGCATCAGCCCATGCCCGGCGAGCGGGGGCTGAACGCCACCTGGCATAGCGCGTTCGGCCGCGACGATCTTGCCGCCGCCACTGCCGCAGCGGGCGCCGATACGCTGGTCGTGGCGATGATCGAAGACAGCGCCGGAGCCTGTCAGATTTCTTGTGTGTTGAGGTCATGAGACGATATCGAAAGAAACGCCCTTATGACCGAAACAAAAAGCATGACCAAGAAGAGCAAGAAATCGAGCGCGCCGAAGCTGTTTCCGGATGAGTTGATCGATCAACTACTGGCTCAGGTACAGAACAAGGACGCCGAGTCGATTCTCGGTGAATCAGGCTTGGCCGGCCTGCTCAAGAAGCAGTTGGCCGAGCGTATGCTTGCCGCCGAACTGACGCACCATCTGGCCAGCGAGGCCAAGCAAGGCAAGAGCGGCAATCACCGCAACGGCAGCAGTGCAAAGACCGTCATCACGCCCAACGGCGAGCTGGAACTGGACATTCCGCGCGACCGGCAAGCCACCTTCGAGCCGCAACTGGTCGCCAAGTACCAACGCCGGCTGTCCGGCTTCGACGACCACGTAATCAGCATGTATGCACGCGGGATGAGCGTGCGTGAGATTCAGGGCCATTTGCAGGAACTGTATGGGCTGCAGGTCTCGCCCGACCTGATTTCCACCATCACCGACGAAGTGCTGGCCGAGGTCGAACAATGGCAGCAGCGCCCGCTGGAGGCGATGTACCCCATTGTCTACTTCGACGCGCTGCGCCTGAAGATCCGCGACGAAGGCACCGTCAGGAACAAGGCGGTGTACCTCGCGCTGGGCATCCGCGCCGATGGGCGCAAGGAAGTCCTCGGCCTGTGGATCGAGCAGACCGAAGGCGCCAAGTTCTGGCTCAAGGTCTTCAACGAACTGAAGAACCGCGGCCTGGAGGACATCCTGATCGCCGTGGTCGATGGCCTGCGCGGCTTCCCCCAGGCCATCGAGGCCGTCTACCCGGCCGCGCAAATCCAGACCTGCATCGTCCACCTGATCCGCAACTCGCTCAACCTGGCGAGCTGGAAGGATCGCAAGGGCCTGGCGGCCGCACTCAAGCCGATTTACCAGGCTGCCACGGCCGATGCCGCTGCCACTGCGCTGGATGCCTTTGCCGGCAGCGACTGGGGCCGCAAATTCCCGACGGTGGCCGACATGTGGCGGCGGCAATGGGAGCAGGTCATCCCGTTCTTCGCCTATCCGCCGGAAGTGCGCAGAATCATCTACACCACTAATGCCATCGAGAGCATGCACATGCAGTTGCGCAAGATCGTCAAGAACCGGGGCCACTTCCCCAGCGACGAAGCCGCCAGCAAGCTGCTGTACCTGGCCTTGCGCAACATCGAGAAAGATTGGAAGATGCCGCCCATCACCTGGAAACAAGCGGCCAACCAGTTCGCCATTCTCTTCGGTGACCGCTTCACCAACGCCCTACGCTGAGATTTAATTAACCGACCTCAGCACACAGAATTCCTGACACCTCCCAGCGCCGCGCTCGATGCGCTCGATGACATCGCCGCTATACCCGGCATCGATGTGCTGCTCGAAGGCGCCGCGGATCTCTCGCAATCACTGGGCGTGCCATGGCAGACGCGTCATCCGCTGGTGTGGGACGCCGTGGCGCGCATTGCCGATGCGGCGCGCGCGCATGGCAAGCATTTCTGCGCGCTGCCGCGCACCCCGGAAGACGCCGCGCTCTGGCGCCGGCAAGGCACGCGCATGCTGCTGCTCGGCGACGACCGCGGCATCGCGCGCCGGGCCATGGCCGCACACCTGCAATCCCATTCCCAGTCATCAACATAAAGCCGCCCCTTCCCGCCACCACATGAACCCGCAAAACATCACCCGTTACCTGGATGAACTTGATCCCCGCAAGGGGCCTGCGTGCGCCTATCTCTATGACCTGGACCACCTGCGCACGCGCGCGGCTGGCCTCGCTGCCGCCTTGCCCGAGGACTGCGATCTCTACTACGCAATCAAGGCCAACAGCGATGCGCCAGTGCTGCGCGCGCTGCTGGGCGCAACGGCCGGCTTCGAAGTCGCGTCGCTGGGTGAAATCGAACGCGTGCGCGCCGTCGAAGCCGACGTGCCGGTCGTATTCGGGGGCCCGGGCAAGACCGATGCCGAGCTGGAGGGCGCGCTGCGCCTCGGCGTCAGGCTGATCCACGTCGAAAGCGCGCTGCAACTGCGCCGGCTGGACCGCATCGCGCAACGCATGGGCCGCCGCGCCGACGTGCTGCTGCGCGTGAATCCGGCCTACGGCCTGCCCGGCGCCACGCTGCAGATGGGCGGGCGTCCGACGCAGTTCGGCATCGACCAGGCGGAACTCCCCGCCGTGATCGCGTTGGCATGCGACCTGCCCGGCGTGCGCCTGGTCGGGCTGCACCTGCACGCGGGCTCCAACAGCCTGGACGCCGACCAGCATCTCGAACTGATTTCACGCCATATCGCGCTGGCGCAGCAATGCCGTGACGAACACGGACTGGCGCTGGAATGGCTGAATGTCGGCGGCGGCATCGGCATCGACTACACCGATCCCAATCGCACCTTTGACTGGCCGCGCTTCTGCGCCGGGCTGGCGCAACTGCTGCAGCAGCGGCGGCCCGGCTGCCGCATCGTGCTGGAATGCGGCCGTTTCATCAGCGCCGACTGCGGCTGCTACGTGGCTGAAGTCATCGACCTCAAGCACAATCACGGCAAGCACTTCGCCATCGTGCGCGGCGGTACGCACCATTTCCGGCTGCCGGTGTCGTGGCAGCACAATCATCCGTTTTTCGTCGCACCGAACGACGCGTGGCCTTACCCGTTTGCGCGCCCGGAGCTGACTGACGCAAGGCTCACGATCTGCGGCGAGCTTTGCACGCCGAAGGACGTCTTCGCGCAGGAGGTAACGGTGCCGCGCGTGCGCGTGGGCGACCGCATCGTCTTTATGCTGGCCGGGGCCTACGGCTGGCACATCTCGCACCACGACTTCCTCAGCCATCCGCATCCGGAAAGGGTGTTTTTCGGCGAGTAGCCGGCCCCGGACCTGTTCCGCGCGCCGGCGCGCGGCGCTGTTCCACTGTTCTTATCCTCCCATGCAAGGGAGCTGATACAAATTGTATGCAATTTTTGTATCACGGAGTGCTTATCCCTGCTATTCTTGCTCCCCGGTTGCGGCCTGGAACCTGATCCCGGCCATGCTCGCTGCAGGCGGTCTTCTCCGCCTGTCCGGCAGCGCGCAACGACAGGGCCGGGGGCTGCCCCTCCCCCGGCGCCAGAAGAACAAGACAGTCCGGAAACATATCCGGCCAGACAACAGGAGACATGAATGGCGCCCTTGCTGTTCAAGGTGGAAGACCGCCCCCCGCGGCTGACGACGTTTTTGCTTGCGCTCCAGCATCTGCTGGCCGCCCTGGGCGGCATCATTGCGGTGCCGCTGGTCATTGGCGGTGCCCTGAAACTGCCGCCGGACCAGGTCATTGCGCTGGTGAATGCCGCCCTGCTTGGCTCGGGCATCGTCACCATCATCCAGTGCAAGGGCATTGGCCCGGTGGGTATCCGCATGCCATGCGTGATGGGCACCAGTTTCGCCTTTGTCGGCGCGGCCATCAGCGTGGGCGTCGAACACGGCGTGGCCGGCATCCTGGGCTCGGCGCTGGCGGGCTCGCTGGTGATGATCCTGGGCAGCTTCTTCATGCCGGCGATCCGCAAGCTGTTTCCGCATACCGTCACCAGCGTGGTGGTCACCATGATCGGCCTGTCGCTGATTCCGGTGGCCATCGACTGGGCCGCAGGCGGCCAGGGCAGCAGCCGCTATGGCGCGCCCGGCAATCTGGCGATTGCCGTCGCGGTGCTGGCGCTGGTGGTGGCGGTGGTGCAGTGGGGCAAGGGCATGCTGTCGGCCTCGGCCATTGTCGTCGGCATTGCCGGCGGCTACCTGCTCTGCCTGGCACTGGGCCTGGTCGATTTCACCCAGTTTCACCAGGCACCCATCATCGCGGTGCCGCAGCCGCTGCACTTCGGCATGTCGTTCCCCATCTCGGGCATTGTCGCCATGTCGATCGCTTTCCTGGTGACCATTGTCGAGTCCACGGGCACGTTCATGGCACTGGGCGCGGCCACGCAGCGGCCGATTTCCGGCAAATGCCTGTCGCGCGGCATCCTGTGCGATGGCTTTGGCTCGGCCTTTGCGGCACTGGTGTCGAGCCCGCCGTTGTCGACCTTCGCGCAGAATGTCGGCGTGGTCTCGCTGACCGGCGTGGCCAGCCGCCATGTGGTCGCGCTGACCGGTGTCATGCTGCTGCTGGCGGGGCTGTTCCCGGTGCTGGGCGCGTTGGTGGTGACGATCCCGCAGCCGGTACTGGGTGGCGCCGGCCTGATGATGTTCGCGATGATCGTGTCGGGCGGGATCCAGATGCTCAGCACCGTCAAGTTCACGCAGCGCAATACCCTGATCGTGGCCGTGTCGATCGGCTGCGGCCTGGCGGTGACGTTCCGCCCGGAACTGCTGTCGAAGCTGCCGGCCTTTGTCCACGAAGTGTTTGGCTCCGGCATCACGGTGGGCTCGCTGTCGGCGGTGATCCTCAACTTGCTGCTGCCCGGCGGCAAGGACGAGCCGGCTGAAGACGCCGGCCACGGCACCGTCGGCGAGGCTGCCTGAGCGCCTGCCAGGGCCTGCGCACCACATCAAACGCCCTCGGCACCACTTCTGCAAGTATCCTCCGGTCGAACCATATGGGCTGGCGCCGGTCATATCCTGACGTTTTCACTTCAATGAGGAGAAGCAATGGATTGTCCGGTGTGCCCGCAAACGCAACTCGTGATGTCCGAACGCCAGGGCATCGAGATCGATTACTGCCCGAAATGCCGCGGTGTCTGGCTGGACCGGGGCGAACTCGACAAGATCCTCGAGCGCTCCGTGGCAGCCGCCCCGGTGCAGCAGGTGCCCATGCAGCAAATGCCGCAGCAAACTCCGCCCCCGCGACAGGAATACCAGCGCGGCCATGGCGACCGCGACCGGCACTATGAGCGCGAGCAGAAGCACTATAAGAAGAAGAGCATCTGGCACGAGTTGTTCGACTGACTCTGGCTTGCCAGTGAGCAAGGGCGACGCAAGGTCGCCCTTTTTTGTTGCCGGCCGCTATTGCGCTGTCCCGCGCAAACCGGACCGGCACAACCGGGGCTTAGCGCGCTGCCCTCACGCCGCCTTGCGCCTGCGCCTAGAAGCTTCTGCGGCAGCATCGCGCAACTCTGGCGGCAAGGCACGCAGTTCCGCGGTGAAGAACGCACGCTCGGCCGGCCGCAGCGCAGGCAGCTGGGCGGCCAGCCGCTCCACTGCTGCGCACGCCATTGCGGTCGCGCCTTGCTCGTGGGTGAGATACCAGGCCGATTCGAGCAGCAGGTTGGCCAGCTGCAACGGCCCCAGCCTGATGTGGCCGGCGTCATGGTCTTCCAGTGCGAACGCAGCCACGGCCGACCAGCGCACGAAGCCCTTGGCCGGCGCGAACGGCGCGTGGAACGGCCGCAGGGCGTCGACAGCGTCCGCAACGGACAACGGGCGCTGGCGGCGGAACGCGGCCATGCTGTCGTTGGCCCTGGCTGGCCGGTCGGACGGCGGGGTATCGGGCCCGCAGCTGCCGCGTGCGATGCGCAGCAGGAAGATCGCGTTCCACGCCGTGCCGCCGCCTACGCCGAACCGGTCGCAGATCCACTCCGACAAGCCCAGCCAGCGCATCGCCTGCCGCTGCACCGCGCTGGCGGACAAGACCCGCGCGGCATCGACCAGGCCGTGCTGCCAGAACAGCCACAGGCACAGGCCGATATTGGCCGCGGCATGCTGCACGGCGTCGACGGAATCGGCCTCGTAGGCTGCCTGCAGCGCGCCGGCGAAGGTATCCAGCGCCAGCTGCGCGGCCTGCGCCGTGCAGGCATGCCCGGCGCGCATGGCATCGGCCTTGTGCAGCAGCGCTTCCAGGTTCAGCACTTCAAAACGCACGCGCGGGTTGTACCGCACCACCAGGCGCAGTTCCGGATCGGAGTGCAGTCCTTCCAGGCCGGCACGCGCGCCGTCGCTGTCGCCGCGGGTATACCGTTCCCAGGCCCGCACGATATGCGCCATGGCGCAGAACGCGGGCGTCGCCGCGCCTGCCTCGGCCGCCTGCACCAGGCGGTCGACACGCCTGAGCGCCGCCCGGCTCTGATCGAGGCGGCCGCAGCGGCGCCAGGCCAGGCTTTCCTTGAGCAGCGACAGGGCTTGCTGGAAACCGTCGCCGGCACTGCGGCCAGCCGCGCGGAAGGATTCGGCCACGGCTGAGCCATGCATGCCCGCGTGGCCGTCCTGGGCGCCGCGCATGGCCTGGGTCAGCTCGCGCCAGAAGGCCATGTCGCGCATCACGTAGCCAACGCCGTCCGGCTGGCCGGCCGGCGCCGCTTGCGGCGCCGTGGCAAAGGCAAGATGGCCGGCCAGCGCGGCCGGGCCCAGCGTGCGCCCGTCCGCCACAAAGCGCAGGCGCCGCGCGCTCGCTGCCGTGATCCAGAACGGCCCGCGGCTGCGGTGCGCGGGATTGGCCGCAGCGGGATCGCGCTGGCGGTCGGCGCCCCATCCAACCGCCACCTGCCAGCGCGCAAAGTCCGCAAACGCGCGCGACGCCAGCATGCGCAGGTTGGCCGCCGTCGGGAAGGCGCTGCGCACCACTGCCGCGGTGACTCCTCCCTCCCCGGTGCGATGCGCATGCCAGATGCGCGCCAGCAGCCAGACCGACTGGTAGCGCGCGGGTTGGCCGTCGACCCGGTACGGGGCCGACACGTCGATACGGATCGGGGCAGGCGTGGCTGGCATCAGGCAGTCTGGGAACGGGGAAATCGCGGGGAAAGCCAGGCGGCGCCCGTCATGTTACGCAAGTTACAGCCGGTGCGGTTGGCGTTATCCGGGCGCTCTCCTATGCTGCGCACCACGGTCCGGGCCCGGATTGCCATCCCCTCAACTCCTCTGCACAGCCATGAACAATCATCTTGCTCGTTTGCCGACACCGATGGCGATCGGCCTCGGCCTGCTTGCCGCCACCGTGCCCGCCCTGGCGGCACCGAAAGAAGTCCCGCTGGATGCCGCGGCGCTGTTCCGCCAGGCCGATGCCACCGGCACCATGGTGATCTACGACCTGCGGCGCGACCGCATGCTGACCTACAACAAGCCGCGTGCGTCCACGCAGTACTCGCCGGCGTCGACCTTCAAGATCCTGAACTCGATGATCGGCCTGGAGAGCGGCGCCGTGGCCGACGTCGACCATGACAAGCTGCCGTGGGACGGCAAGGTCTGGCTGGTCGGCGGCAAGGCCATCCTGCCCGAGGCCTGCAACGCTGACGTGCCGCTGCGCGTGGCCTTCCCCAACTCCTGCGTGCCGGCCTACCAGGCGCTGGCGCGGCGGGTTGGCAGCGCGGCCTACCAGCGCTACCTGACTGCGTCGCACTATGGCAATGCCAACAGTTCAGGCCAGGTCGACCGCTTCTGGCTGAACGGCACGCTGCAGATTTCCGCCTACCAGCAGATCGACTTCCTGAAGGGCGTGGTGCAGCGCACGCTGCCCTTCTCGCCAACCACCTTCAAGGCCGTGGACGACATTACGGTGATGGAGCGCACCGCCGCCTACACCCTGCACGCCAAGACCGGCTGGGCCGATTCGGCCAGGCCGGCGGTGGGCTGGCTGGTGGGCTGGGTTGAGCGTGGCGATGATGACTACCTGTTTGCGCTCAATCTCGACATGCTGCGGCCCGAGCACGCCAAGGCGCGCATGGAGATCGCACACGCGGCGCTGCGGCAGGCGGGCGCGTTGCCGGATTGACGCTTCCGAAGGCGGCCGCCGGATGCGCGGCCGCCTGTAGCCACTACCCTAGAAACTTCATTCAGGCATTTTCTCCCCCGTATTTCAGATCCGTCTGATTTACCTGCCAACCCCGGATCGATAGCTTGGCTGGTCGGCATTTCCCACCGCGTCGCCCGACGCAACCAATCCGTAATGGGATCCGCCGGCGCCTGTATGCAACGGGAAAGCAAGACCGTTCCCACAATCCGGAGGTGAAATCCAATGAGAAAATAGCCATGCCGGCAGCCCTGCTGTCGGCCATCGCGTTGCTGGCCGCCTGTGGCGGCGGCGGGGACAATGCGACGCCCACACCGGCGCCACAAACGCCACCGTCTGAAAATAGTCCGGCACCGGCACCCGGGCCAAAGCCGGATCCAGCACCGCAACCTGAACCCACTGGCGAGCTACGGCCGAGCCTGAGCGCACCGCAACCGGGCTCGACGGCAGCCGTCGGCAATGACAGCGAAGGTCTCTGGGTCGGCGTCATGAACGCCACGCTGGTCGACAACAGCGGGAAGTTCGTGCACGCGAGACTGACGGGCGTGCTGGGAGGCGCGTTCCAGTTCTCTGGTTCGACCTGGACACTGGGCCCCGGCACGCTGTACGAAACCGGCTTTGCCTACCCGGCCACCGGGGCCGGCACCATTACCCCGGGCCAGCGCTTTGACGGCAATTTCGTCGCCACGCCAGGCAACCCTACCAATGTGCTATCCGGTACCTACGATCCGTCCAGCGCGCTAGCCGTGGACCACAGCTGCCATCGCCGGCAACTGGAAGCAAGACGGCTTTGCCATGCAGATCGACGACGCCGGCAACGTCACCGGTACCTATACCAGCGGCACCCGCATTTGCGACCTGCAGGGCACGGCAACGCTTGCCACCCCGGGATCGGCCAAGAACCTGTATGCGGTCAGGACCGTTGCCGAAAACTCCACGCAGCCGGGCAGCACCGGCTGCGCGCTGTCGACTGGCGTGCCGCACAAGGGCTTTGCCGCGCTCCGCCTGATGCCGGCCGACGGCAGCATCATCGTGAACAGCAGCACGCGCTATGCGCGCACGCTGGTGATGGCCGGCAGCACCGGGACCGGCGGGTATTTCACCATGCAGATGACCAAACAATAAGCCCGCTCCCGGGCAGCACCCCGGCGGTCCCCCTGCGCACGGACCGCCGCTTTCTTCCGCATCCGAGCCACGACAGTGGCTTCCCCATCACCTGGCGCCCAGGCGCCGCATCCGCCCTCCGGGTTTCCCCGCGGTTGAGTTCTGCGCTCTCATATCATTTAATTCAAGGTGAATTAATTAATAGCGGACGGAGACAAGATGACCGCATCCAAAGCGGGCCGTGGCGTGAATTCCGCCAGCCTGCGCCTGTACAACGAACGCGCGCTGCTGCTGGCGCTGCGCCGTGCCGGCGAGGCCTCCAAGGCTGATCTGGCGCGGATGGCGCAGCTGACCAATACGGCGGTGGGCAGCATCGTGCAGACCCTGTCCGAGGAAGGCCTGGTCGAGCAGTCCGGGCGCCGCACGGAAGGCCAGCGCGGCCAGCCCGCCAGCCTGATCCGGCTGCAGCCCAAGGGCGCCTTCGGCATTGGCGTACGGCTGGACCGCGGGAGCATCGAGGTGGTGATGGTGGACTTTGCCGGCCATATCCTGGCCAGCCGCGCCCACCAGCTGGTCCTGCCCCACCCTGACCAGGCGCTGGACATGGTGCGGCACGATATTGCCGAGCTGCGCGCCCTGCTCACCCCCGCCGAACAGAAGCGGCTGCTGGGCATCGGCGTGGCGCAGCCCTATAACCTGGGTGCCTGGCTGCGCGAGCTGGACGTACAGGGCGAGGCCTTCCAGGCAAGCTTCCGCGCCTGGGACCAGGCTGACTTCCCGGCAATGCTCAACGCCGCCACCGGCTTGCCGGTCTTCGGCGAGAACGACGGCACCGCCGCCGCGGTGGCCGAGCTGTTCTACGGGCGCCACCATGCCCAGCATTTCCTCTACGTCTTCCTTGGCCCCGCCATCGGCGGCGGCGTGGTGCTCAATGGCGACTGCGTGCGCGGTGTCTCCGGCAATGCCGGCGATATCGCGATGATGCCGGTGCCGCCCAGCACCCTGCCCTCCGCGCCGGGTGCCGCCGGCAACGGCAAGCGGCGCGACATCCTGATCTCGCGCGCGTCGCTCAACGCGTTGACCCGCCACCTGCGCCACCACGGCGTGGTGGTCAACGGCCATGCCGACCTTCAGCGCCAGGTCGAGCTGGGCCACCCCGCGGTCGAGGAATGGATTGCCGACTGCGTCGATGCGCTGGCGCCTGCGCTGCAGTCCGCCCTCGCCGTGCTCGACGTGCCGCTGGTGATCTTCGATGCCGATATCGACGGCGGCCTGGTCGCCACGCTGATCGCGCGCCTGCAGCAGGCGCTGGATGAAGGCGCCCCCGAAGCCCGCGCGCCCGCCACCGTGGTGCGCGGCTGCTTTGGCGCCAACGCCGGCGCGGTGGGTGCCGCGTCGCTGCCGATGTTCATGAACTTCTCGCCGCGCGCCGAGCTGCTACGGGGTGCGTCTGCCATCGTTCCGGAGGCCAGCCATGCCATTGTCTGAAGCACCGCGTACCTCGCCCATGCCAGCGCACCTGCATGGCGGCCATGCGGGCCCCGCCCCGCTGCTCGAGCTGCGCAATATCTCCAAGACCTTCCCCGGGGTGAAGGCGCTAAGCAACATGGAGCTGACCGTCTACGCCGGCGAAGTCCATGCCCTGATGGGCGAAAACGGCGCGGGCAAATCCACGCTGATGAAGATCCTGTCCGGCGCCTATATCGCCGACCCGGGCGGCGAGTGCCGCATCAGCGGCGAGCCGGTGGCCATCGACGGCCCGGCCACGGCGCGTGCCCACGGCGTGGCCGTGATCTACCAGGAGCTGAGCCTGGCGCCCAACCTGAGCGTGGCCGAGAACATCTACCTGGGCCGCCACCTGCACCACCGCGGCATGGTCGACCGCGCCGCCATGGCGCGCGCCTGCGAGGCCACGCTGGCCCGGCTGGGCGCGGACTTCACGCCGCAGACGCCGGTGCATACGCTGTCGATCGCGCAGCGCCAGCTGGTGGAGATTGCGCGCGCGGTGCATTTCGAGACCCGCATCCTGGTGATGGACGAGCCCACCACGCCGCTGTCCACCCGCGAGACCGACCGCCTGTTCGCGCTGATCCGTCAGCTGCGCGCCGAAGGCATGGCCATCATCTACATCAGCCACCGCATGGCGGAGATCGATGAGCTGGCCGACCGCGTCACCGTGCTGCGCGACGGCTGCTTTGTCGGCACGCTCACGCGTGAGGCGCTGACGCAGGCGGCGCTGGTCAAGATGATGGTCGGGCGCGACCTGTCCGGCTTCTACACCAAGACCCATGGCGAGGCCGCGCCGGGCGAGATCATGCTGTCGGTGCGCAATATGTCCGATGGCCGGCGCGTGCGCGGCTGCAGCTTCGACCTGCGCGCCGGCGAGGTGCTGGGCCTGGCCGGGCTGGTGGGCGCCGGGCGCACCGAGCTGGCGCGGCTGGTCTTCGGCGCCGATGCCCGCACCGATGGCGCCGTGTTCGTGGCCGGCACGCCGCTGGCCGTCACCGGCCCGCGCCAGTCAATCGATGCCGGCATTGCCTACCTGACCGAAGACCGCAAGCTGCAGGGCCTGTTCCTGGACCAGAGCGTGCACGAGAACATCAACCTGATCGTGGCCGCGCGCGATGCGCTGCGGGGCGGGCGCCTGAACCGCGCCAGCGCGCGCCAGCGCACCGCCGCGGCGATCCGCTCGCTCGGCATCCGCGTGGCGCACCCGCAGGTCAACGTGGGATCGCTGTCCGGCGGCAACCAGCAGAAGGTGATGCTGTCGCGCCTGCTGGAAACCCGGCCGCGCGTGCTGATCCTGGACGAGCCCACGCGCGGCGTGGATATCGGCGCCAAGGCCGAGATCTACCGGCTCATCAATGAGCTGGCGCGCTCCGGCGTGGCGGTGCTGATGATTTCCAGCGAACTGCCCGAGGTGGTCGGCCTGTGCGACCGCGTGCTGGTGATGCGCGAAGGCGAGCTGGCCGGCGAAGTGCCGGGCTGCGCCGATGCCGCCGCCATGCAGGAACAGATCATTGCGCTGGCAACCGGCGCCGGCGAGCAACAGCCCCCGGTCTTGCATTGAACCGCTGAATTCCCGTACAGGCCGGCAAAGAACGGCCGCACCGGGGCGGCATCCCGCCTCGCAGCATCAGGAGACACTTATGCGCAATCCCCTCTCATCCACGTCCCATGCGGCCCATGGCGTCACCGCCCAGGCTTCCACACCGCTGGCGCGCGCCACCGGGCGCGCCACCACGCAGGAACGCCTGCGCGCACTAGGCATGCTGCCGGTGCTGGTGCTGCTCTGCCTGGGCTTCACGCTGCTGACCGAGAACTTCGCCAGCCTGCAGAACCTGTCGATCATCGCCCAGCAGGCGTCGATCAACCTGGTGTTGGCCGCGGGCATGACCTTCGTGATCCTGACCGGCGGCATCGACCTGTCGGTGGGATCGATCCTGTCGGTGTCGGCGGTGGTGGCGATGCTGGTCTCGCTGATGCCGCAACTGGCGGCGCTGAGCGTGCCGGCAGCGCTGCTGTGCGGGCTGCTGTTCGGACTGGTCAATGGCGCGCTGATCGCCTTCATGAAGCTGCCGCCGTTCATCGTGACGCTGGGCAGCCTGACCGCGGTACGCGGGCTGGCGCGGCTGGTCGGCAACGACAGCACGGTCTACAACCCGGATATCTCGTTCGCCTTTATCGGCAACGGCGATCTGCTGGGTATCCCCTGGCTGGTGGTGATTGCCATTGCGGTGGTCGCGGTGTCGTGGCTGGTGCTGCGCCGCACGGTGCTGGGGCTGCAGATCTACGCGGTCGGCGGCAATGCCGAGGCGGCGCGCCTGTCGGGCATCAAGGTATGGGTGGTGCTGCTGTTCGTCTATGCGGTGTCGGGCCTGCTGTCGGGGCTGGGCGGCGTGATGTCGGCGTCGCGGCTTTATGCGGCCAACGGGCTGCAGCTGGGGCAGTCCTATGAGCTGGATGCGATCGCCGCGGTGATCCTGGGCGGCACCAGCTTTGTCGGCGGGGTCGGATCGATTGCCGGCACGCTGGTGGGCGCGCTGATCATTGCGGTGCTGTCCAACGGGCTGATCCTGCTGGGCGTGTCGGATATCTGGCAATACATCATCAAGGGCCTGGTGATCATCGGCGCGGTCGCGCTCGACCGCTATCGCCAGAAGGGCTCCGCCCGTACCTGACACGCTGCCGGACAGGAGAAACATTGTGATCCAACCCATCCTCAAAGCCCTGGCGGCCGGCGTGCTGGCCGCTCTGTGCGCTGCACCGGCCATGGCTCAGGCGCCCGCGCAAGACGCGCACGCTTCGGATGCCCAGGCCCCGCAACGTCCGCTCAGGAAGGTAGGCGTGACGCTGGGCTCGCTGGGCAATCCATATTTCGTCGCACTGGGCCGCGGTGCCGAGGCCGCGGCCCGGCAGGTCAACCCGAAGGTAAAGGTCACCGTGCTGTCGGCGGACTACGACCTGAACAAGCAGTTCATGCACATCGACAGCTTTATCGTCGCCGGCGTCGACCTGATCCTGATCAACGCCGCCGACGCCCGCGCCATCGAGCCGGCGGTACGCAAGGCGCGCAAGGCCGGGATCGTGGTGGTGGCGGTCGATGTGGCCGCCGCCGGCGCCGATGCCACCGTGCAGACCGACAACACCCAGGCCGGCGAACTCGCCTGCGGCTTTATCGCCGACCGGCTCAAGGGCCGCGGCAACGTCATCATCCAGAACGGCCCGCCGGTATCGGCAGTGTTGGATCGGGTCAAGGGCTGCAAGACTGTGCTGGCGCGCCATCCCGATATCCGCATCCTGTCCGACGACCAGGATGCCAAGGGCTCCCGCGAAGGCGGGCTGAACGTGATGCAGCTGTACCTGACGCGCTTTCCCAAGGTGGACGCGGTCTTCACCATCAACGACCCGCAGGCCGTGGGCGCGGACCTGGCCGCGCGCCAGCTTAACCGCCGCGGCATCGTGATTGCCTCGGTCGACGGCGCGCCTGACATCGAAGCGGCGCTCAAGGCCGACACCCTGGTGCAGGCCTCGGCCAGCCAGGACCCGTGGGCCATTGCCCGCACGGCGGTGCAACTGGGCGTGGGCATGATGAATGGCCAGCGCCCGCCCAACCCGACCGTGCTGCTGCCGTCCACGCTGGTGACGCGCGCCAATGTCGGCCAGTACAAGGGCTGGGCCGCGCCGCGGTAAGCGGCATGGCCGGTCCCTCCACCCCTTCCACTATTTTCTGATCCATGATGGCTAGCCACCCTGCCGGCGCTCCGGCACCTGAACCTGCCCCGGAGTTCGATTTCGTATTGTTCGGCGCCACCGGCGACCTGGCGCGGCGCAAGCTGCTGCCGGCGCTGTTCGATGCCCACGCCGCCGGTTCGCTGCATCCGCGCGGACGCATCCTGGCCCTGGGCAGCCAGCCGCTGTCGCATGATGCCTACCTGGCGATGCTCGACGACGAAGTACTGCCCGCGCTGGCGGGCAACGCCGCGGCCGCAGCCTGGCAGGGTTTTCTCGACCGCATCCTGTACCTGCAGGTGGATGCCAACGCCGATGCCGGCTTCGATGCGCTGGCCGAGCTGGTCAATGCGCGCGCGGCGCCGGTGGTGGTGTTCTACCTGGCCACGGCCCCGCACCTGTTCGTCACCATCTGCGAGCAACTGGCGCGCGTGGGCCTGACCGGCCAGCGCAGCCGCATCGTGCTGGAAAAGCCGCTCGGGCACGATCTGGCCTCGTCCGAGGCCATCAATGCCGAAGTGGCGCGGCACTTTGCCGAGGACCAGATCTACCGGATCGACCACTACCTGGGCAAGGAGTCGGTGCAGAACCTGATGGCGGTGCGCTTTGGCAACGTACTGTTCGAGCCGCTGTGGCGGCGCGAATGGGTGCGGCAGGTGCAGATCACCATCGCCGAAGAACTGGGCGTGGAGCGCCGCGGCAACTTCTACGACGGCATCGGCGCGCTGCGCGACATGGTGCAGAACCACCTGCTGCAGCTGCTGTGCATGGTCGCGATGGAGCCGCCCACGAGCCTGTCGGAAGACGCCATCCGCGACGAGAAGCTCAAGATCCTGAAGGCGCTGCGGCCGATCCGGCCGGAAGACGTCGCCGAGAAGGTGGTGCGCGGGCAATACGCCCGTGGCGCCGCCGGCGGCGACCCCGTGCCCGGCTATGCCAGTGAGCCCGGGATCGCGCCCGACAGCCGCACCGAGACCTTCGTCGCCATCCGCGCCGAGATCGCCAACTGGCGCTGGGCCGGGGTGCCGTTCTACCTGCGCACCGGCAAGCGCATGCAGTCGCGCGTGGCGGAGATCGTGATCCATTTCCACGACGTGCCCTACCCGCTGTTCCCGCATCCGCTGGGGGTCATGTCCGGCAACCGGCTGGTGATCACGCTGCAGCCCGAGGAAAGCATCCGGCTGTATTTCCTGACCAAGCAGCCGGGCGACACGCAGGCACTGATTCCCGCGTCCCTCGACCTGCAACTGAACACTGCCGCCCCACGTGTGCGGCGCGTGGGCGCGTACGAGCGCCTGCTGCTCGACGTGATCCGCGGCCGGCTGGGCCTGTTCGTGCGGCGCGATGAGCAGGTGCAGGCATGGCGCTGGGTCGCGCCCATCCTGAAGACGTGGGAGAACTCGCCCACGCCACCCAAGCCTTACACCGCCGGCACCTGGGGCCCGGCGGCCTCCAGTGCCCTGCTGTCGCGAGACAGCATGGCCTGGCATGAAGAGATGTAGCCCACGTATTGCGGAGTATCCAAGATGACCACTTCCCTACCCGCCTGGCAAGCCCTGCGCGCGCACGCCGACACCCTGCGCGGCACCCATATGCGCGACTGGTTCGACGGCCCGCGCGGCCCGCTGCGCGCCGAGCGCTTCACCGCCGAAGCCTGCGGCCTGACGCTGGACTACGCCAAGAACCGCATCACCGACGAAACGCTGGCGTTGCTGTTCACCCTGGCTGGCCAGGCGCGCGTGGCCGAGCGGCGCGACGCCATGTTCGGCGGCGAACCGGTCAACACCACCGAGCACCGCGCCGCACTGCATATCGCGCTGCGCGCCTATCCGGAGGATGGCTATCGCGCGCTCGGCGTACCCGTGGGCGCAGACGTCGCCACGGTGCTGGCGCAGATCGAGCGCTTTGCCAATGCGGTGCGCAGTGGCGCCTGGACCGGGTTCGATGGCCGAGCGATCACCGACGTCGTCAATATCGGCATCGGCGGTTCGGACCTGGGCCCGCGCATGGTCTGCCGCGCGCTGGGCGATGCACAAACCACCGGCCCGCGCATGCACTTTGTCGCCAATGTCGACGGCAGCGATCTGGCACGCACGCTGTCCGGGCTGGATGCCGCCACCACGCTGGTGATCGTCTGCTCCAAGACCTTCACCACGCTGGAAACCATGGCCAACGCCTGCACTGCGCGCGACTGGTTCCTGCAGCAAGGCGTGACCCGTGCCGGGCTGGCGCGGCATTTCGTGGCGGTGTCGACCAACCGCGATGCGGTGGCCGAATTCGGCATCGACCCGGCCAATATGTTCCCGTTCTGGGACTGGGTGGGCGGACGCTTCTCGCTGTGGTCGGCGGTAGGCTTGTCGATCGCCGTCGCCATCGGCTTCGAGCGCTTCCGGCAATTGCTGGACGGCGCGCGCGCGATGGACCTGCATTTCGCCAGCGCATCGCCCGAGCGCAACCTGCCGATGATCCTAGGCCTGCTCGATGTCTGGTACCGCAGCTTCCTCGGTGCCGGCAGCCGCTGCGTGGCGCCCTACTGCGAGCCGCTGGAACTGCTGCCGGCCTTCCTGCAGCAACTGGAAATGGAAAGCAACGGCAAATCCGTGCGGCTCGACGGCGGCGCGCTCGATGCGGGCTCGGCTGCGGTGGTGTGGGGCACGACCGGCACCAACGGCCAGCACGCCTACTTCCAGATGATGCATCAGGGTTCCCAACTGGTTCCGGTAGACTTCATCGCCACGCTGGAACCCGTGAGCGACTTGCCCGGCCACCATACCAAGCTGCTGGCCAACTGCTTTGCACAGGGCGAAGCGCTGCTGCGCGGGCGCACCGCCGACGAAGTGCGCGCCGAGGGCGTGCGCGACGAAGCGCTGGTGCCGCACCTGGTATTCGAGGGCAACCGGCCCAGCAACACGCTGCTGCTGCAGCGGCTGGACCCGTACCACCTGGGCGCGCTGCTGGCGCTGTCGGAACACCGCACCTTCGTGCAGGGTGCGCTGTGGCAGATCAATTCGTTTGACCAGTGGGGCGTGGAACTCGGCAAGAAGCTGGCCGCGCCGATCCAGCGCGAACTGGAAGGCACCGCCGGAGCCGCCGCGCATGATGCCTCGACCGCCGCACTGATCCGCCGCGCCCAGGCAGTGCGGGCAACGGCCGCAAGCTAACCCGCGGCAGACAACACAGGAGACTCCGATGTCCACGCCCCTTCCCCGCTATGTCGTGTTCGGCGAAGCCCTGACCGACATGGTCCGCCAGGCCGACGGCAGCTGGCTGGGTCTGCCCGGCGGCTCATGCTGGAACGTGGCGCGCGTTGGCGCCCGGCTGGGCATTGCGACCGCCTTTGCGGGCGCCGTCAGCCAGGACCTGTTCGGCGATGACCTGGCCCAGGCCAGTGCTGACGCCGGCCTGGACGGCCGCTTCCTGCAGCGGGTGGCGCGCTCGCCGTTCCTGGCCTTTGTCGCGTCACGCCATCCGCCGCAGTACTTCTTTGTCGGGGACGACAGCGCGGACCTGCATTTCGACCCGGCCCGCTTGCCAGAGGGCTGGCGCCAGGCGGCAGAGGTGATCCACTTCGGCTCCATCAGCCTGGTGCGCCAGCCGCTGGCGGCACGGCTGTGTGAAGAAGCCACGCTGGCCGCAACGGCGGGCAAGCGCATTGCCTTCGACCCCAACTTCCGGGACCTGATGCGCGCACCGGGCTACGCCAACGTCCTCGCACACATGCTGCGACTGGCCAGCTACGTCAAGATCTCCGACGAAGACCTGGCCGGGCTCTTTCCCGCGCTCGATACCGACGCGGCACTGGCACAGGTACGCGCCATGGCGCCCGATGCAACCGTCATGCTGACGCGCGGCGCGCATGGCATGACGTTGCTCAAGGGCAGTATTGACGTCGAGCAGCCCGCGCTCGCAGTTGATGTGGCCGATACCGTCGGCTGTGGCGATGCGGCGATGGGCGGCTGGATGGCCGGCGTGCTGTCCGGCGCGGCGGGCGACCTTGCCGCACAGGCGCGGCTGGCTGCCGCCGCGGCGGCCATTGCTGCGACCCGGGCCGGCGCGTATCCGCCGCGACGCGAGGAAGTGGAAGAATTACTGGCTGCCTGAAGGGCCGGCGACAGGAGCCGCAAGCGATCAGCAATGGGAAAGCCGGTGCCAGCAAGGAAAGCCCTTTGGGAAAGCTCTGAATATGCGCCAGATTTCCAGAAAATAACCTCCTCGTTACATTGTCGGTGGCAAAGTGATGTGCTAGCCAGACGAGCCTTGGCCACAGGCAAACGTTGTTCGAGCGTCCTATGGGCGTACGAAACTATGCAAGCGGTCGGGCTCGCCATACTTATCACACTATGATAGCATACCTATGCGCGACCGTAGCCTCGACACACTATTGGACCTGGATGGGCTCCGCTTCGTCATAGATGACGAAAGCTTGCATTGGGTGAAAATCGTGGTGCGCACCTGCCCTATCTCGCAGGAACGCCCTCACGGACTGAGGTATTCGCTGACACTGCATGACAGGATTGGCTGCCGTTTGCTTGGTTTTGACAATGCGCACGGCATCAATGAGGGATCCGGGCCAGGAGTGCGGACGCGCATTGAGTACGGCCACCAGCACATGGCGGCGGGCGTTCGATTCTACGACTACCAGGATGCTTCCACGTTGCTGGAAGATTTCTGGACAGAGGTCGACAAGATCCTGCAGCAAAAGGAGTGAATGATGAGCGGCAACCTCAAGATTGGCATCGCCTCACTGGAAGACTTCAAGGCCCGCACCATGGCGATCGCCCGCGGCAAACTCAAGCCCGGAAAGGATGAGCCCAAGGTCTGGTTTCAATCGCTGGACGTGCTGGCAAAGGTCCTGTCCCCCGCCAATCGCCAATTGCTTGCGCTGATCGCGGAAACGAATCCTGAATCGCTCGAAGAGCTATCGCAGAAGACCGGACGCGCCGTGTCGAACCTGTCGCGGACCCTCCGCACGATGGAGGGCTACGGCTTGATTCACTTTGAACAAGGGCCACGCCGCAGGCTTGCTCCGCGCGTTGACTACAGCGGCGTGGAGCTTGAGCTTGCTTTTCACTAGCGTCCGCTGACATGGTTGGCAGCATGGCCGGCGCGCTTGCCACTACGGCAGGAACGCCGGCGACAGCAGCCGCAGCCCGATCGTAAAGAAGCGCGCGCCGGTACCGCCGCCGAACACGTTGCCGTAGGTGGTATCGACCTGCACGCGGTCCTGCACCACCCAGAAACGGAATCCCGCCTGGAATAACGGCTTGCCGCGGTTCTCGCCGAAGGTTTCGGCAACCAGGAACACGCGCGGGTGCAGTGCCGTCTCCGTGCCGACACCCCATGTCATGCGCGTCTGGTTGTTCTCGGTGTCGCGGTTGGCGCCGACGTTCAGGTGCGCGACGAAGCGGTCGTCGGCAAACGAGACCGACACCGGCACATTGAGATACAGGTTGCCGAACAGCTTGCGTTGCTCGGCATTGGGATGATGAATAAGGCCAACGGACAGCGCAATGCCATAACCGTTGGTCTCCAGCGGCTTCAGCAGCGTCTTGGCCTGGAACTGCACATTGGTGGCATCCAGCCCGCCATCGATCCGCTGCAGCGATCCGCCCAGCGTCAGTTCCAGGTTGCCGGAGGGATTGCACCCCGGCAGCGCCCAGAGTTCATTGCCGCCGGACTGGAACTGCATCCACGATTCCAGCTGGCAGGACTTGGGATCGACAATGCGGGCATCGTCGGTGATCAGCGGCCGGGCCGCGAGCGCTGGCCGGCAGGCCGCGGCCACGATGGCCACTGTGGCCAGACGCACGAAGAACTGGTGCCACACCATGGCAACCCTCCTGACAAATACCGCCACATGGCCGCGAACGTTACGCGCAGGCCATGACAAGACATTGAAGGACAGGAAGGGAGGAACGGCACCGGCGGGCGCAGGCTTGCACCTGGCCAACGGGGGACACTGCGGGGCGCGATGGCGGCACCGCAGCGAAAGACGACTGCAGTGGCTCAGCGCACCCCGGCGGCCCGGGAAACTTCCCTTCCGCGAGAATGACTGGGACAACTGTCCACGGATAACTCCGCTGATAAGAACGGGGCGCAGTGTAATGGCAGGCCAGCGGCGCGGTCAACCCGAGCCATGCGCCACGCGCATGCATTCATGCGGAGATATCGCTACCGTCTGCGCCCCGCCTTCTCCTAACATCGGCTGCACCATCTGCCAGGCCGGCTGACACCGGCCCTCGCCCCCGGCAGCTGCCACAGAGGAGGAAGCCATGCAAAACAGTGCTGCGCCCACGAGCGCACCCTACACACCAGCAGCGCCAGCGGCGCCCGCCATCCAGCCCAGCCAGCGCCGCCGCGCCATCATCGCCACGGTGATCGGCAATGGCCTGGAATGGTTCGATTTCACCGTCTACAGCTTCTTCGCGGTCATCATCGCGAAGCTGTTCTTTCCCACCGGCGACGACCTCAGTTCGCTGCTGCTGGCCGTGGCCACCTTCGGCGTGGGCTTCTTCATGCGCCCGGTGGGCGGCATCGTGCTGGGCATCTACGCCGACCGCGTGGGCCGCAAGGCAGCACTGTCGCTGACCATCCTGCTGATGGCGCTGGGCACCACGCTGATCGGCATTGCGCCGACCTATGACCAGGTCGGCATCTTGGCCCCGCTGCTGATCGTGATCGCGCGCCTGATGCAGGGCTTCTCCGCCGGCGGCGAGATGGGCGGCGCCACCGCCTTCCTGACCGAGTACGCCCCGGCGCGCCAGCGTGCCTACTACTCCAGCTGGATCCAGGCCAGCATCGGCGTGGCCGTGCTGCTGGGCGCGGCGGTGGGCACCTTCGTCACCAGTTCGCTGAGCACCGAGGCGCTCAACAGCTGGGGCTGGCGCCTGCCGTTCCTGCTGGGCATCGTGATCGGCCCGGTGGGCTACTACATCCGCCACCACCTCGATGAAACCCCGACCTTCCGCGACAACGCCGAGCGCGCCGATTCACCGCTGAAGGAAATCGTGCAGGCCTACCCGCGCGAGACCCTGGCCAGCTTCTCGATGGTGATCCTGTGGACGGTGTGCACCTATGTGCTGCTGTTCTACATGCCGACCTACGCGGTCAAGGTGCTGAAGGTGCCGCAGGCCGACGGCTTTATCGCCGGCATGGCTGGCGGCAGCGCCATCATGGTGTTCGCGCCGCTGGTTGGCCTGCTGGCAGACCGTATCGGCCGGCGCGTGCTGCTGAGCGGCTCGGCGCTGCTGATCCTGGTGCTGGCGTGGCCGATGTTCACCTTCATCAACCATGTACCCGGACTGTCGTCGCTGCTGGTGTTCCAGCTGGTGTTCGGCGTGCTGATCGCCACCTACACCGGCCCGATCCTGGCGGCCTTCTCCGAGCTGTTCCCGGCGCGCGTGCTGTCGACCGGCCTGTCGGTCGCCTACAACTTCGCGGTGACGATCTTCGGCGGCTTTGCCTCGTTCATCATCACCTGGCTGATCGCCACCACCGGCAGCAGCATGGCCCCGGCCATCTACGTGATGATCGCCGCCGCCATCAGCCTGGTCGGCACCCGTTTCGTGCGCGAACCTTCCTACCTGCAACAACGCTGATATGTCCCAGAGTCCCCAGATCCTTTTCCACGGCGGCGATGTGCTCGAACCCGGCACGGGCGAGCTGCTGCGCGGCCACGACGTGCTGGTTGAAGGCGAGCGCATTGCCGCGGTCGGCCCGGCCATCGATGCCCCCAGCGCACAGCGCATCGACGCGCGCGGCAAGACCGTGATGCCCGGCCTGATCGACTGCCACGTGCACGTGCTGGCCTCGCTGGCCAACCTCGGCCTGAACGCGGTGCAGCCCAACGTGCTGGTGGCTATCCGCGCGCTGCCGATCATGCAGCGCATGCTGGAGCGCGGCTTCACCACCGTGCGCGATGCCGGCGGCGCCGACTGGGGCCTGTCGCAGGCGGTTGCCACCGGGCTGGTGCCGGGGCCGCGCATCTTTGCGTCGGGCAAGGCGCTGTCGCAGACCGGCGGCCATGGTGATTTCCGTCCGCGCTCAGATGTGCTCGAGCCCTGTTCGTGCGCCTTCCGCGCCGGTGCCATCGCGCGCGTGGTGGATGGCGTCGATGCCGTGCGCCTGGCCGTGCGCGAAGAAATCCAGAAAGGGGCCAGCCAGATCAAGATCATGGCCTCGGGCGGCGTGGCCTCGCCCACCGACCCGATCGGCAACACCCAGTACAGCGAAGACGAGATCCGCGCGATCGTGGCCGAAGCCGAAGCCGCACAGACCTATGTGATGGCCCACGCCTACACCGGCCGCGCCATCACGCGCGCGGTGCGCTGCGGCGTGCGCACCATCGAGCACGGCAACCTGGTCGACCGCGCTGCCGCCGACGAGATGCGCAAGCACGGCGCCTTCGCGGTGCCGACGCTGGTCACCTACGACGCGCTTGCGCGCGACGGCGCCCGCCTGGGCCTGCCGGCCGATTCGGTAGCCAAGATCGAGACCGTGCGCCAGGCCGGCCGCGACTCGCTGCGCATCTATGCCGATGCCGGCGTGCCGATGGGCTATGGCTCGGACTTGCTGGGCGAGATGCACGACCACCAGGCCGAAGAGTTCCGCATCCGCGCCGAGCTGCTCGGCAATCTGGAAGCGATCCGCTCGGCCACCTCGATCGCCGCCGCCATCCTGCAGCGCGAAGGCGAGCTTGGCACCGTGCGCGCCGCCGCGCTGGCCGACCTGCTGCTGGTCGACGGCAACCCGCTGGCCGATATCGGCCTGATCGCCGGCCAGGGCGAGCGCCTGAGCGTGGTGATGCAGGCCGGCCGCATCCACCGCCGCGAAGGCTGACCCGGGCGGCGCGCCCCTCCCGCTGGCCTGCAACGGCGGTCTATCATGGGGGCCTCTCTGACCGGAAGCCCCCATGCGCATTTCCCCGCTCCCGCCCCTGCCCAACCTGGTCGCGTTTGAAGCCGCGATGCGCCACGGCAGCTTCACCCGCGCCGCGGCCGAACTGCACCTGACCCAAAGTGCGATCAGCCGCCAGGTGGCCCAGCTGGAACGCTTTCTCGGGCGCAAGCTCTTTATCCGCGAACCGCGCGCGCTGCGCCTGACCGTCAGCGGCCAGCGCTATGCCGAGGTGGTGCAGCGCCTGCTGGTGGGCTGCGCCGAAGCAACCGAAGACGTGATGAAGGTGCGCAGCCATACCGCCTTGACAGTGGCGTGCTCCAGCGGCGTTGCGGTGCTGTGGCTGACGCCGCGGCTGGCCTCGTTCCGCGAGGCGCACCCCGAGATCCAGCTGCGCCTGACCGTCAACGACAGCCTGGCGTCACTGTCGCCGGCGGAGTTCGATATCGGCATGTACTACCTGCGCGAGGGTCCTCCGCCCGGACTGGCGGCGCGACGGCTGTATGGCGAGGAAGTGTTCCCGGTGTGTGCGCCGGGCTACCTGAACGGCCGCACGCTGGCCCCGGCCGCGCTGGCCAATGAAACCCTGCTGATGCTCGACGACGGCCAGCGCCAGTGGATGTCCTGGCAGACCTGGCTGGCCAGCCAGGGCCTGCCCGATGCCACGCTGCGCAACGTGCTGACCTCCAACCAGTACCCGATCCTGCTGCAGCTGGCCATGGAAGGCCAGGGCATCGTGCTGGGTTGGCGCCATATGATCGACGCCTGCCTGCGCGAAGGCCTGCTGGTGCGCGCCAGCGACGCCAGCGCCAGCCTGGGCGGCGGCTACTACGCGGTGTGGCCGCGCGACCGGATGGAACCGGCCGCGGCACGCGCGTTCCGCAGCTGGCTGGTGCGGCAGGCGACGCCTGCACCAGCCTGAGCCCTCACGATCCCGCCTTGTAGTTCGTATCCTTGACGATCTTGACCCACCGCGCCGCATCCTCGGCAATGGTCGCGGCGAACTGCTCCGGCGTGCCACCCACCACCTCATAGTCGATCGCTGCCAGGCGCTGCTTGATCTCGGGCTGCGCCAGGATGCGGTTCACTTCCTGGTTCAGCCGCGTGACAATCTCCTTGGGCGTGCCGGCCGGCGCCAACAGGCCCGCCCAGGAATTGAAGGCCATGCCGTCATAGCCGGCCTCATGCATGGTCGGCACATCCGGCAGCGCGGGCGAGCGCTTGGACGCGAACACCGCCAGCGGGCGCAGCTTGCCGGCCTTGATCATCGCCATGCCGTTGAACGGGTCGATGGTCATGTCGACCTCCCCCGCCACCACCGCCTGCATCTGCGGCCCGGTGCCGCGGTAAGACACGCTGACAACGTCCGGCGTGCCCGCCGCGGACTTGAAGGTGGCGCCGATCAGCTCGATCATGCTGCTGCCGGCCGACAGGCTCAGCGGCTTGGTCTTCGACTTGGCCAGCGCCACAAACTCCTGCACGGTCTTGGCCGGCACCGACGGGTGGACCACCATCACGAAGCCGATATTGCTGATCTGCGAGATCGGCGCAAAGCTCTTCAGCGGCTCATAGCCCGCCTTGTACAGCACCGGGCTGAGGGTCTGCGCGCCAGCGCTGTTCAGCAGCAGCGTGTAGCCGTCCGGCGCCGCACGCGCCACGATGTCCGTGCCGATGATACCGTTGGCGCCGGGGCGGTTTTCCACCACCACCGACTGCTTGAGCGCTTCGCCCAGCTTCTGCGAAATCAGCCGCGCCACCACATCGGTGGCGCCGCCTGGCGCAAACGGCACCACCATACGGATCGGCTTGCTGGGATAGGTGTCACTCCAGGCCAGCGCGGGCATCGCGCCCAGCACGGCGGCGCACAGCATCAGGCGGCGGCGCGAGTTCGGTCTCATCGGGTTGTCTCCTGGACGGCGGTTGTCGGAAGCCGTTGCCGGCAAGGCCAGCCTAGGGCCGGGACCTGCCATTATTCATAGTTATGAATTGGATTTTACGCACATAAATTATCCCGTCAACCAAGGGTATGTGCGGACAGGCGCTGACCGGCGAGTGCTGCGTGGACGGACGCGCGCCCCGATGGCAAGCCCTTATGCCTCGCTCTATTTGCGAAACGGGGTAGCGGCTTCGATACGGGTGAGGTCTGCCCCGACTTCGGGCTCCGGGATACTGACCGCAACCTGGACGCGCCCGGTCCGGTAGATGCCGATCGCCGCGACCACTGCCGGAATCGCCAGCAGGAGGTAGAGCGCCGCATTGCTCCATCCCGCCGATAGCAGCAATGCGCCGCCGAGCGAGCCTGCGATGGCCCCTACCCGGCCAATACCGAGTGCCCAGGCCACGCCAGTCGCGCGGCTCGACGTCGGATAGAACGCCGACGCCAGCACATTGGCGCAGACCTGCGATCCGCTCACGCAGAAGCCGGTGACGAAGATCGCGGCCGCCACTGCCGTGGGCGCGCTCACCGAAGCCAGGCATGCCACGGCGATGGCACCCAGCGTGTAGGCGCCGGCCACCACGGCATAGGGATTGAACCTGTCGAGCAGCACGCCCAGTACGATGGCACCCAGCACGCCGCCGCCCTGCAGCAACCCCGCGAGCATCGATGCTTCTTTCAGCGAGAGGCCGCTGCGCTGGACCAGGATCGGCAGCCAGTTGATCATCAGGTACAGCAACAGCAGGCTGCAGAAGAATGCCAGCCACAGCCACAGCGTCCCCTGCCGGTAGCGCGGCGCGAAGAGCTGGCTGACCGGAGAGCTGGGGCCCTCAGGCTCGTCGGTGACGTAGCGCTGGCCGCCCGTGACCCGGCTTGCATCGATGCGTGCCAGGGTGGCGGCGATCCGTGCCTCCATGCCTTCACGCGTGGCCAGGTAGCGCACCGATTCCGGCAAGGCCAGCGCCAGTACCGGGGCCAGCGCCAGCGGTAGCACACCGCCCAGCGCCAGCACGCCGCGCCAGCCGGCCTGCTCGATCAGATACGCGGTCACCACGCCACCCAGCGCGGAGCCAAGGGAGAATCCGCAGAACATGATCGTCAGCAACATGCCACGGCGACGCGACGGGCTGAACTCGGCGGTCAACGTGATCGCATTGGGCATGGCGCCGCCCAGGCCCATCCCGGTCAGGAACCGCAGCGCGATCAGCCAGCCGATGCCTGGCGCCGCGGCAGATGCCGCACAGGCAGCACCGAACCACGCCACCGACATGACCAGCACGCGACGCCGGCCAATGCGATCAGCCAGCGGACCGCAGAGAAAAGCGCCGGTCATCAGCCCGAGCAGGCCGGCAGAGAAGAGCGGCCCCAGGGCCACCACCGACAGCGACCATTCGCTGCGGATATGGGGAGCAAGAAAGCCAATGATGGCGATGTCGAAGCCGTCCAGTGCCACGATCGCGAAGCACAACGCGATGGTGCGCAACTGCAGCGATGAGAGGCGTGCCGCGTCGATGAATTCGCGCACGTTGACGGTGGCGCGCACAGGCGCGCCGGCCGCCGTGCCTTGGGGGGCGGATGGGGCTGTCATGTTGTCTCCCGGGATGGTCGGCGCACTACC
Source organism: Cupriavidus sp. KK10 (assembly GCF_018223725.1). NCBI lineage: Bacteria > Pseudomonadati > Pseudomonadota > Betaproteobacteria > Burkholderiales > Burkholderiaceae > Cupriavidus > Cupriavidus sp. KK10. Next base: position 2,668,028 of record NZ_CP073677.1, read on the forward strand.
GCTATGCTGCGGCTTGTGCGGGTACAGCGGGGTTTTGCGAGAATTTCACGCAGGCGTGCGGCTATACCGCGGTCGGTGCATCAACGGGATGGTTGTAACCAGCCGCTTCCACGCGGGCGATAAACTCCGGGTCGCGCTGGCGCAGGTCTTCATGCGTGACCCTGCCGGTGCGCAGCATGTAGTTGTAGGCGAACGCCACCGGATCGAGGTGCATCTTGCTATCGACCGACTCGTACCAGTCGAGGCTGCGGCGGGCCGCGTCCTGGAATTTCGCCGATGCATCGCGCCGGCTGTCCTCGAACGCCCGGAACGCCGCCGGCACATCATCGCGATGCGAGCAGACGGCATCGCACAGCGCGATCGCATCCTGCATCGCCATGCGGGTGCCGGAGCCCAGCGAGAAATGCACACTGCGCAGCGCGTCGCCGAGCAAGACCACCTTGCCATGCGACCAGTGTTCATTGCGCACCACGCTCGCCTGGAACCAGTTGGAGCGATTTCCCAGCAACGCGTGACCGCCCAGGTCTTCCGCGAAGACCTGTTCGCAGAAGGCGCGACTCTCTTCTTCCGTGGCGGTGTCAAGTCCCGCGCGCTGCCAGGTCTCGGGGTCGACTTCCACCAGGAAGGTCGACAGTGTCTCGCTGTACTGGTAAGCGTGAGCCATGAACACCCCGTGGCCGGTCTCGCGGAAGATCAGCGAGACCGGGTGAAACAGTTGATGGGTGCCGTACCAGGCGAACTTGTTGCGGCGCACATCGAAGCTCGGCCGGAAATGCTCCGCCAGCCGGGTCCGGACCTCGCTGTTGATGCCGTCTGCGGCGAGGATGATGTCGGCGTCTGGCAGTTCCGCCGGGTCGCTCACGCGGCTGCCGTAGTGAATGTCGACGCCGGCGTCGGCGCACGCCTGCTGCAGCACGCGCAGGAGGTCGATGCGCGAGGTGCGCGAAAAGTGGTTGTTGTGCAGTGGCACCCGCACCCCTTTGTGGGTGACCTCCATAAAATCGCAACGCTGGTGATGCGCGGTGAATTTGCGGAAGAACGCCGGATCCGCGACCTCCAGGAACGACAGGGCGACGTCGGAAAACACCACGCCCCAGCCGTAGGTGGCGCCCGCCTCGTTGCGCTCGTGCACGACGATATGATCTTCAGGATACCGCTGCTTGAGCAACAGCGAGAAATACAGGCCGGCCGGCCCGCCTCCGATAACGGCGACATTCATGGTAATCCTCTCACTTGCTGGCCGGCGCAAGGAACGCGCCGGCGTTGGGGACAACGGGTGCCAGGTCAAGGTGCTCCAGCATCTGGCGAACCGTGCAAACTGCCGTGGACGTGACCGGCAGGCCGATCGCGTCCTGCGCCGCCTGGATCGCCGGCAGCGACGGCATCTGCACGCAGGCCGACAGCACCGCGACGTCGGCATTGGCGGTGTTCAGGCGCCTGACGTCCTGCAGCAACTGCATGGGATCGCGACGCCCGACCTCCAGGTTGTCGGGGATCTCGAATGACAGCGCGTCCAGGACTTCGATGCCTTCATGTTCGATGTACTGCACCACTGCTTCAGTCAGTGGCTTCATGTACGGCGCCATCAGGGCAATCCGGCGCGCGCCCATCGACTTCAGGCCCGCCACCAGCGCACCTGCGGATGTCATTACAGGCGCGCCACAGTGGTTCTCGCGTGCGACGCGCAACAGGTCCTGCTCCACCTGACGGTGGTAGCCGGGGCCCATTGCCATGATCGCAACCAGGCAGGCCGTGCTCATCACGTCGACGCGCGCGTCGGCCAGCTCGGCGGCACAGCGCAGTCCCTCGCGGTTCATGGCCTCCAGTTCTTCGCGCACCACGCGATGCATGCGCATGCGGCTCGAATGGAAGGTGAAACGCTCCGGCAGGATCTGCTCCCGCGCGTGCAGCATCGCCGGGATCTCAGTCTCCATCGTCGTGTTGGAGCTGGGCACGATCTGCCCGATACGGTAGGTACGACGGTTCATGCTGTCTGGCCTTGGTGGGTTGGGTTGGCAAGCTGGTGCGTCTCGCAAGCGCGCCGATACTGCTCCAGTGCATTGCGCAGCGAGGCGGGCACATTGATGGCATCACGGGTCCCGCGGCTCACGCAGATCGGGGTGAGACGGGCGACGAACGCGGTGTCGCGGCCTTCGCTCATTCGCGCCGTCAGCGCCAGGGTGTAGGTCCGCGTGCCGATGGCCTCGACCTGCACCTCGATATCGAACGATTCATCCGGCCAGAGCGAACGGCGGAAGTCGAACGCCAGTGCACGTGTTGGCGTGCCGAATCCAAGCTCGTCCTTGGTGTTTTGAGGGCGACCGTCGAACAGGCGCTCGTAGAACAGTTCCGCGGTGGAAATGACGTATTCCGAGAAGGACGGCGTGTAGACCACGCCGGCCGGATCGCATTCGCCCCACTTGACGCGCCGGCGTACGACGAACGGTGTGTCAGCCAGTACGGCTTCGGTACAGATCATGCTGGCACCCTCCCCGTTCCATCGGTTCCGGCTATGCCTGCCTCCACTTCCAGCCGGCGTGCCACCATGGCCCGCAGCGCAGCCTTGTCGACTTTCCCAACCCGTGTCACCGGAAACTCCCCGACCACTTCGATGCGCTCCGGGCATTTGAACTTCGCGAGTCCCTGGCCAACCAGGAACGCCGCAAGCTCCGCAACATCCGGCGCCGCGTGCCCGGCGCGCAGGATCAGGTAAATGCAACCCTTCTCGCCGTACAGCGGGTCCGGCATCGCCACCAGCTTGGCGTCCGCCACCGCCGGATGGCGACTGACATACGCTTCCACCTCCTCCGATCCGATCTTCTCGCCGCCGCGATTCACGTTGTCGCGCAGGCGGCCTTCAAAAGCGAAGCAGCGGTAGCCGTCGATCACATGCTCGGTCATGAGGTCGCCGGAGCGCACGAAGCCATCTTGCGTCAGCGTTTGCGCGGTAGCCTCGGGCGCCTTGTAGTAGCCGCGCAGGCTTGACGGGCCGCGGAAGCAGAGTTCGCCCGGCGTGCCCTGCGGCACCGGCTCGTCGGTGCCCGGCGCCAGCAGGCGGAGCTCGTCATCCGGGCAACCGGAGAAGCCCTGCGTGCCATGGCGGACCCCTGCGGGAAAGCGAGCGCCGGCACCCAGCAGCAGCCCTTCGGTGGTGCCGAACAGGTTGAAGCAAGGCACGCCGAGGTGCGCTTCCAGCGCGTCGGCGCGCGTCATCGTGCCGAACAGTTCGAGCGACGAAAGATCGTGCCGCGCGATATCCTGGTAGGCGATCATCTGCGGCGCAACTGGTCCGATCGACATGCCATGCGTGACGCGATGCAGCTCGATCAGTTCGAGCATGCGCGCGATGTCGACGCGCGGCATCAGTACCGATGTCATACCACCAGCCACAGTCGGTACCAGCACGTAGAGCTGGCCAGCGTTATGCAGCAACGGCAGTGACCAGATCAGGCGGCTGTGTTCGGTCTGGCCAAGCTGGCGCATGCAGGCGAGCGCATGGCCGATGTACTCGGCATGGAAGCGGGGAATGATCTTTGGCACGCCGGTGGTGCCCCCGGACAACTGGAAACTCAGCACATCCTGGCTGCCGATCGACACCCGGGCCAGCACGGCCACTGCCTGCTCATAGGATATGCCGTCGATCAGCGCGTCCAGGCCGTGCTCGCCGTGCGCGCCGAGTCCCGGAACGGGCTCGCCCCGGGCCACGATCAGGTGCCGCAGCGACGGATGACGCTGCGCCATGCCGCGCGCAAAGCCGGCAAGGTCGAAGGCACTGAAGTCGGCCTGCACGAAATAGGCGCGCGGCTCCGACAGCGCGGACAACTGGCCGATCTCCACTTCACGGTATTGCGGCACGGCACACACCGGCACCACGCCTGCCTTGTAGCAGCCCATCAACGCAATGGCCGTATCGATCGCGGTCCCCATCTGGAAGATCGCGCGATCCCCGGGACTGAGACCAAGCTGATGCAGCGCGGCGCCCAGGCGCTCGCTGCGCTGGTCGATTTCGGTGAAGGTGATCGCGCGCTCGTCGCTGATAAATGCCAGGCGGTCCGGATCACGCCGCGCGGTCTTGCGCAGCGCCCCGCCGAGGGTGTCGTCTACCCACGCCCCGGTCTCGAAGTACCTTGCCGCGGCCGCTCGCGGGCAATACGCCACGCCTTCGATCGGAAACTGAATACCGGTCATGATTGCCTCCCGCTCTCAGGCCGACTCATAATCGCGCGGCACGATGCGCACGGTATCGCGGCCGAACGACTCGATCCTGCCGTCGAGGCCGCCGGTGAACAGGCCATACCAGACTGCGGGCTTCAGCCCCAGTTCGCGACGCCCGAACTCGATCGGCTCGCTCGCGGCAATCACGGTATAGTCGCCGAGGTCGCTGACACGGCAAGCCGGCAAGCGGCGCGCTGCTTCCGTCAGCGAGGCGAACTCGGGCACGTTCAGCACGAAGATGCGCAGGGAAGACCGGCTCATGCGTGACACTCCTGCTCCAGGTCCAGGCGGCAGCCCAGGATCTCTGCCTTGCGCAGCCAGATCTCGTCGATCGAGGTCACGTGTGCGTGATCGGCGCGGGCCTCGTCCTCCAGCTCGATCGCGGCGGCCAGCGTAGCATCGGCGTCGCGCGCGTCCAGCGCAGCAAGCGGGCGAAGCTTGCGCGTGATCTCGATGAAGTAGCCATTGGGGTCGCGGAAGTAGATCGACTCGATCACCTCGTGCGCGGTCTCGGTGGACACCACGACGCCACGCGCTTCCAGTCGTTCCTTCCATGCCAGCAGCGCTTCCTGCGACTCGACCAGCCACGCCGTGTGGGTGGCGTCGAAGACGTGGTCGTCCGGGAACGGGGGACGGGCGTCGCGGCCAGCAATGCCATCCGGCTCAACACTGCCAAGGTAGTAGAAGAAGGCGATGGTGCTGCCCTTGCCGCTGTCGAAGAAGAAGTGCAGGAAATCGGGATGCGTCGCGGGGCCCCAGCCGCGTGCCGAGATCGTGTGAATGAGCGGCAGGCCCAGGATGTCGCGATAGAACGTGACGGTTTCCTTCAGGCGCCAGGTCGGCCTGGCGGTATGGTCGACGCCGTGCAGGCACAGCGGCGCGCCGGCATCTGGTGAAGCGGTACTTGCAAACATCGTTGCGTCTCCGGATCGGATTGGTCGGGTTCGTTATTGGGGAAAGGTCTCGCGCAGCCAGCTCTGCAGCAGGCGGCCCGCCGCATAGCGGCCAGGCTCCTCGCCCTTGGCCAGCGCGCGGCCGTGGTGGTCGCCGCGCACGCGGTGGTGCTGCGTGTCAGTGCTGGCTATGCTGTGGAAGATGTCCGCGATGACGCCTGGAAAGCAGGCCTGGTCAGCTGTGTATTCGATCAGCAGGGTGGGCTGGTGAATGGCCGGGGCGGTCCGGGACAGCGCCGCGTTCGACGACAGCCCCGACCACGTCGACAACCAGCTCTCTGGCGAGCAGACACGTGCGAAGCCGACTGAACCGTAGTTGGAAGCAAACGGGTCCGCGCCCCAGAGCGATCCGTACTTGCGCTCAGACGGATCGAGCGACAGGTCGAAGCAGCGCAGGTCGGCATCCGTGCGCCACACGGTGAAGAGCTGCGTGTGGGCGGCGCGGCGCCGGATGGCATCGCTGACGGTACCGGGGTTGCGCTTCACTTCCGCGCGAGCATCCATGCGCTCGGCAATCATCGTCCTGGCCAGGTTGTCGAGGCGCTGCACCCGTATGGCCTGCGCAGCGCGATACCGCGCCACAAAGTCAGCGTGGTACGCGGAGGACTGAGGGGCCGGCGCAAAGCCATTGGCAGCCGAGAACGCATCGAGCGCCGGAACGACGGAAAGCGGATCAGATTCATCGCTCACGGCCGGGTCGATGCAGCCCTGCAGCAGCACGCCCTGCCCCGGGTGCGGCGCGACAAACACGACGCCATCCACCGCCGGCAGCGTCGCTGACGCGAGATTGGTGGCGCGGCCGCTAGGCGTCCTGGGGATCCGTGCCGCGGGGGCTGCGTTGGATTGCTGGACATACAAGGCGTACAAGCCGCTGCCTCCGGAATTGCCGAGCAGCACGATGCGGCGAAAACCCGCTTCAAGCAGGTAGCTCACGCTTGCGGCCACGTCGTAAAGCGCGAACTCGTGCTCCAGGCGCTGGTCGTTGCCGACCGAACGCGGCGACTGCGACCACGCCGCGCAGCCCGCTTCCACGATGTCCGGAATCAGGTAGTGGCAAGCCATGAATTCACGCGGATGCATGATGCAGACCACCGTATCCGGCTGGCCTGCGGCGTAGAGCGAGCCACCCGTGGCTGCACCATCCTCCGTACGCAGCACGACGTTGCGCGTCACCGTGCCGGGTGGCACGTCGCGCGGGTTCCAGTCGGTATTGAGAAACCCGGCAATCGGGCCGGCTGCCGCGGGCGATGCGTGGGGGGGCGTCTTGGAACTTGTCATCATCTCACTCCGTTTTTTACAGAATAGTCTATTTTTCGACGTTAGCGTAAATTTATTCGCAGCCGTGTCGAATCACGGATAGAAGTGATCTTTGTGACACTATTTCAAAGGATTCAGTGCGAGCCGCCGGCCATTGGGGTGGCGCGTCCGCGTCTTATTGTTTATCGTGGTGGCGTCTCGACGCCTGCGTCGAAAAACTGAATGGCAGTCCATGGCAAAGACACAGACCAAGAGCGACGCACTGCGGGACTCGATCCTGGAAGTTGCAACCCGCCTCTTCATCGAGCGTGGCTTCGATGGCACCGGACTCAACGACATTGCCGACGCAGTGGGACTGAGCCGCCCCGCGCTGTACTACTACGTCAAGAGCAAGGAAGCCATCCTCGAGGAACTGACCACCGCGGTCACGCGCACCGCTGCGCAACTGGCGACCGAGGCCATCCCTGAAGCGATGCGCACGCCTGCCGGCATTCTGCGCCACCTGGTGCTGCGCCATGCCACGCTGATCCTGTCGCACCCGTTGCAGTTCCGCGTGGTGGAGCGCAACGAACACAACCTGCCGCTAAAGCAGCGCAAGATGGCGGAACAGTCGCGCCGCGCGGTGCTCGAGCAGTTCCGGCAAGCGATCGAATTCGGCATCGATCATGGAACGTTCCGCGTGGTGGACGCGAAAGTCGCGGCGTTCTCGATCATAGGCATGTGCAACTGGACCGCGTGGTGGTTCAATCCCGCCGGACAGGTTTCCATGGATGATGTCGCAGGACAGATCGCGGATATGGCGCTACGTTCGGTGGAATTGCCCGCCAGCCGCGCATTGGAAAAGCCGGGTCCGGCAGCCATCCTGCAATTGCTGCGGGACGACCTGACGCTGCTGGAGCGCAGCCTGCAAGTGCCGGCCGCGGTCGAGCCCGATTCCGGGGCGTAGCAGTGGCCAGTCCGGAGCGCGCGGGCTGGGGGCGCCGGATCGTGACATACGTTAGCGATTGGGCTATGTCTCTGATGAGGTTGTGGGTGTCAAGGTATTACCGCGCGGCACTACAGCCCTCCGGGGCGCATGGCCGAGCGCGTGGCAGCCCGGTCGTTAGTGGGCCGACGCGAGGCTGAGGGAAAGCAGGGCTATCGAGAGACGATGTCCTTCCTCATTGGCCCTAGCATGCCGAGCAACTCTTTCTGTTCCTGAGACGGCACCTTGAATTTGGTAAGCGACTTCACCAGGTCTTCCACCAGCGCATCAAACTCGCCATTGGTGATTCCCATGCCGGCATGGGCGGTCCTCATGTCACGCCCAGAGTAAGTGCATGGCCCTCCTGCGCCAGCACAAATCTGTTCAACCAGTCTCGTCTTCAAACGCGGAATATTGGCCGTGGCGAACTTTGCATTGATACGCGCGTCGGCAGCAACATTTCCAACAAAATCGTCGACGACCGCTGTAATTGCCTGGATGCCACCAAGCCGTTCGTATAACGAAGGCATGGTTGGCTTCGGCTTATCCGGCATGGCGCAACCACCGAGTCCAATCAATGCGGCCAGCAGAACACCGTACAGAGAAGGTGAAATGCGCATGGTCGTCTCCTCTTGCAGGATTCAGACTCCGGACAGACTTGAAAACAGTTGCTGGCGCAATCTGCAATGATGAACTGCCGACGCCTGCTTATATGGGCGATTCCGCTGGTTCAGCATAGCAGATTGCATGGTTTTCTCATGGCCCTTCCGAGTAGGGAAATCCGCCGCTATCCGGATGCTCGAAGCCGCGTTTTCGACGCGGCTGCCGCGAACCCTCCGGGGCTACCACGGAATCGGCTGGCGATCGCGGAAGAACCCGCCGGTGGGGCCATCGTCGGGCAGCGTTGCCAGCCAGATCACAGTGTCGATGCCCTGCTCCGGCGAGCGCGGCGCATCGGGGCCGCCCAGGTCGGTGCGACACCAGCCGGGGCACACCGAGTTGACCTTGACACCGCTATCGGCCATCTCGGCGGCCAGGATGCGCGTGACGGCATTCAGCGCCGTTTTCGAGATTCGGTAGGCCGGCACGCCGCTGCCCATCTCCGCCAGCTGTCCCATGCCCGAAGCCAGGTTGACCACCCGGCCGGCGCGGCTGGCGCGCAGCAGTGGCGCCAACGCCTGGGTGGTCCGCAGCACGCCAAACAGATTGGTTTCCAGGGTGCGGCGCAGGGTCTCGAGCGGCAGTTCGAGCAGGCTGGTGCTGTAGTGATCGAGTGAAACACCAGCGTTGTTGATCAGCACGTCCACGCGACCGAAGCGTTCGGTCAGCCAGCTGACCAGCGCGGCCGCCGAGCCTTCCTCCGTGACGTCAAGGGGACGGCATGCAATCGGATGCCCCCCAAGCTGGAGTTCTGTCTCAAGCGCCGCGAGGTCCGTCGGCTTGCGCGCCGTGGCGACGACCAGATGACCTTCAACTGTGGCCAGACGGCGCGTGGCTGCGCGGCCCAAGCCGCGGCTCGCGCCGGTGATGACGGTAATGGGTTGGTTGACCATGCCTGAGTCCTCGCCGCTCGCGCAGATAATCATCTATACACCGTCGCCCGCCACCTTGTGCCAGCGGATCCCCCGGATCCTGGCCTGACTTCGAACCCGGATGTCGGAACAAATGAGGACCGAATTAGTTCTAATTAGCAAATACTGGTGGCGACGATGCTCAGACTAAGCAAGCTGACTGACTATGGCACGGTGATCATGACGCACTTGGCGCGAAACCCGGGCCGAATCTACAGTGCCGCAGAGGTCGCCGCCGCGATCGGCGTGGCGGTACCGACGGCAAGCAAGATTCTGAAGATGCTGGCAAGACACCACTTGCTGGAGTCCATGCGCGGTGCCAATGGCGGCTATCAGCTGGCGCGACCGCCGGAACAGATCTCGATCGCACAGGTGATTGACGCCATGGAAGGCCCGGCCGGCATGACCGAGTGCAGTGTCGCTGCCGGCCTGTGTGCGCAGGAGGGCCTGTGCGCCATCCGTGCCAACTGGCAATCGATCAATCGAGTCATTTTTAGCGCACTGAATGGCGTGACGCTGGCAGATATGGCGCAACCGGTATTGCACCCGGTGGATATTGGCGCCTTGCGCGCCCGACGCACAAACGGGCCGCAAGCCGACATTCAGTGATTCAGGTGACAGTGGCAAGCGAAGGCAGATCATGGCAACCCCGGCACGCAAGCTCGACGAACTGATCAACCAGGGCTATAAGCATGGCTTCTACACGCCCGTGGAGACGGACACGGTACCGTGCGGGCTGGATGAGGACGTGATCCGCATGATCTCGGCCATCAAGGGCGAACCGGAATTCATGCGGGAGTGGCGTCTCAAGGCCTTCCGCCACTGGCTGACAATGTCCGAGCCGCACTGGGCGACGGTCAAGCACCCGCCCATCGACTACCAGGCGATCGCCTACTATTCAGCGCCGCACTCCCAGAAGGCGGGACCGAAGACGCTGGACGAGGTCGATCCGGAGTTGTTGCGCACCTACGAAAAGCTGGGCGTGCCGCTGCACGAGCGTGAACTGCTGGCAGGCGTGGCCGTGGACGCGGTATTCGACAGCGTCTCGGTGGCCACCACCTTCAAGCAGAAACTGGGCGAACTCGGCATCATCTTCTGCTCGTTTTCCGAGGCGGTGCGGGAGCATCCGGCGCTGGTGCAGCAGTATCTCGGCTCGGTCGTGCCCTATACCGACAACTTCTTCGCCTCGCTCAACTCCGCCGTGTTCAGCGACGGCTCGTTCTGCTATATCCCGCCCGGGGTACGCTGCCCGATGGAGCTGTCGACCTACTTCCGCATCAATGCCCGCAACACCGGCCAGTTCGAACGCACTCTGATCATCGCCGACCAGGGCGCCTACGTCAGCTATCTGGAGGGTTGCACCGCGCCGATGCGCGACGAGAACCAACTGCATGCCGCGGTGGTGGAGCTGATCGCGCTGGAAGACGCACAGATCAAGTACGCGACCGTGCAGAACTGGTATCCGGGCGACAAGGACGGCAAGGGGGGCATCTACAACTTCGTCACCAAGCGCGGTGACTGCCGCGGCGCGCGCTCGAAGATTTCGTGGACCCAGGTGGAGACCGGCTCCGCCATCACCTGGAAGTATCCGAGCGTGATCCTGCAGGGCGACGACTCGGTCGGCGAGTTCTATTCAGTCGCGCTGACCAACCACTACCAGCAGGCCGACACCGGGACCAAGATGACGCACCTCGGCAGGAACACCAGGAGCACCATCCTTTCCAAGGGCATCTCGGCCGGCCACGGCCAGAACGCTTACCGCGGGCTGGTGAAGATGGCCAGGAGCGCGGTTGGCGCACGCAACTACTCGCAGTGCGATTCGCTGCTGCTGGGGGACAAATGCGCCGCCCATACCTTCCCTTATATCGAGGTTAAGAACGCCACCGGCCAGGTCGAGCACGAGGCCTCCACCTCGCGCATCGGCGAGGACCAGTTGTTCTATTGCCAGAGCCGCGGGGTCAGCGCAGAGGATGCGGTTTCTATGATCGTGAACGGTTTTTGCAAGGAAGTATTCAAGGAGCTGCCGATGGAATTCGCGGTGGAAGCGCAGAAGCTGCTGGGCGTGAGCCTGGAAGGCAGCATCGGGTAAACGTGGCGCGCACGGCGCGCGCCGCAGGGCGCACTGGATGAAAGAAGCCGGCCATGCTTGAGATCCGCAAGCTGCATGTCAGCGTAGATGACAAGCCCATCCTGCACGGCATCGACCTCGCCGTGAAGGCCGGGGAGGTGCACGCCATCATGGGCCCGAACGGTTCGGGCAAGAGCACCCTGGCCCACGTACTGGCCGGGCGCGACCGCTTTACCGTGACAGAGGGCGAGGTCCTCTATGACGGCACCAGCCTGCTTGGCATGCCGCCGGAAGAGCGCGCCCGCGCTGGCATCTTCCTCGCCTTCCAGTATCCGGTGGAAATTCCCGGCGTCTCCAATATCTACCTGCTCAAGGCGGGGCTCAACGCGATCCGCAAGCACCGCGGCCAGCCAGCGCTGGACGCCATGGATTTTCTCGCCCTGGTCAAGGACAAGCTCCAGCTCATGGAGATGGACCAGGACCTGCTTTACCGATCGGTGAACGAGGGCTTCTCCGGCGGCGAGAAGAAGCGCAACGAGATCCTGCAGATGGCGGTGCTGGAGCCGCGCCTCGCCATTCTCGACGAGACCGACTCTGGCCTCGACATCGACGCGCTCAAGATCGTCGCCAGGGGCATCGAGGCCATGCGCAGCCCGCAACGCGCGATTGTGCTGGTCACGCACTACCAGCGCCTGCTCGATTACATCGTGCCGGATCAGGTTCACGTGCTTGCGCAAGGCCGCATCGCCAGGTCTGGCGGGCCCGAGCTGGCGCGCGAGCTGGAGCGGCACGGCTATGCCGGGATGGAGTCTTCAACATGAGCGCAAGCGGACTGGAGCACTATCTCGCCGAGTTCGCCCGCGTCGAGGCCACACTGCCCGGCCGCCGCCTGGGCTGGCTTGCGCACGCGCGCCGGCAGGCGCTGGAGTATTTCGCCCAGGCCGGGTTCCCCACGCTGCGCCAGGAGGACTGGAAATACACCAGCGTGGCCGCACTCGAGCGAAGCCGCTTTGCCGTGGCACTGCCGCAGGGCGGCGACGGCCTGGACGGCGCGGTGGCAGCGCAGATCGAGGCGCTCGCCCTGGCCGGCGCGCACCTGATGGTGTTCGTCAATGGCGTGCACCAGCCGCAATGGTCGCGCATTGGTGCCCTGCCTGCGGGCACGGAGCTGGCCAGCCTGGCCGCGACGCTGGAGCGCGCGCCGGACTGCCTGGAAGCGCTGCTCGTGCGTCGCGCAAGCGAGTACCCGTCCGGTTTTGCGTCCGGTTTCGCCGCCTTGAACATGGCGCTCATGACTGATGGCGCCTATATCCGCGTGGCGGCGGGCACCGTCCCCGAACAGCCAATCCACTTGCTGTTCCTCGCCACGGCTGGCGAGCTGGCAACCCATGCGCGCAACCTCGTGGTGGCGCAAGCCGGCAGCCAGGTCTGCATCGTGGAGCATCACGCGGGCCTGGATGGCCTGGCCTATTGCACCAATACCATCACCGACATCGTTGCCGAGCGCGATGCGCAGGTCGAACATCACAAGCTGCAGCAGGAGAGCCTCAAGGCCTTCCATATCGCCGGCGTGAACCTGGACCAGCGGCATGGCAGCCGCGTCGCCTCCAGTTCCTTTGCCCTGGGCGCCGCCCTGGCGCGGGTCGACATTGAAGTCGGGCTGAATGCCGAGCATACCGATTGCTCGCTGGACGGGCTGTATATGACCGGCGGGCGGCAGCATATTGACCACCACACCCGCATCGACCACGCCAGCCCGCACAGCAAGAGTCGCGAGTTCTATAAAGGCGTGCTGGCGGGCGCCTCGCGCGCCGTCTTCAACGGCAAGGTGGTGGTGCATGCCGATGCGCAGCACAGCGACGCGCATCAGTCCAACCGCAACCTGCTGCTGTCCGACAACGCCGAGGTCGACACCAAGCCGCAACTGGAGATCTATGCCGACGACGTCAAATGCAGCCACGGCGCCACCGTAGGCCAGCTCGATCCCGAGCAGATCTACTACCTGCGCTCGCGTGGGATGGACGATGCCGAGGCGCGTGCCCTGCTGACCTTTGCCTTCGCCGAGGAGGTCGTCAGGCGGCTCGGCCCTGCCCCATTACGCACGCGGCTGGAAACGCTTTTGCGCGGCCGGCTGCCGGAGCCCGTGAAGGAGCTGCCATGAACACGGCTGCGCATGAACTGATGGCCGTGGAGCAAGCGTTGACGGTCGCCAGCCCGGAGGTAGAGCGGCTGCGGCAGGATTTCCCTATCCTGCGCCAGACCGTCAACGGCAAGCCGCTGGTCTATCTGGACAACGCCGCCACCACCCAGAAGCCGCAAAGCGTGATCGATTCCGAAGCGCATTACTATGGCGCGCTCAACGCCAATATCCACCGCGGCGTGCATACCCTGAGCCAGCGCGCCACGGATGCCTATGAGGCCGCGCGCGACGCAGTGCGAGACTTGATCAACGCCGCCGGGCGCGAGGAAATCGTGTTCGTGCGCGGCACCACCGAGGCGATCAACCTGGTGGCGGCAACTTTCGGCCAGCGCCTGCGCCCGGGCGACGAGATCCTGATCAGCGCGATGGAGCACCACTCCAATATCGTGCCGTGGCAACTGGCGTGCCAGCGCACCGGCGCCTTGCTGCAGGTGGCACCGATCAACGATGCCGGCGAGCTGATGCTAGAGCAGTTCGCGCAATTGCTCGGCTCCCGCACCAGGCTGGTCGCGCTGACGCACCTCTCCAACGCGCTTGGCACCGTCAACCCGGTGCGACACATCATCGAGCTGGCGCATTTCCATGGCATCCCGGTGCTGATCGATGGCGCCCAGGCCGTGCCGCACCTCAAGGTCGACGTGCAGGCCCTCGATTGCGATTTCTACGCGTTCTCCGGGCACAAGCTTTACGGCCCCACCGGCGTCGGCGTGCTCTACGGCAAGGCCGCGCTGCTCGATGCCATGCCGCCTTACCAGGGCGGCGGGGACATGATTCGCGAGGTCACGTTCCGCAAGACCACCTACAACGAGCTTCCCTACAAGTTCGAGGCCGGCACCCCCAATATCGCCGGCGTCATCGCCCTTGGCGCCGCCATCAGGTACGTGCGCGCGGTCGGCCTGGAAGCCATCGCCGCCCACGAGCACGCGCTGCTCGCCTATGCCGGCGCGCAGGCAGCGAGGATCGCCGGCCTGCGCATGATCGGCACGGCTGCCGACAGGGCGAGCATCCTCTCGTTCACCCTGGACGGCATCCATCCGCACGATGTCGGCACCATCCTCGATCAGCACGGCGTGGCGGTCCGTGCCGGCCACCATTGCGCCATGCCGGTGATGGAGCGCTTCGGCGTGCCTGCCACGGTGCGGGCTTCCTTCGCGTTGTACAACACGCGTGAAGAAGTGGATGCACTGTTTGCTGCCGTGCGCGCGGCACAGGAGGTATTCGCCTGATGTCTGACCTGCGCAACCTCTACCAGGAAGTGGTTGTCGACCACAGCCGCTCGCCGCGCAATTTCGGGCGGCTGGCGGCAGCGAACCGCAGCGCCGAGGGCTTCAACCCGCTGTGCGGCGACCGGTTGACGCTGTACCTGAGAATCCGCGACGGGGTGATCGAGGACGCCAGCTTCGAGGGCTCGGGCTGCGCCATCTCCACCGCCTCGGCCTCGCTGATGACAGAAGCGCTCAAAGGCAAGACCGAGGCGCAGGCGCGGGTTTTGTTCTCCGGCTTCCACGCGCTGGTGACCGGAGCGCCGGGGCAGGCCGAGGTGCCGATGGGAAAGCTGGAGGTCCTGGCCGGCGTGCGCGAGTTCCCGGCACGCGTGAAGTGCGCCACCCTGGCGTGGCATACCATGCAAGCCGCTTTGGAGAACAGCGCCAGGCCGGTCTCAACGGAGTAAAACCATGAGCATGATCGATTGGCTGCACAAGGCCAGGGAACACGAAGACAGGTTCGAGCCTGAGCCGGACAGCCTCGAGGGGCGGGTGATAGCGTCCTTGCGCACGGTGTACGACCCCGAGATCCCGGTCAATATCTACGACCTTGGCCTGATCTACCAGCTATCGGTGGACGAAGCCAGCGGCAAGGTGGGCATCCGCATGACGCTGACCGCACCGGGCTGCCCGGTGGCGCAGACATTCCCTGGCGTGGTGGAGGGCGCCGTGATGGAAGCCAGCGGGGTGGAAGATGTCGAGGTGGAACTGGTGTGGGACCCGCCCTGGTCGAGAGAACGGATGAGCGAGGCGGCACGCCTGGAACTGGGGCTGCTCTGAAATGAGTGATTGGATCGATGTCGCCCAAGCCCAGGACTTCGCGCCCGGCACTTGCCGCAGCGTCGATGTCGATGGCGTCCAGGTCGCGGTATTCAATGTGGATGGCAATTACTACGCCATCGAGGACCTCTGCTCGCATGAGGCCGAGCCGCTCTGCGGCGGCGACGTGGAAGGCCAGGAAGTCGTCTGCCCGCGCCACGGCTCGCGCTTTTCCCTGCTGACGGGCGAGGCGCTGTCCCCGCCCGCCTACGAACCGGTGGCGACGTTCCCGGTCCGGGTGGCGGACGGCAAGGTGCAGGTCAGGGACGAGCGCGGGGAATAAGCGTACATCCCGAGTCGGTGCAAGATCAGTCACTTGGCCTGGAGCAGTCTGGACGCACTGTCATCAGGCAGCACCGCCTTGCCATCCCCGTCGATCCCACCTCTAATAGTGTTGAGTACCGTCCAGGCGACCAACGACGGCCAGGAGGCGAAATGCGCTGCACCAGTTGCGGTTTCGCGAACCTTGCGGGAGCCAACTTCTGTGAGGCATGCGGGGCAAGGCTTGGCCGAGCCTGCCCACAGTGTGGCGAAGAGGCCACTGCAGCCGCGAAATTCTGCCGCGCTTGCGGCTTTGCGCTGTCCGACGCCCCTGCCAGCACTGCTTCCACGCCAGTGCCGCCTGCGGCCACGGCCCCGGTCCTCTACACGCCGCCCCACCTTGCCGGGCGCATCTTGGCCGAGCAGGCTGCAATGGAGGCCAGGGGCGAGACTGCCGGCGAGCGCAAGACCATCACCGCGCTGTTTGCCGACATGGCGGGCTCGACCGCGCTGACGCAGGACCTGGACCCCGAAGACGCGCGCCGGCTGATCGACCCCGTGGTGACGCTGATGATGGAAGCCGTCCACCACTATGAGGGCTATGTGGCCAAGTTCCTCGGCGACGGCATCCTGGCGCTGTTCGGCGCGCCGATTGCCCACGAGGACCATGCCTTGCGCGCGCTCTACGCGGCGCTGCGCATGCAGGATGCGATGCATCGCCACAGCGACCGGGTGCGGCTGGAGCAAGGCATTCCGCTGCAGATCCGGATCGGCGTCCATACCGGCGAAGTCGTGGTGCGCTCGATCCGCAAGGATGACCTGCATACCGACTACGATCCGGTCGGGCACACCATCCATATCGCTTCGCGCATGGAGGGGATTGCCACGCCGGCGTCGATCCTGGTCAGCGAATCGACTCACAGGCTCACCGAAGGCTATTTCGAGTTCACGGCGCTGGGGACCACCCATGTCAAGGGCGTGCGCGACCCGCTCGCGGTGTATGAGGTGGTTGGCCTGGGTGCCTTGCGCACGCGCCTGCAGGTGGCAGCGCACCGCGGACTGGCCAGGTTTGTCGGGCGACAGGATGAGCTGGCGCACTTGCACGCGGCGCTGGAGCAGGCCAAGGCGGGGCACGGGTGCATTGTTGCAGTGGTCGGCGAAGCGGGGGTCGGCAAGTCCCGGCTGTTCCATGAATTCAAGGTCAGGTCGCAGCAGGGCTGCCTGGCGCTGGAGACCTTTTCGGTCTCGCACGGCAAGGCTTTTGCCTACCTGCCGCTGATCGAGATGCTGAAGAGCTATTTCCAGATCACGGCGCAGGACGGCGATCGCAGCTGCCGCGAAAAGGTCACCGGCAGACTGCTGACGCTGGACCGTTCGCTGGAAGAGCACCTGCCCTACCTGCTCTACCTGCTCGGCACCATTGAGCCCGACTCGCCGTTGCCGACCATGGACCCGACCATCCGGCGCCAGCGTACCTTCGACGCCATCGCGCGGCTGCTGGTCCGGGAAAGCCTCAACCAGCCACTGGAAGTCATTTTCGAGGACCTGCAATGGCTGGACGGTGAGACCGAGGCGTTCCTCAACATGCTGATCGACCATGTACCCGGCGCGCGGATCCTGCTGCTGGTGAACTACCGGCCGGAGTACAGCCATCACTGGAATGCGGACGGGCATTATTCGCAGCTGCAGCTGCAGCCGCTGGGGCAGGCGGAGGCGCAGGAACTGCTGACCGCGCTGCTCGGGGACGACCGCAGCCTGGTGCCGCTGAAGCGGCTGATCCTCGACAAGACCGAAGGCAACCCCTTCTTCATGGAGGAAGTGGTCCAGACCCTGGCCGAGGAAGGCACGCTGCTCGGCCAGCCCGGCTGCTACCGCATCGAAACTGCGCCGGCCCTGCTCCATATCCCCACCACAGTGCAAGGCGTGCTGGCCGCCCGTATCGATCGGTTGCCGCTGGCCCAGAAGGAGCTGTTGCAAACGCTGGCCGTGATCGGCAAGGAGTTCCCGCTGAGCCTGGTCCTGCGCGTGACCGGCTTGCCGGAAGACCACTTGCATCCGCTGCTGGCCGACCTGCAGGCTGCGGATTTCGTCTACGAACGTCCGGCATTCCCTGAGGTCGAGTACGCCTTCAAGCACGCGCTGACCCAGGAGGTGGCCGGCAGCTCGCTGCTCACCGAGCGGCGCAGCGCGTTGCATGAAAGCTCCGCCCAGGCCATCGAGGCGCTCTTCCATGGCCGGCTCAAGGACTACTGCAGCGAACTGGCGCACCACTACAGCCTCAGCGGCAACATCCCGAAGGCGGTCGAGTACCTGCACTGCGCCGGCCAGCAGGCACTGCTGCGCTCCGCGCAGGCCGAAGCGATCCGGCACCTGAGCACCGCCATCGACCTGATCAAGCGGCAACCCGACAGTGCCGAGCGCGCGCGCCAGGAACTGACGCTGCTGCTTGCGCTCGGGCCCGCGCTGATTGCGGCCCGGGGCCAGGCATCACCCGAAGTGGAGGGCAATTACCGGCGGGCGCTGGCCTTGTGCGAGCAAGGCCAGCAGACGCCCTACCTGTTCTCGGCACAACTGGGGCTGTGGGCGTTCTATCAGCTGCGTGCGCAATACCAGGTCTCGCTGCCTTTGGGCAAGCGGCTGCTTGCGCTGGCCATGAAGTCGCAGAAGCCCAAGCAACTGGCGGAGGGCCATCGCGCGATTGGCGCCACGCTGTTCCGCCTCGGCATGCTGGACGCCGCGCGCAAGCATGTTGAGGCGGTGCTCGCGGTGCCGCATCCTGAACAACCAGCGTACGACTTCCTGACGGGCTACGGGCGCGACCCGGCCGTCCACGCTACCAGTACGCTGGGCTGGATCCTGTGGTACCAGGGGTTGGCGGACCAGGCACTGGCGCGCTGCCAGGAGGCGCTGGCCATGGCCCGGGCCCGGCCGGATGCATACAACCTTGCGCTGTGCCTGGTATTTGCCGCGGAACAGCATCGATGCCGGCACGAAGTCCGGCTGACACAGGAGTATGCCGAAGCCGCCATCGCCATATCGGGCGAACAGGGTTTTCCGATCTACCTGTCGTGGGGCACCGTCCTGCAGGGCTGGGCGATGGCGGAGCTGGGCAGTCACCAGGAAGGCGTTGCGCTGACGCGCCAGGGCGTAGCCGCCTATGAGGCCACCGGCGGCAGACTGGGCATGCCGAACCTCCTGGCCCTGGTTGCCGAGGCCTGCGGCAGGGCAGGCCAGACCACCGCCGCGCTGGACGTGCTCACGCAGGCACAGGCGCTGGTGGAAGAGACCGGAGAGCGGCTCGATGAGTCAACCGTGTACCGGCTGCGCGCCGAGATGCTGCTGCAGCTGTCGGCAGAGCACCCCGCGCCGCCAGCCGCGCAGGTGGAAGCCGAGGCCTGCTTGCACCGGGCCATCACGGTCGCCCACGAACAACGTGCAAAGCCGCTGGAACTGCAGGCCACCCTGAGCCTGGCCCGGCTGTGGCGTCAACAAGGCAAGGGCGACGCGGCGCGTGAAGCGCTGGCCCGGATCCATGGCAGCTTCAGCGAGGGCACCGATACCGCGGACTGGCGGGAGGCCCAGGCGCTGCTCGAAGCGCTGACCGCCGACCACGCCAATACCACGGAGCGCCCGCACGCATGACTCCGACGCCAGCCCTCCCCCTGCAAGACCGCTTTGTCGCCCTGTGGACACGTGCGGGCGGCACGCGCGCGGCCGACGCCTATACCGATCTCGCCTGTTACTACGGTGAACCGACGCGGCACTACCACACCCTCGACCATGTACGCCGCTGCCTGCACGACCTGGACTGGGCGCGCAGCGCGATACCGGATACCGACGAGGTGGAGCTGGCGCTCTGGTGCCACGACGTCATCTACGTGCCCGGCGCCACGGACAACGAGCAACGCAGCGCCGAATGGTTGCGCCATTGGGCAGGCGGCACCATCGCCGCCGCCGCGCGCGTGGCCGCCCTTATCCTGGAAACCACCCACGCCGAAGTGCCGGCAAGCCTGGCTGGCCGCTTCACCGCCGATATCGACCTGGCGGCGCTGGGCTGCAGCCGCGCGCGCTTCCAGGAAAATGGCGCCAACCTGCGGGCCGAACGCACCGACCTGGACGACGCCGCCTATGACGTCGCCGAGCGCGCCTTCCTGGGTGCGCTGCTGGCCAGCCCACGCATCTACACCACCGATCTGTTCCAGGCGCGCTACGAGGCGCAGGCACGCGCCAACCTGACGTGGCGGCTGGCACAGCCGGTCTGGCCTACAGGAACTCTCCGCTGATATCGATGCTGGAGCACCGGCCCACGCTGTCGTAGTGCTGCTCCAGCCACCGGCTCGCTTCTGCCCGGCCCTTGTCGCGCAGCGAGCACAGGAAGTCCCAGTCGGCGTTGTACTTGGTGGAGACCCCCAGCGCGGCCATGGTCTGGTCCGAGCGGATCGAGTGGATCCACATCTCCTTCATCTCCGTGCGGTCGACCTTGCCCTGCTGGATCAGCGACGTGACGAAGGCAATGGCGCGCATCTCGCGCATCAGCGACGAGTTGAAGCTGACCTCATTGACGCGGTTCAGGATATCCGCGGCCGTGGTCGGCACACCGTGGCGCACGATCGGGTTGATATGGACGATCACGACATCGTGGGTCTGGCAGTGATAGATCAGCGGAAAGATCGCCGGGTTGCCGACATAGCCGCCATCCCAGTAGTGCTGGCCGTCGATGCTGACCGCCTGGAACAGCGTAGGCACGCAGGCCGAGGCCAGCACGGCGTCGATGCTGAGTTCCTCGGGCGGGAAGATGCGTATCCGGCTGGTCTCGATATTGGTCGCACACAGGTACAGCTGGATCGGGCAATGCTCGCGCAGTGCCGCAAAGTCGACCTGGCTGCCAAGCACTTCGCGCAGCGGATTCAGGTTATTGGGATTGAACTGGTATGGCGACAGCAGGCGCAGCGCGATGTCGGCCATCGCATACATCGGGGAATGGTTCAGGCCCAGCGTATGGCTGCTCTTGAACCAGGGCAGCCACCGGAACGGGTTGTAGCGCTGCGCCGAGTGCGCGATCGCCTCCCAGAAATCATGCAAGGCCAGGCGTGCGCCGTCACTGCCGCCCTGCAGCAGCCCGTAGGCCAGCACCGTGGCGTTCATGGCCCCGGCGCTGGTGGCGCTGACGCCTTCGATCGCCAGCCTGCCGTCCTCCAGCAGCCGGTCGAGCACGCCCCAGGTAAAGGCGCCATGCATGCCGCCGCCCTGCAGGGCGAGCGCCACAGGCTTGGGTTGTGCAGGCTCTGGCTGCATGCGTTCTTCCCTTCAGCGGCGGCAACCCGCCATGATCAAGTGTAGGGAAGAACTGTGCGTGCAGCGTAGTGCCGGACGCGCGCAGTGGCACACACCACGCATGCCCTGGCCAGGGGACGAAACGCTGGCGCCCAAGGCAACTGAGCCAGGCAGCGGCCAGGTACTACAATGGCCGCATAAAAAGCAGAACAGCTCTCCTTCGTGCGTCAAATACCTCACTTTCCAGCCCGAAAAGCCATTTCCCGCCCGGCCTCACTAATCGTGGCCGCCAGCCTTGTCCTGGTCTGCATGATCGCGGCCCTTGGCGCGCTCGCGCTGGTGCAGATGCGCAGGGATGCACTGGACAATGCCGGCGAGGCCGCGGCCAACCTGGCGCTGACGCTGGAACGCAGCATCACGCGCAACCTGCAGATCCACGAACTGGCGATCGGGGGCGTGGTGGAAGCCATGCACGATCCCGCACTGCTGGCGCAACCGCCGGCGCTGCGCCAGCGGCTGCTGTTCGACCGTTCGATCAATGCCGAAGACATGGGCTCGCTGCTGGTCACCGACGCCAACGGCATGCTGGTATTCGACTCGCACCAGTGGCCGCCGCGCCCGGTCAACGTCTCTGACCGCGACTACTTCCAGGCGCACCGCAGCGGCGATCACAGCGGCCTGTTCCTGAGCCGGCCGTTCCAGCCGCGCCTGACGCCGGAGAACAAGTCCATCGGCATCAGCCGGCGGCTCTCCGGGCCGGACGGCAGCTTTGCCGGCATCGTGGTCGGCACCTTGCGCCTGAACTACTTCCGCAAGCTGTTCGATGGCGTAAGCCTTGGCGCGGGCGGCACCCTGACGCTGCTGCGTACGGACGGCACCATCATCATGCGGCGGCCCTATGAAGCCGAATCGATCGGGCGCGACATCTCCGGCAGCCCGTCATTTGCACCACTGCTGCAAGGCACGCAAGGCACGTTTATCGGCGTCGCGGCAGTCGACGGAATTCAGCGGCTTTACAGCTTCAGGCGCATTCCGGGGTTTCCGCTGCTGGTCGTGGTGGGACGCGCCACCCACGACGTGCTGGCACCGTGGTACAAGCGCGCCTGGGTGTTCGGCGCGCTGATCATCGCGCTGGACGCGATCATCATCGCGCTCTCGGTATTGCTGTCGCGCCAATGGCGGCGCCGCGCCGAGATGGAAGAGCACCTTCGCTGGATGGTCAACACCGATGGCCTGACCGGCCTGGGCAGCCGCCGCGCGCTGGACGATGCCGCCGACGTGGAATGGCGGCGCGCGCGGCGGCACGGCGAGCCTTTGTCGCTGCTGATGCTCGACGTCGACCATTTCAAGGAGTTCAATGACCGCTACGGACACCAGGCCGGTGACGATGCGCTGGCCGCGGTGGGCGCCTGCATCCAGCGCCATGTGCGGCGGCCGGGCGACTATGCGGGGCGCTATGGCGGCGAAGAGTTTGCCATCCTGTTGCCCCACACCAACGCAGCCGGCGCGGCCGCCATGGCCGAGACCATCCGCGCCGCCGTCCAGGCCTTGCGGATTCCGAATGCGGCCGGCGCCGACGGGCACTTGACGGTCAGCATCGGTGCGGTGACCGATGCCAACAGCGCTGGCAACGAAAAGGATTTCGCGGAGCTGCGCGCCTTTCTCCGTGCCGGCGACGAAGCGCTCTACCTGGCCAAGCGCTCCGGGCGCAATTGCGTCGCAACCTTCGGCGCGACGACGGCGGTGGCAATAGCGCCCTGAACGCGTGCCGCTGCGTGCTCGCTACACAAAGTGCCTATGCCCGCCAGACCTGCAGCAGATCCCACGCCGGCTCTTCCCCTTCCGGCTGTGGCAACGCTTGCGCCTCCGCCAGCATCGCACCGGCCTGCGCCTGCAGCTTGTCCAGGCAGCGCGACAGCACGCGCGCCTCTTCCGCCGTCAGGCAGCCAGCCAGCCGCGTATTGAAGTCCCGCGCCTGCACGAACGCTGCACGGTAGACGGCTTCGCCTTGCTCGGTCAGCGTGAAGGCTGCTGCGCGCCGGTCCTGGGTACGCGTTTCGCGGCGGACCAAGCCGCGTTCCACCAGGACGTGGACGGCGCGGCTGGCCAGCACCTTGTCCAGGCCGGCGCTTTCGGCCAGTTCGGTCAGCCGGGTGCCGGGCTGCTCGCCAAGGAAGGAAATCATGCGCCATTCGCGCCGCGTGACGCCCGCCCTGGCGCGCAGGTGCAGCGCCGCGGCGCTCAGCGCGACGCGGTTCAGGTGGTAGACCCGGTAGTTGATGAAATCTACCAGCCGCTGCGGCCGCTGCAGGCGGTTGCCGCTGTTGTCGTGTGCCATGCCACACCTGCCAATTAGTTGACTTTGTCAATTATATCGACGGGTGTTAGCTTGCATCGACGCCGCTTGCCGGCGGACAACAAACTGGAGACATCGTGAGCCCTCGCACCTTCCTTCCCCGATTCGCCGCGTGCCTGCTGGCCGTTGCCGCGGCATGGTCCGCACCCGCCAGCGCCCAATCGGACCGTCCGCTGCGCATCCTGGTGGGCTACCCGGCCGGCGGCACTGCCGACCTCGCCGCACGCCTGGTCGGCGACAAGCTGCGCGAGACCCTGAACCAGACCGTGGTCATCGAGAACAAGCCCGGGGCCGGCGGGCGGCTGGTGATGGACTACGCGCGCACGCAGCCGGCCGATGGCAATACCCTAGTGGTGGCCAACTCGGCGGTCATGACGATTGCGCCGCTGGTCTACCGCAAGCTCAACTACGATATCCAGCGCGATTTCACGCCGGTGGCGCAGGCCGCCAACTTCCAGCTGGCGCTCGCCACCGGGCCGGCCAGCCCGGCGCGCACGCTGAAGGACTATGTGGCATGGCTCAAGGCCGGCCCGCAGAACAACTCCTACGCCTCGCCGGCGCTGGGCAGCATCCCGCATTTCTTCGGGCTGATGATCGGCAAGCAGGTTGGCATCGACATGCTGCACGTCCCCTTCAACGGCTCGGCGCCGCTGATGAGCGCGCTGGTCGGCGGGCAGGTGCCGGCTTCGGTCGACACCCTTGCTGACCTGACCGAAATGCACCGCGCCGGCAAGATCCGCGTGCTGGCGACTTCCGGCACCCACCGCTCGGTGGCGCTGCCCGATGTGCCGACTTTCACCGAGCTTGGCTACAAGGGCATCGAAGGTGAAGGCCGTTACGGCCTGCTGGCACCCGCGGGCACGCCGCGCCCGGTGCTCGACAAGCTCAACGCCGCCATCGTCAAGGCCGTGCAGTCGCCGGACGTGCGCGAGAAATTCCTCAAGCTGGGGCTGGAACCCGCAACCGGCCCGGCCGACGCCTTTGCCGGCGTGCTCAAGGCTGACGCCGGCAAGTGGGCACCGGTGGTAAAGGCATCCGGCTATACCGGCGACTGAAGCGCGGCAAACCGATCATGACCATCCGCAATACCCTCTTCATCATGTGCGACCAGCTCCGGCGCGACCACCTGGGTTGCTACGGGCATCCGGCGCTGCGCACGCGCAATATCGATGCGCTGGCCGCGCGCGGCGTTCGATTCGACCGTGCCTTCGTCACTTCCGGGGTCTGCGGCCCGAGCCGCATGAGCTTCTATACCGGCCGCCATGTCAGCAGCCACGGCGCAACCTGGAACCGCGTGCCGCTGTCGGTCGGCGAAGTCACGCTGGGCGAATACCTGAAGCACAGCGGCCGCGCGCTGGCGCTGGCGGGCAAGACCCATATGATGCCGGACAACGCCAACCTGAAGCGGCTGCACCTGGATGGCGGCACCGAGCTGGAAACGCTGCTGCGCAGCGGCCACTTCACCGAAGTCGACCGCCATGACGGCCACCACGCCGAGCCGCACAGCGCCTACGCCGACTGGCTGCGCCAGCAAGGCTACGATAGCGCGGATCCGTGGACCGACTACGTGATCAGCGCCGAGAACGAACGCGGCGAGATCGTCTCCGGCTGGCACATGCGCAACGCCGGCCTGCCCGCGCGCGTGGCCGAGCCGCATTCCGAGACCGCGTACACGGTGGACCAGGCGATGCAGTACATCGCCACGCGCGGCGATGATCCATGGGTGCTGCACCTGTCGCTGGTGAAGCCACACTGGCCCTACCTGGCGCCCGCGCCCTACCACGCCGCGTATTCGCTCGACGACTGCCTGCCGCTGCAGCGCCACGAGGCCGAGCTGGAAGACCCGCACCCGGTGCTGTCGGCCTACCGCACTCAGGAAGAATGCGCCAACTTCATGCGCCAGGAAGTGTCGGACACGGTGCGCCCCGCCTACCAGGGCCTGATCCAGCAGATCGACGACCGGCTCGGCCAGCTATGGGAGCAACTCGAACGCCTGGGCCGCTGGCAGGACACGCTGATCGTCTTCACCGCCGACCATGGCGATTTCCTGGGCGACCACTGGCTGGGCGAGAAGGAGCAGTTCTATGACACCGTGCAGAACATCCCGCTGATCGTCTACGATCCCTCGCCGCAGGCGGATGCCACGCGCGGCACCGCGCAGGCCAGCATGGTCAGCGCGGTCGACGTGGTGCCTACGGTGCTGGACGCACTAGGCCTGCCGCCGGCCGACCACCGCATCGAGGGCCGCTCGTTGCTGGACCTGACGCGCGCGGGCGAGCGTGCCGATGCCGGTAGCTGGCGCGATTTCGTCGTATCCGAACTGGACTACGCCTATCGCGGCGCTCGCGTGGCGCTGGGCCGCCATCCTGGCGAGTGCCGCGCCTGGATGGTGCGCGACGCGCGCTGGAAATATGTGCACTGGCAAGGGTTCCGGCCACAGCTGTTCGACCTGCAGAACGATCCGCAGGAATATTTCGACCTGGGCAGCGACCCCGGCCACGAAGCCGTGCGCAGCGCCATGCGCTTGCGGCTGCTGGAGTGGTTCTGCACGCTCAAGCCGCGCGTGACGGTGACCAACGAAGAGGTGGCGGCCAAGACCAATGTGTACAAGCAGGCGGGCGTGTTCTTTGGCGTGTGGTGACTACGCGCCGCGCCACCTGCGGTCCGGCGACGTGCCCCTGCCCGGATGGCGTATCCTTTGAAGCGAGGGATGGGGGGGCCGTTGTTCGGACCGGCAACCGGAGCGATCATGAAAATCACCTGGATCCTTGTGGCGGACGAATCCCTCGCCCGCATCTTTGCCTCGCACGCCTCAACCGCGCCAATGGCGCTGGTTGAGGAAATCACTGACGCGGCAGCACATGGCGACCGCGCGGACCTGCGCCGCGACGCCTACGGCCGGCGCGGCCACGCCGCGGTACAGGGCGACGCCGGGCACCCCGGTGCCCACCAGGCCGGGCCGTCCACCGTCACATCCTCGGCCGGCGAGGATGAACTGCACCAGGAAGCACAGCTGTTTGCCCGTCGCGTGGCGGACTATCTTGCCGATGCGCGCAACAAGCAGCGCTTTGACTCCCTGGCGCTGATCGCGGCGCCGCGCTTCCTGGGCCTGCTGCGCAAAGCCCTCCCCGCCGGCGTCACGGACGTCGTCACGAAGGAAATTGGCAAGGACTTCACCCACGTGCCCAACAACGACCTGCAACAACGGCTGGCCGACGAAAACATCATTCCCGCGCGCCGCGATGCGCGCGTCATTACCGGCCGGGACCGGTCGTGAAGCCTCGCAGCCGCCGGTGCCAGGCCACTGGCGGCTGCGTCGGCGTCGGCGTCAGCGGGCCGTGCCCGAACCGCTGGCTGCACCGCTGCTGCCGCTGGATGTGCCGCTCGGGCTGGTCGTACTGGTCGCGCCGGACGTGCCGGTAGAAGTGCTGGAGCCAGGCGTGCCGTAGCCGCTGCGGCTGCGGTTCTGTTCCGTGACCGAGCCCGAGCCGGACAGCGAGCCGGAACCGGTGGTGCTGCCGGTGGCGGTGCAACCCGCCAGGATGCCAAGTGCGAGCAGGGCAGTGCCGATGCCTAAGGTTGTTTTCATGTCTTCCTCCATCTAGCAGGTTGGCGGCAAGCCTTGCTGCACGGCGCAGGCTGCCGGCGAGCGCGCCGGAACGCAGCTCTGCAGCGGAAGACGCAACTGACGTACCAGTGGGGCTATGCGGCCATCGGCGCCGCGACTGTGTTAGCAACGCGGCGCCCGGCAATGCAGGAAAGTGACATGACTGCGACCCGGCCGCAGTAATAAGTGCGCGCCGCGGGTAAAAGTTACCGCGCCGGCGCAGTTCAGTATCGCCTGAAGATGCCAGGCATCTGCCCTATCGCGTCAGTGTCCACTTGTAGGCATAGCGGTCCGGACGGAACATCAGTTCGCCGCAGAACAACGGTGTGTCGTCGATGTCACGCGGCGTGCTGCGGAGGCGCAGCAGCGGTTCGCCCTCGGCAACACCGAGCCGGCGCGCCACGTCCGCGGGCGCGGCAACGGCGGTGGCTTCCATCGCCACTTCCTTGAACCGGTATCCCAGCCGGCTTTCAAACAGCGACATGGCGTCGTTGGTTTCCAGGTCCTCCTGCACCAGGCGGCGCATCAGCGGCTCAGGACCCATCAGGGTGAAATGCGCGACGGCCGCGTCGTCCCAGTACCGCACAGTGGCCACGCTCAGCACCTTCTCGCCCGGCTGCAGACGCAGCGCCGCGGCCACATGGGCCGGCGCGCGCACCAGCCGTACCGACGCCAGCTTGCCGTAGGCAAGCTGGCCACGGGCGCGTCCGGTTTCATAGAAGCCGGTCAGCGCGCCAAGGCTGGGCGTGTCTGAGGGACGGGTCACGAAACTGCCCTTGCCGTTGACCTTCTCGATCAGGCCGGCGTTGTGCAGCCCGGACAAGGCCTGGCGCACGGTGATCCGGCTGACCGCGAATTCCGTCACCAACTCCGCCTCGGAAGGCAGCTTGGCGCCGGGCGCCCATGTGTTGCTGGCAATCCGCTGGCGAATCTCGTTTTCGATCTCTTTGAACCTGGGCAGCGCCACATGTGTTCCGCCCTGGGCGGCTCCAAATTCTGGGTGGAACGGATTATACCTATCATGACAGGCCGCGGCGCGACCCTATTGACCTGTCATAACAGGTAATGGCAGTATCACCCATCGGCAATTGCGTGCGTCCCCAGGAAAGCACCGCCACAAGGCCGCTCAGGAGACACAGAAATTGAAACCCAACGCATTGCAAAGCACCGCCAGCCCCGCGGCCGAATTCGACGACATCGTGATCGGCGCCGGGTCTGCCGGGTGCGCCGTTGCTGGGCTCCTGGCCGAGGACACGGACGCAACGGTGGCGCTGCTCGAGGCCGGGCCGCAACTACGCCTACTAACCGTACCGCAACCGGGCCTGAACGGCCGCCGCTCCTACCAGCCGCGCGGTCGCGGCCTGGCGGAAGAGAAGTTCTGACCGACGCTTTCGGCCCCGACAGCAGCAATGAAGCCGCCATCCGCGACTTCGTGCGCGCGCATGCGGACACGGTCTACCACCCGGTCGGCACCTGCAAGATGGGCGTCGACAGCATGGCGGTGGTCGACCCGGATCTGCGCGTGCATGGCGTGGAGGGCCTGCGCGTCGCAGACGCATCGATCATGCCGACGCTGATCGGCGGCAACACCAACGCCCCCGCCGTCATGATCGGCGAAAAGGCGGCGGACCTGATCAAGGCCTCGCTCCGCTGAGCCGGCTATCCCCCCTGCATTGGCAACCACAACACCGAGGAGACACCCCATGCAAGCCACTGCCGCAACCACCATCAGCCCGGAAGCCTACCGGGCGCTGGACAACGAAGCCTTTCCCTTTACCGTGCGCCGCTGCACGCCGACGATCGGCGCCGATGTCGAGGGCATCGATTTCCGCGAGCCGCTGGACGAGGAGAACTACCTCTCGCTGCGCCGCGCGCTGCTGAAGTACAAGGTGCTGTTCTTCCGCAAGCAAGCCATTACGCCCGCCCAGCACGTAGCCGTGGCGCGCCGATTCGGCGAGCTGGAAGTTCATCCCATGCTTACCAACCACCCGGAACATCCCGAACTGGTTGTATTCGGGCGCGATGGCAAGACGCGTGGCCGCGAGAACCTTTACCACTCGGACGTTACCTGGCGCGAGGTCCCGTCGATGGGTTCGATGCTGCGCTGCCTGGAATGCCCGGAAGTCGGCGGCGACACCATCTGGATAAACATGGCCGCCGCCTACGAGAACCTGCCTGAAGACATGAAGGCGCGCATCGCCAACCTGAAGGCCGTGCACGACGCGATGCCGACCTTCGGCTCGGCGCTGAACGAAGCGAAATATGCGGAGATGCGCGCCAAGTTTCCGCCGATGGTGCACCCGGTGGTACGCACGCACCCGGAAACCGGCGAGAAGATCCTGTTCGTCAACGAAGCCTTCACCACGCATTTCGCCAACTTCGCCAAGGAACAGCCGTATCGCATCGGTTCTGACTACCGGCCCGCGGAGCTGGACATGATGCAGTACCTGTACCGCCAGGCCGCCGCGCCGGAGTACCAGGTGCGCCTGCGCTGGCAACCCGACACCATCGCGCTCTGGGACAACCGCTCGACGCAACATTACGCGGTGCAGGACTACTTCCCGGCCGTGCGCCATATGAACCGCGCCACCATCATTGGCGACCGTCCGGTCTGACCGTATCCACCCACAAACATCCGAGGCAACCGGCATGAACGTCATCGACAAGTTCTATATCAACGGCAAGTGGGTGCAGCCCGCAGCGGGCGCGACCCAGGCCGACATCATCGACCCGGCCACCGAAGCGGTCGCCGGCAAGCTCGCCATGGGCACCGCGGCAGACGTGGACCACGCCGTGGCCGCAGCGCGCGCGGCCTTCCCGGCGTGGTCGGTGTCCACGCGTGAAACGCGCATCGCCCTGCTCGAACGCATCATCGCCGCCTACCAGGCGCGCACGGGCGACCTGGCGCAGGCGGTGCGCCAGGAGATCGGCGCACCGATCACGCTGGCCACCAACCTGCAGGCCGCGATCGGCCTGGCACAGTTGCAGGCAACGCTGCAGGCGCTGCGCGACTTCGAGTTCGAAACCACGCGCGGCATGAGCTGCATCCGGCGCGAGGCCATCGGCGTGGCGGCGCTGATCACGCCGTGGAACTGGCCGCTGAACCAGATCGCGGCCAAGGTGGCGCCGGCGCTGGCGGCGGGCTGCACCGTGGTGCTCAAGCCATCCGAGATTGCGCCGCTGGACGCCCGGATCTTCGCTGAGATCATGGATGCCGCGGATACGCCGCCGGGCGTCTTCAACATGATCTATGGCGAGGGCCGCGCGGTGGGCGCCGCGCTGTCGTCGCATCGCGATGTCGACATGGTCTCCATCACCGGCTCGACCCGCGCCGGCGTGGAAGTGGCCATCAGCGCCGCGGCCACGGTCAAGCGCGTGGCGCAAGAACTGGGCGGCAAGTCGCCGATGATCATCCTGGACGATGCCGACCTGCAGGCAGCGGTGACCAGCGGCGTGGCGCAGTGCATGGCCAACACCGGACAGACCTGCATCGCGCCGACGCGCATGCTGGTGCCGCGCTCGCGCTATGAACAGGCCGTGCAGATCGCGCCGCCCTGGCCAACGCGGTCAAGGTAGGTGACCCGTCCGACCCCGAAACCAAGATGGGCCCGATCTCCAACCGCGGCCAGTACGAGAAGGTGCAGCGCCTGATCGGAGTGGGCATCGAGGAAGGCGCGCGCGTGGCCGCAGGCGGCCCCGGCCGCCCCGACGGGCTGGAACGCGGCTTCTATGCGCGCCCGACCATCTTTGCCGACGTGCGCAATGACATGACCATCGCACGCGAAGAGATCTTCGGGCCGGTGATGTGCCTGCTGCCGTACGACACCGAAGACGAGGCCGTGGCCATCGCCAATGACACCGAGTTCGGCCTGGCCGCCTACATCGCGTCGTCCGACCCGGCGCGCGCGCGCAGGCTGGCCGCCCGCCTGCGCGCCGGCAGCGTGCGCATCAACGGCGCGACGATGGACCTCACCGCACCGTTCGGCGGCTACAAGACGTCCGGCAACGGGCGTGAATACGGCCCCGAAGGCATTGCCGAGTTCCTTGAAACCAAGACGGTGACTGGCTGAGCCTGCACGCTCCCAGCTTACAGTCTCCGGACCGCCCGGTCGTGCGGCGACACGCTGCCGGCCGGCGGTGTCGCTTGTAAGGTACCTCACTACCGCGCTTATCTGACATACGCAGGCGGCGGCGTCCGACAGCCGCCGCTTGCCGGCCAGCTATCTTCATAGCAGCGCCAGGCCTTTTGCCGGGGCGCCCGGCCATGTCGACCATCCCCGATTCCGCGGCTCCTTCGCTGCCCCCTGCCCCGCCCGTTCCGTTGCCCGCCGACGGTACCCCGCATGCTGGCGCCGACGCGCCTGGCACCGTGGCTGCAATGCCTGACACTGTCGTGCCAGGTGACGCCGTCACCGCCTCGCTGCAGCGCGCCAGCATCGCGCTGGTGGTGCTGGCCACGCTCTTTTCGCTGTACGCCGTGCATATCGCACGCGACTTTCTCATTCCGGTCGTGCTCGCGATCGTTCTGGCCTACCTGCTGGACCCGCTGGTGTGCGCGTTGCAGCGGCTGGGCCTGCCGCGCGCACTGGCAGGCACCGTGGTGCTGCTGGCCGTGCTGGGCGTCCTGCTAAGCGGCGCCTACCTGTTGCAGGGGCAAGTGGAATCGATCGTCAACAGCCTGCCCGATACGGCCAGAAAGCTGTCGCGCTCGGTGGGCGCGCTGATGAGCGGCGACGATTCCATGTGGCAGAAGGTACGCCGCGCCGCCACCATCCTCAGCGGTACCGGCCAGCCCCCGCCCGCGCGCGGCACGCAGGTGGTGGTGGAGCAAACGCCCGCCCAGGTCCACAACATGCTGCTGGCCGGCTCGGTCAGCATCTTCACCATGGCCGGACAGGCGGTGGTGGTGGTCTTCCTCCTGTACTTCCTGCTGCTGGCCGGCGATACCTTCAAGCGCAAGTTCATCAAGATGGCCGGGACCACCATTTCCGAGAAGAAGATCAGCGTGCATATGCTGGACGAGGTCAACCTCGCCATCCGCCGCTATATGGGCATGCTGCTGGTGACCAATGCGGCTCTGGGCGCCTGTACCTGGCTGCTATTGAAGTGGCTCGGCGTGCACAACGCCGGCAGTTGGGCGATTGCGGCTGCGGCGCTGCACTTGGTGCCCTACTTCGGCGCCATGGCGATCGCGGTCTGCCTGGGAGTGGTGACGCTCATGCAGTTCGGCACGCTCGGCATGGCGGCCGCGGCGGCGGTCGGATCGCTGCTGATCGCCACGCTGATCGGGTCGGTCGTCACCACCTGGATGACCGGCCGCATGGCGCGGATGAACGCGGTGGCCGTATTTGTTGCACTGCTCCTGTTCACCTGGCTCTGGGGCGCGTGGGGCATGTTGCTCGCCATCCCGCTGATCACAATCGCCAAGGTGGTTGCCGATCACATTGAAGGACTGGAAGTGGTGGCAGAGTTCCTTGGTGAATAGCCGTTACGCCGCCGCCCAACGGCACTATCGTTCCGCCGCTATACTGGAAAAGCGAATGCTGCACCACAGCATTCTTGCTACGCCGGGGATAGTGCGGAGGAAAACAATGATGTCTTTATGCGACCTGTGCGAGTCGCAGCTGGACCGGCCTGGCCACGTGCCACCGCATCCCAGGCTGGTGAAGTCGGCGACCTTGCGCACCGCCAGTGGCCAGAATGCGTTTGTGTACCGTTGCGAGCACTGCGGCCAGACCCTGCTGCTGGCCTCGCCCGATGGCGAGGCGCCCGACCGCTGGACCCGGCTGGATGCCGACGGATGGAACTGAGCGGGATAGCCCCGGCCTGACTTGCGCTCGCGCAAATCAACGGCTTGCGTATGTGGACATAATTCCCCCAGCATCTCCCAACCTCAAGCCATGGCCAAGAAATTTCCCCTGCATCCCCGCCACCCCGAGCGCATCTGCTGGGGCTGCGACAAGTACTGCTCCGTAGACGACATGGGCTGCGGCAACGGCTCCAGCCGCACGCAGCACCCCATTGAACTGCTCGGCGACGACTGGCTTGAATGCGGCGACTGGGGTATCGAGGCACCGTCCGCGGCCTCACCTGCCGGCCCGCCCAAGACTTCCACCTAGACAGCCGGACTACAATCGTTGTCTCAGGCATCCACAAGACGCCCGGCATCGCCGGCATCCACCGAGACAACCATGCTGAACCTCCAGGACTCCTCTCTGCTGCGGCAGCAGTGCTATATCGACGGCCGCTGGGTCGACGGCGAGCGCCGCATCGACGTCACCAACCCAGCCACCGGCGAGCGCGTGGGACAGGTCCCGCAACTGGGCGCCGAGGAAACCCGCCAGGCCATCGAGGCTGCCAACCGCGCGCTGCCGGCCTGGCGCGCCCGCACCGCCAAGGAGCGCTCGGCGCTGCTGCGCAAATGGTTCGAACTGATCATGGCCAGCCAGGAAGACCTGGCGCGCATCATGACCGCCGAACAGGGCAAGCCGATCGCCGAAGCGCGTGGCGAAATCGCCTACGCGGCCTCGTTTATCGAATGGTTTGCCGAGGAAGGCAAGCGCGTCTATGGCGACACCATTCCGGCGCCGGTCAGCAACCAGCGCATTGTCGTGACCAAGGAACCGGTGGGGGTATGCGCGGCCATCACGCCGTGGAATTTTCCCGCTGCCATGATCACGCGCAAGGCCGGCCCGGCCCTGGCGGTGGGTTGCACCATGGTGCTCAAGCCGGCATCGCAAACCCCGCTGACAGCGCTGGCGCTGGTGGCCCTGGCCGAGCGCGCGGGCATCCCGGCCGGGGTGCTGTCGGTGGTGACCGGCTCGGCCGGCGCCATCGGCGGCGAGATGAGCAGCAACCCGCTGGTGCGCAAGCTCACCTTCACCGGGTCGACCGAGGTTGGCCGCATGCTGATGGCCCAGACCGCGTCGACGATCAAGAAGGTGTCGATGGAACTGGGCGGCAATGCGCCCTTTATCGTGTTCGACGATGCCGACCTGGACGCGGCGGTGGAAGGCGCGATCGTGTCCAAGTACCGCAATGCCGGCCAGACCTGCGTCTGCGCCAACCGCATCTACGTGCAGGCGGGCGTGTATGAGGCGTTTGCGCAGAAGCTGGTGGCGGCAGTGGCGGCCCTGAAGGTCGGCAACGGCATGGACGATGGCGTGCGCATCGGCCCGCTGATCGACGACAAGGCCGTGGCCAAGGTGGAAGAGCATATCGCCGACGCGCTCGGCAAGGGCGCGCGCCTGCTGCAGGGCGGCCAGCGCCATGCGCTGGGGCATTCTTTCTTCCAGCCGACCGTACTGGCCGACGTCGGCCCCGGCATGCTGGTCGCGCGCGAGGAAACCTTCGGCCCGCTGGCGCCGCTGTTCCGCTTCGAAACCGAGGATGATGTCGTCGCCATGGCCAACGACACCGAGTTCGGCCTGGCCAGCTACTTCTATGCCCGCGACCTGGGCCGCGTCTGGCGCGTCTCCGAACGCCTGGAATACGGCATGGTGGGCGTCAATACCGGCCTGATCTCCAACGAGGTGGCACCGTTCGGCGGCGTCAAGCAGTCTGGCGTGGGCCGCGAGGGCTCGCACTACGGCATCGAGGATTATCTGGTCATCAAGTACACCTGCATGGCCGGTATCTGACCTGGCCGCGCCTTAGAACCTCTTAGCACGCCGTGTCCGCGCACACGGCGCGCCGGGGCTCGGGGCACCTCCGGCAGGTGTCGCGAAAGCACGCGATCCGGTCATGGACACGCTGCATCTGCTCCAGCTGGTAGCTGGCGCGCAGCGCTGTAGCAGGTGCCGAACTCATACAGGGCGCCATCCGCCGCGCGAGACAGTCCTTCCAATGCCTGCGCCAGCTCCCGCCCTTCCACGCTGCGGTGGCGGCGCAGGCGCCAGGACAGAGGCTCCTGGCCCTGCGCAAGCAGGCTCTGCTCAAGATAGCCAAGCTGCTCGGCAACGGCCTGCGCGCCATGCAGCGCCGACAGGTAGGCACACACCACCGCGAGCCGCTGGTTCATCTCACCGCCCCGGCCCAGCAGTTCGCGCGCACAGGTACGCAGGGTATCCGCGTCGAACGATTTGCCTTCGTCGGCGGCCTCCTGCGCATAGTCGGCCAGCGGCAGCACCGTGACTGCCAGCCCTGGCGGCAGCACGCTGGTGAAACGGCTGGCGATGGCGTGCTGCAACGTGCTGTCCAGTTCGCAGCAGGTCGGCACAGCGGCATTGACATAGAATTCCAGCGCCGGCAGCCGCCCGTGGCCCATCGACACCACGGCACGCGCAGGCGGGTGCCCGGCCATCGCAAGCACCTCGAGGCCGGTCTCGACACAGCGCTGCTCATCGGGCTCTGCCCCCAGTGCCTGGACAATATTCTGCATCTGCAGCGTGCCCGTGATTTCCATGCGGGTAGCCCCGGGCAGGTGGTCCCCCTGCGGCCGGGGTCGGTCGCCATTCGCTTCCATTCGACTTGCGTCATCGCATTGCCCGTCATACAGCCTCCGATTTTGGTTCCACTACCCGCGCTGCGCGGCCATCACGATGGCCGCGTGCATGTTCTGCAGGGCATGCAATGGTTCGGCGCCGGTCAGCGCGGCCAGCAGCATGCTGTCTTCCAGCCGGAAACGGCACAGCACCAGGTACAGGCACTGGCCTTTGCGCAGGCGCACCGTGCGCTAGATGCCCTGGGCGCCGCCCGGCAGCCCCCGTGCGCCTCCCAGGCAGAAGCGGGCCAGATGGCAACCTGCGCTGCACGGCATGCCGTCGCACGGCAGGTGGCATTCGTCTAACTGTGTCATTGGCGCCCCTGGACGGAAGACCCGAAAGCCCTTGTGCCACCATTCTATGGAGCCAGCTTCTGCGGGCAATCCGCACATTCTGATTTGCCGTACGGAAGCTTCCGATCCTGAGCCGCGCCCGGGGCGCCTCCTGCCGCACCGGCATCCCGGCGATTCGCCCTGCCAGGCTGCGGGCGGGGGTATCCTTGCTGCAATACCAGGACCGGATGCGCTGGCGGCCACGCCGGCAGGACGCGTTCAGGACATGCCATGACAAGACACCCCGACGAGCCGCAGCAACCTGCCGGAAGCGCACCTCGCCCCGACGCTGGCGAGCCATCGGGCGGGCGTTCGCACGACATCCGGGCCGACCTGCTGCCGGATGTGCCTTACCAGACCCTGGTGGACTCCGTTCAGGACTACGCCATCTTCACGCTTGACGTCGGCGGCCATGTCTCCAGCTGGAACAAGGGCGCGGCGCGCATCAAGGGCTATGCCCGCGAGGAGATCCTGGGCAAGCACTTCTCGCAGTTCTACACGCCGGATGCGATCGCCCGGAACTGGCCGCAAGCCGAGCTGAAGGCCGCGGCCGAACTGGGCCGGTTCGAGGACGAGGGGTGGCGCGTGCGCAAGGACGGCAGCCGCTTCTGGGCCAACGTCGTCATCACCGCCCTGAAGGACGCCGAGGGCCGGCTGATCGGCTTCGCCAAGGTCACGCGGGACATGACCGAGCGGCGCCGTGCCGCCGAGGCCCTGCGCCAGAGCGAAGAGACCCTGCGGCTGCTGGTGGAGGGGGTCAAGGATTACGCCATCTTCATGCTCGATCCCGACGGCCATATCGTCAGCTGGAATTCCGGTGCTTCTTATATCAAGGGCTACCGCCGCGACGAGATCATCGGCCGTCATTTCTCGGTGTTCTATCCGCAGGAGGATGTCGCCGCCGGCAAGCCGTCACGGCACCTGGCGCTGGCGCGGCGGGTCGGGCGCGTGGAGGACGAAGGCTGGCGCGTGCGCAAGGATGGCTCGCTGTTCTGGGCCAATGTCACCCTGACAGCGGTTTACGACGAGTCACGCACGCTGCGCGGCTTTGCCAAGGTGACGCGGGACATGAGCGAGCGCCGCCGCCGCGAAGAGCTGGAACGCTCCAGCCAGCGCATGAATGAGTTCCTTGCCACGCTTTCGCACGAACTGCGCAATCCGCTGGCGCCGGTGCACAGCGCGCTGGCGGCGATGCGGCTGGCGCCGCAGGACACGGCGCTGGCAAACCGGAGCCTGGCCATGATCGAGCGCCAGGTGACCCACCTGAGCCGGTTGGTGGACGACCTGCTCGACATCGGGCGCATCACCTCCGGCCGGATCGAGCTGCGCATGGAGCCGGTCGAGTTCAACGAGATCATCGCGCTGGGCATCGAGGCAGCGCGGCCAGCGCTGGATGCCAAGTTGCAGTGCGTCGACGTGCAGACCCATGCCGGCTCGATCCCGATGCACGCCGACAAGACGCGGCTGGTGCAGGTCATGCAGAACCTGGTGCTCAATGCGTCGAAGTTCTCGCCGCCCGGGTCGTCGGTGACGATCGCCACCACGATCCAGAACCGCACACTGCAGGTCCAGGTGAAGGACCAGGGCCGCGGCATCGGGCCACACGCCATCGACGACATCTTCAACCTGTTCATGCAGGAAAGCCGCCCGGGCGCCGACGTGCAGGGAGGGCTGGGCATCGGCCTGTCGCTGTGCCGGTCGCTGGTAGAGCTGCACGGCGGCACCATCGATGCCGCCAGTGCCGGGCCGGGACAAGGCAGCACCTTCACGCTGCGCCTGCCGCTGCCGGCCTCGCGCAAGGAAGACGCCCGCCCGGGCGCAGCACTGCCGGCCCAGGCTCCGGTTGCGCCCGAGCTGCAGGCGCAGCGCATCCTGCTGGTCGACGACAACCGCGACGCCGCCGACAGCCTGGCCATGCTGCTGGAACTGTGCGGCCACGAGGTGACCATTGCCTATGACGGCGCCGAGGCCCTGCACGTGGCGCCGCGCTGCCGCCCGCATATCGCGCTGATCGACCTGGCCATGCCCGGCATGGACGGCTTCGAGGTGGTGCGCGCCATGCGCGGCCTGGCCGGCACCGAGCTGACCCGCTTCGTGGCGCTGACCGGCTTCGGCCAGCCGGCGGACCGGCAGCAGACCGAGGCAGCCGGCTTCGACGCGCACCTGGTCAAGCCGGTGGAGCTGGAAACGCTGTTCGGCACCATCGCCCGGCTGCGCCAGCCGGAGTGACCCGCTCCGGCAGCGAACCCGACCTTCGCCAATCCCAAACACGCGCCTGCCGGCACTGCGACACACTGACGGCCATTCCATCGCACCAGATCACAGAAAGGAGACAGCGATGCAAGGTTGGATCAGGCGTGCAGCCGCGGGGCTGGTATTTGCGTTCACGGCCACGGCCGCCGGTACCGCGCTGGCGGACTATCCCGACAAGCCAGTGCGGCTGGTGGTGCCCTTCCCGCCGGGCGGCGCCACCGACCTGCTGGCGCGCGAGATCGGCAACGCGCTGTCGGCGCGGCTGCACCAGCCGGTGGTGATCGACAACCGGCCCGGCGCCGGCGGCAACCTGGCGGCCATTGCGGTGGCGCGGGCCCCGGCCGACGGCTATACGCTGCTGTTCGGCACCTTTGGCTCGCTGGCGGTCAACAAGAGCCTCTATGACAAACCTGGCTACGATCCGCTGAAGGATTTCGCACCGGTGGCTTCGGTCGCCTACCTGCCCAACGTGCTGGTGGTGCATCCCAGCGTGCCGGCGCGCACTGTGCAGGAGCTGCTGGCGCTGGCGCGCAAGGAGCCGGGCAAGCTGACCTACGGCTCGTTCGGCAACGGCTCGTCGTCGCACCTGGCGGGCGAGCTGTTCACCCACCTGGCGGGTGTCAATATCACGCACATTCCTTACAAGGGCAGCGCCGCGTCGATGACCGACCTGATCGGCGGGCGCATTACCATGATGTTCGACAGCGTCTCGACCGCGCTGCCGTATATCCGCGACAACCGCGTGCGCGCGCTGGCGGTGACCACGCAGAAGCCCTCTGACCAGCTCCCCGGCGTGCCCACGCTGGCCGCCGCCGGCGTGCCCGGGTACGAGCTGACCGCGTGGTTTGGCGTGGTCGCGCCGGCCGGCACGCCCAAAGCCGTGATCGACCGCCTCAACGGCGAGATCGTGGCGGCGCTGAAGCAGCCGGACCTGGCCGCCAGGCTCGCCAGCCAGGGCACCGTGCCCTTCCCCGCCACGCCGGCGCAGTTCGGCAGCTATATCCGCGCGCAGTACGAGAAGTGGGACAGCCTGATCAAGTCGGCCAATATCAAGCTGGACAACTGATGGCCTGAGTTCAGGCCGTGTCCGGCGCGCCGAAGCGCCACGACAGCCGCCGCGCCGCCTGCCCCACCAGCGCGGCAGTGGCGCCTTCGGTGCGGCTGTCAAAGCTGCCGCTCGACCCCATCACGGCAATCACCAGCGCCAGGCTGCCGGTGTGATCGAACACCGGCGCCGCCAGCGTGTCGATGCCCGGCACCGGGTGGCTCAGCGCATTGTCGAGCCGGGCCGCGCGCACCTGTGCCAGGCGCCCGGCGTAGGCCGGTGCCAGCTTGCCGCCGGGTTCAAGCACTTCCGCCGCGGCGGCGCCGGCCATGCGCAATTCGTCCTTTTCCAGCAGGCCCGCCAGCACGTTGGCTGGCAGGTATGCCGCGGCGGTGCGGCCGATCGCGGTATGGACCAGCGACAGCACCGTGCCCACCCGCAGGCTCACGTGCTGCGGCCGCGCCGATTCCTCCAGCCGGACCACCGTGGGCCCCAGCGGCCCCAGCACCGCCATGGCCACGCTCAGGCCCGTGGCGCCGGCCAGCTCGACCACCTCCGGTTCCGCCTCGCGCGTCGGCGACAGCCGCTGCAGCGCGACCAGTCCCAGCTCCAGCGCCAGCGGTCCGCACAGGTAATTGCCCGCGGCGTCGCGCGCCAGCAGGCCGGTCTTCTGCAGGCTGACCAGGTGCGGGAACGCCTTGGCCGGCGGCATGCCCGCGGCCAGCGCCAGGTCGCGCAGCGCCAGCGGCCGGCCGGCAGCCACCAGCGCTGCCAGCAGCTGGCCGGTGCTGTCCAGCGACTGGATGCCGCGCTGCGGCTTGCTGCCTTCCAGGTCTTGTTGGGCTTCTGTCGCGCGGGTCATGCCGTGCGCTCCTGTTCATCGCGCAGCGCGGCGCCGATGTCCGTCGCCGCGGCCAGCAGGGCCTGCGCTGCCGCGCCGCGCCAGTCCACGTCGATGGCACCGGTCGATCCCACCAGCGTCAGCACCAGTCGCAGCACGCCAGCGGCGTCGAGCACCGGCACGCTGAGGCTGCTGACGGCCGGGCTGGGCGTGTCGATGCTGCGCTCGATGCCGCGCTCTCGGATCTCTCCCAGGCTGGCGCTGAAGGCGGCCAGGTCGGACCCGGTCGCGCCCGGCTGCTGCGCGCGCCACAGCGGCTGCCACAGTGCCGGCGGCTGGAAGGCACAGAACACGCGCCCGGTGGCCGTGGCGGCCAGTGCCATCACCGTGCCCACGTGCAGGTTGACATGCAGCGGCGCGCTGGCCGGCACATAGCGCACGATGGTCGGGCCCTGCGGCCCGGCAATACTGATTGCCACGCTGAAGCCAGACGCCTGCGCCAGCGCATCCACCCGGGGCTGCGCGGCGCGCCAGGCGGCGTCCTGCTCCAGGTGCAGCATGCCCAGCTGCAGCGACAGCGGACCGGGCTCGTAGCGGCCGGAGAGGTGGTCGCGCTTGATCAGGCCGAGGCGCGTCAGGCTGACCAGGTAGGCATGCGCCTGGGCCGGCGCCAGCTGCGCCGCCTCGGCCAGCGCGGCCAGCGGCATTGGCGCGCGCGCGGCGGCCAGCGCCGCCAGCAGGCGCCCGCCCACCTCCACGCTCTGGATGCCGCGCTGCGCCTTGTCTGCGCGCGCAGCGGGCTCGCCCGCCTGCGTTCCTGCTTCCCCAGCCTTGCGCCTGGCCATTGCCATCCTGTGTGATCGGAAAACCCGGATATTAATCGAACGCCTCCCCTTGCCGCGCACACAGGGGTTTACCCGCATGACTCTGACCTGCTTCCGATGGCGCTCGCGGCACGTCCAAATAATTTGTCATAGGCTAATCATTTAGCTATTGATTAATTTTCCAACGTTTCCTAAGATGGCACTACCCCGTCCGAACACGGCGACCCACGTCGTGAGACATCCATAGAAACGGGGGCGAGACAGCCCGCGCTGCCAGCGCAACGCAGCCACGTGCCCCGACCGGTGCCGTCTCGCCTCCCCACACAAAGGAAAGACGCCATGTCCAAGGCATTCGCATCGCAGGCCGACCTGGAAGCCAAGCAGGTCACATTCACCCAGCTGTCAGAGAACGCCTGGGCCTACACCGCCGAAGGCGATCCCAATTCGGGCGTGGTCATTGGCGACGACGGCGTGCTGATCGTCGACACCACCGCCACGCCGGCCATGGCGCAGGACCTGATCGCCCGCATCCGCACCATCACCGACAAGCCCATCAAGTACGTGGTGCTGTCGCACTACCACGCGGTGCGCGTGCTGGGCGCGTCGGCCTACTTTGCCGAGGGCGCGCAGCAGGTCATCGCCAGCCGCGGCACCTACGAGATGATCGTCGAGCGCGGCGAGGCCGACATGAAGTCCGAGATCGAACGCTTC
Source organism: Cupriavidus sp. KK10 (assembly GCF_018223725.1). NCBI lineage: Bacteria > Pseudomonadati > Pseudomonadota > Betaproteobacteria > Burkholderiales > Burkholderiaceae > Cupriavidus > Cupriavidus sp. KK10. The sequence goes on from NZ_CP073677.1 coordinate 2,709,327, forward strand.
CCGCGCCTGTTCGCCGGCGTCGAAACCGTGCCCGGCCTGACCTGGCCGACGCTGGTGTTCGAGAAGGAAATCACGCTGTTCCTGGGCAAGCTGGAAGTGCGCATCGCCCACCTGGGCTCGGGCCATACCAAAGGCGATACCGTGGTCTGGCTGCCGCAGCAGAAGGTGCTGTTCTCCGGCGACCTGGTCGAATACGACGCTGCCTGCTACTGCGGCGACGCCCAGCTGGAAGACTGGCCGGCCACGCTGGACGCGCTGCAGGCACTCAAGCCAGAAAAGCTGGTGCCCGGCCGCGGCCCCGCGCTGACCACGCCGGAGGAAGTGAAGAAGGGCATCGCCTACACCAAGGACTTCGTCACCACGCTGTTCCAGGCCGGCAAGGAAGCCGTGGCCGAGAAGCTCGACCTGAAGGCCGCGATGGCGCACACCCGGCGCGCGATGGACCCCAAGTTTGGCCAGGTCTTTATCTACGAGCACTGCCTGCCCTTCGACGTCTCGCGCGCCTATGACGAGGCCAGCGGTGTCCGCCACCCGCGCATCTGGACCGCCCAGCGCGACCAGGAAATGTGGGCCGCACTGCAGGACTGACCTCCAAAAAGAATAAGTCGGGCAACAAGCTATGGATGGAGACACAGGCATGAGCAGCATCGATTACCAGCGGCTGTCGTTCGAGTACCAGCCCTGCGCCGAGCAACAGAAAGGGGCCGATCCGGCCATCCACCCGGTCGTCGTGGTCGGCGCCGGGCCGATCGGCCTGGCCACCGCCATCGACCTGGCACAGCGCGGCGTGCGCGTGGTGCTGGTGGATGACGACTGCACGCTGTCCACCGGTTCGCGCGCAATCTGTTTTTCCAAGCGCACGCTGGACATCTTCGACCGGCTGGGCTGCGGCGAGCGCATGGTCGACAAGGGCGTGCGCTGGCACGTCGGCAAGGTGTTCCTGCGCGACCAGCAGGTCTACAGCTTCGACCTGCTGCCCGAGAGCGGCCACCGCCGCCCGGCCTTCATCAACCTGCAGCAGTACTACGTCGAAGGCTACCTGCTGGAGCGCGCGCAGGCGCTGCCCAATATCGAGATCCGCTGGCGCAACAAGGTGGTCGGGCTGGAGCAGCGCGGCACGCCAGAGGCCGGCGTGGTGCTGACCATCGAGACGCCTGAAGGCTGCTACCCGCTGGCGGCGCGCTACGTGGTGGCCGCCGACGGTTCGCGCAGCCCGATGCGCAAGCTGCTGGGCCTGGACAGCAAGGGCCGCACCTTCCACGACCGCTTCCTGATTGCCGACGTGAAGATGGAAGCGGATTTCCCGAGCGAGCGCTGGTTCTGGTTCGACCCGCCCTTCCACCCCAACCAGTCGGTGCTGCTGCACCGCCAGCCGGACAACGTCTGGCGCATCGACTTCCAGCTCGGCTGGGACGCCGACCCGGTGCTGGAGAAAACACCTGAGCGCGTGATCCCGCGGGTGCAGGCGCTGCTGGGCAAGGACGTGAAGTTCGAGCTGGAATGGGTCAGCGTCTATACCTTCTCCTGCCTGCGCATGGACAGCTTCCGCCACGGCAACATCCTGTTCGCCGGCGATGCCGCGCATGGCGTGTCGCCGTTCGGCGCGCGTGGCGCCAACAGCGGCATCCAGGACGCCGAGAACCTGGCCTGGAAGCTGGCCTATGTGCTGCAGGGCCATGCCTGCGACAAGCTGCTGGACACCTACGCCAGCGAGCGCGAATACGCCGCCGACGAGAACCTGCGCAACTCCACCCGTTCCACCGACTTCATCACGCCCAAGAGCGCGGTCAGCCGCGTGTTCCGCGATGCGGTGCTGACGCTGTCCAGGCGCCATGCGTTTGCGCGCACCCTGGTCAACAGCGGGCGGCTGTCGGTGCCCGCGGTGCTGCAGGACTCGCCGCTGAACACCGCTGACGACGCCCAGGGCTATGCCTGCAAGCTGGTGCCCGGCACGGTCTGCTGCGACGCGCCGGTATCCGGCGCGCAGGGCGCGGGCTGGCTGCTGTCGCACCTGGGCGGGGACTTCACGGTGCTGCTGTTCGGCAACCCTGACGCCATCGACGCGGGCACGCTCGCCGACCTCGCCGCGCTGAAAGACAGCGGCGTGCCGCTGCAGCTGGTCTACGTGACCGACGCCGCGCAGCCGGCGGTGACCTGCACCAATGCCACCGTGCTGCGCGACGACAAGGGCCTGGCCGCCGCGCGCTACGGTGCCACGCCCGGCACCTGCTACCTGATCCGCCCGGACCAGCATGTCTGCGCCCGCTGGCACCGCCCCGACCCGGCCGCGATCCGCGCCGCGCTGGCGCGCGCCACCGGCGCCGACCTGCGCGCCCCGCAGCCCGGCCGCATGGCCGCCTGAGACCGGCCAGACCTGCACCGCGGAGACTCCGATGCCCAATACGCTCAACACCCAACCCAACCTGGCGCGGCCCGACGACTTCTACGAAGCGCTGATCGAGATGCACCGCGACCTCGACGAGGCGCAAAGCCAGGCCGCCAATGCGCAGCTGATCCTGCTGCTGGCCAACCATATCGGCGACCACGATGTGCTGCTGGCCGCCATGGCCGCCGCGCGCGAAGGCGTGACTGAAATGCCGGCCGCCACGCCCGCCTGACCTGATACAGGCGCGGCACCGCCGCGCCTGTCCTGTTCTTTTCCCAGCACCATCCCGGGCCAACGCGCGCAAGACGCTGCCCGCTGGCGGAACCCTCCGGCTGCCCGCCGCCGCAGCCACCACTGTACGGAGACAACGTTCATGAGCCATCCGGTCTCAGGGGATCTTTCGTCCCTATCCAGCCTGACGTCCCCCACCCTGCCCCCCGCCGCACTGGCTGCGCACGATGAAGATGCGCTCTACCGCAAGGTCTGGCTGCGCATCATCCCGTTCCTGTTCATCTGCTACGTGGTGTCGTTCCTGGACCGCATCAACATCGGCTTCGCCCAGTTGCAGATGAAGCACGACCTGGGCTTCAGCGACGCCATGTACGGCTTGGGCGCCGCTGTCTTCTACGTCGGCTACGTGCTGTGCGAAGTGCCCAGCAACATGCTGCTGGCGCGCTTTGGCGCGCGGCGCACGTTCACGCGCATCATGGTGCTGTGGGGCCTGGCCTCGGTGGCGATGATGGCCGTCTCCACCCCAACGCAGTTCTATACGCTGCGCTTCCTGCTGGGCGTGTTCGAAGCCGGCTTCTTCCCCGGCATCGTGCTCTACCTGACCTACTGGTTCCCGGCGCGCCGCCGTGCCGCGGTGATGGCGATCTTCTTTGCCGGCGTGGCGGTGGCGGGTGTGCTGGGCGGGCTGGTGTCCGGCTGGATCATGCGCGACATGGCCGGCGTGCTCGGCCTGCAGGGCTGGAAGTGGATGTTTGCGATCGAGGGCGCGCCCGCAGTGCTGCTGGGCCTGGTGGCCGCGCGCTACCTGGTGGATGGCCCGCAGCAGGCCAGCTGGCTAACCGACGGCGAACGCGCCCACCTGGCGCGCGACACCGCCGCGCAGGCACATGCCGGCGGCCATTCGCTGCACGCGTTGCGGCAGGTGCTGAGCAACCCGCGCGTGTACCTGTTCGCCTTTATCTATTTTTCGCTGACCTGTGGTTCGCTGGCGCTGAGCTTCTGGATGCCGCTGATGATCCGCGACTTCGGCATCACCGACGTGATGTCGATCAGCCTGTATTCGGTAGTGCCCAATGCCGTGGGCGCGGTCGGCCTGATCCTGATCGCGCGCCATTCCGACCGCACCGGCGAGCGCCACCGCCACTTCCTGCTGTGCACGGCAGGCGGCGCGCTGGCCCTGGCGGCGCTGACGCTGCACCTGCCCAGCCTGGCGGTCATGCTGGCCATCCTGTCGGTGGCCGCGGTGCTGATCTTTGCCGCGCTGCCGGTGTTCTGGTCGCTGCCGCCCAGCTACCTGCCGGGCGCGGGCACGGCCGCCGGCATCGCCTTCATCAGCAGCATTGGCATCACCAGCGGCATCGTCAGCCCGTGGGTGATCGGACAGATCAAGACCCAGACCGGAAGCCTGGACAATGCCCTCTACCTGCTCGCGGCGCTGCTGCTTGCCAGCGGACTGGCCATGTGGCTGGGTGTGCCAAGGCAGCCCGCGCGGCCGGCCTGAACCGGGCCGCAGGCGTCTTCAAAACCGGAATGTCCGCACCCGCGGGGTGCGGCGTTCAGTGGGATCGGCCGCAGGGGATGACGGAGGCGATTTCCTCGCGCATCACCTCAACCACGTCGTCGATCTCCAGCCCTTCGGCCGTCACCAGCACGTCCTGTCCGCGGCCGATCGCGTAGACCACGCCGCGCCAGCGGCCGGGCTCGACGGCCTCGCACAGGCGGATATTGAATTCGGTGTCCTGATCCTGGCTATACACCGTCACCAGGTCGCCCACCTGGGGAGTGCGCACCGCTTCTCCGTCGAACGCCCGGGCCACCACGGTCACCGGCGACTGCGTCAGCCCCCTGGCAAATCTTGCACGCATGGTCCGCTCCTCTTTTTGCGATCCAAGTCCAGCTTACAAGAGGCCGCACAAATAACCAGGGATTTCCATCGAAAAGTGGAACCTGATGCCCTTTGCGGCTGTCAGACGGCGCCGGATAGACAGCGCGCACAGATGCGCCACAATGAAAGCACCGAGTGTCGAGGAGACCCAACATGGGCAGCAACATACACGTCGTGCCGCATGACGAAGGCTGGGATGTGATCCACGAGGGTGCGCGCTATGCGGAATCGCACCACGCCACCCAGGAAGAAGCCGTTGCGGCCGGTACCACGAAGGCGCAGAGCGAGCATGTCGAGCTGCTGATCCACGGCCGCGACGGCCAGATCCGCTCGCGCAGCAGCTTCGGCCACGATCCGCGCACCATTCCGGGCTGATCCCCGGCCACCCCGTCAGGCCCCGCAGAGGACTCCGGCGCTGTTATCCCGGATACCGATGCGACATGCCACACCACCGGGCTGACCCCCACGCCGCCGCCGCGATTGCGGCTGCGGCGGTTCCGTTACCGCCCATCGACGACCCGGCGGCGAGCCTATTCTGCGGTCCGTTTGCCAATGCCACCGGCGTGCTGGCCGATATGCTGGCCCGACACCGCGTGGTGCTGCTGGGCGAGAGCACGCATGGCACCAGCGATTTCTATCACGCCCGCGCTGCGCTGACGGCGCACCTGGTGGCCCGGCACGGCTTCCGCATCATCGCGGTCGAGGCAGACTGGCCAGATGCCGCGGCAGTCGACCGCCACGTGCGCGGCCGCCCGCCACTGCCAGCCGAATCGCCCGGCGCAGCCTTTACACGCTTCCCGGTCTGGATGTGGCGCAACCTGGAGGTGGCGCGCTTTATCCGCTGGCTGCACACGCACAATGAAGCGTTGGCGCCTGCGCAGCGCGCTGGATTCTTCGGCCTGGATATCTACAGCCTGCGCGCTTCCATGGCCGCAGTGCTGGCCTACCTGGAGGGCGTAGATCCGCAGGCCGCCCGAGCGGCGCGCGAGCGCTATAGCTGCCTGGAACCGTGGGGCAGGGATCCGGCGCGCTATGGGCGCGCCGTGCTGCACGGCACGCATGCCGACTGCGAGGATGCCGTCGTCGCACAGCTGCAGGCGCTGCTGGACAAGCGGCTGGCCTATGCCCGGGCGGGCCACGAGGACTTTCTCGATGCCGCGCAGAACGCGCGCCTGGTCGCCTCAGCCGAGCGCTACTACCGCGTGATGTACCACGGCAGCGACGACAGCTGGAACCTGCGCGACACACCTCAGTAGATGCGCATGCCGTGGCCCGGATGCGCTTGCGCTGCGGCCGTCCGCGCCACGTGCAAGTGGTTGACCAGATCCTTCACGCCGAAGATCTCGTCGGCAATATCCTCGATCCGATACTTCTGCAGCCGGTCCGGCACACTGCCCTCCAGCGTCACCACGCCCTGCTCGACCCGGACTTCGACATCGCTTAGGTCCAGCCGCGCGCTGCGCGAGAGTTGCTCGCACAGGTCCTCAAGAATGCGCTCGTCCGTGCGCTGGTAGTTGCGCGGCCCCACCGGCCGCGCCCGCAGCGCGCCCCGGTAGAGATCCATACGCTCGTTGTAGCCAGTGAACTGGCGGTAGGGATCGGCCAGGCCCCGGGTGCGCGGCGCCGGCGCGTCCGGCGGCATGCGCTCCGGCCGCCATTCCCGCGCCTCCCGGCGCCCGCCAGACTCGCCCGGGTCCACCGGCTCGTCATAGTCGTAGACCCCGTAGGCGCCCATATAGTGGCTGCGCATATCGGCTTCAGGCACGGTGCTCTCGTGCCATGGCTGGCCGCGCCAGTTGTCTCTGCGATCCATCGTCGTCTCCGCTAGCCCCGATTCGTCAGTCCGTCTGCATCCTGCTACTTCTGCCGCGGCGGCACCAGTCCGCGGTCCGGCGCGCCCAATTCGCCCTTGCGCAACTGCCGCACCGCACACGCCAGCGCGCGCGCCACGTTGTCCACTTCGCCCTGTACGCCAGGGTCTTCGTCCAGTGCCACGTGGCTGGTGGCATAGGGCTCGTAGTAGCCGATATACCGGTCCAGCCGCGCCTGCGGGCCCGCATCGATCAGGCCCATCCAGTCCAGCCAGTCTGCCAGCGCGCGGCGCACGCCCTCGGTGCCGGCCACGTCGCCGTGCACCACCAGTCCGTAGGCGCGCCCGGACAGGTGCTTGGGATAGTCCCAGCCGGACAGCTCCAACGCCTTGGCGCGCACCACGTCCTTGCCATGTGTGCTGGTGGGGTCGGGATTGCCGCCGTCGGCACAGACCAGCCGGTCCATCATCAGCTTCAGCGGACTGGCAGCCTGGTACCAGTACACGGGCGTCACGATCAGCACGCCGTGGCAGGCCGCCCAGCGCGGATAGATTTCGTTCATCCAGTCGTTGACCTGGCCCAGCGCATGGTTGGGATAGCAGCTGCACGGCCAGTGGCATAACGGCATTGCCGTCGACACGCACGCCTTGCACGGATGGATGCGCAGGTCGGCATCTGAAGCGAGCAGGCTCAGGTCGAGCAGATCGACCTCGATGCCGTCCGCCTCCAGCCGTTCCCGTGCGCGCCCGGCCAGGCGCCAGGATTTCGACATCTCGCCCGGGCAGGTGTAGTCGTTGCGCGCCGCGGCGCACACCAGCAGCACGCGCGATGGCGTGGCGGGATCGGCCTGGCGCTGCTGAGCGCTGCGCACGGCCTCGCTGGCGGCGCGCCACTCGTCGGAGAGTTCATAGTCCGGATCGGCATGGCCAGGCCCGGCCTTATGTGTCCGGGGTGCCTTGCGGCCTTCCTGGTAGGCATACCAGGCGATGCGTTCGAGACGGTCCAGCGCCTCATCCTCCTGCCGGTATGCGGGATCCGTGAAGCGCGCAAGAAAGCGCTGGCGGAAAGTGTCGCGCGGCAGCGGGGTGGTCACCTGTCCCTTGCGCACATCTTCCGGGTTGCCGGGATGGCGCGGCGCACGGGGCGCATCCTGCGATGGTCGGGCTGGCTTGGGCGGCTGCTCGGGCATGACGGTCTCCGTACGGGATGCATGTCCCGCAGAATGCAAGATGAGCGCCATCCCCGGGCGGCATGCATTCCGCGCGGCGCCCTGCGTGGCGGCCGGCCGCGCGTGCAATTCGTTCGTTACCTTGTAAGAAATGCGGTCTCGGGCCGGCGGCTACGGGCTTGCCGGCGGCGTCCGGTACTGCTGCTGCAGCACGCGAAACAGCTCGTGGCTGACCTGCACCCCACGGTACTGGCGGCGCACCACGGCGCGCAGGCGCGCGCCCAGCACCTGCGCGCGCAGGGCCCGCGCATAGCGCCGCTGCACGGCGTGCTCGCGCTTGCTGACCGCTTGCAGGATGGACCGGTCCGAGCCGTGCTTGCCGATGGCACGTCCGGCCGACGCAGCCGAGGCCGCCGTCATGTCGGGCAGCTGCCCCAGGTCAAGCAGGCACGCCTGCAGTTCCCGCGCCGCTTGCGCAAACGCATTGGCGCGGCTGGTGAGCAGCGATTTCAGGTGGGGATTGACGGCGGCCAGCGCTGCGCCGCGGCAGCCAAGCTCGCCTTCGCGCGATGCCGCAATCAGCGCATTGAGCAACAGGATCTTCTTCTTCGCCATGACACACCTGCCCTGGTCCGCGTGCGGACCTGTGAAGTCACCGATCGGGGCCGGCTGCCGCCGGCGGTTGCTCGCTCGCGCCGGACGTGCGCCGCACACCGGGCTCGTGCAAGGATAGCGGCTCGATCCGCGCGCCGCCAGTGGCTGCAAGCGCGCGGTGCGAGGCGGGCGGCCACGCCTTGCGGGCCTCGCGCGTGCCGCGCAGGTTCATCGCGATCAGCGCCAGCTGCAGGACGACCAGCGCGTAGGCGCCGCCGTGCCAGCCCCAGGCAATCCACAGCACGTTGCTGGCAAGGAAGACCCAGAAGCCGGCCCGCCGGCGCGCGGTCCGGCGTGAGCCGACCAGCCAGGTGGCCACCACCGTCACCACCATCGCCGGCCATTGCGCTGCCTCCAGCCACCAGTCCATGCGTCTCCTTCCGCGGCCTTCCCACCGTGCCGGGAACAACACGCGCTGCCCAACAGGGGCAAGAAGCGTACCGGCGGGGACACCGCGCTCCATCGGCCCCACTGCCCTGCGCGTTCTTTCCATCGGCACGGCGCGCACCGGTAGTTTTTACAAGCAGTACGGCATCGCGCACATGAGGTGCCGCGGCGCTTGCCCTTGAGGGGCCTTGGCCGGGCGCGCAATGGCGACTGGCCGGGCGCGCTGGCACGCACTTCGCATGGCTGTGCCATCCCGCCGGCGTGCCGCGAGGTGCCGGACCGGGATTTTTGTTGCTCCGTCGGAGCGAAACACCGGGAGGACTTTGTGCGGATCTGCCAGATCGACCTGACCGGAACGCCCGATGCCGATGAACACGCGCTCCAGCGCGTGGCGGCACTGGGCTTCGACCACGTACTGATCGGCGGCTGGCCGCACCTGCCCGGCGAAGACGCTTTCGCGGCTTGCGCCCGGCACGGGCTGGCCCCGCTGCTCGACATCTCACTGGACCGCTATGCGGTCGACCACGCCGACGGCGCCTGGCCAGCTCCCGACCCTGGCTGGGTCGACAGTGCGACCCCAGCCTTCGCCCCACACGAGACCGACAGCCACATCCCCGGCGCGCGCCTGCGCTGGCATGACCAGCGCGCGGCCGACGCGTTGGTGCAGTGGTGGGCGGCCCGGCTGCGCCAGGCCTGGGCGGCAGGCGCGGCGGGCTTCTGCTGCCGTGCGCCGGCACGCGTGCCCGGCCGGCATTGGGCCGCGCTGACCGGCACGCTGCGCAGTGATGCCGTGCCGGCACAGGCGCGCGGTGCACCGTGCTTCCTGGCGTGGACGCCGGGACTGACGCCGGCGCAACTGAATGACCTGGCGCCCGCCGGCTTCGACGCCGCCTTCTGCTCGCTGCCATGGTGGGACTTTCGCAGCCCCTGGCTGACCGAGGAAATCGCGCGGCTGCGCCCGTTTGGCCGGGTGCTTGCCGCCCCCGCGCTGACGCCGGCAAGCCATGACGCGCTCAGCGCGCGGCGTGCGCTGTGGACCGCCGCGGCGATTGGCGACGGCATCCTGGTGCCGGCCGGCTTCGAGACCGGCGGCGCGCTGGCACGCGACCCGCTGGCCGCGGATGGCGCCGTGCATCAGGGTGCGCCGTACGACATCACCCATGAGCTTCTGGAAACCAATACCTGGCTGGCTGCGCGCGATCCGACACCGGCCCTCGCCGTGCGGCTGCTGAGCGGACCCGACGCGCCGCTGACGGTGCTGGCACGGCTGCCTGTGCCGAACGGCGCCTGCGCCCCGCCCGACGCGGCAGGCAACCGTAGCGACCCTGCGGTACCCGATGGCGCCGCCGCCCTGGCAGTGGTACTCAATCCGGATCCCGCAGCGCCGGGCACGCTGGGCGCCGACCGCGTGCTGAGCGCGCTGCCGCACGCCAGCGCACACCTGGAATTGTCACTGGGTGGCCCGGGCGGGACGCTTGATGCCAACCACCGGCTCGATGCGCTGGCCAGCATCACGCTGGCGCCCGCCGATATCCGCCTCTATGAAGTGCCGCCGGTGCCCCTGACGCGGCCCGGCATGCCGGCCGCCGACGCGCGCGCGCCGCACGGCCATGAAACGCTGGCCGCCACCGGCCTGGGCAGCGTGGTGGCGGCGATGGAGGCCCCGCGTATCGCCATCGAGCACGTCGAGCCCGCCTGCAACGAAGGCCGCTTCGCCGTGCGGCGCGTGGTGGGCGAGCGCGTGACCGTCAGTGCCGATATCTGGATGGATGGCCACGACAAGCTTGCCGCCGCGGTGTTGTGGCGTGCGCCGGGCCAGACTGGCTGGCACAAAGCGCCGATGCAGCCCGTGATCAACGACCGCTGGGAAGGCAGCTTTCCGCTGGTAGCGCTGGGCCGGCATGAATTCACGGTCGAGGCCTGGCGCGACACCTTCGCCAGCTGGCTCGACGAGATCGGCAAGAAGCGCGCGGCCGGCCTCAACGTGGCACTGGAGATCGAGGAAGGCGCGCGGCTGGTGGCCGATGCGCTGCTGCAGCCTGCCAGGAACGGGAAGCAGGGCAATGGCAGCAAGGACAACCGGAAAGTACCCACGAACAGCGAGCTCTCAGCCATCGTCGACGAACTGACCACCGCTGCCGGCGATGACGCCCGCCGGCAGGAGATCCTGCTGTCGCCACGCACGGCGGCCACGATGCAGGCAGTGATGGCAACCCCGGCGGGGCGCCCGTTTGCCTCGCGTCATCCGGTGGCCATGCCGGTTGAGGCCGATCGCCTGGCCGCGCGCTACGCCAGCTGGTACGAGCTGTTCCCGCGTTCGCAAAGCAACGACGAGACCCGCCACGGCACCTTCGACGATGTCATCGCCAGGCTGCCCGCCATTCGCGCGATGGGCTTCGACGTGCTTTACTTCACGCCGATCCACCCGATCGGACGCACCCACCGCAAGGGCCGCAACAACAGCCTGCGTGCCGAGCCGGGCGATCACGGCAGCCCCTACGCCATCGGCGGCAAGGAAGGCGGCCACGATGCGCTGCATCCCGAGCTCGGCACCTTTGAAGACTTCCGCCGCCTGCGCGACGCGGCGGCCAGACATGGCCTGGAGCTAGCACTGGACTTCGCCATCCAGTGCTCGCCCGACCATCCGTGGCTGCGCGACCACCCGGAATGGTTCGCACACCGCCCCGACGGTTCGCTGCGCTATGCCGAGAACCCGCCCAAGAAATACGAGGACATCGTCAACGTCGACTTCTACGCCGCCCCGCCGGCGGGCGCCGCGCTATGGCAGGCCCTGCGCGACGTGGTGATGTTCTGGGCCGACCAGGGCGTGCGCATCTTCCGCGTGGACAACCCGCACACCAAGCCGCTGCCGTTCTGGGAGTGGATGATCGCCGACGTGCGCGCGCGCCACCCCGACACCATCTTCCTGGCCGAGGCCTTCACCCGGCCGAAGATGATGGCGCGGCTGGCCAAGCTGGGCTTCAGCCAGTCGTACACGTACTTCACCTGGCGCAATGCCAAGTGGGAGCTGACCGAATACCTGACCGAGCTGACGCAAAGCCCGCTTCGCGACTTCTTCCGGCCGCACTTCTTCGTCAACACACCTGACATCAACCCCTACTTCCTGCACCAGGGCGGTCGCCCCGCGTTCCTGATCCGCGCGGCGCTGGCCACGCTGCTGTCGGGGCTGTGGGGCATGTACAGCGGCTTCGAGCTGTGCGAGAGCGCGCCCTTTGTGCTGAACGGCAAGGTGCGCGAGGAATACCTTGATTCCGAGAAATACCAGCTGCGCGTGCGCGACTGGCAGCAGCCCGGCAATATCGTTGCGGAGATCTCACGGCTCAACGAGATCCGCGCCGGGCACCCGGCGTTGCAGAACCACCTGGGGCTGCGCTTCTACCATGCCGGCAGCGACGCGGTGCTGTGGTTCGCGCGCTTCATGCCGGGCACCGACTACCTGTTCGGCGACGACGTGCTGCTGGCCGCAATCAACCTGGACCCGCACACGGCGCACGAGGCCGATATCGAAATCCCGTTGTGGGAATGGGGGCTGCCCGACCAGGCCGGCCTGGCGGTGCACGACCTGATGCAGGGCCGGCGCTTCGAGCTGCGCGGCAAGCTCCAGCGCATCCGGCTGGATCCGGCGCAACTGCCCTTCACGGTCTGGCATGTGCGCCCGCTGGAGCGTCCCGCTCCCCGCCCACCCGTAGCGCCGGCCTCGACCGACCCGCACGGCGCCTGACAGGGATACGTGGAGACACGGATGAAACGCCTTACCGAAACCGGCAGTGCCGCCCTGCTCAACGCCGATCCGCTCTGGTACAAGGACGCGATCATCTACCAGCTCCACATCAAGTCCTTCTACGACGCCAACGGCGACGGCGTGGGCGATTTTGCCGGGCTGCTGGTCAAGCTCGACTACCTGGTCAACCTGGGTGTGGACACGGTCTGGCTGCTGCCGTTCTATCCGTCGCCGCGACGCGACGACGGCTACGACATCGCCGACTACCGCAACGTCCACCCCGACTACGGCACGCTGGCCGAGGCGCGCCGCTTTATCGCCGCGGCGCACGCGCGCGGACTGCGCGTGATCACCGAGCTGGTGATCAACCACACCTCCGACCAGCATCCATGGTTCCAGCGCGCGCGCAACGCCAAGCCCGGCTCGGCGGCGCGGCGCTACTACGTGTGGTCGGACCATGACCAGGCCTACGCCGGCACCCGCATCATCTTCTGTGACACCGAGAAGTCCAACTGGAGCTGGGACCCGGTGGCGGGCGCCTACTTCTGGCACCGCTTCTACTCGCACCAGCCGGACCTGAACTTCGACAACCCGCAGGTGCTCAACGAGGTGCTGTCGGTGATGCGCTACTGGCTCGACATGGGCGTCGACGGGCTGCGCCTGGACGCGGTGCCCTACCTGGTCGAGCGAGAAGGCACCAGCAACGAGAACCTGCCCGAGACCCATGCCGTCATCCGCCATATCCGCGCCCACCTGGACGCGCGCTTCCCCGGCCGCATGCTGCTGGCAGAAGCCAATATGTGGCCTGAGGACGCGCAGCAGTACTTCGGCCTGACCGGCCCGGAGCCGGAAGGCGACGAATGCCACATGGCCTTCCACTTCCCGCTGATGCCGCGCATGTACATGGCGATCGCGCGCGAAGACCGCTTCCCGATCACCGACATCATGCGCCAGACGCCGGAGGTGCCGCCCAACTGCCAGTGGGCCATCTTCCTGCGCAACCATGACGAACTGACGCTGGAGATGGTGACCAGCAGCGAGCGCGACTACCTGTGGGAGGTCTACGCCACCGACCGGCGCGCGCGCATCAACCTGGGCATCCGCCGCCGGCTGGCGCCGCTGATGGAGCGCGACCGCCGCCGCATCGAGCTGATGAACAGCCTGCTGTTCTCGATGCCGGGCACGCCGGTGATCTACTACGGCGACGAGATCGGCATGGGTGACAACATCCACCTGGGCGACCGCGACGGCGTGCGCACGCCGATGCAGTGGTCGCCCGACCGCAACGGCGGCTTCTCGCACGCCGACCCCGAGCGGCTGGTGCTGCCGCCGCTGCAGGGGCCGCTGTACGGCTACGAGGCCGTCAACGTCGAGGCGCAGGCGCGCGACCCGCATTCGCTGCTGAACTGGATGCGGCGCATGCTGGCGCTGCGGCGCAAGCACCGTGCCTTCGGCCGCGGCGCGCTGCGCTTCCTGTTTCCCGGCAACCGCAAGATCCTGGCCTACCTGCGTGAATACGAGGGCGAGCACATCCTGTGCGTGGCCAACCTGTCGCGCGCGCCGCAGGCGGTGGAGCTGGACCTGTCTGCCTTCAACGGCCGCGTGCCGGTGGAGATGATGGGCGCCACGCCGTTCCCGGCCATCGGCACGCTGACCTACCTGCTGACGCTGCCGCCCTATGGCTTCTACTGGTTCGTGCTCAGCGACGAGGCACAGCCGCCGTCGTGGCACGTGGAGGCGCCTGAGCAGATGCCAGACCAGATCACCCTCGTGATGCAGAACATTGGCCGGCCGGAGCTGACCGACGCCTCGCGCCGCATCATGGCCAGCGATGTGCTGCCGCACTACATCGGCCGGCGCCGCTGGTTCGGCGCCAAGCACGAGCGCATTGAGCGCATCGACCTAGCCTATATGCTGCCATTTGCGCGCGGCAGTAGCGGCGAAGATGTCTACCTGGGTGAGGTCGAGGTGGTCCTGCCTGGCCGCACCGAACGCTACCAGCTGCCGCTGGGCATCCTGTGGGACCGGGAGAGCGCCGACAGCGTGTCGCAGCTGGCACACGGCCTGTCGATGGCGCGCGTGCGCCAGGGCAGCCGCGTGGGGCTGGCCACCGACGGTTTCGTGGTCGAGCCCTTTGCGCGCGAGGTGGTGCGCGCGCTGCGCAATGACGTGCAGATGCACGCCGGGAACGACATCATCCACTTCCGCGCCGAGCCCGGCCTGGCCGCGCTGGAACTGGAACTGGAGCGCGCCCCGATCGAATACATGTCGGCCGAGCAGTCCAACAGCTCGCTGTCCTACAACAACACCGCCGTGCTCAAAATGGTGCGCCGGGTCTCTGGCGGCATCCACCCCGAGGCCGAGATGACGCGCTACCTGACGGCGCAGGCTTATGCCCACGCGGCGCCGCTGCTGGGCGAGGTGGTGCGCACCGGGCCAGATGGCGTGCCGCATACGCTGATGCTGCTGCAGGGCTATGTCCTGAACCAGGGCAATGGCTGGGACTGGACCCTGGACTACCTGGGCCGCGCCATCGATGACGCGCTGCCCGCGCAGGAGAGCGAGGACGAGTTTGCCGAGGCCATGAACGGCTACGCCGCGCTGGCTGGCACGCTCGGCCGCCGGCTGGCCGAGCTCCATGCGGTGCTGGCACGGCCCACCGGCGACGACGCCTTCGCGCCGTTGCCGGCCACCGAACGTGATGCGCGCGCGTGGGCCGGGCAAGCCCTGCGTGCGCTGCAGCGCGCGCTGACGCGGCTGGAGCCTCTGCCCGCCACCGTGCCGGGACCGGTGCGCCAGGCCTGCGAGACCGACGTGCAGGCCCTGATGGCCGCGCGCGACGCGCTGCCCGCACTGGTCGAACAGCTCTCCGCCGCCGCGCCTGGCAGCCTGCAGACGCGCATCCACGGCGACTTCCACCTGGGCCAGGTGCTGATTGCGCAGAACGACACCTACCTGGTCGACTTCGAGGGCGAGCCCGGCCTGCCGCTGGACTGGCGCCGGCGCAAGACCTCGCCGTTGCGCGATGTGGCCGGGCTGCTGCGCTCGCTGGACTACGCCGCGGCCACGGTCGGCACCGACCGCCAGGAGCGCACCCACAGCGAACTGCCGCCGCAGCTGGCCGAACGCCGCGCGCTGCTGCTGGAGCGCTTCCGTACCACCGCCAGCGAAGCCTTCCTGAACTGCTACCACCAGCACATGCAGGACTCGGGCACACCCTGGGTCGCGCCCGGCCAGCTGCAGCCGTTGCTGGACCTGTTCCTGCTGGAACGGGCGGCCTATGAGGTCGACTACGAAGCCGCCAACCGCGTGGCCTGGATCGACCTGCCGGTCAGCGGCCTGGCGCGCCTGCTGCGCAAGCTGCTGGCGCCGGGAGACCAGCCATGACCCCCGCCCATGGTACGAAGCCTGGCATGCTGCCGGTCCACGAGCTCGAGGCCTTGCTCGGTGCCCGCCACCATGACCCGTTTGCCGTGCTGGGTCCGCACCCTGACGGCGACGGCACGCTGGTGCGCGTCTGCCTGCCGGGGGCGACGTCGGCGCAGCTGACCGATGCGGGCGGCACGCCACTGGCGGAGATGGCGCTGCTGCACGGCGGCGGCGTCTTCGCCGCGCGGCTGCCACGCGAATACAAGGGCAGTGCGCCCGATTACCGGCTGCGCGTGCAATGGTCCGACGGCACCGGGCAGTACAGCGCCGACCCTTACGCCTTTGGCCTGCTGCTGGGCGAACTGGACCTGCACCTGATCGCCGAGGGCCGCCACTTCGAGCTGGGCGCCTGCCTGGGCGCGCAGTGGCAGCGCGTGGACGGCATCGACGGCGTGCGCTTTGCCGTGTGGGCGCCGAACGCGCAGCGGGTCTCGGTGATCGCTGACTTCAACGGCTGGCACCCGGCGCGGCACCCGATGCGGCTGCGACACCCCAGCGGCATCTGGGAGCTGTTCATCCCCGCCGCGCTGGGCGCGCAGCCCGGCAGCCGCTACAAGTACGACCTGCTCGACCCGCACGGCACCGAGCTGCCGGACAAGGCCGACCCGCTCGCGCTGGCCACCGAGGCACCCCCGGCCACCGCCTCGGTGGTGACCGGACCGGACCAGGGCGCGCCCCCCTTCGCCTGGCATGATGCCGACTGGATGGCGCGCCGCAGCGCCGCTGATCCCTATGCCGCGCCGATGTCGGTCTATGAAGTCCATGCCCTGTCGTGGCTGCAGGCGGCCAACGACCCGCAACGCGGCTGGGACATCCTGGCCGAGAGGCTGGTGCCGTACGTGCAGGAACTGGGCTTTACCCATATCGAGCTGCTGCCGATCACCGAGCACCCGTTTGGCGGCTCCTGGGGCTACCAGCCGCTGTCACTGTACGCCCCCACCGCGCGGCTGGGGCCGCCGCAGGCCTTCGCCGCATTTATCGACCGCTGCCACCACGCCGGCATCGGCGTGATCCTGGACTGGGTGCCCGCGCACTTCCCGACCGATCCGCACGGGCTGGCGCGCTTCGACGGCACCGCGCTCTATGAGCACGAGGACCCGCGCGAAGGCTTCCACCAGGACTGGAACACCCTGATCTACAACCTCGGCCGCAACGAGGTGCGCGGCTTCCTGCTGGCCGGCGCGCTGCACTGGCTGGAGCACTTCCACGCCGACGGCCTGCGCGTGGACGCGGTCGCATCCATGCTCTACCGCGACTACAGCCGCGAGCCCGGCCAATGGGTGCCGAACCGCTTCGGCGGCCGCGAAAACCTGGAAGCCGTCGACTTCCTGCGCGAACTGAACGCCGTGGTCCACGAACGCTGCCCCGGTGCGCTGACCATCGCCGAAGAATCCACCGCGTGGCCCGGCGTGACCGCCAGCGTCGCCAGCGGCGGGCTTGGCTTCGACTTCAAGTGGAACATGGGCTGGATGCACGACACGCTGCATTATCTCGGGCACGAGCCCGTCCATCGCGCCTGGCACCACCAGGACATGACCTTCGGGCTGGTCTATGCGTGGTCCGAGGCCTTCGTGCTGCCGCTATCGCATGACGAGGTGGTGCACGGCAAGGGCTCGATGATCGGCAAGGTGCCCGGCGACGAGTGGCAGCGCTTTGCCGGCCTGCGCGCCTACTACGGCTTCATGTGGGCGCACCCGGGCAAGAAACTGCTGTTCATGGGCGGCGAGCTGGCGCAGTGGCAGGAATGGAACCACGATGCCGAGCTTGACTGGGCCTTGCTGGACCACCCCATGCACCGCGGCGTGCACACGCTGGTGCGTGACCTGAACCGCCTCTACCGCGAGCTGCCTGCGCTGCATGCGCTGGATCACCGCCCGGAAGGCTTCCATTGGGTAGTGGGCGACGACAACCACAACAGCGTGTTCGCGTGGCTGCGCCGCGCGGGCCCATACAGCCGCGAGGTGGTACTGGTGGTGGTCAACATGACCCCGGTGCCGCGCCATGGCTACCGGCTCGGGGTGCCGTACGCCGGTGCCTGGCAGGAATGCCTGAATACCGATGCCGCCGTGTATGGCGGCAGCAATGTCGGCAACGGCGGCGCGGTAGCGGCAGTGGACGTGCCTTCGCACGGGCAGCCGGCTTCGCTCGCGCTGACGCTGCCGCCGCTGGCCACGCTGGTGCTGCGCTTCGATCCGGGCGGCGGCATCCAGGGCGCATCGCCATGAGCCGCCAGTTCGCGGACCGGCTGCTGCCGGGCAAGCCGTATCCCCTCGGGGCCCACTGGGACGGCCTGGGAGTCAATTTCGCGGTGTTCTCGGCCCATGCCTCGCGCATCGACCTGTGCCTGTTCTCCGACAACGGGCGCAAGGAGCTGGCGCGCCTGCGGCTGCCGGAATGCACCGACGAGATCTGGCACGGCTACCTGCCCAATGCGGCGCTCGGCACGCTGTACGGCTACCGCGCGCACGGCCCCTACGATCCCGCGCACGGCCACCGCTTCAACCCGCACAAGCTGCTGCTGGACCCGTATGCGCGCCAGTTGAGCGGCCCGGTGCGCTGGTCCGATGCGCTGTTCGGCTACCGCCTGCAAAGTGCGCGCGGCGACCTGACACCGGACCGCCGCGACAGCGCCCCCACCATGCCCAAGGCGGTGGTGGTCGACGAAAGCTTCCACTGGGGCGACGACCGCCCGCCCGCGGTGCCGTGGCCGTCCACGGTCATCTATGAAGCCCACCTGCGGGGCCTGTCGATGCTGCGCGACGACCTGCTGCCCAACCTGCGCGGTTCCTTCGCCGCGCTGTGCGACCCGCGCTTTATCGACCACCTGGTGCAGCTCGGCATCACCACCGTCGAGCTGCTGCCGGTCCACGCCATCCTGCAGGACCGCTTCCTGCTGGAGCGCGGACTGCGCAACTACTGGGGCTACAACACCATGGCGTACTTCGCGCCCGAGCCCGCCTACCTGGGCACCGGACAACTGCAGGAATTCAAGGTGGCGATGCGGCGCCTGCACGCGGCCGGCATCGAAGTGATCCTGGACGTGGTCTACAACCATACCTGCGAGGGCAACGCGCTGGGGCCGACGGTGTCGTGGCGCGGGCTGGACAACGCCAGCTACTACCGGCTGGTGCCGGGCGACGAGCGCCACTACATCAACGACACCGGCTGCGGCAATACGCTCAACCTGTCGCATCCGCGCGTGCTGCAGATGGTGATGGACTCGTTGCGCTACTGGGTGCAGTGCTACCACGTCGATGGCTTCCGCTTCGACCTGGGCACCACCCTCGGGCGCGAGGGCAATGGCTTCGATGCGGGCTCGGGCTTTTTCGATGCGCTGATGCAGGACCCGGTGCTGAGCCGCGTCAAGCTGATCTCCGAGCCGTGGGACCTGGGCCCGGGCGGCTACCAGCTTGGCAACCACCCGCCCGGCTTTGCCGAGTGGAACGACAAGTTCCGCGACGTGGCGCGCCGCTTCTGGCGCGGCGACGCCGGCCACCGCGGCGAACTGGCGGCGCGGCTGGCGGCCTCGGCCGACCTCTTCGACCGCCGCCACCGGCGCCCGTGGGCCAGCATCAACTTCATCACCGCGCACGACGGCTTCACGCTGGCCGACCTGGTCAGCTACAGCAACAAGCACAACGAGGCCAACGGCGAAGACAACCGCGACGGCACCGACGACAATGCCAGCGCCAACTGGAGTCCCGACGGCAGCGTCGAAGGCCCCACCGACGACCCCGCCATCCTGGCCTGCCGCGCGCGCGTGGCGCAGGCGCTGATGGCCACGCTGCTGCTGTCGCAGGGCACCCCGATGCTGACCGCCGGCGATGAATGGGGCCGCAGCCAGCAAGGCAACAACAACGCCTACTGCCAGGACGACGAGATCTCGTGGCTGGACTGGAAGCAGGCCCAGACGCCCGGCGCGCAGCCGCTGCAGCACATGGTGCGCCGCCTGCTGGGCCTGCGCCGGCGGCTGCACTCCCTGGCCGGCGACCGCTTCGCGCACGGGCGCGAGGAGCCGGCGCGGGGCATTGCCGATATTGCCTGGTTCGATACAGACGGCAAGCCGCCCACGCCCGAGGAATGGGCCGACCCGGAGATCCGCACGCTCGCGCTGCGGCGCGCGGCAGCGCCGCCCCAACCGGAGCGTGCGCAGCTGGGCTCGCTGGCTCAAGAGGAGGAGACCGATGCCGACACCGTGCAGGTGACCTTGCTGCTGCTCAACGCCGGCGATGCCGATGCCTCCTTCCTGCTGCCCGAGCCCGCGCTGGCCTGGACGCTGCTGTTCGACAGCAGCCGGCCCGACGCCACCGAGGCCGAACTCGCAGGTGAGGCGGTCGCCGACAGCCAGGTGGTGGCGGGCCACTCGCTGGTGCTGCTGGCGGCCCAGGCGCGCAGCCGCCAGAGCGCGCCCCAGGAAAGCCCGCCCCTGGGCGCGCCGCAGGAGGTACAAGCGTGAGCCGGCGCGCCACCCGCCACGACGCGCCCACGCCGCTGCATGCGCTGGCGCTGTGCGCGGGCCTGCTGCCCCGGTGGACGGATGCCTGGAACCAGCCCCAGACTGTCTCCGACGCCGCGCTGCGGCGCGTGCTGGACGGCCTGGGCCTGCCCGGCGCCACCACTGGCCAGTGCGAAGCGTCGCGCGCGTGGCTTGCCTCCGATGACGCCGCGCATGCACTGCCGCCGCTGGTCACCGCCGAGCGCGGCAAGCCGGTGGCGGTGCCGTGGCCGCATACGCTGCCGCAGCGGTCCTACCGCATGACGCTGGAAGACGGCGCCATCGTCACTGGCACCGCGGTGCGTGGCAACCATGACAGCGCGCGCAACAGCGACGGCACCATGCTGCTGCCTGCCATCGACGTATGCGGCTACCACCGCCTGGAACTGGGCGATGCGCACACCGTGCTGGCGATCGCGCCGCCGCGCTGCTACGGCGTTGCCGATGCGCTGCGGCACGCCGGCCGCGCGGGCGAACTGAGCCGGCCCTGGGGCCTGGCAGTGCAGCTCTATGGCCTGCGCCGCGGCGCGCCCTGCGGCATGGGCGACCTGAGCGCGCTGGCGCAGTGCTGCATCAGCGCGGCCGGCGCCAGCGCCGACGCGGTGGCCATCAATCCGCTGCACGCCGGCTTTGCCGCCCTGCCCGAGCGCTATAGCCCGTATGCGCCGTCCAGCCGCCTGTTCCTGAATCCGCTCTATGCCGACCCCGCCGTGCAATTCGGGCAGGCCGCGGTGGACGCGGCCGTCGCCGCGCTCGGCGCGGGCGAGGCGCTGCAAGCGCTGGAAGCCCGCAGCGAGATCGACTGGATCAGGCTGACGCCACTGCGCTACGCCCTCCTGCGGTGGCTATGGGAGCGCAGCGAAACGCTGCTGCCGCGCGCGGCGCTCGATGACTGCGCCGCCTTTCGCGCGCGCGGCGGCACTGCGTTGCACGCGCACGCCTGCTACGAAGCCATCCAGGCCCGGCGGCTGGCCGACAGCGCCAACGGCATGAACCACAACGCCGCGCCTGACTGGCGCTGCTGGCCGGTCACGCTGCGCTCGCCCGGCGATGCCGCCGTGACGGCCTTTGCACAGGCCCATGCCGATGAGGTCACCTACCACGCTTTCCTGCAATGGATCGCCGCCGACGGCATGGCACGCGCGCAGCGCGCGGCACGCGGCGCGGGCATGGCGGTCGGCATCGTTTCCGACCTGGCGGTGGGCGCCGACCCTGGCGGCAGCCAGGCCTGGACGCGGCAACAGGAGATCCTGGCGGGCTTCCATGCCGGCGCGCCGCCGGACCTGTACAACCCGCTCGGGCAGGACTGGGGCGTGGCGGTGTTCTCGCCGCGCGGGCTGCGCCGCCGCGGCTATGCGGCCTTCCTGGAGATGCTGCGCGCCAACCTGGCCCATGCCGGCGGGCTGCGCATCGACCATGTGCTGGGGCTGGCACGCATGTGGCTGGTGCCGGCCGGTGCCCCGGCCAGCGAAGGCGCCTACCTGCGCTATCCGCTGCAGGATCTGCTGCGGCTGGTGGCGCTGGAATCATGGCGGCACCGCGCGATCATCATCGGCGAAAACCTGGGCACGGTGCCGCCGGAGCTGAATGCGGCGCTGTCGGCCCGTGGCGTGCTGGGCATCGACGTGCTGTGGTTCCAGCGCGAAGAGCGCGCGCCAGCCGATGCCGCGGAGGCAGCTCAGCGGGTGCCCACCCCTGCGCCCGACGCCGTGCCGGCCTTCCTGCCTCCCGCAGCCTGGCCGCCCGATGCCGTCGCCACCACCTCGACGCATGACCTCCCCACAGTCACCGGCTGGTGGGCCGGCCGTGACCTGGCGTGGCGCGACCGGCTGCACCTGCTGGCGCCCGGCGAAACCCTTGCAGTGATGCAAGCCGGCCGTGCGCGCGAGCGCGGCGCGCTCTGGCAGGCGCTGTGCGAAGCGGGGCTGTGCAGCGGCGCCGTGCCGGGCCCTGCCCATGCCCCGCTCGATGCCGTGCTGGCGTGGCTGGGCACGGCGCGCACCGCCATGCGCCTGGTGCCGCTGGAAGACCTGCTGGGCGAGGCCGAGCAGCCCAACCTGCCCGGCACCACCAGCGTCCATCCCAACTGGCAGCGCCGGCTCGATGCCGATGTACGTGCGCTGTTCGATACCCCGGTGGTGCGGGCGCGGGCTGACGCCTTGCGCGGCGGCCGGCACGGCGCACGCCATCCGCCGCCGCGCGCGTAGCCATCGGTCGCCCGCAATAAGTGCCGCCTGCAAGACCAGCGCCGCGATCTCCCTGCAGGGATTGCTCCATCCACTAAGCTTGACGCACGCACATGCGCAGGAGCCTCGCCATGAAGGAATCTATCCGGCCCGAGCATGCCGATGACACCCGTACCGCCCTCTCCGGCGCCAGCCTGCGCCGGGCCTTCCTCGACCACGTCTTCCATACCCAGGGCAAGCTGCCCGGCCACGCCAGCCAGAACGACCTCTACCAGGCCGCGGCGCATACCGTGCGCGACCGCCTGGTGCAGCGCTGGATCAGCACCGCCGAGGCCTACCTGGGCCAGCCCTCGCGCACCGTCGCCTACCTGTCGGCGGAGTTCCTGATGGGCCCGCACCTGGGCAACAACCTGATCAACCTGGGCATCTTCGACGAGGTGCGCGAGGCCATGGCCGCTGCCGGGCTGGATCTCGACCGCATCCTGGAGCAAGAGGTCGAGCCGGGGCTGGGAAATGGCGGCCTGGGCCGGCTGGCGGCCTGCTTCATGGATTCGCTGGCGACGCTGGAAATCCCCGCGCTCGGCTATGGCATCCGCTACGAATACGGCATCTTCCAGCAGACCATCATCGACGGCATGCAGGTGGAATCGACCGATACCTGGCTGCGCAACGGCAACCCCTGGGAGATCCAGCGCTCAGAGTGGGCCGTGCAGGTGCGCCTGGGCGGCCACACCGAACACTACACCGACGACCGCGGCCACTACCGCGTACGCTGGGTGCCGGCCAAGACCGTGGTGGGTGTGCCGTTCGACTCGCCGATCCTGGGCTACCGCGTCAATACCGTGAACACCCTGCGGCTGTGGCGCGCAGACGCCACCGAGGCCTTCGACTTCCATACCTTCAACCGCGGCGACTACCTGGGCGCGGTCAGCAAGAAGGTCACTTCCGAGAACCTGACCAAGGTCCTCTACCCCAACGACGAGACCAGCCAGGGCAAGGAGCTGCGGCTGGAGCAGCAGTACTTCTTCGTCGCCTGTTCGCTGCAAGACATGCTGCGGCTGCTCGCCGTTGACGGCATCCCGGTGACGCGCTTCCACGAGAAGTTCGCGGTGCAGCTGAACGACACCCACCCGGCCGTGGGCATTGCCGAGCTGATGCGGCTGCTGGTCGACGACCATGACCTGCCCTGGAACGAGGCCTGGCACATCACGCAGAATGCCTTTGCCTACACCAACCACACACTGCTGCCCGAGGCGCTGGAGCAGTGGCCGCTGCCGCTGTTTGCCCGTGTGCTGCCGCGCCATCTCGAAATCATCCTGGAGATCAACGCGCGCTTGCTGGACGAGGTGCGGATCCGCTTCTACGGCGACGAATCGCGCCTGGCGCGGCTGTCGCTGATCAATGAGTACGGCGAACGGCAGGTGCGCATGGCCAACCTGGCGTGCGTGGGCAGCCACGCCATCAACGGCGTAGCCGAGCTGCACTCGCGCCTGATGCGCGAGGACGTGCTCAAGGATTTCTACGAGATGTGGCCGGAGAAGTTCACCAGCATCACCAACGGCGTGACGCCGCGGCGCTGGCTGGCGCTGTCCAATCCGCGCCTGACGCGGCTGGTGTCGGAGGCGATCGGCGACGGCTGGATCTCCGACCTGGCGCAGATCCGCGCGCTCGAGCCATATGCCGAGGACGCGGGCTTTCGCGAACAATGGCACGCCGCGCGGCACCAGAACAAGGTGGCGCTGGCCGAGCTGGTCCGCGACACCACCGGCGTGGTGGTGGACCCGTCCTCCATGTTCGACGTGATGGTCAAGCGCATCCACGAATACAAGCGCCAGCACCTGGCGGTGCTGCATGTGATCGCGCTGTACCACCGCATCAAGTCCGACCCCGGCACCGAGGTCCAGCCGCGCACCTTCCTGTTCGGCGGCAAGGCTGCGCCGGGCTACGCCTATGCCAAGCTGATGATCCGCTTCATCACCTCGGTGGCCGACGTGGTCAACCGCGACCCGCAGATGCGCGACCGGCTCAAGGTGGTGTTCCTGCCCAACTTCAACGTCACCTACGGGCAGCGCATCTACCCGGCGGCCGACCTGGCCGAGCAGATCTCGCTGGCGGGCAAGGAAGCGTCCGGCACCGGCAACATGAAGTTCGCGATGAATGGCGCGCTCAATATCGGCACCATGGACGGCGCCAATATCGAGCTGCGCGAAGCAGTGGGCAACGACAACTTCTTCCCGTTCGGCCTGACCGCGCCGGAAGTCTATGCGCTGCGTGCAAGCGGCTACGACCCTGCCGCCTACTACCACAGCAACCCGCAGCTGCGCGCGGTGATCGACCTGGTCCAGCAGGGCTTCTTCTCGCGCGGCGACCCGGCGCTGTTCCGTCCGCTGTTCAACCCGCAGCAGATGCACGATCCCTACCTGCTGATGGCCGACTTCGCCTCATACATCGAGTGCCAGGAGAAAGTCTCGCAGGCCTTTGCCGAGCCGGCGCGCTGGCAACGCATGTCGGTGCTGTCATGCGCGCGCTCCGGGCGCTTTTCATCGGATCGGGCGATCCGCGAGTATTGCGAGCGCATCTGGCACATCGAGCCGGTGCCGGTCCGGCTGCTGCACCGCGCCAGCGGCGCGCCCTGGCAGGGTGAATCTCCGGTGCGCGCCGCGTAAGCGATGTGACGGGCACTGCGGGCGTGGGCTAGCGCACGTCCGCAGTGCGCCGGAAGTTTCTACAATGGCCCATGTAACAAAGCCCGCGCTGGCGGTAGCCCCCGCCAGCATGCGGCCTCGCAAAGCGTCGTTCTGCGGGCATGGAGTTCGCATCGTGCCAAAACCGGCCATCCGGCCGGCTCTCCCTTGGCACTTCCCACAGCTGTCCGGAAGCCAGGAGCCGAATTTGCACGCCAACCCGTTTCTTCTCGCCCCCGGCGCCCGCTCCGCCATGCCCAGCCTGGCCCCGCACGACTGCTTTGCGGCGCCCGCTGCCTTCAGGCAGCCGGGCCTGCCCTGCAACGACGAACCTGCGCACGAGTACCTGTTCGGGCCGGCCTGGCTGCCAGACGGCCGCGTGCGGTTCCGCCTGTGGGCCCCGGACGCAGCCGAGCAAGGCCAGGCGGTACGGCTGGAGATCGCCGGGCTCGGTCCGGTGCGCATGGCGGCCGGCGCCAATGGCTGGTTCGAGGCCATCGTTGCGTGCAGCAAAGGGGCACGCTACTGGTTCCGGCTTGACGACGGCACCACCGTGCCCGACCCGGCCTCGCGCGGGCAGGCCGACGATGTGCACGGGCCCAGCATCGTGCCCGCTCCCGACGCCGCTGGCGCCTTTGCGTGGGCGTGCCCCGACTGGCGCGGGCGCCCGTGGCATGAAGCCATCATCTATGAGATGCACGTGGGCCTGTGCGGCGGCTTTGCCGGCGCGGCTCGGCAGCTGCCGCGGCTGGCGGCGCTGGGCTTCACCGCGGTCGAGCTGATGCCGCTGGCGGAGTTCCCCGGCGCGCGCAACTGGGGCTATGACGGCGTGCTGCCATTCGCGCCGGAGTCCGCCTACGGCACGCCGGACGAACTGCGCGCGCTGGTGGACCGCGCCCACCAGCTCAGCATGATGGTGCTGCTGGACGTGGTCTACAACCACTTCGGGCCGGAGGGCAACTACCTGCACCGCTACGCCAGCGCGTTCTTCCGCGCGGACCGGCAGACCCCATGGGGGCCGGCCATCGATTTCCGCCGGCCGCAGGTGCGGCGCTTCTTCACCGAGAACGCGCGCTACTGGCTGGAGCAGTTCCGCTTCGACGGCCTGCGCCTGGACGCCGTGCACGCGATCGAGGACGAAGGCTGGCTGGCGGCGCTGCCCGGCGAGCTGCGCACCATGCTGGCCGAAGGCGACGGCGCCAACCGCCATCTCCACCTGGTGCTGGAGAACGACAACAATGATGCCGAATTGCTGGCCAAGGGCTACGACGCCCAGTGGAACGATGACGCGCACCATGCCCTGCACGTGCTGCTGACCGGCGAGGGCGACGGCTACTACCGCGACTACACCCGCTGCGCCGATGAGGGCGAGGATGCGGCTGCGGGGCGCGGCGAGCCCGCGCTGCGCCACCTTGCACGCGTGCTGGGCGAAGGCTTTGCCTACCAGGGCGAGCCGTCGGCGCACCGCGCTGCCGCCGCGCCGGGCGTGTCGTCAAGCGCGGACAGCGTGCGCCGCGGCCAGCCGAGCGCGCACCTGCCGCCCACGGCCTTCGTCTGCTTCCTGCAGAACCACGACCAGACCGGCAACCGCGCCCTGGGCGACCGGCTGGCCGGCCTGGCCGACCGCAATGCGCTGCGCGCAGCGGTGGCGCTGCAGCTGCTGTGCCCGCAGGTGCCGCTGGTGTTCATGGGCGAGGAAACCGGCTCGCAGCGGCCCTTCCTCTACTTCACCAGTCACCCGCCCGAACTGGCACAGGCCGTGCGCGACGGCCGGCGCCGCGAGTTTGCGGCTTCCGCGGCATTCCGCGACGATGCGCGCGCCGCGGCCATCCCCGACCCCAACGACCCGGCCACCTTCGAGGCGTCGCGCCCCGAGCTGGAGGACGACGGCGACTGGACACCGTACTACCACGAACTGCTCTCCGTCCGCCGCCGTGAACTGCTGGACCGGCTGGCCGGCTGCCAGTCGGCGGGCGTCGATATCCTGGGGCCGGCCGCGCTGTGCGCACGCTGGCGGCTGATGGACGGCATGGAACTGAGCCTGTGGCTGAACCTGGGCAGCGAAGCCGTGCCATGCACACGCCCGTGCCGCGACATGAGCGCGGCGCTGCATGAAAGCCTGCCCGGCGCCGCGGCCGAGCTGTCCGCCGGCATGCTGCCGCCGCTGGCCTGCGTCGCCACCATGTGCGAGCCCGCCGCGGCGCGCGCAAGATAATGCCCGCCGGCTTGCCGGAATCCCAGCCAGGCAGCCATGGCGATGGCGGCGACCATGACCTGCCCCGCGCCACCGCCCGGCTGCAGCTGCATCCGGGCTTCACCTTTGCCGATGCCGCCGCCGTCGTTGACTACTACGCCGCGCTCGGCGTCAGCCACCTGTACCTGTCGCCAGTGTGCAGCGCGCGCCTGGGCTCCACCCATGGCTACGACGTCACCGACTTCACCCGCGTGCGCGACGAGCTGGGCGGCGAGCCCGGCCTGAAAGCGCTGGCCGGGCGCGCCCGCGCCGCCGGCCTCGGCCTGGTGCTGGACATCGTGCCCAACCACATGGCGGCCGACGCCACCCACAACGGCTGGTGGCGCGACGTGCTGACCCACGGACGCGCCAGCCGCTGCGCCGCCAGCTTCGACATCGACTGGACCCCGCGCGACCCCGCCCTGCATGGCAAGGTGCTGCTGCCGATGCTGGGTCAGTCCTACTGGGACACGCTGGTGTCGGGCGAGCTGCAATGGGTGCCCGCCAGCGCAGAGGATGCCGCCCACCTGCGCTATTTCGAGCACTCGCTGCCGCTGGCGCCAGGCAGCGTGGATGCCGCGGCCGCAACCCAGCCCGGCTGGTACGACCCCGCGCAGGCCGAAGGCCGCACCCGGCTGCACGCACTGCTGGAGCGCCAGCACTACCGGCTGGCCTGGTGGCGCACCGCAGCCGCGGCACTGAACTGGCGGCGCTTTTTCGAGATCAGCGATCTCGTCGGCGTGCGCGAGGAAGACCCGCAGGTATTCGACGCCGTCCACGCGCTGGTCTTCCGCCTGCTGCGCGAAGGCTGGATCGACGGCGTGCGTGTCGATCATGTCGACGGCCTGGCCGATCCCGCTGGCTACTGCCGCCGGCTGCGTGCCGAACTGGACCGGCACGCCGCCGCGCGCCCGCCGTTGCTGCGGCTGGCGCACCCGTGGCTGGTGGTCGAGAAGATCCTGGGCCCGCGCGAACGCCTGGCGCCGGACTGGCAGGTCGATGGCACCACCGGATACGACTTCATGGACGATGTGGCCGCCGTGCTGCACGACGGCAACGGCGAGGCGCCGCTGGGCGCGCTGTGGGCATCGGCCAGCGGCGATGCGCGCCCGTATGCCGCCCATGTCGAGGCGGCGCGGCACGAGGTGCTGGAGCGGCACCTCGTGACCGAGTACGAAGGCGCGGCCGCCTGCCTGCACGACTGCGCGAAGCAGGAGCCCGGCACACGCGACCTGACACGCGCGGCGCTGCGGCGCGCGCTGGCCGCGCTGATGGCGGCGGTGCCCGTCTACCGCAGCTACTTTGACGCGCAACCCGGCGCGCGCGACACCTCGGCCGCACAGGCCGACGACGCCATGCTGGACCAAGCCATGCAGGCGGCGCGCGCCGGCCTGGCCCCGGACGAGGCCGTGGCACTGGCCTTTATCGGCGGCTGCCTGCGCACGCCAGCCCCGCCCGACAGCGAAACCGGCGTGCTGCGCCGCCGCCTGCAGCAACTGATGCCCGCCCTGGCAGCCAAGGCCGGCGAAGACACGGCGTTCTACCGCTACGGGCGGCTGCTGTCGCGCAACGAGGTGGGCAGCGACCCCGCCACGCTGGCGTTGCCGCCGGCGCAGTTCCACGCGCGCATGGCGGCGCGGCGCCTGGCCTGTCCTCATGCCATGCTGGCCACTGCGACTCACGACCACAAGCGCGGCGAGGACACACGCATGCGCCTGGCCGTGCTGAGCGAGATGCCCGACGCCTGGGCCGATGCCGTGGCGGCATGGGAACGCGCGTGCGCACCGCTGCTGTCGACCCTGCCGCAGGCGCCCGACCCCGGCGACCGCCTGATGCTGTACCAGACTCTGGTCGGCGCGTGGCCGATGGAGGACATCGGCAAGCCTGCAGGCAGCAACACCGTCGACGCTTTCCTGGAGCGCGTGTCGGCGTGGCAGCTCAAGGCCATCCGCGAAGCCAAGCGCCACGGCAACTGGACCTGCCCGGACGCGGAATACGAAGCCGCGTGCGAGGCCTTCCTGCGTGCCATCGCGGCGAACTGGCCGTTGGGTGTGCTGGCGCATATCGGCCAGTTTGCGCAGCATATTGCCGTGGCCGGCGCCGTCAACAGCCTGGCACAGGTGCTGGTGCAGCTGACCGCACCGGGCATCCCCGACCGCTACCAGGGATGCGAAGGCTGGGACCTGAGCCTGGTGGATCCGGACAACCGGCGCCCGCCCGATTTTGCGCAACTGCGCGCGCGCCTGGGCTGCAGCGCTGGCTGGGCCCACTGGCTAACGCGCTGGCGCGACGGACGCATCAAGCAGCAGCTGATACGTCAGGTGCTGGCAGTACGCCGCGCCCAACCACGGCTCTTTGCCGACGGGCAATACAGCACGCTGGCGGCGCAGGGCGCGCTGGTGCCGCAGGTGCTGGCCTTTGCCCGCACCGCGGATGCGCACCAGGCCATCACGGTGGTGACGCGGCTGGCGGCCACGCAGGTCGACCCGACCATGCCGCGCATCCCGCCCGCGGGCTGGGGTGACACTATCCTGAACGTGGGTGCGCCGCAGCCCAGCCGCTGGACCGATGCGCTGACCGGCCATGTGCTGGACGCGCCCATGGGCCGGCTGCGCCTGCGCGAGGTACTGGGCGGCTTGCCGGTGGCGCTGCTGCTGCGCCAGCCATAAGCGGTCCCGGGCAACGCGAACGGTCGCGGTCTCAGGACTTCTGCGCCGCCGTGTGCAACACGATCGGCGTCAGCGGGCCGTGCGGATGGTGCGGCGTGCCATGCGGCGAGGCCTGGCCGTGCTGCGGCGGCTGCGCGCCGTCGTCCTTCGGCTCGCGCCTTGCCTGGCCGGGCGAAGCACCGCGTTCCTGCGGCAGGTAGGGCCGGATCACGACGGCCACGTAATCGTCCTCCTTGGGCGTGACGACGATATACGCCAGGCCCGACATCACCAGGCCCACCTCACCCAGCTCGGTCGCGATGCGCGCCACGATAAAGCGCTGCAGCAGCAGCGGGTTGACGCTGTCGTCAATCGCAAGTGCGGCCGTGCAGATGGTCAGGAAGCAGCGCTCGACCTCGCGGCACACCACCACCACCTCATCGAGGACGTAGCCCGAGCGGCTGGCGCGCACCAGCACCGATACCCCCGAGCTGGGCGCGGCACGGTGCCAGCCCGGCTTGACCTTGAAACTGGGCAAGGCCAGGCCGGAGCCGGTGTCCTGGGCCACGGTATTGAAGCGCTGGGCGAAGTCCGTGGGCGTCATCGCAAGCAGCTGGCGCTCCACCGGCGCCGAAGACACCGAGACGGACGAGGCCAGGACGACAGTGGACAGGATGCTGGCTAGGTTCATGACTACCTCGCAACGGATGAGCCGCTCCCCCCGGCTGCGCTGTCGGGCCCGGCGACACGCGGCGCACAGGGTGCCGCCGCGGCATCGGGCCGGCGTTGCGGGCTGTGCTCGCCGGCACTTGCCGCTCGCCAGTTTTTGCCAGCATTTCCTCCACTATAGACACGACGGCACGCAATCACACGACAGCGCGCAAGCATCGCGCCGATCATGCAGCGACGGCCCGCCGGCACGCGCACGGATGCCAGGAGACGGCACATGCAGTTTCTGCCGCGGCTGTAAAAACTACGCCGCGTGTGCCGCGCCGGCAGCGCCGCGCCTGCGCCGCAAGCCGCACAGGACCCAGCCAGGCACCGCCGGCGCCGGGGCCGGGAACGGAGCTTGCAGGTCTAAGGCAGATGCGGAGCAGGAATCGCCCTGCCCCGCCAAGTACAGGAGGATCGTCATGACACCACGCTCCCGCATCGCCCGCCTGGCGCTGCCTCTGGCGGTGCTGGCGATGGCCGCCTCCCAGGCCGTCACGGCCGTCCCGGCCGATGCGCCGGCAGCGCCGTCGTCCACGGGACGCACCGCCGCGCCGCGCGACACCGAAGCCGCCAGCGACCGCGCCATCACTGCCGAAGTCCAGGCCCGCCTGGCAAACACGCGCGTGCTGGACCGCGCCCGGATCCGTGTATCCACCACTGACGGCGTGGTCAAGCTGGAAGGTACCGTGCGCGACGATAAACAGCGTACGATGGCAATGGAACTGGCTCGTTCGGTGCGCGGCGTGAGCGCCGTGTCAGACGAGCTGCGCGCCGGTACCGACTGACCGGCAGCGCCATGCCAACCTCCATGGAGACGCCATGAGCACCCATCGCCAGCCCGACCATGACATCACGCGGCGCCGCAGCGAGCGCCCCGATCCGCACAAGGGCGGCCCCGACACCGAGCATGAACGCGGCAAGCCCGGGCGCGACCGCCGCCATGATGTCGAACGCGAGCACGACATTCCGGACGAGAACGGCGAGCCGCCTTCAGTCAGGCGCCGCGGCGGCCAGTCAGAAGAAAGCGAATCGCCGGTGGAGAACTACTGAATCCGCCGGGCCAACCGAACAGGAGGCACGATGAGCAAGACCGTACGTACCCACCGTACCGGCCCACGCCACGGTGACCGCGTGGGCGGCACAGCGCCCGTGCCGCGTGAAGGCGCGCAGGCCTCCGCCGGCCGCCGTTCGCGCGAGAACACCGCGTCCGGCGCCGCGCGCGCCGACGCGGGCCATATCCCGAGCACGCTCGACCCCGATCTCGAACAGGAAACCGACGATATCGAGGAAGAAATCGAGCAACGCGAGAATGAGGCCCACACGGCGCAGGATGAGGAAAGCCCCGAGGAAGAGATCGCCGATGAAGTGGTGCATGCCGCCGAAGACCTGCCGGCCGAAGTGCCGGTCGACAAGGCCGACCACACCGATGAGCGCGAGGAGCGCCCACCCCGCGCACCGCGTTAGATAGCGCCCGGCAAGGGCGTATCAGGGCGGCAAGACGAACGGCCGGCCCCGGTGCGCCCGGGACCGCCGTCTTTGTTTCAGGACGCTCATCGAAGCCGCCGTTATGTCGGCGCTGTGGGCACCTCAAAACGAGCCAGCAACGGCAGATGGTCGGAGGCCACGCGCGCCAGCGGCGAACGGTGGCTGGCCACCGACACCAGGTGCGCGCGCGGCGACACCCAGATGCGATCGAGCGCAAACACCGGCCAGCGCGACGGGAAGGTGGCGGTGTGCGGAGTGTGCTCGAAATACGCATGCAGCCAGCGCAACGGCCGGCCCCACAGGAACCACTCATTGACGTCACCGAGCAGGATGGTCGGCAACGGCGGCGCCGCGGCCACATAGTTGAGTAACTGCTGCACCTGGCGCCGGCGCTCGCCGGGGCGCAGGCCCAGGTGGGTGGCAATCACGCGCAGCGCGCTCTCCCGGCCTGACGCCGTGCACGCCAGCGTGACATCGATGGCACCGCGCGGCTCGCAGCCCTTCACCGTCAGGTCGATCTGGTTCACCGCCTGCGGCGCAAAGCGCGCCAGCAGCGCATTGCCATAATCGGCATTGCCGCGCACGCGCGTAAAACCCGAGACCACGTGCATGCCGGTATGGCCGGCCAGGTATTCCAGGGTATGGTCGTTGCTGCTGCCGGATTCCACCTCCTGCAGCGCGACGATATCGGCGTCCAGTTCTTCCAGCACCGCTGCGACGCGGTCCGGCCGATAGCGGCGGTCGGTGCCCACGGCGCGGTGGATGTTGTAGCTGGCCACCATCATGCTGGCAATGCCGGCCGCGTCCGCCGGCCGCGCGCAGTGCAGCGCTGCCCGCGCGCCGGCGACCGCAAGCGTGTCGCCGGGGTCACGCGCCTGGGCAGGATTTACAAGAGACGGTAAGTCCGGTTGCATTCGCATGGCCGGCAGCGCTGGCCGCCAGGCTCAGCTGCCATCCAGGAACGGGTTCGGCTTGCCGACGCGGCGGCCGAGGTCGGGGCTTTCCCAACGTGGGCCGCCCATGTACGGATCCGGGGCGCGCTGCATGGTCGTGTCAGGCACGCCAGGCTGCGCCGGCATGGTCGAAGGCTGGGCCTCTGGCGCGGGCGCCAGGTCGGTCCGGGTGGGCGCGTTGGCGCCCTGGGAATACGGGTCGAACTTGTCAGTGCTGCGCGCGCCTTGAGAATACGGGTCATAGGCGCCGCGCGGCGTGCCCGGCGCCTGCGCCATGGCGGGAATTGCGGCAGCGGCCAGGGCCACGGCTGCAAGGAGTCGGCAGGGGCGGATATGCTTCATGGTTACCTCCGTTGCACGCGATGTGCGCGCCAGTAGCCATGATCAAGCGAAAGGCGTGCCCGTACGCCCTTCGCTGTGCCAACCCTGCGCAAACCCCTTACGCGATGCCCACCTTGCCTGCTTCGGCATTGCCCCGCGCCAGCACCGGCACCAGCGCCGCGCCGGTATGGCTGGCCGCGTTGCGCGACAAGGCCTCCGGATCGGCCGCGCCGACAATGGTGCCGCCGCCCGCACCGCCTTCGGGCCCAAGATCGATGATCCAGTCGGCCTCGGCAATCACGTCGAGGTCATGCTCGATCACCACCACGCTGTGCCCGCCGTCCGTGAGCCGGTGCAGCACGCGGATCAGGCGCGCCACGTCGGCCATATGCAGGCCCACGGTGGGCTCGTCCAGCACGTACAGCGTATGCGGCGCCTTCTGGCCGCGGCGCGTGATGTCGTCGCGCACCTTGCTCAGTTCAGTCACCAGCTTGATGCGCTGCGCCTCGCCGCCGGACAGCGTAGGCGACGGCTGGCCCAGCGTCAGGTAGCCCAGGCCCACGTCCTTCATCAGTTGCAGCGGATGCGCGATGTTCGACATGGCCGAGAAGAACTCCACCGCCTCGTCGATCTCCATCGTCAGCACGTCGCCGATATTCTTGCCGCGCCAGGTGACCGCCAGGGTCTCGGGGTTGAAGCGCTGGCCGTGGCAGACATCGCACGCCACCTTCACGTCCGGCAGGAAGCTCATGCCGATGGTGCGCACGCCCTGCCCTTCGCACGCCGGGCAGCGCCCGTCGCCGGTGTTGAACGAGAAGCGCGACGCCGTGTAGCCGCGTGCGCGCGCTTCCAGCGTATCGGCAAAGAGCCGGCGAATGGTGTCCCACACCCCGATATAGGTGGCCGGGCATGAGCGCGGCGTCTTGCCGATCGGGGTCTGGTCCACTTCCAGCACGCGGTCGATCGATTCCCAGCCGGTGACGGCGTCGCAGCCATGCCAGTTGTGCTCGACGTTGAGCGGCTTCCTGGCGCTTGACTTCGCTGCCTTGGACTCGTCTTTCGCAACGTTGCGCGCGCGCCGGGTCGCCGGCGACGACAGCACCGAACGGCCCACCGCATCGAGCAGGTTGGTCATCAGCACATCGCGCGCCAGCGTGGACTTGCCCGATCCGGACACGCCGGTGATGGCCACCAGCCGCGACAGCGGAATGCGCGCCGTCACCTTGCGCAGGTTATGCAGCGATGCGCCATGCACGGTCAGCCATTCCGGCGGATCGGCGGGCTTGCCGGCGGCGCCGGGCTTCACCCTGCGCCTTGCCTGCAGCGGATGGATGATGGGGTGCGCCAGGAACTGTCCGGTGGTTGAGTCCGGCGACGCCGACAGGTCGGCCACGCCGCCCTGTGCCACCAGCGTGCCGCCGCGCTTGCCCGCACCGGGGCCGATATCGATGATGTGGTCGGCACGGCGGATGGTGTCTTCATCATGCTCGACCACCACCAGCGTATTGCCCTTGTCGCCCAGCTTGCGCAGCGCGTCCAGCAGGATCTGGTTGTCGCGCGGATGCAGGCCGATGGTGGGCTCGTCCAGCACGTAGCAGACGCCCTGCAGGTTGCTGCCCAGCTGCGCGGCCAGGCGGATGCGCTGGGCCTCGCCGCCAGACAGGCTTGGCGCGGCGCGGTCCAGGCTGAGATAGCCCAGCCCCACTTCCTCCAGGAACTGCAGGCGGCTGCCGATCTCGCTGATGACATCGCGGGCGATCTCGGCATCGCGCCCCGTGAGATGCAGGCCATTGACCCAGCGGCGGGTATCGGACACGGTCCACTGCGCCACGTCGACGATGGCGTTCTCGTCAAAGGTCACCGCGCGCGCGACCAGGTTCAGGCGCGTGCCGTGGCAGTCCGGGCACGGCGTGTCGACCACGCCTTCGGGTTCCTGCTCTTCCGACGGCAGGCTCTGCTCGCGGCCGCGGTTGTCGTCCGCCAGCACGGTATCGTCGAACGCCGCGCGCTGCTCGCGCGTCAGTGCCAGCCCGGTGCCCACGCAGGTGGTGCACCAGCCGTGCTTGCTGTTGTACGAGAACATGCGCGGGTCCAGCTCAGGGTAGCTGGTGCCGCACACCGGGCAGGCGCGCTTGGTCGAGAACACCTTGACCTCGCCCACGTGCGCGGTGCCGCCGTTGTGCATGGCGTCGTGCAGGCCGTCCAGCGGCGCCAGCAGGTGCATCACGCCCTTGCCGGCCTCAAGCGTTTGCGCCAGCAGCGCGCGCAGCTCGGCCTCGTTCTCGGCCGACACCACCAAGTCGCCTACCGGCAACTCGATAGTGTGCTCGCGAAAGCGGTCCAGCCGCGGCCACGGGTCGACCGGCAGGAATTCGCCATCGACACGCAGGTGCGTATTGCCGCGCGCCTTGGCCCACTTGGCCAGGTCGGTATAGACGCCCTTGCGGTTGACCACCAGCGGCGCCAGCAGCCCCACGTGCTGGCCGCGATGGTCGCGCAGCAGCTGAGCGGCGATGGACTCCGGGCTCTGCGATGTCACCGGCGCGCCGTCATGCACGCAATGCTGGATGCCCAGCTTGACGTACAGCAGGCGCAGGAAGTGCCAGACTTCGGAAGTGGTCGCCACCGTGCTCTTGCGGCCGCCGCGCGACAGGCGCTGCTCGATCGCCACCGTGGGCGGGATGCCATAGACCGCATCCACCTCGGGCCGGCCCGCCGGCTGCACGATGGAGCGGGCGTAGGCATTGAGCGATTCCAGATAGCGGCGCTGGCCCTCGTGGAACAGGATGTCGAAGGCCAGCGTCGACTTGCCCGATCCGGACACACCGGTGACCACGTTGAACTTGCCGTGCGGGATATCGACGTTGAGCGCCTTCAGGTTGTGCTCGTGCGCATTGACGATGCGCACCACGTCCTCGCCCTCCACCGCGCGGCGCGCGCGCCGTGCCTGCAGCGCGGCCTGCAGCGGCACGCCTTCTATCTCGGCGCGCTCGGCTGCCAGCGTGCCGGCTTCGCCGAG
The DNA here is from genome assembly GCF_018223725.1 of Cupriavidus sp. KK10. Classification (NCBI taxonomy): domain Bacteria; kingdom Pseudomonadati; phylum Pseudomonadota; class Betaproteobacteria; order Burkholderiales; family Burkholderiaceae; genus Cupriavidus; species Cupriavidus sp. KK10. Next base: position 2,745,758 of record NZ_CP073677.1, read on the forward strand.
CGCCGCGTCATAGTGGATCAGCGCCTGGCCGGTATGCGATTCGGCGCAGCGCTTCACGTCTTCCGGGGTGCCGGTGCAGACCACGCGCCCGCCGGCGTCGCCGCCCTCGGGGCCAAGGTCGATCAGCCAGTCAGCGGCGCGGATCACGTCCAGGTTGTGCTCGATCACGATCAGCGAATGGCCGCTGTCCAGCAGCTTGCCGAAGGCGCGCATCAACTTGGCGATATCGTCGAAGTGCAAACCCGTGGTCGGCTCGTCGAACATGAACAGCCGGCGCGGGATGGCGCTGGGCCGGGTCCGCGACGGCGTTGCCTGCGCCGCTTCGGCAAGGAAGCCGGCCAGTTTCAGGCGCTGCGCCTCGCCCCCCGACAGCGTCGGCACCGGCTGGCCCAGCTTCATGTATTCCAGGCCGACATCAACAATGGGCTGCAGCACGCGCAGCACCGCGGGGTCGGCGGCAAAGCAGGCGGCGGCTTCGCTGACCGTGAGCTCCAGCACGTCGGCAATGCTCAGCAAGCGCGGCGGCTGGCCGGGGGCGGCGCGCTCGATCTTCACTTCCAGCACTTCGGGGCGATAGCGGGTGCCGTCGCAGTCCGGGCAGCGCAGGTAGACATCGCTCAGGAACTGCATCTCGACATGCTCGAAGCCCGAGCCGCCGCAGGTCGGGCAACGCCCGTCGCCCGAGTTGAAGCTGAAGGTGCCCGCGGTGTAGCTGCGTTGCAGCGCCATCGGGGCCTTGGCGAAGATCTTGCGGATCTCGTCGAACGCGCCCACGTAGCTGGCCGGATTGGAACGCGCGGTCTTGCCGATCGGCGACTGGTCGACAAAGACCACATCGTCGACTAGGTCGGCGCCGGTCAACTGGCGGAAGGCGCCCGGCGACTCGGTGGCCTTGCCGAAGTGCCGCGCCATGGCCGGATGCAGCACGTCCTGCAGCAGCGTGGACTTGCCCGAACCCGACACGCCGGTCACGCACACCAGCCGCTGCAGCGGGATCTCGACCGTGACATCCTGCAGGTTGTGCTCGGTGGCGCCTTCCAGCACGATGCGCGGCAGGTTGGCATCCACCGACCGGCGCTGCCAGTGCGAGGCATCGGCCACGCGGCGGCGCCCGCCCAGGTATTCGCCGGTCAGCGTGCCGGCATTGCGGATATCCGCCGGCGTGCCGTCGAAGATGATATTGCCGCCACGCTCGCCGGGGCCCGGGCCCATGTCGATCAGTCGGTCGGCAGCCAGCATCACCGATGGATCATGCTCAACCACCACCAGCGTGTTGCCCGCATCGCGCAGCCGGTGCATGGCCTCGACAATGCGGTTCAGGTCGCGCGGGTGCAGGCCGATGCTGGGCTCGTCCAGCACGAACAAGGTGTTGACTAGCGAGGTGCCCAGCGCCGTGGTCAGGTTGATGCGCTGCACCTCGCCGCCGGACAGCGTGCGGCTCTGGCGGTCCAGCGTCAGGTAGCCCAAACCCACGTCGCACAGGTATTTCAGGCGCGTACGCACCTCGGCCAGCAGCAGCTTGAGGGCATCGTCCAGCATCGCGCTGGGCAGCGTCAGTCCGTCGAAGAAACGGCGGATGCGCTCGATCGGCAGCAGCATCAGGTCATGCACGGTTAGGCCGGGCAGCGCCTCCAGCTGGGTGCGGTCCCAGTCCACCCCGCGCGGCAGGAAGCGGCGCGGCGGCGCCAGCACGGCGTCGGCATTGTCCTTCGAGCCCAGGCGCCACAGCAGCGACTCGGTCTTCAGGCGTGCGCCGCCGCAGGTTTCGCACGGCGTGTAGCTGCGGTACTTCGACAGCAGCACGCGGATGTGCATCTTGTAGGCCTTCGACTCCAGGTAGTTGAAGAACCGCATCACGCCGTACCAGTGCTTGTTCCACTGGCCGGTCCAGTCCGGCGAGCCATGGATGACCCAGTGGCGCTCGGCCTCGGTCATCTCGGTCCAGGGGGTGTCGCGCGGGATGCCGGCCTTGGCCGCGTAGCGCATCAGGTCATCCTGGCACTCCTTCCACGCCGGAGTCTGCATCGGCTTGATCGCACCGCCGCGCAGCGTCTTGCGCGCGTCGGGGATCACCAGGCCAAGATCGACGCCGATCACGCGGCCGAAGCCGCGGCAGGTCTCGCACGCGCCGTAGGCGGAGTTGAACGAGAACAGCGCCGGCTGCGGGTCCGCATAGCGCAGGTCGCTGTCCGGGCTGTGCAGACCGGTGGAGAAGCGCCATACGGGGCCTTCGTCGCCGTCAGCCAGCACATAGATGTTGACGCGGCCGCCGCCGCGCTTGAGCGAAGCTTCGATCGCCTCCACCACGCGCACCTTCTCGGCATTGCCGATGCGGAAGCGGTCCGCCACCACATCGAGCAGCTTGCGTGCGCCGGTGGGCGACTGCACCACGCGCTGCGCCTGCACGCGCGTATAGCCGCTGACGGACAGCCACTGCTGGACCTCTTCGTCGGTGGCGGACTCGGGCAGCTCGACCGGAAAGGTCACCACGAGCCGCGCATCGTGATGCGGCTGGCCCTCGGCCGTGCGCGCCAGCAGCTCGGCGTAGATGGTTTCGGGCGAGTCATGGCGCACCGGCAGCGCGGTCTGCTTGTCGAACAGCTCCGCCGCGCGCGCATAGAGCAGCTTCAGGTGGTCGTTCAGCTCCGTCATCGTGCCCACCGTCGAACGCGAGCTGCGCACCGGGTTGGTCTGGTCGATGGCGATGGCGGGCGGCACCCCGTCCACGCGCTCCACCTGGGGCCGGTCCATCCGGTCCAGGAACTGGCGGGCGTAGGCGCTGAAGGTCTCGACGTAGCGGCGCTGGCCTTCGGCATAGAGCGTGTCGAACACCAGGCTGGACTTGCCCGAGCCAGACGGCCCGGTCACCACGGTCATCTCGCCGGGTCGCAGGTCGAGATCGACATTCTTGAGGTTGTGCTGGCGGGCGCCGCGGATGCGGATTAGCTGCTTGCTCGACACGATTTCTCTTTTCGAATCAGGACGTTAAGGAGGGGTCAGGAGGCGGCCCGACCACTGTACATCCATACAGTCTATCAGGTTGGAAAAGAATTGGTATCGATCACGTCGCCCGGAATCAGACAAGTGACGGTGCGGCGCGAGAGGCGAGCGGCTTTCATGGACGTTCGCCCCAGGCCAATGCCTGACTTTCGCTGTATTGCTATTTATCGATTACCGATATACGATATGATCCAGTCATTCAGATGTTCCGACACCGCTGAACTGTTCGCGGGCCGCTGCGTACCACGCTTCGGCAATATCCGCGCCGTGGCCGAACGCAAGCTGCGGCTGCTGCAGAGTGCGTCGACGCTGGAGTTCCTGCGCTCCCCGCCGGGCAATCGCCTGCAGTTACTGGCGGGCGACCGCAAAGGCCGCTACAGCATCCGCATCAACGAACAGTGGCGAATCTGCTTCATCTGGACCCACGACGGCCCGGCGGCCGTTGAGATCATCGACTATCACTGAGGAAGACTGACATGGTTCGCTTCAAGGACGGCATGCGTCCCATCCACCCGGGCGAAATCCTGCGCGAGGATTTCCTGGTACCGCTCAACATGAGCGCCAACGCCCTGGCCCTCGCGCTGCGCGTGACCGCGGCGCGCATCAACGACATCGTCCGCGAGCAACGTGGCATCACGCCGGACACCGCCCTGCGCCTGGCGCGCTATTTTGGCGGCGATGCGCAGTCGTGGCTGAACTTGCAGCTGGACTATGACCTGAAGGTCGCGCAGCGCGACCACGGCGAGCGGATCATGGCGGAAGTGGCGCCGCGCAATGCGGCGGCGGCCGGTCAGCCGGCTGCGGAAAAGTAGAGAACGGTGTTACCGGGGCGACGCTGGGCACGCCGCCCGGTCCATCACCCTATCGCATCAGCGTTTCCGCCAGCGCCCGGAAGGCGCGGAACGTGATCGGATTGTTGGCCGCGTTGCCGGCCACGGGGTGCGACGCGTAGCGCACGATGGTCAGCTCGGCCTTGGGGTCGATATAGATGCGCTGGCCATGGATGCCGGCGGCCTGGAACATGCCGTGGCTGTCGTGCGAGACCCACCACATGTCGCGATAGCTCCAGCCCGGCAGCACCGGCGCGCTGGCCGACCTGGCAAACTGGTCCCGGTCGCCGCCACCGCGGATATCCGCCACGACCGAGGCCGGAATGATCTGCTTGCCATTGAAGCGCCCGTTGCCGCGGATGGTCTCGCCAAAGCGCGCGAGGTCGCGCAGCGTGGTGTTCAGCCCGCCGCCGCCCGACTCCGTGCCGATGCTGTCCACGGTGAAGTACGCATCCTGCTCCGCACCCATCGGTTGCCAGATCCGCTCCGAGAGCAGCTTGGCCAGCGATTGGCCCGAGGCCCTGCGCACGATCCACGCGAGCACCTCGGCATTGACCGTCTTGTACGCAAACACAGCATTGTGGTCGCCTTCCTTCTGCAGGGTCTTCAGGAAGTCATAGAAACTCCCCGGGCCGCTGTAGCCCGCCGGGCGGCCCAGCATGCCGCCCGCACGCGCGTAGTCCCACACCTCTGCCTTTGGATTGGCATAGTCCTCGGAGTAGCGCACGCCGATGGTCATGTCCATGACCTGCCGCACCGTGGCGTCACCATAGGCCGTGCCAGCCAGCTCGGGCAGGTAGCGCGTCACCGGTGCTGCTGGGTCGAGCTTGCCGTCCGCTGCAAGCATCGCGGCCAGCGTGCCGACGAATGACTTCGTGACCGACATGGCGATATGGGGCGTGTGCCCGTCAAGCGCGCCGAAATAGCGCTCATAGATGACCTTGCCCTTGTGCATCACCAGGATGCCGTCGGTGTAGGTCAGCGCCAGCATCTCGTCGAAGGTGCGGCGGGTGCCATCGACATCGGTGAATGCCACCGCGCCGATGTCGCGTTCCGCACGCGGCAGCGCGCTGGCCGGGCCGGCGCCGCGCCAGACGGACGCGGTCGGCACCAGTTCACGGATATGCGAGAACAGCCAGCGATTGCGCGGGAACCTGTCGGCGCCCGGCGTATGCGTGATCAGCTTGTCCGGCGGCGGGGGGAAGCCCTGCATCCAGCCCAGGCGGTTCGGGTCGCTGTCCAGCGCGGCGACCAGCGTCGGCGCCGCGGCTGCCGGGGCGGCCGCACTCCCGGCGGTGCTGCCGGCGCTCTGGCTCCAGGCCGGCAGGCTGGCCGCGCACAGCGCCATGCATGCTAGGCGGCGCCAGGGGCGCGAGGATTCCGGAAGGGTCTTCAACGACATGCTGTCTCCTTGCTTTGTTTTGATTGAGGGATTGCCGCCCGCAGGGCTAGCCCGCCTGCGCATCCGCGCCCTGCTGATGCTCGATCAAAGCCGCGGTCAGCTTGTCGATGCAGCGATCCAGCGTCTGCACTTCCGCTTCCGTCAGCACGGAGAGAAACATCTTCTCCAGCACGTCGCCGCGCTGGTACGTCTGCGCGACCAGTGCTTCGCCCGCCGCTGTCAGGTAGAGGTTCAGCTGCCTGGCATCGGCCTCGCCGACTTCACGGCGCAGCAGGCCCCGCTTTGCCAGCGCGGTGACCAGCTTGGAAGTCACCGTTTTCTCCAGCAGCACCAGTTCGATCAGGCGCGTCAGCGTCAGGCCCGGCTCCAGCCCGGCAAAACGCAGCACACGCAACTCCCGCAGGCCGATGCCGAACTCGCGCTCGTAAAAGCCGGAGGCAGAGCTCTTGGTCATTTCACAGAGGCGGTTCAAGCGGAACGACATGAATTCCAGGATGGAATCGGTGGTGCTGGCAGTGTTGGACATGGGAACAGGTGATCAGGCGGCCAATAGATTCTATGGGCAATAGTTTCCATCAGCAACTAACCAAGGGTAAATACGGTTCGACGGGCTATCGCCTGGCAAAAGAAAAGGCCCGCCCCAGGATTCCTGGCAGCGGGCCTGTGCAGGCAGCGCGGCGGCTGCCTTCAGTACTCAACCGCGATCAGTCAAGCAGGTGCCCCATGCGCGTGCGCTTGGTGGCCAGGTACTTCTCGTTCTCGGCGTTGGACGGCACGATGTGGCGTAACTGCTCCGAGACCGTGATGCCGGCTTTCTCGAGCGCGGCGGCCTTGAGCGGATTGTTGCTCATCAGGCGCACGGACTTGACGCCCCACTGGTGCAGCAGATCGGCGGCAAAGGCGTAGTTGCGCGCGTCGATTTCCTGGCCCAGGGCCAGGTTGGCGTCGACCGTGTCGAGCCCGCCGTCCTGCAGGCGGTAGGCGCGGATCTTCTCGGCCAGGCCAATGCCGCGGCCTTCATGCCCGCGCAGGTACAGCAGGATGCCGCGGCCTTCGGCGGCGATCTTTTCCATCGCGAGCTCGAGCTGCGGGCCGCAGTCGCACCGGCAGGAACCGAAGACGTCGCCGGTCAGGCATTCGGAATGCATGCGGATCAGGACGTCATCGCCCGTCACATCGCCCACGCTGAGGGCCAGGTGTTCGATGCCTGAATCGGCGCCCTTGAAGGCGTGCGCCGTAAAGTCGCCGAATCGCGTCGGCAGGCGCGCCGAGTCGATCAGCTCAATTTCTGTGTCATTCATACCGGAATTCGTGGTCAAAAGGCGGGGGCGCGGCCCGGCACCGCCGACATTATGAGCGGAATTGCGCCTTCGCGCTCGGATTCCCCGCCGTGGCGGGACGGGGCGGCCGTCGGCGAAGTCCTACAGCAGTACGCGCGATCCACTTATGCAGCCGCTTCAGCCGGGTCGGTAGACTCGGTTTACAGGACATCGCCAGAGCCGTCCCAGGCATCCGAAGCGCATTGTGCATCACCTGACGGCGGCCCTCGGCCCCAGCAGGAGCAGGCATGACCGGTAATCCCTTGAACGCTGAGCAAGCCAGTACCAAGATCGCAGCACTGTTCGATACTAGGTCGGGAGCCAGCGACGCCGCCGAACGGGTCTCCCATGAGGCCCACCTCAAGCGCGGGCAGGTGCGGCTAGTGCACCCATACGAAGCGCACTTCGGCCGCAAGCTGGAGCCCGAGGACGACGCCATCGCGCGCACCGCGGTGCGCTCGCACCTGATGATGGGTGCGCTGGGCGTGGTGATCGGGCTGGCCATTGTCGGCATCCTGCACCGGCAGGAGGTCGAGGCCGTCATGGACAGCCCGGGCCTCGCCGCCGGGGCGGCCATCTTCCTGGGCCTGGTGTCCGGCATGCTGCTGGCGGGGCTGATGACCGCGCGGCCGGACCATCAACTGGTGATTACGCCGGTGCGTGAGGCCGTGCAGCATGGCCGCTGGGCGCTGCTGGTACACCCGACCACGCCGCAGCAATGCCACGAAGCCTTGCGCTCACTGCGCAATACCACCGCCGAGGTGCTCCGGACAGCCTGATCAGGGCTCGACCGAAGGCTCGCGCTTGAGGGTGCGCAGCACAAAGGTCGAGCGGCTGTGGCGCAGGCCAGGCAGCTTGTAGAGCTTGTGCCGCAGGAATTCCTCATAGCCCAGGGTCCCCGCCACGGCGACCTTGATCAGGTAGTCATATTCGCCCGTCAGCAAGTGGGCCTCCATCACCTCAGGCAATTCCGCCAGGGCCTTGCCGAAGCGGTACAGCATGTCGTCGTCGTGCCGCTCGAGCGTGACCTCGATCAGCACGGTATCGGGCAAGCCCAGCGCCTTCTGGTTCAGCAGCGCGGCGTAGCCTTCGATCACCCCGCTTTCTTCCAGCGCGCGCACGCGGTTCCAGCAAGGCGTGGCCGACAGGCCGACTTGCTCGGCCAGCCGCGCATTGGACAGGCGGCCATCACGCCGCAGTTCACGCAGGATGCGCCGGTCGGTGTCGTCGAGTTTGGGAGGCTGTGCCATCGCAATCGCTCACAAGAAAAGAAACATCCTCAAATTCTGCCATACATGGATACCTATTCTTCAATATGATCCATGTCGGAGAAAATAGAGAAGCCAATTTCGGGCAACGGCTGGTAAATTTACCCTATCGAACGACCTGCCGGAAACGACACATGCCAGCCACCACCCTCCCCACCCTGCGCCTCTCGCTGCGACTCGATACCGCCGACCTGTTCGGCGCCATGGAATGGGTGCTGGCCAATGCGCGCCGTACCGGCCTGGCGCCGGCGCAACTCAGCTTCGACGCCGCCACGCAGGCCGTGCTGCATGCCACCCTGACGGCGGAGGATTCCGGCCTGCTGTGGCTGTTCCTGCGCCGCCTCGACAATGGTTTCGACGTGGAACTGCTGATTGCCGACGTGGATGACCCGGACAGCGACGCCATGGCAGAGGCTGCGCCGCGCGCCGCCACGCGCCGCACCGACCGCGAGCCGGCCCTGGCCCTGTCCGCGTGACCCGGGCCTAAGCAGCCTGCGGCAGCAGCTCGATCCCATCGAGCTGCGCCGCGCACGTATCGCGCACGATCGAGACAAAGTCCGCCACATAGGGCCGGCGCGCCATCGCCGCCGGCACCGTGGCGTAGAGCTCGCTCCACAACCCTCTGGCGCCGATGCGCTTGGCCAGCACGTAGTCGTGGTCAACGTAGTTCTTCACGCCCCAGTTGGGCAGCGCCGCCACGCCGCGGCGGCTGGCTACCAGCTGCAGCACCGCCACCGTCAGTTCCGCCGTGCGCCGTTCCAGGTGGATACCGGCAGGCTCCAGCACCTCGCGGATCAGGTCGATGCGCTGCTCCGGCACTGGATAAGTAATCAGCGTTTCGCCGGCCAGGTCCCCGGCTTCGATGCGGCGCTTGTTGCGCAGCCGGTGTTCATTGGCGATGACCGCCAGGATCTCGAAGCGGAACAGCGGCGCCACCTCCAGCCCGCGCCGGGCCGCCGGCAGCGAGCCGATCACCATGTCGGCGCGGCCGTCGCTGAGCAGCGCGATCGGGTCGGCGTGGAAGCCCGCCACCAGGTCCACCTCCACTTCCGGCCAGCGGCGGCGGAACTCATCCATCACCGGCATCAGCCAGTCAAAGCAGGTATGGCATTCCAGCACCACGCGCAGCTCGCCGCGGGTGTCGCCCTTGAGCCGTTCGATATCGCGGTCGGCCGCGCTGACCGCGGCCATCACCTCGCGCGCCAGCGCGAGCAGGCGTTCGCCCGCCGGCGTGAAGCGCAGCCCCTGGCGCGTGCGGTCGAACAGCGGCAGCCCGTAGTGCGATTCGATCGCCTTGATCTGGTGCGATAGCGCTGACTGGCTGACATGCACGCGCTCGGCCGCGGTGGCCAGCTTGCCGGACTCGGCAATCGCCACCAGCGAACGCAAATGGCGGACTTCGATCATGTCGTGCCCCCAACCTGCCGCCCGCCCATCTTGATATGAAACTGATTCATACGTTGTTTAAAACTTGTCGCTTGATTCATTTTACGGGCAAACCGACACTGTGCGCCAGACATCTTCCGGAGCAACATCCATGGCACGCACCCATATCCTCGGCTTTCCCCGCATCGGCGAACGCCGCGAACTGAAATTTGCACAAGAAGCGTTCTGGCGCGGCGACCGCACCGAAGCCGAGCTGCGCGACGTAGCCGCGCAACTGCGCCGCCGCCACTGGCAACTGCAGGCCGACCGCGGCCTGGACACCGTCGCCACCGGCGACTTTGCCTATTACGACCAGATGCTGAGCCTGACCGCGCTGCTGGGCGCGCTGCCGCGCCGCTTCGGTTTCGATCCGGCCCAGCTCACGCTGACGCAGTACTTCGAGCTGGCGCGCGGCAACCGCGAGCAGCCGGCCATGGAAATGACCAAGTGGTTCGACACAAACTACCACTACCTGGTCCCGGAACTGGACGCCGAGACCACGTTCGACGGCGGCCCGGCATGGTTCTTCGAGGAAGCCGATGAGGCGCTTGCGCTTGGCCTGCGCGCCCGCCCGGTGCTGATCGGGCCGGTCACCTACCTGTGGCTGTCCAAGAGCCATGTGGCGGGCTTTGACCGCCTGACGCTGCTGCCGCAACTGCTGCAGGGCTATCGCCGCATCCTTGGCCAGCTCAAGGCGCGCGGCATCGAATGGGTGCAGATCGACGAGCCGGCGCTGTGCCTGGACCTGGAGCCGGCCTGGCTCGACGCGTTCGACACCGCCTACGCTGCCTTGCGCGAAGCCGGCCCCAAGCTGCTGCTGGCCACCTATTTCGACACCGCCGCCGACCATGCGCAGCGCGCCGCTGCGCTGCCGGTCGATGGCTTCCATATCGACCTGGTGCGGGCGCCGGAACAGCTGGCAACGTGGCAGGCCGCGCTGCCCGCGCACGCCGTGCTGTCGCTGGGCGTGATCGACGGCCGCAATATCTGGGGCACCGACTTGCGCCGGGTGCTGGACACCCTGCGCCCGGTGCAGGCCGCGCTGGGCGAGCGCCTGTGGCTGGCACCGTCGTGCTCGCTGCTGCATGTGCCGGTGTCGCTCGCGCATGAAGTGCGCCTCGATGCCGAGCTGAAGTCGTGGCTCGCCTTCGCCACCGAAAAGCTCGACGAACTGTCCGTGCTGGCCCGCGCGTTGAACGAGGGCGACGCCGCCGTCGCCGAAGCGCTGGCAGCATCCGACGCCGCGCAGGCCTCGCGCCGCGCCTCGCGCCGGGTGGTCAACCCGCGTGTGCAGCAGCGGCTGGCAGCCGTGAGCGCCGGCATGGCCAACCGCGCCAGCCCCTTTGCCGAGCGCATCGAGCGCCAGCGCCAGGCGCTGCAGCTGCCGCTGTTGCCGACCACCACGATCGGCTCGTTCCCGCAGACCGCCGCCATCCGCCAGACCCGCGCCGCCTTCAAGCGCGGCGAGATCGGCGCGCTCGAATACCTGGAGCGCATCCGCGCCGAGATCGCCGTGGCCGTACGCAAGCAGGAAGCACTGGGGCTGGACGTGCTGGTGCACGGCGAAGCCGAGCGCAACGACATGGTCGAGTACTTCGGCGAGCAGCTGTGCGGCTACGGCTTTACCGAGAACGGCTGGGTGCAGAGCTATGGCTCGCGCTGCGTCAAGCCGCCGGTGATCTACGGCGATGTGTACAGGCCCGAGCCGATGACGGTCGATACCGCCCGCTATGCGCAATCGCTGACCGAGCGGCCGATGAAGGGCATGCTCACCGGCCCCATCACCATGCTGCAGTGGTCCTTCGTGCGTGACGACCAGCCGCGTGCCACCACCGCGCGCCAGCTGGCCCTGGCCATCCGCGATGAAGTGTGCGACCTGGAGCAGGCCGGCATTCGCGTGATCCAGATCGACGAACCCGCGCTGCGCGAAGGCCTGCCGCTGCGCCGCGCCGACTGGGATGCCTACCTGGACTGGGCCGTCACCGCCTTCCGGCTGTCGGCCAGCGGCGTGCAGGACCAGACCCAGATCCACACCCATATGTGCTATGCCGAGTTCAACGACATCCTGCCCGCCATCGCCGCCATGGACGCGGACGTGATCACCATCGAGACCTCGCGCTCGGCAATGGAACTGCTGGAAGGCTTCGGCGACTTCGACTACCCGAACGAGATCGGGCCGGGCGTCTACGACATCCACTCGCCACGGGTGCCGTCGGTGCAGGCCATGGAGCGGCTGCTGGACCGCGCCTGCGAGGTGGTGCCGCCGCAGCGGCTGTGGGTCAACCCGGACTGCGGCCTGAAGACGCGCGGCTGGGAAGAGACCGAAGCAGCGCTGGCCAATATGGTCAGCGCGGCCCGCGCGCTGCGCGCGCAGCTGTCGGCGCGGGGCGCAACGACATGGAAGCGCGTCAGCAAGCCTGCAGCCGCCACCGCCGCGGCAGTGCCCCACGCCAGCGGCGCGTGCACGGCCTGCGCTACGCACGCGCACTGAGCCGGCGCGGCGCCAATACCGCGGTGTTCTGTCCAGGCAGCGGGCGGGCCATCTACGCCGGGGTGCGCTACAACTTCTGAGCCTTGCGCCGGCAGGAAAAGACAAAGGCCGCATGCCTGCGAGGGCATGCGGCCTTTGTCCTTGATGGCGGGATCGTCAGTTCACGCGCATCACCGCCGGCGGCATCCAGTTGCCGTCCAGCAGCACCTGCTCCGGCCAGTACGCGCGCAGCATCATGTTCAGGCCATCGGGCGGCGCCGGCAGCCAGTTCGCTGCCTTGGCGCCGGCCGGGCGCTCGTGCTGGATATAGATATCGAGCGAGCCGTCGCGGTTGTAGCGCAGGCGGTCGCGGCTGCCCACGGCGTAGCGCTGGATCGGGTTGGGAATGAAAGCCTGCCGGTCGTTGTACAGCGTCAGCGACCAGAACGCGCGTGCCGGCGGCAACTGGTCCTTGTCGAAATGCAGCACATAGCTTGCCCCGCCCTGCAGCGGCCTGCCGTTGGCATCCGTGCGGGTGGAGGCGTAGATGGCATCCTCGGGCAGATTGGCACCCAGGCCCACCCAGGCGGTCACCGCGCGGCGGCCGTAGCTGGTGCCATAGGTGCCCAGGTCGCGATGCATGACCCAGCCGTTGCCGGCATCGGCATTGCCCTTGCGCGCGCCCTGCACGATGGCCGCCAGCGCCGCGGTGGCGCCCTCCTGCACCGCGCGCGCGGTGGAGGGCTCCATCACCGTGGTCTTGAACGGCACCCCGGGGGTGATGCCCATGCGGCGGAGCTTGTCGACCATGGCGGCATCGGCGGGCGCCGGCGGATTGGCCGGCAGCAAGGCGGCAAAGCGCGTGAAGAAGGCCTGTGCATCCATTGCCGCCACCTGCTCCACGGGCGAGCTTTCGGTGTCGATGGCCGTGGGCCGCGGCGCAGCCTTCTCGGCCACGCGCCTCCCGCCACCCCAGGCCGACAGCGGCGTCAGCCGGTACTGGTCCTGCAGCCGGTGCACCGCCGGGAAGTCCTGCTTGCCATTGGTCTGCGTGCGGCCGATCAGCCAGACCATCGACGTGGGCGAGCGGATCTCCTGCATGCCCTTGGGCAGCGTGCCGCGCCAGTCAGGCCCGGTGATGACGAAATTGCCGCGGCGGGTGCCGGTCGTGCGCTTGCCGGGCGACGCGAACACATTGGTCCACGCATCCATCAGCGGCATCAGGTAGTAGCGCCCTTGCGTATCGGGCACCGACAGGATGACCGGCTCCCTGGACAGGTCGAGCCAGGCCGACGAATACAGCGTGTCGGCGTTGGGGCTGACCACATCGGTGAAGCTTGCGTCCGGGAAGGTGCGCTTGTGGCTGAAGGTATTGACCGGCGTGCGCAGCGTCATCAGCTCGCGCGTCACGTCCATCAGCACCATCGGATAGGCGAAGGTGAAGACCTCGGCAGACAAGGCCTTCATGGCCTGGTCGGACGGCGGTTGCTCGGCGACTACCGGGCTGGCCCCGTGATCCGGCGCTGACACACAACCGGACAGCATGACGGCGAGCGTGACCGCGCTCGCCAGTTGACGAAAGGAAGGCTTCATGACCCCGTTTTCCCAATGTTTTTGCGGCTTTTCGGGCGTTGCGGCTATGACTGCCGGCATGTCTTCCCGAAGGCGCATCTATTCCGTGCGCATCTTGTCCCGCACGCCGGTGACCTGTCAATTCCCATGAAGTCGGGAAGCGAGGGCAAGCGCACCGAACGCCGGCGGCATCGGTCAGGGGTGAATCATAAGGCACTATAAGGGATGATGAAAGCCGCACGGATGGCCGCAGCCGGGAGCTTTTCCCTCTATCAGGCCTCAGCGCGTCAGGAAATCCAGCACCACCTTGCTGAATGCCTCGGCCTGCTCCAGGTTGGAGATATGTGCGGCCTCCAGCTCGACATAGTGGGCGCCCGGGATCGTCTGCGCCAGGAACACGCCATCGCGCGGCGGCGTGGGCAGGTCGCCCGATCCGGCGATAACCAGCGTCGGCGTGGTGATTTTTTCGATTTCCGCGCGCAGGTCGGCATCGCGCACGGCCAGGCAGTTGGCCGCATAGCCCGCGGCCGGGCTGGCGCCGAGCATGGCGCGCAGCGATGCCACCAGCCCCGGATGCGCGGCCGCATACGGCGGGGTGAGCCATTTGTCGACCACCGCGGCCGCGATCGATGCCACGCCGTCGCGCTCGACCGCCGCGGCGCGGTTGGTCCAGTTCTCCGGCGGGCCGATATAGGCAGCGGTATTGCACAGCACCAGCTTTTGCAGGCGCGGGCCATGGTTCAGGGCCAGCCACATGCCAGTGATGCCACCCATCGACAAGCCGCAGAAACTGGCCTCGCCGATGCCAAGGTGATCGAGCAGCGCGATCACGTCGCCGCCGAGTTGCGCGATGCTGTACGGACCCGCCGGCACCGACGACTCGCCATGGCCGCGCGTGTCATAGCGCAGCACGCGGAAGTGCTGGCTGAAGGCCGCCACCTGCGGCTCCCACATGCTGAAGCTGGTGCCCAGCGAATTGGACAGCACCAGCACCGGCAGGTGCTCGGTGCCATCGAGGCGGTAATGCAGTCGGACGTTGGCGAGGTCGGCGTATGGCATGGCGTTTGGCTCAGGATCAGTGGGCTGGGTGGCAGGCGCTCAGTTCGGTGCGATGGCCGAACCGTGTTGCGCCAGCGGCGTGATCTTGATCTCCATGTACGGGTACAGCGGCAGCGTGGTCAGCAGCGTGTGCAGTTCGTCGTTGTCGCCGACATCGAAGATGCTGACGTTAGCGTACTGGCCGACCACGCGCCACAGGTGGCGCCACTTGCCTTCGCGCTGCAGGCGCTGCGACATGGCCTTCTCGTCGGCCTTGAGCTGCTCGACCAACTGCGGATCGAGCGATGCGGGAATCTTGACGGTCATTTCGGCCATGAACAACATGGGGTCTCCTTGTCTGGGGGTACGGTGGGATGGAGGCAGCGCGGGCCGCCTCGTCAAAGATGGCGCACGCCGTCGAGATAGGCCTTGCGCCAGCGCACGATGCGCACCTCGGCAAACAGGCCCGCCTCGGTGAACGGATCGGCGTCGATGAATTGCTTTGCCGCGTCGCGGGTGTCGACATCGACGATATAGATGCCGCCGCCGGCGTCCGAGCCATCGTCGTTGAGCTTGGCGCCGCAGGCCAGCAGCAGCGCCTTGTTGGCTTCCAGGTAATCCAGGTGGCTGGCGCGGGTGGCCTGGCGCACATGCTGGTGATTGGGCTTGTCGACGGTCTCGATCAGGTACGGCATGGCGGTCCTCCTGTCAGCGGCACGCTGGCCGCGGGTCAAAGTCAGGCAATCTGCGCGCCCCACAGCAGCAGCGCGGCAATGTAGATCAGGCCCACCCAGAACATCATGATCACGGTGTAGCCCATCACGTCCTTCAGGTTCAGCTTGGACAGCGCCAGCGCCGGCAATATCCAGAACGGCTGCACCAGGTCGTTCCAGGCATTGCCGAGCATCACCGACATCGAGGTCTGGCTGACCGAGCTGTTGATGGCCTTGGCCGCATCGACCATGAACGGGCCCTGGATCATCCAGTGGCCACCGCCCGAGGGCGCGAAGAAGTTGATCACGAACGAGCTGAGCAGCCCCCAGAACGGCAGCGTCTGCGGCGTGGCGATCTCCACGAACACGCGCGAGATCGTATCCACCAGCCCCGAGCCGGCCATGATCGCCATGATGCCTGCATAGAACGGATACTGCAGGATGATGCCGGAAATGGTCTTGATGCCTTCGTTCAGCTTGGCCACGTAATTGACCGGCGTGCCCAGCAGCAGCACGCCCGCGAACAGGATCAGGAAGTTGATCAGGTTCAGGTCGAGCGAGCCGCCCTGCGTGAAGTAGATGACCGCGTAGGCCATGCCGCACAGGCCGATGGCCAGGCTCAGGATGCGGCTGTTGTTCAGGCGCGCGGCCAGCGTGTTCTCGCCGCCCATGCTGTGGGCCGAGCCGGTCTCGGCCTTGGCGGGTTCCTGGTCGCGGCGGATCTCCACCACATCGGCCGGGTTGCGCGGATGCAGCCAGGCATTGAGCAGCGGCAGCGTGACGATCACCGCCAGGCTGGTCAACAGCATCGGCGTGGAGAAGATTGTTTCAGACAGCGGGATCACGCCCATCAGCTTTTCCATCGGGTGGCCCGGGGTGGAGATCAGCACCGGGATGCTGGCCGACAGGCCCAGCCCGTACAGGGTGAAGCCGCTGTACGCGGCCGCGATGATCAGCGGGTAATGCACGCCACGGACCTTCATCGCCAGCTTCCTGGCGATGATGCCGCCGATCACCAGCCCGAAGCCCCAGTTCAGGTAGCTGCCGATGCCGCCCACCAGCGTGGCGACGATCACCGCGGTGCGCGGCGAGTGCACCGCGCTGACGATGCGGTCGAGCATGCGGTCAGTGAACGGCGCGGTGGCCAGCACATAGCCCATCGCCAGGATCACCGCCATCTGCGTGGTGAACGCCAGCAGGTTCCAGAACCCCTTGCCCCAGCTGACGATCACGGCCGGGGCTGCCTGCCCTTGCACCGTCACCGCCAGCGCCATCGTCAGCAAGGTCAGGCCGATGGCAAATACAAAGGGATCCGGCAAATACCGGCGCATGAGTTCGGTGAAGAACCCGGCGATCTTGCTCATAGTTTCCTTGTCTCCAGTGCCAGACAAAGTTACGTCATTAGAACTACAGTTCTATATGCGAACTTCGCAAATATGCGGGGCTATGCTAATGGCCGGTCGACTGGTAGGTCAAGGAAATGGGGAAGCGCGATTACATCCGTTTCGCGCAACAATTATGGGATTCGCCGCCCGGCATTTTCAGCGCAGGTGTCCCGCGATGCGGCCGATCGGCAGGATCAATACCGCATCTGCACATCGTCGACCTTGCCCGTGCGCGCGTTGTACAGGCAGGCATAGTGGAAGCTGATCGCCGACGAACTGTCGTCAGGCTCGAACACACCCTCCCCATTGACCGAGGTCTGCGCATTGGGACGCAGGTAGTACTGCTCGCGGTCGGCCATCAGCATCACGCTGCCGGGCTGCGGGTAGCGGCGCTTGAGGGCTTCCGCCACGGCCGGCTCGCAGGCCCTGGACGCGGCCCTGGATGCGGCTTGTGGATCGACGGTGATGCGGGTGGTGGCCGGGTGCACAGGGCGCGGTGCCATCTGCGGTGGCGTTTCGCAGGCGGCCAGCAGGCACACCAGCGGCAGGCACAGGCAAGAAGCTCGGATCACGCGGACCTCCTCCGAAGCAGGGCGCCGGCAAGGGCATCCCAAAAAGTGAAGCGGAGCTATCAGGTTACTGCCTCCGGCCTGAAAAGCCAAAGCCGGCGCGCCCCGGCAGCCCCGGGGCAACCCCCGGCGATAGCGAATCTTTGAACGCGGCTAAACTATGGCTCGCGGCAGCGCCCCCAGGTTCCGGCCAGGTGCGCGCCGCCAGCACAACCATGATGCCGACACAATGACAACCACAGAGACAAGCGGCAACCGCACTGCCAACCCTGCCCCCCTGCTGCGCACCGCCGCCAGCCTGCTCGTCGTGCGCGATGCGCCGGCCGGCATGGAAGTGCTGCTGGTACGCCGCGTCGAACGCGCCAACGACCGCAGCAGCGGCGCCTATGTTTTCCCCGGCGGCACGCTCGACGCGCAGGACAAGGCCCTGCACGCGCATGCCCACGGCCTGGACGACGCCGTTGCCAGCGAACGCCTGGGCCTGCCGGCCAGCGGCCTGGACTTCTACCTGGCCGCCTTGCGCGAATGCTATGAAGAGGCCGGCCTGCTGTTTGCCTGCGACCGCGACGGGTGCCTGCAGTCGCCGCACCAGCTCGACGCCGCCCGGCAGGCGCTGCTGCGCGAGGCGGTGCAGCGCGGCGGCCCCGGCCTGGCCCACGCTTGCGAGCAACTGGGCCTGCGCCTGGCGGCCGACCGGCTCGCCTATCACAGCTACTGGCTGACGCCGCCCGGCCTGCCCAAGCGTTTCGATACGCGCTTCTTTGTCGCCATCGCCCCCGAAGGCCAGGTGGCCGTGCCCGACGGCACCGAGATCGTGGAGCACCGCTGGATCCGCCCCGGCGAGGCCGCCGATCCGGCCAGCGGCCTGGCGCTGATGCACGTCACGCGCCGCACGCTGAGCTCGATCGCACAGTTTGAGAGCGCCGCGACCTGCTTCGCTTATTACTCGCAGTTGCGCGGCATTGCCTGCATCATGCCGAGGCTGGCCACCGGCGCGGCCGGCGTGCGCCCGGTGATGCCCAACGAGCCGTGCTACGCCGAGATCGGCCGCATCGATCCCGACGGCAACACGCACGGCCGTTATGAGCTGGCACCGGGCGTGCCGGTACGGCTGTCCGAGCGCGTCTGGCGCGTGACCGCCAACAACGGCAACGTGATGACGGGCCCGGGCACCAACACCTACCTGGTAGGCGGCGGCGCGCGCAATGAATGGGCCGTGATCGATCCGGGCCCGGACTATGCCGAGCACGTGCGCGCCATCCTTGCTGCCGCACCCGGTCCGATCCGCTGGATCCTCGCCACGCATACCCACCAGGACCACTCCCCCGCGGCCGCCGCGCTGCAGGCCGCCACCGGCGCCGCGGTGCTCGGGCGTGCTGCGCCAGCCGGCCAGTGGCAGGACGCCACCTTCGAACCACAGCGCGAACTCGACCACGGCGAGCGCCTTGCCATCACCGAGGACTGCACCCTGCGCGTGTGCCACACGCCGGGCCACGCCTCGAACCACCTCTGCTACCTGCTGGAAGAAGAAAAGACCCTCTTCACCGGCGACCACGTGATGCAGGGCTCGACCGTCGTCATCGGCCCGCCCGATGGCGACATGCGCGCCTACCTAGACTCGCTCGCCGCGCTGCAGGACGAAGACCTCGACTGGCTGGCGCCGGGGCATGGCTTCCTGATCGCGCGGCCGCAGGACGCCATCCGCGTCCTGGTCCGGCACCGGCTGCAGCGCGAGGCCAAGGTCGCTGCCGCGCTGCGCGAACTGGGTCCGGCACCGATCAGCGAGCTGGTCCTGCGCGTCTACGACGATGTGCCGCCGCGCATGCATCCGGTTGCGCAGCGCTCGCTGCTGGCGCACCTGCTCAAGCTGCGCGATGACGGCAAGGCGCAGGAAGCGGACGGCGTCTGGTCGGAAGCCACGGCGTAGCACTGGCGCGGGCATCGGGGCCAGTTGAAGTTTTTTGGCGGGGGGCTTGCGCAAACCAGAAATTGCGCTACAATGGCGCCTCTCGTGTGCGGCTGTAGCTCAGTTGGATAGAGTACTTGGCTACGAACCAAGGGGTCGTGGGTTCGAATCCTGCCAGCCGCGCCACCTATGCAGAAAGAAAAAGGGCTTCCGTTTCCGGAAGCCCTTTTTTCATTGCGGCGCTCGCATTTGGCGCCGCCCTCCCTGTTACCACCCCTACCACCGATAGCGCGCCCCGACCGTTCCGCCCGGGTTGCGCCCTGCCCTCACCTTGAACCATAGCTTCATGCCGGTCGACGTATTGCCATGCGCGCCGATGTTGAAGGAGAACAGCCCGCGCAGCAGGTCGGCATCGATCTTGGTGCCGTTGATGTTGATGACCTGCTTGCGGCTGTCCTGCCACCAGTCTGCCTCGACGAAGGGATAGATGCCGGCCAGCCGCGTCGGCTGCGCGCCGTACAGGCGCACGCCGATACCGGCGGCGCTGGCATCGCCGGGCATGGCTTCCATCGGCATGCCGGAGACGGGAGACGTGCCAGGCTGGTAGGCCAGCTGCAAGCGCGGCTGTATGGTCAGCCCGCCTGCGCGCGGCACCACGGCATCGACCGCCAGCGCCATGGTGCGCATGCGGCTGTCGGTAAAACCGCCTGCGGTGGTGATGTCGTCCAGGTGCAGCGACACCCGGCGCGGGCGCTCCATGGCGGCGGTTTCACGGTCCACCGCGGCAAGACCGGGAGCATCGTCATCGGGCCCGGCGCCGGTGGCAAGCGTTAACGCGGATGGGGACGACGGCGACAGCGCGGCATACTCGACGGTGACGGGCTCGGCGGGCGTGGCGGACCAGGCAGGAGAAGCGGTGTCGGCAACCAGCAGATCAGGCACGTCGGCCATGACGGCCTGCCCGGGTTGCGTCTGCAGCGGCTGGTCCCAGCCGGAGACGCCATGGTTTTCCGGAACGGCGTCCTCTGCATGGGCCAGTGCACACATCAGCATGGCCAGGATGACGCTGTACTGCAGGTGATGCAGGACCATGCCGGGGTGCGCAGCACGTGCGTGCCACCCGGGGCAAGTCCCCGCCTCCCTTTCTCTCGATGACAAGACCGTAGTCATGGCAACCACCTTCGGACGTTATATGTGCCTGCCCGATGAGTTTGAGCATAGGTCAAATGCCCTGCCAGCGTTAGCCGGGAGTGTTCGGCCGCGCGCGCCCCGCGCGACGCTGTCGGCCAGCAAATTTGGCCTGGCCGCTGCGCCTTTTCGTCAATAATGGCGGTCATGACAAATCTTGCAGACATAGCCCGGCATGCTGCCGCCGGGAGCAAACCTTATGGCCTTGTGGCGACGTGCGCGCCGGCGTGAGTCCGAGCCCGGGGGCATGGCGCCGCCAGCCGGGCGCAGCCGCAGCCTGAAGCGCAAGCTGGCGATCGCCACGGCGGTCGGCGGGCTCTGCACCCTGGTGCTCGCCGCGCTGGTGATGGCCCGCTCGTATGGCGACTTCACCTCGGCCCGGCAGAACCTGTACGACATCTCGGCGTACCGCGAGTTGCTGGACGCCGCCAACGTGCTGTCCGCTGAACGCGGACCGGCCAACAGCGTGCTGGGAGAGCCACCCTCGCCCCACACCGCCGCGCGCGAACGCCTGCAAACCTTCCGCGCCCGCAGCGACGCCGCGCTGGCGCGCTTGGCCGCGCCGCCGCCGGCACCCTTCGGCCTGCACCACCACCACCTGCCGCCGCTGATGGTCGAGCGCGTGCGCGAACGCCTGGCGCGGGCGCGGGCCGAGATCGACGATCTCGCCGGGCGCCCGCGCCAGGACCGTGACATGGACGAGATCCGACACGCCATCGAAAGCATGTTCGAGGTCGTGGACGCGCTGCAGCCGGCCCTCGCCTGGCAGGTACGCGAGCTCTCCGCCTGCGACGACGGCCTGGCGGCGCCGGCCCTGACAGGCAGGATGCTGGGCGACCTGCGCGAGTATGGCGGGCGCATCGCCTCGCAAATCATGGCGCCCGTGGCGGCGCGCCAGCCGATGCCGGTGCAGAGCCTGGTGGATGCCACGCGCTCGCGCGGCCGGCTGCTTGAGCTATGGCAGCTGGCAGGGCCGGCGTACAACATGTTCGGCGCCGTGCCCGCGCTGGAGCAGGCATACGCCGACGCCAGCCACCAGTTCTTCGGCCAGGGCCTGGCCATGATCGACAGCCTGGTTGCGCAGGGCCGCGTGTCGGGCCATTACTCGATGACGCCGACGGAGCTGACCAACCGCTATGTGCGCACGCTGGAGCCGCTGGAGCGGCTGCGCAGCGTATTCCTGGATGAGGTGGTCGCGCATTTCACCGCAACGCGCGCACAGGCGCTGCGCGAGCTGACGGCCGCGTGCGGCACGTCGGCGCTGATCCTTGCCGTGCTGGGATACGTGCTGGTGTTCACGCAGCGCTCGGTGTTCCTGCCGCTGCTGCAAGCCGGCGACGAAGTGATCGGCCTGGCCGAGGCGCGCGGCCACCCGCACTACGCTGCGCCAGCGGCGTCCACCAGGCCCGCGGCGGAGATGCGGCGCCTGTTCGATGCCATCGAGATCCTGCGCCGCAAGCTGCGCGAGCGCGCCTCGCTGACCGCGCAACTGGAACACCAGGCGCGCACCGACAGCCTGACCGGGCTGCTGAACCGGCGCGCGCTGGAGCTGGTGGCCGCGCAGTACGCGGCACACGACAGCGCCAGCCTGGTGCTGATCGACGTGGACCGCTTCAAGCAGATCAACGACCGCCACGGCCATGCCGCCGGCGACCAAGTGCTGCGCGACCTCGCTGCGATGATGCGCGCGCTGGTGCCGCCCGAAGGCGTGCTGGCACGCTTCGGCGGTGAGGAGTTCGCGCTGCTGCTGCCGCACGGCAGGCCGGGCGAGGCCGCCGCGCTGGCCGAGACCCTGCGCGCGGAAGTCGCATCCCGCCCGGTCTACCTGTCCAGCACCACCCAGCTGCGCGTCACCGCCAGCTTCGGCGTGGCCATCGGACGCGGCGGCGAGCGCCACTGGCAGCGGCTATTCGGCGCGGCCGACGCTGCCATGTACCGCGCCAAGGCCGAAGGGCGCAACTGCGTTCGCGAGGCACAGCGCGAGGAAGGGGTAGCAACCGGCTGAACCAGGCCGACCCCGGAACCAGCACGGAAACGATGGACGAAAAAAACCCGCATCGCTGCGGGTTTCTTCCAGATATCCGAGGCCGGTGCCCGGCAAGGACTCGGTCACCTACGCCGGCTGAAACGAAGAAAGGCTCGCTTGCGCGAGCCTTTCTAAATATTGGTGCCCAGAAGAGGACTCGAACCTCCACAGTGTTGCCACCGCTAGGACCTGAACCTAGTGCGTCTACCAATTCCGCCATCTGGGCTTCGTTTCGCTGCATTGCTGCCGCGATGCGAAGAACGAAATTATGCCGAGCCCGACAGGGACTGTCAACTCCTTGGCGCAAAAAATTTGTGCTCCCTATTGCCCGCCGCCGTGCCGCAGGAAGTCCACCTGCGCCGGCCGGCCAGGCAGGTCCAGCGTGGCCATCGCCGGGGGCGTGCTGGCGATGGACTTGCCGGCACGCAGTACCCGCAGGCGCGTGGCGCGCAGGCGGATCGCCTCCACCGGGTCGCGCGCCTGCAGCAGCACCAGGTCGGCGCGGCAGCCAGGCGCCACGCCGTAGCCGTCCAGCCCCAGGATCTGCGCGGGCGTGGCGGTCACCGCGGCAAAGCAGGCGCGCATGGCCTCCTGCCCGGTCATCTGCGCAACGTGCAGCCCCATGTGCGCCACTTCCAGCATGTCGCCGGAGCCGAGGCTGTACCACGGATCCATCACGCAATCGTGGCCGAACGCCACCCGCACGCCGGCCTCCAGCAACTCCGGCACGCGCGTCATGCCGCGGCGCCGCGGATAGGTATCGTGCCGCCCCTGCAGCGTGATGTTGATCAGCGGATTGGCGATCGCCGCCACGCCGGCCTCGCGCATCAGCGGGATCAGCTTGGACACGTAGTAGTTGTCCATGGAATGCATCGAAGTCAGGTGCGAGCCCGCCACCCTGCCCTGCAGGCCGAGCCGGACGGACTCGCTGGCCAGCGTCTCGATATGGCGCGACAGCGGGTCGTCGCTCTCGTCGCAATGCATGTCGACGCGCAGGCCGCGGTCCGCCGCCAGTTCGCACAGCAGCCGGACCGATTCGGCGCCCTGCGCCATGGTGCGCTCGAAATGCGGGATGCCGCCGACCACGTCGACGCCCATGTCCAGCGCGCGCTTCAGGTTGTCCAGCGCGCCGGGCGCGCGCAGCACCCCGTCCTGCGGGAACGCCACCAGCTGCAGGTCCAGGTAAGGACGCACGCGCTCGCGCACGTGCAGCAGCGCCTCCACCGCCAGCAGCCGCGGATCACACACGTCCACATGCGAGCGGATCGCCAGCAGCCCGCGCGCCACCGCCCAGTCGCAATAGGCCAGTGCGCGCTCGACCAGCGCTTCCTGCGTCAGCATCGGCTTGAGCTCGCCCCACAGCGCAATGCCTTCGAGCAGCGTGCCCGACTGGTTCACGCGCGGCAGACCGTACGACAGCGTGGCGTCCATATGGAAGTGCGCATCGACGAACGGCGGCGTCACCAACTGGCCGGCCGCATCGATCTCCTCGGCGGCGCGTGCAGCCAGTGCCGGCTCAACCGCGGCGATGCGGCCTGCGGCAATGCCGATATCGATGTCGGTGCGCCCGTCGGGCAGGTTGCAATGCCGCAGGATCAGGTCGAGCATGGGGGTCTCTCAGGCAGCAGGCACGGCGATGTTCTCACGGCGCCGGCTCGGGCGCCACGGTGGGCGGGTCCAGGCGTCATACGCGCCGGTCGGGCGCCGCAGGCTCGGGCTCGAGTCCGCAGCCGCGCAGCAGCAGCGCCACCAGGTGCTCGGTGGCCTGCGCATAGTCCTGCTGCTTCAGCTGGCTGACGCCGAGCACCGCGCATACCTGCGACTCGAAATCCGCATAGGTCTGCGTGGCCGCCCAGATCGTGAAGAACAGGTGCTGCGGGTCGACCGGCGCCATCTGGCCGCGGTCGATCCACTGCTGCACCACCGCCGCCTTGCGCGACACCAGCTCGCGCAGCACCTGCCGCAGGACCTCGCCGATCTCATGCGCGCCGTGCAGCAGTTCATTGGCAAATACGCGCGATGCATCCGGATGACTGGCCGACAGCCGCATCTTGGCGCGGATGTATTGTTCCAGCGCCACCTGCGGCGGCAGCTCGGCGCGGATGATATCGGTCTCCGACAGCCACAGCTGCAGCGTATGCGCCAGCACGGCGCGGTACAGCGCCTGCTTGGTGCGGAAGTAGTAATGCAGGTTGGACTTTGGCACGCCGGCGCGCATTGCGATCTCGGCCATGGTGGCGCCGGCAAAGCCCGCGCGCGCGAAGACATGCTCGGCCGCGTGCAGGATCATGGCCTGGTTCTCCTGCCGGATGCGCCCGCCCGGGGCATCGCACGCGGGTAGCGGGCGCCGCGCCGTGGCGCTGGCGGGCGCGTCCATCAGCGCGTGCCGTAGAGGCGGTCGCCGGCGTCGCCCAGCCCGGGCACGATATACCCGTGCTCGTTGAGCGTGTCGTCGATGGCCGCGGTGACGATGCCGACCTCAGGGTGCGCTGCACGCAGCGCGCGCAGCCCGGGGCGCGAGGCGATCAGGCACACGTACTTCATGGTGGTGACGCCGGCCTCTTTCAGGCGGTTCAGCGCGGCGATGGCCGAGTTGCCGGTGGCTAGCATCGGGTCCACCACGATCACCATGCGCTCCTGGATGTCTTCCGGCATCTTGAAGTAGTACTCGATCGGCTCCAGCGTCTCGGGGTCGCGGTACAGGCCGATATGCCCGACGCGCGCCGCCGGCAGCAGTTCCAGCATGCCGTCGATAAAGCCGTTGCCCGCGCGCAGGATCGACACCAGGCACAGCTTCTTGCCGGACAGCACCCGCGACTGCATCGGCGCGATCGGCGTGCGGATGGCGACGGTCTCCATGGCCAGGTCGCGCGTGGCTTCGTAGGTCAGCAACTGGCTGATTTCGCGCACCAGCCGGCGGAAGTTGTCGGTGGTGGTCTCCTCGCTGCGCACCAGGGTGACCTTGTGCTGCACCAGCGGGTGGTCGACGACCAGCACGCCGGGCAGGCCGGCAGCATCGGCATCGAGTGGGTCAACAGCGGGAACAGCGGACATGTCGTTCATGGTGACGCTCCTGATGCCACGTTTCACATGCAATGCCTGCCAGCAACGTCGGCCGCCTGGCGGCCGACGTGCTCAGAACACGGTGCCGTCGCTGATGATGGCGAACGGCGGCGCGCCACCCGGGCGCCGCTTGGCGGCAATGCGGCGCCCCGCCGCCCAGGTGCCGCCTTCCAGCACGCGCGCAAGCGGGAAATTTTCTTCCTGCAAGCCAAGCGCCTGGCGCACGCCGTCGGCCACCAGGTCCAGGCCGGTCACTGTCAGCGCGCGCCATTCGACGATCACGGGCTCATCCACCGCATGCGGCACGGCGGCAAAACCGGGGTCGCGCGGCACCATCAGCTCGAAGTCGTAGAGCAGGCCGCCGTTGCGGTATTCGGGCAGGCCCGTCAGCGCGTCCAGCCCGGTCACGGTCAGGCCGGCGTCTTCCAGCGGCTCCAGCAGTGAATAGGTCAGCCATTGCGTGAGCTTGTGGAACGGTACCAGCCCGCCCGGCGCGGCCGGATGCCGCCAGCAGTCGCCCAGCGAAACGCCTTCGACAATGATCCGCCCCGGCCATACCGGCCCCAGGCCGACCAGCAGCGTGCGCAGCAGGAAGCCGGCGTCGAGCTGCCCGTTGACCGCATGCGCCTTCAGGTAGTCGTAGAGGTTGCCCAGCCGCGCCGGCCGGCCGAACAGCGCCGGAGTCGCCTCCATCACCTCGCCCAGGCGGCGCAGCAGGCCGGCGCGGCCTTCCAGCCCCACCAGCGGGTTGTGCTGCGCGACCTGGAAGGCGTGGGCGATGCTGTCGGCATCGATGCGCTGCAGCCGCTCGGCGTCCGCGCGCAGCGGATCGCCCGGCGCGGCCGAGAAGCCGCCGCGCGCGAACAGGACGAAGCTGGCCACGCCCAGCCCTTCCGAGCGCGTCAGCACCAGGTCGCTGGCCGGATCGCGGTAACGCCAGTCCGGGCCGGCGCCGGCATCCAGCAGTACGCTTGGAATGACCAGGTCGATGCCGATGCGGGCGCGCTCCTCGCGGTGCTCTGGCCCGCTCAGCGCGGCACGCTCGCACAACACCTGCCAGCGGTCCGCGCGCTGGTCGACGGCGCCACTTTCAAAATGGCGCCAGCGGCTGTGGTACGGCACCTGCAGGTCCGGATAGCGCTGGCGGATGGTGCTGGCGACATAGTCGGCAATTGCATGCACGCGGTCCGGATGCCAGGTGAAAAGCTCGGACGCGCCGCTGGCCACGTGTTCGGTGACCGCCGCGCAATGCGTGCGCACCGCCTCGGCACACAGCAGCGCCGAGGCGGGATGCCCTTCCGGCACCGGGCTCAGCCAGCCGGCACCCGGCCGCATCTCGTTACCTGTGCCCTGGCGGTCCATGCCGGGCTTGCCATCCTCGGGAAACATCGTCATTCGTTCAACCCCCTGCCCTTTGCCAGGGCCAGTTCGTTCGCATCCGGCGGCGTGTAGTGCGTAAAGTAGCCGGCGGCCACCTTGGCATCGATCTCGACACGGGCATCGGCGGGGATCAGGGCCTCGGGGATGGCCACCTGCTCGACCACCTCGATGCCCTGCGCCACCAGCGCGCCATGCTTCATGTTGCTCATCGACGCCCAGCGGTCGATGCGGCGGATGCCCAGCCAATGGAACACATCCGGCATCAACTCCTGGAAACGCATGTCCTGCACGCCTGCCACGCATTCGGTGCGGGCAAAGTAAGTCTCGGCACGGTCGCCGCCCACCTGCCGCTTGCGGGCGTTGTAGACCAGGAACTTGGTCACCTCGCCCAGCGCGCGGCCCTCCTTGCGGTTGTAGACCACCAGCCCGACACCGCCCTGCTGCGCCATCTCGATGCACACCTCGATGCCATGTGCCAGATACGGCCGGCAGGTACAGATGTCTGACCCGAACACATCCGATCCGTTGCATTCATCGTGCACGCGGCACGCCACGCGGGTCTCGGGCTTGCCCAGCTGGCTGACGTCGCCGAAGAAGTACAGCGTCATGCCGCCGATGGGCGGAAGGAACACCTTCAGGTCCGGCCGCGTCACCAGTTCCGGGAACATGCCGCCGGTCTGCTCGAACAGGCTGCGGCGCAGCACGCTTTCCTTGATGCCGAAACGGGCCGCCAGCCCGGGTAGGTACCACACCGGGTCGACCGCCGCCTTGGTCACCCGCACGTCGCCATTGGCATGGAGGATGTCGCCGTCGGGCTTGAGCCGGCCGGCCGCAATGGCCGACACCAGCTCCGGCATGTTGATATGCGCACGGGTGACGGCGATGGTCGGGCGAATATCCACGCCGGCCGCGATGCGGTCGGCAAAGACGGTGGAAACCAGGTGGCCCCAGGGATCCAGCGAGACAATTTTCTCCGGGTCGCCCCATTGCGGATGCGGCCCAATGGCTTCCGCCGGCGCGGTATCGGTCAGGTCGGTGCGATGGTCGCGCTGCAAAGCGCCCGCGGCAACCGCCAGGGCCCGGTAGATGGCGTAGGCGCCAGCATGAGTGCCGATCACATTGCGCTGTGCCGGATTCGCCAGGCTGGCGATGACCGGCCCGCGCTCGGCCGCCGTGGGGGCGCCCCAGTGGATGGGCTCGGCCGGCTTGTCGCGGCGTGCGTGTGAGGTGAGGACGATATGGTCGGACATGGCACCCTCGGTTCCCGATGGAATCCTGACCAAATGGTCAGGTTTACGATTCCATACTAGGCAACCTTTGTGCCATCGCCCAATGCCCGTTTACGCGAGTGTTGCGGCAATGTGTGTGGCGCCGAACGCAAGTCCGCGCTGGCGGCATGCACGCATCGCGTGCCGGCGGCGGGACATCGCGGGTGCATACGCACCAACAAAAGGCGCGCACGGCCATGCGGGCACGGCGCCGTCCGGGGCAAACCGTGCCGCCGCTGCGCGGCGGTGCCTGCAAGCATTACACGCTTTGCCGGCCGGCGGGGTCGCGGCCGTTGCCCAGCAGCGCACGCAGCGCCGCCAGCGGCTGGGCGCTTTCGATGTAGCGATAAAACAGCACGCCGGCCACATTGCTGAGCCCCCACGCGGCAACCATGCCGAGCGCGTTCAGCACCGGCTGGCCCGGCGCCAGGTTCGACACCAGCGCGTTGACCAGCAGGCAAACCGGAAAGTGAACCAGGAACACCGAATAGGAAATGCGCCCGAAGAAGCCGACCACGCGCGCCCGCGGCCAGCGCTCCAGCCAGCCGCCGCGGCGCGCCACCGCCAGCAGCAGCGCAGTGGCAAGCGCCACCGCGATGCGCAGCCGGAAATCCACCGCCAGCGCCGCCAGCGCGACCGCGCCGATAAGCAGCAGCGGCAACACCGGGCGGCCGGCGTTGGACGCCCAGTAGGCCAGCGCCCCCATGCCATAGGCGCCGAAGAAGTACACGGCCCAGATATCCCACGCGGCATCGCGGTTGAACCAGAACAGCGACGCCACCGCCACCAGCGCCACGATGCCGATGCTGGCCCCGGCACCCGCCGGCGCTTTCCCGCCCGCCACGGCGCGCGCGGCCCACAGCGCGCCCAGCAGCAGCGCAAACAGCTGCAGGTCGATAGCCACGTACCAGACCCCGGCCGAGAGCGCATCGACATCGAGCACGTTATGCAGCAGCGTCACGTGCGCCAGGAACTGCAGCAGGCCGGGCGGCGCGGGGATCGAGTCGTGCACCATCCAATGGCGCGCCAGGGCGGCACCGGCAATGCTGAGCAGCAGCGCCGCGGCAAAGGGCACCACCAGCTTCTGGTAGCGCCGCCACAGCACCAGCAGCGGATGCTGGCGGATCTCCAGCCGGCCATGCGGCGCCAGGCTGCGCGCGGCGAGAAAGCCGCTGATCACTAGGAAGACCTGCACAGCGATGCGGGCGTAGTCGTACAGCCAGTCCACCAGCCCCGGGGCCAGCCGATACGCGGTATCGGACATCGGGCCATAGAAGGCCAGGTGATGGAGCACGATCAACTGGGAGCTGACCGCTTTCAGGGCGTCGATGCAAGGCAGGCGCGACGGACGAGGGCTCATTGTTATAGGAATGCTGCAATTGCCACGGAAGGCGCGATTCTACCTGCTTGCACCGGCTCTAATATGGCGCATACGCCACTACCTATAGATTCGTTACACACTGCCCCGGCTTGTTGCGAGTTTGCCGTCGCGGCCCAAAATTCAACTGTCGGGTGGATAGGGGGGACGTCAGGCTTGAACCACGCATTCAAGGGACGTTTCTTTGTGCGCCAGTAGGCTAAGCTACAATCACCATTGCCACTGGGGCCCGCTTATGCAGCACCGCACGCTCTTCTCCCGCGCCGGTCACGCCTTCCGTTGCGGCTTGGCTGTGTGCTCCCTCATCGCCCTTCTGTCCGCGGCCCTGGCGGGATGCGAGGGAGTCCCGCGGGATACCGCGGCGACACCGCCACCGCCCCGTCAACCGATTGCGCCCAGCGACGACGTGTACCCCGCCCCGACCACGGTGCGCGACACGAGACCTGCGGCGCGCACTCCGTAGGCAGCATTTGCCGGCCGCGCCCCAGCAACCGCGGCCTGATTAGCCGGCCGAGCGCTGCAAGCGCATCGATACCGAAAAGCTGTCCGCGGGATGCACCGTCACCGAGACTTCGAACGTCTCGCCGGCCGCATCCATATAGCGCCGCACGATCTTCAGCGCCGCGGCGCCAGGGTCCAGCCTGAGCGCGTCAGCAACGCGCCGGTCGCTGACCGCAACCGCGCGCACATCCTGGTAGATCTCTGCAATCTGCCGGTCATAGCGTGACTCGATCAGCGTGCTGACCAGCGTGTCGGGCGACTCCCGCACCATCTCGCCGATCTCCGCATAGGCAGGATCCACGTAGACATCGGTCCACGCCATCGGCGTGCCGTCCTTGCCGCCATCCATGCGCAGGCTAGAGATGCGCAGCCAACGCGCACCGGGCGCGCAGCCGATTTCCGCCGCGACGTCGGCCGGCACGGCAACCTCCTCGACCGACTGCACCACGCGCAGGTGCTCCGCGCCGAACTGCACCAGGTCATCCACCGACGCCAGCGACGGCCGGAACACCGGCCGCGGCCTGGCCGATTCCACCCGCGTGCCCACGTTCTTGCGCCGCGACACCAGTCCCAGCTGCTGCAACTCCTGCAGCACCGCACGGATGGTGTAGCGGCTGGCCTGGTACTGCTCGCACAGCTCGAATTCGGTGGGCAGCAGCGACCCGACCGCGTAGCGGCCGGTGGTGATCCCCTCGATAAGTTGCCTGCTGATCTCTGCTGGATTGGATTTATTCATGACCGCCTGCCGCGTCACAACCATTGAACGCGGGTTAACCCTCATTTTCTAAATATGTTCGAACATATTTAATGTGGATATGTTCGAACATATTACCGGACTGCCCCTTTCCCCTCAAGGTAGCACCATGACCCTGTTCTCTGCCCCCACCGCCAGCACCGTCGTTGATTCCATCCTGTTCCGCGATGCCTTTGGCACCGCCAAGATGCGCCAGATCTTCTCCGATGTGGCGCTGATCCAGCGCTATATCGACGTCGAGGTCGGGCTCGCCAGGGCCGAGGCCAGGGTCGGCGTGATCCCGGCGGAAGCAGCCGAGGTCATCGCCCGCGAATCGCGCCTGGAGCGCATCGACTTCGACCACATGCGCGAGGAGACCGACATTGTCGGCTATCCGATCCTGCCGCTGGTGCACCAGCTGGTAGCGATGTGCGGCGAGGCCGGGCGCTACGTGCACTGGGGCGCCACCACGCAAGACATCATGGACACCGCGGTCGCGCTGCAGGTGCGCGACGCGCTCGACAGCATCGACGCCGATATCCGCGAACTGCGCGGCATCCTGGCCGACCTGGCGGTGAAGCACCGCGACACCCCGATGGCGGGCCGAACCCACCTGCAGCAGGCGCTGCCGGTGACCTTCGGCTACAAGGTGGCGATCTGGCTGGCCATGTTCGACCGCCACCAGCAGCGCCTGGCAGAACTGCGCCCCCGCGTGGCCGTGGTCGAATTCGCCGGCGCCGCGGGCACGCTGGCGTCGCTGGGCGGACAAGGCGACAACAAAGGCTTCGTCGTGCAGGAAGCCCTGGCTGAAGAACTGGGCCTGGGCGTTCCCGCAACCACCTGGCACGTGGCGCGCGACGGCTTTGCCGAGGCAGTGAACCTGCTCGCACTAATCACCGGCTCGCTCGGCAAGATCGCGCTCGACATCATGATCATGGCGTCGACCGAGTTCGCCGAGGTCTACGAGCCCTTCGTCAAGGGCCGTGGCGCCAGCAGCACCATGCCGCAGAAGCGCAACCCGATCTCCAGCGAGCTGATGCTGGCGGCCTCCAAGGCGGTGCGCCAGCACGCCGGCCTGATGGTCGACGCGATGGTGCAGGACTTCGAACGCGCCACCGGCCCCTGGCATGCGGAATGGATCGCCATCCCCGAGAGCTTCATCCTGAGCGCCGGCGCGCTGCACCAGGCCAGGTTCGCGCTGGGCGGCCTGATCGTCGATGAAGCCCGCATGAAGCACAACCTGGGCATCTCCAAGGGCCTGATCGTGGCCGAGGCCGTGATGATGGGCATGGCCCCCCATATCGGCCGCCAGCAGGCGCACGACGTAGTCTACGACGCCTGCCGCACCGTCAACGAACACGGCGGAACGCTGGCCGACGCGCTCGCCGCGCTGCCCGAGGTCACCCAACACTTCGACCGCGCCACCATCGACCGCATGACCGATCCGGCCAACTACCTGGGCCTCGCGCCGCAGATGGTCGACCGCGCCATTGCCCTTTCCAAGCAATCCGCAGCCTGAAACCGCAGACCAGTCGCCCGGCATGCCGCTGAACAAGGCACAGGCGATCTGCCATCACAAGAACACCGACACAGGAGACAAACCCCATGAACCCCATCAGCAAGCTGGCCGCGTGCGCGGCACTGGCCATCGCCACGGCGGCGGCCGCTACCCCGGCGTTGGCCCAGGCCTGGCCGACCAAGCCGATCACCTGGATCGTCCCGTTCGCAGCGGGCGGACCGACCGACGCGCTGGCGCGCACCATTGCCGAGCGCGTCTCGCGCGAGGTCGGCCAGTCGATCATCATCGAAAACTCGCCGGGCGCCGGCGGCACTGTCGGCGCGGCCAAGGCGGCGCGCGCGCCGGCTGACGGCTACACCATGCTGGTGGGGCACATGGGCTACATGGGCGCGGCCCCCGCGCTGTACAAGAAGCTGCCCTACGACCCGGTCAAGGATTTTGCGCCGGTGTTCCGCTTCCCGGATACGCCGATGGTGCTGATGGTGCGCAAGGACCATCCCGCCAAGGACGTGCGCGCGCTGGTCGAGTACGGCAAGAAGAACCCGGGCAAGCTCAATATCAGCAACGCCGGCATGGGCTCCACCTCGCACCTGGTGGCGACGCTGTTCGCCGCGTCGGCGGGTATGCAGGTGTCGCTGGTGCCGTACAAGGGCGCCGGCCCCGCGCTGATCGACGTGATCGGCGGGCAGGTGGATGGCATGTTCGACCAGACCAATACCGCGCTGCCGCAGATCACCGAGTCCAAGGTGCGGCCACTGGCGGTGACCTCGGCCACCCGCGTGGCGCAGCTCAAGGATGTGCCGACGCTGGCGGAGTCGGGGCTGCCCGGCTTTGAAGCCAGCACGTGGTACGGCATCTACGCGCCCAGGGGCACGCCGCAGGCCGTGGTCGACAAGATGCAGCAGGCCTACCTGAAGGTGATGAGCGACAAGGCCTTCACCGGCAAGATGACCGCACAGGCAATCCAGATGCTGCCGCCTGAGCAATACACCGCCGCGGCGCTGGGCAAGCACACCCAGTCCGAGATCACCCGCTGGAAGACCGTGGCGGCCAAGGCCAACATCTCGCTGGACTGAGCACCATGTCCGGATTGCGCATAGAACACGACGCCTTCGGGCCGGTCGACATCCCCGCCGACCGCTACTGGGGCGCCCAGACGCAGCGGGCGCTGGCGATCTTCGAGGTCGGAGAAGAACGCTTCCCCGCCTGCCTGGTCCACGCCTTCGGCGCGCACAAGATGGCGGCGGCCAAGGCCAACCTGCGCTGCGGCGTGCTGGATGCCGCCATCGCCGAGGCCATCATCGCCTCCGCGGCCGAGTTGCGCAGCGGCCAGTTCGACAGCCATTTTCCGCTGACCATCTGGCAGACCGGCTCGGGCACGCAGACCAATATGAACGCCAACGAGGTCATCGCCAACCGCGCCAACGAGCGGCTAGGCCAGGCCCTGGGCACGCGCGCGCCGGTGCACCCGAACGACCACGTCAACGCGTCGCAGTCTTCCAACGACAGTTTCCCGACCGTCATGCACATGACCGCCGCGCTGGAACTGGAAGACCGCCTGCTGCCCGCGCTGGCGCTGCTGCGCGACACCCTGCGCGAGCGCGCCCACGCCTTTGCGGATGTGCTCAAGATCGCGCGCACGCACCTGATGGATGCCGTACCCATGACCATGGGCCAGGCCTTCGAAGGCTTCACCGCGCAGGTCGATCACGCCATCGAGCGCGTGCGCGACGCCCTGCCCCGCATGCTGTTGCTGCCGCAGGGCGGCACTGCGGCCGGCACCGGCCTGAACGCGCCGGCGGGCTTCGCCCAGGCGTTTTGTGCGGAAGCCAGCCAGCTGACGGGCCTCGCCTTCCGCCCCAACCCGTGCAAAGTCGAGGGCATGGCCGCGCACGATGCACTGGTCGAACTGTCCGGCGTGCTCAACGTGATCGCCGTCTCCTTCACCAAGATCGCCAACGACCTGCGCTGGCTCGGCTCGGGCCCGCGCTGCGGGCTCGGCGAGCTGCTGATTCCGGAGGACGGCCTGACCTCGTCGATCATGCCCGGCAAGCGCAACCCGACCATCGCCGAGGTAATGATGCAGGCCGCCATGCAGGTAGCCGGGAATCATGTCACGGTGACCATGGCTGGCGCCTCCGGCAGCTTTGAACTGAACGTGGCCAAGCCGGTGCTGATCTACAACGTGCTGCAGTCGGTGCGCGTGCTGGCCGACAGTGCGCGGGTGTTCGCGCAACGGCTGGTGCAGGGGCTGGTCCCCAACCAAGATCAGCTGGCACGCAACCTGGACAGTCCGCTGCTTGCGGTGACCGCGCTCAACCCGGTGCTGGGCTACGACCGTGCAGCGCAGATCACGACGCATGCCGTTGCGAAGGGAATTTCGCCGCGGGAAGCCGCGATTGCGCTAGGATTTCTGAGCGGTGAGGAATTTGACCGGCTGGTGAACCCGATGCGTCTGGCGAAGGGGAACCCATAGGCATCAACCGCTGCGGCGATACTCACGGTCGCGAAATTGCTGATCACTTAGTCGTCTGCTTTCGGCCAGGACGAGACTTGCTACGACCCACGCGGCGGTGACCGCGTTATGGCAAGCTACAGTCACGCCTCGATCAAATGTCCGATACCTATGACCAAGCGCAAACCATGGATCTATGGAAGTGCCATCATCGGCCGTGACTGCTTGCAGCAAGACAGCTCATTCGATGCTCTAGTGAAAGAAGGGGGGTAAAGCCGTCAGCACAAAGTTCGTCGGCTTCAGCATTTCTCAGCAGTGCCCCCATCTTGCATCAATCGGCTGGTTGGCGACATCGCGTTACCAGCCGAGGCAAGGATCACGCCGACGCTTCAGGCGACGCTACAGCCGGAACCACTTTCTTCGCCGAAGCCCGCTTCTTCGTCACAAATTTCACTGCGATCGCCTTCGGGCCTGCTTTCGCGGCAACCTTGCCCTTAGTACCGGGTGCGGCCTTTTTCGCGACTGCTTTCGTTACGGCAGCTTTACTGCCCGTCGCCTTCTTGGCGCCTGCAGCCTTGGCCTTCTTCGCCAAGAGCTTGTCCTTTGCCGCTTGCTTTTCAAAACGGGCCGCGGCCTTTGCGGCTTCCACTGCCTGGGCAACCTCGCGCTTAGCCGCTTCAATTGCCTTCTTCGTGTCGGCGCGCAGCTTCAGCAAGCGCTTCTTCGCTGCCTGTGCCTCGCGGGCAAGCACGCTGGCCTTTTTCGTTGGCACGACCACCTTCTTTGCGGCAGGCTTGCCCTTGGCAGTTGCACTTACCCGTGTCGTTTTAGTTGTTGCGACCATGTTTTGTTATTCATAGTTGTGAGTGAAGCGCGGAGTATAACCGCACGAGTGGCGTTACATAATAGAGGTCAGTTTCTTCTTTATGTTGCGTCCAAGCGCGATCAGTTGGCGACTGAGATGCTGCCCCCTCTTCCGCAGCGCTTTCTTATTGGTATGTGGTACGTTCGCCAACTCAATCAGAGAAGCTCAGAGTGCAGCGATTCCTCGCCGCTTCCCTCCACATTGCAGGTGCCGCCGAAGGTGGACTACCGGCTGGCCGATTGGGACTTGGTTGCCTGACAGCAGGGTTGCGGCATATCGGGGCATGCTCGAATCATGGCGCATACTCCCGCGCCTGGACAACGGAGCGGGCTCAGACCAACCGCCCCGTTGCCCTGCCATGCTCAGGACAGGCACTCCCCGCTGTCGCGCGCGTCGCTGCGCGCGCCGTCGGTGAAGCCATCGCGCGAGCTGATGCGGGCGCCATCGGTGTAGGGGTCAGGCTTGCGCATGCCGTCTAGGTACGGATCAAAGCCACGGACCGCACACACGGACCTGCCCTGATGCGCGACCACGGGCAGCATGGCGGCCTCGGTGGCCGGACTGTGCGCGCCATCGGTAAAGGCGTCGCGCTGGCCGTTGTGTTCCGGCGCGGCAACGATCAGCGCATCAGCATATGCACCGGCGTGGGCGGTCTGGCTGAGCCCGGCGGCAAGTGCGGCAGCGGCAAGCAGGGTCTTGGCAAGGGTCTTATGCATTGCAATCTCCAACAGGGGTGTCGGCGGCGTTGCCGCGACGGCACTCCTCGTGCAGGCGATCAGCTACGGAACGGTATCGCCCGCACGGGACCGCCTCTGCCGTGCAAGCCGTTTCCTGGCGTGGGCCGGCTGCCATCCCATCGTGGCAGCGGCGTCGCGCCGGACTCCTGGATAAGGGGTACTTGCGCCCGATGTCGCAAGCGTGTTGCGTCAGGCGGGCCTGATGTTCTGATTTACGCGGAACAGGTTGGCCGGGTCGTATTTGCGCTTGATCTCGGCCAGTCGCGCATAGTTGTCGCGATAGGACGCCTTCACGTTGTCATTGCCCTCGTCCATCATCATGTTGATGTAGCCGCCGCCAGCAGAGTGCGGATGCAGGGCCAGCCAGTAGTCCTTTGCCCACTGCACGATGCGATCGTTGTTGGCCGGGTCGGGATCCACGCCGACAATCACGCTGGCAAAACTGGCATCGCGGTAGCTGAAGGCCGTGTCGTCGCAACTGGCGCGATGCGCTGCACCATTGATCGGATACAGGTGCATGGTCGAGTGCATCGACGGCAACTGCTGCGCGTACTTGATGTGCAGATCGATGGCCTTGTCGCTCAGGTCGCTGACGAAGTCGGCTTTCCAGTACCACTGCAAGCCCGCCGGATACAGTCCGTCGAACAGGCTCTGCAGGACAGGCCAGGGGATTGGCCCGGCAAAGTCCACCGCCGGCGGCATGGCCTCGCGAATCGGACGGAAATGCGTTTCGGCCTGGTCGAGCGGTCCGGTGTAGCACCACACTACGGCGCACATCTTCCGCAGGTGGACTTCCTCCGGGAAGGGCGCTGCGGGCGGCACCGTGACGAAACCGAACCAGCCATTGATGTCCTGCGGCGCGCTCAGGATGAAGTCGCGCCACCATGTCATCAGCTCGCGTGCCTGCTCCATCGGCCACAGCATCGGGCCGCCATAGACCGTGGCTACGGGATGAGCCTTGAACTCGAACGACGTCACCACGCCGAAGTTGCCACCGCCGCCGCGCAACGCCCAGAACAGGTCGGCATTTTCGTCGTTGCTTGCGGTGACGACTCGCCCGTCGGCCAGCACGACCTCGGCGCTGAGCAGGTTGTCGATCGTCAGGCCATAGGCGCGGCTGAGGTAGCCGATGCCGCCGCCGAGCGTCAGTCCGCCCACGCCAGTGGTCGAGATGAAGCCACTCGGCGTCGCCAGCCCGTAGGCACTGGCGGCGTGATCCACATCGCCCCAGGTGCAGCCACCGCCAACCCGCAGCGTCTTGCGTCCGGCATCGATAAACACGCCCTTCATGGGCGACAGGTCGATCACCAGTCCACCATCGCATGTGCCGAGCCCGGCGCCATTGTGCGCGCCGCCACGCACCGCCAGCAGCATCCCGCTGTCGCGCGCGGCGTTCACCGCCGCGATGACGTCCGCAACATCGACGCAGCGCGCGATGATCGCAGGACGCTTGTCGATCATTCCGTTGTACACGGCACGCGCCTGGTCGTAAGCCGCGTCGCCCGGCTGAATCAGTTGTCCCCGAAAATGCGCCTTGAGTGCGGTTGCGACGGGTTCGCTCAACGAAGCTTCCATGGTTGTCTCCTGTCCGGTTGGTATGCAGGAGTTTTAGCAACCTCGGCGTTTCGAAAGCGTTAGGTGAACCGTTACATGGGGATTCTGCCTCCCGACCGGCGCGCAGTGGTCGAGCCCAGACTAACGCGCGAGTAACGCCCGCGCCTTGACGAAGTCGGGCTGATCGAAGCCCTCGGTGAATCGCGCAAGCGGCGCCTCGACCACCTCATGCGGATTGACGCGCCCCTGCGAGGCTCGCAACGTCGTCAGTGACAGGGTGGCACGCAGTTCAAGCGGGAGCGCGCGTTGGGCTGTGGCGATCTCGATCGCCTTGATCAGCGATGACTCGGCTTCGGCAAGGTCGGCGCTGCTGCGCAGCAGCAATTCACCGCGCAGACGGCACAACTCGGCGTCCACCCAGTGCTCGCCAGTGCGCCCGGCGCATTCGAACGCCTGGTCCAAAGCCGCCAACGCGGCCTCGGTCTCTCCTACGTCGCCCAGGCATTCAGCCAGCATGCCCAGATAGAGCGGCAGGCGCAGGCGTGCGCCCGTCGCATGAAAGCCCTCGATCGCCGCCTGCATGGCCACCACCGCTTCGGCGCTGGGCGCCTGTTTCGCGTTCGCCCAGGCGAGCAGTATGCCTGCCCACGCGAAGTAGTAGCCTACGTGGTACTGCTCGGCAATCTCGTGTGCCTGGCGGGCATAGTGCAGCGTGAGACCGTACTCATGCCGCAGCGCATGCTGCGTCGCAAGATAGGACAGCGCGAGTGCCTGGGAGAACGGGTGTGCTACGCGGTTCGCCACCTCCAGCGCTTCGCGTCCACGCTGAAGGGCCTGATCGGCAAACCCCCTGAACCACAATCCATGCGCCGACCACGCGGCGGCCAGCACGCCGAAGTTACCGCCCATCAGGGACGCATGCTCGGCGTGCTGGGCCTCGTCATAAGCGCCGTGCGCGCGTTGATACGCGGGCTCGGCAGCCATCCAGTCGCCTTGCTGGACCAGACTACCCATGACGCTGGTCCATGCCATCACCGAGTAAGTATCGGAGCCCGGCGGCCCCCAGCCCGCAATCAGTTCCTCGCTCAGGCTGCGTGCCTGTGCGAGTTCCGCCCTCACCACCAGGAAAAATGAAAGGCTGACCTGAGCGCGTGCTTGCTGACTGGTGTCACCCGCCAGCCGGCTCAGTTCCACCGCGCGCCGCAGCGGCGCCTCCAGTTCGGGGGCTGCCCAGCCTCGGGCGATGCGAATCGGTGGCGCAAGGTCGAGTTGCAGGGCCAGCGATTGACTGGCGCGCTCCTGCGGATCGGCAATCCGGTCCGCTTGCGCCAGCCCGCGCGTCAGCAAGGCAATGGCATCGTCATAGGCGTACACACTCTGCGCAACGCCGGCCGCGCGCCGATAGAATGCCGCCGCCTGGGCTGGCAGGCCCGCCCGCTCATAGTGCGAGGCGATCTGCGCGCTTGCCGCGTCGGGCGCATCGCCTGGCGCCTGCTCGAGCGCTCGCGCCACGCGCAAATGCAGGCGGCGGCGCTGCAGCGGACTCACGTCGGCGTATGCCACGTCGCGGATCTTGTCATGGCTGAAGTCAAAGGCCAGGCCACCACCGTCGGTCTGGCGCACGATGCGCCGCTGCCACAGCTCGTCCAATGCGCCTGCCAGGGCATCCTCGCCGAGGTCGCTTGCCTGGGCGAGGATGTCGGTCGTGAACGCCCGTCCAATGATTGCAGCAACCCCGACGATATCGCGGGCGCCCGGAGGAAGCTGTGCCAGCCGGTTCGAGATGACGGTGTAAACCTTGGGCGGCAACTTCGACGCCATGCCACCCTGTGCGTCCCCGACCGGCATGGTGTCGGAGCGAGCCCGCATCATTTCGACCGCAAACAGCGGGTTACCCTCGCTCTCTTCGAACAGCCGGGTTGCCTCCGCGTCGGCCAGCGGCCGGTCCAGGATCTGGGCCGCAATCTTTGCCGTTTCGGCAGCATCGAGTGTCCCCAATGAGATCTCGATGAACTGGTCGTCGCGGCGCAGTGCGTCCAGCAGCCGGTTCGCCGCGTGCAGCGGCATGATTTCCTCGGAGCGCGCCGTCGCGACCACCATCAGCCTTGCCGCCCCGTCGAAACGCATCAGGAAGCGCAGCCATTCGAGCGTCTCGCCGTCGCACCATTGCAGGTCGTCGAGCAGCAACAGCAGTGGCCCGCCTTGTGCAAGCACCGCTCGCGCAAGCGCCTCGAAGAACCGTTGGCGTTGCCAGTACTCGGTAAGGGGCGACGGCGGCGACAGTCCGGATTGCTGCGTGAGGAGTTCGGGCAACAGGCGCGTGACCTCGGTCAGCCACAGTCTGTCGAGATTGCCGATCGCGCCACTCAGGCCAGGGCTGCGCAGCCAGCCGGTCACCGGCGCAAACGCGAGCTGTCCCTCGGCCGCATAGGCGCGCGAATGCGCCACGGTGATGCCTTGCTCGGCCAGATGGACGAGCAGCTCCTCCGCCAGGCGTGATTTGCCGATGCCGGCTTCGCCCAGGATCAGGACAAACTGCTTGTCGGCCAGCTGGGTACGCTGCCAGACTTCAAGCAACCGGCGCCATTCGCCATGCCGGCCAATCATTGGCAGCATCGCATCCCGCGGGCGTTGGCGCTGCATTGACGCGGCCTGGCCGGCCAGCCGCGCATAGGCCTCGCGCATGGGTTCGCTGGGCAGGACGCCCAGTTCGCGCGCGAGCGTTTCCACACAGCTACGATAGGCGCGCATGGCCGATGCGTGGTCGTGGTTCAGCGCGTGCAGGCGCATCAGCGCCATGCAGGTAGGTTCGCGGCACGGGTCGAGCCGCTGCAACTGCTGTGTGTACTTCAACGCCTTTGCATAGTCGCGCCGGTCCTCACTCAGTTGACCGAGGCGCGCAAGCGCCGCGATGCACTGTTCGCGCAACCTTTCGCGCTCGGGGCGGATCCACTCGTCATAGCAGTTGGCCAGCAGGTCACCGCGATAGAGATCCGCGGCATGCGTCAGCAGCTCTTCTTCAGCGCCGGCGTCGCCGTGCCTCGAGGCCCTGGCCGCAGCCGCAAGCGCGGACTGGAACTGCGCTACATCGAGGTCGGGCGCCGAATCGGGCAGCCATTGCACCGTTTGCGCATCGGCATGGACAAACTGATCTGCCTCCGGCCAGGTCTTGCGCAGCTGAAACAGCAGTTGACGCAGGGCATTGCGCGCCTGCGCCTGCGAGGAATCAGGCCAGAACAGCACGGCGAGCTGCTGCCGCGTCTGCGGTGCGTCGCGATGCAGGACAAGGCAGGCGAGCAGTGCCTGCAAGCGGGGGGAGTTTGCGTTGAACAGGGGCGCGTCAGCGCCGTCGAGCTGGAACTCGCCAAACAAGCGTACGGAGAAGCGGGCCTGGGAAGTCATGCTGGAGCGCAATGCGGCACAAAGCGATGGGGAGCTCCTGTAGGCAGCGTACGGTGCGCACTGCGGTAGCGCTCGTGCGGGAACTCTCCAACACCCAAGCCCGCGCGAGCGCCATTCGTGACTATACTCGCGTTGGCGCGTCCAATCCGGCCAACATCGACGAGCAGGCCTTCGGGGTATTCATGATCCCCCCACGTACCGGACTTCGCTGCCTGCCTGCGCCACCGCAACGGCGATCGTTTCCTGGTGTACGACCAAGCCTACGTACTTGCTAAACTTGTCCATGACCTGCCCCCTCAATTGTGGCTCTGGGTTGTTGGTTTAACCCACCTCAAGCCTAATCCACGTCGCTTGAGGTGCGACAGGTCAATACATTCTGTCTAGTTCCCCAGCCGCGCTAGCGCCTCACGCATTGGCCCCAGCGAGACCTTGATCACGCCATCGAGCGGTGTATCCATTTCCAGGATCAGGAGGATCGCCCCTGAAGCTGACAGCGCGCACAGGAGAAAGCCGACCACAATGGTCCCGTTTCGCGGCGCGAGCAATCCGAATGCGCCAAAGATAATGGCGAGCCACGACACCAGCACAACCAGCAGCGGCAGGGCCACGGAGCCCTCTCTTTGCAGCAGCGCCAGCGAGCGGGACGCGAAGACTTCATCGGAGATCCGGAGGGCGCGCGCCTGGATCTCACGTTGCGCGGGGGTGGTGGGCGAGAGTTCCGCTACCTTCTGTTGGAACGCCTCCACGCGGGCGCTGATTTCCGGGTTGGTCAGCCGTGCCGTGCGGCCTGCGTCGTCGGATGCCAGCAGATCGACCCACAACGCATAGTCGCGCCGAAGAGTGGCACGGAGCTCCTTCGCTGGAGGCCCATACTGGACCAGCAGGCGATCAAGGCGAACAATGCTTGCGGCATTGTGCACAAGGTCACCCTTAACCGTGTCGAACGTGCTTTTGGCCGATGAGATCAGCAACCCAAGCACCAAGGCGGCAATGGTCGCGATCAGCCCGGTCGCTAGCTTGATGGCGTTGCTCGATTCCTCGCTGAGGTGATGCTCCGGCAACATGCGGCGCACGTAAAGGCCAAGCAGTGCGGCGCAGAAGATGCACAGGAACGTGATCAAGGCGATGACGAGTTGGCTCACGCTTCCGTCCTCCGCTTAAAAATCCATTGCACCCAATACAGCTTGTCGACTTGGCGGCCATTCCCGCGCTCGGCCCCCCGTATCAGGGCCCACTAGGCTAGTGGCTAAACCGGGCGACAGCTGCAAAACGGGTAACGCAGGTCATGGTGACCGCAGTCGCTGCTGGTGATAGGCAACTCGCCCCTGTTCACTCGTCTCGTTGACGCTTCATGATGCCGGATACCCGCGGCATACCTTTCGCAATGGTGATTGCCTGACTGGAAGCTGTGGATTAAACGGGTCGATGCAACGGATTAATGAAATCGTTCAGCCAGTGTATTGAAGTTTAGTGTTTTTCGCAGTTTTGTCGCAACAAGAGAGATCAGTCGACAAGAAGCCAGCGGTGATGGTTGGCTTATGCGGCCGGCGAATAGAATTTGAGAGCGCACGGGCCGGTGGTTACCGGCAGGCAGTGTTCTTGTGGAACCGCTGTGCGAGCTACTTTAGCCGCCATGGCTTTCTGTTGGCTCCGGGAAGCAATCTCCCGGATGAAGTGCGAGCTTCGCGGGCGTTTCAGCGGCACGAAGGCTTGACACTGTACTGCATGAGGTGTGACCGGCCACGACACTGTAGCCCGCCTCGCATTCACTATGGGTCCTAGCCGAAGACCTCGGATGCGTCCGTCATCAGTCTAAGCCCATGGGCTCGGATTCGTTCCTGGGCACGCCGGGCAAAGACTGATGCATCCAGGTGTGACCCGAGCATCCGTACGCCGTGGGAGACTCGTCGAAAAATGAAATCAACTTCGTTTTCGGTGAAGTCGCCGTAGGCAAGGTATGCCCTCAGCATCTCGTTAAGATAGGCATCACACTCACCTCGCTGCAATACTAGTGCGCTTGCCAGCAGAGACCGCGAGTGCCACCGCAGCCACCGGCGTCTCCAGTGCTTGGAGTCGTCCTTTACCAATTGACCCCTCCATTGCCCGGCGCGGCCTTTCTTTACGCTGCCCGCAATTGCCAAGGAGTAGGGAGCACGCGGCGCGCATTTTGAAAATCAACATAGCGTGACGGAAATAGCAGGGCAATCG
This sequence comes from Cupriavidus sp. KK10, assembly GCF_018223725.1. Taxonomy (NCBI): domain Bacteria; kingdom Pseudomonadati; phylum Pseudomonadota; class Betaproteobacteria; order Burkholderiales; family Burkholderiaceae; genus Cupriavidus; species Cupriavidus sp. KK10. Next base: position 2,788,932 of record NZ_CP073677.1, read on the forward strand.
GCTTTCCCCTGGAGAAGGTCCCACCAAAGAGGGGGGTGGCGAGCCCGCGAGAACAAAGCCAATCATCTGGCTGCAACACCCAGAATCGGTATGTCAGTGCGCGTGCAACTGGCATACCGTGCCTTCATCGGCCATCGACCGGATATCAAGCCGCTTCTGACTCCAGCTGCAGCTACGCGCATGGCCACACGGGCCTCGCAGAGGTCACCATCCTGGACATCCCGCCTCAAAGATTGAGGCGCTGGAAATACCCAGTTAGTTCAAGGTAACCCCGTCCGACCGCGTTGCCTCCCCGCAATGCAGTCACCGCGCCCTCCCAATAGACCGCGCCGGTGCTCGCGCGGCTATCGAGTTCCTGATCATCCATCAGCGGTACCAGTTCGAGTGTGAGATCGCCTGCGCTCAACCGCATGGCAACCGGATAGCTCGTGCCGGTACGAGGCGAGCGCCAACGGCGCGCCGGCATGAAGTTGACCTCTTCGGGAGCCAGTACCTGGACGCGCCCGTCGCTGCCGCGCAGCGTGCCGCCTCCCCAGAACTTGCGCCCCGCCTTGTCCCGGATCTGGAAGGCCATCAACGCGCCGCCGTCATCCAGGTTGATGCCGATCCAGTCCCAGCCGACGGCCTCGTCGGCCAGCAAGGTCGACGACCATTCGTGATCCAGCCAGGCAGTGCCATGCACGGTTTCCTGCTGGGTGCCCCGCTTCAAGGTGCCGCTCACCTTGAGCCCCGGCTGGCTGTAGTAATAGCTCGCCTGGGCCGCCAGAGGGCCCTTGCGGCTGAAACCCCGTTCGCCCTGTAGCAACAACCGTTGGGTTGGCTCCATTGTCAGATCGAGGGTGAAATCCCGCGCGGGAAATCTGGCTCGGTAGCGCCCCGTCGCCTCTCGGCGCAGCGACCAGTTGTCGATGTAGACATCGGTATCGGCAGTGTCGGCAAGCGCCAAGCCGAAGCCGCTGCGCGCCGCGCGCTGGTCGTGCTGGAGCTTGCCGGCCACGGGATCGCTCAGGGCGACATTGGCGAACAGCAGTTGCTGCGGCGCGAAGCGGCTTGGGTTGGCCTGGTCGAACTGCGGGCGCGAGCGGAAGAACGTAACCTGGAAGCCGAGCGGCGCTCCTGCCGGCGTCTGCAGCCAGCCGGTGGCATACCACCATTCGGTGCGATAGTCGGGGTGTGCGCCGTGGTCGCGCGGGAAAGCCAGGGTTCGGCCTGCGTCGACTGGAGGATAAGCGGGCGCTGCGCCCAGCGCCGCGCCCGCCACGCCGCAACCCGGCAACAACCGCAGGAATGAGCGCCGCTTCACCAATCCTCCTGAACCGCGCGCACGGCGCTACGCGACATCGCGTGCCGCCCGCTCGCCAGCGCAGCCAGCGAGGCCGCCGCCACCACCGCGCTCGCCACCTGGGCCAGGAATGCCCAAGGCATATGCAAACTCATGGTCCAGTGGAACGACTGCGGGTTGACAACGTGAACCAGGATCAAGGCGATGACCCATCCCAGCGCAAGACCGGCTACCACGCCAAGCAGAGCGAGTAATGCGCCCTCCAGTGCCAGCATCGCGCCGATCTGCCAACGCATGAAGCCGAGATGCCGCAGCATGCCAAATTCGCGCGCACGCGCCAGGGCCTGCGCGCTGAAGCTGGCGCCGATGCCGAACAGGCCGATCATGACCGCTATGCCCTCCAGCAGGTAGGTCACTGCGAAGCTGCGGTCGAAGATTTTCAGGGTGATGGTGCGAATCTCGCCAGGCTCGGCGAAGGTAATGTGTTCACCGCCGGCGACGCGCTGGCGCAGCCTCTCCTTGACCTGCGCCGGGCCGGTGCCCTGCTCCAGCCACAGGGCGACGTCAGTGACACGCCGCTCGTCCGTGAGCCGTCGATAGTCGTCCTGGCTGATCACCACCGTACCATGCTGGCGCGCGTAATCGCGCCACACGCCGCCCACCAGGAAGGCGACGGGCCGGCCCTGCAGCGGCAACGTGATACGTTGCCCGGGGCGGAAGCCATAGAGGTCGACCATCGCCTCGCTGACCCATACCGCCGGCGGATCACCCGGCTGCGCCGCGACGGGCGCAGCCGTCAGCGGCAACCGTGCGCCCGGATTGCGCGGATCGATCGGCCTGGCAATGACCGTTACGGGGGGACGCTCGGGATCAAGCAGGATCTGGCTCGAACGTAGAAACTCCGCACGCGCAACGCCACGGACGCTGGCAATGGCCGCCTGGTCGTCAGGCGAGAAATACGCGCTATCGCCGCTTGACGAAGCACGCAAATAGAGGTCAGCCGGCAGGACATTGTGCAGCCAATCGTCCACCGAGATGCGGAAGCTTGACACCATGATCGCCATCGCGGCCATCAGGCTGAAGCTGGCGACAATGCCGGCCAGGGCGATGGCCGCGCGGCCCGGTGCGCCGGCGAGCTGGGTCAGGGCAAGCTGCGGCACAGCCTGTCGCCAAGAGGGCAGCAAGCCGAACACAAGATGCGCCAGCCGTGGCATCAGCAGGATAGCGCCCACCAACAGAAGCGCGATCGCCGCATAACCGAAGACCGGCAGATCCGCCACCGGCCGCAGTGGCGTCAGCCCAAGCCCGGCTGCCATCGCCGCAAGCCCGGTCCACGGCGAGCGCAGCCGCTTGAGCGGTGTCTCCTCATCGCCCGCCTTGAGCGCCTGCGCCGGCCGCGCACGGGCGGCCTCCCATGCCGGCGCGAGACTGCCGAGCACCGCCGCCGACAGCCCGAGCGCGAAGAAGATCAGCGCTGCCGGCGCGTCGAAGCGGACCTTGGGCTTTACACCTTCAAAGTAGCCACCGCCCAGATCGCCCCCCGCATACCCGAGCACCGCGGCAGCGAGGACGAAGCCAAGCGCCAGGCCGAGCATCGCGCCGAGCGCGCCTTGAGCCGCGCCTTCCGCCAGCAGCAGCCGCAGCAGGCCACCGCGTGTCACACCCAGGGCGCGCAACAGTGCAAGCTGCGAGCGCCGCCGCAGCACCGAGACAGCCTGCATCGTGAACACCAGGAAGGCGCCTGTGAACAACGCCACCAGCGCAAGCACGTTCAGGTTCACCCGATAGGCGCGCGACAGGTTGGAAGTTCGCCGCGCGTTGTCCTGCGGCGATCCCGCCACCACCCCTGGCGGCAGCAGCGCGGCCAGCGCTTGCGCAAAGCTGTCGGTGTCCACTCCCGGCCTGAGCTTGACGTCGATCCGCTGCAGCAGGCCAAGCCGGTCGAGGCGCCACTGCGCCGCACCGATATCCATCACGCCCAGGCGCATGCCCTCGCCCGCCGCCGGCAGCGTGCCGGCAATACGCAGCGTAAGCGCGGTGAGCCCGACTTGCACGGTGAGCGGATCCTCGGGCTTGAGGTCGAGCCAGCTCAGCGCCGCCGGCGAAAGGAACACGGCGTCGGGATCGAGAACCTCGAGCGTGCCCGCGCGCTCCTCGGCGGGCCGCCCGATCAGATTGGGGGTCACAGGCGCCGCCCGGAACACATCGATGCCAAACAGCGTCAGCGCACCGGTGCGCCCCGGCACCAGCGCATTGACTTCCACCACGGGGCTGGCCGCCGCCACCTCCGGCAGGCCCGCGATGCGCGGATAGAGCGATTCATCGAAGCCCATGCGCGGCCCGCGGATCTCCAGATCGGCATTCCCCATCAACGAGCGCACCGCCTGGGAAAACTCTGCCAGTGCAGCGTGGTTGACCAGATGCACGCCATAGCCCATTGCCACACCGATGGCCACGGCAAGGATGCCGATGATGGCGCGTCCGGGATGGGCGCCCAATTCGCCCAGAAGTAGCGCAAGGCCGAGCGAGCGCGGCGTTCGCATGGCTCAGGCTGCCGCGCTCATCGGCGGCTGGGGCCCCAGCGGCGTCAATCCGCCTGGCGTCAACTGCAAGACGCGATCCGCCGTCGCCGCAGCCAGTGCCGAGTGCGTGACGATAATCGCGGCCGTGCCGTTTGCGTTGACCAGTTCGCGCAGCAGGCTCAGCACCCGCGCAGCCGTCTCGTGATCAAGGTTGCCAGTCGGCTCATCTGCCAGCAGCAGCATCGGCCGGTGTACCAGGGCACGTGCAATCGCCACCCGCTGCAGTTCCCCGCCGGAAAGCTCGCGCGGCATACTGTCCTCGCGCCCCTCAAGCCCAACCGCGGCAAGCATCTCGGCAACGCGGGCCGACGCCTTTTCCCACTCGAGGCCGTTCAACAGCAGAGGCAGCGCCACGTTCTGCGCCGCGCTCAAATTCGGCAGAACATGGAAGGCCTGGAACACGAACCCCAGCTTTCGCCGCCTCAGCAAGGTTGCGGCATCGTCGTCCAGCTTGCCCAGGTCCTGTCCGTCGAACTGGATGCAGCCACTGTCGGGCCGATCCAGGCCGGCGATCAGGTGGAGCAGCGTCGACTTGCCCACGCCAGATTCACCCATGACGGCGACATATTCGCCGGCGTCCAGCGCAAGACTGACTCCGCGGAGAACGGTGCGCGGTCGGGCGCCGTTGTATGCCTTGGAGACGTCTGTAAGGGTCAGCACAATGTTGTCAACCTCGCGTGGCGCGCCTCTCTGTCCGTCTCGGTTCCCGGGTGAAATCCAGGCTGGAAATACACCCGCTGCGCCTATGGATGGCTCGGGGAATGAACCCGGCCGCTACATCAAGCATGCTTCAGGTCACCGCCGGAACCACAACATCGAGAGCCCGCACGCCACCCCCAGCAGCAGGACCGCTGCTGCCGAGAACAATGCACTGATCTCGGTTTCCTTGCGCTCGAGCGCGAAGCGGGCGCTGAGCTGGCGATACACTCGGCTCAGGTCCGCAGCCGAGCCTGCCTGGAAGTACTCGCCGTCCGTTATCGCCGCTACCGCCCGCAAGGCGGGTTCATCGAGCTGCATGTAGTAAGACAGGCCCGACTCTATCGTGGCTGCGCCCTGCGGCGTACCGAAGCCCACCGTATAGACGCGCACGCCGCGCTGGGCGGCCATGCGCGCGGCGTCCAGCGGGTCGGGGCCGGTGGTGCGGCGGCCATCGCTGAGCAGGATCACCGCACCGTGCCGATACGAGCCGGGCTGCGCCGCCGGCCGTTCCTGTTCGCGCTTGCGGACGGCGTCCGCCGCGGCGGCCTCTGCCAGCGATCTGCCGCCGGGCCCGGGTGCGAGCGACTCGCCGCTGAAAAGGATTGCTTCCAGGTCGATGCCATCGTCGGGGAACAACACTGCCAGCGCCTGGATCAGCCCGCTGCCGGTCGCCGTGCCGTGCTGGAGCTGGAAGCGATCGATTGCATCGAGCATGTCCTGCCGGTTGTCGGTGGGGGGCAGTACCACGGTCGCCGTGGCGGCAAAAGAGACCATGCCCAGGCGCACGCTGGCCGGCAGCCCGACGATGAGATCCCGGGCAGCCTGCTTGGATGCGGCGATCCGGGTGGGTGCAACGTCGGTCGCCGCCATGCTGCGGGAGGTGTCCATGGCCAGTACCAGGGTGATGGCGTCGGACGGCAGCGTGATCGTCGCAGTAGGACGGGCGCAAGCCAGCAGGGCCACGCCCAGCGCGAGCAGGAAGAGCAGCGGCGGGATGTGACGCCGCAGTCGTTGGCCGGGACCCAGGGCGGCGCGCGGCAGCGCAAGGCTGGCATACAACAGGGCGATTTTCTTGCGCCGCGCAAGCAGGTACAGGTAAGCGGCTGCCAGCAGGGGCAGCACGAGCAGCAGCCAGAGCATTTGCGGCCAGAGAAACTGCATACCCGTGCTCCTTGGCGCGTGGGTAAGACGATGGTACTGTATTTTCCACGGCGGGACGGGACCTCGGGGGCGGCAATGAAACGGGTATCGATCTACGGATGGGTCTCGGCAGCGGTCGCGCTGGTTCTCGCCGCGGTCGTGGGCTCTGCCTGGCTGTTGCAACCGTCGCCGCGCGTCCTAAAGCAATCCGACATCGACGCGGCAGTGCTGCACACGTTGGAGACCAGGCGTCTGCCTTCGCGCACAGCCAGGGCCGCAGAGGCGGTTCGCGAGTCGGTGGTGGAAGTTCGCAGCTATGCGCCAGCGGAAAAGGCGGCGGACAAGCCGACGGAAGCGGCATCCGCCCGAAACGCCAAACGTGATCCCCCTGCCACACGCCCCAAAACCAAATCGCACCCGCCATCCCCGCCGCCCTCTCGCGATGAACTCGCAAAAGGCGACCCATCGGGCGGCAAGGACGAGTCCGGTGGCAAGCGCAAAGTCCGCAACATCGGTTCGGGTGTGGTCGTGACCGAAAGCGGCGTCATTCTCACCAGCTACCACGTCGTCGCCGACGCCCTGCGCCTGGAGGTCATATTCCACGACGGCCACACGGCCGAGGCCTCGGTGGTGCAGGCGTTCCCGGAGAAAGACCTCGCCGTGATCCGGCCCAGTTCAATCCCCGACGACCTGCCGCCGGCGACGCTCGGTTCCAGCCGGAACCTCGCGCCCGGGACCGAAGTCGTCGCGGTCGGCTTTCCGTTCGGCATCGGTCCGTCGGTGTCTGCCGGCGTGGTGTCGGGGCTCGACCGCAGGTTCGTTTCGCCGGACGGCAAGCGGGACCTGGACAAGCTCATCCAGTTCGACGCCGCCGCCAATCCGGGCAACTCGGGCGGGCCGCTGGTGAATCTGGATGGCGAGGTGGTCGGGATCGTCACCGCCATCCTCAACCCCAACCAGAGCGGCACTTTCCTCGGCATCGGCTTTGCTGTCACGATCGAAAGCGCCGGCATTGCCATCGGATCCTCTCCTTTCTAGACGCGGGGGCCTTAAATGAACGACCAAGCCAGGGGCACTGTGGACAGCGCCGACTTGATGGAGCGCCTGCTGTATGAGGTGAAGCGCGTGGTGGTGGGGCAGGACCAGTTCCTGGAACGGGTACTGGTGGCGATCCTTGCGGGTGGCCACCTGCTGGTGGAAGGCGTGCCGGGCCTGGCCAAGACGCTGACCGTCAAGACGCTGGCCAGTACCATGAGTGGCTCCTTCAAGCGCATCCAGTTCACGCCTGACCTGCTGCCGGCCGACCTGATCGGCACGCGCATGTATAACCAGGGCACGGGCGAGTTCTCCACCGTGCGGGGCCCGGTCTTTGCCAACCTGCTGCTGGCCGACGAGATCAACCGCGCGCCGGCCAAGGTGCAGAGCGCCTTGCTGGAGGTCATGCAGGAAAAGCAGGTCACCATTGCCGGCGAGTCCCATCTGGTGCCCACGCCCTTCCTCGTCATGGCCACGCAGAACCCGATAGAAACGGAAGGCACCTACCCCTTGCCCGAAGCGCAGGTCGACCGCTTCATGATGAAGGTCCTGGTGGGCTATCCCAGCGAAGAGGAGGAGGCCGTCATCGTCAACCGTGTCACCGGCCCCCGCATCAGCGTGAGCCCCATCGCCACGCCCGAGCGCCTGGCAAGCCTGCAGGAGGAATGCGGCAGGATCTATGTGGATCCGAGCCTGGTCCAGTATGCAGTGCGCGTGGTGTCGGCCACCCGCAAGCCGGGAAGCTACGGGCTGGAAGACCTGGATCGATACATAGCGTTCGGTGCCAGCCCCCGCGCCACCATCGGCCTGATCGAAGGCGCGCGCGCCCTGGCGTTCCTGCGCCGCCGGCACTATGCGCTGCCCGAAGACGTGGTCGACCTCGTGCCGGATGTCTTGCGCCACCGCCTGGTGCTCTCATACGAGGCCATGTCCGACGGCGTGACTGCCGACCAACTCGTCACCCGCATCCTGCAGGCGCTGCCGGTTCCGGAGCGCCCATTGGAATCCCATGTTCGGGCGCCTGCGCGCTAGGCGCCGGAGCGGCCCGGAAGCCGCACCCGATAGCGCACCCGGTAGCGCACCCGCCGGCACGGCGCTGACCAGCGTCGACGCAAGGCAGGCCGAGGCCTTGCTGCGCCGCCTGGAATGGACCGTGGTGCGCCGCCTCGATGGCCTGTTGCAGGGCGACTACCGCACGCTGTTCCGCGGCTTTGGGCTGGATCTTGCCGACCTGCGCGAATACCACCCCGGCGACGACGTACGGCACATCGACTGGAACGTGACGGCGCGGCTGCAGACACCGCATGTGCGTGAGTACCAGGAAGACCGGGAGGTCTCCGTCTGGTTCCTGCTGGACCTGAGCGGATCGGTCGGTTTCGGTTCTGGCAGCGTGAGCAAGCGCGACCTGCTGAGCGACTTCACCACCGTCATGGCGCTGCTGCTGACACGCTACGGCAACCGGGTCGGCGCCCTGCTCTACGGCGGGGCCACAGACGCGGGCGCGTCGGTGGTGCCGGCGCGCTCGGGGCGCCGGCATCTGCTGCACCTGCTCGACCGCATGCATGCCACACCCGCCGCGTTGCCGGGCGACACCCGCTTGCGCGACCTGCTGGAGCGCGCACGGGCGGTCGCGAAACACCGATCGGTGCTGTTCGTGGTCTCCGACTTCATCAGCGCCCCGGGCTGGCAGGCATCGCTCGGAATGCTGGCCCGGCGCCATGAGGTCGTCGCCGTGCGGCTGGTCGACCCGCTGGAGATGGCCTTGCCCGACCTGGGCCTGGTCGTGCTGCAGGATGCCGAAACCGCGGAGCAGATGTTCGTCGACACGCACGACCCGGCCTTCCGCAAACGCTTCGCCGCCGCCGCCCAGGCGCGCGAGGCCGAGTTGCGCCTGGCCTTCACCCAGGCTGGCGTGGCGTGCCTGATGCTGTCGACCTACGCCCGCCTGGACCTGGCCCTGCTGCACTTCACCCGCCGGCGCCGCCACCGTCAAGGGGCCGCTGCAGTAGCAAAGCAGGAAAACGGGCCAAAGGGGGCAGCATGACCGATGCCATAAGCCGGCTACCCGTCTTCAGCTTCCGGTGGCCAGGCATGCTGTGGTTGCTCGCGCTCGTCCTCGTGCTGTCCGCTGGCTACGTATGGCTCGATAGGCGCCAGCGCCATGCGACGGTGCACTATCCCACCCTGAAAACCGTCGGCGTTGCCATCAAGGGCGGCGCGACCTGGCGCCGCCACGTGTCGCCCATGCTGCTCCTGCTGGCCCTGGCCGCGCTGATCTTCGCCATCGCCCGACCCCAGGCGGTGATGCTGCTGCCCTCGCGCATCGAGACCGTCGTCGTGGTCATCGATCTGTCCGGCAGCATGCGCGCGCAGGATATCCAGCCCAGCCGCATCCGCGCCGCCCAGCAAGCGGCCAAGGTTCTGCTCGACGCACTGCCCGCGGGCGTCAGCGTGGGAGTCGTCGCGATGGCCGGCACCGCCGCCGTGGCACAGGCGCCCAGTCGCAGCAAGGAGGCCGCGGCCACGGCAATCGACCGCCTCAAGCCGCAAGGCGGCACCGCGCTGGGCAATGGTCTGCTCATCGCGCTGACGACGCTGCTGCCGCAGACGGCTGATGACGCCGAGCGCCTCATGAACGGCGACACCACGCCGCTGCAAAAGCCGGACGCATCCCACAGTGGGGAGGCCGTGACGCCCGGCTCCTATCCCTCCGGGGCGATCGTCCTGTTTTCCGACGGTGAAAGCAACACCGGCCCGGCCGCGACGCAGGCGGCGCAGCTTGCCGCCGCGCACGGCGTGCGCGTTTATACCGTCGGGGTTGGCACGACCGAGGGTGTGGTGCTTTCGGTCAATGGCTGGTCGGCGCGCGTCAGGCTGGATGAGAAGGTGTTGAAGGAAGTCGCCGATGCGACAGGGGCGGAGTATTTCCCGCTTGCGGATGCCGCGCAACTGAAGAGGGTGTACCGGGCGCTCAATATGCGGCTGGCGTTTGGCAAGCGCGAACAGGTTGAAATTACTGCGTTCTTTGCCGCGCTGGGGGCGTTGCTGGCCACGTGTGCGGGGCTGCTGTCGTTGTGGTGGTTCGGGCGCGTGATGTAGGCAGGGACTGGCTCTGGCAGAGGAAACCCGGGTGTCCCTTTGCCAGAATATTGGGCCCCCGGTTTGGCGCGCGCTCCGTGGCAAGGCGCATCAGAACCGGTGACGAACGCCCATCACCGCACCCACCTGATCCTTGCCAGGCTGTACGTTGAAGACGGCCGACGTGCCGCTGCCACTGTTGAAGCCGTTGACGCCTAGTGCCGAGTTATCCTTGTTTAGCGCGTAGGAGACTGACGCGTAGAGGTCGGTGCGTTTGCTGAGCGAATAATCGCTAGTAAGCACGAACTGCCACGGGTCGGATCCGGTCTGCCGGAAGTCCTGGTAGTAAGCCGCGCCAGTCAGGGAGAAAGCCGGCGTCACTTTGTAAGCCAGGCCCAGCCAGTAGAGGTTCGAGCCGGCATCAGCCGCCTGCGCGCCCGGCACGATAGCACCATCATGGGCCTTCGCCAGACGGTAGCCCGCATAAACCTTGGCATCACCCACCGCATATGTGGCAGCCACCGAAACGCGCCTCAGGACCGGCGCCTGGTTTGACGGCGTGCCGACGTGCGCATCGTCATAGGCCGCGCCCAGCGCAAAGGGGCCGGAGGCATAGTTGACGAACGCGCCGAAATTACGTCCGAATACGTTGCTGCCAGCCACTTCGCTGCCATTAGCCTGGAATGAGTAGAAAGCCAGTCCAGTCAGCTTTCCGAACTTGCCGACATACTTGATGGCATTGTCCGCGCGCGCGCCAAACTCCGGCGCAATCGAGAGGATGCTGTAGCGGTCGGCAATCGCATTGGGATCATAGAGATTGCCGAATTCGCGCATGCCGGTCTGCTGCCGCCCCAACAGCAGTGAGCCGTGTAGGCTATCGAGCCCTACATAGGCATTGCGGCCGAACAGACGCCCGCTCTGGCCCGAATTGCCGGTATCGATGTCGAAGCCGCTTTCCAGCAGAAAGACTGCCTTCAGCCCGCTGCCCAACTCCTCCACGCCCCGCAGCCCCCAACGCGAGCCAGACTGGTTCCCGGAAACCAGCCGCACGAGACTGTTGCCGTTGCGCCCTGCATTATTGTTGAATTCGATACCGGCGTCGGCAATACCGAACAGCGTCACCCCTGACTGGGCGTGTGCGCTTGCACAACACCCAATCATGGCGAAGAACAAGGATATATCAACGAGACGTAGTCGTCGCATGGTGGTCCCCCCTCTTTCTTCTTGATTTTTGGCCAGCAATGCGCCCGCGGCAATCATCCAAACGGTGGGCCCCCAAAGGATGGTCCTGGTAAAACCCATTCGGGCTTGAAGTCACGCCAGAAACCAACTGCATATCAGCATAAAACACCCCTCAATTGCACTCCGACAGCGGCCACCTACGATAACTCCATTGTCAGGGCTCGCCTGCCATACCGCGCCTCGACTCCCCCGCAGTCCATCACCGAACTTCCATATTGCTCCGGGGTGCGGAATGCGTACTGTTCTCTATCAGGAAGATGCCGGGCAAGTCACGCACGCGCTGTGCAGGCACGGGTTGCCTGACGGAGTGAGCCTATCCGCAAGCGGTGACGGGCTGCTCGTGGTCGTCGTGCGTGCTGCGCCCAGCCGCGTGGCGGAGGCCGCGGAGCAATGGCTGCGCGGGCGGCCGTTGCCGGATGCCTTTATCGTCGGCTGCACGGACGAGACTCGCTGTCATTGCCGCCCCGAATCCTGGTGGCCATCGTCGGTTTGCGATATCGTGACCGCTGTCGATGATGACTCACTGCTGAAAGAACTGGCGCTGCGGCTTGCCCGGCTGGCGGAGCTCGAGGAGATCGTCACGTCCGACTGGCTGCGCCGGCGCGCTGTCGGAGAATCGATTGCATGGCGCAGCACCTTGCGTGCGGTGGCGGAGGCCGGCCGGCTTGGGCGCGGCGCTTGTCTGCTGCTTGGGGAAAGTGGCGTCGGCAAGGAGTTGCTGGCCCGGCTGGTGCATGATCTCGATCCTTCGCGCAGGCGTGGTCCGTTTGTCGTGGTCGACTGCACGACGCTGAGTCCCGAACTGTCCGGCAGCGAACTGTTCGGCCATGCCAAGGGTGCATTCACGCATGCCGTCACGGCGCGCGACGGCGCCGTGGCATTGGCGGACTGCGGAACGCTGTTTCTTGACGAGATCGGCGAACTCGAGCTGCCGCTCCAGGCGCGGCTGTTGCGCGTGATTCAGGAGCGGATGTACAAGCGCGTGGGGGAAGACACCTGGCGGCGCTCTGACTTTCGCCTCACCTGTGCGACGAATCGCGATCTCGAAGCCGAGGTGGAGGCCGGGCGCTTTCGCTGCGACCTGTATTTCCGCATCTCGCAATGGACCGTACGTGCACCGTCATTGTCGGAACGACGCGAAGATATCCCGCTGCTGGTGCGGCACTTCCTGAGCGAGCATGACGACGCGCCGCGTATTATGCCGGAGGTCATGGAACAGCTGATGTGCCGCGACTACCCCGGCAATGTGCGCGAGTTGCGCAACGTGGTATTACGCATGGCCGAGCGTCAGCGTGGCTTCGGTGTATTGAGCACAGGATCGCTCGATCGTCCGTCCATCCCTGCCGCTGCCGATACGCTCGCGGCATGGACGCAGATGCTGGCGCTTGCGGTGGAAGGCGCGCTTGATGCAGGGCTGGGTCTAAAACATATCGGGCAAATTGCCGAGACCATCGCCGTGCAGGCTGCCGAACGACGCACGGGATCGACCAACCGCGCCGCCGAGCTATTGCAGGTCACACCGCGCGCCTTGCAATTGCGACGGCAGGTGCGGCCCGACGGTGGCAGCGCGTAGGACCCGATCTCACGCAACCGATACACGTCGCAGCAATCGCAAGGCATTACCGCCCGCGATCCACGCGAACGCGTCGGCGGATGGACGCAAAGCGCGGATCTTGGCAAGTTCGAGGCCCGGGTGCAACCAGGGACCATCGGAGCCGAACAACAGCTTGTGCGGCCCCGCGCGATGCAGCGCCTCTTCAAGCAGATCGAAGCGGCGCACACCGGCGGTGTCGGCGAACAGGTTGGGATGCCGTTCGATCAGGTCAATCACGCGGCGCTGGGCCGCCCAGTCGTCGGCGAAACTACCAAGATGCGCGAACACGAACGCGACGCTGGGGTGCGTCTGCGCCAGCAGGCTTAGCGCACCGACATCGCCACCGGGGTCGTAGAGTACCGGCAGTTGCCAACGTTGCGCAGCATCGCAAACCTGTCGATGGATGGGTGCGTCGTGGTTATGCACCTTGATGCCGCGCAGTCCCAGCCGCAGGACCGCCTCCTCGATCATCGCGTGCACACGGTCACGGTCGCGCACGGCGTGGACCATCGCGAAGCCGGTCCAGCGACCCGGATCGGCACGCACCAACGCAGCGACGTCGCGATTCCCTTGCGCATAGTCAGACTGGAATACCGGCAGCAGAATCGAATGGCTGATACCCGCTTCGCGCGCCCGGCGTGCGTAAGCCGCCAACGGTGCCGTGGTGTCCCAGGGACCGGTCATGCCATCGCCCTGCCCGGCGTGGACGTGGAAGTCGAGGATCATGGCGCGGCGTAGGCATCGAAAGGCACTTCGAACTGCGTTCCCGCCTTGATATGCATCGTATTGGCCGTCGGCCGAAAGTCCTTTGCCAGCTCCGGGGGCATGGCGTTGCGTATGACAAGGTCTTTCTCACCGACTGTCACCAGATTGGTCAGCACCCGGTTCGCCAGCGTCGATGGCATTCCCGATCTAAGCCTTCCGTTCAATCGCAGCTTCCGATCCACCCAGCTGAGCAATGTGTGCTCGATTGCCGCCGCTACCGGGTTCTTCCGCGTAGGAGCGGTCCAGATGAATTTCGGTCCCACGCATGTAAGCGCCCGCTGGTACTGAAACCATTGTCTAAGCCGGGCTTCGAGCGCATTGGAGTGACCGATGTAGGTGGGCACCGCGCCATCACTGAATATGTAGACCCCAGGTCCCGCAACGCCGCGAGAAGCGTCTTCCAGGGAGCTCCAGCGCCTCCACTTCAGTTCGATATCCAATGACACGGGCGGCGGTGCCAACTTCGGCCGCAGATGTGTCAATTCCTCATCGAAGGCTTCGGACAGGTGCCCCAGCGACGGCATCGGGGACAAGCTCAGTCCCACCAGCGACAGCACGCCCTGCTGCTGGCGCGCCAGTAGACACGCCTGGCAACATGCACCCTCGCCCCGGCTCTCGAATCGCGCGGTACCCAGCCGCGGCTGGGTGCTGACGCGCCGAGCACGCGCAACAATCTGGCGCAGGTCGTTGACGAGCATCTGCGGCGGCGTTCCGGGCGGATAGCGGCGCGCGTCGGCCACGAGCCGCATCAGCCGGCGCATGCGCCACGGTGCCAGGTCAAGGATTTCGCCGTCTGCGGTCTTAAACATGATGCCTCCCCATGGACTTGGATAGCGTTTCGTCGGACGCGGGCAGCGCAGGCGCCGTCGCTGCCATCGTCTGCACCAGTCCGTCGATATCGGACAGCCGATGATCGGCACGCACGATCACGACCACCGCATGGCGGATCTCGGCATCGTGCAATAACGCGGTACGAAACCCACACGCACGCAGCGAGGCATGCAGCGCCTGTGTTCGCCCCGGCGTACTCAGATGAATACGTTGCATCGGATGCAGTGGCAGCGTTGCGGACAGATCTGGCAGCACGGTACGAGCCAGCGACAGCAGGCCCGCACGCAGCCGCCGCACGAAGTAGAGCAGGCGCGTACGCAGCCAGTCTCCGGTGCGCCGATTGGCGTCTAGTGCATCGAGCGCCGCCAACAGCGCGGCCTGGTTAGCAGCGCTGCAATGCGACTGCGTGGGACCATTGCACGCAATGTCACTGACCAACGCGGCGGGCCCGCACAGCGTGGCCAGCGGCACGCCGAATGCCTTGGCCCATGACGCCAACAGCAGGACCGGGTCCGATGGCCCCAGGCCGCCGTGCACGGCGATGCCACCACCACCCAGCCCCCACGGCTGCTTTGGTATGGGATGCTCACCGAGGAGCCCAAGGACCTGACTATGGTCGATCACGAGCAAGCCATCGCGTGAAGCGACGGCTTCCAGATATCCCTGCGGCGCGATCGGCATGCCGTTCCGCAGTGTGGCGTCTGTGATGACTGCCGGCGGCTTGCCCGCCCTGCTACGGCGCAATACGCCTACCAGTGCGGCAGGATCGCCATGCGCGAACCACGACAGCGATGCGCCCAAGCCACTTACGCGCTCGAGGCTCCAGCGCATGACCGGATATAGCGCTTCGTCGGCAATCAACACGTGGCTGCGCGCGAGGCGGTCGAAGGTATCGATCGCCAGATGCAGCGTGGACGGCGCCACCGCACCCGCCTCGCAACCCTGCAACTCGGCTGCGCGCGCGGCAACGCCACGCGCCTGCGGCGATGCCGCGAGCGATGCGGGCACACCGCTCGTCAATGCGGCATAGTCGCCGAGGCGCGCGGCCGGATGCGTCATGCCAAGGTATAACGCCGAGGCAAAGTCGATCATGGCCGCGGCCCCTCACGCCACCCGCTTCCCTTTGTACTCGTGCAACCGGCGCAGCAGATGCATGCCCGGGACCTGCACGTCCACCGGCTCAGCACCCACGTCGACGCCCGTTACCGCGCGATACGAGTGGATATACGCCTGGATCTCAGGCCGGAAGAATGCGGCCCAGTTGGCAGCATTCGCGGGATCGTGGATCGAGTTCCAGTCGCTCCAGCGGATCGACGCCACGATCTGCTCGCCCATGGTGGCGAGCTGCCAGAACTGGTAGGGATTGGTGTCGCCCCAGCCCTGCAGCTTGCGCATGCTTTCCACCGAATGCATCCACGGCTCAGGGTACGCGATCATCGAGCGCCGCGGCAGGAACTCGCGGAACTCGGGCCGCGCCAGCATCCATTGCTGCATCATCATTTCCACGCGTGATGTAGTGGGCAGATCGCGGAACTGGTTGTGCGCGCCTTCCGAAAGAATCAGGTGGACTTCGCGCAGCGCGTTGAGCAGCGGGAACCCGTCCGGCACCACCGTGGTGTCGTCGGCCTGGCGGAAGAACGGCACGCACAGATTGAGCAGCGTATGGAACGCGGCGAGGAACTTGCTGCGCGTGTCGGCCGCTTGCATGCGCGGCACCGCCTTGCCGATCAGCTGGAACCCGTATTCGTGCAGATACTCCGCGGCGCGGCGCTCGATCGGCAGCCGGTGCTGCTCGTCCTGGACCCAGCCCCAGATCATGTTGTTGAGCGGCCGCAGCGGATCCATCTCGAGTGCGCCAAGCGGATCGTTCGGGCCCGACGCTACGTTCTGGAAGCGGCGCGAGATGGCGTTCATCGTCTGCACGAGCTGGAGCTCTTCCATCCAGTAACTCCAGATCAGTTCGACGAGGGGCGGCTGCGCGAGCTTGGCCGAGACATTGCGGTTCCAGAATTGCAGCCAGAGACATCCCTCGCCACACATGTCCCGCTTCTCGCCGGCGAGCGTGATTTCATCGTCGACCATGTTCTCGATCATGCCCGCGGCATCGGTACCGCCCATGGCCAACGCCACACGCTGCAGGTAGGGAATGGCCGGCGGAATGTTGTTTTCCTCGCCGAAGTACTTGAGGGCCAGTGCCTTGATATCGGGCTCGGTGAGGTTCAGCCCCAACCGTTCATTCGCGAGGTCGCGAACAGCGGGATCGGCAATCAGCAGGTCTACCATCGCCTGCAGCTCCGAGGCCGGCGGTACCACAGCGCCCCAGGTCACGACGAATGCTTCGGTCGCGACCTTGAGGGCGCGATAGGCATCAGTGTCCGTGAATGGCAGAAAGCGGCGGTGACTGAGTTCGACGGCCTTTTTGTACAGCGGTGCGTTAGTGCCGACGTCCCTGCCGACATCCCCTGATTTAGCGAACGATTTCGGGAAGAACAGGCGGTCCATCTGTTCGATGTAGTTGTCCCACCCGAGCGTCACCGAATTGAGCTTGATCAGCATCCACAAGCCGACGTCACCGGTCAATGCGCGGGTGGTGCGCTGGAGCGTGACGGGCCTGGGATGACCGTCGTGTTCCCGCGACATCGGGCCGGAGCGCTCGGTGATGGGGTCGGGGAGCGGGAGATAGCGGTGCGTCTTAGGTGTTACCGCCGGCAGATTGGCTGAGGCGGCGGCTTCGGCAGGCATCGCGATCGGCGTAGCATGCAGAGCAGTGGCCGTAGCGATGATCGTCGGATCCGGTGTGGGCGCCGGCGCCACGACGGCGGGTGCCGCAACCGTCTCCGGTTGATCTGCGGCCAATGTCGCGTAGATCATCACTCCGTTGTCATGATCTAGCGTCGCGCTCAGAATCGTATACGGCATCGCGTGCGATTCAAAGTCCGATAAGGTGAACATGCTCTGGAGCTTGTGCCTGAATTCGACTATTTGCTTGTCGATGTCCGGCCCGTTTGGGCCCCTCTCAACCCCTTGCCCTTTAAGCCAAATTTTCAATTCGACACGGTACGCGGGATCGTAGTCCACGCTACTTTCCCTGGGGAAACTCAGGAAATCGGGCATGGAATCAGCGATGTACTGACAGTCTCGGACGACAACCCATGCGTGCTTGAGCACGCTGCGGGGGTTCGGTAGCTCGTGCTTCCCTTTTCCAATCGCCGCACGCGGGCGAAGCTGGACCGGCAGATAGATCTCGCTCATCATCGTTCTCCTTGATCATCGAGCTTCACGCATACGCCGCAAACGGCAACCCATGACTCTGGCGCGGCGCTGGCACCGGCCGCCGCTGGTTCAGCACTACGCTCAGTTGCGGGTCTCCCGCGCGCCACGGCAGATACCCCGCCAGTGCCCAGCGCTGCAGCAGTTCCGAAATCACGCCCAGTTCCTGACTGGCGGGCAGCAGCCCACTGAAGCGCGCCTGCCCGAGTACCGCGAACGCGAGCGTGGGGGTATCGGCCAGGTACTGCTGCGGCCTGGACCTGACCATGTGCCAGCGTTGCAGCAGCAGGCGCGGATGGCGGTCGGGCAAACGCAAGGCTTCGCCAAGCATGCGTCCCTGCAACGACGGCGGGCGGATTGACAGCAGCGCCGACACGAAAGCGGGGATGGCCGCGCCTAGCGTCTCGAACGACTTTCGCTGGCTGGCCGACATTTGCGAGGGCGGATACAGTCGCTCCCACAGCTGCGCCAGTTCGGCCCACTGCGGATGGGGATAGAGCGCGTTGCCCATGGCGATCGACAGCTTGACGCGGATCCACGGCGCCGGGTGGGGATCGTCGAGATTGATGCGCAGGACGAACGCGCGCGGCAGGCTCACCACGCTCATCAGCCCGCAGGTCGCCGCGATGCCAACGCGCGACACCGCCCACAGATCCGCGACAATCTCGCTGATCCAGCGCTCCCAGACCCGCCAGATCGAATGTGCCGGACCGCATCCGAAGCTGGCCGCCGACGCGCGCCGGTAGCTGTTCACGAGATCGAGCAACGCCGCTGCCTGGTGCCCGACCTCATGAAACAGCGACGCGGCCACGCCGGTGCCGACCATGCGTTCGCGCGGCATGCGAATCACCGCGACCGGATTGGCGCCACCGCCCGGCAGGCGCGTGCGTGCGCGCCGGATGGCACCGCCATGCCCGCGCTCCACGTAGCAGATGACCGGTGGCGGCGCCATCGACAGGCCCGGCTGCCTGAGCCCGTCCTGCGCCGCCACGTCGAGCCCCGACAGCCAGATGCCCGTGCCATGCTGGCTGCGCTGCGTCAGCACTTCCGCAAAGATCTCGAAGTGCGTCAGTGCCGCATGGAAATAGAGCTTGAGCAAGGCGTAGCGTTGCTGCGCACGGGCCACGTCGACGGGCACCGGCAGCGCGTGCCGCAGATCGCGCAGGAACCGCGCGATGCGGATGCGCAACTGCCTGCGCGCGGCCTGCATATGACGCTCGATGGCCCCCATCGCTTCGTCGCTGACATTGGCGGCGGGCACCATCGGCATCTGCAGCGCATAGGGCAGCTGGGCATCGAGCCGGGCGCGTATGCCCAGCACCTCCTGCTCGAGCAGGCGCAGCGCGTGTGTGCATGCGTTGGTCACGGCGGGTCTCCGCGCGCTCAGTACGCCGGCCGCGGCGACGCGAGATACAGAATGATGGCGCGGCCATTGCGCGAGCGGCGCCAGGTGCCGCGGGCGGGGATCGCATGCACATGGCCCGTCGGGCGGGTGCCGCAGGTGGGGCAGGTCGCTGTCGCGCCGGCAATGCCCGTAACGCCGGGAGCGCCGGTCGCGCCGTTGACAGCGGGGACGCCGCCGAACGTCGGGGGCGCGGGCACAGTTTCCGTTGCCCCGCCGAAGATCGGCATGGGCAATTGGCGTGCGGAAGCCACACCGTTCTGCGAGATGGCACGCATCGCTGGCAGCAGGCCCGGCGCCACCTGCCGCGCACCGCGCAGGAACGCAATGCGCGCCGCGCGTGCGGGCGGCATATTGCGCGGCATCGACATGAGGTGGTTGGTCGCATGCTGGCCGATCCTGACCAGCCGGCGCGCGACTTCGAATTCGCGGTCCTCGTTACTGAGTCCCTCGAGCTCGAGCCCGAGCGCACTGCCGGCCATGCCCGCGAGCTTGCCGCCGATCAACCCACCCGCCCCTGGAACCACCAGATTGCCGAGCGCCGATCCGACGATCGGCAGTGCCGACTTGGTAGCGGAACGCAGAATGCCGCCGAGCGCCTTGCCGGCCGCCGACCGGGCGAATCCCGTGGCCGCACGGCCTACAGACCTGACCAGGCCGCCAAGGAACTGTTCAAGCTCCTGCTCGCTGTTCACCGCCAGCAGCTCCGCGGCGAGCTCGAGTTCATGCATCTCGCCCGAGACTTCCTGCTCGAACTCGTTCTCGAACTCATGCTCGGCCTGTTCGAACTCGTTCTCGAACTCGTTGGCGAATTCGTTCTCCTGCTCGAATTCACCCGACATTTCCGTGGCGAGTTCGTGTTCGAACTCGTTGTAGCCAGCGCTCCAACCGCCAGGCCTCGAGCTTCCGATATCGTGCATTTGCGGCTCCTTTCCGTTGAGGTAGGCGAGAGAGAACCTCGCGAACCAGCTAACGCAGGAGCCGTGCCATCGCGTCACAAGACGATAGGCCGCTGATTTATTGGGGAATTTTGCCGATGGGCGGACCACAGGAGCGCGAAGATTGCTTCGCTTTCAAGGGCTATCGCTAGACTGGACGCGAAGCAGGCTTCGCCGATGGCATCCAGTACCGCGGCGAAAACAGCATGTCCTGCCGCTGCAGGCTGCACAGCTGCGCCTGTGTCTGCCGTAGCCCAACTCGCGCAGCATCGCGGCTAGATTTCAGCGCCGCCATCTCAATGGCGTGCCCGAACCAGACGTATGGCCCCCACTCGGACCTCGGGGGGGAAAAAGGCTTTCGGGGCAGGAATTTGCTTATGACAACAATGTCCTTCGCCCGCCCCTGACCAGGGGTATACCCTTGCGTCTTTGCCGCATTGCCGGCCGCTTTCCGGTTTCCCCCGCATGCCTGCCTTCACCCTGCCCGCACTGTCCGCCCGACTCTTCCGCGCCCGCCGCTCGCTGGCGGCTGTCGCCCTCGCCGTCATGTCCGCTGCCGCGCTGGCGCCGGCGCTGGCCAACGCCCAGAGCCCTGTGCTCGACAAGATCCGTGAATCCGGCACCATCGTGCTCGGTTACCGCGAGTCGGCACTGCCATTCTCGTTTGCCGACGATAAGGGCCAGCCTGCCGGCTATGCGGTCGACCTGTGCCTGCGCGCGGCCGAAGCGGCGCGCCAGCAACTGAGCCTGAAAGACCTGAAAGTGCGCTGGATGCCGCTCACGCCGCAGAACCGCATTCCTGCCGTGGTCAACGGGCTGGTGGACCTGGACTGCGCCCCCAACACCAATTCTCTCGAGCGCCAGAAGCAGGTTGCGTTCAGCGTCTCGCACTACGTGTCGACCGTGCGCATGCTGGTGCGCGCCGACTCTGGCATCCGCTCGTTCGGCGACCTGCGCGGCAAGACCGTGGTCACCAGCGCCGGGTCGACCGGCGACCGCCACGTGCGCCGCATGAAGGCCCAGTACGGCTACCACGACGTCTACGCCAAGGACCACGGCGAATCGTTCCTGCTGCTCGAATCCGGCCGTGCGCAAGCCTTCGTCATGGACGACGTGCTGCTGGCCGGCCTGCGCGCCCGCGCCAAGGACCCGTCGCAGTACGTGATCGTAGGCCCGGCGCTGTCGGTGGAGCAGAATGCGCTGATGCTGTCCAAGGCCGATCCGGAATGGAAGCGCCTGGTCGACCAGGCGCTGGCCAACACCTTTGCCGGCCCGGAGGTCACGGCGCTGCAGAAGCGCTGGTTCCAGCAGCCCATCGGCAGCCGCGGCATCAACCTGGCGCTGGCGCCGTCCGGCGAGGTGCGCGCGGCCTGGAAGCACCCGTCGGACGCGGTCACGGAGTAAGCCGGCAAGCGGTCCCCAACCTCAATCGGCCTGGGGCCGCAATTCAGGGTTTCCATGAGGTCGTGGCGCCTGGGCAAGCCCCAAGTTGACAGCGATCAACGATGTTGGCGACACTGGGCCAAGCCGTCCCGTGCAAGGGACAGGCCACATACACGACCGCCCGACGGCGGCATTTTTCAGGAGAAACCATGAACAAGTTCGTCGCGACCGCGATCGCACTCTGCCTTGGCGCCGCTTCGCTGGCCGTGCAGGCACAGACCGGCGGCAAGAAGCAGTTCGATCCGTATTCCCAGGGCGCCAAGTCGGGTGAGAAGTTCGACCCGTACACCCAGGGGGCCAAGGCCGGCGACAAGTTCGACCCGTACACCCAGGGCGCGAACAAGAGCACCCGCAGCGAGCTGACCGACGCTTCCGCGCCGGCCGCCGAGCAAAAGCCGGCCAAGAAGTCCACCAAGAAGAAGAGCAAGAAGAAGGCTGCTTCGGCGCCGGCTGCCAGCTGAGCCGCAAGCGCCTGACGCAAAAAATCCCGCCTTGGCGGGTTTTTTTGCGTCCTGCCCGGGCGCACCAGCCTATGGCGCTTGCGTGTCGCTCTCCAGCGCGGTGACATCGATGCGCTGCACCTTGTCATCCTGGCGCACTTCCGTGCGCAGCACGAAGGCGTCGGCCGGGCAGTACCAGTCGGTGACGTGCATCACGGTCGGCTCGACCTGCACGACTTCTTCGCCAACCAGCACCGGCCCCAGCGAGGTGCGCTTCTCGTAGGTGACCGGCAGGCATTCCTTGCGTCCCAGGACGGTATTGATCGTCTGCCGCTTGCCGACGTGGCGCGAGCCGATATGGATCGACGCATGCTGCGCCCGCACGGTGCTGACCACGTCATCCGATCCCAGCGGGTAGACCTTCAGCGAGACGCTCGATTCAAAGGTCTCGCCCTCCAGCGTGGCGCCCTCGCGCAGGTCCAGGCCGGCATAGTTGAACACGCCCATGCCGCGGAAGGCCGCCTCGCCGTACATGCGCGCGTAGCGGGCGCGGGCATTGATGACGGCATGCTGGCTTTCGATGCTGGTCTGGCCGCCGGGCGAACGGCGGTCGATCACCACTTCATGCACCTGGGTGGTAATCACCGGCGGCCCCATCAGCGCCGACAGGGCAGTCTTGGAATTGATCTCCAGTTGGGCGCGGCAGCCGGTTGGACTGCGCACCACGTCGCGCAGGGTCATGCCGACCGACATTGGCATCACGCCGTCGCCTTCCATCTGCACGTGCGAGCCCGAGCGGAACCACGGGGCACTGCACAGCACGGCCGCCGCCGATGCCTGCGCCTGGGTTGCCGCGGCCTGCGCCACGGCCGGGCCCGCGCCCGGCAGCGCCGCCGCACCCTGTGCGCCGGCGTCCTGCGCCAGGGCCATGGCCGCGCCCGCCACCAGGCCTGCCAGCCAGTCTTGCTGCGCCTTTGTCTTCACATGAATCCCCGTCTAGAATGTCCAGGCGCCCCCCGACCCAGCGCCCGGCTTGCCAGGCGGTCGCCTGGACACCGAAATTATCGCGTTTTGTTGCGTGTGTAACTCGGATTTTTCGCGCAGCATGGCCTGCAAGGCCAGACGCCATATCGTCAGGCCGTCAGTAATTTCCGTGCCGCCGGGTTTTCTCGATGCCGGCCCATTCCGGGCCCAGTGGGAGATTCCATGCTTCAGTACTACGCGAAACTCTGGTGGGTAGTTGCCCTGCGCGGGCTGTTTGCCGTGATCTTCGGCTTTTTTGCCTTTTTTGCGCCGATCGCGACGCTGGCGGCGCTGGTCATTGTCTTCGGCGCCTATGCCGCGGCGGATGGCCTGATGGCGCTGCTGATGGCGGTCTCCGGCAAGGACCGCGAAACCAGCGACCGCTGGATCCTGGCACTGCAGGGCCTGCTTGGGCTGGGCGTGGGCGCGCTGACCTGGTTCAGCCCGGCCATCACCGCGCTGTCGCTGCTGCTCTATATCGCCGCCTGGACGCTCGCCACCGGCGTGCTGCAGATCGTGGCGGCGATCAAGCTGCGCAAGGAGATCCCGAACGAGTGGTGGCTGATCCTGGCCGGGCTGGTCAGCATCGCCTTCGCCTTCCTGGTCCTGTGGCGGCCAGTGGCCGGGGCGCTGGCGGTACTGTGGCTGATCGGTTCCTGGGCCATCGTGTGCGGCATCCTGCTGATCGGCGTGGGCCTGCGCCTGCGTCGCGCCCGCCCGACGGCGCCTGGCGTGCAGCGTCCGGCCTGAACAGCACTTTCCTTTCCCTGGCAGCGGCAATCCCGCCGCCCCCTGCAGGCCCGTCCCCGGCACTGCGGGGGCAACCTGTCCGCCGTGCTACCATTGCCGGCCTCGCGTGGCCGAGGCGGCAGTGGCGCGCCGGGCACATGCCAGCCTGCCGGCCGCGGGCGGCTTGCCTGCCCGGTGTCCACCAACAGGCAAGGCCATGCGTTGTGATGGCTTCCCCTCACCGCGCGCCCACGCAGGACCATCGATCATCGATCCGTCGCGCTTTTCCAGGAGATCTATGCGTAGTTCATCGACCTCGCGGGCTGCCGCGCTGTCCGTTGGAGCCGCCACCGCCGGTGCGGTAGCACTGGCCAGCCTGTTTATCCTGCTGGTCTGGTTCGGCACCCTCGACATGCGCCACCTGCTGCGCTCCGATGAAGGCCGCTACGCCGAGATTGCCCGCGAGATGTTCGCCACCGGCGACTGGGTGACGATCCGCTACCAGGAACTCAAGTATTTCGAGAAGCCGCCCTTCCACCTATGGGTGACCACGCTGGCCTACACGCTGTTTGGCGTGGGCGACTGGCAGGCGCGGCTGTGCGTGGCGCTGTCCGGCATGCTGGGGCTGGGCGTGTCGATGCTGGCCGCGGCACGCTGGTACGGCCGGCGCGTGGCGGTGCTGACGGGGCTGGTGCTGGTTTCCGCGCCGATGTGGAATATCGCCGGCCACTTCAATTCGCTGGACATGACGCTGGCCGGCGCCATGGCGTGCGTGCTGGCCTTCATGCTGCTGGCGCAGCACCCGGATGCCACCCGCGCCGAACGCCGCAACTGGATGCTCGCCTGCTGGGCGGCAATGGGCGTGGCGGTGCTGGTCAAGGGGCTGGTCGGGCTGGCGCTGCCGGGGCTGGTGCTGGTGGTCTACACGCTGGTGACGCGCGACTTCGGCCTGTGGCGCCGCCTGCATCTGCCGGGCGGCATCGTCGCGATGCTGGTGGTGACGGTGCCGTGGTTCTGGCTGGTGTCGGAGCGCAATCCGGAATTCCTGCGCTTCTTCTTTATCCACGAGCATTGGCAACGCTATACCTCGAACGTGCACCAGCGCGAAGGCGCGATCTGGTACTTCGTGCCGCTGCTGCTGGCCGGTTTCCTGCCCTGGCTGGGCCTGTTTCCGCAAATGTGGAAGGCCGTGCGCGAGCGCGCCGGGGTCGAACGCGGCACCTCGCCGCGGCCATTCCAGCCCGCCTTGCTGGCAGCGCTGTGGGCCGTGGCGATCTTTGTCTTCTTCAGCCTGTCTGGCTCCAAGCTGCCCGGCTATATCGTGCCGATTTTCCCGGCACTGGCGTTGCTGGCCGGCGTGGCACTGGACACGGTGACGGAACGCACCTGGCGCTGGCAGGTCAATACCATGATCGCGCTGGGCGTGGTCGGGCTGCTGGCGTGCCCGTTCGTCGGCATGATGGACAAGCCCGGCATGCCCAGTGTGGTCTATCGCGAATTCGCCATGTGGATCGGCATCGCCTTCGCGGTGCTGCTGGCCGGCGCACTGCTGGCGCGCCGGCTGCTGCGCACGCGCGGGGTGTTTCCCAGCGTGGTGGCCTATGCGCTGGCGATGTTCCTCTGCTCCACGGTGGCGCTGCGCGGTCACGAGGCCATGGGCCGGCCCAGTTCCGGCGTGGACCTGGTGCCCGCCATCAATGCCGTGCTGACGCCGGACATGCCGCTGTACAGCGTGGGCATGCTGGACCACACGCTGCCGTTCTACCTGCGCCGCACCACCATCATGGTGGAGCATCCGGACGAGCTGGAATTCGGCGTCGGCCAGGAACCGCAGAAGTGGATCCCGACCATCGATGGCTTTATCGCCCGCTGGCAGGACGGCAAGCGCGCGGTAGCGATCATGTCGCCCGCGACCTACGATGCACTGGCTGCGCGCGGCGTGCCGCTGCACCGGATCGCCGGTGACCGCCGTCGGGTGGCGGTCGCCAATTTCGCACTGCCGGGCAACGGCCCGCAGACGCAACCCCCAGGACAGTAACCTGCAACTCCTGCAACCCCTGCACTACGCAGCGCCATGACGCTTTCCACCTTCGCTTTCATCCTGACCGGCGTGCTGCTCAATGCGGCAGCGCAACTGTTGCTCAAGGCCGGCGTCAACGCCGTCGGCGCCATCACGATGGACCGCGGCACGCTGCTGGTGACAGCGCTGCGCGTGCTGACCCAATGGCCGGTGCTGGCCGGGCTGACGCTGTACGTGGTCAGCGTGGGCGTATGGATCGTGGGGCTGTCGCGCGTGGACGTGTCGATCGCCTACCCGATGCTGTCGCTCGGCTATGTGGTCAACGCGCTGGCCGCCTGGTGGCTGTTTGGCGAGATGATCGGCCCCTTGCGCGTGGCCGGCATCCTGCTGATACTGGCGGGCGTCTTCCTGATCGCGCGCTCATGACGCGCCTGCGCGCCGCCAGGTCCGACACCGACCGTTCTCCTTCGCCCTGCCATGACCGCATCTGCCCCTGAATTCCTGCCTTTTGTCCGGCCTGACATCGACGCCGCCGCCATTGCCGAAGTCGGCAAGGTGCTGGCCTCGGGCTGGATCACCTCCGGCCCGAAGATGCAGGCCTTCGAGGCCGCGCTGTCGGACCTGTTCGGCGGACGCCCGGTGCGCACCTTCGCCAACGGCTCGGCAACGATGGAAATCGCGCTGCGCATTGCCGATATCGGGCCGGGCGATGAGGTCATCACCACGCCAATCACCTGGGTCGCCACTGCCAACGTGGTGCTGGCAGTGGGCGCGCGGCCGGTGTTCGTCGACATTGACCCGCGCACGCGCAATCTCGACCTGGATGCCGTCGAGGCCGCGATCACGCCGCGCACGCGCGCCATCATGCCGGTGTACCTGTCGGGCCTGCCGGTGGACATGGACCGCCTGTACGCCATTGCCCGCAAGCACGGGCTGCGCGTGATCGAGGATGCCGCGCAGGCAATCGACTCGCGCTGGCGCGGCCAGCGCATCGGCGCCTTTGGCGACCTGGTCAGCTTCAGCTTCCAGGCCAACAAGAACATCACCACCATAGAAGGCGGCTGCCTGGTGATGAACACGCCCGAAGAAGCCGTGCGCGCCGAGCGCCTGCGGCTGCAGGGCGTGATCCGCACCGGCATGGATGGCATGGATGTCGAAGAGCCCGGCGGCAAGTTCAACTTGACCGACGTCAACGCCGCGGTCGGCCTGGCGCAGCTGGGCAAGCTTGACGCCATCACCGCGCGCCGAGCCGAACTGGCCGCGACGTATTTCCGCTGTGCCGCCGACAGCGGCCTGGAAGCGCTGGGCATCGAGCTGCCGCAAGCGCTGGATGCGCACGCCGCCACCACCAACTGGCACATGTTCCAGGTGGTGCTGCCGACTGAGCGCCTGCAAGGCGGCCCGGCCCAGGCGCGCCAGCAGGTCATGGAGGCCATGCGCGAGCGCGGCATCGGCACCGGCGTCCACTACCCGCCCATTCATCTTTTCACCTACTACCGCTCGCTCGGCTGGCGCGAAGGCATGCTGCCGCATGCCGAACGCATCGGGCGCGGCATCGTCACGCTGCCGCTGTTCCCCGCGATGCAAGCCACCGATGTCGAGCGGGTCTGCGCAATCCTCAGCGAAACATGCAAACGTCTCTCCAAATGAGCCCGGTCGAAGTCTCGGTCGTCATCCCGGTCTACAACGAAGAAGACGGGCTGCAAGCCCTGTTCGACCGCCTCTATCCGGCGCTGGATGGCCTCGGCGAGTCGTACGAGATCATCTTCATCAACGACGGCAGCGTCGACCGCTCGGCGCAGATGCTGGCGGCGCAGTTCCACAAGCGCCCGGATGTGACCCGGGTGGTGCTGTTCGCCGGCAACTTCGGCCAGCATATGGCGATCCTGGCGGGCTTCGAGCACACCCGCGGCAAGATCGTGATCACGCTGGACGCCGACCTGCAGAACCCGCCGGAAGAAATCCCGCGCCTGGTCGAAGCCATGCGCGCCGGCCACGACTACGTCGGCACCATCCGCCGCCAGCGCAACGACACCGCGTTCCGCCGCTATGCCTCGCGCGCGATGAACCGGCTGCGCGAGCGCATCACCAAGATCCGCATGACGGACCAGGGCTGCATGCTGCGCGCCTATGACCGCAATGTGATCGACACGATCAATGCCTGCCGCGAGGTCAACACCTTCATCCCCGCGCTGGCCTACACCTTTGCTTCCAATCCGGTGGAGATCGAAGTCGGTCACGAACAGCGCCATGCAGGCGAATCCAAGTATTCGCTGTACCAGCTGATCCGCCTGAACTTCGACCTGGTGACCGGCTTCTCGATCGTGCCTCTGCAGTGGTTCTCGGCCATCGGCACGATCCTGTCGCTGTGTTCAGGCGTACTGGTGGTGGTGCTGCTGGTCCGGCGCTTCCTGTTCGGTTCGGAAGTCCAGGGTGTGTTCACCCTGTTCGCCATGAACTTCTTCCTGATCGGCATCCTGCTGTTCGGCGTGGGCCTGCTGGGCGAGTACGTCGGCCGCATCTACCAGGAAGTGCGCGACCGCCCGCGCTACCGCATCAAGGCAGTGCTGGAAGCGGACCCGCAGCGTGTCACGCCGGCAGCCGCCGGCGCGGAGCAATGATGCGCGCCGTCGTCTTTGCCTACCACAATGTCGGCGACCGCTGCCTGCGCGTGCTGCATGCGCGCGGCGTGGAGGTGGCGCTGGTGATCACGCACCGCGACCGCCCCGACGAGAACATCTGGTTCCGCCGCGTGGCCGACACCGCCGCCGAGCTGGGCATCCCCTTCGTCTATGGCGAGGACCCTGCCGATCCCGCCATCGCCCAGGCTGTGCGCGACGCGCGCCCGGACGTCATCTTCTCGTTCTACTACCGCGCCATGATCCCGGCGGGCGTGCTGGCGCTGGCCCCCGGCGGCGCCTTCAACATGCACGGCTCGTTGCTGCCCAAGTACCGCGGCCGCGTGCCGGTGAACTGGGCGGTGCTGCGCGGCGAGACCGAGACCGGCGCCACGCTGCACGCCATGGAAGCCAAGCCTGACGCGGGCTATATCGTCGACCAGACCGCGGTGCCGATCCTGCCGGACGACACTGCCGGCGAAGTCTTCGAGAAAGTCACCGTTGCCGCCGAGCAGACGCTGTGGCGTGCCCTGCCCGCGATGATCGCCGGACAGACGCCGCAACACCCCAACCGGCTGGCCGAGGGCAGCTACTTCTCCGGGCGCAAGCCGGAAGACGGCCGCATCGACTGGAGCCGCCCGGCCGCCGAGGTCTACAATCTCGTGCGCGCCGTCGCACCGCCCTATCCCGGCGCGTTCACCGACCTCGCCGGGCTCCGCTTCATTGTGGCGCAGGCGCGCCGGCCGCTGACGAAGCTCGCGCTGCCCGCCGGTACGGCGCCCGGCCTGCATGTGCACGACGGCCAGATCATCGGCCTGTGCGGCGACGGCGGCCTGGTGATGGTCACCCGATTGCTGGCACAAGATGGCTCGGCACTCACGCCGCAGGCCTTCGCCAAACTTATCCATACCGAACAATCCAACAAGGAAAACCGATGAAAAAGGTCCTGATTCTTGGCGTCAACGGCTTCATCGGCCACCACCTGACGCGCCGCATCCTGGAAACCACGCCGTGGGAGGTCTACGGCATGGACATGTCGTCGGACCGCCTCGGCGACCTCGTCGACCATCCGCGCATGCACTTCTTCGAGGGTGACATCACCATCAACAAGGAGTGGATCGAGTACAACATCCGCAAGTGCGACGTGGTACTGCCGCTGGTGGCCATCGCCACCCCGGCCACCTACGTGCGCCAGCCGCTGCGCGTGTTCGAGCTGGACTTCGAGGCCAACCTGCCGATCGTGCGCGCCGCGGTCAAGTACGGCAAGCACCTGGTGTTCCCGTCGACCTCCGAGGTCTACGGCATGTGCAGCGACGAAGAGTTCGACCCCGAGGCCTCGCCGCTAGTCTACGGCCCGATCAACAAGCCGCGCTGGATCTACGCCTGCTCCAAGCAGCTGATGGACCGCGTGATCCACGCCTACGGCATGGAGCAAGGCCTGAACTACACCCTGTTCCGTCCGTTCAACTGGATCGGCGCCGGGCTGGATTCGATCTTCGAATCGAAGGAAGGCTCGTCGCGCGTGGTGACGCAGTTCCTCGGCCATATCGTGCGCGGCGAGCCGATCAAGCTGGTCGACGGCGGCGCCCAGCAGCGCGCCTTTGCCGATATCGCCGACGGCATCGACGCGCTGATGCGCATCATCGAGAACCCCAACGGCGTGGCCAGCGGCAAGATCTACAACATCGGCAACCCGGGCAATATCCACTCGGTGCGCGAGCTGGCCGAGATGATGCTGAAGATGGCCGCCGACTATCCGGAATACGCCGACGAAGCGCGCAAGACGCAGATCATCGAGACCTCCTCGGGCGACTTCTATGGCAAGGGCTACCAGGACGTGCAGCACCGCGTGCCGAAGATCGACAACACCATCGAAGAACTGGGCTGGAAGCCTGGGATCAGCATGGAAGCGGCGCTGCGCCGCATCTTCGAGGCGTATCGCGGCAAGGTGGTCGAGGCCCGCACGCTGGTCGATTCGGCCAACTGAGCGCGCAACGCAGATGGCACGCATTGCCCTGAAGGTCGACGTCGACACGCTGCGCGGCACGCGCGAAGGCGTGCCGAAGCTGCTGTCGATGCTGGCGGCTGCGCAGGCGCAGGCCACCTTCCTGTTCAGCCTCGGTCCCGACCATACCGGCTGGGCGCTGCGGCGCGTATTCCGGCCCGGCTTCCTGACGAAGGTGTCGCGCACCTCGGTGGTGTCCAACTATGGCCTGCGCACGCTGATGTACGGCGTGCTGCTGCCGGGGCCGGACATCGGCCGCAAGGGCGCCGCCGAGATGCGCGCGGCGCGCGCGGCCGGCCATGAGTGCGGCATCCACACCTGGGACCACGTCTACTGGCAGGACAACGTGCGCGAGCGCGATGCTGTCTGGACGCGCCGGCAGATGCAGCAGGCGTTCGCGCGCTACCGCGAGATCTTCGGCGAAGCACCGGCCACGCACGGCGCGGCAGGCTGGCAGATGAATGAGGATGCGTTCCGTCAGATCGATGACTGGGGCATGGCCTATGCGTCCGACGGACGCGGCACCGCGCCCTATATCCCGACCATCGACGGCGTGCCCTGCCGGCACGTGCAGATGCCGACCACGCTGCCGACGCTGGATGAACTGATCGGCACCGACGACCTGACCGAAGATAACGTCCACACCGCGCTGCTGAAGCTGACCGAAGGCACGCGCGACCATGTCTTCACGCTGCATACCGAGCTGGAAGGCGGCAAGCTGGCGCCGGTGTTCGAGCGGCTGCTGGCGGGATGGCGTGCGCAGGGGCACGAGCTGGTGTCGATGGCGACGTGGTATCGCGGGCTGGACCGGCAGAGGCTGCCGGAGTTGCCGGTAACTTGGGGAGAGATTCCGGGGCGCAGTGGCGAGTTGATTGTGCAGCCGCAGGTGAGCTGACACATCGTCCCGACTACCGATTGTCTGCTCCCTCTCCCGCTTGCGGGAGAGGGTTGGGGTGAGGGCCGGGCGTATCCACGAAGTTAAAACCTGTGGTATTGCCTGCGCCTGCCCTCGCCCCCCTGCCCCTCTCCCGCAAGCGGGAGAGGGGAGCAAACCGCCAGCGGGAGGACGTCTGCCGGCAACAGCTAGCCGCGCCGCTCCGCCCCCACCCGCAGCCCGTTGAACACCACCAGCAGGCTCGCGCCCATATCGGCGAACACCGCCATCCACATCGTCCCCATCCCCAGCACCGTCAGCACCAGGAACACGGCCTTGATGCCGAGCGCCAGCGTGATGTTCTGCGTGAGGATGCTTGCGGTGCGGCGCGACAGGCGCACAAAGGCCGGGATCTTGCGCAGGTCATCGTCCATCAGCGCCACGTCGGCCGTCTCGATAGCGGTGTCGGTGCCGGCTGCGCCCATGGCGAAGCCGATATCGGCACGCGCCAGCGCCGGTGCGTCGTTGATGCCGTCGCCCACCATGCCGACGCGGCCGCCGCGCGCGTGGGCGGCGCCGGCAAGCGCCGCGATGCCGTCGGCCTTGTCCTGCGGCAACTGGTCGCCGCGCGCTTCATCGATGCCGACCTGCGCGGCAATGGCTTGCGCCGTGTGCGGATTGTCGCCCGACAGCATCAGTGTCCTGACGCCCAGTTCATGCAGCTCGGCAATCGCCTGCCGGCTGGTGTCGCGCACGGTATCCGCCACCGCGAACAGCGCCAGCGCCGTGGCGGCGCCGTTGCCGTCGACGCGCGCCAGCAGCACCACGGTCTTGCCCTCGCGCTCCAGCGCTTCGAGCCGCGCCTCCAGCGCCGGCGAGCAGGCGCCCATCTCATGCACCAGGCGGTGGTTGCCCAAGCAGTACGCCACGCCCTGCACCTTGCCGCGCGTGCCGCGCCCCGCCAGCGCCTCGAAGTCGTCCACCGGCAGCGTGCCGATCCCGTCGGCCGTGGCCGCCGTGGCCACCGCGCGCGAAACCGGATGGTCCGAGCGCGCCGCCAGGCTGGCAGCAATGGCGCGGGCATGCGGCGCGTCCTCGGCCAGCAGCGCGTGGTCGGTCTGCGCGGGCTTGCCGTGCGTGATCGTGCCGGTCTTGTCCAGCGCCACCCAGGCCAGGTGCCGGCCCTGCTCCAGGTACACCCCGCCTTTGACCAGGATGCCGCGGCGCGCGGCCGCGGCCAGCCCGCTGACGATGGTCACCGGCGTGGAGATCACCAGCGCGCAGGGGCAGGCGATCACCAGCAGCACCAGCGCCTTGTAGATCCAGTCGACCCAGGCACCGCCCATGGCCAGCGGCGGCACCACCGCGACCGCCAGCGCAATCGCGAACACCGTGGGCGTGTAGATGCGCGCGAACTGGTCGACAAAGCGCTGCGTGGGCGCACGGCTGCCCTGCGCGGCCTCCACCGCGTGGATGATGCGGGCCAGCGTGGAATCGCTGGCGGGCGCCGTCACGGTGTACTCCAGCTCGCCGGACTGGTTGATCGAGCCGGCGAACAGCACATCGCCCTCGGCCTTGTCGACCGGCACGCTTTCGCCGGTGATGGGCGCCTGGTCCAGCGCCGACTGGCCGCGCACGACCTTGCCGTCAAGCGCGACGCGCTCGCCCGGCCGCAGCCGCACCAGCGCCCCCACGGCAACGCCGGCGGCGGGCACGGTGTCCCAGCTGCCATCGGCGCGACGCACCGTGGCCTGTTCCGGCGCCATCGCCATCAAGCCGCGGATCGCGTTGCGCGCCCGGTCCAGCGAGGCCGCCTCGATGCGCTCGGCCAGCGCGAACAGCACCATCACCATGGCCGCTTCCGGCCACTGGCGCAGCAGCAGTGCGCCGGTGACGGCAATGCTCATCAGGGCATTGATGTTCAGGTTGCCATTGCGCAACGCGATCCAGCCCTTGCGGTAGGTGGTCAGCCCGCCCAGCGCCACTGCCGCCAGTGCCAGCGCGGCGGGCAGCCACGGCAAACCCAGACCCAGCCACTCCGCCGCTTCGGCACCCAAAGCGGCCACGCCGGCCAGCGCCAGCGGCCACCAGGGCTTGCTTGTCGTGGATTGCGGCAAGACTTGCTGCGCGGCCTCGGTGCTCAGCGGCACCGGCTGCATGCCCAGGCTCTCGATCGCCCTAGCCACCGGCTCCGGCGACGGCAAGGTGTGATGCACCGTCAGCACCCGCTGGATCAGGTTGAACTCCAGCGCCGCCACGCCCGCCATGCCGCCCAGCTTGCTGCGGATCAGCGTTTCCTCGGTCGGGCAGTCCATCGCGTCAATGCGCCATGCAACGGTCTGCGCGCCGGCGGGAATGTCGACCGATGCCGCGGGCGTCAGCGCAACCGTGGCCGAGCAGCCGCCGCCACAGCAGGCGGAAGCCGCCGGTGCTTGCCGGGCCTCCGCATGGCCATGCCCATGATGATCATGGTCGTGGTGGTGATGGTGATGGTGATGGTGATGGTGATGGTCGTGATCATGCCCGCCATGCCGGTGGGCGGCGCCATCGTGCGCGTGGGCAGCGTGATCTTGAGGAAGTGCGTCCTCAGGTGACGTGCGAGCCATATCTTGTTGTTCCCGCTGGTTTAACCTGATGACATTGAAGACCCTGTAGCGACTACAGAGTCAAGCGGCATGGCAGCGACCGCGGCGCCATGCCGCAGCGGCGGGTCAGTGCTCGCAGTTGACCATCCAGGACATGCCGAAGCGGTCCACCAGCATGCCGAAGCCTTCGGCCCAGAAGGTCTTCTGGTACGGCACCACCACCTGGCCGCCTTCGCTCAGGCCGTCGAAGATGCGCTGGCCCTCGTCCTTGCTGACCGCGCCCACCGACAGACTGAAGCCACTGAACGCCGGGCGCTCGCCGCGCCGGCCGTCGGACGCCATCACCTGGTTTTCGCCGAACTGGATATTGGCGTGCATCACCTTGTCCTTCCAGTCATCGGGAACCTCCATGCCGGGGCTCGGCGGGGCGTCCTTGTAGCGCATCGCGAACGTGACCTGCGCGCCCAGCACCTTGCCGTAGAAGGCCACGGCCTCATCGAAACGGCCGCCAAAATCCAGATAGGGTTGCACCTGCATGTCGCTCTCCTTGTGAATGGTCGATCGGGCTGCATGGCATTGGCTGTTCGCCCGCGCGCCATTATGCGCGCGTGCCGGCTAGGTGCAAGCGCCCGGCCGGACTCAGGAAACCGCGGCGGGGACCGGGGCAGGCGGCACGGCAGTGGCCAATGCCTCGGCAGGAAATTGCAGCGAGAACATCGTTTCGCCTTCCAGGCTGCGCACCGTCACGCTGCCGCCATGCAGCCGCATGATGGTGTCGACGATGGCCAGCCCCAGCCCGGTCGACGCCGCCGAGTTGCGGCGCGACGGATCGGCCCGGTAGAAGCGCCCGAAGATATGCGGCAGCGTCTCGGGCGGGATCGCCGGCCCGGCATTGGTCACGCGGATGCAGGTCGTGCCGCCGCCCGGCGCCGGGGCGCGCTCCACGTCGAGCTGCACGGTGCTGCCGGCCGGCGCATGGCGCAGCGCATTGTCGAGCAGGTTGGTGACCGCGCGGCGCAGCAGCGTCTGGTCGGCCTGCACCATTGCCGTACCGTTCACCGCCAGCGCGACCTCGCGGTCGGCGGCCACGGCCTCGAAGTACTCGGCCATCTTGTCCAGTTCCTCGCGCGCGTCCAGCGTGCGGATGCCCAGCGCCACCTGCGCATGGTCGGCGCGCGCCAGGAACAGCATGTTCTCGATCATGCGCGCCAGGCGCTCGTACTCTTCCAGGTTGGATTCGAGCAGCGCCTCATACTCGGACACGCCGCGACTCTGCGCCAGCGTGACCTGGGTCTGGCCGATCAGGTTGCTGATCGGCGTGCGGAAATCATGCGCCAGGTCCGCCGAGAATTCGGACAGCCGCGAGAAGCTGTCCTGCAGCCGCGCCAGCATGTCATTGAGGGCCGCCGCCAGCTCGCGCAACTCGGCCGGTGCGCTGCCCACGTCAAGCCGCGTGGCAAGGCGGCTGGTGGTGACCGCGGCGGCATCGGCAGCCATGCGCCGCAGCGGCCGCAGCCCGCGCCGCGCCAGCACGAAGCCCAGCCCCGCCGCCACGGCAGCGCCGCACAGCGTGGCCCACAGCACCTGGTGGCGGTATTCGCGGATCAGCGCCACTCGATAGCCGGCATCGCGCAGCACCACGATCTCCACGGCCTTGTCGGAATCCCCCAGCTGGCCCAACGCCGCAATGCCGCGCGAGGGCACGCCATTCTTGGGGTACCAGGTCTGCAACATGCTCTTCTCTGGCTGCGTGGTGGCGGGCAGCACGCGCAGCGCCGGCACGGATTCATTGCGCGGGTTGAGCGTGACCAGCGGCTCGCCCTGGCGTGAGCGCACCACCAGGATCAGCCCCTCATGGCCCATCGCGATATCGGCAAAGCGGTGGGTATCGGCGCGGATCTCGGCCTCGCTGCGCACCTCGCGCAGCAGGTGGCGCACCAGCAGCACTTCGCCGACCAGCTCGCTCTCGTCACGCCCCTCCAGCTGCGCCGACAGCGCCCCGGACAGGTAGGCCGCCACGCTGGCAAGAATCACTGCCGTGGCCAGCCCGTACGCCAGCGCCAGCCGCGTGGTGAGCGAAGACGTCAGCCGCATCATGCGTCCTGGCCCCGGTCCTCGCTGTCGTCCAGCACGTAGCCCATGCCGCGCCGCGTGTGGATCAGCTTGTGCGGGAAGGGATCGTCGACCTTGGCGCGCAGGCGCCGGATCGAGACGTCGACCACATTGGTATTGCTGTCGAAATTGACGTCCCACACCTGCGAGGCGATCAGCGAACGCGACAGCACCTCACCGCGCCGGCGCGCCAGCAGGTACAGCAGCGCAAACTCCTTGGAGGTCAGGTCGATCTTCTGGCCGGCGCGCACCACACGGCGGCGGATGGCGTCGATCTGCAGGTCGGCCACTTCGATGAACTCACTCTCGCGCAGCGGGCCGCGCCGCAGGATGGTGCGGATGCGCAGCACCAGTTCGGCAAAGGCAAAGGGCTTGACCATATAGTCGTCGGCGCCGAGCTCCAGCCCCTTGAGGCGGTCCGACAGTTCGTCGCGCGCGGTCAGGAACAGTACCGGGGTATCGCGCTCGCGGCGCAGTTCGCGCAGCACCTGCCAGCCATCCAGGCCGGGCAGCATCACGTCCAGCACGATCAGGTCATAGGGATGCTCGCGCGCATGGGCCAGGCCGTCCGCGCCGTCGCGCGCCAGGTCCACCACGAAGCCGGATTCGGTCAGGCCCTTGTGCAGGTAGTCACCCGCCTTGGGTTCGTCCTCGACAATCAGGATACGCATGGTTCGATCACTTTCCGGGCGGCACCAGCGCCGCCATGGCGTAACGCTAGCCGAGGATGACCGCCAATGGGCAAAGATTTCAGAAATGTCATCGCCATGCCAGGGAAATGCAGGCGGAAACCCCGGTAAAATGCGCGATCACTACCGGCGTCCTGCCGGCTTGCGCCACCGTTGCCCCCATCCTGCCCGCCGCCCCCTGCCGATGAAACGCCTGCCGAATTACCTGCTGCTGTCCCTCGCCATGCTTGCGCTGCCCGTCTCCGGTGCCGCGGCGGCAGTGGCCACGGTGTGCAGCGCGGGACAGGCTGCCGGGCTGTCGCTGCCGGAACGGCACGCGGCCGCAAAAATGGAGGCGGAAGCGGCACTGGACGGCACCGGCCCGGGCACTTGCCGCGGCAGCGCGGTCCAGGTGATGGCCGAGCCTTCCGGCAGCGGCCATCCGCTGCAGCTGCACGATGCCGATGCGCCGCAGGCGACCGACCAGGGCGCCACGCCGCTGGAGACGCGGCCATCGGCCGCGTCCGGCGTGCTGCGCGAACTGCCTGCGGAGGTGCTGGTGCATTGGGCGCACGCGGCGCCAATGGCCACGCCGGGTGCATTCACCGACATCCTGCCGCTGGAACGCCTGCTGCCCGCACGCTGCTGAGCGCGTCATAGCGGGCACAGCGCCCGCATCGCTTCTTTTCTGTTTTGCGGAATTCCGTCGGCACCGGCAATGCGCGGCGAATTGTCGCGCCTGCGCTTTTTATCCGACTCGGAAGAATTCGATCGACTGCCCGGCGTTCACGGCCCGTTGCAGCCAGTCTGGATACTCGCCCTGCCCGTCCCAGCTCTGGCCGAGCGCATTGCGGTACAGCGGGCGTGCAGCGGCAGCCTGGGGGGCGGCCTGCGGGACAAGCGGGGCCACGGCTGGCGCGGCCTCAGGCGCCGGCTCATGCCCGGCGTCGATGGCAACATGATCAAAGCACCCGGCGGCGACAAGATCGTCGAACGTCAGGGCATGACGGTCCATTTGCTCGCGGATCCACGCCACCGCAGCGAGTTTGGCTGAATCAGACTCGGACATGACTCTCGTGAGAGGCCCGCTGCATTTCCGCGGGCAATGAAAAACCGGCGATAGAACCGCAGGCCGGTCGGATAGCCGTGATTCTACAGCCTTTGCCGGCGCTGCTGCGTTTCCCTCACGGGCACGCGGCCAATTGCCTTGCGCTTGCCGCGCACGTGCGCTGCCGAGTGACACCAATGTCATGTGCCGGTCATGCT
The DNA here is from genome assembly GCF_018223725.1 of Cupriavidus sp. KK10. NCBI lineage: Bacteria > Pseudomonadati > Pseudomonadota > Betaproteobacteria > Burkholderiales > Burkholderiaceae > Cupriavidus > Cupriavidus sp. KK10. Next base: position 2,826,573 of record NZ_CP073677.1, read on the forward strand.
CGTGTGGGCACGCGCTGCCTAGACTTGCTTCACCGCCGCCCACCCCGGGCCGGCAACCTTACGGAGAAGCGACTCATGCAAGCACTCAGGCAAGTCTTTGTGGCCACCGCCCTTATCGCTGCCGTGGTCGGCACTGCGCAGGCTGCACCGCGCAACGTCGATCCGTTCAGCGACGGGGCGCACAGCGCCACCGGCCCCCGCAGCCCGTTCACCGACGGCGCCCGCAGCCTCATGGAAACCCGCAGCGCGTTCACGGACGGCGCGAACGCCGCAACCGGTCCGCGCAGCACCTTCACCGACGGCGCGCATAACCCCAACGGCCCGCGCGACAGCTTCAGCGACGGCGCCTGACGGCACCCGGCGAGGCAGCGCCTCAGCGCACCTCGCCGTAGATGCGGCGCGCATCGGCGGCGTCGGCAATCGGCCGGCCCAGCGTCAGGCCGCCCTGCACCGCCTGCGCCACCAGCGCATGGTTGCCGGGTGCGCGGCTGCCGTCGCGCAGCAGCAGGTTGTTCTCGAATCCCACCCGCACATGGCCGCCAAATGCCGCGGCCGCGGTCACGCAGGCATTCTCTTCGCGGCCGAAGGCGCAGATCGCCCAAGGCAACGCGTCGCCGGACTCGCCCGCGGCCTGCAGGAACGGCAGCAGGTCGTGCGGCGACGACACCTGTCCGGCGGCATAGCGCCCCAGCACGTACAGCACCGACCATGCGCCCGGCGGCACCATGCCGCGCTCACGCATCGACTGCCAGCGCCGCACATCGGCCACGTCATACAGGATCACCTGCGTCATCACGCGCTCACGCGCCAGCCAGGCGAAGAACGCCGCCAGTTCGCTGTCCGGGATCTCCGGCACGTCCACTTCGCGCAGGCCCACCGAGACGGCTTCGGGCCGCAGCTCACGCACCATCGCCATCTGCTCCGCGGCCTTGTATACGCCCGCGGCCTCGCTCGTCACCTGCACCAGCAACGCTTCGCCGACGGCCTGCTTCACCGCGGCCAGCGCGTCGCGGTAGGCCTGCACGTCGAGGGAGTGGCGCCCTTCGGCATCGCGCACATGCATGTGCATCATGGCCGCGCCGGCATCCAGGCAGGCGCGCGCTTCAGCGGCCAGTGCCGCGGCGGTCAGCGGCACCGCCGGATGGTCGCTGGCGCGCTTGTAGGCGCCGTTGGGCGCCACGGTGACGATCAGCGGCGCATCGGCCAGCGGCACGCGGGCCGCGGCGACAGGGGCTTGGGAAGGGGTCTGGGTCATGGCTCGATCTCGGGCAGTTCAGGCGCGATCAGCGCCAGGCCGGCGCGCAGCAGGCTGTCATAGCGTGCGCGCTCGGCGGCAATGGTTTCAGGGGTCCAGTGGTAGAAGCCTTCGCCGCGCTTCATGCCGTGGCGGCCGTCGGCGGCGCGCTCGGACAGGCAGCGCGCCGGATGGTCGTCGTTGCAGAAGGTCGGGTACATGGTGGCGCCGGCGGCCGCGTGCACGTCGATGCCCGCGTGGTCGCGCTGCAGCACCGGCCCGGCCGCCAGGAAGCGAAAGCCGAAGCCGAAGCGCACCGCCGCATCGACATCCTCGGGCGAGGCAATGCCGCGGTCGATCAGGCTGAAGGCCTCGCGCGACAGCGCATGCTGCAGCCGGTTGGCAAGAAAGCCCGGCAGGTCCTTGCGCACCTTGACCGGCACCATCGCGCAGCGGCGCATGAAGGCGATCAGCGCATCGGCACAGGCCTCGTCGCTGTCATCGCCCATCACCACTTCCACCAGCGGCACCAGGTGCGCCGGCATGAAGAAGTGCAGGCCGAGCATGCGCGCACGCGAGTCAAGCCCCACGCCGATGGCGCTGATCGGGAAGCTGGAGCTGTTGCTGGCCAGCACCGTATCGGGCCGCGCGCGCCGCACCAGCTCGGCAAAGAGCGCCTGCTTCAGGTCCAGCCGTTCCGGGATGCATTCGATCACCAAGTCCACGGTGGACCAGTCCACATCATCCAGCGCCGCGGCCACCGCCAGGCGCTCCGCGCCTTGTTCACGGCCGATCGCGGCCAGGTTGCCTCGCACGCGCCCGGGCAGGGCACCGGCGCGGCCGGCATCAGGCTCGACCACGGTGGTGCGGCACAGCGCGCGGGTCAGCACCACGGCAACATCGGCGCCCATGATGCCGCCGCCCACCACCACCGCGTGCGCGGCGCCAGGGCGGCTCAGGATGACCGGAGCGGTCGGGTTCGACATAGGTTCTCCCAGGAATCCAGGCAGTGTAGAGAACTTGCTTTGATTGAAGAAGTCGAATTTCTGGATAAAATGATCCAGAAATCAGATCAATAGCGTGACCCGGCCGGCACTAGACACCGCCGACCCGCTACCGCCCATGAAAATCAACCTGTCGATGCGCGACATCGAAACCATGCTGTTGCTTGGCCGCACGCTCAACTTCCGCCAGGCCGCCAGCCAGCTGCACCTGTCGCAATCCGCCCTGTCCACGCAGATCCTGCGCATCGAGGAATCCGTCGGCGTGCGCCTGTTCGACCGCACCACCCGCACCGTGCGCCTGACCGCGGCCGGCCAGGTCTTCATGCAGCAGGCCGCGCTGCTGCAGGCGGCGTTCCGCGGCGCCATCGACGCCGTGACCGGCATTGCCAGCGCCGAGCGCGGCCAGGTGGCGGTGGCGGCGCTGCCCTCGCTGGCGGCGCGCATGCTGCCGCGCGTGCTGATGGCCTACCACCAGGCGCGCCCGGAGGTGGCGCTGAAGGTGTTCGATACCCTCTCCGGCCCGGCGTTCGACCTGGTGCGCGCCGGCGACGTGGATTTCGCGCTGACCGCCGCCGACCCACAACAGGCGGACCTGCAATATGAGCCCCTGCTGTCGGACCGCTTCGTGCTGCTGATTCCGTCGGCTCACCCACTGGCGCGCAGTCCCGGGCCGCTGCGCTGGGCCGATACCGCCAGCACGCCGCACGTGTCGATGACGCACCCGAGCAGCGTGCGCCAGTACGCGGAATGGGCCTTCCTGCAGAACCGCATCCGCTTCCAGCCGGTGTTCGAGGCAGAGCGCCTGGCCACTATCGCGGCCATGGTCGAATGCGGCTTCGGCGTGGCCGCGCTGCCCGAGATCGCGGCCGGCACCGTGCGCCAGCCCGGCATTGTCGAGCGCCTGCTGACCGCGCCGGTGACCGAGCGCTCGATCGGGCTGGTGACCTCGCGCAACCGCAGCCTGTCGCCGGCGGCTGCCGAACTGGCGGCGGCGGTGCGCGCGCAGCTGGCGAGTCCGCCCGTGCAAGACACGGCGGACACGGAGGCCCGGTGAACTAGTGGCGATGCTGGCTGGCCATGGCGCGCAGGCAACGCTGGCCTGGTTCCAAGCCAACCTCGTGCGCCCGCCGCTGCGCGGCGTCACGGAAAGTGGGCCCGGCACGGCACCGGGCACGCAGCCCTCAAGAAGGGTCCTTGGTACGGGTACGCGAAACCGCCGCCATGATGCCGATGCCAAGCACGATCAGGCAGGCAATACCGATATAGACGGGCGCGAGGCCAGCCGTTTCCATGCCCCAGGCAATGCCGCCAACCAGGACCAGCAGGCCGATAATGTATAGCGCGAATGACATGAGTCGGCTCCTTGCGGTGGTGCAACCTGGCTTCAATGTAGGCAGCACGCGATGCGCAAGGGATAGGACAAGGGCGGAAGCTGGCGTAGGCGGGTTCTTACCTTGTGGTGATGTGCGCGGCGGACAGCTCCGGCGGCAAAGGCTCCCCGGGGCTCACCCCTCCACCTGCGCCGGCATCTCTCCCAGCCGCTGCACCGATGTTCGCAAACCCTCCAGGATCGTGTCCGCCACCTTCTGCGGAAAACCCGCGGGCAGTGCTGCGCCGACCTCGGCGAGCACCGCCGGGGTCCGCGCGATGATGCGCCCGATCAGCGCCTCGGCATCGGCACCCAGAAAACAGCGCGGTGCCATCGCATTGAAATGGCGGCGCTGGATATCGCGCAGACCGTAGTGCCGGCTGCGGCCGGCGACCGCCATGGCCAGCTTGGCCTTGTGCCAGGAGAACTGGTTGGCGCCCTGGCCCACCACCGGCCAGATCGACATCACGTCGTACAGCGGCGTCATGCGGTAACGCCCGCCGGCCAGCAGGCGGATGCTGAAGTTCTTGGCGTGCCCGTCCGGTGCGGCCAGCAGCCAAAACAGCAGCTGCGCGGCCAGTAGCGTCTGCAGATCATCGGCCCGGGCCACTGAGTTGCGCAGCACCGTGGCGATCTCGATCATGCCGGGTCCGCCATCGGCCTCGTATTTCTGCAGCGGGCTGAGGCCGAACACCTGGCAGAAATCTTCCTGCAGCAGCCGCAGCAGCCAATTGCCTGACGGATGAGGCTGGCGATCGAAACGCGTGACGCTCAGCACCTTGCGGCGGCCGAACGTCAGCATCTCGCAATCGGCCACCGGCAAGCCATAGGCGGCAAGGATCTTCAGGCACAGCCATTCGTTTTCCACCGACGTGCTCAGGTCGGCCCTGCGGTTGCCCACCAGGCCCAGTGGCAGCTTGAAAATATGTGTGGTCGGGGTGGCGCCATGCGGCCGCAGCCATTGGCCGTCATGGCGCAGCAGCGCAGTCTTCTCCTGCGCGCCGGCGATGGAGATGCGGAAGTCGTCGTCGTGCTCATGCCGCCCAAGCGGGGGCGTGGCGACGATATCCTCCAGCCAGCGCTCGATCTGCTCGTCCGATAGCGGTTCGCCTTCGATCCGGTCGATGCCCGCAGGCGCTTCGTTTTCGCCCAGGATCTGCACCGCGCCCACGCAATCGCGGCCGATGGCGGCGAGCAACTCGAAGGCTTCTACCGAGCCGGTCTGGAAGCGCAGCGCCAACCGGCGCCGGATGGCCTCGCTGTCCGGCAACAGGTTGTCGAAGTAGTTGCGCACGGCATCGCCACGCACCACGCGCCGGTTGCCCAGGCCATACCCGAGCGACAGAGACAGGGGCCGCCCGGCTTCAGAGCGGATCCAGTCCTCGTCGTATTCCAGTTCCATCCCGGTACCGGACGGCTGGCGCCAGGTGCCCACGCGCTGCCCGTTGGCCCAGACCGACAGCGCCGGCGTACGTGACCTGCGTGCCGCCATGATTACCACGCCACCTCGGACACCTCGGCGGCTCCCGTGGCCCGGTCCTGGACCACCAACTCCAGGCCGAGCGCGCCGACCAGCGCCAGCAGTTGGTCGACGCTGATGCTGTCGGGGTTCAGTTCCATGTGCGACATCCGGCTCTGGCTGATATTCAGCCGCGCGGCAGCCTCGGTCTGGTTCAGGCCGGCCGCCTTGCGCGCTGCCTGCAGGATCTGGCCAAGCTGCCATGGAGTAGAGACAATTTGCTTCATCGCGTTGGATGGAATACCAATATGATAGGTATTTCTATTTTAGCGACAGCATGGGTATTCTTCAAATACTCATGTCATAGGTATTTTGATTTTAACGATGCCATGACTATATGTGCCCGAAGCAGCAGCCTGTAGCGCAACATCGTGCCAGGCTCTGTATCTGGCCCCAGCCCCGGCGCCCTCGTATACTCTGGAGCCGGAGGCGGCCTAGCCGCCCCGCCGGTGCAGGATCCCGGCGTGGCATCACGCAAACGGGGCCGCGCCTCACCGATCCCAAACATACAAGCAACGGAGCAGCAGCATGCGTGTCGCATTTCTCGGACTGGGCGTCATGGGTTTCCACATGGCCGGCCACCTCGCCACCAAGGGGCACGAGGTCACCGTGTACAACCGCACCGCCGCCAAGGCGCAGGCATGGGTCGAGAAGTTCGGCGGCAAATCAGCGCCCACGCCGGCACAGGCCGTGCGCGATGCGCAGGTAGTCTGCTCCTGCGTGGGCAATGACGACGACCTGCGCGCGGTGCTGGCCGGGCATGACGGCGCCTTCTTCAGCGCGCCCAGCGGCTGCATCTTCGTGGACCACACCACCGCCAGCGCCAACGTGGCGCGCGAACTCTACGCCGCCGCGCGCGAGCACGGCCTGCACTTTGTCGACGGCCCGGTCTCCGGCGGCGAAGTCGGCGCGGAGAAAGGCATCCTGACCATCATGTGCGGCGGCGATGCCGACGCCTATGCGCGCGCCGAACCGGTCATTGCCGCCTACGCACGCGCCGTCACGCGCATCGGCGAATCCGGCGCCGGGCAACTGGCCAAGATGGTCAACCAGATCAGCATCGCCGGGCTGATCCAGGGCCTGTCTGAGGCCATCGCCTTTGGCGAGCGCGCCGGGCTGGACATGCGCCTGGTGCTGGACGTCATCAGCAAGGGCGCGGCCGGCTCATGGCAGCTCGAGAACCGCGGCCCCACCATGATCGACAACAAATTCGACTTCGGCTTCGCGGTCGACTGGATGCGCAAGGACCTGGGCCTGTGCCTGGACGAGGCGCGCCGCAACGGCGCCGGCCTGCCGGTGACGGCGCTGGTCGACCAGTTCTATGCCGACCTGCAGCAGATGGGTTGCGGCCGCGCAGACACCTCTTCGCTGATCAAGCGCCTGCGCCAGCACGCCGGGGACGCCTGACGCCACCCCTGCGCCACCTGCCGTCGTCCGATTCCTACAGCGCAATCGGCGTGTCTCGGAGAGGCCCCTGCCCGGCACGGGCCTAAGCTGGACACATGGGGCCGGTTGCCTGCAACTGGCCCGGCAACGATGCAGGAGACCATCATGTGGAAACTCGCAAGCGCGCTCCTGGTAAGTGCCAGCATGGCGCTGGCCGGCTGTACGGCGACGGGCGCGGTGGCCGGCGGCGTGGCCGGACACGAGCTGACTCACGGCAGCACCGCCGGGACCATCGGCGGCGCCGTGGTGGGCGGCGTGATTGGTCACGAACTGGGCAAGTAAGCAAACCCTGGCCCCTGAGCCCAACAAGCAGAAAGGCCGCTTCGTGCGGCCTTTCTGCTTGTTTTGCGGGATGCCGTTCAGGCTTTCGGCCGGCACGACGCACCGCCGGTCGCCCGCCGCAGCCGCTGCCACACCAGTACCGGCAGCCGCAGCACGAAGCCGGCCAGCAGCCGCAGATGCATGCCGGTCAGCAACAGGTTGTCGCGCAGATAGCGGAAATGCGATACCCCACCCTCGCGCTGGCCGAAGTAGCGCACCGGCGCATCGGCGTTGATGGGGCGCACGCCGCGCCAGCACAGGCGCACCGCTACTTCCGGATCAAAGTCGAAGCGCCGCATCCAGCGGCTCTCGCGCATGACCGCGCGCAGCGGCGCGACCGGGTAGACGCGAAAACCGTACAGGGAATCCCCGATGCCTGCCCAGAGCGTCTCGACATCCACCCAGAAGTTGGACATGCGCCGCCAGTAGACCCGCTCGCGCGGTGCGCTGGCGTCGAACACGGGCCGGCCCAGCACCATGGCGCCGGGGTTGCGCTGCGATATCGCCATGAACTGCGGAATCAGGTGTGCAGGATGCTGCCCGTCCGAATCCATCACCAGCACATGCGTAAAGCCAGCGGCGGCGGCGGCGTCGATGCCGTGCAGCACTGCGGTGCCCTTGCCCTGGTTGCGCGGCAGCACCAGTACGCGCAGCCCGGGATCGGTGGCCGCCTGCGCCAGCAGCCACTGGTCGCTGCCATCGGTGCTGCCGTCCACGACCACCCAGACCGGCGTCCAGGCGGCGCGCGCCGCGCGCAGCACTTCATGCAGGCGCACGCCGGGGTTATAGCTGGGGATCAGCACCAGGTGCGTGGCGGACGGCTCGGTGCCACCCATGGGGCAGACGCTGCCGCCGGTCACCAGTGCGGGCCCGGGCATGGCTTGCTGCGGCATGTCGTGCTCCGGTCCTGGCTTTGGGAAAGGGCGAAAGGGTGGGTGCGGCGAGCCGGGGCTAGCGCGTGCGGTGTTCCGCCAGGTAGGTGGCCAGGCTGCCCAGCGAGGCAAAGATGGTCTTGTTGTCGGGGTTGTCCGAACGCAGTTCGACCCCGTACTTGCGCGACACCAGCAGTGCGATCTCAAGGATATCGATGGAATCCAGCCCGAAGCCTTCGCCATAGAGCGGCGTGGTGGCATGGATGTCCTCCAGCCGCAACTCGACAATGTCGAGTTCGTCGATGATCAGGCGGGCAAGTTCGGTTTCGAGTTCGGTCATGTCGCTAGGTGGCTGGAATGCCGCTGCGGCATGGGTCCGGGCAAGGTTGTCCAGTCCGCACGGCAGGGCAACCGATGCTATCAAAAGGGGCAAATCCCAGCCAGTTGAGAGAAGTTTAGTAACAACAAAGGCGGCCCTTTTGGGAATCATCATCACGTCGGGCCGGTCTTTTGGGGTATAAAGCGTTCGCTTCGCGCACCATGCAGCGTCATTTCCGGCAACGCTTTGCGCCAAGCGACTTACGCTACACACAATATACCCTCGCAGATGCCATCGAGCCAGCAATTCGACCGCCCCTCCACGCCCGCCGCGCCGGCCATGCCTTTGCGGCAGGATGCCGTGCCGCCAGGCCAGCGCCATGGCTGGATTGCCGCGGTAGCCGCCTTTGTCGCCTACGAATCCGCCCTGCACCGTGCAGCACACCAGCCGGGTGCCGAAATCGCCGCCTTGTGGCTCGGGGCGGCGCCGTTCCTGCTAATCGGCTTCCTTGCCTGCCGCCGCGCCGGGTGGCGCCTCCCTGCGCTGGCTGGCTTGCTGGCAGCCTGCGCCGCCTTGTGGATCTGGCGCTTGCCGCTGGCCACGCATTTCGGCTGGACCTATTTCCTGCAGCACGCCGGCATCAACGCCGCGCTGGGCGTGATGTTCGCGCTGAGCCTGCGCCCCGGCCACACGCCACTGTGCACGCAGATCGCGACGGCAATCCATGGCCAACTGCCCCCCGCGCACCTGCGCTACACGCTGCGCGTGACCCAGGCCTGGACGCTGTTCTTTGCCGCGATGGTGGGTATATCGACGCTGCTGTTCGTGCTGGCGCCGGTGGCAACCTGGTCCAGCTTCGCCAATCTGGCCACGCCGCTGCTGATCGCGCTGATGTTCGTGGGCGAGGCCGTGTGCCGCCGCATCGCTTTCCCGGGCATGGCCCACGGCGGCCTGCTGGACGCGGTGCATGGCTATCGCGCAGTCATGGCTGCCCGTGCGGGCCGGCCCGGTTTGCCGCGCTGACGCGCCGCACCCCGGCCCCTACACTGGCAACAGGCACAGGCTCCGCCCCATGACCACGCTCCCCATCGTCGCGCATGCCTCGCCCGAAGACATCATCGCCTGGGCGCACGGGCGGCCTGTCAGCGTGCGCCAGTTCCTGGCCGATGCGTCCAGCCTGGCCACCGCGCTGCCGGCAGGCGGGCACGTATTCAACGCCTGCACCGACCGCTACCGCTTCGCCGTCGGCCTGTGCGCCGCGCTGCTGGCGGGCAAGGCCACCCTGCTGCCGCCGTCCCATACGCCGGAGATGGTGCGCCAGCTGGCCGACTTTGCCCCGGACGCCTTCTGCCTGCATGACCAGCCTGACGCGGCGTGCGCCATGCCGGCGTTCCGCTATCACGACGGCCTGCGCGGCGCCGCCACGGACGGGCCGACCGAGATCCCGCAGATTGCCGCGACCCAGGTCATGGCGTACGTGTTCACGTCAGGCTCGACCGGCACGCCGGTGCCGCACCGCAAGACCTGGGGCGCGATGGCCCGGTGCGCGCATGCCGCGGCACAGCGGCTAGGCCTGCTGGATGGGCGTGCCTGGACCGTGGTGGGCACGGTGCCGCCACAGCATATGTTCGGGCTGGAAGCCACGGTCATGCTGGTGCTGCAGGGCCGCGCGGCACTGGTGGCGGCCCCGGCCTTCTATCCGGCCGACGTGCGCGATGCCCTCGCCTCGGTGCCGGCGCCGCGTGCGCTGGTCAGCTCGCCCGTGCACCTGCGCACGCTGGTGCAGTCGGGCATGGCGATGCCGCCGGCAGACCTGGTGCTGTGCGCGACCGCCCCGCTTGGCCGCCAGCTGGCGGGCGAGACCGAGACCCTGTTCGGCGCTCCGCTGTGCGAGATCTACGGCAGCACCGAGACCGGCCAGGTCGCCACGCGCCGCACCGCGCAGACCGATGCCTGGACACTGGTGCCTGGCGTGCGGCTGGAGGCACGCCAGGGCGACGGCGGCGACACCGAGACCTGGGCCGAAGGCGGCCATATCGAACAGCCGGTGTCGCTGGGCGACGCCATCGCACCGCTGGATGCCGGCCACTTCCTGCTCCATGGCCGCAAGGCCGACATGCTGAATATCGCCGGCAAGCGCACCTCGCTGGCTTACCTGAACCACCAGCTCACGGCCATTGACGGCGTGCGCGACGGCGCGTTCTTCATGCCCGATAATGCGCACGAAGGCGACACGCATGGCCACGTGGTGCGGCTGGTGGCGGTGGCGGTGGCGCCAGGCGTCGCCCCGGCGCAGCTCCAGCAGGCGCTGCGCGCGCGCATCGACCCGGCCTTCCTGCCACGCCCGCTGCTCTTTGCCGACAGCCTGCCGCGCAATGCCTCCGGCAAGCTGCCGCGCGAAGCCCTGGCGGCGCTGGTCGCAAGGCTTGCCGCGGCACACCACGGCGAGAGCGTGGCAAGGCCCGGCTTTGTCATCGACGCCGATCACCCGGCCATCGCCGGCCACTTTCCCGGCCATCCGATCGTGCCGGGGGTGGTGCTGCTGGACCACGCGGTGCTGGCACTCGGCGCGGCGCTGGGCCGCCGCCTTGCCGTCACCCAGGCCGGCGCCATCAAGTTCCTGAGCCCGGTGACCCCGGGCGAGCGCGTGGAGATCCTTCACCAGGCCGACGCAGCGGCCGATGGCAGCGAGAGTATCCGCTTCACGCTGCGCAGCGCCGGACGCGATGTCGCCAGCGGCACGCTGCAAGTGCGTGGCGCCGCGCCGCAAGCGGGGGCATCGGCATGCTGAGCTGGCTGTGGAAGCGGCAGCCGCCGCTGGAATCCGAATGGTCGCACCGCGAGGAGCGCGGCAGCATCACGCTGCTGCGCGTCATGACGTGGATCTCGCTGGCACTCGGCCGCCCCGTCGGGCGCGTGGTGCTGCGGGGGATTGCGGCGTACTTCATGCTGTTCGCACCGGCGGCACGCCATGCCTCGCGCGCCTACATGGACCGCGCCCTCGGGCGCGAGGCCAACTGGGTCGATGGCTACCGGCATGTGTTCACCTTCGCCTCGACCATCCATGACCGCATCTACCTGCTCAACGGCCGCTTCGACCTGTTCGATATCCGCCTGCACGGAGAGGCGCAGCTGGAAGCCGCGATGGCGCGCGGCCGTGGCGCAATCCTGCTGGGTGCGCACCTGGGCAGCTTCGAGGTGGTGCGCGCGCTCGGGCGGCGGCACCCGGAGATGGAAGTCGCGATCACCATGTACGAGGAGAATGCGCACAAGCTCAACGACGTGCTGCAGTCGATCAACCCGGCGATGCGCCAGGACGTGATCGCGCTGGGTCGCTTCGACACCATGCTGCGGGTGCGCGACTACCTGGACCGCGGCTACATGATCGGCATGCTGGCCGACCGCACGCTGTCGCAGCGCGCCACCGACCCGGTGCAGCAGTGCAGCTTCCTCGGCACGCCCACGGGCCTTCCGACCGGCCCGCTGCGCATGGCGGCGATGCTGCGCCGGCCGGTGTTCTTCATCACCGGCCTGTACCGCGGCGGCAACCGCTACGATGTGCACTTCGTGCCGCTGGCGGACTTCACCGACACCGCGCGCGGCCAGCGCGAGGCAGCCGTGCAGACCGCGCTGGCGGAATACGTGCGCCTGCTGGAGCAGTTCTGCCGCAGCGCCCCATACAACTGGTTCAACTTCTACGATTTCTGGCACGCCGGCCCGCCGCTGTCTGAACAGCCGCCGCCGGGCAACGAGCCATGACCCGCGAGCCGTGAGCAGCCCCTGATGTCCCTTTCCAGACGCCCTTTCCGCTTCCTGCTGTCAATGCTGCTGGCCGGCGCCATGCTTGCGCTGGCCGCACCGTCCGGCGCCGCCACGTTTGGCGTCGACCAGCTGATGTCCACCCTGGCGCAACGCAAGTCGGGGCGCGTGCTGTTCACCGAGACCAAGTACCTGGCGATAGTCGACAAGCCGGTGCAGTCGACCGGCGAACTGCTGTTCACGGCGCCCGACCACCTGGAGAAGCGCACACTGGCGCCCAAGGCCGAGAACATGGTGCTCGACGGCGACATGCTGACGGTCGAGCGCGACGGCAAGCGCTACACCATGCCGCTGCAGAACTACCCCGAGCTGGCCGCCTTTATCGAAAGCATCCGCGGCACGCTGGCAGGCAACCGCCAGACGCTGGAGCGCTACTACAAGCTCGGCCTGGAAGGCCGCGCCAGCCGCTGGACGCTGACGCTGACACCGGCGGACTCGCGCATGGCCGCTGTGATCAGCCAAGTGCGCATCGACGGCAGCCAGGATGTGCTCGACCGCGTCGAGATCCGGCAGGCCGACGGCGACCGCTCGGTGATGAAGATCCGACCTGCCGGCCGCCCATGAGCGCAGCGCCGCCCGCAACGATGCGCCCAGCGACGCGCCGGATCGCGCTGGCACTGTGGATCTTCGCCATGCTCGCCTGCGCGGCCGTCATCAGCCGCACCACCTTCACGGCCGACCTCTCGGCCTTCCTGCCGCGGCTGCCCAGCGCCGAGCAGCAGTTGCTGGTGAACCAGCTGCGCGACGGACTGGTATCGCGCCTGGTCCTGGTCGGGATCGAAGGCGGCGATGCCGATGGCCGCGCCGCGGTATCGCGTGCCATGGCGGCACAGTTGCGCGGCGACCCGCGCTTCACGGCGATCCAGAACGGCGAGCCGGTCAACCAGGCCGCAGACCGCCAATACGTGTTTGCGCACCGCTACCTGCTCAGCCCCGCGGTCACGCCGGAGCGCTTCAGTGAACGCGGCCTGGCGCAGGCGCTAAATGAATCGTTCGAGCTGCTGGCTTCGTCCGCCGGGCTCTTCACCAAGTCGCTGCTGCCGAGCGATCCCACCGGCGAAGTGGCCGCGATGCTGGCACAGCTGGATGCCGGGCAGCGCGTGCCCATGCACGCCGGCGCCTGGGCGTCGCGCGACGGCAAGCGCGCGGTGCTGCTGGCCCAGACCGCCGCCGCGGGGTCTGACACGGATGCGCAGGCACAAGCCATCGGGGCCGTGCGCGAGGCGTTTGCCAAGGCCGCGACGGCTGGCCAGTACCAGCTGGTGATGACCGGGCCGGGCGTGTTTTCCGTCAATGCACGCGACACCATCCGCCATGATGTGGAGCGCCTGTCGACCATCGGCGTGGCTATCATCGTCACGCTGCTGCTGCTGGTCTACCGCTCGGTGCCGCTGCTGGTGCTGGGGCTGGTGCCGGTACTGAGCGGCGCGCTGGCGGGCATTGCCGCGGTCAGCCTGGGCTTCGGCGGCTCGGTGCACGGCCTGACGCTGGGCTTCGGCACCACGCTGATCGGCGAGGCGGTCGACTATTCGATCTACCTGTTCGTACAGTCCGCGCAGTACACGCGCGACGGCCGGCGCGACGAGCGCGCCTGGCTGCGCGGCTTCTGGCCAACGGTGCGCCTGGGCGTGCTGACCTCGGTCTGCGGCTTTGCCTCGCTGCTGCTGTCGGGCTTTCCGGGGCTGGCGCAGCTGGGGCTGTATTCGATTGCCGGGCTGACGACCGCGGCGCTGGTGACGCGCTTCGTGCTGCCGCAGCTGGTGCCGGCCACGCTGCACCTGCGCGACGTGGCGCCGCTGGGCCGCCGGCTGCAGTGGCTGGCGGCGCGCGCGCACCGGGTGCGCTGGCTGGTGCTCGTGCTGGTGGTGGCAGCCGGCACGGTGCTGGCCATGCACCGCGGCACGCTGTGGGGCCGCGAGCTGCAGGCGCTGAGCCCGGTGTCGGCCAGCGACCAGGCCCTCGACACCCGCTTGCGCGAGGACCTTGGCGCACCCGACGTGCGCTACCTGGTGGTGCTGTCCGGGCCGGACCAGGAGTCCGTGCTGCAGGGCGCGGAGCGCGTGGCACGTGAACTGGACCCGCTGGTGGCGCAGAATTTCATCGGCGGCTACGAGAGCCCGGCGCGCTACCTGCCCAGCGCGGCGACCCAGCGCGAGCGCCAGGCCAGCCTGCCGCCGCCCGACGAGCTGGCGCAGCGCCTGCGCGCCGCCATCGCCACGCAGCCGGTGCGCGCGTCCCTGTTCGCGCCGTTCCTGGCGCAGGCCGAGGCGGCGCGCACCGGGGCGCTGCTGCGGCGCGAGGACTTGCGCGGCACATCGATGGCGCTGGCTGTCGACGCGTTGCTGGCGCGGCGCGACGGGCGCTGGAGCGCCACGCTGCCGCTGCGTGCACCGGCCCACACCCCGCAAAGCACCGGCGCGGCCGACGGCGTCGACACCAGCGCAGTGCGGGCCGCGGTCGCGCGGGCCGGCGTCGCTGACACGCTGTTCGTCGACCTCAAGGGCGAATCCGACCGCCTCTACACCGGCTACCTACGCGAGGCCTTGCTGCTGTCGCTGGCCGGCCTGCTGGCGATCATCGTGCTGCTGGCCGTGGCGTTGCGCTCGGCACGGCGCGTCGTGGCCACGGTGTTGCCACTGGCCGCGGCGGCGCTGGTGGTGCTGGGCGGGCTGGCAGCGCTCGGCCAGCCGCTGACGCTGCTGCACCTGGTGGGCCTGCTGCTGCTGATGGCCGTGGGTTCCAATTACGCGCTATTCTTCAACGGCCCCGCGGCGGGCAGCCAGGTGGCGGGCGCTTCACCGCATACACTGGTGTCGCTGCTGCTGGCCAACCTGACCACGGTGGCCGCCTTCGGCCTGCTGGCGCTGTCGAGCCTGCCGCTGCTCAAGGCCTTCGGCCTGACGGTAGGTCCAGGTGCCGTGCTGGCCCTGTGGTTTTCGGCGATCCTGGCGCGCCCCGCGGCGCCGGACATAGCCGGGAGTGCAATATGAATTCGTATCCCGCACCGCGCGTTGCCTTGCGCGGCACCTCCAACAGCCGCCCCTGGCGCCCCACCCCGCTGCTTTATGGCACCGCCGCCGTGCACCTGGGTGCCGCCGGCGCGATCCTGGCGTACCCTGAAGCCATGGGCATGGCGCTGGCCGGCGTTGGCGCCGCCCATGCGGCAATGTGCGCCGCCGGCCTGTGGCCGCGCAGCCGGTGGCTTGGCCCCAACCTGCTGCGCCTGCCGCCCTCGGCCAGTGACTGTGTGGCACTGACGTTCGACGACGGCCCCAACCCGGCGTTGACGCCGCGCGTGCTCGACATGCTGGACCAGCATGGCGCGCGCGCGACCTTCTTCTGCGTCGGCGCGCGCGCCGCGGCGCATCCGGAACTAGTGCGCGAAATCGTCCGCCGCGGCCACGCCGTGGAAAACCACAGCATGTACCACCGGCTGCACTTCTCCGTCTTCGGTCCCGGACGCATACTGCGCGACATCGGTGCCGCGCAGCAGGTGCTGACCGACCTCACCGGCCAGGCGCCGCGCTTCTTCCGCGCGCCCGCGGGGCTGCGCAATCCCTTCCTTGAGCCGGTGCTGTGCCGGCTCGGGCTTCAGCTTGCCGCCTGGACCCGGCGCGGCTTCGATACCCGTTGCGGCGACCACGCGGCACGCGTGGCACAGCGCCTCACCGGCAAGCTCGCCGGGCGCGACATCCTGCTGCTGCACGACGGCAATCCCGGCACCGATGCCGCCGGCAACGCGCACTGCACCACGGTGCTGCCGGGCCTGCTCACCGCCATCGAACAAGCCGGCCTGCGCTGCGTCACGCTGCGCGCGGCCGTGCCGCCGGCCTGAGTGAGCTGCTGCTTGTTACAATTGGCACAGCCTTCCGAGATTCCTCCATTCGTTCCACCTAAGCCGTGTCCCCCCTCCTGTTCTCGCATTTCACGGCCACCAGCTGCCTGGGCGCCGGTGTAGACGCCACCCTGTCGGCACTGCGTGCGCAGCGCGGCGGCCTGGCGCCCTGCCGCTTCGGCGGCGTCGAGCTCGATACCTTCGTCGGCGAGGTACCCGGCCTGGACGCCGTGGCACTTCCGCCCGCACTGGCCGAATTCGACTGCCGCAACAACCAGCTGGCGCAACTGGCGCTGGAGCAGGACGGCTTTGCCGCGCGCGTGCGCGAAGCGGCGGCGCGCTACGGCGCCCACCGGGTCGGCGTCTTCCTGGGCACCAGCACCGCGGGCGTGCTGCAGACGGAACTGGCCTATCGCCAGCGGGATCCTGCCAGCGGCGCGCTGCCGCCGGGCTTCCACTACGCCACCACCCACAACCCCTACTCGCTGCCCGCTTTCCTGCGCCAATACCTGGGGCTGGCCGGCCCGGCGGCTGCGGTATCTTCGGCCTGTTCATCCGGCGCCAAGGTGTTCAGTTCGGCACGGCGCATGCTGGAGGCCGGGCTGATCGATGTAGCCGTGGTCGGCGGCGTCGATTCGCTGTGCTACACGACCCTGTACGGCTTCAATTCGCTGGAGCTGTTGTCCGACCAGCCGTGCCGGCCCTATGACGTGGCGCGCAACGGCATCTCGATCGGCGAGGGAGCGGCATTCGGCCTGCTCGAGCGCGTGGCCGGCACCGCGCAAGCCGATGCCATCCTGCTGGCCGGCATCGGCGAATCGAGCGATGCGCACCATATGTCGACCCCGCACCCCGACGGGCTGGGCGCGCGACTGGCGCTGGAGCAGGCACTGGCCAGCGCGGGCGTAGCGCGGACACAGGTCGGCTACGTCAACCTGCATGGCACCGCCACGCGCAGCAACGACGCAGCGGAGGCGATGGCCATGGCCGCGGTGCTGCCCGGCACGCCTTGCAGCTCCACCAAAGGCGCCACCGGGCATGCGCTGGGTGCCGCCGGCGCGCTCGAAGCCGTCATTTGCGCGCTGGCGCTGCGCCACGGCCTGGTGCCCGGTGGCATCAACACCACGCAGGTGGATCCGGCGCTGGACGTGAACTACCAGCTCGCCAACCGCGAAGCACCGCTGCGCTATGCAATGACCAATGCTTTCGGCTTCGGCGGATCCAACTGCACCCTGCTGTTCGCCCGCGCGGACGCAGCATCCCACTGAGCATCGCCATGCCGCAGCACGTGTATATCGAAAGCATCGGCCTGCTCGGCCCCGGCCTGACCGGCTGGCAGCAGGCCACTGAAGTCCTTGCCGGCCGCGTGCCGTATGCGCACGCGCCGACCGAGCTGCCGCCACCCGCGGGCCTGCCGCCGGCAGAGCGCCGCCGCACCGGCCCGACCGTACGGCTGGCGCTGGGGGTGGGCCAACAGGCCGTTGCCGCCAGCGACTGCGAAGCCGCGCAGCTGCCGACGATCTTTGCCTCGTCCAGCAGCGACGGCTTCAACTTCCATGCGATCTGCGAAGCGCTGGCCGAGCCTGAGCCGCTGATGTCGCCCACGCGCTTCCACAACTCCGTGCATAACGCGACCGCCGGCTACTGGTCGATCGCCGCGGGCGCGATGCGCACCTCCAATGTGCTGTGCGCCATGGATGGCAGTGGCAGCGCGGGCTTGCTCGAATGCGTGCTGCAGGCCGCCGCCGATGCCGAGCCCTGCCTGCTGATCGCCTATGACACCGGCTATCCCGCGCCGTTGCACAGCCACCGCCCGATCCCCGATCCCTTCGGCGTGGCCCTGCTGCTCACGCCGCGGCAGACCGCGCGTTCGCTCGCGCGCATCGGCGTGGCGCTGAAGCAGGCACCGGCCACGGTGATGCCGGACGCCGCGCTGGAAGCGCTGCGCAGGTCGGCGCCGGCTGCACGCATGCTACCGTTGCTGACGGCCATCGCCCGCGGCGAGACTACCACCGTGGTGCTCGATTATCTGGACACGCTGCAGCTAGAAGCCGAGGTGGAATGCCTCGGTGGCCAGGCGAATGGCTGAGCTGCTGAAAGACCGCGACTGGATCGCGGCACGCATTCCGCACCAGGGCACGATGTGCCTGCTCGACGGCGTGCTGGCCTGGGATGCGACATCGGTTCGCTGCACGTCCGCCACGCATACGCGCGCGGACAACCCGCTGCGCGCGCAGGGCCGGCTGGCCGCAGTCAGCGGGATTGAATATGCGGCACAGGCCATGGCCGTGCACGGCGCATTGCTGGCGGAAGCGGCGCCAGGCAAGGACGCGCAGCGCCCGCGCTCGGGCTACCTGGCCAGCGTGCGCAGGCTGGTGCTGCATGTGGAGCGGCTCGACGATATCGACGCGCCGTTGCAGGTTGAGGCGCAGCGTATCAGCGGTGAAGGCAGCAGCGTGCTGTACGCCTTCACCGTCAGCGCCGCGGGCCGGGCACTGCTGTCAGGCCGCGCGGCGGTCATCCTGGATGCCGCCGCAGCCGGTCAAAGCGCCGACCGCAGCGCCGGCTGAAACACTTCAGCGCGCCGGCAGGATCTTGCCCGACACCGCGCCGAAGCCGACGCGATAGCCTTCGCCCTGGCAGTAGCCGGTCATGATCACGTCGTCGCCATCCTCCAGGAAGCCGCGGCGGCTGCCGTCGGCCAGCGTCACCGGTTCGGCGCCGTTGCGGGTCATTTCCAGCAGGCTGCCGTAGGAATCCGGCGTGGTGCCGCTGATCGTGCCCGATCCCATCAGGTCGCCCACGCGCACATTGCAGCCCGACACCGTGTGGTGGGCCAGCTGCTGCGCCATGGTCCAGTACATCGCCTTGAAGTTGGTGCGGCAGATGGTGCTGGGGGCCGCGGCTCCCTGCGGCTGCAGCGCGACTTCCAGCGCGATGTCATAGGCGTTCTTGTCCTGCTGCTGCAGGTACGGCAGCGGCTGCGGCGACTGCTCGGGGTTGTCGCGGCGGAACGGCTCAAGCGCTTCCATCGTCACCACCCACGGCGAGATCGAGGTGCCGAAGCCCTTGCTGTTGAACGGCCCCAGCGGCACGTACTCCCACTGCTGGATATCCCGCGCGCTCCAGTCGTTGAGCAGCACCATGCCGAACATATGCGCCGGCGCATCGGCGGTGCTGATGGGCTCGCCCAGCGCCGATTCCTTGCCGACGATAAAGCCCATCTCCAGTTCGAAATCCAGCTTGCGGCAGGCGCTGAACACCGGACGCGCCTCGTTCGGCAGCTTGATCTGGCCGTTGGGGCGATGCAGCGGCGTGCCGCTCACCACCACCGAGCTGGCGCGGCCGTTGTAGCCGATGGGGATTTCCAGCCAGTTCGGCAGCAGCGCGTTGTCCGGGTCGCGGAACATGCGGCCGACGTTGGTGGCGTGCTCCTTGGACGAATAGAAGTCCGTGTAGCCCGGGATCTCCACCGGCAGGTGCAGCGTTGCGGCCGCCATCGGCACCAGTGCCTTGTCGCGCAGTGCGGCGTTGTCGCGCAGCGCGGCGTCATCACCGGACAGCAGCGCGCCCAGGCGCTTGCGGGTTTCGCTCCACACCGGCTTGCCCAGGGCGATAAAGCGGTTCAGGCTGCCAGCGGCAAACGTGCCTTTGGCAGCGGCCGGCAGGAGGCCGGCTTCATCCAGCGCGGCAAGGTCCAGCACCTGGTCGCCGATGGCAACGCCGACGCGCGGGGCCTGGCCCTTGGTCGAAAACACGCCATACGGCAGGTTCTGCAGCGGGAAGTGGGACTGGCCGTCGTTGGCGGAAGCGATCCAGCTGGTCTTGGGGGCGGTCATTGGGATACTCCGAAAATTTGGTGGCACTTGTCGCGTGTGGTGACGCGTCATGCTTGACGAGCGCCTGCCCTCTCCCCCGGCCCCTCGCCCGCTTGCGGGAGAGGAGAGAAAACCGGGCGGGCGGCCAGGCGCCCGGGATTAGCGAGTGTTCGGGTTGAAGTGTTTCTTCAGGCCCTGCCAGCACGTGTAGTAGTCCTGCTGCAGCGAGGCCGACTGCGCGGCATACGGCGTCGGGCGGATCACGCCCGGGGTCTCGAACATGAAGGCCATGGTGTCCTCGATGTGGTGCGGCTGCGAGGTATCGGCGGCGCTGGCCTTCTCGAAGGTTTCCGCATCCGGGCCGTGGCCGCTCATGCAGTTGTGCAGGCTGGCGCCGCCCGGGGCAAAGCCTTCGGCCTTGGCGTCGTAGACGCCGGTGACCAGGCCCATGAATTCGCTGGCGATATTGCGGTGGAACCAGGGCGGGCGGAACGAGTCCTGCATCGCCAGCCAGCGCGGCCCGAAGATGACGAAGTCGATGGTGTCCACGCCCGGCGTGGCCGACGGCGACTGCAGCACCAGGAAGATCGACGGGTCCGGGTGGTCGAAGCTGATCGAACCGATGGTATTGAAGTGGCGCAGGTCGTACTTGTACGGGGTGTAGTTGCCATGCCAGGCCACCACGTCGAGCGGCGAGTGGCCGATCCCGGCGCGCCACAGGTTGCCCTGGAACTTGGCCACCAGTTCGAAATCACCCTCACGGTCTTCATAGCTGGCAACCGGCGACAGGAAGTCGCGCGGGTTGGCCAGGCCGTTGGAGCCGATCACGCCCAGGTCGGGCAGTTGGAACAACGCGCCGTAGTTCTCGCAGATATAGCCGCGCGCCTCGCCCTCGGGCAGCTCCACGCGGAAGCGCACGCCGCGCGGGATCACCACGATCTCCTGCGGCTCCACTTCCAGCCGGCCCAGCTCGGTCACCATCAGCAGGCGGCCCTGCTGCGGCACGATCAGCATCTCGCCGTCGGCGTTGTAGAAGAAGCGGTCCTGCATCGATTGGTTGGCCAGGTACAGGTGGATGCCGCAGCCGGTCATGGCCTCGGGGCCGCCGTTGCCGGCCATAGTGACGATGCCATCGACAAAGTCGGTCGGCACCGACGGCATTGCCGGCGGGCTCCAGCGCATCTGGTTGGGCGACGGCGGCACCTGGTCGAAACGGCTCAGGAAACGCGACTGCTCGATCTGCGTGAACGGCGTATGCATCGCGGCCGGGCGGATGCGGTACAGCCACGAGCGCCGGTTGTGCGCGCGCGGCGCGGTAAAGGCCGTGCCGGACAGCTGCTCGGCGTACAGGCCGTAGGGCGCGCGCTGGGGCGAGTTCCGGCCCACGGGCAGCGCACCGGGCAGCGCCTCGGTGGCGAATTCATTAGCGAAGCCGGACATATAGCCGTGCTCGGCGAGCTGGGTGTGCGTGAGTGTCATGGTGTCGTCAGCGTTCCTGGGTCTCGATCCATCTGGCGCTGCGCTGGCGCCTAGCGGCCTCTTGCTGGGAGTGCCTGCCGGTTCGTATTCAGCCTGTGCGTGGTGCACGAAGCAAGAATTACGGAATACGTAATGCATTTACCATATCGTAATCTCCAGCATCGGACGTGTCAAACGGCATCGCGTGCGCATGCGCCGGACGCCGCTTGCATTGCAGTTGTAGGTGGGAAACGGGAAAAGCGGGAAGAAACCAGCCAGGCGCTGGGACGCGCGCTGACGCCGGCGCGGCAGCAATCGCTCACGCAGCTGAAAGGGAAAAACCGGGAAAGGCGGGAAAGCGCCGAAGCAGGCAGCCGGGCCTGCGGCGTCATCCACGCCGGGCGTCGTTCGAACGGCGCTCAGGACAATAGCGACCGGCGCGGTGCGGAACGCCCCGCGCCGGTTGTCATGCGGTGGCCTGGAGGCCAGCTGCCGGTGCCGGCGCGTTGCGAACCCGGCCGGCCAGGCAGCGGCGGGTCAGACCGGCTTGTGGCCCTCTCCGGTTCCGGAGCCGAAAGCGCCTCCGGAAGCCGGCGCCGCAGCCGGCGCGGCCGTGCTTCCGGCGGCCGGCTGGCCTGCCATGGAAGCTGCCGTCACGCCGCCATTGCGGCTGGCAATAAATGCGTTGACGTCTGCAGCAAGATGCTGCGGGGCCAGCACGACTTCCAGGCCCAGCGCCTCGCAGGCGGCCAGGAACGTCGACATGCGGGGATCGGCCTGACCCGACTCCGCCCGCAGGTAGGCTTCCCGGGAAATCCCCGCTTTACGGGCGACGTCCTCCTGCTTTAGCTTGCGCGCGCGACGCAACGCCCGCAGTTGCCGGAACGGTTCGCTAGCGCCTCTTGGCACGGCTGTACTGTTCATGTCGGTCTCCAGTCACCAGTGAAAAAAAGTGCGCGGACGTGCATTCGAGTATAGAGCACGCAAAGCGTTCCGTATGTAACCGCAGAAACACTTTGTGCAGATTTCTTAGAAGTCCGCCATCCCGCCCTGACATCGGCCGACTGGCGAACGTCAAAGAGCCGGATCGTGCACAACATCGCTGAGCCGCCCAATCTCTAACGGGCCTTGGCGGTTTGCGTTGACGTCACATGCCTATCCATATGACGTTATGGCCTCGCGGACACAAGTGCGCAAGTCGGGGCAAATACCATGCATCTGGTTTCGTTGACAAACCGACCGGTCGTGCTATTCTCCAGACTATGCAAAAAGGACAACTCACCCGCAACGCCATCGTCGAACAGGCACTGGACACCGCTGCCAAGGTCGGCTTCGAACAGTTGTCGCTGGCCACGCTGGCCGCGGACACCAATATGTCGAAGAGCGGCCTGTATGCGCACTTCAAATCCAAGGAGGTGTTGCAGCAGGCAGTGCTCGACCTGGCCGTGGAGCGCTTCGGCGAGATCGTGATCCGGCCGGCGATGCGCCAGCCGCGCGGGATGCCGCGGCTGCAGGGGCTGTTTGAAGGTTACCTGGAATGGCTGGGCGGCACGGTGACGCAGGGACGTTGCCTGTTCACGGCGCTGGGCCAGGAATACCGCGATCGGCCGGGCTCGATCCGCGACCTGGTGGTGCAGTCGCTGAAGGATTGGCACAGCACGGTTGCGCGCGTGGTGGGCGACGCCATCGATGAGGGCCATTTCGGGCCGGACACCGATCCGCGGCAATTTGCTTTCGAACTCGCGGGCATCGGCATGGCCTTCCAGCAATCCTTCAAGCTGCTTGGCCGCGAGGATGCCGAGACCATGGCGCGGCGCGCATTTGCGGCACTGGTGGCCCGTGCCGCCGAGGGCGCCCGCCGCCACTGAGCCACACATTGGCGCCGGCGCTACCCCGCCGGCGGGCAGCAACCGCTCGGGCGGGCTTTTTTTGTACATTAAAAAGCACGACTGGTCGGTCTTAACAACAGCACGGAATGCCGCCGGCGGGGCCGGTGCCGATGATGCCGTGCCATCCAGAATCCATTGGAGGTGCAGGTCGTGACGCAAGCAGTCTCTTCTCCTTCCCCGGTTTCCTCATCCCCCGCCGCCGCACCCTTGCCCGCGCGCGCCGGCAACGCGCCGCTGCGCACCGGCAAGTCCGGCCCGGTGGAGCGGGCC
The DNA here is from genome assembly GCF_018223725.1 of Cupriavidus sp. KK10. NCBI lineage: Bacteria > Pseudomonadati > Pseudomonadota > Betaproteobacteria > Burkholderiales > Burkholderiaceae > Cupriavidus > Cupriavidus sp. KK10. Next base: position 2,849,746 of record NZ_CP073677.1, read on the forward strand.
TTTCAGGGCTGGCAGCGGTTGCGCTGGCAGGCGGGCAGCGTGGTCAGGCCCGGCGCGACAGCGCGCGCGCTGGAGCACATCTGGTTCAAGCCGCCGCGCGCCGCAGCCACATCCGCAGCGCGGCACTTGCTGGACAGTGCGCGCGCCGACTGGGCGCTGGTGACGGGCCAGGGCCCGAGCCGGCGCGTGCGCGTCTATCGCTGGGGCACGTCCGGTCCCGTGGTGATGCTCGCGCACGGCTGGGGCGGCCATGCCGGCCAGTGGCATGCGGTGGTCGAAGGCCTGCTGGCAGCCGGCATGCGGGTGGTGGCCTTCGATGCGCTCTCGCACGGCGCCTCCGATGCCGGCGCGCGCGGCGCGGCGCAGACCTCGGTGCTGGAAATGTCGCGCTCGCTGCTCGCCACAGCCTGGCACGCGGGGCAGGTACACGCCGTGGTGGCGCACTCACTCGGCGGCGCAGCCACCGCGCTGGCGCTGCGCGAAGGCCTGCCCGCCCGCGCCGCCGTGCTGGTCGGATCGCCGGCCGACATGCACGCCGCGTGTGCGTCGCTGGCCTGGCAAATGGGCTTCACCCCCGGCGTGCTGGCGCGCATGCAGCGCCAGAGCGAGCGCTGGCTGGGACTGCCATGGTCGGCTTTCAACGTGCCCGACGTCGGCCGCACCCGGCCGGTCCCGCCAACGCTGGTGATCCATGACCGCGACGACAAGGAAGTGCGCTGGGAAGACGGCGCCGCCATCGCCGGCGCCTGGCCCGGCGCGCAACTGGTCACGACCAGCGGCCTGGGGCATCGCCGCATCCTGCAGGATCCCGGCGTGATCCGGCGCATCGCCGATTTCATCCGGCCCGGCACAGCCCCCGCGCGCGCGGTGATCCCGCCCGCCTTGCACGGCCTGGCCGTCGACTGAACCTGGAGACCATCATGTTCCTGGTGAGCAATGACATGACCGCCACCCTGCCCGCACGCAGTTCGCTGCGGCTGGTGGCGGGCCCCGGCGAACACGTCGCCGTGCGCTGCACCGAAGGCGAGCTCTGGCTGATCCGCGACGGCGACCCGAAGGACACGGCGCTGACGGCCAGCGAATGCTTTACGTTGTCCGACAGCGGCCATATCGAGCTGTATGCCGTCACCACGGCATCGCTGCACGTAACGCGCTGCCGGCAAGGCGCCGGGCCGGCAGCGGGCGCCTGGCGGCAATGGCTGCGGCGCTTGCTGGCGCCGCATGGGCGCGGCTATACCGGTGCAGGCCGGTGACAGGTGGAGCTGGACACCCTCGCCCTGCCAGCCCTGGCGCGAATGCGCGGTCGTGGTGGGGTGCAATGCTTGGCGGTTAATTGCGCTTTTTGCGTTGCGCGGCGGCCGGCGCCCCGGCCACCGCTGCGCCAGGTTCAGGACGGGTCGCCGCGCAGCATCTCGCGCAGCCGGAATTTCTGGATTTTCCCGGCGGGCGTGGCCGGCAGTGCGTCCCGCACCACGAGCTTCTCGGGGATGTACTGCAGCGCCATCTTCTGCGCCTTGAGCCAGTCCACCATCGCCGCCTGGTCGAACGCCTGGCCGGCGCGCGGCACGACAAAGGCGCAGGCGCGCTCGCCCAGCCGTTCATCCGGGTAGGCGACGATAGCCACCTGCGACACCGCGGGATGGCGGTACAGCAGGGTCTCGACCTCGAGCACGGGGATGTTCTCGCCGCCGCGGATGATCACGTCCTTGCTGCGCCCGGCGATGCGCAGGTAGCCGTGCGCATCGAGCCGCGCCAGGTCGCCGGTGTCGAACCAGCCATCGGCATCGGTGCTGTTCAGATGTGGCCGCTTCAGGTAACCGCCGAAGTTGGAACACGCCCGCACCAGCAGGCGGCCGGTCTCCCCGGTGGGCACGTCGGCATCGGCGCCGTCCACCACCCTCACCTCCACGCCCGGCAGCGGGCGACCATCGGTGGTCGATGCGCGCGCGTCGGGATCGTCCGGCAGCGTGGTGGTGACCGCGCCGTTCTCCGACATGCCCCACGCCGACACGATCGTGGCGCCCAGCGCCAGGCGCGCGCTCTCCACCAGCGCGCCCGGGATCGGCGCGCCGGCGCACAGGAAGGTGCGCAGGCTTGGCACGGGCGTGCCGGACTCCGACACCACGCGGGCAAGGTCCGTCAGGAACGGTGTCGATCCCATGGTGAAGGTCACGCCTTCCTCGCGGATCAGCGCGGCCGCGCGCGCCGGGTCCCAGATGTCCTGCAGCACCGCATGCGCGCCCAGCATCACCGGCATCATCAGTCCGTACATGAAGCCAGTCTGGTGCGCCATCGGCGAGGCCATCAGCACCACATCGTCGACCGTCAGGCGCAGCCGATCGGCATAGGCAACGATATTGGAGAACAGCGTGTTGGCGCTATGCATCACGCCCTTGGGCTCGCCGGTGGTGCCGGAGGTGTAGATCAGTTGCGTGACGTCGTCAGCGCCCGGGCGGCCGCGCAGCAGGATGTCCGGCGCATCGGGCTCATCCTCCCAGCGCGGACCGCTGAGCAATGCGTCGAAGCTGTCCGCTCCAGCGCCGCCCGTGACAACGACGTGGCGCAGCGCCGGCAATACGTCGCGCAAGCCCTGCACCATCTGCGCATGCCCGAAGCCCCGGAAACCCTGCGGCACCACCATCACCTTGCATTGCGCATGCGCCAGCATGAACGACAACTCGCGCTCGCGGAAGATCGGCATCAACGGGTTGAGCACCGCGCCCAGCCGTGCGCACGCCAGGTACAGCACCGTCAGGTGCCAGCCGTTGGGCAACTGGCAGGACACGACATCCTGCGCACCGACGCCGAGGCGGCTCAGCCCCACCGCCACCCGGTCGGCCATCCGGTCCAGCTCGGACCAGGTAAAGCGGGCCACGGTGCCGCTGTCGAGGCTTACCGCAGTCAGGGCCGGCGCGTCGGGCCGGCCGCTCACGCAGGCGGCAAGGTAGTCGTTGACGGTGCGGTCGTGCCAGTGGCCTGCCGCCACGCTGGCGGCTCGGCGGGGCGCAATCAGTACGGCGTCGAAATCCATGGCTTGTCTCCTCGTTATGCGATGCCGCGTGCGAGCGCGGCTTCAGGCCGGCACAGCTTCGCGCCCGGCGCGTCCGCGGGCAATGATGGTCTTCATGATCTGCGCGGTGCCGTCGCCGATCTGGAAGCCGAGCACATCGCGCAGCCGCTGCTCCATCACGCCGCGGTCATAGCCGCCGTGGCCGAAGGACAGCAGGCACTGGTGCACCACGTCGTAGGCCAGCTTGGGCGCCCACCACTTGCACATCGCGGCTTCGGCGGTGTGTGGCTGGCCATGGTCCTTCAGCCACAGCGTCTGCAGGCACAGCAGCCGGGCCGCGGTCACCTGGGTCTGGAAATCGGCCAGCGGGTGCGAGACCCCCTGGAAGGCCGAAAGCGGCTTGCCAAAGGCCTGCCGTTCCGCCACGTAGGCCCAGGTCTCGTCCAGCGCAGCCTGCGCCACCGCCAGCACCTGCAGGCCGATCAGCGCGCGCGAGAAGTCGAAGCCCTGCATCACCTGCACGAAGCCCTGGCCTTCCTCGCCCAGCAGGTGGCTGGCCGGCACGCGCACGTTCTCGAAGAAGATCGAGCCGCGGCCGATGGCGCGCTGGCCGTGGCAGTCGAAACGGTTGCGAGTGATGCCAGGCAGGTCCATCGGCACCAGCATGGCTGAGACGCCGCGCGCGCCGGCATCGACCGGGCCGGTGCGGGCAAAGACCACCGCGGCATCGGCTTGGTCCGCGGCGGAGATCGAAGTCTTCTCGCCATTGAGCACATAGGCGTCGCCGTCGCGCTCCATGCGCAGGCGCAGGTTGGCCGCGTCGGAGCCGCCGCGCGGCTCGGTCAGCGCGATCGCCAGCAGCGCTTCGCCGCGCGTGAGCCGCTGCAGCCACGGCCCGCCGATTTCAGGACGCGCGTGCTGTGCCAGGATCTGGCCGTTGAGCGAAGCCAGCAGGTTGATATACGACAGGCTCAGGTCGGCGCGCGCCACCGCTTCATGAATCACGCCGGCCGCGAGCGAGCCCATGCCCTGGCCGCCGCAGGCCTCGGGCAGTTCCGGCGCGATAAAGCCCATCTCGCCCATCTCGCGCATTAGCGCGCGGTCCAGCACGCGGGTCTGGTCCCGCTCCAGGTAGCCAGGCGCCACGCGCGCATCGGCAAAACGGCGCGCATGCTCCGCCAGCGCCATCAGGTCTTCGTCAAGGTAGGGGTTCATGGTTGTCTCCGCTTGGTCGGATGCCAGCGCTTATCTGGCGTACTTGCGGAAGTCGGGCTTGCGCTTTTCCTGGAAGGCCTTCACGCCCTCGCGCGATTCCTCGGTGTCGTAGTAGAGCTTGAGCGCGTACATGCCCATGCCGGCGATACCACCCTGATGCGCGGTGTCCATGTTGAACGAGCGCTTGGCGATGGCGATGGCGGTCGGGCTCTTGTCCAGGATCTCGTCGCACCACTTCTGCACTTCGGCGTCGAGCTGGTCATGCGGCACCACGGCGTTCACCAGCCCCATCGCCAGTGCCTCGGCGGCCGGGTAGCGACGGCACAGGTACCAGATCTCGCGCGCCTTTTTTTCACCGACCACGCGCGCCAGGAAGGCCGTGCCATAGCCCGGGTCGACCGAGCCCACCTTTGGCCCTACCTGACCGAACACGGCCTTTTCAGAGGCGATGGTGAAATCGCAGATCGTGCACAGCACGTTGCCGCCGCCGATGGCAAAGCCCTGCACCCGCGCGATCACCGGCTTGGGCACGTCGCGGATGGCGTTGTGCAGTTCTTCCATCGGCAAGCCGATGGTGCCGCGGCCGTCGTACTGCCCTTCATGCGCGGACTGGTCGCCGCCGGTGCAGAACGCCTTGTCGCCGGCACCCGCCAGCACGATGGCACCGATCTCGCGGTCGTAGCCGGCGCGGTTGATGGCGTGGATCAGCTCGTCGCAGGTGTGGCCGCGGAAGGCGTTCATCTTTTCCGGGCGGTTGATGGTGATCCAGGCGGCGCCGTTGCGCACTTCGTACAGGATGTCTTCGTATTGCATGGTGGTCTCCGTTTTCTGGTGTTTGCTTGCTCAGCCGTTCATGGTCAGGCCGCCCGACACGCTCAGCACCTGGCCGGTGATAAAGCCGGCGTCGTCGCTGGCAAAGAACAGCACCGCGCCGGGCAGGTCGTCGGGCTGGCCGATGCGGCCCAGCGGGATCGAGCGGGTAAAGGCCTCGACCAGCTTCTCGGGGTTGCCCGCGCCCTGCTTGTAGTCTTCGAACAGCGCGGTCTCGGTCGGCCCCGGGCACACCACGTTGACGGTGATGCCGTGGCGAGCGTGTTCGCGGGCAATCGTCTTGGAGAACGACACCAGCCCGCCCTTGCACGCGGCATAGACCGCTTCGCCGGACGAACCCACGCGCGCGGCGTCGGAGGCGATATTGATGATGCGGCCGCGCTTGCGCTCGATCATGCCGGGCAGCACCGCGTGGTGCATGTGCAGCGCGCCGGTCAGGTTGATGGCGATCAGCCGCTCCCATTGCGCGGGCTCGGTCTTGATGAACGGCTTGAACACATCCCAGCCGGCGTTGTTGACCAGCACGTCCACCGGGCCCAGGCCCTGCTCCACCGCCGCCACCGCGGCATCCACGCTGGCGCGCTCGGTGATATCGCAGCGAAGGGCCAGCGCGCGCCCGCCAGCCTCTCGGATCTGGCCGGCGACGCGCTCGGCCGCTTCCGGGTTCAGGTCGAGCACGCCCACCACCGCCCCGGCGCGCGCAAAGCGCAAACAGGTTGCGCCGCCGATACCTCCGCCACCACCGGTCACGATGACCGTCTTGCCTTCAAGTCCTTGCACAGCGTTCTCCTTTCAGGATTCCGGTGCTATCGTGCCGGCCATGGCGCCGTCACATCGCACCACCAAATAGGTAAATATGTTTACCTATAGTAGGAGGTAGCCGCTGCCTACGCAAGACGCCAACACTGTGGAAAAGACTATGGTTAACCCGGAATCAGGGGCAGATTTCCCGACAAACGCACGCATGGAACTGGCCAACCGGCTTTTCTTCCGGTTGTACCAATGCGCAAATATGTTGCATAAAACGGGATCGCGAGCCGTCGAGGCAGAGGGCCTGACGACGCAGCAGTGGGCCGTGCTCGGCGCGTTGTCGCGCCCGGAAGCCGCTGATGGCATGAGCGTGGGCGACCTGGCCCGCTACCTGATGGTGAGCCGGCAGAACCTGTCAGGACTGGTCAGCCGGATGGAACGCGACGGCCACGTCACGCTGGCCCCGGACGGCCGCGACCGCCGCTCACGGTTGATCCGGATGAGCGAGCCGGGACGGGAGGTCTGGCTGCACCAGGCGCAGCCGAAGATCCGGGCTTATTACGAGCAGGCGCTGACGGGGTTTTCTACCAATGACCTGACGCACACACTGCATTACCTGCTCAAGTTGCTGGATAACATGCGCGCGCTTGACACGCCCGACAGCGCGGACGGTGGCAGTCCACAGGACTGAGCCGCACGCAGTATCGCAACTGAAACACACCGGCCGGCCGGAACAGCCGGCCGCGAGCCCGCGGCCCGCATCCTGGCCTGCCGCGCCGACTGGCGCGCAATATGCGTTGGCATGAAGTTGCTCAGACGTCGCGAGCATCAACGGCGAAGCGCCATGCCATTCGCGCCTCGCCACGCCCCGAAGCCCTGAACCACTGCCCCGGCCGTTTGCGCCGTGCACACCGCCGGGACGGCGACCAATCCAACCATAACCGGAGGTCCCGCCATGACCCGCTACATCGTGCTAGCCAGCTTCACCGACCAGGGCATCCGCACTGTCAAGGACACCACCAAGCGCGCCGCCGCGGTGCGCGAGATGGGGGCGCGCCTGGGCGTGCAGATGAAAGACATCTACTGGACGCTGGGCGAATACGACATCGTGCTCACCGTCGAAGCGCCCGACGACGAGACCATGACCAGCTTCGGGCTGACCATCGGCGCGGCCGGCAACGTACGCACCCAAACCCTGCGCGCCTTCAACAGCGACGAGATGCAGGGCATTCTCGGCAAGATGGGCTGACCCCTGCCCCAGAAACGCACAACGCCCGCCGGGGCCATCCCGGCGGGCGTTGTTGTTTGCCGAGCGCAGCCCGCCAGCTCAGAACCCTTCCAGCACCAGCTTGCCGATGGTCCGCCCGCCTTCCAGCATGGCGTGCGCGCGCCGCAGGTTCTCCGCGTTGATGCTCCCCAGGTTCTCGCCCAGCGTGGTCTGCAGGCGGCCGGCATCGACCAGCCGCGCGACCTCGTTAAGCAGACGATGCTGCGCGACCATGTCGGGCGTGCTGAACATGGCGCGCGTGAACATGAATTCCCAGACGAAGGTGGCGCTCTTGTTCTTGAGCAATTCCACCGGCAACGGCCGCGTATTCGAGACGATCGTGCAGATCTTGCCCTGCGGGGCGACCAGTTCAGTCATCGCCGCGAAATGGCCGTCGATATCGTTGAAGCAGAGGATGTAGTCGACCTCGGCAAAACCCAGCGCCTTCAACTGCGCCGGCAGGTCGCCACGATGGTCAACGGTATGGTCGGCGCCAAGGCGGCGGCACCATTCCTGCGACTCGGGCCGCGACGCGGTGGCGATCACGGTCAGCCCGGCCAGCACCTTGGCCAACTGGATGCCGATCGAGCCCACGCCGCCCGCGCCGCCGATGATCAGCACCGAGCGGCCGGCGTGATCCCCCTTGGGCGAAATGCCCAGCCGGTCGAACAGAGCCTCCCAGGCGGTGATCGCCGTCAGCGGCAGCGCCGCCGCGTTGGCGAAATCCAGCGAGGCGGGCTTGTGGCCGACGATGCGCTCATCGACCAGGTGGAATTCGGCGTTGGCACCGGACCGCGTGATGCTGCCCGCGTAGTAGACCGGGTCGCCGACCTTGAACAGGGTCACCTCCGGCCCCACCGCCGCCACAGTGCCGGCCGCGTCCCAGCCCAGCACGCGCGGCGTGGGCTCTACCTGCGCCTTGGGCGCGCGCACCTTGGTGTCGACCGGGTTGACCGAGACGGCCTCAACCTTCACCAGCAGGTCGCGGCCGCCGGGGCTGGGCATGTCGATCTCCACGTCCTGCAGCGAACGCGGGTCGGAGATGGGCAGGTACTGGGTCAGGCCGATGGCTTTCATGGCGGGCTCCGGGATGTGTAGGGAATGATCTGAAGCGTAGCCCGTCACGATTGATTTGATTAGCTGAAAACCACAACAATCAATTTCCCGAAATTCAGGATAATCACCCAACAAAAAAGGCCGCCTGCGCTACCCGCGCAGACGGCCCCGTCAGGTCTTGCCGTTGCCCTACACCGCCAGGATCTGCCCGCCGCCGTAGCTCGACTGCTCCGGCGCCTCGCCGCCCAGAGCCATCTTCACCGCGCAGTACTTGAACTCCGGGATCTTGCCGAAGGGGTCCAGCGCCGCATTGGTCAGCTTGTTGATCGCCGCCTCGTAATAGCAGAACGGCACGAACACCGCCCCGCGCGGCGTGCCGGCGTCGGCCCGCGCGTACAGCGTGACTTCGCCGCGGCGCGATGCCAGCGTGACCACGTCGCCCGGCTTGCCGCCCAGCGCGTCCAGGTCCAGCGGGTGCACCAGCGCCACGGGGTCGGGCTCGATCGCATCGAGCACGCCGGCGCGCCGCGTCATGCTGCCGGTGTGCCAGTGCTCGAGCTGGCGGCCGGTGATCAGCACCATCGGGTAGCCGACATCGGGCCGCTCGGCCGCCGGGATGATATCGGCCGGCACAAAGCGCCCACGGCCGGTCTCGGTCGGGAAGCTGTCGATAAAGATCACCGGTTCGCCCGGGTCGCCCTCTTCCTTGCACGGATAAGTCACAGCATGTTCGCGCTCCAGCCGCTCCCAGGTCACGCCGCCGATGCTGGGCATGGCCTGGCGCATCTCATCGAAGACCTCGGCCACGCCGTCGTAGTGCCAGTCCAGCCCCAGTTGCTCCGCCATCTGCTGGATGATCCACAGGTCCTGGCGCGCCTGCCCCGGCGGGTTCAGCGCCTGGCGGCCGAGCTGAACGGTGCGGTCGGTGTTGGTGAAGGTGCCGGTCTTCTCCGGGAAGGCCGAGGCCGGCAGCACCACGTCGGCCAGGTAGGCGGTCTCGGTCAGGAAGATGTCCTGCACCACCAGGTGGTCGAGCGAGGCCAGCGCCTCGCGCGCGTGCTCGGCGTCGGGATCGGACATGGCCGGGTTCTCACCCATGATGTACATGCCGCGCACCTCGCCGCGCTCGATCGCCTGCATCACTTCGACTACGGTCAGGCCGGGCTGGCGGTCCAGCGGCATGCCCCACAGCGCCTCGAAGCTGGCGATCGCCACGGGATCGTCCACGCGGCGGTAGTCCGGGTACATCATCGGGATCAGTCCGGCGTCGGACGCGCCCTGCACGTTGTTCTGGCCGCGCAGCGGATGCAGGCCGGTGCCGGGACGGCCGATCTGGCCGGTCATCAGCGCCAGCGCGATCAGGCAGCGCGCGTTGTCGGTGCCGTGCACGTGCTGCGACACGCCCATGCCCCACAGGATCATCGAGGCCTTGGACGTGGCATACAGACGCGCGACCTCGCGGATGACCTCGGCCTCGATGCCGCACACTGGCGCCATCAGTTCCGGGCTGTACGCCGCGACATTGCGCTGCAGCTCGTCAAAGCCGATGGTGCGGCTGTCGATGAAGTCCTGGTTCACCAGGCCCTCGGTGACGATGACATGCATCATCGCGTTGAGCAGCGCCACGTCGGCATCGGGCTTGAACTGCATGAAGCGATGGGCAAAGCGCGCCAGGTCCGAGCGGCGCGGATCGGCCACGATCAGCTTGGTGCCGTTCTTCACCGCATTCTTGATCCAGCTGGCCGCGACCGGGTGGTTCACGGTCGGGTTGGCGCCGATCACGATCACCACCTCGGCCTTGTCGACATCCATCACCGGGTTCGACACCGCGCCCGAGCCGATCCCCTCCAGCAGCGCCGCCACCGACGAGGCATGGCACAGCCGCGTGCAGTGGTCGACGTTGTTGCTGCCAAACCCGGTGCGCACCAGCTTCTGGAACAGGTAGGCCTCTTCATTGCTGCCCTTGGCCGAGCCAAACCCTGCCAGCGCGCGCTTGCCGTGGGTGTCGCGGATCTGCGCGAGCTTGCCGCCGGCCAGCGCCAGGGCCTCTTCCCAGGTGGCCTCGCGGAACACGTCCATGACGTGGTCCGGATCCATGACGAAATCGCCCTGCTTGGGCACGCCTTCGCGGCGCACCAGCGGCACCGTCAGGCGCTGCGGATGCTGCACGTAGTCAAAGCCGTAGCGGCCTTTCACGCACAGCCGCTCGTGGTTGGCCGGGCCATCGCGCCCTTCCACGAACAGGATGCGGTTGTCCTTGATGTTGTAGGTCAGCTGGCAGCCCACGCCACAGTACGGGCAGACCGAGTCCACCTGCTTGTCCGGCACCGCCAGCGCGGCGTCGCGCGCGGGCATCAGCGCGCCGGTCGGGCAGGCCTGCACGCATTCGCCGCAGGCCACGCAGGTCGACGCACCCATCGGGTCGTCCATGTCGAACACGATGCGGGCTTCGTCGCCGCGCAGCGCCAGGCCGATCACGTCGTTGACCTGCTCGTCGCGGCAGGCTCGCAGGCAGCGCGTGCACTGGATGCACGCATCCAGGTTGACGGCGATGGCCGGGTGCGACAAATCCGCCGCCACGCGTTCGCGCGGGGCAAAGCGGGGCTTGCCGACTTCCAGCTTCGCGGCCCACTGGTCCAGTTCGTTGTGGCGGGTGTAGTCAGTCTCGGGCATGTCCGACTGCAGCAGTTCCAGCACGGTGCGCTGCGCACGCAGGGCGCGCTCGGACTCGGTCTGTACCTGCATCCCTTCCGCGGGAAAACGGCAGCAGGACGGAGCCAGCACGCGCTCGCCCTGGATTTCGACCATGCAGGCGCGGCAGTTGCCAGCCGGCTCGAGGCCATCCTTGTAGCACAGGTGCGGGACGTCGAAGCCTTCGCGCTGGGCCACCTTGAGCAGGCTTTCGCCGGGTTGCGCGCTCACTTCGCGGCCATTGAGCGTGAAGGTGACGGCTGGCTCGGCGGATTCGACAAGCGCGCGTTCGGCGCGGGTCAGTGCATTCATGTCAGTCTCTCAGGCCAGTTCGTGCGGGAAGTACTTGATGACGCAGTCGACCGGATTGGGCGCGGCTTGCCCCAGCCCGCAGATCGATGCATCGCGCATCACCGCGGACAGGTCATCCAGCGCCGACAGGTCCCACTTGGGCTGGCGGATCAGGTCGAGCGCCTTGGCGGTGCCGGTGCGGCACGGTGTGCATTGCCCGCAGGACTCGTGCTTGAAGAAGTGCATCAGGTTGCGCGCTGCCTGCGTGGCGCTGTCCTGGTCGGACAGGATCACCACCGCGGCCGAGCCGATAAAGCAGCCGTAGGGCTGCAGCGTGTCGAAGTCCAGCGGGATATTGCCCATCGATGCTGGCAGGATGCCGCCAGAGGCGCCACCCGGCAGGTAACCGTAGAACGCATGGCCGTCAAGCATGCCGCCGCAGTATTCGTCGATCAGTTCGCGCACCGTGATACCCGCCGGCGCCAGATGCACGCCGGGCCGTTTCACCCGGCCGGAGACCGAGAACGAACGCAGCCCCTTGCGGCCATTGCGCCCCTGCGAGGCAAACCACTCGGCGCCCTTCTCGATGATGTCGCGCACCCAGTACAGGGTCTCGAAGTTGTGCTCCAGCGTGGGCCGGCCGAACAGGCCCACCTGCGCCACATAGGGCGGGCGCAGCCGCGGCATGCCGCGCTTGCCTTCGATCGACTCGATCATGGCCGACTCTTCGCCGCAGATATAGGCGCCCGCGCCGCGGCGCAGTTCGATCGTCGGCAAGCCGGGGATTGGCGGGTCTTGCTGCAGCCGCCGCAGTTCTTCGGCCAGCAGCGCGCGGCAGCCAGCGTATTCGTCGCGCAGGTAGATATAGATCGCTGACACGTTGACCACCGTCGCCGCGATCAGCATGCCCTCCAGAAACCGGTGCGGATCGCGCTCCAGGTAGACGCGGTCCTTGAAGGTGCCGGGCTCGCCCTCGTCGATGTTGACGGCCATCAGCCGGGGCGCGGGCTCGTTCTGCACGATGCGCCACTTGCGCCCGGTCGGGAAGCCCGCGCCGCCCAGCCCGCGCAGGCCGGAGTCCTCCATCGTGCACAGCACGGCGGCCGGTTCCAGGTCGCCGCTGGCGAGGAACTTCAGCAAGGCATAGCCGCCGTCCTTCTGGTAAGCGTCGTAGCCGATATAAGGCTCGGGCGCATGGCGCACGGCCTTTGCCTGCACGGCGGCGTCGATGGCCTCGGCCGTGGCAGCATCGACCGGATTCTGCCCGACCAGCGCCGCGGGCGCCTTTTCGCAGCGGCCGATGCAGGGCGCGGCCACCACGCGCACTTCAGTGCCGAGCACCGCGGGCAGCTTGTCGATCAGCGCCTGCGCGCCCGCCAGCTCGCAGGCAATGCCTTCGCATACGCGCACGGTCAGCGCCGGCGACGGCGCGATCTGGCCGTCGGCGTCCTCGCGCACCACGTCGAAGTGGTGGTAGAAGGTGGCGACTTCATAGACCTCGGTCATCGACAGCCGCAGTTCGCTGGCCAGCGCCACCAGGTGCGGCATCGCCAACTGGCCGTAGCGGTCGTTGATGCAGTGCAGGTGTTCGATCAGCAGGTCGCGCCGGCGGGGCATGTCGCCCAGCGCCACGCGCACTTCGGCCAGCGCGGCCGCGTCTACCTGCCTGCCCTTGGGCTGGCGGCGCTTGCGCTGCCGGCCGAGCCCCGTCGCCTCGAGTGGAATGACAACCTGGTTCATGGCGTGCCTGGATTCTGTTTGTGGGGTTCCGATGTGCAATCAGGAAGGCGCCCGGCGGGCCGCCCTCCTGTCGCGCTTTGTAGTTGTCGTATTGTGCTACCGGGCGCGGCGTCTGTGCAGGCATCGCAGCCGCCACGTCCGGGTCCTGCCGGCGCCGGGGGGCGCCGTACTGCTTTCTTTATCAGGTCAGGTCTTCCGGCACGGTACGGTAGCCCATCGGTGCCGATGCATTGGCATGCACATATTTACGGGCATGCGCCTCGCGCATCGGCTTGAGCACGAACAGCGCCATTACCGCGGTCAATGCCGCCATGGCGGAGGCCACCATGAAGACCGCATGCCAGCTGCCCGTGACAGTGGTGATCACGCTGGAGAACGGCACCAGCAGCGCGGCCGTGCCCTTGGCGGTGTACAGCAGGCCCGCGTTGGTGGCGGCAAACTTCGGCCCGAAGGTGTCGCCGCAGGTGGCAGGGAACAGGCTGTAGATCTCACCCCAAGCAAAGAACACCACGCCTGTCAGCACCACGAAGGCAACCGGATGGTGGCCGTACTTGGACAGCAGCAGGATGCCGATGGCCTCGACCCCGAAGGCAAAGAACATTGTGCGTTCACGGCCGATATGATCGGAGATCCAGCCGAAGAACGGGCGCGTCAGGCCATTGAGCACGCGGTCGATGGTCAGTGCGAAGGTCAGCGCCGGCAAGGTCAGGCCGAGGATCGAGATCGGGGCGTCGTGCAGGCCGAAGTCCTTGGCGATCGGGCCGAGCTGGGCGGTGGCCATGAGGCCGCCGGCGGCCATCATCACGAACATCGCGTACATGACCCAGAAGATCGGCGACTTCAGCACCTCGCGCGGCGAAGCATTGTAGGTTGCGGCAGCCTTCAGCGTGGACTTGACCTCGCTCAGGACCTTGGCCGACGGCGGGTACAGGGCCATGCCCAGGATGAACACGATCAGGCCCTGGCCAAGACCGAACCACAGGAACGCGGCCTCATAGCCCGAAGTCTTGATCATGTTGGCAATGGGCACCACGGTCAGCGCGGAGCCCGCACCGAAACCGGCTGCGGTAATCCCCGCTGCCAGGCCCCGGCGATTGGGAAACCATTTCAGCGCGTTGCCCACGCAGGTGCCATACACCGCGCCCGCGCCAAGGCCGCCGATAGCCGCCGCGAAGTAAAGCATGGGCAGCGAGGACGCCACCGAGTTCAGGGCCCACGCAATCGCGCACAGCAGGCCACCGCCCACCACCACCGGGCGCGGGCCGTACTTGTCGACCAGGTAGCCTTCAATCGGCACCAGCCAGGTTTCCGTCACGACGAAGATGGTGAAGGCCACCTGGATCGCGGTGCGGCCCCAGTGGTACTTGTCGTCGATCGGGTTGACGAACAGCGTCCAGCCGTATTGCATGTTGGCGATCATCGCCATGCAGATCACGCCGAATACCAGTTGCACCCACGGCGACGCAAAGCGCGACGTGGACTCCCTCTGCTGCAATTCCATGATGTCTCCTTATAGCGGCTTGCCGCCAAGGTGGAAGATGGGCGCCTGTAGACGCCTCTGCGTGACTCTCAGTCAAAGAACAGCTGAGCCGTTCTAGTGCTATACGGTATGTGATATATCAGGTAAGTCAAGCGTATTCGTCGCGGCCCTGCAGCATGAGACCGCGGCGAGCGACACCTGGCTGGCCGTTGCTGCAGTGCGACTGGTGCGCACACTGCATCAATGGCCGGTCCGACAGCATCCCGAGTCGTTGGAAATCAAGCAGTTGCCATGCATCGGCGCATCAATCCGCCGACTGCTGGCACCCGCAAGAATGCCGGGGATCGCGCGTGGGAAAAACCGGGAAAACGATGAGTTGGGGAAAGTCCCTAGATGCATACATTAATGTATTGCACCGCATGTATGGCCTTGGGAACGATGCCTGAGGAGGCGCTGCAGGCATGGCAGGGAGCTGCCGGATTGGGAAAGGCGGCGCAAGACAAGGGTTGCGCGGGGCGATCGCTAGCAGCGATCGGGAGGAAGGTGGTGGCGGCCGCAGGTTCGCGCGGAACCCTGCCCTGGCTCGCGGCGAATGCCGCAGGTCAGGAATCAACCGAGGTACTGCCACAAGGGATGCCGGCCGCTACAACCCTTGCCAGATGCGCTGTTCAGCGCGAAAGGCGCATGGCCCCTGCGCGCATTAAGCGTAAGCCAGTTCACCGGCAGCGGGCACGATGCGCGACGGGCTGGCACGGCCAACGCCATCGCTTTCCTGGTTCGAGCCCAGGCCGGCGAAGCGACCATGCTCCTGCGCGGTCACCAGCACGTCCATCGGCAGGCGCGTGGCCAGCAGCGTGGTCACGCCGACACCGGCAGCAATCAGGCCTAGGCCAAGAGCGAAGAGAAGAGCGACTTCCATTTGAAAACTCCAATAGCGTTGTGGTCA
This sequence comes from Cupriavidus sp. KK10, assembly GCF_018223725.1. Classification (NCBI taxonomy): domain Bacteria; kingdom Pseudomonadati; phylum Pseudomonadota; class Betaproteobacteria; order Burkholderiales; family Burkholderiaceae; genus Cupriavidus; species Cupriavidus sp. KK10. Next base: position 2,865,023 of record NZ_CP073677.1, read on the forward strand.
GGAGTTTTCATTATATGCTGCGCTGCACTATGTGTAAATATCCTGTATGTGATATATCAGTAGAAGTTTTGCACTAATACAACGAAAGCCGCCCCAATGCCCCCAGAAGAGCCGATGGCCTCACACCGTGGTCGTTTCACGACGCGCCACCGGTGGCTCCTGATACTCCTGGCCACGCAAGGCATCCCAGATTGCTGCGGCATTGGGCTTGAGCGAACGGCTCTTGCGCCGAACCAGCATCACCGTGGAAGTCACCTGCGGACGCAGCGGCCGCATCACTGCCGCTGGATTCATGCCGCCAACCTGGGCACGCGACGGCACCACGCCGATCCCGAGGCCCAGCGCCACCATGCCGAACACCGCCGCAAAGTGCCCAAGCAACTGCAGCGAGCCCGCACGCACGTGATAGCTGCTGAGCGCCTTCTCCACCGCGGGCTGCATGCCGCACTGCTGGTCCAGGGCCAGCACGCGGGCATCGCTCAGGTCGCCCCACCCTACCGCTTCGCGCATGGCCAGCGGATGCTGGGCGGGCAGGACGGCATGGTAGGCATCGACGCACAGCGGTTCACAATAGAGGTCATCGCTTGGCTGCGGATCGGTGGCAATGCCGAAGTCCACCTCGCCGCTGCGCACGCTTTGCAGCACCGACTCCTGCGAGCGGTCCTTCAGGTGAATGGCAATCGCCGGCCACGCTTGCCGGCAGCCGGCCAGCCACGTCGGCACCGACATCGAGCTGAGCACCGGATCCGAGGCGATCTGCACCAGGCCCTGGCACGGACGGCTGGCGCTCTGGCTGTCGCGCAAGGTCTGCTCCACCTCTTCGATCAGGTGGCAGATGCGCTGCGACAGGTGCTGGCCGGCATCAGTCAGTTCCACCTGGCGCGTGGTACGGTCGAACAGGCGCTGGTCGATCTCATCTTCCAGCTCACGCACGCTGCGGCTGACCGCGGATTGCGTCAGGCCCAGTTCAACCGAGGCACGCGTAAAGCTCTTGTGCCGCGCTACCGCGGCGAAGGCCTTCAGTTGGGGGAGCGAGATATTCATGACCTGCCCCCCTGCCCTGCACCGGCGTGGCTGAGACGGAGCCTGTCTTCAGGCATGGCGGGGTGTCGCGTTGCACGCACCATTGCGTTCAGTCCGGTCACGGTAGTCTCCTTGTGTTTTTTTGTCGTGGCTGTAGGCAGCCATCGTTGTTATCGGCCATGCTTGTGGCCATTGGCGGACTCCTGGCGCAAGCCGGAGGGCCGGATTCGGGGGGCATGCCAATCCGACGATTGATGCTACTTGAATCTAAGATCAGCACTGCATAAAGTTTTTTATCGTTTATATAGTCAATCGCTTATATATCGCACGGGACGAGGATGAGGAACGCCACGCTGCGGCAACTGAAGGTCTTTGAGACCGTTGCCCGCCATATGAGCTTTTCACGCGCTGCCGAGGAACTGCACCTGACCCAGCCCGCGGTATCGACCCAGGTGCGGCAGCTGGAGCACCATGTGGGGCTGCCCCTGTTCGAGCAGTTGGGCAAGAAGATCTACCTGACCCCGGCTGGCCATGAGATGCTGCATTACAGCCGCAGCATCATCCAGCAGTTCCGCGAGGCCGAAGACGCCATGTCCCAGCTCAAGGGCATCTCCGGCGGCCGGCTCAACGTGGCGGTGATCAGCGCCGGCGACTATTTCTTTCCGCGCCTGCTGGCCGAGTTCATGAACCGCCATGAAGGCGTGACGCTGAACCTTGCCGTGCATAACCGCGAGGAATTGCTGCACCAGCTGGCCGGCAACCTGACCGACCTGGCGGTGATGGTGCGTCCGCCCGAAGGCATGGACACCATCAACGAGGTCTTCGCCCCGCACCCCTATGTCATCGTGGCTGCGCCCACCCACCCGCTGGTGGGCCAGCGCAATATCCCGCTGGCGGCGCTGACTGACGAAGCCTTCGTTTCACGCGAGAAAGGCTCGGATACCTGGAATTCGATGCAGGAAGGCTTTGCTGGAAAGCTGTCCAATATGCGCATTGCGATGGAGATCAAAAGCACGGAGACCATCAAGCAGGCGGTGATCGCCAACATGGGCATCGCCTTCCTGTCGGCGCATACGGTGGGGCTGGAGCTGCAGGCCGGCAAGCTCGCGGTGCTGGACATCGACGGCTTCCCGGTCATGCTCAACTGGTACGTGGTGCACCGCAAGAACAAGCGGCTGCCGCCGGTAGCGCTCGCTTTCAAGCAGTTCCTGATGGAAGACGGCGCGGCACTGATCCAGCGCATCACCGGCGTGGAAGGTTTGATCAGCCAGAATGCATAAACGATTGATTATGGTTTTGCTATGAAACTTTAATTATCGTAAATTATTCCGGGTCCCTATGCTTGTCTCAACCCAACCGCTACCGCGCATTTCAGGAGACGAGCATGAACCAGGTCCAACAGGAAAGCCGCCAAGCTGCCGTCACGGTCGGCACCGATAACCAACCCATTCCGCGCGACACCCAGCTCGCCGCCTACAACGCCGCGTTTATCGAGTTGGGCCTGCGCTTCCGCTGGGACGCCGAGATGTATGAATGGCTGTGCGGCATCGAATGCGAGAAGGCGCGCGTGGCCCGCTATATCGAAGAACACCACGCGCACCTGCTGGCCGCCTATGACGCCGCCTTTCTGAGCGCGCTGATCTTCGAGAAGAAGAACGAATACCTGCGCGCGGTCGGTCATCTCAACTGAGGGGGCCGGTCAGTTCACGGCGAGGCGCGCGAGCGGCCTCGCTTTTTTGCCTGGCCCGCATGTCCCTCAGGCGAGGTCACCATGCCTGCGCACCGCGCAGTCGTCGTAAGATTCGGCATCAACACTCACGCGCCCGGCGCTTGCCCGGCTTGCCACCCGTTTCATGCCGACCCGACGCACCGACGAAGAATTTGCCCACGAACTGACCCGGCTGCTGAGCACCGAAGGCGTGTCGTCGCTGACCATCGGCGAGATTGCCCAACGCATGCGCTGCTCGCGGCGGCGCCTGTACGAAATCGCGCCGACCAAGGAAGCGCTGTTCGTCGGCATCTGCCGCGACGTGCTTGCTGACAACCTGGAAAGGGGCTTTGCCGCGGCGCACCGCGAAAGCGATGCGGCGCGGGCAGTGTCCGCCTACCTGCATGCCGCGCTCCACACATCGGGACTGAGCAAGGCGGCGCTTGCGGACCTGGATGCGATCGACAGCGGCCGGGCGGTATTCGACGACTACCAACTGGCGCGCGTGCGCGGGCTGGAAAGCCTGTTGGACGCAGGCATGCGGCAAGGGCTGATGGCGCAGCACAATCCGCGGCTGGTTTCCGAAGCGATCCTCGGCGCCGCGTACCGGCTGCGCAACCAGCAGTTCCTGAAGGAAACCGGCCTGAAGATGGGCGATGCCTTCAGCGAGTTCTACGAGATCATCCTGAATGGCCTGCTGTGCCGGCCCGAAGCCGGCGCCGGCACCTCTTAGCCGCGCGCCGGCGCGCGGGTCGGCCGGATTGCGTTGAAACGCAAGCGGATTGCCATGGTGGCCTCCTCCATGATTGTTGGTCCGGGCAGGCCGCCGGCCCGCTTGCGGGACCGTGCGGCATGCGGTGAGCGCACTCAGGCCACCTGCCGCTCCTGGCCGCCCCAGTAGCAGCCGCGGATGGCCTTGCGGTCGATCTTGCCCAGCGCGGTCAGCGGCAACTCATCCACGAACACGACCTGCTTGGGCGCGTTGACCACGCCCTTGTGCTGCGTTACGTGGCCGATCACGTCGGCCTCGGTGAGCGTGCCACCTGGCCGCGTCACCACCACGGCGATGACCGCTTCGCCCCACTTGGGGTCGGGGATGCCGATCACCGCGGACATGGCGATGGCCGGGTGCAGCGCCAGGCAATGCTCCACCTCGCTCGGGTACACGTTGAAGCCGCCGCTGATGATCATGTCCTTGGCGCGGTCGACGATGTACAGGAATCCCTCGCTGTCGCAACGGGCCATGTCGCCGGTATGCAGCCAGTCGCCGGCAAAGACCTTGGCGTCTTCCTCGGGCCGGTTCAGGTAGCCCTCCATCACCAGCGGACCGCGCACGCACAGCTCGCCCACCTCGCCCGGCGCGACTTCACGCAGGTCGGGGTCGAGCAGCTTGACCTGGTTGCCCGGGATCACCTTGCCGCACGAGCGCAGGCGCTCGGGGTTGTCCGGATCGTGGTCGCGCTGGCTCAGGTAGCTGATGCACATCGGCACTTCCGCCTGGCCGTACACCTGCCCAAACACCGGGCCGATGCGGCGCAGCGCGTCAGCGAGGCGCACCGGCGCGATCGGCGCCGCGCCGTAGAGCACCAGTTCCAGGCTGGACAGGTCGGCCGCGTCCAGCCCGTCGCAATCGAGCAGGCCATAGATCTGCGTGGGAACCAGGAAGGTCAGGTTGATCCGTTGTTCGGCCACGCGGCGCAGGAAATCGGCGGGACTGAACTTGTCGCACAGGTAAATGGTGCCGCCACGCAGCAGCGTCGGCAGGAACAGGCTGCCGGACGCGTGCGAGATCGGCGTGGTCACCAGGTAGCGGATCTGCTCCGGCCATTCGTAGCTGGCCAGCATGTACTGCAGCACCGTTACCGTGGTCCGGTGCGTATGCAGGATGCCCTTGGAACGGCCGGTGGTGCCGCCGGTATAGGCCAGCCGGCTGATTTCCGTGGGGTCGTCGCCCGGGACCACGGGCGAGCCATCGAACGCAGCCGCCGCACTGGCCAGGCCAGGCCCGAACTCGCCATCGTCCAGCGGCAGGACCTGCAGGCCGGCGCCGGCCGCCAGCACGCGCGCCCGCTCGGTGAAGCGGGCGTTGTCCACCACCAGCGCCCGCACCCCGGCATCCTGCAGCACGAAGGCGTGATCCGCTTCCGACGCCATCGGATGCAGCGACACGTTCTTCAGCCCGGCCAGCTGCGCGGCGATGATGGCGGCGACCGCTTCGGCGCGGTTGCCCACCAGGAAGGCCACGGCATCCTGGCGCGCCAGCCCGCGGGCGGCAAACAGCCGCGCGACGCGCGCGCACTGCTGCGCGAGCGCCTCATAGCTCAGCGTGGTGTCGTCGCCGACGATGGCGGGCACGCCGGGCCGGGCGCGCAGCGAGGCCGCATAAAGCTGGCCCACCGTTGCGCCGCCGTGGACCACCGCAGCGGCCGAAGCTTGACGGGTCATGTTGTCTCCTCGGATCTGTTTTTGTCAGGACTCCCAATGTAGGAGGCATTCGGTACTCAGTCAACGAATCTGGTACCGTAAAAACCAGAATCGGCCACGCCAAAGCGGCGCTGGAAGCGCACGCCGGCCACCTATTCGGGAAAACTCGGGGGACAAACGAGACCTGCGCGGCCGTCCTGGCCAGGCCGCCGCGCTAACAGGAAACGGCCAGGACAGGGCCTGGCCACCGGGCCGCCGCGCTGAGCGGCTGGCCCGGGATCACGGGGAAGGCACGCGCCTCAGGCCTGTTCCTTGACCTGGTTTTCCAGTTCCACCAGCCGCTTCTTCAGCGCCCGCTCCTCCTGGAAGCGCACGGTCTCGTCGCGAATCACGGCGACGATGCCGGTGATGGCGCCCGCGTCATCCTTGAGCAGCGCCACGGTGAAGGCGATTGACATGGACTTGCCGTCCTTGTCGACCGCGGGCACCTTGAGCAGGTCGTGGCCGTAGCGTGTGATGCCCGTCGCCATGGTCTTGTCATAGCCCTCCCAGTGCCGCCCACGCAGGCGCTCAGGGATGATCAGGTCGAGCGACTGGCCCATGGCCTCGGCCTGGGTAAAGCCGAACATGCGCTCGGCGGCGGGGTTCCATAGCGTGATGGCGCCCTTGGCATCGGAGATGATGATGGCGTCGCCGATGGCGGACACCAGTTGCGCGTAGTCGATCTGGTCTGTCATGGGGATTCCCTCGTTATTACCAGGGCCGGTCGGCGCCGGCCTGTCATGGCCATCAAGGTAGCGTGCCTCATGGCCAAGCTGCAAGCAAAAACGCCGGGGCCCGCTATGCGCGAGACCCCGGCGTACGCTCCGGCACAAGTGCCGGCGGGCAGCGTCAGATCACCTGGGACTCGCGCAGGCGCTTGATGTCGTCCGCACCGTAGCCCAGGCCGGCCAGCACTTCATCGCTATGCTCGCCCAGCAGCGGCGACCCGGTGATTTCCGGCTTCATGTCGGAGAACTTGATCGGGCTGCCCACCGTCAGGTAGGTGCCGCGCTCCTTGTGCGGCACCTCGGTGATGCTGCCGCTGGCGCGCAGCGACGGATCATCGGCGATTTCCTTCATCGACAGCACCGGCGAGCACGGGATGTCGAACTTGCGCAGGATGTCCACGGCCTCGTACTTGGTCTTGTCGGCCAGCCATTCCTCGATGGTGTTGAAGATATCGAAGATATGCGGCTGGCGTGCCTTGGCGGTGGCGTAGTTGGGATCTGAAATCCATTCCGGCTTGCCCAGCGCCTTGCAGATCGGCTCCCAGGCATGGCCCTGGATGGTGAAGTAGATATAGGCGTTGGGGTCGGTCTCCCAGCCCTTGCACTTCAGCACCCAGCCCGGCTGGCCGCCGCCGCCCGCGTTGCCGCCGCGCGGCACCACGTCGCTGAAGCTGCCATGCGGATACTGCGGGTACTCTTCCAGGTAGCCCAGGCGGTCCAGGCGCTGCTGGTCGCGCAGCTTGACGCGGCACAGGTTCAGCACCGCATCCTGCATCGACACCGCCACCTTCTGGCCCTTGCCGGTCTTGTCGCGGCCGATCAGCGCGGTCAGGATGCCGATGGCCAGGTGCATGCCGGTGTTGGAATCGCCCAGCGCCGCGGCGGATACCGTCGGCGGGCCGTCCCAAAAACCAGTGGTCGAAGCCGCGCCGCCGGCGCACTGGGCCACGTTCTCATAGACCTTCAGGTCTTCATAGTGGTGGCCGTCGCTGAAGCCCTTGACCGAAGCCACGATCATCTTGGGGTTCAGTTCGTTGATGCGCTCCCACGAGAAGCCCATGCGGTCCAGCGCGCCCGGGCCGAAGTTCTCGACCAGCACGTCCGATTCGCGGATCAGCTGCTCCAGGATCTTCTTGCCTTCCGGCTTCTTGGTATCCAGCGTCAGGCTGCGCTTGTTGGAGTTGAGCATGGTGAAGTACAGCGCATCGACATCCGGGATGTCGCGCAGCTGGGTGCGCGTGACATCGCCGGAACCGGGGCGCTCGACCTTGATCACGTCGGCGCCGAACCAAGCGAGAAGCTGCGTGCAGGCGGGCCCGGCCTGGACGTGCGTGAAGTCGATGATCTTGATGCCGTTGAGCGGGAGGTTCACTTTCGTTCTCCTATTGGATCAGAGGGGTGAAATTCGGGTGAATTACTTCTTGGCCGAGCTTTGCGGATTCAGATTGGTCAGACGACCGCTTTCGGTGCCAGCAGCCGGATCGATGACAGCGTTGACCAGCGTGGGCTTGCCCGAGCGCAGGGCTTCGTTCACCGCAGCTTCGAGTTCCGCCGGCGTGGTGACGTTGTGACCGACGCCACCGAACGCTTCCATCATCTTGTCGTAGCGGGCGCCCGGGACGAATGTCGTGACCGCCGGATCCTTGCCGCCGGTCGGATTCACGTCGATGCCCTTGTAGACGCCGTTGTTGTTGAAAATGACGATGCAGACCGGCAGGTTGTAACGGCAGATCGTCTCGACTTCCATGCCAGAGAAACCGAACGCACTGTCACCGCACAGCGCCAGCACCGGCTTGTTGGTCTCGACCGCCGCGGCGACCGCGTAGCCCATGCCCACGCCCATCACGCCCCAGGTGCCCACGTCCAGGCGCTTGCGCGGCTCGTACATGTCGATCACCGCACGGGCGTAGTCCAGCGTGTTGGCGCCTTCGTTGACAAACGAGATGCCCGGATTGGCCTTGACGACATCCTTCAGCACGCCCAACGCGCCGTGGAAGTTCATCGGCGAGACATCCTTGGACTTAGCCAAGGTCTCGGCCATCTTCGCCAGGTTCGTGTCCCTGCGGTCGGCCACCGCGTTCAGCCACTCGGCGCCCGGCTTGGCAAAGTCATCGCCGACCTTATCGAGGATCGCCGACACGCACGAACCAATGTCACCCACTACCGGCGCGGCGATGGCGACGTTGCTGTCCATCTCGGTCGCCGCGATGTCGATCTGGATGAACTGCTTCGGCTTGCCCCAGGTCTTGCCCTTGCCGTGCGACAGCAGCCAATTCAGGCGGGCGCCGACCAGCAACACCACGTCAGCTTCAGCCAGCACATACGAGCGTGCGGCCGAGGCCGATTGCGGGTGCGTATCGGGCAGCAGGCCCTTGGCCATCGACATCGGCAGGTACGGAATGCCCGTCTTCTCGACCAGCGTGCGGATATCCGCTTCGGCGCGTGCGTACGCGGCACCCTTGCCCAGCAGGATCAGCGGGCGCTTGGCGCTCTTCAGCAGCGCGACGGCACGGTCGACCGAGTCCGGTGCAGGCAGTTGGCGCGGGGCCGGATCCACCACCTTGATCAGCGACTTGCGGCCCTTCTCGGCTTCCATCGACTGGCCCAGCAGCTTGGCCGGCAGGTCCAGGTACACACCGCCCGGACGGCCCGACACGGCGGCACGAATGGCACGTGCGATCCCGACACCAATGTCTTCAGCGTGCAGCACGCGGAAGGCAGCCTTGGCGTGCGGACGGGCGATGGCCAGCTGGTCCATCTCTTCGTAGTCACCCTGCTGCAAATCGACGATCTCGCGCTCGCTCGAGCCGCTGATCAGGATCATCGGGAAGCAGTTGGTGGTCGCATGCGCCAGCGCCGTCAGCCCGTTCAGGAAGCCAGGCGCAGACACGGTCAGGCAGACGCCCGGCTTTTGCGTGAGAAAGCCCGCAATCGCTGCTGCGTTGCCTGCGTTCTGCTCGTGACGGAAGCTGATGACGCGCATGCCGTTGGCCTGCGCCAGACGAGCCAGATCGGTGACCGGAATGCCCGGCAGGCCGTAGATGTTTTCGATGCCATTCAGCTTCAGCGCGTCGATAACCAGATGAAAACCATCGGTTTGTGCCTGATGTTCTTCCGCGGCGTGACGCTGCAACTCGTTTCCGACTTCTGCCATGGTTGCTTCCTTCTATGCAAATTGACTGGGGTTGGAGTTCTCTTATTTCAGGGTGTCTTCCGCGGTGGTGCTCCCGACCCGCTTGGCTGCGACGACTTCGGACATGTCTTGGTCTCCTCGTTGAATTCTTTTCGGGGCGGGGGCTCTCTCGCCTTCTCGCCCTTCACTGTTGCTACACGTTTGCCTTGCGGCGCCCGATCGTTTCCCCTGCTCTTGATGACATACGGTATGTGATATATCAGAACGACGCAAGAGTAATTTCCACTAGTTCTTCAAGTTTCGTCGGTGCAGTGCAGCAATCTTGCAGGTAACTACGGCTAAGTCAGCGCAATTCCTGAAAGGACGCTATTCATGCGCAATCGGCACAGATTCCCGGGCCATGTCGAAGCCTGCGATCTCAGCTGGATTACGCATACAGATATATTACATACCAAAATTCCAGCGACTTTCCGGCCCTCTGGAACACGTTGCCACGCACTGGCGTCCTCCGCGAACACCAGCGCGTCCACTAATAGAAATGATCTGACCTCACTCCGAAGCCCGGCAGACTTCGCCGGGCTCCCCTATCCTTCAGCCTGGGATTACTCCCCCTGACGCGGCGACATGCCAGCCAGGAACGCGGCGTCGGACACGCGCACTGCCTCGGCATGCCCGGTGATAAAGCGCTTGCGCATGGGCGCCAGGAACACCTTGGCCGAGATCCCCGCCGCAATCGTCACCACCGCCGCCACCGAGAACACGGCTCCCCAGCCACCATAGGCCGACAGGATCGATGCCAGCGGCACCACCATCGCCGCCGTGCCCTTCGCCGTGTACAGGGTGCCCGCATTAGCCGCCGCGAACTTGCTGCCGAAGGTATCGGCGCACAAGGCCGGGAAGATCGAGAAGATCTCGCCCCAGAACAGGAAGGTCAGCGCCGCGAAGAACATGAACCAGTACGGGTTGTGCCCCATCTGCATCAGCCCGAGCAGCGCCAGACCTTCGCCGATGAAGATCACGAACATGGTGTTCTCGCGCCCGAACCGGTCCGACAGGAAGCCGCACAGGGGCCGCGTAAAGCCATTGCACAAGTTGTCGATCGACAAGGTCATGGTCAGCAGCGGCAGCGTCATGCCCAGCATCGTCACCGGCATCGAGGCGAAGCCGAAGTCCTTGGCGATGGGCCCGAGCTGGGCCGTCGCCATGATCCCGCCCGCTGCCACGGCCACGAAGCAGACGTAGATCAGCCAGAACACCGGCGTCTTCACCATTTGCCCCGGCGAGAACTCGACCGGATTGGTCAGCACCGCCTTGGCCGCCACCGCGCCCTTGGGCGCCTTGGGCTTCACCAGCAGCAGTGCCAGCACGAAGATGCACACGCCCTGCAGGATGCCGAAGGTCAGGAAGGCCTTTTCATAGCCCGAGCTCTGGATCATGTTGGCGATGGGGATCACCGTGATGGCCGAGCCGGCACCGAAACCCGCCGCCGTCAGCCCCGCTGCCAGGCCGCGCTTGTCCGGGAACCACTTCAGCGCGTTGCCGACGCAGGTCCCGTAGACGCCGCCCGCGCCGATGCCGGCAATCACCGCGGCCGCATACAGCTCCGGCAGCGTGGTCGCATAGGAATTCATCACCCAGGCCAGTCCCGCACAGATGGCCCCGCCCGCCACCACCGGGCGCGGGCCGAACTTGTCCACCAGCCAGCCTTCCAGCGGCACCAGCCAGGTTTCAGTCACGATAAAAATGGAAAATGCCACCTGGATAGCGGACGCGCCCCAGTGATGCTTGGCGTCCATCGGTGACACGAAGAGGGTCCAGCCGTACTGCAAGTTCGCCACCAGCCCCATGCACACCACGCCGATTGCAAGCTGGATCCAACGGTTCTGCAGCCCGCGGCCGTTCACGTTGCCGTGACCGGCCGAGGCCGATGCTTCAAATTGCGCCATCTGTCTTGTCTCCTGGTACCGTTTGTTTGTGCCTCAACGGGCACATCAGGGCTTTGTGGGTTGCCCTTCTCACATCTAGACCGGCGCCTGGCATTGCGGCACATGAAGTCGTGGATTCATGCTACCTGAAGCTTAATTTGACAGGTCTTAAAGTTTTTTATCGTATCTATTCACGATCATTTATATATGACTGACCGGCATGAATCGCCTCGCGGGTTCCATCGCGGCTCGTCCATGGTCCGGCGCCCGACCAGATGCCTTCGATCCGTACCAGCAACAAAAGCCAGCGTCGCCCCGCAAGAGCAGGGGGCGACGCTGGGTTGAACAAAGCGCGAACGGATCCGGAATGCTCACCTCAGGCCGGGGCTTCCTCCAACTGCCGCAGCAAGGCGTCGACACTGCCCTTGGCGTCGCCAAACCACATCCGCGTGTTGTCCTTGTAGAACAGCGGGTTGTCCACGCCGGCGTAGCCCGCCGCCATGCTGCGCTTGGACACCACCACGGTGCGGGCCTTCCACACCTCCAGCACCGGCATGCCGGCAATGGGGCTGCCTGGGTCTTCCAGCGCGCCGGGGTTGACGATATCGTTGGCGCCCACCACCAGCACCACGTCGGCCTTCTCGAAGTCGTCGTTGATCTCTTCCATCTCCAGCACGATGTCGTACGGCACGCGCGCCTCGGCCAGCAGCACGTTCATGTGCCCGGGCAGGCGGCCCGCCACCGGATGGATGCCGAAGCGGACATTGACCCCCTGCGCCCGCAGCCGCCGCGCGATCTCGCTGATGGTGCCCTGGGCCTGCGCCACGGCCATGCCGTAGCCAGGCACGATGATCACGTCGCTGGCGTCCTTGAGCAGGTTACCGACTTCCTCGCTGGACACCGGCAGCACCTCGCCCTGCTCGGTCGCCGCGCCCTGCGCCTGCACCGCGCCGAAGCCGCCCAGGATCACCGACAGGAACTTGCGGTTCATCGCCTTGCACATGATGTAGCTGAGGATGGCGCCGCTCGATCCCACCAGCGCGCCGGTGATGATCAGCAGGTCGTTGCCGAGCATGAAGCCGGTAGCCGCCGCGGCCCAGCCGGAGTAGCTGTTGAGCATCGACACCACCACCGGCATGTCGGCGCCGCCGATGGCCAGCACCAGGTGCGCGCCGACCAGCAGCGCGATCCCAGTCATGATCGCCAGCGGCACCAGCCCCTGCTGCGCGTCGGGCGCGCTCAGGAAGGCATAGCCCAGCCACACGCAAACCAGCAGCGCGATGGCATTCAAGGCATGCCGCCCGGGCAGCAGCATCGGCTTGCCGCCCATGGTGCCCTGCAGCTTCAGGAAGGCGATGATCGAGCCCGTGAACGTGACCGCGCCGATCAGGATGCCAAGGTAGGTCTCCACTTCATGGATGGCCTTCTCCGCGCCGGTCAGCGCATGGGTATCCAGGTAGTTGGCGTAGCCCACCAGCACCGCGGCCAGGCCGACGAAGCTGTGCAGCACCGCCACCAGCTGCGGCATCTGCGTCATTTCCACGCGCTTGGCCAGCATGGCGCCGGCGATGCCGCCCACCAGCATCGCGCCGATGATGATGGCGATGCCGTCCGGGCTGCCCGCCAGCACGGTGGTCAGCACCGCGATCACCATGCCGGCGATGCCGAGCAGGTTGCCGCGGCGCGCGGTGCCGGGGTGGCTCAGCCCGCTCAGGCTGAGGATGAAGAGCGCACTGGCGCCCAGGTAAGCGATATTGCTGATTCCGGATGGCATCCCTGTCTCCCCCCTCTAGTCCCGCTGGAACATCTTGAGCATGCGCTGCGTCACCAGGAAGCCGCCGGCGATATTGATGGTGGCCAGCAGCACCGCGCTGCCGGCAATCACCGCCGTCACCAGCGACGGCTTGCCCAGTTGCACCAGCGCCCCCACCACGATGATCCCGCTGATGGCATTGGTCACGCTCATCAGCGGCGTATGCAGCGCGGCGGTGACGTTCCACACCACCTGGTAGCCGACAAAGATCGCCAGCACGAACACGGTGAAATGCGCCATGAAAGCCGGCGGCGCGACCGCGCCCAGGCCCAGCAACGCAGCCACCGCGATGACCAGCGCGAGCAGCGTCGCGCCGGTGCGGCTGCGCGGCGGCTCGGCCTCGGCCTGCAGCGGCGGCATCGCGGCCGGCGCCTGCTGCTGCGGGATCGCCACCGTCAGTGGCGGCGGCGGCCAGGTCACCGTGCCCTGGTGCAGCACCGTGGCGCCGCGGATCATCTCGTCGTCCATGTCGACCACGAGCTGGCCGTCCTTGCCCGGCGTCAGCTCCGTCAGCAGGTGGCGGATATTGGTGCCATAGAGCTGGCTGGCCTGCGCGGCCATGCGGCTGGGCAGGTCGGTGTAGCCGATGATGGTCACGCCGTGCTGGCGCACCGCTTCGCCCGGCACGGTCAGCACGCAGTTGCCGCCCTGCTCAGCGGCCAGGTCGACCACCACGCTGCCGGCGCGCATCAGGCCCACCGTGCCGGCCTCAAGCAGCTTGGGCGCGGGCCTGCCCGGAATCAGCGCGGTGGTGATGATGATGTCGACCTCGCGCGCCTGTTCGGCAAAGAGACGCATCTCGGCTTCGATAAAGGCCGGGCTCATCTCCTTGGCATAGCCGCCGCTGCCGCTGCCGTCCTCTTCGATCTCGACGGTCAGGAACTCGGCGCCCAGGCTTTCGATCTGCTGGCGCACCACCGGCCGCGTATCGAAGGCGCGCACCACCGCCCCCAGGCTGCGCGCCGCGCCGATGGCCGCCAGCCCCGCCACGCCCGCGCCGATCACCAGCACGCGCGCCGGCGGGATCTTGCCCGCGGCCGTGATCTGCCCGGCAAAGGGCCGGCCAAACGCATGCGCGGCTTCGATCACCGCGCGGTAGCCCGCCATATTGGCCATCGAGCTGAGCGCGTCCAGCTTCTGCGCGCGCGAGATGCGCGGCACGCAGTCCATCGCCAGCACGGTTGCGCCGCGCTGCGTCAGCCGCTCCAGCATCGCCATCTGCTGCGCCGGCCAGACAAAGCCGATCAGCGTGGCATGCTTCTTCAGCAGCGCCGCCTCTTCCACGCCCAGGCTGGGATGGACCTGCGGCGGGCGCACCTTGATCACTACATCGACCGAGGCCCACAGGCTGGCCGCGTCGACAATGGCCGCACCGGCGGCACTGTAGTCAGCGTCGGAGAACGACGCTTCCTGGCCGGCGCCGGTCTCCACCACCACCTGGTAGCCCAGCTTGAGCAGTTCCCTGACCGAGTCGGGCGTGGCGGCAACGCGCCGCTCGCCCGGGTGGACTTCGCGTGGCACACCGATCGTCATTGGCATGGCATTCACCGTTTTATGGAAGGAATCGGGCGCCGGCTCAGCCGCGCACGTGGTTGACCAGCGAGCCGATGCCCGCGATCGCCACCTCGACCACCGCACCGTCCTTCATCGACCCCACGCCGATCGAGGTGCCGCACGCAATCACGTCGCCGGGCATCAGCGTCAGGTCCTGCGAGATCCGGCTGACCTGTTCCTCGGGCGAGAAGATCATGTCCGACAGCGGGTAGTTCTGCCGCTCCACGCCATCGAGCCGCGTGATGACGCTGGCGGCTTTCCAGTTGAAGCTGCAGACAATGGCCGGGCCGATGCAGCCGAAGGTGTCGAAGCCCTTGGCGCGCGTCCACTGCGGGAAGTTGGGGTCGGCTGTGATCAGCTCGGCCGCGGTCACGTCGTTGACGACGGTGTAGCCAAAGATATGCGCGCCGGCCTCGGCCACCGACACATTGCGCGCCTTGCTGCCGATCACGATGCCCAGCTCGCCCTCATAGACGATCTTGCCGTCGTAGCTCTTGGGGCGCAGCACGGCATCGCCCGGCCCGGCCAGCGACGAGGCCGGCTTGAGCAGGAACAGCGGATGCGTGGGCACAGGCTTTTCCAGCTTGCGCGCGAGCGCATGGAAGTTGTTCCACAGCGCCACCACCTTGCCCGGCGCACAGGGCGCGAGCAGCGTCAGCAACGCGCGGTCATGCACGGCCCCCGTGGGGGCGGGGTCGTTGAAACCGTCGCCGTCATATTCGATGACACGGTTGCCATCGGCTTCGTCGATGCGGCCATGGCCGATGCTGCCGTCGGCGCGGCGAAATCGTATCCAGGTTTGCACAGCATGCTCCTTGCGCAGGCAAAGGGAGACCCTGCCTGCTCGGATGTCGGTTGCAGGATCTTGGAAGAAATGGGATCGCGGGCGGCTCGCGCCCGGAGTCGTCATTCCCGCACAGGCGGGAATGACGTCAGGCTCGCGTCATACCGCGCCGGCCAGCTTCATCGCGGCGATCTGCGCGGGCGAGCGCCCCAGCCACTCGAGGATCTCTTCGGTATGCTCGCCCAGCAGCGGCGAGCGCTCGATCTCCACCGGCGACGCCGAGAGCGTGATCGGGCAGCCCAGCTGCACGTAGCTGCCGCGCTGCGGGTGCTCCAGCTCCTTCAGGTAGCCGCGCTGGTACAGCGACTCGTCCTCGATCAGGTCTTTCATCGACAGGATCGGGCCGCACGGCACATCGACCTCGTTGAGCGCCGCCATCACGTCGAACTTGCTGCGGCCGCCGGTCCATTTCTCGATCACGGCGAAGCAGTCGGTCAGGTGTTTGAGGCGTGCCTCGGGCGTGGCGTAGTCCGGATTGGTGATCAGGTCCTCGCGCCCGCACAGGCGCATCAGCGGCTCCCAGCCCTGCGGCTGGATGATGACGTAGACATAGTCGTTGGGGCCGCCCGGCGCGCAGCGCAGCGCCGCGCCCGGCTGGCCGCCGCCCGAGGCATTGCCGGCGCGCGGCACGTGGTCGCCAAACTCTTCGTTGGGGTACTCGCGCAGCGGGCCGTTGGACAGGCGCTGCTGGTCGCGCAGCTTGACGCGGCACAGGTTCAGCACCGCGTCCTGCATCGCCACTTCCACGCGCTGGCCGCGGCCGGTGTGCTCGCGCTGCAGCAGCGCGGCTAGGATGCCGACCACGCAATGCACGCCCGTGCCTGAATCACCGATCTGCGCGCCGGTGACGGTGGGCACGCCCTCGGCATCGCCCGTGGTGGAGGCCGACCCGCCCATGCACTGGGCCACGTTCTCATACGCCTTGCAGTCCGCGTACGGCCCCGGGCCGAAGCCCTTGATCGAGGCATAGACCAGCCGCGGGTTCAGGTCCTGCAGGTGGTCCCAGTCAAAGCCGGCGCGCTCCAGCACGCCCGGCCCGAAGTTCTCGATCAGCACGTCGCAGCGCTGGACCAGGTCTTCGAGCAGCGCCTTGCCTTCGGGCGTCTTCATGTTCAGCGTCAGGCTGCGCTTGTTGCTGTTGAGCATGGTGAAGTACAGGCTGTCGGCATTGGGCACGTCGCGCAGCTGGCTGCGGGTAATGTCCCCGCGGCCGGGCATTTCCACCTTGATCACGTCCGCGCCCAGCCACGCCATCAGCTGCGTGGCCGAGGGGCCCGCCTGGACGTGGGTCATGTCCAGGATGCGAACGCCTTGCAGTGCCTTGGTTTCCATTTCGGATGTCTCCTCGGGCGATGGTTTCACTTGTATATGGTCTGATTCCTGGTGCTCGGCGCGTACTCACTTGGGTCCGTTCCGGCCTCTTGATGACATACGGTATGTGATATATCAGAAGAGAGCAAGAGGAGTTTGCCCGGTGCTACACAAATTTCGACGATGCAATGCAGCAATCGGCCGGTTTCGCCTGTCGGAAGTGGGAAACCCAGGGAAATCCCGAATCAATCAGCCAGGATTTTTTCGCATTGATATATCACATACCATAGCGCGAAACGCTCGCCCGCCATCCGGAAACGCACAAAAGCAAAACGGCGGACCCAGGTCCGCCGTTTTGCCGCCCTGCCCCGCACGCCTTCAGTCGAGGAAGTCGCAGTGCCGTTCCACGTAGTCAGCCAGGTCCAGCGAATGCTGCCGCACCAGGCGCTCGGCCAGCTCGGTATCGCGCTTCTCAAGCGCCTCGATGATGCGCAGGTGGTCCACGATGGAGCGTGCCGCCCGGTCGCTCTGCGAGATCGTCATCTTCCGGATCGCGCGCACGTGGATAAAGATATTGCGGATCGTGTCCATGATGATGTGCGACTTGGACAGCTGCACGATCGCCTGGTGGAACGCGATATTGGCGTCGGAATACTCTTCGATATGCTCGGCCGGGGTGGAATCGCGGAAGCTGTCGAACATGCTGCGCAGCTGGGCGATCTCGGCATCGGTGGCGTTCTCCGTGGCCAGCCGCGCCGCCATGCTTTCCAGCGCGGCCCACATCTGGATCATCTCCACGATCTCGCGCTTGGTCTTGCGCATGATGTAGATGCCGCGCCGGGGCACGGTGCGCAGGAAGCCTTCCTGCTCCAGCAGCGTCATGGCTTCGCGGATGGGCGTGCGGCTGACACCCATGGCCTCGCTCAGCACCCGCTCATCGAGGCGGATCTCGTCGCGCGACTGGTAGATGTCAGCGTCGGCGATGGCCTGGCGCAACATGGCGTAGGCCTGGTCGCGCAGGCTTGCGCCGGCGTTGATCGGTTGCACGGACAAGGCCAGCCCGTTGGGCTGGACGATGGATTGGCTTTGCGCAGACATGAATGAGCTCGTGTGAGACCAGCGGCAGGGTGGCCGGAATGGCTACCCCCGCATTGCCGCACAGCTTAGCAAAAACGCCTGACCCATTACGAAAACGCATCAAACAATGCGTTGTTGTCATGCATCGGCACAGTAGCGGTGCGCGGTCTGTCGTATATGGTATATCACTATCGCCCTGCCTTTCTCGCTTCGCAAGCCCGGCGCACGCCATCTTGGCGCGCCTGGCGTGCGCCAGGGGATACCTGACCCGGCGGTATCCCCTGTTTCCAGCCGCGCTCAGGCAGCCAGCTTGGCCATCGTGTCGCGCTGCTTGATCAGCCCCAGCACGGCGTCGCACATCGGCGTGGGCTGCGCGACCAGGCGTCCCATTTCCTGCACCACGGTCAGCAGCGGGTCGATTTCCATGGCCCGCCCGGCCTCCAGGTCCTGCAGCATCGAGGTCTTGTGCGCGCCCACCGCACCGGCGCCGTCGATGCGCCGCTCCACGTCGACGCGGAACTTCACCCCGAAGCGCTCGGCGATGCCCTGCGCCTCCACCATCATCTGGCGCGACAGCGCCCGCGTGGCCGGGTCGGCGGTGATGACGTCGAGCGTGGCATGCGTGAGCGCGCTGATCGGGTTGAAGCACAGGTTGCCCCACAGCTTGAGCCAGATCTCGTCGCGGATGTTGTCGCGCACCGGGGCGTCCAGGTCGGCGGCCATCATCATTTCGCTCAGCCGGGTCACGCGCGCGGAGCGGCTGCCATCCGGCTCGCCCAGCGGAAACTTCTTGCCGTAGACATGCTTGATCACGCCGGGCGCAACGATCTCAGCCGCGGGATATACCACGCAGCCGATCGCCCGCTCCGGCCCCAGTCCCTTCCATTGGCGCCCGCCGGGATCGACGCTTTCCAGCGTGCTGCCGGCCAGCTCGCCGCCATGCTTGTAGAAGTACCAGTACGGAATGCCGTTGACGCCGGTGACGACCGCGGTTTCCGGCCCCAGCAGCGGCTGCATCTGGTCCACCACGCCCGGCACGGAATGCGCCTTGAGGGTGATGAACACATAGTCCTGGTGCCCGAGCTCGCGCGGGTCGCTGGTGCATCGCACCTTGGCCACACGCTCCTCGCCGTCGATCTGCAGTTTGACGCCATGTTCCTGCATTGCCGCGAGATGGGGGCCGCGCGCGACGAAGCTGACCTCCGCCCCCGCGCGCGCCAGCTGCGCCCCGACATAGCCGCCGATGGCGCCTGCACCGTAGATACACACTTTCATTGCTGTCTCCTTGATGGCCCGATTTAGATGCTTTGATATATCACATACTATATTCCATAGAGGCGCATGGCAACCGCGTCAAACAACCTTTATCTTTCCGGATCACACTGCGCGTGCAAGCGGCGCTGCGCTAACATGACGCCTGCATGTGCCCCGGGCGGACCACCGTCCGGCGCCAGCCTGCAACCTGACACCCGGAGCCCTCATGGAAGCGTCGTTGGCATTGCTGCAGGACCCCGCCGCGTGGGCGGCGCTGGCCACCCTGGTGGCCATGGAAATCGTGCTTGGGATCGACAACCTGATCTTCATCTCGATCCTGACCAACAAGCTGCCAGAAGCCATGCGCGAAAAGGCGCGCAAGATCGGCATCAGCCTGGCGCTGGTGATGCGCCTGGGCCTGCTGGCCACCATCGCCTTCATCGTCAAGCTCACCGAGCCGGTGTTCACCATCCTGGGCCAGGGGCTGTCGTGGCGCGACATCATCCTGATTGCGGGCGGCGCCTTCCTGGTCTGGAAGGCCACGCGCGAAATCCACCACCATGTCTCGGCGGACGAGGAAGCCGAGGAAGGCGGCACGGCTAAGGCGGTGCAGAGCTTTGCCTCGGCCATCGGCCAGATCCTGGTGCTGGACCTGGTGTTCTCGATCGACAGCATCATTACCGCGGTCGGCATGACCGAGCATGTGCAGATCATGTTCGTGGCGGTGATCGCCGCGGTGATGGCGATGCTGTTCGCGGCCACACCGCTGGCCAACTTCATCAACCGCAACCCGACCATCGTGATGCTGGCGCTGGCCTTCCTGATGATGATCGGCATGACACTGGTCGCGGAGGGCCTCGGCACCCATGTGCCCAAGGGCTATATCTATACGGCGATGGCGTTCTCGGCCGCGGTCGAGGGGCTGAATATGCTGGCGCGGCAACGGCGCCAGCGGCGCCGGGCCGGCGGGCAGGCGCACTGATGTGCGGCGGCGGCCGCTTGCAGTCAGGCTGCGGGCGGCTGCCTGTAACAGAGGGTGTCCGAACTTTTCGCGGACGGCGGCGTCTCTTACAGTTCTGCACAACCCCCGGACAATAAAAGGACGCTCTCGCCACATGATGAACCGCCGAACCCTGCTGGTCTCCGCCACTGCCTCCGCCGCGCTCGCCGCACTGGGCATTACCCCGTCGGTGCTGGCAGCCAGCCGGATCAAGCTCGGCGAGGCCCAGCCATTCGGTTTCGACGCCCTGATCGAACGGGCCCGCGCGCTGGCCGGCAAGCCCTACGCGCCGCCGCCGTCGCCGCCCGCGGACGTGCTGTCCCGCATCGACTACGACGCCCACGGCAAGATCCGCTTCCGCACCGACGACGCGCTCTTTGCCAGTGGCCCCGGGCAGTTCCCGGTTACCTTCTTTCACCTCGGCACGTACTTCCGCACGCCGGTGCGCATGCACGTGATCGAGCGCGCCAAGGGCAGCCCCGCCAAGGCCCGCGAGATCGTCTACGACGACGCCTACTTCGACATGCCGGCCGACAGCCCCGCGCACAAGCTGCCGCCGGGCAGCGGCTTTGCCGGCTTCCGCTTCCAGGAAAGCCGCCTCGGCGACCAGAAAACGCGCGACTGGCGCAAGAACGACTGGGTTGCCTTCCTCGGGGCATCGTATTTCCGCGCCATCGGCGACCTGTACCAGTACGGGCTGTCCGCGCGCGGCGTTGCCATCGACGTGGCCGAAGCCGGCAAGTCCGAGGAATTCCCGGCCTTCACCCATTTCTGGTTCGAAACGCCTGAGGGCAACGGCGATACCGTCACGGTCTATGCCCTGCTGGATGGCCCCAGCATCGCCGGCGCCTACCGCTTCGTCATGCAGCGTGGCAAGGCCGTGATCATGGATGTGGAATGCGCGCTGTTCCTGCGCAAGGATGTGGGCCGGCTGGGGCTGGCGCCGCTGACCTCGATGTTCTGGTTCTCTGAAGGCATCAAGGGCACCGCCGTCGACTGGCGCCCGGAGGTGCACGACTCCGACGGCCTGGCGCTGTGGAACGGCGCCGGCGAGCATATCTGGCGCCCGCTGAACAACCCGCCGCAGACCACGGCCTCGGCGTTTTCCGACGACAACCCCAAGGGCTTCGGGCTGCTGCAGCGCGACCGCCTGTTCGACCACTACCAGGACGGCGTCAACTATGAGCGCCGCCCGAGCCTGTGGGTCGAGCCGCGCGACGGCTGGGGCGCCGGTTCGGTGCAGCTGGTTGAGCTGCGCACCGATGACGAGATCCACGACAACATCGTCGCCATGTGGGTGCCCAAGGCCCCGGCCAAGGCCGGCAGCACCTACCGCCTGCGCTACCGGCTGCACTGGCAGGCCGACGAGCCCTTCCCCTCGCCGCTGGCGCGCTGCGTGGCCACGCGCCTGGGCAATGGCGGCCAGCCGGGCCAGCCGCGGCCAAAGGGCGTGCGCAAGTTCATGGTTGAGTTCAAGGGCGCGCCGCTGGAAAAACTGCCCTTCGGCGTCAAACCCGAGGCCGTGCTGACCGCCTCGCGCGGCACCTTCTCCTACGTCTTCACCGAGGCCGTTCCCAACGGCGTGCCGGGCCACTGGCGTGCCCAGTTCGACCTGACCGCCGACGGCAACCAGCCGGTCGATATCCGCCTGTTCCTGAGGATGAACGGCAAGCCGCTGTCCGAGACCTGGCTCTATCAATACCATCCGTTCCAGTCACCGGCGGGCTGAAGCGCCCGGCACGGCCGCGCGCCAGGCCCTTTACCCCATATTGCGTCGCCGTGATGTCAGCCGCGCACGAGCGGGTATGATGGCTGGCTACGACAGTCCAACCGCATCAGCCAGCCTCACATGATTTCTCAAGAGTTCGCCGGCGCCGCCGAGAGTGGCCAGGCCGCATCGCTCCCGCGCTCAGAGCGCGCCTACCAGCAACTGCGCGCCGCCATCCAGGCCGGCCAGCTGTCCCCCGGCACGCGGCTGCGCGAGGTGGAACTGGCCGAATCCCTGGGCCTGTCGCGCACGCCGGTGCGTGAAGCGCTGTCGCGGCTGGAGTCCGAAGGGCTGGTCGTCAACGAGCCCAACCGCGGCATGATGGTCACCCAGCTCGACGCCAGCATGGTCAGCGAGCTGTACGTGATGCGCGAAGTGCTGGAAGGCACCGCGGCCGCGCTGGCCGCGCGCCACGCCACCGACGTGGAGATCTCGCTGCTGCGCGATATCGTCGAGCGCGACCTGGCCATCGCCGACGATCCCGACCGGCTCGCGCTGAACAACCGGCTCTTCCACGAAACCCTGCACCGCTGCGCCCACAACCGCTACCTGCTGAAGACGCTGCGCTCGCTGCATGAGTCGATGGCACTGCTGGGACGCACCACGCTGGCGGTGCCGGGGCGCGCGCGCAGCTCCTACGAAGAACACATCTCGCTGGTCGAGGCGCTGGAAAAGCGCGACCCGGCACTGGCCGAGCAGATCGCGCGCCGGCATATCCAGCAGGCCTACAAGGTGCGGCTGTCGCTCTGGATCCAGGAACAGTCGGGCAGTTGATCTGCCCGGTGGCAGTCGGCAGTATCAGGCCGCCTGAGTCCGCGCCGTGCGCAGCGTGCCCAGGCTAAGCACGGCCAGCGCCACCAGGATCAGCATCACCGCACCCAGCGTCTGCGGGGCGATCTGCTCGCCGCCCAGCCACGCGCCCATCGCCAGCGCCACCGGCGGGTTCACATAGACATAGCTGGCCGACAGCGTCTGGCTGACCGTGGACACCAGGTACATATAGGCAGAGAACGCCACCAGCGACCCCGCCACTACCAGGTAGATCCAGGCCCATCCGGCCTGCGCGCTGACCGATGCCGGCCACGGCTCCTGCCGCAGCGCCGACAGCACCATCAACACCGCGCCGCCGATCAGCATCTCCGCGGCAAATGCCGCGGCGCCCTGGGGCAGTTCCAGCCGGCGCGCCAGCTGCGAGCCGAACGACCAGCTCGCCACGGCCAGCATCAGCGCCACCACGCCCCCGATACTGACGCGGAATTCCGCCCCCGCGGTCAGCACCAGGATGCCCAGGCTGCCAATCGCGATCGCCACGTACTCATACCATTTCGGCCGGTTGCCGAAGCAGGCACTCCAGATCAGCGCGAAGATCGGCATCGACCCGATCATCACCGTGGTGGCGCCGGAAGAAATCGTCTGCTCGGCAATCGCGGTCAAGCCCATGCCGCCCACCAGCAGGAACAGCGCCGGCACCGCGCAGTTGCGCAACAGCCGCCACGGCGGCATCGGCGTGCCTCGCCACGCCAGCCAGGCGGCCAGCAGCAAGCCCGCGCACAGGAAGCGCGTGCCCATCATGAACAGCGGCGGAAAGCTCTCCAGCGTAAAGCGGATCGCCAGGTAGGTCGTGCCCCAGACAACATAGGTGATCAGCAGGCACAGCAGGACAAGCGGGGGCATGGTCGGGAAGGCATATTGCGCAGGCATCCACGATAGCCCCCCTGCCACGTCCCGGCCAAACGAAAAGGTCTGGCAAGCCTTGCGAAAGTTATTCACAAAGCACGCAAGAACCGCGGGCAAAACAAGACCGGCCGCGTCTGCCCGGGCGGGCGCACGTATGGCCGGTTCTACAACGCAGCCCGCAACGGGCCGCAACTACTATGCTGCAAACAACACTTTAGCCGTTGGCGTAGACCACCTTGGCCTTGCGGGCCTGGGTCTGCAGGCGCTCGATCGCGCTCTGGACGAAGGCGATGGCGCGCTTCACGTCGTGGGCGAAGCCCAGGCTTTGCGTACCGAGTTCACGGTCGATCAGGTCGCGTTCGAGTTGGTCAGTCAGCTTGATATCGGATTGGGTGTTCATGGCGTCCTTCCTTTCGGGATTACCCTTATGGGGTTTTCCCTGATTGTAGCAAAAGAATTGTCGCAATGCAGCATTAGGTGAAAGTACGTATGTGGGAGAGCAACAATTTGTTGGCGATGTCACCGAAATCTTGCCGATCGGCAGCGTTGTGCTTGAATCCATTCAGGGCAACGATATGCCTTGTCGATGCACAATAAGAGCACCTTGGATCACCCGACCTCCTCTCCGAGACCGGTGCCGGAGCCGTCCCGTGAGTTTCCGTTCGTTATTCAAAAACGGATGCCGGTATGCCAAGGCCCCAGATCCTGACCTATGTCGACGCCGGGGCTTCCGACTGGACCGCATGCCTGATGCGGACCATCGGGCACCAACTCCATGCCAGCACCTACGAGATCCGTGCGGTGATGGCAGACGACATCCGGCACGACGCCACGCTGTTCGATGGGGCGGTGCTGTTTGTCATGCCGGGTGGCGCCGACCTTCCCTACTGTGCAATGCTGAACGGTGCCCCGAACGCGCGCATCCGGCATTTCGTCGAGCAGGGCGGCGTCTACCTCGGGATTTGCGCGGGCGCTTACTACGCATGCCGGGAACTGGCGTTTCACGCCGGCACCAGGGGCGCAATCTGCGGCCCGCGCGAGCTGAGCTTTGTCGACGCGGTGGCAGTGGGCTCGCTGCCAGAACTTACCGACGGCATGCTGTATGACGGCACGCCGCGTACCACGGCCGCGGTGAAACTGCGCACCACGGACAGCCTGACCGATGTCCCGATGTCGCTATACACCCACTACCATGGCGGCTGCCGCTTTGACTTCGGCGACGCCCCCGGCCCCGACACTCAGGTCCTGGCCGTCTATGCGGATATCGATGGCACGCCGCCCGCCATCGTCAGTTCACGGGTTGGCAAGGGCCGCGCGGTGCTCGCCGGTGTCCACCTGGAGATCTCCGAGCGGGAGTGCAAGGATGCGCTGCGCGGACACAGCGATATGCCTGAACACCTCCATGTCTGCGACCGGCTGGCGGAGACCGGCGATACACGCCTGGCGGTGTTTCGCCGCTTGCTGGCGCACGCGGGGCTTGTGCTGAACTGAGCGGCGCGCCCTACCCTTTGGCCGGCATTCTTAGTGAATTCACACAATGTTGACCAGCCGCGTCCCCGCCGTCAGGAAAGTGCCTGCGGCCGCCTGCCACGTTACGCGGCCGCCGCGATGAGCATGGACTTGCATCTCCATCTTCATGGCTTCCATCACGGCGATCAAGTCGCCTTCCTTGACCTCGTCGCCAACTGCGACCTTCCAGGTCTGCACGGTGCCGGCGATCGGGGACGGCAGGTCGGCCGGGTCGGTAGGGGCGGCCTGGGCCGGCGCCGCGGCGCTGCCTTGCCCGGGCGCGTCGGCGAGGCCGCGCAGCAGCTGCGCCGGCAGGCCCAGCACCATGCGGCGGCCGTCGATCTCGATGGCGGTGCGCACCAGGCTGGCATCGTGCTGGGGCTCAGCACGGGTGGCCGCCGCCAGCGGTTCGGCGAAGTCGGACTCGATCCAGCGCGTGTGGACCCTGAAGCCATCCGCGCCGAGGAAATCTGCGTGGTCGATCACCGCACGGTGGAACGGCAGCACCGACGCCACACCCTCGATACGGAACTCGCGCAGCGCACGGCGCGCGCGCGCCAGCGCCTGTTCGCGCGTGGCACCGGTCACGATGAGCTTGGCCATCAGCGAGTCGAATGTGCCGGGGACCACCGAGCCCGACTGCACGCCCGAATCCACGCGTACGCCGGGGCCCGACGGAGCATCGAAGCGCAGCACCGGCCCGGGCGTGGGCAGGAAGCCGCGGCCCACGTCCTCGGCGTTGATGCGGAACTCGATCGAATGGCCCAGCGGCGCCGGGGTTTCGGTAATGGAGAGCGGCAAGCCATCCGCCACGCGCAATTGCTCGACCACCAGGTCCACGCCGGTGGTCTGCTCGGTCACGGGGTGCTCCACCTGCAGGCGGGTGTTGACCTCCAGGAAGGAGATCGCGCCGCTGGCGCTGAGCAGGAATTCCACGGTGCCGGCACTGGTGTAGTTGGCCGCCGCACAGATGTCGCGGGCGGCGGCGTGGATACGCGCGCGCTGCGCGTCGGTCAGAAACGGCGCGGGGGCTTCTTCGACCAGCTTCTGGTTGCGGCGCTGCAGCGAGCAGTCGCGCGTGCCCAGCACCACGACATTGCCATGCTGGTCGGCCAGTACCTGCGCTTCGATATGGCGAGGCTTGTCGAGGAACTGCTCAACAAAGCATTCGCCGCGGCCAAAGGCAGTGACAGCCTCGCGCACGGCGGAGGCGTACAGCTCTTCAACCTCATCCATGCGCCATGCAATCTTCATGCCGCGGCCGCCGCCGCCGAAGGCTGCCTTGATGATAATCGGCAGGCCGTTCTGCTCGGCAAAGGCCAGTACCTCGCTGGCGTCCGCGACCGGGTCTGCCGTGCCGGCGACCAGCGGCGCACCAACCTGCAAGGCGATCTTGCGCGCTTCCACCTTGTCGCCCAGCCGGGCAATCGTGGCGGGAGACGGGCCAATCCAGACCAGGCCGGCATCGATCACTGCCTTGGCAAAGGCTTCACTTTCCGAGAGGAAGCCGTAGCCCGGATGCACGGCATCTGCCCCGCTGCGTCGGGCGATTTCGAGCAGCTTGGGAATGTTCAGGTAGGTGTCCGCCGGACGGTCGCCGTCCAGGCCGTAGGCCTCATCGGCCAGTCGCGCGTGCAGCGCGTCGATATCGGCATTGGCATACACCGCCACCGACCCGACTCCGTAGTCGGCACAGGCGCGGATGATGCGGACGGCAATCTCGCCACGGTTGGCAATCAGGACTTTCTTCATCGCAAATCTCGGTTGGGGCTTGTGCGCTCAGGCGGCAGACGGTCGCTGCGCCGACGGTTGCAGTTCTGACGGTTGAAATTCTTCGAAGGCGCCGACCGGGTTGAAACGCAGCCAGGCGCCAACCGGAATCTGTCCGGCGAGGTCCAGGTGGTAAGGCGCCACGGCCCCGATCACGGGGTAGCCGCCGGTCAGCGGGTGGTCGGCCAGGAACAGCACGGGTTGGCCGCTTGGCGGCACCTGCAACGCACCCAGGGCGGTGCCCTCGCTGGGTAGTTCGCCGGTGATGGCGCGCTCCAGCGGCACCTCGCCGGCCAGGCACAGGCCCACGCGGTTGGATTGTGGGGTGACTTGCCAGCGCTGCGCGGCAAGGCGCGTCACGGACTCGGCAGTGAACCAGTCGGTGCGGGGACCGAGCACCACGTCCAGCACGACGTCCTGCTCCACCGTGGGCAGGTCGGCGGCAGGCAAGCCGGGGGTGCCCACGACAGCGCCGGCCGCTGCGGGCAGCAGGTCCAGCACATCGCCCACGGCCAGCGGCGCGGGGCCGACCTTGGCCAGGGTGTCAGTCGCACAACTGCCCAGGACCGGCGCGACGCCAAACCCGCCGCGTGCAGCCACATAGCTGCGGGCGCCGGCAAGAGGCTGACCGATGCTTAGCGTGTCGCCATCGGCCAGCGCCACGGCCTGGTGGTTCGGGACGCTCCATTGGCGGCCATCGGCAGTGCGCACCGTCAGCGCCGCATCGGCGCCGGTGACAGCCAGCACGGTTTCGCCCACGCTCTGCAGTTGCAGGCCGCCGCCCACGGTCTCGAGCGCCGCGCCGTCGCTGCGGTTGCCGACCAGGCGGTTGGCCATCTTGAGGGCGGCCTGGTCCATCGCACCCGAGGCCGAGACGCCCTGCCCAGCCTGGCCGTGCCGGCCCAGGTCCTGGAACACGGTCTGCAGCCCGGTGGCCTTCACCTTCAGCGCCGCGGCAGCAGGCGCCTTGTCCGTCGGCAACGGCTGGCCCGCCGGGGCGCCGGCGGCGATGCCGCTGCCCGCATCGAGCGCGCCATCGAGCGTGGCGATGTCGATGAACCGCACGCGATAGCCGGGCTGCAGCAGCGCGGGCTGTTCGCGATCCAGGTCCCACATGGCCACGGGGGTGACCCCGATGATCTGCCAGCCGCCCGGGCTGGCTTGCGGGTACACGCCGCTGAAGGTGCCAGCCAGGCCCACGGCGCCGGCGGGAATACGCGTGCGCGGCGTACTGCGGCGCGGCACGTCGAAGCTGGGATGGCCGCCGCTGAGATAGGCAAAGCCTGGCGCAAAGCCGGTAAAGGCAACGGTGTATTCGCTGGCGGTGTGGCGGCGCACCACTTCCCCGGGCGTGATGCCAAGCAGCTGGGCCACCTCGGCCAGGTCCTCGCCGTCATAGCGCACCGGAATCTCGACCAGGATGTTGCTGCGCTCGACGCGCTGCGACAGGTCGCGCGCGGCGATGGCCCGTACCAGCGCGGCGGCGCTGGTGGCCAATGGGCGAAAGTAAACGAGGATGGTGCGCGCGGCGGGCACCAACTCCGCCACGCCGTGCAGGGGATCGCGCTGCAGCGAGGCCAGCAAGGCCAGGGTCTGGTCCAGGTCGGCCAGTTCCACCAGCAGCGCATTCGAAGTGACGGGCAGAAAACGCAAAACGAGCTCCGCAATGACCCGGGGGTCCTAGACGTGATACGTGCTGTCTGGCACGTCGGTAATGAACATGTGGCCCGGCGCATGCGTCACGGCGAACGGCACGCCCGACGCCATCACGGCCGCCTGGGGCGTGACGCCGCAAGCCCAGAATACCGGGATCTCGCCCGGCTCGATACGCACGGCGTCACCAAAGTCAGGCCTGGCGAGGTCGGCAATGCCCAGCGCGGCCGGGTCGCCGACATGGACGGGCGAGCCGTGCACCGACGGGAAGCGTCCGCTGATGGAAACCGCATCGGCAACCCGGTGCGCAGGGATGGGCCGCATGGACACGACCATCTCGCCATGCAGGCGGCCAGCCGGGCGACACTGGCGGTTGGTGCGGTACATCGGCACGTTGGAACCGTCGGCAATATGCCGCACCTCGATGCCTGCCTCTTGCAGCGGCGTCTCGAAGGTGAAGCTGCAGCCGATCAGGAAGGTGACCAGATCCGGGTACTCAGTCCACAGGGGCGTGGCGTCCGCCACCTCTTCCACCAGCTTGCCGTCGCGCCACACGCGATACAGCGGGATGTCGGTGCGGATATCCGCCCCTTGCGCCAGCACGGTCTGCTGTGCACCCGCTTCGATCACGTCGAGCACGGGACAGGCCTTGGGGTTGCGTTGCGCGTACAGCAGGAAGTCCCAGGCCCAGTCGCGCGGCAACGCGATCATGTTGGCTTGCGTCATCCCCGGTGCAATGCCGGCGGTAGGCTGTACCGTGCCGGCACGGTAGCTTGCGCGCGCTTCGCGCGCGGCATTCACGGCGGCGATGCGGGCGCGTTCCAGTGCGGAATCTTGCATGAGTGTTGCTCCAGTGTCTTGGATCAGGCGAACGCGCGAATCTCAATGCGCAGCCTCGGCCCCGGCTTCGGCGAGCAGTTCGCGCCCTTGCGTTTCCGGCAACAGCAGGCAGGCAATGACGACCAGCCCATAGGCGCCGGCGGCGAGATAGCCGATGGCAACACCCAGTGACATCGATGCGCTCATATGCCCGATCATGGCCGGAAATATGGAACCGACCGCACGGCCAAAGTTGTAGCAGAAGCCCTGGCCGGAGCCGCGGATATGGCTCGGATACAGCTCCGTCAGGTACGCCCCCATCCCCGAGAAGATGCCGGACAGGAAGAAACCCAGCGGGAAACCCAGCACCAGCATGGCAGCGTCGGTGATCGGCAACTGCGTATAGCAGATCACGAGGAAGGCCGCGCTCACCGCAAACAGCATGAAGCAACGCCGGCGCCCCAGGCGGTCGGACAGCCAGGCGCTGGTCAGGTAGCCGGCGAAGGACCCGGCGATCAGCACCATCAGGTAGCCGCTGGTGTTGAGCACGGAGAGATTGCGCTCCATCTTGAGGTAGGTGGGCAGCCAGGTCGTCACCGAGTAGTAGGCACCTTGCATGCCGGTCGCCAGCAGGCTTGCCAGCACCGTCACGCGCAGCACGCCGGGCTTGAAGATCAGCATGAAGTTATTGCTTTGCCCGGTGCGGGCCAGCTTGGCCCTGGTTTCCTGATACACCTCGGGCTCGGAGATATTGCGGCGGATATACAGGATAAAGATCGCCGGCAGCACGCCGGCCCAGAACAGCACGCGCCATGCGTATTGCTGCTCGAACATGGCATAGACCGCCCAGAATGCAATCGCCGACAGGCCCCAGCCGATGGCCCAGCTGCTTTGCACCAGTCCGACCGCCTTGCCGCGGTGGCGGGCCCGAATCATCTCGGCGATCAGCAAGGAACCGACCGACCATTCGCCGCCAAAGCCCAGGCCTTGCAGCATGCGGGTCAGGAACAGTTGTTCGGGGGACTGGGTGAAGCCGCTCAGGAACGTAAAGAAACTGAACCAGAGCACGGTCAGCTGCAGGATCCGCACGCGACCATATTTGTCGGCCAGGATGCCCGCCAGCCAGCCGCCGATGGCCGAGCTGATGAGCGCGCCCGTCGCGATGTAGCCCGCCTCGGCCTTGGTCATGCCCCACACCAGGATGAAGGTGGGGATCATGAAGGTGTAGATCATGTAGTCGAAGGCATCGACCCCATAGCCGACGAAGGCGGCAAAGAGCGTCTTGCGCTCCGCCTGGTTTGTTTCTTTAAGCCACATGGTTGCGCTCACTATGGATAAGGACAAAGCGTGGACAAAGCTCGTCGCGCTGTCTTCACGACGAAGTTTCGGTAGCGAGCAAGACCGCTATTCAGCGGCCCTGCACCCCAACCGCTGTTTAGCAAAACACATGCCATGTTCATTTATATGCACGTATGACTCAACCACCATGACTTATTGTTGAACAATATTGGTTGTTGTTCGATCGTGGTATACACCTAAGTCACGTTTGCAGGGCATCATTCGCACCAATCTTGTGCCTATTGTTCAACAAAGTGGGATAACATCCCGCACGGGGCATGCCGGAACCTGTCGCCCCGACACAAGCCAACATGACATCCAGTACTGACGTAAGAAATCTGGCCGAGCGGGTCACGGAGCAGATTCGCCAGCGCATCGTGCATGGCGAATTCGCGCCCGGGCAGCGCTTGTCGGAAGCCGCGCTTAGCGAGAGCCTGCAGATCTCGCGCAATACCTTGCGCGAGACCTTTCGCGTGCTGACCAAGGAAGGCCTGCTCAAGCACGAACCCAACCGCGGGGTATCCGTGGCGATTCCCAGCATCGCGGCCATCATCGACATCTACCGCGTGCGCCGCATGATCGAGTGCCAGGCCATCGCCCAGGCCTACCCCAGCCATCCGGCCAGGAAGCACCTGCGCGAAGCGGTGGAAACGGGACTGCGCTGCCGCGACCGCGGCGACTGGCAAGGCGCGGGCACTGCCAATATGGAGTTCCATATGGCCATCGTGGAACTGGCCGACAGCGAGCGGCTGAACGTGATGTTCTCCCACCTGCTCGCCGAGCTGCGCCTGGCGTTCGGCATGCTGCAGGATCCGGAATTCCTGCATGGTCCATATGTCGAGATGAACCAGCACATCCTGCAGTTGTTCGAGTCGGGCAAGCTCGCAGAGTGTGCCGCGGCCCTCAACGACTACCTGGCGCAGTCCGAGCGCATCGTGCTGTCGGTTTGCGCCCGGCACCCGATTTTCAAGGGGCGTTGAACGCAGGCGCAGAGCGTATCCATGCGTAGCTGCTGCGCGCCGGGCCCCGATGGCCACTGCCTGCTCAAGATGTGGAGTCCTCACTTCACGGCAAGCGTAAACGGCAGCAGCAGCGCATTCACAAGCAGCAAGCCATAGACCACCACCACCGCCGCCGGGATGGCGAAACGCGTCCGATCCTGGGCGCGCGCGGTACGGCGCGTCCACAGGAAACCCGCGCCCATCACGGCAAGTCCGGAAAGCAGGCTCTCCACGGCAAGGGCTGCCGGATAGGGCTTGGCCGGGCTGCTGTTCTTGTTCCCGGCAACGGGAGGCGCTGTGGTGCCTTGCCAGACAGGCAGCGCTTCGACAGCGGGAGCCGTCGGCCGTGTTGGTTCGACGGGTTCCGGTCCGGCCGACATGGCACGCGGCACTGCCGGCGGCGGCTCTTCTTGTACGCGCTGCGTCGGCTCAGGGATCTGCGTTGAGGCCTGTGGGGCCTGCGGGGAAGCCGCCGCGGGCGGCGGTGCCGCCTCCTGGCTGGCCGGGGTAGACCTGGCCGTTGCAGCCTGATTCGCGGAGTCGGACCGGCCCGGTGCGATTCGCATCGAATCCCGCTCCCGCCAGAATTTGGCGAACATGCTTTCCAGGCATCGTACCGAGTCGCAGGCATCGCGCCGGCTGCGCCACGCCGCGATGTCCGAGTCCTGGATCCTGCCCTTGCGCAGCATCCTTTGCTGCTCGGCGTAGATGCGCTCGTAGCGCTCTGACAGCCTGGACGAATCGCAGATCAGATGCCGCGGGCGCGCCCGCGGCCCGGCCTCGTCCGTCGCAAGGTTGCATCTCACCCCGGAGCCATCCGGGTTGTTGCAGCGTACGGGGGATTCGCGCGCAGTTGATTTGCAGACGATGTCAGAGGCCCACGCGCCGCTTGCGGCAGAAAGGCCTGCTGCTATGCCCATGGAAACAATCGTGACCAGGCGCCCTGTGATCCTCTTCATCATGATGCCCCATCGAAGCGGCCCCAAGGCTTCCAAGCTAGTCGATAGTTGCCGGGTATCCCAAGCATGCAATGCGGGGCGCGTGCGGTAAGCCACCTTGCCCCGCACCGACAGCTCCGGATGCGTCGCGCGATGAACAATGCATTGCGAAGCCGCAGCAACATCTCACGCTGCCAGATTTCATGGCATGCTCGATACCCTCCGGTACAGCGTCGCCTTCGATAATCTCCCGAGCGGAATTCTGCACTTCAAAGAGAAAGAGACTTTCATGGACACTTCCACGCCTTCCAGCCACCGCCGCAACCTACTTTCGATCCTGGGCATTGCCACGCCCATCATCCAGGCGCCCATGGCCGGTGTCAGCACAGCGGCCATGGCTGCCGCCGTGTCAGAGGCCGGCGGGCTGGGCTCGCTTGGCGTCGGGGCAATGGACGCGCAAGCCGCGCGAAAGACAATCCGCGAGACAAGAGCGCTGACCGGCAAGCCATTCAACGTCAACCTGTTCTGCCACGCCCCGGCCAAGGCCGATGTGGTGCGCGAGCAGGCCTGGCTCACCTACCTTGCCGCCCAGTTTGCCGAGCACGGCGGGACAGCACCCACGAGCTTGCGGGAAATCTACAAGAGTTTCGTGGCCGACGACGCCATGTTCCAGATGCTGCTGGAAGAAAAGCCAGCGGTGGTGAGCTTCCATTTTGGCCTTCCCTCCCAGCAGAAAATTGATGCGCTACGCGGTGCCGGCATTTTGCTGCTGGCCAGTGCAACGTCCCTGCAGGAGGCCCGCCAGATAGAGGCCGCCGGCGTGGACGCCATCGTCGCGCAAGGCATCGAAGCTGGCGGACACCGCGGCACCTTCGACACCGATGGCTACGACGAAGGCCTCGGCACGCTGGCTCTGGTGCGTCTTCTGGTCCTGGGCACGAAGCTTCCGGTGATTGCCTCGGGCGGCATCATGGACGGGGCAGGCATTGCCGCGGTGCTGGCTCTCGGGGCGGAAGCCGCCCAGCTTGGCACGGCATTCATCGCCTGCCCGGAGTCATCTGCCGATGCCGCCTATCGCGCGGCGCTGACCGCACCCCAACCGCGCCCGACCACACTCACCCGCGCCATATCGGGCCGCGCGGCCAGGGGCTTCACCAACCGGCTCACGGCACTCGGCATCGCCGCCGACGCACCTCCGGTGCCGGACTACCCGATCGCCTATGACGCGGGAAAGGCGCTTCACGCCGCGGCCAAGGCCACGGGGAGCGCTGAGTACGCAGCGCAGTGGGCCGGGCAGGCAGCGCCCTTGGCCAGGTCCCTGCCGGCCGCGGAGCTGGTTGCGCAACTCAGGTCAGAGCTCAGGGAAGCGATCCTGCGCATGGCTACGTTTGCGGACCCGCAGGACGCAGCCTGAGCGTATCTATAACAATTATTTGAATGTACTGACTGTCGGCTCTACGATGGCGCAAACCCAATGTCTCCACTCCCACGAGGCCCGCCATGCACATCGCCATCCTGACCTTCGAAGGTTTCAACGAACTCGACTCGCTGATCGCGCTCGCCATCCTCAACCGGGTCAGGCGGCCCGGCTGGCGGGTTTCGATCGCCAGTCCGGCGGCCAAGGTGCGTTCGCTGAATGGTGTGGTGATGGAGGCGCAAGCATCGCTGGAGGACGCATGCAACGCGGACGCTGTGCTGGTGGGTAGTGGGATCCGAACCCGGGACGTCGTCGCCGATGCCGCGCTGATGTCGCAACTCCGCTTCGACCCGACGCGCCAGTTGCTGGGCGCGCAATGCTCGGGCACGCTCATTCTCGCCAAACTGGGCTTGGTGAACGACGTTCCGGCCTGTACGGACCTGACCACCAAGCCATGGGTAGTGGAGGCCGGCGTGGCCGTGCTCGATCAGCCGTTTGTCGCCAAGGGAAACGTTGCAACCGCCGGCGGGTGCCTGGCGTCGCAGTACCTGGCCGCCTGGTTCATCGCCCGTCTGGAAGGCGTCGAGGCTGCACGCAGCGCGATTGACTATGTGGCGCCAGTGGGCGAGAAGGAGGCCTACGTGACGCGCGCGATGGCGAACATTTCGCCGTTCCTCTGATGCGCGCTGGTGATGTGACTCCGGGCTGAGCCTCCTACACCATGATGAGGCCGTGCCGCATGCCCTGCAATACAGCCTCGGTGCGGCTGCTTGCGCCGAGCTTGCCGAAAATGGCGGGGAGGTGGAACTTCACCGTGTTGTCCGATATGTCGAGTTGGCGCGCGATTTCCTTGTTGCCAAGCCCTTCGGCGAGCATGGCCAGCACTTCAAGCTCGCGTGGGGTGAGCGTTTCGGTCAGAGCCGCGGATGCCGTCTGGCGAGGTGCCCTGCGCGCCGCCAGCAGCCTGGCGAGGATCTCCGGGGACAGCACGCAAAGTCCCGCGGCCACAGCTTCGATCGCGCAGATGATTTCGCTGGGCGTCGCGCCACGCGGCAGTAGTGCCGTGGCGCTGGCTCCCAGCGCCTCATGGATCCATTCGCTGTCCGCCTCGTCGGTGAGCAGGACCAGCGCCGGCGCTGCGGAATCTCGGCCCGCCTCTGGCACCGGCAGGTCACCGGCCTGCGGCTCAAGTTCGATCACGACCACATCCGGCACGTCGCCGGCAAAGCGGTCGGCGATCCCTGCGGTGTCGGCCGCGCTGCCTGCGAAATCCAGCGCTGGCGCCGCCTCGACAAGCGCCTGCAGGCTTGCCCGCGCCTGCGGCGAGACGGCGACCACGGCGACCCTGACCGGGCTCATCGGTGTCATCCTGGCATCCGGCATGCGACGGCTTGCATGAATCTCAGCCGCACGACTTCCGTTGCTGGCGTTCGCCCACCGTGATCGAGCACTCCTTGCGCTCGCCACCCCGGATCAGCCCGATCTTCAGCAACTGCCCGATGCGGTCGCCGCCCAGCGCGGCATGGACGTCGTCCATGTCTTGGCATGGCTTGCCATCCAGTTCGATCAGTACATCCCCGATCAGCACCCCGGCTTGCTCCGCAGGCCCGCCCGCCGCAAGCGATACCACCAGTAGCCCGCGCCCGGACGCCAGATTCAGCTTCGTCACCCAAGACTCCGACAGGCTCACCGGCTGCGTGCCCACGCCAAGGTAGCCGTGCGAGACACGTCCCTTGCTTAGCAGTTCGCCGCTCACGCGCGCCACTGTCGCTGCCGGTATCAGGATGCCAGCGCCAGGCGCGAGCGCCGATGTGCACAGGCCCGTGACCCGCCCCTGCATATCCGCCAGGGCCGCTCCGGAGAAACCGGGGCGCAGGCCGCCGTCAAGCCGCACGAAGGCGTCGAATTGCCCGCCTCGCCAGGTACGCCATGGACCGCCGGCAGTGCCGACAACGCCGAAATCCGCGCTGGTGCCAAGCCGGTCCACTCGCGCCACCGCGAGCACCAGATGGCCTGCCTTCAGGGAGCGCGCATCACCGGTCTCGACCGGGTTCGACGCCACGCCATCGAGCCTCAGTACGGCCAGGTCGGTGCCAGGGTCCCGTCCCACCAGGACGGCCGCCACGGTACGGCCATCGGCCAGGGTGACTTCAATGCCGTCTTCCTGCCTGAGCGTATGCGCGGCCGTGACCACCACGCCGGGTTGCCAGATGACTCCACTGGAGGGAAAGCGATGCCGCCCGTGCACCGCGACGACACTCTGGCCGACGCGCTCGGCAATGGCTGCCAAGTTGGCGGAAAGATCCTGCAAGGGATTTCCGCTGGGGGTTGAGGTTTCCATGGTGATGACTCCTGCCATTTGCTACGTGAACCGATGCGTCGCGCGCCCGGCCAGCTTGAGGAAGCCAGGCAGGCAAGCGCAGACGAGTGGTTTCACAATGACAGGCGCACGACGGCCGCGCACCACCCGGATGGGTAGCTGGTGCAGGGGGACTCGCGCGCGGCGTATGTGTTTGTACGAGCCTTTGTCTTCTCGTCCATTGCTTCCCCATTCTTCGTCGCACCGGTGCGCCAAGTGTTCGCCAGTATCGCCCCGAGCACCAGGGCCGGCAATCGTCACTTCGACCGGATCACTTCGCGTTTCGCCCGGCGTGCCAAAGCGGCTTTTCGGATACCTGGGCCCCTGGCCGCGCTAGCACATGCCGATGGCGCGGACAAGCCCTGCGGATCCATGCGAAAGCCGGCGGCGCGGCGACGAGCGGCGCTGCCTATGCTAGACAGAAGCGGCAACCCGGCCGGGCAGCCGCGTAGTACCGATTTCGTTTCAGGAGATAACCATGAACAAGGGCTTGAGTGAAGAAGGCATGGATCTGCTCTTTCGCGAGGCTCGCACGCACAGCGCATGGCTGAACCAGCCCGTGAGCGACGAAACCCTGCGGCAGCTCTATGACTTGATGAAATGGGCGCCGACCAGCGCCAACTGCTCTCCCGCGCGCATTCTGTTCCTGCGTACCCCTGAGGCCAAGCAGCGCCTGTTGCCCGCGCTGGCGCCGGGCAATGTCGAGAAAACCATGGCCGCACCGGTCACCGCCATCATCGCCTATGACATCAAGTTCTACGAACTTCTGCCCAAGCTGTTTCCGCACGCGGACGCACGCTCGTGGTTCGCCGATACCCCGGAGCTCGCCCTAACTACTGCGAGGCGAAACAGTTCCCTGCAGGGCGCGTACTTCATCATCGCCGCCCGCTCGCTGGGGCTCGATTGCGGGCCGATGTCCGGCTTCGACAATGCCAAGGTCGATCACGAATTCTTTCCGGCGGACCCCAAGGACAATGCCTTCCAGCTCGAATATTTCCCGGACAGTCACGTGAAATCGAACTTCCTGTGCAATCTCGGCTATGGCGACCCTGCCAAGCTGTTTCCGCGCAGCCCCCGCCTGGAATTCGATGAGGCGTGCAAACTGCTCTGAAGGAGGCAATACCTAGGCCTGTGGCCGCAGTTCCTGCAGCAGCGTTGGTATCAGCTCGGACACCGTGGGATGGATGTGCATCGCGCGGCTGATGGTGGTATAGGGTGCCTTGGCATACATGATGTCGAGCAGTGAGTGAATCACCTCGTCGCCGGTCACGCCGAGGATCGCGGCACCCAGGATCATGCGGGTATCGGCGTCGACCACGACCTTCATGAAGCCCTGGCTCTCGCCCTTCTCCACGGCTCGCCCGACGCGGCTCATGGGGCGAGAGCCGACCAGCAGCCTGCGGCCGGATTGCTGGGCTTCTGCTTCCGTCATGCCGGCGCGGCCGAGCGGAGGGTCGATGAACATGGCATAGGCTGCGATGCGGTCCGTCAGCTTGCGGGGATCGTTGTCGAGAAGGTTGGCGGCGACGATCTCATAGTCGTTGTATGACGTATGCGTGAACGCACCGCGGCCATTGCAATCGCCAAGCGCCCAGATGCCGGGGACGTTGGTGCGCAACTGTTCGTCTACCTGGATATAACCGCGAGCGTCGGTCTCGACCCCGGCCTGATCCAGCCCCAGGTCCTCGGTGTTGGGCACACGCCCAACCGCCAGCAGCAGGTGCGAGCCGTGGACGTCGCGCGCCCCATCCGAACAATCCAGCCCGACGGCAACATGATCGCCTTCCCTGCGCGCGCTCAGGCAGTTGGCATTGAGCCGGATTTCGATCCCCTCGGCTTCCAGGATCTCCCGCACTGCCTGCGACACATCCTCGTCTTCGCGCTGGATCAGGCGCGGGCCTTTTTCGACAACGGTCACCCTGGCGCCAAAACGCCGGTACATCTGGCCAAACTCCAGACCCACGTAGCTGCCGCCGATGACGATCAGGTGCTCCGGCAGGAAATCCACCGCCATCATGCTCGAGTTGGTCAGGTACGGTACCTGGTCCAGCCCGGGCATGGGCGGAACCAGGGCCCGGCCGCCGACGTTCACGAAAATCCAGTCGGCTTCCAGCAGTTCGCCGTTGACCCGCACACCATGCGCGCTTTCGAAGCGGGCGTGCCCCTGATAGACCGTGCCGTTCTCCAGGCTGCGCATCCACTGTTCCACTCCGTTGCTGGAACGGCCGGAGATCTCGTCCTTGCGTGCCTTCACCTGCTTCATGTCGACGGCGACCGGCCCGCCGATGGTCACGCCGTACTCGGCAGCCCGCCGCGCCAGTTGCGCCGCGTACGCGCTTGCGATGAGGGTTTTGGTGGGAATGCAGCCGGTGTTCACGCAGGTGCCGCCAAAACGCGCGCGCTCGATGACGGCCGTTTTCATGCCCGCGCCGGCCAGCCGCGCAGCGAGTGCGGGGCCGGCTTGCCCGGTGCCGATGATGATCGCGTCGAATCCTTGGGCCATCACGATTCTCCTTGCCTGGTACCGCAAAGCCACAAGCTACTTTAGGTGGTAGGACGCTTCCCTGCCAGCTACGCGTAGGTGTCGACGCCCCGCACCAGCAGCCTGGCCAGCCGGGGCCGTCGCAACTGCTCCAGCCACCATTGCAGGGCGCGGCCTTCGTGATCGCCGCGCCAGCCCACATAGAGCGTGTTGGGCTCGCGCGGGTCGGCGGTGCGCTTCTCTACCAGTTCGCCGCGCTGCAGCAGCGAGCCGACCCGGTGCCTGGGCAGCCAGCCGATCCCCAGGGCATCGCGCTGCGCCAGGGTCTTGGCTCGCATGCTCGGCACGGCCAGCAAGCGCTGTCCGCCCACCATGCCGTAAGCGCGGCCGCCCGTGAGGCGTGATGAATCTGCCACCACCACGGCACGATGGCGGGCGATCTCCTCACGCGTCAATGGTTGGCGGGCGGCCGCCAGCGGATGCCGGGGCGAGACCGCAAACACCCATTCGATCACGCCCAGCTCGAACCACCCCAGGTTAGGGATGGCGGGCGGCTCGTTGGTGGCACCGATGACCAGGTCGGCGCGGCCGTCCCGCAGCGCTTCCCAGGTGCCGGCCAGCACTTCGTGCGTGACGCGCAGCGCCACGCCGGATTCCAGCGCGTCGAACGCGTGCATGACGGGCATCAGCGTCTCGAATTCCATCAGCTCGTCGGTCACGATCCACAACCGGTCTTCCCAGCCGTTGGCGACCTGCCGCACGCGCTGTGTGACGCGCGCGACATCCTGCGCGAGCCGGGCGGCTTCTTCTGTCAGCAATTCGCCGGCACGCGTCAGCTGCAGGCGGTAGCGGCGGCGGTCGAACAGGAGTGCGTCGAAGCGTTGCTCCAGCTGCCGCGCGGCGTGCGACACTGTGGACGGCGCCTTGCCCAGCCTGGCCGCCGCGCGCGACAGGCTGCCGGCCTCGCGGATGGCCTCCAGCAGGGCCAGTTCGTCTTCCGACAACATGTGCGACTCCTTCGAACGTGTTCGTCGGATTGATCGTATGGCAAAGCGCAGCGCCCATACTGCAGTCACGCGATTGTTCAAGTTCAACTTTCCAAACCGGAGGACAACATGAATCGCTTCGAAGGCAAGACCGTTCTGGTCACTGGCGGCAACAGCGGCATCGGCCTGGCGGCTGCCCAGGCATTCGCCCAGGAAGGGGCCCGCGTGGTCATCACCGGCCGCGACGCAGCGGCACTGGAAGTCGCCCGCGCCACGCTCGGCAACGAGGCCATCGCCATCCGCAACGAAACCGGCACCGTGCAGGCCGCGTGACCTGGCTCGCCAGCTGACCGACGCCGGCATCCGCCTGGACGCTGTCTTCATCAACGCCGGCATTGCCAAGTTTGCCGCCGTTGCCGACGTGGACGAGGCACTGTGGGACGCCACCTTCAACGCCAACGTGAAGGGCGCCTACTTCCAGATACAGGCGCTGCTGCCGCTGCTGAACCCGGGCACGTCGATCGTGCTGAACGGCTCGATCAATGCGCGCATCGGCATGCCGATGTCTTCCGTGTATGCCGCCAGCAAGGCAGCACTGATCTCGCTGGCCAGGACTCTGTCGGGTGAGCTGGTCAGCTCGGGCATCCGGGTCAATGTGGTCAGCCCCGGGCCGGTGACGCCGCCGCTGTACGGCAAGCTGGGCCTGGAAGCCGACACCCTGTCGGCCACTGCCGCGCAGATCCAGAGCCAGATCCCGCTGGGCCGCTTCGGCCTGCCGGCGGAGATTGCGTCGACGGTGCTGCATCTGTCGGCGCCGGAATCGGCCTTCATCGTCGGTACCGAAATCATCGCCGACGGTGGCATGATCCAACTTTAAGTCAATGCCTTTGCGGGCCGCGGCGTTGAGCGCGGTCCGCGCATGAGGTCGCCCATCCTGCCTGGAGCAGTACCATGAACCAATCCATTGCCTTTATCGTCCATCTGCCGGGCAAGCCCGAGCGGCGCGCCGAGCTCGAGTCGAAGCTGCTTTATGTCCTCGACCAGATGTCGAAGGAACCGGACTTTATCAACACGTATCTGCACCGCTCGCTCGAAGATCCTGACACGCTTGTTCTCTATGAGAACTGGGCCTGCAGCGAGCAGCATTTCAGGGACCACCACCTGAAAGCGTCCTACCGGCGCGAATACGAGGCGGTGCTGGCCGATCTGCTGAAAGCACCACGCACGCTGGAGTTTCTGACGCCAGTGCGCGACTACCAGAAAGCCGGCAACTGAAGCGGTATTGCCCTATAAGGCAGTTGCCGGTCCCCACCCCCCGCCGAGCGCCTTGAATGCCGCCACGGCGGCGCGGGCTGATTCGGTCTGTGCCTGCGCTCTGGCGTCGGACGTCCGCAGAAGACTCTCGTCAGCATGCAAGACCTCAATCAAGCGGACCACGCCTTTCTGGTAGGCGGCAAATGAGGCATTGCGCGCCTGGGTCAGCGAGGTCTCGCCTTGGGCCAGCGTGCCTGCCTGATCTTCACGCTTGATCAGCGCGGAGAAGGCATTTTCGACATCCTCGGTCGCGCGCAGCACAGCCTGACGGTATGCCGCCAGCGCTTCTGCCTCCTGCCCTCGGGCCAGTTCGATCTGTGCATTGATGCGGCCGAAGTCAAACAGACGCCAGCGCAAGCCAAGCACGCCCGCTGCCTGGCTTGCGCCCGCGGAAAAGAGGTTCCCGCTGGCTACGGTTGTGGCGCTGCCCAACAGGGCACTGAGCGAGAATTTTGGGTAGTACTCCGCAATGGCTACACCGATTCGTGCGTTCGCCGCCGCCAGCCGGCGCTCCGCGACGATGAGGTCGGGCCTGCGTCGCAGCAGATCCGCCGGCGAGCCCGTTCCGGCGAGCTGCGGTGCGGCGGGAATCGCTTTAGGGCCGGCCAGTTCAGCGCGATACGTGCCGGGCGGAACACCAAGCATTACGTCCAGCGCATTCAACGCGGCATCGAGGCCTGTCTCCAGCACCGGGACGGTAGCGCGGACCTGAGCGAGCGCGTGACGGTCGTCATATCACGTGACGAACGGCCGCAGTGGCCATGACGCTCCCATGCCGCTCCCATGCCGCTCCTAGTCAAGCGTTTGCCCCGCCCGGCGATGTATCCAGCGTCTACATGCTAGTCAGGCGGACCGGCATGGTCAAGGAGGAACACGCTGCTGCTGCCTTGGTGCTATCCCTAGTGAATCACGTGGCGCGCGCCCGTTGGCCCCCACATGTAACGACGCGGCCGACAACCCCCGCGGCAAGCACCCGATGCAATGATGATCGTAATGTTATATATTGCAGAGACACACACGCCCGACTCTTCCTGTCACCTGATCATGCGCTACTCGCTCGACCAAAAGGCTGAAACCCACAAGCACATCGTCAAGGCTGCCTCGACGCAATTCCGCAAGCACGGTGTCAACGGCATCGGCGTAGCCCAGTTGATGAAAAGCGCCGGCCTGACCCATGGAGGGTTTTACGCGCACTTCGAGTCCAAGGACGCCCTGGTTGCCGAGGCCATCGACGCAGCCTTCGACCAGACCATGGAACTCCTACAAGAGGCGACGTCGGTGGCATCGCCCAGGCAGCGCAGGCAAGCCGTCGTGCAGGCGTATGTGAACAAAAGGCACCGCGACCATCCCGGATCGGGTTGCGCCATCGCGGCGCTCGGTGCCGATGTGTCGCGCCTGGATACCAAGACGCGGCGGCGTTTCGAGGCGCGCGTGACATCGCTCATCGAAGCCATTGCAGGGGGCGATGATGAGACAGCACGCAAGGATGCCATTGTCACGCTGGCGGCCATGGTCGGCGGCATGGTGCTGGCGCGCTCCGTGCGCTCGGAAGCGCTATCCACCGAGATTCTGGACGCACTCCAGACCTCCCTGTAGTGCGGCCGCCCTTGCACCAGCGCCGGAGCCGATATGAGCCAATCCCGCTTCCTCAAGATGCCATGTCCCGTTGCACATGCCTCGGCGGTGCTGGGCGAGCGCTGGGTCATCCTCATCCTGCGTGAAGCGTATTACGGGGCGACGCGATTCGAGGAGTTCGAGCGCCGGCTCGGCATTGCATCCAACATCCTGAGCGCCAGGCTTCAGGCAATGACCGATCACGGCCTGCTGATACGCAGGCCGATCGAAGGCAGCACACGCTGCGCCTACTTCCTGAGCGACAGCGCACGCGATTTCCTGCCGACCTACCTGAGCCTCAAGGCGTGGGCAGAGCGATGGGTGGCGGAACCGAAGCGGCGCGCCAAGCTTTTCGTGGACAAGCACACGGGAAACGAGATCGTGGCGCCACCATTGACGCGCCCCGATGGATCGCCGATCCCCTTCGAAGACGTCCAGGTCATCGACGCCCAGATGCGGTAGCTGCCAGCTGCCGTCCGCGGGTCACCGGATGGGTTAGCGCTAATATGGAGGCCTGACGACATCGCGACCCGCCATTTCATGACCACCTCCACCACGCGCCCGGCACGCCAAAGCTATCACCATGGCAACCTGCGGGAAGAAATGATCCGCTGTGGCCGGGAAATCCTGGCCCTCAAGGGCGTCCATGGACTGACCCTTCGCTCCGCGGCAAAGCTGGCCGGGGTCTCGCACGGCGCGCCGCGCAATCAGTTTGCCGACAAGGAGGGCCTGCTTGCCGCCATCGCCGCCGAAGGATTCCGTGAACTGGTCGCGGTGCGGCGGGCCCGGCTCTCGCCGGAGATGAGCGCCGAGGCGCGGCTGCTCACGATCATGGACGGCTATATCGAGTTCGCCGTCAAGCATCCCGCGCTTTTCTACCTGATGTTCGGGCCGCAGATCGAGGACAAGGAGAGGTACCCCGAACTGCTGGAGGCGGGCAGCGCGTCTTACCAGCTCCTGTCGGGTGCAGTCCAGGACTATTTCCGGGAAAACAATCTTGCCGAGCAGTTCGACGACATGATGGTGCGCTGCGCGTGGTCGGCCATGCACGGTGTGAGCATGTTCTTCAGTGCCAAGCCGACCGGACCCAGCCCGCGCCCACGCGTCGCGCTGGCCCAATGGCGGCAGAGCGTACAGCAATTCGTGCTGACCGGCCTGTTGGCAGCAGGCCAGAACAAGGCCGCGGCGGCCGGTGCCGCCGCAAGCAAACCGAAGGCGAGGTCACGCAGCGCAGCGCAGGCGTAAGCCTCCCCCGGAGTTTCAGTCTCCGCGGCGCGGCTCCAGCGCATCGACCAGCGCCCGCTTCAGCATCACCCGGCCAAGCTGCAGCCGGTATGCCCCATCGGCGAAGTTGTCCTCCAGCGGCGTCACGTTGGTGAACGCGGCTTCGACAATGGCATCGACCTTGTCCGGCAGGTCGGCGAAGCTGCCTTCCAGCAAAGCCCCCGCCTCCCAGGCGCGGAATGCCGCATCCGCAACGCCAGTGATGGCAATCCGTCCCCAGGTATAGCCATCTTTTGCAACGTTGATGGCAACGGCCGCCGCAGCCACCGCATAGCCCGACGACGGATGACGGAACTTGCGGTATGCGACCCGGCCCGGTGCCGGCAATGGCACATGGATGCGCGTAAGGACCTCGTCCGGCTCAACGGCTGTGGACATGAAGCCGGCAAAGAACTCGTGCGCGGGAATGCGCCTGCTGCCTTGCCCGCCTGCCACTTCTATTTCGGCATCCATCGCAAGCGCGACCGCCGGCCAGTCGGCCGACGGATCGGCGTGCACCAGCGCGCCACCGATCGTGCCACGGTTCCTGACTGTCGGGTCGGCAATCACCGTGGCGGCGAGTGGGAACAGCGGGGCCAGCCGCTTTAGTTCCGCGCTCGCCTCCAGTTCGGCGTGGGTCGTGGCGCTGCCGATGGAAACGGAGTCCTCATGGACCACGATGCCACGAAGTTCAGGCAGGCGACCGATATCCACCAGCAGTCCAGGCCTCGCCAGCCTGAGCTTCATCATCGGCAATAGCGTATGACCCCCGGCCAGGATCTTCGCCTCGGGGTTCTGGGCAAGGATGGAAAGTGCCTGTTGCACACTGCTCGCCCTAAGGTATTCGACTTCGTACGGAATCATGTCGCGCTCCGGCTCTCTTGGATGGCTCGCCAGACTTTCGGCGGCGTCAGCGGCATATCGAGATGGGATATGCCAAATGGCTTCAGTGCATCGCATACCGCCGCGACGACCGCGGGCGGCGCACCGACGCAGCCCGCCTCCCCGATGCCTTTGACGCCGAGCGGATTCGACGGCGCCGGAGAGACATGGAAGCCGGTACGCATGCGAGGGATCTGCTCGATACGCGGAAAGCCGTAGTCAAGCAGCGAGCCGGACAGCAGTTGCCCGGAGTCGTCGTACGTGGCTTCTTCGAACAGGGCCTGGCCGATGCCCTGTGCGATGCCTCCGTGCATCTGGCCATG
Source organism: Cupriavidus sp. KK10 (assembly GCF_018223725.1). Taxonomy (NCBI): domain Bacteria; kingdom Pseudomonadati; phylum Pseudomonadota; class Betaproteobacteria; order Burkholderiales; family Burkholderiaceae; genus Cupriavidus; species Cupriavidus sp. KK10. Next base: position 2,909,972 of record NZ_CP073677.1, read on the forward strand.
GCAAAGCATCGGGTTGATCATCACACCCACGTCGTCGACTGCCACATAGTCCAGGATCGTCACCACCCCGGTCTCCGCATCGACCTCCACGACCACGGCATGGCAGCCATTCGGCGCTCCCAGGGCGACCGGCTCATAGAAGACGCGCTCGTCCAGCCCTGCTTCGAAATCCCGGGGCAGCTTGTGCGCAAGGTATGCCATCCTTGCGACCTGCGAGAACGGGATGACGGTCGGATTTGCCGTGCTTGAGAAATGGCCATCTGCATAGTGCACGTCCTCTTCCGGGATTTCGAGCATGAAGGCGGCGATCCGCCTTGCCCTGGCGAGAATCTTGCCCGCTGCCACATAGGCAGCGCTGCCGCCTACGGGCATGGAGCGTGAATTGAACGTGCCATGACCCGCCAGCACGCGATCCGTGTCGCCCTGCACGACATCGATATCTTCCATCGGCAGTTGCAGGGCTTCCGCAACGATCTGCGCGAAGCTGGTGGCATGGCCGTGGCCTTGCGGCATCGAGCCGCTGAACAGCGTGACCTTGCCGTCGGAATGCACGCGGATATGCGCGCTCTCCCAGCCGCCGCGGTTGAACCCGACCTTTTCCAGCATCGGCGAAATGCCCATGCCGACCAGCTCGAGATAGCAGGTCACCCCGATGCCGATGTATTTGCCCTGCTCGCGCAGCGCCACCTGCTCCTCACGCCAGCGCCGGTAGCCGATCAGCTCGGTCGCCTTGTTCAGGCAGGCTTCGTAGTCGCCGGAGTCCCATTTGCCGCGCGCGCCGTCATGCGGCAAATAGGGAAACTGATCGGGCTGCACCAGGTTGCGGCGCCGCAACTCGACCGGATCCATGTCCAGCTCCCCCGCTACAGCGTCCATCAGCCGCTCGATGATGTATGCGGCTTCTGGCCGTCCGGCGCCGCGATAGGCATCGACCGGCGTGGTATTAGTTGTCACCAGATTCACTTCCGCGTCGACTGACGTTATCTGGTAGTTGCCCGTGATGTAGTTGACCGTATTGATGGTAGGGATCCCCGTCGCCATGTTCGACAGGTAGGCGCCGAGGTTGGCGAACGACCGCAAGCGGATCCCCAGCACTTTGCCGTCGCTGGTAACGGGCGCCTCCACATACTCGGTATGCGCGCGGCCATGGGTGGTCGCGACGAAGTTCTCGCTGCGCGTCTCCGTCCAGCTCACCGGAAGCCCGAAATGTCTGGAGGCGAACGCCACCAGCACCTCTTCCGCATAGAAGTGCATCTTTGCGCCGAATCCGCCACCGATATCGGGCGCCACGATCCGGACCCGGTGCTCGGGCCAGCGCAGGGTCTCCGCCAGCCAGCGTCTCGACATATGCGGAACCTGGGTCGGGACGATAAACGTCAGGCGCTCGTCGACCGGGTCGAAGTTCGCGCACAAGGCGCGCGGTTCGAGCGGGCTTGGAATCAGCCGCTGGTTGACCAGCCGGATCGAGACTACCCGGTCGGCCCGTTTCAATGCATCCTCGTAGCTGCCGCCCTTGAGCCGGAAAGTGCCGATGCGATTGCCGGGCACGTTATCGTGAAGCTGGGGCGCGGTGTCTGACAGTGCTGCTTCCGCATCGACGACAGGCGGCAACGCTTCGTAGCCGACTTCAACGAGCTCCGCGGCGTCCGCGGCAATCTCACGGGTCCGGGCCACCACCATCGCCACGGCTTCCCCTACGTACCGCACCCGCTCGGCCGCAAGCGGAGGGTGCGGCGGCACCTTCGAATTGCCCACGACCCAGTTCGGCCGGATGTCGCCAACCTTGCCCTGGATGTCCGCATAGGTCAGAATACCGATCACGCCGGGAAGCGCGCGTGCGGCCGAGGTATCGATCTCGCTGACAACGGCATGAGCATAGGGCGATCTGACGAAGGCCGCGAAGGCCATGCCCGGGAACTGGTGGTCATCCGTAAACCTGCCCTGGCCGCTCATCAGGCGCTTGTCCTCACGGCGGCTGACCGATTTTCCAATGTACTTCGTTGCACTTCCGTTCAGTGCTTCGCTCATCTCAGGCCTCCTAATGTGTGGCGGACGGCGTTCGCTGCAGCCTGGTCGCGGCAAGAAGAACAGCATCGACGATGTTCTGATACCCGGTGCAGCGGCACAGGTTGCCGTGCAGCGCTTCCCTGACATCGCTTTCGGCCGGCGCAGGCTGGTGCGCAAGCAGCGCTCGTGCCGCAAGCAGCATTCCCGGCGTACAGAAGCCACACTGCAAGCCATGAAGTTCGTTGAAAGCTTGCTTGAGCACGGCTGTCGTGTGGTCGTGCTCCATGCCTTCAATCGTGTGCAGCTCGCAGCCGTCAGTCTGGGCGGCAAGTACGGTGCACGACTTCACTGTCGTTCCGTCCACAAGCACCGTGCAGGCACCGCACTGGGAGGTGTCACAACCGATATGAACGCCGGTCAGGCGTTTCTGGTCCCGCAACAAGTGCACCAGTAGCCGCCTTGGCTCTATCTCGGTGGTACCTGTTACGCCATTGATGGTGTTTTCTATTTTCACAGTCGCCTCTGTGTCTCCGTTAGCGCCTTCAGCATAGGCACCCGTGGTGCCTATAGAATTACGATCATCATACTAAAGGGGCAAAAAAAAATCCCGATGCTCCTCCCAGATCTGCCGAAGCTCATTCAGCGGAAGTTGCCAGCGAACCACCGGGACTTGCCTCCTGGCTTACCAGCTTTTCAAAGCGGGAAAAGAACTCCGCCAGGAACTTGTTCGCCACCGATCCCACCAGACGGGACCCGATCTGTGCGAGCTTTCCTCCCATCTGCGCTGCGGCCACGTAGTGCAGGGAAGTGCCGCCCTCGACGTCTTCCAGACGGATATCGGCGCCCAGCTTGCCGAATCCCGCGACGCCACCGCTGCCGCTGCCTTCGATGTGATAGCCGATGCCCTCCTGGTGGCCGGTAAATCGGGCCGTGCCCTTGAAGCGTGCCTTGATCGGTCCGACAGCCGCAACGATGACTGCGTCATAGTCACCGTCATCCCCCTGCTGGTATTGCTCACATCCCGGCAAACACCGCTGGAATGTCGCCGGATCGTTCAACCGTTTCCAGACCTCTGCCCTGGAAGCCTTGATTACCTGTGCGCCAGTGAATTCCAATGTTTCCCCCTTTCGGTTTCTGCTACTTCCGTCACAGCGGCCGGCCCGGAACCGCGAAGCTCCGCGCCGCTTCGTCACCGCATGGCCGAACACCAATCTATCCAGCGTCTATATCGTAGGGAGCGCGTCGGCGAGCGTCAAGGAACGGGAAGCCGTTTACGCCTAGTGGTAACCCTAGCAACGAAAGCCGTTTCGCTCATCTGGCTGGCACTGCAGTGCCCATACAGGAACAGCTGGTAAACCCGAAATTGCCCAAAGACTTCTTGACGCGGCCAAGACCGCAATCCTAGGATGTAGACAGTGGATACACCGAGCACCAGCGCGAACGCGACTAGCGCGGCAAGGCAGGCCAGGCGTTCAGCCCTTTCAACTCTGCCCACCTTCGTTCCAGTCCCCGGCGCACGCTCCAATGTATCCACTGTCTATATTCGATTCAGCCGACTTCGAACGCCGGCCCCATCCACCTCAAAGGAGAACCCATGTCTCGTGCAGTGATCGTTTCATTTGCCCGCACCCCGATCGGCAAAGCCACCCGAGGCGCCTTCAACATGACCCATGGCGCCACCATGGCGGGCCATGCCATTCAGCATGCCGTCCAGCGTGCGGGGATTGACGGCGCGGAAGTCGAGGACATCATCTTCGGCTGCGGCCAGCCCATCGCCGCCACCGGTGGCAACGTCGCCCGGCAAGGCGGCATCCGCGCGGGCCTGCCGGTGTCCGTCAGTGGCACGACGCTGACCCGCTTCTGCGCATCCGGCTTGCAGGCAGTCGCCTTTGCCGCACAGCGTGTGCTGATCGACAAGGTGCCGGTAATGGTGGCGGGTGGCGTCGAATCGATCAGCCTGTCACAACCGGTCACGCTGAAGGTTGCCCAGCAGGAAGCGTGGCTGGCCAAGAATCGCCCCGATGTTTACCTGCACATGATCGATACGGCTGAAATCCTCGCCGAGCGCTACGGCATGTCGCGGCAGCGCTCAGACGCGTTCGCGCTGCGCAGCCAGCAACTTACTGTGGCAGCTCAGAAGGCCGGCCGCTTCGCGGACGAAATCGTTCCGCTGGCAACGGTCAAGTCGGTGAAGGACAAGGTGACCGGCGAGACTTCGACGGCGGAGTTCCTGCTCGAGGCGGACGAAGGTGTCCGTGCCGACACCACGCTGGAAGGACTGAGCGTGCTGCCTGCCGTAAAGGGCGAGGGTTACCAGGTGACGGCCGGCAATTCGAGCCAGTTGTCTGACGGGGCCGCGGCGCTGGTGGTGATGTCCGAACGTGAGGCCGAACGGCGTGGCCTGGAACCGCTGGGCTACTTCGTCAGCCTGGCCACCGCTGGGGTGGAGCCGGACGAAATGGGCGTCGGCCCGGTCCGCGCAGTCCCGCGCCTGCTGGAACGCAACGAGCTTTCCATCGATGACATCGACCTGTGGGAACTCAACGAAGCCTTTGCCTGCCAGGCGCTGTATTGCATTGACCAGCTTGGCTTGCCGCTGGAGCGCGTCAACGTCAACGGCGGCGCGATTGCCGTCGGTCACCCGTATGGCATGACGGGCGCGCGCCAGGCCGGCCACATCTTGCTGGAAGGACGCCGCCGCAAAGCCAAGTATGGCGTCGTGACCATGTGTGCCGCCGGCGGCATGGGCGCGGCAGGCCTGTTCGAGTTCATCCACTAAGCATGCAAGAGCGACAACGGAGACACCGATGACCGACATCACCGAATACGACACCGTGTTTATCGACCGCGACGGTCCATGCGCCGTCGTCACCATGAACCGGCTGGAAAAATACAACGCGCTCAACACCGGACTGCGCACCGACCTTTACGCGGCGCTGTCGTCGCTGATGACCGACCGGACGGTCCGCGGGATCGTTCTCTGGGGCGGCACCAAGGCCTTCGTGGCCGGCGGCGATATCCCTGAAATGCTGGCGCGCCGCCCGATTGAAGCCTTCGTCCCGACCAGCGGCGCGCCCGACCTGTGGGCGCTGATCCACCACAGCACCATCCCCGTGATCGCCGCCATTGCCGGGCCTTGCTTTGGCGGTGGCCTCGAGCTCGCGATGGCGTGCGACCTGCGCGTGGCTGCGGACAACGCCCTGCTCGGGCAGACCGAAACCAACGTTGGCCTGATACCGGGACGCGGGGGTACCCAGCGGCTGACCCGGCTGGTTGGCGCGACGCGCGCCAAGGAAATGATCTTTACCGGCGAAATCATCAAACCGGACGAGGCTTACCGCATCGGCCTTGTCAACAAGGTGGTGCCTGCGTGCGAATTGCTGGCAGAGGCGAAGGCCTATGTGCACCGTATTGCCGAGAAGTCTCCGCACTCGATCGCGATGGCCAAGCTGATGATCAACAACGGCCAGGATGCCACGCTCGATACGGCGCTGATGCTGGAACAGCTGGCCTTTGCCACGCTCTTCAGCACTGAAGATATGCACGAAGGCGGCGCAGCGTTCCTGGACAAGCGCCGTCCGGTCTACCGGGGAGTATAACCATGACCCAGCTCAACACACGTGTGCAGGCTGCGGCCACCCTCGCGCGACCAGACCCCTACCGCCCCCGGCTGACAGTGACCGCGCTTGCCGATATCCGGCGCTTCGAGCAGACACCGCTTTCCGACCGGCGCCTGCCCGACAGCACTTACGAGCTGCTGCGCCTGGCGCGCGACCGTGCGCCCGAGGCGCCGGCGCTGCATTACTTCACCTCCGGCGACGAGTTGGCCAGGTCGGTCACCATCACCCATGCGCAGATGTTCGGACGCATCACGCAGACCGCCAACCTGCTGCACTCGCTTGGCCTGGGCCCGGATGACGTCATCGGGGTGCTGATGCCCGTGACGCCGGAGTCGCAGTACGCGATCTGGGGCAGCGAAGCGACCGGCATCGCCTGCCCGGTCAACTGGATGCTGGAGCCCGAGATTATTGCGGCGCTGCTGCGCAATGCCGGAGCCAAGGCGGTGATCGCCTATGGCCCCGACCCGGATATCGAAGCCTGGAACAAGGCCATGCTGGTGCGGCGTGAACTGCCTGACGTGAAGCACTGGATCAAGGCGGGCGGCGGTAAGGCAAGCGAGGAAGGTATCTTCGACCTCGACGCCAGCGTTGACCGTTTCGATGACGAGGCGCTTGACAGCAGACGGGTGTTCTCGCCGCAGGATACGGCTTCGATGTTCCATACCGGTGGCACCACCGGCACGCCCAAGCTGGCGCTGCACACGCATGGCAACGAAGTGTCGATGGCATGGGTCAGCGCGATGCAGATCGACGTGCAGCCTGAGGACGTACGCGTCTGCGGGGTGCCGATGTTCCACGTGACAGGGGTGCTTACCAATTGCCTGATGCCGCTGGCCCGTGGCGCATCGGTGGTGCTGCTGACGTCCAGCGGCTGGCGTGATCCGTCGGTGATCCGCAATCTCTGGCAGATCGTCGATCACTTCGGGGTCACCGCGCTGGGCATGGTCCCCAGCGTGGTCAACATGGCGCTGAATATTCCGATCGGCGACGCCGACATCAGCTCCCTCAAGGCGGCCAGCTGCGGTACGGCGCCGCTGTCGGTGGCCGTCGCCGAGGCGTTCGAGCAAAAGACTGGCGCGATGATCTTCGAGGGATACGGGCTGACTGAAGGCACCGCGCTCAGTGCAACCAACCCGCGCTATGGCCAGCGGCGCATCGGCTCCATCGGCCTGCCCATGGCCTACCAGGAGATGAAGGTCGTCAAGGTCGCCGCTGGACACATCCAGCGCGAATGCGAGCCGGGCGAACCTGGCATCGTGGTGGTGCGCGGTCCCAACGTCTTCGGCGGCTACCTGAACCCCGAACAGAACAAGAGCATCTGGTTCGAAGGCGGCTGGTTCAATACCGGCGACCTGGGCTATGTGGACGAGGATGGCTACTTCTGGCTGACCGGCCGGGCCAAGGACCTGATCATCCGCGGCGGCAACAATATCGATCCGCGCATGATCGAAGAGGCGCTGTATCGGCACCCCGAGGTATTCGATGCCGCCGCGGTCGGCCTGCCTGACGCGCATGCCGGGGAACTGCCGGTCGCGTACATCGCGCTCAAGCCGGGCAGCACCTTCCCGCTCGGCCGCATCAAGCACTACGCCTACGAGGTGATCCCGGAACGCGCCGCCGTGCCCAAGCAGTTCTACCTGGTCGACGCCATCCCCAAGACTGCCGTCGGCAAGATCCAGAAGAACACGCTGCGCAGCGACGCAGTACTGCGGGCGCAGCGGCAGATGCTTGCCGAGGTCAACGCGGATACGCCGGTGCCCCTGGTTGATATCCGCATCGAAGACCGGGGCGACCAGGGCATCCTGTCCACGCTGGTGCTGCCCGCCACCCTGAGCAACGAAGACCGGGAGATCGCGGTGGCAACCATCGGCAAGGCGTTCTCGACGCTGACCATCAAATACGCGGTGGTCTACGAATAGCCCGTTCACCGAAGCAGGGCCTCGCCAGAGGCAGTGCAGGCCGGTAGCGCCTCACCCCGACGTATCCGTCACCACGGGTATGAGCTGCCGGCTTGCAGAACCAATAATGGAGACAACCATGACTATCCAGCTTTCGCGCCGGCGCCTGCTGCAGGCGGCGTGCGGCGCCGTGCCGGCAATGCTTGTGCCGTCCTTGCTGCGGGCTGAAGCGCCCTATCCGGGCAAGCCGATCGTCGTCAAGGTCGCATTTCCCGCTGGGGGTCCGGCGGACGAATCGATCCGCGCGGCAGCCGTCGTGATGAAAAGGAGCCTGGGGCAGAACGTTCTTGCCGACAACCTCCCCGGCGCAAGCGGATCGATCTGCGCCATGAACGTGCTGCGCGGCGCCAACGATGGCTACACCTTGCTGGGCACGACCGGCATCGACTTCCTGGTCGCGCCACTTACCATCGCATCGGCGAAGTATTCGCCGGAGAAGTTCAGGCTGGCAGGCTTCAGCGGGATTTCGGACTTCATCCTGGTCTCGAATCCCTCGTTGTCGTTCAAGAACGTCGACGAGGTCATTGCCTACGCGAAGAACCCGAAGAACCGCCCGCTGTCGCTGGCGCATTGGGGCCCCGGCTCGGGACCCCACCTGGTCGGGGCCGACTTCCAGGCCCGCACCGGCGTGCGCTTCCTGGAAGTCCCCTACAAGGGCGCGGCGCCGGTCACCAGCGACATCGCCGGTGCACAGGTAGACCTGACTTTCATTCCCATGGGAGGTCCGACTTACGGGATGATCAAGGCCGGCCGCTTCCGGCCGATCGGTGTCGCCAGCAAGGCCCGGCATCCGTCGTTGCCCGATGTGCCGGCGCTGTCGGAATACAAGGACCTGGCCGACTTCGAGTACAGCCAGTGGGCGGGCGTGCTGGCTCCGCCGAATACACCGGATGCCGTGATGGCACGGGTGGTGGAGGCCATGAATGCGTGGGTGGGCAGCCCGGAAAACCGTACCCGGCGCGCCGTCAATCTCCAGCGCGCGATCGAGCCGATGACCATGGCCCAGGCGCAAGCCTTCCTGAGCAACGAACACGCCAAGCTGACCCGCATTGCCAAGAGCCTCAAGCTGGCCGGGCAATAAGACCGGTAGTAATGCGGTCAGCCCGCCTGTGCCGCGGCTATGCCGAATCGCCGCGGCGCAAGCTGGCAAAATCCGCAGGACGTTTCCCCAGGAAGGCGGCAATGCCCTCCGCGGCTTCGGCGCTGCCCTGGGCCACGGCCATCGCGCCCCTTTCAGCCTCGAGTTGCTCATCGAGCGAGCGCTCGTGCGCATGGCGGCACAGCGCCTTGATTGATCCCAGTGCCTGCTGCGGGCCCTGGGCAAGCCGCACCGCCAGCGCGATCGCCGCCGCGCCGGCCTGGCCCGCCTCAACCAGTTGATTGACGACGCCGAAGTGCTGCAGTTGCTCGGCCGTGATGCGGTCGCCAGTCAACGCCAACTGCGTCAGCACCTGCCGCGAGAGGCTCTGCGCCAGCAGGCCGGTGATGCCGCCATCCGGTGTCAGCCCGACCTTCACATAGGCGATCGAGAACGCTGCGCCGGCGGAAGCCACCAGCAAATCGCAGGCCAGTGCCAGCGAGAAGCCCGCACCTGCCGCACCGCCTTCGACCGCTGCGACGATCGGCTTGGGAAAGTCGCGCAGCTTGCACACCACGTCGTGCAGATGCCCCAGCCTCTCGATGCGTTCCTCGTAGGTCAGTTCGCGCCGCTTGCTGATCAATTCCAGGTCGCCGCCCGCACAGAAGTAGTCGCCGGCCCCGGTCAGCACGATCGCGCCAACCGCCGGATCCTCTGCGGCATTGGCCAGTGCGGCGCGGATATTGTCGTAGAGATCCGCCGCGATGGCGTTGCGTTTGCCCGGATTGTTGATGGCAAGGACCAGCACGTTGCCTTCCGTGCGCTGCAACAGGGAGGAAAAGGTAGTCATGTCGTGATTCGTGATTTCCATGAATGGGCGAAGACTGCTCAGCCAGCAGTCTGGTGCGCAGCGCGCTGGCGCTGATAGACCTGCAGGTGGCAATATGCCGCACGGCTCAATGGAAGCTCATGCCCGTACCCGGCTGCGCGCTTGATGAGGTCGCCGACGATGGCGTCGGCTTCTATGCGTGGGGCGCCCTGCGCAATATCCCGCATCATCGAGGCAGCCCAGGTCGATGCTTCGTCCAGCAGTCGGGCCTGCATGGCAGTGACAACGGGTTCAGGGATGGCATGGCCGTACAGTTGCGCCACCGTGCGGCACTCCGCAATCGCGTCAAGCATCAGGCGGCGGCCATCCTGGGTCTTCATGATGTCCGCCACGGTCCCGCGCATCAGGCATGTCATCACTGCGCCTGCGGCAATCATGACCCACTTGTTCCACAGCTCCTGCCCGATGGCGCCCGATAGCTCACGCGTACCCGGCGCCCCGGACACCAGCGCATGGAAATCTGCGGCCAATGCCGACGCCTGCGCGGCGCGCGGGCCGACTACCAGCCGGTCCATGCGGCCGGCGTGCACGACGGTTCCGTCCGCCGCCAGCGTTGTCGCGATGTATGCGACTCCACCAAGCACGCGCTGCCTGCCAAAGCACTGGTCGAGCCGGTCATAGGCGTCAAGGCCGTTGAGCAGAGGCAATACCGCAGTGTCCCGGCCAACGGCCGGGCTGATGGTCTGGATCGCGTCGGCAAGGTCGTAGGCCTTGCATGCCAGCAGGACCAGGTCGAACTGCGCGGCGACCTGACCGGACAGGACCATTTTTACCGGGCGATGGAAGTCGCCGAGTTCGCTACGCACGGCCAGGCCAACCCGTTCCAGTGCCCGCGCGCGGCCGGGCCGCAACATGAAGGTGACATCTGCGCCCGCTTCGATCAGGCGCGCGCCATAGTAGCCGCCCATGGCCCCGGCACCGAGTACAAGGATCTTCATGATGCCTCTGCCTGCGCGGCGGCTGCGGGGCGTCGCTGGACGATCAGGTTGGCGGTGAAAACCTGCACTGGCTCGTCGGCCTGGTTGAAGGTTGTGGTACGCACCTTCACGATGCCCTGGTCGGGGCGCGATTTCGAAATCCGCACTTCCAGTATCTCGCTCTCGATATGCAGTTCATCGCCGGGGCGTACCGGTTTTGGCCAGCGCAGTTCCTCGAAGCCCGCGCCGAGGATGCCGCCTGCGGGCCGGAATTCGCCGTCGACCAGCAGGCGCATCGTCAGCGCAGCGGTATGCCAACCGCTCGCAGCCAGTCCACGAAATAGCGTGTCGCGGGCGGCTGCTTCATCGAGATGGAAAGGCTGCGGGTCGAACTCGGCAGCAAAGGCCTTGATCCTTTCAGGCTCGACGGTCAGACGTCCCGAACCGTATTTCTGGCCCGCCGCGAGGTCCTCAATGTATTGAATGTTCATTTTTGCTCCTCCAGAAGATTTGCCGCTGATCTCACCGATGCATGCACGCCCGTTACGGGAACAGACGGATCAGGCCAGCGCCTCGAGCGCCAGCGCAATCCCTTGTCCGCCGCCGATGCACAGCGTGACGATGCCGCGCCGTATGCCGTCGGCCCGCATGGCATGAAGCAGCCGAGTCGTCAGCACCGCGCCGGTCGCACCGATCGGATGGCCGTGGGCAATGGCGCCACCGTCAACGTTGATGATGTCGTGCGGCAATCCGAGCTCCACCGCGACAGCCAGCGGCACCGCGGCAAATGCTTCGTTGATCTCGATGCGTTCAATGTCGCCCAGCTCCCAGCCGGCGCGTTGCAGCGCCTGCCGCACCGCCGGGACCGGGCCCAGCCCGAACATGCCGGGCTCCACGGCCCCGACACCGTAAGCGACCAATCGTCCCAACGGCTCCAGCCCCCTGGCTTCAGCCAGCGAACGTTCGGCAATGATCATGGCCGCTGCGCCGCTGTTGAGCCCGGGCGCATTGCCGGCGGTAATCGTGCCGTCCGGGCGAAACGCCGGCTTGAGCCGGCCAAGCGTATCGAGGCTGGTATCAGGACGGTTGGCTTCGTCCACTTCGAACATGGCCGTACCGCCCTTCCCCTTGATGGTCACCCCGGCAATCTGGCCGGTGAATCGCCCATTCGCCTGCGCCAGCGCGAAATTTCGCTGCGAACGCTCGGCCCAGCGGTCCTGGGCCTCGCGGGTCAGCGCGTAGCGGGCGACAAGGTCCTCGGTATGCCATCCGGAGTGCTCACCGGAGAAGGCGTCAAACAGGCCGTCGTGCAGCATGCTGTCGTACAGGACGGAATCGCCCATGCGCTGCCCCCAGCGGCCGGACGGCATCAGGTAAGGCGCACGGTCCATGTTCTCCGTGCCGCCGGCGACAGCGATGTCGACATAGCCGAGCCGCACCTCGTCCGCGGCCGTTGCAATCGCCTGCGCTCCCGAGCCGCAGACGCGGTTGACGGTCATCGCGGGAACCGAAACTGGCAGCCCTGCGCCGATGGCAGCCTGCCGGGCCGGGTTCATGCGGTTGCCGGCCTGGATCACGTTTCCGAACACCACGCTGCCGACCTCGCCTGGATCGATTCCCGCCCGTGCCACGGTTGCCCGTATCGCCGCGGCGCCGATATCAGCCGCCGGAACGGCCTTCAGTGAGCCGTTGTAGGCGCCAATGGCGGTACGCACCGGTTGGCACAGCACGACATCTCTTGCATGCATCGCATTCTCCCTACCAAACAACCAGTTTCAATCGGCCGCACGCACTCCATGCGGTATGCGCCCGGTGGCCGGGCCTTGAAGGTTGGAACAAGAATTAGCTGCGCGGGAAATCCGGCTCAGGCTTCTGCCGAGCGCGACAGCCGCTGGCGCACGCGGTCGCTGGCGGCGGGGCCGGGCGCAAGGTAATAGTCGGCATCGGTGACCGGGCGCCCGTTGGCGGCGTCGACCAGCACAGGCTCCACGCGCGCGCCGGTGCGCCGGTTGGCCAACTGCACGCTCTCGCCTTCGGGCGCGAGATGCTTGTTGCCCCAAGCCAGCATCGCCAGCAGCACCTGGCGGAAATCGCGCCCGCGCTCGGTCAGGATGTACTCGGAGCGGGGTGGCCGGTCGCAGTACTGGCGACGCTCCAGCATGCCTTCTTCAACAAGTGAGTTCAGGCGACGGGTGAGCATATTGGGCGCGATAGCCAGGTTTTGCTGGAACTCGTCGAACCGGGTCACGCCGTAAAAGGCTTCGCGCAGGATCAATACGCTCCAGCTGTCGGCAACGCGGGCCGCGGTGCGCGCGATCGGACACGGCGTTTCGCCCAGTGGCTTCTTCTGCATGATTGGCTTCCTCGAAAGACCTACTTGCTATCGATTTGATAGTTAGTCTAGAGTAGTCACTATCAGCATGCAAGTCCGGTTTCCGCTTGTGCTGTATTCCGCGCCTATCAGGCACTGCAAGCACGCGTCTGCCCACACCGTCTGTGTGGAGGACGCTGCCCCAGGTGCTGATTCCGCACGCTGCGCGCCTCAACCATTTACTTCGCATGCGAACCACCTATATACTTCGCATGCGAACTTAATCGCGATGCGTGCACGGCAGGCGTGCAACTCTCACCTGGAGACCGACCAATGACCCCGGAAATCCGCGTTGACCTCACCGGCGGCGTGCTGACCCTAACGCTTGCCCGGCCGGACAAGATGAACGCCTTGACGAACGAGATGTACGGCGCACTTGCCGATACTATCGAGCAGGCACAGCAGAACCGGGCTATCCGGGTATTGCTGTTGCAGGGGGACGGGAACACCTTTACCGCCGGCAATGATCTCGGCGAATTCGCGGCGATCGCCTCGGGAAATGGCCCCAGCGAACGTCACGTGCATCGTTTCCTGCGCGCCCTTGCCAATTCGACCGTACCGATTGTCGCCGCGGTCAATGGCAAGGCCGTCGGCGTCGGGACCACCATGCTGCTGCATTGTGATTACGTCGTGCTCGGCCAGGACGCGCAACTGATCACGCCTTTCGTCAATCTCGCACTGGTTCCCGAAGCGGCTTCGAGTTACCTGCTCCCGCTGCGGATCGGACACGTCAGGGCCTTCGAGATGTTCGCGCTGGGCGAGCCGCTTGACGCGCAAACCGCCGTGGCATGGGGCATTGCGAACAAGGTTTGCGCCAATGACCAGCTGCGCACGGATGCGCGCCGGATGGCCGAGAAGATTGCCGCCAGGCCGGCGGGCTCCCTGAGCGCAATGAAACAGCTCATGCGTGATGCGGAAAAACTGCTTGCGCAGATGAACAGCGAAAGCGCCAGGTTCGAGGAGCGGCTGGCCAGTGCGGAAGCCCGGGAAGCATTCTCGGCCTTCGCCGAAAAATGCAAACCAGACTTCACCAGGGTTGCCGGGCAGTAAGTCGACTGCCTCGCTTTCCGGCCGCTGCCAGGCTACGCCTCGCCCTCGTCCGCGGCCGGAAACTTTGTCTGCAGGCTGGTCAGCCAGCGCGCCACCACGTCGATCTCGGCGGCGGTGAAACCTTCGGTCAGCCTGGCATTCAATACCTTCATGCTCGCCTTGGAACGCTGGCGCGCCAGGCGCCCTGCCTCCGTCAGCCACAGGCGCGAGGCACGGCCATCGTTCTCGTCCGGCCGGCGCTCGATCAGGCCGGCCCTTTCGGTCCGCTCCGCCAGGCCGCTCATCCCAGGCGCACCCAGGTCCAGCGCCGCGGCAGCCTCGCTCGTCAGCGCGCCATCGTTGCTGCCCAGGAAGAAAAGCAGTCCGGCCTGGGCTGATGTCACGCCACCCGCGGCAGTGCGCGCTTGTGACCAGCGGTGCAGGCGCCGCTGGCCCACGTTCAACAGGTAGACGAGGCGATGTTCCATGTCTGGTGCGCTATAAATGATGAGATTTCGTTCGCACGCGAATATTATCATGCGCCGGTGTCCCGAATAGCGTGAAGCGCAGCGCCCGGCCTGCACTTGCATTGATGCGAAGCTGTCGCCGTGCCGCCCTCCGTCACACGGCGGCCGACTCCGCGATGCGCCGCGCACGGGCGGCACGCTTGAGGGCTTGCGGCGGCTCGCCGAAGATCCGCAGGAACGCTCGCCGCATGCGCTCCGGGTCGGAGAAGCCGGTCTTGCTCGCGATGCGCTCGATTGTCAGCGCGTCGGCTTCCACGAGCACGCGGGCCATGTCGGCGCGCAAGCGCTCGATGGCACGTGCCGGGGATTGGCCCGTGCTCTGCCGGAACTCGCGGCTGAAATGTCGCGGGCTCATGTTGGCGGCGCTGGCGAGCTGCTCCACCGACAAATCCTGGTGCAGATGATTCCTGGCGTAGGTCAATGCCGCTTGTATGCGGTCTGACTTCGATTCCAGTTCCGACAGCATCGAGAACTGCGACTGCCCCCCGGCACGGCGGTGATGAACGACGAGCTTCTTCGCGACCGCCCGCGACACATCGGTCCCGAGGTCTTGCTCCACCAGCGCCAGTGCAAGGTCGATGCATGCCGTCATGCCGGCCGATGTCCACACCGTTCCGTCCCGAACAAAGATTCGGTCCTCCTCGACGCGCACCGCAGGAAAGCGCTGCTGGAGCGTCCTGGCATAGAGCCAATGCGTAGTAGCCCGCCGGCCGTTCAGGATGCCGGCCTCGGCAAAGATGAATGCCCCTGTGCAGATGCTGGCCATGCGCCTGGTCGGCTCGAGTGCCTCGCCAAGCAAGCGCAGCAGCCTGGGCGATGCCGCCGGCACGGAGGAAGCGCCCCCAACCATCAGCGTGTCGTAGGCCAGCGGATCCATCGCGGTGGTCTGGATCGCCGCGCCCATTGAACTCTGCACGGCCCCGCCGCTTTCCGAGACCACATGGATTTCGTAGGCGGGAACCCGCACTTCGAGGTTCGCCATCTCGAAGACTGACGCCGCCGCCATATCGAGCATCTGAAAGCCGGGGAAGAGGGCGAGTCCGATTCGGTTCATGTTGTCCTGAAACGAGGGAAGTTTGTCGTTCAGGACAAAGGCTAGGACCCTATGCTGAAACTGTCAATCCACTCCCGATGGACTTCTCCCAATGAGCGCTATCGACCATGCACAAGGTACCGAATGAACATCATCGCGTTGGCCTGCACAGCTGTCCTCGGTCTGCTTCTGTTCTCACTCGGACTCGCCACCTCGGTGCAGCGGTCCAGGATCGGCGTGCTGAGCGGCTACCCATCCGAGCCTGATCAACTGCTGGCACGGCTGATTCGCGCTCACGGCAACACCACCGAGTACGCGCCGTTCCTTGCGGTGCTCTTCCTGTACCTCGGCACTCAATATCCGCCTGGCTGGGCGGTCTGGTGCATGGCAGGTGCAACCGCCTGCCGCGTGCTCCTGGTGGTTGCACTGCTTGCCTGGCCCTCCATGTCCCGGCCGAATCCGGCCCGCGCGGTTGGTGCCCTGGGAACCTATGCCTTCGGGACAGCCCTTTGCGTGGCCGCCCTCACCGTCTGACCCGGGCTGCCGATGCCGGCCGGGCGGCCACCGTCCAATTCCATTAGTACCTGACCCTTAAGGGGGAATCGCATGAGGACATTGAAAACGTTCATCAGGACTGCAGCGCTTGTTGCCACCGTCAGCAGCCTTGCAGCCGCTGCGAGCACAGCCGCAGCCGCACCGGCTGCGGACAGCCGCACTACCACGGTGGTGTGCGTGCACGGCGCCTTTGCCGACGGATCGGCCTGGGACAAGGTCATTGCCCTGCTCCAGTCCAGGGGGCTTCATGTTGTATCGGTCCAGAACCCGCTGTCTTCCCTGGCCCACGACGTGGCCGCCACGCGCCGCGCGCTCGACATGCAGGCCGGACCGGTCGTGCTGGTGGGGCATTCCTGGGGCGGTGCGGTGATCTCTGAAGTCGGACAGCATGAGCGCGTCAAGGCCCTGGTCTATGTCGCAGCGTTTGCACCTTCGGAAAACCAGTCGGTGGCGGACCTGGCCAAGGACTACCCGAAACCCGAGGGATCCAACTTCATCGTCGCTGACAAGGACGGATTCCTGACGCTGACACCCGAGGGGATGTCCAAACACTTCGCCCAGGACGTGCCGGCGGCCCAGACCCGGATCATGGCGGCGACACAGGGACCCGTCAGCGGCAAGAGCTTCGAGGACAAGGTCACGGTTGCCGCATGGCGGACCAGGCCGTCCTGGTACATCCTCAGCGAGCAGGATCACATGATCCAGCCCGCCTTGCAGAAAGCGATGGCACAGAAGATCTCCGCCCGCATCGTGACACTACCGACGAGCCACGTACCGCAGCTGTCAAGGCCGAAGCAGGTTGCGGACGCCATCTACGCCGCCGCGGTGTATCAGCCGAAACCCGACGTGCACCCGCCAAAACCACGCCGCTGACCGGATTCCACTTTCCCTCTACCTGGTATCGATATGAAACTCCGCGTAACACGCACTGCACCTGCCATCGCCACGCTCGCTTTATGCCTGGCTCAATTGGCCTTGCCAAGCCACGCCCAGGCGTTGCCGGCCGCCGAAGGCGGCGCAATCCCGCAACGCGCGGCGGCCGAAGACGCATCCATTCGCCCCTTCCACGCCAGCTTCCCGCAAGCGGCACTGACCGACCTGCGCCAGCGTATCGCCGCCACGCGCTGGCCGGACCGCGAGACGGTATCCGATCAATCGCAGGGCGTGCAGCTGGCGAAGATCCAGGAACTGGTGCGCTATTGGGGCAACGACTACGACTGGTTCAAGGCAGAGCAAAAGCTGAACGCCTACCCCCAGTTCGTTACCAGGATCGACGGACTCGACATCCACTTCCTTCATGTGCGATCGCGCCATCCCAATGCGCTGCCGCTCGTCATCACCCACGGTTGGCCGGGCTCGGTCTTTGAACTGCTGAAGGTGATTGGCCCGCTCACCGATCCCACCGCCTATGGCGGCCGTGCCGAGGACGCCTTCGATGTAGTGATTCCGTCGATGCCCGGCTACGGCTTCTCCGGCAAACCCGTCGGCACCGGCTGGGGCCCCGACCGCATTGCAGGCGCGTGGGATGTGTTGATGAAGCGGCTGGGCTACACACGCTATGTGTCACAGGGCGGCGACTGGGGCTCGGTCGTGGCGCATGCGCAGGGCCGCCAGGCGCCACAGGGATTGCTCGGCATTCACGTCAATATGCCCGCCACCGTGCCAGCGGACGTCGCCCGCGCGCTGAAGAACGGCGAAGCGGCGCCGGCCGGCCTGTCCGCCGCCGAAAAGTCAGCCTTCGAGTCGATGAACAAGTTGTATACGCTGGGCGGCGGCTATGCCGCGATGATGGTGACCCGCCCACAGACCGTGGGCTATGGCCTGGCAGATTCCCCCGCAGGGCAGGCGGCATGGATGTATGACAAGTTTGCCGCCTGGACCTTCAGCGGAGGCAATCCCGAGCGCTCGCTGACCAGGGACGAGATGCTCGACGACATCACGCTCTACTGGCTCACCAACAGCGCCACGTCGTCCGCGCAGCTATATTGGGAGAACAACACCAACAACTTCAACGCAGCGGAGCAGATGACAGGACAGATCAAGGTGCCTGTAGGCGTGACGGTATTTCCCGGCGAGCTCTATCAAGCCCCGCGCACCTGGGCCGAGCGCGCCTACCCCAGGCTGACCTACTTCAACAAGGTCGACAAGGGAGGCCACTTCGCGGCATGGGAAGAGCCGCAGCTGTTCGCTCAAGAGCTGCGCGCAGCGTTCAGGTCTCTGCGCTGAGCGCGGCAGGCGGGCGGCGGCGGGTGCTGGGGCATGGCAATGCCCGCAGCGCCCGGGCCGCCCTTGTTTCGTGCCCGCTTATCCGGGCGCATGGTCCGGGGCATGCCGGACCATGCGCACCGATGGCCTGCGCCACCCAGCTCCGATGCCAGCGCCGACAGCGTCATGGCAGCCAGTATCAGCAATCTGCGCATTGCGCCCCTCATGCGTCAGCGCCTGTCTACATCGAGCACCGCCTGCGCAAATGCGGTGGGCGCTTCCTGCGGCGGGTTGTGGCCGATCCCGCCCGTCAGGTTCCGGTGCTCGTAGCGGCCCGTGAACTTGCTGGCATAGGCGCTCGGCTCGGGGTGCGGCGCGCCGTTGGCATCGCCTTCCATGGTGATGGTGGGCACGCCGATGGCGGGCGCCGTGGCGAGCCGCTTCTCGAAGTCGTCGAACCTGGCTTCGCCGCTGGCCAACCCCTGCCGCCAGCGGTAGTTGTGGATGGTGATTTCCACGTGGTCGGGATTGTCGAAGGCGGCGGCGCTGCGGTTGAACGTCGCATCATCGAACTGCCATTGCGGCGATGCCAGTTTCCAGATCAGCCTGGCGAACTGGTGCGTGTACTTCTGGTAGCCGGCGCGGCCCCGATCGGTGGAGAAATAGAACTGGTACCACCACTGGAGCTCGGCCTCAGGCGGTAGCGGCTGCTTGCCGGCTGCCTGGTTGCCGATCAGGTAGCCGCTGACCGAGACCAGCCCCCTGCAGCGGTCCGGCCAGATCGCCGCCATGATGTCGGCGGTGCGCGCGCCCCAGTCAAAGCCGGCCACTACGGCATTGCGGATATTCAGCGCGTCCATCAGCGCGATCATGTCGGCGGCTATCGCTACGGGCTGGCCGTTGCGCATGGTGTCGGCAGACAGGAAGGACGTCGAGCCGAAGCCACGCAGGTGGGGAATGATCACCCGATAGCCGCGGGCCGCAAGCAGCGGTGCCACGTCGACAAAGCTGTGGATGTCGTAGGGCCAGCCGTGCAGCAGCAGCGCGACCGGCCCTGTGGCAGGGCCGGCCTCGGCGTAGCCGATATTGAGCACGCCGGCGTTGACGTGCTTGACCGGCGCGAAGCTGGCATGGGTGCCCGGCGTGGTCAAGGGCAGCGCCGGCGCCTTCGACACACCGGTTTGCGCGCGGGCGGCCTGCGGCAGCCCGAACGGCGCGGAGGCCAGCGTCACTGCCGCTGCACCCAGAAAGCCTCGACGAGGTAGATCGACTGTCTTCGACATTTTCTTCTCCTGTTTGCGTGATCAATGTGAGCACGAGTCTAGGCGGCCACGGCACGCGGCATGTGTCGGATTTCAGGGGATTTGTATCGCTGTGTATTGATCCGCGATGGCGACATACTTGGATACAAAGCAGCCCGGCTGACGGACTGCCACGCCAGTCAAGCGGACTCTCCCTGCGGCACGCCTTGCGGCATTGGCCTGTTGCCCTGATCTGGAAGATTGCAATAAGCATTACCTGCACGAGCGCACGCCACACCGTTGTCGCGCGGGCGCTCCCCCGCATAAGCCACCGTGGCGCTCGCCGCGATCAGCGCGGCAGACAGGAAGCGCTTGCACAGACTGATTGTCATGGTCATTCCCTCATCAATGCGCGTCTGCCGACGGACCCTTCGGCGCTCCAACCTTGCGCATCAGCGGCACCATGGCGGTGGCGATCGCGAAGCAGACCAGGATCAGCAGGAAAATGTCGCCAAAGGTCTGGGTCTGCGCCTCGCGCCAGGCCAGCGCCCACAATTGCCTGAGGGCCGCGGTCTGCGCATCGAGGGCATCGTGCCCGACCGCCACGAACTGGTCGCTGATCCCTTGCAACAGGTTGCCCATGGCTTCATTGCGGATGTTCAGGTGCTCTGCCTCGCGCAGGAAGTGCATGTTGCCGCGGTTGTTGAGGGCGGTCGCGCAGGCCGCGATGCCGATGGCCCCGCCCAGGTTGCGCATCAGGTTGAACAGCCCGGACGCAAGCTTGAGCCGCGCCGGCGGCAGGCTGCCCAAGGTCAGTGTCACCGTGGGCGCCACCGCGAACTGCTGGCCCATGCCGCGCAGCGCCTGCGGCAGCAGCAGCTGCGCCGCGCCCCAGTCGTGCGTGATGGGCGCGAAGTACCACATCGACACCGCGAACAGCCCCAGGCCGATCATCATCAGCCAGCGCAGGTCGACCCGGTTGGCCAGGAAGGCATAGAGCGGGATCGACGCCATCTGGAACACGCCGGTGGAAAACACCGCCAGCCCGATATCGAGCGCGCTGAAGCCGCGCACGCGCCCCAGGAACAGCGGCGTCAGGTAGATGGTGGCAAAGATGCCGATGCCGGTGACAAAGGAAAAGAAGCAGCCAAGCGCGAAGTTCCGGTCCTTGAGCGCGCGCAGGTCCACCACGGGGTTGGCATAGGTCAGCGTGCGCCAGATGAAGCCCACGCCCGACAGGCCGGAGATCCAGGCGGTGGCCAGGATCACGTCGTCGCCGAACCAGTCCCAGCGCGGCCCTTCCTCCAGCGTGTATTCGAGGCAACCCAGGAACAGCGCCATCAGCACCATGCCCAGGTAATCGGCACCGCGCACCAGCGACCAGTCGGGCCGGTCGACCTTGACCAGCAGCGGCACGGCGACGGTGACGAAGATGCCCGGCACCAGGTTGATGAAGAACAGCCAGTGCCAGGAATAGTGATCGGTGATCCAGCCGCCGATGGTGGGCCCCAGCGTCGGCGCCAGCGAGGCCAGCCCGCCGACCGTGGCAGCGGCGATGACACGCTGGGGGCCGACGAAGAAGGCAAAGGCCGTGGTGAACACCATCGGGATCATCGAGCCGCCCAGGAAACCCTGCAGCGCCCGGAACACGATCATGCTGTTGATGTCCCACGCCACCCCGCACAGCAGGCTGGCCACCGTGAAGCCCGCCGCGGAGGCGGCGAACAGCCAGCGCGTCGACATCACGCGCGACAGCCAGCCGGACAAGGGAATCACGATGATCTCGGCGATCAGGTAGCTGGTCTGCACCCACACGGTTTCATCGGCGCCGGCCGAGAGCGCGCCGCCGATATCGCGCAACGAGGCGGAGACAATCTGGATATCCAGCAAGGCGATGAACATGCCCACGCACATCGTGCTGAAGGCGAACACCTTGGCGGCAGTGGACATCTCGTCCGGCATCGCCACGGCGGACGCAGGGGTGGTCAGGGTGGCCGTGGTCATCACTGCACCTGCTTGCCTGGCTGCGTGTTGACCTGGGCGATCACCGACAGCCCCGGGCGCAGGACGCCAAGCCGGGCGTCCTGCTCGTCCAGGCGGATCCGCACCGGCACGCGCTGGACGATCTTGGTGAAGTTGCCGGTGGCATTCTCCGGCGGCAACACGCTGAACTGCGCACCGGTGGCCGGCGCCAGGCTGGCGACGTGGCCATGGAAGACCCGCCCCGGCAGCACATCGGCTTCAATTTCGACCGCCATGCCGGGGCGCATGTGCGCCAGTTGCCCTTCCTTGAAGTTGGCGTCCACCCACAGCCCGCTGGCCGGCACGATGGACAGCAACTGGCTGCCGGCACCGGCAAAGGCGCCGACGCGGGCGCGCCGGTTGCCCACGGTGCCATCCACGGGCGCGCGCAGTTCCGTATAGCCAAGATTCAGCTTCGCGATGTCGCGCTCGGCGGTCGCCTGCGCCAGTGACGCCTGCGCCTGCTGCTTCTGCGTGCCGATCACGTCCAGCTGGCGCTGCGCGGCCAGCAGCGCGGCACGCGCCTTCTCGCCATTGGCCTGGGCCTGCTTGTAGTCCGAGTCAGCCTTCTGCGAGCTCTGGATGGAGACAGCCGCCTTCGCCACCAGGCTGGCGTAGCGCACCTGGTCGTCGCGCGCCCGTACGGTGTCTGCATTAGTCGCCGAGATGCCGGCCTTGGCCTGGGCGATGACCGCCTCCTGCAGGCGCGCGGTGGCATCCAGGTTTGCCAGCAGTGCCTGTTGCGCCGCCACGGCGCCTTCGGCCTTGGCCAGTGCGGCGCGGTAGTCGCGGTCGTCGATGCGCACCAGCACATCGCCCGCGTGGACCGTCTGGTTGTCCGTCACCGCGACTTCCGCGATGTAGCCCCCGACCTTGGCGCCGATCACCGTGACATCGCCGCCAACGTAGGCGTCGTCGGTACGCTGCAGGTGGCGAGCCGATGTCCACCAGTGGTAGCCGTATCCGATCGCGGCCAATCCGGCCACAACCAGCGCGCCGGTCGCCAGCAGCCGCTTGGGGCTGGCCTTGGATTTCGAAGCGGGAACGGGTTCGGTACCCGCCCGTTCAGTCAGCGTATTACTGCTCATGGCACTTCCTTTCTGCTTTCAGGACTTATCCCGCCTGCGAGGCGGCATGGGTGGAGGGTTCGGTAGGGTTCGGGAGAGTTCGGGTCAGGCTTCGGCCGAGCGGTCCAGCCGGCGCCGCAGGCCGTCGGTAGCCGCCGGCCCGGGGGCGATGTGGAAATCGGGGTCGGTGACGGGGCGACCGCTGGCGGCATCGACCAGTACCGGCTCGACACGCTCGCCAGTGAGTCGGTTGGCCAGCTGCACGCTTTGGCCCTCGGGCGCGAGATGCTTGTTGGCCCAGGCCAGCATGGCCAGCAGGACCGGGCGGAAGTCATGGCCGCGCTCGGTCAGGATGTACTCGGAACGCGGCGGGCGGTCGCAGTACGGGCGGCGCTCCAGCATGCCGTCCTCCACCAGCGAGTGCAGGCGGCGGGTCAGCATGTTGGGGGCGATGCCCAGGTTCTGCTGGAACTCATCAAAGCGCGTCACGCCGTAGAACGCTTCGCGCAGGATCAGGACGCTCCAGCTGTCGGCAACGCGGGCCACCGTGCGAGCGATGGGGCAAGGCGTATCAGCAAGCGGCTTTCTGTGCATGACTGGCTTCCTCGGAAAATGTGGTTGCTATCAATTTGAAAGTTAGTCTAGAGTAGCAACTATCATCATGCAAGTTAGTTTTTGGCTTGTGCTTTATTCGTCGCTGTTGAAAGGTGTCCGTCATGCCCCAAAGTCCATTCCGTCCCCCGCTCCGGCGCACCCGCGCCGGTATCGCCCGCCTCCTGCCCACCCTGCTTGCGGCCAGCGCCGCGGCCGCCCTGGTGGCCTGCGCTGCCGGCCCCGATTACCACATGCCGGCCTCGGATATGCCTGCGGCCTACCCGCACGCAGCGGCGCTGGACGCCCGCGAGGCCCCGCAGCCCGCGCCGTCACTGGACAGCTGGTGGCTGGGCTTTGACGATCCCGCGCTGACGCGCGTCATCCAGCGCGCGCTGGAGCAGAACCTGGACCTGGCGGCGGCGATTGCGCGGGTCGACCAGGCGCGCGCCGCGGCCAGCCACGCCGGCGCTGAACTGCTGCCGCAGGCCTCGTTGTCCGGCAGCGTGGCCACGCAGCGCCAGTCGCTGGAGGGGCCTTTGGGCAGCCTCGGCAAGAACGCGCCGGGTTTTGACCGCAACAAGACGGTGTACAGCGCTGGTGTGGGGGCAAGCTGGGAGATCGACGTGGCCGGCGGCCTGCGGCGCGGCGCCGAGGCCGCCAGCGCGGAGGCCCAGGCCGCGGAAGCCGAGCACATGGGCGTGCGCGTGCTGGTGGCCGCCGAAGCGGCCGATGCCTACTTCCGTGTGCGCGGCGCGCAGCAGCGCATCGCCATCGCGCAACAGCAGGTGCGGACCAATGCCAAGCTGCTTGAACTGGTGCAGCTGCGGCTGGCCGACGGCATTGGCGCCGAGCGGGAACGGGCCCAGGCGGAAGCACAGCTGGCACAGACCCGCGTGACCATCCCGCCGCTGCAGATCGAGCTGGAGACACAGCTGAACCGGCTCGATGTCTTGATGGGCGCGCATCCGGGCACCTATGCCGCCGAACTCCTGACGCCAACCGAGCGCACCGCCGTGCCGCAGATCGCCGTGGCGCAAGGTCCGGCCAACCTGCTGCAACGCCGCCCGGACGTGATTGCCGCGGAGCGCCGGCTGGCGGCATCCAGTGCCCGCATCGGCGTGGCCACTGCCGAGTACTACCCGAAGCTGTCGCTGTCAGCGCTGCTCGGCTTCGAGAGCCTCTCCGCCGGCAAGCTGTTCACCGGGTCCGCCTTCCAGCCCGCCACGATCGCGGGACTGCGCTGGCGCCTGTTCGACTTCGGCCGGGTCGACGCCGAAGTGGCGCAGGCCAAGGGCGCCAACGCCGAGGCCCTGGCCACCTACCGCAAGGCCATGCTGCGCGCCACCGAGGACGTGGAGAACGCGATCATTACGCTGACCCAGCTGGAGTTGCAGGGCAAGGAGCTGACCGTGGAAGTGGCTGCGCACGCGCGCTCGCGCGGCGCCGCCGAGGACGCCTACAAGGGCGGCGCGGTCAGCCTGTTCGAAGTGCTGGAGGAAGACCGCCTGCTGCTGGCGGCGCGCGACCAGCAGGCACGTGTGGGCGCCGACAATGCCCGCGCGGCGGTGGCAACGTTCCGTGCGCTGGGGGGCGGCTGGTAACGTAGCGGGCGGCGGCTCAACCCACCCTGAGCCGCGCCTCCAGGCCACCGCCCTCGCGATTGCGCAGCGTCAGTGAGCCGCCGATGGCCAGCGCAAGCTGGTGCGCAATCGCCAGGCCCAGGCCGGTGCCGCCGGTCTCCCGGTTGCGCGATGCCTCAAGCCGGACAAACGGCTGCAGCACGGACTCGAGCTGCTCAGCCGGGATGCCGGGCCCGCGGTCGAGCACGCTGATGGTCACCGCGCCGCCGTCCTCGCGGTGCACGCTCAGCTCCGCCGCCCCGCCGAACTTGAGCGCGTTGTCGGTCAGGTTGGTCAGGATGCGGCGCAAGGCGTGCGGGCGCGTGTCGAGGGTACCGCCGGCACGCTGCAGGATGGTGACGGCCTTGCCGGTGTCCTGGTAGTCGTAGACCAGGCTCTCGACGAACGAGCCGATGTCGATCCGCGACCGCGTCTCGCCATCGCCATGCATGGCGCGCGCGTAGGCCAGCCCCTCCTTCACCAGCGTCTCGATCTCGGTGAGGTCTTGCACCAGCTTGCGCTTGTCTTCAGAGTCTTCCGTCATTTCGGCGCGCAGCTTCATCCGCGTGATCGGCGTCTGCAGGTCGTGGGAGATCGCGGCCAGGATCTGCACGCGCTCTTCGACAAAGCGGGCAATACGCTCGCGCATGGCATTGAATGCGCGCGCGGCACGCACCAGCTCGGTGGGCCCGGTCTCGCCCAGCGGCTGGGTCCTGGCATTCGGGTCGAGCGCGTCGGCGGCATTGGCCAGCGCCACCAGGGGGCGGATCGCCAGGCGCACGGCAAGCCAGCAGCACACGACCAGCAGCAGCAACTGGATCCCCAGCACATAAGGCAGCCATTGCGCCACCGGCGTCGGCTTAGGATGCACGTCGATGGTCAGCGGGCTGCCATCGCTGAGGGTCAGGTGGGCCTGCATGCGCTTGCCCTGGCCGGGGATGGACTCGACCCTGACCGCGAAGCGGCCGCCGCTCGCTTCCATGATCCGGTCGGCAACTTCCGTGGCCTGCGCGGTCATCTCCGGCACGCCTGGCAGGCCCGGCCCCAGGATGTATTGGTAGGCGCCGCGATTCACGTGGCGCAGCCACTGCGGGCGCTCCGCCGCGGGCAAGCGGTCCAGGATGGCGATCGAGGTGGAGACGTCAGTCTCCAGGGTGCCGAGCATGATCTTGCGCGCGGTGATGTAGCGCTCGGCAAACAGGACGCCAAACGACAAGCCGTGGGCGACGATAAGCCCGGCCAGCAGGATCAGGAACAGCCGCGAGCCCATCGTACGGGGCCAGGGCAAGGCACGGAGATTCACTGGCGTGCCTCCCGGATCTCCACGGGCGTCGAGAAGACATAGCCCTCGCTGCGCACGGTCTTGATGTAGCGGGGCTCGCGCGCATCGTCCCTGAGGTGCTGGCGCAAGCGGCTGACCAGCAGGTCGATCGAGCGTTCGAACATTTCCGCTTCGCGGCCCTGCGTCAGGCTGAGCAGCTGGTCGCGGTTAAGCACGCGCTGCGGATGGTCGACAAAGACGCGCAGCAGCCGGTATTCCGCGCCGCTCAGCGCGACGATGACGCCATCCTGGTCAATCAGGTGGCGCGCGGTGGTGTCGAGCTGCCAGTCGCCAAATGCAAGCAGCTGCCCGGCCTCGGTGATCTGCAGGTTGGGCGGAAGCATCCGGGTCCGCCTCAGCACCGCCTTGATGCGGGCCAGCAGCTCGCGTGCGGCGAAAGGCTTGGCAAGGTAGTCGTCGGCGCCCATTTCCAGGCCGACGATGCGGTCGGTCTCGTCGCTGCGCGCGGTCAGCATCAGCACCGGGGTGGCCTTGTGCTTGCCTGCCCGCAGTTCACGGCATAGCACCAGGCCATCGTCGCCCGGCATCATTACATCCAGCACGATCAGGTCGACGCTGTTGACGTCCAGGAACGACCGCATGTGCCGCCCGTCAGGCACCACGGTAACGCGCAAGCCGTTCTTGGTGAGGTAGGTTGAGACCAGTTCACGGATCTCGCGGTCGTCATCCACGATCAGGATGTGGTCGGTGTGTGCGTCCATCGGCGTCACCTTGGCAGATTGATTGAAAACCGCCAGGCGCGGCGCCGGGCACCGAAAGATTAACGCAATACGGCGCGACGGGTATTCCCCCGTCGCGCCGTCGGGAACCACCCGCGGTGCGCCGGCGCGCGCCGCGGGGGTGTCCGCTCAATGCCCTGCGCTCTGGCCGCCGTCTACATGCAGGATCTCGCCCGTGACGAACGGTGCGCTGTCGAGATACAGGACAGCATCGACGATATCGCGCATCTCGCCCATATGACCCACCGGGTGCAGCGCGCCCAGCCCCGCATGGGTTTCGGGCGGATGCATCGGCGACTTGATGATGCCGGGCGAGACAGCATTCGCGCGGATGCCGGTCTTGGCGTACTCGATGGCCAGCGACTTGGTCGCGGCGTTCAGGCCACCCTTGGTCAGCGAGGCCAGCACCGACGGCACCCCGCTGATCGCATGGTCGACCAGGCTGGTCGTGATGCTGACCACGTGGCCGCTGCGCTGCTTCTCCATTTCGGCGATGGCCAGCTGCGTGATATGGAAGAAGCCCGTCAGGTTGATGCCGGTGGCGGCCGCGTAGTCCTCGTCGGTATAGCTGGTGAACGGCTTGGCGATGAAGATGCCGGCGTTGTTGACCAGGGTATCGATGCGCCCGAACCTTGCCACGGCCTCGGCGATGACGCGGCGCGCCGTGGACGGATCGGCGATATCGCCGGCGACTGCCAGGATGTCCTGGTCGTCCGACTGCTTGATGGTGCGCGCGGTGGCGACAACGCGATGGCCACGTTCCCGGAACGCCTTGACCAGTTCAGCGCCAATGCCTTGCGATGCGCCCGTGATGACAACGACTTTCTGTGCTGCGCTCATTTTCTTGAACCTCGATGTAGATTGAATCGGCTTGCTTGCCGATCGGGCCGGCGGCTCCGATGGGTTCCAATCTAGGCAATTCCCTTTCGCATTCGAAGACCTCGGCGGCACAAACAGTCTTGCGCCACAAGCACAAATAGAGCGGGACGAATCCTCCGGCGCCCATGGCAAACGCAGCCTCGCGGTCACTTCGGCGCCAGCCACAGCCCGGACATCGACTTCTGCCAATGGCGCACATATGATGGATACATCGCTTGATCCGGTGCGAGACATGAAACGGCAATTCGACGACCTTCAGCTTGGCAGCATCGAGCTGTTCTGCCTGGCCGCGGAGCTGGGCAGCTTCACCGCGGCGGCAGTGGCCGCGGGCGTGACACCGCCCGCAGTCAGCCGCACTGTGCAAAGGCTGGAGGAGCGCCTGGGGGTGCGGCTCTTCGTGCGGACCACGCGCCAGATCCGCCTGACCGACGAAGGCCGGGTGTATTTCGAGCAGAGCCGCGGCGCACTGGCGCAGCTGGTGGATGCGGAGCGGCAGATCAGCGGCCAGCAGGCAGCCCCTGCGGGGCGCTTGCGGATCAGCCTGCCGACCCCTTACGCGCACTATCGCGTGCTGCCAGTGCTGCCGGCATTCCGCGAGCGCTACCCCGAAGTCGAGATCGACGTGCACATCAGCAACCGCAATGTGGATTTCGCCGATGACACCTATGACCTGTCGGTGCGCGGGCGTGCGCCGGATGACTCGAACCTGATCGCGCGCAAGCTGGAAGACGCTGAGCTGGTGGTGGTGGCAACGCCTGGCTATCTGGGGCGTGCCGGCACGCCGCAGTCATTGGAAGACCTGCTCAGGCATGAGTGCATCCAGTTCGAGCGCCCTAGCAGCGGCCGGCGGATCCCATGGACGTTCCAGGTCAACGGCGAGGACACGGATATCGTGACCGCCGGCTCGTATGCGGCGTCAGAAGACATCCTGGGCGGGGCCACGCTGGTGCGCGCCGGCGCGGGCCTGTTCCAGACCTACCGCTTCGTGGTGGAACAGGACCTGCGCGACGGCACGCTGGTGGAGGTGCTGAAGGACTACGGCGGCAGTACGCGCCCCTTTGTGCTGCTATACCCGTCCGCGCGCCACGTCTCGCGCCGGGTACGGGCGTTCGTCGACTTCCTGGTCGAGAAATTCTCAGCGTAACGGCACAAGCCGCGCTGCTTATTCAGGCCGGATCTGGGCAATGACCACGAGGATCACGGCCGCATTCGCCGGCTGCTGGAAGTGCGAGGAAATGGTTCGCGCGTGGCCGGCCTTCTCTACCAGCACCTCGCCAAACAGGTCGGAGGCACCGTCGAGCACCGCCGGCTGCCCGAACCAGCCGGGCGCGCTGGAAATGTGCCCGTCGACGCGGACGATGTGGTCCAGGCGCTCGAAGCCACCCAGATAGGCATGGATCTGCGCCAGCACGTTGAGCGCCGCCAGCTGGGCGGCACGCTTGCCCTGCCCGACATCCAGGTCCTTGCCGACCTGGCCTTGCCAGACCACCTTGCCATCCTGCAAAGGCAACTGCCCGGAAATGAACAGCAGGTCGCCGGCCTGGCTGACCGCGGTATAGCTGCCGAGGGGCTGCGGGGGCTGCGGCAGCACCAGGCCGCGCGCTGCGAGACGTTCTTGCACAGACATGCTGGCTCCAATCAGGTGAGGGTCACGCGACCAACTCTATGTGCGCGCCGGCCTGGGATAAAGGCATGGCGCGGAACAGGAATTGGTACCTGGGGTAACAAGTCGGATGCCCGGCTGCCTTCCATGCCCCTGTCGGCACGGCCGCCCCTACGCAGTCTGCAATTCGTCGCCGCGCGCCATGCGCCGGATTGCCTGCGGCGGTTGGCCGAACGCCCGCAGGAACGCACGCCGCATGCGCTCGCGGTCACCGAAGCCGGTATCCCGCGCGACCACATCGATGGCATGGCGGCCGCTTTCCATCATCAGCCTGGCCGCCTCCACGCGCAGGTGCTCCACGGCCTTGGCGGGGGTCTGCCCGGTCTCGTCACGGAATGCGCGCGCGAACTGCCGCGGGCTCAGGTGCGCCGCATCCGCCAGTTGGTCCACCGAAAGTTCCTGTTGCAGGTTCTGCCGCGCGAAATCCAGCGCGGCACGAATGCGGTCCGAGCGCGGTTCCAGGTCCAGCAGTGCCGAGAACTGTGACTGCCCGCTGGCGCGTCGGTGATACACGACCAGCGACTTCGCCACATCGCGCGCAACCGCGGCGCCCGCGTCTTTCTCCACCAGCGCCAGCGCCAGGTCGATGCAGGCCGACATGCCGGCCGAGGTCCAGACCGGGCCATCGATGATGAAGATGCGGTCCTCTTCCACGCCGACGTTCGGGAAGCGCCGCCGCAACTGCTCGGCGTAATACCAGTGCGTGGTGGCGCGGCGGCCATCCAGCACCCCGGCCTCCGCCAGGTTGAAGGCACCGGTGCAGGTGGCGCCGATGCGCCGCGAAGTCCGCGCCGCACGTTGCAGGAACTTCACCAGCGCGGGCGCCGTGGGCAGCACGTCGTTGTCTCCCACCACCAGCACGGTATCGAAGCGGCGCCTGCCGAACGGCTCGGTGCTGACGAAAAAGCCACCGGAACTCAACACCGGTCCGCCATGCTCGGACAGCAGGTGGACCTGGTACAGCGGCTCTCCGAGCGAGCGGTTGGCGAACTCCAGCACTGTCGAGACCGCAAGGTTCAGCACCTGGAAGCCGGGATAGAGGGCAAGGGCCACGTGATGCATGTCTAACTCCTCATGGCAGTGAAAGGCATTCTGCGCGCACGGCAGAAAAGGTGGCATCTATGACATTGGTGTCATGGCCATTGTGCTCCTAATCTTGGTTTCACGCAGCCGGCCGATCCGGGCCGACCGCCACGAATCTCCCTCCCTCACTGAATCCGGAGCTTTGACATGACCACGCACAACCATCCCGGCACCGCCCTCATCACCGGTGCTTCTTCCGGCATCGGCGCCATCTATGCGGAGCGCCTGGCGCGCAGGGGCCACGACCTGATCCTGGTGGCGCGCAACCGCGCGCGGCTGGAAGCACTGGCCCGCCGCATTACCGACGATACCGGCCGCTCGGTCGAGATCGTGACCGCGGACCTTGGCCAGGCAGCCGACGTACGACGCATCGAAGAGATCCTGCGCACGGATGCAAGCATCACCACGCTGGTCAACAACGCCGGCTTCGGCGGCGCTGCACCGCTGCTGGAATCGGATGTCGACACCATGCAGGCAATGATCGAGCTCAACGTCACGGCCCTGACCCGGCTCACCTACGCCGCCGCCCCGGCCTTCGTCGCGCGCGGCGAGGGCACGATCATCAATATCGCCTCGGTCGTGGCGGTCGCGCCCGAGATCCTGAACGGTGTCTACGGCGGCACCAAGGCGTTTGTGCTGGCCTTTACCCAGTCGCTGCAACATGAGCTTGCGGGCAAGGGCGTGCGCATCCAGGCGGTCCTGCCGGGGGCCACCCGCACCGAGTTCTGGGACACCGCCGGCCAGCCGGTCGAGAACCTGCCGCAAGCGATAGTCATGAGCGGCGACGACCTGGTCGACGCGGCCCTGGCAGGGCTGGACCAGGGCGAGGTGATTACCGTGCCGTCGTTGCCCGACGTGGCCGACTGGAACACGTTCGAGGCAGGACGCGCCGCGCTCGGCCCAAATCTTTCGCGTGACCAGCCCGCTACCCGGTACGGCGTTGCCCGGTAACTGACGGCTCGCGGACGCGCGCGGCCTTTACACCACCTTCCGCCGGGCGCGCGGTATCCGGAAGCGCTCCGGCCGCCGCGCGCCTCCTCCCTGCCATCTACGCCAGCAGGCGCCTCCCATGGTCCTTTTGTACCGCTATGTATCAGGCACAGGGGACGATACGTGCCCTGACAGAAACAGGGTCTCCACGCTATAGCGCAGATACACCGGTTTCCTTTAATGCATCTCGTGGACCGACGGCATGCGTCAACAAGACGATCCCCCGGCCGCGCAGTTCAACCCAGACCTCAAGGAAACCGACCATGATTACCGATCTCACCAAGCGCATTGTTCTCGCCCTCGCCCTGGCAGCTGCCGCCGCCGGCGCCCAGGCCGCCGGTCCCGGCGCACGCGATCCGTTCAGCGAAGGCGCACGTTCCGTGCAGGACGCACGCAACGCATTCACCGACGGCGCCCGCGCCGTGCAGGACGCACGCGACCCGTACACCGAGGGCGCGCGCAATGTCGATCCGTACGATAAGGGTGAACGCATCCTGGCCGGGTGGGACCGCACGGGTCCGTCCGCTGATCCGGCGCGCAGCTTCGATCCCTACCAGGACGGCGCCCGCGCCTGACTGCCGGCTTTGGCCTCGGCTATGCCTCTTCGCGTGGTGCTGCCGTGGAACCCCGCACGATCAGTTGCGGCGTCAGTTGCACGGTGACGGCATCGGAGGCTGGCTTGTCGATCTTCCTGAGCAGGAGGCGGGCAGCCTCCTCGCCCATTTCGTGGACGGCAATGCGCACGGTGGTCAGCGGCGGCGTCAGGGCGTCGGCGAAAGGCATGTCGTTGTGGCCCACCACCGAGACGTCCTCGGGGCAACGCATGCCGCGCTCGCGCAGGAAGTCGTAGCAGCCCATCGCCACCAGGTCATTGCCGGCGGCGATGGCGGTCATCTGCGGGAATGCCGCGAAGAGTTGCTCGCAAGCGAGCCGGCCGGCTTCACGCGAATAGCTGGCGGCTTCCATGACTTGCCATTCGCCGCGGCGCAGGCGGTGGCGCTTTACCGCCTGAAGGAAGCCCTCGCGACGCAGGAAGCCGGTCGACAGCGAGGCTGGCCCGGCAATATGCCCGATGCGGCGGTGGCCCAGGCCGACCAGGTGGTCGACCGTCTGCCGCATCGCCAGCAGGTTGTCGCTCACCACGCAGGACACCCGGCCCGTGTCTTCGCCGCGGTTGACCGTGACCACGGGGATATGCTGCTTGAGGCAGTACGCGAGGATCGGATCGTCCCGTTCCGCGGTGGCGAGCACCAGTCCTTCTACCTGCTGGCCGATCATCTGGTCGATGACAAAACGCTGCCGGCTTTTGTCGGTACCGGCATTGACCACAATTGGCACGTAGCCTTGCTGCGCCAGCACGGATTCAATCCCGGCCAGGATCGGCGGAAACACCGGGTTGGAAATATCCGGCAGCACCACGCCCACCAGTCCGGAACGCTGGGTGCGCAGCCCCGCCGCGATGCGATTGGGGCGGAAGCCGCGGGCCTCGGCAACCGCCAGGATGCGAGCCGCCACTTCCTCAGCCACCAGGTGCCGCGTGGCCGGGTTCATCACTCGCGAGACGGTCGAGTAATGCACGTCGATCTCGGCAGCCAGGTCTTTCAGGGTGAGGCGCTTGCGCTCGGGCATGACGGCAGTTGGCGGGGCGGCAGCCCGGGGAGAGTTGGAATACGCCATTCTAAGCCACCCCCGCGCCGTCGCCGCTCGCCTTCGGGCTAGCGCTACTGCCCCGCCTTCACGCCGGATTGCCTGACCACCGGCGCCAGCTTGCCGATCTCCGCCTGGATATAGGCGGCAAACTCCTGCGGCGACGAGCGCTTCGGCTCCGCGCCCTGGGCGGCCAGGCGCTCGCGCACATCCGGCGCGGCCAGTGCCTTGCCGATCTCGGCATTGAGCGCATCGACGACTTCCTTCGGGGTGCCGGCGGGCGCCAGCACGCCGAACCAGGAGTCGAACGCGTAGCCGGGGAAGCCGGACTCCGCCACCGTCGGAATATCCGGCAGCGCGCTGGCGCGCCTGGCCGTGGTGACCGCCAGCGCCCGCAGCTTGCCCTGTTTGACGAACGGCATGGCCGATACGCTGGGCGCGAACATCATGTCGCCCCGGCCAGCCATGACGTCGGTCAGCGCTTCGCCCGTGCCCTTGTACGGGATATGGACGATGTCGATGCCGGCCTGCATCTTGAACATCTCGCCGCTCAGGTGCGTAGAGCTGCCGGAACCCGCCGAGTCGAAATTCAGCGCTCCCGGCGTCGCCTTGGCGGCGTTGACAACGTCCCGCACCGATTTGTACTTGCTGCCGGCATTGACCACCAGCACATTGGGGACCGTCGCCACCAGCGAGACCGGTGCGAAGTCCTTCACCGTGTCATACGAGAGCTTGGGATACAGCGTGGCGTTGATGGCGTGCCCGACCGAAACCAGGATCAGCGTGTAGCCGTCCGGCGCCGCCTTGGCCACGCCGGTGGCGCCCAGGGTGCCGCCGGCGCCGGGGCGGTTGTCGACGATCACCTGGTAGGTGCCGCCCTCGCCCATCTTGCTGCCGATGATGCGCGCCAGGATGTCGGTGGCGCTGCCGGCCGAGAACGGCACCACCAGCCGGATCGGCTTGCTGGGGTATTGCGGTTGCGCGTGGACGGCGGGCGCGGCCGCCAGCATCAGCGATGACGCCAGCGCCAGCACGGTGCCTTGGATGGATCGAATCATTCTGTGTGTCTCCTCACTTCAGAAGCGAGCGCGGGCACCGCGCATCGCCGTTGAATGCGGCGCGCCCATGCGGGCGTGCCGTTCTGCCTCAGAAGAAGTGCCGCATGCCGAGCGCGACCGTCTGCGGGTCTGCACCCGCGCTCACGCCCAGTTCATTGATGGCAAAGTCGTAGATCGCATTGCGCTTGTTGTTGATGCGGCTGTAGTACGCATACAGCGCTGTGCGTTTGGACAGCGGATAGTCGTAGCCGACCGTGATCTGCGTGGCGCCCGTTTCCGCGCCGCTGCGGAAGAAGCCCACGGTCTCGGTCGCATTGCCCGCGCCATTGCTGGCAAGGCCAAAACCGACGCGCACGCTGCCCGGCCCGAGCTTTTGCACCACCGAGGCGTAGTACCCGTTGCGGGTCAGGTCACCGGTCGCGGTGCGGTAGTGGAGCCGTTCATAGAGCAGCGCCACGGTGGTGGTCGGGAACTTGTACGAGACGCCCGCCTTCATCGCGTCATCGTTGCGGCCGGCGGTCTGGTAGTGCTGGTGGACTTCATAGGCCAGCGCCACGTTGAGCGGGCCGTTGTCGTAGGCGGCCGAGAACGAATACAAGCCGGGATTGCGCGGTACGGTGGTCTTCTCCTCGTTCACGCCCCACGCCGCGGCGCCGCTGAAGCCGGCGAACGACGGCGTCTTGTAGACGATGATGTTCTTCTGCCGGCGGTCGAACGAGCTGGTGTCCTGCACGTTGTCGGAACTGGACGTGGAGCCGTTGCCGATCAGCGCCATATAGCCGGCAGTGGTCGGATAGTACGGGTCATAGGCCAGCGTCGATTCGGTGTATGGCGTCTGCCAGTGCCCCAGGAACAGCGTGCCAGCATCGCCCTGCAGCCCCACCCGCGTATTGCGCCCGGCCACCTGGCCCTGGCCGGTATCGAGCGAGAAATTGCTTTCGATCTGCCAGATCGCTTTCAGGCTGCCGCCCAGGGCTTCTTCGCCACGCATGCCGAAGACCGAGCGGTTGTTGGTCAGGCGCCCCACGCCGCCAAGGCGGGAACCGTCGGTCGCGGTGTTGGCATAGGAATACTCCAGTGCCGTATTGATGCGCCCGTACAGGGTCACGGCTGACTGCGCGCAGGCCTCACCGCCACAGCCTGCGGCCATGGCCAGCACGAGCAGATGGCTGCGCTTTCTGATGGGTTGCATTTGCTTTGTCTCCCCTGGTTTGTCGTGGTTGTTGTCGGCGGGCCGTCTGCTCCGCTCTTTTTTGCAATCGTTTGCAGTTCGGCCCGAGAAAATCAGCCCTTGGGATACGGCATCGCCAGCAGCAGCATCGCCGGCCGGTTACCCGGGTTCGACACCTGCCGCGCCTCACCCGGCGCCAGGCACACGGAATCGAACTGGGCCAGCGTCACGACCTCGTCGGGCGTGGCGATGCGGACTTCGCCTTCCAGCACGACGTAGTGCTTTTCCACCGGCGAGGCATCCATCGACGTATGGCCGCCCGGCAGCAGTACCGAGACCCCCATCCACAAGGCTTCGGACGGTCCCGCTTCATGCCCTTGCAGGCGCAGGCAGTGCATGCCTTCATGATTCGCCGGGAAGTAGGCTGGCGCCTTTGCGAACCGGGTCGTGTTCATGGCTTCAGCACCACGCGTTCGGTCGCGCCCTGCAGGACCGCCCGGTAGGCCTCCTTGGCGTTGGAGAGCGCATAGGTGTAGTCGGAAAGGACCGGGAACGGCCGCAGCGCACCCGAGGCAAACATCGGTGCGAGCTGGTCAAGGATGCCCGCGCAGGCGTTGCTGTCCAGCGCAAGGGTGTCGACGCCCACATAGGTGTGCTGGCCACGATAGAAGGCGAAGATATCGAACGGCACCGGCTTCTCGATGGTCGAGATGAAGATCTGCGCCGCGCCGATCGCCATGGCCTGGTTGGCCTGTTCGAAGTAGGGGCTTCCCACCGTGTTGTAGACGATATCCGCACCGTGCCCGTCGGTCTCTTCGCGCACCACCGCGGCGATGGATTCGCTGCTGGCATCGATCATGCGCACGTCGCCGCTGGCATGGCCACGATACGCCTCGGCGGTGCGCTCCACGGCAAAGACGCGCGCGCCGAGCGCCGTGGCGATCTGGATCGTTGCCTGCCCCACCTTGCCGTTGCCGCCACACACCAGCACGGTGCTGCCAGCCTGCGGCATGCCCGCGCGGCGCAGCCCTTCATAGGCGGTGATGAACGGCACCCCCACGGCGCCGGCTTCCAGCAGCGACACCGACGCCGGCTTGGCGCGCACCGCGCTGGCCTGGATGCGCAGGTACTTGCCATGCGTGCCGTCGCGGCGGATGCCGAGCTCGCCGCCGCTGCCCCAGACCTGCTGGCCCAGCAGTTCGGTGGGACCGTCGACGACCAGGCCTGCATAGTCGCGGCCTGGCGTGCGCGGCCAGATCGCATGCGGCATCATGCCGAGCGTTGCCTTCACGTCGCTCGGGTTCACGCCGGCGCTGGCCACTTCGATGATGACCTGACCCGGCGCCGCTTCCGGACGCGGCACGCCGAGCAGCTCCAGCTGCAGGACATCGATATTGGCGGCTTTTTCGCTGACTCGAATGGTGTTCATGGTGATTCCTTCCTGAAATGTTTAGTTCTGTATGGCGGGGGTCAGGCTTCGCGCAGCCCAAGCGTGCGCCGGGCCTCGGCCGACGATGCAATCTCGCCGCCGAGCGACCTGACGATGTCACGCGCCTTGGCGACCAGCGCCGCGTTGCTTGGCGCCAGCACGCCCTTCTCAAGATAGATGTTGTCTTCCATGCCGACGCGCACGTGTCCGCCTGCAAGCCATGCCTGGGCCACGATCGGGAACTCCGCGCGGCCGATGCCGAAGGCCGACCAGTGGGCGCCGGCGGGCAGCATGTTGCGCGCGTAGAAGATGGTTTCCGGCGTGGGCGCAAAGCCGTACTTCACGCCCAGCACCAGGGTCCACAGGCCGGGACCGTCCAGCACGCCTTCACGGATAAAGTCGAGCGCCATGTTCAGGTCCCCGGAATCGAAGATCTCCAGCTCGGGCATGACGCCGGCCGCGCGGATCACGCTGGCCATCTTGCGCACGTTGGTGGGCGTGTTGATGACCACGTCGCCGCCTGAATTCATGGTGTTCAAGTCGAGCGAGCAGACGTCCGGGCGCAGCGCCGCGATGTGTTCGACGCGCTTCGAGGGATGCAGCAGCGTGGTGCCGGGCGCGGCCACGCGCGGCTCGTCCTCGCTCGGCACGAAGCGGCCACCGGGTCCGGTGGTGAGGTTGATGATCAGCGAGCGGTTGCGCTTGCGGATGCGGTCGATGACATCGGCGTAGTAGTCGAGCGACATCGACGGGCGCCCCGTTTCAGGGTCGCGCACGTGGATGTGGGCGGCGGCTGCGCCGGCCTCGGCGGCTTCCAGCGCGGCGTCGGCAATCTGGGCCGGCGTGACCGGCAAGCCGGGGTGCTGCTCCGGGGTGACGATATTGCCGGTCACCGCGCAGGTGATGATGGTCTTGCGTGCGTGCATGAGCGAAGGTCAGTAATGGAAATGCTATTGGGTAGACATGGAGGGGCCTGGCCTATCCAAGCTGGCGGCCGCCGTCCACGACGATGGTGGTGCCAGTGGCAAAGCGCAGTGACGTCGCGCAGGCAGCGATGGCATCGGCCACGTCCTGTGCCTGGCCGACGCGCTTGAGCGGCGTCGACTTGGCGGCGCGCTCGTTGAAACCGCTGTCGCGTCCCGGCACGAAGGCGGTATCGACCACGCCCGGTGAAACGTTCAGCACGCGGATATGCGGCGCCAGCGCGCGCCCGAGCGACATCGCCATGACATCGAGCCCGGCCTTGGCAGCGCAGTACGCAACATTGCTGCCCTGCCCCGTACGGCCGGCGATCGACCCGACATTGACCACCAGCCCGTCGCCATTGGCGCGCAGGTGCGGCGCGAACGCACGGATCGCGGCAAACTGACCGCGCCAGTTGACGGCAAACAGTTCATCGATCAGCGCATCGTCCAGGGCGTCGAGGTCGGCGTGCGGGATCGCCCGCGTAAAGCCCGCGGTGTTCACCAGGATATCGACGCGGCCGTAGTGATGGCTGACCTCGTCGGCCAGCGCGCGCAGCGAGGCGCTGTCGGCAATCTCGGCCACGGCGGCAAGATGGTTGCCGGCCGGCAAGGCCGCCGCGGCACTGGCCGCCTTGTCGGCGTCGCGCCCGGTCAGCACGACGCTTGCGCCAAGGCGCGCCAGCGTTTCACCGGCGGCAAAGCCGATGGCACCGGTGCCGCCGAGGATCACGGCCACCTTGCCGGAAAGAGAAGTAGCACTCATGGTTTCAATGTGGGAATGGGTCAGGGGAAGCCGATTCGGCCTTCAGTCGATCGGCGGCTTCGGGAAGGTCTGCTCGCCGGGCTCCAGCGTGAAATCGAACGCCAGCGTGTAAAACGGCGCCGGCACATCGCCCCACGGGCTGGGGCCTTGGTGGTGCAGCCGGAGATCGCCAACCAGTTGCCGATGCACGCCGAACGTGACATCGGATTCCAGCTTGTCCGGCGCGTCGGCAAACACCTGGGTGACGAGCGTCCGGTAACCCGGCGCCGCGACGATGAAATGGATATGCGCCGGCCGGTACGGATGGCGCTGCTGCTCGGCCAGCAACGTGCCTACCGGGCCGTGGGTCGGCACCGGATAGCCGGCAGGCCGCACCGTGCGAAAGTGATAGCCGCCGCTTTCATCGGTATGGAAGCAGCCGCGCAGGTTGCGGTCGGGCTGGGTCGGATCCTGGTTGTCATACAGTCCCACCGGCGACGCCTGCCAGATCTCGACCAGCGCGCCTGGCAGCGGCGTGCCATCGGTCGCCCGCACGGTGCCGCTGACCAGCAGCGGCAAGCCAGGCGCGTCGTCCTGCACCACGCAGTCACCGCAGTCATAACGCGGCGCGTTGGCGCGATAGAACGGGCCGAGCAGCGCGCCGGGCGTGCGCCCGTCCCTGGTGCTGTTGTTCATGACGGTCACCAGCGTCGACAGCCCCAGCACGTCGGCAGCCAGGACAACCTCGTTATGTTTGGCATTGGTCGCATGGCCCAGGCTGGCGATATACCACAGGGCAAGCTCGAATTCCTCGTCGGACAGCCGCACCTCGGACAGGAACCCGTGAAGGTGCCGCACCAGGGAATCCATGATGAAGCGCAGGCGGGGATTGGTGGTATTGGCCATGGCCGCCTGGACCACGCCTGTCACCGAGTGTTCGTCCTCGATCAGCGCCAGACGCTCGCCTTGTGGCGCCTGCCGCTCGCTGGAAGTTTCCATGTTTTGCCTCCTTTGCAAACGTTTGCATTATCGGCGGTTTCGACGGATGGTCAAGGTCGAAGTTAGTCACCGCCACGACTTGCAACGGCTGCCGTTCAACCAGAATCACAATCAAAACAAGGGAGTACGGACGATTTTCGGGAGAAACCCTAGGTGCATGCCAAGGCGCAGAATGTGGCGCATAGGCCTGTCCGAGTCCCCTGCCGATGCGGCTCCCCAGCCCGTTCGCGCATGAATTTGTACCCGTCTGTATCACGCAGCCGCAACGATACGTGTTTCGACGGAGACACCTCTCACGCGCTACGGGCCAGATACATCGATCGCCTTAAATGCATTCCGTGGCCCGGCGGCGAACCTCAACGAAGCCAGTCCCTGCCGCGCAATACCGAACCCAAACCTTTAAGGAAGACGATCATGACTACCCACAACATCGCCAAGCGCTTTGTCTTCGCCATCGCCCTGGTTGCCGCCGCTGCCGGTGCGCAGGCCGCCGCACTGCCCCAGCCGGGCGCGCGAGACCCCTTCACCGACGGTGCCCGCTCCGTGCAAGAGGCACGCAGCCCGTACAGCGACGGCGCGCGTGCCGTCGACCCGTTCACGGACGGTGCGCGCAACGTTGATCCGTACTACGACGGCGCACGCACCCTGTCCGGCCTGGACCGCACCGGCGTGTCGGCGGACCCGGCGCGCAGTGTCGACCCCTATCTTGACGGCGCCTACGCCTGAGCCCCAACTCTCTGAATGACCAAGGAACGCATCATGACCCGTATCGAAAAAGTGCTGTACACCGGCAAAGTCCACATCACCGCAGGCGGACGCGACGGCGAAGCCCACAGCGATGACGGCCGGCTGAACCTTCAACTGTCCTCGCCGGGCACCAAAGGCCAGGGCACGAACCCGGAGCAACTGCTCGCCGCGGGATGGTCGGCGTGCTTTATCGGCGCGATCGGGCTGGCCGCCGGCAAGATGAAAGTGAAGCTGCCGGCCGAGCTTTCGGTCGACGCCGAGGTTGATCTGGGCAGCGCTGGCGAGGCCTATTTGCTGCAGGCCCGGCTCAATGTCCATATCCCCGGCATCGACCGTGAAGTGGCCCAGGCACTGGTGGATACCGCGCACCGGACCTGCCCGTACTCGAAGGCCCTGCACGGCAGCATCCACGTCGAAACCAGGCTGGTCTGACGCACACGGTGACCTGCCTGAGGCAACCGGGCAGGTCATTTTCCACAACCAAAGCGAGCCCTCTGTCCGGTGCAGTCGCGTTCCATGCGACGTTCTAACGTTTGCGCGCGTAGAGACTCGGTGGCTGGCCGACGTGCCGGCTGAACGCGGTGCTGAAGGTACTTGCCGAGCCGTAGCCGACCCGTTCGGCAACCTCGGCGATCCCGAAGTCATGGCGACGGAGCAGGTCCTTCGCCACAGCCATGCGCCAGGCGATCAGGTATTCCATCGGTGGCATTCCAACGGCGCGGGTGAAGCGCTCAAAAAAGGTCGAGCGCGACAACGCGGCCTTCTTTGCGAGTTGGGCCACCGTCCACGTGCGCGCGGGATCGGCGTGCATCTGCCGCATCGCTGACGCGAGTCGGGCATCGGCCAGGCCACGCAGCAAGCCCGGGGGTGCGTCCTCCCCCGACGTTGAGCGCAGCGCTTCGATCAGCAGCACCTCCACCAGGCGCGTGAGCACGAGCTCGCGGCCCGACCTCCGTTCACCCGATTCCTCGCCGACGAGCCGAACGATGGCCGAAAGCCGCTCGGCGCCGCGCACATGCACCAGCGCCGGCAACAGCGACACCAGCAGCGCGGCATTGGACGAGTCAAAGACAAAGTAGCCGCCGAGCAGTCGCACATCGGGACGTCCACCGCGCCTGCCGTGACGGACTTCGCCCGTCGGCGCAGACGCCACCTTGGGGTCGATGCGCTCGGGCGCCACCGGCTCAAAACCCGACAGGGTGAAGCCCGGCGTTGCCGGCAGGAGCACGAAGTCGCCTGCCTCAAGCGTGATGGCATGGTGGCCGTCGACGGCGAGACGACAGCTGCCCTCGCGCACGGCGCAGAAGCTTGGCTGGCCGAAGTCAGCGTAGCGAACACCCCAGCGGCCGGCGCCGCTGATGGACTTGGAGAACACGGCACGCGGCTGCAGCAGTGAGATGACTTCTGACAGGGGATCGCTCATCGCCGGACGATTGCAAATGAAATCTGGACTTTTCATTGTAGGCAGTCCGTCGCAGCCCCGCTATCGTTGCCGACATCAAAACCACCACCGAAATTCCCATGAAAACCGTGTTGATTACCGGCTGCTCCTCTGGCTATGGCCTTGAAACCGCGCGCCACTTCCACGCGCAGGGCTGGAACGTTATCGCCACCATGCGAACGCCGAACGAAGAACTCTTGCCCAGATCCCACCAGATCCGCATGCTGGCGCTCGACGTGACGAAGCCCGATAGCATCGCCGCCGCGCTTGAAGCAAGCGGGCCCATCGACGTGCTCGTCAACAACGCGGGCATCGGCCTGTTTGGCGCCTTTGAGGCCACGCCGATGGCCACGACGCGCGAGGTGTTCGAGACCAACACCTTCGGCGTGATGGCGATGACCCAGGCGGTGCTGCCGCAGTTCCGGGCGCGCGGGTCGGGCGTGGTGGTGAACGTGACCTCGAGCACTACGCTGGCGCCGATGCCGATGGTGGCCGTCTACACCGCGAGCAAGATGGCCATCGAAGGCTTCACCGCGTCGCTCGCGTTCGAGCTCGAAGCGTTCAGGGTGAGCGTGAAGCTGGTCGAGCCGGGCTACGGTCCGACCACGCGCTTTACCAGCAACGGGGGACCGCGCATGGAGGGCCTGATCCCCGAGGCGTACGCGTCTTTCGCGCAGCGCATCTTTGCTTCACTCTCGCAACCGGCAGCGGTGACGACCGAGGCCGAGGTGGCCGAAGCGGTTTGGCGTGCCGCCAACGACAGGTCCGGGCTGCTTCGGTTTCCGGCAGGTGCCGATGCGGTAGCGCTGGCTCATTCGGGATAAGCGGCAAGGGAGTCTGGCCCTTCGCCGGTTCGCCGCACGAGGTATCGGAGCCCAATTACGGCCTCGCACAATCGGATGGCCCGCAGGCTGGCATATCCCGACACGCCCGAGGCATAATCGTGAAACTGGTTTCACCGAGACCCGAATCCTATGCCGCGCCCTGTTATCCGACCTGTGTCCGACCAGAAACCCGCAGAGAAGCTCACCATCCAGGACGTTGCCGACTATGCGGGTGTCTCCAAGGCAACCGTATCGCGCTACCTGAACCGGGGCGGCGAGCAGTTGTCCGCGGACGTCGAGGCGCGCGTCGCCGCGGCCATCCGCGCGCTCGGCTATAGCCCCAGCCCGATGGCGCAGGGGCTCAAGCGCGGCAAGTCGCGCCTGATCGGGCTGGTGGTTGCGGATGTCTCCAATTCGTTCTCGGTGGCCGTGCTGCGCGGCGTTGAGAAGGCCTGTCGCGACGCCGGCTATATGGTGATGCTGTTCAACCTCGGCAATGACGAGCAACTGGAGCGTGAGGCCATTCGCTCGCTGTCGGCGTACCGGGTCGAGGGTTTCATCCTGCACACGCTGGGCCACGATGCCGGCGCCCTGGCCGATGCGGCGCAATTGGGCAAGCCAGTGGTACTGGTCGACCGCAAGGTCGGTGATGCCGAAGTCGACCTGGTGGCCCTGGACAACCTGACCGCCGTACAGGAAGCCGCCGGCCACCTGGTCGAAGCCGGCTACCGGCACCTGCTGTTCATC
Organism: Cupriavidus sp. KK10; assembly: GCF_018223725.1. Taxonomy (NCBI): domain Bacteria; kingdom Pseudomonadati; phylum Pseudomonadota; class Betaproteobacteria; order Burkholderiales; family Burkholderiaceae; genus Cupriavidus; species Cupriavidus sp. KK10. Next base: position 2,953,150 of record NZ_CP073677.1, read on the forward strand.
AGCGAGCCGATCAAGGCCATCAGCTCGCGCAATGAGCGCGCGCGCGCGTTCCAGGCCTTTGTCGCCGAACACGCGGACACGGTTGGCGGGACCGTTTTTGAAGCCCAGCGGGGTGACGACGATGCCCTGGATGAAGCGCTCCGCGCGCTGCGCCGTGGCGCCGGACAGGCACCCGTTGCCGTGCTGGCGGCCAACGCGGTGATCTCGCTGCGCGTGGCCGCATCCGCCGCCAGACTGGGGTGGCAACTTGGCGCCGACCTGGGCCTGATCGGCTTCGATGATCCGGAATGGGCCGCATTGGTCGGCCCTGGCCTCAGCGCCATTTCCCAGCCCACCGACGATATCGGGCGCGTCGCCACCAACTGCCTGATCGAGCGCCTGCAAGGCGCGCAACTGCCGCCGCGCCGGGTGCTGTTGCCCGGCACCCTGGTCACGCGCGGATCCACCCGCCGCGCCTGATTGCAGAGCCCTTCCCCGCCGGCGTCCGCCGTGCCCGCCTGATCCATGCCTGCACCCGCTGCGCACGTCCAGCGGGTGCCTGACGTGCCTGTTTCCGCATCCGCCAAACGCGGTTTTTGCCCGTAAGGGTTTCCACTGCTGGATCTCTGAAACCGGTTTCCTATAATTCTGAAACCGGTTTCAAGACGGTGCTTGCCAAACGCTGCGACGCCAGCGACACATTCCATAACAGGAGACATTGATGAACGTCCAACGCTTGTTGCGCCGCGTAGCCGCGCCCGTGCTGACTCTGCTGGTCCTGACCAGCGCCGCTTTCACCGCCCAGGCGCAGACCGTCGCCGAGATCGTCAAGAAGGGCAAGGTCACCATCGGCGTGGTGACCGGCGCGCCGCCCTTCGGCACCACCGACGCCACCGGCAAACCCGCCGGCTATGACGTCGACGTAGCCAACCTGCTCGGCAAGTACCTGGGCGTTCCGGTCGATATCGTTCCCCTCACCTCGCCCAGCCGGATTCCGGCGCTGGAGGCCGGCAAGGTCGATTTCCTGGTCGCCACGCTGGCGCCGACGCCCGAGCGCGCGCGGGCCATCATGTTCAGCGCGCCCTACAGCGCGTTCGAGCTGACCATCTTTGCTCCCGTCGCTGCCAAGTACGCCAAGCTGACGGAACTCGGGAAGAAGAAGGTAGGCGTGACGCGCGGCACCACGCAGGACACCGCGCTGACCCGGCTGGCCGTGCCCGGCATGAACATCGTCCGCTTCGAGGACGATGCCACCTGCGCGCAGGCCCTGATCAGCAACCAGGTCGAAGCCATTGCCCTGCCCAATACCACCGGCAACGAGATCATGAAGGCGCGCGGCGCCGGCAAGTTCGACGCCAAGTTCGCATTCTCGGTGCAGCCCAATTCGATGGCCGTGCGCCGCGACGCCTTCGAGCTGCGCCAGTGGCTCAACACCACCATCTCCTACGTCAAGCTGAATGGCGAACTCGACGCCATTGCGCAGAAGTGGACCGGCAAGGCGCTGCCCGCGCTGCAAGCGTTCTGAACCAGGCCGTCTGAGGTTGCGCGCCGGCGCCAGCCGGCGTGCCAGGAGACCCGCATGAACTATCAATTCGAATGGACCCCGGTGCTGTCGCAGCTGGATCGCTTCGCGGAAGGCGCGGCGATGACGCTGGCGCTCAGCTTCGGCTCGATCCTGCTTGGTACCGTGGTCGGCACCGCCGGCGCCATTGCGGCCGCATTCGGCGGTCCGTGGCTGCAGCGTGCCACCCGGGCCTACGTCGAGGCGATCCGCAACACGCCCTTCCTGATCCAGCTCTTCATCATCTTCTTCGGCTTGCCAACCGTGGGCCTGCAGATCGATGCCGTCACCGCCGCGGTGATTGCCATGACCGTCAACCTCGGCGCCTACTCGACGGAAATCATCCGGGCCGGCCTGCAGGCGGTGCACCGCTCGCAGCTTGAAGCCGCCGCCGCGCTGGGCATGACACGCTGGCAGCTGATCCGCCACGTCGCGCTGGTGCCGGCCTTCGAGAAGGTCTATCCGGCCCTGACCAGCCAGTTCACGCTGATGATGCTGACGTCGAGCGTGGTGTCGACGATCTCGGTGGAAGAGCTGACGGCAGTTGCCAGCCATGTCGATTCGCAGACCTTCCGCACCTTCGAGAGCTACATCCTGGTCATGTTCGTCTATATCGGGCTGGCACTGCTGCTGCGCGCAATGTTCGGCCTGATCGGCAACGTGGTGTTCAAGCGGCGCCGCGTGGTGGCGCGCGCACGAAAGCTGGCCCGCACGGCCCGGATCGCGCCGCTGGCGCAAACGGAACTGACGGCAGCGGTTGCAGGGAGCGCGAAATGATCACCGAGTTCTCCTGGAATCATCTTGAAATCCTGCTGCTGGCGGCGCGCTGGACGCTGTGGGTGACTTTGCTTGCCTTCATCGGCGGTACGCTGGCCGGTTTCCTGGTGGCACTGGCGCGTACCTCCAGAAGCCCGCTGCTGCGCCTCGCCAGCACGGCCTATATCCAGGTCGTGCAAGGGACGCCGGTGCTGATCGTGCTGTTCCTGAGCTACTACGGACTCTCCGTGCTCGGGTTCAAGCTGTCGCCGATGGTCGCTGCCATGCTGGCGATGTCGATCTACGCCAGCGCCTACCTTGGCGAGATCTGGCGCGGCTGCATCGAGGCCGTGCCGCAAGGACAGTGGGAAGCCAGCGAAGCGCTCGCCCTCACCCGCTGGCAGCAGCTGCGCTACGTGGTGCTGCCACAGGCGGTGCGGCTGGCCTTGCCGCCCACGGTGGGGTTCTCGGTCCAGCTGGTCAAGAACACCTCGATCACTTCCATCATCGGCGTCATCGAACTGACCCGCGCCGGCCAGCTGATCAACAACGCGACCTTCCAGCCCTTCGCGGTCTTCGTCGTCGTCGCACTTATCTACTTCGCGCTCTGCTTCCCGCTGTCGGCGGCAGCCCGGCGCATGGAAAGGACGCTCCATGTCAATCGTTGAAGCACAAGGCGTGCACAAGTCGTATGGCGCCGTCGAAGTCCTGAAGGGCGTTTCGTTTGCGATCGAGCCGGGCCAGGTGGTCGCCATCATCGGCCGCAGCGGCTCCGGCAAGAGCACCATGCTGCGTTGCCTGAATGGCCTGGAGACGATCAACGCCGGCAATATCACCGTCGCCGGGCACAAGCTGGATCACGACCGGAAGCGCTTGCTCGACCTGCGCCGCGACGTGGGCATGGTGTTCCAGAGCTACAACCTGTTTCCGCACCTGACCGTGGGCCAGAACATCGCCCTGGCGCCATCCATCGTGAAGAAGCTCGCCGCAGGCAAGATCGACGGCATCGTCGACCAGGTGCTGACCCAGGTCGGCCTGCTCGACAAGAAGGACTGCTACCCCGAGCAACTATCGGGCGGCCAGCAGCAGCGCGTGGCCATCGCCCGTTCGCTGGCGATGGAGCCCAAGGTGATGCTGTTCGACGAGGTCACCTCCGCGCTCGACCCCGAGCTGACGGCGGAAGTGCTTCGGGTCATGGAGAACCTGGCCGCCTCCGGCATGACCATGGTGCTGGTCACGCACGAGATGGAGTTCGCGCGCCGCATGGCGCATACCACCATCTTCATGCACCAGGGCAAGGTCCACGAGGCGGGTCCGTCGAAGGCGCTGTTCGCGCAGCCGCAGACAGCGGAACTGCAGCAATTCCTCAGCGCGGGAGCACTGAAATGAGCCAGTGGCAAGCAGATGGTTCTTCGCGCCCGCCGGTGCTGATCTCGCTGACGGCCTATGGCGCCGACCTCGCCCTGCGCGACGGACAGGCTGCACTGGCACGGATTGCCGCGGCAGCCGGCGCGGACGGCGTGGAATTCCGCGGCGAACTCCAGCGCGGGCACAAGGATGAAGTCATTGAACAGCGCGAGGTCGCCCAGCAGCATGGACTGAGCGTGGTGTGGTCCAGCCCGGAAGGCCTGTGGAATGACGCAGGCAGCCTCGATGCTGCCGCGCTCGACCGCGCCTTCGCCACCGCGCTGGCGCTCCGTGCGACCCGGGTCAAGATGTCGCTTGGCGGCTATCGGGAAGGCATGGCGCTGGAAGCACTGCTTCCCTGGCTGCGGCACGATGGCATCGAACTCGTCGTGGAAAACGACCAGACCGCCCAAGCCGGCACCGTGCCGCCGCTGCGCGACTTCTTCGCGCGTACCAGCGCGCTCGGCCAGTCCGTGCCGATGACCTTCGACATGGGCAACTGGCACTGGACCGGCGAAGACCCGCTCGACGCCGCGCAGGTCTTCGGCGCCGGCGTCGGCTACGTGCACTGCAAAGGCGTGCAGCGCACGCCCGCCAAATGGATCGCGGTGCCGCTTGACCAGTCGGCCGCACCATGGCGCAGCGTCTTGCGCCGCCTGCCCACGCACGTTGCGCGTGCGATCGAATTCCCGCTGCAAGGCGAAGACCTGGTGCAGGTCACGCGCCATCATGTCGAAGTACTGCGTTCGGTGGAGATTCCCGCATGAGCACCGATCTTGATGTAGTCACGCTGGGCGAGGCGATGCTGATGCTGGTCGCCGGCGAAGCCGGGCCGCTCGAAACCGCGCAGACCTTCCACAAGCGCACCGCCGGTGCCGAGACCAATGTAGCCATCGGCCTGTCGCGCCTGGGCCTGAAGGTCGGATGGGCCAGCCGGCTGGGCGACGACTCGATGGCCCGCTACCTGCTCGGGGAAATGCAGCGCGAAGGCGTGGATTGCAGCCAGGTGGTGTGCGAGCCCGGTGAGCGCACCGGTTTCCAGTTCAAGGGCCGGGTCGACGACGGCAGCGATCCGCCCGTCGAATACCACCGCCGCGGCTCGGCGGCCAGCCGCATGAACCCGGAGCACCTGGACGGCAGGTGGCTGCGGCGCTCGCGGCATCTGCACGTCACCGGCGTGTTCCCCGCGCTGGCCGCAGGCACGCAGGCTGCCACACGCCAGGCCATCGCCACCATGCAGGCCGCCGGCCGCACGATCTCATTCGATCCCAACCTGCGGCCCACGCTGTGGGCCTCGCCCGAGCTGATGCGCGAGACGCTGAACGACCTCGCGCAACAGTGCGACTGGGTGCTGCCCGGCATCGAGGAAGGCCGCTTCCTCACCGGCCATGCCGAGCCGGAACGCATTGCCGCCTTCTACCGTGCGCGCGGCGCCAGGCTGGTGGTGGTGAAGCTTGGTGCCGACGGCGCCTACTTCGATGGCGAGGCCGGCACCGGCCATGTCGAGGCATTCAGCGTCGAGCGTGTCGTCGACACCGTTGGCGCCGGCGATGGCTTTGCCGTGGGCGTGATCAGCGCGCTGCTGGAAGGCAGGCCGGTGGGCGACGCCGTCCGGCGCGGCGCCTGGATCGGCGCGCGGGCTGTGCAGGTGCGGGGCGATACCGAAGGCCTGCCGACCCATGCCCAACTGGCGGCTGCCAGTTTGTGAAGCCAAAGCAAGGATTTCCCATGCGCAAGAAGGTACTGGTGTTCCGTCCGATTCCTGACGACCTGCTCGCCAGGATCGAGTCGGAGCATGACGTGATCGTGGCCGACCCGCGCCAGCCGGCACAACGGCCGGCCTTCCGCGCCGCGCTGGCAAACGCCCATGGCCTGATCGGCTCCAGCGTGAAGCTGGGCGCGGCGGAACTGGCCGAAGCGGGCCAGTTGGAGGTGATTTCGAGTATTTCGGTGGGCGTCGACAACTACGACCTCCCCTGCCTGCACCGGCGCGGCATCACCCTGTGCCATACGCCCGGCGTACTCACAGAGACCACCGCCGACACCGTCTTCGCGCTCATCATGGCCACGAGCCGCCGCCTGGTCGAACTGGCGGCCCATGTGAGCGAAGGCCGCTGGACCGCCAATATCGGCGAAAGCCTGTTCGGCTGGGACGTGCACGGCAAGACCCTGGCGATCCTGGGCTTCGGCCGCATCGGCCAGGCCGTGGCACGCCGCGCGGCGCTCGGCTTCGGCATGGAGGTGCTCTACGTCAACGAGACTGCCGCGGAGCCGTCCGACCTGGTGGGACGCGCCACCCGGATGGAGCTCGACGATGCGTTGCAGCGAGCCGATATTGTCGCCGTCACGCTGCCCCTGACCGAAAGCACGCGCGGCCTGATGGGCCTGCGCGAGTTCGCGCTGATGAAGCCGGGCGCCATCTTCGTCAACGGCGCCCGCGGCCAGATCGTGCAGGAAGACGCGCTGCTCGCGGCGCTCGACAGCGGCCACCTGCGCGCGGCCGGGCTGGACGTCTTCGCCACCGAGCCGCTGCTTCAGGATTCACCGCTGCGCAGCCATCCCAGGGTGACAGCCCTGCCCCATATCGGCTCGGCCACGCATGAGACCCGGCGCGCCATGGCCGAACTCGCCACGCGCAACCTGCTGGACGCGCTCGCCGGGCGGCAGCCCGCCGCGCCCTTCGACCTGGCGGCCTTTGCCGTCCAGGCAGCCGCCTGATTTTCCCCGCAAGGACACCCCGCAATGCCCGGTTCCATTCCCACGCTGTGCGGCTCGATCATGGGCGAGCCCTTCACCTTCAATGTGCGCATCCACAATGCCGCCTACCGGGCGCTCGGGATCGACTACACCTTTGTATGCTTCGGGGTGCAGGACGTGCCCGGCGCCGTGCAATCGATCCGCGCGCTCGGCGTGCGCGGCATGAATGTCTCGATGCCGCACAAGCAGGCCGTGATCGCGCATCTCGACCATCTCGACGAGACCGCGCGCGCCATCGGCGCGGTCAACACCATCAACAATATCGATGGCGTGCTGACCGGCTACAACACCGATTGCATCGGCGCCGTCCGGGCGTTCCAGGAAGTGACTGAAGTGGCCGGCAGCCGCATTGCGCTGCTGGGCGCTGGCGGCGCGGCGCGGGCGATGGCCTATGGCCTGCGCGAGGCCGGCGCCAGCGTGACCGTGTTCAACCGCACCACGGCGCGCGGCGAGGAACTGGCCGCCTCACTTGGCCTGCGCTTTGGGGGCGGATTGACGGACTTCCGCGCGGCGGACTTCGACATGCTCGCCAACGCGACCGCCGCGGGCTTTCGCGCACCCGATGTCAACCCGGTCGCCGGACAGCTCGCGGCACACCTGATCGTCATGGACGCTGCCTTCATCCCGGTCAGGAGCAAGCTGATCCGGGATGCCGCCGCACTTGGCTGCCGCACCATCGACGGCACGCGCATGATGCTGCACCAGGCGTGCGCCCAGGTCGAGTTCTACACCGGCTGCGCACGCGCGCCGATCGATGCGATGGAGACCGCGCTGCTTGAGGAGATTGCCCGCCTGTCTTGAGCCCCCCTGCCGCCCTTGGCACTTCTGGATCGATGCGGACGCGCTGCCTCACTTGCGGAGGTTGGTCTTGGCCACCAGTGCCTTCATCACCGCGTTGTCTGCCGCGATCATCGCCTTGAAGGTCGCCGCGTCGGCATAGGCAATGCCCAGGTTCTGCCGGCGCAGCGCCGCCACGAAGACAGGATCCGCCACCGCCTTGCGGCTGGCGGCCGCAAGGGTTTCGAGCACTTCAGGTGGCGTGCCTTTGGGCGCGGCCAGCCCGCGCCATGTGCCGATCGAAAGGTCGATACCACGCTCACGCAGCGTCGGAACGCTCTCGAAACCCCTGACACGCTGCTCCGCCATCACCGCGAGCGTCTTCACTTTGCCTGCGGCCACATAGGCCGATACCTCGGCGGGACTGACGGCCACCGCGTCGATATGCCCGCCCATCAACGCCACCAGGGCCGGCGCCGCACCGGAGAACGGCACATGAGTGAACCTGACGTGCGCCTTGTCCTCCAGCGCCGTCGCCGCCAGGTGCCAGATCGAGCCCGGGCCGGAATTCCCCACCTGCACCTCCCCCGGGTGCGACTTGGCGAATTCCAGGAACGCCTCGATGGTGTTCCAGCGCGAGTCGGCCTTGACCGTGATCGCGGACGGATCGGCATTCAGGCGCGCGATCGGCACCAGCTCGGCGGCGTCGAGGGTGGTCGGCCCGAGATGCGGGACGATCACGGCTTCGGCGATGATGATGCCGAGCTTGTAGCCATCCGGCTTGGCGCGGGCCACATCCGTCATGCCGATGGCACCGCTGGCCCCTGGCTTGTTCACCACAGTCAGCGGCTGCGGCAGATACTTTCGCATGGCTTCGCTGAAAGCCCGCGCAACCGTGTCGGTACCACCGCCCGCCGCGCTCGGGACCACGAGTTCGACAGGATGATCCGGGTAGGGCGCCGCGCGCGTCTGGCCGACGACGGCAAGTGAGGCCAGCAGGGCGGCCATGTGAAACAGCTTGCGGGGCGATCGCATCTATGGCTCTCAATTCAGGGGGGGCGGAGAAGTTGATTCCGTGGGGGGAAGGCTCGGACACACGACGTGAAAGACTATCGCATCCCGGGTATGGGCTCTTGTCCGAGAGCGCGGATTTTGCCGAAGCCGTTGGAAGGGACGGGTTGGTATGCATCGGGCCTACCGCGGCTTCGATCCGGCGCATGGGCGACAAGGTCAGCGCCAAACGCGCCATGATCGAAGCCGGTGTCCCCGGCGTTCCGGGCTCCGAGGGCGCACCGACAGATTCTACGCCAGCCCCCCCTGATGGAAGAGACCTGCGCGCTCGTCGACCGCACCGTCGAAGCCGGCGAGAGAGTGGGTTGCTTACCTCCGTGTCGGTTCAGTGCGGTGAACGCCGGAGAGCGCGGCGTGCCAGGCGCGCAGCTTGCCGACAGCGGTACGCTGGTTCGCTAACGGGCTGACTCCTTCCTTGCCGCACGCGTGCGAGCGGCCTTGCGGGCCGCTTCGGAGCGACCGGCAGCTCCCTTGGTGCTGGCGGCCTTCTTCGCGGCAGCCGAGCGATCGGTCGCCGTGCGCTTGCTTGCCGCGCTCTTGGCCTGGGCAGACAGCGCCTTGGGAGAAGCACCGGCGGTGCTCTCGCGCTTGAGTGCCTTGAGCGCAGCCTGGGACCGCTTGGCCGTGCTTTCTGAACTCGCCCGTCGCGGTGCGGCCTTGGCGGCAGCAGCCTTGGTTTCCGCCTTGGTCGCACCCTTCTTCGGCGGCACAACGACGCCAGCGCGGCGTGCCTCCGACAAACCGATCGCTATGGCCTGCTTGGCCGAGCGCACGCCGTGCTTACCTTTTCGCACGGCTTCGATCTCGTCGTGAACGAAATGGCCGGCCTGGGTGGTCGGCGACTTGCCTGCTCTCTTGTCTGCCCTGGCTTGGGCAATGCTCGATGCCCTTGGCATGGTCGTCTCCATGGCAGCCGCGGTCATCCGGCACGGGCCATGGCAGATGCAATGTCCGCGGCACTGTTCAGGGCCCGCCATCTGCCGGCGGGTTAAAAAATCCCTCGCAAATGTCGTTCCAGGCGTGCAACAGGCGCGCCACCGCCACTCATAGAGGCGACGGTTGTACTGCCGCGTGCGAAATCTGCACACCTTGGGCCAAATCTACCCTGCGAGACGCGGTCTACACCAGGCAACGCGGCGCCTGGAATTCGATTACGTCCTTGATGACATCGCGCATCTCCGTGATCAGCACGCGCGCGTCGTCGCGACGCCATTGCACGACATAGTGCAGCGGTTCCAGCGCGCCGCCCTTCTTCAGGATCTGCAACACCCCGCGCGCTTCCAGCGCTTCGGCCCACTGCTTTGGCATGAAGGCGAAACCCAGCCCCTCCGCCACCATGCCGACCACGGCGCCCCAGCTGTTGCACACCAGGCGACGGTTGACCGCCATGCCACGGGTGGCCAGCCACTGGTCGAGTACCCGGGTGCCGCCCGCGCCGACCGGCAGGGACAGCAGCAATTGCTCCGCCATCAGCCGCCGCGGATCGTCGGTGCCGGTCTGGTCGATAAAAGACTCGCTCGCGACCCAGACAAAATCGACCTGTGCGATCCGTTCCGACGCAAGGCTGCTGCGCGAAGACGGCCCGGCGATCACCGCGAGGTCGAGTTCGCCATCTTCCAGGCGCTGCTCCAGCACTTGACCGATATCGACGTAGGGCTCGAGCTGAAGCTCGGGGTGCCGGATGGCCGTCTGCCGTACCAGCCGGGGCAGCCAGGTCAGGCCGCTCAGTTCGCCCAGGCCCACGCGGCAACGGCCTTGCAGGCCACGGCTCTGCCCCGCTGACTGCTGCAACTCGGCGGCAACCCGCAGCAGTTCGCGGATACGCGGCAGCATCTGCTCGCCCTGCGCCGTCAGCTCGGCGCGGCGGCCGCTTCGGTCGAACAGCTGCACGCCGAGGGAGGTTTCGAGCTCGGCCACCCTTTTGGACAGCGAAGACACGGACAGGTGGCAGCGCTCGGCGGCTACCGAGAAGTTGAGGCAGGTCGCGGCCCAGTAGAAGGCTTCGAGTTGCTTGAGGGTCATGGAATCCGCGCCGCGGGCGGCGATTATCAGTTTCCTAAAAGCGAAATTATAGCTTCGTTATTTTTCGCTTTTATCGATTCCTTGCGGTTGCTAGATTGAAGCCTCGTCGTCGCCCTGCCCCCCTATATCGATCATGTCAGCTCTTCATGCCCCTGCTGCAGACAACGCCGCTGACCGCGCCACAAATGCCGTCAGCACCGCTTCCGCGCCGCGCGTGACGACCGCGACCGCAAGCGGCGCAGGCACCTTGCGCAGGCAAGTGCTTTCGCTAAACGACCTTGAACCGCTCGCCCGCCGCCGCCTGCCCCGGCCGCTGTACGCCTATGTCAGCGGTGCGGTGGAGGACAGCGTCTCGCTGGCGGAGAACCGCCGCGCCTTCGCCAAGATCGCGCTGCGGCCGCGCGTGCTTGCCGGCGTGGCCACGCGCGAACTCGGCTTCGAGCTGTTCGGCCGGCGCTATGCCGCCCCGTTCGGCATTGCGCCCATGGGTATTGCCGCGCTGTTCGCTTACCGCGGCGATATCGTGCTGGCGCAGGCCGCGCAGCAGGCCGGGGTGCCGGCGATCATGAGCGGTTCATCGCTGATCCGGCTGGAAGAAGTGATGGCAGCCGCGCCCGGCACCTGGTTCCAGGCCTACCTGCCCGGCGACATGGCGCAGATCGACGGGCTGTTGTCGCGCGTCGAGGCGGCAGGCGTCGGGACGCTGGTGATCACCGTCGATACGCCCGTTGCGGGCAATCGCGAGAACAACGTGCGCGCTGGCTTCTCGACGCCGCTGCGCCCGAGCGCAAGCCTGGCATGGCAAGGCATCACCCACCCGCGCTGGCTGCTCGGCACCTTTGCGCGCACGCTGCTGCGGCACGGCATGCCGCATTTCGAGAACGCCTATGCGCACCGCGGCGCGCCCATCCTGTCGTCGCGCGTGCTGCGCGACTTCTCCGACCGCGCACATTTCACCTGGACGCACCTCGAAGGCATCCGCCGGCGCTGGAAAGGCACGCTGGTGGTCAAGGGCATCCTGACCGCGGAAGACGCGCTGCTGGCGCGCCGCCACGGCGTGGACGGGATCATCGTCTCGAACCATGGCGGCCGGCAACTGGACGGCGCCATCGCGCCGCTGCGCGTCCTGCCCGAGATCGTTCACGCCGTGCCCGATCTGCCGGTGATGCTCGACAGCGGCGTACGCCGCGGCACCGACGTGATCAAGGCGCTCGCGCTCGGCGCGCGTTGCGCCTTTGTCGGACGGCCGTTCGCCTATGCGGCGACGGTCGGGTCCACCCCCGGCGTGGCGCACGCCATCGACTTGTTGCAGGCCGAGATCTCGCGCGATATGGCGATGCTCGGCCTGCCCCGGCTGGCAGACATCGGCCCTGCCTGCATCCGTCCTGCCGCTTCACTACCCCACATGCCCCCTCACCCGGAGACTTATCGATGAGCACGCTTCACGGCTTCCGCATCCACCCCAAGCCGGCGCCGACCGTCAGCAACGCGCTGCTGGAACGCTACGGCAGCTTCCCGGTGGCCAATGTCAGCGACGCAATGAGCCGCACCGTCGGCACCACGCGGCTGCGGCCCCATCACCGGCGCGATGGCGTCATGGCCGGCCGCGCCCTCACCGTGCGCACGCGCCCGGGCGACAACCTGATGGTGCACAAGGCCCTCGACCTCTGCGGACCCGGCGATGTGATCGTCGTCGATGCCGGCGGCGCCGGTCCCAATGCCATCATCGGCGAGATCATGCTGGCGCTGGCGATCGCGCGCGGCGCAGCGGGCTTCGTCATCGACGGCCTGATCCGCGACAGCGATACGATCGGCAAGGAGACGTTGCCCGTCTATGCGCGCGGGGTCTCGCACCGCGGTCCTTACAAGGACGGTCCCGGCGAATTGCATGTACCCGTCTGCATCGACGGCATGGTGGTGCGCCCCGGTGACCTGGTGCTGGGCGACGGCGACGGCCTGCTGGTCGTTGCGGCCGAGGATGCCGAGGAAATCGCCGCGCGCGTGGAGAACGTACAACGCACCGAAGCAGCGGTGCTCGAGTCGATCGCGCAAGGTCGCGCCGATCGGAGCTGGGTCGAGCGCACGCTGCGCGAAAAGGGGGTGGCCGTATGAACGCGCCCGTCCTGCCGATGCCTGCCGCCGGCACGGTGGTCCGTTTCGACCACTGGCTGGACGCGGCCTTTGACCGCATCATTACGGCCACGCCAGGCCTGACGCTGCATACCTGCGCCCGCGAAGGCGCCGACGCGGCCGCCTGGGACCGGCTGTCCGGCGCTCATGTCTACCAGATCTCGGCCGCCAAGGACGAGATCCCGCGCCGCTGGTTCGCCGACGCCGCGCTGCTGGCGCGCTGCCCGAACCTGCTGGCGGTGTCGTCCAGCGGCTCCGGCTGCGACACCATCGACATCGATGCCTGCACCGAGGCCGGCGTCGCGGTGCTCAACCAAGCCGGCGGCAACGCCGACTCGGTGGCGGAGATGACGCTGGGCCTGATGCTCGCGGTACTGCGCCGCATCGCCGAATCCGACCGCAGCCTGCGCGCGCACAACTGCGAGAGCCGTGAGGACCTGATGGGCCACGAACTGCGCGGCCGCACGCTCGGCCTGGTCGGCGTGGGCCACGCCGGCCGCCGCGTCGCCGCACTCGGCCGCGCCTTCGGCATGCGCGTGATCGGGTGCGACCCGGCGCTGGATGCAGCGGAGCTGGCCGCGCGCGGCGCACAGGCGGTGTCGCTCGAGGAATTGCTGCGCAGTGCCGACGTGGTCTCGCTGCATTGCCCGCGCGACGCCACCACGCTGCGCATGATGGATGGCGCCGCCTTTGCCGCGATGCGGCCGGGCAGCATCTTCGTCAGCACCGCGCGCGGCGGCATCCACGATGAGGGCGCGCTGCATGCGGCGCTGGCCAGCGGCCATCTTGCCGGCGCCGGTCTGGACGTGTGGGAACAGGAGCCGCCACCACGCTCCCACCCCTTGCTCGCGCTGGACAACGTCGTCGCCACCTTCCACACCGCTGGCGTTACTCACGAGGCACGACGCAGGAACGCCGAACTGGCCGCCACTCAAATCGTCACGCTGCTGGCCAGTGGCGAGCGGCCCGAGCGGCTGGTCAACCCCGAAGTCTGGCCGCGTGCGCAACAGCGCATCGCGGCAGCGTTGCAGGCTGCCGCCGTGTCATCGGTCACACCTTAGCCCGCAATTCCGCGGACTATTCTTTACACATAACACGCTGGCATACCAGACCGGCGAGGAGACACCAACCATGCACCCGACCCAAGACCAATGGCGCCGGCGCTTTCCCCTTCGCCTGGTCGGCGCGCTCGCACTGGCGTGCGGCCTCGCCGCCACGGCCGGCGCCAGGGCAGAGGCGCCCTATCCCAACCGCCCTATCCAGATGATCGTGGCCTACGGTCCCGGGGGCGGGACGGACCTGGTGGCACGCCTGCTGGCCCGCCACCTCGAGAAGCAACTCGGCGGCGCCACGGTGGTGGTACAGAACAAGCCCGGCGCGGGCGGCGCCATCGGCTTCGCTGAACTGGCACGGTCCGCGCCGGACGGCTACACCATCGGCTTTATCAATACGCCGAACCTGCTAACCATTCCCATCGAGCGCAAGACCACCTTCACCTGGCGCAGCTTCGACCTGATCGGCAACCTGGTCGACGATCCGGGCGGCTTCACGGTACACAACGGCAATCGCATTGACTCGCTGGCCGCGCTGGTGCGCCATGCCAAGGCGCATCCGGGAGAGGTGTCAGTCGGCACCACCGGCGTCGGCTCGGACGACCACCTTGCCATGCTGCTGTTCGAGAAGGCCGCGGGCGTCAAGCTAACCCATGTCGGCTACAAGGGCGCAGGCGACGTCCGCGCGGCGCTGGTCGGGCAGCAGCTCACCATCGGAGCCATCAACGTGGGCGAAGCGCTGCAGTACCAGAAAGGCGGCTCGCCGATCAAGTTCATCGGCCAGATGGGCGCAACACGGGCAGCACTGGCCCCGAACGTGCCCACCTTCCGCGAACAGGGCTTCGACATCGAGCTGGCTTCGCTGCGCGGCCTGGCGGCGCCCAAGGGCCTGCCTGAGCCGGTAAGGAAGAAGCTGGTGGATGCCATGGCGCGTGTGGTCGCCGATCCGCAGTTCCGCCAGCAGGCCGAGGCGATGTATGCGCCGCTGCGCTACCTCGCGCCAGCGGCCTACAGCGCGGAGCTGGAGCGCGGCGAGGCGGGCTTCCAGAAACTGTGGAAGGAGATGCCGTGGCAGGAAAACTGAGCGTGCTGGCGGCTATCGGTTAGTGCTCTTTGCAGGCTTGCGCCCGGCATCCTTGCGTGGCCTCAGCGAGGCGTCATCTGCTGGCAATGCGGGGATCGCCGGATACTGATCGAAGGTCTGCTTGACGAGCTGCCGCAACCAGACGATCGCGGGATCGTGGTGAAAGCGCGGGTGCCAGTACTGGCTCAACGCGAACGGTGGCAAGGCAACCGGCGGTTTCACCACGCGCACCACGCCATATCGGCTGAAGACGTTGGCGAGCTCCTCGGGCACGGTGGCGATCAGGTCCGGCTCCCGGTCCATCAGCAGCGGCACGCTCAGGAAGTGGGGTGTGTAGACATAGACGCGCCGCTTCAGTCCGTGGCTCTCAAATGCGGCGTCATAGGCCGGGCTCGAGCGCCCCGCCAGGCTGACCGCAATGTGCGGCATGGTCTCAAACTGCTCGACAGTCAGCGTGTCGCCAACCGTCTTGTTGCGGCTGCTGACGATGGTCACGAATCCATGCATGAACAGCTGCTGCTGGAACAACGCCTCGGGTGCGGTACGCACTGAGCCAAGCACCAGATCCGCCTCGCCCGAGGCGAGCAGCGCCTCGATCTGCGGCATCGGTACCTGCAAGGTGCGCAGCGAGCAGCGCGGCGCGATGGCGCGCAGGCGCTGCATCAGCGGCGGGAGGAATACAAGCTCGCCCATGTCCGTCATGCATAGCGTGAACGTGCGCTGCATGGTCGCCGGGTCGAAGCTCGACTGCGGCAGCACGCGCGTCTGCATGGTCGTCATGACGTCGAGGATCGGCCCGGCCAGGCCCTCGGCCTTGGTCGTCGGCGTCATCCCATGCGCGGTCTTGACAAACAGCGGGTCATCGAAATAGCTGCGCAGCCGGTTCAGCGCATGGCTCATCGCGCTTTGCGTCAGGCCTAGCTGCTCGGCCGCACGCGTCACATTGCGCTCGCGGAGCATGGCGTCGAACACGGCAAGCAGGTTGTAGTCGAACGGAGCGTTATGCACGGCGTACATCCTTACTATGCTCTGCATGCGATTGACGCATAGTGAGCCCCTGCCTAATCCCCTGTCAAGGCGGCCCCAGAGAGGCCGAAAATCGATACAGGAGACAGAGGATGTTTGTCAGGAACACCTGGTATGTGGCGGGCTGGGACAAGGAAGTCGGGGCCAGCGACTTGTTCAGCCGGACCATCATCGGCATCCCGGTGCTGATGTATCGGGCCGAAGACGGAACGCTGGTGGCGATAGAAGACCGCTGCTGCCACCGCGGTGCGCCGCTGTCGGTGGGTCGGCGCGAAGGCGACTGCGTGCGCTGCATGTACCACGGGCTCAAGTTCGATCCCACCGGCCAATGCATCGAAGCGCCGGCGCAGCAGCGGATCCCGCCGCAAGCGCGCGTGCGGACCTTCCCCGTGGTCGAGCGCAATAGCTGGATCTGGATCTGGATGGGTGACGCGGAAGCGGCTGATCCGGCGCTGATCCCTGACACCCACTGGTTGGACGACCCGGCGTGGCGCAGCCTCGATGGCTACATCCACTACGACGTCAACTACCTGTTGATCGCAGACAACCTGCTGGACTTCTCGCACTTGCCGTTCGTGCATCCCACCACGCTTGGGGGCAGCGAGGACTACGCGGGCGTGCAGCCGACGGTCGAGCGTCTCGAAGATGGCGTGCGCATTACCCGCTGGACCATCGATACCGAGGCCCCGCCATTTGCGAAGCAGGTCAAGGACTGGCCGGGAAAGGTCGACCGCTGGAACATCTACAACTTCACGCTGCCGGCAATCCTGCTGATGGACTCCGGCATGGCGCCGACCGGGACCGGGGCACAGGAAGGCAGGCGCATCGACGCCGCGGAATTTCGCGGCTGCCAGGCACTGACGCCGGAAACCGAGAACTCCACGCACTACTTCTTTGCCCATCCGCATAACTTCGCGATCGACCAGCCGGAGGTCACCCGGTCCATCCACCAGGCCGTAGTGGCCGCGTTCGACGAGGACCGCGACATCATCACCGCGCAGCAGCGCTCGCTGGCACTCGCGCCCGACTTCAAGATGATACCGTTCTCCATCGACGCGGCCCTGTCCCAGTTCCGCTGGGTGGTCGCGCGCCGGCTGGAAGAAGAAGCCGCCCAGCGTGGGCGGGTGCGGCAACTAAAGGAGGCATGACGTGATGGAACTGGTTGTCACCGGATTGCGCACGGAAGCGGAGGGCGTGCTGGGCGTTGAGTTGCGCTGCCCGTCGCGTGCAGCGCTGCCAGGCTTTGATCCCGGCGCACACGTTGACGTGGCGCTTCCCAACGGCCTGACGAGGCAGTACTCGATTGCCAGTTCGGCTGCCGATATCGGACGCTATTGCCTTGGCATCGGCCTGGCGCCGGCATCCCGCGGCGGATCGCGCTATGCACATGAGCAACTGCGAGTGGGCGATCGCCTGCAGGTCGGCACGCCGCGATCGTTGTTTCGCCTGGAAACGTCCGCGCCAGGGCATCTGTTTATTGCCGGCGGTATCGGCATCACACCGATCCTCAGCATGATCCGCTGGTGCGTCGAGCATGGACGCGAGTGGCGCCTGTTGTACTGCGTACGCTCGCGCGGCGGCGCCGCCTACCTCGATCGGCTTGCGTCCCATGCCGATCGCGTTGTCGTGCATGCCGATGACGAGCATCGCGGCGAACGGGTCGACCTGGGCGCTGCGCTGCGTGAGATGCCTGCCGGCTGGCACGTGTACTGTTGCGGCCCGGGACCGATGATGAACGCCGTGTCGGATTGTGGCCGGGCGGCCGGGATCGAGTCCGGCGCCGTACACTTCGAACGCTTCGGCGCCGATGCCGACCAGAGCGACAAGCCAGACCGCGCGTTCGAAGTCAGCTTGCTGCGGCATGGCGGGCGTTTCACCATCCCCGCCGGTGACAGCATCCTGTCCGTGCTGGAAGCGAATGGCCTGTGCCTGCCCTCAGCGTGTCGCGAAGGCCTGTGCCGGAGTTGCGAAGTTCCGCTCCTTGCCGGCGCCGCAGACCATCGCGACTATGTACTGAGCGAGGACGAGCGGGCCGCGAACCGGTCCATCCTGATCTGTGTTTCCCGGGCGCAAGGCGCAGAGCTGGTGCTGGATCTCTGACGACTGGGAGACCGCGGAAGAAAAAACGACCCGCTCGAAGGCGGGTCGCAAGGTCCAGGAGACCACGGAAGCAAAACCTCAGAACGACCGCGGCATCCCCAGGATGTGCTCGCCGACGTAGGAAAGAATCAGGTTGGTCGAAATCGGCGCCACCTGGTAGAGCCGGGTCTCGCGGAACTTGCGCTCGACGTCGTACTCCGCCGCGAAGCCAAAGCCGCCGTGATACTGCAGGCAGGCGTTAGCCGCTTCCCACGACGCGTCCGCGGCCAGCAGCTTCGCCATATTGGCTTCGGCGCCGCAGGGCTGGTGCGCGTCGAACAGCTTCGCCGCCTTGAACCGCATCAGGTTGGCCGCTTCCACGTTGACGAAGGCCCTGGCGATAGGAAACTGCACGCCCTGGTTCTGGCCAATCGGCCGGCCGAAGACGACGCGCTCGTTGACGTACTTGGTCACCTTGTCGATAAACCAGTAGCCGTCGCCGATGCATTCGGCGGCAATCAGCGTGCGCTCGGCGTTGAGGCCGTCGAGGATGTACTTGAAACCCTTGCCCTCCTCGCCGATCAGGTTCTCCGCCGGGATTTCCAGGTTGTCGAAGAACAGCTCATTGGTCTCATGGTTGACCATGTTGATGATGGGCTGGACCGTCAGGCCCTTGCCGATGGCCTCGCGCAGATCGACCAGGAAGATCGACATGCCTTCCGACTTCTTCTTGCACTCGGCAAGCGGCGTGGTGCGGGCCAGCAGGATCATCAGGTCCGAATGCTGGACGCGCGAGATCCACACCTTCTGGCCGTTGACGACATACTTGTCGCCCTTGCGCGCGGCGGTAGTCTTGATCTTGGTCGTGTCGGTGCCCGTGGTCGGCTCGGTCACGGCCATCGATTGCAGGCGCAGTTCGCCGCTGGCGATCTTGGGCAGGTACAGCTTCTTCTGCTCGGCCGAGCCATGGCGCAGTAGCGTGCCCATGTTGTACATCTGGCCGTGGCAGGCGCCCGAATTGCCGCCGGCACGGTTGATTTCCTCCATGATGACGGACGCCTGGGTCAGGCCCAGGCCCGAGCCGCCGTACTCCTCCGGGATCAGCGCGGCCAGCCAGCCGGCCTGGGTCAGCGCGCTAACGAATTCCTCGGGATAGCCCCGTACTTCGTCAACCTTTCGGAAGTATTCCGATGAGAACTGGCCGCACAGATCGCGCACGGCCTCACGGATTTCCTGGTATTCATCGATTCTGTTCTGCACAGCCTGGTCTCCAGCAACTTTGGGGTTAGTTCAGTTCAGTTCAGCGGTCGCGCTCATCGCGAGGGCGCCATCTTCATGGCGGACCCACAGCTCGACGGTCTTGCCGTCCTCGCTGCGCTTGCCGCAGACGAAAATGCGCTGGGGCACGAAGGTCGGCCGCACGCCCCGGAACGAGAAGGTCTTGACCACTGCGTCCGGCAGGTTCGTGCGCACCAGTTCCAGCATCAGCAGTGCCAGCAGCGGGCCGTGGACGATCAGGTCCGGATAGTGCTCGATCGCGGTCACGTACTGCTTGTCGTAATGGATGCGATGGCCGTTGAAGGTCAGCGCGGAGAAGCGGAACAGCAGGACGGGATCGGTCGCCACCTCGTGCACCCATTCTTCGCCCGTCGGCGCCCGCACCGCTTCCGGTGCGGGCGCGTTCGGCGATGCGCTCTCGCGGTAGACGATGTCGTGCTCTTCGGTAACCGCCAGTCCATTGCCGCCGTAGTACTTGTGCTCGACCGTCACAAAGGCGAGCGATCCGCTACGTCCGCTCTTGGCGCTGACATCGAGGATGCGCGACACCTTCGAGGCGGCATCGCCGATGCGCAGCGGCTGGTGGAACCACAGGCGGCCGCCGGCCCACATGCGGCGCGGCAGCGGCACCGGCGGCAGGAAGCCGCCGCGGCTGGCATGGCCATCGGCACCAATCTCGGATTGCCGGTGCAGCGGCAGGAAATAGAGCCAGTGCCAGAGCGGCGCAATGGCATCGCCGCGAACGGGTGCCCGCTGATCGTAGTCCAGGGTCGCTGCGAGCGCCTTGACGGGATATGCCGTGATCTCGTCCTGGCTTTCCGCCGTCCTGCCAATCCATTCCTTCAGCTTCACAACGTCCATCACATCTCTCTAGTCTTGATTGCCTGGCTTCCACTATGCACGCTGCCGCCGCAGCTTCCAATTCGAAAGTTCGGAACGAGCCATTCGCTTGGACGGAAAGCACGTACCCTTCCGGAATGAGGTCAGATGGCGCCTTCCGTGCGCAGCCGCGACACGTCGTCGCCGGTGTAGCCGAGCTCGCGCAGGATGTGCTCGCTGTGCTCACCCAGCGCCGGGATGGCGTCCATGCGCGGCTCGAACGCATTCGGCATGCCGGGCGGCAGCAATGCCGGGATCACGCCCACGGGAGAGCGGACCGATGTCCAGCGCTCGCGTGCCTTGAGTTGCGGGTGGTTCCAGACCTCGCGCATATCGTTCATGCGGGCGTTAGCGATCTGGGCACGCTCCAGCCGCTCGACCACCTGGTCGATGTCCAGCGCGGCGAAGGCGTCGGTGATGATCTGCGTCAACTCGACGCGGCTCCTGGCGCGCAGGGAGTTGGTGACGAAGCGCTCGTCGCTCGTCAGCTCCGGCCGTTCCAGCACCACCCGGCAGAAGGCCTCCCACTCGCGCTCATTCTGCAGGCCGAGAATGATGGTCTTGCCATCGCCTGCTGTGAACGGGCCATAGGGGAAGATGGTCGCGTGCGAGGCGCCCGCGCGCGGCGGCGGCGTGGCGCCGTCGAAGGCGTAGTAGAGCGGATAGCTCATCCACTCAACCATGCTTTCCAGCATCGAGACATCGATATGGGCACCCTTGCCCGTCTTGCCGCGCTGCAGCAGCGCCGCCAGGATATTGGTGTAGGCGTACATGCCGGCGGCGATATCCGCGATCGAGCAGCCTGCCTTGGATGGGCTTTCCGGGGTGCCCGTGATCGAGACGAAGCCGGACTCCGCCTGGATCAGCAGGTCGTAGGCCTTCTTGTCCCGATACGGGCCGTCGTTGCCATAGCCAGAGATGTCGCAGACAACGATGCCGGGATAGCGCTGGGACAGCGCTTCATATGACAGCCCAAGCCGGTCGGCGGCGCCCGGCGCCAGGTTCTGCACCAGCACGTCCGCCTTGTCCAGGATCTTCTGCAGGATGGCGGGGGCCTCCTGGTGCTTCAGGTCCAGCGCCAGGCTTTCCTTCGAACGGTTGGTCCAGGCAAAGTGCGAGGACATGCCGTCCACTCTTTCGTCATAGCCGCGGGCAAAGTCGCCGACCTTGGGCCGCTCGATCTTGATCACGCGCGCGCCCAGGTCCGCGAGCTGGCGGGTGCAGAATGGCGCAGCGATTGCATGCTCCAGGGAAACCACGGTAATGCCATCGAGGGGACGCATAGCAGCCTTTTCGGGGGGGAGGATTGCGTTCGAACTGCCTTGGCGGCAACGAACGACTGAGATTCAGTTGGCGATGCAATTCGCCTCTGAGCAAGTCTCGCAGCGACGCTGGCTTGGGTAAATCTCGTTTTCTCGAAGCAGCCGTTCGTCTGCGCCGAAAACACCGAAGACCTGCCGGTTTGCGACAAATTTGACGCCTTGGTAAAGTTCAGCAGAAGGAGCACATATGCATTTCGACTTTGCCGACCTGAGGCTGTTTGCACGCATCGCCGAGGAGGAAAACCTGTCGCGCGGGGCGCGCAAGGCATTTCTGTCGCCCGCCGCAGCCAGCGCGCGGCTCAAGGCGCTGGAGGACCAGCTAGGCACCCGCCTCTTCTATCGCGAGAGCAAGGGCCTGGCCCTGACCCCGGCCGGCGAGCGCCTGCTGCGGCATACCCGGGTGATCGAGCGCCAGTTCGAGCATGTCAAAAGCGAGTTCGAGGAATACGCCAAGGACTCGGTCGGTCATATCCGCATCTTTGCGAACACCACCGCCGTGACGGAGTTCATGCCAGAGGTGCTGGCGCGCTTTATGTCAGAGCGCCCCGCCGTCACCGTCGACCTGCAGGAACGCCTGACGCGGGACATCATCCGCGGCGTGCTGGACGGCAGCGCGGACCTTGGCATCATCTCCGGACCGCTGAACTCGGAAGGGCTGGAGGTCATCCATTTCAGTACGGACAAGCTGGTTCTGGCCACACCGCTCGGCCATCCGCTGACGCAGAAGCCGAACCTCGCTTTTGAAGACACGCTCGACTATGAGCATGTCAGCCTGCATGAAGGCAGCACCCTGCACGCCTTTCTTACCGAGCTGGTCCGCGACCAGCGGCGCAAGCTGCAGATCCGCATCCAGATCCGCAGCTTTGAAGCCATGTGCCGGATGATCGAGGCTGGCGTCGGCATTGGCGTGGTGCCGTTATCGGCCGCGTTGCGCCACCGGCAGACGATGAAGATCGAGATCATCGAGTTGCACGAACCGTGGGCGCTGCGGGAGCGTGCGGTGATCGTGCGGGAACTGGAAGGCCTGCCCGGCTGCGCGAAGGCGCTGATCGACGAACTGATCGAGGTGGCACAGGCAGCGGGCGGGAGCCCTGACAACGCACTGTCATAACGCGTTCCCCCCCCTCTCCCATAAATGGGAGAGGGGAGAAAACAAGCGGCCCCCGCCACAGGCTTCGGTAAAACACAATCAGCGGATCATGAACGGATTACCCGTAGCCGCTCCCGTATTGATCCACACACTCTTGGTCTGCAGGTACGACTCGATGGCAGCGATGCCGTTTTCACGGCCGAGGCCCGAGTCCTTGTACCCGCCGAACGGCGACATAAAGCTGACCGCGCGATAGGTATTGACCCAGACCGTGCCCGCCTGGATCTTCTCCGACATGCGGAAGGCACGACCGATGTCGGATGTCCAGACCCCCGCTCCAAGCCCATAACAACTGTCATTGGCAATCGCGATGGCGTCGGCTTCGTCCCTGAACTTCAGGATGGACAGCACCGGCCCGAACACCTCCTCCTGCGCGATGCGCATCTTCGGCGAGACCCTGGCAAAGATGGTCGGCTCGACAAACCATCCGTCGCCGCAGGACGCCGGCTTGCCGCCGAGCAGCAGCTCCGCCCCTTCGTCCTGCGCGATCTGGATATACGACAGCACCTTTTCGTATTGCGCGGGCGTGGTGATGGGCCCCACCTGCGTGGAGGCATTCATCGGGTTGCCGAGCTTTGCCGTGCTGGCCAGCGCCAGCAGCTTCTCGACAAAGATATCGTGAATGTCTTCCTGCAGCAGCAGCCGCGAACCGGCGATACAGGTCTGGCCGCTGGCGGCGAAGATGCCGGAGACGGCGCCGTTGACGGCGTCATCCAGGTTGGCATCGTTGAAGACGATGTTCGGCGACTTGCCGCCGAGCTCCAGGCTCACGTGCTTGAACTGCGCCGCACACTGCTGGTTGATCACGCGTCCGGTGGCGTCCGATCCGGTGAAGGTCACCTTCTTGACCAGCGGATGCGTCACCAGCGGCGAGCCCACCTCGACGCCAAACCCGGTCACGACGTTGAAGACGCCCGCGGGAAAGCCGGCTTCCTCGAACAGCAGCGCAAGCTCGAGCGCAGACACCGAAGTGAACTCCGACGGCTTCACCACCACGGTACATCCCGCCGCGAGAGCCGGCGCGATCTTCCACGCCAGCAGCATCAGCGGTGAGTTCCACGGCGTGATGGCCGCCACCACGCCCAGCCGCTCGCGCCGCGTGTA
Organism: Cupriavidus sp. KK10; assembly: GCF_018223725.1. Lineage (NCBI taxonomy): Bacteria > Pseudomonadati > Pseudomonadota > Betaproteobacteria > Burkholderiales > Burkholderiaceae > Cupriavidus > Cupriavidus sp. KK10. The sequence continues at coordinate 2,976,584 of NZ_CP073677.1, forward strand.
GTTGAAATAGCCCTTCTTGTCGAGCGGAATGACCGTGCCTTCGATCTTGTCGGCCAGCCCGCCGAAGTAATAGAACCACTGCGGCAGGTACTTGAGCTGGGCGCCCATCTCCGCCAGCAGCTTGCCGTTGTCCTGCACTTCGAACTCGGCCAGCCGCTCCGCGTCCCGGGCGATCAGGTCGCCGAGCTTGCGCAGCAAGGCGCCACGCTGCGTCGCCGTCATCTCCGACCACGGCCCCGAGCGGAACGCCTGATCGGCCGCCTGCACGGCGCGATCGATATCTGCTGCGGTGCCGCGGGCCACTTCGGCCCAGGTCTTGCCGGTAAAGGGATTCTGGGTTTCAAACCAGCGACCGTCGCTCGCATTGACGAAGGTGCCGTCGATGAACATTTGATACTGCTTCATGGCGCGATGCTGTCCGTGTTGGTGTTGGCAGATCAGAACGGTGCGAAGCCGAGATGCTCGCGGAAGCGGTTCTTGACAAAGGTGCCATCGCGCGGAGGCAAGGCCCGTTGCGGCTCGTCGGTCGAGATATAGACCTGCGCCACGGTCATGCCCTCGGCCTTCCTGATGGCTTGCGCCAAATTGCCCAGCTCCTCGATATCGGAAATCTCGAGCGTCGTCGGCACGCCGACCGCCTTCGCCACCTGGGCCAGGTTGGTACCCAGGCTGGTGTGGCTTTGCTGCATGCCAGTCTCACCGAAGTGGCCGTTGTCGAGAATCACGATGTTCAGGTTTTTCTGCTGTTGCGCCGCCGCCGCCGTTGCCAGGCTGCCGATGCCCATCAGCTGCTCGCCGTCGCCGGTGATGGCGATCACGGTCTTCTCGGGTTGTGCGATGGCAAGCCCGAGAGCCAGCGAGGTGGAACCGCCCATCGCGCCCCACAGGTAGAAGTTGCCGGGACGGTCGCCAGCGGCGAACACGTCGTACGAAGGCGAACCGAGGCCCGAGACTACGAGCGCGTCAGGAAATTGCTTCAGCAGTTCGGCAACGAACTTGCGGCGGTCGATGCCAGGCTTGGAGGTAGAGGTAGTCATAGGATCAGCGCATCCACTTTTTGCGGCCGATAAGGCTCTGGGACAGGAGAACGGCAACGCGGTTGCCAGCGTCGAAGGCGGAAACCAGGCCGGCGTCGACCAGCTCGGCGGCCTCTTCCGGCGAATTCACGCGATAGACCGTGATGCCCATCAGCTCCAGCGCGCGCTGGGTGGCCAGGCCCATGGGGTTCTGCCAGGGATTGAACTCGGCGTACTCGCCGCGCATGGTCACCAGGGTGAAGAACGGGAACTTGCAGCTCTCCAGCAGCGAGAACATGTTCACGCAGTTGCCGACGCCGCTGCTCTGCATCAGCAGCACCGCGCGATCCCCGCCCAGCCAGGCGCCGCTGACGACGCCCACGCCTTCCTCTTCCGTGGTCAGCACCACGTCGCGGATTTCGGGGTCGGCCTTGGCGCGTCGGATGACATGCGAGTGGCCGGCGTCGGGCACGTAGGCCACCTGGCGGACGCCGTTCTGTTTAAGGACCTGGAAGATGTCCTCTTGCCAGGCAAGAGGCTCTGAGTTGTTTGTCGTCATAGTGCGCAAGTTAAGAAAGGGGAAAGCGGAGGGACAACGTTTGCTATCATAGAGTTGACTAGCTGGAAGTATGAAATACAATTAATTGATGTCTGCGATCACGAAGTTGAATGCCGGCCAAGGGCCTTTACAGATATGGACATCAAGCAGCTTCGAGCCCTGTTAGCCATCGCCGAGACCGGCAGCGCCACCAAGGCGGCCGAGCTCCTGCGCATCGTGCAGCCGGCGGTTTCCCGGCACGTGCGCCTGCTCGAGGAGGAACTGGGCGTCGAACTGTTCGAGCGCGAGCGCCATGGCATGGTCCTGACTGACGCCGGCCGCACGCTGGTCGAATACGGCCGCAGGGCGCTGCAGGAACTCGATCGGGCCAAGGCGGAGATCACGCCGGCGTCTGGCGCGATTTCAGGCACTGCGGTCATCGGGCTACTCCCAAGCACTTGCGAACTGCTGGCAGCGGAGCTGGTTGCCACGGTGAAGGCCAGGCATCCGCAACTGGTGGTACGCATCAACGTCGGCTACGCGGGAAACCTGCTGCAGTGGCTCGAGGCCGGCGACGTGGAGGTCGCCTTGCTCTACGACACCAAGAGTTCTCCCGGCCTGCACGTCGAAGCACTGCTCGATGAACAGCTCTACCTGGTGGGACCCGCTGGCACCCTTGCGCCAGGCGAGGAACAAACCGTCGAGAGCTTCCGCGACCTGCCGCTGATCCTGCCTAACGCCCCGCACGGGTTACGCAGCGTGGTCGAGCATGCCTGCGCGGTCGCCGGCATCACCCCGGTGGTAGCGGTCGAGACCAACTCGCTGGTGGTTCAGAAAAACCTGGTCGGCAAGGGATTCGGCCACACCGTCCTGCCGAGCTCCGCGATTTCCGAGGAGATGGAGACTGGCGCGCTGGCGGGCGCGCCCATCGTGTCGCCCAACCTGTCGCGCCGCATCGTGCTGGCGCACGCGGCCACCCGCAGGCTGACACCCGCAGCCAGCTTCGTCCGCGCCGAACTGGTGGCATTGATGAAGCGGCTGGTGCTCGACGGCGCATGGCCCGGTGCATCCTGGATCAGCGCTTGATACGGTGCCAGCGGCAGTTCAGTCCAGTTCGATGTTGGCGGCCTTGATGACCTCGGCCCACCGGCGCGTCTCAGCCTGGACAAACCTGGCCGCCTTGTCCGGGGTGGAATCGACGATGGGCTGCACGCCGATCTTTTCCATGCGCTGACGCACCTCAGAGTCCTTGACCGCCGTCTGCAAGGCAGCGCTCAGCTTTTCAATGACCGGGGCCGGCGTGCCCTTTGGCACCATCACCATGTTCCACAGCGACGTTTCATAGTTCGCGTAGCCCGCTTCCTTCATCGTCGGCACGTCCGGCAGCACGCTGGAACGCGTGGCAGTCGTGACCGCGAGCGCCTTCAGGCGACCGGACTGGATCATGGGCGCAGCCGTCGACACTGCATCGGTAATGAACTGGACGTCGCCGGAAATCACGGACTGGATCGCCTGGCTGGCGCCACGGAACGGAACATGGGTGAGCTTCAGGTGCTCCTGGAACTGCAGCAACTCGACCGCCATATGGACGGCGCTACCCTTCCCCGCGGAACCGTAGCTGTACTTGCCAGGATTCTTCTTGATGTCCTCGACCAGTTCCCTGGCCGTGTTCGCCTTCACCGAAGGATTGACCGCCAGCACCATCGGCACCCCCGCGACCACAGATACCGGCACCAGCGCATTGACGGGGTCATACGGCAGCTTCTTGTAAAGCGTGGCGTTGATGGCGTGGGAACTGGTGCCGAACAACAGCGTGTAGCCGTCCGCCGGGCTCTTGGCGACTACGTCGGTCGCAATGGTGCCGCCGGCACCCGCCTTGTTTTCCACCACGACCGACTGCCCGAGCAAGGCGCCGAGCTTGTTCGCCACGATACGCGCCACCACGTCGGTGCTGCCGCCGGCGGCGAAGCCGACGACCATTCGGACGGGATGGTCAGGGTAAGCAGCCTGGGCGTGCGCGCTGAACGAAATGAGCGCACCGATCCCTACTTGAGCAAGCAAGCGTTTCATGTCTCTTCCAGGTAGATAGTTTTGGTTGGGTGGCGCATTGCGCGTCGACACCCTTTGAAGCGATGGTAGCGAGCAACCGTGGCGACGGTGAAATAGAAAATTCCGCTGCTGCTATCAAGAGGCGGCATGCCTGGGGCTACTACTGCGGTGTTAACCCGAAGCAGCCTCCGCAGGCCCCGCGAAAACGCAAGTACGCCGCGCAGCCATCGCCGCGCGGCGTACATTCAAGGTCCAACGGAACGGAAGCGCTGGCGCGCTACCGGCCGCAGGATGTCAGTCGGCCTCCACCTTCATGGTCTTCAGCAACGGCTGCCACTTGTCGCTTTCCGCCTTGAGCCAAGACCTGAGCCCCTCCGGCGTCTGCTTGTCGAGCGGCACCACCTCTGCACCCAGGTCGTCAAGCCGCCTGGCGACGGCAGGATCTTTCAATGCCTGCTGCAGGGCCTTGGTCAGCCTGGCCGTGACCGCGGGCGGCGTACCCTTGGGCGCATAGATCCCATGCCAGACCTTCATCGAGAAGCCCTTCAGGCCGCCTTCCTGCAGCGTCGGCGCATTGGGCAGCGCCTTGATCCGGCTCGGTGTCGTCACGCCATACAGCTTGACGCGGTTGGCGTTGATATGCGACAGCGTCGAGGTGGTCTGGTCGCACAGCAGGTCCACCTGCCCGCCCAGCAAGGCCGTCAGCGCGGGCCCGGTGCCCTGGTAGGGAACGGAGGTCATCTTGACTTTGACTGCCTCCTCGAACAGCAGGCCGCATAGCTGCGAAACCGCGCCAAGGCCGGCATTGGCCAGCGAGACCTTTTCCTTGTTCTGCTGCACGTACTTGATCAGTTCCGCCGCGTTGGCCGGCGGCAGGTCCTTGCGGCCCAGCAGCGTCATCGGCACATCCGCCACCTGCCCGATGTACTCGAAATCCTTCAGCGGGCTGTAGGAGAGCTTCTTGTACAGCGCCGGCGCCGTCGCCATGCCATTGTGGTGGATCAGAATGGTGTAGCCGTCGGGCTGCGCCCGCGCCACGAATGCGGCCGCCACTGTGCCGCCGGCGCCGAGCTTGTTTTCCACGACAACGCTCTGCCCCAGATCCTTCGACATGGCCTGCCCAAGCGCCCGCGAAACCACATCGGTCGGGCCGCCGGCCGAGAACGGCACCACCAGCGTGATGGGCTTGGACGGATATGCATCCGCTGCCAGCGCCCCAGCGGAAAACGCCAGCCCGAGCGCTCCGCATGTGATCCACTTCATACCGGCCAGCATGGCCTTGCCCGCTTGAACGCACATATCACCGTCTCCATGTCGCCGGCGCGCTGACTTTGTCGCGCCGGTCGGTTTATCAAACAGGGCTAGAGTGCGGGATAGCGGCACCGGAGGACAATCCGGATTTATCGAACGGGCCATACGGCCAGGCCGAACGCACGCCGGCCGATCACCCGGTCTGGAACATCTGCCCGAAGTCGCAGGCCTCCCGGGCCAGCATGGCGATGGGCGACACAAGCTCGCTGCAATGGTCACTCTTGCAGATGGCGGCATCCGCCCGCCACCATGGCGCATCTTCCGGCAGCAGGTCGAAGCCTCATGTTCTGCTCTCCCTAGCCACGCGCCCATGGCGCTGGTCCGCCTGAAATCGCCTGAAATTTTCAACCAATGAAAATATACGGCATTCGTTTGACGCTCTTTCGCTCCGCTCCCTAAGATCTCCCACACAGAGTTTCCCTCAACGAAACCAGATGCGCGCGCACCGCCTCGCGCCCAGGAGACAACCCGATGCAGCGTCATTCCCCCCAGCGGCGTGCCGTAGTTGCGGCGCTCGCCACCCTGCCCGCCTTGTGCGCCTGGTCCGCACCGGCCTGCGCGGCAGAGGCATTTCCTTCACGTCCGATCCGGCTGGTGGTGCCCTTCACGCCCGGCGGCACCACTGACATCCTGGCGCGCCTGGTTGCGCAGAAGGCGGGCGAGGCGCTGGGTCAGCAGATCGTGGTCGACAACCGCCCGGGCGCGGGCGGCAACATCGGCGCGGAGGCGGTGGCGCGCAGCGCGGCTGACGGCTATACGCTGCTGATGGGCACGTTGGGCACGCAGGTGACCAACCAGTTCATCTACCCGCGCATGCCGTACGACAGCACCCGGGACTTCGTGCCCGTGACGCTGGTCGCCAACTCGCCCAACGTGCTGCTTGTCAACAGCACGCTGAACGCCAGGTCGGTGGGCGAACTGGTGACGCTGGCCAGGCGCCAGCCGGGCAAGATCAACTATGCCTCCACCAGCACCGGCGGGTCGCCCCACCTGTCAGGCGAGTTGCTGAACATGATGGCGGGCGTCAGCATGCAGCACGTGCCGTACAAAGGGGCCGCTCCCGCCATGACGGACCTGCTCGCGGGCCAGGTCAACCTGATGTTCGACAACCTGCCGTCCGCGCTGGCACAGATCCAGACCGGCAAGGTGACGGCGCTGGCGGTCACCAGTGCCAGGCGGGCCTCGGTGCTGCCTTCCGTGCCGACCGTGCGCGAGTCGGGGCTGCCGGGCTATGAAGTCAATTCCTGGTTCGGGCTGCTCGCTCCGGCCGGCACGCCGCCGGAGCGTGTTCGCCAGCTCCAGCAGGCGGTGGATAAGGTGCTGGCCACGCCCGACGTGCGCAAGCGCATCGAACAGCTTGGCGCCGAGCCGGGCGGCGAAGGCTCCGCCGCGTTCGCGGCGCAGATCAGTAGTGATACGGAAAAATGGTCGCGCGTGATCCAGACCGCCGGCATCAAGGCGCAATGACACGGCTCGGCAGCGCCACCCCCTGACACAGGACAACCATGACCAAGACCAACACCCTTCGTATCGGCTCGGGATCGGGCTGGTGGGGCGACCGCGTGGAGCCGGCCGAGCGTTCGGCGCGCCTGGGCAAGCTCGACTACCTGTGCTTCGAGACCATGGCCGAGGCCACGGTATCCGCCGCGCAGGTGCGCAAGCGGCGCGATGCCGCTTTCGCCGGCTACGACACCTATCTCGACGAGCGCATGCGCGCAGTGCTGCCCCCCTGCATCGCCAACGGCACGCGCATCATCAGCAACCAGGGCTGGATTCATCCGCTGGGCGCAGCCCGGCGCGTGGCCGAACTCTGCGAAGAACTGGGCCTGCCCGGTGTCAGGATCGCCGCGGTCACCACCACGGACCTGACCGGGAGCATCTGCGAGCTGGATCTCACCCTGCTGGAAAGCGGCGCACCGGTGTCCTCGCTGCGTGAAACGCTGATCAGCGCCGAGCCATACGAAGGCGCCGAGCCGATCGTCGCCGCATTGCGTGCGGGCGCGCAGATCGTGATCACCGGGCGCGTGGCCGACCCGTCGCTGTTCCTCGCGCCGATGATCCATCATTTCGGCTGGTCTCCGGACGACGTGACACGGCTTGCGCGCGGCAGCGCCATCGGCCATTTGCTCGAGTGCGGCGCGCAGGTGACGGGGGGATATTTCGGCGATCCCGGCTACAAGGATGTGCCGGAACCATGGAACCTGGCCTTCCCGATCGCCGAGGTGGAAGCCGACGGCAGCGCCGTGATCGGCAAGGTGGACGGCAGCGGCGGGCGCATCGACCTGCAGACGGTCAAGGAGCAAATGTTCTATGAAGTCCACGACCCGCGCCGCTACATCACGCCGGACGTGGTGGTCGACTTCTCGACCGCGGTGCTCGAACAGGTGGGGCCGGACCGCGTGCGCATCAGCGGCGTGAGCGGGCAGCCGCGCACCGATACGCTCAAGGTGTCGCTGGGCTGCACCGAAGGGCATATCGGCGAAGACATGTTCTTCTTCGCGGGGCCGGGTTGCCTGGAAAAGGCCAGGCTGGCCAAACGCATCCTCGAAGCGCGCTTTGCCATGGCAAGGTTGCAGGCGGATGAGGTGCGCATCGACTTCCTCGGCGTCAACGCCGTGCACGGCGCGGCCTCGCCCGAGCCTGCCTGCGAGCCCAACGAGATCGCGGTCCGCGTCGCCGCGCGCACCCGCACGCGCGCGGAAGCCGCCAAGGTCGGCCGCGAGATCGACAGCATGGCGGTCTGCGGCCTGGCCTCCACCGGCAAGCGCGTGCCGCACCAGGACCGCACGCGCGAGATCATCGGCGTCTGGTCGGCGCTGGTGCCGCGCGCGTTGATCACCTCCCAGGTCCACTATCTCTGAGGATTCGCCATGCGTGTACCACTGCGCCGCCTCGCACACAGCCGCTCCGGCGACAAGGGCAATACTTCGAACACGGCAGTCATCGCCTATGCGCCGGAGTTCTACCCGCATATCAAGGCACAGCTGACGGCACCCATGTTCAAGGCGCTGTACGGCACGCTGATCACGGGAGCGGTCACGCGCCATGAAGTGGATGGGCTGCAGGTGCTCAACTTCGTGGCGGAGGGCGCGCTCGGCGGCGGTGTGTCGCGCAGCCTCGCGATCGACAACTACGGCAAGGCGCTGGCCAGCGCCGTACTGCGTTTTGAAGTGGAAATACCTGATGCGTTGGCCGGCCTGCTGCGCGGGCCGGCGCCATAGGCTCGCCGGAGTAGGCGTCAGCCGCCGCCGGACTGGCGCCCCCTGGCACGTCGGCCGTCGGTGCACGCGCCGGCCCGCGGCGGTATCACGGTGCGCGTCCAGGCGCTGGTGATGCGCCGCGCCTCTTGCTTGAGCTTGCGCGCCAGCGCGGCCTCGCGCGAGCGGATGCGCGCACTCAGCGCCGCCACGCTCAAGGCACCGATCGGCCGGCCCTCATAGTCGAGAATCGGCACCGCGATGCCGCCCATCCCGTCAACCACCCAATCAAGAAACAGCACATGCCCGCGCGCGCGGGCGGCCTCGATTTCCGCGGCGATGCACGCCGCATCGAGCCGCGGGTACTTGCCAAGCTTGCGCGTGGTCTGCTGCAGCCGGCGCGCGCGCTCGGGCGCGGGCAGCCATGCCAGCACCGCCAGGCTGCCGGCGCCCACGCCAAGCGGCCGACGCGTGCCGACCGTCACGTAGTTCGCCCGTATCGCATACGTGCCGGGTTCCAGGTCGGTGCACACCGCCTCGCCACGGCTGGCCTCGGTCAGCACGGCGGTATCCTCGAACGCCTCCACCAGCCGTTCCAGTGCCGGACGCGCCAGCTTGCGCAAGTCCACGCGCCGCTGCGCCACGTCTGCCAGCTGGAAGATTTCGGGCCCGATGCCGTAGCGGCGCGCCTGGTCGCGCGTGGCGAAGCCCTCCTGCACCAGCAGGTCAAGCATGCGCGAGGCCGTGGCCGGATCGAGCCCGGTTGCGCGCGCCACGTCGCTCATGCGGCGCACTTCCGGATCGGACAGCGCGCGCAGCACGGCCAGTGCACGCTGGATCGGAGATGGGCGCGATGGCACCTGGCGGGCCCGCTCAGGCAGGCCCGGCGCCAGGGCAGCGCTCAGCCATGATGCGATGTTGCCAGGGTATCGCGCTTGATCTTCTTTGCCAGCGACCACTTGTGGACTTCGGTCGGGCCGTCGTAGATGCGAAACGCACGCACTTCACGGAAGACCTGTTCGACGATGGTGTCGCGCGACACGCCCATGCCGCCGAGGATCTGCACGCAGCGGTCAGCCACGCGGAATAACGCATCGGACACGGCCACCTTTGCCATCGAACTCTCCGCGGTGCCCAGGGAACCGCCGTCGAGCACCCCGGCGCACCAATCGATCATCAGTGCGGCCTGCTGCAGGTCGATCAGGTTCTCGGCCAGCATGAAGCCCACGCCCTCGTGGTCGATCAGCAGCTTGCCGAAAGCCTTGCGCGTGGTGGCGTAGGCACGCGCGGTCTCGTCGGCACGTGCCACACCGCCGAACCAGCGCATGCAATGCGACAACCGCGCCGGCGACAAGCGAACCTGCGCATAACGGAAGCCCTCGTCCACCTCGCCCAGCACCTGGTCCTGCGGCACGCGCAGGTCGTCGATCAGAACCTGTGCATGCCCGCCCGGCATGGAACTGTCGATGGTATCGAGCAGGCGCTCGATGCGGATCGCCGGATGCGGCAGGTCGACCAGGAACATGGTGGCCTGCGCGCGCTCACCGTCGCCGGTGCGCGCCATCAGGATGCCGACCCTGGCCCCTTCCGCACCGGTGATGAACTTCTTGCGTCCGCGGATCACCCATTCGTCGCCGTCCCTGACCGCGGTGGTCTGGAGCATCGACGGGTCGGAACCGGCCCCGCCTTCTTCCGCTGGCTCGGTCATGAAGAACGCGGAGCGGGCCTCGCCGCTGACCAGCGGTGCAAGGAAGCGTTGCTGCTGTGCGTCCGTGGCGACCTTGCCCAGCAGGAACATATTCCCCTCGTCCGGCGCCATGGTGTTGACCGCGACCGGCCCGAGGGGCGACAAGCCCGAGCGCTTGAGCACGGCCGCAGTTTCGAGCTGGGTCAGGTGAGAGCCGTCGGCCAGGATATGTGGCGTCATCACGCCGGCGGCGCGCGCCTGGTCGCGAAGCTCGGCGACCAGCCCGGCCGTCGGACCATGGGCTTCGCAGCGCGCATCGCGCTCATAGGGCACCACGACGTCGCGGACAAAGCGCTCGACGCGATCGGCAATGACACGGCTTCTTTCTGTGGGACAGGCGGTGAACATGGTGAGCCTCGTTGTCAGGACAGGATCAGATTGTAGGACGGCACGCCGCCGGGCCGCTGTCACGGAAGGCTGTTCGAACAAGGAACCCCGACATCTGGTCTGCAGCCCTTGCCTGCCGCCCAACAGAGTAATCGCATTGCGATTACTAGTATGTGGATTTCACCTATACCTATGCTCATAACAATCGACTAATATGGCTTCAATCGAGCACGAGGGCACAAAGCGATGTCACTTGTATTGAAGCTGAAAGACCTGTTGGGACCCGATGCGGTTCTCACCGAAGCCGCGGACGTTGCCGCCTACATCGAGGACTGGCGCGGCCGCTACACGGGTCCGGCGCTGTGCGTGGTGCTGCCGGCTTCCACCGCGCAAGTCGCCGCGGTGGTGGAGGCCGCGGCCCAGGCCAACGTGCCCGTGTTGCCGCAAGGCGGCAATACCAGCCTGTGCGGCGGCGCGGTGCCAGCCCCGGACGGCACGCCCCCCATCGTCATCAGCCTGGCGCGCATGCGGCGCATCCGCGCCATCGATGCGGCCAACAACTCGATGGAAGTCGAGGCAGGCTGCGTGCTGGCCGCGATCCAGCAGGCGGCGGCGGAACAGGGGCGTCTCTACCCCGTGAGCCTGGGCGCCGAAGGCTCCTGCCAGATCGGCGGCAACATCGCCACCAATGCGGGCGGCACCGGCGTGCTGCGCTACGGCAACACCCGCGACAACGTGCTCGGCCTTGAAGTGGTCCTCCCTGACGGCCAGGTCTGGAACGGCCTGTACCGCTTGCGCAAGAACAACACCGGCCTAGATCTCAAGCACCTGTTTATCGGCTCTGAAGGCACGCTGGGCGTGATCACCGCCGCCACGCTCAAGCTGCACCCGCTGCCCACCGCGCACGCCATGGCGTGGCTGGCGGTGCGCACGCCGCAGGCGGCGCTGGAGATGCTGGGACGCTTCCAGCAGCGCTGTGGCGCCACGCTGTCCGCGTTTGAAATGCTCAACGACGTGCAATTGCAGATCGTGCTCGATCACGTGCCCGGCCGCCGTGCGCCCTTGCCTGCCAGCCATCCCTGGCACGTGCTGGTGGAACTTGCCGACACCGGCCGGCGCGAACTGCTCGACGAGGTGCTGCAGGAAGTGCTGGAGCAAGGCGTGGCCGAAGGCCTGGTCGACGATGCCGTGGTGGCCGCCAGCGGCGCGCAGCGCGAAGCCATGTGGCAGGTGCGGCATAGCGTCTCCGAAGGCAACAAAAAGGCGGGCCTGGGCCTGAACACCGATTGCGCCGTGCCGGTCTCGGCGGTGCCGCAGTTCATTGAGCGCGCCACCGCGGCGGCGCATGCGGTCCTGCCGGATTTGCCGATCATCGTGGTGGCCCACCTGGGCGATGGCAACGTCCACTTCATCCCGCTGGTGCCTTTCCCGCAGTGGGAAGCGCTGCCAGGGCGCGATGCCGTGGCCGCCCGCATCAAGCATGCCATCGACCAGGTGGCTTACGAGCTGGGCGGCACCTTCAGCGCGGAACATGGCATTGGCCAGGTCCTGACCGAAGAAATGGCGCAGTTCAAGCCGGCGGTCGAGATCGCCATGATGCACGGCATCAAGCGCATGCTCGACCCTCGCGACCTGTTCAACCCCGGCCGGCTGCTGCCGTCCCCACCTTCCCAGCAATAACGGCAATCAAGGAGCCCGCATGAACGATCACAGCCCCATCAACTCTTCTCGCCGGCGTGCCCTCAAGGTCGCCGCTGCCGGCCTCGGCACGCTTGCCGCGCCCGCCGTGCTCCAGTACGCGCGCGCGCAGTCCAAGCGCATCGTGGTGCGCGACGACGGCGGCATCTACACCAAGGCCTACAGCGCGGTGTACTACAAGCCGTTCACCGAGAAGACCGGCATCGAGGTGGTGGGCGTGCAGGCCAACGCCGAACCGGTGGCGCAGATCCGCAGCATGGTCGAGACCAAAAACTACACTTGGGACATGGCCAAGATCAGCCAGCCGGCCATCCTGCTGCTGACGCAGGGAGGCAAGGTCTACCTGGAGAAGCACGGCCTGGAGGGCGACGCCACCGTCAAGACCATTCCGGCGCATTTCATGTCGCCCTATGGCGTGGGCACCAACGTCTACAGCACGGTCCTGGCCTATCGCACCGACGCCTTCAAGGGCCGCAAGGCACCGTCGTCGTGGGCCGACTTCTGGAACGTCAAGGATTTCCCCGGCCGCCGCGCCCTGCGCAAGCACCCGTTCGACACGCTGGAAGAGTCCCTGATGGCCGCCGGCACGGCGACCTCCGCGCTCTATCCGCTCAATGTCGACCGGGCCATCGCCAACCTGGAGAAGATCAAGGCGAACGTGGACGTGTGGTGGAACTCCGGCGCCCAGGTTGAGCAGATGCTCAAGTCCGGCGAGGTCGACATGGTGGCCACCTGGGTGTCGCGCGCACAGAGCGCGGCCGCCTCCGGTGCGGAGGTTGGCATCGTCTGGAACCAGAACCTGTGGGGCGTGGACAACTGGTCCATCCTGGCCGGCACGCCGAATGCGCAAGCCTGCCGCGAGTTCATCAAGTTTGCCTCCGACCCGAAGCGCATGGCCTCGCTGGTGGAGTACTTCCCGGCGGGCGTGACCCAGCCGGATGCCTTCAAGTACATCAAGCCCGAGGTCGCGAAGAACTGTCCGACCCACCCCGACAACATCAAGTCGGGCGTGCAGATCAACGCCAAGTACTGGCTCGACAACCAGGCCGCGGTGATGGAGAAGTTCAACGGCTGGATCCTCAAGTGATCTGAACCTCTTCACCAGACACCACAAGCAACGACACGATGCCGAACTTCAAACTCAAGATTTCCGGGCTGACCAAGCGCTATGGCGACTTCGTCGCGCTGGCCCCGACCGACCTTGAAGTGGCCGAGGGGGAATTCCTTACCCTCCTGGGCCCTTCGGGCTCGGGCAAAACCACGCTGCTCAGCCTGATCGCCGGGCTGGCCGTGCCGGACGGCGGCCAGCTGCTGATCAATGGCAAGGACGTGACCTATGGCGCCCCCTACGAGCGCGATATCGGCATGGTGTTCCAGAACTACGCGCTGTTCCCGCACATGACGATCGCGGAGAACATCGCCTTCCCGCTGAAGATGCGCCGGGTCGACGCGGCCACGGCCAGGCGCCAGGCACTGGAAGCCCTGGAAATGGTCCGCCTGCCCCACGTCGCGGCGCGCTTCCCGAAGGAACTCTCGGGCGGCCAGCAGCAGCGCATCGCGCTGGCCCGTTGCCTGGTCTACAAGCCGTCGATCATCCTGATGGATGAACCGCTGGGCGCCTTGGACAAGAAGCTGCGCGACCACATGCAGCTGGAAATCAAGCGCATCCACCGCGAACTGGGCACGACCATCGTCTATGTCACGCACGACCAGGAAGAGGCGATGACGATGTCTGACCGCATCTGCCTGATGAACGGCGGCAAGATCGAGCAGCTTGGCACACCGTCGGACCTGTACTTCCGCCCGCGCACGCTGTTCGTGGCCGACTTCCTGGGCGAATCGAACCTGTTCGAGGGCACGGTCACGGAAGTGCGCGGCGACCACGTGGAGGTGGCGCTGGCACAGGGCGGCGCCGTCGCCCACGCGGTCACCAATGCGCCGGTGGCTGCCGGGGGCAAGGTGCGGGTCATGGTGCGGCCGCAGAACATCGCCATGGCCAACGGCGTCACCGCCGCCAATGCGGTCAGCGGCAAAGTGCTGGACAGCATGATCACCGGCAGCCTGACCAAGCTGTACGTGGAATCCGACGCCGCCGGCCAGGCCCCGGTGGTGCTGTCTTACCCCACCTCGATGGGCGCTTCCCGGCATGCGGTCGGGCAGCAAGTCACGCTCACCTGGCAGCGCAGCGACGCTGTCGCCGTCCCGGATTCCCTATGACCGCCGTCGCCCTGCAACGCCGACCCCTACCCTGGCTGCGGCCCGCCTTGCTGGCCGCGCCGCTGGTGCTCCTGTTCGTGGTGCTGCTGGTCTACCCGGTCGGCCAGCTCCTGCTGCTGAGCGTCTACAGCGACGGTGCCTTCACGCTGGCCAAGTACCGCCAGCTGTTTGCGTCGTCGGTCTACGTCGACGTGATGCTGATCACGCTGAAGATCTCGCTCTGGACCACGCTGCTCTCCGTGGTCGCCGGTTACCCGGTGGCCTACCTGGTCTCCTCGCTGTCAAAGGACAGGAAGGCAAAGTGGCTGTTCTGGGTGCTGCTGTCGTTCTGGACTAGCTTCCTGGTACGCGCCTTTGCCTGGATCGTGATGCTGGGCCGCAACGGCGTGGTCAACCAGTTGCTGAGCGCCGCGGGCCTTCAGGACGCGCCTTCCAACCTGCTGTACAGCCTCGGGGCCGTGCTGGTGGCGATGGTGCATGCGCTGATGCCGCTGGCGGTGCTGACCATGCTGTCGGTGATGGAGAACATCGACCGCAACCTCCCGCGCGCGGCACTGACGCTTGGGGCACGGCCTGGCACGGCGTTCTGGCGCGTCTACTTCCCGCTCTCGATGCCGGGCGTGGCGGCTGGCGCCATCATGGTGTTCGTCACCGCCGTCGGCTTCTTTATCGTGCCCGCGCTGCTGGGCGGACGCAAAGAAATCATGGTCGCCCAGCTGATCATCGACCAGGTGCAGCAGACCATGAACTGGGGCTTCGCCGGCTCGATCTCGGTGTTGCTGCTGCTGGTGGTGCTGGCGGTGTTCGCCCTGTATGACAAGGTGCTCGGCCTCTCGTCGATGGCTGGCGCAGCGGAGCAACGCACCCGCTCCGCCGCCGCGCACGATGGCGTGCTGCATCGGCTAGGCGACAGCGTGCTGGGCGCGCTGGGAACGGTCAGCGACAGGCTGCTGGCATTGGTGCCGCGCGGCCGGCGCGAGCCGCAGCCGGGCGACTCGCTGCCGCTGCGCACGACCGTGCTGCTGGTGCTGCTGTTCCTGAGCGTGCCTGCGCTGCTGATGATCCCGCTGTCGTTCGCCGACAAGTCGGGCCTGAACTGGCCGCCGCGCGGCTTCACGCTGCAGCACTACCAGGACATGCTCGCGTCGCCGCTGTGGATGCAGGCCGGGCTGCGGTCGTTGCTGGTCGGCCTTGGCGCCGCGGTGCTGGCGCTGCTGGTCGGCACGCCGGTGGCGTTCCTGCTGGCGCGCTCGCAGATGCGGGGCAAGTCGCTGCTGCTGGCGTTCGTGCTGTCGCCGATCATCATCCCGCGCATGATCATCGCGGTGGGGATGTTCTACTTCTTCGCCAAGGTCGGGCTGGTCGGCACCTCGCTGGGCCTGATGATCGGCCACACCGTCATTGCCGTACCCTACGTCGTCATGACGATGATGGCGGTGCTGCGCAACTACGACACGCGGCTCGACCTGGCGGCGCAAAGCCTGGGCGCCCGGCCCTGGCAGACGCTGCGCTACGTGACGCTGCCGATCCTCGCCGCCGGGCTGTTCTCGTCCTTCCTGTTCGCCTTCGCCACCTCGTTCGATGAGCTGACGATCGCCCTGTTTGCCTCTGGCGGACTGAGCGCCACCCTGCCCAAGCAGTTCTGGGACGAGGTGACACTGCAGCTTTCACCGGTGATTGCCGCGGTGTCTACCTGCCTGTTCGTCTTCATTACCCTCCTGATCACCTGCGCCGAGCGCTTGCGCCGCAAGAGCGCCGGGCGCTGAGAACCTTATCCATGAACAACAAGCTTACCGCCGCCGACCTGCGCGGCATCTTCCCCGCCATCCCGACGCCCGTGACGGCCGACGACAGGATCGACCAGGACGCCACGCGCAAGCTGATGGCTTATCTGCTCGCCAACGGCGTTTCCGGCGTGGTGCCGCTGGGCGGCACCGGCGAATACGGTGCCCTGGCGCGCGAGGAGCGCGTACGCATGGCGGCCCTTTGCGTCGAAGCCGCGGCGGGCCAGGTTCCCGTCATTCCCGGCGTGCTCGACCCGGGGTTCCACGATGCGCTGGATGCGGGCAAGGCCTTTGCCGGCGTCGGCGCCTCTGCCCTGATGGTGCTGACGCCGTATTACACCTCGCCGACCCAGCAAGGCATCCGCGACTATTTCCTGCGCTATGCCGACGCCTCGCCGGTGCCGGTCATGATCTACGAGATCCCCTACCGCACGCGGATCGCGATCGCGCCCGAGGTGCTGCACGAGCTGTCGCGCCACGAAAACATCATCGGCATGAAAGCCTGCAACACCGACATGTACCACTTCCTCAAGGTGGTGGCGGGTGTCGACGACAGCTTCAGCGTGTTCAGCGGCGAGGACAGCCTGTTCCCGCTGCACATGGCGGGGGGGGCCAGGGGTGGCGTGGTCGTGACCGCCTCCGTGCTGCCGCGCACCTGGCGTGCCATCTATGAGCTCGGCGTGGCCGGCAACACCGCGCAAGCGGTACGCCTGCACCGCGAGCTGATTCCGTTGCTGGACTTGGCCTTCTCCGAAACCAATCCGGGGCCGCTGAAATCCGTGCTCGACCTGGTGGGCGTGACCGCGCCGAAGGTGCTGGCACCGCTGGTAGCGCCGGCACCCGGGCTGCAGGCACAGCTGCGTGCCGAACTGACGCAGCGGCTGCAAGCCGAGGCTGCCCTCGCCTGAGGCGCCGACGATCATGCTGCCGGCCATCAAGGACTATCGGGACCTGGCGCGGCGCAGGCTGTCGCGCTTCGCCTTCGACTATCTGGAGGGAGGCGCTGAGGACGGGCGCACGCTGGCACGCAACCTGGCCGCATACCAGGCACTGCTGTTCCGGCCGCGCGTGCTGCGCGATGTCACGGAGATCGATCCCGGCATGGAGATCTTCGGCCGCAAGTACAGCCTGCCATTGCTGGTGGGCCCCACGGGGCTGAACGGACTGTACTGGCCGAAGGCCGAAGAGGCGCTGGCACGGGCCGCGCACGCTGAGGGCCTGCCCTTCGTGATGTCGACGGCATCGACCTCGCCGATGGAAGACGTGCGCGCCGCCACCGACGGCGACCTGTGGCTGCAGCTCTACGTGCAGCGCGACCGCTCCATCGCCGAGAACATGATGGCGCGCGCACGCGCCGCCGGCTTCAGCACCCTGATGCTGACCGTCGACACCATGGTCCACGGCAAGCGCGACCATGACATCCGCAACGGCTTTCGCATGCCGGTGCCGTGGACGCCGCGGCTGCTGGCTGACCTGGCGGCCCATCCGCGCTGGTGCCTGCGCATGCTGCGCCAGGGCGGCTCGCCGCAGCTCGTCAACCTGGCCCGCAGCAGCGGGATGGCCAACGACCTGAAGACGCAGGCGGCGGGGTTGAGCCGGCAGATGGACATGTCGCTGTGCTGGGACGACATCGCCTGGCTGCGCCAGCACTGGCACGGGCCCGTCATCATCAAGGGTATCCTTACGCCGGCTGACGCGGAAATCGCCGCCCGCCAGGGCCTGGATGGCATCGTGGTCAGCAACCACGGCGGCCGCCAGCTGGAAGGCGCGCCCAGCGCAGTCGAGATGCTGCCCGCCATCGTCGCGGCGGCGGGCAGGATGCATGTATTCGTCGATGGCGGCGTGCGCCGCGGCGCCGACATCGCCAAGGCGCTGGCAATGGGCGCCCGCGGCGTGCTGGTGGGGCGCGCACCGCTGTACGGGCTGGCGGCGCGCGGTCCCCGCGGCGTAGCGGAAGTCCTGGCCATCCTGCGTGGAGAATTCGAGACCACGCTGCGGCTGCTCGGCATTCCGCAGGCAGCGAGGCTGGACACTGCCGCGCTCTCGGACGACCATGCCGCGCGGCTGGCCGCACTGTAAGCCGTGAAAACGATGACAAGGACGAACAGGAGGTTGTGTGGATTCAGGTAATGAAGGCAACGGGCTGCGCACAAGGCGCGAGCGTTCGTCCCTGTTCGTCGGTTCGGTGGAAAAGGCCTTCCAGGTGCTGGAAGCCTTCCACGGCCCGGACCGCCGCCTGATGTCGATGGCGGAGATCGCCCGGGCGGCCGATCTCGACCGCAGCGCAACGCAGCGGCTGGTGCACACACTGGAACAGCTGGGCTACATCCGGCGCCTGCCCGATTCGGCGATGTATGGGCTTGCGCCGAAGGCACTGGGCCTGTCGTACAACTACCTGCGCTCCAACGACCTGGTCGAGCGCGCATCGCCCTACCTGCTCGATATCAGCCGCACGCTGGGGGAAACCGCCAACCTGCAGGAACTCGACGGGCACGAGATCGTGTTCCTGGCCCGCTTCCCGGGGCAGCACCTGATCAACGTCGATTTCGGGGTCGGGTACCGGCTCCCGGCCGTGTACACCGCGTCCGGGATTGCGATCCTGTCGAAGCTGCCCGAGGCACAGCGCCTGGAGGTGGTGCGGGCGACCGCACTGAACCCCATCACGCCGTTCACGGAAACCGACCCCGACAAGCTGATGACGGCGATCCGCGAGGCCGGTGAACGCGGCTATGCCGTGGCCATGAACCAGACCGTGGTCGGCGACATCTCCGTCGCAGCAGCAATCACCGACCACCGCGGCCTGCCGGTTGGGGCCATCAACATCTCAGTCCCGTCCACGCGCTGGACGCTGGAAACCGCCCAGGCCAAGCTGGCCCCGCATGTGCAAGTGGCGGCCATGTCGATCTCGCAGGCGAAGCGGATGAGTTTTCAGACAGCATGAGCGATGCCTGAAGCCAAGCCGGCGCCTGAGGGAAGCCAACGTTCCTCGCTCGATGCCCTGCTGACCGAAGTACGGGCTTGCCGCGCCTGTGTGCCACACCTGCCGCTCGGCCCGCGCCCGATCGTGCGCGTCGGGGCCGACGCGCACATCCTGATCGTCGGCCAGGCGCCGGGGATCCGCGTGCACGAAACCGGCATTCCCTGGAACGATGCAAGCGGCGACCGGCTGCGGCAGTGGCTCGGGGTCGATGCCGCCACCTTCCTCGACGAATCGCAGTTCGCGATCATCCCCATGGGGTTCTGCTATCCCGGACGCGGCAAGAGCGGCGATAACCCGCCGCGCCGCGAGTGCGCGCCACTGTGGCTCGACCGGCTGCTGGCGGAACTGCCGTCGATCGAGCTGACCTTGCTGGTCGGCCAGTACGCACAGCGCCATTTCCTCGGGGCGCGCCGCAAGCCGACGCTGACCGAGACCGTCAGGGCATGGAAGGACTACGCGCCCGACTTGGTGCCGTTGCCGCATCCGTCACCGCGCAACCAGCCGTGGTTCAAGCAGCATCCCTGGTTTGAGGGCGAGGTGCTGCCGATGTTGCGCGAGCGGGTTGGCCGGCTTTTGCGGCACGGCCCTGTGCAGCCGGGGTAGGTAACAAGCGATACTCCCCCACCCCGCCTGGCCGGCTGGACTCATTCGCTGGCCGTAAAGCCCGAGGCCGCGACCACCGGGCCCCACTGCGTGCGCTGCGCCTGGATGAGCTTGCGCAGGGCATCCCCCGGCTTGCCGTTCATTTCCATGCCCAGCGCAGACATCTTGTCGCGCACCACGGGATCCTTGATGGCGTCGAGCAGCGCCTTCTCGATCCTCGCCACCGTCGCCGGCGGCGTCCCCGCCGGCACAAAGGCCGAGTACCAGCCGGACGCCGCCTCGAAACCCGGCGCGCCCGCCTCCGCCAGCGTTGGCACATCAGGCAGCAGCCCCGACCGGCGGGTCCCGGTGACGCCGAGGAAACGGATCTTGCCCGCGCGATACAACTCCATCTGGCCCCCCACCGCATCGATACCCAGCGGCAGCG
Source organism: Cupriavidus sp. KK10 (assembly GCF_018223725.1). Lineage (NCBI taxonomy): Bacteria > Pseudomonadati > Pseudomonadota > Betaproteobacteria > Burkholderiales > Burkholderiaceae > Cupriavidus > Cupriavidus sp. KK10. Next base: position 2,996,478 of record NZ_CP073677.1, read on the forward strand.
TGCCGCCGATCTCATCGGTCAGCATCATGACGGCGCCGCGGTAGGCAGTGGGCAGCAAGGGCACGCCAATCGACTTGCTGAGCGACAGCACGCCGAAATGAATGCTGCCGCCGAGCGTGACCAACCCGACGCCGCCCTTGTCCTGGTTGCGCTTCACCCATGCCAGGTATTCCGGCATGGTCCGATAGGGCTGGTTGATGCTGGCGGACGCCACCAGCGGCACGTCGGCCAGGTAGGCGACCGGAACCAGGTCCTTGTCGGGGTCATAGGCCAGGCGCTTGTAGGTCAGCGGAAAGATGGTGAACGGCGGCGCGGGTGAGATCAGCACCGTCTTGCCGTCCGGCGGCGCGCGCTTGACGTTCTCCAGCGCCAGCCGCGCCGATGCGCCGGGGCGGTTCTCGACCAGGACAGCCGTGTCGAGCGAAACACGCAGCTTTTCAGCAAGCGTGCGCGCGAAGATGTCCAGCGCGCCACCAGCCGCGAAGCCGACGACAATGCGCACGGGCGCGTCGCCGCTGGCGGGGGCAGCCATGGCAGGAACGGCACTGGCACCCAGGGCCAATGCCAGCGCGGCGGCCAGCCGTCGCAAGGGGGTCGAATATGTCATGCGGTCACTCCGGTTGACGGCGGCGGATGCGCTCAGGCGGCCTCGAGCACGGTATGCGCTTCCAGCGGATAGATCGGGCGGCGCAGGTTGCGGAACGGAAACTGGCTGTAGTCAGAGCTGCAGACTCCGGGGCCGGCCACCAGCACGATCTCGCTGGCGATCGGCTCGAAACCGGCGCGGAAGTGCTGGCGCGACTTGACCAGGATGTACTTGCGGCGCGACAGGTCGATGCCCGCGTGGGTGAATACGCCGGTATCGAACGGCTCCTGCGGCTTCTCGCAGATCACGACCAGCGTGCCGGCGACATCCAGCACCACGGTACGGCCCAGGCTCAGCTTCATGCCCGTGAACATCGGGCCGGTGACCTGGTAGTTGCCGTCGGTAATGCACTGCACCCTGCCGCTCAGCCGCAGCGGGCGGCCCTTCAGGTCCAGCGCCGGCATGTGGGTCTTGCCGCCCACATCCAGCGTGACAGACTGCCCGACGCCGGCGGCAATCAGTTCCGCCACGGCGCTCGGGTCCCAGAACGGCCCGGCGACCACGCCTTCGAGCCCCTGGCGCAGGACTTCGCCCAGCACCGTCATTTCATCCGTCGGCCCGCCCGCGCCGCAGTTATCGCCATGGTCGACCAGCACGACCGGGCCCTGCGTGAGCGTCTTGGCGCGCGCGATGGATTCCGCCATCGGCTCGATCGGGAAAACGAAATCAGCCCGGCGTTCCCACGCCATGCCGCAGAGATCGTCGAGCAGGCGCCGCCCTGCTTCGATCCTGGCGCCATCAGCCACGATCACCACGGCCAGGCCTGTGTGCGGGATGTCGGCAAGCGGGAAGCCACCGAACACCGAGGCGTTGAGCACCTCGCCATCGCGCTCGGCCGCCATCGCACGCTCCATGATGTCCTTCATGGGTTGCGCGCGCGGGGTCTGGCGCAGCATGTGGGTAAGCATCGGCAGCGTGCGCCACAGCAGGACCGGGCGGGCCTCGCCTCGCAGCGCCGCCATCAGGGTACGGGCGGCGCGTGCGCCGGTCTCGTACACGTCCACGTGGGGATAGGTGCAGTAGCCGGCGATCACGGTCGCATTGTCAACCAGCGCAGCGCTGAAGTTGGCGTGGAAATCCAGCGATACCGCAATCGGCACCTCGGGTGCGGCGGCACGGATGCGTGCCAGCAGTTCGCCTTCGGCATCCGGATAGCCCTCGGCCACCATGGCGCCATGCAGGTCCAGCATCACGGCATCGCAGCCTGCACGTACTGCCTCGACAATGCTGGCCGCCATCGACTCGAATGCTTGCGCCGTCACCATGCCACTGGGCACCGCGTTCGCCATCAAGGGCATCACGAACTCGTCGCCCTGGCGGCGTACCAGATCAATGAACGCGGCCGCGGCGCTGTTGGTGCCCTGGCAGGCACGCACCGCGTCGTCGCCGTAAAGCGGGCCAGCGGTGCTGCCGCGGTTGAACGCGCTCAATGGCGTGGCAATCGGCGAAAAGGTATTGGTTTCATGCCGCATCAGGGCAATGACAAATCGCATGGACTGGCTCCGACAGCGTGAAGGGTTCAGTTAGATTCGAGATCGACCGCGCGCGCAATGGCACCGTAGCGGATCGTCTCCGCTTGCAGGAAGCGGCGGGCCTGCTCGGGGGTGGAAAGGACCGGCTCATAGGCAAGCGTCTGCAGGCGCGCGGCAAAGTCCGCTTCCTGCACGCTGGCCTTCACTTCCCTGTAGAGCCTGTCGATGACCGGAGCCGGCGTGCCCGCCTTGACCACCAGCGCCAGGTTGCCGCGTACCTGCAGCGCATCCGTGCCGCCCGCCTTCTGCGTTTCGAGGGCGGGAAACTGCGTGATGGGCTCCGCCTGCAGCGTGGCCAGGGGCTTGGCCTTGCCATCCTGGACGTAGTTGACCGAAGAGCCGATCACATCGACATGCGCGTAGGTCTGGCCGCCGATCAGGTCCGCCATGGCCGGCGGCGAGCCGCGATACGGAACGATGGTGAAATCCAGGCCATTGCGGCGCTTCCAGTCGGCCAGGCCAAGGTGCGCGGCCCCCGCGACGACATTGATGCTGATCGACACCTTGCCGGGATTGCGCTGGATATGCGTCTTCAGCTCACCCAGCGTCATCTCCTTGCGGTCGGCGCGCGTGATGATCCAGTGCGGCACGGTGCTGACGATGGTCACCGGCGTCAGGTCGGTATCGGGGCGATAGCGCAGGCCCTTGATCGTGAACGGATTGATATTGAGCGTGCCGTCGCTGGCCAGCAGCAGCGTATTGCCGTCGGCCTTCTCCTTGAGCACCGACGACACGCCCGGCACGGTCGCGCCGCCGGCGATGTTCTCCACCACCACCGGCTGCCCCAGCCGCTGTTCCAGCTTGCGCGCGAGCGTGCGGCCAATGATGTCGTAGGAACCGCCGGCCGGGAACGGCACGACCAGGCGCAGCGGCCGGTCGGGCCACGCGGGTGCGGCACTTGCGCAGGTGGCCGCGAGCAAGGCTGCGCCGGCAAGCATGCCGCGCATGATCGAGCGCAAATGGCTCACTGCTTCCATGGGTCTCCTCCTGAGGTCTGATTGCCTCGTGATGGCTTGGAATGAATCAGGTGATGCGCCGACTATATGGGATCCGTTCCGATACCAAAAGCGAATAAAAATCGCTGTTTGTTGAGCAAATGGTTAACTTGTAGAATGAGCCACCCAGCCCCGCCGATCATCGCCTGCCCCATGCCTGCCGAAACCTTCGCCCATACCCTGCTTGGCCGCCTCAAGCTGCGCCACCTGCGCATCATGCTGGCGCTGAGCGAGATGCCAACCGCCGCCGCCGTCGCCGCGCGCTTTCACGTCAGCCCCGCCGCGGTGTCCAAGACACTGGCCGAGATCGAAGACATCGTGGGCATGCCGCTGTTCGAGCGCAACCGCCGCGGCCTGCACCTGACAGAGCCCGGACGGGAGATGGCGGCCCATGCGGCGGTCTTGCTGGCGCAGCTCGAACGGCTCGCCGAATCGCTTCAGGCGGTGCGTGCCGGCAGCCAGGGTGCGTTGCGCATCGCGTTCCGGACGATGTCGGTGCAGCCCTTCCTGGCGCGGGCAATGAGCGACTTCTACCGTGACAATCCGCGCGTGGAGATCAGCGTGATCGAAGGCGGCATCGGCGAACTGGCGGATCAACTGGTGGATGGCTCGCTGGACCTGCTATTCGCCTATGACGATCCGCGCCTGTCGTTACCCGCGCTGCGCACGGCGCCGGTGGTCCCCGCGCAGAAGGTGGTGATCGTCGCCAGCCTGTACCATCCGCTGCTCACGCGCCGCAAGCTGGCGGCGCGGGAACTGTCCGGGCAGCAATGGTGCATTCCGGTGGCAGGCTCGCGCATGCTTCACCTGCTGCACACGGCGTTTCATACCCTTGGGGCGCCGGCGCCCTCGCTTGGCATCCGCACCAGCGATGTGGCCGCCACGGCCAGTCTGTTGCAGGCGGGTCATTTCCTCGCGGTGTTCCCCGAGCGCATTGCCGCGCAGCTCACCCTGGCCAAGGTGGCAAGAGCGCTTCGCTTCGAACTCGGCAGCCGCGTGGAGCCGGTAGTGGCGGTCTGGAACGACGAACTCACGCCACGCACGCCGGCGCGCCTGTTTCGCGAGCTCGTCATGCGCCGGGCCGGCGAGACCCTCATGGCCGAGCCAGTGCCGTTGCTGGCCGCGCGCGCGGTGGCGGCGGCTGGCATTCGCAAGCGCTGAGCGGGAAGCCGGCCCGGCTCAGTGCGCGCACAGTACCGCCGCCATCTCCCTCGCCGCCCCCTGCAACGTCGGCACCGCCTGCAGCAGCGCCTCAAGCGTAGCCCGTGCCGTCGGCGCATGACAGGCAATCGCAGCCACCACCCGGCCTGAACCCTCCCCATCCGGCTCCCGCACCGGCACGGCCACCGCGCACATGCCGCGCACGAATTCCTCATGGTCCACACCGATGCCGCGCGCGCCCAGCCGGTCCAGTTCGGCATTGAGGACAGGCACATCGGACAGCGTGCGCGGCGTGTGCGGGGCCAGGTCCAGGCGCCTGAGCATCTGCTGGCGTTCCAGCCGGTTCATCGCCGACAGGAACAGCTTGCCGCTGGCGGTACAGTGCAGCGGCACGTGGATGCCGGGCGACAGCTGCAGGCGCAGTGGCTCGTGGGTCTCGACGCGCTCTACGTAGAGGACCCGGTCGCCGTCTAGCGCGGTGAGGTTGCAGGTCTCGCCCAGGCTCGCCACCAGCCTGGCCAGGATGGCGCGGCACTCGCGCAGCATCGGCGGGCTCCTGAGGGTCTGCAGTGACAGGGCTGCGGCGCCCGGGCCGGGCACGTAGCCGCGCTCGGCGGGCATGCGGACCACGAAGCCGGTGCGCTCCATGGCGGCCAGCAGGCGCATCAGTGTCGCCTTGGGCACATGCAGCCGCTGCGAAAGCTGGGAAAGCGTCTGCGGATGCTGCGCCCTGGCCAGGCTGGACAGCACCATCAGCACGCGCAGGCTGCGTGCATCGTCCTCCACCGCGCCGTCTTCTGCTGCAGTGCGATTCTGAAACGGGAATTGCACGTTCTGTTTCACAACCGACGTCTCCTCGCGATTGAGCTTTCCATTCCGGCCTGGAAAAATAAAATCCGGAACAGAACGTTTCAGATTATAGATCGAAGCCGGGTGGCTACGTGCCTGCCGGCCAGAAAAGGAGACAGCGACGATGTCGCAAACCGTTGACTACATCGTGGTAGGCGCCGGCTCGGCCGGGTGTGTGCTGGCCAACCGGCTCAGCGAAGACGGCCGGTATTCCGTCTGCCTGCTGGAGGCCGGCCCGCCCGACCGCTACCCGTGGATCCATATCCCGATCGGCTATGGCAAGACCATGTTCCACAAGCAAGTGAACTGGGGCTTCTATACGGATCCCGATCCCAACATGCTCAATCGCCGCATCTACTGGCCGCGCGGCCGCACGCTGGGCGGCAGCAGCGCCATCAACGGCCTGATCTACGTACGCGGCCAGCGCGAGGACTATGACCACTGGGAGACGCTGGGCAATCCGGGCTGGGGCTGGGACAACTGCCTGCCCTACTTCCGCAAGCTCGAGAACAACGACCTTGGCGCCGGCCCCACGCGCGGCACCGACGGCCCGCTGAACGCGACCTCGATCGACCGGCAGCATCCGCTGGTCGATGCCTTCATCGGCGCCGGCCAGGCCCTTGGCCTGCCGCGCCAGACCGACTTCAACGGTGGCGACCAGGAGGGCGTGGGCTATTACCAGCTCACCACCCGCAACGGCTGGCGTTGCTCCACCGCGGTGGCCTACCTGCGTCCAGTGCGCGGGCGCACGAACCTGCGCGTCGAGACCGATGCCCACACCACCGGGATCCTGTTCGAAGGCAAGCGTGCAGTGGGCGTGCGCTACACCCAGCATGGCCAGCGCTACATCCTGCGGGCGCGGCGCGAGGTAATCCTGTGCGCCGGCGCGCTGCAATCGCCGCAGTTGCTGCAGCTGTCGGGCATCGGCCCGGCGCCGTTGATGCAGGACCTGGGCGTACCGGTGGTGCATGCCCTGCCGGGCGTGGGCGAGAACCTGCAGGACCATCTGCAGGTGCGGCTGATCTACGAGGTGGCAAAGCCGATCACCACCAACGACCAGCTGCGCTCGCTGACGGGCAAGGCGCGCATGGGCCTGGAATGGCTGCTGATGCGCAAGGGGCCGCTGGCGATCGGCATCAACCAGGGCGCGATGTTCTGCCGCGCATTGCCGCAGGAAAGCGCCACGCCGGACACGCAGTTCCATTTCTCGACCCTGTCCGCCGACATGGCGGGCGGCATGGTGCATCCCTTCTCCGGCTGCACCTATTCGGTATGCCAGCTGCGGCCCGAGTCGCGCGGCACGGTGCGGATCCGCTCGACCGACCCTTATGAGCCGCCGTCGATGCAGCCCAACTACCTGTCGGCCGAGCTGGACCGGCGCTGTACCGTGGCAGCGGTGCGCTACGCCCGGCGCGTGGCGCAGACCGAACCGATGCGCGGCCTGATGAAACGCGAGTTCCGGCCGGGCGACGAGGTGCGCAGCGACGAAGAGATCCTGCATTTCTGCCGCGAGTACGGCGCCACCATCTTTCATCCGTCCGGCACCGCGAAAATGGGTCCCGCCGCCGATCCGCTGGCCGTGGTCGATGCACGCCTGCGCGTGCATGGCGTGGGCGGGCTGCGCGTGGTGGACTGCTCGGTGATGCCCACGCTGGTCTCGGGCAACACCAACGTACCAGTGGTGATGATGGCCGAGCGCGCGGCCGACTTCATCCGCGAAGACGCTAGGCGGGAAATGCATCCCGTCGACGTTGCGACCCCGATGGCAGCAGCCGCCTGAGCGGGTTGCGCCAATCCTGATTGCGAACAACCAAGGCCAGGCATCCATAACAAGGCCAAACCCTGCAGTGCATCCGGCGTCCATAACCATCCTTCCAGAGGACGCCGCCCATCACCAGAGGAGACAAGCATGACAAGCCCCAACGAACAGGCGATCCGCAAGGTCGCGCTGGCGTCCGTGATCGGCGCCACCATCGAGTGGTATGACTTCTTCCTGTACGGCGTGGTCGCCGGCCTGGTCTTCAACAAGCTGTACTTCCCCGGCAATGACCCGCTGGTGGCCACCATCCTGGCCTACACCACCTTTGCGGTGGGCTTTGTCACGCGGCCGCTGGGCGGCGTGATCTTCGGGCACTTTGGCGACAAGGTCGGCCGCAAGAGCATGCTGGTGATCACGCTGATGATCATGGGCGTGTCCACCTTCCTGATCGGACTGGTGCCGACCTACGACAGCATCGGCATCCTGGCGCCGATCCTGTTGCTGCTGCTGCGCGTGCTGCAGGGCATCGGCCTGGGCGGCGAATGGGGCGGCGCGGTGCTGATGGCCTATGAGTACGCGCCGCCGGGCAAACGGGGCTTCTATGCGTCGCTGCCGCAGATCGGGCTGGCGATCGGACTGTGCCTGGCATCCGGCGTGGTGGCGCTGCTGTCGCTGACCCTGACCGATGCGCAGTTCCTGGCCTGGGGCTGGCGCGTGGCCTTCGTGATCTCAGCGGGGATGGTGTTCGTGGGCATGTATATCCGCCTCAACGTCAAGGAGACGCCTGAATTCGCCGTGATCAAGCAGCGCAATGCCGAGACCCAGATTCCCTTTGTCGACATGATGCGGCGCTACCCCGGCAATATCCTCAAGGGCATGGGCGCGCGCTATATCGACGGAGTCTTCTTCAACATCTTCGGCGTGTTCTCGATCACCTACCTGACTCAGACCATCCATATCAGCCGGACTGAAGCGCTGGTCGGCGTGATGGCGGCGGCCATTGCGATGTGCTTCTTCATTCCGTTCTTCGGCCACCTGTCCGACCGCATCGGCCGCACCCGCGTGTATTTCTGGGGCTCGCTGATCACGGCCTTGTCCGCGTTCCCGGCGTTCTGGCTGATGCTGAACAGCGGCGGCAACACCATGCTGCTGTGGCTGTCCATCGTGGTGCCGTTCGGCATCCTCTACGCCGCGGTCTACGGCCCGGAAGCGGCGCTGTTCTGCGAGCTGTTCGATGCCAGGGTGCGATATACCGGCATTTCGTTCGTCTACCAGTTCTCGGGGATCTTCGCGTCCGGCATCACGCCCATCATCGCCACGGCACTGCTCAGGTCGGGCGGCGGCAAGCCCTGGCAGATCTGCGCCTACGTGGCCTTCGCAGGGGTGGTGTCGGCGTTGTCGGTGGCGCTGATCGGGCGGGGCGAAGGCTCCCAGGCGCCGCGCGAAAACGGCATGCCGCTGCGCGGTCCGGCACGCTAGGCGTGGAGCGGGCCGCCGCCCGCCGGCAATGTCTTAGAATGGCGCAACGCCAATGACAGGGACATTGCATGCAAACTCCGGACGGCACCGGTGCGGCCGCCGCCCCGCTCCTGCCCAGGGTCGTGCGCCAGCGGCTGCACGACACCGTGGTCGACCACCTGCGCAACTTTATCGTCGAGGGGGTGCTGCCGCCGGGCATGAAGCTCAATGAGCGCGAGCTGTGTGAAACGCTGGGCATCTCGCGCACGCCGCTGCGCGAGGCGCTGAAGGTGCTGGCCGCCGAGGGGCTGATCGAGATCTCGCCCAACCGCGGCGCGAGCGTGTCACGGATGAGCGAGGCCGAGGCCTGGGAAGCCTTCGAGCTGATGAGCGGCCTGGAGGCCTTTGCCGGGGAGCTGGCGTGCGAGCGCATCACGCCGCCGGAGCTGGCCGAGATCAAGGCGCTGCACTACGCCATGCTTGCCTGCCGCGCGCAGAACGACCTGCCCGGCTATTACGCCCGCAACCAGGAAATCCATGACCGCATTGCCGAGGCCGCGCGCAACCAGACGCTACAGCAGACCTACCTGACGCTCAACCGGCGGCTCAAGGCGATGCGTTTCCGCTCCAACCACCAGCCCGGCAAATGGGACCGCGCCGTGCACGACCACGAGGAGATGATCCGCGCGCTGGAAGCCCGCGACGGCAAGCGGCTGTCGGCCATCCTGCGCCAGCACTTGCTGGAGAAGCGCGCCGCGCTGATGCAGATCCATCCCGACCCGATCGCCGGCGCGCCGGCGCTGCCGAACGCCTGAGGCCTCGACCCTGAGCTGTCAGGCGGCCGCCCCCGCATCGGGGCGATCCAGGTACCCGCCGACGATACGGACCAGCAGCGGCAGCTTGCCGGTAAAGAAGTGGTCCGCCCCCGGCACCACCACCACGGGCAGCCCCTGCGGGCGCGCCCAGTCGAACAGCGCGCCGAGTTCCGCGCGCTCGTCACGCTCGCCATGGACCACCAGGCAATCGGCGGGCACGGCCGGCGTGTCATAGCTGCGATGCGCCTTGACGGTGCCGTAAGGCGTGCCGGCAAGCACCAGGTGCCGGATCGGCACGGACTGCGCCGCCAGCGTGGCGGCGACATGGGCCATCACGAACGCACCAAAGGAAAAGCCTGCCAGTGCCAGCGGCAGGCCGGGATGGGCCTCGCGCAGATGGGCGATGACGGCGAGCATGTCCTGCGCCTCGCCGCTGCCCTGGTCATGCTCGCCCGCGGACCCCTCGACCCCGCGGAAATTCGGCCGCACCGTCAGGAAGCCGCGTGCCACCAGCGCCTTGGCCAGCTGGTGCGGCACCTTGTGCGTGGCCGAGCCGCCCAGCAGCGGATGCGGATGCGCCACCACGGCGATGCCTCGCGGCGCGCCGGCGGGACGGTCGACCAACATTTCAATCTGCCCGGCCTCGCCGCCGAGCTGCGCCTTTTCCGTGCCTGACGGAACAGTCATGCCTTCTCCTGGTGATGACAATGGGCCGCCTGCGGCCCGAAAACCGTGATGGTAATGCCATTCCCGCAGGCCGCGCCGGCTGGCGCCCGGCCCTGCACCGCGCGCCGCGCGCGCGTATCCGTATCAAAATGTCAGCCAGTGCACCATCCGGCACCCCTCGGAGCTGGGTGGCGCATCCGCTTTCGTATAATTCTGCGAACCGCGGCAAGGCCGTTTACCGTTTTCCCCTGGGCCCCGCCGCCATCGGTCAGCACGTCCCGTGTCACGCGCACCGGCCTGCCAGGCAGCCCGCCGCGCTTCGTGCCCTGACCAGACTTCGCCGAAGGGAGCGCCTGCGAGCGGTCATCCCTTCCCGTGTTCATTGCCGGTGTTCCGGCCGTTCCCGCATCCCATCGCCGCCGCATCCGACGCATGCCAGCGCGATGCCTTGCCGATGCCGGAGCCGCCGCAAGCCGTCACCATCCGACGAGATTCCGCCATGAGCAAAGTTTCACGGCTCGCACTGGGCCTTGCGTTCGCTGCGCTATGCCACCTGATGCCGGCCACGCTGCCCGCCGCCCTGGCCGCCCCGGCATCCGAAGCGGCTTCAGAGGCCGGCGCCCAGCAGGCGCCCGCCATCACCCACGGCGAGGCCACCGCCGAACTCAAGCGCTTGCAGACCGAGCAGGACCGCATCAAGCAGCAGGCCTCCGACCCGGATGGCAACACCAGGCTGCATGAACTCGAAGAAGCGCTGCAAAAGCTCAGTGCCGACGTCGCCAAGCTGTCTTCGGCCCTGACGCCGCAGCGTGCGCAGCTGCAGGCGCAGCTGGACGTGCTGGGTCCGCCACCGGCGGACGGCACCACCAAGGAAGCGCCTGCGGTCGTCAGGCAGCGCGCCGAACTGAATGCGCGCCGTGCCCAGCTTGACGCACAACTCAAGCAGGCGGGCGAGAGCAAGGCGAACATCGCAAACCTGAGCGACCAGCTGGCGCGGCTGCAGCGCAGCCAGATCAAGGACCAGCTCGCGCTGCGCTCCGAGAGCATCCTGAATCCGCAGTTCTGGAAGCCGCTGGCCAGCCCGACGCAGGAAGACCAGGCGCGCCTGGCCACCTTTACCGACCAGGTGGTGCCAATGGCGCAACTGGCCTGGCAGCCGTCACAGCGCGCCGCCACCATCGCCTTGCTGCTGCTGGCCCTGGCCGTATGGACCCTGGGCCGGCGCCTGGCCGAACGGGCACTGGCGTGGTTCTGCCTGAACAAGCTGCCGGCGACGCGTTTGCGCCGCAGCGCCCTGGCGCTGGCCACCACCCTGGCCACCTTGTGCACCACCGGGCTGGCGGTGCAACTCGTCTACAACGCCTTTACGCGCAGCTATGAACTGCCGCCGGACCTGACAGAGCTGTACGGCCAGCTGCTCAAGCTGACGCTGACCAGCGCGCTGATCGCGGGCCTGGGGCGCGCGCTGCTGTGCACGCGCCATCCCTCCTGGCGCCTGCCGGCGCTGGCCGATCCGGTCGCGCTGGCGATGAAGCCGTTCCCCGCCGTGCTGGCCGGCCTGCTGCTGCTGGCCGGCACGCTCGAGCAACTGAACCGCATTGCCGATACCAGCGTCCAGGTCACGCTGCTGTGGCGCGGGCTGGTGTCGCTGGTGGTGGTGCTGACCATCGGCGCCGCGCTGCTGCGCGCCAACCGCGTGCGCAACGTGCTGGCCGCCGCGGGCGAGCGGCCCGAGGCGCGCGCCACCCTGGCGGGCATGATCCACGCCGGCGTGTCGGTCATCGTGCTGGTGTCGGTGGTGGCGCTGCTGGCCGGCTATATCAGCTTTGCGCGCTTCCTGACCTACGAGCTGGTCTGGTTCGACATCGTGCTGTGCAGCCTGTACTTGCTGACCCAGGTTACGCGCGACGTCTGCGAAAGCCTGCTCTCGACCAACTACGCCAGCGGGCGCGTCATCAAGCAGCTGTTCGGCGTGGACGATTCGCACCTGGAGCAGGCGTCCACCATCCTGTCAGGCATCGGCGCCAGCGTGCTGCTGCTGGTGGCGGTGCTGGCGCTGCTGACAGGCGGCTTCGGCACCACACCCGCGGACCTGCTCAACAGCCTGGTAATGGTGCTGGGCGGCGAGAAGCTGCACAGCCTCAACATCATGCCCGACCGCATCCTGAATGCGCTGATCGCTCTCGGAGTCGGCATCTGGCTGCTGCGCTCGGTGCGGCGCTGGCTCGATGGGGAACTGCTGCCCAAGGTCTGCAAGGAGCCGGGCCTGCGCGCCTCGCTGATCACGCTGTACAGCAATGTCGGCTATGTGTTGCTGGTGCTGCTGGTGCTGTCGCTGCTGGGCGTGCGCTGGGACAACCTGGCGTGGATCGTCAGCGCGCTGTCGGTGGGCATCGGCTTCGGCCTGCAGGAGATCGTGAAGAACTTCGTCTCCGGCCTGATCCTGCTGACCGAGCGGCCGGTCAAGGTGGGCGACATGGTCAGCATTGCCGGCGTGGAGGGCGATATCCGCCGCATCAACGTGCGCGCCACCGAGATCCAGCTGGGCGACCGCTCCACCGTGATCGTGCCCAACTCGCAGCTGATCTCGCAAAACCTGCGCAACGTGACCATGAGCAACAGCACCCAGGGGGTGGCGTCGCTGCAACTCACCTTCCCCCTGAATACCGACCCCGAACAGCTGCGCGACCTGCTGCTGGATGTCTACCGCGAGAACGAGACCATCCTCGACGTGCCGGCTCCCTCAGTCATGTTCAGCCAGCTGGCGCCCAACGGCATCACGCTGTCGGTGACGGGCTATGTCGGCAGCCCCCGCATCGCCGCCAACACGCGCAGCGACCTGTTGTTCGAGATCCTCAAGCGCCTGCGCGCCGCCGACATCTCGCTGTCGGTGCCGCAATCGCTGCGGCTGGAAAACATGCCGCCATTCGGGCAGGAGCCAGAGCGCGCGCTGGCCGCCGGCTGACCAGCACCGGCATTAAAGCAGCCGTTACAACCCTAACAAGTCGCCGGCCGCGCCGAAACACATTGAGGGGCACTTTGCGTCCATCATGAATGCACACAAGCTGCATCAGAAGGAGTCCGATATGCGCCCCTCCACCCGAATCGTTTCAGCGGTTGCCCTGAGCGTGGCGCTGGTGGCAGCCGGCCCGGCGTCGGCGCGCGACCGCTACCACCACGGCGGCGGCTCGAATGCCGGAGCGATGCTGGCTGTCGGCGCCCTGGTCGGCCTGGCCTTTGGCGCGGCCCTGGCTTCGGCGCCAGTCATGGCGGCACCGCCCCCTGTCACCTACGCCCCGGCGCCGGTGACCTACGCGCCGGCTCCCGTCTCATACGCACCGCCGGCAGCGCCGCCAGGCTATTGCTACCGCGACTACGACCGTGCCTACGTGCCTTGCGGTCCGCAGCCGCCGGGGTATTACGAACAGCAGCAGCCGTATTACGGTTATTGAATAAGGCGGCTGTGCAAAAAAGAAACGCCCCATGCCAAGCATGGGGCGTTTGTCTTGAAGATACCGGCAAGCATGCGCCGCACAGACTACCGATTGGGTGCTCCCTCTCCCGCTTGCGGGAGAGGGGAGCAAACCAGCGGGACGCGAGACCAGCGCGACGCGAGACGATGTCGCCTTACACCGGCACATCCCTGGTCGGATCCGGCCTGCGATCATCAAACCAGCGATACAGCGTAGGCACCATCACCAGCGTCAGCAGCGTCGACGTAATCAACCCGCCGATCACCACCACCGCCAGCGGACGCTGCACCTCCGAGCCCGGCCCCGTCGAGAACAGGAACGGCACCAGGCCCAGCATCGCAATGGTCGCGGTCATCATCACCGGGCGGAAACGCTGAGTCGCGCCCTGCACCACCGCCTCATCGACCGACAAACCCGAGTCGCGCAGCGTGCGGATATACGACACCAGCACCACCCCGTTCAGCACCGCCATGCCCCACAGCGCGATAAAGCCTACCGAGGCCGGCACCGACAGGTATTCGCCAGTAACGAACAACCCGATGATGCCGCCGATGGAGGCAAACGGCAGCACCGTGATGATCAGCGTGGCAAAGCGCAGCGAGTTGAACAGCAGGAACAGCAGGAAGAAGATCGCGGCAATGGTCACCGGCACGATGATCTTCAGGTGGCCCATGGCGCGTTCCATGTTCTGGAACTGACCGCCCCACTCCAGGTAGTAGCCTTCGGGCAGCTTCACCTTGGCGCCGGTGGCCTGCTGCAGCTCGGCCACGAAGCCGCCGAGGTCACGGTCCTTCACGTTGATCATCACCACCACGCGGCGCTTGGCCATTTCGCGGCTGATCTGGGCCGGGCCGTCGTTGACCTCGATCCTGGCCACGCTCTGCAGCGGCACCTGGGTGCCGTTGGGCGTGGACACCAGCAGCTGGCGGATGGCCTGCTCGTTGTTGCGGAACTCCTCCGGCAGGCGCACCGCCGCGGCAAAGCGGCGCTCGCCTTCGAAAATGTCCGTGGCGCGCTTGCCGCCGATGGCGATCTCGATCACGTCATGGATGTCGGACACGTTCAGCCCGTATCGCGCAATCGCCTGGCGGTCGATCTCGATCGACAGGTACTGCTGCCCCGACACGCGCTCGATGCGAATGTCCTGCGAGCCCTGGATGCCGCCGGCCACGCGGGCGATCTCGCCCGCCAGCTCGCGCAGCTTGTCCAGGTCGTCGCCGAACACCTTCACCGCCACGTCCGAACGCACGCCGCTGACCATTTCGTCGACGCGGTCCGAGATCGGCTGCGCCATCACGATCTGCACGCCGGGAATGGCCTTGAGCTTGTCGCGGATGGCGTTGGCGATATCGTCCTGGGTCCAGCCGTCGGGCCACTCGTCGCGGTCCTTCAGGCTGGCGATCGGGGTCGACTCGTTCTGGCCCTGCGGGTCGGCCGGGCTTTCGCCGCGGCCCACGCCGGACACTACCGACTTCACGCCCGGCACGCTCAGCACCAGCTTGTTGGCTTCCTTCTCCAGCTTGATCGACTCTTCCAGCGAGATATTGGGCACGCGGTCGATCGCCGGCACGATCGAGCCTTCCTTCATTTCCGGAATGAACGAGGTGCCCAGCAGCGGCACGATCGCCAGCGTGGCGACGAAAGCCGCCACCGCGCAGAGCACCGTCTTGCGGCTGTTGCCCAGCGCCCAGTGCAGCAGGCGCAGGTAGTGGCGCTTCATGAAGGCGATCACATGCGTGTCGTGCTCCGCGCCGCCCTTGAGCAGGTACGACGACAGCACCGGCGACAGCGTCAGCGACAGGAACAGCGAGATCGCCAATGCGATCGAGATGGTGAACGCCAGCGGCGCAAACATCTTGCCTTCCATCCCCGACAGCGTCATCAGCGGCAGGAACACCAGGATGATGATGCCCACGCCCACGATCACCGGCGTGGCCACTTCCTGCACGGCCTTGACCAGGATCTCGGTCTTGGTGAGGCCCGGCTCCTTGTGGCCGAGCCGCTCGAACGCGTTCTCGACCACCACCACCGAGCCGTCGACCATCAGACCGATGGCAATGGCCAGCCCCCCCAGCGACAT
The DNA here is from genome assembly GCF_018223725.1 of Cupriavidus sp. KK10. Taxonomy (NCBI): domain Bacteria; kingdom Pseudomonadati; phylum Pseudomonadota; class Betaproteobacteria; order Burkholderiales; family Burkholderiaceae; genus Cupriavidus; species Cupriavidus sp. KK10. Next base: position 3,011,912 of record NZ_CP073677.1, read on the forward strand.
CAGGTTGGCCGACAGGCCCACCTCGTTCATCACCATGAAGGTCAGCAAGGGCGTCAATACCAGCGTGGCCAGCACGATCAGCGACGAACGCACGTCGCCCAGGAACAGGAACAGCACGATCACCACCAGCACCACGCCTTCCAGCAGCACCTTGGTCACGGTCCACAGTGCGGAGTCGACCAGTTCGCTGCGATCGTAGTACGGCACGATCTGCAGCTTGCCCGGCAGCATGCCGCGCTCGTTGATCTCGGCCACGCGTGCCTTCACGCGGCTGACCACCTCCTTGGCATTGCCGCCGCGCATCATCATGACGATGCCGCCGACCGCCTCGGTCTGCCCGTTCTTGACCAGCGCGCCCTGCCGCACCTCATGCCCGATGGTGACGTTGGCCACGTCGCGCAGGTACACCGGCGTGCCGTTGATCTCCTTGAGCACGATGCTGCCCAGGTCATCCACGCCGCGGGCCAGGCCCACGCCGCGGATCAGGTACTGCTCGGCATAGTGCGGCAGCACGCCGCCGCCGGAGTTGGCGTTGTTGCGCGCCAGCGCCTCATAGACCTGCTGGGTCGAGATCTGGTAGTGGCGCATGCGTTCCGGGTTGACCAGCGCCTGATATTGGCGCACGTAGCCGCCCTGCGAGTTGATCTCGGCCACGCCCGGAATCGAGCGCAGCAGCGGGCGCACCACCCAGTCCTGGGCGATGCGGCGCTCGGCCAGCTCTTCCTGCGTCAGTTCGCGGTTGCCGTCGTCGGCACGGTCCAGCGTGTACTGGTAGACCTCGCCCAGGCCGGTGGAAACCGGGCCCAGGACCGGCGACACGCCTTCCGGCATGCGCCCGCCCACTTCGATCAGGCGCTCCATCACCAGCTGGCGGGCAAAGTACACGTCGGTGGCATCGGTAAACACCAGCGTGATCAGCGACAGGCCCGCCTTGTTCAGCGAGCGCATCTCTTCCAGTCCGGGCAGGCCGGTCATGGCCATTTCCACCGGCACGGTGACAAAACGCTCGACTTCCTCGGGTGAGCGGCCCGCGGCTTCGGTGGCGATCTGCACCTGCACGTTGGTGACATCGGGGAAAGCATCCACCGACAGCTTGGTGGCAGCGCGCAGGCCGAAGAAGAACAGCACCACGGCAATCACGCACACCACCAGCCGCTGCTTGATGGCGGCTTCGACTAGGGATTTCATCATGGCCGATTACCCTTGCTCGAGGCGCTTGCGCTCGTTGTCGAGATGGAAGGCGCCATCGACCACGATGCGGTCGCCGGCCTTCACACCGTTCTGCACCACGCGCATGCCGTCGCTCTCGGCGCCCAGCTTGACCTTGGTGAGACGGTACTTGTTGCCCGGCATCTCGACATAGACCAGCTCGTCATTGCCATCGCGCACCACCGAGGCGGCCGGGATCACCAGCTGGTCGACCGGCTTGCCGGCGATCAGCATGCTGGCCAGCATGGCAGGCTTGAGGCGGCCTTCGCGGTTCTCCAGCTCGGTACGGACCAGCACCGTGCGCGACTGTGGGTTGACCGTGCGGCCGACGTAGATCAGCTTGCCGGTAATGTTCTTGCTGCCCGCACCGTTGCCAAGCGAAGGCACCTCGATGTCAACGCTCTGCCCTTCGGCCACCTGGGCGGCCTGCTGCTCTGGCACTTCGGCCACCACCCATACGCGCGACAGGTCTGCCACGGTATAGAGCGCATCGGCCGGCTGCACCACCTGTCCTTGCGCCACGTTGCGCTCGACCACGGTGCCGCTGATGCTGGAAAACACCGGCGAATGCGAATTGATGCTGCCGCTCCTGGCCAGATCGGCGATCGATGCCTGCGACATGCCCAGCACGCGTAGCTGGTCGCGATAGGCGCGCATCTCGGCCGAGGCAATCGCCAGTTCGCTCTCGCGGCGCTGCAGCTCGCCGCGGCCGATCACGTCGGCGGCAAACAGCTGGCGCGCACGCTCGGCGTTGCGGCCCTGCAGCTCGGTCTGGGCCTCGCTCTTCAGGAAGGCCATCTGCGCCGCGCCCAGCTCGCTGCTGTGCAGGCGCGCCAGCACCTGGCCGGCCTTCACTTCCTGGCCCAGGGTGGCATAGAGGTCGGTCACGCGGCCGGTCACGCTGGCGCCGATGCGCGCCACGCGCTGCTCGTCGAAGTCGACACGGCCGGCCACGCGCAGCATCTCGCTGAACGGGGAGGTGGCCACCGGCGCCACCTTCAGCCCCTTCTGCAGGTTGCCCTCGGGCTGGATCACGCCCGGCGGCAACTTGGGCGCTTCGGCAACGGGTTCAGGTTTGTCGGAGCAGGCCGCCAGGCTGAACGTCAGGACGGCAGCGGCCGTCAGCGAAAGCAGGAAATTGAGACGCATGGTTATTTCTGTTCGATGGTGGAGGTCGGCTGCAGGCCCGGCGCTGCGGTAGCGCCCGGGGCGGTCGACATAAGCTTTTCGATCTGGATGGCGGCCACCTGCACGTCGTACTGGGCGGCAATCAGCTCATTGCGCGCGCCGCGCAGCACGCGCTGGGCATCGAGGTAGTCCAGGATGCCGCGCTCGCCGAAGCGGTAGGCGGATTCGGCCACGCCCAGCGCCGACTCGGCCTCGCGCACGATGCCAGACTCAAGCGCCGTCACCTGGGCCTGGTTGATCTCGTACTGGCGGTAGGCGGCCTCCAGCTCCTGCGTCAGCTCGAACTCACGCGCTTCCAGGGCGCTGCGCGCCTGCGTGGCCTGCGCCGTGGCTTCGCCCACCGGGCCGCTGCGGCGGTCCCACAGCGGGATGGTCAGGACCAGGCCGATCTGCGAGACGTTGTTGTCAGGCTGGCGGTCGGTGCTGGCGCGCACCGCCACCTCGGGCCAGCGCAGCGACTTCTGGTAGTTCACGCCCAGCTGTGCGCGCTCCAGCTCCATGCGGCGCTGGACCAGTTCGGCATTGCTGGCGGTCATGGTGTCGCGCAGCACCGGCAGCGGCGGCACGTCGGGCGACTGGCCCAGGGAGCCGGCCAGCGAATACTGGCCCGGCATGGCACCGCCCACCTGCTGGCGCAGCGCGGCCTTGGCCTGGTTGACGCGCAACTCGGCGGTCTGCTGGTTCTTCTGCGAAGCCAGCAGTTCGGTCTCGGCCTTGATCAGTTCATAGCGCGGCGCCTCGCCCACCTCCACGCGCAGCCGCGCCCGCGAATGGATCTGGCGCATCATCGCCAGGTCTTCCTCGGCGGCATGCAGCTCGCTCTCGCGGCGCAGCACGTCGTAGTAGGCGGTCTTCACGCGGGCGGCCAGGTCGGCCCGGAAGCCTTGCCGCATGGCCTGCGACGACTCCAGCCCGCGGGTGGCCATGGCCTCGCGCAGGCTGCGCTGGTGCGGGTAGTCCAGCTTCTGCACCACGGCGTAGCTGGGCGCATTGCCGCTGGTCACGCCCGGCTGCTTGCCGGACAAGCGGCCGTACATCACCTCCACCTGCGGGTTGGGATAGGCACGCGCGCTGCTGATGGCGGCGCTGGCGGCATCGACACCGGCCTCGGCGGCGGCCACGCCCTTGTTGGTGGACTGGGCCAGGTCGAGCAGTTGGGGCAGCGAGTAGGCGGGCCCCGCCTGGGCGCCGGCCGATACGGCGGATGCGGGCTTGGGCACCGCCGTGGCCGCCAGGATGGCGGAGCCCGGCATGGGTGCGGCAGCAGGTTTGGTCAGGAGTGCGGGGGCGGCAGGCGCGGCACCGGCCGCGTCCGTTGGCTTCGGGGACACCCCGCCTTGCGCGCCGGCATGGGCCGGGGCAGCGGCGAGCGCGATCAGCGAAAGCGACGCGATCAGGGTCAGCTTGGTTGTTGTCATGAGTCGGGAAAGCAAGCAATACGGCTGCCTGTCGCCATGCTGCCGCTCGCCCCGGGGCGAGCGGTCACTTGGACGCAATCACGGCAGGACGCACAACGGCAGCGGCTTGCCCGCGCGGTCAGGCAGCAGGCAGGCTGGCGATATCAGACAAGGGGGCGCGGCCCACGGCACGGCGGCTGCATGCGGCAGCGCGTGCGGTGCGGGCGCAGAAAACGCTCAGGCGCGGGAAATGGGTGGCCGGAAGAAGGCCGAAGGCGGCGGCTCGGCGCGGCCAGGCGGATGCTGGGCGACGTCGCCAGAAGGCAGCAGCAGCTTCACTGGCGGCAAGGCAATCAGGGCACTGGATTCCTCGATCTCGTCGAGCAGGTCGAGGGGATCGAGCAGGTCCGCCGACCAGATATTGCAATACCCGGGGGGTGGGTCGTCGCAGATATCGTCGTCATGCAAGCCGTCGTCGCCGGGCACGATGATCCGGCCCAGGTCGTCGACAGGCTGCACCGCCGCCAGGTCCACCAGGTCAACGCTGGCCTGCGCCTGCAACGCCGCGCGCGCGTCCGCCACTGCTCCGAAGGAGAGCAGCGACAAGCACATGGCAGTCAGCAGGAGGAACAACAGTCGCATTGGATCGGGGGCATTGACGGCATCGCTGCCGGGGCCCGCTGTCGGGGCTGGCCGGTGGGATGCTGCAGGACAGCATTGTAACGTAACGATTACGATTGACAGGGAATCGTTACGTTCGTTCCCTTGCTGCAGAGAGATCGGCGCCTGCGAGGGCTTTCAGACTCCTCTAATTTCTGCCCAATTCGCTCCCCCAGCTACGCTCTGGTCACTGCTTCCAAACCCTGTAAGCCGGTCTGAGCATCCATCTGTTAGTGGTTTTGTAATACAAAAATGAGGGACAAATGAGCGCTATACTTCCGTATTACCGAAGTACGGAGCCATTCATGCAAGGAACGACGTTGTCCTTCCGTGCCGGCGAAGAACTGGCCGACCAGACTCGCGCGCTGGCAAAGGCATCGGGACAAAAAACTTCCGACTACATCCGCGATGCCGTGCGCGAGAAAAACGAGCGGGAAATGGCCTCCCGTATCGCCATGCTTTCCCGCAAGCTCTCGGCAAAGCACCTTGCCGCCAGTGAAGACATGGACGGATCGGCCGGAGACGGGCTTGACTGAGCTGAAGCGCGGGCAGATCTGGGAGGTCGACCTCAATCCACAGACGCATCGGGAAGAGCCGGCCAAGCGCAACCGGCCGGCACTGGTCATCCAGACGGATTTGCTCAATGACGCCGGCCATCCGACCACGATCATCGTGCCGGGCACATCACAAATCGAGCGCGAGGATTGTTTTCCGTTGCGGGTCGCGCTGGGCAAGCTGCCTGGCCTAGCCTATGAGACGGACCTGTTGATCGACCAGGTCCGAGCGGTGTCCAATCGCCGGTTCATGGGCGGCCGGCCGGTGGCCACGCTGGCGGCCAATCACCTGCGCAAGGTGGAAGAGGCCATGCGTCTGCTGCTCCGCCTCTAGGCCTTCCGGTCTCGCCCCGTCGCCGGCCTCGCTGCATGATATGCAGCGTCAGTGCATATCATGCAGCGGCCCTACACCACCCTGAACCCATGCGTCCCGTCGCGCTCCAGTTGCGCGATCAGGCCGAACTCCCAGTCCAGGTAGCCCTGCATCGCCTCGCGCGGGTTGTCGGTGCCCTCATACGGCCGGCGGTAGCGGTCGGTGCGTTCCGAGGCCAGGCGCGTTTCCCCGCTTTCCAGCGGCAGTCCCGCTGCAATCCACGCCTGGGTGCCGCCTTCCAGCACCAACACTTGCGCATCGGTCAGGCGCCGCAGGTCGGCGGCGGCAAAGCGCGCCAGCAGGCTCGATCCGCAGGTGAGCACGTAGCGCCTGGGCTGCGGGATGCGTGGCAGCGCGTCGGCCAGCTGGGCGCGAATGACGAAGTACGCGCCGGGAATATGGCGCTTGACGTAGTTGGCGCTGGTGGTGAAGTCGAGGACAGCGGTGCTGCCATCGCCTGCGTCAAGCCACGTGGCCAGTTCCGCTGCAGTGACGATCGATACCGGCGCTGACGCCGGCACCGGTGCGCTGACCGCGCCGGTTTCGCTACGCTCTGCCGCCGCCACCGGTTCCACCACCCAGATGTCCCAACCCATCTGCGCCAGCCATGAGCCGGTCATGCTGGCGCGCACGTCGTCATCATCCGCCAGCACGATGCGCGCGCCGCGCACCGGAGCGGAATGGTCGGTCTCCTGCACCAGCTGGCCGCCCGGCGCGTTGACAAAGCCCGGCAGGTGGCCGTCGGCGAATTCCTCGGGCGTGCGGACATCAAAGCGGTACACGGTGCGGCCGGGCTGCTGCAGCGTTTCGATCTGGGCCAGCGCAATACGGCGCACGCCGGCCCGGTCGGCGATCTCGCGCGCGCCGCGGCAGGCGCTGTCGCGGTTGGCGTCGCTGACCGCGGCGGGGGCGCGGCGGCTGGCACCGTGGTCCAGTTGCTGGCCGGCCAGGGTCCAGCCGATGGTGCCGTTGCGCAACGCCGCCACCGGGTTGGGGATGCCCGCGTTGACCAGCGACTGCGTGCCGATGATGCTGCGCGTGCGCCCGGCGCAGTTGACGATCACGCGCGTGTGCGGATCGGGCGCCAGCTCGCGCACGCGCAGCACCAGTTCGGCCCCCGGCACGCTGGTCGCGGTGGGAATACTCATGGTCTGGTACTCGTCGAGGCGGCGCGCATCGACGATCACCACATCGGCCTTGGTGTCGATCAATGCCTGCACTTCCTCGGCCGCCAGCGACGGCGTGTGGCGCCTGGCTTCGACGACTTCGCCGAACGACTTGCTCGGCACGTTGACGTCGCGGAACACCTCGCCGCCGTCGTCGATCCATGCGCTCAGTCCGCCTTCCAGCAGGTGCACGCGCGTATAGCCCAGCTCGCGCAGCACGGCCGCGGCGGGCGGCGCCAGGTCAGTGCCGGCGTATTCGCCGTAGACGACGATCAGCGTGTCGCGGCGCGGGATACGTGCCCACGCCTCGATCTCAAGCCTGGACAGCGGGAAATTGGCCGCCCATAGCGGGTGTTCCTGCGCGAAGGGATCTTCCTCGCGCACATCGATCAAGGCGATCTCGTCGCGGTTGAGCAGCGCCTTGCGCACCGCGTCGCGCGAGTACGTCGGAAAGGCCGGTGCGGCTTGCGTAGCAGTAATCGTGGTCATGACTGGGCGACTTCGCGGGAACGGTCCCAAAGGTTGGGCAGGGTCCGGTTGGAATAGCCGGAGACAAAGGGCTTGCGCGTGCCGTCCTCGGCATAGACCGAACGGCGCACCGCACCGATATTGGCGCCGTACACATGGATGCTGACCGAGACGCGGTCGTCATGCACGTTGTTGACAAGGTGGATATCGCCGACCGTGGGCGACACGGCCTCGACCTGCCCGGGCAGCAAGCGCACGGCGTCGCCATGCGGTACAGGCCGGCCGCCGGCGTCGAGCGCGAACGGCTGCGAGTCTTCCGCGCCGCGCAGCATGCCGATCAGGCCCCAAACGGTGTGGTCGTGGATGGGCGTGCGCTGGCCCGGCCCCCAGACAAAGCTGACGACCGAGAAGCGTTCGGCGGAATCGCAATGCAGCAGGTGCTGCTGGTAGTACTCGGGATGCGACTGGGCCCAGGCTTCGGGCAGCCAGTCGTCGCGCGCGACCAGCTTTGCCAGCAGCGCCCCGCCTTCGCGCAGGATGCGGGGCTCGTCCGGGTGCTGGTCCAGCAGCTCGGCCAGGCCGGTGATGAAGTCGCGCAGCGGCGCGAGCCTGTCGGGGGTGGGGGTGCTGCCCATGGGAATGACTCCGAAGTGTCTCGTTCTGGTTTGCCGGCGCGCCGGGCGCCTGCGGCGCGGCCCTCTTTGGGGCGGTGCTGCTGCAAACATAGCACGGCCAGGCAGGCCCGCGCTTACAGGCCAAGCTGCGCACGCCCGGCGGCGACCAGGATGGAATCGTTCTGCGGCGTATGGATGCGGCTGCATAGCACGTCGCGGTAGTGGCGCTCGAGCGGGTTGTTGCGGCTCAGGCCGTGGTTGCCCGAGAGCTGAAGCGCCAGCTCCACCGCGCGGATCGCATTGCCCGTCACCGTGTACTTGAGCAGCCCGCCGTCGGCCGGCGTGGGCGCCTCGCCCGCGTCAGTGCGCGCGGCGGCATCGTCCAGCAACACCTGATCGGTCCGCAGCAACGCGGCGATCTCGCCGATGGCTTCCTGCACGCGCGGCAGCGTGGCCAGCGGCGCGCCCAGGCTGCCGGGCGCGCGCTCGCGAACGAAATCGCCGATCCATGCGGCGGCAGCGCGTGCCACCGCGTCATAGAGGCTGCCCAGCAGCACGATCATCCAGGCCTGCTGGTCTGCGTTGGCGTCGATGTCGGCCTGGCTGGCGCCGGCCGGCGCCCATGCTGAGGGCGAACGAATATCGACCGCGTGGTCAGGCGGGATCCAGACGTTGTCGAGCACGGTCTCATGGCTGCCTGAAGCGCGCAGGCCAAGGTGGTTCCAGTTCTCGACGATGCGCACGCCCGCGATGCCGGCCGCCGGTCCGGGCACCAGGAACACGCCCACGCGCGGCTGAGGCTCATCGGTGCGCGCCCATACCGCCAGCCAGCGCAGCGCCGGAATGCCGGTGCTGTACAGCTTGCGCCCGCTGATGCGCCAGCCGTCGGCCACGCGCGTGGCCACCGTGGCCGGCAGGCCGCCGCGTGCCGGCGATCCCAGTTCCGGTTCCACCCGCAACGCGTTGATCAGCGCACCGTTTTGCACCGCGCTGGCAAAGACCTGGTCGCGCACGGTCTGCGGCCAGTGCGAATCGGCGCGGGCGATCGCGCGGTGCTGCAAGTAGGTCATGGTCAGCACGAGCGCCGTAGCGGCATCGCCGCCCGCCACCGCGGCCACGATGCGGCGCGCCTGCGCCAGGCCCGCCCCGCCGCCGCCCTGCGCGTGCGGCACCACTTGCGCTATCAGGCCATTGGCGTGCAACTGCGCAAAGTTGTCGTGCGGAAAGCTGGCAGCGGCATCGTGCGCGCCGGCACTGGCGGCAAAGCGCGTGGACAGCCCGGCCAGTACCTCGCCAAGGCGCGCTTCGCTGCTGGGCAGCCTGCGCAGGGTAGACGCTAAAGACATGGAAAAAGACTCCGGGAAGGATGACGACGAGGCGCGCTGCCCGCACCGAATGCCGCCTAGCGTAGCGCAGGCACCGCATTACGAAAACGACGCTTATTGAATATGGACCGTCGTTTTTATTCGTTAGCGAGCGCGCGCGCCTGTCGTACTTTCTGCCTCAGCCCAACACCATCCGGGCGGTCACGCTGCCGCCCTCACCGAACACAGGAGAGCGCGCATGAGCGTCGATTTCATCGGCATGATCCAGAGCCAGAAGCAGTCCGAGATCCATCCGCCGTCAGGTCCGGTGATCGATCGCGACTATGTGCGCGCCTTTGCCCAGGCCCACGAGCAGGCCGGCTTCGACCGCATCCTGGTGCCGCACCATTCCACCGGGCCGTCGGCCACGCTGACCATCGCCTACGCGGCCAGCGTGACCGAGCGCATCCACTTCATGCTGGCGCACCGCCCCGGCTTTACCGCACCGACGCTGGCCGCGCGCCAGATCGCCACGCTTGACCAGTTCAGCGGCGGCCGCCTCGGGGTGCACTTCATCTCCGGCGGCTCGGACAGCGAGCAGCTGCGCGACGGCGACTTCCTCGACCATGACCAGCGCTATGCGCGCACCGACGAGTACCTGCACATCCTGCGCCGCATCTGGACCGAGCCCGCGCCGTTCGACCATGAAGGCCAGTTCTATCGCTTTACGCAGGGCTTTTCGGAGGTCAAGCCCGTGCAGCAGCCGCATGTGCCGATCTATTTCGGCGGCGCCTCGGAAGCGGCGCTGGCCGTGGCCGGCAAGCATGCCGACGTCTACGCGCTGTGGGGCGAGTCGCTCGAGCAGGTGCGCGAGCTGACCGGCCGCGTGCGTGCCGAAGCCGCGCAGCACGGCCGCACGGTGCGCTTCTCGGTGTCATTCCGCCCGGTGCTGGCCGAGACCGAAGAAAAAGCCTGGGCCCGCGCCGACAGCATCCTGGAGCGCACCCGCGCCCTGCGCGTGCAGGCCGGCTACAGCCGCGGCGGCCCGCAGCAGAGCGAAGGGGCACGGCGCCTGCTCGCGGCGGCCGACAAAGGCGACCGGGTCGACCAGCGCCTGTGGACCGCGATCGCGCGCGAGACCGGCGGGCGCTCCAACTCCACCGGCCTGGTCGGCACGCCGGAGCAGGTGGCGCAGGCCCTGCTGGCGTACTACGAACTGGGCGTCACCACCTTCCTGATCCGCGGCTTCGATCCGCTCGAAGACGCCATCGACTATGGCCGCGAGCTGATCCCGCGCGTGCGCGAGCTGGTGGCACAGCACGACGCCGCGCAGCGGGCGGAGCGCAAGGCCGCCTGATGGCCTCACCACACAACACAACGAAGACGGGGAGTCTCACCATGAGCCAGGACAACAACAATCACGCCGACCCGCGCCGGCGCAGCGTGCTGCGGCTGGCCGGCGCCGCGGCCATCGCCGCGCCGTCGCTGATCCTTGGCCGCCAGGCCTGGTCGGCGCCGCGCAAGCTGACCTTCGCGTGGAACCAGAACTCTTTCTGCCTGACGCCGATCGTGGTGGCGCAGGAGAAGGGCTTCTTCGAGAAGAACGGCCTGCAGGTCGACCTGATCAACTACAGCGGCTCGACCGACCAGCTGCTGGAATCGATTGCCACCGGCAAGGCCGATGCGGCGGTCGGCATGATCCACCGCTGGCTCAAGCCGCTGGAAGCCGGCTTCGACGTCAAGATCATCGGCAGCTCGCACGGCGGCTGCGTGCGGCTGGTGGGATCGAAAGCGGCGGGGGTCACCAGCCTGCAGCAGCTGAAGGGAAAGACCGTCGGCGTGAGCGATCTGGCGGCACCGGGCAAGCACTTCTTCACCATCCTGCTGGCCAAGAACGGCATCGACCCGGACAAGGACATCACCTGGCGCCAGTACCCGGCCGACCTGCTGGGCGTGGCGGTCGACAAGGGCGAGATCCAGGCGATCGCCGACGGCGACCCCAACCTCTACCTGCTGGAAAAGCGCACCAACGGCGCCTACGTGGAACTGGCCACCAACCTCACCGGCGAGTACGCGCGCAAGGTCTGCTGCGTGGTCGGCGCCCGCGGCGAGCTGGTGCGCAACGACCGCCCCGCCGCCACGTCGCTGGCGCGCGCCATCGTGCAGGCCACCGACTACGTCAACGAGAACCCCAACGAGGCCGCCAGGGTCTTCGCCAGGTACTCGCCCAAGATCAACCCGGAAGACCTGCGCAAGCTCTACGCCACGCTGACCTATACCCACCACCCGACCGGCGTCGACCTGCGCGACGAGATCGCCTTCTACGCCGATGATTTCCGCCGCATCGGCGTGCTGAAGAAGACCACCGATGCCAAACGCCTGGCGCAGCACGTCTACGCCAATGTCCTGGGGTGATGCCATGACGACAAGCCAAACTGCATTCGACGCCGGGCTGGCGCGCAAGCCAGCCGCAGCCCCCGTGCCGCATGCTGCCGCGAGCGCGCGCGCGTCCGGCCCGGTCTGGGCCACCGGCATCCTCGCCGCGCTGGCGTGGGCCGCGTTCGGCGCGCTGACGTGGCTGTGGCCCAACCAGGCGGTGGGCTTCAGCGACTGGGCCTATACGGCGGAACTGGGCATCGCCGCGCTGGCGGGCGCCGCGTTGCCGGCGCTGGTTGCGCTGGCCGGCCAGCGGGTCCGGGCGGCACAACGCGCGCTGGCCGAGCTGCGCGCCGCGGGCCCGTGGCTGGTGGCGCTGCCCGTGGCCCTGGCCGCGTGGGAAATCCTGACCGCCAAGACCGCCATCCTGCCCACGCCCTTCTTCGCGCCGCCACAGGCGCTGATCGAGGTCTATGCCGACGACTGGCGGCGCCTCGGCGACAGCGTGCTGAACACGCTCAGGCTGCTCGGGCTGGGCGTGGCCTATGGCGGACTGGCCGGCTTCCTGGTGGGGGTGTCGATCGGCTGGTCGCGTCGCATCGGCTACTGGGTGCATCCGGTGCTGCGCGTGCTGGGCCCGCTGCCGTCGACCGCGCTGCTGCCGCTGACCTTCTACTTCTTCCCGTCGAGCTATTCCGCCGCGGTGTTCCTGATCGCGCTGGCCACGGCCTTCCCGGTGGCGGTGCTGACGTGGTCAGGCGTGGCCGGCGTCAACAAGAGCTACTACGACGTGGCGCGCACCATGGGCGCCTCGGGCTGGTTCCTGGTGCTGCGCGTGGCGATCCCGGCGGCGCTGCCGCAGGTATTCGTCGGCCTGTTCATGGGGCTGGGCGCTTCGTTCTCGGTGCTGGTCACGGCGGAGATGATGGGCGTGAAGTCGGGCCTGGGCTGGTACCTGACGTGGGCGCAGGGCTGGGCTTCGTACGTCAATATGTATGCGGCGCTGATCGTGATGGCGCTGCTGTTTTCGGGCGTGATCACGTTGCTGTTCGTGGCGCGTGATCGCGTGCTGTCGTGGCAGAAGGGGACGGTGAAATGGTGAGTGTTGCAGAACGGCGGGAGAGGGAAGTCAACGCCGTGGGGAGCGAGGCCGCGGAAGCCCTGACCGGTGCCCGCATCGACATCCATCAGGTCAGCCACTGGTTCGGCAGCGGCAGCGACCGGCTGCAGGTGCTGGACGACGTCGACCTGAGCGTCGCACCGGGCGAATTCGTCGCGCTGCTGGGGCCCAGCGGTTGCGGCAAGTCCACGCTGCTGCGGCTGGTGGCAGGGCTGGACCAGCCCGCCTCCGGCGAGATCCTGCAGGACGGCACCCCGATCACCGAGCCGGACCCGTCGCGCATCGTGGTGTTCCAGGACCCCACGCTGTACCCGTGGCGGCGCGTATGGGACAACGTCGCGCTGGGCCTGCAGGCGCGCGGCGTGCTGGCAAGCCAGCGCCCGCGCGTGGATGACGCGCTGCGGCGCGTAGGGCTGGAAACCTTCGCCCGCGCCTTCCCGCACCAGCTCTCCGGCGGCATGGCGCAGCGCGTTGCGCTGGCGCGCGCGCTGGTCAACGATCCGCGCCTGCTGGTGCTGGACGAGCCGCTGGGCAAGCTGGACTCATTGACGCGGCTGGCAATGCAGAGCGACCTGGTTGAACTGTGGCAACGCTCGCGCTTCTCGGCGCTGCTGGTCACGCACGACGTGGAGGAAGCGCTGTTCCTGGCGCAGCGCGTGATCATCTTCAGCCAGCGTCCGGCACGCATCACGGCGGAGATCCGGGTCGACCTGCCCTACCCGCGCCATCGCGGCGATCCGCGGCTGACCGGGCTGCGGCACGAAGCGCTGCGCCACCTGGGGCTGGACGCGAGCTGGTAATGGCGTTGCGCTTCACCTCGTGGGCCGCCAGATGAGCGGCCCGCCTCCGCAGGCATGGCTCAATGGACTAATGGTCCTGATCGAGAAACTCCAGCTTGGCTTGCTGTCGCTCTGGCATGCCCTTGGCCTGAGCGGCGACAGCCACGGCCAGCCCGCGTGGCCGTGGGCGCGGCGTGTGGCGGGCGAAACCCTGCTGATCGACCTGGGCCTCGCGCGCCAGGTCGGCCTGAGCCTGTGCGCCCTTGTCTTTGCCGTGCTGGCCATTACCGCCGCGCTGGCTTGGAGACGCCAGCGCGGCGTACTGCTTGCCGCCGGCGCGCTCGCTCTGGTGGCGGCTCCCTGGCCCAGCGCAGCGCTGCTGTTGGTGCCAGCCGCGCCGACCAGCTTTCACGCCAGCCCTACCCGCTTCTCCGTCGACGCCATCGCGCTCGGCGCCCGGGTCTATGCGCAGCATTGCGCCAACTGCCACGGCGCGGACGGGCGCGGGGAAGGCCCGCTGGCCGCCAGCCTGGCGCAGTGGCCGCCCACGCTGGTCAGTCCGCTGCTGGCGCGCCGCGCCGATGGCGAGCTGTTCTGGCATGTGCTGGCCGGTATGCGCGACCGTCATGGCCAGCCCACCATGCCGGCCTTCCGCGACATTCTGGGCGACGGTGAGGCCTGGGCCGTGGTCGACTACATGAAGGCGCTGTCGGCTGGCAGCGGCGCCGGTGCCGACGGCAACTGGCCGGTACCGCTGCGGCTGCCGGAAATGGCCGTCCGCTGCGTCGATGCCGCGCCTCTGGCACTGTCGCAGTGGCGCGCGGACCAGCGCGTGCGGCTGGTGGCTGTCGACGGGGCGGCTCCGCTGCCGTATGAGGATCCCCGCTTCCTGACCGTGCTGGTCACGCCCGACGGGCGCCTGCCGGCGCAGGTGCCGCGCCTTCGCGCCGGCTGCACGGCCACGTCGCCGCATGCGTGGCAGGCGGTGGCGGCAATCGCCGGTGAATCGCCCGCACGGCTGGCAGGCACCCAGTTGCTGGCTGACCGCACCGGGTGGCTGCGCGCGCGTGGTGCGCCCGGCCGGCAATGGTCCGATGCAGACCTTGTGTGCGTATCAGGGCCCAGCGCCAACACCCCGCGCAATGCTGCGGAACCAGCAGATGGCCTGACCGCCCTGCTCTTGCGCATGGACGCCGAGCCGGTGCGCTTCGTCAAGGGCGGCTTTATCCATTGATCGCGTCCACCGCGCGCCTTGGCCGTCGTCCTCCCGGATTATTCGCTGCCAGCGAATTCTGACTTTCCATCCATTGCGCTGATTGCCCTCGCTCCTGCCAGTAACCTGCGCACGAAGACAAAGCCAACGTGGATCGGTGACATGATGCAGACAGGGATGGCCGTGGCAAGCGCAGCTTGCCGGCCTGCGGCGTGAGCCCCATGAGAGGGGCCCGGGAACTGCAAGGCATCCTGCTGATAGTGGCGGCGGTAGCCTGCTTCGCTGCGCTCGACACGCTGACAAAGATCGCCGGCGCGGCCGTGCCAGTCGTGATGGCGCTATGGCTGCGCTACCTGGCGCAGGCGGCGCTGACCGGCGCGGTGTTGCTGCCGGCTCGCGGCCGCGCCCTGCTGCGCACGCGCCGGCCGCTGCTGCAGTGCGCGCGTGCGGTGGCGATGCTGCTGTCCAGCGGATGCGCGTTCTTCAGCCTGCAAGTCCTGCCGGTAGGCGAGTTCACCGCCGTTGTGAGCCTGACGCCGCTGGCGATGGCGCTGGCCGCGGCGGCCATGCTTGGCGAACGCGTGTCGGCCGTGCGATGGCTCTTCCTGTTGACGGGATTTGTCGGGGCCCTGGTGGTGATCCGGCCGGGCGCCGGCCTGCAGCCCGCGATGCTGTTGCCGCTGGGGGCAGTGCTGTCCAATGCCGCATACCAGTTGCTGACCAGCGTGCTGACCCGTGCCGATGGCGTCGGAACCACGCACTTCTATACAGGCTGCGTTGCCACGGTGCTGCTCTCGGCAGCGCTGCCGAGCGCATGGACCTCGCAACTCACGGCATTGCACTGGTGCCTGCTAGCTGGCATGGCGCTCGCCGGCACCGCCGGCCATCTGTTCCTGATCCTTGCCTATGCGCGCGCGCCGGTCAGCCTGCTTACCCCTTATCTCTACCTGCAGATCGCCTTTGCGATGCTTGGCGGCTGGCTGGCATTCGCCTATCTGCCCGATGCGTGGTCCGTGCTCGGCGTTGCGTTGATCGCCGCCAGCGGCGTGGGTGGCACTGTGGCGGCGGCCCGCGACCGGGAACTGCCGGGGCGGCCCGTCGGGGCGACATAGCCGCCCCGCTGCCGCCGTCAGTCCAGCCCGAGCAGCGACCGCGCCTGTGCCGGCGTTGCTACCGCCCGGCCGTACTGCCAGCAAAGCTGCGCCACGCGGCCAACCAGTTGCGCGTTGCTGGCCGCCAGTGTGTCCTTGTCCCAGCGGATGTTGTCTTCCAGACCGGTACGGCAGTGCCCGCCGAGCTCCAGCGTCCAGTGATTGACTTCCAGCTGGTGGCGGCCGATGCCGGCGGCCGTCCATGTCGCGCCCGGCAACAGCGTTTGCAGTTGCTCGACCTGGAACGCCAGGATCTCGCGCCGCGCCGGCAGCGCATTGCGGATGCCGAACACGAACTGCACGTGCGGCGGTGCCGCGATCAGCCCTTCTTTCACCAGTTCCGCCGTGTTGTAGAGCATCGCCAGGTCGAAGATCTCGATTTCCGGCTTGACGTGGAATTCCCGCATCGTGGTGGCCAGCGTGCGCACGAAGTCCGGCGGGTTTTCGTAGACGCTGGTGGGAAAGTTGACCGAGCCGGTGGCAAGCGAAGCCATGTCTGGCCGCAGATGGAGCATCGCGCCGCGCTGGCTGGCCTCGCGGCCGCGTCCGCCGGTGGAGAACTGCACGATCATGCCCGGGCAGTGTTTGCGGATGCCTTCCTGCAGCGCGGCGAATCGTGTCGGATCGGAGCTCGAATTTTCCAGTTCGTCGCGCACGTGCAGGTGAACCAGCGTGGCGCCGGCCTCATAGCTGGCGTGCGTGCTTTCGATCTGTTCAGCCACCGAAATGGGCACGGCCGGGTTGTCTTTCTTGCGCGGCACGGAACCGGTGATGGCCACGGAAATGATGCACGGCTCTTGCATGGAATGTCTCCTGTAGGGAATGTTGTGAGCGGGTGACGATGATGTTCAGCTGTGCCGCAGCTGCGCCTGTGCGGCCATGCGCACCGAAGCGTTGACCGCGCCGTAGCCGGTGTAGCCGCTGCGTTGCACGAGTTCGAAGAAAAACCGTTCGTGGAACGGCTCGGTGTAGGCATGCAGGAATTCACCGTGGGCGTCGCGGTCGTAGAGCAGGCCGAGACCTTGCAGGCGTTCCAGCAGCGCGTCGTCGAGCGCGAGCCGCGCGGCCACGTCGTCGTAGTAGTTGTCCGGCACGTGGAGCATCGCGGCGCGGGTGCGGTCGATGGCTTCCAGCGTCTGCCCGATGCGTTCCGACCGGAAGGCGATGTGGTGCACGCCCGAGCCCGCGTAAGCGGCGACAAAGCGCCCGGTGGCGGTGCGGCCGCTCTCGGACACGTTGAGCGGGATGCGAACATGCTGGCCGGGGCTGACCATGGCGCGGCTCTTCACCAGGCCATACGGATCGGCGATCTCATGCACGGCCTCCGGCTGCATGGCGAACACCGAGCGGTAGAACAGCACGAAGCTGTCGAGCCGGTTCGCCGGCAGCGCCTGCGCGATATGGTCGATGGCGGACAACCCTGCGCCGTGGTGGACGGTTCCCACGGGCGTATCGAGCACGAAGTCGCTCTCATAGATGCTGCGGTCGGCGTCGCGGTCGTCGATCAGGTGGAACAGCATGCCGTCGGGCGAGCGCAGCGCCGGGATCACGCGCTCGTCGGGCCCCACCGGCTCACGCCACTCCTTGCACAGCAGCGTGCGGGCGCGCGCCACGGCGCGGCGTGCGTCGTCCACTTTCAGGCCGATGGCGCACACCGACGGGCCGTGCAGTTGGAAGTGCTCGGCGGCGGCGCAGTCCTGCTCGGCATTCAGGATCAGGTTGACGCCGCCCTGGCGGTACAGGTCGACCGCCTTGGAGCGATGGCGGCCGGCATGGGCAAAGCCAAGCGATTCCAGCCGTTGCGCGAGTTCGCGGCCAGCCACGTAATCGACGGCAAACTCGACGAAGTCCACGCCGTCCAGCACCGGCGGCGCAGGCAGCGGCGTGCCGCCCGCCTCGGACTCCAGCCAGATCAGCGAGCGCAGCCCGTCTTGCGCGGTCAGCCGTGCCGGCGCCGCGCGGAAGTCGTCGTTGAAGACCTCCAGCGACAACGGCCCGTTGTAGCCTGCCTGCAGCACGGCGCGGGCGAAATCGGTCACCGGCAGGTCGCCCTGCCCGGGAAAATTGCGGTAGTGGCGGCTCCACGACAGCACGTCCATCGACAGGCGTGGCGCATCGGCCAGTTGCACAAAGAAGATCTTGTCCGCCGGCACAACGTCCAGGCCCTGCAGCGAATCGCCCAGTGACAGCGTATGGAAGCTGTCCAGCACCAGCCCCAGCGCGGGGTGGTCGGCGCGCTGCACGATGTCCCACGCTTGCCGCCAGAGGCGCGTATGGCGGCCCCAGGCAAGCGCCTCGTAACCGACGCACAGCCCGCGCTGCGCGGCGGCCTCTGCCATCCGGCGCAGGTCGGCGGCA
This sequence comes from Cupriavidus sp. KK10, assembly GCF_018223725.1. Lineage (NCBI taxonomy): Bacteria > Pseudomonadati > Pseudomonadota > Betaproteobacteria > Burkholderiales > Burkholderiaceae > Cupriavidus > Cupriavidus sp. KK10. The sequence continues at coordinate 3,029,842 of NZ_CP073677.1, forward strand.
GCGCGGGTGGGGTCGTCGATGGCCACCTCCTGCACATTGCTGCACACCAGCACCATCTCCGCGCCAAGCTGCTCCATCACGTCGAACTTGCGTTCGGCGCGCGCCATATTGCGGACAAACAGGTCATCCGGCATGGCCTCGAAGTCGCGCAGCGGCTGGTAGAGCAGGATCTGCAGGCCGAGGTCGGCCGCCATGCGGCGCACCTCGGCCGGTGAGCCGTCGAAATGCAGCAGGTCGTTCTCGAAGATCTCTACGCCGTCGAAGCCCGCGGCCGCGGCGGCTTCCAGTTTTTCCGGCAGCGTGCCGGACAGCGAGACGGTGGCGATCGATTTCGGGAGAGGCCTGCGGGCTGCGGTCATGGCGATTGCGAGGTGGCGACGGTATTGCCCCAAAGGTTAGGAGCGAGCCGGCCCGTCAACAACCACAATTCGCGCGTAGGCGTGCGACAATCGCTCCATTGCGATCATCCCTCGCGCGAAATTCGGGTTAACCATGGAAAAAGAACCGCTGAGCCGGCGCGACTGGATCGCCGGGCTCGAAAAAGGCCTGGCCATCCTGGAGGCCTTCGACAACGACCATCCGCGCCTCACGCCCACGCAGGCGGCGCAGCTGACCGGCCTGACGCGCACGGCTGCGCGTCGCTACCTGCTGACGCTGGAGCACCTCGGCTACACCACCAGCGACGGCACGCTGTTCAGCCTGACACCGCGCGTGCTCAAGGTGGGCTGGTCGTATTTCGACTCGGCGCGGCTGCCGCGCACGGTGCAGCCGTTCCTGCAGCAAATCACCGCGCAGCTCGGCGAGGCGGCCTACCTGAGCGTGCTCGATGGCTGGGAGCTGGTGTTTATCGCCCGCACCAGCACCAGCCGCGTGATGAGCACCGGCTTCGTGCTGGGGGCACGGGTGCCGGCGCCGCTGGGCTCGGCCGGGGTGATGATGCTGGCCTCGCGCCCCGAGCAGCAGGTGCGCGAATGGCTGGAATCTGTCGTGCTCGCGCCCTACACCCCTTACACCATCCTGCAGCATGAGCGCCTGCTCGAAGAGATCCGCAAGGCTGGCGCGCAGGGCTATGCGATGCTGGAGCAACAGCTGCAGACCGGTGTGCGCGGCATCGCCGTGCCGCTGCGCGACCGCCACGGCAAGGTGATCGCCGCGCTGTCGGTCAATATGCCGATCGGCGACGAGACCGCACAGCAGGCGCTGGACCGGGTATTGCAGGTGTTGCAAGACACCGCGCTGCTGATCATGCGAGTGCTTTAGTCCAGCGTCGTCGCCAGCGCCTGCGGTCCCTGCGACAACTGCGCCTTAAGGAACTCAAGGCACACGCGCATCCGCGCCGAGGCCGACGCCCGCGCGCTGGTCACGGCCCAGACATCGGCCGGCTGCTGCCAGTCCGGCAGCACGCGCACCAGTTCGCCGGCGCGCACGCTGGCGGCCACGTCCCAGACCGAAGCCATGATGATGCCGAAGCCTTCCAGTGCCCACTGGTGGGTCACGTCGCTGTGGTTCGATGCCATCGGCCCGGTCACTTTCACGGTCTCCCAGCCGTCAGGCCCTTGCAGCCGCCATACGCCAAAGGCCTGGTCGCGTTCGCGCAGCAGCAGGCAGTCGTGCCGGGGCAGCTCGCCCGGGTGCTCCGGCATGCCGCGCCGCGCGAGGTAGGCGGGAGCGGCGCACAGCACGCGGCTGCCGCTGGCGATCTTGCTGGCGATCAGGTGCGGCTCCTCGACCTCGCCCACGCGGATGTCGAGGTCGAAGCTTTCGCCGATCAGGTCGACGCGCCGGTCGAGCAGCTCCAGCCAGACCTCCAGCCCCGGATGCTGCTGCCGCAGCCGCGACAGCGCCGGTGCCACATGCCTGCGCCCGAGCCGCACGCTGGTGGCGATGCGCAGCAGCCCGCGTGGCTCGCCCCCGGTGGCACCCACCGCTTCCAGCATGCCGTCGACGTCTTCCAGGATCTTCTGCGCCCACGCAAAGGCGCTCTCGCCCTCGGCGGTCACGCTGACACGGCGCGTGGTGCGGTGGAACAGCTTCGCGCCCAGCATGGCTTCGAGCATGGCGATGCGCTTGCTGACGTGGGCCGGCGAAATGCCGGTCTCGTTGGCGGCGGCGATAAAGCTGGCGCGCCGCGCCACCGTGCAGAACAGCCGCAGGTCCCGCAGGAACGGGTCATTGTTCGCCGTCAGCGCATTCTGAGTTTCCATGGCGGTCGATGATGGGATGAAGGGAGTAACGATAGGCTATCGGCGATGGCCGCGCCAGCGCCGCGGCCGATTCCAGGAGACACGATGAAGACAGTACTGGTGCTCAACGGGCCCAACCTCAACCTGCTCGGCACCCGCGAGCCGGCAGTCTATGGCAGTGAAACGCTGGCGGATGTGGAGCGCATCTGCCAGGAAGCCGCGGAGCGGCTAGGGCTGGAGGCGCAATGCCGGCAGACCAACCATGAAGGCCAGCTGATCGACTGGATCCATGAAGCCGGGCGGCTATGCGCGCAAGGGGAAATGGTCGGCGTGGTGCTGAATGCGGGGGCGCTGACGCATACGTCGATTGCGCTGCATGATGCGATCAAGGGCGCGGCGGTGCCGCTGATCGAGTACCACATCTCTAACGTGCACGCGCGCGAGGCGTTCCGGCATCACTCATGGATCTCGCCGGTGGCGCGGGCGGTGATGGCGGGGCTGGGGGTGAAGGGATATGCGTTGGCGGTTGAGGCGCTGGTGCTGGTGACAGCGGCCGCGGCTGAATAAACGGATTAAGCAGATGCCACCGCGCATTGGGCGTTGCGCGGCGGCATTTCCCAATCGCGGTAGGAATGCCCATTACTGAGCACCCCCCGCACAGATCCGTACGAGCCCGATTCGGGCATACGGCTCCTACCTCGGGTGTTTGACGTCAAAGCGCCGGTCGGGCCATGGATGAAGGATTCGAGGCTGTGGGAGCCAGGCATCCGCGATCCGCTCGACCCGCGTCCACGTCATGTGATCCTTTTGGCTGCGGCGCCGGAGCGCCCGCCGCCAGAGGTCAACAATGTGGTAACGGAAGGCGCCGAGTGCTCGCGAGTTCGTTGGTACTGCGTGGTACGCGAAGTATCCGCGCACCACCTGCCTGAGCCATTTTCCTTGCGCAGGAATCGGTTCGTGCATGCGCCGCCGCAGGTCCTCCTTGATCTGCCTGAGCTTCGCCCGCATGCGATCACCTCGGGTCTTCCTCTGCAACTGGAAGGCACCCCGACGCGATCGTCCGCAGATAAAGATGAAACCCAGGAAGGCGAAGGTCTCCGGTCGGCCAAGACCTCGACGCTGGCGGTTGGCCGCTGCGTTGCGACCAAACTCCAGTAACCTCGTCTTGTCCGGATGAAGCACAAGCGAGAACTCCTCCAGCCTCTGTCGCATCGCGTCCCAGAAGCGCCGCGCGTCAGCTTCGTGCTCGAAGCCAACCACAACATCATCTGCGTACCGCAGAATAATGACGTTGCCTTTAGCTTCCCGCCGTCGCCACCGGTTGGCCCAGAGATCAAACACGTAGTGCATATACACGTTCGCGAACAGTGGCGACGCCACTGACCCCTGCGGTGTACCTGTTTCACTGACGCTCAGTTCTCCATTCTCCAAAACGCCCGCCTTGAGCCATTTCCGCACAAGACGAATGATGCGCTCGTCGCCGATCCGATGCTCCACGAATCGAACCAGCCAGTCCTGGCTGACCGAGTCAAAGAAACTCCGGATGTCGGCGTCTAAAATCCAGTTCACCGGGGTGCGGATGATGGCCGTTGCCAACGCGTCCAGCGCATCATGCTGACTGCGTCCGGGTCGGAACCCGTACGAGAAACCGAGAAAGTCTTCCTCGTAGATCGCATTTAGCACTTCAACCACCGCGCGCTGGACGACTTTGTCTTCCAGTGCGGCAATCCCCAATGGGCGCTGCTTGCCGTCCGGCTTGGGTATGTACTGCCGCCGAACGGGCAGTGCCCGATACGCTCCGCTGAGTACCTGCGTGTGCAGACGCTGAAGATGCTCTTCCAGTCCCGCTTCGTAGTACCGCCACGTCATGCCATCCACTCCTGGTGCCGCGTTGCGTTTGAGCGCATAAAACGACTCCCGAAGCCGGTCGACCGTGACGTGGTGCAGAAGCGCGGTGAACCGCTCCTTCTTCCGCTGCCTTGCAGCTTGACGTACACGTACCAATCCCTGTGGCACGCTTACCCGGTTCTGTGCCCGGCACGTGTTGGATTGACCCGTGTTCCCCTTGGTCCCCGCCCTTCGCTCCACCCACTCCGCAGTCGGTCTCCCGGCGTTGTTCGCAGGTTTCTTCGCTACTACGGCGGAGTCTGACTTCTCCCGTCCGTTCATCATCGGCTACGGCTCCTCGCCTTCCCGATGCGGACCAGCCCATGCTGCGACTGGCCAGACGCGAGACCTCCCGGTTCCCGCGCAAGGAGCGTCCGTGCGTGCCAGGGTCTTTGACCACGCCGGGTCGTCGAGGCACTCGCGTTCACGCGCCCCTTCATGTTGCCTTCCGCGTTCTGAACCGCGTCGGCACCCGGAACAACACAACTATCGCGGCTCAATGGCTGGCCCACACGCTCCCCTACCGACGCTTCGCCGACCACCTCACGGTAGCCTGCGCACGGCTCGGGGCCGATGTGGTTCGCTATTCCTTCATCGTAGTGGACTTTCACCACCTACTCCTTGCCGGTCTCCCGGCGCACTCAGAACTTATGCCGCACCCCCGCCATCACCCCGATGCGCGACGAATTGCCATAAGTATTCCCACTGTTAGCAAACGTCGGCGAGCTGTTCAACGCAATCCACTGCCCCTGCAGGTGGGTGTAGTCCACCTCCACATACACATCGGTGCGCTTGCTGAAGTTGTAGTCCAGCATGCCCGCCGTGGTCAGCCGCTTGCCCCCCTGCCCCGCATGGCGCAGCCAGTCGTACTGCAGCGTGCCGATGAACGCGAGCGCGTCGGTGATATTGAACCGCGTCCCGACATACCCAACATTGTTGCGATAGTCGGCCACATCGAGCCGGTTATTGGTGTAGCCGAGGTAATACTGCGCCCGCGCCGCTTTCCACGTACCGCCCAGACCCCACACCGTCTGCTTGCTGGCCAGCGCCGCCGGCACCGCGCCAAAGAAGGCCGAGGTCACGTTCTGCGTCTGCTGGTAGACCGCGCCGATCTCCAGCGGCCCTGAGCTGTAGACCAGCGACCCGGCCGCAGCCGAGCCGCTCTTGATGCTGCCCGGCACCTCGCCGAAGGTGTAGGCCGCCGCCACCTGCAGGCCGTTGAAGCTCTTGATGTACTTGACGGTGTTGTCATAGCGCAGCCCGGTGTAGTTGCCGCCCTGATACCCGACGATGGAGTTGTTGGCGAAGGCCATGGCCTCGTAGGACGACAGCACCTCATGGGCCAGCGTGTACTGCCGGCCGATCGCCAGCTTGCCGTAGCCGCCGTCGAGCCCGATCACCGCGGTGCGCCCGAACAGCCGCCCGCCCTGCTGGCTGGTGCCGGTGTCGGGCGCGAAGCCCGACTCCAGGATGAACCAGGCCTTGTTGCCGCCGCCGATATCCTCGGTGCCTCGCAGACCCCAGCGGCTGCCGGTGAGCACGCCATCGGTCATCTGCGTGCGGCCGTGGCCGGCCGCGTCTTCATGGGTGCTGTAGCGGATAGTCGTATCCAGCAGCCCATAGAGCGTGACGCCACCGGAAGTCTGGGCGAGCGCTGGCAGGCTGCCCGCGCCCAACGCGAGCAGCGCAATCATTCGTTTTTGCATTGGAGCTTTGTCTCTGTGTTTTATTGGCTGCGGGGCGAACGCCCCGCCGGGTCAGGCAACATCGAAAGGCGTCAGGCAACTTCCGGCACCTTGCGCGGGGCGAGGAAGAACAGCCAGGTAAGCGCGATGAAGTAGGCGCAGGGGATCATCGTGAACAGCACCGCATAGTTGTTGTGCGTCGATGTCAGTACGTAGCCGACCAGCTGCGTCATGAACATGCCGCCGATGGCGCCGATCATCCCGCCGAAGCCGAACACCGAGCTCACCACATGCTTGGGCGTGTAGTCCATCACCATGCTCCAGATGTTCGCCGTCCACGCCTGGTGCGCGCCGATCGCGACCGAGATCGCGGCCACGGCCATCCACAGGCTGCTGGCGCCGGCGGCCATCACCACCGAGGTGATGCATGCGGCGAAGATCAGCATCGACAGCAGGCGCGCACGCACTGCCGGCATGCCGCGGCTGATCAGCCACGACGACAGCGCACCGCCGCCCACGCTGCCCACGTCGGCCGCCAGGTAGATCACAATCAGCGGCAGGCCCATCTGCGTGACGCTGATGCCGAGCTGGTACTGCTGGTTCAGGAACGGCGGCAGCCAGTACAGGTAGAACCAGAACACCGGCGCGGTGATGGCGTAGGCCAGGGCAAAGGCCCAAGTGCCGCGCATGCGCAGGATTTGCGAATAGCGGATGCGGTGCGGAGGCGGTTCGACGTCTTGCGTGATGTGGGCCAGTTCGGTGGCGCTGACGGTCGGGTGCTGTTCCGGGTTGTGGTAGCGGGCATACCAGAACGCCAGCCAGATCGCACCCAGCGAGGCGATGACGATAAAGGCCGCCTGCCAGCCCCAGGCCTGCAGGATCAGCGGCAGCATGATCGGCGTAAGCATGGCGCCGACATTGGTGCCGGCATTGAAGATGCCGGTGGCAATGGCGCGCTCGCTCGCCGGGAACCAGATACGCGTGGTCTTGACGCAGGCGGGATAGTTGGCCGCCTCCGACAAGCCAAGGAAGAAGCGGCAGATCATGAAGCCGACCGCGGACGCCGCAAAGGCATGGGCACCACACGCGATGCTCCACAACAGCACCGCCAGCGCAAACGCGCGCTTGACACCGACCATGTCGATGAACCGCCCCTGCAGCGCAAAGCCGATGGCGTAGCCCACCTGGAACCAGAAGTTGATATTGGCGTAGTCCTGCGCGGTCCAGGACATGGCCTTGGCCAGCACCGGCTGCAGCACGCCAAGGGCAGCGCGGTCGATGTAGTTCAGCGTGGTTGCAAAGAACACCAGCGCCAGCATGCCCCAGCGCACCTTGCCGAAGGCAAAGGCGGCGCGGATCTTGTCGCCGAGCGAGTTGCCGGGTGCCGCAGCAGCCGGCAGCTCCTTGTGAGTCGTGGTCATCTTGTCTGTCTCCACCGTTAGATTGGAAATGCTTGCCGGCGTGCCTTTATGGGATGGCATCCGCTCGGCTGTCGGCCAGGGCACGCGCCCTGCCCTCAATACCGGATCTGCGCAACCGCGCGCAGCGCTTCAGGTGTGGCTGTGCCGTAACCAAAGAACTCCAGGTAGGCCGGAATCATCTCGAACAGCATGTCGGTGCCCACCTGGACCTTGCAGCCGCGGGCCAGTGCGGCTTCGAGGAAGGGGGTGTATTCGTGCTTCATCACCACCTCGCCGACCATCGCGCCGGGGGCGATGCGCGCGACGTCGAACGGCAGCGGGTCGCCTGCGTGCATGCCGAGCGGGGTCGCGTTGACCACCACGTCGAAGCCTTGCGGATCGTCCGATCCGGTGCTCACGCGCAACGCCGGGTAATGCTCGGCCAGGCGGCGGGCCAGCGCACGCGCGGCGCCTTCGCGGGCATCGAACAGCGCCAGTTCCGCCACGCCGGCTTGCGCCAGCGAGGCGGCGATCGCGCTGCCCACGCCGCCGCTGCCGGAGACGATGGCGCGCGCGCCTTCCGGCCGGCAGCCCTTGCGCACGATGCCGCGCACAAAGCCGGCGCCATCGAACTGGTCGCCGACCAGCGTGCCGTCGTCGCGCCGCAGCACGGCGTTGCACGCACCGGCGATGCGGGCGGCCGGCGTGAGCTCGTCCACCAGTTCCAGCGTGGCGACCTTGTGCGGCATGGTCACGAGCGCGCCGCGGATATTGGTCAGCCGGAACAGGGAGCGGAACACTTCGGCATAGTTGTCGGGCTTGACGCCCATCGGCACCACCACCGCGTCGATGCCCTGCTGAGCGAACCAGGGGTTGTAGATCATCGGCGCCTTGAACGACTCCGTGGGATAACCAAGGTGCGGGATGAGCGTGGTCTTGCCATTGATCATGGTGTTGGTGAGCCTGGCGGCCGGCCCGGGTGCGTTTCGATGACCGGAGATTAGTGGCCGGCTGCCCGCCAGCCAAGCGTCCTTTACGCCATATTGCGCGATCAGTGAACGCATATGCGCGATCAAGGCGCGCAGTTCGGGTTTCTACGAGGTGCTGCGATGCGCCGTCCAGGCGCGGCCCGGCGGGGGCGCGTTGCTATGATCCGATCGTCGCCGCAATGGCCCGGCACCGCCCCCCATCGCCACCCAACAGGAGCAACGACAATGAGCGCCGCAGACGTCTCTTCCCCGCGCGCCGACGATTTCCAGACGTGGGACAACCCGCTCGGGATCCAGGGCTACGAGTTCATCGAATTTGCCTCGCCCGACCCGGCCGCGCTGGGTCGCACCCTTGAACGTTTCGGCTTCGCCGCCATCGCCCGTCACCGCCACAAGGCCGTGAAGCTGTACCGGCAGGGCGAGATGAATTTCATCGTCGATGCCGAGCCGGATTCGTTCGCGACGCGCTATGCCAGCGAGTACGGCCTGTCGATCTGCGCCATCGGCATCCGCGTGAACGATGCCGCGGCCGCCTTTACCCGCGCGCTGGAAGCTGGCGCATGGCCCTTCGAGGGCGGCACCGTGGGGCCGATGGAGCTCAATATCCCCGCCATCCAGGGCATCGGCCAGTCGATCCTCTACTTCATCGACCGCTGGCGCGGCAAGGAAGGCCGGCCAGGTGACGTGGGCGATATCTCGATCTACGACGTCGATTTTCGCCCGTTGCCGCAGCCCGACAATGCGCCGGACGCGGGGCTGCTGCGCGTCGACCACCTGACCCAGGCCGTCGAGCAAGGCCATCTCGAGGAATGGCTGGACTTCTACCGCAAGGTGCTGGGCTTCCGCGAGCTCCAGCCAGCCAGCGCGGCGCATGCGCTGGTGTCGCCGTGCGGGCGCATTCGCATTCCGCTGTACGAGAAGGGAACGACGCGCCATGACCAGATGCGCCACTACCTGTCGGACCAGCACGGCGAGGGCATCCAGCATATTGCGCTGGCCAGCGCCGACATACTCGCCAGCACTGCTGCGCTGGCCGGCAACGGCGTGCAGTTTGTGCAGCCGCCGGCGGCCTACTACGATTCCGTCGACACGCGCCTGCCCGGCCATGGCCTGGACCTGGCCGCGCTGCAGCGCTACGGCATCCTGGCCGACGGCGCCATGCGTGCCGATCGCACGCAGGAGCGCTTCCTGCAGGCGTTCGTGAGGCGCGAGGCGGGCGAGTTCTTCTTCGAGATCGTCCAGCGCGACGGACATCAGGGCTTCGGCGAGGGCAACCTGCCAGTGCTGGAAGCGCTGTCGGTACGCTGACACGGCCCCCTTCACCAGCATGCAGCCCAGTCAGACCGCGCCCTGCTAAGCGCGCCAGCTCGCGCTTCCTCGCCGCGTCCCTGAGGCGGCGGGCTCGTCACACTTCCCGCCTTATTCGCCAGCGCCGGTGATCTCTCACCGGCGTCCTGCTTGCCTGCCCGGCCCGGGCGCATCCCGATTTCCCCGTCCTCGCAGCGCGTATCAACGCCCGATAAATGGCGCTTACGATACTTCAATCGCATTCTTGTCTCATTTTTTCATTCGTTTCATTCCATAAATCAAAACTTCCTATTGACCAATCGGAGTCTTCCGCCTACATTTCCCCCAACAAGCAATTTTCCGGAACGTCCTGTTCCACTTTATAAGACCCTCATCAGGAGACAACGCCATGCGCGACCTCGATACCACCTCGAATCCCGCCGTTTCCGGTGGCTCGGCCGCCGCGAAGGAGAGCCAGGTCCCGGCCGGCCCGCAGACCATGACCCCGTCGGAAGCCTTCGTTGAAACGCTGGCCGCCAATGGCGTGACCGACATGTTCGGCATCATGGGCTCGGCCTTCATGGATGCGATGGACATCTTCGCGCCGGCGGGCATCCGCCTGATCCCGGTGGTGCACGAACAAGGCGCGGGCCACATGGCCGACGGCTACGCCCGCGTGTCGGGCCGCCACGGAGTGGTGATCGGCCAGAACGGCCCCGGCATCTCCAACTGCGTGACCTCGATCGCCGCTGCCTACTGGGCCCACAGCCCGGTGGTGATCGTCACGCCCGAGGCCGGCACCATGGGCATCGGCCTGGGCGGCTTCCAGGAAGCCAACCAGCTGCCGATGTTCCAGGAGTTCACCAAGTACCAGGGTCATGTCACCAACCCGGCACGCATGGCCGAGTTCACCGCCCGCTGCTTCGACCGCGCCACCGCGGAAATGGGCCCGACCCAGCTGAACATTCCGCGTGACCACTTCTACGGCAAGGTCAACGTCGAGATCCCGCAGCCGCGCCGCCTCGACCGCGGCCCCGGCGGCGAGCAGAGCCTGAACGAAGCGGCCGAGTTGCTGGCCAACGCCAAGTTCCCGGTGATCATCTCGGGCGGCGGCGTGGTGATGGCCGATGCGATCGAAGAGTGCAAGGCCCTGGCCGAGCGCCTGGGCGCGCCGGTGGTCAACAGCTACCTGCACAACGACTCGTTCCCCGCCAGCCATCCGCTGTGGTGCGGCCCGCTGGGCTACCAGGGCTCGAAGGCTGCCATGAAGCTGATCTCGCGCGCCGACGTGGTGATCGCGCTGGGCTCGCGCCTGGGACCGTTCGGCACGCTGCCGCAGCACGGCATGGACTACTGGCCCAAGAACGCCAAGATCATCCAGATCGACGCCGACCACAAGATGCTGGGCCTGGTGAAGAAGATCTCGGTGGGCATCTGCGGCGATGCCAAGGCTGCCGCGGTCGCGCTGAGCCAGCGCCTGGCCGGCCGCACGCTGGCCTGCGACGCGACCCGCGACGCCCGCGCCACCGACATCGCCAGCGAGAAAGCCGCGTGGGAGCAGGAGCTGGACAACTGGACCCATGAGCGCGACCCGTATAGCCTGGACATGATCGAAGAGCAGAAGCAGGAGCGCACGCCCGGCGGCGGCCAGTACCTGCATCCGCGGCAGGTGCTGCGCGAGCTGGAAAAGGCCATGCCGGAAGACGTGATGGTGTCCACCGACATCGGCAACATCAACTCGGTGGCCAACAGCTACCTGCGCTTCGAGAAGCCGCGCAGCTTCTTCGCGGCGATGAGCTGGGGCAACTGCGGCTATGCCTTCCCGACCATCATCGGCGCCAAGGTCGCGGCACCGCACCGCCCGGCCGTGTCGTACGCCGGTGACGGCGCCTGGGGCATGAGCCTGATGGAAACCATGACCTGCGTGCGCCACAATATCCCGGTGACCGCGGTGGTGTTCCACAACCGCCAGTGGGGCGCGGAGAAGAAGAACCAGGTGGACTTCTACAACCGCCGCTTCGTCGCGGGCGAGCTGGACAACCAGAGCTTTGCCGAAATCGCCAAGGCGATGGGTGCCGAAGGCATCGTGGTGGATCGGCTGGAAGATGTCGGCCCGGCACTCAAGCGTGCCATCGACCTGCAGATGAATCATGGCAAGACCACGATCATCGAGATCATGTGCACGCGTGAGCTGGGCGACCCGTTCCGCCGCGATGCGCTGGCCAAGCCGGTGCGTTACCTGGACAAGTACAAGGACTACGTCTGAGTCTGAGCCTGTACAGGCGCCCCGCTTGCGATCGGTTTGCTCCCTCTCCCGCTTGCGGGAGAGGGTTGGGGTGAGGGCGGGGATCTCCACGAAGTTCCGCCTGGTGGCATGCCACCGCCCCCCCCTGCCCCTCTCCCGCACGCGGGAGAGGGGAGCACACCGCAAGCATGACAAGGGCTCCGGCCCTTTTTTCCGTTTCTGAAGCCAACCATCATGAAAGCCATCCTCCGCATCATCGACCGCGCCCGCGCCGCGCCTCGCCGCATCGTGCTGTGCGAGGCCGAAGACACGCGCATCCTGCAGGCCGCGCAGCGCGCCACGCAGGAAGGCATCGCGCGCATCGTGCTGGTCGGCAACACGCGCCAGATCAACGCCGCCGCGGCCATCCACGGCATCGGGCTGGACGGCATGACGCTGGTCGACCCGGCCACCTCGGCGCTCGCGCCCTCGTTCGCGCAGCAGCTCTTTGCGCTGCGCCAGAAGAAAGGCATGACGCTCGATGAAGCCAAGCGCGCCGTGCTCGATCCGCTGTGCTTCGCCAACCTGATGGTGCGCCTCGGCCACGCCGACGGCTCGGTGGCGGGCGCCGACCACACCACCGCCGACGTAGTGCGCAACGCGATCCAGCTGATCGGGCTCGCACCCGGCTTCCGGCTGGTGTCGAGCTTCTTCCTGATGATGCTGTGCGAGCCTTTCCACACGCTCAAGGGCGGGCTGATCTTCTCCGACTGCGGGCTGGTGGTGGATCCGGATGCCGATGCGCTTGCCGGTATCGCCATGGCTGCGGCCGACAGCGCACGCACGTTGCTGATGGAAGAGCCACGCGTGGCCATGCTGTCGTTCTCGACCAGCGGCAGCGCCAGCCATGCGGCGGTGGACAAGGTGGTGTCCGCCACCGAGCGCGTGCGCGCGCAACGCCCGGGCCTGGCCATCGATGGCGACGTGCAGCTCGATGCCGCCATCGTCGCCGAGATCGCCGCGCGCAAGGTCGCGCATTCGCAGGTGAACGGCCACGCCAACGTGCTGGTGTTCCCCAGCCTGGAAGCCGGCAATATCGGCTACAAGCTGGCCGAGCGGGTCGGTGGCGCCAAGGCCATCGGGCCGATGCTGCAGGGGCTGAACAAGCCCGCCAACGACCTCTCGCGCGGCTGCAGCGCGGACGATGTGTTCCATGTCATCGCCGTCACCGTGGTCCAGGCGCAAGCCACCGCGGAACAGGCCGGCAAGGGCGAGCAGGCGGCGGCATGAAGGCAGAACTGTTGTTGCCGCTGCTGGGCCTGCAGGCCCTGCTCGGCGCAGGCACCTATTTCCAGACGGTGACCGGCTTTGGCCTTGGCATGATCGTGATGGGCGTCACCAGCGGACTTGGGCTGGCGCCCGTGGCCACCGTGGCCGCGGTGGTGAGCCTGGTCACGCTGGCCAACAGCGCCTGCGCGCTGCCAGGCAAGCTGCAGCATATCGACTGGCGCGCCGTCGCCGCGGCGGCCATCGGCATCCTGCCGTCGGTAGTGGTCGGCGTGCTGGTGCTGGAGTACCTGAGTTCCAGCGCAGCCACCCTGCTGCAGCTGCTGCTGGGCGCCGTGATCCTGTATGGCGGCCTCAGCGCCGCGCTCAAGCCCGCGCCGCTGGCGCAACGCTCCGGCGACGGCACCTTCTTTGTCAGCGGGGTATTCGGCGGACTGCTGAGCGGCATGTTCGGCGTCTCCGGCCCGCCGCTGATTTTCCAGTTCTACCGGCAGCCGATGAAGCCGGTTGAAATCCGTTGCGCGCTGATTCTGGTCTTTACCGTGACCTCCACCGTGCGCACGCTGTTCTCGGCCTGGCAGGGGCAGCTCGATGCCGCCGTGTGCGTGCAGGCCGCCATTGCCGTGCCGGTGGTGGTGATCGCCACGTTGCTGGGGCGGCGTTTTCCGCCGCCGTTCTCGCCGGCCACGACGCGCAGGGTGGCGTTCGGGGTGTTGATCGGGATCGGGGCCAGCCTGATGCTGCCGGCGATTTCGGCGTGGGTGCTCTAAGGGCGCGCGCGCCCTTAGAGCCGGGACCGGCCTCAGGCGATTGAGCCTGCGGGCTGCGCCAGCGGCGCGGTCTCTTCCTTCTCCCCGCCGCCGCCCGCCTGCCCCAGGTCCATACCGGTAGTCTCGGGCAGCAGCACCGCGGCGACCACTACCATCGCGTAGCCGACTCCCGCCACGATGGCGATCGCGCTCGGCAGCGAGGTGTGCCCCGTACTCAGCCACCCAACCGACAGCGGAAACAGCGAGCCGATCACCCGGCCGGCGTTATACGAAACGCCATACCCCGTTGCCCGGATATCGTTGGGATAAGACTCGGAGATGGTCGCGCCGATGCCCGCGAACACGCCCTGCATCAGTATGCCGAGCGGGAAGCCAAGGAACAGCATCGACGTATTCGACACCGGGATCACCATATAGACCAGCGCGGCCACGAACGCCCCGACCGCGAAGGCGATGTAGGTCAGCCGCCGGCCCCAGCGGTCGGTGGCGTAGGCGCCCGCCACGTAGCCGATCAGTGAGCCGATGATGGTGACCGCCAGGTAAGAACTGGTGCCGAACACCGACAGGCCGCGCTCGGTCTTGAGGAAGGTCGGCAACCACGTAGCGATGGCGTAGTACGCGCCCAGCATCCCGCCCGACAGCAGGCTGCACAGCAAGGTCTTGGACAGCAGGGGCCCACGGAACAGCCGGCCCAGGCCTGCCAGCGCCGCCCCCTGCCGGCCGGCCGCCCGGCTCTTCAGGAAGATTTCCGGCTCTTCCAGGTTGCGGCGCAGGTAGATCACCACCAGCGCCGGCAGGATGCCGAGGAAGAAGCAGACCCGCCACGCCGTCTCCGCCGGCAGCACGCTGAAGGCGATCGCGTACACGATGGCGGCCGCGCCCCAGCCGAAGGAATAGCTGCTGGCGGTAAAGCCCGAGTATTTGCCGCGATGGGCCGGGTTGCGGATCATCTCCGTCACCAGCACCATGCACAGCGACGACTCCCCGCCAAACCCCAGGCCCTGGATCATGCGGAACAGCATCAGCTGCTCCGGCGACTGCGCCAGCCCGCACAGGAAGCAGGCCCCCGCGAACACCACGATGGTCCAGCGCAGCACCCGCACGCGCCCGTAGCGGTCTGCCAGGATGCCGGCGCCGATCGCGCCCACCAGCGACGACACCAGCGTCCAGGTGACGATGGCGCCCGCTGTCGACTTGCTCATGCCCCATTGCCCGAGCAGCGTGGAGATAAGAAACGAATAGATCATGAAGTCGAAGACATCGACCGCATGCCCAAGGAACGCGCCATAGAAGCCCTTGCGCTCCATGCGCGACAAATCACGGAACCAGTCGAACATGATCCCTCCCTGTGGTGTGTGTAGTGTGTGTGGTGTTGTGGCTTAGTTGTTGTGGTCCGCCGGCAAGACAGACGGCCGCGGCGGCGGCCGGAACGCGTAGCCCGCGTCTTCCAGCAGGCTGGCAAAGCGCAGCGCGGTGAGATCCCGGTAGCGGCCGGCGACGATCTGCACGCCGACCGGCAGGCCATTGGTGCCCGGCCCGATCGGCGCCACCGCCGAAGGCAGCCCGCACAGCCCGGAATGGCCGGCCCAGAACAATTGCGTGGTCATCGGCTGCGCGCGGCCGTTGACGGTGAGGCTGCGCTGCCAGGGCTCGCCGGCCTCGTCCAGCGCGAAGGCCGTGGTGGCTGCGGCCGGGCACAGCAGCACGTCATAGGTAGAGAAGAACCGCCGCCACGCGGTGGCAAAGCGTTCGCGGGCCACCTGCAGGCGCAGCCAGTCGCGATGGCTCAGGGTCGCGCCGGTGTACTGGAGGGTGGCGTAGGAATGGTCGTCTGCGGCGGCTGTGGCGGTGCGGTTCAACGCATCGGTATAGGCCGCATCGTCCATGTGCACCGCGGTGGTCGCGCGCAGTAGCGTCACGTAGACGTGCCACAGTTCGGCCGCATCGAAATCCGGCCGCACATGCCAGTCCACGCGCGCGCCCTGCCCGGCCAGCCAGCAGCCCAGTTTTTCGATTCGCGCGGCGACCTCGCCGTCGGCTTCAGCCTGCGCATGGGTGGGCAACACCGCGACGCGGAAGTCGGCCAGCCGTCGGTGCGGACACTCTGGCAGATCAAGGCGGTAGGGCAGCGCCTCGTCGCCGTGCGGGCCGGCAATGGCGCGCAACACCGGTTCCAGGTCGCGCGCGCTGCGGGCCAAGGGGCCGGCGACATTGATGTCCTGTTCGCCGAAGCGCGCCGGCCCCACCCCGTGGCCTGCCAGCGGCACCAGGCCATGGCTGGGCTTGAGCGAGAAGATGCCGCAGTAGTGGGCCGGATTGCGCAGCGAGGAGCCGATATCGGAGCCCACATCGAAATATGACAGGCCGGCGCACACCGCCGCCGCGCTGCCGCCGGACGAGCCGCCCGGCGTGCGCGACGGATCGTGCGGATTGCGGGTGGTGCAGTAGATGGCGTTGTAGCTTTGCCAGTCACGCAGGCCGAGCGGAACGTTGGTCTTGCCGAGCAGGACGGCGCCGGCATTGCGCAGGCGCTGCACTACTGCGGCGTCGCGCTTGGCTGCATGGCCCTGCATGGCCGGATTGCCGCAAGTGGTCGGCCAGCCGGCGACGTCGAACGACTCCTTGACCGAGAACGGCACGCCATCGAGCACGCCGCGCGCTTGCCCTGCCCGGCGCCGCCGGTCGCTTTCCAGCGCGGCGGAGCGGGCGGCATCGAAATCTGACAGCACCAGCGCATTGATGATGCCGTGCCAGTCGTGCCACGCGGCTTCGCAGCCATCCACCAGTTCTACCGCGGAGACTTCGCCGGCGGCGAGCCGCTGTGCCACCTCCCACAACGGCGGAAAACGGCCGGGAGCCCGGTCGGACAGGTTCACATCGACTCCTTGTCATTATCCGAGCCGGCAGCGGCGCGGTGGGGGCGTATAGGACAGGCTTCGGGAAGTACTGCGAATGCGTTGGTATACTATATTCCGTATTGAACGGAGCGCAAGCGAAAGTGTCATGCGCGAGCGCGCTGAAGCACGCCAGCGGTTGAAAAGCGTAGAAGGGGAAGGGTCGGCAGGCAGAACGCCTGCTAGGAGGCAGCGGCGGCGTGCTGACGCCGCCGGGTCAGTCAGGCTGGATCAGCAGTGGCCACGGCGTGGGGCGCGGCCGCCCAGCGCCAGGAAGAAGCGGCCGATATCGCGCAGGCGCAGCGGCAGCAGCGGCGTGGCATGGCGGACGGCATTGCGCGCGGCAAAGTGGTGCAACAGTTGCTGGCCGACGGGTTGCGAAAGATAGCGTTGCTCAGGCGACTGCATGGTAAATCCCTATTGATCTGGAATGCCTACAGTATACCTAAATTGGTGCAATGCGCCATGGCGGCGCATGCAATGCCCAGTTGCCGGGCATGCAACGACATGCTGGAAACGGGAGAGGAAAAACCCGGGGCCCGACGCCCTCAGGCCGCCTCTGCCCTGCCCTGCCCGTCCACCGGCAAGTCTGCCGCCTTGGCGGCACTGTAGACATGGCGCGCGGCCAGCAAGGCGGCAAGGTCGGCATCCCCGGCGATGACTGCCTGCAGGATCTGGGCGTGTTCATCCCAGTTCTGGCGGGCGCGAACCACGTTGGCCGGGCCGAACAGCACCGCGGTGCGCTCGCGCAGCGAACGCATCATTTCCTGCAGCACGCTGTTGGCGGCTATGGTGCCGAGCACCTCATGGAAGCGGGTATTGAGGGCGAGCAACTCATCCGCGCGGCCCTGCGCGGCGGCATCCATGCCCTGGCGCAGCACGGTCTCCAGCTCAGCGACCAGCGCCGGGTCGCGGCGCTGCGCGGCGAGCTTGGCGTTGAGCCCTTCCAGCGTCGCGCGCACCTCCACCATCTCGCGCGCGATCACTGGCGACAGGCTGGCCACGGTTGCGCCGCGGCGCGGCTCGATCACCACCAGGCCTTCGCTGGCCAGCGCGCGCAGCGCCTCGCGCACCGGGATGCGCGACACGCCCAGTTCGGCGGACAGCTTGTTTTCCACCAGCCGTTCGCCTGGCGCGTACTTCCCGTTCAGGATGCCTTCACGCAGCTTGTCGGTGACAAGGGCGAACAGCGGCGAGTGGCTGGCACCGAGGCTCAGCGGCTCGGCGGGCGCGGCAGGAGATGGAGTGAGAGACATGGGTCGGCAAAGGCGTAAGCGGAAAGGCTGGCGTCATTGTATACCAGCCGTTCCCTGTATACCGCCATGTCTTAACAATGCTGGAAGGTGAAGCTGTCCGCATAAATGTGGTCGGTGCTTGCGCCGCTCGCCAGGAAAGCGGCGCGCGCGTCTCGGATCATATTGGGAGAACCGCACAAATAGATGGCGTGCTCGCTCAGGTCACCCAGGTCAGCCAGCGCCGCATCGTGCACGTAACCGCGCCGGCCTTGCCATCCTGCGCCGGCACGGGACAGCACCGGTACGTACTGGAAGTCATACAGCCGTTCGCCCCAGGCGGGGATATCGGTGTGCAGGTACAGGTCTTCCGGCTTCCGCATGCCCCAGTAGAGCGACACCGGCGGGCAGTCGGGATCGTCCATCAGCGATTCGAGGATGGCCTTGATCGGCGCCAGCCCGGTGCCGGTGGCCACCATCAGCAGTGGCCGGTAATCCCTGGCGCGGTAGAAGAAGCTGCCGAGCGGCAGTTCGACGTCAACGGCGTCGCCCGCTTTCATTTGCGGCAGGATGCCGTCGGTGAAGGCGCCGCCCGGGATGCGCCGCACATGCAGGTCGACGTGTCCGTCGCGCGGCACCGAGGCCATCGAGAAGCTGCGCGCGCGCCCGTCCTCGCTCAGCAGCTTCAGGTACTGGCCTGGGCGGTAGTCGAGCGCGCCCGTGTCCGGCACTTCCAGTTCGATATGCAATACGTCAGCCGACAACGGCCGCACCGCCTGCACTAGCGCCCGATAACGCGCCGGCTCGGCGCACGCCTCATCCTCGCGCGCCGTGCTGATGACCAGGTCGCCCAGCGGCTGCGCCTGGCAGGCCAGCGCAAAGCCGGCGGCGGCCTCGTCCGGTGCGAGCCCGAACGGCTCCTCGTCATACCGCACCTGCCCGTCAAGCAGCCGGATGCGGCAGGTGCCGCAGCCACCCAGCTGGCAGTCGTGGGGCAAGGCGATACTGGCGCGCCCGGCGGCCTGCAGCAGGGTCTCGCCGCGTTCGACAAAAAAGACCTGCTGCGTTTCGGCGATCTGGATGCGGTACGACATGGAACCTCCTACTTCTTGATATCGGCCTGCACCAGCACCTTGAGGTCCTGCGGCGCCAGCAGCTCGGCCAGCGCCTGCAGCGCGGCCAGCCCGGCCTGCGTGTCCTGCTCGCCGTTGCCGCCGGACAGGCCGATGCCGCCGATCACCTCGTCGTTGACCACGATCGGGAAGCCGCCCACGAACGCGGCGAACTTGCCCTCGAAGCTCCACTGGATGCCGAAGGCCTCGTTGCCCGGCAGCGCCGGCCCGTTGGGCGGCGTGGTGAACAGGTGCGTGGAGCGCTTGTGGCCCGCGGCCGTGAACGCCTTGTTCCATGCGATCTGCGGCCCGGTGATGCGGGCGCCGTCCATGCGCTCGAGCGCGAGCGGGTAGCCGCCCTCGTCGACCACGCAGATCGACTCCAGCACGCCGATTTCCTCCGAGCGCCGGATCGCGGCGGCAACCATATGGCGCGCTTCGCGCAGTTCCAGCTTGATGGCTTTCTTCATGTCTCTATGACTCCTTGTGACGGCGGGCTCAGGCGCCGCGGTAGACCGTCTTGACCTGCGTATAGAACTCCAGCCCGGTGCGCCCCGACTCGCGGAAGGTCGAGGTGCTCGAGCGCTTCACCCCGCCGAACGGCGCGTTGACCAGGTTGCCGGTGGTGGTGCGGTTGACCTTGACCGTGCCCGCCTCGATGTCCGTGGCGAAGTGGTGGATGTAGCGCGGGTTGCTGGTGACGATCGCAGCCGCCAGCCCGTACTCGGTGTCGTTGGCTTTGGCGATAGCGTCGGCGTAGTCCGTGAAGCCCAGGATGGCGATCACCGGCCCGAAGATCTCCTCGCGCGCGATCCGCATCTGCTGCGTCACGTCGGTGAACACCGTCGGCGCCACGTAGTAGCCCTTGTCGAAGTCGCCGCCGGTCAGGCGCGCGCCGCCACACAGCAGCGTTGCCTCGGACTTGCCGATATCGATATAGCGCAGCACCGTTTCCAGCTGCTTGTGCGAAGCCAGCGGCCCCAGGTCCATCCCGGCTGTCATGCCGCTACCGACCTTGAGCGTGGCGACCTTTGCCAGCAGGCGTTCGGTGTACGCCGCCTTGACCGACTCGGCCACCAGCACGCGGCTGGTCCCGGTGCACGCCTGGCCCGACAGCGAGAAGCCGCCCTTGATGGTCAGGTCGACGGCGCGATCGAGGTCGGCGTCTTCCATCACGATCAGCGGATTCTTGCCGCCCAGCTCCATCTGCGTGCGCGTGGTCAGCGGCACGGCGCGGTGGATCTGCTCGCCGGCACGCGACGAGCCGGTGAACGAGATGGCACGCACGGCCGGCGCCTCGGTGATGGCCGCGCCGATTTCCGCCGCGCTGCCGGTGATGAAATTCAGCACGCCCTTGGGCAGGCCGGCCTTGACCAGCACCTCGGCCAGCCGATAGCCCGACAGCGGTGCCTCGGACGACGGCTTGAACACCACCGTGTTGCCGGTCACCAGCGCGGGGGCGATCTTGCGGGCCGGGATCGATACCGGGAAATTCCACGGCGCGATCACCGTCACCACGCCCAGCGGCTCACGCTGGCTGTAGACGAGCTGGTCGGGGTCGTCGTTCGGGTACACCTCGCCGGTGAAGGTCTGCCCTTCCACTGCATAGAAGCGCAGCGTCTGGGCCGAGCGCAGCACCTCGTCGCGGGCCAGCGTCAGCGCCTTGCCTTCCTCGCGGGTCAGCTCGGCGGCGATGCTGTCGGCGTTGGCCTCGAGATGGTCGGCGGCACGGTTGAGAATGGCGGCGCGCTTGCCGACCGGGGTCTTTTTCCAGCCGGCGAACGCAGCCGCCGCGGCGGCGACGGCCGCCTGCGCGTCCACCGCGGAAGACGCCTGGAAGCGCCCCACGATGTCGGCGGTGTCGGCCGGGTTGACGTTGTCGAAGGTGCGGCCCGACTGGCAGGCCGCCCATTCGCCGTCGATATGGTTGAGGAATACGGTCATCGTCGATCCGGTTGCGCTGCGGCGCTCAGGCGGCCATGTCGAGTTCGGGCAGCGGCAGCTCTTTCTCGACGTAGTCGTGATAGAGCGCCGTCGTGTACAGCAGCCGCATCTGCGCGCCGATCTCGCAGATCTTCAGGCAGCGCTGCTGCAGTTCCGGCGTGTTGGCGTGCTCCAGCACGATCTGGTAGCCGCGCTCGCCGTGGATCTCGTCCGAGACGATATGCAGGTCGAAGAATTCGACTTCCTCGTCGGTGAACTGGTACTTGTCGCGCAGCGTGGGGGTCTGCTTGCGGTAGATCGAAGGCACCTGCGACTCCAGCCCGACCACCAGGCCGGCTACCGCGACGATGGGGTCTTCACGCATGGCCACCGCATAGCACCAGCTCTGCAGGCCACGGGTGGTGGGCGACATGTTGTCCGGGTCGATCACGCGCTCGCGGGTGGTGCCGCAGGCTTCAGCGAAGCGGATCAGCAGGTCGGTATGGCGGTCGCCGCCGATCTCTTCCTCATACATATTGGCGAGCAGGAAATCCTTGGCTTCGGTATAGCGGTCCGGGGTGCGAGCGTAGATGTAGCCCAAGTAATCCGCGAACGGGCCGACGTAGTGATAGTGGTTCTCGGCCCAGCGTGCGAGATGGGCGCGGGTCAGCTTGCCGCTGGCCCAGGCCACGCTGAACGGCGCCTTGTTGGCGCTCTTGCCTTTGATGGCTTCTTCGAGGGCGGCACGGAATTCTTCGCGGTTCATCAGTTCGGCCATGGCGGAGGCTCCTGGTTGGCGATGTGGGGCGATTGAGTGGGTTGGATGCCGGGGTCGCTTCGTAAATCGATCAGCCCTTGCATTGTTGTATACTATATACAGTGAGGCAGCGACGACAAGGGCTTCGTTGACTAATCACGTAAGTGTTTACCCGTCGGTGGCGCGTGCGATGGCGCTCAGGCGACGCGACGCTCCGCCGCGCCGGCGATGCGGGACCAGGCGAAGCCCGCCAGCGCCACGTCCTCCAGCCCCACGCCGACTGACTTGTAGATCACGATGTCGTCGTCTCGCTGGCGCGGCGACACCTTGCCCAGGACCACGTCGCCCAGTTCGACGATCTTCTCGCGCGGAAGGGCCTGCGGATCGGCCAGCACGATGTCGCCCGCCTCGCGCACGGACTGCGGGCGCCACTCGACCACAATGGCAGCGGCGCGGCGCAGCGCGCTGTCGTCCAGTTCACGCGTATGCGGCAGGCTGGAACCAATGGCGGCGACAAAGGCGCCAGGTCGGAGCGACGCGCCCGCGAACAGCGGCGTGGTCGCGCGCGAGGCGGTGACGACGATATCGGCCTCCGCCACGGCAGCATCGGGCTCCGCCAGTGTGACCGGGATGCCGCACAGCGCCGACAGCCGCGCCGGCATGCCTTCATCGGCGTGCGGATCGGACACCAGGATGCGCGCCAGCCCGAGCGTCTCGCTGAGCTGGCGCGCGTGCTGCACACCCTGCATGCCGGCGCCGAACAGCGCCAGCGTGCGCGCGCCGGGCCGGGCCAGCCGCTGCGCCGCCAGCGTGGTACAGGCGGCCGTGCGCAGGCGCGTGATGGCGCCGGCGTCGAACGACGCGAGCGGCCGGCCGTCGTCGGTCGAGAAGATCAGGATGACAAAGGAGAACTGGCCGTTGATGGTGGTGTAGACCTTGGCGCCCGCCACACCCTGCTGCGGGATCACCGCGCCCAGCGTGGACAGCTTGACGCCTCCCGCCTCGGTGCGAATGCGCTCCTGCATCGCGGCGTCGCCGCGCCCGAAGCTGGAAAACGCTGCTTCCATGACTTGCCGGGCATCCTCCGGACTGACGTGGGCATCGACCATCTCATCTGTGATGTGCTGCATGGGAACTCCGCTGATTGGATTGGCAGGGAAAGACAGGAAAACGCGCGGGCAACCGCGCGCAGAAATCGTCAGGCAAACGCCGTGCGTCCGAGCACGCCAAGCGCCCCGGCTGCGCACAGTCCCAGCAACAGGCGGCGCACGACGCCGGGCGAGACGTGCCCACGCAGGCGGTTCGAGAGCGCGAAGCCGGCCAGCAGGAACGGCGCAAGCGCCGCTGCCAGCATCAGCTGCGGCAGGCCGAAGCGCCCCGCCAGCGCGAGCATGGCCAGCGACAGCACTGCGCCGCCGGACAGGATGGTGCCCATGGTCGCGCGCATCGGCGCCGGCGCCATGTGCTGCATGACCAGCGCGAACGGCGGCGCGCCGGCCGAGGTGATGGTGCCCATGAAGCCCGACAGGGTGCCGGCAATGGCCACGTTGCGCGAACTCGGCAGCAGGCGCCAGCCCAGCAGGCTCAGCGCCACGGCGGCGAGTATCGACACCGAGAACAGCACCCCCAGCGGGCCCGGCGCCAGCCACGCCAGGGTCAGCACCGCCGCCGCCCCGCCGAGCGCGCGCCCGATCAGGGCGAAGCCTGCGATGCGCCACGCGATCGCCTCCCGCTCGCGCAGCGCGCCCATTAAAGAGAGACAGCAGCCCATCGCCAGCAGCGGTCCCGGCACGAGGTCGGGAAAGAAGATTGCGCCCAGCGGCGCCGACAGCATCGCGAAGCCGATCCCGCCCACGCCTTGCAGGCAGGCGCCCACGAGAATGAGTGCCCCCATCCATAGATATGTGGGGACGGAGAGTCCGGCTGGAAGCAGGGAGAGCAAGGTGGCGGGCAAGGCAGAGGCCATGGCGGCAGGTCGTAAAAGCGGCTTGGAAGGCGCGAAGGAAGCGCGTCGGACGGACGGCCTCTTGGGGGCATGCCTCCTGCAAGTCGCCGCACACGGTATACAGTCTACATGTCGCAGCGCAGTCGGGCAAACTTGCCGATCCGCCTGTGCACCACTTAAAGGACGCTTCGCATCGCCGCAAGCCCAATAAATGTGCGGCGTTCGGGCAACTTGCACCACTCCGGTATAGGCGTAAGTCCGGATGAAAAACCTGTTGTCGCGAGATGGCACTGGAATATAGTATACCGACACTGGGTTCCAGAACTGGTACGGAACCCGGGGCCCCACAACCCCTCCGCCCCCAGGGAGTCTTCATGTCACAACAAGTCGTGATCGGTGCCGCGCACTGGATCTATCTGTCAGGGGTAGCAGTCATCGTGCTGACGATGATCCTGCGCGCCAATGTTGTCGTCCCTTCCATCATCGGCACCGCCCTGGTCGTCTTTGCCCTCACCGGCAGTCCGGTCTCCGCACTGGGCGGGGTGTTCTCCGCGAGCCTGGTTGCCGCCAAGGAACTGTTCAATATCTTCCTGGTGATCGCGTTCATGACGGCGCTGCTCAATGCGCTCAAGACGCTGCGCTCCGACATCCGCATGGTCGAGCCCTTCCGCGTAGTGATGAAGAACGGGCATTCGGCGTTCTTTATCCTGGCGGGCATCACTTACGTCATCTCGCTGTTCTTCTGGCCCACGCCCGCGGTGCCGCTGGTCTCGGCAATCCTGCTGCCGGCCGCCATCGCTGCGGGGCTGCCGCCGCTGGCAGGCGCGATGGCCATCGCCATCGCCGGCCAGGGCATGGCGCTGTCATCGGACTACGTGATCGGCGTCGCGCCCGGCATCAGCGCCAAGGCGGCCGGCGCGGCGGTGAGCGCCGCGGTGGTGGCCGATCGCGCGCTGGCGCTGTCGATCATCACCGGCACGATTGCGCTGTGCCTGGCCTATCTGTCGATGCGCAAGCATATCGTCCCCGCCTGCGGCACCCTGCTCGACCGCTGGCAGGCGCGCGCCGGCGGCAGCGCCGAGGCGCTGGAAGGCGGCGGCACCTTCGACAAGGCCGAGATCGCCAGGGGCACCGCCCACGCCGAGCCGCTGGCCAGCGACAGCAATATCGAGGCAAGCCTGGCGATGGTGGCCCGGCGCCGGGTGAAGTGGTCGAAATGCTTCGCGATCGTCACGCCCATCGCCTTCCTCGCCGTGGTCGCCGTCATGGTGCTGCCCAAGCTCGGCGCTGGCGTGCAGGACCTCAAGGGCGGCGATGCGGCCGCGTTGGTCGGCGGCGTCGCTGCGGTGCTGATGATGCTGGCGACGCTGGCCGCGGAAGGCCCGCGCCGCATGCTCGACGTATGCCCGGAGCACATCACCGACGGCTTTGTCTTCGCCTTCAAGGCGATGGGCTCGGTGCTGCCGATCGCGGGCTTTTTCTTCATCGGCGCCGGCGAAACCGCCGCGCAGATCCTGGGCCTGCCGCCGGGCAAGGCGCCGAGCCTGCTGTTCGAACTGATCCAGGCCTACCAGCACATGATCCCGGACAACCACGTGCTGGTCGCCTTCGGGGTGCTGCTGGTCGGCATGATCACCGGCATCGACGGCTCCGGTTTCGCAGGCCTGCCGCTGACCGGCACGCTGGCCGGCGCGCTCGGCCCGGTGGTCGGCTTCGACCCTGCCACGCTGGCCGCGGTGGGCCAGATGGGCGCGGTCTGGACCGGCGGCGGCACGCTGGTGGCGTGGTCGTCGCTGATCGCGGTGGCCGGCTTCGCCCGCGTGCCGGTGCTGGACGCGGTGCGCGCGCTGCTGATCCCGGTGCTGATCGGGCTGGCCTGCTCCACCGTGGCCGCGATGGTGTTGTGGTCGTAGGCGGCCGCAAACAACAGCCAGGTCCCACCGATTTCTTCGACTATTCATGATGCCGGGCGGCCAGCCCGGCAGGAACCGCGCCATGCCGACAGTCACTTTCCACAAGCAGGGCCAGACCTTCGTCGACGAGGTCAAGTCCCAGACCAACCTGGTCGTCCGCGCCGGGATCCGCCAGTTCCCCTACCCCAACCTGCGCTATGAGTGCGGCATGGGCAAGTGCTCCAAATGCGCCTGCCGCGTGATCGCCGGCGCCGAACACCTGCCGCCGCCCAACTGGAAAGAGAAGAAGCAACTCGGCGAGCGGCTCGAACAGGGCTACCGGCTGGCCTGCCAGCTCTGGATCGAGCATGACATCGAACTGGCCCAGGACGACCTGCCCGCCCAGGCACCTGCCATCGTGGCCACGGCCGGCGCGGATGCCTGACATGTTCGTCCTTCTCACCAGCCGCCCCGGCCAGTTCCGCACCGAGCCCACTGCGGGCATGACCGCGGTCGAGGCATACGACTACGTCTTCTATGGCAAGCGCACCGCGCGCTTTGTCATCGCGGAACTGGCCGCCGATACCAAGGTGCGGGTCCTGGAAGAAACGCCGCCCGGCATCGTCAACCTGGTGTCGACCAAGTTCCTCGACAAGTACGCCACGCTTGAGGCCGCCCGCGTCGCGCTGCGCGAGCTGGCCAGCTTCGGCAGCATGGACATCGCCCTGGTGCCCGCCCCGGTCGCCATCGCAGGCGCTCCTGGCTACTAACGCCTGACCTTCAGTCAATCTTCGCCATGATCCAGATCACCTTCCTCACCAACCACGGCAAGACGGTCAGCGCACCGGTCAACAGCAATCTGCTGCGCGTGTCGCTGCGCGAGCAGGGCGGCATCCCTTTCAAGTGCGGCGGCGGCCTGTGCGGCACCTGCAAATGCCGCATCGAAAAGGGCCACGAGCATACGGACGCGGTCAAGCCGAAGGAAAAGAAACTGCTGACCGAAGAGGAGCTGGCGACGGGGTTCCGGCTGGCCTGCCAGACTTTTATCGATGGGAATATCGCGGTGTCATGGCAGCCCAGGGAGACGGTGCGCGGGTGAGCGGGCGCTGAGGAGAGTGCGCCTTCGGCTGGTATGACTTCCTGGCCGTGTCCGCGTACCAGCGTTTCGAACGCTAGTCTTCCCGCTACCGCCGCCTCGCCCCCACCAGCCCCGCCACCTCATCCAGCATCGCCATATCCACCGGCTGCGACAGGTCCAGCGCCAGCGTGTGCCGGTAGTAGGGGCTCAGGTCCAGCCCAACCCCCAGCCCCAGCACTTCCACATCTCGCAGCGTCGCATGCCGGGCCACCACCGCCTTCAGGTGGTTGTCGAGGTAGCAGGCGTCGTTGGCCTGCCCGGTCGCGGTATCCATGGGACTGCCGTCGGACACCACCACCAGGATGCGGCGGGCCTTGCCGCTGGCGTGCAGGCGCGCGCAGGCCCACTCCACCGCCTCGCCGTCCACGCCTTCGCGGAACAGGTCGGCCTTGAGCAGGGCGGCGATGTCGGTGCGCGCGCGCCGCCAGCTGCGTTGCGCGTCCTTGAACACCATATGGCAAGTCTCGTTGAGCCGGCCGGGGTGCTGCGGGCGGCCGCGCGCAAGCCAGTCGGCACGGGCGCGGCCGCCGTTCCAGGCGTTGGTGGTAAAGCCGAGCACCTCGGTGGCAACGCCGGCCTGGTCGAGCGCGCGGGTGAGCATGTCGATCAGCAGCGTGAGCGGCTCGGCCTGCGCCTTCATCGAGCCTGAGCAGTCGATCAGGAATCCGACCACGCAGTCGGCGTGGGCCTTGTGCGCTTCCAGGCGGAAGAGCCGGCGCTCGGAAGGGGAGCAGACCAGCTGCGCCAGGCGGCGGCCGTCGATGCGGCCGCTTTCCTCGCCGAAGGACCAGCCGTCCACGCGCGGCTGCGACAACGCGGCGCGCAGCCGGCGCGCCAGCCGGGCCATGTTCACGCCCGCGCGCGCGATGCGTGCGTCGAGCCGCGTGCGGTACTCGTCCAGCAAGGCGCGGCGCACCAGCGTGGCGGCGCGCACTTCGCGGTCGTAGCGGGTGGTGAAGACGCGGTAGCCGTCGGTGGCCTCGGCCAGTACGCGGCTGTGGCCGCTGTCGGCCAGCGCAAAGTCTTCCGCAGGCGGTTCGTCGAAATCCAGCCACAGCGCAAACCCGGCGCGCGCGGCCGAGGCTGAGTTGTCGTCGTCTTCGCCGGCAAGCGGGGCTTCCGCACGGATCATCTGCGCCACCGCGCGCGCCAGCGCCAGTGCGTGCGCGGCGTAGGCGGCCTGGTCGTGGCGTTGCGCGCGCAGGCCGGCCAGCGCGGTGCCCAGCACCGGCACGATGGCGGCGCGCGTGGCTTCGATCAGGTCTTCGGTCTCTTCCAGCACCGGCTCCCCCGTCAGGCGCGACCACGACACCTGCGCCACGGTATAGAGCAGGATGCCGAGGTGCCCCTCGGTCAGCCCGGAACGATGGAAGGCCCGCGACCACGCCATGAAGCGGTGGCGCAGGTTGGCCGCCACGCCGGCCATGCCGCGCGGCAGGCGGGTCTCGCAACGCAGCTGCTCCAGCAGTTCGAAGACCAGGCGCTCGACCGGATCGGCCGGGCACAGCTGCCGATGCAGCACGGCGTCGGAATGCGCCTGGCGCAGGGCGGCACCATCGGCCGCGCCGCGCAGGCAGGTGGCCGTGTCGGTCTCCAGGTCCGTGCGCAAGTGCGGCGCATGCTGCGGCACCGGGCGCATCGCGCGCCAGAGCTGGCCGTCGCGGAAATGCAGCGCCGCATCGCCGGTGATCGCGCGCACCGCGGCGCCGGACAGCTCATCCTGCCGCTGGCGCCGGCGCAACTGCTGCGCGACCGTGGCCGCGCTCATCGCGCGGGCTCCGATTCTGCGCTGACGCCGGCGGCTTCACCCGGCAGGTGGCCGAAGCAGCGCTGGTAATACTCGGCCACCACCGGCCGCTCGGCTTCGTCGCACTTGTTCAGGAAGGTCAGGCGGAAGGCGAGCGCGGGGTCGCGGAAGATCTGGCAGTTCTCGGCCCAGCTGATCACCGTGCGCGGCGACATCAGCGCCGACACATCGCCGGCGGCAAACCCGCGGCGCGTGAGCCCGGCCAGCGCCACCATCGCATCGACCAGCGCGCGCCCGGCGTCGTTGTCCAGTTCCGGCACGCGCGCCAGCACGATGCCGGCTTCTTCTTCATGCGGCAGGTAGTCCAGCGTGGCCACCACATTCCAGCGGTCGATCTGCGCGTGGTTGAGCAGCTGGGTGCCGTGGTAGAGGCCGTTGACGTTGCCCAGGCCCGCGGTATTGGATGTCGCAAACAACCGGAACGACGGATGCGGGCGGATCACGCGGTTCTGGTCCAGCAGCGTGAACTTGCCGTCACGCTCCAGGATGCGCTGGATCACGAACATCACATCGGGCCGGCCTGCGTCGTATTCGTCGAAGATCAGCGCCACCGGACGCTGCAGCGCCCACGGCACGATGCCTTCCTGGAATTCGGTGACCTGGCGCCCGTCGCGCACCACGATGGCGTCCTTGCCGACCAGGTCCAGCCGGCTGATATGCCCGTCCAGGTTGACACGCACGCAGGGCCAGTTCAGCCGCGCGGCGACTTGCTCGATATGGGTCGACTTGCCGCTGCCGTGCAGGCCCTGCACCATCACGCGCCGGTCGCGCATGAAGCCGGACAGGATTGCCAGCGTCACCTCGGGCTGGAAGCGGTAGGCCGGATCGATCTCCGGCACGTGGTCGTCGCGCTGGCTGAAGGCCGCCACCATCAGGCCGGAATCGATGCCGAACGTGCTGCGCACCGGAATCATCCGGTCGGGCTTGCCAAACTGGTCTTGCGTCACCTCATGCTCCTTGTTGCTTGCTGCCATGCCATCGGCACTGCGGCAAGCGGAGCAATCCGCGTGACGCCGTGCGCGCTATTCGTCCTCTTCCGCGCCGCCCTGCCAGCTGCCGGCGCTGTCGGCTTCGATAGCCGCCAGCGCGCCCGCCGCACGCTGCAGCGCGGGCAGCAATTGCAGCACCTTGTCGCGCGTCACGCGCATCACCGGAGCCTGCAGCGCCAGCCCCAGGTTGGACTTGCCGCCATCCGCGGCCGGCACCAGCACGCCGATGCAGACCAGCCCCGGCAGGAACTCTTCATCGTCCATCGCGTAGCCGTCGCGCTTCACGCGCTCCAGTTCGGCTTCCAGCTGCGCGTGGTCGGTCAGCGTGTTCTGCGTGTAGCGTTCCAGCTCCACGTTGGCCAGCAGCCGCTGGCGCTGCGCCGGCGCCAGTTGCGCCAGGAACAGCTTGCCCGTGGCCGAACAGTGCGCCGGCACGCGCGAGCCCGGATGCAGGTAGAAGCGCAGCGGCGCCGCCGTTTCCACGCGATCCAGGTACAGCACCTCGCCGCCGGAGAACGCGGTCAGGTTGCAGCTCTCGCCCACCTCTTCCACCAGCCGGCGCAGCACCATGTGGCGCGCACCGTGCGAGGTGCTGTTGAGCAACAGGTTCTCCGCCAGCCGGCGCAGCCGCAGGCCGGTGCCGTATTGCCGCCCGTCGCCGTTGCGCTGGATCAGGCCCGCGGCCTCGAGCTGCTGCAGCATGCGGTGCAGCGTGGGCTTGGGCAGGCCGGTTTCTTCCACCAGCGCCTGCAGGTTGAAGGACTGGTCCTTCTCCGCGATGACTTCGAGCAGGCCGAACAAACGCAGTGCCGGCGTGTCCCCATCCGGCTTGGCGTCACTTTTGGCGAGGCGCATATCGTTCATGCCTGGCTCCATCATAGGTAAGTTTCATTTTCAGAGTCAAATCATATCAATTATCGAAACTTCTGGTTGACCTTCCCCGGCGAACGGCCTACATTCCAGTGAAAGAACAATTTTTCGGAACTTCTGGTTCCAGTTTTTTAAGCGATCACCGGAGACAAGTCGACATGTACGGATAGGCCATCCCTGCCCGGGATTGCAAATACTGAACGACCACGGCCCCAGGCTGGCAATTACTGCCCTGCCACCTATACCAAGAGAAGCCGTGGCGCCTGCCTTAAACGCTGTACTGGCTGCAACGCAGTACCGACAGCAAGCGCAGCACAGGAGACACAACATGATCCAACAACCAGAGTCCGGCAACGGGCTATCCCACGGCCTGAAGCAACGCCACATGACCATGATCGCCCTGGGTGGCGTGATCGGCGCAGGCCTCTTTGTCGGCAGCGGCGTCGTCATCAAATCCGCCGGCCCGGCCGCGGTCCTTTCCTTCCTGATCACCGGGCTGCTGGTGGTGCTGGTGATGCGCATGCTGGGCGAGATGGCCTGCGCCATGCCCGGCAGCGGCGGTTTCTATGAGTATGCACGCGAAGCCTGGCGCGACCGCCCGGCAGTGGGCAACCTGGCCGGCTTCCTGACCGGCTGGATGTACTGGTATTTCTGGGTCATCGTGGTGGCGCTGGAAGCCGTGGCCGGTGCCGACCTGGTGCGCTACTGGCTGCCCGACGTGCCCAACTGGATCATCAGCCTGGTGCTGCTGGTGATGCTGACGCTGACCAACCTGGTATCGGTCAAGTCCTTCGGCGAGTTCGAGTTCTGGTTCGCATCGATCAAGGTGGCCGCGATCATAGTGTTCCTGTTCATCGCCGGCGTCTATGTGCTGGGCCTGGCCCCCGGGTCCCATGGCATGGAGGTGGCCAACCTGACCGCCAACGGCGGCTTCATGCCGCACGGCATTGTCCCGGTGCTGACCGGCGCGGTAGCCGCCACCGGCTTCTACTTCGGCGCCGAGATCGTCACCATCGCCGCTGCCGAGACCGCCGAGCCGCAGAAGGCGGTGGCCAAGGCCACCAGCTCGGTGATCACGCGCGTGCTGGTGTTCTATGTGGGTTCAATCCTGCTGGTAGTCTGCCTGGTGCCGTGGAACTCCACCAGCATCGCCACGCCGTACGTCAGCGCGCTGAACGTGATGGGCGTGCCGGCGGCCGCGCAGATCATGAACGCGATCGTGCTGACCGCGGTGCTGTCGGCGCTCAACTCGGGCCTGTATGCCTCGTCGCGCATGCTGTTCGCGCTGACCCGCCGTGGCGACGCCCCCAAGTCGCTGGCCCGCGTGAGCCGCAACGGCGTGCCGGTGCGCGCCATCCTGGTGGCAACCCTGTTCGGCTACGGTGCGGTGGTGATGTCCTATGTCTCGCCGGATACGGTCTTTGCCTTCC
The DNA here is from genome assembly GCF_018223725.1 of Cupriavidus sp. KK10. NCBI lineage: Bacteria > Pseudomonadati > Pseudomonadota > Betaproteobacteria > Burkholderiales > Burkholderiaceae > Cupriavidus > Cupriavidus sp. KK10. The sequence continues at coordinate 3,061,543 of NZ_CP073677.1, forward strand.
TGGTGAATTCGTACGGTACGGTGGCGATCTTCGTCTACATCCTGATCGCGATCTCGCAGCTGCGCCTGCGTTCCCGCCTGGAGCGCGAAGCGCCGGGCCAGCTGCGCGTGCGCATGTGGTGCTACCCGTACCTCACCTACGTGGCGATCGTCGGCATGATCGGCATCGTGGTGGCGATGGCTTTCATCCCCGACCAGCGCACGCCGCTTGCGCTGGGTGTGGTGAGCCTGGGCATCCTGCTGGTGGCCTACGCCGCGCGGCAACTGTTTCGAGGTAGCGCGGATCCGGTAGTGCCGCTGGCGGAGATGCCACGCCCGGACCTGCACGAGTATTGATGACTGACCATGACTGACGTGGCGCGCCGGTGCAGTATGCTGGCGCGCTTCGCCGTCAAGGCAACGCCCCCTGCCCCATGAGCCTGAAGTCTCCCACCACCCTCTGGTCCCAGCTGTTCCAGCAGCATACCCACTCGGGTCTGAGCCTGCAGGGCAAGATCCGCCAGATGCTGGTCTCGGCCATCCTTGACGAGCAGTTGCCGCAGGGCGAGCCGCTGCCCAGCAGCCGCGAGCTGTCGGCGCAGCTGCGCGTGGCGCGCAATACGGTGGTGCTGGCCTACCAGCAGCTGGTCGATGAAGGCTACCTGGTGGCGCGCGAGCGCAGCGGCTACTTCGTCAACCCGGAGATCCTGGGCACGCGCGTGAGCGGCGTGGCCTCGCTGCGCGGCGAGGCGGTGCCCGCCCGCTCGGGCGAGCCGGACTGGGAGCGGCGCTTTGTGTTCCGCCCCACGCAGCAGCGCAATATCGTCAAGCGCGCCAACTGGCGCGACTATCCCTACCCCTTCATCTACGGCCAGTACGACCCGGTGCTGTTCCCCACCGCGGACTGGCGCGAATGCTGCCTGAAGGCGCTCAGCGTGCTCGACATCCACGACTGGGCCCAGGACATGATCCTGCGCGACGACGAATCCCTGGTGCAGCAGATCCGCACCCGCGTGCTGCCGCGCCGCGGCGTGTGGGCCGGCGCCGACGAGATCGTGGTGACCGTGGGCGCGCAACAGGCGCTGTACCTGCTGGCCGACCTGCTGGTCAGCCCCGACACGCCGGTGGGCATCGAGGATCCCGGCTATCCTGACGCACGCAATATCTTTGGCTCGCACACCTCCCACCTGGTGCCGCTACCGGTCGACGGCGACGGCCTGACCCTGTCTGACGCACAGCGCGCCTGCGACTACGTCTACGTGACCCCGGGCCACCAGTGCCCCACCACCGTCACCATGCCGCTGGCGCGCCGCCAGGCCCTGCTGCGCCAGGCCGAGGAAGCTGACTTCGTGCTGATCGAGGACGACTACGAAAGCGAAAGCCGCTTCGAAGGCGACCCCACCCCCACGCTCAAAAGCCTGGACCGCAGCAACCGCGTGATCTATGTCGGCAGCCTGTCCAAGAGCCTGGCGCCGGGGCTGCGCATCGGCTATATCGTCGGGCCGGCGACACTGATCGCCGAGCTGCGCGGCGCGCGGCGGCTGATGCTGCGGCACCCGTCGGCCTATATCCAGCGCGCGTTCTCGCTGTTCCTGTCGCTGGGCCACTATGACGCGCACCTGCGCCGGCTGGCGGCCGCGCACCGCGAGCGCGCCGAAGCGGTGCTGGCGGCGCTGGCCACGCATATGCCTGACTTCCGCGCGGTGCCGATCGCCGGCGGCGCCTCATGCTGGATCGAGGGGCCACCATGGCTCGATGCCGATGCGCTGGCGCGGCTGGCCGAGCTGCAGGGCGTGCTGATCGAGCCCGGCAGCGTCTTCTTCATGGCCGAGCCCGCGCCGCGCAACGGCTTCCGGCTGGGCTACTCGTCGATCTCGCTGGACCGCATCGAGCCCGGCATCCGCGTGCTGGCGGGCGTGGCGCGTGAGCTGCAGGCCACCGCCAGCGGCACCACAACCATCGCCGCCGTCACTTCCCGGGTCCGTCCCGCGGCCTGAGCCGGCCCGCGGCGGTGTCTCCCGCCGCTGGCCCAAGCGATTGTCCCGAACTGGCGCTACAGCGCCGCGCGTGGCTTCCCTATCCTCGAGTCATGGCCAGTTCCCCACGGACCGGCAGACAACACTCAGGAGACCAACCCATGTCCAAGGACAACACCGCCACCGGCATCGAACTGCTGCAGGCCTTCAACGACGCTTGGAACCGCCACGACATCGAGGCCCTGATGCGCTTCATGGCCGATGACTGTGCCTTCCACGGCGTGGCCGGGCCCGACCTGCTGGGCCGCAGCTTTATCGGCCGCGAGGCAGTGCGCGAAGGCTTCCAGCTGGCCTGGCAGACCTTCCCCGACGCGCAGTGGGTCGATGGCGACCACTTTGTCGTGGGCGACCGCGGCGTGAGCGAATCCACCTTCCGCGGCACCCGTGCCGACGGCGCCCGGATCGAGGCGCGCATGGTGGACGTGTTCACCTTCCGCGACGGCAAGATCGCGGTCAAGAACGCGTACCGCAAGGATCGCCCGCCCGTCGTAGCGCCCGCAGCCTGACCGAGGAGACGCGCCATGCAAGCCGTAGCCCCCCGCAGCAGCCTCCTTGCCGGTGAGCAGTCCACCGCGCCCACCCGGCCGTACGACCCCGCCTACGATCCCCTGCACACCCCCACCCCCGGTCACGGCCGCGAATACGCGCCCACCTACTGGATCGGCACCGCGGGCGAACCGCCTGCCGACGACGGCCCGATCACGCATGACATCGACGTCGATGTGGCCATCATCGGCTCGGGCTTCACCGGCCTGACCTGCGCCATCTTCCTGGCACAGGAATATGGCATCAAGGCCACCGTGCTCGAAGCCAACCGCGTCAGCTGGGGCTGCAGCACACGCAACGGCGGCCAGGCGCAATGCGCGTCCGGGCGGCTCAAGCGCTCGCAGTGGATCCAGCGCTACGGCCTGGACACCGCGCTGCGCCTACATGAAGAAATCTGCGACGGTATGGAGACCTTCAAGGGCCTGATCCAGGACATCAACTGCGACCCGCAGCCTGGCGGCCACCTGTATATCGCGCACCGCGCCAAGGTGATGCCGGCGCTGGAGAAGGAAGCCAAGCTCCTGCGCGAAGTCTTCAAGTACGACGCACGGATCATGGACGCCGACACCGTGCGGCGCGAGTATGTCGACGACAAGGAAGCCGCGGGCGCCATGCATGAGCCCGAAGGCATCGGCATCCACGCCGGCAAGCTCGCCTTCGGCTACCTGCGCCGCGCGCGCGAGCTGGGCGCCAAGGTGCATCCGTCCAGCCCGGTGACCGGCTGGGAAACGCGCAACGGCGTGCACTACCTGCGCACCCCCGGCGGCATCGTGCGCGCTCGCGCCGTGGGCGTGGCCACCGGCGGCTATACCTCGCAAACGCTGCACCGCGAGCTGAAGAACCGGCTGTTCCCGATCCTGTCGAACTCCATCGTCACGCGCCCGCTCACGGCCAGCGAACTGGCCGCGTGCAACTTCCGCACCACGCAGGTCATCACTGACACCCGCATCCTGCGCCACTACTACCGCCTGATGCCGGACGGCCGCCTGCAGATCGGCAGCCGCAGCGCCATCACCGGCAACGACGCGCCGCAGGAGCAGTACAAGCAAAAGCTGATCGGCGACATGCACCGCAAGTTCCCTGCGCTGCAGGGGATCCAGGTCGATTACTCGTGGTGGGGCTGGGTCGATGTCAGCCACGACATGATGCCGCGCATCACCCAGCCGGATCCGGCCCAGTCGATCTACTACGCCATGGGCTACGGCGGCAATGGCGTGATGTACTCCGCGCAGGCTGGCAAGCGGCTGGCGGCGTTGATTGCTGGTAAGGCGTCGGCGCTACCGGAGTTGCCGATCTTTCGCTCGCCGCTACCGTTCCCGAATGTGCGGGAGATGGTGGAGTCGCAGATGTTTGCGCCGTTCCGAAGGATGGGGCAGCGGGTGCTTTACCACTGGTATCACTTGAAGGATGACGTGCTTTGAGGAATGTGGTCGGGCGGCTGCATCGAGGACGCCGGCAACGCGATAGCAGGCCTTCGCGCACTGCCGGTTTGCTCCCCTCTCCCATTTATGGGAGAGGGGAGCAAACCGGCAGCGCCTCCCATCCTTGTCGGACCCCCACCGACACCCAAACCGGACCCCGCCGCCTCCACAGCCAGCACAGCGCCGCAGTATGATTCCCAAGTCTCCCGCCCCGGGAGCATCGCGGCCGCCCGCTGGCCGCAGTGCATCAGGAGGCACGCTTGGACCCAGCCCGGCCCCCGCAGGCTGAACCCGCCCCCGCCGGCGACCTGATCGTCGCCCGCCCGGAGGGCCTGTATTGCCCACCGGGCGACTTTTATATCGATCCCTGGCGCCCGGTCGAGCGCGCCGTCATCACCCATGCCCACTCTGACCACGCCCGTTTCGGCCACGCCCATTACCTGTGTGCGGAACCCGGCCGCGGCGTATTGCTGGCGCGCCTGCCCGGCATCGACCTCAATACCCTGCCCTACGGCAAGCGCATCCGCCACCACGGCGTCACGCTGAGCCTGCATCCGGCCGGCCATGTGCTGGGCTCGGCCCAGTTGCGCGTGGAATACGGCGGGCAGGTCTGGGTCGCCTCCGGCGACTACAAGCTCGAAGCCGACGGCACCTGCGACCCGTTCGAGCCGGTGCCGTGCGATACCTTCATCACCGAAAGCACCTTCGGCCTGCCGATCTACCGTTGGCCGCCGCAGGCCGCGCTGATGGCGGAGATCTTCCACTGGTGGCAAACCAACGCGCAGGCCGGCCGCGCCAGCATCGTCTACGCCTACACCTTCGGCAAGGCCCAGCGCATCCTGCACGGCCTGCTGCGCCATGCCGGCGCCGACGGCATGCCGGGCCCGGTGATCGTGCACGGCGCGCTGACCACGCTCAATGCGGCCTATGCCGAAGCCGGCGTGGCGCTGCCGCCGATGGCACTGGCTTCAGATTTGCCGCCGCGGAGCCCGCTGCTGCACCAGGCGCTGGTGGTGGCGCCGCCTTCGGCGCAGCGCTCACCATGGCTGCGGCGCTTTGGCGATGCGTCCGACGCCTTTGCCAGCGGCTGGATGCAGTTGCGCGGCACGCGCCGGCGCCGCGGTGTCGATCGCGGCTTTGCGCTGTCCGATCACGCGGACTGGCCGGGACTGCTCAGCGCCATCGAGGGAACTGGAGCCGGGCGCATCATCGTGACCCACGGCAATGTGCCGGTGATGGTGCGCTACCTGAACGAACGCGGCTGGCAGGCACAGGCGTTCGAGACCGAATACGGCGACGACGACGAATCCGCGCGCAACGAAGCGCAGTCGGCGGACACCGAAGAGAAGCCAGACGCCGGCAACGAAGAGCCCGCGCCATGAAAGCCTTCGCCGACCTCTACGCCGCGCTCGACGGCACCACCTCGACCAAGGCCCGCCTCGCCGCGCTGATCGACTACCTGCGCGTGGCGCCGCCGGAAGACGCCGCCTGGGCGGTCTATTTCCTCGCCGGCGGCAAGCCGCGCCAGATCGTGCCGGTCTCGCTGCTGCGCGAACTGGCGCGCCAAGCCGCCGAGCTGCCCGACTGGCTGTTCGAGGAAAGCTACCAGGCCGTCGGCGATCTCGCCGAGACCATCGCCCTGCTGCTGCCCGAGCCAATGGACGCCGACCACGCCGGCCTGGCCGAATGGGTCGAACAGCGGCTACTGCCGCTGCGCGGCCTGCCGCCCGAAGCGCTGATGCCGCGTCTCGATGCGCTGTGGCGGCCGCTCGACGCGCACGGCCGGCTGGTCCTGTTCAAGCTGATCACCGGCGCCTTCCGCGTGGGCGTATCGCGGCTGCTAGTGACGCGCGCGCTCGGTGAAGTGGCCGGTATCGACCCCAAGCGCGTGGCCGAGCGCATGGTCGGCTACACCGACCTGTCCGCGCGTCCCGATGCCGCGCACTTCCTGGCACTGATCGCACCGGAAGGCGACGACCACCGCGAACTGCGCGGGGGCGGCCAGCCCTACCCATTCTTCCTCGCGCATCCGCTGCAGGCGCCGCTCGAAGAGTTCGATAGCGTCTTGGGCACCACGGAAAACTGGCTGGTCGAATGGAAATGGGACGGCATCCGCGCACAACTGGTCCGTCGCGGCGGCCAGGCCTGGCTGTGGTCGCGTGGCGAGGAACTGATCACCGAACGCTTTCCGGAAATCCTGGAAGCGGCCGGGCAACTGCCGGACGGCACCGTGCTCGACGGCGAGATCGTGGTCTGGCAACAGGGCCGCGTGCAGCCCTTCGCGCTGCTGCAGCAGCGCATCGGCCGCAAGACGCTGAGCGCGAAGCTGCTGCGCGAGGCGCCTGCCATCCTGATGGCCTATGACCTGCTCGAATGGCACGGCGCTGACTGGCGCACCCGACCAGAGGCCGAGCGTCGCGCGCGACTGGAACAAGTGGTGGCGGACTACGTCCACCCTTCGCTCGAACTCAGCCCGCTGGTGGAGGCCGAGAGCTGGGAACACTTCGCGCGGCTGCGCGATGCCTCACGCGAACTCGGCGTCGAAGGTTTCATGCTGAAGGCCGCCAGCGCGGCCTACGGCGCGGGCCGCACCAAGGACGTAGGCATCTGGTGGAAGTGGAAGATCGACCCCTACTCGGTCGATGCGGTGCTGGTCTACGCGCAGCGCGGGCACGGCCGCCGCGCCAGCCTCTATACCGACTTTACCTTCGCGGTCTGGAACGCCCCGCCCGGCACGCCCGGCCGCGCGCTGGTGCCGTTCGCCAAGGCATATTCCGGCCTGACCGATGAAGAGATGCGCGCGGTCGACGCGATCGTGCGCCGGACCACGGTAGAGAAATTCGGCCCGGTGCGCAGCGTGGAGCCCACGCAGGTATTCGAGCTCGGCTTCGAGGGCATCGCCCGCAGCGGCCGGCACAAGAGCGGCATTGCGGTGCGCTTTCCGCGCATGCTGCGCTGGCGCACCGACAAGCCAATCGAAGAAGCCGATACGCTGGCCACGCTGGAAGCGATGCTGCCGGGCGCCGCCGCGCCGCGGGAGGATGCGGCATGAGTCCGCCGCGCGCCGCGCGCAAGCCGGCGGAAGACACCGCTACCGAACCTCTGGCCGTCGCGCAGGGCCTGTCGGCGCTGTTCGACGCGCGCGGCTGGCAACCATTCGCCTTCCAGCGCGAGGTGTGGACCGCGATCGCGCGCGGCCAGAGCGGGCTGCTGCATGCCACCACCGGTACCGGCAAGACTTATGCGGCATGGCTGGGCGCGCTGATGGCGTTCGGCACGACGCGCGCGGCGCCGTCCCACGACAAACCCGCGCCGCCGCTGACGGTGCTGTGGCTCACGCCGATGCGCGCCCTCGCCGCCGACACCACGCGCGCCTTGCAGGCGCCGCTGGCCGAGCTGGACCTCGACTGGACCGTGGCGCTGCGCACCGGCGATACCGGCAGCGCCGAGCGCGCCGCACAGCAGCGTCGGCTGCCGACCACGCTGGTCACCACGCCCGAAAGCCTGACGCTGATGCTGACACGCGCCGATGCCCAGGAGACCCTGCGGCGCGTGCGCATGGTGGTGGTCGACGAATGGCACGAACTGCTCGGCAACAAGCGCGGCGTGCAGGTGCAGCTGGCGCTGGCGCGGCTGCGGCAGTGGCAGCCGGCGCTGATGGTGTGGGGGCTGTCGGCCACGCTCGGCAACCTGCCGCATGCGGCCGACGTGCTTCTGTCCGGCGTGCCCGAGGAGCAGCGCGTGCTGGTGCACGGGCATACGCCCAAGAAACTGGTGATCGACACGCTGCTGCCCAACAACGCCAGCCGCTTCCCGTTTGCCGGCCACCTGGGCCTGTCGATGCTTCCTCATGTCGTTGAAGAGCTGGCGCACAGCGGCACCACGCTGGTGTTCCTCAACACCCGCTCCCAGGCCGAGCTGTGGTACCAGGCGCTGCTCGACGCGCGCCCGGACTGGGCCGGCGAGATCGCGCTGCACCACGGCTCGCTTGATCGTGGCGTGCGTGAATGGGTCGAACTGAACCTGAAGAACGGGATGTTGCGCGCGGTGGTATGCACCTCCAGCCTCGACCTTGGCGTGGACTTCCTGCCGGTTGAGCGCGTGCTGCAAGTCGGCTCGCCCAAGGGCGTGGCGCGGCTGCTGCAGCGTGCGGGCCGCTCCGGCCACGCGCCGGGCCGCGCTTCGCGCGTGACGGTGGTACCCACGCACAGCCTGGAACTGGTCGAAGCGGTGGCCGCGCGGCATGCGGTACAGGCCGGCCGCATCGAAGCGCGCGAGTCGCCCGACAAGCCGCTCGACGTGCTGGTGCAGCACCTGGTGACGGTGGCGCTCGGCGGCGGCTTCCGCCCGGAAGCGCTGCTGGCCGAGGTGCGCTCGGCGTGGGCCTCCCGCAACCTGACTGACGAGGAGTGGCAGTGGTGCCTGGACTTTGTGCGCCAGGGCGGCGCCACGCTGTCGGCCTATCCGGACTTCCGCCGCGCGGTGCCGGACGAGGCAGGCGTCTGGCGCGTGCCGGACGTGGGGCTGGCGCGGCGCCACCGCATGAGCGTGGGCACAATCGTCAGCGACGCCACCATGCAGGTGCGCTACTGGAGCCGCGCGGGCAGCGGCGGCGCCTCGCTCGGCTCGGTCGAGGAAGGCTTTATCGCACGGCTGGCGCCGGGCGACTGCTTCCTGTTCGGCGGGCGCTTGCTGGAACTGGTGCGGGTGCAGGAGATGACCGCCTACGTGCGGCGCGCTACCGGCAAGCGCCCGGTGGTGCCACGCTGGAATGGCGGCAAGATGCCGATGTCGACCGAACTGGCCGAAGCCGTGATTGATACGCTTGAAGCCGCCGCCGCGGGCCGGCTCGATCCGCGCACCACGCCGGAGCTGCCGCTGATCCAGCCGCTGGTGGATCTGCAGGCGCAATGGTCGGCCCTGCCCACCCGCCAGACGTTGCTGGCCGAATCGCTGCACTCGCGTGAGGGCTGGCATCTGTTCCTGTACCCGTTCGCCGGCCGCTCGGTCCATCTGGGGCTGGGCAGCCTGCTGGCGTGGCGGCTGGGGCAGAAGGTACCGGCCACGTTCTCGGTCGCGGTCAACGACTACGGGCTCGAGTTGCTGGCGTCGGCGCCGCTGGACTGGGCCCACTGGCTGCCGCAGGTGCTGGCCGAGGAGCGCCAGCGCGACCTGGCCGCCGACGTACTGGGCAGCCTCAATGCGGGCGAGCTGTCGCTGCGGCGCTTCCGCGAGATCGCGCGCATTGCCGGGCTGATCTTCCAGGGCTATCCCGGCGCACCCAAGAGCGCGCGCCAGTTGCAGGCCTCGTCGAGCCTGTTCTACGAGGTGTTCCGCAAGCACGACCCCCGCAACCTGCTGCTGGGCCAGGCCGAGCGCGAGGTGCTGATGCAGGAGCTGGATGCGCACCGGCTCGCCGATACGCTGGAGCGCCTGTCGGCGCTGAAGCTCGACCTGCATGAACTGAAGCGGCCCACGCCGCTGTCCTTCCCGCTGGTGGTGGAATTTCTGCGCGAGAAGCTGAGCACCGAGAAGCTGGCCGACCGCATCGCCCGCATGCTGGCCGACCTGGAACTGGCGGCAGGTCCGGAGCCAGGCGAAGCGGAAAGCATGCCGGCCGAGGCAGTGGCGCAAGCCGCCAGATTCGGCATGGCCGACCACGCCGGCCCGTCCGGGCGCACGCCGCGCAAGCCGCGCCGCGTGCGCAAGCCTTCGAAGCCGTTGCCGCTGCTATGAAACCGGATGCCCGCACATTGGAAGCGCACGGCGCGTTCGCCGTGACGGCCGTCGGCGAGACGTTGTGGCTGCTGCCCGAGCATGCGATCTGGTGGCCTGCGGCAGGCATGCTGATGGTGGCGGATGTCCATTTCGGCAAGGCCGCGGCGTTCCGTGCGCTGGGGCAGCCGGTGCCGCACGGCACCACCGGCGACAACCTGGCGCTGCTGACACGGCTGACCCGGCAACTGCCAGTGGATGAGCTGGTCTTCCTCGGCGACTTCCTGCACGCGCGTGCCGCCCGTACGCAGGCGGTGCTACGGGCGCTGGACGACTGGCGTCACAGCCTGCTGCCGCAGGTCTGCTGCACGCTGGTGCGCGGCAACCATGATGCGCGCGCCGGCGACCCGCCTGAGTCCCTCGACATCTCCGTGGTGACCGAGCCCGCCGTGGCGGGCCCCTTCGCGCTATGTCATATGCCCGGCGCTTCTGCACAGGGCTATGTACTGGCCGGCCACCTGCATCCGGCCTGCCGCCTGCGCGGCGCTGGCGCAGACAGCCTGCGCCTGCCCTGCTTCCTGTTCGGCCCGCACGGCGCCATTCTGCCCGCCTTTGGTGCCTTCACCGGCCACGCCACCGTTCGGCCGCAACCGGACGAGCACGCCTATGTGGTCGGCGGCGGCCGGGTCTGGCCTGTTGGGCCTGCCAGACGTCCGGCTCAGAACAGCGTATAGCCACCGTCGATCACAAAGGTATCCCCCGTGTGGTATGCGGAAGCCGGGCTCATCAGGTAGACCGCGATGCCGGCGAAGTCGCTGCCCTCGCCCCAGCGGCGCATCGGCACGCGCTTGTGCACCATTTCCTGGAAGACATCGTTGCCCTGGGCCACGCTGGTCATCTCGGTCTTGATCCAGCCCGGCAGGATAGAGTGCGCGCGGATGCCCTTGCGCGCGTACTCCACCGCCAGCCCCCGCATCATCGAGATCACGCCACCCTTGGTGGCAGCATAGTGCTCGGAGCGCGGCGCGCCTTCAATGGCCGCGACCGAGGCCGTGCTGCACAGCACGCCGCCCTCGCCCTGCACCAGCATCTGCCGCACCGCGGCGCGCAGCGTGAAGAAGGCACCGTCCAGGTTGACGCGCATGGTCCTGCGCCAGGCCTCGGTCGGCATCTGGTCGAACGGCCCCTTGTTGCCGCTGCCCACGCCGGCATTGGCAAAGCAGCCATCAATGCGCCCCAGCGCCGCCACCGTGCGCTCCATTGCAGCATCGACCGCCTCCTCGTCGCCGACGTCGCAAAGCTCAGTATGCACCTTGCGCCCATGCTGGGCCAGGCGGTCGGCGGCGGCAGCGTTCTTGGCGGCATTCGTGCCCCAGATCGCGATATCGGCGCCGGCCGCGGCCAGCCCTTCGGCAATGCCCAGGCCGATGCCGCCGTTGCCGCCGGTCACCAGTGCCACTTTGCCGCTCAGGTCGAATGGATGCCTTGTCATGTGATTGTCTCCTTGGGTGGTGGGACATTCTTCACATGGCAAAGCGTTCAAGGCGTCGTCGGAATGGATGAAATCGCCGAGGCAGGTGACGGGCGCCAGGCAGGCCATTGCCACCGGATCGGCGGGACGGCCAGCCGGTGAATGCGCATTTGACGTCCTTATATGAACACCGCCCGGATGCCAAGGTAAATTGAAGGGCTTTGGCTTGTAGGTATGGGTTGCTGTCTTATATCCGACCTTGCTGCAGGAACGTGCCTGCGGGCCTTGATGGAATCAGCCGGGAGCGTCCCCATCTCCCACGACGGGCTGTAAGCCGCTTGGATGTCATCGGGTTTGCGTTCCCGCGGTCCGACCTAGTTTGCCATCACACCTTATCTCCTTACCCTGTGCAACCCTGAAGGTATTCGTTTGTGCCCTACTGTGGTCGTGCTTTCGCTACGCAGGCCGTGCGCTGACATAGCCGGGTTCATAGACGCGGCGATGGGCAAGCAATGCCCAGGCGGTGCGCGCCATCTTGTTGGCTAGCGCGACGATGGCAACATTGGTCGGGCGCCTGACCAGCAGGGCCTCAGCCCAGCACGGGCGCCGCTTCGAGCGGGTCAGCACGATGCGTGCGCCATGGGTCAGCAGTTTGCGCAAATAGGGATCGCCACGTTTGCTGATATGGCCGAGGTGAACCTTGCCGCCGGTGCCACTCTGGGTTGGTACCAGGCCCAGGCTGGCCGCGAAGGCTCTGCCTGAGCGGTAAGCCTGGGGAGATCCCATGGTGGCAACCAGGGCCGTGGCGGTGATCGGGCCAATTCCCGGAATCGCATCCACACATTGGGCGGCAGGCTCGGCTTTTAGCCATGCAGCGATCTCTTGCTCGGCCGCGAGGATTTCAGCGTCCAACTGCCTGAGTCGCTGTAACTGGCGCGACAACAGTCGCCACAAGGGAGCCGGGATGGTTTGCTCGATCTCGCTCAGTCGGGTGACAAACTGCGCCATGGCTGCCTTGCGACCAAGCACGAAGTGCAGGCCGTATTCGCCCAGCAAGCCGCGAATCTGATTCACTTGCCGCGTGCGGCTGTCGACTAGTTCCGAGCGAATTCGGTGCAATCCAAGTAAGGCTTGCTGTGCCTCAGTCTTTACCGGTATCGGTCGCATCCCAGGTTGCTGCGCGGCTGTCCAGATCGCGCGCGCGTCGGCCGCATCGGTCTTGTTGGTCCGCACGAACGGTCGCACGTACTTTGGGTGGAGCAGGATGGCTTCATGGCCCAGGCTGATAATCTTTCTTGCCCACCAGTGCGCGCCGCCACACGCCTCCAGTACGAACTTGCCGGGGGTGCGATTGCTCAGAAAGGAAATCAGTTGGGTCTTGCTGAGGCGCCGGCTGTGCGTCTCGCCCGTCTCTGGGTCGACCCAGTAGAGTTGGAAGATCGACTTTGCAAGATCCAGCCCATATGTCGTAGCATTCATTTGGGCTTACCTCAAGTGATGGTTCGGATCTTCACTTTGGCACATCGATGCCGTCGGTCAAGCGAGAGACCCTCATCGTGGAACCCCCGCTAGCGTTACTGACGGGCGGTGTTCATTCCATCTCCCCTGCCTAAAGGCCTGAGCTTTACCCACATCCTATGGACCTGAACTGAAGATGCGGAACATTTCGGTAATCTCGTGGAGGACGAAGAAGCCTCGCCAGATAACCGTGGCGCCAGGCGGAGGATCACTGCGGCGATTCAGGTAGCCACCCAGCGTGGCGATCCACAGTACTGCCTGATTCAGCGATGGCACTTTGTCCGGTGGCCGGGTGGTTCGGTGTACGCGGCAATACAGAGCCTGCCATTCGATGGGCTGAAGGACTACCTCGCAGGGCAACTCGCCATCAGGGCGAGCCAGTAGAGTCGTGTACAGAATGCGCCAGGCGATTACGGCAAACAGGGAGGTGGCCCGCACGAAGCGTTCCAGTGTACCGAATTGGCGGGCCTCGATACGGCAGCCACTCTTGAGCACACGGTGCCAGGTCTCGATGGTCCAGCGCCGCGCATACCACTGAAGCCGCTCAAGAGCCTGCTCAGGCGAGTGCGTGGGCACCGAACTGAGTAGCATCCATTCGAGCGGCTCGATACCGGCGGGCGGTTCGTCCTCGATGACATGCACAGCGAAGACATTCTGCTCGGGCAAGCCAGCCCGCGTCTGAGGTGGTTGCAGGCGAACGGGCGCGTATCGCAGCGTCAGGCGGGCCGTGCGTAGGGTGCGTGCACCTCTGGCCGGAATCAGCAACTCGGTGTAACCTGCCGCAGGGGTGTCCAACACCGCTTGCCAGAGATAGCGCTGGGGATGGCGGGCACAGCGATTCCATGCTGCGCGCACCAGCCAGTCCACTCCGTCTGGTCGCTCGGCAGCAAACAGTTCATACACATCGCTTTCGCGATCTCCGATCCCTACCAGTTGGGTCTGTGCACAGCGCGACTTCAGTCGCAGACAGATGGGCAAGACCCTCGATCCACTTAGCGCTTTCTTTCTCGTGGACGGGTCGGGACTTGCGCTGCGCAGCACTACCTTTGGTTGCTTCAGCGCGTGTCCACGTCTTCATGCCCAGCACCCCAAGCGGCAGCCCCTCTGGACTGACTGCCAGCAGGCTGTGCATCAGGAAACCACGCTCATTGCCACCGGTACAGCGACCTAAGCCCTCTGTGGCGTGCAGGTGCGTCAGATTGAATTCGGTCGTATCCTGTATTGCCAGCACCACTGGCAACTGTTCCATGCGGTGCAACGTCTGTGCAATATGCGGCGCCAGCACGCCGTTGGTATCGACCTGATCGTTATCGAAGAAGCGGTAGGCCGCCTTCAGTTCAGCTGGTGACAGGGCCTGGGGGAGCGAAGTGTGTGGACTGATGGCCAGCTGCCGGGCCAGCGCGACCAGTCGCTGCGACAGGCGAGCATCGCCGAGACTCGCCTCTGCGAATTCTTCGCTAGCCCAGTCTGCCGTGTCGTCTCTGATCGCCAATCCGCTGCAACAACATAAATAGGATGGGCGAAAGTTAACACCGCTCAATCCAGTTTACAACCGGATTTGTGGGTAATCCTCAGGCCTAAAGGCAGGGGATTCCCACACCTGGCGATGCACGTCCGCATCGGAGAATGTTTAACGCAGCATTGGTATCACGGTCATGCACGACACCACATCTACTGCAGGTCCACTCTCTTATTCGCAGTCCTGCGATACCTTTCGGCCGCGTCGTGCTGTCCTTCGAACCGCACGCCGAACAGGACTGGGTAGAACCGCTTTCGTTCACTTCCTCAAACGTGGCTCCGTGCGCAATCGCTTTGTAGCGGAGCTTGTCCCGGAAGGACGACCAGGATGCGTCGTAGACGCTCTTCGCCATCTTGGTTTTGGCGAGTTTCAAAGCCGACACGTTGCCGACCGCGATGTAATCGAAGCGCCGGACGAGCTCGAGCGCAAGCTTGTGCTGGAAGTCGGCGCGGGCATTCGCCACCTTGGCATGCAGCTTGGCAATATGCCGCTTGTGCTTTCGCGCACGCTGCGCCTTCGCCAGTCGTTCGGCGGCATGCCGGCCAAACCGGTCATTGGGGAGCTTCTCGCCGGTCGAAAGCGTCGCGAAGTCCTTCAAACCAAGATCGATGCCGACGCCAGTTTGAATCGGGCGTGCCGGCATATCAGCAACTTCTATCACGATGTTGAGAAACCAGTTCCCGCGCGAATCCTGCGCAAAGTTGCTGCCGTCCCTGACCTTGCCTTCGGGCAACAGGCGACTATTGAAAACGCGGAAGGTATGCCCGGCAAAGCGAAACGCCTCGCCCTCTCGTTTCAAATCGCGGCCCTTCATGGGCACCCATCCAAGGCTCTTCCTACCGCGGTATCGCAAGTAAGGACGGCGATGCTGGCTGCGCGATTTCGCGTACTGCTCGCATGTCGCGTTGACCGTGCCGGAATGGATGCCGAGTTCCTTGCTGCTGCCCGTGGTCAGCACGTTCAGATCGAACCCGCTCGGCCACGTCTTCCCCCATTTGAGCGCGTGCTTCTGCGTGTCATTGCAGAAGTTCCAGACGTAGTTCACCGCGCGGCTCTGCTTGTTGAGCAGGCCGTTGAGCGACTTCACCCGGTAGCGGTAGACACGAATCATGCCGCTCATTCTAACGTGGGAATGCCGCCTCTCGGCGGCGCTCCTTTCACTCCCCGCCTTGAATGGCGAGGTTTCTCGGAGCAAATCTGATGAACGAACTGGGCGTCAAGGGATTAGGTGAAATCGCGTTAGTGGGCGTGGCGCCGGCCGTGGCCAACGCTGTGTTCCACGCAACCGGAAAGCGCGTGTGGGAGCTGCCGATCCGCATCGAGCATCTGGTCGAGCAATAGTCCGCGCACGGGCCTGCCCTTGCTGTTTTCGTGATCCCGGACTGGCGTTATGATGGCCGCATTCCCAACCTCTGGTTGCCAGTCATGGACAAGGCCCGTGTCCTCACCCTCTTCCTCGGCGTGGTGCGCGCCGGCAGCTTCCATCGCGCCGCGGTGGAGGCTGGCGTCACCCCGCAGGCCGCCAGCAAGGCCGTGCGCACGCTGGAGGACCATCTCGGCGTGCGGCTGCTGCACCGGACCACGCGCAAGCTCAGCCTGACGGAAGAAGGCGCACGCCTGTTCGAGCTGGCCGCGCCGGGCATGCGCCAGCTCGACGAAGCGCTCGAGCAGGTCCGCAGCAGCAAAAGCGACGACGACGGCCTGATCCGCCTGACCGCTCCGCCGTCGCTCGGCAGCCGCGTGCTGATCCCGCTGGTGCGCGGCTTTCGCGAACAATACCCCGGCATCGCCTTCGATGTGGTGCTGAGCGACCTCTTCACCGACCTGGTCGAAGCCAAGATCGATGTCGGCTTCCGCGTCGGCACCAGCCCCGGCCAGAACCTGGTGGCGCGGCGGCTGTGCGACCTGCCGCTGGTCATCTGCGCGGCGCTGGATTACCTGGCGCGGCACGGCGAGCCGGCCACCCTCGACGACCTGCTGCAGCACCAGTGCACGGGCTTCCGCCGCCCCGCCACCGGGCGCATGGTGCCGTGGGAGCTGCAGGTGGACGGCGACCTGATCTACCAGGAGGTGCCTGCCGTGGCGAGCTTCAATGACGTGGAAACCGAGGTCGAAGCGGTGCGCGCCGGCATGGGCATCGGCCAGCTGCCCGCCTACATGATCCACGCCGACCTTGTCAGCGGGCGGCTGAAGGCGATCCTGCCGGGGTACAGCAGCAGCAATATCGGCATGTACATGTACTACCCGCATCGCAGCCAGATGCCGGTGCGGGTCCGGCGCTTCATCGACTTTGTGGTGGAGGCGGGCCGGGGCGCGGAGCAGTCGCTGTCGCGCCTGGTCGGGATCGTGCCCTGAGCCTGCTACCCCGCACTAGCAACCGTAAGTTGCTAGTGAAGCGCCATTCCACTCCCTAGTGCGACGTCCGCTCCACGCCTAGATTGGTCTCAACGGCGGCTGCACGGCGCCATCCCCGGAACCACACCGGGATATGCGCAGCACCCACCGTCCGCCTCATTCTTCGATGACCAGTCTCCAGGAGCGACATCATGATTGCCCAACTCGCACGCACCCTTGTTCCCGCCGCCATCTCGCTGGTGGTCGCCGTCTCCCCCCAGAACGCCAATGCCGCGCCAGCCGGCAACAGCGCGCCCGCCAGCGTGGCAGCGCGCACGCATGACGTGTTCACCGACGGCCAGCGGCAGGGCAGTTTCGACACCTTCTCCGAAGGCGCGCATAACCGTGGCGCCGCCGCGCTCGTTGCCGGCCTCGACCGCGGCGAGGTCTCGGCCACTCCGCGGCGAAAGTTCGATCCGTACACCGATGGTGCCCGTGCGGTCGAAGGCGATCCGCGCCCGCGCGGCACGGCGTTGAATGGCGCATCGGCGTGGGTGTGATCGCCCGCTCCGAAGTCGAGGCAACGCGGCAGCGCAAGACCTGAACGGCTGACTCCGGCCCCAGACAAAGCGCCTTTCCAGACATCTCATTCTGGCCCTTCGCTTGACTTTTTCTCAACCGAAAACGCCGGAAATATCGTTTGTCGCGCAGGCCGACGACGACAACTATTACGCCAAGGCCAACCCACAGGAGACAGCCATGTCAGACCAGCCCTATCCGCTCTGGAGCGCGGAACCCGTTCCCCACCTGCTTGCCTCGCGTGATCGTGCCACCGGCGAGTGGATCTTCCCGGCGCTGCCCGCCGACTCGCCGCTGGCGGACGGCCACGAAACCGTCGCCATCACCGGCACGGGCGTGCTCTACAGCTTCACCGTGATCCACCCCGCGCCCAAAAGCGGGCAGCCGCCGTATGCGCTGGGTTATGTCGACTTCGTCGGCCCGGTGCGCATCTTCGGCCGCCTGCAGGGCACGGCGCGTCCGGTCATCGGCGAACGCTACGCGCAGCGGCATGACGCCGGGCTGGGCTATGTCTTCGAGGCCGTCACAGCCTGAACGATCGAGAAAAGGAAAGGTAAGCAAGATGCAAGACATCTATATCCACGGCGGCGCGATGACGCCGTTCGGCCGCCACCCCGGCGTGCTGGCGCCGGAACTGGCGCAACAGGCGATCCTCAAGGCGCTGGCCGATGCCGAGGTGCCGGCCGGGCGCATCCAGGCGGTCTACTGCGCCAACGTGCTGGGCGGCATGATTCTCGGCCAGCTGATCGTGCGCGACCTGGGGCTCAAGGGCATCCCGGTCTACAACGTCGAGAACGCCTGCGCCAGCGGCGCCACCGGCGTGCACCTGGCACGGCACGCGCTGCTGGCCGGGCAATACGACACGGTGCTGGTCTTCGGCATCGAGCAGCTGACCGCGCTCGGCGGCGGCACCATCCCGCTGCAGCGCAATGACCAAAAGACCGAGCTCTATGCGAAGTCGGGCATGGTGCTGCCCGCGGTGTATGCGATGCGCGGCACGCGTTTTCTGCACGAGCGCGACGCCAATCCTGCCGACCTCGCCGAAGTGGCCGTGAAGAACCGCTACCACGGCTCGCTGAACCCGTATGCCCAGCAGCGCAAGACCACCACGGTCGAGGAAGTGCTGGCCTCGCGCATGATTGCCGACCCGCTGACGCTGCTGCAGTGCTGCCCGTCGCAGGTCGATGGCGCGGCGGCGGTGGTGCTGAGCACGCGCCGCCCGGCGCAGGCGCGGCCGGTGAAGGTGCTCTCGTCGGTAGTGGTGTCGGGCATGCGAGAGGAGGCCGACGACGACATTCTCGATGCCGAGATCACCGCGCGCGCTGCGCGCCAGGCCTATGAACAGGCCGGTCTCGGCCCGCAGGACGTCGACGTGGTCGAGCTGCACGACGCCTTCACCATCGCCGAACTGCTCTACTACGAAGCCCTCGGCCTGGCACCGCGCGGCGACGCCGTGCCCCTGCTCAAATCCGGCGCGACGCGCCTGGGCGGGCGCGTGCCGGTCAACCCGAGCGGCGGCCTGCTGGCCAAGGGCCATCCGCTGGGCGCCACCGGCGTGGCGCAGATGGTCGAGATCCTGTGGCAGCTGCAAGGCCGCGCCGGCGAACGCCAGGTGGCGGATGCGCGCATCGGCCTGACGCAATGCACCGGCGGCGGCATCGCGGGCGTGGACCACGCCGCCTCTTCCGTCCATTTGCTGGGAGTCTGAGATGGGCACGCAACGCTTCGATCCTTCCCATGTAGCCGTGGTCACTGGCGCCGCGCGCGGCATCGGCCTGGGCATCGCCACGCAACTGGCCCGCCAGGGGCTGGCCGTGGCCCTGCTCGACCGCGACGCGGCCGCGCTCGATGCCGCCGTCGGCGCGCTGGTCGCCGAGGGCTTCAACGCCATTGGCGCCAGCGTCGACCTGACCGACTCGGCAGCGGTCAACGACGCCTTCGCGCAAGTGCAGGCGCGGAGCGGCCGCGTCGACTACCTGGTCAACAACGCCGGCGCGGTCCGCGACATGCGTTTCCTGAAGATGACCGACGAGGACTGGGACCTGGTCATCGATACCAACCTGCGCTCGCAGTTCCTGTGCTGCCGCGCGGCGCTGCCGGGCATGGTCGAGCGCGGCTACGGGCGCGTGGTCAATATCTCGTCCCGGGCCTGGCTCGGCGGTTTCGGGCAAGCCAACTACTCCGCAGCCAAGGGTGGTGTGGTCAGCCTGACGCGCTCGCTGGCGATCGAGTTCGCGGCCAAGGGCATCACCGTCAATGCGGTGGCGCCGGGCATCGTCGATACCCCGCTGTTCCGCGGCTTTACGCCCGAGGTGCAGGCACGGCTGCAAAAGTCGGTCCCGGTGCAGCGCATCGGCACCGCCGACGACATCGCCAACGCGGTCAGCTTCTTCCTCGATCCGCAGTCGTCGTACGTGACCGGGCAGACGCTCTATGTCTGCGGCGGGCGCAGCCTGTCGTCGCCGAGCGTATAAGGAGGCCGCCATGACCGTACGACTCCACACCGAAGGCGCGGTCGCCGTGCTGACGATCGACCGGCCCGAGGCGCTCAATGCGCTGGACGTGACCGCGCTGCGCGAACTGCGCGCGCATCTCACCGAAGTGCGCGACCGCGACGACCTGCGCGTGGCCGTCCTGACCGGCGCCGGCACGCGCGCCTTCTGCGCAGGCGCCGACCTGAAGGGCACGCGCAGTTCGCCCGCCACCTACCCGGAAGCGCTGTTCCGCGCGCCGGAGCAGGCGGCCGACCTCGGCCTCTATATCCGGCTGATGGACCTGACCGACCTGAGCCTGTGCAAGCCGCTGATCGCTGCCGTCAACGGGCATTGCCTCGGGGCCGGGCTGGAGATCGCGCTGCAATGCGATGTGCGGATTGCGTCGGAGCGGGCGAGCTTCGGCCTGCCCGAAGCCGCGGTCGGATCGATCCCCGCCGTTTCCGGCCTGCATCGCCTGCTCAAGGCCGTGCCGGCGGCGCATGCGATGCAGATGGTGCTGACCGGCGAGCGGATCGATGCGGTGCAGGCCGCGCGCATTGGCCTGGTCACCGAGTCGGTGGCGCCAGCCGCGCTGCTCGACCGTGCGCTGACCATCGCCACCTGCATCGCCGCCAATGCACCGCTGGCGGTTCAGGCAGTCAAGCGGCTGTCGCGCCAGACCAGCCACCTCAGCGAAGCCGATGCGCAGCAGCTGACTGAACTCTACTGGGGCGTGCTGCGCGATACCGCCGACCGGACCGAAGGCCGGCAGGCATTTGCCGAGAAGCGCCAGCCCCGCTACACGGGCCGCTGAGCGTTTGAAAACACACACACACAGGAGACAAAGCATGACTCGCATTACCCGATTCGCACGCCTGGCGCTGGCCGGCATGCTGGCAGCCACCGCCCTGGGCGCGGCGGCACAGGCGCCCTTCCCCACGCAGAAGCCGATCACCCTGGTAGTGCCGTTCGCCCCCGGCGGCGGCAACGACATCCTGGCGCGGCTGATTGCGCCCAAGATGGGCCAGTTGCTGGGCCAGACCATCGTCATCGAGAACAAGCCCGGCGCGGGCGGCAACCTTGGCGCCGACTACGTCGCCCATGCGGCGCCGGACGGCTATACGCTGGTGATCGCGTCGAGCCAGGTGACGATGAACCCCTTCCTCGGCACCAAGATTCCGTTCAGCATCGAACGCGACTTCGAGCCGGTGGGGCGGATCGCGTCGGTGCCAATCATGCTGGTCGCCAACCCCAACCAGCCGTTCCGCACGCTGCAGGACTTTATCCAGTACACCCGCGCCAACCCCGGCAAGCTCAGCTATAGCAGCCCGGGCAACGGCACGCCGCAACACCTCGCCGGTGAAGTCTTTGCCAAGCTCAACAAGACCGAACTGCTGCACGTGCCCTATCGCGGCACCGGGCCGTCGATCACCG
The DNA here is from genome assembly GCF_018223725.1 of Cupriavidus sp. KK10. NCBI lineage: Bacteria > Pseudomonadati > Pseudomonadota > Betaproteobacteria > Burkholderiales > Burkholderiaceae > Cupriavidus > Cupriavidus sp. KK10. Next base: position 3,082,568 of record NZ_CP073677.1, read on the forward strand.
ACCTGATGGGCGGCCAGGTGCAGATCTCCTTCGCCACCTTTGCCTCGGCGATCCAGTACGTGCGCGCCGGCAAGCTGCGCGCGCTCGGCATCGCCGGCAAGACGCGCACCGCGCTGATGCCGGACCTGCCGACCTTTGCGGAAGCCGGCATGGCCGGCTACGACGCCGAGCTGTGGTACAGCCTGCTGGCGCCGGCGCGGACGCCCAAGCCGGTGGTCGACAAGATCAACGCCGCGCTGGTGGCGGCGCTGAAATCGCCTGATGTGGCGGAGCAGATGGGCAAGCAGGGCTTCGAGCCGCAGGCATCATCGCCGGCCGAGCTGAAGGCGTATATCGGCAAGGAGATGGCGCGCTGGCAGCGCCTGATCCGGGACAACGGCATCAAGGTGGCGCTATGAACACGCATACCGAAAGCCATGTCCTGCCCGCCACGGACAACCCGCTGCTGGACTACCTCGGCATCCGCCTGGCCAGCGTCGGCGACGGCCGCTGCACCTTCGAGCTCGATCTCGAGCCGCGCCACCTGAACCGCCAGGGCAGCGTGCAGGGCGGCGTGACTGCCACGCTGCTCGACGCAGCCTGCGGGTACGCCGGGCTGCCCGCCCGCCGTGACGGCGCGCTCGGCCACGCGGTCACTGTCATGCTGACGATCAGCTACCTCAGCAAGGCCAGCACGGGCCGGCTGCGCGCCACGGCGCAGGTCACCCGTGCCGGCATGAGCCTGTACTTCGCCTCGGCGGAGCTGACCACCGATGCCGGCGTGCTGGTGGCCACCGCGCAAGGCACATTCAAACGATCCCGCACCCTTCCGGAGGCATGACATGTTGCGCGACGCACTGGACGGCCTGACCGTCATCGACTTCACGCAGATCGGCGCCGGGCCGACCTGCACCATGCTGCTGGCCGACATGGGCGCCAGGGTCATCAAGGTGGAGCCGCCCGGCGGCGAACTGGGCCGCGGTCTGGGACCGGGCTGGCTCGGCGACGACAGCGCGCTGTTCCACGGCTTCAACCGCAACAAGCTGGGCGTGGCGCTCGACCTCAAGTCCGCTGACGGCGTGGCCGTGGCACGCCGCCTGATCGCGGGCGCCGACATCGTGGTGGAAAGCATGCGCCCGGGCGTGATGGAGCGCCTCGGCCTCGGCCATGCGCAACTGGCCAACGCGCACCCCGCGCTGATCTACTGCTCGATCTCCGCCTACGGGCAGGAAGGGCCGCATGCGCATCGCGCCGGCGTCGACGGCATCATGCAGGCCGATTCCGGCCTGATGAGCCTGATCGGCCTGCCCGACGGCGAGCCGTGCAAGGTGCAGGCGCCGGTGGTCGACGTGACGACCGGTTACGTGGCCTGCGTGGGCGTGCTGGCGAAGCTCGCGCAGCGGGCGCGCGACGGCCTGGGCGGCCATCTCGACGTCAACCTGCTCAATGCGGCGCTGGCGCTGCAGCAGTCGTCCATCACCAGCTATTGCGCCGACGGGAAACTGCCGGAACGCGTGGGCAGCGCGGCACCCTACTCCGCGCCCAACCAGGCCTTCCGCACCGCCGATGGCTGGGTCATGGTGGCCGCCTATATGCCCGAGCGCTGGCGCCGGCTGTGCGATGTAGTGGGCCGGCCCGAACTGGCCGACGATCCGCGTTTTGCCACCTCGCCGCTGCGCGTCGCCAATCGCGCGGCAATGGTGGAGGCGCTGACCAGTGTCTTCATCACCAGCACGACCGACACATGGCTGGCGTTGCTCCAGGACGCCGACATTCTGTGCGCCCCCGTGGCGACCTACGAGGACGTCATGGCGCATCCGCAGGTGGCTGCCAACCGCATGGTGCAGCGCGTCCGGCACGACACCCTGGGCGAGATCCGGATGCCGGGATTCCCAATCAACAGCGCTCAGGAGAACGCATTGCCATCGCGGCCGGCACCGGCTTGCGGGCAGCATACGCAGGCGGTGCTGGGCGAGCTTGGCTACAGCCGCGACGAAATCGCCGCGCTGTCGTCACGGGGCGCTATCCACTGCGGCGATATCGAGGAGAAGCGACACGTGGTCGCGGCGGCATCGTGAGCGCGCTCAACCCTGAGCGTCAAACTGCGCCAGCAACCACTGCCGGAACACCGCCATGCTCGCGCTTTCCTTGCGATCGGCGGGCGTCAGCAGGTAGTAGGTGAAATCGCCCATGTCCACGGTCTGGCGGAATGGCGCCACTAGCCGGCCGGCGTCGAGATCCGCCGCCACCAGGAAGCGCTGCGCGATGGCAAAGCCCTGCCCTTCGACCGCGGCCGCATAGGCCATGGCCGAGCTCTGGTAGGTCATGCCGCTGTGCGCATCGACCTGCCCCTCCGCGCGCGCGGCCTTGAGCCAGTGGGCCCAGTCGTCGGGCCGCGCGATCGAGTGCAGCAGGGTCTGGTGCTGCAGGTCAGCGGGCTTCTTCACCTTCGGCCCGCCCTCCAGCAGCCCTGGGCTGCATACCGGCACCAGGATGTTCGACACCAGCCGGTAGGTATTCACGCCGCTCCACTTGCCGTCGCCCAGCCGGATCGCGCCGTCGATGTCTTCCTTGCGGAAGTCGACCGGATCGAGCGACGCCGTCAGCAGCACCTCGATGCCGGGATTGGCGGCATGGAAGCTCGACAGCCGCGGGATCAGCCAGCGCATGGCAAAGGTGGTGTAGGCGCGCACCTTCAGCTGCTTGCGCTTGGCGCGCTTGCTCAATCGCCGCGTGGCCTCGCGCAGGTCGTCCATCGCCTTGGTCACGGCGCGGTAGTAGTCCTCGCCGGTGCGGGTCAGCGAGATCTGCCGGTGGCCGCGATGCAGCAGCTGCACGCCCAGCCCCTCCTCCAGCGCGCGGATCTGGCGGCTGACGGCGCCGGGCGTGACGTGCAGCTCCTCGGCAGCCGTGGTGATGCTGAGGTGCCGTGCGGCCGCCTCGAAAGCGCGCAAGGCGTTCAGTGGGGGCAGTTTGTCCATGCCGGCGAGTCTGCCACACGGTTGAGGTTTGCTCAATCGACGCGCTGGCTTTTCATTCACAACTAGTAGTTGTTATTGAAACTCGATTACGCCGCCTAGTGTTGCGGGCATCGCCAGCCTAAATTTGTCTCCGTGGCCCCCGCCATCAGACATCGCAGTCAAACCGAGCACCCTGAAAGGAGATTCACCATGTCCGCCAACACCACCAGCACCACTGTCAACGCCACCAGCAAGGTCTGGTTCATTACCGGCGCTTCGCGCGGCTTCGGCCTGGAACTGACCCGTGCCGCGCTGGCACGTGGCGACCGGGTCGTCGCCACCGCGCGCCGCCCGGAAACGATCACCGCCGCACTGGGCGAACACGCCAACCTGCTGGGCGTGGCGCTGGACGTCACCAGCGAAGCCCAGGCCATCGCCGCCGCCGGGGCCGCCGTGGCCCGCTTCGGCCGCATCGACGTGCTGGTCAACAACGCTGGCTACGGCCTGCTCGGCGCGGTCGAAGAGGCCTCCGCGCAGGAAGTCGAGCAGCAGTTCGCCACCAACGTGTTCGGCGTGCTCACCGTGACGCGTGCCGTGCTGCCGCAGATGCGCCGGCAGCGCAGCGGCCGCATCCTCAACATCTCGTCGATCGGTGGCTACGCGGCGTACCCTGGCTGGGGCGTCTACGGCGCCACCAAGTTCGCGGTCGAGGGCCTGACCGAAGCGCTTGACGCGGAACTGTCGCCGCTGGGCATCCGCGCCACCGTGGTCGAGCCGGGCTTCTTCCGCACCGACTTCCTCGATGCCAGCTCGCTCGTGCGCGTGCGCACCGAGATCCCGGCCTACGCGGAAACGGTCGGCGCAATGCGCGAGCACATGACTTCGGCGAACCACCAGCAGCCCGGCGACCCGGCCAAGCTGGCGGCAGCGCTGCTGACGCTAGCGGACAGCGAAACCCCGCCAGTGCGCCTGCCGCTGGGCTCGGACACGGTCTACCGCATCGCCGAGAAGAACCGCAAGGTGGAAAGCGAACTAGCCGCGTGGCAGGCGCTGGCGGTGTCGACCGACCACGACGACGTGCGCCGCTGATCTTTGCTGCGGCGCACCAGCGCACGGTTTGCTGCAGTGCAGGCAAGCCGTGCGACCCGCGAAACAAAGGCCGGCCGAGCGCCGACCTCGCCACTTGCGGGCCATCTTGCGTCCGGCATTGCACGGTGTCGGGCATCCGCGTATGTCGCTTCCGGCGAATTTCGCCAATAATGCCCTGAGAGTCATTGCCGGACGAACCGAGAGCCAACATGCACGATAGTCCCGATGCCATCCGCACCGTCGCCCTGCTCGGGCACGCGGGGTGCGGCAAGACCTCGCTGGCCGAGGCACTGTTGTACAAGGGCGGTGCCGTGCACACGCCCGGCAGCATCGAACGCGGTTCCACGGTGTGCGACAGCGATCCGTTGGAGCGCAAGTACAAACGCTCGCTGACGTCCGCGGTCGCCCACCTGCACTACCGCGACACCCGCATCTACCTGGTTGACACCCCCGGCTACCCGGACTTCTCCGGGCTGGCGATCAGCGCACTGGCGGCGGTGGAAACCGCCGCCATCGTCATCAATGCGCAGACCGGCATCGAGATGACCACGCGCCGGGCCATGGCCTGGGCGCAGGCGCGCCAGCTGTGCCGGATGATCATCATCAACGGCATCGACGGCGACAAAGTCGACCTGCCCGCGCTGCTGACGGAGATCCAGGAGGCCTTCGGCAAGGAATGCCTGCCGATCAACCTGCCGGCCGACAACGGCAGCAAGGTGGTTGACTGCTTCTTCAATCCGGCCGGCGAGTCGGATTTTTTATCTGTGCCCTCCGCGCACGATGCGCTGATCGACCAGGTCATCGAGATCGATCCCGAGCTGATGGAGCTGTACCTGGAACAAGGCGAGGCGATCACGCCGGAGCAGCTGCACGCGCCGTTCGAGCGCGCGCTGCGCGAAGGACACCTGGTGCCGATCTGCTTTACCTCGGCGGCGACCGGCGCCGGCATCACCGAGCTGCTGGATGTGTTCGTGCGGCTGCTGCCCAATCCCACCGAGGGCAATCCGCCACTGTTCTATCGCGATACGGGTGAAGGCAGCGAGAACCGCAAGGCCGTGCGCGCGGAGCCCGTGCCGGACAAGCATGTGCTGGCGCACGTCTTCAAGATGGTCGTCGATCCCTATGTCGGCAAGCTGGCGGTGTTCCGCATCCACCAGGGCACGATCACGCGCGACAGCCAGCTCTATATCGGCGAAGGACGCCAGCCGTTCAAGGTGGCGCACCTGCTGCGGCTGCAAGGCAAGGAGACACAGGAAGTGCCACGCGCCGGGCCGGGCGATATCTGCGCGGTGGCCAAGATCGATGAACTCGGCTTCGATGCCGTGCTGCACGATGCCACCGAGGACGGCGATATCCACCTGACGCCGCTGGAATTCCCCACGCCGATCTACGGACTGGCGATCGAGCCGGCACGCCGCGGCAACGAGCAGCGGCTGGCGGAGGTACTGCACAAGCTGAGCGCCGAAGACCCGTGCCTGCGCGTGGAGCATCCGGCCGGCACCAACGAGACCGTCGTGTTCGGCCTGGGTGAGTTCCACCTGCGCTGCGCGCTGGAGCGGCTGACCGAGCAATACAAGGTGGAGGTGGTGACGCGCCCGCCCAAGATCGCCTACCGCGAAACCATCGGCGGCAAGGCCGAGGGCCACCACCGGCACAAGAAGCAGACCGGTGGCGCGGGGCAGTTCGGCGAAGTGATGCTGCGCGTGGAGCCGCTGTCGCGCGGCGAGGGCTTCGACTTCGTCGATGCGGTCAAGGGTGGCGCGATTCCCGGCCAGTTCATTCCCGCCGTGGAAAAAGGCATCCGCCAGGTGCTGGACAGCGGCCCGCTGGCGGGCTTCCCGATGCAGGACGTGCGCGTGACCGTGTTCGACGGCAAGAGCCATCCGGTCGATTCCAAGGAAGTCGCGTTCGCGACCGCCGGACGCAAGGCGTTTATCGACGCGGTGCTCAAGGCCAGGCCCAGCGTGCTGGAGCCGATCGTCGATATCGAGGTGACGGCGCCGGGCACCGCCATGGGCGACATCATCGGCGACCTCTCCACCAAGCGCGGCCAGGTCCATGGCACGCGCACCGCGGCCGGCAACGCCGTGATCGTGGCCGGCCAGGTGCCGCTGTCCGAGCTCAATGACTACCAGTCACGGCTGAACAGCATCACCGGCGGCCACGGCAGCTATACCATCCAGTTCAGCCACTACGACAACGTGCCGCCGGCGCAGCAGGACAAGATGGCATCGAAGCACAAGGCGCAGCAGGATACGGATTGAGGGGTTCGCGCCCGCGGCTGCATCTAGTACGTTTCCAGATGCAGCCGCCCTTCCCGCTTCAAGCCTTCAGCCAGCGCCTCCCACTGCAGCCCCGCCTGCTGCGCTACGTCCCGCAGCGCCAGCACCACGCCCTCTTCCATGCTCTTGAGCCCGCACACATAGAAGTACGTGTCAGGGCTCGCCAGCAGTGCCGTCAGGTCCGCCGCGCGCTCGCGCATCAGGTCCTGCACATAGCGCTTGGGCTGCCCCGGCGTGCGCGAGAACGCAAGGTTGATGTCGATGAAATCCTTGGGCAGGTTCTGCAGCGGGCCGAAATAAGGCAGCTCCTCCTGCGTGCGCGCGCCGAAGAACAGCATCAGCTTGCCGCCATCGAACTTGCCGGCCTTGCGCAGGCGCCGGCGCCATTCGGTCATGGCGCGCATCGGCGCGCTGCCGGTGCCCGTGCAGATCATCACGATGTTGGAGCGCGGGTGGTTGGGCATCAGGAAGCTGGCGCCGAACGGTCCGATCACTTCCACCTTGTCGCCGACCCTCAGGTCGCACATGTAGTTGGAGGCCACGCCGCGCACCGAATTGCCGTCATGGTCCTGCAGCACGCGCTTGATCGTCAGCGACAGGTTGTTGTAGCCGGGACGCTCGCCGTTGCGCGGACTGGCGATCGAGTACTGGCGCGCATGGTGTGGACGACCGCTGGCTTCAGTGCCCGGCGGCACGATGCCGATGGACTGGCCTTCCAGCACCGGGAATGGTGTCGCGCCAAAGTCCAGCACGATGTGATGCGTGTCGTATTCGCGGCCGACTTCAGTCACGCGCACATTGCCGGTCACGGTAGCGGTGATGGTCTGGTTGGCGGACTTGGCGCCGTACAGGTTGGTGTAGGCATGCGCTGCGGACCACGGCGGCACGGTGGCGCCGTGGCGGGCGCTGTTGACGGCGTCTTCACCGGTGCCGGCCAGCGGCGACGTGGCGGGAATCTCCGGCGCGGCGGTCTGCATCTCGGCGCCGGGTGCCAGGTCGGCCAGCTGCTCGGGCGTCAGTTCTTCCGGCAGCGTGTCCCAGGTGAGTTGCTCTTCGATGCTGTAGGCGCGCAGCTTCGGCATGGCGCGCCAGTTGTCGATCGAGCCCGTCGGGCACGGGGAAATGCAGGCCATGCACAGGTTGCACTTGTCGGCATCGACCACGTAGTTGCGCGAGTCGTGCGTGATCGCGCCCACCGGGCAGGTCGCTTCGCAGGTGTTGCAGCGGATGCAGATCTCGGGATCGATCAGGTGCTGCTTGATGACTTGAATTTCTGCCATGTCCATGGCGGTCTCCACAGAATCAGGGGCGTTCGGGGTGAGGGTCGTTGTTGCAGCGGCGCTTCATGGACGCGCCAGCCCTCTCCCCCGGCCCCTCTCCCGCAAGCGGGAGAGGGGAGCAAACAGGGAGCAATGGGTAAGACCGTGGCTCAATTGAAGCGCACGTATTCGAAATCCACCGGCTGGCGGTTGATGCCCATCACCGGCGGCGCGATCCAGTTGGCGAACTTGCCCGGCTCGACCACGCGGCCCATCAGGCTGGCGACAAAGGCGCGGTCGCCTTCGCTGGGCAGCCACTGGTCGCGGAAGTCGCGCCATTCGGCATCGGAGATCACGCGGCCGTCCGGCGAAACCTTGACGCCGGCCAGCGCGCCGATATTGCGGTGGAAAGCCTTGTGCGGGACCTTCAGGCGGAACGGGATGCCGGCCTTCTCGATGACCTTGTTCCAGCGCTCCACGCCGCCCATGCTGTCCTTGATGTAGTCATCGCGCAGCACTTCATTGAGTGCGTTGAGCATCGGCACTTCCTTCTCGGTCAGCTGGCCGTTCTGCGCCTGCAGGATGCGGTAGGTCTGGCCCTTGAGCACGTGGTCGTCCATGCGCTTGCCTTCTTCGTAGCGGCCCTTGAGGCCGGTGCTGTAGAAGGTGGCGGCGTTGCTCGACTCATCGGCGCCGAACAGGTCGATGGTGACGCTGTAGTGGAAGTTCAGGTAGCGCTGCAGCGTCGGCAGGTCGATCACGCCGGCCGCGCGCAGCTTCGCGGGCTCGTCGGTCTTGAGTTCGCTCATCACCTGGCAGGTGCGCTGGATCACGCGCGACACGCCCGATTCGCCCACGAACATGTGGTGCGCTTCCTCGGTCAGCATGAACTTCGTGGTGCGTGCCAGCGGATCGAAGGCGCTTTCGGCGAGCGCGCACAGCTGGAACTTGCCGTCGCGGTCGGTGAAGTAGGTGAACATGAAGAACGACAGCCAGTCCGGGGTCTGCTCGTTGAACGCCTGCAGGATGCGGGGGTTGTCCTGCTGGCCGCTGCGGCGCTCCAGCAGCGCTTCACCTTCCTCGCGCCCGTCGCGGCCGAAGTACTTGTGCAGCAGGTAGACCATGGCCCACAGGTGGCGGCCCTCCTCCACGTTCACCTGGAACAGGTTGCGCAGGTCGTACATGCTGGGCGCGGTCAGGCCCAGGTGGCGCTGCTGCTCGACCGACGCCGGCTCGGTATCGCCCTGCGTCACGATGATGCGGCGCAGGTTGGCGCGGTATTCGCCCGGCACGTCCTGCCACGCATCCTCACCCTTGTGGTCGCCGAAATGGATCTTGCGGTTGGCCTCGGCCGGGTTCAGGAAGATGCCCCAGCGGTAGTCCGGCATCTTGACGTGGCCGAAGTGGGCCCAGCCCTGCGGATCGACGCTGATCGCGGTGCGCAGGTAAATGTCATGCTGGTGCGAGCCTTCCGGGCCCATGTCGTTCCACCAACTCAGGTAGTTCGGTTGCCACTGCTCAAGCGCGCGCTGCAGGGTGCGGTCTTCGCTCAGGTTGACGTTGTTGGGGATCTTGTCGCTGTAGTTGATGCCGGACATGGAGGTCTCCTTCAAAGAACGATTCGGTTGTCGTGTAAGGCTGGATCAGACGCGGTTCCAGTCGAAGGCGGCCTTGTCGCCCTTGCCGTAGACCTTGAGCGCACCCTTTTCGCCCACTGCGTTGGGGCGCTGGAAGATCCAGTTCTGCCACGCGGTCAGGCGGCCAAAGATGCGGGTGAACATGTTTTCCTGGCCGTTGAAGCGCAGATTGGCTTCCATGCCGGTCAGCGCATCGGGCGACATCGCCACGCGTTCTTCCAGCGCGATGCGCACTTCATCGGTCCAGTCGATGTCGTCGGGGTTGGCGGTGACCAGGCCGAGCGCATAGGCGGCATCGGCATCGAGCGGCTGGCCGGCCTTGGCGCGCACCGCGTCCAGCGCGGGCTGCTCGTCGTAGAAGCGGCGGCCCAGGCGGCTCTGGCCGGTGGCCATCGGGTAGAGGCCGAAGTTGACTTCCGCCACGGTGATCTTCGGTGCGCGCTCCTCGTCGTCCGGCAAGGCCAGGTGGTAGCTGCGGTCGCAGGCCAGCGCCAGTTCCAGGAAGGTGCCGGCAAAGCACGATTGCGGCTCGATCAGCGCGAACAGGCTGCGCGACGACACATCCAGGCGGCTCAGCATGCGGCGCAGCAGGCCGATGGTCTCGCGCACCAGCCAGTGGTCCTTGTGCGCCAGCAGCGTGGCGTCGGTGGCCAGCACCGCGGCGGCGTCGCCGCTGGTCTTGATCAGCCAGGTGCCGATGTCCAGTTCATTGGTGCGCATCGACAGGATCGCGTCTTCCAGTTCGCGCGCCAGTTGCAGCGGGTACCAGGCGGCGCCGGCTTCAACGATGTCATCGATGTTCTGCGGCTGCGTGCCCGTCGGCGCCTTGACCGTAAAGGTGGCGGTGCGGCCGGCGCGGTCGATCCCGATCGTCACATGCGTGTAGCGCAGCGCATCGGCTTCGATGGTGCGCTCGATCGGGGCAAGTGGCACGCCCTTGCCGTCGGCCGGGCGGTCGCTCTGCGCTGCCAGCGCCAGCGCGCGCTCCTGCACTTTCTGCGCGAACACGGCGGGCTTGGCAATGTCGTCGACCAGGCGCCAGTCCTTGGCACGCTGGCCGCGCACGCCTTCGGTGGTGGTGCAGAAGATGTCGGCCAGGTCATGGCGCACGTGGCGCTTGTCGGTCACGCGGGTCAGGCCGCCAGTGCCGGGCAGCACGCCCAGCAGCGGCACTTCCGGCAGGCTCACGGCCGACGAGCGGTCGTCCACCAGCAGGATCTCGTCACAGGCCAGCGCCAGTTCATAGCCGCCGCCGGCGCAGGCGCCGTTGACCGCGGCCAGGAACTTCAGGCCGCTGTGCTGCGAGGAATCCTCGATGCCGTTGCGGGTCTCGTTGGTGAACTTGCAGAAATTGACCTTCCACGCATGGCTGCTGACGCCCAGCATGAAGATGTTGGCGCCGGAGCAGAACACCTTGTCCTTGCCGCTGGTGACGACCACGGTGCGCACTTCCGGGTGCTCGAAGCGGACGCGGTTGAGCGCGTCGTTCAGTTCGATATCGACGCCGAGGTCGTAGCTGTTGAGCTTGAGCTTGTAGCCGGGGCGCAGGCCGGCGTTCTCGTCGATGTCCACCGCGAGCGTGGCGACGGGGCCGTCGAACGTCAGCTTCAGGTGCTTGTATTGGGTGGGGGCGGTCTGGTAGTCGACGCGGGGGGCGGTGGTCACGGCGGTGTCTCCTCTGCGAAACTGCACTATTTTGCACGAACAGGAATCTGGTGAGACGAACTATAGTTCATCAAGCAGAATTTCTGCAAGCAATATTGTGCAGATTTCTCAAGAGGTGCCGGTCACGGCCCGATGCCGCGTTATTGCGCCTCAGCCGTCACAACGGCATGCGCAGGGCCTGGCGTACCAGTTCGCGCAGCGCGGCAAATGTGGGTTCCAGCGGCTGCGCGCTGGTGTCCAGCGAGAACTCCGCCTTGGAATAGAAGGCCGCGCGCCCGGCCAGGATATGGCGCAAGTCCTCCATGGCCTCCTTGCTGGCCGCCATCGGCCGGAAGTCGCCCTGCTCGCGCACCCGCTCCATATGGTCTTCCGGCTCCGCCTGCAGCCAGACCGTGGTGCAGTGGGCCAGCAGCAGGTTGAAGGTGGCCGGATCAGAGACCAGGCCGCCGGGCGTGGCGATCACGGCCTCGGGATAGATCTGGATGGCTTCTTCCAGCGCGCGCCGCTCGTAGCGGCGGTAGGCATTCATGCCATACAGGCCCTGGATCTCCGAGATGCTGCAGCCGGCAAACTTCTCGATCTCGCGGCTCAGCTCGACAAAGGGGAAATCCAGGTCTTCGGCCAGCATCCCGCCCAGCGTGGTCTTGCCGGCGCCGCGCAGCCCGATCAGCGCCACGCGCGGGCTGCGCGCGGCCTGGCCGGCATTGTCGCCACCCGTGCCGAGCATCTCGCCCACGGCAACGCGCACGCGCCGCAGCGTGGCTTCGTCGCGGTGCTCCAGCAGCTCGCGCAACAGGATCCATTCAGGCGACGACGTGGTGACGTCGCCCAGCAACCCGGCCAGCGAGCACTGCAGCGCATCGGCAATGTGCTGCAGCACCAGGATGGAAGCGTTGCCGCTGCCGTATTCCAGGTTGGCCAGGTGCCGCTCCGACACGCCGGCGGCCTGTGCGGCGGCCTTTCGGGTCAGGCCGCGGCAGGAGCGCAGCTCGCGCACACGCTCGCCGAGCGTGACCAGGAACGGGTTCTTCTCGGTGCCGTTGGCAGCGCTTGCATCTGAATCATGGTGCAGGTCGGCTTCCGGGGTTAACCCAGCTTTATGCAATATAGTGCTTGACATGATTTCTGTGCGGCTCTATTTTTCGTACATGCACAATAATGCATGAAGCCAGTGATAGCAACTGGCGAATCAGACGGAGCCCCTCACCATGTCCCCCACAGAATTCCGCAGCCAGATCGCGCAGCTCACCGCGCAACTGGCAGGCCGCCCGCTGGATACCGCACTCGATGCCTGGCTCAATGCCGAACACGGCGCCGGCAGCCCCACCTACCAGCAACTGAAGGACGCATGCCAGGCCGGCGTGGCCGAAGGCTGGCTGTGCGACCGCGAAGGCGGCGGCATCCGCTATGGCCGCATCTTCAAGCCTGCCGACGACCTGCACGGCTTTTCCGTCGACGTGGTCGACATGCAGGACATTGCCGGCCCGCATCACACCCATCCCAACGGCGAGATCGACCTGATCATGCCGCTCGAGGGCGAGGCACAGTTCGACGGCCGCCCCGCCGGCTGGCTGGTGTGCCCGCCGGGCAGCGCCCGCCGCCCCACCGTCAGCAACGGCCGCGCGCTGGTGCTCTACCTGCTGCCGGAAGGCCGCATCGACTTCACGCGCTGAGATCCCCCATGACCGAATTGCTATCCAACTACCTCGGCGGCAAGTGGCAGGCCGGCAGCGGTGCCGGCACGCCCTTGTTCGATCCGGTGCTGGGCGACGAACTGGTGCGCGTGGACGCCACCGGGCTGGACCTCGCGGCCGGCTTCGCCTTTGCCCGCGAACAAGGCGGCGCTGCCCTGCGCGCGTTGACCTATCGCCAGCGCGCCGCGTTGCTGGCCGACATCGTCAAGGTGCTGCAGGCCAATCGCGATGCCTATTACGACATCGCCACGGCCAACAGCGGCACCGTCAGGAACGACTCCGCGGTCGACATCGATGGCGGCATCTTCACGCTGGGCACTTACGCAAAGCTGGGCGATACGCTCGGCGACCGGCACTACCTGCTGGATGGCGAGGCCGCGCGGCTGGGCAAGGACCCGTTGTTCCAGTCCCGGCACGTGCTGGTGCCCACGCGCGGTGTGGCGCTCTTTATCAATGCCTTCAACTTCCCGGGCTGGGGACTGTGGGAGAAGGCGGCGCCGGCATTGCTGGCCGGCGTGCCGGTGATCGTCAAACCCGCTACCGCCACCGCCTGGCTGACCCAGCGCATGGTGCGCGACGTGGTCGAGGCCGGAGTGCTGCCGGCCGGCGCATTGTCGGTGGTGTGCGGCAGCTCGGCCGGACTGCTCGACCAGTTGCAGCCGTTCGACGTGGTGTCGTTCACCGGTTCGGCCGATACGGCCGCGGTGATCCGTTCGCACCCGGCGATCGCGCAGCGCTCGGTGCGCGTGAATATCGAGGCGGACAGCATCAATTCCGCGGTGCTGTTGCCAGGCGACGGCCCGGACACCGAAGCCTTCGACCTGCTGGTCAAGGAATTGGTGCGGGAGATGACGGTCAAGTCAGGCCAGAAATGCACCGCGATCCGGCGCGTGTTCGTGCCCGGGGCGCTGTTCGCGCAAGCTGCCGAGGCCATCGGTGCGCGCCTGTCGAAAGTCACCGTGGGCAACCCGCGCAACGACGCCGTACGCATGGGCGCGCTGGTCAGCCGCGCACAGTTCAACGCCGTACAGGAAGGCCTTGCAAACCTGCGCAAGCATGCACAGGTGCTGCACGACGGCACGCAGCAGCCACTGGTCGATGCCGATCCCGCCGTAGCCTGCTGCATCGGCCCGATCTTGCTCGGCGTCAACGATGCGGACGCCGCCGCCGCGGTGCATGACACCGAAGTCTTCGGCCCCGTAGCCACCCTGCTGCCCTACCGCGATACCGCCCACGCGCTCACGCTGGTGCGCCGCGGCCAGGGCTCGCTGGTGACATCGCTCTATGGCAATGACGCTGCCGCGCTGGGCGCCGCCGCGGTGGAGCTGGCCGACAGCCACGGCCGCGTGCACGTGATCTCGCCCGACGTCGGGCAACTACACACCGGCCACGGCAACGTGATGCCGCAATCGCTGCACGGCGGCCCCGGCCGCGCCGGCGGCGGCGAGGAACTGGGCGGCCTGCGTGCGCTGAATTTCTACCACCGCCGCAGCGCCATCCAGGCCAGCACCGCGGTGCTCGACACCCTCGCCTGACAGTCAGCCATCCGGCTTTACCGCGCCGCCACGCCCGCGTGGCGGCGCGCAGCACACCGTACACCAGAAACGGGGAGACACGCATGACCGCCATCACAGCAGACGTCCCGGTCCAGCCGCCGGGCACGTCCTTCAACTTTGCGGCGCACCTGCTCGGCTGCAACGCGGGGCGCACCGGCAAGACCGCCTATATCGACGACGACGGCCAGCTTAGCTATGGCGAACTGGCGCAGCAGGTGCGCCGCCTGGCCGCCGCGCTGCTTGATGCCGGCATCCGCCGCGAGGAGCGCGTGCTGCTGCTGATGCACGACTGCACGGACTGGCCGGTGTGCTTCCTGGGCGCGATGTATGCCGGCATCGTGCCGGTTGCCGTCAATACGCTGCTGACCGCCGACGACTACGTCTACATGCTGCAGCACAGCCGCGCGCAGGCGGTACTGGTCTCGGCCGCGCTGCTGCCGCTGCTGCAGGAAGCGCTGGCGCGGCCCGGGCATGAAGTCGGCAAGGTGTTCGTGTCGCGGGCGCGCGGGCCGCTGCCGGACGGCATGGTGGCGCTCGATACCGTGCTCGCCACGCAAGCGCCGTTGTCCGCGCCTGCCGCGACCAGTCCCGACGATCCCGGCTTCTGGCTCTATTCGTCCGGCTCGACCGGGCAGCCCAAGGGCGTGGTGCACAGCCACGGAAATCCGTACTGGACAGTCAGCCTGTATGCGGGCCCCGTGCTCGGCCTGCAGGAACAGGACATCTGCTTCTCCGCGGCCAAGCTCTATTTCGCCTACGGGCTCGGCAATGGCCTCAGCTTCCCGCTCAGCGTGGGCGCGACGGTAGTGCTGATGGCCGAGCGGCCCACGCCCGAAGCCACCTTCCGCCGCTGGCGCGAGCAGAAGCCGACCGTATTCTTCGGCGCGCCCACGGGCTATGCCGGCATGCTCGCATCGCCGGCGCTGCCCGCGCGCGACGAGGTGGCGCTGCGGCTGTGCTCGTCCGCCGGCGAGGCGTTGCCCGCCGACATCGGCCAGCGCTTCACCGCGCATTTTGGCTGCGAGATCATCGACGGCATCGGCTCCACCGAGATGCTGCATATCTTCCTGTCGAACCGGCCCGGCCAGGTGCGCTACGGCACCACCGGGTGGCCGGTGCCGGGCTACACCATCGAACTGCGCGACGAGGAAGGCCGCCCGGTGCCCGACGGCGAAATCGGCGACCTCTATATCCAGGGCCCCAGCGCCGCCATGATGTACTGGGCCAACCGCGAGAAGTCGCGCGAGACCTTCCGCGGCGGCTGGACCAAGAGCGGCGACAAGTACGTGCGCAACCCCGACGGCACCTACAGCTACGCCGGGCGCAGCGACGACATGCTCAAGGTCAGCGGCATCTACGTATCGCCGTTCGAGGTCGAGGCCACGCTGGTGCAGCACCCGGCCGTGCTGGAAGCCGCGGTGATCGGCGTGCCCGACCAGGAAGGGCTGGTCAAGACCAAGGCCTTCGTGGTGCTGAAGGCGGGCGCGCAGCTTGGCGACGGCGAGCTGAAGGCCTTCGTCAAGGAACGGCTGGCCGCCTACAAATACCCGCGTGCGATCGAGTTTGTCGAGGCACTGCCCAAGACCGCCACGGGCAAGATCCAGCGTTTCGTATTGCGCGAGCGCGAACTGAAGGCCGCCGAAGAGCGCGCCGCCGCGGTGGCGTGACCGGCGACGCCGGCCGCCCCGCCATACCACCATACCGGAGACAAACCATGCGTCAGATCGATGTCCACAAGCTGGCCGACGAGGCCCGCTTCAACCGCTTCCACGCGCTTATCCTGTTCTGGTGCGCGATCATCATCATCTTCGACGGCTACGACCTGGCCGTCGCCGGTATCGCGCTGCCATCGATCATGAAGCAGATGGGCGTGACGGCCACCAGCGCGGGCTTCATGGTCAGCTCGGCGCTGTTCGGCATGATGTTCGGCGCGATCTTCCTTGGCACCGTGGCCGACCGCATCGGCCGCAGGCGCGCCATCGCCATCTGTATTGCGCTATTCAGCGTCTTCACCGCGGCGGCTGGCTTTACCAGCGACCCGGTAACGTTCAGCATCACGCGCTTTCTCGCAGGCCTGGGCATCGGCGGCGTGATGCCAAACGTGGTGGCGCAGATGACCGAGTACTCGCCGCGCAAGCTGCGCGGCACACTGGTGACGCTGATGTTTAGCGGCTATTCGGTCGGCGGCATGCTGGCCGCGCTGCTGGGCAAGGGGCTGATCGAGAGCTATGGCTGGCAGTCGGTTTTCCTCGCTGCCGGCCTGCCCGTGCTGCTGGTCCCGCTGGTGCTGCGCTCGCTGCCGGAGTCGATGCCCTACCTGCTCCGCACCGGCCAGACCAACGCTCTGCAATCCGTGGTATCGCGCCTGGTGCCGTCGCATCGCGCGCAAGCCGGCGACGTCTTCACGCTGGCTGCGGACGACAACGCCGGCAGCGCGCCGATCCGCCGCCTGTTCCAGGACGGCCGCGGCTTCAGCACGGTGATGTTCTGGGTGGCGTTCTTCATGTGCCTGTTTATGGTGTACGCGCTCAGCTCGTGGCTGACCAAGCTGATGGCGGGCGCGGGCTACAGCCTGGGCTCGGCGCTGACTTTCGTGCTGGTGCTGAACTTCGGCGCCATGCTCGGCGCGATCGGTGGCGGCTGGCTGGCCGACCGGCTGCCGATCAAGTACGTGCTGATCGCCATGTACTCGCTGGCCGCGGTGTCGATCACGCTGCTGGGCTACCCGATGCCCAGCGCAGCGCTGTTCGTCGTGGTGGGCCTGGCAGGTGCTTCCACCATCGGCACGCAGATCGTCACCTATGCCTATGCGGGCCAGTTCTATCCGATGGCAGTGCGCGGCACCGGCATCGGCTGGGCTTCAGGCGTGGGACGCAGCGGCGCCATCCTGGCACCGATCGTGATCGGCGTGCTGGTGGGGATGTCGTTGCCGCTGCAGCAGAACTTCCTGGCGATGGCGATCCCGGCAGTGATTGCGGTGGGGGCGGTGTCGATGATCAATCACCGGCGCTCGGCGTCGGCGCAGGCGGAAGTCGCTGCGCCGCCGGTGAGGGGGGCTGTGAAGGAAGCCTGAGGGACCTTGCTTGCCACTTGGGTGTTCCCCTCTCCCGCTTGCGGGAGAGGGGAACAAACCAGCGGCTCGCTGAAGGGCGTTGCTTACTTGCTGCCCTTCACTGCCGTGTACGCCGTAATCAAATTCCGATAGTCCGGAATATGGTTCGAGAACAGCGTGCCCAGACCCTCGATGTCGTTGCGCCAGTCGCGATGCAGTTCGCAAGCCACGCCGAACCACGACATCAGCTGCGCGCCAGCGTCAGACATCCGTTGCCAGGCCGAATCGCGCGTGATTTCGTTGAAGGTGCCAGAGGCATCGGTCACGACAAAGACTTCGAAACCCTCTTCGATCGCCGACAACGCCGGGAAGGCCACGCAAACCTCGGTGACCACGCCGGCGATCAGCAGTTGCTTCTTGCCGGTGGCACGCACCGCGGCCACGAAGTCCTCGTTATCCCAGGCGTTGATCTGGCCCGGGCGCGGAATGAACGGTGCGTTCGGGAACATGGCCTTGAGCTCGGGCACCATCGGTCCGTTGGGGCCATCCTCGAAGCTGGTGGTCAGGACGGTCGGCAGCTTGAAGTACTTGGCCAGGTCGGCCAGTGCCAGCACGTTGTTCTTGAACTTGTCGGGCTCGATATCCCGCACCAGCGACAGCAGGCCGGCCTGGTGATCGACCATCAGGACGGCGGCCTGGCTCTTGTCCAGGCGCTTGTAGGGCTTGCTCATGACGTTCTCCTGTGAACAGAAGGTGCGGACCCGCGGCGTTCGCCGAGGGTCCGCACCCGGGGTGTGCAGGCCGTTGCCAGCCTGGCGTCAGCGCTTGGAGTCCAGGACCTCGTGGTTCTTCTCCACGTCCTGGGCCTTGAGATAGCTTTCGATCAGCAGGCGGTAGGCCGGGAAGATCTGCGTGTAGACCTCGGCCCATTGCTGCGCGTCGGGGCGGTTCCAGCTCTGCTGCAGTTCAGAGGCCACGGCGGCGGTATCCATCGGCACCACGCCGGCCTGGACGATGCGCGCCAGGGTGATTTCCTGCGCCATCTTGGAATAGGTGCCCGAGGCATCCACCACGGCGAACACCTTGTAGCCGTCGGCCACCGCGCTGATCGACGGGAACGCCATGCACACGCTGGTGATGGTGCCGGCGATGATCAGGGTCTTCTTGCCCGTCTCACGCACCGCGGCGACAAAGTCGGGGTTGTCCCAGGCGTTGATCTCGCCCTTGCGCGCGACGTATTTGGCATGGGGGGCGTTTTCGTGGATTTCCGGAATCAACGGGCCGTTCGGGCCTTGCGGCACGGATGCCGTGGTGATCACTGGCAGCTTGCACAGCGTCGCCATCTTGGCCAGCGCGGCAGCACGGGCGCGCAGCTCAGGCATCGGCATATCACCAACGGTCTGGAACAGGCCGCTCTGGTGGTCGATCAGCAGCATGGCCGTATCGGCGGGATCCAGTACCGGACGCTTGCCGTTGAAATTCGCGGGTGTGGTCATGTGGCTTTCTCCTATGCGGTTGGCGAAACCGGCGACTCGGGGCAGTCCCAAGCCGACCGTGTGGGCAAAGCATAGGTCTTGGCAGATCGCACCGGTAGGACGGAAAATCTGCCCTCAGCGTCCTACTGGCAGGACGACAGGAGCCGCCCGCTTGCATCCCGACCTGAATGACCTGTATTACTTCGCGCAGGTAGTCGACCACCAGGGCTTTGCGCCCGCCGGGCGCGTGCTCGGCATACCCAAGTCCAAGCTGAGCCGGCGCGTGGCCATGCTGGAAGAGCGCCTCGGCGTGCGCCTGATCCAGCGCTCGACGCGGCGCTTCTCCGTGACAGAACTGGGACAGAGGTACTACACCCACTGCAAGGCCATGCTGGTGGAGGCCGAAGCGGCCGAGAGCGCGATCGTGCAAACCCGCGCCGAACCCAGCGGCCTGGTGCGCATGAGCTGCCCGGTGGCGCTGCTGCACGCGCGCGTGGGCGACATGATTGCGGATTTCATGGCGGCGAACCCCAAGGTCATCGTGCACCTGGAAGCCACCAACCGGCGCGTGGACGTGGTGGCAGAGGGGATCGACCTGGCCATCCGCGTGCGCGTGCCGCCACTGGAAGACAGCGACCTGGTGATGCGCGTGCTGGCCGAGCGCGCCTGGTGCTTCGTGGCCAGCCCGGCGCTGCTGGCCGGCCATGGGCCGCTGCTGGCGCCCGCGGACCTCAACGCGCTGCCAACGCTGGACCTGGGCCCGCCGCGCCCCTCGCACACCTGGTCGCTGTATGGCCCCGATGGCGCCAGCGCCGACCTGCACCACAAGCCCCGGCTGGTCACCGACGACATGATCATGCTGCGCACCGCGGCCGTGGCCGGTGCCGGCATCGTGCAGCTGCCGGTCATGATGATGACCGACGAGCTGCGCGATGGCCGGCTGGTGAAGGTCCTGCCGGACTGGTCGGTCAGGGGCGGCGTGATCCACGCCGTGTTCCCGTCACGGCGCGGGCTGCTGCCTTCGGTGCGTGAACTGATCGACTTCCTGTCGCAGCGCTTCGCGCAGATCAGCGAACACTGAGCACTACAAGGCGGCCGCACCAGGGGCACTGCCCGTCACGCGGGCAGGATTGGCCCGGAAGTGGTATCATTCGGCATTCTATGCACGGATCGGCAACGCCCGACATCCGTGCGCCAGCCGCAAGACAATCTCACAAAAGCATTCAGCGGCGGCATATCGGGCGTACACCCGATGCGTCTTTGGGCCGAACGGCCCACCACCCTTATCCGACCGGCGGCATGTCCGCTCCGCAACGATCGCCCCTGTACCCGGCGCATCGGCTTGCGCAGGCATGGTCCACTTCACGCCAGATTCAACGCCCGTGCTGCCGCGCGGGCCCGACGCTGGCACACAGCAACGGCGAACGGCCGCCACCGCGCGACGCTCAGCATCGGCAATCCGATGCACCGCGCCACCTGCGGCCGCGCCCATGAACAGGCATCACATTGAATCGAATCAACCCTACCCCTTACACCGTTTCCGTCTATCCCATCCAGCAGGAACCCGGCCTCTGGTTCGCGACCTACATGATTGCGGAATACCGCAATGGCGCCGAACGCATCGTCGCCAACGTGGCAATGCGCCACGACACGCACCGCTCTGAAGCCCGCGCGAGGCAGTCAGCCCGCCGTGCCGGCGAACGCGCCGCGGCACGCCTGCGCCAGCAGTAAGCCAGGCATAGCAAGCCCCATCCCATCGGCCAGTTGGTGTCCAGTTGGCCGTCACAACAGCTCGCGCACAAGCGGCGCGGCTACAGCAAGGAGCCTCCTTGGCAAAAGAAGAACTGGTCGAATTTGGCGGCAAGGTGTCGGAAGTCCTGCCCGACAACCGTTTCCGCGTGATCCTGGAAAACGGCTTCGAAGTCTGGGCGTACTCGTCCGGACGGCTGAAGAAGAACCGCATCCGCGTGCTGGCGGGCGACCGCGTCACGCTGGAGATGTCGCCCTACGACCTCACCAAGGGACGCATCAACTACCGGCACAAGTCGTAAAGCCAGCGTCCCCTCGCCATGGCATGCGCCGCGCCGGCGCGTGCCGTCCCGCTAACGATTCATCCCTCAATCAAGGAGAACCGATCATGTCCGTCATCGAAGAATGGGAAGCCGTGCACCTGACGCCCGAAGGCTGGCAGGCAGGCAGTTACCGGCATGCACCGTGGCAGGCGGTTGAAGTCGCACCGCCCGCGTCAGGCGTGCTGACCGTCAGGCGCCATGTGACGGCCACCTATTGCGGGCCGTCGCGCGCGGTGGAAGACCGTACTCCCGAGATCGCCGACATGGCGCTGATCGAGGCGCTGCTGGAGCGCCACGGCGACCCAGTATTCCAGATCTGACTGACCGGGCTTGACGATTGCGTGCGGCCTCAGCCAAGCACGCGCACATGCGGCCGGGCCGTCCTGAGCCCCGCGCCGACCGGCCTCAGCTCGCCGTCCCATGGTGAGGCGGCGAGGTCCAGAACCGAATCGCCCTCGCGTGCCTTGTCGTGCAACTGGTCGCGCACCACCTGGCCGATGGCCAGGCGGCACAGCGCCTCGCCGCTGGCGGCAAGCTGACCCTGCAGGGCCCCTTGCTCGGCCAGCACGCCGAACGACCGCCGCCCCACACCCACGAAGCTGGTGAACAGCACCCCAGTGGGACGCTCCGCATCGATAAAGCAGACTGCTACGTGATAGGTGATGCCTTTGCCCTCACCGGGCAACGTGCACAGAAAACCAGATGATCCCGAACGCATGTCCATGAACGGACTCCTTGCAGTCTGACGGATAGCGCCGCGCCTGTTTCCCCGCTCCGCAAACGGCCTGTATCAGGCCGCTGCGGAACCGGATAATACCTAGATCGACGTCACGGATTCGCCGGCGACCAGGCCATTGATGATATCTTCGCCGAACTGCAGCGCACCGCGGCGCGCCGAGCCGATGTTCTCCCAACGCGATTCACCCATGGGGTACACGCGCGCATGGTCGCTGCCAGGGCGATAGCCCTCGCGGCAAATCACGATCGACGCGAGGAAGCTGTTGTCGGGCTTGATGCGCGGCCAGGCCTGCTCAGGCCGATGGCGATAAACCAGGGGATACAGATCGAAACCCTTGTAGCTGGCAAAGGGCGTACTGCCGGGAACAGTGTTGCCGGGACTGCGGCTGGGACTGCTGTCGCTCACGACATCTCCATGCGGCATCGTGCCGCGCTGATAGGAAGGATTGCTGAACTCATGTGGATCACGCGCACGACATGAGCTATGGCCCTGCGCGGGCGTCAGTGGTAAAGAATGCACCACGGCGCCAGGGCCCGTCGTCGGACCTTCAGGACGCCATCGGCGCGCCGGCCGTTGTTACCGATACCCCCGGCACCGCGCCATTGATGATGGCCTCGGCATAGCGCAACGCACCGCGTCGCGCGCCACCGACGTTATCCCACGGTGCAGCGTCCAGGCGGAACGTGCGCGCCTGCATGCCTTCGGGCGACTCGCCTTCCAGGCAGATCACCACGGCAGCATCGAAGGAACGGTCGGGCCGCGGCTCGGGCCATATGCGCTCGGCGGCGTGCTTGTACACCAGGGGATAGAGGTCGTATCCCTTGTAAGTTGCAGCCGGATAGATATCCATGGCAGCCTCCGCCGTTTGGTGATCCTGCCCCCACTCTACGCTTGTTGCCGCGCCAGCAGTGGCTTTATTTCACCGTTGCGGGGAATAGCGGCAACGGAAATAAAAAAGCTCCGCGTTGGCGGAGCTTTTTTCATTGGACTGGCGCCTCGGCGCTCAGCTCAACTCAGGTCGGTGCGATTCAGATCGGCTCGATCTTGGTCGCGGCCGGGCCCTTTTGGCCGACGCCAGCGACGTAACGCACCTTCTGGCCTTCTTGCAGCGACTTGAAGCCGTTGCCCTGGATTTCGGAGAAGTGCGCGAACAGGTCGTTGCCGCCTGCATCAGGCGTAATGAAGCCAAAACCCTTCGAATCGTTAAACCACTTGACGGTACCGGTTTCCATGTTGGATTCCTCAATAAGTTTTTTCTCACCGGCAAAAGCGCCGGCAAGGCATGA
Organism: Cupriavidus sp. KK10; assembly: GCF_018223725.1. NCBI lineage: Bacteria > Pseudomonadati > Pseudomonadota > Betaproteobacteria > Burkholderiales > Burkholderiaceae > Cupriavidus > Cupriavidus sp. KK10. Next base: position 3,105,313 of record NZ_CP073677.1, read on the forward strand.
CGATCAAGGAAGACACAAGGAGAAAAAGTGGCGCCGTGTGGGCAAGCACCTGGACTTCTAGGTTGCTGCTTGAAAGATCCTGCACTCAACCTTATACAGGCCCCACTCAGGCATGTCAATGAACTTCGCCGGATCGGGTCCAAATCACATGGAAAGTGCCGGGTTGAGGGTCTCGCCGGGCGAAATCCCGTGTGCGCCGCATGTGCACGTCCACTTCCGGCCCCGAAGGCGCCGGCATGCTACAGTGGCCGATCGAACGGAACAGACACGGATGACACTCTGCACTGCCTGCCAGGCCATTGAACGCCACGTGCGCGGCGCCCCCGGGCACGCGGCACTGCGCATCACCGACACCCGACGCATAAAGCCCGCCGGTTCCGCCGCCATCACCATCAGCAGCTTCGTCTGCCAGGACTGCGGCGCGCTCTGGACGTACCGTGACCAGAAGAGCGGTCCGGAACAGGGGTGGGACATCCATATGGAAGCGCAGCAGCCATAGCGCCATCTGCGGCGCAAAAAGAAAAACCCCGGGCCAGGGCCCGGGGTTGCGACACCTGCCGGCCCGCCAGGCGGGCCAGTCCGGTCAGGCCGTCACGGTCGACAGCGCGGCGTTCAGCGTCTGGCTCGGGCGCATTGCGGCGCTGAGCTTGTCGGCTTCCGGCATGTAATAGCCGCCGATATCCACCGGCTTGCCCTGCACGGCGCCCAGTTCGCCAACGATCTTCTGCTCGTTGTCGGTCAGCGTCTTGGCCAGCGGCGCAAACTTGGTGGCCAGTTCCGCGTCGTCCGACTGGACGGCGAGTTCCTGCGCCCAGTACATCGCCAGGTAGAACTGGCTGCCGCGGTTGTCCAGCTGGCCGGTCTTGGGCGACGGGCTCTTGTTGTTGTCCAGCAGCTTGCCGGTAGCAGCATCCAGCGTCTTGGCCAGGATCTTGGCGCGCGCGTTGCCGGTCTTGATGCCCACGTCTTCCAGCGACACCGCCAGCGCCAGGAACTCGCCCAGCGAATCCCAGCGCAGGTGATTCTCTTCCACCAGCTGCTTGACGTGCTTCGGTGCCGAACCGCCGGCGCCGGTTTCATACATGCCGCCGCCGGCCATCAGCGGGACGATCGACAGCATCTTGGCGCTGGTGCCCAGTTCCATGATCGGGAACAGGTCGGTCAGGTAGTCGCGCAGGATGTTGCCAGTCACCGAGATGGTGTCCAGGCCGCGGATCACGCGCTCCAGCGTGTAGCGCATGGCGCGCACCTGCGACATGATCTGGATGTCCAGGCCGGTGGTGTCGTAGCCCTTCAGGTAGGCCTCGACCTTCTTGATCAGCTCGGCCTCGTGCGGACGGTACGGGTCCAGCCAGAACACGGCCGGCATGCCCGAGTTGCGCGCGCGCGTGACGGCCAGCTTGACCCAGTCGCGGATCGGCGCATCCTTGACTTGGCACATGCGCCAGATGTCGCCCTGCTCAACGTCCTGCGTCAGCAGCACTTCACCGGTGGCCAGGTCGACGATGTTGGCGACGCCGTCTTCGGCGATCTCGAAGGTCTTGTCGTGCGAGCCGTATTCTTCGGCCTTCTGCGCCATCAGGCCCACGTTGGGCACAGTGCCCATGGTGGTCGGGTCGAAGTTGCCGTTGGTCTTGCAGAAGTTGATGATCTCCTGGTAGATGCGGGCAAAGGTGCTTTCCGGGATCACGGCCTTGGTGTCCTTCGGACGGCCGTCGGCACCCCACATCTTGCCGCCGATGCGGATCATGGCCGGCATCGAGGCATCGACGATCACGTCGTTGGGCGCGTGCAGGTTGGAGATGCCCTTGGCCGAATCCACCATGGCCAGTTCCGGGCGATGCTCGTGGCAGGCGTGCAGGTCGCGGATGATCTCTTCGCGCTTGGAGCTGGGCAGCGCCTCGATCTTCTCGTACAGGTTGACCAGGCCGTTGTTGACGTTCACGCCCAGTTCATCGAACAGCGCGCCGTGCTTGGCAAAGGCTTCCTTGTAGAAGATCTTGACGGCGTGGCCGAACACGATCGGGTGCGACACCTTCATCATGGTCGCCTTGACGTGCAGCGACAGCATCACGCCGGTCTTGCGCGCGTCTTCGAACTGCTCTTCATAGAAGTCGCACAGCGCCTTCTTGCTCATGAACATGCTGTCGATGATCTCGCCATCCAGCAGCGAGACCTTGGGCTTGAGCACGATGGTCTTGCCGCTCTTGGTGACCAGTTCCATCTTGACGTCACGCGCCTTGTCCAGGGTCATGGACTTTTCGCCGTGGTAGAAGTCACCATGCTTCATGTGCGCCACGTGCGTGCGCGAAGCCATGCTCCACTCGCCCATGCTGTGCGGGTGCTTGCGCGCGAAGTTCTTGACCGCTGCCGGTGCGCGGCGGTCGGAGTTGCCCTCGCGCAGGACCGGGTTCACGGCGCTGCCCAGGCACTTGGAGTAGCGCTTCTGGATGGCCTTTTCTTCGTCGGTCTTCGGGTCTTCCGGATAGTCCGGCACCTTGTAGCCCTTGCCCTGCAGTTCACGGATGGCGCTCACCAGCTGGTGCACCGAGGCGCTGATGTTGGGCAGCTTGATGATGTTGGTGTCCGGCAGCTGCGTCAGCTTGCCCAGCTCGGCCAGGTTGTCCGGCACGCGCTGTGCTTCGGTCAGGAATTCGGGGAATTCGCCCAGGATACGGCCGGCCACCGAGATATCGCTGGTGGTCACGTTGATGCCGGCCGGCTTGGTGAAGGTCTGGATGATCGGGAGGAACGCACTGGTCGCCAGCAGCGGAGCTTCGTCGGTCAGCGTGTAGATGATGGTGGGTTGCTGGTTACTCATTGCTTCTCTCAGATCCTCGAACGGGTGGTGGGACATCCGCCTGCTGGGTCACAGCCGGCGGCAAACTAGGCGAAAAATAGAATTTTGCCTCAGTTTGCTTTCAGGGGCCTGAAATCCCACTGCTTTTTGCGCGGCTATCGGCAAAAATCCGGACGCCGGTGCCGCATTGGGCCGCCCGCGCAGCATGATTGTTCGCAGATTGCACCGGCACGGTGCCCGCATGGCGCCTACGCTGCGGCGCAACATGACCGGGCCGTGCGCCCCGCGGATCACAGTCCTGTCAAACTTGGCGTCGACAATGCAGGGTTTTGTCCTCTTCAACGCCAAGGAAAACCACAATGTCTCGTCATTTGCTGCTGGCCCAGGCGGCCATCGCACTGGGCTGCCTGGGGGTGGCGCAGGCCTGGGCGCAGGCCCCTGCTGCCTACCCCGCCACGCTGGCCGGCCACGCGGTGCTGCCGGCCCAGACCCTGCTTGCCGTGCCGAAGGACGCGCCCGCTGACCTGCAGGTCAGCGGCAAGTTCACCACCGCGCAGCGTGTGGACACGCCGGGCACGGTCGAAGGCAAGTCCAATGGCCGCCCCACCGGCGTGTCGCTGCCGTTCCGCGGCCAGCCGGCACAGGGGCATTCCGGCATCAAGCGCATGGCCGACGGCAGTTTCTGGGTGCTGACCGACAACGGCGCCGGCGCCAAGGCCAACTCGCCGGACTTCATGCTGTACCTGAACCACTACAAGGTGGACTTTGGCAGCGGCCGCCTGCAGCGCCTGAAGACCATCTTCCTGCACGACCCCGACAAGAAGGTGCCGTTCCGCATCGTCCACGAGGGCACCAGGCAGCGCTACCTGACGGGGTCGGATTTCGATACGGAGAGCTTCCAGTTCGCCGGCGGCGCGCTGTGGATCGGCGATGAATTCGGCCCGTTCCTGATCAAGGCGGACCTGGACGGCAAGGTACTGGCCGTGTTCGACACCATGGTCGACGGCAAGGTGGTGCGCTCGCCCGACCATCCCGCCGTCACCGCGCCCGGCGCGCCGGACGGCAGCGTGAAGTTCCAGGTGCGGCGCTCCAAGGGTTTCGAGGGCATGGCGTCCTCGCCCGACGGCAGCAAGCTGTACGCGCTGCTGGAAGGCGCGCTGTGGGACGAGGCCGCCAAGGGTTACGAGAACGAAGGCGGCAAGCCCTACCTGCGCGTGCTGGAGTTTGATGTCAGGCAGCAGGCCTGGACCGGCCGCCACTGGAAATACGTGCTGGAAGGCGCCAGCCATGCCATCGGCGACTTCAACATGATCGATGCCACCACCGGCCTTATCATCGAGCGCGACAACGGCGAAGGCACGCCGGACAAGGCCTGCCCGGCCGGGCAGAAGCGCCCGGACTGCTTTGACGACGTGGCCAAGTTCAAGCGCGTGTACAAGGTCGAACTGAGCGATGCCAACGCCGGCGGGCCGCTGCGCAAGATCGGCTATATCGACCTGCTGCGCATTGCCGATCCGGGCAAGCTTGCGCGCAAGCCGTTGACGGATGGCGTGCTGGCGTTCCCCTTTTTCACCATCGAGAACGTCGACGTGGTCGACGCCACGCATATCGTGGTGGGCAACGACAACAACCTGCCCTTCAGCAGCAGCCGCGAGCCGAACCAGGCGGATGACAATGAGCTGGTGTTGCTGGAGGTGGCGGATTTCTTGAAGGCGCGGTGAGCGTCTGCTGTGATGGGGGATTCTCCCCTCTCCCGCTTGCGGGAGAGGGGAGAAAACAAACAGGGTGCGCTTACGCCGCCAGCCTGAACGTCGACACTGCCTCTTTCAGCCGCTGTGCCTGCTCCTCCAGCGAGCCCGCTGCAGCGGCGGCCTCTTCCACCAGCGCCGCGTTCTGCTGCGTCACGGTATCCATTTGCGTCACCGCCTGGTTGACCTGCTCGATCCCCGCGCTCTGCTCGGCCGAGGCCGCGCTGATCTCGCCCATGATGTCGGTCACGCGCTTGACCGCGGCAACGATCTCCACCATGGTCTGGCCGGCCTGCGTCACCTGCATCGAACCCTTCTCGACGCGATCGACCGAATCCCCGATCAGCGCCTTGATTTCCTTGGCGGCAGAGGCGCTGCGCTGCGCGAGCGTGCGCACCTCGCCCGCGACCACGGCGAAGCCGCGGCCCTGTTCGCCGGCACGCGCCGCTTCCACCGCGGCATTGAGCGCCAGGATATTGGTCTGGAAAGCGATGCCTTCAATCACGGCGATGATGTCGACCACCTTCCTCGACGCGCCGTTGATCTCTTCCATGGTCTCGGCAACCTTGCCCGCCGCGTCGCCGCCCTTCTCGGCGATGTCCGAGGCATTGACCGCCAGCGTGCTGGCCTGTCGCGCGTTGTCCGCGTTCTGGCGCACGATGCTGGTCAGCTCTTCCATGCTGGCCGCGGTCTGCTGCAGCGACGAGGCCTGTTCTTCCGTGCGCTGCGACAGGTCGGTGTTGCCGGCCGCGATCTGGCTGGTGCCGGACACGATCGACTCCGTGCCCGCGCGCACCTGGCGCACGATGCGCAGGATATTGGCGTTCATGTCCGCCAGCGCCTGCAGCAGCTGTCCGGTTTCATCGCGGCTGTCGACGTCGATGCGGCTGGTCAGGTCGCCCGACGCCACGGTGCGCGCCACCGCCACGGCGCGATGCAGCGGCCGCGTGATGCCCGCCGTCAGCCATACCGAGAACGCGATGCCGATCGCCAGCACCACCACGCCCAGCCCGATCAGGCTATTGCGGGCGTTGACGTAGATGCCGTTGATATCGCGCGCGGTGGCGTCGATGCTGGCGCGCTGGGTGTCGAGCAGCTTCTGGATCTCGCCCAGGTAGGCGTCGCCGGCGGGAACGAAGTCTTTCTCCAGCACCTGGTTGGCCTCTTCGGTCAGCCCCTCTTGCTTGAGTTTGGTGATCTTGTCGCGGCCGTTGTTGTACGGGTCGCGCACACTCAGGATCTTCTGGAATGCGGCCTTCTCCTCGGCCGAGCTGAGCATCGGCTGGAGCTTGTCGCGCAGCGCGGCGATGCCTTCGATCGACGCCTTGGTCTCGGCCGCGAAGAATGCCCCGAGCGACGGGTCGGCACTGCGCGCCACCGCCGTGGTGCGGCGCACGCTGGTGTGCATGAGGCGGTACCAGTCGCTGACCAGCCGCTCCTTGGTCAGCGGCTGCTGCATCATTGCGTGCGTGCGCTCAGCCACCTGTTGCAGGCGCATCATGCCGAATACCGTCATGAGCGCAGAAAGCAGCAATACCACCCCAAAGCCGATGCCGAGGCGGACCCCGATGCCTAGATTCTTCATGTCTTCTACCTGATTAGCACTGGTTACGGCGAAGTGCCGGTCCGCGCCTGGGACCGGCGCGGCGTTCTTCGCTCTCATCGTCCGCGGACGGGCCCGGTCGGGCCGACGCACTTGCGGGCTATGGATGCCAACGGCATGGGGTCCGGAATCTTTAGGGTCTTCCTCGATTGACGGCCAGAAGTGTGCGGATACCGGCTATAGTGGACAGGAATCCGGCCGAAGGGAGCATGCCAACCCCGCCGCCGGCCACCCTGCCAGTCCTTCCAGAAGGAGACCCAGCATGGCCACGCCTCCCAATCCCTTTGCAGACTTCACCAAGATGATGGAACAGTTCCGCCTGCCGGGCGTGGACATGAGCGCGGTAATCGAAGCGCGCCGCAAGGACATCGAGGCCCTGACCGAGGCCAACAAGCTGGCCTATGAGGGTATCCAGGCCGTCGTGCAGAAGCAGCAGGAGATCTTCGCCCAGACCATGCAGCAGCTGCAGGCGGCCGCTCAGCAGTACAGCACCGCGGGCAATCCTGCCGAGGCCATGGCCAAGCACAGTGAATTCGTGCAGCAGCAGCTGCACCAGGCATTGGAGAACATGCGCGCGCTGGCCGAAACCGCGCAGAAGGCGCAGGCCGAGGCGCTTGCGGTGATCAGCAAGCGCGCCGAGCAGAATGTGAAGGAGGCTGGCGAGTTGCTCAAGCCGAAGACCAAAGGCTAGCGCAGACCACCGCTAGCGCTGCTCGGGCGGGCTGGGGCAATCGCCCCGGCAAAGCGGGCGTGCGCCTCGAGGTCCGCCGGCCGATGCTTCACCCTGGTACTGGCCGGGTCGTTGCCGAGGTAGTTGCTTCCTGTGTGGAGGAACGATTGGGGACCTACGCTATCGTAGCCGCAAGCCGTGCCACCGCCGCGGCAGGCGACGACCCTGGCACTACCGCCGCGGGTCCCGGCTCCCTGAAGGCGGCCTCACCGCACCCATCCCCGCTCCATCAACGGCACATCCCACGGCGGCTCGCCCTGCAGGCTTTCCGCCAGGTAGTCCACCAGCACCCGCACCTTCAGCGCCTGCCGCTGCGTGGCCGGATACACGGCGGCGAACTCGAACGATGACAGCGAATAGTCGTGCAGCACCGGCACCAGCCGGCCGGCCAGCAGGTCTTCGCTGGCGACCAGCGTGGGCAGGCAGACCACGGCGGCGCCGCTGACGGCGTAGTCACGCAACAGGTGGACGGAGTTGGTGCGCATGCGCGGGGCCAGGTCGATCTCGACCGATTCGGCATCGCGCGAGAAGGTCCACTTGTTGCGGGTCGGGTAGGCGGAATACAGCGCCACCTTGCTGCAGATCAGGTCCGCCGGCCGCTCCGGCTTGCCCCAGCGTTCGATGAACGCCGGGGCCACGCAGAAGATGCGGCGCAGCGTGAACAAGCGCCGCGCGATCAGCGAATCGTTCTGGGGCGCAAAGATCTGGAAGGCCACGTCGAAGCCTTCTTCGATCGGGTCGATGACGCGGTCGTTGACGACGATGTCCAGCTCGATATCCGGATACTGCTGGCTGAAGCCGGCCAGGATGTCGGCGAAGTGCCGGATGGCAAACCCGGGCAGCACCTGGATGCGCAGGCGCCCGGCCGGGGTGGCGCGCAGGTCGCGCATCTGGTCGGTCAGGTCGGTCAGGTTGGCGACCACGTCGGCGCATTGACGATAGTAGGTCTCGCCCACTTCCGACAGGCGCACGTGCCGCGTGCTGCGATGGAACAGCGGCGCGTTGATGTACTTCTCGAGCTGCTGCACGCGGTGGCTGACCACGGAATTGGTCACGCCGAGCTGGCGCGCGGCCTCGGCAAAGCTAAGCGTGTCCGCGACCCTGACAAAGGCTTCGATACTTAGAAAACGGTCCATGGCAAACCCGGCGGCGAAGGGATCGATGTTGACACGCGGCAGTGCTACCATCTGGCGCTCGCCGGGCCGATGGGAGCGCCCGGCAACTTGCCGCGCTTGGTTGCACAACGTTGACGCGCGGCGCCATTCCAGCCGCGATCAGAAGGCAGTTCGACGGCAATCATAGCGAACGAGGGGCAGATCCGTCATGCAGATCCGTGCATTGCATCGCCGCCGGCTGGTGCTGGGCGGCGCCGCGGCCGTGCTGCTGGCCGGCCGCGCCGGCGCACAGGCGCGCAGCAACGGCTCGCTGGTGCTGGTCGTGCCGTTTGCGCCAGGCGGCGTGGTCGACAAGACCGCGCGCGAAGTCCATGCGGGCCTCGGACGGCGGCTCGGCCAGAACGTGGTGATCGAGAACCACGACGGCGCCGGCGGCACCATCGGCACCAGCATCGTGGCGCGCAGCAAGGCCGATGGCCACACCATCGGCCTGGTCTATGACTCGTATGCAACCGAGCCGCTGGCCTACCCGAACCTGCCTTACCGCGCCGGGCGCGATCTCACCGGCGTGTCTTACATGGTGCGCGCGCCGATGGCGCTGGTGGTGCCGGCCGCGTCGCCGTGGCGCACGCTGCAGGCTATGTACGGGCGTGCCGGCAGTCGCGCGAGGTGTCTTATGCCTCCGTGGGTGTCGGCAGTTCCAACCACCTGACCGCCGAATGGTTCCACCAGGCCGCCGGCACCCATGGCCTGCACGTGCCGTTCCGCGGCGGCGCCCCGGCACTGAAAGACCTGCTGGGCGGCCATGTCGACTCGATGTTTGCCAGCCTGCCGCTGGTGCTGGCGCAACTGCAGGCCGGCAAGCTGCGGGCGCTGGCGGTCAGCGCTTCTGCGCGCAATCCGCATCTGCCGACGGTGCCCACGCTGGCCGACACCTGGCCGGGCCTGGTCAGCTACTCCTGGGTCGGCATGATCGCGCCGGCCGGTACGCCGGCCGCGCAACTCGACCGCCGGGCCGCCGCAGTCAGCCAGACGCTGCGCGAAACGGCCGTAACGCAGCGCCTTTACGACAATGGCTTCGAAGTCGTGGCCAGCGGACGTGAAGCGATGAATGCGCTAGTCGCTTCCGAAGCGGCGCGCTGGGCGGAGCTGACGCGGCAACGCACGCTGGCGCTGGGCTAGCGCAATGCCTAGTGCGCCTGCGGCTGGTCCCCGGCGTCCTGCGCTGCCGGGCGTGCCGCCGTCGGCGCCGCCGGTGCGCCGGTGATCTTCGGCACGCACTCGCCACGGAACCAGGCCACCGTGACCGGCTCGCCCGCCAGCAGGCGCTTGACGGGCGGCACCACTTGCTCGCCGATCAGCATGCCCAGCAAGCCGATCAGCGCCACCACCGGCGGCGCCGGCGAGCGCACCTGCAACAGTGCATAGATGATGCCGACCAGGATGCCGGCGGCCAGTGATACCAGATAGAGCTTCATTGCTTTTTCCCTGAAATGGTTGGTGGTGCCGCGCGGGCGTCAGCGCGCAAAGTGCGGCGCAATGCCGGCATCCACGTTGATCCACACCGAGCGCGACTCGGTGTAGCCGTGCATCGCCTCGAACCCCATGTCGCGCCCGTAGCCGGATTCGCCCACGCCGCCGAAGGGGCTGCCCGGATGGACGCGCTTGTAGCAGTTGACCCAGCACATGCCGCCGCGGATATCGCGTGCGAGGCGGTGCGCGCGGGCCAGGTCGCGCGTCCATAGCCCGTTGCCCAGCCCGTATTGCGTGGCGTTGGCGATGGCCAGCGCCTGCTCGTCGCTGGCAAAGCGCAGTACCGTGACGACCGGGCCGAAGACCTCTTCCTTGGCGATGCGGTCCTGCGGGCGCGCAGCGACCACGGTGGGATCGACATAGAAGCCCTGGCGCAGGCGGGGGTCGGCGGGCGCCTTGCCGCCGGCCAGCACGGTGCCGCCCTGGGCCCGTGCCATCTCCACAGACTCCAGCACGCGGTCGCGATGGGCGGCCGAGGTCAGCGGCCCCATCTCGGTGGCGGGGTCGGCCGGATCGCCCACGCGGATCGATTGCGCCAGCGCCACGAAGCGCGCGAGGAAGGCATCGGCGATGTCCTCATGCAGCAGCAGGCGTGAGCCGGCAATGCAGGCCTGGCCCTGGTTGTGGAAGCTGGCCCAGGCTGCGCCCGCCACGGCGGCATCCAGGTCGGCATCGGCGAAGACCATATTGGCGCCCTTGCCGCCCAGCTCAAGCTGGATGCGCTTGAGGTTGCCGCGCGAGGCCTCGACGATGCGCCGCCCGGTGGCGGTGGAGCCCGTGAAGGCGATCTTGTCCACGTCGGGATGGTTGGCCAGCCGCTGGCCGGCCACGTTGCCGAAGCCGGGCACGACGTTGATCACGCCCGGCGGGAAGCCAACGTCAGCCGCCAGCGCCGCCACGCGCAGCGCGGACAGCGGCGTCAGCTCCGACGGCTTGAGCACCACCGTGTTGCCCGCCGCCAGTGCCGGCCCCAGCTTCCAGCCGGTGAACATCAGCGGGAAGTTCCACGGCACGATCTGCCCCACCACGCCGACCGGGGCCCGTTGCACGTAGTTGAGAAAACCGGGTTCGACCGGCACCACAGTGCCTTCGATCTTGTCGGCCATGCCCGCGAAATAGCGGAAGCACGCCGCGGTGCGCGGCACGTCAAGGCCGCGCGCATCGCGGATGGGGTGGCCGGTGTCGGCGCTTTCAAGTTCGGCCAGCCCCGTGTCGGCGTCAATGGCGTCGGCCAGCCGCGCCAGCAGCCTGCCCCGTTCGCCGGCGGCGAGGCGCGACCATGCTGGAAAGGCGCGGCGCGCCGCGGCCACGGCGCGGTCGATATCGAGCTGCGCGCCCGCGGCCACGCGCGTGATCAGGCTGCCGTCGTGCGGATTGACGATGTCGAGGGTGTCCCCGTCGAGGGCATCGACGAAGCGGCCGTCGATAAACAGCTGGTTGTGCATGGGGGTCCTTGGGGACGGGGAATGCGTAGCACGGCGAAGGTGCCATGCGCCAGCGGCGCGAAGCTGCCGCCGGCGGGGGCGGCGGCGCCGGGGATCGGCGCGGGCTTGGCGGCCTGGCTCATGCCTGGCCCATGGCCGCGCGGCGTTGCCGCAGGTCTTCCCAGGCCACCAGGCAAAGGCCGCCGGCCAGCGCGATATGCTCGAAAAAAGCGTTGGCCTGCCCGAAGCGCGCATCCGGCGGCGCCTGCCAGAAGCAGTTGGCGACAAAAGTTGCCAGCACGGTGAACACGGCCAGCGCCAGCGCGCCCAGCCACCGCAGCCGCCCGCTCAGCATCAGCGCGGCCGCGCCCAGTTCCAGCACGATCACGGCCGCCGCCAGGAGTGCGGCCGGCGCCAGGCCGAAGTGCTGCATCTCGGCGATGGCGGCACCAAAGTCAGCCGCCTTGACCAGTCCACCCTGCAGGTAGGGCGCGGACAGTGCCAGCAGCGCCAGCCAGCGCAGCCAGGCCGAGGGCGTGGTCGCTGCGCCCGCCGCGGGGGGGAGGGGATGGGCAGTCATGGTCGGGTCTCCTCGCATCGGCAACGCAGCGGCTTCAGAACGCCCAGCATGAGCAACCCAGCGCGCCCCAGAACGTACTCTCGTCCGAGGCGGGCACGCCGGCCGTCCAGGCCCTGGCATGCGCATGGCCGTGCACGCCGCACGAACTGGCACAGCCGCAGGCCGTGTTCAAGGCCAGCTTTTGGGCTTGCGGGCGCGGCTGGTACTGGCTGCCGTGGCGGGCGGGCGACCAGTCCGGCATCGCGGGTGGGATCTGTGGCGAATGCTTGCCGAATTCCCTGTCTCCATAGACGATCTTGCCGCCGAGCACGGTCAGCACCGACGTGATGTCCTGGATGTCGTCGCCCGGCACCGCGAAGTAGTCGGCGGACAACACGGCCAGGTCGGCCAGCTGGCCCGCCTTGATCTGCCCCTTCTTGCCGGTTTCGGACGAGAACCACGTGTTGGCCTCGGTCCACAGGCGCAGCGCCGTTTCGCGATCGAGCAGGTTGGCCTGTGGATACATCGACATGCCGCCCACGGTCTTGCCCGTGGTCAGCCAGTACAGCGAGACCCACGGGTTGTACGAGGCTACGCGCGTGGCATCGGTGCCGGCGCCGACCTTCACGCCCTTCTCCAGCATCTTCTTGATCGGCGGCGTGGCTTCAGCGGCCTTGGCACCGTAGCGCTCGACAAAGTACTCGCCTTGGTAGGCCATGCGGTGCTGCACGGCGATGCCGCCGCCAAGCGCCGCGATGCGGTCGATGTTGCGGTCGGAGATGGTCTCGGCGTGATCGAAGAACCAGTTCAGGCCGTTGAACGGGATGTCCTTGGCGACCTTTTCATAGACGTCGAGCGCGCGCGTGATGGTCTGGTCATAGGTCGCATGCAGGCGCCACGGCCAGCGCTTTTCGGCCAGCAGGCGAATCACTGGCTCCAGGTCGGCTTCCATCGACGGCGCCATGTCGGGGCGCTCGACACGGAAGTCCTCGAAGTCGGCCGCGGTGTACACCAGCATTTCGCCGGCGCCATTGTGGCGATAGAGGTCATCGCCCTGGCCTGGCTTCACGGTCGACGTCCAGGTCTTGAAATCGCTGAGCTCTTCCTTGGGCTTCTGCGTGAACAGGTTGTAGGCCAGGCGCACCGTGAGCTGACCTTCCTTGTGCAGCTCCTCGATGATGCTGTAGTCCTCGGGATAGTTCTGGTAGCCGCCGCCCGCATCGATCACGCCGGTCACGCCCAGGCGGTTCACCTCGCGCATGAAGTGGCACGTCGAGTTCTTCTGGTACTCGGGCGGTAGCTTCGGGCCTTTGGCCAGCGTGGCGTAGAGGATGGTCGCATTGGGCTTGGCCAGCAGCAGCCCGGTGGGATTGCCGCGTGCATCGCGCACGATCTCGCCACCCGGAGGGTTCGGCGTGTCCTTGTTGTAGCCCACTGCGCGCAGCGCGGCGCCGTTCAGAATGGCGCGGTCGTAGAGGTGCAGGATGAATACCGGGGTATCGGGCGCCACGGCATTCAGTTCGTCGATGGTGGGCAGCCGCTTCTCGGCGAACTGGTGCTCGGTGAAGCCGCCCACCACCCGCACCCATTGCGGCGCTGGCGTGCGCGCGACCTGGTCCTTCAGCATGCGCATGGCATCGGCGAGCGAGCGCACGCCGTCCCAGCGCAATTCCATGTTGTAGTTCAGGCCACCGCGGATGATATGCATATGGCTGTCGATCAGCCCGGGAATGGCCCGCCGGCCATTCAGGTCGACCACCTTGGTCTGCGCGCCGGCCAGCTTCATGATGTCCTGGCGCGTGCCGACGGCGACGAAGCGTCCGTCACGGATCGCGACGGCGTCCGCCTGCGGCTTGGACTTGTCGAGCGTAGTGAACTTGCCATTGACGAGGATGAGGCTGGGTTGACTGCCAGGCGACATGGCGAAGGTCTCCGAAAAAGGCGCCGCGCCGAGCGCGGCGGCCGAAGCGATAAATTGCCGGCGGGTGACTGACATCTGGCTCAGGCCTTCAGGAAGGCCAGCAGGTCGGCGTTGACCTGGTCGGCATTGACCACGCACATGCCGTGCGAAGCGCCCGGATACACCTTGAGGGTCGCGCCCTTGACCAGTTCCGCCGACCGCTTCGCCGAAGCGTCGATGGGCACGATCTGGTCGTCATCGCCATGCAGGATCAGCGTGGGCACGTCGAACTTCTTCAGGTCCTCGGTGTAGTCGACTTCCGAGAATTCCCTGATACATGCGTACTGGCCCACGATGCCGCCGGCCATGCCCTGCGCCCAGAAGGCGTCGATGGTGCCTTGCGAGACCTTGGCGCCGGGGCGGTTGAAGCCGAAGAACGGCGTCGCCAGGTCCTGGTAGAACTGCGAGCGGTTGTCGGCCACGCCCTTGCGGATGCCGTCGAACACATCGATCGGCAGCCCGCCGGGGTTGGCCGCGGTCTTGAGCATGATCGGCGGCACCGCGCCGATCAGCACGGCCCTGGCGACACGGCCGGTGCCATGGCGGCCGATGTAGTGCGCCACCTCGCCGCCACCGGTGGAATGGCCCACCAGCGTGGCATCGCGCAGGTCCAGCGCGTCCAGCAGCGCCGCCAGGTCATCGGCATAGGTGTCCATGTCGTTGCCCTGCGCCGGCTGGTCCGAGCGGCCATGGCCGCGGCGGTCATGGGCGATCACCCGGAACCCCTGCCGCACCAGGAACAGCATCTGCGCATCCCACGCATCGGCATTGAGGGGCCAGCCGTGCGAGAAGACCACGGGCTGGCCACTGCCCCAGTCCTTGTAGAAGATCTGCGTGCCGTCCTGCGTCGTGATGATGCTCATGATGGGGCTCCTGGATGCATCAAGGGATCGGGTGAACTTGCGGCGGGTTCAGTGCCGGCTCAGCGGGCAGGCACGGCGGCCAGTGCCTCATGCGGCGTGGCGGTGCGCTGCGCAGCCTTGTGGACCATGGTGTAGGCGTAGTCCACTCCCATACCGTAGGCGCCCGAGTGCTCCTTGACCAGTTTCATCACCGCGTCGTACGTGTCGCGGTGGGCCCAGTCGCGCTGCCATTCCAGCAGCACCTGCTGCCAGGTCACTGGCACCACGCCCGCCTGGACCATGCGCTGCATGGCGTAGTCGTGGGCTTCCTTCGAGGTGCCGCCGGAGGCATCGGCCACCATGTAGATCTCATAGTTGCCTTCGAGCATCGCGCACAGCGCGAAGGTGGTGTTGCAGACCTCGGTCCACAGGCCGGCCACGACCACCTTGTTGCGGCCGTTGGCCTTGAGCGCATCGCGCACCTTCTGGTCGTCCCACGAGTTCATCGAGGTGCGCTCCAGCGTCTTCTGGTCCGGGAACACGTCGAGCAGTTCCGGATAGGTGAAGCCCGAGAACGACTCGCTCTCGACGGTGGTGATCGTCGTCGGGATATTGAAGATCTTTGCCGCCTTGGCCAGGCCGACGACGTTGTTCTTCATCGCCTGGCGGTCCATCGACTGGACGCCGAACGCCATCTGCGGTTGGTGGTCGATGAAGATCAGCTGGCTGTTTTGCGGGGTCAGGACTTCGAGCTTGGGGTTCGTCATGATGATCTCCGGTCAGGGGGCGTTAGGTAGGCTGGCTTGCAAGTTAGTAATTGCTACCGCTGCATTCATTCACCAGTGGCGTTCGCTTGGTGTGTGTGCATAGTAGGCAAGGCGCCATACACTGACTACGGGCCAAACTCCGAGGACAGTGTTCGCGGTTTGCGAATAATCGGGAGATGCAGCCGGGCGGCAGGCCGTGGCGGCGGATGACGGCATGGGGGGCGCTGCCCGGCGCTGCGGGATGGATACTGCCTGGGGAAATCGGGGGGAGATGCGCCAGACGGGTGCGTGCCTGCACCCGCCCGGCAGCGGCCGGCATTGCGCCGGCCGGAACTTCAGGTCAGATCACGCCTTGCGCCAGCATGGCGTCGGCCACCTTGACGAAGCCGGCGATGTTCGCGCCTTCCACGTAGTTGATATAGCCACCCGCCTTCTGGCCGTGGTGGATGCAGTTCTGGTGGATGTCCTTCATGATCGCGTGCAGCTTCTCGTCGACCTCGGCATGGTGCCAGGACAGGCGCATGGCGTTCTGCGACATTTCAAGTCCGGAAGTGGCAACGCCGCCGGCATTGCTGGCCTTGCCCGGGGCGTAGAGGATCTTCGCGTCGACAAAGCGGTCCACGGCTTCCAGCGTCGACGGCATGTTGGCGCCTTCGGCCACGCAGATCACGCCATTGCCGAGCAGGGTCTCGGCGTCGTTGCCGTCCAGCTCGTTCTGGGTGGCGCACGGCAGCGCCACGTCGGCGGGCACGTGCCACGGGGTGCGGCCGGCTTCGAAGGTCATGCCGTGGCGGGCGGCAAAGTCGGACAGGCGGCCGCGCTCTTCATTCTTGAAGGCCATCACTTCGGCCAGCTGCCCGGTGGTCATGCCTTGCGGGTAGTGCAGCACGCCGCCGGAATCGGACAGCGTCAGCACCGTGGCGCCGAGCTCGATCGCCTTCTCTGCTGCGTACTGGGCCACGTTGCCCGAGCCGGAGATCAGCACGCGCAGGCCGTCGAAGGCGCGCCCGCGACGGTGCAGCATCTCCTGCGCAAAGTAGACCGTGCCGTAGCCGGTCGCTTCCGGGCGCATCAGGCTGCCGCCGTAGGCCAGGCCCTTGCCGGTAAAGACACAGGCGGACTGGTTCGACAGCTTCTTCATCATGCCGGCCATAAAGCCGACTTCACGTGCGCCCACGCCGATGTCGCCGGCCGGGATGTCGGTATCCGGGCCCAGGTGGCGGAACAACTCGGTCACCAGCGCCTGGCAGAAGCGCATCACTTCGGCGTCGGACTTGCCCTTGGGATCAAAGTCCGAGCCGCCCTTGCCGCCGCCCATGGGCAGCGTGGTCAGCGCGTTCTTGAAGGTCTGCTCGAAGCCCAGGAACTTCAACACCGACAGGTTCACGGTCGGGTGGAAGCGCATGCCGCCTTTGAACGGGCCGATGGCCGAGCTGTGCTGCACGCGGAAGGCGCGGTTGACCTGCACGCGGTTCTGGTCGTCGGTCCAGGCCACGCGGAACTGGATCACGCGCTCAGGCTCCACCAGCCGCTCAAGCAGGGCCTGGTCGGCGTAGCGCGGATTGCGCTCGACAAAGGGCCAGAGCGTCATCATCACTTCCTTCACGGCCTGGAGGAATTCAGGTTGATTGGGGTCGCGGCGGGCAACCCCCGCCAGGAATGCGTCAAGGGAGGGAGAATTCACGGATGTCTCTGCTGTGCTGGAGTGGCTGGATCCGGCAGCCTTGCCGGCTTGGTACCGGTCTGTGGTGCCGTCTGGCGTTGCGCCGATGGAAGGTGGGTGGCCTCCGGTTGTCAGACATTCACGGCGGGCCGTGAATGTCTGACAACGCAGCACTTTAGCACCAGCGTGGGGCACACAACAGTCAAAACACCTGTGACAGCGGCGTGAAAGCCGCATTTTTGTGCGTGAGGCGGGGATTTCCGTGCGATCAGCGGACAGCCCTAAAGCCATTCTTAATTCTGCTCCCAGAAATAATCAGGGCAATAAAGCACAAAGGTGGTATTTCTGCACGCATGGCATTAGTCGCTGCTCCCTACACTCGTCTTGCCGGACGGCAACACCGAACCAGGGGATAGATGAACCAGACAACGACCGCACTGCAAGGCGGGAAAGAGGCATTTGCTACTCGCGTAGGCCGCGTGCAGAGCTCTGCAGTACGGGACCTGCTGAAGTACAGCAAGGCACCAGGCGTCATCTCGCTTGCCGGTGGCATCCCCGCACCGGATCTGTTCGATTCCGCAGGTCTTCGCGAAGCGCTGGCTGCAGTGCTTGACAGCGGCGATACCGCTGCGTTCCAGTACGGACTGACCGAAGGCGAGCCGGCGCTGCGCGATCAGATCGCGCAATTGCTCCGGCTGCGCGGCATCGTAGCGGATCCGACCAGCATCCTGGTCACGTCGGGTTCACAACAGGGCCTGGATCTGGCCGCGCGCGCTTTGCTCAACCCCGGTGACACGGTGCTCGTGGAACGGCCGTCCTACCTCGCAGCGCTGCAGACCTTCGGCCTCGCCGAGGCCAGTATTATCTCCGTGCCATCCGACGAAGCAGGCATCGATGTGGACTGGATCGAGTCCTACGCTTCGCGTCATCCGGTCAGGGCTATCTACGTCGTCCCGAACTTTGGCAACCCGAGCGGTCGCACGCTCTCCCTGACGCGACGCCGGCAGCTCGTCGACCTTGCCGGTCGCGCCGGCACCTACATCATCGAGGACGATCCCTATGGAGAGCTGCGCCTCTGCGGCAACCCAGTAGCCAGCATCCTGGCGCTCGCCACCGGCAGTGCCGCGCAGTCCCGCGTCCTCTACTTGTCGTCGTTCTCCACACGGCGCGCTGATCGGTGAGACGTATGCACGCCTGGTAGCGGCGCATATCGTGACCTGCTACGGCAAAGGGCCTCGCGGTGGCGGCCGAATGCCGGCGTTGACTGCCGTGCGCATGAAATGGCTGGATGAGTACATAGAAACGCACCTCACGCATCGGATCACGCTGGGGACCGTTGGCGCGGCAGGCGGGTCTCAGCCCCTACTATTTCACTCGCGTGTTCAAGGACGCCACTGGCCTGCCGCCCTCTCGATACGTCCTGCATAAGCGCATCGAATTTGCCTGCGCCGCCTTGCGCCGCGACGAGCTTTCGATTGAAAGTGTGGCGCTGGCCTGCGGCTTCAGCGACAGCGCGCAGTTCTCCAAGCAGTTCAGGAAGGTTGGCACACCGGCAAAGCGTGTAACGCCGAGCTCGTCGGCGACTTCCCGCAGCGTGCAGTCATCCAGCGTCATGAGGCACAGGCTGCCGAGCGGACGCACATAGCGCACGCTGTGGCCGCATCCGTTTGGCACATAAGCGGTGGAGCCGCGACGCTGCACTTCAGTCCTTTGCCCAGGCGCCGGACAACTTCGTGCTCAACGCCTTCGAGGCGCTCGACCGGGAACTGCGCAACGGCAATCCCCTGTGGGCGCGCTTCGCGCCGCAGGTGGATGCCGCGCAGGTGCTGCCGGCCGCGATCAAGGCCGGCGTGACCTTTGTGCCAGGCGCGGCATTCTTTGCCGATAACCCCGAACACAATACGCTGCGCCTGTCCTACTCGACCGTCGACGCCACATCCGCCGAAATGGGCGCCGCGCGGCTGGCCCAGGCGCTGCGCGCCAGCTGCAACGGCGTTCTGCCTTCGGCTACCGATGTACTGTTCCAGACCGGCGAGCACGCCATTGACGGGCACTACCTGATGGTCAAGCTCAATCCGCTCTCGATCGCGGAGCGCCGCATCGACGGCAGGCTACGTACAGATCTGCGGCGTACCGCCATCTGTCTATCGCATGGCGTGCAGGCGAGAGGAAATCGCGGGAATTGCATGAAACATGAGAAGCCCAACTCGCCTTCGCACAAGCGGTGAGGCGTGGATATCTCCAGAGCGCCAAGGCACCTGCGGCTCAAGCAATCAGCAGCTTCGTCCCGCGCTCCTTCAGCGCCGCCGCCAGTTCCGGCTCCGGCGCCATATCCGTAATCAGCCAGGCAGCCAGGTCGAAATGCTTGATGGTCACGCCGGTATTGCGCCCGAACTTGGTATGGTCAGCCACCACGCAGGCCACGTCGGCGGCCAGCAGCATGCGGCTGCGCAGCTCCGCCGCGGCGCGGGAGAAGTCGCAGATCTCGCCGCGCGGCGTGACGCCGCCGATGCCGACAAAGGCAAAGTCGGTGTGGTAGCGCGACAGCTGTTCGATGGTGTCCCAGCCGTGCGTGGCGTCTTCGTTGTCCTGCAGCTCCCCGCCCAGCACGATCACCCGGTTGCCGTTGCGCCGGCCCAGCAGCTGGGCGATGGCAAGGTCGTTGGTGTAGACCAGCAGGTTGTGGTGGCCATGCAGCGCCTGCGCCACCGCGTGGGTGGTGGTGCCGTAGTCGAGGATCAGGGAGGCGCCGTCGCGCACCAGCTCCGCCGCACGCACGCCAATAGCGCGCTTGCCTTCGGCATTGACCGCGGCGCGGGTCTGGGTATCGGGCTCGGTGCGGTCCGAGGCCAGCGCGCCGCCGTGGGTCAGCACCAGCAGGCCGCGCGCGGCCAGCGCGTTGAGGTCGCGCCGAATGGTCTCGCGCGAGACGTCGAGCTCGGTCACCAGTTCGCTGATGGCCAGCGCGCCGGTGGCGGACAGCTGGTCGAGGATGTATTTCTGCCGTTGTTCGGCGAGCACGGTGACTCCGGATTGGGGCGCGATGGGCGGGAAAGTACCTGTTGGGCGCCGATTCTAGCGCAATGCAGGCAAAAGCCGGCGCAGTGGCCGGCTTGCCAGGGATGCGCCGCCTTCCCTCACCCCCACGGCAACGTAATCGTCTTCAGGTTGGTAAAGCTCTTTGCCGCCTCCTGCACGCCTTCCTTGTAGCCCAGCCCCGAATCCTTGATCCCCCCGAACGGCGTCAGTTCAATACGGTAGCCGGGCACCTCCCACAGGTTGACCGTACCCACATGCAGAGAATTGGCGATCCTGGTGAAATCCTCGATGCGGTTGGTACAGACGCCAGAGGACAGCCCGAACGCGGTGCCGTTGGAAATCCGGATGGCATCGCCCACGTCGCGGAAGGTGATGATCGGCGAAACCGGCCCGAAGGTTTCCTCGCGCACCACGGTCATCGACGGGTCCACGCGGTCCAGCACCGTCGGCGAATAGCTGGCGCCGTTGCGCTGGTTGCCCACCAGCAGCCGCGCGCCCTGCGCCACTGCCTCATTGACGCGGGCCTCGAACAGCTGCGCGGCCTGCTCGTCGATCACGGTGCCCATGTCGACGCCGCGGTCCATCGGGTCGCCGTATTTCCACGCGCGGGTCTTCTCCACCACCAGTTCGGTAAAGCGCGCGGCCACGGCTTCATGCACCAGCATGCGCTTGACCGCAGTGCAGCGCTGGCCGGAGTTCTTGTACGAGCCCTGCACCGCCAGGTCCGAGGCGCGGTCCAGGTCGGCGTCGTCCAGCACGATCAGCGGGTCGTTGCCGCCCAGTTCCAGCACCACGCGCTTGTAGCCGGCCTTGCTGGCAATGTACTTGCCGATCGCCACGCCGCCGGTAAAGGTCACCAGGTCCACGGCGGGGTGCGTGATCAGCTCGTCGGCGATCTCGCGCGGGTCGCCGGTGATCACCTGCAGCATCTGCGGCGGCAGGCCGGCTTCATACAGCAGGTCGGCCAGGTAGAACGCCGACAATGGCACCTTTTCCGACGGCTTGAGCACCATGCGGTTGTTGGTGGCGATCGACGGCGCCACCTTGTGCGCCACCTGGTTCATCGGGTGGTTGAACGGCGTGATGGCACAGATCACGCCCAGCAGCGGCTCGCGCTGGGTCATCACGCGGCGCTTCTTGCCGTGCGGAGTCAGGTCGCACGAGAACAACTGGCCATCGTCGCGCAGCGCCTCGGTGGCGGCAAAGCCCAGTACGTCGGCGACACGGCCGATCTCATACAGCGAATCCTTCTTGGACAGGCCGGATTCCAGCGTGATCAGGTCCGACGCTTCCTCAGTGCGCTCGCGCAGCAGCGCGGCGGCGCGGTTCAGGATGGCGGCGCGCTCATAGCGGGTCAGCGTGGAGCGGTAGGCCTGGACCACTTCGAAGGCACGGCGCACATCGTCCAGCGTGGCCTTGGGCACGGTACCGACCAGCGTGCCGTCATACGGATTGCGCACTTCGATCACGCGCTCGCGCACGATCTTCTGGCCGTCGATGCGCAGGGCCTCGGCGCGGAAATGGGGGTTGACGGCACCAGCGGGGAATTGGGGGGCGTTCATGTGTCTCCTCCGGTCAATACAGTTCGGTACGGCTCAATGCACTCAGTGCAGATGGTTCAGCGCGACATCGAAGATGTCGAAGTTGCGCAGCAGGGCCTTGCCGGGAATGCCGGCCGTGGCACGGTTGAATACCAGCGGCACGGTCTGCTCCGACACGCCGCCGTGCGAGCGCAGCGGCGCGTCCAGCCCGGAAAGGTCGTGGCGGCTGCGGCTGGTGCCCAGCACCACATGCTTGTCGCTGGTCACCACCAGGTCGCCGACGCGGTCAGGCGGCAGCTCGAAGCGCGCGCAGGCCTCGGCATTGGTCAGCACGCTTTCCACGCCCTGCAGGTCGGACAGCCGGGCCTGGATCGCGGCCGGGTCCGCATCGTCGGGCAGATAGATGGTGGCGTAGGACCCGAGCGCGCCGTGGTGGACCACGTAGGGATCGGTGATCGGCAGGATCACGCGCGCGCCGCCGTCTTCCACGCCGCGGCCCAGCCATGCGTCCAGCTGGTCCTGCAGGTAGATCACGTTGGGCGCCTTGGTGGCGTCGTCGTGCTTGGCGTTCATGCCGTGGTCGGCGGTCAGCGCGACCACGCAGCCCTGCGCGTCCAGTTGCGCCAGGTATTTGTCCATCATGGCGTAGAAGGCGTTGGCACCGTCCGAGCCGGGTGCGAACTTGTGCTGGATATAGTCGGTGGTGGACAGGTACATCAGGTCCGGGCGGCGCGTTTCCATCAGGCGCACGCCGGCGGCGAAGACGAACTCCGACAACTCCGCGCTGTACACGTCAGGCACCGGCATGCCGACCAGTTCGACCACGCCGTCGATGCCGTTCTCTTCCACCGTGGCCTGGTCGGCCTTCTCCGACGAGAAGCAGATGCCCTGCATGCCGTGGCCCAGCAAGCGGCGCAGCTTGTCCTTGGCGGTCACCACGGCGACGCTGGCCCCGGCGTCGGCAAACGCGGCCAGGATGGTGCCGGCGCGCAGGTACTTGGGGTCGTTCATCATCACTTCCTCGCCGCGCCCGCCGTTGGCGCTGCGGTCAAAGAAGTAGTTGCCGCAGATGCCGTGCACCGCGGGCGGCGCGCCGCAGACGATGGACAGGTTGTTGGGGTTGGTGAAGGTGGGCACCACGCAGGCGCCGCGGAAGGCGGAGCCGGCTTCCAGCAGCTGCTTCAGGTAGGGCGCGCGGCCGCTGGCGGCGGCGGCTTCCAGGTAGTCGAACTCGCAGCCGTCGACGCAGACCACCACGACGGGCTGCTGCATCCAACGATAGGTACGCTGGTTGACGGTAATGGTGCGGGCATTGGTGTCAGGCATGTTGGGGTTCCTGTGCGTGGGCGCGATCGGGGTCGGTACTTTCCGTGGATGCGGTCGGATTCAGGCGGCAGCGCCTTTGTCGGCGCTGGCCGGGTCCACCGCGGCATGCATGCGGGCGCGGCCACGCTCGACGTGCTCGCGCATCAGGCGCGCGGCCAGTTCGCCGTCACGCGCGGCAATCGCCGAGACGATGGCGCGGTGCTCGCGGGTGGAGTCGGGCATGGCGGCGTGGCTGCCGGACAGCGCTTCGCGCCGGAACAGCGTCAGCTCCTTGACCAGGCGCCGGTAGGTATCCAGCAGCTTGCGGTTGCCGGCCAGTTCCACCATCCGGTCGTGGAACGCCAGGTTCAACCGCGTGTACTCATCGACATCGCGCGCCTGGCTGGCGGCGCCCAGTGATTCCACCAGCGCGCGCAGTTCGCGCAGGCTCTCGGGCGTGATGCGGGCGGCCAGCTGCCGGCCGATGAACTCATCCAGCACGGCGCGCAGCTCATAGATCTCATCGGCTTCTTCCACCGAGATGGCGCGCACGAACACGCCGCGGTTCTTCTCGGTGCGCAGCAGGCCGGCCTGCTCCAGCGCCCGGAAGGCTTCCCGCACCGGTCCGCGCGACACATTGAGCTGCCCTGCCACCTCGATCTCATTGAGCTTGGCGCCGGGGGGCAGGTCGCCCGACATGATCCGCAGTTCCAGTTCGCGCTGCACCAAGGTAGCCAGGGACTGGCTCTGCAGGATGGTGATTTCGCTTGCCAGCGGTGCTTGGCGTGACATGAAAACTCCCGTTTGTGACGGATTGCGCGATATCGAAAATCCTTATTGCCATTAAAGCAAGCGGTTTGTATATTGTCAACAATCAAGACATCGGTGTAGCGCAGTTGGTGTCGTACGGAGCGCGGAAAACCAGGTATATGTCTTACAAGTGTTGTAGCACAAGGGTTTCACGGTGATTCAATGTTGTGCGGCATGCCCCGCGGCAATGCAACATATTCACCAAATCGACACATATCTCCACCTACAATGCCAGAAGGAGTCCCCATGCAACCGTCCTTCACATCCACCCTGCGCACCGCCGCCGCCATGCTTGCGCTAGCCGCCTCCGGCACGGCGCTGGCCCAGAAGACCACCCTCACCGTCTACACAGCGTGGGAGATCGAGACCCTCAAGCCGTACGCCGAGGGCTTTGCCAAGGTAGCGCCCGATATCGAACTGAAGTACGTGCGCGACTCCACCGGCGTCATCACCGCCAAGGCGCTGGCCGAAAAAGGCAACCCGCAGGCCGACGTTATCGCCGGGCTGGCGGCGTCGAGCCTGGAACTGCTCAAGCAGGAAGGGATGCTGGCGCCCTACGCGCCCAAGGGCTTCGAGAAACTGACGCGCGACTACAGCGACAAGGCCACGCCGCCGTCGTGGGTGGGGCTGGACGTCTGGGGCGCCACCATCTGCTTCAACACCATCGAAGCCAAGAAGCGCAACCTGCCGCGCCCCGAGACCTGGAAGGACCTGGCCAAGCCCGTCTACAAGGGCACCATCGTGATGCCCAACCCGGCCTCTTCCGGTACCGGCTTCCTGGACGTGACCGCCTGGCTGCAGCTCTATGGCGAGCAGGATGGCTGGAAGTACATGGATGCTCTGCACGAGAACATCGCCCAGTACACCCATTCGGGATCCAAGCCATGCAAGCAGGCCGGCTCGGGTGAGTTCCCGATCGGCATCTCGTTCGAACTGCGCGCGCACAAGACCCTGGCCTCGGGCGCGCCGATCGAGATGATCTTCCCCAAGGAAGGCCTGGGCTACGACATCGAGGCTGCCGGCATCGTCAAGGGCACCAGGAAGATGGAGGCCGCGCAGCGCTATATGGACTGGCTGGCCAGCAAGGAGGCCAACCAGCTGTTTGCCAGGGACTGGGCCATCGTCGCCTACCCGGGCGTGGCGAGAAAGATCGAGACCATCCCGGCCAACTACGAGCAGATGCTGGTCAAGAACGACTTCAGCCATATCGCCAAGAACCGCGAGCGCGTGCTGACAGAGTGGCAGAAGCGCTATGCCAGCAAGTCGGAGAAGCAGCCCTGAGCGCCTGAGCGCCGTCCTGTACCGGCGCCCTCGCCCCGGGGCAGAGGACGCCGGGTCCCCCAACAGAACACACCGGGCCCACACGCCATGCAGACCTCCCCATCCACGGCCGAGACCTACCTCAGCCTGAAAGGCATCCACAAGCGCTTCGGCGGCAGCAGCGGCGCCTTCGTGGCACTCCAACATATCGACCTGGACGTGCGCCAGGGCGAGCTGCTGTGCTTCCTGGGCCCGTCGGGCTGCGGCAAGACCACGCTGCTGCGCATCATCGCCGGGCTGGAATCGCAGAGCGCCGGCACCATCCACCAGGGCGGGCGCGACATCTCCACGCTGCCGCCGATGGAGCGCGACTACGGCATCGTGTTCCAGTCCTACGCGCTGTTCCCCAACCTGACGGTGGCGGACAACGTGGCCTACGGCCTGGTCAACCGCCGCATGCCGCGTGACCAGCGCCGCGCCCGCGTGGATGAGCTGCTGACGCTGGTGGGGCTGCCCGAGCGCGGCAACCAGTACCCGGCGCAGCTTTCCGGCGGCCAGCAGCAGCGCGTGGCAATTGCGCGCGCGCTGGCCACCTCGCCCGGCCTACTGTTGTTGGATGAGCCGCTGTCAGCGCTCGATGCCCGCGTGCGGGTGCGGCTGCGCAGCGAGATCCGCGCGCTGCAGCAGCGGCTGAACATCACCACCATCCTGGTCACGCACGACCAGGAAGAGGCATTGTCGATGGCCGACCGCATCGTGGTGATGAACCAGGGCGCGATCGAGCAAGTAGGCACGCCGGCGCAGATCTACCAGCGCCCGGCCACGCCGTTCGCCGCGGACTTCGTCGGCAAGACCAATATGCTGGGCGCGCGCGTCTGCGGCGACGGCGAGCTGCACCTGGGCGGCGTGCGCATGCGCTGCGCCGCGCCCCAGGGCTGTTGCGCCGACGAGGACGTGCAGGTGTTCTTCCGCCCCGAAGACGTCTGCGTGCGCGGCATCGAACAGCATGGCCCCAACGTGCTGGAGGCCACCGTCGACAAGATCGAGTTCCTCGGCGCGTTCTCGCGGCTGACGCTGCGCCTGCCTGACGCAGCGTCCGGCGCACTGTACGCCGACCTCTCCCTCAATGACCTGCACGAGCTGCGCCCGAACACCGGCGACCTGCTGCGCCTGGCCATTCCCGCTGACCGTATCCGCATTTTCCGCCACGCATGCGCATGAGCCTCACTGCGGCGCCGGCCACCACGTCTGCCACTACGTCTGCCACCATGCCGGCCACCGATACCGTCCCCGCCCCCGCCACCAGCGGGCCGGCCGGGCCTGCCAACCCTGGCGCGCAGCCCGCGCCGCCGGCCCTGGTCGCCACCGCGGTGCGCGCACACTGGACCGACCGCCTCGCCCACGTGCTGCTGGCGCTGGCCGCGCTGGCGCTTGCATGCTTCGTGCTGGCGCCGATCGTGATGATCCTGGCCAAGAGCGTGCAGAACCGCGACGGCAGCCTGGCCGGCATCGCGCACTTCCGCGCGTATTTCGAGTCGCCGGCGCTGCTGCGCTCGGTGTGGAACAGCCTGTGGGTCTCTGCCCTGGCCACCTGCATCACGGTGCCGCTGGCGTTCAGCTTTGCCTATGCGCTGACGCGCAGCCGCATCGCCTGCAAGGGCCTGCTGCGCAACCTGGCGCTGATCCCGCTGCTGGCGCCATCGCTGCTGGCGGCGATCTCCTTCATCTTCTGGTTCGGCAACCAGGGGCTGTTCAAGCCGTGGATGGGCAGCACCCAGATCTACGGGCCGCTGGGCATCGTGGCGTCGCTGGTGTTCGCCACCTTCCCGCATGCGCTGATGATCCTGATCACCGCGCTGTCGCTGACCGACGCGCGGCTGTATGAGGCGGCCGATGCGCTGGGCACCTCGACCGTGCGCAAATTCTTCACCATCACCGTGCCGGGCGCGCGCTACGGCCTGGTCAGCGCGGCCATGGTGGTGTTCACCTATGCGATCTCGGACTTCGGCATCCCCAAGGTGATCGGCGGCAATTTCCATATGCTGGCCACCGACATCTACAAGCTGGTGATCGGCATGCAGGACTTCTCGCAGGGCGCGGTGGTATCGCTGATGCTGCTGGTGCCGGTGGCCGTCACCTACTACGTCGATGCGCGCGTGCAGCGCCGCCAGATGGCGCTGATGTCGGCACGCTCGGTGCCCTACGTGCCGCGCCGCAGTCGCCGCTTCGACCTGATCATGGCGGTGTTCTGCTGGCTGATGGCGGCGCTGATGCTGGCGGTGATGGGCATGGCGATCTACGCATCCTTCGTCAAGCTGTGGCCGTACAACTTCTCGCTGTCGCTGAACCACTACCGGGTGGGGCTGGTCGAGGGCGGCGTGGTCGATTCCTACCTGAACAGCCTGCGCATGGCGGGACTGGCCGCCGTGATCGGGCCGGTGTTCATCTTCGCCACCGCCTACCTGCTGGAGAAGACCCGCGGCATGGACTGGCTGCGCAGCTTCGTGCGGCTGATGGCGGTGCTGCCGATGGGCGTGCCGGGGCTGGTGCTGGGCCTGGGCTACATCTTCTTCTTCGTGCCGCAGGCCAACCCGATGCACGGGCTGTACCAGACGTTGGGGATCCTGGTGCTGGTGACCATCGTCCACTATTACGCCTCCTGCCACCTGACCGCCGTGACCGCGCTCAAGCAGCTCGACAGCGAGTTCGAGGCCGTGTCCGCGTCGCTCAAGGTGCCGTTCTACAAGACCTTCTTCAAGGTCACGGTGCCGGCCTGCCTGCCCGCCATCCTGGAGATCTCGCGCTACCTCTTCATCAATGCGATGACCACGGTCTCGGCAGTGGTGTTCCTGTACGGCGCCGACACCAAGCTGGCCTCGGTCGAGATCGTCAACCTGGATGAATCCGGCGACATCGGCCCCGCGGCGGCGATGGCGACGCTGGTGGTGCTGACCTCGGCCTTCGCCTGCCTGCTCTATTACCTGCTGCAACGCGTGCTCGATTGCAAGACCCAGGCCTGGCGCCAGGGCAACGACTGACCTTCTCCTATCTCCACTCCTTCCCAATCAGGAGCTCACCATGATTCGCGGCAACGACCCGATCCTTCTGACCCCCGGCCCCCTGACCACCTCGCTCGCCACCAAGCAGGCCATGCTGCGCGACTGGGGTTCGTGGGACACCGCCTTCAACACCATCACGCGCAGCCTGTGCGACGACCTGGTGCGCATCGTCCACGGCGAAGGCACCCATGTGTGCGTGCCGATGCAGGGTAGCGGCACCTTCTCGGTGGAAGCCGCCATTGCCAACGTGGTGCCGCGCGACGGCAAGGTGCTGGTGCCGCAGAACGGCGCCTACTGCCAGCGCATCCTCAAGATCTGCAAGGTGCTGGGCCGCGCCAGCGTGGAACTGCCGATCCCCGAAGACCAGCCCGCCACCGCCGCGGTGATCGAAGAGGCCATCCGGCGCGATCCGTCGATTACCCACGTGGCGCAGGTGCACTGCGAGACCGGCGCCGGCGTGCTCAACCCGCTGCAGGACATCGCCGCGCTGTGCCAGCGACTGGGCAAGGGGCTGATCGTCGACGCGATGAGCTCGTTCGGCGCGATCGAGATCGACGCCCGCACCATGCCGTTCGACGCGCTGGTGGCCGCCACCGGCAAGTGCATCGAGGGCGTGCCGGGCATGGGCTTCGTGCTGGTGAAGAAGGACGTGCTGGAAGCCAGCCAGGCCAACAGCCACTCGCTGGCGCTGGACCTGTATGACCAGTACGTCTACATGCAGAAGACCACGCAGTGGCGCTTCACGCCGCCCACGCACGTGGTGGCGGCCTTCCGCGCCGCGCTCGACCAGTTCCTGGAAGAAGGCGGCCAGCCGGTGCGCGGCGCGCGCTACCGCAGGAACTGCGACGCGCTGGTGCAGGGCATGGCCGCACTCGGTTTCCGCGCCTTCCTGCCGGCGGCGGTGCAGGCGCCGATCATCGTCACCTTCCATGCGCCGGCCGATGCGCGCTATGACTTCAAGACCTTCTATGCCAAGGTGCGCGAGCGCGGCTACATCCTGTATCCGGGCAAGCTGACGCAGATGGAGACCTTCCGCGTCGGGTGCATTGGTGCAATTGATGACAACGAGATGCGCAATGTCGTGACGGCAATCGGCGAGGTGCTGGGCGAGATGGGGATCAAGGCGCAGGCGCCGCTGGCGGAAGCGGCTTAAGGCGTTTTCCTCCAACACCCGGCAGCAGGCTCCTCTCTCCCGCTTGCGGGAGAGAGGAGCAAACCAGCGGACTTGCGAACGCATCAGAAGACCACAAGAACGACCCCTCCTTCATGTCCCTCCCCCCAGACTTTCACGGCCTCGCCTTTGCCGCCGTGATGCTGTCCGCGCTGATGCATGCGTCGTGGAACGCCATCGTCAAGATCGGCGGCGACCGGTTGTCGTCGATGGCGCTGATTGACACCTTCTGCCTGCTGGTGGCGCTGCCCTTCCTGTTCCTGGTGCCGCTGCCCGCGCCCCAGGTCTGGCCTTTCCTGCTGGCCACCGTGGCACTGGAGGTCGGCTACAAGCTGTCGCTGGTGGCCGCCTACAACCGCGGCGACTTCAGCCAGGCCTATCCGCTGATGCGCGGCTCGGCGCCGATGATGGTGGCGATCCTGCTGTTGCTGGCCGGCAGCGAACGGCTGGGGCCTGGCGGCTATGCCGGCATTGCACTGATCTGCTGCGGGCTGGTCAGCCTGGTGCGCTGGCGACGGCAAACGCCCGACCTGCTCGGCTTTGCGCTGCTGGCCGGGGCCTGCCTGGCGGGCGGCACCGTAATCGATGGCACCGCGGTCAAGCGCTACGGCGAGGTCTTCACTTACATCGTCTGGCTGCAGGCGATGTCGCACATCTTCATGCCGACCTACGCCTTCAGCCGGCGCGGCACCGCGCTGGTCACGCTGATGCGCACGGAATGGAAGCGCGCGTGGATCGGCGGCATCAACCGGGTGGGCTCGTATGCGCTGATGCTGTGGGCGATGACCATGGCGCCCGTGACCAAGCTGGCGGCGCTGCGTGAATCGAGCGTGATCTTTGCCGCGTTGCTGGGCCACTTCCTGCTGCGCGAGCCCTTCGACCGGCGGCGGCTGATTGCAACCGCGCTGGTCCTGGCGGGGATCCTGACACTGCAACTGGCGCGCTGATCCGCCGATGCATGTGGCATTTTGTGTTGTTGGTTGGCGTTTTTTTGCATAACATGGCAGGCAACGCCAACCACTTTCCTGCCGAGGTTTTCCCGCCATGTCCCCTGTCATCCCATCCCACTCCCGCGTCGTCATCATCGGCGGCGGCATCATCGGTTGCAGCGTCGCCTATCACCTGACCAAGCTCGGCTGGAAGGACGTGGTCCTGCTGGAACAGGGACAGCTGTCCTGCGGCACCACCTGGCACGCGGCCGGGCTGGTCGGGCAACTGCGCTCGCAGGAAAGCATGACGAAACTGATCCGCTACTCCACCCAGCTGTACAGCGAACTGGAAGCGGAAACGGGCCTCGGCACCGGCTGGAAGCAATGCGGCTCGCTGTCGGTCGCGCGCACTGCGGAACGCATGACGCAACTGCGCCGCACCGCGGCAGTGGCGCGGGCCTATGGCGTGGATTGCGAGGTGATCTCGCCCGCGCAGGCCGGCGAACTGTGGCCGGTGATGCGCACCGACGACCTGCTTGGGGCGGTCTGGCTGCCGGGCGACGGCAAGGCCAACCCGACCGACCTGACCCAGGCGCTGGCGCGCGGCGCGCGCAGCCGCGGCGCGGTCATCGCGCAGGATACGAAAATCACCGCGATCCATACCCGCGATGGCCGCGCCACCGGCGTGAGCTGGCGCAACAAGGCCGGCGACGAAGGCCGCATCGAGGCCGAGATCGTCGTCAACTGCGCCGGCCAGTGGGCGCGCAAGGTCGGCCAGATGTGCGGCGTGACCGTGCCGCTGCACTCGGCTGAGCACTATTACATCGTCACCGAGCGCATCGCCGGCGTGCACCCTGACCTGCCGGTGATGCGCGACCCGGACGGCTTCATCTACTTCAAGGAAGAAGTGGGCGGGCTGGTGATGGGCGGTTTCGAGCCCAATGCCAAGCCGTGGGGCATGCAGGGCATTCCCGAGCCGTTCGAGTTCCAGATGCTGCCTGATGACTGGGACCAGTTCGAGATCCTGATGGAGAACGCGCTGATCCGCGTTCCGGCACTGGAGTCGGCGCAGGTCAAGCAGTTCTACAACGGGCCCGAGTCCTTCACGCCGGACAACAACTTCATCCTCGGCGAAGCGCCCGAGCTTCGTAATTTCTACGTGGGCGCGGGCTTCAACTCAATGGGGATTGCGTCTGCCGGCGGCGCCGGCATGGCGCTGGCGGAATGGATCGTCGCAGGCGAGCCGACCATGGACCTGTGGCCGGTCGATATCCGCCGCTTTGCCGGCTTCAACGGCAACGAGAGCTGGCTGCACGACCGCGTCAAGGAAACGCTGGGCCTGCACTACGCGATGCCCTGGCCCAACCGGGAACTGGATACGGCGCGGCCGTTCCGGCGCTCGCCGCTCTATGCCCACCTGCACGCTGCCGGCGCCAATTTCGGTAGCAAGATGGGTTGGGAGCGGCCAAACTTCTTCGCGCCTGCCGGACAGTCGCCCGAGATCCGCTACTCGTTCGGGCAGCAGAACTGGCTGCCGTGGAGCGGCGCAGAACACCGCGCCTGCCGCGAGGCAGTGGCGCTGTTCGATATGAGTTCGTTCTCCAAGTACATCGTCAAGGGTGCCGATGCCGAGGCCGTGCTGCAATACGTGATGAGCAACGACGTGGCCGTGCCGCCGGGGCAGACCGTGTACACCGCCATGCTCAACGACCGCGGCACCTATGAATCCGACCTGACCGTGACGCGGCTGGCGCACGACCAGTACTTGCTGGTGACCGGCTCGGCGCAGACCACGCGCGACTTCAATTATATCGAGCGCCTGATTCCCGCCGACAAGCGCTGCGCGATTGTCGATGTCACCGGCCAGTTCGCCGTGCTGGCGGTGATGGGCCCGCGCTCGCGCGAGCTGCTGCAGAGCGTGTCGTGCACCGATTTTTCCAATCAGGCGTTCCCGTTCGGCACCTCGAAAGAGATTGATCTCGGCTATGCCACGGTGCGCGCGACACGCCTGACCTATGTGGGCGAACTGGGCTGGGAACTGTATGTCCCGGTGGAATTCGCCGTGGGCGTCCATGACACCCTGCACGAGGCCGGGAAACGCTTCGGACTGGTCAATGCCGGCTACTACGCCATCGAATCGCTGCGCATCGAAAAGGGCTACCGCGCCTGGAGCCGCGAACTGACCACCGACATTCATCCGTTCGAGGCCGGGCTGTCTTTTGCCTGCAAGCTGAACACGGGCATCCCGTTCCGCGGGCGCGAAGCGCTGCTCAAGCTGCGCGCTGCCGGCGGCACCGCGCAGGTGCGGCGCCGCGTTGCCGTGGTCACGCTGGACGGCGCCAGCGAGGCCATGCTCTGGGGCGGGGAGGCCATCCTGCGCACCGCCCAGGACGGCACCGTGCGCCCGGCCGGCTTCGTGACGTCGGCCGCGTTCGGCCACACCCTTGGCTGTCCGGTGGGCATGGGGCTTCTGGCACGCGCCGATGGTCCGGCCGACGCGGCATGGATCGAGGGCGGCAAGTATCACGTGGACCTGGCCGGGCAACTGCTGCCCGCGCGCATCCATCTGCGCGCGCCGTACGATCCGGCCAGCGAACGGACCAAGGCCTGAACATCGATGCAAGCGGATACCGGAGTGCCCATGCCAGTGATCCAGACCGAAAGCGCCAGCTACATCCTGACGCTGTCGTGCCCCGACCGTCCAGGCATTGTCCATGCCGTCTCGGCGCTGCTGGTGGAAGCCGGCGCCAATATCGTAGATTCCGCGCAGTTCGGCGATCGCGACAGCGCGCGGTTTTTCATGCGCGTGCACTTCCAGCGGCCGCTGCCAGAAGGCCAGGATGGCGGCGATGCGCTCGCTGCCCTGCGCAGCACGCTGGCGGGCGTGGCGGCCGCGCATGAAATGGACTGGTCCCTCCACGACGCCGCGCGCAAGCCGCGCGTGATGCTGATGGTGTCAAAGATCGGCCACTGCCTGAACGACCTGCTGTTCCGCTACCGCACCGGCCAGTTGCCCATCGAGATTCCGGCGATCGTCTCCAACCACAAGGACTTCTACCAGCTTGCGGCGAGCTACGACATCCCGTTCCATCACCTGCCCCTGCTCAATGCCACGCCGCAAGGCAAGGCCGCGCAGGAAGCGAGACTGTGGGACCTGGTCTGCGACTACAGTATCGACCTGGTCGTCCTGGCCCGCTATATGCAGGTCTTGTCCGACGATCTGTGCCGCCGCCTGGAGGGCCGCGCCATCAACATCCATCATTCCTTCCTGCCCAGCTTCAAGGGCGCGCGCCCCTACGCGCAGGCCTACGAGCGCGGCGTCAAGCTGATCGGCGCCACAGCGCACTACGTGACCGGCGACCTCGACGAAGGCCCCATCATCGAACAGGAAGTCGCACGCGTGGACCATGCCATGGATGCCGCGCAGCTGACCGCCATCGGACGCGATGTGGAATGCGTGGCGCTGGCGCGGGCGGTGAAATGGCATGCGGAACATCGGGTCCTGCGCAACGGCGGCAGGACGCTGGTGTTCCGCTGACGCGGCAGCCTTTGCCGCCGCTTCAGGCTGCCACCGCCCGCCGAACCTTGCGCAACGCCTGCTCCAGCGCATCCATCGAGATCGACCCGAGCGCCAGCCGCAGCGCATGCGGCACGCTCGCTCCGACCGCGAACGGCTCGGCCGTCGTCACCAGCACACCCTCTTGCTCCAGGGCAGCCGCGACCTGGTCGGCGCGCAGGTCCTCCTCGAGTTCAAGCCACAGGTAGTATGAAGACGGGTGCGCCGTGACGCGGCAGCCGCGCAGGATGCGCCGCGCCAGGCTCTGCCTGCGCCGGGCGTCCTTGCGCTTGCGCTCCTCCAGGTCATCGACGGTGCCGGCTTCGATCCAGAGGCAGCCTAACGCCACGGTCAGCGACGGCGTGTTCCAGGTTGACACGCGAATGGCGCGTTCCAGGGCCGGCACCAGCGGCCCGGGCGCCGCGACGAACCCCATCCTCAGGCCCGATGCCACGCTTTTCGACAAGCCCGAGACGTAGACGGTCCGCTCTGGCGCGAAGGTGAACACCGGCTTCGGCGCCGGTTCGGCAAGGAAGGCATAGGCACCGTCTTCAATGATCAGCAGATCATGCCGTTGCGCCAGGGCCGCAAGACGGCCACGGTCCGCCTCGCTCATGACATAGCCCAGCGGATTGTGCATGGTCGGCATGGTGTAGACCGCCCGCACCGGACGCCGCTTGCAGAGCGCGGCAAGCCGATCCAGGTCCAGGCCCGCGGCGGTCGCCGGCAATGGCTCCAGGTCGAGCCGGTACAGCTGCGCCAGCGCCTTCATGCCCGGATACGTCAGCGCGTCAACCGCCAAGACGTCGCCGGGATTGAGCAGTCCCATCACCGTCACCGCCAGGCCCTGCTGCGCGCCATTGACGATCAGCACCTGGCTGCCCGGCACCCGGATGCCGCGGTTGCGCAGGTGCCTGGCGACGGCCTGCCGTTCGTGCGGGCGCCCGCCCTGCGGCGCGGAGTGCAGCAGCGCGTCGAGATCGCCCGAGGCCGCGATGCTGCGCAAGCCATCGCGCAACAGTTCAACCTGCCCGGGCAGCGACGGATAGTTGAAGGTCAGGTCCACCGCGCCGGCGCGCACCGGATGCTGTTCCAGCCCCAGGCCGCGCGGCAGCGAGGTATCGCGCACGAACGTGCCCCTGCCGGTCTCGCCGACCACCAGCCCGACGGCCTCCAGCTCGACATAGACGCGTGCCGCGGTCGCCAGCGCCACGCCGTACTGCTTCATCAGCGCACGCACCGTCGGCAGTTGCGTGCCCGGAGGCAGCTCGCCGCAATGAATGCGCGCGGAAATCTCGTCAACAATGGTTTTGTAGCGCACGTGGGCCATGCTTTGTATCTAGAACAATGCTTTGCGTGTATCAGGCCAGAAGAATAGCCTGCATGCCTAGTCAACGCTAACCATTTCCTGCACATGATTGCCCTGACCACCCTGTCGATCTTCGCCGCGGCAGTGATGCTGCTGCTCCTGTCACCCGGCCCGAACATGGCATTCGTGATGGCACATGGCATCACCTATGGCCCTCGGGGCGGCGTTGCGACGGCACTGGGGATTGCCGTGGCCGACCTGGTCCTCACGGTCCTGACCGCCACCGGCATCACCGCCCTGGTAATGGCGTGGGCGCCGGCGTTCGACCTGATCCGCTATGCCGGCGCGGCCTATCTGCTGTGGATGGCGGTCAAGGCGCTCCGGCAGCCGCTTGCGCTGAAGGAGGCAGTGGTGACGCAAGCGTCCTTGCGCTCGGTGTTTGTGCGCGCCATGCTGAACAGCCTGCTCAATCCCAAGGCGCTGCTGTTCTTCATGGTCTTCCTGCCGCAGTTCGTCGATCCCGGCAAGGGCGGCGTAGCCCAGCAGCTGCTCATGCTTGGCCTGGTCCTGACAGTGATCGCCACCGTGTTTCACGCGTTGCTCGGCGCGGCTGGCGGTACCGTGCGCCGCTTCCTGTCACGCCACCCCAAGGCCGCGACACTGCAGTCGCGCGGCCTTGCGGCCGTGCTGGTGCTGCTGGCGCTGCGGCTGGCGCTGACCTCGCGCCCGGCCTGAAACCGTTCCTCACGCAGAGCCCTTGATGTATATCGCAGCCTTTATTTACCGGCCCGGCCAGGCCGATGACGAGTTCCACCGCCTTAGCGCCCTGATCGACGAGATCGCCGCCGGCATACCCGGCTTTGTCGGTGCCGAGTCCTGGCGCTCGCCAGATGGCCAGTTGTCCAACGCCAGCTACTACTGGCGCGACAAGGACTCCCTGCAGGCCTTCGCCACCCACCCGCGGCACCTGGACGCCAAGCGCCAGTACCGCAAGTGGTATGACGGCTATCACGTGGTGATATCCGAAGTGCAGCGCGCCTATGGCGACGGTTCGCTCCGGCATTTCGTGCCCGACAGCCGGCGCCAGCCGCAGGGCTAAACGCCTTCACCTATCCGGCCGATCTTTGGACGGCCGGCCGCCGGGATATGAATGATTCTGGCGGCGATCTATCTGAGCAGCCAGTACCTGAACAAGGGCGACCTGGCGGCGATGACGACCTACCTGCTCGGGGACAAGCCGCCCGCACCGCAGCCAGTCAAGCCCGTCAACGCCGATGCCGCGCAACTGGCACCGGGCCGCCGCCACTATGTGGCGGTCTGCGCCGGCTGCCACGGCCGCGAGGGCGAAGGCAAGCCGCACGTGGCGGTATCGATGGCCGGCAACTCGACCGTGCGCAACACCGATGCGCGCAACCTGATCGTGTCGATGCTCGACGGCATCGAGGCGCAGCGCTTCCCCGGCGCGGAGGCCATGCAGGACATGCCGGGCTTTGCCGCGCGCATGAGCGACGACGAGCTGGCGCTGCTGGCCAACTACCTGCGCGCCACCTGGGGCGGCCAGCCGGCCGACGTGACGCCCGCCGCGGTCAAGGCGCTGCGCGCCGCAGGCCCCGGGCACTGAAGCCCTGCCCCGGGTGTTCCATTCTGGAACACCCGGTGTCACGCGCTGGCACAGCCGTGCCGGCGTGTGACATATCCCACCCGTGCCACGCGCACGCGCCCCCCGCTTTTCCCCGTTCTTTCGTTCGATTCCCGCCCCGGCACAGCTCTTGCGATCTGCCTGTTGTGCGCATGGCCGGAATGCCGTGACGACACCACAGAAATCACTGAACGGAGCGAGACATGAACATGGCGGAAATCGCCCAGCTGGGCGTCAACAACCCCTACAAGCAGCAGTACGAGAACTACATCGGCGGCGCCTGGGTGCCGCCCGCCGGCGGCGAGTACTTCGAATCGATCACCCCGATCACCGGCAAGCCGTTCACGCGCGTGCCGCGCTCCGGCCAGCAGGATGTCGACGCAGCGCTGGACGCCGCGCATGCCGCCAAGGCCGCGTGGGCTCACACCTCCACCACCGAGCGCGCCAATATCCTGAACCGCATCGCCGACCGCATCGAGGCCAACCTGAAGCTGCTGGCAGTGGCCGAGAGCATCGACAACGGCAAGCCGGTGCGCGAAACCACCGCCGCCGACCTGCCGCTGGCGGTCGACCACTTCCGCTACTTTGCCGGCTGCATCCGTGCGCAGGAAGGCGGCATCTCCGAGATCGACGCCGACACCATTGCCTACCATTTCCATGAGCCGCTGGGCGTGGTCGGCCAGATCATCCCCTGGAACTTCCCGCTGCTGATGGCCACCTGGAAGCTGGCCCCGGCGCTGGCCGCCGGCAACTGCGTGGTGCTCAAGCCGGCGGAACAGACGCCGGCCTCGATCCTGGTGCTGATGGAAGTGATCGGCGACCTGCTGCCGCCGGGCGTGATCAATGTGATCAACGGCTTCGGGCTGGAAGCCGGCAAGCCGCTGGCATCAAGCCCGCGCATCAGCAAGGTGGCGTTCACCGGCGAGACCACCACCGGCCGGCTGATCATGCAGTACGCGTCGCAGAACCTGATCCCGGTGACGCTGGAGCTGGGCGGCAAGTCGCCCAACATCTTCTTCGAGGACGTGCTGGCCGCCGACGACGCCTTCTTCGACAAGGCGCTGGAAGGCTTTGCCATGTTCGCGCTGAACCAGGGCGAGGTCTGCACCTGCCCGTCGCGCGCGCTGATCCAGGAATCGATCTACGACCGCTTCATGGAGCGCGCGCTTAAGCGCGTGGCCGCGATCCGCCAGGGCCATCCGCTCGACACCGGCACCATGATCGGCGCGCAGGCGTCCGCCGAACAACTGGAGAAGATCCTGTCGTACATCGACCTGGGCCGCAAGGAAGGCGCGCAGTGCCTCACCGGCGGCGAGCGCAACGTGCTGGACGGCGACCTCGCGGGCGGCTACTACGTCAAGCCAACGGTGTTTGCCGGCCACAACAAGATGCGGATCTTCCAGGAAGAGATCTTCGGGCCGGTGGTGTCGGTGACCACCTTCAAGGACGAGGAAGAGGCGCTGGCCATCGCCAACGACACGCTCTACGGGCTCGGTGCGGGTGTCTGGACACGTGACGGCGCGCGCGCATTCCGCATGGGCCGCGGCATCCAGGCGGGGCGCGTGTGGACCAACTGCTACCACGCCTACCCCGCGCATGCCGCATTCGGGGGCTACAAGCAGTCCGGCATCGGCCGCGAGAACCATCGCATGATGCTCGACCACTACCAGCAGACCAAGAACCTGCTGGTGAGCTACAGCCCCAACGCGCTCGGGTTCTTCTGACCATGGCGGGCTCGACGTCCGCTCCCGCCACCGCGCCGGTCGCACGCGTGGTGGCAACCCCGGCCGCGCTCACGCTGATCGCGGAGCTGGCCGCGCGGCATGGCCCGCTGATGTTCCACCAGTCCGGCGGCTGCTGCGACGGCAGCGCGCCGATGTGCTACCCCGCCGGCGAACTACTGGTGGGGCAGGCCGATGTCTGCCTGGGCGAGATCGGCGGCGCGCAGTTCTATATGACGCGGGCGCAGTTCGAGTACTGGCAGCACACGCGGCTGGTGATCGATGTGGTGCCAGGGGCAGGCGGGATGTTCTCGCTGGAGGGACGGACGGGGAAGCGGTTCCTGACCCGGTCGGAGTTGTTCAGCGATGAAGAGGCTGCGTGGCTGGCGGCGCAGCCGGGGTTGTGAGGGTGATTGCTTGCTGATGTCGGTAGTTGCTTGCCGACGGAGTGCTCCCTCTCCCGCTTGCGGGAGAGGGAGCAAACAAGCGGTCGGCGGGACTGGAGCCTGTCAGATTTCTTGTGTGTTGAGGTCATGAGACGATATCGAAAGAAACGCCCTTATGACCGAAACAACAAGCATGACCAAGAAGAGCAAGAAATCGAGCGCGCCGAAGCTGTTTCCGGATGAGTTGATCGATCAACTACTGGCTCAGGTACAGAACAAGGACGCCGAGTCGATTCTCGGTGAATCAGGCTTGGCCGGCCTGCTCAAGAAGCAGTTGGCCGAGCGTATGCTTGCCGCCGAACTGACGCACCATCTGGCCAGCGAGGCCAAGCAAGGCAAGAGCGGCAATCACCGCAACGGCAGCAGTGCAAAGACCGTCATCACGCCCAACGGCGAGCTGGAACTGGACATTCCGCGCGACCGGCAAGCCACCTTCGAGCCGCAACTGGTCGCCAAGTACCAACGCCGGCTGTCCGGCTTCGACGACCACGTAATCAGCATGTATGCGCGCGGGATGAGCGTGCGTGAGATTCAGGGCCATTTGCAGGAACTGTATGGGCTGCAGGTCTCGCCTGACCTGATTTCCACCATCACCGACGAAGTGCTGGCCGAGGTCGAACAATGGCAGCAGCGTCCGCTGGAGGCGATGTACCCCATCGTCTACTTCGACGCGCTGCGCCTGAAGATCCGCGACGAAGGCACCGTCAGGAACAAGGCCGTCTACCTGGCCTTGGGTATCCGCGCCGACGGGCGCAAGGAGGTGCTCGGCCTGTGGATCGAGCAAACCGAGGGCGCCAAGTTCTGGCTCAAGGTCTTCAACGAGTTGAAGAACCGCGGCCTGGACGACATCCTGGTCGCCGTCGTCGACGGCCTGCGTGGCTTCCCCGAAGCGATCGAGGCCGTCTACCCCGGCGCGCAAATCCAGACCTGTATCGTCCACCTGATCCGCAACTCGCTGAACCTGGCGAGCTGGAAGGACCGCAAGGGCCTGGCGGCCGCGCTCAAGCCGATTTACCAGGCTGCCACGGCCGACGCCGCCGCCGGCGCGCTGCAGGCGTTCGCCGCCAGCGATTGGGGCCGCAAATTCCCCACGGTGACCGACATGTGGCGCCGCCAATGGGAGCAGGTCATCCCGTTCTTCGTCTACCCGCCCGAAGTGCGCAGGATCATCTACACGACCAACGCCATCGAAAGCATGCACATGCAGTTGCGCAAGATCGTCAAGAACCGAGGTCACTTCCCCAGCGACGAGGCGGCCAGCAAGCTGCTTTACCTGGCCTTGCGCAACATCGAGAAAGACTGGAAGATGCCGCCCATCACCTGGAAACAAGCGGCCAACCAGTTCGCCATTCTCTTCGGTGACCGCTTCACCAACGCCCTACGCTGAGATTTATTTAACCGACCTCAGCACACAGAATTCCTGACACCTCCCGGGACTGCCTCAGCGCTCCGATTCCGGCTCGCCTTCCAACCCCTCCCTCAACCTCCGATAGATCGTATTGCGCGACACCCCCAGCTCACGCGCCACGTGGCTGACATTGCCGCCGTGCCTGGCGAGCGCCTGCCGGATCAGGCCAGCTTCCCAGTCGCGCATCCGGCTGGCCTTTGAGGACGCCGGCGGCTGCGCAGAAGCCGCTGCATCACAGCGCTCCACCTCATCGCCACACTCCTGCTCAAACCCTTCCGGCAGGTGTTCCACCCCGATCTCCGCCTCCCCTTCCGCCAGGATCGCCGCCGTGCGCAGCACGTTGGCAAGCTGCCGGATATTGCCCGGCCACGGGTGCCGGCGCAGCAGCGCCAGCACCTGCGCGTCGACATGCACCGGGGACGGCAAGCCGGCGTCTTCGCCCTGCCGCTGCAGGATGCGATCGACCAGAAGCGGCAGGTCGCTGCGCTCGCATAGCGACGGCAGGGTCACGGCCAGCGCATTGATGCGGTAGTACAGGTCTTCGCGGAAGGCGCCATCGGCAATCATCGCGCGCAGGTCGCGGTGGGTGGCGCAGACCACGCGCACATCGACCGGCAGCGCGCGGGCGCTGCCCAGCGGGGTAACCGCACGCTCCTGCAGCACACGCATCAGCCGCACCTGCTGTGCCAGCGGCATGTCGCCGATCTCATCCAGGAACAGCGTGCCGCCGTGCGCCTGCACGACCTTGCCCTCGCTGCCGCGGCGGCGCGCGCCAGTGAAGGCGCCTTCTTCGTAGCCGAACAGTTCGGCCTCGATCAGCGATTCGGGGATGGCCGCGCAGTTGACCGCGACGAAAGGCCCGCCGGCGCGCGGCGAGGCGGCGTGGATGGCACGCGCCAGCCACTCCTTGCCGGTGCCGGTGCGGCCCTGGACCAGGATGGTGATATCGCGCCCGCTGACCTTGCGCACGCGGCGCAGCACTGCGGCCACGGCGGCGTCGCCGGTATCGAGCGCGGCAAGTGCCGGCGGCAGCGGATCTTCGGCGCTGGGCTGGCGCACCGCGATGGGCGTGGCCAGGTATTCGATGCGGGCAAACACCTGTACCCGGCTGGGCAGCGTCAGCGTCTGCAGTGATCCCGCCGCGCCGCTGCGCGCCTGCATCGCCGCGCGCACCGGCTGGCCGAACAGCCCGGCAAAGCCGGCTGCCGCCAGCGCGTGCGGGGCCAGCCCCAGCTGGAACAGGCCGCTGCGGTTGGCAGCCAGGAAAGCACCGTCGGGCGAGAACGCCGCCATGCCCTCGAACAGCGTGCCGACGAACTCGGGCCGCGCATGGAAGCGCACCAGCAGCGCGTCCGGGAAGTGGTTGGCAAACAGGTGGTTCTCGATCATCTGCGCCGACATCCGCACCAGCGCCATGGTGTGCCGGTGGAAGCCGCGATGATCGCCGCTGACATCGAGCGTGCCCAGGATGGCACCGGTCGGGCTGGCGATCGGCGCGCATGAGCAGGTCAGCTGGTGGTTGGACTCGAGGAAATGCTCGCTGGCGTGGATCAGGGTGGGGCGGGCCTCGGCCAGTGCGGTGCCGATGGCGTTGGTGCCCTTGCTCGGCTCCGACCACGACACCCCCGGCGCCAGCGCAACGCGCCGCGCCCGCGCAACGAAGTCGCCGTCGCCCAGGCTGTGCAGGATCACGCCGCTGCTGTCGGTCAGCAGCACCATGCTGTCGGTATTGGCGATCTGCGCGTGTAGGGTCTCCATCACCGGCAAGGCATGGCGGTACAGGTCGCAGCTGGCGTCCACCAGCTCACCCAGCGCGCGCGGGCTGACGGCATCGAAGCCGGGCGCATGGCGCGCATCCAGCCCGAAGCCGGCCGAGCGCGCATGCGCGCGGGCGATCAGGCCGGCGCGGTCGGCATCGGTCGGGTCGACATGGGCAGCCTGGGGGGCAACATCGGAAGGCGCAGCGGGATGGGCGGCACGGTGCATGACGGCGGGTCTCCTGTATCAGCAGGCGGCGCGCGTCGCGGCCGCTGCCCTGCCGTCCCGTGGCGCGTGCCGTGCAGTTCAGGTGCGGCGGCAGGCCGGGCGGCTGTATTCCGGCAACCTTATCACAGGCTCCCGGCCATGTATTGCCCCCGCGCCATGCCGGGCCGGGGTCAGCGTTTTTCGTCGAGCAGGTCGTTCAGGATCTCGTCGAAGGTGGCCTGGGCATCTTCCAGCGCCTGCAGCGCCGCATCGAACGTCTGCAGCGCAAGCTTGGATGGCTTGCCGCTGCCCTGCGGCGGATAGTGGGTCTGCAAGGCGGTGAAGGCCACCTGCACCTGCCGCGTCGCCGCGACCACGCGTTCCATCGCCTGCGCCTCTTCGGCGCGGTATTGCTCGTGTTTCTGCTCGCTCATGCCTGTTTGCTCCGTATGCGCGTCGTCTCGGGAGGGGGCGCGCGCGCGTGAATGAGGTATATCGTACAAGAACTGCGCCGGCCGGCTTGCGCTGCGCGCTTGCGCCAGACAAAAATGAGGTAGGCTGCGCGGCTGGGCGGCAAGGCCGGCGCTGGTGCGCCTCGCCTGGCAGCGACACTGAAGACTAGCCATGCCATTGATCACCCGCCGTACGCTGGCAGCCGCGCTGATGACTGCCAGCGGCTTCGCATGCTACTGGACCTACCTGACGCTCAACCAGGAGCGGCTGCTGTTCGATGCGCGCCGGCGTCCGCCGCGCGACCTGCCCGACGGCATCATTGGCTACTCGCACCTGATCCCCGGCGGCGTGGTGCGCGGCTACATCTACCATACCCCCGGCGACAACGTGCGCGACCTGCTGTTCTACCTGCCCGGGCGTGGCGAGGATGTGCTCGAAACGCTGCAGTACGCACGCTGGCTGCCCGCCGGCATGGCCTTCGCCACCTACGACTACCGCGGCCTGGGACACTCCGACGGCCTCCCGTCCGAGGGCGCCGCAGTGGCCGACGCCAGCCAGTTCCTGCTGCATGCGCGGCGTGTCTTCCCCGACACCCGTGTGCATGTGGTGGGGCGCAGCCTGGGCACCGGCGTCGCGATCCAGCTGGCGGACCTGCAGGACTTCGAGAGCCTGCAGCTGATCACGCCCTACGACTCACTGCTTGAACTGGTGCGCAAGCGCTTCCCGCTGGTGCCGCTGCGCCAGCTGATGCGCCACCATTTCGATTCGATCTCGCATTGCAAGAAGGTCGTGCAAAGCACCAAGGTGCTGCTGGCCGAGACCGATGAAGTGGTGCCCCATGAATGCTCGGAACGGCTCATGGCCGCCTGGCCCGGCCCGGTGGCGCTGCAGACCGTGCCAGCCACGGATCACTTCACCATTATCGAACGCGAGGAAACCTGGCTGGCGCTGGGCGAATTTGCCCGGCATCACGGGCAGGCCAGGCTGCGCGTGGCT
The DNA here is from genome assembly GCF_018223725.1 of Cupriavidus sp. KK10. Classification (NCBI taxonomy): domain Bacteria; kingdom Pseudomonadati; phylum Pseudomonadota; class Betaproteobacteria; order Burkholderiales; family Burkholderiaceae; genus Cupriavidus; species Cupriavidus sp. KK10. Next base: position 3,148,664 of record NZ_CP073677.1, read on the forward strand.
ACGGCCCAGCCCGTCCCGCCCGCCCCGCCGGCCCCCACCGGCACGCCGCCCGTCGACCATGACGAGCTCGGCAATCCGTTGCCGCTGGCGGCCAGGCGCTAGCACCAGTCAGCCAGCGGGTAAAATGCGCGCATGAAAAAAATCGCAGTCAAGGCAGGCGGCGCCGTACTGGCGCTGGCTGCAGCCGGTGCCTTGCTTGCCGGCTTTGCCGCGGTGGTAAGCCTGCGGCAGCTTCCCCCAGTCGACGCCCTGCGCGACTACCGGCCCGACGTGCCCCTGCGGATCTACACCAGCGACAACGTGCAGATCGGCGAGTTCGGCAGCGAGCACCGCGAGTTCATCCCCTTCGGGCAGATGCCGTCGCGCATGGTCCAGGCGCTGCTGGCAGCCGAGGACGACCAGTTCTACCAGCACGAGGGTGTCGACTTCCCCGGCGTGCTGCGCGCCGCGCTGGCCAACCTGGGCCAGGGCTATGCGCAGGGCGCCTCCACCATCACCATGCAGGTGGCGCGCAATTTCTACCTGTCGCGCGAAAAGACGCTCGCGCGCAAGTGGTATGAAATGCTGCTGGCCTGGCGCATCGACCAGACCCTGCCCAAGGACCGCATCCTTGAGCTGTATATGAACCAGGTCTACCTGGGCGAGCATGCCTACGGCTTCGGCAGCGCCGCGCATGCGTACTTCGGCAAACCGCTGGCGTCGTTGTCGCTGGCCGAGACGGCCATGCTGGCGGGGCTGCCCAAGGCCCCCTCGTCCATCAACCCGGTGATCAACTTCCCGCGCGCCAAGCGGCGCCAGGAATATGTGCTGGGCCGCATGCTGGCGCTGGGCATGATCAGCCAGGACGACTACCGCGAGGCCCGCGCCGCGCGCCTGGCGATCTCCGACGATAGCCCCGGCAGCTTTGCCGGGCATGCCGAGTACGTGGCCGAACTCGCGCGCCAGCTGGCGCGCGAGCGCTTTGGCGACGAGGCTTACACGCGCGGGCTGAACGTCTACACCACGGTGTCGTCGGTGCGCCAGACGCTGGCTTACGATGCAGTGCACGGCGGGCTGGAAGGCTACGCGCGGCGCCACCGCAAGTTCGTCAAGGACCTGTCGCAGGGTCCGCAAGCCGCGCTGGTATCGCTGGACGGCGCCACCGGCGCGATCGAGGCGATGGTGGGCGGCGCCGACTTTGCCACCAGCCGCTTCAACCATGCCACCCAGGCGCAGCGCCAGCCGGGCTCGACCTTCAAGCCCTTCGTCTATGCGGCGGCGCTGGAGCGCGGCGTGTCGCCCCGCACGCTGATCAACGACGCGCCGCTGCCCAATGGTTCGCGCTGGCAGCCGACCAATGACGACGGGCGCTTTGTCGGCCCCATCACCGTGCGCCAGGCGCTGGCCGAATCGCGCAACCTGCCGGCGATCCGCACGCTGCAGGCGATCGGCATCCCGTACGCGGTGGAGTTCGCCAGCCGCTTCGGCTTCGCGCCCAGACGGCTGCCGCGCTACCTGCCGCTGGCACTGGGCACCGGCACCACTTCGCCGCTGCGCCTGGCCGCGGCCTATGGAGTCTTTGCCAACGGCGGCCACCGCATCGAGCCCTACCTGATCGCGCGCATCACCGACAGCGAAGGCAAGGTGCTGTTCTCTGCCGAGCCGGGCAACGCCACGGACGGCCCGGCCCCGCCGCGCGTGATCAGCGCGCGCAACGCCTTCGTCATGGACAGCCTGCTGCGCAGCGTGGTCGACGACGGCACCGGTGCCGGCGTGCGCCGCTACCTGCGCCGCGACGACGTGGCCGGCAAGACCGGCACCACCAACGATTCGGTCGACGGCTGGTTCGCGGGCTACGCCGGCGGCGTCGTCACGGTGGCGTGGATGGGCTACGACGACAACCGCAGCCTGGGCGAGCATGAATTCGGCGCCACCACCGCGCTGCCGGTGTGGGCTGCCTATATGGAGGGCCGCCTCGCGGGCGTGCCCGTGCCTGCGGCCGAAGCGCCCGCCGGCGTGGTCCGCGTGAGCGACGACTGGATGTACGCCGAGTATGCCGATGGCAGCCACGGCATCGCTGCCATTGGCTTCCCGCCACCGGCACCCGCGGCGGCGCCGGCGGTCGATCCGGTCGCCAGCAACCTCGGCGGGCCCGCGGCCGCGGCACCGGCTGGCTCCGCACCGACGCCCGTCACCAGCGAGGCGATTGGCCTGCCGGCCCCCGGCGCTGCCACGCCGGCTGCCCCCGCAGGCGCCAGCCTGTAGACTTCGGGGTTTCCACTGTCCCGATCCCGATGTCCAGCCACACCCCGCTGCTGATCTGGTCGGTCGCCGCGCTGACCACGGCCGGCGTCCTGTTCCGCCCGTTCCGCCTGCCCGAAGCCTTCTGGGCCGCCGCCGGCGCCCTGCTGCTGTGCGTCACCGGCCTGATGGCGCTGCCCGACGCGCTGGCGGCGGTGCTGCGCGGCTACGACGTGTACCTGTTTCTCGCGGGCATGATGCTGATCTCCGAGCTGGCCCGCAAGACCGGGCTGTTCGACCATGTCGCCGCGGTCGCCGTGCGCCGGGCGCGCGGCTCGGCGCCGCGGCTGTTTCTGCTGGTGTACGGCTTCGGCACGCTGGTGACGGCATTCATGTCCAACGACGCCACCGCCGTGGTGCTGACGCCCGCGGTGCTGGCCGCCACCCGCGCCGCGCGGGTCCGGCATCCGCTGCCCTACCTGTACGCGTGCGCCTTCATCGCCAATGCCGCCAGCTTCGTGCTGCCGATCTCCAACCCGGCCAACCTGGTCATCTTCGGCACACGCATGCCGCCGCTGGCGGGCTGGCTGGCGAGCTTCGCGCTGCCGTCGCTGGTTGCGGTGCTGGCCACGCTTGCAGCGCTGTGGTGGACGCAGCGCGCGGCGCTGGCCGAGCCCATCGAACATGACGTGCCGGTGCCGCCGCTGTCGCCGCAGGCCCGGCTGACCGCGCTGGGCATCGTGCTGACCGGCCTGATCCTGCTGGTGGCCTCGCTGCGCGGCAACGACCTGGGCTGGCCGACCTGCGCGGCGGGCGTGGCCACGCTGCTGCTGGTCTGCGCCACCCGGCGCGACCTGCTGGTGCCGGCGCTGCGCGAGGTGTCATGGGGGGTGTTGCCGATGGTGGCGGGGCTGTTCGTGCTGGTAGCGGCGCTGGAGCAGACCGTGGTGATCGGCCACCTGGCCGATGCCGTCGCAGCGGCGTCGCGCGACGGCGGCGCGCTGGCCCTGCTGGGCGTGGGCGCGGTGGTGGCACTGGCGGGCAATATCGCCAACAACCTGCCGGCAGGCCTGATCGCCGCCTCGGCGCTGGCGGGCGGACATGCCTCGCACGCCGTGACCGGTGCAGTGCTGATCGGCATTGACCTTGGCCCCAACCTGTCCGTCACCGGCTCGCTGGCCACGTTGCTGTGGCTCACGGCGCTGCGGCGCGAAGGGCATATGGTCAGCGCCGGCCAGTTCCTGCGCGTGGGGGCCGTGATCATGCCGGCAGCGATGCTGCCAGCATTGGCGCTTTTGCTGCTTTAGAACCCGTTTCAGAATGAAAATGGGGACGCGTTCAAGCCAGGCGCGGCGCAGGCTAGGCGCGGGCCGCCGGCCTTGGTCATTCCAAGGTCAAGGCCCGTAACAACGCATGCGCCGCGCCTGGCTTGAACCCAAAGGGAAGGCTGCTGCCGGGCCCCTTTTTCATTCTGAAACGGGTTCTTAAGCCGCTGACTCAGCTGGTGGCGGCGTCGTTGGCCGCGGGGGTGCTGGCGGCCTGCAGCAGGGGCCGGCGCAGGCCGGTCGCGCCATGGCGCACGGCACTGGCGTGGTGTTCCGCCACGCCCGTTTCCACCGGCGTGGCCGGCAGCGGCACTGTGACCACATGGAGCAGCATGAGGCTGCTGCACGGAAAGGCAATCGGCATGATTACGTTTTTCCCGACAAAGAGTCTGGCCGCGCGCTGCAGCGGCCGGGTGCCGGCGGCTTTATGGCGGGCTGCCTGACACTTGCGTTGTGCAGACATTATGTGCGCTTGTCGGCGTTGTGCGGAGCGGGCTTTAGCGATGTCATGAACTATTCACGGAGCAACGCCGGCTTGTGGCGTAATCGGCTCACCGCGCCGCATCCTGCCACGCCCCGCGCGGGTTGTGAGGCCACGGCATCTGCCATATAGTGAATCCGGCACACCCGCTGCGCAGTCATCCATCCCACCACGCATAACCATGACCAGCAAGGACGCGGCGCACCGCGCGAAGGACAGCAACGCCGGCGAAGATGCCGGCCACCCCCACGGCCACAGCGCCTCGGGCCGCATCCGCGCACGGCTGGAGGCCGCGCAGGAGCGCTTCCACGCCAACGACAATATTGCGCACTACATCGAGCCGGGCGAGATGGAGCAGCTGCAGGCCGAAGTGCAGGCGCGCCTGGAAGACGTGCTGCGCGCGCTGGTGATCGACGTCGACAACGACCACAACACCCAGGAAACCGCGCGCCGCGTCGCCAAGATGTACCTGAAGGAGATCTTCGCCGGCCGCTACGCCAAGGCTCCGCCGGTGACGGAGTTCCCCAACGTCGGCCAGCTCAACGAATTGATGATCGTCGGCCCGCTGCGCGTGCGCAGTGCCTGCTCGCATCACCTGTGTCCGATCATCGGAAAGCTGTGGGTAGGGGTGATGCCGAACCAGCATTCCAACCTGATCGGCCTGTCCAAGTACGCGCGGCTGGCCGAATGGATCATGTGCCGGCCGCAGATCCAGGAAGAGGCGGTGGCACAGGTCGCCGACCTGCTGCAGGAAAAGATGAATCCCGACGGCCTGGCCATCGTGATGGAGGCCGAGCACTTCTGCATGCACTGGCGCGGCGTGCGCGACACCGATGCCAAGATGACCAACAGCGTGATGCGCGGCTCGTTCCTGAAGGACGACAGCCTGCGCCGCGAGTTCCTCACGCTGCTGAACCACAACCGCGGCTAGGCCGCACGCCCCGCCACCCACCAGCCGCCACAACCGAGCGCCACGACCATGCTAGTCCGCCTGCTCTATGCCAGCCGTGCCCGCCAGGCCATCGACGCCGCCCTGCTCGACGCCATCCTGGCCGCCAGCCTGGAACGCAATCCGCGCCACGGCATCACCGGGGTGCTGTGCCACGGCAACGGCATCTTCCTGCAGGCGCTCGAAGGCGACCGCCAGGACGTGTCACAACTGTTCCAGGCGATCGCACGCGACCCGCGCCACCACGACGTGACCCTGCTGCATTTCGAGGAAACCTGCACGCGCGACTTTGCCGGCTGGGCGATGGGCCAGGTCAATGCGGCGCGCATCAACACCGCCACCCTGCTCAAGTTCTCGGCGCGGGCCGAACTGGACCCGTACCGCACCTGCGGTGCGGCGTCGCTGGCATTGCTCAAGGAGCTGATCGCCGGCGCGTCAGTCGTGTCGCGCACCGGCGAACGCGGACGGCACTGAGCCGCGCCGCCAGGGCCTGCGGCGCGCTTCTGTCACCAGGGCTAGGCCGTCACCTGGCCGAACAGGCCGCACTCCAGGTCACTCTCGAATTCCTCGACCCAGACCGAATCGGGGCCGGCCTCATAGACACTGGTCTTGTCCGTGCCCACCCGGCGCACGCTGACGCGCCGCACCCCGGCCTCGCGGCTTTCCTCGAGAATCTCGAACATCTCGGCCGCCAGCCCGACATGCCTGCATACCTGCAGGACCTGTTGCTGCTCGTCGGCGGGAAATTCGGTGAACGGTCTCGTTGCCATGGCATCCTCCGTCAAGGTTGAGATCGCCGCTTGCGCGCAGCGCTAACGCGCGTGGTGCCCATGCACCACGCCTGGAAAAGACATGCCGCGGCCGTCAGCCGGCGGCACATCCGCGCGCCCGCCGCACTACGGGGCGGCGGGCCGCAAACCCTCCTGGGAGGTAGTTGTTCGGACTCGGCGGACTCAGCTCTTGCGCTGGGTCACTGCCACGAACGGGGCCGGTGCGTGCTGGACGGACTGGCTGCCGCAGTTCGGGCAGTTCGGATGGGCAGAGGCGTGTTCTGCGAGATGCTCGGTTTTCTCGAACATATGGCCGCACTTCTCGCAGCGGTATTGGTAGACGGGCATGGCGTTCCCCAACGCGGTGCACGCGCCGCGGGGCGCGTGTCAGCTTCATTCTAGGACAGCGGTCCGCGCCCCGATGCGTGAAAGTTCGCGCTGCCGGAGCCGGCGCGCTGCGCGCACGCGGCGATGTCACCGCGAATCCACTTTCTCTCGCCGCGCTCCTGCCGCCACTGCATGAATGCGTCTTCCGCCGCGCATTGACATCAGGCAAATAGCTGGTCGCGCTCGCCGCGGAACAAGCGCCGCAATGCTGCGCAAACCCAGGTCAAGCATCGCGGCATGGCGCCATTCAATTGGCAGGTCACGCATTTCCCGAACTGGCCGTGTCCATGCCCGCCTCAAGCAAGTTCCCTGAACTAGCAGAATTACGATTCAAGGGGTGGCGGAACATAGCCAGAATTTCGGATTTGTGGTGGCGCAATCGCCCAGTGCAACCGGCGTGGACCGGTTGCCACCCATCCGGAAATAGCTATGTACGACGGAGTCTTGCGTGTCGCCCTGGCGGACGACCACCCGCTGGTCGTGGCCGCCCTGCGCGACTGCCTGCAGCGCAGCGGCAGTGTCCAGATCAGCTGTGAATGCCGCAACGGCACCGAGTTGCTCGGCGCGCTGGACCAGCATCCCGCCGATATCGCCATCACCGATTTCTGCATGGGCCACGGCGATACCTCGCTGGACGGCTTCAACCTGCTGGGCCGCCTGGCGCGCCGCCATCCGCTGACGCGCGTGGTGGTGATCAGCGCCCAGTCCAATCCCGCCATCATCCGCCGCGCCATGAAGCTTGGGGCGCGCGCCTTGGCCAGCAAGGAAGACCACCTGGAGGAGGTCGTGCGCGCCTGCATCCACGTCGCATCCGGCGGCAGCTGCTTCTATTCGCCCGCGGTGCACGCCATCCTGCAACACTCCACGCTGGCCGGCGCACCGGCCACCGAACTGACGCAGCGCGAACTGGAAGTGATCCGGCTCTATGCGCAAGGCCTGCAGCTGACCGACATCGCCGGCAAGCTCGGCCGCTCGGTCAGCACCATCTCAAGCCAGAAGACCGTAGCCATGCGCAAACTGGGGGTGCAGACCAATACCGGGCTGATCCGCTACGCCTATGAAAACCGCCTGATCTGACACGGCCGGACCCGCCGATGCAGCAAACCGTCGACCGAACCCGTGAGACCCTGGCTAGCGCCTTCGATGCGCTTGCCCGCAACGCGCGCCGCCAGCAACACCTGTATTCGGTGACCATCGCGGTGCTGATCGCCATCGTGCTGTTCTCCGGCTTGCTGCTTGCCGGCCTGGCAACGGAACAGCACCTTGACTACCGCCGCAGCGACGTCTCGCGGTACGCCAGTTCGGTCTCGCAGTTGCTGCATAACGAGTCCTCGTTCCTGCGGCGCACCGTGCTGAGCATCCGCCACAACCTCGATGCGCCCGCACCGGAGCCGTCGCGCGATGCCGCCTTCGGGGCCTTCCGGCGCACCGGCACCGCGAGTCTCCACGTCGATGCCGTGCGCAAGGACTATCATCTGCTTGCCACCGAGGCAACGCGGCAGGGCTGGGGGGCCGGGCTGCCGGCGCAGTTCGTGCGGCTGCGGCAGATTGCCCTGGCTGCGGTGGCCACGCAGCAGGCGTTCGATCTCGACCACGGGGCCTACGCGGTCGCGCTGGACGAAGACAGCGCCGTGGTCATCAGCCAGCCCGAGGCCGGCGCGCGCGCATCGCTCGCGCTCGACCCGACGCTGATCCCGCGGCTGCGCACATGGCTGACCCAGGCGCTGCTGGAGCGCAGCGGCCACACCGTGCCGGCGCGCGACCAGCAGGTCTGGTTGGGTCCGCTGCGCCACCCGGTGGACGACGCCCCTGTCATGGTGCTGGCCGGCGCCGCCTATGCCGGCGACACGCCCACCATGCTGGTGGCCACCTGCGTGCCCCTCCAGGCGTTCCTGGCTGAATTGCAGCGCGCGGATGATCCGGCGCTGCTGGCGCTGCTCAATCCAGCCGGCGAGATCATCGATGTATCGCCACGCGACTGGCCGGCAGCCAGCGTCCACGATGTGGCGGCCGGCGCGCGCCTGCTCTCGCACGGCACGCTCGATGTCACGCCATCGGGTGTGCGGCTGGTGCAGGCGCTGCCGGCCGGCTTCGGGCGGCTGGTCTACCACCTGCCGTACCGCATGCTGGGTGCGGCGCTGGCAGCGGAGCTGGCCGTGATCGCCGGCGCCATGCTGCTGCTGACCGGCGCCATCGGGCTGGCCGCGCGCTACTGGAGCCGGCACCTGCTGCGGCGCACGCACGCCGAAGCCTCGCGCGCGCTGGAAAGCGAGCTGATGAACCACGTGCTGGTCAATGCCACGCCGGTCGGCCTGTGCATCGTGCGCCAGCACGACTACGCCGTCCTGACGTCGAACCCGCTGGCCGGCGTGCTGCTGCAGTGGCAGCCGCATGGGCGCCTGCCCGATGCGATAGCGGAGGCGTTCAAACGACACCCGTGCGGTGGCGACAGCGGGCACGCCTCCATTTCCAGCTTTACCGTCGCGGCACCGCCGTGCGCGCCGGCAGATGAGCCACCCGGCCCCGGCGACGCCGGACAGCGCTTCCTGCAAATCACCTACGCACCGGCGCGCTACCGCGAGGAAGCGGTGCTGTTCTGCGCCGTGCAGGACTGCACCGCGCAGCAGGCACTGCAAGAGCAGCTGCGCTCCGCCCAGCAGGCCACCGAGGCAATGATGCGCGCACGCTCGACCTTCTTCGCCGCGATGAGCCACGAGATCCGTACGCCGCTGAACGCATTGCTGGGCAACCTGGAACTGCTCGCGCGCGGCAGCGGCCTGGCAGCACACGCGCCCCGGCTCAGGGCGCTGGACACCGCCGCCGAGGCGCTGCGCCGGATCGTCAACGATGTGCTGGACTTTTCCAAGATCGATGCCGGCAAGCTCAGGCTGGTCAACGCGCCCTTCCGCCCCGTCGAGGCGCTGGAGAGCGTGGCGCTGACCCATGCGCCGATGGTGGCCGGCCGTCCCATCCGCTTTCACCTGCAGCTGTCGCCATCGCTGGATGCGGAGGTCACAGGCGACCGCATGCGCCTGGTGCAGGTGTTCAACAACCTGCTGAGCAACGCCTTCAAGTTCACCGTCAGCGGCCGCATCACCGTAAGCGGCGAGCTGCGCCAGGACCACCACGGCACGCAGCGGCTGGTCTGCCGCGTCAGCGATTCCGGCATCGGCATGCCGCCGTCGCTGGCGGCGCGCGTATTCCAGCCGTTCGCGCAGGGCGATGCCGCGACCGCCAGCCGCTATGGCGGCACTGGCCTGGGCTTGTCGATCTGCGCCCGGCTGTGCGAGCTGATGGGCGGCAGCATCAGCGTGGACAGCGTGCCGGACGTGGGCAGCGCGTTCACGGTCTCGGTGCCGCTTCCGCCGGCCGCTGGCACGCAGCGGCCGCTTGTCCCGGCCGCCGCGGCGCAGTGTGGCGACGTGATCGTGCTGTGCCAGGACCTGCGCACCGGCGAGGCCCTCGCTGCGTGGCTCACTACGGCAGGCTGGCGTGCCGATGTGCTGGCATCGCAGGCGGCCGCGCTGGCGTCCTTCCAGGTCAAGCTGCCACGCGTCATCGTCGCCACGGAAGAGCACCCCCTGGCGGCACTGGCCGGCCTGCGCGATGCGGCAAAGGTGCCGCTTGTGTGGGTGACGCCGGAGGGCCCGCATCGGCCACGCCAGTGCGCCCCCGGCATCCTCGAAGTCACGGCCTACAGCCACCGCGCGCTGATCGACTGCGTGGCCCAGGCGGCCGAGGGCGCCACGCCGGCGCTTGCGCCGGCCGACGGCAACACGCTGGCGGTGCAGGCACTCGCGGCACCGGCCGCGGCGCCGCTGACGATCCTTGTCGCCGAGGACAATCCGCTGAACCAGACCCTGATCGCCGAACAGCTGCAGGCACTTGGCTGCAACCCGATCGTTGCAGGCAACGGCAGGCAGGCATTGGCGGCACTGGAGAGCGCGCACATCGACGCGGTGCTGACCGATATCCATATGCCAGTCATGGACGGCCACGCGCTGCTGCGCGCGGTGCGCGCGCAGCAGCCCGACATGCCGGTACTGGCCTTCAGCGCATTCACTAGCAGCGAGCCGTCCGCAGACTGGCGCCTGCGCGGCTTTTCCGGCTTTGTCGCCAAGCCTGCGTCGTTGCAGGACCTGCAGGCGTGCTTGCATGGCTGCAACGACGCAGGCATGCCGCGGCCCCGCCCCCTGGCACCAATGACGATCCGGCTGCGGCTTCGCAGGCCGAAGCCGCTGATCGCCGCCGCTATGAAGCCATGCTGCGCCGGCAACTGCAGCAGGACTTGCCAGCGTTGGCGCACATCATTGCGCAGCAGGACCTGCCGGCATTGCGGCACTGGGTCCATGCCGCGGCCGGCGCCTTCATGATCGTGCGCCGCCAGCCCATCGTCGAGGCGTGCCTGGCACTGGAAACACTGTGTGACGCCGCGCAGGCGTGGACCCCGGCCGCCGCAGCCGCGGCCGAAGCCCTGCATGAGCGGCTGCGCGGCTACGTGCAGGCAGCCGCAGCCGCGGGATAGTGCGCCCCGCGCGCTGCGCCTTACCACAATTAGCGGATTTGCGAGCATCGCCACGCGGGACGATAATGGCAATGCTGCGCCGTGGCCGTCCTGGCCGTGCCTGACCGATGCTGGCGCGGCATTGTCTTCAATGTCTCTCCCCATGCAGCCAGAACAAGGCCTTCCCCAGCCACAGCGGATCTGGGCGATCCTCACTGTTTTCTTCGGCCTGATCATGGCCGTGCTCGATGGCTCGATCGCCAACATCGCCCTGCCGTCGATCTCGCGCGAGCTGCAGGCCGATCCGTCCAGCACGATCTGGGTGGTCAACGCTTACCAGCTGACAGTGACCGTGTGCCTGCTGCCGCTCTCGTCGCTGGGGGACATCCTTGGCTACAAGCGCGTGTACCGGGCGGGGCTGGCCACCTTCCTGCTGGGCTCGCTGCTGTGCGCGCTGGCGGTCAACCTGCCGATGCTGGTGGCCGCGCGCGTGCTGCAGGGCATCGGTGGCGCCGGCATCATGAGCGTCAATACGGCGCTGGTGCGCTTTATCTACCCGCCCACGCGCCTGGGCCGCGGCATCGGGCTGAACGCGCTGGTGGTCGGCGTGACCATCGCCGTGGGCCCGTCGCTGGGCGCGCTGATCCTGGCGGTCGCCAGCTGGCAATGGCTGTTCGCGGTCAACGTGCCGGTGGCCATCGTCGCGCTGGTGCTGAGCCGCACTTCGCTGCCGGCGACGCCGCCGCAGCCGCGCGAGTTCGACTACCCCAGCGCGCTGCTGTCGGCGCTGGTGTTCGGCATGTTCATCCTCAGCGTCGATGTCGTGGGCCATGCCGGATGGCGCATGGCAGGCGCTGCGGGCATGGGCGTGGCCGTGGTGCTGGGTTGGCTGCTGGTGCGGCGCCAGCACGGTCGCGCCGCGCCGCTGGTGCCGGTGGACCTGTTTGCCAGCCGCGCCTTCAGGCTGGCGGTGGGCACCTCGTTCTGCTCCTTCATGACGCAGATGCTGGCCTTTATCGCGCTGCCGTTCTATCTCGAATACCAGCTCGGCCGCTCCCTGCAGGAGACCGGCCTGCTGATCACGCCCTGGCCACTGATGGTGGCCGTGATGGCCACGGTGTCGGGCCGGCTGTCGGACCGCTATCCGGCCAGCATCCTGGCCGGCATCGGGCTGGCCATGCTGACGGGCGGACTGGTCGGGCTGGCCACGCTGGGCCCGAACGCCGGCAGCCTGGACATCGTCTGGCGCATGGCGATGTGCGGCACGGGCTTCGGCTTCTTCCAGTCCCCCAACAACCGCGCCATGATCGGCGCCACGCCGCCTGAGCGCAGCGGCGGCGCCAGCGGCGCGCAGGCGACCACACGGCTGCTGGGGCAGACCACCGGCACCGCGGTGGTGGCGCTGCTGTTCAGCCTGGCGCCGACCGGCGCGGCGCGTATTGCGCTGTATCTGGCGGCAGTGGTGGCGGCGCTGGGAGCCTTGATCAGCCTGAGCCGCTTGCGCGATGCCAGCGGCGCGGAGCCTGCGCGGGGGGCGGTGGAGCCGGACGCGTAAGTCTTTGCGCACCGATGACCGACTCGACCCCGACGGTTTGCTCCCCTCTCCCGCCTGCGGGAGAGGGGCAGGGGGTGAGGGCAGGCACAGGCATACCGACACAAAGCACTTCTTCGACACTCCCGGCCCTCACCCCAACCCTCTCCCGCAAGCGGGAGAGGGAGCACACCATCGGGATGCGAAAGCCCCACACCAACTCCGTCCTTACTCCGCCTTCGCCCCCGACTCCTTCACCACCCTCGCCCACTTCGCGATTTCCTGCCGCTGATAAGAAGCCAGTTTCTCCGGCGTGCCAAGGATCGGATCCAGCCCCAGCGTCTTCAGCTTCGCCTGCACATCGGGCAGCGTGAAGATGCGGTTGAGTTCGGTGTTGAGCCTGGCCACCACGTCCTTCGGCGTATTGGCCGGCGCGAACACGGCGAACCATGAATCGGCTTCAAAGCCCGGCAAGCCCTGCTCGGCCAGCGTCGGGATATCCGGTGCCGAGGCCGAGCGCTTCGCGCTGGTAATGCCCAGCGCGCGCAGCTTGCCCTCGCGCACCACGGGCAAGGCCGACGGCAGGTTGTCGAACATCATGGTGATATGGCCGCCAAGCAGGTCGGGGATGGCCATGGCGCGGCCTTTGTAGGGCACGTGCGTGATCTTGACCCCGGCCATCGAATTGAACATTTCCCCGGCCACGTGCGGCGAGGTACCGACGCCCGGAGTGCCGAAGGTCAGGCCGCCCGGCCTGGACTTTGCCAGCGCGATCAACTCGGCCACGCTTTTTGCCGGCACGCCGGGATTGACCACCAGCACGTTCGGCGTCGAGGCGATCAGGATCACGGGGGCGAAGTCCTTGACCATGTCGTACGGCATCTTGCTGTACAGCGCGCCGTTGATCGAGTGCGTGCCGACCGTGCCCAGCGCCAGCGTATAGCCGTCGGCCGGCGCGTGCGCCACAGCTTCGGCGCCGATATTGCCGCCCGCGCCCGGCTTGTTGTCCACCACCACCGGCTGGCCCCATGCGGGCGAGATCTTTTCCGAGACGATGCGCGCCAGCGTGTCGGGCGCGCCGCCGCTGGGGAAGCCGACCACAATCCGGATCGGCCTGGCGGGATAGCCTTGTGCCAGCGCGGGGGCCGCGCTCACCAGGGCGGATGCGGCGAGCACTGCCGCGGCAACGGTACCGAAACGCATGGATTCTCCTCCTGTTGCCGGCGGCTGCATGGCCGCCCGCATTGTGAAGACGGCGGCCAATGCCGCCGCCGGAACCTGCCAGGACTACTCGTGCCTTCAGACCGCGATGCCGCCGAACTCCTGCATCACCTTGTCATGCAGGCGGCGCATGCCGCGCAGCCAGCGGTCGTAGTCCTGGCCCTTGCGGCGATAGTACTCAAGCACCTCCGGGTGCGGCAAGATCAGGAAGCGCTCGTCGGCCACGCCTTCCAGCGTCACCGCGGCGACGTGCTCGGCGGTGACCGAGCCTTCCTGCAGGAAACCCTTGCGCTCGCCCTTCTCGCCGAACAGCATGTTGGTCTGCACGCCCTGCGGGCAGATGCAGCTGACCTTGATGCCGCGGTCGCCGTAGGTGATCGACAGCCACTCGGCAAAGCCGATGGCGGCGTGCTTGGTCACCGCATACGGCGCCGAGCCGATCTGCGACAGCAGGCCCGCGGCGGACACCGTATTGATGAAGTAGCCGTCGCCGCGCTCCAGCATCTGCGGCAGCACCGCCCTGGCCGCGTGGATATGCGCCATCACGTTGATTCCCCAGATGCGCTGCCAGTCGTCGGCGCTCGCCTCCAGCCCCTTGCGCAGGATGATGCCGGCGTTGGAACAGAAGATATCGACCTGGCCAAAGCGGCGCGTGGCCTCGTCGGCCAGGCCCTGCACCGCGGCGGCATCGGCCACGTCGACCGGCTGGGCGAACACCTCGCACGCAGGCGCCGCGGCCTGGACTTCGGCGGCAACTGCGGCGGCGCCCGCCGCGTTCAGGTCGGCCACGGCCACGCCGCGCGCGCCGGCCTGCGCAAAGGCCAGCGCCAGCGCGCGCCCGATGCCGGTGGCCGCGCCAGTCACCACGACGGTCTTGTTGCGTACTTCCATGGGTTGTCTCCTCGTTGAATTCGGATGCTTGCGTCAGCCGTTGGACGCGTCGGCCCGGGTGCATGGGCCAGGCTCAGGCTGCGCGGAGGCAAAGCGGGCGGTCGCACGCGCGCCGCCCGGCTGCCACAGCCGCGCCTGCAAGGTCTCTGCAAGGTCGCGCACGCGCGGGCCCAGGTTGCTTTCCAGGATCTCGGACGACAGCCGTGTCGCGGCCCCGCCGATATTCAGCGCCAGCACCTCGCTGCTGCCCGCCAGGCGCAGCGGCGCGGCGGCGCCGCTGACGGTGCGGTCCCACTCGGCGTGCGCCACGCAGAAGCCGCGCCGTGCGTGGTCGCGCAGCGCACGGTCGATGCCGGTGCGCACGCCGGGCCAGCGCGTGCCGTAGTGGCGCGCCAGTTCGGCCAGCGCGGCCTCGCGGTGATCGGCATCCAGCCCCGCCAGCCAGGCGCGGCCGATCGCCGAGGTGGCCATCGGCAGGCGCGCGCCCGGCGCCAGCCGGATCACCAGCGCCCCGCGCGGCTGGCAGCTTTCCAGGTAGACCATGGCGTGCCGGTCCGGCATGGCCAGTGCCACCGTGCAATCGGTGGTAAACGCCAGTGACTGCATCAGCGGCTGCGCGATCTCGCGGATGCCGGCGCCGCCTACATAGCGGTGGCCCAGCACCATCGCGCCCTGCCCCAACCGGTACTTCTCAGTGGCTTCGATGTAGGTGAGATAGCCGAGCGTGGCCAGCGTGTAGGTCAGCCGCGACACAGTCGGGCGCGGGATGCCGGTGCGCCGCGACAGCTCGGCATTGCCCAGGTAATCGTCCTGCGGCCCGAAGGCGCGCAACAGCTCCATGCCGCGTGCCAGCGCCGTGACGAAGTTGCGGTCGTCGGCGCAGGCATGGCCCGCCTGCGCGTCGGCCGGCACCAGGATATGTGCGGCATCGGGCGGCGGGGTTGGAATGGTGGTGGTGCGTTTCATGGGCAGGCGGCCGGGAAGAGAACATTGATAGCAGCAACGGGGCTGCCCAGGGGCCGCTATGTAGGGAAATCATGTGCGCGAGAGACGGCGTTTATGGATACGAATCAGCAGGCTAGCGCGACTTTTGCCGTCAACAACAGGAGCAAAGAACTGCAGACATGTCCCAATAGAATCAATAGGTTACCGAACGTTTTGAAGAGCAGAAGGATTGCACGCCGCTGCCCTTCTGATTTTGACTACGATGCCGCCCTGCCACTCTTACGGACCAGGCTGGCCGCCGATACTGTATATATATACAGTATCGGTAATATGACGCGTCAGTCGCAACGTCATTCGGCCCCAATCGTCGTTACCGGAACCCAGCGGCCACCCTTGACCTGATAGAGCGTCGAGGTCGGATGCTTCAAGTCGCCGTTCGCATCGAAGGCAATCCTCCCCGTGATGCCTTCGTATTGCGTTGCCTGGAGCGCCGACATGAACTCGACTGGCTTCGCGGACTTTGCCTGCTTCATCGCGTTGATAGCTACCCACGCGGCGTCGTATGCAAAGGGCGCATAGATGAGGCTGTCGGTGCGGAAGCGTTTCTTGAATTTCTGCATGAAGACCTTGCCTTGCGGCAGCGTTTCGATTGGGCGCCCATATTCCCAGGCCATCGCGCCCTCCGCGGCCGGACCAGCGACATTTAGAAAGATGCTGTCGGCGATGCCCCCGCTCCCGACGAACTGGGTGCGCATCCCGAGCTCCCTCATCCGCTTCGTGATGAGCGCCGCCTGGTTGTCCAGGCCGGCGAAGAACAGGAGGTCGGCGTTGGCGGCCCTGATATTCGTGAGCTGCGCGCTGAACTCGACCGCCTTGTCGTTGGTGTATTCAGCTATCGCGATTTTGCCGCCGGCAGCGGCGACGGCTTTCTTGAACTCGTCCACTGCCCCCTGGCCGAATGCGGTTCGGTCATCCATCACGGCAATGCGCTGCCCCTTCATGACTTTAACCGCGTACCTCCCAGCGTTACCGGAGTTTTGCGTATCGGTCGCAATGATGCGGAAGACGGTATTCAGCCCTTGATGCGTGATGGTCGGATTGGTCGCGGCCGGATGGATCACCGGGACGCCTGCCCTGGCGAAAATTGGCGCGGACGGGAGGGCGACGCCTGAGTTGTAATACCCGACAACTACGGTCACCCCGTCGTCGACAAGTTTCTGCGCGACCTGAACGCCGATGCGCGGGTCACTTTGGTCGTCCACCGAATCGAGCTCGAAGCGGACGTCCTGGCCGTCCAGCTTGATGCGCTGCGAATTGGCTTCCTCGACAGCGAGGCGAACACCGCTCTCCATATCCTTGCCATGGGCTGCATTGATTCCGGTAAGAGGGCTGGAAACGCCGATCTTGACAACCTGTTGCCCATAAGACTGGCTGCAAGCGACGCATAGCAACAAGGCGCTCAGGCCAGGAACGAGCAACCGTCGAGCAACACTGATCATTTGTTCAACTCCAGCGACCAGGTGAATCGGCGAGGCGCTTGTGCAGCGAACCTTGCACGAACCGAGCCCATCCAGTTTTGTGACAAGAGCCGCCCTCCCATGCTGTCCAATAGCTCAGTTCTCCTCAATGTGACACAGGATACGATGTGCCAGGCGAAGGTGGGGCCGATCTATCATTGCATTTCCTAACCTGGCCACACCCGAGGCGCCGACCCTTGAGAACGCCTCGACCACCTGGCTGGCCCAGCGTATCTCCTCTTCCTGCGGCAAGAACGCCTGATTGATGGCTTCAATATGAGAAGGATGCGCTGCAGCCTTGGCCGAAAATCCGTCTCGCTTCGCCTGCGCGGCTTCTTCTCCGATCTGCACCGGGTCGGTCAGGCGTGTGCTGACAGCATCGATGGCGTCGATACCCGCCTGGGCCGCCGCCATCAGGCACATGGTACGAGCCACGGAAAACGGCGCACTCAGCTCCTTGCCGATATGCGGTGAGAATGCGCCAAGGTCGGCCGCAAGGTCATCCACGCCCCACATCAGCGCACGCAGGCGCATGGGCGCATTGCGATACGACGACAGTCCGAACACACCTTCGGACGATTCGGTTGCCATCGCGATGATAGAGACCTTCCAGCCATCATCCAATAGCGCACATTCAAAAGCCGCGAGGAAGTCGCAGAGGCGGTGCACGTCATCGACACTACGGCACTTCGGCAGCACAATCGCGCTGGGCCGGTGCGGGATCACGGCCGCAAGGTCGCGCAGGATATGGCCGGACGCCAGACCATTGACACGCACCAGCAAAGCCGAGTGCATCGAGCTGCGGTGCTGTTCGAGGAAGCCGACCAGCCGGGACCGTGCGTCGTCCTTTCCTTGTTCGGGCACGGCATCCTCGAGGTCGAACACCAGGCCATCCGCAGTTGACTTCAGCGAGGCCGCAAGCTTCCGGTCACTGTCTACGGGAACGAAAAGGAGCGAGCGCAAGCGCTCTGGCAAGTTGTCATGCATGGTCGTGTTGCTGCACTGGACTCCCGTCCCGTACGAAAGGCGGACGGACTACTTTCGCAGAGATCCAGTTGTTGTAGACATCAACACTCACATACGAGCCGAACTTGATGTCGGGGGAAATCAGCGCCAAAGCGATGGCGAATCGAAGTGTCGGACTATACGTACCGCTGGTGACCTTCCCGATCACCTCTCCATGGTGATTCGTCACTGGGCTTTGCGTGCGGGCTACCGCGGCGCCCTCAAAGGCGAGTCCGACGAACTTCCGGGTCTGGCGGCGAGTGCATAGCGCTGCCTTGCCGACAAATTCGCGCTCCGACCCAAGATCGACACTCCAGCCTAAACCCGCATCGAAGGGCGAGGTCTGTGGATCCATGTCCCGCCCGTTCAGGTGCATGCCCGCCTCGAGCCGAAGGGTCTCCCATGCGTCCAGGCCTGTTGCATGGATGCCAGCCGACCTCAGCATGTCCCACACTTGAGCAGCATGCTTTGCCAGCATGATCAATTCGAAACCATCCTCGCCGGTTTTCCCCGTTCGCGCCAACATCAATTCGCCCACTGCAGCGTCGTGAACGGTGATGGAATTGAACGGCCTTACCTTTTCAGCGGGGTGCGTTGATGGAATCGCTCGAAACACCCTTTCCCGAGCATTGGGACCCTGCACTGCGATAATTGCCAGCGGCTCTGCATCGCCCGTAATCAGATCCTGGCGTCGCGGGACAAGAGTCACCGAGCTGTTCATGGCAACGATCTGCGAGCGGATCCATTGAATGTCGCCGCTTGCGGTGTGCGCGTTCAAGACGATGCGGAAGTACTCATCGTCCAGGTAGTAAACAACGAGGTCATCGATCACACCGCCTTCGTTGTTAAGCATGCACGAATAAAGTGCCTTGCCCTGCGTCTTAAGTTTGCCGATGTCGTTGGCAAGAAGCTTGCCAAGAAACATTCGAACATCCGTCCCGTGTATGTCGACCACACACATGTGCGAAAGGTCGAACATACCGGCATCCGCGCGTACGGTGTGGTGCTCTTCGATCTGAGAACCATAGGCGGTCGGCAGCTCCCAGCCACCAACATCGGCCATACGAGCATGGAAGAAACGGTGACGCTCATACAGTGGAGTGCGCAGCGTGGGCGAGATCGTCTGGCTCATCAGCATGTCGAAGTCAGTAGTTGGTGCATGCCGCCGGTCATCGTCCCGGCGGCCGGCGTTCGTGGCTGGGCGCATGACCAAACAGCGCGCGGTATGCCTTGCTGAAATGGCACGGCGAATGGAATCCGCACACGGTCGTCACACGGGCGATTGACGCGTTGGTCGTGCGCAGCAGGTCGCGCGCGCGCTTCAGGCGCAGGGTAAGGTAATAGTGCGTCGGCGACACATTCAGATAGAGCTTGAACATCCGCTGCAGATGCCGCTGCGACAGCCGCACGAGCCGCGCCAGTTCATCGAGCGATAGCGGTTCCTCAATATTCGCCTCCATCAGCCGCACCACCTCGATCAGCTCCGCGCGCGAGAGGCCAACCCGCGCATCGACGGGGATCGGCTGCGGATCGGTCGCGCTGCGGATCCGCTCGAGAATGAACTGTTCAGAGACCTGCGTGGCAAGCTGCCGGCCGAAGCGCAGACCGACGAGATTCAGCATCATGTCGATCGGCGCGGTGCCGCCCGTGCAGGTAAGCCGGTCGCGGTCGATGACGAACAGTTCGTCGGCGAAATGCACCAGCGGAAACTCGCCGTGCAGCGCGGACCGGTTCTCCCAATGCACGGCGCAGCGGTATCCGTCGAGCAGCCTGCTCGCCATCAGCGCATAGGCACCCGTGCAGATGCCGCCGAGCGGAATATCCTGCCCGGCGAGTCGGCCAAGCACCGCACGCGTGCCGTCGTCGAAAACGTCGCGGATGCGAATCCCGCCGCAGACGATCATCACGTCCGGCAGTCTCGTCCCATCCAATGCGCGCGTCGGCCGTACCACGATGCCGTTGCTCGCGTGCACCGGCGCGCCGTCTGGCGAATAGACCGACCACGTGTAATGCTCGGCGCGCCCGACATAGTTCGCCATGCGCAGCACTTCCACCGCGCTCGAGAACGCGATCATGGAGAACTCAGGCAGCGCCAGGAAGCCGAAATGCGCGAGGGACGACATTGAAGGTGAAGCGCTGTCAGCTGGTACGGCGGCAACGGACCTCACATGGCTCTCCTGGCGAACGGATGACCCCGGGATCAGGCTTGCGCTGTCGTGGCCTTGGCGCCGAAAACTTGCCTGAGCCCCCAGAACAGCGGCGCCTTCGCCGTGCCCGGCGCGCGGCCGAAGCTCTCGGTGATGCGGTCGAGGACAATTGCCAGCAGCACGACCGACAGGCCGCTTTCAAAGCCCAGGCCGATGTCCAGACGCTGGATGCTCGCCAGCACCTCGTTGCCCAGGCCGCCCGCGCCAACCATCGAGGCGATGATCACCATCGACAGCGCCATCATGATCGTCTGGTTGACGCCCTGCATGATCGACGGCAGCGCGTTCGGAAACTGCACCTTGTACAGAAGCTGCCACGGCGTGCAACCGAACGCCTGGCCGGCCTCGACGATCTCCATGTTCACCTGGCGGATGCCAAGGCTCGTCAGGCGCACCGCGGGCGGCATCGCAAAGATCACCGTCGACAGGATGCCCGGCACGCGCCCGAGACCGAACAGCATCGCGGCAGGAATCAGGTAGACGAACGCCGGCATGGTCTGCATCAGGTCCAGAATCGGACGCACGACGGCCGCGACCACCCTGCTCTTCGCCGCCCAGATGCCGAGCGGAATCCCGAGCAGCAGGCTGATGATGGTCGACGACAGCGTGAGGCCCAGCGTGATGACGGTCTGGTCCCAGAACCCTGTCGCGAAGATCACGAACAGCGACGCGGCCGTGAACAGCGCGAAGCGCCAGCCGACGCGCCAGAGGCCGATGCCGATGAAGATCGCCATCATCAGCCACATTGGCACCGCCTGCAGGCCGTGCTCGATCAGTGCGGCAAGCCCCTCGATCGCGCGCCCGATCGCGTCGAACGTCGCCGCGTCGTGATCGAGCAGGTAATGGACAGACTGGTCGACCCAGCGGCCGAGCGGAAGCATTTCAGACATGGTTACCTCGCGAGTGGTGCGTGATGGCCTTCAGGATGACGGCACGGTCGACCGAGCCGCAGTAGCAGCCGTCGTGGTCGACGACCGGCAGCGCGTTCGGGCTCGCAACGACGCGCTCGACGACGTGTTCAAGCGACGCATCGCGCCGGATGCTTTCGACGGGCCGCACGTCCGGTGCAGCGTCGCGCATGACGCAGCCACGGACCTTGCGCTGGGCATCGAGCACAAAGGCATAGCTGGCGTGGCCGTTCAGCGTCCTGGCGATGCTCGCCGCATCGGGCTTTGACACGATCGGCACGGCGTCGGTCTGCATCAGGTCGCCGGCGGTCAGGTAGCGGCTGGTGTCGATGCCGTCGAAGAACGTGCGGACGTAGTCGTCGGCCGGCCTCGCGATGATTTCCTGCGGCGTGCCGACCTGCACCAGGCGGCCGCCTTCCATGATCGCAATCCGGCTGCCGATGCGCAGCGCTTCTTCCAGGTCGTGCGACACGAACATGATCGTGCGCCGATGCTCCTTCTGCAGCTGCAGCAGCACGTTCTGCATTTCTTTGCGCTTGAGCGGATCGAGCGCGGAGAACGCCTCGTCCATGATCATCAGCGACGGGTTGACGGCAAGCGCGCGCGCCAGGCCGACACGTTGCTGCATGCCGCCCGACAACTCGCGGGGAAGCTTCTGCGCAAACGTCGCCAGGCCGACCTGCTCAAGCACATCCATGGCACGGCGCTCGCGCTCCTTCCTGCTCACGCCAGCCACCTCCAGGCCGAACGCGGCGTTCGAAAGCACGGTGCGCTGCGGCATCAGCGCGAACGACTGGAACACCATGCTCATGTCCGTGCGGCGCAGCGCGATCAGTTCCGAGCAGCTTACGGCCGCCACGTCGCGGCCACCGATCAGCACCTTGCCGGCGGTCGGTTCGACGAGCCGGTTCACCAGACGGATCAACGTCGACTTGCCGGAGCCTGACAGGCCCATCAGCACGAAAATTTCGCCTTCCTGCACCTCGAACGACACGTTGTGCACGCCGACGACCTGGCCGGTGCGCCTGAACACTTCGTCTTTCGTCGAACCGGATGCGAGCATATCGAGCGCCTGCTTCGGATTGCTTCCGAATACCTTGCACAGACCTTCGACCACGACCTTTGGACTATCCATCGAAATCTTCTCCTGATCCTGCGGGGACTCACACATCACATAGCAATGCCTTGCTGCGTTTCCCTCTCGTCCGGGGAGCGTTGCCGGCGTATTGCTACCTTTCTCCTGGAATGCCCTCGGCAAACCTGATCCGTCGCATCACAAGCGCAATTGCGCGATACCTACATAGTTGCCAGAAAATGCCCCCGCCTGCCGACGAATTCCGACAAGCGCTTGCAGAAATGCGACAACGGCAAACAACGGAAACTGATCTCTGGCACCGCATGTTCACAAACGACGCGGAATGGTTCTGAAGCGCCCCATGTCCCCTTCCGGTTCGTGACAACAGCATCCCGCACCGCAAGCTCCGGCATGACGGGCCGATACCATGCACGCGGCGCTTCGGTTCTATCCGGGCCGCCATTCCTCCTGCTCTACTTCGCGCATGGTATGCGTGCGCACGCTGCGCGCCGCGCCATTCAACCCAACAGAGGAATCGCATGGACGCGCTGTCTCGTTCACAACAATTCATCCTGACGCTGTCGTGCCCGAGCGCACCCGGCCAGGTCGCCGCCGTGGTCGGCCTGCTCGAGCGTCACCGCTGCTACATCGATGAACTGACCGTCTTCGACGACGACCTGAGCAACCGCTTCTTCCTGCGCTGCGTCTTCCATCCGACGCGCGAACAAGCGCTGCGCGTCGACGTGTTGCGCCAGGAATTCACGCCGATAGCTGAGGGTTTCGGCATGCAATGGGCGATCAACGACGCGTACGCGCGCCCTAAGGTGCTGATCATGGTGTCGAAGCTCGAGCATTGCCTCGCGGACCTGCTGTTCCGCTGGCGCATGGGCGAGTTGAAGATGGACATCGTCGGGATCGCTTCCAACCATCCCGACCTGGAGCCGCTCGCGCGGCAGCATGACCTGCCGTTCCGGCACTTTCCCATCACGCCCGAAACCAAGGCGCAGCAGGAAGCGCAATGGCTTGACCTGTTCGAGTCAAGCGGCGCGGAGCTGGTCATCCTTGCGCGCTACATGCAGGTGCTGTCGCCACAGACAAGCGCCAGGCTGGCCAATTGCGCGATCAACATCCACCACTCGTTCCTGCCCGGCTTCAAGGGCGCGAAGCCGTATCACCAGGCACATGCACGCGGCGTCAAGCTGATTGGCGCGACCGCGCATTTCGTCACCGACGATCTCGACGAAGGCCCGATCATCGAGCAGGTCGTCGAGCGTGTCGATCATTCGTACCGGCCGGACCAGCTGCTTGCCGTCGGGCGCGACGTTGAGTGCATCACGCTGGCCCGCGCCGTCAACGCGTTCATCGAACGACGGGTGCTCCTGAACGGGGACCGGACAGTCGTCTTTCAGTAAGCTCAATGCACACCGGCCACGATCGCGATGCAATCGTGGCCGGCGCATACCGTCTCCCTGGGTCGCGTGCCGAATTAATGCGCGCCCTCCACCCATGCATTCACGCGTTCCGCATTCGCGGCGATCCACGCATCGGCGGCCGCATCGGGCTTGGTGCCGCTCTGGATCGCCAGCATCACGCTATCGATCTCGCCCGGCTTCCACTGGAACTTCTTCAGGAATACGACAACCGGCTTGGCCTTCGTCTCCAGGCCCGGGTTCACGATGTTGTCGACATGCTCGGCATCGCCGAACACCTTCTTCGGATCCTCCAGGAAACGCAGCTTCCACTTCGCGAACATCCAGTGCGGCGCCCAGCCCGTGACGATCACCGGCTTGTTCGCGTTCATCGAGCGCGCCAGCTCGGCCGTCATCGCGCTGCCCGAGCTCGGCATCAGCGAATAACTGAGCCCATAACTCTTGATCGCCTCGGAAGCCTTGCGCATCACGCCGGCACCGGCATCGATGCCAACGATGCGGCCTTCGAACGCCGTCTTCTGCGCGTTCAGGTCATCGATGCTCTTCGCGCTCACCGACGCGGGAACGATCAGGCCGATCCTTGCCTCAGTGAAGTTCGGTCCGAGATTGACAACCTTGGCCTTGAACTGATCCCAGTACGCGCCCTGCGTCACCGGCAGCCAGGCGGACAGCGTCGCATCGAGATCGCCGCGCGCGACGCCCTGCCACATCACGCCCGCCGCGACCGGCACCAGCTGCACCGGGTACCCCAGTTTCTTCTCGATGATCCGTGCGGCGACATTCGTCGTCGCGACGCTGTCGTCCCAACCCTCGACGTAGCCTATCTTCAAGGTCGGCTTGGCATCCCCCAGCGCCAGCGCGCTCCATGTCATCATCACCGACGCTGCGCCGGCCCAAAACACCTTTGCAAAGAGCTTCATGGCATACCTCCAGTGGTCGGGGCGGTAGCGCCCCGTTTAGTTAGAATCGTCGTCACCCTGGCCAGGCATTGCGACGGACATCGTGCTGCGCCACCCGCCTGGCAGGCGTCCCGTCTTATTTATCGATCACGAGATCCGACAGCGGCTTGCTGCAGCACAGCAGCACCATGCCCTGGTCAATCTCGCGCTGGCGGATGCCGCCGTTGTGCTTCATCTCGACCTGCCCGGCAACCAGCCTGACCTTGCAGGTCCCGCACATCCCCTGCGTGCACGACGCCGGCAGCCGCACGCCTGACTGGCGCGCCGCGTCGAGCACATGCTGCCCCGCGCCGCAGAGGATCTCGCGTTGGCTCCTGGCGAAGCTGACATTGAACTGCGCCGACCCCGCCTCGTCGTTTGCCGCCTCGGCGGCATCGGCGACCGGCTCGCTGGCCTCTGCGGTCAGTGTCTCGAACGAGAAGCTCTCCTCGTGGTAGCGGCTGCGCTCGAAGCCCGCCTCGTCGAGCAGGCCGCGCACCGCCTTCATGTACGGCGCTGGCCCGCACGTGAAGATCTCGCGCTCCATGAAGTCCGGCGCGATCAGCTTGAGCAACGGCAGCGACAGGAAGCCGGTCACGCCCGGCCAGCTGGTGCGCGCGCCAACCCGCTCGCAGACAAAGGACGTGCGGAAGTTCGCATGGCTTGCCGCGATCAGATCGAGCTCGCGCGCGAAGATGATGTCGTCCGGCGTGCGCGCGCTGTGCACGAACACGATGTCCCGATCCTCGGCGAGATCGTGGTGCGCCCGGCTCATCGACATCAGTGGCGTGATGCCGGAGCCCGCGGACAGGAACAGGTACTTGCGCGCCGGATGGCGCGCACACGTGAACTCGCCGGCCGGGCCGAGCACGCGGATCGACGCCCCCGGCTTCAGGTGGTCATGCAGCCAGTTCGACACCTTGCCGCCCGGCACGCGCTTGACCGTGATCGAGATGGTGTGCGGCCGCGCCGGCGACGACGAGATCGTGTAGCAGCGATTGATCGTCTCGCCCTCGATATCCAGCTCGAGCGTGATGAACTGCCCCGGCTCGAACACAAACGCCCTTCCCTCCGGCGAGCGGAAGAAGAAACTCTTCACGTCGTGGGTTTCCTGCCGCACGTGGCAGCACACGAGCGTCTCCTCGACCTCGCTCGTCCAGCGCTCGGGGAGCGCGCTCCAGAACGCCGGGCGGGTCACCCGGCTGTCCGCTGGCTCGGTAAAGACCGCATCGCGCATCATGTCTGCCTCCGTGTTGCGCCTACGCGCCGATCTGCTCGGCCAGCCGGCCGATATACCAGGCCGAGAACTTCTCGACCAGGCCTTCGGTGAACGGCGAGTACGGGCCGGGCTCGTACGCGCTGCTGCCCGCGCCACACTGCGAGTACTCAACCAGCGCGCGATCCTGGTCGTTGGTCGCGTTCCACACCGCGGTCAGGTTCTTCACGTCGTAATCGACGCCCTCCTGCGCATCCTTGTGGACCAGCCACTTGGTGCGAACCAGCGTTTCGCCGGCCGACAGCGGGATCACCGAGAACGTGACGATGTGGTCGCTCATGAAGTGATGCCATGAGTTCGGCTGCGTCCAGAACGAGAGCCCGCCCAGGTCGGCTTGCTCGAACTTGCCTAGCAACTTCTTCGACGCTACCCTGGCGTCGAGCGTCTGCGATTCGCCGCTGCGGTCGAGCGGCAGGCGCTGGGTGCGGAAGCCGGTGGTGTCGAGCAGTTGCTCGATCTCCGCCGATGGCAGGCTCATCGCTTCCCATTCAGCGGCACGCTCGATGCAGGTGCGCTCGAACGCTTCCATGCCCTCGGCGTTGGCGGGCGAGCGCTGATAGCCGAAGCCGTACTCGTACAATGAAATGGTCAGCTCCGGATGGTTCGCCACGCAGTGATAGCACTCGCGGTTGTTCTCCATCGTGAGCTTCCAGTTGCCTTTCTCAAGCACATCGATCTGCGCGGCGACCTTGGTGTCCGCCAGGTTGTGCGGCAGCAGGTATGGCTCCATCGCGGCCCGCATCGCCGCGAAGTCGGCTGGCGGCTCGTCCGCGAGGCAGACGAAGATCAGGCCGGCAAGGTTCTCGACGTGAACGGACTTCAGGCTGTGCTTGCAGCGGTCGAACTTCTCGCCCATGTGCTCGGCGAACATCAGGTCGCCGTTCAGGTTGTAGGTCCAGCTGTGATACGGGCAGACGATGTTGCCGACCGTGCCCTTGTCCGCGTTGCACAGCCGCGCGCCGCGATGGCGGCAGACGTTGTGGAACGCGCGGACCTGCATGTCATCGTCGCGCACGATCAGGATCGAGTCGTGGCCGAGCTCGACCGTCACATAATCGCCCGGCTCTGGCAGGTCAGGCTCGACCGCCACCTGGATCCAGTGCTTGCGGAAAATCGCCTCCATGTCCAGCGCGAAAATCTCCTCGCTCAGGTAGAAAGGCGCCTCGAGGCTGTATCCCGCCTTGCGCCGCTCCACTAGCGCGCGAATGTCTGCCGATACTTTCATTGTTTGCTCCGGATTTCCTGCATTCCTGGTTGCTTGCCGACAGACCGGCAACGTGTCAGTAGTCGATGAGTTGATGCTCGCGCAAGTAGGCGAGGATCACTTGTGCTTTTTCGACCGAAGTCCCACCATTTACGACGTTCCCGCCGCGGCTCTCGGTCGTCGTCGCCGACAGCATCCGGGCATGCCCGGAGCGCTTCTCGGCGGCGGCCAGCCGGACCGGCTTGCGCTCGACGGTGCCGAGCGTCCATGCGGCGGCGGCGCCATCTTCACATCGCGCCGCCGGCACCGGCCGGATCGTGCCCGCGCGCAGCCGCGCATACGCATAGCGCGGCTGCGCGTTCGCGAGCGGATGTACGGCAACCACCGCGGGCAGCGTGGCATCGACGCGCCGGCGCAGGCCCTTGGGCAGGAACTGCCGCACGGCGACGCGACCACCGGCGATGTCGACGTCGACGGCCGATCCGACCAGCGGCCGGCCGAGCGCCGCGGCAACGCGGTAGGGCAACATCCCTGTGTCGTACGCGCCCTCGGCGCGGGTGCCGGTCAGCACGAGGTCATAGTCCTTCACGTGGGCGGCAAGCGCGCGCGCGGCGTCTTCGCCACCCGCGCAAGCAAGCACCTGGACTTCGCTCGCGCCGAGCGCCAGGTAGTCATTGAGCGCGCGATCGGCGGCATCGCCCGCGTGAATCACGGCGAGCTGCGCCCTATATTTCTCCGCGAGGCCGCGGCCGAGCTCGAGCGCGGCGGCGTCGTTGCGGCTGTAGCGCGGCGCGCCGCTGACCGGATGGCGGCCGACGGACACCAGCACCGCGATACGTTGCACTTGTGTGGGGGCGTTCATGCTGCGGCTCCTGCGGCTTCGCGGGGGCGGGCTGCGGCCGGCTGCTGTCCCCGTGCGGGACGCGCGGCCTGGACCTGCTCGAACAGTGCGGCGATCGTCGCCTGCGCGTCGCCGACGATGGTCAGGTTCGCGCGTTTGGCGATCGGCGCGCTGCCGTCCAGATTGACTGCGATCACGTGACGGCAGTCCTTGATGCCTTGCAGGTGCTGCACCGCGCCGGAGATGCCGAACGCAATGTAGACGCTGGCCTCGACCGTCTTGCCGGTCGCGCCGACCTGCTTGTCTCGCGTGAAATGCCCGTTGTCGACCGCGACGCGGCTGGCGGCGATCGCGGCGCCGAACGCGCCCGCGAGCCGCTCGAACGCGCCGATGTCGGTCACGCCGTTGCCGGCCGCCACGATAAAGTCCGCCTCCTCCAGCGCGACCTGGGCGGCATCGAGTTCGTCGACACCGAGGTCGCGATACAGTTGCATCCCTCCCCTGGCGTGCAGGAACTCGCCGGACAGGCGCTCGCCCGCGCCGGTGAACGGCAGCTTCGTGTCAACCGCCCCCGGCGCGAGCAAGATGACCTCGGGCAGCGCACGGGTCGCGAACGCACGCCTGGCGTGCGCATACACGCCGACATGCCGCGCGTCGATCTCGACCACTTCCGTCGCGACGCTGGCGCCCGCCGCAGCCGCGTATCGCCGGCCGAGATCACCGTCGCCGTTCGCGTTGTCGGGCAGGAAGACATGCCGGGGCGACAGCGCCGTCGCGCACGCCTGCAGTGCCCGCAGCTCGCTGTCTGGCGCGAACGTGCGCCGGTCGAACTCTGGCAGCGCGATAAGCTTGTCGACGCCGAGCTCCGCCGCGTCGTCCTTCAGTTCCCCGAACACCATCAGCACCACTTCTGTCTGCGCATCGGCGAGCAGCGCGGCCGCCGCGACTGCCTGGCGCGCATGCTCGTCCAGCGCGCCGCGTTCGCTTTGCGCGGCGACGAGCAGCACATGGCGCGGCTCCTTCACCATCCGCCGTGGCTTCGCCCCCTCGGCTGCGTGGCCGTGCGCGGGCCAGTGCGCGGCGCTTGCGTCCGCGCTGCCGGACTCGCCCAGCGTGATCCGCCTGAGGCCCGCCGCCGTGATGATGAACGGCCGGCGCGGGTCGATTCGTTTAGTCGTGTTCATCGATTCACTCCAGCGAGGCGGCGACGAGTTCAGCCACGTCGAGCACGTCAGGGCGCGGGCCGACGACGCCTTCCAGCATCGCCGTGCAGTTCGGGCATCCGACCGCGACCACGTCCGCGCCCACCGCGCGCGCGTCGGCGATGCGGATGTCGGGAATGCGCTGCTTGCCAGGAATATCCGTCAACGGTGCGCCACCCCCGCCACCGCAGCAGCGCCCGCGCATGCCGTTGCGTTCCATCTCGACCACCTGGATGCCGATTGTCTTCAGCAGCTTGCGCGGGGCTTCGGTTTCACCGTTGTAGCGGCCGAGATAGCAGGGATCGTGATAGGTCATGCGCTTGTCGCGCAGTACCTCGACTGCTTTCGGCGCGATCAGCCCGCTCGACGCGAGCTCAGCCATATAGGTGGTGTGATGCTTGACCTCGACACGCAGACCCAGCGCACGGTATTCGTTACGCAGGCTGTGCATCACGTGCGGATCGGCCGTCACGATCTGGCGGAACGACAGCGTGCCGAGCGTGCCGATCAGGTGCTTGGCCAGCTGCTGGAAGGTCGCCTCGTCGCCAAGACGGCGCGCGACATCGCCGGTGTCGGTTTCCACCTCGCCGAGCACCGCATAGTCGATGCCCGCCTGGTTCAGCACCTTGACGAAGGCGCGCAGCGTGCGCTGGTAGCGCATGTCGAACGCGCCTTCGCCGGCGACGATCAGCACGTCGACCGTCTTGCCCGGCTGCGCCACCGGGGCATTCAGGTCGACCGACCAGTCATAGCGCGCAGCGGTATCGTAGCCGCCCATCGTGCCGGTTTCGCGCAGGTTCGCGAGCACTTCGGCGCCCTTGCCCGGCACGGTGCCATGCTCAAGGGTCTGGTTGCGGCGCATGTCGACGATGGCATCGACGTGCTCGATCAGCATCGGGCACTCCTGCACGCAAGCGCGGCAGGTGGTGCACGACCACAATGTCTGCGCCTCGATCAGGCCGGATACGAGCGGGCCGTTCGGCTCGCCGCGATGCCGGCCGACGGGAATGCCGGGGGTCGGGCTGCCTGCGTACGCGGCATCGGTTCCGCCCGCCATCCCGACGACGAGATCCTGGATCAGCTTCTTCGGGTTCAGCGGCTGGCCCGAAGCGAACGCCGGACATGCGGCCTCGCACTTGCCGCACTGCACGCACGCGTCGAAGCTCAGCAGCTGGTTCCAGCGGAACTCGACCGGCTTCGCGACGCCATACTCCCGCTGCTCGATGTCGGGCAGCTTGAGCGCGGTCGGCGGCGTGGCGGTGCCGTTTCCGGTGTACGACTCGGGCGACGCCGCGAAGCGCTCCTGGCGCGGATGGAATGCAAGATGCAGCAGGCCCGCGATCGCATGCTTCATCGGCCCGCCTTGCGCTGCGCCGACCGTCATGGCCAGTGCACCGACGGCGATCAGCACCGCGCAGAACACGGCGAACGCGCCCGACATCAGACCGGCCGGTACCAGTGAGAACAGGGCCAGGCCAAGCGCGAAGGATCCGAGCAACCATGGCAGCGTATTCCACGGCCCCTTCGACAGGCGCGCGGGCACGTCCTTCGACCGGCGCCGGCGCCACACGAACACCGCACCGACCAGCATCACCAGCGCCGCGGCAAAGGTCAGCTTGTCGAGCCAGGGCGAGTAGATGGCGAGACCGTAGTTGACGAACACCAGCGCAAGCGCGCCGATCGCGCCGCCGGCCGTCGCGACGTGCGTCTTGGCGATATACGGGTCGCGCGCAACGACGTGGTGCAGGTCGACGAAATAGCGCTTTGGGATCGCGAACAGGTTTGCAATGCCGAGCGTGCCGGGCGCGCTCGCCCGCCCGAGCCGCCAGTACGACGCGCGCTTCAACACCGCGAAGGCGAGCCCCGCCACCGACAGCCAGAGCAGGACGGTAATCAGGTTGGACGGGTTCATCGTCAGAAATCCTTCACGAGCCGCAGCGCGTCGTAGATCGCGCCGTGGATGTTGTGCATCGAGATGCAGTCGCCAACCCGGAACAACAGGAAGCGGCCGTTGCCGAGCGTCTCCGACAGGCACGGCTGCGGCTCCGCCGCGAACAGCTTGTGCACGTCGACCTGGCCGCGGTTGACCGATTCCGGCTTCAGCTTCCAGTACAGCGCGTCGTTCGGCGTCGAACCGTTCTCGATCACGACCTGGTCGACCGCGCGCTCCTCGAGTTCTTCCGTGTACTCATTGCGCAGCACCGCGATCTTCTTGCCGTCCTCCTCGTAGACACGATCGAGCCAGTAGTTCGGGGTGTGGATCACGCCCTGCGCGTACAGGCGGCGATAGAAGATCGGGAACGTCGTGCCGCCGCAGTCGTCGGCAACCTTCACGTCCGGGGTGACGATCTCCACCTTGGCGCCGCGACTGGCCAGGTAGTCGGCCACGCCCGCGCCTGCGTGCGTGCTCACGCCGTCGTACACCAGCACGTTCTGCTTCGCTTCGACGCGCCCGGACAGCACATCCCACGAGCTGACCGCCAGCCCCTCGGCGACGCCCCACGCGGGCACCTGGTCGGAGAATGCGCGGCCGCCGGTCGCCAGCACGATGACGTCCGGCTTCTCCGCCATGATCATCTTCGCGTCGGCTTCGACGCCCAGGCGCCGGTCGACGCCGAGGCGCTTGGTCTC
Organism: Cupriavidus sp. KK10; assembly: GCF_018223725.1. NCBI lineage: Bacteria > Pseudomonadati > Pseudomonadota > Betaproteobacteria > Burkholderiales > Burkholderiaceae > Cupriavidus > Cupriavidus sp. KK10. The sequence goes on from NZ_CP073677.1 coordinate 3,180,122, forward strand.
CATGTCGAACCAGCGCACGATGCCCGCCATCTGCTCGCGCTGGGGCGCCTTCGACGCCAGCATGATCTGCCCGCCCACTTCGGTATTCTTCTCGAACAGCACGACGTCATGTCCGCGCGAACGCGCGACGCGCGCCGCCTCCAGCCCCGCCGGGCCCGCGCCGACCACGACGACCTTGCGCTTCGGGCCGCGCGACTTCTCGATCAGGTGAGGCATGGTCGCCTCGCGCGAGGTCGCGGCGTTCTGCACGCACAACACGTCCAGGCCGTTGTACTGGCGGTCGATGCAGTAGTTCGCGCCGACGCATTGCTTGATCTCGTCCTCGCGCCCGTCGCGGATCTTGATGACCATATGCGGATCGGCCATCTGCGCGCGCGTCATGCCGACCAGGTCGACCATGCCGCTGGCGAGCAGGCGCTCGGCCTGGCCCGCGTCGCGGATGCTCTGTGCGTGCATCACCGGCACCCTGACCACCGCCTTGATGCCCGCGGCGAGATGCACGAACGGCTCGGGCGGCAGCGCCATCGGCGGCATGCAGTTGGCGAGCGTGTTGTGCGTGTCCGCGCCAGAGCCGATCACGCCTAGATAGTCGATCAGCCCCGATTCGGACATTGCCTGGGCGATCTCCTTGAGCTGCTCGTGATCGAGACCATCTTCATGGAACTCATCGCCGCACATGCGCAGGCCGACGCAGAAATCCTTGCCGACCGCCTCGCGCACCGCCTGCAGCACCTCGACGCCAAAGCGCAGGCGGTTCTGCAGGCTGCCGCCCCATTCGTCGGTACGGAAGTTGGTGCGGGGGCTCCAGAACTGGTCGATCAGGTGCTGGTGCGCGGCCGAGATTTCGATGCCGTCCATCCCCGCGTCCTTCACGCGCCTCGCGGCGGCGGCGAAGTCGGCGATGATCCGGCGGATCTCCTCGACCTCGATGATCTTGGCGTTGCCGCGGTGCACCGGCTCGCGCACGCCGGAAGGCGTCATCAGGTGTGGCCAGTGCTCGCCGTGGAACGCCGAGCGGCGTCCCATATGCGTCGCCTGGATCATGATCTTGGCGCCGTGGCGGTGCATCGTCTCCGCGAGACGCGACAGCGGATCGATGATCTGGTCGGTCGCCAGGTTCACCGACTTCCACCAGCCCTGGGGACTGTCGATGGAGACCGGGCTCGAGCCACCGCAGATCGCCAGGCCGACGCCGCCCTTCGCCTTCTCTTCGTAATAGCGAATGTAACGGTCGCCCGGCAGGCCGCCCGGCTCCGCATACACCTCGGCGTGCGCGGTGCTGACGATCCGGTTGCGCAGCGTCAGCTGGTTGAGCTGCAAAGGTTTGAACAAGTGGGGATAACGCATCGCGGACGACCTCTGGCGTTTGTATGGTTCGTAGTGCGGACGGGTTCGGTCAGTGGAAGTTGCTTAGTGGGCGACTGGCGACACTTCGAACACGCAATGATCGTGACCCTCGGCCGCGCACTGCACCTCCTTCGACTGCGCGCGCGGTGCGCCCTTGCCTGCTGGCGTCGTGTCATTGACCCAGTCCATCGCGCCAGCGAACCAGCCGGCGAACATGTAGCAAAGCTTGCCCTCCTTTTCCGGCTGGGCAAGTACGAACGACGAGTGCCGCAGCGCAATGCGCGCGCGCGCCGTCGCCGGATCGGCCTCCAGGATCGAGAACAGTCCCCAGCCGCGCTGCGACAGCCGCTTCAGGTAGTGCTCGAACACCGCCATCCCGCTGATCGCGTGCAGCTTCGCTTCCTTGTCGCACCAGTGATACGCGGACTTGTAGCCGGCCTTGTAGAGGATCTCCGCATAGGTATCGCGGCCCAGCGCCTCTTCGACGGCGACGTGGTTGTTGGTGAAGAAGTGGCGCGGCACATACAGCATGGGCAGCGCATCGGTGGTCCAGACACCGGTATCGGGATCGACGTTGATCGGCAGTTGCGGTTGCATCGTGGTGGCTCCGTGAGGAAGAATGGCCGTTCGCGTCATCGCGCAGGCGCGGCATCGCCCGCGTGCCCGCGCGTTTCGCGCAGGCACGTCCCGTGTTCTGTAATTGCGTGAAAGAGCTGGCGGCTTATGTGTGGATTACGGGCCCCAGACGTCCTTGAAGACGCGCACCCAGTTCTCACCCATGATCTTGCGGATGCGCGACGCCTTCCAGCCCGCGCGCTCCATCGCCGCGGTCAGGTTCGGGAACTCGCCGATGGTCCGGATGCCTTCCGGATTGATCACCTTGCCGAAGTTGGTCAGGCGGCGATAGCGGCCCTTGTCGTGCGTCAGCATGTCGAAGAACTCGGTGCTATAGCCCTGCGTGAAGTCCGTGCCGATACCGACCGCGTCCTCGCCGACCAGGTTCACGACGTAGTCGATCGCTTCGATGTAGTCGTCGACCGTCGCCTCGATGCCGCGCTTGAGGAACGGCGCGAACATCGTCACGCCGACGAAGCCGCCCGCATCGGCAATCTCCCGCAGCTGCGCATCGCTCTTGTTGCGCGGATGCTCCTTAAGACCGGACGGCAGGCAGTGTGAATAGCAGACCGGCTTCTTCGAGAACGCGATCGCTTCGGACGACGTGTTGCCACCCACGTGCGACAGATCGACCATGATCCCGACGCGGTTCATCTCGGTGATGACTTCGCGGCCGAAGTCGGACAGCCCGCCGTCGCGCTCGTAGCAGCCGGTGCCGACCAGGTTCTGCGTGTTGTAGCAGAGCTGCACCACGCGCACGCCCATGTCGGCGAACGCTTCGATATAGCCAAGGTTGTCCTCGAACGCGTGCGCGTTCTGGAAGCCGAGGATCACGCCGGTCTTGCCTTCCCGCTTCGCGCGCAGGATGTCGTCGGTGGTCCGCACCAGCGTCAGCAGTTCGGCGTTGTCGCGGATCTGCTTCTTCATCAGTGCGATGTTGTCGACCGTCTTGGTGAAGTTCTCCCACACCGACACCGTACAGTTCGCTGCGGTGATGCCGCCCTTGTGCATGTCTTCGAACACCGAACGCTCGAACTTGGAGATGTTCAGGCCGTCGATGATGATGCTGTCCTGATGCAGCGCGCTCATTGGTTGCTCCAGTCTTTTCGGTACGCGGTTCAGTAGATCGGGAAGCGTTCGCAAAGCGCGAAGATCTCGCGGCGCACGCGCTGTTCGGCAGCCTGGTCGCCTTCCGGGTTGGCGCGCAGCGCCTCGAACACGTCGAGGATCAGGCGGCCGATCTCGCGGAACTCCGTGACGCCGAAGCCGCGCGTTGTCGCGGCCGGGGCGCCGAGCCGGATGCCCGACGTGATGGTTGGCTTCTCGGTATCGAACGGGATACCGTTCTTGTTGCAGGTGATGCCGGCACGCTCGAGCGCCTGCTCGACCTGCGTGCCCTTCAGCCCCTTCGGCCGCAGGTCCACCAGCAGCAGATGGTTGTCGGTGCCGCCCGTGACCAGGTCGACGCCGCCCGCCTTCAGCACTTCGCCGAGCGCCGCTGCGTTGGCAAGCACGTTGTCGATGTAGGTCTTGAATTCCGGCTGCAGCGCCTCGCCGAAGGCGACCGCCTTGCCCGCGATCACATGCATCAACGGGCCGCCTTGCAGGCCCGGGAACACGGCCGAGTTGATCTTCTTCGCAATCTCTTCGTCGTTGGTCAGCACGAAGCCGCCGCGCGGGCCGCGCAGGGTCTTGTGCGTCGTCGACGTGACCACATGCGCGTGCTCGACCGGGTTCGGATGACGGCCTGCGGCAATCACGCCGGCGATGTGCGCCATGTCGACCATCAGCTTCGCGCCGACGCTATCGGCAATCGCGCGGAAGCGGGCGAAATCCAGCTTGCGCGGATAGGCGGAAAAGCCGGCGATGATCAGGCTCGGCTTGTGCTCATGCGCAAGCGCTTCGACCTGGTCGTAGTCGATCAGCATCGTGTCGCGGTTCACGCCGTACTGCACGGCATTGAACCACTTTCCCGACAGTGCGGGCTTCGCTCCATGGGTCAGGTGACCACCTGCGTCGAGCGACATGCCGAGCACGGTGTCGCCCGGCTTCGTTAGCGCGAGCATGACCGAGCCGTTAGCCTGCGCGCCGGAGTGCGGCTGGACGTTGGCAAAGCCGGCGTTGAAGAGCTGCTTCACGCGCTCGATCGCGAGCGACTCAACCTGGTCCGCGAACTCGCAGCCGCCGTAGTAGCGCTTGCCCGGGTATCCTTCCGCGTACTTGTTGGTCAGCACCGAGCCCTGCGCTTCGAGCACGGCGCGCGACACGATGTTTTCCGAAGCGATCAGCTCGACTTGCGACTGCTGCCGCTCGAGTTCTTTCAGGAGTGCGCTCCGCACCAGCGCGTCGCGCTCGGCCAAGGGCTGCGAGAAGAATGACTGGGTGTTCGACATAGAGCTTCCGTGGGGGATTGAGATGGCTGCCTGACAGGCGGGACAGGCCCTGGTTGCCGGGTCTTCCTGCCTCGTCGGCGCAGCGTTGCCGACGGGTCTATTCTTGTCGTTCGGGTATTGGGTCGATTGATGAATTCAGACGCGTTCTTTTCCTTTTCCGCCATTCGCGTCCGATTTGCACAAGTCGGCCATGGGACGCACACGGGCAAGCGCAAAAAGGCGGATTCCTATCCCGTCACTCCTGCATGCTGCATTGCACTACGGTAGTGCCGCGCGCGGCAGCGCGAGTGCGGCGTGTCACGCATCCGGTGCAACACCGCTCGTCCCAAACGAGCCCTGCCCCCCAAACGTAGGGTTTCGCCGTATGGCACGTTTGTTGCGCACGCTTTATCACTAAAGCCATAGACGGTAGCCAGGCTTCAGACCTGAACGCCATCAGAATTCAAGGAACGCCCCCATGTCGCCCGACCGAACCGCGTCGCTGTCCCACTTCGCCTTCATGCCGTTGCCCAACTTCACGATGATTGCGTTTACCAGCGCGATCGAGGTGCTGCGGATGGCGAACTACCTCAGTGGCCAGGAGCTGTACCGCTGGTCCATCATCAGCCCGGAAGGCGGCCCGGTTACGGCGAGCAACGGATTGGCAATCGACACCACCCGCGCCGACAGCATCGGGCGGCCGGACATCGTGTTCGTCTGCGGCGGCGTCGACGTGCAGCGCTCGACCACGGCGGACTACCTGTCGGCGCTGCGCCGCGCGGCGCGCGAGGGCATCGTGCTGGGCAGCCTGTGTACCGGCACCTACGCCCTAGCCAAGTCCGGGCTGCTCGCCGGCTACGCCTGCGCCATCCACTGGGAGAACATGTCGGCGCTGAAGGAAGAGTTTCCCGACACACGCTTCCTCAAGGAACTGTTCGTGATCGACCGCGACCGTATCACCTGCACGGGCGGCGTCGCGCCGCTCGACATGATGCTGAACCTGATCACCATCCGCGTCGGCAGCGCACGCGTCACGCAGATCGCCGAGCAGTTCATCGTCGAACATGTGCGCGACACGAGCGCGCAGCAAAAGATGCCGCTGGTGGCGCGCCTCGGCTCGGCGAACAAGTCGCTGTTCGAGGTGATCTCGCTGATGGAAAACAATATCGAGGAGCCGCTGTCGCGCGAAGAGCTCGCGCGTCTGGCGAGCATGTCGCAGCGGCAGCTGCAGCGCCTGTTCCGCGACCATCTCGGGATGACGCCGACGCATTACTACCTGACGCTGCGTCTGCGCCGCGCGCGCGAGCTACTGCTGCAGACCGACATGTCCATCATGCACATCACGATGGCGTGCGGATTCCAGTCCGCGTGCCATTTCAGCAAGAGCTACCGCGACGCGTTCGGCGTCGCGCCAACGCGCGAACGCAGGCAGCAGATCGCACCGCTCGCAACGTCGCCAGGGCCTGTCAGGTCGGCGCAGTATTCTCCGGTGATGCATGCGTGACTCACGCGGCGCGCGTGGCGATGTTCGACCCGCACGCCGCATCAATGAAGACGGGCGGCCCTTTATCGGCCGCCCGCTCCAGGTCACGAACGACTGATCACGCCGCTGCCAGCATCCCGTGCGGATCGATGACGAATTTCCGCGGCGCACCGCCATCAAACTGCTTGTAGCCTTCCGGCGCCTGCTCAAGCGAGATCACGGACACGTTGACGATCTCCGCGATCGGCAGACGACCGTGCAGGATCGCCTGCATCAGGTTGCGGTTGTACTTGAGCACTGGTGTCTGCCCGGTATGGAATGAGTGTGACTTCGCCCAGCCAAGGCCGAAGCGGATGCTCAGGCTGCCGTGCTGCGCCGCTGCATCCTTGGCGCCCGGATCGTCGGTTACGTAGAGCCCCGGAATCCCGATCGCCCCGGCGGGCCGCGTAATTTCCATCAGTGAATTCAGCACCGTCGCCGGCGCCTCCTCCGCATGGCCGGACGCGCCATGGCCGTGCGCCTCGAAACCGACGCAATCGACCGCGCAATCGATCTCCGGCGTGCCAAGGATCTCGGCGATCTGCTCGCCAAGTGTCGCGTCCTTGGACAGATCGACCACTTCGAAGCCCATTGCCTTCGCGTGGGCGAGGCGCGCCGGGTTCATGTCGCCGACGATGGTGCAGGCCGCGCCGAGCAGGCGCGCCGAAGCCGCCGCGGCCATGCCGACGGGACCCGCGCCGGCGATGTAGACGGTCGAGCCGGGCTTCACGCCCGCAGTCACGGCACCGTGATAGCCGGTCGGCAAGATGTCCGACAGGCAGGTGAGATCGCGGATCTTCGCCATCGCCTGGTCGCGGTCGGGGAACTTCAGCAGGTTGAAGTCGGCATACGGCACCATCACGTACTCCGCCTGGCCGCCGATCCATCCGCCCATGTCGACATACCCGTACGCCCCACCCGCACGCGCCGGGTTGACGCTCAGGCATACGCCGGTGTGCTGCTCCTTGCACATCGCACAGCGCCCGCACGCAACATTGAACGGCACCGACACCAGATCGCCGATCCTCAGCGTCTCGACGTCGCGGCCGACCTCGATCACCTCGCCGGTGATCTCGTGACCGAGCACAAGACCGGCCGGCGCGGTCGTGCGCCCGCGCACCATGTGCTGGTCCGACCCGCAGATGTTCGTGCTCACGACCTTGAGGATCACGCCGTGGCCGATCGCACGGCCGCTTGGATCGACCATTTTCGGATAGTCGATCTTCTGCACCTCGACCTTGCCCGGCTCAAGATATACGACACCTCGGTTGCTGCTCATCGCTTTGTCTCCATCAATCGTTGAAGCGTGCCGCGGCGCGCCAATCGGCGCGCGGCATGCGCGGCCGCGCCTTCGAGAGTAGTCCGGGACACCGGGGCGCCTGTGTGCAAAATCCGACGCGCGCTTGAACGTCGCCGACATCGGAGCCTGTGCCAGCTATACCGCGCTCGCCGCGCGCATCCTGAGCGGAGCCGCACCGCTCGGCCCCGATGACGGTTTCACACAAGCTGGCGACGGTTTTTCCCCAGATCGGCGGTCGATTACCGCGTCTACTTAAGATTCCGGGCCTTCAGGCAACCTGATTCGAGGCCCTTACTTTTTCCAAGGACGCCATGTCAATCCCATCCCCCATTTCCGCCCGCGCGAACGCCGCCGCGCGGCTCGAACGTCTGCCGTTTTCCGGCTACCACAAGCTGATCTTCATCATCATCGCCGTTGCGTTCTTCTTCGACTCGGTCGACCTTGCCACGATGACCTTCGTACTGGGTTCGATCAAGCAGGAGTTCGGGTTGTCCACCACGACGACCGGTCTGGTCGCCAGCGCCAGCTTCTTCGGGATGGTGCTCGGTGCGGCGCTCGCCGGCCTGCTCGCGGACCGCTTCGGGCGCCGGCCCGTGTTCCAGTGGAGCATCGTGCTGTGGGGCGTAGCGTCGTATCTGTGCTCGACGGCGCAAAGTGTCGAGGCGCTGATCGCCTGGCGCGTCCTGCTGGGGATCGGCATGGGCATGGAGTTCCCGGTCGCACAGACGCTGTTGTCAGAATTCGTGCCCACCGCGAACCGCGGGCGCCTGATCGCACTGATGGATGGCTTCTGGCCGCTGGGCTTCATCACGGCAGGCGTCGTTTCCTACTTCGTGCTGCCGCAGTTCGGCTGGCGCACCGTGTTCGCGCTGCTCGCGATCCCGGCTGTGTTCGTACTGATCGTGCGCCGCCTCGTGCCCGAATCGCCGCGCTGGCTCGAACATGCGGGCCGGCACGCCGAGGCCGACGCAGTGATGCGCGACATCGAAGCCAGGGTGATGCGCTCCGCCGGCGTCGCGACGCTGCCTCGGCCATCACAGCAACTGATGGCCGCGCCGGTGCGCGGGCGCGGCGCGTTGCGCGAGATCTGGAGCGGCGCATACCGCCACCGCACGACCATGGTGTGGCTGCTCTGGTTCTTTGCGCTGCTCGGCTTCTACGGCCTGACGTCCTGGCTCGGTGCGCTGCTTCAGCAGGCCGGTTTCGCGGTCACGCAATCGGTGTACTACACGGTGCTGATCTCGCTCGGCGGCATACCGGGCTTCCTGTGCGCCGCGTGGCTGGTCGAGCGCTGGGGCCGCAAGCCCACCTGCATCGCGTCGCTGCTCGGCGGCGGCACGATGGCCTACCTGTACGGGCAGAGTGCGATGCACGGCGGCAGTGTCACGCTGCTGGTCGGCACCGGCCTGGCGATGCAGTTCTTCCTGTTCGGCATGTGGGCGGTGCTGTACACGTACACGCCGGAACAGTATGGCACCGGCGCGCGCGCGACGGGATCCGGCTTCGCGTCGGCAATTGGTCGGATCGGCTCGCTGATCGGGCCCTATGTGGTTGGCGTGGTGTTGCCGGTGTTCGGCCAGGGCGGCGTGTTCACGCTCGGCGCGATCTCGTTCGCGGTAGCAGCACTCGCGGTGTGGGTGCTTGGCATCGAGACCCGTGGCGTCGCGCTGGAAGCGCTGGCGTCGGACGACGCGTCCGCTGAAACTGCCGGCTATCCCGCTGTAGCGGACAAGACTTCCTGACCTGCAGGCCCGGTTCTGCCGCGAGTCGCGACAGCGACCCGCGGCAGAACCGCAATGGATTGGACTCAGAACTTGTGACGAATCGCGGCACGGACCTGGAACTGCTTCGCCGTCGAGGAGGCGTTCGCCGCCCCGGGCAAGTCAGCCAGGTCCAGTGCGGTGCCGGTCTTGTCGCCGGCGACGCGCTGGTAGGCGGCCTGAAGATAGACGTCCGTGCGCTTCGAGAAGTTGTAATCCGCCATCAGGCCGAAGGAATGAACCTTCGGCTTCGCGTCACCGGAGGACGCGCGGAAGTTCTCCAGCGTGAGCGTATACATTGCACCGGCATAGAAGGCGGGCGTGAACTGGTACTTGAAATTCACTTCCAGGTTCTGGAACCGGAGCGAGTCCAGGGTACCGCTGGCCGGCAAGATCGACCCGGAGATGTACGAGGTGGACAGCGGCGCGGTCAGATTCGAATTGGAGTAGGCAAAGCCGGCCGTCGCCGCGCCGAACGTGTAGTTGATGCCGGCACCGAATATGCGCAAACGCTTGGCAAGGAAGTTCTGGTCGCCGCCGTTATTGATGGCGCCCCCTGACGTGGCCGACGGGTTGTCCGCCTGCAGATAGGCCGCCGCCAGCAACAAGCCTCCGTTCGCGTACTGCATCCCCGCGCCGTACTGGCGGTTGTTGGCAAAGCTGGTGTCGTTGCTGAAGCTGTAGGTGCCGCCGAACTGGAACCCGCCGAGGGAGGGGCTCGTGTACTTGACGGTATTGTTGACGCGGAACGAGTAGATCATGTTGTCGTTATCGTAGGGGTGGCCGAACATGGTTCCCCCCCAATTTCCGGCAACAGTCGTCGGCGCGAGATAGTCGATCACCGAATCATATTGGCGCCCGAGCGTGACGCTCCCCAGTTGATTGTCAGAAAGCCCGACGTAGGCTTGCCGACCGAACAGCAATCCGCCCTGTGCCGCCTTGCCAGTGCTCGCATTGAAGCCGTTCTCGAGCTGGAACAACGCCTTGAGGCCGCCGCCCAGGTCTTCCGTCCCCTTCAGGCCCCAACGGCTGCCTTGCGCAAAGCCGCTTGCCACCTCGGTCAGGCTGTGTCCGCCGACGTTATTCGTGTAGTTAATGCCTTCGTCGATCACACCGTACAGCGTGACGCCGCTTTGGGCAAAGGCAGACGCGGAAAACATCAGCGCCATGACCGGACCCGCAGTCGCTCCCTTTTTCATTGGATTTTCTCCTCGTATAAACATGACTCGCGCTGCCGCCACGCCGATCGGTGCGGCATGCGCGGCAGTATCTACGAGAGTAGTCCGGGAGGCCGGCAGACCTATGTCCAATACCGACACGCGTTTGCACGGCGCCGACACGGCCCGGGCAACGCTCAGGCCGCCTTCCCGCTGCGCCTGAGGTAATCGGCGCGTGTCCATTCCAGCGCGACGCCGACGCGTTGCGTGCCAGGCCGGATCTTCGGCTTGTGCACGGCAAGCGTCAAGGTGTCGAGCGCGGGCCATTCGCGAAACGACAGCTCGGCGATCTCCGCCACCAGGGTCTCGAGCAGGCGCGTATGCGGCTTGTGCGCAAGAAACGCGGCGAGGCGCGCGCAATAGCCGTCGTAGTCGATCCACTCGCCGTCCTCCCTCGGCTCGTGGCGATAACCCAGACGCGCGTCGATCACGATCGGCTGCGGTGCTTCATGCTCGTGCGGATGGATGCCGATCCGCACCGGCACCGCCAACGCATCGATAAACACACTCCAGCCCCGGCCCGGCAGCAGTGGCCCATCGAGCCCGGCGAGTGGTGCGGTGAACGCGTTGTCGACCGGCTTCATGATGTCAACGGCGCCGCGGCGTCGAGCATGATGCGGCAGAAATAATCGGCGAAGCTGCGGCGCAGGGCGACCTCGAAGCGGTCGACGCCGGTCGGCACCAGCACGATCGACGCCTTGAAGTAGTGGCTCTGCGCGCACTGGCCCGGCTTGAACACGCGCGGATGTAGGTCGAGCGGGCAGCCGCGCGCCAGTACGTCGCGTACGCGCCCGCCGCTGATCTCGACGACCGTGTAGCCGCTGCCGACGTCGACCGCCGCCGCGTATGCGCCGGCGATCGCCTGGGCGAGCTTAGGCTCGAGCACGCCCGCCGGCACCGGTTCGTTCGAGCGCACCAGCCACTCGTCGGGGCCGAGCCACAGCACGTCATACCCTGCGCCGCGCGTGACCGTGTTCGGTGCGGACGGCGGACAGCAGCCGACCACGCCCTCGAACGCGTTGGCGAACGCAGGGTCGGAGAGATCACCGCGCACGTTGACGAGATCAAGAAAGGCGCGCTCGCGCATCACGAAGTGTTTCGACGCACGCGCCTGGTGCGCGTTCAGCAGCTCGGCCGCGCCGACGAACGGCGACTCGAGCCGCACGCCGCGCTTGCGCGCGTCAGACGCCGGCAGGTCTGCCGCCGGCGTAGCAATATTCGTTTCATTCCACATTCTGGCGCACCCCTTCCGTATCGTAGAAAACCGGGCTCGAGATCTTCGCGTTCACGCGCCGGCCGTCGGCCAGCGGAATCGCCACGCTCTCGCCCATCTTGCCCAGGCCGCCCTTCACCACGGCCAGCGCGATCGAGCGCTTCAGGATCGGGCTGTAATAGCTCGACGTCACGTGGCCGAGCATCGGCGTCGGGTCGGTCGTCGACACCTGCGTGTCCGGCGCGATGATCTGCGCGCCCTCCGGCAGCACGAACTGCGCGTCGTCGGTCAGCAGGCCGACGAACTGCTTGCGGCCTTCCTTGGCGGTATCCGAACGCGTCAGCGAGCGCTTGCCGAGGAAGTCCTTCGACTTCGCCACGACTCCGCCCATGCCGAGGTCGTACGGCGTGATCGAACCGTCCGTGTCCTGGCCGACGATGATGTAGCCCTTCTCCGCGCGCAGCACGTGCATGGTTTCCGTGCCGTACGGGGTGATGTCGAACTCGGCCCCCGCGGCCATCAGCGCCTCCCACACCGCGCGGCCGGCGTTCGCGGGCACGTTCACTTCGTACGCCAGCTCGCCCGAGAAGCTGATCCGCATCACGCGCGCCTTCGCGCCGGCGACGGTGCCGTTCCGATAGCTCATGAACGGGAAGGCCTCGTTGCCGAAGTCGATGTCATCGCAGACCTTGCGCAGTACCTTGCGGCTCTTCGGGCCGACCACCGCGAAGGTTGCCCAGTGATCGGTCACCGACCCAAGCCGCACCTTCATGTCCGGCCACTCGGTCTGCAGCCAGCGCTCGAGCCAGGTCAGCACGCGTGCGGCGCCGCCGGTCGTGGTCGTCATCATGAAATGCTGCTCGCCGAGCCGCACCGTGACGCCGTCGTCGAACACCATGCCGTTCTCGTCGAGCATCAGGCCATAGCGGCACTTGCCGACTTCGAGCTTGCTCCACGGGTTGGTGTACATCCAGTTCAGCAGCGTCACCGCGTCCGGGCCCTGGATGTCGATCTTGCCGAGCGTCGATGCATCGAGGATGCCGACGCTGTTGCGCACCGCGAGGCATTCGCGCTTCACCGCCGCATGCAGGTCCTCGCCCTTCTTCGGGAAGTACCACGGCCGCTTCCAGTTGCCGACGTCCTCGAACAGCGCGCCGTGCTCGACGTGCCATTCATGGATGCAGGTTTTGCGCACCGGGTCGAGGAAGTCGCCGAGCTCGCGCCCCGCCAACGTGCCGAAAGTGACCGGCGTGTAGTTGGGGCGGAACGTCGTCGTGCCGGTGTCGGGAATCGACTTGCCGAGCACCTGCGCCAGGATCCCCATGCCGTTGATGTTGCCGAGCTTGCCCTGGTCGGTGCCGAAACCCATCGCGGTGTATCGCTTCACGTGTTCGACCGATTCGAAGCCCTCGCGCGCGGCGAGCAGGATGTCTGACGCGGCCACGTCGTTCTGGAAGTCGACGAACTGCTTCGGCCCGCGCGCGGCGGCCTCCTGGCTGCCGACGAGCCACAGCGGCAGCAGTGCGCCTTCGGCGACGGATGCGACCTTGGGCGCCGCGGGGCGCTTTGTGTGACTGAAGCCGGCGGCCGTGGCCGCGGCGGCACCCGCTTCGATCGCGAGCGGCAGCGCCTGCGCCAGGCTGAACTCGCCCGCCGCCGCGCCAACGCTCACTTCGGCCTGCATCGACTTGCCCGGCACGAAGCACACCTTCTCATCGTTCCACCGGGCCTTGCCGCCCGATTGCGCGAACAGGTGAAGGACCGGGCTGAGGCCGCCCGACATCGCGACCAGATCGCACGGGATCGTCGACACCTTGCGCCCGGTCTTGCCGTTTGCATAAGCCGCCACGTCGACTGACGAGACGTGCCGCTTGCCGGATGCGGCGGTCACCACCGCGCCATTCAGCACGGTCAGGCCCTGCCGCTTCGCGGCGGCCGGCAGCGCGCCATTGGTCGATGCACGCGCATCGATGACCGTCACCTTGGCGCCGCACGCCTTCAGGTCGAGCGCCGCCTGGTAGCCGCGATCGTTGTTGGTGAACACGACCGCCTCGCGTCCCGGCAGTACGCCGTAGCGATGGATGTAGGTCGATACCGCCGACGCGATCATCACGCCCGGCAGGTCGTTGTTGCCGAACACCAGCGAACGCTCGTGCGCGCCGGTTGCGAGAATCACCCGTCCTGCACGGACCTTCCACAGCAGCTCGCGCGTACCCTGGCGCTTCGACGCCGGCAGGTGGTCGGTGAGACGCTGCGTCACGGTCACGAGGTTGTGATCCTGATAGCCGAAGGCGGTGCTGCGCGACAGGACCGTCACGTCCGGCAGCTTGCGCAGTTCGGCCGCGATCTGCTCGACCCACTGCAGCGCAGGCTTGCCATTGATCTCGGTCCGCCCGGAAAGCAGGCTGCCGCCAAGCTCGCACTGATCGTCGACCAGGATCACGCGCGCGCCGGACACTGCCGCCGCATGCGCTGCCGCAAGGCCCGTCGGGCCGCCGCCAACCACCAGCACGTCGCAATGCGCGTAGCACTTGTCGTAGCGATCGGCGTCGCGCATGTCGGGCGCCTTGCCGAGACCGGCCGCGTGGCGGATCTTCTCTTCGTATTTCGGCCACATCTTGCGCGGCCACATGAAGGTCTTGTAGTAGAAGCCCGCGGGCATGAAGCGCGCAAACTTCTGGTTGACCGCCATGCGATCGCGTTCGAGATCGGGCTCCGCATTCACGCTGGTCGCGACGAGTCCGTGATACAACTCGACTTCCGTCGCGCGCGCGTTCGGCACCGTATACGCGCCGCGTTCGAGCTGCACCACGGCATTCGGCTCAGCGACGTCCGCCGTCACGATGCCACGGGGGCGGTGATACTTGAAGCTGCGCGCGACAAAGCGCACGCCGTTGGCGAGCAGCGCCGACGCGAGCGTGTCACCCTGGAACCCCTGATACGTGCGTCCGTTGAACGTGAAGGTCAGCGGAACCGCGCGATTGATGCGGCCACCGGTGCCGAGACGGTCTTTCTGGCTCATTTCTTGCCCCCTGCTTGCGGTGCGTTGGCGCCGGGCTGGCCGAAGGTCTCGTAGCCCTTGATGTCATAGGTGACCGTATCGCGCTCCGCCTTGAACCACCGGCGGCAGCCCTGGGCGTGGATCCATTGCTCGCGATGCGTGCCCCGGGTATTGGTGCGCATGAACAGGTAGTCTCCCCATTCGCGGTCAGACAGCTTCTCGGTCTCGAGCGGGCGCACGATGTCGGCCTCGCCACCGCACGAGAATTCGGATTCGGCGCGCGGGCCGCACCATGGACATTCGATCAGCAACATTTCTTTCTCCTGGTGGCGTTCAGTGCGCGACGGCGGCGGCGCCGTGCTCATCGATCAGGTGGCCGGTATAGAAGCGGTCGAGCGCAAACGGCGCGTTCAGCGGATGCGGCTGGTCGCGCGCGATGGTGTGCGCGAACACCCAGCCCGAGCCTGGCGTCGCCTTGAAGCCGCCCGTGCCCCAGCCGCAGTTGAAGTAGAGGCCCTTCACGTCAGTCTTGCTGATGATCGGGCAGGCATCAGGCGACACATCGACGATGCCGCCCCACTGGCGGTTCATACGCACCCGCGAGAACACCGGGAACATCTCGACGATCGCCTGCAGCGTCCCTTCAATGACCTGGAAGCTGCCGCGCTGGCCGTAGCCGGTGTACTGGTCGATGCCCGCGCCGATCACCAGGTCGCCCTTGTCGGATTGGCTGATATACGCGTGCACTGCATTCGACATGATCACCGAGTTGACGACCGGCTTGATCGGCTCCGACACCAGCGCCTGCAGCGGATGGCTCTCGATCGGCAGGCGCACGCCTGCCATGTCCGCGAGCGTGGTCGTGTTGCCGGCCGCGACCACCGCCACCTTCTTCGCCTTGATAAAGCCCTTCACCGTGTCGACACCGACGACCGCGCCGTGATCGCGCCGGATGCCGGTCACCTGGCAGTTCTGGATGATGTCCACACCGGCCCGATCGGCGCCCCGCGCGAAGCCCCACGCGACCGCGTCGTGCCGGGCGACGCCGGCGCGTCGCTGAATCGAGGCGCCAAGCACGGGGTAGCGGCTGTTCAGGTTGATCGTCGGTTCGATCTCCCTGATCTGCTGCGGCGTCAGGAACTCTGCGTCGACGCCGTTCAGGCGGTTGGCGTTCACCCGGCGCTCGGTGTCGCGCACGTCCTGCAGCGTGTGCGCCAGGTTCATCACGCCGCGCTGGCTGAACATCACGTTGTAGTTCAGGTCCTGCGACAGCCCTTCCCACAGCTTCATCGCCTTTTCGTAGAGCGCCGCGGATTCGTCCCACAGGTAGTTCGAGCGGACGATCGTCGTGTTGCGCGCGGTGTTGCCACCGCCGATCCAGCCCTTCTCGAGCACGGCGACGTTGGTGATCCCGTGCTCCTTCGCGAGGTAGTACGCGGTCGCGAGACCGTGCCCACCGCCGCCGACGATCACCACGTCATACTCGCGCTTGGGCTCCGGGCTCTTCCATTGCTTCTCCCAGTTCTCGTGATAAGACAGGCCGTTGCGGAACAGACTGAATATCGAATAGCGGCTCATTTTGCGGACCCCTTCCTTAGCATTCAATGACGTTCACGGCCAGACCACCGCGCGACGTCTCCTTGTACTTCGTCTTCATGTCGGCGCCGGTCTCCCGCATCGTCTTGATCACCGAATCGAGCGACACATAGTGCTGGCCGTCGCCCTTCAGCGCCATGCGCGATGCGTTGAGCGCCTTGATCGCTCCCATCGCGTTGCGCTCGATACATGGGATCTGCACCAGCCCACCTACCGGATCGCAGGTCATCCCGAGGTTGTGCTCCATGCCGATTTCGGCGGCATTCTCGACCTGGTCTGGCGTGCCGCCCATCACCGCAGCGAGCGCGGCCGCGGCCATCGAGCACGCAACGCCGACCTCGCCCTGGCAACCGACCTCTGCGCCCGAGATTGACGCCGTCTCCTTGTAGATCAACCCGATTGCGGCCGCTGTCAGCAGGAACTCGACAATACCGTCGTCATTCGAGCCGGGCACGAACTTCACGTAGTAATGGAGCACCGCAGGGATCACGCCGGCCGCACCGTTGGTCGGCGCCGTAACGACGCGGCCGCCCGCCGCGTTCTCTTCGTTGACGGCCATCGCGTACAGGTTGACCCAGTCAAGCATCGACAGCGGATCGCGCAGCGATTCCTCGGAACGCGCGCGCAACCGGTTGTAGAGCTCGGCCGCGCGGCGCTTCACGCGCATCGGGCCGGGCAGCACCCCCTCGACCTTGCAGCCACGCTCGACGCAGGCAGCCATCGTCTGCCAGATCGCCAGCAGCCCGGCGCGCACTGAATCGGCCGGGCGCAGCGCACATTCATTGCGAAAGATCAGTTCGGCGATCGACAGCCCGCTGTCGCGGCACGCCTGGATCAGGTCGGCGCCGGTGCGGAACGGATACGGCACGTCGGCCGCCGCTCGCGCACCATTCACGCGATCGCCATCGCGATTGACCACGAACCCACCGCCGATCGAGTAATACTCCTTCTCCACGAGCAACTGCCCCTGCTCGTCGAACGCCTGGAAGCGCATGCCGTTCGAATGCACGACGCTGCCTGTACTGCTCATCAGACGGCGAAAGAAGCCGATGTGCTCCTTCTCATCGAAGCCGATCTCATGCTTGCCAAGCAGCAACAAGCGCTTGTCCTTGCGGATCTGCGCGAGGCGCGGTTCAATAACGTCCGGGTCGATCCGGTCTGGCAAGCGCCCCTCAAGCCCAAGGAGCACCGCCTTGTCGGTGCCGTGGCCCTTGCCGGTTGCGCCGAGCGAACCGTACAGTTCCGCCCGCACGCGGCGCACGAAACCGAGCAGGTTCGCATCCTCAAGGTGCGATGCGAAGCGGCATGCGGCGATCATCGGGCCGACCGTGTGCGAACTCGATGGACCGATGCCGATTTTGAACAGGTCGAAAACGCTGACATTCATCTGGCTGCCTCTTTGCTATTGCCTGGTAGGTGTCGTTGGATGTCAGTAGATCAAAGCGCGGAATTTGCCGATAGAACAAAAGCGGCATCAACGTGGGACGCCGCCGCCAGGCGCGGGTCCAGACAGGCCGGAAGTTCGCTTTGGCGATGATTCGCGTCGGAAAAAGGCAAGTCCGCGGCATGCGGATCGGCGACGCTGGCTGTTATGGAGCCGCGTCGTGCAGGCAGGCGGCGAGGGCTGCAGGGATGCCGTACGCATCACCGGCGTTCGCTACCGATACGCCGCCGCCCCGCAACCCAGATCCGCCCGCTTGCGCGAGCCTGTCAAGATGGATGCAGCCATGACAACCGAGGTTCCCATTTCCCCTGTCGCCGAGCCGGCGCCACGGCGCGTCCGCTTCGGCATCGTGCTGCTGCCGAACTTCACGCTGACGGCGTTTTCGGGTTTCGTCGACATGCTGCGGCTGTCGGCGGACGATGGCGACTACAGCAAGCCGGTGCGCTGCGTCTGGAGCGTGATCGGAAACACACTCGCGCCGGTACGCGCGAGCTGCGGGATCCAGGTCGCGCCGTGGGAGACCTTCGACGACGCGGAGCCATTCGACTACGTGGTCGTGGTCGGCGGGCTACTGCACTCGGGACCACAGGCCGGACCTGAGACGCTTGACTTCATCCGTCGTGCGGCGGGCGGCGGCGCGACGATCGTCGGCATCTGCACCGGCGTATTTGCGCTGATGCGCGCGGGCGTGCTCGAGGGGCACCGCGCCTGCGTCAGCTGGTTCCACTACTGGGATTTTATAGAGCGCTTCCCGTCGGTGGATGCGGACCTGCTGATTGCCGACCGGCTGTTCGTGATCGATCGCCGGCGCATCACCTGCTCGGGCGGGCGCGCGTCGATCGACGTCGCCGCCGCCATCCTGCTGCGCCACTTCGACCACGCCACCGTGCAGAAGGCGCTGCGGATCCTGCTCGTCGGCGAGATGCAAAAGGGCAATGCGCCGCAGCCGCATCCCCCCGGCCTCGAGCCCGCGACGCACCCAAAGGTCAAGCGCGCGATTCTGCTGATGGAGCAGCACGTCGGCCGGGCGCTCCCGCTTGAGGCGCTCGCCTGCAAGCTCGATATGTCGCCACGCCAGCTCGAGCGCCTGTTCAAGGCGGAGACCGGCAAGAGCCCGCAGGCATTCGCCAAGCATGTGCGGCTACGGACCGCTGCGTGGTTGTTGACCAGCTCGGACCGCACAGTCGTCGACATCGCGTTGAGCTGCGGTTTTGCTGACGCATCACACCTCGGTCGTGAGTTTCGCAAACAGTTCGGCGTGCCGCCTGCAGCCTACCGCGACAAGGGTATGCATCCGGCAGAGTCTACGCTGCCCGATGGCGATGCCTGCGAAATTTCGGCGCCTACTGAAAACGAAAGCGAAAGCGAAAGCGAGTTGAACTTGCGCATGATGTAGTCATCATGATGATGAAAGTACTTATTTCGATAGAAGAGACCAATGAAAACACACGCAGCAGTTGCCTGGGGTGCGGGAAAACCGCTAACGATCGAAGACGTTGACCTGGAGGGCCCCCGTGCCGGTGAAGTGCTGGTGGAAATCAAGGCCACCGGCATCTGCCATACCGACTACTACACCCTGTCCGGCGCCGACCCGGAAGGCATCTTCCCGGCGATCCTGGGCCACGAGGGCGCAGGCATCGTCACCGACGTCGGCCCGGGCGTGACCTCGCTCAAGCCGGGCGACCACGTGATCCCGCTCTACACGCCGGAATGCCGCCAGTGCAAGTTCTGCCTGTCGCGCAAGACCAACCTGTGCCAGGCGATCCGCGCCACCCAAGGCAAGGGCCTAATGCCGGACGGCACCTCGCGCTTCTCGATCGACGGCAGGCCGATCTTCCACTACATGGGCACCTCGACCTTCGCCAACCACATCGTGGTGCCGGAGATCGCGCTGGCCAGGATCCGCCCGGATGCGCCCTTCGACAAGGTCTGCTACATCGGCTGCGGCGTCACTACCGGCGTGGGCGCGGTGCTGTTCACCGCCAAGGTGGAAGCCGGCGCCAATGTGGTCGTGTTCGGCCTGGGCGGCATCGGCCTGAACGTGATCCAGGCGGCGAAGATGGTGGGCGCCGACAAGATCATCGGCGTGGACCTGAACCCTGGCCGCGAAGCCATGGCACGCAAGTTCGGCATGACCCACTTCATCAACCCGAAGGACGTGGAGAACGTGGTCGACCACATCATCCAGCTGACCGACGGCGGTGCCGACTATTCGTTCGAATGCATCGGCAACACGCAGGTCATGCGCCAGGCGCTGGAGTGCTGCCACAAGGGCTGGGGCAAGTCGATCATCATCGGCGTGGCCGAGGCCGGCGCGGAGATCTCGACGCGCCCGTTCCAACTGGTGACGGGGCGCGAATGGAAGGGTTCGGCCTTTGGCGGCGCGCGCGGGCGCACTGACGTGCCGAAGATCGTCGACTGGTACATGGAAGGCAAGCTCAATATCGACGACCTGATCACGCACACCTTGCCGCTGGAGCGCATCAACGAGGGCTTCGACCTGATGAAGCGCGGCGAGTCGATCCGCTCCGTGGTGCTGTACTGAGGCCGCCGAGCACGGCCTGATGCTTTGCCGGTCCTGACCCACGTGGTGAACTAAGCACTGACCTCGACACGAGCCAGGTCGGAGAACACAGGACATCACTTCAGTCCGCCGTTTGGCCTGGCAAGCGCCGGGTGGGGGTTCCGCAACGCCCGGGCGGCCTGAAGAACTGAGCACGCTCCGACCAGGAGCGAGCGCCACGCGCAAGCGCACCGCATCTCGTTCGACGGGCCCTGCCCGCCTTGATAAGATCTAATCGTTGACCGTCGCTGGCCCCATCAGGGGGACAAGCCCCATGCGCTGCGCAAGGTGCGGGTTCGAGAATCCGGCAGGCGCCAAATTCTGTGAGGAATGTGGCGCCAAGCAGGTGCGCGTTTGCCCGGCCTGCGGGCAAGAGGCGGCTGCCAGCGCCAAGTTTTGCAGCGAATGCGGCGCGCCGCTGGGCGCTCCCGCTGCTTCAAGCGCGGCCCCCCGTGCCACGGCAACTGCGTCCGGCACCCCCATCGACTACACCCCTCCCTATCTGGCCGAGCGCATCCTGGCGGCGCAGGCAGAAATGGAAGCCCGCGGCCCGGCAGACGGCGAGCGCAAGCTGGTCACCGCGCTGTTCGCGGACATGGCCGGCTCGACCGCGCTGATCCACGACCTCGATCCCGAAGACGCCCGCCACCTGATCGACCCGGTGCTGGCGCTGATGATGGAGGCCGTGCATCACTATGAGGGCTATGTGGCCAAGTCGATGGGCGATGGCATCCTGGCGCTGTTCGGCGCGCCAATCGCGAACGAAGACCATCCGCAGCGGGCCTTGCTGGCGGCGCTGCGCATGCAGGAAGCCATGCGCCATTACGCCGACGGCGTACGCCTCACCCAGGGCATCGCGCTGCAGATCCGTGTCGGCATCAACTCCGGCGAAGTGGTGGTGCGGACGATCCGCATCAAGGATTTGCACACCGACTACGACCCGGTGGGCAATTCGATCCATATTGCTTCGCGCATGGAGAGCATCGCGGTGCCCGGCTCGATTGTCGCAAGCGAACACACCCGCAACCTGACCGAAGGCTATTTCGCGTTCAAGGCCCTCGGCGCGACGCCAATCAGGGGGCTGCCCGAGCCGCTCGAGGTCTTCGAAGTCATCGGCCTCGGCCCGCTGCGCACCCGGCTGCAGGTGTCGGCCAGCCGCGGGCTGGCGCGCTTTGTCGGCCGCGCTCGCGAGCTCGATCAGTTGCGCGAAGCGCGGGCGCGGGCGCAAGCCGGACACGGTCAGATCGTCGGCGTGGTCGGCGAGCCGGGGGTCGGCAAGTCGCGGCTATGTCTAGAGTTCAAGCAGTTCGCCCCGCGTCATTGCCTGGTGCTGGAAACCTTCTCGGTTTCACACGGCAAGGCCTATCCGTATCTGCCGCTGATCGAGCTGCTGCGGAACTACTGCGAGATCACGGCGCAGGACGATGAGCGCCGGCGGCGCGAGAAGCTGACCGGCAAGATCCTGACCCTGGATCGCGCGCTGGAAGACACCCTGCCCTATCTGTTCCACCTGCTTGGGGCCGCCGAGCCGAACTCGGCGCTAGTGCAGATGGACACCCAGATCCGCCAGCAGCGCACCTTCGAGGCGATCAAGCGGCTGCTGGTGCGCGAGAGTCTGGCACGGCCGCTGGAGCTGATCGTCGAAGATCTGCAGTGGCTCGACAGTGAGACCGAGGCCTTCCTTGGTTTCCTCGGCGAGAGCGTGGCCAGCGCCCGCATCCTGCTGCTGGTCAATTACCGGCCCGAGTACCGGCACGACTGGGGTCGCAAGAGCTATTACACCCAGCTACGCCTGGATCCCCTTGGCGAAGCCGAAGCTCGGGACCTGCTGCGCGCGCTGCTGGGCGATGCCACCGGACTTGCCCAGCTCGAGCAGTTGATCCTGGAGCAGACCGAAGGCAACCCCTTCTTTATCGAAGAAGTGGTGCAGGACCTGGTCGAGGGGCAGGTCCTGCGCGGCGAGCGCGGGCATTATCGTCTCGATCAAGTCCCGGGCAAGCTGCACATCCCTGCCACCGTGCAGGGGGTGCTCGCCGCCCGCATCGACCGCCTGCAGCCAGCCGAGAAAGCACTGCTGCAGACCCTGGCCGTGATCGGCAAGATATTCCCCTGGAGCCTGCTTGCACGCGTCGTCGAGCAGCCCGAGGACAAGACGAAAGGCCTGCTGGCCCGGCTGCAGGCAGGGGAGTTCATCTACGAGCAGCCGGCGTTCCCGGAGGTGGAGTACAGCTTCAAGCATGCGCTGACCCAGGAGGTGGCCTACGGCTCCCTGCTGAGCGAGCGGCGTAGTGCGTTGCATGAGCGCACCGCCCAGGCAATCGAGACCCTGTTCAGTGCTCAGCTCGAGGAGCACTGCAGCGAGCTGGCCTATCATTTCAGCCGCAGCGGCAACACGCTAAAGGCGGTGGAGCACCTGCACCGCGCCGGGCGCCAGGCCGTGCAGCGCTCGGCTGACGCCGAGGCGGTCACCCACCTCACCATGGCACTGACCTTGCTCGCCACGCTGCCTGATGCGCCCGAGCGCGCGCGGGAAGAACTCGCAGTCCAGCTCACCCTCGGCCCGGCCTGGATGGCCAACAAGGGCTTCGCTGCCCCGGAAGTGGAGGCAACCTACTCGCGGGCGCTCGCGCTGTGTCGGCAGCTCGGGGAGACGGTCCAGCTGTTCCCTGCCCTGCTCGGACTGCGCACCTATTACACGGTCCATGCCGAACTCCGGGCCGCGCGCGAGCTGGCGGGGCAACTGCTTGCGCTGGCCAAAGAGGCGCAGGACCCTGCGTTGCTGGTCCAGGCGCATCGGGCGTTAGGCGCCAATTTGTCCTATCTCGGCGAACTGGCTCCCGCCCGTGCACAGCTGGAGCAGGCCATGGCTCTCTATGATCCAACGCAGCACCGGTCGCATGGCTTCATTTATGGATTGGAACCCGGCGTACAGGGGCTGGCGCTGATTGCCATGGACCTGTGGTTGCTCGGCTATCCGGATCAAGCCTGGGCGCGTAGCCAGGAAGCGCTCGCCTTGACCCAAACCCCTGCCCATCCTTCGGACTCGGCCGATGCCCTGTTGGCCGCCGCCGAGGTCCGGCTGCTGCGCGGCGAAGTGCAGCCGGCACAGGATCTCGCACAGGCACTCATCGCTCTCGCAACCGATTACGGCCTTCCGTACGGGTTGGCTTGCGGAACCATCCTGTCGGGCAGTGCACTGGCTGCAAATGGACACGTGGAGGAAGGGATAGATCTCATTCAAAAAGGCCTGAGCGCATATCGCGCAACCGGGGCCGAACTTCTGCGAACCCATTTCCTGGCGCTGCTGGCCGAAGCCTGCGCCAGAGCGGGGCAAGTTGAGGCAGGGCTTGCGGCAGTGGCCGAGGCGCTGGCTACAGTGGAACGAACCGAAGAGCGGGTGCACGAAGCAGAATTGCATCGGCTCAAGGGAGAACTGACGCTGCTGGAAGCGGGCCGAGTGGGCGAAGCGAACGAAGGCGCCCGCGAAGCCGAAGCCTGCTTCCAGCGGGCGATCGAGATCGCTAGCAGGCAGGATGCCCGGTCGCCGGAGCTCCGCGCGGTAGTAGCGCTGAGCCGCCTGTGGCAGCAGCACGGCCGCCATGCCGAGGCCCGCTCCTTGCTGCACGAAACCTACGGCTGGTTCAGCGAAGGGTTCGATACGGTGGACTTGCGGGAGGCCCGCGCGTTGCTCGTCAAACTCGGGGAACAGTGAGCCCATCGCCCGCGGGATAGCTCGCGTTTGGGGGCGTGACCGATTTTCAAATCCAATGCCGCTCTGTCTTTTCGTGGATGCGGAGGCGATTGAAGCAGAATTGACACGCTGTAGAACACCATTCCTAGCTTTCCAAAGGGAGAACTGCACTCAGTTCATCGTGCTCATGGGCTCGTGCTACCAGGTAGCGTCCATCCCCGAAGACGAGCGGCCTGTGCTCGGACCGCTCCAGGCGGATAACTCGTCCGATATAAACGACATGATCGCCTTCAGGATGGGCGGAAACCTTCACGCATTCCAAGTTTGCAGCGCATGAACTAATGATGGGAACGCCTCCTAAACCGGATCGAAAGATGATATTGCGAAATTTGTCATCGCTAGCGGTCGAAAACTGCCTGGATATCTGAATTTGATGCTCTGAGAGGATATTTACCACGAACCGCTCGGCATCCCGAAACACGGTGTAGCTCCTTGATGAAAGAGATTGGCTCCACAGAATCAAGGGTGGATTCAGTGAGACAGAACTGAACGAATTGACGGTCATTCCAAACGCCCTTCCGGTGGCGTCCAATGTGGTCATCACAGTCACCCCTGTGGGGAAAGCACCCAACGCCTTGCGCAGAGCCAGGCCATCGATCTGTTTCATAACGTTTCCTTTTAGGGTGCACTGAGGCCCGACAGCGCAAGATTCGCCGGCCTTAATCCGTGCCGACACCGCACGATATCCAATTTCGATGCCGAATTTTACTGGTTGCGGATCCACGTAAAGCCATTCGTGCAGCGTTAATTGCCTTGATGGCCCTCAGGGAATTGCGTTCGATACAGGGATGCAGTGCAAACCCCTCCACCGGGTCGCAGGTTATGTCAAGGTTGTGCGAAAATGTGATCTCCACTGCGTTCTCGATCTGTTCGTTGCTACCGCCAAGCACCGCGGCCAGACCCGCAGCAGCCATCGAGCACGCCACCCCGACTTCATCCCGGCAACCGACTTCGGCCCCAGATAGCGAGGCGTTTTCCCTATAAATAATGCCTATGGCCGTGGCGGTTAACAGGAAATCCACCACACCATCCTCATTAGCTCCGGGTACGAAATCACGGTAGTACCGCAGCACAGCGGGAATTACGCCCTCAGCACCATTTGTCGGAGCGGTCACGATTCGGCCGGCCGCGGCATTTTCCTCGTTGACCGCGATCGGGTATAGGTTGACCCAGTCGGGCATCAACGGCGGGTCAGATAGAGACTCCTCACCGCGCCTGGATAGCTGCTGATACCGCTCGGCAGCACGGCGCCGCCCCCGAATCGGATCGGGCAATTCGCCTCCGATTGCACGGCCTCGCGCAATGGAAGCGCCCATGGCATCGGCAATTGCCAGTAGCCCGGCGCGAACGTCATAGGTGCTTCGCCTGCATTTCTCATTCTCGAGCACCAGGTCGGCAATGGTGCGACCTGACTCCTTGCACATCTGCAATAGCTCCTCGCCGCTCCGAAAGGGGTAAGGAATCGGGTGCTCGTCGACCGTCTGCACATTTAAGTGGCAAGCCGCGATCATGGGGCCCACGGTATGCGAACCAGAGGGCCTGATTCCAACTTTGAAGATATCAAATGTGCTGACGGACATACTGCCCTCGACCCATCCCTGCAGTACCAGTTCCGATCGCTCCGAAGGGAGCGCCGTCCGCCCTGGGGCGTGTCACTAGTACATCAGATCATGCAGGTTGGGAGATAGAACCTGTGCGTCGTCACATTAGGACATTCGCGCCAAGGCGGTCTTACGGGCCAGGCGCAATTTGTAAGCGTCGGACGAAATTCTTGTAAATACAAACCATTCTCATTTATGATGCGCCACTTACGTTGCTTTCGCCTTGGGCCGTCATGTTTGTCCGCCGTCTTGCCATACCCGCCGCCGTCAGTTGCCTGTTCCTGCCTCCCGTTGTTTCCCACGCCACCGAAGATCTCACCACGCTGCCATCCGTGACGGTCAGCGCCGCTGCCGATGGGCGAACTGACGTCGGCTTCACCACGCGGCGGGCGGCCGGAGTGACCAAGTCGGATCAATCAGCGGCCGACGCCGCGCAGTCGATCACTGTCATCACGCGCGACCTGCTCGACAGCCAGCAGGCGCAGAATCTCAGCGACGCGCTGCAGAACTCAGCCGGCGTGGTCACCAACGTCTATGGCAGGCGCGGCTGGGACGACTTCATCATCCGCGGCCAGCGTGCATCGGAATCGATCTTTGCCGACGGATTGCTCGTCGACAGCAACAACCGCGTGGCGCAGGAGCTGTTCGGCGTGGAACGCGTGGAAGTGCTCAAGGGACCGGCCTCGATCCTGTTCGGCGCGGTACAGCCGGGCGGCCTGGTCAACATGGTCAGCAAGCGCCCGCGTGCCGAACTGTTCGGTGAACTGGGCCTGACCGTCGGTAACTACGGCTTCCGGCAGGTGACGGTCGACGTAGGCACGCCGCTGGCCAAGGACAGCAAGGCCGCGTTCCGCCTGAACGCGCTGATGATGAACAGCGACGATCCGACCGACTACGTCTGGTATCGCAACCGCTGGATCGCGCCGTCGCTGACGCTCGACCTTGGCGCGCACACAGACTTCACGATCCTGACCAGCCACAACCAACGCAATTACGTGCGCCAGCAGGGCCTGCCCGTGAATGGCACCCTGGTGCCGAACCGCAATGGCGTGGTGCCGAGCAACCGCTTCATCGGCGAGCCGAATGCGCCGTCTTATGACGGCGAGCAGAACCGCATCGGCTACGCGCTGACGCACCGCTTCGACTCCGGCTGGACGTTGAACCAGAACCTGCGCTACCAGACGTCGTCGCTGACCGGCACGCTAGTGTCGGCCGGCACGATGGCCGTCAACAGCCAGGCGATGAACCGCAGTGGCACGCAGCAGAGCTTCTCGGGGGACTCGTTCGGTGTCGACACTAACGTGCAGCGGACTTTCGCGTTCACGGGGCATGCCCACAGCGTGACCTTCGGCATCGACTACCGCCATACGAAGGAAGACCGCTTGCAGAAAACGTGCCGCGTGGCAGCGCTGAACGTCTACAACCCGGTCTATGGCGCCAGCATCAACTGCCCGTCCGCCTATAGCCTGGACGCGACCGATACGCTAAACGCGGTTGGCCTCTATCTGCGCGATCAAATCCGTATCGCCGAGCGCTGGACTGTGACCGGCGGCGTGCGCTACGAATCCGCGCAAACGAGCACAACGGACCGGCTGGCGCGGTCACGTGCCGGCAACGACAACAACGCCGTCACCGGCAGCGCGGGCGTGATGTACGACCTGACGCACTGGGCGCGTCCGTACGTGAGCTTCGCCACTTCGTTCCTGCCGAACGCCGGCACCGACGTCAACGGCGCCACGTTCAAGCCCGAGAAGGGCCGCCAGTACGAAGTGGGCATCAAGTTCGACATGCCGGACAAGACCGGCCTGCTGACACTGGCCGCGTTCGACCTGACACGCACCAATGTGCTCAGTACCGATCCGGTTAACACTGGCTTCAGCGTGGCCGTCGGCGAACAGCGGTCGCGCGGGCTAGAAATGGAACTGACGCAGGATCTCGGCAATGGCTTCAGCGTTTCGGGGGCCTATGCCTACATCGCAGGCGAAGTCACCGGGGACACCACGGCTGCGAACGTCGGCAAGCCGCTCAACAGCGTGCCCCGGCACAGCTTCTCGGTCTGGAGCCAGTACCGCTTCCGCGGCGCGCTCGCCGGCTGGTACGTCGGTGCCGGCCTGCGCGGCGAGAGCGCCAAGCGCGGCTACAGCTTTAACTACACCGTGCCGGGCTACACGGTGGCCGATCTTGCCGTCGGCTACGTAGCATCGCACTGGCGCGCGGCGTTCAACGTCAAGAACGTGTTCGACAAGATGTACTACGCGGGCGGCCTGAACAACAACGTGCTACCAGTGGGCAATCCGCGGGTGGCCATGCTCAACGTGACGATGACCTATTGATGCGGCCCCCACCTGGAACCTCCAGACCAGTAATGAGGCGGCCACCAGGCTGCTGTGGTTCGAATCGAACCCATCGCGTATCGGCGGCCATAGCATCGAGTCGTCAGCCTACCTGAAATCCGTTGTCAGCCTGGCCCTGAGAACCCAGGCGGGAAACACCCCGCCCCATCACCGCAATCATCGACCCTAAAATCTGCATCCCCCGCTGAATCTGCTCCACCGTCAAACTCGCATAACCCAGCACCAATCCAGCCGCTCGACGCTGTCCATGCGGCCGAGCCCCTGCAAACAACGGAGATACCGGGTAGACCCCCACATCCTTGCTGCGCGCAGCGGCCACCAGCGCTGTCTCGTCCCGGGGCCGCAGCGACGGCAACCACAGCACCACATGCAACCCCGCCGCCGTACCGCAGACGTCCGCGTCCGCTGGCAGGTAGCGTGTGACGCCATCCAGCAAGGCTGCTCGCCGGCGCTCGTTTTCCCGGCGCATGCGCCGCACATGGCGTTCGTAGGCACCGCTTTCGATCAGCGCTGCCAGCACGCGCTGCTCCAGCACGGGCGCATGGCGGTCGGCCAGCCGCTTGGCCTGCCGGAACACCGGCACCAGTTCAGGCGGCAGCACCAGGTAGCCGAGCCGCAGGTGCGGCGACAGCGCCTTGGAGAAAGTGCCGACGTAGATCACGCGGCCGTCGGTGTCGATCGAGCGCAGGGTGTCGATCGGGCGCTGGCCGTAGCGGAACTCCCCGTCGTAGTCGTCCTCGATGATCCAGGCGTCGTGGCGCTGCGCCCATTGCAGCAGCTCCAGGCGCCGGCCGATCGGCAGCACACCCCCTAGTGGGAACTGGTGCGACGGTGTCACGTACACCAGGCGGACACGATCGTCCTGGGGAAGGCTGGCGGTATCCAGGCCATGCCCGTCCACTGGCGTGGCCTGGCACCTGGCGCCGGTGGCTTCGAAGCAGCGCCTTGCCATCAGGTAGCCAGGGTCTTCGAAGGCGAAGGCATCGCCGGCATCCAGCAGCAACCGTGCGCACAGATCGATGGCCTGCTGCGAGCCATGTACCACCAGAACCTGCTCGGCCTCGCAGGCCAGTCCCCGGGCACGCCGCAAATAGCCCTGGAGGGCGCGTCGCAGCGATGCCTCACCTTCGGGCGGGGCGTATGACAGGCTGTTTTGCTGACGCAGCAGTTCGGCCTGGTAGGCACGCCGCCAGGCCAGGGTTGGAAAGTCCCGGGAAGCCACCGCCCCATACAGGAAGTCGAAGCGAACCGGTTCAGCTTGCAGCGGTGCCGGCATGCCGAGTCCCGCCACGCGACGCCCGAATTCGGACAGGGTTGGGGCCGACCTGGAGTGCCGGCCTGCGGTCAGCCCGGCTGGTGCCGGTGCCGCCAACGGGCTGGCGATTCGGGCCACCCGCCCCACCGCGGTGACGAGGAAGCCCTCGGCCACAAGTTGTTCGTAGGCGGCGGTGACGGTGGTACGCGATACACCCAACTCGGACGCCAGCGCTCGCGTGGACGGCGCCCGGGCACCCGGCGGCAGTGAGCCGTCCGCGATCTGGGCGCGCAGAAGATCGTAGATGCGGCGTCCCGCGCCCGTGGCTCCGGCACGGTTACCGGCTGGCTGGCGTGACTGGCCCATAAAGAATCATGAAAACTGGACCTTCTGATTGTGCCAGTTGTCGGCGAGAGTATCGAGCATTCCATCCCTTCCGATTCCCCACCATGTACATTCCTGCTCACTTTGCTGAAAACCGGCCAGAGGAACTGAGCCGCATCATCCGCGAGCACCCGCTGGGGATGCTGGTTACGCAAGGCAGCGCCGGACTGGATGCCGACCACATCCCGTTCGAGTTCGATCCCGGCGAGGGAACCCACGGCGTGCTCACAGCCCACGTGGCCCGCGCGAATCCACTCTGGCAGCGTTGCCCCACGGGCTCGCCGGTCATGGTCGTCTTCCGCGGCGCCGAGGCCTATATCTCGCCCAACTGGTACCCGAGCAAGCATGAGGCGCACCGCCAGGTGCCGACCTGGAACTACGAGGTGGTACACGCGCACGGCACGATCACCGTGCATGATGACGAGCGTTTCGTTCGCCGCCTGGTTGCGCGCCTGACCCGGCGGCACGAGACAGCCGAAGCCAGGCCCTGGAAGATGGGGGACTCCGCGCCGGAGTACATCGACAGCATGCTGCGCAACATCGTGGGCATCGAGATCGCCGTCACTTCGCTGGTGGGCAAGGTCAAGCTCAGCCAGAACAGGGAGTTGCGGGATCGCCTCGGTGCCGCCGACACCCTAGAGGCGCGGGGGTATGGCGAACTTGCACAGTGCATGCGCAAGGCTGGTTGAATTGCCCCCGGACCCGCGCTCAGCTTTGCCTCACCATTGACGAACACCACATCATGTCACTCATCCCCTTCCGGATCGCTGCCATCGTTCTCGCCATCACCCCCGGCCCGGGCATCGCCTATGTCGTTGCACGAACGGTGGCTGGCGGCCGGTCCGAGGGCCTGGCTTCATGCTTCGGCACCGCCCTTGGTGGCTTGCTCCATGTGCTCGCGGCGGCCTTGGGCCTGTCGCTGGTCATTGCCCAGTCAGCCGTGGCGTTCAACCTGCTCAAGTATCTGGGTGCGGCTTATCTGGTGTACCTGGGGATTCGCATGTTGATGCGCAAGCAAGCGCCGGTCACGCTCGAAACCATGTCATCCAAAGGTGCGCGCCGCGCTCTGGTCGAGGGCATCATGGTCGAGGTCTTGAATGTCAAGACGGCGCTGTTCTTTCTGGCGTTCCTGCCGCAGTTTGTCTCGGCAAGCGAACCTCTGGTGCCGCAGTTGGTGCTGCTGGGCTGCATTTGCGTCGCGCTCAATACGCTGGTCGACGTTGTCGTCGTGTTTGCCGCGCATCGTCTGCTCAAGTCTGGCGCCGCCCGCGAAGCTCGCGCCCGCTTGATGACCCGGATGTCGGGTGTCACGATGCTGGGCCTGGGCGCCTTCCTTGCGCTGGCCCGGCGCGAGGCCTAGACAGGGGGCGGTTCGGCGCAGGGCTCGAACCGCCCGCCTCTCAAGCCGCAGCCCGCCGGGCCGCGCTGCGATACTGCGCCAGCAACGCCTCCCGCCGTACTGCCGCCGCATCCATGCTGGCCTCCTTCACGTGGCCGTAGCCGCGGATATCCTCAGGCAACGCGGCAAGCGCCAGCGCGGCGTCGACGTTGTCCGCGCTCAGGGACGCTGCGAACTCGTCGACCATGGCCAGATAGTCGTTGACCAGCGCCCGCTCGGCGCGGCGCTCGGCAGTCTTGCCAAACACATCGAACGCCGTGCCACGCAAAACCTTCAGGCGCGCCAGCAAGCGGAATGCCGTCATCGTGCGCGGACCGAAGCGGCGCTTGACCGGGCGGCCCTTGCCGTCACCCTTGTCGCTCTTGGCCAGCAACGGGGGCGCTAGCCAGAAGTTGAGCTGGTAGTCGCGGCCGGGCTCCCCTTCGAACTGGGCGCGCAGCTTGTCCAGGAAGGCGGGATCGGCGTAGAGGCGCGCCACCTCGTACTCGTCCTTGTAGGCCATCAGCTTGGCCAGGTTGCGCGCCACGGCCTCGGTCAGCGGCAGCTTGCGCTCGATGCCCAGTTGCTGCTCCGCTGCGCGGATGCGCTCGACGGCCTCGCGGTAGCGGGCAGCGTATGCGGTGTTCTGGTAATCGGCCAGCATCGTCTCGCGCTTGCGGATCAGGGTGTCGAGCGTCTGCGGGATTGCCACGACCTGTGCGGCCGGGGCCGCCGGAGCACCCGGCAAGAGCGCCTTTACCGCCGCCTCGCCATGGTGCGCGAGATACCGTCCCCATTCGAATGCCAGCCGGTTCTTGTCGATCGACACCCCATTGAGTTCGATCGCGCGCAGCAGGCTTTCACGCTGCAGCGGGATCCAGCCCTTCTGCCAGGCAAAGCCGAGCAGCAGCGGGTTGGAGTAGATGGCGTCGGCCAGCAGGGTCACCGCCCATGCGCTGGCGTCGAAGAACGCGCAGGCATCGCCCACGCTGGCGCGCAGGTCCTGCTCGGCGCTGGCGCCGGGGAACTTCCACTTCGGGTTCTTGATGAATTCCGCGGTGGGCGTGTTGGCGCTGTTGACCACGGCGGCGGTCAATCCGTGCCGGATCTTCGACAGCACCTCGGCCGAGGCCGAGACAATGGCGTCGCCCCCGATCACCAGGCGCGCCTCGCCCGTCGCGATACGCGTCGCATGCAGGTCGTCCGGGCCCGGTGCGATCTGCACGTGGCTGATCACCGCCCCGCCCTTCTGTGCCAGGCCAGCCATGTCCAGCACGGTCACGCCCTTGCGTTCAAGGTGCGATGCCATGCCCAGCAGGCCGCCGATAGTGACCACGCCGGTGCCGCCCACGCCGGTGACCAGCACGCCGTACGGCCGCTCCAGGGCTGGCAGCCGCGGCAGCGGCAGCGCTTCGAAGTCGGCGCCGGTGCCCTTGCCACCCGCTGCCGCCGGCTTGCGCACCTGCGCCCCCTCGGCGGTGACAAAGCTAGGGCAGAAGCCGTTGACGCAGGAGAAATCCTTGTTGCACGACGACTGGTTGATCTTGCGCTTGGTCCCGAGTTCGGTCTCCAGTGGCTCCACAGACAGGCAGTTGGACTTGGCCGAGCAATCGCCGCAGCCCTCGCAGACCGCATCGTTGATAAAGGCGCGCTTGGCCGGGTCAGGATAGGTGCCGCGCTTGCGGCGGCGGCGCTTCTCGGTCGCGCAGGTCTGGTCGTAGATCAGGATGGTGACGCCCGCGGTATCGCGCAGCTCAACCTGGACGGCGTCGAGCTGGTCGCGGTGGAACACGGTCACGCCGGACGGCAGCATGTTACCGTCGCCATACTTCTGCGGCTCGTCGGTGACGACGACCAGCTTCTTCGCGCCCTCGGCCAGCACCTGGTGCGCAATCTGCGGCACCGTCAGCACGCCGTCGATGGGCTGCCCGCCGGTCATTGCCACGGCGTCATTGAACAGGATCTTGTAGGTGATATTGGCCTTTGCCGCGATCGATGCGCGGATGGCCAGCAGCCCCGAGTGGAAATACGTGCCGTCGCCCAGGTTGGCAAACACGTGCTTGTCACCGGTGAAATGCATCTGGCCGGTCCAGGCCACGCCCTCGCCGCCCATCTGGCTGAAGGTGTCGGTATTGCGGTCCATCCACAGGGTCATGTAGTGGCACCCGATGCCGGCCAGCGCACGCGAGCCTTCCGGCACGCGCGTGGACGTATTGTGCGGGCACCCTGAGCAGAACCAGGGCTTGCGCTCCAGCGCGATGCGCGGCTGCGCGGCCTCGCGCTCCTTGGCCTCGATCAGCGCCACGCGCGCTGCAATGCGTGCGCGCACCGCTTCCGGCAGGTCAAGGCGTTCCAGCCGGCGGGCGATGGCCTTGGCGATCAGCGCCGGCGACAATTCATAGTGCGCCGGCAGCAGCCAGTTGCCACGCGGCACCGACCACTCGCCGCCATCGTTGCCACGCTGGTCGAACTTGCCAAAGACCTTGGGCCGCACATCCTCGCGCCAGTTGTACAGCTCTTCCTTGAGCGCGTATTCGAGGATCTGGCGCTTTTCTTCCACCACCAGGATCTCTTCCAGGCCGGTGGCGAACTCACGGGCGCCGTGCGCCTCCAGCGGCCACACGCAACCCACCTTGTAGACGCGGATGCCGATGCGGGCGCAGGTGTCGTCGTCCAGGCCCAGGTCTGCGAGCGCCTGGCGCACGTCAAGATATGCCTTGCCGGCGGTCATGATGCCGAAGCGCGCGTTCGGCGAATCGAGCACGACGCGATTGAGCCGGTTGGCCCGCACATAGGCCAGCGCCGCATACCACTTGTGGTCAAGCAGCCGCGCTTCCTGCTCCAGCGGGGAATCGGGCCAGCGGATATTGAGGCCGCCCTGCGGCACGACAAAGTCCTCCGGCAACGCGATCTGCACGCGCTCGGGATCGATCTCGACCGAGGCGGTCGACTCCACCACGTCGGTGACGCACTTCATTGCCACCCACAGGCCGGAATAGCGGCTCATGGCCCAGCCATGCAGGCCGTAGTCGAGGTACTCCTGCACATTGGCGGGGTACAGCACCGGGATGCCGGCAGCCTGCAGCACGTGTTCCGACTGGTGCGCCACGGTGGAGGACTTGGCGGCATGGTCGTCGCCGGCCAGCAGCAGCACGCCGCCATGGCGCGACGAGCCGGCCGAATTGGCGTGCTTGAGCACGTCGATGGACCGGTCCACGCCCGGCCCCTTGCCATACCACATCGAGAACACGCCGTCGCGCGTGGCGCCGGGGAACAGGTTGACCTGCTGGCTGCCCCAGACGGCGGTCGCGGCAAGGTCTTCGTTGACGCCGGGCTGGAACACCACGTCGCTGGCCGCCAGGTGCTGCTTGGCCTTCCACAGCGCCTGGTCCACGCCGCCCAGCGGCGAGCCGCGATAGCCCGAGATAAACCCGGCGGTGTTGAGGCCGGCGGCGCGGTCGCGCGCCTTCTGCAGCATGGGCAGGCGGACCAGGGCCTGCACGCCGCTCATGTAGACGCGGCCCTGCTCCAGGGTGTACTTGTCGTCCAGGCTGGCGCTGGCCAGGGCTTCGAGCAAGGCGGGGTTCAGCGGGGCATTCACGATTCTCAGTCTCCGTGCTTGTTCTCTTGTATCCGGAGCAGTTTAGAAATCCGTGCCGTCATCGTAAAATCATGAATTCCAACACCTGATATCTGCAGAACGGATACCTCGGAGACCCCCCATGTTCAAGGTGCGCGAAGGCTCGGAAAGACTGGCCAAGGAAGTCACGCTGAGGCAGTTCCGCTATTTCGTCGCGGCCGCGGAGACCGGGCAATTCTCGATGGCCGCGACCGCCGAGCATGTCTCGCAGTCGGCCATCACCAATGCTGTGCTGGCGCTTGA
The DNA here is from genome assembly GCF_018223725.1 of Cupriavidus sp. KK10. Classification (NCBI taxonomy): domain Bacteria; kingdom Pseudomonadati; phylum Pseudomonadota; class Betaproteobacteria; order Burkholderiales; family Burkholderiaceae; genus Cupriavidus; species Cupriavidus sp. KK10. Next base: position 3,214,678 of record NZ_CP073677.1, read on the forward strand.
GCAGCGCCTGGCCGTACGCCTGTTCGATCGCCGGCCCCACGGTGTGACGCTGACGGCAGAAGGCCACCTATTCTTCCAGCACGCCCGCCAGATCCTGGATTCGGTCGAGGATGCGCTGCGCGAGCCGCGCTTCCAGGTGCACGGGTTGCAGGGCAGCGTGCGCCTGGCCGCCTCCTACACGGTGCTGGGCTACTTCCTGCCGGGGCTGCTGGCGCGCTTTCGCACCAACTATCCGGACATCGAACTGGATCTGCTCGACATGGACCGGCCGGATATCGAGCGAGCCGTGCTGGCGGGGGAGATTGAGCTGGGCATTGCGCTGCTGTCGAACCTGGAGCGGCCCCAGCGCTTCCAGCGTCATACGCTGATGCGTTCCCGGCGCCAGCTGTGGACCTCGTCCAGCCATCCGCTGCTGGCCGTGGAGCGGCCTTCGCTGCGCGATATTGCGGCCTATCCGTATATCCTCATCACCGTGGACGAGGCCGAGGAATCCACCCTGCGTTACTGGCGCAGCCACCGGCTCGCACCCAAGGTCGCATTCCGGACCGGCTCGATGGAGGCCCTGCGCGGGCTGGTGGCGCATGGCTTCGGCGTCACCGTGCTGTCCGACATGGTGTATCGCCCGTGGTCACTGGAGGGAAAGCAGATCGAGGCCCGGCCGATTGCCAATGCGGTGCCGGACATGGAGGTCGGCATGCTGTGGCAGCCCGGGCGCAAGCTGGGCAAGCCGGCGGATGCGCTGAGGGAGTTCCTGATTCACGCTTGCGGGAGCTGAGGCGCCGAGTCCTGCGGTGTCGTGTCGTGCCCAACCCAGCGCAGAAAACCAAAAGAATTGGTGCAATGCAACATAAATGCACCTATGCTTGGAGGCATGCCGGCCGGACACGCCTTCAAAAAGCGATCCAGACGCCGCTCGCCTCCCAAGAATTTGCCAGGTGTCCGTTTTCATCGGATGCCGAAGGAAAACCCGCGTGCCCTCCTCCGTTATTCCGCAGCCTGTCCTCGACGCTTCTGCAACAAACTCCTCCCGCCTCTTCAGTGAAATGTGCGAACTGCTCCAGGCGGCAATACATGTCGTCAGCATTCGCACCACGCGCATGGCGATCGCCGGTCCGGCGCCTGACGAGCAGGACCAGCGCGAATTCAGCCTGATGAGCATTGAGAAGGGAGAGGCCGCATCGGAATCGTTGCTTGCGATGGGTTCGGGATGGATCAACCTGACCATGACCCTCGCAAAGGACACCAGCGACCATCTCTGGGCGACATCCGCGGCCGCGGCCACGCTGGCATGCAGTCGTTCCACCGCGCAATGGTTCGAACGCCAGGCCGACCTTCTGCAATTGGCCGCCGGGTTCCCCGGCAACCCGCTGAAGCTGGCAGACCTGGCGACAAACCTGATGCAGGAAATCCTCGCGCCGATCCACGGCCGTGCGATGGCAAATGCGAAGCGCCTGGGCGCAGCGTGAAGGGCGCCAGGCCCGCGGTTGCATCGCCACGGACCGAATCAGACAGCACCCGCACGCAGCCGCGCGAACAGGAAACCGCTGACCAGGCCGACCCGGTCGGAGCCAGACGCCGGCAACGCTTGCGCCGATTTTCTAGACGGTGACGGCCGCGACCCCTTCCAGCGCGATAATCCTTGTTGTCGCACACCTTTCCCGAATCGCCTTGAGGCGGGCGTACTCTGGCGAGTCATACCAGGCCATCAAGGCATCCATGTCCGGGAACTCGACGATGACGAGACGATGCGGCTGCCAGTCTCCTTCGAGAACTTTGGTTGGACCGCCACGGCCCAGATACTTCCCACCATACCGCACCTCGGTAGCAGGTACGTCTCGTTTGTACTCTTCAAAAACGGCGGGGTCCGTGACGTCAACGTCGGCAATCAGGTATGCAGCCATGACACGCTCCTATCTGCGCTAGTTCCCCGCTTGATTGTAGTTGCCACAATTGCCAGTGCAGGCCGCCTGCTCGACGCCGCGCCGGTAAAATGCAGGTCGCCGGCATTCATTCGCGAGCACGGCATGGACTGGTTCTCGTAGCATTCACCAGCCCATACAAACTACACGGACGGAGACATGCCTTGAACATAAAGAGCCGATTCACCCTGGGCCTGTTGGCGACGGTAAGCGTTATCGCGGCTACACCAGCTTGCGCACAAGAGCAATGGCCGAGCAAGACAATCCGCTTTGTCGTGCCCTTTGCCGCCGGCGGCGCCAATGACCTGATGGCGCGCGCCGCGGCCGAGGGCGCCACCAAGGCGCTGGGCCAGACCGTGCTGATCGAGAACCGGCCCGGCGCGGGCGGCACCGTGGGCGCCGACATCGTGGCCAAGAGCGCGCCGGATGGCTACACCTTCCTGATCAGCGCAGCCGGCGTCATCTCGAACGGCATGATCAAGAAGTCCATGCCGTTCAAGGATGACGCGCTGGTCCCCGTCGCCATGATCGGCCTTGCGCCCTCGGTCATCGTGGTGCCGAAGAACGCGCCCTACAAGGATCTGCGCGACTTTGTCGAGGCGTCAAAGAAGGGGAGCGGTTTCAACTTCGCGACCGCGGGAACCGGCAGCACCCCGCACTTCGTGGCGGAGATCCTGAATGTGAAGTACGGCGCGAAACTGCAGCCGGTGCCCTACAAGAGCGGGTCGGAAAGCACTACGGCAGTGCTGGGCGGCCAGGTGGAAGGAACCTCAGAGGCCAGCATCATCGCCCTTCCGCATATCCTGCACGACGGCAAGTTCAAGCCGCTGGCCACCACCTGGACGCAACGCTTCTCGGCCTACCCGCAGCTTCCCACCGCCGTGGAGCAAGGTTTCCCGGAGCTGCAGATCGCGCATTGGGCCGGCGTCCATGCACCCAAGGGGACGCCCGATGCGATCCTGGACAAGGTGGCCGCCGCGGTGGACAAGGCCATGAAGGACCCGGCCGCCGCCGCCAAGCTGAAGGCCGTGGGCATCGAGCCGGTCGGCGGCACGCGTGCGGACTTCGTGAAGTTTGTCGATGCGGAGCGCAAGCGGCTGGGCGAGATCGTCAGGGCTGCCAGGATGCAGGAGAAGTAATCGCTGCGCCCGCCATGCCGCATCAACGGTCAAGACGCTGGGGCGGCGTTGCTTTCATTGGCCGATGCCGCAGGCAGGTTGCGGCGCCCCCAGTTCTCTGCCTGCCGCTCCAGATGCAGGCGGATAAAGTCCATCAGCGTTCGCGTTGCCAGCGTCGGATAGCGGTTTGGCGCGGTCAGCATGTAGACGCTGTCGCCCACGCCTTCGGCTTCGCACTCGGCCAGCGCCTCGCGCATTTGTCCGGACTGCAGTTGCCGCCAGACCGCATAGCGCGGCAGCAGTGCCACGCCCAGCCCGCCCATCACCGACTCGAACAGGAACGGATAGTCGCCTGACTGGATCCGGGGCGACACGCGCAACGTCATCGGCGTACCCGCCAGCCATACCTTCAGCGTAAAGCGGCGCCCTAGCGATGCCGGGGCAATCATGTCGCAGCGCTCCAGGTCGGCCACGGTCCGGATCGGACCGTGACTGTCCAGGAACGATGCCGACGCGCACAGGCACCAGCCGACATCGCAGATGCGCCGCGCCACGTGGTCATCCGGCGGCTGCGAGGTGATCTTCAGCGCCACGTCGACCTCGGCCGGGATCAGGTCGCCAATGTTGTCGTTGATGACGACGCGCAGCGAAATCTGCGGGTAGTTGCGCGCGAATTCCAGCAGCAATGGCGTCAGGTAGAGATGACCCAGTCCCGTGGGCAGGCGGATACGCACGTCGCCGCGCACCACCTGGCCAAGGCTGTCGATCGAGGTATTGGCCGACTGCAGTTCGTCCAGCATGCGCAACCCATGCGCGTACAGCAACTGACCCGCTTCGGTCAGTTCGACATGGCGCGTGGTGCGGCGCATCAATTGAGCGCCCAGGTGCTGCTCCAGCAATTTCAGGCGGCGCGATACGTTGGAGCGGGTCATGCCGCTGCGCTCGGCGGCGGCGGTCAGCGTGCGCGACTCGACCATGGTGACGAAGAGCCGCACCAGGTTGAGATCGAAATTATTGTCAATCATGAGTCAACACCGTAGGCACAAATCGAGGGATTGTCCTGGCAGGAAGCCAACCCTAGCATAAACCTCCTGCTTATCCACCTTCAAATCCCATGTCCGCACTGCCCGCTTCCGACCTGTCCGACACCGACCTGCCCTTCACCGGCCTGCGCGTGCTGGACATCAGCCAGGGCATTGCCGGCCCGTACTGCGCGCACATCCTGTGGCAGCAAGGCGCGGAAATCGTCAAGGTCGAGCCGCCCGCGGGCGACTGGGGCCGCAAGGTCGGGGTCGTGCGCGGCGATACCAGCGCGCTGACGATTGCCTATAACGCCGGCAAGCGCAGCGTCTGCATCGACGCCACCACCGACGCCGGCAAGGAAGTGCTGCTCGGCCTTGCGCTGCAAGCGGACATCGTTGTGCAGAACTTCCGCCCTCAAGTGGCGGAACGGCTGGGCGTGGGCTATGCGGCACTGGCCGCACAACGGCCCGCGCTGGTCTATGTGTCGATCAGCGGCTATGGCCCGGATGGTCCCTATGCCGACTATCCGGCGTCGGACTCGGTGATGCAGGCCGACTCCGGGCTGATGTTCGCCAACCGTGCCGCCGACGGTGGCGCGCGCCGCATCGGCATGCTGCTGGCCGACGCCGCCACCGGCCTCTATGCCGCCCAGGCCTGCGCCGCGGCGCTGTGCCGGCGCTTTCGCAGCGGGCGCGGCGGCCATGTCGAGCTGAACCTGTTCGATGCGTGTTGTGCGCTGCAGGCCAACAACCTGCTCGAGCACGCGATCGGTGGCCCGACGGCCGCCGGGCCGGTGAGCGCGCCCAATGGCGTCTATGCCAGCAGCGACGGCAGCGTGACGCTGCTGGCGCTGAACAACGCGCAGTTCGCCAAGCTATGCCATGCGCTGGACCGCACCGACTGGCTGGAAGACCCGCGCTTTGCCGACAATGCCGCGCGCATGGCCCACGCCGGGCTGCTGAACCAGCAGGTGGCCGGGCAGATCGCCACGCGCACGACCGCGCAATGGCAAGACATCCTCAGCCGGCATGACGTGCTGCATGCCCCGGTGCGCAGCTATGACGACGTGCTGGCGCACCCGCAGGCCGCACACCGGCAGACCTTCCAGACGATCGCGCAGCCGGGGCTCGGACCGCTGCCCTTCGCCGGCATCCCGGCGCGCGACATGCGCCGGCCAGCCGGCCCGGCGCCGGCCAACGGCGAACATACCGTGCAGGTCCTGCGCGAGGCCGGCTTCGGCCAGCAGGCCATCGACGCATGGCTGCAGCAGGGTGTGGTGCGACAGGCGACGGCCCCGGCGGCCAAGGCAGGTGTGCAATGAAGGCGCTTGTCTGCAAGCAGTTCGGCGGCGTGCAGGACTTGGCGCTGCAGACCATTCCGGAACCGGCGCTGGCCGACCCGCATGCGGTCACGATTGCCGTCGAGTACGCCAGCGTCAGCCATGCCACCGGCCTGATGATCGCCGGCCAGTACCAGCGGCGCCCCCCGTTGCCCTTCGTGCCCGGCACCGAAGCGGTCGGCCGCGTGGTGGCCTGCGGTGACGCGGTCACGCGGCTGCGTTCCGGCGACCGGGTGGTGGCGATCGCGGACTGGGGCTGCTTTGCCGAGCAGGTCACCGTGCCCGAGTACACCGTCTACCGCGTCCCGGACGCGCTGCCGCCAAAGGCTGCGCTGCCGATCCCGATTTCCTATGGCACGGCGTATTGCGGGCTGGTGTGGCGCTGTGCGCTGCGCTCAGGCGACACGGTGCTGGTGCTTGGCGCCGGGGCCGGTGTCGGCCTGGCCGCCGTGGAGATTGCGCGCCAGCTCGGCGCCACGGTCATCGCCTGCGCCAGCACCGAGGCCAAGCGAGCCGACGCGCTGCGGCGCGGCGCCACGCACGCGCTGGCCCCGGCGGACCTGGCGGCATCGGTCAAGGCGCTGACGGACGGCCGTGGCGCGGACGTGGTGGTGGACCCGGTCGGCGGCGACCTGTTCAACCAGGCGCTGCGCGCGGCGGCGGCGAACGCACGCATCCTCAGCATCGGCTTTGCCAGCGGCACCATCCCGCAGGCCCCGGTCAACCTGCTGCTGGTCAAGAACCTCACGCTGCACGGGTTCTTCTTTGGCCGCTACATCGGCTGGACGCCCGCCAACGAGCGAGCCGAGCATGCGGAGGCGCTGCAGGAGGTCATGGCGACGCTGTTCGATTGGGCCGCGCAGGGCAAGCTGGAGCCGACCGTATCCGCGGTCTATCCGATCACCGGCCTGGGCGACGCCTTGGCCGCGCTGGAATCCCGCCAGGTGGTGGGCAAGGTAGCGATAAAAATCAAGGAGACAGAGACGTGAACACCCGATACCAGAAACGACTTCCTGCGTGGCCGCGGCTGCGCGCCGCACTGATGCTGGCGGTAGCTGCGGCCGCGTTGCCGGCTGCCGCCGTCGCGCAGGACTTCCCGCTGCATCCCGTGCGCATGGTGCTGCCCTACCCCGCCGGCGGACCGACCGACCTGCTCGCTCGCGTGGTCGCAGTCAAGATGGGCGAGAGCCTGGGCCAGAGCGTGGTGGTCGACAACAAACCCGGCGCCAGTGGCATGATCGGCGCCGAAGCCGTGGCGCGCGCGCCCGCCGACGGCTACACCATCCTGGCCAATGCCTCGCTGCATGTAATCAACCCCAGCATCCAGCCGAAGATGCGCTATGACTCATTCAAGGACTTCGTGCCCGTCACGCAGCTGGCCGACGTGCCGTTGGTGCTGGTGGTCAACAACGCATCGCCGGTAAAGACCGTGCAGGACCTGATCGCCTACGCAAATAGTCAGGGCGGTGCGCTCAACTTCGGCTCGGCTGGCAATGCCTCGGCCCAGCACCTGGCCGGCGAATCGTTCAAGCTGGCAGCAAAGGTGCCGATGCAGCATGTGCCGTACAAGGGCAGCGCGCCGGCGCTGACGGACCTGATGGGAGGCCAGATCCAGCTGATGTTTGATTCCATGCCGTCGGCGATGCCCTTCATCAAGTCCGGCAAGCTGCGTGCCGTTGCCGTGACCACCGCGCGCCGCGCGAGCGCGCTGCCAAACGTGCCCACCGTCGCCGAGTCCGGCCTGCCCGGCTTCGACATCAGCACCTGGTACGGCCTGTGGGCGCCGCGCGGCACGCCGGCCCCGGTCGTGGAAAAGCTGGCCGCGCATGCGGCCAGCGCGCTGAAGCGGCCCGATGTGCGGCAACAATACGCCGACATGGGCGCCGAGCCGGTCGGCTCTTCACCCGGCGACTTTGCCCGCTACAACGCTTCCGAAGGCAGGAAATGGGCGGAAATCGTGCGGCGCTCGGGGGCGAAGGCAGACCAGTAGCGCACTGCGGTTGCGGCAGGACTGGCCGATGCCGGGTGTCGGCCAGACGCGCAGTTGGCCAATCTTTCAGATTGCCGCGATCAGTTTCCGGTCGGAACCGACCAGTCCTCCACCACCAGGCCAGGAACGCGCCGGAACGCCTGGTCATTGGTCACCAGCACCGCACCAGTCTCCAGCGCGTGCGCGGCAATCAGCAAGTCCAGTGCCCCCATTGGCTGTCCTTGGGATTCCAGCGCAGCGCGGGTCTCACCATAGCCGACCATTACTGAAGGGGTCCAGGGCAACACCTCGACCCTGCGCAGCAGTTCGTCGACTGCGCGCGCGAGGCGCGCTGCACCGGGGCGTTTGGCCAGCCCGTACATCAGTTCCGCGCCGGTGATGGCTGACAGGCACAGCGCCGCCATCGGCGCGGCCGTCACGCGTGCCACGACTGCCGGATGTGCCCGCAGCAGGTGGCTCACGATATTGGTGTCGAGCATGTAGCGCGTCATTCGAGGCCCGCCAGCGGATCCCTGGCTTGTTCGCCCTGCGCGCGGCCGGCCAGGAAGTCTGCCGGCACGGCGCTGTCCTTGATGGCTGCCAGGAAGCCGTCCCAACTCTCCGGCCGGCGCGACAGGATCACGTCGCCGGTGGACGGGTCGCGGCGTATATATACCTCGCGCTCGGCGAAGCGGAATTCCTGCGGCAGCCGTACCGCCTGGCTGCGGCCAGTGGTGAAAATTTTGGCAGTGGTGCTCACGATGTTTCCTATGATAGCTATCAAAAGATATACCATAGGTCGATAGATATCAAGATACTTATCTGTGCCTCGCATCCGGGAGTCGTTTAGCACCGCAAACGTGCGCCCAATGCGCGCAAGTTGAGCATCGGACCCACGGATCCGCTCCTCATTTCCCCCACACCCCCATTCCAGCTACGGGTTATTGCTCGTTGAAGGGTGGCATGTCTGTTGCATAGCATTCAAGTAACTTGAATTTGGTGCAGGCGGCTTTCAAGAAGCCGCCCCGGGTATCCGCAGGCGGCCCGCATCGGTTCGGGTCCGTGACGCCGGGCCAGTGGCCCGTCCAATTTGTCCATGCAACCCAGGGGGAAAGAGAGTGCGCAAGAAACACACTGCAGTAGCCGCCGCCATGGCAGCCGCAGCGACCGCAATGGTCCTGACGGCAGCACCGGCGCAGGCCAAGGATGTCGTCAAGATTGCCTTTGTCGGTCCGCTGACCGGTGGCGTGTCGTCGATCGGCCTGGGCGGACGTAATTCCGCGGACCTGGCCGTGCGCTTGCGCAATGCGGACCCGAAGGCCAGGTACACCTATGAACTGGTGGTGCAGGACGACGAATGCCGGCCGAACGTCGGCGTGCAGGTGGCGACCAAGATCGCGGCGGACAAGTCCATTGTTGCCGGCGTGACGCACTTCTGCTCTGCCGTGGCCATGGGTACAGTGGGCGTCTACAACCGCTTCGGCATGCCCGCCGTCGTGTGGGGCGCCGTGCTGCCCGAGGTCACCTACGGCAACAAGTTCAAGGAGATCCATCGCGTCAACGGCACGATGATCAACCAGAGCGAAGTGGCAGCCAAATTCATGACCGGGCTGGGCTACAAGAAGTGGGCGATCATCCATGACACCACCGACTACGGCAAGGGCCACAACAAGTATTTCAGCGAGTTCCTTAAGAAGGATGGCGGCACCATCGTAGGCACGTTCGGCGTGACAGCCGATCAGCAGGACTTCACCACGGAGCTGACCAAGATCCGCGAACTGAAGCCCGACGTGGTGTATTTCGGCGGCCTCACGCCGCTGGGCGTGCGCATCCGCACGCAGATGGACAAGCTCGGCATCAAGGCCCAGTTCGAAGGCACGTCGGGCATCAAGTCCGATGCCTATATCGAAGGCGTGGGCAAGCCGCTGTCGGAGGGTTCGCTGGCGTTCATCGAAGGCGCGCCGGTAGAGAAGCTGGCGGGCGGCCAGTTCTTCATGGAACGCTACACGCAGCAGAAATACGGTGAACCGCCCGAAGCGTACGGCCCGTTTGCGTTCGCCGCGGCCAACCTGATCATGGACGCCGTGGAAAAGGTGGGCCCGGACCGCAAGAAGGTGCGTGATGTGCTGAACGGCACCAGGGACGTGAACACCATCATCGGCAAGGTCACCTTCGACGACCACGGCCAGAACGTGGTGCCGCTGATCACCAAGTATGTGGTGGAAGACGGCAAGTGGGTGATCTGGGAAGACAGCACCTACGGCAAGGGCAAGAAGAAGCTGACCGGCCTGTAAGCATGGCGGCCGGGTTCGGGGCGCTCCTGCCCCCCGCCCGGCCCCGCGCCCGCCTGGGCATCCGGAATTCGGAGGATACCGATGAGTGTATTAGGGCAGTACGTCTTTAACGGGCTGATGCTCGGGATGATCTACGCCATGGTGGCGGTCGGGTTCACGCTGTTCTTCGGCGTGCTCGACGTGATCAAGTTTTCTCATGGCGATGTGCTGATGGTGGGCGCGTTTGCCGGGCTGGCGGCATCAGCCGGCGTGGTGGCGATGCACGTGGATTCCCCGTGGCTGCAGCTGCTGGCCATCGTGGTGTGCGCGGTGACGGTGACCGGCCTGCTGGGCGCCGGCATCGCCCGCGTCCTGATCCTGCCGCTGCGCCGTGCGCCACCGCTGAACACGCTGCTGGCCACGCTGATGCTGGGCACAGTGCTGCGTGAGGCGGTCCGGCTGTTCTACCCGGACGGCTCGAACCCGAAGCCGTTTCCCGCGCTGCTGCCCGCTGGCGAGTTCACCATCGGCGCGCTCTCCATCCGCGCGGACAACCTGATCCTGCTGGCCGCCGGCGTAGCCATCATCCTCGGCGTGCATCTGCTGATCACCCGCACGCGCTTTGGCATGGCCATTCGTGCCGTGGCCCAGGATGGCGAAACGGCCCGGCTGATGGGCATCAACTTCGAGGTAGTGGTACTGGTCACGTTTGCGCTGGGGTCCGCCATGGCGGCACTGGCGGGCGTGATGAACGGCCTCTACTACAACGAGATCAACTTCAACGTCGGGCTGCTGCTGGGAGTGATCGGCTTTGCCGCTGCCATCCTGGGCGGGCTCGGCAATATCTACGGCGCCATCCTCGGCGGCTTCCTGTTTGCGGCGCTGCAGGTACTGGGCAGTGCCATGCTGCCGGCCCTGGTGCCAGACATCCCGAGCGCCTACAAGGACGTATTCGCCTTTGCCGTGGTCATCGTGCTGATGGCCTGGAAGCCGACCGGACTCATCGCGGAGAAAGCCAGTGAACGTGTCTGACAACGTCTCGAAGCCGCTGCCTGCGGTCCCCGGCGCAACGACCGACGGCTCGCAACGCCGCCCGGCCATGGTGCTGGCCATCGCGGCCATCGCCATGGTGGCCTATCTCTACTGCTTCCTGCATGCGGAATCGCAGCTGGCAGTGGCCGTGCTGCTGGCACTGGCCGGGGCCGCGGTGTTTGCGGCGGGTCGGCTGGGCCTGACGCAGGCCGCGGAGCAGGCGACAGTGCGGCGACCGGGCCAGTCCAGGCTATGGGCGCTGGCCGGCACGCTGGCGCTGATCGCGCTGTTCCACGAGAGCCATTTCGTCCTGTTGATGCTGTGTGCGGTGCTGCTTTACACCACCGCCTGCCTGGGGTTGACCGTCCAGTTCGGGTTTTCCGGCGTGTCCAACTTCGCGGGCGCGGCGTTCTTTGGCATCGGCGCCTACACCACGGCCGTGCTGGCCACGCACACGGGCATTCCTCACGTGCTGGTGATCGTGCTGTCTGGCGTGGCAGCGGCCGTGATCGGCTCGGTGCTGGTTGCACCCGTGCTGCGCACGCGCGGCCACTATGCGGCGCTGGTGACCATCGCGTTCGGCATCCTGTTCAAGACCTTCCTTGAGGTCAACGACGTGCTGGGCGGGCCGCAGGGCCTGCAGGTGCCCGGGATGACGCTGTTCGGCTTCGCGTTCAATGAGGGCGTGACACTGTTCGGCGTGGACGTGTCGTTCTACGCCAGCTATGCGCTGCTGAGCCTGCTGATCTGCGCAGGCACGTTTGCCGTAGTCAAGGCGCTGGAACGCTCGTGGGTAGGCCTGGCGATGGACGTGGTGCGCACCGACGAGACCGCCGCCGCCGCGTTCGGCCTGCACATCGCCCGCTGGAAGGTGATTGCGTTCATGCTCGGCAACTTCTTTGCCGGCATCGCGGGCAGTGTCTACGGTATGGTCACTGCGTTCGTGGCGCCCAACAACTTCACCTTCGCCGACTCGCTGCTGATGCTGTCGATCGTGATCCTGGGCGGCCTTGGCAACGTGGTGGGCCTGGTGCCAGCGGCGATCATCGTGCTGGTGCTGCCCGAAAAGCTGCAATTCATCCAGGAATACCGCTTCCTGTTCTACGCGGCGCTGGTGATCGCCATCCTGCTGTTCCGCCCGGACGGCCTGATGCCGCGCAAGACCCGCCTGTTCTTTCCCCGGGAGGATGCGCAATGAGCGACGCGATGATCCAGGTGCGCGACCTGACCATGCGCTTTGGCGGCCTGACCGCGCTGGACAAACTCCAGCTCGATATCCGCCGTGGCGAGATCCTGGGCCTGCTCGGCCCCAACGGCTCCGGCAAGACCACGTTCTTCAACGTGCTGACGGGGCTATACAAGGCCAGCGCCGGAACTATCACTTATGACAGCGACAACGTCATCGGCAAGACGCCACAGCAGATCTATCGCAGCGGCGTGGCGCGGACGTTCCAGCGTTCGCGGCTGTCGCTGCCGCTGACGGTGTTCGACAACATCGTGATCGGCGATTACCAGAACATGCAGCACGGGCTGGTCTTCAACCTGTTCCGGCGCAAGGCGTTCCGCGCCGAGTACGAGCGCTACGTGGAGTCGGTGCGCGAGCTGCTGGGCATCTTCAGCCCGCCGCTGGTGGCGCGGCTGTTCGAGCCGGTGGAAACGTTCACGATGATCGACCGCCGCCGCATCGAGGTCTGCCGGGCCCTGATGAGCCGCCCTCGGCTGCTGCTGCTCGACGAGCCTTCGGCTGGCATGACGCATGACGAGACTCACGAGCTGATGGACGACATCCTGCAGGTGCGCGGCAAGCTGCAGGACCTGTCGGTGGTGCTGATCGAGCACGAGATGAACGTGATCGAGCGAATCACCGACCGCTGCATCGTGCTGAACTACGGCAAGAAGATTGCCGAGGGAACCTACGCCGAGATTACCGCCGATCCCGACGTGCAGACCGCCTATCTGGGGGAGGAAGCCGCATGAGCGACAGCACACTGCGCGTGGAAGGGCTGACCACGGGCTATGACAAGGTCAACGTCCTGCACGATGTCTCGATCGAGGTGCCGCCGGGCAAGATCACATGCATCCTTGGCGCCAACGGCGCCGGCAAGAGCACGCTGATCCGTTCGATCCTGGGCCTGACACCGCCGCGCCAGGGACGCATCCTGTGGGACGGCACGGACATCGCGGGCGAGAAGACCCACAACATCATCGCACGCGGCATCTCCTGCATTCCCGAAGGCCGCAAGGTGTTCCCGCGCATGACGGTGGCTGAAAACCTTGCGCTGGGCGCCTTCCTTGAGGCGGACCCGGCCAAAGTGCGCGAGCGCATCGAGCGCGTGTACACGATCTTCCCCCGGCTGCGCGAGCGCGCGGGCCAGCTCGCCGGCACCATGTCCGGCGGCGAACAGGCGATGGTGTCGATCGGGCGCGGACTGATGGCGCAGCCGCGGCTGCTGGTCATCGACGAGCCGTCGCTGGGCCTGTCGCCGCTCTACGTGAAGGAGAACTTCAAGGTCATCCAGCAGATCAACGAACTGGGCATGACTGTGCTGCTGGTGGAACAGAACGCGCGCCAGACGCTAGCCATCTCACACCAGGGCTATGTGCTGACCCAGGGCCGTGTCGTGGCCCAGGGCACCGCGCAGGCGCTGCGCGAGAACGATGAGGTTCGCGCAGCCTATTTCGGCTGATCCGGAGAACATGCGATGGACGATTTCCTCGATCTTCCGGTCCGCACCCTGGCGGCGATGGTGTCCCGGCGCGAACTGAGCGCCGAAGCGGTGGTCCGTGCGGCGCTGGCCCGCATTGCAGCGCAAGACGCAGGCATTCTGGCCTGGCAGCACGTGGGTGGCGACACCGCCGTGGCGCATGCGCGGCGGCTAGATGCCGGCGGCGCGTCAGGCGCCTTGCCGGGCGTCCCGCTTGGCGTCAAGGACCTGATGGATACGGCCGACATGCCGACCACTTATGGTTCGCCGATATACGCCGGACATCGGCCGGGCGTGGATGCGGCGGCGGTAGCACTGGCCCGGTCGGCGGGCACGGTCGTGGTCGGCAAGACCGTCACCACCGAATTCGCCACGTTTCAGCCTGGGCCGACCCGCAACCCGCGCGCGCCGGCGGACAGGCCCCGCACCCCCGGCGGCTCCTCGAGCGGATCGGCCGCCGCCGTCGCCGCAGGCATGGTGCCGCTGGCCTTCGGCACACAGACCGCGGGATCGATCATCCGGCCGGCCGCCTATTGCGGCGTGGTGGGCTACAAGCCCACGCATGGCACGCTGCCGCTGGCCGGTATCAAGCCGCTGGCACCGAGCCTGGATACGGTGGGGGTGCTGGCCCGCCGCGTGGACGACGCGGCCTTCTTCATCGGCACCTTGGCGCGCGATGCCGCGGTAGCGGATGCGTCGACGGTACGCCACGCGCCGCTGCGCATCGGCATTTGCCGCACGCCGCATTGGGAACGCGCCAGTGCCGATACCCAAGCTGCGCTGGACACCGCGATCCGTGCGCTCGAACGCATCGGTGGCACGGTGCGCGACTTCAACCTGCCGCAGGCTTGCGACGGGCTGACTGAAGCCCAACTGGACATCATGGCATTCGAGGCACTCGCCGCATTCGCGCCGGAAGCACGCGAGCACGCAGAAGGCTTTAGCGCGGCTTTCGCGCGCCAACTCAAAGCGGGCCGCGCCGTCACCGGCCAGCGCTTCCATGTCGCGCTGGCCCACGCGGAAGCAGCCCGCACGGCGTTCAGTATGGCGATGGCCGAATTCGACGTCGTACTGGCCCCGAGCGCCGAAGGCGAAGCGCCTGCTGGCCTTGGCGCCACCGGCGATCCGATTTTCTGCCGCATGTGGTCGCTGCTGGGCACCCCATGCGTCCATGTGCCGACGGGGACCGGCGCCACCGGCATGCCGGTTGGCGTGACCGTGACGGGGCCGCGCCATGCCGATGCCCGCGTGCTCGGCATGGCTCATCGTCTTGAGCAGGCGCTCGGCGCCAGCCTTGCCTGATATCTGGAGACCAAATTGACCGTATCGAACCCGCCCACCCTCGCCAACGCACAAACCATTGCCGAACGCGCGCAGGATCATGTGGGCGCCGAGCGCCTGGCCGCATCGCTGGCAGCCCTGGCCCGGTTTGGCCTGCGCCACGACGGCGGCGTTTCCCGCGAAACGCTGACCGCGATCGACCTGGCCGCCCGGCGCCACCTGATCGACCAGGCACGCGCGCTGGGCTGCACAGTCGGCATCGACGATTGCGGCAACCTGTTTTTCCGCCGCCCCGGCCGCGAAGACCTGCCGCCGGTGCTGACCGGCAGCCACGCCGATACG
This sequence comes from Cupriavidus sp. KK10, assembly GCF_018223725.1. Classification (NCBI taxonomy): domain Bacteria; kingdom Pseudomonadati; phylum Pseudomonadota; class Betaproteobacteria; order Burkholderiales; family Burkholderiaceae; genus Cupriavidus; species Cupriavidus sp. KK10. The sequence continues at coordinate 3,229,679 of NZ_CP073677.1, forward strand.
CAGCCGGTGGGCGGCAAGTACGACGGCGCGTACGGCGTGCTGGCCGGCCTGGAAGTAATTGCCGCGCTCAACGCGGCCGGCATTGAGACATTGCGCCCCGTCGAGGTTGTGTCCTGGACCAACGAGGAAGGCAGCCGCTTCGGTCCCGGCGCGATGGGGTCGAGCGCCTTCGTCGAACCCGCGCGGCTGGCAGGCTATCGCGACGTGACTGATGCGGCCGGTATTCGGTTCGGCGAGGCGCTCGATGCCGCGCTGGCGGAAAGCCATGACGTGCCCAGGGTGCCGATGGCGCGGCCCATGGCGGCATGCGTCGAACTGCACATCGAACAGGGGCCGGTGCTGGAAGGCGCAAATGTGCCGCTGGGCGTGGTCACCGGCATCCAGGCGGTACGCTGGTTCCGCGTGGAATGCACGGGTACGATGGCCCATGCCGGCACCACGCCGATGGCGGTGCGACACGATGCGATGGCCGCGGCCGTGGCCATTGCGCAAGACCTGTACACGCTGGCGCCGCGCCATGCGGCCGCCCCCGGTACTCCCGAACTGCGCCTGACGCTGGGCCGCTGGAGCGTGGCGCCGAACTCGGTCAACACCATTCCCGGCCACGTCACGTTCACGGTCGATATGCGCTGCCTGGACGACGCCGCGCTTGATCGCGCCGAAGCGGCATTGCGCGCGGCGTGTGTCAGGCACGCACATGCGCCCGAAGCGGTCACGGTCACGCGCTTCTTCCATCGCGAGCCGACGCATTTCCCCGAGGCCATGCTGGGCACCATCGAGCGCGCCTGCTCGCGTGCCAGCGGCAACGCCGGCCGGGCGCTGCCGATGCGGCTGACCTCCGGCGCGTTCCACGACGCCATGTACCTGGCCGACCATTGCCCCACGGCGATGATCTTCGTGCCAAGCAAAGGGGGCATCAGCCACAATGCCGCCGAAGATACGGAAGGCGCCGATCTGTTCCTTGGAGCCCAGGCACTGGCTTACACTGTCGCCGAACTGGCCAGCCGCTGAACACATCGACGTACGGCGCCTGGCGGCCGATCCAAGTCCAACCCATTCCGAGCCTGCATGGCAAAGACCGAGCGCCCCACACCTGAAACGGCCGACAGCAAGTCGGCCACCCTGACGCTTGGCGTCAAGCTGCGCCACGCCCGGCTGGTGGCCGGCTACACGCTGCTACAGCTCGCCGGGAAGGCGGGGTGCTCGGAAAGCCTGATTTCAAAGATTGAGCGCGGGCTGGCCACCCCGTCGTTTACCACGCTGCACCGGCTGGCCGTAGCGCTGGACACCAATATCGGCGCGCTGACCAGCGACGAGGAGCCAAACCAGTCGCCGATCCTGCGGCATGGTGAACGCCCGGTGATCCGGGCCGGCGGCGTGGCGCTCGAACGCGTGGTGCTGCCCAAGCGTGGCGGCCTGCTGCAGGCCAACATCCACATCGTCTGGCCCGGCGAGGCCAGCGACGGGCAGATCGAGCACCAGGGCGAGGAAGTGGGCTACGTGCTCGAAGGACAGCTCGAACTGATGCTCGGCGACGACGTCTACCTGATCGGCCCGGGCGATGCCTTCACGTTCGCCAGCCAGGTGCCGCATGGCTACCGCAATGTGGGCGACGTCGTGGCCAGGGTGCTGTGGGTGAATTCGCCGGCCACCTTCTGAGACGGGCGGACGAAAAGCGGGCTTCCGCAGGGAAGCCCGCGCCTTGGGGTCAGGCCCGCAGGAAGGCAGACTTAGCGTAGAACCCGTCTTCAGTCCTAGTCGTCATCGTGCCAACGGCGCCACTCGCGATGGCGCTCTCTCCACTCGCGTTCCCTCCACCGCCGTTCACGCCACTGTTGTTCACGCCATTCGCGTGCTTGCCAATCGTCGTAGTAACCAGGCGCCACTACCACCGGGCGCGGAGCCACGTAAACTGGGGCCGGCTCGTAGTACACCGGGGGTGGAGGCGCTGCAACTACGACACCTGGAATACCGATGCCAATTCCGACGTCTACCCTTGCCTGGGCGGTGCCTGACGCAAGCACGGATGCGGCTGCAATTGCACAAACTGCCAAGATCTTCTGCATGATGCTGTTCCGTCGAATGTTGCCAATACCTTAGGGGGTTCTCGCCATGTTTGGTATGAGCAGAACCTAAAGCTGGTTACCTCGTGTAACGGCGACAGCTTGTGACAGTTGACCACGGCGCTTGAGAGTCTTGTAAGGCTTTGTATCCACGCCTTCGTGGGCTGACGCTTCATTGACGTCCTCCCCGTCCTCAGCCTTCGGCTGCCGCCTTACGGCGGAAAGGACGAGGATTCCTACGGCGCTACGTGATGCTCTACGTAGTCACTTCGGTGGGTTCCTGCTTCGTAGAGCGGCTTGACTACGCCGACTCTCCACAGGCTGCAACGCGGTGCCCCCGCGCCAAAATGTTGATCGCGCCGACCACGTCGGCGTGATTCGCATAGCCGCATGCCACACAGGCGAAGCTCGCCTGGCTCTGCCGGTTCTCGGCAGATACATGCCCGCAGCAAGGGCACGTGCGACTGGTGTGTTGTGGCGGCACAGCTATTAGCCAGCCGCCATTCCACGCTAGCTTGTATTCCAGTTGACGCCCGAACTCGTACCAACCCTGATCGAGGATGGCCTTGTTCAGGCCGGACTTGGCCCTGACGTTCTTGCCCGGTTGCCCGCTTGAACCGGCCGCTGACTTGGACATGTTCCGTACCTTCAGGTCCTCGATACACACCATCGCTTGATTTTCGCTGATCGTGGTCGTGGCTTTGTGCAGGTAGTCGAGGCGGGCGTTACCGATGCGTGCGTGGATACGCTGGATTCGGGCCTTGGACTTCTTCCAGTTGTTGCTGAATTTCGTCTTGCGGCTCATCGCCCGCTGCGCACGGCGCAGTCTGGCTTCGTGCTTCCTAAAGCTGTTGAGCGGCGCGAGGAAAGTGCCATCGCTCATGGTGGCAAAGCGAGCGATGCCCATGTCGATGCCGATGGCGCTGGTGGCTTTCGGCACAGGTCGCTCGACCTTCCGCTCAGTCTGGATCGAAACAAACCACTTGCCGCCCGACAGGCTGACGCAGGCATTGCGTACCTCACCGAGTACGTCGCGGCTGTTCCTGTATCGCAGCCAGCCCAGCTTGGGCAAAAAGATACGCGAGTTGGTCTGATCAAGCTTGATTTGCTTCTGGTCGGGATAGCGGAAACTGTCGCCCAGACCCTTCTTCTTGAAACGCGGGAAGTCGGCCCGTTTTGCGAAGAAATTTGTGTAGGCCCGCTCCAAGTCCTTGAGCGTCTGTTGAAGAGGATGGACTGGTGCATCGGCCAGCCATGCTGTTTCCGTGCTGTTGCGCCACTCCGTGAGTTGCTTACACAGACCGGCATAGCTGAGCTTCTTTTCGCCTTGATCATAACGCTGTTTCTGCAACGCCAGCGCCTTGTTATAGACGAACCGGCACGATCCGGCATAACGGCGCATGTTGCGCTGCTGCTCGCCGTTCGGCATCAATTCGTATTTGAAGGCTTGAAGACGCTGCATGGCCCAATCATACTCTTGGCCTATGAGCGACGACAATGACATTCGGCAGAGGACCTGCGCGATATATTTACCGGCGTTTGCGCAGATTTCGAAGCTGAACTGGTGGAGTTCGATGGGGAGGACGATCACGTTCACCTTCTTGTGAACTACCCGCCAAAGGTCGCGGTGTCCGCACTGGTAAACAGCTTGAAAGGGGTATCCAGCCGTATGATCCGAAAGAAGAACTACCCGAGCATCAGCAAGAAGCTATGGGGCGGTGCGCTGTGGTCGCCGTCTTACTTCGCAGGGAGCTGCGGCGGTGCGCCCATCGAGATCATCCGCCAATACATTGAGCAACAACAGACGCCGCATTAGCCGCCGAAAGGACGCCGACGGCGTCCGCGCTATCCTTCTCCGGCCTAAAGGCCGAGGCTTGCCGCGCACCTGGTCAAGCGGCGGAGCTCCTTCCGTCAACGGGTAGTGCTATCGGTCAGCGCGTCGCAGCTGCGCTCGCAGGCCTGCCCTGCGATGCGGGCAGAAGTCAGGGACTGGCGCATCAATCCTTGTTACGGTCTCTGCCGCGACCGTTGCCACCGTCGGCATCACGATTCCGCCCACGGTCATCACCGCGGTTACCGCCACGGTCATTGCCCCGGTCCTCGCCACGCTCGCCTCGCCGGTCCCGGCCGCGATTCTCCGCGCGCACATCGCCGCGATTCCATCCACGCTTCTCGCCGCGGTTTTCACCTTGATCTCCGCCACGGTTCCAGCCGCGGTTATCACGATCGCTCCAATCACGGCCCCTGTTTCGCTTCTCGTCCCGGTCCCAGCCCCGATCCCAGTCACCGCCCCACTTTCGGTTGCCGCCGTAGTACCTCGCGCCGTCCCAATCGGAGTAACCGCCGCCGTAAATGGGACGCGAGTAGCCGCCGTGGTAGTAGCCGTCATCATAGGGAGCGATGGCGCAGCCGGTGAGAAGTGCTGCCGTGGCTACGGTGAGCACAAATAGGGATTTCATGGTGACCTGCGCTTGCAGTTGGCGAATTTGCCGCAAGGATACCGACGGGCACCTCCCCCGGTTGTAAGAAATGGTGTCCCACAGCGCGGGGGCGGAGCTAGCTGTAGTCGTCAACCCGCGCCGATGACGGCAGCACCGGTCGCCAGCGTGCCTGAGATGGCGAGCCAGTCGGCGAAGGAATCGAAGCGATTTGGGGTAGCCGCATGGGGCTACAAGCCGGTCTTGGTGTTCTCGACGCAAGCCTTTGCGTAAGCGATTGCTTCGGTCATTGCCTCGTCCTCGCTATTGAACGAGGCTTTGATCTTGTGCCGCAAGCCTGGGACAAACTCGTTCGCGTGATCGATTCTTCGCTCGAACAATACCGATGCATCCCAGGTCCCGGATTTGGACTTCCAGACCGTGCAGTGGCAGTAGTACTCCCCTTCTTCGACCCAGGCATGGCTCGACATGGCGACCTCCCATCGTTTCGAGGAATCCTAGCATGACAAAAGACGCCTCATCCGGCATCAACTGCGGCGGCGCATAGGCTGCCAATCCGTAGGTCTGGGGGTCGATTTCAGAGGGGTTCAGCCGTGATCATCTACCCACGCTTTCGCCCAGGCAATGCCGGCTGCCGCAGCACGCTCAAACGAGGGGTAGTACCCCAAGGGATCCGATCCTTCCTCGATGCGGCCGTCCTTCTCAACTGCACCGGATGCCTCGAAGGATCCGTCGCCAAGCTGCTTGGCAAAGCCGCGGACGATGTAGCCCTGGTAGCTTTCGATTGTCATGACGACCTCCGATTCAGATAGGAAAATCGTAGCATGAAGACACCGGTCAACCCGCAGTGCGCGCTGTGCATCAAGCGCGCCGGACGATACGTGTCCTGACGGAAATGGGGTTCACACGCTGCAGGGAAGCTACACTGGCAAGCTCGGGCTCTATCTAACTCACGCTTGGAGGAACCACGATGGCAAAGCTGATGGTGCTATACAAGAAGCCTGCGGACACGGCGGCGTTTGATTCCTATTACTTCTCGACCCATGTTCCGATCGCCAAGAAGATCGCCGGCCTGCGAAGCTACGAGGTCAGCAGCGGCCCGGTTGCAAGCCCAGCCGGCGATTCGCCGATTCACCTGGTTGCGGTGCTGAGCTTCGATTCGCTGGCGGCTCTCCGGCAGGCAATGGCTTCGCCTGAGGGCGCCGCCGCAGCAGCTGACCTGGCCAATTTTGCCCAGGCCGGCGTTGACATGCTGATATTCGACACGAAGGAAGTTTAGGTCGGCGCTTCGCGGCCCCACTGCGGCACAGAGGAGGCGAGAGATCGGCGGCGGTGCAAAGCACATGGCCGCCTCCAGCGCTCCACCTCTTCTGGCTTTCCAGGAGCCAAAGCCGACTTAATTTGCAGCCGCCTTTGAGGCCTGTGCCGCACGACGTTGCATGCCTTTCGAGGCCACCTGCGCAGCAGTATTGAAGCTGCTCTCGGCCACTTGCACGGCCTGCTTTGCCGTCGTTTGCATCGACTCATAGAGCGTAGTGGTCGCGTTGACTGCCTCCTGCCAGGCAGCCAATGGCGCCGCCGCCGTGCCGGCTGGCGTTTGGCTCACCACGCTTCCAAGGAAGTCTTGCAGACCCTGCTTGCCTGCCGTGTATTGGACCTCGGCGACCTTCTCGAACTCCGCCCGGGTGGCGGCGAGGATGTCGTACAGTTGACGGCGATACGCCAAGACATTGTCGGCTGCGGGTTGAAATAGCTCGATTTGCAATTCGACCAGTTCTTGCGGGTCCTTGGCTGAGAGCGCTTTCCTGGCGCCTTCTCGTGAATCAGCCAGCGCCGTCTTCATCGTTTGCAGATTCAGCTCCAGCAGTTTTTCGAAGCCCTCAAAGGCCTTGCCGGTCAGCCCGGTCAGGGCTTCAATGCCTGCCATCTGGACCTTCATGAATTGCTCGGGGACCACTGAGTCATCTTGCGTCTCCTAAGTACGACCCGCCACCTGAGCCATCCGATGAGAGCTCCGACGGGACGTGAATCGATTGGAAAACGATGGCTGCATTGTGACCCTGGCAGGCCACGCCGATCAGCCGAAAGCGCGCCAACGTCCGCAGTCACTACCAGCTAAAGCAATACGCTCATAAGCAGGCCTGGCGAGCCTGACCTTCCCTTGCGCGAACTCGGCCGAGGGATTTCAGAAAAGCGTAGCCCTGGATTGTCACCTGAGGGCGGCTTTGGTTTGGCCCAAGGCGCTCAAGCGTAACCAGTTGATACGCGAGCAGCGTATCCATATCCGCGCGGTCCAGCTCCGTTGGGTCGGAGCTGCCGCTTACCAGCACAAGCGTGGCGAATTCATGATGACTCAGCACAGTCGTCTCCCAAGCTGTAGGTTTACTTTTGCTACGGGACTTCACTACCGTCCGTGACAGCCGGCCTGGTTTGCACAGGCCGCTTGTTTCGCCTCGGACGCGAGGTTCTGGCTGGCGGGTGCTTGTTCTCGCACCCGGAACGTTCATCTTAGTTGCTCGCCACCTTGTGTTCAATATGATTGGAAGCATGTCTGACGTAATCCCCAGTATTTTCTCCATTGCCAAAACGTGCGCAGGGGAAGCTCGACGAATATCGCAACGTGATATGCATCCAGGTTCAGGAGCATTCATTCGCCGACCGGCCGGACGGCTTGCATTAGCACCACTCGGCGAGGTCCGCTACCAATATGCCGCTGCTGGGGAAAGGCATTGAGCTTCAGGCCGAATGAGGACCACTCTGTGTCAAAAAAAAACCCGCGTCGCCGGAGCGGTTGCGCGGGTGGTGGTAGCAGGACTACAGGGCGATTCTATATTGACTTAGATTTTTCTTACGTCAGAATTAAGCAGGATCTTGACTCCAAATCTGAAGCCAAGAGTCATGAGCGGGGCGACGTGGCGTTGAGTTCAGTAGCACGTTGAAGCAGGCCGGCGACCCCCGCGCGGGAAGGTGTGAGTGGAGGCAGAAATGACAACGGCTCGGGCTGGAACCAAAGGGGAAGCTATCAGGCTCCTGGAGGCAGAGGGGGTCGCGCTGGTCGAGCTCGACTATGAGTCAGGCTGGCAGGATGCCATTGAGCTCGGGCGCCTGGGTAATAAGGTAGGGATACGGGTGGAGTATCGCGGACACGAAAGCATCGCCGTGAAGTCCCTCGCGGCGCTCATTGCCGGCCTCAGCCGGCCGAAGGTGTCCTTCCGGCAACGGAACCTTTACTGCCAGTTTGCATTGGACCAGCTGGCAGCCAACGAGTTGGTGGCCCTGGAGACAAAGGCCATGAAGGCTGGCGACTACATCCTGGCCGGACACCTGTTGCGGGACGTCGATGCCGTCTGGACTGAGTAAGCCTGGATCGGGGGGATTTCCTCGGATTCGGCGCTCGGAAATTTGCGCACCCCGCCCGTATCGCGACTCGCCCGCCTCATCTTCAGCGCTCTCACCCAGAGGTTAACCCGCAGATACTGCCCGCCCTCCTCTTCGGTATGCTAGGGGTTCGGCGCGCCGTATCGCGTTCAACCATATTCTGGCGACGGGGCGATTCTGGGGCGGGACTTCTCAGCACGCAACCTGTGTGCACTAAATGTCGAGGACGAGATGGCGACTGGCATCGTGAAGTGGTTTAACAGTGAAAAGGGTTATGGGTTCATCACGCCGGATGATGGCGGCAAGGACTTGTTTGCCCACCACAGCGAAATCCAGGGCACCGGGTTCAAATCGCTGGAGGAAGGCGCGAGGGTGGAATTTGAAGTCACGCAAGGTCAGAAAGGCCCACAAGCGTCACAGATTCGCCCGCTATAGTCGCCCTGCGCCGCCTGACGGCCTGAATTGACAAAGCCCTCCACGAATTGCGAAGGGCTTTTCTGCTTTCCGGCTCGTGGCGACCCCATCCTGGGGATCGCTATTTCCTGCGCCAATATCGACTGACAACAGCATTCCGGGCTCAGCGCGACAGGTCTCGGGCTCATGGCGACGGAGGTAGTCGACCACCGTTGCGAGTTTCAAACGGAGCCGCTTGCCGCCCCGTGTAAACTCCTGCATCGGCGGATCGCCAACCATCCCCTATTGAGGAAGAACATGACTCGACAATCACTTCGTACGCTGTGCCTGACCCTGCTGCTAGCCGCTGCCACCACACCGGCGCTGGCCGATGACCTGAAGAACGCCGTGGGAGGCGGTCTGGGCGGTGCCGCGGGCGCGGCCGTCGGTGGCGCACTGGGCGGCAGCACGGGTGCCGTGATCGGCGGCGCGGTGGGCGGCGGTGCGGGCGGCGCGGTGACTGCCAACAAGAAGGAACGGACTGGCGCCGTCGTGGGTGGCGCGCTGGGCGGTGGCGCCGGCGCGGCGGCCGGCAATGCCCTGGGCGGCCGGACCGGCGGCATCGTCGGTGCCGCGGCCGGTGGTGCAGCGGGTTCGGCGCTGGGCGGCAATGTGTCGCGCAACAACTATGCCGATGACCACAGGAACGGCAATGTGTCGCGCAACAGCTATGGCGACGACAAGAACGGCAATCGGGGCAAGCACAAGGGCCAAAAGAAGCATCGTCACGACGACTGAGCGAGGCGACGCGCGATGGCGCCCGTCATTGGGGCATCTGTCCCATCGCGCGCTTGACCGCGTCGCGCGCCGGGTTCCGGACGGCCGCCGCTGCGGTCGACCGGCTCGGGTCGCGCTGCGTCGGCGGAAGCTGTGAAGGCGAATTTCGCGTCCGCCAGCGTCGGCGTCAAAACCTCCAGAACAGGAAGTGCCGATGCTGTTGCGCCTGGACCTTGCGAGGAGCCCTGGTCTCAGGGGTGAGCCGCGCGTCCGGATCGATCACCCGCGCACGCAGCGCCATATCGTAGAACGCGCCCACCATCGGCAGGGCGCTATGCGCGCCCTGGCCCCAGTCGTTGCCGAGCGTCACACGTCCATCGTCAAAACCCACCCACGCGCCCGCGACCAGTTGCGGATGCATCAGGATGAACCAGCCATCCGCGTTGTCCTGCGTGGTGCCCGTCTTGCCGGCCACGTCGGCGCGAATCCCGAAGCGCGTCCGGATACCTGCGCCGGTGCCCCGGATAACGACGTCGCGCATCACATCGACGAGCGTTTGCGCGGCGGCGGCGGGCAGTGCCTGCTCCGGCGCTGCGCTCGCAAATTCGGCGAGCACCTTGCCGTCGTGATCCTCGATGCGGGTAACCATGCGCGGCTCGACATAGGCGCCACGGTTCGCGATCGTGCTGTACGCCGATACCATTTCCTTGAGCGTGACCGGGCTCGTGCCGAGCGCGAGCGACGGCACCGCTTCGAGCGGACTGTCGCGCACGCCCATCGCGCGCGCAAGCCGTGCGACCTTCTCGGGGCGTTCCTTTTGCATGAGCTGAGCGGTGACGCGGTTGCGCGAATACACTAGCGCGTCGCGCAGCGTCATCGGTCGGTCGGTGGGCGGCGCCGCGTCGGTAGGCCGCCAGGTCGCCTGGCCGGCCAGTGGAATGGCGACGTTCCGGTCTACGATCGTATCGCTTGGCCGCGCGCCGTCCGCGAACGCCGCCCCGTAGACGAACGGCTTGAAAGTCGAACCCGGCTGGCGCCGGGCCTGCTGAACGTGATCGAACGGTGCGTCACTGAAGTCGCGACTACCGACCCATGCCTTGATATCGCCGTTGCGCGGATCGATCGCGACAAAACCCGCCTGGACCTGAGTCTTGCTCCGGCAGAGTGCGCGGACGAACGTCGGGTTGGTGCCGAGTTTCCTGAGCGCCGCCTGATCCGATTGACCAGCATCGCGTGCGGCGCGATAGTCGGGCGTTTGCCGGATGAACGTCCGGAACAGGTCGTTGCCAGGCCAACAGCCCGTGCGTTCGTTCCACGCCCCGTTCGCGATCCATTGCAGCTGGCTCGCCTGCCAGTCCATCGCCTGCACCGCCATCGCCTGCAGACGGTAATTCATGGTCGTGCGCACGACCAGCCCGTCGGCGTATATGTTGTAGCCATTGCGGCTGGCCCATGCGATCAGCCATTTGCGCAGCAGCGCGGAAAAATGCGGCGCCGCGCTTCGTGGCGCGGTCTGCAGTTCGAAATTGACGTTAAGCGGTTGCCGGCTCAACCAGGAGTAAGCATCGGGCTTGAGCTTGCCGTACTTGTTCATCTGCCCGAGCACCGTGTTTCGCCGCTCCAGTGCGCGCTCGGGATTCAGGACCGGGTTGTAGGTGCTGTTGGCCTTCAGCATGCCGACGAGTGTCGCGCTTTCGAGGATGTCGAGCTGATGCGCCGATTTGCCGAAGTAGGTGCGTGCGGCCATTTCCACGCCGTAGGCGTTATACAGGAACGGCACATTGTTCAGGTACGTCTCAAGGATCTGGTCCTTGCTGTACACGGCTTCGATCTTGAGCGCCGTGATCGCTTCCCTGATCTTGCGCGCGAGGGTCGGCGCGCGGCCGACTTCGTCGGGATACAGGTTGCGCGCGAGCTGCTGCGTGATCGTCGAGCCTCCCTGCCGGTCGCCAGAGAACGTATGCAGCGCGGCCGACGCGGTACGCAGCCAGTCGATCCCGTAATGCTCATAAAAGCGGCGATCTTCGGTGGCGACCAATGCAGCCACCATGTGCGGCGAGATCTGCCCGAGCGATACCCACTCGCGATTGACCGGTTTGAATTCGTCGATCACTCTGCCGTCGGCCGATACGATCAGCGCTGGGCGGTCGATGCGGGCTTTGCGGATGTCGCCGATGCCCGGCGTAAACGGCACGAGCGCCAGCACGTACAGCAGAAACAGCGCCGGCACTGCGGCGAGCGTCAGCATGATGCCGCGTCGCGTCGGGTGGCGAAGCCGGCGCAGCGCGCCGGGAAAGACGCGCCTGGCTATCGTGACGCTGGCAGCGGCCAGCGATTGGATGCGGATGAGCCACCGTGCGCAGTACTCACGACAAAACAATAGACAGCGGCGATTCACGGTGGCGGGACGCTTTGCGGAAAGAGCGGGATCGTACCAAAGCGGAAGGAAGCATCTGTTGTCAATACGGGGCTGCGCGGGCGGCATTAACAAACGATTACATTTGTTTCGTACGGCCAACGTGCGCTACCTGTGCTCCTGGCTTTGCGGCGGTCATTTTTGCGATCAATGCCGGCGGGCGGCGTATGGCATGCGAGCGCGCGTCGGCGATCCGAACGCCTGCGCTCGATCGCATAGCGAACTGAGGTAGTGAAGCAATCGCCTGACCTCTGACGCGCTTCAGCGGCCCATGCGGCGGTTGTAGCTGCGCGAAATGCGCGCCATCAACGCCGGATCAGGTGCAGCCATGCCGTCGAATTCCACCCGTACGAAGCCGTCTGCCTGCTGGTGAACTCCGGCCATCACCGTGCTGGTATCCAGACTGCCGACGACCACGCCATTGACCGGGTCCTCGACGCTGATCGCCAGGCCCTGGTCGCGCATTGCCTCGGCGGCTGCGGTGAAGGTGCGATCGAAGCTGGCCGGCCCCATGACGGTAAAGGCGCCTGTTCCGGCCGGCTCCAATGTACATGCCGAAAGCGCCAGCATGGCGCCGCAGACTATCAGTGAGAGTCGCATGATGATGACTCCTTCTGCCAGCCCCGGATCGAAAATGTACGCGTTGCGACTTCAGGCGAGTTTTCCACTCCCCGGTCGCTAAATTACAAGATTAGGCGACGTCGGCGCATAGACACAGCTTGCCAGGTGCGCGCCCGCACCCTGCGGACGCCGACCTGCTCACCTGACCGGCTGCCCGATCGCCGCCAATGCCAGCGCCAGCCTTGCCCCCACCTCGGCGTTGTGTTTTACGAGCGCGATGTTTGTCGCCAGGCTGCGTCCGCTCGTCAGCGCCTTGATGCGAGCCAGCAGGAAAGGCGTCACGGCCTTGCCGGTGATCCCCTGCGCCGTGGCCTCGGCGAGCGCCTGCTGAGTCAGCGCGTCGATCTCCCCGGACGTCATCGCTGCCGCTTGCGGCACCGGTGTGCTCAACACCACGCCGCCCGCCAGGCCCAAGTCCCACTTGGTGCGGATGAAGCGCGCCTGCTCCGCCGCGTTGTCCAGCCTGAAGTCAGCACGAAAGCCGCTGTCGCGCGTGTAGAACGCAGCAACATTGTCTTGCTCACAGCTGAGCACCGGCACGCCGTGTGTTTCCAGGTATTCCAGCGTGAGTCCGATGTCCAGGATGGACTTCGCCCCGGCACAGACCACCACCACCGAGGTCCTGGCCAGTTCCTGCAGGTCGGCCGAGATGTCAAAGGTCTCCTGCGCACCGCGGTGCACGCCTCCAATCCCGCCGGTGACGAAGACCTCAATGCCCGCCAGCGCGGCACATATCATCGTGCCGGCCACTGTCGTGGCGCCGAGCCCGCCACCGGCCAGCACGGCTGGCAGGTCGCGGCGGCTCACCTTGTGCACCCGGTCCGAGCGCCCGAGCAGTTCCAGTTCGTCGTCCGAAAGCCCGATGCGGATTCGTCCGCCAATCAGCGCGATCGTCGCAGGCTCGGCTCCCAGGTCGCGGATCAGCGCCTCCACTTCGCGCGCAGTGCGAACGTTCTCCGGGTAAGGCATGCCGTGGGCGATGATGGTCGATTCCAGCGCCACGAGCGGGCGGCCGGCAGCCTGTGCAGCGGCCACAGGCGCACTGAAGGTCAACCAGGAGCGGGCAAGGTCGGCAACCATGTCGATGCTTTCGATGGCGGGAGCCGCATAGTGTGCAGCACAAGGCTGGTCCATGAGGGGCAAGCGCGGGACCACCTCAAGGCACCAATGGTACAGCGAGCCCCGGGCCTGGAATATCGTTTCATAGCCGGGCGGGTGCTGCCGGAAACCTCACGCTAAGGTATGCTGCCGCTTTCGGATCGATTCTCTCCAGAGGGGCAAATGCGGCGCGTCGTCTTCAATCAGAAGGGTGGGGTCGGAAAATCGACCATTGTATGCAATCTCGCGGCGATCAGCGCCAGCGAGGGCTTGCGCACCCTGGTCATTGACCTCGATGCACAAGGTAACTCCACCCAGTACCTGCTTGGCGCGCAGGCCGCGGAGGCAAGTCCGACCGCGGCCAATTTTTTCGAGACCTCCCTGACCTACAACTTCAGGCCGGTGGAATTTACGTCCTTTGTCCACCCGACGCCGTTCGAGAACCTAGATGTGATGCCGGCGCATCCTGACCTGGATTCCCTCCACGGCAAGCTCGAGTCCCGCTACAAGATCTACAAGCTACGCGACGCCTTGCTCGAACTGGAGGCAGTCTATGACGCCATTTACATCGACACGCCACCGGCCCTGAATTTCTATACCCGCTCCGCACTGATCGCCGTGGAGCGCTGCCTGATCCCGTTCGATTGCGATGACTTCTCGCGCCGTGCCCTCTACACGCTGCTCGATAACGTGAAGGAAATCCAACAGGACCACAACGACGGGCTGCAGGTCGAGGGGATCGTGATCAACCAGTTCCAGCCGCGAGCCAGCCTGCCGCAGAAGCTCGTCGACGAACTGGTAAGCGAGGGCCTGCCGGTACTTGAATCGCGGCTGTCTGCATCGGTGAAGATCCGCGAATCGCATCAGCATGCCACCCCCATGATCCATCTGGATCCGCGCCACAAGCTTGCGCAGGAATACGTGGCGTTGCACCGCGAGCTGGCTGGTTGAAGACGAGACCCTCGCGCGAACCTAAACCGCAATTAAAACAAGTAGATAGGAAGGGATTTCGGGAGAAACCCCAGACGGCCCTGCGACAGCCTGAATGTGTCGGAGCCGGCTCGCGGATGTGGAGGCGTGCGATGCGTGGGATGGGCCATCCGGCTCACTCTTCCTCCCACCGCAACGCCCCCAGGCAAGCAACCAGCGCCGTCACCACATCATCGTCCACCGCCTGCCGCCGCCACATCACCCCCACCGGTGGCAGATCCCAGCTAAGCGCATGCGGCAACGCAGTCGCCCCCTTGGAATCGGCCAGTTCGCTGGCCACCGCCTTCGGCACGATGGTCGTTGCCGCCGGATGCTTGCGCATCAGCGTAGCCATGGTCTTGATCGAATAGGTCTCGACGATCGGCGTGGGCTGCGCCACCCCCGCCACCGCAAAGATGGTGTTGATGGTGCGCCGGATCGGCGTGTTGGGCGGTGGCAGTATCCAGTCGCGCTCGGCCAGCTGGCGCCAGTCGAGCGGGCCGCGCGCCAGCCGGGCCGCTGCCGCGGTGGGCACAACCAGCGCCGGTTCTTCGCGATACAGCGGCTGCTGCGCGATGTCCGCGCCCGGCGCATAGAAAGTGCGCGCCACCACGCAGTCCAGTTCGTGCTCGCGCAGTGCGCTGACCAGTTCGTCGGTGGTGCCTTCGCGTACCAGCACCGAGATCCGCGGTGTCTGGGCCAGGCCGAAGGTGCAGGCGGCGTCGAGCACGCTGCGGCTGATGTACGGAATCACGCCGATGCGCAGCCGGCCCGACAGCCCGGACTCGATCGCTGCCAGTTCGCGCCCCAGCGCATCGGCATCGGACAGCGTCAGCCTGGCATGCGCCAGCACCGCACGGCCGGTGGGCGTGGGCTCCAGTCCGCGCCGGGTGCGGGTGAACAGCGGCGCCATGAAGATGTCTTCAATCTCGCGCAGGGTCTTGGTGACGGCCGGCTGCGACAGGTTGAGCTCGGCAGCCACCCGCGACACCGAGCGCTGGCGCTCCAGCGCCAGCAGCAGCGGCAGGTGCCTGAGGCGCAGGCGGGACACCAGGTTGTGGACCAGCTTGTCGGGGGCGATAGACACGGGGCCTTCCTGCAATGGAGGAGCAAGTCGCATTACCGGATGGTAATACCACAATAACCAAAGAGGCACTGCTGGTTATTCGCCAATCCTATACTGGCTAGCATCACAGGAGCTGCAAGCCATGTTCACCACCCGTCCCGAGATCGTTGGCACCTTTGGCGTCGCCGCCTCCACGCACTGGCTGGCGACGCAGACCGCCATGGGCGTGCTCGAGCGCGGCGGCAACGCCTTCGACGCCGCTGTCGCCGCCGGCTTTGTGCTGCAGGTGGTCGAGCCTCACCTGAACGGCCCCGGCGGCGAAGTGCCGATCGTCTACTGGAACGAGCGCGAACGCGCCATGCGCACTGTCTGCGGCCAGGGCCCGGCCCCGGCGCTGGCCGATCCGGGCGCGCTGCGCGCCATGGGCCTGGACCTGGTGCCCGGCATCGGCCTGATACCTGCCGCCGTGCCCGGGGCCTTCGGTGCGTGGCTGACGATGCTGCGCGAGCACGGCACGTGGTCGCTGGCCGACGTGCTGGCGCCCGCCATCGGCTATGCCCGCGACGGCTTCCCGCTGGTGCCGCGCATCTCGCGCGCGATCCTGGCGGTGCAGGCACTGTTCCGCGACGAGTGGCAAAGCTCGGCACGGACGTGGCTGCCGGACGGCAAGGTGCCGCGCCCCGGCAGCCTGCATACGCTGCCGGCGCTGGCCGCCACCTACACCCGCATCATCGAGGAGGCCCAGCGCCACAGCGACACCCGCACCGGCCAGATCGATGCGGCGCTGGACTGCTGGTACCGCGGCTTCGTCGCGCAGGAGATCGACGCGTACTGCCGCAATACGCCGGTGCGCGATACCACCGGCGACAAGCACACCGGCCTGCTGCGCTACGACGACATGGCCAGCTGGGCGCCGGAGATCGAGGCCCCGGTCACGCTGGACTTCGGCCGCTACACCGTGGCCAAGTGTGGCGTCTGGAGCCAGGGGCCGGTGTTCCTGCAGCAGCTGGGCATGCTGCGCCACGCCGCTCTGGAGCAGCACGCGCCAGACTCGCCGGAATTCGTGCACCGCATTGCCGAGGCCACCAAGCTGGCCATGGCCGACCGGCTGGCGTGGTATGGCGATCCGCATTTTGCGCCGAGCCCGCTGGCGGCGCTGCTCGACGATGGCTACCTGGCGGCGCGCGCGCAACGCATCGGCACACGTGCGGCGTTGTCGCTTGACCCGGGCATGGTGAACGGCATGGCACCGCGCCTGCCCGACCTGGCCGCGGCCGAGCGCACGCTGCAGCGCGCCGACGTGCGCTTCGGCGTGGGCGAGCCGACCTTTGCCGAACTGCCGCCGGTAGCTGAATGGGCCGAGCAAGAAATCTTTGTCGGCGATACCTGCCATATCGACGTGATCGACCGCCACGGCAATATGGTCGCGGCGACGCCGTCGGGCGGCTGGCTGTCGTCGAGCCCGACCATTCCGTCGCTGGGCTTTGCCCTCAATACCCGCCTGCAGATGACCTGGCTGGAGCCCGGCCTGCCCAACACCCTCGCACCCGGCCAGCGGCCCTGCACCACGCTGTCGCCATCGCTGGCGCTGCGCGACGGCGAGCCATACATGGTGTTCGGCACGCCGGGCGGCGACCAGCAAGACCAGTGGTCGCTGGCGTTCTTCCTGCGCCATGCCGTCCACGGCATGAACCTGCAGGAGGCAATCGACGCGCCGGCCTGGCACATCGATCATTTCCCGGCATCATTCTGGCCGCGCCAGACGGTGCTCAACCGCATCAGCGTCGAATCGCGCTTTCCCGAGGCGACCCTGGCTGCACTGCGTGAGCTCGGCCACGAAGTGCGTATTGGCGAGCCCTGGTCGGAGGGGCGCATGTCCGCCTGCTCGCGCGAGCGGGACCCCCGCGGCCGGCTCGTGCTGCGTGCCGGGGCGAACCCGCGCGGCATGCAGGGCTACGCGGTCGGACGCTGAACGGCAACCATTAAAGGCCGGCTGTACCTGACAGCCAGGCCAGACATCAAGGAGAAAACCCATGAAGTGCGTCGTGAAATCCCTGCTGCGCGGCATCGTCGTGCTGGCGCTTGGCGTCGCCGGGCTTGCCCAGGCAAGCGAAGCCTATCCGCAAAAGCCGATTACGCTGATCGTGCCTTGGGCGGCGGGCGGCTCGACGGATATCCTGGCGCGCGTGCTGTCCGAGCACCTGACCCGCTCGCTCGGCCAGCCGGTGATCGTCGACAACAAGCCGGGTGCCTCGGGCAACATCGGCTCCGCCATGGTCGCCCGTGCCAAGCCCGACGGCTACACCCTGCTGGTCGGTTCAATGAGCACGCACGCCATGAACCCTGCGCTGATGCAGAACATGCCGTTTCGGGGCGTCGAGGATTTCACCCCGCTGGGGCTGCTGGCGTATGTGACCAACACAATGGTGGTGCACCCGTCGGTGCCCGCGCAGAACGTGAAGGAACTGATCGCCTACGCAAAGGCCAATCCCGGCAAGCTGGCCTATGCCAGCGCCGGCTCTGGTTCCACCAACCACCTGAGCGCCGCGCTGTTCGAAAAGCTGGCCGGCGTCCAGCTGCTGCACGTCCCGTACAAGGGGGGAGCGCCAGCCGTGGTCGACACGGTCGCGGGCCAGACACAGCTGCTCTTCTCGGCCGGCACCCAGACGCTGCCGCATGTGAGGGCTGGCAAGCTGCGCCTGCTCGCCGTGACGGAGTCCAGGCGCTCACCGCTGCTGCCCAACGTGGCTACGGTGGCAGAGACCCTGCCCGGCTACGAGCTGGCGGTCTGGTACGGCGCCTTCGGCCCGAAGGGGATGCCGGCCGACCTGACCGCGCGCCTGAACCGCGAGATCAATGCCGTCATGTCGATGCCCGAGGTGAAGGCGAAGATGAATGCCATCGGCGTCGAAACGACCACATCGACACCGCAGCAGTTCGGCACCATCCTGCGCCGCGATGCCGACCGCTATGGCAAACTGATCCGCGAACTTGGCATCCAGGGGGAGTGACGTGGAAGCAATTCTCGGCAATCCACAGCAGTTGATCGCGCAGGTGAACCGCCTGTGTGATGCCTTGCAGCGTGCGGCAAGTCCGCTTGCAACGCTCGACGCCATTGGGCACGCGACCATGGAGATGCTTGGCCCGGGGTTGCTGACCATCAATGCCTGGTATGCCGATGCCGCGCAGATCGAGCGGCTCTGGTCATCGAGTACTACCGCCTACCCCGTAGGCGGCCGCAAGACCAAGGGCGACAGCCCGTGGAAGCGTCAGCTGCTGGAGCGCGGTGAAGTCTTCGTCGGTGAAGGTGACGCGGCGCTCGCCGAGGTGTTCGACGATATCGACACCATCCGCTCGCTGGGCTGCAGGGCTGTTGTGAACGTGCCGCTCTGCCACGCGGGCAGGGTGATCGGGACGTTCAACTACCTAGCGGATCGGTCGGTCTGGTCTGGCGCCGAACTGGCCGCGTTGCGCACCATGGCCAACCTCACCGTACTGGCGGTCAAGACGCGGCTTGCATCCACCGAATGACCGAGGCGCGTCAAGGCCGTGCCAGGCATTGCCTGAATGAGATGGCATGCGCGGAAGCTGCATGCCGGTGCACTGGTGAGCATCACAGCCCGCCCTACTCGGTAGTCGTGCCTGCGGCGAATCGCCCTCAATGACCTTGAGGGCTATCGCTCGCTTAACGCCCAGCCTTGTCCTGCGAGACGTCCATGATCATCCGCGTCAGCAGGTACAACCGCGGCGTGACCGAGTTCAGATCGACATACTCGGCATCATTGGAGTGAGCACCGAAGCCTCGCAGCCCGAAGCGCTCGATCACCGGCGCCTTGGTGTCCGCAGCCGCGAAGGCGGCATCGGTGCCTCCGCCTTCCGCGGTGTCGTGGACCTGGAGCGTTTCACCGATCTCCGCATAGATGCCTTGCGCATGCGCGGCGAGCTTGCGTGCTGGGTCGCTTACCTCCAGCGGGGGACGGCGGCGCTCGAATTTCACGTCAACCTTGGTGTCGGGAATGAGCTGCTTGCGGATGCGTTCCTGCAGCGTTTTCTCGAGGCTATCGTAGTCAGCGGTGCGCAGCACGCGTACGTCTGCCTGCGCGGTAGCGGTGGCCGGGATCACGTTGCGATTGGTGCCGGACGAGGAGACTGTCCAGTTGACCTTGAGGCCGGTGGCGGGATTGGAGAGGTCGCGCATCTGCAGGACCTGGTGCGACAGTTCATAGAGCGCATTGCGGCCCTGCTCGGGCGCACTGCCCGCGTGCGACGCCTTGCCCTGCGCCGTGAGATAGATCGAACCGATGCCACTGGTCGCCAGCGACAGGCGGTCGCCGGTGACGCGGCTGGCCTCGCATGAGAACACGGCATCCTGCTGTGCGCCCAGCCGGGTCAGCACGGCCCGCGCACCGGGCGAGCTGATTTCCTCGTCGCCGTTGATCAGCACCGTCAGCGTGCCGTAGTCCTTGAACTTCATCTTCTGCAGGATGGCGATGGTGTGCAGGATCACGGCCACGCCGTTCTTGTCGTCGGCGATGCCCAGCCCGTAGGCGCGGTCACCCTCGATGCGGAAGGGCTGCTGGGCCAGCATGCCGCGCAGGTACACGGTGTCCATATGGGCGATCAGCATGATGTTCCGCTTGCCGCTGCCCTTGAACTGCGCCATCACCATCTTGCCCACTTGCTTGGGCGTGTCTTCCATCCGGTAGATTTCGGCTGGCTCGACCAGCTTGGCTTCGGTGGCTCCCAGTGCCGCCAGCCGGTCCCGGATCAGCGTGGCGATGCGGTCCAGCCCTTCGATGTCCTTGCTGCCGGACTCGATCGACACAAGGTCTTTCAAGGTCGCGATGAGTGCGGGCTTCTCCTGTCGTGCGAACTGATGAACCGGCTCGACCGCGGTGGCTGCGGCGGTGCCGGCAAGCGTGGCACCGGCGATGAACAGGACGGCAGCGCGCAGAGAAAAAATGCGGCAAGGCATGGGTAGGGTCTCCTGGGTTGCAGGTTACGGAGCGAAAAAGGCGGGAAAGCAGACAATGTCCCAACGGCCGGCATACAGCGCGCACGAGCATAGCGCGTCGCCGTATGGCGCACAACGGCGGGTACGCAGCCATGGAAGGATCCGCGGAAGCTTCGCACAGCCCCGGGTGGCTCGCCGAAAGCGGCGTAGGTCGGCACATCCGTCACGTACAGCAGTCCATGCAGGGAAAACATAGGGGTCATATGCCCCGTCGATGGCGGCGGGCAGACCCTCTCAGGACTTACCCGCAGGCCAGTGCCCTGCTATTTCGCGGTGCGGAATACTCTGCCGCTTTCCTTGACGGTGCCGCGAAGCCTATGCAACAGTCGGTGAAAACGAACGATCGTGCGGGAACACTCCCGACACCTCGTCACCGGGTCGCAACGCCGCCGTCCTCGTCGACGCGGCCAGTGCCCGGCTTGCCTGGCGGCCATCGCGCCGCATCGCACAGGAGACAACCATGCAGTACCTGCAACACGCATCTGCGCACCCGCACCGTGACCGCCACGGCGCGCCCTGGGCCAGGCCATCCCGCCCGCGCATCGCCGCGCGCGAGCCGGCACCGCCGCCCGCCTGAGTTCCGCCCCCGACTTCCTGACCGTGGCCGCGCCTGGCGCCGCCGCGATGGAACACGCACGGCCCTTGCCGCTGCGTGCCTGGTTTCACGAACCGCACGAGGTACCCCTGTGGCATTGTTCCTTCAACAGTTCCTGAACGGCCTGACGCTGGGAGGCGTCTACAGCCTGGTGGCGCTTGGCCTGACGCTGGTCTACGGCATCCTGCACGTGCCCAACTTCGCGCACGGCGCCTTCTACATGGCTGGCGCCTATGTGTCGTACTTCCTGATGACATCGCTGGGCGTGAACTACTGGCTGGCGATGCTGGGCGCGGCGCTGGCGGTGGCCGTATTGTCGATGGCTGCCGACCGGCTGGTGTTCCACCCGCTGCGCAACTCGCCCGAGTTGCACGACATGATCGCCGCGATCGGCATCCTGCTGTTCCTGGAAGCCGGCGCGCAGGCGCTGTGGGGCGCGGACTTCCACCGCATGCCCACGCCCTATGGCCAGATCGTCGACGTGTTCGGGCTGACCGCGCCGCTGCAGCGCCTGCTCATCATCGGCGCCGCCTTTGCGCTGATGGTGCTGCTGCACCTGTTCCTGACGCGCACCATGACCGGCGCCACCATCATGGCCATGGCGCAGAACCGCGAAGGCGCCGCGCTGGTCGGCATCGACGCCACCCGCGTGACGCTGCTGGTGTTTGCCATCTCCGGCGCGCTGGCCGCAATCGCCGCCACGCTCTACGCCCCGATCAACCTGGTCTACCCCAGCATGGGCAACCTGGTGATCAGCAAGGCCTTCGTCATCATCATCCTGGGCGGCATGGGCAGCATCCCCGGCGCCATCGTCGGCGGGCTGATCATCGGCATGGCCGAGAGCTTCGGCGGCTTCTACGTTTCCACCGACTACAAGGACATCATCGCCTTCGTGCTGCTGGTGGTGATCCTGTCTATCCGGCCGCAGGGCCTGTTTGCCGGCAAGGCAGCCTGAGGAGACTCCAGACATGAAAGCACTGCAAGGAAAAACCGGCTGGACGCTGCTGCTGGCGCTGGCCATCGCCTTCCCGCTGATCACGCCCAACAGCTATTACCTGACCGTGATGACGCTGGCCTTCATCTACGCCATCGCCACGCTCGGGCTGAACCTGATCACCGGCTACACCGGGCAGCTGAACCTGGCCCATGGCGGCTTCATGGCCATCGGCGCCTATACACTGGGCATCCTGACGGTGGACCACCAGGTGCCGTTCTGGCTGGCATTCGTGCTGGCCGGCGCGATCTGCATGGTGCTGGGCTATGTGATCGGCGTGGTGTCGCTGCGCCTGAAGGGCCATTACTTCTCGATCTTCACCATGTGCGTGGGCTACATCATCTACCTGCTGATCGAGAAGTGGGAAAGCCTGACGCATGGCACGGTGGGCCTGATCGGCATCCCGGTGCCGGCCGCGATCGGGCCGCTCAGCTTTGACAGCGTGCAGGCGCAGTACTACCTGGTGCTGTTCTTCCTGGCGGTCGGCACCTTCCTGATGCACCGCATAGTCACCTCGCTGCTGGGCCGCAGCTTCATGGCGGTGCGCAACAGCGACGCCCTGGCCGAGGCGCTGGGCATCAACCTGATGCGCACCAAGGTACTGTCGTTCGTGCTGTCGGTGGGCTACGCCGGCTTTGCCGGTGCGCTGTACGCCGGGCAGGTGCGCTTCCTGGGGCCGGATATCGCCCGCACCGACCTGACCTTCGACATGGTGATGTCGATGCTGGTGGGCGGCATCGGCACCATCTTCGGGCCGCTGCTGGGGGCGGTGCTGGTGCCGTGGATCACGCAGTCGCTGCAGTTCATGCAGGACTACCGCATGCTGGTGTTCGGCCCGGTGCTGATCCTGCTGATCATTTTCGTGCCGGACGGCATCGTGGGTTCCTGGCTGAAGAAGCAGGCGCGCAAGGCAGCCGCCGCACGGCGCGGCAAGCCGGCGCAGAACGCCAGCGCCCCTGCAGTATCGACCACCCGCGCCGGAGCCGACCATGCTTGAAATCCGCAACCTGACCAAGAAATTCGGCGGCCTGACCGCGGTGCACGATGTCTCGGTGACCTTCGAGCAAGGCCATATCAACGCCATCATCGGCCCCAACGGCGCCGGCAAGACCACCTTCTTCAACCTGGTGGCAGGCACGCATGCGCCCAGTTCCGGCCAGATCCTGTTCAAGGGCCAGGACGTGGCCGGCCTGCGCGCCGACCAGATCGCGCGCCTGGGCGTGGCCCGCACCTTCCAGGCCACGGCGCTGTTCGACCGCGCCACGGTGCTCGACAACCTGATCGTCGGCCACCGCCTGCGCACCCACTCGGGCCTGCGCGACGTGCTGTTCAACACGCGCCGCCTGCGTGAAGAAGAGCGCCTGTGCCGCGACAAGGCCGAAGCCGCGCTGGACTTCGTCGGCCTGTCGCACCTGGCGCATGAGGTCGCCGCCGACATCACGCAAGAGGCGCGCAAGCGCGTGGCCTTTGCGCTGGGGCTGGCGACCGACCCGGAACTGCTGCTACTGGACGAACCAGCCGGCGGCGTGAACCCGGAAGAGACCGTGGGCCTGGCCGAGCTGATCCGCAAGATGGTGCGCCATGGCAAGACCGTCTGCCTGATCGAACACAAGATGGACATGATCATGCGCCTGGCAGACAAGATCATGGTGCTGAACTACGGCGAGAAGATTGCCGAAGGCACGCCCGCGCAGATCCAGCAGGATCCGCATGTCATCGAGGCCTACCTGGGAGCCGACCATGTTGCAGCTTGAACGCGTCTCGCTGTCGTACGGCAGCTTCCGTGCCCTCGACAACATCACCCTGCACGCCCGCGCCGGCGAGCTGGTGGTGCTGCTGGGTGCCAACGGCGCCGGCAAGAGCTCGATCTTCCTGGCGATGAGCGCGATCCACCGCATCAGCGGCGGCAGCATGCGCTTTGACGGGCGCGAGCTGTCGGGCATGAAGCCGTCGCAGATCGTTCAGGCCGGGCTGGTGCACTGCCCGGAGGGCCGCAAGCTGTTCCCGGCGATGAGCGTGGAGAAGAACCTGGTGCTGGGCGCCTACGTGCACCGGCGCGATGGCGCGGGCATCCGCAAGACGCTGGAAGAGGTCTATGAACTGTTCCCGATCCTGCGGCAGAAGAAGGACGATGCGGCCGGCTCGCTGTCCGGCGGGCAGCAGCAGATGGTGGCACTGGGCCGCGCCCTGATGAGCCGCCCGCGCGCGCTGTTGCTGGACGAACCGTCGCTGGGTCTGGCGCCGCTGGTGGTTAAGCAGATGTTCGAGATCATCCAGCGAATCAACCGCGCCGGCACCACCGTGCTGCTGGCCGAGCAGAACGCCTACGCGGCGCTGGGGATCGCGCATCGCGCCTATGTGATCGAGAGCGGGCGCATCGTGATGGAAGGGGATCGGGATACGTTGCTGAAGGATGAGGGGATTCGGAAGGCGTATATCGGGGGGTAGGTTCAGAGGAGCCGGCCCGCGACAGCAAGACACAACCAGACCTAGCAAGCGCAGTACTTTCAGGAGACAAGACAATGCAAAGCAAGATCATGCGCCGTATCTTCCCGCTGGCCGCCACCGCCGTGGCCGCCATGCTGGCCTCTGGCACCGCACTGGCGCAGGAAGTGGTCAAGATCGGCTATACCGGGCCGCTGTCCGGCGGCGCCGCGCTGTATGGCAAGAACGTGCTGTCGGGCGTGCAGATGGCGGTGGACGAGATCAATGCATCCGGCCTGGAAGTCAAGGGCAAGAAGGTCAAGCTGGAGGTGGTGGCGCTGGACGACAAGTACTCGCCCGCCGAGGCCGCCATCAACGGGCGCCGCCTGGTGCAGCAGCACAAGACCCCGGCGGTGTTCGTGCCCCATTCGGGCGGCATCTTCGCGCTGCAGGCCTTCAATGAGCAGGAGAAGTTCCTGGTGATGGCCTACTCCAGCGTGCCGCGCATCACCGACGCCGGCAACAAGCTGACCATCCGCATCCCGCCAGCGTACACCGGCTATATCGAGCCCTTCGTCAAGGCGCAGATGAAGCGCTACGGCAAGAACGTGGCGCTGGCCCCGGCCGACCACGACTACGCCAAGGCCTGGGTGCAGGCCTTCGTGCCGGCGTGGGAATCGGCCGGCGGCAAGGTGGTGGCCAACAATCCGATGTCATACACCAAGGCCACCGACTTCTACAGCGGCGTGTCGCGCGCGATGAGCGAGAAGCCGGACGTGATGTTCGTCGGCGGCCCGTCGGAGCCGACCGCACTGGTGGTCAAGCAGGCGCGCGA
Source organism: Cupriavidus sp. KK10 (assembly GCF_018223725.1). Lineage (NCBI taxonomy): Bacteria > Pseudomonadati > Pseudomonadota > Betaproteobacteria > Burkholderiales > Burkholderiaceae > Cupriavidus > Cupriavidus sp. KK10. The sequence goes on from NZ_CP073677.1 coordinate 3,254,760, forward strand.
ACTGGGCTTCAAGGGCGGCTTTATCGTGATGGACCAAGCCAAGATGGATGAAATGGCCAAGGTCACCAACGGCCTGGGCATGCTGGAAGGTTCCATCGGCGTGCTGCCGCTGGTCAACGACAGCCGCCCCGCCGCGCAGAACTTCAACGCCAGGTACAAGAAGCTGCATGACGGGCGCGATGCCACCACCGAGATGTCGCTGAACTACACCATGGTGTACGCGCTGGCCGGTGCGATGAAGCTGGCCGGCACCACCAGCGACGCGGCAGCGATCCGGGCGAAGATGCCCGACGCGGTCAAGGGGCTGGCCAAGGAGGTCAACCCCAACGAAGTCGATGGCATCGACGCCAAGGGCGGGTCGATGGCCGACACCATCGTCGGCTGGGTGCAGAACGGCAAGATTTCGCAGGTCCGGTTGTCGGAGCTGGCGAAGTAAGCCAGGCTGGGGCGCCGCCCGCGCGGCGCCGCGCAAGAACAAACCCCCGCAGGCCGCGAGGCCTGCGGGGGTTTCTGCCTTACGGGCTCCGTCAAGCGGGCCGTGCTACTGCCGGCGATCGCCGTCGCGCCCGTTGCGCGCCTCCATCCGCCCGCGTCAGTTCTGGGCGCGCTGTTGCTGTTGCTGCTGCTGGCGCTGCTGCTCCATCTGCTGCCGCTGGCGCTCCTGCATCTGCCGTTGCTGGTCCTGCTGGTGCCGCTGCTGCTCCTGCGTCGCACGCTGCTGCTCCTGCGCGGCACGCTGCTGCTCCTGCATGTGGCGCTGCTGCTGTTCCGCCTGCTGGCGCTGCATGGCCTGCTGCCGTTGCTGCTCCTGCGCCTGGCGTTGCTGCTCCTGCATCTGCCGTTGTTGTGCCATCTGCTGGCGCTGGGCCGCCTCGGCCTGCCGCTGCTGCGCCTCCTGCATTTGCCGCTGCTGCTCGGCCATCTGGCGCTGGCGCTCCACCTGCTGGCGCTGCTGGTCGGCGGCCTGGCGTTGCTGGGCTTCGGACTGGCGCTGTTGCTCCATCTGCTGGCGCTGGATGTCCTGCGCCTGGCGTTGCCGCGATTCCTGCATCTGCCGTTGCTGCTGGGCTTCGGACTGGCGCTGTTGTTCCATCTGCTGGCGCTGGGTGTCTTGCGCCTGGCGCTGCCGCGATTCCTGCATCTGCCGTTGCTGCTGGGCTTCGGACTGGCGCTGTTGCTCCATCTGCTGGCGCTGGACGTCTTGCGTCTGGCGCTGCCGTGATTCCTGCATCTGCCGTTGCTGCTGGGGCTCCTGCATCTGGCGCTGTTGCTGGGCATCCTGCATCTGCCGTTGCTGCTCAAAGCGCTGCCGCTGCATGTCCTGCGATTGCCGCGCCGGATCGGGACGGTCCTGCCCATCCGCCCACTGGCGCTGTTGCATGCGCTGCTGATCCTGCTGGCGCTGCTGGTCGCGGGCCTGGTCCTGCCACTGGCGTTGCTGGGCGTCGCGTTGCTGGGCCTCGTGCTGTTGCCGCTGCAGATCAGGCCCCTGCCGCTGCTGCTCGCGCAGCGCGCGCTGCTGTTCCCGCTGCTGTTCCATCTGCTGGCGCTGCAAAGCCTGCTGCTGTTCGCGCTGCATGCCCTGCGCCTGCCGTTGCGCGTCGGCCGGTCCGCCCGGCTGGCCCGGCTGGCCAACAAAGCCGCGCGCTTCGTCGGGCCGGCTGCTCTGGCCGCGGCCGTTGCCGCGCCAGGGTTCGCCCGGGGCGTTCGAATAGTTGCGATCGCCGCGATCGCCACGTGCGGGGCCATCGGCATCGCCGCGGCCGGCGCGCGGCTGCGGCGGCGTGTGGTCGCGCGCGGCGATGGCTGCCTGGCTCATGCGCACATCGGGTGCCCGCTGCACATCGCGCCCGGGCCGCCGTTCATTGCCACCGCGCCAGGCTGGGCCGGCGCCGGGCACAACCCCGCCCTCACGCGCGAAGCGGCGGGCCAGGTCGTCCGTGGCGGGCCGGCCCGGCGGACGGGCGGCGATGGCCTGGCGCTCGAAGCCAGGGCGGGCCTGCGGCGGCAGCGGCCGCATCGGGGCCGATCCCACCAGACTGCTCTTGACCGGCGCCACCGGCGGCGCCCCCCTGGCCTCGCCTGCCGGCAGGTTGCGCCATTCGTCGCGATGCATGCCGTGCGCCGGGCGGCCTTCGACGAAATTGCGTGCCGGCATGCCGGTGATGGCGCCGGGCACGTTGCGGTTGGCGTAAGGCGGAGGCCGGCGGTCGCCCATCACGATGTTGTTAACGGTGACCCGGTTGATGCGGGCGACATAGGTCGGGCTGGCACGATAGACCGGCCGGTACGCGTCGCGCGGCCCCAGCGGATACCAGGCCACGCCCGGCCCGCTGCCAACGCGCACGCTCCAGTTCGGCCCGCTGGCGCCGACAAAGGCCACCACCGCCGGGGCGTAGCACGGGCGCACGCGCGGGCCCGGCACCCAGCCCCAGCGCGAGCCCACATAGGCCCAGCGGCCGTAGTGCGAAGGCGCGAAGCCCCAGGGCGCGTCGTCGATCCAGGTCCAGCCCCACGGGGCGATCCAGGCCCAGTGCCCGGCGCTGTACGGTGCCCAGCCGGCGCTGACCACGCGCGGGAACCAGACCGCGCCGTAGCCGGGGTCTTCCTGCCAGTCGCCGTAGCCGTCCAGCGCGGCGTAGCCCGGCATCTCGCGCGGCACGTAGCGGGCGGACGGCGAGGCGTCTTCGCGCGCATCGCGTGCCGCGGTCCAGCGGTCGAAGGCATCTTCCGGCGCGCCGCCGCCACCGGCGTCGGCCAGGTCGGTGCCGGCAAAGCGCATGCGATCGCCTCGCTGCAGCTCGATCGAGCGGCTGTCGCCATAGACCACGGCGCTGCCGTGGCGCATGGTCACGGTAGTGGTGCTGCCGTCCGGCGCCACGTCCAGCCGATAGTCGCCCGGCTCGCGCGGCACGAAGGCCAGGTTGGGGGTGTCGACCTCGACTGTCTGGCCCGGCGGCAGCGCGCGCACGCGCAGCTGCAGCGTGCCCTGGGTCAATTTAACCTGCGTGGCGCTGTCGTCCAGGTTCAGGATGCTGGCCGCGGTGGCGCCGCCCAGCCGGACCGCCACCGTGCCGGCGTGCAGCTCGGCACGGCCGCCGTGGTCCAGCCAGAGCCGGTCGCCGGTGGTGATGGGCCGGTTCAGGCCGGCGGCAGCCCAGTCGTCCGAGCCTGCCGGCGCAAAGCTGAGGTTGCCGTCGACGGCGGTCAGCGTGGCAATGCGCGAGGAAGGATCGGCTTGCTGGTACTGGCCGTCAGTCGCCGGCGCATCAAGATAGACCTCGCCGGGGGGGCCGGCGGGCACCTGGGCCAGTGCAGCAGCCGCCACCGCCAGGCCGGCGGCAGCGGCCAGGGCCGTCAGCGCCAGCCTGCCACGGCGTTGGACATGAGCAGGGGGGACAGATTGGGAAGAATCGAACATGGAAGTCAGGGCCGGGACAAAACGCATAACGCACCGGGGCGGCCGGCCGATGTCAGCGGCAACCCTAATGTCACCATACATTGCCCCGGATGCCGCGGCACGCCCGGCGCGGCAGACTTTGTAAGTTCGTATTTCGCCATGCGGCAATGCAGCGCAGGCCGCAGCGCTGTCCCGGGCAGGCTGCGGGCCGGCGGGGGGTCAGCGGGTGCCCGGGACGGGCAGGCTCGCCGTCAAAGGTGGAAACAACTTCCCTGGCAGCGCGGGGAGCGGAGACGGGCGGAACGGGGGCAGAGGCGGCTCAGCGGCCGGACTGCTGGCGCAGCATTTCGGTCAGGCGCTCGGCCGGCATCGGGCGGCCGTACAGGTAGCCCTGCGCCTCATGGCAGCCGTTGGCCAGCAGGAAGTCGCGCTGCTCGGTCGTTTCCACGCCTTCGGCGACCACGCCAATGTGCAGGCTTGCGCCCACGCTGATCACCGAGCGCACGATTGCGGCATCGACCGGGTCTTCGGTCACGTTGCGGATAAAGGACTGGTCGATCTTGAGCCGGTCCACCGGGAACGACTTCAGGAAGCTGAGCGAGGCATAGCCGGTGCCGAAGTCATCGCAGGTCAGCGTCACGCCGTCGCGGCGCAGCGCCTGCAGCTGGTCCGCGACCTCGTCGCCCTGCTGCAGCGCGATGGTTTCGGTGATCTCGATCTCCAGGCAGTCCGGCGCCAGTTCCAGCGCGCGCAGCACGTGGCGCACCTCGGTCAGCAGCCGGCTTTCGGACAGCTGGGCCGCGAACAGGTTGATGGCCACCCGCGGCGGTTGGGGAAAGGCCAGCGACCACGCGCGCGCCTGGGCGCAGGCAGTCTGCAGCAGCCACATGCCGACATCGCTGGCGATGCTGCTGCCGGCCAGCGCGTCGATGAAGGCGGCGGGCGGCAGCAGCCCGCGGGTCGGATGGCGCCAGCGCATCAGCGCCTCGGCACCGTGCACGCGGCCGTCGCGCAGGTCGACCTGCGGCTGGTACAGCAGCTCGAACTGGCGCTGGGCATAGGCTTCGTGCAGCGCCTGCACCAGCGACAGCCGCGTGGTCACGTCCGAGCGCATCTGCGGCTTGAAGAAGCGGATGGTGCGGCCGCCGTCGTGCTTGGCGCGGGCCAGCGCCAGGCTGGCCGCGGCCAGCACGTCCGAACCCTGTTCGCCGGCGGCGGGGATCACGCAGGCGCCGATGCTGGCCAGCACATGGTGGCGGCGACCGGCGCTCTCATGCGGGGAGGACAGCATCGAGAGGATCGCCGCACCAACATGGCGCACCAGCGTGGGATCGGCAATGGAGGGGAGCAGCACACCGAACTCGTCGCTGCCAATGCGGCCGATGACGGCGTCGCGCGGCGAGGCGTCGCGCAGGCGGCGCGCCACGCGCTGCAGGATCAGGTCGCCTTCGGCATGCCCGTGCATGTCGTTGAAGGCGCGGAAATCGTCAATGCCGATCAGCAGCAATGCACAACGGGGCACCGCCTCGCTCTGCAGGCGTGCCTCCAGCCGCTTCAGAAATCCCTGGCGATTGTCAACGCCGGTCAGCGGATCGAGATCCGAGCCTGGCGAGGCGCCAGCCGCCTTCGCCCCCGACTTGGCCACCATCCCTGCCCCATCTGTAATTGTCGACATTGTTACCTGCTAGCAATTTAGCAAGTGTGACGAAAACTTGGAAAAAATCAAGCAGTTCCGATTGCGGCGGGACCGGCTATGCGGCCGCGCAACGGCGCCGCATTGCGCGTTGAATCGGTTCCCGGCTTACAGTACCCTACCGCGCATCAGGCCGCCCCCGCCGCCCCGCGACCTCCTGCTTGCCCCGGAGCGGCGCCCCTGAGGCGGCTTTGCGGGGAACGGCCGCTCCTGAACAAGAACATCACCGGGACCTCACCGTGAACGAATGGACCATCCGCACGCGCATCCTGGCAAGCTTCTCGCTGATCCTGCTTGTCATGGCACTGATGGGCGTTGTTGCCTACACCCGCCTGAGCGCCATCGAACGCGAAACCACGCTGATGCTGCAGGACGCGCTGCCCGGGCTGAACTACAGCACCGGCATCCGCGGCGTCTGGGGCGAGCGCTATGTGCTGGCGTGGCAGACCATCAATGCCACCGACCCGGCTGAGCGCCGCGGCTTCCAGCAGCAAGGCCAGGACGCCGCCGGCCGCCTCGACAAGCTCGAGCAGCAGTACGAGACCTCGATCACGCGCGACGAAGACCGCGTCGCCTTCAAGGCCTATCGGGACGTGCGCGCGCGCTACGAGCAGGCCTCCGACATCCTGTCCCGCCAGGGCGAGTGGAACGGCGCCGCCACCGCGGCAGCGCTGCGCGGCGAAGCGCATGACCGCTGGGTCGAGGCGCGCAAGGCGGCCCAGCACCTGGTGGACGACAACAGCGCGGTCAATTCGCGGGCGGCGCGGGGTATCGACGATGCCGTCGGTGCCGCCAAGATCGGCATCGAAGCGGCGCTGATCGTGGCCCTGGTGGTCGCCGTGGTCTGCGGCTACCTGCTGCTGCGCGCGATCACGGTGCCGATGCAGTCGATCGTCAACCTGCTGTCCGGCATCCGCGGCGGCGACCTGCGCCTGCGCATGGCGCTGCGCCGCAAGGACGAATTCCATGAAGTGGAGGAAGGTTTCAACCAGATGACGGGCGAGCTGACCTCGCTGGTGGGCCAGGCGCAGCGCACCGCGATCCAGGTCACCACCTCGGTCAACGAGATCGCCGCGACGGCGCGCCAGCAGCAGGCCACCGCCACCGAGACCGCCGCCACCACGACGCAGATCGGCGCGACCTCGCGCGAGATCTCGGCCACCGCGCGCGACCTGGTGCGCACCATCCATGAAGTCTCGAGCGCCGCCGAGCAGGCGGCCGGGCTGGCCGGCACCGGCCAGGTGGGGCTGTCGCGCATGGAAGGCACCATGCAGCATGTGATGGACGCCGCCGGCTCGGTCAATGCCAAGCTCGCCACGCTCAACGAAAAGGCCGGCAATATCAACCAGGTGGTGACCACCATCGCCAAGGTGGCCGACCAGACCAACCTGCTGTCGCTGAACGCCGCGATCGAGGCCGAGAAGGCCGGCGAGTACGGCCGCGGCTTTGCCGTGGTGGCGACCGAGATCCGCCGCCTGGCCGACCAGACCGCGGTGGCCACCTACGATATCGAGCAGATGGTGCGCGAGATCCAGTCGGCGGTGTCGGCGGGCGTGATGGGCATGGACAAGTTCTCGGAGGAAGTGCGCCGCGGCATGTCCGAGGTCACGCAGGTGGGCGACCAGCTGTCGCAGATCATCGCGCAGGTGCAGTCGCTGGCGCCGCGCGTGCTGATGGTCAATGAAGGCATGCAGGCCCAGGCCGGCGGCGCCGAGCAGATCAACCAGGCACTGATGCAGCTGTCCGAGGCCGCGCAGCAGACCGTGGAGTCGCTGCGCCAGTCGAGCCAGGCGATCGACGAACTGACGCTGGTGGCCAACGACCTGCGCAGCGGCGTATCGCGCTTCAAGGTCTAGGGCCTGCGCCCCGCCGCCATGAAACTCTTCCTGCTGTTCCGCCTCGGCGCTGACCACTATGCACTCGATGCCGCCGAGGTGGCCGAGGTGCTGCCGCTCACGCGGCTCAAGCAGATCCCCGGCGCGCCGGCCTGGGTGGCGGGCCTGATGGAGCGCCGCGGCCAGCCGGTGCCGGTGATCGACCTGCCGGCGCTGGCCACCGGCGTGCCGGCGGCGCTGCGCACCAGCACGCGCACGGTGCTGGTCCACTACCGCCGCCATGGCGGCGAGGCCAGCCGGCTGCTGGGCCTGCGCCTGGAATCGGCCACCCAGACCCTGCGCTGCCCGGCGGAATCGTTTGTCGACGGCGGCATCGGCGGGGCCAGCCCGCGCTACCTGGGGCCGGTGCGGCACGACGCGCGCGGCCTGCTGCAGTGGGTGCGGGTCGAGGCCCTGCTGCCGGACGACGTCCATGCCATGCTGTTTGCCGACACCGCCGGGGAGGCCGCGGCATGAGCACTGCCACGCACATCGAGGCCCTGCTCAAAGCCCGCATCGGCCTGGACGCGGGCGCCATCGGCACCGGCGCAGTGGCACGTGCCGTGCGTGAGCGCCAGCAGGCACGGCAGGCGTCGGACACCCAGGCCTACTGGGACTTGCTGCACGGCACCGCCGATGAATTCCAGGCGCTGATCGAGGCCGTCGTGGTGCCCGAGACCTGGTTCTTCCGGCATCGCGAAGCGCTGCTGGCGCTGGGCCGCCTTGCCGCCGAGCGCGCCTTTGCCGACGGCAGGCGCACGCTGCGCGTGCTGAGCCTGCCCTGCTCCACCGGCGAAGAGCCCTACTCAATCGCCATGGCCATGCTCGATGCGGGCGTGCCGGCGGGCCGCTTTGCCATCGATGCAGTGGACATCAGCGCCCGCGCGCTGGCCCGCGCGCGCCTGGGCGAATACGGCGCAAACGCCTTTCGCAGCGCACCGCTGGATTTCCGCGACCGTTATTTCACGGCCACGCCCACCGGCTATGTGCTGGATGCACGCGTGCGCGCGCAGGTGCGGCTGCTGCAGGGCAACCTGGTCGATCCCGGCCTGCTCGCCGGCGAGCCGCCCTATGACTTCGTGTTCTGCCGCAACCTGCTGATCTACTTCGACGCGCCGGGGCAACGGCATGCGGTGCAGACGCTGGCGCGGCTGGCCGCTGCCGACGGCCTGCTCTTTGTCGGGCCGGCCGAAGCCAGCGTGCTGAGCTCGCAGGGCCTGGAGCCGGTCGGCTTGCCGCTGACCTTTGCCTTCCGCAAGCCGTCCGCCGTGCCAGCCGCCAGGGCGGCGCCGCGTGTGCCCGTGCACGCGGCCCAGCCGCCCCGCATGGCCGCACCGCCACGGCTGCCGAGGCCACCAGCCTCGCTGCGGCCTGCCCCGCTCACGCGCCCACCCCTGCGGCCCGCCGCGCCCGCGCCTGGCAACGATCAGCGCGCCGCGCTGGCTGTCATTGCCGCCCAGGCCGATCGCGGCGAGCTGGAGGCCGCCACCGCCGCCTGCCTGGCGCTGCTCGAGCGCGCCCCGGATGCCAACGCCGACGCCTATTGCATGCTGGGCGTGCTGCACGACGCCGCCGGCCGCACCGCGCAGGCCCATGCCGCCTACCGCAAGGCGCTGTACCTGGACCCGGCGCACCAGGAAAGCCTGTACCACCTGGCCGCGCTGCTCGATACCGAAGGCGATCACGATGGCGCCATGCGCCTGCGCCAGCGCGCGCAACGCCACACCCGCAAGCACCATGGCTGAGCCCCAAGGCATTGCCCTGCGCACCGAAAACGTCGACGACTGCTGGCGGCGCATCGGCGTGCGCGGCGACGGCTCGTGCCCCGCGCTGGCCGAGCACGCGCACTGCCGCAACTGCCCGACCTACGCCCAGGCCGCGGCCATGCTGCTGGACGCGCAACGGCTGGACGTCGTGCCGGACGCACTGCCCGATGCCGCCACGCTCACCGACGATGACGGGGCCTTGCCGGCCGAACGCGGCATCGCGCTGGCCTGCCTGGTGTTCCGCATCGGCGATGAATGGCTGGCCCTGCCGACCGCCGCGCTGGGCGAAGTCACCGCCCCCTGCCCGATCCATTCGCTGCCGCACCGCCGCGATGCCGCCGTGCTGGGGCTGGCCGCCGTGCGCGGCAACCTGCTGGCCTGCCTGTCGCTGGCGCGGCTGTTCGACGCGGGCGCCGGTGAAAGCGCCAGCGGCAGCCGCTTCCTGATCCTCGGGCAGGGCCGCGCCGCGATTGCGCTGCCGGTGGCCGAGGTGTCCGGCATCGCCCGCGTTCCGCAGCCCGCGCTGCAGCCGCTGCCCGCCACCCTAGCGCGGGCGTCGGCGCGCTATACGCAGGCGCTCTTCCTCGACCAGGGCCGCAGCGTCGGGCTGCTCGATGCCGCACTGGTGCGCCAGGCGCTGGCCAGGAGCCTGGCATGAATCCCGAGCAACTGCGCGACGCCTCGCTGCTGGAACTGTTCGCGCTCGAGGCCGATGCCCAGGCCGAAGTCCTCAATGCCGGCCTGCTGGCGCTGGAGCGCAACCCGGCAGCGGCCGAGCAGCTCGAAGCCTGCATGCGTGCCGCCCACTCGCTCAAGGGCGCTGCCCGCATCGTCGGGCTCGATGGCGGCGTGCGGGTGGCACACGCCATGGAAGACTGCCTGGTCGCCGCACAGGGCGGCCTGCCGCTGACCGCCGCGCATATCGACGCGCTGCTGCAAGGCACCGACCTGCTGCTGCGCATCGGCCATCCGCCCGGCGGCGATCCGGGCTGGGCCGAGCATGCGGGCCGCGCCGAGATCGATGCAGTGGTGCAGCGGCTCGGCATGGTCGATGGCGGTGCCGGGGCGCTGGTCGTGCCGGCACCGCCAGCGCCGGCCCCGGCCCTGTTACCGGAACCAGCGCCCGCGATACCGGCAGACGACACCCAAGAGCGCATGCTGCGCGTGAATGCCGATGCGCTTGACCAGCTGCTGGCGCTGTCCGGCGAGGCCATGGTCGAGTCGCACTGGCTGCGCCCCTTCGGCGCCTCGCTGCAGAAAGCAAGGCGGCAACAGGCACGCGCACTGCGCGCCGTCGATGCGCTGCAGGAAGCCTTGCGGGACGCACCGGACGGCAACCCTGGCGCGGCTGCGCACACCGCACTGGCCGAACTGCGCCAGCTGCTGGACGAAGGCCACGACCAGCTGGCCGCGCGGCTGGAAGAGTTCGAACAATACGATCACCGCGCCACGCGGCTGGCGCGCCGGCTCTATGACAGCGCGCTGGCCTCGCGCATGCGCCCGCTGGCGGACGCGCTGACCGGCTACGCGCGCATGGTGCGCGACCTCGGGCGCGCGCTGGGCAAGCCGGTGCACCTGGAGCTGATCGGCGCCGGCACGCAGGTGGACCGCGACATCCTGGAAGCACTGGACGCGCCGCTGGCGCACCTGCTGCGCAACGCGGTCGACCACGGCATCGAAGCGCCCGGGGTGCGCGCGGCGCAGGGCAAGCCGGCGGAGGGCAGCGTCACGCTGCAGGCGCGCCACAATGCGGGCCGCCTGGTCATCGAGATCTTCGACGACGGCGCAGGCGTCGACCTGGATGCCCTGCGCCGCGCCATCGTGCGGCGGCGGCTTGCGTCCGAAGAGACCGCGGCGCGGCTGTCGCAGGCAGAGCTGCTCGACTTCCTGCTGCTGCCGGGCTTCAGCATGCGCGACACGGTCTCCGAGGTCTCCGGCCGCGGCGTGGGCCTGGACGCCGTGCAGGAGATGGTGCGCCGCGTGCGCGGCAGCCTGCGCCTGACGCAGCAGCCGGGCCAGGGCCTGCACTTCCGGCTGGAGCTGCCGCTGACGCTGTCGGTAGTGCGCACGCTGCTGGTGGAAGTCGCGGGCGAAGCCTATGCCTTCCCGCTGGGCCGCGTGCTGCGCGCGACCTCGGTGGCGCGCAGCGAGATCGAGCAGACCGAAGGGCACCAGCATTTCCGCCACGAAGGCCGCGCCATCGGGCTGGTCAGCGCCGCGCAGGTGCTGCAACGCCCCGAGGGCGACGCTGCCAACGTGCGCGAGCAAGTGCCGGTGGTGGTCATCGGCGAGGCCGAGCGCATCTATGGCATTGCCGTCGACCGCATGCTGGGCGAGCGCCTGCTGGTGGTGCAGCCGCTGCCGGCGGCACTGGGCAAGGTCCGCGACATTGCCGCCGGCAGCCTCACCGACGACGGCACGCCGGTGCTGATCTTCGATGTCGAGGACGTGATCCGCTCGGTCGAGAAGCTGGTCTCCGAGGGCCGCATCGAAGGCGTGCGGCAGGCGGCCGTGGCCAGCGTCCAGGCGCGTGCGCGGCGCGTGCTGGTGGTGGACGACTCGCTCACCGTGCGCGAGCTGCAGCGCAAGCTGCTGGCCGGGCGCGGCTACGATGTGGCGGTGGCGGTCGATGGCATGGACGGCTGGAATGTGCTGCGCGCCGAGCCCTTCGACCTGGTCATCACCGACATCGACATGCCGCGCATGGACGGCATCGAGCTGGTGCGCCGGATCCGGCAGGACGCCGCGCTGCGGCAGCTGCCGGTGATGGTGGTGTCGTACAAGGACCGCGAACAGGACCGCCAGCGCGGCCTGGAGGCCGGCGCGGACTATTATCTGGCCAAGGGCAGTTTCCACGACGCCGCGTTGCTCGACGCGGTCCAGGACCTGATCGGCGAGGCACGTTCATGAAAATCGGCATCGTCAATGACTCGGCGCTTGCGGTAGCCGCGCTGCGCCGCGCGCTTGCGCTGGATCCGTCGTTCGAGATCGCCTGGGTCGCCGGCGACGGCGAACAGGCGGTGCAGATGGCCGCGCGCCAGACCCCGGACCTGATCCTGATGGACTTGCTGATGCCAGTCATGGACGGGGTCGAGGCCACGCGCCGGATCATGGCCGCCACCCCCTGCGCGATCGTGGTAGTGACCATGGACCTGGGCCGCAACGCCTCGCAGGTGTTCGACGCGATGGGCCACGGCGCCATCGACGCGGTCGACACCCCCACGCTGGCCGAGCCCGATGCCCAGCTTGCCGCCGGGGCGCTGCTGCGCAAGCTGCGCAATATCGGCCGCCTGCTGGCGGGCCGCGTGGCCCCGCAGCACACACTGACGGCGGCGCCGCGCGCAGTGGCTGCGCCGCGGCTGGTGGCAATCGGCGCCTCGGCCGGCGGCCCGGCCGCGCTGGCCACGCTGCTGGGGGCGCTGCCGGCGGACTTCGGCGCCGCCGTGGTCACCGTGCAGCATGTGGACGAGGCCTTTGCCGCCGGCATGGCCGACTGGCTCGACGGACAGTGCGCGCTGCCGGTGCGCATTGCCCGCGCCGGCGACGCGCCCCAGGCCGGCACGGTGCTGCTGGCCGGCACCAACGACCACCTGCGCCTGGCCAGCCCCACGCGCATGTCCTACACCGAGCAGCCCTGCGACTACCTGTACCGCCCCTCCATCGATGTCTTCTTCGAAAGCGTGGTAGAGCACTGGCGCGGCGACGTGATCGGCGTGCTGCTCACCGGCATGGGCCGCGACGGCGCGCTGGGGCTGAAGGCCATGCGCGAGCGCGGCTTCCTGACCATCGCGCAGGACCGCGCCACCAGCGCCGTGTATGGCATGCCCAAGGCCGCCGCAGCCATGGGCGCGGCCGCGGAGATCCTGCCGCTGCCGCGCATCGCGCCGCGGCTGGTGCAGGCATGCGGCGGCGCCGCGCTGCTTTGACCCAATGCAATACGTCCCGGCCGGCACCGGGACCGTGACACCAGGAACTGAACATGCAACCCGAATCACCCAACCAACCCGCAGCGCCTGCATCCGACAAGGACTACCTTGCCATGGTGCTGCTGGTGGACGACCAGTCCATGGTCGACGAAGCGGTGCGCCGCGCGCTCTCCACCGAGCCCGACATCGACTTCCACTACTGCTCGCAGCCCGACGAGGCCGTGGCGGTGGCGCAGCGCACCAAGCCCACCGTGATCCTGCAGGACCTGGTCATGCCGGGCGTGGACGGCCTGACGCTGGTGCAGCGCTATCGCGAGAATCCCGCCACGCGCGACATCCCCATCATCGTGCTGTCGACCAAGGAAGAAGCCGCGACCAAGGGCGCGGCGTTTGCCGCCGGCGCCAACGACTACCTGGTCAAGCTGCCCGACAGCATCGAGCTGATTGCGCGCATCCGCTACCACTCGCGCTCGTACCTGAACCAGCTGCAGCGCGACGAGGCCTATCGCGCGCTGCGGCAAAGCCAGCAACAGCTGCTGGAAACCAACCTGGAGCTGCAGCGTCTGACCAATTCAGACGGCCTGACCGGCTTGTCCAACCGGCGCTATTTCGATGAGTACCTGGGCGCCGAATGGCGTCGCGCACAGCGTGAGCAGACCCAGCTGGCAATGCTGATGATCGATGTCGATGCGTTCAAGGCCTACAACGACACCTACGGCCACGTGGCCGGCGACGAGGTGCTGCGCCGCGTGGCCGCGGTGATCCGCGACAATTGCGCGCGTGCCGCCGACCTGCCCGCGCGCTTCGGCGGTGAAGAGTTCGCGATGGTGCTGCCGGCGACCTCTCCGGGCGGCGTGCGCCTGCTGGCCGAGAAGGTGCGGCGCGCGGTGCAGGCGCTGGCCATCGCCCACAGCGGCTCGCCCACCAGCGACTGCGTCACTGTCAGCATCGGCGGCGCGGTGCTGGTGCCCCAGCCTGGCGATCCGTCGGACCGGCTGGTGGAGACGGCTGATGCCGGCCTCTACCAGGCCAAGCGCAATGGCCGCAACCAGGTGGTGATGATGTCGCAAGGCTGAGTCACGGCAGCAGCACAGCTGCAACAACCAGTTACACACTGGCAGCCACCCGGCCAACCGCGCCACCTGGCACGCCCACCTCCGCCGAGGCCCCGCGCCTGCGGGCCTGGCCGCCCCGCCGCGCACGCACGCGTCATCGCATGTCGGAATCGTCCGACATGCGATTCGGAACCCCGTGGCTGTCTCGCCCCTGGGTTGATGCCTATCTTTGCATCACGGCAAGCGCTTCGCCGCGCCTGCACGCCAAGCAAGCAGATAGCGAACTGGCCTCGCTACCGGCGCGCCCGCGCGGGCATGGGCCAGCACGTCCCTGAATCCAATGAACGGTAAGAGGTGATCCATGTTCCGATCCAAGACACTTTTGATAGGCCTGGCGCTGGCCGCCACGGCGGTGCTGTCGGCCTGCGGCGGCGGTGACGACGATCTCGGCGACCGCATCGGGCTGAGCAAGCCGACCATCCGCGTGATCCACGCCATCACCGGCGGTCCCAATGTCGACGTGCTGCAGAACGGCGTGAAGACCAGCTTCGTGAACAAGCCGTACAAGTTCGTTTCGACCTACTTCAACGTTGAAACCGGCAACCAGCTGATATCGTTCAACACCGCCGGCACGCAGACCGAACTGGCCCGCGCCACCCTGGTCGCCGCCACCGGCCACAAATACACCGTGGTGGCGCTGCCGGGTGCCAGCGCCGCAGAAACGCTGACGATCGACGATCCGTTCGAAAAGGGCCTGCTGTCCAACAAGGCCCGCGTGCGCTCCCTGAACGCCTCGTTCAACGCGCAGAACGTCGATGTCTACATCACCATCCCGGCGATCGACCTGAATTCGGTGGCGCCGACTTTCGGCGCGGTGGGATACAAGCAGGCCTCGCCGGCTTCAGGCAAGGACTCTCTTGACCTGGACGGCGGCACTTATCGTCTGCGTATCACTACGGCGGGCACCAAGACGGTGATCTTTGACTCGGGCGCGCTGACGCTGGCGAACAATGCCGACTGGCTGATCACCACGATCCCGGTCGACGGCATCGGCGGGCTCACGCCGAACAAGATCAAGGTGCTGGTGGCGCGTGGTGATGACGAGTCGCAAGCTGGTCTTGAGCTCGTAACGCAGTAACAGCGTGCTTGCAACTAGCTGCCTGCGGCAGGCGGGCAGCATGCAAGAGGCCGGTCCGAAGGATCGGCCTTTTTTGTCTGACGGGTGGCGGCTGACTGCCCTACGCTTCCTCCCCCGGCTCCAGCTCCGCCTTCAGCACCGCCAGGTGCGACATATAGGCCTCCAGCTCCGCCCGCCCCTGCTCGGTGATGCAATAAACGCGGCCACTACCTTCAACCAGCTCGGCAGTAATGGCCCGCGCCATCATCAGGCTGCGCAGGATCGGCCGCAACGAGCGGATATTCTTGTCGATACCCCGCTCGCGCAGCCGGTCGACCAGGCTCAGGACCGTGGACGGGCTCGACTGGACGAGCTTGAGCACATAGATACGTGAGAAAAACCGGTCAAAGATAGGCGGTTTCATGGGCGCTGTCGGCGCACCCGACGGTGCGGGAATCCTGATCATCATGCGCAGCCCATGACTGCTGCCGCAGTCGGGCACTCTCTGGTATGGATGACGGGCGGACGCGCAGCGCGATCGGCCCGCGAAAGCAAACGGGGTGCGCGAAGGCACCCCGAATGCTTGCGTTGCGTGCGCCGTCCGGCATGAGCCAGGCCGGCGCCATCCCGGGAGCGCGCGTGGCGCTATTCTTCCTGGAACGCTTCTTCGCGCTTGGCCTTGATCGACGGCAGGGCCACCACGGCAACCAGGGCGGCGGCTGCGATCAGCAGGCCCAGCGACAGCGGGCGCGTCACGAACACGCTGAAGTCACCGCGCGAGAGCAGCAGCGAGCGGCGGAAGTTCTCTTCCATCATCGGTCCCAGCACGAAGCCCAGCAGCAGCGGTGCCGGTTCGCAGCGCAGCTTCAGGAACAGGTAGCCGATGATGCCGAAGCCCGCAGCCATGAACACGTCGAAGGTCTGGTTGTTGACCGAGTACACGCCAATGCCGCAGAACACCAGGATCGCCGGGTACAGGAAGCGGTACGGCACGGTCAGCAGCTTCACCCACACGCCGATCATCGGCAGGTTCAGGATGATCAGCATCAGGTTGCCGATCCACATCGAGGCGATCAGGCCCCAGAACAGCGCCGGGTTGCTGGTCATCACCTGCGGGCCGGGCTGGATGTTGTGGATGGTCATCGCACCGACCATCAGCGCCATCACCGCGTTGGGCGGAATGCCCAGCGTCAGCAGCGGGATGAAGGAGGTCTGCGCCGCGGCGTTGTTGGCCGACTCCGGACCGGCCACGCCTTCGATCGCACCCTTGCCGAATTCATGCGCGTACTTCGAGGTCTTCTTTTCCAGCGAGTAGGCCGCGAACGAAGCCAGTGCCGCGCCGCCGCCCGGCAGGATGCCCAGGGCCGAGCCCAGGAACGTCCCGCGCAGCACGGCCGGGATCATGCGCTTGAAGTCTGCCCTTGTCGGCCAAAGGTTCGTCACGCTATCGGTGAACGTCTCACGGGCTTCCTTCTGCTCCAGGTTCGCGATGATTTCCGCGAAGCCGAACATGCCCATGGCCAGCGCCACGAAGTCGATGCCGTCGGTCAGTTCCGGCACGTCGAACGAGAAGCGCGCGGCGCCCGAGTTCACGTCGGTGCCGATCAGCCCCATCAGCAGGCCCAGCACGATCATGGACACGGCTTTCGGCAGCGAGCCGGAAGCCAGCACCACGGCGCCGATCAGGCCCAGCACCATCAGCGAAAAGTATTCGGAAGGGCCGAACTTGAACGCCAGTTCCGACAGCGGCGTGGCAAAGGCGGCCAGGATCAGCGTCGCCACGCAGCCGGCGAAGAACGAGCCGAGACCGGCGGTGGCAAGTGCCACCCCCGCTCGCCCTCGCCGCGCCATCTGGTAGCCATCGATGGTGGTCACCACCGAGGACGATTCACCAGGCAGGTTCACCAGGATGGCGGTGGTCGAACCACCGTACTGGGCGCCGTAGTAGATGCCGGCCAGCATGATCAGCGCGGCCACCGGCGGCAGCGTGTAGGTCACCGGCAGCAGCATGGCGATGGTAGCCAGCGGCCCCAGGCCCGGCAGCACACCGATCAGGGTACCCAGCACGCAGCCCAGGAAGGCGTAGGCCAGGTTCTGCAGCGACAGGGCCGTGGAAAAGCCCAGCGCAAGGTGATCAATCAATTCCATGGTCGGCGCTCCTTAACCGGTGATAAAGGCCGGCCACACCGGCATCTGTAGGTTGATGCCGTAGACGAATGCGCCAAGGCTGATCAGCACCAGCACCACGGCGTTGAGCAGCGCACCCTTCCAGCTGAATTCATGGCTGGCCATCGAGGACACCATCACCAGCACGAACACCGACAGCACCATGCCCAGCGGCTTGAGCAGCAGGCCGAACAGCACCACCGAACCGAGGATCCACAGCAGCGTCTTCAGGTCCCAGCGGGCGAGATGGTCTTCCTCCCCCCTGGACGACAGCGAGGACAGCAGCACCACCGCCCCGAGCACTGCCAACACCAGTCCCAGCAGGAATGGAAAATATCCGGGTCCCATCTTCGCGGCCGTTCCCATGGAATAGCCGCGAGCGACCCAGGAAAAGCCCAGACCGACCAGAACGAACATCAGGCCGGAGGCAAAGTCCTTTTGGCTGCGTATGCGCAAAACGATTCTCCTCAAAGTTCACGAAATGCCGTGCCGGGGGGCGCGCACTGGCTCGGACGGCAAGGCATGCGCCCTGCATGCTCCCCGACGGTTGACCCGAACCTTAGAGACGTGATCTTTCAGGTGCCTTTCATTTGTCTTGTTTTATGGGTATTCACCGATACCCCTTGAAAACAAGGCAATTCCAGCCGATGCGCACAAGTAAATGCATCACAACGTGATGTATTTACTTGTGAAGAATCCGGGAGTAAAGGCGACGGGAATGTCAGACGAACAAGACGGCACGCGCACTTGCGTCAAGGCAAGGCGCGGCCGGAAAGACGCGCACGCCTGCTCTGGCCAGGCAGGCGACGCGTGCGCTGGGAGGGAGTGCCAGCGATGGCACGATGACACACCGATCTTTCGAATGGCTTTCAAAGCCGGCGACACGATCACGGGCCGCTGCAGGTCAGCGCACGCCTGCGGGCTCGGGTGTTGCCGGGGCGGCCTCCTCGACGACCTCGCCCGCGTCTTCGCAGGGCGTTCCCATGCTGGTATCGGGCGCCTGCCCCACGGCTTGCGCCGGGTGCGGCACGGTGGGCAGGATATGGCTGCGGCGCCAGTTGCCGAAGCGGTAGTAGCCAGCCGCCAGCACCAGCGACACCACCGAGCCCAGCGGAAAGCTCCACCAGACCGCCTCGGCGCCGATGCGCGGGCCCAGCGCCCACGCGAACGGCAGCCGGATCACCCACATCGACAGGAACAGGATCACCAGCGGCGCCATCACCGCGCCGGTGGCGCGCACCGTGCCGAAGATGACGATGGTGAAGCCAAACAGGATGAACGACCACAGCACCACCACGTTGATATGCTGCGCGATGCCGGTGGCCACGCCGTCAGTGCCCAGGAACAGGCCGAGCGAATGCCGGTTGAACAGATAGATCAGCGCGACCAGCGCACCGGTCATCACCACATTGATCAGCAGGCCCACGCGCGTGATGCGCGACACCCGCTGCCACAGCTCGGCGCCGACGTTCTGCGCCACCATCGACGACACGCTCGCGCCTACCGCCAGCGCGGGCATCTGCACATAGGTCCACAATTGCGAGGCCACGCCGTAGGCGGCGGTGGTCTGCGAGCCATAGGCATTGACCAGCGCCATCATCACGATCGCCGACGACGAGATCACCACCATCTGCAGGCCCATCGGCAGGCCCTTGACCACCAGCGCCCGCAGGATTGCCGGATCGGGCCGCAGCAGTGCAAGCTGGCCACGGTGCAGCAGCAGGAAATGGCGGCGCCGGTACAGCAGCACCATCATCGCCGCCAGGCTCACTAGCTGCGCGATCAGCGTGGCCAGCGCCGAGCCCGCGATGCCCAGCGGGGGGATCGGACCCATGCCGAAGATCAGCACCGGGTTGAGCGCCACGTCCAGCACCACGGACAACAGCATGAACCAGAACGGCGTGCGCGAATCGCCCGCGCCGCGCAGCGTCATCATCACGAAGTTGTAGAAGTACATGAACGGCAGCGCCAGGAAGATGATGCGCAGGTAGCTCACCGCCAGCGGCGCGGCGTCTTCCGGCGTGTGCATCGCCGCCAGGATGGCCGGCGTATAGAAATAGCCAAGCGCCGAGGCCAGCACCGACAGCCCGACAAAGAAGGTGGTGCTGGTGCCGACCACGCGGCGCGCCTCGTCCAGGTCGCGCGCACCCACGGCCTGCCCGATCATGATGGTGTTGGCCATGCTGATGCCGAACACCACGCCCGGCAGGAAGAACAGGATGATGTTGGCGTTGGAGGTTGCCGTCAGCGCGGCCTCGCCCAGGAAGCGGCCGACCCAGACCGAATTGATCGAGGCATTCAGCGGCTGCAGGATGTTGCTGCCGAGCACCGGCAGCGAGAACAGCAGCAGGGTGCGGCCGATCGGGCCGGGTGGTCAGTCTGGCGTCTGGCTTCATGAGGCGTTGCGCATGGGGAAATCCGCCCAGTCTATTCCTGCCCGGAGGCGGCTACAAGGACACGCGGCCGGCCACGGTACCGCGCTTTTTACCTGAATGAGTTATTCCCCTCCAGTTGCGGCCCCCTGCATACTCGGCGCGGGAGCACCGCGTCCCAGGCCGGCTGCCGGAAGGAATGCCCGGCATGCGCGTGCGCCCTTCAGTCGCAGTCAAAACGAAGAGGTGGGGTCATGTTTGTCGGTTTCCAGCCTGTTTCCGGCGCCCTGGTGCCGTTTGCCTATGACTGGCCGATGGTGGGCCTGTCGTTCCTGATCTCTGTCTGCGGCGCCTACGTTGGCCTGCGCTGGTCGCGGCGCGTGCGCATGCCCGACGGCCGCCTGGATGTGGACCGGCTGTTGTGCGCCAGCGTGGCGCTGGGCGGCGGCGCGGTCTGGTCGATGCATTTCATCGGCATGGTGGCCTACCAGACCCCGACGCACCGCGAGTTCGGGCTGTTCATGACGCTGGCTTCGCTGGTGGTCGTGATGGTGCTGGCCGGCGCCGGGCTGGCGATCGCCTCGCGCCCGCGCGGCAGCCGTACCGACAACGTGTTCAAGGGCGGCGTGCTGACCGGGCTGGGCGTGGTGGCGATGCACTACACCGGCATGGCGGCGATCCGCTCCAACACCCGCTTCGACTGGGACCTGGCCATCATCGGGCTGTCGGTGGTGATCGCGGTGGTGGTGTCGGTGGTGGCGCTGTGGCTGGCGACCACGGTGAAGACCCGCGGCAAGCAGCTGGCAGCGGCGGTGGTCATGGGCATTGCCGTCTGCGGCATGCACTACACCGGCATGTCGGCGGGCACGATGATCTGCACCAGCCCGACCTACGCGCCCAGCCTGTTCGCCATCGAGGGCGACAGCATCGGCTATGCGGTGTTCGCCCTGACGCTGATCACGCTGCTCGTGATCCTGGTGGTGGAAGCCACCCGCACCGGGGCTGAAGTCCTGCCCGTGGCACGGACGCGCGATACCGCCTGATATCGGCTGCACCGGTCGCGGGGACATTCCCGCACATTCCTCCCGGGAACGCACCCGGCGCGCTGCATGAACGCGGCCGCCGGGTTAAGCTTGCGGTTTCACCGCCCACCAGGAGAACACGCATGTACCAGGATCTCGCCCTCTATATCGACGGGGAATTCATCAAGGGAGGCGACCGGCGCGAGCAGGATGTCATCAACCCGGCCACGCAGGAAGTGCTGGGCAAGCTGCCGCATGCCAGCCGCGCCGACCTGGACCGCGCGCTGGCCGCCGCGCAGCGCGCCTTTGAAACCTGGAAGAAGACCTCGCCGCTGGAGCGCGCCAGGATCCTGCGCCGCGTGGGCGAGCTCACCCGCGAGCGCGCCAAGGAGATCGGCCGCAATATCACGCTGGACCAGGGCAAGCCGCTGGCCGAGGCCGTCGGCGAAGTGATGGTCTGCGCCGAGCACGCCGACTGGCACGCCGAGGAATGCCGCCGCATCTATGGCCGCGTGATCCCGCCGCGCCAGCCCAATGTGCGCCAGATCGTGGTGCGCGAGCCGATCGGCGTGTGCGCCGCCTTCACGCCGTGGAACTTTCCGTTCAACCAGGCCATCCGCAAGATCGTGTCGGCGCTGGGCGCCGGCTGCACGCTGATCCTGAAGGGCCCGGAAGACTCGCCCAGCGCGGTGGTGGCGCTGGCGCAGCTGTTCCATGATGCCGGCCTGCCCCCGGGGGTGCTCAACATCGTCTGGGGCGTGCCCAGCGAGGTCTCGACCTACCTGATCGAATCGCCGATCGTACGCAAGATTTCGTTCACTGGCTCGGTGCCGGTGGGCAAGCAGCTGGCGGCGCTGGCCGGCGCGCATATGAAGCGCGTGACCATGGAGCTGGGCGGCCATTCGCCGGTGCTGGTGTTCGACGACGCCGACATCGACCCCGCCGCCGAGATGCTGGCCCGCTTCAAGCTGCGCAATGCCGGCCAGGTTTGCGTGTCGCCGACGCGCTTCTACGTCCAGGAGAAGGCCTATGACCGCTTCCTGGCGCGCTTTACCGAGGTGATCGGCTCGATCAAGGTGGGCAACGGCCTGGAAGACGGCACC
Organism: Cupriavidus sp. KK10; assembly: GCF_018223725.1. Lineage (NCBI taxonomy): Bacteria > Pseudomonadati > Pseudomonadota > Betaproteobacteria > Burkholderiales > Burkholderiaceae > Cupriavidus > Cupriavidus sp. KK10. Next base: position 3,276,254 of record NZ_CP073677.1, read on the forward strand.
CAGATGGGGCCGCTTGCGCATGAGCGCCGCGTGCTGTCGATGGAGCAGTTCCTGGACGATGCCAGCCAGCGCGGCGGCAAGGTCGTGGCAGGCGGCTCGCGCCTGGGCGACAAGGGCTACTTCTTTGCGCCCACCGTGGTCACCGACCTGCCCGACGACTCGCGCCTGATGACCGACGAGCCGTTCGGCCCGGTGGCGCCGGTGACGCGCTTCAAGGACACGGCCGAGGTGCTGCGCCGCGCCAACAGCCTGCCCTTTGGCCTGGCGTCGTATGTGTTCACCAACTCGCTGAAGACCGCGACCGAAGTGTCCAACGGCCTGGAAGCCGGCATGGTCAATATCAACCACTTCGGTATGGCGCTGGCCGAGACCCCGTTCGGCGGCATCAAGGATTCGGGCATCGGCAGCGAAGGCGGTCAGGAGACCTTCGATGGCTACCTGGTGACCAAGTTCATCACCCAAGCCTGACCATCCTGACGCTGGCGCCGTTCACGCTTGCGTGAGCGGCGCCAGCGCCCTTCTTCCCCCGTTCGGCCCCCGCTCACCCTCCCCGCGCCTCGCGGTAATCGTCCGCATACGCCTTCCACTGCGCCACCGACACCGCGCAACCATGCCGTGCCAGCCGCAGGACGCCGGTGCGCCAGCGGGTGCCGCCGGCAAACGCCTGCAGCTGCTCGATCCGGTCCGCGGCCTGGTGCCCGCAGCCACGCAGATGCGCCCATGCCGCGGCATGCGCCATGGTGCCCAGCAACTCGCGTAGCGCTGCAAAGTTGCTGCAATGCGCCAGGTCGACGCGGTCGGCAGTTGGCTGCAGGCTCTTGACCAGATAGAAAGCCTTGCCCATGTCGACAGCCGACAGCAGCGCCGGCGAAGCCGCCTGCATGACTTGCTGCACCGCCGCCACCCGCTTTGCATCGCTGCCCCAGGGTGGCAGGGACAGGCTGGGCAGGTCCTGCCATGGACTCGGCGCGGCGCGCTTGATGTCGACCAGTCGCTGCATGCCGCTCAGTTCGTCCCGCGCCAGCACCATATAGCGTTCCAGCCCGAGGCTGCCAATGCCCGCCACGCGCCGCGCGGCATCGTCGAGGGCCAGGCGGTGGCCATGATGGCCCTGCTTCGAGTAGGCCGCAAGGATCGCGCGAGCGCGCTCACGGGCCGGCTTGTCTGCCGCAAGCGCATGGCGGCCGTTGCATACCAGGCGCCGTTTGCCCTTGCGCACCGTGGTGAGCTCGGCCAGCAGTGCGCCGCGCCTGCGGCCCTTGACCCGGCGCAGCAGGGTGGCCACCAGGCCGACCGCCGTGGCACGCTCGAGCCAGCGTGGCTTGCCTGTCTGCAGCACGGCGGCATAGGTGGACAGCATGGCCTCGCAGGCGCGCATGGCGCCGGCCTCGGAAAGGCCCAGCTGGCTGGCGGCCACCAGCACGCTCGACAGCATCCGGACCACATCCACCGTAAGCGGCGCGACCAGGGCGTCGTCAAAGTCGTTCAGGTCGAAATAGACCAGCCCGTTGTCGCCCTTGAAGCTGCCGAAGTTCTCCAGGTGCAGATCGCCGCAGACGTAGGTGGTCGGAGCATCGCGCATTGCCGCCTCATCGCGCAGCGATGCGACATAAAGGTGGTTGGTGCCGCGAAAGAAGGCAAAGGGGTCCGCGGCGATCGCCGCAAGCTTGCGGGTCAGCCGCTCGGGATCGCGGCCATGGTTGAAGGTGAGGATGGCTTGCGTGGCGGCGTGCATGGGCTCGCCTTCCGTTCCGCGTTGACATCCGGCAGCGGCGCGGCCGGTCAGCGGAAGAACAGGCCGCGCGTGAGGAAAGTGTGATTGGCTTCTTCCGCCATCAGCCAGACCAGCACCAGCAGGCACAGCGGCGGTATCAGGATGGCGCAGATCAGCGCCATGCGCTCCCATGCCATGTGCATGAACACTGCCACGATCAGCCCCGCCTTCAGCCCCATGAACACCAGGATCAGCGTCCAGCGCAGGTAGCCGGTGACATGGAAATAATCGACCAGGTACGACAGCGTCGACAGCACGAACAGCAGCGCCCAGATCTTCAGGTACAGCCCGATGGGATGCTGCTGGCCGGAGTGCGCGGCATGCCCGGCATCCGGGCCGGAGCCATGCGCTGGCGTCACCGGGGTTGCGGGAGTTGCCGGATTCGATGCCATGGCCGCCCTCACCAGAGATAGAACAACGCAAAGATAAACACCCAGACCAGGTCGACGAAGTGCCAGTACAGGCCCGCGATCTCCACGATCTGGTAGTTGCCGGTGGCCTCGTAGCGCCCGCGCAGCACGCGCGTGGCCACGATCAGCAGGTACACCACGCCGCACGACACATGCAGGCCATGGAAGCCCGTGATCATGAAGAAGGTCGAGCCGAACTGCGCCGCCCCCATCGGGTTGGTCCACGGGCGCACGCCCTCGTCCACGATCAGCTTGGTCCATTCGAAGGCCTGCATGCCGACGAACATCATGCCGAACAGCGCGGTCACCAACATCAACAGCGCGCACTCGCGGCGCGCGCGCCGGTAGGCAAAGTTGACCGCCATCGCCATGGTGCCGCTGCTGCTGATCAGCACGAAGGTCATGATGGCGATCAGCAGCAACGGGATGTCGGCGCCGCCCACGTGCAGTGCGAACACCTCGCTGGGATTGGGCCACGGCACCGTGGTCGACATGCGCACGGTCATGTAGCCGGTCAGGAAGCAGCTGAAGATAAAGGTGTCGGACAGCAGGAAGATCCACATCATCGCCTTGCCCCACGACACCTTGAAGGCCTGCTGGTCCGACGACCAGTCGGCCAGCAGGCCGCGCACGCCGCCCACCTGGGGCGCAGGCGCCACGCCGGGTGTGCCCGATGGTGAAGACAATTGCGTTGACATGCCGGTCCTCCTTGCTGCCGCCGCCGCTAGGCCGTGCCGCAGATATAGCGCACCAGTTCGGGCGTGAGCCACCCCAGCGCCGCCAGCAGTACCACCCACACCGCCAGCAGGAAATGCCAGTAGCGCGCGCACAGCCGCATGCGCAGCACCACGGCCTCGCCGCTGCCGCGTGACGACATGGCAAAGCCCCAGCCGGCCAGGCCGCCCAGCACGTGCAGGCCGTGCATCGCGGTCAGCAGGTAGAAGAAGCTGCCGGCCGGGTTGCCGGCAGGCATCACCTGCATCGCGCCCAGCGCCTGCCAGGCCCACAGCTGCGAGGCGACGAAGCCGGCCGCGCCCAGACCGCCCAGGCGCAGCGCCAGCCTGGCCACGGCCATCTCGCCCCGGCCCGCGGCGCGCGACGCCACCGCCATCGCCACGCTGCCCGCGGCCAGCAGCGCGGTGGACAGCCACACCTGCCAGGGCAGCCCGATGCGGTGCCAGTCCGGGCTGTCCATGCGCAGCGCATAGGCGGTCAGGAACAGCGCAAACAGCGAGGTCACCACGCCCATGAACACCCACAGGCCGATGCTTGCGGGGGCGCGCCCGCGCGGCCGGTGGTTGGCGGCATTCTCGTCGGACGGGTTGCCGCCGAAATCGTCGCGGCTGACCTTGTACAGGGCTTCGGCGTTCATGCGACGGCTCCGCGGCTGGCATGCGGTTCAGGCTCGGCCCCGCCCTCTTCCGGCGGCGCGTTCTGCGCGATAAAGTCCTCACGCGCGCCCGGCACGCTGTAGGCATAGGCCCAGCGGTACACCACCGGCAGGTGCGGCCCCCAGTTGCCGTGCGCGGGCGGGGTCTGCGGCGTCTGCCATTCCAGCGAGGCGGCGCGCCACGGGTTGGCGTCGGCCTTGCGGCCATGCCACAGGCTCCACACCAGGTTGAAGACAAAGAGCAGCTGCGCCGTGGCGACGATGAACGCGGCCACCGAGATATACATGTTCATCACATGCGCAGATTCCGGGATAAAGGCGTAGTTCTCGTAGGCGTAGTAGCGGCGCGGCATGCCCAGCACGCCCAGGTAGTGCATCGGGAAGAAGATGGCATAGGTGCCGACGAAGGTGACCCAGAAATGGATCCGGCCCATGTTGTCGTCCAGCATCCGGCCCGTTACCTTCGGGTACCAGTGATAGATGCCGCCGAACACCACCAGGATCGGCGACACGCCCATCACCATGTGGAAGTGCGCCACCACGAAGTAGGTGTTGGACAGCGGGATATCCACGCTCACATTGCCCAGGAACAGCCCGGTCAGGCCGCCGATGACGAAGGTGCTGATGAAGGCGATCGCGAACAGCATGGGCACGGTGAAATGGATATCGCCGCGCCATAGCGTGATGACCCAGTTGTAAACCTTGATCGCGGTGGGGATGGCGATGACCAGCGTGGTGGTGGCAAAGAAGAAGCCGAAGTACGGGTTCATGCCGCTGACGAACATGTGGTGGGCCCACACCACCACCGACAGCACGCCGATCGCCAGGATTGCCCACACCATGGTGCGGTAGCCGAAGATGCTCTTGCGCGAATGCACGCTGACCAGGTCCGAGACGATGCCGAAGGCAGGCAGCGCGACGATATACACCTCCGGGTGGCCGAAGAACCAGAACAGGTGCTGGAACAGCAGCGGGCTGCCGCCCTTGTATGACAGCTGCTGCCCCATCGATACCATCGCCGGCATGAAGAAGCTGGTGCCGAGGGTCTTGTCCAGCAGCATCATCACCGCCGACACGAACAGCGCCGGGAACGCCAGCAGCGCCAGGATGGTGGCCATGAAGATGCCCCACACCGACAGCGGCATGCGCAGCAGCGTCATCCCTTCCGTGCGCGCCTGCAGCACGGTGGTGACATAGTTGAGGCCGCCCATGGTGGCCGCGACGATAAAGATCGCCAGTGACACCAGCATCAGGATGATGCCCCATTCATGGCCTGGGGTGCCGGCCAGGATGGCCTGCGGCGGATACAGCGTCCAGCCCGCGCCGGTGGGCCCGCCGGGCACGAAGAAGCTGGTCAGAAGCACGATCACCGACAGCAGGTAGACCCAGAAGCTGAGCATGTTGAGGAAGGGGAACACCATGTCGCGCGCCCCCACCATCAGCGGGATCAGGTAGTTGCCGAAGCCGCCCAGGAACAGCGCGGTCAGCAGGTAGATCACCATGATCATGCCGTGCATGGTGACGAACTGGTAGTAGCGGTTGGCGTCGATGAACTCGAAGCGCCCCGGGAAGCCGAGCTGCATGCGCATCAGGTTGGACAGCGCCACGCCCACCAGGCCCACCATGATCGCCACGATGGTGTACTGCACGGCGATCACCTTGTGGTCCTGGCTCCAGACATAGCGGGTCCAGAAGCTCTGCGGCGCGTGATGGGCGGCATCATCGGCGTAAGCCATGCGGGTCTCCTCACTTCCTGGCGGGCGCGGGCGCCGCCGAGGGCGGCACGGCCACGGCCGTCGAAGTCGTATAGGTGCCGGACGCAGCCCCGGGCGTGGCAGCGGGTGCCCCGGAGCCAGCGGTTGCCGTGGTAGCGGCGCTGGTCGCGGCGGCCGGGCCGGCGGGCACCTCCGCGGGAGCGACCGGCGCAACGGTTCCCGCCTCGGCCGCGCCGCTGCCGGCCGACTTGATATAGGCGGTCAGCGCCGCGACCTCGTCCTCGCTCATCGGCAACTTCGGCATCACCGGCCCGAAGCCTTTGACCAGGCGCGCATGCGGGTCGGTGATCTCCTTGTGCAGGAAGGCATCGTCCACCTTGGCGCTGCTGCCGTCGGCAAAGGTCTCGGTCTTGCCGTACAGGCCCTTCCAGGTCGGCCCCACACCCGGATTGCCGTCGATGCTGTGGCAGCCGACGCAGCCCTTGCTCTGCGCCAGCGCGCGGCCCTTCTCGACGGTGCCGGCGTCGCCCGCTGCGCCCGGTGCGGCAGCGGCCATTGCCGCCGGCGGTGCCGCGGCCTTCGCCAGCGTCATGGCAAAGGTCTGCTGCTTCGCCAGCCATGCCTCGTACGCAGCCGGTTCTTCCACCACCACCGTGCCGCGCATGTTGTAGTGCCCCACGCCGCACAGCTGCGCGCACAGGACGTCGAAGCGGCCCGTCTGCGTCGGCGTGAACCAGAACGACGTCACCATGCCCGGCACCATGTTCATGCGCGCGCGGAACGGCGGCACATAGAAATCATGCAGCACGTCCTTGGAGCGCAACAGCACCTTGACCGGCTTGTTCAGCGGCAGGTGCACCTCCGGGCCGACGATCACGATATTGTCCAGGCCGCGCGGATCGTCGGGGTCCAGGCCGAGCGGATTCGCACCGGTGACAAAGCGCGGATCGGAAGCACCCAGCTGGCCGCTCTTGCCCGGAAAGCGGAAGGCCCAGGACCACTGCTGCCCCACCACTTCCATCACCATCGCGTCGCGCGGCGGGCGCACGTAGTCGGCGTAGACGAACAGGCCCGGCGCCAGCAATGCCACCACGCCCAGCGTGGTGCCCCCGATCAGCCACAGTTCAAGCTTGCTGTTCTCCGGGTGGTAGGACGCGCGGTGGCCGGTGCCGCCATTGGGGTGCGGCGCCTCATGCCGGTAGCGCCAGACGATGTAGCCGACAAACAGGTTGATGCCAATAAAGAAAATGCCGGTGATGACCAGGGTAATGGTCAGCGTGTCGTCCATCTGCTTCCAGTTGGACGCCAGCGGAGTCGCCCACCACGGGCTCAGGAAATGGAAGAGCACCGAAGCGACGACCATGACTACGAGTGCGATGGCCAACGCCATATCCACCCTCCTACTCGCGCGCGGCGAGGGATGTGCAAGTCACGCAGGTAGACATAAGACTAGTGCATGCCGTCAGGTCACTGCAAGGCGACATGCCAATGCATTGGTGTCGCACTGCACAAGCGCGCAGGGCGGGAAAAAGCGGCGGCGGGAACCCCTGGTTCCGGCCGCCGCAGACCTTGCGCGCGTATCCGCCCAGAGGCTGGCGCGCGCAATGCAACCGTCATGTGCGGGCGCCTCACCGCGCCCTGCCCCGATGCGATTGTCAGTGCGATACGTCCTTGCTCTCCAGCTTCCAGTAGCACGCCGCCGCGGCCATCCCGAAAATCAGGTGCCCGATAAACGTATGCCACCCACGCACCTCGACAAACCAGTGGAAGGCCCGCGTCATCACATAGAAATTGAAGAAATACACCACCAGGCCGAATACGGCACCCGCCAGCATTGCCATGCCCAGGCTCGAATCCAGCGTGAATGGCGCGATGATGGCCGCCAGGATCATGCCCAGCAGGGCACCCAGCACGAAATGGATCACCAGCGCCGCGGCCACGGTGCCGACGGTGAACGTTGCGCTCTGCAGCACGCTCTGGCCCATCAGGATCCCGGCGATCATGCGCGTGGCTACCCACGGGTTCACGCCCGACACCATCGACGACCAGAACAGCTCCAGCACCAGCAGCAACGCCCCGGCCGCCAGCCCCGAGACCGCTGCCGCGGTCCAGTCCGGCTGCCGCCGCACGTAGTGGTGCGATTGCATGTGAAGTTCCATAGCCACCTCCGTCTCTCTCGGTCTGCGGGGCATTGGACTGGAATGGGAACGGGGCCCCGCGTCTCTGATCAGCATAGGACACGTGTTTCCCGCTTCGGGGTTCGCATGGCGAAAAACGTGGGGCATGCGTACGCAGCGCAACGCCTGAACGGGCCTATGTGCGCGCATCGGTACCTGGGTGGCATCCACACCGCCCGGGCTCGGGACAATACCGATGCACGCAGCCGTGCATCGGGCACACACTGCCTATACTGGAATCACAAAAGAGAGACAGGAGACCACCATGCACTTCACCGCGCATGATCTTGTATTCCTGATTCCGATGGCGCTGGTAGGCGTGATCGCCATGGGTTCGATCCCGGTGACCGCCAAATTCCTGCGCATCAGTTGCCGCACCATGGGCGCCCTGATCGGCGCGCTGGTTGCGGTGTTGGTGCTAGAGGCATTACCGCTGCTGATCTGACCCCCAGAGGTCGGGCAGACGGTTTTTGGGGAGGAGGGCCGTTATGTCGATCGGCCTGCTCGCTGCCGTCATGGCGGCGCTGCTGTTCATTACCGTCCTGCGGGCCATCTGGCGCTGCAGCCATCCGTACCGGATGCGCTACCGGCGCTGCGCTGCGCAACGGCAACGCGCGGGGCTGTGCCGGCATACGCTGCGACGGCACGGCTAGCAGTAGCACGACCCCGCTTGCACCTTCCCCGGTACGCGAACCGGGCAATCGCCCGTCACGCCGTCGGCGCGCGCAACGCCGCCAGCGGCGCGTTCACTGACTCTCCCAGCCGCTCCATCAGCGAATAGCGCGCCACGTAGTGCCGAAAGTGCTCGAGGAACGCCGCCTCGGCCGGCGTCTGGCGCCGCTCCGGATTCCACAGCAGGTACATGTCGATATCGGCCACGCCCTCTTCGGGCGGCAGGCGCCACAGCCGTTGCTGGGCGACATCGTCGGCAACGATATGTTCCGGCAGGCAGCCAATGCCATAGCCCGCGAACACCAGGCGCCGGATTTCATCGAGGCTGGGCGAGGTCGCGACGATGCGGCCCGAAAAACCGTGCTGGTCGCGGAAAACGGCCAGTGGCGCCAGCACGTCGCCAAGCTGGTCGCTGCTGAACGACACGAAATTCTCGGCCAGCAGGTCGGCAATGGCCAGCCCGGTGCGCCCGAACAGCCGGTGATGGCGCCCGCAGAAGATGGCGTAGCGCTGGCGCAGGAACAGCATGTGCTCAAGCCCGTCGCCCGACTGCCGGCCCAACTGCCGGTACAGGCTCAGGCCCACGCCGGCAGCCTTCTGCGCGAGCGCGTCTGCGATCTCGGTGCTGCGCATCACGTCCACCTGCAGCGTGACGCGCGGATGCTGCCGATGGAACGCGGCCAGGCATTCGTCATAGACGCCGGAATGGATCCGGCTCACGGTCAGCAGCCGCAGCAGGCCGCTGACTTCATCCTGCTGCTCCGCCAGTTCCGCCCCCAGCCGCGCCACGCTGCCATAGACATCGGTGGCGATGCGCAGCACCTCTTCGCCGGCCCGGGTCAGGCGGAAATTGCTGCCGCGCCGCTCGATCAGCGTGTGTCCCAGATGCTCTTCGAGCCGGCGCAAGGCCAGGCTCACCGCCGGCTGGGTGATATGCAGCCGCACCGCGGCGCGGCTCAGGCTGCGCTCGTGGACGATGGTCAGGAATGTGCGCAGCAGGTTCCAGTCGAGCCGGTCGGTCAGCAGGGCCCGGTCCAGGGCAGAACGCTCCATCACGCCACCGTATAAATTCAGATTATATGAAAAATAAATATTAGAAATTTGACTGATGTTTGTCAACGGGCGATAACTCCTCCCACAGCTGCCCCTGATGCAGCGGCACAAACATAGTGAGGAGCCAGTCCATGCAAGTGTCCCCTTCCGGCACGCGCCAGCCCGTGCGCGCCGCCACGGCCGCCTTTGTCGGCACCATGATCGAGTGGTACGACTTCTACATCTACGCTACCGCCGCCGCGCTGGTGTTCGGCCCGCTGTTCTTCCCCGGCGGCGACCCCTTCCTGAGCACGCTGGCGTCATTCGGCACCTTCGCGGTCGGGTTCTTTGCCCGTCCGCTCGGCGGCATCGTGTTCGGCCACTGGGGCGACCGCATCGGCCGCAAGAAGGCGCTGATGACCACGCTCATGATGATGGGCGTGGCCACCATCGGCATCGGCCTGCTGCCGACCTACGCCACCGCGGGCGCCATCGCGCCGGTGCTGCTGGTGCTGCTGCGCGTGGTGCAGGGCATCGCCGTGGGCGGCGAATGGGGCGGCGCGGTGCTGATGGCGGGCGAGCATGCCCCCAAGGGCCGCCGCACCTTCTTCGCCTCGTTCGCGCAGCTCGGCAGCCCGGCCGGCCTGATCCTGTCGCTGCTGGCTTTCCGCGCGGTGACATCGATGGAGCACGACGTGTTCATGGACTGGGGCTGGCGCCTGCCATTCCTGGCCAGCGCGGCGCTGCTGCTGGTGGGCGTGGCGATCCGGCTGGGCGTGAACGAATCGCCCGAGTTCGCGCAGGTGCAGGCGCAGCGCAAGACCGCCAGGCTGCCGATTGCCGAAGTCTGGCGCACGGCCCGCGTGCCGGTGCTGCTGTGCATCGGCGCCAATACCATCGGCATTGCCGGGGTGTACTTCACCAACACTTTCATGATTGCGTACACCACGCAATACCTGTCGCTGTCCAGGACGCTGATTCTCGACTGCCTGTTCGCCGTGGCCATCATCCAGTTCCTGGCGCAGCCGCTGGCCGCCTGGCTGGCCGAGAAGCTTGGCGGCGCGCGCTTCCTCAAGCTGGCCGCGCTGCTGGCCATGGCTTCCCCCTATCCGATGTTCCTGCTGGTGCAGACGCGCCAGGCGCCGGCCATCGTGCTCGGCATCGCGCTGGCGGTGGTGTGCATGGCGAGCTTCTATTCGGTGATCGCGGGCTTTGTCAGCGGTGTCTTCGAAACGCGCGTGCGCTACTCGGCGATCTCGTTGTCCTACCAGGTCTGCGGCGCGGTGGCGGGCGGGCTGACACCGCTGGTGGGGACCATCCTCGCGCAGCGCTTCCAGGGCCAATGGTGGCCGCTGGCGGTGTTCTACACCTTGCTGGCCGGCGTGTCGCTGCTGTGCATCGCCAGCATCGATGCACGCCAGCGCCAGCAACCACAACCCGCCGCGCAAGCCGCGCAGGCCTGACGCCTTTCCACGGACATTGCCAACCCCATGCTGACGTTTTTCCATCCCGAGCAATTGCTGCACCATCCGCAGAGTTACTACTCGCGCGGCAAGATGCGCTCGCCGCAGGAGCTGCCCGCGCGGGCACAGCGGCTGGTGCAGGCGGCAGAGGCGCTTGGCTTCGCGCTCCACGCCCCCGCTGACCACGGCCTCGCGCCGCTCGCCGCCGTGCACGACCAGCCTTACCTGCAGTTCCTGCAGGACGCCCATGCCAGCTGGCGCGAGCTGCCGGAGGACTGGGGCGACGAGGTCATGTCCAATATCTTCGTGCGCGAGCCCAACGCCCTGCGCGGCGTGCTGGCGCAGGCCGCGCGCTATCTCGCCGACGGCAGCTGCCCGGTGGGCCTGAACACCTGGCGCTCGGCCTACTGGTCGGCGCAGAGCGCGGTGGCCGGCGCCCTGGCGCTGCTGGACGGCGAACGCAGCGCCTACGCCTTGTGCCGGCCGCCGGGCCATCATGCCCGGCGCGACGCGGCGGGCGGCTTCTGCTACCTGAACAATGCCGCGATCGCCGCCCAGGCCCTGCGCGCGCGCTTTGGCCGCGTGGCCATCCTCGATACCGACATGCACCACGGCCAGGGCATCCAGGAGATCTTCTACGACCGGGCCGATGTGCTCTACGTGTCGATCCACGGCGACCCGACCAATTCCTATCCGGTGGTCGCGGGCTTCGACGATGAGCACGGCCGCGGCGCAGGCGCCGGCCACAACCTCAACCTGCCGATGCCGCACCGTTCGCCCGAGTCAGTCTTCTTCGACAAGCTGGACACGGCGCGCGGCGCCATCGAACGCTTCCAGGCAGACGCGCTGGTGCTGTCGCTTGGCTTCGACATCTACCGCGAGGATCCGCAGTCGCTGGTGGACGTGTCCACCGAAGGCTTCGGCCGCCTCGGCCGCGCCGTTGCCTCACTTGGCCTGCCCACGCTGATCGTGCAGGAAGGCGGCTACCACCTCGATTCGCTCGCCGCCAATGCAAAGGCCTTCTTCGGCGGCATCCAACAGTCAGGAACGGGCGCATGAACGCAATCACGATCAATGGCGAACGCCTGTGGCAAGCGCTGATGGACCTGGCGCAGGTCGGCGCCACGCCCAGGGGCGGCAATGCGCGCCTGGCCCTGACCGCGCTGGACGGGCAGGCGCGCGACCTCGTCACCGGCTGGATGCGAGAGGCCGGCCTGACCGTGCGCATCGACCGCGTGGGCAATATCTTCGGGCGCCGGGCGGGCTGCAACGACGCGCTTGCCCCGGTGACGACCGGCAGCCATATCGACACCCAGCCCACCGGCGGCAAGTTCGACGGATGCTATGGCGTCATGGCCGGACTGGAAGTCATGCGCACGCTCAATGACCACGGCGTGACCACCGAGGCGCCGCTGGAACTGGCGATCTGGACCAATGAGGAAGGCGCGCGCTTCGTGCCGGTGATGATGGGATCGGGCGTGTTCGCCGGCGTTTTCCCGGAGGCCACCGCGTTGGCGGCAGCGGACAACGCCGGCAAGTCCGTTGCCGGCGAACTCGCGGCGATCGGCTATGCGGGCACCGCCCCGGTCGGCCACAAGGTTGGCGCGTACTTCGAGGCGCATATCGAGCAAGGCCCGATCCTCGAGGCCGAGGACAAGGTCATCGGCGTGGTGACAGGGTCGCTTGGCCTGCGCTGGTATGACGTCACGGTGACTGGCATGGAGGCGCATGCCGGCCCCACCCCCATGCCGCTGCGCCGGGACGCCCTGCATGGCGCGTCGTTCCTGTTCCAGGAAGTGACGAAGATCGCGAATGACTTTGCCCCCGATGGGCGGGGGACGGTCGGGGTGGTCAATGTCCACCCGTCTTCACGCAACGTCATCCCGGGGCGAGTGCAGTTCAGCGTCGACCTTCGCCATCTCGATGGCGGCCAGCTTGACCGGATGGAAGCAAGGCTGCGCGCGGCGTGCGCGGCGCTGGCCAGCGGCAGCACGACAGGTGCCGCGCTGGCGGTGGAAGTCGAAGCGATCCAGCGCTTCGAGCCGACGCCCTTCGCGCCCGAGCTTGTGGCGCATGTCCGGCAGGCGGCCGCGGCGCGTGGCTACCGGCATTGGGACATCGTTACCGGCGCGGGCCACGACGCGGTCTACCTGGCCAGGGTGGCGCCGACGGCAATGATCTTCGTGCCGTGCAAGGACGGCATCAGCCACAACGAGATCGAGGACGCCAGGCCCGAGCATCTCGAGGCGGGCGCCAATGTGCTGCTTGCTGCCATGCTGGCGCAAGCCCAGGGCTGAGCCTGGAAGGATCAGCCGGACAGGGAAGTGCCTGCGGCGTTACAGCTCGATCATGGCGAATTCGGCCTTGCCGACGTCGCATTCCGGGCAGCGCCAGTCCTCGGGGATGTCTTCCCAGCGCGTGCCGGGGGCGATGCCGTCTTCCGGCCAACCCTGTTCTTCGTCGTAGACCCAGCCGCAGATCACGCACACCCAGGTCTTGTAGGCGACGGCGGCTTCCAGTTGATCCTGCTGCAAAACACACTCCTGAATCGGCTATGGAACGGATTGTCCGGGCCGAATCATACCGGTTTTCGCGGCCTTGATTGCTGCGCCGCCGCGCGGTGCGCCGCCGGCTAGTCAGCCCGAGAATTGTCCACGATCCGGAAATCCGCCCTGAGCGGGTGTTTCCCGAAGCCACCGCTTATTTTCTTCAGTCGTTATTTCCGGTTTGCGAGCAAATGTATGGTCGCTGTTTCGCGCCGGGATCGTTTTTGCGCCGCCGCAGGCTCTCTCAGCATACGGGACCTATTTAAAAATACCTAATAGCGCACTTAATATTGCCAATGTCTATTACTACATACATTGATCCAGAGTCTGAATTGTCTGTGTCGGCAACACAACGCGAATTGCAACAACAATCATTCGTATTTATATTTCGACTCGCCCAGAGGAAGACCCCATTTTGACCCCTTTCGCGCAACACCGGCCCAGGCATATTCGTGCGTGGCGGCGTAGGACGGCTGGGCCCCGACCGCAGGGGTAGACCAAGACCATAACCATGAATCGCCGCACCCGCATTGCCACCGCGCTGCTCGCGCTGTGCGCCACGCCCGCCGCCACTCTCGCCCAGCAAGCTCCCGCACCTTCAACCACCACCACGCAGATAAAGCCGGCCGCCACGCTGCCGGCAGTGGTGGTCAACGGCGAGGCCTCCCGCGGCGATTTCAACGCCGGCAAGGCGTCACTGAGCAAGCTGCCGGCCGACCTGCGCGACGTGCCGCAGTCGGTCACCGTGGTGAACAAGGCGCTGATGGAATCGCAGGGCGTCAGCTCGCTGGCCGATGCGCTGCGCAACGTGCCGGGTATCACTATCGGCGGTGCCGAAGGCGGCCAGATCGGCAACAACATCAACCTGAACGGCTTCTCGGCGCGGACCGACATTTACCTGGACGGCTTCCGCGACCGCGGCCAGTACTATCGCGATACCTTCGCACTCGAGCAGGTCGAGGTGCTGATGGGGCCGTCGTCGATGCTGTTCGGCCGCGGCTCTACCGGCGGCGTGATCAACCAGGTCAGCAAGAAGCCGACGCTGAAGGCCGCCACCGAGGTGACCGGCTCGGTCACCACCAACGGCCTGGTGCGCGCCACCGCCGACTACAACACGCCCACGGGCGACACCTCGGCGTTCCGCATATCGGCCATGGCGCAGGACGGCAAGCCGAGCACGCGCGACGAGATGACGGTGCGGGACTTTGGCATCGCGCCGTCGTGGCGCACCGGCATCGGCACCTCGACCGAGATCACGCTGTCGGCGCTGCTGCAGCATAACCGCGACATGCCGGACTATGGCTTCTCGAACCTGAACGGCCATCCGACCAATGTCGACCGCAATACCTTCTACGGCTTCACCGACGACCGCACCATCCAGGACATCGCGTCGCTCAACGCCGGCATCACGCACAAGTTCTCGCCCAACCTGCGGCTGCGCAACCAGACGCAGTTCAACTACGTTGAGACCGATGCCCGGGAGACCGCGCCCAACTCGGTTGGCTCGGTCGGCGCCAGGGGCTTCACGCCGCTCACCACCAGCACGCTGCCGCTGGACCAGCTCTTTGTTCGCCTGCAGAGCCATGACCGCAAGATCCGTGACTACTCGATCTTCAACCAGACCGAACTGACCGCCAGCTTCGACACGGGCCCGGTCAAACACACGCTGCTGGTGGGGGCCGAAGTGGGCCACGACGGCTACAACAACCAGAACTACTATCGCAACGGCAGCTGCAACGGCGTGGCGCTGAACCCGGCCGCCACTGCGACCGCCGCGGCTGGCACCTCCGGTTTCGTGGCCTGCGAGCCGCTGGTCAATCCGGCCTACACCGCGTCGCCGGCCAGCGTGCCCACCAGCACCGGCAACCTGCAGGGCGGCTCGGCCAATACGCTGGCGGCCTACCTGAACGACTCGATCGAGTTCAGCAAGCAATGGAAGGCGGTGGCGGGCGTGCGCTACGACCGCTACATGGCCAGCATCACCAACTCGGTCAACTCGACCAACACCCTGGGCAACACCGCACTGGCCAATGCCGAGCAGACGGTCAACTTCACCAGCGTGCGCCTGGGCGGCATCTGGCAGCCTACCGAGGCGCAGTCCTACTACGTGTCGTACGGCACCTCGTTCAACCCATCGCTGGAGCAGCTGACCGGCACCGTGGGCCAGCAGAGCCTGGACCCCGAAAAGAACAAGTCCTATGAAGCGGGCGGCAAGTGGGACCTGCTTGGCGGCGACCTGTCGCTGACGTCGGCAATCTTCCAGATCACCAAGGACAACGCCCGCAGCCAGATCGACGCCACCACCTATGCGCTGAGCGGCAAGATCCGCGTCAACGGCTTCCGCGCGGGCGCCACCGGACGCATCACCAGCCGCTGGCAGGTGTTTGCCGGCTACACCTACCTGGATGCCGAGATCGTCAACGGCATTGCCGCCAACACCACCGGCAAGGTGCCGACCAACACGCCCAAGCACACCACCACCGCCTGGACCAGCTACGCCTTCCTGCCCAACTGGGAAATCGGCGGCGGTGCCTTCTATATGTCGGAACGCTTTGCCAACAATACCAACACCGTCCAGGTGGGCAGCTTCGTGCGCTGGGACGGCATGCTGGCCTACCACCAGCCGAAGTACGATGTGCGGCTGAATCTGTTCAATATCTTCGACAAGAAGTATTACGATGCGCTGATTCAGTCCGACGGCGGGCGGTCCGTACCCGGCACCGGCCGCACGGCGATGCTTTCGTTCACCTACCGGATGTAACCCGCGGCTGGCGGCCCCCTGGTGCCGCCGGTCGTGGCGCCAGGAGCCCCATGCTAGTCGTCATCCCCAAAGTTCTCAGCGCCGAACAGGTCGGCGCCCTGCGCCAGCGCCTGGAGCAGGCCGGCGAGGCCTGGGTGGACGGGCGCGTCACCGCCGGTTACTCGGGTGCGCCGGTCAAGTTCAACCAGCAGATCGACGAACGCTCGGAAGTGGCACGGGAGTGCCAGCAGCTGATCCTGTCGATGCTGGAGCGCAATCCGCTGTTTATCAGCGCGGCGCTACCCAACATCGTCTATCCGCCGATGTTCAACCGCTACAGCGAAGGAATGACCTTCGGCGCCCATGTGGACGGCAGCGTGCGCATCCATCCGTACGACGGGCGCAAGCTGCGCACCGACATCTCGGCCACCCTGTTCCTGTCGGAGCTGGACAGCTACGACGGTGGCGAGTTGCAGGTGCAGGACACCTACGGTGCCCATTCGGTCAGGCTGGAGGCCGGCGACATGGTCGTCTATCCCGCCACCAGCCTGCACCAGGTCACCCCGATCACGCGCGGCGTGCGGCTGGCCAGCTTCTTCTGGATCCAGAGCCTGGTGCGGGACGATGCCCGGCGTGCGATGCTGTTCGATATGGACAATGCGATCCAGACCTTGAACCAGACCGGCGCCGATGAGGGCGCCCGGAGGACGCTGGTGGGGTGCTATCACAATCTGCTGAGGCAGTGGGGCGAAACGTGAGATCGGGGCGCCTCGCGGTGTGATGGCATGACACGCCCGCCATGCGGCGGGCGGCCTTGCAAATCGTCTCCCCCGGCGTCTACCCGCGGATGGAGAAGTCCACGCGGTTGGGCGCGCCCTTGTCCTTGATGCCCTCGGCGCTGAGCTTGGGCGCGGTCAGGAACAGCCGGCTTTCCGGCACCTTGCCCTCGCGTTCAAGCGACTGCTTGACCACCAGTGCGCGTTGCTCGGCCAGGCGCTTCAGGTCGGCCTCGGTGACCGTGGAGTTGGCCATCAGCAACTTTTCCATTTCCTCGGGCGGCAGGGATTTAGTGAAGCCGACGAAATTGCGCGGCTTCTTCATGGAAGTGCGCTTGTAGACCTGCTCCAGGTACTTCGGGTATTCCTGTTTCGAGACCTTGATCTCGGCGCCCTGCTCGCCGGCTTCGTCGTTGCCGGCCTCGCCGCCCGCCTGTGCGCTGTCGCGCTGGTCGCGCCGCTTCTGCTCGGCCACGCGCGCATCCAGCCACGCGCGGCGCGCGCCGGCCTCGTCGGTGGCCGGGTCGATGCGGCCGCTGATTTCCAGCCGCAGCGACGGCCTGTCATTGAGCGCCTGGCCCAGCTTGGCGATCTTGTCCTTGGCCGCCGGCGTCAGCGTCGCGGTGCCGGGCGCGAACTCGACGTAGCCCAGTTCCTCGCCCCCGCCGCCGCCAAAGGCCGAGGCGATCAGCGAGAACGGCGACGTGATCGCCTTGGTCAGCAGGTTGACGATCACGCGCACGATCACGCCGCCGATGCTGAACTCCGGATCCGACAGCGAGCCCGACACCGGCAGGTTCACGTCGATCACGCCGTTGCGGTCCTTCAGCAGCGACACCGCCAGCAGCACCGGCAGCTTGGTCGCATCCGGGCTGTCGACGCGCTCGCCGAAGGTGAGCTGGTCCAGGAACAGGTGGTTGCTCGCATCGAGCTTGCCGTTCTCGATCTTGTAGGCCACGTCCACCGTCAGCTTGCCCTTGGTGATCGGGTAGCCGGCGTACTTGGCCGCATAGGGCGTGAGCCGGGTCAGTTCCACGCCCGAGGCCTTGGCGGCAATGTCCAGGAACAGCTGCTCACCCAGCGGATTGAGCTTGCCGCTGATATTGACCGGCGCATCGTCGTCGATGCGGCCATCCAGCACCAGGTCGGCCGGGGTGGGGTCGCCCGACGACACCTTGGACACCTTGCCCTTCATGCCGGTCAGGTTGGCCGAGTAGTTGGGCTTGACGAAGAAGTCCGAGAAATTGATGTTGCCCTTCTCGAGCGAGACCCCGCCGATGCGCACCTGCGGCTTGGGCCCGCCCGGCTTCTGCTCCACCTGGGCCGTGCGCGTATCGCCGACCTGCACCGGCGGCGTTGCCGGCGCCGATGCCGGGCTGGCCTGCGTCAGGCTGGTGGACGGCGCTGCCTCGCCCTTCGCGGCGCCGCCGGCCATCACGTCCTGCAGGTTCAGGCGGCCGTTGGCGTTCAGGATCACGCGGGCATAGAAGTCAGACAGCGCGACATTGCCCAGGCTCACGCGCATCGGCCCCTTGCTCTCGTCCATGGCAAAGTCGATGCCCGACACCGCCAGCGAGCGCCAGCGCAGGAAGTCGTCGCCGCTGATACGGTCGACCGTGCGCACGTTGCCGGATAGCACGTTGCCAGCGAATTGCGCCGCGATGGGCTTGCCTGTGGGCGCGTCGACATTGAGCTTGCCCTTGACCGTCAGCGTGCCGCTGCGCAGCGCGGCATTGAAGCGGTCGGCCAGGTAGGGCTGCAGCGGGCGCATTTCCACCTCGCGCAGGTCCAGTTGCAGGCGGCTGGCCGGGACGGTCGGCAGCACCGAACCGTCCACGCCGATCACGCCGCGCTGGCCTGACTCCGCATGCAGCCTGACCGGTACCGCCGCCGGCGTCAGCGGCCAGGCGATGGCGCCGGTGGCGAGCGCGATATTGCGGAACTCGTGGATCACCGGGCGGCCGCGGTTGGCCTCGGCTGGCTGGTAGTCCGCCAGGCGCGCGCTGCCGCCGTCAACAGTGACCTTGCCGATGTTGGCCTTCCAGCCGCCGGGGGCTGGCGCGCCGCTGGCGGTGGCTGCGGCCGGTGCGGCCTGGCGCGGCGTGGCGCGCGCCTGCTGTGCCGATTCCGTGGCCCACAGTCGCGCCATCTCGATCAGCTGGCCGTGGTAGTCGCGCGTGGCGGCGATCTGCGGCTGCGCCAGCGTGACCTGGCTGGTGGCGAAGGTCTGTTTGGCGAGGTCGAACTGGATATCTTCCAGCACCAGCTTTTCCGCACGCAGCAGCGGCAGGTTGGCGCCTTCGCGGTCGGCGGCGGCGCGCTCGCGTTCGCGGCGGCTGGCGCGGGGGCCAGCGTTGCCGTTGGCAGTGGCCCGCTCCTGCGCGTCAGCGCCGGCGCGGGCGGCCGCGGATACCGGCATCGTCACCGGCTCGCGCGTCGCGACATAGAGCGGCGCCAGCTCCAGCCGCGACTTTTCCAGCACGAACTGGAACTGCGGCGTGGCCCACGCCATGCGGTAGTGCAGCTCGGCATTGACCGCGGTCTCGCCGAACTGGCTGCGCAGCTCGCGCGGCCACCACGCGGCAAACCCTTGCGGGCGCAGGCCGGTGGTTTCCAGCGTGCCGGCCAGCGTGCCGTCGCGCAGCAACAGGTCGCCGGTGTGGTGCAGCGTCTGGCCGTCGGCCACGGTCAGCGTGGCGTCGATGCGGGCCGGCTTGTCCCCTTCCGTGCCGGCAAAACCCTTGACCTCGGCATCGAGCGGGCCGAGCGCAAGCTTGCCCTGGCCCGACGGCGCCAGCGCGTCCTCAAACCCCAGCCTGGCCTGCTTCACGACGATGCGGTCGACCGCATAGCGCCACGGCACGTCCTTGGCTGCCGTGGCCGGCGGCGCCGCGGGCGTTGCCTGGGCGCCTGACGCCGCGACGGGCGCGGATGCCGGTGTCGGTGCCGGCGCCACACCATCGGTGGACTTGCTGACCGCCTGCGGCAGGAACGCCGTGGCCAGGTTCAGCGAGCCATCCGCGCGCCGTGCGGCTTCCACGCCGAGCCCTTCAATCTCCACGCTGCGCAGCTGCGCGCGGTGGGCCAGCGGCTCGAGCTTGCCGATATCCACTGCCAGGCGGCCGCTCTTGACCAGCGGCTGGCCGGCGCGCGTGACGACCTCGGCATCGCGCAGCGCGGCCGTGCCCATCACCAGCATCTCCTGCGTGTCCTTCTGCTGGCGGAAGGCCACGGTCAGGCGCGTGTCGAGCTTGCCGGACTTGACCTCGGCATCGCGCAGCGGCGGCGCGAACGCCATCAGCCGCGCGACCTCCAGGCCGTCAAGGTTGACGTTGAGCCGGGTCTGGCGCGAATCGGCAAACGGCAGCACCTCGCCATCGAGCGCCAGCGGCGTGCCGTTGACCTGTGCGCTCAGCGTGGGCCGCGTCACGATCTCGACGTCATGCGGCAGGTTCGACAGGAACGGCAGGGTCAGCGTCAGGTTGTCGACGCGCAGGCTGGAACCGAGCTGCTTGTCGTCATAGCTGAAGCTGGTGCCGGTGACCGCGATGTTGTTGACCGAGAAGCGCGCGGGCTTGGCATCGGGCGGCTTGGGCGGCAGGGCCGCAAGCTTGTCCTGGACATCGGCAAAGCTCATGCGGCCGTCGGCGCCGCGCAGCACGTGCACGGCCAGCCGGTCGACATGCAGGTTGTCCACCACCGGCGCCAGGTGCCAGACCGAGGCCAGCGAAGTATTGGCCTCGGCCTCGCCCAGCGTCAGCGCGGGGGTCTTGCCGTCGCGCTCATAGATAGTGAGGTCCGTCAGCGTGGCCGCCAGCTCGAACGGGCGCACGTGGGCCTTGCCCAGCGTGACCTTGCGCCCCAGCGCCTCGGTCGCGTTCTTTTCAATCAGGTATTTGAGCAGCGGCGGGCCGCCAAAATACCCCGCCAGCCCGAACACCGCGAGCGCCGCGACCACGCCGCTGGCGACGCGCGTCGCCAGCCGGCCGCGTGGCGTGGCAGCCACTGCCTGGATGGATTGCTTGAAAGCCATGTCGTTCCAGAAGATCTGACCCCGCATTCCGATGCTGCACGATGGTTTGTGCCCCGGATTTCACATTTTTCGACATTATGGCAACGGTTTCGGACAAAGCAAAGAAATCAGAATTGCCCCCTCAACGCCGCATAGGCCGATCTGGTATCTTTACGTCCTTTGCGAAGCGTTTCGTCGCAAGCCTGCGGCTTACCCGCCACATCGTGCCTGCCTCCCCTGCGCTGTACCCACCGGCCACACCCATCACGTATTCCGTGCTGCGCGCTTCGCATGCGATCTCTTCCATGCGAGTCCATTCATGTCTACCACCAGCAGTACCGCCGTGGGTGTCGGCGGCGCGCCGCGAGCCAGCGCGCGCCCGCTGACCGGCCAGGATTACAAGACCCTTGCCCTTGCCGCGCTTGGCGGCGCCCTTGAGTTCTACGACTTCATCATCTTCGTTTTTTTCGCGACGGTCATCGGGCAGCTGTTCTTCCCGCCGTCGGTGCCGGACTGGCTGCGCCAGTTGCAGACCTTCGGCATTTTCGCGGCCGGCTACCTGGCCCGGCCGCTGGGCGGCATCATCATGGCGCACTTCGGCGACCTGCTCGGCCGCAAGAAGATGTTCACCCTGTCGATCCTGCTGATGTCGGTGCCCACGCTGCTGATGGGCCTGATGCCCACCTACCAGTCGATCGGCCTGGCCGCGCCGGTGCTGCTGCTGGTACTGCGCATTCTGCAAGGCGCGGCCGTCGGCGGCGAAGTGCCCGGCGCCTGGGTGTTCGTCTCGGAGCACGTGCCGGCGCGCCATGTCGGCTATGCCTGCGGCACGCTGACCGCGGGGCTGACTGCCGGCATCCTGCTGGGTTCGCTGGTCGCCACCGGCATCAACAGCGTCTTCACCCCGGCCGAACTGGCCGACCACGGCTGGCGCGTGCCGTTCCTGATCGGCGGCGTGTTCGGCATCGCCTCGATGTACCTGCGGCGCTGGCTGCATGAGACCCCGGTCTTCGCCGAACTGCAGCAGCGCAAGGCGCTGGCCGCGGAAATGCCGCTGAAGTCGGTGGTGCGCAACCACCGCGGCAGCGTCGCGGTGTCGATGCTGCTGACCTGGATGCTGTCGGCCGGCATCGTGGTGGTGATCCTGATGACGCCCACCTTCCTGCAGAAGCTGTACGGCTTTGACGCGCGCACGGCACTGGTCGCCAACAGCGTTGCCACGCTGTGCCTGACGGTCGGCTGCGTCGTCTCCGGCGCGCTGGCCGACCGCATCGGCGCGCGCCGCACGCTGTTCTTCGGCGGCCTGCTGCTGGCCATCTGCGCCTACGCGTTCTACACAACCATCTTCACCCGCCCCGACCTGCTGCTGCCGCTCTATGCGCTGGCCGGCTTCCTGGTCGGCACCATCGGCGCGGTGCCGTTCGTGCTGGTCAATGCATTCCCGGCGCAGGTGCGCTTCTCGGGCCTGTCATTCTCGTACAACGTGTCGTATGCGATCTTCGGCGGGCTGACGCCGATGGTCGTCACGCTGATGCTGAAGCAGGATCCGCTGGCGCCGGCCCACTACGTGGTCGCCCTGTGCGTGCTGGGCATGGTGACCGCGCTGTTCGTCAAGGACCGCTCGCGCGGGTGACGCTGCTGCTGCAATGAAAAAGGGAGGGCAGGCGCCCTCCCTTTTTTCATGCGCGCTTCTTGCGCATTGGTGCCGCCGGACTTCAGCGCCGGTGCTGGCTGAAGAACTGCCACATCATCGAGCTGGCATCCGGGCCGATATCGCTGTGGTAGCCATAGCTGGCGTCCCCACCGCTCCAGGCGTGGCCCAGGCCCTCCACTTCCACCAGCGTCACCAGGTCGCGGCGCCAGCGGCCGAAGCGGTATTCATGGGACCGGCCCGGCGCTTCGTCATCCGGGTTGGACCGCTCGGGCGTACCGGCGAGCCGGTCTTCCAGGCCGTTGTAGGCCAGGAACTGCCGCGCCAGCAGACGGCCGTTGACCGGATGCACGGCATCGTCGGCCAGGCCGTGGATCACCAGCGCGGGCATCTCGGGACCGCCCGGCGTCACGCCGGCGGCATCCAGCAGCCATGACGGCTCGGCGGCCGAGCCTTGCTGCATCGCCCGCAGGCCGGCGCGCGGGTTGTCGGCCGCGCCGATGACCACGCCGGAATGCAGGGCCGCGGCCGCCACCTTGCCCGGGTAGCGCAACGCCACCAGCGCGGCCATGGCCGCGCCGGCGGACATGCCGGCCAGGTAGATCTCGCGCTCGCGTACGTCGTGGCGCGCGGCCAGCGTATCGATCAGCGCGGCCACCGCCTGCGCCTCGCGTCCGCCCTCGGCGGCACCCAGGTCGAACCACTGCCAGCAGCGCTGCACCTGGCGCCGCAAGGGTTGTTGCGGGTAGGCCACGATAAATCCCTCGCGCTCGGCCAGCGCATTCATGCGGGTGCCGGCCGACAGGTCATCCGGCGTCTGGCGGCAGCCATGCAGCACTACCACCACCGGCAACGGGCCGCGATGGGCCTTGGACGGTATGTAGAGGTGATACGAGAGTTGCGGCACCAGTTCGCCGGGCAGCGGCGCCAGGCGCAGCCTGTGCGCCTGCCAGGTACCGGGCAGGGAATCCGGCGCGGGTGCCGGCCGGGCGGGCCGGACTTTGCCCGGCGGGCCAGCAGGGCGAGCCGGTGTGAGCGGATTCAGCGAATCCATGCGGCCCAGCCAGGACTTCACCTGGGCTTCTGTGCGGGCTTGCGCGCGGCTCAGTCGCCGGATCTGCGCATGCCAGTCAGCGGCGAGGCTTTTGGTCATGAGGACTCCTGGTCGTGTGACGGAATCTCCCCCCTATGCCTTTATTGTTGCGTTGCAGCATACCATAATCAGCCTTACGTCCACCGGCGTGCCCCCGTCGTTATGGCACAAACGCAACGCGCCTCGCCCCCGCGATGCGAAATTTCTAAATTAGCAATACGAAAGAATGCAGATCGCAGCGAGATGGCTTGCGTTGCCGGCGTCTTATACTTGGCCATCGCCACCGGAGGACAATGACACCATGCCGGACAGCGGCGCCCCAGCCTGCCTGCTCTGCCTCTTTCGCCACGTTTGCCATAGCGCGGGGGCGCAAGCTCCCCTGTCGCACGCACCGGTGGCGCTGCAGCCGCAGCGGGTGGAAGTGCGCACCGGCGAGCATGTTTTCCGCCAGGGGCGCCCTGCGCTGACGGTCTACCCCCTGCGCCATGGCAGCGCCAAGCAGGTCTATGAATCGCCGCTGGGCTGGCGGCAGGTAACGGGTTTTTCGCTGCCCGGCGATGTGCTGGGGCTTGAGCCGCATGAAGGCCCGCTCCACGGGACCGCCGCCATCGCGCTGCAGGACTCGGTGGTTTGTGCTGTATCGGTCGAGTCCCTGCGCGCGCTCATGCAGGCCGCCCCATTCCGTGAAACGGTGCTGGACGCGATGCGCCGCAATGCCGAGCGCGAACGCGTGCTGCTGGTGGCAGTGGGATCGATGAGGGCGCCGCAGCGCCTGGCCATGCTGCTGCTCGACCTGGCCGGCGAGCAGGCGCGCCGCGACGGCAACCGCGACGGCGCGCTGACGCTGGCCATGTCGCGCACCGACATCGCCAGCCTGCTCGGGCTGACCCTGGAAACGGTGTCGCGGCTGCTGTCGCGCTTTGCCTCGGTCGGGCTGATCTCGGTGCGCCAGCGGCACCTGCGCATCATCGACCGCGACGGGCTGGCCTCGGTCTATGCCGACCTGGATCCGGCCCCGCGCCAGGCGGCGGCCAGATCAGACGCCTACGGCGCGGAGTTCGGCGAACCTCGGCTGGCCTAGACGGCTGGCCGGGGCGCAAGAGGGCTCAGTGGTCCGCCACGAGCTGCCAGCCGGCCGGCGAAAAACTGCGGATAGTCCTGGCGCGCGATGCCGTGCTGGACCCGAGGTCGCGCTCATAGAACACGCGGTCGCTGCCGAGCATGAAGGTGTGCACGCCGGTATCGCCATAGCGGGCCGGCCATGCAATCAGGCCGTACTTGGCGTCGCTGCCCTTGGCCGGTGGCAGGATCCGGTAGTGGTAGCCGTAGAAGGCGTCTGCGGCTGCGTATCCGGGCCACGGCCAGCGCATCGGGACCGATCGGGCTGGCGTCCTGCTCGCTGGCCGCGGGCCAGTACAGGCCGTTGGTCTTGCCCGGCGCGCTGATCAGCTGGGTGGCGTAGCGCCCCTGCCCCACCTGCTCTGCGTAGCGCTGCTGGGCATCGGCCAGCTGCAGCAGCGTTTCCATCGTCACCAGTTCATTGCGCCCGAGCCGGCGGCGGCGCACTTCCTGCTGGCCGGCGCGCAGGTCGAACTGCCAGCCGTCCTTCTGCTTCGCCAGCGGCACGAGGAAGGTCCATCCGCTCTGCCCGACCTCGATCAGCGCGCGGCGCTCGCCATCGGGCTGTACGGCATGGTGGCGCGCCCAGGCGCCAAGGAATTCATAGACATCGTCCCGGTCGATGGCGCCCTGCGGCACCAGCGACTGGTATTGCTTGCCCAGCACGCGCTGCAGGGCGTCGCCGTCGCTGCGCGCGATGGCATCGCCCAGCGCCTCGGCGGCCGCGTCAGGACCCGGGAACACCTGCTGGGCCATCGCCGGCAGGCCCAGGGACAGGGCGACGGCCGCCACCAGCGTGCGCAGCGCGCGCTCCGGCTGCAGCAGAGAATGGGTTATCGGTCAGGCGCATCATGACTTACCGACCATGGCCGAAATGTTCACCGCCGCCGCCCAGTCCACCACCCTGGCGCCCGCCGCCGTTCTGGTGGAACCCGCCTGGGCGCGCATGCGGCGCTTCCCGCTGCGGCGTTGCCGCGTGCTGGGTCTGCTGGCGCACGCGGTCGCCGTTGCCGGCACCGCGCAGCGCGCTGTCCCGGTTGGCATTGCGGGCACGGTCGCGGGCCTGGGCCTGGTCTGCGCGCTGGCGGTCGGCACTTGCCGGCCGCGGATTCTGCACGCCACCGCCGGCCGCACCGGGCCGCGAGCGCTCTGCCGCCCCGCCCGCATGGCCCGCATGGCCCGGGATGGATTG
Organism: Cupriavidus sp. KK10; assembly: GCF_018223725.1. Lineage (NCBI taxonomy): Bacteria > Pseudomonadati > Pseudomonadota > Betaproteobacteria > Burkholderiales > Burkholderiaceae > Cupriavidus > Cupriavidus sp. KK10. The sequence continues at coordinate 3,302,016 of NZ_CP073677.1, forward strand.
TCCGGTACGGCCCTCGAAGGACTGCGCGGCGCGCTCACGCGCCTGGTCGCGCTGGGAAGGCTGGCGCTGCACCCCGCCGCCAGCAGGCCCCACGCGCTGGCCGGCTTGCGCACCCTGCTGGCGGCTGGCGAGGCCAGACTGGCGCTGCTGGTCATAGCGACCGCGCACCGCCGCATTGTTGTAGGGCACGTTGCCGCGGTTGGCGGGGTTGTGCTGCCAGTTCACGTTGGCACGATTGACGTCCAGGCGCTGGTTGACGTTGATGTTGTTGTAGCGGTTCACATTGATGTTGACGTCATGGCTATTCCAGTTGAACCCGCCCCACATCGCATCGACCGCCGCCACGCCAAGCCCGAAGCCGATGCCCGTTACCAGTGCCGTGGCAAACACGGAGCCGGGCGGCGGCGGGTAGTACGCCGGCGGATACGCGGGGTACGCCCAGGTGCCGTAGACCGTGGTCGGGTTGTAGGCCGGCACGTAGACCACTTGCGGATTGGCCGGCTCGATCTGCACGATCGTGGTGCCGCCGGTGGTCTGCGTCACGACCTTCTGCTGCTCGGTCGTCTTCAGCGTGCCCGCGTTCGCGCCTGCACCCGCAGCCGCTGCACCGAATCCATCACGTCGTTGGGCTGGGCCAGGAAAGCGTCGCCGACCGACTGCACCGACTGCGGCTGGCGGCCCATCATGTCGAGCACGGACGGAAACGCGGCCAGCGACTGCACGCTGGGGTCCCAGGCCTGGCTGGCGACTGCCTTGGTCGCAGCATCGCCAGACAGGCTGGGATTCGCCTTGGACCATTGCGCCGCAGCCGCGACATCGGCCGGAAAGGCGGCCGCCATCAGCACCTGCGACAGCAGCGCATCGGGATACAGCGCAATCGGCGCGGTCAGCTGGTCAAGCTGGGCATTGCTCAGTTTGGACTGCGCCATCGCTGGCCCGTGCGGCGCCATCAGCATCAGTGCCAGGCACCATGCGAAGAGGTGTTTGAAACAGTGCATGTAGGCTCTCCACAAGTACGCAGGTGACGGCCTGCTGCCGGGGGGCGCCTCAGCGACGCTGCTGCGCGCACTCCTGGCGATACGCCTCTTCCAGGCGCTTGCGATCTGCCTGCCGTTCCAGTGTCGGATAGGTGCGCCCGTCGGCAGTGGCTACCGACGACTTGCCGGTGGACCACTGCGGCCCGCCGGGCAGCGCGTTGATCTGGTCCAGCAATGACTGGCAGTGCTGCCGCTGCGACGCGGACAGCGTGCCATCAGGTCCTTCCACCACGGCCGTGGCTTCGTCCAGCATCCGTGGCGGCGGCGGGGCCACCATCGGGGTGCCGGCGGCCGCGGCCGCCGATGCAGCACTGGCCGCCCACGCCGGGACAGCCACCATGGCGGCGCATGCCAGCACGCCCGCCTTGATCAGAAACTTCGTCAAACCAATACTCCAGAACCCTCCGCGGTATGTGGAACCGACACCGCGGCGCATTGCAGGAACCGTCCGCCGCTAGCGATCCTTGCCTGTGCCATTGCGGCGGCCGGTACGGTTGCGCATCAGCTCAAGCTTGAGCAGCGCATCCGCAAGCATACTCTTCAGCCGGGCATTCTCTTCCTGCAGCTCGCGCAACTTGCGGCCGTCACGTGCATCCCCCTGGCTGGGCTGGCCATAACGGGCACGCCATCCGTAGAACGAAGCATCGCTGAAACCATAGCGCGCGCACAGCTCGCGCACTGGCACGCCACTGGCCGCCTCGGCCAGGTAGCTGCGGATCTGCTCTTCCGAATACCGTCTGTTCACGAATCTCTCCGCATCACAACAGCGGGCCTCAAGCGGCGCCAGCCGCGCCGCCAACCGTGCCGACTCTGGCCCTACGTTAGCCCAGGGCCGCGCCAAAAGGCAATTCAGTGTCTTCGCTGCGCGAGTTAAGAAAATTATCTCTGCGCAAGCTGCTGCGTGCGCTGGCGCGCATTGCCAAATTTCGTTAAGCCAATTTGGAATCTAGTTAGACCATTGGCGCTGCGCATCGCGGAAACGGAAATGCCGGCCCCCATATCACATGAGCATGACGGCCTTCTGCACGGCGGTGGTCGTGCATGAATCGGCCCGCAACCTCGATTTCAAGCCATGTATTGATGTACGGACAAAGACGTGCTAAAGAAAATTAGAAGACTGCCCTCAATTCAAGTTTCTATGACTTTCGCTGAGCATGTATTAAGATTCCTCGGCACAACTAAATTTCGCACGCCTTCGCGCGGCGCCCTGGCGGCGCCGGCAGAAGAGCGGCCAGGCAGCCCGCACCACCCTGACGTTGTACGGTGCGCATTCCACGCTGCCAACATGTACCGGGCCTGAAGGATCGAGTCGTCACTGCGCCATTTGTCGACGCAAGTCGGACATTTAGGAGTCGTGCCATGCGTTTTCGCAGCATCCTGCCCGGGCCTTTGCCCGCCTGGTTTTCATCCGGACATGCCCGCATTGCTCGCCGTGCATGCCGTTTGCGCCTGTCCCAGTCAGGGACCGGATCATTGCCCTGACACCTGGCCGCTCTTGCGCCCCATGCGCAGTGCAGTACGCGTCGGACAAGCAAAAAAACAGCGAAAACAAAGTCGTGGATCGGGAGAAGTCGGAATGCGTCACGTCAGCACGAAGTTGTTGCATGTCTTTGTCCTCGTCATGGAATACCGGGACCTCAGCGCCGTTGCAGCCTGCACGCAGGGACGCGTGCCCACGGTGGCCTACAGCCTCGCGCGCTTGCGCGAAATCACCGGCGATCCGCTGTTCGTCAAGCGCAACGGGATGCTCGAACCCACTCCGCACGCCCTGCGCCTGGAGCAGACGGCGCGGCAGATCCTGGCCAAATGGAACCAACTGGTGCGCCCCGGCGAGCCTGGCCTGAGCAAGCGCCGTGACGACGGCAGGCGCGTCTCGATCGGCTTTTCATCGTCGATCGGCGACCCGGTCATCACCGAGATCCTGACGGCACTGTGCGAGCAGTTTCCGCAAGACAGCTTTGTCACGCGTCCGGTGATTGCCGACGCCGCGCTTGCCGGCCATCTCGGCAGCGGCGAACTGGACTGCGCCTTCGTCGTCGACAGCGGCCACGATCCCGAATGCGTGCGCCAGCACAACATCATGGCCACGCCGCGCCGGCTGGTCAGCGCCACGCGCGGCGGCAGCCATGACGAAGGCGAAAGCGAAAGCGACTGGATCCTGCTGCAGGAAGACTGCGAGGCCGGCAGCCCGCTGCGGACCTTCCTGAGCCGCCAGGCCAGCACCCCGGGGCATCGCGAGACCGTGGTCCCGTCATGGCATACCCAGATCACGCTGCTGCATTCGGCCGGGGGCATCTGCCCGGTGCTGGACTTCAACGTGCCGCTGGTCACGCGCGAGCGCTCGACGCGCCTGCTAGCACCGCCAAGCAGCTTCCCGGAATGGGCCGCACTGCATTTCTGGGCACCGGAGCGCAGCGGCGACAAGGGCGTGCTGCGCGACATCATGGACGTCGGCAGCGCCGTGCTGCGCGACCCGCTCAAGGCCATCGACGGCCGCCGCAACGGGCGCCCCGCAGCCCACGCGCAGCCCGCGCCGGCCTGACGCAACTCCCGCAGCACCGGCGTCCGGAAGGCGCTGGCAGCCGCATGGCGCCAGCGCCTTTTTCTTTGGCCTCGCAGCAGCGGCGGCGTCTTTATTGCAGTCTTGAGACATTTTTCCGAGCGCTGACCTTGCGCTACACTCGCGCGACTTTGGCCCGCTCAGGCCGATGCGCCATGGCGGCGCTTTGCGAATCCTCCTAGTTTCGCCAGGCCGCGCTGCCGATATCCTGCAATGGCATTGCAGCGGTCCGGCCGTCTCCCGTTTGGCCCGGTCCCGGGGCAATGCATGCAGTTGTCTGGCGTCGTATTGTTTGGCGTCGTTTTTGCGCCGCACGTCTCGCTGACGTGCGGCGTTTTCTTGATGTCGGCGCTGCCACGAACCAGAATCGAGCAGCAACCAGATGACATTGAGGATCCTGCTTGCCGACGACCACCCCCTGGTAAGCGCGGCCGTCGCGGACCGCTTGTATACCCAGACCGGGTGGGAGGTGTGCGGCAGCGTGACCAGCGCGACGGCCTTGCTGAACAGCGTGGAAAGCCTACGTCCCGATGTCGTGATCACCGACTACCACATGCCCGCACAGGGCGAGGGCAACAGCGACGGCCTGCGCCTGCTTGCCAGCCTGCGGCGGCGGCATCCGTCGCTGGCCGTGATCGTGCTGACCTCACCAATCCGCTGGTGCTGCGCTCCATCCTCGACACCCAGGTGCACGGCCTGTTGCTCAAGGACTCGCCGCTGTCAGAACTGGTGACTGTGGTTTGCCGTATCCAGCGGGGCTTCCACTACATCGGCAAATCCGCGCTGGAAGTCCTGTCGCAGGCCGATCCGGGCAACCCGGCCGCACCCGGCCAGGCCGGCGCGGAGCGCCTGTCCCGGCGTGAAATGGAAGTATTGCGGCTGTACCTGACCGGGCGGTCCGTGAGCGAGATCGCTGTCCTGCTCTGCCGCAGCGTCAAGACCATCAGCCGGCAGAAGAACTGCGCCATGCAGAAGCTCGGCGTCACCAACGACCGGGAACTGTTCGAATTTGCGGCGCTTAACGGCATGCTGCTGACTGCCTGAGCACCAGCGGCACGAGCGCAGCCGTATCAGGCGGCGTCGGCTGCCTGTGCCGCGTGGGCCTGCGCGTAGGCGATGCCGGCCTCCAGCCGCGCCAGGCCGCGCGACAGCTCGCGCATGGTCGACGGCGACACCTCGGCCAGCACATCCTCCAGGAAAGCTGAGCGCAGCGGCATGGCTTGCGCCACCACCTGCTGGCCGGTCCGTGACAGCGTGACGTGCGTCACGCGGTTGTCGCGTTCCGAGGTGCTGCGCTCCACCCAGCCAAGTTCCTGCATGGCCTTGAGCTGCCGCGTCAGCGCGCCGGGGTCCATGCCGACCAGGTCAGCCAGCGCCTTCTGGCCGATCGCGCCCTCCTGGTGATGCAGCGCATGCAGGATGCGCCAGCGGGGCAGCGGCAGCCCCAGGCGCTGCTCGAACGCGGCCGCGTAGGCGCGGTAGGTGCGGCCGAACTGCTGCAGTACGGCCACGCTTTGTCGCTCCAGTTCCATCCGTTTTCCTCAGGTTACGTTGCAGGCCGGCGCGTCAGTCGGCGGCCATGGCGGGCGCCGGCGCCCGGGTCAGCTTGATCGACGGTACCCGGCGGGCGCACCACACGCCCAGCGCGGCGGCCACCGCAGCGACCACCAGGCCGAGGTGGATGGCACTGACCAGCGACACGCGCGCCTGCTCCAGCAGCAGGGCGCCATTGTGCCCGGCTTGCTCAAGCTGGCCGAGCAACGCGACTTGCGACGCCTTGTCGATCAGCACCTGCGGGTCCGCCATGCGCGCCGTCCACTGTCCGGCATTGGCGGCGGCCAGCGCATGTTCCACACCTCCGGTATAGCTGCGCGTGACCAGCGTGCCCACGATCGCGGTGCCAACCATGCCACCCACCATGCGCAGCGATTGCAGCATGGCCGTGGCAATGCCAAGGTGTTCGCGCCCTGCTGTCTGCTGCGCGAACACCGTCAGGTTCGGCATGATGAAGCCGAGCCCGAACCCGCCGATCAGCATGATCGTCAGCAAGACGCCGTGCGGCATACTGCGCGTGGCCTGCGACAGGCCTAGGCAGGACACCGCCAGCATGCCAAAGCCGGCATAGAGCATGGTATTCGGGCGGCGAATGCGCGTGACGATGCGGCCGTTAAGAATGCTGCCCACGGTAATGCAGACCACCAGCGGCGTGATCAGGATGCCAGCCTCCTTCGGCGAATAGCCAAAGCCGCCCTGGAACAGCAGCGGCGCATAGAGCAGCAGCGCGAACATGGTGAAGCCCGTGAACACCGCCAGCTGAAACAATGGCGCCAGCCCCGGGTTGCGGAACATCTCCACCGGCAGGATCGGGTTGGCACAACGCTGCTCCCACTGCCACAGCGCCACCAGTGCCACCGCCGCCAGCACCAGCAAGCCGCCGGTATAGGCGTCGATCCCGCGCGCCGGCAGCAGTTCAACGCTCAGCTGCACGCACCCCAGCCCGCCTGCGATCAGCAAGGCACCGAGCCAGTCCACGCGGATCGGCCCGCTATGTGCCTGCTGGCGCAGGTGCGGCAGGTAGCGCCACGCAAACCACAGCCCCAGCACGCCCACCGGCAAGTTGACATAGAACACCGCGCGCCAGCCGTACCACTCCGTCAGCAGCCCACCCAGCGACGGCCCCACCGCATTGGCAATGCCGAATGCCGCGCTCATCATCACCTGCCAGCGCAGCCGCACATGCGTATCCGGAAACAGGTCGGCAATGCAGGCAAAGGCGGTGCCGACCAGCATGCCGCCGCCAATCCCCTGCAGGGCGCGCGCCAGCACCAGGAACGGCATGCTCGGCGCCATGCCGCACAGCGCCGAGGCCACCGAGAAGACCACGATCGATGCCAGCACGAACGGCTTGCGCCCGTAATAGTCCCCCAGCCGCCCGAACACCGGCACGGTGATCACCGATGTCAGCAGGTAGGCCGTGGCAACCCAGGCGTAGTACTCGAAGCCTTGCAGCTCGGCCACCACGGTCGGCAGCGCCGTACCGACCACGGTCTGGTCCAGCGCCACCAGCATCACCACAAAGGCCACGCCAAGCATGGCCAGCAGGGACTCGCGAAACGGCAGCACCTGGCCGTTGACCTCAGACTTTTCTGGCTGTGGGGTCACTTTATTGCTCGATCAATCGTTGTGTTATCAAGCATTATAGGTGCAGTTCGGCCAGCTGCGTCATTGCCCTGTGATCGCGAGAAATAATGTCGCCCCCTCATTCGCAACCGCCAACAGGCATGGGCTTGCCGGAAACCCTTGTTTGCAAAGGCTTTCTGGGAAACCGCCAGATTTTGCACGAAAAGCACCATTGCCCCTCCTTGCAATTATCTGACAGATCAGCTATTGTCTCGTCAGCAAGCAAGGAAACTCGCCATGGACCACTACTCAAAGGAAGACTTCCAGATCACCCAGAGCATCGGCTTCTTCCTCAACCGCGCCCGCAACACGCTGCTGATGGAAATGGATGCGGCATTGAAGGACCTGGACATCACGGGCCAGCAGATGGGGATCCTGATGTCGCTCACGCATGGCGTCGCTACCACCCCCTTCGAGCTGAGCAAGTTGCTGGGCATCGACACCGGCCTGATGACCCGCATGCTGGACAAGTTGGAGGCCAAGGGCCTGCTGTCACGCAGCCGCAGTCTCGACGATCGCCGTGTGGTCAACCTGACGGTGACCCGAAAGGGCCAGGAAGTTGCCGAGCGCATCCCGGATGTGGCCCCCAAAGTACTCAATCAGCGGCTCAGGAACTTCAGCAAGGAAGAATTTGCCGAGTTCCGCCGGCTGCTTGCCAAATTTGCGGGCGCCTGAACGCCTCTTTTTTGCCCATTTGGTTGATTTGGTCAAAAGGTGCCAGGGCCTGTGCCCGCCTTTTTTTACCCATTTAACTGACAGATCAGACAATGCTCAGTCAAATTACTCTTCCGGAAGCGCTCCGCCTGGCCTGTCGCTTTGCCGGTCTCCTGCTGTCGGTGCTGGTAGCAGCATTCCTGAGCGCCTGTGCCAACTACGCCGGCATCCACAGCGACAAGCAAATCGCCGAACCTACCACCTACACCACCACGCAAAGCATCCCCGCCGAGCAGGGCCACTGGCCTTCGGCGGACTGGGCCGACCAGTTCGGCGACGCCCAGCTCAAGGCATTGATCACGGAAGCGCTGCAGGGGAGCCCGTCGTTGGAAAAGGCCCGTGCCCGCGTGGCCTCCGCGGTGGCGTTCAGCGAGGGCGCCAATGCCAACACGCTGCCGCAGGTGAGCGCAGGCTATTCGTTCAACCGCCAGCGCTACACGGGAAACGCGATGGTGCCGCCGCAGTTCGCCGGGACGTGGCAGTCGGAGAACAAGGCGTTCATCAACGCCTCGTATGACCTCGACCTGTGGGGCAAGAACCGCGAGGCGCTGAAGTCCGCGGTGTCTGGTGTACATGCCGGCGAAGCCGAGGCCGAACAGGTGAAGCTGACGCTGAGCAGCGCCATCGCGCGCGCCTACAACGAACTGGCCCGCCTCTACACGCTGCTCGACATCTCCAGCGACGAAGTCAGACAGCGCCGCGAAGTGCTGCGCGTGACCAACGGCCGGGTGACCATGGGCCTGGAGACCGAAGTCGAGAAACGCACCGCCGAGGCCAATCTCGCCGCCAGCGAAGTCGCCGTCGCCGCGCTGGAAGGCAGCATCCAGCGCACCCGCTACCAGCTCGGCGCGCTGCTCGGCCAGGGCCCGGACCGCGGCCTGGCGATCGCCCGCCCCAACCTCGGCGCCGGCGACGACGTCCGCCTGCCCGACAACCTGCCAGCCGACCTGGTCTCGCGCCGCCCCGACATCGTTGCCGCGCGCTGGCGCGTCGACGCCACCCTGCACGACATCAAGGTGGCCAAGGCCGAGTTCTACCCGGACATCAACCTGACGGCGATGATCGGCCTGGACGCCATCGGGTGGGGGCGCTTCCTGCGCGCCGCCAGCCGCACCGCCTCGGGCGGCGCCGCGATCCACCTGCCGATCTTCGACGGCGGTGCGCTGCGCGCCCAGCTCAAGGGCCGCTATGCAGAGTTCGACTTCGCGGTCGCCAACTACAACGAGACGCTGGTGAACGCCCTGACCGACGTGGCCACCCAGCTCTCTGACATCCGCGCCGTCGACGCGCAGATCGACAACGCCGTACGCAGCGACACGGCCGCGCAACGCGCCCTGACGCTGGCGCTGGCGCAGTACAAGGCCGGCCTGACCACGCAACTGACCGTACTGAACGCACAGACCAACGCGCTGCGCAGCAGCCAGGTGGTGGCCAACCTGCGCATGAACCGCCGCGACCGGCAGATTGCGCTGGCCGCCGCGCTGGGCGGCGGTTTTACCGATGCTTCCGAATCGACCACAAAGGCGGCCCTGGTCCGCTGATTCTCCTCTCGACGCAAGAAACTAAGTTTCAGTTAACGCCATGAACGATACGACCAAGACCACACCGGCCGACCCGCAAACCGCACCCGCCGCGGCCACCCCGACGTCCGCCAGGAACACCCGCAAGCGCCTGCTGGCCCTGCTCGGCCTGACCAGCGCGCTCGCCGCCGCCGGCTATGGCGCCTACTACTACACCGTGGCCCGCTTCCACGAGGACACCGACGATGCCTACGTCAACGGCAACCTCGTCCAGCTCACGCCGCAGGTCGCCGGCACGGTGATCGCGGTGAATGCCGATGATACGCAAATCGTGAAGGCCGGCGAGCCCGTGGTGACGCTCGACGCTGCCGATGCAACGGTGGCGCTGGCCAATGCGGAGGCCACCCTCGGCCAGACCGTGCGCCAGGTCAGCGCGCTCTATGTCAACAATGACGTGCTTGGTGCCACCGTCAAGCAACGCCAGGCTGACCTGGACCGCGCCCGGGACGACCTGCGCCGCCGCACCGGGGTGGCCGAATCCGGCGCCGTCGCAGCGGAAGACGTGGCGCATGCCCGTGACGCCGTCAAGACCGCCGAAGCCGCGCTCGAGACCGCCCGCCAGCAGCTTGCTGCCAACCATGCGCTGACCGACAAGACGAGCGTAGCCGACCACCCCAGCGTGCAGGCCGCATCCGCCAAGGTGCGCGACGCCTACCTGGCCAACGCCCGCAACACGCTGCCGGCCCCCGTGACCGGCTATGTGGCGCGGCGCTCGGTGCAGGTGGGCCAGCGAGTTGCCCCCGGCAACCCCCTGATGGCCATCGTGCCGCTCGACGGCGTGTGGGTCGATGCCAACTTCAAGGAAGTCCAGCTCAAACACATCCGCATCGGTCAGCCGGTCGAGCTCCACGCCGACCTGTATGGCAGCGGCGTGACCTATCACGGCAAGGTGATCGGCTTGTCGGCCGGCACCGGCAGCGCGTTCTCGGCCCTGCCGGCGCAGAATGCCACGGGCAACTGGATCAAGGTCGTGCAGCGCCTGCCGGTGCGCATCCAGCTCGATCCGGCGGAGCTGCGCAAGCATCCGCTGCAGATCGGCCTGTCGATGCAGGTCGACGTGGAAACGCGCATGGATTCCGGTTCGCCCTTGAGCCCGGGCGCGGAAGTACCGCAACGCACCGCCTATCGCACCGAAGTATTCCAGCGCTACGGCGAAGAGGCCGACCGCGAGATCACGCGGATCATCGCGCAGAACAGCAACGGCAAGTCAGCTGTGGGGCAATCATCGCCAGCTTCGCAAGTTGCGCAGCAGCCTCAGGCGATCAAGCGCACGGCGCAAGTTGCCGGCAGCGCCTCCGGCGCATGAGCGGCATCACGCCAATCGCCTTCCCCCGCCAATTTAACTGACCCATCAGAAAAAGCGGCCCAAAACCCCGGAGCGCATCTTGCAACCCCAAGCCCAGACCTCACTCGTGCCAGCCCCGCTCACCGGCGGCAAGCTCCTGTTGGGAAGCTTCGCCGTGGCCCTGGCCACCTTCATGAACGTGCTGGATTCATCGATCGCCAATGTGGCGATCCCGACGATCGCCGGCAACCTCGGTGTGTCGATCGATGAAGGCACCTGGGTGATCACGCTGTTCGCCGCGGCCAATGCTGTCGCGATCCCGCTGACCGGCTGGCTCACGCAGCGAATCGGACAGGTCCGCCTGTTCGTCGGCGCCATCCTGCTGTTCGTGCTGTCGTCCTGGCTATGCGGCGTGGCGCCGAACCTGACCACGCTGCTCGCCGCGCGCATCCTGCAGGGCGCCGTGGCCGGGCCGCTGATCCCGTTGTCGCAATCGATCCTGCTGTCGTCGTACCCCAAGGAAAAAAGCGCCACCGCTCTGGCGCTGTGGGCCATCACCGCCACCGTCGGCCCCATCGCCGGCCCGGCGCTGGGCGGCTGGCTGACCGACAGCTACGCGTGGTCGTGGATCTTCTACATCAACGTGCCAGTCGGCCTGTTCGCCGCTGCCGTGACCTGGGCGATCTACCGCGACCGAGAAACGCCGACGCGCAAGCTGTCGATCGACGTGGTGGGCCTGGCATCGCTGGTCACCTGGGTTGCGTCGCTGCAGATCATGCTCGACAAGGGCAAGGACCTGGACTGGTTCAGCTCGCCCGTCATCATCGGGCTGGGCATCGTCGCGCTGCTCAGCTTCATCTTCTTCGTGATCTGGGAGCTGACCGAACCGAATCCGATCATCGACCTGCGCCTGTTCAAGGGCCGCAACTTCCTGGCCGGCACCGTTGCCATCTCGGTCGCCTTTGCGGTGTTCTTCGCCAACCTGGTCGTGCTGCCGCAGTGGATGCAGCAGTACCTGGCCTACCCGGCCGTCAACGCCGGGCTGGTGACCGCGCCGCTGGGCATCTTCGCCGTGCTGATGGCCCCGGTGGTGGGCAAGATCCTGCCGAAGTCGGAGTTGCGCGTGCTCGCCACCCTCTCCTTCCTGGGATTCGCGGCGGTGTACTTCATGCGCTCGCACTACACCACGGGCGTGGATACCTACACGCTGGTGCTGCCTACCTTGCTGCAAGGCATTCCGACCGGACTCTTCTTCGTGCCGCTGACGGCCATCATCCTGTCCGGCCAGCCGCCCGAGAAGGTTCCCGCCGCCGCAGGCCTGTCAAACTTCGTCCGCGTGTTCTGCGGTGCGGTGGGTACGTCGCTCGCGACCACCGGCTGGAACAACCGCGCCATCCTGCACCACGCGCAGCTGGCGGAACAGGCCAGCGTGCACAACCCGCTGTACGCCAGGACAATCGAATCGCTGCAAGCGACGATGGGATTCACGCAGGGCCAGGCCGCCGCCTACTTCGAACGCGGTCTGAACACGCAGGCCATCATGCTGGGCCTGAACGACATCTTCTGGATCTCGGGCGTGATCTTCGTCGCCATCGTGCCGCTGATCTGGCTCACGAAGCCCGCCAGGGGCGGCTCCGCGGCCACTGCAGCGGCTGCGCACTGAGTGAACAGACGACGCACGTCCCGCAGTCATGACAGGACGCCTGACTAAAGCGATAACCTTGAGTGGTCAGAGGACAATACCGTGCTCGGCCGTTGGCGCGGGGATATCGCACTTCTCGCCAAGCATGTCCATGAGTTCGTTTTCGATCTTCCGGCAGATCTGTGCCATGGGCACATCATTGGCGTTTCCTTCGAACGGGTTCTCCGTGCTTTCGCCCACTTGCTCCAGCGCGAGATACATCCAGGAGATCATCGTGCTAAATGGAATGACCAGCCAGATCATGCTGCCATGCATGACGCCTGAAACGCTGGCATTGAGCTTTTCGAATTCCGTAAGAATGCCAAAAGGCAGTAGCAGACAAAAAGTACGGACAAAGAGCTTGTTGACGACCGCATATTGCCTGGGATACGGATAGTCCTTGATACGCTCCGCCCGTCCTTGCTGCGCGAACAAGCCTTTGATCGATCCTACCAACTCCAGATAGAAGGCATTGCCGATCTCGCCAGCGTCAAGGAGCCGCCTGATCGTCGCCGACTGCGTTCCCAGCAACCGGCTTGTCTTGCTCTCGGCGTGCGCAAGCGAGTCGAGTTCGGCCTGTGGCAGATACCGCGCAAGCGCCTCGTGCAATGGAGTCTCCCACTCTGGAACCCGGTAGTACTTCCGGTACTCCACGTTGGATGCCTTGCCCGCGCTTTCCCAGATCCTTGGGGTTCTCAGTTGATAGCGGAGCGCCGTCAGCCACGCGCAATGCCGGAGAATCAGATCCCGCCCGGCCGCCTGCCCTGCCAGAAAGTCCCGGCTCATCACACCCAGACACCGGCTGCCATTCAGGATCTCAGTCCAGATCTGCTGTGCCTCCAGGGCCCTGCTGTAGGTCTGCACGTTCCGGAAACCCACGATGAATGACGTGGCCGTGCCCAGCAGCACCACAACCGAGACCGGGACCGACAGCCATTTCAGCCCGAAGAACTGATAAAGGACTACGGGCAGCGAACCGCACGCTAGCGAGGCATAAAGTTGCCGTCTCGACCAGAACGAGAACTCGGTTATTGTGTACAATTTTCCCAGGTGCATGGTGCGCATCTCGCGGCGGTGGGGCAGGTCGCGGGTCCGAGGTCCGAACTGCGGCAGGCAGCACGGCCAACCGCCCTCACCACCGACCAGATCGCTGCCCGGGACCTGGTTTTGTCATGGTGATATTGCCAAGAAACCGACGTAGTATCAATTTCCGTCCCACAACCCTTCACACCACCCTGGAAAACAGCGGCACGGCAAGAGCAAGCGGTAGCGCCGCTCTTGCCGTGCCGGACAGTGCGCACCGGCATTGCCGGTGCCTGAATGGACGTCGACTACTTCACCGGCGTCAGGATCGGCGCGCCCTTGTTCTTGATCAGGAACACGACAAACTTTGCTGGCTGCGTCTTGCTGGCATTGCGTCCGACGGTGTGGATATCGTTGGGACCTTCGTGGAAGGTATCGCCCGCTTTGAGCGTTACCTCTTTTCCGCCCTTGAGGCCCATGACGATGCTGCCCTCGAGCACGTAGACGAAGGCGTGGGCGTCATGGCGATGCACGGGATCGGCGCTGCCCGGCGGATACTCCACGATGATCATCTCGGCTTCCTTCCCCGGATATTCGGGCAACGCTTCCTTGGCCAGGGGCGTGACACTCGCCTCCGGCGCGGCGGCGGCCGGCTGTGCAACCGTCAGGCACGACAGCACAAGTGCTGCCGCAACGGAAGTGACCGTCTTCATGGCATCACTCCAGGTTGGCCTTGTCGAGCCCGAACGCCTTGTCCGACGAACCAGGCACCATGCGGAAAGCCACGTTCAGGCGGTTCCAGGTATTGATTGCCCCCACTAGGAAGGTGAGGTCAGACAGTTCCTTCTCGCTGTACTGGGTGCGCACGCGCTCATAGATATCGTCGGGCACGCCTTCGGCGGGAAGCCTGGTCAGCACCTCGGTCCAGGCCAGCGCGGCGCGTTCGCGCGGCGAGAACAGCGTCGACTCGCGCCAGATCGCCACATGATGCAGGCGCAATTCGCGCTCGCCGTGGATCTTCGCCATCTTGATATGCATGTCGACGCAGAACGCGCAGCCATTGAGCTGCGATGCGCGAATCTCGACGAGCTCGCGAATGGGCTCTTCGATCGTGGTCTTCTGGAACAGCGCGCCGAACTCCATGAGCTTCTTGGACAGTTCCGGGGATTGCTGGAAGTAATTCGTACGTTGGGTCATGTTTGCTCCTGGTGATCTGCTCAATGTGGTACTGACGAAAGCGCTGCTACTTACGTGGGCATGCGCCCTGCGGACTATCGTTGCTGCGATTGACGCAGCCATTCCTCTAAGCCGATGCGCCCGAGGCGCGCCTCGCCCAACGGCACGAGCGAATGTTCCTCGACCCGGCCGCCGAAGTAGCGGGCCTCGGGGTCGCGCACGACTTCACGCGGGTCGCCAACCGCCTTGAGATAGCGGGCGACGATCTCGTTGAACGGGGCTCGTTCCGGGCCGGCGATCTCGACGATGCCGTTTCGCGGTGGCGCGAGCGCTACATCGGCAACGATTGCGGCAACGTCGTCCGCCGCAATCGGCTGGAACAGCCCAGGCGAAAGGTGGACGACATTTCCTTGCGCACTGGAATCGGCGATGCCGCCGATGAATTCCATGAACTGGGTCGAGCGGATGATGGTGTAGGGGATGCCGGAGGCCTCAATAAGTTTTTCTTGCGCGACCTTGGCACGGAAATAGCCGTTTTCGGGCGTCCGGTCGGTGCCGACGATGGACAGCGCGACATGGTGCTGAACGCCCGCTTTGGTCTCCGCCGCATGAAGGTTGCGGCCGGAGGTCTCGAAGAACTCCAGCACCGCCTTGTCTTCAAACGACGGGGAATTGGCAAGGTCGATCACCACCTGAGTGCCGGCGAGGGCCTCCTGGAGCCCCTCGCCAGTGATGCTGTTGACACCGCTCTTGGGCGAGGCGGCCACGACCTCGTGGCCGCCCTGGCGCAGAATGGCAACGGTCTTCGAGCCGATCAGGCCGGTCCCGCCAATGATGACAATCTTCATGATGCTTCTCCGTGCTGAGGAAGGTGGAACGATTCCATGTTAGGGAACGCGGCATCCCCGCGCCAGATCGACTCGGAGCGCTGGCTCGTGGGATAGTCACGGCGCGGGCTGCAATCGAGCAGCAGCAGGCTGAGGGGCTTCATTGCAACTCCATGCAGAAGTGGAGGCCCTTGGCGAGCAGGCCGGAACGGAAATAGAAGCGCTGGGCCAGCGCGTTCGCGAGTGCGGTATCCAGGACAAGTCGCTGGCAGCCTTCTGTGCGTCCAAGCTCGCAAAGCGCCCGCAGCAGACGCTCGCCGTGACCCTGCCCCCGGCCTTCGGCATCGGTGATCAGGTCATCGACGTACAGAAAGCGCCCGTGGATCAGGTTGTCAAGACGCCGATATCCGGCCAGCGCAACAGCTTTGCCATCGTCCCAGAGCGCGAGCAGCCGGTACCCTTGTCCGCTTTGCAGCATGAAGGTGTCGAGAAAGTCTTCCGGCATTTGCAGCTTGGGGCGCAGTTGCCGCATAACCGGGAAGCAGGCATGGATCTCGGCTTCCGTTTCCGCATGCCTGAGCGTCAGGTTCTTGGTCATGGTGCCGATGCGTGCTGGTTTGTGCAGGCTTCAATGTAGTTGAGCGATGACGCAGTCAACAGGCACATGTTTATCGTTTTCAACTAGGCCATCGACCATCGACATGGGACGGTATGACCTAAGAGTGGTTTGTCATGCGATCGACCAGGCGGCGAATGATGGGCGTAGCCGACACGACAACCGGCAGCATGGTCAGCCAGGAAACGCTCCAGGACCTTAGCCAGTGCTGAAAGAACTGGCCTTCTTCTGCAAATGGAAGGCTTGCGATGGCAGCAGCGATGGAGCAGGTCAAGCCGGCCTGGATAACGCCATAGGCGAAATAGCTGTAGCGCGAAGGAATCTTGGGCATGTGAGTCGCCTCTATGCATTCTTTGAACCAGACATTGATGCACCCTGCCATTGCCGCGCCAGGCGCTACGCGGCTGCTTCAATCTTTCCTGCCAACCGCTGCACGGTTTCGTTGGTATCCCACAGCGCGTTTGCGATGAAGCGGAAGTTGACCAGTGCCGCGTGATACCCATCCCCTTCGGGTAGCTACGGCGTCGCGCACGACAGCAACTTCGAAACCTTGCTCCAGCAGATCACGCAGATGGGATTCGACGCACGGATTGGCGGCCATGCCCGCAAGGATCACCTGGTCGACGCGCTGCTTGCGCAACTGTGAGACGATGGTGTCGCAGGAACTGGGCCTGCTCTATGACAAGGGCAACGGCCTGCAGGCGGGCGTGACGCTGTTCAACAACGACGTCAAGGACAAGATCACGCGCGTCGCCTGCCCGACCACGCAGTGCACCGACGGACCAAACCGGTTCGGCGCCGACCCGACTACCTACATGAACGTGGACCGCGCCTACTCGCGCGAGGTGGAAGCCAGCCTGCGCTGGCCGATCGCGCAAGCGTGGTCGCTGACCTGAAGCTATACCTATATCAAGTCAGAACAGAAGAGCGGCCAGTACCAGGGCCAGCCGCTGAACCAGTTGCCGATGCACCTGCTGGTGGCCACGCTGAACTGACGGCCGAGCGAGCGGGTCAACGCCTGGGCGCGCGTCAATTACCGCGGCAAGGAAAGCCAGCCGATCACGGGGCCGTCTTCCAGCACCGTGGTGGCGCCGTCATACACCTTTTTCGACCTGGGGGCGACCTATGCGGTCACCAGGAACGTGTCGGTGTTTGCTGGTATCTACAACCTCTTCGACAAGCAGGTGAACTACACCGATTATGGGTATGTCGAGGATGGGCGGCGGTACTGGATGAGTGTTTCAGTGAAGTTTTGAACGGGCCCCCTCAGCTCGCGACATCATCCGCCCGGCACGTTGCCGGCACCTCTCCATAGAGAGCCATCAACGCGCCCGCAATCGCATTGGTCCAACCAAAGCCATCCTGCAACGGATACTCGCCCCCACCCCCGCCCAAGGCCCGGGCTCCGATATTCCGGATGCGGTATTTCTCCACCAGCTTGCATTCATGGATGTAGAGACTGGCCACGGTCGCCAGCCAGCGCTGCGCGATCTCACGCGCCAGGTCGTCGTGACCATAGCGTGCCAGCCCGCGCACGGCCAGCCATTGCAGCGGCGCCCAGCCGTTGGGCTGGTCCCATTGCTGGCCAGAGGTGCATTCCGTGGTGGCCAGCCCGCCGTCGACCAGCAGCCGGTCCTTCACCGCCTGCGCCACGGCTTGCGCCTGCGGCGGCCGCGCAAGACCGAGATAGAGCGGCATCACCATTGCCGCGGTCAGGCACAGCCGCGGCGCGCCGCGGCACCAGTCGTAGTCGACAAAGGCGCCCGCTGGGTCGTCCCACATGTATTGCAGGATGGCTGCTTCGCGCCGCTGCGCTGCCGCGCGGTAAGCCTCTGCCGCGGCATCGCCGGTCTGCTCGCACAGCGCGGCGAGGCGCGTTTCCAGGTGCCAGAGCAGTGCGTTGAGGTCGACCGGCAACATTGCCGTGGTCCGGATGGTGGCAAGGTCCGCGGTCCGGCCGGGCGGCGTGGATGGCGAATCGAGCCAGCGTGAACTGAAGTCCCACCCCGATTCCGCCGCGGCGCGCAGGTCGCGGAACACCAGGTGATGCGGCCGGCCGCTGCGCATCGCGGTCTCCATGTCCTCCAGGAAGGCTTCCTCGCGCGGCCACGGGCGGTCGTCCCAGTAGCGGTTCAGCACCGCGCCGTCGGGCAGGCAGACCACCCGCCGGTGCGCGTGGCCGGGCCGCACGCAGTCGGCACCGTCCATCCAGAAGGCGTATTCGCGGCGCAACTGCGGCAGGAAGTCGATGGCGCTGGCCAACTGCTCGCGCTCGAGCAGGTCCACCATCAGCGCAAACACCGGCGGCTGCGAGCGGCTCAGGTAGTAGTTGCGCGTGCCGTTCGGCACCATGCCATACGTGTCGATCAGGTAGGCGAAGTTCCGCGCCATCTCCACCATCAGCTCGCCGCACCCGCTGCCGGCCAGGCCCTCCATGGTGAAGTAGGAATCCCAGTAATACAGCTCGCCGAAGCGCCCACCCGGCACCACGTAGCGGTGCGGCAGCGGCAGCAACGACGACAGCGGCGGATGGGCCACGGGCTCGCGCGTCAGCACCGGCCACAGGCCATCGATATGTTCGCGCAGGGTGCTGGCCGGGTCTGACACGTAGTGGCTCTCCGGCACGATGGCGCGGGTGAAATGCGCCTGCACGAAATCGGCCAGCGAGAAGCCCGGCGTGTCGCGCGTTTCGCGGTAGCGCGCCACGATCAGGTCCGGGTCGCAGTTGGGAATGCAGTCAGGGAAGGTCTTGCTGTCGGCAAACAGGCCGCTGTGCTGGACATCGACGAACAGTTCGCAGTAGCGCGCCGCGGGCGACAGCATGTCGGCGCAGGCGCAGCCGGGCAACGTGTGCGGCGGCGGGCAGTCCCGGTGCGTGACCAGCGCTGGCCGCGCCGCCGCATGGACCTTG
The DNA here is from genome assembly GCF_018223725.1 of Cupriavidus sp. KK10. Classification (NCBI taxonomy): domain Bacteria; kingdom Pseudomonadati; phylum Pseudomonadota; class Betaproteobacteria; order Burkholderiales; family Burkholderiaceae; genus Cupriavidus; species Cupriavidus sp. KK10. The sequence goes on from NZ_CP073677.1 coordinate 3,320,606, forward strand.
CCGGGCGCCGCCACTGGCCCCGGCACCGCGCCGGCGCCGTCAGGGGTGGCCGGGGCCGAGCGCGGCACCGTGCTGCCGCCGGCAGCGGGGCCTGGCGACGGCGGGATGGCGGGTTCGGACCCGGACTTGCCTGTCGGCTGCATGGACGCCTCCTTGCACCGGGCGCTGCCGGCTCATGTGGATAGGAGCCGGGAAGTGCCGGGTAAGTTCGCGGCCGCCCCCCCAAAGCGGCCCATGTGCCACGCAGTTGTTTACACCTCCTTCTCGCCATGCTGCACCGGTATCGCCGGCGCGGGCTCCCGCACGCCCAGTTGCATGAAGATCCAGGCCGACGCGCACGTGATCAGCCCCATGCAGACAAAGGTGGCATGAAACGCTGGCAGCACCGCCGCGGTATCGCCGCCAAAGCGGTGCTGGAAGGTCGCCAGCAAGGCGCCCGCCGAGGTCACCGCCAGGCTCATCGACAGCATCTGCACCATCGACAACATGCTGTTGCCGCTGCTGGCGCCGGCCCCGCTCAGGTCCTTCAGCGTGACCGTGTTCATGGCCGTGAACTGGATCGAATTGACCATGCCGAACAGCGCCAGCAGCGGAACCAGCAGCCACAGCGGCAGCTGCGGCGTGATCAGCGCAAAGGCTGCCATCACCAGCCCTACCACGAAGGTATTGGCCACCAGCACGTGGCGGTAGCCGTAGCGCTGGATCAGGCGCGTGGCCAGGCGCTTGGAGGCCATGCCGGCCGCGGTGACGGGCAGCATCATCAGGCCCGCATTGAACGGCGAATAGCCCAGGCTGACCTGCAGCGTCAGCGGAATCAGGAACGGCATCGAGCCGTTGCCGATCCGTGCGAACAGGTTGCCCAGCAGCCCTACGCTGAAGCTATGGATGCGGAACAGCCGCAGCGGGAACAGCGGCTGCTTGCGCCGGTTGGCGTGCAGCCCGTAGGCGGTCAGCGCGGCCATGCTGGCGATCAGCAGCATCAGCACGGTGGCGTGCTGGAAGCCCAGCCCGGCCAGCCCGTCGAGCGAGAATGACAGCGCCAGCATGGCGATGGCCAGCAGCAGGTAGCCGGCGATGTCAAAGGACCCGATGCCTGTCAGCCGCGCGTTGGGCATATAGCGCACCGTGGCCAGTGCGCCCAGCAGGCCGACCGGCACGTTGATCAGGAAGATCCAGTGCCACGACAGCACCTGCGTCAGCCAGCCGCCCAGCGTCGGCCCGATCAGCGGGCCGATCATGCCGGGGATGGCGACGAAACTCAGCGCCTGCAGATACTGCTCGCGCGGGAAGGTGCGCAGCACCGAGAGCCGCCCCACCGGCAGCAGCATGGCCCCGCCCACGCCCTGCACCACGCGCGCGCCGATCAGGAAGTTCAGCGTCGGCGCGTCGGCGCACAGCAGCGAGCCCACCACGAACAGCCCGATGGCGGTCTGGAAGATGGTGCGGGTGCCGAAGCGGTCCGCCAGCCAGCCCGAGGCCGGGATGACCACCGCCATGGTCAGCGAGTAGGCAATCACCACCGACTGCATCCGCAACGGACTCTCGCCCAGGCTGTGCGCCATTGACGGCAGCGCGGTGTTGACGATGGTCGAGTCCAGCGTCTGCATGAAGAAGCCGACCGCCACCACCCACAGCATGATATTGGAATCTCGGTTATCAGTACGAAAACGGCTGGGAAACATGGGGTTTCAGTGTGGGTAGGTGGAAACGAATGTGCCCCAAACCGACGCTTTGGGGCACTGCGGAGCTAGTATATCCGTCGCAAAAACACACATATAGCGGTGCACCAGAATGGCTAATTTCGAGCAACGGGGGCACACGGTTCGTGCCCTGGTTCGCATGAAGGGACAGCGCATCAGCGCTACTTTCGACAGCGAGAAGGCCGCGCGGCAGCATCGACGTCACACTTATCAACGCGACCGCGAGCCTGGAAAGGCTCCACCCTGATTGCCGTTGTGCTGCTGCTTACAGGCTGCGGCACAACGCGGGCCCGGCAGTGCGATCGCTGCCGGAGATGGCAGCCGGACAGACCTTGCAGGACTATACGCTCGACGTGGTCACGTCGATCCTTGGCGCCGTGCTGTCCATCGCCGGCCGTGTCACGGCGTCGAAGACCATCATCCCGCCCAAGGGCTGAACGGCGTTGGCTGCGTACTAGCGCGCAAACCCGGCGCGCGCTTTGCGACTACCCACCGCCAGCGCGAGATCAGTGCGTGACTTCGACACTCTTTCGCTTGAAACTTGGCGGAAACAGAATATGCCAATGCATCATTCAGTGATGTCGCCCATCTAATGAAGAAAAAGAGCCCCCGGGGACCGGGGGGTTCCCCGAGGGCCTTAAATGCGAGGCGAAACAGCAGCCCCGCACATTCCATGCTGAATGATGGTCGTTGAATCGGCATCCGCCAGAGTATCTAAACCATTGCGCCATTAAGTGTGTTTCAACGGCGAATAGGGCAATTACTTGCCTATTGAGACGTGATTACCGGGTGAACCTCGGCGGCGGCACGGCGCCGGGACGCTTGATCTTCATCCATTCGCGCGAGCGCTCCCCGTCCTGATACAGCGAGCCGGCGCGCTTCCTCACCACTCCCTCCACCCCGGTGAGAGCGCATGGCCGTACAGCCACGCGCCATCCTCGACGCTATCCGCGTACAGAAGCCCTGCACGCGGCTCGGCCAGAAGTCGACGGAGTGGACGCTCCAGCGGCTGCCGGCGCAAATCCTTTCCCTTGCCGACCCGCATGCCAAACACGCAGTAGGCCACAAGGTCCGCGCCCTTGTACCAGCCCCGGGCCCGCGCATGCCTGCTCACTGTCTCTCGCCGACCCGACGCAGCCATCCGACGCGCCTTGGCGGCGACCGCATTGTCGGCATAGCCTGTATTACGTGCAACGCAAAGGCAGACTTATTCGCCACTTCGACGAGTCTGGAGCCGCACGCTGAAATCGTACGACGCTTTGTCGTTTTTCCGCTTTGTCGTTTTTCCGCTTTGTCGTTTTTCTATTAATAAGAATTGAGAACCGCACCTGGCCATGCCTGTTGGGCAACCAGCCTCGGTGGGCCGGTATCAGCGCATGTTGCTGCCTAATGCGGCCGATGACAACCTTGTGGATCTGCAGCGCGGCAAAAAAATAAGTATAGGTCGACTGGGCAGCCATTGCGCCCAAAAATACAGCGCACAACTTCCCCTGAACCAAAAGAAATCTCCAGTTCGCCGCCTTGCTTTAACTATACTTTCGAGAACGTTATTACATACCAAAATGTAAATTCTGCAGCAATGCTGAAGCGCATATTTTTTAATACGAAGCGAGGAGGTAACCATCATAGCTTTAAGGATCTGCTGAATACTGCGGAGCGAAGAAAAAAGTAAACAGCAAGCCAATTTTTCTCATCCGGGGGCTCAATGGATTCTTGGAGAAAAAGATGAGGAATCTAGCTTTAGTTACATTGGCTGCGGTGCTGGTCGCTCCCGCAGCTTGGGCCGAAACCATTGCCGCCAATGGGCCCAGCGGAGCACATTATGCAAGCGGCTCTGCCGAGCCGGTATGCACCGTAAATTCCAGCCAGGATGTCAGCTGTACCGGGACCACCATCGGGGGGGTCGGCAAAACTAATGCGACAGCGATTCTGTCAGCGACTTACTCAGGCACCGTGCAGTGCACAAACCATGGCGGCCAGATCGTCGAGGTGAAGACGCAGTCCACGGACGCTACTTCGTCGGGAACCCTGAGACCTTCCAGGAACGGGCAGCTGGTAGTGCCGCCGCTCAGTACGACGGCGCCGACCACCCAGGAGTTACTAAACGCGGCCACCTGCCCCAACGGGAACTGGACCAAGCAGCTGATCGCGGGCCCAACCCTTGCGGGTTTCGTGTATACGGTCACCTTCGCGGGCTTCACCCAGCCTTATATCAGCATCGTGGGTCCTTGATTGACTTAGCACAGGCTTCGGCACATTCGGCTGATACGCGAGGGCGTCCTAAGCCATAGGGATGGGCGTGCCAGCATCCGCTGGCACGTCTGCAATCGGTGGCGGCTGGTACCAGCATTTCATGCGGTGCCACGCCCGCTTTTTCCTGAATCATCGGATGCTTGACCATGCAACAAGACGTTCACCTTAATTGCCACGGGTGGCATGCACCGCGCCATTTTTTGCATGCTCGGTGGATGCTGCTGTTCAGTCTGCTGCTTACCGGATGCGGCGGAGGGGATTCCGCCCCCGCATCAATGGCAGCCACGCAGCAAGCTTCGTCGGGACCGAGCCCATTGGCCGCGCAAAGCACGTCGCCAGGAGGGGCAAAATGGGCACCGTCGGCCGTGACGGACGAAGCTGCCGTGCCTTCGGTTGGGTCCGCCAGTATGGTGCAACTCAGCGCGCTACCGCAGCTGTCATCGCTGTCCGACCGTGAGAAGGCGGGGTTGCTCATGCTGCTGCCCTCCAAGTCGTCTTCGCAACGGCTGGCATTGATTAACATGTATCCCAGTCTGGTCAAGCTGCCGGCCCAGCAAAAGGAGCTGTTGCTGGACCAACTGGAAAAAATCGTCCCGGTCACGGTAAGTCAGCGTCAATGACCGCTTTCCGACAGAGGCTTCGCTGCCATGCTAGTCGAGGCGCTGACGCTGGTCCTGGCTGAAATAGGCAAGCCGGTACAGCCGCCACGGTGCCTGCGCACTGTCGCGGCAGTAGCCATAGCGGAAGGTGTCTTCCAGCGCGGGCAGGTCGTAGCGCAGGTCGGTGAACCAGACGCAGGCGACTGTTTCGCCCGGCGGCACGGATGGCGATGCCCGCATCGCCGTGATGGCGGACAAGGCCGGATAGACCGCGAATTGCCTGAAATCGGCAAAGTCCGGCCGCACCCAGAGCTGCCATGCCAGCGCCTGCTCAGCCGGCGCCTCCGGCGGCCGCGGCCGCTGTGTCCAGGCCATGCACGCGGGCGGCTCGTAGGCCCTGGCCATGGCCGGCAGGCGCCCCAGCACCTGCCATTGCGGCACCCAGGCCGGATGCCCGGCCAGGTTGACGTGGGCGACGCGGTAGTCTGTCTCCGCGCGGGCGATCAGTTTCCAGTTGAACGGAGAAAATGGCTGGGGCAGCGCGTCCACGCCCTGCGCCTGGATGCCGGCGGCGCGCAAGGATTCGTTGCCCAGTTCCAGCGCCCGTTGCCTGAGCACGGCCTGGGCGCCGACATAGGCGCACAGCAGCGCGATCCCCGCCAGGGCGGCCCGACTGCGCCACTGCAGCGCTAGGAACAGTGCCAGGACCAGGCCGGACACGACGATGCCGCTCAGCAACGGATCGACCAGGAAGCTGGTGCCAAGGCTGAAGCGCCGCTCGGAGCCGGGATAGAAGATGCGGGTGCCATAGACGGTGATCAGGTCCAGCGCGATATGGCTGGCCACGCCGAGGCAACTGACCGCCAGCGCATCTCTCCACGCCTCGCGCCGGCGGGCCACCAGGCAGAACAGGCCAGCAAGGAGCGCGCCCCAGGCGGGGAGCAGCAGCAGCGAATGGGTCGGCCCCTGGTGCCACTGCGCCAGGAAGCGCAGCGGATGGACCAGGAAGCCCAGAAAATCAATATCCGGAAAGGCACCGGCGGCAGCGCCCAGCAGCAGGCGCTCGCGCGTGCTGAGTCGCCGGCCGGGGGCCTCGGCCATGGGGATGGCAAGCGCGGCCTGCGCTCCCATCAAGGCATGCGTGATCGTATCCATCCCGACCGGCCCCCCTTGTCGCCAGGGTGGCGCCAGGCCAGGCGCTCGGCGCAGCGCAGTTGCCGTTCGAGCCAGGCTTGCGTGCGCCCGGTATCCGGCGAACGGTCGCGCAGCCAGTAGCCGAAGGTGGAGAGGAAGATGCCGGTCAGCACGACCTCCCCCACTTCGCGGCGCCAGCCGGATTCGGGCAGGCGGGCCGATTCCCGCAGCCACTGCACGGTGCGGCTGATATGCAGCAGGCCCTGTACCTGCAGATGCACGTGCTCTGGCTGCAGCTTGTAGCGCAGCATCTGGGCGGTGAGTTGCCGGTGCGGGGCCAGCGCCTCGAGCCAGGCGAGGATGGCCTGCTCCAGGCGCTCGCGGTGCGATAGGGCAGCCCAGCCTTCACGCGTGGCAGCGCGCACGAGCGCAAGGTCGGCACGTTCGAACCAGGCCTCGGCCAGGTCGTCCTTCTGCAGGTAATGTCGATGAATCTGGTCCAGGCCGATGCCCATGTCATCGGCGACGTCATGCAGGTGCAGGGCGTCCCAACCGCTGCGCTCGCCGAGCATCAGGGCGACCTCCAGGATCCGGCCGGCCAGGGCTGCATCGTCGTTCATGACGTTGCCATCCTCGGGAATGCGCGTCAGCGCTCTACCTTCCAGCATAGAGAGGCAGCCCGCGTGCGAGCGCGAATTTCTTTGCCATGTGCACGATGCTGCCGGATCGGCGTGCAGTCGGGGGCTTGCCGGCCTGTACCCGGTTCGGCACCTGCCTCGACAATTTCCGCACGCGGGCTATCTTTAGGGTGTCAGTCCAGGCGCCATCCGGAACGGCCGCCGTGCCAGCCAGAATTCGGCGGCGGCCGCGGCGTTGCGTGGACAGAGGCCGTACGCGCATGAAAGCGGATTCTCCCCCGAGGCAGAACTACGAGGATGCCCTGCTCGGCATCGTGCGGGAGATGTCTTCGGCCATGCGCCCGCCGGCAGAGTCTGAAGTGACGGTCGCGCTGGACAGCACGCTCGAAGGCGAACTGGGCTTTGACAGCCTGACGCGCGCCGAGCTGCTGACCCGCCTTGAACACCGCTTCGGCGTCAGCCTGCCAGAGCAGGTGCTGGCCCAGGCCGACACCCCGCGCGCGCTGCTGCGTGCCTTGCTCGCCGCCCAGGACCTCCCGCCTGGCGCAAGCGGCGCGCACCTGCGCCAGGCCCGCCCTGCCCGGGCGGCGCAGGCGCCCGAGGGCGCCGCCACCTTGCCGGACGTGCTGCGCTGGCACTTGCGCAGCCACCCGGAGCGCACCCACATCATCCTGCAGGACGGCGACGGCGCAGACACGCAGATCAGCTTTGCGCAGCTGCACCGCCGCGCCGCGGCCATCGCCGCCGGACTGGTCGCCCGCGGCGTGAGCGCGGGCACGGCCGTGGCCATCATGCTGCCCACCAGCCCCGAGTACTTCTACAGCTTCTGCGGCGTGCTGCTGGCGGGCGGGATTCCGGTACCGCTCTACCCGCCGGCGCGGCTGGCGCAGATCGGCGACCACCTGCAGCGCCACGCCGGCATCCTGGCCAACGCGCAGGCGCCGATCCTGATCACGGTGGCCCAGGCGCGGCCGCTGGCGGCCCTGCTCAAGGCCAGCACGGGAACGCTGCATAGCGTGCTCACGCCGCAGGAACTGGAGGACGGCGGCGGCGCCCCGGTCCATCCGATGCTGCGCACGCACGACATCGCCCTGCTGCAATACACCTCGGGCAGCACCGGCTCGCCCAAGGGGGTCGTGCTCAGCCATGCCAACCTGCTGGCCAACCTGCGCGCCATGGGCAAGACCCTTGCCGTCGGCTCGCAGGACGTCTTTGTCAGCTGGCTGCCGCTCTATCACGACATGGGCCTGATCGGCGCCTGGCTGGGCAGCCTGTACTACGCCTACCCGCTGGTGGTGATGTCACCGCTTGCCTTCCTGGCGCGGCCCGAGCGCTGGCTCTGGGCGATCCACAAGTACCGCGGCACGCTCTCGGGCGGGCCCAACTTTGCCTTCGAGCTGTGCCTGCGCAAGCTGGCCAATGCCGACCTGGCCGGCCTGGACCTTTCCAGCTGGCGCTTCGTCTTCAATGGCGCGGAGCCGGTGAGCCTGCAGACCATGCGCGCCTTCATGGAGCGCTTTGCCCGCTACGGCCTGCACCCGCAGGCCGCCGCGCCTGTGTACGGGCTGGCCGAGGCCTCGCTGGGCCTGACCTTTCCGCCGCTGGGCCGCGGGCTGGCCGCCGACCGCATCGACCGCGCCGAGTTCACGCGCACTGCCGTGGCCGTGCCCGCCGGCGAACGCGAGCCCAATGGTGAGCGCAAGACCCTGGAATTCCCGTCCTGCGGCCGGCCGCTGTCCGGCCACGAAGTCCGCATCGTCGACGCCACCGGATGCGAACTGGGTGAGCGGCATGAGGGCCTGCTGCAGTTCCGCGGCCCTTCGGCCACCAGCGGCTATTTCCGCAATCCCGTGCAGACCCGCCAGCTGTTCGACCGCGGCTGGCTGAACACCGGCGACTATGCCTATATCGCCGCCGATGAGGTCTATATCACCGGGCGCGCCAAGGAAACCATCGTGCGCGGCGGCCGCAATATCTATCCCTATGAACTGGAGCAGGCGGTCGGCGCCATCCCCGGCATACGCAAGGGCTGCGTGGCCGTGTTCGGCAGTCCCGATCCGGAGAGCGGCACCGAACGCATCGTGGTGATGGCGGAAACCGCCGAGAAGGATGTGCAGGCGCGCCGCGCGCTGCACCGGCAGGCGCTGAAGACCGCCCTCGACGTGCTGGGCATGCCGCCCGACCATATCGCGCTGGTGCCGCCGCACAGCATCCTGAAGACATCGAGCGGCAAGATCCGGCGCGCCGCCTGCCGCGAGCGCTTCGAGCACGGACGGCCCGGCCGTGGCGTGGAGGCGCCCTGGCTGCAGATCGCGCGCTTTGGCTGGCGCGCGCTGCGGCCGGAGCTGCGGCGCGGCCGGCAGACCGCCGCGGGCCTGTCCTACGCCCTCTATGCCTGGCTCCTGTTCGCCGCGCTGGCGCCGGCAACCTGGCTGGCATCAGTTGCACTGCACCGGCCGGCACTGGGCTGGGCGCTCAGCCACCACGCTGCCCGGCTGTTTCTCAGGCTGGGCGCGGTGCCATGGTTCGTGCAAGGGCTTGAGCACCTGCCGCGCGACCGGCCCTGCATCCTGGTCTCGAACCACGCCAGCTACCTGGATGGCATCGTGCTGGTGGCGGCGCTGCCCGCGCCGGTATGCATGGTCGCCAAGCGCGAGCTGCAGGGCCAGCGCATTCCCGGCACCTACCTGGCCAGCATCGGCGCCGATTTCATCGACCGCTTCGATAACGTGCGCGAACACGAGGACGTGGAGCGCGTAGTGGCGGCGGTGCGCGCCGGGCATTCGGCGCTGTTCTTCCCCGAAGGCACCTTCGGGCGCGCCCCGGGGCTTCAGGCCTTCCGCTCCGGCGCGTTCCTGGCGGCCGCGCGGGCCGGCGCGCCGGTGGTGCCGGTCGCCATCCGCGGCACCCGCTCGGTGCTGCGCGACGGCCAGTGGCTGCCGCGCCGGGGGCCGATCGGCGTGGTATTCGGCAGCCCGCTCTGGCCGGACGGCGCAGACTGGCCGGCCGCCATGCGCCTGCGCAACACCGCCCGCGCCGAGATCCTGCATTACTGCGGCGAGCCGGACGCCCGGCGCACGACGCACCGGGATGGAAGGCGGGCCTAGTGCCCCGCGCCGCGAGGAACTTGCCATGACATCTGCCGACGGCGCAGGACACTAGCGGCATGGATACCTTTGCCACCGCCCCGATGTGGGCCGGCTTCCTGGTCCTGGTGCTGGGGACGCTGGTCGTGGACATCTTCGTCCTTGGCGGCCGGCGCGCGCACCGTGTTTCGACACGTGAAGCGCTGGGCTGGACCCTGACCTGGTCGACCCTGGCCCTGCTCTTCGGCATCGCCCTCTGGTGGCTGCTGGCCGGGAGCACCGGACGCGAGACCGCGGACCGCAAGGTGCTGGAGTTCTATACCGGCTACCTGATCGAGCTGTCGCTGTCGGTCGACAATATGTTCGTGTTCGCGATGATCTTCGGCTATTTCGCGGTGCCGCCGGAGTTGCAGCGCAGGGTGCTGCTGTTCGGCGTGGTCGGCGCCATCGTGATGCGCGCCGCCATGATCCTGGCCGGCGTGTGGCTGATCAGCGAATTCTCGTGGATCCTCTATGTGTTCGGCGTGTTCCTGCTGTTCACCGGCATCAAGATGCTGTTCGTCTCCAGGCGTGCCCCCGATCTCTCGCGCAATCCCATCGTTCGCTTCTTGTGCGCGCATATGCGGGTCACCGCGGACTATCACGGCGAGCGCTTCTTCGTGCGCATGGACGGCCTGCGCCATGCGACCCCGATGTTCCTGGTGGTGCTGCTGGTCGAGGCGACCGACCTGGTGTTTGCCGTCGACAGCATTCCGGCCATCTTCGCCGTCACCACCGACCCCTTCATCGTCTTCACCTCCAACATCTTCGCCATCATGGGGCTGCGGGCGCTGTACTTCCTGCTGGCCAACCTGGCGCAGCATTTCCAACACCTGAAGTACGGCCTGGCCATCGTGCTGGCCTTTATCGGCGCCAAGATGCTGGCCGAGCCGTGGTTCCATGTGCCGGTGCACTGGTCTCTCGGCGCCGTCGCCATGACGTTGCTGGTGTCGGTCCTGGTCAGCCAGGCCAGGGCCCGGCGCACACTTGCACACGCCGGCGACGAGCTGGGTAGCCACTGCGCGTCGCGCGAGCGCAGGGCGGGAAACAGGCGCACATAAGGAGCAATGCCATGAACAAGATCCTGCTTGCGACCGACGGGTCGGCCTATAGCGACGCGGCCGCGCGCTACCTGGTACAGAATCCCCTGTTCAGCCGCGACTTCGTGGTGCACGTGATGCACTGCGAGCCGGATGTGGCTGGCGACATCAAGACCTTCATCGACCGGCACACCCTCGATGCCTGGCATCGCGAACAGAACGACAAGGCGATGCAGTCCGTGGCCAGCATCCTGGGCGAGGCCGGTATCGCTTTCGAGTGCCATGGCGTCGTCGGCTTCGCGCCGGCGCGCATCGTCGAGTACGCGGGCAGCATTGGCGCCAGCCTGATCGTGATGGGTTCGCACGGCCGCGGCGGCTTCCTGGATGCCATCATCGGCTCGGTGGCCAGGCGAGTCCTTGCCCACGCGCACTGCCCGGTGCTGCTGGTCAGGAGCTAGCCACTCTCAAAGGGCGGCGCGCAGGCCCAGGAAGAAGCGGCGCCCGGGCGCGGGTTCGAAATACCGCCCGTTGGCCTCGTTGACGATCACCGAGCCGATATAGCGCCGGTCGGTGAGGTTGTCGATGCGGCCGAAGACGTAGAGCCGGGTCGGGCCGATGCGGAACTCATAGCCGGCGCGCAGGTTGAAGACCGCATAGCCGGGCGCGGCCTGCGTGTTGAGGTCGTCGGCGTAGACGCGGCTGTCCACGCGCATCTCGGCCCCCAGCGTCAGCGGCGCTGCCGGCCGCCATGACAGGTCCGCGCCCAGGCTGTGGCGCGCGGTGCCGGGCAGGCGGTTGCCGGCTGCCACGGTCTGGCCCTGCGCGTTGACGAAGCTGTCGCCGAAGTAAGCATCGAGCCAGGTATAGGCCAGTCCTGCCTCGATACGGCCGCCGCCGCCCTTGCCCGGCGTGCCCACCTCGCCGAGGAAGCCGCCGCGCCAGCCCAGTTCAAAGCCGCGCCGGTGCACGCCGCTGACATTCTGGTAGACGGTGCGCCCGGCGTTGTTCGATTGGGGCACCACTTCGTCGTGGCTGTCGGCATCGAACAGCGCCGCCTCCAGCCGCTGCCCCGCCGCCTGCCACTTGATGCCGATCTCGCCCTGGCGGCTGGTAGAGGCCTGCAGCCCCAGGTTGCTGCCGACGCCGCCTGGGCCGTAGGCGACTTCGGTCAGCGTCGGTGTCTCGAAGCCGCGGCCGAGGTTGGCGTAGACGTTGAGGGAATCGAGCGCGTGCCACACCACGCCAAGCACGGGGCTGACGTTGCTGTAGGTCGCGCTGCCACTGTCGTCGGGGCTGGCCGCATTGATGAAGTGGTCGTCAATGCCAAGCCGCACCCGGCTGGCGCGCACGCCGCCCACCAGTTGCCACGCCGAGTGGAAGCTCCAGTCGAACTGCGCAAAGGCGCCAAGGTCGGTCGCGGTATTGGTCTCGTCGCGGCGCAGCGCGCCCTGCGTGCCGTTCTGGTTGACGTAGCCGTTGCGGCCATCGCGCATGCCGTTGGCTTCGAGCCCGGCGCTCCATAGCAGCGGCAGGCCGGCGGCGGTGGTGGCGCGCCGGCTCCACGACAGCGCGGCGCCGCCGTAGGTGCGGTCCAGGTCGACGATGCCGCCGGCCGAATTCGGCGCGGCACCGCTGAGGCCCAGCCGCTGGTACAGGTTGCGCGTGCCGCCGTACAGGCGTGCCGACAAGCTGTCGGTCCCGGTCAGCTGGTGGTCCACCACCACGCCGGCCTGGGTCTGCTCGACATTCTTGCCGGTATCGAACTGGGTCGCCGCGGGCACCGCCTGGCGCGGGTTGGCATCGGCCTGCGCACGCGTGAGCCCCAGCGGGTCCTGCGCCAGCGGCTGGTTGAAATAGTTGAACTGGCCGGTCACGCGCGTGCCGCTGGCCGGCTGCGCCACGACCTTGGCATTGAGCTGGTAGCGGCGCGCCGCGCTGTGGTCGCGGTAGCCGTCGGTCTGGTAGGTCCAGGCATTGAGTGAGCCGCCGAGCCGGTCGTTGCCGCCGGCCAGCGCGATGCCCGCCTGCCACTGGCCATCCGAGCCGAACCCCGTCGACGCGCGCCCGCTGAAGCCATCCTTGGGCGGATCGGGCGTGAACACCTGCACCACGCCGCCCGACGCATTGCCATACATCTGCGCAAACGGGCCGCGCAGCACCTCGACGCGGCTGGCGTTGGCAAGGTCGGCAGTGGAAGCCTGGCCCTGCCCGTCCGGCATGGTGGCCGGGATGCCGTCGACATACAGGCGCACGCCGCGCACGCCGAAGGTAGAGCGCGTGCCAAAGCCACGCACCGCAAGTTGCAGGTCCTGCGAGTAGTTCTGCCGGTCGCGCACCGCCACGCCCGGCACGCCGGCCAGCACCTCGGACAGGTTCACCAGCGGCGTGGCGCTGCGCAGCGGATCGACCGGCACGCTGTCCACCGCCGCCGGCGCATCAAAGCGGCGCTGCTCGCCGCGGGTGGCGCTGACCACCACGTCGGGCAGCGTTTCAGCAGTGGCAGCGGCCACTGCCGTGCCGGGCGGGTCGGCGGCACGCGCGCCGGTGCTGGCAAGGATCAGCGCGGCCAACGCCAGCGCGGAGCGGTTCGCGAACGGGATGCGGGGGATACCGGAACGGCGCTGCTGCCGGACCGCCAAAATCTGCCTGCCGCCTGGTTTCATGGGGATCGGAAGCGGTTGCGGGTTCTGGCGCGGAGGACGGGGGCGCCGGGCACAGGTGAATGTGTCGCAACTTTATCGTGCCGACAGCACTATTGTCACGCGCGCGGCTGCGGGGAAAACCCGCGGAAGAGACCATGCCGAAACCGGATTCCAGATGTTCAGAAAAATTCAACAACTGATTGCATGGACGCTCACGCAACCAATTCCATGGCTCTCTACACTGCTTTCATCACCCGCCGCAACCGCACCAGTCCATCACGCGATGCAGCATAAGGGTATTCAGATTTCCGCAACTACCAAGGGATCCACCATCATGACCACCGCACAAACCCGCATCGCCATCGTCTACCATAGCGGCTACGGCCACACCGCCAAGCAGGCCCAGGCCGTTGCGCGCGGGGCCGGCAATGTCGCAGGCGCTGAAAGCCTGCTGATTCCGGTCGAGGACATCGACCAGCACTGGGACACGCTGGAGCAGGTGGACGCCATCATCTTCGGCGCGCCGACCTACATGGGCAGCGCCTCGGCACAGTTCAAGGGTTTCATGGACGCCACCTCGCGCAATGTCTTTGCCAAGGGCGGCAAGTGGGCCAACAAGGTCGCGGCCGGCTTCACCAACGCGGCCTCGCGCTCCGGCGACAAGCTGGCCACGCTGCAGCAGATCGCGATCTTCGCGGCGCAGCACGGCATGCACTGGGTCAACCTGGGCCTGCCCCCGGGCCACAACAACTCCAAGTCGACCGAGGACTCGCTGAACCGCCACGGCTTCTTCCTGGGCGCCGCCGCGCAGTCCAACGCCGATGAAAGCGCCGACGTGGTGCCGCCGCTGGCCGACCTGCGCACCGCCGAGCACCTGGGTGCCCGCGTGGCCGAAGTTGCGCAGCAACTGGTCGCGGGCCGGCGTGCGCTGGCTGAACTGAAAGAAGCTGCCTGATCCCGTCGCACTCTGACTGATCGGCCCCCATGGGGCCGATTTTCTTTTCCGGGGCAGTCGCGAGCCCCTGGGCGGTCAGTACAGGACTTCCAGCTCGTCGAACAACTCACTGTCCTTCTGCGCCGCCGAGCGCGCGCGGCGCCGGATTTCCTGCAGCAGGCAGTCGGTGAAGCACTGCGCCGCAGGGCTGCGCACCGCGTTGTGGCGCGTGATGACGCCGAGCCGGCTGGTCTCGAACTGCTCGGCCAGCGCAAAGACGTGGACCCAGCCGCGCATCGACTCGGTCAGCAACAGCGGCCGCGGGCAATAGCTGATCATGCCGGCATTGCGGATCAACTCCAGCAGCAGCGCGGTGGAGTGCGCGCAATGCAGCCGCGCCGGGTCGATGCGGGCTTCATGCTGCCAGAACAGGTTGCGCATAAAGGACTCGTAGCTGGCCGCGGTGTAGTTGACGACCCAGTCCTGCTCCAGCAGTCCGTGCAGCGACCGCGCATCCGCGCACGGGTGCCCGCGCCGCGCGATCACACACGAGGTGTAGGCAAGCAGCGGCTCGCACTCGAATTCCTGCGTGGACATCGCCGCCGTGAACGGCCCCACGGCAAAGTCCAGCGTGCCTTCGCGTAAGCGGGGCAAGGCCACCGCGGTCAGGCCTTCGAAGATCTCCACCTGCACGCCCGGCATGCGTTCGCGAAAGCGCAGCAGCACGCGCGGCAGGAAGGTCAGCATGACCCAGGGCGTGACGCTGATGCTCAGCCGCCCCACCCCTTCGCCGCGCAGCGTGGCCAGTTCTTCACTGGCGCGGGCGAGCTGCCCGACCACCAGCCGGGCGTGGCCCAGCATGCGCTGCCCCGCCTCGGTCAGCGCCACGCCGCTGGCGGTACGCGACAGCAAGGGCAGCCGCGCCTCGCTTTCCAGCTCGCGCAGCGCCTTGGTGACCGCCGCCTGCGACAGCCCGACCAACCGGGCGGCGGCGCGGATACTGCCGGCGTCGGCAACGGCGACCAGCGCCTGGATCTGGTGGAGTTTCATCGTCATGGCGGTTCGAACTGGTGACAACCAATGGTTGTCAGGATAACAGTATTGCGGCTATCGGCACGCGCGGGCCCTGCATAAGATCGGCCCACGCAATCCCCCGACAAAGCCTCCGGAGACCCCATGCACCCCGATCCCGTCCTGCCCGGCATCCGCGCCATCGAAGCCGAGATGGTGGACCTGCGTCACCGCATCCACGCCTATCCCGAGCTCGGCTTCGAGGAATTCGCCACCAGCGACCTGGTGGCGGAGTGCCTGCAGGCCTGGGGCTATGCCGTGCATCGCGGCCTGGGCGGAACCGGCGTGGTAGGCACGCTGCGTCACGGCGAAGGCCGCGCCATCGGCCTGCGCGCCGACATGGATGCGCTGCCGATCCGCGAAGCCACGGGCCTGCCGTATGCCAGCAAGATCGATGGCAAGATGCATGCGTGCGGCCATGACGGCCACACCGCCACGCTGCTGGCCGCGGCCCGCTACCTGGCCGAGCACAAGCCTTTCCGCGGCACGCTGCACGTCATCTTCCAGCCGGCCGAGGAAGGCATGGGCGGCGCGCGCGAGATGATCCGGGACGGCCTGTTCCGCCTGTTCCCCTGCGATGCGGTGTTCGCGCTGCACAACATGCCCGGCCACCCGACCGGCAAGTTCGGCTTCCTGGGCGGGCCGTTCATGGCCTCGTCTGATACTGTCACGATCCGCGTCACCGGACGCGGCGGCCACGGCGCGGTGCCGCAGCGGGCGGTCGATCCGGTGGTGGCCTGCGCGTCGATGGTGATGGCCTTGCAGTCGGTGGTGGCGCGCAATGTGAACCCGCTCGACATGGCCATCGTGACCGTCGGCGCGATCGAGGCCGGCAAGGCGCCCAACGTGATCCCCGAGAGCGCCGAGCTGCGCCTGTCGGTGCGCGCGCTGAAGGCCGAGGTGCGCGACCTGCTGCAGGCACGCATCACCGCGCTGGCGCATGCCCAGGCCGAAAGCTTCGGCGCCAGCGCCGAGGTCCACTACGACCGCCGCTACCCGGTGCTGGTCAACGACCCCGCCACGACCGAGATGGCGCGCGAGGTCGCGCGTGAATGGCTGGGCGAGGACGGCCTGATCGACAACATGGTGCCGCTGACCGGCAGCGAGGATTTCTCTTTCATGCTCCAGGAATGCCCGGGCTGCTACCTGATCGTCGGCAATGGCGATGGCGAGGGCGGCTGCATGGTGCACAACCCCGGCTACGACTTCAACGACGCCTGCCTGCCGCTTGCGGCCACCTACTGGATCAAGCTGGTCGAGCGCTACCTGCGCTGAGCCACGCTCCGCCGTCGACAATGACCGGCCCCAAGGCCGGCGCCACCCCACCCACGGAGACACCGAATGCCCACTTCCCTGCCCGCGCAGCCGCTGGACGGCGCTTATGCCGCGCCCCCGGCCAGCCGCGCCGCACCGCGCCGTGGCGTGATCGCAGCCATCACCATTGGCAACGGCCTGGAGTTCTACGATTTCACCGTCTACAGCTTCTTCGCGGTACTGATTGGCAAGCTGTTCTTTCCCGTGACCGGCAGCTTCGGCCAGCTGATGCTGTCGCTGGCCACGTTTGGCGTGGGCTTTGTCGCGCGCCCGCTCGGTGGCCTGCTGATCGGGCTCTATGCGGACCGCGTGGGGCGCAAGCCGGCCATGGCGCTGACGCTGTGGCTGATGGGGCTGGGCTCGCTGCTGTTCGTGGTCACGCCCACCTATGCGCAGTCCGGGCTGGCCGCGCCGCTGCTGATCGTGCTGGCGCGGCTGCTGCAGGGCTTTGCGCTGGGCGGCGAGGTCGGGGCCTCCACGGCGCTGCTGATGGAGTACGCCGACGACCATTCCCGCGGCTACTACGGCAGCTGGCAGCTGTTCAGCCAGGGCGTGAGCGTGCTGCTGGGGGCGGTGGTCGGGCTGTCGCTGACCAACGGGCTCTCGCCTGACGCCCTGCAAAGCTGGGGCTGGCGCGTGCCGTTCGCCATCGGCATCCTGGTGATCCCGCTCGGCCTCTATATCCGCCGTCACCTGGAAGAAACCGCCGAAGCGCCGGCCGCCGGCGCGCCGGGCCATGAACGTGCAGGCCTGACTGAAATCTTCCGCGGACACGGCCGCGTGGTGGTGGCCGGCGTGCTGGTGACCATCGGCGGCACCTCCGCCACCTATATCGTGCTGCACTACATGACCAGCTACGCGGTGACGGTGCTGAAGATCCCGCTCGGGCTCAGCATGGCCGCCGGCTGCGTCGCCGCGCTGGTGCAGGTGGGGCTGTCCGCGTATGCCGGCAGGCTGTCCGACCGCATCGGCCGCAAGCCCGCCATCCTGTGGTCGCGCGTGGCGATGCTGGTGCTGGTCTACCCCGCCTTCCTGCTGCTCAACGCACGGCCGTCGCTCGGCACGCTGCTGGCCGTGGTCGCGATGCTGGCCCTGCCGCTGGTGCTGAACGTGGTGCCGTCCGTGGTGCTGATCACCGAGCTGTTCCCGCGCCGCATCCGCGCCAGCGGATTGTCGGTAGTCTATTGCATCGGCGTGCTGGTGTTCGGCGGCTTCGCGCAGCTGATCGCCACCTGGCTGATCGAACTGACCGGCAACGCCAGCGCCCCGGCGCTGTATGTGATCGGCTGCGGCCTGATTTCGCTGGTCGGGCTGGCGATGGTGCCGGAGACGGCGGGCAAGCGGCTGGACTGACGGTGGCGGACTAGTGTCCTGTTCCGCAGATAGCTTGCCAAAATGAAATCGTCCAGTTGGCTGTCAGGCTAGGCGCGAGGAGGCGCCATAGCCATAGCTATGGCAACGACGAGCAACGACGAGCAACGACGCATGGCGGCCAACTGGGCGATTTCATGGCAAGGTATCTGCGGATACAGGACACTAAGCGCCGGACAAGATCCGGCGCGCGCGCTCCAGCACCGGACGGTCCACCATCTTGCCGTCCACCGCCACCGCGGCGCCATCGGCAGCGGCGGCCGCGGCCATGACACGCACGGCCCAGTGCCGTTCATCGGCCGACGGCACCATGCCGTCGTGCACGCCGCGGACCTGGCCCGGGTGGATCAGCAGCTTGGCGCCAAAGCCGAAGGCCCGGGCGCGGCGCGTTTCCGCGGCAAGTGCGGCGTCATCGCCGATTGCGGTGCAAACGCCATCCACGGGCGCGGGCAAACCCGCCGCGCGGGAATGAAGCACCAGCCGGCTGCGAAAGTGGTGCAACGCTTCGCCGTCGTCCTGCACGTCGAGATCGAACATCAGATCGATGCTGCCGAACAGCAGCCGGACCACGCCGCCGGCACGGGCCAGCTCGCGTAAGCCGGCAAAGCCGGCGGCGTTCTCGACCAGCGGGAAACAGCGCACACCGGGCAATGCCGCAGCCAGCGCATGGACGCCGGCCGGATCAGCCTTCGGCAGCACGATTTCCGAGACACCCTGCGCGCGGCACCAGGCGAGATCGTCTTCGTAGTACGCGGTATCGGCCCCGTTGATGCGCACCAGCATGGCGACGCCGGCTGCCGATGCCTGCGCGCAAAGCGCCGCCCATGGGGCGCCAAGTCCGTCGCGGGCCTGCCCCTTGTCGGCGGGCGCGACCGCATCCTCGAAGTCGACGATGACGGCATCGGCGCCGGAGACTATCGCCTTGGCGATGCGCTCCGGACGCGAGGCCGGGACAAACAGGTAGCTGCGCGGATTGGCGATCGGCATGGCGCTCCTTTCAGACTGCGCCGGCTGAGCGCAACGCGGCAATCTGCGCCGCGGTCTGGCCCAGATCGGCGAGGATGGCATCGGTGTTTGCGCCGAGCGACGGAATCGGGTCCATGCGTGCCTCGGTCATGCCCGGCGGCAGCAACGCCGGCACGGGACCCACCGGCGTGTCGACCTGGCGCCAGCGCTGGCGCGCCGCCAGCTGGGGGTGATCCCATACGTCAGCGATGGTGTTGACGCGCGCATTGGCGATCCTGGCGGCCTCCAGCCGGTCGACCGCTTCGGCGGCGGTCAGGCCCGAGAAGCTGTCGACGATGCGCGCGCGCAGCGCCGCGCGGTTCTGGTTGCGCAGGCTGTTGCTGGCAAAGTCGGGATGCGTGGCGAGATCGGGTTCGCCCAGCACTGCCTCGCAGAACACGACCCACTCGCGCTCGTTCTGCAGTCCCAGCATCACGGTCTTGCCATCGCCGGTCGGAAACGGGCCATAGGGATAGATGGTGGCATGTGCCGCACCCGCGCGCGGCGGCGGCTCGGCGCCATCGAAGGCGTAGTAGAGCGGGAAGCCCATCCACTCCACCATCGATTCCAGCATCGAGATATCGATGCGCTTGCCGCGCCCGGTCTTGCCGCGTTCGAGCAGCGCGGCCAGGATATTGGTATAGGCATACATGCCGGCCGCAATATCGGCCACCGAGGCACCGGCCTTGACGCCGTCCTCCGGCGTGCCGGTCACGGAGACAAAGCCGGACTCGCTCTGGACCAGCAGGTCGTAGGCCTTCTTGTCGCGGTACGGGCCGTCGCTGCCATAGCCCGAGATATCGCACACGATCAGGCGCGGGTACTTTTCGCTCAGGCTGTCGAAGTCCAGGCCCAGGCGCGCGGCCGCGCCGGGCGCGAGGTTCTGCACCAGCACGTCCGCGCGTTCGAGCAGTCCGGCCAGCACGGGGGCGGCCGCGGCGTGCTTGACGTCGAGCGTGAGGCTCTCCTTGGAGCGGTTGGTCCAGACGAAGTGCGAAGACAAGCCGCGCACGCGCGTGTCGTAGGCGCGGGCAAAGTCGCCGCTGCCAGGCCGCTCGATCTTGATGATGCGCGCGCCCAGGTCCGCCAGCTGGCGGGTACAGAACGGGGCCGCGATCGCCTGCTCCAGGGAAACGACGGTGATGCCTTCGAGGGGATGGGGCATGGTGGTATCCGGTTTTGCGCAATGTCCTGACGGCAATCTACCGGAGCGCGCCGCACCTGGGAAATACCGATTGCCGAGGGGATCATAAGTAAAATGAATACTTTGGAATTCTCCCGGAGCCTGCCTTGGACCTGCGCGCCATGCGCTATTTCATCGCCATCGTCGACCAGGGCAGCCTGACGCGGGCAGCCGAAGTGGTCTGCGTGGCGCAGCCCGCACTCAGCCAGCAGCTGGCGGCGCTGGAAAAAGAGCTGGGCGTGCCGCTGGTCCACCGCGGCGCCATGGGCGTCAGGCCCACGGAAGCCGGCCGCACGCTCTATCGCCACGCCCGCAATATCCTGCGGCAGGTGGAGATCGCAGGCGCCGAGGCCCGGGTGGCGGGCACGGATGTCACCGGCATGGTTGCCATCGGCCTGCCCACCACGGCGGCAGCGGCATTCGGCATGCCGCTGATCCGCGCCGTGCGCGCCCGCTATCCGCAAATCCGGCTGCAGCTGTTCGAGAGCATGAGCGGTTATATCTCGGAGCTGCTGGACCACAACCGGCTGGACTTCGCCATCCTGTTCCGCGATGTGCCGTCGCGCGCGGTGGAACTGGAGCGGCTGGCGAGCGAATCGCTATACCTGGTCGGAACGCTTCCCGTGACGCGCGGGCGCACAAAGGCGCAAGCGAAGCCTCGGGCGCAGGCCGGTGCGGAAGGCGCTACGGTCGCGATCAAGGCATTGGGCGAGCTGCCACTCGTGCTGCCAAGCGGCTCGCAGGGCCTGCGCGAAGTGGTCGAGCTTGCCTTCGCGCAGGCCGGCGTGCCGCTGAACGTGGTGGCCGACCTGGATTCGCTGCCCTTCCTGCTAGCGACCGCGCGCGAGGGCCTGGCCTGCACCATCCTTCCCGCGTCGTCGCTGTCCGACGCGGACAGCGAAGTGCCGCGGCACCTGATCGTGCCGGAACTGCGCCGCACGCTGTCGCTGTGCTGGCCACGCGCGCTGCCGCGCACCAGCGCGGCCGAGGCCGTGGCGGAGGTGCTGCGCGAACTGGTGGCCGAACGCATTGCGGCGGGCGGGTCGCTCAAGCCGCCGCTCATTCCGCCGCCTGCAGCCGATCAATAAAACTTATGCCCGTAGTCGGCGATTGAATTTCACGCCGGCGCAGCAGTCGGCTAGAGTTGCCACCAGCCTGGGCCGGCATTCACGGCCCCGCAACTCCAGGAGACACCATGCAACGCACCCGCCGCGCCCTGGCAGCCGCCGCTGCCCTGGCCGCCTGCCTGCCGCTGTTCAGCGCCAGGGCCCTCGCCGCCGATCCCTATCCGTCCAAGCCCATCCAGATGATCGTGCCGCAGGCGCCGGGCGGCACCAACGATATCGTCGCGCGCCTGGTCGCCGCGACCCTGTCGCAACGGCTCGGCCAGCAGGTGGTGGTGGAAAACCGCCCGGGCGCCGGCGGCAATATCGGCACCCAGGCAGCGGCCCGCACCGCCCCGGACGGCTACACGCTGCTGATGACCATCAGCAGCACGCAGGCCATCAACCCGTCACTGTACCGCAGCATCCCGTTCGACCCGGTCAAGGATTTCGAGCCGATCGCCCCGGTGGCGAGCGTGCCGAACGTGCTGGTGGCCAATCCCGCCTTCCCCGCCAAGTCGCTGCCCGAACTGATCGCGATGGCCAAGGCTAGCCCGGACTACTACCGCTATGCCTCCGCCGGCAATGGCACGCTGAACCACCTGCTGGGCGAGATGCTCAACAGCATGGCCGGCATCAAGCTCGAACACGTGCCCTACAAGGGCGTCGCGCCAGCGCTGAACGATGTGCTGGGCAACCAGGTGCCGCTGGCCTTCGCCAGCCTGCCGTCAGTGCTGGCCCATATCAAGGCGGGCAAGGTGCGCGCGCTCGGCGTCAGCTCCGCCAAGCGCTCGCCGTTCGCGCCGGACATTCCCGCGATCAGCGAAACCGTGCCCGGCTATAGCGGCGACCTCTGGGTCGGCCTGTTCGCGGTCAAGGGCACGCCGAAGGACGTGACGCAAAAGCTTGGCCAGGCCATGCAGGAGATCCTGGCGGACAAGACCCTGCGCGACAAGCTAGCGGCACAGGGCGCCGAAGTCATGACGGGCACGCCGCAGCAGTTCAGCAAGATGCTGGCGTCCGACATGGACAAGTGGGCCCGCATCGTGAAGGCATCGGGCGCGCAGGTGGACTGAGCGCAAAAGCACCCAGGCGGCACGCCAGCGGGCATGCCGCCACTCCCGCACACCCCCACCCTATCGGGCAACGAGCGCCGCCAGGTCCAGCCCCCCGCCGGTCGCGAAATTATTGCGACAAGACCCCTTCCAGCAGCTTTCCTCAACAGGTAGTTCCTACCTTCGGCTAATCGTCGGGCCAGATAGCTCCCATGACGGCGAGCCGCCAGGGCCATCCCACTTGGTGTTTTCCCTAGGGCAAAAAGCCTTGGCGAAGCCCGCGGCAGTGCGCTACATTTGAATCAAATAAATCTTTTATTTGATTATTTATTCGATGCGCGCGATACGTCACGCGCCACCAGGAGACAGCGCCCCCGATGAGTTTCCAAAACCACTCTTTCTAGCGACGGCGGTGATAGGTTGCGATTTCGCGCGTCGCGATCTCGTAGACCTTTTCCAGTTGTTCCAGCTGTCCGGCCGCCTTTAGGGCGCCGGATTTAGGGCCGAATTCGCCTTGCGCGGTCTCGAGCAATGTCTCGCGCCGCAAGCGGGCGAATTCGTCGCACACCCTTATGCCTTCGTCAGTGGCGAAGTAGTAAATGCCCGTGCGTGCGCTGCCGTATTTTTCGACCAGTTCGGCCTTGAGCAGCTTGCGCAACTCATATTGCATGTTGGGCACATCCTGGCGATTGGTCATGTGCAGCAGGTCCTTGATGGTCTTGGGCCGTTCGTGCATCCGGATGATGTGCAGCAGGGTATTTTCCTGCCCGCTCAGCGTAATACCGGTCACGGCAGCCAGGCATTCGGACTGCCACCGCAGGAACGACTGATAAACCCGCATGACGGCGTATTCGAGGTCGGTGATCTCGACGCTGAAATCATCCGTCGCCAGGTGCCAGCGATGTTGCTCGGCAGTGCGGTCGATTTTCGCGGATGGCGTGGAGTTACTCGAGGTCTTGGGCATTGTCAGCTCGACGCACGTTGCGTGCGTGGGTTTATCAGGGCAGTACGGGCGCCGCATTATCCGTGTGCGGCGCCTGCTTCAGGGATTCTACTTGGCCGGGAGATACGCATGAGAAAAATTCTGAACACGAAGGACTTTGTACTGGGCACGTTTGCGACCAATTGCTCGGGTGGCATGTCGGTAACCAAGATCGGCGAGCGCTGGGACAACTCGTGGGAAAACAACGCGAAGCTGGCCCGGATGCTGGACGACGCCGGTATCGACTTCATGCTGCCGATCGCGCGCTGGATCGGCTACGGCGGCGAGACCGACTTCCACGGCTCGGTGCTGGAAACGATCACGTGGGCTGCCGGGTTGCTGGCGCAGACCAAGAACCTGACGGTATTCGCGACCATCCACACCGCGGCCAACCACCCGGCGGTGGTGGCCAAGCAGATCGCGACGCTGGACCAGATCGGCCAGGGCCGCGCGGGCCTGAACATCGTGGCGGGCTGGAACCGCCCCGAGTACGAAGCCCTGGGCCTGCCGCTGGCCGCCGGCCACGACAAGCGCTACAGCTATGCGCAGGAGTGGTTCGACGTCATCAAGCAGATCTGGGAGCGCGACGGCGCCTTCAACTATGACGGCGAGAATTTCCACCTGAAGGGCATCTACGGCCTGCCCAAGCCGTGGCACGGCGAGCGCCCGCCGATCCTGAACGCCGCGGGTTCCGGCGAAGGCCGCGACTTCGCCATCCAGAACGCCAACTTCCTGTTCACGCCGGCGATCGACCTCGCGCGTTCCAAAGTGGAAGTGGCCGAGCTGAAAGCCAAGGCCCGTGCGGCAGACAAGCCAGTGCAAGTGCTGACCTTCTCGCACGTGGTGTGCCGCCCGACCGAGCAGGAAGCGCGCGACTATCTGCGCCACTTTGCGCAGGACAACGCCGACTGGGCCGCGGTGGACAACCTGGTGGCGCTGCAGTTTGCCAACGCGCAGTCGTTCCCGCACGACCTGCTGGCACTGATCCGCGACCGCATGGCGGCCGGCCACGGCGGCTTCCCGCTGGTGGGCACGCCCGAGCAGGTGGCCGACGGCATCTGCGCGCTGGCCGAAGCCGGCTTCAAGGGCACCACGCTGTCGTTCGTCGACTACGTGAAGGAGTTCCCGTACTTCCGCGACACGGTACTGCCGATCCTGGAGGCACGCGGCCTGCGCCAGCCCGGAGGGTCGAAAAATGGCGGCCAGTAAGCACGACCCGCTGGCTGCGCTGCAGCAGCAGTTCAAGCAGGCGATGCGTGGCTTCGCCGGCGCGGTGACCGTGGTGACGGTGGCCGAAGGCGAAGAGCGCAGCGGCTTCACCGCGACCTCCGTGTCGTCGTTCTCGGCCGAGCCGCCGATGGTGGTGGCGTCGATGAAGGCGACCAGCTCGTCGGCCGGGCTGCTGCAGAGCACGCGGCGCTTCGGCGTGAACCTGCTGCGCGTGGAGCAGCAGGCGATCGCGCAGCGCTTCACCGGCTTTGGCGGCGAGGCCGGCGCCGCGCGCTACGGCGGCGACGCCTGGACCCAGCTCACCCGCGACGGCGCCCCGGTGCTGGCCGATGCCGTGGTGGCCATGGATTGCGAGGCGGAGGAACTGCTGGAGCGCCACGGGCACATCCTGATCATCGGGCGGGTGCGGGCGGTACACGTGGCCGAGCAGGCCCCGGCGCCGCTGCTCTACTGGCAGGGGCGGTACACGCGGCTGGCACACGCGTCGGCCTGACACGGCGCACACAACAAGGAGACACCATGAGCAACACCGTGCAACAGCTTGCCGCGGACCTTTCCAGCGGCAAGGCAAAGATTATCGACCTGACTCAGACCCTGTCGCCGGACTTCCCCGCGCTGGTGCTGCCCCCCGAATTCGGGCAGGTGTGGGCGTTCAAGATGGAGCGCATCAGCCAGTATGACGACAAGGGACCGGGCTGGTACTGGAACAACTTCTCCTGCGGCGAGCATACCGGCACGCATTTCGACGCGCCGGTGCACTGGATCTCGGGCAAGGACCACGCCAACAACACCGTGGACACCATCGACCCGGCCAACTTCATTGCCCCCGCGGTAGTGGTCGATGCCAGCGCTGAAGTGGCGCAGAACCCCGACTGGGTGCTGACGGTGTCGCACCTGCAGCGCTGGGAAGCCGAACACGGCCGCATTCCCGCCGGTGCCTGGGTGCTGCTGCGCACCGACTGGAGCAAGAAGACCGACCCCGCCGAGTTCCTCGGCCTGCGCGAGGACGGTGCCCATACTCCCGGCCCGGAACAGGCTGCGGTCGAATGGCTGATCCATGAGCGCAACGTCCACGGCTTCGGCGTCGAAACCATCAACACCGATGCCGGCCAGTCGTACGCGTGGCCGCTGCCATACCCGTGCCACACGCTGACGCACGGCGCGAACAAGTACGGCCTGCAATGCCTGAAGAACCTGGACCAGTTGCCGCCTACCGGCGCGTTGATCGTGGCGGCACCGCTGAAGATCCAGAACGGGTCGGGCAGTCCGTTGCGGGTACTGGCGATCACGGCCACCTGACAGGCCGCGGACGTCCACAAAAGAAGAGAGAGGAAGAGAAGACAAATGAAGCACCAACGCAGGATCCTGGCCGCCGCGGCGGCCGCCGGCAGCCTCGCCTCCGGCGCCGCACATGCCCAGAGCGCCGTGCAGCTTTACGGCACCATCGACGCCTTTGCCGGCTCCGTGCGCGCCAGTGGCGATGCGCACAGCACTGCGGTCGTCGACAGTTCCGGCCTGACCACCTCGTACTGGGGCATTGGCGGGCAGGAAGCGCTCGGCAACGGCCTGAACGCCGAGTTCACGCTGGAGAGCTTTTTCCGCACGGACAATGGCAAGGTCGGCCGCTTCGACGGCGACGTCATGTTCGGGCGCAATGCCTATGTTGGCCTGAACGGAAGTTTCGGCGCGATCAAGCTCGGCCGCAACACCACGCCGTGGTTCGTGTCGATGTTGCTGTTCAACCCGGTGGCGGATTCGGCCGTGTTCTCGCCGATGTTCCTGCATGCCTACACCACGCCGCCTGGCTCGCCGGTCGGCAACTCGGTCGCAGGTGACACCGCCTGGGACAACTCAGTGCTGTACCAGAGCCCCGGTTTCGGCGGGCTGCGCTTCAATGCGATCTACTCGACCGGCGAGAGCGCCGGCCACCAGGGCAAGCAGAACTACGGCGGCAATGCCACCTACTTCAACGGCAACTTTGGCGCCACGCTGGCGGTGCAGCGGGCGGGGGTCAATGCGCCGGAATTCGCGGCCAGCGGCGCCAGCTACCAGATGGCCTACCTGGCCGGCCTGTCCTATGACTTCAAGGTGGTCAAGCTGTTCGGCCAGTACGCGCAGTCGGACAACAGCTTCAGCGCGCTGAGCCGCCAGCGCAACCGCACCATGCAGGTGGGCGCGAGCGCGCCGCTGGGACCGGGCTCGCTGATGGCAACGTGGGTGCGTACCTGGCAGGGCGGCAACGAGACGCTGGGCTCGGCCCGCCGCGATACCACCACGCTGGCCTACGACTACCCGTTCTCCAAGCGCACTGATCTTTATGCCGCCTGGCGCTATGACAAGGTGACCGACCTGAATCCGGGCAACACCTTCGGGCTGGGCCTGCGCCACAAGTTCTAGCAGGAGCCCGGCGCCTCCCTTCGAGGCGCCGATCAGATTTTCTTGGTCGCCCAAAAAAAAATATTTCCACAATCATATGTTTATGCCTAAACTATGTGGAACGATAACGAGCGCGTGGCGACGATCGCGCGAAACAGGTTCCCTGGCGGCTTCTCCGGTTCACCATCCGCCACCCATCAGGAGACAGACAATGACCCCAGCTGGCACCGCTCAGCCCTGGCGCCCCGCTTCTCGGGCGACCTATACCGTACTTTTCGTATGCTTCCTTGCGATTCTCTTTGAAGGCTATGACGTCGGCGTCATGGGAGCGGTACTGCCCACACTTGCCGACGACCGCAACTGGAACCTGACGCCGCTGGAACTCGGTGCCCTCAGCAGCTATGCCCTGGTCGGCATGTTCTTTGGCGCCTTCCTGATCGGCACGCTGAGCGAGATGATCGGCCGCCGCCGCATGCTGCTGCTCTGCGTTTCCCTGTTCTCGCTGACCATGCTGGGGGCGTCCTATGCGCCGACGCCCGCCACCTTCGGCATCCTGCGATTCATCGGCGGGCTCGGCCTCGGTGGCGTCATTCCCGTCGCCGCCGCCCTGACCATCGAGTACTCCCCGCCGCACCGCCGCAGCTTCAACTATGGGCTCATGTACTCGGGGTATTCCGTGGGCATCCTTTGCGCCGCGCTCATTGCGATGTGGCTGTTGCCCAGTCTTGGCTGGCGTGGCGTGATTGGCCTGGGTGCCGTGCCCATGGTGTTGATACCGCTGATGGCGTGGCTGCTGCCCGAGTCGCTGGAGTACCTGGTGGGGCAAGGGCGAATCGATGAAGCGCAGGCATTGGCCGATCGCACTGGCAATGGCCGGCTGCCGTCACAAGCCCGGCCCGCCAACAGCGCCGCCCGCGCCACCTGGCGCGACGTGATGTCGAGCATGTTCGCCCGCAAGCAGCTACGTGCGACGGCGTGCTTCTGGATCGCACTGTTCTTCGGCTTGCTGCTGGTCTACGGCCTCAATACGTGGCTGCCGACCATCATGCGCAAGAATGGCTACGACCTCGGCTCCAGCCTTTCCTTCCTGGTTATCTTCAGCCTTGCTTCCGCGGTAGGCGGCCTCTTCCTGGGCAGCGCGGCCGACAGGATAGGCGCACGTGGCACCGTCGCGGTTTTCTACCTGATCGGCGCTCTCGCCATCGGCGCGCTGATGTTCCGCAACTCCGTTGCCGTCAACTACCTGCTGGTCGCACTGGCAGGCGTGGGCAGCGTCTCGGCATCCCTGATCCTTACGGGCTATCTGGCCGGCTACTACCCGGCACACGCACGGGCCGCGGCAACAGGATGGGCCCTGAGCTTCGCGCGCTTCGGCGCCATGAGCGGCCCGCTCGTCGGCGGCTACGTGGCCGGCTCAGGCCTGAGTTTCGGCTGGAACTTCATCACGTTCTCAATTGCCGGCCTTGCCGCTGCGCTGGCTGTGGCGCTGCTGCCATCGGCACGGCAACCAGTCATCGTGGCCCGCGCCGGCCAGCAAAGCAACGCATAGATGGCCTGAGGAGGGACTTCGGCTTCCACGGAAGCCGTCCCCGTGACCTCGAGCTCCGTGCATATATATGATTATGGAAATATTTCTGCTTAAACTATATTCGTCTCACCCCAACGTGAGCGTCAGGAAGAAAAGCCATGGCTGAGCGTTCGTTTGCCGAAGAAGTCAAGAAATTGCGCCTGGGTTCCGGCGAGGTATTCAGCGGCGAGGGCATCCTCGCGGTCACGAAGGCGCTGCTGGAGTCCGGCGTCGCCTACGTCGCCGGCTACCAGGGCTCGCCGATCTCGCACCTGATGGACGTGCTGGCCGATGCGCAGGACATCCTTGCCGAGCATGGCATCCGCTTCGAGAACAGCGCGAGCGAAGCCACCGCGGCTGCATCGCTGGCGGCCTCGGTCAACTACCCGCTGCGCGGCGCGGTCACGTTCAAGGCCACCGTGGGCACCAACGTGGCATCGGACGCGCTGGCCAACCTGGCTTCGGGCGGGGTCACCGGCGGCGCGCTGATCATCGTCGGCGAAGACTACGGCGAAGGCTCCTCGATCATGCAGGAGCGCAGCCACGCGTTTGCGATGAAGTCGCAGATGTGGCTGCTCGATCCGCGCCCCAACCTGCCGTGCATCGTGCAGGCGGTGAAGGACGGTTTTGACTTGTCCGAGGCGTCCAATACTCCGGTGATGCTGCAGCTGCGTGTGCGCTCATGCCACGTACATGGCCAGTTCGTGGCCTCCGACAACCGCCGCTCGAAGTTCTCCATCCAGGACGCGCTCGAGAACCCTACGCGCGACCTCAGCCGCATCGTGCTGCCCCCGGCGAGCTTTGTGCACGAGCACGAGAAGATCAAGCAGCGCTGGCCCGCCGCCGTGAAGTTCATCGAGGAACGCCAGCTCAATGAATTCTTCCAGGGCGAGATGGACGACATCGGCATCGCCGTGCAGGGCGGCAGCTACAACACGCTGATCCGCGCACTGGAGCAGCTCGGCCTGGCCGATGTGTTCGGCGAGTCGAAGATCCCGCTGTACGTGATGAACGTGGCCTACCCGCTGATCGATTCGGAGTGGGAACGCTTCTGCGCGGGCAAGCGCGCGGTGCTGGTGCTGGAAGAAGGCCAGCCCAACTTTATCGAGCAGAACGCCGCCAACATCCTGCGCATGGCCGGCACCACTGCCACACTGCATGGCAAGGACCTGCTGCCGCTGGCCGGCGAGTACAACACCGCGACCGTGCACAAGGGCCTGCGCGCTTTCCTCGAGCAGTACGGCAAGATCGAGCCGCTGCCGGAACCCAAGCCTGCACGCAAAGTGATCCCGCTGGTGCAGGCGCCGGCCGCCACCGTCGATGCCGTGGCTGCCGAAGTGCTGGAACCGCAGAAGCGGGTCGACGAGAGCGTGCATGCGCGCCCGCCCGGCTTCTGCACCGGCTGCCCGGAGCGCCCGATCTTCACCGCGATGAAGCTGGTCGAGCGCGAGATCGGCGAGCACCACGTGAGCGCCGACATCGGCTGCCACCTGTTCTCGATCCTGCCGCCGTTCAACCTGGGCAACACCACCATGGGCTACGGCCTGGGCAGCGCCAGCGCCGCGGCGCTGAACGCGCCCGGCGGCAAGCGCGCCATCTCCGTGATGGGCGATGGCGGCTTCTGGCACAACGGCCTGACCAGCGGCATCGCCAACGCAGTCTTCAACAAGAGCGACAACCTGACCATCGTGGTCGACAACAGCTACACCTCGGCCACCGGCGGGCAGGACATTCTGTCCTCGACCGCGCTGAACGACACCCGCAGCACCGGCCACGCCATCGAGGACGCGGTCAAGGGCGTGGGCGTCAAGTGGGTGCGCACCATCCGCCGCACCTATGACCTGAAGGCGATGAAGGCCACCCTCAAGGAAGCGCTGACCACCGGCGCCAAGGGCCCCAAGGTGCTGATCGCGCAGAGCGAATGCATGCTGAACAAGCAGCGCCGCGAGAAGCCGAAGACGCGCAAGGCGATCGCCGACGGCCAGCGCGTGGTGCGCGAGCGCTTTGGCGTGGATTCGGACACCTGCACCGGCGATCACTCGTGCATCCGCCTGTCCGGCTGCCCTTCGCTGACGATCAAGCCCAACCCGGACCCGCTGCGCACCGATCCGGTCGCCTCCGTGCTGGACAGCTGCGTGGGCTGTGGCCTGTGCGGCGAGGTCTCGCACGCGGCGGTGCTGTGCCCGTCCTTTTACCGTGCGCAGATCGTCACCAACCCGACCCGCATCGACAAGCTGCGCCAGCGCCTGCGCGACGGCGTGATCGGCTTCCTGCAGCGCCGCGATGCCGCGCGCCGCACCCGCCTTGCATTCTGAACACCAAGCCTGGAGAGGTTCAATCGTGAACGCACCCAACAACCTCAGTGCCAAGCCAATCAAGGTCGCCATCCTCGCCATGGGCGGCGAAGGCGGCGGCGTGCTGGCCGACTGGATCGTGGATCTGGGCGAGCACAACGGCTATATCGCGCAAACCACGTCGGTGCCCGGCGTGGCGCAGCGCACCGGCGCCACCATCTACTACGTCGAACTGTTCCCGCGCGACCTGGCCGAGCAGGCTGGCCGCCAGCCGGTGCTGGCGCTGATGCCCACCCCTGGCGATGTCGATGTGGTACTCGCCTCCGAGCTGATGGAAGCCGGCCGCGCCGTGCAGCGCGGGCTGGTGACGCCGGATCGCACAACGCTGGTGTCTTCCACCCACCGCGTGTACTCCATCGCAGAGAAATCCGCGATGGGCGATGGCCGCGTCGACAGCAATGAGCTGATCGCCCATGCCGGCAAGGCCGCCAAACGCTTTGTACGCTTCGACATGGCGCAGGCCGCCGAAGCCAGCGGCAGCGTCATCAGCGCCGTGCTGTTCGGCGCGCTGGCGGGCACCGGCGTGCTGCCGTTCAGCCGCGCGCAGTTCGAAGCCACCATCGAGCGCGGCGGCGTGGGCGTGAAGCCCAGCCTGCGCGCTTTTGGCGCGGCGTTCGCCACAGCCGAGGCCGCTGAGACGCCCCCCGCGGAAGCCGCAAAGCCGCTGGGCGAACTCAAGCCGCAGGATCCCGGGGTTGCCCAGTTGCTGCAGCGCGCGCGCACTGAACAACCGGCCGAGAACTGGCCCGTCGTGGTCGAAGGCGTGCGCCGCATGATCGACTACCAGGACGTGGCCTACGCCGGCCTGTACCTGGATCGGCTGGCTGCAGTGCGCCAGGCCGTCGGCAACGACGACATCGCGCTGCTGCGCGAAACCGCGCGCCACCTGGCGCTGTGGATGTCGTACGAAGACACCATTCGCGTGGCCGACCTCAAGACCCGCGACTCGCGCTTCGCGCGCGTGCGGGGCGAGGTGCGCGCCGGCGACAAGCAGTTGCTGGCGATCAACGAGTTCATGCACCCGCGCCTGGAAGAAATCTGCGAGACGCTGCCGGCCGGGCTCGGCCGCTGGCTGATGCAGCCGCATTTCGTGCACCGACTGGTGCGCCGCTTCACCACCTCGGGCCGCGTGGTCACGACCAGTTCGCTGCGGGGCTACCTGATGCTGTGGGCGGTCTCGCGCCTGCGCGGCATCCGTCGCAGCACGCTGCGCTATGCGCTGGAAACCGAGCGTATCGAAGGCTGGCTGGCCCAGGTGCTGGCCGCCGCGCGCCTCAACCCTGCGCTGGCGCTGGAAGTGGTGCAGTGCCAGCGGCTGGTGAAGGGTTACAGCGACACCCATGTGCGCGGCCTGACCAACTACCAGACCCTGATGAACGCCGTGGTGCGCGCCGGTGCCCGTCTGGCCCCGGCCACGCTGCGCGAGTTGCGCGAAGCCGCGCTGGCCGACGAGCACGGCAAGAAGCTGAAGGAAGCCCTCGCTCGCCACGCGCTGGCGTGATCACTCGCAAACCCAGGAACCGCAGACCATGAGCACTACGCATACCTTCCGGCGCCAGCACAAGATCCATTTCTCGGAATGCGACCCGGCCGGCATCGTCTTCTACCCGCAGTACTTCGTGCTGTTCAACGATCTCATCGAACGCTGGGTCGACACCCTGCTGCCGGACGGCTACCACGGCGTGATCGGCGCGCGCCGGCTGGGCATGCCGACCGTGCACCTGGAGGTGGACTTCAAGGCGATCAGCCGCTTTGGCGACCAGGTCTGGCTGGAGCTGGAAGTGGTGCGCCTGGGGGGCAAGTCGATCACGCTGGCCTGGCGCTGCACCGGCGCAGACGGCGAGCTGCGCATGGCGGCCACGCAGACCATCGTGATGACTTCGCTGGACACGCACCTGGCCATTCCGGTACCCGATGACCTGCGAGCCGCCATCGAACACGGCCCTGTCCCCGCAGACCGGTCTTTTCCCGAAATCACCGTCTGAATGCCGACGTACCCGCAGCGCGGGTGCCAAAGACTCCGGTAGTAACTTGATTGGAAGCAGCCATGAACATAGTATGTATCGGCGGTGGCCCCGCCGGCCTGTATTTCGGCCTGTTGATGAAACTCCAGGATCCCGCCAATAAAGTCGTGGTGGTCGAGCGCAACCGTCCCTATGACACCTTCGGCTGGGGCGTGGTGTTCTCCGACGCCACTATGGACAACCTGCGCGAGGCCGACCCGGTCTCGGCCGAGACCATCGGCGATGCGTTCAACCGCTGGGACGATGTCGAAGTCCACTTCAAGGGCCGCGCGGTGCGCAGCGGCGGCCACGGCTTCATCGGCATCGGCCGCAAGAAGCTGCTGAACATCTTGCAGGCGCGCTGCGAGGAAGTCGGTGTGGAACTGGTATTCGAGAACTACGTCGAGGACGACCAGGCCATCGCGCGCAAGTACAACGCCGACCTGATGCTGGCTTCCGACGGCCTCAACAGCGTGGTGCGCAAGCGCTATGCCGACACCTTCCGCCCCGATATCGACACGCGCAACTGCCGCTTTGTCTGGCTGGGCACGAAGAAGGTGTTCGACGCCTTCAACTTCATCTTCGTGCCGACCGAGCATGGCTGGTTCCAGGCACATGCCTACCGTTTCGAGGACGGCACGTCGACCTTCATCGTCGAGACCCCGGAAGAAACCTGGAAGGCCGCCGGCATCGACCAGATGAGCCAGGAAGAGGGCATCGCCTACTGCGAAAAGCTGTTCGCCCCGTACCTGGACGGCAACCCGCTGATCAGCAACGCCGGCCACCTGCGCGGCTCCGCGATCTGGATCCAGTTCCCGCGCGTGATCTGCGAGAAGTGGGTGCACTGGAACAGCCTGACCGACGCCAGCGGCCTGGAGAAGAAGGTGCCCGTGGTGTTGATGGGCGACGCCGCCCACACCGCGCACTTCTCGATCGGCTCCGGCACCAAGCTGGCGCTGGAAGATGCCATCGAGCTGGCGCGCACCCTCCGCAACACCGACGGCCCGCTGGAAGATGCACTGAAGCACTACGAAGCCGTGCGCTCGGTGGAAGTGCTCAAGATCCAGAACGCCGCGCGCAACTCGACCGAATGGTTCGAGAACGTCAGGCGCTATGAAGACCTGGAGCCCGAGCAGTTCGCGTACTCGCTGCTGACCCGCTCGCAGCGCATTTCGCACGAGAACCTGCGCGTGCGTGACAAGGCCTGGCTGGAAGGCTACGAGTCATGGCTGGCCGGACGCGCCGGCACGGATGCCACCGCCGTGCCGCCGATGCTGACGCCGTACACCGTGCGCGGCGTGGAACTGAAGAACCGCGTGGTGGTGTCGCCCACCGCCATGTATTCCTGCCAGGACGGCGTGCCGGGCAATTTCCACATGGTGCACCTGGGCAGCCGCGCACTGGGCGGTGCCGGCCTGGTGATGGTGGAAATGACGGCGGTGTCGCCGGACGGCCGCATCACTGAGGGTTGCCCGGGCCTGTGGAATGACCAGCAGGCGGCGGCATTCGCCAGCATCGTCGGCTTCGTGCATGAGCACACCAGCGCGCGCATCGGCGTGCAGATCGGCCACGCCGGCCGCCGTGGCTCGACGCAGCTGGGCTGGGAGCAGATGGACCACCCGCTGGCCGAGGGCAACTGGCCGCTGATCTCTGCCTCCGCGCTGCCGTACCTGCCGGGCGTTTCGCAGACGCCGCGCGCCATGACCCGCGCAGACATGGACCGCCTGCGCGATGACTTCGTTTCCGCCACCCGGCGTGCCGCCGGCGCGGGCTTTGACTGGCTGGAGCTGCAGGCCGGCCACGGCTACCTGCTGTCGAACTTCCTCTCGCCTGTGACCAACCAGCGCAGCGACGAATACGGCGGCTCGCTGGAAAACCGCATGGCCTTCCCGCTGGAAGTGCTGCGCGCGGTGCGCGCGGCCTGGCCGCAGGACAAGCCGGTGTCGGTGCGCATTTCCGCCACCGACTGGGTCGAAGGCGGCAACAGCGCCGACGACGCGGTGGCCATGGCGCGCCTATTCAAGGAGGCCGGCGCCGACATGATCGACTGCTCTTCCGGCGAAGTCACGCCGGCGCAGAAGCCGGTCTACGGCCGCATGTTCCAGACCCCGTTCGCCGACCGCGTGCGCAACGAGGCAGGCGTGCCGACCATCGCCGTGGGCGCGATCACCGAAGCCGACCACGTCAACGGGATCATCGCCTCGGGCCGCGCCGACCTGTGCGCGCTGTCGCGCCCGCACCTGGCCGATCCGGCCTGGCTGCTGCGCGAGAGCGCGCAACTGGGCTACCGCCGCGTGGAATGGCCCAAGCAGTACCTGTTCGCCAAGGATCAGCTGGAGCGCAGCATCAAGCGCGCGGCGGCCTGACGATGGCTCACCCCTCTCTCGTCCACGGGAGAGGGAGAAACCAGACCAAAGAGGAAGACGATGTCGAATACCTCGTATGACACCTACCGCGAGAACGTAGCCGGCCGCGCCGACGTGGAAGACACGCCCGAGCTGGTCGCCTACTACAAGGAGCTCGATGCGCTCAAGACCGGCGCGCTCTGGACCGTGGCCAACAAGATCGAGCCGTGGCAGCCGAAGTCAGAATCGGTGCCGGTGCTGTGGCGCTACCGCGACCTGCGTAATCACGTGCTGCGCTCGGTCGACCTGGTAACACCGGAGAAGGCCGGCCGCCGCGTGATCTACCTGAACAACCCGGGCCGCCAGGACGTTTCGGCGGCGGTGGGCTGGCTCTATTCGGGCCTGCAGGTGATGCATCCCGGCGAGGCCGCCTCAGCGCACGCTCACTCGTCGTCGGCGCTGCGCTTCATCATGGAAGGCAGCGGCGCCTACACCATCGTCGACGGCCACAAGATGACGCTGAACGCCAACGACTTCGTGCTCACGCCCAACGGCACCTGGCATGAGCATGGCGTGGCGGCCGAAGGCACCACCTGCATCTGGCAGGACGGCCTGGACATTCCGCTGGTCAATGCCATGGAGGCCGGCTTCTACGCTGTGCACCCTGACCTGCAGCAAGCTGTGACTCACCCGGTCGACGACATGCCGGCGATCTGGGGCGGCAAGGGCCTGCGCCCGCACGAAGGCAACTGGACCCAGCCGTATTCGCCGCTCTACAAGTACGAATGGGCGCCGACCTACGAAGCACTGGTGCGCCACAGCAAGGTCACCGGCGGCAGCCCGTTCGACGGCGTGCTGATGCACTACGTCAATCCGGTCACCGGCGGCCCGGTGATGCCGACCATCGGCGCCAGCATGCAGCTGCTGCGTCCGGGCGAAGCCACCAAGGCGCACCGCCACACCGGCAGCTTCATCTACCAGGTAGCCAAGGGCAGTGGCTACTCGGTCATCAACGGCCAGCGCTTCGACTGGACCGAGCGCGACATCTTCTGCGTGCCGTCGTGGGCCTTCCATGAGCACGCGAATGCGTCGGCCAGCGATGACGCCGTGCTGTTCTGCTTCAACGACCTGCCGGTGATGCATTCGCTCGGGCTTTATCGCGAGCAGGCGCTGGCGGAGAACGGCGGGCATCAGGTCGTCCTTTAAACCTCAGCAGTACCTGTTTTCCAAGTTATGCAGCCGCACCGATTGCGGCCTTTTCCGGAGTTATCAAACCATGCGTCTCGTAACCTATCGCGCTGAAGTCGCTGCCGCCGCCCGCCTGGGCGCCATCGTCGACGGCAATGTCGTTGACCTCGCCCGCTTCGGCGCCGCCGTCGGCGTGGACATTCCCTCCACCATGCTCGAGTTCATCGACCTGGGCCCCGAGGCAGTCCGCTCGACCAGCGCGCTGCTGAGCGAATATCGCGGCAAGCTCCCGTTCGGCGTGGCCGTGCCGGCTTCCAACGTCAAGCTGCTGGCGCCGATCCCGCGTCCGCGCAAGAACATCTGGGGCATCGGCCTGAACTACGTCGAGCACGTCGCTGAATCCAGCCGCAGCCTGGACACCTCGAAAGAGCTGCCCAAGGAGCCGGTGATCTTCTCCAAGCCGCCCACCACCGTGATCGGCCCGGGCGATGCCATCGAGCACAACAAGGAAATCACGCAGCAGATGGACTGGGAAGTCGAGCTGGCCGTCATCATCGGCACGCGCGGCAAGGGCGTGAAGGAAGCCGACGCGCTCAACTACGTGTTCGGCTACAGCGTGATGATCGACATCTCGGCACGCGACTGCCGCCGCGCCGGCCAGTGGATCTACTCCAAGGGCCAGGACACCTATGCCCCGTTCGGCCCGGTCCTCGTCACCGCCGACGAGATCGCCGACCCGCACACGCTGGACCTGTCGCTGACCGTCAACGGCGTGACCAAGCAGAGCTCCAACACCCGCCACATGCTGTTCAAGGTGCCGGCGCTGATCGCGGACATCAGCAAGGGCATGGCGCTGGAACCCGGCGACATCATCGCCACCGGCACGCCGGACGGCGTGGGCGCGGGCCGCACCCCGCAGGAGTGGCTGTGGCCGGGCGACACCGTGGTGGCCACGGTGGAAGGTATCGGCGAACTGCGCCACCCGGTGGTGGCTGTCTAAACCCCGTCATCCCCGCGCAAGCGGGGATGACCGCTGCAAGCGAGGCACATATATGCTCAACCTGCCCAAGTTCAAGGCCGCGGCCGTACAGGCCGCCCCCGTCTTCCTCGATGCCGATGCCACGGTCGACAAGGTCTGCCGGCTGATCAGGGAAGCCGCCGACAACGGCGCGAAGCTGGTCGCCTTTCCGGAAGTGTTCGTGGCCGGCTACCCCTACTGGAGCTGGCTGACCAACCCGGTCGACGCCAGCCCCTGGTTCGAGAAGCTGGTCAAGGCTTCCATCGAGATCCCCGGCCCGGAGATCCGCAAGATCGCGCAGGCGGCGCAGGCCAACCACATCAACGTGATCGTTGGCGTGAACGAACGCAGCCGCACCGGCGTCGGCACCCTCTTCAATACGCTGGTGACCATCAGCGATGAAGGCCGCATCCTGGGCCGCCACCGCAAGCTGGTGCCCACCTGGGCCGAGAAGCTGACCTGGGCCAACGGCGATGCCTCGGCGCTGCGCGTGCACCAGACCAGCGTCGGCCCGCTCGGCTCGCTGGCCTGCGGCGAGAACACCAACACGCTGGCGCGCTTTTCGCTGCTGTCGCAGGGCGAGCTGATGCACGTGGCCAGCTATATCGCGCTGCCGGTGGCACCGGCCGACTATGACATGGCCGAGGCCATCAAGGTGCGCGCCGCCGCCCACTGCTTCGAGGGCAAGGTGTTCGCCGCGGTGTCGTGCTCGACGGTTTCGGAAGAGATCATCGAAGCGATGAGCCCGCTGAATCCCAAGGCACGCGAACTGCTGTCGCGCCGCAACAGCGCCTTCTCCGGCTTCCTCGGCCCGGATGGCCGCGTCATCGGCGAGCCGCTGATCGACGCGGAAGGCATCGTCTACGCCGACATCGACCTGTCGCGCTGCATCCAGCCGCGCCAGATGCACGACATCACCGGCCACTACAACCGCTTCGACATCTTCGACCTGCGCGTCGACCGCCGCCCGCTGCAGCCCGCCCAGTTCCTGGACGGCGCCAGCCAGGCCTTCGACCTCGACGCCGAGGAAGCGGAACTCAACGCATTCGACCTTTCCGAGAGCAAGTAAATGTCTTTCCTGTTGACGCCCCAGAAGCCGCTGCGCATCGGGCAGATCGTACCGTCCTCCAATACCACCATGGAGACGGAAATCCCCGCCATGTTGCGCGAGCGCGAGAAGGACTTCGGCGAGCGCTTCACCTTCCACTCCAGCCGCATGCGCATGAAGAAGGTGGTGAAGGAAGAGCTGGAAGCCATGGACCGCGACAGCGACCGCTGCGCCATCGAACTCTCCGACGCGCGCGTCGACGTGCTGGGCTACGCCTGCCTGGTGGCCATCATGAGCATGGGCAAGGGCTATCACCGCAGCTCCGAGGCACGCCTGACCCAGCGCACCGTCGACAACGGCAACCCCGCGCCGGTGGTGACCAGCGCCGGCGCTCTGGTGGACGGCCTGCACGCCATGGGGGCGAAGCGTGTCTCGGTGGTGTGCCCGTACATGAAGCCGCTGACGAAGATGGTGGTCGACTACATCGAGAGCGAAGGCATCGAGGTCAAGGACTACACCGCGCTGGAGATCCCCGACAACCTGCAGGTCGCCGCGCAGGACCCGGCCAACCTGCTGGAGATCTACAAGCGCATCGACACCACCGGCGTCGACGCCATCGTGCTGTCGGCCTGCGTGCAGATGCAGTCGCTGCCGTCGATCCAGAAGGTGCAGGACGAGTCGGGCATCCCGACGGTGTCGGCGGCAGTGGCCACCACCTGGCAGATGCTGCGCAAGCTGAACCTGCGCGCCGAGGTCGCCGGCTGCGGTGAGCTGCTGAGCGGCAAGTACTGAGCGCCATTCCACGCTTTCGTCGTCCCTGCTCCCGCGGGGACGACGCTTCGCACATGCACATGGACGACATTCACTTCTACGAGCCCACGCGCGGTCACGGGCTGCGGCACGATCCGCTGGCCGCCATTGTCGGCCCACGCCCGATTGGCTGGATTTCGACGGTGGACAAGGCCGGGCGCGCCAACCTGGCGCCCTACGCATTCTTCAACGTCTTCAACTACACGCCGCCAGTGGTGGCGTTCTCCAGCGTCGGCTACAAGGACACCGTGCGCAACGTCGAGGACATTGGCGACTTTGTCTGGAACCTGGTGACGCGCCCGCTGGCCGAGCGCATGAACATGACCAGCGCCGGCGTCGCGCCCGAGGTCGACGAATTCGGCCTGGCGGGCCTGACGCCGGTGCCGTCGCGCCTGGTGTCGGCGCCTCGCGTGCAGGAGAGCCCGGTATCGTTCGAGTGCCGCGCGACCAAGGTCATGCAGCTGAACCAGGCCGACGGCGCCATGCTCGATACCTGGATGGTGCTGGGCGAGGTAGTTGGCGTGCATATCGACCGGGCCTTCCTGCCGGACGGGGTCTATGACACCGCCGCCGCACGCCCCATCCTGCGCGGTGGCGGCCCGGCCGACTACTACGAGGTCAGCAAGTCGATGCTATTCCAGATGCGCCGGCCGGCCTGAGGCGCGGCCCTGGCCTCAGTTGGCAGGGCGGTGCAGGTGGATCAGCAGCTTCAGCGTGGCGCGCAGCTCGTCGGCCTTCTTCTTGCCGAGTGGCGCCAGCACATGGTCCTCGTGGGCCCGGGCCTGTGCGATCAGGGTGGAGGTCAGCTTCTGCCCGCGCGGCGTGATGCGCACCAGCGTGATGCGCCGGTCGGTCTCGTGTGGGATGCGCTTGACGTAGCCCTGCGCCTCCATGCGGTCGAGCAGGCGCGTCACGGTGGGCTGCTTGGTCACCGAGACCTGCGCCAGTTCCCCGATGCTGATTGGCTTGCCGCCGGACAGCGTGGACAGGACGCGCCAGTCTGAGATGGTGAAACCATTGGCTTGCACGATCACGTGGAATTCCCCCGAGATCAGCTGGCTGGCCTGGGCCAGCAGGGCCGGGGTGTAGTTGTCGACGAAATCGTCGTCGGCGGTGTCGATGGGTTGGTTCATGCGGTCCGGTGGGCGGGTTGCGGCCCCGAAGGCCGCGCGACGGGCAGAACATACCACGGCGGGATCGTTCGTCCAGAGCAAGGCATGCCGCCACTGCCGCACACCCCCACCTTATCGGGCAACGAGCGCCGCCAGCTCCGCCGTCCGCTCCGCCACGAAATCCCGCAGCGCCCGCAGCAGCGGCGTCACCTGCCGCCGCCCCGGCACCACCATGTACAGCGGCGACGCCTCGGTGCCCCAGTCCGTGCACAGCGCCTGCAAGCGCCCTTCGGCCAGGTCCTCGGCCATATCGAAATAGGCTTTGTACGCGATCCCCTTGCCGAGCAGCGCCCAGCGGTGCACCGCGTCGCCGTCGTTGGAAACATTGAAGGCCCGCACGCGCACCGTGACGGCATCGGTGCCATGGCGCCAGAAGCGCCAGCGGTCATGCACCTCGTCGCCGAGCATGTAGCACAGGCAGTTGTGCTCCGACAGCGCCTGCGGCGTGTCCGGGGTGCCGTGCTGTGCCAGGTATTGCGGCGACGCGCACAGCACGCGGCGGTTGTCAGGCGCCACCGGCAAGGCGACCAGGTTGGAGTCCGGCGGCTCGCCATAGCGGAACGCCGCGTCCACCGGATCGCTGTAGATATTGGCGATGCGGTCAGTCAGATGCAGACGGATCTCCACCTGTGGGTGCCGGGCCTGGAAGGCATCGAGCCACGGCAGCAGCAGGTTGCGGCCGAAATCCGAGGTTGCCGACAGCTTCAGCGCCCCGCGGAAGGCTTGCACGCCGGTGGCCAGCTGCTGGCCGACCTGCTGCAACGCGTCCAGCGCCGGCCGGCCTTGTGCCAGCAGCAGTTCACCCGCCTGCGTCAGGCGCATGGTGCGGGTGGAGCGCACGAACAGCTGGACGCCCAGTTCCGCCTCCAGCCGCTTGAGCGCAGCGCTGGCGGCGGCCGGGGTCAGGTCCAGCGCCCGCGCGGCGGCCGACAGGCTGCCGCTGTCGGCGGTGCGCACGAAGATATCCAGGTCTTGCAGGGCCTTCATCGGTTGTTCCCGGATGGCTGTGATCTTCAAATTTTAATTGATAGCCGCAGCAAATGATGCGGGGTTTTTCAAAGAGAAGGCCAGTGGGACGATGACGCATCGACACCCTGCACCCACGAGGAACCCAACCATGACCGCCCCAAAGCTGTTCAGCCCCCTGCTCCTCGGCCCGCTCTCGCTGCCCAACCGCATGGTGATGGCACCGATGACCCGCGCCCGCACCAGCCAGCCCGGAAACGTGCCCAATGCGCTGATGGCGTCCTACTACGCCCAGCGCGCCAGCGCCGGCCTGATCGTCACCGAGGCCACCCAGGTCTCGCCCCAGGGCCAGGGCTACAGCTTCACGCCCGGCATCCATAGCGAAGCGCAGGTGCAGGGCTGGCGCGGCGTCAGCGATGCGGTGCACCGTGCCGGCGGACGCATCGTGCTGCAACTGTGGCACGTCGGCCGGATGTCGCATGCCAGCTTCCATGCCGACGGACTGCCGGTGGCGCCGTCGTCGCTGTCGCCCGACGCGCAGGTCTGGGTCGTCGGTGAAGACGGCGTCGGCCGCATGGTCGACTGCCCGGTGCCGCGCGCCATGACCGGGGCCGATATCCGCGCCGTGATTGAAGACTTCCGCCGCGGCGCCGCCAACGCCATGCGCGCCGGCTTTGACGGCGTGGAAATCCACGGTGCCAACGGCTACCTGGTCGACCAGTTCCTGCGCACCACCTCCAACCACCGCAACGACGGCTACGGCGGCGCCATCGCCAACCGCATCCGCTTTGCCGAGGAAGTGGTCGCCGCCGTCGCCGGCGCAGCCGGCGCCGACCGCACCGGCATCCGCCTTGCGCCCTTCATCACCCAGCGCAACATGGACTGCCCGGAGATCATTCCGACCATCCTGCAGCTGGCGCAGCGGCTCGACGCCGCCGGCGTCGCCTATATCCACCTGGCGGAAGCGGACTGGGACGACGCGCCGCACATCCCCGAAGACTTCCGCCATGCGCTGCGCGCCGCCTACAAGGGACGCGTGATCGTGGCCGGCAAGTATGACCAGGCCCGCGCCGAACGCATCCTGGGCCAGGGGCTGGCCGACCTGGTCGCGTTCGGGCGCCCCTTTGTCGCCAACCCGGATCTGCCGGCACGCTTTACAGCCGGCCTGCCGCTGGCTGGTTTTGACAGCCAGAGCTTGTTTGGCGGAGATGCGCGGGGGTATACGGACTACGCGGCGGCGGCATAGGCCGGCTTGCCCAGGAAACCGCTAAAGACCGCACCGTCCCGGCCGTTAAACAAGAGTTGGCCAGCGAAGACATTGGCAAGACAGGCAGCCGGCACGCCGGTGCCTGCACTTCTGAGGTGGAAACGGGAGAGAGACATGCAGAACCTGGGGATTCGCATACGCCTGGGCGCGGCGTTTGGCGCCATGTGGTCGCTGATGGCGATCGGGATCGCGGTGGCCTTGCCGCGGATGCAGGATGCGGCCGATGCGCGGCAACTGCTGATCGCGCTGGGCGTGGGTGGGCTATGCCTGGCGGTGGGCGCGGTCTGGGCTCTGGCGCGCAGCATCGAGGCGCCGTTGTCCGAGGCCGTCTACATCGCCGAAACCGTGGCGGCGGGTGACCTCAGCCAGGAGTTCGACACCGAGCGCGGCGGCGAGTTTGGCCGGCTGCTGGGCGGCCTGGGCGAGATGGAAGACATGCTGACCGACCTGGTGACACGCATCCGCGCTTCCACTGATTCGATCACCACCGCTTCGCACCAGATTGCCGCGGGCAATACCGACCTGTCGCAGCGCACGGAAGAGCAGGCGGCGGCGCTGGAAGAGACGGCGTCCAGCATGGGGGAGCTGACCTCGATGGTGCAGCAGAACACCGAACGCGCCCGCGCCGCCAACGGGCTGGCGGCAACCGCATCGGGCATCGCCGCGCGCGGTGGC
The DNA here is from genome assembly GCF_018223725.1 of Cupriavidus sp. KK10. NCBI lineage: Bacteria > Pseudomonadati > Pseudomonadota > Betaproteobacteria > Burkholderiales > Burkholderiaceae > Cupriavidus > Cupriavidus sp. KK10. The sequence goes on from NZ_CP073677.1 coordinate 3,363,774, forward strand.
GAAGTGGTGGGCAATGTGGTGCAGACCATGTCGGCGATCAGCGCCAGCTCGCGCAAGGTCACGGACATCATCGAAGTGATCGAAGGCATTGCCTTCCAGACCAATATCCTGGCGCTGAACGCCGCGGTGGAAGCAGCGCGCGCGGGCGAGCAGGGCCGTGGCTTTGCCGTGGTGGCGGGCGAGGTGCGCACGCTGGCGCAACGCAGTGCGTCGGCGGCGCGGGAGATCAAGCAGCTGATCGACGATTCGGTGCAGCAGGTGGACAGCGGCTCGGCACTGGTGGGCCAGGCCGGAGAGACCATGCAGGAGATCGTTCAGGCAGTGGCCAGCGTGACCGGGCTGCTAGGCGAGATTACGGCGGCATCTGAACAGCAAAGCGCCGGCATCGCGCAGGTCAACGAGGCGGTGGCGCAGATGGATACCGTGACGCAGCAGAATGCGGCGCTGGTGGAGCAGGCGGCCAGTGCGTCGCACGAACTGGCGGGCCAGGCCACCGAGCTGCAGCGCGTGGTGGGCGAGTTCAAGCTGGATGCGGAACCGGTGTCAGCACAAGCGCCGGGGCATGGCGCATTCAGGCAGGTTGCTGCGTTCGGCTGATGTGGGCAGCGCTGCCGCTGCCGCCATGGCCCGCTAACCGCTTGTGTGCTCCCTCTCCCGCTTGCGGGAGAGGGTTGGGGTGAGGGCGGGAGTCTCCACGAAGTACAGCCGATGGTATGCCAGTGCCCACCCTCACGCCCTGCCCCTCTCCCGCAAGCGGGAGAGGGGAGAAAACCAGCGGCAAGCTGACGTCTTCAGTGACTTAGGCCGTCACACTAGCCGGCAGCACCGCCTGCACCGCCGCCGCAAAGCGCTCGACAATCCTGTCGATATCCTGCGGCGTGCAAATAAACGGTGGTGCGAACAGCACGTGGTCGCCATGCACGCCGTCGACCGTCCCCCCCATCGGATAGACCAGCAGGCCGTTCTGCACGGCGGCGGCTTTCAGGCGTGCATGCGTCTTCAGCGCCGGATCAAGCGTGGCCTTGCTATCGCGGTCGGCCACGAATTCCACGCCGACGATCAAGCCGCGTCCACGGATATCGCCCAGGTTGGGATGATCGCCCAGCGCCTCGCGCAGCCGTGCCCGCAGTTGCTCGCCGCGCGCCAGCACGTTGGCCAGCAAGTTGTCTTCGGCGATGGTTCGCTGCACCGCCAGCGCCGCGGCGCAGGCCGTGGCATGGCCAATATAGGTGTGGCCATGCTGGAAGAAGCCGCTGCCGCCGACGATGGCGTCGTAGATCCGGCGCGTCGACAGCATCGCGCCGATCGGCTGGTAGCCGGCACCCAGGCCCTTGGCGATGGTGACGATATCGGGCACCACGCCATCCTCTTCGCACGCGAACAGGTAGCCGGTACGGCCCATGCCTGACATCACTTCATCCAGGATCAGCAGCACGCCGTACTTGTCGCACACGGCGCGGATGCGCTTCAGGTAGTCACCCACCGGCGGCACCGCGCCGGCGGTGGCACCCACTACGGTTTCGGCGACGAAGGCGGCCACGGTGTCGGGGCCCAGTTCCAGGATCTTGGCTTCCAGCTCGTCGGCCAGGCGCTGTGCGTACTGCGCGTCGGTCTCGCCGGCCTGCTGGTCGCGGTAGGCATAGCACGGCGACACGTGGTGCGCCGGCACCAGCAGCGGCAGGAAGGGCTCGCGCCGCCAGGCGTTGCCGCCGATGGCCAGCGCGCCCAGGGTGTTGCCGTGGTAGCTCTGGCGGCGCGCGACGAAGTGGCGGCGGCTGGACTGCCCCACTTCGACAAAATACTGGCGCGCCAGCTTCAGCGCCGACTCCACCGCTTCGGAGCCGCCCGAGACGAAGTAGACATGGTCCAGGTCGCCCGGCGCCGCTTGCACGAGCGTGTCAGCCAGGGTCTCCGACACCTCGGTGGTGAAGAACGAGGTATGCGCGTAGGCGATGTTGTCGAGTTGCGCCTTGATCGCCTCGATCACGCGCGGATGGCCGTGCCCCAGGCACGACACGGCAGCGCCGCCGGAAGCGTCCAGATAGCGCCGGCCTTCGCTGTCGATCAGTTCGATGCCCTGCCCGGCAACGGCAACGGGCAGCTTCTGGCGCGGATTGCGATGGAATACGTGGGTCATGATGGTGTGTTGGTGGTGCCTGGCCGCGCGTCAGCGGCGGACGGAAGTGTTTTCGGTGGGGCGGCGCTGCAGCACACGGCCGGAGAAGGCGGGCAGTGCGCTGCCCTCGCTGTCCGCCTGCGCGGACTGTTCCCAGACCCGGGCGCCATTGACCCAGACGCCGTGGATGCCAGTGCTCAGCTGCAGCGGGTCTTCAAAGGTGGCGCGGTCCTGCACGCGGTCCGCATCGAACAGCACCAGGTCGGCAAACGCACCCGGCACGATCTGGCCGCGGTCTGCCAGCCCGTATTGCTGCGCGGCCAGTCCGGACATCTTGTGGATCGCGGTTTCCAGCGTCATCAGCTGGTCTTCGCGCACCATGCGCGCCAGGATGCGCGGGAAGGTGCCCCACTGGCGCGGATGCGGGCGCGGGTCGAACGGCAGGCCGTCGGAGCCGAAGATGGTCAGCGGAAACTGCGCGATCCGCTCGACGTCGCGCTCATCCATGATGAAGTAGAACGCCGCCGCGGGACGCAGCTTTGCCAGCAGCGCGTCCTCGTCCAGGCCAAGCTCCTGCATCAGCTCGTGGAAGTCGCGGCCGCCCGCGGCCGGGTAGCCGGTGGACCAGGTGATCATGGTGCGCGTGGACTGGCGCACGCGGTCCAGCCGCAACATGGTCGAGGTCGCGGGATAGGGATGGCAGTCCAGGCACAGCGGCTGCAGGCGCGCGGCGTCAGCCAGCAGCCCGAGGGTTTCGACCGAGCGGCCGTGATTGCGCTTGCCCGCCACCTTGTGGTGCGAGAACACCACCGGGCAGTCGAGCGCGCGGCCGATGCGCAGCGCTTCTTCGATCGACGGCACGATGTCGTCGGTCTCGTCGCGCAGGTGCGTGGAATAGAGGCCGCCGTGGGTGCGGACCGGCTCGCACACGGCGATGATCTCGGCTTCGGTGGCGGCTGCCGCGGGCGGATAGAACGTGCCGGTCGACACACCGAAGGCGCCCGCCTCCATCGCCAGCCTGACCTCGTCGCGCATCGCGGCGACTTCCGCCTCATTGGCGGGCCGGTCCAGTTGCGGCATCGCGCGCACGCGCAACGTCGAATTCCCGAGCAGCGGCACCACGTTGACATTGGCCGGCGTCGCGCGCAGCGCGTCGAGCCACTGCGCGAAGGTATCGAAGCGGAACAGCGCGGGCGGCCCCAGCAGGTCCAGCGGCTGCGGCGGCGCGCTGCTGACCAGCGGCGCCACGCTGATGCCGCAATTGCCGGTCACCACGGTGGTGATGCCCTGCGACACCTTGGGGGTCATGTCCCGATGCACCAGCAGGTAGCCGTCGTCGTGCGTGTGGGCATCGATAAAGCCCGGTGCCAGCACGCGGCCGGCTGCGTCCACGGTCTGGTCCGCGGCCATGTCGCCGCAGTCGCCCACGGCGATGATACGGTCGCCCGCGACGGCAACATCGGCCACGCGGCGGGCTGCGCCCGTGCCGTCCACCACCGTGGCGTTGCGGAAGATCAGGTCGGCGCGCCGGGGCGCGGCGGGTTGCGATGCCATCGTCAAATCCTTGTCTCTTCGGCGGGCGTTACTGCGGCGTGATGCCGGCCTGCCTGACCACGGGCGCCCACTTGTCGGTTTCACGCGCGGCATAGCCGGCCAGCGCCTGCGGCCTGCCGCCGACCGTTTCGGCACCGAGCGCGGCGAACTTGTCCTTGATGGCCGGATCCGCCAGCGCGCGGTTGAAGGCGCCGTTGAGCTTGCCCACCACGTCGGCCGGCGTGCCTTGCGGCGCCACCAGGCCGCCCCAGGCCACCCCTTCGAAACCCGGCACGCCGGACTCCGCGATGGTGGGCAGCGCCGGCAGCAGCGGCGAACGCGCCAGGCTGGTCACCGCCAGCGGCTTGAGCTTGCCGGCCTTGATCAGCGGCAGGATGGTCGGCATGTTGTCGATCAGCACATTGACCTGGCCGCGCATCACATCGGTGGCGGCCTGCGGGCTGCCCTTGTAGCCGACGTGCGTCCAGGCGAGCCCCGCCTTGTCCGCGAGCAGCTGGCCGGTCAGGTGGCCGGACGTGCCCTGGCCCGGCGAGGCATAGGTGACCTTGTCCGGATTGGCCTTCACATAGGCCACGAGCTCGGCAATGGTCTTCACCGGCATATCCGGCTTCACCGCGATCACGTTCGGCACCTTGAACAGCAGCACCACCGGCATGAAGGCATCGGGCCGGTACGGCAGCTTGCGGAAGGTGCTCTTGTTGATCGACAGCGTCACGTTGTTGGCGTAGCCCAGCGTGTAGCCGTCAGGCGCGGCGCGTTCCAGTTCTGAGATTCCGATCACGCCCGAGGCGCCGGGCTTGTTGTCGATCACAAACGACTGGCCCAGCGACTTGCCGACTTCGGCGCCCAGTGCGCGCATCAGCACGTCGGGACTGCCGCCCGCCGCGGACGGCACCACCAGGCGGATCGGGCGCGACGGATAGCTGTCCGCCACTGCCGGCCCAGCCAGGCCCGCGGCGCCCAGCCATAACAGGGTGGCCATGAACCGTCGCTTTTGCTGCTGCCTTTGCACTTGCATCTCGATATCCCGTCCAGTACCTGGGTAGGCCCCGGCTACGCGTTTGCAGTATAGGGGCATGATCCGAGTCAATGCAACATTTGTTCCTTAAGGCGCGGAAATGAAACACCCACGATGCGGCGCAGGCACGAAAGTCCTTGCCGCAACGGCCCCGAACCCCAATGAAACAGTCGTTACAGCTGTCGGGGCGCCCCGCCAATCGGCATAGGGGGCAGCCATCGTGGCTGCGCCCCTGCCACACCACCCGGCATGCGGGTCCGCACCGGGCGGTTCGAGAGGTTGAGGTTAGGCGAGGCGGGGGAGGCCCAGCCGGTCGAAGTAGTCGATGTCCAGCACCCGATTCAGCGCGCCGTCACTGTTGCGCCACCAGCGACGGCTGTTCGCCGCCACCCGATGGGCAATCGCGGGCGCCGCGCCTAGGGCCCGCAGCTCCCGGTAGATAGTCGCGCCACGTTTCCAGTGCTTGAGCTGAATGGCCCGCATCCGGTGACGGATCCATTGGTCTAGCTCACGCCAGACCTTGGGCGTTTGGGCCAACCGGAAGTAGGCCTTCCAACCTAGAACGTAGGGCCGCAGCCGATCCACCACTACCTGTAGACTTCGCCCGCCGGAGCGGCGGGTCAGTTCGCGGATGCGTTGTTTGAACGTCAGCAGCGGCTTAATTGCCACTTTGCGCTTGACCACACGCCCTGCAGCCACCCAGAAGCTGTAGCCGAGGAATTTGCGGCCGAACGCGCTTGCCACCACGCTCTTTGCCTCGTTGACCTTCAGACGCAGGTTGCCGTACAACCGCCGCAACAGCGCCATCACCCGCTCGCCCGCCCGCTGACTGCGCACGTACACGTTCGCATCGTCGGCGTAGCGCACGAAGCAATGGCCTCGGCGCTCCAACTCCTTGTCCACCTCATCGAGCAGCACATTGGCCAGCAACGGCGACAGTACGCCGCCTACAATGTTGCATATTTTCCAGTCCCTCGTCTGAGTCGTTCGAATTTTCGCTGCTTGAAGCCGGCGGCTGCGGATCGACGCGGAACACAACTACGATTTCATCCTTGTGGATCTCGACACGTTTGACTAGACCCAGAACGATCTTGCGTTTCGTTTCAAGGTCAATCGTATCCAGCCTCTCGGTGACCGCGGTTGCAAATTCCTCAAGCCGGTTGATGACCAGAAACAGCTCGCTTTGCACTGCTCCGTGGCGCCGTGATTCCAGGATCTGCTGTTCAATCTGCACAAGCCGGTTCTTCAACTGCTGCATCTTCGGCTCGAAGTCGGCCTTGTCGATGATGCCGTCCGCGTAGCTGTCAATCAGTCGTGACTTGCCTTTTTCAAGCTGAAGCCGCTGCTTGTCCAGGCTGGTGGTGTCGAAGCCGTTCTTTTCATTTCGCTCCAACACGTCCAGTCGACGTTCGTATTCTCCCCTCAGTCGATCTGGTTGCCTGAGCAACTCCACAACTTGCTGCCATACAAGATCGTCGAGCTTGTCGGTTCGTACCTGCAGATTGTCACAGATGCGTTCGCCGCCGAAACGATAGGCGTCGGTTCCTACGCAGCGGTAATAGGCGTAATCCCGCTGATGTCCTTTGGCTGCGGCTTTGCTAACTTTTTTCGCGTAATAGGCGTAACGGCACTGTCCGCATACAGTCAGCCCCTGCAGCAGGCGCAGCGGCGCATTATCCCGTCTCTGACGTGCACGCTTGCGGTTCTCGGCAAGCTGCTCCTGGACCGTATGAAACAGCGCTTCACTGATGATGGCCGGCACCGGAATTTCGATCCATTGCTGCGGATCCGCGCGTATCGTCGAATACGGTTTCCTGGGCACATCAGCGCTGTGGCGTTGGGCACGTACGCGTACATGCAGATGATCGCGCACCTGCGTTTTGCCGAACGCGGCCCGTCCCATGTAAGCCGGATTGCGCAATATGCCCCACACCACGCTACGATCCCAGAACGGCTTACCCGAAGCCGTCTCGGTACCGGCCTCGGCAAGCCGGCGTACCACTTCTCCGATGCTCAGGCGCTCCAGACCCACCCATTGGAACATCGCTTTTACCGTTGCGGCTTGGGGCAGTTCGATGACGTAGTGGGCCGGCGTCCCGTCGAGCTGCCTGCGGATATAGCGATAGCCGTAAGGCGCCCCAGATAGCACATTGACGTTGCCACGTTTGGCACCGTGAAGCTTGCCACGGCGGTTGCGCTCAGCGATCTTGGCCCGCTCGTATTCCGCAATCATGCCCTGCATCTGCAAGAGCAGTGACTCTTCCGGCGTCGTGCCAATTGCGTGGTTGAGGAACATCACCTGTACGCCGCACGCGGACAACTCTTCCATCAGCAGCGCCTGATGCGCGTACTTGCGTGCCAGCCGGTCTGGCGACAGGATGTACAGCCGATCGATCGTCCCAAGTGCGGCGGCGTCCCGCAGGCGCTCAAGTTGCGGCCTAACCAGCGTTGCACCGCTCACCCCGGCATCAATGAAGCACAGGTCCTCCACAATCTGCGCACCGTCCGCCTGAATCCGCTCCTTCAATGCTGCGATCTGGCTGTCAATCGTTCCGCGTTTGCTTTGTTGCTCAGACGACACGCGCGCGTAAAGCGCGACCATGGCAGCGTTGTTCATCGCTTCCCTCGCTTCATAGCCCGTTGTGCCGCCACTTCGGGCTCGGCATCCGATGGCCTCGCAGTGCTGCGCGCGTCCACTGGACTGAGCCGTTCGTAGGCCTTCTGCAATTGTTCGCCGGAATATCGGTTCGGCTCAAAAGCGAGACGCACTCGCCAGTGCTTGCGTCGTCCCCGTGTCATCGATGCGACTCCCAGTCAGTGGGAGCAACGGCCTCAAGCACGAGAACCGCATCAATGGCAAGACATTCTCTGGACCATGGCGCCAGGCACTCCCTTGATATGCGAAGGCCACATCTTACCCGCGAGTTTGCTATGTTGTTGCCGGGGTTAGGGGACCGCCCTGCGGCGTGCCCTCGTTCCGTTGCAGCACCACCCCGCCATCCATCAGCCCGCTGTTCAGATACGCCCGGATCAGACGGATGACTCCGGGATCCTCGATGCGCTTCTGTAGACGGTCAATCAGGATGTCGTGGTTGACCCGGTCAAAGAACTTTTCCAAGTCCACGTCCACCACGACTCGCCGACCCGATTGCACGTACGACTGGGCGGCTAGCACCGCGTCATGCGCACGCCTGCCGGGCCGGAAGCCGTAGCTATGCTCGCTAAAGGTAGGGTCCAGAATCGGCTGCAGCACCTGCAGCAGCGCCTGCTGGATCAATCGATCCGTCACCGTCGGGATACCAAGCTCGCGCTCGCCTCCGTCCGGCTTCGGAATCGTTACCCGCCGTACCGGACTGGGCCGGTACGTCCCCTTGAGCAGTTGCTGGCGAATCTCCGGCCACGCCGACACCAGATAGCGAGCGGTCTGATCAATATCCAGACCATCCACGCCAGCGGCGCCTTTGTTGCGTCGGACCCGCCTGAACGCCTGCTTCAGGTTCTCTCGCGTCAGCGCCGCTGTCAGCAGCGCCGACCCTGTGCTCTCCGGTTCGCGTCGCGGGCCGCAGGCTTCGTCGCAGGCGCGTTCCCGGCCGGCTTCACCGTCCGTTCCCCTCGCTCGCCCCGCTCGCGCGGGCTTCTGACGCAATGCCTGTTGCATCGACACGGCTTCAAACACTCCCTCTCGTTCGGTCCTTCGTCGGCGGACTCGAGCCTTCCCGGCGCTACCTCCGACTACTATGACCTCTGCTGAGACCCCGCTCCGGCTCGACGCCGTCGCCCTTTCAGGCGCAAGGCGGGGCGTCCCCAAGTAAGACCGCACTCCTTCACTGCACAACCGCCGGATTTACGTCGCCGCCCCTTGATCACGAGAACTTCGCGGTTATTGGCCCGCTCGTCCTGGTCGGCACCGCCTTCTATCCGGTTCGTGTCCCTCGGCTCGCAGCTTCGCTCCACGCTTCCTCCCCACGCTCGGTTACCCTCACGCAGTTGCGCTTCACTTCGTTCGCTGTGATCAACTTACGGTGGGACTTGCACCCACGGGAGTGCGCCCATGCTGGGCGCACCAAAGAAAATGGGGCGGCAATGCATGCCGCCCCCTGGCGCTGTCAGGCTGCTGTGCGTGGCTTGTCCGCCGCACGCTTGCGCGGGGTCTTGCCGCCGCCGGTTGCCGGCGGCGCTGCCGGCCCGGTGACATCCTGCGAGGCGCCGACCATGGTCAGGGCGTTGCCGTGCTCGTCCAGCGTGACCTCGCCTTCCTCATGGATGTCGCGATGGCTGCCGTCGGGCAGCTGGATGCGGTAGTCGACACTGTATGGCGCCTTGTCGACGATGGCCGCGCGGATGGCGGCCTGCACGCGGGCGCGGTCCTCCTCGACGATCGACGCCAGGTAGCGCTCCATGGTCACCTTGAACGCCTGCGGGGCCCAGCCGAAGATGCGGTAGGCCTCGTCGGTCCAGGCGCAGTCGTCGGTCTGGATATTCCAGTACCAGCCGCCCAGGTGGGCAATCTCCTGCGCCTTGGCCAGCAGCGCCTCGTTCTGGCGCAGCGCGGCCTCGGCGCGTCGCCGCTCGGTGATGTCCAGGCTGACGCCGATCATCTTGACCGGGCGCTGGTCGAAATCGCGCACCAGCGTGGCCCGCGACGAGATCCAGCGCGTGGTGTCCTCATGCACGACGCGGAACTCCCACTCGTGCATCTCCTGCGCGCCCAGCGTGCGCGCCAGCACCTCGCGCAGGCGCGCAACGTCGGCCGGGTGCACGCAGGCCCAGAAGTCGTCCATGTTGCGGATATGGCGGCCGAACAGCGTGACGTCGTTGGACGAGTAGGTCAGGCCATCGGTCAGCACGTTCCATTCCCACGTGACGATGCCAGACACCTCCTGCGCGAACTTCATGCGCGCCTCGCTCTCCATGATCTCCGCCAGGTGCTTCTGGCGCAGTTCCTTGATGTGCGGGTCAGAGGCGATACTGGTCTCCAGGTCGGCGATGGCCTGCTCGCCGTAGCGCAGCCACAGCCAGTTGACACCCAGGAAGCGCGCCAGCGCGAGCAGCCGCTCGTATTCGATCTCGCCGCCACGGGTCCACTTGTGCACGGCCGACGGCGACACCGACAGCGCCTCTGCCACCTGCTTGAGCATGATCCTTTTGCCTTCCAGCACCCCCTTCAGGCGCGTGGCAAAAGTGTCTTCCGTCATGGGCATCCCCTCCACTTTTTTTCAACCGATGGTGAATTGAGTAACTCGAACCTTACACCATCACCGAAAATCGCGCGAATTGATAGCCATTAACCATCAAGTAGATCATTTTCATCGGTTTTTTGAATTGCAGCACCCCCGCGCTCCTCACTAGACTTCATCCCACATCACCGATAGTAATTTAATTTACTGTTAGTAAATCGATAAAGCACCGAGACCAACGAGGAGACAACCCCATGCAAGACACCACCGCCCCCGTCTGCGGCACCACCCCGCCGCTGGCCTACACGCTGCCGGCCGACTACTACACCTCGCAGGAAGTCTTCGAGCAGGAGAAGAAGACGATCTTCGCGCGCAGCTGGGTGTGCGTGATGCACAAGAGCCAGGTGGCCGAGAACAACCAGTACGCCACGGTGAAAGTGGCCGGCGAGAACGTGTTCGTCGTGTGCGGCCGCGACGGCGTGCTGCGCGCGTTCTACAACGTCTGCCCGCACCGCGCCCATGAGCTGTTTGCGGATGGCGCCGGCAAGGCCAAGAACGTGATCACCTGCCCCTACCACGCCTGGTCGTTCGGCCTGGACGGCAAGCTGATCCATGTGCGCAACGCCGAGAACGTGCCGGGCTTCTGCAAGGACAACGCGGGCCTGACGCCGGTGCGCGTGGAAGAGTTCTGCGGCCTGGTCTTCGTCAACCTGGACATGGACGCGAAGCCGCTGGCCGAGCAGGCCGCCGGCCTGAACGACGAAATCCGCGCCCGCTGCCCGGATGTCGACAAGCTGGTGCCGGCGCACAAGCTCAGCTACGAGATGAAGGCCAACTGGAAGGTGGTGGTCGACAACTACCTGGAATGCCTGCACTGCCAGACCGCGCACCCGGCGCTGGTCGAGTCGATCAGGATGGAGACCTACAAGCACGAAGTGCGTGGACTCTACACCAGCCAGGTCGGCCAGACCCGCTCGGGCAGCGACGCCTTCACCTATGACAGCGACGCCCCCAACACCGACTTCGCCGCGTACTGGCTGTGGCCCAACGTCACGCTGAACGTGCTCCCGGGCGACGGCAACTACGGCGTCTTCTACATGTTCCCGGTGGATGCCGACACCACCATCCAGCACTTCGAGTTCTACTTCCGCGACAGCACGCCCACGGCCGAGCAGGAACAGCTGATCGAGTACTACAAGAACGTGCTCAAGCCCGAAGACCTGAGCATCGTCGAATCGGTGCAGCGCGGCCTGAAGTCGCGCGGCTACCGCAACGGGCAGGGCCCGCTGCTGGTCACCGACGACAAGACCTCCGCCATCGGCGAGCACGGCGTGCAGCACTTCCAGCAAATGGTGCTCGACGCCCTGGCCGCCTGAAACGAACTACCGAACCGGAACCGCAGCAATGATCCAGACCCAGCTCTATATCGACGGCCAGTGGCAGTCGCCCATCGACCAAGGCACGCGCGCCATCCTGAGCCCGGCCGACGAGTCCGTGATCGCCCAGGCCGCCGAAGCCACCCGCGCCGACGCGCGCCTGGCCATCGCCGCTGCGCGCAAGGCCTTCGACGGCCCGTGGCGCCAGACGACGATCCGTGACCGCGCCAAACTGCTGAACAAGATCGCCGAACTGATCGACCGCGACGCAGAGAAGCTCGCCCACCTGGAGTCGCTCAATACCGGCAAGACGCTGACCGAGAGCCGCACCGACATGGGCGATATCGCCGCCACGTTCCGCTACTTCGCGGGGCTGGTCGCATCCGAGTCGGGCGCCGTCAACGAAGCGCCGCACCATGTGATCAGCCGCACCCTGCGCGAGCCGGTCGGCGTATGCGGCCTGATCACGCCGTGGAATTACCCCCTGCTGCAGGCGGCGTGGAAGATCGCGCCCGCGCTGGGCGCCGGCAATACCGTGGTGATCAAGCCCAGCAACCTGACGCCGCTGACCACGCACCACTTCACGCAACTGGTGGCCGAGCTGGACCTGCCGCCGGGCGTGTTCAACCTGGTGACCGGTGGCGCCGAAGTGGGCGCCGAGCTGGCCGAGAGCCTGGACGTGGACCTGGTGTCCTTCACCGGCGGCGCCTACGCCGGAGAAAGCATCATGAAGGCCGCCACCGGCAACTTCAAGCGCATCGGTCTAGAGCTGGGCGGCAAGAACCCGAACATCGTGTTTGCCGATGCCGACCTGGACGCCGCGGTCGATTACGCGCTCAACGCCGCGTTTTTCCACGCCGGGCAGGTCTGCTCCGCCGGCTCGCGCCTGATGATCGAGGACAGCATCTATGATGCATTCATCAGCCGGCTGGCCGAGCGCCTGCCGCGCATCGTGATCGGCAACGGCTTCCACGGCGAGACCCAGATGGGCCCGGTGCAGTCGGCGCAACAGCACGAGAAGATCCTGGGCATGGTGCAGGCCGGCATCGCCGAGGGCGCACGCCTGGTCCACGGCGGCAAGCGCCCGGCGGGCGACGTATTCAAGAAGGGCTACTGGCTGGAACCGACGCTACTGGCCGACGTGACGGCCGACATGAAGATTGCGAAGGAGGAAATTTTCGGGCCGGTGATCACGGCCGAGCGCTTCCGCTCCGAGGAGGAAGTGCTGCGTGCTGCCAACGACACCCCGTACGGCCTGGCCGGCGCGGTCTGGACCCGCGACCTGGACAAGGCGAATCGGATGTCGCGCGGCCTGCGCTTCGGCACGGTGTGGGTCAACGACTACCACCCGTACTTCCCGGAAGCGCCGTGGGGCGGCTACAAGGCGAGCGGCATCGGCCGCGAACTGGCCCGCGTCGGCCTGGACGAGTACACCGAACTCAAGCACAGCTATATCAACCTGGCCCCCAAGGCGATGGGCTGGTTTGGCGCCTGAGCGCAGCTGACTTCGTAATCGCGTGCGCGGCGGACCCACCCCCGGGCTGCCACGCACGGCGTCACGCAAACAAGGAGATTGCACCATGCAGGCAATCCATGAGTACGACTACATCATCGTCGGCGCGGGCTCGGCCGGCTGCGTGCTGGCCGCGCGGCTGACCGAGGATGCCGATGTCTCGGTGCTGCTGCTGGAAGCTGGCGGCCCGGACTGGCGCCTGGACTGGCGCACCCAGATGCCGGCTGCGCTGGCGTATCCGCTGCAGGGCACGACTTATAACTGGGCCTATGTGACCGAGCCCGAGCCGCATATGAACAACCGACGCATGACGCAGGGCCGCGGCAAGGGGCTGGGCGGTTCGTCGCTGATCAACGGCATGGTCTATATCCGCGGCAACGCCATGGACTACGACGGCTGGGCAGAGAACAAGTCGCTGGAGAACTGGAGCTACGCCGACTGCCTGCCCTACTTCCGCAAGGCCGAGACCTACGACAAGGGCGCCAACGACTACCATGGCGGCAACGGCCCGCTGCACGTGACCACGCCCAGGCCCGATATCAGCCCGCTGTTCCGCGCCTTTATCAAGGCCGGCGAGCAGGCCGGCTATGGCCAGACCCAGGACCTGAACGGCTATCGCCAGGAAGGTTTCGGTCCGATGGACCGCACCACCACCGCGCGCGGGCGCCGCTGCAGCACCTCGCTGGCCTACCTGGACCAGGCGAAAGACCGGCCCAACCTGACCGTGCATACGCGTGCGCTGGCGGACCGCATCCTGTTCTCAGGTCAGCGCGCCACTGGCATCTCATACGTCCAGGGCGACCACGTGCGTGAAGCCTGTGCGCGCCGCGAAGTGATCGTCAGCAATGGCGCGATCGCCTCGCCGCAACTGCTGCTGCGCTCCGGCGTGGGCAATGCGGACGAGCTGCGCGCATTTGGCATCGAGTCGGTGGCAGACCTGAAGGGCGTCGGCGAGAACCTGCAGGACCACCTCGAGATGTACCTGCAGTACGAATGCACCAAACCCGTATCGCTGTACCCGGCGCTGAAGTGGTGGAACAAGCCCGCGATCGGCATCGAATGGTATCTGCGCGGCACCGGCACCGCGGCCTCCAACCACTTCGAGGCGGGCGGCTTTATCCGCAGCAGCGATGACTTTGCCTGGCCCAACCTGCAGTACCACTTCATCCCGCTGGCGATGAACTACGACGGCAGCAACCCGGTGCAGTCGCATGGCTTCCAGTGCCATGTGGGCTCGATGCGCTCGCCCAGCACCGGCTTTGTCAAGCTGGCCAGCCGCGACCCGCGCGTGAAGCCGCGGCTGCTGTTCAACTACATGGCGCATGACGTCGACTGGCGCGAGTTCCGCGCCGCAGTGCGCCTGACGCGCGAGATCATCGGCCAGCAGGCGCTGGACCAGTTCCGCGGCCGCGAGATCAAGCCCGGCATGATGGTGCAGAGCGATGCCGAGATCGACGCCTTCGTGCGCGAGCATGCCGAGACCGCGCTGCACCCGTCCTGCACCTGCAAGATGGGCGACGCCTCCGACCCGATGGCGGTGGTCGACAACCAGGGCCGCGTGCACGGGCTGTCGGGTCTGCGCGTGGTCGATGCCTCGATCATGCCGAAGATCATCACCGGCAACCTGAACGCACCCACCATCATGATGGCCGAGAAGCTGGCCGACGTGATCCGCGGACGCGCACCGCTGCAACGCTCGACGGCGCCTTACTACAAGGCCGCCACCGCGCGCGGCGGGTCGCAGGCAGACGCGGTGCGGCATCCGCCAGCCACCACTGCGCGAATGCCGATGCCGATGCCCGCCTGACCAGGCGGAGCGGCGCGGGCTTCCCGCCAGAACCCCTGACCGACGCATGTGCTGCCGGGACTTCGGTCCCCGGCGGGCAGCGTGCGTCCGGTCGGGCGCCGCGCACCCACACCACGAAGCCGGCTACCCAGAACAAACGCAGACCGGCTGCAAGGAGGAGACTTCCATGCTGCGCAAATGCTTTGCTTCAAGACGGGCCCTGCAAGGCGCCCTGCCCCTGCTGCTGTGCCAGGCGCTGACCGCGCAGGCGCAGACGAGTGCCGGGGCCGAAACCACGCTGGCCGTGGCGCCGGTGCCGCAGGTCACGGCTACCGTGCCGCCGGCCGAGGCCGCATCGCCCGCGCCGCTGAGCGTCAACCTGACGCTGACATCGCAATACGTATCGCGCGGTTTCCGCCAGACCTGGGGCAAGCCTGCGGTGCAGGGCGGCATCGACTACGCCCACCCCAGCGGCTTCTCCGCGGGTACGTGGATGTCGAGCATCAGCGACAAGTTCATCGAGGGCGGCACCGTCGAATGGGATCTGTATGCCGGCTACACCGGCACCGTCGGCGATTTCACCTATGCCGGGCAGGTCTACTACTACCTGTACCCGGGCGCGAAGCTGCAGTACGCGCAGACCAGGTACAACTACGGCGAGGCCGTCGCGTCGCTGACGTACAAGTGGTTCAACGTCAAGTACTGGCTGACCTATACGCCCGACTACTTTGGCTACAACAGCGCCTCGCTGCTCGCCGGCAACGACCTGCACAGCCGCGGCTCGGGCTACCTGGATATCAACGGCACCTTCGACCTGGGCCACGGCGTCTCGCTGCTGCTGCACTACGGCCAGGAGCGCGTGCGCAACTTTTCCGCCTACAGCTTCCGCGACGTGCGCGTGGCATTGTCCAAGGCCTTCGAGGGCGGCTGGACCGTGACCGGCGCCTATACCCGCGGCTGGGGGCGCACCGACGTCTACGACAAGTACACCACCGGGGCGCTGGATTCGTCCGGCAACCCTTCCGTTTCCAACCCGCTGAAAAGCACGTTCCTGGTCTCGCTGACCAAGACGTTCTGACGGCAATCTTCAACCGCTGTTTTACCGCTTCCTACCACCATGGCCTCCCTGGGTCTTACCGACGCGACCGGACTTGTCGGCGTTGCCGCCTACGTTGCCGCGCATTTTGCCGTGCAGGTCCTGCACAAATCCCCGACCGGCAGGCTGGCCGTCGTCCTCAACGTGATCGGGCCGAGCTGCATCCTGGTCTCGCTGACCGGCGCCTTCAACCTGGCCTCGTTCCTGACCCAGTGCTTCTGGCTGGGGCTGACGCTGGTGGGCTGGTGGCGCAACCGGCGGGCAGGGCATGCGGTGGTGGAAACGCTGGGCGGGCCGCGCCCGGGACAGCCAGCGCAGCAGTAAGGAAGAGGCGGCCGGGACGCTTTGCAACGCGATACAAATCTTCCGTTGCCTTGGCTCCCAGCCGTTTCTATACTCACCTCAAAACACCATTGGTAACATAATTAACTAATGGTGAATCGACGAGATACCGGAAAGCCTGAGACCCCGTAACGGGCCGCATGGCAACCCGGGATGACAACAGGAGACAAGGATGAGAAACGCCCCCAGAATCCCCGCCAGACATTCCCGACCGTCGTAACCCCGGCAGGCAGTACCGCAACGTACCCACCCAGACCGCAGACGGCAGACCGTGACGGAGCGCAGCTCCAGATAAACGGCAACCCGGGAAGCAAGGAGACATCGTGTATTCACAGAAAGACGTGCTGTCGATCGGCGCGCAGGCGCCGCTCGCCCCCGCCCAACCACAGCAGCAAACCCAATCGCATGAACTGCAGCGCACCCTGACCTGGAAGGATGCCTTCTGGGTCACCAGCGGCGTGCCCGCGGGCGTGCTCTTCACCATCGGCGGCGTGTCCGCCACCATCGGCAACCCGGCCTGGGTGATCTGGATCCTCGCCATCCTGGTCGGCTTTGTGCAGTGCTTCGTCTATGCGGAGATCTCGGGCCTGTATCCGCACAAGTCCGGCGGCGCCTCGGTGTACGGCGCGCTCGGCTGGGTGCGCTACAGCAAGTTCGTCGCACCGGTCTCGGTGTGGTGCAACTGGGTAGCCTGGTCGCCGATGCTGGCGCTGGGCACCAGCCTCGCCGCCGGCTACATGCTGAGCGCGCTGTTCCCGCCCGACTCGGTCATCAACACCTGGCAGCTGACGCTGCTGGACCTGGGCGTTGTCAGCAAGGGCCTGACGCTGCGGGTGAACTCCATCTTCATCCTGGCCACCGCCTTTCTGCTGATCACCTTCAAGCTGCAGCACAGCGGCGCCTCGGCCGCGGCCACCACGCAGCGCATCCTGGGCATTGCCTCGCTGACGCCGCTGGTGCTGATCGCGCTGGTGCCGATGTTCACCGGCGACATGCCGTCCACCAGCTTCCTGCCGCTGCTGCCGCTGACCCATGACGCGGCCGGCGCGCCGGTGCTGGGCGGCTGGAACGCCGCCGGCATCAGCACCGCCATGGGCGCCATGTTCCTGGCCTGCTGGTCGACCTTCGGCTTCGAGACCGCAGTGTGCTACACGCGTGAGTTCAAGGATCCGCTGAAGGACACCTTCAAGGCGATCTTCTGGTCCGGCGTGCTGTGCCTGTTCATGTTCATTGCGGTGCCGATCGCCTTCCAGGGCTCGCTGGGCCTGTCGGGCATGCTGGAACCGGCCATCGTCGACGGCTCCGGCGTGGGCGCGGCCATGGCCAGGTTCGTCGGCGGCGGCGCGGTGGTGTTCAACGTGATCGTGGTGATGCTGGTGCTGGCGATCCTGCTGATCGTGATGACCTCGATGATGGGTTCGTCGCGCACGCTGTACCAGGCCTCGCTCGACGGCTGGCTGCCGCGCTACCTCTCGCACGTGAACGAGCACGGCTCGCCCACGCGCGCCATGTGGACGGACCTGATGTTCAACCTATTCCTGCTGCTGATGTCGAACTACATGGCGGTGCTGTCGATCAGCAACGTCTGCTACATGATCTTCGTGTTCCTGAACCTGCAGTCGGGCTGGATCCACCGCATGGACCGCCCGGACTGGGCCCGGCCCTACAAGTGCAAGAACTGGCTGCTGGCACTGGGCGCGTTCTTCGGCTTCTTCGACCTGGCATTCGTCGGTGCCGGCGCCAACTTCCAGGGCGAGCACACACTGCGCAACGGCCTGATCGCCGCGCTGCTGATCGTGCCGGTGTTCGTCTACCGCCACTACATCCAGGACAAGGGCCGCTTCCCCGAGTCGATGCGCCGCGACATGGAGCTGCCCAATGCGCGCGCTGGCGCGCTGCCCTACGTGGCGCTGATCGTCGGCGGGCTGGTGGTGTGGATCGCTGCCAAGCTGACGGTGATCACCTGACGGCTCCGGCAGGCCGGCCCGGTGCCGGCCTGACCCCCTTCCCGATTTCCCTGCTTTTCCTGAATTCCGAGGTACCGCCATGACTGACACGCTCCGCGTGCGCGTCGGCCGCGTCGAGCCGCTGGCCGCCGGCATCAAGCGCTTCACCCTGCAACCCTGCGAAGGCGGCGCGCTGCCCGCCTTCGACAGCGGCAGCCACGTGGTCGTCCATATGGACGGCGGCCGGCTGCGCAACGCCTATTCGCTGACCAGCACGCTGGGCGAGCCCGGCCACTACCAGATCGCGGTGCGGCTGGAAGAGGCTTCGCGCGGCGGCTCGCGCTATATGCACGAGCAGGTCAGCGAAGGCGACGAACTGCATATCGGCGCTCCCGGCAACCTGTTCAGCCTGGACCACGGCGCCCGCCGCCACCTGCTGATCGCCGGCGGCATCGGCATCACGCCCTTCATGACGCATATCCAGGCGCTGGCCGCGCGCGGCGCGGCGTTCGAACTGCACTACTGCTTCCGCAACGCCCAGTCCGCCGCCTTCCTGGACGTGCTGCCCGCCACGCTGCAGCTCGGCCAGCTTCACCTGTACGAGAGCGACAGCGGCACCATGCTCGACCTCGCCGCGCTGATCGCCGCGCAGCCTGCCGACACGCACGTCTATGTCTGCGGCCCGGTGCCGCTGAACGACGCCGTGGTCAACGCCGCGCGCGCCGCGGGCTGGGACGCGGGGCGCATCCACTTCGAGCAGTTCCGCAACGAGGTCGACGCCACCGGCGGCGCCTTCGAGGCCGTGCTGCAGAAGAGCGGGCTGACGCTGCAGGTCGGCGCCGACGAACCGCTGCTGCGCGCCATCGAGAAGGCGGGTATCAAGGTGGACTGCATGTGCCGCGAAGGCATCTGCGGCTCCTGCGAGACCGCCATCGTCGAAGGGCAGGCCGATCACCGCGACCAGTACCTGTCGGATGCCGAAAAGGCCGCGCAGAAGACGATGATGCTGTGCGTGTCGCGCTGCAAGGGCCAGCGGCTGGTGCTGGACCTCTGAGCATACCGCGGTCATTCGCAACCTTTTGGTTGCATTTCCCCGTCCGGTCTCCTAACATGCCACCACGAAGTTGCCTATTCATGCGTGAACAAGGAGACCGGACATGGCTTCATCCACCGACCGCATCGAGCGCAGCGTCCTGCTGGCCGCCCCCATCGAACGCGTCTGGCACGCGCTGGCCGACGCCGACACCTTCGGCAGCTGGTTTGGCGTGAAATTCGACGGCGTGACCTTCGCACCCGGTCAGCGGGCCGTGGGCAGCATCACCTATCCCGGCTATGAATACCTGAAGTTCGACGTAGAGGTCGAACGCATGGAGCCGCCCCGGCTGTTGTCCTGGCGCTGGCATCCGGCGCCAATGGAGCGCGGCCGCGACTATTCGGCCGAACCGCCCACGATGGTGGTGTTCGAGCTGAAGGAAGCCGAAGGCGGCACGCTGCTGACCGTGGTCGAATCCGGCTTCGACCAGATCCCGCCCGAACGCCGCATGGAGGCCTTCCGCATGAACAGCGGCGGCTGGGACGGGCAAATGGAAAATGTCCGGAAGCATGTCAGCGGCGCAGCCTGAAACCTCCCCCGCGCTGGAACTGCGCGATGCCGCGACCGTCTTCGCCGCGCTTGGCGACGAAACCCGGCTGCGGCTGGTGGCAGCGCTGTGCGCGGGCGGCACGATGTCGATCGCGCAGCTGACCGCGGGCAGCGCCATGACGCGCCAGGCGGTCACCAAGCACCTGCAGGTGCTGGCGCAGGCCGGGCTGGTGCGCGACAGCCGCGCCGGCCGCGAGCGCCTGTGGCAGTTCGAGCCCGGCCAGGTCGAAGCCGCGCGCCGGTCGCTGGAAGCGATCGGGCGGCAATGGGATTTCGCGCTGGCGAAGCTGAAGCTGGCGGTGGAGACCAGTCACTAGCTGACAACGTTGATTGCGCAGCCGGTTTGCTCCCCTCTCCCGCCTGCGGGAGAGGGGCAGAGGGTGGGGGAAGGCGCTGGCAAACCACCGGCTGTACTCCGTGGATGCTCCGGCCCTCACCCTAGCCCTCTCCCGCAAGCGGGAGAGGGAGCAAACAAGTGGTTCTACTCCCGCTCGCTGACCATGGACACCCTTTCACTCGCCGCTATACTGGGAGCCCCGCCCATCACAGCGAGAGGAAGCGCGCAGTGGCTGACCATGATCTGTCCAGGCTGAAAATCGACCGCGGCGCCGCCGCGGCCGGCGCCAGCATCCGCCCCCGGCGCAGGTGGCTGCGCTACGCAGTGATCACGCTGGCCGTGCTGGCCCTGGCCGGCATCGCCATGAAGCTGGCCGGGCCGCGGGCGGTGCAGACCGTCACCGTCACCTCCGCATATCCCACGCAGAATTTCACCGTGCTCAATGCCACCGGCTATGTCGTGCCGCAGCGCAAGGCGGCGGTCGCGTCCAAGGCGCAGGGCCGGCTGGAATGGCTGGGCGTGCTGGAGGGCTCGCATGTGAAGAAGGACGAGATCATCGCACGGCTGGAGAGCAAGGACGTCGCCGCCTCGTTCGCGCAGGCGCAGGCACAGGTCCAGGTGGCGCAGGCCAACCTGGCACTGCAGCAGGCCGAACTGAAGGACGCCGAGGTGAACCTGCGCCGCTCGAAGATCCTGATCGTGCCGAACGCCATCTCTCGCACCCAGTATGACGCCGACGTGGCGCGCTTTGACAAGGCGCGGGCCTCGGTAAACAGTTCGCGTGCGTCGATCGCCTCGGCCCAGGCCAATGCCCGCGCGGCCGAGGTCGCGGTGGAGCAGACCGTGGTGCGCGCGCCCTTCGATGGCGTGGTGCTGGTCAAGCATGCCAACGTGGGCGACAACATCACCCCCTTCTCCGCCGCCGCCGACACCAAGGGCGCGATCGTGACCATCGCCGACATGGAGACGCTGGAGGTGGAAGCCGATGTCGCCGAATCCAATATCGGCAAGATCCGCGCCGCCCAGCCGTGCGAGCTGCTGCTGGATGCGCTGCCGGGATTGCGGCTGGCGGGGCAGGTGTCGCGCATCGTGCCGACGGTGGACCGCTCCAAGGCCACCGTGCTGGTCAAGGTGCGCTTTGTCGACCGCGATGCGCGCGTGCTGCCGGACATGAGCGCCAAGATCGCCTTCCTGTCGCGCGCAGCCTCGGCGCAGGACCGCCAGCCGGTGGTGGCGGTGCAGCCCGCCGCCGTGGTCACGCGCCAGGGCCGGGAGCTGGCCTATGTTGTGAAGGACGGCCGTGCGCATGAGGTGCAGGTCAAGACCGGCGCCAAGCTGGGCGAACTGGTGGCCGTGCAGGGCGTCAAGCCCGGCGACGTGCTGGTGCTTTCGCCGGCCGACAATCTCGGCGACGGCGACCGCATCACCGTGGCCAAGCCGTAGAGAGGACCGCATGAGCGCAGCACCGCTGGTGCAGATCAGCCACGTCGCCAAATCCTACCGGCGCGGCGTGCAGACCGTGCCGGTGCTGACCGATATCTCGCTCGATATCGGCGAAGGCGAATTTGTTGCGCTGATGGGGCCGTCCGGCTCGGGCAAGAGCACGCTGCTGAACCTGATCGCCGGCATCGACCGGCCCGACAGCGGCACGCTGCACGTGGCGGGGCTGGACATCACGCGGCTGCCGGAAGCCGAGCTGGCCGACTGGCGCGCCGCCAACGTCGGCTTTATCTTCCAGTTCTACAACCTGATGCCGGTGCTGACCGCGTTCGAGAACGTGGAGCTGCCGCTGATGCTGACCAGCCTGCCGCGCGCGGAGCGGCGCGCGCGCGTGGAACTGGTGCTGGGCATGGTCAATCTGGCCGACCGCATGAGCCACTACCCGTCGGAGCTGTCGGGCGGCCAGCAGCAGCGCGTGGCGATCGCGCGCGCGCTGATCACCGACCCCGCGCTGATCGTCGCCGACGAGCCCACCGGCGACCTCGACCGCACCTCCGCCGCCGAGATCCTGGCGATGATGCAGCGGCTCAATGCCGATGCCGGCAAGACCATCATCATGGTCACGCACGATGCGCACGCCGCCGCAGCGGCGGGGTCGCTGGTGCACCTGGAGAAGGGGGAGCTGATCCGTGGCGAGATTGCCTAGATCGTCATGTACGCACTCAAGCTGATCACCCGCAATGCACTGCGGCACAAGTTGCGCACCGCGCTGACGGTGTTCGGGCTGGTGATCGCGGTGCTGGCGTTCGGGCTGCTGCAGACGGTGATCGACGCCTGGTATGCGGGCGCGTCTGCGGCGTCCAGCGCGCGTCTGGTGACGCGCAATGCGATCTCGCTGGTGTTTCCGCTGCCGCTGAGCTATGAAAGCCGCATCAAGGGCGTCGACGGCGTGGCCTCGGTGGCGCGCTCCAACTGGTTCGGTGGCGTCTATCGTGATCCCAAGAACTTCTTCGCGCAGTTCGCGGTATCTGACAACTACCTCGACCTCTACCCGGAATTCATCGTGCCCGACCAGCAGCGCGCCGACTACCAGCGCGACCGCAAGGGCGCGCTGGTCGGGCGCCAGCTGGCCGACCAGTTCGGCTTCAAGCTCGGCGACGTGGTCCCGATCAAGGGTACCATCTACCCCGGCACCTGGGAGTTCGTGGTGCGCGGCATCATGGAGGGGCGCGACGAGAGCACTATCACGCGCCAGATGGTGTTCCACTGGGAATACCTGAACGAGACCGTGCGCAAGCGCACCCCGCGCCAGGCCGACCAGGTCGGCGTCTTTGTGCTGGGCGTGGACAACCCCGACAACACCGCCGCGATCTCGCGCAATGTCGATGCGGTGTTCCGCAATTCGCTGGCAGAAACGCTGACTGAGACCGAGCAGGCCTTCCAGCTGGGCTTTGTCGCCATGTCCAACCAGATCATCGCGGCGATCCGCGTGGTGTCCTACGTGGTGATCGTGATCATCATGGCGGTGATGGCCAACGCCATGGCGATGAGCGCACGCGAGCGCACCGTGGAATACGCCACGCTCAAGGCGCTGGGCTTCGGCCCCGGCTTCCTGGCGCTGCTGGTGTTCGGCGAGTCGCTGGCGATCTGCGTGGCCGGCGGCGCGCTCGGCATGCTGGCGACGCCGCCGGTGGCAAGCGCCTTCAAGCAGGCCGTGGGCGGCGTGTTCCCGGTCTTCACCGTGTCGCCCCAGACCATGCAGCTGCAGGCGGCCTGCGCGCTGGCAGTGGGCGTGTTTGCCGGCATCGTGCCGGCGGTGCAGGCTGCGCGCGTGCGCATCGTCGAGGGCCTGCGGGCCATCGGCTAGCGCACGGAGGCTGACGTGGCGATCCCGCTGACCTATATCGCGCGCAACCTGTGGGCCAGGCGCCTGACCACCGCCCTGACCGCGGGCGGGCTGGCGCTGGTGGTCTTTGTTTTTGCCACCATGCTGATGCTGGACGCCGGCCTGAAGAAGACCCTGGTCACCACCGGCGAGCAGAACAACGTGGTAGTGATCCGCAAGGGTGCCGAGACCGAGATCCAGAGCGCGGTCGCCCGCGACCAGGCCAGCATCATGGAGATGCACCCGGCCGTGGCCATGAGCGGCGCGGGCCGGCCGCTGGCCTCGCGCGAGGCGGTGGTGCTGATCTCGCTCACCAAGACCAGCACCGGGCAGCCGTCCAACGTGGTGATCCGCGGCATCTCGCCGCCGGGCATGGACCTGCGCCCGCAGGTGCGGCTGGTGGCCGGGCGCATGTTCCGGCCGGGCTCGTCCGAAATCATCGTCGGTAGCAGCATCGCCAGCGGCTTTGCCGGGGTGCAGATCGGCGAGCACCTGCGCTTTGCCCAGCGCGACTGGACCGTGGTCGGCCACTTCGACGCCGGCGGCAGCGGCTTCGACTCCGAGATCTGGGGCGACGTGGACCAGCTGATGCAGTCGTTCCGGCGCAATGCGTATTCGTCGATGGTGGTGCGGCTGGCGGATACGGCGCTGTTCGACCGCTTTCGCGCCGATATCGACGTCGACCCGCGGCTGGCGGACGAGGCCAAGCGCGAGCAGGCCTTCTACAGCGACCAGTCCAAGGCGCTGTCCAGCTTTATCAATATCCTGGGCTTCACGCTGTCCACCATCTTCTCGGTCGCGGCGATGATCGGCGCCATGATCACCATGTACGCCTCGGTGGCCAACCGCGTTGCGGAGATCGGCACGCTGCGCGCGCTGGGCTTCAAGCGCGTCAACGTGCTGGCCGCCTTCCTGATCGAAGCCGCGCTGCTCGGGCTGGTGGGCGGTATCGCGGGGCTGGCATGCGCCGCGCTGATGCAGTTCGCCTCGTTCTCGACCACCAACTTTCAGACCTTCGCGGATCTTTCGTTCCGCTTCATCCTGACCCCGGCCATCGCGCTGCAGACGCTGGCGTTCTCGATGGTGATGGGGCTGGCAGGCGGCTTCCTGCCGGCGGTGCGCGCGGCGCGGATGAATATCGTGGACGCGTTGCGGGCGCGCTGAGCCGACGCCCGGGGCGGCCCCCGTCCCATCCTTTCCTTGCCTTATTCCACCCGCGCGTCTACAACCCGTAGTGATGCATGCTCCCCGTCAGGCACTGCCGGCGGCCAGTGCACCCCCGGCACGGCCAGCGGCGCCCGATGGCATTACCCCGCAACCCTCTCCGCCAGGACGGCCCGATGAACCTCGACCTGCTGAGTTCGCTGCTGACTGCCGTCGTGGTGCTGCTGATCGGCACGCTGGTCAACCGCAGCGTCGGCGTGCTGGCGCGCTACAACATTCCCGACCCTGTCACCGGCGGGCTGCTGTTCGCGATCCTCGCCTCCGTGGCGCTGGCGGCAGCGGACTTCCGCGTGGTAATCGATCCCGGCATGAAGCCGGTGCTGCTGCTGATGTTCTTCGGCGGCGTCGGGCTCTGCGCCGACCTGCGCATGCTCAAGCGCGGCGGCAAGGCGCTGGTGATCTTCCTGATCATCCTGCTGCCCTATATCTTGGTGCAGAACGTGGTAGGCGTGGCCATGGCCCGGACGCTGGACCTGCATCCCATCTTCGGGCTGGTGAGCGGATCGATCACGCTGGTGGGCGGCCACGGCACCGGTGCCGCCTATGCCGAGCGCTTTGCCGAGGTCAACAACCTGCAGGCGGTGATGGACCTGTCGATGACGGTGGCCACCATCGGCCTGATCGTGGGCGGCATCATCGGCGGCCCGGTGGCGCAATACCTGATCTCGCACTACAAGCTGCGCTCGACCGCGCGCGAGGCCGGCGACACCGAGGAAGAAGCCGCCGCCATCTCGCCCATCACTACCGTCGGTGCGCTGGCGGCGCTGGCCGGCATGCTGGCCGCGGTGATCGGCGGGCGCTGGATCGCCGCGCAGATGCCCGCCGGCCCCATCACCATCCCCGGCTTTCTGTGGTGCATGATGCTCGGCATCGCCATCCGCAACCTGCTGCCCTTTATCGGGCTGCGCTTTGACGACCGCGCCACCGACCTGATCACCAATGTCTGCCTGTCGCTGTTCCTGGTAATGACCATGATGGCACTGGACCTGGCCGAGGTGGCGCTGTCCGCAGGCCCCTTCCTGCTGATCATCGCCATGCAGGTGGTCTTCATCATTCTCTATGTGGTGCTGGTGTGCTTCCGCTTCATGGGGCGCGACTACGAGGCCGCGGTCACCTCGGCCGCCTTTATCGGCTTCAACATGGGATCGACCGCCACCGCCATGGCCAATATGCGCGCCATCACGTCCCGCTACGGGCCGGCACCCACCAGCTACCTGATCACGCCGCTGGCCGGCGCGTTCTTCGTCGACCTGATGAACGCCTTCGTGCTGACCATGCTGCTGGCATTGCCGCTGATCGGAGGCTGACATGCGCCGCGCCCTCCTCACCCTTCTCTTTGCCTTGCTGGCCAGCGCCTGGCTGGCAGGCTGCGGCGGCGGCCCGCCCGCGGACGGCATCCGCACCGGCATCAACGAGCGGCTGGCGCAGGCGCTGCCGCCGGGCACGGTGGAACTGGCCGGCCTGGACCGGCGCGGCTCGCAGGCCGACACCAAGGCCCCGGCCGGCGAGACCCGCCGCGTGGTGTATTTCGATGCGGAACTGAAACTGCTGCGCGACTACGACTTCGGCGCGTGGGACTCGCCCGGCGTGGCCGGGCTGGTGTCGGCACTGGGCGCGGGCCCGCGCGGCATCACCGGCATCACCAGCGGCGGCAACAAGGCCGGCGACATCATCCGCGCGCATGGCACGGCGCTGTACCGGCGCGACGGCGAGCGCTGGGTCGGCGTGCTGCCGGCCGGCTACCGCCCCGCGGAAGCCCCGGCCGTCGCCGCCGATGCGCAAAGGGGCCCGGCGGCGATCCTGGACGCGATGCGCAAGGTGATCGAGTCCGTGCAGAAGGATGCCTCGCCGGCACAGCGCGCCGTGATCGAGCAGGAACTGACCACCGCGCACGCCAACATCCGCGCGCGGCTGGCACGGGTCAACGAGGGCTATGCCATTGCCGCCGGCGCCGAACACGGCCAGTACCTGCGCTTTGCGAAGGCGCTGGTGGACGGGGCGCGCGTGCGCGCGATCCCACTGGTCACGCACGGCGGAGAAGAGAACCTGCGGCTGCTGCGCGCCGGCAAGGTCTCGGTGGCGCTGGCGCAGGGCGACGCGGCGCTGGAAGCCTACGAGGGCAAGGGCGCGTTTGCCGCCGACGGCCCGCAAGCCTCGCTGCGCGCCATCGGCAGCCTCTACCCCGAG
The DNA here is from genome assembly GCF_018223725.1 of Cupriavidus sp. KK10. NCBI lineage: Bacteria > Pseudomonadati > Pseudomonadota > Betaproteobacteria > Burkholderiales > Burkholderiaceae > Cupriavidus > Cupriavidus sp. KK10. The sequence continues at coordinate 3,390,413 of NZ_CP073677.1, forward strand.
CCCGTGCACGTGCTGGTGCGCGACGCCGATCCCGCCCGCTCGGTATCCGAGCTGCGCGGCAAGCGCATCGCCGTGGGCGAGCGCGGCTCAGCCTCGCGCGTGACCGCGCTGCGCGTGCTGGCAGCGCACGGCCTGACCGACAAGGACTTCAAGGCCGAGGAAGTCGGGCTGAGCACCGGGCTGGTGGCGCTGCGCCAGAACCAGGTCGACGCGGTGATCCAGGTGATCGGCGTGCCGGCCGACAGCATCCGCGACGCGCTGGGCGAAATGCCGCTGCGGCTGCTGCCGCTGGATGAACGGGTCATCACCGCGATGGTTGGGCAGAAAGCGGGCTATTTCAGCGCCACCATCGCGCCGGGCACCTATCCCGGCCTGCACACGCCGGTACGCACCATCGCCACGGCGGCGATCCTGGTGACCGGGCCGGACCTGTCCGATACCGAAGTGGCCGAGCTGACGCGGCTGGTCTACCGCCACGGGCGCGACTTTGTCGCCCGCGGCAGCGCCCAGGGCGCACAGATCGCCGTGGCAACGGCGCGTGAAGGGCTGATGATCCCGCAGCACCTGGCGGCGGCCAAGGCGCTGGACGCGCTGGCGACACCCGGCGGGACGCCCGCCAAGCCCAGCGGAACGCCCGCGAAGCCCATTGAAACGCCTGCGAAGCCCGTTGAAACGCCTGCGGCTTCGGGCACCCGGGCGCAGTGAGGCCCGGCGCTGGCCGCCGATCAGCCCGGCGCGCTCGACAAGCCTTCGGCCAGCCTGCAGCGCCGGTCCAGGAAATCGCTGGCGTGGCCGTTGCTGCCAGCCGCCGTGTCGACGGGCTGGTCGATCACGACAAAGCCTGCCCCGCCCTGCCGTTCCTGCACATAGGTGACAAAGATGCCACGGTCCGGTGGCGCTGCGGCGGCGCTCCCCCTGGTGCCGTCACGCACAAGCTGGAAAGGGTCGACCGCCAGCCGCGGCGCGCCGGCCGGCACAAAGATCGCGCGCACCGGCTTGCCCTCGAGCCGCAGCGCAGTCCAGCCGGTGCCGATCGGCCCGGCCGCGCCATTGACCACGGCGCGCGCGGCCGCGCTGATGCAATCGAGATGGATATGCAGCTGGTCCTGGCTGCGCGAGGCGCGGGAATTGATCGCCAGGCCCAGCATGTCGTCAGGCACGGCCTTGCCAAGCGAGCGGCCAACGATGCCGCGCGCGGCCCAGCCGAAGGCCCAGGGGTTGGCGCCTGCGCCGTCCCAGGCTTTGGCATCGTCGATGCCGGTCACCGTCCGTGCCGGGATCACCAGGTAGTGCGACTTGCCGATCGCGTCCTTGTAGAGCACCAGTCCCTGGGACCGGTCCACTTGCGCGCAATCGGGATGCGCCGCCGCAGTATTGCCAAGGCAGCGCTGCTGCACGTTGCGCCACAAGCCATCGCGACCGCCCGACAGGAAGCCGACGACGTTTTCGGCGGTGCAGCCGGCCAGGGCCAGGATGGCCGCCAGCCACAATGCGGGGGCACCGCGCCAACCGCGTGCCGGCTTCAGCGCCGGCACGAAACTCCGTAGAAAGTCCCGGCGCGTGGATTAGACACCACATAGGCGTGGCGCTGCGCCCAGAACTGCGCGGTACGGAAGGCTTCGGCCTCGCGCTCGCTCCAGTCCGTTGCAAGCAACGGCAGAGCCTCGGCATCGGTGGTGAGATAGACGCGCGCCTGATAGCGGGCGGATTGCAGCGTGCCGGTACGGATGGTGCGGATCGTGACGTGGAGGGTCATAGGCAGCTTCTCGACAAGGCGACTACCAAATCATAACCACTTCCGTGTGTTGGATTGGTGAAACCGTTGCGAATGTGCTAAGGCACCACAGATCTGTCAGGATCCGGCCCCGGCATCGACTTACCCGCATCCTCATGCCTTCGGGAGAAAAACATGCCGGCCAACCCGCTCCGCAAGCCCGCCATCCTTGTGCTGACCCATCTTGCCGCGCTGGCCGTGGGCTTTGGTGCGGGCATCTATGTCTTGCCGATCCTGACGGAACAGGCCGGGGCCAGTGCCGAGCAAGTGCAGATTGTGGCACAACAGTCGCGCTACACCGGCACCTTCCGCAAAGACCTGGCGGGGAGCGACGCGTTGCACTGGGCCAGCGGCCAGCTCCATGTTTCGCCGCACGCGCTTGCCTTTGAAGGCAGCGTTGCGCCGGGGCCGGATTATCGGATCTACCTGGCGCCGGAGTTTGTCGACAACAAGGAGGCCTTCCTTCGGATCAAGGACCGGTCGCTGCAGGTTGGTGAGCTGAAGACCTTTGGCAACTTCACCGTGGCGTTGCCGGCTGGCGTGGATCCGGCGCGGTATGGGGCGGTGGTGATCTGGTGTGAGAGGTTTGGGCAGTTTATTGGGGCGGCGGGGTATCAGTAGTCATCGCCAACAAAGACACCCCGCAACCAAGGGCGAGGACCAGAGAAAAAAGAGCCGATCAAACCAACCGGCCCAACGAACCCCGCAATGCAATCCGCAGGTGTCGATATGACAGTTAATCGCCCACCCATGCAGGCATCACCCCCTGCCAGGCGGGCATCAGGCGATTACGCTCAGAAGCGATGACGCAGGCCAACGGTAGCACCAGTCTGGTTCTCACCAGCCACCACCGTACCAACCCCATTCAAGCCCAGCGCCGAACCCGACTTGTTCTTCGAGTAGCCAACATTCAGGTACACATCCGTACGCTTGGACAGCGAGTAGTCCGCCGACAGCACGAACATCCACGGATCCGCATCGCTATTGCGGGTGTCGTTGTAGTAGGCCGCGCCGGTAAGCTGGAAGGCAGGCGTGAAGCGGTACTGCGCGCCAGCCCAGTACACGTTGCTGCGGGTCGAAGCGGCGCTGGCGCTCGACACGCCGTCGTCCTTCAGCCAGCGGTAGCCGGCAAACACCTTGGCGTCGCCGAAGGCATAGGCGGTACCCACCGCGGCGCGCTTGGCGGCACGGTCCTGCAGCGCCACGGTGGCGCCCTGGTACTGGTCGTAAGCCGCGCCGACCGAGAAGCCGCCTGCGGCGTACGACAGGCCGCCGCCGAAGTTGCGCGCGACCTTGGGCTCGCCCGGGACTTCGCCGTTGTTGTCGCGGCCGAAGCTGTAGAAGCCGGTGGCGGTCAGGCCGCCGAACTTGCCGGTGTACTTGATGGCGTTGTCGGCGCGGCCGTTGAAGGCCGAGTCAACGCTGTTCAGCGAGTAGCGCGGGCCCACGCCCATCGGGTCGAAGGCGCCGAACAGGTCGTACAGCGAATTCTGCTGGCGGCCCAGCGTGACCGCGCCCCAGCCGCCCTGCAGGCCGACGTAGGCCTGGCGGCCGAACAGGCGGTTGCCCTGGCCCGAGGTGCCGGTATCGATGTCGAACCCGCTCTCCAGCACGAAGATACCCTTCAGGTCGCCGCCCAGGTCTTCGGTGCCGCGCAGGCCCCAGCGCGAGCCGGACAAGTTGCCAGAGTTCAGGCGCGTTGCCGTACCCTGGGCGCCGTTGCTGCCCGGCACGTGGCTGATCACTTCGACGCCGGCATCGACGATGCCGTAAAGCGTAACGTTCGACGCGGACTGGGCCGACGCCACCCCGGATACGGCCGACGCAGCCGCTGCTGCCGTCATTGCAAGGAAAGCTTTCTTCACTGTAATTTCTCTGTGTTCTGTTTGAGGCACGACACCGCGCCGGACCCAGGCCGGGTCGGCAAGGCCAACCCGGTCCAGCCGGGCAACCCGGCAACGGCGCATCGTCCGCACAAGTTGCGGACTCGGCATTGTCGCGGCGCAATATGAAACCTTTGTGACCCATGCTTTGCAGCAGGAAGTGGCGGATAGCCGCAAATGGGGGTTTTCCCTGTAACCAAGGGGAACGTTTTGGTACGATGCATGCTTTTCCGACGACGGTAATGCCAGTGCCCCGTGCCGCCATGTGCCTGTGCCTCGACCGCTTCGCCTCATGAGGCTGGCTGAGATCAAGACCCGGCTTGCCCCGCTGCTCGCCTCGCTGCAGGCTTCATTGCCTGCCCCCCTCCAGCAACGCCTGTCAGGCATGGCCGCGCGCCTTGCACGCGCCGGCCTGACCCGGCCCGGGTCACTGCGCCCCACGCGGTGCGGCGTGCTGGTGGGCCTGGCCGCCATCCCGGCCGCCTTCCTGCTCTATGTGCTGGTCCTGATCCCGTTCACGCCGGGCATCAGCGATATCCGCAAGGCCAAGTCCGAGCAGCCGGCGCAGGTGCTGTCCGCCGACGGCAAGGAGCTGGCGGTGTTCAAGTGGGCCAACCGCGACTGGGTGCCGCTGTCGCAAATCTCGCCCAATGTGGTGGCTGCGCTGATCGCCACCGAAGACCATCGCTTCTACCAGCACCACGGGCTGGACTGGCGCCGGCTGGCCTCGGCCGCGGTGCATACCTTTTCCGGCGACCGCCAGGGCGGGTCCACCATCACCCAGCAGCTGGCACGCAACCTGTATCCCGATGAAATCGGCCGCGCGCCCACGCTGACGCGCAAGCTCAAGGAAGCCATCACCGCGCTGAAGATCGAGGCGCTCTATACCAAGGACGAGATCCTCGAGACCTATCTCAATACCGTGCCGTTCCTGTACAACGCGTTCGGCATCGAGATGGCGGCGCGCACGTACTTCGACCGCCCGGCCCGCTCGCTGGACGTGCTGCAGAGCGCCACGCTGATCGGCATGCTCAAGGGCAACAGCTACTACAACCCGGTACTCAACCCCGAGCGCGCGCTGGACCGGCGCAATATCGTGCTGGGCCAGATGGTCAAGCGCGGCAAGCTGGATGCGGCGCGCTACGAGCAGCTGAAGAAGCGCCCGCTGCGCATCGACTTCGAACGCCAGACCGAGCCGCCCGGCCCCGCGCCGCACTTCGCGCAGCAACTGCGCAAGTGGCTGATCGGCTGGGCCGACCGCAATGGCTACGACATCTACGCCGATGGGCTGGTGGTGCATACCACCATCGACGCCCGCCTGCAGGCCATGGCCACGCAGGCCGTGGTGCAGCAGGGCAACCGGCTGCAGGCTATCGCCAACGCGGCCTGGGCGCCGCGCGCGGGCTGGGCCGCCAACATGCCGCTGGTGCAGGCCTTCGTGCGCGAGACCCCGGAGTACCGTGCCGCCATCGCCGCCGGCACCGCGCCGGAAGAGGCGCTGCGCCATCTGATGTCCGACAATGCCTTCATGCGCGCGCTGCACCAGCAGAAGACGCGCATCCAGGCCGGCTTCCTGGCCATCGACCCGCGCAACGGCGAGATCCGCGCCTGGGTCGGCAGCCGCGACTACACCCAGGACGCGTTCGACCACGTGCAGCAGGCGCGCCGCCAGCCGGGCTCGACCTTCAAGCCCTTTGTCTACGGCGCGGCCTTTGAAGAAGGCAAGACCCCCGACGACACGCTGATGGACCAGCCGGTGGAAATCGAACTGGCCGGCGGCGAGGTCTGGCGCCCCACCGATGAAGGCCGCCCCACCGGCCGCGCCATGTCACTGCGCGACGGCCTGGTCTATTCGCGCAACACCATCACCGCCCAGCTCATGCACGAAGTGGGGCCGTCCCGCGTCGCGCGGCTGGCCCGCGACATGGGCGTGCGCGACAGCCAGCTCGACCTGGTGCCGTCGCTGGCGCTGGGCACCAGCCCGGTCACGCTCAAGGAGATGGTGGCCGCCTACGGCACCATCGCCAACGCCGGCGACTACATCGCGCCCACCATGGTGACGCGCATCGAAGACCGACAGGGCAATGTGCTGCAGGTATTCCGGCCGGCCCGCGCCGAGCACGCGCTGCCCGCCGCCACCACGCAAACCCTGCTCGACGTCATGCGCGACGTGATCGACCGCGGCACCGGCGCCAGCATCCGCTCGCGCTTCGGCATCCGCGCCGACGTGGCCGGCAAGACCGGCACCACCCAGGACAACGCCGACGGCTGGTTCATTCTGATGCATCCGGAACTGGTGGCGGGCGCCTGGGTCGGCTTCAACGACAGCCGCGTCACGCTGCGCAGCGACTACTGGGGCCAGGGTGCGCACAGCGCGCTGCCGATGGTGGGCGACTTCTACCAGCGCGCGCTGCGCTCACGCATCGTCGACGGCCGCGCGCGCTTTGCCGAGCACGAAGAAACCAGCCTGTTCGCATCGCTGGGCACGCAGCTGCGCGGCTGGTTCAACCAGCTGTTCACGCGCGACAAGGCCAGCGAGACCCCGGCGCCGCGCCCGGCACCGCGCCGTCCGGCGCTGCCCGCGCCGGAGGCCGAGGTCGCGCCGCCGGCCGGCACGGCGTCGTCTGCCGCGGGGGATGTCGGCCCGGATGATTCCAGCCTGGCGTTGGACCGGGGGGAGACGGTGATTGCGGTGCCGCCAGATTCTGCTATGGGCACCACTTCGGCAAGCGGAGTGGAAACGCCGGCAGCATCAGCAGCCACGGCGCCGCCTGGCACATCCGTGCGGCCTGCTTATCCGAGCGCGCCCACGGTTCCGGCCGCGCCTGCCAATGCGCCAGTGGCGCCTGCGCCCGCCTCGCCGCCAGTCGATGCCCCTGCGCCGGCAAACGGCACCCCGAACAATTCTGCGCCGGGCTGACGATTTCGCTATTCCCGCCTAGCGTGAGATTGGCGCCTATGCGCTGGCCTGAAGGCCTACTTCAGCCAGTTTTCGCAGCGCAATCCGTCCACGTGAGAAAACTCCCCGATATTGTCGGTCACTAGCACGGCACCCAGCGATAGAGCGTGCGCCGCGATCAGCATGTCATTGGCGCCAATCACCCGTCCGCTGCGTTCCAGTCCTGCGCGCAACTCGCCGTAGCAAGCGTCAGCATCGCCGCCCAGCGGCAAGACACGCAAGCCAGCCAAAGCCTGGCCGACACGTTGGCTCAGCGCCGGAGAGCCTTTCTTGGCAGCTCCGAATCGGAGTTCGGCCGCCACAATGATGGAAGTGCACAGACTGTCAGGCTCGAGCGCGGCAATACGAGCGGCACAGGGTCCGCGGGTATTGCGAATCGCGTCGGAAATGATGTTCGTATCGAGCAGGAACAAGGACATCAGAGGTCGACATCCTCGGCAGGCAGGTTATCGATCGTCGGCCAATCGACGTCGATAGGCTCCCATTGCGCCAGCAAGGAACGCAATGGCATTGCAGCAACCGGCTCGATGATGAGGTGATTCCCTTCGCGGCGCAGAATGGCTTCCTCCCCCGGCAGTTCGAACTCGCGCGGAATCCGGATCGCCTGATTGCGGCCATTGCGAAACAGCCTGACATGGCGGATTTCATCTGTCGTGGTCATCGGGAACTCCTCAGCATATGCCAAAGCATATGCCAAATTGGAGGCAAGTGCAATCAGCCAACTCGTCGTTAGATCATCACTTTTCCCTTAAACCTGGCCCTTGTACTGACATCGGATCCAGTTGCCACGCCATTTACACCAACCCGATATCCCGCCCCCGGACCCCCGGAAACACCTGCGCCAACCGCGCGTCATCCAGCCCGTACAACTTGCGGAAGACCCCGCCCAGCACCGCCCGGTACTCATTGCGCACCGGCCAGTCGCGGTTCTGGTTGAGCGTGGCCTGTTCCACCGCCACCTGCTCGCCAGCAATGCGGCCGCCGCGCACCGCGCCGCCCGCAGCCCAGTAGACCGTGCCGTGGCCGTGGTCGGTGCCGCGCGTGCCGTTCTCGCGGAAGGTGCGGCCGAACTCGGACAGCACCACCACGGTGGTCTTGTCCCATACAGGACCCATCTCGGCGGCGAAAGCAGACAGGCCGCGGCCGAGGTTGTCGAGCAGGCCGGCCAGCTGCCCCTGCGCGCCGCCCTGGTTGACGTGGGTGTCCCAGCCGCCTACGTCGATAAAGCCGAGGTTGAAGCGCTCGCGCATCAGCCCGGCCATGCGCCGGGCCTCGACCTCGAAACCGCGCGCGCTGAGCGAGCGGCGGTTGGCGGCCTGCATTTCCTGCATGCGCGTGACCATGGTGCCGGCGTCGTTGCCCGACATTCCGGGCTGCGGCTGCGCCTGGCGCGCCACCGTTTCGCGTAACTCGAAGCCTTCATCGATCAGCGACTCAAAGCGGGTTCCGCTGTACATCTGCGCCAGCAGCTTCGCCTGGCGCGCATCGAACGGGGTGCGGCCGCTGCCCTTGAGCGAGACATTGGGCACATCGCGCGGGCCGGACAGCACCATCGGCAGGCCGTCGGTGAAGGCCACTGGCGCAGCCTGCCCGCCCATGGCCTGCGCCAGGCGGTTCAGGAAGCCGCTGCCGCGCAGCGAGGCCACGGCCTTGCGGTCCTCGCCCTCGCCGGGCAAGCCGGCCTCGATCCCGTCCTGGGTCTCGAAGTGGCTGCGCGACAGGTCGTGCGTGCCGGCGAACGGCACGAAGGCCAGCTGGCCGCGCTGCCACAACGGCAGCATCGTCGCGGCCAATGCCGGGTGCAGCGCCCAGTCGCCGATGCCACGCGCGGTGCTGTCGGCCGCAAAAGCCGGCGCCAACGCCACCGCCGCGTTGGGGTCAGCGTCCGCACCGGCCACGGGCGGGCGCCGGATGGCGATATTGGGCCGCGCGGCATAGTAGAAATCGCTGCCCGCCGGCACCAGCACGCTGGCGGCGTCATAGCCGCCGCGCAGGAACACCAGCAGGAAGCGCGCATCGGCCTGCGCCGGCAGCGCATAGACGCGCGAGGCGATGGCGGGCAGCGCCAGCCCCAGCGTGGCGCCGCCCATCGTTTTCAGCCATTGTCGGCGTTCCATGGTCCGCTCCCTGTCAGCGCTGCATCCACTCGGGCGAACCGAGCAGCACGGTATTCCATTCGGCCTGCGATTCGGCCTGGGCCAGCGCGGCGCGCGTGGCGGGGCCAAGGGTGGCTTCGATGGTGTCGTAGTACAGCTTGTTGCCGATCATCGGGAAGCGCGCGCCGCGCGGCCTCGCGCTATCGCCGGCAAACAGTCCCGCCGGCCCCGAGCCGATCGCGCGGGCGATCTCGAAGCGCCGCACCATCTGGCCCGAGCTGGCCCACGCGCTTTCCGACGACGGATAGCCGTCCGGCGCCACGTGGCCGTAGAGCGGCTCGCCAAGCTGGTTCAGCCAGTTCATCACCGGGCGCAGGTTGGCCACGGGACGGCCTTCATAGGCGAGCCGCATCGACGACACCACATAGACCATCGGATCCTTGAACTTGCGCGTGGGCGCGGCCAGTTGCCGGTCCAGTTCCGGCGCCAGGAACAAGGTGCGCAGCACCGCGGTGATATCGCCATCGGTGCGCGTGAAGGTCTGCGCCATGCGCTCGACCAGCGCCGGCGGCGGGTTGTCGGCGATGAAATAGGCCGCCAGCTTGGCGCTGATATAGCGCGCGGTGGCCGGCTCGCGCGCCAGGATCGACACCGCTCGCGCCACTTCGTCGAAACCGGCCGGCTCGATGCGCTGGCCCAGCAGCGTCTTCGCGCCGAAGTCGTGGCGCGCGGGGTTGAATTCGAACAGGCCCTCACTGCGATACAGCCCCGCGCGCGCCGGCGGCAGCCGCGGCGGCGGCGTGCCGCGCAGGTTGACGCCCACGCCGGTCAGCACGCGCGCCAGCTCCTGCACGTCCTGCTGGGTGTAGCGGGAGCCGCTGGGGCCGCCGGAGACGCCCATGGTATGCAGCTCCATCAGCTCGCGCGCGTAGTTCTCGTTGATGCGGTTGGCGCTGCTCTGGGCATTGTCGAGGTAGACCAGCATGGCCGGCGCGGTCACGTTGGCCATCAGCAGGTCGCGGAAGCGACCGAGCGCGTGCGGGCGGATGGCGCGTTCCTCGTAGTCGGCCAGCAGCAGCCGGACCTGGCCCTTGCCCGAGTAGACGTTGAAATGGTTCATCCAGAACCACGTCATCTGCTCGCGCAGCTGCGCCGGCGAGTACAGCGCGCGCAGCAGGTGGCGCCGCGTGGCATCGGCCACGATCTCGCGGCCCTGCGCGTTCAGCACCTGGCGGGCCTGCTGCTTGCTGTCGTCGTCGGGCAGCGCGTCGATGCGCTGGCGGGCGTCGCGCGCGGCCTGGATCTGCGCGGCGGCGTCGGCCTGCAGGTTGGGCAAGGCTGTGATGGCGGCTGCCAGTTCGGGTGGATCGGCCAGCGGCAGCGTCAGTTGCTGGTCGAGGAAGCCCTTGCGGCCCAGCCTGCGCAGGTCGTCAAGGGTGGCCTGGTCAGCGCCGTAGGTGACGGTGTTGAGCCAGCGCAGGTCGGTGGCGGCGGTGCTGCCGCCGGCCTCGGCCGGCACCTGTGCGCAGGCGGCCAGGCATGCGGCCAGTGCCAGTGCCGCGGCGGCCCGCCAGGAGGCGAGCCCGCCACGGCGGGGTTGTCTCGAATGCTGCGCCGGATTCATGCTCGCCTCCTCGCCTTTTTCGATCAGACCATCAGTATGTTACGTGGCAAGCGCACATCCGTTGACCCGGAGGCGCTGCGGGAGTGTTACCAATGCTTTCAGCATGCCGATTGCCGGATTTGCCAAGACAGAGGCGCGCTGCCTGGCTAGCCTAGCGCTTTGCCCATCCGATCCCGCCCCGGCGGAAACGCCTGCTTGCATGTCGCGCCCCCTGTCCGCTGCCGTCTGGCTGCCCACTGTTGCCTTCGTCCTGATCTGGTCCACCGGCTTTATCGTCGGCAAGGCCATCGTGCCGCTGGCCGATACCAGCCTGTTCCTGCTGGGCCGCTTTGCCGTGGCGGGGCTGATGTTCGTGGCGTGGTCGCTGGCCGCGCGCGCGGCCTGGCCGCCGCTGCGCGAGGCGCCGCGCCACCTGCTGGCCGGCGCGCTGATGCAGGGCATCTACCTGTGCGCCGGCTACGGCGCCGTGGCCAGGGGCTTGCCGCCGGCGATCATGGCCCTGCTGGGTGCGCTGCAGCCGCTGCTGACCGCGCTGCTTGCCATCCCCCTGCTGAAAGAGCTACCTTCCAGGCGGACGTGGCAGGGCCTGGCGCTGGGTGCGCTCGGCGTCGCGCTGGTGGTCGCCCCGGCGATGCAGGCCGGCATGCACACGGCCGCGCCGGCCCTGTCGCCCTGGATCGTGCTGCTGGGCGTGCTGGCCATTGTCTCCATCACCATGGGAACCCTCTTGCAGAAGTCCGCCATCGCCGCCTGTGACCTGCGCGCCAGCTCCGCGTGGCAGAACTTGGGCGCCATGCTGGTAGCCGCCGCGATGGTGGCGATCCAGTCCGCCGACACGCCGGTACACTGGCATGGCGGCGTGGCGCTGTGGGCCACACTGGCGTGGGCGGCGATCGGCCTGTCGGGCGCCGGCACCTGGCTGCTGGTCAGCCTGGTGCGGCGCGGCCAGGCCGCCAATGCCGCGGCGCTGATGTTCCTGGCGCCGCCGCTGGCCGCGCTGCAGGCCTGGCTGCTGTTCGGCGAACGGCTGGATGCGGTGCAGGCACTGGGCATGGCGGTGGCCGGGGCGGGCGTCTGGCTGTGCCAGACCCCTGGCAGGTTGCGGCATGCCCAAGCCCGCTGAACCCCACGCCTCGCCGCTGGTCGAGCACCGGCGCTACCGCCCGCAGCCGGACGGCCACCAGCACGGCTACCACCAGTTGCTGTTCGGCCTGGCCGGCTCCACCGAACTGGAGATCGACGGCCACGTCTATCGCGTGGATGACCGCACCGGCCTGATCGTGCCAGCCGGCAGCCATCATGAATTCCTCGGCTTCGACGGTAACCTGCAACTGGTGGCGGACTTCCCGGCGCGTTCGGTGGCGCTGCCCGCGCGGCTGATGGCGCGCCCGCGCACATTCCCGCTGGACGGCGCCTTCGGCAGCCGCGTGCGCGCGCTGGCGGCGTGGCGCGCCGCCGCGGCAGCGCGCGGGCCGCAGACCGACTGGCAGCTGGCGGCCACGCTGGCCGCGGCACTGGCGGACTGCCTCGGCATGCCCGGCGACGAGCAGGTGTTCCCGCTGATGGCCGTGGATGCCTACCTGCGCGCCAACCTGGACTCGCCCCTGCGCGTGGCGGAAGTCGCCGGGCATTTCGGCTGGAGCGTGCGGCGCTTCCAGACCCTGTTTGCCGAGGCCTTCGGCGACACCCCGCACCGCTACCAGACCCGGCTGCGGCTGGACCGCGCGCTGCAGCTGCTGACGCAATCCACGCTGCCGCTGGCCGAGATCGCGCTGGCGTCAGGCTACCCGGACCAGACCACCTTCACGCGCAGCTTCACGCGGCGCTTCGGACAGCCGCCCGGGGCGTGGCGGGCGGTCGCACGCGGCTAGCCTGCCTGCGCCGTAGGCGATTCCGGCACCGGACTAACCGTGGTGACCCTCTCGCGTCGAGGCGAGTTAGAGGGCGGCGCAGGTTGAACGTGCGGCGTATAAGGCTTCCGCCCCTTGCGAGATCCGAGCGCTTAGCGCCGCATTGATCTGCGTCAGACTTAGATCATGCAGGGAAGCTATTGTGTCAATGAGGGCCCCGCGAGTCCCGATATCGTATCGGACTCAACGGTCTGCTTGCCCAGTTTCCCAGGAGGGCGCCATGGCCACCCCACTCGTCACCTCGCTTTCGACTTCACCTTCCGCCGCGCTTTCCACCCCGAGCCCGACACCGCTTGCCGCCTGGCATACCGACCATATCCATTTCGCCTCAATGCTCGACCTGCTGGAAAAGCAGGTCAGCACCTTCCATCAGGGAGAGCAGCCCGACTACGGCCTGATGGCCACGATCATCCACTACATGCGCAACTATGGCGATTGTGTGCACCACCCCCGTGAGGATGTTGCCTACGCGCTGCTCGTCGACCGGGATCCCGGCACGCGGATCATCATCAGCCGGTTACTGCAGGAACATCGCGTGATCGCCACGGTCGGCGCGGAATTGCTCGACCGCCTGCGTGAAGCCCAGAGCGAAGTGGTCACCTCGCGAGCGGCACTCGAAGCGGCCGCCGCCATGTACCTGGTGTACTACCGCAACCATCTCTCCACCGAGGAGAAACAGGTCATGCCGCGCGCCGCCCGGTTCCTGACCGAAGCGGACTGGGCGGAGGTCGCCGCCATCGATCCGGCCAGTGCCGATCCGCTATTCGGCGCCAATGTGGAGAAGCGCTTCGCGACCTTGCGCAAACAGATCGACAGCGAAGCGAACGCGTCCATGCGCTGAACGTCGGTGGCTGCGCGGCACTGCCGGGCCTCGGCTCAGAACTTATGCCTGCGGCGCGAGGGCACATGCCGGCCGCCGTCAGCAAGCGATCGGCGAACGGGATCCGGGCGTCTTCGCCAAGCCGTGCAGCCAACAGCACTCCGCGCCATGCTCATTGTCGTTGCCTACGGAACCGGTCTATCCTACAATACTTAGGCTCCTAATAATATGACTGGAGGCATGATGGCAGCGCACAATCCAATGTACTGGCATGACGGTCTACTGATCGGTCATTCCGCTATTGACGACGAACATCGACGGTTTGCGGCACTCATCCAGTCGTTGCGCGTAGCGCCTGTTGAGCGCCTGGCGCAGATGCTGGAGGAACTGCTGCAACTGGCACGAGCGCATTTCCTGCACGAGGACAGCCTTATGGAGGCAACGGCCTTTCCGCCGCGCAAGTGCCACATTGGCGAACATGCAGCCGTGCTGGCCTCGATATCCGGCGTGCAGGCAAGGCTCGTACGGGGGGAGGTGGCGGTTGCGCGCCGGCTGGCTGAAGAACTGGAGCAGTGGTTCCCCGCACATGTCCAGCATCTGGATTCGGCGCTGGCGCACTGGATCTGCAAGCAGCACGCCGGCGCCAAGCCGGTCGTCCTGCGCAGGAACCTGGAAGCCCGTCCCGCCGCGGAGCCTGCGTAAAGCACAGACAAGCCGTGGCAGAATACGCTTTTGCCCTTGCTTCCCGCCCTTATGTCGAAAGCCTCTGCAGTCAGAGAACAGGAAATCGCCCAGCGCGTCCTGCGCCGCTGGCACGACGACGTGCCCAATGATCGCCTTGCGCATCTTGTGAAAGACGCGACGCGGGTCTTCCTGCGCGCGCTGCAGCACCGGCTCTCCCAGCATGACGTGCAGCTTGGCCACTGGACCTTCCTGCGCATTCTCTGGGAACGCGACGGCATCACCAAGCGTGAGCTCAGCATTGAAGCAGGCGTGATGGAGCCGACCACATTCGCGGCCTTGCAAGCCATGGAGGCGCTCGGCTATGTCACGCTGGAGCGCCGGCCGACCAATCGCAAGAACATCTATGTGTTCCTCACGCCATTGGGCAAGCGGCTGCGCAAGACGCTGGTACCGTTGGCCGAAGAGGTCAATGCGGTGGCGGTCCAGCATCTCGCCACGGAAGAAGTCGCCACCACGCGCCGCGCCCTGCTGGTGATGATCGACAACCTGACCCGCGACCAGCAAGGTATCGAGCAAGCGTAAGCGACTGCACGGGGAGGACTGCGGCTGGCAGTCCTGTTTTCCCCAACACATCTCCAGCCGCCCCCCTCCTCCCTCCCGCTCTCAATCTTCCAGGCTGCGACCTGCTTCGCAGCCGGCACGTATTCGCCTTTCCGCCGAGCATCTGGCAAGCCGATGCCTTGCTTCCCGTCCGTCCGCGCATTGCGCACGTGACTGTGACAGCGCACGCCCTCTTTTCATTAGCCTCCTAAGTATTTTCCCTTGGTTTTCCCAATCCCGCCTTGCCACCGATGTTTGCTCTGATTATTCTTAGTCCACTAAGTATTTTCAAGCAAAGCCAGAACGCCAGACCGGCCAGCGCCGGAGATGCGCTGGCCAGGAGCCCCCAAATGATGACGAAGGAAGAAAACGATCTGTTGTGCCGTGTAGAAGGCGATGCGCCGATGGGGCAGCTGATGCGCCGGCATTGGACGCCGGTCTGCCTGCTCGAGGAGGTGACGGAGCCCGATGGCGCGCCGGTGAAGGCGCGCGTGTTCGGCGAAGACCTGGTCGTGTTCCGCGACAGCGACGGCCGCGTCGGGGTGATGGACGAGTACTGCCCGCACCGCAGGGCATCACTGGTCTTCGGCCGCAACGAGGACGGCGGCCTGCGCTGCCTTTATCACGGCTGGAAGATGGATGTGGAGGGCAACGTGCTGGAGATGGTCTCCGAGCCCGCATCCAGCGGCATGGCAGAGAAGGTCAAGCACAAGGCCTATCCGGTCAAGGAATGGGGCGGCATGGTCTGGGCATACATGGGACCGGCGGACGCGGTGCCGGAATTCGTGCCGCCACGCTGGGCGCCGACCGAGGACACCCGCGTCAGCATCGCCAAGGTGCTGCTGCCTTGCAACTGGGCCCAGGTGCTGGAGGGTGCGATCGATTCCGCGCACAGCTCGAGCCTGCACAGCTCGGACATGGTGCCGGCGCGCGTGGACTGCGCCAAGGCAACCGACAGCCTGTGGCTGCGCCCTTCGACCGACAAGGCGCCGCGGCTGCAGGTGCAGCGCGGCGGCTACGGGTTCCGCTACGCCGCCATCCGCAGGCCGATCCAGCAGGCGCAGACGCATGACTATGTGCGCTCCACGGTCTTCGTCGCGCCGGCAACCGCGCTGATCCCGCCGAACAACCTCTACAACGTCGCCAACATCAATGTGCCGATGGACGACACCAACACGGCGTTCTACTTCATCGCCTGGGGCCATCCGGCGCAGACTCCTGAAACGGAGACGTGGCGCAAGTTCCTGCGCCAGACCGTCGGCGTGGACCTGGACGCGTACTACCGCCCGCTGCGCAACATCGACAACCGCTTCTGGCAGGACCGCCAGGCGATGAAGGCGGGCAACTTCACCGGGATTGCCGGCTTCCCGAACCAGGACGTCGCGATGTGGCTGACGATGGGCCCGATCGCCGACCGCAGCCATGACCGGCTGGGCGCGAGCGATCTCGCCATCGTCGAGTTCCGCAAGCAGATGCTGGATGCCGTCCGGGCGTTCCAGCAAGGCGGCGAAGCGATCGGCACGGGTGCCAAAGCGATTCCCGCCGACGTCTGCGCGTTCCAGGCGGTGGTGCCAAAGTCCGATGACTGGCGTACGTTCAACGTGCAATACGTCTGGGCCGGCGGACCCGAACTGCCCGAGCTGGAGCCGTCGTACTCCGTCACGGCGTGAGGAGCACATCCCCCGCTGACCGCCACCCGCATTCCCCCGAGCCCCCACTCCATCACCGATGACCAAACTCCGCCTCTCCGTCGCCATGGGCGACTATGACCGTACCCGCGCGCTACTCGATGGCCGCGTCCAGATCGACGGCGTCGATCCCGTCTACATGACGCTCAACCCGGAGGAAATGTTCTTCCGCGCCATGCGCAGCCAGGACTTCGATATCAGCGAGCTGTCGTTCTCGAGCTACCTGGTCAAGCATGCGCGCGGCGACTGTCCGTACATCGCGGTGCCCGTCTTTCTCTCGCGGGCGTTCCGCCACACCTCCATCTACGTGCGCAAGGATCGTATCGGGCGTCCCCAGGACCTGAAGGGCTGCCGCATCGGCATTCCGGAGTACCAGCTCACCGCGATCGTGTGGGCGCGCGCGGTCCTGCAGGACGACTTTGGCATCCACCCGTCCGATGTGACCTGGGTACGCGGCGGCATCGATACGCCGGGGCGTCCGGAAAAGGTGAAGCTGAAGCTTCCCGCCGATGTCCGCGTGGAGGCCGCGCCCGAAGGCCGCACCATCTCCGAGCTGCTGGACAGCGGTGAGATCGACGGCTTTATCGCGCCGCGGCCCCCGGGCGCGGCGGCGCTGCGCAACGAGAACGTGGGCTGGCTCTTCGACGATCCGACCGCCGAGGCGAAAGACTACTTCCGGCGCACCGCCGTGTTTCCCATCATGCATGTGGTGGGCATCCGCAAGACCCTCGCCGAGGCGCAGCCGTGGTTGCCGGGCGCCGTCTTCAAGGCGTTCAGCCAGTCCAAGGCCCACGCGCTGGCGCAGCTGTCCGATACGTCCGCGACCAAGGTGACGATGCCGTTCGTGGAAGAGATGCTGAAGGCCGCCCGCGAGACGCTGGGCGAGGACTACTGGTCGTACGGCGTGCAGGCAAACCTGCGCACGCTGGAGACGTTCTCCCGCCATCACCATGGCCAGGGCCTGTCCGAGCGGCTGGTGCCGGTGGAGGAGATGTTCCACCCCGCCACCTACGAGTCCTACAGCATCTGACAAACGCGCGGCGGGGCCATGCCGCGCCCGCGCACCTCCAGGAGCAAAGATGTTCGAGTACAACGAAACCCTTGAGCAGGCCCTGCGACGCAACGTCGACGACGCGCTGCGCGAGGACATCGGGCGCGCCGACTGGACGGCGCAGCTCGTGCCGGCGGCCAGGCGCGTGCAAGCGCGCGTGGTGGCGAAGGAAAACGCTGTGATCGCGGGCCAGCCGTGGTTCGACGCATGCGTGGCGCGGCTCGATCCGGACGCCCTGATCGCATGGCGGATTGCCGAGGGCGACGCCGTGCTGGCCGGCTCCGAGGTCTGCCGCATCACCGGTGACGCGCGGGCGCTGCTGTCCGCGGAGCGCCCTGCGCTGAATTTCCTGCAGACGCTGTCCGGCGTCGCCACCGTGACGCGCCGCTACATCGAGCGGATCGCCGGCGTGTCGCCCAATCCGAACGGCTGCGCGATGCTCGACACGCGCAAGACGCTGCCTGGCCTGCGCCTGGCCCAGAAGTACGCCGTCCGCGTGGGCGGCGGCGCCAACCATCGCCTGGGGCTGTGGGACGGCATCCTGATCAAGGAGAACCATATCGCCGCGGCCGGCGGCGTGCGCGAGGCGCTCGAACGCGCGGCGCAGCTCGGCGCCGATGTGCCGGCGCAGATCGAAGTGGAAGACCTGGAGGAGCTGGCGGCGGCACTGGCCGCCGGGGCCACCAGCATCCTGCTGGACGACTTCAGCCTCGACGACATGCGTCGCGCCTGTGCGCTGAACGCCGGGCGGGCGCAGCTGGAGGTCTCCGGTGGCGTCGACCTCAAATCGCTGCAGGCCATCGCCGCCACCGGCGTGGACCGGATCTCCAGCGGCAAGCTGACCAAGGACGTGCGCGCGATCGACCTGTCGATGCGCATCGTCGACTGACAGGAATGCGCATCATGACTACCACACCGCTCCATCCCGAGCCCCACGCAGATACGCCGATGCTGCTGCGCATCGCGCGCATCCAGGACGCCGCGCAAGGCATCCGCAGCTTTGAGTTCGTGCAGGCGGACGGCACCGAGCTGCCTCCGTTCACGCCGGGCTCTCACATCAAGGTGCAGGTGCCCAACGGCATGCTGCGCAAGTACTCGCTATGCAACGACCCCGCCGAGCGTAACCGCTACATGATCACCGTGAAGCGCGACGAACAGGGACAGGGTGGCTCGAAGAGCCTGTGCGACGATGCCAGCGAAGGCGACCTGATCCCGGTCGGCTTGCCCGACAATGCCTTCCCGCTGCTGGAGGACGCCAAGGCATTCGTCTTCATCGCCGGAGGCATCGGCATCACGCCGATTCTGTCGATGATCCGCAGCTTTGGCGAGCTTTCCACCGCAAAATGGCGGCTCTATTACTTCACGCGCTCGCCCGAGAGCACCGCCTTCCTGGACGAACTGCAGGCGCCCGAACTCAAGGGAAAGGTGAAGATCCACCACGATTTCGGCGATCCCGCCAAGGCCTTCGATCTGTGGCCGGTGCTCGAGCGTCCGAGCGACACCCACATCTACTGCTGCGGTCCGCGCGGCCTGATGGAGGCGGTGCGCGACATGTCGGGGCACTGGCCCGCCACCCGGATCCACTTCGAAAGCTTCAACGAGGGCGGCGGCGTGCGTGCCGACGACAAGCCGTTCGACGTGGTGCTCAGCCGCAGCGGGCAACGCTACGAAGTGCCGGTCGGCGCGAGCATCCTGAACGTGCTGCGCCAGCATGGCTGCAATGTGCCATCGTCCTGCGAGAGCGGCACTTGCGGCACATGCCGTACCGGGCTGGTCTCGGGCGAGGCGGACCATCGCGACATGGTGCTGATGCCGGAGGAGATGGACCACCAGGTGATGATCTGCGTCTCGCGGGCAAAGTGCGCCGAACTGGTGATCGACCTATGAGCGCCAACGCAACCCGGCAAGTGCGCCTGGGCGTGGTCGGGCTCGGCCGGGCCTTCTCGCTGATGCTGCCTACGTTCCTCGCGGATCAGCGCGTGCGCCTCGCCGCCGCCTGCGATCCCCGCGAGGCGGCACGCGTGCAGTTCGCGCGCGATTTCAATGCGCCCGTCTATGAGGACCTGGCGGCCATGGCGGCGTCGCCAGACCTTGACGCCATCTACATCGCGAGCCCTCATCAGTACCATGCTGCGCACGCGTGCCTGGCGGCGGAAAGCGGCAAGCACCTGCTCGTGGAGAAGCCGATGGCGATCTCGCTCGCGGAGTGCGACCGGATCATCGCGGCTTGCGAGCGCGGCGGCGTACGGATAATCGTGGGGCATTGCCACAGCTTCGATTCGCCATACCTGCACGCGCGGCAACTAATCGCGTCAGGGCGCTTCGGCGCAGTGCGCATGATTCACGCGCTGAACTACACCGACTTCCTGTATCGCCCGCGGCGCCCCGAGGAATTGCAGACGGAGGCCGGTGGCGGCGTGGTGTTCAGCCAGGCCGCGCACCAGGTCGACGTGGTGCGCTTGCTGGCAGGCGCGCCCGCCACACGTGTGCGGGCGACACTGGGCAGATGGGACCCGGCCCGGCCGACCGAGGGCGCCTATAGCGCCATGCTCTGGTTCGAGGACGGTGCCTACGCGTCGCTGACCTACAGCGGCTATGGCCGTTTCGACACGGACCCGTGGAACGGCGGCTTCAGCGAAATGGGATTCGCCACGCGCGAGGAGGACTACGGCCGCGCACGGCGCAAGCTGGCGTCGATCGGCTCGGCGCAGGCGGAGGCGCGCCTGAAGACGGATGGCACCTACGGCGGCCCGTCGTGGCAGGCCCCGGCCGGCACGGAACGCGCGCTCGCCAACCAGCACTTCGGGCCGGTCATCGTGAGTTGCGAACATGCCGATATCCGGCCGATGCCGGACGGCATCTGGATCTACGCCGACACGCAGCGCGAGCACATCCCCCTGCCGGCACCGGCGGTGCCCCGCTTCGAGGTCATCGACGAACTGGTCGACGCCGTCATCCATGGCCGCGACCCGCTCCATGACGGCGCGTGGGCGCGGTCCACGCTCGAGGTCTGCCTGGCGATGCTGACCTCGGCACGCGAGGATCGGGACGTCACGCTCACGCGCCGGGCGAGGGCTTCGCCATATCCTGTCGACGTATCACCGGTCGCCTGACCCCATGGCTCGCCCAAGACCACCATCCGGGTAACCCCCGCGCAGCGAGCCCACGAATGCCGTCGTCAGAACGGCATCGCCAAGGGTCGCCGCATGCACTACGATCGTAAAGTGGAGACAACACATGAACCGCCCCCAAATCCGCCTAGCACGACGCAGGCTTTGCCTCAGCCTGGGCCTCGGCCTCACCGCAGCATTCGTTCCCGCATTGGCCATGGCCAGCACCGATGCCTGGCCCACCAAGCCCATCCGCTTTATCGTTCCCTACGCGCCCGGAGGCTTGCCTGACACCGTTGCGCGCGTTTTGTCCCAGCAACTCACCCAGCGCCTGGGCAAGCCGGTGGTCGTTGACAACCGGCCCGGCGCCAATGGCGTGGTCGCCGCCCAGGCGCTCATGACGAGCCCTGCCGACGGCTACACGTTCCTGGTGACCGACGGCTCGATGATGTCCATCAATCCGGCGATTTACAAAAACCTGTCGTATGAACCCAAGCGCGACTTCGTACCCGTCTCGCTTGCCGCCAGGTCCCCGCTCTTCCTCGCCGTCAATGCACGCGTTCCAGCCAACTCACTCAACGATTTCGTCGCGCTGGCAAAATCCAAATCTGGCACGCTCAACTATGGATCTTCCGGCATCGGCAGCACCCATCACCTGTCGATGGAAGCACTGAAAACCGCGCTCAAGCTGGATATCAAGCACGTACCGTTTCGTGGCTCCGGCCAGTCCGTTCCGGCTTTGATCGGGGACCAGGTCCAGGTGGTGTTTGCTGCCTTGCCGTCGCTGTCAGGCTTCGTCAAATCGGGCCAGGTCAAGATTCTCGGCACCAACTCCCTGCAGCGCTCCGCTCTTGCGCCTAAGATTCCGGCAATCTCCGAGGTGGTGCCAGGATACGACTTCGCTGTGACGGTCGGGTTGCTTGCCGCAAAGGGAACCTCGGACGCCGTGGTCAAGAAAATGGCCGACGCGGTTTCCGAGGCAGTCAAAATGCCCGAGGTGGTCTCGCAGTTCCACGTTGCCGGTATCGAACCCGTGGGAGGATCCAGTGCGGACTACGCGAAGGTCATTGCCGACGAGGCGGCTCGCTATGCGCAGACCATCAAGGTTGCGCATGTCGTGGCCGAGTAAGTAGCAAAGTCCATCCGACGCTATTCCTGAGCCTGATGACCAGGCTCAGGATTCACGCCTGCCGAGCGCTCTCGACAACACACCAGCCTCTGCAATCAGGAGCAGACGGCGCTGTGGCTGCAGCGGCGCCGTTTTTCGATGGCGCGGATCGCGTCGCTGGATCGATCCGTATTTTCGGACCGAGTGGCTGCGCGACGTCGGCGATCTGATGTGCCGCCCATTGATCCCAAAGTGGAGAAAGCGTCTAATCATCCAGAGACAGGGACCTGAAGTGACGAGGTCTATATGCACTGCACAAACTGCGGTTCCGAGAACCCTCCTGACGCTAGGTTCTGCAAGGATTGCGGATCGCGACTGGGCCGACGCTGCCCGCACTGTGGCCACGACTCGGGTTCGGCCGACAGGTTTTGTACCGCATGCGGCGCATCGCTGATCTTACCGACTGTCGGCCCTTCTGATGGAAATCAGCCGACGACGGCGCCCGCTCCCATCGACTACACCCCACGCCACCTGGTCGAACGAATCCTGGCGCAGCAGGCGGCGATGGAAGCCAGGGGCGCGACCGCCGGCGAGCGCAAGACCATCACGGCGCTGTTCGCCGACATGGCGGGCTCCACGGCGCTGATCCACGACTTGGACCCGGAAGAAGCACGCCGACTGATCGATCCCGTGATCGCCCTGATGATGGAGGCCGTGCACCACTACGAAGGCTATGTCGCCAAGTCGCTGGGCGACGGCATACTGGCCCTGTTCGGTGCGCCCATCGCGCATGAAGATCACCCGCAGCGCGCGCTGTATGCGGCGCTGCGGATGCAGGAAGCGATGCGCCGCCACAGCGACCGCATCCGCCTGGAGCAAGGCATACCGCTCCAGATCCGGGTGGGCATCCACACCGGTGAGGTGGTGGTGCGGTCCATCCGCCGGGACGACCTGCATACCGACTACGATCCGGTAGGACACACGATCAACATCGCCTCGCGGATGGAAAGCATCGCCACGCCGTCTTCCATTCTGGTCAGCGAGGCGACCTGCAAGCTGACCGAGGGGTATTTCGACTTCAAGGCCCTGGGCGCGACCCAGGTGAAGGGCGTTCGGGAACCGCTTGCCGTGTATGAGGTGCTGCGCCTGGGCGTGTTGCGCACACGTCTGCAGGTGGCGCAACACCGCGGCCTGGCGCGGTTTGTAGGCCGCGAGGGCGAGCTGGCGCAATTGCGTGACGCGCTGGAGCAGGCCAAGGCGGGACACGGGCAGATCGTGGGCGTGGTCGGCGAGGCCGGGGTCGGCAAGTCACGGCTGTTCCACGAGTTCAAGGTGCTGTCGCAGCGAGGCTGCATGGTGCTGGAGACCTTCTCGGTGTCGCACGGCAAGTCGTTCGCGTACCTGCCACTGATCGACCTGGTGAAGAATTATTTTCAGATCGAGCCGCTCGATGATGAGCGCAGGTGCCGCGAGAAGGTCGCTGGCAGGATGCTGATGCTGGACCGCACACTGGAAGAGCTGCTGCCTTACCTGCTCTTCCTGCTCGGCATCAGCGAGCCGGGTTCGGCATTACCGAACATGGATCCCCGCATCCGGCGCCAGCGCACGTTCGACGCGATCACGCGCCTGCTGGTCCGCGAGAGCCACAACCAGCCGCTCGAGTTGATCTTCGAGGACCTGCAATGGCTGGACAGCGAGACCGAGGCGTTCCTGGATGTCCTCGCCAGCCACCTGCCAGGTGCCAGGATCCTGCTGCTGCTCAACTATCGGCCCGAGTACCGGCATGGCCGGCACCAGCAGGACGCCTATACCGAGCTCCGGCTCGATTCGTTGGGCCAGGCCGAGGCCCAGGAACTGCTCGCCGCGCTGCTTGGCGACGATCCCGCGCTGATGCCGCTCAAGCGGCTCATCCTGGACAAGACCGAGGGCAATCCCTTCTTCATGGAGGAAGTGGTGCAGACCTTGTCCGAGGAGAAGGCCCTGCTCGGCGAACCTGGCCACTACCGCATCGAGCAGACCCCTATCGCGCTGCATATTCCCACCACGGTCCAGGGCGTGCTGGCTGCCCGCATCGACCGGCTGCCCCGCCCCGAGAAGGACTTGCTGCAGAGCCTTGCCGTGATCGGCAAGGAGTTTTCCCTGAGCCTGATCCAGCGCGTGGTCTCCCAGCCGGAGGAACAATTGCAGCCGCTGCTGGCCAGGCTGGAGGCCGGCGAATTCATCTACGAGCGGCCTGCATTCCCGGATACGGAGTACATGTTCAAGCATGCGCTGACCCAGGAAGTCGCCGGCAGCTCGCTGCTGACCGAAGAGCGCACCGCGCTGCACCAACGCACGGCGCAGGCGATCGAAGCCCTGTTCCGGCATCAGCTGAAGGATCACTACAGCGAGCTGGCTCGGCACTACAGCCTGAGCGGCAACGAACCGAAGGCCGTCGAGTACCTGCAGTGTACCGGCCAGCAGTCGGTACAGCGCTCCGCGTACCACGAAGCGATCCGCCACCTGAATGCCGCGCTGGAATTGCTCCAGCGCCAGCCCGATTCGCCCGAACGCGCACGCCAGGAACTCACGCTGCGCCTTGCCATCGGGCCGGCGCTGATCGCCGCCAGGGGCTTTGCCTCGTCCGAGGTCGAAGCCACTTACAGCCGTGCCCTGGCGCTGTGCGGCGAGGTCGGGGAGACCCCACAGCTCTTTCCCACGCTAGTCGGTTTGCGCACGTATTTCTCCCTGCGCTCCGAGCATCGCAAGGCTTACAAGCTGGGCAAGCAACTGCTTGCGCAGGCCAGGAAGACGCAGGACCCGGAGCTCTTGGGCGAGGCCCATGTTTCGCTCGCCACGACCTTGTATTACTGTGGAAGATTCAGGACCTCCGATGGCCACCTGCGAGATGCGCTCGCCCTCTACGGCGCCGAACCGGATCATGTCCACGTGAATATGCATGGCGTCGATCCGGAGTCACGGGCGCTATCCTTTTCGGCATTGGTCCTGTGGAATCTCGGCTATCCGGACCAGGCCTGCAAGCGAGCACAGAATTCGCTCACGCTGGCCCGGCAGCTGTCCCATCCCTTCAGTCTCGCGCATTCCCTCTGCCTGGCGGCCGAGCTGCACCAGTTCCGCTGCGACCCAAGGCTCACGCTGGAGTGCGCCGACGCGGCCATCGCGCTCTCAAGCGAGCAGGGCTTCCCCGTGTGGCTTGCCTGGTCGACCGTCCTGCGCGGTTGGGCGCTGGCCGAGCAAGGGCAGCATGAGGAAGGCATCGCGCAGATGCACCAGGGGCTGGCGGCGTACCACGCCACCGGTGCGGCGCTGGGACATTCGCACTTCCAGGAACTGCTGGCGCAAATCTACGCACGCATGGGACAGGTCGATTCAGCTCTGGACGCGCTAGCCGAAGCGGAAGACGCGGTGCAAAGGACCGGGGAGCACTATTGCGAAGCTGAGTGGCATCGGATCAAGGGCGAGATGATCCTTCATGGCTGCCGTTCCGATGGCCTTCTGCCTGAAGATGACGCGCAAGCGTGTTTTCACCAGGCGATCGCGGTAGCCCGCAGGCAGCATGCCAGGTCGCTGGAGTTGCGGGCCTCACTAAGCCTTGTGCGGCTCTGGCTGCACCAGGGCAGGCCCGAGCCGGCCAGGCAACTGCTTGACCAGATCCGCAGCGCGTTTACCGAGGGGCTGGACAGCGCGGACATGCGCGACGTCGTGGCAGCATGCCGTTGATGACCATGACTGCGACTGCTGCGGCAACGGTACCGCCGCCGCATGACCGGCAACGTCCCGCTGTCGCTCCGTCACGCTCTGATGACATGCGGCACCAGGCGTGGATCTATCAGGATACTCAGCGCTGGGTAGCCGACGGGTCGGCCAGCGCCGTCAACGGGCCCTGCATCCGGTAGAACGCCTTGTCCGCGGCGGTGAAGAATGCCATGGAGCGGCCGCGCACGAAGTCGTCGACATGCACCACGGTCGCGCCATCAGCTTCCTGCCACGAGATCGCATACACGCCCTCCGAGATTTCCTGCCACGCGCAACGGGCCTCGCCAGTCGCTCCGGCGTAGGGGCCGGCGACGATCGCGTAGTGGATCGACTCGCCATCCTCGGAGTAGATGTTGTGCGCCGACAGGCCGTCATAGTCGACGCGGAAGCTGCGCCCGGCGAAGAGCGGCTTCTGGGGAGTGGAATTCGTGTTCATCGGATGGCTACCGGATTGATGTTGACCTGCATGGCGAACGGCAGGGTCGCCGCCAGGGAGATTTTCGCCAGTGTTTTCATTCTGAATCTCCTGATTTCCACTCAGGCCGCCTTGGCGGCCAGTGCGGGATAGTCGGTCAGCCCGCGTGCGCCACCACCAAACAGCGTGTCGCGGTCGTGGGGGTTGAGCGTCGCGCCAGCGCGCAGGCGCTCCGGCAGGTCGGGGTTGGCAACGAACGGCCGGCCGAAGGCAATCAGATCGGCCCATCCCTCGTTCAGCGCGGCTTGCGCACGTTCCGCGGTGTACTTGCCGGCGTAGATCAGCGTGCCCCGATACACCTCGCGCAGCCGCTGCTTGAATGCGGCGGGCATATGCGGTGCATCGTCCCAGTCGGCCTCGGCGATATGGATGTAGCCCACGCCCAGCTCGCCGAGCAGCTTTGCCGCGGCAGCATAGGTGGTTTCCGGATCGGCGTCGACGCAGCCATTGAGCGTGGTCAGCGGCGCCAGGCGGATACCAACCCGGTCCTTGCTCCCCGTGCCCTCGATCAGCGCCTGCGTCACCTCGCCCAGGAAACGCAGGCGGTTTTCGAGCGGGCCGCCATATACGTCGGTACGGTTGTTGGCTTCCGAGTCGATGAACTGGTTGACCAGATAACCGTTGGCCGCGTGCAGTTCCACACCGTCGAAGCCAGCCGCCATCGCGTTGCGCGCGGCCTGGCGGAATTCGTCGACGATGGCGTGGATCTCTTCCACCTTGAGCGCGCGCGGCTGGGATGCCTGCACGAAGCCCGGCTTGCCATCCTGTTCGGCAACGAACACGTTCACACCGTGCGCCTGGATGGCGGACGACGACACCGGCGCGTGGCCATCGAGCAGACTGATATGGCTCAGGCGGCCCACGTGCCAGAGCTGCGCGAAGATGCGCCCGCCCGCTTCATGCACGGCAGTGGTGACCTTGCGCCAACCGGCGACCTGCGCCGGCGTGTGGATGCCGGGCGTCCACGCATAGCCCTTGCCGAGCGGCGAAATCCAGGTGCCCTCGCTGACGATCAGGCCGGCACTGGCGCGTTGCGCGTAGTACTCGGCCATCAGTTCGTTCGGCACGTCGTCAGGCTGGCCTGCGCGCGAGCGCGTCATCGGCGGCATCACGATGCGGTTGGGCAGCGTGAGGGCACCCAGCGAATGCGGCTGGAACAGCGGATTGCGTGTATCGGGCATCATGGCCTCCTCAGTCCCAGGCCGGGGCCAGGCCCTCGGGGCTGACCTCGCGGCCGTTGCGCTCCAGCGCGGCGATCTGCGCCATGTCGTCGGCGTCGAGCTTCAGGTCGCGCGCCAGCAGGTTGCTGGCCAGGTTCTCGCGCTGGGTCGACGACGGAATCACCGCATAGCCGAGTTGCTGCGCCCATGCCAGCGCAACCTGCGCGACGGTGGCGTGGTGCTTGTTCGCGATCTGCGCCAGCACCGGGTCCTTCAGCACCTTGCCATAGGCCAGCGTCATGTACGACGTCACGGCGATGCCCTGCTCCTGCAGGAACGCGGTGAGCTTGTGGTTCTGCAGATAGGGGCTCAGTTCGATCTGGTTGGTGGCGATTTCGCCCTTGCCAACCGCATCGATCGCCTGCTTCGTCAGCGCGATATTGAAGTTGGAAACACCGATCTGCCGCGTCAGGCCCAGCGCCTTGGCTTCGGCCAGCGCCGCCATGTACTCGGGCAGTTCCACGCCATTGCCCGGCGCCGGCCAGTGGATCAGGGTCAGGTCGACGTAGTCGGTGCGCAGCTTGTCCAGGCTTTCGCGCAGGCTTGGCACAAGCTTGTCGGCGGCGTAGTTCGCCGTCCAGATCTTGGTGGTCACAAACAGTTCATCGCGCTTCACACCGGCCTCGGCGATCGCCTGGCCGACGTCGGCCTCGTTGCCATAGATCTGTGCCGTATCGACGGCGCGATAGCCCAGGTCCAGCGCGTTGCGCACCGAATCGATCACGGCCTGGCCGGTCAGGCGGAAAGTACCAACGCCAAACGAAGGAATGCTCATGGTGCAACTCCTATGAAGGAAATTCGAATGCACGCAGTTTGCCGCCCTTACCTTTGCGGATAAAGCCGTGTATAAGGGAAATTCATTTGATTTTAAATCAACAATGAAGACGACCATAGACGAACTGCTGGCCTTTGCTGCCGTGGTGGACACCGGCTCGATCACGGCGGCCGCCGAGCAGCTCAAGCTGACGGTCTCCGCCACCAGCCGCACCCTGGGCCGGCTGGAGGAGAAGCTGCAGACCACGCTTCTGCGGCGAACCACGCGGCGGCTGGAGTTGACCGAGGAAGGGGCGGCATTCCTGGAACACGCCCGCGCAATCGTGGCGATGGTCGACGAGGCGGAAGAGCAGATCGCGGCGCGTCGCATGCGGCCGGTTGGGCGCTTGCGGGTGGATGCGGCAACGCCGTTCATGCTGCATGTGATCGTGCCGCTACTGGAGGGCTTTTGCGCCAGCTACCCGGAAGTGGAACTGGAACTCAACTCGAACGAAGGCATCATCGACCTGATCGAAAAGCGGACCGATGTGGCGTTCCGCATCGGCCAGCTAAAGGACTCCACGCTGCACGCGCGCCCCATCGGCACCAGCCGAATCCGCATCCTTGCCAGTCCCGACTACCTGAAGCGCCACGGCACGCCCACCAAACCGGCGCAGCTCGCGCAGCATGCGCTGCTGGGCTTCACCCAGCCGGAATCGCTGAACGACTGGCCGCTGCGCGACGACGACGGCAGCGTGATGCATATCAAGCCAACCATCGCCTCGTCCAGCGGCGAGACCCTCAGGAGCCTGGCCCTGAACGGCCAGGGCATTGTCTGCCTGTCGGACTTCATGACGCGCGACGATCGGCAGGACGGGCGACTGGTGCAACTGTTTGCGAAACAGACCCTCGATGTGCGCCAGTCGATCAACGCGGTCTACTATCGCAACACCGCGTTGGCGTCCCGCATCACCTGCTTCGTCGAATATGTGGTCAAGGTGCTCGGCCAGAAGCCGTTCGAGAGCTAGTGGCACCGGTCCGTATCAGACGCGATCGACCGGCAGCGGCGCGTTCGCGGCCACCAGGTGCTGCTCACGCAGTTCGCGCCAGAAATCGGCGGGAATGACTTCCTTCAGCGCGGCCACGTCCTCGGCGATGCGCTCCGGCCGGCTCGCGCCCGGGATCACGGCCGCCACCACCGGGTTCGCCAGCACGAACTGCAGGGCCGCCGCCTTGATGCTGACGCCGTGGCGCTGCGCGACCGCTTTGATGCGCTCTACCCTGGCGATGATCTCGGGCGGCGCCTTCTGGTATTCGAAGTGCGCGCCTCCGGCCAGGATGCCGGAACTGTACGGACCACCGACGACAATCCCGGTCTTGCGTTCCGCCGCCTTCGGCATCAGGCGCTGCAACGCGCGCTCGTGGTCGAGCAGCGAATATCGGCCCGCGAGCAGGAATCCGTCCGGCTGCGCTTCGGCGAGATCCAGCGTCAGTTCGATCGGCTCGACGCGGTTCACGCCCAGGCCCCAGGCCTCGATCACGCCCTCCTCGCGCAGGCGGGTCAGCACGCGGAAGGCACCCTTGCGCGCGGTCTCAAAGTACGACAGCCATTCATCGCCATAGAAGTCCTGGGCAATGTCGTGGACCCACACAAAATCGAAGCGGTCGGTCTTCATCCGCTTGAGGCTGTCCTCGATGGAGCGCAGCGTGCCGTCGGCCGTGTAGTCGACGACGAGCTTGTTCGGGCGGCCAGCCGCAAACAGTCCGCTTTTTTCGCCCAAGGCCCGCGCACTGGCGTCCTCGACTTCGTCCAGGATCAGGCGGCCGACCTTGGTGCTGAGCACGAATTCGTCGCGCTTGTGTCGGGACAGCGCCTCACCCAGCCGGATTTCGGCCAGGCCCGCGCCATAGAACGGCGCCGTGTCGTAGTAGCGCACGCCTTGCGCCCAGGCCGCGTCCACGGTGGCCTGCGCTTCCGCTTCCAGGATGTCGCGGAACATGTTGCCCAGTGGCGCCGTACCAAACCCGAGCAGGCTGCCGGCCAGTTTGTCCTTGATGTCCATGACTGCTCCAATTGCAAAATATGTTTGGGGTGAAGGCAGTCTAGGGTTGCCAATTAAGTCTGTCCAAGACAGAATTTGCCGAACTTGAGTCCCAAAAGGTCTTAAATGTTAGATATCCGCCAACTTCATTATTTCGTGGCCGTCGCCGAGGATGAGCACGTCGGACGTGCCGCCGAGCGGCTGCATATCTCCCAATCGCCACTTAGCCGGCAGATCGCCCAGCTTGAAGAGAAACTCGGGGTGACGCTGTTCGAGCGCTCGCAGCAACGAATCCGCCTGACCCGCGACGGCCGCACGTTCCTGGCCGAGACCCGCGCATTCCTGACGCATGCCAACCGGCTCGAATCGCTGGCGCGACGGCTTGGCCGCGGCGACGAAGGCGGGCTGTGCATCGGCTACCTGGAATATGCGATGCATTCGGGCGTGCTGCCGAATGCCTTGCGCGAACTGCGCGACAGCCGGCCTGCGGTGCATATCGCGCTGTACAACCAGCAGTCGGACGTTCAACTGGAGGGGCTGCGCCAGCGCAGCCTCGACATCGCACTCGTCTGCGAGCCGCCGCCACCTGAC
The DNA here is from genome assembly GCF_018223725.1 of Cupriavidus sp. KK10. NCBI lineage: Bacteria > Pseudomonadati > Pseudomonadota > Betaproteobacteria > Burkholderiales > Burkholderiaceae > Cupriavidus > Cupriavidus sp. KK10. The sequence goes on from NZ_CP073677.1 coordinate 3,420,557, forward strand.
GATACAGACCTCGAGGCTGCCCAGGTGCTCAATGATCCGATGCTGCTGGCGCTGCCCGAGGGGCATCCGCTGGCAGTGGCGCAACGGATCACCCGGGAAGATCTCGCTGCGCAGAAGTGGATCGGTGTCATGCACAGGGAAAGCGCGCTACGGCATGACACGTTCATCGCGGCTTGTGCGAAGGCCGGCTTCACGCCGACGATAACGATGGAGGCCACGGAACCGCTGGCGGCCCTTGGCCTGGTCGCCGCGGGACTCGGCGTCACCACGATCCAGCAAAGCCTGCGCCACCAAGCGCCGGCGGGTGTGGTACTGCACGATTTGTCGTGGCTCAACTATCGGACGCCTTTATGGGCGGCCTGGCACAAGATCAACCTGAGGCCCCTGGTGGAGATCTTTCGCAAGACGTTGGTACCGGCAAGCGGCGAGATACCCGATCTCACGCCGCAGGAGGCGGGCTGACGCTCCCTCTAAACATGCGCATTGTCATGCTGGCCTAGGCTTATCGAGCTGCCCGGCGGGCCGCAAACGGGGCGGCCGTGAATTCACCTACATGGGGACAGGCCCTATTCCCATGGCCCGGCACGAATGCTATCGTGCAGCGGCTTGCCGGTGCCACAGCACCCCGCATGCCGGCAAGGCGTCTACAGGATTGCGTACCCCCGATATGTCGAGACAGATTCCCCCACTCAACCCGCTCAGGGCGTTCGAAGTGGCTGCCCGGCATCTGAGCTTCACGCGGGCCGCGGAGGAATTATTCGTCACGCCGTCGGCAGTCAGCCACCAGATCAAGGCACTGGAAGAAAGCCTTGGCGTGCAGTTGTTTATCCGCGAGGCCAAGGCGCTGGTCCTGACACCCGCCGGCACCGCCTACCTGCCCAGCGTGCAGCTGGCCTTCAAGCAGCTCGCCGATGCCACGCACCGCCTGCATAGCAAGGACCGCCCCGCGCTGAAGGTCAACATGCCGCCCACGTTCGCGGTCAAATGGCTGATCCCGCGCATGGACCGCTTCATGAAGGCGCACCCGGATATCGACCTGAAGGTGTCCACCTCGAACCATCGCATCGACTTCGAGCGCGACGATTTCGACATGGCGATCCGCTATGGCCGCGGCGATTACCCCGGCCTGCACTGCGAGCTTTGCATGGCGGTCGAAGTCATCCCCGTGTGCAGCCCGGCGCTGCTGCAAGGTTCTCTGCCGCTCGAAACGCCGTCCGACCTGAAGCACCATACGCTGCTGCACGACGACAGCACGTATACGGACGTGAGCAACCCCGACTGGGCAATGTGGCTTGAGCACGCCGGCGTGACCGATGTCGATGCCAGCCGCGGGCCGTCGTTCTGGCCAAGCCACCTGGTCATCAACGCCGCGCTTAATGGCCTGGGCGTGGCGCTGGTCAAGAAGAACTGGATCGAGCAGGACCTGGCCGAAGGCCGGCTGGTGCGATTGTTCGAAGCGATCCGGCTGCCGGTCGAATTCTCTTACTTCGTGGTCTTCCCGAAGGAGAGGCTGGAGGATCGTCGCATCCGCAGCTTCACTGACTGGATCCGCGCGGAAGTGTCGGCGGACCAGCAGCAGCCGGCCCCCGTCTGAGCGCAGCTTGCGGGGCGCGTCCCGCAAGCTGCCCGTGCCCGCCGCACCGGACAGGCAAACAGCGCGGCTTCAGGCCACGGCCGGCATCGACGCCGTCTTCTTCTGCACGCGTGCGCGCAAACGCTCGACATCGACAATGAAGCGGCGATGCGTGCCGCTGCAAACCCGCTCCACCGCATCGTCGGCGGTCACGCTAAATGTGACACTGCGGCCGTCGACGGCCGTGATCTCGGCATGGATGCGCACCTCGCCGCCCAGCGGCGTGGCACCGGTGTGTTGCACCGAGACCTCCGCGCCGACCGAGCTTTCACCGTCATCGAGAAAGCCTTGCACGAAGTCGAGGCAAGTCTGCTCAATGTCGCGTACCAGCTCGGGCGTGGCGTAGATGCGCAGGCTTTCGCCGAGAAAATCTATGGTGCGCTGGCGGTCGACTGTCAGCGTGCGCGCGCAGGTCGCGCCCGGTTGCAATCCGTTCTTCATCAGGGGTTCCTTTCAGGTTTATGGACGAAGCCGCCCGGCCCGCCGCAGCGCGAGCCGGGCGGGTGGCGGATCCTTGTGATGCACTGCTACAGGCGATAGAAGCGCGCGGCGTTGTCGTGCCACAGCGCGCGCTGCTGTTCGGGTGAATAGACGGCGATGGCGGCGCGGAAGCCTGCGACGATGGTGTCGTAGCTCGCCACGAGGCTGTCCACCGGATAGTTGCCGGCGAACATGCAGCGCTCCGTGCCGAAGATGGCGATGGCATCGCGGATCACGGGCACGTTGTCGGCCTGCGTCCACGGCTTGCCCGGCAATCCCAGGCCAGAGATCTTCACGGCAACATTGGGTTGCCTGGCCAGCTCGGCCATCGCGGCGCGCCAGCCGGCCAGGCCGGCTTCACTGCGGTCAGCCGGCAACCCGGTATGGTTCAGGATCAGCTGCGTGCCCGGGAAATCCCGTGCCAGTGCTGCCGCCTGATCCATGTTCCACCACGGCGCCTGCAGGTCGAAGGACATGCCATGGCGAGCAAGCAAGGCATAGCCTCGCCGCCAGCGCTCATCGTCCATCGAGCCCGGCACGCCGCGCCGCGCGTCCTCGCGCCGCGCCGCGGTCACGGGCTTGTTGCGGATGCCGCGCATCATGGCGTAGGCGGCATGCCCCGCCAGCACTCCATCGACATCGCCTCGGTCAAGCTGGGCATGGCCGACAATCACCGTTGGCCGGCCTGTCTGCGCGGCGAGCTGCGTCAGCCACGCGGTCTCGTCGCCAGGATTGGCGCGCGCCCATTCGGCTTCCACGTGCACCGTCTTCACCGGCGCGCAGCCAGCCGTGTCACGGGCAAGATCCTCCGGAAGATAGTTCCTGCGCAGCGCCGAGTAATCGCCATAGCGGAAGTTCGGCACGGTTTCGTCCTGCAGCCACGGGTAAGGGTTGCGCGCCAGGTTCCAGAAATGCTGGTGTGCATCGATAAAAGGCTCGACGGGCGCCGCGCTCTCCGCAGGTGTGTCGCGCATGGGCCTACTCCCTGACGCTGATGCGGCTGGCGAGCTGCTTGAACTGCGCCGACTCCTTCACCATGGCGGCCTGCAGCGTCACGTCATCGGCATAGGTGTCGGTGCTGAAGTGCAGCTTCTCCAGCGTCTGGCGCATCACCGGCTCCTGCACGGATTTCGCAATCGCCGTCTTCAGTACCGCAATCACCTCGGGCGGCGTGCCCTTTGGCGCCGAGATGCCGCGCCAGATCCCCATCGACAGGTCGATATTGCGCTCCTTCAGCGTTGGCACGTTCTCGAAGCCGCCGACCCGCTTGTCCGCCATCACCGCCAACACCTTGAGCTTGCCCGCGGCCACATGCGTGAAGACCTCCGCCGTACTGACCGTGACCGCATCGATATGCCCGCCCAGCAGCGCGAGCGTAGCGGGAGCGCCGCCGGCATAGGGAATGTGGTTGAATTTCGCGCCGGTCTTGTCCGCCAGCGCGGCGGCTGCCATATGCCACGCGGAACCCTGCCCTGCGTTACCCACGCGGATATTGGCGTCCGGCTTGCGCGCATCGGCGACGAACTGCTCGATCGTGGTCCACGGCGCATCGGCCCGTACCGCCACGGCGGCCGGGTCCGCGTTCAGGCGAGCGACGGGGATCAGGTCCTGGTAAGTGAACTTGGCCAGCCCGAGGTAGTTCAGGAAGGTCAGCTCGCTGGACGACAGCACCAGCTTGTAGCCATCCGGCTTCGCGTGAACCACTTCGCCCAAGCCTACCGCGCCGGTGGCGCCCGGCTTGTTGATGACGACGATCGGCTGCGGCAGGTGCCTGGCGGCCGCGGCGGACAGCGCGCGCGCCACCACGTCCGCCCCGCCGCCTGCCTGCCACGGCACAATCAGTTCGATGCGCCGGCTAGGGTATGTTTCCGCACTCGCCGTGGCTGTACCGCCCAGCAGCCCCAGTACCACGGCCGCCGGCATCGCCCAGCGCCGCATTAGCGAACGTGACATCGTCATGGTTGTCTCCTGTCTTTTATCGGTATAGATGATGACCGCGGTGCGCTCAGGCGGCACCGCGTTCCAGTTCCTGTGCGCGGGCCGGTGCGCCGAACGCCCCCTGCGCACGCAGCCGCGTGACGGTGGCCGCGTCCAGGCCGAACTCGCCCAGCACCTCATCGGTATGCTGGCCCAGCAACGGCGCCGGATAGCGCACCTGCTGCGGCGTGCCGCTCAGCTTGACCGGGAACCCCAGCGCCTTGACCCGCCCTTCGACCGGGTGATCGATCTCCAGCACCATGTCCCGCGCCACCGCCTGTTCGCTGGCCAGCGCTTCGTCGTAGGTGAAGATCGGTGCCGCCGGCACACCAGCCGCCAGCAGCGCATCCACCCACTCCGCCGCCGGCTTGCGCGCGAATTCTGCCTCAATTTCAGGAATCAGCGCGGCGCGGTTGCGGATGCGGGCGGCGTTGTCGGTAAAGCGCGGATCGGCAAGCAGGTCGGGCCGCTCGATGACCTCGCACAGCGCGGCCCACAGCTTGGGGTTGGCCGCGCCGATGACAAAGTGCCGGTCGGCGGCGCGCACAGCCTGGTACGGCGCACTCATGCGGTTGGCGCTGCCGATCGGTACCGGCACGGCGCCGGTGCCCCAAAACTCGGCCGACTCCCATACCGACAACCCCAGCGCCGTCTCGAACAGCGACGCATCCACATATTGTCCCTGTCCGGTATGCTCGCGCCCCATCAGCGCGCTCAGGACGCCATAGGCAGTGAACAGCCCGGCCCCCAGGTCGGCGATCGGCACGCTAGCCTTGACCGGCGGCGCGTCCGGATGGCCCATCACGCTCATCACGCCTGACATGGCCTGCGCGATCAGGTCCAGCCCCGGGCGTCGCGACCACGGTCCGGTCTGGCCGAAGCCGGAGATGCTCGCGTAGACCAGGCGCGGGTTAATCTCGCGCAGCACCGCATAGTCGATCTTCAAACGAGCGGCCACGCCCGGGCGGTTGTTTTCCACCAGCACGTCGGCGCCGCGCACCAGTTCATAGAAAGCCTCCAGGCCGGCCGGGTTCTTCAGGTCAATCTCGACACTGCGCTTGTTACGGTTCAGCGCCAGGAAGCCGCCGCTGTCATCGCCCTTGAGCCGGAAACCCATTGACTTGCGGGTCTGGTCGCCGGCACCCGGCGCTTCGACCTTGATAACATCGGCGCCCATGTCGCCCAGCAGCATGCAGCAGAACGGACCCGCCATGATCTGGCTGACGTCCAGGACCTTGATTTTCGATAACGGCAAATTCATGGATACCACCTGAGGTTGAGGCAGCCGCATGGGAATGACGGTGCCACGGTGCTTGGAAAAAAGGTGCTTTCAACGGCCCACGAATTGCGGCCGGGTCTTGTCGATAAAGGCGCGGTGGCCGATACGGAAATCCTCGGTATCGAAGCAGACATAGGACTCGGCATGCTCTTCCGGACGCAGCGGCGTGGGGTCCGACAACCGGCGCACGAACTGCTTGTGCCAGCGCGCCACCAGCGGCGCGCCGGCGGCAATGCGGCGTGCTGTCGCGTAGGCTTCGTCAGGCACCGCCTCATCCGCCACCACTCGGTTGACGAGGCGCTTTTCCAGTGCCTCCGCAGCATCGAACACGCGGCCTTCCAGCACGATCTCCAGCGCGGTCGCCGGCCCCGCAAGCGCCACCAGCCCGCCCAGTTCGCCATACGACATCACCAGTCCGAGCCGGTTGACCGGCACGCCGAAGCGGCTTGACTCGCCGCAGATGCGGAGGTCGCACATCGAGGCGATCTCCAGCCCGCCGCCGACGCACGCGCCCTGGATCAGCGCGATGGTCGGGTGCCGGCATTCGGCGATGGCGCGCATGGTGGCGTTGGTGATCTCGCCATACTGCTGCGCCTGCGCCGCGTTGGCGCGCATGGTGTCGAACTCGGCGATGTCCGCGCCGGCGGCGAAGGCCTTGTCGCCGGCGCCGCGCAGCACCACGCAGCGCAGCGTGTCGTCGGCAGACAGGCCCTGAATGGCTTCGGTCAGGCCCTGCCACATGGATAGGTCCATGGCATTGAGCTTGTCCGGGTTATTCAGCGTGATGGTGGCGACCTGGGCGTCGCGCTCGATCAGGATCGGTTGTCTCATGGTTGTCGTTGGTGTGGAGGAGGCCCGGCATGTGCGGGCGGTGGTCCGGAATCCGGCTGGTCTGCGCCAGTCTAGGGCCCGCGTGGCGCGCCGCAAAACGAGAAAATCTCAGCGCCGTTTCAAGAAAAACTAGGCATTCGTTGCTGTGAATTTTTCTTGGGCTCCCTTCAAGTAAATCCACGTTGTTACCTGCGGGCCTTGTTTCTAGACTTCGTCACCAATGCAGCCGGCCCGCCTGCGGCGCCCGGCACACCACACACAGCACGGAGACAAGATGGCCCTCATCAACTACATCACCCAGATCCAGATCGACTTCGGCGCGATCGGGCTGCTGGCCCAGGAATGCGAACGCATCGGCATCACGCGCCCGCTGGTGGTCACCGACGCCGGCGTCAAGGCCGCGGGCATCGTCCAGCGCGTGCTGGAGCAGCTGCGCCCTGGCTGCGAAGCCGTGATCTACGACGGCACGCCGTCCAACCCGACCGAAGCCGCCATGCGCGAAGCCGTGCGCCTCTATGGCGACTACCGCTGCGACGGCATCATCGCGGTGGGCGGCGGCTCGCCCATCGACCTGGCCAAGGGCGTGGCAGTGTGCGCCACGCACGACGGCCCGCTGCGCCAGTTCGCCGCGATCGAAGGCGGCGTGGCGCGGATCACGCCTGCGACCGCGCCGGTGATCGCCATCCCCACCACTGCCGGCACCGGCAGCGAAGTCGGCCGCGGCGCGGTGCTGATCCTCGACGACGGCCGCAAAGTGGGCGTGCTGTCGCCTTACCTGGTGCCGCGCGTGGCGATCTGCGATCCCGAGCTGACCCTGGGCCTGCCGCCGATGCTGACCGCGGCCACCGGCATGGATGCCATCGCGCATTGCCTGGAGACCTTCATGGCGCCGGCCTTCAACCCGCCGGCCGACGGCATCGCGCTGGATGGCCTGCGCCGCGCCTGGCTACATATCGAACGCGCGCGGCGCGATCCACAGGACCGTGCCGCACGGCTGGCGATGATGAGCGCGTCGATGCAGGGCGCGTTGGCGTTCCAGAAAGGCCTGGGTTGCGTGCACAGCCTGAGCCATGCGCTCGGCGGGCTGATGCCAACGCTGCACCACGGCACCCTGAACGCGGTGCTGCTCCCGGCGGTGATCCGCTTCAATGCGGACGCGCCGTCGATGCAGGCAGAGGCCAAGCTGGAGCGCATCGCGCAGGCCATGGGCCTGCCCGACGCCGGCGCCATCGGCGCGGCCATCACGGACATGAACCAGCGCCTGGGCCTGCCGGCAGGCTTGCGGCAGATGGGTGTGGACCCTGCCCTGTTCACCCGCGCGATCAACTACGCGCTGGCCGACCATTGCCACAAGACCAACCCGCGCGTGGCCAGCGCCGAAGACTACACGGCAATGCTGCAGGCCTCTCTGTAGATCGCGCGAAACACCCGCCCCCGCACGGGGCAGCACAGAGCCCGGCATACCCGACCGGGCCGCATGACAAACCAGGAGACACCATGAAACACGTTATCCCGCATATCGTGCTGGCGGCGCTATTGTCCGTCGCCGGCGTGGCCGCCGCGCAGACGCCCGTCAAGCTGCGCTTTGCCCATACCGTTCCGGAAACCGATTCGCAGCATCAGGCCGCGCTGGCCTTCAGCAAGAAGGTCAAGGAGCGCACGCAGGGCGGTGTCGAGATCCAGGTCTTTGCCAACAGCCAGCTCGGCAACGACGCCACGCTGGTCACGGGCGTGCGCAGCGGCACCATCGACATCGGTGCCACCGGCAATCCCTTTGTCACCGGTCTGGTGCCGCGCCTGAACGTTCTCGACCTGCCCTACCAGTTCGAGGATGGCCCGTCGGCCTACAAGGTGCTGGACGGCGCGGTGGGCCTCTCGCTGCTCGACGAGCTGGGCGCGCACCGCATCAAGGGCCTGGCCTTCTGGGAAATCGGCTTCCGCAGCCTGGGTAACAACAAACGGCCCATCAACAAGGCCGAGGACATCCGCGGCCTGAAGATCCGCACCACGCCCAACCCTTCGCATATCAAGGCCTTCCAGCTGCTGGGTGCGAGCCCGCAGCCGATGCCGTTCGCCGAGGTCTTCGGCGCGTTGGAATCCGGTGCGGTGGACGGCCAGGAAAACCCGCCCACGCTGATGGTGTCGGCCAAGATGTACGAGGTGCAGAAGTACGTCTCGATGACGCGCCACGCCTATACGGCGCTGGTGGTGCTGATGAATAAGGCCAGGTTTGATTCGCTCAAGCCTGAGTACCAGAAGGTGCTGCTGGAAGAAGCCGCGGCCGCCGCCAACTACCAGCGCAAGCTCAACGCCGACAACGAAGCGGCCGCAATCGCCACGCTGCGCGCCAAGGGCGTGCAGGTCAACGAGCATCCCGACAACTCCGGCATCCGCAAGGTAGTGCGCGAGGAAACGCGCCAGCTGTTCGTGCAGAAGAACGGCGACGCCGTGCTGCGCGCCATGGACGCCCAGCGGTAGGAGGACGAGCCATGCCGGTGCTACCCACCGCCATCGTCGACGCCCACCACCACCTGTGGCGGCTCGGCACGGCGCGCTACCCCTGGCTGCAGGAAGGATACGACCCTGCCGCCTTCTTCCTTGGCGACTACGCCACGCTGCGGCAGGACTTCGATCCGTCGGACTACCTGCGGCAGTGGGACGGGCTGCACCTGGCCGCCAGCGTGCATGTCGAAGCCGAACGGCATGCCGACGAGTCGATGGCCGAGACCGCGTGGCTGCATCAGGTCCACGCGCGACACGGCTTTCCCAATGCAGTGGTGGCGCATGCCGATTTCAACAGTGACACGCTGGCGGCGCAATTGCGCGCGCACCAGGCCTTCCCGCTGGTGCGGAGCGTGCGGTGCAAGCCGCGCACCAGCCGCACCGCCGATGGCAGCGTGCGCGGGCAGCCGGGCACGCTACAGGATCCGCGCTGGCAGTCCGGCCTGCAGCGGCTGGCCGAGCATGGTCTGGCGTGGGACCTGCGCGTGCCCTGGTGGCACCTTGAGGAAGCCGCGGAGGCGATAGCGGCCGTGCCGGGACTGGCGGTGGTGGTCGAGCACACCGGCCTGCCGTGGGACCGCTCGGAAGCCGGCCTGGGCGGCTGGCGCCGCGGACTCACGGCGCTGTCCAGCCTGCCCGGCGTGCACCTGAAGCTGTCCGAGTTCGGCCTGCCCGGCGCGGCGTGGGACCGCGCCGGCAATGTCGGCGTGATCCAGCAGGCGCTGGAAATCTTCGGCTGGCAGCGCTGCATGTTCGCCAGCAATCTGCCGGTTTCCGGCCTGCGCGCATCGCTGCATGAAATCGTCAACACCGTGGCCGCGGGGCTGGAATGCCTGCCCGACGCCGCCGCCCAAGCGGTGTGGCACGACAACGCCATGCGCTTTTACCGGATCGAGGCGCCCGCAGCGAGCCTGCGCTGACGCCCGTCCAACCAGGAGCTCCAAATCATGAACCGCATTACGCTCCGCCTGGCCCAGGGCGCCATGGTCGCCATGATGGCCACCATGATCGTGCTGGTCTTCGGCAACGTGGTCCTGCGCTACGTCTTCAATTCCGGCATTGCCTTCTCTGAGGAAGCCTCGCGCTTCATCTTCATGTGGCTGACGCTGACCGGCGCGCTGCTGGTGATGCACGACAAGGCTCACCTCGGCATGTCCACGGTGGTCTCGCGACTGGGGGAAAACGGCCAGCGCGCCTGCCGCCTGCTGGCCGATGCAGGCGCGCTGGGCTGCTGCCTGCTGCTGGCGCACGGCGCCTGGCAGCTGCTGGCGATCGGCATGGACGACCGTGCCCCCGTCACCGGCGTGCCGCTGGGCGTGGTCTATGCCTGCCTGCTGGTATGCAGCGTCGGCATGGCGGCGATTCTTCTGCACGGGCTGTGGCGGCTGGTCAGCGGCCGCATGCCGCAGCATGAACTGGTGCCGCAGTCCGGCGCCACCGGCGAATGACCGCGAGGAGCCCATCATGACCATCTTTGTCTTTGTCGGCTCGCTGCTGGGCGCGATGTCGCTCGGCATGCCCATCGCCTTTGCGCTGCTCGCTTCTGGTGTCGCGCTGATGCTGCACCTGGGCAACTTCGATACGCAGATCCTCGCGCAGAACATGCTCGAGGGCGTCAACAACTATCCGCTGATGGCGGTGCCGTTCTTCATGCTGGCCGGCGAGCTGATGAACGCCGGCGGGCTGTCGCAACGGATCGTGCGCGTGGCGAATGCGGCGGTCGGGCACGTGCGCGGCGGGCTGGGCTACGTGGCGATCATCGCGGCCACGGTGGTGGCCAGCATCTCCGGCTCGGCGGTGGCCGATACCGCCGCCGTCGCCGCGCTGCTGATCCCGATGATGCGCAACGCCGGCTACAACGTGCCGCGCGCCGCGGGCCTGATCGCAGCGGGCGGCATCATTGCGCCGGTGATCCCGCCGTCGATCGCCATCGTCGTGTTCGGCGTGGTCGCGCAGGTCTCGATCACCAAGCTGTTCCTGGCCGGCATCGCGCCCGGCGCCATGATGGCGCTGACGCTCGCCGTCACCTGGCACTTCTGCGCGCGCAAGGAGAAGCTGGCGCCGGTGGAACCGTTCAGTGCGCGCCGCCTGGCCAAGGCCGCGCTCGACGGCGTGTGGGCGCTGGTGCTGCCGGTGGTGATCATCGGCGGCATGAAGATCGGCGCCTTCACGCCGACCGAAGCCGCCGTGGTGGCGGTGGTCTACGCCATGGCGGTCGGCCGCTTCGTCTACGGCGAGCTGAAGCTGCGCGCGCTGCCGGATCTGATCGTCACCGCGGCCAAGACTTCCAGCACGGTGCTGTTCCTGGTGGCGTGCGCGCTGGTCTCGGCGTGGCTGATCACCATCGCCAACATCCCGGCACAGGTGACCGACCTGCTCGAGCCGTTCATCGACAACAAGATCCTGCTGATGTTCGTGATCATGGTCCTGGTGATCGTGGTCGGCACCGCGCTCGACCTGATGCCGACCGTGCTGATCATGACGCCGATCCTGATGCCGGTGATCACCAAGGCGGGCATCGACCCGGTGTACTTCGGCGTGATGTTCGTACTCAACAATGCCATCGGCCTGCTGACGCCGCCGGTCGGTACGGTGCTCAATGTGGTGGCCGGCACTTCCCGGTGCAGCCTGGACAGCGTGATCAGCGGCGTCTGGCCCTTCCTGCTGAGCCTGACCGCGCTGATGTTCCTGTTCGTGCTGTTCCCGCAGCTGATTCTCGTGCCGGCCGCATGGCTGCATTGAGGCCAACCGCGCGCCGCTTCCCTTCCTTGCAGGACACAAGATGTCATCCATCAACGAGATCGAGGACCTGCGTCGGCTCGCCCGGCAGCGGGTACCGCGCATGTTTTATGAGTACGCCGACTCCGGTTCGTGGACCGAGTCCGCATCGAAGTCCATATGGACGGCGGCACATCGTGCTGCCGCCGCATCCGCCTGCTCCGTAATTTTCTTGCCGTAGCCACAAACCCAACCGCAAACAAACCAGACAGGAGACTACAGATGATCCTTCGCATAACCCTGCGCGCCCGCCAGGCGCTCGCCATCCTCGCAGCGGCCACCTCCGTTGGCGGCCTCGCCCTGATGCCCGCGCCAGCCGCGGCGCAGCCGGCGCCATCCGCCGAATGCAGGACGGCACTGGACGCCCGTGCCCAGAACCCGAACTACCCGCGCGAGAGCGTGCCGCGCTACATCAAGACCCCCACCGGCTACCTGCTAGTGCTGCGCATGGGCGACAACGTCTTCGAGCAGATCGAAGCCTTTGCCATCTGCGAGAAGGTGCCCAGCGCAAGCCTGTCCGCGATCGGCTTCGCCAACGTCACGTTCGGCTTCTGGGATGCCGCGAAGAAGCAGTTCAACCCGCGCACCTTCCGCAACGTGGAGATGGCCAGCATCGTCGGCAGCCTGGCCTGGAAAGAAGGCAAGCCGTCGATTCATGCACACGGCGTGGCCGGCGACAGCAGTTTCGACACGTACGGCGGCCACATCCTGTCGATGGAGGTCGGCACCGGATCGCTGGAAGTGACGGTGACGGCCTATCCGCAGCAACTGGAACGCGGCATCGACCCGAAGATCGGCGCAAACGTGCTGGGGCTGCGCGATAGCCACTGACGGGCACTTCGCACACGCGGACCCAGAAGTCAATCACGTCGCCGCCCGGACCGGCAATTCGAGCTGGGCGTTCAGTAAAGGTCTCGATCGCAGGATTGGCTTCGACCATCATCCAGGTCCGGTAAACCTCATAGCTACCGAGGCTCAGCCGGCGTCCAGGCTTTGGGCTGAACAGCTCAATCGCGGAAGCTCAGGACTGCCGCGCGGCCTCGATCTCCTCCTTCAGGATCGGGATGGCGACCGACGTGTCAAGTTGAGCCGGAGGGGGGCCGCTCCCGTGCCAGTACGGCAGGACCATCGAGCCACACAATTGCGCGCAGGGGTATCGCCGCTCCCATCGCCAGCAATCTTTCCTGATTTTCACGACGAATTCAGCAACAAATACCCCCGTTATCTGATTAACCTGCCCGCTATTTTCCGTTTGCGGCCCACCGCGGACGAGAAAATAGCTGCTCCCGCCGGCCCCACGAAGGCCGGCGCGGCCTTTCAGATGACACGGAGACAACGACACATGAGTGCAAGCGCAGAACATCTGCAACGCGGCCTGGGCGAACGCCATATCCGGCTGATGGCGCTGGGTTCGGCCATCGGCGTGGGCCTGTTCCTGGGCGCCGGCAATGCCATCAAGATGGCCGGCCCCGCCATCATGCTGGGCTACCTGATCGGCGGCGCGGTGATCTTCCTGATCATGCGCGCGCTGGGCGAGATGGCCGTGCACAACCCCGTGGCCGGCTCCTTCTGCCGCTACGCGCAGGACCACATGGGCCCGCTGGCGGGCTACCTGACCGGCTGGAACTACTGGTTCCTGTGGCTGGTGACCTGCGTGGCGGAAATCACCGCCGTGGCCATCTACATGGGCATGTGGTTCCCCGACGTGCCGCGCTGGATCTGGGCACTGGCCGCGCTGGCGGCGATGGGCTCGGTCAACCTGATGGCGGTCAAGGCCTATGGCGAGTTCGAGTTCTGGTTCGCCATGATCAAAATCGTCACCATCGTGCTGATGCTGTTCGGCGGCGGCGCGATGATCGTGTTCGGCTTTGGCAACGGCGGTGTCGCCACCGGCATCTCCAACCTGTGGGCGCACGGCGGCTTTATGCCCAACGGCGCCTCCGGCGTGCTGATGTCGCTGCAGATGGTGATGTTCGCCTACCTGGGCGTGGAGATGATCGGCCTGACCGCCGGCGAGGCGCGCAACCCGAAGAAGTCGATCCCGGACGCAATCAACTCGGTGTTCTGGCGCATCCTGATCTTCTACGTGGGCGCGCTGTTCGTGATCCTGGCACTGTACCCGTGGAACGAGATCGGCGCCCAGGGCAGCCCCTTCGTGCTGACCTTCGAGCGGCTGGGCATCAAGACCGCCGCCGGCATCATCAACTTCGTGGTGCTGACCGCGGCGCTGTCGTCGTGCAACGGCGGCATCTTCAGCACCGGACGCATGCTGTACAACCTGGCGCAGCAGGGCCAGGCGCCCAAGGCCTTTGCCAGGGTCGACCGCAATGGCGTGCCGCGCCGCGCGCTGCTGGTGTCGATCGCCGCGCTGCTGTGCGGCGTTCTGCTCAATTACCTGGTGCCGGAGCAGGTCTTTGTCTGGGTGACGGCGATCTCCACCTTCGGCGCGGTCTGGACCTGGGCCATCATCCTGGTCACGCAGATCAACTTCCGCCGCAGCCTGTCGGCGGCCGAGCGCAAGGCGCTGGCCTTCCGCATGCCGTTCTGGCCGTATGGCTCCTACATCGCGCTGGCCTTCCTGGCGCTGGTGGTGGCGCTGATGGCCTACTTCCCGGAGACCCGCGTGGCGCTGTACGTGGGCCCGGGCTGGCTGGTCCTGCTGACGGTGTGCTACTACGCGCTGGACATGCGCTCGCGCGGGCCGGTCAGCTACCGCGCCTGACCTTGCCGTAGCCTGCGGGGTGCGCCGGCCGGCGCGCCTCGCTACAATGACCCCCGGGCAATCCAACGCCAGGGGGGCCGAATGTCCGAGACCACTGAGGTTGCTGGCAACGCGGCGGCCGCGCCGCCGCGCAACAGCGCCGCCGATGCCGAGGCCCGCGCCATCGCGGTTGCCGATACGGTCGCTCGCACTGCCGTCGAGCAGGCCGACCATACCATGCGCCACTGGACCGACCCCACCCCGGGGCCGGTGCGCATCGGCTCCCCGCAGCACCTGCAGATGTTCTGCAATATGCTGCTGCAGACCCACAACCCCTACAAACCCACCGTGATCGACTGGCCGAAGCTGTCGCCGGAGGCCCTGCACCGCGTCACCTCGCTGCCGATCTGGGACATCGCCGTGCAGACCGAGGGCCGCGCCTCGATCCGCGTCAAGACCTTTGCCGATACCGTCGGCGATCCGCTGCTGCGCAGCGCGCTGGAAATGGACGGCGGCGAGGAGGCGCGCCACAAGGTGGTGCTGTCGAAGCTGGTCGAGGCCTATGGCATCGCGCTCGCGCCCGAGCCTGACTACCCGCCACCTGACGATCCGGAATGGGGCTGGCTGGTCACCGGCTACAGCGAGTGCATCGACAGCTTTTTCGCCTTCGGCCTGTTCGCCGCGGCCAGGCGCTCGGGCTTCTTCCCCGCCGAGCTGGTCGAGACCTTCGAGCCGGTGATCCAGGAGGAAGGCCGCCATATCCTGTTCTTCGTCAACTGGGCCGCCTGGTACCGGCGCAACCTGCCGTGGTGGCGCCGCCCGCTGTTTGCGCTGAAGGTGGCGCGGGTGTGGGCCTTCCTGGTCTGGGAGCGCATCGGCATTGCGCGCGGCATCGACACCGACGGCGTGGCCCAGGACGCCAACTTCACCATGAACGGTTCCGCGGCGCTGGGCGAAGCCCTGACGCCGGGCGCGATGATCGACCTGTGCCTGGCCGAGAACGACCGGCGCATGGCCGGCTACGACGCGCGCCTGCTGCGCCCGGAAACCGTGCCGCGGCTGGCCCGGCTGGCGCGGCGCTTCGTCAAATAGGGCCGGCCCATGCACCTTGCGTTGGCGTTGTCACTGCTGTCGCTGGCGGTCTGGCTGGTGCTGATCTTTGCCCGTGCCGGCTTCTGGCGCGTGCGCAAGCCGGCTGCCGCACCGGATCCCGCGGCCTGGCCAGACGTGGTCGCGGTCATCCCAGCCCGCAACGAGGCCGAGGTGATCGGCCGCGCCGTGGCCGGCGTGCTGGGCCAGCGCTACCCGGGCCGGCTGGGGCTGGTGGTGGTGGACGACCACAGCCAGGACGGCACCGCCGATATCGCCCGCGCCGCCGCCGCGGCCACCGCGCGCCCGCGGGGGCTGACCGTGATCGGCGCCCGCGAGCTGCCGGCCGGCTGGAGCGGCAAGGTCTGGGCCCAATCCGAAGGGCTGGCCGCGGCCGACCGCATCGCCGCGCAGGCCCGCTACGTCTGGCTGACCGATGCCGATATCTGGCACGGCCCCGGCGTGCTGGCCGCGCTGGTGGCGCGCGCCGAGCACGAGCGGCGCGACCTGGTCTCGCTGATGGTGCGGCTGCGCTGCGAATCCGCCTGGGAACGGCTGATCGTGCCGGCCTTTGTCTTCTTCTTCGCCAAGCTCTACCCCTTCGCCCGCGTGCGCGATGGCCGCAGCCGCGTGGCCGCCGCGGCCGGGGGCTGCATGCTGGCCAGCCGGGCGGCGCTGGCGCGCATTGGCGGCTTTGCCGCCATCCGCGGCGAGCTGATCGACGACTGCAGCCTGGCCTCGCGCATCAAGCCCGGCGGCGCGATCCGCCTGGACCTGGCCGACGACAGCGTGTCGTTGCGGCCCTACAACGACTGGCGCAGCCTGTGGGACATGATCGCGCGCAGCGCCTACACCCAGCTGCGCTATTCGCCGCTGCTGCTGGGCGGCGCGGGGGCGGGCATGGCGCTGACCTACCTGGTGCCGCCGGTGCTGGCGCTCGGCTGGCGGCTGTGGCCGGCATGGCTGGCCTGGGGCGCGATGACCCTGGCCTACCTGCCGATGCTGCGCGAATACCGGCAGCCGGCGTGGCTGGCGCCGCTGCTGCCGGTCACGGCGCTGTTCTACCTGGGGGCGACCATCGACTCGGCACGGCGCTACTGGCTGCGGCGCGGCGGGCAGTGGAAGGGCCGGGCGCAGGCGCCGGTGCGGTCCTGAGCGTGCCGTGCCAGCTTAGCGCTTGTCGAGATACCCCTGCGCCCGGAACCACTCCAGCGCGTCCCGCAAGCCCTCCTGGTATGGCCGCGGCTGATAGCCCAGCACCTTGCGCGCCTTGTCTGATGTAAAGAACATCCGGTACCGGGACATATTGAGTCCATCTACAGTGATGAACGGCTCCTTGCCGGTAAAGCGCGCCGCCGCCTCCGCCCCGTACGCCAGCGGGTACAGCGGCCAGCGCGGCAGCTGCATGGTCGGCGGGCGCCGGCCGCACATCTGCGCGATGTCGCGCAGCATCTGCTGCAGCATCACGTCCTGGCCGCCCAGGATGTAGCGCTCGCCGGCCTGGCCGCGTTCCAGCGCCAGGAAATGCCCTTCGGCCACGTCATCCACATGCGCCAGGTTCAGGCCGGTATCGACAAAGGCGGGGATCTTGCCCGTGGCGGCCTCGACGATGATGCGCCCGGTCGGCGTCGGCCGCACGTCGCGCGGGCCGATCGGGGTGGACGGGTTGACGATGACCGCCGGCAGGCCACGCTCGGCCACCAGCTTTTCGACCACGCGCTCGGCCAGCACCTTGCTGCGCTTGTAGGCGCCGATGGCCTCGTGCGGGCGCAGCGCCGCGGTCTCGTCCACCGGCGCCCGCGCGCCGGCCACGCGCAGCGTCGCCACGCTGCTGGTATAGACCACCCGCTCGACGCCGGCCTGCTGCGCAGCCTCCATCACGGCCAGGGTGCCGTCGACGTTGGTGCGCACGATGTCCTCGGGGTCCGGCGCCCACAGCCGGTAGTCGGCGGCCACATGGAACAGGTAGCGCACGCCCTGCAGCGCGGCGGCCACCGCGCCGGCGTCGCGCATGTCGCCTTCCGCCACGGTCACCGGCAGCCCGGCCAGGTTGGTCCGCGGGCTCTGCGGGCGCACCAGCACGCGCACCCGGAAGCCGCGTGCCAGCGCCCTGCGCGCCACCGCCGAGCCCAGAAAGCCCGAGGCGCCTGTCACCAGCACGTCATCGTTTTTCGTCATAAACCCGTTTTCCCGTGAGGCGGAGTCGCCTTGGCCAGCCTCGCGCTGGCCAAGGCGACTCCAGACAAAGCCGGCGTGTCGGGTATATAGTAACCACCGTGCGACGGAAATGTGATCTGCGGTGGATCTCCGGTGGTTGCCGGTGCATTTCCCGTCCCGCCATCCCAAACACTGACACCCGTTGAAATGGGTCGGGGGGCTTACTCTATGCAGGTGATTCTTGCTCAGCCCCGGGGCTTCTGCGCCGGCGTGGTGCGCGCGATCGAGATTGTCGACCGCGCCCTCGTCAAGCATGGCGCCCCGGTGTTCGTGCGACATGAGATCGTGCACAACAAGCACGTCGTAGAGGGACTGAAGGACAAGGGGGCGCGCTTCGTCGAGGAGCTGGACGAAGTCCCGACCGGCGCCGTGACCATCTTCAGCGCGCACGGGGTCTCGCGCGAGGTCATCGCCGATGCCAGCCAGCGCCAGCTGCATGCCATCGACGCCACCTGCCCGCTGGTGATCAAGGTCCATACCCAGGGGCGCCAGTACGCGGCCAGCGGCCGCACCGTGATCCTGATCGGCCATGCCGGCCACCCGGAGGTGGAAGGCACCATGGGCCAGATCCCGGGCAAGGTGATCCTGGTGCAGAACGAGGCCGAGGTCGCGCAGCTTGACCTGCCCGCCGACACCCCGGTCGCCTACGTCACGCAGACCACGCTGAGCGTGGACGACACCCGCAATATCATCGCCGCGCTCGGGCGCCGCTTCAGCAACCTGGTCGGTCCCGATACGCGCGACATCTGCTACGCCACGCAAAACCGCCAGAGCGCGGTGCGCGACCTGTGCAAGCTGGCCGACGTGATCCTGGTGATTGGCGCGACCAACAGCTCCAACTCCAACCGCCTGCGCGAGATCGGCACGGAAAGCGGCGTGCCCAGCTACCTGATCGCCGAAGGCAGCGAACTGGACCCCGCCTGGGTGCGCAACGCCAACGTGGTGGGCATCACCGCCGGCGCCTCCGCCCCCGAGGAAATGGTCGAGGACGTGATCAACGCGCTGCGCCGGCTGGGCCCGGTGGATGTCACCACCATGGCCGGGCGCGAGGAACATGCCGAGTTCCGGCTGCCGGCCGAGCTGGCCGACGTGAAGCCGAGACCGGCCCCGCGCAAGGCCGGCAAGGAAACCGCCGCAGCCGCGGCCGTACCTGCCACCGCCAACGAGAATATCGCCGGCTGAACCCAACCAGAGGAAGTTGCCTTGGCTATTCCGCTACTGCAGGTCGCCCGCGTGGGCGCCTACATCGTCGGCAAGCATCTGTCGCGACAGAAACGCTATCCGCTTGCCCTGATGCTGGAACCGCTGTTCCGCTGCAACCTGGCGTGTTCAGGCTGCGGCAAGATCGATTATCCGGACCCCATCCTGAACCAGCGCCTGTCGGTGCAGGAATGCCTGGGGGCGGTGGATGAATGCGGTGCCCCGGTGGTGTCCATCGCCGGCGGCGAGCCGCTGCTGCACAAGGACATGCCGGAGATCGTGCAAGGCATCATCGCGCGGCGCAAGTTTGTCTACCTGTGCACCAATGCGCTGCTGATGGAAAAGAAGCTGGACCAGTACCAGCCCAGCCCGTATTTCATCTGGTCGGTGCACCTGGACGGCGACCGCGAGATGCATGACCGCTCGGTGTGCCAGGAAGGCGTGTACGACCGCTGCGTCGAGGCGATCCGGCTGGCCAAGGAACGGGGTTTCCGCGTCAATATCAACTGCACGCTGTTCAACGATGCCCAGCCCGAGCGCGTGGCGAAGTTCTTCGACTCGATCAAGGCGCTGGGCGTGGACGGCATCACCGTGTCGCCGGGCTATGCCTATGAACGCGCGCCGGACCAGCAGCACTTCCTGAACCGCGGCAAGACCCGCCAGCTGTTCCGCGACATCCTGAGCCGTGGCCGCGCCGGCAAGAACTGGGCCTTCAGCCAGTCGACGCTGTTCCTGGACTTCCTGGCCGGCAACCAGACCTACCACTGCACCCCGTGGGGCAACCCGGCGCGCACCGTATTCGGCTGGCAGCGTCCGTGCTATCTGGTGGGCGAGGGCTATGCCGCCACCTTCCGCGAGCTGATGGAAGAGACCGACTGGGACGCCTACGGCACCGGCAACTACGAGAAGTGCGCCGACTGCATGGTGCACAGCGGCTATGAGGCCACCGCCGTGGCGGACACCTTTGCCCATCCGCTCAAGGCGCTGGGCGTGAGCCTTCGCGGCGTGCGCACCAGCGGGCCGATGGCGCCCGATATTGCGCTGGACAAGCAGCGGCCGGCCGACTACGTGTTTTCGCGCCACGTCGAGATCAAGCTCGAGGAAATCCAGCGCGCGAAGCCGCCCGCCAACCGGCCGCGGCCGGCGAAGGCCAACGCCGCGGCCACGCACTGACTGCACTGCCGATGGCCACCGAACTTGCCGCCACCCTCCCGGGCGCTGCGCTGACCTGCGTGTCGGCGGGCTATGCGCTGGCCGCCGCCTGGCTGTCGCGCCGCGCGCCCGCGGCAGGCGGCGGCACGGCAACGACACCGGTCAGCGTGCTCAAGCCGCTGTGCGGCGCCGAGCCCCGGCTGTACGAGAACCTGGCCACGCTGTGCCGGCAGCGGCATCCGTCGTTCCAGCTGGTATTCGGCGTGCGTGCCGCAGACGATCCCGCCATCGCCGTGGTTGAACGGCTGCGCCGCGACTTCCCGGCGTGCGACATCGCGCTGGTGGTCGATCCGCAAGTGCACGGCACCAACCTGAAAGTCAGCAACCTGATCAACCTGTTCGCGCAGGCCAGGCACGATGTGCTGGTGATCGCCGACAGCGATATCGCCGTGCCGCCCGAATACCTGGCGCGCGTGACCGCGCCGCTGGCCGACGCCGGCGTGGGCGTGGTCACCTGCCTCTACCGCGGCAAACCGACTGGCGGGCTGTGGTCGCGCATTGGTGCGCAGTTTATCGACGACTGGTTCGCGCCGTCGGTGCGCATCGCCCACGCGGGCGGATCGCAACGCTTTGCCTTTGGCGCGACCATTGCGCTGCGCCGCAATGCGCTGGAAGCCATCGGCGGCCTCGCAGCCTTGTCCGGCCGGCTGGCCGACGACTACTGGCTGGGTGAGCTGACGCGGCAGCAAGGCTTGCGCACGGTGCTGTCGGAGGTGGTGGTCACGACCGACGTCACCGAGGACCATTTCACCGACCTGTGGCGACATGAGCTGCGCTGGCTACGCACGATCCGTTCGCTGAATCCGCCGGGCTTTGCCTTTACCTTCATCACGTTCACCTGGCCGATGCTGGCGCTGGGTGTGCTGCTGGCACCGCTGCCGCTGGTACTTGCGGTGGCGGCCGTCGGCGCGCTGGCGCGCAGCGTGCTGGCAGGCAGCGTCGCCGCCGCACTGCGCGCACCGTTGCGCGATGCGCTGCTGCTGGCCGGCTGGGCATTTGCGCTGGCAGGCAAGCGCGTGCAGTGGCGCGAGCAGGTGCTGTCGGTGCGCGATGCCCTGCACGCCAGTCCTGCGCTGACCCCGAATCAACCTTCATCCACCGGCATCCATCCCCAGAGGCCGCTATGAAAAAAACCCTTTTCCTCCAGGCCCCTTCCTTCGACGGCTTCGACGGCGGCGCGGGCTCGCGCTATCAGGCCAAGCGCGAGATCAAGTCGTTCTGGTACCCGACCTGGCTGGCGCAGCCCGCCGCGCTGGTGCCGGGCAGCCGGGTGCTCGACGCACCGGCCGACGGCCTGACCGTGCAGCAGTCGCTGGATATCGCCGCGGACTATGAACTGGTCATCATCCACACCAGCACGCCCTCGTTCCCCACCGACGCCAAGTTCGCCGAGGAACTGAAGAAGCGCAAGCCGGATGTGATGATCGGCATGGTCGGCGCCAAGCCCGCGGTCGATCCGGGCGGCACGCTGGGCGCGAGCGAGGCCATCGACTTCGTCTGCCGCGAGGAGTTCGACTACACCTGCCAGGACGTGGCCGCGGGCAAGCCGCTCAAGGACATCCTGGGCCTGTCCTACCGCCTGCCGGACGGCTCGCTCGAACACAACGGGCAGCGCCCGATGATCGAGAACATGGACGAGCTGCCCTTCGTGGCGCCGGTCTACCAGCGCGACCTGAAGATCGACAACTACTTCATCGGCTACCTGAAGCACCCCTATGTGTCGATCTACACCGGCCGCGGCTGCCGTTCGCGCTGCACCTTCTGCCTGTGGCCGCAGACCGTGGGCGGGCACCGCTACCGCACGCGCTCGGCTGAAAGCGTGATCGCCGAGGTCAAATGGATCAAGGAGAACATGCCCGAGGTCAAGGAGATCATGTTCGACGACGACACCTTCACCGACTTCAAGCCGCGCGTGGAAGAGATCGCTCGGGGGCTGGGCCAGCTGGGCGTAACGTGGTCATGCAATGCCAAGGCCAACGTGCCGTACAGCACGCTCAAAATCATGAAGGAGAACGGGCTGCGCCTGCTGCTGGTGGGCTATGAGTCCGGCGACGACCAGATCCTGCTGAACATCAAGAAAGGCCTGCGTACGGACATTGCGCGCCGCTTCACCGAGGACTGCCGCAAGCTGGGCATCCAGATCCACGGCACCTTTATCCTGGGCCTGCCGGGCGAGACGCGCGAGACCATCGAGAAGACCATCGAGTACGCCAAGGAAATCAACCCGCACACCATCCAGGTGTCGCTGGCCGCGCCCTACCCCGGCACCACGCTGTACCGGCAGGCGGTGGAGAACGGCTGGCTCGAGGAAAACAAGGTCATCAACCTGGTCAACGACCAGGGCGTGCAGCTGGCCGCGATCAGCTATCCGCACCTGTCCAAGGAAGACATCTACCACGGCGTGGAGACCTTCTATAAGCGCTTCTACTTCCGCCCCGGCAAAATCTGGGAAATCGTGCGCGAGATGCTGGGCAGCTGGGACATGATGAAGCGGCGCCTGCGTGAAGGCGTCGAGTTCTTCCGCTTCCTGCGCTCGCACGAGGCCTGATCCTGGCCCACGCGCTTTCCTGTGCCTCGCAACGCGCGCTGATCGTCACCGCCGACGACTTCGGGCTGCACCCCGCCGTCAATGAGGCGGTGGAGCTGGCCCACCGCGACGGCGTGCTCAGCGCCGCCAGCCTGATGGTGGGCGCGCCCGCCGTGGCGGACGCGGTCGAGCGCGCGCGCCGGCTGCCGTCGTTGCGCGTGGGGCTGCACGTGGTGCTGGCCGACGGCCCGGCCACGCTGCCGCGCGCGCAGATCCCCGACCTGGTCGACGCCGGAGGCCGCTTCGGCTCGGCCATGGCCCTGGACGGCTGCCGCTTCTTCTTCCTGCCGCGGGTGCGCCGCCAGCTGGCGGCGGAGATCCGCGCGCAGTTCGAAGCCTTTGCCGCCACCGGCCTGCCGCTGGACCACGTCAACACACACAAGCATTTCCACCTGCACCCGACGGTGCTGTCGCTGATCCTGTCGATCGGGCGCGACTACGGCCTGCGTGCGATGCGCCTGCCGCGCGAGCATGGCGCGCCGTTGCTGCTGCGCCCCTGGCTGGCGCTGCTGCGCCGGCGCCTGGACCGCGCCGGCATTGCGCACAATGACTACGTGGTTGGCATCGCGCGCAGCGGCCAGATGGACGAGGCAGCCCTGCTGCAGGCGCTGGCGCAGTTGCCCGCGGGCGTGGGCGAGATCTACCTGCACCCGGCCGTGGTCTCTGGCGAGGCCATCACCGCATCGATGCGCGGCTACCGCCACGCCGACGAACTGGCCGCGCTGCTGTCGCCGCGCGTGCGCGCCGCGCTGGAGCGCGCGGCCAACCGGCGCGGCGGCTTTGCCGACGTGCTGGTGCCCTGACTTTTCAACATGAAACGCATTGCTTACCTGACCGGC
The DNA here is from genome assembly GCF_018223725.1 of Cupriavidus sp. KK10. Lineage (NCBI taxonomy): Bacteria > Pseudomonadati > Pseudomonadota > Betaproteobacteria > Burkholderiales > Burkholderiaceae > Cupriavidus > Cupriavidus sp. KK10. The sequence continues at coordinate 3,443,882 of NZ_CP073677.1, forward strand.
CTGCTCGGGCTGCTGGCGCTCACCGCGCTGGTGATCCACCAGGGCGCCAGCGATATCGCCGCGATCGTGGCGCAGGGCGGCTGGCTGCTGCTGTTGCTGGTGCCCCTGCACGCACTGCCGCTGCTGCTCGACGCGCAAGGCTGGCGCGTCCTGCTGACCTCGGCCGACCCCGAGGAGAAGGCGGGGCTCGGTTTCCTGTGGTGGGTCGCCACAGTGCGCGAAGCGGTCAACCGCCTGCTGCCGACGGTGGGGGTCGGCGGCGAACTGGTCGGCATCCGCCTGACGCGGCTGCGCATCCGCGACACCACCGCGGTGACTGCCAGCATCGTGGTCGAAGTGATGCTGACGCTGTTCTCGCAGTACCTGTTCTCGGCCATGGGGGTGCTGCTGCTAGTGGCCGCGCTGCAGGACAGCGGCGGGGCCTGGGTCATCCTGGCCGGGCTGTTGCTGTCATTGCCGGTGCCGGTGCTGTTCGCGATGTCGCTGCGGCATACCGCGATTTTCGAGAAACTGGAAGGCGCGGCGCGCAAGCTGTTTGGCGAAGATCACCGCATTGTCGCGATGATCGACGGCGCGCGGCTCGATGCCCATATCCGCGCGCTCAACCGGCGCCGGCGCGAGCTGCTGGCGGCGCTGGGCTGGCAACTGGCAGGGCTGGTCAGCGGCACGCTGGAGATCTGGCTGGCGCTGATGCTGCTGGGCCATCCGGTGCCGGTCTGGCAGGCGCTGGCGATCGAATCGCTGACCCAGGCCGCGCGCCAGGTGGCCTTCTTCGTGCCCGCCGGGCTGGGCGTGCAGGAAGCGGTGGTAATGCTGCTGGGGCAGGTGCTGGGGATCGATGCGCAGGTCTCGCTGGCGCTGGCGCTGGTCAAGCGCGCGCGCGAGATCCTGTTCGGCGTGCCCGCGCTGCTGTCATGGCAATGGGTGGAGTTGCGCCACTGGCGGCGCAGCCGGGACACCGGTCACGCCGCCCCATAATGGCGTGCGGCGCTCAGGCGTCAGATGCCTGGCGCGCGTTGTGGGTGGTCAGGTACTTCACCAGCCCGTCGACCCCGCTGCGCGCGACGATGTCCGCAAACTGCTTGCGGTACACCTCGATCAGCCACGCCCCCATCATATTGATGTCGTAGATCTTCCAGCCGTTGGGAGTGCGCTGCAGCCGGTAGTCGATCTGCATCTCGTCGGCATTGTTGATCACGCGCGTCTGCACCACCACATCGGTGGCGCCGCTGCCGGACTTGATCGGCTGGTAGCGGAACTTGACGTTCTGCTCGCGCAGCTGCGCCAGCGACACCGCATAGCTGCGCACCAGCAGCATCTGGAACTGCTCATGGAGCTGTTGCTGCTGCTCCGGCGTGGCGGTGCGCCAGGCACTGCCCACTGCCAGCCGCGTGGTGCGCTGGAAATCCGTGTAAGGCAGGAACTGCTTCTGCACGACGGCGGTAATCTTGCCGAGGTCGCCGGCGCGGGTGTCGGGATTGGACTGGATGGTGCCGATCACGCCCTCTACCGCGGCCTGCACCAGCCGCTCGGGGCTGGCGCGCAGGTCGCCGGGCTGGACAGCCTGGGCGTGCGCTACGGAAACCATGGCCACCGCTGCAAGCGGCGCCAGGGGAAGCAAACCGTGAATCGTCATGGATGTGAGAGCCAGGAAGGAATGTGAAGCGGCGCCGCCGCTGCAGCGCAGGCGCCAGGCTGACAGTTTATAGCGGATCGGCCTGAATCGCGGATGCCTGTGCCGCGCATGCCGCATGCCGCATGCGCCACGCTTCCAGCCGATATACTCGCGGTTCGTGCTCCTTGGATCCGCCCATGCTGACTTCGCTGCTGACACGCATTGTCCGGCTTGCCACCGCCTGGCCGTGGCGCGTCATCATCCTCGCGGCATTGCTGACCGCCGCCAGTGGCGTCTACGTGGCCCGTAATTTTGCGATCAACACCGATATCGGCCGCCTGCTGGAATCCGACGCCCCCTGGGCGGTGCGCGACGCCGCCATCGGCGACGCCTTTCCCCAGCGCAACCAGTTGATCCTGGCGGTGGTGCAGGCGCCCGCGACAGAGCTGGCCGACGCCGCCGCCGACGCGCTGGCCGAGGCGCTGCGCCGCCAGCCGGCACGCTTCACCGCGGTCAGCCAGCCCGGCGGCGGCCCGTTCTTCGCGCGCAACGGCTTGCTGTTCGCCAGCAACGATGAAGTGCGCCAGCTCTCGCAGCAGCTCGTGCAGGCGCGTCCGCTGGTCAACGCGCTCGCGCATGACCCGACCCTGCGCGGCCTGTCCGATCTCCTCACCACCACGCTGACGCTGCCGCTGCAGATGGGGCAGGTAAAGCTGGGCGACATGGCCAGGCTGCTGGGCAGCAGTGCCCAGACACTGGACCAGGTGCTGGCCGGCAAGCCCGCCGCGCTGTCCTGGGCAGGGCTGCTTGACGACAGCCTCAAGCCTGGGCCCGATGGCCAGGTCTACAGCTACCTCGCGCTCAGCCCGGTGCTGGACTACAGCGACCTGCAGGCCGGGGCCGCCGCCTCGCGCGCGATCCGGCAGGCAGCGGCCGACCTGCAGCTGGCGCAGCGCTACCAGGCCACGGTGCGCCTGACCGGCCCGCAGGCGCTGGCCGACGATGAATTCGCCTCGGTCAGCGACGGCGCCGTGCTCAACGGCGTGCTGACGGTGCTGGTGGTGGTCCTGATCCTGTGGCTGGCCTTGCGCTCGGCGCGGCTGATCGTGGCGGTGCTGGCCAGCCTGTTTGCCGGGCTGCTGATCACCGCGGCGCTGGGGCTGGCCATGGTCGGTTCGCTGAACATGATTTCGGTGGCGTTCGCGGTGCTGTTCGTCGGGCTGGGGGTGGATTTCGGCATCCAGTTCGGCGTGCGCTACCGCGCCGAGCGCCATGACCGCGACCATATCGTCGAAGCGCTGGGGCTGTCCGCGCGCGGCGTGGGCGCGCCGCTGGCCCTGGCCGCCGCGGCCACGGCGGCGGCATTCTTCTGCTTCCTGCCCACCGACTACCGCGGCGTGGCCGAACTGGGGCTGATCGCCGGCGTGGGCATGATGGTGGCATTCGCCACCACCTTCACGCTGCTGCCGGCGCTGATCTGCGTGCTCAAGCCCGGCGGCGAGCCCGAGGCGCCGGGCTTCGCGTGGCTGGCGCCCGCGGACCGGTTCTTCGACCGCTATCGCAAGCCGGTGCTGCTGGTCACCCTGCTCGCGATCCTGGCAGGCGCGCCGCTGCTGCCGCACCTGCGCTTTGACTTCGACCCGCTGCACCTGAAGGACCCCAAATCTGAATCGATGGCCACGCTGCTGGCGCTCAGGGACGCGCCGCAGGCCGGCACCGACGATGTCAGCGTGCTAGCGCCTTCGCTGCCGGCCGCACGCGATCTCGCCGGCAAGCTCGCGGCGCTGTCCGAGGTGGCACGCGCGGTCACGCTGCAGACCTTTATCCCCGGCGACCAGCCGCCCAAGCTGCAGGCCATCGGCCAGGCTTCGGCCGCGCTGATGCCGGCGCTGACGCAACCCACCGCCACGCCCGCCACCGACAGCGTGCGCGTCAATGCGCTGCGCAATGCCGCGCGGCAGCTGGCCATCGCCGCCGACGAGCATCCCGGTCCGGGTGCGGCTGAAGCCGCGCACCTGTCCGCCGCGCTGAAGAAGCTGGCCTCCGCCGACGCCGCCACGCGCGACCGCGCCGAGCGCGCCATCGCCGTGCCGCTGCAGCTGGCGCTGGCACGGCTAAAGCTGGCGCTGGACCCGCAGCCTGTCAGCCAGCAGACGCTGCCGCCCGAACTGGTGCGCGACTGGATCACGCCGGACGGGCGCGCGCTGGTCAGCGTCAGCCCGAAGCTGCCGCCGCCCGCCAGCGCGCAGCGCGAGGCCGCGCTGGACCGCTTCATCACCGCGGTGCAGCGCGTGGCACCGACCGCCACCGGCGGGCCGATCGCGATCCGCGGCTCGGCCGATACCATCATGGCCGCCTTTACCCAGGCAGGCGCGTGGGCGGTGGTGTCGATCACCATCCTGCTGTGGATCACGCTGCGCCGTTTCGGCGACGTGCTGCGCACGCTGATACCGCTGCTGGTTTCGGCCATCGTCACGCTGGAGTTGTGCGTGCTGTTCGGCATTGCGCTGAACTTTGCCAACGTGATCGCGCTGCCGCTGTTGCTGGGCGTCGGCGTCGCGTTCAAGATCTATTACGTGATTGCCTGGCGGCACGGCAAGACCCAGCTGCTGCAGTCCAGCCTGACGCACGCCGTGCTGTACAGCGCGGCCACCACCGCCACCGCTTTCGGCAGCCTGTGGCTGTCGCAGCATCCCGGCACCGCCAGCATGGGCAAGCTGCTGGCGCTGGCGCTGGCGTGCACGCTGGTTGGGGCCGTGTTCTTCCAGCCGATCCTGATGGGCCGCCCGCGCGAAGGCGCCCATCACAAACATGACAAGGCTGCCCGGTCATAATCACAAACCCGACGCGGCCGACCCCGAACCCCTTCGTACGATGCCTTTACGCCAGCGCGCTACATCCGTTGCCACCACCGCCATTGCCGCCACCCTGCTCGCCGGCTGCGCCACCGGCCCGCAAGCCAATCCCGACGATCCGTTCGAGCCCATGAACCGCGCGGTCTTCACCGTCAACGACAAGCTCGACCAGTACGTGGCCGTGCCGGTGGCCAAGGGCTACAAGGCGGTCACGCCGGAGCCGGTGCGCACCGCGGTCACCAATTTCTATTCGAACATCGCGGACATCGGCAACTTTGCCAACAACCTGCTGCAAGGCAAGGGCGTTGAGGCCGCGGAGAGCTTCATGCGGGTCGCGATCAATTCCGTGCTGGGTATCGGCGGACTGATCGACATCGCCACGCCCGCCGGCCTGCAGAAGCATTCGCAGGATTTCGGCCTGACGCTGGGCACGTGGGGCGTGCCGTCGGGACCCTACCTGGTGCTGCCGCTGTTTGGCCCCAGCTCATTCCGCGACGGCGTGGGCCTGTATGTGAATTTCCAGTTCGACCCGACCACTTATGCCGAGCCGGCGGTGCGCAATTCGCTGTTCGGGATGAACGTGGTGGACGTGCGCACCAACCTGCTGGGCGCCACCGACCTGCTGAAGCTGGCGGCGCTGGACAAGTACACCTTTGTGCGCGATGCCTACGTGCAGCGGCGCCGCTACCTGCTGGGAGAGAGCACGTCGCTGCCGGACTACGACGAAAACGACGACAGCGGCGCGGCCGCAGCGCCCGCCGCGGAGGCGCCGGCGGGCACGCCTGCGCCCGCGCAGCCGCAGGCGCCGCGCTGATGCGGGCTCTTAGCCGCCGATCCCCAGCAGCACCACCTCGAAGGTAAGCGTGGCGTTCGGCGGGATCGTGCCCGGCACGCCGCGCGCGCCGTAGGCCGTGGCCGGCGGGCAGGTCAGCTTGGCCTTGCCGCCCACCTGCATCGCCTGCACCCCTTCGGTCCAGCACGGGATCACGCGGTTGAGCGGGAACGAGATCGGCTGGCCGCGCTTGTACGAGCTGTCAAACTCGGTGCCGTCGGCCAGCGTGCCGCGGTAGTGGACCTGCACCGAGTCGGTGGCCTTGGGCGAGGCGCCATTGCCCTTGATCAGGTGCTGGATGGTCATGCCCGACGCCAGCGTCTGCGGCGCCGCCGCGGGTGCGGCAGGGGCGGCCGGGGCGGCCGGGGCCGAGGCAGCCGGGGCGGCCGCGGATGCGGCGCAGGCGAAGGTCAGGGTGCCGAGGAAAAGCGCAAGTGTTTTCATGGGAAACCTGATGGTGAGGTCGTGATTGGGGATGCGGCAGTTTAACCGACACACGGCAACGATATGGCGGCAGCGGCATATAGCGCACAACGCACCCCGGCCATGCGCCTTGTGGCGGGCATGGTGCGGCGCACCCCGCCGCATCCGTTACACGGGGCGTTTTGCCGTCTACGATGGTTCGTGACAGCCCCGCTGCCGCGGGCGCACGGAGATTGCCATGGCACTCACGGATTCACGGGATCTTCCGGTCTCGACCCAGAACGCCCGCTCGGTCGAGCAGTATGAGACCGCCCTGCAACTGCTGAACAGCTACTACGGCAACCCGCTCGCCGCCATTGACACGGCGCTGGCCGCCGACCCCGGCTTCGCCATGGGCCACGCGCTGCGCGCCGCGCTGATGGTCACCTCTGGCGACGGCACCGCCGAGCCCATGCTGCGCCAGAGCGTCGAAGCCGGCGAAGCCCTGCACACCAGCGCCAACGACCGCGAGCGCCGCCATATTGCCGCGGCACGCGCCTGGCTGGACGGCGAGTTCGAGCGCTCGGTCCGGCTCTACGGCGATATCGTGATCGACTATCCACGCGACTTGCTGGCGATCCAGACCGCGCATCTCGAAGACTTCCTGCTGGGGCAGTCATCGATGCTGCGCGACCGCGTGGCGCAGGCGCTGCCGCACTGGGATGCCGGCATGCCGGGCTACGGCTACCTGCTCGGCATGCATGCCTTCGGCCTGGAGGAAACCCAGCTCTACGAGCGCGCCGAGGAAAGCGGCCGGCGCGCGCTGGAGCTCAATCCGCGCGACCCATGGGCCGTGCACGCGGTGGCGCACGTGATGGAGATGCAGGGCCGCCTGGCCGACGGCATCGCCTGGCTGGACGGGCGCCGCGACGACTGGTCCGACGACAATATGCTGGCCGTGCACAACTGGTGGCACCTGGCATTGTTCCAGCTGGAAGACGGCAGGACCGACGAGGTGCTGGCGCTGTACGACCGCTGTATCAAGCGCCCCGCGCCGGCGATCGCGCTGGACCTGGTGGATGCCTCAGCGCTGCTGTGGCGGCTGCACCTGCGCGGCGTGGATGTGGGCCGGCGCTGGCAGCCGGTGGCCGACGACTGGCTGGGCCGCGGCGCGGCCGGCTACTACGCCTTCAACGATGTCCATGCCGTGATGGCCAGCCTGGGCGCGCACCGGCCCGCGGCCGCCGACCAGGTCCGTGCCGCGCTGGAGCGCGCCGCCCTGGGCAACGGCACCAATGCCATGATGTCGCGCGATGTGGGGCTGCCGGTGGCCGATGCCCTGATCGCGTTCGACCAGGGCGATTACACCACTGCCATCGACCTGCTGACGCCGGTGCGCCTGATCGCCCACCGCTTCGGCGGCAGCCATGCGCAGCGCGACGTCATCAGCCTGACCCTGCTCGAGGCGGCGCTGCGCGGCGGCCGCAGCAACCTGGCGATTGCGCTCACGGCCGAACGCGCCGCGCTCAAGCCCATGAGCCCTAGCCTGCACCGGCTGGTGCAGCGCGCAGACTCGTGCCGCGCATAGGTCTCACTTCCACGGTCGGGATCGGCGCATATACTGCACCTGTCCTGACCGGAGACCACCCATGCCCAGCATCCGCGCCCTGTTCCGCCCCGCCCTCTTTGCCGCCAGCGCCGCGCTGGCGCTGGCCGCAGTGCCGGCCATTGCCCATCACGGCTGGTCCACCTATGACGAGACCAGGCCGCTGACGCTGACCGGCAAGATCGTCGAAAGCCACTACGAGAACCCCCACGCGCATATCCGCGTCGACGCCGGCGGCAAGCGCTGGCTGGCCGTGCTGGCACCGGTGTCGCGGATGGAGGCGCGCGGCGCCACCGCCGACAAGGTCGCCGTGGGGCGCGAGGTCACGCTGGTCGGCTACGCCAGCAAGGAAAAGGCCGACGAGCTGCGCGCCGAGCGCATCACAATGGACGGCAAGACCGTCGAGTTGCGCTGAGCCGGCTCGCGCCGCATGTCGGTGCTGTTCGCGCAATGGACGGAATGGGCCGGCGCGCTGGCGCGGCTGCCGTTCCCGATGGCCCTGCGCAGTTCGGCCTGGGCCTATCCCGCAGTGGAGATCGTCCACCTGGCCGGCATGGCGCTGCTGTTCGGCTCCATCTTCGTGGTCGACATGCGCCTGGCCGGACTCGGCCGGCGGCTGCCGGTGAGCCTGCTGTTGCGCCATGCGCTGCCCTTCACCGCCGGCGCCTTCGTCGCGGTCGCGGCCAGCGGCGTGCTGCTGTTCCTGGCCCATGCCGATGAGCTGGCCGTCAATCCTGCATTCCTGGCCAAGCTGTGCCTGATCGCGCTGGCGCTGGCCAATGTGCTCTGGTTCCACCTGGGGCCATATCGCAGCCTGCATGCCGGGCAACGGGGCTGGGACAGCGGCGTCGCGCCGCCAGCCGGCGCGCGGATCAGCGCCATTGCCTCGATGGTGACGTGGTCGCTGGTAATCTGTGCCGGGCGTTTGATTGCCTATGTCTGATCGCGCCGGCCTCATATCGGCGCCGGAGACAGCATCCCCAGCATGGCCACCAGGGCCATCACCAGCGCGGCGGCGCCGGCCTCCAGCAGCAGGCTGCGCCGCAACGCCAGCGCCGCCACCCGATGGTCCCCGGCCTGCACCGCCAACGCCAGCTGCGGGCTCAGGCGGAAGCGGTTCGCGGCAGCCATGCCAAGCATCGCCACGAACAGCGCGAGCTTGGCGGCCAGCAGCCCGCCATAGGACATCGGCGCAACATCGGGCAGCGCCGGGCCCACGATGAACCAGTAGTTGAGCACGCCGGTCAACAGCAGCGTGGCAACAATAATGGTGCCGACGCGGGCGAAGCCGTTCGAGGTGCGGCTCAGCAACGCCACGGCCGCCTGGTCCGATCCCGGCCGCGCCAGGGACAACAGCACGAACGCGGCCAACGCGCCAACCCATGCGCCGGCGGCCAGCAGGTGCGCCACGTCGGCGCTCAGGTGGACATAGCGCAAGGCGCCCTCATGCATCGCGCCGTGGCCGCCCCAGGCCAGCGTGGCCAGTGCAATCCCGCCGAACCCGGCCAGCGCAGCGCAGCGCGCGCCCGGCCGCCTGCGCCAGGACACGCCGGCCAGCACGCAAAGCAGCAGGGCCATCAGGCGCACCGACCAGGCCAAGCCGAAATCCGTGCCCGTGACGATCATCGCGAAGACGTGGCCCTGCAACGAAGCGTAGTCGGACACCCCCGTCATCGCCCGGGCCATCACGACGAGGGCGCCCAGCGAGAGCACGATGCCCGCTACGGCACAGCCCAGCGCAAGCGCCTGGCATCGCATGGCAAAGCGTGAGGCCCGTTCACCCCGATGCAGCGCATAGGTGCAGAACAGCGGCAGCCCGAACAGCAAGGCCAGGTCGACATAGAGCGCCAGGCGCAGCCCGGCGGCCACCCAGTCCGGTTGCGGCAATTACTTCACCGTGAAGGCGATATTGCCGTTGACGGGATGGGTATCGGATGACACCGCCCGCCAGTCGACGCGATAGCTGCCGGCCGGCAGCGGCTGCGCCGGCGTGATCACCATGGCCTTGGGGTCGTCGCTGCCGGAGACTTTCGCGGCCATTTTCATCGGCGCATGACTAGCCATGCCCGGCATGCCGGTCATCACCAGACTGGCGCCGGAAAACTGGGTGACCAGGGTCTCGGAGAACTGCAGTTCGATCTTCTGCGGCGCCGCCACTTCGGCCTTGTCCGCCGGCGTGGACGACACCAGCTTCGGGTGCGCGAAGGCGATGCTGCTGGCCAGCGCGGCGCTGGCGGCAAGCAGGGTCTGGATCAGGGGGCGATTGGCATGCATGGTTATCTCCGCTTGGGGATGATGATGAAGTTGTGGTGTCAGAACCAGACCCGGACACCGGCGACGAAACGCGTTTCGCCCGCCTTGCCGCCAGAGGTCCGGATCATGTCGGCGGTATTGCCGAAGGCCTGGTAGCGCTCCACGCCGATATACGGCGCAAACTGCCGGCTGAACTCATAGCGCAGCCGCAGCCCCACGGTGCCGTTGGACAAGCCGCTGCCGATGCCCACCTCCGGGTCGTTCTTGCCATAGAGGTTGGCTTCGATGCGTGGTTGCAGGATCAGGCGCTGCGTCAGCAGCAATTCGTATTCGGCGGACAGCCGCAGCGCGGTGCGGCCGCTGGTGCCGACATAGGCAGTGGCATCTACCTCGAACCAGTACGGCGCCAGCCCCTGCACGCCGAAGGCCAGCCAGTTGCGGGCCGGGCGGCCGCTGCCGGCGTCGTTGCGCAGGCCCAGCTGGGTATCCCAGTAGCTGGCCACGGCGTGGCCCCACAGCAGCTCGGTGCGGGCCTCGTGCATCTTGCCCTTCGACGCTTCGCCCTCGGCCTTGAGCACCAGCTTGTCGTAGCTGTTGCCGAACCATGCCTGCATCTCGTAGGCGGCGGCATTGCTGCCGTTGGCGTGGGCCCATTCGAGGCGGTCGACCAGCACCGAGGCGAACAAATGCTCGTCCGCCATCACTAGCTGGCGCTTGTCGCCGAGCGCGTACTTGCCGACGCCCAGCTGGTAGCCGCCGGAATAGGCATGCGGATCGCGGGCGTCGGGCGGCGCGCTGCCGCCCTGCATCTTCATGTCGCCGTGGTCCATGGCGGGGGCGGCCATGCCCTGCATGTCCGGCACCGGCGCGCCGCCACCGTCCATGGTCTGGATCCCGTCCTGCTCCATGCCCTGCATCTGGCCATGGTCCATGCCCTGCATGGCGGCCGGGGCATCGTGCTTGTGCGCATGGCCGGCATGCGGGTCCTGCGCTTGGGCTGCGCCGATTGCGGTCAAGGCCAGCGCCGCGGCCAGTATCGTCTTCGTGTGCCTGTGCATGGAGATTGCGAATTCAGGTTGAGCCATCACGCCACCACCACTTCGCGGAACATGCCCGCATCCATATGCAGCATCAGGTGGCAATGCCAGGCCCAGCGCCCCAGCGCATCGGCGGTGACCAGGAAGCTGATGCGCTGCGCCGGCTGCACGGGGATGGTGTGGCGCCGCGCCTGGAAGCTGCCGTCCGGCGCTTCCAGCTCGCTCCACATGCCGTGCAGGTGCATGGGGTGGGTCATCATGGTGTCGTTGTGCAGAATCACGCGCAGCCGTTCGCCGTGCTTGAAGTAGATCGGCGTCGACTTGCCGAACTCGACGCCGTCGAAGGACCAGGTGTAGCGCTCCATATTGCCGGTCAGGTGCAGCTCGACCTCGCGCCCGGGGCCGCGCGCATCCATGGCGCCGCCGATGGTGTGCTGGTCGGCCAGGGTCAGCACGCGCCTGCCGTTGTTGCGCAGGCCGATGCCGGGATCGTCCAGGTTGGTGCGGGCCATGTCGACGCGCATGTCGGTGCCCGGACCGTATTCGGTGCGGGCGTGGCGGGCGGTCTTGCTGGGGACCTTGAGCGGATCGGCGGCGGCCATGGCGTGCTGGCTGTGATCCATGCCGGCGTGGTCCATGCCCTGCATCGGCATCGCGCCGTGCTGCATGCCACCGTGTCCGCCATGCCCGCCGTGGCCTGTCATCGCGCCCATCATGTCGGTCATGGTCAGCCATTCGGCCTGGTCGAGCGCGGGCACCGGCGCCGCCAGCCCTTCCCTGACCGCCAGCGTGCCGCGCGCATAGCCGGTACGGTCCATCGACTGCGCGAACAGGGTGTAGGCGTCGTCGCGCGGCTCGACGATGGCGTCGCAGGTCTCGCCGGGGCCGAAGCGGAATTCGTCGACCGTGACCGGGTCGATATTCTGGCCATCGACCTGCACCACCCGCAGCTTCAGTCCGGGGATGCGCACGTCATAGAAGGTGTTGCCCGAGCCGTTGATAAAGCGCAGCCGCACGGATTCGCCGCGCCGGAACAGCCCGGTCCAGTTGCCGGCCGGGGTGACGCCGTTGGCCAGGTGCGTCAGCGTGGCGCTGGACAGGTCCGCCAGGTCGGTCGGGCTCATCCGCATCTGGTTCCACATGCTGCGCTTGTCCAGCGCCTGCTTCAGCCCGTCGCGCGAGACGTCGCGGAAGAAGTCGACCACCGTCGGCTGGTTGTAGTTGTAGTAGTCGCCCTGGATCTTGAGCTTGGTCAGCACCCGCATCGGGTCTTCGTCGGTCCAGTCCGACAGCAGCACTGTGTGGTCGCGGTCGGCCCGCACGGTTTCCTGCCCAGAGGCCGGATCGATGACGATGCCGCCGTACACCCCGGTCATTTCCTGGAAGCCGGAATGCGAGTGGTACCAGTAGCTGCCGGTCTGCGCGACCTTGAAGCGGTAAGTGAAGGTCTCGCCGGGCGGAATGCCGGCAAAGCTGATGCCCGGCACGCCGTCCATCTCGTACGGCAGGATGATGCCGTGCCAGTGGATCGAGGTGGCCTCGCGCAAGCGGTTGGTCACGCGGATGGTGACCGTGTCGCCCTCGCGCCAGCGCAGCGTCGGGCCGGGCAGCATGCCGTTGATGGTGGTGGCGATGGCCGGCTTGCCGGTAAAGTTGACCAGCGACTCGCCGATCACCAGGTCGAACTCGGTGCCGCGCAGGACCGGCGCCGAGCCGGAGCCGGCCGGGGCAGCCTGCCCGGCGCGCTGGCCCGCATGCTGCGCCCACGCGCTGCCGCCAACGCCGGCAAGGCTGGCCACCACGCCGCCGGCAACCAGCCCTTGCACGAAGCGGCGGCGGGGTAAATCGGGCAGCACAAGGCCGGTACTGGGGTGGCGTCGCATGTCATCAGTCCTGGTTGAAAGCATGCCAAGCGTAGCGAAGGCCACCCTACGCACGTCTGACTGGAACATGACATTCCGGTAATCTTCCGGTCATGTTGGCGCCCGCGTTACCGGCGTAGAGTTGCCGGACCCTGCCCAAAGGGCCGATCGATCAAGGAAAGTGCTGTGAAACTGCTAGTGGTGGAGGACGAGTCCAAGACCGGCGAATACCTGCGCCAGGGGCTGACCGAGGCGGGCTTTGTCGTCGACCTGGTGGCCAACGGGCTGGACGGCCAGCATCTGGCGATGACCGAGCCCTATGACCTGGTCATCCTGGATGTGATGCTGCCGGACGTCGACGGCTGGCGCATCGTGCAGGCGCTGCGCGCCGCGGAGAACGCCGTGCCGGTGCTGTTCCTGACAGCGCGCGACAGCGTGGCCGACCGCGTCAAGGGGCTGGAGCTGGGTGCGGACGACTACCTGGTCAAGCCCTTCGCCTTTTCCGAGCTGCTCGCGCGGGTGCGCACGCTGCTGCGCCGGGGCACGGCACAGATGGCGCTGGACCGCATCCAGGTGGCCGACCTGGTGCTGGACCTGGGCCGCCGCCGGGCCACGCGCGCCGGTCGCCGCATCACGCTGACCAGCAAGGAGTTCGCCTTGCTGGAACTGCTGGCACGCCGCCGCGGCGAAGTGCTGCCGCGCTCGCTGATCGCCTCGCAGGTGTGGGACATGAACTTCGACAGCGACAGCAATGTCATCGACGTCGCCATCCGGCGCCTGCGCGCAAAGATCGACGATGAGTTCGAGCCCAAGCTGATCCAGACCGTGCGCGGCATGGGCTATGTGCTGGAAGCCCCCGAGGCAGCGGAGGACGCTGAATGAAGGGCCGGATGTCGCTGACGGCACGGCTCACCATCCTGTTCTCGCTGTCGTCGGCCGCGGTGCTGCTGGGGCTGGGCGTGCTGATCTGGCTGGCGATCGACAATCATTTCGCCGACGAGGACTACGCCGTGCTGGGTGACAACGTGCGGCTGATCCAGAAGATCGCGGCCAAAGGCCCGGCAGCGTCGCTGCCGCAGCGCCTGGGCCCGGTGCTGGAACACCATGCCGGCTTCGTCGCCGAAGTGCGCGCCGCCGACGGCAGGCGCCTGTATGCCACGCAGGACTTCGACTTCGGCATCGCACTGGCTGCAGCCGCGCAACTGCCGGCGCAGCGGCATGCCTTCACCTGGGAACAGGGTGGCCAGACCTACCGCGGCATGCGTGCGCTGGCCCAGGTGGCGCCCGGGCAGCCGGGGCCGCTGCAGGTCGTGGTCGGCATGGACACTTCGCTGCATGCCCACTTCATGCACGCCTTCCGCCAGTCGCTGGCCTTCTACACCGCGCTGGCCGCGCTGGCGAGCGGGCTGCTGGGCTGGTGGGCCGCGCGCCGGGGGCTCTGGCCACTGCGCACCATGGCCTCGCGCGCGCGCGCCGTCACCGCGCACAAGCTGGACGAGCGCATGCCGGTCGATGCCGTGCCGGTGGAAATGGCCGACCTCGCCGCGACGCTCAACGCCATGCTGGAACGCCTGCAGCGCGATTTCGCGCGCCTGTCGGAGTTCTCATCGGACCTGGCGCACGAGCTGCGCACGCCGATCACCAACCTGATGACGCAGACCCAGGTGGTGCTCTCGCAGCCGCGCGATGCGGACAAGTACCGCGACGTGCTGGCGTCCAACGTGGAAGAGCTGCAGCGGCTGTCGCGCATGGTGTCGGACATGCTCTACCTGGCGAAGATGGAGCACGGCATCACCCTGCCGAACGCCGAGCCGATCGAGGTCGCTGATGAGGTGGCTGCGCTGTTCGATTTCTACGATGCGTTGGCCGAGGACAAGGGCGTGCGAATGGCCGTGCGCGGCAGTGGCCGCATCACCGGTGACCGGCTGATGCTGCGGCGGGCGTTGAGCAACCTGCTGTCGAATGCGCTGCGGCATACGCCGGCCGGCAAGGGCATTGTGGTGGAGATTTTGCGCTCGGCCGAAGGGGTGACGGTGGTCGTCGAGAACGAAGGCGACACCATCCGGCCGGAATTGCTGCCATCGCTGTTCGACCGGTTCTTCCGTGCCGACAAGTCGCGAGCGCGGCCCGAGTCCGATGGTGCAGGGCTGGGGCTGGCGATTACGCAGGCGATTGTGGCTGCGCATGGCGGGGGAATCGGGGTGGAGTCGGAGGGGGGAAGGACGCGCTTTGTCTTGACGTTCAGGGGATAGGCCGGGCTGCGTGTCTGTCGCTGCACCCGCACCTGTGCCGGCGAGAGAGCGCTCCGCGTTGTCGCGAAGCCGTACCCGCTGCCAACCCCAAAAAAAGCCGCCCACGCCAGTTACGGCCATTGGGGGAGCTGGCGTGGGCGCGAAAACCACCGGATGCGGCTCCAGCGGCGATCCGATGCTACGCAAATCCGCCTGTGACGACTGCCAACAATTGTGTCGGCGGCCGCAACACGCCTAGCGGCAATTTCCGTGCCGCTCAGGCCACAGGCAATTCGATGCGGAACACCGCCCCCGCGCCAGCGGCACTGCGCACGCTGGCCTTGCCGCCATGCCGCTCGGCCACGGCCCGCACCAGCACCAGCCCCAGGCCCGCGCCTTCCGGCGCGCCCTGCTGTCCCTCATGCAGGCGCGCGAACGGTTCGAACAATCGAGCCTGGTCGGCCTCGGCAATCCCCGGCCCGTGGTCCTGCACTGCAACGACAAAGCTGCCCGGCTCACGCGTGAGCGAGACCGTCACGGTCTCCCCTTGCGGGCTGAACTTGATCGCATTGCTGACCAGGTTGGCGATGGCGCGTGCCAGCAGCGTCGGTTCACCCTGCAGCACCGCGGGGTCGTCAGGCAGGTCGATCTGCAGCGTCACGTCGCGGGCCTTGGCCAGTGCCCAGAGCTGGTCCGTCGCATCCAGCACCAGGCCACCCAGTTCCACTTCCATGAACGCCAGGGTCTTCGACTCCGCGCGCGCGACGCTGATGAAGTCGTCGGCCAGCGTCATCGTGCGGCGTGCATGCGCGGCGATACGGGCCAGCACGCTGCTGTCCGTGGCGACATCGCCGGTGGCTGCGCCATCGCGCCGCGCGCGGCGCTCATGCAGCTCGATCAAGGCCAGGATCGAGGCCTGCGGCGAGCGCATGTCGTGCGACAGGAAGCGCAGCATCTGCTCGCGCTGGCGCTCGGCAATGCGGATCGCAGTGATGTCGATCACGCTGACGATCAGGCCGGCCACGGCGCCGGCCTCGGCATGCAGCGGCGCGCCATGCAGCAGGTAGCGGCGGTCGCCGCGCCCGGCCACCTCGATGCCGCCGTCGGGGACCGGGGCCGGGGCGATGCGGGCGCCGGCGTGGCGGTCGTGCAGCGCCTGCCAGTACGCCAGGGCCGGTGCCGGCGCGGGAAAGAGCGCCTCGATCAGCGCGTGGATGGCCGGCCGCGGCGGCCCGGCCTCGCCCGGCGCGCGCGCGGGCTCGCCGTCCAGCACGGCGGGCGCCAGCGCCACGCAGCGCCGGTTGGCCAACATCACGCCGCCATCCAGGTCGCAGATCGCGGTGGCATCGGGCAGACTTTCCAGGCCATCGGACAGGAAGCGGCGCGTGCCGCGCAGCTGCGCGCTCATGCCGTAGACGGCGCGCATGCGGCTGTCGAGCGTGGCGCCGGTATGGCGCGGCGCGGCAATCAGGCCGGGCTCGCGTTCCAGCCGCGCCAGTTCGTCGGTAAGGAAGCGCAGGGCCGCCTCCTGGCGCAGCCAGCTCCACAGCGGGTAGAACAGCACGCAGCCCAGCGCCGCGGCGGCGGGCGCGAACCACAGCCGCGCCAGCGCCAGCAGCAACAGCGAGCCGCCCAGCAGGGCGGCCAGCAGCAGCCCGGTGGCCACCAGCGCGCCGCGCGGGGGCAGGCGCAGCGCGGCCAGTGCGGCCAGCAGCACCGCCAGCAGCGTGCCGCCGACCTGCCACGCGCGCGGCACCGCCACGATGGCGTCGCCGTCGGCCAGCGCCTGCACGGTATTGGCCAGGATCTCCACCCCGCTCATGCCGCGGCCATCGCGCGACACCGGCGTCGGCAGCACGTCGCCCATGCCGGTGGCCAGCGCGCCGATCAGCACGGCCTTGCCGGCGAAGATGGCGGGATTGGCGCGGCCGTCCAGCACGTCGCTCGCCGACACGCGGGCAAAGGTGCCGGGCGGGCCGGCATACGGGATGCGCAGGCGGCCGCTGCGCTCCCAGCCGTTGGCCTCGGTGATCCGGGCCGGCTCCTGGCGCGCGATGCCGGGCGGCTCTCCGGCGTGCCCGAACGCCGCCATCACCGCGGCCAGGTGCGGCACGCCGGCGGCGGCCACCGGATGAGGCCCCTCGCTCAGATAGACCTGGCGCGCCACGCCATCGGTGTCGACCACCATGTTGATATGGCCCACCGCGGCGCCCAGCCCGGCCAGCGGGTAGCGCACCAGCATGCCGGCGGGGCCGGATTCGGCCACCACCGGCAGCACCACGTTGCCGGCCTGGGCCAGGCTGCGGGCCAGCACGGCGTCGTCTTGCGGATAGCGGGTGTCGCGCTCGGACAGGATCACGTCCACGCCGATCACGCGCGGCCGGCCGGCGGCGATGCGCTCGACCAGTTGCGCCAGCACCGCGCGGCGCCAAGGCCAGCGGCCGATGGCGGTGATGCTGGCGTCATCGATGCCGACAATGACGATGTCGTCGCGGGCCGGATGGTGCTGCGCGCTGATGGCGATATCGTAGGCGGCCAGGTCGGCGCGCTCGGTCCAGCCCTGGCGCGCGGCCAGCACCACCAGCGCCAGCACGGCCGCAAGCAGCAGGCACCATTCGATCCGCGTGCGCCGCCCGAAAGCCCGCCCGCCTGCCCGCGTAGGCGCGGCCGGTGGCGAGCCTGGCGCGTCAGTTGAGCCGGACGCGGCCACCACCGTCCGGCCGGTCGCCCGACCCGATCGCGCCGCCCTGCGAGTCGCGCAGGAAGGCAGAGACCTCGATGCGCTGCGGCGCGGAGAACGCCGCCGGGTCAGGCGTCACCCCCGGCGCCGCACGTGCCACGCGGATGAAATAGACGCCGGGCGCGGGGCGCGGCAGGTCAATGGTGTTGGTGGTGGTGTGCTCGTCGGCCAGCAGCGTGGCAAAGCCGGCATCGGCCGACACCTGAACCCGGTAGCCCGCGCCGGCACCACTGCCCTCGGGCCAGCCGATATGCAGCGCGCCGCCGTCGTCCTGCAGGGTCGGCACGGGCGGCTTGGGCTCGACGCTGAACGGGACCGCATCCGACCACGGGCCCGGCCGGCTCGCCGCATCGACGCTGCGCACGCGCCACCACCAGCGGCCCGGCACCAGCGCTTGCGCGGCGGCGGGCCCGGAGGCCGCCTGCACCACGGCATCGCGCGTAAAGGCGGGATCGGCGGCCAGCGCCAGTTCGTAGCGCGCAGCACTCGGCACGGTGGCCCATTCGAAGGCGACGGCGTCGGCATAGCGCACCGCATCCGCGGCAGGCTGCCGCGTGAACGGCGCCGGCGGGTTCAGCCGCACCGCCACCGGCGCCTGCGCGCCGTGCCCGGTCAGCTGGTGCTTGTCGATGGCGCTGACGCTCAGGTACAGCGTGCCCTCGGGCAGCCCGTCTACACGGGCGGTCGTGGCCTTGGCGCCACTGACGATGCCGGTCCAGGCCAGTTCGCTCAGCGCCGCATCGCGCGCCACCAGCACGCGGTAGGCGGTGGCGCCCGGCACCGGCTGCCAGGCGGCCTCGAAGGACGGGCCCAGCACGGTATCGGCCGGGGGCAGCAGGGCCGGCGCCGGCAGCAGCGCCACCGGCTGCGACAGCTTGCCGCCGGCCGACACGCCGATGCCATAGCCGGCACCGACCGAAGCCGCCGCGGTCATGGCGCGCTCCGCTGCCGGCCGGGCGCGGGCGCCCCGCGCCGCGCTGACGCCGACGCGCCCTTCCAGCACCTCGCTGCGGCTTCCCGCGGTGTCGGCCGAGACCCGGTAGCGGGTGCCGCGCACGCCGGTCACCATCATCGGCGTATGCAGCTCGAAGCGGCCGACGCCGCCGCCCGTGGGCGCCACGCGCGTATCGGCGGTGCCCTTGTCGATGCGGATCACGGTGTCGGTCAGGCCGCTGCGCGCGAACGTGCGCAGCCGGCTGACCGAGAGCCTGGTGGCCGGCGGCACCGTGACGCGGCTGCGGTCCGGCAGCTCCAGCGTGACCGAGCCGCCCGCGGGGGTCTCGATGCGCGCGGCTTCGTCCAGCGTCATGCCGGCCTGCACCGGCCGGCCATTGGCGCGGACCTCGCCGGCCACATAGACCACGCGCGCCGAGGCGGCCTGTTCGGGAATCTGGCTGAGCGGGATGCGCAGGCGCGAGCCGGGCACCAGCCGGTACGGATCGGCCACGCCGTTCAGGCGCTGCAGCGTGCGCCACCCCTGCTCGGACGCCATGTAGCGCGAGGCCAGGCCGATCAGCGTATCGCCCGGCTCCACCAGGTAGATAAAATCGGCGCCTTCCGCGCCCGCGGGCCCGGCGTGCGCCGGAACCGCCACGCCGGCCAGCAGGGCCAGCGCGACACCACCCATCACCTTACGCATCCGCCCCGGCCTCATCCGCTTCCGCGTCAGCCGCGGAAGCCTCTTCAAAGCGATAGCCGTGCGAATACACGGAGGTCAGCCGCACGCCGTTCTCGGGGCGCAGCGCCAGCTTCAGGCGCAGCCGCGAGATATGCGTATCCAGCGTGCGCGAGCCCGCCCCCATGGCGCGGCCCCAGACGGCCTGCTCCATCACCTCGCGCGCCAGCAGGCGCCCGGTATTGCGGAACAGGAACAGGGCCAGCTCATATTCGCGCGGCGACAGCAGCGCCGGCTCGCCGCCGACGGTGATGGTGCGCGCGTGGGTATCGACGGTGTAGTTGCCGCGCCGGATCAGCTCCACTTCCTGCGCGGCCTCGGGGTAGGCGCGGCGCAGCAGCGAGCGCACGCGGGCGATCAGCTCGCCGGCGCGGATAGGCTTGAGCATGTAGTCGTCGGCGCCCACCGTCAGGCCGTCGACGATATCGGATTCAGCGGTGCGGCTGGTGACGAACAGGATCGGCGGCATATTGCCGGACTTCTGCCGCACCCAGCTGACCAGCTCATAGCCGCTGGTGCCCGGCAGCTGCCAGTCGACCAGCAACAGGTCATAGGCGCGCTCGCGCAGCGCGCGCAGCAAGTCCGCACCGTTGGCGAAGGACTCGCACTCGAAGCCGGCTTCGCTCAATATCTGCCGGATCAGTTCGGCCTGATCCGGATCATCCTCCACGGAGGCAATACGCATACCTCTACATCCTTCTGCCAGCTTCCGACTGCAACTGCGGTCTCTGCCACGGCATGTCGACGGCTCGGCCGGCAAGTCATTCCTCATATTCACCCCCAGGGGGGCGCGGCCGTCGATCTGATCCGACGGGCCAGGCCGAAGCCCGCCGGCTGCCTCCATGTTACCCAATCGCGGGCCCATTCGTCGAGATGCCCCGACGAGGGGTGGCGGCGGTAACTGCGCCGATCCCTCCGCGATCGTCTTTCGATCTGCGCCCTCCTTGCCGCCATCGCGCTGCTCGGGGAGCCGGGCGGCGCGGCCCCGGCAGGACCTATTGCAGCATGTAGGTCTCGTACTCCAGCCGGTCCAGCTTGCGGTCCAGCAGGTACAGCGCCAGCGCCACCACCACCAGCAGCGACACCGCAAATCCGTAGCCGTACCACGCCGGTCCCAGGTGCAGCGTCAGCAGCGTCAGCGCGAAGTTCAGCACCACGAAGGTCGCGGTCAGCAGCAGCACCTCGCGGCGGCGGTCCAGGTAGAAGTAGATATTGAGCACCCCCAGCAGCACCACCTGCAGGCTGGCGCCGATCACGTCCACGTACAGCAGCGGCAGGTACAGCTCGGAAATGCCCAGCAGCCGCAGCACCCACACGCCCACCGCAAACAGCAGCAGCGCGGCGATGGCCTGCACCTTGACGATCTCGTACAAACCCAGCCGGATGGTCTGGACCATGGTGTTGCGCATGTCCTCGATATGCTCGAGCGAGCTGCCGCCGCGCACCGCGTTGTAGAACGCGTCGTAGTACTCGACGAAATCGGTCTCGATGCGCACTAGGAACACCGCCATGCCGGGGATGATCGCCAGGTAGGCCAGGAACACCGGGATGTCGTAGATGATCGACGCATGCAGCGGTCCGATCACCTGCTGCCCCGTGGAGGGCGCGTACCAGAACATGAACTTGTCGATCCAGATACCCAGGTTGTACAGCAGGCCGATCGCGACCAGGCTGGGGTAGGCATAGCGGCGCTGGAACACCTCGAACGACATGAACTGGCGGCTGGTGTAGTTGCGGTAGATCAGCGTCACCATGCCGGTCAGCAGGCACAGCTGGCCGGCGGCGAAACCGCCCAGCAGCCCTTCCAGCCCGTGGCCGCGCAGCGCCAGCGCGGCCCCGACCGAGATCGCATAGCCCAGCAGGAAGGTCCACACGATGGCCTTGTACTGCTTCATGCTCGACAGGAAGATCGCGGCAATCCAGATATTGCTCAGCACCACGAACCCCACCACCATCAGCAGCCGGTACAGCACCGACTGCTCGCCGAAGCTGAACACTGCGCACGCCACGCCGATGCCGCCCGACAGCACCGTCGCCAGCAGCGCCACCGCGTGGTAGTTGCTCAGGACCAGGTGGTCGCGCTTCTCGAACAGCCGGTCCGAGGTGAAGCGCGTGAACGCCAGCTGCATCGGCCCGGTCAGGATCAGGCTGCCGGCGATCAGGTAGGTCACCGACACCTGGAACTGCGTGATCAGCGAGCCCGGCACCACGAAGGGCAGGCTCAGCATGCCGATCAGCAGGATGCCGACGATCGACAGGATCCACGGCCCGGAGCTGATGATGCCGGCATACGCGTAGGCGCTCAGCATGCCCGACAGGTTGTCCCGCCGCAGCATCTTGCGCAGCTCGAATCCAATGCCAGCCATGCTCAGGCTCCTCCGTGGACCGGGCAGCGCGCGGGGTTGCCGCCGCCCTGCCGCTCAGGTCCGCCATGCCCGGCGCCGTCTGGTTGCGCCATCAGCCGTTGATACAGTTCGCGGTAGCTGCCCACCATGCGGTCCTGGGTGTAGTAGCGCTCCACGCGCGCCACGCCGGCGGCCTGCGCCGCCTGCCAGCGCGCCGGGTCCTGCAGCAGCCCTAACGCCGCCGCGGCCAGTGCCGCAGGGTCGGCAATGCGCACCACCTCGCCGGCCGAGCCCAGCGCGGCATCCTCGCCGGGCAGGCCGAACAGCAGCTCGCGGCACGAGCCCACGTCGGTGGTCACGCACGGCACGCCGGCGGCAAAGCCTTCCAGCACCACCAGCGGCAGCGCCTCGCTGATCGAGCTCAGCACCAGCACGCCCACCTGCGGCAGCAGCGCGTCGATGCGCTGGAAGCCCAGGAACTTGACCTTCTGCCCCAGGCCCAGGCTTTCGGCCAGGCTGCGGCATTCGCGCGCGTAGTCGGGATCCTCGTCCTCGGGGCCGGCGATCCAGCCTTCTGCATCGGGGTACTCGCGCACCACCGTCAGCATGGCGCGGATAAAGGTCTTGACGTCCTTGATCGGCACCACCCGGCCGATCAGGCACAGCACCGGCGGCACGCCCGGCTTGCGGCGCGCGCGCAGCGGCGCCAGGCGCGGCAGGTCGATGCCGTTGGGGATGCTGCGCGTGCGCGCCTCAGGGGCGCCGTCCTGCACCTGGCGGCGGCGGTTGCCCTCGTACAGCGCGACGATGTCGTCGCCGGCGTCGTAGCAGACCCGGCCAATGGTCTCGAAGAAGCGCACCCACAGTTCGCGGAAGTAGCTGATCTGGGAGATGTCGCGTTCGAACACATTGCGGTTGTCGCGGATCCACTGGCTCTGGAACAGGTCGATCTTGCGTTCCTTGGTGTAGATGCCGTGCTCCGACACCAGCAGCGGGCGCTGGTTGCGGTGGCGCAGCAGCGCCCCGAGAAAGCCCGCATAGCCGGTGGAAACCGTGTGGTAGACGCGCGCCGGGATCAGGTTGTCGGCAATGCGCACCAGCTGCCACAGCGGCTTGTGCATAATGCGCACGGTCCAGAAATAGTCCGTGAACGACGGGTCCGTGCAGAAGCGCCGGTATTGCTCGGTGATGGTCTGCCAGGCGCGGCGGCTGTACAGGAAGGCGTCCTCGCCCAGCGCCCCGCCCTCGCGCAGCGTCGGCATCAGCTCGCGGATCATGGCGCCGGCCTCGGCCTCGCGGCCCGGGTCGCGCAGCAGCTCGTGCAGGCGGTCCGAGGCGTCGAACGCCCTGGCATCGCCGGTGCTGCCCTGGACCAGCGGCGGCGGCGGAAAGTCGTACAGGTAGTGCGTTTCCAGGTGCACCACGTTGGGCGGCAACTGGTAGGCCATGTCGCCATAGTCCTCGCGCCGGCTGCCGATAAAGACGATGCCGAAGCGCAGGTCCGGGAACGCGCGGATCATCTGGTTGACCCAGCTCGACACCCCTCCGCTCACATACGGGAAGGTGCCTTCGAGCAGCAGCATGACGTCGGCCGACGTCCCTTTCATCAAGATCTCGCTCATGATTGCCAGTACCGCAACAGGGGCCGCACCAGCGGGAGCGGCGAGGGGCTGTCAAACGATGCCATCAGCTGGCGCACCGCGGCGTAGTCGCGTTCCAGGTAGGCGGCTTCGGCCAGGTGCGGCAGCACGCGCTCGCGCGCGAAGCCGAGGGATTCGGCGCGCTGCAGCCAGTCGCGCGCCTCGCGCGGGGCATTGCGCGCCAGCGCCAGGCGCCCGCGCATGTACCACAGCGAGGCATTGCTGTCGTCGTACTCCAGCGCCGCGCTGGCGTAGCGCTCGACCTGGCTGGCGGTGTAGCGGTAGACGTCGCCCTGCACCAGGTTCTGGTAGATCAGTTCCCAGTACAGGTCGGCCAGCCGCTTGCTGATCTCGGCGCGCTCGCTGGCGCTGTTGGCGCTCTCCAGCCGCGGCAGCTCGGCCAAAATCTGCTGGGTCAGCTGCTTCTCGGCGCCATCCAGCATGCCGTAGGCCAGCAGCCGCACGTCGTCGACGCTGTCGGCCAGCAGTTCGCGCAGCACCGGGCTGGCGGTGCGCGCCGGCATCGACTGCATCGCCACCAGCGCGGTCATGCGCTCGGGCAGCGGCGCGCGCGCATTGCCCAGCTGCGCACGCAGGCGCGCGCCGCCGCCGTGGGTGACGCGCGACATCAGGTGCGTGACGAACTCGGGCAAGCCCACGGTGCCGATGCCGCTGGTGTCCACGCGCCGCGGGAACAGCTTCGAGAACAGGTAGCTGCCCAGGCACACCAGCGCGCCGCCCAGCGGCACGAAGAAGCAGAACAGCGCGAGAAAGCCATAGCTCCACGCGAACGGCACGCGAAAGCGCCGCGGCAGCAGGCGCCACAGCAGCAGCGCCGTCAGCGCGGCAGCCGCCGCCTGCATGCCGAAGAAGGCCAGCAGCAGCGCAGTGCTGTTGCCGGCGCGCGCCAGCAGCGCCAGCGCGGCGATCTGGGCGGCGAGCCCGCTGGCGCCGAGCTTAAACATGGGGCGCTTCCCCGGCCGGCAGCGTGGCGGGGGCGATCGCGCCATCGACCTGGGCCCGGCGCAGCAGCTTGACCAGCGCGTCTTCCGAGCCGGCGCCGGGCACCGCCAGCGTATAGACGCCGATGCCCGCACTGGTGAAGTCGGTGCCGAACTGCGCGCGCAGCATGTCTTCGATGCGCACCAGGTAGGCCGCCACCGCCTGCGCATCGGACAGCGGCATCAGCGTCAGCATGGCACGGTGATGGGCGTTGACCACCGGCCACGCCACATCCAGCGCGCGCCGGCTGCGCACCACCTGCTCGAACAGCGCATCGCGCTCCGGATCCGCGTCGAACACCAGCGCCACCACCGAGCTTTCGATGCCGGTCTCGCGCCGCAGCCGCGACAGCCGCGCATAGTCCAGCGCAAACGGGTACGGGCAGGCCGGCAGCGCCGCCTGGATGGTGCGGGTGGCGCCGGCGTGCTCCACGCCGTCGGCGTAGTAGCCCAGCAGCACCATCAGCATCTGCAGGTTCTCGTAGGTCAGCGACAGGAACGGCATGCGCTCGACCACCAGCAGGCCGATCAGGTGGTCGGAGCCGGCCAGCACCGGCGCCACCGCCACGTAGCGCGTCTGCGCGCCATGCTGCAGGCCGTCGGCGCGCAGG
The DNA here is from genome assembly GCF_018223725.1 of Cupriavidus sp. KK10. NCBI lineage: Bacteria > Pseudomonadati > Pseudomonadota > Betaproteobacteria > Burkholderiales > Burkholderiaceae > Cupriavidus > Cupriavidus sp. KK10. The sequence continues at coordinate 3,468,587 of NZ_CP073677.1, forward strand.
TGCGCCAGCTGGCGCGTGTCCAGGCAGTGGCGCACCAGCGGGTCGGTGGTATCGAGCGTGAATTCCGGGCCGACGCTGGCGACAGGGGCACCGTCCACGTGCTCGCCATCGCAGGCATAGAGCGCGGCTGCCTCGAGCTGGCAGGCCTGCGCCACCACCTGCAGCATCGGTTGCGCGCCGGCCAGCACCTGGCCGGTGCGTGCCGCCTCGTCCAGCGCCACGCTGCGCAGCTGCGACAGCGTGTCGCGCAGCGTAGTGGGCCGCGCCAGCAGGTCGTTCTCCAGCCGCGCATGCGAGATGCGCAGCAGGTAGTGGTTCTTGGTCAGTGCCGCCAGGCGTTCGTCCAGGTAGCGGTTCACGGCGCGGGCACGCGCCAGGCGCGTGCCCCAGATATCGCCGAACTGCCCGGCCACCAGCACCAGCAGCAGCCCGCCGAGGAAGAACAGGCGCGGGAAAGGCCCTGCCATCACGCCGGTCTGCTGGTAGAAGTACCAGCCGCCCAGCAGCATCAGCACGCTGCCCACGCCGATCAGCGTGCCGTAGCGCAGCGCCAGGATCACCGGCAGCAGCCAGGCCCACGGAAAGCCCATGCCGAGCAGCAGCGGGTTCTGCGGCAGCGCCAGCCACGCCAGCCCCATTGCCGCCAGCATGGCCACCACCAGTTCCACCACGGCCGCGCGCCCGCTGACCGCCGGCGCCAGCAGGCGCGCATAGCGCCCCCCCAGGCCGATGCCCTGTCCTTGCCGCGCGCGATATGTCTTGTCAGCCGTATTGGCCACGCTCATCCCCTTGCTTCAACCATTCCATCGCCGCATCGGTGTGCAGCCTCGTCCTGATGGCTTGCCGCCGCCTCAGCCCTGCATCAGCGGCGCCAGCAGGCGGCGCAGCAGCTTCTGCGCGGTGCCCGACAGCGACGCGCGGCTCCAGCCGCTGTCGCTGCCGGTGGCCGACCACACCACTTCACCGCTGGCCACGTCCAGCAGCTGCAGCGAGATGCCGACCGCGGGCTCGCCGTCCACGCCCACCTTGTAGCGCCATTCCTGCACCGCGCCGGTCAGCGCGTAGCGGGCCTTCTCGGCACGCGCCCATTCCAGCGCCTTGCCCACGGCCTCGCGCTCGGCCGGCTCGAACAGCGTTTCCGGATTGAGGCTGGCCGGATAGCGCTTCAGGCTGGCCACGCCGCCGGTCTTCAGCAGGCTCTCGGCAATCGCCTCGGCGCGCAGGCCGGCCTGCGGCGTCTCGGTGTAGTTCACGATCGGCAGCACCGCGATGGTCTCGCCGCGGGCCAGCGCCGGCGCGCGGCCGACATCCGTCACCGCGCAACCCGCCAGCCACAGTGCCGCGCCCAGCGCGCCGCACCATGCCGCCAGCCGCCTGGCCACCGTCTTGCCCGTCACTGCCGTGGTTTGCTTGTTCATCTTCATCCCCTTTTCCATGTCCTGTTGTTACCCGATCCGTGCCATCCGCTGCCGCCGGCTCAATACAGCCAGCGATAGCGCATTCCCAGTTCCGTCAGCGGCTTGCCACCGTTGCGCGCCGCGGTCTCATGCGAGATATACAGCGCCAGGTGGTCGTTGCCGAACACCGATCCGGCCAGCCCGCCCTGCACGCGGAAGTTCTGCCGTGCGCGCGTGTCGCGCAGCAGCCCCACTTCACCGAACGGCCGCCACTTGCGTGTGTACTCATCCAGCAGCTCAGTGCCGAAGCCGAACAGCACGCCGGCCTGCGTAAAGCCCTGCGGCATGTAGAACGCCGGCGTGGCTTCGTCGCCGACCGGCACCAGCGACGCCATGCGCGGCGTCAGGCTGCCGCCGTTGGCGCTGTAGTTGGCATGCGTGCCGACCACACGCACGGTGTAGTCCGGATACGAGGTGCGGATCCTGTAGCCGGCCTCGACGTCATAGACCATGCCATGCCCCAGCGCGCTGCGGTCCTGCCCGCGGAAGCTGCTGTACTCGATGCGCGCGCCGACGAACTCGCGCAGGCTGAAGCGCCAGGTTGCGCCCAGCCCCACCACGTCCTTGGCCCCGCCCACGCGCAGCGGCGCCGATTCATCGGCCGGCTGGTTCAGCCCGGCCAGGGTGCTGAACTGCAGCCGACCCTGCTGGTTCCACTCGCCGAAGAAGCGCGCGGTCGCCATCGTGTCCAGTCCCTCGCGGTAGCCTGCAGTGGCACGCCAGCGCTTGCTGTTGTCGCGATAACCCAGCGACAGGTCGGCGCGCCGGTCGGACGACGGCACGTTCACCAGCTGCTGGGGGTCGGTGCTGCGCTGGTCGCGCCAGGTGCCGCGTAGGTTCAGGTCATACCCGTCCCACAGGCGCACGCCACCCGCGAGGCTGCCTTCGGTATATTCCAGCGGCTTCTGGTGCATGAAGCTCACGCGCGGCTCGATCGCCTGGGCGTTGTAGAGCAGCGTCTCCTGCAAGGTGTCCTGCAGCGTGTCGTCGGAACGGGCCCGCTCCTGGGTCTCGAAGGCCAGCGTCTGCGCGGCGCCGATGCGGTTCAGTTGCTGGTTGGCCTCGAGCTGGTTGGCCACCGGCACGCGGCCGGCCTGGCGCTCCAGGATGCGGTCCAGGCTGTTCATGTCCTGCTGGTCCAGCGCTATCGCCACCTCGGCATAGGCCGGGCGCTGCAGCCGGTTGACATACTGGCGGGCCAGCCAGCCGCGCGCCAGTTCGTTGGATTCCGCGGACATCGCCCAGGCCAAAGCGGCATCGCGACCGGCCGCGGACAGCGCGGCATCGCGGCGGGCCGCGTTGCGCACGACCTCCGCGGGCGCAGTTGCCGCCTCATGCAGCGGCGGCAGCCCGGCCACCTCGCCCAACTGCGACGGCGCGCCCGCCATCGGCGGCGCCAGTTCGCGCGCCGCGGTGGAAGCGCGGTCCGCGCGCAGCATCTGGATCACCAGCGCGCGCGAGACATCGCCCGAGGCAAAGATCTGCCCCAGCGCCACGGTCTGGCGGCGCAGGTCCGCGCGCGAAGGCGCGCCGGACTCGTTCTCGTACTCCTCGTCGCCGTCGGTGTTGTCGGGCCTCAGCCTGGCATAGCGCACCCCGCCCTGGGACCAGCCGTGGTGCAGGTCGATCCAGGCCTGGCGGCGCACGCGCCAGGCCATGTCGGTCTGGCCGATGGTTTCATAGGCATCGGCCATCAGGCTGAGCCAGAGCGGATCGGCGCTCTTGCCGTCATTGAGCCTGCGCAGGTAGTGCATGGCCGCGCGCCCGTCCTGGAAGCGCATATGGCCCGCGGCAAAGGCGCCCCACAGGTCGGGGTTGTCTTCCGCGTCGTCCTTCACCCGGCGCATCACCGCGCGCACCTCGGTAGCGCTGCCCTGGTCGACCAGCGTCCACAGCAGCGCCGCCAGGGTTTCGCTGTCGGCATCGCGCAGGCCAGCGGCGTGGCGCAGGTCGGCCAGAGCCAGGTCGCGCTGGCCGGTCACGCGGTAGTACTCCGCGCGCCGCATCAGGAAGCGGCTCGATTGCGCTGCCGCCTGGCGCTGCCCGGGCGTCATGTCCCGCAGCAGGCGTTCGATACGCGGGTAGGCATGGGCACGCGTGTAGTAGTACAGCGCCAGCTCCAGCGATGCCGGCTTGCCGCTGCGGCGCCAGTCGGCCTCGGCGATGCGCCCGGCGTCGATCGGGGTCTTGTCGTAGTAGGCGATCAGGTTGGAGAAATCCGCCTCCTGCGTGTCGCGGACCTCGTCCAGGCAGTCGTTGCGCGCCGGGCCCGCCGGCATCTGCAGGCAGTGTTCGTCCTGCGTCTGTGCCGCCGCCAGCATCAGCTGGCGATAGCCGTCCTTGAGCAGGTCGTCGCGCTGGTTCAGCCGCGCCAGCTCGGTAAAGGTGCGCCAGTAAAGGATGTCTTCCTTCCCGGCCGTGGCACGCGCCGGCAGCATGGCGTCCAGCGCCTGCGCCAGCTTGCCGCGCACATAGAGCAGGTTGGCGAGCTTGAGGGCATAGGCAGGGCGTGGGCCAAAGCGCTGCTGCAGCTGCGTATAGATCTGGAACGCGCGCTCGTCGTTGCCGGCGCGCTCGGCCAGCGCGGCGTGGCGCTCCATGATGTCGCGCGCCCTGGGGCCGTGGCTCAGGCCTTCGAGAAAGCGCATGGCCTCTTCCGGTTCGCCCAGGCGTTCGTAGGCCGCCACCACCTCGTCCACGGTCTTCAGGTCCGAGCCGCCCGCGCGGTGGCGCAGCGCGGCCAGGTAGGCGCGATCGTCGGACAGACCGGGGGCGAGCCGCATCACCGCATCCCACGCACGCTCGTCGTTGGTGGCGCGGGCATAGTCGAGCCAGCTCTTCAGGGCCACGGCGGGCTGGCGGTTCCATTCGGCCACCTGGGCCAGCCGTTCGCGCCAGATCGCCTCGCCCGGCAGCCGGCGCACCGCGGTCTCGGCCACGCGCTGCGCCTGGTCGAGCTTGCCGGCCGACAGGAACACGCGATAGGCGAGCTCGTAGTCGTCGGCGTTGAACGGCTTGTCGGCTGGCTCCGCCGGTGCTTGCGCGGGAGCAGCAGCTTGCGCCGCAATCTTGCGCGTACCCAGCTGGCCGGAAGCGGCCAGCGCTTCACGCAAGGCAAGGCCGCGCGGCCCGTCGAGGAAGACCAGGCCGCGCTCGGCCCAAGGCTGGCTGGCGGCGATGCGCCGCACCTCGGCCTGGCGCGCGGCCAACGCCATGTCCCCGGCATCGCGCATGCGCGCCGAGACCTTCAGCAGCCGCTCCACATAGCGGCTGGCCTGCTCCGGCTTGTTGGCCGCCAGCGCCAGCTTCGTCAGGTAGCGCAGCACCTCCGGATCGTCCAGCAGCTTGCCGCCGTGGCGCTCGGCCTGCGCCAGCGCTTCGTCCAGCAGGTTGCCTGACTGCAGCGTCTGCACCGCCTTCAGGAACAGCGCGCGCCGCTCGGCCAGCGTGGTGGCGGCCGCCTGTTGCGCGAACAAGGCGTTGGCGGCGTCGCGATAATCGCCGCCCGCGATCGCCATATCGGCCAGCTGGCGGTTCCAGAAGGCCGCGTTGTTACGGTCCTGGCTGGCCAGCGCCGCATAGAACTTGCGCATGGCGTCCTGGGCGCCCGCCTGGCTGGACTGCGTGGCCAGCGTTTGCAGGTCGGCCAGCCCCCAGCTGCGCCCGGCAGCCTGGTCCAGCAGGCTGCGCAGCTGCACCAGGTTCTGCTCGCGCTCAGGCGTATCCGGCAGCGCGGCCCAGGCGCGCTGCTGCGCGATCTCGATGCGGGTGCGCAGGATCTGGCCCGACAGGTCGGTGCCCTGCACCGCCTGCATGCGCGCCAGCATGGCCTGCGCCTCTTCCAGCCGGCCGGTGCGCGCGTATTGTTCGGCCAGCACGCCCATGAAAGCGGGGTCGTCGGGTGTGACCTTCCACCAGGCTTCGAGGTAGGCCATGGTCAGCCCGTCGATGGTGCGGCCCTGGCCCAGCAGGCGTTCGCGCAGGGTCTCGCGCGGGAACATCAACGCCAGGCCGATCCCCACCATCGCGGTGAAAGTCAGCACCAGCGCCGGCGGTAGCAGCCGCTCGCGCTCAACCGGCGCAGCGGACTTCGACTTGTTGCCTGGCATGGTTCGGATCGGTGACGGGTGCGGTGTCCACGCGCAGCGTGTCGCGCTCGCGGACGGCCTGTACGGGCTTGCCATCGACGCTCACACGGCAGTTGCCGGCGTTGGCAAGACGGAAGAATGGCTTGAAGTAGCCGCTGAAGGCGAAGCGCGTGACGCCATCGCGCTGCGACCAGTCGCGCACGATGCCGTTGGCTTCGGCCAGTTGCGGCGCGGCCGGGGCAGTGACGGTGTCGCGCACGGCAAAGCGCGCATCGCCGCCATCCAGGTGCAGGTAGACGCCGCCGCCCGGTGCCGGCGAGGTGCCGGTCACGCCGTGCGCCGCGCCCACGTCGGGCATGCCCGCGCCGCTCCAGCGCAGGTTGCGCAGGTTGCCGTCGCCGCGCACGATCCATTCGGCACCGGTGCTGCCCGGCCCGCCGTCGCCAACGTCCCGCGCCACGGCCATGTCCTGCCAGTCGAGCACCTTGCGCACGTAGTCGGTCGAGTGCAGCGGCAGCAGCGGCTGCGCCAGCACATAGTCATAGACCTTGCGCAGTGCCTTCAGCGACGCGGCCTTGGTGCCCGAATAGCTGTGGTAGTAGATATTGACCGGCTTGAAGCGATAAGGCTTGTCGGTCAGCTCGTAGGTCTCGATCACGCGTTCGAAGCCGTAGAACGGGCCGTGCCAGAGGTTGGTGTAGACGTTCTCGTTCTGGTTGGGCGCAAATACCTGGAAGGTGCCGCCGGGCTTGTTGATGCCCAGCGGCGCAATCGCGGTCCAGCTGGGATTGCTGCGCGTGATCAGCGTATCGCCGCCGTTCATGTTGAGCACGCGCGCCTTGTCGGTCAGGCGCAGCGCCTCGGCCGGCGGCTGGCAGTCGCCCGACCACAGCAGCATGCTGACCGGCTTGCCGGCCGGCGCCAGCGTGCGGTTGATGTAGTCGATGGAGCCGCCGATCTCGCGGTTCAGGTCCATGCTGTAGCCGGGGATGCTCAGGTGGAAGGCCTCGTCGCCCTCGACCACGGCGGCCCCGCTGGATTGCGCTGCCTGCCCTGGCGGTGCCGGCACCGTGCGCGACCATTCGAACGGATGCGAGAAGGTATGGCTGGCCACCTCGACATAAGGCTGCGCGAAGATCTTGCGCGCGATCGGCTCAAGCTCGGCGCTGAGCCTGGGGTACATGCCGTCCTTGCTGACTTCGCCCTGGATCACCGACATCGTCATCGGCAGCCGGTAGCGGTCGAAGATCTCGCGGAACAGCACCTCGCCGGAGAAACCGCCGCCGGGAATCTCGGCGCGCGAGGCAAAGCCGTCGCCGTCGATATGGATGGTCAGCAGGCGCCGGCCGTTCTCGGTGGTGACATCGGGCACGGGCATGGCGGGCAGGCGCAGCGCCTCGCGCAGGAAGTCCAGCGGCTGCACCACCCAGCGGCTCTGGGGGTTGCCGTTGCCGCTCTGGCGCACCGCATACGGCCCCAGCACATAGCCGCCCCACGGCGTGATCGCGGCGGCGTCATAGGTCAGCGTGCCCGAGCGCAGGCGCAGCAGCGAACGGTAGCCATCGCCGTCCGGCACCTGGATCGCTTCGGCCTGGGTGCGGTCGGGGGCCACCGGCATCTCGAAGCCCATCATCCGGTCCTTGGCCAGCACCTCGACCGGGCCCGACACGCGGCCCTTGACGGTCTTCAGCCCGAAGCTGCGCGCCACCGCGCCGCTCACGTTGGTGCCGAAGTCGTTGAGGAACACCACCGGCATGCCCTGCGCCATGCGCGCCTGCACCCAGGTATAGAAGCGTCCCGGCTGCGCCGTGACATTGCCTGACAGGTACACCACCACGCCGGCGTAGCGGTCCGGCCCGATCTCGGGCAGGTCCTCGCTGGTCTCGGCGAAATCCACGCGATAGCCAAGGTAGTTGAGCGGCATCGAGACAAAGCGCACGCCCTCGGAATCATCGATCGACACGCCGGGGCGGCGCTCCTGCACCACCAGCACGCGCCGGGGCAGCACCTCGACCTTGCCGATGCCAACCGTCTGCAGCCCGGGATCGGCCACATAGGGCGTGATCCCCAGCGCGCGGATGCGCTGCGCGGTTTCGCGTGCGCAGCGGCGGTCCGCCGGCGGGCAATAGTCGATGGAGATTACCGGCAGGCGGTACTGCTCGCGGATGGTGCGCGCCTGCGCCAGCAGCCAGTCGCGGTCCGCCTGCGGCACATTGACATAGCGGCCCTGGGCCTGGTTCCAGCTGCGGAACAGCGATTCGAAGGCAACGGCATGGGCCAGGTCGTGCACCTGCGGCAGGATCTCGAAGCCGCGGTTGAAGACCAGGCGCGCCTCGGGGTAGCGCGCCTTGATGGCGCGGATCACGCGCACCAGCCCGGCTTCCTGCCGCGCGCGCTCGGCGTCGGTCCTGGCGGCAAGCTGGTAGGAATCGAGGGTATCGAGGAAGAAGCCGCGGAAGCCGCGCTGCCACAGCGGCGCGATCACCTTGTCGACATAGAAGGCGGGCCAGCCGTCGGCTGCCTGGTCGATGACCGGGGCGTTCCAGGCGTCATTGCGCCCGACGAACCAGGCCTTGGGGATGTCCTTGAAGTAGGGGCGGCTCTCCAGCACCTCGCCCACGCTGACATAGGCAAACCAGGCGGTGGCCGGCGTCGCCGCCTGGCGCGGGTCGAAGCCGCTGTCGGGCTCGACCACGGCGATGTCGAAGGCCTGCAGGGCGTCAACCGGCGGCTTGGCGCCGTAGTGCAAGGCGATCGACGGCAAGGATGCCGTCTGCGCCGCGGGCACCGGCGCGGCCGCAGCCGTCGCCGCCCCGAGGGCCAGCGCGATGCCTTGCACCCGCTGCGCCATGCGCATCCCTACCCACCCCGATCGGAACGGCATGCGACCGCCCCGGCTCCCTTGTGCTTCCTCCAGCTGCTTCACAGGCTTGCTTCCTCTTCTCTGCGCACGCCGGCAAGTGCCTCACGCACAACATTTCCTGATGCGGTCGTCGCCGCCTTGTGTCCGACTGTGGACCTCAGAATCGGAAAAATCCGATGGTATCCGGCAAACGAATGCTAGGACAGACGCATGGATCACATTGTCAACAATTGTCCCAACACTGAGACATTGAGCCGGCTCGCGCATTAACGCGCGCCGCAGCGCCGCAGGGCACGTGCCAGCCACGCTCGTGGTACGGGCGCACCGCGAGCGGCCCTCAGTCTCAAATGCAAACAACGGAAACAGTCCAGGCCCCGTGCGCGACGGGTGGTGGGGCTGTCCGCAACCGCAATGCCGGACAGCTAGGTTTGAAACGCCATGATGGATTCCCCGTTCCGATCTTTTATGTATGGGCCCGCATACAGTGAGCGCGCTCATGTATGTCTGTGCATGACGCGAGCGCGGCCACCGGCCTGGCCTTTATTGCCAGCATAATGATATCTCCGGGCCGCGCCCGCTTCCCCCGAACGCGGTAGGCATTGGCTGCCGTAAGAATTTGTAAAAAAGATGGCACGCCCATGCACCGGACGGAAGCCATTATGCCCGGGGGCGTGGCATCGCGCTCGCTGACGGTGCACGCACAACCAAATCCGCCAATAGAAAATCAGGGAATTCACTGAACTGAAGCCGAAGTAGAAAACGCTAACATCTCCTATCGGAACCTCTCATCATGATTAGGCGCTTAGCCTGATTGACACGCCGGGAAAATTCGGCAGAATGATTCCCACTTGTGCAGCGCCCATGCGGTGTGTCTTTTGGTGTTGTCGTTCCGTGACGTTTTCGGTTGTCACGACAGCGACATATCGAAGTCATATGGAATGCGCTGGCGGGGAACATAAAAAAGGATCCGCTGGGTGCGTTGCACACGGTGTATAACGAGCGTTTTCGCTCATTTTGAAATTCAAGGTTGAGATAGATATGGAAACCGGTACCGTTAAGTGGTTCAACGACGCCAAGGGCTTCGGCTTCATCACGCCGGATGAAGGTGGCAATGATCTGTTCGCGCACTTCTCCGCAATTGAAGGCAATGGCTTCAAGTCGTTGAAGGAAGGCCAGAAGGTACGCTACGTCAAGGCCATGGGCCAGAAGGGCGAGCAAGCCACCAAGATTCAGGCCCTCTGATACCGGTGGAGTCCGGGCCGGTCCAGCGGACCGGCCGAAAGGAAAGCCCCGCAGCTTCGGCGCGGGGCTTTTTTATTGGCGCGCCGGCACCGGGGCGGTGGAGACTGCGATCCTGCAACGGGTGAAATTGCTATAATCGGCCGACCCACAACCACCCTCCCGCCAGTGGGCGCGCACGGATGCTGCGCGGTCAGTGCGGGACGGTATGCAGCGTGTCGAGGAGTTACGTGGCCGGTACTCAAATCGCAACGCAAGACGCCCCTGTCGCCGCCGACCATGGCGGCCAGGCCGGCCCAGCGGCATCGGCCGGCAGTTCCTTCCATGCCGCGCTGCGCATCCTGCCGTCAGCGCAGCGCCAGGCCATGTTCGAGATCTATGCGTTCTGCCGCGCGGTCGACGACATCGCCGACGGCAACGCACCGCACGCCGAGCGCCTTGCCGCGCTCGATGCCTGGCGCCACGACATCGCCGCCTGCTACGCCGGCAATCCGCCTCGCGCCCTGCAGCCGCTGAGCGCGCAGATCCGGGCCTTCCACCTGCAGCAGCAGGATTTCCTCGCCGTGATCGACGGCATGACCATGGACGTGGTGCAGGACATCCGTGCCCCTGACGCGGCCACCCTCGACCTGTATTGCGATCGTGTCGCCAGCGCTGTCGGCCGGCTGGCGGTGCGCGTGTTCGGCCTGGAAGAAGCGTGCGGCATTGCGCTTGCGCACCACCTGGGCCGCGCGCTGCAGCTGACCAATATCCTGCGCGATATCGACGAAGACGCTGCCATCGGCCGGCTCTACCTGCCGGCGGAAGCGCTGGCCGCGGCCGGCATCGGGGCGGACACGCCCCAGGCCGTGGTGGCCCACCCCGCCGTCGGCCAGGCCTGCGCGGCCGTGGCGCGCGAGGCCCAGGCGCACTATGACCAGGCCTATGCCATCATGGCGCGCTGCCCATCCCGGCAGGTGCGCTCGCCGCGCATCATGGCCGAGGTCTACCACCGCATCCTGGCGCGGCTGCGCACGCAGGGCTGGCGCGCGCCGCGCCAGCGCGTGCGCCTGCCGCGCGCCCAATTGCTCTGGATCGTGCTGCGCCACGCCATTGGCTGAGCGCTGCACCCGATGCATGCCGGGCGCGGCCGCGCCGCGCACCGGCATAAGGAGTCTGCATGTCGATGAATGAGACCGCCTTTGCCACGGCAGTGCCACGGATCGCGCCGGCCAGCGCGGGCGACAGCCCCTCGCCGCGCGGCGCCGCGCAGGCACTGGACCACGGCATCGGCCGCGCGATCGACGCGCTGCTGCACCAGCAGCGCCCCGACGGCCACTGGGTCTATGAACTGGAAGCCGACGCCACCATTCCCGCCGAATACGTGCTGATGGTGCACTACCTCGGCGAAGCCCCGGACCTGGAGCTTGAAGCCCGCCTGGCCCGCTACCTGCGCCGCATCCAGAATCCCGATGGCGGCTGGCCGCTGTTCCATGAAGGCCGCTCCGACGTCAGCGCCAGCGTGAAGGCCTATTTCGCGCTGAAGATGGCCGGCGACGATCCCCAGGCCGCGCATATGCAGCGCGCGCGCCGGGCCATCCACGCGCTGGGCGGCGCCGAGGCCAGCAATGTATTCACGCGCACGCTGCTGGCCCTGTACGGCGTGATGCCGTGGTCGGCGGTGCCGATGATGCCGGTCGAGATCATGCTGCTGCCGCAGTGGTTCCCGTTCCACCTGTCCAAGGTCTCGTACTGGGCGCGCACGGTGATCGTGCCGCTGCTGGTGCTGAACAGCCTGCGCCCGCAGGCGCGCAACCCGCGCGGGGTCGGCATCAATGAGCTGTTCGTCGGCAATTGCCATACGGTGCGGCTGCCGCCGCGCGCGGCGCACCAGCACGCCGGCTGGTACACCGTGTTCCGCGGCCTGGACGCGCTGCTGCGCGTGGCCGAGCCGCTCGTCCCGCGCACGCTGCGCCGGCGCGCCATTGCCGCGGCGCAGGCCTTCGTGCGTGAGCGGCTCAACGGCGAGGACGGCCTGGGCGCCATCTTCCCGGCAATGGCCAACAGCGTGATGATGTTCGACGTGCTGGGCGTGCCGCCCGACGACCCGGCGCGCGCGGTGGCGCGGCAATCCATCGAGCGGCTGCTGGTCGAGCACGGCGACGAAGCCTATTGCCAGCCCTGCCTGTCGCCGGTGTGGGATACCGCGCTGGCCGCGCACGCGCTGCTGGAAACCGGCGAGGCGCGCGCAACCGCCGCGGCCGGGCGCGGCCTGGACTGGCTCAGGCCGCTGCAGGTGCTGGACGTGCGCGGCGACTGGATCGTGCGCCGCCCACGGGTGCGCCCCGGCGGCTGGGCCTTCCAGTACGCCAATCCCTATTACCCGGACGTGGACGACACTGCCGTGGTGGCCGCCGCGATGGACCGCTACATGCGCGCGCACGATGTGCCGGGCCGCTATGACGAAGCCGTGGCGCGCGCCGCCGAGTGGATCGTCGGCATGCAAAGCAGCGACGGCGGCTGGGGCGCGTTCGAGCCCGAGAACACGCATCTCTACCTGAACAACATCCCCTTTGCCGACCATGGCGCGCTGCTGGACCCGCCCACCGCGGACGTGTCCGCGCGCTGCCTGTCGATGCTGTGCCAGATAGGCGCCACGCCGGGCAAGAGCGAACCCGCCGCGCGCGCGCTGCGCTACCTGCTGGCCGAGCAGATGCCCGACGGCAGCTGGTTCGGCCGCTGGGGCACCAACTATATCTACGGCACCTGGAGCGCGCTGTGCGCGCTGAACGCCGCGGGCCTGGCCCCGGAAGCCCCCGAGATGCGCCGCGCCGTGGCCTGGCTCGAACAGATCCAGAACGCCGACGGCGGCTGGGGCGAGGACGGCAGCAGCTACCGGCTCGATTACCGCGGCTACGAGCCGGCGCCGAGCGTGGCCTCGCAGACCGCGTGGGCGCTGCTGGCGCTGATGGCAGCCGGCGCCGCGCGGCATCCGGCGGTGGCACGCGGCATCGACTACCTGCTGCGCACGCAGCAATCCGGCGGGCTGTGGCATGAGCCACGCTTTACCGCCGTGGGCTTTCCGCGCGTGTTCTACCTGCGCTATCACGGCTATGCGCGCTACTTCCCGCTGTGGGCGCTGGCGCGCTACCGCAACCTGCAGCGCGGCGGCGCGCACCAGGTGTCCTGGGGGCTATGACGGCACCGTTCGTGCTGGTCGTCACCGGCATGGCGTTCGAGGCGCGCATCGCCGCCGGCCCGCATTGCCGCGTGGTGCACGGCCTGCGCGGCCTTGCGCTGGAACAAGGCGTTTCCGCGATGGCGAGCCGGTACTGCATGGGCATTCTCAGCTTTGGCGTGGCGGGCGGGCTGGATCCCGCGCTGGCGCCGGGCGATCTCGTGCTGGCGGACTCGGTCTGCGCGGCAGGCGAACGCTACGACACCGACATGACCTGGACCCGGGCAATGCACGCGGCACTGCCGCATGCCAGGGTCGGGGTCCTTGCCGGCGCGGACCAGCCGGTGCTTTCGGTTGCCGCCAAGCAGATGCTGCACCGGGCCACGGGGGCGCTTTGCGTCGACATGGAATCACACCTCGCCGCGCGCATGGCGGCGGCTTGCCGGCTGCCGTTCGCGGCTTGCCGCGTGGTGATCGACCCGGCCAGCCGCGCGGTCCCGGCTGCCGCGGCGGCGGGCATGGGTGATGACGGCAAGACCGATGTGGGCGCGGTGCTGGGCAGGCTCTTGCGCGCGCCGTGGGAACTGCCGGCGCTATTGCGGCTGGCGGGCGATGCGGCGGCCGCGCGCGGCGCGCTGCGGGCGGCCCGGCTGGCGCTGGGGGATGAATACGGCTTGCGCGATATGCGAACGCTGGCCGGCTGAGGGGATCCCCTGACGGCGTCAGCCGCCAAACTTCCGCACAGCATCCAGCGCCAGCCCGCTGCCGATGCTGCCAAACCGGTCCCCTTCCACGCAACGCGCTTCCGGCAACAGCGCCGCCAGCCGCTGCCGCAGCAGCGGCACGCTGCTGGAGCCGCCGGTGAAGAAGATGGTATCTACCGCGGCGCCATCCACGCCGGCGTCCACCAGCAGCTTCTGCACAGTCTGCTCGGTCTTCACCACCAGCTTGTCGATCGACGCATCGAACTCGTCGCGCGTGATGGTCAGCGTCAGCCCCTGCTCCAGCCGGTGCAGGTCCACGTCGGTGCTGCCGTCATCGGACAAGGCGATCTTGGCGGCTTCCATCTGGATGGCCAGCCAGTGCCCGGCACGCTCGCGGATCAGCCGCACCAGGCGGTCGAGCTTGACCGTATCCGCTGCGTCGCGGTAGTTGTCCATCACCAGCGACCACGCCTTGCGCGTATAGACCAGGTTGATGGTGTGCCAGCTGGCCAGGTCGAAATACTGGCTGGACGGCATCGCCTTGCCGTTGCGCAGCGCGCTGCCCAGGCCCAGCAGCGGCATTGCGCGCGCCAGGCTGAGCGCACGGTCGAAGTCGGTGCCGCCGATATGCACGCCGCCATTGGCCAGGATGTCGTCGCGCCGGTCGCTGCGCGCGGCGCGCTCGGGCGACAGCCGCACCAGCGAGAAGTCCGAGGTACCGCCGCCGATGTCGGCCACTAGCACCAGTTCCTCACGCGTGATCCGGGCCTCGTAGTCGAAGGCCGCGGCGATCGGCTCGTACTGGAACGCGATCTCGCCGAAGCCCGCGTCGCGCGCGATCTCGGCCAGGGTGTCTTCGGCGAGCTGGTCGGCGGCCGGGTTCTCGTCGATGAAGAATACCGGGCGGCCCAGCACGGCGCGCGAAAACTCCGTGCCGGCAGCCTGCTCGGCACGCGTCTTCAGCTCGCGGATGAAGTGCGCCAGCAGCTTGCGGAACGGCATCGCCTGGCCCATCACCTCGGTGCTGTCGTCCATCATCGAGGTGCCCAGCAGGCTCTTGAGCGAACGCATCAGCCGGCCTTCATAGCCAGCCAGGTAATCACCCAGCGCGGCGCGGCCATAGCTGACCAGCGGATCCTCCGCATGGAAGAAGATCACCGAGGGCAGCGTCACCTTGCCGTCCTCCAGCGGCAGCAGCGCCGCCGGCCGCTCCGGATGGCTCCAGCCGACCGTTGAATTGGACGTGCCGAAGTCCAGGCCGCATGCGTTTGACATCATCGATTCCGTTCCCTGCAAGACAAAGTAGCCCGCGCGGCGCAAGGCCGGCGCGGGCGGGGGCGTCATTGTAGGGCAGTCGCGCTGACCGTGGAGGCCCGAGGGGCAGACGATGTTGTCGGGAAGCTATTTTCAAACATGCATTGAAGGCAGTACTAATCAAATGTCTCTTTTTCAATGACATGGCAACTGGGACCATGGCGACCTCGGCGTGGTGCTCCCTGCATCACCCACTTTCCAACTGGAGCCTGGTCATGAATCTCTCCGACATCGTCGATACCCGGTATGCCACCAAAGCCTTCGAGGCAGGCCGCACCCTGCCCCAGGCCACCGTGGACCAGCTGCTCGCCGTGCTGCACAAGAGCCCGTCCTCGGTCAATTCCCAGCCGTGGCACTTCGTGGTTGCCGCCACGCCCGAAGGCCGGGCACGGATGACGCGCGCCACCGTCGACCGCCATCCCTACAACACGCAGAAGATCCAGGACGCCTCGCATGTGATCGCGCTGTGCGTGCGCACGGAAATGGATGCCGCCCACCTGGCCGGCATCCTGGCGGCCGAGCAGCGCGACGGGCGTTTTGCCGATGACGCTGCCCGCGCCGGCATGGACAAGATCCGCCGCGGCTTTGTCGACCTGCACCGCTACGACCTGCAGCACTGGATGACACACCAGGTCTACCTGGCGCTGGGCGGCCTGCTGATGGCCGCGGCCGCGCTGGGCGTGGACGCCACGCCGATGGAAGGCATCGATACCGGCCCGCTCGACCTCGAACTGGGCCTGCGCGAGCGCGGACTGACCAGCGTGGCGCTGGTCAGCCTGGGCTACCGCAGCGCGCAGGACTTCAATGCCGCGCTGCCGAAGTCGCGGCTGTCGCGGGAAGAAGTGTTCACGTTCCTGTAATTCCGTTCCAGCAAGTCCGGCCCCGGCAGGGGCTGGCGCGTGCCTTGACACGCCAGCATGCGCCTCCTATGCTGCGTCTGTTCTTTATTAAAGACCATTGTTCTGTTCTACGGAACATCAAGAACGTACGGCCGGACGTAGCCCCATGCAAAAGCCCCTGCGCCATATCCGCGTGCTCGACCTCACCAATGTGCTGGCCGGGCCGTTCTGCTGCCACCAGCTTGCCCACCTGGGCGCCGAAGTCATCAAGGTGGAAACCCCCGGCACCGGCGACCTGGCGCGCCAGCTGGGCGCCGATGCCGAGCTGAACCAGCGCCTGATGGGCGTGTCGTTCCTGGCCCAGAACCCCGGCAAGCAGTCGCTCACCCTGAACCTGAAGCACGCGCGCGGCAAGGAGGTGTTCCGCAAGCTGGTGCAAAGCGCCGACGTGCTGGTGGAGAACTTCCGCCCCGGCGTGATGGACCGGCTCGGGCTGGGCTACGAGACCCTGAAGCAGGACAACCCGCGCCTGATCTACTGCGCGATTTCCGGTTTCGGCCAGGACGGGCCGCTGGCCGGGCTGCCGGCCTATGACCAGATCATCCAGGGCATGGCCGGCGTGATGAGCATTACCGGCGATGCGCAGAGCGCACCGTTGCGGGTCGGCTATCCGGTCTCGGACACCATCGGCGGGCTGACCGCGGCGCTGGCGGTGTCGGCGGCGCTGGCGGACCACCAGCGCACCGAAGGCTATTTCATCGACGTATCGATGCTGGAAGCCACGCTGGCCACCATGGGCTGGGTGGTGTCCAACCACCTGATCGCCGGCAAGGTGCCGGCGCCGATGGGCAACGAGAACATGACCGCCAGCCCCTCGGGCACGTTCCGCACCGCGCACGGGCTGCTCAATATCGCCGCCAACAAGCAGGAACAGTTTGAAGCCGTGTGCCGCGTGCTGGGCCGTCCCGAGCTGGCCGCCGATGCGCGCTTCGCGCAGCGCCAGGCACGGCTGGCCAACCGGGGGGAACTGACACAGGCGCTGGAAGCAGAGCTGGCGAAGAAGCCGGCCACCGAATGGTGGCCGCTGCTGACCGAGGCCGGCGTGCCCGCCGGCCCGGTGCTGGACGTGCCGCAGACGCTGGCCCATCCGCAGGTGCGCGAGCGCGGCATGATCGGCGAATTTGCCGATGCGCCCGGCGTAGGCCGCGATATCCGCGTGGTGCGCACCGGCTTCAAGCTCAACCGCGAGGCCCCGGCCGTGGACACGCCGCCGCCGGAGCTGGGCCAGCATACGCGGCAGGTGCTGGCCAGCCTGGGCTACAGCAATGCGGACATCGACCAACTGAGCGAGGAGCGCGCGATATGAGCGGCATCGACACCAGCAGCCACCCCGGCCACACCCGGGATGACGCCATGGACCCGGGCCAGCGCCTGTCGCAGGACTGGTGGCGCACCGGCATCATCGACATGCGCCCGGGCGAGATCCGCTACCGCGGCTACCCCATCGAACAACTGATCGGCCGGGTCTCGTTTGCGCAGATGATCTGGCTGATGCTGCGCGGCGAGCTGCCCGGCCCCGGGCAGGGCGAGCTGCTGGACGCGGCGCTGATGGCCGCGGTCGACCACGGCCCGCAGGCGCCCAGCATTGCCATCGCACGCATGGCGGCCACCTGCGGCGTGGGGCTGAACAACGCCATGGCTTCCGCCGTCAACGTGCTGGGCGACGTGCATGGCGGCGCCGGTGAACAGGCGGTGGCGCTTTACCAGGACGTGGCGCAGCGGCTGGATGCGAGCAGCGCCATGGACGACGCCGTCGCCGCCGCGCTGCAGCACTACCGCGACCTGCACGGCAAGTTCATTGCCGGCTTTGGCCACCGTTTCCACCCGGTCGACCCGCGTGCGCCGCGGCTGCTGGCGCTGGTCGACCAGGCCGCGGCCAACGGCGTGGTCAGCGGGCGCTACGCGGGGATCGCGCGCGCGGTCGAGGCAGCGCTGGGTGCCGGCCGCGGCAAACCCATCCCAATGAATATCGATGGCGCCACAGCGGTGATCTATGCCGAACTGGGCTTTGCCGCACCGCTGGCGCGGGGGCTGTTCTGCCTGTCGCGCTCGGTCGGCATCCTGGCGCATGCCTGGGAACAGACCTGTGAGGGCGGGCGCAACAAGGGCCCGATGCCGCGCCAGTTCCTGTGGACCTATGACGGTGCGCCGCAGCGCGATGTGCCAGAGCCAGGCCGGCAGGCATAACGGGGTCAGCCGGCCAGGTCGGGCTCAGGCGCCAGCATTGACGCCGGCGATGCGCTCGCGGCCGCCGGCGCCACCATGGACGAGGCCAGCACGTAGCGGTCGCGCCCATGTTCCTTGGCGTGGTAGAGGGCGCGATCCGCATCGGCGAACAACAGGCGCCACAGCGCTTCCTTGCTGCCCGGGCCGCCGCGCAGCTGCGCCATGCCAATGCTGACGCTGGCATGGCCATGGCCGGCGGGCAGTTCGATCGCGCGCACCTTGCGCAGGATCCGGTTGGCCAGCGCCGAGGCCTGCTGCTCGTCGGTATGCGGGCACAACACGCAGAACTCCTCGCCGCCATAGCGCCCGGCCACGTCCGAGGCGCGGCGCGAATTGTCCAGCGCATGCGCAACCTCGCGCAGCACGGCGTCGCCGGCGTGGTGGCCGAAGGTATCGTTGACCTGCTTGAAATAATCGATGTCGATCACCAGGCAGGACAGCGCCTGCCCGTCGCGCTGCCAGCGCGCCACCAGCGACAGTGCCGACATCTCAAGCGCCCCGCGGTTGAGCAGCCCGGTCAGGGCATCCACGCGCGCGCCGCTTTCGTTGTGCGCGATGATCTGCTCCATCGCCATCATGGTGAAGCCGAACAGGCCCAGCAGCGTGGCGATCAGCGGCGCCAGCAGCCAGGCCGAGCCGGCCGAGCCGGCAAAGAACAGCGTCAGCGGCGCGGCGCCCGCACCGCCCGCCACGGGCAGGTTCATGGCATGGCTGAAGCCGGCCAGCTGCGTGGCCAGATGCACCAGGCTGGCCACCAGCACCAGCGGCGCGCCGATGCTGCGGCGCCCGCGCCCGGCGCGCGCCAGCGTGGCAAAGGTGGCCAGCGACACCAGCGCCAGCAAGCCGTAGACGATGCGCAGCACCACCTGCTGCCCGTCGGGCATGCCGCTGGTGGCCGCGATCAGGCCAAGCACGATCACGCCCGCGGCGGCCAGCGCCGCGGGATGGGCCGGCACCCCGTAATAGACCCGCACGCCGCGGTAGATCAGCAGCCAGCCAGCCACGAACGCCAACGCACCCAGCGTGCCCAGATGGCCCGTGCCGCAGGCAGCGCTGATGGCCAGCGCCAGGCCCGCGGCCGACACCAGCACGTGCCCGAACGCCCACAGCCGCCCCGCCTCGCTCGCGCGCAGCGCGAACACCAGCCCCGCCGCAATAATCAGCGTGCTGCAGAAAAACACCATCATCACCACCGCAATGGTCTGCTGGTCCAGGTGCACGGGGATTTCCTCAAGGATGCCGTCTGCCGCGCCGTCAATATCGAGCAGCGGGCATCAGGCCACAGGGGCGCGAAGCAGGCATCTCCCGCACTTGTTTTCACAACATGTGACGTGCGTTGTTTTCAATGCCAGCCGCATGATAGCCCGCACATGCCGGGCCGTGGCACCCCCGACAAGCCGGGTCGGGCCGGCTGCACACGCAGCTCAGTCCGGGGTGGCCTTGTCCGCAATGCTGTCCGGAAAGGAGCCGCCCAGCGCCTGGGTCAGCACACGCGCCGCATGCAGCACATCGACGCGGAAGTCTTCCCGGTAGCGCGAGGCCGGGCAGGTCAGCGTCAGCGCGCCGCACAGCACATCGCCGGGACCGAACACCGGCGCCGACACCCCGGCAAGATCGGGGCTGCGGTCGCCCACCAGAGCCGCCACGCCCTCGTGCCGGATGCGCTCGTAGAGCGAGCCGGACTCGCCCGCAAAGGCGCGCAGCACGCGCGCGCCGGCGCCCCGGTCGCGCGGCAGCAGTTCGCCGGCGCGGACATGGTCGCGCACCGGCTGCGGCGAATCGACGCGGTACAGGCACAGTCGGTGCTCGCCCTGCTCGACATGGAAGGCCGCGCTTTCACGCGTGATGCGCACCAGCTCGCGCAGCGCCGGCATCACCACCGCCTCCAATGAGAACGACGCCGCGTAGACGGCATTGAGCCGCGCCACCTCGGGACCCAGCCCATAGCGCCCGTCCGGCTGGCGCCGCACCAGCCCGGCGTGCTCGAGCGAGGCCAGCAAGCGCAGCAGCGTGCTCTTGTACAGGCCACTGCGCTGCGCCAGCTCGGCCAGCCCCAGCGCGGTATCGCCAAGGCGGAACACCGACAGCACGAACAGCGCCCGGTCCACGGCGATGGCGCCGCCCGCGGCGGCGTGCTTGTCGGCTTCTGAAACCTGTGCGGCTTTGCGTGGCATGGCGGACGGCGGCGATCCTGGCTGGACCGGATGACGGAACGATGCGCCAACGTATAGAACGCATCCCGGCTTGTCAATCCGCCCTGCTGCGTGTCAAGGAAGCAGCACACGTGCGCCGGAGCCGCGCAAACGACGCTGCACGCATTCATGGATCCGGGCGGCGGCGCGCTGGCGTTTTTCTGCAACACGTGGCCAGTGCCTCCTGCCGCCCAGGCCGTCGCCCAAGCGCCTTCGCCGGCCCCCCGGCTACCGCATGCGCCACATTGCGTGCGCGTACTCGCCACTCCCCAGTTTGCAAGTGGAATTAGAGGGAAAGTTACCTGCTTTTGATTAAGCAGCCGCTGCACGGCGTGGATAAAATCATGCGTTGCCTGACCTCTGCGCAATCCCTGCGCTGCTTTCCGTACCCTCGCTGCAATGTCTCACCGCCGTGCTTTTCCCGACCCTGGTATGACCGTTCCCGCCCTCTCGCTTGGCGCCATCCTGGATGACCTGCGTAGCGCCCCGCGCCCGCTGACCTCCGCGGAGTACACATACCTGGCCCACCTGCGGCAGCGTATCGTCACCGGCGACGCAGACCTGTGGACCACGCTCGAGACCGCGGGCGTGCCATGCAGGGAACGCCGCCTGTCGCCCGAAGTGGTGCAGGCGCTGACCGCTATCGGCCATTTGCCGATGCACTGAGCCCGGCTCGCACCACCCCGCATTGCAGAAATTTCCCGGGGTCATTTCGGAAAGCCGCACCCTCCAGCCAGCCTGCGTCCCGCTACGATCGATCCACTTTCGATTCGCCGGGCACCGTGCTTCCAGTCAAGCGCCAAGCATGCCCCGGCCACGGCCCAGGCATGGCTTACCCAAGCAACCGGCGCGTCAGCTTCCCGCGACGGCCCGGAAACCCGAACCCGGCGCCGTTGCGCGCCACGGCGCCGCATTCTGGGTGCGGCAGGCGACGATGTAGCGTCAGGCCAGCCGTTCGCAGCAATAGGCCTCGGTGCGATAAGGGAGAGCAACCTCGGCTCGGCCCGCCAGCGCGGGATGCCCGTCGATAACCGCCTGCAGCCGTTCACGCACGCGGGCTTGCTCCGCCGCCGGCAGCGCGGCAATGAAGCTCACCGACATCACCCGGTCCACGATCACCTGCTGCGGCGCCCCTACATGCGTGTAGGGCAGGCGCTGCAGCGCCAGCGGCCCGAAGCCCTCGGCGGGAAAGACCCGCCTCCAGTCGCCCTTGTAGAAGCGCGGCGCGTCGCCTTCATACGGCGTCATGATGGCCGTCAGCTGCGCCACCCAGTCCACGCTTTAATCGCGCACGTTCCATACCAGCCCTAGCCGGCCGCCGGGGCGCAGCACGCGGCCGATTTCCGCCATCGCGCGCGCATTGGCAAACCAGTGGAAGGCCTGCGCGCAGACGACGGCGTCGACGCTGGCATCGGGCAGCGGGATGGCCTCGGCACTGCCTTCCAGCGCCTGCACTGACGGCAGCACCGTGGCCAGCTGCGCGCGCATCTGCGCCACCGGTTCGACCGCGATCACCGTCGCCCCCGTCTCCACCAGCCGGCGCGTGAACTTGCCGGTGCCCGCGCCCAGGTCCAGCACGGTGCGGCCCGCGCGCAAGCCCAGCGTGCCGCGCAGCCAGGTGTCGATTTCAGTGGGATACTCGGGACGTCCGCGCGCGTAGGTATCGGCCTGGCTGGCGAATCCCTGTGCGGCGGCCTGGTGGATGGCGGTCATGGGTGGGCTCCGGTTGCGTACCGGAGGCGTAGCCTACGCCCCATGCCGGCACACGGCAAGCGGGCGGCTACTGCTGCATGCCCCAGCGGCGCACCGTGAGCCGTTCCAGCGTGGTGAACACCAGCCCCTCCACCAGCAACCCGATCAGGATCACCGCGGCCAGCCCTGCAAAAACGCGGTCGGTGTAGAGCTCATTGCGGTTCTGGAAGATGAACCAGCCCAGCCCGCCCTGCCCCGACGACGCGCCGAACACCAGCTCGGCCGCGATCAGCGTGCGCCAGGCAAAGGCCCAGCCGATCTTCAGGCCCGACAGGATCGCCGGCAGCGCCGCCGGCACCAGCACCAGCGCGACATAGCGCAGCCCGCGCAGGCCGTAGTTGCGGCCCGCCATGCGCAGCGTCGGCGGAACTGACTGGAAGCCCGCGTACATGTTCAGCGCCAGCGGCCACAGCACCGAATGGACGAGCACGAAGACCAGGCTCCTGGTGCCCAGCCCGAACCACAGCAGCGCCAGCGGCAATAACGCTATCGCCGGCAGCGGGTTGAACATGGCGGTGAGCGTATCCAGCACATCGCGCCCAAAGCGCGTGGACACGGCCAGCGAGGTCAGCACGAACGCCAGCACGATGCCGGCCGCATAGCCGCGCAGCAGCACCGACAGCGAAATCGCCGCCTTGCCCGGCAGCTCGCCGCTGCCCACCGCCTCGGCAAAGGCGCGCATCGTGGCCAGGCAGGACGGCAGCAGCAGGTCGTTGTCCTGCACGCGCGCCACCAGCTCCCAGATCAGCCCCAGCGCCAGCAGGATCACCGCCTTGCGCAGCCAGCCGTGTTGCCACAGGCGCTGGTACCACGGCAGCGCGCGCGCAAGCGGGGCTTCGGTGAAGGGTTCAGGATCGCGTTCGTATTCGGGCCGAAGCGTGTCGGCCAGTGTCAGTGTCGGTTGCGTCATGATGCGATGTCCCGGATCAGCGGCCCGCCGCGCTGCGCGCACGCGGCGCGGCCTCGGCTGCGGGCTCGTCGAACAGCAAGGTATGGATGCGTTGCGCGGCGGCCTGGAATTCGGCGCCGCCCTGGCTGGCCAGGCTGAACTGGTGGCTGTTGAGTTCCGCGCGCACGCGGCCCGGGTGCGGCGACAGCAGCAGGATGCGGCTGCCCACCACCAGCGCCTCTTCGATCGAATGCGTGACGAACAGCAAGGTGAAGGCTGCGTCGTCCCACAGCGCCAGCAGCTCTTCCTGCATGCGCCGGCGCGTGAGGGCGTCCAGCGCGGCAAAGGGCTCGTCCATCAGCAGCACCTTGGGGCGCATCGCCAGTGCGCGCGCGATCGCCACGCGCTGCTTCATGCCGCCCGACAGCGTATGTGGGTAGGCATCGGCAAAATCGGCCAGCCCCACCTTGTGCAGGCTGTCCAGCGCCAGCTCGCGCGCCTCTGCCCGCGACAGCTTGCGCGCTTGCCGCAGCGGGAACATCACGTTCTGCACCACCGTTTTCCACGGCGGCAGCTGGTCGAACTCCTGGAACACCACGATGCGGTCCGGGCCGGGCTGCAGCACACGCCGGCCTTCCAGCCGGATCTCGCCCTCGCTGGGCGGAACGAACCCGGCAACCGCCTTCAGCAGCGTGGACTTGCCGCAGCCGGACGGGCCCAGCAGCACGAAGCGGTCGCCGGCATGCACGTCGAAGCTGACGCGATGGGTGGCCCGCACGATGCGCTCGGGCGTGCAGTACTCCAGCGACACGCCATCCACCTGCAGCAGGGGCGTGGCGCGGTCCGACACCACGCGCAGGTTGTGGGTGGCCATGCTCAGCTCCCCTGCGCGGTGACCGGGTCCTGGAAGAAATAGTCCTGCCAGGACTTGGGCTGGTTGCGGATCGCGCCCACGCGGTGCATGAAAGCGGCCAGCGCAAAGGTGTTCTGCGGCGCCACGCGGAACTGCACCTGCGGGTTCTTGAGCACGCGCAGCAGCAGCGCGCGGTCGGTCTTGGCCTTGCTCTGGCGTAGGTAGATGTCGGTGGCCGCTTCCGGATTGGCGGTGGTAAAGGCCGCGGCCTCGGCCAGCGCATCGACGAAAGCGCGATAGGTCTTGGGATTATCGTTGCGGAATTTCTCGGTCGCGTACAGCACCGTGGAGGAGCTGGGGCCGCCCAGCACGTCATACGAGTTCAGCACGATGCGCGCGTTCGGATTGCCGGCCAGTTCCTGCTCCTGGAACGGCGGATTGCCGAAGTGCCCGGTGATCTCGGTGCCGCCGGAAATGATCGCCGCGGCCGCATCCGGGTGCGGCACCGCCACGGTCCACTTGTCGAGGCGGTTGTACTCCTTGTCGCCCCATTGCCTGGCCGCAGCCAGTTGCAGCACGCGCGACTGCACCGACACGCCCACCGCCGGCAGCGCGATGCGGTCCTTCTCCGTGAAATCGGCAATCGATCTCACTTTGGGGTTGTTGCTGACCAGGTAGTACGGGAAGTTGCCCAGCGACGCCACGCCGCGCACGTTCTGCTTGCCGTGGGTGCGGTCCCACAGCGTCAGCAGCGGGCCCACGCCGGCGCCGGCGATATCGATGGCACCGGACAGCAGCGCGTCATTGACCGCGGCCCCGCCCGACAGTTGAGTCCATTCGACCTTGATGTCGACGCCCTGCTGCTTGCCGTGTTTCTCGATCAACTGCTGGTCGCGCGCCACGTTGAGCAGCAGGTAGACCACGCCGAACTGTTCGGCAATACGCAGCTTGCCTTCGGCGTGCGCGGTGCCGGTGATGGCCAGGCCGGCGCTCAGCGCCAGCAGGCCGAGCCTGCGGGAAAAACGAGAGAACATGATCGAAACTCCGGGGAATACGTGGATGAGCGCTTGCCAGTGCAAGCGCGTACGGTGACTTGCGATACTGCTGCCGCCTTCAGCGCGGCACGTCACCTTCGATGGTGGTGCGGTACATCACGCGCCGCAGTTCCGGCGGACAGCCCGCGGCAAGATGCAGCAGCGAGCGGTTGTCCCAGAACACCAGGTCATGTGGCTGCCACTGGTGGCGGTAGATGTGGGCGGGCTTGACGCTGTGCGCGAACAACTGGTCCAGCAGGTCGCGGCTTTCCTTCTCGGGCAGGCCGACGATGCGGGTGGTGAAATGCTCGCTGACAAAGAGCGCCTTGCGCCCCGTTTCCGGATGGGTGCGCACCACCGGCTGCAGCACCGGCCTGACTTGCGCAATCTGCTCCGGCGTCAGGTTGGGCCGCCACGGGCTGCGTTGCTGCAGCTCGGCATAGCGCGCCAGGTAGGTGTGCTCGGCCTGCAGGCCATCAACGGCGCGCTGCAGCGCAGCCGGCAGCGTGTCCCAGGCCAGGTGCATGTTGGCGAACAACGTATCGCCTCCCTCGGCGGGCAGCTCGCGCGCATGCAGCAACGAACCGAGGCTGGGCTTTTCCTTGTACGACAGGTCCGAATGCCAGAAGTGGCCGGCATCGCCCAGCCCGATCGGCTTGCCGTTCTCGACCACGTTGGACACCACCAGCACTTCCGCATGGCCCGGCAGCTGGAACTGGTGCAGCACGTGGATCTGCAGCGGGCCGAAGCGGCGGCTGAAATCGATCTGCTGCGCGGGCGTGATCTGCTGGTCGCGGAACACCACCACGTGGTAGTCGAGGTGGGCGCGATGGATGCGGGCAAAATCCGCGTCGGACAGCGGCTGCGACAAGTCGAGCCCGATCACTTCCGCGCCCAGCGGCGCGTCCAGCGCACGGATCTCGAAGTTGCCCGCATCTGCGAAAAATGCGGTGGAAAGCGGCGCGCTCTGCTGGCGCGAAACACTGGCGTGGGCGGTTGCGGTCGTCATGGCAAGCTCTGGCATACGGGGGAAGCCGATGCGGCATCGGGGATGCCGCGTACAAGCTTGCACTGTAGAGAGCCGGCCATCGCCCGGTCAACGAATCATATCGCTGGCCCTTATCCGCTTATCGCATATCCATGTCTCGACATTTGCGGGCCATCAGGGCTTGCCGGGGCAACCGCTGCGGCACGGCACGTTGGCCGTATCCGGGCGCGCGTCGGCGACAAAGCCATCGCGGTTCGGCATCTTCACCTGCGGCAGCGTGCTCGCGTCCAGCACCGCATCTGCGGGCAGGACGCCGTTCCTGTGCAGCAGCCACGCGGTGACGGCATAGACCTCGTCCGGCGCCAGGCTCTGCGGCGCGTTGTAGGGCATGGCGCGGTTGATGAAGTCGAATACCGTGGTCGCGTAGGGCCAGAAGCTGCCGATGGTCTTGACGGGGTCCTTGCCCCTGGCGGCGTCCTTCAGCGTGCCCTGCCCGCCCACCAGCGCATCGGCCGGCTTGCCTTCGCCATTGACGCCGTGACATGCGGCACAGTGCTGCGCATAGACCTGCTGGCCCCGCGCGACCGTGCCGCTGCCTGGCGGCAGGCCAGTGCCGTCCGGGGTCACGTCGATATTCCACGCGGCAAGATCGCGCTCGCTGGCGGGGCGGCCTATGCCGAAGGTCTGCGCAAGGACCGTTTGCGCAGCGCAGGCCAGCGCCAGCACGGCGACGGCACCGCTGAATCGTTCAAGCGCGCGCATTGGCAATGCTCCCGTCCGCGGCCACGCGCCAGCGCTGGATCGCGTTGTAGTGATAGGTGGAAGCCACGCCGCGCGCGGCCACCAGCTGGTCCGGCGTGGGCTGGACGTTGCCGGCTTCGTCGATGGCGCGGCTCTCCAGCGAAGCTGGCCCGCCATCCCAGCGCCACGGCAGGCGGAAGCGCACCAGGGCGCGGTCCAGCACCGGCTCCTGCAGTTGCGCCTCGCGCCAGCTGCGGCCGCCGTCGACCGACACCTCGACGCGGCGGATACGCCCGTGGCCCGACCACGCCAGGCCCGCGATCTCGTAGAAGCCGCGCTCACGCAATCTGTGTCCGGCGCGGGGAAGGTGATCACGGACTTCACGTCCATCAGGAAGGTGAACTGCCGCGCGCTGCCGTCGGGCAGGGAATCCGTGTATTTCGAAGTCTCTTCGCGCGACATGAACGGCGCGCGCCCCAGCTTCAGGCGCCGCAGCCACTTGATGGACATGTTGCCCTCATAGCCCGGCAGGAACAGCCGCAGCGGATAGCCATGCTCGGGGCGCAGCATCTCGCCGTTCTGCGCATAGACCAGCAGTGCGTCTTCCAGCGCCTTGGCCAGCGGCACGCTGCGCGTCATCGCTGCGCCATCGGCGCCCTCGGCTAGCACCCACACAGCTTCCGGCGCCACGCCGACTTCGTCCAGCACCACGGACAACGGCACGCCGGTCCATTCGCAACAAGACAACAAGCCGTGGCTGATCTGCACGGACTTCGCACCGGGCGCCTTCCACTCGCGCCCGGTGTTGCCCGAGCACTCCAGGAAATGGATGCGCGACACCGACGGCAGGCGCACCAGGTCGTCCATGGTGAAGATGCGCGGGCGCGCCACCAGGCCATGCACCGCCAGCCGGTGCTGCGCCGGGTCGATCAGCGGGATGCCGGCGTGAAGGCGCTCGAACACCAGCCCGGTCGGCGTGATGATGCCGCGCAGGTCCTGCAAAGGCGTCATCGACGAGTTGGCGCCGGGCAGCGGCGCCGCGCTGCGGCTGCGCCGCACCACGTCTTTCTCGAACGGGGACGGCTGGCCATACGGATGCCACAGCACGGGCTCGCCCGGCGTGCGCGTCCACGGCGCAACCGTCAGGGGTTCTGCGCGCGCCGCAGTAGCGGCGCCAGCCGCGGCGGCGCCCAGCACCGCCCCGCGCTGCAGGAAGCGCCGGCGGCCGGAAGTCAGGTCATTGCTCATCGTGAGGGCTTGGTCAGCCTGGCAGGGATCAAAATGCGCAGACTGTAGGACAGCACCGGCGCTCGGCCAACGAAGAAGATTGCATGCCGATATGCCAACGCCGCGCTGCGCGCCATATGCGCGGGGCCGATAACCAAAGTCGGAATCATTCGTTCTGGTCCGCGCGCAGCGCCGCTTATCGTGGAGCCGTCCTCCACTTCAAGAAGGTCTGCACGATGACGACCCCGCGCCCCCATGCCACCGCTGCACCCACGCTGACCCGCCGCGAGCTGCTGCGCTGCGTGGCCTGGTCCGGGCTGGGCATGGCGGCTTCGCTGTCGCCGCTGTCCGCGTTCAGCGCAAGCCCGGCCGCGCGTCCCGACGTGATCCGCGTCGGCGTGGCCCAGCCCGCCACCGGCACCCCGCCCAGCTTTGCCGGCAGTTCGCTGGCGATTGCCCATGCGCGCGGCTGGCTGGAGGAATCGTTCAAACCGACCGGCACCCGCGTGGAGTGGTTCTTCTTCAAGGGCGCCGGCCCCGCCGTCAACGAGGCGCTCGCCAACCGCCAGCTCGACTTTGCGCTGCAGGGCGACCTGCCGTCCATCGTGGCCCGCTCCGCCGGCCTGAAAACGCGGCTGGTGCTGGCCACCGGCGTGCGCGCCAACATCTACGTGGGCGTGCCACCCGATTCGCCGCTGAAGACGGTCAGCGACCTGCGCGGCAAGCGCGTGTCGCTGTTCAAGGGCACCAATATGCATCTGCCGGCGCTGCGCCTGCTGGAAGCGAACGGGCTCTCCGACAAGGACCTGCGTCTGCTGAACCTGGACACGGCCGGCTACCTGGCGGCGCTGTCCACGCGCGACATCGACGCCGCCATCGGCGCCATGGACATCCTGCGCCTGCGCGACAAGGGCGCGGTGCGCATCCTGTACTCCAGCAAGAACCAGTCGCCGATCTACACACGGCAAAGCCACGTACTGGTGAGCGACGAATTCGCCGGGCGCTATCCGGAGGCCACGCAGCACCTGGTGAAGGCCGCGGTCGAGGCGGCGCGGTGGGCCTCGGACGAGAGCCATCGAGAAGAAGTGCTGCGCACCTGGGCGCGTGCGGGTACGCCTTATGACCACTGGAAGGAAGACTTTGACGGCGAGCCGCTGCGGGTGCGGCTGAACCCGAATTTCGATCCCTTCCTGGTCAGCCGCTACAAGGATGCGGTCGAGCAGGCCTATCGCTTCAAGCTGAGCCGTGCGCGATTTGACGTGGACCAGTGGATCGACCAGCGCTTCCTGAAGGCGGCGCTCACCGACCTGAGCCTGCAGAGCTACTGGCCCGTCTACCAACCCAACGGCAAGATCCTGGGAGCCTGACATCATGTCCGTCGCCGATTCGCTTTCACTGCCCGCCGCCGCAGCGCCGCGCGTGGCTGCTCCGCGCAAGCCACTGCGCTGGCAGGATGCCACACGCTGGCTGCTGGCCTGGCCGGTGCCGCTGGCGCTGCTGCTGGTCTGGTATGTGGCTGCCCGCAATGCCTGGATTCCGCCGCAGGTGCTGCCCGCCCCCGAAGACGTCGCACGCACGCTGGCCGACCTGTGGCAAAGCGGCGAGCTGCAGGCCAACCTGGCGATCAGCGCGCTGCGCGTGGCCGGCGGCTTTGCCGTGGGCCTGGCCGGTGGGCTGGCGCTGGGCGCGGCCATGGGCCTGTCGCCGACCTTGCGCGACTACATCTACCCGACCTTCAAGGCCTTCAGCCAGGTGCCGGTGCTGGGCTGGCTGCCGCTGCTGATGCTGCTGGTCGGCATCGACGAGGCGCTCAAGGTGATCCTGATCGCCAAGGCCGCCTTCGTGCCGGTGGCGCTGAACACGTACAAGGGCATCGGCAGCGTGCCGACCCGCTACCTGGAAGTGGCGCGGGTGCTGCAGCTCACGCGCTGGCAGACGCTGTCGCGCGTGGTGCTGCCCGCCGCGGCCGCGCCGGTGTGGAACGGCGTGCGCTACGGCCTGACGCACGCGTGGCTGGCGCTGGTGGTGGTGGAGCTGCTGGCCTCGTCCGAGGGGCTGGGCTACATGATCGTCTACGGGCGCCAGCTGTTCCAGCTCGACATGGTGCTGGCCGCCGTGGTGGTGGTGGGGGTGGTGGGCTTTGCGCTGGACAAGGCGCTGGCGCTGGCCGAAGGCGCGGTGCTGCGCTGGCGCAAGCCGGGCTTCTGAGGCGAGGCCGCGATGACCACTTCTGTAATCCGCCCCCGTATCCGCCTGCCCCGCGCCCTGCGCGGCTGGGTGCTGCCGCTCGCGTTGCTCGCGCTGTGGTGGGCCGCCGTGCGCTTTGGCTGGACCACTTCGCCGCTGCTGGTGCCGGTCTCCAGCGTCTGGGACACCGCGGTGCGTCAGGTGCAGAGCGGCGCGCTGGCCACGGCATTGGCCGCCAGCCTGTGGCGTGACCTGGCCGGCTTTGCCATCGGCGCCAGCGCCGGGCTGGTGTTCGGCACGGCGCTGGGCCTGTCGCGCCTGTTCGAACGCCTGGTCGGCCCGAGCTTTCACACGGTCAAGCAGATCTCGCTGTTTGCATGGATCCCGCTGATCTCGGTCTGGTTCGGGCTGGGCGATGCCGCCAAGGTGGTGTTCCTGTCGCTGGCCGCATTCTTCCCGGTGGTGCTGAACACCTTCGAAGGCATCCGCGCCGTACCGGCCGACCTGCTCGAGGTTGCGCGCGTCTTGCGATTCAGCCGCACCCAGGTGCTGTGGCGCGTGGTGCTGCCGTCGGCGGCCCCGTCGATTTTCGCCGGCATCCACCTGGGGCTGATCTATGCGTGGCTGGCCACGCTCGGCGCGGAGTACCTGCTGGTATCCGGCAAGGGCATCGGCAACACCATGACCGACGGCCGCGAGAACTTCTGGATGGACCTGGTGATCTTCGGCGTGATCGTGGTCGGCCTGGTCGGCTTCACGCTGAACTGGATCGCCAGCCGCATCGAATCCCGCCTGCTTGCCTGGCGCGGGCGCTCGGTAGCCGCGGGCTGAACCACGCAGCCCCTTATTGAACGGAGACCACAAATGCCACACGCCGGCACGCTAAGCATCGCGCACCTGCACAAGCAGTACGAAGTCGAGGGCCGGGCGCTGCCCGTGCTCGAGGACATCACCCTGACCATCGCCCCGGGCGAGTTCTTCAGCATCGTCGGCGCCAGCGGCTGCGGCAAGTCCACCCTGCTGCGGCTGGTGGTGGGCCTGGAAGAGGATTACCGCGGCGAGATCCTGCTGGACGGCAAGCGCGTATCGGGCACCAGCCTGCAGCGCGGCATCGTGTTCCAGGAGCACCGCCTGTTCCCGTGGCTGACAGTCGAGCAGAACATCCGGCTGGCGCTGCTCAACACGCCGGGCAGCGATGCGGAGAAAGACCGCAACGTTGCCGAGCATATCGCGCTGGTTGGCCTGCGCGGCTTCGAGCAGGCCCATCCGCACCAGCTTTCTGGCGGCATGTCGCAGCGCGTGGCGATTGCGCGGGCACTGGTGACGCGGCCGGAGATCCTACTGCTCGACGAGCCCTTCGGCGCGCTCGATGCCATGACGCGGGCCCACCTGCAGCAGGAACTGCAGCGGATCTGGCAGGCCGAGGGCATCACCATGATCCTGGTCACGCACGACGTCGAGGAAGCCGTCTTCCTGGGCGACCGCGTGGTGGTGATGGAACCCCGGCCCGGCCGCATCCGCCGCGTCCTGCCGGTGGACCTGCCGCATCCGCGCGAACGCGCCGGACTTCCGTTCGCGCGCGTGCGCGATGCCGTGCTGCGCGAATTCGCCGGGCAGGAGCCTGTCGTGCAGCGGGCGCCCGAACCTGAACTCGCCTGACCCAACCCTGATCCCCTCCGGAGCTTCGTGATGACCCAAGCCAACGCTACGCAAGACCAGACCGTCCAGCTCGACATCCACCCGGTTGCCGGCCGCATCGGCGCCGAGATCCGCGGCGTCACGCTGCACGGCGACCTGCCGCCCGCCACCTTCGCCGCCATCCGCGCAGCCTTGCTCAGGCACAAGGTGCTGTTCTTCCGCGACCAGGTGCATCTGGACGATGCCGCACAGCAGGGCTTTGCGCGCCTGTTCGGCGACACCGTGCCGCACCCGACCGTGCCCTCGCGCGACGGCACGCAATTGCTAGAGCTCGACTCGCAGCACGGCGGCCGCGCCAACTCCTGGCATACCGACGTGACCTTCGACCTGGCCTACCCCGCGGTCTCGGTGCTGCGCGCCGTGACCGTTCCCGCCGCCGGCGGCGACACGGTGTGGGCCAACACCGCCGCCGCGTACCAGGACCTGCCCGAGCCGCTGCGCGAACTGGCCGACAAGCTGCGGGCGCTGCACACCAACGACTACGACTACGCGGCCACGCGCGTCAATCCGAGCGACGAAGGGCTGAAGCGCTACCGCGAAGTCTTCACCTCGGCGCTCTACGAGACCGAACACCCGGTGGTGCGCGTGCACCCGGAAACCGGCGAACGCACGCTGGTGCTGGGCCACTTCGTCAAGAAGCTGCTGGACTACGCGTCGGCCGATTCGGCGCACCTGATTGCCGTGCTGCAGGGCCATGTGCACCGTCTGGAGAACACCGTGCGCTGGCGCTGGCGCGCGGGCGACGTCGCCATCTGGGACAACCGCGCCACCCAGCACTACGCCATCAACGACTATGGCGACGCGCACCGCGTGGTGCGCCGCGCCACCGTGGCCGGCGATATACCGGTCGGTGTGGATGGCCGCCGCAGCAAGGCGGTGAAGGCGGGCGTGCGCGGCGAGGGCGCGGCGCCGGCCAACCAGTCCGCCGCTGCCGCGCAACGGCAAGCGGCCTGATCCAGCCAGTGTCTTCCGGGGAGCACGATCGATGTCACAGCAAAAGCCGCCGCGCCAGCTGCATCTGGGCGCCTTTCTCCAGGCCACCGGGCACCATGTCGCCGGGTGGCGCCATCCGGCCGCGCAGGCCGATGCCGGGCGCAACCTGGCGCACTACATCGCGCTGGCGCAGCGCGCCGAGTCCGCGGGGTTCGATGCGCTGTTCCTGGCGGACGGCGTCGCCATCCGCGGCATGGACGATGCCACCCTGCCGCGCACCGCGCGCGCCGCCACCTTCGAGCCGTTGACGCTGCTGTCGGCACTGGCGGCGGTGACGCAGCGCATCGGCCTGGTGGCAACCGTCTCCACCACCTACAACGAGCCCTTTCATGTGGCGCGCAAGTTCGCCTCGCTCGACCACCTCAGCGGCGGCCGCGCGGGCTGGAATGTGGTGACGTCGTGGTCGGATACCGAAGCACGCAACTTCAGCCTCGAACGTCATCCCGCGCATGCTGACCGCTACGCCCGTGCCGAGGAGTTCGTCGACGTGGTGACCGGGCTGTGGGACACCTGGGAGGACGATGCCTTCCTGTACGACAAGGACAGCGGCCGGCATTTCGATGCGGACAAGCTGCACACGCTGGACCATCGCGGCGCGCACTTCCAGGTGCGCGGGCCGCTCAACGTCCCACGCCCGCCGCAGGGCCATCCGGTGATCGTGCAGGCCGGCTCGTCCGAGGCGGGGCAGGAGCTGGCGTCACGCACCGCCGAGGTCATCTTCACCGCGCAGCAGTCGCTGGCCGATGCGCAGGCCTTCTATCGTGGCCTGAAGGCGCGGCTCGCGCGCTATGGCCGCACGCCCGACCAGCTCAAGATCCTGCCTGGCGTGTTCCCGGTGGTAGGCCGCAGCGAGGCCGAGGCGCGGGAGAAATTCGAAGCGCTGCAAAGCCTGATCCATCCGTCGGTGGGGCTGGCCCTGCTGTCGCAGCACCTGGGCGGGATCGACCTGAGCGGCTATCCGCTGGACGGCCCGCTGCCCGACAACCTGGCCGAACCGAACGGCGCCAGGAGCCGCTTCCAGCTGGTTACCGGCCTGGCCCGGCGCGAGCGGCTCACCATCCGCCAGCTGTGCCTGCGCGTGGCCACCGCACGCGGCCACTGGTCGATCCACGGCACGCCACAGTCCATCGCCGACCAGCTGCAGGCGTGGTTCGAGGGCGAGGCCGCCGATGGTTTCAATGTCATGCCGCCCTGGTTGCCGGGCGGGCTCGATGACTTCATCGAACTGGTGCTGCCGGAGCTGCGCCGGCGCGGGCTCTTTCGCGACGGCTATACGGGCACCACGCTACGCGAGCACCTGGGGCTGCGCCGGCCGGAGAACCTGCGCTGGCAGCAGGAAGAACCGCCGCTCGCGGTCGGGGCATGACCCGTGCGCTGCGGCGCCGCGCATATCCAAATGCAATAAGTTTCCTTGCCTCGCGCGAGCGCCGTCGGCAACCATAGCGGCCACGCCGCAGGGGCGTGCGCGGGCCGGCTGTTACCATCGCACGGCCTGGTGCGCCCGCGCGGCGCACCGCTCGGCATGCCCGGCGCCACGGCAGGCCTTGCCCCGTCGCGCCGGTCCGGCACCCAACAGCGAGACGAAGAGAGAAGAAGATGAGACTCGAAACCCTGGCCGTCCATGGCGGCTATTCGCCCGATCCCACCACGCGCGCGGTGGCCGTGCCCATCTACCAGACGGTGGCCTACGCCTTCGACAGCGCCCAGCACGGCGCCGACCTGTTCGACCTGAAGGTGGCCGGCAATATCTACAGCCGGATCATGAACCCGACCAACGACGTGCTGGAGCAGCGCCTGGCCGCGCTCGAGGGCGGCGTGGGCGCGCTGGCGCTGGCGTCCGGCATGGCGGCGATCACGTATGCGATCCAGACCATTGCCGAGGCCGGCGACAACATCGTCTCGTCGAGCCAGCTCTATGGCGGCACCTACAACCTGCTGGCACACACGCTGCCGCAGTCCGGCATCGAGACCCGCTTTGCCGATGGCCGCAACCCGGCCAGCTTCGGCGACCTGATCGACGCGCGCACCAAGGCGATCTTCGTGGAGTCGGTGGGCAACCCGCTCGGCAACGTCGTGGATATCGAAGCCATTGCGCGCGTGGCGCACAACCACGGCGTGCCGCTGATCGTCGACAACACGGTGCCGTCGCCCTACCTGTGCCGGCCGTTCGAGCATGGCGCGGACATCGTCGTGCATTCGCTGACCAAGTACCTGGGCGGCCATGGCAACAGCGTCGGCGGCGCCATCATCGACAGCGGCAAGTTCCCGTGGGCCCAGCACAAGGAGCGCTTCAAGCGCCTGAACGAGCCCGACGTGTCGTACCACGGCGTGGTCTACACCGAGGCGCTGGGCCCGGCGGCCTATATCGGCCGCGCGCGCGTGGTGCCGCTGCGCAATACCGGCGCGGCGCTGTCGCCGTTCAATGCCTTCCTGATCCTGCAGGGCATCGAGACCCTGGCGCTGCGGCTGGACCGCATCACCGAGAACGCGCTGGCGATCGCCCGCCACCTGCAGCAGCATCCCAAGGTGGACTGGGTCAACTTTGCCGGCCTGCCCGACCATGCCGACCACGCGCTGGTGCAGAAGTACCTGGGCGGGCGAGGTCCCGGCATCTTGTCGTTCGGCCTGAAGCAAGGCGGCCGCGAAGGCGGCGCGCGCTTCCTGGATGCGCTGCAGCTGTTCACGCGGCTGGTCAATATCGGCGATGCCAAGTCGCTGGCCACGCATCCGGCGTCGACCACGCATCGGCAACTCAATGCGGATGAACTGAAGGCGGCTGGCGTCAGTGAGGACATGGTGCGGCTTTCCGTCGGCATCGAGCATATCGATGATCTGATCGAGGACCTGGACCGCGCGCTCGCGGCCTGAGCCCAGGCCACAGACGTCAAAGCGACCGGCTGATTTGCTCCCCTCTCCCGCTTGTGGGAGAGGGGCACGGGGTGAGGGCAGGCGGTGGCATACCGCCAGCACAACCTACCCGTCACCACGCTTGCCCTGCGCCTCCAGCACAAAGTAGCTGATCGACCCGATCATCAACGGAATCAGGTAATACAACGCGCGATAGACAATCAGCGCCGCCAGCAGCAGCCCGTGCGGCACCTGCCCGCCCAGCATCGTCAGGAACACGGTCTCGATCACGCCGAGGCCCCCCGGGATCCGCACCACCACGCCCGCCAGCCCCGAGGCCAGCAACACCCCAAGCACCGTGAAGTACCCCGCATGCGTATGCAGCAGCGAATGCAGGATGGCCGCCATCGCCATCCAGTGGGCCGCCGACAACAGGCACTGCAGCGCCGCGAAGCCCACCGACGGCACATGGATGTCATGGTCGCGCACGGTCCGGTGCCGGCCGTGCCAGATAGCACAGGCAGCCAGGTAGGCAGCCGGCACCGCCAGCATCAGCGCGCCCAGCACCCGTGTCAGCGCCGCGGGAATGCCCCATTCCGGCGGCAGCACCACCTGCTGCGCCACCAGGATGCCGCCCGCCAGCAAGGCATACCCGAGCCAGTTGCTGCTCACCACCACCACGAACAGGCTCCAGATCTGTGGCAGGGTCAGCCCGGCGCGCGTGTACAGACGATAACGCACGCCCGCGCCCCCCAGCGTGGCCCCGAGGTTGAGGCTGAGCGTGTAGCTGACATAAGAGATCGCCATCACCCGCCGCGCCGGCAACGGGTGTCCGGCATAGTGGCAGCCAAGCCGATCGAACTGGCTGTACAGCAAGCCGCTCAGCGCAACGAAGGCCGCCGCCGGCACCAGCGTGCGGGCGTTGAAGCCGCGCAGCGCTGCCAGCACCGCGTCCCAGTCGATGGTGCCCAGCTTGCGCGCGATCAGCGCCAGCACCGCGGCAATGAACAGGATGCCGATGGCACGGCGCCACGCGGGCCAGTGCGCGTGCTCGCGGATGGCCGAGAAGGTCGTCGCGCCCATCATTGCGCGCCTCCCCTCGTCGCCGCGCGCCGCAAGGCCGGCCGCAGCAGGGATGTGCAGGAATGCAGGCCTGCGTCCGTCAGCCCGGCATGCAATTTCTGGCCTACCTCGGCTTCAAACAGGATAAAAGTTTCCGGCAGTGCGCTTTCGCGCGCGCACGGGTTCGCGCCGAACCCGCACGACAGGCGGCGCTCCGCGCCGTGCCCTGGCCGGTGGAA
Source organism: Cupriavidus sp. KK10 (assembly GCF_018223725.1). NCBI lineage: Bacteria > Pseudomonadati > Pseudomonadota > Betaproteobacteria > Burkholderiales > Burkholderiaceae > Cupriavidus > Cupriavidus sp. KK10. The sequence continues at coordinate 3,505,236 of NZ_CP073677.1, forward strand.
ACGATTGGAGGCGGACTGCATCGGTGTCATGACCTGAGAAAGCCGCAAACAACGTGCCAGCGCGGGTGCGTCACCCCCCTAAACCCCGGCCACGGCTGCGCCGCCAGCGTGCCAGGGCCGCGGACGCCAGCGCACCGGCGGCGAGCCCGGCAATGAACACCGCGGCAGTGGTCCCCGCCCAGCCCGTCGCGGCGCCCACATCCGCACGGCCCCGCGCGAGGGGCGCGAGCGACTGCCAGTCGACAGCCGTGAACTGCGTCATCGCCTGCGCCCCGTCCAGGCCGTACACGCAGATCTCCCCGCCCGGCAGCTTGCAGAAGCGCTCGCGCGGGCAGGCCTTGAGGATGGCCTGCGGGGCGCCCTCGCCGCAGTTGGCCCCGGCGCTGCGCAAGACCTGGATCGTGACTTCGGGATGCCGGGTAAGTTGTTCGGGCATGGCCGCCTCCAAACCGGTGACGCTGTCCTTCAGCGTAGTGCAGCCAGGCTGCCGGCACCCTTATTCACCAGCGGCATATGACCATGCGGAATAACTCGTTCGCCTATTGCCTGCCTTTCCATACAATGACCCGACGCCGCAGCGGGACGCTGCAGGCCTCCAACAACATGACGGGGAGCATCAGATGCAATACGGGAAATTCGGCTTCGTCGCACGGCTGGCCGCGGCAGTGCTGGCACTGGGCGTGATGCAGGGTGCGGGCGCGGCCGATCCGGACAAGAAGGAAATCCGCTTCGGCGCCACCGCCGGCCCCTACGCCGACCAGATCCGCTATGGCGTGAAGCCGGTGCTGGAAAAGCGCGGCTACAAGGTCACCATCATTGAGTTCAGCGACTACGTGCAGCCCAACCTGGCGCTGGCCGACGGCGCCATCGACGCCAATGCCTTCCAGCACGTGGCCTACCTGAAGAAGTTCTCGGCCGACCGCAAGCTGGCGCTGACCGACGTGATCCAGGTGCCGACCGCGCCGATCGGCATCTACAGCCGCAAGCACAAGGGCCTGGCCGAGGTGAAGCCCGGCAATACCGTGTCGCTGCCGAACGATCCCACCAACCTGGCGCGCGCCATCGCCATCCTGCAGCAGATCGGCTGGGTCACGCTCAAGCCGGGCACCGACCCGATCCGCGCCAGCGAGCGCGACATCGACGCCAACCCGCACAAGCTCAAGCTGATCCAGCTGGAAGCCGCCCAGCTGCCGCGCTCGCTCGATGACGTGGACTATGCCTTCGTCAACGGCAACTATGCGCTGGCCTCCGGCCTTAAGCTGACCTCGGCGCTGGCGCTGGAGAAGATTCCCGACTACTACATGAACCTGGTCGCGGTGAAGACGGCGGACCTGAACAAGCCCTTCGTCAAGGACATCCGAGAGGCCTACGAGTCGGCGGAGTTCAAGACCGTGACGCAGCAGCGCTTTGCGGGCTTCGTGCAACCGCCGTACCAGCGCTGAGGCACACCGCTGTTGCCAGCAGAAAAGCGCCGTCAGGCGCTTTTCTGCGTTGTGGGCAGCACCACCCGCATTGTGCACAGCAAGACGATTTTGCGCCGCGCCCGCCGCGCAAATGCCCTACACTCAAGCTCAAGTCCCCCCGCGCCCAAAAAGCATGGCGGGGATCACAACGCGATCATTGCTGCGGACAGCGCTGCGAAGATCCTCGCGGCCGTCCCTGCGGATCCTGTCGAGACAAGCATCGAGAGACCTGCCATGTCCACGGTTGCGAGCTTCGAGATCGGCTACACGCGCTACCTTGCCCCGCCGGGCGACACCTCCTCCCCCACATCCCCTCCCCCACCCCTTGCCAGCAACCCCGACGCGCTGCTGCCGCTGTACCAGGCGATGGTGCTGACGCGCCAGTTCGACCTGAAAGCGATTGCGCTGCAGCGCACCGGCAAGATCGGCACCTTTGCCTCGGCACTCGGCCAGGAAGCCATCGGCGTGGGCGTGGCCTTTGCGATGCGGCCCGAAGACGTGCTGGTGCCCTCATACCGCGATCACGCAGCGCAGTTTGTGCGCGGCGTCACCATGACCGAGAGCCTGCTGTACTGGGGCGGCGACGAACGCGGCAGCGGCTTTGCGGCGGCGCCGCATGACTTTGCCAACTGCGTGCCGATCGGCACCCAGGTCTGCCACGCGGCCGGAGCCGCCTATGCGTTCCAGCTGCGCGGCGAGCCGCGCGTGGCGGTCTGCCTGCTGGGCGATGGCGGCACCTCCAAGGGCGATTTCTATGAGGGCATGAACATGGCCGGCGCGTGGCACGCGCCGCTGGTGATCGTAATCAACAACAACCAGTGGGCAATCTCGATGCCGCGCAGCGGCCAGACCGCGGCGCAGACGCTGGCGCAGAAGGCCATTGCCGCCGGCATCCCCGGCGAGCAGGTTGACGGCAACGACGTGGTCGCAGTGCGGCACCGCGTCGGCGAGGCCATCGCGCGCGCGCGCGATGGCGGCGGCCCGGCGCTGATCGAGGCCATCACCTACCGCCTGGGCGACCACACCACCGCCGACGACGCCTCGCGCTACCGCGACGAGGCCAGCGTCAAGGCGCACTGGCAGGAAGAACCGCTGCTGCGGCTGCGCACGCACCTGCTGGCGCTGCACGCGTGGGACGCGGCGCGCGAGGAAGCGCTGGTCAAGGCCTGCTCACAGCAGGTGGCGCAGGCCGTCGAGACTTACCTGGCCATGCCGCCGCCGGATCCGGCCGCGATGTTCGACTGCCTGTACGCGGCCATGCCGGCCGAATTGCAGGCGCAGCTGGAGATTGCCCGGCGCTTCCCGGCGCCGCACGGATAAACAGCGAACCCTGTGCCTCCACGTAGCGACCACAACGAGCGAACCATGGCGGAAATCAATCTGGTCGAAGCAGTCAACCTGGCGCTGGCCCATGCGCTGGATCACGATCCCGATGTGCTGCTGCTGGGCGAGGATATCGGCGTCAATGGCGGCGTGTTCCGCGCCACCGCGGGCCTGCAGGCGCGCTTTGGCGCGGCGCGCGTCATGGATACGCCGCTGGCCGAAGGCGGCATCGTCGGCGCCGCGATCGGCATGGCGGCAATGGGGCTCAAGCCCGTGGCCGAGATCCAGTTCACCGGCTTTATCTACCCGGCGGTCGACCACATCATCAACCACGCCGGACGCATGCGGCACCGCACGCGCGGGCGCCTGTCGTGTCCGATGGTGGTGCGCTCCCCCTGCGGTGCCGGCATCCATGCCCCCGAGCATCATTCCGAAAGCCCGGAAGCGATGTTCGCGCATATGCCCGGCATCCGCGTGGTGGTGCCCTCATCGCCCGCACGCGCGTACGGGCTGCTGCTGGCGGCCATCGCCGACCCGGACCCGGTCATCTTCCTCGAACCCACGCGGCTGTACCGCCTGTTCCGCCAGGAAGTGGCCGACGACGGCGCGGCGCTGCCGCTGGACACCTGCTTCACGCTGCGCGAAGGCAGCGACATCACGCTGGTGAGCTGGGGCGCGATGGTGCAGGAGACGCTCGCCGCCGCGGACGCACTGGCCGGCGAGGGCGTGACGACCACGGTCATCGACGTGGCCACGCTCAAGCCGCTGGACATGCAGACCATCCTGGAATCGGTGACACGCACGGGCCGCTGCGTGATCGTGCACGAGGCCCCGCGCACCGCCGGCTTCGGCGCCGAGATCGCGGCGCAGCTGGCCGACGCGGGCCTCTACTCACTGGCAGCGCCGGTGCAGCGCGTGACCGGCTTCGACACCGTGGTGCCGCTGGCGCGGCTGGAATATACCTACCTGCCTGGCGTCGCCCGCATCGTCGACGCGGCGCGCAAGGCGATGGCGGCATAACGCGGGAATTGCCGACGATAGGCAAGGAGTGCCGATGAGAGTCTTCAAGCTGCCCGACCTGGGCGAAGGCCTGCAGGAGGCCGAGATCGTGACCTGGCACGTCAAGACCGGCGAGACCGTGGCCGCTGACCAGCCGCTGCTGTCAGTGGAGACGGCCAAGGCCATCGTGGAAATCCCGTCGCCGTATGCCGGCACCATCGACAAGCTGTTTGCGCAGCCCGGCGATATCGTCCACCTGGGCGCACCGCTGGTCGGCTTCGAGGGTGCGGGCGAGGATGCCGACGCCGGCACCGTGGTGGGCTCGGTCCAGGTCGGCACGCACGTGGTCAATGAAGCCGCGCCTGCGGGCACCGCGGCACCCGCCGCGGCCATGGCCGCGCGCATCAAGGCCACGCCGGCTGTGCGCGCGCTGGCGCGCCAGCTGGGGGTGGACCTGGCAATGGCCACGGCATCGGGCCCCGAGGGCGTGGTCACCGCCGCCGACGTCGAGCGGGTAGCCAGCACGCTGGCCGAGCTGGGCGCGCCGGAACAGCTGCGCGGCGTGCGCCGGGCGATGGCGCAGAACATGGCGCGTGCACAAGCCGAAGTGGCCGCCGCCACCGTGATGGACGACGCCGACATCCACGCCTGGCAGCCCGGCGCCGATGTCACCATCCGGCTGGTGCGCGCCCTGGTGGCCGGCTGCCGCGCCGAGCCCGGCCTCAATGCCTGGTACGAAGGCCAGACCGCCCGCCGCCACGTGCTGAAGAAGATCGACGTCGGCATCGCGGCGGACCTGCCCGAAGGCCTGTTCGTGCCGGTGCTGCGCGACGTCGGCAACCGCGATGCCGCAGACCTGCGCCACGGCCTGGACCGCATGCGCGCCGATATCCGCGCGCGCACCATCGCGCCGGAGGAGATGCGCGGCAACACCATCACGCTGTCCAATTTCGGCATGATCGCGGGACGCTATGCCGCGCCCATCGTGGTGCCGCCGACCGTGGCAATCCTTGGTGCCGGGCGCGTGCGCGAAGAAGTGGTGGCGGCCAGCGGCGTGCCGGCGGTGCACCGGGTGATGCCGCTGAGCCTGACTTTTGACCATCGGGTGGTGACGGGTGGGGAGGCGGCGCGGTTTTTGGCGGCGGTGATTGCGGATCTGGAGATGGCGGTGTAGGGGTGGCCGGATCAGGGCGTCTGCGAACACCGCAGCCCCTCGTGAACGCACCCCTCGCCCGTAAGCGGGAGAGGGGTGCAGACCGCCGGTGTGCTGGCACCAATCGGGCGCTGCGGCGGCCCTGTATATAATGCGTTTCCGATCGCCGCTGCCGTCAAGCCGGACCTATCCGGACAGCCGGACACCCCTCATGGAATCCAAGACCGCCCGCCTTACCATCCTGATCGATCCGGTCAAGAAAAAGGCCTTTGAAACCCTGTGCGCCTCGCAGGACCTGACACCGTCGCAGGTCGTGCGCCAGCTGATCCGCGAATACCTGGCCCAGCATGGCGTGGAATACGCCACCAAGGCCAAGCTTGCGGGCAGCACGCGACAGAAGAAGTAACTCAGCGCGGGGCGTTACCTTCGCCTGCCAGTTCGCTGCAGCGCTGCACCGCCTGCGCCAGCGAATCCACATAGTTGCCCTCCCCCAGCGCCGCCAGCACGCCCGCGCGCGCCAGCTTTTCCCTGACCCGCTCGTTGGCTTCGGCCAGCACCACCGCCACGCCGCGTTTCTGCAGCGTCACGATCACGGCCTCCAGCGTCTGCAGGCCGGTCATGTCCATGAAGGGCACGCGGCCAAGGCGGATCAGCAGCACGCGCGGCTCGGTATGGGTCTGCACCAGCGCGCGCTCGCAGGCTTCCACAGCACCGAAGAAGAACGGCCCGTCGATCACATAGACCAGCACGCTCGGCGGCATCCGCGCGGCCGGGCCGGTGCCGGCGTCGCCCAGTTCGCGCTCTACGTCCACGGCATCCTGGCGCGCCACCTCCACTGACGCCGACATGCGCCGCAGGAACTGCAGCATGGCCAGGATCACGCCGATATTGACCGCCACCACCAGGTCGGTCAGCACGGTCAGGGTGAAGGTGATCAGCAGGATGGCCACGTCGGCGCGCGGCGCGCGGCGGACCATGCGCGCGAACTGGCGCCCCTCGCTCATGTTGTAGGCCACCACGAACAGGATCGCGGCCAGCGTCGCCAGTGGCACGCTGGCCGCGAGCGGCGCCAGGAACAGCAGCACCATCACCAGCGTGAGCGCATGCACCACGCCGGCCAGCGGGCTGTTGCCGCCATTGCGGATATTGGTGGCGGTGCGGGCGATGGCGCCGGTGGCGGCAAACCCGCCGAACAGCGGCGCCAGGATATTGGCGATGCCCTGGCCGACCAGCTCCTGGTTGGAATCGTGCCGAGTGCCCGCCATGCCGTCGGCCACCACCGCGGACAGCAATGACTCGATTGCGCCCAGCATGGCGATGGTGAAGGCCGGCCCGGCCAGTTCCAGCACGCGCGCCAGCGTGATGTCCGGCAGCGCTGGCACGGGCAGCCCGCGCGGCAGGCCGCCAAAGGCGGTGCCGATGGTGGCGACGCCGTCAAAGCGGAACAGCGCCTGCACCGCGGTGGCCACCAGCAGCGCCACCAGCGGCCCGGGGATGCGCCGCAGCCAGCGCACGCGCGGCGCGCCCACTACCAGCGCCAGGCTGCCCAGCGCCAGCGCGGTGGTGGCCGGGTGCCATTGGGGCAGCGCCTGCAGCAGGTGCCAGAATTTTTCGTGGAAATGCTCGCCTGCCACCGGTGGCAGGCCAAAGAAATCGCGCCACTGGCCGACGAAGATGATCACGCCAATGCCAGCCGTGAAGCCGACGATCACCGGCGCGGGAATGAACCGGATCACGCTGCCCAGCCGCGTCAGCCCCATCGCCAGCAGGATCAGGCCCGCCATCAGGGTGGCGATCTGCAGGCCGTCGATGCCGTGGCGCGCGGTCACGGCGGACAACACCACGATAAACGCGCCGGTGGGTCCCGCGATCTGCAGCCGGCTGCCGCCGAACAGCGACACCGCCAGCCCGGCGACGATGGCCGTGTACAGGCCCTGCTCCGGCTTGGCGCCCGACGCGATCGCAAACGCCATGGCCAGCGGCAGCGCCACCACCCCGACGATCACGCCCGACACGATGTTCGGCAGCCAGTTGCCGCGTCGGAACAGTCCGGCCAGCCAAGCTTCGCGCAGCGCGCTCATGCGTCAATCCCTCGGGTTCGTACAGGATGATGATGGTGCATTGGATGATAACAGCATGTTAATGCCCGCCGGCTTGCGGCTTGCGCCGTGATATTCGCCATGTCTGCCCTGTCGCTTATGCCACTCAATTCCTATACTGGATTGGCTCGCCCGGGGCGCACGGGGTACGGGCCCAGGCGGACGCGGCAATCTTCTGCAATCGGAGGCCCATCATGTTCAAGCACCTCCTTGTGCCTACCGACGGCTCCGCACGCGCCGACGCGATGGCGGCCCGCGCCATGGCCTTCGCCAGCCGCATCGGCGCCCGCGTGACCGGGCTGCATGTGATTCCCGAGTACCACGTACTGACCTACCGGCTGACCAGCCTGCAGGACACCAAGGACACCTTTGCCGCAGAGGCCGCGCGCCACGCGGATACCTTTCTGGCCACGCTCAGCCACGCCGCCGCGCAGGCCGGCGTGGCCTGCGAGACCGTCACCGCCACCGACGACCATCCCTGGCAGGCCATCATCCAGTGCGCACACCAGCGCGACTGCGACCTGATCGTGATGTCGTCGCATGGCAAGCGCGGGCTGCAGGCGCTGCTGATCGGCAGCGAGACCCACAAGGTCCTGACCCACAGCACGATCCCGGTGCTGGTCTTCCGCTAGGCGGCGGTCGGGCGAAGAACGAGATAGCGAGATAGCGGGCAACAGTGCGCGCGACGCGCGTTTCCAAACCACGCCAACTGCAAGGAGCGCAACCATGGCGATTCGACTGGGCGAGCAAGCCCCTGATTTCACCGCCGACACCACGGAAGGCAAGATCAGCTTCCATGAGTGGATCGGCGACAACTGGGCCATCCTGTTCTCGCATCCCAAGGACTTCACGCCGGTGTGCACCACCGAACTGGGCTATATGGCCGGGCTCAAGCCCGAGTTCGACAAGCGCAATACCAAGATCATCGGCCTGAGCATCGACCCGGTCGGCGACCACCAGCGCTGGGCCAAGGACATCGAGGAAACGCAAGGCCATGCGATCAACTATCCGATGATCGGCGACGCCGACCTGACCGTGGCCAAGCTCTACGACATGATCCACCCCGAGGCCAGCGGCAGCGGCCCGCGCACGGCGGTAGACAACGCCACCATCCGCTCGGTGTTCATCATCGGCCCGGACAAGAAGGTCAAGGCCATGCTGGTGTACCCGATGAGCGCCGGGCGCAATTTCGACGAGGTGCTGCGCCTGCTGGATTCGCTGCAGCTCAATGCCAAGCACACCGTGGCCACGCCGGTGAACTGGAAGCCGGGCGAGGACGTCATCATCCCGACTTCGGTCTCGGACGAGGATGCCAAGAAGAAGTACCCGCAGGGCTTCAAGACCCTGAAGCCCTACCTGCGCACGGTGGAGCAACCCAAATAAGGGGGGAGCGAGGAGCGCCAGCACCAGGGAGTGCGGCCAGGCGTGGAGGTCACGCCGGCCGCCGCCGGGCCTCCCGGTCAGTCACGGCCGGGAGGCCCGACTTGTCCACAGGAACTATCCACAGCTTCAGTGGATATCCCCCCTCTTGACAACCGCAAAGGGCGCGCCGGCGCTGGAACTCACTGGAGTGCCCGTTTTATAGGCAACCCGCCGGGGTACGGGAATGGTTGCGGGCGTCTGAATTTTGTGCCTGTTGCGATTCTTCCGCCATCAGGCGCTCAGCGCGTCAGCACGTCGCGGATGGTGTCAGCCAGTTCCTTGGCCACGAACTTCGCCACATAGGCGTCCGCGCCCACCTTGCGCACATGCTCCTCGCTGGCCTCTCCCGACAGTGACGAGTGAATCACCACCGGCAGCGACTTCAGCCGGCTATCCGCCTTGATCTTGCGGGTCAGGGTGAAACCGTCCATCTCCGGCATCTCCAGGTCGGTCAGCACCAGCGCCACCTCATCCTGCACTGACTTGCCATGGCTGGCCGCCTCGGCGGCGATGCGGTCAAGCAGCTCCCACGCCTCCTTGCCGGACTTGGTCATCACCACCGGCGCGTCCAGCGCCTTCAGCCCCTGCTCGATCAGGCCGCGCGCCAGTGCCGAATCGTCGGCGGCAATGACCTTGGCGCCCGGGCGCAGGCTCAGCTGCGGGCCGACCGTGCCCGGGTCCACGTCCGGCTGCCGCGTCGGCAGCACATCGCGCAGGATCTGCTCAACGTCCAGCACCTGCACCAGCCGCGACGGGTCCGTGCTCCCCGCGGTGTCCCCGTCCAGCTTGGCGATGCTGGTGACGTGACCGGTCCGCACGCTGGCCTCGGCCGAATGCACCTGGTTCCACTCCAGGCGCACGATTTCCTCCACTGCTTCCACCGCAAAGCCCTGTGTCGAACGTGCATATTCCGTCACCAGCAGGATGCCCAGGCCGCTGCGCGGCTTGCACCCGACCAGCCTGGGCAGGTCGATCACCGGAATCACCTGGCCGCGGATATCCGCCATGCCCAAGATCGACGGATCGGCCCCCACCACGGTCGTCACGTGCGGCATCACCAGGATCTCGCGCACCTTGAAGACATTGATCCCGAACAGCTCCGTCTGGCCGGAGTGCTCGGCATCGCCAAGCCGGAACAGCAGCAGCTCGAACTGGTTGTTGTTGGTGAGGTTGGTCCGTTCGTCGATGTCCCTCATGGAACTGCTCATGCGTTGCTCCCGTGCCGTGCGTGTGGTGTTTGCCGCCGTCGTTGTCGTCTGCCTGCGGCCGCGGCGGATGGCGGACGGCAGGGTTCATGACTGGATATCGGCGGCGGGCCGTTGGGAGTTGAGAGCGGCATGGCCTGTCCTCAGCGATGGGCATGAGGCGCATCGCTCGATGCCCGACGTGATGCGGCATCGTGATGCTGCGTGATGCCGCGTCGCCGGCGATCGGCTTTACCCGCCCGCCAGCGCCTGCAGGATATGCACCTCGTCGGTTTCCTTCAACGCCGCGTCCAGCCGCATCAGCTGCGTGCGATTGACGAAGACGCGGATATACGGCCGCAGCTTGCCCTGCTCATCGACGATGCGAAAGCGCATGCCGGGGAACTGGCGGTCGAGATCGTCGAGCAGTTCAGCAATGCTGGCGCCGCGGGCTTCGACGTATTCGCGCTGTCCGGTATAGGAGAAGAGCGGCGTCGCGATACGGACCTGCATGGAAGTTCTCCGGTCGGCTGATGGCATTCAGGCAGGGCGCGCCACGGTGACCGCGTAGACCTGCGGCAGGTTGCGGGCGATGCATTGCCAGCCCTCGCCCTCATCGGCACTGGCCCAGATCTCGCCACCGGTGGTGCCGAAGTACACGCCCACCGGCGCGTGGCCGTCGGTGGCCATGGCCTGGCGCTTGACGGTGAACCAGCCTTGTTCAGCGGGCAGTCCGCGGTCCTGGCGCTGCCAGGTCTCGCCAGCATCGCGGGTGACATAGGCCGCGGGGCGGCCGCCCGGGCTGACGCGCGGCCAGACGTCGCTGCCGTCCATCGGAAATACCCACACCGTGCGCGGATCACGGCGGTGGGCGACGATGGGGAAGCCGATATCGCCCACCTCCGCCGGCATGGCTTTGCCAATGCGTTTCCACACGCCTTCGCGGCGGTCCATGCGATAGATGCCGCAGTGGTTCTGCTGGTACAGGATGTCCGGATCGGCGGGATGCTGCAGCATGCAGTGCGGGTCCTGGCCGTATTCGGGGTTGGGATCGGGCAGGAAAGTGGCAAGGCTGCCGCGGTTCAGCGGCTTCCAGTCCGCGCCGCCGTCGGTGCTCTCGAACACACCGCCGCTGGACATGCCGATATACAGGTGGCGCGCGTCGCGCGGATCGACCAGCACGGAATGCATCTTGGGGCCGTCGGGCGTGCCGTCCTGCTCGCCGCCGGTCCAGGTGCGCCAGTTCGGGTGGTCGTTGAAGCCGGACACCGGCTCCCAGGTCGCGCCATGGTCGGCGCTGCGGAACAGCCCCTGCGGCGAGGTGCCGGCGTACCAGGTGCCGGGCTCGCTGGCATGGCCGGGCGTGAGCCAGAACACGTGGTCGACGACGCGGCCGGCCTCGCCCTCCGGCGCCTTGTTGAAGGCGGGTGGGCGCGCGGCTTCGGTCCAGTTGCGGCCGCCGTCGGTGGAGCGGAACACGGTCGGGCCCAGGTGGCCGGTGCGCGCCGCCATCAGCATGCGCGACAGGTCGCGCGGGTCCTGCACGATATGGTGGATGGTATGGCCGAGAAACATCGGGCCCTCGATCAGCCAGCTGCGGCGGGCGGCGTCGCTGGTCAGGAACCAGGCGCCCTTGGTGGTGGCCACCAGCAGCCAGACGGGGCCGCTATCGGTTTCGGGAATGGGGGAAGTCGTCATCATGGCTCCTGCAAGAAGGCCGGCGAACGATGCTTCCGAGTCTAGTACATGTAGACAGTGTTCACAATTGAAGGATGACCAAAGCTGTCGGCGGCAGGTCAGCGGCAGCCACAAAGACTGCGAAGTAGAACGGAGTTAAATGCGGAAGCTGGCGACTTAGCTGGACATTATGCACGAAGTGTGGCATAAGCAATGTTCCCCCGATGCTTTCGCGCCCCGACACCCATGCTTCGCACTGCCCGCTTCGCCACCCTGAACCGCCCGGCCCTGCCGGCGGCAGGCGTGCGCGCGGCGCAGCGCCCGGGTGTCGCCATCGACCTGGCCGACCGCTTCCACGCGTACGCCCAGGTCCGCCGCGCCGTGCTTTTCCTGGCCGTGCGGGCAGCTCGGGGCACCACCCTCCAGTCCTGAGCTTTCCCGCACGGCCCATGTCGCGGATGCCATCCGGCACCCGCTTGATCATGCAGCCAGGAGAAAGCCAGACATGTCCCCGCTCTACCGCCATACCTTCTGCGCCATGGTGGCGCTTGCCGCCCTCTACCTGATCCTCAATCCCTGAGCCCCGGCGGAGTCTTGCCATGGTGAATTTCCATGCCCTGCGCGTGCCGGCGCCGGCTTTGCCGCGCGCGCTCGAGCTGCGCATCGACGTTGAGCTGGCGCCGGGCGATATCGAACGCGAACTGGGTGCCCTGCACGACCGCATCGGCCAACCCGGCGACCGCCTGCATGCGATGCCGGCGCTGCCCGCGGGCGCGCCGGGCCTGCGTCTGCGCTATCGCGAGGCCGACGGCGAGTACTACGTGTATGTGGAAGATGTGATGCAGCGCCGGCTGGCCGGTTATACGGTCTTCAACCGGCTGATCGAGGTCGGCCGCCGCGCTGACCCATGGGTACGGGCGCCGCACACAAAGTTTGCGCCCGCTTACCAGCGCCGCGGCCTGGCCAGAGCGCTGTACTGCTGGGCGCTGGACGGCGGGCTGTGCCTGCTGAGCGGGGCGCGCCAGTCGGCCAGTGCCAACGCCCTATGGCAGGCGCTGGCCGCCGATCACCCGATGGGTTATGTGGACCTGCGCCACAAGACGCTGACCTGGCTGGGCCAGGCCGTCGATGCGCCCGTGCGTGAGGGCCTGCATACGCGCATGCTGCTGCTCGGGCGCGGCTGGACGCTGGACGCGTTCATGGCCCGCACTGGCATGTACTGAGGCAGCGCGCCCGCTTACAGCCAGCGGATCGGCGCGCCTTCGCGGGCATTGGCTGCGTACAGGGCCCAGCCCTGGGCAAAGTAAGCGCGCACCCGCGCGGCCAGCGATAGGCCACCGCCCACGCGGGCGTAGTAGGCAACATCGCGTGCCGGCTGGGCGGCGGGCTTCGATGCCTTGGCTTGGGCGGGCTGGCGATAGAGGGTGTCGGCGAGTACTTGCATGGCGAATATCCTTTCCGGTTGGGATGGAAGTTGGTGCGCCTCACGAAGCACATCCAGCCGTGATTCGGCCCGGATCGGGAGGCAGTTCAGGGTTATCCCTAGTATAGAGAAGTTGCGCCTGAATCATCCGGGTCTGTACCTATAGGCCGTATATGGAGTGCGTGATAATGGCCGCCTGCCGCAAGCGCCACCTGATGCGAATCCGCCAATCGAAGTAAATTAATCATCACATTCGATATTCCTCGATGCACATGCCGCGCATTGTCTGCCGGTGATGATGCATGGCGCGTGGTCACCTAGCCTTCAGCCTTGCCCGGATCGCGCCCGCAGAGGCACCGACAAGCGGCACACCGATAACAGCGGGTTGGCCAGGTTTGCGCCTCCAGCCCAGACCAGAACCACGTGAGACAAGCCTGACGACAGTCCGTACGACGGACGTTGCAGCGCCCGCAAGGAGACAGCTCATCATGATCGAACAGCCCTATCCGTCGCCCGCGACGGAAGCCGATGCCGCACGCCCCCAAGTCCCCGAAGTCCGGAGCCGGCTCGACGCGTTCTTCGAGATCACCGCGCGCGGCAGCACCCAGCGCAAGGAAGTGATTGCCGGGGTGACCACCTTTATGGCGATGGTCTACGCCGTCTTTGTCGTGCCCGGCATGCTGGGCAAGGCCGGCTTTGACACCAGCGCGGTCTTTGTCGCGGTGTGCCTGACCACCGCCTTCGGCTCCCTGCTGATGGGCCTGTGGGCCAAGCTGCCGATCGCCATCGGCTGCGCCATCTCGCTGACCGCATTCATGGCCTTCGGGCTGGTGCTGGGGCAGGGCCTGTCGCCGGCGGTCGCGCTCGGCGCCGTGTTCCTGATGGGCGTGATCTTCACCGCGATCTCCGTCACCGGCGTGCGCTCCTGGATCCTGCGCAACCTGCCCGCCGGCGTGGCGCACGGCACCGGCATCGGCATCGGCCTGTTCCTGCTGCTGATCGCCTCGAATGAAGTCGGCCTGGTGGTCAAGAACGCTCACCCCGGCCTGCCAGTGTCGCTGGGCAAGATCACCTCGTTCCCGGTGGTGATGTCGGTGCTGGGCCTGGCCGCGATCTTCGGCCTGGAGCGCCGCAAGGTGCCGGGCGGCATCCTGCTGGTGATCATCGCGATCTCCGCCCTGGGCCTGGCCTTCGACCCGGCGGTGAAGTTCACCGGCGTGTTCGCGCTGCCGTCGCTGAGCGCGCCCGGCCATGAATCGCTGATCGGCGCCATGGACATGCGCGGCGCGCTGACGGCCGCGGTGCTGCCGAGCGTGCTGGCACTGGTGATGACCGCGGTGTTCGACGCCACCGGCACGATCCGCGCTGTCGCCGGACAAGCCGGCCAGCTCAACGCAGCCGGCCATATGCATAACGGCGGGCGCGCGCTGACCGCGGATTCGGTCAGCTCGATCTTCTCGGCGATGTTCGGCGGTGCTCCGGCCGCGGCCTATATCGAGTCGACCGTCGGCGTGGCCGCCGGCGCCAAGACCGGCCTGACCGCGGTGGTGGTGGGACTGCTGTTCGTGGCGGTGATGTTCTTCTCGCCGCTGGCCGGGCTGGTGCCGTCGTACGCCACCGCGCCCGCGCTGATGTACGTGGGCCTGCTGATGCTGTCGAGCGTGAGCCGCCTGCACATGGACGACATGGTCGACGCGATGGCAGGCCTGGTCTGCGCCGTGTTCATCGTGCTGACCTGCAATATCGTGACCGGCATCATGCTGGGCTTCTGCACCCTGGTGGTGGGCCGCGTGGTGGCTGGCGAATGGCGCAAGCTCAATGTCGGCACGGTGGCCATCGCGGTCATGCTGGCTGCGTTCTATGCCGGGGGCTGGGCCATCTGACCCTGCCGAAACCTACTGCCGCGTCCCGGGCGCCACGCCCGGGACGCTGACAACCAGATGTCTCCTCCACCGTGATCCAGGTGGATTTCAAGCCCGGGCTTCCTGCTTTCCCGGGCTGTTTTTTTTGGTGGCTTGCCTGAAAGCTCCCGCGGATGGTGAATGGGGTTTCGCTAAATCGCCTTCATTGCCCGGCCTGCATTGCGGCCATATCCATGTACACCAGTTCCCAGACATGGCCATCCGGATCCTGGAATCCATGCCCGTACATGAATCCCAAATCCATCGGCGGCTTGTAAGTATTGCCACCCGCCGCGACCGCGGCATTGACCATTTCATCCACGCGGGCACGGGTTTCCATCGACAGGCAAACCAGCACCTCCGTCGATTTCCGTGCATCGCAGATTTCATTGGGCGAGAAGCTGCGGAACTTGGCTTCCGTCAGCAGCATCACGAAAATGTTGTCACCGACGATCATGCAGGTGGCAGTGTCGTCGGTAAATTGCGGATTGAAGGAAAAACCCAACTGCGTAAAGAAAGCGATCGACTTTTGCAGGTCGCGGACGGGCAAATTGACAAAGATCTGCTGGCTCATCAGGGGCTCCGGTAGTCGTGTCAGGGGGGCTGCGCCGGGCGCAGACAAGCAGTCTAGGCGCTAAAGTCTCGGCTCGTGCGTATTTTCATTGTCCTTAAATGCAGGCAAAACGGCCGATGAACCGCCCAATACCGGCTGCATCATGGGCTGTGCAACCGTCAATTCAGGCCGGCAAACAATCAGTCCGTGCATTCTCCGTTATTTTTTGTAAAATTTTTTTAGGTGAACCGACACCACAACTTCTAGTACCATGCAGCGGCCTATTTGCAGAAAGGGGATATAAATGGCGACATACAAGCAACTCCTGGCTGAGAAGGAAGCGCTGGAAGCCAAGCTGAATGAAGTGCGTGCGACGGAAGTCGCCGGCGTAATCGACAAAATCCGGGACCTGATGACTGAATACGGCCTGACCGCCGAAGACATCCTGCCCCGCCGCAAGCGTGGCCGCCCGGCTGGTTCGAGCGCCAAGAAGCCTGCATCCGCTTTGCCGCCGAAGTACATGGACCCCAAGACCGGCAAGACCTGGTCGGGCCGCGGCCGTGCGCCGGCATGGCTGGGCAAGCGCCCGGAGCGTTTCCTGATCGAGCAGTAAGCCGCCTGCGCGGCCAGCGGGCGCCTGCCTCAAACGCCCGCTTCAATCGATGGTGCCATCGGTCTGCCGGGCGCGCGCTACTGCGCCTGGCAGACATAGTCCTTGCGCAGCGCCCTGAAGCCCTGCTGGGTCGGCTCCGCCGTCAGGCGCGCACCGCCGTCGGGCAGCGGCTGCATGCGCAATACCTGCGCCGAGCACTGGCTCGCGGTTTCGTCCCGCTGGTAGCGGATCTCATACTGGCCGCCGGCAGCCGGCACGAATGACACGCCCGCCGCGCAACGCAGCTCAGGCAGCGGCGGCACCGCGGCCGACGTCACCGCCACGTAGATACGCCGGCCCGCCTCCACAAGCCGTTCGCGGGTGCGCGCCGGCGGCTCGGGCGAGCGCCCGGCCATGTCCAGGCTCCGGTCCCGCCCCATCGCAGACAACTGCCTGCCGGTTCCCGCCAGCACCAGCGGCCGCGCGGGCACCGGGCATTTGGCCGGATCGACCACGGTGAACGAAGTGTTGTCGTCGGTGCTGGTCAGCAGCCGCACGCTGGCGGCCGGGGCGCCAGCGGGCACCCGGTATTGCGCCACGCAGCCGGACAGCGCCAGCGCGGCGGCAAGCATCGGCAACAAGGCAAGGCGAGGCAGGACTGCGGACGACCGGTCATGGCGCATGGCGGCGGGCAGGTAGAGTCGAAATTGGCCCAACAGCGGGCGTTGGCGGCACGATGGCGGCAAATCTTGTAGGGATGCCACACGATGACAGCGCGGGCAGGCCCGGCCGCGCAGATGCCGCGCGCTCAAACTACCCAGCATACCCCGTATCCGATGCCTTGCGGCAGCCGCACAAACCCATGTTGAAAACCTCCATGTGATATCCACAGAATCTGTGGATATCCTCCCCCTACCCTCCCCGAAAGCCCCGGTCTGTGCGGGAACCCACCGGAGCGCCCAAATTTTAGGCAACGGGTTGCAGGCGCCCCGGAACCCGGCAACGGTACGGCACCGCCCGCCGCCACCACGCCGTTGCGCTGCCCAGGCCACACTTCGTCCCCCCGCATGCCCTTGAAGGGGTCACCGGCACCGCGTAATCTCGTTGTTACCGGGGGCTGCTCTGGCGCACTTGCGCCAACTTGCCAGCCAGATAATGACAATGACACAACAAGAGCCTATCCAGGCCGGGCCGTTGCCTCGTGACCTGCTGCACGCACTGCGTGATGGCGGCTACGACGTATCGGGACTCGCGCCTGCCCCGGAATCCGACTCCGACCCCAGCGACCTCACGCCTGCCGTGCCGGCGCCAGGCCCGCAACAGGCCTGCCACGTGCTCTGCGCGGTCTACCGCGCCACCGGCGATCCAACCATCGGCCTATGGCTGGGCAGCCGGATGCAGACCGACCTGCTCGGGCTGGCGGGCCTGCCGGCCATGGCCGGGCCGTCGCTGGGCACCGCGCTGCGGCGCATCGCGCGCTACCAGAAGCTGCTCGCCGGCGACCGCATCGAACTGCGCCGCCAGGGCGACGAAGCCTGGGTCTGCATCCGCCCGAGCGACCCCGAGGCGCCCGACACCCGCCCGCGCATCGACATGGAGCTGTGCTCGCTGCTGGCCTTCGGGCGCCAGTTCACGCGCAAGCCGCTGCATCCGCTGCGGGTGTCGCTGCGCATCGGCCAGCCCGACTGGCACCTGCGCTATACCGAGGCATTCGACTGCCCGGTGCGCTTTGGCGAGCCGGAAGACGCCATCGTGTTCGGCCGCCGCGACCTGGCCTTGCGCCTGGCTGCCCGCGTGCGCAGCGGACCGGCCGGCCCGGGCCACGCCATGCGCGAAGCGCGGCCGGCGTCCGCTTCGCTGGACGATGTGCGCGCGGCCCTGCAGGCGCTGGCCGGCGAGCGCGCCCTCAGCCTGGCCGCGGTGGCACGCCACCTGGACATCAGCGAGCGCACGCTGCAGCGCCGGCTGATGGCAGCGGGCACGAGTTTTCGCACGCTGTGCGAGGAGGCGCGCCGCGACCTGGCTGGCGGCTACCTGGCCGGGGGCACGATGTCGCTGGGAGAAATCGCGTTCCGGCTCGGCTTTGACGATGCCAACTCGTTCTTCCGCGCCTTCCGCCGCTGGACCGGCATGACGCCGGGCGACTACCGACGCGCGGCGGTGCATCCGCCCGCCTAGCGCAGGCCGACTCACCCGCCGTCGGGTTGCTCCCACGGCGGGTTGTCGCCGAAGCGCCCGGCCAGGAAATCCA
The DNA here is from genome assembly GCF_018223725.1 of Cupriavidus sp. KK10. NCBI lineage: Bacteria > Pseudomonadati > Pseudomonadota > Betaproteobacteria > Burkholderiales > Burkholderiaceae > Cupriavidus > Cupriavidus sp. KK10. Next base: position 3,523,276 of record NZ_CP073677.1, read on the forward strand.
CAAAGGCGCGCAGGTCGGCGCTGACATCCCAGGTGGAATGCAGGGCGATGCCAAAGACCGCCAGCGCCGCATCGGACAACAGTTCGCCGTGTCCGTGGCGCAAGCCTGCCCCTGATCCCGCGCTTCAGCCCGGCTTGCCGTCCACCCGCGGGCGCGCAAGCCGCGATGCATAGGTCAGCGCGTAGAGAGCAAACCCCGCTACCCAGCACGCGCCCGCCCCCCAGATCCAATGCAAATACCCGGCCGGCCATAGCATTGGCCCGAACACGCGCAACACCGCTGCCGCAGCCACCAGCCAGTACGCCGCGGTTTCCGCGCGGCCGGCCACCAGCATGCGGCCGGTGTGGCCCAGTGCGGTACGCGTGATCATGGCGATGATCGCCACGCCGAGCACGCCCACCGTGAATGCATGCGTCGCCAGCCCCGCCATCACCAGCCCCAGCGCACCCAGCGCCTGCAGCAGCAGCGCCACCGGCAGCCACGCGTAGGCCAGGTGCAGCACCCACAGGATCGGCCGGTTGCCCACCGCATGGCTGCGCCAGCCAGCCACGCGCACGGCCAGCACCGCCGCGGCCAGCAATGACAGTGCCGCCGCCAGCCAGCCCGGCAAGGGCAGCAGCCCTGCGGCCAGTCCCAGCACCGCGGCCGGCACCACCATGCGGTCCACCTGCCGGTATTGGCGCAGGCGGAACCCCGGGATCGCGTTGGTCGTGAACATCGGGATGACGCGCCCGCCGATCACCACCACGAACAGCGTGACCAGCGCCACGCCGGCGCGGCAGGCCAGCATCGCACCGGCGTCATGGCCGCGCGCCTGCAGCCACAGGCTGGCGATATCGGCCGTGGCCAGCAGCCACAGCGCCAGGGCCAGCGGATAGTTGCGGCGGTTGCCGGCGCGGGCCAGCGTGCGCGTGAAGGCCAGCGCCGCCAGCGGCAGGAACGCGCCCTCGATCACGAAGGCCGCCGTGCCCGGCGCCACCCACATGCCCACGCGCCCGGCCAGCCACAGCAGGAAGAGCGCGGCCAGCGCGGCGCCGGTGGGCGTCGGCTGACCGGTCCAGGCACGCCCCGCGGTGAACAGGAAGCCCACCACGATGGCCGCGGCAAAGCCGAACACCATCTCGTGCGCATGCCAGAACATCGCCGGCATCACCGGCGCCGGGCCGGCTGCGGCGACGCCCGCCAGCATCGCCGACCACGCCGCGATGGCCAGCGCGGCGAACACCGCCCCGCCCAGGTAGAACGGCCGGAAACCCAGCGCAAACAAGGCAAAGCCGCGCGGCGGCGGCCCGGCGGGTGCCTTGCCGGGGGGCGGCGAGCGTCGCGCGGGGAGGATAGGGATGGTGTCCATGGCTGGCTACGGGAATCAGGTGATGCGGCGCGCGCCGGCTTCTTGATCCGGCGCACGGCTTGCCGCAGGTGCGCAAACGGATGCCATTCACGCTGACTGCACGATAGCACCGCCGCCGCGCCGAAGACCTCCGCCGGTAGAACTACCTCCAAAGGCAGGCTGCGCACCCGTGTGCGCTGTGCTGCCGGCGAATAGGCAGCACCAGTGGCCGCCCCTACTCTGGCATCACCCCCGCCAAAGTTGACACAGGAGCATGGCCATGGCCACCCAACCACGCGCGCCCGAGCCCGTACCGCCCGGTGCCGCAATCACGCTGGCGTCGAGCACTTTCGCCTTCACCATCTGCTTTGCCGTCTGGATGCTGTTCGCCGTCCTCGGCATTCCGCTCAAGCAGGAACTCGGCCTCAACGACACCGAATTCGGGCTGCTGGCGGCAACCCCCGTGCTGAGCGGCTCGCTGATCCGCGTGCCGCTGGGCATCTGGACCGACCGCTACGGCGGCCGTATCGTCTTCTTCGTGCTGATGCTGGCCACGGTGATCCCGATCTGGCTGATCTCGTATGCGCACACGCTGTGGCAGCTGCTGGTGCTGGGCCTGTTCGTCGGCCTGGCGGGCGGCTCGTTCTCGGTCGGCACGCCGTATGTGGCGCGCTGGTTTCCGCGCTCGCGCCAGGGGCTGGCGATGGGTATCTTCGGCGCCGGCAACTCGGGCGCGGCGCTGACCAAGTTCGTCGCGCCGGCGATGATCCTGGCCGCCGGCACCTGGACCGTGGTGCCGCGCGTGTATTCGGTGGCGATGCTGGTCACCGCGCTGCTGTTCTGGGTGTGCTCGCGCAGCAACCCGGCGCACCTGGTCAAGTCCAGCGTCGGCTGGCGCGAGCAGCTCGCCGTGATGCGCGACCCGCGCGTGTGGCGCTACTCGCAGTACTACTCGGTGGTGTTCGGCGGCTATGTCGGCCTGTCGCTGTGGATGACCAAGTACTACATCGGCGAATACGGCTTCGACATCAAGACCGCGGCCATCCTCGCTGCCTGCTTCTCGCTGCCCGGCGGCGTGCTGCGCGCCATCGGCGGCTGGATCTCCGACCGCTACGGCGCGCACCGCACCACCTGGTGGGTAATGTGGGTGAGCTGGGTCGGCTTCTTCCTGCTGAGCTATCCGCAGACGGATTTCATCATCCAGACCATCAGTGGCCCGCAGGCCTTCCGCATCGCGCTGACGCCCACCGTCTTCACCTTCCTGCTGTTCGTGGTCGGCATCGCCTTTGCCATCGGCAAGGCCTCGGTCTTCAAGTTCATCTCCAACGACTTCACGCACAACATCGGCGCGGTCTCGGGCGTGGTGGGCCTGGCCGGCGGGCTGGGCGGCTTCGTGCTGCCGATCCTGTTCGGCATGCTGGCCGACCTGACCGGCGTGCGCAGCAGCTGCTTCATGCTGATGTACGGCACCGTGTGCGTGAGCCTGGTGTGGATGCACTACAGCCAGCGCGGCGAGCGCCGGCACAAAGAACAGGCCGTCGGCCTCACCCAGGCCGCCTGACGGCCCCCGTCACGCAAACAACCAAGGCACACTGTCATGTCATCTTCCGTACTCACCCGCTGGGAGCCCGAGAACAAGGCCTTCTGGCAAACCCAGGGCGAACGCATCGCCTACCGCAACCTGTGGATCTCAATCCCGGCGCTGATGCTGGCCTTCGTGGTCTGGATGCTGTGGAGCGTGGTCGCGGTCAACCTCGACCGCGCCGGCTTCCAGTTCACCAAGAACCAGCTGTTCTGGCTGACCGCGCTGCCGGCGCTGTCCGGCGCCACGCTGCGCATCTTCTACTCGTTCCTGGTGCCGGTGTTCGGCGGGCGCCGCTTCACCGCGATCTCCACCGCGCTGCTGCTGATCCCGGCGCTGGGCATGGGCTTCGCGCTGCGCGACCCGTCCACCGGCTACCCGACGCTGCTGGTGCTGGCGCTGCTGTGCGGGCTGGGCGGGGCCAACTTCAGCTCGTCGATGGCCAATATCAGCTTCTTCTTCCCCAAGGCGAAGAAGGGGCTTGCCACCGGGCTGAATGCGGGTATCGGCAACCTGGGGGTGTCGGTGGTGCAGTTCGTCACGCCGCTGGCGGTGTCGGTGGCCATCTTCGGTGCGCTTGGCGGCGAGCCGCAGCAGTACCAGGCCAATGGCGTCACGCGCGACCTGTGGCTGCAGAACGCCGGCTTCATCTGGGTGCCGTTCATCATCGTCTCGGCGCTGGCGGCGTGGTTCGGCATGCATGACATCGCGGACGCCAAGGCCTCGTTTGCCGAGCAGGCCGTGATCTTCAAGCGCAAGCACAACTGGCTGATGTGCTGGCTGTACGTGGGCACCTTCGGCTCGTTCATCGGCTTCTCGGCGGGGCTGGCGCTGCTGACCAAGTCGCAGTTCCCCGGAGTGAACCCGACCGCCTATGCCTTCCTGGGGCCACTGGTGGGCGCGCTGACGCGGCCGGTGGGCGGCTGGATCTCCGACAAGCTCGGCGGTGCGCGCGTCACGCTGTGGACCTTCGTCGGCGTGATCGCGGCAGTATTCGCGGTACTGGCGACGCTGCCGCATGACGGCGCCGGCGGCAACTTCACCTTCTTCCTGGCCGCCTTCATCGCGTTGTTCGCGCTAACCGGCATCGGCAATGGCTCGACCTTCCGCATGATCCCCGTGATCTTCCTGACGGAGCGCCAGCGCGCTGCCGCAGGCAAGGGCGATGCCGCGCAGCGGCAAGCGCTGCAGGAGGCCGGCAAGGAATCCGCGGCGGTACTGGGCTTCTCAGGCGCGATCGGCGCGTACGGCGGCTTCTTTATCCCCAAGAGCTTCGGCACCTCGCTGGAGCTAACCGGCGCACCGGATGCCGCGCTGTACTGCTTTATCGCCTTCTACGTCAGCTGCGTGCTGGTGACGTGGTGGCACTACGCGCGCCGCAACGCCCCCATGCCCTGCTGACCGTCTCGCCGGCCGGACTAGTTCTGTCGAACTAGTCCCGCGCGCGGCACCTAGCCCGATCGCCATGCGGCGGCTGTTCCACCAGCGAATTGGCTGCCGCCCGCCTCCCCCATAAGCTGAGGGTGTCCCTGCAAAGCGCCTGAAACCACCGGAGCGCCCGCAGCAAAGCACTCGCGGAGAACAAAGCAATGAGTCATTTCCTGGATCGACTGAAGTTCATGTCGCGCGTCAAGTCCACCTATGCGGACGGCCACGGCGCGGTGGTGAACGAGGACCGCAAGTGGGAAGACGGCTACCGCAGCCGCTGGCAGCACGACAAGATCGTGCGCTCGACCCACGGCGTGAACTGCACCGGCTCCTGCTCGTGGAAGGTCTACGTGAAGAACGGCCTGATCACGTGGGAGACCCAGCAGACCGACTATCCGCGCACGCGCCCGGACCTGCCCAACCATGAGCCGCGCGGCTGCCCGCGCGGCGCCTCGTACAGCTGGTACGTCTACTCCGCGCAGCGCGTCAAGTACCCGATGATCCGCGGCCGCCTGATGGAGATGTGGCGCGAGGCCCGCAAGACCATGGACCCCGTCGCCGCGTGGGAATCGATCAGCCAGGACCCGGTCAAGGCCGCCCGCTACAAAAGCGTGCGCGGATTGGGCGGCTTCGTGCGTGCGGACTGGAACACGGCGACCGAGATGATCGCGGCGGCCAATGCCTTCACCGTGAAGAAGTTCGGCCCGGACCGCGTGATCGGCTTCTCGCCGATTCCCGCCATGTCGATGGTGTCCTATGCCGCCGGCGCACGCTATCTGAGCCTGCTGGGCGGCGCCTGCCTGTCCTTCTATGACTGGTACTGCGACCTGCCGCCGGCCAGCCCCCAGGTCTGGGGCGAACAGACCGACGTGCCGGAATCGGCCGACTGGTACAACTCCACCTACCTGATGGTGTGGGGCTCCAACGTGCCGCAGACGCGCACCCCGGACGCACACTTCTACACCGAAGTCCGCTACAAGGGCACCAAGACCGTGGCGATCTCTTCCGACTTCGGCGAGATGGTCAAGTTCGGCGACATCTGGCTCGCGCCGAAGCAAGGCACCGACGCCGCGCTGGCGATGGCCATGGGCCACGTGGTGCTGAAGGAATTCCACGCCAGCGGCAAGTCCGCGTACTTCCGCGATTACGTGAAGCAGTACACCGACATGCCGATGCTGGTGCTGCTGCGTGAGAACCAGGGCACGCTGGTGCCGGATCACTTCCTGCGCGCCTCGCACCTGGCCAATAACCTCGGCGAAGCCAACCATCCCGAGTGGAAGACCCTGCAGATTGACGACGCCACCGGCGAGATCGTCGCGCCCAACGGCTCGATCGGCTTCCGCTGGGGTGAAGCCGCGCACAACGGCGGTGAGAAGGTGGGCCGCTGGAACCTGGAGATGAAGGATGGCGGCAGCGGCCGCACGATCGATCCGCGCCTGTCGCTGGTCAGCCAGCAGGATGAAGTGGTCGAAGTCGGCTTCCCCTACTTCGGCGGCGAACACGACGAGCTGCTGCGCCGCCGCGTGCCGGCCCGCCGGCTGACGCTGGCTGACGGCAGTACCGCGCTGGTGGCCACCGTATACGACCTGCAGATGGCCAACTACGGCGTGGATCAGGGACTCGGCGGCCCGAACGTTGCCGCTTCCTATGACGATGACGTGCCCTACACCCCTGCCTGGCAGGAAAAGCACACCACCGTCCCGGCCCGCCTGGTAACGCAGGTAGCGCGCGAGTTCGCCGACAACGCCGACCGCACGCAAGGCAAGAGCATGGTGATCGTCGGTGCCGCGCTCAACCACTGGTACCACAACGACATGATCTACCGCGGCATCATCAACCTGCTGATGATGTGCGGCTGCATCGGCAAGAGCGGCGGCGGCTGGGCCCACTACGTCGGGCAGGAAAAGCTGCGCCCGCAGTTTGGCTGGGCCCCGCTGGCCTTCGGCCTCGACTGGTCGCGCCCGCCGCGCCAGATGAACGGCACTTCGTTCTTCTACAACCACACCAGCCAGTGGCGCCACGAGAAGCTGGGCGTCGACGAGATCCTGTCGCCGACCGCCGACCGCAAGCGCTACGACGGCCTCTCGCTGCTGGACCTGAACGCCCGCTCCGAACGCATGGGCTGGCTGCCGTCGGCACCGCAGCTCGGCAGCAATCCGCTCGACGTGGTCGATGCGGCGGAGCGCGCCGGCCAGGACCCGGTGGCCTACACCGTCGAACAGCTCAAGTCCGGCCAGCTGCAGTTCGCCTGCGACGACCCCGACAACCCGGCCAACTTCCCGCGCAATATGTTCGTGTGGCGCTCGAACATCCTGGGCAGCTCGGGCAAGGGCCATGAGTACTTCCTGAAGTATCTGCTCGGCACGCAGAACGCCGTATTCGGCGACGAGAACGATGCGATCACGCCGAGCGAGGTCAACGTACGCCCGGCCGCCGAAGGCAAGCTGGACCTGCTGACCGTGCTGGACTTCCGCATGAGCACCACCTGCCTGTATGGCGACATCGTGCTGCCGACGGCGACCTGGTACGAGAAGGACGACCTCAACACGTCCGACATGCACCCGTTCATCCACCCGCTGTCCGAAGCCGTGCAGCCGCTTTGGGAAAGCAAGACCGACTGGGAGATCTACAAGGCCATCGCGAAGAAGTTCAGCGAGATCGCCGGGCCCTACCTCGGCACGCGCAAGGACCTGGTGTGCACGCCGCTGCTGCACGACACCCCGGGCGAACTGGGCCAGCCGTTCGAGCCCAAGGACTGGAAGGCCGGCGAATGCGACCTGATCCCCGGCAAGACCGCGCCGTCGATGACCGTGGTGGAACGCAACTATGCGGACATCTACAAGAAGTTCACCTCGATCGGGCCGCTGCTGGACAAGCTCGGCAATGGCGGCAAGGGCATCAACTGGAACACCCAGCATGAAGTGAAGGAGATCGGCCAGCTCAGCCACACCGTGAAGGAACCAGGCGTCAGCCAGGGCCGCCCGCGGCTGGAAAGCGCGATCGACGCCGCCGAGATGATCCTGACCTTCGCGCCCGAGACCAACGGCCATGTCGCCGTCAAGGCGTGGGAAGCGCTGTCGAAGATTACCGGACGCGACCACACCCACCTGGCCGAAGGCCGCGAGCACGACAAAATCCGCTTCCGCGACGTGCAGGCGCAGCCGCGCAAGATCATCTCCGCGCCGACCTGGTCGGGCCTGGAATCGGAAGAGGTCAGCTACAACGCCGGCTACACCAACGTGCATGAGCTGATCCCCTGGCGCACGCTGACCGGCCGCCAGCAGTTCTGGCAGGACCACCGCTGGATGCTGGACTTCGGCGAAGGCGCGTGCGTGTACAAGCCGGCCATCGACACCAAGACCGTGGCGCCGATGCTGGGCAAGAAGCCCAACGGCAATCCGGAGCTGGTGCTGAACTGGATCACGCCGCACCAGAAGTGGGGCATCCACTCCACCTACTCGGACAACCTGCGCATGCTGACGCTGTCGCGCGGCGGCCCGCACGTGTGGATCTCGGAGACGGAGGCCAAGGCCAACGGCATCCGCGACAACGACTGGGTCGAAGTGTTCAACGTCAACGGCACGCTGACCGCCCGCGTGGTGGTGTCGCAGCGCGTGCCCAAGGGCATGTGCCTGATGTACCACGCCCAGGAAAAGATCGTGAACGTGCCCGGCGCCGAAACCAGTGGCATGCGCGGCGGCATCCATAACTCGGTCACGCGCGCCGTGACCAAGCCCACCCACATGATCGGCGGCTACGCGCAGCTGGCCTACGGCTTCAACTACTACGGCACCGTGGGCAGCAACCGCGACGAGTTCGTGATCCTGCGCAAGATGAAGAAGGTCGACTGGCTGGAAGGGCCGCTCGTGGAAAAGACTAAGGAAGGAGCCTCGCAATGAAGATCCGTGCCCAGGTGGCCATGGTGCTGAACCTCGACAAGTGCATCGGCTGCCATACCTGCTCCGTGACCTGCAAGAACGTCTGGACCAGTCGCGACGGCGTCGAGTACGCCTGGTTCAACAACGTCGAGACCAAGCCCGGTATTGGCTACCCCAAGGAATGGGAGAACCAGGACAAGTGGCAGGGCGGCTGGAAGCGCAACGCCGACGGCACGCTGGAGCCGCGCCAGGGCGGCAAGCTGAAGATCCTGGCGAACCTGTTCGCCAACCCCAACCTGCCGCAGATCGACGAGTACTACGAGCCCTTCACCTACGACTACGAGCACCTGCAGAAGGCGCCGCTGGTGCAGACCCCGCCCACCGCTCGCCCGGTGTCGGTGCTGACCGGCCGCAAGATGGAAAAGATCGAGTGGGGCCCGAACTGGGAAGACGACCTCGGCGGCGAATTCAGCTCGCGCGGGCGCGACAAGCTCTTCGACGACGTGCAGAAGGAGATGTACTCGACCTTCGAGAACACCTTCATGATGTACCTGCCGCGCCTGTGCGAGCACTGCCTGAACCCGGCCTGCGTGGCCTCGTGCCCCTCGGGCTCGATCTACAAGCGCGAGGACGACGGCATCGTGCTGGTCGACCAGGACAAGTGCCGCGGCTGGCGCATGTGCATCTCGGGCTGCCCGTACAAGAAGATCTACTTCAACTGGCAGAGCGGCAAGGCCGAGAAATGCCTGTTCTGCTATCCGCGCATCGAGGCCGGCCAGCCCACGGTCTGCTCCGAGACCTGCGTCGGCCGCATCCGCTACCTCGGCGTGATGCTGTACGACGCCGACCGCATCGAGCAGGCGGCATCGGTGGCCGATGAGCGCGACCTGTACCAGTCGCAGCTCGACGTTTTCCTCGATCCGCACGACCCGGCGGTGCAGGCCGAGGCGCTGCGCCAGGGCATTCCGCAAAGCTGGCTGGATGCCGCGCGCAAGTCTCCGGTCTACAAGATGGCGTGCGAGTGGAAGGTTGCCTTTCCGCTGCACCCGGAGTACCGCACCCTGCCGATGGTCTGGTACATCCCGCCGCTGTCGCCGATCCAGTCGGCGGCCGAGGCCGGCCACATGGGCCTGAACGGCGTGATCCCGGACGTAAAGAGCCTGCGCATCCCGGTCAAGTACCTGGCCAACCTGCTGACCGCGGGTGATGTGATGCCGGTGCTGTCCGCGCTGGACCGCATGCTGGCGATGCGCGCCTACAAGCGCTCGCAGGTGGTGGACGGTGTGCAGGACCTGGGTGTGCTGGAGCAGGTGGGCCTGACGCCCGCCCAAGTCGAGGACATGTACCAGACCATGGCCATCGCCAACTACGAGGACCGCTTCGTGATTCCGTCCTCGCACAAGGAGATGGTCGAGGACAGCTTCAATGACAAGGCCAGCTGCGGCTTCACCTTTGGCAACGGCTGCTCGGGCGGTACTTCGGACGGCTCGCTGTTCGGCAAGAAGCCGCAGGGCAGCGTCCACTTTGTCGACATGCCCAAGTCGCGCAAGAACGCCGTGATGAGCTGATGCGTCCCACGAACCGCACGGAGAACAACATGCCCCTCTATCCCATCCTCAGCGCCCTGCTCGGCTATCCCGAGCAGGATCTGCTGGACGCCCTGCCCGAGATCGATGCCGCGCTGGCCGAATGGCCGCAGGCGCGCGAGCTGCTGGCCCCCGTGACCGGCCTGCTGCGCAGCGAGTCGCTGATCGCGCTGCAGGAGAACTACGTCGCCACCTTCGACCGCAACCCGGCGCACTCGCTGCACCTGTTCGAGCACGTGCACGGCGAGAGCCGCGACCGCGGCCAGGCCATGGTCGACCTGATCGACGAGTACCGGCGCGACGGCTTTGAACCCGCGGCGTCCGAGCTGCCCGACTACGTGCCGCTGTTCCTGGAGTTCCTCGGCGCACTGGTGGCCGACGGCAAGGAAGCACGCGCCGAGCAGTTGCTGGGCGAGGCCATCCACGTGCTGGCCGCGATCGGCGAGCGCCTGACGCGCAACCAGAGCCCTTACGCCAGCGTGTTCGCGGTGCTGCGCACGCTGACCGACGTGCAGCCGCAACCGCAGCAGGAACCGCCGGTGCGCGACATGGACGAGGCGCTGGAGACCTTCGGGCCGGGAGCCGACGGCGTGGAACCGTTGCTGGCGCCGCAGACGGGTCCGCAAGCGGTGAAATTCTATCCGCGCGATCCGCGTGTCAGGGCGCCAGTGCCGGCTGCCTGCTGACCGGGCATGGCAATGCAAACTGAACACCAGACAATGGGTTAACACACCATGGCAACGATCCACCAATTCCTCTTCGGCATCTACCCGTATATCGCTGCCGCCATCTTCCTGTTCGGCAGCCTGGCGCGCTTCGAGCGCGAGCAGTACACCTGGAAGACCGACAGCTCGCAGGTGCTGTACCGCGGCAACCTGCGCACCGGCAACATCCTGTTCCATGTCGGCATCCTGGGCCTGTTCTTCGGGCACCTGGTTGGCCTGCTGACGCCGGTGGCGGTGTGGGATGCGCTGGGTGTCTCGCACGGCTTCAAGCAGGCCGTGGCGATGGCCGCCGGCGGCGTGATGGGCACCATGTGCCTGGCCGGGCTGCTGATCCTGCTGCACCGCCGCCTGACCAACGCCCGCGTGTCGGCGGTCACCCGCACCGGCGACAAGGTGCTGCTGCTGTGGCTGCTGGTGACGCTGCTGCTGGGCCTGTCCACCATCTTCGAATCCGCCAGCCACATGGACGGCCACATGATGGTGCAGCTGATGACCTGGGCGCAGCACATCGTCACGCTGCGCGGCGACGCCGCCGGCTATGTCGCGGATGCGCCGCTGCTGTTCAAGGCGCACCTGTTCATGGGCATCACGCTGTTCGCGATCTTCCCGTTCACGCGGCTGGTGCATGTGTGGAGCGGCTTTGCCTCGGTCGGCTATCTCGGCCGCGCCTGGCAATTGGTGCGTAGCCGCTGAGCGCCGCAACCCGACAAGGAGAACAGCATGCCTGTCACCGTCAATGGCGTGGAACTGCGCGACGCCGATATCGAACGCGAACTGGACCACCATCACGATGCGGCCAACCCGGCGCGGCTGGCCACCATTTCGGCCATCCTGCGCCAGCTGGTACGTGCCGAAGCCGACCGCATCGGCCTCGCCGCCGAAGGGCTGGACGACGACGCCCTGGCGCTGGCGCTGCTGGAACGCGAGGCCGGCATCCCCGAGCCCGACGAAGCCAGCTGCCGCCGCCACTACGACAGCCGCCCGGAGCGCTTTCGCGACGGCGAATGGGTCGAGGCCGACCATATCCTGTTCCAGGTCACGCCGCGCGTGCCGCTGGACGCGCTGCGCGAGATCGCCGCGCAGACGCTGGCACTGGTGCGGGGCGATCCTTCCACCTTCCCCGAGCACGCCCGCGCGCTGTCCAATTGCCCGAGCGGCGCCAACGGCGGCCGGCTTGGCCGCGTGTTCCGCGGCGAGACCGCTCCGGAATTCGAGCGCGCGCTGTTCGCCGCGCAGCAGGACGGCGTGCTGCCGCAGTTGGTGGAAACCCGCTTCGGCCTGCATATCGTGCGCGTCCTGGAACGCTGCCCCGGCACGCGCCTGCCCTTTGATGCGGTACGCGGCGACATTGCCCGCGCCCTGGCCAGCGCCGCGCGCGATCGTGCCTGGAAGCAATACGCCAGCCTGCTGATCGGGCGCGCGCGCATCGAAGGCATCGAGCTGGAAGGCGCCGACAGCCCGCTGGTGCAGTAGTGCCTGGATGCCGCCATGCATCACATCGAACAACTGCTCAAAGGTTTCGAACGCTTCCAGCAACGCTATTTCGACGACGAGCCCGGGCTGTTCGACACGCTGCGCACCGGCCAGCGCCCGCCCACGCTGCTGATCGGCTGCAGCGATTCACGCGTCGATCCTGGCCTGCTGCTGGGCTGCGATCCGGGCGAGCTCTTTACCGTGCGCAATATCGGCAACCTGGTGCCGCCCTGCACCGGCCGCCATGAAGGCAGCCTGCACGGCGTATCCGCAGCGATCCAGTTTGCCGTGCAGCAGCTGCGCGTGGCCCGCATCATCGTGATGGGCCACGGCGGCTGCGGCGGCATCCGCGCCTTGCTGGCGCAGCCGGCCGACGCCGGCGACCATCCGCCCGATGAAGGCGAAGACCCCGACTACATCGGCGCCTGGGTGCGCATCGCCGCACCGGCGCGCAGGCAGGTAGAGGAAACCCTGGCCACGGCCAGCGCCGCCGAGCGCCAGCGCGGCTGCGAGCAGGCGGCGACCCTGGTGTCGCTGCGCAACCTGCAGACTTTCCCATTCGTGCGGCGTGCGCTGGAGGCCGGCAGGCTGACGCTGCACGGCTGGTATTTCGACCTGCAGGCCGGCGCACTGCTGGCCTATTCGCAGCGTGCCGACAGCTTCCTGCCGCTGGTGTGCCCGCTGCCCGCCCAAACTGAACTCCGCGAATCCTGCGAACCCTGACACCATGCATCCCTTCATCCTAGGCATCACCGGCACCTCCGGCAGCGGCAAGACCACGCTGATCACGGCGCTGCTGCCGTGGTTCCGCGCACAGGGCCTGACCGTCAACGTGATCAAGCACAGCCATCATCCGCTGGAACTGGAACCGCCGGGCAAGGACAGCGCGCGCTTTCGCGCCGCCGGCGCGGCCGAGGTGATGGTGGCATCGCCCTATCGCTTTGCCATCGTGCGCGAACTGGCCGACGAGGCCGAGCCGACGCTGGCCGAGCAGGTGGCGCGCCTGCGGCCGGCCAATATCACGCTGGTGGAAGGCTTCCGGCGCGAGGCGATTCCGCGCATCGAGGTCTACCGGCCGGCGCACGGGCGCGCGCCTTACTATCCGGGCGATCCTTCGATCATCGCGCTGGCCACCGATGCGCGCATGGACACGGTGCTGCCCTGCATGGCTCTTGATGACATTGCACAGGTGGGGGGCTTCATCCTCGCCATGAAGGACGAGGCGGGGGCGGCGACCGCGGCTGCCGCGTTCAGTCGCTCGCGCGACGGTGCAACGGCCATATGACGTTCACGGCCTCGCCGTCGTTGCGGTAGGCGTGGCAGGTGTCCAGTATCCAGGGCCGGGGTACGGGCTCGTCTCCTGCCAGCTTGGCATCCCACGGCGTCTGTTCGCGCTGGACCGACATCATGGTCTGCATCGCGGTGGTGGCCAGGGGCCCCAGCAGTTCCGTCAGGTGGGTACAACCCTTGGCGCCCCCCAGGCGCGCCCTGGCCTGCTGCCGGAAGCCACCGCCGATGCGCAGACCCTCCAGCTGCCGATAGGCGGCGTTGATTTCCGCGCAGTACGGCGTCGGGCCGGTCTCGGTGCGGGCCTCGAAACGCCGGATCACCAGGTCCGCGTCGATGGTTATGCACAGGCGCATCTGGTGAATGAGGCCACCTTCGGGCACGCTGACAAAGGGCAATTCGGTGGCGTCGGCGGAAATATCATGCATATCGGCCTCGATGTCATAGAGGCCATCGTCGCGCAGATAACCGCGGCATTCGATCTGGCGGGTGTGACGCAGCGTGCGTCCGGGTTGGGGCGTGGGGGCTGTTTCCATGCGCGTTTCCATCAGGCTTCTGGTATTGCCAGTCATGATGGACGCTAGTGGCGCTGGAATCGCCCCCCAGTATCGGGTGGCGCGGCCCCGATACCGCGCATGATCGCCGCCGGATGGCTACCAGCAGTTGTCCGCGCTGCCCGCGCCGGACGCACGGTGGCTGGCAAAGTGGTCCAGCAGGAAGTCCACCAGCGCCCGCACCTTGTCCGGACGATGGTTGCGCGCCGGGAACACGAGATGGATATCCGCGGGCGCGAACTGCCATTGCGGCAGCACCCGGCGCAGGGCGCCGCTGCGCAGGTGCTCCGCAACATCCCACTCGGAGCGCACGATCAGGCCCTGGCCATCCAGCGCCCAGGCCAGCGCCGATTCCCCGTCATTGGTACTCATGGTGCCGCGGACCTTGACGGTCTCCTGCTGTGCGCCATGGCGCAGGTGCCAGGTGCCGAAGGTCTCGTCGGCTTCGCGGATGAAGATGCAGTTGTGCCGCGCCAGCTCGCGCGGGCTCGACGGCTCGCCCCGCGCTTCCAGGTAGGACGGCGCGGCACAGAGCAGGCGGCGGTTGCTGGCCAGCAGGCGCGCCGTCAGCCGCACGTCCGGCATCTCTCCAAAGTGGATCATGGCGTCCAGGCCCTGCTCGACCAGGTTCAGGGGCCGGTCGCTCAGGTAGAGCTGGACCTCGATATTCGGAAAGCGGCGCGAGAACCCCGACAGTGCCGGCGCGATATGCCGCCGTCCGAAGCCGAGCGTTGCGCCGATCTTCAGCAAGCCGTGCGGGGTGCTGCCGGTGCCCGCGATCGATCGCTCCAGCGCCTCCATCTCCGCAAGGATCCGCGCCCCTTCCACCAGATAGCTTTCCCCTTCCGGCGTCAGGCTGATGCGGCGCGTGGTCCGGTGCAGCAACCGGACGCGCAGCCGTGCCTCCAGCCCCGCCAGCCGCTTGCTGACCGCGGGCGGCGTCACGCCAAGCTCCTGCGCTGCGCCGGCCAGGCTGCCGTGCTTGTTGATGCACGCGAAGAACGCGACGTCCGAGAGGTTATCCATTAGTGAATACCAGGAAACAAAGAAGTAACTGAGTTTGAATTATGTGCTTCTGAGTGAATGATACGATGGTTTCCATAACGATTCCTAAACCAGGAGACACTCATGAAAGTTGCCCACCTCACGGCCTTGCTGCTGTGTGCCGCGTCGATCGGCACGGCCGCGGCGCAGTCCTATCCCCAGCGCCCGGTACGCCTGATCGTGCCGTACGCCCCGGGCGGCAGCGCCGACATCGCCGCGCGCCTGGTCTCGGATGCCTGGTCGAAGAGCCTGGGCGGCACCATCGTGGTCGAGAACCGTGCCGGCGCCGGCGGCAATATCGGCGTCGATGCCGTGGCCAAGGCCGCCGCCGATGGCTACACCATCGGCCTGCAGACCGTGTCCCTGGCGATCAACCCGGGCCTGTTCCCGCGCATGCCCTACGACACGCTGAAAGACCTGGCCCCCATCGGCATGGTCGCCAGCTCGCAGCATGTGCTGGTGGTCAACAACAACGTGCCCGCCAAGAACCTGCAGGAACTGATCGCGGCGGCCAAGGCTACGCCGGGCAAGCTGACCTACGGGTCCGCGGGCAACGGCAGCACCTTCCATATGTCGGCCGAGCTGTTCAAGTCGGTGGCCAACGTCTCCATCGTCCACGTGCCGTACCGCGGCGGCGGCCCGGCCCTGGTCGACACCATTGCGGGCCAGGTGGACATGAGCTTCCCGGTGGTCTCGGCCGCGCAGCAGCATGTGCAGGGCGGCAAGCTCAAGGCGCTCGCCGTCACCGGCACCAGGCGCTCGCCGCAGTTGCCCAATGTGCCGACCGCGGCCGAGGCGGGCCTGCCCGGCTATGCCTTCGAGACCTGGTTCATGGTGTTTGCCCCGGCCGGCACGCCCAAGCCCGTGATCGACAAGCTGAACGCGGCACTGAACACCGCGCTGGCCGCGCAGGCAACCCGTGACCGCATGCTCAAGGAAGGCTTCGAGCCCACCCCGACCACGCCCGAGGCGGCACGCCAGCGCCTGGAAAAGGAGATGCCTGTGTGGGCCAACCTGATCAGGCAGCGCGGCATCACCGCGGAATAACGACAGACAAGGCAGTTGCCATGACCCCCAAGACGCTATACCAGAAGCTGGTCGACTCCCATACCGTGGCCAGGATCGACGACGACAATGTGCTGTTGTACTGCGACCTGCACCTGATGAACGAGTACACCAGCCCGCAGGCCTTCGCCGGGTTGCATGAACAGGGCCGCGGCGTGCTGGTGCCGGGACAGAACGTCTCGGTGGTCAGCCATATCATCCCGACGCACCCCACAGCGATCCGCGTGATCGCGGACCCGGCCTCGGCGCTGCAGGCCACCAACCTGCGTGCCAACTGCGAGCGGCACGCGATCCCGCTGTTCGACACCAACGACACGCTGCAGGGCATCGAGCACGTGATCGCGCCCGAGCACGGCATGATCCGGCCGGGCATGGTGGTGATCTGCGGCGACAGCCATACCACCACCTACGGCGCGCTCGGCGCGCTGGGCTTCGGCATCGGCACGTCCGAGGTCGAGCATGTGCTGGCCACCCAGACGCTGGTCTACCGGATGGCCAGGACCATGCGCATCCGCGTGGACGGCAAGCTGCCCGCCGGCACCACCGCCAAGGACCTGATCCTCAGGATCATCGGCGCGATCGGCGCGCAAGGTGCGCGCGGCTACGTGGTGGAGTACTGCGGATCGGCGATCCGCGACCTGAGCGTCGAGGCCCGCTTCACGCTGTGCAACATGACCGTGGAAGCCGCGGCGCGCGGCGCGCTGATCGCGCCGGACGCGGTCACCACCGACTATGTGCTGCGCCGCGCCGTGGATATCGAAGGCCCGCAGCGCGACGCCGCGCTCAGCTACTGGGCCACGCTGCAGAGCGATCCGGACGCCGTGTTCGACATGGACTTCGTGTTCGACGCGAGCGAGATCGAGCCCTACGTCACCTGGGGCACCAGCCCGGACCAGGTGCTGCCGGTTTCCGGGCAGATCCCGTTCCCGGAAGACCAGATCGACGAGGCCGAGCAGCGCTCGGTCGAGCGCGCGCTGGCGTACACGCACCTGCAACCGGGCGCCGCGCTGGCAGGCACGCCGATCCAGCACGTCTTCATCGGCTCCTGCACCAACGGCCGCATCGAGGACCTGCGCGCGGTGGCCAGCGTAGTGCGCGGCCGCAAGGTCGCTGCAGGGGTCCGGGCCATGGTGGTGCCTGGGTCGGGCGCGGTCAAGGCCCAGGCCGAGCGCGAGGGCCTGGCCGGGATCCTCACCGCCGCCGGCTTTGAATGGCGGCAACCGGGCTGCTCGATGTGCCTGGCCATGAACGACGACGTGCTCGCCGACGGCGTGCGCTGCGCTTCCACCACCAACCGCAATTTCGAGGGCCGGCAGGGACGCGGTGCCATCACCCACCTGATGAGCCCGGCCATGGCCGCCGCGGCAGCGGTCACCGGCGTCATCACCGACGTCCGCAAGTTGGAGATCACCCATGCCTGAACACACCTGCATCGCCGGCAAAGGCGCCGCCATCCGCTTCGAGAACCTCGATACCGACCAGATCATCCCCAAGCAGTTTCTGCGCGGGATCGACAAGGCCGGGCTGGCCGAGGGCATCCTCTACGACCACCGCTTCGATGCCAGCGGCGCGCCGCGCCCTGGCTTCGTGCTGAACCGGCCCGAGTACGCCGGCACCAGTATCCTGGTGAGCGGCGCCAACTTCGGCTGCGGCTCCAGCCGCGAGCACGCCGTCTGGGGCCTGCAGCAATTTGGCATCCGCGCCGTGATTGCGCCGAGCTTCGGCGAGATCTTCTATTCGAACGCGATGAACAACCGGCTGCTGCTGGTGATGCTGCCGCGTGAGGTGATCGAGCCGTTGATGAACGACGTGGATGCGGACGCGGGCAACACCATCAGCATCGATGTCGAGGCGATGCGGGTGCGCACTCCGTCTGGCGACTACGCCTTCGACCTGTCGGCACGGCACCGCCGCATGTTTATCGAAGGGCTGGACATGATCGGCCTGTCGCTGCGGCAGCGCGGCGAGATCGAGCAGTTCATCCAGCAGTACCGGGGCGCGTTCCCGTGGACAACGAACGTGGCCAGGCGCACGCGCGACCGCTTGGGCCCGACCTGAACCCTGCCTTGCAAGCGCATCGCCTCCACGGTGCGCTTGCACCATCGCAAACGACAAACATCAACCACCCACACTTCGTTCCCGCACCACCGCCGCCGTTTGATGCCAGTCAATTCCATGTCGTCAGTGTGTCCGCATGCTTCCCACATGACGACAGGTGCCCGCCACCCAGGCATGGGCACCGCGAAACCGCTTTCCTCACCGCTGATCCACGGCACCCATGAAAGCAAAAAACTGGCTGTACCCGGCAATCGCGGCATTGCCGCTCTCACTCTGGCTCGGGCTGCCACATGCAGCCACCAAGGCAGAACCGAAGGCGGAACAGAAGGCCGCCATCCCCACCCTCACTGCCGCTGAGTTCGACCACGCCCGGCAGATCTACTTCGAGCGCTGCGCCGGCTGCCACGGCGTGCTGCGCAAGGGCGCGACCGGCAAGGCGCTGACGCCGGACATCACCCGCGCGCGCGGCACCGAGTACCTGAAGACCTTCATCAAGTACGGCAGCCCCGCCGGCATGCCGAACTGGGGCACCTCGGGCGATCTCTCCGACCCGGAAGTCGACCTGATGGCGCGCTATATCCAGCTCGACCCGCCGACCCCGCCCGAGTACTCGCTGGCCGATATCGAGAAAAGCCGCAAGGACATCCTGCCGGTGGCCCAGCGCCCGACCAGGAAGATGAACCAGTACAACCTTGACAACCTCTTCTCGGTCACGCTGCGCGATGCCGGCGAGGTGGCGCTGATCGACGGCGACAGCAAGCAGATCATCAATATCGTCAAGACCGGCTACGCGGTGCATATCTCGCGCATGTCGGCGTCCGGGCGCTACCTGTATGTGATCGGCCGCGATGCGCGGCTGGACCTGATCGACCTGTGGCTGCCCAAGCCCGATATCGTCGCGGAAGTGAAGGTCGGCATGGAGGCGCGCTCGGTCGAGACCTCCAAGTACAAGGGCTATGAGGACAAGTACGCCGTGGCCGGGTCCTACTGGCCGCCGCAGTACGTGATCATGGAAGGCGACACGCTCGAGCCGCTCAAGGTGGTCTCCACGCGCGGCATGACCGTGGACAACGAATACCACCCCGAGCCGCGCGTGGCGGCCATCGTCGCCAGCCATTTCCATCCGGAGTTCGTGATCAACGCCAAGGAGACCGGCAAGATCCTGATGGTCAACTACTCGGACCTGTCCAACCTGAAGACCACCACGATTGATTCAGCCAAGTTCCTGCATGACGGCGGCTTCGACGCCACCGGCCGCTACTTCCTGGTGGCCGCCAATGCGTCCGACAAGATCGCCGTGGTCGACACCAAGGAGAACAAGCTGGCCGCACTGATCAACGTGGGCAAGACCCCGCATCCGGGACGCGGCGCCAACTTCACGCATCCGAAGTTCGGCCCGGTCTGGACCACCAGCCACCTTGGCGACGAGACGATCAGCCTGATCGGCACCGATCCGGTCGGACACCCGGCGCAGGCGTGGAAGGTGGTGCAGACCATCAAGGGCCAGGGCGGCGGCTCGCTCTTCATCAAGACCCACCCGAAGTCGTCCAACCTGTGGGTCGACACGCCGCTGAACCCTGACGCCAAGCTCAACCAGTCGGTGGCGGTATTCGACACGCGCAACCTGGAAGCCGGCTACAAGGTGCTGCCGATCGCTGAATGGGCCGAGCTGAAGGGCGCGGGCGCCAGGCGCCTGGTGCAGGCCGAATACAACAAGGCCGGCGACGAGGTCTGGTTCTCGGTCTGGGGCACCAAGGACGGCGAGTCCGCGCTGGTGGTGGTCGATGACAAGACCCGCACGCTCAAGACCGTGATCAAGGACAAGCGCCTGGTCACCCCGACCGGCAAGTTCAACGCCTACAACACGCAGCACGACGTGTACTGAGCCGGCACCACCATGCGTGATCACATCGCCTGGCGGCGCGCTGCACTGGCGGGGCTGGCAGCTGCCTTGCTGGGCGCAGCGCCCGGCGCGGCGGCCCAGCCCACCCCTGCCCGGCAGGCGCAGCTTGCGCACTGGCTGCGCGATGACTGCGGCGCCTGCCATGGCATGACGCTGCGCGGCGGGCTGGGCCCGCCGTTGACGCGCGAGGCGCTGTCCGGCAAGCCGCCCGCGGGCCTGATCGCCACCGTGCTGTACGGCCGCCCCGGCACCGCGATGCCGCCCTGGCAACCCTTCATGACGCAGGATGAAGCCCAATGGCTGATCGATCGACTGCAGGCCGGCAAGCCACCGGCCGCCTCGCCGCAAGGCAACTGATCCGCGGCCTGGCCGCGGCCTTGTGCGCCACCGTTGCCGCCGCGCTGGTGGCGGGTTGTGCCAGCGCCGTGCGCGGCACCGGCGACCTGGGCGTGGTGGTGGAGCGCGCCGCCGGGCAGCTGCAGATTGTCGAGACCACCGGCATGACCCGGCTGGCAACGGTGGAAGGACTCGGCGACTTGTCCCACGCCAGCGTGGTGTTCTCGCGCGATGCACGCTACGCCTATGTCTTCGGCCGCGACGGGGGACTGACGCGCGTGGACCTGCTCAGCGCCCGCATCACCCACCGCATGCTGCAGGCGGGTAACAGCATCGGCGGCGCGATCTCGCAGGATGGCCGCGTGGTGGCCGCGCAGAACTACGCGCCTGGCGGCATCCGCCTGTTCGACGCACAGACCCTTGAACCGCTGGCTGACCTGCCGGCGATCGGCAATGACGGCCGCCGCTCCAAGGTGGTGGGCCTGGCCGACCTGCCCGGCCGCCGCTTTGCCGCCAGCCTGTTCGAATCCGGCGAGATCTGGATCATCGACGCCAGCTATCCGCGCCGGCCGCAGGTGACACGCCTGCCCGCCGGCCGCGAGCCGTACGACGGACTGGTCACGCCCGATGGCCGCTGGTACCTGGCCGGCCTGTTCGGTGAGGACGGCCTGGCGCTGGTCGACCTGTGGCAGGCGCCGCTGCTGTCGCGCCGCGTGCTCTCCGGCTACGGCCGCGGCAGCGCGCCGCTGCCGGTCTACAAGATGCCGCACCTGCGCGGCTGGGCCATGGCCCAGGGCATGGCCTGGCTGCCGGCGATCGGCCGTCATGAGGTGTTGGTGGCCGACCCCGCCAACGGCTGGCAGCAGGCCGCGCGCGTGCCGCTGGCCGGCCAGCCGGTCTTTGTGATGGCACGGCCAGACGGGCGCCAGGTCTGGGTCAACTTCGCCTTCCCCCACAACGACACGGTGCAGGTGATCGACACCGCCACGCGCCAGGTGGTGCGCACGCTGCATCCCTGCCGAGGCGTGCTGCACATGGAGTTCACACCCAAGGGCGAGTCGCTGTGGCTGTCCTGCCGCGACGACAACCGTGTCGAGGTCTACGACACCGCCAGCCTGGCGCGCATTGCCACGCTGCCCGCCGACAACCCCAGCGGCATCTTCTTCACCGTGCGCGCGCAACGGTTCGGCATGTAAGGGCCCCATGTACGATGAACTGAACCTCTACGACACCCTGCAGCGCGATTTCCCGCTGCAGCCGCGGCCCTACCAGGCGCTGGCCGGCAAGCTCGGCCTGTGTGAACACACGCTGCTGAGCCTGCTGGCACGCGACCTGGGCAGCGGGCGCATCAGCCGCGTCGGCGCCGTGTTCGCGCCCAACGTGATCGGCGTCAGCACGCTGGCGGCGCTGTCCGTGCCGCCGGCCCAGCTGGACCGCGTGGCGGCGCGCGTCAGCGCCTGCGCGGCGGTCAGCCACAACTATGCGCGCAGCGGCCACCCGTACAACCTGTGGTTTGTCGCGGGCGCGCGCGAGCGACGCATGCTCGACGTCACGCTGGCGTCGATCGGGGACATGACCGGCCTGGCGCCGCTGGACCTGCCCATGGCCCGCGAGTATCACATCGACCTCGGTTTCCCGCTCGCGCGCCCGGGCAGCGCACGCGCCCGCCGCGCAGCCAGCGCGGCCGCTCCCGCCGCACCTGTCGCCCTGGACGATGACGACTGGCGCCTGGTGGCAGCACTGGAAACCGGCCTGCCGCTGACGCCGCGCCCGTTCCACGCGCTGGCGGCGCAAGCGCGGATGCCGATGCCGCAGGTCCTGGAGCGGCTGGCGCGCTGGTCCGCGCAGGGCGTGATCCGGCGCTTGGGCGTGGTGCTGCAGCATGGGCGCTTCGGCTTCGGCCACAACGCCATGTGCGTGTGGGACGTGCCCGACGCGCACGTGGACGCCATCGGCATGCGGTTGGCCCGGCAGGCGCGCGTGACCCTGTGCTACCGCCGCGCGCGCCGGCTGCCCGACTGGCCCTACAACCTGTTTGCGATGGTCCATGCGCGCAATGCGGAGGACTTGCAGCCCGCGCTGGCGCGCATCCACGCCACCGCCGGGCTGGAACATGCGCCCGGGACCGTGCTGGTCGGCACGCGCTGCTACAAGCAGCGCGGCACACGCTATGCCATGCAGGTGTCGGCATGACCCGTGCAATCGCAGCACTCGACCCGCTCGACCGCCGCATCATCAACGCGCTGCAGCGCGGCCTGCCACTGGTCCCGCATCCGTATGCCGAAGCCGCATCGGCCCTCGGCATCACCGAGGCCGAACTGCTGGAGCGGCTGCGCGCGCTGCTTGCCGCAGGCGTGCTGACGCGCGTCGGCCCGCTGTACCAGATCGAGCGCGCAGGCGGAAGCTTCGTGCTGTGCGCCTGCCATACGCCAGCCGAACGGATTGAAGCTGTGATCGCCGCCGTCAACGCGCACCCCGAGGTCGCCCACCACTATGCGCGGACGCATCACCTGAACCTGTGGTTCGTGCTGGCGGTGGCAAGGCCGGGGGAGGTCGCACCGGTGCTCGCGCGCATTGCCGCGGCGGCCGGCGTCGAGATCCTGCCGTTCCCGAAGGAACGCGAGTTCTTCGTCAACCTCTACCTGCCCGCCTGATGTCCGAGCCTGTCGATCCCGTCGACCTGGCGCTGATCCGCGCCACGCAAGCCGGCCTGCCGCTGGTGCCGGCGCCCTATGCGGCGGTGGCCTGCGAACTCGGCCTGACCGAGCACGAGGTGATCACGCGGCTGGCTGCGATGCAGGCGCGCGGCGTGCTGCGCCGTATCGGCGCCGTGCCCAACCACTACCGGCTGGGCTGGCGCGCCAACGGCATGACCGTGTGGGACGTGGACGATGCGTGCATTGACACGCTGGGCGAGCGCATCGGCGCCCTGCCCTTCGTCAGCCATTGCTATCGCCGTCCGCGCCACTTGCCGAATTGGCCCTACAACCTGTTCGCGATGGTCCATGCGCGCTCCCGCGAAGACGCCGCGCCGCAGGTTGCCGCGATCGCGGCACTGCTTGGCGACGCCTGCCGCGCGCACGACGTGCTGTGGTCCACCCGCATCCTCAAGAAAACCGGGCTGCGCCTGCCGTCGCCCGGCCCAGACCAATAGGAAACCCCGCCCATGTTCCGCCTGTCCCGCTTCATGGAAGCCCTGCGCGATGCCGGCCCGGTGCCGCCGCCGCGCAAGCCCGCCGGCCCGGTGGTGATCTGGAACCTGATCCGCCGCTGCAACCTCAACTGCCGGCATTGCTATGCCACCTCCGCCGACACGGACTTCAAGGGCGAGCTGGATACCGCCGAGGCGCTGCGCGTGCTCGACCAGCTGCGCGATGCGCGCGTGCCCGCGCTGATCCTGTCCGGGGGCGAACCGCTGCTGCGGCCTGACCTCTATGAGATTGCCGCACGGGCGCGCGCGCTCGGCTTCCACCTGTCGCTGTCATCCAACGGCACGCTGCTTGATGCAGGGCATGCCGCCCGGCTCGCGGCAGCGGGCTTCGACTACGTCGGCGTCAGCCTGGACGGCTTGCCCGCCACGCACGACCGGTTCCGCCGCAGCGACGGCGCCTTCGCGCAGGCGCAGGCCGGCCTGCGCGCCGCGCGTGCGGCCGGCCTGCGCGTGGGCGTGCGCATGACGCTGACCGAAGCCAACGCGGCGCAACTGCCCGACTTGGTGGCCCTGACCGAATGCGAGGGCATCGACAAGTTCTACCTGTCTCACTTCAACTATGCCGGCCGTGCGCGCAGCCATCGCGCCGAAGACGCGCACCATGCCCGCACCCGCGCCGCGCTCGACTGGCTGTTCGACCACGTCTGGCAGCGCACGCAGCAGGGCCATGCGGGCGACTTCGTCACCGGCAACAACGATGCGGATGGCGTGTACCTGCTGTACTGGATCGCCAGGCGCCTGCCGCATCGCCTGGCCGATATGCGCCAGCGGCTGGAACACTGGGGCGGCAACGCCACCGGCGTCGGCGTGGCCAATATCGACAACCTGGGCAATGTCCATCCCGACACGATGTGGTGGCACGTGACCGTGGGCAATGTGCGCGAGCGGCCGTTCGGCGATATCTGGGCCAGCCGCGCCGATCCGCTGATGGCGGGCCTGGCCAGCACGCCGCGTCCGCTGCAGGGGCGTTGCGCCGGCTGCGCATATCGCGCCATCTGCAACGGCAACACCCGGGTGCGCGCCTTTGCGCTGACGGGCAACCCCTGGGCGGAGGACCCGGGTTGCTACCTGAGCGATGACGAGATCGCGCATACGCCGGGCACGGAGGTCGCAGCATGAAGACCGTGCTCCGATGGCTGATCGCCCTGGCCTTTGCCGGCGCCGCGCAATCCGCCATGGCCGCCGAACCCGCGGCGGTCTACAGCCAGCACTGCGCCACCTGCCATGGCACCGACCGCCTCGGCGCCATGGGCCCCGCGCTGCTGCCGGAGAGCCTGGAACGCCTGCGCGCCAGCGAACTTGACCAGGTGCTGCACGATGGCCGTGCCGCCACGCAGATGCCGGCATTCGCCGGCACGCTGGCCGAACCCGACTTGCAGGCGCTGGCGCGCTGGCTGCGCACGGCGCCCGCAGCCACGCCGCAATGGAACGCAGAGGCCATTCGCGCCAGCCATATCGTCCACCACGCCCCCGGCAGCCTGCCGGCACGGCCCGTGTTCAGCGCCGATCCGCAAAACCTGTTCGTGGTGGTGGAGGCCGGCAGCCATCATGTGACCGTGCTGGACGGGGATCGGCTGGCACCGGTCCATCGCTTTGCCACCCGCTTTGCGCTGCACGGCGGCCCCAAGTTCAGCCGCGACGGCCGCTATGTCTACATGGCCAGCCGCGATGGCTGGGTCAGCAAATACGACGTGTGGAACCTGGCCTATGTGGCGGAGATCCGGGCCGGTGTGAACACGCGCAACGTCGCCGTCAGCGACGACGGCCGCTGGGTGCTGGCCGGCAATACGCTGCCGCGCACGCTGGTGCTGCTCCATGCCGAAGACCTGTCGCTGGCGCGGGTGATCGACGTGAGGGGGCGCGATGGCGAGGCCTCGCGCGTCTCCGCCGTCTACGACGCCGCGCCGCGCCACAGCTTTATTGCCGCGCTGAAGGATATCGCCGAGGTCTGGGAGATTCCGTATGCCGATGCGGCCGGCGCGCCGCTGCCCGCGCTGGCACCGCGCGTGGTGGTGCTGGATGATGTGCTCGATGACTTCTTCTTCGACCAGTCCTATCGCCATATCCTGGGCGCTTCGCGCAAAGGTGGCGGACAAGTGATCGACCTGCAGAAGGGCCGCAAGGTTGCGGCGCTTGCGCTTGGCGGCATGCCGCACCTGGGCAGCGGCATCACCTGGCAGCGCGATGGCCGTGAAGTGATGGCCTCGCCCGACCTCGGGCAGGGGCGCATCACGGTGATCGACATGCAGGCCTGGCATACGATCGCCACCATACCAACCAACGGCCCGGGCTTTTTCCTGCGCAGCCATGAAAACAACCCCTACGCCTGGGCCGACGCCATGATGAGCCCGAAGCGCGACACGCTGCAGGTGATCGACAAGCAAAGCCTGCGGGTGGTCGGCAGCGTCACGCCGAGCCCTGGGCGCACCGCCGCCCACGTCGAATTCACGCGCGACGGGCGCTACGCGCTGGTCAGCCTGATGGAGCGCGACGGCGCCATCGTCGTGTACGACGCGGCCACCTTGCAGGAGGTCAGGCGCCTGCCGATGGACAAGCCAATCGGCAAGTACAACGTCTTCAACAAGACCACGCGCTCGGCCGGCACCAGCCACTGAGCCGGCGTGGTGATGCCCCATTGCAGGAGGCCAAGATGAATTCCCCCCTGAAGCCCGGCAAGGTCTGGCTGGTCGGCGTCGGCCCCGGCAGCCCGGACCTGGTCACGGTACGCGCCATGCGCGCGCTGGCCGCGGCCGAGGTCTGGCTGGTCGATGACCTGGTCGCGCCGGAGATGTCCTGCTATGCCAGCCCCGGCACCCATGTGGAGTGGGTCGGCAAGCGCGGCGGGCGCTGCTCGGTCAGCCAGGAACGCATCCAGCAGCTGACGCTGCAGCATGCGCTGGCCGGCCGCAACGTGGCGCGCGTCAAGGGCGGAGATCCGCTGCTGTTCGGGCGCGGCGGCGAAGAAGCGGCCTTCCTGCGCGGCCACGGCATGGCCGTCGAGATCGTCAACGGCATCAGCAGCGGCATGGCCGCCGCGCAGGCACTGGGGATTGCGCTGACCCACCGCGCGCACTGCCATGGCGTGACCTTTGTCACCGGCCATACCAGCGCGCACGGCTCGCCCGACTGGCAGGCGCTGGTGCGTGGCGGCACCACGCTGGTGATCTATATGGGCATGAGCCGGATCGCGGCGATCCGCGACGGCTTGCTGGCGGCGGGCATGTGCAGCGACATGCCAGCGGCGGTGGTGATGCATGCCGGCAGCGAGCAGGCACGCAGCTGGACCGGCTCGCTCGGCACGCTCGCCGAATCGCTCGCAGCGGGGCTGGCCAGCCCGGCCGTGGTGCTGGTGGGTGGGGTGGTCGGAGACACGCTGCAGGCGGTGCAGGCGATGGTGCCGGGTGCCGGCGCGCTGGTAGCGTAGCGTTGGCTGCCGGCAAGGTGCTACCGAGTTCCGGGAACCCGATTGTTTGCTCCCTCTCCCGCTCGCGGGAGAGGGGGCAAACCCGCAGCATGCAAAAGCTGTCAGCAATCGCGCAGCGCACTCAGCTCAATACGGCAACCCCACATAATTCTCCGCCAGCGCCCGCGACGCCGCCTCCGACCCCACCAAATAGTCCAGCTCCGCCCGCTGCATCCGCAACGAGAACGCATCCGCATCCGGAAACCGGTGCAACAGCGAAGTCATCCACCACGAGAAGCGCTCGGCCTTCCACACCCGCTGCAGGCAACGCGCGGAATAGCCATCGAGGCCGCTGGCATCGGCATGGCGGTAACGGGCTTCAAAACCCTCGGACAACGCCAGCACATCACTGGCCGCCAGGTTCAACCCCTTGGCCCCGGTAGGCGGCACGATATGCGCCGCGTCGCCCGCCAGGAACAGCCGGCCAAAACGCATCGGCTCGCACACAAAGCTGCGCAGCGGCGCAATGCTCTTCTCGATGCTGGGCCCGGTCACCAGCGCGCTTGCCGTCTGCGGATCGAGCCGGCTGCGCAGCTCCTGCCAGAAGCGCTCATCGGACCAGTCTTCCACGCGCTCGCTCGACGCCACCTGCACGTAGTAGCGGCTGCGGTGGCGTGAACGCATGCTGCACAGCGCGAAGCCGCGCTCATGGCTGGCGTAGACCAGCTCATCGGCAACGGGTGGCGTCTCCGACAACAGCCCCAGCCAGCCAAACGGATAGACGCGCTCGAACACCTGCCGCGCCGCCACCGGCACGCTCTCGCGGCAGATGCCGTGAAAGCCGTCGCAGCCGGCGATGTAGTCGCAGGCAACCTCGTGCATGGCGCCATCCTTGCGATAGCGCACCGACGGCGTGCTGCCGTCGAAGCCCTGCACGCTGACTTCCTGCGCTTCATAGATGGTGGGGGTGCCGTCGGCGCGGCGCGCTTCCATCAGGTCGCGCGTGACCTCGGTCTGCCCGTACACGGTGACGCTGCGCCCGATCAGCGCATGCAGGTCGATATGGTGGCGCTGCCCGCCGTACGACAGTGCGATGCCGTGGTGGACCAGGCCTTCCGCATGCAGCCGCCGGGCCACGCCGGCGCGTTCCAGCGCGTCGACGGTGACGCTCTCCAGGATGCCCGCGCGGATGCGGCCAAGCACGTATTCGGGGCTGCGTTGTTCGATGATGATGTTGTCGATGCCGGCGCGTGTCAGCAACTGGCCGAGCAGCAGGCCGGCCGGGCCGGCGCCGATGATGGCAACCTGGGTGCGCATGTCTTGTCTCCTTGTGGGTATCCGTCTTCTGCCGCTAAAGATAGTCGGCGGTGGCCCGCCAAGGAATGGACAGATCGAACCAATGACAGGACAATCGGAACATCGCTGGTAAACACTGAAGCCACCGTGAGACCTGTCCCGACGTACTCGCTGTACGGCACCAATCCCTCGGAATTGCTGTCAAACCAGCTGCATTTTGAGTCCATCGCCGCGCGCAGCCGCCTGCACGGGTGGGAGATCAAGCCACACCGGCATGAGCGCTTCCTGCAAATTCTGTACATTCACTCAGGCGCCGGCGAAGCCTTGCTGGAGGAGCGGCGCGAACCGCTGCGCAGCGGTTCGCTGGTGACGATGCCGCCACGGCACATCCACGGCTTTGTCTTCACTCCGGACACCGACGGCATGGTTGTGACCATGACCGACAGCCACCTGCGCACGCTGCTGGCCGGTGTGCCGGATGCGCTGCCGCTGTTCGCCCGTCCGCGCCACGACCGCGTGCGCCGGGGCCACGCGCTGGCCGATACGCTGGCGCTCGTTCGTGGCGAGATGGAAACTGTGTCCGCCTGGCCGGGGGCGTCGCTGTCGGCGTTGATGACGCTGCTGCTGATCGGCATCGCGCGGCTGGCCAATGCCACCGCGCCGGCCGCGGTGCGCAGCAACAGCCGGCCCGCGCGGCACTTCCAGCACTTTCAGCAGATGCTCGAGTCAGCTTATCGTGAGCAGAAGGAAATCGCGCACTATGCCGGCGCCATCGGCATCACGCCCACACAGCTCAACCGCGTGTGCCGACAGGCGTGCGGGCAGTCGGCCCTG
The DNA here is from genome assembly GCF_018223725.1 of Cupriavidus sp. KK10. Taxonomy (NCBI): domain Bacteria; kingdom Pseudomonadati; phylum Pseudomonadota; class Betaproteobacteria; order Burkholderiales; family Burkholderiaceae; genus Cupriavidus; species Cupriavidus sp. KK10. The sequence continues at coordinate 3,552,269 of NZ_CP073677.1, forward strand.
CAGATGATCCATGCGCGCGTGCTGGCCGAGGCGCAGCGCGACTTGCTCTTCAGCGACCTGGAGGTCAAGTACATCGCCCTGTCGCTCGGGTTCTCCGACGCCGCCTACTTCTCGCGCTTCTTCGCGCGGCTGGTAGGACAGTCGCCGACAGAGTTCCGGCAATCGGGGCGCGCGCGGCTGCCGGCAGCCATGCCGCCGCCCGCGGATGCGGCGGGGTGACCGGTCAGCCGGCCTGGTCCATCCCGGCGAACACCTCCTCGGCCAGATGAAAGGCCGAGTTCGCCGCCGGCACGCCGCAATAGATCGCGGTCTGCAGCAGCACCTCCTTGATCTCGTCGCGCGTCACGCCATTGTTGGCGGCGGCGCGCAGATGCAACCTGAGCTCCTCCGGGCGGTTCAGCGCCACCATCATGGCGATGGTCAGCAGGCTGCGCGTATGCCGCGGCAGGCCTTCGCGCGTCCAGATCTCGCCCCAGGCATAGCGCGTGATGAGGTTCTGGAATTCCTCGTTGAGCGGGGTCAGCCGTGCGAGCGAACGGTCCACGTGCGCGCTGCCCAGCACCTCGCGCCGCACGGCAAGGCCGGCGTCGTAGCGCGCATGATCATCGGTCACCGGCAGCCGGCCGCGCACGAAATCGAGCAGCGCTGCCGTGAAGCGGCCGGGCTGCTCGAAGCTGGAAATATGCGCGGCGGGCAGTTCGACAAAGCGGGCGCCGGGAATCGCATCAGCCAGCTCGCGGCCTTCCTGCGCAGGGGTCGACGGGTCCTGGCTGCCGGCGATGACCAGCACCGGCACTTGGATCGATGCGACCGACTCGCGGAAATCGGCGTCGCGCACGGCCGCGCAATTGGCCGCATAGCCGCGCGGATCGAGCCCGGCCAGCACATCGCGCAAGCCGTCCAGGGCGCGCTCCGCCGTGGCGGCAAACCCCGGCGTGAACCAGCGTTCGACCGAAGGCGCGACCATCACGGCCATGCCTTCGCGCAGCACGGTGTCGATGCGGGTATTCCAGCCGTCGGCATTGCCGATCTTCGCGGCGGTATTGGCCAGCACGATATGCGAGAACCGCTGCGGCGCATGGATGCCCAGCCACATCCCGGTGAGCCCGCCCATCGACAGGCCACAGAACACCGCCTGCCCGATCCCCAGCGCATCCAGGATGGCGATGACGTCCTGCCCGAGCTGCGCCACGGTAAAGGCATCGCCAGGCGCGGTCGAGCGGCCGTGGCCGCGGGTGTCGTAGCGCACCACGCGAAAGCGCCCGGCCAGCGTGGCAGCCTGCGGCTCCCACATGGTGTGGTCGGTGCCGAGCGAGTTCGAGAAGAGGATGGCCGGCGCGGAATCGGGGCCGTCAACGGTGTAGAAGAGCCGGGCGCCGGCGTGGTCGAGGTAGGGCAATACAGTCTCCTTGGGTGCGCGGCCGGCGGCGTGGCCGGCGCATCGCGGTAGTTCCGGGCTCAGGGCAGTCTCAGGACTGGCGCGCCGCCAGCGCGGATTGCCAGGCCTGCACGGCGGCGTCCGCAAAGGCAGCTGACTGGCCCGCGTAGTTGGCCGGGTCGGCAAGGCGGTCCAGCACGGCGTCATCGAGCAGGCCGGCATGCGCCGGGTCGGATTGCAGCGTGAGGGCAAGCGCGTCGCGCAGGCTGGTGCCGTCGGCCACCGCACGTTGCGAGGCACGCTCTACCAGATGGTGCGCTGGCAGCCGACCGATCCTGCTGCCAAGTTCAAGCATCGCCGCCTCGCCGAGGATCAGGCCATGGGTGAGGCCGAGGTTGGCACGCATGCGCGCCGTATCGACCTGCAGCCCCGCCACGACCTCGCCCATCTGGCGCAGCGCGCCGGCGGCCAGCGTCACGATCTGCGGCAGCGTGTCCCACTCTGCCTGCCAGCCGCCCAGGGCGCGTTCATGTTCCTGCACCATGCCCGCCAGCATCGTCGCCACCAGCGGGGGCACGCGCACCGCGGCCGTCAGCACTGCCGCGCAGCCGACCGGGTTGCGCTTGTGCGGCATGGTGCTGGAGCCGCCGCGGCCGGGGCCGGCTGGCTCGGCCACTTCCGCCACCTCGGTCTGCATCATCAGGGAGATATCGCGCGCCATCTTGCCGAGCGTGCCGATCAGCATGCCCAGCGTGGTGGCGATCTCGGCCATGCGGTCGCGATGTGCGTGCCACGGCAGCACAGGGGCGGCCAGGTCCAGTTCGCGGGCCAGCGCGGCGGTCACCGCGGGCGCGGCCTGGCCAAGGCTGGCGAGCGTGCCGGCGGCGCCGCCGAACTGCAGCACGCGGGTCTGGACACGGGTGGCATCGAGACGGCCGAGATCGCGGCGCAGCGCATCGAGCCAGCCCGCGGCCTTGAGGCCGAAGCTGGCTGGCAGGGCATGCTGGAGCCAGGTGCGCGCGACCATCGGCGTGGCCCGATGCGCCGAAGCCAGCGCGGCGCAGGCTTCGCCCAGGCGCACCAGGTCGGCATCCAGCGCGCGCAGCGCGTCGCCGGCCTGGAGCACCAGTGCGGTGTCGATGATGTCCTGGCTGGTGGCGCCCCAGTGGACAAAGCGCGCCGCCTCGGCATCGCGCGCGGCCACGGCGGCGGTCAGTTGCCTGACGAAGGGAATGGCGAGATTGCCGGCAGCGACAGCGGCTTGCGCAAGCGCGTCGCGGTCAATGATGCCGGGGTCGCGGCAGACGTCTGAAATCACGGCCGCGGCCGCGGCAGGGATCACGCCGCTGTCGGCTTCGGCGCGCGCGAGCGCGGCCTCCACGGCAAGCATACGCTGCACCGTGCCGGCGTCGGAGAAAATGTCCAGCACGGCCGGGCTGCCGGACATGGGATCGGTAAGACGCATAGCGGTTGGCATTGGGGGCGATGGGTAGCGTGAGTGGCCGTGACATCGACGGCCACCCGATTATGCGTCTGTTGCCGGCAGCGGGGCCTTCAGATATCGAAGAACACCGTCTCGCCCTGCCCCTGCAGCGCCACGTCCCAGCGCAGCGTGCCGTTGCCGGCATCGCTGGCAATCAGCGTGCCGCGGCGCTCGGCGGGGACCAGCGCCAGCACGGCATCGGCAGCATTGGCGGCCGCTTCGTCCGGGAAGTACATGCGCGTGGCGACATGCTTGACCAGCCCGCGCATGAACACCGACACCATGATATGCGGCGCCTGCGGCCGGCCGTCCGGACCGGGCACGGTGCCGGGCTTGACGGTGACAAAGCGGAACGAGCCGTCGGCCTCGGTCGGCACGCGGCCGAAGCCGGTAAAGCCAGGCACCAGCGGCAGCTCGCGCGCATCGTCGGGGTGGCGGTAGCGGCCGGCGGGGTTGGCCTGCCAGATCTCGACCATGCCGTCCGGCACGGGCTCGCCGTCGGCGTCGGTCACGCGGCCTTCGATCACGATGCGCTGGCCAGCCAGTTCCGGCGCGCTGGCGGTCAGGTCGGCGCAGTTCAGGCCGTTCAGGCCGATATGGAGATAAGGGCCGACGGTCTGGGATGCGGTGGCGTAAAGCATGGTCTTACTCCATCGGCGTGGCATCGCGGCCACGCAGCACGATATCGAAATGGTAGCCGAGCGCGTATTCGGGCTGGGTCGTCTCCCAGTCGAGGCTGGCCACAAGCCGGTCGCGCGCCTTTTCGTCCGGCACGCAGTTGAAGATCGGATCGAACGGCAACAGCGGATCGCCGGGGAAATACATCTGCGTCACCAGCCGCGTGGCGTAGGCGTTGCCGAACAGCGAGAAGTGGATATGCTGCGGCCGCCAGGCATTGTGGTGGTTGCGCCAGGGATAGGCGCCCGGCTTGATGGTCTTGAACTGGTAGCGCCCGCTGGCATCGGTGACGGTGCGGCCCTCGCCCGAGAAATGCGGGTCGAGCGGCGCATCATGCTGGTCGCGCTTGTGCACGTAGCGGCCGGCCGCATTGGCCTGCCAGACCTCGATCAGCGCGTTCGGCACCGGCCTGCCATTCTCGTCCAGCACGCGGCCGGTCACGAGGATGCGCTCGCCGATGGGCTCGCCGCCGTTGCCGACGGTGAGGTCGTTATCGCCTTCACGGACGAACTCGGCGCCAAAGGTGGGACCGGTCACTTCAGACAGCGACTGCGGCAGCGTAATCAGCGGCTGGCCCGGCGAGCGCTTCTGCGTCGAGGCATAGGGATCGAAGCGGTATTCGGGCTGGGTGTCCCAGTAGGGACGGCGGTACTGGGCAAGACGGGTCATCGCGCAGTCTCCTTGTCATTGGAATGGTTTGACTTTAAACAACACATAAAGTCATGTAAATTAAGAATTCGTCGAAATACGATAACTTTTTGACATGAAACTCCAAGGCCCACTCGCGCTCGAAATCTTCCGCAATCGCGTGCGGCTGCGGCACCTCTATTGTTTCGTGGCCGTGTCCCAGACCCAGCACCTGGGCCGCGCCGCCGAACGCCTGGGGCTGACGCAGCCGGCTGTCTCCAAGACACTGAGCGAGCTCGAGGAACTGGCCGGCACCCGCCTGCTGGTCCGGCAGCGGGCCGGCACTGAACTGACCACCGCCGGCACGCGCTTCCTGCGCCACGCCCTGCGCATCCTCGCGGATATCGATGCCGCGGCGGACAGCATGGCCGGCGCGGATGCGCTGCCGCAGGAGCGCATCCGGCTAGGTGCGCTGCCAAGCGTGGTGCCGGCGGTGTTGACTGATGCCCTGCTGCGTTTCCGCGCCGCGCATCCCGAGGTCGGTCTGGCCGTGCAGACCGGCATGAACCGCAACCTCATCGACCAGCTCAAGGCGGATGTGCTCGATCTGGTCATTGGCCGGATGGACGACCCGGTGGCCATGGAGAGCTTGTGGTTCGAGTCGCTGGGCCCGGACTCGCTGGCACTGGCGGTTCGTCCCGGGCATCCCCTCGCCGCCGTATCGCGGCCAACGCTGGTTGACGCACTGGCGTGGCCGCTGGTGATTCCGGCCGCAGGCTCGATTCCCCGCCACAACACCGAAAGCCTGCTCGCCCGGCACGGCCTGCCGCTGCCGGACGGCTGCGTGGAAACTTCGGACGCCTATCTCGGACGGCTGCTGGCCCGGCAGAGCGACAGCGTGTGGGCAGCGCCGCTCTCGGCCACCAGCCGTGCGGTATCCGAGGGGGATCTGGTACTCCTGCCAATCGATACGCAGGGCACCGAGGAACCGATCGGCCTGCTGCGGCACGGCGACCGCACGCTCACGCCGATGGCCGAGGCGCTGGCGAACTGCATTCGCGCCGCGGCGCAGCCTGCTCCCGCTCAGTGACTTGCCACGCTTGCGCCGCCATTGACCGAGTCGGCGGCAGCCACGGGGCGGCTGTTGAAATGCTTCACCAGCAGCGCTCCGGCGGCAAGGAATGCCGGCACGGTGAGCAGCGTAAAGATCGTGTCGAAGCCCAGGTGCAGGCGCAGCAGTTCGGCACCGAGCAGCGCACCGGTGATGCCGCCGAAACGGCCGATGCCAAGCATCCAGGCAACGCCAGTGGCGCGGCCCTGCGTCGGGTAAAAGGCCGCGGCCAGCGAAGGCATCGAAGACTGGGCGCCGTTCATGGCCGTACCGGCGAGGAAGATCAGCACGCCCAGCAGCACCTGGCTGCCGGTGCCGTGGCCCACGGCGTAGATCAGTACGCCGGTTGCAGCGTAGGTGATGGCGATGACCTTGTTCGGATTGAAGCGGTCCATGAACCAGCCGGCCGCGATGGTGCCGATGCCGCCGCCGAGCGGGAACAGCGCCGTCAGGAATGACGCGTGCTGGATCGAGAAACCGGCGTCCTTCATCAGCGTCGGCATCCAGCTCGTCAGCAGGTAGAAGATGACAAGGCCCATGAAGTAAGTGGTCCACAGCATCGCCGAGCCCAGGCGATAGCCGGGCGCCAGCACGGTGCCGATGGCGGATCGGGTCGCAGGGGCCTGCTCGCCGATGATGAAGTTGTTGGCCTCGGACAGGTCTGCGCCAGTCACGCGCCGCAGCACGTTGCGGATCTGGGTGGCAGGATAGTTGCGCAGGACCATGTAGCGCACGGACTCCGGCAGCAGCACCACCAGCAACAGCGCGAGCGCAAGCGGCACGATGCCGCCAAGCAGCAGCACGCTGTGCCAGCCGAAGTGCGGAATCATCGCGGCGGCGACAAAGCCGCCGGCCGCGGAACCAAGCGGAAAGCCGCAGAACATGGTGTTCACGAGCACGGCACGGCGGCGTTGCGGCGCAAACTCCGATGTCAGCGTCACGGCATTGGGCATGGCGGCACCCAGGCCCAGGCCGGTCAGGAAGCGCCAGACCGTGAGCCAGCCCAGCGTGGGCGCAAACGCGGTGGCGAGGCTGCAGGCGCCAAAGAAGAAGACGGACAGCACCAGCACCTTCTTGCGGCCGACACGGTCAGCCAGCGGACCGGCGAAGATCGCACCGAAAGCAAGACCGAACAGCGCCGCGCTCATGACGGGCCCGAGGGCGGCTTTCTCGATCCCCCATTCCTGCACCAGCGCCGGCGCGATATATCCGATTGCGGCGGTATCGAAACCGTCAATGGCAACGATCAGGAAGCACAGCACAAGAATGAGCCACTGGTAACCAGTGAATCGCTGTCCGTCGATCAGGGCCTGGACGTCCGTGACGCCGCCCTTCGTTTGGGTGGGATGTTGCACTGCTGTCTCCGTTTGCCTGGAAATCGCACGAGCCGTCCTGCGGGCCGGACATGCGATATTGTTCTAATTGCGAACTGCTGTTCTCCAATTGAACGGAATCTTAGGCAACGGGCGTTGGGACTCAGAATTAGCGTTAACCCGGCGGGAAATTGGCCATCCAGCGTGTGGATTTCGCCGGAAGGCGCCATTTTTGTGGAACCAGACTGAACATCTGGATCACGGAACAGTGCTTTCTATCAGAAAACCGGCTGATCGTGAAATTTACTATCAGACTAACCTTGCGGCATTCCGGCGGTATAACCAAATTTCATGCAAAGAGCGCCAACTCTCAATTTACATTCCGAAACCCGCGACCTATAGTCCCTGCCCCCGGTGCGCCGAGCCGATGCAATCCTGCGGCGAAGTGCCTGTCCAACGTCTCAGGACCCGGGGCGCCACAAGCCGCCGGCCCGAACAAATCCATCCGATCATGCAACGCCTGCTTCTCATCCTTGGCTGCCTGCTGATCGCAGCCGCCGCTGCCTGGCCCTGGCTGTCGAAGCTGCCGCTCGGGCGGCTGCCCGGCGATATCCATATCGTCCGGGACGGGTTCAGCTTCTACTTTCCGATCACGACCTGCATCCTGGTGTCGGTGCTGGTGTCGGTCGTGATCTGGGTCTTCCGGCGCTGAGCACTGCGAGGTGCACTAGGCATGCGCCTCGGTCCGGAACACCGCCACTGCCCGCTGCATATGCAGCGCCTGCTCCTGCAGTGACTGTGCCGCCGCGGCGGCCTCCTCCACCAGCGCCGCGTTCTGCTGCGTGACCTGATCCATCTGCGTCACCGCCTGGTTGACCTGGGCGATGCCGCTGCTCTGCTCGCGCGAGGCATGGCTGATCTCATCCATCATCGCCGTCACGCGGCCGATGGCGGCAACGGTGTTCTCCATGGTCGCGGCAACGTCCAGCGCCAGCGTGTTGCCCGACGCCACGCGCTGCGCCGATTGCGAGATCAGCGTGCGGATCTCCTTGGCCGAGCTGCCGGCGCGCTGCGCCAGCCCGCGCACTTCAGTCGCCACCACGGCAAAGCCGCGGCCTGCCTCGCCCGCGCGCGCGGCCTCCACCGCCGCGTTCAGCGCCAGGATATTGGTCTGGAAGGCAATGCCGTCGATCACCGCGATGATGTCGACGATGCGCCGCGAATCGGCCTCGATCTCCTGCATGGTCTGCTGCATGCGCCCGACCGCATCGCCGCCGGCGCGCGCCACGCCAGACGCCTCGCGCGCCAGCTCGCTGGCCTGGCCGGCATTGCTGGCGTTCTGCTGCACGGTTGCAGTCAGCTGCTCCATGCTGGCCGCGGTCTGCTCCAGCGACGAGGCCTGCTCCTCGGTGCGCTGCGACAGGTCGATATTGCCCTGCGCGATATCGCCCGCCGCCGCCAGCACGTTGTGCGCGCCGGCCTTGGTGTCGCCGATCAGCGCGCGCCAGCTGTCCACCAGCGACAGCAGGTGCCGCTTGATCTCGCTCAGTTCGTCGCGCCCGCGCACCGCGATGCGCAGGGTCAGGTCGCCCGCGTTGATGCGCTCGACCATCTCCGCCACCTGCCGCACGTCGCCGCGCATGCCGCGGCTGAAGCCGATGAACAGGTAGAACGCTGCGGCCACGGTCACCAGCGCAATGCCCGCCAGCAATACGAACTGCCCTTCCTGCGCCGCGACACGCTGTGCCAGCATGGTGTCCACGATCCCGGCAAACGCCTTGTTGGCGGCCGCCACGCCTTCGATGGCCGCGGTGGCCTCGTCGAAGTAGGTCTTGGCATCGATATCGATGCCGGTCGCGCCCAGCATCCGCACCTTGAGCGTGCGATGGAAGTTGTCCATCGCGGCGAGCCGCGCCAGAGCGGCATCGATGCGCGGCCGGTACGCGGGTGCCGCGTTCCCGACGCGCGCGATGTCGCGCCGCACCGTTTCCAGCCCCTCGTGGATCTGCTCGGCGAGCGCGCCCAGGCCCGCCTGCTGCGCGGCATCGGCATAGCCGCCCTGCGCGATGATGCCGGCCCCGCGGCCGCGCGCCAGCGCGCTCAGCTCAGCCAGGCGCGGCATCGGGCCCACCAACAGGTTGAGCAGGTAGTACGAGCCCGCTTCACTGTCCAGCGCCAGCTGCGAGCGCTCGGCCACGTCGCCGATAAACGCCTGCGTCTGCCGCACCAGCGCGCTGTGGCGCTCGAACAGCGGCCCCGCCGTGGTGTCCAGGCCAAGCCCGCGCAGATGCTGCCAGTCCTGCTCCAGCTTGCGCGCCCCGGCCGCCAGTTCAAAGGCAGGATTCTCCGCGATGCTGCGCATCAGCCCCGCCAGGCTGGCCGCGGCCTTGTTGTCGGCCGCGTCGAAGGTGGCGCGAAAGGCCGCATTGCCCGACAACACCGCATTGCCGGCGCCGCGCCGGACCTGGGTCTCGCGCATGAAGTCGAGCGCATGCCCGGCCACGGCAAGCCCCCGCACTTCATCGCCGGTGGTGCGGATCGATCGCGCCGCATCGCTCAGCACCACGTACATCGCGCCGCATAGCGGCACCAGGAACAGCACGGCGATCAGCGCGAGCTTGCGGTTGATACTCAGGCGCGCCATCAGGCGCTCGGCGGGAAGGAAAAAGGGATTCATGGCGGTCACAGAACCTGGCTTGGATTTCCTCCTATCGGCCTTGATTTGCAGGCCTGAAGCGCGGATTTCGAAGGCCTTGATAATGCGCAAATCCGGTGCAGAAAACGCGCTGAAGTGGGGCAAAAAGCACGGGTTGCGGGCAGCGTCGGCACCGCTGCCTGCCCACCTGCACCGAAGAGGTGTGGGGCATTGGGCAAAGGGTCACAGCGGCCTGTCCGGCCTTGTGCCCTTGACGGCGTCGTCTTCCGCGCCTCCCTTAGCGCGCTCATGCGCGACGGGTCCGCTCGCCGCGCTCGCGCCGCCGCGGGCCCGCGCTCCCGACCATACCCGGCGTGGGAATGGCTTGCCGCATGGCATCGACAAACGACCTGAGCTTCGCCGGATAGAAGCGCGCATAGGGGTAGACCAGGTAGATCGGCAAGGGATCGGCCTGCCACTGCGGCAGCAGGTGCAGCAGCCTGCCGCTGGCAATGTCGTCGGCAAAGATCCAGGCCGAGCCGACGGCAACACCCAGCCCCAGCCGGGTCGCCGAATGCAGCGCGTAGAGGCTGTCCGTGCTCATGCGCGGCTGGAATGCGATGCCTTGGCGCGCCTGCGTCTGCGTGTTCTGCAGCACGACCTCATTGCGATAGAAGGTGCGCAGCGCCAGCCATGGCAGGCCCTCCAGGTCTTCCGGCCGGCGTGGCAGCGGCTTACCCTCAAACAGCGACGGTGCGGCAATGACCGCGCGCGGCACGTCGGCGAGCCGCACCGCCACCACGCCGGGTTCATGCACCTCGCCTACATGGATCGCGCAATCGATGGCCTCGGCGATGAAATCCGGGGTACGGTCATGCAGCAGCCATTCCACCGAGACTTCGGGGTACTGCTGCAGGAAGCCGGCCAGCGGGCCGACCAGCAGCTCCTGCCCGAAAGCGTGCGGCACCACCACGCGCAACGTGCCTGCCGGCGCATGCCCGACCCCGCGCACGTCGGCCTCGAACATGGTCCAGTCGGCCACCAGCCCCTTGGCACGCTCATAGCAGCGTTCGCCGTCCTCGGTCAGCTTCATCGCATGCGTGGAGCGCTGCAGCAGGCGCACGCCGAGCAGCCGCTCCAGCGTCTGCAGGCGCCGGCTGACGGTGGGCTGGGTCGTCTGCAGCTGCGCTGCCGCCATCGACAGGCTGCCCGCCTCGACGATGCGCACAAAGGTCTGCATCAGCTCGATGCGGTCGGCACTGGTGGCGCCGCGGGCAGCTGCCCTGCCCTGCGTGGCGGGAGTTCGCGGCAATGCTGGCTGGCGTTTCATACGTATCTCGTATAACCATTGTTCATCCCGCACGTCTACCAGAATCCGCCCGCGTGGACAACACTTCGAGCCATCCAAACCCGCCTGCGGACCACGCAACCCCAACATGTCCTCTGCTCCCGCCACCCCATCCGCCGCCACCGTTGCCAGCCCGTCCTTGCCGGCACGCCTGGTGCTGCTGCTTGCCGTCGGCGCAGGCCTTTCAGTCGCCTCGCTGTACTACAGCCAGCCCATGCTCGGGGTGATGGCACCCGACCTGCGTGCTTCCGATTCAGCAACCGGCGCCATCCCGACCCTGACGCAGCTCGGCTATGCGCTGGGCATCCTGCTGCTGGCGCCGCTGGGCGACCGCTATGACCGCCGCCGCATCATCGTGGCCAAGGCGGTGGCGCTGGTCGGCGCCTTGCTGCTGGCGGGCCTGGCGCCCGGCATTGGCGCGTTGCTGGTATCCAGCCTGGTGGTGGGCCTGGCCGCCACCATGGCCCAGGACATCGTGCCCGCTGCAGCGGCGCTGGCGCCCGCGGCGCAGCGCGGCAAGGTGGTCGGGACGGTCATGACCGGACTGCTGCTGGGCATCCTGCTGTCGCGGGTGGTGAGCGGCTTCGTCGCCGCCCACTTCGGCTGGCGCGCCATGTTCATGATTGCGGCGGCCAGCATCGCGGCGGTCGCGCTGGTTGCCCGGCGCCAGTTGCCGCGCTTCACGCCCACCACGGTGCTGCCGTATCGTGCGCTGCTGGCCTCGCTGGCGGCCCTGTGGCGCGAGCATGGCGCCTTGCGCCGCGCTGCGCTGGCGCAGGGGCTGCTGTCGGTGGGCTTCAGCGCGTTCTGGTCGACGCTGGCGGTGATGCTGCATGGCGCACCGTTCCATCTTGGCAGTGAAGCCGCGGGCGCGTTCGGCCTGGCCGGCGCCGCCGGCGCGCTGGGCGCGCCGCTTGCCGGGCGCCTTGCCGACCGCAGCGGGCCGGAGCGGGTGACCCGGCTGGGCGCGGCACTGGCGGCGCTGTCGTTTGCCGGCATGCTGCTGACCCCGCTGGTATCGCCGCATGCGCAGCTGTGGCTGATCGGCGCCAGCGCCATCGGGTTCGACCTAGGTGTCCAGATCGCCCTGGTCGCGCACCAGACCATCGTCTATGGCATCGATCCGGGCGCGCGCAGCCGCCTGAATGCCGTGCTGTTCGTCTGCATGTTCACCGGCATGGCCATCGGCGCCGCGCTCGGCAGCCTGGCACTGGCGCGTTTCGGCTGGACCGGCGTGGCCGCGCTGGCGACCGCCGCCGCGCTGGCTGCGCTGGCCGTGCGGCTGGCGCCGCGGCGTGGCGCGCGCTGAGCGCCAGCCCCCGGCCTGGCATGCTGAGCCTTCGCGCCCAGCCCGCCCGGGCCTCTACGCGGCGGGCGCGATGCCCTCCCGGTCGGTGCCAGCCTCATCGCCGTCTCCCGGCGCCAGCGGCACCTCCACCGTCAGCGCCGTACTGCCCGGCGCCGACCGGATCTGCAACCGCCCGTCGATGGCCGCCGCGCGCACCTGCATATTGCGCAGCCCGCGCCCGCCGCGCGTGGCCTCGGTGTCGAAGCCGCGGCCGTTGTCGGCCAGCGTGATCCGGATCACCTGCGCGTCCATGTCCGCATGGGCGGTCACGGTAAGGGCGGTTGCCCGTGCGTGCTGCAGCACGTTGGTGATGCCTTCGAGCAGCAGGTATTGCAGCTCCTGCACCTTGCGCGCGGTGAAATGCGCCAGCGTGGGCAGGCGCTCGACCTCCCAGTGGATATCGAGGCCGCCATCGGCGATGCGCGGCCCCAGGCGGTAGCGCAGGTTGCCCAGCACCGCCGCCAGGTCGCCGCCGGTGTCCTGCATGGCGTCGATGGAAAGCTTCAGCGAATCCAGGGCGTGCCGGACCTGCACGGCGATTTCCGGCGAGCTGGCCTTGCCGGATTCCAGCATCGAGATCGTGGTGACAAGCTGGCTGCCCAGGCCATCGTGCATGTCGCGCAGGATGCGGCCACGCTCGCGCAGGGCGGTCTCCTCGGCAGCGATCTTCTGCGTGCGTGCGAAGGCCGCGCGCAGCTGCGCCTCGCGCTGCGCGACGCGCTCGGTCAGCACCTGGTTGGCGTCCTGCAGGCTCTGCACCGCGCTGGTGTAGCGCTCCACCAGCATCCACGCCATCACCACGCTGAACGGCACCGACACATAGCGGGTCATGGAATGGACCCAGTAGTAGTCGCCGGTCAGCCAGACCTTGATCCAGTCCGCCAGGAACAGCACCGCCGACACGCCCACGGTGGCGGCCAGCAGCGTTGCCTCGCGGCTGGGCCGGCGCAATGTGCCCCATACCATCGCGCCGGCCACGGTCAGGATGATGCCCACCTTGACCAGCCAGCTCAGCGGAAAGACCATCGGGTGGCTTGACACGGCGGCCAGCGGCGCGATCACCGGCAGCGCCAGCCACAGGTAGGCATTGAGCGTGCGATGCAGCCAGCGCCACGGCACGCGGATCACCAGCAGGCAGAACCGGGCGATGGCGCCCAGGAACACCTCGCGCGCGGCGGCGACGATATAGCTGCGCAGTTCCGCGGGAATCGCCAGGTCATCGACAAAGTAGTCGAGCAGCCGCACGCTCCACGCGACCTCGGCCAGCCCGTACAGGCCGAACAGCGGATCGCGCTGGCGCCACCAGATCAGCAGCGCGAGGCCGCCCAGCACGACGCTGAGCACCGCCGCGATTAACGGGCCGACCACGCGCAGGCGGAAGGCCTGCTCGAACTGCGCGCGCACTTCGGCGGCCGGGCCCACCGTCACCGGCAGCAGGCCCGAGCGCGCATAGGCGCGCGCCGCCACGGTGATGCGCAGCAGGTTGCCGTGCGTGCTTGCCAGCTCGGGCGGCATGGCCACGTAGTAGGGTCGCTTGGCCAGCGCCGACGAGGGTGCGTCCAGGCGCCCGCCGCCGGCAGCGATCAGCACGCCATTGAGCCGCACCTCGTAGCTGCCGCCGGCCCATGGTACGAACAGCCCCCCAGGGTCAGCCGCGGGCCAGTTGCGGTCAAAGCGCAGTTCGTAGACTAGCGTGCCGGACTTGCCCGGCATCTCCCGGTCCCAGTAATCAGGCAGCGTCAGCGGGAGCGCCGGCAGCACCGTGCCGTCGGTCAGCGTGGCCGAGCGCGTGGCCGCGGCCAGTTCCATCGTGCCCGCGGCTGCCGCCATGCCGGACAGCATCAGGCAGGCCCATGCCAGCAGCACGGCAAGCAAGGTCCGGAGGTGGCGCGGCCGATGCAGCATTAGGTGGGGTCACAAGGACTTGAGCAGGCCCAGCTTGGCCGCCTCGAACACGGCCTCGCCGCGCGAGCGTACTGCCAGCTTGCCGTAGATGTTCTTGATGTGCGATTGCACGGTATGCACGCTCAGCCCCAGGTAGCGGGCAGTCTCGGCATAGGTATAGCCGCGCGAGATCAGGTCCAGGATCTCGTTCTCGCGCACCGACAGCACCACGGCGCCGGTGGCCGCGGTATCGCGCGCAACCGCCTCGGCCGGCGCGCCGCGCAGCCGGTTCACCACCTGTCGCGCGATCAGCGGGCTCATCGGCGAGCCGCCCGCGCGCAGCTCGCCGATGGAGGCGGCGATGCGGTCCGTGGTTTCGTCCTTGAGCAGGTAGCCGATGGCGCCCGCCTCGATGCTGGCCAGCACGTGCTGGTCGTCGCCGAACACCGTGACCACCATGCAGTCGCAGGCGGGATAGCGCTCGCGCGCGTCGCGGATCACGTCGATGCCGCTGCCGTCCGGCAGGCCGAGATCGCACAGCAGCACGTCGGGCTGGTGCTGCGCCAGCCAGGCCAGGGCTTCCGCCGCACTGGCGGTACAGCCTGCCACCACGGTGGCCGGCGCATGCATCTCAACGGCCTGCACCAGCCGGCTCAGTGCCGCGGGATCGTCCTCGACGATCAGGACTCTTGTTGTGCTTGCCATGCCTGTGTTCCCGAGCCATGCCGTTGTGCTGCCCGTTGTCGGGCCAGTCTTGCTGCCCGTACTACTGCATGCTGTGCTCCGGGCACGACGGCGGATTCTGACATATCCGCCCGCGCATGGGACGGCCGGGCGGATCCCTTCAGGGTAAACGCCGCCGCGCTTACTCATCGCATAGCCGCGCGTCGTTGCCTATCCCATATTCTGGGGAGGCGTCGAACCGGCCGGCTCCTGAGCTTGCGCCGGGACAGCCCCATTCGGGGGATGCCACCCCATTTTTGCCGAAAATAGAGCGTTTTTGCCAGTTCTGTTGGATTTTGCAGGCTGTACGAATACAATGCCCCGGCGCTGGCCGAGGGTGCTGGCGGACCTGGAGAAAAAAAGAATGAAGACGGGAAAACTGGTGGTAGGGCTAGCGCTAGCCGGGTTGCTGGCGGGGTGTGAATCGATGGACGGCGCAATGTCCTCCATCAGCGGCGTGCTCGACGGCACCGGCGACGTGCTGAGCGGCGACTTCCGCATGCTGGCGGATCCGAAGCCCGCTTCGCTGGGCGATATCTGGTCGGACTGGAAGAAGAACGAAATCACCGCGAAGAAGAAGTGGGATTCGCAGGCGATCCTGGTAACGGGTACGGTCGCCCGCATCACCAAGGTGGATGGCCTGCGCAAGTCGGACGACACCATTGCCGTCTACTTCAAGGACTCGGTCAATCCGCAGTGCACCGGCAAGGCGCTAATGCGCGACGCGCTGATGGTCAACCAGAAGAAGATCAGCAACCTGCAGACCGGGGACAAGATCAACGTCACCGGCGTGCTGGCCACAAGCGATTCGGAAACGTACAACAACAGCAATACCGAATGCTATTTTGCGTTCGCCAAGTCGAAGATCGAACCGGCCCCGGCGACCACGGCCGCTGGCAGCGCAGCCGCCCCTGCGAAAGCCACGGCCACCAAGTCGACCAAATCGACAAAGTCGACCAAGACCAGCAGCACGAAGTAAACCGGCAAAAAGGTGGCGACGGGCGGCAGTACGGCCGCCCGGCACGCCCCGGTGCGCGTGGCGCCCTGCCTCGCGCCATGTGGATACTGCGGCACGCCCCGCCCATCCGGACCGGCATCCCTTACAAGCTCTGAAACCCTTGCATGGATGGCAATGCGCCAAAGTGCCGGCAAACCCCCGTCCGCGGGGCATCCCGCCGCACGGTACGAATCTTGCCCCTTCTTGATTACCCGCCAGCGGTTCGCGCACGGCGTGTGCGCCTGCGCCCGCACATGGCGCCACACGCACACTGTCAGGAAATCAGCATGGGCTACTACTACGATGAGCGCAATGCGCGCGCCGCGCGCCAACGCCGCCAGGCATGGGAAGACGATGACTGGCAACCTGAATCCGAACAGGAGCGCTGGCAAGCGCGGCATCGGCGCCAGCAAATGGCCCCGGGCCAGACCAGCTACGGCGGCTCCGCCCGCCCGGACCGGGATTTCAACGAAGCGTACGGCGCCCGCAGGTACCCGGAACACCCCTCCGGCGCACGCTCCGGCAGCAACCTGCGCTACGGCCTGAACGGCGGCTATGGCTGGGAACGCGCCAGCGAATGGCGCGATCCGCAGGCATGGCAACGCGACGACGAGTACGCCGAGCGCCAGTGGCGCCGCAGCGCCGAACGCGCACGGGATCCGCGTGAATCGCCTCACGCGCGCGGCCATGACACCTACTTCAGCGACTTGCGCAGCGACACCCGCTACTGGGTCGACCCGCACGAGGACTGGGAAGAAAAGCAGCGCTATGAGGCACGGCGTCACAGCCCGGGCTACCGGGAATATGCGCAGCGCCGCGGCTGGGAAACCGACGATCTCGATGACGAGCGCGAAGGCTCGCATGGCGTGCTCTACAACCTGGGCCGCCGCATCGGTGAAGCCGTGGGCGACTGGTTCGGCACCTCCGAACGCCACACTGGCCCGCGCGGCTACCAGCGCAGCGACGAACGCATCCGCGACCAGATCTGCGAGCAGCTGAGCTATGCGCGCGGCGTTGACGTCAGCGACGTCAGTGTGGACGTCAGCGAAGGCGTGGTGTCACTGACCGGCACCGTGCGCGACCGCGGCCAGAAGTTCTATATCGAAGACCTGGCCGACGGCACCTACGGCGTCAAGGAGGTCAACAACGACATCCGCGTGCGCCGCGAGCTCCCCGAAGCCCGCAGCACCGGCGATGTGACCGGCAGCACCTGGCGCGGATGACGCCAGCGATGGCGGGCGCCGCAGGCCAGCTTCGGCCTAGGCGCCCGCCACACCAACCTCCGCCGCCAGCCGTTCGCGGATAAACCCCAGGAACGCACGCACGCCCTCAGGCAGCGTGCGGCCGGCCAGCGTCTGCAGTTCGACCGCGCGGCTGCGCATGCCGCGCTCCCGGATCGAGGCGGCGCGCAGTTCGCCGCGGCGCAACCTGTCGCCCACGGTGACGGCGCCAGAGATCGACAGCCCGCCACCGTGCAGCACGAAGTTGGTCAGGGTCTCGAAGTGATTGGTCACCAGCACCGGTTCAAACACCATGCCGCGTTCGCCACAAGCGATGTCGAACAGCTGGCGCACGGTGTTGTCGCCCTCCGGCAGCGCCAGCGGGTAAGGCTGCATCTGCGCCAGCGTGACGCTGCGAAAGCGCGCCAGCGGATGGTCCGGACGCATGATGGCAATCACCGGCGCGGGCTGGCGGTGCTCCACCCGGATGCCCTGCTCCGCGGCGCGGCTATAGGTGATACCGATGTCCGCATCGCCATGCAGCACGATGCCGGTGACTTCGGCCGGCGGCGCCACGCGCACATGGAACTGCAGGCCCGGATAGCGCTGGCGGAACTCGGCAATGATGCGCGGCAGGAACTCGATCGCAAATCCCGCCGAACTGGCCAGCCGCACCCGGCCCCGGCGCAGGCCCTGCAGCGCGGCAATCTCTGACACCACCCGATCGGCTTCCAGCGCGCCGCGCAGGGCATAGGCCGCCAGCAACTCCCCGGCCGCGCTGGCCACCATGCCACGCGGCCGGCGGTCGAACAGCGGCACCCCGAGCAATGCCTCGAGCGCGCCGACCTGGCGGCTCACGGCCGACACGGTGACATTCAGCCGCTGCGCCGCCTCGGTCAGCGAGCCGCTGCGTATCACCTCCAGGAAATAGCGCAGCGAGGTTTCCTGCAGGCGATGCGACAGCATGGGCGGCTCCGGCGGCTGGTTTGCGTTTTACGCAAGGATATTTGAAAAAAACATCGATTGCGGGAAACCGTGCGCCGCCCGTATGCTTTTTCCCGACACCACAGGAGACACCCGAGCCATGGCGCCCACCCAGACCCCTGATCCCATCACCGAACTCGATGCCGTCGCCCTGTCGCGCGCCATCCATGGACGCGAGGTCTCGTGCGTGGAAGTGCTCGATGCCTTCCTTGGCCAGATCGACCGCCACAACCCGCGCGTCAATGCCATCGTGGCGCCGATGGAGCGCGACACCCTGCGCGCGCAGGCCGCCGGGCTCGACGCCGAACTGGCACGCGGCACCAGCCGCGGCCCGCTGCATGGCTTCCCGCAGGCGCCCAAGGACATCAGCCCGGCCGCGGGCATGGTCACCACCAAGGGCTCGCCGATCTTCGCCGGGCAGGTCAGCGAGGCCGACGCCGTGATCTTCGAGCGCATGCGCGCCGGCGGCGCGGTCTTTGTCGGGCGCACCAACTCGCCGGAGTTCGGCCTGGGCGGCCATACCTACAACCCGGTTTACGGCACCACTCGCAACGCCTTCGACCCGGCACGCTCCGCCGGCGGCAGCAGCGGCGGCGCCGCGGTGGCGGTGGCGCTGCACATGCTGCCGGTGGCGGATGGCTCGGACATGATGGGGTCGCTGCGCACGCCCGCGGCGTTCAACCACGTGTATGGCCTGCGTACCTCGGTCGGCTGCGTGCCGCACGGCCCGGGCGACGAGGTCTTCTTCCAGCAGTTCAGCGTGGCCGGCCCGATGGCGCGCAACGTGCCGGACCTGGCCCTGCTGCTGTCGGTGCAGGCCGGCTTCGACGCGCGCCTGCCGCTGACGCACCGCGCCGAAGCACCCGGCACCTTCAAGCTGCCGCCCGAACGCGACTGGGCCGGCGTGCGCATCGGCTGGCTGGGCAACCTGGGCGGCCACCTGCCGACCGAAGCCGGCGTGCTCGATACCTGCGAGCAGGCGCTCGCGCACCTGCGCACGCTCGGCTGCACCGTGGACGCCGCGCTGCCCGAATTCGACCTGGAGCGCCTGTGGCGCGCGTGGATCGACCTGCGCAGCTTCTCGGTGGCTGGCGCCAGCGCGGCGCTGTACCACGACCCGGCCAGGCGCGCGCTGCTCAAGCCCGAGGCCGCATGGGAGATCGAGCGAGGCCTGGCCCTGCCGGGCACGCGCGTGTACGAGGCCCTGTGCGAGCGCAGCGCGTGGTACCAGGCACTGCGCGCGCTGTTCGAGCGCTTCGACTACCTGGTGCTGCCGGCCGCGCAGGTGTTCCCGTTCAATGCCGACTGGGACTGGCCGCATGTCATCGACGGCCGCGACATGGACACCTACCACCGCTGGATGCAGGTGGTGGTGCCGGCCACCATGGCCGGACTGCCGGCCCTGGCCGCACCAGCCGGCTTCAGCCCCCGGGGCCTGCCGGCCGGCATCCAGATCATCGGCCCGGCGCAGGCCGACGCCGCCGTGCTGCAGCTCGGCCATGCCTATGACCAGGCCGGCGGCTTCTCGCGCGTGCGCAGCCCCTGGCTCGATTGAGCCTTCGGCTAGTCCTGGCCCCGCTTCGTATTGCTTCCGATTGCCTTCTATTCCTACAACTGCCGGCAGGAGTGCCAACGATGACCGCAATGCCCCCGAAGCTGTTTCTCGCCTGCGCCGCCGCCCTGACCGCGGTGCTGTCCACAACGCCCGCCGCCGCGCAGGCCCAATCCTGGCCGGACCGCCCGATCCGGCTGGTGGTGCCGTTCGCCGCGGGCGGCGCCACTGACGTGCTGGGCCGCCTGCTGGCGGTCGGCCTTGGCGAAAAACTCGGCCAGTCAGTGGTGGTCGAGAACAAGCCCGGCGCCAGCACCGTGATCGGCGCCACCCAGGTATCCAAGGCCGCGCCCGACGGCTACACGCTGCTGCTGGCGGCCAGCACCACGCTGACACTGAACCCGGCCATCCGCCAACACCTGGGCTACGACCCCATCAAGAGCTTCACCCCGCTGGGCCTGGTCGCCGACATGAGCCTGGTACTGGTGGCCAACCCGGACATGCAGATCACCTCGCTCAAGGATCTGGTGACGCAGGCCAAAGCCCACCCGGACAAGTTCTCCTATGGCTCGTTCGGCGCGGGGTCTTCGGTGCATTTCGGTGCGGAGATGCTCAAGTCCGCCACCGGCATCCGCATGGTCCACGTGCCCTTCAACGGCAGCGCCCCCAGCCTGACCGCGCTGGCCGGCGGCCAGGTGCCGGTCGCGGTCGATACCGTGGTGGCCACCCTGCCGCTGATCAAGGGCGGCAAGATCCGGCCGGTGGCGGTGTTGTCGCCGCAGCGACTGCCAGCGTTGCCGCAGGTGCCTACCGTCGCGGAGAGTGGCTACCCCGGCTTCCAGATGGGCACGTGGTTCGCGCTGCTGGCACCCGCGGGCCTGCCCGCGCCGGTGCAGCAGAAGCTGGAGAAGGCCCTGGCCGACGTCGCCAACGCGCCGGCTACCAAGGCGCGCATGGTCGAACTGGCGCTGACGCCGGCTTATGGCAATGGCGCAGCAGTGAAGGCGCGGGTGGAGAAGGAATTGCCGGAGATGCGGGCGGTGGCGGCGCGGGCGGATATTCGGGCGGACTAAGTCCACCGGGGCGGCCATCGGTTGCCGCCCTTACTCCACATGCGCCGCGAACCCCACCGTTCCCGGCGCCACCTCCTCGCGCAGCGTCAGCTGCGGAATCCGGTAGTCCCCCGCGTTCTGCCGCCGGAACGGGATCGGTGGGGTAGTCCTGAGGGTATCCAGCCGCTGGCCCAGTTCCTCGCGAATCTCCGCGAAGCGCGCCTCATCGACCTTGCTGGTCCGATAAACCAGATACGGCGGCAGCACGTCAAACCCGGGGTAGTACAGGATGCCGTGGTGGATCGGGAACAGGATGTCGTCGATCGGGCCATTGATGCCTCGCGCGCTGTAGTGGGATTCCCAGCCGCCGGTGGTGACGACCAGCATGGCACGCTTGCCAGCGAGACTGCCTTCGCCATAGCGGTCGCCCCAACGCTCGTCGGAGTGTTCACCTACGCCGTAGGCAAAACCATAGGCATAGACGCGCTCGACCCAGCCCTTCAGGATGGCCGGCATCGAGAACCACCACAGCGGGAACTGCAGGATGACCGTGTCGGCCCAGCGCAGCTTTTCCTGCTCATGCGCAATGTCATCGCTCTGCAGCCCGTTCTCGAAGGCATGTTTGGAATCCAGTGACGGGTGGAAGGGCGCATCGCCCGGCTGCGCCTTGGTGTCGGCGCCGTCGATCTGCGCCTTCCATTGCATCGCATACAAGTCCGAGACCTGGACCTGGTGCCCGGCATCGCGCAAGCGCTGCACGGCAAAGTCGCGGATCGCCCCGTTGAGCGACCTCGGTTCCGGATGGGCATAGACAAGCAATACGTTCATGACAGCGGCTTCCAATGATTGAGTGAAGCCAGCATAGGCCGTCGTCCGCTATATTAGAAATGAATATCCAATATCCCTGGTATTGTCATGACTAATCTCAGGCGGCTGGACCTGAACCTGCTGGTGACGCTGGATGTGCTGCTGTCCGAGCACAACGTGACCCGCGCGGCGCAGCGGCTGCACCTGTCACAGCCTTCGGTCAGCGTCCACCTGTCCAGGCTGCGTGATTACTTCGGCGACCCGTTGCTGTTGCCGGGCCCGCGCGGCATGCGCCCCACCGCCAAGGCCGAATCGCTGCGCGAACCGTTGCGTGAAGCGCTGGGCGCGCTGGAGCACGCGGTCTCGTCCGATAGTCCGTTCGATCCCGCTGCCTCGACCCACACCTGGCGCGTGGCCGCGACCGACTACGGCGAATCGACCATCGTGCTGCCGGCGCTGCAGGCGCTGCGCATGGCGGCTCCCGGCGCGCGCCTGGCCGTAGTGGAGATGGTGCCGCCGCGCATCGCCCGGCAGGCCGAGCGTGCCGAACTGGACCTGGCCCTCCACACCACCGATGGCTCGCCGCCGGGCCTGCACCGGCGCGCCCTGTTCACCGAGCGCTATGTGCTGGTGGGTCGCGCCGGTCATCCGCGGCTGAAGCGGCGGCCCACGCTGGCGCAGTTCTGCGCGCTCGACCACGTGATCGTGTCGCCGGACGGCGGCGGCTTTTACGGCGTCACCGACGAGGCGCTGGCGCTGGCCGGCATGCAGCGGCGTGTCGTGCTGTCCGTGCCCCACTTCCTGTTTGTCACGTCGGCCGTCGCCAGCACCGATCTGGTGGCGATGCTGCCCGAGCGGTTGGTGCGCGGCGTGCCGGCAGTAAAGGTGGTGGAACCGCCAGTCGAAGTGCCGGGCTATGAGATGTCGATGTTGTGGCCAGAGCGCGTGCATCGCGATCCGGCACACCGCTGGCTGCGTGAACTCATCGCCACATTGGTCTAGCCGACAGCGCCCCGTACTTTTGCATACAAACCTGGAATACAATCAACGCTTTCAACGCCGCGGCATGGGGTGGATAACCCGGTGCCGCCCCAGTTTTGGAGGAGACCATGACGTATTCAGAAACGGGCCTGACTTCCCGCCACGTGGCCGCGCTCGCGCCGATCGAGGACTACCTGCAGGGCCATATCACCGGCAAGGCCGAATTCATGTACAAGGCGTTTGCCGCCGACGCGCGCATCGTCTCGTTCCGTGACGGCAAGCTGCATTCGCTGACGGTTGAGGAGTTCACCTCGGCGCGCTGCCCCGGCCATCCCGCGGCGGACGAGGCGCAGCGCAAGCGCCTTATCACGCAGTTCGATGTGGTGGGCAATGCCGGCGTCGCCAAGGTGGTGCTGGAATACCCGGGCGTGACCTTCACCGACTATATGACGCTGCTGGAGATCGACGGCGTCTGGAAGATCGTCAACAAGACTTTCAGCGCCGCACCGCGCTGAAGATAGGACATCCGCTGCGGCAAAGCGCCGCAGCACAGGCCTACTTTGCGGCTGCAGGCAATCCTGCCTTTGACATCGGCCCGAAGAACATTGCCTTCATCCGCCCGCGCCCGACCACGCGCGCCACTTCGGCAATCACGCAGTCGTTGAGTTGCGTTCAGCCCGGCAGCACCGCCGTCGCTTCGATCTCGAACAGCATATTGTCCAGCGCCAGCCGCGGCACCGGAATCAGCGTGCAGGCCGGCGTTGGCTTGTCGCCCCACATCTCGCGCAGCGCCGCGCCGAAGGTGCGCAGGCGGTCGTGCGAGTGGTCGACCACCAGCACCGTGAGCTTAGCCACATCGCCCACGTCGGCACCTGCCGCTTGCAGCGCGATGCGCAGGTTCTGCATGGCGCGCGCCACCTGGCGCGGAAAATCGAGCGGCAGGCAACCGGCCGCGTCCTCACCGCCCTGCCCCGCGATATAGACGATGCGGGCCGGGCCTTCCACCATGGCCACATGCGAATAGCCGTTGGGCCGCGGGTCGTACAGCCCCTCGGGATTGATGAGGCTCAGCGAGGGATTGGGGCGGGCGACCGGCATGGTGGGCATGGAAGGCAGCGCGGGCATCGAGGGTGAACGCAAGGATGAGGGCGAGAAGCGGAACATGATCATCAGCTCTGTATTTGAGGCGTGGCGAACAGTGGAGTCGCAAGTATCAAACCTCAACTTAGCTTGAGGTCAAGCGCGGCCTTGGTGGTAGCATGGACATTCCTCCGTTCCACTGGTGTCTTCCACTGCCGATGGCCTCCGCGAACAAGCCCCCTTCACCGCGCCGGCGCCGTACCGCGCCCTCAGAAGAACTGCTCTCCGTCGGCGAAGTCGCCGCGCGCACGGGCATCGCCGTGTCCGCCCTGCATTTCTATGAATCGCGCGGCTTGATCGCCAGCACCCGCAGCGGGGGCAACCAGCGCCGCTATGCGCGCGCCGTGCTGCGGCGGCTGGCCGTGATCCGCGTGGCGCAGCGCATGGGGCTGCCGCTGGCGGTGATCGCCGATGCCATGCAGAAGCTGCCGGACGGGCGTGCGCCCACTGTGGCCGACTGGCGCCGGCTGTCGGCCAGCTGGCGCGATGACCTGGATGAACGCATTCGCACGCTCACGCAATTGCGTGACCAGCTAGATGGGTGTATCGGGTGTGGGTGTCTGTCGTTGAAGGCGTGTCCGTTGCGCAATCCGCATGACGCGCTGGCCGGGGAAGGGCCGGGGCCGCATTTCCCGCCTACTGGAATGTCTGCAGGTAAGCCAGCAGATCGCTGATCTGCTTGTCATCACTGAGACCCCAGAAGCGCATCTTCGTGCCAGGCACGACCTTGCCGGGCGAATGGATGAAGGCACGCAGCGTGTCATGCGACCACACCATCTTTGAAGCGCGCATTGCCTCCGAATACTGGAAATCACTGGTGCCGCCCGCGGCACGGCCGAAGATGCCGTTCAGCTGCGGGCCAAAGCCTGCGCGCGCGTTGCGGCCGACGTGGTGGCACGAGGCGCAGCGCGTGGTGAACAGCGCCTTGCCGGCCTGGATATCGGCGGCGGCAGTGGCTGCGGTGGGGATGGCGGTGAAGGCGGTCAGGGCCAGCAGGACAAGGGCGGTACGGGGCATGGAGCAGCTAAGGAAGGAAAGAGCTTCGGCAACGGGGTTGCATGATACAGGCGTAGCCAAGACGTCCCAGCCCTGCAGCAAGGTTACACCACGTCACACTTGCAACACTTCGCGCGCCCCATATTACAAGCCCGCCCCCTACAGTGAGCCCATGTCCAACGCCCCTTGGGAGGCAACCATGAAACGAATCATCGCAATGGCGGTAGCAGGTGGTGCAATGCTGGTGGCCAGCGCCGGGGCTCACGCCGGTGTGAATATCGATATCGGCATCGGCGTGCCGGGCGTGGTGGTGGCCCAGCCGGCGCCGGTCTATCGTCCGGCCCCGGTCTATGCTCCCGCGCCGGTATATGCGCCGGCTCCGGTTGCCTATGCGCCCAGCCCGGTAGTGGTGGCACCGCGCCCCGTCGTGGTGGCACCGGTGCCGGTACGCTATGACTATGACCGCGGCTATCGCAGGGACTACCACCGGGACTACTACCGGGAAGGCTATCGAGACAACCGCCGCGACTGGCGCGAGCGCGAATGGGCATATCGTCATGGCGACAATGACGGCCACGGCCACGGGCGCCGCTGGGACTGACGGGACTGATGGGACTGATGGGACTGATGGGACTGATGGGGCGGGCGCCCGGCCACGGCCGCGGCGCCCGCCTGCAAGGATTCGCCAGTCAGGCTACCCTGTCGGCAATTTCCAGATCCGGGCCGGGGCCACGCCCCTGCCCACGCCAGGAGTAGCCATGCCCCAACCCATCAAGATCGACTTCGTCTCCGACATTGCCTGCCCCTGGTGCGCCATCGGCCTGTCTTCACTGCAGTTGGCGCTGCAGCGCCTTGGCGATGCGGTGGATGCCGAAATCGTCGTGCATCCGTTTGAACTCAACCCGGGGATGCGCCCGGAGGGCGAGGCGATCGTCGATTATCTAGGCAGGAAGTACGGGCGCACCCCGGCGCAGATCGCAGAGACCCAGGCCATGATCCGCGAGCGCGGCGCCGGCGTGGGCTTTCCGTTTGGCGAGCGCACACATGTCTACAACACCTTCGATGCCCACCGGCTGCTGCACTGGGCAGGCCTGGAAGGCAAGCAGGTGCCGCTGAAGCTGGCGCTGCTGCGCGCTTACCATGCCGACGGCAAAGACCCGAGCAATCACGAGGTACTGGTCGAAGCCGCGCAGGGCGTTGGCCTGGATGCCGCGGCGGCGCGCAAGGTGCTGGACAGCGATGACTATGCCAATGCGGTGCGCGCGGAAATCCAGGAGTACCAGCGCATGGGAATCCAGTCAGTGCCGTCCATCATCTTCAACAACCGCTACCTGGTTACCGGCGGGCAGCCGGTGGAGGCTTTCGAACAGGCGATCCGGGAGATCGTGGCCGAGGCGCCGCAGCAGCCCGCGAACGGGTGAACCAGCCTCGATCGCAGGGCGACACCTCAGTCGCCCTGCCGACGTTCCTCCCGGGACTCAAGGCATGACCGGTGGATGGTAAGGCAGCGTCGTGGCGAACGCCCACAGCATCAGCAGCACCAGCGGCGTGTGCACCAGCAACTGCGTGAAGGTGAAGCCGACCACATCCTTGGCCCGGATCCCCAGCACGCCGAGCAGCGGCAGCATCCAGAAGGGATTGATCAGGTTCGGCAGCGCCTCGGCCGCGTTGTAGACCTGTACCGCCCATCCCAGGTGGACTTGCAGTTCATTGGCGGCCTGCATCACGTACGGAGCCTCGATGATCCACTTGCCGCCGCCCGACGGCACGAAGAACCCCAGCACGGCCGAATACACGCCCATGACCGCTGAGAACGATTCGGTGGTCGCCATCGTAACAAAGGCCGACGCGAGATGATGGGATAGCGTCGCACCGTCGACTCCGGTCGCCTTGGTGAGGATAAAGGCGATACCGCCATACAGCGGAAACTGGATCAGCACGCCTGAGGTCGACGGCACCGACCTGGCCACGGCGCGCAGGAAGCGCTTCGGGCGCCAGTTCAGCAACATGCCGAGAAGCAAGAACAGGAAGTTGTAGGTGTTCAGGTTGGAGATGGCGAGGATCGGGTCTTTTGCGGAAAACTCCTGGTAGAGCCAGCTTGCGCCCATCGCCACCAGCGCCAGCGTCAGTAGCGGGCTGTATTCCAGCCACTCGCCAGGGCGCGACGGCCACGCGACGCCGTCGTCGGCATCGTTCAGGTCTACACCCATATCGGCCGCGGTGCGGGCCCGCTCCCCGGTGGGCGCAGAAAAATATGCAATCAGCAGTGACGCGACAATCAGCACGACGGTCATCGCCATCGATTGCCACAGGAAGATCGTTTCAGCGAACGGGATCACCCCGGTGATATCCAGCAGCGACTTCGGCAGGCTGACAGGATTTGCCTGTAGCTGCGCGGCCGAGGAACTGAGCCCTAGCGCCCACGTTGCGCCCATCCCCAGATAGGCCGCCGCGCTCGCGGCCCGATAATCCACGCGCAAGCCCCCACGTCGGGCAATCGCGCGCACCAGCAAGCCGCTGAAGATCAGGCTGATGGCCCAGTTGAGCAGCGACGTCAGCAGGCTCACCAGCGCCACGAACGCGACTGCGCCGCGGGCCGTACGCGGCAGCGATGCCAGCCGCGCGATCAGCATCGACGCTGGCGGCGAGACCGCCACCACATAGCCGGCGATCGCCACCACCGCCATCTGCATCGTGAACGGGATCAGGCTCCAGAAGCCGTCACCGAATGCCTTCGCCACGGCCGGTGCCGACGCCCCGACCAGCATGGCGCCGAGCGCCACCACCACGACGGCGATCGCGGCAAAGATGTAGGAATCCGGAAACCAGCGCTCTGACCAGTTCGTCACCCGTACGGCCAGGCTCTCCAGGCCACCTTGCTGCGGCTTGCCGGCATCGGCAAATGCCATCCTCGTTGTCTCTTTCATGCTGAACTCCTTGGCAGTTTCCTTGATCGTTCTAGTTATTTGCCACGGCTTCGAAACACATCGCCGCGGCGGCAAGATCTTCCAGGGCGGTACCGACAGCCTTGAAGACCGTAATCTCATCGTCTGAAACTCTTCCTGCGTGCCGGGCCCGACAGAGACCGGCAAGGTCGCTACGGATATCTTCCCGGGCGATCACGCCGTTGCCGAGCGGGGACAGCAGGTCGCCGGCCTTGGTTGCCGCCTCGTCCGTATCGACAAATACAGAGGTGCCCGCAAAGCAAGCGTCATCGGTTTCACGCATCGCTGGCGTAAAGCCACCGATCAGGTCGACATGGGTGCCGGGACGAAGGTATTCGCGACGGATCAGCGGTTCGGTCGAAAGCGTCGCCGCGCTGATGACGTCCACGGCGCAGGTGTCCGTCTCGAGCCTGTCCACCACGTATGCGTCGAAGCCATCGCTGCAAAGCTGTTCGGCCAGCCGGCGGCCCTGAGCAGGGTTGATGTCCCACACCCCGACCCGCTCGATCTGCCGAACGCTGCGCCAGGCATACGGCACCAGGCTGGCCACCCGACCGGCGCCCAGCAAGAGCATGGATCTGGCGTCCTTGCGGCTCAGGAAGGATGCGCCGAGCGCCGACGCGGCCGCGGTGCGCCGGGACGTGATCTCGTTGCCGTCGATCAGCGCCAGTGGCTCGCCGGTCTCCACGCTGTAGAGGATGTAGGTCGAGAACAGTCCCGGCAGCGAGCGCGCGGAGTTGCCGGGATAGATCGAGACGGTCTTGACGCCAAGGTATCCCTGCGACGGGCTCCAGGCCGGCATCAGCAGCAGCGTCCCCTGCTGGCCCTGCGCGGTGGTGACGGTATGGTTATGCCGCAGCGGCACCTCGCAGCCAGAGGCAAACGCTTCCTTGAGTGCATCAACAAGCCGGTCAAAAGGGAGCGACGCGCGGGCGCTCTCTGCATCGATATTCAGCATGGCGTTATCGGGTCAGAAGTAGAAAGGGAGTCAGGCATCGATCACCAGGTCACTGGCCGGTACGGCCTGGCACGCGAGACAAATACCGGGGTCATCAGGTACCTCGCCTTGCAAGTGGTGCGCCGACCCGGAAACGATCCTGACGGCACAGCTTTCGCATTGCCCGACGCGGCATCCGCTGGGCAAGCGCACGCCACGCGCCTCGGCAAAGCCGAGCAGAGCGCCGTCCTCGGAACGCCATTGGTGGACGACCCCCGACTTGCGGAAATGCACCTGGAATGCCTGTCCGTGCTCGATCTTCGCGACAGCCGGAGAGCGAAAGATCTCCTTGTGGATATCGAAGTGCGGCACGCCTCTGGCGGCCATGCCCTCGGCGAAGGCAGTCATCATCGGGACCGGGCCGCACATGTAGATCAGCGGGCGCATGGCGAGCAGCGCTTGCGGGACCGCGTCGGCGGATACGCGCCCATGCACGTGGAAGTCGCGCCCCGCGATGTCCCCGTCAGCCGGCGCATCGTAGTAATTGATCACCGACAGCGTGGGAATCGCCGCTTCCAGTTCGCGAATCCTGCGCTTGAAGGCGTGCGTCGCACCGTTCTGGTTCGCATAGAGCAGCAGGATCCTGGGCGGCTCCGCCTGGCCGGCCAATGACTCCAGCAAGTTGATGAAAGGCGTGATGCCGATGCCGCCGGCAAGCAGCACAAGGGGCCGCGCGGTACGGGTCGGCATGACAAAGGTGCCGCCGGGCGCGCGCAGTTCGACAACGTCGCCGACTGCGAGCTGTTGGTTGATGAACGATGAGGCGCGGCCGGACACCAGTTCACCATTGGCGAGCCGCGCCACTGTCTGTCGCACCGAGATCGAATAGCACTGGCGGTCTGCCATGATCGCGGGTCCGGTCAGCGAGTAGGACCGGATCACCTCCTGCCCCCCGCCGCCGATGAACAACCGGATGGTCGCGTGCTGGCCCGGCAGAAAGTCGGGCAGGCGGCCGCCATCGGTGGGTGCCATGTACACCGATGTGACATCGGCGGCTTCCTTGCACAGCGCCACCACGCGGAACACGCGGAAGTCCTCCCACGGCCGGCGCCGGATATCGAAAGCGGTTTCGCGCTCGATGCTGCAGCGATAGGCGCGCAACGGCGACGAGCCGCTGACCGGATCCTGGCGCTGCGCGTCGATCAACCCGTTGAAGTTGACACTGTCCGCGCCACACACGGCGAGCGGTGCTTGCCCCATCGCGTCGCAGCGTTGCCACCAGCCGTACTCGCCCACCAGCACGGCGGGGTGCAGGCCCGGATCGATGCGTGCCGTGAACAATGCACTGCCGCCCGGCGTCGAGATGCGCACGGGGTCGCCGCTGCGGATGTCCCGTGCCGCGGCGGCTTCCCTGGAGATATCCAGCCGCGGCAGCATCGCCTTGCGCCGCAAAGACGCGACACCGCGCTGCTGGCTATGGCAGTAGTAGCCATTCTTCGCCGACGTCAACAAATAGGGGAACGCAGATCGCGCGGCATCTCCCTGTTCAATCGAAGGTTCCTGGTAGCCGGGCAAAGGCGAATAGCCATGCGCCAGCAGCCCTTCGGAGTACAGCTCGACCAGGCCTGTCGGCGTATTGAAAGGCCTGGCGGATTTGCCCATGCGGTATTTCATCTCGGTGTCCTCGACCGGGATGCGAACCCCTTCTGGCTTGGCGCGTAGCGCTGCCACGGTCAGCCCCATCGGCGCGAGCATGTAGTCCCAGCCGGCTTCCAGGCTTGCGCCGAAGAATGCTTCCTGCAGCCCGATGCGCGCCGCCAGCGCAAACACAATCTCGTTGTCCGAACGCGCCTCGCCGCGCGGCGGGACCATGCGCTGACGCAGCTGCACCAACTTCTCAGCCTCGGCAGAAACCTCGAAGCCGATGCGCAGCCCCTCGCGTTCCCATGGCGTGCTCACGGGCAGCAGGATGTCCGCATACTTCGCGCTCGGATTTTCAAAGAGATCGCAATGCACGTAGAACGGCAGCGCGCGCAGTGCCCGCTCCCCCATTGCCACATCCGGCTGCGAGAGCAGCGGATTCGTGCCGAACGCGATCAGCGTCGTCACCGCATAGGGCTTCTTGTCGGTAATGGCGCGATACAGGTCGCGCGCGGTGATCCAGCCCTGCGCGGGCGGCCCCAGCGGGCGTTCTGACAATCCCAGGGCCTTGCGCCCCTGCTCCGGACTCAGCAGGTCCAGGCGGCTCACCGCATTGAACGGCGGCTTCTGGTAAATGCGGTTGCCACCGCGCCGGTCGAAGCTGCCCGTCAGGGCGTAGAGGCAGGCAATCGCACGCTCGGTCTGCGTGGCGTTCTCATGCTGCCCGACGCCGGACCAGGCGTGATAGGCAACGCGCCGTGCCGTGCCGATCATGCTCGCGGCATGGCGGATATCGCCCTCCGGAATCCACGTCAGCCGGGCCGCGCGATCGGCGGGATAGCGCGCGCATTCCGCCGCATAGAGCTCGAACGCCGGCTGGCACATCAGCATGGACTGGTCATGGCGATCGCCAACGGTCACCTCAAAGGTTCCGCGCAGCGCGATGCGGCCGGGAACATGGCACTGGCCGCCCGCCGGCACGGCCATGCGCTGGTGGGCGTCCCAGACGACAAAGGCGTCTGTCTGCCCGATACCGATGTCGCGCCCGCGCAGGAAGGCGCCATTGTCCTTGCGTACCAGCAGCGGACCGTTGGTCCATTGCCGCACGAAATCGTTATCGAAGGCATTGGCCTCGATCAGCAGGTTGGCCAATGCCATGGCCAGCGCGGCATCGCTGCCAGGTTTCACACGCAGCCATTGATCGGCTTCTTCCGCCAGTCCGGTCTGCCGCGGGTCGACCACGATCAGCCTGGCGCCGGCGGCCCGTCCGGCGCCGATTGCCTCTGCCTGCGACAGCCACGTGTTGGCGGGATTGTGTCCCCACAGAAGAATCAGTTCGGCATTGCGGTAATCCGCCGTCGGCATCCCGCAGCCAAAGGTAAAGGCATGCGCGAAGTCCTTGTGCCAGTTGCAGATCTCGGTGGCGTAGCAGATGTTGGGGCTGCCGTAGAGGCGGACGAAACGCTCGATCCAGTCGATGCTGTCCGACAGCGCCGTGCCACTGGGTGTGGTCACGGCGAAGGCAACCGACTCCGCACCCAGCGTGGTGCGCGCCTCGATCAGGCGCGCCGCGATCTGATCGAGCGCCTCCTCCCATGAAATGCGCACCCACCCTGGATCCGCTGCGTCTTTTGGGTTCGTCCTGCGCATCGGATGCAACAGCCGCTCGGCGCTGTGCACGAGTTCGGGCGCTGCCTTTCCCTTGAGGCACATCGCCTTGCCCGTGGGGTGTTCGCCATCCGGGCGGACCGCAACGAGGGTGTCTCCGTTCACGACATTGATCGTTCCGCAGCGGGAACGACACAGCGTGCAAAACCCCTTCTTTTCGACTTCGCTCATCGCCACTTCCAGCAACTTGTATTTGTGCTGGATGCTAGCTAGCATGGGGCGATATAGCTAATTCATAGTTCTGACATTGCAATATCGGAAAAATCGATGCTCCCAACCTTGAAACAGATACAGCACTTTGTGGCGATTGCTGAGACGGGCCAGGTATCGAGAGCGGCGCAACGCTGCAATGTTTCGCAATCGTCCATGACCGCCTCACTCAAGGGATTGGAAGACGTCGTAGGCGCCCCGCTGTTCTCCCGGCACGCAGCCGGCGTAAAGCTGACCGCGGCCGGCATCCGCTTCCTGCGGCATGCCCAGCAGATCGAGGCTGCGGTACGGGATGCCGTCAGCGCTGCGGCGGTGACCCCCAGCACGGTGACAGGCGCCATCCGCCTCGGTGTCACCGAAACCATCACGGCGTACGTGCTGCCCAAGCTGCTGCCGGCGCTTGAACAAAAGTTTCCGCTACTCGAACTCGAAATCCTGGAAAGGCCTCGCGGCGATATCGAGGCCGATATCCAGGCCGGCAAGCTCGACCTGGCATTGCTGCTGGTTTCCAACCTGCCGGAGATGCATCACATCGGCTGCGAAACCCTGCTTCGATCGCCGCGGCAACTCTGGGGCCATCCTGACCATCCTCTGATGCAGCTCGAGCAGATTAGCCTGACGGACGTGGCGCGGCACGACTACATACTGCTCGACATGGACGAGCATATTGCCACCGTGATCAAGTACTGGAGGCAGTACGGGCTCACGCCGAGCGTCCGCCTGCAAAGCTGCTCGATCGAAGCCGTCCGCAGCCTGGTAGCGGCGGGACGCGGCGTCTCCATCCTGTCCGATCTGGTCTACCGGCTGTGGTCACTGGAGGGCCAGCGCATCCTGCGCCGCAGCCTTTCCGACCGGGTCCCATCCATGGACGTCGGCCTGATCTGGAGACTCGATCCAGGACCTGACGAGCACACGCATGCGCTGCGGGAGTTCCTGAGGATCGCGCTGCTGGAGACCATGCGTTAGACGTGTTGGCAAAAAAAGCAGCCCGCCGCGTACCCCCGGCGGGCCAAGCATTGCTTCTCGTTAAACCGGCCGTCAGCGCACCGCCGTCTTCATCCGCGCCGGCACCGCGTCCGCCGCCAGCGGCGTCCGATTCGCCAGCCCCAGCACCACCTGCCAGGCAAACGACACCGCGCCGACGATAAACACCACGTCGCCGAAGGTGCGCACCCAGCGCAGGGTCTGCAGGATGGGCTGCTGCATGAATTCCTCACTGCGCGCATACCAGGTGCCATGCTCCACGCTGGCCAGGAACTGGATGATGCCGATCGGCAGCAGGCTGGTGCCGATCATCAGCACCAGGCCGATGTTCAGCCCCCAGAAGGCGGTCTTCATCAGTGTTGGGCTGAGCCGGTAGGCCGGACGCACGTAGCGCAGCACCAGCAGCGTGAAGCCCAGCGCCAGGAACCCGTACACCCCGAACAGCGCGGCATGGGCGTGCACTGGCGTGGTGTTCTGCCCCTGGATGTAGTACAGCGCGATCGGCGGGTTGATCATGAAGCCGAACACCCCGGCGCCCAGCATGTTCCAGAACGCCACCGCGACAAAGCACATCAGCGGCCACTTCAGGTCTGCCATCCACGGCGCGCGCTGCTTCAGGCTCCAGTTCTCCCAGGCTTCATGGCCCAGCACGATCAGCGGCACCACTTCCAGCGCGCTGAATGCGGCGCCCACCGCCATCACTGGCGTCGTGGTGCCGGCAAAGTACAGGTGATGGAAGGTGCCGGGAATGCCTCCGAGCATGAACAGCGAGGCCGAGGCCAGGCTGGCGGCCGTTGCCATCGGGCGCGACACCAGGCCCAGCGTGGAGAAGATGAAGGCCAGCGCGGTGGTGGCAAAGACTTCGAAGAAGCCTTCCACCCACAGGTGCACCACCCACCAGCGCCAGTACTCCATCACCGTCAGGCTGGTACGTTCGCCGTAGGCCAGGCCCGCGCCGTAGAACAGGCCGATCGCCACCACCGACGAGGTCAGCAGCGCCAGCAGGTTGCGGTCGGTGCCGCGCGCGCGCAGCGCCGGCAGGATGCCGCGCATCATCAACACCAGCCAGATCAGGATGCCGGCGAACTTGCCGATCTGCCACAGCCGGCCCAGGTCGACATACTCATAGCCCTGGTGGCCCAGCCAGAAGTTCAGGTGGGCCGGCAGCTTCTGCGCGATCGCCAGGTAGTTGCCGGTGAACGATCCCACCACCACGACCACCAGTGCCCAGAACAGGATGTCCACGCCCAGGCGCTGGTACTTCGGGTCCTTACCGCCGTTGATCAGCGGCGCGAGGAACAGGCCCGCGGCCAGGAAGCCGGTGGCGATCCAGAACAGCGCGCTCTGGATATGCCAGGTTCGCACCAGTGCGTACGGGAACCACTGCGAGACGTCGATGCCGTAGAACTTCTGGCCCTCGACGGTGTAGTGCGCGGTAAAGCCGCCCAGCAACACCTGGAACACGAACAGCGCCACCACCAGGAACAGGTACTTGCCGAGCGCGCGCTGCGACGGCGTCAGCGCCACGGACAGCAGCGGATCGCGCGCCGGCGCCTGCGGCGGCGCATCTTCCTTGCCGCGCAGGAAGGCCCACGCCCATACCAGGAAGCCGACCCCGGCCAGCAGCACCACCACGCTGATCACCGACCACACCACGTTCTCGCTGGTGGGCTGGTTGCCGATCAGCGGTTCATGCGGCCAGTTGTTGGTGTAGGTGGCTTCGTGCCCCGGGCGCGCGGTCGATGCGGCCCACGCGGTCCAGAAGAAGAAGTGCGTGAGTTGTTCGCGACGCTCGGCGCTGGGCAGCGTGTTCTCCTTCATCGCGTAGTGCTCGCGCGTGGTGTGCAGCGCGGGCGCATCGGAGAAGAGCTTGTCGTAGTAGGCGGCTGTATTGGCAATGGCCTGCGCGCGGCGCTTCGACACAGTCAGTACCTTGGTGGCCGGATCGGCGGCATTGCCGCGGTACTCGGTGCGCAGCTGCTCGCGCAGCGCGGCCTGCGCCGGCGCGTCAAGTTGCGCATAGGGCCGGCCGTAGGCGTCCTGCGCGGCCAGCTCCAGCCACGCGGTCAGTTCGCGGTGCAGCCAGTCGGCGGTCCAGTCCGGCGCCTGGTAGGCGCCGTGGCCCCAGATGGAGCCAAGCTGCATGCCGCCCACGGACTGCCAGGCGGTCTGGCCGTCGAGGATCTCTTCACCGGTGAAGAGCGTGCGGCCCTCGGTCGTGACGACCTTGGCCGGCATTGGCGGGGCCTGCCGGTACACCTCGACGCCGTAGTAGCCGAGCAGGGAGAACGTGACCGCCAGCACGGCGATCAGCAGGAACCAGAGTCTGCGGTAGGAACCCATGATGCGAAGTCGTTGGTTATGGTGGCGGGAGGGCTCAGGCGTGCGTCGAGCAACCGCATCCGGTGGCTTGCGCGGCGGCGGGTGCCGTGGTGATCTCGAACAGCACGTTGTTTTCCAGGTGGATGTGTTCCATCAGGTCTTCGCGCAGCGTGCGCAGGCCCAGGTAGAGCGCGCGCCAGGTATTGCAGGCCGCGCGCGGCAGCGTGATGTCGTTGGTCAGCGCCGCCAGCCGCTGCAAGGCCACGCCGTGGTCGTCATGCTCGGCGCGCATCACCATGATCGGCCGGCCCGCGGCGGCATGCAGGCCGCGCGACAACATCGGGAACAGCACCTGCTCTTCCTTCTGCATATGCATTTCCAGCTCGCCCAGCATCTCGCTCAGGTGGTCGGCCAGGCCAAGCGGGCAATCGGGCCGGTCACCGTGCACCTGCTCTACGCGCCGCGCCAGGCGGATCAGCTCGGGCAACTGCTCGCGATGGCGCGCATGGAAGCGCGTGAGGATATGGTCGATCAGCTCGGCCGGCGCCGCCGTGTTCCAGTCCTGCGCCGACGGCCCGGTTTCGTCCTGCAGCGCACGCAGCCGGGCGTCGATGGTGCCGACGGCAGCCGCATCGAGACCCTTTTGCTGCGCGGCGTCGCGCAGGGTCTGCTTGCCCCCGCAGCAGAAGTCCAGCCCGTAGTCGTGGAAGATCCGGGTGGCACCGGGGATCAGACGGGCCAGTTGGCCAAGCGAGGTGGTCCTGCAAAGTCATGATGGTTGCTCCGTGTCGAAGTTATGCCTGCATGACTTAGCGAGGAGCGTGCCTGAAAAAAACCTATCCGGATCAATGACTTGAAACAGTGATGGTGATTAATACCTTATACTTCTCGTGGTACTAATTACCCTGACGGTGTTTTTCACCATGCTACCGAGCGCGATGTATCCCGAGTTGCTGGCCGACCTTGTCACCGACCTGCCGCATGCGGTGCGCCTGCAGCGGCTGGTCAGCATGCTGCGCACGCATTTCCGCTGTGGCGCGGTGGCGCTGCTGCGGCTGGAGGAAGACCACCTGCGCCCCGTCGCGGTCGATGGCCTGGTGCGCGATGCGCTGGGCCGGCGCTTTGCAGTCGGCCTGCACCCGCGCCTGGCCGCCATCCTGGCGCGGCGCGGCGTGACCTGCTTTCATCACGACAGCGTGCTGCCCGATCCGTACGACGGCCTGATCGACGAGCACGTCGGCGAGCCGCTGCCGGTGCATGACTGCATGGGCACCAGCCTGGCCGTGGACGGCCAACCCTGGGGCGCGCTCACGCTGGACGCGCTGGCGATCGGCACCTTCGATGCGGCGGCCCAGGCCGAGCTGCAGCGGCTGACGGTGATCGTCGAAGCGGCCATCCGCACCACCCGGCTGGAAGGCGAGATCCGCGCGCTGCAGCTGGCGCGCGGCACGCCCGATGCCGACGAAGGCACGGCCCAGCATGGCGACATCGGCGGCGAGATCATCGGTCAGAGCGAGGCCATCGCCAACCTGCTGCATGAGCTGGAAGTGGTGGCCGATACCGACCTGCCGGTGCTGCTGCTGGGCGAGACCGGCGTGGGCAAGGAGCTGTTCGCGCACCGCCTGCACCGCCAGTCGCGCCGGCGCGCGCAGCCGCTGGTGCATGTCAACTGCGCGGCGCTGCCGGAGTCGCTGGCTGAAAGCGAGCTGTTCGGCCACGCGCGCGGCGCCTTCTCCGGCGCGACCGGCGAGCGCCCGGGGCGCTTCGAGGCCGCCGACGGCGGCACCCTCTTCCTCGATGAAGTCGGCGAACTGCCGCTGGCGATCCAGGCCAAGCTGCTGCGCACGCTGCAGAACGGCGAGATCCAGCGGCTGGGCTCGGACCGCCCGCGCCGCGTCAACGTGCGCGTGATCGCCGCCACCAACCGCAACCTGCGCGAGCATGTGCGCGACGGCTCGTTCCGCGCCGACCTGTACCACCGCCTGTCGGTCTACCCGATCCCGATCCCGCCGCTGCGCGAGCGCGGCAACGACGTGCTGCTGCTGGCCGGGCGCTTCCTGGAGCTGAACCGCGCGCGCCTGGGGCTGCGCAGCCTGCGGCTGTCAGGTGGTGCGCAGGATGCGCTGCGCAGCTACCGCTGGCCCGGCAACGTGCGCGAGCTGGAACACGTGATCAGCCGCGCGGCGCTGCGTGCCGTCAGCCGCGGCGCGGGCCGCAACGACATCGTGACGCTGGAGCCTGAACTGCTCGATCTCTACGGACTGGATGTGCCCGCGGCACACCATGCCGGCGCCGGCATGGCCAGCGCGTTCGCCGCCCCGGCACTTGCCGCAGGCATCACCCTGCGCGACGCGGTGGAACAAACCCAGCGCGCCTGCATCGAACAGGCACTGACGGACCAGGGCGGCAATTGGGCGCAGGCAGCGCGCCAGCTGGGTATCGATGCCAGCAACCTGCACAAGCTGGCCAAGCGGCTGGGGTGCAAGTGATTAACACACTCGGGTGCCAGGATGCCGGCATGGCGATGCGCGCCGTTACCGCATAAGCTAGTCCGGGTGCAGCCCGCATCGCGGCATCGCCGTGTGCAGCAACTGCCGCCCCGCTGCGCGCACGCCCACCACCGGAGGTTCCCGTGATGATGACCGCAACGCAAGTCTTCTGGCCGCTCGGCTTCTGGCCGTTTCCCACCTTCTACTCCGGCGCGCACCAGTTTGAGGCCATGCAAGCCGACCTGTCGGACAACTGGCGCCGCATGGCCGAGCTCAACCTGGACTTCGCCCGCACCATGTATGAAGAACTCCAGTTCGATGCCATGGGCCCGATCCTCGCGCCGGAGCCAGAGGCCTTCTACGCGCGCGAGATTGCCTGCGAGCTGCCGCTGATCGGCGGCCCGCTGCACTATGCGTCGGCCATGCTGGAGCTGTGCGCTCGGGCCCAGCAGAAGTGGATCGATGGCTGGGGCCACCTGTTGACTCAGGGCCTGATGCCTGACTGGCAAGGCATGCAAAGGGACGTCACCGATATCCCGTTCTGGCTGGTCCGCGAAACCCCGCGGCCGGCATGACCCGGCCACCCCCGCCTTGCCCCGTCGCGGCGATCATCGCGATCGATTCGCTCGACGCCAGGTAGCGGGGCGCCCCGCGTCCCTTGCCTGCCAGCTGTTGCATCGGCGCACCCACAGCCAAGCCAGCCGCGCAGCCCGGTATCATGCTGGCTGACGAGATCGCGGATCGCCGGAACCAACGCCCGGGTCTCGGGACGCGCTCCGCCCTCAATGCCCTCATATTCCCTGGTTCTCCTGCTTACCGTCGCCGTGGTTGCCTGCATCGGCATGGCCATCGCCACCTGGCCGCGGCGCGACGATCCGACCGTCCAGGCGTTCCTGGTGCTGGCATTCGGCGCGGCGACCTGGAGCGGCGGCCGCCTGCTCGAGATCAGCGCCACCGACCTGGAGGGGCGCATCCTGTGGGCCAAGATCCAGTACCTCGGGATCGTCGCCGTGCCGATCGGCTGGCTGGTGGCGATGGTGCACCTGAGCCGCCCGCGCTATGTGGTGCCCTGGTCCAGGCTGTGGCTGCCCGTGCTGGTGGCCGTCGTCACCGTGGTGATGGTCTTCACCAACGAGCGCCACCGGCTGATCTGGCCGCGCATCACGCTGATGCCTCCCGGCGTATTGCCCGGCGCGGTGTTCGACCATGGCATCGGCTATGCCGCAGTGGCCGTCTGGTCATACCTGCTGCTGGGGGTGAGCCTGTATTTCCTGGTCACGGCCGAAGTGCCCAACGGGGCCTTGTCGCGCCGGGGCCGCGCCATCCTGGCGTCGGGCCTGGCCCTGCCCCTGGTTGCCAATGTCGCCTACCTCAACCGCTGGACCGGGCCGCTGGGCGGGGACCTGACGCCGGCGACGTTCTCGCTGATGGCGGCGCTGGTCTGGTTCTGCGCGCTGCGCACGCACCTTGACGATATCGGCCACTACGCCCGCCTGCGGGTGTTCGATGCCCTCAGCGAAGGCTGCGTGATCGTCGACAGCCATGGTGTCATCGTCGAATTCAATCCGGCCGCGGCGCAGCTCTGGCCGGCCCTGCGCCGCGGCGACCTCCTGCCCTCCGGCTGGGAAGCCGCGCTGCAGCACTCGCCTGCCGACACTGCCAGCCACGCGGCCACGCCTTTCGTGCCGCCGGGCGCGCCCTTCGAGCTTACCGTGGAAGGGGTTGCCCGACTGGACGGCAGGCAGATCGGCAGCCTGCTGTTCCTGCGCGACATCAGCCGCTTCCAGTCGCGTGAGCTGGCCCTGACCGCGCGGCTCGGCCAGACCGAAGAGCAGTTGTGGCAGGTGCAGGCCGACCTGGACATCGACGCCCTGACCGGCATCCGCAACCGGCGCTACTTCCAGCGCGAGTCGATCGCGGCCGTGACCCGGGCGTGCGAGCGCAACCAGGCGCTGGGCCTGCTGATCCTGGATGTGGACCAGTTCAAGCAATACAACGACCTGCATGGCCACGTGGCCGGCGACGACTGCCTGCGGCAGATTGCCGGCGCGCTGACCCGCACGCTGTCCGGCGAGCAGTTCTGCGCCCGGCTGGGCGGCGAGGAATTCGCGGCGGTGCTGCCCGGCGCCACGCGCGACGAGACCCGTGACGTGGCGCGCCGCATGGTGGCGGTTGTGCGCGATCTCCGCATCGCGCACAACGGCACGCCGGTGCAGCCGGTGGTCACCATCAGCGTGGGCGCGGTCTGCACCGTGCCGGAAGCGCCGCGGCTGGAGCCGCTGCTGCACCGCGCCGACAGCGCGATGTACCGGGCCAAGCGCGCGGGACGCAACCGCTTCATGCTGGACGGCGACGCCTGAGCGCCACGGCTACGACGCCGCACCGGCCCGCCCCACGGTGGCCCCGTGCAGGGCCACCAGCCGCGCCGCGGCCTGGCTGACCCATGCGGGCCGCGGCGCGGCATCGAGCCAGTATTTGACCTCCAGGCCCAGCGCGGTATCGCCGCTGATCACCAGCCGGCGCTGGAAGAACAGCGTGTCGGTATCGGCCTCGCCGCCCAGCAGGCGCAGGTAGTCGACCGCGCAGGCGCGCAGCGTCAGTTCAGGCTCGGCGTCCGCTGCAGCGGCGCGAAAGCACCCGCCTTCGCAGCGGAACGGCACGGCCAGCCCAAGGTCCTGCACCGTCAGCAGGAAGGCGTGCCCGTCCAGTGCGGCCGGCGGCTCCAGCCATCCCGCGCGGCGCGCCAGCTCCAGCGCCGCCACCAGCGGCAACGCCCGCGCACGGGCGGGCATGCGCCGGTGCACGCCCGCGATCAGCTTGTGCAGCGCGCTCATGCCCGGGCCTCCCAGGCGATGCCCGCGCTGCCGTGCCAGTAGCCGTTGCACGGCTGGGCGCCGGCCGGCGTGATGCCGCTGGCAGCGGGTGCCTGTTCACCTGCACGAATCGCCGCGAGCTGTTGCACCACCTGCAGCGTGCCGGATGAATGCGGGCTCACGCGCAGCATCCCCACCCCCATCCGCGCCATCGCCAGCGCCTCCGCGCACAGGTCCAGGCAGGTGGCGCTCTGCGTCTGCACGCCGTTGAGCGTGAAGAACGCCTGCCCTTCGCCGGTGGCGGCCACCAGGCCGTCGGGATAGTCCATGCAGCGGAACTCGCAACTGTCCTTGCGCAGCCGATGGTGGCGCGCGGTAAAGCAGCGCGCCGAGAATGCCAGCGGCAGGCGGCCCCAGACAAAGGCTTCCAAACGCATGCCAGTGGGGCGCGCGGCTGCCAGCGCGGCCAGCGTGCCGCCGTCCATCTCCACCGGCGCGACGCAGCCGGCCGCGCCCAGCCCGGCCAGCCACGCCAGCGTATCGGCGTGGTAGACATTGAGGTGGGGGCCGCCGACAAAGGGCCGCCCTGCCATGCAGCGCACCGCGCCAAGGTCGTTGGCCTCGACCAGGTAGTCGTCCTGCGCGCAGGCGCGGCGCATCCAGGCGATATCGGTGTCGGACTCCACCAGCACCGGCGTCGACAGCACCGCCTCCTTGCCGGCATCGCGCAGCATCTGCGCAATCTCCAGCCATTGCGCATGGCGGACTTCATGGCGGCGCGTGCAGACGGTCTCGCCGAGGTAGACGCGGTCGACCGGCGCATCGGCGACCGACGCATAGAACTGCATCACGGCCTCGCGCGGCCAGTAGTACAGCAGCGGGCCCAGGGCGATGCCGAAGTCTGGCATCGCTACGGCTTGCGGCATCGCGGCCGCGGCAATCTCTGGCATGGGAAGCTCCGTCATGGCCGGTTCAACGCAGATCGATGTCATGGGTGTCACCGCCATGGCCGGTCGTAGGCGCCTTGCGTGACCTGGTCGCCTTCGGCATGGCGCCCCAGCGTGCTCTGCCACTCTTGCCGCGGCACGAAGCGCGCCGGATC
The DNA here is from genome assembly GCF_018223725.1 of Cupriavidus sp. KK10. Lineage (NCBI taxonomy): Bacteria > Pseudomonadati > Pseudomonadota > Betaproteobacteria > Burkholderiales > Burkholderiaceae > Cupriavidus > Cupriavidus sp. KK10. The sequence goes on from NZ_CP073677.1 coordinate 3,593,637, forward strand.
GGCGCAGGCGGCGTCGATGGCCGCGCGCAGCACGCCGACCACATCGCCCACATAGCGCGGGCTGCGCTGCCGGCCTTCGATCTTGATGGCGGCGATGCCCATGTCGATCAGCGCCGGCAGCAGCGACAGCGCATTGAGGCTGGTCGGCTCTTCCAGCACGTAGCCGCGCTCGCCCTCCACCTCGAAGCGGCCCTTGCACAGCGTGGGATAGCCGGCCGGCTCGCCCGGCGCATAGCTGTCGATCAGGATGCCCGACAGGCGAGCCTGCATGGTGCCGTCCTGCTCGGTCCAGCGCACCGCGTGCGCGGGCGAGCAGACGCCCTTGTTGTTGGGCGAGTCGCCGGTGGCGTAGGACGACAGCAGGCAGCGCCCCTCGGCCATCACGCACAGGCTGCCGAAGCCGAACACCTCCAGCTCCACGCTGGTCTGGCGCGCCAGCTTGCCGATCTGCGCCAGCGACAGCACGCGCGGCAGCACCACGCGGCGGATATGGAAGCGCTCGCGCATCAGCTCGATGGCGTCGGCATGCGTGGCCGAGCCCTGCACCGACAGGTGCAGCCGCAACTCAGGATGGCGCTCGCACGCATAGCCCATCAGGCCGGCATCAGCCATGATGACCGCGTCGGCGCCAAGGTCCGCCGCCGCATCGACCGCGCGCTGCCATTGCGCCACCGCGCCCATCTGGGCGAAGGTGTTGATGGCGAACAGCACCTCGGCGCCGCACGCGTGGGCTTCGGCCACGCCGGTGCGGATGTCGGCCTCGGTAAAGTTCAGGCCGCCGAAGTTGCGCGCGTTGGTGGCATCGCGCAGGCCCAGGTAGACCGCGTCGGCGCCGTGCTGCAGCGCCATGCGCAGGGCCGCCAGCGAACCGGCGGGCGCAACAAGCTGGGGCCGGCGCGGCAGGCTTGCCGCGGCGGATGGGGCTGGGGAGGCAGGGGTCATCGGTGATGGCGCCGGCGGCGGCGCGAAGATGAAGACAGCGGCCGATGCTAGCCAAGCGCTTGCAGCAGGGGCTTGACCGCGCGCAAACCCACGCCAACGGCACACCGCCCGCGTTGGCCTATGCCGGTTGGCGTAGGCCGATGGCAGGCCACCACCGCGCGCTTGACCTGCGGCAAACGCCGGCCCGTGCCGCTGTGCCACGCTTGCCCGGTCATCCCCGCGGCTGGCCGCACGCCGGCCCCGCGCCCATCCTCTCCCGGAGACGTATTTATGAATCAACCCTGGCTCAAGCTGGCCGGCCGCCGCCTGCTGCCCATCGTGCAGGGCGGCATGGGCATCGGCATTTCGGCCCACCGGCTGGCCGGCGCCGTCGCGCGCGAGAACGGCGTCGGCACCATCGCCAGCATCGACCTGCGCCACCACCACCCCGACCTGATGGAACGCACCCGCGGCAGCCGTGACAAGCCCGCCATCGAAGCCGTCAACCTCGAGGCGCTGGATCGCGAGATCCGTGCCGCGCGCACGGCGTCCGAAGGCCGCGGGCTGATCGCCGTCAACGTGATGAAGGCGGTGGGCTCGCACGCCGCGCTGGTGCGGCAATCCTGCGAAAGCGGCGCCGATGCCATCGTCATGGGCGCCGGCCTGCCGCTGGACCTGCCCGAGCTGACCGCCAGCCACCCCAGGGTGGCGCTGATCCCGATCCTGTCCGAGGCACGCGGCATCGGCCTGGTGCTGCGCCGCTGGATGAAGAAGGGCCGGCTGCCCGATGCCATCGTGGTCGAACACCCGGCGCATGCGGGCGGCCACCTGGGCGCGGCCACCATCCAGGACTTGTCGGAGCCGCGTTTCTCGTTTTCGCGCGTGCTGGCCGAATGCCGCGAGCTGTTTGCGCAGCTGGGACTGGCCTGGGACAGCATTCCGCTGATCCTGGCCGGCGGCATCGACAGCCATGCCAAGGTGCGCCACTGGCTGGGCGAGGGCGCCGCCGCGGTGCAGCTGGGCACGGCCTTCGCCGTGACCGAGGAATGCGATGCCCACCCGGCCTTCAAACAGGTGCTGGCAACGGCGCGGCCCGAGACCCTGCGCGAGTTCACCAGCGTAGCCGGGCTGCCCGCGCGCGCGGTGCTGACGCCGTGGCTGTCGCGCTACCTGTCGAGCGAGTCGCGGCTGCAGCGCCGCGCCAAGCCGCGTGAATGCCTGGAGGGCTTCGACTGCCTGCAGGCGTGCGGGCTGCGCGACGGCATTGCCCGCATCGGCCAGTTCTGCATCGACCTGAAGCTGGCGCAGGCCGTGCGCGGCGACGTGGAGCGCGGCCTGTTCTTCCGCGGCCGGGGTGCGCTGCCCTTCGGCGAGGCGATCCGGCCGGTGGCGGAGCTGATGCACTACCTGTTGACCGGGGAAAAGCCTGCGGGGCTGACTCAAACCCCGACACCAGCCTGACGCATGCCTGTTGTGCGTGCCGTGCCCAACGCCGCGCGAACAAGGCTCCCCTCGCCCGCTTGCGGGAGAGGGGTGGGGGAGAGGGCCGGAGTGTCTACGAAGTGAGGCGCGTCGGTGTGCCAGCGCCTGCCCTCTCCCCCGGCCCCTCTCCAGCAGGCGGGAGAGGGGAGCAAACCGGCAGCATGGGAACCTTGTCTGCAATGCGCGGCGGTAATCCGCCGCGCTTCTTCATCTCCCGCATGCACCGCAACGCTCCCAGCAGCTGCCACCCCAGCCACGCATTGGCGCCCGCCAGCAGCAGGCCGCCAGCGCGGGCCAGCGGCGCCGGCGCCAGCGGTACCGCCAGCAGCAGCACGTAGGCCGCCAGCAGCAGCCATGCCTGCCGCCGTTGCCGGCCCGGCACGATGATGGCCTGCATGGCCGGCACCCGCGCGCGCGGCGGCAGCAGCCGGCGCAGGTGCAGCCAGGCCAGGAACGGCACGATCTTGCCGAGCATGGCCGTGACCGGCAGCACGCCCACGCCGACCAGCGCCATGGTCCCGGCCCACCATGCCAGCGGCAGCCCGGCGGCGGGCAGCACGACTGCCGCCGCCCCCAGCAGCGCCGCACCCATCATGCTGGCGCATGCTACCGGCCAGAGCAGCCACAGTGGATCATGGCGCCGCCGCGCGCACAGGGTGCCGGCCAGCCCGCATGCTCCCACCACCGCCAAGAACGCCAGCCACGCGAGCAGCACGCCATGCGCCAGTGCCCGGTGATCCGGCCACAGCATTGCCGCGGCGCTGAACAGCGCCAGCGGCAACCAGTGCGCCATGGGCAGCCAGCGCCCGATCGCCGCCGGCAGGCGCGGCGCCTGCCAGAACATCGGCAGCACGGTGGTGGCCACGCCGGTCACAAGCGCGGCCAGCCAGCCGCCCAGCGCCCACGCCATATGCAGGCCAAGCCAGCGCGCCACCGGCACGTGCCACCAGCCGCCGAAGGCGCCGGCCAGCACCATGCCGCATAGCACCGCGACCATCAGCGGCGCGCCGATGCCGGCAAGGGTGCGCGTGGTGGCATCCACTGCGGCCACGCGCCGGCCAGCAGCCAGCAGAATGGCCCCGGCCAGCAACAGGATCACGGCCACGGCCACCGCCGCCTGCATCGCCACAGGTTCGCCGCCGAGCAGCCCAATGCCCAGGGCGGTGGCCACGCCCGCGCCTGCCGCGGCCATGCACGGCGCAAGCAGCCCCGCACCCGGCACGGCCACGCCGGCCACCACCGGCATCATCTGGAACAGCGCGCCCACCATGACCGGCAGCAGCATGCCCAGCGCCAGCACATGCACCGCCACCAGCGCCAGTGGCGCAAAGCGGTCCGGCAAGCCGTCGGGCGGACCGGCGGCAAGCAAGACGCCCGCCGCGGCGCCAAGCCACGGCGCCGGCATCAGGCAGCCGAACACCACGGCCAGGCGCGGGGCGCGTTCGTAGTCGAAACTGGCTGCCTTCAAGAGCTTCTCCCATCAATGTTGACCGGATGCTAGGCCAGGGCAGGTCGTGGGGATTTGACCGCAGCCAAGTTTGACGGCATATCCCCGCCCCATGCGGCGGATCGATATATCACGACGTGACAGGTCTGGTGGGATCCGCCGATGCGCCGCCGACCGCACATACACTGCACCAAAGCCGGACTTTCTTGATCTGGCGCAGGAAGCCCCGTCTGCTACGCAGGGAAAATGGCTTCCACTGCCAGCGCACAGTCATGCACGCGCCGGCCGCCGGGCCAACACCCGGCTTCCCCGACTGGTAGCCCCCGATACCGCCATGTTCCGAACCGATCCTCCAGCCGCCAGCGCCACGGCGGCCTCCGGCGCTGCCGGCCTGCCGGCGCTGCGCGACCGCCTCTCCACCCGCATCATCTCGCTCTCGCTGGCCGTGCTGCTGGTGGTGCTGGGCATGATTGCCGGCACGCTGTGGCTGTCATGGAAGCTGGAAGGCGCGGGTGCCGCCATCAATGACGCCGGCAGCCTGCGCATGCGCGCCAACCGCGTGGCGATCGAACTGACGCTGGCACAGGCGCGCCAGGACAATGCACTGGCCGAACAGGTGCAGGCGCTGGACGCCACGCTGGCCCTGCTCAGGAAAGGCGACGCAGCGCGCCCGCTGTTCCTGCCGGACGAACCCGCCATTCATGCGCAGATGGCCCGCGTCACGCAGGACTGGCAACAACGGCTGCGCCCGCTGGCAGTGGCCGGAGCGGGCAACGACGCTGCGCCGGCACGCTATATCGCCGCACTGCCCGGCTTCGTCGCGCAGGCCGATCGCCTGGTCGGCATGATCGAGCATGACAGCGCGCGCAAGACCGACTGGCTGCGCGTGTCGCAGATCGCGCTGGCGGCAATGGCGTGCGTGGGCACCGTGGCCGTGATCTACCTGCTCTACCTGTGGATCATCCTGCCGGTGCTGCGGCTGCAGGACGGCCTGCGGCGCATGGCGGCGCGCGAGTTCTCGCTGCGCCTGCCGGTGGAAAGCCGCGACGAGTTCGGCACCCTCAGCGAAGGCTTCAACCGCATGGCCGGCGAACTGCAGGGGCTGTACCACGACCTGGAGACGCGCGTGGCGCAGAAGACCGCCGAGCTGGAACGCCAGAACCGCGACCTCGAGACGCTCTACGACATGGCCGCCTTCCTGAACCAGGCCGCCGATGCCGAGGCCATGGCGCGCGGCTTCCTGGAGCGCGTGATGCGCCAGTTCGATGCCGATGGCGGCAGCGTGCGCGTGCTGGACAGCCGCCACGGCAGGATGCACCTGCTGGCAGCCGCAGGCCTGCCGGCCGCGCTGGCCGAATCCGAATCCTGCGCGGCGGCCAACGCCTGCCATTGTGGCGACGCCACGCGCGAGGCCGTGGTCGCCATCGTCGACCTGCGCGCGGCGCAGCGCCAGGGCGCCGCCGCGGATGCCACGCCCTGCAGCCGCAACGGCTTCCAGTCGCTGGCGGCCTTCCGCATCGAAAGCCAGCGCGGCGCCACCGGCGTGTTCGCGCTGCACTTCCGCACGCCGCGCGCGCTGCCCCCGTCAGACCGCCAGATGCTGGAAACACTGGGCCAGCACCTTGGCACCGCGCTGGAACACCTGCGCCTGTCCGCGACCGCGCGCCAGCTGGCGGTGGTGGAAGAGCGCAACCTGGTAGCGCAGGGCCTGCACGACAGCATTGCCCAGGGCCTGAACTACCTGAACCTGCAGGTGCAACTGCTGGACGCCGCGGTCGAGCGCGACGACCTGGCCGAGACCCGCGAGATCGTGCCGATGCTGCGCCACGGCGTGGAAGAGAGCTACCAGGACGTGCGCGAACTGCTGAACAACTTCCGCTCGCGGCTCGGCACCGGCGAGCTGCGCCCGGCGGTGGAAGAGACCGTAGGCCGCTTTCGCCGCCAATGCCGCACCGAGGCCACGCTCTCCATTGACGAGAGCGGCGGCGCCTGGCCGTTGGCGCCGGAGCAGCAGCTGCAGGTGCTGTTCATCCTGCAGGAGGCGCTCTCCAATGTGCGCAAGCACGCCATGGCGGCACACGTGGCGGTGGCGCTCAGCCACGGCCGCGATTTCCGCCTGGTGGTGCAGGACGACGGCGAGGGCTTCGATCCGGAGGAACTTGCCACGCGCGCCGAAGCGCATATCGGCCTGAACATCATGCGCGAGCGCGCGGCGCGGCTGGGGGCGCAGCTGCACGTGCAGGCCCGCCCCGGCCACGGCGTTCGCATCGAACTGGTGCTGCCCGCCGGCCGCGCTTCCGGCGCCCGCAAGCTCGCCGACACCCGCCCCGCCCCCACGACCACCGAGACCCAGCCATGACCATCCGCATCCTGCTGATCGACGACCACACCTTGTTCCGCTCCGGCATCCGCGCGCTGCTGCAGCGGCAGGCCGACTTCGAGATCGTCGACGAAGCCGCCGACGGCGTGGAAGGCATCAAGCGCGCCAAGCAGCACCGCCCCGACGTGATCCTGCTGGACCTGAACATGCCCGGCCTGTCCGGCCTGGAGGCCCTGCAGCTGCTGGTGGAGGACCTGCCGCAGACCGCCGTGATCGTGCTGACCGTGTCGGAAGAAGCCGAGGAACTGGCCACCGCGCTGCGCGGCGGTGCGCGCGGCTACCTGATCAAGAATATCGAGACCGAGGCGCTGATCGCCGGCATCCGCCGTGCCGCGGCCGGCGAGCCGGTCATCTCCGACAGCATGACCGCCAAGCTGGTGGCCCAGTTCCGCGCTCCCGCACCGGTGGCCGCGGCGCGCCAGGACGAAGCGCCACGGCTGACCGCGCGCGAGCGCGAGATCGTGCAGGGCCTGGCGCGCGGCGAAAGCAACAAGGAGATCGCGCGCGACCTGGGCGTGGCGGAAAGCACGGTGAAGATCCACGTGCAGAACATCCTCAAAAAGCTGAACCTGGCCAGCCGCGTGCAGGTGGCCGTCTATGCCGTCGAGCACGGGCTGAACGCAGCGTGCTGAACGCGGCGCGGCGTCCGCCACGACAGCCCTGCATGTGCCCCCCGCGCCCCAGCGTCGTCCGATTCCTACACCGATATCAGCCCTAGTCCGGGGGGATGCCGGCGCCCCCTGATCTAGGCTGAACAGTAAGCAGTTGGTTCTCCGAGGCCACCCGGTCCGGAAGCCCCCGGCTTGCCAGATCCACAAACAAGGAGCACGCCATGGGAATCGGCACCATCCTCCTGATCATTCTTGTCCTGCTGCTGCTCGGCGCGCTGCCGGCCTGGCCCTACAGCTCCGGCTGGGGCTACTGGCCTAGTGGCGGCCTGGGCCTGATCGTCCTGATCGTGGTGCTGCTCGTGGTGCTTGGCCGGATCTAGTGTTTCCCGGCCAGCCTGCGGGCGATGCACGCCGGCACGCGCACGCAGCGGCGCCGGCGCGGGGCGACCCTTGTCGCTGCCGCGCCGGCGCCCTATAACGAAGCGCGGGCGTGTGTCACCGCATCGCCCGGTTCCTTCCCCCCCTTTCGCAAGGAGACTCAGATGCCAGCAAAATCCAAGGCGCAACAACAGGCCGCGGGAGCGGCGCTCTCCGCAAAGCGCGGCGAAAAGAAGGCCGGATCGCTCAAGGGACCTTCCCGCTCAATGTATAAGTCGATGAGCGAGAAGGAACTCGACAAGATGGCTTCGACCAAGACCAAGGGCATGCCGAAGCACAAGTCAGACAGTTGATCTGGAACCAGCGTCAGCAATGCTGCCGGTTTGCTCCTCTCTCCTGCTTGCGGGAGAAGGGAGCACCCAAGCGGTTTGCCAGACTGGCTGATTATCCGGCACCGCCCTTCTTTCCCCCGACCCTCCCCCTCACCGGCCCGCCGCAATAGCCCGGCAGCCGTCTTGCGCGGGCGCTGCGCGCCAGCCGGATCGACTCCGTCAGCGCCAGCCCGAATCCCGCAACACTGCCCAGGTCCTCTTCCACCCGCTCGCGCAGGAAGCGGACCCAGGAGAAGTCGCCAGCCGCGCTGCCAGGCTTGCGGTAGGCCCCGGCCTCGCGCGCAAAGGCCGCCAGGCTGCGATAGGGATCGTCGCGCATGCCCCGCACAGTGGGCGGCAGTGCCTTCGGGCCCAGCAGCCTGCCGTGCTCGTCATAGGGATGGACATGGCCGAGACGGCGCATCCGTTTCCAGAACGCAGACGGGCTCAGGCGGCTGAAGTCATGCAGCACGCGCACGGGTGCCCGCTCGTAGCCGAGATCCAGCCATGCCCGCGCCCAGTGATGGTGATCGATGATATAGAGGCCGCCGCCCGGCCCGGCGACGGTCTTGATGCGATGGCGGCGCATGAAGCGCCGCAGCGCCGCGTGGTCGTCCGGGTCCGCGTGGCGCTGCGTGACGTCCATCTTGTAGCTGACGTGCGCATAGCCCAGCGTCAGCTGGGTCGGGCGCAGGCGAGCCAGTTCGGCAACGGCCTTGCTGCGCGGCGCGCGGTGTTCCGCGCTGTCGGCAGCGCGGCGCTCAGTCGTGCTCGGCACGCTTCTGGTCAACGAAGTGCTCAAGCTCGCTGCCCGGGTCTTCGTTGCCGGTGCTCTCTTCGGCAATCGCTTCGCGTGTGAGCGGGCGCGGCCAGTATTCGCCCTCACCGTCATGTACGGGCTCGCCGTGGCGGGCGGGATTGAAATCCGTCCACTGGCCGCATTCCCAGTTGCCTTGCGCACGTTCCAGTCCGCTCGCACCGGCCTCGCGCAGCACGTCCACGGCGACGGAACCGAGGCCGTTGTTGACGCACGCCGCCAGCATGACGCGGTCCGGCGCAGTGTCCGGCCCCACCGACATGATGGATACGTCCCACACAGAGAAGCCGCGCGAGAACAGGGTCCGTGCCACGTCTTCGGCGCTGGCAATCGAATCGAAACGTCCGGCTACGATCGCTGACATGATGACTGACTCCCATGAGATAGTGGCGATGGTCATGACTGCTGCCATCCACATTGCAAGAGCCACGCCCGCGCCCGCTGTGCGTCACGCCGCGCGCACGGCCTGCATGGCGCGCACGCCGGCGTGCAATATTTGCAAAGGCGGCCCCGGAACTACATGCCTTGCCCTGGCGCCTCAGCCGTTGACGACCTCGCCGCCGTTGATGTGCAGGATCTGCCCGGTGATGTAGCTGGCCGCGTCGGAGGCCAGGAACACAAAGCCCGCCGCCACCTCGAATGGTTGTCCCGGGCGGCCCATCGGCGTCTTCCTGCCAAACTCGGCCACTTCTTCCGCCGTGAAGGTCGACGGGATCAGCGGCGTCCAGATCGGGCCCGGTGCGACGCCGTTGACACGGATGCCGCGCTCGACCACCTGCAGCGCCAGGGAACGCGTGAACGACACGATCGCACCCTTGGTGGCGGAGTAATCCAGCAGGTGCTTGCTGCCGCGATACGCGGTCACCGAGGTTGTGTTCAGGATCGACGCGCCCGCCTTCAGGTGCGGCAGCACCGCGCGCGTCAGGTGGAACATCGCGAACACATTGGTGCGGAAGGTGGCCTCCACCTGGCTGGGGTCGACTTCTTCCAGCGAGGCCTTGGGGTGTTGCTCGGCGGCATTGTTGACCAGGATGTCGAGCTTGCCGTACTGCTGCAACGCCTGCCGCGCCACGGCCTCGGCATGCGCGTGGTCGGCGAGGTCTCCCGCGATTGCCAGGCATTTGCGGCCTGCCGCCTCGACCAGCTCGACGGTCTCTCGCGCATCGGCATGCTCATCGAGATAGGCGATGGCGACATCGGCGCCTTCACGCGCAAAGGCCACCGCAATGGCCCGCCCGATGCCGCTGTCGCCGCCGGTGATCAGCGCCACGCGCCCGCGCAGCCGGCCGCTGCCGACATAGTCCTCGGCACCACTGTCCGGCTGCGGCCGCATGGCGGCCTCCAGGCCCGGCTGGCGTGGCTGGTGCTGGGGCGGGATGCTGGTCGGTGTGGACATGGCTGGCTCCTGTCTGCGTGGCCGCATTACGGCCCTTGCAGGTGCCGCGCAAGTTCCATGCCGCAAGCGGCGAGCCCACGCCGCGCCGCAGTTCGCGCGTCGTGGCCACGGCCCGCCGCCATGGCCGGCACGCCGCCCGCAAACCTTACATCGCCCGGCAATCCTTACAGCGCGCCATGCGCGACAGCCAGCATGGCCTCGCCCGCGCACCGGGGCACGGATATTGCGGCCATTGCAGGCATGAACGTCACCGGCCCGGCGTGGCTGCGGCAGTTGCCGCACCGGCCTGCCGCACCAGGCAGTGCGGCGGAGGACGCCCGGGCCCCACAGCCAGGAGGCAACCATGTTCAACTTCCGTAACGAGCGCAGCCGCAGCGGCCCCCGCAGCGGCACCGAAACGCAGCGCCGCGAGCGCGGCCCGGCGCAACGGATGCGCGACCAGGACCAGGGCCGCGGCTCGGAGGACTGGGGACAGGAATGGGGTGAGGACTGGCGCGGCGACAGCAGCAGCCAATCCGCTCCGGCGGGCCGCGACAGCGAGTCCGCGCGCCATGGCGGGCCGTGGTACCAGCAGGACACGCCTGCCGGCCAGCGCCGCGGTAGTTGGGGCGAACAGGGCTATGGCGCGGCCGACACAGGCGGCACCGGCCATCCGTACAGCAGCGGCTACGGTGGCTACCGGCCGGCCCCGCAGGACAGCGGCTACCGCAGCGAAGAACGCGAATCGGGCTATGGCTACCGCGATGAAGACCGCTTCGGCCCGCGCGGACGCCGCAGCGAAGCGGACGACCCGCGCCGGCCTGGCCGTGCCTGGCACGGTGAAGAAGACTGGGGTGAACGCGGCGGCCGCGCCATGCACTGGCGCGAAGGCATGGAACGCGACCGCGCGCAGCGCGCCGGCCAGCCCAGCTATGGCGGCGGCTACTTTGGCGACGCCGGCAGCGGTGGCCAGTCGTACAGCGGCGGCCAGCGTGTGTACCCGGATGATCCGGGCTACCGGCGCTACGCGCCTTATGCAGCGCAAGCGGGAGCGCCAGGCGGCCAGCGCGGGCGCCGTCCGGTTGGCCCCAAGGGCTACCGCCGCACCGATGAGCGCGTACGCGAGGATGTGTGCGAACGCCTGGCGATGAACCCGTATGTCGATGTCGGCGACGTCAGCGTGGAAGTGGCCAACGGCGTGGTGACGCTGGACGGCACCGTGCGCGAGCGCCGCGAGAAATACGTGATCGAGGACATTGCCGATGCTGTGTTCGGCGTCACCGAGGTGGACAATCGCCTGCGCGTACAGCGCCAGCCAGGCGCCGCGTGGGCGGCCGGCTCAGAGGTCGGCGGCGACGATGCCGCCGGCACGGCGGCTCCGGGGACCTCGCCCGAGCGCACGCTGAACAAGAGCTGATGCGCCCATGCGTCGCCAGCCTCGCAAGCTGCGCCCCGGCAGCAAGCTGATGGTGCCGCTGGATGCCCTGCGTCCCACCCAAATCACGGTAGGCGGCTACCACGTCGCGCAGAAGGTCCATGTCACCCGGCGCGTGCCGCCGGAACGCCGCGCCGCGTTCCTGGACCGGCACCGCGTACACCTGGTGATCGGTCCGGAACAGGCCCTGTACGTGGTCGATCACCATCACTGGGTGCGCGCCTGGCACGATCTCGGGCTCACCCATGTGCCGGGCCTGGTGCGCGCCGACCTGAGCGACATGAACGTGCCGGCGTTCTGGCGCCACATGGTGGCCGAGCATATGGTCCACCCTTACGACGAGCACGGGCGCCGCCGTCCGCTGACGGAATTGCCCGGCGGCATCCACGACATGCGCGACGACCCGTATCGCAGCCTGGAGGCCTTCGTGCAGCTGGCCGGCGGCTATCGCAAGGTCAAGACCGCCTACATGGATTTTCGCTGGGCCGACTACTTCCGCCGCCACGTGGCGGGCCCGTTCGATACCACGCCTCACTTTGCCATCGCGCTGGCGCAGGCGTTCCGGCTGGCGCACGCAGCGGGCGCGCGCGGCCTACCGGGCTATATCGGCTCATTGGGGTGCTGAGCGGGTTCAGCCGTCTTTGCCTGCTGTCAGCGACACGCTATTGCGCGCCGGATGCCGTTGCCGGGGCGCTGGCGGACTCGGCGAGCGGCATGCCCGGTTCGTCGGCCGGCACCTGCGGCGCGGGCGGCTCCGCGCGTTCGGCGCTGACCGGGCCGGCGCGCGCGACGGTAATCATCTCGCGCAGCCAGTTGACCAGCAGGCTGCTGTAGGCGCGCTGGCTTTCCTCTTCCGTCAGGCCGTGGTCGGCCCCCTTGATCACGCGGTAGGTCATGGAGCTGGCGTGCACGCAGGCATCCACGTAGCTCATCACCGCGGCGTGCGGCACCACCTGGTCGTGCTCGGATTCAATCACCAGCACGTCGCCGGCAAATTCCGCGCAAGCGCGCAGGGCTCGGTTGCTCTCGGGCGGCACCACGCTGCGACGGTAGGCCACCAGGTCCTGTTCGCGATGCAGCTGGCGCTTGGGCAGTTCCCAGCCCGAGTCCATGTACAGCGCCGGCGCGCGGAACGCCATCCAGCGCACCTGGCGCAGCGTGCTCAGCAACGCAGCCAGGTAGCCGCCGTAGCTGCTGCCCACCACCGCGATGGCGTTGCGGTCCACTTCGGGCTGGCGCACCAGCACATCGTAGGCGGCCACCACGTCGGCCAGGTTGCGCATGCGGCTGACCGTCTCGTATTGCGCCTGGGTCCCGGCGTGCCCGGTCAGGTCGAAGGTCAGGCAGACACAGCCCAGCCCCGCCACCTTGCGCGCGCGGGCCAGGTACTGCTGCTGGCTGCCGCCCCAGCCATGGACGAACAGCACGCCCGGCAGCCTGGTCTGCGGGCTGATCAAGGTGCCGGCAATGGTGCCGCCTTCGCTTTGTATCTGCACTAGGTCTTCATGCGTTGCCATCGGATTCAGGCTCCAGTCGTGCGTATTTGGTCAACGGACCGGCGTGCCGGTCCTCTCCCTGGAAGTAGATCTCGGCGTCGTCCGGCACGCGCACGCCCTTGCCATAGACCTCGCGCGTGGCAGCCACCACGCGGGTGCGGCGCGGATCCTCGAGCAGCGCGGCCAGCGCCGCCAGCTCGGCGCCGGTCGCGCCGCCCACCCGCCAGGACTGTTCCAGCACGCCCCCAAGCACTTGCCCGTGGCCGGCGCTGCCCGCGGGCGGGCCGAAGGCGACGTCGTAGTTGCAGCGAGAAAGCACCATGCCCCCGGCATCGCCATAGCAGGCCAGCGCGGCTTCGTGGTACACCATCGCGGCCCGCACCGCGGCCAGCGTGCGGGCGTCGAACGGATGCTGCAGCAGCGCCTCGAGGCCGCCGCGCACCATCGTCAGCGTGGAGCCGCCATAGACCTTCTGCCCGTGGTTGTTGGCAGTGAGCCCTTGCGTGCCGCAATAGCTGGCCCGCAGGCCCGCCAGCTCCACCTGCCCCACGCTGTAGGTCTGCGGCGCGTCCAGGTCGCGCTCCGCCACCAGGCCATGGGCTTGCACCACATCGGGCGCCATCGCGGCGAGCGCCTCGTCCAGCGAGCGTTCGTCGTGGACCACGCGCTGGCCCAACCCGCCGATGCCGCACGGTTCCTTCAGCCGTACCGGCCCCAGCGCCAGCAGGCGCATTGCCGCAATCCGCGCATCGCTGAGCGTGAAGGCGGTAAAGCCCGGCAGCGTGGCGCCCACTACGCGCCGCACAAAGTCCTCGGACCAGCCCCGCGGCGCTGCGGCGCCGGGCGCCACCAGGCCGTGCGTGATCGCCTTGGTGGCCACGAAGGCGTAGGGCACCACCCCGCCAAACAGGTCGCCCGCGTCCCGCACGCCGAGGTCCTGCGCCAGCGTACGGCCTACCAGAGTCTGCGCGGGCACCAGGTATGGCGCAGGCAGCCCCGCATCCGGCGCGGAGTAGGGGCCTGCAAAGGAAAAGCCCGCGATGTCAGCGACCTTGCGGGCAATATTGGCAAGGGTCGTGCCGAGGTGGCTGTCGGCCTTGCCCAGGGACTCGCAACCGTAGACCATCACCGCGCGGCTGCGTGCCGGCGGGTTGCCCGGGGCAGCGCGTTTTCGATGCGTTGACTTGCTCGGTTCGGACACGGGCGGCTCCTTGCTGGTAGCTCTCGCTCGATGGCGTGGGAGGGGCCGCATGGGCTAAGAGCTGGGCGCCACGGTGGGTGAGCGGCTCCCGGCATCGCTGCCGGCCAGCCGGCGCCCGCGCGCTGCGCGCGCCTGCCGCTTGGCGGCGTGGTTCTCGCGCGCCTCGTCCAGCGAATGGCTCGACTTGATACCGTCTTCCTTGTCAGCCAACTCGGCCAGGTGGCGATAGAAGGTCACCAGCTGGCGCAGTTCTTCCTCATCCAGGTCCTCGATCGACACCAGCATATTGCTGGCTTCGCGGTGCGAGGCGAGAAGTTCATTGAGCTTCAGGTGGACCGCGACCGCGTCCTTGTTCTGGCTCTGCTGGATCAGGAACACCATCAGGAAGGTGACGATGGTGGTGCCGGTATTGATGACCAGTTGCCAGGTTTCGGAATAGGCAAACAGTGGGCCGGTGATGGCCCATGCGGCTATCACGGCGACGGCCAGCACGAATGCGACGGGCGATCCGGCCTGGCGTGTGGCGGCGCCGGCGAAGCGGTCAAAGGCATGCAGCACGCCATGCTTGCTGGACCCGGTGCGATGGCTAACGCCTGGCGGGATTGGGCTGGAATTGTTCATTGTTGCGCTCTCATGGAGTGTGGATGTTTGGAATGGCCTTCATGTGGTTGGTTTAGGGTGTTTGGCGGGCGTGGGTGGTTTTGGCTTTGCGCCATGCGGTCGCTAGGGGCCTGTCAGTTTTTTTGTGTGCAGGGCAGTTAAAGGCTCATCGTCATTTCGACCGGTGAGCCAGCATTATCTCAACGATGTGGATGGGTGAAGCGCTCCTCGTAGAGGATTGCAAACTGGTTCATGGCAGCCTTCCAGTCATGCGTTGAACTGCCCCACTTCCCGGTGATGTTGCGCAGGGCCAGCCACAGCAGCTTGGTCGCCGCTTCATCGCTGGGGAAGTGACCCCGCGTCTTGATGATCTTGCGCAGTTGGGCGTTGACGCTCTCGATCGCGTTGGTCGTGTAGATGATCTTGCGGATCGCCGGCGGGAACGTAAAGAACGGGATCACCTGGTCCCACGCGCGACGCCAGGACGCGGCGATCGGGGTGTACCGCTTGCCCCATTCCCCTTGCTCGAAGGCCGCCAGCTCGGCCAGCGCAGCCTCCACGGTGGGCGCGGTGTACACGGGCTTGAGCGCCGCAGCCACGGCCCGGCGCTCCTTCCAACTGGCGTACTCCAAACTGTTCCGGATCAGATGCACGATGCAGGTCTGCAGCGTGGTGTTCGGGAACACCGCGGCCAGGGCCTGTTCCATGCCCTTAAGACCATCGGTCACCGCGATCAGTATGTCCCGGGTGCCACGGGTCTTCAGGTCGTTGAACACCTTCATCCAGAACTTGGCACCTTCGGTGGTCTCGATCCACAGGCCCAGGATGTCGCGCGTGCCGTCCGGCAGCACGCCCAAGGCCAGGTAGACGGCCTTGTTGCGCACCACGCCGTCCTCACGCATCTTGACCCGCAGCGCGTCGAAGAACACGACCGGATACATCACCTCAAGCGGGCGGGCCTGCCAGGCAGTGACTTCGTCCATCACTGCATCGGTCACCGAGCTGATGAACTCGGGCGAGACCTCGGTGCCGTACTGTTCGGCCAGAAACGCCTGGATCTCGCGCACGGTCATGCCACGGGCGTACATGGCGATGATCTTGTCGTCGAACCCGGTGAAGCGCCGTTCGTGCTTGGGAATCAGGATCGGATCGAAGCTGCCATCGCGGTCGCGCGGGATGTCCACCCTCAGCGGGCCATCCTCGGTCAGGACGGTCTTGGCGCTCTTGCCGTTGCGCTGGTTGGCCGTGCCGGCCGGGCGCTCCGCGCCCGGCTGGTAGCCCAGGTGATGGCCGAGCTCGGCGCCCAAGGCGCGCTCGATCAGGGCCTTCTTGAACGCCATCGAGGCGTCCTGAACCGCCTCGGCGGTCATGGGGCCCTTCACGAAATGGGCGATCAGGTCCTCGGGAATGGCCGGCAGCTCACGGTCTGCGGCTTGGCTGGTTTTCGTCTTGCGTGGCATACATGCTCCTTATCGACATGTTATGCCCTAAACACAAAATTTCTGACAGGTCCGTCGCTAGTCGCTCTTGGCGGGCGTGGCTCTTTAGCTTTACAAAAAGTAACCAAAAAACGCGTCGCCTATGCGGCTGGCAATCAATTACGCGGCGTTGGTCATATGGGCGGCGGTGCTTGCCGTTTTGGTCGCGGTTCGACCCTGCTAACGCCATGTGAGTGTGGGACAGTGCCTGCGATAACCGGCTTTTGAACGATCCCCAAGTCGGGCGGTGGCCCGCGCTCTCGAGCGATATCGCATCAACGCCTTCGGCTGCGCTTCGCGCAAGCGCCCAATGACCGTCAGCGCATTTTGGGCCAGCGCAGCAGCCGTAGGCGTCCCCGCGATGCCGCTTGCAGCATGCGGCCTACGCCCTGCATGGGGATCGTTCAATAGTGGGTTAACGGAGGCACTGTCCCACACTCACATGGCGTAGCAGGGTCGAACGGGCACCCAAGCCTAACGTCAAGCACCACCGTGTGAACCACCAACGCCGTGGAATTGATTGCCAGCCGCTCAGGCGACGCGTTTTTTTGGTTACTTTTTGTCGCTCGGACAAAAAGTGACTCGCCGGCTACGCCGGCGAAACAGCGACGCCCGCCAAGAACGACAAGCAGCCGCATGGCGCAAAGCTAAAGAGCCCAAGAGCCATACCCCACCTTCCCCCTCACCTCCTCCTCTCATCCCAAGGGTCATACCGATCCGCCTCCCAATAAGGCGAAATCCCGTAA
This sequence comes from Cupriavidus sp. KK10, assembly GCF_018223725.1. NCBI lineage: Bacteria > Pseudomonadati > Pseudomonadota > Betaproteobacteria > Burkholderiales > Burkholderiaceae > Cupriavidus > Cupriavidus sp. KK10. Next base: position 3,610,375 of record NZ_CP073677.1, read on the forward strand.
TACTGGTGAATGCTGGTAGCCCACTGCGAATCCGCCATGCTGGGCCAGTGGTCCTTGTCAAACCCCGGCGCGGCCTTGAGCCGGTCCCTTTCAACACCAAGCACAAAACACTTGCGCCGCGTGTCGAGCGTGAGCGCCGACCACGGCAAGGCGAAGAGCTTTTCGCCAATGCCAAGGAAGCCGCCCATGGCCAGCACTGCGTAGGCCACGCGCCCGCCCAGCACGTCGATCATGATGTGGTCGATGGTGCCGATATCATCGCCAGCGGGGTCAACCACCTTGTTGCCCTCAAGCGTGTCGGCTGCCATCACGAACGGGCCGGGACCCGGGGAATCGCGGTCGATGCCGCCGACGATGGATGCGCCGTGCGGCGGCCGTTCTTCAGGGGGTTCAGGTTGGACTCGGGTCATGGCTATCTCCGTTTGGCGGGCTGCGGCGCAGGGCACTGAGCCGCCGCGCCGCGGCACCTGGACTTCAGGGTTGCGGACATGCGCTTCAGCGCTTCGTGGCCGACCCCTTGCGCTGGCTGGCCGGCTTGGCGCCCACGGGCTGCTTTTCGCTGCCCCGCTTGAGCTTCCAGTCGACGTCGTCGCGCGCGGTCTGCGTCTTCTTCTCAGCGTGCATGGCTGCACTCGGCGAGATCGGGTCGCTGGCCGGGAACGTCATCTCCAGTGAGTCGTCCACGGCGGCCTGGTAGGTCTTGGCTTCCTTGCCCCGTTGCTTGTCGCCGGCGACGGCCTTGCTGCCTGCGCCGGCCTTGCCTGCGGATGGCCCGCTCATGCGGGCAGCCCGAGACTTGTCGGATTTCGCGCCGGACGGCTTGTGAGCAACCTGCGCGGCCTTGTCGGATTTGCGGCTGGCTTTGGGCATGGTTGTACCCTCCTTGGTTGGGTCATTCATCCATGCAAGGCGCGGGCCAGAAACGGGAGAGGCCAGCAGAGCGGCCGGGAGCGGTGCGGGCGCTGCCGTAACGCCGCGGCGGCGGCGAGTGCGGCAAAGGCCGGCCGGCAAGCGCTACGCGTAGCGCATGCGACATGCCGGTAAAAACTACATCAATGCGCCGCGCCGCGTCAGGCCTGCATGTGGCGCGGGAACCTGACAACAATGCAGACGCTGATCCTGTCACTATCGCAGCCATCGCTTTCCGCGCTCAGCGCCGCCCCGTGCATTTCCACCATGCGGCGCGTCAGCAGCAGCGCGCTGCTCTGCCGGGCCGGGGTCGCACCGTCCGGTGCCGCCCGGCGCCCGAAGAAATCGGTCAGCGCGGCCAGCCGGCTGGCGCTGCGCTGCTGGTCCAGCGGCGGGCTCTCGGTGATGCGCAGCTTCACGTGATCCGGCTCGCTGAAAACATGCACGGCGACCGAGCCGCCGGCCGGCGCGCGCCAGATGCAGTGCACCAGCAGGTGCCGCAGCAGCGGGGCCAGCCGCACGGCGTCGCCATCGATCAGGTAGGCCGATTCGGACGATTCGACCGTACCGTCGGTGGCGACCGGTGACAGCAGCACGCCCCGGGCTTCGGCCGCGGGGCGACGGTCGGCGACGGCCTGGGCCGTGAGCGCCAGCAGGTCCAGGCGCTGCCAGCGCGGTGCGCCCTCGTCGGCCAGCAGCCGCACGGCTTCTTCCATCTCCTCGATCAGCGCCAGCTGCTGCTGCGTGCCGGAACGAATGCCGTCCAGCGCGCGCTGCGCGGGCGCCGGCGTGGTATCGAAGGCGCGGTCCAGCACGTAGGCCCAGCTCTGGATGGCGTTCAGCGCGGAACGCAGGTCATGCGCCGATTGCTCGATCAGCGCGCTCACCTCTTGCACGCTGCGCACGGCAGCGGCTGGCGAAGAAAGCGGAGCGTCCGGCATCGCGGACTGCGCGGGTTGCTGCGTCATGTGCGGCTCGGCATTGGCACGTCCCCGGCCGCATTGGCCGGGCTGGATGCATTGGACGGAAGCAAGAAACGTGCTGCACAGGGCGCTGCGGTCCGCAGGCACCGGCGCAATCCCCGCAAACGCAGGCACTGGCTCGCGCCGTCAGCCGGTAGCCGACGATCCGGTGTCGTTGCGCGAGGCGCGCAGCCACTCTGGCAATTCGCCGCGCGCGGCATAATCTTCCAGCCGGTTGTACAAAGTCTTCAGGCTGATGCCGAGGATCTCGGCCGCGTGCTTCTTCACGCCGGCGCATTGCTCCAGCGTGGCGAAGATCAGCTGCCGGTCGGCATCGGCCAGGGACATGCCCACCGGCACCGACACCACCGCCGCGCCCGGCGCCTGCGTGGCCGCGACCTGCAACGGCACCTGCACCTCGGTGATGAGATCGTCGTCGGACATGATGAAGGCGCGCTGCACGAAGTTGCGCAGCTCGCGCACATTGCCGGGCCAGGCGTGCAGGCGCAGGCTGTCCAGCACATTGGGCGCGAAGCGGCGCCGGGTGCCCTGCTCGGCATTGAGTTGCTCCAGCATCAGGTTGGCGATCTGGATCACGTCGTCGCCGCGCGCGCGCAGCGGCGGCAGTTCTACCGGGAACACGTTCAGCCGGTGGAACAGGTCCGCGCGCAGCTTGCCGTCGGCCACCGCATCTTCGGGGTTGCGGTTGGTGGCGGCCAGCACGCGCACATCGGCATGGCATTCGCGGTTGGTGCCCACGCGCATGAAGGTGCCGGTCTCCAGCACCCGCAGCAGCTTGACCTGCAGCTCGGCGGGCATCTCGGTGATCTCGTCCAGGAACAGGGTGCCGCCGTCGGCGCGCTCGAAATAGCCCTTGTGCTGGCGGTCCGCGCCGGTAAAGCTGCCGCGCTCGTGGCCGAACATCTCGCTTTCGATCAGCGTGGGCGAGATCGCGCCGCAGTTGACCGCCAGGAACGGCTGGCGCCGCCGCGACGAGAGCTCATGCACGGTCTGCGCGGCCAGTTCCTTGCCGGTGCCGCTTTCGCCGATCAGCAATACCGTGGCTTCAGTCGGCGCCACGCGCGCGAGCTGGTCGTAGACCACCTGCATCACTTCGGAACTGCCCATCAGCCGGCCAAAACGGCCGTAGCGGCGCAACTCGCCGCGCAGCGAATGGATCTCGGCGCGCAACTCGCCGGTGGTGGCCAGGCGCCTGAGCACGGTCTGCAGCCGCGCCACGTTGATGGGCTTGACCAGGTAATCGGTGGCACCAGCGCGCAGCGCTTCGACCGCGCTTTCGACGCTGGCATAGCCGGTCGTGAGGATCACTTCGACGCCCGAGGCGCCAACCTCGTCGAACAGCTCCATGCCGTTGCCGTCCGGCAGGCGCAGGTCGGCCACGATCGCCTCCGGCATGCGCCAGCCGATCTGCAGCCGTGCCTCGCGCAGGGTGCCGGCGGTGGCGGAACTGAAGCCTTCCATGGCCACGATCTCGGCTAGCGCGGCACATGCGTTTTCGTCGTCATCGACAATCAGGATGTGGGGCATACGATCCGTCAGTGAGACCTATTGGAAACTTGGGCGAAATCCACTGGCACCTGCGTTCGCGCGCCACGGCGGCCATTGCTGCCGGGCTCAGGACGCCCGCCGGCGCGCTCCATGCGAGGCGTGGCGCGACGGGCACAGGGGCGGCAAGGATTTCGACTGCGACATGGTCAGCCGGTTGCACAAGTCCACTGCGTAATCCCAGTCTAAGCGCGGGCGGGCACGGTCGTTGCCGGTGTCCGTCTGACACAGCTGTCGGATGTTTCCGCGCGGGGTTGTGCATCTATGGCAAGCCACTGCGCCAAAGGCTAGCATAGGAACTTCCCACGACAAGCCCGATCTCGACCGAGGCCTTCATTGTGCCCGTGACCGCCAGCACACCGCGGCGCAGCAACGCCGCTCCCTCTGGCCAGCCCGCCAGCCACGCCGCCAGCCTATCCGAGCAGGCGCGCGAGGCCGCGCCGCGCCGCGCCATCCCTTCGCAGGTCTCGCTGCTGTGGGAAAGCGCGTCGCCCGTCATGCAGCGCTTGCTGGCCCAGATCGAGCGCGTAGCGCCCACCGATGTCACCATGCTTGCGGTAGGCGAAAGCGGCTCCGGCAAGGAAGTGGTGGCACGCGCGGTGCATGAGCGCAGCGCGCGCCGCAAGGGCCCCTTCATCGCGGTCAACTGCGGCGCGATCCAGCCCACGCTGATCGAATCAGAGCTGTTCGGCCACGAGAAAGGTGGATTTACCGGCGCGATCGAGCAGAAGGCGGGCTACTTCGAGCAGGCCCATGGCGGCACGCTATTTCTCGATGAAGTCACCGAAATGCCGCTCGACATGCAGATCAAGTTGTTGCGGGTGCTGGAAGGCCGCACCTTCCACCGCGTCGGCGGCGACACGCCCATCACCACGGACGTGCGCATCCTGGCAGCCACCAACCGCGACCCGGTCGAGGCAGCGCGTGCCGGCCAGTTGCGGGAAGACCTGCTGTACCGGCTGGCCGTGTTCCCGCTGCATATCCCGCCGCTGCGCGACCGGCCCGATGATATCGTGCCGCTGGCACGTCACTTCCTGGCCGAATACAACGCCATGGAGCGCACCGACAAGGCCTTCTCCGCCGCCTCGCTGGAGCGGCTGGTGCGCTATGACTGGCCGGGCAATGTGCGCGAGCTGAAGAACGCGGTCTACCGCGCCTTTATCCTGGCGGACAAGGTCGTGGAAATCGGCAACCCCAACCTGGCCACGCAGCCGCCGCGACCCACCACGGTGGACGGTGTGGTCAGCGTGCGCGTGGGTACCACGCTGGCCGACACCCAGCGCGAGATCATCATGGCCACTTTGGCGCGCTTTGACGGCGACAAGCGCCAGGCCGCGCGCGCGCTCGGCATCAGCCTGAAGACGCTGTACAACCGGCTGGACGCCTACCGTTCCTTGTAAGGCGCCGGCGCGGCCAGCACGCGCGACAGGGCCTCGATCGCCAGCGGCTTGGTCAGGTACGCATGGAAGCCGGCCAGTTCGCTGCGCCGCTGGTGTTCAGCAGTGCAGCGCCCGGTCAGCGCCAGGAACTGCACCGAGCGCGGGCCGCACGCCTGGCGCAATGCCGGCAGGACGTCAAAGCCCGACATTTCGGGCATCTCCAGGTCGAGCAGCACGCAATCCGGGCGGAATTCGGCGACCATGTCCAGTGCCTGCTGGCCGCCATGGGCCGCGCGCGCCTCATGGCCGAGCAGGCCCAGCAGCTCGGCCATGCTGTCGGCTGAATCGGCATTGTCGTCCACCACCAGCACGCGCCGTCGCGGCACCGGCCCCCGCGGCGGCGTGGCGGCCTCGCGCCGGCGGGCGGTGGCGCGCGGCAGGATCACGGTGAAGGTGCTGCCCTTGCCCGCGCCACCGCTGTCGGCCTGGATCGCGCCGCCGTGCGCCTCCACCACGGCCTTGGCCAGTGCCAGCCCGATGCCCAGGCCGCTGCGGCTGTCGGCGTCGCCCTCCTGCGCGAACAGGTTGAAGATGCGGTCCAGCGCCGCCGGCGCGAGACCCCGGCCGGTATCCGACACGGCGGTGATCACGCGCGCTGGCTCCACGCTCACGTGCACGCTGACGGTGCCGCCGCGCGGGGTGTACTTGACCGCGTTGCTGAGCAGGTTCAGCAGCACCTGCCCCAGCCGCGCGGCATCGGCGCGCACGTAAGGCGAGCTTGCCGGCAGCGCCACCACGAGCTGCTGGCCGGCCGCCTCCAGCGCCGGGCGGATTGCTTCGATGCTGGTGGTCACCACGTCGTTGTACGAGGTTGGCGTCAGTTCCATCTTCAGCTTGCCGGCGGTCACGCGGCCCACGTCGAGCAGGTCATTCACCAGCCGCTCCAGTTGATGCAGCTGGCGGTCGATGATCCCCGCGCAGCGGCCCACGCGCGTGTCGGCATCCGGGGTCAGCGCGATCACTTCCACCGCGTTGCGCACCGCCGCCAGCGGATTGCGCAGTTCATGCGCCAGGATGGCCAGGAACGATTGCAGCCGGCGGTTGCCGGCCTCAAGCGTTTCCAGCCGCAGCGCATCGCTCAGGTCGCGGGCAGTCCACAGCAGGCTGGTCGGGCAGCCGGCGGCGTCGCGCACCAGCACCATGCGCGTATGGCAACGCACCACCGAGCCGTCCTTGCGTGCCACGCGCTCGTCGCCGGCCCACTGGCCGCAGGCGTGCGCGGCTTCCAGCGCCGCGCGGTCGCGCCCCGCGGCGGCATCCTGGCGGGAATAGAGCAGTGCCAGCGGCTGGCCGACTGCTTCGGCCTCGGCGTAGCCGGCCAGGGCCTGCGCGCCGACGTTCCAGGTGCGGATGGTGCCGTCCAGGTCAAGGTCGCACACCGCGGTGCCGGGCAGGTTTTCGGCCAGCAGGCGCAGCCGGGTATCGGCCAGCCCGGCGTGCTCGGATGCGGCCTGCTGCACGGTAATGTCGCGGCACGACACGATAAAGCCGGTGGCCTGGCCCGCTGCGGACTCTCCGGACAAGGCATCGGCATGCTTGAGCGCCGCGCCCGGCTCGTCGGTCGCGCCAATGGCCCGCATGCGGCAGGACGCCTGCAGCAGGCTGCCGTCGCGCCGCACGCGCCAGCCCTGGTCGCGCGCGCTGCCGCCAAGTGCGGCCGCCTGCAGCCATTGCTGCGGCAGGCCGGCAGCGACATCTTCAGGGCGATGCAGGCAGGAAAAGTGACGGCCGGTGATTTCCCCGGCGCTGTAGCCGAACACGCGCCGCGCGGCATTCGGCCACATTGCAATGCACCCGCGCGCATCGGTCTCGAACACGGCGCAGTCTTCCACCGCGTCGAGCAGGCGCCCGTACCGTGCCGCCAGCGGGACGCCGGCATCGTCCACCCTGGTGCCGTCCGGCTCGCCGACGGGTGACGCACGGACACCTTTTGCCGCTCGCGGCTCGGACATGAGCACACCTTCTGTGTGATGGGGTGAAGCCAGCAGGCCCCGTGCGCGGGCGGCCTGGCGGCGCCGCGAGGCGGAGGGCCGAATGCCCGCAAATGCGGGCATTCGAGTCAATGATAGGTGTTCGCGGCCCATGCGCCACCAATGTGCGCGGCACCGGACAGCAGGGTCTGTTCCATATGGGAACAGACCTTAGCGCTTGTGCCGCAACTGGTACACCGCGGCAACCGCGGCTGAGGCGCCCACCACCAGTGCAGTGGCCAGCATCGGGTGGCGCGCCGTAGTGGTGTAGGGGCAGGATTGCAGCGCGTTGTGGCTGCCGCTCCGTTCCTGCAGGCCGCTTCCGCTGCCATACAGCGCGTTGTCCTCGAGCGGACCCGCGGGGTGGTGCGTCTGTTGCGCGCGGCCCATGAAGCGGCGCATGAAGCGGTCGAAGGTGTGCGGCGCATGGTACGCCGCGGCCGAGAACGCCTTGGCGGCCGCACCGACGAAGAGCTCGCGGCGCGGGTTCGCGGCGGCAAACAGGATTGCGTCAGCGGCCAGCGCCGGGTCATACAGCGGCGGCGGCAGGCGCGGCTCGACATCGAGGAAATTCTTGGCGTGCATCGCCAGCGGCGTTTCCAGTCCGGCAGGCTTGATCAGCGTCACGCTGACCGGCGCCTGCTCCTGCTCCAGTTCCAGCCGCAGCGAATCCGTAAAGCCCTTGATCGCGTGCTGCGAGGCCGCGTAGGCGCTCTGCAGCGGCAGCGGGCCGTCCGCCGCCTCGCTGCCCATGTTGATGATGGCGCCGCCGTGCTCGCGCAGATGCGCGGCCGCCGCCAGCGAGCCATGCACGGTGCCCCAGTAGTTGGTATCGAACAGCCGCCGCTGGTCTTCCAGCGGCACATCGCAATGGCGCCCGAAGATGGTCACGCCGGCGTTGTTGATCCAGGTATCGAAGCCACCGAAGCGCTCGATGGCAGCCTGCGCCACCTTGCCAATCTCTTCATGCTTGCCGACATCGGCCACCACGGTGATGACTTCATTGCCATGCTCTCGCAACTCTTCGGCCAGCTGGTGCAGCGAACCCTCGCTGCGCGCCACCAGCACCAGCCGTGCGCCCTGCTGCGCCGCCTTGCGCGCCGTCACGAGGCCCACGCCGCTGCTGGCACCGGTCAGGACGATGACCTGCGAGCCAATGTTCTTCAGGGTTGGTTTCATCGCCGCTTCCTCCTCGGGGAGGCCCGGCACGGTGCCGGGCATGCCGCTGGGGAGTCGCAAGGAGCGTTCCTGTCCGGCGCGGCCCTGGGTGGCGGCGCCACGACAGGCTAGCCGCCGCAGATTTACAACGCCCGGTAAGAAGCACATGCGCGGCGCGCGCATGGGGCTGCCACAGGGCACTGTAGGACGGGCGCCGATTTCAGCGGCGGCATGTGCTGCCTAAGCTGGATACATCCCACGTAACCGGCGACAGCCATGGCCAAGACCACGCGACCGACAGCGCCACAGGATCCAGGCAAACGCCGCGCCTTAGCAAAAGGCGCCGGCAAGCATACGGGCAAGCGCGCCAGCACGGCGCGCCCGGCGGCACGCGGCGCGCCAGCCGCCAAGGCCCCCGCCGCACTCGATAAATACCGCCGCATGCGCGACTTCGGCGCCACGCCGGAGCCCGCCGGCGGCGCCGCGCGCACCCGCGGCCAGCCGCGCACGCGCGCCAGCGAACTGTCCTTCGTGATCCAGAAGCACGCGGCGCGTCGGCTGCACTATGACTTTCGCCTTGAGCTTGGCGGCACGCTGAAAAGCTGGGCCGTGCCCAAGGGCCCGAGCCTGGACCCTGCCGACAAGCGCATGGCCATCCATGTCGAGGACCACCCGCTGGACTACGCCGGCTTCGAGGGCGTGATCCCGGCCGGCCACTACGGTGCCGGCACGGTCATCGTCTGGGACCGCGGCACCTGGTTGCCGGTGGGCGATGCCGAGGCCGGCTACCGCGCCGGCAAGCTGAAGTTCGAGCTGCGCGGTGAAAAGCTGCACGGCCACTGGACCCTGGTGCGCATGCACGGCAGCCGGCAGAAGGAGCAGGACGCCTGGCTGCTGATCAAGGAGCGCGACGAGACCGCCGTGCCGGCATCGGAGTTCGACGTGGTCGAGGCCTTGCCGGACAGCGTGCTGGGCGGCACGCAGCGCAAGCCTGCGGCAAAGCGCGCAAAGACCGCCCAGCCGCCTGACGAAGCCGCACCAGATGCGCGCAGCACGGCGAGGTCCCTGAAGCCGCCGCGCGGCGCGCCGCGCGCGGCCTTGCCGCTGGCGCTGGCGCCGCAGCTGGCCACGCTGGTGGAACAGCCTCCGTCGGACGCGCAGGCCTGGCATTACGAGATCAAGTTCGACGGCTACCGGCTACTGGCCCGCATCGACGGCAAGGATGTGCGCCTGTTCACGCGCCAGGGCCACGACTGGACCAGCAAGCTGCGTGCGCTGGCGCGCGACGTCGGCACCCTGGGCCTGCCCGACGGCTGGCTCGATGGCGAGATCGTGGTGCTCGACAAGCATGGCGCGACCGACTTCCAGGCGCTGCAGAACGCCTTCGATACCGCGCGCGTCGAGGCCATCCAGTACTTCGTGTTCGACCTGCCCTACTTTGCCGGCCATGACCTGCGCAAGGTGCCGCTGGTGGAGCGCCGCGCCCTGCTGCGCCGGATCTTCGCGCACAACACCTCGCCGCGCCTGCAGTTCAGCGAGGACTTCGAGGCCAGCCCTGCCGACATGCTAGAGGCAGCCTGCCGCATGAAGCTTGAAGGCGTGATCGGCAAGCGCGCCGACGCCAGCTATGTCAGCGCGCGCACCAATACGTGGATCAAGCTGAAATGCACCTTGCGCCAGGAGTTCGTGGTGGCGGGTTTCACCGACCCGAAGGGCAGTCGCGCCGGCATCGGCTCATTGCTGCTTGGCGTGCACGACAGCGGCGGGCGGCTGCGCTACGCGGGCAATGTCGGCACCGGCTTCGACACGCGCACCCTGGCTGCGCTGCGCACGCAACTGGACGCGTTGCGCACCGATTCCGCGCCTTTTGAGAGCGTGCCGGCAGGCGTGAAAGGGCACTGGGTGCGGCCAAAGCTGGTGGCCGAAGTCTCGTTCGGCAGCTGGACCCGCGAAGGCCGCGTGCGCCATGCCGTCTTCCACGGCCTGCGCACCGACAAGCCCGCGCGCGCGGTGTCGGTGGAGCGGCCGGCAACGCCGGCAGCCAAGGGCAAGCCGGCGCCAAAAGCGGCAAAGCACACCGGGACACAGCCGAAGGCCGGCACCGCCGCAAAGCGTGCAACCGCCGCCGGCGGCAAAGTCGCGATCAGCCATGCCGGGCGCGTCATCGACACAGCATCCGGCCTGACCAAGGGCGACCTGGTGCGCTACTACGAACGCGCCGCACCACTGATGTTGCCGCACCTGCGCGGGCGTCCGATCGCGATGGTGCGCGCGCCGTCGGGCGTGGGCGGCGAGCAGTTCTTCCAGCGCCATGGCGACACGCTGCGGGTGGACGGCCTCAACGTGCTTGATCCGGGCCTGTGGCCCGGGCATCCCGCGCTGCTGGAAATCGCGTCAGCCGAAGCGCTGGTGTCCGCGGCACAGCTCAACGTGGTGGAGTTCCACACCTGGAACGCCAGCAAACGCAGCATCGACCGCCCCAACCGGATCGTCTTCGACCTGGACCCGGGCGAAGGCGTGCCCTGGGCACAAATGCAGGAAGCCGCCACGCTGATGAAGGCGCTGCTCGATGAACTCGGCCTCGCCAGCTTCCTGAAGACCAGCGGCGGCAAGGGGCTGCACGTGGTGGTGCCGATCACGCCGCGCGCGGGCTGGGACGAGGTGAAGGCGTTCGCGCATGACGTGGTGCGCCATGTCGCCAAGACCATTCCGCAGCGCTTCGTGGCCAAGAGCGGGCCACGCAACCGCGTTGGCAAGATTTTCATCGATTACCTGCGCAATGGCGTCGGTGCCACCACAGCGGCGGCATTCTCGGCGCGGGCACGCCCGGGGCTGGGCGTGTCGATGCCGGTGTGGTGGGAAGAACTCGATACCCTGCAAGGCGCGGCGCAGTGGACCGTCGCCAATGCGGGCCCAAGGCTCGACACCCTGGCCGCCGACGACCCATGGGCGGACTACGCCGACACCCGGCAGGCGATCACGCGCGCCGCTGCGCGACTGGCTCGCACCGGCTAGCCATCCCGCCCGTTCTGCCGGATTCCGCAGCTAACGCCAAGCGGCACATTTCTTGCCGCATCCCGGTATTGGCACACGGCCCGGCGCACCCGCCGCGTGCGCCGCGTTGCACTGCTGCCAGTGCAGCGACGACATGGAGACGTGATGATGAGCCAACTCAGGATCGCCGCGAAGATTCGAGCCGCCACCGCCGCGCCACGCAACCAGCGCGCCTTGCGTCACCTGCTGGTTTCCTGCGCAATGCTGTCCTTCGCCGCCAGCCCGGTGCAGGCACGCCTGCCGGCGCCAACGCCCGAGCAGCAGCAGGCCGCCGAAACCAAGAAGACCAAGGAAGCCGAAGCGGCCAAACAGCAGGCCGAGGCATTGGGCCAGGTCCAGGACCGGATCGCCGCGCGCTTTGGCAAGGGCGCCGCCAGTAGCAGCGCCACCGAGCCCGGCAAGATCCCGCAGAAGGCTGCCGAGGCGACCGGCTCAACCGGACCGCATGGCGGCACCTCCCCCAGCGCGGAAGCGCATGGCGGCGAGGCGGCCCGCCACTGAAGCGCGCAGCGCATGCCACGCAGTTCATTTGCCGCGCTGCGTGCCGGGCGACGCCTGCCCGGCACGTCTCTTGCCACTACCAGCGCAACAGCCTGGCACAGACCGCAGGCGTACCGATGCAAAAGGGGGAACGGCGATGGACGACTTCTGCACGCATGTAATAACTACAACCGGCAGCCGCGCCGGCGCGGCAAAGCTTGCAAGCGGTGCGGCGCGGCCGGCGCGGTTTTACACGGAGCCGCGGACCATCCTAGGCCTTGCTCCCGAGCAACCCTCCGCGCCGGCGCGCAAGCGCCTGTCAGCGTGATGCCATGAAGCCGCACGTCGCCAACCCGGCCCCGCTGATCCTGAATGTCGATGACCGCGAGGGGCCGCGCTATGTCAAGAGCCGCATCCTCCACCGCGGCGGGTATTCCGTGATCGAGGCCGCCACCGGCCATTCGGCGCTGTCGCTGGTGCGACAGCATGCGCCCGTGCTGGTGCTGCTGGCAGCACGCCTGCCCGATATCAGCGGGCTGGAAGTCTGCCGGCTGCTCAAGGCCGATCCACAGACCGCGCACACGCTGGTGCTGCTGACCTCGCCGGGGCTGGCGCAATCGCGCCAGCGCGCAGAGCTGCTGAACTGCGGCGCCGACGGCCACCTGGTCGAGCCTGCGGAGCCGGACGAGGTGTTGTCGAGGATCCAGGCGCTGCTGCGGCTGCGCGGTGCTGAGGACGCCTATCACCGCACTTCGCGGGCACTGCATGCGCATGAAGACATGTTCCGCCAGCTTGCCGAATCGCTGGCCGACGTGGTGTGGATCCTCGACCCGGCAGAGCCCCGCCTGCTGTTCGCCAGCCCCTCGCTCACCGCCTTGTGCGGCCATACACCCGAGCAGCTGGTGCAAGCGCCGCGCCGCTGCCTGGAGCGCGTGGCCCCGGCCGACCGTGCGCGCGTGGAAGCGGCCTTTGCCAGCATGCTGGGCGACGGCAGGCTGGACATCGAGTTCCGCCTGACGCGCCCGGACGGCGAGCGGCGCGATATCCGCGCGCAGGCGTTTCCGGTGCGCAGCGCGGAAGGCCCGCCGGCCGAGGCCGGCGCGCCGCCGTCGCGCATTGCCGGCACCTGCCAGGACGTGACGCTGCAAAACCGCGCCGAACGCGCGCTGCACGACGAGGAACGGCGCAAGGACCAGTTCCTGGCCATGCTGGCGCATGAACTGCGCAATCCGCTGGCGCCGCTGCGCAGCGCCGCGGACCTGTTGCAGCAGCTTTCGCCGTCGCGCGAGGACATGTTCCGTGCGCGCGACATCATCGGCCGGCAGCTGCACCACCTAACGCGGCTGGTGGATGAGCTGCTCGACATCTCGCGCTTCAACCAGGGCCGCATCACGCTGCGCGAGGAGCTGGTGGAACTGCGCACCGCGCTCAGTACCGCGGTGGAAGCCGTGCGCCCCACGATGGAGGCCTGCGGCCATACGCTGCGCCTGTCGCTGCCCGAGCAGCCCCTGCCGGTACGGGGCGACCTGGTGCGCCTGACGCAGATCTTCAGCAACCTGTTGCAGAACGCCGCAGCCTATACGCCCGCCGGCGGCCAGATCGCCGTCGATGCCAGTCTTGAAGACAGCGCGGCGGACACTGTGCCCGATGCCGCGTCCGGTGGCCGCGTCAGCGTGCGCGTGCGCGACAACGGCGCCGGCCTGTCAGAGGCGCTTCAGCGGCAGCTGTTCGATCCGCTGGCCCCGCATGACGACGGCACCGAGCCAGAGTCGCCGCGCAGCGCGTTCCAGCAGGACGGACCCGGTATCGGCCTGACGCTGGTGCAAAAGCTGGTGCGCCTGCATGGCGGCACCATCCGCGCCGACAGCCCCGGCCCCGGACAGGGCAGCACCTTCACGGTGACGCTGCCACTGGAGCCGTGGCAGAAGTGGCACCCAGGCTCCGGCCGCGCTGCGCCGCACCGCGGCGTGCCGCGCCGGATCATGGTGGTGGACGACAACCCTGACGCGCTCGAAGCCATGATGATGACACTGCAGACGCTCGGCCATACGGTGGTGACCGCCGCCGACGGCCCCAGCGCGCTGGCGTGCGCCACCGACGCCCGTCCGGAGGTAGTGCTGCTTGACCTGGGCATGCCCGCCATGGACGGCTTCGAGACCGCGCGCCGGCTGCGCGCGCTGCCCGAGATGCGCGGCGCCACGCTGGTGGCGCTGACAGGCTTCGGCCAGCCAGAGGACCGCCGCCGCGCGCTGGAAGCGGGCTTCGACCAGCATCTGGTCAAGCCGGCCGACCTGGACGCGCTGACACGGCTGCTGGACGACCTCAGCGCGGGCCACCCCTAGCGCGATGCCAATGCCAGCCGCCGATCCCGTCCACCCTTGAACAAGGAAGCTCCGTGCATACCACGCCCGACCCCGACATCCCGCAGCGCAAGCCTGAAACCCCGCCGCCGGAGCCTCCGCCGGGCCCGCCCGAGCCGGTGGCAGACCCGCCTCCGGGCGATCTGCCGCCACCGCCGCCGCAACGTGCCCGTGCGGTTGGCAAAGGAGCCGTCACGTGTCACGCATCATCTGGAAAGGCGCCATAACCTTTGGCCTGGTCAACATCCCGGTGGTATTGCGGCCCGCGTCGCGCAGCCAGACGCTGGACCTGGACCTGCTGGACGTGCGCGACATGGCGCCGGTGGGCTACCAGCGCATCAACAAGAGCACCGGCAAGCCGGTCGACAAGGAACATATCGTCAAGGGCTACCAGTACGCCAAGGACGAATACGTGCTGCTGAACGAGGAAGACTTCCGCCAGGCCAATGTCGAGGCCACGCAGACGGTGGATATCGTCAGCTTTGTCGACGCGCAGAGCATCCCGCCGTACTACTTCGATACGCCCTACTACCTCGAGCCCGACAAGCGCGGCGAGCGCGGCTACGCGCTGCTGCATGAAACCATGCGCCGCACCGGGCGTGCCGCGCTGGCGCTGGTGGTGCTGCGCGCCCGCCAGCACCTGGCCGCGATGCTGGTGCACGGCGACGCGCTGGTGCTCAACACTATGCGCTTTGCCGACGAGGTGCTGCCCATCTCTGAACTGCGCCTGCCCAAGGCAGCCACCGGCAAACCCACCGGCGCGCACGCGCGCGAGATCGAGATGGCCACCAAGCTGGTCGACGACATGAGCGAAGACTGGGAGCCGGAACAGTACCGCGACAGCTATCGTGACGACCTGATGGCGCGCATCGAAGAAAAGATCGATTCCGGCAAGACCCACCAGCTGACCCCGCCTGCGGCAGAGGAAGAAGCGCCGCGCCAGGGCGCCAAGGTCATCGACATGGTGGCGCTGCTGCGCCAGAGCCTGGGCCAGCGCGGCAAGGAAGACAAGGAAGGCGCCGCGCCCGCGCGCCGCAAGACCCCTGCGCGGCATGCCGCCGCCAGTAAGCAGCCCGCTGCAAAGCGGGCTGCGACCCCGCCTGCCAAGGGCGCCAGCACTGCCGCCAAGACCAAGCGCGCACCGGCCAAGCGCGAGTCGCACGCGCCGGCCGCGCGCAAGAGTGCAGGCACTACGCGCAGGAAGCACGCGGCTTAGGCCGGCGCTGCGGTTCGCCAAATCCCGATGGGGTTCTCCCTCTCCCGCTTGCAGGAGAGGGAGCAATGTCTCAGCGCGACGACACCTTCAGGTTGTCATTGACCGACGTCACGCCCTCGACGCTGCGGATCGCGTCCAGCGCCATGTCGTGCTGCTGCTGGCTCGGCACCGTGCCGCTCACGTCGACCGTGCCCTGCTGGGTCTTCACATGGATGGCGGTGGACTTGAGGTCCTTGGTCGTGAGCAGCTTGGTCTTGATCTTGGTGGTGATGGCGCTGTCCTCGACGGCGCGCTTGGTCTTGTCGACGCTCATGTCCGAGGCGGCGCCCCGGTCAGGGTCGGCACGGCCTGGCATGCCCGGCGCGGAATTGACGGGCGCCGCAGGGGTATTGTCCGCCGCAACCAAGATCAGGCCGCTCTTGTCGAGCGCCAGCGCGCTGCCGGCCGCCGCCAGCGCCGCAGCAACACAGACCATCCGCACCGTGCGCGCGGGGATTCGGGAAAAACGCATGGCTGCCTCCTGTTCGGGTCACCAGCGCATCCGCTGCCGTGCCTTGCCTGGCACGCGGAACCACTGGTAAGCCATTTTTCAGCAAGCTCCATACCTGCCGGCCAGGCCGCGCCAGGCGTCCCTGACGGGACCCAGGGTGTGTAAATCGGGCCGCCCGTTGTAAAAGCGCCCGCCGCACGGTGTGCTGCATCGCGCGCTACAGGCCGATGCCGGCGGCACCCGGGTCCTTCCATGCTTGGCACGGCGATTGCGAATCAGGGAACGCGGCAGTTCGCCGCGTCAAGGAGCTAGCAATGGGACAGCAGCAACAGCCGGGTCAATCGCAGTCGGGCCAGAAGCCGCAGGATCAGAAGCAGCAGGAACAATCTGGCCAACGCGGCAGCCAGCAACAGCCGGGACAACAACAAGGCGGCGGTCAGATGGGTAACCAGGACCGCAAGCAGGACCAACAACAGCAGCAGGATCGCGGCAGCTCGCAACCGGGCCAGCAAAGTGGCCAACGCAGCGGCCAGCAAAGCGGCCAGGGTGGCCAGCAAGGCGGACAACGCCAGCCGTAACCAGCGACAGCCACGACAACAGGCAGCTTTCCGGGTATGTGCGGCAGCAACATGCGGTGCGGCCGCAGGGGCATACGCCGGAGATTGGCAGGCCGGGACTCCCGCAAGGGGGCTCCGGCCCTTTTTGCGGCAAGCGCACCGGCATGACCGCGCGCACATCGTCCCGCATCCCGTGTATGCTGGCCCTGACTTCCCCATCCAGGCACCACCGGCCTTGTCCAGCTTTACCGACCCCGCCGCCGGCCGCCCTGCGCAGCCAGGACGCGGGCCGCTGAACCATCTCTCCACCAGGCTGCGTGAGCGCGCTGGCGCGCACGTGCGCGCGCTGACCCGCAGCAATTCCGGCCTGACCCTCGACTACGACAACCCACCGGGCGATCCCGGCCTGTTCGGGCCCGACGCGGTCTGCTGGCGCGTGCACGCCGACTTTCCGGCAATGCTCGCGGGCGGCGTCAGCGCGCTGCTGCTGCAGACGCTGCATCCGCTGGCGCTGGCCGGGGTCTGGGACCACTCCAGCTTTCGCACCGACATGCAGGGGCGCCTGGGGCGCACCGCGCAGTTCATCGCCGGCACCACCTACGGCAGCCGTGCCGATGCCATGGCGCTGATCGGGCGCGTACGGCGCATCCATGCCGGCGTGATTGGCGTGGCTCCGGACGGGCGGCACTATGCAGCCTCCGATCCGGCGTTGCTGACGTGGGTGCACGTGGCCGAGGTCTCGAGCTTCCTGGCTGGCTACCTGCGCTATGTCGGGCCACTGAGCAGCGCCGAGCAGGATCGCTACTACGACGAGGTCGCGCGCATCGCCGAGATGCTGGGCGCGGCCGACGTGCCGCGCTCGCGCGCCGAAGTCACGGCCTACCTTGAGGCCATGCGGCCTGCGCTGCTGGCCAGCGAACGCACCAGCGAAGTGGTGCGGTTGGTGCGGAAGATGCCGGTGGCCAACCCGCTGCTGCAGCCGGCGGTGCGCATCATGGCCCACGGCGGCATCGCCCTCCTGCCGCCGTGGGCACGGCACCAGCTCGATCTGGACGGCCCTTCGATACGGCGCCCGGCCGCACTCGCGGGCATGCATGTGCTGGCACCGGCGCTTCGCTGGGTGCTGGGCGCCGGCCTGGCAGCGCGTGCACGGCGGCGCGTGGCCCGCGGCACCGCCACCACGGCCGGCTGAGGGCCGCGCCGGCTATCGGCGTTCAGCGGACACTTCTTGAAGGGAAATGAGAATTGGCGGCAAAAACCCTCGCATTTCGGAGGATTGCGCGCCGCGAAAGTGGCGTTAAATCTGCCTCGGCATTCCGAACGGCCGGTCGGATTTACCAGCCGCACCAGCCACAGCGCCACAGAGCGCGATTCAAACGACGCAGGCAAAAAAGAAGCCTACGCGCGGGGTGCTCGTAGGCTTTCCAGGACTGCTCGAGCCGAAAGGCTCTTGCCAAGAATATAAACGCGCTTACATGAGGTGTAAATCCCGTTTCTATCAGGGGATTCCCTCATGACGATATGAGATCGTTTGCGCACTTTTGATAATTTGGGCCCTGACGCTACATCAGGGCATTTTTCGCATGGGCTGGCAATTTCCTCACGGGCCCCGTCCACACCGGGCCTGCCGGCCTGCATCCCTCGCCGCAGCATGCGGCAGCGCACAATCTGTTACAATATCCAAGCTTCGAGAGCAACACATTTTATAGAGCAAAGACTCTAGATCCGAATTGGCGCGCGGTTCGTCAACGCTTGTAGAACTTTGTTACTCTCAGCCCCGAAGTATTCCCCTTCTCTTCTGGCAGCACCAACCGGCGACGCCGCAGCTACCGAGAGCGGATGTTTCCCCTGCCGCCCTGGCCGCGCCGCACCCCAAGCCGCCGGCCAACGGACCATTATCAGCCGCCAGAACCCTAGTGGGCTCTTCCGGAGTCGTTGTGAAGAAGAAGGAAACCCGGCCCAGGTCACCGAGCCGAAAGCAACTGCAGCACCAGCAATTTGCAGCGTACAGCACCAGCCAGGCGCCTGTGATCGTCCACCTGTCCAACGGCGCGCGACTGCAGGGCCTCGTGCTGGCGTCCGACGACTACGTGGTGCTGCTTGGCCGGCAGCCGGACGACATCCGGCCCACGGTGGTCTACAAGCGGGCCATCTGCCTGGTCACGCTGGCCAATGCGCCGGACGCGCCGGTGGTGGCACCGGATCCGGCCCCGGCGCCGGACTTCCTGCCGATCTACATCCCCCGCACCCGCAAGCGCCGCTAGGCCAACGCCCGCCCCACACGCCTTCCCGCTCCGGCGCCCCCTGCCGCGCCGGGCCTCCGCCCGCCCTGCCGGCACCCCGCGAAACTATCGCGGAGATCACTCTAAACCTTTCCCTTGCCCGGTCGATAACCCAAGCAACGGAGGCACTCTACGCCCTGCAAAGCAGGCCGCCAACGTTACGGCACTAGCCGGAATGCCCAAAACTTTGCATATAGGAGTCGTACCATGGCGCAAGTCATTAACACCAATTCGTTGTCTCTGATGACTCAGAACAACATGAACACGTCGCAATCGTCGCTGAACACGGCGATCCAGCGCCTGTCGTCGGGCCTGCGCATCAACAGCGCCAAGGACGACGCCGCCGGCCAGGCCATCGCCAACCGCTTTACCTCGAACATCCGCGGCCTGACGCAAGCCCAGCGCAACGCCAACGACGGCATCTCGCTGGCACAAACGACGGAAGGCGCGCTGACCGAAGTCAACAACAACCTGCAACGTATTCGTGAACTGTCGGTCCAGGCGGCCACGGGTTCGAACTCGTCGTCTGACCTGAAGTCGATTCAGGATGAAATCAACCAGCGCCTGTCTGAAATCGACCGTACGTCGCAACAGACCGACTTCAACGGCGTCAAGGTTCTGGCCGGCAGCAACAAGCTGTCCGTCCAGGTTGGCGCCAACGACGGCGAAACCATCTCCATCGATCTGAAGCAGATCGACAGGACCACGCTGGGCCTGAGCGGCTTCTCGGTGGCCAAGAACTCGCTGGACGTTGGCCCGAAGATCACCACGATCAACGCTGCCGCTGGTACCGGTTCGTTCAACGTGAGCTTCGCTGCAGGCGACGTCACCAAGATCAACGCCGCAACCGGCAAGACCTTCGCCGCAGCGGACCTCGAACTGCACGAAGTCAAGACGGCTGCCGGTGCGAACTCGGGCCAGTTCGTCGTGAAGGCTGGTGACGACTACTTTGCCGCTTCGGTCGACCGTACCACCGGGGCCGTGAAGCTCAACGAAGCCGATGTTGCGTTCGACGACACCGCCAATGGCATCAGCGCCGCCGTCACGCTGCAAGACCAACTGGTGCGCGTTGCCAACGATGCTACAGGCGCTGCCACGGGCTACGTCACCGTGCAGGGCAAGAACTACGTCGCTGCCAATACGCTGGTCGACGGCGGTGCAGCCCCCACGCTCAACGTGGCCGTTGGCACGATCTCCCTGAGCGGCGCCACCCCCACGGCCGAATTCACGGGCGTTCCCACCGGCAACGCGCTGAAGAAGATCGACGCCGCGCTGAAGCAAGTCGACGACCTGCGCAGCTCGCTGGGTGCAGTCCAGAACCGTTTTGACTCCGTCATCTCGAACCTGGGCACCACCGTGACCAACCTGTCCTCGTCGCGCTCGCGCATCCAGGACGCTGACTACGCAACGGAAGTGTCGAACATGACCCGCGCGAACATCCTGCAACAGGCTGGTACGTCGGTCCTGGCGCAAGCCAACCAGACCACCCAAGGCGTGCTGTCGCTGCTGCGTTAATCGCGTCGGCGAAACGCGCAAGAAGGCTGGGCCGCAAGGCCCGGCCTTTTTGCCCGAGGAGCATTTCGCAGGCAGCCCGACTGCCTGCAAAGCGTTTCTCCTGGAACTGAACCCTCCCAACCCGGACGGAGTATTCGATGGCGCCTCCCCCGACAGTGAACCCCTTTACCGTGCGGATGCCAGCCGAAGGCTTAGCCGTTGCCATGCCGTCTGGCGGCGCCACCACCATGGCCAGCCAGGCTACGCAGCGACAGGATCGTGCCGTAACCAGCGACCACACAGAAGCCGCCCAGGGATTGGAAACCAGCGCCGCCATCGGCGAGCTGGTCGACGCGCTCAAGACCACCACCATCGGCCTGCGCTTCGAGATCGACGACGCCACGCACCGCGTCATCACCAAGGTGATCGACAAGGAAACCGGCGACCTGATCCGGCAGATGCCCACCGAAGAGGTGCTGCGCATTGCCCGCGCCATCGACAAGCTGCAGGGGTTGTTCATCAACCACGCGGCCTGAGCCCTGAATATCAGTTGAAGACGAGACAATAATATGGCAACGATCTCCTCCATCGGCATCGGTTCCAACCTGCAACTGAGCGATCTGCTGGACCAGCTGCAGAAGGCCGAGCAGGCACCGCTTGACGCTATCAATGCGCAGGCCAAGAGCTACCAGACCAAGTTGTCGGCCTACAGTCAGGTGCAAAGCGTGCTGGATGCCTACCAGGGCGCGGCGAAGAAGCTGTCCGATGCTGCCACCTTCGGCGCCGTAAAGGCCAGCGTCGGCAACACGGACGTGATGACCGTCACCACCGCTGCCAACGCCGTGCCTGGCAGCTACAGCATTACTGTCAACACGCTGGCCACCGCGCAGTCGCTGGTGAGCAGCAACGTTGCCGACCAGAAGGCCGCGATCGGCGGCGGCGAGCTCGTGTTCGACTTCGGCGAAGCGCTGGCCACCGGTGGCGCCGCCACTACCACCAAGAAGGTCACCATCCCCGCGGATTCTTCCCTCGAAGGGATGCGCGATGCCATCAACAAGGCCGGCATCGGGGTGACCGCCAGCATCGTCAATGACGGCAGCGCCAGCCCATACCGCCTGGTATTGACGTCGGACAAGACCGGAACGCAAGCCACCATGCGCGTGTCGTCGACCGATGCTGCACTGAACAGCGTGGTTGCGTTCGACCCGGCCGCGGCGCCCGCCGCCAACAAGATGGAACAGAAGGTGCCGCCTGCCAATGCGACGCTGAAGATCAACGGCATCGACGTGGTCAGCCAGAGCAATTCAGTGGTGGACGCAGCGCAGGGCGTGACCATGAACCTTGTCAAGCCAGGCACGACATCGCTGGTGGTGACCCGTGACAACGTCGCAATCAAGGCCGCCGTCCAGGCTTTTGTCACCGCCTACAACAACATTCAGAGTTCCGCCAAGTCGCTGACGGCATTCGATACCAAGGCCGGTACGTCCGCGGCATTGACTGGCGACGGCACGCTGCGCACGATCCAGTCCGGCCTGCGGTCGATGCTGGGCGGCGCCATGGATGACGGCAACGGCGGCACGATCACGCTGATCGACGTCGGCATCAGTTTCGACAAAGACGGCACGATGAAGCTGGACGACACCAAGCTGACCAAGGCGATAAACGACAACCTGGGCCGCGTCACGTCCCTGTTTTCCAGCACCACCGGCGACGGCGGAATCGGCAAGCGCGCCAGCACCTATATCGAGGGCCTGAGCAAGACCGATGGCGCGCTGAAGGTGGCTCAGGATGGCATCACCAAGACGCTGAAGGACCTGGAAGACGACTATGACCGCGTCCAGGACCGCGTTACTGCCACGGTTGCTCGATACAAGGCCCAGTTCACGCAACTGGACCTGGTGGTCGCGCAGATGAACCGCACAAGCAGCTACCTGACGCAGCAGTTCAATGCGCTGAACAACAGCGCCAAAAAGTAACCGTCCCGCCGCATCCCACAGCCTGAAGGAACCCAACCATGTTCGCCCGCGCATCCGCCAATGCCTACGCCCAGGTCGGCGTCCAGACCGGTGCCATGAGCGCCAGTCCGCACAAGCTGATCACCCTGCTGTACGACGGCGCGCGCGCGGCGATTGCGCGGGCGAAGTTCCACCTGGAAGGCGGCAGTATTGCCGAACGCGGCAACGCCATCTCCAAGGCCATCGACATCATCGACAACGGCCTGCGCGCCGTGCTCGACCATGAGGCTGGCGGCGAGATCTCCGCCAACCTCGAATCCCTGTACGAGTACATGGTGCGCCGGCTGATGCTGGCCAACCTGCGCAGCGACGCAGCCCTGCTGGCCGAGGTCGACACGCTGCTCGAAAGCCTGGCTTCGGCCTGGGCGCAGATCGACGACACGGCCGCGGCCGCGGATCAGCAACCCGCCTTGCAGGACAACTGACATGGCTTCCCTTCCCAAGTTTTCCCCGATCGTGGACTGCTACGAGGAAATCCTCGCGCTGTCCGCACGCATGCACGAGGCCGCCCAGGCAGCTGACTGGGACACCGTAGCCAAGCTGCAGCAGGGCTACCTGGCCCAGGTGGATCGCCTGCGCCAGATGGACCACGAGGCACCGTTTTCCGATGCGGAACGCATGCGCCGCTACCAGTTGCTGGACCGCATCCTCACGTACGACGCCCGCATCCGTGACCTGGCCATGCCGCAGCTGAAGAAGCTCGGCGACATGCTGACCAGCTCGCGCCGCCAGTTCGAACTATCCGCCGCCTATGGCGCCACGGCCTGACGCAGCCTGACCGCTGCACTGCTCCCTGCGGCGGGCCGGAAAGCCCGCCGTCTGCATTCAAGCGACCCGTATGACCGGCATCCATCTGCCTCCAGGCCTGGCACCCGGTCAGGCCCCGGACCCACAACCGCTGCGCACCGCGCTTGCCATCGACAAGCTGGCGGCGCTGCAGCCCGTGCCCGAGGCCACCGAGTCGAATGTCCAGAACTCCACTGGCCAGGCGATCCGCCACAGCCAGCAGGCCACCGGCCCCAACGCCTTGGCGGGCCAGGCTGCGTTGCTGCCGGGCACTTCGACGCAGGAATCGCTGAGCGCGGCGGCGCGCGCCATCCTTGCGGTGATGGACGGCACTGAGGCCCAGCCGGTTCGCAGCGCCGGCCCGCTGCTGGCCGCCGCGCCCACGCCAGCGTCCGCGCAGGCCGCCGCGGCGGCCTTTGCCAACACGGTCGGGCAGAGCGGCCTGTTCTACGAATCACACCTGGCGCAGTGGGTTGCCGGGGCGCGCGCGTTGTCCGGCATCCGCCAGGAGCCGCAGGCGCAAGTACCGGTGCCGGCCCGAGCGGCTGCCCCAGGTGGCACTGCGCAGGCCGCAGCAACAACGCTGCCGTCTGCGCTGCTGACCTATGCCGGCGGTGCCGCAGCGGCGGAGCCGGCGCGGCCCTCGGCGCCGCCGCTGATTCCGGCCTCGCAGGTGCTGGCTGAAGCGCTGGCTTCGGCCGGCAATCCGCGCGTGGCCCACAGCCATGCGGCCGCGGAACAGGCGCTGCGGCAAGGCACCGCCACCACGGCGGCTTACAGCCGCGAAGCCGCTGCCGAACCCGGGACCCAGCGCCAGTCCGCCGCGGCGCTGGCCAGGCAGGCCTACCAGACTACCGCGGAGGCTGGCGCGCGCACTGTTGCGCCGGACAGCCTCGCCCCGCACGCGGCGCGCGCCGCCGCGGGCCTGCCGGACATCGCCTCGGCGGACGCCGGCCGGCAGGCCGCGGCAGCCGGCCCGGCCATCCATCCGGCTACCGAAGGCGTGGTCCGCCAGCAGCTGGAACTGCTCGCCACGCAGCAGTTCCGCTTTGCCGGCGAAGCCTGGCCCGGCGTGCCGATGGAGTGGGAGTTGCTGCGCCCCGATGCGGATGGCGCGGCGCAGGCCCATGACGACAACGCCCGGCCATGGTCCAGCCGCCTGCGGCTGCAATTGCCGAGCCTCGGCATCGTCGAAGCGGTGCTGACACTGGGACCGGCAGGGCTCGACGCCCGCGTGGCAACGCCCGAGACCGATGTCGCGGCGCGTTTCATCGCGGCACGGCCGCTGCTGCGCAACCAGCTGGAGGCGCAGGGCATCGTGCTGCAGCGCCTGAGCGTGCAGACCCAGGACAACATGACAGAAGGAGAGGCGCGATGAGCGAAGCGGCGCAAGACCGCGGCACGGCGATCGCGCTGTCCTACCAGCACAGCGACAAGGCCCCGCGCGTAGTCGCCAAGGGCTATGGCGTGGTGGCCGAAGCCATCATCGCCCGCGCGCGCGAAGCGGGCGTCTATATCCACGATTCGCCCACCCTGGTGAACTTGCTGATGCAGGTCGACCTGGACAGCCACGTGCCGCCGCAGCTCTATGTGGCCGTGGCAGAACTGCTGGCGTGGATCTACCACCTTGAAGCGGGCATGGACGCAGGCGCTGAAGCGTAGACCTGACCCGGACGACAAGAGCCCCTGACCGCTTGCGCGCGCCAGGGGCTCTTTGCTTTCTGGGCAGGCCGGTAGGCTTACACCGCCATATTCATCATTTCCTGGTATGCCGCCACCAGCCGGTTCCGCACCTGCACCCCGGTCTGGAACGACACATTGGCCTTCTGCAGATCGATCATCACGTCATTGAGGGCCACGCCGGGCTTGCCCAGCTCGAATGCCTCGGCCTGGCCGTAGGCACGCTCCTGCGCGGCGTTGATGCGCCCCAGCGAACGCTGCAGCTCGCCGGCAAAGCCGCCGCCGACCGGCGCGGCGGACTGGCTGGCACTGTTGCCCGAGGCAACCTGGGACATCCCGCGCAGTTGCTGCAGCATGCCCTCGATGGAAGAGATAGTGGTCATTTGGCTCGTCGTATGCCGGTCCACCGGCAGAGTTCGTCTTGTGGCGCGCCCTTGCATCACATAACGGCCTACCGGCAGGTGGGCCTCAGGCGGTTCGCAGCCAGTTTCAGCCCCCGCAGAGTACCCGCCGCCTCCGCTCTCCCATGGGCCGAAATCGGACAAAAAACCGCGTCTGTTCGCCGGATTGTCGCGCTCAAGTCTGGCCGATCATTGCCACCGTGCCGGAAGAGCGCGGGCTGTCGTCCCGTGCTGGCTCCGGAAATCACCAGACAACCATCGATTCGGGAGTACGCGTGTTTTCTCTGCAGCGTAATGTGAGCCGTGCCGTGAGCCGCGCCGACGACCAAGGCGGTCAGCATCGCCCGTGCCGTCGCGAGCATCGCGGCGCCGGATCCGGAGCACGCGCATGACCGCGGCCGTGGCACTGCCCGGGCGCCCGGCAGAAGTGCTCGAGCGCCTGAAGGCCAACCCGAAGCTGCCGCTGATGCTGGGCGGCGCAGCCTTGGCCGCGGCCATCGCGGTGGGCGTGCTGTGGTCGCGCAGCCCGGACTACAAGGTGCTGTACAGCAACCTCTCCGAGCGCGACGGCGGCGCGGTGCTGCAGTCGCTGCAGCAGATGAACGTGCCTTACAAGTTCGCCGAAGGCGGCGGTGCGGTGATGGTGCCGGCCGAGAAGGTGCATGAGACCCGCCTGCGCCTGGCATCGCAGGGCCTGCCCAAGAGCGGCACCGCCGGCATGGAGCTGATGGACAACCAGAAGTTCGGCATCAGCCAGTTTGCCGAGCAGGTCAACTACCAGCGCGGACTAGAAGGCGAGTTGGCGCGTTCGATCGAATCCATCGCCGCGGTGCAGTCCGCCCGCGTGCATCTGGCCATCCCCAAGCCGACGCTGTTCGTGCGCGAGCGCCAGAAGCCGACCGCGTCGATCGTGCTGCAGCTGTACCCGGGCCGCGCCGTCGATGAAGGCCAGGTCGCGGCCATCGGCCACCTGGTGTCGTCCAGCGTGCCGGAGCTGACGCCCAAGTCGATCTCGATCGTCGACCAGCACGGCAACCTGCTGTCGAACACCGGCAACGAGCGCATGCTCGACGCGACCCAGCTCAAGTACGTCCAGGCGCTGGAGCAAAATTACCTGAAGCGCATCGAAGCGATCCTGACGCCGATCGTCGGCAAGGACAACGTGCGCGCGCAGGTGACCGCCGACGTGGACTTTTCCATCGTCGAGCACACCGACGAGAGCTACAAGCCGAATCAGGACCCGACCCGCTCGGCCATCCGCAGCCAGCAGACCAGCGAATCGACCCAGCAGGGTGCCACGCCGCCGGGCGGCGTGCCCGGCGCGCTGTCGAACCAGCCGCCGGCCGCCGCCGCCGCGCCCGTGACCACGCCGCAGACGCCGCGTGCGGGCCAGGCGCCGGGACAGGCCGGTGCTCCGGCTGCCGGGCAGCCCGGACAGCCGGCGCAAGCTGCCCAGCCAGGCCAGGGGGCCCCGGGCGCCAATTCCACGGCTTCCAGCGGCCCCAGCAGCAATCGGCGCGACTCCACCGTCAACTACGAGCTGGACCGCTCCGTGCGCCACGTGCAGCAGGCACCGGGCGGCGTGCGCCGCCTGTCGGTGGCGGTGGTGGTCAACTACCGCCAGCAGGCCGATGCCAAGGGCAAGCTCGTGGCCGAAGCGCTGCCGCCGGCACTGCTGGCGCAGATCGAGAACCTGACCAAGGAAGCGATGGGCTTCTCGGCCGACCGCGGCGACTCCATCAACGTGGTCAACAGCCCGTTCACCGCCGAGCGCGAGAAAGCCGCGCCCGAGGTGCCGCTGTGGAAGCAGCCCGACATGATCGAGCTGGGCAAGACCCTTGCGGGCTACCTGCTGCTGGCAGTGCTGGCGCTGTTCGTGTGGTTCAAGGTGGCGCGCCCGATCCTGCGCCGCTACACCTCGCCGCCGCTGCCGGCGCCGGAAGCCAGGGACGAGACCGAGGCGGTGCTGCTGCCGCCGGACGAGCCCGCCAACCCGGAAATCCTGCGGCTTGCCGCCAAGTATGAAAGCGACCTCGCGCTGGTGCGCGACGCCGCACAGCGCGACCCGCGCCTGGTCGCCAGCGTGATCAAGAACTGGATTGCCAATGACAACCGCTAAGGGCATGTCCGAATCTGGCCTGCAAAAGAGCGCCGTCCTGATGATGGCGATCGGCGAGGATGCCGCGGCCGAGGTGTTCAAGCACCTGTCGCAGCGTGAAGTGCAGGAGCTGGGCTCGGCCATGGCCACGCTCAGCTCGGTCACCCGCGAGGAAATGGCCGAGGTGCTGGGCGAGTTCCGCTCCGAGACCGAGCAGTACCTGGCCCTGAACGTCGATTCCAACGCCTTTATCCGCAGCGTGTTGAACAAGGCGCTGGGCGAGGAACGCGCCCAGTCGGTGATCGAAGACATCCTGGAATCACGCGATCCGGGCGGCGGCATCGATTCGCTGAACTGGATGGACGCCACGGCCATTGCCGAGCTGATCCGTGACGAGCACCCGCAGATCATCGCCACCATCCTGATCCACCTGGACCGCCAGAAGTCTTCCGAAGTGCTGGCGCTGTTCACCGACCGCCTGCGCAATGACGTGATCCTGCGTATCGCCACCTTCGGCGGCGTGCAGCCGGGCGCGCTGCAGGAACTGACCGACGTGCTGACCAAGCTGCTGGCGGGCCAGAGCCTGAAGCGCAGCCGCATGGGCGGCGTGCGCACCGCGGCCGAGATCATCAACCTGATGAGCACCGCGCACGAAGAGGCCGTCATCGACGGCGTGCGCCTGCACGACGGCGACCTGGCGCAGAAGATCATCGACGAGATGTTCCTGTTCGAGAACCTGCTGGAGGTCGACGACCGCGGCATCCAGCGCGTGCTCAAGGAAATCGCCACCGAGTCGCTCATCGTCGCGCTCAAGGGCGCGCCGCAGGAGCTGCGCGACAAGTTCATCCGCAATATGTCCACCCGCGCCGGCGAGATGCTGCGCGAGGACCTGGACGCGCTGGGCCCGGTGCGCGTGTCGCAGGTCGAGGCCGAGCAGAAGGCAATCCTGCAGGTGGTAAGACGCCTGGCGGATGCGGGCGAAGTGCAGATCGGCGGAGGCGACGATGCCTATGTCTGAGGCAAACCCTGAGCGCGGCCAGGCCGCACGCCGCGCGCCGCGCGGCGACCCGCTCTCTTCCCTTGCCGGCAACGGCGCGGCCGCCGATCCTGGCGGCTTTGCGCCGTTCGAGCCCCCGCGCCGCGCGCGTGGCGGCGCAGCCGGCTGGCAGCGCTGGCAGATGGGCTCGCTCGATCCCCGGGATATGGAGCCGCCCGAAGCCCTGGCCGCCATGCCATCCGAGCCCGCACCGCCGCCGATCGACTTCGAGGCGCTCGACGCGATGCGCGAAGGCGCGCGCAAGGAAGGCTATGCCCAGGGCTACACCCAGGGGCAGACCCAGGGCTACGGCGACGGCCACCGCGAAGGCTACGCCCGCGGCCTGGAAGCCGCACGCAACGAGGCCACGCAGCTGCAGGCGCTGGCCACCAACTTTCGCAGCGCGCTCGGCGGCGTGGACGACCAGGTCGCGCTCGCGCTGGTGTCGCTGGCGCTGGACGTGGCGCGCCAGCTGGTGCGCACCGCCCTGGCAAACGACCCCGCAGTGCTGCTGCCGGCCGTACGCGAGCTGCTGACAAGCGAACCAGCGCTGTGCGGATCGCCCAGCCTGCTGCTGCATCCCGACGACGTGGCGCTGGTGGAAACCCACCTGCATGGCGAACTGGCGGCCGCCGGCTGGACCGTGCGCGCCGATCCGTCGGTGGCGCGCGGCGGCTGCATCGCCAGTGCCGCCAGCGGCGAGCGCGATGCCACGCTGCCTACGCGCTGGACCCGCGTGGTCAAGGCGCTGGGCCGCGACGATCCGTGGGAGCCGCCACATGCCTGATGCCGCCGAGCAAGCCACGCCCGCGCCGGATTCCGCGCTGGCTCATGCGCAACGCTGGATCGGCGCGCTGGACAGCGCCACGGCCGGCATCGCCGGGCTCGACAGCAAGCGCAGCTGCGGCCGTCTGACGCGCGCCGCGGGCCTGGTGCTGGAAGCCGTGGGCCTGCGCCTGCCGGTGGGCAGCGACTGCCTGATCGAGCTGCCCGCCGGGCAGTTCACCACCGACAGCAATGCCCCGCGCACCGCGGAAGCGGAAGTGGTGGGCTTTGGCGCCGACCGGCTCTACCTGATGCCGCAATCGGATGTGGTGGGCTTGCTGCCGGGCGCGCGCGTCTATCCGCTGGAACCATCGCCGCAGCCGGCCGGCATCACCGCGCCGCGCGAGCCGGGCTCCAAGCGCCTGCCGGTTGGCGCCGGCCTGCTGGGCCGCGTGCTGGATGCCGCGGGCCGTCCGCTCGACGGGCTGGGCCCGATCACCGCCGCCATGGAGGTGCCGCTGGCCGGCGAGCAGATCAACCCGCTGATGCGCGCGCCGATCGAGACTGTGCTCGATACCGGCGTGCGCGCCATCAACGGCATGCTGACCGTCGGACGCGGCCAGCGCATGGGGCTGTTCGCGGGCTCGGGCGTGGGCAAGAGCGTGCTGCTCGGCATGATGGCGCGCTATACCAGCGCCGACGTGATCGTGGTCGGCCTGATCGGCGAACGCGGCCGCGAAGTGAAGGAGTTCATCGAGAACATACTTGGCCCCGACGGCCGCGCACGTTCGGTGGTGGTGGCCGCGCCGGCCGATACCTCGCCGCTGCTGCGCATGCAGGGCGCCGCCTATGCGACGCGGCTGGCCGAGTATTTCCGCGACCAGGGCCAGCACGTGCTGCTGATCATGGACTCGCTGACGCGCTACGCCATGGCGCAGCGCGAGATCGCGCTGGCCATCGGCGAGCCGCCGGCCACCAAGGGCTACCCGCCCTCGGTCTTTGCCAAGCTGCCGACGCTGGTCGAGCGCACCGGCAATGGCCCCGAGGGCGGCGGCTCGATCACCGCGTTCTACACGGTGCTGACCGAAGGCGACGACCAGCAGGACCCGATCGCCGATTCCGCGCGCGCCATCTTGGACGGCCATATCGTGCTGTCGCGCAGCCTGGCCGAATCCGGCCACTACCCGGCCATCGACGTGGAAGCATCGATCAGCCGCGCCATGACCGCGCTGATCCCGGCCGCCCAGTTCGGCTCGGTGCGCCGCTTCAAGCAGCTGATGTCGCGCTACCAGCGCAACCGCGACCTGATCAGCGTGGGTGCCTACGTGCCGGGCAACGACCCGGAGCTGGACCTGGCGATGCGCCTGCACCCGCGCATGGAAGCTTTCCTGCAGCAAGACATCCACGAGCGCGCCGGCTACGACGACGCCATCGCCCAGCTTCACAGCCTCTTCGACAGGAGTGAACATGCCCAGGCATTCACCGCTTAATACGCTGGCTGACCTCGCCCAGAACGATACCGACGCCGCCGCGCGCGAGCTGGGCAGGCTGCAGGGACTGCGCACGCAGGCTGAGCAGCAGCTCAACCAGCTCACCGAGTACCGCCATGAGTACCGCGCGCGCATGCAGGTGGTGGCCGCCGAAGGCATGACCTCGAGCCGCTGGCAGGATTTCTCGCGCTTTCTCGATTCGCTCGACCATGCCATCCGCCAGCAGGGCGCGGCGCTGGCCAAGGCCGAGGCCGACCTGCTGGCAGGGCGCAACCACTGGCAGCACCAGAAGCGCCGCCTGAACTCGTTCGACACGCTGATCGCGCGCGCCGAAGCGAAGGAAGACCAGGTTGCCGCGCGCCGCGAGCAGCGCGCCAACGACGAATACGCAGCCCGCCTGGTCCGCACCACGGCCAGCCGCCTCAGCGAAGCCTGACCCGGGCCACACCCGTAGCCAACCCCATGATCGATATCAGCCAGATTGTCAGCAGCGCCGCCAATGCGGTCGAGAGCGCCAGGCGCGCCACCGCCGACGCAACCGCAAGCGGATTCGGCGACGCGCTGTCGCGCGCTCGCGAAAGCAGCAAGGCCCCCGCGCCGCCGGCCAGGGAAACCACCGCGCGCGACCAGCCCGCATCGCGCCAGCCCGCGGCGCAGGCCGATGCCGGCAAGCCCCAGCCAGTCGCCGCGGCCGGCAAGAAGCCCACGGCCGGCCACAAGGATGAAGACCAGGACCAGGACGACACCACGGCAGCCACGCCGACGGACGCCGCAGCCGCTGCCGCAGCGGCCCTGGCACTGATGCTGCCTGCCGCCGCCCCGACCAGCCCTGCTGCCGCACCGTGCGCGCCAGGTTCCGCCCTCGCGGGCGTTGCCGACACCGGCGGCGGCGCCGCACTGCAGGCGGCGCTGGCAAATGCCACGCAGCCGGCCACGGCAGATGTCCAGGCCGATGCCATGCCGGCGGCCGCCACGCCGCAGCCGGACACGCTGCAGGTCGTCACCACCGAAGCCCGGCCCGCACAGCCTTCGATAGCCGACACGCTGGCCACCATCGCATCCCAGCGCGCCGCGATGCAGGCCGGCACCAGCGCAGGCACCGACGGCAAGGCCGGCACGGCCCAGGCCATCCCGGGCGACGTACTGGCCGTCCAGCAGCAGGACACCACCGGCCAGTCTGCCGGCGGATCGGGCAATCGCCCCGACAGCGGCATCGCCCAGCACCGCGCCGATCCGCTCGCCGCCAACCCCGGCACGGCGGATACCAGACCCGTGGCAACACCGTTCGCCGTCGCACAGGCTGCCGCCCGCACCGGCGAGGCTACCGCCGCCAGCCCCGACAACACGCAAGCCGCGGCCGCCGCCTTGGCCGGCCAGGCCACCCCGTCGGCTACTGCAGCCGCTGCAGCCGCCTCCGCCCGTCCCGTGGTCACCCCGCCGCTGTATGACAGCCAGTGGCCGCAGGCCCTTGGCCAGCAGATGATCCGCATGAGCACGCAAGGCCAGCAAAGCGCCGAACTGCAGCTGAACCCGCCCGACCTCGGGCCGCTCAAGGTCGTGCTCAACGTGGTCAACGAGCAGGCCCAGGCCCAGTTCGTCTCGCCCCACCAGGCCGTGCGCGCCGCGGTGGAAGCGGCGCTGCCGCACCTGCGCACCGCGCTGTCGGAAAGCGGCATCCAGCTTGGACAGACTTCGGTGGGCGCAGACGGCTTTGCCAGCCAGGCGGGCAATGGCAACGGGCAGCAACAGCAGGCACCGGAGAATGGGCGCGGGCAAACCAGCTTTGGTGCCGGCACGCTGGCGGCTGTTGAGCCGGCGGCGGTGGCCAGTACGACGGCCCGTCCCGCACGCGTGCTTGGGCGTGGCGAGATCGATACGTTTGCCTGAGTTCGCGCTACGCAGCGCGTGGTGATTGCGCCAAGGAAGAATGCAAGGCCGCCCGACGGGCGGCC
The DNA here is from genome assembly GCF_018223725.1 of Cupriavidus sp. KK10. Classification (NCBI taxonomy): domain Bacteria; kingdom Pseudomonadati; phylum Pseudomonadota; class Betaproteobacteria; order Burkholderiales; family Burkholderiaceae; genus Cupriavidus; species Cupriavidus sp. KK10. The sequence continues at coordinate 3,642,535 of NZ_CP073677.1, forward strand.
TTTGTCATGTCAGCGGCGGCCGGTTCATGTATTTCGCTCACAATCCTGCAACCAGATTTAACGGATTGCTGCTAGAATCAGTAAACATTTTTGCTTACCATACACCCGGCATCCGTTGTCGCAGGAGGAGTCCCAATATGCTGCGTTTCCCTGCCAACATCGTCCCGGACGACGGTGGCTTTGCTGTGTCGTTTCCCGATATCCCCGAAGCCCTGACCAGCGGCGACACCATCGAGCAGGCCCGCGAGATGGCCGCCGATGCGCTCGCTACGGCCATGGAGTTCTATTTCGAAGATGGCCGCCCGGTGCCGCTGCCGTCGAAGGCAAGACGCGGCCAGCATCTGGTAGAACTGCCGGCCAGCGTGTCGGCGAAGGTGCTCCTGCTTAACGAGATGATCGCGCAGGGCGTGACGCAGGCGGAACTGGCGCGCCGGCTGCATACGCGCAAGCAGGAGGTGCAGCGTATCGTCGACCTGGACCATGCGACCAAGATCGATACGATCGAGGCTGCATTCCTGGCCTTGGGGAAGCGGCTGGAACTGACGGTCGCCTGACCGCGCCAAGGCGTCCGCAATCCTCCATCTCATGACTTTCGACCTGTTCGACGACCTGCCACCGAGCGGCTCCGGCAGCCCCGCCATCGAACCCCTCGCCGACGGCGCCGTAGTCCTGCGCGGCCTGGCCCGTGCGGATGCCGAAGTGCTGCTGGCCGACGTCCAGGCCGTCATCGCGCTTGCCCCCTGGCGGCACATGATCACCCCCGGCGGGCTGAGAATGTCGGTGGCGATGGTCAACTGCGGCACGGTCGGCTGGGTCTCCGATGCGCGCGGCTATCGCTATGACCCCGTCGATCCGCTGAACGGAAAGCCGTGGCCGGAGATGCCGGCGAGTTTCCGGCAACTGGCCACCACCGCGGCGGCGCAAGCGGGCATTGCCGGTTTCGAGCCGGATGCCTGTCTTATCAATCGCTATGAGCCGGGCACCCGGCTCTCGCTGCACCAGGACCGCGACGAGCGCGATTTCAGCGCGCCCATCGTCTCGGTCTCGCTGGGGCTGCCCGCGGTGTTCCTGTTCGGCGGCATGCGCCGCGCGGACCGTCCGCAGCGGGTGCGGCTGGCGCATGGCGACGTGGTGGTGTGGGGCGGGCCGTCGCGGCTGGCCTTCCACGGCGTGGCGCCACTGGCCGATGGCGACCATCCGCTGCTGGGGCGGCTGCGCATCAATCTGACATTCCGCAAGGCGCTCTAGCCATCACCGCCGCCTTGGCACTTTGCCGGGGGTTTTCTACAGTCAATGGACTGTCCTGAACGCCACCGTGCAAAGGCCCACACCATGCATCTAGACGGCTCCTGCCATTGCGGCGCCATCCGTTTCTCGCTCGAATCCGACTCGCCCTACCCGTATATGCACTGCCATTGCTCAATCTGCCGCAAGACGGCGGGGAGTGGCGGCTACGCGATCAACCTGGGCGGCGATGCGGCCACGCTGCGCGTGCGCGGGCGCAAGCACCTTGGCATCTATCACGCCGTGCTGCGCGAGCCCGGCAAGCGCGCGCGGCGCTCGCCGGCGCAGCGGCATTTCTGCGTGAAGTGCGGCAGCGCGCTGTGGCTTTGGGACCCGCGCTGGCCAGAGCTGGTGCATCCGCATGCATCGGCCATCGACACAGCGCTGCCGCGCCCGCCGGAGGTGGTGGAGGCTGCGCTGGATTCTGTCGCGCCCTGGGTCGACGTGCCCAAGGGCAAAGGCCATGTGCACTGCGACACCTGGCCGAAGGAATCGCTGGCGGACTGGCACAAGCGGCACGGCCTGTCGTCGCGCTGAGCGGCTGCCCAAAGCGTTCTGAGCGCCCGGGCCGCACGGGCCAGGGCGCTCATGCCTGCTTATGCGGGCAGGAACCCTTCGACGGTCAGGTAGCGCTCGCCGGTATCGTAGTTGAAGCCCAGCACGCGCGCGTTGGCCGGCAGTTCGCGCAGCTTCTGTGCGATCGCGGCCAGCGTGGCGCCGGACGAGATGCCGACCAGGATGCCTTCCTCGCGCGCGCAGCGGCGTGCCATCTCGCGCGCGGGCTCGGCATCGACCTGGATCACACCGTCCAGCAACGACGTATCGAGATTCTTCGGGATAAAGCCCGCGCCGATGCCCTGGATCGGGTGCGGCGCCGGCGCGCCGCCGGAGATCACCGGCGAGGCCACCGGCTCGACGCCGAACACCTTGAGCTGCGGCCACTTGTCCTTGAGCACGCGGGCACAGCCCGTCAGGTGACCGCCGGTGCCAACGCCGGTGATCAGTACATCCAGCCCCTCGGGGAAATCGTTCAGGATTTCCTGCGCGGTGGTGCGCACGTGCACGTCGACATTGGCCGGATTCTCGAACTGCTGCGGCATCCACGCGCCCGGCGTGGCGGCGACCAGTTCCTCGGCGCGCGCGATCGAGCCCTTCATGCCCTTCTCGCGCGGGGTCAGGTCAAAGGTGGCGCCATAAGCCAGCATCAGGCGGCGGCGCTCCACCGACATGCTGTCCGGCATCACCAGCACCAGCTTGTAGCCCTTGACCGCGGCCACCATGGCCAGGCCGATACCGGTATTGCCCGAGGTCGGCTCGATGATGGTGCCGCCCGGCTTGAGCACGCCACGGCGTTCGGCGTCTTCCACCATCGACAGCGCGATGCGGTCCTTGATCGAGGCGCCGGGGTTGCTGCGCTCCGACTTGATCCAGACCTCGTGGCCGTTGCCGAACAGCCGGTTGATGCGGATATGCGGGGTATTGCCGATCGTCTGCAGGATGTTCTGGACCTTCATCTTGTTCTCCGTGGCGGGCGCGATGCCGCAGGCCTGTAAGGCACTGGCATCGCAGGATCGAATGACGGGACGATTCTAGAGCAAAGCGCCACGCAGGCGGAACGCTTCATGCCAGGATCGTATCGTCTGCAATGCCCTCCTTAACCATTGACCGTATGCCCTGCGCAGGCCACCGCTCTATCGCGCAGGCGCTCGGCGATCAACTCACGCAACCGTGGAATCTGCGCGTAGATTTTGGTCACTAGCCAGCTCGTCCCCGCCCCTGCCTTAAATGATCTTCATATCAGAAATAAACAACAACCGTCTGATGCGACATGAAGTCGTCAAAGAGCTCCCGCCTATGGCACCATGCGGACTAGTCGTATGACTATGCCGATATAGGTCTCCGCTTGTAGCTCGACGGGCAAGGCGCCCATTGGAAGCCAACATGAAGACTGAGCAGCCCAAACGCTATATCGCCTTGCTAGTGGCCGTCTACGTGTCTTGCGGATTCGCGTATCTCGCCTGGCGCGTAGGAACCGTCAACATGGACGCGCCGTGGCTGTCTCTGCCGTTGTATGCCGCTGAAGTCTACGGTTATCTGAGCGGACTTCTGTTCGTGCTGATGACCTTTCGGCTCAGCGTGCGGGAGGTAGTACCGCCGCCAGCGGGACTGAAGGTCGATGTATTCGTGCCCACTTACAACGAGTCCGTGGACCTGCTGCGCCGTACGCTGCTGGCGGCCACGCGGATGGAGTACCCGCATGTTACCTGGCTACTCGATGACGGCCGGCGGCCAGACATGCGCAAGCTGGCCGAGGATCTGGGCTGCCGCTACCTCACCCGCGATAACAACTCCCACGCCAAGGCCGGCAACCTGAACCACGCGCTGCAGTTCTGCGAAGGCGAATTCATTGCGATCTTCGACGCCGACCATGCTCCTCGCAAGGATTTCCTGGTGAATACACTGGGATTCTTCCACGATGCAGACGTTGCGTTCGTGCAGACACCGCAGGACTTCTTCAATATCGACTCGTTCAACCACCGCATCGGCAAGAAGCGGGTCTGGGATGAGCAGGCGCTCTTCTTCAAAGTCATACAGCGCGGCAAGGACGCACTGAATGCGGCCTTCTTCTGCGGCAGTTGTGCGGTGATCCGACGTTCCGCGGTGGAGAGAATCGGCGGCTTCGCCACCGAGACCGTTACGGAGGATGTCCATACGGCCGTCAAGCTGCACAAGCTGGGATTCAAGTCTGTGTACTACGCCGAATCACTCGCCTTTGGCCTGGCGCCGCACAGCATTGACACCTACCTGAAGCAGCGCATGCGTTGGGGAATGGGAGCGATGCAGGTGTTCCGGCGCGAAAGAATTCTTTTCAGCCGAGGCCTGACGCTGGGCCAGCGACTCAATTATTTCGCGTCGGCACTTTACTTCTTCGAAGGTTGGCAGAAGCTTGTTTTCTTTCTGACACCGCCGGCAGTATTTCTCTCGGGCGACCTACCCATCGTCGCATCGCTCAACACCTTCCTGCTGCTGTTCTGCCTGTACTACCTGCTGTCGATGTTGGTTCACCTTGAGCTGGGACGCGGCTACAACTCGCTGCTTCTCAGCGAGCAGTACGCCATGACTCGATTCTTTGCCTTCATGTCAACGAGCGTTGGACTGTTTCGTCGCAACATCCCGTTTGCCGTGACCGACAAGCAGCTTTCCGATACTGGCAGGATGTGGCTCTGGATGTCGCCGGTGCTAGTGCTGGCGGGGATTACGGCAATCAGCGTGCCGACAGGCCTGTACCGGATGCATACAGGGAGCATTCCGGTCGGTGCAGGCGTCGTCACGCTCATATGGACCTGCGCGACCCTTCTCACGGCAGCAATGGTGATCGTGTACGCTCACCGCCATGCAAGCAACCGCCGCACCGAGTACCGCTTCCCGCTGCGGCTGCCGATCACGCTGACCCTTGATGGCACGTCATACCTTGGCTTGACATCGGACCTTTCCCCCAACGGCGCGCTTTACATCGGGGAGCCAATTCCAACGTTATCCCGCGGCGACACGGTAAACATAGCCATCCACCTGCCCAATCTGATCGTATGCGATGCGGCCGCCGCAACGTTCGTCAACCGATCTGCGGCGTGGGCGGAAAAGGCCGCGGCGGGCGTCGCCGGGGAGGCCACAGTGGGACTGCGCTTCAACTGGGATGCGCAGGGCAACACCGGCGCACTCGAGACGTTCCTGTACGGCAGTCGGCTGCAGCTTGAAATGGGCAACCTTTCCGAAACCGAGACCCCGCCTCTTACTCGCCTGGCTGAATTGCTGAGCCGCGACGGGGGCGCGCCACTGCTGACGCAGAACTGGGCGCCGGGACTGCTGATGCAGCCGCTGCGCGCCGGTGTGTTGCCGGTGGTCATTGCCACGATCGAGGGCGCGGCGCCGCTGCTGTTCAGCAGTATCGAACTCGATCTGGACACTGGTGCCACGTTGCGTCGCACAGCGAAAGGCATGGCCACGGAACATGCGGTCAGGCTGACGCCCACGGGCAGGCTAGCGACGCCAACCGGCGATTTCCACCTTTACAACATTACGCCGCACGCGACGACGGTATGAAAGAAAAGGCCGCATGACGCAGGACACGCGCAAGAATATTCGGGCCGACCGTGCGCTCGCCATCGTAACCCTCTGTGGCGCGGCCATCGTCCCGTTGCCGGCTATGGCGGGCACGTTGTTCGGCGGGGCAAGCTTCGCCGGTGGAGGTGAGCGTAGCGAATACGCTGGTGTCACCGGCAATTGGCTGCCGGTGCCCTTCCTCACCCAGAAGCTCGTCGTCAGCGACTACCACTACAAGTACGGCTCGAACGGCACGACGGTGTCAGTGAACGGACAGTCGGCCGAGGCGGCGCTTGGCGTACAGAAGGGCTGGAAGACCGGCTGGGTTGAAGCCACGGCCGGCGCGCGCTATCGCTACAATCGCGTGTCGCCAGAAGGCGCCGATAACCGTGCCGACGGCGGCGAATGGGGCCTGGCATTGACAGTCCTCGGCCAGCAGGAGTTCGCGCAACACTGGGCCGTCAACGGGATCGCGAGCTACAACATCGGGCCCAAGGCGTATTGGGCGCGCGGCCGGATTCTCTACAAGATTTTCGGCGATGCGTGGGCCGGCGCGGAGGTCATCAAGCATGGCGATCCGTTTTACCACTCCACGCAGGGCGGTCTGGTGCTGACCGGCATCTCGCTCGGCCAGACCGTGAAGCTTGGCTTCTATGGTGGTGTCAAGAAGACCGGTGGGCAGCCGCGCGCATTCTATGGCGGGCTGGAAATCAGCAAGGCGTTCTGATGGCGCTTGTGCCGCACCCAAGAAAATACGCTAACTATTTGATTCCATTGACATGGAACGTTAGGCTGAAGTTGTTGGCCGGCATTGGCACCGGCTCGTCGCAGCGCATGCCCTGCGCCTCGCCCAGCGCGATCACGGCTTCCATGTCGCGCACGCCCCAGTCGGGGTCGGTGGCGCGCAATTGCGCGTCGAAGGCCGCGTTGCTCGGCGCCGTATGCGCGCCGCCGCGGCGATAGGGGCCGTACAGGAACAGCACGCCGCCAGGGCCCAGCAGCTTGCCGGCGCCCTCGAACAGCGCCTCGGCCGCGGCCCATGGGGCAATATGGATCATGTTGATGCACACCACCGCATCCGCGGCATCGATGCCCCATGGCTGGCGGCAGACATCCAGCGCCAGCGGCGCGCGCACATTGGCCAGGCCCGCATGCGCGGTCCAGGCTGCGATCGACGCGCGCGCGGCGGCTTCCGGATCGCTTGGCTGCCAGGTCAGTCCCGGCAGCGCTGCGGCAAAGTGCACGGCATGCTGGCCGGTGCCGCTGGCAATTTCCAGTACCGTGCCGCTGGCGGGCAGCACGTTGCGCAACACCGCAAGGATAGGCTCGCGGTTGCGCTCGGTGGCGGGCGCCATGCGGCGTGCGTCGGGGTCTTGGGTCGAGCCGGTCATGATGGCATGCTCAGCGGGGGAAAGCGCCTAGCGTAGCAGAATCGGCCCGCCGGGGGGCGCTCCGCCCTGAGGGGCTGCGTGTCAGCTGATGAGGGGCGGCAGCCTGGGCAGGATGCGATGCCGCTGTACCTCAACGGCGCCCCGGGATCTGGTAGATCAAGCGCTCAAACTTGAGGGTCGTGGCCTGGCCCACGACCGTGCCGCCAAGCGACTCTGCGATCCGGCGGCTGGGCCAGTTCTGTTCGGCCACCGGATAGACCAGGTGCGCCGGCGACAGGTTGTCCTGCGCCCATTGCGCCAGCGCGGTGACCGCTTCCAGGCCGAAGGCATGGCCGTGGCAGTCCTCGCGGATCCAGATGCCGAGTTCCGGCGCGGGCGTGTCGGCGTGGTGCAATCCCGCCAGCCCCAGGAACAGCCCGTCGTCGGCACGCCGGATGGTGAGCACACATTCCGAACCTCGCGCCATGCCTATCAGCCAGCCTTGCCACACGGCTTCGAAAGCCGCCGGCGTGGGCGATGGCTCCCAGTCCATGAATCGCGCAAGCGTCGGGGTGATGCAGGCAAAGGCCTCGGCTGCGTCGTCGCCGCGAAAGGGCAGCAGGCTGAGGCGCGCGGAGTGGATGTGCGGAAGCTGGTCAGGCATGACGGGCGGGAGGCTGGGCATGATGCCGGAGTTGCCATGTTAGACGATCGCGCCCCAACAAAAAACGGCGGGCCGAAGCCCGCCGCCTTCATCCTGGCACTGCGCTACCGCGTCAGGCCTTGGCCAGCCTGACGCCAGTCGGGTCGCCCGTCAGGTAGCCCACGGCGGCACCGAAGCGGTCCTTGTAGTTGGCCATCACCTTCGCCTCAAGCGCGGGCCGGACCTTGTCGTGCAGCGGCGATTCCCAGTCGCCAACGTGCTGGAAGTTGCTCATCACATAGGTCCAGCCGTTGATCTCGTCCACCGCGTGCAGGCCCGTGGATTCGGCGCCGACCGGGCACGACAGCACGCGGCTGAGCACCTTGGTATCGACGTTGTACGCCCACAGGAAATTGTTGACGTGGGTATTGCTGTCCTCGCCGACAAACAGCGTGCGCAGCTTTTCCGAGAACTTCAGGTTGTCGGGCGTGGCGACCTTGTCAGGGTTGGCAAAGTTGCCCAGCGCATCCTGCTGCTTCATCTTGCCGCCGCCCAGGTCTTCGCTGACCAGCGCCGGCACCGCCGCCATGTCGACCGGCACCCATTCGCTGTTGATGGCCGTGCCGGTCTTGTCGGCCTGGCCGCCCTTCAGGTTCAGCTCATAGACGGCGCCGGAGTACGGGCCTTCCACCTGGATGTCGCCGGCGTTGGCGGCATTGGCCGTGAGCATGCTCGACTCGATGCGCGACATTGCCGAGTAGGCCTTCTTGTCCTTGATGTTGACCGTGGTGCCTTCCATCTTGGTGAAGCCCAGGCTGCCGCCGACCAGTGCGGCGTAGCGGTGCGTTTCCAGGAACGCCGCGGCCTTTTCCATGCCCGGCATCAGCTTCACCCAGTTCGGCTTGCCGTTGTAGAGGATGCGGGTGTAGCTGACATCAGCCGGATCGGCGGTCTTGACGTCCATGATGTCGGCCAGCTTGATGCCGCCGTCGACCAGCGCGCGGATTTCGGCACTGGTGGCGCTGCCCAGCCTGATCCACGACAGCGTGGCGCTGCCCGGGCCCACGCCCGAGGTCTGGTGCCACTTGGCCACGTACAGCGTGCCGGACGACAGGTCGCGGGCGCGGTCGGCGATAAACAGGAACAGGCCGCCGTTGGTGGCATCGTCGCCCATCAGCACGGTGCGCTCGTCGGGCATGACCTGCACCAGTTCATGCGAGATGCGGCCCAGGCAGTAGTGCTTCTTGATGGTGCCGGTGCCGTCCGGGTTGACCGTGACTTCCGGCAGGTGGCCGTAGTGGTAGGCGTTGGCGCGCGCCGGGTCGCCGTACAGGTTCTGGCTGTAGCCCTGCAGCTGCGTGACCGCGCTGGCGTTCAGCAGGTCGGTCTCGTACTCTTCGCTCGACAGGTGGGTGTTCCACGGCGACAGGCTGGCGCCGCAGGTGATCCACAGGCCGTTGACGCCCGAGGTATCGACGTTGTGGTACTTGACCGGGGTCAGCTTGCCGGTGGCCGGGTCCTGGTCCAGCGTCACCACCGCGATGGGCGACGGCAGCAGGCCGTACATGCTGGCATTGCCCTGGTTGCGCGTGGTGTACTCGAACTGCACCACCGCAAACACCGTCTTGCCCTTGACGCCGGGCACGGTCGGGTTGGCCAGGGTCAGCAGCGAGCTGCCGTCCGGCGCGTCGGAGAAGAACTGGCGTTCCTTGCCGGCCACGGAGGTGTCCATGATCGGCCTGTTGTTGATGTCGTAGTAGCCGCCGGCCAGGATGGTGCCGCCCTTGCCGTCGGGCAGGGTGTCGCCGGTGATGAAGAACGGCTGGTAGGCCAGCTTGTAGGTCTGGCTGCTGCCGTCGCTGAACGACACGTTGAGGCTGGAGCCCACCGTGGTTGTCGCCATCGCGTCCGGCGTAGCCAGCGTCGGCGCGCTCATGCCGACGAACTCGGCCGTGGTGAACGTGGCGGCCTGGGCCGGCGGAAGCGGCGCGGCGACAGCGTCGTCGCCACCGCCGCAACCTGCCAGCAGGCCGGTGGAGGCAAGGCCAAGCGGCAGCATCGGCGCGCCGGCCAGGAGCTTCAGGGCCTTGCGGCGGCCAGCATTGGGTTGTTCAAGCATGTTCTCGATCCGGGGAAGAGGAAGGGATATGTTGTTCACTGCGTATTTGCGCCGGCCCCCGCGGGTGGGACCGGGCACCTGTTGGCACAGGCGGGCGGCGGGCGGCATTGCGCATGGCCGGAGCGGATCGTAGGCGCAGTTTGTGACAACAAGTTGACGATACGACACAAAAGCGGCGCTTTCGGCCAAGCCCCGGATGCCGCTGCGGTACACTCGCCCTTTGCATCCGCGGCTCCACAGGCGCGGATCCGTTGAATGCCGGCAGCCTCCGTTTCTGCCCCCCCTTCCGCCCTGCCGCTTGCCCACATACACGCTAGCCACCCCCGTCCAGGCCGAGATCGAAATCCGCAAGAGCCGCTTCCTGGCGCTGGCGCTGCCCGTTGCCGACCGTGACGCCGCCATGGCGGCACTGCAGGCGCTGCGCGCCGAGCACCCCACCGCCACCCACGTGTGCTGGGCATTGCTGGCTGGCGGCGCCTCGGGCATGTCCGACGATGGCGAGCCCTCCGGCACCGCCGGCCGGCCCATCCTGGAAGTGCTGCGCCACCATGACCTGGACGGCGTGCTGGCGGCGGTGGTGCGCTATTACGGTGGCGTCAAACTGGGGGCGGGCGGGTTGGTGCGCGCTTACACCGATGCCATCGCGGCCGCGCTGAAAAAGGCCGAGCGCGTGGAACGCATCGCCTACGGCACCCTGACGGTGTCAGTCGACTATGCCGACGAGCCGCGCGTGCGCCGCTGGCTCGACTATGAAGCGCAGCCAGGCTGCACGCTGGCCGGCACCGCCTATGGCGCGCAGGCCACGCTGGTCCTGCGCATGCCCGCAACCCAGCTCGACGCCGCGCGCGATGCCCTGCGCGACACGACCCACGGACGCGCCCAATTCCCGGAAGCGGAGGATGAGGCCCATGGCTGAACGCGAGCCGGTGGCGCCGGACGACCGCGCGGAATTCACCGCAAGCGTGCTGCCAGGCAATACCCGCTTCGCCGCGCCGGCGGCGTTGAGCCTGCTGGAAGCTGCACTGCTCGAAGGCGTGGCGCTGCCCAACTCTTGCCGCAATGGCACCTGCCGCGCCTGCGCCAGCCGGCTGCATGCGGGGACGATCCGCTATCGGATCGAATGGCCGGGGTTGAGTCTGGATGAGAGGGAAGAGGGGCTGATCCTGCCGTGTGTGGCTTGTCCGGCCAGTGATGTGGTGATTGAGCCTGTCAGGCTGGGGTAGGTCTCAGGCCTGAAGAGAACCTCACCCGTTGTGCGGCGTCAAGACTACTCTCTCACCCCCAAACCGCCAGAAAAAACCGCAACGCCAGCTTCAACCCATCCGGTCCCGCCGGATCGGAGAACGCCTGGCCGCCTGCCCCGCCGCTCCAGGCGTGACCCAGACCCTCGATCCGCACTAGGCGAACGTAAGGGGACTTTCCCTCCATCCAGTCGAAGACATCCATGGCACGGCGCATGCCGCGCTGGATGCGCCGTGCCGGCACCGCGGACAGCGGGTGCGCATCCTCCGGCTGCAGGTGCATCCACATGCCCGCCGCGGCGGTGGCATTGCTGAAGTCGACCACGTGGTCGGCATCGCCATGCAGCAATAGCAACGGCGGCGGGCGGCGCCCCGCCAGCCCGAACCGCAGCGCCTGCATGGCCTTGGCATCGGGCCCGTGCCCCCCGCGCATGGCACGCGCTGCCTGGGCGGCATTGGTGGCGCTCCAGGGCACCGCGCCGGAGTGCGAGCCGACCGCGGCGAAGCGCTCCGGGTAGCGTAGCCCCAGCATCAGCGCCATCGCGCCGCCCGCGGACAGTCCCAGCACGCTGACGCGGTCGACGGCAACCGGATGGCCGCGGCAAGCCTGGTCGATCAGCGCCATCAGCAGCCCGGCTTCGACGCCACCCTGCGCGGCGGGCCGGAACCAGTTCCAGCAGCGCTGTGCATTGGCCTGCGAGGTCTGTTCAGGCAGCAGCACCACCCAGCCGGCTTCGCGCGCCACGGCGGCGGCGCGCGTGACCGCGGCAAAGCTGGCGGCGTCCTGGCCGCAGCCATGCAGCAGCACCAGCATCGGCGCGCGACGCGACGCCGTGACGCCGGCCGGCACGAAGATGCGGTAGCGGCGCGGTGCCAGTGGCGCGCCCCATGCGCCTTCCTCCCAGCGCCCGCTGCCGCGGTTCTGCGGCGCCTGCACCGGCGATACCACGCCCGACAGTGCGCGCTGGGTGGCGGCCGTGACTGCAGCCGATTGCTTCACCGCGTTGCGCACGATGGCCTCGGTCATCGGCTTGGTCAGGTTCTGGTTGACGGCGCGCTGCATGCGGCGCGCATTGCGGGCCGCGGCCTTGTTCAGCGTGGACCAGAGTTTTGCACCGGATGAGCGGGGCATGCGGCGTCCTGTCGGCTGGGGTAACCCGTACATCATATGCGCAAGCTCAGGCCGTCTTGCATGCAACGCGCGCCGGATGACTGCCTACAATGCAAGGGCCGTGTCGCCCCGAGACATGGACAGGAGGCAAGCATGAGCGATGTGACAAGCGAGTTCAGGCCGCTGGATCCTGGCCGCATCAACCTGATGGATCCGCTTGAAGTGCAGTACTGGTGCCGGGAGCTGGGCTGCAGCACCAGCGACCTGGAGAACGCCGTCGATGCCGCGGGCGACCATATCTCCGCGGTACGCGCGCAACTGGAGTCGAACCAGGCCGGCGCGCGGCCTGGCTGAAATCCCGAGACAAACGGTGGCAGGCAGGCATCCCCGGCTGAGCGGGGATGCCTGTGGAGCGTGCCACGTGAGATGTCGGCGCCGTGTCCGTTCCATGACGGCATGCGCGGCATGCATCAATCGCATGCGTGCATGCAGTCCATACCCCTGTTAAATGCAGTGCAGACCGGAATTCAGCAATGCCTTATTCGCTGGACGGCAGTTTTGCTGCATGATTCCCGGCCGGGCAAAGACCCGGCACTCAAGACTGGGACAGCTTGATAACACCACGTCGGAAACCAAGGGGTTACCAACACTAGGACGCATCGACAATGAACATCAGGCTGCCGATTATCACCGTTTGCACCGCCTTGCTTGCACCTGCCGCGTGGGCCGGCAATGACCCGCACTGGAGCTATATCGGACCAACCGGTACCAGCCACTGGGCCAAGCTCGACCAGGACTACAAGACCTGTGCGCTGGGCAAGCACCAGTCGCCCATCGATATCCGCACCGGCAAGACCCAACCCGCGGACCTGAAGCCGATCGGCTTTGGCTACGCCGCGGCGCCCGCCACCGTGGTCAACAACGGCCACACCGTGCAGGTCAACCTGCCCGCCGCGGGGCAGATCGAACTCGACGGTGTGGCCTACAAGCTGCTGCAGTTCCACTTCCATACGCCCAGCGAAGAGAAGATCAACGGCAAGACCTATCCGCTGGTCGCGCACCTGGTGCACCAGAATGCAGAAGGCAAGCTGGCGGTGGTGGCGGTGCTGTTCAAGTCCGGGCGGGAGAATGCGGCGCTGAAACCCGTCTTCGCGAGCCTGCCGGCCAAGGCCGGGGAGTCGCGTGAACTGATGGCGCCGCTGGATGTGGCGGCGTTGCTGCCGGCCCGGCAGTCGTACTGGGCCTTCACCGGCTCGCTGACCACGCCACCGTGCAGCGAGGACGTGCGCTGGCAGGTGCTCAAGACGCCGGTGGAAGTGTCGCCTGCGCAGTTGGCCGCATTCCGCCAGCTTTATCCGATGAACGCCCGTCCGGTGCAGCCGCTGAACGGCCGCACGGTGCAGGCCAGCCACTGAGCGTGCAGGGCGGGGAGCATGGGGGCTTGATCACAGCCCTCGCAGCGCCAGTTCGCCGCCCAACACCAGCAGCCCGCAGAAGAACAGCTTGCGGAAGCGCTCGGCGCTGATCCGGTGGCGCAGCCACTGGCCCAGGAACATGCCGCCGAGCGCCGGCACCAGCGCCAGCGCCGAGGCGCCCAGCACCGGCAAATGCAGCAGCGACCCGCCCATGGCCAGGCTCACCGCCAGCGCAATGGTCGATACCGTGAACGACAGCCCGAGCGCCTGCACCAGGCTTTCCTTGTCCAGCCCGAGCCCCTGCAGGTAAGGCACGGCGGGAATCACGAACACACCGGTCACCGCCGTAATGCCACCCGTGACCAGCCCGATCAACGGCCCGAGCCACCGCTCCGCCCCCGCCGGCACCACCAGCTTCACCGCGGCCAGCCCGACCACCGCGTACAGCACCAGCGCCACACCCAAGGCCGAGGTCGCGTGCGTCATCATGCCGGCCGGCACCCATGCCGCACACAGCCAGGTGCCGGCACAGATCGCCACCAGCATCGGCCACAGCCGTTGCATCAGTTGCCCGAAGCGCGCGCCGCTGAACAACTGCACCACGTTGGTCACCATCGACGGCGCCACCAGCAGCGCCGCCGCCTGCGCGGGCGGCATCACCAGCCCTAGCATGCCCACCGCAACCGTGGGCAAGCCCAGGCCCACCACCCCTTTGACAAAGCCTGCCAGCAAGAACGTCAGCCCGATAAAGGCGGCTTGGGTGCCGATCGCTTCCATCGTCATCGCTGCGCCTCCTTCAGCCCGCCTTGTGGTCATGCACCGCGCGGCTGTCCGCCGGCGCCTGGTCGCGCTCATTCAGCCCGTAGTCGCGCAGCACCTGCGCCACGCGCAGCCGGTAGCCGGCAAACACGCCGCCGCGACCGGCCGCCTGCGCCTGGCGATGCGCCAGCGTATTGCGCCAGGCGATCACCGCGGCCTCGTCGCGGAAGAACGACAGCGACAGCAGCTTGTTGGGGTTGGTCAGGCTCTGGAAGCGCTCCACCGAGATAAAGCCGTCGATGGCTTCCAGCTGCGGGCGCAGGTGCGCGGCGATGTCGAGGTAGTTGTCCTGCCGGCCCGTTGCGGGCTCGACTTCGAAGATGACTGCGATCATGTTGTCTCCTGGGGCAATGGCGGGGATCAAAGGAAATGCGGAATGCGCGCGTTTAGCGACGGACGATAGCGGAACGCCTGCGCCAGCGCGGCCGGATCGGCACCACGCGCACGCAGCGCTGCCACCGTGGCAGCAGCCAGCGCCTGCGCCACGCGGTCACCGGGACAGGCATGGCGGCCGTGGCCGAAGGTCCATGGCCGCTCGCCGGCTGCGGCACCACTGCACGACGCCGCGGCCAGCAGCACCAGCACCGCATCGCCGGCCTTGACGGCGTGGCCGCACAGTTGCGCATCGGCGGCCAGGAAGCGGCGCGTATTCTGCACCGGCGGATCCTCCCGGGCGACCCGCGCCACCACGGCATCGAGCGGCAACTCTGACTGCGGCGTGTCGCGACCCAGCCGCAGCAGCGTATTCCCGGCCAGCGCCGCGGTGGCTTCGCAGGCCTGCACCAGCAGGCCGATGATGTTGGCGGCGACAGCCTGCGCGTCGATGCCGGCGGCATGCGCGGCTTGATGCAGCGCCGGAAGCGGGCCGTCGCCCGGCGTGGCACCGGCAAGCCACGCGCCCAGCCATTGCGCGGCGTCAGCACCGGCACGGACGGTGTGCACATCGGCCAGCTGCGACTGCGCGGCGGCGAAGGCCGCGACGCGTTGTGCGACCTCGGCCGCCTTGCCACCTTCGGCAATGGGCAAACCGAGCAGGTCGGCCACTGTCACCACAGGCAATGTGAAGAGCCAGCGGTTGACGCGCTCGCCAGACGTACCGGCGGCAGCGCCAGCATCGATCATCGTTGCCATCGCCGCCGCGCGCCGCGCTGTGGCGGCCGCGTCAAGGCCCGCCAGCATCGGCATCAGGATCTGCTTCAGTGGTGCGTGGGCAGCGCCGTCGTTCATCCGGATCAGGCGGCCGAACAGGTCACCGGCTGCGGTTCCGGCCAGCGCGGGCGGTACTGGCTGCGCCGGCGGGCGTACGCGGCAGTCAGGATGGGCCAGCACTGCCGCCACTTCACGCGGGCCGGCGGCGACCCACAGGCCGAGACGGTCATCGCGGTAGAACGGCTGGCGGGTGGCCAGCTCCCGGTAGTACGGGTAGGGGTCGGGATCGGTGACGGCGCGAAGCGGGTCGATCCCGGTATCGGGCAGGGTGGCTGTCTGCATGGCGGCACGTTGGGGACTGGATGTGCTGCCAGTTTGCCGCGTGCGCGGGGGTGAACGCTTCATGGCGTCATGAAAGGTCGATTGCCTTTGCAAAAGCCACTGGGTTCCCGCCTTCGCGGAAACCCAGTGGCTTCAACGTGGCTTCGCAGCTTACGTTTCCACCCGCGCAAACTCCCCCTCCCCCTGCGCCGCGTCCGCCACCGCCTCGTCGTTCCGGTGCGCCAGCTGGTACAGCACCGGCAACACCAGCAAGGTCAGCGCCGTCGACGACAGGATGCCGCCGATGACGACTGTCGCCAGCGGGCGCTGCACTTCGGCACCCGTGCCCGTTGCCAAGGCCATCGGCACGAAGCCAAGCGAGGCAACCAGCGCCGTCATCAGCACCGGCCTCAGCCGCGTCAATGCCCCATCGCGGATCGCCGCATCCAGCCCATGGCCATCCTCGCGCAGCGAGCGGATAAACGACAGCATCACCAGCCCGTTGAGCACCGCCACGCCGCACAAGGCGATAAAGCCCACCGCCGCCGAGATCGACAGCGGAATGCCGCGCAGCCATAGCGCCAGGATGCCGCCGGTCAGCGCGAACGGGATGCCGGTGAAGACCAGCAGCCCGTCCTTGACGTTGCCGAACATGGCGAACAGCAGCACGAACACCATGCCCAGCGCCAGCGGCACTACTATGCGCAGCCGCGCGGTGGCCGACTGCAGCTGCTCGAAGGTGCCGCCCCAGCTGGTCCAGTAGCCCGCCGGGATCTGCACGCGCGCGCGGATGGCAGCCTCGGCCTCGGGCACGAAGCTGCCGATATCGCGCCCGCGCACATTGGCGCTGACCACGATGCGGCGCTTGCCGTTCTCGCGCGAGACCTGGTTGGGGCCCGGCGCGATCTCCACGCTGGCGACTTCGCTCAGGGGGATATAGCTGGTGCGCGCCGCTGCCTCCTTCGGCAACGGCACCGGCAGGCGCCGCAGCGCTTCCACGTCCTCGCGCACGGCATCGGGCAGGCGCACCACGATGTCGAAGCGCCGGTCGCCGCTGAAGAAGGTGCCCGACACCTTGCCACCGATGCCGATCGCCACCGCATCCTGGATATCGCTCAGGTTCAGGCCGTAGCGCGCCGCCTTGTTGCGGTCGATCTGCACCGTCAGCATCGGCAGGCCGGTGGTCTGTTCGACCTTCACCTCGGCCGCGCCGGGGATGCCCTGCAGCACTGCCGCGATGCGATTGGCGGTCTGCTCCAGCACGGCGTTGTCGTCGCCGAACACCTTGACCGCCACGTCGGAGCGCACGCCCGAGATCAGCTCATTGAAGCGCAGCTGGATCGGTTGCGAGAACTCATAATTGTTGCCCGGCAGCTTGCCCACCTCATCGCGGATCGCGGCGATCAGCTCGTCGCGCGTGCGGCGGGGCTCGGGCCATTGCGACACAGGCTTGAGCATGATGTAGCCGTCGGAGATATTCGGCGGCATCGGGTCGGAGGCGATCTCCGCGGTGCCGGTGCGCGCAAAGATGCGCTCGATCTCCGGGAATTTGGCCTTCAGCGCGGTTTCCACCTGCTGCTGCATCGCCACCGATTGCGTCAGGCTGGTGCCGGGGATGCGCAAGGCCTGGATCGCCAGGTCGCCCTCGTTCAGGCTGGGCACGAACTCACTGCCCAGGCGCGTGCCGATGGCCAGACACAATGCCACCGCCACGCCGGCAAACGTCAGCACCACCGGCGTCGCGGCCAGCGAGCGCTCCAGCAGCACCGCGTAGCGGCGGCGCGCCCAGGCCATCAACCGGTTCTCGCGCTCGGCCACGCGGTTCCCGATGAACAGCGCCACCGCCGCCGGCACGAAGGTCACCGACAGCACCATCGCGCCCAGCAGCGCCAGCACCACGGTGAAGGCCATCGGGTGGAACATCTTGCCCTCCACCCCGGTCAGCGCAAAGATCGGCAGGTACACCACCATGATGATCAGCTGCCCGTACAACAGCGGCCGGCGCGCCTCGCGCGCCGCGGCAAAGACTTCATGCAGGCGTTCGCCGCGCGTGAGGGGCCGGCCGTGGCGCTCCTGCGCATGCGCCAGCCGGCGCACGCAGTTCTCGACGATCACCACGGCACCGTCGACAATGATGCCGAAGTCCAGCGCCCCCAGGCTCATCAGGTTGGCACTGATGCGGTATTGCACCATGCCCGTGAAGGTGAACAGCATCGACAGCGGGATCACCAGCGCGGTGATCAGCGCCGCGCGCAGGTTGCCCAGGAACAGGAACAGGATGGCGATCACCAGCACCGCACCTTCCAGCAGGTTTTTCTTGACCGTGGCAATGGCCTTGTCGACCAGCGTGGTACGGTCGTACACCGTGACGGCCTGCACGCCCTTGGGCAGGGTACGGTTGATCTCGGCCATCTTGCGGTCCGCCGCCTGCGACACCGTGCGGCTGTTCTCGCCGATCAGCATGAACACGGTGCCCAGCACCACCTCGCGGCCGTTCTCGGTGGCCGCGCCGGTGCGCAGCTCGCCGCCGGTCTGCACGGTGGCCACGTCGCGCACGCGGATCGGCTGGCCCTGCGCGGTGCCGACGATCACGTCGCGGATATCGTCGAGCGAGCGCACCTGCCCCGGCACGCGCACCAGGTACTGCTCGCCGCGGCGCTCGATATAGCCGGCGCCGACGTTGTCGTTGTTCTTCTCCAGCGCGCTCACCACGTCGGCCAGCGACAACCCGTACGACGCCATGCGCTCCAGGCTGGGCGCAACCACATAGGCGCGCGCATGGCCGCCGATGGCATTGACCTCGGTCACGCCGGGCACGTTGCGCAGCTGCGGGCGGATCACCCAGTCCTGGATCTCGCGCAGGTCCGACAGCGTATACGGCGTGCCGTCCGGCTTGCGCGCGCCGGGGTCGGCCTCGACCGTCCACAGGTAGATTTCGCCCAGCCCGGTCGAGATCGGGCCCATCGCGGGCGTGATGCCGGCGGGCAGCTTGTCGCGCGCTTCCTGGATGCGCTGGTTGACCAGCTGGCGCGCAAAGTGGATATCGGTGCCGTCGCGGAAGATCACCGTCACCTGCGACAGCCCGTAGCGCGACAGCGAGCGGGTCTGCTCCAGCCCGGGCAGGCCCGCCATCACGGTCTCGACCGGATAGGTGATGCGCTGCTCGGTCTCCAGCGGCGAATAGCCGTGCGCTGCGGTGTTGATCTGCACCTGCACGTTGGTGATATCGGGCACCGCGTCGATCGGCAGCCGGGTGTAGCTGTACAGGCCCAGCGCGGCCATGCCCAGCACCGCCAGCAGGACCAGCCAGCGTTGCTCGATGGCAAAGCGGATCAGGCGTTCAAACATGCGTGCCTCCGCTCAGTGCTCATGCCCGGCGCTGGCTTTGCCCAGCTCGGACTTGAGGATGAAGCTGTTGGCCGCGGCGTAGCGCGCGCCGGCCTGCAGGCCCTCGGTCACCTCCACCAGCTTGCCACCAGCGCGCCCGGTCTTGACCGGCTGCACCGCAAACCCGCCCGGCACGGCGATGAACACCACGCTCTTGCCGTCGACCTGCTGCACCGCGTCGGCCGCCACCGTCACCGGCACCTGCGCCGGCGCGCCCAGCACGCTGACCGTGACGAACAGCCCCGGGCGCCACGCCATGCCGGGATTGGCCAGCGTCACGCGCGCCTTGGCCGTGCGCGTCTGCTCGCCCAGCAGCGCGCCGACGTAGGACACCTTGCCCTCGGCCTGCGTGTCCGAGGCGCTCGAGCGCACCGTGACCGCTTCGCCCACACGCACCTGGTCTAGGTCGCGCGCGGACACCACGAACTCCGCCCACACCGAACTCAGGTCGGAGACGGTGAAGACGCTGGTGGCTTCCTGGACCGCTTCGCCCAGCGCCAGGTGCTTCTCGACCACGATGCCATCGAACGGGGCACGCAGCGCAAACTGGTTCAGGCTGCCGCCCTTGCCCGCGCTCTTCTCCGTGGCGCCAATCGCGGTCAGCTTCTGGCGCGCGTTCTGGACCGCGATCTGCGCTTCCTCAAGCGCCGTGCGGGCCTGCTGGTAATCCTGCTCGGCAGAGATCTTCTCCTGCCACAGCGTCTTCTCGCGCGCGTAGGTGGCACGCGCCAGCGCCTCGCGCTTCTGCGCCGCCAGCAGCTCGCTGCGCTGCTCGGCCAGCGTCGTGCTGGCGAGCAGCGCCAGCACTTCGCCCTTGCGTACCTGCTGGCCAAGGTTGACCGGCACCGCCTGCGCAACGCCCGCCACGCGCGGCACCACGTGCGCGGTGCGGTCTTCATTGAAGCGGATCTCGCCGGGGAAATCGACGCTGCTGCGCAGCGGCGCCGCGGCGGCGGTGGCGATGCCGATGCCGGCCTGCTGGATCTGCGCGGGCGTCAGCGCGATCAGGTGCGGCTTGCCTTCGGCTTCCGGCTTCGCCGCGGGAGCGCTGGCGTCAGCGTGCGCGGCCGCATTGTCTCCTTCCTTGCCATGTTCGTGCTCGTCGCCATGCTCGGCTTGCCCGTGCCCGGCCTCGCCGGTGGCGCTGCCGCCCTTGCCGGTGAACAGGATCGCCGCGCCGCCCAGCAGCCCCGCGACCAGGATGGCCACCACGGCGGCCCGTTGTTGCTTGCTCATTGCCATGTCTTCGGCGTCCGTATCAGTGTCCGAGGATGCGGTCGATGCTGGCCGCCGCGTCATAGGTGCGGGCCAGCACGTCCAGGTAGCGGATGCGCGCCTGGAACAGCGTGCGCTGGGCATCCAGCACATCGAGGAAATTGAATTTGCCGGCCTCGAACCCGCGCGAGGCGGCGGCATAGGCCTGCTCCGCCGCGGGCAGCACCGAGGCCTGCAGCGTCTGCGCCGCGGCGCGCGATACCGACAGCTGCGTCGACGCCTGCTGCAGCTCACCCACCAGGCGGATGCGCGTGGCCGCGTGCGTGTCCTGCGCCTTGTCGGCCCGGCGCAATGCGGCGTAGAGGTTGCCCTGGTTGCGGTCAAACAGCGGCAGCGGGATCGCCACGCCCAGCACGGCCATATTGCGGTTGGCCTCGTTGTCGCGCTTGGCGCCCAGGCTCACGGTCACGTCGGGATACTGGCGGCTGCGCGCCACGGCGACTTCGGCGCGGCTGCGCTCGGCCACGAGGCGGCTTGCCGCCAGTTGAGGCGAGTCTTCCAGCGCCGCTTGCAGCGCTGCCGGCGCGGGGCGCGAGGGCAGTGCGTCAAGGTCGCCCTGCGCCTGCGCAAAGTGCGGCAAGGCGTTGCCCCACAGCGTGGCCAGCGACTGACGTGCGGATTGCAGCGCGCCGGTAGCCTCGGCCAGTTCCAGCTCGGCATTGGCCTGTTCGACCCTGGCGCGCGTTTCTTCCAGGGGCGCGACCTTGCCGGCGGCCACGCGCCGCCCGGCCGCCGCGGCCGCCTTGCTGGCGATGCCGACCGAGCCTTCGGCCAGCTTGACGCGTTCCTGCGCCACCAGCACGCCAAAGAAGCGTGCGATCACCGCGGCGCGCAGCTCGGCGCGTGCGCCGCCCAGCTCGGCCTGCGCCAGTTCGCGCCCGCGCTCGGCCACACCGATGCGCGCGGCGCGCTTGCCGCCGAGTTCGATCGGCAGGTTGATCTGGCCGGTGGTGGAGCGCGTGGCCTTGCGCGTGTCTTCCATCGACACGGCCAGTTCGGGATTGGGCAGCACGCGCGCCTGCGTGACATCGCCCTCGGTGGCGTCAAGCTCCTTGCCCGCCGCGGACAACGCGAAGCTGCCGGCTTCGGCCAGCGCCAGCGCGGCGTCGAGGCTCAGCGTGCCGGCAGGCTCTTGGCCCGAGGCCGGCAAGGATGCCGATGGCTGCGCCATGGCAGGGGGCGGCGTCTGCGCGACGCCATGTGGGCTGAATAGAACGGCCGCCAGCCCAAGCGGCAGCAAAAGTCTTCGCATCGAATTGCACCAGGAAAGAAACCGGGAGAATTCGGCGAGACGCCTGACGTCAGGAAATCAGGAAGACCATGAAATGGAAGCGTCGTCTCGCCGGTTAAGCGAGACGCGGCCACTGCGGACGGTCGGGCGCCCGCGCACTGTGCGAAGAGAAGCTGGGCTGCGGCGCCGGTGGCGCCAGTTCCACCCGGCGCATGGCGTGCACGTCGGGCGCGTCGGCCCGTGCAAACGGCAGCGAAGCGATATGGCAGACGCCGCAGTCGGGATCGGGCAGGCCGAGCTTGGCCTTGTCCTGCGCGGGCTGGTCCTGCTTGCCGCTGTCGGCCTTGTGCTGGTGCTCATGGTGCCCGAAATGGGCCTTGGCCGGAGCCGCCACCTCATGTCGGCAATACGCGGCGGCTCCCGCCCAGGCGAACTGGAGCGGCAGGACGAGCGCAAGAAGGATGAGGATGAGCCGTTGCATAAGGGAAGTGGCAGCTGCCCTGGCCGCCTGGCATCAGGCGACGGGGGATTGCAGCGAGCCGCAAGTTTAACCGAGCCGCGCCGGGCATTCCGGCGACGGGGACATTACATTTGCGTCATGCCACGGGCCGCTTCCGCCCTCGGCCGTAAATTCATTTTTTTTGAATAACTTGTCCGGCAACTGGCCTGTTTCCGTATCGATGGCGCTTCTATAGTTCTGTACATGAACGGCACGCACACAACGCAAAGCCTTCTGACAAATTCAACGAGCTTAAGGAGAACCATCATGACCAAGACCACCCGCCTCGCTACCGCCCTGCTCCTGTCGCTGGCTGCCCTGGGCGCCGCGCAAGCCGCCACCGTCGCCGAGCAGCTGCCCGGCGACAAGTACGGCTACAGCTTCCGCAGCACCGTGCCCGGCGACAAGTATGGTTATGAGTTCCGCAGCCACGATGTGTTCACGGAAGGCGCCCGCGTGGGCAAGGCCGATCCGTTTGTCGACGGCGCCCGCACGGTGGCCGGGCTGGAGCGCAGCGGCGTGTCGGCATCGCCGTCGCGCAGCTTCGACACCTTTACCGAAGGCAGCCGCGCTGGCCGCTTCGACCCCTACGGCGAAGGCGCTCGCGCCTGAGCGATATCGGCACCCAGCCAGCAAGAAGGCCAGCGGATCCGCTGGCCTTCTGTCATTCGTCGCGCCCCAGCCTGTGCATGGCCTCGCGCAGGGTCCGCATTTGGGCGCTGAAGCTGGTGCAGGCGTCACAGATCGCCAGGTGGGCGCGCATGCGCAGCCGCTCGCCCCATGACAGCGGCCGGTCCAGGCCCTTCATGGTGAGGTGATGCACCTCTTCACAGTTCGGCAGCAGGCGGCGGGAGGGGCGGGAATCTGGCATGTAGGTCAGTGACTTATCCGTTGCATGGGCGGGGGCCGGGCTCAACCGGCCTTGCCGGGCCGGCCGCGCTGGCCGAACCAGTGCAGTTCCAGGCATTCGCGCAGGCGCATGCGGGCGCGGTACAGCATCGCCCAGGCATTGGTCGCGCTGATCTGCAAATGCTGACAGATTTCTTCGGTGTCCAGCTCCAGCCACTCGCGCATCATGAAGATCCGGCCGGTGCGCTCCGGCAGGCGGTCCACGCAAAGCTGCAGGATCTCGAAGAACTCGCGGCGCTCAAAGGCGCGTTCCGGGTTGCCCCAGTCGGACGGCGGGTCCTGGTAGTGGCCGTTGCGCGTGAACAGCACATCGAAGGCATCGTCGTCGGATTGCGGCTGGCCTTCGGCATCGGTGGCCAGCGCCAGCCTGACCTCACGTTTGCCGCTGCGCAGGGTGTCGATGATCTTGTGCTTGAGGATGCCAACCAGGTAGGTGCGCAGCGTTGACTGGCCGGCGAAGCGCTCAGGGTGCTCCAGCGCCGCCAGCAGCGTTTCCGAGACGGCATCCTCGGCCACCGCCTCGTCCCGCAGCTGCAGGCGGGCAAAGCGCAGCAGGTAGGGGCGTATGGCCTGGAGTTCGGCGGGGTCGAGGCTCATCGGGGATCGGGGCGCGGTTGCCTGCACAGATGGCCCATGATACCCGCGCACCGGCGCCTTACCCTATCCCGCGGAACTGCCCGCACAGCCGGAACACGTCTTCCGACAGCGGGATCCCCTTGGCCTTGCCGTAGCGGGTTGCCAGCTTCAGCAGCTCCTTGATGTCGCGTCCGCTCGCCTTGGGGTAGGCGGCGGTCAGCGCATCGATCAGCGCGTCGCCCAGTTCCGCGCCGAACTGCCCGGCCTGCAGGCGCCACAGCCGCATGGCGTCTTGCTTGCACGGCGTTTCGTAATGGATGGTCGCGATGCAGCGCGACAGGATGGCATCGTCGACGTCGCCGATGCGGTTGGTGGTCATGAACAGCAGGCCGTTGAAGTACTCCAGCGTGCGCAGGAATTCCGCGACGATGGCGTTGTGCTCCAGGTCGTTGTCGCGGCAGCGGATATAGACGTCGGCCTCGTCCAGCAGCAGGATCGCGTTCCAGCGCATGGCCCGGCGCAGGATCGTCATCAGCGTGGCACCGACCGACGCGGCAGTGGTGCCCAGCTGCCCGGAATGCACGCGGTACAGCGGCTTGCCCACCACCTCGGCGTAGATCTCCGCGGTCAGCGTCTTGCCCAGGCCTGGGGCGCCCTGGCACAGGATGGTGGTACCGCCGGACTTGCCGGGCACGAAGTCCGGCACCAGCATGTCCATGTGCGAGGTCAGGATATCGATCAGGTCGCGGTGATGCGCGGGCAGGACCAGCTTGTCGCGCAGGGCCGGCTGGTAGCGATACTCGGTCAGGTGCTGCACATGCACCCAGATGTTGCGATGCCACTCCAGGTGGAACAGGTGCACGTAGCCATGCAGCGGCACGCGCTCAAAGCCCTCCATGACCCCGGCATCGCGCCAGAACGCCGGGTCGCAGGTCATCTCGAAGCGGCGCTCCAGCCGTTCCTCATCATTCACGCAGCGCGCGCCCGCGGTGTCGGCAATCGGCGTCAGCTCGGCGGGTCCCTTGGCATCGAGCGAGAACGCCGCGCGGGTGGCGACAAACTGCGCGCCGAAGCGGCGCTGGTAGCGCACGAAGCGCTGCGCATGCTGCTCGTATTCGTGCCGGAATTCCGCGCACTCCTTGTAGAAGCCGAACTCGGCCAGCAACTCCGGGATGGTGCGGTTAGCGATGTCGTCGCGGGTGATCACCATCGACGTGGTCATGCCGGAGCGGCGTAGGTGGTGGTCAGTCAGCGTGGAGTTGGCCGACTGCATGGTGTTGGCCAGCATGTCCACCACCACATAAGGCATGCCCTGCTCGGGCGACACATAGCGCATCCGGCGCACCAGCCAGGGCAGCAGCACGCCGTCGCGGCTGCGCTGGTACAGCCAGCCATCGATGGCATCGCGCGACAGGTAGGCGGCCAGCCCCGCCACCAGCTGGTCCAGCCCCGGAATCACGCGCGCCTGCGGCGCGTTGTAGACATTGTCCAGCGCCAGCATCTGGAACATCAGCGCGCGCTCGTTTTGCGTCTTGCTCAGCGTGTAGAGCGAGCTCAGCGACTGCGCATCGAATAGCTTGCTCGACACCAGCATATTGCCGTGGCAGACGCCGTGCTCCTGCAACTGCCGCGCCAACCGTGACCCGGTTTCGATCATCGCCAGCAGGGGGTGGATCAGCGCCTCTGGAATCTCGAAATCCATGTACCGCACTCCCGTTGAATGGCGTGGCCGCGCCGGCCAGCGGCCGGGGTTTCACTGCAGGAAGAAATCGATCGCGCGCTCGACCACGGGCGGATGGATGACATGCAGGCCATCGAACTCGACGTACTGCACGTCGTAGCCCGCGGCCTTCAGCCTGGCCGCATGGGCGCGGCCGCTGGTGACAACCGGCAGTTGCTCGTCAGCCAGCCCGTGCGCGACAAACACCCTGGGAGCGCCCTCCTGCATGAACACCGACATGAAGCCGCCGGAGAACGCAATCACATGGCTGGCAATGTCGCCGTTGGTGATGCCGATCGACAGCGCGTAGCTGGCCCCGTCCGAGAAGCCCGCAAAGGCCAGCCGGCCCGCGTCGACCCGGTAACGCGATGTCACCGCGATCAGCGCCTGGCGCAGCCGCTCCAGGTCGGGGCCGTTGCCGCCGATCACGATGTCCCAGGTCGGGTAGAGCGAATGCGGCGCCAGCACCAGGAACTTGTGGCGCCGCGCATGCGGCTCGATATGCGGCAGCACCTTTTCCGGAAACCCGCCCGCGCCGTGGAACATCACCAGCAGCGGCACCGGCCCGCTCTCCGGCAGGCCGTCCGGAACGAACAGCACGGCATCGCGCTCCGGGGCCACGCCCAGCGGGTTACGCCCGGGTGGCAGCGGGCCGTCGACGGGATCCGCGTAGGTGAATGACAGGCGACCGAACAGCGAGGGATCAAGCATGGCGGCAGGAGGCGTTATGCACACTTAATATATTGTATATCACATATCTAAGTATAGACCATGAACCCGGAGACCGACGGCGGCCTCCCTCCTCCGCAAGCAAACCTGCACCAGTCCTATTCCTGGTTCTCCAGCAGCGAGAAATACCGCCCGCGCAGGATGCCCTGCATCAGGTCCGCCAGCGGCATCTGCCCCCTGCGCCTCCCGTCGAGGCGCCGACCGGATTACCCGCGTCGGCTCGAAGCGCATATTTCCATAATCATATTTTTATGCCTAAACTATATGGACAAGAAGGAGCGTGGCGACGATCGCGCAGAGATTCCCTGGCGGTCGGCCAACAGGGCAGCCCGGCCGCCTTCTTGGCGCGCGCAGGAAGTTTAGGTATAAAGTAACTGATTGCGCGGGCTTCCTGCGCTTCGCAGGCGAGCCAGGCACGCTGCAATCCTGCAGGAGTGAGACGATGCAGACCGCCCCCCAGTCACCCGCCGACATCCCGTCTTCTCCGGCGCGTGACCACAACTGCGCGCCGCAAGGCATGCTGGCGAACTACCCCTCATTCCGCTCCGAGGATGTGAAGGAGGCCCAGGGCAAGATCGCTTCGGTATTTTGCCCGCATGAACTGCGAGTGATCGGTGCACTGCAGCAATTGCATGTCCAGCACAACCTGGTACGACTGCATGAGACCGCACTCAACTTCCTTGCCTATGGCGCCCATGTAGAGATCGACCCTGGCTGCCTAGAGCACTTCTATCTCGCCCAGATCCCGGTTGCGGGCCATGCCGAAATCAAGTGTGGCTCGCAGGAGATACTTTCCGACGTCCGCACCGCCAGCTTGCTGAGTCCAGACACCCCAACCCGAATGCACTGGCATGAGGATTGTGCGCAAGTCTTGCTCTGGATTCAGAAGGAAGCCATCGAGCAACGTTTCGCATTGCTGACCGGGCGCGATCCCAGCGGGCCCCTTTCATTCGATCCGGGGCTGCCCCAGCACGCATGGAGCCAGTCCGTACTCGACCTTACCAGGAATATCGACCAGCACGGCACCAACTGGCTCCAGTTCCCGGCCGCGGTGGCGTCGATGGAGGACTACCTGCTGCGGACGCTGCTGCTGCTTCAACCGCACACCCACACCTATCTCCTTGCGCGCAGCGCCGAGCCCGCCAGGCCACGTCATATGCAGCGGGTGATAGATTATGTCCGCGCGAATGCCGACACACCGCTGACCGTCGCCGACCTGGCGCAAGTCGCCTGCGTGAGTATCCGGGCGCTGGAAGAAGGCTTTCGCCGCCATCTCAATACGACGCCGTTAGCCTATCTGCGGGATGCGAGACTGGACTGCGTCCGACAAGCGTTGATTGCTGCCGCCGGAGCGGAGCAGGCCTCCATCACGGATCTTGCATATCGCTTTGGCTTTACACATCTCGGCCGGTTTGCGGCCTATTACAAGAAGCGCTTCGGCGTTTCTCCGTCGGCGACCCTGCGCAGGGGTGCAGCGGAGCGCCATGTCAGCGATGCCGGGCGTTGATAATCAGCGGGCTCTTTAGACCTCGCAATACCCCTGCGGCATCGACCCGTTTCACTGACTTGCAGTCATTGATACAACAACGCCAGGCCGCGCTCGCGCGTGAACGGATACCTGCACGCCCGGCCATCCGGCAAGGCTGCCGCCCCACCTTTTCCTGACTCCACCGCCTCCTTTTCCCGGTCCGCCAGCGACGGCTCGTTATCTGGATATTGGCCGGCGGATTGTGGATAGCAGCGTCATCACCGCTACACCAAACTACGTTGCACATGGCTACATGCGAGCCAATACAACAAGTGGAGACGGACATGCAAGGAATCGAAGGCAAGACGGCGATTGTCACCGGTGGCGCGACCATGATTGGCGAGGCCGTGGTATCGGCCCTGGTCTCGGCTGGCGCCAACGTCGTTGTCGTCGACATCGACCAGCAAGGCGGCCGCAATGTTGCCGAGCGGCATCCGGAGCGCTGCCGCTATGTGGCCGTGGACGTGACCAGCGATGCCGACATCGCTGCCTGCATCGCCGACACCATGGAGACCTTCCGCGGCATCGACCTGCTCGTCAACTGCGCCTGCACCTACGTGGATAACGGTGCCGATTCCACACGCGAGCAGTGGCTGGAGTCCTACAACGTCAATGTAGTCGGCGCGGCGATGATGCTGAAGGCGTGCGTGCCGGAGATGAAAAAGCGCGGCGGCGGAGCGGTCGTCAACTTTGCCTCGATCTCCGCGGGCGTGGCGCAGTCGGGGCGCTGGCTGTACCCGATTACCAAGGCAGCGATGCAGCAATTCACACGTAGCGCCGCATTGGATCTAGCCCCGGACAACATTCGAGTCAACTCCGTCTCGCCGGGCTGGACGTGGTCCTCCGTCATCAGCGCGCTGAGCGGCGGCGACAAGGCGAAAGCCGACGGTATCGCCGCAGATTTTCACCCACTCGGCCGGCTCGGCAAGCCAGAAGAAGTCGCGCAAGTGGTTCGCTTCCTCCTGTCAGATGCTTCCGCCTTTGTTACCGGCGCCGACTATGCATGTGACGGCGGATACGGCGCCCTCGGCCCCGAGGGTCGGCAAGCAGCCATCAACCGGCTGACGGCATAAACCGGCCGGTGATTCCGGGCGACCTCGGTTCGCCCGGCACGAAGTGAATTGCACACAAGACAATCCCACAGGAGAGACACATGATCCCCCATTCCATCGACAAGATCACGCCACGCAAGATTGCGATTGTTGGCGCGGGTCAGGCAGGACTATTGCTCGGGTGCGGCCTGCTGGATCAAGGCTATGAGGTCACGCTAGTGACAAACCGCACCGCTGACGAGGTATGGGGCGGCAAAGTGATGTCGTCCCAGTGCATCTTCGACCAAGCACTCCAGATCGAGCGCAATTTCCGGATGAATCAATGGGAAAGGCAGTGCCCCACGGTGGACGGCATCGGCCTGACCATCCCCACCGACGACGGCAAGGGCGAAGTTGCCATCCACTGGCGCGCCCGCCTGAATTCCTACGCCCAGTCTGTTGATCAACGTGTAAAGATGCCAGGCTGGATGGCGGAGTTCGAAAGCCGTGGCGGCATTCTACGTATCGAAAATGTCGAGATTCCCCAGCTTGAAGCCTTGGTCGAATCTCATGATCTTGTTCTCCTGGCCGGTGGCAAGGGAGAGATCGTCAATCTGCTGACACGCAATGATGCACGCTCGCCTGTTCGTCATCCCCAACGCCAGTTGGCACTTGCTTACGTGACGGGCATGCAGCGCAGTGGTCCGTTTGAGTGCGTCAACTTTAATCTGATTCCCGGCATCGGCGAGTACTTTGTCTTCCCGGCCCTCACCACCCAGGGCAGTTGCGAAACGCAAGCCTGCGACATCATGGTCTTCGAAGCCATTCCTGGCGGCCCGATGGACCGCTGGGCAGACATCAAGTCCGCCGACCAGCATCTGGATGTCTGCCTGGGCATCCTGCGCGACTACCTGCCGTGGGAAAGCGAGCGCTGTGCCAATGTACGACTCACCGATGCCAATGGGATCCTGAGCGGACGCGTCACCCCGACCGTGCGCAACCCTACTCTTTCCCTGCCTTCCGGCCGGCATGTAATGGGGCTCGGCGACGCGGTCATGGTCAACGATCCGATCACCGGCCAGGGCTCGAACAACGCCACCAAGGGCGCTCTGCACTATTTCGAGGCCATCCTGCGCCATGGGGACAAGCCCTTCGATAAGGCATGGATGCAGCAGACCTTCGACGGCCTTTACGAAGGCTATGCCGAACCGGTCATCCGTTGGACAAATTCCCTGCTTTTCCCGCCGCCAGACCACATCGTCAAACTGCTGGCCACAGCGCAGCACGCGCCGCGCATCGCCCAGCGCATCGCCAACGGATTCAACGATCCGCGCGACTATGGCAGCTACTGGTTCAACGAGGAAGCCACCGAGGCCTGGATCGCTGAAGAGTCGCAGTCCAAGGCCGCCTGAGGCAAAAAGATCACCCACACGAAAGCAAGCAGCCTGCTCACCGTGCAACGGTTGAGCAGGCGACAGGAGACAGCCATGACCGACGCTCGCGAATTTCGGAATGCCCTCGGCCGCTTTGCCACGGGCGTAACCATCGTCACAACGCGCACCCCCGACGGAGAACCCTGGGGCGTGACCGTGAATAGTTTCAGCTCGGTATCGCTGGAGCCTCGCCTGGTGCTGTGGAGCCTCGCCAAGAAGTCCTACAGCCTCGAGGCATTCCAGAAGACCGGGAGTTTCGTGATCCACGTCCTGGCAGCCGACCAGGAACATGTCTCCAACCGCTTCGCACGAGGCGCGGAAGGCAAGTTTTCGGGCGTCCCCTGCACGGATGGCATCGATGGCTCGCCTGTCCTGTCAGGTTGCGCAGCGGTATTCCAATGCCGAAACACGCATCAGTATGACGGCGGCGATCACATCATCTTCCTGGGCGAGGTCCGGCACTTTGACACATCGGATCGGGAATCCCTGCTCTTCTACAAGGGAAACTACGCGCGTACCGCTAACGCTCTTACGGAGCTGTCAGAGCTGATCCGCACCGAATACGTCGCCGCGACCTGATTCCGGTACCGCACGCGGCAATTCGTCTAAAGGAAGCTGGCCAACGCCGCGACCGAACGTATTTGCCCGCCTCTCTTATCCTTGCCCCCGGGATAATCCAATGAGTACGTATGACGCCGTCATTGTCGGCAGTGGTATCAATTCGCTCGTCTGCGCTGCCGTCCTAGCCAGACGCGGCAAGCGTGTCTGCGTGCTGGAACGCAATAGCACGCTGGGCGGATGCATTCGCACGGAGGCCCTGAATGCACCGGGCTATCTCCACGACACGTTGTCCACGGCACATCCGCTGTTTGTCACGTCGCCAGGCTACGCGGAGCTGAAGGATGAACTTCATCAGGCAGGGCTCAGCTACCGCAATAACAGTACACCCACTGGCGTACTGTTACCCGATAACCGTTCGCTGGTTCTGAGCACGTCCCGTGAGCGCAATGTCAGCACATTCAATACGCTGGCAAGCGGCGACGGTGATGCCTTTCAGGCCGCCATGCAAGAGGTCGAGCAAAACGCCGGCCTGGTGTTCTCGCTGCTTGGCAACGAACTGTGGAGTGCCGGTGTTGCAAAGACCGTGGCCGGCCGCCTGTGGAAACAAGGCGTGCATGACACCGTCGCCTTCTTTTCCCCTGCACTGATGAGTTGCCGCAGCTGGCTGGAGACCCGGGTCAAATCCGACCTGGTCCAGGCGCTGCTCGCGCCGTGGGTACTGCATACAGGCCTTGGCCCGGAAAGCGCCATGTCTGCATTGATGGGAAAAGTCGTCGCCTTCACGCTGGAGGCGGTTGGCCTGCCTATCGTCCAAGGAGGCAATGCCCGTACCGTCGACGCCTTCCGCAGAATCATCGAGAGCAGGGGTGGTGCTTTCCACGTCAATTCCGACGTCGAGGACATCCTGGTCGAGGGCGGCTCGGCGCGCGGCGTTAGGACGCGGGACAACCGCGTTTTCATGGGCAAGGAGATCATCTGCAACGTCACGCCCGGCCAGCTTTACGGAAAGCTGCTGGCCGCCAAGCACGTTCCCCCTGGCCTACGTCAGCAGGCGGCCGAGTACCGCTACGGCAAGGGGAACATGCAGATCCATTTGGCGCTGTCCGCCCCTCCGGACTGGCCCCAAGAACATCTGCGCGACGTCATCTACCTGCACCTTACCTCGGGTCTGGACGGTGTCTCCAGGGCAGTCAGCGAAGCAGAGCGAGGCCTGCTTCCAGCCGAAGGCACGATTTGCGTTGCCCAGCCTTGCGCTGTTGACCCTTCCAGAAGCCCGGCCGGAGGCTGGGTGCTCTGGATTCAGGTTCCGGAGTGTCCGCGTCAAGTCAAAGGCGATGCGCTTGGAGAGATCGCTGTTCCCGCGGATGGTCGCTGGACCGCCGAACTCCGTGAGCGCTACGCCGACCGGATTATCGACCGCATTGCTCGCCAGGTTCCAAATCTCAAGGCGAGCGTCGTCGGGCGTACGGTCCTCTCCCCGGCGGATCTTGAGTCGATGAACGTCAACCTCGTCGGCGGTGATCCCTATTCCGGCGAATGCAGCATCGACCAGTTCATGTTCTGGCGTCCGGTCCCTGGCGTCAAGGATCACGCTACCCCGGTTAAACATCTGCACCACATCGGCGCCTCGACCCATCCAGGCCCCGGTCTTGGCGGTACCTCCGGTTACCACGTCGCAAACGCGCTCGCAAAGAAACGGGCGAAATCTAACTCATAAGTGAAGCAACCACAGGAGACAACAACCATGAGCAACAGCCTCGCCCACTTTGCAGCAGAGTTGCTGTCCGGCCGCATCCGCGTGGTGGATCTGACGCAGACCTTGAGTTCTGAATTTCCGACCATCTCGCTGCCTCCGGAGATGGGCCAGACCTGGCCCTTCCGGCAAGAAACCATCTCGCGCTACGACGATCGCGGACCGAACTGGTACTGGAATAACTTCTCCTGCGGCGAACATACCGGGACCCACTTCGACGCACCAGTCCATTGGATCTCTGGTAAGGACTTGCCGGACAATACGACCGACACCATCCCTGCCGAAAAATTCTTCGCCACCGCCTGCGTCATCGACTGCTCGAGGGAGGCCGCGGAAGACCCGGACTACTTGCTCACTGTCGACGCCGTCAAAGCCTGGGAAGCACGGCATGGCCGCATCCCTCCGCGCTCCTGGGTCCTGATGCGCACCGACTGGTCCAAGCGCAATAGTCCCGAGGCGTACCTGAATGCGCGTGACGACGGCATGCACACACCCGGCCCTGACCTGGGCGTCGTCCAGTGGATGATTGAACAGCGCGATGTCCATGGATTTGGCGTCGAAGCAATTGGCACCGACGCGGGCCAGTCCTATGGCTGGGAGTTACCGTTCCCGTGCCATTACCTCATGCATGGCAACAACCGCTACGGTCTGCAATGCCTGACCAATCTCGACCAACTCCCGCCGCAGGGTGCATTGATTGTCGCCGCCCCGCTGAAGATCAAGGACGGTTCAGGCAGCCCGCTTCGCGTCCTGGCTCTTATTCCCGGCTGATATTCCGCTAACCCGCCCATCACCACAAAAAGGAGGAGAACGAAGTGAAGAAACGAGCAATCTCGGCCGTACTGGCCGGTTCGCTTGCGCTAGTCGGCAATCAGGCGCTCGCAAAGGAGGGCGCAGACCAGTATCCCAATGGAGCTGAAAGCTGGATGTCGGGAGCATTGCCCCCGCCCGGCACCTATCTCCTCAACTACACCGGCTATTACGGCGGTAAGCTCAAAGACGGCAACGGCGACAACGCAAACATCGCCGGCAATCCTGCAAAGGTTGACGCCTGGTTCGACGCGTTGCGGGTGGTGAAGGTCACCAACATCACGCTTCTTGGCGCGAGCTGGGGCATGCAGGCCATCGTTCCGCTCGTCTACCAGTCCATGAATTTGCCCCAGATGGGCGGCCGTCGCAACGCCACCGGCTTGGGTGACATCACGATCGACCCGATAGTGCTCGGCTGGCATGGTGCGAACTGGCATGTCACGACGGGTCTGGACATCTACGCGCCCACGGGCCGCTACGACCAGAATGATCCCAGGGCCAGCATCGGCGCGAACTACTGGGCCTTCGAGCCAGTTGCGGCATTCACCTGGCTGAACCAGAGTGGCTGGGAAATCTCTGCCAAGTTCATGTACAACATTAAGGGGAAGAACAAGGACTCCAACTTCGGCGGCATGACAGGAAGCTACCAGTCCGGACAGGAATTGCACGTCGATTACGCCCTGGGCAAGCACATCGGCCCGTGGACTGTCGGCTTGAGCGGGTACTACCTGAAACAGGTCACGGACGACAAGTTCAATGGCGCCGTGGTGCCAGAAGTGCCTGGGGTGTGGAGCCGTGGCCGTCGCGGCGAGGTGCTGGCTATCGGCCCCAGCGTCTCCTACACCAACGCCAAGGGAACTAGTTTCATCACCCAATGGCAGCATGAAGCGTATGCCAGGAACCGGTTTGGCGGCGACAAATTCTGGGTCAAGGTGGTCACCGCTTTCTGACGGAATGGGCCCGCGAGGCCCTGTGCTGTGCTTCTGTAGCCATGCGAGAAGACGGCGCTGATTTTCGCCTCGGTGCGAACGGCAACGTGGCCTGCCGGTCAGGGCGTGCCGCGCCGTTGCAGATATGCTCCAATAGCAAAAGCCCTGCCGTCGAAAGCCAGCCCGTCAGGCTGACTCCTGTATGAATTTGCGGCGGAGCGGAAGAGGTGAAGCATGGCCCTTATTAGCCGCCAGCTGTTCTCGACCAGCCCGCAAATTCAGGTGCGAGATGTAACGCTTTCCGCACACGACGACTTCCAAACCCAGCGAGCCAAGCTTGCAAGCATCATGCTGGACGCAATGTACCAGTTCGTCGGCCTGCTAGACGTCGACGGCAAGATGCTCGAGATCAATCGCGCAGCGCTCGAGGGAATCGGCATTCAAATGGATGACATTCGCGGAATGCCATTCTGGGAGGCCAGATGGTGGGTCATCTCTCCGGAGACCCAGCGCGTCTTGCGAGAGCTGATCCGGCGCGCAGGCCAAGGCGAGTTCGTCCGCGGTGACTTCGAGGTATACGGCCAAAAGATGGGCGAGGAGACGATCATTGTCGACTTCTCGCTATTACCTATTAGAGATTCGGATGGCGAGGTGGTGTTCCTGCTGCCTGAAGGGCGCAACATCACGGAAAAGAAGCGCACCGAAGCAGCGCTTGCGCGGAAAAACGAGGAGCTTCAAGCCAGCTGGGATCTAATCTGCCGTCAGCGCGATGAACTTCAGAGTCTTTACGATCGACTCATGGTCGAACAGACGCTTTCGGAGCGGCTGCTTTTGAACCTGCTGCCCTCTCCGATAGCTGAACGACTGAAAGCACGTCCGGAAATCGTAGCCAACAGCATTCCTGAAGTCATAGCCGACAGCTTCCCGGAAGTGACGGTCTTGTTTGCGGACATCGTGGCATTCACCCGTTTCTCGGTGGGCATGAGCGCCGAGCGCCTGGTCGCAGTGCTCAATGAGATCTTCACCGAATTCGACACAATCGCGGATCGTCGCGGACTTGAGAAGATCAAGACAATCGGGGACGCTTACATGGCAGCAGCTGGGCTACCGGAACCAGTTTCTGACCATGCTGTCCGCGCTGCCGACATGGCACTGGACATGATAGACGCGCTCAGACTGTTCAATCGACGCACCGGCTATAACCTCCGAATGCGAATTGGCATCAATAGTGGATCGGTCGTGGCCGGCGTTATCGGTAAGCGCAAGTTCATTTACGACTTATGGGGCGATGCCGTCAACACTGCCAGTCGGATGGAATCCCATAGTCTGGCTGGACGGATTCAAGTTACCGACGCAACTCGCAATCGATTGGGAGAATCCTTTCAGTTCGAAGAACGCGGCATCATCGTGGCAAAGGGGGTCGGTGCAGTGCATACCTGGTTCCTGACTGGCCGCCGCGAGGCGCTATAGCGATAGTTGTTTCGGAGGTGTCAGGAATTCTGTGTGCTGAGGTCGGTTAAATAAATCTCAGCGTAGGGCGTTGGTGAAGCGGTCACCGAAGAGAATGGCGAACTGGTTGGCCGCTTGTTTCCAGGTGATGGGCGGCATCTTCCAGTCTTTCTCGATGTTGCGCAAGGCCAGGTAAAGCAGCTTGCTGGCCGCCTCGTCGCTGGGGAAGTGACCTCGGTTCTTGACGATCTTGCGCAACTGCATGTGCATGCTTTCGATGGCGTTGGTCGTGTAGATGATCCTGCGCACTTCGGGCGGGTAGACGAAGAACGGGATGACCTGCTCCCATTGGCGGCGCCACATGTCGGTCACCGTGGGGAATTTGCGGCCCCAATCGCTGGCGGCGAACGCCTGCAGCGCGCCGGCGGCGGCGTCGGCCGTGGCAGCCTGGTAAATCGGCTTGAGCGCGGCCGCCAGGCCCTTGCGGTCCTTCCAGCTCGCCAGGTTCAGCGAGTTGCGGATCAGGTGGACGATACAGGTCTGGATTTGCGCGCCGGGGTAGACGGCCTCGATCGCTTCGGGGAAGCCACGCAGGCCGTCGACGACGGCGACCAGGATGTCGTCCAGGCCGCGGTTCTTCAACTCGTTGAAGACCTTGAGCCAGAACTTGGCGCCCTCGGTTTGCTCGATCCACAGGCCGAGCACCTCCTTGCGCCCGTCGGCGCGGATACCCAAGGCCAGGTAGACGGCCTTGTTCCTGACGGTGCCTTCGTCGCGGATCTTCAGGCGCAGCGCGTCGAAGTAGACGATGGGGTACATCGCCTCCAGCGGACGCTGCTGCCATTGTTCGACCTCGGCCAGCACTTCGTCGGTGATGGTGGAAATCAGGTCAGGCGAGACCTGCAGCCCATACAGTTCCTGCAAATGGCCCTGAATCTCACGCACGCTCATCCCGCGCGCATACATGCTGATTACGTGGTCGTCGAAGCCGGACAGCCGGCGTTGGTACTTGGCGACCAGTTGCGGCTCGAAGGTGGCTTGCCGGTCGCGCGGAATGTCCAGTTCCAGCTCGCCGTTGGGCGTGATGACGGTCTTTGCACTGCTGCCGTTGCGGTGATTGCCGCTCTTGCCTTGCTTGGCCTCGCTGGCCAGATGGTGCGTCAGTTCGGCGGCAAGCATACGCTCGGCCAACTGCTTCTTGAGCAGGCCGGCCAAGCCTGATTCACCGAGAATCGACTCGGCGTCCTTGTTCTGTACCTGAGCCAGTAGTTGATCGATCAACTCATCCGGAAACAGCTTCGGCGCGCTCGATTTCTTGCTCTTCTTGGTCATGCTTGTTGTTTCGGTCATAAGGGCGTTTCTTTCGATATCGTCTCATGACCTCAACACACAAGAAATCTGACAGGCTCGTTGTTTCCCCCTGACCAGATCCCCCGAGCCATCTTCGCTTCCACGTTTTTCGACTGCGCGTCACGACGCTGCAAGCCCCGCATTTATCAGCAGCTGTTGCAGATCACTATTCCGGCTAATGGCAGCCACTATTTCACCGAAGGCCGGCCATTCAATTGGCTCTCGTCGCATCCCTTATCTCCCCACTCCGGAGCCTCTTCGAAGTCTGGCTCGGCGGCGCAGAACAATCGTGTTAAGTCCAGACATGTCGCCAAGCCTGACTCAGCGAATGTCCGAGGTCAACGACCCGCCCATCTCCTATACTCCGCATGACACATTTCATCCGGAGCCAAACCATGGATTACACGCCCGGCATCAGCCACCTCGCCGGTCTGCTCGCCGATCCCGGCCGCGCGGCCATGCTGTGGGCCCTGATGGACGGCAGCGCCCGGCCCGCCGGCGAGCTGGCGCTGATCGCGGGGCTGTCGGCCTCTTCCACCAGCGGCCACCTGGCCCGGCTGACCGAAGGCGGGCTGCTGGTGGCCGAGACGCGCGGGCGCAACCGCTACTACCGCCTGGCCGCGCCGGAGATCGGCGTGGCGATCGAGGCGCTGGCTTCGGCGTCGCTGGCCAGCCAGCCGCCGCGGCTGCGCGACGTGCCGGTATCGCGCACCGCTCCACCGGCGCTGCGCCAGGCGCGTACGTGCTATGACCACCTTGCGGGAGAACTCGCGGTGGGCCTGTTCGAGCGGATGACGCATTCAGGCTGGCTGATGCTGGACGGACAGCGCGTAGACCTGAGCGGCGACGGCGCGCAGGCGCTGGCAGGGTTGGGCGTGGATGTGGAGGCCGCCCGGCGCAAGCGGCGCCAGTTTGCCTGCACCTGCCCGGACTGGAGTGAGCGCAAGCCGCATCTGGGCGGCGCGCTCGGCGCGGCGCTGTTGGGCAGCCTGCTGGCGCGCGGCTGGGTCGAGCCTACGCGCACCTCGCGCGCGTTGCGCGTGACACCGGCCGGCCAACGCGAGATCATGCGCATCGCGGCCTAGAAGACCGCAGCAACAGGAGAAAGTAGATGGCCAGACCACTGGACGACGACACGCAGGACGCGATTGCGCGTTTCTTCGCCCTGATCAACCTTGGCGACAGCGCGCAGACCTCGGCGCAGCTGTCGATGTTTGAAGATGCCCTGCTCGATGCCGAGGACGATGACACCGATGGCCAGGAACTGCTGTGGGTGATCCGCGAGGTCATCGACTGGCAGTCCGGGTTCTTTGTCGACTGGAAGGATGCCCAGTCCTTTATCGGCTGCCTGAACCAGCTGTGCGAACGGATCGACCTGGAGATCAACTGGGGCAGCGATGACCCCGAGGAAGAAGCCTTCCTGGAGACCACCAGCGTGCCCGAACTGATGGAGCTGGCGCACAACCAGTTGCGCGTGGCCGGCTATACGCTGTGGAACTGGGATACGGGCGGCGATGCCTACGGCGGCTGGATCACGCGCAGCGAGGATGATGAGGAGATGCTGGATCTTGCCGAAGTGCTGCACTTTGATGTGCGGCCGGCCGAGCAGCCTTATTGACCGATGCCTGCGAGCGGAGGCCGCGGCAGCTAAGCGTTCTCCCTCCGCTTGCCGGCCGGGCGCCGCGCCTCCGGCACCCCCAGCGTCTGCTCCAGCACGTCCAGCAGCAGCCGCACGCTGGCCGGCATGAGCTTGCGCGCCGGCATCAGCACGTAGACCTTCAGCGGCGATGAGGCATAGCCCGGCAGCACGCGCACCAGTTGCCCCTGTCCGACCGCATCCTGCACGAAGCGCGGCGACAGCCGCGTCACGCCCAGCCCGTCGAGCGCCGCCTTGAGCCGCAGCTCGGCGTTATGGGTGCAGATGCGCGGCTCGACATCCAGGCGTGCAATCTCCACGCCGTCGCGCAGGAACTCCCAGTGCCGGTCGTCGGCGTTGCCCAGCGTCGGCCAGCCCTGCAGGTCCTGCGGCGTGCGCGGCAGCCCGCGCGCCTTGATCAGTGCCGGCGCGGCATAGAAAGCGCGTTCAATCAGCACCACGCGCTTGCTGGCGAACGAGGTGTCGTGCAGCGCGGTGTCGGTCATCACGAACGCAAGGTCGTAGCCGTGCCGGATCAGGTCGGGCTGGTCCCAGCTGACATCGACTTGCACGCGCAGGCCCGGGTGGGCGCGCAGCACGCGCGTCAGGCTTTCGGACAAATGCTGGGAGCCGACTTCATAAGGGGTGGAGATGCGCAGCAGGCCGCTGACTTCGGCGCTGTCCGAGGTGGCCTCGGCACTGATGTCATGGAGTTCGGCGAACAGCGGCGCCACGCGCTCATACAGGCGCTGGCCGCGTTCGGTCACGCGCACGCGGCGCGTGGTGCGCTCGAACAGGCGGATGCCAAGCTGGCTTTCCAGCCGCGCCACCGCGGCGCTGGCGGAAGATTTGGGTACCTCGGCCAGCTCGGCTCCCTGGGTGAAGCCGCCGCCTTCCACCACGCGGCAAAAAATCTCCCAGTCCTTCCATTCGATTGTCTTCATGCGGCGCCTCGTCATTGCGGTGCGCCGCGATTGTCCCACAGCGCGAACAATGGCGCTGTGGGCGGCGACCCTAAATCGAACAGGATCACCGAACGCACCAGCTTGCCGCGGCGCAGTTCGTCGAAGGCATTGTTGATGCGCGCCAGCTACAGTTCTTCCTTGATCGGGAGCACGCGCAGCACGCCGATGCCCAGATGCTGCAGCGGGCCCATGCCGGGTTCGCTGTCGTAGACCATGAGCTGCCCCTTCTCGCGCGTGGTCCAGGTCAGGCGCCGGTTGCCGCCGTCGCCATCGGTCTGCATCCCGACGCGGTAGGTCATGTCGAGCAGCGCGTTCTCGGTGGACTTGATCATGCGCTCGGCCAGCGCGGGGCTGTCCAGCACGATGCCCATCTCGGTATTGAGCTTGGCCGAGCGCGGGTCCATGTTGAGCGAGCCGATGAATACCAGGCGCCGGTCGACGATGTAGTTCTTGGCGTGCAGGCTGGCGCGGCTGGACGACAGCCAAGAGCGCGAGCGTGAACCGCGCGCGGCCTTGCCGCTGCTTGCCAGTTCGGCGTAGGCGCTGGGCTTGAGCTCGTACAGCTCTACGCCCGCGGCCACCAGGGCCAGCCGGTGCGGGGCGTAGCCGGCATGCACCGGGCTGACATCGGTGGCGGCAAACGAGTTGGTCAGGATGCGCACGCGGATGCCGCGCTTTGCCAGCGCGATAAGCCAGGCCTCGCCGTCGTCGTCCGGCACGAAGTACGGCGAGATCAGCAGCACTTCCTTCTGCGCGCCGTTGATCATTTTCTCGAGCCGGGCGGTGGCGTAGCCGGGATCGTCATCGGTCTGGTGCGTGATCTTGGCGGCCGAATCGGAGACCACGACTGCGTTGCCGCTGTAAGCAGGCATATGGCCGCTCTCGATGCTCTTGGCCAGGCCCGACTCCAGCAATTCCTTCACGTAGGGACTGGCGATGGCCTGGTCGCCGCGTGCCTCCAAACCTTTGCGCAGGCTGCGCATCTCAACCGGCGCTTCCTTGCCTGCCGGGATCAGCGCCACCACCGGATATGAGGACTGGTCGTTCCAGTATTCGTCGAACACGGCCGACACCTGCGGCACCGCCGGTCCGGCAATCAGCACATCGAGGTCGCTGAAGTCCATGTCGGTGCGCGCGGAGAAGTAGGCATCGCCGATATTGCGCCCTCCCACCAGCGACATCTGGTTGTCCACCGTCATCGACTTGTTGTGCATGCGCCGGTCCAGCCGCTTGAAGCCGGCCAGCATTTCCAGCCAGCGCACGCTGCGGTTGGCAAAGGGATTGAACAGGCGCACTTC
This sequence comes from Cupriavidus sp. KK10, assembly GCF_018223725.1. Classification (NCBI taxonomy): domain Bacteria; kingdom Pseudomonadati; phylum Pseudomonadota; class Betaproteobacteria; order Burkholderiales; family Burkholderiaceae; genus Cupriavidus; species Cupriavidus sp. KK10. The sequence goes on from NZ_CP073677.1 coordinate 3,683,177, forward strand.
GATATTGGGATGCGAATCGATGGCCGACAGGATCTGGTCCATGCCGCCGGTATGCAGGTCGTCGAGCAGCATGCGCACGCGCACGCCGCGGTCGGCCGCGTCGAGGATGTCGCCCAGCACGGCGGCGCCGGTGCCGGTGGTCTCGAAGATATAGGTCTGCAGGTCCAGGCTGCGCTGCGCCGCACGCGCCATCGCCAGCCGCGCAGCGAGCGCGTCGGGCCCGGACGACAGCGGATAGAACAGCGACTCGCCGGGGCGCTGCGCCAGGCGCGGCGCCAGCACCTTGCCCAGCGGGGTATCGGCGGTACTGGCCGGAGCGCTCGAGGGGGTGCGCTGCGCCGAGGCCGGCAGGCTGGCGCACCCTGCCAGCACCCCGGCCGCCAGCGCGGACACCAGCATCAGCGCCGTCATCCGGCGCAGGCCCCGGCAGCGGCTGGCGCCCGCATGCCCCGCGGCACTGAGTGGCCGGGCATCGAACGGGACATGGCAGAGCGTCTGGAACATCCGTGAGGTCCCCCTGCGGCGGGATGGGATGGGGCTGGCTCCGCGCACCGGCCGGCATGCAGCGCCTGCTACTTCGCACGATATACCGTGCGCCGTGGCCGCAACAGCGGTGCCATTCCTGTTCCACGCCGGGTGTTTGTCCTACACCTCATGGACAAACAAGGCACCACGCGGCGAATGCCGCACATATGACGGCGCACGGCCCGCGCAGCGGCTTTCCCTGCACAGCGATTTCTCTTATGATGCCGCCCAATATACCGGCCGGTAGAACCGGGAGGTGGCACTGGCGGCGGGCCGCCGGGACCCATGCGGCTGGCGCTTTGGCGCAGCTTGCCGCCTCTTGGCGATGCCGGCATAGTTGCGCCCCCTTCGCGCCTTTAGTCCTGACGCGCGCCCAGACCGGATCCTGATGTCAAGCCAACCTTCCCAGCCCATCTCTTCCGGCGCCCCCGCGCCGACGCTGCGCCGCACCCTGCGGGCACGCCATCTCACCATGATCGCCATCGGCGGCTCGATCGGCACGGGGCTGTTCGTGGCCTCGGGTGCCACCATCGCGCAGGCCGGCCCCGGCGGCGCGCTGGCCGCCTATATCCTGATCGGAGCGACGGTCTATTTCCTGATGACCAGCCTTGGCGAGCTGGCGGCCTACATGCCGGTGTCGGGCTCGTTCGCCACCTATGGCGCGCGCTATGTCGATGAAGGCTTCGGCTTCGCGCTCGGCTGGAACTACTGGTACAACTGGGCGGTGACCATCGCGGTGGAGCTGGCCGCGGCCCAGCTGGTGATGCAGTACTGGTTCCCCGACACGCCCGGCGTGCTGTGGAGCGCGCTCTTCCTGGGCCTGATGTTCCTGCTCAACGCGATCTCGGTGCGCGGCTTCGGCGAGGCCGAGTACTGGTGCGCGCTGGTCAAGGTGGTGACAGTGATCGCCTTTATCGGCATCGGCACGCTGATGATCTTCGGCATCCTGCGCGGCGATGTATCGGCCACGCACGGGCTGGCCAACCTGACCATCGGGGATGCGCCCTTTGTCGGCGGCCTGCCGGCGCTGATCGGCGTGGCCATAATCGCCGGCTTCTCGTTCCAGGGCACCGAGCTGATCGGTGTCGCCGCCGGCGAATCGGCCGATCCCGCCACAAACATCCCGCGCGCGGTGCGCCAGGTGTTCTGGCGCATCCTGCTGTTCTATGTGCTGGCGATCCTGATCATCGGCATCCTGGTCCCCTACACCGACCCGAACCTGCTCAAGAACGACGTGCAGACCGTGGGCGTAAGCCCGTTCACGCTGGTGTTCCGCCATGCGGGCCTGGCCTTTGCGGCAGGCGTGATGAACGCGGTGATCCTGACCGCGGTGCTGTCGGCCGGTAACTCGGGCATGTATGCCTCCACCCGCATGCTGTACAACCTGGCCACCGAAGGCCGCGCGCCGCGCATTTTTGCGCAGCTGACGCGCAACGGGGTGCCGCTGATGGCGCTGCTGGCCACCACCGCGGTGGGCGCGCTGTGCTTCCTCACCTCGCTGTTCGAAAGCCGGTCGGTCTACCTGTGGCTGCTGAACCTGTCCGGCATGACCGGATTTATCGCCTGGCTGGGCATTGCGGTCAGCCATTACCGCTTCCGCAAGGGCTTTGTCGCGCAGGGGCTGGACCTGGACCGGCTGCCTTACCGCTCGCCGTTCTTCCCCTACGGGCCGGTCTTCGCATTTGCGCTGTGCCTGATCGTCACGTTGGGCCAGAACTACCAGGCCTTCACCAGCGGCAAGATCGACTGGGTCAGCGTGGCCGCCACCTATATCGGCATCCCGATCTTCCTCCTGATCTGGCTGGGCTACCGCATTGCGCGCAAGACGCGCTTCGTGTCCTATGCCGAGATGCATTTCCCCGCCCTGCCGGCCAGACGCGATGCCGCCCCGGCGCGCGCCGCCGTACCGGCAACCGGTGAATAAGCGCCATTCCCGGGCGCTCACAAGCAGCAGTACATAAAAGCAAGAAAGCACAACAACAAGGAGCATCGCTTTGAAGAGAGCAATCCGCATGAGCATGCTGGCGCTTGGCGCCGGCATGGCACTGAGCCTGTCCGCGCATGCCGCGCCGACACTGGTGGAATCGGTGCAGGGCTACACCCTGAAGCAGGACAAGATCACCAGCTTCACCGGCCTGGTGTTCGACCAGGGCAAGGTGCTGGCCACCGGCGACGCCGCCGCGCTGCGCGCGCAGTACCCCGATGCCAGACGCATCGACGGCCAGGGCAAGACCCTGCTGCCGGGCCTGATCGACGCCCACGGCCATGTGTTCCGCCTGGGCTTCAAGACCACCGAGATCTCGCTGTCCGGCACCAGGACCCTGGCCGAGGCGCAAGGCATGATCCGCGCCTACGGCGACAAGAACCCGCAGCGCAAGTGGCTGCTGGGCTATGGCTGGAACCAGGTGAACTGGAAGCTGGGCCGCTTCCCGACAGCGTCCGAGCTGGACGCGGCGGTGTCGGACCGCCCGGTGCGGCTGGTGCGCGTGGACGGCCACGCCGCGTGGCTCAACACCAAGGCGCTGCAGGCCGCCGGCATCACCCGCGACACCAGGGACCCGGCCGGCGGGCGAATCGAGCGCGACGCCGACGGCAACCCCACCGGCGTGCTGGTCGACAAGGCCATGGCGCTGGTCAACAGCGTGATCCCGCCGTACAGCGACGACGACCGCCGCGCCGCACTGGCCGCCTCGCTGGCGCACATGAACGCGCTCGGCCTGACCGCCGCGGGCGACGCCGGCGTGACCGTTGCCGAAGACAAGATCTACCGCGAGTTCGCCGACCAGGGCAAGCTGACCACGCGCATCTATGGCATGATCCGCGACACCGGCGACGACTTCAAGGCGCTTTCGGCCAAGGGGCCGCTGGTGGGCTATGGCAACGACCGCTACTACCTGCGCGCGGTCAAGCTGTACGGCGACGGCGCCCTGGGCAGCCGCGGCGCCGCGCTGATGGCGCCGTATTCGGACGACCACGTGCACAGCGGCCTGCTCTTCATGAGCGACGCAGCCATGCAGGCCGCCGTCAAGACCGCGATCAAGTCCGGCTACCAGGTCAATATCCACGCCATCGGCGATGCCACCAACCACCAGGTGCTGGATGCCATGGAAGCGGCCTACAAGGATGTGGGCGGGCGCCAGTTGCGCAACCGCGTCGAGCACGCGCAGGTGATCGCGCTGCCGGACATCCCGCGCTTCAAGACGCTGGACCTGATCGCCTCGATGCAGCCCACGCACGCCACCAGCGACATGAACATGGCCGAGGACCGCGTCGGCAAGGACCGCATCAAGGGCGCTTATGCCTGGCAGACGCTGCTCAAGCAAGGCACCGTGATCGCGGGCGGCTCGGACTTCCCGGTGGAATCGGCCAACCCGTTCTACGGCCTGCACGCCGCGGTGACCCGCACCGACCATGAGGGCCGCCCGATCCGCGGCTGGCATCCGGAAGAGGCCATGACCCTGCCGCAGGCATTCCGCGCCTTCACGCTGGATGCGGCCTATGCCGAGCACCAGGAGAAGACGCTGGGCTCGCTCGAAGCCGGCAAGTGGGCCGACTTCATCCTGGTCGACCAGGATCTGTTCAAGGCCAAGCCTGCCGACATCTGGAAGACCCAGGTGCTGGAGACCTGGGTGGCGGGTGAGCGGGTGTACGTGAAGGACGGCAAGCGCTGAGCGTTTCCCTGACATCCCGCGCGCACGCGGCGAATTTCACCAGCTAGCCATGGCTAGCACTCCTCTCTCCCGCACGCGGGAGAGAGGAGCTAACTGACCGCATCAGTCGCCTGCACGACAGAGATCGGCCCTTAGATCGTCCAGCGACTCGAACCTGCGCAACCCGCCGGCCCGCGCTTCCCTCAGCGCACCAATAGTCGCCGCATTTGGCGTCATCAACGCCAAAGGAAGTGCCTTGTCTGTCGCTATGCGCTTCAGCAGCATGCGCACTGCATCGGACACCGGCAGGCCCATTGCTTCCAGCACGGCAGAAGCCTCTTCCTTGGTTCGCAGGTCAATCGGACACGAATGTTCGACATGACCATGGCAGGCTCCAGCAATCGATAGGGGAGCAGGGAGGCTAGCGCGAACCGGCTACGCCAGCCACCGTTGCTTTCATCGCAACACCCCCTCCCACACCTTGACCACCGCAACGAGCGTAGGCATCATTCGGCTTTTCGCAAATGCGAATAAGTCGCATTTGTATTTACATACAGGCCCGCCTGCCTCCTGTTGTCCCTCATGAGCCGCCAAGTCATTCGCGCCGCGCGCCTGCGCGCACCCAAACCCTGCCACCTCGCCGCGCTGGCACAACTGGCCGTCCTGGCCGGCTTTCCGGCAACCGCCGCGCTGGCACAGCAAGCCGCGGCGCCAGCGGATGCGCAATCACTACCTGCAGTGACCGTCAGCGCCTCGGCGGTCGACGATTTCGGCCTGCAGCTTGAGAAAAAGGCCTGCACCGGCGCGCTGGGCTCGCGCACGCAGCTCGACACCCCGTACTCCACCACCATCGTCACCGGCGAAGACCTGGCCGACCGCCAGGTGGCCAAGCTGGGCGATGTGTTTGCGATGGATGCGTCGGTCAGCGACAACGGCAATGGCTACAACAGCTGGTCCAGCTACCTGAGCGTGCGCGGCCTGCAGATCGACTGGCAGAACGGCTTCAAGATCAACGGGCTGCCGTTCGTGGCCTACGGCATCACGCTGCCCTACGAGCACATGGAGCAGGTGGAACTGCTCAAGGGGCTGCCGGGCTTCATGTACGGCTTTGCCACCCCGGGCGGCATCGTCAACTACGTCACCAAGAAGCCGACCGACACCTTCACCGCCTCGTTCGAACTGGGCTACCGCGCCGCCAATGTCTGGAGCGAGCACGTCGACCTGGGCGGGCGCGCCGGCCCGAGCAATATGTTCGGCTACCGCCTGAACGTGACGCACGAGGAAGGCACGCCCTACAACGCGCGCAATATCCAGCGCGACAGCGTCTCGCTGGGCCTGGATGCGCGCCTGACCAGGGACCTGACGTGGACCTTCGACTCGATCTACCAGGACCGCCGCGCCACTGGCCAGATGCCGTCGTTCAGCCTGTGGAGCTACGGCGACACGGCCCTGCCGGCCGCGGTGTCCGGCCGCATCCGCAACTTCGCCGGTGCCGACCAGCACCTGAACACCAACCTGCAGCTGTACAGCACCGGCCTGCGCTACCAGATCAATCCGGACTGGGCGGTCAGCACCAAGTACAGCTTCACCAAGGTCAACCGCAGCCGCAACGAAAGCACCTACAACCTGCTGAACCAGGCCGGCGACTACAACGACCAGCGCTACGACACCGCGCAGAACCAGCAGGTGGGGCAATGGCAGGCGATGCTGGAAGGCAAGTTCCGCACCGGGCCGTTCGGGCACCAGTTGGTAGCGGGCCTGTCGTGGCAGAAGCAGATCGACCGCTATGACAACAACGGCTTCGGCGCCGTCATCGGCACCGGCAACATCTTCGAGCCCAATACCAACACGTACTACAGCTCGACCGCCTTCAACAAGGTGCGCAACAGCGACATTACGCAGAAGTCGGTGTTCGCCAGCGACACCGTGCAGCTGAGCGAGCGCTGGTCGGTGCTGGCCGGCCTGCGCGTGACCAACTTCGAGCAGAACGGCTACGTGCCGGTGACCTCCAGCTACAGCAAGAACGGCGTGGTCACGCCCACGCTGGCGCTGATGTTCAAGCCGGTGCCCACGGCCACGGTCTACGCCAGCTACGTGGAAGCGCTGGAGCCCGGCTCGATCGTGCCGGATGGCTACACCAATGCACGCCAGTTGCTCAGCCCGATCCGCAGCAAGCAGTATGAAATCGGCGTCAAGGCCGACCAAGCCGCCTGGAGCGCCACCGCCGCCGCCTTCCGCATCGAGCGCGGCGCCGAGTACGACAACATCAACGGCGGCGTGCCGACGCGCCAGCAGGACGGCACCTCGATCTACCAGGGGCTGGAGCTGGCTGGCGTGTACCGGCTGGGCTCGCAGTGGGAATTCGGCGCGAGCGCGATGTACCTGGACTCGTACTACGACAAGGGCATGGCCAACAACGGCAAGCGCGTCGCCGGTGCGCCTGACCTGGTGCTGGCCGGACGCATCAGCTACCGCGTGCCGTTCGTACCGGGCCTGCGCCTTGGTGTCGATGGCAAGTACACCGGCAATACCAAGCTGAACGCGGGCAATACGCTGGAGGCCGGCGGCTACACGGTGTTCAATCTCGGCGCGAGCTACAACACCCGCGTCGCCGGCAAGGACCTGACGCTGCGCGCCGCGCTGAACAACGTGACCAACAAGCGCTACTGGGGCTTCCAGTATGAGAACTACATCCAGCCGGCCGATCCGCGCAGCGTGAGCCTGACGGCCAGGATTGCGTATTGAGGTTCACCCGAACGCAACGATGCCTCGCAGAACCCCGCTCTCCGGAGCGGGGTTCTTTTTTGGTTCAGCGAAAACTGGCTTCCCGCCCCCGGGGCGACTTCAGGGAAATCGAATGTTGACAATCACCAATCCGTGATCTACAACATCGTCTACACACTTAATAACTTTTGTAGACAATTTAGTAGACAGCAGAAACCAGCTTCCCATCGGCGCACACCAAAGAGCCCAACGGCCGCACGTCGCCTATCGTCAAGACACACATCTGCCAGGAGACTCAGATGATGCAAACGACCGCAACGACCGCAGACGCACCGCAGGTGCAGGCGGGGGGTGCCGCACACGGCAACGCCCTGATCAAGCCGAGCTATGACGAACGCCTTACCAACGAGGACCTGGCGCCGCTGCGCAAGCAGACCTGGGGCACCTACAACATCTTTGCCTTCTGGATGTCGGACGTGCACAGCGTGGGCGGCTACATCACCGCCGGCAGCCTGTTCGCGCTGGGGCTGACCAGTTGGCAGGTGCTGGTGTCGCTGCTGGTCGGCATCCTGATCGTGCAGTTCTTCTGCAACCTGGTGGCCAAGCCCAGCCAGGTGACCGGCACGCCCTATCCGGTGATCTGCCGGGCCTCGTTCGGCGTGCTCGGCGCCAATATCCCGGCGGTGATCCGCGGGCTGATCGCAGTGGCGTGGTACGGCATCCAGACCTACCTGGCTTCCAGCGCCTTCCTGGTGCTGGCGCTGCACTTCTTCCCCGCGCTGGCGCCGTATGCCGACGTGAAGCTGCACGGCTTTGCCGGGCTCTCCACGCTGGGCTGGGCCGCATTCATGGTGCTGTGGGTGCTGCAAGCGCTGGTGTTCTGGACCGGCATGGAGACCATCCGCAAGTTCATCGACTGGGCTGGCCCGGCGGTGTATGTGGTGATGATCGCGCTGGCGATCTGGCTGGTGAACAAGGCCGGCTGGGAGAACGTCAATTTCACGCTGAGCTTTGTCAAGTACACCGGCTGGGAAGCGGTGCCGGTAATGCTGAGCGCAATTGCGCTGGTGGTGTCGTATTTCTCCGGCCCGATGCTGAACTTCGGCGACTTCTCGCGCTATGCCAAAGACTTCGAGTCGGTCAAGCGTGGCAACTTCTGGGGCCTGCCGGTCAACTTCCTGGGTTTCTCGCTGCTGACCGTGATCACGACCTCGGCCACGCTGCCGGTGTTCGGCAAGCTGATCACCGACCCGGTGGAAACCGTCAGCCATATCGACAGCACCTTCGCCATGCTGCTGGGCGCGTTCACCTTCATGACCGCCACCATCGGCATCAATATCGTCGCCAACTTTGTTTCGCCGGCATTCGACTTCTCCAACGTCTCGCCCAAGCACATCAGCTGGCGCACCGGCGGCATGATCGCGGCCGTGGCTTCGATCTTCATCACGCCGTGGAACCTGTACAACAACCCGGCGGTGATCCACTACACGCTGGACGTGCTGGGCGCCTTCATCGGGCCGCTGTTCGGCATCCTGATTGCCGACTACTACCTGGTGCGCCGCCAGCATATCGACGTCGACGACCTGTACACGCTGAACCCGCGCGGCCGCTACTGGTACCGCAACGGCTTCAACCCGGCGGCGGTGACCACCATGATCCCGGCGGCCATCATCCCGATCCTGTGCGTGGTGGTGCCGGCGTGGCAGCCCGCGGCCAACTACAGCTGGTTTATCGGCATGGGCATCGCGCTGGTGCTGTACCGGCAACTGGCGCTGCGCATGATGCCCGGCCACTTCGGCAGCCGCGCCGCCAGCCAGGCCTGATCCCCGAACCATTCTTTCGACTGCACGATTTCGACCGCACCTAGCAAAGCCGCGCCCATGAAGCTGAAGATCATCAACCCCAATACCACCCAGAGCATGACCGACAAGATCAGGCAGTGCGCCGTCGCCGTGGCGGCACCGGGCACGCGCATCAGCGCGGTCAGCCCGCGCATGGGACCGGCTTCCATCGAAAGCCACTATGACGAGGCGCTGTCCGTGCCCGGCATCCTCGACGAGATCCTGGCCGGCGAGCAGGAAGGCGTGGACGGCTACGTCATTGCCTGCTTCGGTGACCCCGGCCTGTACGCGGCGCGCGAGGTGGCGCGCGGGCCGGTGATCGGCATTGCCGAGGCCGCCATGCATATGGCCAGCGTGGTCGGCAGCAGCTTCAGCGTGGTGACCACGCTTGCGCGCACCTGCAATATCGCCTGGCACCTGGCCGAGCGCTACGGCATGAAGCGCTTCTGCAACAACGTGCGCGCCTGCGACCTGGCGGTGCTGGAACTGGAGCGCCCGGGCTCGGACGCGCGCCGCATCATCACCGAGGCCTGCCGCCAGGCGCTGGTTGAAGACCGCAGCGAATGCATCGTGCTGGGCTGCGCCGGCATGACCGACTTGTGCGACGAGATCGCCGACGCCATCGGCGCGCCGGTGATCGACGGCGTGGTGTGCGCGGTCAAGATGGCCGAGGCGCTGGTCTCGGTGCGACTGGGCACCAGCAAGCGCGGCGACTGGGCGCGGCCGCTGCCCAAGGCGTATGCGGGCATGCTGGCCCCTTATGCGTTGAACTGAACCGTATGACTTCCCGATCCATTTCCGACTCCACCGCCATGCTCCAGTCCCGCTATCCACGCGATCTCATCGGTTACGGCGCCCGGCCGCCGCACGCCCGCTGGCCGGGCGGCGCGCGCGTTGCGGTGCAGTTCGTCCTCAACTACGAAGAAGGCGGCGAAAACTGCGTGCTGCACGGCGACGCCGCCTCCGAGCAGTTCCTCTCCGAGATCGTCGGCGCCGCGGCCTACCCCGACCGCCACATGAGCATGGAGGGCATCTACGAATACGGCTCGCGTGCCGGCGTCTGGCGCCTGCTGCGCGAGTTCGAGAAGCGTGGCCTGCCGCTGACCATCTTCGGCGTGTCGATGGCGCTGCAGCGCCATCCTGAACTGACCCGCGCCTTTGTCGAACTGGGCCATGAGATCGCCTGCCACGGCTGGCGCTGGATCCACTACCAGGGCATCGACGAAGCCACCGAGCGCGAGCACATGCGCATCGGCATGCAGATCATCAAGGACCTGACCGGCGAGTTGCCGCTGGGCTGGTACACCGGCCGCGACAGCCCCAACACGCGCCGCCTGGTGGTGGAGCACGGCGGCCTCCTGTACGACTCGGACTACTACGGCGACGACCTGCCCTTCTGGACCGAAGTCGAAGTCACCGGCGGCAAGAAGAAGCCGCACCTGGTGGTGCCGTACACGCTCGACTCCAACGACATGCGCTTTGCCACGCCGCAGGGCTTCAATACCGGCGAACAATTCTTCCAGTACCTGAAGGATGCGTTCGACGTCTTGTATGACGAAGGCGACCCCGGCGGACAAGACAGCCCCAAGATGCTGTCGGTCGGCATGCACTGCCGCCTGCTCGGCCGCCCGGGCCGCTTCCGCGCGCTGCAGCGCTTCCTCGACTATGTGCAGGGACACGACAAGGTGTGGATCTGCCGCCGTGTCGACATCGCCCGGCATTGGGCGCAGGTGCACCCGTTCGCAGCCGCGGGCACGATGCGCGAGGAAGTTGCCCCGGCCTGACAAATGCCGCCCGTGTCGCCATATTTGTGTACGATATAGCCGTCTTTCGTCGCCATTTCCGGCGACAGGCTGAATGTCCGTCCCCTGATATGGCAACCACATCGAAGAAGGCGGCGCCCGGCACCGCAGCAAAAACGCCGCGCCGGCCCGCGTCCAAGGCAACACTGAAAACGGCACCCAAGGCCACCGCCAATGCCGCGCCGGAGGAAAGTGCCGGCCCGGAGGCCACCACCAGCGAGGCTTCCGCCACCGAGGCGATCTACCTGAGCCTGCTGACCGCGATCATGGAGCACCGCCTGCTGGCCGGCACCAAGCTGGTGGAGGAACGGCTGTGCGAAGTGACCGGCGCCAGCCGGGCGCGTATCCGCCAGGTCTTCGCGCGCCTGGCGCATGAGAAGCTGGTCACGCTGGTACCCAACCGCGGCGCCTTTGTCTCCAGCCCCACGGTGGACGAGGCGCGCGAGGTGTTCCAGGCACGCCGCGTGGTCGAGCCCGCGCTGGCAGCCGAACTGGCCCAGCGTGCCACGCCGGCCAAGGTCCGCAGCCTGCGCCGCCACGCGATGGAAGAAGACAACGCGCGCGCACGCGGCGACCGCGCCGCGATGATCCGCCTGTCAGGAGAATTCCATATCCTGCTGGCCGAGATGGCCGGCAATGCCATCCTCGAAAAGCTGATCCGCGAGATGGTGTCGCTGACCTGCCTCATCATCACGCTGTACGACCGCCCCGGCGCGCCGGCCTGCGCCGAGCATGAGCACCGCCAGCTGATCGACGCCATCGAGCAGCGCGACGCCGCGCGCGCCAGCGCGTTGATGGCGGAACACCTGGAACACATCGAGGGTTCGCTCGACCTGAGCGTGCCCGACAGCGGCACGCCGGACTTCTACAGCATCTTCAGCAAGGGTTGACGCACGGTGCGGGGCACCAGCGCGCGCCCCGTGACCGGCATTGCACTCCGCGCCCGGCAGCCTAGACTGGCTGCATAACAATGCCGCGCGCAACGCGCCGCAGGGAGGTCCGCCATGGCTGTCACTGCCGAACCCGTCACAACCGCCCGTCCACCGCTGGCCTTCGAACGGCTTTTCGCGGATGCCGACGGCGAATCCCACTTTGGCCCCCTTTCCGTTGCCATCACCGAGCGCCTGTTCGCACCGCCCGCGCGCGCCTTCTGGGTGTCGCCGCTGGACGAGGCCGCGCGCCAGGGCTTCCTGCTGGTGCCGGCCGGCTGGGTGGGAGCACTGCACCCGTCGCCGCTGCGCATGTGGATCTTCGTGTTGGCGGGGGCAATGGAGTTCGAAGCCAGCGATGGCGAGCTGCGGCCGCTGTCGGCGGGCAGTGCCCTGCTGCTGGAAGACACCACGGGCAAAGGGCATGTCAGCAGGGTCATCGGTACTGCCGATGCCACGTTGGCCGTGGTGCAGTTGCCGGAGAACCGAAGCTGAGCCCGCGGCGTAGCGGCAGGGCTGTCGGCTCGGACTGCGGCCGCGCAAAACTATCATGGAGGCGCCAGATGAATGCCCCCGAGCCAGCGGCTGCGCCCAAGCCCGCGCCGCAACTGGTGCCCAACGGCTACCGCCAGGGCATCATTACCGCGATCACAGTGCTGCTCGGCTTCTCGCTGGCGTTCTGGCGATTCTGGGGCTTCGAGAGTCCCGGCCACTGGAACCTGCGCGCGCTGTTCGCCGCGGTATCGCTGCTGGCCGCGGTGTCGCTGCAGATCGTGGCGCTCTATCGCGCGCTGCGCATCGAGGACGATGCAGTGGATGAGTACCGCAAGACCGTGCGATGGTTCATCGCGTCGGCGGTTGCGCTACTGGTCGGGCTGGCCGTGGCCATGATCGACGCGGCACTCGGCCCCTAGGGCGCTGACTATGTCCAGCACATGGGGCGTGCCGAATCCGCAGATGGCTATTGCCGCCATGCCAGGCGGCGCGCGCGCTCAGGCGCCGAGGATCTCGATGCTGTCGACGCGGTCGGGGTAGAAGGCCAGGTGCGAGGCGATCGCCGCCACCGCGGGGTAAGGCGTCTCGTAGCTCCACACCGCATTGCGCGCGCGCTCGCCGCCGGCGGGGATGGAGAAATAGCTGCAATCGCCCTTGTATGGGCAGTACGTCGTGTGCGCTGTACGCTCCAGCTGCGTCATGTCGACATGCTCGCGCGGGATGTACTGCACCGGTGGGTAGGTCGCCTCTTGCAGGGTCAGCGCCGCGTCGCTGTCTGCAATGGCAATGCCCGCCACCCTGACCACCACCCTGCCGGCAGTCGGCGTGATGGTGATCGGGTGGTCGGGGCCGGGGATCCTGACTGGCTTGTCGGTCATGGCGCGTCCTCCTGCAGGGCATCGTCACGGGGGCGATGCTGCATTCTAGGCGTTCGCCGCGCGGCCTGCAGGCCGTGCCCGATGGTTCAGCCCAGCCGTCGCTATTCGACCTTGACGTTGGCCTTCTTCACCAGGGCGGCGTAGCGCGTGGCCTCGCTGCGGAAGAAACTGGCGGCTGCCTCGGGTGTGCCGGGCTCGATCACGGTGGCCTGCTTCTTCATGGCTTCCAGCACTTCGGGCGAGGTGAAGGCCCTGGCAAATGCGTCATGCACGCGCTTGACCTCTGCCGGGGGCATGCCGGCGGGGCCGACCACGGCAAACCAGCCGGCGACGTTGTAGCGGGGCAAGCCTTGTTCGGCGATGGTGGGGATGTCCGGCGCGGCGGCCGAGCGCTTGTCGCCGCACACGCCGATCGCACGCAGCGTGCCGGCCTTCAGGTGCGGCGCCACTGCGTTGAGCGCGACCACGCCCAGCTCCACCTGTCCGGCGATCAGGTCGTTCATCATCGGCCCGGTGCCCTTGTACGGCACATGGCGCGCACTCACGCCGGCCTCGTCCAGAAACATCTCCCCGGCCAGGTGGATGATGGTGCCATTGCCGGACGACCCGTAGTTGTAGCCGTCGGGCTTGGCCTTGAGCAGCGCCACCAGTTCCTTCACGTTCCTTGCCGGCACCTTGGGATTCACGACAAGCACCAGCGGCGTGGTGCCGATCACGCTGATCGGGGTGATGTCCTTGATGGCATCGAACGGCATCGTGCGGAACACGCTCGGGTTGATGACATGGTTGTTCGAGACCAGCCCGAGCGTGCTGCCGTCCGGCTGCGCCTTGACCACGGCCGCGGCCCCGGTGATGCCGCCGGCGCCGGGCAGGTTCTCGATCACCACCGGCTGGCCAAAGGCCTTGCCCAGGGCCGGACCGGCCGCGCGCGCGATGGTGTCCACGCCGGAGCCGGCGCTGATCGGCAGGATCAGGCGCACCGGCTTGCCGGTGCTGCCCTGCGCGAGCGCGCCGATGCCGGGCGCGGCCAGCGCGGCGGCCATGGTGGCGGCCAGCGCCAGCCCTGACTTGAGAAGGATGCGACGGGGGTGCATGGGGTTGTCTCCGTATCGTTATCGTAGGATCTTTGCGGGCTGCCGCTGTGCCGCGGCATGCCCGTCGTGGTACCGCTCAGCCGTTGCGGCCCTGGCCGAGCTGCGACAGGATCTCTTCGTTGTGCTCGCCGGCCCTAGGCAGCGGCCGCCGCACGCCCGGGCGGCGCCCGCCCATCAGCAGCGGCAGCAGCACCGTGGGCGTGGTCGAGCCATCGTCGGCCTGCATCGGCACCAGCCCGCCGCTGGCAAGCAGGTGCGGATCGTCGAGCAACTGGTCCGGGCGCACGATCGGCGCATACGGGATGCCGGCGGCTTCGAGCTTGGGCGCCAGTTCTGCGCTGCGGTGGTGGCGCAGGATTGCGCCCAGCTCATCGAGCAGTTGCGGACGCACCGCCACGCGCGAGGCATTGCTGACGTACTCGGGCTTGTCGAGAAGCTCCGGGTGCTCCAGCACCTGGCACAACGTCACGAACTGCTTGTCGCTGACGGCGCCGATAAACAGCTGCTCGTCGCCGGCCAGCGTGAAGACGTCATACACGCTCCACGCCGACACGCGCGACGGCATCGGCGGCGGCGCCTCGCCGGTCATTGCAAACTGCTGCATATGCTGCGAGGCGAGGAACACGCAGTTCTCGAACAGCGCGCTCTGGATCTCCTGGCCGCGCCCGGTGCGGTCGCGCTCGCGCAGCGCGGCCAGCACGCCGATGGCGCCGAACATGCCGCCCATGATGTCGTTGACCGAGGTGCCCGCGCGCAGCGGACGCCCGCTTGGGCCGGTCATGTAGGACAGGCCGCCCATCATCTGCACCACCTCGTCCAGCGCCAGCCGGTTCTCGTACGGGCCGGGCAGGAAGCCCTTGTGCGAGACGTAGATCAGGTGCGGGTAGTCGCGCGACAGCGTGGCGTAGTCCAGCCCCAGCTTCTGCATCAGGCCGGGCCGGAAGTTCTCCAGCAGCACGTCGCTCTGGCCCGCCAGCTCGGCCGCGGCGGCGCGCCCTTCCTCGGTGGTGATGTCCAGCACCACGCTCTTCTTGTTGCGGTTGAAGGCGCGGAAGAAGCCGATGCCCAGGCCCGGCAGGTTGCGCGTCTTGTCGCCGCCGGGCGGCTCTACCTTGATCACTTCGGCGCCCAGGTCGGCCAGGATCATGCCGCAGGTGGGGCCCATCACCATATGCGTGAATTCGACCACGCGGATGCCGGCCAGCGGCAGGGAGTTTCTGTTGTCTTGGGTCATCTTGCGTCTCAGGCAGCGGCGCCAGCGTGCTGGGCCGGGAAGGTCTTGGGCAGGCCGGCGCGCCACAGCGTGCCGTGCAGGGTTTCGTCCTTGAGCCAGCCAGCCACGTCTTCACGCAGCGCCAGCAGGCGGCCGATATCGATGCCGGTGTCGATGCCCATGCTGCCGAGCATGTAGGCCAGGTCTTCGGTCGTGACATTGCCGCTGGCGCCGGGCGCGTGCGGGCAGCCGCCGATGCCGGCCAGGCAAGCGTCAAAGCGGCTCACGCCGGTTTCCAGCGCCGCGTGGACGTTGGCCAGGCCAAGCCCGCGGGTATCGTGGAAATGGCCGCACCAGAAGCGATCGCCGGCGATATCGACGGCGCGCGCAAACAGCTCGCGCACCATGCGCGGGTCGGCATAGCCGACGGTATCGGCCAGGCTGACGCGGTCGGCGCCGGCATCGAGCAGCGCCTGCATCAGGCGCAGCACTTCATCGGGATCGACATGGCCCTGCAGCGTGCAGCCGAACGCGGTGCCGACACCGCCCTCTATCAGCGTCTTCGCGCCGCTGGCATCGCGCGCGGCGCGGATGCGGGCGACTTCCGCCACCACCTCGTCCGGCGTCTTGCGCAGGTTGGCCAGGCTGTGCGCATGGCTGGCCGACAGCGGCACGAGCATCAGGTCCGCACCGCTGGCCAGCGCATCCTGCGCGCCGCGCAGGTTGGGCACCAGCACTGAGACGAACAGGCCCGGCAGCGTGCGCGCGAACGCGACCAGCTGCGCGGTATCGGCCAGTTGCGGCAGCAGGTGCGCGGGCACGAACGAGCCGACTTCCAGCTCACGCAGGCCGGCCGCGTAGGCGCCGCGAATCCACGCTTCCTTGCTGGCCGTGGGCAGGATGGTGCGGATGCTCTGCAGGCCATCGCGCAATCCGACTTCGCGGATAACGGCGTGGCGGGGAAAGGGAACAGACATGATTCAGGGGCTTCCGGTTTGCGCCCCGCGGTGGGGGCGACGGAAGAACTCTATGAGCTTCTGCCAAAGAGCTGAAGCGGTGATTTATGCACGATAACATTCCGAACCGGAATGTCTGCCTGGCGCCGCACAGCGACATCCAGGAATTCCCGGATGCATGATTCCGGCAACCAAAGAGGGCTTACCATTCCATTCCGGAAACCCGCATTCCCTCACAGCCATGCGAGACCTCGACCTCACCACCCTGCGCCTGTTCATCGCCGTCTGCGAAACCCGCAACATGGCGCGCGCGGGCGAGCAGGAGCACATCGTGGCATCCGCCATCAGCAAGCGGCTGGCGCAACTGGAGGAGACCGTGGGCGCAACCCTGCTGGAACGCCGCCGCCGCGGCGTGATCCCGACGCCCGCGGGCGAGATGGTGCTGGCGCATGCGCGCGCCATGCTGGCGGCGGCGGACCGCGTCGCGCGGGACATGGCCGACTACGGCGCCGGCATCCGCGGGCAGGTGCGGCTGCTGGCCACGGTGTCGTCGATGGCCGAATCGCTGCCGGACGATATTGCCGCCTTCCTGCAGCAACCGGTCAACCGCGACGTGCGCGTGACCATCGAGGAAAGCCTGAGCAGCGACGTGGTGCGCGCGCTGCGCGAGGGCTCGGCGCCGCTGGGGATCTGCTGGGACGCGGCCGACCTGGAAGGCTTCCAGACCCGGCCCTACCGCACCGACCAGCTCGCGGCAGTGGTACATGCCTCGCATCCGCTGGCGCAGGCCGCCGACTGCCGCTTCGAGGACACGCTGGACTGCGACCATATCGGCATGCCCGCCCAGACCGCGGTGCAGACCATGCTGACGCGCTATGCGGCCATCCTCGGGCGCGGCATTGCCTACCGCGCGGTGGTCTCGACCTTCGACGCTGCGCTGCGCTGTGTGCGGGCCAACCTGGGCATCACCATCATCCCGGCCGAGATCGCCGCGCCGATCGCGCCCACCTTCGGCCTGCGCGTGATCCCGCTGCGCAACGACTGGGCGCGGCGGCGCTTTGCCATCTGCTTCCGCGACCTGGAACTGCTGTCACCGGCGGCGCGGCTGCTGGTGGCCTTCCTTGAACAGACCGCGGCAGCGGAAGCGGCGGCCGCCCCCGCGGACACCGCACCAGTGCGCAAGCCACGGCGCAATCGGCAATGACGCCGACCCGGCGCGCAACTTCCTGTGCCGTTCAAGGGTTAGCCCGAGGCAATTTCGCAAGCAAATGTTGGGGAGCGGTGCGTAGACTGGCTTGCGTTTTTCGCCCCGGCCCACGATGGCAAAAGCCGGCCCCGGGCGATGCTGACCCCGACCATGCGCGCCACGACGGCGCAGGAGCACGCAATGAACTTCAACGACAAGAACGTATTGATCACCGGCGCACACGGCAACCTGGGCCGCGCCGTGGCGCAGGCCTTTGCGCAGGCAGGCGCGCGCGTGGTGCTGCTGGACCGGCATGTGGCGCCGCTGCCCGAAGCGGGCACGGGCCACCTGGCGCTGCAGGCGGACCTGCTTGATGCCGCCCAACTGAGCGAGGCCGTCGCGCAAGCGGTTCAGGCCGGCGGGCGCATCGACGTGGTGTGCAACCTGGCCGGCGGCTTCGCCATGGGCCCAAGCGTGCATGAAACCAGCGCCGACGCCTGGAACCACCTGTTCGACATGAACGTGGGCACGGTGCTGAACATGGCGCGCGCGGTGGTGCCACACATGCTGGCCGCCGGCGGCGGCGCCATCGTCAACGTGGGCGCCAACTCGGCGGCGCGCGGGCTGGCGCAGATGAGCGCCTATTGCGCCTCGAAGGACGCGCTGGCGCGCGTGACTGAATCGATGTCGGCAGAGCTGCGCGACCAGGGCATCCGCGTCAATGCGGTGCTGCCCAGCGTGCTGGATACGCCGGAGAACCGCCAGGCCATGCCGGATGCCGATGCCACGCGCTGGGTCAGCCTGGACGCGCTGGCCGATGTGATCCTGTTCCTGGCCTCGGATGCGGCTCGCGCCGTGCAAGGCGCGCTGCTGCCGGTGGTCAACCGCGCCTGACGCGGGGCTTGCGCGCGGCCGGCTCGGCCGCGCTGATGCCGCTAGCCACCTCCTGGATCTGCTGGCGCAGCCAGCGCCGCAGCCGGTCAGCATCGGTGCGCGCGTGCCAGATCTGCATCATGTCGACCTGGGGCAGTGCGAACGGCACCGGCAGCAGCACCAGTTCACGATCGCGCGCCACCGCCTCTTCCGCGACCGAGCGCAGGCAGGTCAGCAGCAGTTCCGTGCCGCGCACCAGCCGGCTCGGGGCAACGAAGCTCGACAACCCCGCCACTACTGTGCGCTTGTGCCCCTGCCGGGCCAGCGCGCGGTCGACCACGCCGTTGAGGTCGCCGGTCAGCGTGGTCAGCAGGTGCTCGCACGCCAGGAAGGCGTCGAGATCGAGGCCGTCGGCGATGCGCGGATTGGCGCGCGAGGCCAGCACCACGAAGTCCTCGCTGCATAGCCGCTGCTGATGGAAGGTATCAGGCAGGTTCTCATAGAAGCCCGCGATCGCCAGGTCGCAGGTGCCCTTCTCCAGTTCCTCGCGCGGCAGCTCGCCGCGCGTGTTGTGCGTGACCAGCACCACGCCCGGCGCCTGGCTGCGCAGCCGCGGCAGCAGGGCGGGCAGCAGCAGCTGCTCCATGTAGTCGGTGGTGTAGATATGCAGGTGCTCGCTGCGCGCCAGGTAATCGTGGCCGGCACAGGCGTCATAGAACGCGTCGAGGTCCCCGACCAGCCGCTGCACCTGCGGCGCCAGCGCATGCGCGCGCGGCGTAGGCGTCAGGCCACGCGGCGCACGCACGAACAGCGGATCGCCCAGCTCGTCGCGCAGGCGGTTGAGCTTGTGGCTCAGCGCCGGCTGGCTCAGCGCCATACGCGCGGCCGCGCGCGAGGCATTGCCCTCCTGATACAGCACGTGGAACACGTACAGCAGGTTAAGGTCCTTGCTGCCGATATTCATTTTTTGGATAGCAGAGATCGAATAATAGAAGTTTTCGAATCATAGTCCGCTGCCTAGGATGTTGCCAGTGCCGCGGCATTTCAGCCCGGCTGCTTGTGAACCGACATGGAGCGGAACAATGAACATCCTGATGGTGCTGACCTCCCACGACCAGTTGGGCAATACCGGCCACAAGACCGGCTTCTGGCTGGAGGAATTCGCCGCGCCCTACTACGTCTTCAAGGACGCCGGCGCCGACATCACGCTGGCCTCGCCCAAGGGCGGCCAACCGCCGATCGACCCGAAAAGCGACGATCCCGGCGCCCAGACCGATGCCACCCGGCGCTTCCAAAGTGACCCGGCCGCCAAGGCTGCGCTGGCCAGCACGCTGACGCTGGACCAGGTGAAGGCGGAAGACTTCGACGCCATCTTCTATCCGGGCGGCCACGGCCCGCTGTGGGATCTGGCCGAAGACAAGCGCTCGGTCGCGCTGATCGAGCAGTTCGACCGCGCCGGCAAGCCGGTGGGAGCGGTATGCCACGCACCGGCGGTGTTCCGCCATACCAAGAGCGCGGACGGGGAACCGCTGGTCAAGGGCAAGGAGGTGACCGGCTTCACCAACAGTGAGGAAGAAGCCGTGCAGCTGACCAAGGTGGTGCCCTTCCTGGTGGAGGACATGCTCAAGGCCAACGGCGGGCGGTTCACGCGTGGCGAGGACTGGGCCAGCTATGTCGTGGTCGCAGGGCGACTGGTGACGGGGCAGAATCCGGCATCGTCTGATGCGGTGGCGGAGGCGTTGTTGAAGATGTTGAAGTAAGAGAAAGCGGCAAGCGCCGCGTCCGCTGCCGCCTCTCGGTTCCCGCCGGCTTGCACCCCTCGCCAGCTTGCGGGAGAGGGGTGCGCTGCCAGGCTTCATGGCTACTTCAGACGCATGAGTTCCCCACCCTCACTGCGGCACCAACTCCAACCGTTCCCGGCTAGCCTTCTCCACCGCCTTGCGCGTATACACCAGCGGGAAATACTCCCCCTTCGCCCACAACGGCGCCAGGTCCCGGTAATGCGGGCTGGCCGGATTCCCTGACTGCCCCGGCGTGTTGACCACGCGCGAGGCATCCCAGTTGCCCACGTCCAGCACCATGCGGAACGACGCGCCGGCGGTCAGGCGGAAGTCCGTGTTGCGGTAGCTGGTGTTCATCGGCGTGAAGGCCGAGCCGCCGATCGGGCCGGCGTTGACGTTGAACTGCTGGCGTTCCGCGTCGCTCAGGATCGGGTCCATCGGATGCGTGAACACGGCGGTGTGGAGCTTGCCCCATTGCCATGCGCGCGGATCGGGGCCGAGCTTGGCTTCGAGTTCGGCCATGGCGGCTTTCAGCGATTCCAGCATCACCGCATTGCGCCGCTCCACCGGCATCCGCGGCCCGGGCTGCTCCCGCACCGCCAGCACGCGCGCGGCATCGCCCGCGCCCACCAGCCGCGCGGCTTCTGGCGGCAGCGCGGCGCGCACCACGGCCTGGCGCAGGTGCTTGCTAAACCAGACCTCGAACAGTGCCGCGGCGGCGCTGTCCGCGCGCTCGTTGCCGTCCCAGTTGCGCAGCAGGTCCAGGCCGCGGGCCAGTTGCGGGTCATCGCTGCTCACATCCTGCAGCATCGCGACCGCGCGCTGCGCCGGCAGCGACACGGTGTCGTTCTGCCACGCCATCGAGTCCTGCACCGAGCTGCGCGCATTGGCTCCCACCAGAGCCTTGAGCCGGCGCGCGCGCGAGCTGTCGCTCCATTCGTAGCCCACGCCAAGTTTCGCGGCGGGGTGCTCGGGCGGGATGTTGTTCTCGTTGGCGGTGACGATATAGCCTGGCGCGGGATTGAAGGCCCACGGCAGCTCGTCCATGTTGCGGTAGCCGGCCCACTCGTAGCGGCCATCGCCCGCCACCGGCGTGAGGCCGTCCCAGTTGGGCCGCTTGACGGTCAGCCCTCCCGGGATCCAGCCGATGTTGCCGCTGGTGTCGGCATAGACCTGGTTTTCGCCGGGCGCGCCCCAGCGGTTCATGGCGGCGCGGAATTGGTCCCAGTTGCGCGCGCGCATATAGTCCATCGAGCCGAAGTACGGCGCCATGCCGTAGTCGAGCCACGCGGCGCGCAGCGCCCAGGCCTGTGCGCGGCCGGCATCGGCGACCAGCACCGGGCCGTGGCGCGTGAAGTCGATGGTGACTTTGCGCGGGGTGGACTCGCCCTTGACCACGATCTCTTCGGTGATGGTCTCCATCGGTTCCCAGCGGCCCTTGTACTTGTACTCATGCGGGTTGGCCGGATTGAGCTCGTAGCCGTACAGGTCCTCCTGGTCCATGTAGAAGCGCGTCAGGCCGAAGGCGATGGTGCCGTTGTGCCCGATCGAGATGCCGGGCAGGAACGGCTCGCCCGCGCCGATCACCGACATTCCCGGCGCGTTCAGGTGGCTGATATAGCGCAGGCTGGGCGCGCCGTGCGAGCGGTGCGGGTCGTTGGCCAGGATCGGGCGGCCGGTGGTGGTGCGCTTGCCGCCGATGACCCAGTTGTTCGACCCGAGGCTGCGGCCGGTGTCGCTGTTGGGGTCCACCAGTGCGTAGAGCTGGTCGAGCGGGATGCTGGCGGCCTGCGCATTGCCCCACGCCTCTTTCGGGAAGCGCGCTGCGGCGGTGGCCAGTTCGTAGGCGCGGCGCAGTTCGGCGGCGGGAACCGTGCAGGGGTCGATGCCGGGACTGAGCCTGGGCTCGATCTGCGGGTCGAGTTCGCGGCGCAGCCAGTCGGCACGCGGGGCGTCCTGTTTGGCCTGGCAATAGAGCTGGGCGCGTTCGACTTCGCCGGTGAAGTTGAGCGTCAGGCCGTGGTGGCGGATGCGCACGATGTCTTCGGCCTGCCAGCGCGCAGGCTTGTAGTTGAGCTTGCGGAATTCGGGCGGCAGCAGCTCGGGCCTCTGCTCGGTCAGCGCCACATAGGCGTTCACCCCGGCCACGAAGGCCTCGGCCACGCGCTTGGCGTCGGAGCCATACGCCAGCCATTCGCGGTACATGTCGCCGCGGAACAGCACCGCGCGCGCCATGCGGTCGCCGTCGGCATAGGCCGGGCCGAAATCCCTGGCCATCTCGCCAAGTCCGCGCTTGCGCCACAGGTCGATCTGCCACAGGCGGTCGCGCGCGGCCATGAAGCCCTGGACGAAGAAGGCGTCGTAGAGCGTGCCGGCATAGATATGCGGCACGCCCCAGCGGTCGACCAGCACGCTGGCGGGCTTCTCCAGGCCGGGCACGGCAAGCAGGTTGTTGCGGGCGGGGACTTCGGCCATGGCGGCCGGGATGGTAGTGGCGAGCAGGGCCAGCGCAGCGATCAGGCGGCGGGGGGTGCGTAACATCAGGTCTCCTCGGTGTTGTGATTGGCTGCAGATGTCTTGCAGTTCACACGGAAGATAGTGCATCCCCGCCCAGCGCGCGAGCCATACGGCCGATCTCCGCACGGCGCGTGTCGCTGCGGGTTCGCTCAGTAGACGTCGCGCCGGTAGCGGCCGTCGTCGGCAAGCCGGCGCAGCGCGTCTTCGCCGAGGATCCCCGCCAGTGCGTCATGGACGCCGCCGGCCATGCCCTGCAGGCTGCCGCAGACGTAGACGGCCGCGCCGTCCGCCACCCATTGGCGTACCGTCTCGCCCTGTGCGCGCAGGGCGTCCTGCACGTAGCGCGGCGCGCCGCCGTCGCGCGACCAGGCATGGTCCACGCGCCGCAGCGTGCCGTCGGCCTGCCATGCGGCCAGTTCCCCGGCAAAGAACGCGTCATGCTGCGCCGAGCGCTCGCCGAACAGCAGCCAGTTGCGGCGCTGCCCGGCCGCGGCGCGGGCCTTGAGCTGGGCGCGCAGGCCGGCCAGCCCGGTGCCATTGCCGACCACGATCAGGGGCCGGTCATCGGCCGGCGGGTGGAAGCTGCGGTTGGTACGGATGCGCAGCGCGATGCGGGCGCCCACGGCCGCGTGCTCGGTCAGCCAGCCGGAGGCCAGGCCGAGGCGGCCGTCGCCGTAGCGGGTCTGCCGCACCAGCAGTTCGAGGTGCCCGTCCTGCGGCAGCGAGGCGATCGAATACTCGCGGTGCGGCAGCGGCGGCAGCGTGTCCACCAGTTGCTGCGGCGGCAGGCCCTGCATCACCGCGAAGTGCGGTTCGGGCAATGGCATGCGCGTGGCCACGGCCTCGACCAGGGTGGTGTCGCGGCCATCGCAGCGCACGGGCGTGGCGCCGTCCAGGCCAAGCCGCGCCAGCAGCCGTTCAACCTCGGCCGGCGCGTGGCACGGGCCGATCTCGGCGATGTCGCCGGCTTGCCAGTCCATTGCCGCATCGCCCTGCGGCGCCAGCGACAGGTGGAACGCCGGCGCGCCCTGGCTGCCGGGGTTCAGATGGTGGCGTTGCACGAGCCGCCAGCTGTCATAGCGCGGGCGTTCCCAGTCGGCAATCTCGGCGCCGCCGCTCAGGGCCGACAGGTGGTTCTGCCAGTGGCGCAGGGCGCCGGCGTCGCCGTTGTCGACTTCGACTAGGTCAAACAGCGGCTGCGCACGGTGGCGCTGCAGCCAGCCGTCGAGCGCGTGGCCGAAGGCGCAGAAGCGCGCGTAGCTGCTGTCGCCGAGCGCGAGGATGCCGTAGCGCAAGGACTGCAGGCCATCCGCGCCAGCCAGCAAGCGGCGCGCAAAGCCGGACGCGCTGTCGGGGGCGTCGCCCTCGCCGGTGGTGCTGACCAGGAACAGCGCCTGGCGGCATGTCTGCAGGCGCCGCGCATCGACATCGGCCAGCGACAGCAGTTGCACCGGCACGCCCGCGCCCTGCAGCGCGGTGGCGGTCTGCAGCGCCAGCTGTTCGGCAAACCCGGTCTGCGAGGCATAGGCAACCAGCGTCGCACCCGCTTCCGTGCCACCCAGTGTCGCCACGCGCGCGCGCCGCTGGCGATGGTGTGCAAGCGCCGCGCTGCAGAAGCCCGCATAGGCTGCCACCACGCCGGCCGCCATGGCCATGCGCGACGGCCCCAGCACGGACAGCGCGACGCCGCCGGCAACGGCAAGCCAGCTTGCGCCAGCGACGGCGGACGGCATGGCCTTCGCGCTCATGCCAGCATCGCGGCAAAGGCCGGCGACAGATGTTCGTCGAAGCCGTCCGGCGTGCGCACCAGGAAACGCGCAGCAATGCCGTGGCGGCGCGCGTGCGCCATGCCGGCCTCCGGGCCCAGCACGGTCAGCGCGGTGGACAGCGCATCGGCCAGCATGCACTGCCCATGGATGACCGTGACCGAGGCCAGCGCGTGGCTGGCCGGATAGCCGGTGCGCGGATCGATGGTATGGGCGTAGCGGCGACCGTCACTGTCGAAATAGCGGCGATAGTCGCCGGAGGTGGCGACGGACAGGCCGTGCAGCGCCACCCGCGTCTGCCCCGCGGCATCGCTGTCCAGGCCGGGTGGTGATTCCAGCGCGACCCACCACGGCATGACGTCGGGCTTGACGCCATGGCCGCGCAGTTCGCCGCCGATCTCAGTCAGGTGGTGGTCCAGGCCCTGTTCACACAGGTAGCGCGCTACCGCGTCGACGGCAAAGCCCTTGGCGATGGCGCAGAAGTCCAGCGACAGGCCGCCTGGCTGCCGGGCGCGCCGGCCCGCCGCATCGACTTCGATGCGGGCCCAGCCGCAGCGGCTGCGCGTGGCCTGCACCGCGTCTGGCGACGGTGGCGCGCTGCGCGCCGGGGCGGGGCCGAAGCCCCACAGGTCCACCAGCGGGCCGGCGCTCGGATCATAGGCGCCGCCGCTGTCGCGCGCCACCTGCAGCGCGCATTGCAGCACCGCGAAGCAATCATCCGGCAGCGCGTGCCAGTTGCCCGGCGCCGCGCGGTTGAAGCGACTCAGGTCGGAATCCGCTTCCCAGTTGCTCATCTGCGTGATCACGCCATCGAGCACGGCCTGGATGCCGGCGGCGATGCCGTGAGCATCCGCCGCGGGCGGCAGCAGCGCCGCCACCGACCAGGTCGTGCCCATGGTCACGCCGCCCCAGCGCTGCAGCCGCGTGTCGGCGGCGGGCGGCTGCGGCGGCGCGGTCAGCGCAACGGGGACCAGGACGCGGTTCAAACCCGGCATCCGGCTTATTGCGGCAGCACTTCCACCGTCACCGCATAGACGGCGCGGCGCGACCTGGCCTGCTTGAAGGTGGTCTTGTCGTCCTTCACCTCCGCTTCCATCCAGTACATGCCAGCGGCCGGCCACTTGACGCTGAACTTGCCGTCGGCGTCGGTGGTGGCGCTGAACTCCTGCAGCTGGTCGCGGTAACGGATGCCGCCCGGCACCACCGAGACCTTCAGGTTGCTGGCGGGCTTGCCGTCGAGCAGCAGGCGGAAGCTGGCGGTGTCGCCCGCGACCAGGTCGTTCGGGTGCGTGATCGGCGCCAGTTCCAGGCCGCGGCCGACGGTGCGCAGACCCTTGTCGCTGGGCTTGCCGGCGGTGACGAAGGATTCGATGCGGCCTTCGGCCTGGGTGACCTGCAGGTCCTGCGCATTGGCCGGGACTTCCCTGGCGAAGTTCTCGGCGGTGCCACGCCAGCGCTTGGCCTGGCCGTCGACCTTGTAGCTGGCGAACAGGCCGTTGTTGACCACCGCCACGCGGTACGTGCCGGGCTGAGTCAGGTGCAGGTCGAAGGTGCTGCGGTACTTGCCGGTGGCCGCGTTCTCGGCCTTGACGGCGCTGCCGTCGGGCGCGGTCACCTGCAGGTTGTCGAGCCGCATCGGCACGTGCTCGAAGTAGAACAGGTCGTTGGAGACTGCGGCATCCACGGTCACCCACGGATCGCTGCCGGACAGCACCGTGGCCGACGGCAGCAGCCACTGGCGGTGCGCGTGCGCGGCCAGCGGGGCCAGGGCAGCCAGGGCGAGCACGGCCACGCGGGTGGCCATGCGGGAAGACGCGGCGGAAATAAGGGAAGGTTTCATCGTCTGGCTCCGGAAGGATTACGGCTTCAGTTCGACGGTCACTCCGCCGAGTTCGTGTTCGCCCTTGGCGCGGGCGGTCTGTGCGGCTTGCGGCGGCCACGTGAACGGCACGCGCAGCAGCTCGCGCCCGCCCACTTCACGCGCGGCTTCCACCACCAGCTGGTAGTTGCCCGCGGGCAGCTTGCCCAGCGGCGCCTTGCCGTCGCTGAAGCTCACGCTGTGCTCGCCCGGCGCGCGCGTGGCGCCGGAGACGCCGTCGGCCGGCATGTGCAGGTCGCGGCCGGCCTTGCGCCACCACTGGCGCATGTCCTTGAGCCACTTGGTGCCTTCGCCGTCCTTGAGCTTGCCGTCGTACCAGACCGCCAGGGTCTGCACCGGGCTCTGGTCGGCGCGCTCGACCCACATCGCCACGTAGGGGCGGTGGTACTCGGCCACGGTCAGGCGCGGGATGTCGACCTTGACGCTGAGATCCGCGGCCAGCGCGGGGCCGGCCAGGGGAACCGCGGCCATGCCGGTCAGGGTGACGGAGAGCAGTCGGCGCATATCGGAGAAACCTCGTCAGTGAGATGCAGGAAGGAAAACGGTTGGAACGGTTGGAACGGTTGATTCAATGGATAAGCAGGATCGCCAGCAGCACCGGCACCACCAGTCCCAGCCCCACCAGCGGCCAGGTCCCCACGCGCCCGGCCGCATGCAGCTTGAGCAGGAACAGGCCGGTTACGCTGAAGACCAGGCACGCCAGCGCGAACACATCCAGGAACAGGCTCCACGCAGCGCCGGTGTTGCGGCCCTTGTGCAGGTCGTTCAGGTAAGAGATGGCGCCGCGCGTGGTTTTCTCGTACTGGGCTTCGCCGCTGTCGAGTTCCAGGCTGACCCAGGCGTCGCCGCCCGGGCGCGGCAGCGCCACGTAGATCTCGTCGGCGGACCATTCGGCCTCGCGCCCGCTGGCGTCGATGTCCAGCGCCTGCGCCAGCCAGTCGGCCAGCACCGCCGGCACCGGCGCCTTCTTTTCACGCGCCTGGGCATCGCCCGCCGGCGCTTCGGCTCGCACCTGGTCGAGCACGCGCGTGGGCATGGTGGCGTGGCGGGTCTCGACCGCGGGCCTGGCCTCGATCTGTGCGGCGTGGTTGAGCGTGAAGCCGGTGACGGCAAACAGCAGCATCCCGATCAGGCAGATCGCGGAACTGATCCAGTGCCACTGGTGGAGATGCTTGAGCCAGAAGGCACGGCGCTGCTGGCCGGAGGCCGGCTTGGTTTCGGTCATTGCGGTTGGTCGGCGGGCGCAGCCCAGTCGCGGCCCGGTCTTGCCCTGTGTACGGATAGCTGGAGCGCCCCTTGTGCGCATCACATAGCGCTCAGGTGTGCCATTGTCTGCACAATGACTGTGCGGAAGAGAGAAGGATAATCGTTCGCATTTGAAATCGCAAACGATCCGGGGAGGGCGTTGGGTTACAGCGCATTACAACGTAAAGCAGCGGGACGGGATCACTTGTCGTCGGCGATCTGAATCGCTGGAAGAGATGTACAAAGTACAAGCATGTCGGCACGATGCAACCAATTAACCATATCACCCCGAAGGGGTGAATTTACCCCAATCAAGTTAGCTGCCTCCCCCGCCGTTAAGGCGATGACCCGCACGCATGCGACAGGCGCCACCGATGCATGGCGCCGCCGGCGTGCCGCCGATGAGAAACGCGCCGAGCGCGGAAAATGGAGGAGTGGAAGCAATGCTGCACAACCTGAGCCTGAAGAAGAAGCTGTTATTGCCGCTGGTGCTGAGCTGGGTCTGCCTGCTCGGCATCACGCTGTGGAACGCCTGGCAGATCCGCACGTTACGCATGGAAGAGCGGCGCCTGGACCTGGCCCACGTCACCGACACCGCGTTCTCGGTGGTGGCCGAGTACGAGGCCCTGGCCAAGGCCGGCAAGCTGACGCAGGACGAGGCCAGGAATCAGGCCATCGAGCGCGTGCGCGCGATGCGCTTCGGCAGCGATGGCTATTTCACGCTGATGCGCTCGGACACCGTGGTGCTGATGCACCCGTTCAAGCCGGAGATGAACGGCAAGGCCATGGAAGGCACCAAGGACCCCAACGGCGTCTACCTCTTCCGCGAAATCGCCGAGATCGGCAAAGGGCCTGGCAAGGGCTTTATCGAATACCTGTGGCCCAAGCCCGGCGCCGAGGCGCCGCAGCCCAAGCTGAGCTACGTGGCCAACTTCCGCCCGTGGGACTGGAACTTCATCGCGGGCCTGTACCTGGACGACATCGAGGCGGCGTTCCGCGCCGAGCTGATGAAGGCGTTTGGCATCCTGCTGGGAGTTGGCTTGCTGATGTCGCTGGTGATGGTGCGCGTGGCGGCCAGCCTGCAGCGCCAGTTGGGCGGCGAGCCCGCCATCACGGCGCACATCGCCGGCCGCATTGCCGAAGGCGACCTCGGCAGCCAGGTCGAGGTGCGCCCCGGCGACGAGCACAGCGTCCTCTATGCGATGCAGCGCATGCAGGCGCGCCTGACCGGCGCGATCGGCAGCATCCGCGGCTCGGCCGATTCGATCGCGGGCGCGGCCAAGCAGATCGCCGCGGGCAACGCCGACCTGTCGCGCCGCAGCGAAGAACAGGCCACGTCGCTGCAGGAAACCGCCGCCAGCATGGAGCAGCTCACCAGCACCGTGCGCCAGAGCGCCGAGAACGCGCGCCAGGCCAGCCACCTGGCCGAAGGCGCGTCGGACATTGCGGTGCGCGGCGGCACCATCGTCAGCCAGGTGGTGGACACCATGGGCGAGATCAAGAACGCCTCGGGCAAGGTGGTTGACATCATCGGCGTGATCGAGGGCATTGCCTTCCAGACCAACATCCTCGCGCTCAATGCGGCCGTGGAAGCGGCGCGTGCCGGCGACCAGGGCCGCGGCTTCGCGGTGGTGGCCGGCGAGGTGCGCACGCTGGCGCAGCGCAGCGCCACCGCCGCCAAGGAGATCAAGGCGCTGATCGGCAACTCAGCGCAGCGCGTCGACGACGGCGCGGTGCTCGTGGAAAGCGCGGGCAAGGCGATGGACGAGATCGTCGGCGCGGTCAAGCGCGTGACCGACCTGATGGCCGAGATGCGCGCGGCCACCGAGGAGCAGACCGGCGGCATCGAGCAGGTCAACCAGGCGGTGTCGCAGATGGACCAGATGGCGCAGCAGAACGCCGCGCTGGTGGAAGAAGCCGCGGCCGCCGCGGCCTCGCTGGAAGACCAGGCGGATGCGCTGCATCACGCGGTCGGCCAGTTCCGGCTGGCGCAGGCCTGACAGCAGCGCCGCCGCTTGTCACTTGAGCGTCATACGCACCCGAGTGCTGCGTGTATCATGAAGCGCAGCCGGCCGCCCCATGCGGCCGGCATGGACTCAGACCACTACCGGGAGAGCGCATCATGATGGCATTCATTGGCACCGTGTTCGTTGGCCTTATCGTCGGCCTGATCGCCAGGGCGGTCAAACCCGGCGACGACAAGATGGGCTGGATCATGACCATCGTCCTGGGCGTGCTGGGCTCACTGGCTGCCGGCTACGTCGGCCGCGCCCTGGGCTGGTACCAGCCGGGCCAGCCGGCCGGCTGGATCGCGTCAGTGATTGGCGCGATCGTGCTGCTGGTGATCTACGGCATGGTCCGGCGCAAGGGCTGACTGGCGCGGCGCACGCCAGCGGCGTCCTGCGCATCGGCCAGCGCCGGCGTGTCCGGTGCGCGCACCGGGCTGGCAGGATTGGCCGGCGCGGGCGACACCCTGGGCACAACCTGTGCCTGGGCCAGCGGCGCGCCGGGCACCGCCTCGGTCAGTGTCGGCGTGCGCGGGGCGCGCAGCCCTGGGGACGTATCGCGGCAACGCAGCAGTGCGCGGTCGCCGCCTGGCGCCATCGCCGAGATCTGCGGCGCGATGGCGCGCAGCACCCTGACCGCCAGCGCGCTTGTATAGCTGTAGCGCGCCGCGTAGGGTTCCCTGGCATTGACCACCACGGTGCCGAAGAAGCGGTCGCCGAGCGTAAACACGAAGGTCGCCGAGCGGTTGACCGAGCGCGATGAAATCAGCCGCCCGCCCGGCCCGTAGACCTGGAACCGCTGATCGCCGGTGCCGGTCTTGCCCGCCACCGTCAGCGTGGTGCCATCGCGGCCCGGCATGGTGAAGGCACCCCGGATCGACCTGGCGGTGCCGCCTTCCACCACATCGATCATCGAGCGCCGCACCACCGCGGTCACTTCTTCCGGCAGCAGGCGCTTGCCCGGCGCCGGCTGCAGCACGTAGCGCGTGGCATAGGGCGTGCCATCGGCAAAGGCGAGGCTGTACACCGCGGCGTTCTGCGTGGCCATCCCGCCTGACATCAGGATGCCCGCCAGTTCCGCCAGCGCGGCGGGGCGGTCGCCCGAGGCGCCGATGGCGCTGGCATAGGACGGCGTCAGCGAATCGAACGGATAGCCCAGCCGCTGCCAGCGCCGGGCAATGTGCGCGAAGGCGTCCTGCTCCAGCAGCGTGCGGATGCGGTTGTCCTGGCCCGCCTTGCTGTGCGTCTTGAACAGCCACTTGTACACTTCCTGGCGCTCGGCGGTGCTGGCGCGCAGGATCTCCGACAGCGTGGCGTTGGGGTGCTGGTCCAGGTACTCCACCATCCACAGCTCCAGCGGGTGCACCCGCGACAGGTAGCCACGGTCGTTCAGGTTGAACTTGTCCTTGCCGTACTTGCGGTACAGCGCCGGCAGGTCTTCCTTGGCCAGCTGCTTGTCGCCCAGGCGCGCGCGCATGATGCGCACATAGCTTTCCTCATCCAGGGTCGGCCGCGCACTCAGCAACGTCACCGACATGCGCACCGCATTCAGGTGCGGTATGGTCATACGCACGCGGCCCAGCAGCGTGTCCAGGCGCTGCGCCGAATCCTTGCCGCGGTAGCGCTGGTAGAAACCGGTCATGTAGGCGCTGCCTTCCTGGTCGGCGAAGCGTTCCAGGTACTCGCGCCGGCCGGGCGCGTTGCGGTCCTCGAACAGGTCGCCCATGTCAGGCTTGGCATGGAACATCTCATAGCGCACGATGTCGCGCATCATGCGGATGAACACCAGGTTGACCGAGTGCTGGAAGCCCATGCGCACGGTCATGATGCGCTCACCCTCCCAGCGCTCGAAATTGGTGAAGCTCTGCAGGCCGCCGCCGGTGTAGAAGCCTTCGCCGGCACTGCCGGAGTACTTGCGCTCCATCGCCGCCTCCAGCATCGGCATCAGCTCGCGCTCGTCCGGCTTGCGCGCCTTCATCAGGTAGTCCACCGCCCAGCGGCTAAGCGCATCCTGGCGCGCCAGACGCACGGCGGCCAGCTGGTCGCGACTCATGCCGGCGTAGCGCGCGTTCAGTTCGCTGATGATCTCCAGGTAGGTCACCAGCGTGCGCAGCTTGGCCGTGGAGCCCAGGTTCAGGCGCGCGCCGCTGTTGATATCGAAGGGCTGGTCGATATTGTCGGCCTGCACGCGCACCACGCTGGCGTTGCCCACGCGCTCGTACAACGTGAAGCTGGTCATCAGCTTCGACGGGTCGTCGTTGTCGCGCAGCAGGTTGTGGCCGTACAGGCCCATGGCACGCGCATCAGCCTTGTTGTTCACGCGCTGCAGCGTCTCGGTGATGATGCGCTGCGCTTCGCGGTTGATGGTGCTGTCCACGGTCAGGTCGAGCCGGTCCATGTCGTAGCGGCCCTCCACCCCGGTCAGCCGGGTGATATCCGAGCGCACGCGGTTGACGGCCTTGCGCGTGACAAACGGCTCCTGCGGCGGGCGCTGCGGCGGCGTGGCCTTGTCCAGCGGCTGCGCCAGCGCCGCGTCGCGCAGCTCGGGCGTGATGATGTTGTTGGCCGCCAGCAGGCGCAGGTAGCTGCCAGTCAGCGCATCCAGGTTGGTATCGTCGCGGCGCAGGTGGTAGGACGGGCGGCGCTGCGAGATGATCAGCGACAGCGCGCGCTTGAAGGCCTGCGCCTGGCGCGGTTCAGGGGCGCGCACGTCCATGTCCTTGAGCAGCCGGTTGACCTCGCCGAAATCCTCGCCGTACCAGACCCACAGCGCATCGCCGATGCCGTTGATCTCGCCAAAGCCCTCGCGCGCCGACAGCGGCACGGTGTTCAGGTAGTCCACCACGATGCGCTCGCGTGCACGCTGGGTGTCGGGCCCGTCCAGGTAGGCGCGCAGCGACGCCGACGCCATCTGGCGGAATTTCTCCTGGATCGACGCGGTGCGGCCTTCGGGCGAGTGCCGGTATTTCTCGATCTGCGTGGCCAGCGTGCTGCCGCCGGGCGCGTCATGCGACTTGTCGGCCAGCCGGATCACCTGGTCAAGCACCGCGCGCGACAGCCGGCGCCAGTCCAGCGCCGGGTTCATATTGGGGTATTCCGGATTCAGCAGGCCCTGATTCTCGACATACAGCAAGGCGCTTATCAGCAGCGGCGGCACCGCGCCGAAGTCCGGGTACTGGCGCTGCGGATAACGCTCGAACGCCAGCGTCAGCCCGTTGCAGTCGCGCAGCAGCAGGCCCGCCTGGTTCTTCTCGCGGTAGGGCGTGAACAGGCCTTCGTCGATCAGCCGCACCATGTCGGGCGACATGCGCGCCTGCTCGGCGGGCACGTAGCCGCGCTGCTCCAGCCGCTGCGCGAACAGCGGCATGCGGCCGTAGCCCATGCGGGCGTCGTAGGGGCCGGAATGCGGGAAACGGATGCTGTCGCTGGCACCCGGCTGGATCTCGAATGTCAGCCGCTGCCCCAGGCTGCCAATCAGCCGCGCCTGCAAGTGCGAGTTGCGCACTTCGCTTGCGACAAAGCTGTACACGACATAGGCGCCCCCACCAAGGGCGACCGCCAAGCCAGCGAAGATCCAGCCACGACGCGACACGTTTGGGCTTCCCTGTTGGGCCGATGCAGCGCGCAACGGCTGTCATGCACCGGCTCGAAGCGCAATGTTCTCGCGGCGCGCGCACGCCGCGCGCCGCCTGTCTTGATATTAGTAGGAGTAAAGGCAGCCTGCAGCAAGCGCGCGCACGCGCATCGTGCCGTTGCATACAGGCATCACTCCAGGCAGCGCCTGCGCCACATTGCGCCCCCTGCCCGAAACGGTCATCAGGCTGCCTGCGCGCGTGCCACGGGTCGTCCCCCGAACGGGTAGCCCGGGTCGTTGTAGCCGTGCGTCGAGGCATGGCCCGGCGACACCAGCGCGTCGACCATCGATTCTTCCGCGGGCGTGATGACCGCACCGGGCGCGCCCAGATAGTCCTCGAACTGCGCCAGCGTGCGCGGACCGGCAATGACCGACGAGATGATCGGGTTGGCCAGCACCCACGCCGTGGCGAATTGGCCCGGCGTCAGCCCGCGCCCTTCGGCATGAGCCTTGAGCTGCTGTGCAATCACCAGCGATTCTTCGCGGAACTCGGTTTCCATCATGCGGCGGTCGGCACGGCCGGCGCGCGTCCCCTCGCCCGGTGCCTGCCCGGGCGCGTACTTGCCGGTCAGCACGCCGCGCGCCACCGGGCTGTAGGGCACCACGCCCAGCCCGTAGTGCTCGCATGCCGGCAGGATCTCCACCTCCGGCATCCGGTTCAGCAGGTTGTAGTAGGGCTGGCACGCCACCGGGCGCGGCACGCCCAGCTCGCCGCACAGGCGTGCGATTTCCGCGATGCGCCAGCCGCGGAAGTTCGACACCGCCCAGTAGCGGATCTTGCCGCTGCGCACCAGGTCGCCCATTGCCCGCACCGCCTCTTCCAGGTTCGTGCCGGGATAGTCGCGGTGCAGGTAGAGAATGTCGATGTAGTCCGTCGCCAGCCGGTGCAGGCTGTCCTCCACCGCGCGCAGGATCCAGACCCGCGAATAGTGCCCGTGGTTGGGCGCCGCCTGCATCGCGTTGCCCAGCTTGGTGGCAAGCACCCAGTCGTGGCGGTTGGCAGTCAGCAGGCGCCCGACCATCTGCTCCGACGCGCCCTTGGTGTATACGTCGGCGGTGTCGATGAAGTTCACGCCGTGGTCGCGCGCGCTGGCGACGATGCGGGCGGCTTCGGCCTCATCGGTCTGGTCGCCGAACATCATGGTGCCCAGGCAAAGTGCCGAAACACGCAGGTTGCTGGCGCCGAGGCGGCTGTAGGGCATGGTTGTGGCAGGCATGGTGGCTCCTTCGGATGGGGTGGGATGGCGTCGGGGTGGTAGAAGCAAAGGGCACAGGCGGAAATGGCAGGCTGTGACCACAGTTCCACATTTTGCCGCGAGTTGGCGTAGCTTGCTGGCCCCCTGTAGCTTTCTGTGCGGCCCATCGATAATCCAGCCCGGGAGAATTGGTTTCAATATGTTGCAGGCCGGCCAACGGGAGCCAATTTGCAGTCATATTCTTGCGTTTGCCGCGTGAGGATGACGCTTTTCCCGACCCTCGCCGCCTTCCCCATGCAATAGAAGAGAAGAATCGAACCTTATGAAAACGGAAACCACGGATGTCGTCATCATCGGCGCAGGGCCCGCGGGCTCGGTCGCGGCCGGCTTGCTGCGCAAGCATGGGATTCCGGTGCTGGTGATCGAGAAGGAGACGTTCCCGCGCTTTTCCATCGGCGAAAGCCTGCTGCCGCAGAGCATGGCCTACATCGAAGAGGCAGGCATGCTGCGCGCGGTGGTGGAAGCGGGCTTCCAGTACAAGAACGGCGCCGCCTTCTCGCGCGGCGACCAGCAGACCGCCTTCGACTTCCGCGAGAAATTCTCGCCCGGCTGGGGCACCACCTACCAGGTGCAGCGCGCACGCTTTGACGACGTGCTGATCCGCGAAGCGGCGCGCCAGGGTGCCGAGGTGCGCTTCTCGCACCTGGTCGAGGACGTCGACGTCAGCGGCACGCAGCCGGAGGTGACCGTGCGTGCGCCGGACGGCAGCCGGTACCTGGTGCGCGCAAAGTTCCTGCTTGATGCCTCCGGCTTTGGCCGCATCCTGCCGCGCCTGCTGCAGCTGGAATCGCCGTCGGGCTTCCCGGTGCGCAGCGCGCTCTTCACCCACGTGGAAGACCGCATCGCGCCGGGCGCCTTCGACCGCAACAAGATCCTGATCAGCGTGCATCCCCAACACCCGGACGTCTGGTACTGGACCATCCCGTTCTCGGACGGCCGCTGCTCGCAGGGCGTGGTTGCCGAGAAAGCATTCCTGGACCGCTACACCGGAACCGAGACCGAACGGCTGCGGGCGCTGGTGGCCGAGGAGCCCGGCCTGGCGAAGCTGCTCGGCAACGCGCAGTGGGACACCCCGGCGCGCCAGATCGCCGGCTACTCGGCCAATGTGAAGTCGTTGTGGGGCAACGGCTATGCGCTGCTCGGCAATGCCGGGGAGTTCCTGGACCCGGTGTTCTCGTCCGGCGTGACCATCGCCTTCAAGTCGGCCAGCCTGGCGGCGCAATGCCTGGTGCGCCAGCTTGCCGGCGACACCGTGGACTGGGACAAGGACTTCGCCCAGCCGCTCAAGGCCGGCGTGGACTGCTTCCGCGTGTTTGTCGAAGCCTGGTACGAAGGCCGCTTCCAGCAGCTGATCTTCCATCCCAATGCCAACTCCGAGATCCGCGACATGATCTCGTCGATCCTGGCCGGCTACGCGTGGGACCGCAGCAACCCCTTCGTGGCCGAGCCGCGCCGCCGGCTGGCGGTGCTGGAAGAATTCTGCCGCGTATGATGCGCCGCATCCGCATGCGTTCCGCATTCGCGCCCGCGCCCGCAGAGGACTTTTTTCAAGGACACCAGGTATGACCAATCCGACCGTGCTCGTTACGGGCTCGTCGCGCGGCATCGGTCGCGCCATCGCCCTGCGGCTGGCCCGCGACGGCTACGACGTGGTGGTGCATTGCCGCTCGCGCCGCGACGAAGCCGACTCCGTCGCCGACGCGGTGCGCGCCTGCGGCCGCAAAGCCCGCGTGTTGTGCTTCGACGTGGCACGGCGCGAGGAAGCCGCCGCCGCGCTGCTGGCCGATATCGCCGCGCATGACTGCTACTACGGCGTGGTATGCAACGCCGGCCTGGCGCGCGACGCGGCCTTCCCGGCCATGAGCGGCGCCGAATGGGACGAGGTGGTGCATACCAACCTCGACGCCTTCTACAACGTGCTCAACCCGGTGGTGATGCCGATGGTGCAGCGGCGCCAGCCCGGGCGCATCGTCACGCTGTCGTCGGTCTCGGGCCTGGTGGGCAACCGCGGCCAGACCAACTACAGCGCGGCCAAGGCCGGCATCATCGGCGCCACCAAGGCGCTGGCGATCGAACTTGCCAAACGCGCCATCACGGTCAACTGCGTGGCGCCCGGCCTGATCGACACCGACATGGTCGAGCAGCACGTGCGCGACGAGGCGCTGCGCATGATCCCGGCGCGGCGGCTCGGCACGCCCGACGAAGTGGCCGCGACCGTGGCCTTCCTGATGTCGCCCGACGCCGGCTATATCACGCGCCAGGTGATCTCGGTCAACGGCGGGATGTTCGGATGAAGCGCGTCGTCGCCAGCGTGGTCCGATGAACGGCGTCAGCATCTTCTTCCTGCAGGCGATGCTGGTGGTCGCGCTGCCCTATCTGCTGTGGCGTGGTGCCGGCCTGCGCTCGGTGTTTCCGCTGGTCGGCGTGCAGGTGCTGGCCGGCATCGTGCTGGGGCCATCGGTGTTCGGGCAGCTGGCGCCGCAGGGCTGGACCGCGCTGTTCGGGCCCGACCGCCTGCCGATGCTGTCCGGCCTGCAGTGGCTGGCGGTGACGCTGTTCTGCTTCCTGACCGGCCTGCACCTGCGCGAAGACAGCGTGCCCGCGCACTGGCGCGCGACCCTGCAGATCTCGCTGGGCAGCATTGCCGCGCCGTTCGCGCTGGGGGCCGCTGCCGGCTGGTATATGACCACGGCCGGCTGGCCGGTCGCCGGGGAACTGGCCAGCCCCTACTGGTTTGCCTGCGCCATGGGCATCTGCACCGCCGTCACGGCGCTGCCGGTGCTGGGTGCGCTGCTGCGCGAAATGCGCCTGACCGGCACCCGCCTGGGCCAGCTGGCCTTGCGCTGCGCGGCCGTCAACGATGCCTGGGTGTGGCTGTTCCTGACCCTGGTGCTGCTGCAGCATGGCGGCCAGGACGGCGCCAGCGCCCTCACCGTGGCGGCACGCGCCGGTGCCTACCTGGCGTTCATGTTCCTGGCGGTGCGCCCCGCCCTGGCATGGCTGCTGCGCCGCCGCGCGCCGGAGACCGAGCTGCTGCTAGCGACGGCGCTGTTCCTGGTGCTGGCCTCGGCATTCCTAGGCGAACTGGCCGGGCTGCACCATGTGATGGGCGGCTTCGTCGCCGGGCTGGTATGGCCCGCACGCGAAGCGCAGCGTGTGCGCCAGCAGCTTGAACCGGTCACGGTGGTGGTGCTGCTGCCCTTCTTCTTCCTGGCCGCCGGGCTGCGCACCGAGATCTCGCTGGACAACCCGATGACGCTGTGGATCGCGGCGCTGTCGCTGGCCATCGCGATCGCCGGCAAGATGGCCGGCGTGGCGCTGCCCGCGCGCCGCGCCGGCATGGGCTGGCGCGAATCGCTGGCACTGGGCACGCTGCTGCAGACCAAGGGCCTGGTCGAGGTGGTGGTGCTAACCGTGCTGCTGGACGCGCGCATCATCAGCACTGCGGCGTTTTCCGGGCTGTTGCTGATGGCGCTGGCCAGCACGCTGCTGGCGCGGCCGTTGACGATGCTGGTGGCGCGGGGCCGGTTGCATTAAGCGCTATCCGGCCGCTCACACCGGGTTGACATCCTCCTCGTCCTCAGCCTTCGGCTGCCGCCTTACGGCGGAAAGGACGAGGATTCCTACGGCGCTACGTGATGCTCTACGTAGTCACTTCGGTGGGTTCCTGCTTCGTAGAGCGGCTTGACTACGCCGACTCTCCACAGGCTGCAACGCGGTGCCCCCGCGCCAAAATGTTGATCGCGCCGACCACGTCGGCGTGATTCGCATAGCCGCATGCCACACAGGCGAAGCTCGCCTGGCTCTGCCGGTTCTCGGCAGATACATGCCCGCAGCAAGGGCACGTGCGACTGGTGTGCTGTGGCGGCACAGCTATTAGCCAGCCGCCATTCCACGCTAGCTTGTATTCCAGTTGACGCCCGAACTCGTACCAACCCTGATCGAGGATGGCCTTGTTCAGGCCGGACTTGGCCCTGACGTTCTTGCCCGGTTGCCCGCTTGAACCGGCCGCTGACTTGGACATGTTCCGTACCTTCAGGTCCTCGATACACACCATCGCTTGATTTTCGCTGATCGTGGTCGTGGCTTTGTGCAGGTAGTCGAGGCGGGCGTTACCGATGCGTGCGTGGATACGCTGGATTCGGGCCTTGGACTTCTTCCAGTTGTTGCTGAATTTCGTCTTGCGGCTCATCGCCCGCTGCGCACGGCGCAGTCTGGCTTCGTGCTTCCTAAAGCTGTTGAGCGGCGCGAGGAAAGTGCCATCGCTCATGGTGGCAAAGCGAGCGATGCCCATGTCGATGCCGATGGCGCTGGTGGCTTTCGGCACAGGTCGCTCGACCTTCCGCTCAGTCTGGATCGAAACAAACCACTTGCCGCCCGAAAGGCTGACGCAGGCATTGCGTACCTCACCGAGTACGTCGCGGCTGTTCCTGTATCGCAGCCAGCCCAGCTTGGGCAAAAAGATACGCGAGTTGGTCTGATCAAGCTTGATTTGCTTCTGGTCGGGATAGCGGAAACTGTCGCCCAGACCCTTCTTCTTGAAACGCGGGAAGTCGGCCCGTTTTGCGAAGAAATTTGTGTAGGCCCGCTCCAAGTCCTTGAGCGTCTGTTGAAGAGGATGGACTGGTGCATCGGCCAGCCATGCTGTTTCCGTGCTGTTGCGCCACTCCGTGAGTTGCTTACACAGACCGGCATAGCTGAGCTTCTTTTCGCCTTGATCGTAACGCTGTTTCTGCAACGCCAGCGCCTTGTTATAGACGAACCGGCACGATCCGGCATAACGGCGCATGTTGCGCTGCTGCTCGCCGTTCGGCATCAATTCGTATTTGAAGGCTTGAAGACGCTGCATGGCCCAATCATACTCTTGGCCTATGAGCGACGACAATGACATTCGGCAGAGGACCTGCGCGACATATTTACCGGCGTTTGCGCAGATTTCGAAGCTGAACTGGTGGAGTTCGATGGGGAGGACGATCACGTTCACCTTCTTGTGAACTACCCGCCAAAGGTCGCGGTGTCCGCACTGGTAAACAGCTTGAAAGGGGTATCCAGCCGTATGATCCGAAAGAAGAACTACCCGAGCATCAGCAAGAAGCTATGGGGCGGTGCGCATGGTCGCCGTCTTACTTCGCAGGGAGCTGCGGCGGTGCGCCCATCGAGATCATCCGCCAATACATTGAGCAACAACAGACGCCGCATTAGCCGCCGAAAGGACGCCGACGGCGTCCGCGCTATCCTTCCCCGGCCTAAAGGCCTGAGGATTACCCACAAATCCGGTTGTAAACTGGATTGAGCGGTGTTAACTTTCGCCCATCCTATTTATGTTGTTGCAGCGGATTGGCGATCAGAGACGACACGGCAGACTGGGCTAGCGAAGAATTCGCAGAGGCGAGTCTCGGCGATGCTCGCCTGTCGCAGCGACTGGTCGCGCTGGCCCGGCAGCTGGCCATCAGTCCACACACTTCGCTCCCCCAGGCCCTGTCACCAGCTGAACTGAAGGCGGCCTACCTCTTCTTCGATAACGATCAGCTCGATACCAACGGCGTGCTGGCGCCGCATATTGCACAGACGTTGCACCGCATGGAACAGTTGCCAGTGGTGCTGGCAATACAGGATACGACCGATTCAATCTGACGCACCTGCACGCCACAGAGGGCTTAGGTCGCTGTACCGGTGGCAATGAGCGTGGTTTCCTGATGCACAGCCTGCTGGCAGTCAGTCCAGAGGGGCTGCCGCTTGGGGTGCTGGGCATGAAGACGTGGACACGCGCTGAAGCAACCAAAGGTAGTGCTGCGCAGCGCAAGTCCCGACCCGTCCACGAGAAAGAAAGCGCTAAGTGGATCGAGGGTCTTGCCCATCTGTCTGCGCTGAAGTCGCGCTGTGCACAGACCCAACTGGTAGGGATCGGAGATCGCGAAAGCGATGTGTATGAACTGTTTGCTGCCGAGCGACCAGACGGAGTGGACTGGCTGGTGCGCGCAGCATGGAATCGCTGTGCCCGCCATCCCCAGCGCTATCTCTGGCAAGCGGTATTGGACACCCCTGCGGCAGGTTACACCGAGTTGCTGATTCCGGCCAGAGGTGCACGCACCCTACGCACGGCCCGCCTGACGCTGCGATACGCGCCCGTTCGCCTGCAACCACCTCAGACGCGGGCTGGCTTGCCCGAGCAGAATGTCTTCGCTGTGCATGTCATCGAGGACGAACCGCCCCCGCCGGTATCGAGCCGCTCGAATGGATGCTACTCAGTTCGGTGCCCACGCACTCGCCTGAGCAGGCTCTTGAGCGGCTTCAGTGGTATGCGCGGCGCTGGACCATCGAGACCTGGCACCGTGTGCTCAAGAGTGGCTGCCGTATCGAGGCCCGCCAATTCGGTACACTGGAACGCTTCGTGCGGGCCACCTCCCTGTTTGCCGTAATCGCCTGGCGCATTCTGTACACGACTCTACTGGCTCGCCTTGATGGCGAGTTGCCCTGCGAGGTAGTCCTTCAGCCCATCGAATGGCAGGCTCTGTATTGCCG
This sequence comes from Cupriavidus sp. KK10, assembly GCF_018223725.1. NCBI lineage: Bacteria > Pseudomonadati > Pseudomonadota > Betaproteobacteria > Burkholderiales > Burkholderiaceae > Cupriavidus > Cupriavidus sp. KK10. Next base: position 3,723,949 of record NZ_CP073677.1, read on the forward strand.
CGTACACCGAACCACCCGGCCACCGGACAAAGTGCCATCGCTGAATCAGGCAGTACTGTGGATCGCCACGCTGGGTGGCTACCTGAATCGCCGCAGTGATCCTCCGCTCGGCGCCACGGTTATCTGGCGAGGCTTCTTCGTCCTCCACGAGATTACCGAAATGTTCCGCATCTTCAGTTCAGGTCCATAGGATGTGGGTAAAGCTCAGGCCTAAAGGCCGAGGCTTGCCGCGCACCTGGTCAACCCCGGCAACCCCGCAATCGCCTGCGCCAGGTAGTCCAGCAACACCCGCACCCGCGCCGGCTGGTAGCGCCGCGACGGATAGACCAGGAAGGCTTCCTGCGCCGGACCGCTCCAGCGTGGCAACACGTGCTGCAAGGCACCGCTGTCGAGCAGGTCCTGCACCAGCCATGCCGGCGTCATGCCAAAGCCGACGCCGGCCAGGAAGCTCTCGCGCATCGCCAGCGAGTTGTTGACGCGGTAGCGGCAGGGCGCGCTGACCGGCGCCTGCCCGCCGGGCCCGTCGAGCACGATCTCGTCGCCAGCGGCCAGCCAGGTGAAGCGCAGGATCTGGTGCCGCGCCAGGTCGGCTGGCTGCCGGATACGCGGATGGCGTGCGAGGTAATCGGGCGAGGCCACCAGCAGCCGCGGCGACACCGCGATGCGGCGCGCGACCACGTTGGGCGGCAGCGAGGCGCCGAGGCGCACCGCGATGTCGACGCCCTCCTCCACCAGGTCGACAAAGCGGTCGTCGAACAGCAACTCCACCTCCACCTCCGGATAGCGCTGCTGGAACGCCAGCACCAGCGCATTAAGCCGCAGCACGCCGAAGCTGGCCGGCGCGCTGACGCGCACCCGCCCGGCCGGGTGCCCGGACATGCCACGCGCATCACTGACCGCCTCGCCGTATTCATCCAGCACGCGGCGCGCGCGCTCATAGAAGCGCCGCCCCGCCTCGGTCGGCGACAGGCTGGTGGTGCTGCGCTCCAGCAGCCGCACGCCCATGTCTTTCTCCAGTGCGGCCACGACCTTGCTGATGGTCGGCTGGGTCGACTGCTGCTCGCGCGCCACCGCCGACAGGCTGCCCAGCTCCACGGCGCGCACGAAGACCTGCATTGCCCTGATGGTGTCCATGCCGTTCCTTGTGCCCATTCATTCCATCGCGGAATGAGCGATATGCCATTCTGCCTGCTACCTGTCATTTCTGGAATGCCCTACCTTGGGCGTCATCCCGGCACCAACGCCGGTCCACGAGCCGAGGCAAACCCATGTTCCGCATTCCCCGCATCCTGCGCTGCCTGACTGCGCTGACGTTCTCCGCCACCCTCGCCAGCACCGCGGCACTGGCCAGCCCCTTGCAGGACCCAACCTGGCTGACCAGCTGGATGGCAAGCCAGCAGCCGGTGTGGCAGCCCGGCGCCCAGCCGCTGCCGACCGGCGTGCCCACGGTGCTGTCCGGCCAGACGCTGCGCCAGGTGGTGCGGCTCAGCGTGGGCGGCAAGCGCGTGCGCGTGGTGCTGTCCAACCCCTACGGCCGCCACCCGGTCGCGGTCGGCGCGGCGCAACTCGCGCGCCATGCCGGCGGCGGCAGCATCGATGCGGCGGGCAGCCGCGCGGTGACGTTCGGCGGCAGCGCGTCGGTGATCATCCCGGCGGGCCAGTCCGTGGCAAGCGATCCGGTCGCCATCGACGCCCCGGCGCTGGGCGAACTGGCACTCAGCCTCTACCTGCCGCAAGCCACCGCGATCGAGTCGTTCCATTGGGATGGGCGCCAGACCGCGTGGCTCGCGGCCGGCAACGCGACCACGCAGGCCACGCTGCCTGCGCCGCAGTCGTTCAGCGCGCGCATCCTGCTCAGCGAGGTGCAGGTCGATGCGCCCGGGTATACCGGTGCCGTGGTGGCCGTCGGGGATTCGATCACCGAAGGCAACGGCTCCACCCCCGACACCAACCGCCGCTGGCCGGACGTGCTGGCACAGCGTGCGGCCGGCAACGGCGTGGCTGTGCTCAATGCGGGCATCTCCGGCGGGCGGCTGCTGCGCGATGGCATGGGGGTGTCCGCACTGGCGCGGCTGGATCGCGACGCACTGAGCCAGCCGCACGTGCGCACCGTGATCGCGGCGATCGGCATCAACGATATCGCCTGGCCGGGCTCCACCTTTGCACCGGGCGATGCGGTGCCGCAGGCCGCCGAGTTGATCGAGGGCTACCGCCGCCTGATCGCGCGCGCCCATGCGCGCGGCGTGCGCGTGATCGGCGCCACCATCACGCCGTTTGCGGGGGCGCTGCGCGATACGCCGATCCGCGGCTATGACAGCCCGGGAAAGGAAGCGGTGCGGCTGGCGGTCAACAACTGGATCCGCAACGGCGGCGCGTTCGATGCGGTGGCGGATTTCGACGCCGCGGTGCGCGATCCCGCGCGCCCGCAGGCGCTGCTGCCGGCGTTCGACAGCGGCGACCACCTGCATCCCGGCGACGCGGGCTATCGCGCCATGGCGGCGCAGATCGGGCTGACGCTGCCTGAGCTTGCCCGTCAGTCCCGGTCCGGCGCACCCGGCGGGAAGAGCCGGCGATAGGGCCGTGCCTCGTCCACCGCGCGCGCGAACGATGGCCGCGCCAGCAGCCGGTTGCGGTAGGCGCGCACGTTGCCGCACGCATCGGGGATCGGATGCACCCAGTCCGCATAGAACAGCGACGGCGCGGCCGAGCAATCGGCCAGCGTAAAGGCGTCACCCGCGGCCCATTCCCGGCCGGCCAGCGTTGACTCAAGCCACGCGTAGGCCGAATCGAGCAACTTGCGTGCCTCGGCCACGCCATAAGCATCGCGGTGCTCCGCCGGGCGCAGGTAGTCGGCCACGATGCGCTGCATCGGCGTCATCACATACTGGTCGAAGAAGCGGTCGAGCATGCGCACTTCCAGCGCGGCGTCGGGCGACTCCGGCAGCCAGCGCACGGGGCCGCGGTGATGCCGGTCCAGGTAGTCGATGATGATGCTCGATTCGAGCACCGTGCGGCTGCCGTCCACCAGCACCGGCATGCGCTTGAGCGGCCACAGCCTGGCGAGTTCGTCCATGTTCTGCGCGTGTTCTGGCGACAGCATCCTGAACTCGAAGGGAATGGCGTTCTCGTACAGCGCAACGAGAACCTTCTGGCAATAGGATGAAAACGGGTGGGCGTAAAGCTCCATCGTGGTCTCCGGTGGTGATCTTCGGTGGTGGTCGGCGCGCGACTACTGCTGCGCCGCAAAGCGATCGGTCGCGGCAATCAGCTGGTCCATGATGCCCGGCTCGGTCCACGCATGGCCGGCGCCTTCGATCAGGTGAAAATCGGCATTGGGCCACGCCTGGTGCAGCGCATAGGCATAGCGCACCGGGCACGGCATGTCATAGCGGCCGTGCACGATCACGCCGGGGATGTCGGCCAGCTTGTGCGCGTCACGCAGCAGTTGCCCGTCTTCCAGCCAGCAGCGGTGCGTGAAGTAGTGGTTCTCCAGCCGCGCGAACGCCAGCGCAAAGTGCCCGTCGTCATGCTTGGCGCTGTTGCCGGCGTCCGGCAGCAGCGTGATGGTCTCGCCTTCCCACACGCTCCATGCGCGCGCCGCTTCCACCTGCTTGTCCTGGTCGTCACCGGTCAGCAGCTTGCGGTAGGCGGCCATCATGTTGCCGCGCTCGGCCTCGGGCACCGGCGCCTGGAAACGCGCCCACTTGTCGGGGAACATCTCGGACACGCCGTATTGGTAATACCAATCCAGCTCCGCCTGCGACACCGTGTAGATGCCACGCAGCACCAGCTCGCTGACGCGCTGCGGGTGCTTCTGCGCGTAGGCCAGTGCCAGCGTCGAGCCCCATGAGCCGCCGAACACCAACCAGCGCTCCACGCCGGCCAGCACGCGCAGGCGCTCGATATCGTCGACCAGGTGCCACGTGGTGTTGGCCTCCAGCCCCGCATGCGGCGTCGAACGCCCGCAGCCGCGCTGGTCGAACAGCAGCACGTCATAGCGCGCCGGGTCGAACAGCCGCCGGTGGTCCGCGGAAATCCCGCCACCCGGCCCGCCATGCAGGAACACCGCCGGCTTGGCACCGGGCGTGCCCACTCGCTCGTAGTAGATGACATGCCCGTCGCCGACATCCAGCGTGCCGGTTTCATAGGGCTCGATTTCAGGATAGAGGGTGCGCAGGGCAGGCATGGATATGGGTCTACGGAGATCGGGAGCCACAGTGTACGCCGGAGGGAACGGCAAACAGTAGCCCAGCCCTTAACCGGCGAACACCGTCTTCACCCAGTCCCTCAGCAGCCGCGTGGCGGGACGCTCCGCGGCGCGCTCGCTGTAGACAAGGTCATAGCGGAAGCTCTCCAGCGACAGCCCGAACGGCTGCACCAGCACGCCCGAGGCCAGCTCTTCCGCGACCAGCGTCAGGCTGAGCAGGCCGACCCCCTGCCCCGCGATGGTGGCCTGCACGGCGTGGATCTCGTCAGTAAAGCTGAGGCCGGCATGCGGATCGGTGACCTCGACGCCGGCGTGCGCCAGCCACTGGCGCCAGACCGGCGCGCGCTCGTTATCGCGTGCGCCGGCGCCCCACTCGAAGTGCACCAGCGTGGCGTGCTTCAGATCCTGCATGCTGGCCAGTTTCAGGCCCGGGCTGCAGACCGGCGCAAACCGGTCGCAGAACAACGGCTCGACCACCAGGCCCGGGTAGTCGCCGCTTCCGTAGCGGATGGCAGCGTCCGCATCGTTGTCCAGGTCGACGATCTGGTCCGACGCATCCAGGCGCAGCGTCCAGTCAGGGTAGGCCGCGCGGAACTGGCCGGCACGTGGTGCCAGCCGCTTGGCCATGAAGGCAACCGTCGATGTCAGCGTGGCAACGTTGGTCTGTCCGCTGCGCTGCACCGCCAGCACGGCGCGCTCCATCCCGTCCAGGCCGTCCCGCACCGCGGGGAACAACTGATGCCCGGCAGGCGTCAGGCGCACCTTGCGGGTCTGGCGTTCGAACAGCTTCACGCCAAGGCTCTCTTCCAGCAAGCGGATCTGGTGGCTGACCGCCGTCGGCGTGACGTGCAGTTCGTCCGCCGCGTGCTTGAAGCTGGCGCGCCGGGCGGCGGCTTCGAAGGTGCGCAGGGCACTCAGGGGCGGCAGTTTGCGCAAGCCTCCTCCTTAGATGAGATGTATTCATGTATCGACTGAAAAGCGACCATTTGTCGCTGCCTCGTCCCGCTCCGATACTCGACCTATCGGATGGCCCCTCAGGCGATCAGGTGAATTCTACTAAATCATCTACCGGAGTCAGCAATGCCACTGGAACAAGTCCACACCAAACCCGACCCCTATGCCCCCTATTTGCTTTCGCAAGCCATCCGGGCCGGCGGCTTCCTCTTTGTTTCCGGCCAGGCCGGGGTGGGCGACGATGGCGCCATCGTGGGCCGTGACGACTTCGATGCCCAGGCCGAGCAGGCATTCAGCAACCTCAGGCGCGCGCTGCAGGCGGGCGGCTCGGGGCTGGACCGCGTGGTGAAGGTGACGATCTTCCTGACGTCGATGGCACACTTCCCGAAGATCGTCGAACTGCGCCGCAAATGGTTCTCTGCCCCCTATCCGGCCGACACCATCGTCGAGGTCTCGGCGCTCTACTCGCCGGACGCGAAGATCGAGATCGAAGCCATCGCCCTGGCCACAGAGGCTGCGCGATGACCACGCCCGCCACCCCCTCGCTGTTCGATACGCTGGCGCTGAACGGCGTGCCGCTGCGCAACCGGCTCGCGGTGGCGCCGATGACGCGCATCAGCGCCACCGCCACAGGCGTTCCCACCGAGGCCATGACCCGCTACTACGCAGGCTTCGCCCGCGGCGGCTTTGGCCTCATCGTCACGGAGGGCATCTATACCGACCGTGCCTACGCCCAGGGCTATGCGGGCCAGCCCGGTCTGACGGACGCGCAGCAAGTCGCCGCCTGGCGCCAGGTCGTTGCCGCGGTCCACCAGCAGGGCGGGCGCATCGTGGCGCAGCTGATGCATGCCGGTGCGCTGTCGCAAGCCAACCGCTTCCGCGACGACACGGTCGGGCCCTCGGCCGTGCAGCCCAAGGGGCAGCAGATGACCGTGTATGCCGGCAAGGGTCCATACCGGATGCCGCGCGCCATGGAGGAGGCAGACATCCTGCAGGCCATCGAAGGCTTTGCGCAGGCCGCCCGGCTGGCCCGTGACGCGGGTTTCGACGGCGTTGAAATCCACGGTGCCAATGGCTATCTGCTGGACCAGTTCCTGACGGGCTATACAAATCAACGCCAGGACGCCTGGGGCGGCAGCATCGCGAAACGCATGCGCCTGCCGCTGGAAACCGTCCGCGCGGTGCGCGTTGCCGTGGGTACGGGCTTCCCCGTCGGCGTGCGCATCTCGCAAGGCAAGGTGAACGATTTCGTCCACAAGTGGCCGGAAGGCGCGGAGGGCGCGGCCGCCGTTTTCTCCGCGCTTGGGGCGAGCGCCGTGGACTACCTCCACGTGACGGAGTACGAGGCATGGATGCCCGCCTTCGCGGACGACGGCGCGACGCTGGTGCAGCTTGCACGCCGTGCCGCGCCCGGGCTCGCGATCGTGGCCAACGGCAGCCTGCATGAGCCATCGCGCGCGACCGGCCTGCTGGACGATGGCGCCACGCTGGTCGCGCTCGGTCGCGGCGCCCTTGCGAATCCGGACTGGCCGGTGCTGGTGCGCGAGGGTCAGCCGGTACGGCCATTCGATGCGGCCGTTCTCGCGCCGCTGGACAACATCAAGGATGCCGAGCTGGCGCTGCGCGAAGCAGGCCGCCAGGCGGTGACGCCGGGCTGACGGTCGCAACCGCCACAGCCTCCACCTCGACCTTCAGCCCGAAATGCAGCGGGCCGGTGGGCACCACGGCCCTGGCCGGCCGCGCGTCGCCAGCCCATGCGGCGTAGATCGCGTTGAAGGCGGGCCAGTTGTCCATCGTGTCCACGTAGACGCGCACCTGTACCAGCGCCGCGATGCTGCTGCCGGCGGCAAGCAGTGCGGCCTCGACGTTGGCCAGCGCCTGTTGCGCCTGTGCGGCGAACGACGCGTCGACCAGCTTGTGCCCGTCCGGTGCAATCGGCAACTGGCCGGAGATAAAGACCAGGCCGCCGGCGACCGTGGCATGGCTGTAGTGGCCGCCTGGTGCGGCGAGCGAAGCGGGACTGACTGTGCGTACCGCCCCGTGTTCATCGTTGTGCTTACCAGCCATGCAGACGGCTCCATTCGGTGGCCGCGCCATCCTCGGCAATGGCGTGGTAGGTGGGAAACTGCGCCCCGGTGGCGCAGGCGTGGTTGGGCAGGATGCGCAGCACCGTGCCGACGGGCAAGCGTGCAGCGATATCCGGATCAGCCGTGCCTTGGCGCGAGCTCCTGGTTGGCGCCGCTGAGAACGTAGCCGGGCATGACGGTGCCGTCGATGGCGCAGGCCTGGCCGTAGCCGAAGTCGTGCTTCTGCTTCTGCGTGCCACGGTCGCGGCTCATGGCCATCCAGCCGGCATCGACGATGGCCCAGCCCTTTTCCGGCTGGTGTCCGATCACGGTGGTCAGCACGCTCAGCGCCACCTCGTCTTCGGTGCAGACGCCGACATTGCGCATGACCAGGTCAAAGAACACATAGACCCCCGCGCGCACCTCGGTCACGCCCTCCAGGCTGGCTGCCGACAGCGCGGTCGGGGTCGAGCCCACGCTGACCTCCGCGCACGGCAGGCCCGCCTCGCGCAGCCGCGTGGCGGCGCGCACGCAGCCGGCACGCTCTTGCTCGGCCATGGCCGCAAGCGCCGCGAGCGTGTCCAGGTCATAGCTGGAGCCGGCGTGCGTCATCACCCCGCCCAGGCGCACATCGCCATCATGCAGGACGCGCGCCACGTCGATCAGCGCGGGGTCGTCGGGGAGGATGCCGGAGCGGTGGCCATCGGTATCGATTTCGATCCAGACCTCGAAGGCCTCGCGGTGTGCGTTGCAGAAGGCGACGATGGCGCGGGCGGACTCCACGCTGTCGGTCAGGATCTTGAGGTCGCAGCCGCGGCGGCGCAGCGCCAGCGCCAGCGCCTGGGGCAGCTTGCTCGCCACCGTGCCCACGCCGTAGAGGATGTCGGTGATGCCGGCGTCGAAGAAGTGCGCGGCTTCCTTCAGCGTGGAGACGGTGATGCCGCTCGCGCCCGCATCGATCTGCGCGCGCACAACCGGCGTGCATTTGCTGGTCTTGGCATGCGGACGGAAGCGCACGCCGAGCGCATCCATGCGCGCCTGCATGCGGTGGATATTGCGCAGCATGCGCGGGGTGTCGATCACTGCCGCAGGCGTTTCCAGGCTGCGCAGCGTGGCGGAGGAATCAGGATGTTGTCGTTGGTGAGGCGACACTGGGCCTGGCGCTGGCGACCCGCACCGCCAGGCGGCTGAGCCTGACGCCGGAGGGTGAGCGCTTCGCGCGCGAGGGTGCGTCCCTGCTGGCACAGCTCGACGCCTTGCCTGAATCGTTCCGGCGCGAGGACAGCCGGCTGACGGGCACGCTGCGCATTGCCGCGCCGTTCGGGTACGGGCCCCACCATGTGGCCCCGCTGCTGGCGCGCTTAGCCCAGTTGCATCCCGGCCTGCGCCTGCAGCTTGACCTACGCGAAACGCCCTGGCCCGACCGGCATGACTCGGACGCCGTCATCCATATCGGCGCCGTGCGCGACTCGTCCTGGATTGCGCGCACGCTTGCGTCCAATACGCGCTGGCTATGCGCCAGCCCTGCCTACCTGCGCCAGCGCGGCACGCCCGCCGTGCCGCGCGACTTGCTCGAGCATGCCTGTATCTGCATCCGCGAGAATGACGAGGACGTGACGCTTTGGCGCTTGCGCCGGGCTGGCACCCGGCGACGTGCATCAGCGCGCGAGAGCGTGCGCGTGGTGCCGGCCTACACCAGCAATGACGGCAGCGTGGCGCGGGCCTGGGCCGAACAGGGGCTGGGACCGGTGCTGCGCTCGGAATGGGACGCCGCCGACGCGGTGGCGCGCGGCGTGCTGGTGCGCGTGCTGGTAGACTGGGAATTCGACAGCGCACCGGTGACGCTGCTGGTTCCTTCGCGACGGGGACGCACGGCCCGCGTGCAGGCGCTGATGCAGTTCCTGGAAGAGGCACTGGGAAGCTGCAAGCAGGACCAGGTGCCAGCACGCCGGGCCCGTCCACCAGGCTGACGCCTTTTCCCGCTACCCCGCCGCATGATCCCTGCGCCAGTTGGCCGGCGCCATCCCGAACTGCGCCGAAAACCACCGTGTAAACGAACTGGCCGACCCATACCCCAGCAACTGCGACACCCGCAGCAGCGAATAGCGCGGATTCTCCACGTACCGTCGCGCCAGTTCGCGCCGCACGTCGTTCAGGATCTCCGTGAAGGTCTCACCCGCGTCGTCGAGCTGGCGCTGCATGGTGCGCAGGCTCAGGCCCAGGCCTTCCGCCACGGCTTCACAGGTGGCGCGGCCCATCGGCAGCATCAGGTAGATCGCGGCGCGCACTTCATGGCCGACGGACTGCGGGTTGGCGCGGGGCAGCGTGTCGATGAACTGCTGCGCGTAGCGTGCCATGACCGGGTCCGCCGTCGGGTTCGGCGCGTCGAGATCGGCGGCGCGGCAGATGATGCCATTGCTGTCCGCGTTGAATTCCAGCGGGCAACCGAACAGGCGGCGATGGATGCGCAGGTCGGCCGGCGCCGCATGCGTGAAGCTCACGCCGATCGGCTGCCAGCGCGGGCCCAGCAGCAGCGCGCACATGCGGAAGACGACACCGATGGCCAGCTCAGTGGCCTGCCGCGAAGGCGCGTCGCTGAGCACTTCCTGCCGGATGACCACCGCGCTGCCGGCATCCTCAAGCAACAGCGCCACCGAATCGTTGACCAGGTGCCGGTAGCGGATGGTGGTGGCCAGCGCGGCACGCAGCGTGGGCTGCTGGCTGATCAGCAGGCTCATCACGCCAAAGTCCGACAGCTGGCGCGACTCCGCCATGCGCAGCCCGAAGGTCGGGCAGGCCGACGCCTGCGCGGCGGCTTCCAGCAGCGCCACGCAGGCGCTGACCGGGACGCGCTGGTCGGGATCGTCCAGCCAGGCCCGCCGCAGCCGCGCCTGGCGCAGCAACGGCTGCGGGTCCAGGCCGAGGTCGCGCGAAACCTCGAGGAAGTTGGTCAGTGCGGCAGCACGTATCAGGGTTTCCAAGCCAGCGTTGCCTTGCGATGAGATGTCAATCGGGGGCGCGGTCTGCCCGCCGCAGCAGCGATCATAGGGCCGCATGGCATGAAATGCAAAGTCATCGGGAGTCAATGCAACGCCGGCCGGGGCAGCAATCCCTACAGTTCTCTGCATGTGCAGCGTGTTCCGCACCAACGAGACTCCAGGAGACAAGACAATGGCAAATGTTGTCCGCATATACGAGACCGGCGGCCCCGAAGTGCTGCGCTACGAACACATGAAGCGGGCGAGCCGGGCCCGGGACAGGTCGGTCAACGTGCGGCTGTCGGCGCAGCGGATCCTGTACACGCTGAACGATTCCGGCGCCGAGGTGGTGCTGCTCCATCCGGACTTCCTGCCGGTGATGGAAGAGATCCGCTGCCAGCTGACCAGCGTGCGCAGCTTTGTCCTGCTGGCCGACGGCCAGCACGTTCCGCCGACATCACTGCCGTTCGGCGGCGAGTATGAGGCCCTGCTGAGCGCGGCCTCGTCCGACTTCGACTTCCCCGAATTCGACGAGAACACCCGCGCGGTCACCTTCTACACGACGGGCACCACCGGCGATCCCAAGGGCGTGTGCTACAGCCATCGCGACATCAGCCTCGGATGAGGCTGCCCTTTTGCGTTGCCGGGAACGGACTCAGGGTTGGATATTGAACGCCTTGACGATGCCGGCATTGCGCTCGAACTCCGCGCGCACTGATTCGCTCAGTTGCGGCAGGGGCTGCGCTGACAACGGCTCATAGCCGAGCGCCTTCATCCGGTCACGCACCTTGGCGGAAGCCGCGGCCTTGTAGGCAGCCGCGTGGATCTTCTCGGCCAGTTCGGGCGACAGCTTCGACGACGCAATCACGCCCACCCAGTTGCTGAAGTCCATGTCGGGGTAGCCCAATTCCGCAAAGGTCGGCACCTGCGGCAGCAGCGCCGAGCGGCTTTTCGACGCCACGGCATAGACCTGCACCTTGCCGGCACGAATCATCGGCAGCGAGGTCACCATGCCGTCGTACATCACCGCGATCTGATTGCCCATCACCTGCGTCAGCGCCGGCGCGGAACCGGCAAAGGGCACATGCTGCAAGTCGATCCCGGCCTTCTGGTTCATGATCATGCCGGCGTAGTGCGAAGCGGTGCCGGCGCTGTACGAGGCAAAGCTGAGCTTGCCCGGATTGGCCCGGGCGTAGCTGACCAGGCTCTTCAGGTCCTTGGCCGGCAGACCAGGCGCGCCAATCATCACCATGCGCGAACGCGCCACGGCGGCGATGGGCCTGACGTCTTTCAGCGGGTCGAACCCCTGCTTGAGCACATGCGGGATCTCGGTCAGCACATTGCTGGCGGTGACCATGATGGTCTGGCCATCGGCGGGCGCGGCCAGCATGGTGGTGATGGCAATGCCGCCGCCGGCGCCCGGCTTGTTGTCGACCACCACGGGGTGGCCAAGGTCCGCCGACAGCTGGTCTGCCAGCAGGCGGGCGAGCACGTCCATGGTGCCGCCCGCGGGGGCGGGCACCAGCATCCGGACCGGCTTGCTGGTCCAGGCCATGGCAGCGGGGGCCGCCAGCGCCAGGCCGGCAGCCACGGCGGCGATGCGCAGCAGGAATGTAGGGTGGGTGGGCATGTTGTCTCCCTTATGTAGTATGGATCTTCTGTCCAGCGTTGCCGGCATGGCGTCACCGTGTGGTGAGCGCGATGCCTGGCAGGTGTGGGGAAGCGGGAGACGCGCGGGCCAGCGCCCGGAGCATTGCCTCCAGCAAGGCACGCGGCGGCCTGGCGCCGGCGATCGGCGGCGCACCGTTGATCACGAAGCGCGGCACGCCCAGGCCGGGATTGGGTAGCGGCACCTCCTCGCCATGCAGCGGCGGCAGCCACGCCAGGTCTTGCGCAATGGCCGGCGCCGCCGCTTGCGGCATCGGCATGCACAGGCGATGCTGCCGCGTGCAGCACGCGCGGATCGCCGAGGTCCTCACCGCGCAGGAAGTACCCTTCAAACAACCAGTCGATCAGCGCGGATGCGGCCGCTTCGCCACCAGCCTGGCGCGCATACCGGATCAGGCGATGCGCAAGCACGGTGTTCGGCAGCACCTCGATGCGGTCGGGTTCCAGCGTGATGCCGGCCTCTCGCGCCGCGGCGCATACCTGCGCCTGCCGCAGCGCCACGGCTTCGGCGCTGCCAAGCCGCGCCAGTCTGAACTTGCGATTGGGGGATGCCGGCCGGCGGCAGCGTCGGAAACAGGGGACAGCTGCGCCATTCGACCGTGACCGCTACATCGGGCCGTTGCTGGGCCAGCTGCGCCAGCGCTGTTTCAAGATGGCGCTTGCCGATCATGCACCAGGGGCAGACCAGGTCGAACCCGACCTGGATGAAGAGGGAGGCGGGCTGGCTCATGACAGAGCGCCCGTAGCGGCACGCTGCCCGCGGCGGGCCGGCGCCGCCGCCAGCACTTGCGCGCGTTCGGCTTCGCTCATCTGCGCCCAGCGCCCGATTTCCAGCCGTGTCCTGGCGCAGCCCTGGCAATAGCGGTTGGCGAGGTCCATGCGGCAGATGTTGATGCAGGGATTGATGAGGGCGTCAGGGTGATGCATCACGAACTCCGGTAGTGCATGGCAAGGGCCGGCCGGTATGCCGGCCCCGCGGCCAGGGTCAGGCGGCTGCGCGCAGCGGCAGGTTCTTCTGCCCCGCCTTGCGGTTGGGCGCCATGCCATTGGCTTCCAGCGTGGCGTCAGCGCTGTCGTACCAGGTGCCGATGCGGTAGATCTCGCGGGCTTCCTTGCACGATGCGATCTCGCGGCCCAGTTCATGCGCCACGCGCACGCACTGCTCGATCTGCTGCACCGAGGTCATGCGGTTGCCGTACTGGTCGATGATGGTGTCTTCGATGCCGCAACGCGGGTGCAGGCCCATCGCCATCGCCATCATGTTGAACGGCAGCACGTTCTTCAGCAGCGACTCCGCGGTCAGCGTGCAGCCGTCCGGCGCGCGGTGCACGAAGTTGAAGAAGTTGAACGGGTTGGGGCCATCAAAGCCGCCGCCGATGCCGATCCAGGTCAGGTTCAGCGGGCCGGTGTAGACGCCGGCGCGCACCAGCCGTTCCAGCGTTTCCAGCGCGTGCATGCCGGTCAGCTGGAAATGCGGCTGGATGCCCGACGCCTGCAGCCGGCGCAGGTGCTCCTCAACCCAGCCCGGACCGGCCGGCACCGTCATCTCGCGATAGGCGGCCTGATAGGCCGGGTGTTCCAGCGAGGTGCCCTTCAGGTATTCCGGATAGAGCAACTCCATGATGTTCATCTGCGTGGTGTTGATCGCCACGGTCACCTGGTCGGGCTTGGGCTCCAGCTCTGCCAGCATGTGGCGGGTGTCGTCGGACAGCCACTTGGCCGCCTGGCCGTCGTCTTCCGGCGCAAACGAGATCGAGCCGCCGACCTGGATGATCATGTCCGGCACCGCGGCGCGCACGCCGGCGATCAGCTCGTTGAACTTAGACAGTCGCTTGGAGCCCTTGCCGTCGAGTTCGCGCACGTGCAGGTGCAGCACCGTGGCGCCGGCGTTGTAGCAGTCGACGGCTTTCTGGACCTGTTCTTCCATGGTGACGGGGATGTCCTCGGGAAAGTCCTGCGGCATCCACTCCGGGCCATACGGGGCCACGGTGATCACCACCTTGTCCATGTTCTCGGGGTGCAGGGAATCGTCAAGGAATTGCACGGATGGCTCCGGTTGGATAGTGGTTGGAGTATCGGCGAACGACTGCTCGCAATTTGACGATCCGGGACATTAGATTTACATTTCGGGACACCCAGGGAAAGCACGGAATCTGCCCCCATGTCCTACTATCTGCGCAGTGCCAGCCTGACCAATTACGTGGAAGTCGCGCGTTCGCTGGGGCTGGATCCATACCAGCAGCTGAGGGCGGCAAAGATCAACCGCTCGGTCCTGCTCGATCCCGATATCCGCATTCCCGCGGCGTCGGTGGGCGGCTTGCTGACTGAGCGCGTTTTCGCGGTGGTTCAGCGAGCGTATTGGATGCAGCGTGTCGGCGAGGCGTGCGCAGGCGGCGCAATAGAAAAGCCGCCGGCGCACAAGCGGCGCGGCGGCGAAGACGAGCATCGGGCGGGCCGCTAAGCCCGGAATCGCGGTAGGAATGCCCATTACTGAGCACCCCCCGCACAGATCCGTACGAGCCCGATTCGGGCATACGGCTCCTACCTCGGGTGTTTGACGTCAAAGCGCCGGTCGGGCCATGGATGAAGGATTCGAGGCTGTGGGAGCCAGGCATCCGCGATCCGCTCGACCCGCGTCCACGTCATGTGATCCTTTTGGCTGCGGCGCCGGAGCGCCCGCCGCCAGAGGTCAACAATGTGGTAAACGGAAGGCGCCGAGTGCTCGCGAGTTCGTTGGTACTGCGTGGTACGCGAAGTATCCGCGCACCACCTGCCTGAGCCATTTTCCTTGCGCAGGAATCGGTTCGTGCATGCGCCGCCGCAGGTCCTCCTTGATCTGCCTGAGCTTCGCCCGCATGCGATCACCTCGGGTCTTCCTCTGCAACTGGAAGGCACCCCGACGCGATCGTCCGCAGATAAAGATGAAACCCAGGAAGGCGAAGGTCTCCGGTCGGCCAAGACCTCGACGCTGGCGGTTGGCCGCTGCGTTGCGACCAAACTCCAGTAACCTCGTCTTGTCCGGATGAAGCACAAGCGAGAACTCCTCCAGCCTCTGTCGCATCGCGTCCCAGAAGCGCCGCGCGTCAGCTTCGTGCTCGAAGCCAACCACAACATCATCTGCGTACCGCAGAATAATGACGTTGCCTTTAGCTTCCCGCCGTCGCCACCGGTTGGCCCAGAGATCAAACACGTAGTGCATATACACGTTCGCGAACAGTGGCGACGCCACTGACCCCTGCGGTGTACCTGTTTCACTGACGCTCAGTTCTCCATTCTCCAAAACGCCCGCCTTGAGCCATTTCCGCACAAGACGAATGATGCGCTCGTCGCCGATCCGATGCTCCACGAATCGAACCAGCCAGTCCTGGCTGACCGAGTCAAAGAAACTCCGGATGTCGGCGTCTAAAATCCAGTTCACCGGGGTGCGGATGATGGCCGTTGCCAACGCGTCCAGCGCATCATGCTGACTGCGTCCGGGTCGGAACCCGTACGAGAAACCGAGAAAGTCTTCCTCGTAGATCGCATTTAGCACTTCAACCACCGCGCGCTGGACGACTTTGTCTTCCAGTGCGGCAATCCCCAATGGGCGCTGCTTGCCGTCCGGCTTGGGTATGTACTGCCGCCGAACGGGCAGTGCCCGATACGCTCCGCTGAGTACCTGCGTGTGCAGACGCTGAAGATGCTCTTCCAGTCCCGCTTCGTAGTACCGCCACGTCATGCCATCCACTCCTGGTGCCGCGTTGCGTTTGAGCGCATAAAACGACTCCCGAAGCCGGTCGACCGTGACGTGGTGCAGAAGCGCGGTGAACCGCTCCTTCTTCCGCTGCCTTGCAGCTTGACGTACACGTACCAATCCCTGTGGCACGCTTACCCGGTTCTGTGCCCGGCACGTGTTGGATTGACCCGTGTTCCCCTTGGTCCCCGCCCTTCGCTCCACCCACTCCGCAGTCGGTCTCCCGGCGTTGTTCGCAGGTTTCTTCGCTACTACGGCGGAGTCTGACTTCTCCCGTCCGTTCATCATCGGCTACGGCTCCTCGCCTTCCCGATGCGGACCAGCCCATGCTGCGACTGGCCAGACGCGAGACCTCCCGGTTCCCGCGCAAGGAGCGTCCGTGCGTGCCAGGGTCTTTGACCACGCCGGGTCGTCGAGGCACTCGCGTTCACGCGCCCCTTCATGTTGCCTTCCGCGTTCTGAACCGCGTCGGCACCCGGAACAACACAACTATCGCGGCTCAATGGCTGGCCCACACGCTCCCCTACCGACGCTTCGCCGACCACCTCACGGTAGCCTGCGCACGGCTCGGGGCCGATGTGGTTCGCTATTCCTTCATCGTAGTGGACTTTCACCACCTACTCCTTGCCGGTCTCCCGGCGCACTCAGAACTTGTGCCGCATCCCCAAAGCCACGCCAACCATGCTGCGCTGCCCGTTGGCCGCGGCATAGCTGTTGCCCAGCGACAGGCTGTTGGCATAGACCGTGGCAAGCGACTCCAGCATCAGGCCGGCATTGCGAGCATAGGCCGTCGACAGGTACACATCCGTGCGCCGCGAAAACGCATAGTTGGCGACAAAGGCAACCTGCCACGGATTGGCCACTTCCGTATTGCCAAACAGGCTCCTGACATTGTCGTAGTTGTACTCCAGCGTCAGCCCCACGGCCGGGGTGACCTGATAGTTGGCGCCGATCCAGTAGTAGTCGTCCCGCTGGATCACCACGTCGGCGGCATTCTTGTTCTGACCCCAGCGATAGCCACCCATGATCTTGGCCGGGCCAAAGGCGTAGCTGGCCGCCACGACGGCCTTGCGCACGGTGCCATTGCTGGTGCCGATGGTGGGGTTCCACTGGTCATAGCCGATGGTGGCGCCGAACGGCCCGGTGGCATACGCCAGCGAGGCCCCGTAGGCGGTGTCGCGCCGGAACTGTCCGGGCACTTCGCCATTGCCGCCGATCGGGGTGGCAATACCAACAGTCTGCGGCAGCGCCAGCCCGGCGCCGAACGACCAGTGCGCCCGCGCCGTCAGCGGGCCGAACTGGCCGGTGTACTTGACCGTGTTGTCCTCGCGGAAATTGGCGCCCGCCTGCAGCACCACCGGTTCATATTGCGTGGCGTAGGCGGTAGGCGAGAAGTTCGCCAGCGCTTCAAAGATCGACGTGTACTGGCGGCCCAGGCTGAGCTGGCCGATGCCGGCGTGCTGCAGGGCGACAAAGGCCTGGCGGCCGAACAGGCGACCGCTCTGCTGCATGGTGCCGTTGTCCAGGCTGAAACCGCTTTCCAGCACGAACGACGCCTGCCATCCCGCACCAAGATCTTCCGCGCCGCGCAGGCCCCAGCGCGACCCGGACAGCCCGCCCGACGCCATCCGGAACACCTTGTCGCCCGGCCCTGGGTTGAAGCCGTTAGTGGCAACGGGCACAGCGCCGACGTGGTTCACGTATTCGACGTTGACGTCCGCCACGCCATACAGCGTGACGGACGATTGCGCGGCGGCCGCTAGCGGGCAGCCCAGCATCAAGGCCATCACGGTGCTTCTGGTTTTCATTCATCTCCTCCTTGGTTGCCCGGCCTTTGCGGCCGGATTCTTTTGTTGTGCCGCGGACGCGGCGGGTCACGAATCGTGCGTGACCAGGGTGCCCAGCTCCGCCAGCAAGTCATGGGCACGCGGCCACGGGCCGTAGCCCGCGGCAGGGTTGAGGTGGCCGACGTTGCCCAGGTCCACCAGCCGGCTGCCCCATGCGGCGGCCATCTCCGCGACACGCGCATGGCTGGCCAGTGGGTCGTTTCCGCTGGCAGCAACCAGGCTGGGGAACGGCAAGGGCGCGAGCGGCGTCGGCAGCCAGCCCCCCTGCACCAGCGTGTCCTGCGCCGGATAGCCGGGCGGCAGCGGCTGCGAAAAATCCGGCGGCGTCACCAGCAGCGCGCCCAGGATTCGGCGCTGGTGCCGCGCCGCCCAGTGCACGGTGATCATCACGCCGGCGCTGTGCGCGACCAGCACGACCGGCTTGTCGATGTCCGCCAGCGCGGCATCGAGCGCGGCGACGCGGGCCGCGCAACTGAGCTTGTCGTGCTCCAGCGGCGGCACGCAGCGGACGTCGCGCCCCTGCGCCTGCAGTTCGGCTTGCAGCAGCGTTTGCCAGTGCTCGGCGACGTGGTCGCGCAGGCCCGGCACCATCAGGACAGTGTGGGTGGGTGTAGCAGTCATGGTCGGATTGGAAGGAGTCAGGCAGGAACAACGTCAGGCACAGCGTGGCCATCCAGGCGGCGCAGGTCCGCCGCATAGCGCCGGCGGCCGAGGCAGAACAGCAGGGCCGCGGCCGCACCGGCAAGCGGAATCCATTGCAGCGCGCCGGTCAGGCCGATGTGGTCGGCCAGCACGCCGGTGAGGAACGGACCCGGTGCCAGCCCCAGCAGGTTGTTGATCAGGGTCAGCGTGGCAAACGCGGTCGCATGGATGGCAGGCCGCGTCAGGTTGGCCACCATCGCGCTGGCTGGGCCGGCGGTGCCGCCCACCACCAGCATGCCCGCGCCGATCAGCACCAGCTGCGCATGGCCCGCGGGCAGCCGGAACGCCGTCATCAGCAAGACGCAGCAGATCACGCTGTAGGCGATGGCCATCTGCCATTTGCGCGCGGGCACGCGCCGCGCCACGCGGTCGGTCAGCGCTCCGCAGGCCACCATGCCCACGCCGGCCATCAGCACCAGCATTGCCGCAGCCACGCCGGCGCGTCCGGTCGCCATGCCGTAGTCGCGCGACAGGAAGCTGGGCAGCCAGCCCAGCAGCGCCGCCATCACCAGCAGCTGCAGCGCACTGCCGGCGCAGGCGCAGAGCATGGAAGGCACCGTCAGCAGCTCGCGCACGATCCGGCGCGGCTCCAGTTGCCGGGCCGGGACCGCCGCGTCGCCGTTGGCCGCGCTCACGCGTTGCTGGAGCCCGCGCAGCCGATGCTCGCTGATGGTCAGGTAGTAGAGCGCCACCATCACCAGGCCGAAGCCGGCAATCCCGGCAAAGGCAATGCGCCAGCCAAAGTGGGCCGACAGGACACCGCCCAGCCCCATGCCAAGCACCGAGCCGAAGGCACCGCCGGCAATGAAGGCCGCGCTGAGGCTGGCGCGCAGATGGCGCGGGAACACCGACACCACTACCGCGATACCCACGCTGCCATACGCCGCCTCGCCGATGCCAACGCAAAGCCGCGCCAGGAACATCTGGCCGAAGCTGTCCGCCACCGCGCAGCCCAGCGTGGCCAGGCTCCACAGCGCCGCCATCAGGATCAGGCTGCGCACGCGTCCCCAGCGGTCGGCCAGCAGCGACAGCGGAATCGCGAGCACGCCCACCATCAGCGCCACCACGCCGCCGAGCGCGCCCAGCTCCGTATCACCGAGCTGCCATTCGGCCTTCAGCAGCGGAAACACCGCGTTGAGCACCTGGCGCGACATATAGTCCGACAGCAGCAGCGCGAACGTCAGCGCAAAGACGAGCCACGCATAGCGCGGTCCGGCAGCAGCCGGCAGGGCCGGCGTGGCCGACTCTGCGGCAAGGGCAAGGCGGGGTCTGGACATGGGCGTCTCCGGAAGCAGACCGGCGGTCTTCGCGCCGCCGTGCGTTCACAGCCCGCCGCCGAAGGGTGACGAGCGCAGGCAGTATCTGGCGATCGGGACCGCGCGGTTTGATATTCCGGGACGTACGTTTGACATTCCGGGACAGCTGGGGAAAACGCCGAGACAAAAAAAACCGGCACCCGAAGGTGCCGGTTTCTCGCTGGCCCGCCGTCAGGCGAGGCGCGGCGAAGCTCAGTCTTCCAGCTTCGGCAGCGAGGCGCTGACCTTGGTCGACAGCAGGCCGCTCTTGGCATAAGTCTGCAGCTTCTCGCGCGTGTCGACGATATCCAGCGTGCGCATGGTCAGCTGGCCGATCCGGTCCAGCGGCGTGAACATCGACTCGCCCTTCTCCATGGTCAGCCGTTCCGGCTTGTAGGTCAGGTTGGGCGAGGTGGTGTTCAGGATCGAGTAGTCGTTGCCGCGGCGCAGTTCAATGGTGACTTCGCCGGTGATGGCGCCCGCCACCCAGCGCTGGGCGGTTTCGCGCAGCATGATGGCTTGCGGGTCGAACCAGCGGCCCTGGTACAGCAGGCGGCCCAGGCGACGGCCGTTGTCGCGGTACTGCTCGATGGTGTCTTCGTTGTGGATGCCGGTGATCAGGCGCTCGTAGGCGATGAACAGCAGCGCCAGGCCCGGGGCTTCGTAGATGCCGCGGCTCTTGGCTTCGATGATGCGGTTCTCGATCTGGTCGCTCATGCCCAGGCCATGGCGCCCGCCGATGCGGTTGGCCTCCATGAACAGGTCGACGCTGTTGGCGAAGGTCTGGCCGTTCAGCGCGACCGGCTGGCCTTCCTCGAAGCGCACGGTGACTTCTTCGCGCTTCACTTCCACGTCATCGCGCCAGAACTGCACGCCCATGATCGGCTGGACGATGCGGATGCCTGAATCCAGGTGCTCCAGGTCCTTGGCCTCGTGGGTGGCGCCCAGCATGTTGGAGTCGGTCGAGTATGCCTTTTCGGCCGACATCTTGTAGTCGAAGCCGTTCTGGCGCATGAACTCCGACATCTCGGCGCGGCCGCCCAGTTCGTCAATGAACTGCTGGTCCAGCCACGGCTTGTAGATCTGCAGGCCGGGGTTGGTCAGGAGACCGTAGCGGTAGAAACGCTCAATGTCATTGCCCTTGAACGTGCTGCCATCGCCCCAGATGTTGACGCCATCTTCCTTCATTGCGGCAACCAGCATAGTGCCGGTGACAGCACGGCCGATCGGGGTGGTGTTGAAGTAGGTGATGCCGGCAGTCGAGATGTGGAACGCGCCGCACTGCATGGCGGCGATGCCTTCAGCCACCAGTTGCGTGCGGCAGTCGACCAGGCGGGCTTCCTCGGCACCGTAGGCCTTGGCGCGGCGGGGGATGTCGTCGTAGTCGGGCTCGTCGGGCTGGCCCAGGTTGGCGGTGTAGGCGTAGGGGACGGCGCCCTTCTGGCGCATCCAGAGGAGCGCCGCGCTGGTGTCAAGGCCGCCGGAGAAGGCGATTCCGACGCGCTGGCCGGAAGGAATGTGCTGAAGGATGGTAGTCATCGCCAGAAAATCTAAGTGAATTTGTCGGCTCTTGGGCGGGCTTCCAATACGCGCGCCGGGGCGGCGGGAAGCACGGCGACGCGGCCGGCCGAGTCACGTGCCGAGTCAGTGCCAAACGCGAATTGTGACACGGCAGCGCCCACGCGCCAAACGCCGGGACTGGCGGGGGCGTCGGCGCCACCTGCATCCGGGCCCGCCGGACCATTCAAATCCCGCGAACGCGCCTTTCAAAACTCTCGACTGGTTCGCGCCTGGGCCCCTCCCTATACTCCGCCGCACTGTTGTCTGAAAGCGGAGTCGTCATGCTGCATCGCGCCCTGGAAGGAGTCCGGGTCCTGGACTTGTCGCGCATCCTGGCCGGTCCCTGGTGTACCCAGAACCTGGCCGACCTGGGCGCCGAGGTGACCAAGGTCGAGCACCCGGAGCGCGGCGACGATACCCGCGGCTGGGGCCCGCCCTACCTGGAAGCGCCCGAGGGCAGCGGAGACACGCAGCGCCTGTCTGGCTACTTCATCTGCTGCAACCGCGGCAAGCGCTCGGTCGCGATCGACTATGGCACGCCCGAGGGCGCCGCGCAGGTACGTGAGCTGGCGCGCGAGGCCGACGTGCTGGTCGAGAACTACAAGGTCGGCACGCTGCGCCGCTACGGGCTGGACTACGACACGCTCAAGGCGATCAATCCGCGCCTGGTCTACCTGTCGATCACCGGCTTCGGCCAGAGCGGGCCGATGGCGGACAAACCCGGCTATGACTATGTGTTCCAGGGCATGGGCGGGCTGATGAGCTACACCGGCCAGCCCGACGGCACGCCCGGCGCCGGGCCGCTGCGCACCGGCGTCGCCGTGGTCGACCTGAGCACCGGCATGTATGCCACCTCCGCCGTCCTGGCCGCGCTGTACCAGCGCCAGGCGACCGGGCTGGGTGCGCACCTGGATATCGCGCTGCTCGATGTCGCAGTGGCGATGAACGCCAACCAGGCTGCCAACTACCTGGTGTCGGGCCAGAACCCGCAGCGCAGCGGCAATGCCCATCCCAACTGCGCGCCCTATGAAGTGTTCCGCTGCGCCGACGGCCACCTGATCCTGGCGATCGGCAATGACCGCCAGTTCGCGCGCTTCTGCGCCGTGGCCGGCATGCCGGATCTTGCGCAGGACCCGCGCTACGCCACCAACTCCGCGCGCATTGAGCACCTGCCCGCGCTGCGCGCCGTGCTGACCGATCTATTCCCCACACGCACGCGCGCTGCGTGGACCGATGCCTTCGATGCGGCCGGCGTGCCCTGGGGGCCGATCCACACTATGGATGAAGTCTTCGCCCACCCACAGGTGCAACACCGCGGGCTGATGCAGGTGGCCGAACACCCCGTCATGGGCAAAGTGCCCATGGTGCGCAACCCGATGCTGGCCGGGCACGACCTGGCGCTGCCACCGCCGCCGCTGCTGGGCGAACACAGCCCGGCAGGCTGAACGGCGCGCAGCGACCCACAAGACCGAAAACACTGACACGGAGACACCGATGAAACCAACCTTCACCGCCATCGCGCTGCTGGCTGCATGCGCAAGCGGCGCCGCGCATGCAAGCGCGTATCCCGACCGGCCGATCAAGATGATCGTCCCCTATGCCGCCGGCGGCACCACCGACATCATCGCGCGCATCGTCGGCACGCGCCTGGGCCCGGTGCTGGGGCAACCGGTGGTGGTCGAGAACCGCCCGGGCGCCGGCGGCGCGGTCGGCAGCGCCTACGCGGCCAAGCAGCCGGCCGACGGCTACACGCTGGTGATGGAGGTGGAGAGCTCGCACGCGGTCAACCCCAATGTCTACCTGAAGACCGCCTATGACCCGGTCAAGGACTTCGCTCCGGTCAGCAACCTGGCCGACGTGCCCAACGTGCTGGTGGTCAACCCGGCGTTCCCGGCCACGGACCTGCAGTCGTTCATCAAGCTGCTGAAGGCCAACCCCGGCAAGTACTCGTTCGGCTCGTCCGGCAACGGCGGACTGAGCCATATGAACGGCGAGCTGTTCATGAACGCCACCGGCACGCGCATGCTGCACGTGCCGTACAAGGGCCTGGGCCCGGCGCTCAACGATGCGGTGGCGGGCCAGATCCAGGTGGTGTTCGACAATATCCCATCGTCGTCGGGCCTGATCCAGGGTGGGCGCCTGAAGCCGCTGGCGGTCGCCGCGAAGCAGCGCCTGAAGGTGCTGCCCAATGTGCCGACCTATGCCGAGGCCGGGCTGCCGGCGATGAACAACCCGTCGTGGTTCGGCCTGGGCGCACCGGCGGGCACGCCCGCTGCCATCCTCGACAAGCTCAACGACGCCGTGCGCCAGGTATTGGCCGAGCCGGAGGTGATCGCCGCCATCGAGAAACAAGGCGCGGTCCCGGCACCGACATCGCGCAAGGCCTTCGGCGACCTGATCCGGGCGCAGAATGCGCACTGGAAGCAAGTCGTCGAGGACATCCACTTCACCAGGCTCCAGTAAGCCACAAGGAACGACATGAGCGCACTTCAGCAAGAACCGCACGCCGGCGTCGAGATCGACGCGCGCGGCATCGCCACCGTCACCATCCGCGAGGCGGGCTCGCTCAATATCCTGAGCACGCCGGTGATCGCATCGCTCACGCGCGCCATCGAAGCGCTGGCCGGCAATGACGCGGTACGCGTGCTGGTGCTGCGCGGCGCCGGCGAGAAAGGCTTTGTCGGCGGTGCCGACATCAAGGAAATGGCCGCGCTGGACCGCGCCAGCGCCGAGGCCTTCATCAGCGGCCTGCGCCGCCTGTGCGACGCCGTGCGCCACCTGCCGGTGCCCGTGATCGCGCGCATGCCGGGCTGGTGCCTGGGCGGTGGGCTGGAACTGGCGCTGGCGTGCGATATCCGCATCGCCGCCGACAACGCGCAGCTGGGCATGCCGGAAGTGAAGGTCGGCATCCCGTCGGTGATCCACGCCGCGCTGATGCCGCGCCTGATCGGCAATGCGCGCACGGCATGGATGCTGCTGACGGGCGAGATCTCCGATGCCGCCGAGGCGCTGCAGTGGGGGCTGGTGAGCCGCGTGGTGCCGCTGGCGGAGCTGGACCTGGAAATCGAACGCGTGGCCGCGCTGCTGGCCGGCTTCGGCCCGGTCGCGGTGCGTCAGCAGAAGCGCCTGCTGCGCGAGTGGGAAGATGCGCCGCTGGAAGTGTCGATCAACAACAGCGTGACCGAGTTCGGCAGCGCCTTCGACACCGGCGAGCCGCAGCAGCACATGGCCACCTTCCTGAACCGCAAGCGCTGAAGCGCGGGGAAGTGCTTACGGCGCCGTGGCCGCGACGGCGCCGCCTTCGCGCGTGGCCACCACGCGCGGATCGTTCAGCAGGAACTGCGCAAAGGCCTCGGCAAACGCCGGCAGCTTGCCGTCGGCGCGCACGATCAGGTTCAGTTCGCGCAGGGCCCACGGCTCTGCCAGCCGCACCCCCACCACGCGCGCCTCACGCAAGGCCTGCGCCGCCACGCTGCGCGGCACCAGCGCCACCCCCACGCCGGCCTCGGCCAGCGACAGCACCGCATCGAAGCTGTGCGCATGCAGCCGCACGTTGGGCCCCTTGCCCGCGCGCTGCGCCATGTCGCGCAGGAACAGGAAGTTGCTGCTGGTGCGGCTCATGCAGACAAAGTCGAAGGCCAGCGCCGCGCCGAAACGCACTTCAGGCTCGCGCGCCAGCGGGTGATCCGCGGCCACCGCAAGGATCAGCTCGTCGCGCGCATAGCGCACCGAGCGCACGCCGGTGGCTTCGCCGCCCGTCTGGAAATCTCCCGCCAGGATGCCGACATCGGCTTCGTGCGCCGCCACCGCCGCCAGGATCGACTGGCTGGCGCGCTCCTCCAGGTCGATGTTCACATCCGGGTTGGCCAGCAGGAAGCGGCTCACGCTCGGGATGATGAAACCGTTGAGCGAACTGCTGTTGGCCAGCAGCCGGATATTGCCCTTCAGCCCGGCAGAAAAGCGTCCCACCTCGCCATGCATGCGCTCCACGCCAAGCAGCAGTTCGCGCACATGGACCAGCAGGGTTTCACCGGCGGGCGTCAGTTCCATGCCGCGCGCGGTGCGCACGAACAGCGGCGTGCCCATCGCGTGCTCCAGGTTCTTCAGCCGGTAGCTCGCCGCCGACGCGGTGATATGCGTGGCCGAAGCGCCACCTGACAGGCTTTGCGCATCGGCAATGGCCTGGAACAGGCGCAGGTCGGTCAGTTCGTAACGCAAGGCAACTCCGCTTAGGTCGGGACGGTCGAAGGGATTGGCGCTGGTGGTGTCGCGGCCATTCTAGTGCAGCACCGTGGGCTTCCCGCCCGCCACCCGGTCCTCACACACTCCACTCACTTGATGTGGACGGCGTCCATTTTCTTTGCTAAGGTATTGTGGACGGCGTACACAAGAGCGTGCGCCAGTTGCCAGCGCGCCGCCTGATTCGCGCGCCATGCCGATATCCACGGCCGCCCGAGCGGCGGCCTACCTACAGGAGTTGTCATGCAAGTCCAACCCTATCTGTTTTTCGAAGGCCGTTGCGATGAAGCCGTTGAGTTCTACAAGAAGATTCTCGGCGCCAAGGTCAACATGCGGATGACGTTCAAGGAAAACCCAGAGGCCGACAAGGCCAGCCCGGGGTGCCAGCCCGGCGCCGGCACCGAAGACAAGGTCATGCACATGGAGTTCCAGATCGGCGACAGCGTGATCATGGCCTCCGACGGCCGCTGCTCGAACCAGCCCAACTTCCAGGGATTCGGCCTGTCGATCAACTACCCGGACAAGGCCGCGGTCGAAAAAGCCTTCAACGGCCTGAAGGAAGGCGGCCAGGTGGTGATGCCGCTGGACAAGACCTTCTTCGCCGAGCAGTTCGGCATGGTCACCGACCGCTTCGGCATCATGTGGATGCTGCTGACGGCACCGAAGTAAGCAAGATGTAACGCCGTTTCCCGGCCGGCGGAGCGCCATGTGGGCCGATAGGCTTACAATGCGCCGCCTGCCGGAGAAACCACGCCATGGACGATCGCATCAACGAACTCGAAATCAAGCTCGCCTTCCAGGAAGACCTGCTTGATACCCTGAACAGCACCGTGGCGCGCCAGCAGCAGCAGATCGACCTGCTGCAGGAACAGTTCCGCGCGCTGTACCAGCAGGTGCGCAGCGCCGCCACCACCGCGGCCGAAGCCGATCCCCAGCAGGAAATCCCGCCGCACTACTGATGGACGCGGGCCGATCGCCGATGTGACGGAACGCCACCCCGCCCGCGCGGTCTGACAGGCTGACCCATCCATCGCCGCCCTCGACAGGCGCGCCCCATCCGCCACATGCGTGTGAAACCTTCCCTGCTGATTGCCGCCGCCTGCGTCGCTGGTGCCTCCTCGGCGCTGGCCGGCTACAACATCTGGACCGGCGAGTACTCCCTCTCCCGGCAGGAACTGCAGACCGCCCTGGACCAGCGCTTCCCCGCCACGCTGCGCTACGCCGAAGTCGTCAGCGTGCAGCTCAGCCATCCCCGGCTGGTGCTGGACGAAGCCAACAACCGCGTCACCACCCACGTCGACGCACGCCTGACCAACGCCTTGCTGCCCTCCCCGCCGGTAGACGGCAAGCTCGCGCTGAACAGCGGCGTGCGCTATGACCCGGCCAAGCGCGCGGTGCTGCTAGACAACCCGACCGTGCAGCAGGTGGAAGTTGCCGGCATGGGGCAATACCGCGAACAACTCAATGCGATCGGCGCCGTGGTTGCGCAGCAGCTGCTGAAGGACTATCCGGTCTACACCTTCAAGCCCGAGGAGCTGCGCGTCGGCGGCAAGGATGTGGAGCCGGGGGCGATTACCGTGGGCAAGGATGAAGTGCGGGTGGAGGTGAAGCAGCGGTAGGCATAGCCTGCGGGCCAGGCTCGCTCCTTCTTCCTCTACCTCATCCCCGCCCACCTCTGAACACCACCCCCAACCCCGCCAGCACCGCCCCCATTCCCGCCATCGCCAGCGGCGCCATGCGGTTGCCCAGCAGCAGGTAGTCGAGCACCGCCGTACCCGCCGGCACCAGGTAGAACAGGCTGGTAACGTTGACCAGGTTGCCCGCGCGGATCAGGCGGTAGAACAGCAGCGTCGCACCGATCGAAATGACCAGTGCCAGCCACAGCAACGGCGCAGCGAACGCCAGCGAAGCATCGAAGGCGAAGGGCTGGAACGGCAGGCACAGCAGGCAGGCCGCGAGGCTCGCGCCGTACTGCAGCGGCAGCACTTCAGCCGGTGCACGCGTGATGCGCTTCTGCAGGATGGCGCCGACGGTCATGCTGGCGAGCGAGGCCAGCGCGCACAGCATGCCCGCCAGCGACAGTCTGGCCAGCAGCAGGCTGTCCGCCACCACCATGGCCAGCCCGGCGAGCGCGAAGGCCAGGCCCGCCATGCGTGCGGCGCTGAAGCGCCGCTCGGTCAGCAGCAGGGTCAGCATCGGCTGGGCGCCAAGCACGGTGGCGAGCACGCCGGGTGTCATGCCGTGGTCGAGCGCAAGGAAGTAAAAGACGGAGTAGCCGCCGATCAGCAGCAGGCCGGTCACGGCGGTGTACAGCCGCTCGCCGCGCGGCGGCAGCTGGCGGTGCCTGGCCAGGCCGATCGCGCCCAGCACGGCGCAGACCAGCGCGAAACGCAGCGTCAGCAAGGCGAAGGGCGTGGCGTGGTCGAGGGCCAGCCGGGCGGCGATGGCGCCGCTGCTCCACAGCAGCACGAAGAGGGGCGTGGCCCAGGCGAAGGAGTTGGTGGTGCGTGTGCCGGTGGCGGCGTCGAATTGCGCCACGCAGTCTTTGTCGGTTGTCATGGATGTCACCTGTCGTCAGCTTGGCAGGCTCCGGCGACGCGCATCGGCATGCGGCCATGGGACGGCGGCAGACGCGTACAGGCGTGCGGCTGCCGTGCGCGCAGGCACACGGATACGGGACTACCGGAGACGAATGAGGCTGGGGGGCGTACCCGTCAGCCGCGCGGCGGCGGCGGCGGGTGCGCACCGCCGATGAACGGCGGCGGCGCGACAGATGTGAACGCAGGCTGGCGACGCACGCATGGCAACGCGCGGCCCGGGGGCGCGGCGTTGATGGGGCGTTGGCGGTCTGCGGTCATGGTGGGAATCGAAGACTTTGAAGAAGCAATCTGGCGATGCTATGCCTGTGCGGCCATCGCGTCAACGAGGTTTTGTCGTGCCCTGCTCCAGCCGGGACACCAGCGCCTGCAGTGTCGGCGCGCATCCGGCTTCCACCTTCAGCACGAACATCGCGTCCGCGCGCGTGGTGCCCAGGTTGAGCGCGGCCACGGGCTTGCCCATCTGTCCGGCCCAGACGCAGAAGCGGTAGCCGGAATAGACCATCAGCGACGAACCGACCACCAGCATGGCATCCGCTGCTTCCAGTGCCGCACGCGCGGCATCGACCCGCGGACGCGGCACGGATTCACCGAAGAACACCACGTCCGGCTTGAGGATGCCGCCGCAGCGCCCGCACTCGGGCACGCGGAACTGCGCGAACAGCGGCGATTCGAAATGCACGTCGCCATCGGCGGCGGGCTCGGCGATCACGTCGCGCAGCGCGGCGTTCTGTGCCAGCAGCCAGTCCTGCAGGCCGGCGCGGTCATGGCGCGTGCCACAGTCCAGGCAGATGGCGCTGGCCAGGCTGCCATGCAGTTCGATCACACCCTCGCTGCCGGCGCGCTGGTGCAGGCCGTCGACATTCTGCGTGACCAGCGCCGTGAGCCGGCCGTGCGCGCCAAGGCGCGACAGCGCATGGTGCGCGGCATTGGGTCGCGCCTGCCACGCCACCGGCCAGCCAAGCATGCTGCGCGCCCAGTAGCGCTGGCGCCCCGCGTGCGAGCCCAGGAAGGCCTGCAGCGTGATGGGCTGCGAGCGCTGCCACTGGCCGCGCGCGTCACGGTAGCCGGGAATGCCGGAATCGGTACTGATGCCCGCGCCGGTCAGCACGAACAGGCGCGGGTGGCGCTGCACGAAATCGAACAGCGCGGACGTCGGGTGCGGGGGTTGCAGCGGCTCGCTCAACTTGCCGGATCCTCGGCATGGCGCGCCGCCTGGCGCGCCTCCCAGGCGCGCAGCTCCTCGCGGTAGCGGTCCATCTCCTGGTAGTAGTAGTCGAAGATGCAGGGATCGCAGCCGGAGCCGCAGCACTCGTCGTCGCCGGGCCGCTCTGGCGGCACCGGGCGGGGGTCGTCGGGGGGCATGGCGGGGGACGCTTGGGACACTGACAGTTCGCGAACAGGCGCAATGGCGGATCAACCGCCAGTATATTCCCGCCAGCCCCGGCCTGCCGCCGGACCCCTCAGTGGCTGAGCAGCCCCTCGCCGACCGGGATCACCAGCGCCGTGCCCGCCAGGCAGGCGATGTCGTCCTCGGCAAGCCGGCGCGACACCACGCTGGCCAGCCTGGCGCCGATGCGGGCAAGTTCGGCGGCGTCGGCCAGGTAGACGGCGTCGATCACGCTCTGGTCGAACTGCAGGGCCGCGCTCAGGCGACAGCGCCCGGGCGAGCCGGCCGGCTCGGCCTGCCAGCTGACCTGCACCTGGTTGCCGTCGCTGCGATGGTATTCGGCCGACATCGGAAACAGCCGGCAGGTATGCTCGCGGGTCCACTCGACCAGGGCAGTCATGGCGATTCCCCCTTTGGCGGGACAGCGCGTCCGCCGGTGCGCCGCGTCAGCGGCTCAGTACATGGTAGAGCCAGTCGTGCGCGCGTGCCGGCACGCCCAGCGCGCTGGCATCGATGCGCTGCCCCTGCACCCGCAGGGTGCCTTCGTGCAGGGCATCCACCGCTGCCTGGGCATCCGGGAACCTCCCCATCACGCCATTGCCCAGCATCAGCATCCAGTCCTTCTCGCGGGGAATGAGCGTGAGCTGTCCCGCGGCGGTCTGGCAAAAGAAATAACCGTACATGCAACCCCCAAGCACCTCGCCTGTATCCATCCTAGTGCAGGGCACCGCGGGGTCGCGTGCCGATCTGCACGCTTCCGAACGGCGTGATGAATTGTTTTTGCACGGCCGCGAGCGGGCGGCCTGCATGCGGCATTTTGCCCGAAGATAGCCGGATGTCCCGCCCGGCGGCCGCCGGGCGGGGCCACTGCCGCGCGCTGCGGCCGTCAGCGAACCGATTGCGAACCCCACGGTGCCATGAAGGCAGCCCCATTCCATTGCTTGCGCGAACTGCTCGTACCGGCGGCCCTGGCGCTGGCTGCGGGCGCGGTCCTGGCCGCTGAGCCGGCCTCCATGCCGGCGGCGCCGGCGATTGAGCCGCCCGCGAACCAGGCCGCGGCAGCCACGCCGCAGCGGGCCGCGGGCGCGCGCCCCCGCATCTGCCTGGTGCTCTCGGGCGGCGGCGCGCGCGGCGCGGCGCATATCGGCGTGCTCAAGGTGCTGGAGGCGATGCGCGTCCCGGTCGACTGCATCGCAGGCACCAGCATGGGTTCACTGGTGGGGGGTGCCTATGCCACCGGCATGGTGCCCGCCGAAATGGAGCGGCTGGTCGGCGGCCTGAGCACCGACAAGATCTTCAAGGAACGCCCGCCGCGCCAGGACCTGACCATCCGGCGCAAGCAGGACGATTTCACCAACCTGTTCACGCCGGAGATCGGGGTGCAGGCCAGCGGCCTCTTGCTGCCTAAGGGCGCGGTCTCGGGCGTGCAGCTGGAGACCGTGCTGCGCCAGCTGGCAAACGCGCCCGGCTACCGGGACTTCGACCATCTGCCGATTCCCTACCGCGCCGTGGCCACGGACCTGGTGGCGGGCACGCCAGTAGTGTTCAGCCAGGGCGAGCTGGCCAACGTGATGCGCGCCAGCATGTCGGTGCCGGGCGCGGTGGCGCCGGCCGAGTATGAGGGCCGGCTGCTGGTCGACGGCGGCCTGACCGACAACCTGCCGGTGGACGTGGCGCGCAAGATGGGCGCCGATGTCGTGATCGCGGTGAACCTAGGCACGCCGCTGATGAAGCGCGAGGAGCTGACCTCGATCATCGGCGTGACCGGCCAGATGCTCAATATCCTGACCGAGCAGAACGTGCGTGCGTCGCTGGCCTCGCTGCGGCCCACCGACGTGCTGATCGAGCCGGCGCTGGGCGATTTCTCCGCGACCGACTTCGACCACCTTCCGGCAACCATCCCCATCGGCGAGGCCGCCGCGCGCAAGGTCGCCGACCGCCTTGCGCCGCTGGCACTGCCGCCGGCGCAATATGCGCAACTGCGCGCCAGGCAACAGGAGGTACAGCCGCCCGACACCCGCCCGGTCGACGAGATCCGGCTGGCGCCGCTGCAGCGCGTCAACCCGGACTACGCCACCGCGGTGATGGAAACCAAGCCCGGGCAGCCGGTCGACCAGGCCACGCTGGACCAGGACATGCGCCGCCTGTTCGGCACCGGCGACTTCGAGCACGTCAACTACGGCATCCTGGAAGAGCCCGGCAAGCGCGTGCTGGCGGTCAATGCGGTGGAGAAATCCTACGGTCCCGACTACCTGCGCTTCGGGCTCGGGCTGAGCTCGGATTTCCGCGGCGATGCCTATTTCAACCTGGTGGGCAGCTACCGGCGCACCTGGCTCAATGCGCTTGGCGCCGAATGGCGCACCGATGCGCAGGTGGGCCAGACCTCGTCGCTGATCAGTGAGTTCTACCAACCGCTGGATACGCGCCAGTACTTCTTTATCGCGCCACGCATCGAGCTGGAGCGGCGCCCGGTCAATGTCTTCCAGGGCAGCACGCGCATCGCCACCTACGACCTGCGCCGCTTTGACATCGCGCTGGACGCGGGCAGCCAGTTCACCAAGTACGGCGAGCTGCGCGTGGGCGTGCAGACCGGCTCGGAACACGCCACCCTGAGCACCGGCCCCGAGTCGCTGTCGCCAGGCCCGGGCAATATCCGGCGCGGCGCCATCACCGGGCGGCTCTTGTTCGACCAGCTCGACAGCGTCGACTTCCCGCGCTTCGGCTATGCGGCCCGGCTGCACATCTACGCCTCGCAGCCGGGGCTGGGTGCCGACCAGGCTTATGTCAAAGCGCAGGCGGAGGGCATCTATGCCCACTCGTTCGGTGACAACACGGTCTCGCTGGCCTTCAAGGTCGGCAGCAATCTTGGCGGCAAGCCGCTGCCGCGCTATGACCTGTTCCAGTGGGGCGGCTTCCTGCAGCAATCCGGTTATGCCACGGGACAGCTGCTGGGCGGCAACCTGCAGTTTGCGCGGCTGGTGTACTACAACAAGCTTGCGCGCCAGACCCTGCTGCAAGGCGTGTACGCAGGCTTTTCGCTGGAGGCGGGCCGCATGGGCGACCCGCTGGTGCCGGGAAGCCCGACCGGGCTGCTCAAATCCGGCTCGGTCTTCCTGGCGCTGGATAGTCCGCTGGGCCCGCTTTACCTGGCCTATGGACGCGCCGCCGCAGGCACATACAGCTTTTACCTGTTCCTGGGCAAACCCTTCTGAGCCGGCCAGCATAAGCGCTCACCAAATGTGAACCCGCCGTACCCTACCAAAGTTGTATGTAATGTCTTAATTCAAATATCTATACTTTTTACGTCACCAAGACCCCCTCTTGAATGACGACCTTCCCCGGTCGCCGCTCCCCAGCGGCGACATTTTTTTTGGGCGCCCGCTTGGCATGCGGCGCCCATAATCCGGGCCTCGGTCTGCACTTGCGGCCGCTCCGCGCCCCTTCGCGCGCCTCCTCCCATGCAGATTGATTTCACCCATTTCACGCCGTGGCTGTCGCTGGCCGGCGGGCTGGTCATCGGCCTCGCGGCAGCGCTGATGATCCCGGGTCTCGGCCGATTGCCGGCATCAGCGGCATTGTCGGCGGCCTGCTGAAGCTGCCGCACGGCGACAGCGCCTGGCGCGCCGCCTTTGTGATCGGGCTGTTGCTGGCGCCGTGGCTGGCGGGCGCGTTCGATGCCATGCCCGCGGCGCAAATCGATGCCGGCTGGGCCGAGGTGCTGGCGGCCGGGCTGCTGGTAGGCATCGCTGGTGCTGGGCAGCGCGGCGTTCGCACTGGTAGCGCTCGGTGCCGGCTATGCCAAGGCCTGGGGCTTTGTCGGCGCCATGCTGGCAGGCATGGCGCTCTACGAGATCGCGGAGCGGCGCGGGCGCTGACGCAGCGCAGCATCCGGCCCTCGTGCCGTGCGGGCGATGCGCGAATGCAGCAAAGGCTGGCCCCTGGCGGCCAGCCGGTTTAAGATTGCGCGATTATCGGACAACAAGCCCAGACAACACACCTCCCAATGGATGTCCTCCGCCCCCTCGGTCTTGGCCATGCACAGGCCGACACCGTCCGCGTTGCCCGGCCCCAGGCCGACCTGCTCGCCAGTTTTGCCGGCGATCCCAACTTCATGCTGTCGCTGGCGCGCGGGCTGACCGTGCTGGAGGCCTTCTCGGAACGCAAGCGCCCGCTGACGATCTCGCAGGTGGCGCAGCGCACGCAGCTGTCGCGCGCCTCGGTGCGCCGCTGCCTCTATACGCTGGAACAGCTCGGCTACGTCAGCCAGCAGGATGGGCAGTTTGCGCTGCGGCCGCGCGTGCTGCACCTGGGCCACGCCTATTTCTCGTCGACCTCGCTGGTGTCCCTGGCGCAGCCGATCCTGGACAACCTGAGCGCACGCATCCACGAGACCTGCACGCTGGCGATCCTGGACGGCACCGACATCCTGTACCTGGTGCGCTCCGAAGTGCAGCGGGTGCTGAACTATTCGCTGGGCATGGGCAGCCGCCTGCCGGCCTACTGCACCTCCAACGGCCGGCTGCTGCTGGCGCACCAGCCCGCCACGGTGCTGGACGGCTTCTTCGAGCATGCCGAGCTGCGCCCGCGCACGCTGCAGACCAAGGTCTCGCGCCAGGAGCTGGAAGCATGCTTCGAGCGCGCCCGCGAAGTGGACTACGTGATCGTCGATGAAGAGCTGGAACCGGGCCTGCGCGCGATGGCCGTGCCGGTGCGCTCGGCCTCCGGCATCGTGCTGGCGGGGCTGAGCGTGAGCGTGCGCGCCGCGCGTGTCTCCGAAGCGGAGATGATCTCGCGGCTGCTGCCGCCGATACGCGAAGCCGCGGCGGCAATCGGCCGGCTGATCGGCTCCTGATTGCCGCTTACTAGTCCGCTAACCACCCGCGCAGCCGCGCGGGTCTGAGCATGGCCGCGGTCACGCCGTGGCCGGCAATATGCCGCGGCATCCGCTACGGTGCATCAGCCCCGGTGCGCCAGTTCCAGCGCAAATACCAGCCGCTGCAGGAAGTTCTCTATGCGCCCGTCCGGATGGATGAAGGCGCAGCCGAAATGGTGGATGGCGCTGTCGTCATGGCCCACCAGCCAGTGGCCAACCACCTGCAGGTCCAGCTCAAGCTTGCCCAGCTCGCGGAAGTCCAGCCGGCACTTGCCGACCGTGGTGCCGACCGGCAACTGCTCTGCCGAGACCGTCTTCGAGCGCAGCCCCACGCCCGACAGCGACAGGTCGGCGATATCGAGCCCCAGCACGGTCTTGTCTGACATGTGGATCTCGCAGCGGTAGGCCCTGGTCACCAGCGTGCGCGCGCGGAAATGACGGCGGCGCTGGAAGTGGTAGAGCTTCTCCGGGAATTCGACAACGAAGGCCGGGCCTTCCTCATAGCGCGTGGCGCCCGGCTGGCCCACCACGAAGTTGACCGGCACGCCGCGCAACAGCCCCGAGAAGGCGTTCTCCTCCGAGGTCAGCAGCGACATCCGTTCGGGCTCTGTATTGCACCAGTCAAACACGAAGGTGCGGTCGACCGGGTCGACGTGCAGGACCGACGTGACGAACTGGTGCCCGGTGCGGGTGCGCACGCTCAGCATGCACTTCTGCCAGGACAGGTCGCGCAGCACGGTGCCGATCTGCGAGTTGTGCGTCAGGCGATAACGCTCATCCGCCGGCTCAATGTCGGATTCGGCGCCGTTATCGGCTGGCCCGGAGGCATCGTGCTGATTCATGGATTCACGCAACGTCTGAAGTGGCTGGGATCGCCGGGTACGGGGGCTTGGGCCTGCCGGCCGCGCGCATGTTAAGCGCCTGCCCCATTGCCCGGCAAGACTCATGGTCTCACTTCGGCAGATCTGTGGCAGAACTTAAGCACAGACTTCCGGGGGGTAGCGCGCACGCCGCTTTCAGGCGTCCAACGGCGATGGCGGCGGCGCAGCAAGCGTTGCCTGCGCCTCTTCGCGCAACCAAGCCAGCAGCACCAGCCGGCGCGTGTCGTGTTCAAACGGTGCGGGCGACAGCAGATGATAGGCCGATCCGTCGGCCACAAAGTCGAATGGCGCGGCCAGCCGGCCATCGGCGATCTCGTCAGCGGCCATCAGCTGCGAGGCCATGGCCCAGCCCAGCCCCGCGGCGGCGGCCTGCAGGCTGAGGTAGAAATGCTCGTACCAGGCGTCGCCTTCGCACTGCACGACGGCGGCGGCATCGCCGCGCACCGCCTGCCAGCGCTGCCATGCCTCGGGCCGCGTGCGCGTATGCAGGCGCGCCGGGACCGTGGCCGCCCCCTGCGCAAGCTGCGGCCGACACACCGGCCCTACCCGTTCCTGCGCCACCTCGCGCGCGTGCCAGCGCGCATCGAAGGCAAAGTCATTGCGCCGCAGTGCCAGGTCGGCGCCGCTGCGGGTGAAGTCGATCGGCCCGCCCGCGGCCATCAGGTGCAGCGGGATATCGGGATGGCGCGCGGCAAAGCGCGGCAGCCGCGGGATCAGCCAGCGCATGGCGATGGTCGGCTCGCATGACAGCACCAGCGCCCGCCCCGGCGGCTGTGTGCGGATGCGCGCGGCGGCGCCGGCCAGCACCTCCATCGATTGCGTGGACGCCGCAAACAGCGTGCGCCCCGCCTCGGTCAGGAAAACCCCGCGGTTGCGCCGCTCGAACAGCGCCACGCCCAGCGTGTCCTCGAGCTGGCGGATCTGCCGGCTGACCGCGCCATGGGTCAGGTGCAGTTCCTCCGCCGCCCGGACAAAGCTTTCGTGGCGCGCCGCGGCCTCGAAGAATCGGATCCAGCCCAGCCAGTGCATCAGTCAGTTTTTCTCACGTAATTGCGCGAGTATATATCGGTTGTGGCGGTCCTTTCCGGCCCGCAGAATTGGGTACGCCCGGATCTCCCGATGTGGCGATCTCCGGATAACTGCAACGTAATCTGACAGAAAATGCCTCCAATCGCCGAATCCCTGGCGGTCGCCGCCGTGACCGTGCTGGCCGTTGTCAGTCCGGGCCCGGACTTCGCCATGGTGACCCGCAACAGCTACCTGTACGGTCGCCGCGCCGGCCTGCTCAGCGCGTTCGGGATCGCGCTGGGGGTACAGGTGCATGTGCTCTATACGATGTTCGGGGTGGCGCTGCTGATGACCCATGCGCACAGCGTGCTGACGGTGGTGAAGATGCTGGGCACGGCCTACCTGGTGTGGATCGGTATCCAGACGCTGCGCAACCGCGAGGCGCTGGCAGTAGACCTGCAAGGTGCGCGCACGCTGCGGCCGTGGGCGGCGCTGCGCATGGGCTTCCTGACCAATGCGCTGAACCCGAAGACCACGCTGTTCGTGGTCAGCACTTACACCCAGGTGGTCGATGCGCGCACGCCGGTGCCGGTGCAATGGGCTTATGGCGGGTTCATGTCGATGGCGCACCTGGCGTGGTTCAGCCTGGTGGCGTGCGTGTTCACCGCGCCCGCGCTGCGCGCGGCGATGCTGCGGCGCCAGCGCCTGCTGGACCGCGCCATCGGCTCGGCCTTGTGCGGGCTGGGCGTGGCGCTGGGGCTCAGCAACCTGGCGTAGGGCCAGCCTGCGTCAGTGGCCAGGCCTGGCGCACGAGATGCTGGGGGCCTTGCGGGCCGAGCCGGCTTTCGAACAGCACCAGCCGCCGCACGTGCCAGGACTCGCTTGCCAGCGTGCGGTGCGTATCGAGCCAGGCGCGCAGCACGCTTTCCGGCACGGACGGCTTGCAGCGCGCCAGCGTCAGGTGCGGATGGAAGCGCCGCCGCTCCGGGGTAATGCCCGCGGCCTCGGCCAGCGCCTGCCCGACATCCGCGTGCAGGGCGCGCAGCGCGTCCAGGCCGGGACCTGGCGCCAGGCCTGCCCACAGCACCGAACCCTGGCCGCTGCGAAAGCGCCCGGTGCCGGCCACCTGAAGCAGGAAGGCGGGCGCGCGGATGCTGTCGAGCGCGGCCTCCAGCGCTGCGCCAGGCACGTTGCACTCACCCAGGAAGTGCAGGGTCAGGTGGACCTGCTCTGGCGCTGCCGGCCGCACGCCGTGCGCGGGCGGCAGGGTCGACAACAGCCATGCCGCCTGCGCGGGCGGGACTTCCACGGCAATGAACAGGCGCGGCATGGCAGCGCAGCCAGCGCGATCAGCCTGGCGTGGTGCCGATGCCTTCGCGTTGCAGCAAGGCGCGCTTGCGCTCGATGCCGCCGGCGTAGCCGGTCAGTGCGCCGGCACTGCCCAGCACGCGATGGCAGGGCACGATCACCGACAGCGGGTTGCGTCCCACCGCGCCGCCGACTGCGCGCGCATGCGTGGGCGGCAGCCCCAGGGCGCGGGCCAGTTCGCCGTACGACGCGGTCTCGCCGCAGGGGATGGCCAGCAGCGCCTCCCACACGCGCTGCTGGAACGGGCTGCCGGCAAAGCGCACCGGCACGGTGAAAGTATCGCGGCGGCCGGCGAAATAATCGGCCAGTTCCGACGCGGCGCGGTCGAGCACGGCGGCATCGGCCGGCCGCACGTCGCGGCTGTCGGCAATGCCCGTGGGGTGGTATTTCTGCCCGGCGAAGAAGAGGCCGGTCAGGTGTGCGCCTTGCACGCGCAGCAGGATGGTCCCGAGCGGGCTGTCAATATGGCGATAGCTGGTCATGTGATCGTCTCCGGTTCGGCCGCGGCGCTGGCCGCGTCCTTCATCGCTTCATAGCGATGCCACAGGTGGATGGCGGCGTAGGCACGCCACGGCGCCCATTGCGCGGTGCGCTCGTGCATCGCACGCACGGTACTGACGCCCAGCACCTTGCGCAGCGCATAGTCAGTGCCCGGGAAGGCATCGGGCCAGCCCAGCGCGCGCATGGCGACATACTGCGCGGTCCAGTCGCCGATGCCGCCGACCTCGCGCAGCGCCGCCACGGTCTGCTCAGGCGGCGCGTGCGCATCGAGCGCCAGCGTGCCGTCGGCCACGCGCTGCGCCAGCGCCAGCAGCGTGCGCGCCTTGCCAGCTGAGACCCCGGCATCGCGCAAGGCTTGCCCTGGCAGGGTGGCAATGGCGGCGGCAGTCGGGAACGTGTAGCGCAGGCCGTCGGGGGGCGTGCCGTCCAGCGCCTGCCCCGCATGCTGCGCCAGCGCGCCCAGGATGCGCCGCGCCTGCACCACCGAGATCACCTGCCCCACCACCGCGCGCACGGCGATCTCAAAACCATCGACGCTGCCCGGCAGGCGCACGCCCGGCATTGCCTCGGCAAGCTCGCCCAGGTGCCGGTCCACCACGTCCGGGCGGCAGCCCAGGTCGCACAGGCGGCGCACCTTGCCCAGCGCCTGCGGAATCACGCGCGCCAGCGAGGCCGACAACGTGACGCGCAGCACCAGCCGGCGCGGCACGTGTTCGATGCGTACCCAGCCGGTGTGCGTGCTGCCGCCGGCATCCACCAGCAGCGTGCGCATATAGGTGCCGTCCCCGATGGCCTCGATGCCGTCCACCGCGCGCGTAGCCAGGAAGCGCAGCCATGCGTCCCAGGCAAACGGCGGACGGTAGCCCAGGTCGAACACCAGCCGGTCGGCCACGCCGTCGGCGGCGCGGCGCCGCAGCGCCAGCGGCGTCAGGCCGTAGCGGGTCTTCAGCACATCGTTGAAGCGGCGCACGCTGCCGAAACCCGCCGCCAGCGCCACTTCGGTCACCGGCAGCGCGGTGTCGGCCAGCAAGCGCTTGGCCAGCAGCAGCCGCTGCGTCTGCGCGTACTCCAGCACCGACACGCCGAACTGTGCATCGAACAGGCGCCGCAGGTGGCGCTCGGTCACGCCGATGCGCGCTGCCAGTGCGGCCACGCTGCCTTCCGCCATGAAGCCCTCGTCGATCAGCGTGGCCGCGGCCTGCGCCAGCCGGCCTGAAATATCGGCCAGCCCATGCCCGGGCGCCAGCTCCGGACGGCAGCGCAAGCAGGGGCGGAAGCCATGCTTCTCCGCCGCCGCGGCGCTCTCATAGAACGTGCAGTTTTCGCGCTTGGGCGTGCGTACTGCGCACACCGGCCGGCAGTACACGCCCGTCGACGACACGCCCACGAAGAAGCGTCCGTCGAAGCGGCGGTCGTGCGAGGCCACGGCCTTGTAGCAGGTATCGGGATCGAGGTGCATGACGGCATGCTACCGCTACCTGCAACGACTTACCCGCTGGATTCGGACATTTCCCTCTGGCGCGCAGGCGTGGGCTGCGGCACAGTTCCTGGCAGGGGCGGCGGCTAGAATGCGCTTCGTGCCTCACCCACCAACTCACTGCCACCGCCCGCCCGGAGACGCCATGCGCCGCACTGCCCTGCACCTGTCCTTGCTTGCTTCGCTTGCCTGCGCGCCGGCGTTGGCGCAGCCAGTGCAGACCGCCCCCGCGGCGACGCCTGCCAGGGCCACGCAGGTGGCGTCGGTCGAAGGCATCACCGAATACCGCCTGCCCAACGGCTTGCGCATCGTACTGGCACCGGACGCGGCCAAGGCCACCACCACCGTCAACATCACCTACCTGGTCGGCAGCCGCCATGAGAACTATGGTGAGACCGGCATGGCCCACCTGCTCGAGCACCTGCTGTTCAAGGGCACGCCAGCGCTGCCGGACAAGACCATCCCGACCGAGTTCGCGCGGCGCGGCATGAGCGTGAACGGCACCACCGCGCAGGACCGTACCAACTTCTTCGGCACCTTCAGCGCCAACGACGACAACCTCGACTGGGCGCTGCGCATGGAAGCCGACCGCATGGTCAACAGCGTGATCTCGCGCGCCGACCTGGACAGCGAGATGACGGTGGTGCGCAACGAGATGGAAATGGGCGAAAACAGCCCCGGGCGCATGCTGATGCAGCAGACCATGGCCGCCGCCTACCGCTGGCACAACTACGGCAAGGCCCCGATCGGCGCGCGCAGCGACGTGGAGCAGGTCAGCATCGACAACCTGCGTGCCTTCTATCGCCGCTACTACCAGCCCGACAACGCGGTGCTGGTGGTGGCCGGCAAGTTCGATCCCGCCGCCACGCTGGCACGCATCGAGCGCTACTTCGGGCCGATCCCGCGCCCGACGCGCGTGCTGCCGCCCGAGCATACCGTCGAGCCCGCACAGGAAGGCGCGCGCGAGCTGGTAGTGATGCGCCCCGGCGACAACAGCCTGGTCGCCGCGCAGTACCACGTCAGCCCGGGCGCGCATCCGGACAGCACGGCACTCTCGCTGCTGACCATCATCCTCGGCGACACGCCGGGCGGGCGGCTGTACAAGGCGCTGGTCGAGCGTGGCCAGGCCGTGTCGGTCGGCACCGCGCTCTATGCGATGAAGGACCCGGGCGCGCTGCTGCTCATGGTCGAGACGTCCAAAGACCAGCCGCTCGCGGCCGCGCGCGCCGGGCTGATCACGCAGGTCGAGGGCTTTGCCGAGGCGCCCGTGACCGAGGCCGAGTTGGAACGTGCGCGCGTGCGCATGCGCAACGCGTACGAACACTACATGACCGATCCCGGCGCGCTCGGCATTGCGCTGTCCGAGGCCATCGCCAAGGGCGACTGGCGCCTGTTCTTCCTGGCGCGCGATCGCATCGAGACCACCACGCTTGCCGACGTGCAGCGCGTGGCGCTGAACTACCTGCAGGCATCGAACCGCACCGTGGGCGTGTTCCTTCCCGTCGAGCAGCCGTCGTGCACGCAGGTGCCGCCGGCGCCCGATGTCACCGCCATGGTCAGCGGCTACCAGGGCAGGCAGGCAATGGCCGCGGTGGCGGCGTTCGATCCCAGCCCCGCCAATATCGAGGACCACACCACGCGCCAGACGCTGGCCAACGGCATGCAGCTGGCGCTGCTGCCCAAGCCCGCGCGCGGTGAAGTGGTGCACGGCACGCTGGTGCTGCGCATGGGCGACGTGCAGAGCCTGCAGGGGCTGACCACGGTGGGCGCGCTGACCGCCTCCATGCTCCGGCGCGGCGCGGC
This sequence comes from Cupriavidus sp. KK10, assembly GCF_018223725.1. Classification (NCBI taxonomy): domain Bacteria; kingdom Pseudomonadati; phylum Pseudomonadota; class Betaproteobacteria; order Burkholderiales; family Burkholderiaceae; genus Cupriavidus; species Cupriavidus sp. KK10. The sequence continues at coordinate 3,765,096 of NZ_CP073677.1, forward strand.
TGGCATGGACCGCCAGCAGATCGCCGACCGCATCGAGGCGCTGCGCGCGCGCGTCGGCATCTCTGGCGGCTCTGAGCGCGTGACCGTCAGCTTCGATACGCGCCGCGCGCACCTGCCGGAACTGCTGGCCCTGCTGCGCGACCTGCTGCGCGCACCGACCTTCCCCGAGGCGGAGTTAGAAACGCTGCGCAAGACCAGCATCGCGGAAATCGAAAGCATCCAGCGCGAGCCCGGCGTGATGGCGTCCAATGCGCTGGGCCGCCATGGCGACCCCTACCCCGCGGGCGACCCGCGCCATGCGCGCACCTTTGCCGAGAACATCGACGACCTGCAGGCCGTCACGCTGGCGCAGGTGCGTGATTTCCACGCGCGCTTCTACGGCGCGGGCCACGCGCAGCTGAGCCTGGTGGGCGACTTCGATGCCCCGGCCGCGGCCGCGCAGGCAGCGCAGTTGTTCGGCGACTGGAGCGCGCCACAGCCCTACGCGCGCGTCGAGCGCCCCTATGTGCCGATCCCGCCGGCGGAGTTCACGCTGCCCGCTCCGGGCAAGGCCAATGCCATCTACCTGGCCGCCGCGCCGATCGACCTGACCAACGACGCGCCGGACTATGCGCTGATGATGATTGCCAACCGCGTGCTCGGCGGCGCCAGCCTGCGCGGCCGCCTGGCTGACCGGCTGCGCCAGCGGGAAGGCCTGAGCTATGGCGCGAGCAGCTGGGTGCAGGTGGGCGCGCTCGACCGCGCGGGACGCTTCGGCCTGCAGGCGCAATACGCACCGCAGAACCTGGCGCGCCTGCAACGCGCCATGGCCGAGGAGCTGGAGCGCTTCGTGCGCGACGGCATCACCGCGCAGGAACTGGCCGAGGCCGTCAGCGGCCTGCTGCAGCAGGGCATGGTCAGCCGCAGCAACGATGCCGCGCTGGCCGGCGCGCTGGCCAACCAGCTCTACCTGGGCCGCACCATGGCCTTCACCGCCGAACTCGAAGAGCGCCTGCGCAACGCCACGCCGGAAGCCGTCAACGCGGCCATTCGGCGCTACATGCAGCCAGGCACGCTGTCGCGCGTCTATGCCGGCGACTTCAGCGGCGCACCGGCGCAGGCGGGCACGACCGGCAGCGGAAGTGGCGCCGGCGCGCCCGGGAGCACAGGCAACGAAGCGGCCGGCGCGGCACCGCAGGCGCAGCCCTGACATACGCGGGAAACAATATTCGGCTGCACTGGCGAAAGGCCGCAGGCGCGGCCTGCGCAACATCGCGGCGGCAAGGCAGGGAGCGGTCGGCAGGCGTCCGGTGCAAGCCCCTTGCCGCGACCCCGGGTTGACTGTATATTCGTACAGTATAAGTCGATATAAGAGGTGTGGATGTCAATCGTGCGAGCTGGCAGCAAGGCAGAAGCGCTCAGGCTTCTGGCCTCGGAAGGCGTGCTGGCGCTTGAGCTGGACTACGAGACAGGATGGCAGGATGCCGTCGAACTCGGCAGGCTCGGAGAAAAGCGCGGTATCAAGGTGCAGTATCGCGGACAAGAAAGCATCGCCGTCCGTTCCCGCGAAGCCCTGATCGAAGGGCTGGCCAAACCCAAGGCCACGTTCCGTCAACGCAATCTCTATTGCCAGTTCGATCTGGGCACGCTGGCGGACCATGAACTGCTCGACCTCGAGGCCAAGGCCACGCGGCTCGGGGACTATATCCTCGCCGGCCACCTGCTGCGCGATGTCGATGGCGTGTGGCCGCAATAAGCGGCTTGCGCGCACGTCAGACCATTAGAAGAGAAAAAAGCCGCCATGCAGGCGGCTTCCGTCACATTGCGCTGAGCCCGTTCTTCGTGCCCGGTGCCCCGGTCAATGCCACACCCGCGTGGCGTTGGCCCAGCGCGCCGCGCACGACGACTGCGCCAAGGCTGCGTCGATCACTTCGTTGGCGGCCTCCGCCGCTGGCACCGCCGCGGCAGTATCCAGCGCCGCGCGCCACAGCACCGCCGACACCAGCGTCTTGCATTGCCGCCGTTCGCCATGCGCAAGCGCCAGCAGCCGCTCATAGCCGTCCAGCACGATCAGCCGGTCACCACGGCGCGGATGCAGCGACAGCGTGTAGAGGTGGTCAAACTCGCATTGCAGGCTGCCGCCGTTGACCGCGACCACGATGGCACCCGGCAACGCAATGCCGCTGGCCTGGACCTCGCCACGCAGGCGCGCCAGGTGCGCGTGCGCGCGTGGATCGCAGGTGCCGCCCACGCCGCCCGCCATCTCTGCCGGCAGCGCGCTGAGTGCCATCAACTCGGCCGGCGACACCGCCAGCGTATAGGCCTGCAGCGTGGGACGATAAGTTGCCACCACGGCGCGCAGCCGGTGCGGCGCGTCGCCATCATGCCCTGCCTGCAGCGGGCTGTCCGGCCCGCGTAACTGCATCGTGTTCACGTCGACTCCTGCCGCGCGGGGCGTTTACTGGGTCAGTCGCGCAGCAGTTGCTTGGCGATGATCAACTGCTGGATCTGCGTGGTGCCTTCATACAGGCGCAGCAGGCGCACGTCGCGGTAGAAGCGCTCGGCCTTGTACTCGGCGATATAACCGGCGCCGCCATGGATCTGCACCGCGCGGTCGGCTACGCGGCCCACCATCTCGGTACAGAACATCTTGGTGCACGAGGCCAGCATGCTGACTTCCGGATCGCTCTTGCCGGCGGGCTTGGCATCGTAGCGCTGGGCGCAGTCGCGCACCATCGACAGGCCGGCGTACAGCTCGGCCTGGCTGTCAGCCAGCATGCCCTGGATCAGCTGGAAGTCGCCGATGGGCTTGCCGAACTGCTTGCGCTCCTTGGCATACGCCACCGCGTCGGTGATCAGGCGATGCGCCATGCCGCAGGCCAGCGCCGAGAGATGCAGGCGGCCGCGGTCGAGCACCTTCATCGCGGTCTTGAAGCCGACGCCCGGCACGCCGCCGATGATGTTGGCGGCCGGCACGCGCGCGTTCTCAAGCACCACGTCGCAGGTCTTGGTGCCGCGCTGGCCCATCTTCTTGTCCGGCTTGCCCAGCGAGATGCCCGGGGTGTCGGCCGGCACGATGAAGGACGAGATGCCCGAAGCGCCCGCACCGCCGGTGCGCGCCATCAGCGTGAAGGCGCCGGCGCGCGGCGCGTTGGTGATGAAGCGCTTGGTGCCGTTGATGACGTAGTGGTCGCCGTCGAGCTCGGCCTTGGTCTGCAGCGAAGCCGCATCGGAGCCGGCGTTCGGCTCGGTCAGCGCGAACGAGATGATCAGCTCGCCGCTGGCGATGCGCGGCAGGTACTGCTGCTTCTGTTCCTCGGTGCCATCCATCAGGATGCCCTGCGAGCCGATGCCGACGTTGGTGCCGAACACCGAGCGGAAGGCAAAGGCGGTATGGCCCAGGTCATAGACCACATCGCATTCCTGCGACATCGACAGGCCGATGCCGCCGTAGTTCTCGGGGATGGAGATGCCGAACAGGCCCATCTCCTTCATGTCCGCGACGATCTCGGCGGGCACGTCGTCGGTTTCCTCCAGCGTGTCTTCGGCGGGCTTCAGGCGTTCGTCGATGAAGCGCTGCACCGAGGCGCGCAGCAGGGCAAAGGATTCTTGGTCAAGGGCCATGGTGATTCTCCGGGTCAAGCCAGTGCGTCAGTCTGGCCGCCTATGGTACGCCGGTCGCGAGATTTGACAATCCACTGAAACTTGGACAGAAGCGTCAATAAAATTTGACAATCGCAGCGGGCCTCAACCCCATGTGGCGGATAACAGGCCCGCCACACCGATGGCCAGCGCCGCCAGCGCATCGCCCGCGATCAGGCCGCCACCGACCAGCGATGCGGTGCTCATGTCCTGCGGCAAACCCTGGGCCGGCCTTGCGGGTCTGGCCACGGCAGCGGCCAGGCTCGCCATCACTCCGCCGGCCGCCATCCACCCGGCCGCCGCCAGGTTGACGAAGCCACCGAATGACGACGCATAGGGCGAGGGCAGGATCACCGCATCGAGCAGGAAATCGGCCACCCGCCCGCGCCGGCTGGCTTGCGCAAAGCGCTGCCATGCCGGCCGGCCGAGGATGGCCTTGCGCAATACCGCGGTGGCCAGGCCGAGCCCCAGGCCCGTTGCCACCGCCACATGCTGGCCGGCACGGCTTTGCGCCAGCCCGTGCAGCACGCCCACGATCTTGTATGTCATGGCCGAGGTCCAGCGCGCCGGCTGCTGGTCGGCCGGCAGGCTGGTCTGGTCCAGCGCCAGCACCGGGTAGGCATGCATGAACAGCCGTGCCATCGCCACCGCAACCAGCGCACCCACAACGATGCCCGCCACCTGGTAGCCGAACTGCACTATGCGGTCGCTGCCCAGGCGCCAGCCGGTGGAGCGGTCCTGCTGCATGTCGCTCGCCTCGGCCGTGGCCACCAGCAAGACCGTGGCGGCGATCAGCCCGACATGGGGCGCGCGCAGCCCGGCGGCGGCCATCAGGATCACGGACAGCACGAAGGCGGATGAGATCGGGTTCTGGTCGACCATGCCGACCGAGATACCGTTGACCAGCGCAAACACCAGCACCAGCAGCACCGCCATCAGCTGGAAGCCCAACGGCTGGCCGAACCAGGCAACGCCCGCCGCCACCGTGGCCGAGCCCCATAGCAGCGCCCAGGCCGCCACCCAGCCCATGCCCGGCCCGCGCCGCGGCGCAGAGTGCCGCGGCGTGGGCCCCGCACGCCACTGGCGGCACGCCTGCGCCAGCAGCAAGGCCACATCGACGGCTGCCGCCCCCATGATCATGCCCAGGGCTACCAGGAAGGTTGCCTTGCGATAGGGCTCGCCAGTCGCCATCCAGCCCGCGGCGACAAACCACGGGGTCATGGCCCAGCCGGCCAGCCCGCCCACCAGCGCGGCAATGCCCACGCGCACGCCGACAATCATCCCCGCGCCGAAGGTCGCAGCCGACAGGTCCAGCGCCGCCAGCCACGGCATGCGCGCCGCGCCCAGGCCGCAGCCCAGGCCCAGCGCCATGCCGCCCCCAAGCCGGGCCACCGAACGCCGCAGCAGCGCCGGATCGGTCAGCGCGCGCAGGATATTGGCCACGGCCAGCCCCGACGGAAAGGTCAGCTGCATCCGGTCCACCAGCAATGGCGTGTACAGCATGCCCACGCCCACCCCGAACATGCCGATGCACAACATGTACAGCACCAGCTGCCACAGCGGCGGCTGCGCCATGCCCAGCCACGCCATCGCCTGCAGCACCACGGCCATGCCGCCCATGCCCGCCACCGACGCCGCGGCGGTCTGGATGTAGTTGGCGCCGTGGCGCCCGGGCGCGCCATAGCCCGCCGTCACCACCGAGCCGAGGATGCCCGCCAGCACCTGCCCGCCGACAAAGAAGCCCAGCGAGAAATTCATATACGCGGCAGCGATGCCGCCCAGCGGCCCCAGCACCAGCATGCCTGCCGCGCCCAGCAGCACGTGATACTGCCAGCTGCCCGGCGAGGGCAGCCAGGTGGCACGGGGTGCGGCATCGGTCGGGAGCGTTGGCATGGCGCGGCGCGCGGGCTGAGGCAGTGTGCCTCTTGCGAAGCATAGGCCAAGGCCGCCCTGCGGCGATGTGCGACTTGTCTCCGACTTTCGCCGGACGGTCGATGCCCGGCCGGGTTAACACTAGTTTCGCGCGCAACCATCCGGCCGATATAGTTGCGTACACAACTACATCGCAGAGACACCACAGCCCCGCCATGCCAGACTCCACTGCACCCCACGCGGCCGTGCCGCCGGCACCGCCGCCCTCGTCATCGCGCCCATGGCCGCAGCGCGTGCCGGTACTGATTGCCGGCGGCGGCCCGGTCGGCCTGACGCTGGCCGCGTTGCTGGCGCGACAGGGCATAGCCGCGCTGGTGGTGGAAGCCGACGACGGCTACTGCGCCGGCAGCCGGGCCATCTGCATGGCGCGGCGTTCACTGGAGATCCTCGGCTGGGTGGGCGCGGACCGCACCACCATCGAAACCGGCCTGCCGTGGGTAGGCGGGCGCAGCTACTACCGCGATGCCGAGGTGCTGCATTTCCGCATGCCCAGCGAGCCCGGCGAGCGCTTCGCGCCGATGGTCAATATCCAGCAGTACTACCTGGAGGCCTTCGCCCATGACGCCGCGCTGCACGGCGCCGCGCCGGCGGATGTGCGCTTCGGCGCGCGCGTGCAGGCAGTGCGCCAGCACGGCAGCGGCGTCGTGGCCGAGATCCAGACAGGCGCAGGCGTGGTGCAGGTCGACGCGCAATGGCTGGTGGCGTGCGACGGCGGGCGCAGCACCGTGCGCGAGCAACTGGGCCTGCGCATGGAAGGCACCCAGTACGAAGGCCGCTACGTGATCGTCGATATCGTGCAGAAGACGCGGCGCGAGGTGGAGCGGCTGGCCTGGTTCGACCCGCCCTCCAACCCCGGATCGACCATCCTGATGCACCGCCAGCCTGACGACGTCTGGCGCATCGACTACCAGATCCGCGACGACGAAGACCCCGACGAAGCCGTCAAGCCGGAGAACGTGCTGCCACGCGTGCAGAGCCACCTCGACATGATCGGCGAGACCGAGCCGTGGCGCCCGCTGTGGATCTCGATCTACAACGCCAAGTGCCTGACGCTGCAGGACTACCGCCACGGCCGCGTGCTGTTCGCCGGCGACGCCGCGCACCTGGTGCCGATCTTTGGCGTGCGCGGGCTCAACTCCGGGCTGGACGATGCCGGCAACCTGGCCTGGAAGCTGGCGTGGGTGCTGCGCGGCCAGGCGCCCGACAGCCTGCTCGATTCCTATTCGACCGAACGCGTGCATGCCACGCGGCAGAACATCGCCTACGGCGCCAAGAGCACCGAGTTCATGGCGCCGCCCGACTTCGCCTTCCGGCTGATGCGCGAGGCCACGCTGCGTCTGGCGCAGCATGAGCCCGCGGTGCGGTCGCTGATCAATCCGCGGCAGTCCGCACCGATTGCCTATACGGATTCCGCGCTGAACGGTCCCAGCGACTTTGGCGACGACTGCCCTGGCACCGCGCCCGGCCTGCCCGCGCCGGAAATGCGCGTGGCAGGCCCCGACGAGGTCGTGCACCTTACCCAATGCTTCGGTCAACGGTTCACGTTGCTGTACTTCAGCGATGCGCCCACGTTGCCCGAGCCGCTGGCCGCGTTCGCGCACGCGCATCCGGACGCCGTGCAGGCACGCGTGGTGGTCACCGGCGGCAACGTCGCCGGCGCCACGGCGCTGGCCGACGTCGCCGGCCAGGCCCACGCCCGCTACGGCGCACGACCCGGCACGCTCTACCTCATCCGCCCCGATGGCTATGTCCTGGCACGCTGGCGCGAACCGTCATGGGACGCCGTGCGCGCCAGCCTCGACCCCCTGTTGCAAACCGGAGCCCGACATGCAAGCTGAAGACCTCGACCTCGCCTACACCCGCCTTTGCGAGGCCATGGGCCGTGCCGGCGAAGCGCACACCCCGCTGCTATTGGCAATGGTGTGCCTGGGCCTGATGAGCCGGCAGGAGGCGCTGGCGCCGGTGCTGGCGCTGATCGACGAAGCCGAGGCGCACAGCCGGCAATAGGGAACATAGGACACTAGAATGCCGACGCCTGACAAGGACACGCCATGAAGCCACTGCCACGCCTCGAACAGTTCCTGACCTACCGCCTGCACCAGGTCAACAAGCTCAGCGACAAGGACAGCGCCGCCGCCTACCTGGAGCAATGCGGCCTGCCGCTCAGCGAGGGCCGCTGCCTGGCCGCGATCGGCGCCTTTGCGCCGCTGTCGGTCAACGAGCTGGCGCAGGGCGCCAACCTGACCAAGGGCCAGGCCAGCCGCTCGGCGCAGGCGCTGGTGGCGCGCGGGCTGGTCAGCAAGGAGGCCAGCGAGGCCGACGGGCGCGGCGTGGTGCTGTCACTGACTGCACAGGGCAAGCCGCTCTACCGGCAGGCGATCGCGATGATCGCCAGGCGCAATGCGGAGATCTTCGGCTGCCTGAGCGACGCCGAACAGGCGCTGCTGGGCAGCCTGCTCGACCGGCTGGTCGCGCACGCCGGCCAGCAGCACGAAGACGGCGCCGAAGACGCCGGCGCCTGAGCCTTCAGCGGCGCAGGTTGTCCACCTGCACGCGTGCGCCATCGCGGCGCGCGGCGTCGGCCACCTCATTGGTGACCACGGTCTGGCCGATCGGCGCCAGCGCAATGCCGGCCAGCTTCAGGTGCTGGATCGCAAACGGAATGCCGATGATGGTCACGAAGTTGGCGACCGCCGCCATCACGTGGCCGATGGCCAGCCACACGCCGGCAACGACAAACCACAGCACATTGCCGACCAGCCCCAGCGCACCGGTGCCGACATCGTCGCGCCCGGTCAGCTCGCGCCGGCTGATGGCCTGCTTGCCGAACGGGAAGAACGTGAACGTGCCGATCACGAAGCAGGCCTTGCCCCAGGGGATCCCGATGATCGAGATAAAGGCCAGCAGCCCGGCCAGCCACCATGCCAGGCCCATGACCACGCCGCCAAGGATGAACCAGAGGAAGTTGCCGATTGCGCGCATGCCGTTCGTTCACGAGTGAGGAAGAGAACACGCATGATACGCAATGGTGTTGTGCCGGCATGGCGGCGAGGGGGTCGTGGCCGCAAAGCGTACCTGTTTCTGCGTGCCTTGCCGGGACCGGCTGAACGGCGTCGCCGGTCCTTCGGGAAACGCGTTCGAGCCTTGTTTATAGGCATATTGCACTCTGCAAGGCCGGTCGCAAACCCCGCTTCCGCAGGCAAAGCGTACCCGTTTCTGCGTGCCTCCGCGCGTGCTGGCGCCTTCGGCAAGCACGACGCCGCAGCGCTAGAATGTGACGCTGGCCCGCTATCCGCGCGCCAGCCCCCTGGGCAGCCAACACGCTGTCACCCTTCTCCGACTCCACCGTCTACTCCGCTGTCCCCGCCATGAAGCCCACGCTGCTGATCCTGACCCAGATCGCTACCCACCACCGCGACGCCATTGCCGAACGATTCGAGATCCTCTATGCGCCGGACGCGGAAGGCCGCGCCGCGCAGATCGCCACGCAGGGCGAACGCATCCGCGCGGTACTGACCATCGGCTCCACCGGCCTGACCGCGGCGGAGATCGACGCGATGCCGGCACTGGAACTGGTGTGTGCGCTGGGCGCGGGCTTCGAGAATATCGCCGTGGCCCACGCCCGCGCACGCGGCATCGCCGTGGCCAATGGTGCCGGCACCAACGACAGCTGCGTGGCCGACCACGCCTTCGCGCTGCTGCTGGCGACCGTGCGCGCCGTGCCGCAACTGGACGCGGCCACGCGCGCCGGCACCTGGCGCACCGCGCTGCCGCTGCGGCCCAATGTCTCGGGCAAGCGGCTGGGGATCGTTGGGCTAGGCACCATCGGCAGGCGTATTGCCCGGCGCGGCGAAGGCTTCGACCTCGAGATCGGCTATCACAACCGCAAGCCGCGCGAAGACGCGGGGTACCGGTACTTCGACAGCATCGGCGCGCTGGCCGCGTGGGCGGACTACCTGGTGATCGCCACGCCGGGCGGGGCGGGTACGCGGCACCTGGTCGATGCAAGCGTGCTGGCGGCGCTGGGGCCGGCCGGGTTCCTCGTCAATATCGCGCGCGGCAGCGTGGTGGATACCGAGGCGCTGGCTTCAGCGCTGCGCGCCGGCAAGCTTGGCGGGGCTGGGCTGGATGTCTATGAGAGCGAGCCGGCGCCGCCGGTGGTGTTGTTCGACTGTCCTAACGTCGTGCTGACACCGCATGTGGCAGGCTGGTCGCCGGAGGCCATCACGGCGTCCGTGATGCAGTTCCTGGAGAATGCGCGGCGGCATTTTGCGGGGGAGGGGGTGTTGACGCCGGTGGGGTGAGGGGCAAGCTTTTGCATTGGCCAACGGTACGCCGTCGCTCTTGGCTGCGTGGGCTGTTTCGCTGGCGTAGCCGGCGACCTACTTTCTGTCCGAGCGACAGCAGCCCAACCAGCAGCTCAAGACCTACCCGGCCCCAAACACCACCCTCACCCGCAACCCTGGCCCCGCATCCTCCAGCACCACCCGCGCCCCATGCGACTGCGCAATCTCCGCCACGATGGCCAGCCCGAGCCCGCTCCCGCCGGTGGGTGCATCGGCCACCCGATAGAAGCGATCAAACACACGCGCACGCTCTTCAGCGGGTATCCCCGGCCCGTTGTCGCTGACCACCAGTTCAACGGCACGCCCGTCGGCACTGCGACCCACCAGCACATCGATACGGCTTCCGGCAGGGATATAAGCCAGCGCGTTATCCAGCAGGTTGGTCAGCAGGATGCGCAACGCATCCACATCGCCCCGCACCACCGCCGGCGATGTGTCCTCGCTGCCGTCGAGCCCAAGGTCGATATTGCGATCCAGCGCGGCCTGCGCCATGTCCGCGACCACGCTTGCGGCCAGTTGGTGCAGCTCCACCGGTTCGTGCGGAGGAATGGCTGCGCCCGGCTCCTGCCGTGCCAGCGTCAACAGCTGGGTGACCAGGTGGGTCAACCGCTCCAGTCCCTGGCGCAGCTTGCCGATCGCTTCGTCACGCGCTGCGCCGTTCTCAGCCCGTTCCACCAGCTGTGCCTGCAACTGCAGCGCGGCCAGCGGCGTGCGCAGCGCGTGGGCGGCGTCGGCGACGAAGGCGCGCTGGGTGTCGATGGCGTGCGAGAGCCGCGCCAGCAGCTGGTTCAGCGCGGCGCTCAGCGGAGCGATCTCGTCCGGCATCTGGCGCACGGCCAGCGGCGCCAGTGTGTTGGCGTCGCGCGCGCGCACCTCGGTGGCGATTTCGCGCAGCGGGCGCAGGCCGCGCCCCACTGCCATCCACACCAGCCAGCCCAGCAACGGCAGCAGCAACAGCAGCGGCGCCACGGTGCGCAGCGCCATGCGCGCGGCCAGCGTGCGCCGGGCGCTCATCGGCTGCGCGATCTGCACCACGGTGGGCCCGAGCTGCATGCTGTACAGGCGCCATTCGCCCTGCTGCGTGGTCACATTGGAAAAGCCCAGCTCCGCGCGCGCGGGCAGCGCCGGGTGCGAATGCGACAGGTACAGGCTGCGGCCGGAGCCGTCCCAGATATGGATGACCACATCCTCGTCGGCGTGCGCCAGGTCGTCGGGCGCGCCCAGAAAAGGCGGCGCCACCGGGTCGGCGAACTGGCTGGGCAATGCCGCGGCCATCTGCTTCATCTGGTAGTCGAACAGCGCGTTGGCTTCCTGCCGTGCCTGCCCGTAGATCAGCGCCGTGGCGACGGCGATGCCGGCAAGCAGGCCCGCGGCCAGCCACCACAGCAGGGTTCGCTGGATGGAGCGCATCAGGGGGTGTCTCCTTCGCCTGCGGATGCAGCATCCCCATCGAGGCGCGGCACCACGTAGCCCACGCCGCGGATATTGCGGATCAGCGCCGCGCCGAACTTCTTGCGCAGCGCGTGGATATAGACCTCGACGGTATTGCTGCCGACCTCGTCGTCCCAGCCGTACAGCCGCTCCTGCAATTGCGGCACCGACCAGACCTTGCCGGGCCGCGCCATCAACGCGGACAGCAGCGCGAACTCGCGCGCCGACAGCCGCACCGGCTCGCCGCGGTGGGTGGCCTCGCGGGTCGTGGGGTTGAGCACGATGTCGCCGTAGCTGACCAGCGGCTCCGCCCGGCCGGCGGCGCGGCGCGCCAGCGCGTGCATGCGCGCCGCCAGTTCCTGCAGGTCAAAGGGCTTGACCAGGTAATCATCGGCGCCGGCATTGAGCCCCGCGACACGGTCCGCGACGGCATCGCGCGCGGTCAGGATCAGCACCGGCGTCGGCACGCCGCGCGCGCGCAAGGTGCGCAGCACGTCGAGGCCCGGGCGCCGCGGCAGACCGAGGTCGAGCAGAATCAGGTCATAGCACGCCTGGCCGCCCTGCGCGGTGCTGGCCGCGGCCAGGCCCGCGTCGCCGTCGCGCACCCAGTCGACGGTAAAGCCTTCCTGGCGCAGCGCCAGCTTGACGCTGTCGCCGATCATGGCGTCGTCTTCCACCAGCAGCACGCGCATGGCTATGCGTTCCCGCCGGAACCGTCAAGCCGCTCGGCCAGTGCGCGCGCCAGTCCCGGCAGCGCGGGGTGGCTGGCGGTGATGACATGGACCGGCACGGCCTCCAGCCAGCCGCGCATGCGGCCCTTGGCGACGAAGCGTTCGGCAAAGGCCGAGGCCTGCAGCGCCGGCACGAAGCGTGGCAGGATGCCGCCGCCCAGGTAGACCCCGCCACGTGCGCCCAGCACCAGGGCGATGTCGGCCGCAACCGAGCCGAGCAGGCCGAAGAACACCGTCATGGCGCGCTGGCACAGCGGGTCGTGACGCTCGAAGGCGCCGGTGGTGACCTGCTCCGGCAGCAGCGGCGCAAGCAAAAGCGTACCCGTTTCTGCGGCGAGCGCGGCATGGATATGCGACAGGCCGCTGCCGCACAGGAGCCGTTCCGCCGACACCCGGCCGACGTTGCGATGGGCAGCGCGCCAGGCGCCCCATTCGTCGTCAGTGTCGGGCATCAGCTCGATATGGCCGCCTTCGCCGGCCAGCGCCACGGCTGGTCCGCCCGGCACCGGCACCAGGCCGGAAACGCCCAGCCCGGTGCCCGGCCCGATCAGCGCAAGCGGCGCGGTGCGCACCGCGGTGCCGGCGCGCACGGGCACCAGCCCGTCGGCAGGCAGATGCGGCAGGGCCAGCGCCAGCGCGGAGAAGTCGTTGATGGCCACCAGGGTCTGCAGCCCGAGCGCGCGCCGCATGCCGTCGATCGAGAACGACCAGTTGTGGTTGGTCAGCCGGACCTGGTCGCCGGTCACCGGGTTGGCCAGGCCGATCGCCGCGTGGCGCGGCACGGGCTTGCCCGACGCGGCCAGGCCGTCGAGATATTGGCGCAGGGCCGCTTCGAGCGACGGGAAATCGGCCACCTTCAGCGCGGTCACCGGGCCGATCCGCATTGGTGCGGTTTCCAGTGCAAAGCGCACGTTGGTGCCGCCCACATCGCCGAGCAGGCGGGGGAAGTCAGCGCAGGAGGATGCAGTGGTGGCCATGGCGTCGGGTATCGCTCCGCTTGGGAATCAGATCTGTCAGGTCTTGAACACGTCAAGCCCGTGCCGGTGCCGTGACAACACCAGGCTGACCGGCAACGACGGCGCAGGTCCCTGCAGCGCGCGTTCGAGCACCTCGGCCTTGGCTGCGCCGGACACTGACAGGAACACGCGCTCGGCGGCCAGCAGCGCCGCCAGGTTCAGCGTGATGCGGGCATGGGGCGCGACTGACGGGTGCGTGATCACGTAGCCGGGCTGCGGCTCGCTCAGCGCGCTCTGCAGTTCGGGCGCATCCGGGAACAGCGAGGCGGTATGGCCGTCCTCGCCCATGCCCAGCACCACCACGTCGGGCTGGCGAAATGCGCTGTTGGCCCGCGCCACCGCCTGTGCCGGCGCGGCAACGTCCTGCGCATCGGCAATCAGCGGTACGAAGGCGGCGCTGGCAGCGGCCTCGCGCAGCAGGTGCGCGCGCACCAGGGCGGCGTTGCTGTCCGCGTGGTCGGGCGGCACCACGCGCTCGTCGACCAGCGTGATGGTCACCGCCTCCCAGCGCACATGCCGGTGGCGCAGCCGCTCGAACATCGCCACCGGCGAGCGTCCGCCCGAGACCGCCAGCACCGCCCAGCCCTTGACGCGGATGGCCAGCTCCAGCGCATTGCCGATCGAGATGGCCAGCGCCTCGGCCTGGTCCATCGGGGTGGGATGTTCAAACTGGCGCATGATGGTTTCCTTTGCGATTCTGCGGGCGCATGGCTCAGGCTTCCTCGTGCCACAGCCCGCCGTCGCGCGACATCAGCGCCGACGACGCGGCCGGCCCCCAGGTGCCGGCGGTATAGGGTTTGGGCGGCACGGTGCTGGCTTCCCAGGTGTCGATGATAGGTTCGACCCAGCGCCAGGCCTGCACTTGTTCATCACGGCGCACGAACAGGCCCAGCCGGCCGCGGATCACGTCGAGCAGCAGCCGTTCGTAGGCGCCGGCGCGGCGCACCTTGAACGAGTTGGCAAAGTCCAGGTCGAGCGAGGTCGGCGTCAGCTCCAGCGTGTCGCCGGGCTGCTTGACCAGGCAATACAGGCGGATGCTTTCTTCTGGCTGCAGCTGGATCACCAGCCGGTTCTGCGGCGACAGCGTCAGCGGCCGCGGGAAGATCGCGTGCGGCACGTCGCGGAAATGGATCACGATCTCGGCCACGCGGGACTGCATGCGCTTGCCGGTGCGCAGGTAGAACGGCACCCCTTCCCAGCGCCAGTTGGCGATCTCGGCCTTGATCGCGACAAAGGTCTCGGTGCGGCTGTCGGGCGCGATGCCCGCTTCTTCCAGGTAGCCCGGCACCGGCTTGCCGCCGATGGCACCGGAGCGGTACTGGCCGCGCACGGTCTTCTCGGCCACGTCCTGCGGCGTGATCGGCTTAAGCGCCTTCAGGATCTTGATCTTCTCGTCGCGGATGGCATCTTCGCTGAGGCTGGCCGGCGGCTCCATCGCCACCATGCACAAGAGCTGCAGCAAGTGGTTCTGCACCATGTCGCGCAGTGCGCCGGTGCGGTCGTAGAAGTCGCCGCGCGCTTCCACGCCGAGTTCTTCGGCGATGGTGATCTGCACGTCCTGCACCCACTCGCGCCGCCACAGCGGCTCGAACAGCGCGTTGCCAAAGCGGATCGCCATCAGGTTCTGCACCGACTCCTTGCCGAGGTAATGGTCGATGCGGTAGATCTGCTCTTCGGCGAAGAACTTCGCCACTGCGGAGTTGATCGCCTCGTTCGATTCGAGGTCATGCCCCAGCGGTTTTTCCAGCACGATGCGCACGTTGGGCGCCTGGCGCGTGTTCAGGCCGGTGCGTGCCAGCTGCTCGCAGATCGACACGAACAGGTGCGGTGCGGTGGCGAGATAGCACACCACCACTTCAGGCTTGCGTGCCAGCACCTGCTCCGCCAGCGCATCGAAATGCGCGGGCACGCGTGCGTCGGCCTGCACGTAGACAATGCGCGCGCAGAACTTGTCCCATGACTCGGGCGGCGCATGGGCCAGCCCGGGGCGCACGGTCTGTTCCAGCGAGGCGAGGTAGTCCGCGGTAGAGAGCGGCAGGCTGCCGGTGGCGAGGATGCGTGCGGCCGGATGCAGCAGGCCGGCGTGGTGCGCATCGAACAGGGAAGGCAGCAGCTTGCGCCGCGCCAGGTCGCCGGTGCCGCCGAACAGCACCATGTCGAAATCAGGCATGCTCACCCTGGGACTCCTTGTGCGGTTGAGGACCCGCCATGGGCGGGTTTGCATGGTGGCAAGTTTACGTGACTCGCCCCGGCTTGGCGAGGCGCAGGCTGCGGCACATGCCGCGGCAAATGCATGACCCGGGCCCAAAGCGTACCCGTTTCTGCGTGCATCGGTCAGTGCACCGTGCGGTACGCGGCAAAGTGCGCTAGGCTGAAAGCTCCCCCGCAGGAGAACCCCATGCCACGTCATCCAGTGCTCGAGCGGGTCACCGCCCGCATCGTCTCCCGCAGCGCCGCCTCGCGCCAGGCGTACCTTGACCGCACCCGCGCCATGGCCGGGCAGAAGGTCGAACGCGCGCAGCTTTCCTGTACCAACCTGGCCCATGCGGTGGCTGCCATGCCTGACGCCGCGAAGATTCGTCTGAAGGCCGACGAGCGGCCCAACCTGGCGATCGTCTCGGCCTACAACGACATGCTGTCGGCGCACCAGCCGCTGGCGGCTTTCCCCCAGTGGCTCAAGGAAGCGGCGCTCGAGGCCGGCGGCACCGCGCAGTTTGCCGGCGGCACGCCCGCGATGTGCGACGGCGTCACGCAGGGCCAGGACGGCATGGACCTGTCGCTGTTCTCGCGCGATGTGATTGCGCTGGCCACGGCAGTGGCGCTGTCGCACCAGATGTTCGATGCCGCGCTGTACCTGGGCGTGTGCGACAAGATCGTGCCCGGGCTGGTGATGGGCGCGCTGTCGTTCGGCCACCTGCCGGCCGTCTTCGTGCCGGGCGGGCCCATGACCACCGGCATCAGCAACGACGAAAAGGCGCACACGCGCCAGCTCTACGCCGAAGGCAAGATCGGCCGCAAGGAACTGCTCGAGGCCGAGACCCGCTCCTATCACGGCCCCGGCACCTGCACCTTCTACGGCACTGCTAATTCCAACCAGATGCTGATGGAAATGATGGGCCTGCACCTGCCGGGCACGGCCTTCGTCAACCCCAACACGCCGCTGCGTGAGGCGCTCACGCGCGAGGCCGCGCGCCAGGCGCTGAAGCTGGTGCACGGCGGCGAGCGCTATACGCCGGTGGCCGAGGTGTTGGACGAGCGCGCCTTCGTCAACGGCATCGTCGGGCTGCTGGCCACCGGCGGCTCCACCAACCACACGCTGCACCTGATCGCGATGGCGCGCGTGGCCGGCATCGTGCTGGGCTGGGACGACTTTGACGAGCTCTCGGCCGTGGTGCCGCTGCTGGCCCGCGTGTACCCGAACGGCAAGGCCGACGTGAACCAGTTCCAGGCGGCCGGCGGGCTGCCCGTGGTGATCCGCGGGCTGCTGTCGCTGGGCCTGGTGCATGACGACGTGACCACCATCGTCGGCCGCGGGCTGCAGGATTACACGCGCGAACCCGTGCTGCGCGACGGCAAGCTGACGTGGATCGACGGCCCGGCCGCGCCGCTCGATGACAGCATCGTGCGTGGCGCCGACGCGCCCTTTGCGCCGGACGGCGGCATCAAGGTGCTGGACGGCAAGCTGGGCCGCGCGGTGATCAAGACCTCGGCGGTCAAGGCCGAGCACCAGGTGGTGGAGGCACCGGCGATCGTGTTCGAGCATCAGGACGATGTGCTGCACGCATTCAAGCGCGGCGAGCTGGAGCGCGACTTCGTTGCGGTGCTGCCGTGGCAGGGCCCGGCCTCGTGCGGCATGCCCGAGTTGCACAAGCTCACGCCCACGCTGACGGTGCTGCAGGACCGCGGCTTCCATGTGGCGCTGGTAACCGACGGGCGCATGTCGGGCGCGTCGGGCAAGGTGCCGGCAGCCATCCATGTCTGCCCCGAGGCGCTGCACGGAGGCGCGATCGGGCGCGTGCGCAGCGGCGACATGATGCGCGTGGATGCGCCCGCGGGCGTGCTCGACGTGCTGGTGCCGGATGACGAATGGCAGGCGCGCGCGCCTGCCCGTCCGGACCTGAGCGCCAATCGCCACGGCGTGGGCCGCGACCTGTTCGCCACCTTCCGCCGCCATGTCAGCACTGCGGAAAGCGGTGCCTGCACGCTGTTTGCGGACGAGGGCGACGAAAACAATCTGCAGCGCTAGCCCAGGTGCTGTACCGGCTGGCGCGGCGCCGCGCCGGTCGGGTGCGGCGCGCCCGCCGCTGGCGCGCTGTCGGCCACCTTCACCGCACCCGGCACCGAAGCGGCGCCCGGCACGTGCAATTCCTGGATCGGCACCGCCAGCTTGCTGCCGGCCTGTTCCAGCGCGTGCTTGATGCGCTCGTAGAACGCGAAACGCACGTTCCAGTAGTCGTCATTCGAGGTCCAGTAGCGCACGTTCAGCGTGATGCCCTGCTGCGTGTAGTTGACCACCATGGTCTCGGGCGTGGGGTCGGCCAGCAGGCGCGGCTCGCGCGCGAGCATTGCGCGCAGCGCTTCCAGGCTGCGCTGCACATCGCTGTCGAAGGTCACCGTGGCTTCGATGTCAGCGCGCCGCGTGGCGTTCTCGCTGTAGTTGGTGATGGCGCTGCCCCACAGCTTGCCGTTGGGCACGCGCAGGCACACGCCGTCGAAGGTGGTCAACTCAGTCATGAAGAGGCCGGTCTCGCGCACGGTGCCGGCCACCCCCTGCGCATCGATGTACTGGCCTACGCGGAACGGCCGCAGCAGCACCAGCATGATGCCGGCGGCAATATTCTGCAGGGTGCCCTGCAGCGCCAGCCCGATGGCCAGGCCCGCGGCGCCCAGCATGGCGATGATGCTGGCGGTCTGCACCCCGAACTGCGACAGCACCAGCACGATGGTCAGCACGCGCACCATCCATTGCAGCGCGTTGGCCAGCAGCGGGCGCATGGTTTCGTCCACGTGCGTGCGGCTGAGCGCGCGCCGGGCCGCCCGGCCCACGCGGGCCGACAGCCACCAGCCGGCCATCAGGATCAGGATGGCTGCCAGGCAGTTCATGCCCTGGTTGATGGCGAACTGGACCAGGTAGGTCCAGCCCGCCTCCAGCTTGTTGGCATCGATGAAGTTCAGGTCCATGGGAGCGGCTCCGTTTGCGGTTGTTATTGAGGAGACAGGCGGTGCTGCGTACCCGTTTCTGCGTGCGGCAGCGGGCTGCCAGGTTACCCTCAGGCGGCTGGCAGAAAACTTCCCGCCGGGGAAATTGCCGTACGTTGCAAACGCGATGTAAGACGATCACCGACAATGCCGACACGGCAACCCAGTTAGGGAGACAAATAAGGCGGGAATTGGTTTCCGGCGATTGCGGTTCGCGCTTGCGTGCCGACGCGCCAGCCCTTGTGCAATCAAGGCTGGCGGCGGATCAGAAAAATCCGAGCGAGGGAGGGACCAGGAGCAGCCAGGCCAAGCCTGGTGCGGCGGGCCAGCTGTGCTGGCACAACTTTCAGCGACGAAAGTTGGCGAAGGGGTGTCGGCGATACCGCCGTGCGGGCACCGGCAGGGACGCAGAAACGGGTACGCTCCCTGCCCTGCCCCGGCAACGGGTCAGGCAGGATGGTCGTGCAGCCGGTCGCGCGCGGCCAGCGCAGGAAAGAACCGCATCCACAGCGCCACCACCAGCAGCGTGCCGACGCCGCCCAGGATCACCGCGCCCACCGGGCCCAGCAATGCCGCGGTGACGCCGGACTCGAACTCGCCCAGCTGGTTCGAGGCGCCGATAAACACCGAATTGACGGCACCCACGCGCCCGCGCATGTCGTCCGGGGTGTCGAGCTGGACCAGTGTGGAGCGCACCACCACGCTGATCATGTCCGAGGCCCCCAGCACCACCAGCGCCACCATCGACAACGGCAGCCAGGTCGATACGCCGAACACCACGGTAGCCACCCCGAACAGCGCCACCGCGCCGAACATGATGCGCCCGGCGCGCCGGTTCAGCGGATGGCGCGCCAGCCACAGCGCCATCACCAGCGCGCCGACTGCCGGCGACGAACGCAGCAGCCCCAGGCCCCACGGGCCGGTGTGCAGGATGTCGCGCGCGTAGATCGGCAGCAGTGCCACGGCGCCGCCCAGCAGCACCGCGAACAGGTCCAGCGAAATCGCGCCCAGCAGCACCGGGCGGCTGCGGATATAGGCAAACCCCGCAAACACCGTTCGCACGCTGACCGGCGCCGTCAGGCGCTGCGCGGCCTGGCGCAGCGTGATGCCGCTTACCAGCACGGCAGCAATGGCAAAGAGCGTGGCACTCAGCCCATAGACCACGCCCGGCCCGGCCACGTAGGCAAAGCCGCCGATGGCCGGGCCGATGATGATGGCGGCCTGCCCGGCGGAACTGGCCAGCGCCACCGCGCGCGGCAGCTGGCGTGGCGTCACCACGCTGGGCAGCAGCGCCTGCAGCGTGGGGGTCTCGAACGCGCGCGTGGCGCCGATCAGCGCGACGAAGACAAAGATGTGATGGCTGTCGATCCATCCGCTCAGGCTGGCCACGGCCATGCCGGCGGCCAGCAGCGCCTCGATCGCCTGGCAGGTGCGCACGATGCGGCGCCGGTCGAAGCGGTCGGCCACGTGCCCCGACATCAGGATCAGCACCACCGACGGCAGGAACTGCACCAGCCCGACCATGCCGAGCATCAGCGGGTCGCGGGTCAGGTCATACATCTGCCAGCCGACCGCCACCGTAAAGATCTGGTAGCCAATCGTGGTGCACAGGCGTGCGAACCAGTAACGGCGGAAAACGGCGTCGCCGAAGACGCTGTCCGGCGCGGCGGCCTGGACGGTGGCAGGGGAAGACATGGATACGGGAGGGAGGCGGAGATGGCTGCGCACCGCACAGCGCCGCCGTGCCATTGAGGACGCCACGACAGCCTTTGCAGTGCACAAAGGCAAGATTCTAAAGCGCCTGCTGAATACCTGCATACAGATGCCCACACGCGCACACCTACCGAAAAAATCGTTGGTAATTCACCTCTTCTAGGTGTCCGGATGTCTGCACATTGATGCACAGAAACCACAATCCCGGGCGGCGGGTGCTGGCCGTTTCGCTTCTGAGAATCACTCGCATTTATAATCGCGGCCCATTGGCGCGGCCGCCCACGACGTCCCTCCCCTTGGCTTGCGGAACGCGCTGCTTCTCAGGAATCTCATCTTGCAGCCCGCTTTCCGCCTTTCCGGGGGTGCCATCGGCGCCGCCCTGCTGTTCGCCCAGCTTGCCGCCCTGCCGGCCCACGCCGCTGATCCCGCACCTGTCTCCGCGCCTGCCGCCAACCCCGAAGCCACGCTGAACACCGTCACCGTGGTCGGCAACTGGCTGGAGAACGCCAACGAGGCCAAGGTGCTGGAGCACCCCGGCGCGCGTACCATCGTCGACCGCGAGACCTTCCAGGAAGCCGGCGCCAACAATGTGCGCGAGGTGCTGCGCCGCATCCCGGGCGTGCAGGTGCAGGAGAACAACGGCACCGGCGGCAGCGATGTGTCGCTCAACGTGGGCGTGCGCGGGCTGACCTCGCGCCTGTCGCCGCGCTCGACCATCCTGATGGACGGCGTGCCGCTGGCAGTCGCGCCCTACGGCCAGCCGCAGCTGTCGATGGCGCCGCTGTCGCTGGGCAACCTGGAAACCATCGACGTGGTGCGCGGCGCCGGCTCGGTGCGCTACGGCCCGCAGAACGTGGGCGGCATCATCAACTTCGTGACGCGCCCGGTCCCGAAGCTGTTTGCGGCCGATGCATCGGTATCGACCGACATCTACAGCCATGGCGGCAGCGTCAAGACCAACCCGACCGCATTCATCGGCGGCACCAACGACAACGGCCTGGGCGGCGCGTTGCTGTACTCGGGCATCCATGGCAACGGCTATCGCGAGAGCAACGACCACGTCAATATCGACGACCTGATGCTCAAGGGCGCGTACCGGATCTCGAAGACCGATGAACTGAGCGCGGCCTTCCACTACTACGAGGGCAGGGCCGGCATGCCCGGCGGCCTGACTTCGGCCCAGTATGCGGCCGACCCGTTCCAGTCGGTGCGGCCCTACGACAATTTCGACGGCCGCCGCAGCGACTTCAGCCTGAAGTACAGCCACAACGACAACAACCGCAAGTTCGAGGTGCTGACGTACTACACCGACAGCTTCCGCGGCAGCAATATCGAGCAGCAAGGCACCGGAGCGCAGGCCAACCTGCGCCGCCTGACCGCGGCGCCGCGCAACTACCATACGTTCGCGATCGAGCCGCGCTACTCGCAGCTGTTCCGCGGCGAGAGCATGAGCCACGAGGTCAGCGTCGGCTACCGCTTCCTGCGCGAAGCCAGCGACGAAAAGGCATCGCGCACGCTGTTCTACACCCCGGGCACCGTCGACCCCACCACACTGCCGTCACCGGTGTACCAGTCGCGCACGGGCGGCACCACCGCCAATGCGGTCTATCTCGACGACACCATCAACGTCGGCAGCTGGACCATCACGCCGGGCTTGCGCTACGAGTTCATCCGGTCGTACGTGACCGACAACTTCAGCGGCGCGCGCAACGACGTCTCGTCCAACGAGCCGCTGCCGTCGCTGGCGGTGATGTACCACGTCAGCGACCAGTGGAAGCTGTTCGCCAATGCCGGCGTCTCGTTCGGGCCGCTGCAGTACTTCCAGATCGCGCAGACCACCAACGGCCTGACCCCCGAGAAGGCCAAGACGTATGAGGTCGGCACGCACTTCAACGCCAACGGCTGGGGCGGCGAGCTGACGCTGTTCAATATCGATTTCGACGACGAGCTGCAGCTGCGCGGCGGCACCGGCGGCGCGCCGGATGCGTGGACCAACCTCGGCGCCACCACCCACCGCGGCGTGGAATCGTCGCTGCGCTATGACTTCGGCGCGCTCGACAAGTCGCTGGCCGGCCTGTCGGCGTACGCGACCTACACCTTCACCGAAGCCACCTACAACCAGGGCAACTTCGCCGGGCGCGACCTGCCGTTCTATTCGCGCCACGTGGCCACCGTAGGCATGCGCTATGCGCGCAACCGCTGGGCGCTCAATGTCGATGGCTTTGCCCAGTCGAAGCAGCATTCGCCGGGCGATCCGAGCACGTCGACCAGCTACCAGACGGCGGAAAGCGCAAACGGTGCGCTGGGCGATATCCCGGGTTATGCGCTGCTGAACATGCGGCTGGGCTATGACTTCGGCAAGTCGGCGCAGAATCTGAAGGTTGCGGTCGGGGTGAAGAACGTGTTCGACAAGCGCTATTTCACGCGCTCGACGGACAACAATGCGGGCAAGTATGTGGGGATGCCGCGGACGTTCTATATCCAGGCGTCGCTGGCGTATTGAGGCGCTGTTCAGCGCCACCGCCCCCTTCAGGAATACAAAACGGCTCGCCAAGGCGAGCCGTTTTGCACGTTCAGCGATGGGATCGTTAGACGATCTCGCGCGTCTCCAGGAACTGCAGCTCCGGGAACCGCTCCTGCGTCAGCCTCAGGTTCACCATGCTCGGCGCCAGATACACATGGTCGCCCGCGCCATCCAGCGCCACGTTATGCCCCGCCTTGGCGATCAGCTTCTCGATCTCCGCGGGCGCGCCCTTGAGCCAGCGCGCGGTCGCGCATTCATGCGATTCGAAAATGGCATCGACGCCGTACTCATGCTCGAGCCGGTGCGCGACCACGTCGAACTGCAGGATACCGACCGCGCCCAGCACCAGGTCGTTAGAGGCAAGCGGGCGGAACATCTGCGTGGCGCCCTCCTCGGCCAGCTGCTGCAAACCCTTCTGCAGCTGCTTGACCTTGAGCGGGTTGTTCAGGCGCGCGCGGCGGAAGAATTCTGGCGCAAATGACGGGATGCCGGTGAACTTGAGCGGCTCGCCCTCGGTGAAGACATCGCCCAGACGGATGGTGCCGTGGTTGGGCACGCCGATGATGTCGCCGGCGTAGGCTTCTTCCGTCGTGTTGCGGTCCTGCGCCATGAAGGTGATGGCGTTGTTGATCGCCACGGTCTTGCCGGCGGACACGTGCAGCAGCTTCATGCCGCGCTCGAAACGGCCCGAGCACACGCGCACGAAAGCGATGCGGTCGCGGTGGCGCGGATCCATATTGGCCTGGATCTTGAAGACGAAGCCGGTGAACTTGGGCTCCTGCGGCTCGACCACGCGCGAATCCGTATTGCGCGCCAGCGGCGGCGGCGACAGCTCGCACAGCGCATCCAGCAGCGACTGCACGCCGAAGTTGTTGATGGCCGAACCAAAGTAGACCGGGGTCTGCTTGCCGTTGAGGAACGCATCCTTGTCGAAAGTGTGCGAGGCACCGCGCACCAGCTCGATCTCGATGCGCAGCTCTTCGGCCTGGCTGCCCAGGATGCGGTCCAGCTCCGGGTTGTCCAGCCCGTCCAGGATCGCGGCCGTGCCCTTCTCGCCGTGCGGATCGAACAGCTGCACCTTGTCATCGATCAGGTGGTACACGCCGCGGAAGGCCTTGCCCATGCCGATCGGCCAGGTCATCGGCGCGCACTGGATCTGCAGCACCTCCTCGATCTCGTCGAGCAGCTCGATCGGCGAACGGCCTTCGCGGTCGAGCTTGTTGATGAAGGTGAGGATTGGCGTGTCGCGCAGGCGGCAGACGTTGAGCAGCTTGATGGTCTGCGCTTCCACGCCGTTGACCGAGTCGATCACCATCACCGCGGAGTCCACCGCGGTCAGCGTGCGGTAGGTGTCTTCAGAGAAGTCCTCGTGGCCCGGGGTGTCGAGCAGGTTGACGATATTCTCCTGCGCCTTGCCATTAGCGGTCTCCCGGCGGTAGGGGAACTGCATCACCGACGAGGTCACCGAGATGCCGCGCTGCTTTTCCAGCTCCATCCAGTCCGAGGTGGCGTGGCGGTCGGCCTTGCGCGCGCGCACTTCGCCCGCGACCTGGATGGCGCCGCCGAACCACAGCAGCTTTTCGGTCAGGGTGGTCTTGCCCGCATCGGGGTGGGAGATGATGGCAAAGGTGCGTCGACGCGCAATTTCAGAAACGAGCGAGCTCACGGCAGCGGAGTTTGACTGGGAAATATTGGATGGCCCGGCGGGCGGCCGGGCCAGGGCCGGCAGCGCCCGCAGGCGATGGCGGGGCCGGGCTCTGCGGGCACGCGAAGGGAATGGGGCGCTATTTTACCGGTTTTGCGCACCGCTCCGGGTTTGTGGCGGCCCGGTTCGCCAAGTTATTCCGCCAGCTTATCCGCCGGCTTGCCGCGCAGGCTGCCGAACTGCAACGCGTACTGGCGCGTCAGTTCCGCGCCGAAAAAGAAGATCTGTGCCGAGTAATACACCCACAGCATCAGCGCCACCACCGAGCCCGCGGCCCCGTACGACGAGGCCACTGCGCTGTTGCCCAGGTACAAGCCGATCAGCCGCTTGCCGACCGAGAACAGCAACGCGGTGATGACCGCGCCCATGGTGACGTCGCGCCAGGCAATGCGCGCGTTGGGCAGCATCTTGAAGATCACCGCGAACAGCGCCGTCACCACGGCAAAGGAAAAGGCGGTGGAAATCACATCAGCCACCGGCGCGAACCACGACTGCGTCCACAACTGGCCCCAGAGGCGCTCCACCACGGCCAGCGCCGCGTTGACGATCAGCGACACCAGCAGCATGAAGGCCAGCACCAGCACCAGGCTGAACGACAGCAGACGCGCGCGCAGCAGTTGCTGCCAGCCCGCGGTCGCGGGCACTGGCACATGCCAGATGTCGTCCAGGCTGCTCTTGAGCTCGGCAAAGGCGCTGGTGGCGCCCACGAACAGGATGGCCGTCGCCACCAGCGCCGCCATGCCGCTGCCGCCGGCGCGGTGCGTGGCCGCCAGGATTTCCTGGATGGCCGCGGCGCCCTGCTCGCCCACCAGGCCTTCAAGCTGCGAGAAAATCTCGCCGCGCGCCGCCTCGGCGCCGAAAAACAGGCCGGCGATGGAGATCACCAGCACCAGGATCGGCGCCAGCGAGAACAGCATATAAAAGGAGAGCGCCGCCCCCTTGCTGGCCGCCCGATGCGCGAACCAGGAGTTGATGGCGGCGGCGACCACGCGCAGGGTGCGCGTGCCGGTATGGCGGTCCGGCAGCCAGTGCGGGCGGCGCCGGCGGGGCTGTGGCGCCGCGTTGCCGGCGGAAGTGGACGGGCGTTCGGTGTTGTCGGTCACGGCCTGGTGCTGGCGCGATGCGCCAGGCGGATCGCGGGTGCGTTGCGCATGCCTTCGCGTCACGGTCTGTGCGGCGAGGGCCCGTGCGTTCATCATACTGCGCATTGCCCGCTGCCCCAAGCCGGCGCAGCGGGGCAACCTGCTACAGTAGGACGAGGCACACCTGCCGGCGCAACCCGTGCCCGCGCGCCGGCGCAAGGAGGCACCGTGACCTGCAACCTCCGCACGCGCCCAGCGGCCGTGCTACTGATCATCGGGATGCTGGGCTGCGCTGGCTGCGAACGCAGCCAGCCGGGCCCCAAGCCCATTTCCGGCACAGCGGCCAGCGCCACCCCAGGCGCGCCCGCCACGCTCAATCCCGCCGACACACCAGGCGCGCCGGCCTCCGGGCAGCCACGCTGACGGCGCTACAGGCACTGCAAGCATCGACCAGGGCGTACCCGTTTCTGCGTGACCCATCGGCGGCCGGCGCAGGTGTTGTCGGGCCGCGCCCGCTGCAACACCGGTTTCAGGCGTGCAACGCGTTGCAAGGCCGCGCGTGCGGGCGTGGCGCAGCGCGTTATCCCGCACCCGGCGTACGCAACGGGCAGCCTGCGCCACACCAGCGCGGCCATCACGCGCGCCGCCGCGCGCAGGGCGCGTTGCAGCGGCGAAACCAATTGGTCTGCCACTGCGCCCCGGAGCCTGCCCGCGCTCGCCCCGCACGCCGCAAACCCGCGTGGCATAAGCCTTTGCGGCCCTTGGCACACTTGTCGCTCAGGCTGGACAGGGGCACATGTGTCCGTGTCCGTTGAACCCGTCATTGCATGCAGGAGAAAACCCAGCCATGCGTCATCCGCCATCACGCATGACGGCGCGCCGGCGCTCCTACCGGCTCGCAGGTCCACCGCCATCGGTGGTGGATCTGCTGTCGTCGCCGCTGTTGCCCCATCCGCGTGCGCGCACTCCGCCCGCCGCGCCAGCCGCACAAGGCGCGGGCTGCGCAGCGACGGCAAGGCAGGGGGTTGCCAGGACTGCCTTCCGGCGCCATGCGGGCAAGCGGCGCGCGTGACCGCAGGCAGCATCGGCGACGCAGGCATTCGCGGCAGGCTAGCGCCGCAAACAGAATGATGCGGGCACACGAGCCAGCGTGCCCGCGCGGATTTGGTGCTCCGTCCCCCGGCGGGCACCGTTTTTTCCACAGGGAGGCACCCACCATGACAGCCGGAATGCTTGCCGCCACGGTGCTGGCGGTGTTCTCAAGCAGCGCCGCGGCGGCAAGCTATGCCTGGTTCGACCGCCCCGAAGCAGCCAGCGCCAACAGCCACGCGGCGGTTAGCAATGATGTCTACGTGCGCGGCTTTGGCTGGGCCTGGGGGGAACTGCAGCTATCCCCGGACACATCGTCCGGTGCCGCCATGCCAACGCCAGGGCGGCAAGCGCGCGACAAGCCGGAGCGCGGCGCGATCGTGCCGTGGCGCCAGCAAGACGAGAACGGGCCGCCGCGCCATCCGCGCGGCAAGCTCAGCATGAACCTTGCCGCCGAGCCGATGGATGCGGCCAGCGGCGGGTCCGGGGCCAGCCAGCCCCGTGCGGTGGTGCGCTGACGTGCCGACGGGCACGAGGAAAGGCGGAACCGGCGAGCGGACGTCGCCTGTTCCCCTTTCCTGCGGCGCCTGGGATTGCGCCCGGCCAGCGACAAGCTGCGCCAGCTGAGGCCCGCCAACCGCCAACCGCGCCAACCGCCAACCGTTTACTCGCCCGCCGTCGGCTGGCTCTCCACGCGAATGTTGTGCTTGTGCATGACCCGGTACAGCGTCACGCGCGAGACATTGAGTTCGCGCGCGGCCGGCACCACGTGAAAGCCGTGGCTGGCCATCACGGTGCGGATGGCCTCGCGCTCGGCCTCTTCGCGGATCGCGTCGAGGGTCTTGCGCGGCAGTTCCGCCCCGCCATGCAGCTGCAGGTCTTCGGCGGTGATCTTGCGGTTGTCGGTCATCACGATGGCGCGGCGCACGCGGTTGATCAGTTCGCGCACGTTGCCCGGCCACGCGTACTGCATCATTGCCTGCGTTGCGCAGGCCGAGAACCCACGAATGCGCCGGTGCGCCTCGTGCCCGTGCTCGGTCAGCACCGCGTTGGCCAGCTGCAGGATGTCTTCGCCGCGCTCGCGCAGCGCCGGGATGGTCAGCGTCAGCACGCACAGCCGGTGGAACAGGTCGGAACGGAAGCGCCCGTCGGCCTGTGCCGCCACCAGGTCCACGTGCGTGGCCGAGATGATGCGCAGGTTCAGCGGGATCGACTGGTGTCCGCCCAGGCGGGTGATCATGCCCTGCTGCAGGAAACGCAGCAGCGCCACCTGGCTTTCCAGCGGCAGGTCGCCGATCTCGTCCAGGAACAGCGTGCCGCCCTGCGCCTGCTCGATCCAGCCGATCTTGCGCTGGTTGGCGCCGGTGAACGCGCCCTTTTCATACCCGAACAGCTCGGACTGCACCAGGTGCGACGGAATCGCACCGCAGTTGATGGCGATGAACGGTCCCTTGCGCCGGCTCGAGGCATCGTGGATCGCCTGCGCGGCGAGTTCCTTGCCGGTGCCGGACTCGCCGGAAATGAACACCGGTGCCTCGTTGTGCGCCACCTTGGCCAGCGAGCGGAACATCGCCCGCATGGCCGCGCACTCGCCGATCATGGTGCCGCGCGAGGCGGTCTCCTGCGGGCGCACGCCGTGCAGCGATGCCATGCCCTGCGCATGCTTGAGCGTGTAGAGCAACTCTGGCATCGAGAACGGCATGCGCACGTAGTCGACGCAGTAGTCGCGGATCAGCCGGCGCACGCGCTCCTGCGCCAGCATTTCATCGGAGGTGATGGCCACCCACGTAATGTGCAGGTACTGCAGTGCCTGTTCGAGCTGCGCGAACTCGGCATCGCTGTAGTCGGACTGCAGGTCGATCACGCCGGCCATGGGCGGGCAGGCCCGCACCACGCGTTCAAGGTCGCGAATCTGCTGGACCCGGCGGATTTCCCATCCCGTGGCGCTGCCAGACGGGTCAAAACCAAAATCTTCATGACGCGACACGACCACGATCTGTGCAGTGCGTGACGCCTTGCACAGTCGGTCCATCACGATCTCCCGGACGTTAGGCTTGTTTTTGGTTCCGGCACCCGTGTCCGCCGTCGCGGCCTGGGGCCGCGGCGGACGGTGGGGCTGAACTGGCTGCGGGCACGCACCCGCGCGCGACGTCGGTATCACGAGCTGGACAGACTGCGGAGTTGCTCATCGGGCGCGGCAAGGTAGTCCGCACCTGCCTGGAGCTGATCGCGGATACGCCGCCGCACAGTCTCCTTTTCACGCATCAACTCCAGGCGCGGCGCCTGCGGCGACTGGCCGGAGTATTGGTAGTAGAGCGTCTTGTAGGTCAGCTGGCTCAGGATCCATTCCTGCAGCAGCGTGCGCTGGCGTGCCAGTTCGCCCTCGAGCAGGCGATGGCGGCGCAACAGGTTGGCCACGGCCGCGCGCGCGCTGTCGCTGAGTTCGCTGTCTTCGGCAAGCAGGGCGGCCACGTCGGCCGTCGCGCCCTCTTGGACTGCCCGCTTGCTGGGCGCTTCGCCTGTGGCTTCCCCCACGGCAGCCCAGGCATGATGGATGGATCGGATGGAGCGGTTATTAGTCTCCCTAACAGGCCCGATGGCGGGTCGCCGGATCTCTCCTGCGGTCATGATAATCCCCGTTGAACAACATCCCCCGGCACTACACGTCTGCGGTTACCACTTGTCAGTCTTTGAGCTAGTTTTTTGTCTGCGTGGCGCGCGTGTTTCCCGCACGCTCCCGGATGGTGGCTATGCCGCCTTGTTGACGGTCTGGTCCGAAATGTCCCCCGACTGGCGAACGGCGCTCAAGCGCTCTCGGTTGGCTCCGACATCCTGCCGCATGCACCGGAGTCAAGAAGGGGCGCCTTGCCGCGCCCCTCTTTGCCACGTCTATAGTTCAGTGCATTTGGGGCACTTTGTCCAGCCCCGCGTGGGTGGCTTACAGCCAATCTCATACTTTGGTATGAGGCCGCGCGCACACTACCCGCTGGCCTGCGAATACACACTTTTCCGGCACATTCCCGGCGGCCAACGTTAGCACATATGCTACGCAGAAACGGGTACGCTTTCACACCCCCGAACGGGTGATAACGGCCCCGTCTCCGCGGGGAATGGCAAGCCGCGCCCCATGCCGCGAGGGCGTGGCGGACTGTCACGCAGAAACAGGTACGCCCGGCCTGTGGGCCCGCCTGCGCGGCACGCAGAAACGGGTACGGCTGGCGAATGCGGGACGGCGCTGCGGCACCGCCCAGCATCACGATGGCAATATCATGACAGCGGCGCACCATGAAAAAAGGCGGCCCTGGCCGCCCTTTTTTCATCCCATGCCGGCTGGCACGCTCAATGCCCTGGCAGGTAGTAGAACTTGAAGATGAACACCGCCGCGATGATCCACACCATCACGGGCACGCTGCGGGCGCGGCCAGTCAGCAGCTTGAGCGCCGCGTAGCTGATAAAGCCGAACGCAACGCCGTTGGCGACCGAGTACGTGAACGGCATGCCAAGCGCGGTCATCACCGCGGGCACGACTTCGGTGACGTCATTCCAGTCGACCTCCAGCAGCTCGCGCAACATCAGGCAGGACACATACAGCAACGCCGGCGCAGTGGCATAGGCCGGCACCGTGCCGGCCAGCGGCGCGATGAACAACGCCGCGAGAAACAGCACGGCCACCGTCACCGCCGTCAGTCCGGTGCGCCCGCCCGCCTGCACGCCGGACGCGCTTTCGATATACGCCGTGGTGGAAGACGTACCGAGGAACGAGCCCGCCATGATCGCGGTGCTGTCGGACATCAACGCCTTGTTCAGCCGGTCCATTTTCCCGGCCTTGAGCAGGCCCGCGCGGTTGGCCACGCCCATCAGCGTGCCGGTGGCGTCGAACAGTTCCACCAGGAAGAACACCAGCACCACGTTGATGATGCCGATCGACAGCGCGGCGGAGATATCGAGCTTGAACAGCGTCGGGCTGAGCGCCGGCGGCGCGGAGAACACGCCGTGGAAGGTGTTGCCGGCAAACGCAAAGCTCAGCAGCGTGGTCAGCAGGATGCCGATCAGGATCGCGCCCTTCACCCGCAGGTGGTCCAGTGCCACGATCACGAAGAAGCCGATGATCGCCAGCACCGCCGAAGGCTGGTGCAGATCGCCGATGGTCACCAGCGTGGCCGGGCTGGCGGTGACGATGCCGGCGTTCTTCAGCGCGACAATCGCCAGGAACAGGCCGATGCCCGCGGTGATCGCCACGCGGATCGAATGCGGAATGCCGTTGACGATCAACTCGCGCACGCGGAACAGCGTCACCAGCAGGAACAGGCAGCCGGAGATAAAGACCGCGCCGAGCGCCGCCTCCCACGCAAAGCCCATGCCCTTCACCACCGTATAGGCAAAGTACGCGTTCAGGCCCATGCCCGGCGCCATCGCGATCGGGTAGTTCGCGTAGAAACCCATGATCAGCGTGCCGATCGCCGCGGCCAGGCACGTGGCGACGAACACCGCGTCTTTCGGCATGCCCGCATCGCCCAGGATCGACGGGTTGACGAAGATGATGTACGCCATCGTCAGGAAGGTGGTGACGCCGGCGAGAATCTCGGTGCGCACATCGGTCTGGTGTTCGCGCAGCCTGAACAGGCGCTCGATCAGCGAAGGCGCGGCCTGGGGCTGGCCGTGCGGCGGATTGGCGGTTGACGTGCCCGGCTTGGAAGCGGGTTCCGGCATCGACATGACTGGTCTCCTGATATCGTTATCGTGTGCGCAGCGACAAGGACGGCGCGGCCGCCGGTGGCTGGCTTCGGCCTGACGCAGCCTGCGACGCCCCGCTGTGCGGCAGGCGTACTCTGGTGCAGGTCAGCCCCGCTTCGCCATGGCACAGGCGAATAAGCGATATGCAAAAGGCGTGATGATCCCACAGCGCACACCGCGGAAGCCAGCGCCGCAACCGGCGCATTCCGGGGCGTCCCCAGCTTGACGCTTGCGGCAATCCCCCGTATAAAGCCGCCTAGATTCAAGCGACGAGGCAACAGTTCATTCGTTAGCCACCGTCTGGTACTTCGGTTGTCCATGGTGTCCTTTCCTTGAGTTCCCCGTGTCGGATGACGTTTTCGTCATGCGATGTTTTTTGTCCTTTTTCTGGAAAGCAAATCATGCAAACCGGTATCGTCAAGTGGTTCAACGACGCCAAGGGCTTCGGCTTCATCAAGCCGGACGCGGGTGGTGACGACCTCTTCGCCCATTTCTCGGAAATCCGCGCCGACGGCTTCAAGTCGCTGCAGGAAAACCAGCGCGTGCAGTTCGAAGTCAAGAATGGCCCGAAGGGCCTGCAGGCCGCGAACATCACCCCGCTGTAAGCGTTGACTGCCGGCGCGCCCCGTGCGCGCCGAACAGCATAGAACCCCGCCCGATGGCGGGGTTTTTTGTTTTCAGACGCAGGTAGCGCCACTGGCGGCGCTACCTGCGCCACCTTCATCACACCCCGGCCCGCCCCGCTCCCGCCTGCCCCGATCGCCGGCCGGCGCCCCGCTCTTGCTCCCGCCCGCCGATGCGGCCGACAGCCAGCACTCCTGGCCTTGCGCGGCACGCCATCCCGCTCACCACCCTGCCTCTCGCCCCACGCAGAATCGGGTACGCCCTGCTGCGCCGCACGAAGTCCAAGGCTGCCCGTGGACGTCGCAGAAATGGGTACGGTCGGCCTGCCGGGCTAACTCGCGCTGTGCAGCGCCGTACGCAGAAACAGGTACGCCCTGCGGCGGATGTGGCCTTTCCAGAGGCCTTCTGGCACGCAGAAACGGGTACGCCTGGATTTTTCTTTCACATTTGATTCGGTCGATGGCAGCGCTTGTCTGCTCCCGCATTCCGCCGACATATCCACAAAACGGGACCGGGCCGACGACGCAGAAACGGGTACGGCGGATGCTGCAACGCACTAGCCACCTGAAGGCCTGAGGCTGCCCGCACCCAACGCAGAAACAGGTACGCCGGCGGGAGCAGGTGCACAACGTCATGGCACGCAGAAACGGGTACGCCCCCAAAGATGCGAGGCGGATGGCCACCAGGTCGCGCCGCGGCAACCATGGCATGTCTGCGCAGAAACGGGTACGGCACGCACCTTGGCGAGTTTGTCACGTATACATTGAGTGTAAGCGCTAGCTTTTTGTGCAGCGCTCATGTACAATGGAAACTGGGTGGCGATTCCGCTGGCGCAACCCCAGAAGTCTGCGCAGAAACGGGTACGCTGGGCCGAGGAAGTCCGGTGGCAGGCACGCAGAAACAGGTACGCTTCGCCGCGCACAAGACTCCCGAGGCGGGACGCAGAAATGGGTACGCCGCAGAAACAGGTACGCTGCGCCAGCACGGCGGTCGTTTTTCAGGCCAGCGCAGAAACAGGTACGGTTTCAGGCTTCGGAACGCAGAATCGGGTACGCATGGCGTGCAAAGCGCCCGGCGGCAGATCGGCAAGTGAACCTGTTTCTGCGTGGATAACCGGGCCCTGGCGGTGCTTTTCTGGGGAAGGAAGACTCAAAACACCCGTAAACTGCGTATACCCGGCGCTCGCTCGCAGAAACGGGTACGGTTTGTGGGGTAGCCGCTGTGGAAAAGGCTGTGGAACCAGCGAGTTATCCCCGCAGAAACCAGTTCGCGCCACCCGCAGATACAGGTTCGGCTCGCCGCAGATATGGGTTCGGCATTTCGCAGAATCGAGTACGCTTGTCCGCAGAATCGGGTTCGGTGGAGTTGCTTTTTCCCTTAGGAATCAAGGCCCTGAACTTCACGTATACGGTTTACAAGTAGTTAACCCGTATCGGTATCGTTTACTGGTAGTGGATGGCTGGCGAACCGTGGACAACCCTGGCGGGTTGCCCACCGTCCGCCACCATGCGACCAATCGTGAGATCCCCAACTGGCAGAAAACAGGCGAGCAGGGCAAAGGCTTTGCGTACCTGTTTCTGCGTGACAACCTTTGCGGCTTCGAGTACAAAGGCGGGTAATCTGAAGCTCGCCAATATGCCCATCAAACGCTCCCCGGCCACCACGGGGGATCGACGCGTCCTCGACCTGGACGCCGAACCCTCCCGCATCATTGTTCCCGGCAACGAGAACAACCTGGTTCCGTCCGAGAAATTCCAGCGTCTGTTCGACGAAGCGCAGGCCATGGAGCGTGAAGACGCCTGGCAAAGCGGCGAAGTCGGCTTCCTGAGCCGCGCCAGCGTTCAGGTGACGCTGCCCTACCGCGCGCCCAAGGGCGCGCCGCCGGTATGGACCCGCACCAGCGGCAATATCTCGCTGATGATCCAGCCTGGCTACTTCACGCAGCAACGCTCCGAGCGTGCCGCCAACGGCCGCCAGAAGCTGGTGTCCGAGACCGTTTCGCTGGGCTACCCCTATGGCTCCTATCCGCGGCTGATGCTGGCCTGGATCGGCAAGGAGATCATGGCGAAGAAAAAGCGCGGCGAATTCACCGGCACGGTAGAGGACCGGCGCATTTCGCTGGGCAATTCGCTGTCCGAGTTCATGTACAACCTCGGTATTCCGATGGCCACCGGCGGCAAGCGCGGCACCATGACGCTGGTGCGACAGCAGATGATCCGCCTGTTCTCGGCCACCATTGCCATCGTGCAGAACAAGTCGACGCCGAGCCAGAACCAGAACCCCAACCACGAGCCGCTGTCGATCGACCGGGTGGGCTACCTGCTGGCCGACCAACTGTCGACCTGGTGGGACCCGATGCAGCCCGGCCAGGGGTCCATGTTCGAGAGCTTCGTGGTGCTGTCCGAGCCGTTCTTCAACGAGCTGGTCAACCGTCCGGTGCCGGTGGACATGCGCGCCCTGAAAGCGCTGAAGCAGTCGCCGTTCGCGCTGGACGTGTATTCGTGGCTGACCTATCGCTTCTTTACGATCCAGCGCCGCACGGAAATCCCGTGGGAAGCACTGCAGATGCAGTTCGGCACCGAGACCGAAAGCGAGCGCAAGTTCCGCGCGCTGTTCCGCAAAGCCCTGAAGGATGTGCTGGTGGTGTACCCCGGTGCCAAGGTCGATGCGGATTCGTCCAAGGCGCTGATCCTGCAGCCCTCCCGGACCAGCGTACGCAAGCTGGGCTGATCTCCTGACTACCGGCCCGGGCCGCGCCCGCCATTGCGCGCGCTCTCGGGACGGCAGCAGCGGAAGGCCTCCACCATGCCCGCCCCCTGAATGCAGAAAAGGCAAGCATTGAACGCTTGCCTTTTTTGGTTTGCCCGCCGCGGACGGGTCCGCAACGGGCGGGTCAGCCGAGGCTGGTCAGGCCGGCTTGATTGCCGAAGCCTGCAGGCCCTTCGGACCTTGCTTGACTTCAAACGTCACGCGCTGCCCATCCTTCAGGGTCTTGAAGCCCGAGCCCTGGATTTCCGAGAAGTGCGCGAACAGGTCTGCACCACCGTCGTCCGGGGTAATGAAGCCAAAGCCCTTGGTCTCGTTGAACCACTTGACCGTACCGGTTGCCATAGGAATTTCCTTTTCGAAGCAAGTTCTTGTACACAACGCAAACAACCGTTCAAGCACGTTGAGTTCTCGTAGATACCGAACGGAAGCCGACGAGGTTGACACGACTTGACTCGACTGTAGCGCGCATCATAACCACTTTGGATTGCGGTGTCATGTGCGGCGTAATGCGCACTACAGATACTTTAGGCACATTCCGGCCTACTTTTCAAGCAATTTTACGGTCCGGCCTGATTCCGGCTGCCAAATGGCGGCCGGTGCTCCCAGTGGCGGTAACATATATTTTGTAAATTTGAAAAACGGTTGAAGCATCACCTGGTTTTGGCTACAGTTGCGCCTTAAGAATCAACCGCGCTTTCAGCGCTGAAAGAGAGGTCGCAGTGCCAGCCAAAATCATCACAGTCTTTAACCAGAAAGGCGGTTGCGGCAAGACCACGGTCAGCATGCACCTTGCCGGCACGCTCGGCCTGCGCGGCGCCCGCTCGATGCTGGTCGACATGGACGAGCAAGGCACCGCCACCCGATGGGCGGCGCAGGCCAGCGACGAGCGGCCTTTCCCGGCTTCCGTGATCGGCCTGGCGCCCTCGGGCGGCGCCATGCACCGCGAGGTCCGCAAGTTCGTCCAGGATTATGACTATATCGTCGTGGATTGCCCGCCGGCGGTGCATTCGGCAGCGCCATCGAGCGCGCTGCTGATTTCCGATCTTGCCATTATCCCGGTGGTGCCTTCGCCGCCGGATCTGTGGGCTGCGGTAGCGGCCAAGACGCTGGCGCAACACGCCCAGGTCCAGAATGAATCCTTGCTGATCCGCGTGATGGCCAATATGGTCCAGCGCCGCGTCTCGATCGCGCGCCAGGCTATTGAAATCCTTGGCGACGACGGCGACGTACCGTTGTTGAATTCGATGATTGGGTCGCGCTCGGCATTCCGGGAATGCCAGGCGATCGGCTGCACCGTGCATGGCGTTGCCGGCGCACGTGAGGCGGTGCAGGAGGTCGACATGATGGTCGACGAAATACTGTCTTTGATTGAGCACTAGGCATGGCTACCAAACTGAAGAGCCTTAAGGCTGGCATGCTGGCCGGCATGGCGGCCGAAAAGAACCGCAACGAAACGCTGGACCGCTTCGCACGCGCGGAAGCGGCCATTTCCCAGCATCCGAACGGCTTGCTGCAGGGCAGGGGAGCCGATGGCACGCCCGTTTTCAGCGCTGAAAGTCTCGGCGAAGCCGCCAAGGGCCGGCAGCTGATCAGAATCCCGCTGGCGCAACTGCACGACAATCCCCTCAACGCTCGGCGCCTCTACGATCCGGCCGTGGTGCAGGAGCGGGCGGCATCCATCGCCACGCACGGCCAGAAGACACCCGGCCTGGCCGCGCCCGACCCGGCGCGCTCCGGCCATTACATCCTGATCGACGGTCATTACCGCAAGCGAGCCCTGGCCTCCGCCGGCAAGCTCGAGATGGAATGTTTTGTCGAAGACGACCTGAGCGACCTGGACTTCTACCGGCTGTCGTTCATGCTCAACGAGCAACGCTCGGACCAGTCGGCGCTGGACAATGCGATCGCCTGGCGCCAGCTGCTGGACGAGGGCAAGGTCCAGAAGGAAGAGGAAATTTGCGAGCTGACCGGCATCTCGGCCGGCACCGTGAACAAGACGCTGGCGCTGCTGCGCCTGCCCGAGTCCGTGCTGGGCGTGATGCGCGAGCGCCCGAGCGCGATCGGCATCGCCGCGGGCTATGAGCTGACGCTCTACTGCAAGCTGGCGGGCGAGGAGCGCACGCGCGACCTGGCGGCGCGCATCATCAATGACGGCCTGTCGAGCCGCGAGGTTGAAGCCATCCGCAAGCATGCGCAGGAGGGCAAGGCGCGTAAGGTCAAGGAAATCAGCCGGCAATACAAGATCCGGACCGACAGCGGCCAGTTGCTGGGCACCATCAAGGAATGGGACTCGGGACGCGTGATGCTGGACGTGCAGCTGAGCGACCGCAGTGCCCGCGAGGCGCTGGTCGAGGCCCTGAAGGCCCGCTTCGGGCTGGACAAGACGCTGCTCTGAGCCGGACAGGCAAGTCATGATGCTGCGGCGGCAGTACTGCCGCCGCAGAGCTCAGGCGAGCAGGTCGCGCGGCGACCGCGCTCCAAACTCCGGATCACAGGTCTTGCGGTAGCGCTCAAGCATGCTGGACAGCAGGGCGTGAAGGCCGCGCACCGAGTAGCCGGCCTGGGGCAATGCCGCCAGCTTGCGCTGCGCGCGCCGGGTCGGCGGCGCGGCGGGTGGAGCGATCAGCGAGGCGTCTTCGGTGCCCGCGCCATCCCACTGGAGATTGCGGTCACGCCAATGCCGGGCCAGTGCGTGCTGCGTGGCCGGGCCAAAGCCAGGCGTTCCGTCTGGCGCAGCGCTTCCCATACCGTCTTCCCGGCTCCGCACAGGCGGCTGCTTCGGGGCCAGTGAACGCCGCGTGACCGAGGTCAGCCGGTCCAGGCTGAGCCGGTGTTCCCGCAACAGCAGGATTGCCGCATGGGCCGTCCGGTAGCGCTGGCCATCGCCGTCGCCTCCCCGGCGTTCCAGCCATGACAGGAAGGGGGCCAGGCTGGCTGCGGGAACCTGCGTGGCGTCCGGCCGCGCCGCCGCAGTTGCCGCCATTGCTTCGGTACCGTCCGAGACCTGCGCTGGCCAGAGCGCTGCGCCGGGGTACCCGTTGGCAAGCATCCAGCGGAAGAGGGCGGCCAGCACCCGCATGCTGTGCCGCACGCTTGCCGGACTAAGCGGGCCGGTGAACGGACGCCATGCGGCCAGGTGGCGCGGTGCGCGCGGTCCGCACCAGCGGCTGGCCGGTTCGGGCTGTGCCAGGAAGCCCAGGTAGGCCCGGCGGTCGTCCAGATCGAGCTGGGACAGGCCCTTGCGACGCTCCAGCGCTGCCCAGAGCAGCAAGCGTTCCGCCTCCTTGCGGTAGGCCGAAAACGTGCTGCCGCTGTCGCCGGCGGCATCGCGCAGCCAGGCCTGGACCACGTCCAGGCCCTGGCTGTACGGGCAACTGGCGTCAAGGTCCAACGCGGGCGACGCGGTCATCCATTCGAGCGGCAACGGCTGGCGCATCCCTGGCCCCAGCCCGCCTTGCTCGACCAAAGTGCGGTTGCCGATATGCGCGCCCAGCAGCGGCTTGCCGTCCGGGTCCCGGAAGGCGGCGCGGTTCTCGCTGAGCCAGCGGTTGACGGCCGCGCCGGCCAGCGCGCCAATGCGCGGGACGGCTCGCCACCAAGCGCCGCCGCGTTGGTTCGCGAGCGCGAAAAGAGTATTAAGCGTCACAATTTCGGCTTTGCGCAGGCGCCGGGCCAAAGCCGGAGCAAACCACAACTCCACGCCATGCTGGGGGCGCGGCGCCGCCGTGCCCAGCCGTTCGAGCTCGGCCAGCGCGTCCACCCGGCGGTCCATGCCGCGGTTGGAGCGGCCGGGGCCGGCCAGCAGCAGTTCGGCCAGGTCTCCCCGGCCATGCAGGTGCGCAAGCTGGACCATCCGGTCGCGCAGGGCAAGCAGGATCCGCAGTGAAGACTCGGCCCCGTCTTCGTCGTCATCGGTTTCGTCGGCCAGGTAGCGGGGCACCACCATGGCCGCCGGCATGCCCTGGACATAGGCGCGCACCGCCGCAAATTCGCTGCGGGTGAGGCTGACCGTCATCATTCCAGGAATCATGGGCACGTATGCGCTGAATGGCTAACTTCTTGATTTATAAGGCACTTGAAGCGAGCGAGAATTCATCGGCCCCAAAATGCATAGCGAAATACAATGCCGATAATTTTATGCGTGTTTTCACTGGAAAGTCATCCCCGCTGGCCTTGTGCGATCCGTATGCTGGCGTCAGGCAGTGCTCGGGGAAAACCCGCCGCAGCGCACCATCACCTTGCATTCGCCCTACGCGTTTCATATGCTGCAGGTCAGGAGTTATAAATACTTAGATCAGACTTCAGTCGCATCTAAGACTGTTTCTACATAAGCGTGTTAACACGCAAAACGGGGCGATCCGGTATCTCCACGGGAAGGACGGACCTGCAGCCAGACGGGAAGGCTGCAAGGCGGTCTGGAGCGATGGCGGATCGTATGGAACTGCAACCGCAAGATAGCGGAGCATTTCCGACAAGCAAGCGCGGATTGTCGCAGGGTCCGTACTTGCCGCAATAATAAGAGAGCGGCCATGGCCACCATCCTCTTGATCGAGCCTCACCCCCTCCTGCGCCTGGGTCTGCGCCATCTGCTGGCCCAAGCACACATTCCTGGTGACCTGATCGATATCGATCCCCTCGCCCCTGTCGATTCGGATTTGTGGCTGTACGATGCCGACCTGCTGATCTATGGTCTGCCTGCCGACCACGCCGGCGGCTGGACCATGCTGGAGGACCTGTGCCAGCGGCTACGCCCGCAGCGCGTGCTGGTCCTGAGCGATCAGGCGGCACCATCGCTGCCGGATGCGGGCTTGCCTGACCCGGTGCGCGGTTGCGTGGCCAAGAGCTGCAGCGCGGATGCGCTCGATGCGGCGGTGCGGCTGGTGCTGGCCGGCGGCGAGTGTTTCCCGGCGCGTGCCCAGGGCAGCCACGCCTGGCAACCGGAACTCGAAGCCGGCCATGCCCCGGTGGCAGGCAGCGCAGGGCAGGGCGAGGCCCGGGTTGTGGCGCTGCGCGCAGGCATCGGCGAAGCCGTGCTCGACCACGCGGTGCCCGCGCCCCAGCGCCATTTCCAGGCGCATGCGACGTACCACGAAACCCCGTCGGCCGGCGCGCACCTGCTGAACATCACCGAACGTCAGTATGAAGTGCTTGCGCTGCTGGCGCGGGGCTATCCCATCAAGACGGTCAGCCGCATGCTGAATATCTCGGTGGCCACCGCGAAGACGCATGCCTGCACGCTGTACCAGCGCCTGCACGTGCGCAACAAAGGCGAAGCCGTCTACGTTGCCCTGCAGAAGGGTGCCACGCTCAACTGGGCCGGGCCCGCCACGCCCGCCAATCCGGTGACCCGCGT
Source organism: Cupriavidus sp. KK10 (assembly GCF_018223725.1). Classification (NCBI taxonomy): domain Bacteria; kingdom Pseudomonadati; phylum Pseudomonadota; class Betaproteobacteria; order Burkholderiales; family Burkholderiaceae; genus Cupriavidus; species Cupriavidus sp. KK10. Next base: position 3,804,965 of record NZ_CP073677.1, read on the forward strand.
GCCGGCGCCCGACCACACCTGCCAGGCTGCATGACTGGTGGCGGCGCGGGGTTCCAAGGGGGGCAGGCGCGGATCAGCGCGTGGCGCCAGAGCGCTCCGGGCCGGCCGCGCCTCATCCTTATTGCGCGCGGCTCTCGGCCAAAAGCATGAGGCAATGGCGGCGGCGGCTTGCTACCTTGTGATGAAAGGCATCTGCAGACACTTTTGCCGGCGGCCGGCGCTGCTCTGATGCCCTGCAAGGCGGGCCGCGCCGCGGCCCGGATCCCGACCGGGTGGCAAGCGCATCTGCGGCCCGGGTCCGCTGCCAGACCGAGTCAATGCCGACCTACCTCATCGCCAGCAATGAAATGATGTGCCGTGTCCTGGCGCGTCGCCTGAACGCACTGGACGTGCCGCAGCCGATCACGTGGCGCACGCCGCAGTGGCTGCATGAATCCATGAGCGCATCGACGCAGGCCTCGTCATCGGAGCCGTCGCCGGACCCGGCCGATATTGCGCTGATCGACTGCAGCGCGCTGGAGGGCGACCCGCGTGCGTTGCTGGACCAGCTGCAGGCACGCCTGGCGCCACGGCGCTGGCTGGTGCTGTCCGATCGCCTCGATGCCACGCTGATGCTGCATGCCGCGCTGCTCGGTGCCAGCGGGTGTCTCCTGCTGCCGGCTCCGCTCGAACTGGTCTGCGCAGCCACCGCGCTGGTCTGGGCCGGCGGCCAGTGCTTTCCGCGCATGGCGCTGTCACTGACGGGCGCCAACGGGACGACCGCCTCCCTCCTTTGAGCGAGCAGACCTACATCCACCGGAGGAGTGCGCATCGCACCCGATTGCCTATGCTTGATTCGCCCGGAGGCAGAAGCCAGCCCAGTTTGCAGGCAGGCCGCCCCGGGGAAGTAAGGGGGTCATATGGAGGCCGGACTGGAATTCCTCGTCGTTCGCGGCTTTGCTGTGCGCGAAGGCAGAGGCAAGTGGGCGTGCTGCTTTGAGATCAGGCTGGCTGCCAGCCTGGACGATGGGTGCCACGCGGGTGCCAATGAGGGCAGCGATGAGCCGCTGCTCTACCGCGGTGAGCTGCACGGGCGTCAGTTTGACTGCGAGCTGGCCGCCGCCGACGCGGCCCGCGCGGCCGGCGAGCGCGAAGCGCGTCTGCGTGTGGAAAGCCTGAGGGCGCTGATCATTGCTCAGCATCGGCATCGCGTGCCGCCGCCACTCGTAGCCTGAGCCTGCAGGCATCCCGCGAGCATCATGCACAGTGGCACCCGGCGGCCTCGCCGGGTGCCACTGTGCCATTCCCTTCGTGATCGCGCAGCTAGTGTCCTGTTCCGTAGATCGCTTACCAAAATGAAATCGTCCAGTTGGCCGTCAGGCTAGGCGCGAGGAGGCGCCATAGCCGTAGCCATGGCAACGACGAGCAACGACGCATGGCGGGCAACTGGGCGATTTCATGGCAAGGCATTTGCGGAACAGGACACTAGCCGGCGAGCCAAAAAAGAAGCCCGCCGACCGGGGGACCATGCGGGCTTTGAAGGCGTGCGGGCCATACTGCCCGCCCACACGTCTCCTTGACGATAACCAATCGGCTCGCCCTCCTCCATCAACCAGAAGCACCATGCGCGCATATTTGCGGCTGAGTGCCCCTGAACTGCCTGCCTGTTTGTGCGCCGTCCAACAGACTGGCCTGAACCGCGCGCGCCAAGATCGCCATTACGGCCAATGGCAGCAAGAATCTGGCTCGGGTTCAGGGGGAGACGGAAATGACTGGTGTCAGCGCTCGGCCTGCCGTATCGCACGTCAGGCACGCGCGCGGGCCCGGCATGGGCCGTCCGTACCCGCTCATGAAACGGCAGGGCAGGCGCGGAGGTCACTAGTGCACGGCGACACCAGGATGCGTGGACGGGGCGGACCGGGGTTGCGCGGCGGCAATCCGGTGTGGTCGCACGTCAACTGCCATATCGACCTTTGGATCGAACTGCTGCACGGGCTGGACCTGCCGCCGGTCGCGGCACTGGCCTGCGCGGTGCGGCAGGACTTCGAGGCCGACCACTTCACGCAGTGCCGCTTTCCGGATGCCGACCTGGAGCGGCTGTACGGCCTCACCGTGCACGCGCTGGCGTTCTACGACTCACTCGAGTCGCACGTCGCGGCACAGACCTCGCGCGGCCATATCGTCGTGATGGAGCTGGACAGCAGCCAGCTGCCGCCACCGCGCGGCGCCGGCTACCTGCGCCATTGCACGCCCACCTGCATTGCCATCGATGTGCTGATCCCGGAGGCCGGCGCGGTCGGCTACTACCACTCCGACGGCTACCACACCGCGACCGGCGAGGACTACGCCGCCATCATTCGCCTGGCACCGGGCGTGCGCAGTGCCGAGGCGCTCCCCTTCATGCATGCCGACGTGGTCCGCCGCAACGGGCACCCGCACGCTGCCGAGACGCTGCTCGAGGCCTCGCTGGCATTGCTGCGCTTTCACCTGAGCAACCGTCCGCGCGAGAACCCCGTCACCCTGTTTCGCGCGGTGTTTCCCCAGCATCTCGAGCGGCTGATGGCGCGCGGCGAGCCGGGCTTTCACCACTACGCGTCGGGCGTGCTGCGCCAGCTGGGCGCCAATTTCGAGCTGCTGGCGCGCTACCTGCGCTGGCTGGTGATGCACGGGCAGGAGGTGCCTGAGAAGGCGGCGCAAGCCTGCTACACCATGGCATCGGAGGCGATGGTGATGCAGTTCCGCCTGATGCGCGCGGTCATCAGCCGCAAGCCGGACCCTTGTGAAGACTGCCTGGACCAGCTCGAAGCCTCATACCTGGCCAGTGTGCCGTTGCTGGCCGCGCATTTCGGCGAGTTCACGCCATGAGCCGGCTGATCGAGCCTGCGGCGGGCAACCGGTGGCCTGCGTGCCGCCTCTGGCGCGCGGCACAGAACCGGTTTGATCCGGCGCCGGCGGCAACCCGGTGCATCCGCCTTTTGCACGATAGCCCGCATCTCATGCCGACAGCGGAGGGCATGCCATGTATCCAGCCTTGCGTGCCTGCCGTGGCTGACTAGCCCGGAACTGCTTCCAGCCGCGGGGCCGCCTCGCCTCGCGCGGCGGCGGCAGACATCGCAGCCGCCGCGGGCGCATGGTGCCTTTGTCAGCGCCCGCTTCACTCTCGCCTTTCCGTCCAACCTCCCGATGGATGACCGTTTCCCAGCCGTTCGCCTACTGTCGGAGCGCGCTGCCATGACGCTAAATAGAGGCACTGGCTTGCAAAGAGCGCCGCATCTGGGTCGGTGGCGCAGCCAGCCGGTTCTCGGATAGCAGTCATGCCGAGCCAGGCCGGCAGAGCATTGTTCCCGCACACGGGATTGGACAGGGGGTACGAAAATGATTACGCATCGATCGGATCTGCATGTCAATCACCTGCTCAGCGCACTGCCGCGCGGCGAGTGGGAGACGCTGGCGCAGCACTTCGAGCTGGTCCGTCTGCGCGCCGGTGAACTCCTGACTGATTCCGGCCAACGCATCGTCCACGTCTATTTCCCGACCACCGCGGTGGTGTCGCTGCTGTCGCTGCTCGAGGACGGCGCGACGGTCGAGATTGCCGCGGTCGGCAACGAAGGGCTGGTCGGCATCCCCGTGGTCACCGGCGGCGACACCATGCCAAGCCGGGTGGAGGTGCGCAGCCCCGGCATGGCCTATCGCATTCCCGCCCGCCTGCTGCGCGGCGAGCTGCCGCGCCTGCCCACGCTGCAGCGCGTGACGCTGCTGTACGTGCAGGCCATGCTTACGCAGATCGCACAGACCGCGGCCTGCAACCGCCACCACTCCCTGAACAAGCAACTGTGCCGCTGGCTGCTGCTTGCCATCGACCGGCTCAGCTCCAATGAGCTGGTGATCACCCAGCAGGTCATCGCCAACATGCTCGGCGTGCGCCGCGAAGGCGTGACCGAAGCAGCCGGCAAGCTGGAAGACCTGGGCCTGATCCACCACAGCCGCGGCCATATCACCGTGCTCGACCGCTGTGGGCTGGAGAAGCATTCTTGCGAGTGCTACAAGCTCGTCAAGCGCGAGTATGACCGCCTGCTGCCCGCGCTGGCCAGCGCCTGAGCGGCACGCTCCGGCGCGCGTGGCCTGCGAAGCGCGGCGTGCATACGCCGCGCCGATCCCATTTGAGGAGCTGTACTCGTGAGCAGACTGTCATATGCCGGTGGCCCGGCAGAGAGCGCCACCCCGCGCCGTGATGCCCAGCCGGGCGTCACGCAGGCGCGCGCGCTGATGGACCACCTCGGCTGGATCGCCGCGGCTGGCGTGGCCGGTGCGGCCGCAGGCTTGCTGGTGGCGCTGTCGGCGCCGCCGCAGTATCGCGCGCAGGCACTGGTGCAGGTCGAGGGGCGCGATGGCGGCATGCGCAGCGTCGCCCAGATGCAGGGCCCGGCGGCCTTCGACGCGGGCCTGCTCAAGAGCCGCGCCGTGGTCGGTCCGGTGGTGGAGCGGCTGCGGCTCGATATCACCGCGCAGCCGCTGCGTGCGCCGCTGGTGGGCGCGCTGGTCCAGCGCTTTTCCACACCCGGCCAGCCGCGCGGCACCTGGCCCGCCAGCCTGGGCTATGCCTGGGGGGGCGAGCGCCTGGTGATCGCCAGCATGACCGTGCCCGAGGCGCTGGTAGACCAGCAGCTCACGCTCGAGGTGCGCGGCGAGGGCCGCTACCGCCTGAGCCAGCAGGACACCGTGCTGCTCGAAGGGCAGGCCGGCGAGACCGCGATGGCCAACGGCATTGTGCTGCGCGTGGACAAGATCGAGGCCGGGCCCGGTACGCGCTTCCAGCTCACGCGGCACGACCTGGCCCGCACCGCCGAGTCCGTGCGCCGCGGGCTCACGGTGGAAAGCGAACGCAGCGAAACCGCGGCGAGCCTGGGCGGCGCGGCCGACCCCCTGACCGCGCCGGGCGGCACCGTACGCGTGAGCTGGGAATACCCGGACCGCCAGCTTGCCGCCCAACTCGTCAACGGGGTGACGCGCGCCTATATCGACGGCCAGACCGACAAGCGCCGCCAGGACGCGGCCGGCACGCTCGCGTTCCTGTCGGGCGAGCTGCCGCGCGTGCAGAGCGAACTCACGCGCGCCGAAGAGGCGCTCACGCGCTACCGCGCGCGCACGGGTTCGCTGCAGCCCAGCCGCGACGCGCAGTCGTTCCTCAGCAACAGCATGGAGTACCAGCGCCAGATCGCAGCGCTCAGGCTTGAGCGCACGCGGCTGCTCCAGCGCTTCACGCCCGAGGCCAACGAGGTCCGCACCGTCGACAGCCAGATCCAGCAGATGACTCGCGAGCGCGCGGAGATCGACGCGCGCATGCAGACCCTGTCGGCCTCAGAGCGCGAATCGGTGGCGCTCACGCGCGACGTCAAGGTGGCCGAGGACATGTACATGTCCTTGCGCAGCAAGGTCGAGCAGCTGTCGCTGATGCTGTCCGACAGCTCCACCCAGATGCGCGTGGTCGATGCCGCAATCGCGCCGGTCACACCGGTCGGTCTCGGCGCGTGGCCGTTCGCTTCCGCCGGCGCCTTGCTCGGCCTGTGCCTGGGCGTGGCCGCGGTCAACCTGCGCCAGCGCATGCGCCCGTCGGTAGCCAGCGCCGCCGATGCCGAAGAGCGCCTGGGCATGGCCATGCTGGGCGATATCGCCTTCAGCAACGAGCAGACCGAGCTGGAACGGCTGGTCGATGCCAAGCGCCGCCTGGGCATCGCCTCCGGCTTTGTGCTGCCGCCCAATGTGCGCCTCGGCTGGCCCGACTCTGTCACCAGCGTGATCGACGCCGCCACGGCGGCCGCCCCCGAGGACGAGCGCGCGCGCGCCGAACGGCTGCTGCGCCAGGGCCTGCACGACCAGTTCCTGCTGGCGCGGCGCGCCCCGCATTCGCTCGCCGTGGAAGGCCTGCGCACGCTGCGGGCGGCGCTGCATTTCGCGTTGCGTGATGCGCCCAACTGCGTGGTTGCGGTGACCAGCCCCGCCGCCGCCGCCGGCAAGACCTTCGCCGCGGTCAACCTGGCGGTGCTGTTCGCTGAAGCCGGCCAGCGCGTGCTGCTTGTCGACGCGGACCTGCGCCGCGGCCGCGTGGCGGACTGGTTCGACCTGCCTGCCGAACCGGGGCTGGCAGAAGTGCTTGCGGGCCGCAGCGCGATCGCCGACGCGGTCAAGCCGAGCGTGGTCAACGGCCTGTTCCTGCTCAGCCGCGGCGCGGTGCCTGCGAATCCGTCCGAGCTGCTGATGCTGCCCGCGCTGGCTGAATCCCTGCGGCTGTGCGCGGGGCGCTTCGACCTGGTGCTGGTGGACACGCCGCCAGTGATGGCGGTGGCCGATGCCACGCTGGTGGCCAACCTGGCCGGTTCCACGCTGGTGGTGGTGCGCGCCGATGTCACGGCGACGGCGCAGGTCGACGAAACACTCAAGCGCCTGGCGCATGCCAATGCGCGGCTGGCCGGCGGCATCCTCAACGGTGTTATGCCCCGGCGCAGCAACCGGGCGGACTTCAACACCATCAATCCCTATCTGGGCATGCCCCTGCCGCCGCCACAGCTCAGGCATCCGGCGCTGGCAAAGTCAGAAGCGCCCGGGCAATCCTGAGCGGCAGGACGTCGGCCGTACCCATTTCTGCGTGCGGTCCGTTAGTGTCCTGCCGCAGGAATGGGCCGCGGCGGCAACGCGATGGCGTGCAAGTCAGGTCAGCGCGCCGGCGCGAGGCCGCTATGGCGCGAGCAGGATATGGGCACCAACGACGTTGTTTGCAGCATCGGCACCGGCGCCCACCTTGATGGTGTAGTTGCCACCGCTCAGGTCCGTCGTGATCGAGTTGTTCATGAACGTGGCTGCCTTGATGATGCCGACCACCGATCTGGAGCCGAAGTTCTTGTGCGGATAGGAAAGCTTGTTGCCTGAGAAGCTGGCAACCCCGGCCCTGATATTGGGAAAATCGTCGCGGTAGTCAGGCCCGTGCGTGCTGATGAAGGTGTTGTTCTCGATCACGACGCTTGCCCCCGCATCGGCCGCCTGGAGCCCGACGCCACTGCTCCTGATGGTGTTTCCCCTGACGATCGTATTCACTGCCTTCATGTCGCCAATGCCTTCCGAGAAAGAGGGATAAACACCGCCGTCGATGGTATCGATCTGATTGTTTTCAATGACGGCTCCGGGCGCCGACAGGATGATCACGTAAGGGTGCTTGTTCCCGGCCCGGCCGACGAATTCCGAATTCCGGATGGTGACGTTCTCGGTGTTGCGGCCATTGTCGCCGCCGACGAACTGCGAGCCTTTGTTGTTCACGAAGCGGCAGGCATCGAAGACCATGTCTCCGGTTCTTGCGGTCACGCCGTCGGCCGGCGTCCCGTCTGGCTCGATATCCACCCCGGCGGCGGGCGCGTGGGTAGGGTAGGCCCCGTCGGTCAGGCCCGTGTTGCGGAATGAGGAGTTTGTGATGCGGAAGGATCTTGCCTGCATGATGCTCATGCCCTGACGGGCATTGTTGTACGAATCCACCGCGTGGATGGTGCCATTGAGATCGGCGGTGAAGTCGCCGCCGATGAACAGGCCATCGCAGGCAAAGTGATGGATCTTCAGGTGGCTGAGTTCATAGTTGGAACTCGCGTGCGTCTGGATGCCGAAGGAAGGCGTTTCACTCAGGGGCTTGCCATTCGCCGAGGGCGGCCGCGACAGCTTGTCGACGTTGCCGTTGAGCTCCAGGCCCGAGATCCTGAAGTTGCTGGCGTTCCTGATCTCGAACCCGAGCTGGTGCCTGGCCGAATACCATGATCGGCCAGAGAAGTGGTCGTTGGTGATGGTGAAGTTCCCCTTGAAGGAAACCACGGACCCGGTGCAGCCGATCAGGCTGAAGTTGCTGGCTTTCAGCAGCCGGATATTCTGGTTATGGTTCGTCCAGGGACCGCGGGTGACGGCGTAGCGATCGATGTAGTAGGTGCCCTTGGGGAAATATACGATCTGGCGCCTGGTAAACCGTTGATTGGAAATATCCGCCGCCATCATCTGGAAGGCCAGATATTCATCCGTGACGCCATCTCCCCTGGCCCCGTAGGAGGTGATGGACCTCACGGTGGCGCCGGGATAAGCCTGTTTCTCGGCGCTCAGGAGGGGGCAGGGATCCGCGCGTCCGGAAGGCTTCGTGGCCGCGGCGTCTGCCGCGCCTGCGCCCGATGGGTTGCCGGAACCTTGCCGGGTCTCATTCGCACTCCCGCTTGTCGCCCGGGATCCGGCCTGCGCGTAGCTCGGAAGCAGCAGGAACGAAGAACAGGCGACAGCGGAGACTGACGGCCAGAGGCGCTTCGATTTCTTTCGCTTGTGCGGAGCAGACATCATGTCCCCCTGAATGACCGCTGGCTGACCCGGCGGTATTTGCCAGTAGCTGTCACGACTTCACATGGCAAGCCCTCCGGTCCGGCAGCGGACGGAGGGCTTGCATGCCGGCGATAGTCCGGAGTCCTACGTATTTCTACTTCGTTGGTCGTGGTCAATGCCGGCTGAGCTTCCTCAGGCCCGCTTTGGCGGCTTGGCGCTGTACTCGCCAAGGTAACGGTATTTGCCGAAGTAGTAATGCGCCCGGTACCAGCGCCCCTCGATGCGCAGGCCGTTGAGCAGCACACCCTTGACGTCCGCCCCGCTCTGTTTGAGGGCCCGATACGATGCCTGCAGTTCGTTCACGGTGGTCTTCTCGGCGAGCGCCACCAGGAAGACCGCCGCAGCCTTGCCCGCCAGGATGCCGGCGTCGGTGGCGGCCAGGATGGGCGGGGTGTCGATCAGGACCAGGTCGTAGCGCTTGGTGAGTGTGTCGAGCAAGTTCTCCATGGCGGGGCTGAGCAGGACATCCGCCGCATGCGGCGGCTCGCTCCCGGTCGAGATGAAGTCCAGGCCGGGCGCGACCTCTCTCTGCACGACCTGTTCGAACGGCGCGCCCAGCAACAGTTCAGTGAGCCCGGGCGTGCGCTGGGCGCCAAAGCGGCGATGCAGCGATCCGCGCCGCAGGTCGGCGTCAATCAGCAGCACACGCCGGCCGCTGGCGGCGATCGCCGAGAAGTTCGCGCAGATAAAGGACTTGCCGACGCCGGGCGCCGGACCCGTGATGACCACGGTCCGGTTCTTGTTGCCGGCCAGCGCGAACTGCAGGGCGGTGCGGAAACTGCGCAGCGTCTCCACGGCGGGATCGTCCGGCTGCTCGCGTACCAGCAAGCCGCCACCGCTTGCGGCGTCCCGCGTCTGCGCTTCCTGCGGGGCGAAGGGGATCGTGGTGTAGACCACCAGGCCCGTCCTGCGCTCGATCTCGTCGGCGTCCGCGACGCCGCCGTTGAAGGCATGGCGCAGCACCACCGCAGCCAGGCCGGCGATCAGGCCGAGCACGACCGCCAGCGTGGCAATCACCTCGCGGTTCGGGCGGATCGGGCCGAGCGGCACTTCCGCCGCGTCGACCAGGCGCGAGTTGCCCACCTTGCTGGCCTTCATCAGCCTGAGCTGCTGCACATCGTTCAGCAGGGACTGCAGCATTTCGGTGCTGACCTTTACGTCGCGCATCAGGCGCAGCACGTTCTGCTCGACGTCAGGCAGCTTCTGGATGCGGCCCGCCAGGCCGTTGATCTGGGCGTTGACGCTGGCGATCTGGGCGTCGATCAGGGAAATGATAGGGTGGTTGGGCATGAAGCGCGCGTCCAGCTCCTGCCGCTTCTGCCGAAGCTCTTGCAGCTTGGTCTGGAGCTGGACCGACTGGTTCAGCATCAGTTTGGATTCCTCGGGCAGGTCAACCGTGCCGCGCTGGTTGCGCATGGCGTTGTAGCGGTTCTCTGAGGTCTCGACCTGCTGCTTGAGCTGAGGCATTTGCTGTTCCAGGAAGGCCAGCGACTTCTCCGCTTCGGCAGCCTTGCGCAGCACGTTCTGTTCGACATACGCGTTGCCGATCTCGTTGAGCGTGGCCGCCACCATCGCAGGGTCGTCGCCTTCCAGCGAGATGCCGATCACGCCGCTTTGCCTGCCGCGCTCGGTGATCACGAGCTTGCCCTGCAGGCGTGCGATGGCGGTGCTGCGTGGCAGCCGGCGCAGTTCGAACCTGGCGCCGGGGCGTGCGTCGAGCTGGCTCACCAGCAGGCGGACGGCGCCGGCCGGCGTGGCGATCGACAGGGGCGCGCCGACCTTGCCGCTGGCCCTGGCGTCGCCGCCATTGAACGACACCGAATAACCGCCGTTGCCGGTCGCGGTCAGGTCGATCCTGCGGTCTTCCATCGATTCCGGCACCTCCAGCTCCTTGACCGCAATCGATTCGCTGCCCCAGGCATAGCCACCCCAGCCGAACAGGCCCGGGTTGGACAGTTCGCGCTTGAAGTGCGCGATGGTCTGCCCGATCAACGGAAAGTAGCGCGGCTGCGCCTCGACATCCAGATGCAGGGATGCCACGGCCTTGCCCACCACCATGCGCGAACGCAGCAGCTCCATTTCCGCCGTAGCCGCCGGCTTGATGTCCAGCACCGGCGATATCGACGTGGCCAGCTTGCTGGCACCTCCGCCATTGCTCTCTTCCACCTGGACCACGATGTCGGTGCGGTAGACCGGCGAGGCCACCATGGCGTAGAGCAGGCCCAGCGTGACGACGAAGATGGCGACGCCGCAGAACGTCCAACGGTAGCGGACCAGAATGTCGAGGTAGGCGGTCAGGTCGACAGACTTGTCCTGGTCTGCGGCTTCCTCGATCGCGTCATCTCGGTTGGTTATCGTTCTCATGTCGCCTCCCTGTGGCTGTCAATCGACGCAATGGCGTGTTCCTGTTCCAGTTGCGACGACCAGGACAAGATTCCCTGCTTGATCATCTCCAGGACAATGCTGAACATCTGCTGCGAACTGCCGTACGGGTCGGGCACGTCGAGATCCATGCCTTCGCAAAGCCGGAACGTCTTGCCGCGCGACTGCGGGAAGCGCTGTTCGAGCGCTTCCCGCTGGAGGCTCTCCATGACCAGTACCAGGTCGGCGGATTCCACCAGGACGCTATCGACCGCGCGTGCCCGGTGGCCGGCGAGGTCGCAGCCCTCGTGGGCCAGCAAGCGCACGGCGCGCGGATCGGCCGCGGCGCCGACAGGCGGCGCGAGCCCGGCCGACGTCACGTCGAAACCGGGCAGGGCGCGGTTGAGCAGCACTGCCGCCATCGGGCTGCGGCAGATATTGCCGAGGCAGACAACGAGGATGGTTCTGGGCATGCCTGTTTCACTCACTTGATCCCTGCCGCAGTGCCGATCAGCGACGTGGACGGCAGCAGCAGGCTCATCACGCGGCTCCAGCGAACCAGGTCGCGGGCGTCGACATAGACCACGTCTTTCGGCTCCAGCTCAAAGCCTTCGGCAATGGCCAGCGCCGCCGGCGACGTGCCGTCCAGGTGGAACACCGAGGGTTCGCCGTTGGGCGCTTTGCGGATGACGAAGATCTGCTCCGCGTTGGCCGTGCCCGGGTTCACGCCACCGGCGTCACCGAGCGCCTCGTTCAGCGTCATGCGGCCATTGCGCATCAGCAGCGATGTCGGTTTCCCCACCTCGCCGGTCACGAAGATCTTGTTGTCCTCGCGCTGCTCCACGCGCACGATGTCACCGGAGCGCAGCATGATGCGGGCCGGATCGGTGCCCCTTGCCAGCAAGGCCGGGATATTGACGTACCAGCTGCGCTCGCCGCGCGTCACGCGTATGCGGCTGTTGTCGCCGGTCAGGTTCAGCACGCCGCCGGCACGGTTGAGCGCCTCGACCAGCGTCATCGGCGCATCGTCGATGGCGAGCATGCCGGGCGTACGCACTTCGCCGTCGACATAGACGCGCTGGCTGCGGAAGCCCAGCACGCGCACGGTCATTTGTGGATTGCGCACCACGCGGGAGAGGATGCGGGCGGTTTCGTCGCGCACCTGGTTGGCGGTCTTGCCAGCGACCTTGAGCGAGCCGGCATAGGGAAACTGGATGTCTCCCTGTGCGCTCACCACGTAGCCGGGCAGGTTGGAGCCACCGGTCGATGCGGGAATTTCGAAGCTCGCGCCGGGGCTGTAGGTCTGGGTCGGGAAGACCAGTTCGGGGTGGTCCCAGACCACCACTGAAATGATGTCGCCCGGGCCGATCCGGTAAGGCTGCGCCGGGGCATACAGCTCTTCGACGCGCTCATTGGCGGGCTTGATCTTGTGGCGCAGTTGGCGCACCAGATCGAGCGTGATCGGCGTCACGGTGGTGGTCGCGTTGGGCCCGACCGCCTTGACCGGTGCGTTGCTGTCGAAAACCATGCCGGGGGAGGCGGCGCATGCCGTCAGCAGTGCACTGGTCAGGAGAGGCAGCAGCGACGCCGCAGGGCCGCGGCGCCGCGGCTGGTTGGAGCGCTGGATGGCACAGCTGTAGATTGATCTCACGGCGATCTCCTCGCGAAGCGGGCAGGCAACCAGGCCGGTACTTCACCCACGATGCATTAATCGTAGGAATGCCGGCTGAAAGTCTCGGTGCGCTGACACACATTGCTTTCAAGCGAGAGCACCGACTACGGCACGACCGAAAGCAGCACGGCACGGACGGCGGTTCCCCTCCTCCATCAGGAGGAGACGGCCATCTGGATGATGGTGCCGCCACGGCCAGGCTGTAGTCTGCGGGAACACACAGCCGGCACGGCTGCATGTCTGGTCAGCGAATGGAGCATAGGCCACGGCCATGGGGGCAGCCCTGACGGGGCGCCCCGCAGTGTGCGGGGGGCAACAGTGAGCGCGGTTGCTGGGGGGCAGAATACTTAGAATCGGTGCAAGCGCCCGGTCAACCGGGTGGCAGCGCCAGGCGCAGCCGCGGCGACTGAGGTTCAGTGCCGGGAGGCGTCATCAGAACGAAGCGGAGACGGTCCTGGCAAGGCGCGCGGCCCCGGACAGCAACAGTTGTACGGCAGGATCGCGCAACGAAGCCAGCGTGCTTTTGATAGGGGTTCCAACGAAGACCGGCAAGACTGGCAGGTGCGCGCGGCACATCCGGCGGCCCTGCCGGCAACGACTTTTCCGATCTTCTTTCCGGAGAGACCTGGCATGCAAATGCAGATCGCCCGCAATGTATTCTGGCTGGTCTTCGAGCGTGGCCTGCAGGTGGTGTTCGGCATCGTGAGCGTGGCCATGATCGCACGCGCCGTCGGCCCCGAAGGCTTTGCCGAGTTCCAGTACGCTCAGTCGCTGGTGCTGATTGCATCGGCGGTCGCCCTGATCTGTGGCAATGAAGTGGTCATCCCGCGCCTGGTTGCGGACCAGGCGCCGGCCGCGCAACACCGGCTGCTGGCCCATGTATTCGGGCTGCGCGAGATTGCCGCCGTGGTGGGCTACCTGCTGCTTGTGGTGGTCGTGGCAATGACGGAAGACGACGAGGTCATTGTCGTGATCGTTTTCATCACTGGCATCCCCATGCTGTTCCGCGAACCCTTCGGCGCGGTCCGGACCTGGCTGCAGGCGCGTACCGACAGCCGCCCTGCCGTGATCTTCAGCATGGTCGGCCTCGCCTTCCGGATGATTGCGGTCTCCGGGCTCTACCTGGCAGGCACGGACTCCGCGCCGGTCTTTGCCTGGGTGGTGGCGGTGGAGTCGCTGTTGTTTGCCGTGCTGCACGCCCGCTACTACCGCAAGCGCAGCCCCCGCGTGGCGGTCGAGCTTGACTGGTCTCTTGCCAGGAAGCTGTTGCGCGACGGCACGGTGTTCTGGGCGAGCATGATCCTGATGCTCTGCGCCAAGCGCATCGATCAACTCCTGCTCAAGCCGCACATTTCCCTGTTCGAGCTTGGTGGCTATGCCGCCTCCATGCAGGTCCTGGACAACTTCATGATGCTCAGCGCGATCGTCGCGAGCTCGGTGGCGCCGTTGATGATCTACGCGCAGCCGACCTTGACGCTGGTACGGCGCAATGTGCTGTACGTCGTCGCCGGCATGGTCTTCATGGGGGTCGCGGGAGGCGCAGTGCTGGCTTACTGCGCGCCCTGGATCATCGCCCTGATCTACGGCGATCACTATGATGCCGCGGCCAGCCTGCTGCGGCTTTCCGCGATGGCATCCGGGCTGGTGTTCGCTGATGCGGCCCTGTCGCTGCTGGTGATCTACCTGCGCAAGCCGAACTGGCTGGTGGAGAAATGGCTGCTGGTGCTGGGCACCATGATCCTGGTGGATCTGATCGCGATCCCCATCCACGGTGCCCGGGGCGCCGTCTATGGCTATATCGCAGGCAATTTGGTAGCGGTGATTGCCGGCATCGGCTTCTTCATCCGCTCCCGTGAGCCGGTCGCAATGGAGCAGGCGGTGTGACCGGCAGGCGCGCCTGAGGCGGCCAACTCTTGCTTGGGGTTTCGACCATGGAATACGCATCTTCCGCGTGGCATGTCATCAGCGCGACGCTCGTGCTGATGCTGGGCGCACCCGTGGCGGTGAGCATGGGCCGCAAGTTCGGCACCCGGCCGAAATGGGGGCTGTTTCTCTATGTCTGGCACACCATTTTCTGCATCTTCTACGCCAAGCTGGTGATGGAGAGCGGCGGAGACGCCGCGGACTACTTCGAGGCGTCGCTGGCGCCGTCACCCGAGTTTGGCATCGGCACGCGCGCCGTGAGCTACTTCACGCATATCTTTTCCATCTACCTCGGCTTCTCGTACGTGGGGGTGTTCTTTGTCTTCAACATCTTCGGGACGATCGGCCTGCTGGCGTTTGACGCGGTGCTGCGCACGGTGACACAGGACAGGAGCCGATTCCTGCGCAGGCTGGCCGTGGTGATCGTGCTGCTGCCGTCGATCAGCTTCTGGAGCGCCGCCATCGGCAAGGATTCGGTCGCCTTCATGGCCACCAGCCTTGCGCTATGGGCAAGCATGTCCATGCCGCGCCGCAGCTGGCTCATGATCATCGCCATCGCCTGCATGTTCCTGATGCGGCCGCACATCGCGGCGATCATGATCCTGTCGCTCGCTGCCTCAATGGTGTTCTCGGCCAAGGTCCCCTGGAAGTGGCGGGCCGCGCTGGTCAGCGTGGCATTGGCCGCCTCCGCGGCTATCGTGCCGTTCACCATCCAATACGCCGGCCTGGAGATGCCGGCGGACGGCGATTCCATCGAGACCTATGTCGAAAAACGCCAGGGCTACAACCAGCATGGCGGGGGCGGCATCGACATCGGCAGCATGTCGCTGCCGATGCAGCTCTTCACCTATGTCTTCCGGCCCCTGCCGTACGAGGCAAACGGCATCTTCGGCCTGGCGGCGTCGCTGGACAACGTGGTGCTGCTGGTGCTCGCGGTGCTCGGTGTGTGGGGGATGATTCGCCGGCGAGGCGATCGCGTGGTACTGAGGAACGCGGCGTTTCTCTGGATCTACAGCGCCGGCACCTGGCTGATCCTGGCGCCGATGACGGCGAACCTGGGCATCTCCGTGCGGCAGAAGTGGATGTTCGTGCCGATGCTGGTCTGCCTGCTGATCTGCAATGTCAGGGAAAGGCAGGTCAGGCGCCGGGCTTCGGCCGCTGAGTACCAGCCGCTCGGTACCAGCCGCTGAGTTTCAGCCGCTGAGTTTCAGCCGCTGAGTTTCAGCCGCCTGCCGCCACGTCGGCCCGCCTGGCCATCACCATCATCCGCCGCCCACGCAACAATCCGCGCAGATGGGCGGCGTTGCCCCCTTACCCAGCCCTTGATCCAGTGCTCCGTGCGCGCCTGCCTTGCTGATCTGAGGCGGCTGCGTACTCCCTGTCTCGCGAATCAGTGGGTCGCTCTGATACCTCCACCGGCTTTGCCCTGGCACCAAAGCGGCGATTGATATAAATCCGCATCGGCTTCTCGACGACGAAATGCAGCAGGATGGCGATGCCGACCGTCAACGCCAGCAGCAACGCTGCCTGCGCTACCCCCGGCAGGGCGGCAAGGCTCGCCATCTTGCCCCGCGCGAAGGCGAACATGTATTGCGGAATGCGCTGCACGATATAAATGCAGTAGGAGACCTCGCCGAGGAAGACGAGGCTGCGCAGCGACAGCACGCGGGTAAGAGCATCCTTTTCGTAGGAGAGGAAGAACACCAGCCCGGCCGCGCCGGCGACGAACAGGACATCCAGCCCCAGTCCGACGCCGAGCACGCAGACAGCCAGCGACAGCATGCCGCCAGCGGCGAAACCGTTGTGGCGCGGCATCGCTTCGCGCAGCCGGCAGAGCAGCACCCCCAGCAGGAATTCCGGAACCAGCCGTGCCACGCCGCCGCTCAGCGACAGATGGTCGGGCGCGGTGGCTTCCACTGCCGCGAGGGCCGCCAGGGCCAGGCAGCCGGCCATGGCGATGCGGGCCTTGTTCAGGCGTGGCGCTGCCAGCAGGAACAGCGGGAAGAAGACATAGGCAAACCATTCGGCGCTGACCGACCAGCCGACGTCATTCCACCCGCTCGGCCCGGCGTACTGCCACGCGCCCAGCATCAGCGCTTCCGGCACAAAGCTGGACAAGGTGTAGTTGCCCGTGCCGACGGTGTGCGTATGCAGGCCCAGGTCGCGGACGATCACAGCAAGCGCGAAGGCGAGCAGGCAGAAGAGGTAGACCGGGTAGATGCGGGCGATCCGCGCCACGATGAACTTTTTCCACTGCAGCTGCTGCCCCGGCGCCGGATCGTAGTTGTAGGCGAGGATGAAGCCGCTCAGGATAAAGAAGCCGTCGACGCCCAGGTAGCCATGATCGAAGTACGTGCTGGTGAAGCCGATGTTGAAGAGCATGGCGTCCTGCTCGTAGACATGGAAATAGTGCCTGCACAATACCCATAGGGCCAGGAACAGCCGCAGGCTGGTGAGTGGCTTGAATTGTTGCATCGAACGCTCCCGTTTCTGTCAATGCCGAAGCCGGCTGGTGGCCGGTCTGATAGTCGTGGGTCTGCGCCTGTTGCTTCCGTCACCGCCGCACGCCGGCCTCGGCTGGCGATGTACCGCCTGCAGGCGCAGAGTGCTAATCGGCGGGGCTTTTCGCCTCCTGGAACGCCGCCGCCGGAGGATGCGGTAAGACCCCGGTGCGGCTCTCGGCCAGGGGCTGCGGCACGGCGGGCGCATCGAAGGCACGGCTGCCGCCTTCCGCGGCGTGGCACCGGCTGATATGCCGCGCGATGCGGGGCGCGGCATACTTGGCGCCATAGACAAAGCGCAGTACCGGCCCAAAGCTCAGCGCCGACGCCGGTCCGGTGATATAGAGTCCCGGCATGGCGGATTCGAAGTTGCGCGACACGTCCGACCAGCCATCGACGAGCGACAGCGCGCTGACGATTTCCGGCGACAGGAAGGCATGCCTGGCCAGGTCGACCTTGAACCCGGTGGCGGCGACGACGTGGTCGCCGGTGATGGTTGCCGGTCCGTTCTCACCGCTTACCTCCAGCACCACCTCGTCGTTGCGGATCGCGACGTGCCGGACCGTGGTGTTCATCCGGAGCTCGATCTTGCCGGCCACCCGGTCACGCAGCCACCACGCCCCGGAGGGGCCGAACGAGGCCTCGGCGATGCGCTTGCGCGTTCGCTGCCCGACACCCCGGAACAGGTACGGGAACTCAGACAGGACATAGGGATACCAGCCCTGGGCCAGCCCGCCCTCGGGACGCAGCATGCGCGACAGCAGGCTGCGTCCGACCTCCGGATCTTCGTTCCAGGAAATGATGCCGCCCCGGACCAGCACACGGACATGGGCGCCCAGTTCGTTGAACAGTGCCGCCAGGCCAAGCGCCGACTGCCCGCCGCCGACGATCACGATGCGCTTGCCCCGGGCCCATGCCAGGTTGCCGATCTCACCCGAGTGCAGCACATGCGGCCTGGGCAGCCCCTGCAGCACCTTCGGCGTCTGCTCGAACCCCTTGAGCCCGAGGGCGACCACCACGCGCCGTGCGGCCAGGGCGCTCCCGTCACTCAGGGACAGGAGGAAGCCGTCGTCCTGGCGGCGCAACTCCGTGACGTCCACCGGGCGGACGTGGCCAACGAGCTGCGACTGGAACCAGAGCCCGTACTCGACAAACCGTTCAAGCGGCAGGCGCATGCCGATGGGGGCATAGGGCAGGTGCATGAGGCGGCAGTAATCCTCCAGCCGGTAGCCGGCGTGGGGCGCGTACAAGTCGGAGGCGAAGGCCTCCGATCGCATCAGCATCCCGGGCGGCATGAAATTGCGCCAGGCCAGCATGGGTTCCCCCAGCACCTGGTGGGGCACGCCGGCGTCGCTGAGGTGGGCCGAGATCGACAGTCCATACGGGCCAGCCCCGATAATCGCAGTGTCTGTGGTCGAGATCATTGCTGTTCCTGTTGGACCTGGTCGCGGCGCGTGGAAGGAAACCAGCCGCTCCAGTGCAGCAGGAAGCGGTCGAGCGGCATGCTCAGGCAGTAGTGTTGGATGGCAGGCAGCGGGTCATCCCAACGGAAATAACCGTCGAAAATGCGCGCGCCGTGGGGCATCAGGCTGCGCGGCGCGGAACGGAGGAAGGTCGCGCGCCAGACCGCGCCGCCGGGCGGGGGCGTGGCCGCCGGCAGGTCGGGCAGGCCCAGTTCATGCCGGTAGGCCGCCAGCGGGATATTGACCCCGCACAGCGTGGCGATCTCCTCCTGCCAGTCGATCCGCCCGACGGTCGGCTCGATCATCACGAAGCGCCGGTGGATCTCGTCCCACTTGTATTCCATGCTGCCCATGCCGTAGAAGCTGGCGCGCTCGGCGAAGGCCAGCGTGATCGGCTCCAGTTCCTCGCTGGCTTCGGGGGCCGCAACGCAGACGGCGGTGCTGCCGATTTCCGGCGGCCAGCAGGCGAGCTTCCTGCCCGTGAACACCGCCGCGGCCTTGCCATCCATGCCGCGGTAGAAGAGCGTGAAATGGATATTGCTCTGCGGGCCTTCGATCCATTCCTGCGCTACGATGCCGCCAGGGGTGCGCAGCATGGCGCGGGCGTGGGCTTGTCCCTCGGCAAGCGATTGCACGCGGATTGCGCGCTCCTTTTCCCCGGTCAGGGCCTGGCGCTTGTCGTCGGGCTTGATCACGGCGGGATAGCGCAGGCCGGACAGCAGGGGCACGTCGAGTTGTCCGTTCATGATGACCGTGCGCGGCACCGGGAAGCCGTTCTCTTCGGCGAAGCAATGGAAGGCCGACTTGCTGCTGAGCATGCGCACGCCTTGCGCCGGCGGCACGCAGAACCGGAACCATTCCGACAGCTCATCCCGGTTTTCCGAGACGCTGTGCACGGCATCCTCGTCGGTCAGGAACAGGACGGGCCGCTGGCCGAGACGCCGGGCCAGCGCAATCAGGTCTTCGGTGAATTCGCGCCCGACCAGGCTTCGAATGATGTGCCGGCGCGCATGGCGGGACCAGGACGCCGGCGTGGTGTGCCCGGTGTCTGCCAGGAGGACGGGAATCCCCTTGCCCGCCAATGACCGCACTAATCCAAGCCCGCCGAGTTCGCCGCCGACGACTACCGCCGCGGTTGTCTCTGCCGGATCCAGCGTGCTTTTCATCATGATTTCCGGGAAGTGTTAGGCGCTGCACTGAGGCCGGAAGGGGCCAGAAAAAGGGCAGGAAGGGGGTGCCTGGCGAGGTCCGCACGGTCTGCCCGTCGCGTCGATACCGGTGCCCGGCATGCGCACAAGTCGACGAATGCAATCTAGATCGATGCACATGGCTTATCCGTACGAGGACACACACACCGTTTGAAACATCCAGCACGGTCCTGCCGTCCTGTCGACACGGGTGCCGGCAATGCGCACCGGGTCGGCACTGGCAAGCTACCGCGACGCAAACGGGTGATCCGTACGGGGGCACACACATGCCGGCTTTTCCAACACTCGCGCACGGCAGCCGGCGTCACCACAGGCCGGCTACCTACCGAAGGATGATTGCGGCTCCGCCCTAAGGCTAATGTCGGGGCGCTGCATCCCGGCGCCAAATACCAGGAGCCATTGCACCCGATCGCCAGGGAGGAAGACATGTCCTGTCTGTTGCCAGAGACCGCCGCGCGGGAGAGCCTGGTTATCATGGTCACTACAACCGAGCCCGCAGGCTGGGAGCGGTTGGTGGTGCAGCGTCTGCAAGCCTCGGGCACGTGCCGAGTGGTCGAGCGCGCGCTTGGCGCCATGAACGCGCTGGAGGAAGCGAGCAGCACTGCCGATCGGGCGAAGGCGCTGCAGGCGGGCGGGCCGGTGACCGCCATCGTCGACCTGACCGGCAGGCTCGATACCGGCTGGAGCCGCCACGCCGCAGAGGGCGTGTGGCGCCTGTGCGACGCGCGCGGCCTTGCCCCGGGCGACCCGCACCACGGCCTGGAGACCCACGCCAGCGGTGCCGGCATCCGCCTGCACCTGGTGGCCTGGACGCCCTCGCATGCGGTCATGGTCGATACCGCGTCCGGCTATGCCGAACCCTGCGAGAAGGTTCGCCCCGAACGGCTTGCCGTCATGGGTGCGTCGCTGCTTGACGGCGCCCTGCGCGAGATCCGCGCCCTGGGTGGACTGTCGGGGCGCCAGGCCTGGACGGGGTGCCATGGCCGCGTGCCGGCATGGCGGCGCCTGCTCTGGCGCCTGCGCGCCCTCGGCAGTCACGCCATCATCCAGCTCAAGGGATTCGTGCTGGTGGAGGAATGGATGGTGGGCATCGTCGAGATGGCGTTTGCCGACGCCGTGCACGCGCAGCGCCTGCCGGTGCGCTGGCTCGGCACTCGCATGCCGTCGTACTGCTGGGCCGATCCTTTCGGCGTGCCCGGCAGTCCGGACGAGATCTATTGCGAGGAAGTCGACTTGCGGCAGAACATTGGCCGCATCGTCAGGCTCAAGCTGGACGCGCACGAGGCGCCGTCCAGCGCGGGGCAGGTCGATCTCGGGCTGCCGGGGCACCTGTCGTTCCCGTATCTGTTTCGCCATGACGGGGCGCTGTACTGCGTGGCGGAGTCTTCGCAGAGCCGGCGCTGCGTGCTGAACCGGCAGGAGGAAGGCGGGCGCTGGCAGCAGGTCGCGGTGCTGCTGGAGGACGTGGCCGCAGTCGACCCGACCATCTTCGCGCATGAAGGCCGTTTCTGGCTGTTGTACACCGACGTCGCGATGGGGCAGTTCGACAACGTATGCCTGTGCTATGCGGATAACCTGCTCGGCCCCTGGCAGCCGCACCCGCAGAACCCGGTCAAGTTCGACCACGGCTCGGCGCGCGCGGCCGGCTCGGTCATGCGGGAAGCAGACGGGCTGCTGCGCGTGGCGCAGGTCTGCAAGACCGGCTACGGGCAGGCCATCGCCGTCAACCGCATCGTGCACTGCACGCCCGAGTTCTATCGGGAGGAGACGGTGGGGGTCATCAGCCCGGCGGGGGATCGTGTCAACCCGCACGGCTTGCACACCTTGTCGGCGTGGGGCGGGCGCGTCGTGGTGGACGGCAAGCGCCATGGTTTCAATGGCGGCGTGCTGTGGCACAGGATCGTGTCGCGCGCCGCCCGCGCCTTGCGCCTGCCGCTGCCTACTCGAACCCCATCTCGCGCAGCATCACGGCGTTGACCTTGCGCACGTCGTACTTGGACTCGGCGATCTGACGCGAGCGCTGGCCCATGCGCACGACTTGCTCCCAGTCCTCGATCAGCTGCATCATGGCCTGCTCCAGCGCGCCCACGGACTTGACCGGCACCAGCAGGCCGTTGTCGCCGTCAACCACCGTCTCGCGGCAGCCTGGCGCATCGGTGGTGATGATGGGACGGCCCATCGCCATGGCTTCCAGCACAGAGCGCGGCGTGCCTTCACCGTAGGAAGGCAGCACGTAGACGTTGCAGCCGGCAATGGCGGGGCGCACGTCGGACAGGCGGCCGAGGAAGTCGACGGTTCCGTCCGCGACCCATGCGTCCAGCTCGTCCTGGGCGATGGCGTCGGGGCTGGCATCGATCCAGCCCACCAGGCTGAAGCGCGCACCGGCGCCCCGCGCCCGGATTCTTCGCGCGGCCTCGGCATACTCGCGCACGCCCTTGTCGCCCAGCAGGCGGGCGATCAGCAGGAAGCGCGGGCCGTCGTCGGGCAGGGGCGCGACCTCGAAGCTCGCCACGTCCACGCCGGAACCATTGACAATGCACGAACGCTTGCCGGCCGGCAGGATTTCCGCGCGGCGGAACAGCGCCTCGTCATCGGGATTCTGGAAAAAGGTCGTATGGGCGCGGCTGAGCGCCAGCGCGTAGAGCCGCTGCACCACCGCGCGCAGCCGGCTTCTGCCGCTGTCCTCGCGAAAGGCATAGCCCAGCCCGGTGATCAGCGCGAAGCGGCGCGGCACGCGCGCCAGCCAGCCCGCCAGCATGCCGTAGATCACCGGCTTGATGGTGTAGCTCATCACGCAGGCGGGCCTGACCCGCCGCATCAGCCGATGCAGGGCGAGCAGCGTGCGCGCGTCGGCCAGCGGGTTCATCCCGGTACGCTGGAGCGGGACGTGATGCACGACCACGCCACGCGATTCCAGCGCGGCGCGCACCTGGTGCCCCGCTGGCAGGTCGGGCGCGGCGATATGCACCTCCAGGCCCTTTTGCTGCAGCGCTGCGATGAGCGGGCCGCGAAACGCGATCAGTGACTCGGCATAGCTGGCGATCATCAGGAAACGCATGCGGGACTCCTTTCCTGTGCGGTCTGGTGCGCGAGCCATGCCTGGAACATCAGCACGCACCAGAGCTGATGCTGCCAGTTGCGCCGCCCGGAAAGATGCTCGGCCCAGCGCTTGCGTATCGGCTCCGTGTTCAGGTAGCCCTCGCGCCGCAGGCGCCGGGGGTCGATCAGGTCCTCGGCCCAGTCGCGCAGCGGCCCGCGCAGCCACGCGTCGATCGGAATGCCGAAGCCCATCTTGGGCCGCTCGATCAGCGTGCGCGGCACATAGCGGTCCAGCACCTGGCGCAGCACCCATTTGGTGGTATAGCCCCGTGCTTCCCTGCGCAACTTGTACGCCAGCGGCAGGCGCCACGCGAATTCGACCACGCGGTGGTCGAGGAACGGAATGCGGGTCTCAAGGCTGTGATGCATGGCTGCGCGGTCGACCTTGGCCAGGATGTCGTTGGGCAGGTAGCTCAGCATGTCCAGCGCCATCATCCGCTCCACGTCGGTCAAGGCGCTGAAGGCCTGCGCGCTGCCGTCCAGCACCGTGGCCGCCTCCGCGCCGCCGACGACGAGCATCTCCGGGTGGGGCCAGTGGGACACCATGCCGCGGTACAGCTCGGCCGACGAGCGCGCCGCCATGACGCCGGCGCCCTTGTGGATCTTCTCGCCCACATTGGCCCAGCGCGAGGCGACGGGGAACGCAGCTGCGATCCGGTTGATGCGGTCTGGCGGGCATCGTGTCAGGCTCCATGCCGCAGCTGCCCGTAGCGGGGCGGGAATGCGCGAGAGCCGGGGCCACAACTCGGCCGTGATCTGGTAGCGGTTATAGCCGCCGAACAGTTCGTCGCCGGCGTCGCCGGAAAGCGAAACGGTGACATGCCGCCGCGCCAGCTCGCTGACCAGCAGCGTCGGAATCTGCGAAGAGTCGGCGAATGGTTCGTCGTAGATCCGGGGCAGGCCGGGGATGACCGCCATCGCATGTTCGGGCGTGACGTACAGCTCGGTATGGCTCGTGCCAAGATGCCGCGCCACCGCCTTCGCGTGTGGGGCTTCGCTGTAGTCGGAATTATGAAAGCCAATGGAGAAGGTGCGGATAGGCTGCGACGATTGCGACTGCATCAATGCCACCACCGTCGAGGAATCGATCCCGCCGGACAGGAAGGCACCGAGCGGGACGTCCGCCATCATCTGGCGGCTTACCGCATCACGCAACAGCATCTCCAGCTGGTCCACGGCTTCGTCCGGGCTCCCGGCGAAAGGATGCTGAACGCCGTCAAGCGCGGCCTCGGCACCGGACCAGTAGGGCCGCAGCACGGGCTCAGGCGCCCCCAGCGAGACCGTCAGCAGATGCGCCGGCGGCAGCTTGGCGACATTGTGGTAGATCGAATGGCTGCCGCTCACATTGTTGTGGCGCATATACAGGCACAGCGCGTCGCGGTTGATGCGGCCCTCGAACGCCGGGTGCGGGCGCAGCGCCTTGAGTTCCGACCCGAACAGGAAGGCACGGCCCCTGCCGGTTGCCTGCCAGCCGTAGTAGAGCGGCTTTTCGCCGAGCCGGTCGCGCGCCAGTGTCAGCGTGCAGGTCCGCCGGTCCCACAGCGCAAACGCAAACATGCCCACGGCGCGCCGGACCGTGGCCTCGGCGCCCCAGGCGTCGATGCCGGCAAGCAGCGTTTCGGTGTCGGAGTGGCCGCGCCACCGGGGCGCGACGCCGGCACGCTCCAGCTCGGCGCGGATGTCCAGGTGGTTGTAGATCTCGCCGTTGAAGGCAATGACATGGCGGCCGCTGGCGGCGGTCATGGGCTGGTGTCCGGCCGCGGACAGATCGACGATCGCCAGGCGGCGGTGGGCGAGCCCGAACGGCTGGTCCGGATCGCACCAGGTGTCGCCATGGTCCGGTCCGCGGTGGCGGATCTGGTTGGCCATGTCGGCGAGCAAGTCCGCCCGGTCGGCGAGGGTGGCGGGCAAGCCGCCAAGAAATCCTGCAAATCCGCACATGGCTATGTCCCGGTTGTGCTCAGGCGTTCAGTGCCTGCTGCATCTGCACGTACCAAGGCATCGCCTCGGCCAGCCCGTCGCGGACGCGGTGGGTGGGCAGGTATCCCAGCAGGCGTTGTGCCTTGCCGATGTCGGCCTGGCTGTGGCGCACGTCTCCGGCCCGGAAGCCGCGATAGACCGGCTCGGTGCCGGCGGCGACGCCGTAGGGCCGCAGCCCGTCGCGAAGCAGCTCGAACAATGTGGCCAACGTGGTGCGGTCGCCAACCGCCACGTTGTAGACCTGGCTGTCCCCCTCGCAGTGGTCGCTGGCGGCGGCGAGCAGGTTGGCCTGCACGGCGTTCGCGACGTAGCAGAAATCGCGGCTGGTTTCTCCGTCGCCGTTGATGTAGACGGCCTCGTGCCGTAGCAGGGCTGCGATCCATTTGGGAATCACCGCCGCATAGGCACCATTGGGATCCTGGCGCGGCCCGAACACGTTGAAGTAGCGCAGCCCAGTGGCATGCACGCCGTAGCATCGGTGGAAGACGTCGGCATACAGCTCGTTGGCGTACTTGGTGACCGCGTAGGGGCTCAGCGGCTTGCCGATGCGGTCTTCCACTTTCGGCAGGCCCGGGTGGTCGCCGTAGGTGCTGCTGCTCGCCGCATAGACGAAGGTACTGACCTGCGCGTCGCGGGCGGCGACCAGCAGGTTCAGGAATCCGCTGATATTGACGCTGTGAGTCGCGATTGGGTCTTCCAGGCTGCGCGGCACGGAGCCGAGCGCCGCCTGGTGCAGCACGAAGTCCACCGGGTACAGGCCGTTGGCTGCGCCCTCGCGCCCGGGCGGGCAAAAGCGCATGGCGCTGCGGCAGTGCTCGAGGTTGCGGATATCGCCTTCGATAAAGCGGAAATTGGCCCACTGCCGGGGCGACACCAGCGCCTCGACCTCGATGAGGTTGCGGCGGTGCCCGGTGGAGAAGTTGTCCAGGCCGACCACGCGCTGGTCGAGGCGCAACAGCGTTTCCAGCAGGTTGCTGCCGATGAATCCGGCGACGCCGGTGACAAGCCACGTGCGCGGCGCGGCGGCCAGGCGGGCCTTGAGGTGCGCGTAGGCGTTCTCTTGCATGGGGACGGTGGTTCCGTTGCGCCGCTTCCGGCGGGTTTTCCGTGCGTGACCGCAAGGCGGCTACAGGCGTGCGTCGATTTCGCTCCTCGGCAGGATGCCCTTGACGTCGAACAGCACCGCATGCGCCTTGCCGAGAGCCTTGATCGCCCGCACGCCCATGGTGACGAACTGGTGGTGCGCGACCGCCAGCACGATGGCGTCGTACTGGTCGTTGCGCGGGGCCTCGCGCAGGCAGGACAGGCCGTATTCGTGCTCGGCGTCTTCGATATTGATCCACGGGTCGTAGACATCGACCTGAGCGTTGTAGCTGCGCAGCGTGGTCACGATGTCCACGGCCTTGGTGTTGCGCACGTCCGGGCAGTTCTCCTTGAACGTCAGGCCGAGCACCAGCACGCGGCTGTCGAGCACCGGAATGCCCCGGCGCAGCATCAGCTTCACCACCTCGTCGGCAACGTGGATCGCCATCTTGTCGTTGATGCGCCGGCCTGCCAGGATGACCTGCGGGTGATAGCCGACCTCCTGCGCCTTGTGCGTCAGATAGTAGGGATCGACCCCGATGCAGTGCCCGCCGACCAGGCCCGGGCGGAACGGCAGGAAATTCCACTTGGTGCCGGCGGCCCGCAGCACTTCGAGCGTGTCGATGCCCAGCTTGTGGAACAGCAGGCTGAGTTCGTTCATCAGCGCGATGTTGACATCGCGCTGGGTGTTCTCGATGACCTTGGCCGCCTCCGCCACGCGGATGCTGCTGGCGCGGTGCGTGCCGGCCACGATGATCCTGCCGTAGAGCTTGTCGATGGCCTCGCTCGCCTCGGGCGTGCTGCCGCTGGTGACCTTGCGGATATCCGGCAGCCGGTGCTCCTTGTCGCCGGGGTTGATGCGCTCCGGGCTGTAGCCGCAGAAGAAGTCCACGTTGAACTTCAGGCCGCTGTGCCTCTCCAGCACCGGCACGCAGATTTCCTCGGTGGCGCCCGGGTAGACGGTCGATTCGTAGATCACCACGGCGCCCGGCGCCATCGCCCTGCCCACGGTCTCGCTCGCCAGGATCAGCGGCGTCAGGTCGGGGCGCTTGGCCCGGTCCACCGGTGTGGGCACGGTCACGATAAAGACCTGGCAGTCCCTCAGCGCTTCGGGATCGTTGCTGTAGCGCAGGTGGTGCGCGCTGCGCAGCTCGTCCGGGCCGACCTCCAGCGTGGCGTCGTGGCCGGCGCGCAGTGCTTCGATGCGTGCGGCATTGACGTCGAAGCCCAGCACGGGCTGCTGCTTGCCGAACTCCACTGCGAGCGGCAGGCCGACATAGCCCAGCCCTATGATGGCGACTTGTGCGTGACTGAGTTCCATGACCGTGATCTTCCGAGTAGTCGAGCCTGTCGTCGTCGGCATGGAAAGGCAGACTCGTTGAAATTATCGTGCGCGGGCGGCGTGCCGTGCGCGGCGGTTCGTGTCTTGACGTACACAAGCCCGCAGCCGTGCGGCAGTGGTGGCCCGCGTCATGCCATGCCGATTTCGCTGGTGGTGGTTTCTCCGGATGTGCCGGACAGCAGGCGTTCCCAGTGCGTGCCGATTTCGCCCGGCGTGAACCTTTGTGCGTGACGGCGGCCCGCTTCGGACAGGCGGGCCGCCAGTTCGGGACTGGTGATGACCGCCGCGATCCCACGCGCCAGCGCGGCGGGGTCGTCGACCGGACTGAGCTGGGCGTTTTCTCCGTGAGTGAGCATGGCCTTCACCCCGGTCTCGCAGTTGGTGGCGACCACCGGCAGGCCATATGCCATCGCCTCCAGCAACACCAGCGAAAAGCCTTCAAAGCGGGAACTGAGGCACAAGAGAGAGGCGTCGCGGTACACCGACTCGATATCGCTGCGTGCCGGTTCGATGTGTACGCAGTCTTGCAGGCAGAGCCGGTCGCGCAGCTGTGTCAGGGATTCGAGCAACTCGCCGTTGCCCACGATCCGCAGCCGCCAGTCCGGAAACGTCGTGGCGATGGGCACCCACGCTTGCAGCAGCACGTCGAAGCCTTTGACGTCGGCCAGGCGCCCCACGGCAACAGCGGTGCGGGACGTGCGCGCAGCCGGCTCGGCGGGGATGGGGAAGGTCAGGATATTGGGGATGACGTCGATATTGGTGCAATGCAGGCTGCGTACCCATTTCTCGCGGTCCAGCTCGGTCAGCACCACGATCCGCTCGCAGGTGCGTGCGGCGAGGCGGCGCGCGATGCTGCGCAGCGGCAGGCCCAGGTCCTGGTCGAAGTTGCAATGCTCCCAGGCAATGCGGCGCATGCCCAGCCCCAGGCATGCCGGCAGGGTGAACAGCGTCAGCAAGGGGTCGACTTCCACCAGCACCGCAATCTTGTGCTGCCGGAGGTAGCGCCGCAGGCGCGCGATGGTGGGCAGGAATTGCGAACGGAAGGAAGGGCGCCGATCGAACAGGGCGTCGTGCCGGACCGCCGGATCGAGCCGGAAGCAGCTGCGGGGATCGCACAGGCTGAGGATGTGGATGTCGTGGCCGCGCCGCGCCAGCTCGTTCGCCACCGTGGCGGCCATGCGCTCGGCCCCGCCGAATACGTTCAGCGTGCCGGTCAGGAAGCAGATCGCCGGCGCCGCCGTCGCGTCGGCGTCCTGGTGCCGGCCCGGGCTACTGGTAGCGCGCGGCCGCATCGGTGGCCTCCACGTGTGGCGCCGCGCCGGCGCTGGCGAGCCTTGCATACAGGCGCAGCCACTCGCGGGCAATGACCTCGATGTTGAATGCCGCCGCGATATGCTGGTGCCGCGCCGCTTCGTCGACAGGCTCACCGCGCCCGTGCGCGACCGCGTCGCGAATGGCGCGCGCCAATGCCGCGGTATCGCCACGAGGGACCAGGGTGCCGATGGTGCCGAGCATGGCCGGGACGCCCGAGGCATCCGTGGCGACCACCGGGCATCCGCACGCCAACGCTTCGCCCACGACCAGCGGCATCCCTTCGATCAGGGACGACAGCACGAACAGATCCGCCGCATTCAGCAGCGCCGGCACGTCCGCCCGCTGGCCCAGCAGACGCACGCGCCCGCTCAGCCCGTACTGTGCGATGCGCTGCGCCAGGGCATCGCGCAGCGGCCCGTCGCCAGCGATCATCAGCAACGTGCCGGGCCCGGGGCACGCCTGCGCGAAGGCATCGATGAGGTCGGCCTGGGCCTTGTCCGGCACCAGCCGGCCAACGTTGAGGACGAACCGGTCGCCCGGGCCCAGGCCGAGCCCGGCACGGGTGGCGGCGCGCTGTTCAGCGCTGGGCCGGTAGCGGGTGGTATCGAAGCCGTTGGGCATGTAGATGATGCGCGTCTCAGGGGCCGCCCGCACCTCGATCATGCGCTGCCGGCCTTCGTTGCTGACCTGGGTGGTGAGATCGGCCCAGCGGTCGGTGAGGCGGTACGCCAGCATGCGCCAGGTGCTGCCCTCCATGTAGTTGTGCGCCGTGCAGATCGTGGCGGGGACCGGGCACACGCGTGTCAGCAGGCGCGCGACCAGGTTGGCGTGAACCAAGTGGGCATGGATGACGTCGGGGCGCCAGCGCAGCACGAACCGCCGGACCTGCATGAGGGTGGCCAGCAATGCCAGCGGGGTCTTGCGTATCGCCAGCATCAGGGTCTCGACGCCTTCCGGAAGCTTCACCTCGCAGCCCGGCATCAGGCTGATCACTGAGACCGCGTGTCCCAGCGACAGGTACTGGCGCGCGAGCGCGGCCACCTGCTGTTCCGCGCCCCCCATCTGCAGGCAGGTGATGAGCAGGGTGATCCGCATTGGCCCGGCTGGCTTTCCGGATTGGCTCTGGTCCATCCTGTCTCCTCGGCATGGTTGATGCGGTCCCAGGCACGCTACCGCTGCCGGAGCGCGGCATCTGTTCGGCGTCGAACGCAGGCGCTTGCCCCCTGCGCCATGACGGCCGGCGAGGTTCTGTGGTGTACGACACGTTCCCGCGCGCTCGGGTGGTTCACAGGGACGGGCGAATCGGATTTCATATCTCCTGTACATGGCACAGGCGGCGGGAATCGATCATGAAGCGCGTTCTGGATGTTGTCCTCACGTCGGTGGCGCTGGTGGTGCTGGCGCTGCCCTTGCTGGTCGTGATGGGGCTGGTTCGCTGGAAGCTTGGCGGTCCGGTCTTCTTCCGGCAGACGCGGGCAGGCCTCGACGGCAAGCCCTTCGAAGTCATCAAGTTCCGCACCATGACGGATGAGCGCGGTCCCGATGGCGAACTGCTGCCCGACGCGCAACGGATCACGCCGTTCGGCTGGATGATCCGGCGCACCAGCATCGACGAACTGCCGGAGCTCTGGTGCGTCCTGAAGGGCGAGATGAGCCTGGTCGGGCCGCGCCCGCTGCCCACGTTCTACCTGCCCCTCTACTCGCCAGAACAGGCGCGGCGGCTGCTGGTCCTGCCGGGCATCACGGGCTGGGCGCAGGTCAACGGGCGCAATTCGCTGAGCTGGGAGGAGAAGTTCCGGCTGGACGTCTGGTACGTGGATCACCAGTCGTTCTGGCTCGATCTCAGGATCCTGTGGCGAACCATCGG
This sequence comes from Cupriavidus sp. KK10, assembly GCF_018223725.1. Taxonomy (NCBI): domain Bacteria; kingdom Pseudomonadati; phylum Pseudomonadota; class Betaproteobacteria; order Burkholderiales; family Burkholderiaceae; genus Cupriavidus; species Cupriavidus sp. KK10. The sequence continues at coordinate 3,835,151 of NZ_CP073677.1, forward strand.
CACGGTGCTGGCCAAGGAAGACATCAGTGCCGCCGGCGAAGTCTCGGCGACCCGCTTCTGCGGGAGCAAGGAGGCGCCATAGACGCCATGGGCGCCGTGGCCCGCACCGCAACCCTTGGGGAATTGCCAATGCTCGATACCGGATTCTCGCCCTGGCCCAGCTTCAGCCGCGAAGAGGCGCAGGCAGTGCAGCGCGTGCTGCTCTCGAACCGTGTCAACTACTGGACCGGCACCGAGTGCCGCGACTTCGAAAAGGAGTTCGCGGCATGGTGCGGCGCCGAGTACGCCGTCACCCTGGCGAACGGAACGCTGGCGCTCGATGTGGCGCTGCATGCGCTGGACATCGGGCCGGGCGACGAGGTGGTCGTCGCGCCCCGCACCTTCCTGGCCAGCGTTTCGTGCGTCGTCAATGCGGGGGCGAAGCCGGTGTTCGCGGACGTCGATCCGGACAGCGGCAACCTCAGCGCCCACACCATCGCGGCCGCGCTGACGCCGCGCACGCGCGCCGTCATCTGCGTGCACCTGGCCGGTATGCCGTGCGACATGGACCCCATCATGGCGCTGGCGCGCGAGCACGGCTTCAAGGTGATCGAGGACTGCGCGCAGGCGCACGGCGCCGTCTACAAGGGACGCATGGTCGGCACCATCGGCCATATCGGGGCCTGGTCCTTCTGCCAGGACAAGATCATGACCACAGGGGGCGAGGGAGGCATGGTCACCACCGACGATCGCGAGCTGTGGTCGCACATGTGGTCATACAAGGATCACGGCAAGAGCTGGGAGGCCATGCATGGCCGCGCGCATCCACCAGGCTTCCGCTGGGTCCACGACGCCTTCGGCACCAACTGGCGCATGACCGAGATGCAGGCCGCGATCGGCCGCATCCAGTTGCGGCGCATGGCTGACTGGCACGAACGGCGCACCGCCAACGCCATGGCGCTGGCAGATGCGCTTGGTGCTTGCGATGCTCTGCACGTGCCGCTGCCGCCAGCCGGGATCGAGCATGCCTGGTACAAGTTCTATGCGTTCGTGCAGCCCAGGGGCCTCGCCGAGGGCTGGAGCCGCGACAGCATCATGGCTGCCATCAATGCCGCCGGCGTGCCCTGTTATGCGGGCATCTGTGCCGAGGTCTACCTCGAGAAGGCCTTCGACGGCACCGGATTGCGCCCGCCTGCACGGCTGCCGGCAGCGCGCGCGCTGGGCGAGACCAGCCTGATGTTCCTTGTGCATCCCACGCTCACGGATGATGAAGTGCGCATGACCGGGCAGGTGGTGCGCAGCGTGATGCAACAGGCAACGCGCGTGGCGGCTTGATGGCGACTTTCCTGTGGAACCACTACCTCTATTTCGGCGAAAGCCGCGTGGCATTGCCGCTGGTGGCCTGGGTCGCGGTCTGCTTCGTCGTGGCCGGGCAAGGCTGGCGCGCGCTGCGCTGGGCGGTATCGTTCGGCGTCGGCGGCGCATTGCTGATGGCGGCCAAGTCCGCGTTCAGCTACGCCGGCTGGTCCCTTCCGACCATCGGCGTCTACAGCGTCAGCGGGCACGCCATGCTGACCGCAGCGGTGTACCCGGTGCTGCTGATGCTGCTGGGTTCCGTGCTGGGCAGGCAGATGGCATGGCTCGGACTGGCGACTGGGGTGGGGCTGGCCTTGTTCATGCCCGTGGTGCTGGTGACGGATTTTCACCATACGATCGGTGAGTCGCTCATCGGGCTGGGGGTCGGGTTTGCCGTTGCCGGGGTGACCCTGTGGCGCTGGCGGCCGGTTGGCTTTCTGCACGTCGGCGCGGCCGTGGCATTGCTGGTGCCGGTGGCGCTGCTGTTCGACCCGCGCGACGCCGTCGAAGACTTGCAGGGCGCGTTGCGCAGCCGCGTCATGCTCTGGACGGGAGCGACCGGCGAATACTGGCGCAGCATCGACCCGGATCCGGCAACGGGAAGGCGGGTCATCTCCGTCGGGTTTTGGAGTGAGAGAGACACGTCAGGGCAGGTCCCCCATCGGCGCCGGCATCACAGCGCATGGCCGTCGTATGAAGTTCTCATTGAGCGCGCTGGACGGCACCCATGAAATCTGCCACGGAATTCGGCTCATTCTTCCCGCTCGACCCCGCCGTCCCCCTGGGCGGTGAGGCCTGGCTGCGCCCGGGCGACCTGCTGACCGGCACCGGCCGCGATGCGCTGCGCGCGATGGTGGCGCACGGGCGCTCGCACGGATGGCGGCGGCTCTATGCGCCCAGCTACTACTGCCATGCGGTGCTGGACGACATCGCCCGCGACATCGACGTGCGCATGTATCCGCATGCTCCGTTCGGCGGCCCGGCGCAGCTTGCGCTGGGCGACGACGAGGCCGCGATCGTTCCGGAATACTTTGGCCTGCAGGCCGAGGTGGAGGTGCAGGGCGGCAGCGTCCTGCTCGACCGCTCCCACGACCTGCTCGCCACCTGGTCCTACGCGCGGGCGCCGGACTATGTGTTTGCGTCGCTGCGCAAGACCCTGCCGGTGCCCGACGGGGGACTGGTGCGGCCGCCGCCCGGGCAGCCGTTTGCACGTTCGCTTGCGCCCACGCCGGCACATGTGCGCGCCGCCGCCAGCATGGCCGCAGCCATGGCGATGAAGGCGGCGTACCTGGCCGGCGCGCAGGTCGCCAAGGCGGCCTACCTGGCGCTGGCCGCCGAGGCCGAGGGCAATCTGCGCAGCGATGCCGAAATCTCCGGGCCATCGGCGCTGACGCGCGTGCTGGCGCCGGCCGTCGATCTTGGCTGGATGCGGCAGCGGCGGCAGGAGAACCTGGCGCTGCTGGCCCGCTGTTTCGCCGGCCCGCACGCCGCCCTGCCCGCCGGCATGCAATGGCGGGAAACGCCGGCCTTTGGCATCCTGCTGTGCGCCGATGCGCCGCAGCGCGAGCGCGTCCGGCAACGGCTGATCGGCGCGGATGTCTATCCGGCGGTGCTCTGGCCCATGACCTGGCCCGGCGTTCCCGAGGACAACCACCGCCTGTGCGGGCGCATACTGGTCCTTCATGCCGACTACCGCTACGGCCTGCACGACATCGGGCGCCTCGGCGAGATCATCTTGCAGATCGCCGCCAGCATTGCCGCAAATCCCGATACTTCCGACGAGGACCGACGATGATGAAGATCAATCTGCTGGAGACATCCAGCGCCGAGTGGCTCGACGTGCTGCAGCGTTGCCGGCACGACAGCCACCATATGCCGGGATGGCTGCGGGCGGCGCAACATGAAGGCAGTGGCAAGGCGTTTGCCATCCACGTCATGGATGACGGCCATGAACTGTTCGTGCCGCTGCTGAACCGCGACATCAACGGCAAGGACTGGGATGCAAGCTCGCCCTACGGGTTTGCCGGCCCGCTCGTCAGCGACGACGCGCCGGACGCGTTCATTGACACCGCCTTGTCCGAGGCCCTGGAACTGCTGCGCGGGCGCGGCTGTGTTTCATGCTTCATCCGGCTGAATCCGATTGTCAACGCGCCATGGCGCAGCGCCGTCGGCACGCTGATCGATCATGGCATGACGATCTCGATCGACCTCTCCAAGAGCGAGGCCGAGCATTGGCACGACACCTCGCACGGGCACAGGCTGGAGATCTCCAAGGCCATGCGCGCGGGGGTCACGGTGCGGCTGGACGAGACGCTGGAAACGCTGCCGCATTTCATCCGTCTCTACAACGCGTCGATGGACCGGCTGCGTGCTTCCGACTACTACTTCTTCGACGACGCTTACCACTACACCCTGGCCCGGGAGCTCGGCGACCGGCTGCGGCTGTTCGTGGCGGAGGAGGATGGCGTCATCATCGGCGGGGCGACCGTCACGGTGTCTGACGGCACCGGCATTCTGCAGGGCCACTTGATGGGTATCGACGCACGCTACCGGCACCGTCAGCCCAGCAAGATCATGCTGCACGCTATCCGGCAGTGGGGACGGGAGCAGGGCCACCGCTATTACCACCTCGGCGGTGGCCTCGGCGGCTCGGCCGAGGATTCGCTGTTCCGCTTCAAGCGCGGGTTTTCGCCGGACACCCATGTATTCCGCACGCAGCGGGTGGTAGTGGATCCCGGCAAGTACCTGGCGCTGTGCGACGGCACGCCCTCGGTGCTTGAGGATCTGAGCGGATACTTCCCTGCCTATCGACGGTAGGCCCGGCAGGGCCGGGGCACGGATGACGAACGACAGCCGCCCTTTGAGGCGGCTGTCGTGTCTGGCAAGCAGCGCTCGGGGGATGGCGAATCAGAGCTTGCCCGGGCTCGAGAGCGACACCGGCTTCGCTTCGCTGGCCAGCTCGGGCTGGCCCAGCGCGTGGGCCGCGACCCGGCGCAGCACGACCTGGCGCGGCACCCCGGCGTCGTCCGGCGTGTCCTGGATGGCCTGGCCGCTTTCGGCGGGCACGGCGGCAGGCACCGGCTTGCGGCTGGCGTCGTCGAGCGAGGTATACGGGGCGTATTCCGGCACGATCGCCTGCACCATCGTCTGGATCTTCAGTTCGTCGCGGGCGTCGCAGGCCGCGTAGAGCCGGGTCAGCATCTCCCGCAGCTCCGCCTCCTCCAGGCTTGGCTCCTGGGAGCACATGATGCGTTCGTGGTCGCTGGGCGTGACATTGCCGCCGATCAGCAGCTCCTCGTAGAGCTTCTCGCCCGGGCGCAGGCCGACGAACTTGACCTCGATGTCCCCGTTCGGGTTCTTGGGGGTGCGCTCCACCAGCCCGGCCATCTCGATCATGGTCCGGGCCAGATCCACGATCCGCACCGGCTGCCCCATGTCCAGCACGAACACCTCGCCGCCGCGGGCCATCGCGCCCGCCTGGATCACCAGCTGCGAGGCTTCGGGGATCAGCATGAAGAAGCGGATGACATCGGGGTGTGTGATCGTGATCGGCCCGCCCGCTTCAATCTGGCTGCGAAACAGGGGAACCACGGAGCCGGAAGACCCCAGCACATTGCCGAAGCGGACCATCGCGAAGACCGTGCGGGTGCCGGGCCGTGCCGCCGCGGCCTGGAAGATCAGCTCCGCGATGCGCTTGCTCGCGCCCATCACGTTGGTGGGGCGGACGGCCTTGTCGGTCGAGATCAGCACACAGGTCTGCACGCCGAAGCGGTCAGCCATGTTGGCGATGGTGAGCGAGCCCAGTACGTTGTTGCGAATGCCCTCGGGCATGTTGCTCTCGACCAGGGGCACGTGCTTGTAGGCCGCGGCGTGATAGATGGTATCGACCTGCTGGCCCTGCATGGCGGCGGCCACGGCATTGGCGTCGCACACCGAGCCGATGCGCGCCAGCAATGGCACCCCGGGGAAGTTCCGGCGCAGGTCCTGCTCCACCATGTACAGCGCCCATTCGGAATGGTCGAACAGGATCAGCTTGCGCGGCTGCTGCGTGGCAACCTGGCGGCACAGCTCGCTGCCGATGGAGCCGCCCGCGCCGGTCACCATGACGACCTTGCGGTGCGTGCACTTGGCGAACAGCGCCTCGCGCGGCGGCACGGCTGGCCGGCCAAGCAGGTCCTCGACCTTGACCTCGCGGATCGACTGCATGGTGATCTTGCGGTCCACCAGCTCGAGCAGCGTGGGCAGGGTGCGCACGCTCACGGCGTATCGATGCAGCTTGTCCAGGATGCGCTTGCGCCGGTCCGGCGACAGCGAAGGCACCGCCAGCACCACTTCGTCGATGCCCAGCCGCTGCAGCTGCTCCCGCATGCGCGAGGTATGGAACACCGGCAGGTCGGTGAAGGTGTGGTTGTCCAGCGAAAGGTCGTCGTCGAAGAAGCACACGGCCTCATGGTCGACGCTGGCGCGCATGGCGTTGGCGAGCTGGAAGCCGGCCTCGCCGGCGCCAAAGATGCCCACGCGCCGGGTCGGGCGCCCGCGGGCGCTGCGCCACAGCTCAGTGCGCCGCAGCATGGCGCGGATCAGGAAGCGCGAGATCACGACGTAGGCGAAGGCGATGAACCAGTAGATCAGCAGGCCGGCGCGCGGCAGCCGGCTGTCATTCATGAGAAAGGACACGGCGTAGGTCAGCCCGACCATGGCTGCCATGCTGATGCCGGCGGCCCACAGCACCTTGAGGTCGATGTAGCGCAGCACGGTCCGGTACAGGCCGCTGAACGAAAACACCGGGATCGTGCACGCCGCGATGAACAGCGGCGGCAGCAGGCCGTACTGGACGATCAGCTCCTGATTGCCGGAGCGCAGCAGCAGGGCCAGCGCGAAGCACAGGGGCAGGGCCAGCAGGTCGACCGTCATCATCAGCACGATCTTCTGGCGGCGCGAAAGGGATAGCAGGCGCAGGGAGCGCGGGGCTGTCATGCCCGGAACTCCTGCAACACCACCGCTGCCATTGTCACTGCTACCCGCATGGCCCACAGGCTCTGGCTGGCGGGAACCGCTCGATGCATCCATATCGGTGTGTCCATTGCACGGCTCTTCTGCCCGGAAGGCGCCGGCGTCAGCCTGCGACTGGCTGTGATGCCATGGGTCGCCGTGGGTTCACGCATCACCGTGTGCCGGCGTGAATCCGCTTTCCTGCAAAGCTATCGTTTCTGCGTGGTGTGGCGCAATCGGGCTACGTGCGCTGCCGAACGTGGAATGGCGATGGGCCAGGGCACGCAGAAACGGGTACGCATGCCATTGCCGCCAGCTGGTGTCGTCATCGATCGCGCCATGGCAGGCTGGCGCAGAGGGAGCACGGGGAAAGGGCGTTATTGCCGCGGCGCAGGCGCTGCAATGCGGGTACGTGCGTTGCAGCACAGGCGCTGGCGAGGGAGCGCAGAAATGGGTACGCTCCCCGGGCCTGCGTGGCGGTCAGTCGCGCGGCAGTGGCGCGCTGAGGCCGGTCCCTGACCCCTGGCGCCCGGCTGGTCGCGGGCCGCGTAGCAGCTGCCACAGGCAAGTCGCCGTGTCATAGAAGGTGCCGGCGCCGCGCAGGCCGGCTGCGCGCAGGTGGTGCGCAAGGTCGTGCGGCAGGGCCAACAGCAGGAACAATGCCGTCTTCAGCGGGTGCTCCGGGCCATGGTCATAGCGCCGGCAGGCCACATACAGCCGTGAGGCGTCGCTGGCGGGGCACGGCCGGTCGGCCGACACCGATGGCAGGCGCTGGTTGACTGCGCTCGGGACCATCTCAATGCGGTAGCCGAATTCCTGCACCGCGCGTGCGGCCAGTTCCAGGTCGTCGTAGCCGACGGCAAGGTGCTCGTCGAACGACAGGTTCTCGAACAGCTCGCGCGGGAACACCGCGCTGTGCAACAGCACCGAGCACAGGCGCTCGCCGCGGCGGTAGTCCAGTGTCGGGTAGCCCAGGAACGCCGGCTTGCGCGGAGCGCCGCGCCGCCCCTGGCAGACCTCGGTCCCGGTCAGGATGAGCGGCGTCGCGCAGCCGGCGGTGGCCCGCCGGAGATGGTCGTCGGCTACGGACTCGGTCATCTGCTGCAGGAAGGTTGCGCCCAGCAGGGTCTGGTCATCCAGGAACAGTACGTGCGAGCCGGTGGCCGCGCGCAGGGCGCGGTTGCGGTTGGCGGCCCTGGAGCGGCGCGGGCCTTCCAGGTAGGTGATGTCCGGATAGTCCCGGCGCATCATCTCGCGCGTGTCGTAGCCGCTGCTGTCGTCGGTGACGATGAGCTGGTGCGGCGGCATGGTGGAATCAGCGACCGATTGCAGCGTGTGCCGCAGCTGCTCGGGATGGTCGCACGTGGAGATGCACACCGAAACGGTGGGCAGGAAAGAGCTTGCCGGCATGGTGACCCCTCCAATGTTCGGCAGATGGCAGACGCCTGCGCCGGCCCGTCTGGTGCGGGCGCGGCGCAGGGTCCTGAATTACAGCACCGGGCTGGCGGCCTGGAACGCGGCGTCGCTGGTGCGGGATGCAACCACCGGGCGCGCGTTGCTGCCGCGCGTGAGGCGTTCATCGCCGCTGACCCACTCGAGCGTCGCGCCACGCTGCAGGGCGGCATAGACGGCCTCGCCCTTGTTGCGTACCTTCAGGCGCTGGTACAGCGTGCAGGCGTGGCTCTTGACCGTGGCCACCGAGATATTGAGCATGCGGCTGACGGTCTTGATCGGGTAGCCGCGTGCCAGCAGCACCAGCACCTCGTACTGGCGCGGCGTGATCTTCAGCATTTCGGCTTCGTCGTAGCTGGGCTCTTCCTCGACCAGCGGCGCTGGGCTGGTGGAAGCCGGGGCCGACAGCGGCTGCCCCGGCCGCAGGCAGGTGAGGTCGCGCACCGCCACGGTGGTGCGCGCGGCTCCGGGCGTGCCGGCGCATGCCACCAGCGACAGTTGCTCGCCTGTGAGCGCGTGCGCAGGGTTCAGCGGCAGCGGCGCGGCCGAGGCCAGCGACTGCACCGCCGGCATGGCCGAGCGCGACGCCGACGGCATGGAGCCGGTCTCGGCCGAGAACAGCAGCCCCTGCACGCCTGACACCGCCAGCCGGATGGCCGCCTCGATCACCGCAAGCGAAGCGGATTTCGGCAGGCAGCCGCATACGCCGCGTGCGCTGTCCGCGTTGGGCACATGCAATGGCAAGATGTCCGCCAGGATCAGGATGCGGTGCGGCGACAGGGCTTCGCGGGCCTGTTCGAGTTGCGGCCAGCCAGACCCCACATCGGCGGGCATGCCGAATACCAGCAGGTCGGCATTGTGGTGCCGGGAATCCAGCCTGGCGATGTCCGCAGGCGCAATGGCGGCAACCTGGGCGGACTCCTGGATGTTCTCGAGCATCTGCAGCAGCCCGAGCCGGAGCAGTGGATGCTCCTCGATCAGCAACGCATTCATTGTCTTCACTCCCCGTTACTCGGGAGCGGACTGCGGGGCGCTTTGCGTATGGAGGGGCATTGCAGGACAGCAGTCACCCGCGGCGACTGGCTGCTTGTCTGACCCCCATGCTTCCATGCTCCCGCAGTCCCGTTCTTCTGGATGGAACTTGTCGGCGGCTGGAAGGTTGACCCGAACCCGGACCCGAAAGATTCTCGCTCCTAAATCGGCTTAAATTCATCTTATGGGCTGGTTGAATGGAATGCAAGCAGGCCGGTCTGGGACGAGTAGGGGTGGGAATGAAAGGACATACATAATCCTTTCAAAAATCACCCAAATGCGCCGGTCCAGGTTCCGCAAACGCCGCGCTGGCGCGGGGTCCAGGAGGTTTCATGGATGTGACATCCGGATTTAATTTGGTTGCAGCACTGAAACAGATAGCATTATTGACACCCCTCGTAAGTAGTGTTCTTAACCCCATCGTGGGGTATCGGTAATATATCTGCGGCGGATTGCTCCAATCATGAAACGCCGCTTTCATATGTGTTTTCGAAATAGGCCTGCCTGATTTTCAGGCAGGTCGGGCGCATGGCCTAATGCTTCTGGATGAGAGACGTCTCCCACCTCGGGATGAGCCCTGCGGCGTCGGCTGCACCGGCCTGCACCGGGCTTGCCACCGCCTGCCGGGAGGGCAGGGCGGCGGGCCCGGGGCCGGCCGGCAGGTCCGCCCGCGGAGGCGTCAGCGGGCCCAGTGGCCGGGGCGCATGACCCAGCCGTGCGGGCCGCGCACCCAGCGCTCGGGCACATAGCGGTAGCCTGGACGCTGCGCCTGCCAGTAGCCGCCACGCCAGTCGTAGCGCCCGCCGGTGGCGGCCCAGTGGCCCGGCACCCAGACCTGGCCGCGGCGCGCGGCGGGGTGCGGTTCATAGCGCGGCGGCGGGGGCGGATGGCCATAGCCGTGGGCGACCACCACCGGCTGGGCCTCGGCGGGGGCGGTCAGTCCGAAGACGCCGCCCGTGGCGAGGACGGCTGCGGCAAGCAGGAGCTGGCGTTTCATGTGGATTCTCCTTGGGGCGGTTGGAAGTGGCTGGATCGATCAATAGCGGTCGTAATGGTGGTAGCGCGGCGGCGGCCCGCCGCGCGGTGGCACTACGATGCAGGCGGACAGCAGTGCGGCCGTGGTGGACAGCAGCACCACCAGCGAGAGGGCGCGTTTCATATGGACTCCTGGCGGGTTCGCGTTGGACACGGCTTCAATGTAGCGAGCCGGCCCCGCACTGCGCGCTTGCACTTGTAAGGCTGTCTCACATGGGCTTGTCCCGCTGGCGCAGGCCTGCGCCGAGCGCGCGGCATCCCGGAAGCCCTTGCGTATCAAGGCATTGCGCGCATGGCGGCAGGCCCATGGCGTGGTGTTCGCGTGCCGGGTCGGAGGTAATGTGACGTTACACCGGAAATAATTCTCGCAAGGCAATGGGCCCCGGCGCGGGCGTTGCACGCTTTGTGGGCGGCCTGGCTGGGCACGCAGAAACGGGTACGCCGCGATGGTGCGCGATGCCTCGGCATGGCCCGGTGAAGGGCGTACTGGTAGCGTCACGGCGCCATCGTGGTGCCGTCACGGGACTTCAGGCGCGCATTTCAGTGGGGCGGAAATGGCATGAAGCTTGCGCCATGGGCTATACCAGTCGGAAGTGGCCTCGTGTGCTTGAAGGAGGCGTCATGCCGGTCATGCTCATCGTGCTTGCCCTGCAATGGCTGCAGGGGTTGTCGCCGCCCGCCGCGGCGTTGTTCGCGCTGCCTCAGGAGATGGCGCCCGTGGACGCCGCGGCCATCATCGAACCCGCGCTGACACGCTGACATGGGCTGACGCCGGGGTGGTATGACCACCCTGCCGCCGTGGCAGTCCGAGTGGTTCCATCCAACCTACCACTGTCATGGAGTCAGCATGAACCGCAGCGACGTCACCGACCTCATCATCGAAGCCAAGGTCACCCGCGGCATTACCTGGGCGCAGGTGGCCGAGCGCGTCGGCCGCAGCAAGGAATGGACAACCGCGGCGTGCCTGGGCCAGATGGCATTCGACGCCGCCGGCGCGCGCGCGGTGATGGAGGCGTTCGGGCTGCCGCCCGAGGCCGAGCCCTGGCTGCGCGAGGTGCCGTACAAGGGCTCGCTGCCGACGCAGGTGCCGGCCGATCCGCTGATCTACCGCTTCTACGAACTCATCAGCGTGTACGGCACCACGTTCAAGGCGCTGATCCATGAAGAGTTTGGCGACGGCATCATGAGCGCGATCGACTTCCGCATGGACCTGCAGCGCGAGCCCGATCCCAACGGGGACCGGGTGCGCATCGAGATGTCGGGCAAGTTCCTGCCCTACAAGACTTACTGAGGGGCGACTGCGCGCACGGGCGGCAGCGCAAAGGACACGTCATAGCGCGCCGGGTCCAGGCGCATGGTCAGCACGCCCACCAGCGCGGCGCAGGCCAGGTGGTACCACCAGCCGGCGGCGAAGTCGCCGGTGCGTTCGTGCAGCATGGCGGTGATCCAGGGCGCCAGCGACGCCAGCAGGAAGCCGCCGCCCTGCATCAGGGCGCTCAGCGCGCCGGCGCTGTCGGGGTCCGGCAGGTGGTCCAGCGCCACCACCAGGTACAAGGCAAAGCAGCCGCCCAGGCCGGCGCCGCCGATCACGGCCCACGCGTGCGGCGCGGCGTCGGGCCACAGCGCCAGTCCGCCGAAGCCCGCCACCTGCATGGCCAGCGCCAGCGCCATCCAGGCGCGGCGGTCCAGGCTGCGTGCGGCCAGCACCGGCAGCAGCAGTGCCGCGGCGGCCTGCGCCACCGCCATCAGCGCCACCAGCGACCCGCTCGCCGAAGCGCTCCAGCCGTGGTCCTGGTAGAACGGCGCAAGCCACGCCACCAGCGACGCATAGCCGCCGTTCATGACGCCAAAGCAAGCCATCAGCAGCCAGGTGCGCGGACGCCGCAACAGCGCGCGAGTTGCCCCCGCCGGGCGGCTTGCCGGTACCCCGGGGCCGCGCGCCGCGGCGCGCGGCAGCGCCACCCAGGCCAGCGCCAAGGCTGCCAGCGCGGGCATGGCCCACAGCGCCAGCGCATCGCGCCAGCTGCCGGCCAGCGCCGTCACGTAGGGCGACAGCTGCGCGCCGAGCGCGCCGCCGCCCATCAGTGCGGCGGAGTACAGCCCCATCACCGGCGCCACGCGCCCCGGGAATTCCTGCTTGACCAGGCCCGGGCAGGCGGCCTGCACCACGGCCACGCCCAGCCCGCACAGCGCGGCCGAGGCGATCAGCCAGGTGCCGTCCGCCACGCCCAGCCGCAGCGCACAGCCGGCACCCAGCAAGGCCAGCGCGCCCAGCACCGCAGCGCGCGCACCCAGCCGTTCGCGGATGGCCGGCCCGAAGAAGGCGCCCACGCCCATCAGCAGCATCGGCAGCAAGGTCAGCCAGGCCATGCCCTGGTAGCTGAGGCCGGTGCCGGTGCGGATGGCCGGGGCCAGCGGCCCCACCGCGGTCAGGAACGGCCGCAGGTTCAGGCCGATGCCGGCGACCGCGGCCAGCACCAGCCAGCGCGGGGTGGTGCGGATGTTGCGGACCGCGCTGCCGTTGGCGCCGCGCGCGCCCTCAGCCACGGGGCGCGCGCGGGCCGTAGAGCTGCGCCGCAGAGAGATCGACCGGCACCCGCGTGAGCGGCAGTGGCGGCGAGTTCAGCGACAGGCGCAGCGCCTGGTAGGCGGCGTCGCTCGACATGCCGTAGGGCGCCGCATCTTGGTTGTCGAAGGCGTAGTAGACCGCCTGCACGCCGGCCATGGTCATCGCCGCCAGACACATCGGGCAGGGGTGGCCGCTGGCGTAGATCACGCTGCCGCGCAGGTCGGGACGGCCCAGCTTGCGTGCGGCGGCGCGCACCGCCTCCATCTCGGCATGGGTGGTGGGGTCGTGGCTGTGGACGATGTCGTTGACGCCGGTGGCGACGGCCTCGCCGTCGAGCACCAGCACCGCGCCGAAGGGGCGCGCGCCACGGTCACGGTTGGCCGCTGCAAGGCGAATCGCCTCGCGCATGAATTCCTGGTGAGTGGTCATGGTTGGCAAAGAAGTGAGTGCATGCTCTCGAACAGGGCGGCATGGGTCTTTGAGGGGCGTTCCCGGCGGCTGCAGGGCGCGGGCCGGGGCAGCGTGCCAACTGTACGCGGGGGCTTGGTAATTGGGAAATTAAATGATGAAATCGCCGGCAGTGGAAAAATCAATGGATAAACCGGCCATGCACGACCCTCGCCTCGATCCCGTGCTGCTGCAGAGCTTTGTCGCGGTGGCGGAAAGCGGCAGTTTTACCCGCGCCGCGCAGCGCGTGCACCTGACCCAGTCTACGGTCAGCCAGCAGGTGCGCCGGCTGGAAGACCAGCTCGGCTGCGTGCTGCTGGACCGCGGCGGCCGCTATGTCACCACCACGCCCGAGGGCGAGCGCCTGCTGGGCTACGCGCGCCGCCTCCAGCAGCTGATGGCCGAGGCGGTGGGGCAGCTGCGCCAGAGCGCTGGCCAGGGCGAGATCCGCATCGGCGTGCCCGAGGACTTTGCTGCGCGGCCGCTGACGCCGGTGCTGGCCGGGTTTGCCGATGACTGGCCGGGCATGCGGCTGGAGGTGACCAGCGGCATGAGCCATGAGCTGTGGCAGCGCTTCCAGGACCGGGAACTGGACTTGGTGCTGGTCAAGCAGCGGGTTGGGCAGGCGCCGGGGCTGGCCAGCTGGCCCGAGCCCCTGTGCTGGTTCGACAGCCGCGGCCGCCCGGCGGTGGCGCGCGACCCGGTACCGCTGGTGGCGTTTCCGGTGGGCGGGCTGTACCGCGGCGAGATGACGCACGCGCTCGACGCCGGCGGACGGCGCTGGCGCGTGGCTTTTGTCAGTGCCAGCCTGGCCAGCATCCTGGCCGCGGTGGCCGACGGCCTGGGCGTGACGCTGCTGCCGCGGCGCCTGGCCACGGCCCAGCACCAGGTGCTGGAGGACGACGGCTGGCCCGCCGCGGTGCCCGACGTCGAGCTCAGCCTGCACGCGCAGCCGGATCTGCCGGCCGCGGCGCGCGACATGGCCGCACGGCTGGCCGCGCTATGCGAGACCGTGATGGGACCGGGCGAGCCGCCCGCGGATCAGCCGAAGAACTCGTTGTAGTAGCGGGTGCAGGTGCCGGCCGGGCGGAAGGTGTAGGGCAGCTCGGCCATCGCCGCGGCTTCCAGCGAGCCGAACGGGATGTCGGGCGCGGCCAGGGGGCCGGCTTCGGGGGCGGATTGGTGGTCGGGGCGCGCAAGCTGGGCGCGGGGGTTGGATGGCGAAGTCATGTCAGGCTCATTCTCAAGGGCCGGGCACTGCACCCGGAAATTGCGGATCGGCGTTGTCAACGCGTGCAGCCATCCTAATGCTGCAGCGCGGCGCAGTCAGCCACCCCAGCCTGAACACACTGTTGCGCAATCGGGCCCAATCGGGGCGACTTGCCCGGCGTTGCCCGCGCCTGGGTGCCGCCGGCGACTTGTGCCAACGCCTTGCGCAGCAGGGTCTATATTTGGCTGAGGGTTGCCTGCGCCGCTTGCCTTGCGGCCAGCGCGGCCCGAGTGCCGCCGACCTTTCGGAGCGTGCCATGTCGATGCCACCATGCTTTGCCGATCGCCGCGAGGCTGGCCTGTACCTGGGCCGCCGCCTGGCTGAGCTGGGTTTCGGCGCCGCACAACTGGGCCAGCCCGCGCTGGTGCTGGCGCTGCCGCGCGGCGGGGTGCCGGTCGCGTTCGAGGTGGTGCGCGCGCTCGACGCGCAGCTGGATGTGCTGCTGGTGCGCAAGATCGGCGCTGCCGGCTATCCCGAGCTGGCGCTGGGCGCGGTGGTGGAGGGCGATGCCGGCGGCGGCGGCCCGCACACGGTGGTCAATAACGATCCCTGGGCGCGGCGCGCCGTGGAAAGCGGCAGCTTCGATGCCGAGCGCGGCCGCCAGCTCGACGAGATCGCGCGGCGCCAGCAGCGCTATCGCGGCGGTGCGCCGGTGCCGGCGCGCGCCGGGCGCACGGTGATCGTGGTCGATGACGGCGTGGCCACCGGCGCCACCATGCGCGCCGCGCTTGAAAGCGTGCGCATGGCCGGGGCGGCGCGCGTGGTGGCGGCCACGCCGGTGGGGTCGGGGGAGGGGCTGGCCAGCCTGTCGGCCGCGGCCGACGAGGTGATCTGCCTGAACACGCCACCCAGTTTCGGCGCGGTTGGCGCGTTCTACCTGGATTTCTCCCAGACCAGCGACGAAGAGGCGCTGGCCCTGCTGCGCGCGGCGGCGGCGCCGCCTGCGCGCTGAGGTTCGCTCAGCCCTGGTCCGCCTGGCCCTTGCCCAGGCGCGCCTTCAGGTGCGGCACCAGCCCGCCGGCGGCCAGGATCGCGCGCAGGAAGTCAGGGATGGGCTCGCACGCGACCAGGCTGCCGTCGTCCAGGCGCAGTTGTGCCGACGCCAACTCCAGCACCGCGTGCGCGCCGTCGGCCAGGCGGCTGGTGTCGGCGCAGACCAGCACCGGCAGGCCCAGGTTGATGGCATTGCGATAGAACAGCCCGCCGAAGGACTGCGCCACCACGGCGCCCACGCCCAGTTCGCGCAGTGCCTGGGGCGCCTGCTCGCGCGAGGAGCCGATGCCGAAGTTGGCACCCGCCACCAGCACGTCGCCGGCGCGCACGCTGCCGGGAAACTCCGGGCGCAGCGAGGCCAGGCAATGCCGGGCCAGCACCGGCAGTGGCGATTTCATCAGCACGGCGGGGGCCATGGCATCGGTGTCGATGTTGTCGCCGAAGCGCCAGAGGCGGCCAGCGGGGGCGGGGGCGATAGCAGAGGTCATGCAAGAAGTCTGTCCCGCCAGGCGGGCACGAAGTCAGGCCCGCAGCGTTACTCCAGCAGGGTGCGGGGATCGGTAATGCGGCCGGTGACGGCGCTGGCGGCCACGGTCATCGGCGAGCCCAGCCACACGGCGCTGCCGACGTCGCCCATGCGCCCGGAGAAATTGCGCGCCGTCGACGCAATCGCGCGGCTGCCCGCCGGGAAGCGCGCCGCGCCATAGCCGGCGCAGGCGCCGCAGGCGTTGGGAAGCAACGTGGCGCCGGCGTCAGTCAGGATGCCAAGCGTGCCCTCCTGCTCGGCCAGCAGCTGGTCGCGGCGCGAGGCCGGCGCCACCTGCAGGGTCACGCCCGCGGCCACGTGGCGCCCGCGCAGCACGCGCGCGGCCATGCGCAGGTCTTCCAGTTTGGCGCCGGTGCAGGCACCCAGGTAGGCGATCTGCACGGGCTCGCCGGCGGCCTGGCCTACCGGCGCGCTGTTGGCCGGGGAGTGCGGCGCCGCCACCTGCGGCACCAGTGCCGCGGCGTCGAAGCGGTGGGTGGCCAGCACCGGCGCGTCGGGGTCGGTGCGCCAGTGGGCCAGGTCGATCGCGGCCAGCGTCTGTGCCGGCACGCCGGCCTCGGCCAGCCAGCCGAGCGTGACCGCATCGGGCGCCACCAGGCCGGTCTGCGCGCCGAGCTCGGCGCTCATATTGGCCAGCGTCATGCGCTCCTGCATCGGCAGCGCGGCGACGGCGCTGCCGGTGTACTCCAGCGCCTCGTAGCGGCCGCCGCCCATGCCGAGCGTGGCGCACAGGAACAGCATCATGTCCTTGGCGCAGACGCCCGGTGCAAGCTGGCCGTCCCATTGCAGCCGGATGGTATGGGGCACGCGCAGCCAGATCTCGCCGCTGGCCAGCACGCCGGCCATCTCGGTCGCGCCCACGCCGAACATATAGGCGCCGAAGGCGCCGCCGGTGGGGCTGTGGCTGTCGCCGCCAACAATCAGGCGGCCCGGCAGCACATGGCCGCGCTCGGGCAGCACCACATGGCAGATGCCTTCGGCGTCGATGAAGTGGGCGCCGGACTGGCGCGTCCAGTCGCGCGTGAACCGCAGGATCGACTCGGCCTGGGCATCGCCGCCCGGCACGAAATGGTCGGTCACCACCACGTAGCGCGACGGGTCCCACACGCCGGTGCCAAGCTCCTGCAATAGCGGCGCCACGCGGCGCGGGCCGCTGGAGTCGTGCGACATCGCCAGGTCGACCCGGCAGATCACCACCGTGCCGATCTCTGCATGCGCCAGCCCGGCGGCGCGCGCCACCAGCTTCTGCGCCAGCGTGGCGGGGGTGTGGCTCATTCCGGCGAGGCTCCCGAGTACTTGACCACGGCGGCCCAGCGCTTGACGTCCTGCTTCACGAATGCGGCGAAGGCTTCGGGCGTCGTGCCCATCGGCTGCGCGCCGTCGTTCTCCAGGCGCTTGCGCACCGCAGGTGTTTCCAGCCCCTTGCGCGCGGCCTGGTACAGCGCCTGGGTGACGTCGTGCGGCATGCCGGCCGGACCGAACAGGCCGAACCATGCGCTCGACTCGAATCCCTTCACGGTGGCGCCGATCGGCGCCGCGCCCGGGAACTGCGGCAGCGGCGCGGGGCTGGTCACCCCCAGCACCTTGAGCTTGCCCGCGCGCACGTGCGGCAGCACGTTGATGGTGCTGGCGAACATCAGGTCGCACTGGCCCGCCAGCACGTCGGTGAGCGCGGGCGCGGTGCCCTTGTACGGAATATTGACGATGTAGGTGCCGGTCATCATCTTGAACATGTCGCCAGCCATGTGCAGCGACGAGCCCACCGAGCCGATGGCAAAGTTCAGCTTGCCCGGTTCGGAACGCGCCAGGCGGATCAGCTCGGGCACGTTGCTGGCCGCCAGCTTCGGCGTGGCCACCAGCACGCTCGGCACGGTGGCCACCAGCGTGATCGGGGTGAAGTCCTGCACCGGGTCGAACGGCAGCTTCTTGTACAGCGTGGCGTTGATGGTGTGGCTGGTGAAGCTCATCAGCAGTGTGCTGCCGTCCGGCGCGCTCTTGGCGACCAGGTCGGCGGCGATATTGCCGCCGGCGCCGGGGCGGTTCTCGACCACCACCGGCTGGCCCAGCTCCTGGGACATTTCCTGGGCGATGGTGCGCGCCAGCGTGTCGGTGGTGCCGCCGGCGGGCGCGCCCACCAGGATCCGGATCGGCTTGCCGCCTGCCACCTGAGGATGCCCCTGGGCGGCGGCGGACAGCGGCAGGGCCAGCGCGCACGCGGCCAGGCTGGCCATGGCCAGGCGCTGCACCGCGGCGCGGCGGGGGATCGAAGGCGAACGGGTCGGGCTGGACGGGACCAGGCGGAACACTGGCATGGCAACGGCTCCTCGCTTGATGTGATCAGAGATGCGCAGTATCGCCCATCCCTGGCAGCGCCGCCCGCGGGAAATCGGCGGCGGTCCGCGGGGTCAGTCGCGCAGGCCCGGGCGGGTTTCGCTTTCCACCCAGACGTTGGCGCTGTCCACGCCGGCCGGCGACAACTCCATCCGGTATTCATAGCGGTCCGGGCGGTACTGGCCGAGCAGCAGTTGCACCGGGCGCCCGGCCGCGTCCTTGACCACGCGGCGCACCGCCAGCAGCGCGCCGCCTACGGGCACGTCAAGCAGCGGCGCCACCACCACGTCGGCCAGGCGCGCTGACAGCACCTGGGTGGCACGGCCCAGCTTCACGCCGCCGGCCTCCAGCAGGCGCAGCACCGGCCGCTCTTCCAGGGACTGGCGCGTGATCGGCCGGCCCAGGTCGGCGGGCAGGTAGACCGTGATATGCGACAGCGGCCGGTTGCGGTAGTGGCGCACGCGCACGATCTTCACCACCGGATCGCCCGGCTCGATCTGCAGCGATTCGGCCACATCGGGCGTGGCATGGACTTCGTCGATCGAGATCACCTTCACCGACGTCTTCTGGCCCATGTCGATGATGTTGTCGAGCAGGCTGGTGCCGCGTTCCTCGCCGGCCGCCGCCGCCGGGCGTACCGGATGCGGATTGACGAAGGTGCCAAGCCCGCGGTGGCGGCGCACCAGTCCCTCCTGCACCAGGCGGTCGAACACGCGCCGCATGGTCACGCGCGAGGCGTGGAACTGCTTGGCCAGGTCGATCTCGCCCGGCAAGGGGCCCTGGCCGAAGCGGCCTTCCACGATCTGCTGGCGCAATACGACGTAAATCTGGTGATACAGGGGAACGACGGCTTCACTCATGGTTTCCCTTGCGGAGAGATGACAAGTCTGTAATGCCTCTAATGTACTTTAAATCAGACATAGAGCCTAGCATGGATAGCCGCAGTGGCGCTTGCGGAACAACGTCGCCGGCGCAGTGTTGCGGTGACGCATCCCGTCTCCGCCAAGGCCCCTTGGCTGATTGCGCCAGTGCGGGTGAAGTCGGTTCGGCGCTGCTGCATGCGTTGCTGGGCGGACCAGGCCGGCGCGGCGGACCGGGCTTGTGCCGGGCGGCGAGGACATGACATCGGGGCTGCTGCTGCAATGTGGGATGCCTGACACGGGCGGCGGTGACGGCACCCTCGGCGTCGTGTTTCAGTCCCGATACGTACGGTCGCGCCTCGGGCAAATCCTGACTGCCTGCATAAGGCACTGAAAAATAAGGCGTTTTCTGACCACTCCGGCCCCCCCTCAGGTGGGCTGGGAGTGGCCGTGTCACAGCAGTGTGACATGTCGTCTGCCGTGCACAGCGACGAGGGCGCTAGCGATCGCGCAAGTCAGCGGAAAGTTCCCGTTAGAGTGCCGGGCAGGCCTTGTAATACAAGGAGTTGGCGCCGCAGGCGGCGCGGCTGGCACCGATTATGCGCAGGGGGAGTCTGGTTTGGCAGGGTGCCGGACCTAACCTCCAGCCGTCGTTCGGCACGAGCGCCGGCCGGAGGCTGAGCCGCTGTACATCTTCCTGGGAGCTTCGTATGAATAAGACCTTACTGGCATCGGCGATTGCGCTGGCATTTGGCGCTGGCCAAGCCTTGGCGAACCCGACCAACAACGCCGACGATAGCGGGACCACTAATACCCAAAACGCGACCGCGACTTCCACGCAGAGCGGCAGTGGCGCCGCAGCCAACGAAAACTCGACTGCTGTGCAGGCCAATGACAGCAGCACCACCACGAAAACCAGTACCCGGACCTCAACCCGGACCAGCACAAATACCAACTCCAAGAACCGCACAGATCAGGATATGCGCGGTTATGGCAATGCGGCCGCAGCCAATGGCAGCACGGCTACCGCCAACTTCTCCAACGCGTTCAACACCAGCAAGGCGCTGGCGATCAGCAAGCTGGAGGGCTATGTATCCGGTAACACCATCGCAGCGATGGGCAACCGTGCCGGCAACTGGGGTGACGCCAATGGCGGCCTCGGTGGCAAGGGCGGCAGGGGCATTGGCGGCGTAGGCAACGGCGGCAACGGCGGCAACGGCGGCAACGGCGGCAACGGCGGTAGCGGCGGCAGCGCCACCAACGGCAGCGCCACCAACGGCGCAGCCACCAACTATGGCGCACGCGCGGGTAGCGGCGGCGACGGCGGCAAGGCGGTTGGCTGGGCTGGCGATGGCGGAAACGCCAAGTCGTATGGCGGCGACGCGCTCAGCGCGGCGGCCACCCGGGGCGGCAGCGGCGGCGACGCTATTGGCGCGGGCGGACGCGCACTGAGCGCTTCACTTGGCGCCGGCGGTCGCGGCGGCAGCGCACTCGGTGCCAGCCTTGGCCTGGGCGGCGCTGCGGGCTCGGCAGGTGGGTCCAGCGGCAACGGTGGCGCGGGTAACGACACGGTCGGCGCGGGCGGCGCAGCCGGTGCGGCGACTGCCGCCGGTTCTGCTGGCGCGGGCACGGGGACTGGCGGTGCGGGCGGCGCCGGAACGTCGTCGGCTAGCGCAACCGGCGGTGCCGGCTCCGGTACCGGCGGCGCGGGTGGCGCAGGCGGCACAGGGACCTCGACGGCCGCGGGTGGCGCATCCACCAGCACGGGCGGCGCTGGCGGCACGCAAGCGAGCGTTGGCGGTGCGGGCGGCGCAGGTGGTGCGGCCACGAACGGCAGCGCTTCGAGCTCGGCGACCAACGGTAGCGCCACGGCTGGCAATGGTGCGACGGGTGCTGTCGGTGCAACCGGTGGCGCTGGCGGCGTTGGCAACGGCGGCACCGGCAACGGTGCAGTCGGCGGCGCTGGCGGCGCAGGCGGAACTGTCGCGGTTTCTGCCGGCTCGTTCAGCCTGTCCAACGTGATGACCAGCGTCGGCCAGACCGCCGCGGGCATCATGGTCGCCAACCAGAATCTTGGTGCAGCTTCGCTGGTTCAACAGAGCGTCAACGTCCAGGCCAACCTGAGCGTCGGCCGCTAAGACGTGAGCCGGGCCGGCCGGCCAGCCATATCCAGCCTCTGGCGGATGGGCGGGCCGGTCGGTGCCGGTGCAAGTCTTCAAGCCGACGGGGGGCATCCCGGCGAGCGATTCGCGCTGGGATGCCTGCCTGGCACAACCTGTAAGTTCCGCTGCGACTGGCTGGATGGGGCTGGGCGCGGCGGGCATGGAGGAGACGCATCATGCAACCGATCCACACTGCTGTCACGGCGCTGACGGCAGCATTTCTGGCCTGGCCGTTCATGCAGGCTCAGGCAGGACCACTGGCGGGCGATGCCGCCGTGCCAGCGCCTGTCGCTGCGGTGGCCCCAGCGGCGAGCAATCCTTTTGGCACGGCCGCGGTAGCTGTCGCGAGCGACAAGCTTGATGACGTGCGCGGTGGTGCGGAAGTGGTTGTCAACGACATGCGGCTGCATGGCACGGTGGCGGACAACGCCGCGGTCCATACGCTGTCCGGCACCAACATGATCACGGAGGGCGCCTTCGCGAATGCTGCGGGCATCCCGACGGCCATCCAGAACTCGGGCAACAACGTGTTGATCCAGAACGCCACCATAGTCAACGTCCAGTTCAAGTGATGAAGATGCTTCAAAGACTGCTGCGGGCGCTGCCCTTTGTCCTGGCCCTGGGTGGTACCCCGCCGGCACTGGCTGACCGGATCAGCATCTACGGGCCTGTCGGCGAGTACTACAGCGTGCCGGTGACCAGCCTGCGCGAAGCACGCTTCAAGACAACGATCCGTCAGCAATACGATTTCAGCTGCGGCTCGGCCGCGGTGGCAACCCTGCTGACCTACCAGTACGGCCAACCGGTCAGCGAGGAACTGGTCTTTGCCAACATGTTCGTCAATGGCGACCAGGCCAAGATCCGGCAGGAGGGATTCTCCCTGCTGGATATGAAGCGCTATCTGGCGTCGCAGGGGTTCCTTGCCGACGGGTATGAACTGCCCCTGTCGAAGCTCGAGGAAACAAAGATACCCGCGATCGTGCTGATCGCCGAGAACGGCTACCACCATTTCGTGGTGGTGAAAGGGGTCCGCGGCGATCGCGTGCTGATCGGCGATCCGGCGCGCGGCACGCGCTCCATCTCGCGCGAACACTTCGAGAGCATCTGGGAAAGCCAGTTGCTGTTCGTGATCCATAACCGGACCGAGCAGGCCCGGTTCAACCTGGCGGCCGACTGGCGCGTAGCGCCATCGGGCCCTTACTGGATGGGAGTCAACCGGGACAGCCTGTTCTTCACCGTCATGCCAAAGCATGGCGCCAGCGATTTCTGAGGAACACATCATGTTCGAGACATCCGCCCCGAATACCACCGCTTGCCGCAGCAGGGGAGCCGGTACGGCGACTGCAGCGGTCCTGTTCGGCGCCGGCATGGCATGTGCCACCGCCGCGCAGGCGAGCGAGCAGCCGCTGTCGGACGCCCTTGACGCGGCCGCGGTTCCTGCACAGACTGTATTGGACACGCAAGAGAACAAGCAAGACCAAACACTGGCTGCCGCTACCCAGGGCAGCATGGCCGGCTGGAAACCGGTCTCGGAAGACAAGCTGGATGAAATGCGCGGCGGCTTCGACGCCGGCGGACTGCAGGTTTCGTTCGGAATCGAACGCGCGGTGTACGTCAATGGCGCCCTGGTGGTGGCCACCAGCATTAACATACCGGACATTGCGCGCATCACCAGCGACCAGGCCGCGAAGCTGGCTTCTGCGCTTGCGCCGGCCATTGTGAGCAATACGTATGCTGACGTGAACAGCGCGATGGCGGGCAACCCGGCCACGGCGGGCGTTCAGCTAGGCAGCAATGGCAGCAGCAGCGCAGGTGCCGCGGGAACGGCCACGGCGGTGGCATCGAACGGAGCATCGGCAAGCAGCGCCGGTGCGGCCGGCCTGCCGTCAACCGCGGTGACAACGCCAACCGGCCAGGTCGTTACCAACGGGCTGCTGGCGGTAATCCAGAACGGCGCGGGCAATTCCGCGGCGGTGGCCAATGGGACGTCGCCGATGACCGTAATCCAGAACACCTTGAACAATCAGAGTATCCGGAGCCTGATGACAATCGACACGAGTGTGAATACGCTCCAGGCATTCCGGTCACAGGTCGCCAACGCAACGCTGAACAACGTGCTGCTGCGAGCCGCCAGCATGAGGTAGGAGTAGCCGTAACCGTAGCTTTGATGCGCAGGAGGTAGCGCGCGCCTGCAAGGTCCAGTCTGCCGTCCCGGGGGAGGAAGACGTCATGAAGAAGCGGTCGATGCAGGGCATCCGCAGCGCGGGGTGCTCGACGTTGCTGTTGCTTGGAGGCCTGGCGCACGCCCAGACCACACTCGACGCGGGGCCACCCGCCGCCGGGCTGGAGTCCTTGCAGAACCAGCTGGCCGAGCAGGCCAGCCAGCTCGACGCCATGAAGCGCGCGCTCGCTGAGCAGGAAGCGTTGATCCGTGAGCTGCGCAGCGTGATCGGGCCGGAGGTGCTGTCCCGCAAGCGCGGCGGCGCCGGGCCCGGCGTCACGCCGATGGATAACGCCACCAACGCCGCGGCCGCCGCGGCCGGCGCCAGCGCAACGCAGGGCGTGCCCAACGCGGTCACGTCGCCGCAGGCGACCCAGGGTGACCAGCCGCCGCAGATGGTGGTGCAGCCGGGGCAGCCGCAGCAGGGCGAGTCGACGTACCAGCAGGTGGTCGCGGACGAGCCCGTGGGCAAGCCGCCCGAGCGCGATACGCGCCCGCCCGAAATCGCGCCGATCACGGAACAGCCGGGCGTGCTGACGGCGCAGGGCAAGCTCGTGATCGAGCCCGGCTTCCAGTACGGCTATTCGTCGAACAACCGCGTGGCGCTGGTCGGCTATTCGATCATCCCGGCCCTCCTCATCGGCCTGATCGATGTGCGTGAGGTCAAGACCTCGACTTACATCCCATCGGTTGCGTTCCGCTACGGCATCACCAAGCGGCTGGAGATCGAAGCCAAGGTACCCTATGTGCATAGCTCCGGTTCCACCGTCAGCCGCGAAGTGTTCACCGGTACCGCAGTCGACCGCGTGTTCAATGCCAGCGGCAGCGGCATTGGCGATGTCGAGGCGACGGTGCGCTACCAGCTCAACTATGGCAGCGAGAAGCTCCCCTACTTCATCGGCTGGCTGCGCTACAAGTCGAATACCGGCAAGGACCCGTTTGAAGTCGTCACCGACTGCGTGACGCGCTGCGTGGGCAATGCCACCGGCACCGGGTTGCCGCTGGGGCTGCCAACCGGCACCGGCTTCCAGGCGATCCAGCCCGGCGTCACCTGGCTGCTGCCGACCGATCCGGCCGTGTTCTTCGGCACCTTCAGCTATCTGCACAACTTCGCGCGCGACAACGTGAGCCGCACCGTGCTGAACGGCGAGAAGGAACCGCTGGGCAAGATCGCGCCGGGGGACATCTTCGAGTTCAGTTTCGGCATGGGCCTGGCGCTGAACGAGCGCGCCTCGTTCAGTATTGGCTATGACCAGAGCATCATCTGGCCCACCAAGCAGAACGGCCAGACCGTGCCGGGTTCGGTGCGCGTGACGCAGGGCACCCTGCTGGTGGGCTACTCGTACCGCTTCAGCAACCGCTACACTCTGAACCTTTCAGTGGGTGCGGGGCTGACGCGCGACACCCCCGACCTGCAGGTAAATGTGCGCCTGCCGATCACTTTCTGACGCGCTTCTCTGCGCATTTCCGCGCGACGTGACGCGTGCCCCGCATATGCGGGGCACGCGTGCGCATCACATCCGCGGCCAGGGTGCGCAGGTACGGAAACGCGCCTTGCGCTGGCCCCTTGAACGGCGTACAAAGAAATATCCCCGCGCCGCCAGCGGTACTTTCTTACCAGGTTCAAACTCACCGGTGGTGCGGCCTGAAAAAGGAGAGAGACATGCGCAAACGCATCTTCTGGTTGTTGCCCGACCTGGCGAGTGCCCGTCGCACCATGGACGACCTGCTACTTGCCCGCCTCGAGAACAGCCACATCCACTTCGTGGCGCGCGACGGCTCCGACATGACGGGCCTGCATGAAGCCAACCTGTTCCAGACCTCCGACATCGTGCATGCCGCCGAGATGGGCCTGATGGTGGGCGGCGGCGTGGGCGTCGTGGCCGGCGTGGTGGTGGCGATGTTCCCGATTGTCAGCGACACCCCGCAGTGGGGCCTCGTCGGCGTGCTGGCGGTGCTGGGCGCGGTATTTGGCGCATGGGCCTCGAGCATGATTGGCAGCTCGGCACCCAACAGCCGGCTGCGTGCATTCGAGAAGGACATCGAGGCCGGCAAGATCCTGCTGATGGTCGACGTTCCGCGCAGCCGTGTCGAGGAAATCGAAACCCTGCTCGCGAACGCGCATCCGGAAGCCAGCTTTGCGGGGTTGGACCCGGCTGTACCGGCTTTCCCCTGAGCCATCGGCTTATCGCCGCTGGTTGTTGTTCAGCGCTGTCGCATCTCTTTCCGCGCGCCCTTGTGGCGCGCCCTGACGCGCATCCTTTCGCGCGCCCCGGCTCACACCGGAACTGCCTGCGCGGTTCCGGTGTGATGCTGCTGCAACACTCCGATCTTTCCCGGTTTGCCCCCATGAGACGCATGCGGTAACTTGCGTGACGGCACACGGCCGTGCATGCCGTGCCGCAATAAAACGATGAAGTCAGCCGGACAGGCGCAGGGGGTCGAGACAATGAAAGCGAAATGGATCGCGTGCGGCATGCTGGCCGCCACGCTGGGATGGGCCGCGCAGACGGCCCTGGCGGAAACGGGCGTGACCCGCAATACCATCCGCATCGGCCAGTCGGCCGGCATCACCGGTCCGGTGGCCGGTTCGGTCAAGGAGCAGATCGCCGGCGCACAGGTGTACCTGCGCACCATCAACGCCAGCGGCGGCGTGGCCGGGCGGCGCATCGAGCTGGTGACCCACGATGACGGCTTCGATGCCAAGCGCACGCCCGACAATGTGCGCAAGCTGATCGACGAGGACAAGGTGTTCGCGCTCTTCATGGTGCGCGGCACGCCGCAGAACGAAAGCATCCTGCCCATCATCGCCGCGCAGAAGGTGCCGCTGGTGGCGCCGCTGACCGGCGCCATCACGCTGCACCGGCCGGTGAACCGCTACGTGTTCAACGTGCGCGCCAAGTACCAGGACGAGGTGGCGCGTGCGATCAACCACCTGGCCACATCGGGCATGAGCCGCATCGGCATCTTCTACGCCAACGACGGCTTTGGCCGGGACGTGCTGGAAGGCTACAGTGCCGCGCTGCAGGCGCGCGGCGTGCAGCCGGCGGCGACTGCAAGCTTTGCCCGGCCCATGGGCGATATCACCCAGAGCGTGGCCGCCATGAACAAGGCCAACCCGCAGGCGGTATTGGTGATCGGCTCGGGCTCGGAGGCGGCGCGCATCATCCGCGAGCTGCGCCGCGCCGGCAGCGAGGCACAGTTCGTCACGCTGTCCAACAACGCGGCCGATTCCTTTATCCGTGAACTGGGCGCCGATGCGCGCGGGCTGATCATCACGCAGGTGGTGCCGGGCACCAACTCCAGCCAGATGACGCTGGCCAGCGAATACCGCAGCCTGGCCAAGCAGCAGGGCGTGGAGCCGTCGAACGCCGGCATGGAGGGTTTCATGTCGGCCAAGGTGCTGGTCGAAGGGCTGCGCCGCGCCGGCCCCGACCTGACGCGCGAGCGCCTGGTCACGGCGCTGGAAGGCATGCGCGACTACGACCTTGGCGGCATCCTGATCAGCTACAGCGCCGAGCGCCATACCGGCTCGTCGTTCGTGGAAATGTCGATCGTCTCGTCCACCGGCAAGCTGATCCGCTGAATCCCGCAGGCAGGGGGCTGCGGTATAGTCCCCCGCATGGCTACTCCTACCCCCTCCCCCGATTCCCGTACCCCGTTCTCGCTGCACGGCCGCGTGGCGCTGGTGACCGGCGGCGCGCAGGGCCTGGGCCTGGCGATTGCCGCCGGGCTGGCCGATGCCGGTGCCCATGTGCTGGTGGTGGCGCGCAATGCGCAGCGCGTGCAAGCGGCCGTCGCGGCGCTGGCCGCGCGCGGCGGCAGCGCCGAGGCGCTGGTGCTCGATATCACCGATGAAGCCGCCGTGGCGGCCGCGTTCGACCGCATCGACGCCGCCCATGGCCGGCTCGACATCCTCGTCAACAACGCCGGCGCGCGCAACCGCAGCACCATGGCACAGCTCGATGCCGGCGACCTGCGCGCCATGCTCGAGACTAACCTGGTGGCGCCCTACACGCTGTGCCGGCTCGCCGCGCAGCGCATGCGCCGCGGCGACTACGGGCGCATCGTCAATGTGAGCTCGATCGCGGGCCAGGTCGCGCGCGCCGGCGACGTGCTCTACCCTGCCACCAAGGGCGCCCTGGACGCGCTCACGCGCGCCATGGCGGCCGACCTGGGGCGGCACGGCGTCACCGTCAACGCGATCGCCCCGGGCTACTTCGCCACCGAGCCCAACCAGGCCATGGTCGAGGACGAGGGCGTGGCCGAGTGGCTGCGCCAGCGCACCTCGCTGGGCCGCTGGGGCCAGCCAGAGGAAGTGGCGGGGGCGGTGGTATTCCTGGCGTCGCCGGCCGCATCCTATGTCACCGGGCAGGTGCTGGCCGTCGACGGCGGCTATCTCGGGCACTTCTGAGGGCGCCGCCGGCAGCAAAGCGTACCCAATTCTGCGTGCCGCTTTTGCCGGGTTTTCAGCGCCGCGCGGGCGGCTTGCCGCCGCGGTAGAACGCCTGCAGGCAGTCGATCATCGCGGCTGCCGCGGCCGAGTCGCCGCGGTCCTTGAGCCGCACCAGGCAAATATCGCGCACCAGCGACGGCAGCTGCAGCGGCCGGATCGCCAGCCCCTCGCGCCGGAACTGAAACAGCGCCAGTGACGGCACGGCGCTCACGCCCAGCCCCGCCTGCACCAGCGCCGCCACCGTCGCTAGGTGCTCCACCTCCATCACGCTGGTCAGGCGCAACGGATGCAGCGCGGCGTCCAGGTGCTGGCGCACGCTGGTCGTGCGCGACAGCTGGATAAACGGCAGGCCCGCCAGCATCTCCGGCGTGATGCGGCGCTTGCGTGCCAGTGGGTGGTCCGCCGGGCACACCAGGTGGAAGGTGTCGCGCACCAGTGGCTCCACGCGCAGGTCGTCGTCCTGGGCCGGCGCCGGGGCCAGCGCAAAGTCGGCGCGGCCCTGGCGGACCAGTTCGATGCAGCCGTCGGCGAGCTGGTCGAACAGTTCCAGCGCGATGCCCGGATACAGCGCGCGGAACTGCGCCAGCAGCGGCGGCAAGTCGCCGGCGGCCAGCGATGGCAGCGCCGCGATCGACACGCGCCCCTTGCGCCGCTCGGCGTGCGCGCGCAGGTCCTCGAACGCGGTTTCGAAATCGGCCAGCAGCCGGCGCGCGGTCTGCTCGAAGCGCACGCCGTCGCTGCTCAGCTCCACGTGCCGCGTGGTGCGTTCGAACAGCCGGCTGCCGGCCTGTTCCTCCAGCGTCTGCACCAGCGCGCTGAAGGCCGACTGCGACAGGTGGCAAGCACGCGCCGCGCGCGTGAAATTGCGGTAGGTGGCCAGCGCCACGAAGGCGCGCAGGTGCTTGACCGAGAGGTTCATGGGGCCCTGACGGATTTATCCAGCAAGTCGATAGATTAATCCAAATAATCCGTTTTTTGGCTGGACGTCCCCGCTCTAGAATGGGATCGAGTCCACCAACAACCTGCCCCCACCATGACTGCTCCCTTGCTGATCGGCTCCGGCGCCGGCTTCTCCGGCGACCGCACCGATGCCGCGCTGCCGGTGGTGCGCACGCTGATTGCCTGCGGCCAGCCGGCCGCGCTGATCTTCGAGACCCTGGCCGAACGCACGCTGGCGCTGGCGCAGCTGGCGCGGCGCAACGATCCCGCGCAGGGCTACGAGCCGCTGCTCGATGCGCTGCTGGTGCCGGTGCTGGGCCTGTGCCTGCAACACCGCATTCCCATCGTCGGCAATTTCGGAGCCGCCAACCCGCGCGCTGCGGCGCGGCGCGTGCTGCAGCTGGCGCAGGAACTGGGCCTGCCCGCGCCGCGCGTTGCAGTCGTTGAGGGCGATGACCTGTCCGACGATGCGGGGCGCGCGCGCTTGCACGGCATTCTTGGCGATGCCTTTGAGGCCGATCGCTTCGTCTGCGCCAATGCCTATATCGGCGCGCAAGGCATCGCCGAGGCGATCGCTGCCGGTGCCCAGGTGGTGGTGTGCGGGCGGGTGGCCGATCCGGCGCTGGCCGTGGGGCCGGCGATGGCGCACTTCGGCTGGTCGTGGGATGACTGGGACCGCCTGGCCGCCGCCACCATGGCCGGCCACCTGCTGGAATGCGGGGCGCAGGTCACCGGCGGCTACTTTGCCGATCCCGGCATGAAGGACGTACCCGATGTGCATGCACTGGGCTTCCCGATCGCGCAGCTCGATGCCGACGGCGGCATCGAGATCTTCAAGGCCGCCAATACCGGCGGCTGCGTGGACCTGCGCACGGTCAAGGAGCAGCTGCTGTATGAGGTCCACGACCCGGCCGCCTACCTGACGCCGGACGTGGTGGCCGACATAGGCGCCGTCACCGTGGCGCAGCTGGGTCCGGACCGGGTGGCGGTGCGCAATGTGCGCGGCCATCCCCGTCCGGCGCAGCTCAAGGCCAATGTGTTCAGCCACGGCGGCTGGCTGGCCGAGGGCGAGATCTCGTACGCCGGCCCCAATGCCGCCGCCCGCGCGCGGCTGGCCGCCGACATCCTGTGCCGGCGCATGCAGCTGCTGGGCCATGACGCGCCCATCCGCTTCGACCTGATCGGCGTGCTCAGCGTGCTGGCCGACGATGGCGGCGCGATGTTCGCCCAGCGCCAGCCTCATGAGCAAGCGGCGCAGGACGTGCGCCTGCGCGCTGCGCTGGCGCACGACGACCTGGCGGTGGCGCAGGCCCTGCAGCGCGAGGTCAATGCGCTCTATACCTGCGGCCCGGCCGGCGGCGGCGGCGTGCGCACCGCGCAGCGCGCGCGCCTGAATGCCGTGTCGTGCCTGGTGCCGCGCGAGGCCGTGACGGCCACGCATAGTTTCATCGCCTGAGGAGGTCCGACCATGACTGACACTGCTGCGCTCTACCAGTTCGCCCACGGCCGCACCGGCGACAAGGGCAACCGTTCCAACATCAGCGTGATCGCCTACGACGCGCGCAACTACGACCACCTGGTCACGCACGTGACCGAAGACGCCGTGCGCGCGCTGTTCCGCGAGCGCCGGCCCACGTCCGTCACGCGCTACCTGGTGCCATCGCTGCAGGCGATGAACTTCGTCCTCGACGGCGTGCTCGATGGCGGCGTCAACGACGCGCTCAACCTCGACACGCACGGCAAGGCACTGTCGTTCCGACTGCTGCAGCTTGAGATCCCTGTGCCGCCGCGGCTCGCGTCCGGGCGCCGCGGATAGCCACTGATCCATCGCTTCACACCGACAACAAGTTCTACAGGAGACCACGATGTACCCATTTCTCAAGCCACTGGCCGTTGCCGCGCTGGCGCTGATCCTGCCCGCGGGGCTGGCCTGGGCCGAGTTCCCGGACAAGCCGATCCGCTTCGTGGTGCCGTTCGCGGCCGGCAGCGCCACCGACCAGCTGGCGCGCGCCATCGGCCAGGCCATCACCGTGGACAGCAAGGCCACCGTGGTGGTCGACAACAAGCCGGGCGCCAACGGCTTCATCGCCGCATCGGACGTGGCCAAGGCCGCGCCGGACGGCTACACCGTGCTGATCAGCACCAACACCACGCATGCGGCCAACGAGCACCTGTTCAAGAAGCTGCCCTACGACCCGGTCAAGGACTACGCGCCGATCACCACGCTGGGCCGCGGCGGCCAGATCATGGTGGTCAACCCGCAGGTGCCGGCCAAGACCGTGGGCGAGTTCATCGCGCTGGCAAAACAGCAGCCGGGCAAGCTCAGCTTCGGCAGCGGCAGCTCGTCGTCGCGCATTGCCGGCGAGCTGTTCCAGCAGATGGCGCATGTGGAGTTGCTGCACGTGCCGTACAAGAGCAACCCGCTGGCCATCACCGACCTGCTCGGCAACCAGATCCAGATGATGATCACCGACACGGCCACCGGCCTGCCGCAGGTCAAGAGCGGCAAGCTGCGCGCGCTGGGGGTGTCGGGCAAGACGCGCTCGCCGCTGGCGCCGGACGTGCCGACCATCGACGAAGCCGGCGTCAAGGGCTATGAGATGAGCTACTGGTTCGCGGCCTATGCGCCCGCCGGCACGCCGCAGCCGGTGGTGGCGAAGCTCAATGCGATGATGGTCAAGGCCGCGCGCGGCGATACCGCGGCCGGTTTCTACAAGTCGACCGGCACGGAGGTGTTCACCAGCACGCCCGCGGAGCTGGCGAAGTTCCAGTTGCAGGAGTCCGGCAAGTGGGGGCGCATCATCAAGGCGGCGAATATCCAGCCAGAGTGAACGCAGGGCAGCGCAAGCTCCCATGCATGGAAAACGGGGCCAAACGGCCCCGTTTTTTACGCAGAAGTAGGTACGCTTTGGTGCTTGCGGCCTTGATGGACAAGGGCCGGCTAAGATATGCCTGGCAGCGCGGCCTTGCCGCTCCGGCCTACTCCTCGACAACACCAACCAGAACAGGAACAGGATATGAAGCAGCAGTCCGTGGTGTGCCATGCAACCTTACGTCCGGGCCGTCGCCCGGTGCTGCGCCAGGCCGTATTGCGTGCCGCCATCGCCGTCACCATCGGGGCCGCCGTGCTTCCCGCCATTGCCACTGCGCAGACCACCACGCCGCCGGCCCAGCAGAAGACCCAGGTGCCGGGCTACTACCGCATGATGGTCGGCCAGCTCGAGGTCACGGCGCTCTATGACGGCTACATCGACCTGGACCCGAAGATCCTCAAGTACACCAGCGCGCGCGAGGTGCAGAGCCTGCTGGCGCGGATGTTCGTCGAATCGACGCCGGGCATGCAGACCGCGGTCAACGCCTACCTGATCCATACCGGCAGCCACCTGGTGCTGGTCGATACGGGCGCGGCAGCCTGCTTCGGGCCCACCCTCGGGCGCATCGGCGAAAACCTGCGCGCGGCGGGCTACGCGCCGGAACAGATCGACACCGTGCTGCTGACCCACCTGCACGGCGACCACGCCTGCGGCCTGGCCACGGACGGCAAGGCGGCGTTCCCGAACGCAACCGTCTATGTCGACAAGGCCGATGCCGACTACTGGCTCAGCGAAGCCAATGCCGCCGCCGCGCCGAAGGAGGCGCAGGGCCTGTTCGCCATGGCGCGCGCCGCGGTCGCGCCGTACCAGGCGGCGCAGCGCTTCCGCCCCTTCAGCGGCGGCGCCGGTGTCGAGCCCGTTCCCGGTGTGCGCGCGGTGCCGGCCAATGGCCATACTCCGGGCCACAGTGGCTACCTGTTCACCTCGGGCAAGGACAGCCTGCTGCTGTGGGGCGACATCGTGCACAGCCATGCGGTGCAGTTCCGCCGCCCGCAGGTGGCGATCGAGTTTGACGTGGACAGCCACCAGGCCGTGATCACGCGCCAGCGCATCCTGGCCGATGCCGCCAAGGGCCGGCTGTGGGTGGGGGGCGCGCATATGCCCTTCCCGGGCCTTGGCCATGTGCGCCGCGATGTGGCCGGATATGCGTGGGTGCCGGCGGAATTCGGGCCGATCCGCAACGACCGCTAGCCGACCACGCCGGGCCGTCGCTTTTTCGCCTAGAGTCATCCCAGCGGCCCGTATGACGTACGGGACGGATGGTCGTGTCCACTGCGGAGGATTTGCGATGAACGCCAGGGCATCCCGCTTCGATCCTGCCCGCCGCCGCTGGCTTGGCGCCGGCGCCGCGGCCCTGGTGCTGGCCGCGCCCCTGCCACGCGCCGCGTGCGCCCAGCCTGGCCCGGCGGCCGGCCGCGAGGCTGCCGCGCAGCGCATCGGCGTGATCGGCTCGGGCCGCACCGGCGGCACCGTGGGCGGGCTGTGGGTCAAGGCCGGACACCCGGTCCTGTTCTCGTCGCGGCACCCGGAGGCACTCAAGCCGCTGGTCGAAGAATTGGGTACGCTGGCGCGCGCCGGCACCGTGGCCGAAGCCATTGCGTTCTCTAACGTGCTGTTCCTGGCCACGCCCTACGGCGCGCTGCCGCAGCTCAGCCGCGACCATGCCGAGGCCTGGCGGGGCAAGATCGTGCTTGATGCCACCAACGCCTACGAGCACCGCGACGGCCCGATCACCGAGGAGGCCAGGCGTGACGGCATCGGCATCACCACCGCGCGCTACCTGCGCGGCGCGCGCGTGGTGCGGGCCTTCAACTTCATGGGGGCGGCGCAGTTTGCCAGCGAGCATCACCGGGCGGGCGGCCTGGTGGCGGTGCCCATCGCCGGCGACGACAAGGCCGCGCTCGACGTGGCCGCGCAACTGGTGCGCGATGCGGGATTTGAACCGGTGGTGGTGGGGCCGCTGGCCAGCGCGGATCGCTTCGCACCGGGCGGGCCGCTGTTCCGGCAGGTGGGTACGGCCGAGGAGTTCCGGCGCAAGATGGGCGCACGCTGACGCTGCGCCCGGGGGTGCTGGCGGATCAGGGCCGGCGCCGCTCCATTGCCACCATCGACGGCGTGAAGCCGAGCTGGCCGAAGAATGCGGCTTCGGAGGAACGCGCCGCGCGCAGCATCCAGGTGATGTCGGGGTCGTTGCCCACGATGTGCCGCACCAGGGCGCGGCCGATGCCGCGCCGGCGGTGGCTGGGCGCGACGGCAACCATCGACAGGAAGCCGTCGCAGACGTCGTCGCACAGCGCGCGGGCAAAACCGACGATCTCGCCGTGCTCCACCGCCACGACCACGCGTTGGGAGTTGGCCACCAGCCGTGCGAATTTCTCCGGGCCGCCCACCCGGTGGGCCCAGCCGTTGGCGATCAGTAGTTGTCTGGCTGCCTCGATGTCGTCGGGCAACAGGTTACGGATTTCCATCGGCGGCTCTCCCAGTAAAGCGTGTACGGCCCCTCGCCGCCCCTTGCCACGAGGGGCGCCGCGAGTCGAGAACAGCACGGGAACCCGTGCCGCGCAATTGGCGGAGTGTAGCGAGCGGGCGCGGGCGCGTCAATTTGGCTTCCGGCGGGGTCGGGTGCTGCTCACGCCAGCGCGCCGGCGCGGTATCATGGCCTCCATGAACGCCCCCGTCTTTTCCTCCGCACATCCGGCCGACCAGCTTGCCGAGTTCACCGACGCGGATGCGGCGATCGCGCGCATCCGCGACATCTACGAAGCTTCGGTGGGCGCCGTGCGCGCGCGCTTCGACGCCTTCGCCAGCGGCAAGCCGCTGCCCTCGGCCGCGCATGCGTGCTATCCGTACCTGGGCATCTCGGTCAACATCGAGACCATGGTCACCGACAGCCGGCCGTCATGGGGCACCGTGGCCTACCCGGGGGTGTATGGCACCACCGTGACCCGCCCCGACCTGCTGGCGGACTACTACCGCGACCAGATCGAGCGGCTGATGCGCTATCACCGCGTGCCGGTGGTGGTAGGGCTGAGCCGGCGCCCGATCCCGCTGCCGTTCGTGATCGAGGCTTCGACCACCGACATCAGCTACACCCAGGCGCGCGAGCTGGAGGCATCGTTCGTGCTGCCCGAGCTGAGCCGCATCGACGACGGCATCGCCAACGGCACCTATGAGCCGATCCCGGGCGAGGCCTGGCCGCTGTCGCTGTTCCCGGCCGAGCGCGTGGACCTGGCCCTGCAGCGGCTGTACCACTACACCGGCACGGCACCGCAGCATTTCCAGCGCTTCGTGCTGTTCACCAACTACCAGCGCTATGTCGACGAGTTTGTCGAGCTGGGCCGGGGCCTGATGGCCAGCAGCGACGGCGGCGGCTACACCCGCTTTGTCGAGCCCGGCGACGTGATGCAGGAACTGGGCGGCGCGGAACCCGACGACGCCTCACGCCCGCGCGCGCTGCCGCAGATGCCGGCCTATCACCTGGTGCGCGAAGACAAGCTGGGGGTGACGCTGGTCAATATCGGCGTGGGCCCGTCCAACGCCAAGACCATGACCGACCACCTAGCCGTGCTGCGCCCGCATTGCTGGCTGATGGTGGGCCACTGCGGCGGCCTGCGCCGCTCGCAGCAGCTGGGCGACTACGTGTTGGCGCACGCCTATGTGCGCGACGACCACGTGCTCGACCACGACCTGCCGCCGTGGGTGCCGGTGCCGCCGATCGCCGAGATCCAGGTGGCCCTGCAGGAGGCCGTGGCGCGCGTGACCGGGCTGTCCGGCAACGAGATGAAGACCCGCATGCGTACCGGCACGGTGGTCTCGACCGATGACCGCAACTGGGAACTGAAGTCCAAGTCGCTGTATGCGCGCTTCAACCAGTCGCGCGCGATTGCCATCGATATGGAAAGCGCGGCGGTGGCGGCCAATGGCTTCCGGCTGCGCGTGCCCTATGGCACGTTGCTATGCGTGTCGGACAAGCCGCTGCATGGCGAGCTCAAGCTGCGCGGCATGGCCAACGCCTTCTATCGCCAGCGCGTCAGCCAGCATATGACCATCGGGCTGGAGGCGATCCGCATCCTGCGTGAGAACGGGGTGGAGCAGCTGCATTCGCGCAAGCTGCGCAGCTTTGATGAGCCGGCGTTCCGGTAGGTCCGCATCCTCGCTCATCCGGAAAAGCAAAAGGCCGGCGCCTGATTGGCGCCGGCCTTTTGCATGGCACTGCAGGATCAGAAGCGATACCCCACACCCATGCTGAACAGCCACGGATCCAGGTTCACCTTGGACACCTTGACATCGCCGGCCTTCACATCGCTCGACAGCCAGATCTTCTTGATGTCGGCGTTCAGGAACCAGTTCTTGGTCAGCTTGTAGTCCATGCCGATCTGCAGCGCGGGACCGACGCTCCAGCTATCGAGCTGCAGCGCGTTGTTGGCAATGTTCTCGCCCCAGATGCGGGTGAAGTTCAGGCCCGCGCCGATATACGGGCGGAAGGTGCCGTTGGGAATGAAGTGGTACTGCACCAGCAGCGTCGGCGGCAGATGCTTGAAGGTGCCGACCTTGTTGCCGTCCAGGTAGACGTTCTGCTTCTGCGGCACGGTCAGCACCAGTTCGGCGGCGATGTTCGGCGTGAAGAAGTAGGTGACGTCGAACTCGGGAATCCACTTGTTGTTGACCGTAATGCGGTCCGACGGGCCGACGCCGCCGACGGGGTCGGAGCTCTTGGCCATGTCGAGATAGGTGCCGCGCAGGCGCACCATCCAGTTGCCCTGGGCATCGTCCGCGGCGGCGGCAGGGGTGGCAAAGGCGCCCAGCATGGCGCAGGCGGCGATGGCGGAACAGGTGACCCGGGTGCGAAGAGAGAGTGTTTTCATGAGGTTCTGCTTGGTCTGGTATCAAATCCGGATCCAGTTTGGCCGAGCAGGCCGGGCTGGGCTTTGACCCAAAACAAGTAGCGGGGAACGGGGCTGGCTGGGTCGCGCAGGCGCTACAGCGAGGAAGGCGCCACGGTGCCCAGTTGCGCCGACGCTTCTAAACACATGCGGAATTATTCGTGGCGCGGTGCGATGCTGCCCCTTACGCTGTGCGAAAGATCCGAGCACGCCAGCAGCGTGTGCGGATCGGCACCGAGCATGTCGTGGGCGTCCGCAAGGGCGTCTTTCCGGGTGTGCCCCGTGGGGGCGGGGCACACCGGTTTTCTTGCGGCGGCTTGCGGTGTCAGGCCTCGGCGGCCTCTGCTGACTGCGAGGCTTGCGCCACGCCAAAGCCGGCCTGCAGGTGCCGGTTCACGCCCGAGATCACCGCGCGCAGCGAGGCCGTGACCAGATTGGCGTCGATGCCGGCGCCGAACCCTGTCGGCGAATCGCCCACGCGCACTTCCACATAGCAGGCCGCGCGCGCATCGGCGCCGGCGGTCATTGCATGCTCGTGGTAGTCCATCACGCGTACCGGCAAGTCCAGCGCATTGACGAAGGCATCGATGGGCCCGTTGCCGGTGCCGCGCACGCTGCGCTGCTTGCCGTCGCGCACCATCTGCACTTCGATCTCCGTGGCGCCGCCGCTGTCAGACACCAGCTGGTGCGATACATAGCGCAGGGGTGTCTGCTGCGCGAGGTACTCGCGTTGGAACAAACCATAAAGATCATCGGCACTTGCCTCAAGCCCGGTGTCGTCGGTCATGGCCTGCACTGCGCGGCTGAATTCGATCTGCAGGCGGCGCGGCATGTAGATGCCATGCACCTGCTCCAGCAGGTAGGCCATGCCGCCCTTGCCGGACTGGCTGTTGACGCGGATCACTGCGTCATAGCTGCGGCCGAGATCGGCCGGGTCGATCGGCAGGTAGGGCACTTCCCAGATGCTGTCCGGCTGCTGCTGCGCAAAGCCCTTGCGGATCGCATCCTGGTGCGAGCCCGAGAACGCGGTGAACACCAGGTCGCCCACATACGGGTGGCGCGGATGCACCGGCAGCTGGTTGCAGTGCTCCACGCACTGGCGCACCGCGTCGATATCGGAGAAGTCCAGTCCGGGCGCCACGCCCTGCGTATAGAGGTTGAGCGCCAGCGTCACCAGGTCGACATTGCCGGTGCGCTCGCCGTTGCCGAACAGGCAGCCTTCGACGCGGTCCGCGCCTGCCATCAGCGCCAGTTCCGCGGCGGCCACCGCGGTGCCACGGTCGTTGTGCGGGTGCACTGACAGCGCGATGTGTTCGCGCCGTGCCAGGCGGCGGTGCATCCATTCGATCTGGTCGGCGAACACGTTGGGCGTGCTGCATTCGACTGTGGTCGGCAGGTTCAGGATCATCGGCCGGCCCGGGCCGGCCTGCCAGGCGGCAGAGACGGCGTCGCTGACTTCCAGCGAGAAGTCGAGCTCGGCCAGGCTGAAAGTCTCGGGTGAATACTCATAGGTCCATGCCGTCCCGGGCATGGCATCGGTCAGCGCCTTGATCAGGCGCGTGCCCGAGACCGCGACTTCCTTGATCTCTTCACGCGAGGCATTGAAGACAATGCGCCGCCAGGCCGGTGCGATCGGGTTGTACAGGTGCACCGTGGCCCGCGCTGCGCCGCGCACGGACTGGACGGTGCGGCGGATCAGGTCTTCGCGCGATTGCGTCAGCACCACGATGTTGACGTCGTCGGGGATGCGCTGCTCTTCGATCAGCATGCGCACGAAGTCGAAATCGGTCTGCGAGGCGGCGGGGAATGCGACTTCGATTTCCTTCAGGCCGATCTTCACCAGTTGCTCGAAGAAGCGCAGCTTGCGCGCCGGGTTCATCGGCTCGATCAGGGCCTGGTTGCCGTCGCGCAGGTCGGTGCTCATCCAGCGCGGTGCGCGCGTGATGGTGCGGCCGGGCCAGGTGCGGTCAGGGATGTCGACGGTAGCGGCGGGCTGGTACTTGGGGGCGGGATTGCTGAGCATACGGGGTCTCCTTCCTCGCTAAGGGAAGCAAAAAAAAGAAAAACGGGAAAAGGGTGGCGAAAGGCTGCCGAACTGCCACGGGGCACTAGGCCCGGCAACCGATCGATAGGCTTAGCAGTAGCGAGGAAGCGCGCAGGGCGCGGCCCGATGCCTGGGCAGCCAGCACGCGAGCGCGGGCAGCGATGCGGGACGCATCGGCAGCCTGGCTGAGTGTGCTGGTGTAACGGTTCATCGTGCCTGGAGGAGGAGGGCGGGGAGCCGCTCGTGGTTGGTGCGCATCCGGCAGGCGCCGGATGGCCTGCAAAGGTTAGTCGACAAGGCCGGCCCCGGTCAAGCGTGGGAGCGCGCCGGGTGCGGGCGTGGCCCGATCGGGGGACTGCCATGCGCGGGTTGCGCCAAACGGCTGGGTCCGGCTTGCGGGCGGAACCCTGCCGGTCTTATTTGCCTCGCCCGAATGGCGGTGCCGCTGCGCTGAAAGGATGAACCACGCGCATGCTCTGTGCGCCGCACCTCAGTCCTCTGGCCGGTATTGCGCTGGCACCTTTGTGCCTAGGCTGGTAGCGCGGGAAAAAACACACGACTGGGGGGAACATCATGAGACTGAGAACGTGGGCATCCTGGCTGGCAGGCGCTGCCATGACCTTGCTGCTGGCAGCGTGCGGCGGTGGCGGCGGCGGTTCGGGCACGCCCACCACGCCAAACGCAGGCGGCACCACGCCGCTGACCTATACGGTGAAGATGAGCGTGACCTCCGGCGAGGTCGGCGTCGGCCGCACGATCACCATCAGCGCGCTGGCGGTGGACAGCAACGGCATCGACGTGTCCGGCAACACCACCTTCAACTGGACCAGTACCGACAGCGGCATTGCCACCGTGGAGCCGAGTGCCACCACGCCGGGCAGCGCCGTGGTCAAGGGCATTGCAACCGGGACGACCACCGTCCAGGTGGTGGCGAGCGTCAAGGGCGCCGACAACACCACGGTGCAGCTGCCCGCGCAATCCGCCACCATCACCGTGGTGCCGGCCTCGGCGCTGAGCTTCAGCCTGTCGATCCCGAACAGCAGCCTGTCGATGAGCGACGGGCAGACGCTGCCGGTCAAGGTATCGCTGGTCGACAGCAATGGCGCCGATGTGTCCGCCAGCGTCAACAGCTGGGCATGGTCCAGCAGCGGCACCGCGCTCCAGGTCACGGCCAGCCAGAACAGCGCCACGCTGAAGGCGAGCAACAGCTCACCCACCGCCGTGGCCACGGCCAGTGTCTCGGTGTCGGTGACCGCGCCGGACGGGCATGCCATTGCCGGGGTGATCGCGGTGACGGTGCAGAAGAACGGCGCTGCCGCCTATCGCGTGGTGACGACCAAGGGCGGCCGCGAGGTGAATGCGCTGCAGGTCTTCAGCAACCGTCCGGAAACCTTCACCTCGCGTGTGCTGCGCCACGATGGCCAGGACGTGACCGCGGACTTCGACGGCGCCTGGACCTACAATGCGACCTCCGCCACGCTGTCCGCATCGGAAGCGGCGGGTACGCATGACGCCACGGTGAGCACCAGCCTGGCCAGCGACAAGGGCCCGGTCCAGAGCAGCCTGACGGTGACCGCAGTCAGCACCAGGCTGGGCGAGCGCCGCAGCGCCACGCTGACGGTGACCGAGAACCCGGTCTGGGCGCTGGTTGGCGACAACCAGGATCCAATGACGCTGCTGCTGATGCCGCCGACGACGGTCGAGGTGACCGCACGCATGAAGCACCTGGGTGATGACGCGCAGTACACCGCGTGCAACAACTGGGCTTGGGACAAGACCGGTCCGGTGACACTGAGCCCAAGCATGGTCATGCTGCCGAACCAGGTGCGCGCCGCCGGCACCGCGGCTGGCGACTTCACCATTACCGCGACCTGCACTGCGGCCGCCGACAATACGCCGCTGAAGCTGGTCTTCTACGGTACGGTCAAGTAAGCAGCAGGTTCCCGCGCCTGACGAAACGCCCTCCATCCGGAGGGCGTTTCGTTTTGGGGCACACCAGCGGCCGTCGGGAGGGAAGCCGTCAAAGCGTACCCGTTTCTGCGTGACTGGCGCCGAGCGTTCCAGGCGCTGCCGGGGCCTGCCGACAAAGGCGTCCGGACAAGGCTGGGCCTGCCTTTGCGGGACGTGCCCGAGATGCGTGCCAGGCCAGCCAGTGCGCAAAGCGTACCCGTTTCTGCGTGCCCACGGCGCAAGCCTTTCCAGGCGGGTTCTCTCTCCGCCAGGCCGTCAACAGGCGAGCGCAAACCGCTGCTTCCGCGCCGGGCGGAAGCAGCGGGCGTACCCGTTTCTGCGTGGATATGTAGAGGGGGAAAGCGCGCCGCTCAGCGCTTGCGCACGAAGCGAACCACCTGTTCGGCAGTCTGGCCCTGCGCGCCGGAGGTGGTGTTGGCGGTGTTGGATCCGCAGGTATTGCAGCCGCCGTCGTCGCAGCCGCTGGCACAGCCCGCGGCGGCCTGCGGGGCCAGCCAGCGCGCCAGCCGGGCGCGCCAGCCGGCGGCGGCGCTGCCGCCCAGGCGCGCGGCGAGTGCCGCCTTGACGCGCTCGCGCGTGCGCGGCGCGTAGCGCGCGATCACCTGCACCGCGCACGCCAGCACGATCAGCGGGACCAGCAGCGTTTCGATGGCGTGGTAGAGGGACATGGCGGCGTGGTGCCTCAGCTGAACATCAGCGCGACGCGGTAGGTCACGAAGGCCGCCAGGTAAGCCAGCCCGGTCAGGTAGGCCGCCGACAGCGCCATTACCTTCCACGAGTCGGTCTCGCGCCGGATCACTGCCAGCGTGGAGATGCACTGCGGTGCGAACACGTACCAGGCCAGCAGCGACAGCGCGGTGGCCAGCGACCATTGCGCGGAGATCATCGGCGCCAGCTGCGTGGCCACGGCCTCTTCGCTGCCCGACAGCGCATAGACGGTTGCCAGCGCGCCCACGGCCACCTCGCGCGCGGCCAGGCCCGGCACGAGCGCGATGCAGATCTGCCAGTTGAAGCCCACCGGTGCGAACACCTTCTGCAGCGCATGGCCGATCATGCCGGCAAAGCTGTAGTCGATGGCCGGCGCGGTCGCGCCCACGGGCGCGGACGGGAAGGTCGACAGGAACCACAGCAGCACCGTCAGCGCCAGGATCACCTTGCCCACCCGCGACAGGAAGATGCGGGCACGCTCCCACAGGCCGATGGCCACGTCGCGCGGATTGGGGATGCGGTACGACGGCAGCTCCATCAGCAGCGGATGGTCGGTGCGGTCGCGGCGGAAGAACTTGAGCGCGTAGGCCACCACCAGCGCGCTGACGATGCCCGCCACGTACAGCGCGAACAGCACCAGCCCCTGCAGGTTGAACAGGCCCATCACGGTGCGTTCGGGGATGAAGGCGCCGATCAGCAG
Source organism: Cupriavidus sp. KK10 (assembly GCF_018223725.1). Classification (NCBI taxonomy): domain Bacteria; kingdom Pseudomonadati; phylum Pseudomonadota; class Betaproteobacteria; order Burkholderiales; family Burkholderiaceae; genus Cupriavidus; species Cupriavidus sp. KK10. The sequence continues at coordinate 3,876,971 of NZ_CP073677.1, forward strand.
CGCATACACCGGCAGCCGTGCCGAGCAGGTCATCAGCGGCGCCACCAGGATGGTGGTGAGCCGGTCGCGCGGGTCCTGGATGGTGCGGGTGGCCATGATGCCGGGGATGGCGCAGGCAAAGCTGGACAGCAGCGGGATGAACGAGCGCCCCGACAGCCCCGCGCCCATCATCAGGCGGTCCAGCAGGAAGGCCGCGCGCGGCAGGTAGCCGGATTCCTCCAGCGTCAGGATGAACAGAAACAGGATCAGGATCTGCGGCAGGAACACCACTACGCTGCCCAGGCCAGCGATCAGGCCGTCGACCAGCAGGCTCTTGAGCATGCCGTCGGGCAGGTGGGCACCCAGCATCTCGCCGGCCCAGTGCACGCCGCCCTCGATGCCGTCCATCAATGGCTGGGCCCAGGAGAACACGGCCTGGAACATCAGGAACAGCAGCACCGCCAGCAGCAGCAGGCCGATCACCGGATGCAGCACGATGCGGTCGAGGCGGTCATCCAGCGCGGCGGTGCGCGCCGGCATGCTCACCGCGGCCGCCAGCAGGCGGTTGACCTCGGCATGCACGTCAATGTCGTTGGCGGGTTCCGGCGTGGCCGGCGGGGCCGGCGGCAGGGTGTCGTCGAGCAGGCTGACCAGCGCCGCGGCACCGTCGTGCTTCACCGCCACGGTGCTGACCACCGGTACGCCGAGCGCGGCCGACAGCTTGTCGCGGTCGATCCGGATGCCGCGCCGCGCGGCGGCGTCGCTCATATTGAGCACCACCACCATGGGCAGGCCCAGGCGGCGCAGTTCCAGCACGAAGCGCAGGTGCAGGCGCAGGTTGGTCGCATCGACCACCGACACCAGCAGGTCCGGGCGCTGCTCGCCGGCGCGCATGCCCAGGCAGACATCGCGCGTGATGGCTTCATCGAGGCTGGCTGCGTGCAGGCTGTAGGCGCCCGGCAGATCCAGGATGCGCACCTGGCGCCCGGCCGGCGACACGAAGTAGCCTTCCTTGCGCTCGACGGTCACGCCCGCATAGTTGGCCACCTTCTGGCGGCTGCCGGTCAGGCGGTTGAACAGTGCGGTCTTGCCGCAATTGGGATTGCCGACCAGCGCAATGCGCAGGGCAGAAGTGGAAGGAGCTGCAGACATAATCCGGGGGAAGGCTCAGGCAGTCCGTTTTGCGGACGGTTTGGCGGTCTGGTCGCCGCCCTGCGTGGCGGGGGCGATGCTGGTGACCGAGGCGCTGGCGACCTCTACGCCGATGCGCGACGCTTCCGAGCGGCGCAGCGCAAAGCGGGTGAAGCCTACCTGCGCCACCAGCGGGTCCATGCCGAAGGGGCCGTAGGCGATGATCTGCACGGCTTCACCGGGGACGAAGCCCAGTTCGCGCAGGCGGCGCGCGACCGGGTCTCCCGGGGTGGCGTCGTCCACCGATTGCACAACGGCGGGCGTGCGCCGTGGAAGTTCAGACAACCGCATCATGCTTCCAGTCCGTGGCGCGGTCTGCCGCCAAGCGGCCAGCGCGACTACGCCGGGGTGTGTAAATGAAAATCGTTTTCATTGTATCGCAAATTAGGCATGACGTTGCCCCCTCAAAGGGCGGGGCACGCCGGCCTGCTGCCGCGTCATTGCGCCGCAGGAGGCAAATGATAACCGCTCGGGATGGGGGTGACGGGGGGTGCGCGGGCGGGTAATGCTGCCCAGGTAACGTTTCTTTCGCCTACCGTCATCCCCGCGCGAGCGGGGCCGCGGGCGGCCCGGCTGAAGTGTAGAACGCCGCGCATGAATTCAACCCGATGCAGCGCAGTTCGGCTTTGCGAAGCCGAATGCAACCAGCTTCATGCAGCGCCGATCAATTACTACATTTGCGTTATTGGATGCCGTAAGCGGGCAGGGTTAAGCTCCAAGCACGCTGAACACCCCGTTCCACGCGTACTTCACAAGCCATCGGTCTATCGGCCGGTGGCTTTTTCTTTGTGGCTGCCCTGCGCGGCGGCTGTCATCTCCCGCACCATGCCGACAAAGTGATCGCGCGCAGGATGGTCCGGCGCCGTCTTCCACGCGCAGTAGACCTCCGAGCGCACCGCCGCGTCTGCCAGCGGCCGGAACGCGGCTCCGGCCATGCCGGAGCGCGCCAGCGCCGCGGGCACCACCGCCACGCCCATCCCCTGCGACACCAGCGACACCACCGACAGCCAGTGCCGGACTTCATGCCGGATCTGCGGATAGAAGCCCTGCGCCGCGCACATGTCGAAGATGCGGCTGTAGTAGTCCGGCGAGGCCTTGCGCGAGAACAGCACGAACGGCTCGCCGCGCAATGCCGCCAGCGGCAACTCCGGGAGCGCGGCCAGCGCATGGTCGGCCGGCAGGCAGCAGACAAAGGGTTCGCTGTGCACCAGCGTCGCCTGCAGCGTGTCCGGCACGCGGCCGGTGTGGATAAAGGCGGCGTCGAGCTCGTCGTGCAGCAGCGCGTCGATCTGCTCCTGTGAGTTGAGCTCGGTCAGCGCCACCTGAATGCCGGGATAGGCCGCCTGGAACCCGCGCAGCGTCTGCGGCAGCCCGCGATACAGCATCGAGCCGACAAAGCCCACCCGCAGCCGCCCGACTGCGCCCGCTTCGATCTCGCGTGCCAGCACCCGCGCCGCCTCGGCCTGCGCCAGCAGCGCCATGGCCGATTCGCGGAAGGCCCGCCCGGCCGCGGTCAGTCGCACCCCGCGGCTGTCGCGGTCGAACAGCCGGGCCCCGACCGAGGCCTCCAGCTGCTGGATATTGAGCGACAGCGGCGGCTGGGAAATGGCAAGCCGGCGCGCGGCCCGGCCGAAGTGCAGTTCCTCGGCCAGCACGAGGAAGTAACGCAGGTGGCGGAATTCCATGGCGATACAGAAATTATATGGATCAAGCCAATTTTAGAATTAGACGCGAATCTTTGGGGTTCCAATAATGGAGGCCAAAGGGGCCGCAAGCCGGCACCAGCCAATTCCAGGAGACCAGCCATGCCGTCCAGCGCCGTGCGCGACACCACACTTCAAGCCCACTCCACCGCACCGGCCGCTGCCCACCCGGTACCCGACCGCCAGGGCGGCAGCCTGTTTGCCGCCGACCCGGACCTGCGCGCGCTGCTGCCGCTCTACCTGCCGCCCGACCTGTTCAACCACCTGCTGCCGCACCTGGAGCGCATGGGTGCGCTGGCCGGCGGCGTGCTCGACGAACTGGCCGGCGTGGCCGACCGCCATCCCCCGGAACTCACCTACCGCACCCGCGCGGGCGTCGATGCGCAGCGCATCGACAAGCATCCGGCCTATGTGGAGATGGAGCGCGTGGCCTTTGCCGAATTTGGCCTCGCGGCGGCGTCGCACCGCGGCGGCGTGCTGGGCTGGGACAAGCCCATGCCGCCAGCAGCTAAGTACGCACTCACATATCTGTTTGTGCAAGCCGAGTTCGGCCTGTGCTGCCCGCTGTCGATGACCGATTCGCTGACGCGCACGCTGCGCAAGTTCGGCGACCCGGCGCTGGTCGAGCGCTTCCTGCCCAACCTGACCACCCAGGTCTTTGACGATCTCTACCAGGGCGCGATGTTCATGACCGAGCAGGGTGCCGGCTCCGACGTCGCCGCCACCGCCACCCGCGCGGTGCGCGACGCTTCGGCCGAGGGCGGCTGGCGCCTGCAGGGCGACAAGTGGTTCTGCTCCAACCCCGATGCCACGCTGGCGATGGTGCTGGCCCGCGTGGAGGATGAGGCCGGCAACGCCGTGCCGGGCCACAAGGGCGTGTCGCTGTTCCTGCTGCCGCGCAAGCTGGCCGATGGCAGCGACAACCACTACCGCATCATCCGCCTGAAGGACAAGCTGGGCACGCGCTCGATGGCCAGCGGCGAGATCCGGCTGGAAGGCGCGCATGCCTGGCTGGTCGGCGAACCCGGCCGCGGCTTCGTGCAGATGGCTGACATGATCAATAACTCGCGCCTGTCCAACGGCGTGCGCGCCGCCGGCCTGATGCGCCGCGCGCTGACCGAGGGCCTGTTCATCGCGCGCGAGCGCCAGGCCTTCGGCAAGCGCCTGCAGGACATGCCGCTGATGCGCCGCCAGCTGCTCAAGCTGACCCTGCCCACCGAGCAGGCGCGCACCATGGTGTTCCAGACCGCCGAAGCACTGCGCCGCGCCGATGCCGGCGAGGCCGACGCCTACCCGCTGATGCGCATCCTGACGCCGCTGATCAAGTTCCGCGCCTGCCGCGACGCGCGCAAGGTCACCGGCGACGCCATGGAGATCCGCGGCGGCTGCGGCTATATCGAGGAATGGAGCGATCCGCGCCTGGTGCGCGATGCCCATCTCGGCTCGATCTGGGAAGGCACCAGCAATATCGTCGCGCTTGACGTGCTGCGCGCGGTCCGCCGTGAAGGCGCGCTGCCGGTGCTGCAGGCACACCTGGCCGGCCTGCTGGCCGATACGCCGATGCATGCGGCGGCGCGTGCCGTGTTCGAAGGCGCCATCGCCGCAGCGGCGAAGCTGGCCGCGCAAGCCGCTGAGGCCGGCGCCGACGGCGAACTGCTGGCGCGCCAGGCGGCTTCGGCGCTGTACCACGTCACCAGCGCGGTGGCGATGGCCTGGGAGGCCGGGCGTATCGGCTCGGTGCGCCGCATGCGGCTGGCGCAGCTGGTGCTGCGCCATCGCGTGCTGCCGCAGGATCCGCTTGCAGCCCAGGCCGAGCCCGAGTGGCTGGCCGAGACCGTCGCGCCGGCTGACGGCACCGTGCATGCCGCTGGCGCGGTCGACCAGGTCAACGTGTTCTGACCGGATCCACGTCCGGCAACCATCCCCCGCAACACCATCCCGCCACCAGCGGGAGACGTCCTATACCCAGGAGACAACGCCATGAAACTCTGGCACCGCGTAGCGGCCATCGCCGCCTGCTCGCTCTGTATCGCCCCCGCCTTCGCGCAGAAGGACTTTCCGTCCAAGCCGATCATGATGGTCGTCACCTACCCGCCGGGCGGCCCTACCGATGCCATGGCGCGCACGCTTGCCGCCGCGCTCAAGACCAGCCTGGGCCAGCCGGTGGTGGTGGAGAACCGCGCCGGCGCCGGCGGCAATATCGGCGCCGAGGTGGTGGCGCGCGCCGAGCCCGACGGCTACACGCTGATGTTCGGCACCTCCGCGCCGCTGGCGATCAATGTGAGCCTGTACCGCAAGATCAACTACGACCCGGTCAAGAGCTTCGCGCCGGTGATCCAGATCGGCCAGCTGCCCAATGTGCTGGTGGTCAACCCGTCCGTGCCGGCGAAGAACGTCACGGAGCTGATCGCCTATGGCAAGGCGCACCCGGGCAAGCTGACCTATGCCTCGTCCGGCAACGGCGCGTCGTCGCACTTGGCCGGGGTGCTGTTCAACAACGTCACCGGCACCGACTTCCAGCACATCCCGTACAAGGGCACCGGCCCCGCACTGAACGACCTGCTGGGCGGGCAGGTCAGCATGACCTTCACCGACGTGCTCACCGCGATGCCCTTCATCAAGAGCGGCAAGGTGCGCGCGCTGGGCGTCACCACCAAGGCGCGCTCGCAGGCGCTGCCGGATGTGCCGACCGTGGCCGAGCAGGGCGTGCCAGGCTTCGATGTATCGGTGTTCTTCGGCGTGGTCGCACCCGCCGGCACGCCGCCCGAAGTGATCGGCAAGCTCAACCGTGCCTTTGCCGATGCGCTCAAGCAGCCCGAGGTGCGCAAGACCCTGCAGGCGCAGGGCCTGGAGTTCGCGCCGTCGACCACGCCCGAGCAGCTTGGCGGCTTCGTCAAGGCCGAGGTCGGCAAGTGGCGCGCCGTGGTGCAGAAGTCCGGCGCCCAGCTTGACTGAACCGCACAGGAAAACCAGCCATGACCCAAACCAGCCCCGGCGCGCTCGCCGGCATCCACGTGGTCGACCTGTCGCGCATCCTGGGCGGCCCATACTGCGGCCAGATCCTGGGCGACCACGGCGCCGACGTGCTCAAGATCGAACCGCCGCAAGGCGACGACACCCGCACCTGGGGGCCGCCGTTCAAGGACGGCGTGGCGTCTTACTACTTCGGCCTGAACCGCAACAAGCGCGTGATGCGGCTGGACCTGACCGCCGAAGCGGATCGTGAGGTCCTGCTTGTGCTGCTGGCCGAGGCTGACGTGCTGGTCGAGAACTTCAAGACCGGCACCATGGAGAAGTGGGGGCTGGGCTACGACACGTTGTCCGCGCGCTTCCCTCGGCTGGTCCATTGCCGCGTATCCGGCTTCGGCGCCGATGGCCCGCTGGGCGGCCTGCCCGGCTACGACGCCGCCATCCAGGCCATGTCCGGCATCATGAGCATCAACGGCGAGGCCGATGGCGATCCGCTGCGCGTGGGTTTGCCGGTGGTGGACATGGTGACCGGCCTGAACGCCGTGATCGGCGTGCTGCTGGCACTGCAGGAGCGCGCGCACAGCGGGCGCGGCCAGTTCGTCGAGGCCGCGCTCTATGACTCCGGCCTGTCGCTGCTGCATCCGCATGCGGCCAACTGGTTCATGAGCGGCAAGACGCCGCAGCGCACCGGCAATGCGCATCCCAACATCTACCCGTACGACACGGTGGCGACCGCCACGGACCCGATCTTCCTGGCGGTGGGCAACGACCGGCAGTTCCGCATCCTGTGCGAGCACCTGCGGCTGCCTGCGCTGGCCGATGACGAGCGCTATGGCACGGCGGGCGCGCGCTCGGTGAACCGCGTGGCGCTGAAGGCGGAGCTGGAAGCCAGGCTGCGCGAGTTCGATGGCAAGGTGCTGGCCGACGAACTGGTGGCAGCAGGCGTGCCCTGCGCGCCGGTGCTGTCCGTGGCCGATGCCTTGCAGCATCCGCATACGCAGCACCGCGAGATGGTGGTGGAGATGGAAGGTGGCTACCAGGGGCTGGGTGCGCCGGTCAAGCTGAGCCGGACGCCGGCGACATACAGGTATGCGCCGCTCACCGAAGGGGACGAGTTCCTGGATTAGACGCGACGTTGCCGCGCGGCAAACGAGAAAGGCGGCCATATGGCCGCCTTTCTTTATGGATTCCGGCTAGCCCATCACCCCGGAATCATCCCCGGCAACAGGTAAGCCTGCACCACCGTCATGATGCCGATGATCACGGCAAACAGCAGGCTGTGCCTGACCGTGAAGCGGAACAGCTCCGACTCCTTGCCCACCAGCCCGGTCGCCGCGCAGGCCACGGCGATCGATTGCGGCGAGATCATCTTGGCCGTGACGCCGCCGGTGGTGTTGGCGGCGACCAGCAGCGTGTCCGACACGCCGATCTGATGCGCCGTGGTGTTCTGCAGCGCGCAGAACAGCGCGTTGGACGAAGTGTCAGAACCAGTCAGGAACACCCCCAGCCAGCCCAGGAACGGCGAGAAGAACGGGAACGCCGCGCCGGTGCCGGCCAGCAGCAGCGCCAGTGTCGACGACATGCCGGAGTAGTTGGCGACAAAGGCGAACGCCAGCACCAGGCCGATTGACAGCACCGGGCGCGCCAGTTCCACCAGGGTCTCGGCAAAGGTAGCCAGCAGCATGCGCGGCTTCATGCGCAGCAGCACCGCCGAGATCAGCGCGGTCAGCAGGATGGCGGTGCCGACGGCGGAGAGCAGGTCGAGCTTCAGCACCGCGTCATAGGCCTTGGGCGTGGCCACGATCGGCGCGGCCTTGATTACCATCTGGTCCAGCCCCGGGATCTTGAACTTCAGCACCGTGCCCGCCAGCGCGCCGTTGGCTGCGAACAGCGCCTTGAACGGCTGCAGGCTCCACACGGTGACGATGGCGGTCAGGATGCCGAACGGCGCCCACGCGCGCAGCGTCTGCGCCAGGGTGTAGGGCGACGCCTTGCGCCCGGACATCGCGCCGCCGAAGCCGCCGCCGAAGCCGGCCAGCGCGACGGTGCCGCCGCTGACATTGCCACCGGCGCGCTGCGACGCGCCGCGCGGCTGCCATACCTTCAGGAACGCGGCCAGCGACACCAGGCTGACCAGCGCCGAAGTGATGTCCGGCAGTTCGGGCCCGATATGGTTGGACGTGAAGTACTGCGTCACGGCAAAGCTGCCGCCGCACACCAGCGCCGCCGGCCACGTTTCGCGCACGCCTTTGGCGCCGTCCATCATGAACACCAGCCAGAACGGCACCAGCAGCGACAACAGCGGCAGCTGGCGGCCGGCCATCGCGCCGATATGGAAGGGATCGATGCCCGTCACCTGCCCGGCCACGATGATGGGGATCCCCATCGCGCCAAACGCCACCGGCGCGGTATTGGCGATCAGGCACAGGCCCGCCGCATACAGCGGGTTGAAGCCCAGGCCCACCAGCAGCGCCGCGGTGATCGCCACCGGCGCGCCGAAGCCCGCGGCGCCTTCCAGGAAGGCGCCGAAGGCAAAGCCGATCAGCAGCATCTGCAGGCGCTGGTCGTCGGTGATCGACAGCACCGAGGCGCGGATCACGTCGAACTGGCCGGTCTTGACCACGATCTTGTAGAGGAACACCGCGGTCACGATGATCCATGCAATCGGCCACAGCCCATAGGCAAAGCCGAAGCCGGCCGAGGCCAGCGCCTGCTGCGCGGGCATGCCGTAGGCGAAGATCGCCACGGCCAGCGCCAATAGCAGCGTCACGGCCGCGGCGACATGGCCCTTCATGCGCCAGACGGCCAGCGCAATGAAGAAGAACAGGATGGGAATGGCTGCCGCCAGCGACGACAGCCACAGGCTGCCCAGCGGCGTATAGAGTTGGGTCCAGGGTTGCACGGTTAGTCTCCTGCTTTGGTGGTGTTTCGGGAAATCTTTGTTTTGTTTGCAAGCACTGCGTGAAGGCCTACTCCGGCTGTCCCTTCTCCTTCAGCAAATCCGCCAGGCTCTTCGCCGCCGGCTTCAGCGGCGTGCGGTGCTGCGTCCAGCCCATCTGCTTCGACGGCGTCAGCGCGCGCAGCCGCGTGGCGGCCCAGCGGAACAGCCGGTACGTCGCCGGGTGCGAATACGCGCCGCTCCAGAAGCGCCACACCAGGTGCTCGCCGCGGCTGTACTTCGCGCCCTGGCCGCGCAGCGGGTTGGCGACCTGCTCTTCCGGATCGCGGTTGGCCTCGGTGCGCAGGCGCACCAGCAGTTGCGGGATCGGGATGCGTACCGGGCATACCTCGCCGCAGGCGCCGCACAGGCTCGACGCGGTGGCCAGGTCGGCGGTGGCGTCCAGCCCCAGCAGGTGTGGCGAGATGATCTTGCCGATGGGGCCGGGATAGGTCGTGCCGTAGGCGTGGCCGCCGATGCGCGTGTAGACCGGGCAGTGGTTCATGCACGCGCCGCAGCGGATGCATTGCAGCGTGGCGCGCAGCTGCGTGTCGGCATAGGCCTGGGTGCGGCCGTTGTCGAGCAGCACCAGGTGGACCTCGCGCGGGCCATCGCGCTCGCCCGCGCGGCGCGGCCCTGAGATCAGGTTGAAGTAGGTGGTGATGGCCTGCCCGGTGGCCGAGCGCGTCAGCAGCGTGGACAGCGGCACGATGTGCTCCAGCCGGGCCACGACCTTCTCCATGCCCATGATGGCGATATGCACGTCGGGCACGGTGGTGGAAAGCCGGCCATTGCCCTCGTTCTCCACCAGCCACAGCGTGCCGGTGTCGGCGGCGGCGAAGTTCACGCCGGACAGGCCGATATCCGCTTCGACAAAGGCTTGGCGCAGCGCACGGCGGCCGGTCTGGATCAGCGCGTCGACATCCTCGGTATAGGGCGTGTCGGGGATATGCGCCTGGAATAGCTGCGCGATATCGCCCTTGGTCTTGTGGATCGCCGGCATCACGATATGCGAGGGCTTCTCGCCGGCCAGCTGGACGATGTACTCGCCCATGTCCGACTCGATGCAGTCCACGCCGCGCTCGGCCAGGTAATGGTTCAGCTCGATTTCCTCGCTGGCCATCGACTTGCCCTTGATCACGCGCTGCGCCTGCTTCGATGCCGCGATGCGGTGGATGATCGCGTTGGCTTCGTCGGCGTTCTCGGCCCAGTGCACCTGCACGCCGGCGGCGGTGAGCTTTGCCTCCAGCTGCACCAGCAGGTCCGGCAGGTTGGCCAGCGCGTGCTGGCGCACCGCCTCGCCCAGGTCGCGCAGGCGTTCCAGCTCATCCGCGTCGGGGAACTGCGCCAGGCGCTTGCCCTGCAGGAAGTCCATCGCGCCGCGGAAGCTCTGGCGCAGCTTGGGATCGTCCAGCGCCTCGCGGGCGCGTGCCTTGAAGTCCTGCGGCGGCACAAAATTGAGTGTGTGCTGGCTCATTGCCCGGCCTCCGCAGTGTCGGTCTCGATGATGACCCACAGCCGGCGCGGACCATGCGCGCCGTAGGCCAGCGTCTGCTGGATGTCGGAGGTCTTGGACGGGCCGGAGATCAGCACCAGGTTGGTCGGCATGCCGTCGGACCAGCGTTCGGTGCGCGCGGCCATATGCAGGTCGGTGTGCAGCGTCGAGGCGCGCACCAGCGCGACATGCAGCGGCGGCACCAGCGACACCGTGCGTGGCGAGCCCGCATCGGGCGCGACCACCAGCGTGCCGGTGGCGGCAATGCCGGAGCGCGCCACGGTGAAGCCGGCATCGATGGTGTCGAACAGCTCCGCCTTCCAGGCTTCGATCGGGCGGTCGTAGCCGATGGCTTCGATATGGGCCGGCAGGGCGGCCGCCAGCGCGGCACCGGCCTGGCTGGCGGGATCAAGCAGCAGGCGCTTCACGCCGGCATTGGCCAGCTCGGTGGCCAGCAATGCCGGCCAGGCCGCCTCGCTGGCGCACCAGACCTCGGCATGCAGGCCTTGCAGTGCCGCCAGCATCGCGCCGGTCAGTTCGCCAATGGCGGGCGCGCCGTGGCGGCGTGCCTCGAAATGGCCGTCGATGCGGCGGTCGAGTTCCGCGGTGCCTGGGGAAGGTGCAGGCGCGGCAGCGCGCAGCCGGCCGAGCATGCGTTCGCGGGCGCCGGGCGTGCTCATGCGGCACCTCCGGTACGGCGCCACAGGAAGGTGGCCAGGTGCTCCACCTGCAGCGGGGCGTGGTCATGCGCCGCGGTATGGCCGATATTGAGCAGGCAGCCGCAGTCGGCCGAGACCAGCCGGTCGCAGCCGGTGGCGCAGGCCGAGGCCACCTTGTCGCGCACCATGGCGCCGGAGATATCGGGATGCTTGAGCGAGAAGGTGCCGCCAAAGCCGCAGCATTCTGACTCGCGTTCATGCTCCACGCGGGTCACGCCCGGCAGCGCGTCGACCAGGGCCACGCCGTGCTGGCGCGTACCCATTTCTCGACGGGCGCCGCACGAGGTATGCAGCACGATGCGCTCCTGCGGCTGGCCCGCCGGTGCGGCATCGCCAAAATCCAGCTTCAGCACATGGAGCAGGAACTCGCCCAGTTCATAGATGCGTCCGGCCAGTTCCAGTGCCTTGGGGCCGGCCACCGGATCGTCGGCAAAGAGCTGCGGCCAGTGGTGGCGCATCATGCCCGCGCACGAGCCCGACGGCACGATCACCGGCCAGGGCTGGCTGAACAGGTCGAGCTGGGCGCGCGCCACCGCACGGGCCGCGTCGGGGTTGCCGCTGCTGTAGGCGGGCTGGCCGCAGCAACTCTGGCCGCGCGGGAAGTGCACGGTGAGCCCTTCGCGTTCAAGCAGCCGCACGGCGTCGAGGCCGGCCTGCGGCACGAACATGTCGACCAGGCAGGTGGCAAACAGGTAGGCCTGCGCGGGGGCAGGGCCGGTGGGGTACTGACGATCCTTCATGTCTCGCTCCGGACGTGCTGGGGTCGCACGTTTCGGCGCATAATTCCCGCTTCTGCGCGGCGGTACAAATTGGTTGGACCAATCTGCCCGGCGACCCGCGCAAGCTCAGGAGCGAGGACATACGGCATGACGGCAGCGGCAGCAAGGCACGGGCGCACCCGCGGACGCGTGGAGTCGGTCATGCGCCGGATCGAGACCGCGCTGCTCGACGGCACCTGGCCGCCCGGCACGCGGCTGCCGGCCGAGCGGGTGCTGGCCGGGCAATACGAGGTGGCGCGCAACACCGTGCGCGAGGCGATCCAGCGCCTGGCCGCGCGCGGCCTGCTGCAGAGCCGGCGCGGTGCTGGGGTCTACGCCACCGACCAGCTGCGCGCCGGCATTGCCTCGCCCTGGGGCCAGCTGGTGGCCGACCACCCCGCGCTGCGCGACGACATCCTGGAGTTCCGCCGCGTGCTGGAGGGCGCGACCGCGTATTTTGCGGCGCTGCGCGCGGATGCCGCTGACGTGAAACGGATCCGCGCCCTGATGGCCGAGCTGGAACGCGCGCGTGCCGCCGACGACAAGCAGGCAGAGGCCGATGCCGATGCGCAGTTGCATGACGCCATCGCCCAGGCCTCGCACAACACCATGTTCCTGCACCTGCATACCAGCGTGATCGGCATGCTGCGCGAGCACATCACCATCAACGGCACCGGCCTGCGCGAACAGGACGACGGCGCCTCAGACCTTCTGTTGCTGCAGCACCGCACGCTGTGCGATGCGATTTGCGCGCGCCGCCCGGAAGAGGCGCGCACCGCCATGCAGACCCATATCGACTTCGTGCGCAGCCGGGTGGAGCAGGACGGCGCCTGAATCAGGTATTGGTCCTACCAACGCTGCGGCATGCCGGCCGCGGCACTCAGATCAGCCCGGCGCCGGCAAGCTCCCGCTTCAGGTAGGCGTAGAAGATCGGTCCGGCGATCACGCCCGGGATGCCGAACAGCGTTTCCATCAGCAGCATCACCGTCAGCAGTTCCCACGCCGCGGCCTGGATGCGCGCACCGATGATGCGTGCGTTCAGGAAGTACTCCAGCTTGTGGATCACCACCAGGAACACCAGCGACGCCACCGCGATCGGCAACGACACCGACAGCGAGGCCACCACGATGGCGGTGTTGGAAATCAGGTTGCCCAGCACCGGCAGCAGCCCGGCCACGAAAGTGATCACCAGCAGCGTCTTGGTCAGCGGCAGGTGCACGCCAAAGAGCGGCAGCACCAGCAGCAGGTAGATCGCCGTCAGCACGGTGTTGATGGTCGAGATCTGGATCTGCGCGAAGATGAACTGCGAGAACGCCTGCTGCAGCGTGCGTGCGCGCGCCACCAGCGCCGCGGCCAGCGGCCGGCGGTTGGGCCGCACCACCGCGCGGTACAGCGCCACCATCGCGCCGATCACCAGCCCGATCAGGATATGCACCAGCGTGCGCAGCACCTCGGCACCCAGCTTCTGCGCCATCGCGGCATGCTCGCGCAGCGTCTCGATCAGCGTGTTGGCCAGCTCGTCCACGCCGTTGGGCAGCGCATCGCTGAGCCACGGCGGCATCTGCCCACGCGAGCGGTCGATGATGTCGGCCACATGGTTGAGCAGCCCGTCCAGGGTATTGCCCTCGCCACTGACAAAGCGCACCAGCAGCCAGCCCGCCAGCGTCAGCGCCAGCAGGATCAGCGCCGACAGGATGGCCACGGCCAGGGCGTCGTGGCGCTGGTTCAGGCGCTTCAGGCGCGGCGCCAGCACGTCCACCAGCGAGTACAGCAGCAGCCCGGACAGCAATGCCGCCACCAGGTTGGCGTGGAGCACGGTCCAGAGCGCCAGGGCGGTCAGCAGGTAAGCGACGGTGCCGACGCTGTACCACGCGGCCGGCAGCAGGCGCGGGGTGGTGGTCGGGTCGGGGTCTTTCATCGGGGTCTCCGGCATGCAATTTGCTCAAATTTATTCTGAATTCTCGCCGATCCAGATGTTGTTCCTGAGTCAGGCCATGTGCGCTGAGGCGATGTTGGCATCACGGCACACGCAAAGGCTGTCTATATTAGGGGGAATCGTGCCCGGCAAGGCGCCTGGCGCACCGCTGTCATCGTTTTCCCCAGAGCCCAGGAACGGAGCGCATGGCCTACACCCACACCATCGGCACCCACCGCCACGTCTTTGCCGACCTGCGCACGCTGCTGGCCCGGGCCAGCCCTGCGCGCTCCGGCGACGCGCTGGCGGGCGTTGCCGCGGCCAGCGAGCAGGAGCGGATGGCCGCGCGGCTGGCGCTGGCAGAGGTGCCGCTCAAGCAGTTCCTGACCGAGGCGCTGGTGCCGTATGAGGACGACGAGGTCACGCGCCTGATCCTGGACCGGCACGATGGCGCGGCCTTTGCCGCCATCGGCGCCACCACCGTGGGCGACCTGCGCAACTGGCTGCTGCTGCATGAGACCGACAGCGCCACGCTGGCGCGGGTGGCGCCGGGGATCACCCCGGAGATGGCCGCCGCGGTCAGCAAGCTGATGCGCAACCAGGACCTGGTGGCGGTGGCGCGCAAGTGCCAGGTGGTGACGCGATTTCGCAGCACGGTGGGGCTGCCGGGCCGGCTCTCGGTGCGGCTGCAGCCCAACCACCCGACTGACGATCCCAAGGGCATTGCCGCGTCGATCATCGACGGGCTGCTCTATGGCTGCGGCGATGCCACCATCGGCGTCAACCCGGCTTCGGACAACCTGGGTGCCATCGTCTCGCTGCTGCGCATGATCGATGAGCTGCGCAGCCGCTTCGACATCCCCACGCAATCCTGCGTGCTGACCCATGTCACCAACACGCTGCGCGCGATCGGGCAGGGCGCGCCGGTGGACCTGGTGTTCCAGTCGGTGGCCGGCAGCGAGCGCGCCAATGCGGCCTTTGGCATCAGCCTGTCGCTGCTGGCCGAGGCGCACGATGCCGCGCAGGCGCTCGCGCGCGGCACCGTTGGCGACAACCTGATGTACTTTGAGACCGGGCAGGGCAGCGCGCTGTCGGCCAATGCGCACCACGGCGTCGACCAGCAGACCATGGAGGCGCGCGCCTACGCGGTGGCGCGCGCGTTCTCGCCGCTGCTGGTCAATACGGTGGTGGGCTTTATCGGTCCCGAATACCTGTACGATGGCAAGCAGATCATCCGTGCCGGGCTGGAAGACCACTTCTGCGGCAAGTTGATGGGGGTGCCGATGGGCTGCGACGTCTGCTACACCAACCATGCCGAGGCCGACCAGGACGACATGGACACGCTGCTGACGCTGTTCGGCGTGGCCGGCATCAATTTCATCATGGGCGTGCCCGGCGCCGACGACATCATGCTGAACTACCAGAGCACCTCGTTCCACGATGCGCTGTACCTGCGCGAGGTGCTGGGGCTGCGCCCCGCGCCGGAGTTCGAGGCCTGGCTGCAGCGCATGGGCATTGCCGATGCCAGCGGCAGGCTGCTCGAGCCCGCCGCGCGCCAGCCGCTGCTGCAGATGGCCCACAGCCTGTAAGGTGCAGCCGATGACGGCCAGACGCCCGCCTCCCGCCGCTCCTGCCAACGCCGATGCCGATGCCGACCCGTGGCAACGCCTGCGCCAGTTCACGCGCGCGCGCGTAGCGCTGGGCCGTACCGGCCACAGCCAGACCACCGATGCGGTGCTGGCCTTCGGGCTGGCCCATGCGCAGGCGCGCGATGCGGTGCACCTGCCGCTGGACGTGGGCGCGGTCACCGCGGCGCTGGATGCGGCGGGGGTACAGAACCTCGCCGTGCACAGCGCGGCGCCGGACCGCGCGCACTACCTGCGGCGCCCCGACCTGGGCCGGCGCCTGGACGATGCCAGCCGCGCGCGGCTGGCCGCGGCACGGCCGGGCGACGCGCCCGATGTGGTGTTCGTGGTTGCCGACGGCCTGTCCGCGCTGGCCACGCAGACGCACGCGCTGCCGTTGCTCGATGCCACCCGCGCGCGCTTGCCGCAGACATGGCGCATCGGCCCGGTGGTGGTGGCCGAGCAGTCGCGCGTGGCGCTGGGCGACGAGATCGGCGAGCTGCTTGGCGCACGCCAGGTGGTGATGCTGATCGGCGAACGGCCCGGCCTGAGCTCGCCCGACAGCCTTGGCATCTACCTGACCCATGCGCCGCGCACGGGCCGCACCGATGCCGAGCGCAACTGCATCTCCAACGTGCGCCCCGAAGGCCTGCCGTATGCGCAGGCCGCCGACCGGCTCGCCTTCCTGCTGCGCGGCGCGGCGGCATTGGGCCGCTCGGGCGTGGACCTGAAGGACGACAGCGTGCCGGCGTTGCCTGAAGGCTGAAGCGTCTGCATCCCCCACCCGCCAGCATGCAAAACGGCCACCGCGCGGGTTCGCAACCCGCGTGGTGGCCGTTCAGTGGCCAATAAAAAGCGCCGCTTACATCATGCGGCGCGAAAACTGCCCGTGCCCAGCGTCCGACATCAGCCGCGAGAACTGTTCGCCGCTCATGTGCACCAGTTCCTGGTGGTCGCCGCCTTCGAAATACACGTCGGGCTGCGCCATCAGGCTGTCGTCCACATAGGTCTGCATGCCGTAGGCCATCGCCACCGGCGGGATCGCGCCGAGGTCGCAATCCTTGAAGATCTCGCGGATCTCGTCCTCATGCGCCAGTACCAGGTTGCGCCCGGTCTGTTCGCAGATGGCGGCCATGTGCAGATGGTGGCTTGAAGGAATCACGGCGGCGACATAGCCGCGGTCATCCTCCAGCAACAGCGTCTTGGCCAGCCGGTCCCCGGGAACATGCGCGGCCTCGGCAGTGGCCATGCTGCTGAGGGTGTAGGGGTGGCGGATGATGTCGTACTGGGTGTTCTTGCTGCTCAGGCAGCTTGCAAGCGTGCTAGCCAGGGCCATGGTAGCTCCTCAGGTGCGGATGCGCCGACGGTTATCCTTGTGCTCCTACTATAGTCCGTGGCGCCGCTGCCGAAGGCGACGCGCCCAGGGTCTGTTCCCCCATGGGAACAGACCCTAGCGGTGCAGGCGCGGCCACACTAGCGGTGCAGGCGCGGCCACACTGCCTGCAGCTCGGTCTTCAGGAAGTTCAGCAGATAGCGCGTGGCCAGCGTCTGGTAGCGGTTGGGCATGGTCAGCATATAGAGCTTGCTGCCGAACACGCTGATGCGGTAGTCACAGAGCAGCGGCACCAGCGCGCCGCTGTCCAGTTCGGCGCCGATCGCATAGATCGGGAGAATGCCGATCCCCAGGCCTGCCAGCACCGACTCCTTCAGGAAAGCAAAGTTTTCCGAGGTCAGCGTCGGTTCGAGCACCACCTGCTCGCGGGTTTCGTTCGCGTCATGGCCTTCATCGGCATCCAGCCGCGTGCCCGATGCCTTGAGTTTCTGGCCCACCGGCGACGCGCACACCATCGCATGTCCTTGCAGCCCGGTGAGTGTTTTCGGCGCAGGATGCGCGGCGAGATACCCCGGCGACGCGCACACGATCCAGTCGACTTCGCCAATCTCCGTGGCGACCACCGAATCGGGCGGGGTGGAGATAATGCGCAGCGCCACGTCCACGTCCTCGGACACCAGGTTGTGCACGCGGTTGTCGAACATGACGTCAAGCGTGATGTCGGGATAGCGCTGCTTGAACAGCACCAGCAGCGGCGACAGTAGCGTATGCCCCAGCCCTGTGGGCACCGAGAGCCGCACATGGCCCTGCAGGCTCTTGCCCATATTGCTGATCAGCGCATTGGCGGCCGCTACTTCGCCCAGGATGTTGCGGCCGTGCTCGTACAGGCCGGCGCCGACCGGGGTCGGCTCGACATGGCGCGTGGTCCGGCGCAGCAGCTGCACGCCCAGCTCTTCTTCGAGCGCCTTGAGCCGGTAGCTCACATTGGCGCGCGTCATCTTGAGCTTGCGCGCGGCCGCGCTCAGGTTGCCCGCATCGACGATGTCGACGAACAGGCGCAGGGCGTTCAGGTCCATGGGGTGATCAATGAAAGACGGGGGCAATTGCGGCCCCCGTATATTGCCATGCTCGTGGCGGCGTCCCGCGGCATTGCACCGCGGGGTGCGCATCAATGCTCGTGATGCAGGTATTTGGCCTGGCGCGGCAGGCGCAGGCTGACGAAGAAGGCAATCACCATCATCGCCGTCACATACCAGTAGAACGCGGTCTCGTGGCCGAGCGTCTTCATGCCCAGCGCCACGTATTCGGCGGAGCCGCCGAAGATCGCGTTGGCGATGGCATAGGCCAGGCCCACGCCCAGCGCGCGCACCTCGGGCGGGAACATCTCGGCCTTCACGATGCCGCTGATCGAGGTGTAGAAGCTGACGATGGCCAGCGCCACGGCGATCAGCACAAAGGCAAGCTCGGGGCTGCTGACCGTGCCCAGCGCGGTCAGGATCGGCACCGTGCAGAGCGCACCCAGCGCGCCGAACAGCAGCATGTTGGTGCGCCGGCCGATGCGGTCGGACAGCGCGCCGAACACCGGCTGCATGCACATGTACAGGAACAGGCATCCCGTCATCACATAGCTGGCGGTCTTGATCGACATGCCGGCGGTGTTGACCAGGTACTTCTGCATATACGTGGTGAAGGTGTAGAAGATCAGCGAGCCGCCCGCGGTATAGCCGAGCACCGTGAAGAAGGCGGCCTTGTGGTTGCGGAGCAGCGCGGCCACGCTGCCGGCTTCCTTGCTGCCGCGGGTGGCTGCCGACGAGGTCTCGTGCAGCGTGCGGCGCAGGAACAGCGCCACCACCGCGGTGACCGCGCCGACCACGAACGGGATGCGCCAGCCCCAGGCCTTCAGTTCGGCCTCGTCCAGCAGTTGCTGCAGGATCACCACCACCAGCACCGCCAGCAACTGGCCGCCGATCAGCGTCACATACTGGAACGACGAGAAGAAGCCGCGCCGGCCGCGCAGCGCCACCTCGCTCATATAGGTGGCGGTGGTGCCGTATTCGCCGCCGACCGACAGGCCCTGGATCAGGCGCGCGAGCAGCAGCAGCGCCGGCGCCCAGTTGCCGATGCTGGCATAGGTGGGCAGGCAGGCGATCAGCAGCGAGCCGGCGCACATCATGATCACCGAGATCAGCATCGAGTTCTTGCGGCCGTGGCGGTCGGCGATGGTGCCGAACAGCCAGCCGCCGATGGGCCGCATCAGGAAGCCGGCGGCAAACACGCCGGCGGTGTTCAGCAGTTGCGCGGTGGGATCGGACTTGGGGAAGAATGACGGCGCAAAGTAGATCGCGCAGAAGGCGTAGACGTAGAAGTCGAACCATTCGACCAGGTTGCCCGACGAGGCGGCGACGATGGCGTAGATGCGCTTGCGCACCTCTTCGCGGCTCGGGGCAGCCGTCTGGGCTAGGGTAGCGGGGAGATCGGTCATGTTGTTGTCTTGCAGTCAGGGCGGCGCAGGGCAGCCGCGGGTCAGGTCGCGCTGCGCAGTGCTGGCGGCAGATGCCGGAAACATGGCGGCCGCAGGCCACCGGAACGGTGGGCGGCAAGGGGGAACACGGGGAAGGCCGGGCGGGAGCCCGTCGGTCTGGGGCGTGAACTGGCGCGCACTGCGGCGCATTTGCCATCGAAGCGTAGCCCGATCCGCCGGACCTGCACACCCCTTGGGTGTGCTGCGGTGCAGCATAGGCCTGCCGGTCGACGCAGCCATCAGGGTTTGCGGGCGATTGTCCACGTGGCTGGACACTGAATCCGGCTGCGGCCCGTCTGGCGCCCGGCCGCAACAGGGTGTTGCGTGCGCTGCGGCTTGCACTGTGCGCGGGTCTGGGCAATGATGCGAGCCGGACCCTCAACTGGCCTACTGCGCCCCCCGTTTGCCATGCACCGCTCGTTGCGTCGATGGCTGTGCCTGCCGTTGCTCTTTGCCGCCGCCAGCGCCCCTGCCCAGGACCTGGTCGAATGCAAGCGGATCGAGCACGACCAACTGATCACAGCCTCGCAGGAAACGCTGCTGTTCCTGCGCTGCCGCGCGCGCCGGGTCGCGTATGAAGCGCCGCGCCTGAAGGGCGTTTCGCAGCGCGTAAAGGACGACCTGGTCTTCGCCTGCCTGGACCAGGCCGACGCCGTGGAGCACCAGCTGCGCGTGCGCCACGGCTACTCGCGCGAGGCGCTGGCGCGCCTGCGCTGCGAACTGTGAGGGCCGACGCCGGGGGGCTGAATTCCGGCCGGCGCGGACGGTCTGCTCAGGCAAAGCCGCCATTGACGCGCACCACCTGAGCATTGACCCACGCCCCATCCGGCCCGGCCAGGAACGACACCGCCGCGGCAATGTCCTCGGGCGTGCCCAGCCGCTCCAGTGGCGCCACTTTGGACAGCTGCGCCACCTGCGCTTCCGATTTGCCATCGAGGAACAGTTCGGTCGCGACCGGCCCCGGCGCTACCGCATTGACGGTGATGCCGCGCCCGCGCAGTTCGCTGGCCAGGACCCGCACCAGCCCTTCCACGCCTGCCTTGGCGGCGATATAGGGACCATATCCGGGGAAGGAGCGCGCGATCACGCTGGTCGACAGCGCAATGATGCGTCCGCCTTCGCCCAGCCGCGCGGCGGCTTCGCCCAGCACCAGGAAAGCGCCGCGCAGGTTGGTGGCGATGGTCTGGTCGAAGGCGTCCAGGCTGGCCGGCGCAACCGGCGCCATCTGCATGATGCCGGCGCTGTTGACGACCACGTCGAGCCGGCCGAACGCCTGCTGCGCGGCATCGAACAGCCGTGCCACGTCTGACGCCTGCGCCACATCGCCCTGGATAGCGATGGCATTCACGCCGCTCTCGCGCGCCGCCGCCACCGTCGCTTCGGCCCGGGCGGCGTTGCCGGCGTAGCCAATGGCTACGTCGAAGCCGTCGGCGGCCAGCCGCAACGCGATGGCGCGGCCGATGCCGCGGGAGGCGCCGGTGACGAGCGCGGCGCGGCGGGAGATGGCTGGGGTAGAGGTCATGGCAGTTTCCTTGGGAGCGAATGGAAGATGACCTCATGATGGATGTTGGCTGTCTTTGGATAAATTCGCGAAAAGTAGTTTGATTAGCCAGAATTTCTTAACAATATCGGGCGTGCCGCATGCGCCGCACCGCATTGCACATCCCGGAAATCCCGCGCTGGCGTTGCAGGCTCCGCCTGCGCCGCTCCCAGGCATGCGTTAAGATTCTTCCTTTCCAGCCGTCTTTGGCGCTGCATCCTGCCGCTGTATCCCGCGTTTCGCCATGAGCAACCTGAACCAGCAATCCATCCTCTCCGTCCATCACTGGACCGACACCCTTTTCAGCTTCACCTGCACGCGCGACCCTGGTTTTCGCTTTGAAAATGGCCAGTTCGCCATGGTCGGGCTGGAAGTGAACGGCCGCCCGCTGCTGCGCGCCTACAGCATCGCCAGCGCCAACTATGAGGAAACGCTGGAATTCTTCAGCATCAAGGTGCCCGATGGCCCGCTGACCTCGCGCCTGCAGCACCTGCGCGAGGGCGACCAGATCTTCGTCGGCAAGAAGCCGACCGGCACGCTGCTGGTGGACAACCTGCTGCCCGGCAAGACGCTGTGGCTGCTGGCCACCGGCACCGGCCTGGCGCCGTTCCTGTCGATCATCCGCGATCCGGAGGTCTACGAGCGCTACGACAAGGTCGTGCTGACCCACACCTGCCGCTTCGTTGAAGAGCTGGCCTATCGCGAGCTGATCCAGGAACACCTGCCGCAGCACGAGCACCTGGGCGATCTGGTGCGCGAAAAGCTGGTGTACTTCCCGACCGTGACGCGCGAAGAGTTCGACAACCGCGGCCGCATCACCGACCTGATCGCCTCGGGCGAGCTGTTCGAGCGACTGGGCGTGGAGCCGTTCTCGCTGGAGAACGACCGCATCATGCTGTGCGGCAGCCCGGACATGCTCAAGGACGTCCGCGGCATCCTGGAAGCGCGCGGATTCGCCGAAGGCAATATGAGCCATCCCGGCCATTTCGTGCTGGAAAAGGCCTTCGTCGGCTAAGGCCGGCCTGCCCCGGCGCGGCTCGTTCCGTGCCGGGGCGCACCCTTGCTGTACCCCCCGGCTATACCTCCCGCGTCATCCCCTTCAGGTCGATCCACTCGGCAAACTGCGCCTCGGTGACATGCCCCGACGCGATCGCCGCCTCGCGCAGCGACAGGTTGCGCTTGACCGCCAGCTTGGCGATCTCTGCGGCCTTGTCGTAGCCGATATGCGGATTGAGCGCCGTCACCGGCATCAGCGAACGCTCCAGCAGTTCGGCGATGCGCTCGCGGTCGGCCTCGACGCCTTCGACCATATGCTCGGCAAAGCTCGACGCGGCCCCCGCCAGCAGGCTCACCGACTGCAGCAGGCTGTAGATGATCACCGGCTTGTAGGCGTTCAGCTCCAGCGTGCCCAGCCCGTTGGCCAGCGTCACCGTGGTGTGGTTGCCGATCACGCGGCAGCACACCATCGCCAGCGCCTCGGCCTGGGTCGGGTTGACCTTGCCCGGCATGATCGATGAGCCCGGCTCGTTGGCCGGCAGCACCAGCTCGGCAAAGCCGGCACGCGGGCCTGAGCCCAGCAGCATGAAGTCGCGCGCGATCTTCAGGAACGACGAGGCCGTGGTGCTGAGCGCGCCGGACAGGTCGGCCAGCGCATCGTGCGAGGCCTGCAGCGCATAGCGGTTGGGCGCGGGCTCGAACGGCAGGCCGGTGTAGTCGGCCAGCGCCCGCGCGAAGGCCGCGGCGAAGCCGTGCGGGGCGTTCAGGCCGGTGCCCACCGCGGTGCCGCCCTGTGCCACCGGCATCGCGCGCAGCATGGCCTGCTGCAGGCGCGACTGCGCATCGGCCACTTGCGTCATGTAGCCCGAGAACTCCTGCCCCAGCGTCAGCGGCACAGCATCCTGCAGGTGGGTGCGGCCGACCTTGACGATATCGGCAAAGGCTTCCACCTTGCGCGCGAAGGTCTGCTGCAGCTGCTCCAGTGCCGGCAGCAGTTCCTGCTGGATCGCGCGCGTGGCGGCGATATGCATCGCGGTGGGGAAGCTGTCATTGGAAGACTGGCTGGCGTTGACGTGGTCGTTGGGGTGCACCGGCGTCTTGCTGCCGACCTTGCCGCCCAGCAACTGAATCGCGCGGTTCGCGATGACCTCGTTCAGGTTCATGTTGGTCTGCGTACCGGACCCGGTCTGCCAGACCGACAGCGGGAACTCATCGGGCCAGCGGCCTTCGATGACTTCGGTCGCGGCCTGTTCGATCGCGTGCGCCAGTTCGGGCTTGAGCACGCCAAGCTCGCCGTTGGCGCGCGCCGCGCAAAGTTTCAGGATGGCGAAGGCCTCGATCAGTGCCGGCGGCATCTTCTCGTTGCCGATGCGGAAGTTCTGGCGCGAGCGCTCGGTCTGCGCCCCCCACAGGTGATCGGCGGGCACGGGCACGTCGCCCAGGCTGTCTTTCTCGATGCGGGTGGCGGAGGTGGACGGGGCAGACATGGGCAGACTCCTATGCAAGGCAGCGGACGGTTGGGCCGGGTGGCCTGGTGCAGTCCATTAGAATACCGCTTCACCGCGGCCGGCGCCCAGGCGCCCGCCGCCTTGCCTTGCCCTTAGCGACATCCCTCGGCCGCATGCTCATCGCCCAGCTCAAGTCCTTCTTCATGGTGGCCCGCATCGGCAGCGTCACGCAGGCCGCCAAGCGCCTGGGCCTGTCGCAGCCCACCATCACCGCGCAGATCCGCGCGCTGGAAGAAGCCTACGGGGTCGAGCTGTTCCACCGCGGCGGGCGCCGCCTGGCGCTGTCAGACGCGGGGCTGGCATTGCTGCCGCGCGTCGAGGCGCTGGTGCAGCAGGAAACCGAGATCGATTTCTTCCTGCGCCATTCGGGCGACCTGCGCACCGGCAGCCTGCGCGTGGGTGCGACCGCGCCCTACTATGTGCTGGAGCTGATCCGCAGCTTCAGCGAGCGCTTTCCCGCCATCGATGTCAGCGTGGTGACCGGCAATTCGCAGGAAGTGCTGGAAGCGCTGCAGGAATACCGCGTCGATATCGCCACCTCGTCGCAGCGGGTGGACGATGCGCGCCTGTCGCGCGTGCTGCTGGGCGTGGATCCGCTGATGCTGGTGGTGCACCGCACCCATGCGCTGGCCGGGCACACCGAAGTGGCCGTCAGTGCGCTGGCAGGCTGCCGCCTGCTGATGCGCGAACTCGGGTCGACCACGCGCATCGCCACCGAAGACATGCTGGCGCAGGCGCGCGTGAGCCCCGCGGCGCAGATGGAGATCGGCAGCCGGGAGTCGATCCGCGAGGCGGTGATACGCAACCTGGGCGTATCGGTGATTGCCCGGCACGAGGTGCCGAGCCATCCGGACCTGCGCGTGCTGGGCTTCACCGATGCCTCGCCCTGCCTGCACGAGTATCTCTATTGCCTGCGCGAGCGGCGTGGCGCCAGGCTGATCGATGCCTTCGTCGCGCTGGCCGAACCGCCGCAGGGGCAGCAGGAATCGGGCTGGGACCGCTAAGCCGTCATCTTCAGGCACTGCTCCATGCAGGCTGCGCAGGCGCGGGCGCAATCCTGGCAGTGCTCGTTGTCATGGTGCTCGCATTCCTCCTTGCACCACTTGCAGACTTCGGCGCAGTCTTCACACACCAGCGGCGCGAACTCGCTGTTGCGCAGCATGTAGGACGCGGCCAGCTGGGCGATGCCGGCGCAATCCATGTCCAGCGCGATGCAGCGCGCCATCTTGCGCACGTCCTGTTCTTCCAGGCAGGCCGCGGCGCACTTGAGTGCGGCAGCGGCTGCGGCATTGCAGGCGGCAATGCAGTCGGCGTAGCGGGCGGCGTTTTCCTGCACGGTGGGTCGGATCATGGAACGTCCTCCTTCGGGGGTAGGTGGATGAGACCAGCATGCCCACGGTGCCGGAAGCGGCGCATCCGCACGCGCACGGGGCATCGTTATCCACAATAGCAGGCGCTGGCGGTTCCTGTCGGCCCGGTATTTGCTGCGTCGCGCTGGTTACAATGCCATCTGAGCGCAGCAGATCGGCGACGGCGCGCACGCAACGCGGCCGTCACCTGCGACAATGGCCGGGCACCACCAGCACGCATTGCGCATCTAACAGGCACGGTCCCGCCGCACTGGCGGGGCCGATGCAAACACACACCGGCAGCACGGGGAAGGAAGGCACATCATGGGCGAGGCAAAACGGCGGGGTACCCCCGAGGAGCGTGCGGCACAGGCACGCGCAAAGATTGAGGCCTTGCGCCCCGCCCAGCTGGTCTGCGGGCACTGCAAGACCGCGTTCGCGCAATTCGACGCGCTCGACGTGCCGGGCCTGCCCGGCATCGATGCCGTGTTCGGCGGCGAATGCCCCGGCTGCGGCAACGACGTGGTGGTGTTCAAGGGCGCGCCCGATGCGGTGGCCCAGGCCATGATCGCGTGGGAGAAGATGCTGGGCGCCGATGCGCAGCTGGGCTACCAGTCCAGCGACGGCCGCCACGTACCGTTCGAGCCCGAGGGGGCCGGCGGCGCGGCGTCGGACAAGCCCGGCGGCACCATCCACTGAGCCCTCGGCCGGGGCTGCCTACTGCGCGCTGAGCTCGCCCGCCAGTTCCGGCGGGCCGATCTCATAGCGCCCGCGGCCCGCGCCCTTGGCGCGGTATAGCAGCACGTCCGCCAGGCGCATCAGTTCGCGGTCCTGCGCCGGACCGCCGTTGTAGAGCGCCACGCCGATGCTGACGTCCACGTCGGCGGACACGCCCTCGAAGTCGAAGGGCTCGTCCATTGCCTGCAGGATGGCCTGCGCCACGCGGCGTGCCGCGGCGGGCCGGGTCATGTCTTCGAGCACCACCGCGAACTCGTCGCCACCCAGCCGGGCGACGGTGTCGCGCTCGCGCACGCAGCGGCGCACGCGCTGGGCAAAGGTCTGCAGCAGCTGGTCGCCGGCGGCGTGGCCGTGAATATCGTTGACGGCCTTGAAGCGGTCCATGTCCAGGTACAGCAGGGCCATCAGCGTGCCATGCTCGCGGCTGCGCACCATCGCCGCGTGCAGCTGGCCCTCGAAAGCGCTGCGGTTCATCAGCTGCGTCAGGTGGTCGGTGCGCGACATGCGCGCTAGGCGCTGCGTCTCCAGCTTGCGCTGCGTGATGTCCTGCACGTGGATATGCACGCCCACCACCTCGCTGCCGTCGGCGCTCCATTCCGGGCGCAGGCTGCTCTCCATGCAGTGGTATTCGGGGTCGCTGTCTTCGGTTTCGAAGGTCACCGCAGTGCCCGCCAGCGCGCGCTGCATGAATGGCTGCACGCGCGCGTAGCGGGCCTCGCCCAGGATCTCGCGCACGTGCCTGCCGCGCAGTTCCTCCGGCTTCAGGCCGAAGACACGCTCGTAGGCCTGGTTGTTGAACACATAGCGCTCATCGGTGTCGATAAAGGCCAGCAGCGATGGCAGCGTGTCGGTCACCGCGCGCAGGCGCCGTTCGCTGCGGTCCAGCGCCTGGCGGCGCTCGCGCACGTCGCGCATCAGCTTGATGAAGGCGCGCGTCACGTCGCCGATCTCGTCGCGCTGCTGCCGTGTCGGCAGCCGCTCGAACGCGGACAGGTCGTTGGCGCTGGCCTGCACCACCTTGTGCAGGCGCGCCAGCGGCGCCAGCTGGCGCCGCACAGCCAGCCAGATCAGCAGGGCCACCGCCGCCATGGCCACCCCGGCCATGCTCAGGAAGCGCTGCTGCATCTGGTGCAGCGGTGCGTAGGCCTCGCGCGCGGGCAGCAGCGCCACCAGTTCCCAGCCGGTGCTCGACATCAGGTAGCGTGCGATCACCGGCCGCGCCGGCGTGAGGAATTCCAGCGGCGCGGGGCTGTCATCCTCGCCGCAGGTATCGGCCACGGCCTGCGCCGGCTGGCGCGCCTGCGCGGGATCGGGATGGCGGATGTAGACCGGCTCGGGGCCGGCCGACACCAGGCAGTAGTAGCCGGTGGTGCCGAGGCGGTTGTGCAGGATCTCGACCAGGAAGTTGGCGCTGGACAGGTCCAGCCAGCCGCCCACCAGGCCGACGAAGGCCTGGTTCGGCGCCAGCACCGGCACCGCCACCATCACCCCCATCTGGCCGTTGGTGCGCGAGCGGATGGGCGGCGACACCACGGGCGCGAGCGAGCGGGCGGCCTCGCGGAAATAGCTGCGGTCGCCAATGTCCGCCCCGCTGCCGCGGTTACTGACGATGTTGCCCTGCATGTCGGCGACCAGCAGCGCGTTGAACGCGGCCGGCACCGGGATCGCTGCGGACAGCGCATCCAGCGCCCGCTCGCGCACCGCGGCGGCTTGCGCGCCATGCGCCTGCGCCAGCAGGCCGCTGAGTTGCGCAGCCTGGTGCGAGAGCAGCACGATGCGGTCGCTCATGGCGGTGTCGAGCTGGCTGGCGGTCAGCTTGACGACGGAGTCCTGCTGGACTTGCAGCGCATCGTGCAGGTCGCGGTGGGCATCGTACAGGGCGGTCAGTACGATGCCGGTGCCGAACACCGCGGCCAGCACGGTGGTGATGATCGCAATGCGCGCTTTCAGCGTGGGTGTGTAGACGGGCATGTAGGGCGCAGTTGGGGCGTTAGTGTCCTGTTCCGCAGATACCTTGCCATGAAATCGCCCAGTTGCCCGCCATGCGTCGTTGCTCGTCGTTGCCATAGCTACTGCTATGGCGCCTCCTCGCGCCTAGCCTGACAGTCAACTGGACGATTACATTTTGGCAAGTTATCTACGGAACAGGACACTAGTGGCGCGGACTGTCGCGTACTTGGAGGGGGCATCTCCGGTGGAACCCTACCATACCCCGCCGTGGTGGGGCATGCGGTCTTTCCCCCGAACGGGTTCATCCCCGGCGGGGGTGTGCGGGCTGCCTGTGCCACGGTATAGTCCCCCGTTAATGCGAAGGCAAGTCCACGCAGACGGCATGCCCCTGCTGCATGCCGGAACCGATCGACCATGAGACTGACTTCGCTTTCCCCTGCCTTGTTGTCATTGCTGGTCGCGGCCAGCGGCGCGCTGTTGACGGCAGGGGCATGGCTGCAGGCGGAGCGGCTCGAGCGCCGCGAGGCGCAGCAGCATTTCGACGCACTGCTGGGACAGGCCGGCAGCGTGCTGCGCGAGCGCATGCTGGAGAACGAACGCCTGCTGCGCGGCGTGGCCGCCGTGCTGAGCGCCAACTCGGACACCTCGCGCGCGCAGTGGCGCGACTATCTCTATACCGCCCAGCTCGACGACCTGCCCGCCGGCACCCAGTCGATCGGCTACGCGCCGCTCACGCCGTTGCAGCGGGTGCCGCGGCTGGTGCAGGCCGCCCGTGCCGACGGCCTTGCCGACTACGACATTCATCCCGGCGGCACGCGCGACCTGTACGCACCCATCTTCTATATCGAACCGCTGGACGGGCGCAACACGCGCGCCGCCGGCTTTGACATGCTGTCCGAGCCGACGCGCCGGGCGACGCTGGAAGCCGCCCGCGACAGCGGCGAACCGCGGCTCACGCCCGGCCTGGCACTGGTCCGCGAAGCCGAGGCGGCGCAGCGCCAGCACGGCGCGCTGATATTCCTGCCGGTCTACGCCGGGGAGGCGGCGGTCAGCACGGTGGCGCAGCGGCGCCACGCGGTGCTCGGCTATGTCTACGTGTCGCTGCGCCTGGGCGACCTGATGCGCGCGGTCGGAGCCCCGGCCGCGGCGGAACTGGAACTGTCGCTGTATGAGGGCTCCCCGGCCGCTCCCGGGCCGATGCTGTCCGGCGGGCCGACCGAGGGCGAGCGCCGTGAGGACGGCAGTGCCGCGCTGCTGCAGGGCGAGCGCCAGCTCCAGTATGGCGGCGTCACCTGGACGCTGCGCGGCGCCACGCGCCCCGCCTTCGAAGCCGCACATGGCCCGCGGCAGGCGTACCTGGTGCTGGCCGCGGGCACGCTGGCCACGCTGCTGCTGGCGTGGCTCACCCATGCACTGGCATGCCGGGGCCGCGCCGCGCGCCAGCGCGAAGCGCAGGCCGTCCATGCCTGGGAAGATGACAACGCCATGCTGCAGGCGTGCATGGCACAGTCGGCCGACGGCTTCCTGCTGGCCGATGCCCAGGGCGTGGTGGTGCGCGCGAGCGAGCGGGCGGGGCAACTGTTCGGCGCCGATCCGGCGGCACTGGCCGGGCGCAGCCTGGACACCCTGGTACCCGGCGCCACCGGCGTAGTCCCCAGCGGCGCTGCGGCCGGGGTCGAGGCCCACCGTGAACTGGCGGGCGTGCGCGCAGACGGCAGCCGCTTCGCGCTGCGCGCCGGCGCCGCGCGCCTGCCTGTGGCCGACGGCGGCACCGCGCACTGGCTGTGGGCGGTCACGGACCTGGAGCCGGAACGGCGCGCCCAGCAGGCCGCCGCGGTGCAGGCCGCGCGCTATGCCGGGCTGCTCGACCATGCCGCCTTCTGCGTGATCACCTTCGATGAGGACGGGCTGATCACCGGCATCAACGCGGCTGGCCAGCGCATGCTCTGGTACAACACCGCGGAGCTGGTCGGGCACATGCACATGACCGGCCTGCATATTGCCGACGAACTGGCCGACCATGCTCGCATGCTCAGTGGCGAACTGGGCGAGCCGGTGCCGCCGGGGCTGCCCGCCCTGGTGGCCAAGGCACGGCTTGGCCTGACCGACGAGCGCGAATGGACCTGGGTGCGCAAGGGCGGCTCGCGCATGCCGGTGCAACTGGCGGTGTTCGCCTTGCCGGCGCCCATCGAGGCTGCGGCCGCCGACGCCGCGCCAGCCGGTCCCGCCGATGGTGCCGAGCCCCGGTCCGCGCCGTCGCCTGGCTACCAGGCCATCGGCTACGATCTGACCGAGCGCCTGCGCGTCGACGAGTACATCCGCCACCTGGCGCTGCACGACCCGCTGACCGGCCTGCCCAACCGCGCCGAGCTGAGCGAGCGCGCGCAGGCGTTGCTGCTGCACGCGCGCAGCCACGGCGAGCGCGTGGCCCTGCTGCTCCTCGACCTGGACCATTTCAAGCACATCAACGACTCGCTCGGCCACCCGGTTGGCGACGACGTGCTGCGCACCATGGCCGACCGCCTCAAGGGCACGGTACGACAGGGCGACCTGGTGGCGCGCATGGGCGGCGATGAATTCGGCGTGGTGCTGGGCGGCCTGCGCCACGACAGCGAAGCCGAGCTGATTGCCGCCAAGATCCAGGTGCGCGTCAATGAAGAACTGCAGGCCGGCGGCCAGCGCCTGCGCGTGACGCCGTCAATCGGCATGGCGATCTTCCCGGACGATGGCGATAGCCTGACCGAGCTGCTCAAGGCCGCCGACTCGGCCGTCTACGCGGCCAAGCACGACGGCCGCGCGCAGTTGCGCCGCTTTGCCAGCGCCATGGCCGAGGCCTCGTTGGCGCGCTTCACCATCGAAGGGCTGCTGCGGCGCGCGCTCGCCCGCGATGAGTTCCGGCTGCGCTACCAGCCGATCGTCGATGCCGCGACGCTGGCCATCACCGGCGTCGAGGCGCTGATTACCTGGAACACCCCGGAACGCGGCGCCATGCAGCCGGCCGAGTTCATCCCCATCGCCGAGCAGAGCGGCCTGGTGGCGCCGCTGGGCGAATGGACCCTGGCCACCGCCTGCCGCGAAATCCAGGCGCTGCGCCAGGCGCTGGGCAGCGAGATCGAGGTCGCGGTCAATATCTCGCCGCTGCAGCTGCGCCAGGCCAACTTCCCCGATACCGTGGCGCACTGCCTGCAGCAGGCCGGCCTGCCGCCGCAGGGGCTGGTGATCGAGGTCACCGAAGGCATCCTGGTCGACGGCGGCGAGACCACCATCGAGACCTTCCGCCGGTTGCGCGAGCTGGGTGTGGGGCTGTCGATCGACGACTTCGGCACCGGCTACTCCGGGCTCAATTACCTGACCCGGCTGCCGATCAGCCGCCTCAAGATCGACAAGTCCTTTGTCGACGACGTGGCCACGCCCGGCCACGACCAGGCGGTGGCCGCGGCGATCATCGCACTGGGTCACCAGCTGCACCTCAAGGTGATTGCCGAAGGGGTGGAGACGGCGGCGCAGTTCGAGTTCCTGCGGGCGCAGGGGTGCGACGGGCTGCAGGGGTTCCTGTTCAGCCAGGCGGTACCGCACGAGGTGCTGCGGGAGATCCTGGAAAAGGGGATTCGGGCGCCGACCCCCACGTCTGCGGGCGCCACTGCGCTGCGCGAGTCATAATCGCCCAGGGGCACCATTCCTAACTTGCCGGCGGGCCCCCCGGTGCCGCTGCCCCATCTCAAATCCCCCGATACTTCCATCGAAATACTTTGCCGATCTGCCACACGGCTGGCATCTGCGCTGCCTATGATGGCGACCGATTCCATTGAGATTGCGGAGATTCGGTCATGCAGGCAGGCAAGTCCGGGGAGGGCCGGGCGTTCCTGGCGGTGGAGCAGGTCAGCAAGCGCTTTGGCAGCTTCATGGCGCTGGACGGCGTGTCGCTGTCGGTCGGGCAGGGCGAGCTGCTGTGCCTGCTGGGCCCGTCCGGCTGCGGCAAGACCACGCTGCTGCGCATCATCGCGGGACTTGAGCGCGAGGACGCAGGACGCATCCATGCCGGCGCGCGTGAACTGACCGGGTTGCCGCCGCAGGCACGCGACTACGGCATCCTGTTCCAGTCCTATGCGCTGTTTCCCAACCTGACCGTGGCGCAGAACGTGGCCTATGGCCTGCACGGGCGCGGCATGGGACGCACGCACCGCGACGCGCGCGTGGCCGAGATGCTCGGCCTGGTCGGCCTGGCCGGCAGCGAGCGCAAGTTTCCGGGCCAGCTCTCCGGTGGTCAGCAGCAGCGCGTGGCGATGGCCCGTGCGCTGGCGCCGGCGCCTTCGCTGCTGTTGCTGGATGAGCCGATGTCGGCGCTCGACGCGCGCGTGCGCGAACACCTGCGGCTGGAGCTGCGCCAGCTGCAGCGCCGCCTGAACATCACCACCGTGATGGTCACCCACGACCAGGAAGAGGCCATGACCATGGCCGACCGCATTGCCGTGATGGACGGCGGGCGCATCGTGCAGGCCGGCACCCCCGCCGAGATCTATGAGCAGCCGGCGTCGGCCTTTGTCGCCGGCTTTGTCGGGCAGGCCAACTGGCTGCCGGGGCGCAGCGCGCAGGCCGGGCGCTTCACCGTTGGCGAGGGCAGCCAGGCCGTCGATTTCCTGGTCAACACGCCGCAGCCTGCGGCATCCGCCGGCCGGCTGTGCTGCCGCCCGGAAGCGGTGCGGCTGGACCCGGATCCCGCCGAGTCCAACCGGCTGCTGGCGCGCGTGGTCGACCAGACCTACCTTGGCAACCGCTACCGGCTGGCGCTGGAAGCGGACCGACTGCCAGGGCTGACCCTGTTTGCCGACGTGGCGCGCGAGGCGCGGCACCGGCTGCCCGACGCCGGCGGCCACAAGTTCTGGATTGCGCTGCCCGCGCAGGCGTTGCGGGTGTTTGCATGATGCGCGCCGCAGCCACGGTCGAGTCGCACCCGGGCACGCAGGCCGCCTCCTCGCGCGGCACCGGCCTGGCCTCCCGGCTGGCGCACGGTGCCCCGGCCGCGATGAAGTGGATCTGGCTGGCCGGGCTGGCCGTCGGCTTGCTGCTGCCGTTGCTGGCGCTGTTCCGCCAGGCCTGGTTCGATGCGGCGGGCCAATGGGCGCTGGGCGCGCGCATGGCGGCGCTGGTGACCAGCCCCAACTTCCTGCCGATGCTCGGCCGCAGCGTGGCGGTGTCGCTGGCGGTGGTGGCGCTGGTGGTGCCGCTGGCATTTGGCTTTGCCTATGCGCTGCAGCGTTCCTGCATCGCACTGCGGCCGCTGTGGCGCGGCATTGCGCTGCTGCCGCTGTTTGCGCCGTCGCTGCTGCCGGCGATCGCGCTGGTCTACCTGTTCGGCAACCAGGGCATTTTTCGCGGCGCCTTCGGGCAGGGCGGCATCTATGGCTTCTGGGGCATCGTGCTGGGCGAGGCCTTCTACACCTTCCCGCATGCGCTGATGGTGCTGGTGGCGACGCTGTCGCTGGCCGATGCGCGCCTCTATGAAGCGGCGCGCGCGATGGGCGCCAGCCCGTGGCGCACCTTCTACACGGTCACGCTACCGGGCGCGCGCCAGGGCCTGTTCGCCGCCGCCTGCCTGGTGCTGACGCTCGTGATCACGGACTTTGGCGTACCCAAGGTGGTGGGCGGCGGTTACCCGGTGCTGGCGCTGGAAGCATACAAGTCCGTGGTCGGGCAGCAGCAGTTTGACCGTGGCGCGCTCATCGGCATGCTGCTGCTGGCGCCCGCGCTGCTGACCTTTGCGGTGGACATGGCAATGCAGCAGCGCCAGCGCACGCAGATGGGCAGCCGCGCGCAGGTGTATGTGCCGGCGCCCGAGCGCGGCCGCGAGGGCGCGTGCCTGCTGCTGGTGGCGCTGGTCAGTGCCGCGCTGCTGGCAGTGATCGCCACCGCGGTGGGCGCGTCGCTGGTCAAGCTGTGGCCGTACAACCTGGGCCTGACGCTGGCGCATTACGACTTCGACAACATGGACGGCGGCGGCTGGCTGGCCTACCGCAACAGCCTGAAGCTGTCGGCGCTGACCGCGCTGGCGGGCACGGCGGCGATCTTCCTGGGCGCCTGGCTGACGCTGCGCACGCGCGGCCCGGCCTGGCTGCACGGGGTGCTGCGCGCGAGTTTCCTGTTGCCGATGGCGGTGCCGGGGCTGGTGCTGGGCCTGGGCTATGTGTTCTTCTTCAACGCGCCCGGCAATCCGCTGCACGCGCTGTACGGCACCATGGCGCTGCTGGTGCTGTGCAACGTGGCGCACTGCTACACCACCGGCCACCTGACCGCGGCCGCGGCGCTGCGCCAGCTCGATAACGAGTTCGAGGCCGCGGCGCTGTCGCTCGGGGTGGCGCCGCTGGTGACATGCTGGCGCGTGACCGTGCCGGTGTGCCTGCCGGCACTGCTTGATATCTTCCGCTACCTCTTCGTGTCGTCGATGACCACGGTCTCGGCGGTGATCTTCCTGTACAGCCCCGACACCGTGCTGGCCGCGATCTCGGTGCTGAACATGGACGATGCCGGCGACACCGCGCCCGCTGCCGCGATGTCGACGCTGATCCTGCTGACCTCGGTGCTGGCGGCCTTGCTGCTGCACGCGGTCTCGGCCGGCTGGCTGCGCCGCGCGCAACGCTGGCGCGCCGGCTGACCCTTGCCCGATTCGCCGTACCCCTGCATTCCGGAACACTCACCGAACCCAAGGAGAAACCATGTCCCGCATCACCAACCTTGTCACGGCGCTTGCCGCCGCGGCCGCCCTGCCGATGCTGGCGGGCAACGCCAGCGCCGCCACCGTGCTGACGGTCTATACCGCGCTCGAAGCCGACCAGATCGCCGCCTACAAGGCCGCGTTCGAGAAGGTGCATCCCGATATCGAAATCAAGTGGGTGCGCGACTCCACCGGCATCGTCACCGCCAAGCTGCTCGCGGAAAAAGCCGCGCCGCGCGCCGACGCGGTGTGGGGCCTGGCCGGCTCCAGCCTGGCCATCCTGGACAAGGAAGGCATGCTCGACCCGTATGCGCCGAAGAACCTGGCCGCAATCGATGCCAAGTACCGCAGCCCGGCCAACCCGCCGGCATGGGTCGGCATGGACGTGTGGGGCGCGGCGATCTGCTTCAACACCGTGGAGGCGCAGAAGCAGGGCCTGCCCAAGCCGACCTCGTGGGCCGACCTGACCAAGCCGATCTACGCGGGCAAGGTGGTGATGCCGCACCCGGCCTCGTCGGGCACGGGCTTCCTCGATGTCAGCGCCTGGCTGCAGATGATGGGCGAGCAGAAGGGCTGGCAGTACATGGATGGCCTGCACAAGAACATCGGCCTGTACACGCACTCGGGCTCCAAGCCGTGCAAGATGGCCGCGCAGGGCGAGTTCCCGATCGGCATTGCGTTCGAGTACCGTGCCATGAAGTCGAAGAAGGAAGGCGCGCCGATCGATATCGTGCTGCCGAGCGAAGGCCTGGGCTGGGACATCGAGGCCACCGCCATCGTCAAGGGCAGCAAGAACCTGGACGCCGCGCGCAAGCTGGCTGACTTCTCGGCCTCGCGCGAAGCGATGGCGCTGTATGAGAAAAACTTTGCCGTGCTGGCCGTGCCCGGCATTGCCAAGCCCGACGCGCTGCTGCCCGCCGACTACGAGAAGCGCCTGATCAAGAACGACTTCCGCTGGGCGAGCGACAACCGCGACCGCATCCTGGCTGAATGGAGCAAGCGCTACGAAGGGAAGGCGGAGAAGAAGTAAGGCACAAGGCGCGCCTGGCGGCGAGGGGATGGCCCGCAGAAACGGGTACGCCCCCCGCGCCGCGGCGGCCGCCCTGGCCGGATCAGGCCAGGCGCGGCACTTCGTCGGTGGCCGGCTGGCCGGCGTGCAGGCGGCGGTAGAGATCGTCGATGCGCTTGCGGCTGGCCTGCAGTTCTTCGCGGCCGCGCTCGGTCAGCAGGTAGACCCGGCCGATGCCGTCGCGCAGCACGCTTTCCAGATAGCCTTCCATTTGCAGGGCGCGCAGCAACGGGCGCACTGAGCCGATATCGACCTGGAAGCCGTATTCCAGCAACATGTCGGCAAGCATGGCCACCGTAGCCGGGACTTCGAGCGCAAATTGCAGGACGTAGACGCGGGCCAGCAGGCCCAGGAACTGTCGTTTCATGTGGACTGGCAACGCGGCAGACGCCGCGCCGGTTGACGCAGGCGCCGTCCGGAACCCGGGGTTTGCAGGCGTTGTGACGCCGGCGGCGCGGCAGCCTGCCATTCTGTTGGACTGGCAGTGCGCGATGCGCCGGGCAAGGCGCATTTTACCCGTTCGGGCAAAAAAGAAGCCGCCAGGAGCCCTGGCGGCTTGTCGGGAATGCGTCGGAGGGGTCAATTAACTCTGGCGCAGACCAGAGTTTAATTTAATCGAAGGCGGCTTGTCACGCGTCGGTAACAGCGCCCCCTCCAGCGTGGGGTGATGATGAAAGGCTTTGATAAGAAAAGTGACGAGTTCGCGCGACATTGTGCCGAGAACGGCGCTCAAACATGTCGTAGATTCGTCAACATCACTTAAATTCCTAGGCAGAAAGCGGGTCGCCATCGTGGCAACGGCGGGCACAGGTCCGAATCCGGCTTGCGGTATGCGCTGCACAGGCGTCCAATCGCGGCAACCCTCAACCTGCGTCGGCTTGCACGGCGCCTCCTGGTTCCCCCGATGAAGCCCGCCGATCTCGCCCGCTTGCTTGCCCTGGCCGCCATCTGGGGCGCCAGTTTCCTGTTTATCCGCATCGGCGCGCCGGTGCTGGGACCGATGCCGACCGCCTTCGCCCGGGTGCTGATCGGCGCGCTCACGCTGGCGGCATGCCTGCCGCTGCTGAAGCTGCGCTGGGATATGCAGGGCAAATGGCCGGCGGTGCTGGCGCTGGGCGTGGTCAATTCCGGTATCCCGTTTGTCATGTACGCCGTCGCCGCGCTGTGGCTGCCGGCCGGCTATTCGGCCGTGTTCAATGCCATGACCCCGCTGATGGGCGTGCTGATCGGCGCGCTGGCGTTTTCCGAACGGCTCACGCGCGCCAAGGCCGCGGGCGTGCTGCTGGGCGTGGCGGGCGTCGCGGTGCTGACCCGCACCGGACCGGTGGCGTTCTCGGCGGACGTGCTGCTGGGCGCGCTGGCCTGCCTGCTGGCCACCGCCTGCTACGGCCTGTCCGGCTTTCTCGCGCGGCGCTGGATCACGCAGCGCGGCGGGCTGGACAGCCGGCTGGTCGCCGCCGGCAGCATGGTCGGCGCCACCGTGTTCCTGCTGCCCTTCTGCCTCGCCGCGCTGTGGCGCCACAATACGCTGCCCGCTGCCGGCACCGGCGTGTGGGCGGCCATGCTGGGGCTGGGCGTGTTGTGCACGGCGCTGGCCTACATCCTGTATTACCGCCTGATTGCCGACCTGGGCCCGGTGCGCTCGCTGAGCGTCACCTTCCTGATCCCGCCGTTCGGCATCATCTGGGGCGCGCTGTTCCTGGGCGAGGCACTATCGTGGGCGCACGCGGCGGGTGGCGCGCTGATCGGGGTGGCGGTGTGGCTGGTGTTGCGGCCGGTGGCGGGGGTGGAGACGCCCGTGCAGGCGCGGCCGGTGGCAGGACGTTGAGGTCGTAACGCTCCGAAACTTGGGCCCGGTAACGGTGCCCGTGGCGTATAGTCATCCTCGTCGGGATATAGTCGGGCCCATGAAGATCCAGACAATCTTCGGCGCGGATGGCCAACCTGCATTCGTCGTGATCCCTTACGCCGACTATCTCTCGCAACATGCGCGCGCAAGCGAGCTGATTCCATATCCGGTCGTGCGCCGCGTGCTGGCCGATGACGTGCCGCCACTGCGCGCCTGGCGCGAGCATCTTGGCCTGACCCAGGCAGACGTCGCAGTGCGCCTCGGCATTTCACAGCCCGCCTATGCGCAGCAGGAGAACAGCACCCGCCTGCGCAAGACCTCGCGTGAGCGCATTGCCGCCGCACTCGGCATCACTGCCGCGCAACTCGATATCTGAGCCAGGACGCCAGGCCGCGGGTTCAGGCCTGTGCCGTCGTGCCCGCCGCCACGTTGTACTGCTCGCGCACCATCACCACCACGCGGCGTGCCTGGCGCAGGTGACGCACGGCGTCGGCTTCGCTGCGTTCGGGGAAGTCGACTTCGGCGCTCCAGTTGCAGCCGGTGTGGTCGGGCCGGTGCACGCAGACCGCGCGCAGCTGGCAGTCGTGGCAGCCGGGCTCCTGCCGCAGGCACAGGTTGATCAGGCGTTTGAGTTCGGACAGGGGCTTCTTCAGGCGCTCCATGGATGGCTCCGTCAGGTGCGCGGCGCGCTTACGCCCGGGCGGGCAGCCCCGGCGTGGGTTCGGCCTCGGTGGCGCCGGCCCGGCATTGCGGGCAGACACCGTACAGCACCAGCATGTGCTCGCGCAAAACAAAGGCGTTGTCGGCGGCTACCTGGCGCTGGCGCTGCTCGATGCTTTCGTCGCGGAATTCCTCCACGCGGCCGCAGGCAACGCAGATCAGGTGGTCATGATGGCCGCCTTCGTTGAGTTCGAACACGGCGTGGTCGGACTCGAAGCTGTGCCGCAGCAGGATGTCGGCCTGCACCAGCTGGTTGAGCACGCGATACACCGTGGACAGTCCCGCGTCCTCGTCCTGCGTCAGCAGGATGCGGTAGACGTCTTCGGCGCTCAGGTGGCGCCGGGCGCTGGTGCGGAACACTTCAAGGATCCGCATGCGCGGCGACGTGGCCTTCAGGCCGGCGCGCTTGAGATGGATCGGCTTTCTGCTCTCGAATGACATGGCGGAAGGCATTGGCATGCGGCTGGCGCCCCGCGGGCAGGGCGGCGCCCGGCCCGGCGCCGCGCACGGGCGGCGTCGATGGCTTGGCGGGATTTCAGGCTGAAGCGCCAGGGACGGACCAGCGCTGGTGCTCCCGGCCCTGGCGGCGCGCCGTGCCTGCACGACGCGCGGAATAAAAAGGTGGCCTGGCTTGTCACCGGAAGACGCGATCGGGAAAGCGGGGTCTGGTTGCTTTCCCGATCTTCCGAAGACTGGCTACTGCCAAACGCTCCGCGTGACGGAGCGGTCCCCACAAAAGTCGGTGTCGAATGCCGCCGCAGCGGCATCCGGAAATCCTGTTCCTGCCAGCTTCGGTTGCTGCCGCGTGCCGCGGCGCGCCGGACCTGGCCGGTCTGCCTGTCGGGCGGTGCGCCGTGCGTCAGGCAGTGATCGAATGGTAAATGGGAATCGATCTCATTACAAGAGAATTTTACCGGGCAGCCTCTTTTTTTGAGGGTGGTCTGGTGGCTGCAGGGGGCGATCCGGCGGCGGTAGCTGGCTTCGACCTGATGACGCTGGCGCTGGCCTGGTCGCTCCATGTTGCTGCCGACGGCGGGCCACTGGGAACGGTGTCGTGGCTTGGCACGCTGACCGCCAGCGCGTTTGCCGTGGCGCTGGGCCGTTCCTATGCGCCACGCGCGGTGCAGCGCCTGCTGCCCGGCGTGGCGGGTATCGGCCTGGCCGCGCAGGTCGCGCGCTGGTTGCTCGCAACCTGGGTGTAGCCCCTGCGTAGCCTTACAGCGGCGGGGACACCCAGTACGGGTCGCGGCCGTAGTACTCGTGCAGCGACTTGCCCCACTGGGGATCGGCCATGCTCGGCCAGCTGTCCTTGTTGAAGCCCGGTGCGGATTTGAGCCGGTCTGCCGTCACGGCAATCCGGAAGCATTTCTCGTCGGTGTCCATGACCAGTGCATTCCATGGGATGGCGTGCAGTGTGTCGCCGATGCCGAGAAAGCCGCCGGTGGTCAGCACCGCGTAGGCGATGCGGCCGTGCGGTACATCCAGCATGATCTCGGAAATCTTGCCGACGTGTTCGCCGTCGGATGAATAGGCCTTGGTGCCGTCAAGGCTCGATGCCGCCATCACTTCAGGGCCCGGGCCTTCGCCCACGCCTGAACCGATGATGGCCGCGCCTTCACGGGTGGGAGGTTGGTTCGGCATGCTGTGCTCCTTGTCGCAAGACGTTGGAATGCATGGCCTGCGCAATGACCATGCCTGCGCCGTTTGTGGCGCCGTGCGCATGGAGCTGAAGTCGCCAGCTGCCGCCGTGGTAATTCTTTCGTGTGGCATGGAAAAAAGGCGCGTCAGCGTGGCGCTGCGCGCCTTCCTGCAGCGGTTCCCGGCGGAGCCTAGAAGCGATGCCGCATGCCAAGCATGACGCCCACGCGCGTGGTGCTGTCCACGCCCGCGGCGGGCGGCGCGCCCTGCTGGAACATCAGCCCGCCCCCCAGCGTGGTGCCGCGCGCCAGGCTGCCAGGCTGCTCGCCGGCGGTCTTCATGTAGACCACGCTGTTGTTAATCCGGTAGTCCTGGAAGAAGAAGTCACCGCCGATATACAGCGGCTCGGACCAGGCGCTGGTTTACCTGCATTGCGCAAACGCCCCCGGAAAGTGCGTCATCGACCGCAGCGAGGTGGCGCGATCAGTTGCCCGCAGCCGTGGCCGGCGCATCGCGCGACAGGCCCAGGATCCAGTTGCGGAAGGCCGCCAGCGCTTCGGATTCGGGCCGGCCCTCCGGATAGGCAAAGTAGTAGCCCTGCTGCTCGTCCAGCATGCCCGCCAGCGGGATCACCAGCTGGCCGGTCTGCAGCTCGCGCTCGATCAGCAGGCGCGGCGCCAGGCCGATGCCGAGCCCGGCCGCGGCGGCGGCCGTCATCATCGTGAACAGTTCATAGCGCGGCCCGCGCGAGGCGGCCAGGTCATAGGCCCAGCCCTGTGCCGCGTACCAGTCGCGCCAGGCGTTGGCGCGCGTGCTCAGGTGCAGGTGTCGGCAGCGCGCCAGGCTGGCGGCGCCGGTCACGGGGTGCCCGGCCAGGAAGGCGGGACTGCACACCGGCACCATGCCCCCTTCGCGGAAGATCACGCCGCCGCGCGTGCCGGGCCAGAACTGGTCGCCGAAGTAGATCGCCGCGTCATAGGCGCATTCCTGGAACGAAAACGGCTGCGAGCGCGCCGACAGGTTGACCGTCACATTGGGATGGCGCCGCGCAAAGTCCGGCAGGCGCGGGATCAGCCATTGGGTGGCAAAGGTGGGCACCACCGCCAGCTCCAGCGTGTAGCCCATGGCCCGGCCGGTGGTGATTTCCAGCGTGTCGCGCTGCAGGTGGTCCAGGTGCCGGCGGATGCGCGCGGCGTATTCGCGCCCGGTATCGGTCAGCTCCAGGCGCCGGCGCACGCGCGTGAACAGCGCCACGCCCAGGCGCTGCTCCAGCTGCGCCACCTGCCGCCCCACCGCGCTGTGCGTCAGCGCCAGCTCTGCCGCGGCGCGGGTAAAGCTGCCTAGCCGTGCCGAAGCCTCGAAGGCCTGCAGCGCGCCCAGGTTGGGGATGTCGTTTCTCATGGGACTGCGAGGGAAGGAAGGCTGACAGTATAAACAGCGGCGCCAGGCCGCACCGCTACCGCGGTCGTGCGCCGCACGCACAACGTTGTGCGCAATGCGCGCTTGTGCGCGCCATGGGGGCGCCCCTATCCTGCCTCGCGGATCGTCGCCAGCCCGGCTGCCATCCAGTGCTCACCTGTTTGCGCCCATGACCTCCAAACTCTCCACGCTCCTTACCGCCAACGTCGGCGCCGCCCGCGCCGCGCAACTGCTCGCGCTGGTCACCTTGCCCGCGGATCTGCCGCAGGCCCCGCAGGGCCGTGCCAGCCGCGCGGAAATTGCCCAGGCCCTGAACATGGTGCTGTTCGGCGGCATCCTCGAGCGCGTGCCGAGCGGCCGCGCCTACACCGACGATGTCGCCGCTGCCGGCGGCAAGGTCACCTTCGACCATGGCGCGCTGCGCACGGTCAAGTGGCGCGACAACGGCGCGCTGCCCGAAGGCGAGGCCGCCTTCACCCGCATCCTGCGCCCGCTCGGCTACGTGCTCAACGGCACCTATCCGCTGGACCGCATCGGCATGACCGGCCGCTCATACGCGCATGCCGACGCGCCCGAGGACATCGCCCAGTTCTTCCTCAGCGAATTCCATCCGGAACGCTTCAGCGAAGCCTTCCGCGCCGCCGTCAGCCGCGTCACCGGCACCTCCGCAGACCCGCTCACGCCGCGCGCGCAGACCCTGCTGTGGCAGCTGGAGCGCGACGGCGCGCTGGACCTGGCCGACGGCGCCGAGCTGGTCGGCCTGCTGGTGCCATGCTTCGAGCGCCAGCACGCCACGCCGAGCCTGGCCGACTATGAAACCCTGCTGAGTGAATCGGCGGAGATGGCCTGGGTCGCCACCGAAGGCAACGCCTTCAACCATGCCACCGACCGCGTCGACGACGTGTTCGCGCTGGCCGAGCAGCAGAAGCAGCTGGGCCGGCCGATGAAGGACAAGGTGGAAGTCTCGCGCAGCGGGCGCGTCAAACAGACCGCGTTCCGCGCGGATACGGTGCGCCGCAACTTCGTCGGCGCGCAGGGCGAGACGGTGGAGCGGGACGTGCCGGGGTCGTTCTACGAGTT
Organism: Cupriavidus sp. KK10; assembly: GCF_018223725.1. Classification (NCBI taxonomy): domain Bacteria; kingdom Pseudomonadati; phylum Pseudomonadota; class Betaproteobacteria; order Burkholderiales; family Burkholderiaceae; genus Cupriavidus; species Cupriavidus sp. KK10. The sequence goes on from NZ_CP073677.1 coordinate 3,918,683, forward strand.
CATCACGCGAGACCGCTTTGCCGAAGAAGCGGCCGCGCCGCAGCGTTATGACCTGGGGTTTGATGCGGGCAATGCGCAGGGGATCTTCAAGATGACGGCGGCGGCCTGCTGAGGTGATGAGGGGGGAGGGCGCGGGCGCGTGGATGCGCCGGCCCTCTCCCCCGGCCCCTCTCCCGCAAGCGGGCGAGGGGAGCACACCCTTGTTACCCCGCCCGCTTCGTCGAAATCACCGCCTCAGCCACATTGGCCGGCGCCTCGGCATAGTGCTTGAACTCCATCGTGTACGTCGCGCGTCCCTGCGTCAGCGAGCGCAGCGTGGTGGAGTAACCGAACATGGTTGCCAGAGGCACCTCGGCGCGCACGATCTTGCCGCCGCCACCGGCGATGTCTTCCATACCGTGCACCATGCCGCGGCGTGACGACAAATCGCCCATCACGTTGCCAGTGAATTCCTCAGGCGTTTCCACCTCGACGGCCATCATCGGCTCCAGCAGGATGGGCCTGGCCCGGCGCATGCCTTCCTTGAACGCCATCGAGCCGGCCATGCGGAATGCGTTCTCGTTCGAGTCGACGTCGTGGTAGGAGCCGAACACCAGCGTGGCCTTGATGTCGACTACCGGGTAGCCGGCCAGCACGCCTGACTGCAGGGTCTCGCGGATGCCCTTGTCCACCGCGGGGATGAACTCGCGCGGGACCACGCCGCCCTTGATGGCATCGACGAACTCATAGCCGCCGCCGTGCGGCATCGGCTCGAGGTTGAGCACCACGTGGCCGTACTGGCCGCGTCCGCCCGATTGCTTGATGAACTTGCCTTCCACGTCCTTGACCGGCTGGCGGATGGTCTCGCGGTAGGCCACCTGGGGCTTGCCGACCGAGGCCTCCACGCCGAACTCGCGCCGCATGCGGTCGACCAGGATTTCCAGGTGCAACTCGCCCATGCCGGAGATGATGGTCTGGCCGGATTCCTCGTCCGTAGTCACGCGGAAGGACGGGTCTTCCTGCGCAAGGCGGTTCAGCGCAATGCCCATCTTTTCCTGGTCGGCCTTGGTCCTCGGCTCGACGGCCTGCGAGATCACCGGTTCCGGGAAGCTCATGCGCTCCAGGATGATGACCTTGTCGGGGTCGCACAGGGTGTCGCCGGTGGTCGCTTCCTTCAGGCCGACGGCCGCGGCGATGTCGCCGGCGCGCACTTCCTTGATCTCCTGGCGCACGTTGGCGTGCATCTGCAGGATGCGGCCCAGGCGCTCGCGCTTGGCCTTGACCGGGTTGTAGACGGTGTCGCCGGATTTGACCACGCCGGAATAGACGCGGAAGAAGATCAGCTGGCCGACAAAGGGGTCGGTCATGATCTTGAACGCCAGCGCTGCAAACGGCTCGTCGTCGCTGGGATGGCGCTCGGCCTCGCGGTCGTCTTCGGTGTGGCCCAGGATGGCCGGCACGTCGGCGGGCGAGGGCAGGTAGTCGATGACGGCGTCCAGCATGCTCTGCACGCCCTTGTTCTTGAAGGCGCTGCCGCACAGCATCGGCACGATCTCGTTGGCGATGGTGCGCTTGCGCAGGCCGCGCTTGATCTGCTCCTCGGTCAGCGGCTCGCCCGACAGGTACTGGTGGAGCAGCGTCTCGTCGGCCTCGGCGGCGGCTTCGACCATCTTGTCGCGCCATTCCTGCGCGGTGGCCAGCAGGTCCGCCGGAATGTCCTGGTATTCGAAGCGCACGCCCTGGCTGGCATCGTCCCAGACGATGGCCTTCATCTTGACCAGGTCGACCACGCCCTGGAAATGGTCCTCGGCGCCCAGCGGGATCTGGATCGGCACGGCGCGGCCCTTGAGGCGGTCGGCGATCTGCGTCTGCACGCGGAAGAAGTCGGCACCGACGCGGTCCATCTTGTTGACGAAGGCAATGCGCGGCACCGCGTACTTGTTGGCCTGGCGCCAGACCGTCTCGGACTGCGGCTGCACGCCGCCGACAGCGTCATAGACCATGCAGGCGCCGTCGAGCACGCGCATGGAACGCTCGACTTCGATGGTGAAGTCGACGTGTCCCGGCGTATCGATGATGTTGATGCGGTGTTCGGGGTAGTTGCCGGCCATGCCCTTCCAGAAGGCAGTGGTGGCGGCCGACGTGATGGTGATGCCGCGCTCCTGCTCCTGCTCCATCCAGTCCATGGTGGCAGCGCCATCGTGCACTTCGCCCAGCTTGTGGTTGACGCCCGTGTAGAACAGGATCCGTTCGGTCGTCGTGGTCTTGCCGGCGTCGATATGCGCGCTGATGCCGATATTGCGGTAGCGCTCGATGGGGGTCTTGCGAGGCACAGTGTTCTCCATGGATGAAACACGCTGGAATAGAGTAGCACCACTGGCCGTTTGCCGTTGTCCCTGCCGTGCGCAGGGGCACACCGCCGCAGCCCGGTGCTCCGGCATGAGCGTGTGTCTGAGGCGGGCCTAGGATTCGGCTTCATGCGAAACCGATTTCTCCCATCCTGCCAGCGTCCGCGGCTCCCTATACTGGCGCAGCATCGCGCCCCGCGTGTTCATCGCCCTGCCATCCCATGGCCGGTCAGGATGCGCCCGGTTGCCGATGCATTCCCGGACTACGAAGCCACGCATGACAACCATCCTGATCGTTGACGACCATCCGGCGATGCGGCTGGTGCTCAGGCACCACCTGTTGCAGCTGCTTGGCGTAGACGAGGTGATCGAAGCAGACAACGGACAGTGCGCCATCGAGTTGGTGCGCGCGCGCATGCCGGACCTCGTGCTGCTCGACCTGGACATCCCGCGCTCCAGCGGGCTGGATGTGGCGCCACGCCTGCGCGCGATCCATCCGCAGGTGCGCATTCTGGTGGTGACGGCGCTGGACCCGGCGGTGTTCATCAGTCGGTCATGGCAGGCCGGTGCGCAGGGCTTCGTCAGCAAGACCCAGGACATCAAGGAAATCCTGCGTGCGGTCGAGGCGGTGCTGGCGGGCTATACCGTGTTCCCGGTGCTCAACCGCGGCGGCGCGCCGCGCCAGGCCATGTCGGCGGACGAGGAGATCCTGCGGCGCCTCTCCGACAAGGAACTGGTGGTGCTGCAGATGCTGGCGCGCGGCATGTCCTACAAGGCCATCAGCGCCAGCCTCTTCATCAGCAACAAGACCGTCAGCAGCTACAAGGCACGCATCATGGGCAAGCTGCAGGTCTCGTCCCTGGTGGAGCTGGTGGATTTTGCGCGGCGCTGCCGGCTGACGCCCTGAGCCCGGTCATTCTCATTAGACATCGTATGACTTGGCGGGGCGACACCCACCCAGGTGCGTGCGCGCCGGTCAGCCTTGGGCGGCGGCCGTCCCTGAGGCCTTGCGCAGCCGTTCGCGGCTGTTGGTCAGGTGCATGCGCATGGCGGCCTTGGCCCCGTCGGGGTCGCGGCGCTCGATCGCGTCGTAGATGTTCTCGTGCTCGATGCTGACGCGCTCCAGGTACTGCTCGCGCTCGGGCGTGCTGACCTGCAGGCGGCTGCGCGGGATCACCATGGTGCCCAGGTGGCCCATGATGTCCGTGAAGTAGCGGTTGCCGGTGGCGCGCGCGATCGCCAGGTGGAAGGCAAAGTCGCTCTCCACGGCGTCGTTGCCGGCGCCGGCGCTGCGCTTGAGCTCATCCAGCGCCTGGCGCATGGCGGCCAGCTGCGCGTCGGTGCGGCGCGATGCGGCCAGGCCCGCGGCCTCGGCTTCAAGGCTGACGCGGAATTCCAGCATCGCCATCACATCCATGGCCGTGCCCAGCGCGTCCGGCCCGATGCGGAAGGGCGAAGGCGCCTCGGCCGCGCGCGCCAGCACGAAGGTGCCGATGCCGTGGCGGGTCTCCACTAGGCCGCTGGCCTGCAGCCGCGACAGTGCCTCGCGCACCACGGTGCGGCTGACCCCCATCGACGCCATGATCTCCGACTCGGTCGGCAGCTTGTTGCCGGGCTTGAGCTGGCCCTGGCGGATCTCTTCGCCAAGGGCCTGCACCACTTCCTCGGCAAGCGTGCGGCCGCGGCGGCGCAGCGGCGCTTGCGGCGCAGGAACGGGCGGAACGGACTGGGCGGGGGTGGAGTTCGGCATGGTGGATACGGGCGGGGTTTCCCGGACTTGACCGGTTCGAGATGGCCTCATTATACTGGGTTATCAGTCATACGATGACAGATAACATACGCGACACGATGGTCGGGGTGAACGATACTGCGCCCGCCATCAGAAATGCCGGAGACAACCCAGAGATGACCCCAACCGCCGCCCCCATGGCGTCCGCCCACACCCCGGTCGTAACCGAACTGACCGTGGTGCCCGTGGCCGGGCATGACAGCATGCTGATGAACCTGTCCGGCGCCCATGGCCCGTACTTCACGCGCAATATCGTGATCGTGCGCGACAGCGCCGGCCAAACCGGCGTGGGCGAGGTCCCGGGCGGCGAGGGCATCCGCCAGACGCTGGAAGACGCGCGGCCGCTGCTGGTGGGCCAGCCCATCGGCCAGTACCAGGCCATCCTGAACCGCGTGCGCGCGGCATTCGCCAGCCGCGATGCCGGCGGCCGCGGCCTGCAGACCTTTGACCTGCGCATCACCATCCATGCGGTGACGGCACTGGAGGCGGCCCTGCTCGACCTGCTCGGCCAGCACCTGGAGGTGCCCGTGGCCGCGCTGCTCGGCGAAGGCCAGCAGCGCGACGCGGTGGAGATGCTGGGTTACCTCTTCTATATCGGCGACCGCCAGCGCACCACGCTGGACTACCGCACCGAGCCCGATGCCGACAACGCGTGGTTCCGCCTGCGCAATGAAGTGGCGATGACCCCCGCGGGCGTGGTGCGCCTGGCCGAAGCCGCTTATGAGCGCTACGGCTTCAACGACTTCAAGCTCAAGGGCGGCGTGCTGAGCGGCGACGAAGAGATGGAAGCGATCCTGGCGCTGGCCGAACGCTTCCCGAAGGCGCGCATCACGCTGGACCCAAACGGCGCCTGGTCGCTGGCAGAAGCCGTGCGCCTGTGCCGCGACAAGCGCGGCGTGCTGGCCTATGCCGAAGACCCGTGCGGTGCCGAAGACGGCTACTCCGGGCGCGAGATCATGGCCGAGTTCCGCACTGCCACCGGCCTGCCCACCGCCACCAACATGATCGCCACTGACTGGCGCCAGATGGGGCATGCGGTGCGGCTGCAGTCGGTCGACATCCCGCTGGCCGACCCGCACTTCTGGACCATGCAGGGCTCGGTGCGCGTGGCGCAGATGTGCGCGGAGTGGGGCCTGACCTGGGGCTCGCACTCGAACAACCACTTCGATATCTCGCTGGCGATGTTCACCCACGTGGCCGCCGCCGCACCGGGGCGCGTCACCGCCATCGACACGCACTGGATCTGGCAGGACGGCGAGAACCTGACCCGCAACCCGCTGCAGATCGAAGGCGGCCTGGTGCAGGTGCCCAAGACGCCGGGCCTGGGCGTGGAGCTCGACATGGATGCCCTGGCGCGCGCGCACGCGCTGTACCAGCGCAAGGGCCTGGGCGCACGCGACGATGCCGCGGCGATGCAGTTCCTGATCCCGGGCTGGAAGTTCAACAACAAGGCGCCCTGCATGGTGCGCTGACGCGGTACCGGCAATGACGCCAACCGGCCGTTGCCGTTATCGGGACGGCCGGGCTCATCTGATAAAGACACACTGCAGGAGACAACGATGTACACGTTCCAACGCCAGCCCGCCCTGCGCCTGCACCACTGGCTGCGCGCCTTTGCGCTCGGCTCTGTCGTCACGGTGGCGGCCCTGACCGTCAGCGCCGCCGCCTACGCCGCGCCACAGGACTGGCCGCAACGCCCGGTATCGGTCGTGGTGCCGTTCCCGCCGGGCGGCTCCAGCGACGCCATCGCGCGCATGCTGACCGTGCCGCTCAATGAAAAGCTGGGCCAGCCCTTCGTCATCGACAACCGCCCCGGCGCGACCGGCGCCATCGGCGCCACCTTCGTCAAGCGCGCGCCGGCGGACGGCTACACCATGATGGTGGCGTCGATCGGCGTGTATGCGGTGAACCCGTTCCTGCAGAAGAACCTGGCCTATGACCCGGCCAGGGATTTCGACCTGCTGACGGTGGCGGTGCGCGCGCCCAACGTGCTGGTGGCCAATCCGCAGTTCCCGGCCAACACGCTGCAGGAACTGGTGGCCTACATGAAGAAGAACCCGGGCAAGGTCAGCTTTGCCTCGTCCGGCGCGGGCTCGTCCGATCACCTGACCGCGGCGCTGTTCTGGCAGAAGAGCGCCACCGACGGCCTGCACGTGCCCTACAAGGGCGGCGGCCCGGCCATCTCCGACCTGCTTGCCGGCCAGGTCGACGTGTCGTTCCAGAACGTCAACGCCGTGCTGCAGCACATCCGCACCGGCAAGCTCAAGGCCATGGCGGTGACCTCCGACAAGCGCTCGCCGGTGCTGCCCAATGTGCCGACCATGGCCGAGGCCGGCGTGAAGGATGTGGAGGTGTACTCCTGGCAGGGCGTGGCCGCGCCGCGCGGCCTGCCGCCCGAGGTGAAGAGCCGCCTGCACGGCGCGCTGGTGTCGTCGCTGAACGACCCGAAGATGCGCCAGAAGCTGTCCGAGAACGGCTTCGAGGTGGTGGCCAACACGCCTGAGCAGTTCAGCCAGTTCGAGGCGCAGGAGCTGCAGCGCTGGAAGACCGTGATCGAGAAGGGCAAGATCGCGCTGGACTGAAGCCATCCCACTGAACCCGGACACTGCAGCACCGACCGCGCCGGCCATGCACGCATAGCGTGCCGCGCCGGCGCGCGCGTCATCGACAGGAGACAACAGCATGACCCAGGGACGCCGCACCTTCCTCAAGCAATCCTCCGCACTGGCCGCCGGCCTGGCCGCCGGCCCGCTCGCGGGCCTGTCATCGGCGGCGCACGCCGCGCAAGACTGGCCCACCCGCCCGATCCGCCTGGTGGTGCCATACACCGCCGGCGGCTCGTCGGACATCATCGCGCGCCTGATTAGCAAGCAGCTGGGCGAAGCGCTGGGCCAGTCAGTGGTGGTGGACAACCGCCCCGGCGCCAACGGCAACGTCGGCGCGGCACTGGTCGCGCAGGCCACCGACAACCACACGCTGATGCTGTGCGATATCGGCGCGCTGGCGATCAGCCCGTCGGTCTATACCAAGCTGACCTTCAATATCGCCAAGGACCTCAAGCCGGTGTCGATGCTGGCCTACTCGCCGCACCTGCTGGTGGTGCATCCGTCGGTGCAGGCGGCCAGCGTGAAGGAACTGGTGGCGCTGTCGCAGCGCAGCCAGCTCAACTTCGCCGTGACCGCCATCGGCAGCGCGCCGCACCTGGCCGGCGTGGCGGTGGAGCAGGCCACCGGCGCCAAGTGGCAATACGTACCCTACAAAGGCGGCTCGCAGGCCATTGCCGATACCGTGGGCGGCAGCGCCCAGGTGCTGATGAACGGCATGCTGGCCACGCTGCCGCACGTGCAGTCGGGCAAGCTAAAGCTGATCGCCCAGTCCAAGCGCACGCGCATGCCGCTGCTGCAGAACGTGCCGACCATCGCCGAGCAGGGCGTGCCGAATTTCGAATCCGGAACGTGGCAGGGGGTGATGGCCCCGGCCAGCATGTCCGATGCGATGGTGGCGCGCATCAGCGGCGAGTTGATCCGCATCATCCGCGCGCCGGATCTGCGCGCGCAGCTGGTGGCCCAGGGGGCGGAGGTGGTGACGATGACGCCGGGGGAGACTGGGAAGTTCTTTGTTGCCGAGCAGACGCGATGGGCGGGGGTGGTGAAGCAGGCGGGGATCAAGCTGGAGGCTTGAGTGGGAGCTAGCGGACCGCAGCAGGTTCTTCACAGATTTGCGGGTGTGGCTGGTTTTGGCTTGGTGCCATGCGCTCGGGTGTCGCTCTTGACTAGCGTGGGCTGTTTCGCCGGCGTAGCCGGCGAGTCACTTTTTGTCCGAGCGACAAAAAGTAACCAAAAAACGCGTCGCCTATGCGGCTGGCAATCAATTCCACGGCGTTGGTGGTTCGCACGGTGGTGCTTGCCGTTTGGGCGTGGTTGCTCGTTCGACCCTGCTACGCCATGTGAGTCAGGGATAGTGCCTGCGTTAGCCCACTATTGAACGATCCCCATGCGGGGCGTAGGCCGCCTGCTGCAAACGGCATCGCGGGGACGCCTACGGCTGCTGCGCGGGCTCAAAATGCGCTGACGGTCATCGGGCGCTTGCGCGAAGCGCAGCCCACGCGGGCCTGTCAGTTTTTTTGTGTGCAGGGCAGTTAAAGGCTCATCGTCATTTCGACCGGTGAGCCAGCATTATCTCAACGATGTGGATGGGTGAAGCGCTCCTCGTAGAGGATTGCAAACTGGTTCATGGCAGCCTTCCAGTCATGCGTTGAACTGCCCCACTTCCCGGTGATGTTGCGCAGGGCCAGCCACAGCAGCTTGGTCGCCGCTTCATCGCTGGGGAAGTGACCCCGCGTCTTGATGATCTTGCGCAGTTGGGCGTTGACGCTCTCGATCGCGTTGGTCGTGTAGATGATCTTGCGGATCGCCGGCGGGAACGTAAAGAACGGGATCACCTGGTCCCACGCGCGACGCCAGGACGCGGCGATCGGGGTGTACCGCTTGCCCCATTCCCCTTGCTCGAAGGCCGCCAGCTCGGCCAGCGCAGCCTCCACGGTGGGCGCGGTGTACACGGGCTTGAGCGCCGCAGCCACGGCCCGGCGCTCCTTCCAACTGGCGTACTCCAAACTGTTCCGGATCAGATGCACGATGCAGGTCTGCAGCGTGGTGTTCGGGAACACCGCGGCCAGGGCCTGTTCCATGCCCTTAAGACCATCGGTCACCGCGATCAGTATGTCCCGGGTGCCACGGGTCTTCAGGTCGTTGAACACCTTCATCCAGAACTTGGCACCTTCGGTGGTCTCGATCCACAGGCCCAGGATGTCGCGCGTGCCGTCCGGCAGCACGCCCAAGGCCAGGTAGACGGCCTTGTTGCGCACCACGCCGTCCTCACGCATCTTGACCCGCAGCGCGTCGAAGAACACGACCGGATACATCACCTCAAGCGGGCGGGCCTGCCAGGCAGTGACTTCGTCCATCACTGCATCGGTCACCGAGCTGATGAACTCGGGCGAGACCTCGGTGCCGTACTGTTCGGCCAGAAACGCCTGGATCTCGCGCACGGTCATGCCACGGGCGTACATGGCGATGATCTTGTCGTCGAACCCGGTGAAGCGCCGTTCGTGCTTGGGAATCAGGATCGGATCGAAGCTGCCATCGCGGTCGCGCGGGATGTCCACCCTCAGCGGGCCATCCTCGGTCAGGACGGTCTTGGCGCTCTTGCCGTTGCGCTGGTTGGCCGTGCCGGCCGGGCGCTCCGCGCCCGGCTGGTAGCCCAGGTGATGGCCGAGCTCGGCGCCCAAGGCGCGCTCGATCAGGGCCTTCTTGAACGCCATCGAGGCGTCCTGAACCGCCTCGGCGGTCATGGGGCCCTTCACGAAATGGGCGATCAGGTCCTCGGGAATGGCCGGCAGCTCACGGTCTGCGGCTTGGCTGGTTTTCGTCTTGCGTGGCATACATGCTCCTTATCGACATGTTATGCCCTAAACACAAAATTTCTGACAGGTCCGCCCACGCCCGCCAAGAACAACACCCGACCGCATGGCGGCCAATCCAAAGCAGCCCCGTTCGCCAAGGGCTCCCCTAATCTAGCGAAGTCCCCAATAAGAAAAGGCCCCGCGTACTGCGGGGCCTGCGGGATTAACCCTTCACCGCTTCCGGCAACAACGCCTGCGGCAAGTTCTGATAACAAACCGGCCGCAAGAACCGGTCAATCGCCGTCGCCCCCACTGAAGTCGAACGCGCATCCGAAGTCGCCGGGAACGGCCCGCCATGCACCATCGCATAGGCAACCTCAACCCCAGTCGGATAGCCATTGCACAGCACCCGCCCGGCTTTGCGTTCCAGCACCGGCAGCAGGCGCCGCGCGGCCGCCTGGTCGGCATCGTCGAGCTGCATCGTCGCCGTCAGCTGGCCCTCAAGCTGCCGCGCCACCGTCAGCATCTCGTCGAGATCGCGGCACACCACCAGCACCGTCGACGGCCCGAACACCTCGGCCTGCATCCGGTGATCCGCCATGAACTGCGCCGCGGTGGTCTCGAACATCACCGGCCGCGCCTGGTTGGCCCCGTTGCCGTCGACGCCGTCGCCAATGCGTTGCAGACCGTCGAGCGACGACAGCTGCGCCACGCCTTGCTCAAAGGCGGCATGGATGCCGGGCGTCAGCATGGTCGCTGCCGGCTTGCCTTGCAGCGCGCCGAGCGCCGCTGCGCGGAACTTGTCGAGCGCGGGGCCTTCAATGCCGATCACCAGCCCGGGGTTGGTACAGAACTGGCCGACGCCCATCACCAGCGAATCCACCAGCTGGCGGCCGATTTCCTCGCCGCGTGCATCGAGTGCCGCCGGCAGCAGGAACACCGGATTGATGCTGCTCATCTCCGCATACACCGGAATCGGCTGCGGGCGGCGCTGGGCAGCCTGCATCAGCGCCAGGCCGCCGGCGCGCGAGCCGGTGAAGCCCACCGCCTGGATTGCCGGATGCGAGACCAGTGCCGTGCCGATGGCATTGCCCGCCCCGACCAGCAGCGAGAACACGCCTTCGGGCAGGCCCGCGTCCTGCACGGCCTTCTGGATCACGCGTCCCACCAGTTCCGACGTGCCCAGGTGCGCCGGGTGTGCCTTGACCACGACCGGGCAGCCCGCGGCCAGTGCCGAGGCGGTGTCGCCGCCGGCCACGGAGAAGGCCAGCGGGAAGTTGCTGGCGCCGAACACCGCCACCGGGCCGATGGCGATGCACTGCATGCGCAGGTCCGGGCGCGGCGGGTTGCGCTCGGGCAGCGCGGCGTCGAAGGTGGCCTGCTGCCAGCGGCCTTCGCGCAGCACGGTGGCGAACAGGCGCAGCTGGCCGGCGGTGCGGCCGCGCTCGCCCTGCAGGCGCGCGATCGGCAGCGCGCTTTCCATATGGGCGCGTTCGGTCAGCGTGTCGCCCAGCGCTTCGATGCCGGTGGCGATGGCTTCGAGCAAGGCCGCGCGCTGCTCTGGCGTGGTGTTGCGGTAGGTGTCGAAAGCGGCTTCAGCCAGCGCACAGGCGCGCTCGACCTCGGCCTGGCCGCCGCCATGGAAGTCAGGGCCCAGGGCTTCGCCGGTGGTGGGATTGATGGCCTGCAGCAGGGCTTCGGTGCCGCGCACGGCTTGCGCGCCGATCAGCATGTCGCCGGTGATGTGCATGGAAGGATTCCTTGTCAGCGTTTGAATGGGAAAGCCGGCCGGAGGGCATATGCCCCGCGGCCGGCCTGTCGCTATGCAGTGCGAGGACGGGCTTACGTTGGCGATTACTGCGGGCCGAGCTTGTTGATCAGCGTGCCCAGCATCTCCATCTCCTCGCCGGTCAGGTCGGTCAGCGGCGCGCGTACCGGGCCGCCGTCGCGGCCGACCAGGCGGGCGCCGGCCTTGACGATGCTCACGGCATAGCCGGCCTTGCGGTTGCGGATGGCCAGGTAGGGCAGGAAGAAGTTGTCGAGCAGGCGGCCCACGGTGTCGTGGTCATCCGCGGCGATGGCGCGGTAGAAGTCCATCGCGGTCTTGGGGATGAAGTTGAACACGGCCGACGAATACACCGGCACGCCCAGCGCCTTGTAGGCCGCGGCATAGACCTCGGCCGTGGGCAGACCGCCGAGGTAAGAGAAGCGGTCGCCCAGCTTGCGGCGGATGCTGACCATGGCCTCGATGTCGCCCACGCCGTCCTTGAAGCCGACCAGGTTGGGGCAGCGCTCGGCCAGGCGTGCCAGCTGCGTCGCATCCAGCTTCGAGTTGGCGCGGTTGTAGACGATCACGCCGATGTCCACCGACTTGCAGACCTGCTCCACGTGCGCGGCAATGCCGTCCTGGCTGGCTTCAGTCAGGTAGTGCGGCAGCAGCAGCACGCCGGCCGCGCCCAGGCGCTGGGCTTCCTGCGCGTAGGCGATGGCGGTGCGGGTCGGGCCGCCGGCGCCGGCCAGGATCGGCACCATGCCGGCGCAGGTGCGCACAGCCGTGTCGACCACGGCCGAGTAGTCCTGCGGCGTCAGCGAGAAGAACTCGCCGGTGCCGCCCGCAGCGAACAGCGCGGTGGCGCCGTAAGGGGCCAGCCACTCCAGCCGCGCGGCGTAGGCGTGCGGCGCGAAGTCGCCCTGGGCGTCGAAGTCGGTGATGGGGAAGGACAGCAGGCCTTCAGAGACGATTTTCTTGAGTTCGTTGGGTGCGAGCATCGCGGCAATCCTGAGCGGGCCAGTGGCCCCGGGTGGCAGTGGCGGCTGACTGCGACGGCGCAGGTCATCCGAGTTATCAGTCATCGTACGACAAGGTTTTAGCGAAGGCAATAGAGCAGGCGATCATTCGGGGTTAACCGGGATGGGGCCGGCGTTTCCGCTGGAGAGCCTTGCGGGCGCCAAAAAAACGACAGGAACGCGCAGTCAGGGGCACTTCATGCCTGCGATGGCGGCGGTCGTACTGTGGTGAGGCCCGGTGAGGCTGGAATGTGATGTTGTAGGACAACGTAGGTCAGGCGGCTCCCTGCCGGCGCGCCGTCCACTCAGGAAATTTGAAACACCGATGCAAAGCTGCCGGTGCACGGGTCCCCGGCGACTGGCACACTGGCAACCTGGACTGACGGGGAGAACATGGTGGGAGAGTTACAGGCCTTGCTGGAGAATCACGGGCTGATGCTGGTGTTCCTGAACGTGCTGGTCGAGCAGGCCGGGCTGCCGGTGCCCGCGTACCCGATGCTGTTCGTCGCCGGCGCGCTGGGCGTGCAGGACACCGGGCCGTCGATCGGCGCGGTGCTGGCGGCGGTGATCTTTGCCTGCCTGATTGCCGATACCGGCTGGTACTTCGCCGGACGCCGGCTGGGGCAGCCGATGCTGCGCACGATCTGCCGGGTATCGATTTCGCAGGACTCGTGCATCCGCCAGACCCAATCGCTCTATCTGCGCGTGGGGCCGCGCTCGCTGGTGATTGCCAAGCTGCTGCCCGGTGCCGGGGCCTTGTCCACCGCGATGGCGGGCATGACGGGCACGCCGTTGCCGGTGTTCCTCTTCTATGACGCCATCGGCGCGCTGGTCTGGGCTGGCAGCGCCTTGCTGATCGGCGTGGTGTTCAGTGATTTCATCGATGCCATCCTGGAGGCGTTCAGCGCCTACGGGCATATGGCCGTGGTGGGGCTGTTGGTGGCGTTCGCGCTGTTCCTGGCGTGGCGCTGGTGGCGCCGCCTCCGGCTGCTGCGCCGCACGCGGCGCGTGCCGCGCATGACGGTGGATGAGCTGGAAGCGCGCCGGCTCGCCGGCAGCCTGCCGGTGGTGATCGACGTGCGCGCCCACGGCGACACGCCGATGGAGCGCATCCCCGGCTCGGTGGTGCTCGACATGCAGGGCGCGCTGGACAGCCTGGACGCGCTGGGCGTGCCGCACGCCGGGGCCGACATCGTGGTCTATTGCGCCTGCCCCAATGAACTGTCCGCCGCGCTGCTGGCCGAGCGCCTGCGCGTGGCCGGCTACCCGAAGACCTGGGCCCTGGCCGGCGGCTTCGACGAATGGAAGCGGCGCCACGGCGGCACCGCGCCGACCGAGGCGGCCAACCAGCCAGGGCCGGCCGAAGCCGCCTGAACCTGCCAGGCCGTCGGCGCTGCGCTCAGCGCTTGCCCGCGGTCTGGAAGACCGACAGGTCCGGGTAGACCGCGCGGATCTTATCCCACTCGGCGGCATTGAAGAACTGGCACTTGCCGGCGCCGAAGCGCTTGGACACCTCCACGCAGAAGCGCACGGCTTCAGCGATGTCGATTTCATGGTTGGCCGAGGTCGCGCTGCCCGACACCACCGACTGCGCCGTCACCGCCACGCCGACCACCGGCGCCTGGGTGGCCACGTGCGGCTGCATGATGCTGTTGAAGTGGTACAGGCCGTTGTGGTACGGCGTGATGTCCTGCTGCGAGATCGGGAAGGTCACCGCCGGGCAGCCGGTGGTGGACTCCATGGTCGCCACCAGGTCTGGCGCCACGCGCAGGATGTAGCCCTGCATCGCCGTCGGCGAAATCGCAAAGCCGCGGTGCTTGATGATGCTGTTGCCCTTGGAGGCATCGATCGACAGGATCGCGTCCATCTCGGGCAGCACCTGGTAGTCGTTCATGGTGTCGGACGAGACCGGCATGCCCATGAACGGCACCGGGTCGTGCGGCTGCATCGAGACATTGGTCGACAGGTGCGTGGTCACGATCACGTCGCCCACCAAGTGGTCGCCGCGCGCCTTCATCTGCGCCAGCTTGAGCGCCACCGCCAGGCAGCCGATCGGACCGTCGGCGTCAGACACCAGCCCCACCAGTTCCGGGCGCGCGCCGATCGCGCCGTTGCGGCCGATCACGCCCAGCGTCGGCGCACTGCCGCCGCTACGCTTGCCCGTGGCGCCGGGGATCACGATGGTGATGAAGTCGGTGGTGTTGGCAGTGTTCTCGGGCGGGGCGTTGTGGACCGTGGTCACTTCCACGCTCACGCCGGCGCCGGCATAGGGCACGAACAGTTCGCTGACGACCGCACCGTTGGCGTGCGGGCTGTCCAGGGCTTCATGAATGACCAGCGTCTGCTGCAGGGCCATGGCTTTCTCCAAATGATGTGCCCTGCCCGCGCGGCGCGGGCAGGGCGTCTACAAAAAGTCAGAACTGGTGGCGCAGGCCGACCATCATCGTGGTCTGGCTGTCGCGCCCGTCCAGCGGCTTGCCGCTGCCGCCGGTCCAGCTGGTGGTGTTGTTGCCGAACAGGCCCGACCAGTCACCGTGCACACGGTCGTAGGCCAGCGCCAGGTAGGCATCGGTGCGCTTGCTGAAGGCGTAGTCGGCGACTGCGTAGGCAGTGGTGCGGTTGCCGCTGAAGCCGTCGGCGCGGGTGCGGTTGTGCATCACGCTGCCGATCAGCGTGACGTTGCCGGTGACCGGGTAGCTCGCGCCCAGCGTGAAGAAGTCGTCGTGGCGGCTGCCGCCGAAGACCGAGCTGATGGCGGCGCGGTTGGTCGGCGTGGCGGCGGTGGACATGCTGGTGATCGTGGCCGTGTCGGTGCCGCCCTTGGAAGAATCGAAGCCCGCGTCGCGGTCGCTGTGGATGTAGTTGGCGAACAGGCTGGCGCGGCCCACCGCGGCCTTCAGGCCGGCCAGGTAGATGCTCGCGGCGCGGCTCTGGCTGTCGCGGGTCTGCTGGAAGTCGCCCACTGCGGCGATGGGGCCGGCGGCGTACCTCACGCCGAACGACATCGACGAGGTCGCGCGGGTGTTGCCCGCGGTTTCGCCCAGCGCGTATTCGGCGATCACCGAAACCGGGCCGAAGTTGCCGGTGTAGCTGACGGCGTTGTCGTAGCGCTGGCCGGTCAGGTAGACCATCCACGCATTGGACGGCGCCGCGCCCACGCCGAGCGGGTCGACGTAGTACAGCATGGTGTTGGCGGTGGTGTACTGCCGGCCCAGCGCCAGCTCGCCCCACTGGTTGCCGATCTTCACATACGCCTGGCGCCCGAACAGCTGCCCCTGCTGGTCCAGCTTGCCGGTGTCGGCCAGCAGGCCGTTTTCCAGCACGAAGCCGGCCTTCAGGCCGCCGCCCAGGTCTTCAATGCCGCGCAGGCCGAAGCGGCTGCCCGACAGGAAACCTTCGCCACCTTGCTGCAGCCCGATCTGGGCATCGCCCGCCGGGTTCGAATGGGACTGGTAGGTCAGCGCGGTGTCAATCACGCCGTACAGCGTCACCCCGGACTGGGCCATCGCGGCGGCCGGTAGGCCCAGCAGCAACGGCAGTGCCAGGCGGCCCGCGTGGCGAGTGGTGTGGCTCATCTTGTTTTCTCCTCCAGAAGGCAAAGGGGGGCCCGCGCGGGCGGCACGGCGCGGCCCGCGAGGCGGCTTTCTCTTTGTTGTGCCCGGGACCGGCCCGGGTCAGTGCGTCAGCGGATCAGGGCAGTGCCGCCGGCTCAGGCAGCAAAGCCCGGCCAGTCCGGCATCCCGGCCGGACCGGTGATCTGCGACAGCGGGAACGTCTCGCCTTCGCGAATCGTTTCGGCCTTGCCTTCGGCCGGGAACCACAGCGCATGGCGCTCGCCCAGCACAGTGCCGCGCGTGCCGTCCGAGAACAGTGCCGAACCCTCCGGCAGCGCAAACACCTGCTCCGGCGCGTTGATGTGCAGGAACTCGGCCAGGCGCTCTTCGCGGCTTTCGCCGTTGTGGCCGGCGGGCTTGCCGCTGATGAAGTGCGGGTTGATCTGGAACGGCACCAGCCCCAGCGCGCGCAGCGACGGCGGCTGCACGATGGGCATGTCGTTGGTGGTGCGGATGGTCGGGCAGGCGGCGTTGCTGCCGGCGCTCCAGCCGACGTACGGCATGCCCGCGCGCACCCTGGCGCGGATCGCGTCGACGATGCCGGCGTCGTACATGCGCTTGAGCAGCGCAAAGGTGTTGCCGCCGCCGACCGCGATGGCCTCGGCCTGCTCTACGGCGCGCAGCGGATCGGCGCTGTGGTGGATCGATTCCAGCGCGTAGCCCAGCGTCTCGAACACCGGCTTGACCATGCCTTCATAGGTGTCGAAGCTGAACGTCACGCCGGCGAACGGAACGAACAGCACCTTGCGCGGCTCGCGCCTGAGCAGCGTGTGGATCTGCTCGCCGGCGTGCTCGAGGTAGCCGTGGTTGTCCTTGCGCGAGCTGCTCATCAGAAGGATGCGTTGGGTCATGTCTTGGTTTCCGTCAGGAGAGTCTGGTGAATTTCAATGCGGGATCAGGCGATCGCGGCGCGGATCAGCGCGGCCACGCGGTCGATCTCTTCATGCGTGTTGAAGTAATGCAGCGAGACGCGGGCCATGGTGGACACGCCGTAGCGCGCCAGGATGGCGTCGGCCATGAAGTTGCCGGCTTCGATGATGCATTGCTGCGCTTCCAGCGCTGCGACGATGCGCGCCGGGTCCACGCCGCGCACATTGAACGGCACGATGCCGATGCGGTTGGCCAAGTCGGCCGGACCGTACAGGTCGAAGCCCGGGATCGACGCGAACTTTGCCACCGCATACCCGGTCAGGTCGCGCACGCGCGCTTCGATGGCGTCGATGCCGATGGCGGCGGCGTAGTCGATGGCGGTGCCCATGCCGAGGATCGCCGGCACGATCGGGCAGCCAGCCTCGAAGCGCCTGGCACCAGCCACCAGCGACAGCGCGCCGGTGGCGCGGTCATAGGCGCCGTTCCACCAGCCCACCAGGGCGGGCTCGACCTGCTCGATCAGCGCGCGGCGCACATACAGGAAGCCCGAGCCCTCGGTCGCGCGCAGCGCCTTGCGGCCGCAGCCAGCCAGGAAATCGCAGCCCAGCTCGGCCACATCCGAGCGCAGCATGCCCACGCTCTGCGCCGCATTGACCAGCGACAGCACGCCGTGGCGGCGCGCCACCGCGCAGATCTGCTTGGCCGGCTGCACCGCACCCGTCGAATTGGGCAGGTGCGAGAAGGTGAGCAGGCGCGTGCGCGGGGTCACGGCGCCCTCGAACGCCTCGGGCGAAAGCAGCCCTTCGGCATTGGCCGCGACGATCTTCACGACGATGCCGTGCGATTGCTCCAGCCGGCGCCAGGGCAGCAGGTTGCTCAGCATCTCGGTGTCGGCCACCAGCACTTCGTCACCGGCCTCCCAGGCGATGCCGCGCGCGACGATCGAGATGCTCTCCGTGGCGTTCTTGGTGAAGGCGACTTCGTCGGCGGCGCAGTTGAGCAGCCCGGCCAGCTTGCCGCGCACCGCTTCCACGCGCGTATAGGTCTCTTTGCGGAAGGCTGGCAGGTAGATGCCGACATGGCCGGTATCGAGCAGGTAGCTGCGCACGGTATCGAGCACCGCGTCGGGCGGCAACGAGGCCGCGGCGGTGTCGAGATAGATGGTGGAGGCCGTCAGCGGGGTGTCGGCGCGGATGGCCTGGATGGCTTGGATATCCATGGAACGTCTCGGGTAATGACAGGCGGGACGCGGCGGCCGCGCCCCGAGGTAAGACTCAGTTGCGCACTTACTTGCGCAGCTTGGTGACGGAGCCGAAGAAGCTGAACAGCGCGTCGCCGGCAATCACGCCGCCGGCGAAGGCGCTCATCTCGGCCACGTGCTTGTCGCCGCGCAGGCGCTGCAGCACGAAGCGGATCGCCAGGCCGGCCAGCACGGCCCAGCCGGCCAGCGGAGAGGCAATCAGCATGCCGGTGGAGAGCAGGATGCCAAGCTGGCGCCTGGAGCCGCCGATCAGCTGCAGCAGCGCGCCGGGGATGGCCCAGATCACCAGGTTGCGGGCAATTTCCGCCGACGAGCCCGCCTTGATCGAAGCCGCGTAGACGCGGTCCACCGGCGGGATCATGTTCTGCGCGAAGAAGGTGCGGTGGAACACCAGCACCACCACCGCGGCCACGGCAAAGCCGATCATCGCGGCCAGGAACTGCTGCTTGCGCCCGGCCAACTCGGCCTCCATGTCGCGGCCTTCGCCACGCAGCAGGTAGCCGGTCTTGAGGTCGTAGCCCATGTCGGCAAAGGCCGGGCCGGTGGCGGCGGAGAAGCCCACCAGCACCGCCAGCGCCGTCGGCGGGAAGCCGATCAGGATGCCGATGGTCAGCGTGATCAGCGCCACCGCGAAGGCCGGGAACCAGCCCGAATGCATTGCCGCGATGCCGACGATCAGCTCATGCGCATAGGCGGCAAAGGCGGCATACAGCACGAACACCACCAGCATGCCCAGCGACATGTCAGAGACATGGCCGGCCAGCACCGAGATCAGCAGCGCAATCGCCAGGTAGATCAGGAAGCCGCCCGACAGGATGCGGCTCGCGCGCGAGGCCGGGACTTCGATGGTGCGTGCGTCAGCGGTCGGGGCGTAGCGCGCGCGGCGGATTTCATTGGCGACCTGGAACAGCGCGACGATGCCGGCGCCGATCATCAGGCCGTGCGGGATATAGGCCTTGGCGATGTCGATGCCGGTCAGCGCCACCGAATAGCCACGCACCAGCAGGCCGATGCCGAACATGGTCAGTGCCGCCAGGTTGCCCAGGAAGGCCGCGCCGAACGCGGACATCGGCACGCCCAGCCAGGCGCCGCCCACACCCACGGCAATGCCCAGGCCCAGGAACGCGGCCTTGCGTCCGCCGCGGTCGCCGGCCCAGATGGCCTCTGCCGTGGCGATGCCGGCCGGCCAAGTGCCGGTGGCGGGGAAGATCCTGCTGCCGAACAGGAAGTACAGCATCGCGCCGTCGACGAACATGGCGATCACCGCGCCGATCAGCATCGGCGTGGCCAGCTCCGGCATGCCCATCGCGTATGGCACGCCGATCGGGATCATCAGCGAGTTGGCGGCGCCGAAGGTGGCCGACGAGATTGCCGTCTGCACCAGGTTCTGCCGCTCCAGCACGCGGAAGCGCCGCGTGATCTCCAGCGGGATGCGCGAGAACACGATCGCGATCAGCGCGCCGATGATCGAGGTGTTGGCCGAGATCCCCAGCGACACGATCAGCTGCATCCCGATCATGGCGCCGAATACCGACAGCCCCACGGAGACCAGCAGCAGCAAGGGCTCCATGAAGCGTGTCCGTGTTGCAGGCTGCGCCGCCATCGGCGCGTTCAGTTGTGTTGGCATGGTCATGTTGTCCACCGCTCCCCGTAGTGTTGTCTGGTTTTGTCTGTTGTGTGTGATGCCTTGCGTGCGCTCAGCGCATGAAACCCGCCACCGGTCCGATGGTGTTGCGCGTGGTGCGCAGCGCCTCCAGCAAGCGCGGCACCGCCTCAGGCGTCAGGCGCTGCAGCGGGCCGGCGATGGCCAGCGATCCCACCACCGCCTGGGTGTCGCGGTGGCGCAGCGGCAGCGCCAGCCCGGCCACCGTGGCGGCGGATTCCTCGCAGGTGTAGGCCCAGCCGTCGGCGCGGATCTGATCCAGCCGTGCTTCCAGTTCTGGCGCGTCGCCCGCTACCTGGCGCCGGAACGCTTCCGGCTGGAATGCCAGGATGGCCTTGGCGTGCGCGCCCGCGTCCAGCGCGAAGCGCTGGCCCACTTCGATCGAAAAGCGCAGCTGGTGCTGGCTCTGGGCGATATCCGTGCACAAGCCCTCGCCACCGTCCAGCCACGACAGGAACACGGTCTCGCCGCATTCGCGCGCCAGCGCTTCCAGCGCGGGCTGCACCACCTCGGCCGGCGAAAGTGTCTTGCGAATCACTTGTCCCAGCTCGAACCAGCGCAACCCTAGGCCGTAGCGGCCAAGCGCGTCCTGCACCAGGAAGCCATTGCCGGCAAAGGTCGCCAGCACGCGATGCACCACGGCGTGGTGCACGCCGCTGTGGCGCGCCAGTTCGCGCACGCCCCAGCTGGGCTGGCGGGCGGTGAAATGGGTCAACAGCGCCAGGGCGCCGTCCAGGGTCTTGAGCATGGTGAGTGGTTGCGTCAACTGCTTGTGTCTCTATATAAGAGACACCGTCTCTGATACAGAGAAATGCTAGGCTTCGGCCAGGCTCTCAACAATCAGGGTTAACGCGGGGCCGGCTGGCCGCGCCGGGCGAATGCCGGCGCCGGCAACGGCGGAGCGCCGCCGCCTATACTTGGCGCAGACCGACTGCTACCGGGAGGGCGCGCATGGCCGCGGAACACCACGGAACCGGCGGATCTGGCGACGAGGCCACCCGCATCGCCCAGCGCCGCCGCCAGCTCGGCATTGCGCCGCGCGCCGACGATGGCCAGCGCAACTGGGCCCTGGCGCTGTCCGGCGGCGGCATCCGCAGCGCCACCTTCTGCCTGGGCGTGATGCAGGCAATGGCGGGCACCGCGATGCCCGCCAAGGCGGCAGCGCCGGCCCCCGCGCCGGAGGCCGCGACGCCGGCGGCCGCCACCGCCGCCGCGGCGCAGACCGTGCCGGGCCTGGCCTCGCTGCTGGCGCAGTTCGACTACCTGTCCACCGTCAGCGGCGGCGGCTACCTCGGCGCCTTCTTCGTCAGCCTGTTCGTGCCCGGCCGCCTGCACCGCGGCGCAGGCCCGGTCCAGGCCGCCACCGACGCCTATCACACGCTGCAATGCGAGCCGCCGGGGCGCATCCATACCTCGGTGTCCTACGCCGCCGACCCCGGCCGCGGCGCGGTCGCATGGCTGCGCGAGAACGGCCGCTACCTGTCGCCCACCGGCGCCGGCGACAACCTCTATGCCGCCGCGCTGGTGGTGCGCAACTGGCTGGCCATGCATTTCGTGATCGGCAGCGCGCTGCTGATGCTGCTGGCTGCGCTGGCGCTCGGGCAACACATTGCGGTGGGGGTTTCCTACGGGTTGGGGCGCCATGAGATGGACCTGCTGCACGACGCGCGGCAGGCCTACAACCAGGGCGAATGCGCGATCTGGTGGAGCACGCTGCTGTGGCTGCCGCTGGCCACCGCGCTGGCTGGCGCGGTGCCGCCCGGGCTGGCCTACTGGCTGATCTACCCGCGCGCCAACGATCCGCAGGCGACGGCCCGCTTCCTGAGCCCCGCGCCGCTGCTTGCCACGCTGCTGGGCCTAATGCTGCTGGCCGCGGCGCGCTGGTCGGAATGGCTCGGTTCGGGGCTGGTCATCGGCAAGCTCTTTGCCGCGCTGGGCGTGCTGACGTTGCTGGGCGTGCTGTGGTGCCTGGCGCTGCTGCAGGGCGAGCCGCGCACCGTGGCCGCCTACCGCGTGCGTGCCACGCGCGCACTGCGTGGCGCGCTGACGCTGACCCTGTGGCTGGCGGCGCTGGGCATTGCCGACACCATCGCACGCACTGCTTACCTGTTTGCCCACCAGGCCCACCACCAGTGGGGCGCGGCGCTGCCCGCAACCGTGCTGGGCGTGCTGGTCTGGCTCGTGCGCTACGGTTCGCGCTGGCGCGATGCCGGCCGCCAGGGCAGCACCGACACGCCATGGCGCGCGCTGTGTGCCCGGCTGCCGGTATCGCTGCTGGCGGGCGCGGTGGCGGCCGTGCTGGCCCTGCTGTTGTTCGTGCTGTGGTCGTGGCTGGTGCTGTGGGTGCGCTGGGACGGGCGCGAGCCGGTCGACTGGCTGGTGTTCGGCAACGCCTATACCGGCCCGGCGCTGGCCATGCTGACCGTGGTGAGCCTGGCGCTGGCGCTGGTGGTGGGGCGCTTCGCGGGCTTCCTGAACCTGTCGACGCTGCAGCCGTTCTATGCGGCGCGGCTCACCCGCGCGTACCTGGGGGCGTCCAACGGTGAGCGCTTTGCGCCGCCCGATCCGACGACCGACCAGGACGGCAGCCAGGGCGCCCGCTTCAGCGTGGCCGAGCCCGTGCCCGGCGACCAGCTCAGCCTGAACACCTACTACGATCCGCGCGTGCTGGCGCCGCTGCACCTGATCAACGTCACGCTGAATCTCACCGTCGACCCGGCCGAGCAACTGGTGCAGCGCGACCGCAAGGGCAAGCCGCTGTGCCTGGCGCCCGGCCCCTGCGTGGCGCAGTCCGGCGTGGCGGCGGCGATCCCGCCGGACGCCTACGCGCGCTTTACCATCGACGGCCGGGGTTGCTGCCCCGACGTTTCATGGCCGTCGTCGGGCAAACTGGCCGAATCGCGCACGGTGGGAGATTGGATGGCGATCTCGGGCGCGGCCGTCTCCACCAGGCTGGGGCGCGCGACCACGCTGGGCACATCCATGCTGCTTGGCCTGGCGAACCTGCGGCTGGGCATATGGTGGCCGTCGTATCCGGCCAGCCACGCACGCGAAGGCGGGCGCCGGGGCCGCGCCAGGCGCCATCCGGAACGCGCCACGCATCCGTGGCTGGCCGCGGGCATCGCGCTGTTCCGCACGCAGTACTACCTGGGCTGCGAACTGAGCGCGCGCTTCCATGGCACGCGGCGCGGCTGGCAATTTCTGTCCGATGGCGGGCATTTCGACAACACCGGCGTGTACGAGTTGCTGCGCCCGGGCCGCGATGTCTCGCTGATCGTGCTGTGTGATTGCGGGGGCGACCCCGACTACCGCTTCGGCGACCTGGCCAACCTGATCCGGCTGGCGCGCATCGACCATGGGCTGGAGATCGTGGTCGATACCGAGGCTGCCACCACGCACCCGGTGCTGAGCCGGGTCTTCGGCGTACCGGATGATTTCATGCCGGGCGCGCCGACCGGCGACAAATGCGCGGTGCTGCTCAACGTCTTTCGCACCGGCCCGGAGTGCGGGGCGCCACGCGCACGCACCTGCCGCATCGTGCTGCTCAAGCCGCGGCTGGTGTCATGGGCGCCGGCCGACGTGCGCCACTACGGCGCGACCCATCCCGCGTTTCCGCAGGAGGCCACCGGCGACCAGTTCTTCGATGAGGCGCAATGGGAGAGCTATCGCGCGCTGGGCCATGCGATCGGCCAGCGCGTGCTGGGCGGGGCCGTGGGCAAGGCCCTGCTGGTGTGAGGAGACTGCGCGTCAGCGCACGAAGCCGATGACGTCTTCCAGCCGGCCGCTGGCATCGCGCAGCGCCTCCAGCAGGCGCGGTACCGCGGCTTCGTCCAGCCGCTGCTGCGGCCCGGCGATGGCGACCGAGCCCACCACCGCACTGCGGTCGCGCGACCACAGCGGCAACGCTAGGCCGGCCACGCTGGCGGCGGCTTCCTCGCGCGTATGGGCCCAGCCGCGCTCGCGCACCTCGGCCAGCTGCTGCTCGATGCGCTCGCGGTCCAGCGTCGTGTGGGGGGCCATGCGCGCCAGCCCCTGGCGGTAGACCTCATCGCGAAAGGCATCGTCCTGGAAGGCCAGCATGGCCTTGGCATGCGCGCCCGCATAGAGCGGGAAGCGCTCGCCCAGCTCGATCGAAAAGCGCAGCTGGTGCTGGCTCTGCACCAGTCCCACGCACAGGCCCTCATGGCCATCGAGCCAGGACAGGAACACGGTCTCGCCGCTTTGCGCGGCGAGCTTTTCCAGCACCGGGCGCACGATCTCGTCGGGCGAGAAGCTCTTGCGCACCACCTGTCCCAGCTCGAACAACCGCAGTCCCAGCGAATACTTGCCGGTGGCCGCGTCCTGCACCAGGAAGCCGTTGGCGGCAAACGTGGCCAGCACGCGGTGTACCACCGCGTAGTGCACGCCGCTGTGCTTGGCCAGCTCGCGCACGCCCCAGGTCGGCTGGCGCACGGTGAAGTGGGTCAGCAGCGCCAGCGCACCGTCCAGTGTCTTGAGTGTCATCGCTTGTTCCTTCGCATCGGGCTGCATGGTACGGGCAAGCGCGGCGCGACTCAATCTTTCGTGCCCCGACTATACCCACGCCGCCCGAAGGGCCGCGATCAGGCCCCCAGCACGATCGCGCCGGGGTCACTAAGATAGCGAGCCATATGCATTGCCCGCGTGCGGCACCAGCCGCCCGCCATCCACCACATGAATCACGACTCTATCCCCAACGGCGCAGGCGTCGCCTGGTCCGTGCTGGACCTGGCCCCCATCCCTGAAGGCAGCGATGCCGGCCAGGCCATGCGCAACTCGCTCGACCTGGCCCGCCATGCGGAGCAGTTGGGCTACCACCGCTACTGGCTGGCCGAGCATCACAATATGCCCGGCATTGCCAGTGCCGCCACCGCCGTGCTGATCGGCTATGTCGCCAACGGCACCAGGACCATCCGCGTGGGTTCGGGCGGCGTGATGCTGCCCAACCATTCGCCGCTGGTGATCGCCGAGCAGTTCGGCACGCTGGCCTCGCTCTACCCGGGCCGCATCGACCTGGGCCTGGGCCGCGCGCCCGGCACCGACCAGGCCACCGCGCGCGCCTTGCGCCGCCACCTGTCGGCCGACAGCGCCGATACCTTCCCGCAGGATGTGGAAGAACTGCAGGCCTATTTCGAAGACGTGCGC
Source organism: Cupriavidus sp. KK10 (assembly GCF_018223725.1). Taxonomy (NCBI): domain Bacteria; kingdom Pseudomonadati; phylum Pseudomonadota; class Betaproteobacteria; order Burkholderiales; family Burkholderiaceae; genus Cupriavidus; species Cupriavidus sp. KK10. Next base: position 3,943,558 of record NZ_CP073677.1, read on the forward strand.
CCCGGCCAGCGCCTGCGCGCGGTGCCCGGCGCCGGGCTCAAGGTGCCGATCTGGTTGTTGGGTTCGAGCCTGTTCAGCGCGCAGCTGGCCGCGGCGATGGGCCTGCCGTTCGCCTTTGCCTCGCACTTTGCGCCGGGCTTCATGCGCCAGGCGGTGGACCTGTACCGACGCACCTTCCGGCCCTCCGAAGCGCTGGACCGGCCTTATGTGATGCTGGGCCTGAACGTGTTTGCGGCCGAGACCGGCGACCAGGCGCGCCGCCTGTTCAGCTCGCTGCAGCAGCAGTTCCTGGCGCTGGTGCGCGGCACTCCGGGGCAGCTGCGCGCGCCGGTGGATGATATCGAATCACTGTGGACCGAGAGCGAGGCCGACCATATCCGCCGCTCGCTGGCGTGCTCCGTGGTGGGCGATCCCGACGCCGTGCGTGCCGGCATGCAGCGTTTTGTCGATGACCTGCGCCCGGACGAGCTGATGCTGGCCGGGCAGATCCATGACCACCAGGCGCGCCTGCGCTCGTTCGCCATCGCCGCCGATGCGGCGCGCAGCCTGAAGACCTCATCAGCGCTCTGAGCGCCTGCGATGCTCCGGTATGGCGTGCGCCGCACTTGCGGCGTGCGCCCGTGAGCGCGTCTCCCCTAATCCTGTTTGCGCACCGCCGATCCGCTCGGATACATTAGAAGGTCCGAGACACAGAGAGGCACGGCTCCCGCAGCACGCGCCCGACAGTCCGCCCGGTCCACCACCCCATTCATCACCCATGGGGCCGACGGCAGCGACGACAGGAGACAACGATGGACCTGCGGCAACGCGAGCACATCGAGACGGTGGTCCAGGCCACCACATACCTTGCCCCGCCGGCCGTGCTTGCGGACCGGATCGCGCACGACGCCATCATCCAGAACTCATGGCGCCGCTGCGTGCACCAGTACGGCCTGGATCCGTCGCGCATGCAGGAGGCGCGCATCCTGCCGCAGCCGCGCCTGCGCGAACACCAGGAACGTATCGACGACTTCGCGCGCATCGCGCGCCACGGCCTGCAAAGCCTGTATGGGCAGGTGGCGGGCCTGGGCTATGTGGTGCTGCTGACCGATGCGCAGGGCGTGACCGTCGACTATATCGGCGAGGCCCGCAGCGATGCCGCGCTGCGCCACGCGGGCCTGTACCTGGGCGCCGAGTGGAGCGAGAGCGGCGCCGGCACCTGCGCGGTCGGCACCGCCCTGGCCACGGGCCAGGCGCTGACGGTGCACCAGGCCGACCATTTCGACGCCACCCATATCCCGCTGACCTGCACCGCCGCGCCGCTGTTCGACACGCACGGCAACCTGCATGCCATCCTCGACATCTCCGCGCTGACCTCGCCGCAGGCCAAGGACAGCCAGGGGCTGGCGCTGCAGATGGTGCGCATCTACGCCGCGCATATCGAGAACGCCAACTTCCTGCGCGCGCACCGCCGCGACTGGATCCTGAAGCTGAACGTGGCGCCGGAGTTCGTCGACGTCAATCCCGAATACCTGCTGGCGCTGGACGAGGCGGGCCGCATCGTCGGCCACAACCACCGCGCCAGGCTGATGCTGGAAGGCGAGCTGGGTGGTGCACCGGGCGCCACCGTGCTGGGCCAGCGGTTCGAGACGCTGTTCGACGCGCGCCTGGAAGACCTGGGCCATTACGTCTATTCGCGCCCGAGCGAGCAGCGCCTGGTGGCGCTGACCCGCAGCGGCGGCCTGCTGTACCTGAGCGTGCTGCCGCCCGCGCTGCGCTGGCAGGCGTCGCCCGCCGAAACGCAGGTGGAGATGCCGGATGCGCTGGCAGCACTGACCGGCGGCGATGCCGCGCTGCAGCAGCAGTTGCAGCGCGCGGCGCGCCTGGTCGATTCGCCCATCAACCTGCTGATCCACGGCGAGACCGGCAGCGGCAAGGAGTTCCTGGCCAAGGCGCTGCATCTTGCCAGCGCGCGCCGCGGCGGGCCGTTCGTAGCGGTGAACTGCGCGGCGATCCCTGAAACCTTGATTGAAAGCGAATTGTTCGGCCACCTGCCCAACAGCTTCTCCGGCGCAGGCCCGCGCGGCAAGCGCGGCCTGATCCAGGAGGCCGACGGCGGCACGCTGTTCCTGGACGAGATCGGCGACATGCCGCGCGAGCTGCAGTCGCGGCTGCTGCGCGTGCTGGCCGAGGGCGAAGTGCTGCCTGTCGGCGCCGCGCGGCCGGTGCCGGTGCGGCTGCGGGTCATCTCCGCCACGCACCACAGCCTGGAGCAACTGGTGGCCGACGGGCGCTTCCGCGAGGACCTGTACTACCGCCTCAACGGCGCGCGCTTTACGCTGCCGCCGCTGCGTGCGCGCACCGACCTGGACTGGCTGGTCCGCAAGCTGCTGCAGGAAGGGGGCGCAGAAGGCGGCGAGATCACGCTGTCGCCCGCAGCACGCGAGCGGCTGCACCGCCACCGCTGGCCCGGCAACCTGCGCGAACTGCGCAACGTGCTGGAGTACGCGCGCGCGGTCTGCGCCGACGGCTATATCGATGTGCCGGACCTGCCTGACAGCCTGGCGGGACCCGCTCCGTCCGCCGCCCTGCCGCAGCCAGGGCCCGCCCAGTCACCCGCTGCCGCGCCGTTCGATCCGCACCAGTTGCCGCCGGAAGGCATGCTGCTGATGCAATACCTGCGCGCCTCCGGCTGGAACCTGAGCGCGGTCGCGCGGCAGATCGGCGTCAGCCGCATGACGCTGTACCGCCGCATGGAGCGCTACGGCATCCAGTCGCCCAACCGGCGCGACGGCGGCCCAGAGCCCACCGACGCATAAGCCGGCAGGCAGCACGGCGCACGCGCGCCATCCCTGCGATACGGTTGTCCATCCCCTGTACACCTGCGCTGTGACACCTGTCACAGCGCAGCGTCGCTTTTGCCCTTCCGCCTCGGGGTAATCCCTCGGATCCGACCCCGCTGATACCCCTGTTTCCCCGGTTTTCACTGCCTGCGCGCACTGGCACGGCCATTGCAAATACGCTTGGCAAGACAACGACAACAGGAGACAGGCAATGGGGCACGCAGCAGGCGCCAGCGCGCAGATCGCGCCAGTGGTCGGCATCATCGCCAACCCGATTTCCGCGCGCGACATCCGCCGCGTGATCGCCAACGCCAACAGCCTGCAGCTGGCCGACCGCGTCAATATCGTGCTGCGCCTGCTGGCCGCGCTGGCGTCCTGCGGCGTGGAGCGCGTGCTGATGATGCCCGACCGCGAAGGCCTGCGCGTCATGCTGGCGCGGCACCTGGCACGCCGGCAGGGGCCGGACTCGGGGCTGCCCGCGGTCGACTACCTTGACATGCCGGTCACCGCGCGCGTTGACGACACCCTGCGCGCCGCGCGCTGCATGGCCGATGCGGGCGTGGCCGCCATCATCGTGCTGGGCGGCGACGGCACCCACCGCGCGGTGGTGCGCGAGTGCGGCGCGGTGCCGATCGCGGGCCTGTCGACCGGCACCAACAATGCCTACCCCGAAATGCGCGAACCCACCATCATCGGGCTGGCCACCGGCCTCTATGCCACGGGCCGCATTCCCCCTGCGCAGGCGCTGGCGTCGAACAAGCGGCTCGACATCGTCATCCGCGACGGCAACGGCGGCTTTCGCCGCGATATTGCGCTGGTGGATGCGGTGATCTCGCACGAGCACTTCATCGGCGCGCGCGCCTTGTGGAAGACCGACACGCTTGCCGCCGTCTACGTGTCCTTTGCCGACCCCGAGGCCATCGGCCTGTCATCCATCGCCGGGCTGCTGGAGCCGGTGGGCCGGCGCGAAGAGGGCGGCCTCGCGATCGAGCTGGCCGCCCCCGGCGAAGGCGAATTCGACCTGTGCGCGCCGATCGCACCCGGCCTGATGTGCACCGTGCCGGTGGCCGGCTGGCAGCGGCTCGAACACGGCCGGCCCCATCGCGTGCGCCAGCGCAGCGGCATTGTCGCGCTGGACGGCGAGCGCGAACTGGCCTTCGGGCCGGACGACGAAGTCACCGTCACCCTGCATGACCACGCCTTTCGCAGCATCGACGTCGCGGCCTGCATGCGCCATGCCGCGCGCCACCACCTGATGCGCCGCCTGCCGCGGCACGCCGCGGCGGGATGACGCGCGGGCACCGCGTCCGCCCGCTTTTCCCCTTTCTTGAAGTGCAACACCTGAAAACGAAGGAGACAGACATGACAGCCAGAGCTTCTCAAGATTCCGCCGCGCTGCCGCTCGATAAGGAGACGTTGCTGACGGTGTACCGGAAGATGCGCACCATCCGCGATTTTGAAGAACGCCTGCACGTGGACTTCGGGCGCGGCGACATCCCGGGCTTCGTCCACCTGTACGCGGGCGAGGAAGCCGCGGGCGTCGGCATCCTGCACCACCTGAACGATGGCGACCGCATCGCCAGCACGCACCGCGGCCACGGCCACTGCATCGCCAAGGGCGTCGATCCGGTGGCGATGATGAAGGAGATCTACGGCAAGAAGGGCGGCTCGTGCAATGGCAAGGGCGGCTCGATGCATATCGCCGACCTGTCCAAGGGCATGATGGGCGCCAACGGCATCCTGGGCGCGGGCGCGCCGCTGATCTGCGGCGCCGCGCTGGCTGCCAAGTTCCGCGGCAAGGGCGAGGTCGGCATCACCTTCTGCGGCGACGGCGCCTCCAACCAGGGCACCTTCCTGGAGAGCCTGAACCTGGCCGCGGTGTGGAACCTGCCGGTGATCTTCGTGATCGAGAACAACGGCTATGCCGAATCGACCTCGCGCGATTACGGCACCGCGGTGGACAGCTACGTGGACCGCGCCGCCGGCTTCGGCATCCCGGGCGTGACGGTGGACGGCACCGATTTCTTCGCCGTCCATGAAGCGGCCGGCGAAGTGATCCGGCGCGCGCGCGAAGGCGGTGGGCCGTCGCTGCTCGAATGCAAGATGGTCCGCTTCTACGGCCACTTCGAGGGCGATGCGCAAACCTACCGCGCCGCAGGCGAACTCGACGATATCCGCGCCAACAAGGATTGCCTGAAGCTGTTTGGCCGCGCCGTGACCCAGGCCGGCGTGGTCGCGCGCGAAGAACTCGACGCCATCGACCGCGAGGTCGCCGCGCTGATCGAGCATGCCGTGCAGGAGGCCAAGGCCGCACCGCAGCCCGGGCCCGAAGACCTGCTCACCGACGTCTACGTCAGCTACTGATCCGCCACGCGCTAACTCAATATCAGGAGACAAACCATGGCTCGCAAACTGAGCATCAAGCTGGCGATCAACGAGGCGATCGACCAGGAAATGACCCGCGACCCCAGCGTCATCATGCTGGGCGAAGACATTGTCGGCGGCGCCGGCGCGGACGGCGAGAAGGACGCCTGGGGCGGCGTGCTGGGCGTGACCAAGGGCCTGTACGCCAAGCACGGCGACCGGCTGCTGGACACGCCGCTGTCTGAATCCGCTTACGTGGGCGCCGCCATCGGCGCCGCGGCCTGCGGCATGCGCCCGATCGCCGAGCTGATGTTTATCGACTTCATGGGCGTTTGCTTCGACCAGATCTTCAACCAGGCGGCCAAGTTCCGCTACATGTTCGGCGGCAAGGCCGAGACCCCGGTGGTGATCCGCGCGATGGTCGGCGCGGGCTTTCGCGCGGCCGCGCAGCACAGCCAGATGCTGACGCCGCTGTTCACTCATATCCCCGGACTGAAGGTGGTGTGCCCGTCCACGCCGTACGACACCAAGGGCCTGCTGATCCAGGCGATCCGCGACAACGACCCGGTGATCTTCTGCGAGCACAAGAACCTATACGGCCTGGAGGGCGAGGTGCCCGAAGGCGCCTACGCGATTCCGTTCGGCGAGGCCAATATCGTGCGCGACGGCAAGGATGTGTCGATTGTCACCTACGGGATGATGGTGCATCGCTCGCTCGAAGCGGCCGCCACGCTGGCCAAGGAGGGCATCGAGGCGGAAGTGATCGACCTGCGCACGCTCTCGCCGCTGGACATGGACACCGTGCTGGAATCGGTCGAGAACACCGGCCGCCTGGTGGTCGTGGACGAGGCCAGCCCGCGCTGCAATATCGCCACCGATATCTCCGCGCAGGTCGCGCAGCAGGCCTTCGGCGCGCTCAAGGCCGGCATCGAGATGGTGTGCCCGCCGCATACGCCGGTGCCGTTCTCGCCGACGCTGGAGGACCTGTACATCCCCAGCGCCGCGCAGATCGTGGCCGCCGCGCGCAAGACCATGAAGGGAGGCAAGCACTGATGGCAACCGCAATTTCCCCCACGATTATCCCGATCGTGATGCCCAAGTGGGGCCTGTCGATGAAAGAAGGCACGGTCAATGCGTGGCTGGTCGACGAAGGCACCGAGATTACCGTGGGCCTGCCGATCCTCGACGTGGAAACCGACAAGATCGCCAATGCGGTGGAGGCGCCCGACGCGGGAACGCTGCGCCGCAAGGTGGCGCAGGCCGGCGACGTGCTGCCGGTGAAGGCGCTGCTGGGCGTGCTGGCACCTGCGGAGGTGAGCGATGCGCAAATCGATGACTATGTCGCGGCTTATGAAACGCCGGCGGACGATGCTGGCGAAGAAGAAGCCGCTGCCGCGTACCAGTTTGCCGACGTCGACGGCATCCGGGTCCGCTATGCCCGCAAGGGTGGCGGCGCCGAAACCGTGCTCTTCATCCACGGATTTGGCGGAGACCTGGACAACTGGCTGTTCAACCTCGATCCCCTGGCCGACGCGTACACCGTGGTGGCGCTCGACCTGCCCGGCCACGGACAGTCGTCGCCGCGGCTCGCGGGCACGACGCTGGCGCAGATGGCCGGCTTTGTAGCGCGCTTCATGGACGAGACCGGGATCGAGGCGGCGCATGTGGTCGGCCATTCGATGGGCGGCGGCGTGGCGGCGCAACTGGCTGTGGATGCACCGCAGCGGGTGCTGTCGGTGGCGCTGGTGTCGCCGGTGGGCTTTGGCGACGCCGTCAACAGCGGCTATACCGAAGGCTTCGTCAGTGCTCAGTCCCGGCGTGAGCTCAAGCCCGTGGTCGAGCTGCTGTTCGCCGACGCGGGGCTGGTCAGCCGCCAGATGCTGGACGACCTGTTGCGCTACAAGCGGCTGGACGGCGTCACCGAGGCGCTGACGGCGCTGGGGCAGGGGCTCTTCGGCGGCGGCCGCCAGAGCGAGCAGCCTGGCCAGCGGCTGGCCGGCAGCGGCAAGCGCGTGCTGGTGGTGTGGGGCGGTCAGGACCAGATCATCCCGGCCGCGCACGCTGAAGCCGCGCCGGCGGGAGCAACCGTCAAGGTCTTTGCCGATGCTGGCCACATGAGCCAGATGGAGAAGGCCAATGACTTCAACGCGCTGCTGAAAAAGCATCTGGCCGGCTGATGCCGCGCGCGGATGGCGCCGCCCCAGGGCGCCATCCGCTCGGCCAGTTCGCCTTGTTCGAATTCAAGACAGGACACCTCATGACCACAGACCTGAAGACCCGCCTGACCGAGATCAACAAGCAATTCGGTGCGCTCGGCCAGGCCCAGCCCGCCGCCATGAGCGCCTTCCAGGGCGTGATGAAGGCCGCCACGCAGGACGGCAGCCTGCCGGCCGCCGTCAAGGAACTGATTGCCGTCGCACTGGCGGTGCAGAAGGGCTGCGACGACTGCGTGCTGTTCCACACCAGTCAGGCGCTGCGCCATCGCGCCACGCGCGAGCAGCTGGCCGAAGTGCTGGCCATCAATATCGAGATGGGCGGCGGACCCGGCGCCATGTATGCGTCGAAGGCGCTGGCGTACTTCGATGCGCTCAACGTCTAGCCTTGCTAGACTCGGCACGTTGCCATCCGGAGGCTGGTGCCATCCCATGCCGTTTGAATTTGTCGATGCGGCCCATGCCGGGCAGGCGGGCAGCGACCCGCTGCAGGATGAGCTGGCCTTGCTGGATCTCGCGGCACAGGGCCGGCAGGTGGCGCAGCTGTGGGAGGCGCCGCTGTCGCTGGTGGTGCCGCGCACCTACCTGCGCCATGCCGCGCTGGAAACCGCGCGCGCCGACTTCGCGCAGCAAGGGTGCCCGGTGTTCCTGCGCATGTCGGGCGGCGGGCTGGTGCCGCAGGGCCCCGGCATCCTCAACCTGAGCCTGGCCTACGCAGTGGGACAGCCGCCGGGTGCGCGCAGCGACGCGGTCTACCTGCACTTGTGCGAGGTCATCGGCGATGCGCTGCAAGCGCTGGGCGTCGACACGCACTGGCAGGCCGTGGCCGGCTCCTTCTGCGACGGCCGCTTCAACCTGGCCTGGGGCCCGCCCGAAGCCGCGCGCAAGATCGCCGGCACGGCGCAGTACTGGCGGCGCGCACCCGCGGCCATGCAAGCGCCCGACGGGCAGCGCCACCTGGTGCTGGCCCATGCGGTGCTGCTGGTCAGCGCCGACCCTGTGCAGATCAACGCGCGCGCCAACGCGTTCGAAGCGGCCATCGACAGCGGCCGGCGCTATGACGCGGGCAAGGTCGTCAGCGTGCGCGAGGCATTGTTGGCCGGCGGCCGCGCGGTCGATGACGACGGCGCGCTGATGGCGCAGGTATCGGATGCGCTGCGGCGAAGCGTCGGGCAGACGCCGCCGCCGGCGTAGCCACTTGAAGCGGGAGACGCCAATTGGCGACCCCAAAAAAATCGCGGCCCACGCGGGGCCGCTAAAAATCGGGAATGCGAGGCGTGTCAGATGCCTCAGGAGACGTTATCGACACAGTGTGGACCACCGAGACCCCACTTCGGTGGGGTCTATCGAGTACAATCATGGAGGCGAGTGACCGCTTACGCGATCAGGTAGGCGGAGTGCGGGTCCGGCCGGATGGCAGTGCGCAGCTTGCGCACGCTGGCTTCCAGTTCGGCATGGGCGGCATCGAGCCAGGCGACGCGATGGCGCACCGGGTCCTTGGCCGACAGATCGCTGGCGGCGATCTCGCGCAGGAAGTAGCGCACCATGCTGCCGGCGCGCGCCGGCACTGGCATCATCCCCAGCAGTTGAGACTTCGCCAGCAGCCGGCGGCTGACTGCATGCCGCAGTCCTGCCCAGGCGGTACGGCCCAGCGCGATGTACAGCGCATCCGTGCGCATCTGCCGCACGGCGCCCAGGAACTGCGCTTCGAATACCTCGCGCAGCATCGGTGTCTCCAGCAGTTCTTCCAGTGGCCCGTCGAACGCCAGACCGCGCCGCGTGGTGGCATGCGGCAGCAAGGCAAGCGGTTGCAGGCGCTCGAACCCGTCATTCCACAATGCCGCGGCGTGCGGCAGGCCGACCAGTTCGGGCACCCGGAAGTGGTCGAGCATGCGGATCAGGTTGGGCCGCACCAGCTTGCCGCCCAGCTCGACGCGCCGCTTGTTCTCGCGCTGAATCACGCGGCCGGGTGCATGGGCGCGCATCAGTTCCTCGGTGACGGCGGCGGCCAGCCGCACATGGGCGTGGCCGGGCGTGGTGCTGACCAGCACCAGGGGTGCCTGGGTGTTCAGGTATTCGCAGGGCACGTAGTGCATGGCGTAGGTGCTGTCCTGTGCCACCACAACCGGTTTGGCGATCACGCCGACTGCGCCCGCAAGCCGAACCTGCGCGCAATACGCTTCGATGAAGTTGGTCAAGGAATCCCCCCGCTCGCTTCGATGTATCGGCGCTTTCTATTGGCGCCTTCTACTTGTTCTGCTTTCCGTTCATGGTAAGCCTGCGGTGCAGGGCAGATAAAGCGCGCGGCGCCGGTTTGACCGGAATCCGACGAAACCTTGGTGGGCCAGCCAACATACCGGAGCAGGATGCCCCTCGAACGGGTGGGGCACGCGCGTGGTTCACGGCAGGTACGGTATCGCACCGCGTGCGTCAGGACGATGACATCAGACGGGAGGGAATCAGCCGGAACGGGACGGCCGCGGGCGGCGGATCGCCGGAAAGAAAAGACCGGACACGTGCGTGTCCGGTGAACCCATTTGCTGACTCAGGTAGTGTCACAGCCCGAGAGCTACAAATGATAACGATTATCATTTGAGCTGACAATAGCAAAGGGCGCGATCTTGCCGGTGGGGTCAGGCAATCGAAGTCTGGATGGAAAACTGTCCCGACAAGGTTTTGTGCACCGGGCAGCGGTTCGCCACGCGGAGTAGGTCATCCAGGATCTGGGGCGTGAGCTCACCGCTGACCTTGACCTCGCGGTTCATGGTGTAGGTCCCGTTGGCCTCTTCATGAGCGACCGATACATGGACTCCGGTGATCGCGTAGCCCTTGCGTTTGGCGTACAGCTGCAAAGTCAGCGTGGTGCAGGCGGCCAGGGCCGAATCCAGCAGGTCATGCGGGTTCGGGTATTGGGTGTCGCCGCCGGCAGATGCATCCAGGTCGGCCCGCCACTCGGCAGTCCCGTTGGTCAGGTGGCAGATGCTGTTGCCCTGGCTTGGTTGCCAGGTCGCTTGGATAGTCATCAAACGTCCCCATCTATAAGAGAGCGGCCCGGTGGGCCGGAACAGCCATTCTATAAGCAGCGCCGGGCGAGGGCTGAAGTGGCTTGAAATGCCTTTTTTGGGCGAGTTGGCTTTTTTTCAAAGAACCTCTTGCCAACCCCGCTGCGGTCACTTAATATTCGCCCCCTCGCAACACAACGCAGCGCTGCAAAGCAGACGCAGCAAGGGTTTGCGGGGTCGACCGGGTAGGTTGGCGCAGCGAAGTTAGCGCGCCGGCCGCAGCGAAAAAAGTTGCTGAAACGGTTGACGAAACGAAGAAAGCTCTGCATAATCTCGTTTCTCTGCTGCAGACAACGCAGCAGCGCTGAACGGCAAAGCCGGCAGCGAAGTTCTTTAACAACCAAACAACCGATAAGTGTGGGCGCTGGGTAGCGGACGCCGCTGTCTTCGGACAGTGTTGCTTCACAAGTTATACAGTGCTCGCACAGCAAAACGTGACTGGGTCTTCGGATCTGGTCAGTCAGTTTTCTGAGAGTGAGCGACCGCTCGAAAGAGCGAGGGAGCCGCGAGGCTTCCACACAGAGATTGAACTGAAGAGTTTGATCCTGGCTCAGATTGAACGCTGGCGGCATGCCTTACACATGCAAGTCGAACGGCAGCACGGGCTTCGGCCTGGTGGCGAGTGGCGAACGGGTGAGTAATACATCGGAACGTGCCCTGTAGTGGGGGATAACTAGTCGAAAGATTAGCTAATACCGCATACGACCTGAGGGTGAAAGCGGGGGACCGCAAGGCCTCGCGCTACAGGAGCGGCCGATGTCTGATTAGCTAGTTGGTGGGGTAAAAGCCTACCAAGGCGACGATCAGTAGCTGGTCTGAGAGGACGATCAGCCACACTGGGACTGAGACACGGCCCAGACTCCTACGGGAGGCAGCAGTGGGGAATTTTGGACAATGGGGGCAACCCTGATCCAGCAATGCCGCGTGTGTGAAGAAGGCCTTCGGGTTGTAAAGCACTTTTGTCCGGAAAGAAATGGCTCTGGTTAATACCCGGGGTCGATGACGGTACCGGAAGAATAAGCACCGGCTAACTACGTGCCAGCAGCCGCGGTAATACGTAGGGTGCGAGCGTTAATCGGAATTACTGGGCGTAAAGCGTGCGCAGGCGGTTTTGTAAGACAGGCGTGAAATCCCCGAGCTCAACTTGGGAATGGCGCTTGTGACTGCAAGGCTAGAGTATGTCAGAGGGGGGTAGAATTCCACGTGTAGCAGTGAAATGCGTAGAGATGTGGAGGAATACCGATGGCGAAGGCAGCCCCCTGGGACGTCACTGACGCTCATGCACGAAAGCGTGGGGAGCAAACAGGATTAGATACCCTGGTAGTCCACGCCCTAAACGATGTCAACTAGTTGTTGGGGATTCATTTCTTCAGTAACGTAGCTAACGCGTGAAGTTGACCGCCTGGGGAGTACGGTCGCAAGATTAAAACTCAAAGGAATTGACGGGGACCCGCACAAGCGGTGGATGATGTGGATTAATTCGATGCAACGCGAAAAACCTTACCTACCCTTGACATGCCACTAACGAAGCAGAGATGCATTAGGTGCCCGAAAGGGAAAGTGGACACAGGTGCTGCATGGCTGTCGTCAGCTCGTGTCGTGAGATGTTGGGTTAAGTCCCGCAACGAGCGCAACCCTTGTCTCTAGTTGCTACGAAAGGGCACTCTAGAGAGACTGCCGGTGACAAACCGGAGGAAGGTGGGGATGACGTCAAGTCCTCATGGCCCTTATGGGTAGGGCTTCACACGTCATACAATGGTGCGTACAGAGGGTTGCCAACCCGCGAGGGGGAGCTAATCCCAGAAAACGCATCGTAGTCCGGATCGTAGTCTGCAACTCGACTACGTGAAGCTGGAATCGCTAGTAATCGCGGATCAGCATGCCGCGGTGAATACGTTCCCGGGTCTTGTACACACCGCCCGTCACACCATGGGAGTGGGTTTTGCCAGAAGTAGTTAGCCTAACCGCAAGGAGGGCGATTACCACGGCAGGGTTCATGACTGGGGTGAAGTCGTAACAAGGTAGCCGTATCGGAAGGTGCGGCTGGATCACCTCCTTTCTAGAGGCTTGTGTCTCAAGCCTAGCGTTCACACTTATCGGTTTGTTTGCTGTTACAGCCAAGGGTCTGTAGCTCAGGTGGTTAGAGCACCGTCTTGATAAGGCGGGGGTCGTAGGTTCAAGTCCTACCAGACCCACCAAGTTATCCGAAGGGGGATTAGCTCAGCTGGGAGAGCACCTGCTTTGCAAGCAGGGGGTCGTCGGTTCGATCCCGTCATCCTCCACCACTACCTGGTACCTTGGATTGGTTGTCAAATGAAAGCGCTTCGCGACGCTGAGTTGCGAGTGTTTCCATTTGGCATTGCCAAGCGATCGAATGATCGGCTGTTCTTTAAAAATATGGGATGTAGTAAAGGTGTCGCGAAGCGTTGATGAGACGCTGCAGTACAAAACGCGATACCGGGTTGTGATTGTATCAACCAAAATGTATTTAAGTGATCGAAAGATGACTTGGAATACGGCACAAATGCGAGAACTCATCCTGTAGCGACTGTTTCGAGCAATCGAGACACACTCGTTATAGGGTCAAGCGAACAAGTGCATGTGGTGGATGCCTTGGCGATCACAGGCGATGAAGGACGCGGTAGCCTGCGAAAAGCTTCGGGGAGCTGGCAAACAAGCTTTGATCCGGAGATGTCCGAATGGGGAAACCCGGCCCGTATGGGTCATCCCTGACTGAATACATAGGTCAGGGAAGCGAACGCGGCGAACTGAAACATCTAAGTAGCTGCAGGAACAGAAATCAACCGAGATTCCCAAAGTAGTGGCGAACGAAATGGGAAGAGCCTTGTACTCTTTAGCAGCATTGTTAGCAGAACGGGATGGAAAGCCCGGCCATAGCAGGTGATAGCCCTGTATGCGAAAACAGCGTTGTGGAACTAGGTGTACGACAAGTAGGGCGGGACACGTGAAATCCTGTCTGAAGATGGGGGGACCATCCTCCAAGGCTAAATACTCGTGATCGACCGATAGTGAACCAGTACCGTGAGGGAAAGGCGAAAAGAACCCCGGGAGGGGAGTGAAATAGATCCTGAAACCGCATGCATACAAACAGTCGGAGCCTCGTAAGGGGTGACGGCGTACCTTTTGTATAATGGGTCAGCGACTTACATTCAGTGGCAAGCTTAACCGATTAGGGAAGGCGTAGCGAAAGCGAGTCCGAACAGGGCGTTGAGTCGCTGGGTGTAGACCCGAAACCAGATGATCTATCCATGGCCAGGTTGAAGGTGCGGTAACACGTACTGGAGGACCGAACCCACTAACGTTGAAAAGTTAGGGGATGAGCTGTGGATAGGGGTGAAAGGCTAAACAAATCTGGAAATAGCTGGTTCTCTCCGAAAACTATTTAGGTAGTGCCTCGTGTCTCACCTTCGGGGGTAGAGCACTGTCATGGTTGGGGGGTCTATTGCTGATTACCCCGCCATAGCAAACTCCGAATACCGAAGAGTGCAATCACGGGAGACAGACATCGGGTGCTAACGTCCGGTGTCAAGAGGGAAACAACCCAGACCGCCAGCTAAGGTCCCCAAATATAGCTAAGTGGGAAACGAAGTGGGAAGGCTAAAACAGTCAGGAGGTTGGCTTAGAAGCAGCCACCCTTTAAAGAAAGCGTAATAGCTCACTGATCGAGTCGTCCTGCGCGGAAGATGTAACGGGGCTAAGCTATATACCGAAGCTGCGGACGCACAGTAATGTGCGTGGTAGGAGAGCGTTCCGTAAGCCTGTGAAGGTGTCTTGTAAAGGATGCTGGAGGTATCGGAAGTGCGAATGCTGACATGAGTAGCGATAAAGGGGGTGAAAGGCCCCCTCGCCGTAAGCCCAAGGTTTCCTACGCAACGTTCATCGGCGTAGGGTGAGTCGGCCCCTAAGGCGAGGCAGAGATGCGTAGCTGATGGGAAGCAGGTTAATATTCCTGCACCGTCGTATGATGCGATGGGGGGACGGATCGCGGAAGGTTGTCCGGGTGTTGGAAGTCCCGGTCCCTGCATTGGAGAAGGCGCTCAGGCAAATCCGGGCGCGGAATTCAAGGATGTGGGGCGAGCGGCCTAGTGCTGCGAAGCAATTGGAAGTGGTTCCAAGAAAAGCCTCTAAGCTTCAGTCATACGAGACCGTACCGCAAACCGACACAGGTGGGCGAGATGAGTATTCTAAGGCGCTTGAGAGAACTCGGGAGAAGGAACTCGGCAAATTGGTACCGTAACTTCGGGATAAGGTACGCCCTGGTAGCTTGACTGGCCTGCGCCAGAAGGGTGAAGGGGTTGCAATAAAATGGTGGCTGCGACTGTTTAATAAAAACACAGCACTCTGCAAACACGAAAGTGGACGTATAGGGTGTGACGCCTGCCCGGTGCCGGAAGATTAAATGATGGGGTGCAAGCTCTTGATTGAAGTCCCGGTAAACGGCGGCCGTAACTATAACGGTCCTAAGGTAGCGAAATTCCTTGTCGGGTAAGTTCCGACCTGCACGAATGGCGTAACGATGGCCACACTGTCTCCTCCCGAGACTCAGCGAAGTTGAAGTGTTTGTGATGATGCAATCTCCCCGCGGCTAGACGGAAAGACCCCATGAACCTTTACTGTAGCTTTGCATTGGACTTTGAACCGATCTGTGTAGGATAGGTGGGAGGCTTTGAAGCGTGGACGCTAGTTCACGTGGAGCCGTCCTTGAAATACCACCCTGGTTTGTTTGAGGTTCTAACCTTGACCCGTGAATCCGGGTCGGGGACAGTGCATGGTAGGCAGTTTGACTGGGGCGGTCTCCTCCCAAAGTGTAACGGAGGAGTTCGAAGGTACGCTTGGTACGGTCGGACATCGTACCTAAAGTGCAATGGCAAAAGCGTGCTTAACTGCGAGACCGACAAGTCGAGCAGGTGCGAAAGCAGGACATAGTGATCCGGTGGTTCTGAATGGAAGGGCCATCGCTCAACGGATAAAAGGTACTCTGGGGATAACAGGCTGATACCGCCCAAGAGTTCATATCGACGGCGGTGTTTGGCACCTCGATGTCGGCTCATCTCATCCTGGGGCTGTAGCCGGTCCCAAGGGTATGGCTGTTCGCCATTTAAAGAGGTACGTGAGCTGGGTTTAAAACGTCGTGAGACAGTTTGGTCCCTATCTGCCGTGGGCGTTGGAATCTTGACGGGGGCTGCTCCTAGTACGAGAGGACCGGAGTGGACGTACCGCTGGTGTACCTGTTGTCTCGCCAGAGGCATCGCAGGGTAGCTATGTACGGAAGAGATAACCGCTGAAAGCATCTAAGCGGGAAACTCGCCTGAAGATGAGGATTCCCTGGAGGCTTGACCTCCTTGAAGGGTCGTTCGAGACCAGGACGTTGATAGGCTGGGTGTGGAAGCGCAGTAATGCGTTAAGCTAACCAGTACTAATTGCCCGTAAGGCTTGATCCTATAACCAGTGTGTTTTGCCTGGTGTGTGATCGCGACTGTGCCGAAACAGTTGACACAAGACACACAACCCCAACTACATCCCTATTCGCAGCGTTGACCTCAACCTCAGCGCTGCAACCCCTTATGCCTGGTGACCATAGCGAGCTGGAACCACCCCTTCCCATCCCGAACAGGTCCGTGAAACAGCTCCGCGCCGATGATAGTGCGGATACCCGTGTGAAAGTAGGTCATCGCCAGGCTCTTATTCCGCAGAACCCCCAGCCCCAAAAGGCTGGGGGTTTTTGCTTTGGCGCGGCGAAAATGCAATGACTCGCCGCCGCCGCACCGGCGTAATACCATTACCGCTGAAATCCCTCGCTGAATCCCCCATTACCATCCATGTCGGCTGACAGCGCCTGGTATCTCTATCTGCTCGAATGCACCGGTGATTCCATCTACACCGGAATCACGACCGATGTTGCCCGCCGCTTCGCCGAGCATCTGTCCGGAAAAGGCGCCAAATACACGCGATCGCGCAAGCCCATACGCGTCCTGGGCCAGTTGCGCTTCGAGACGAAGTCCGAAGCGTTGAAGGCGGAAATCGAGATCAAGCGCTTGAGTTCGACGCAGAAGCGCGCATTTTGCGCCCAATTGCCGGCAGCCGAGCCGGCTCAGTAGACGGCAGGGCGATCAAACAAAAAGGCCGGTATCGCCTTCGCGATACCGGCCTTTTCCATGCCTGCAGGATCAGACCACAGTCAGCGTCACATCGATATTGCCGCGCGTTGCGTTCGAGTACGGGCACACCTGGTGCGCCTGTTCGACCAGCTTTTCGGCAGCCTCGCGCTCGAAGCCCGGCAGCGAGATCTTCAGTTCGACCTGGATGCCGAAGCCTTGCGGGATCGGGCCGATGCCGACGGCGCCCTCGATGGTGGCATCGGCGGGCACGGCGATCTTCTGCTGGCCGGCAACGTAGCGCATGGCGCCCAGGAAACAAGCCGAATAGCCGGCAGCAAAGAGCTGTTCCGGATTCAGGCCGTTACCGGCGCCACCCATTTCCTTGGGCACGGCCAGTTTGGCGTCGAGCTGGCCATCGGACGTGGTGGCACGGCCGTCACGGCCGCCGGTGGCGGTGGCATGGGCGGTATAAACGACTTTTTCGAGTTTCATCTAAGGCTCCGGTTTGTTGCCCGAGAGGGCGTATCAATGCTTGCCGTCAGTCCGGCAGGCTGGAATCGGTCCGCGCTTGTTCAAGCGACGACCGCAGTGCATGCAGGCGCTGCGTCAGGGCCTGGATCTCTTCGACCGGGCACTGCGTGGCGCACAACATCTGTTCAGGAATATGCTCGGCACGCTGGCGCAACGCACGGCCGGAGTCGGTCAGGCTGACCAGCACCCGCCGTTCGTCGGCTGCGTCACGTGTGCGCGTGACCAGCCGCGCCGTTTCCAGCCGCTTCAACAGCGGCGTCAGCGTCCCCGAGTCCAGTGCCAGCCGGGCGCCGAGTTCTGAGACCGTCAGCGTTTCCGTCTCCCACAACACCAGCATCACCAAATATTGCGGATAAGTAAGTCCAAGCTCACTTAAGAGCGGCTTGTACAACTTGGTCATGGCCAGTGAGCTCGAATACAGCGCAAAGCACAGTTGGCGATCCAGCAGCAGCCAGTTTGGGGAGGGGTCGTTGTCGCGTTCCATGGCGATATATTAAACACAATTAAATTGTGCGCAATGTAAATTTACACTTTTCCAAAATGTGCTCGATACGCCCGTGCATGGCCAGTGCTGAACCTTAAGTCTGTTTTAAGTCTGGGTCGCTAGCATGACCGTGTCGCGTCGCAAAGTGTCGACGCCTGATGCACAAGGAAAGGAACCACACATGATGCGCCAGACCATTGCTCGCACGGCCGTTGGTATCGCGGCCCTTGCCGCCCTTGGCGGCGGCTATGCCTATCTGCAGAAGGAAGTCATCACGCCGGGGTACGCGGCACCTGCGCCAGCCGTCGCGCCTGCGCAGCCGGCGGCCGCCGTGGCCACGCCGACGGATTTCTCCGGCATCGTGGCACAGTACGGGCCTGCCGTGGTCAATATCAGCGTCACCGCGCGCGCCCAGCGCACCGCGGCGCAGATGCCGCCGGGCATCGATCCGGACGATCCGCTGTTCCAGTTCTTCAAGCGTTTCGGGCCTCAGTTCCAGGGTCCGCAGGGCGGCCAGCAGCAACTGGTGCGCGGACTGGGCTCGGGCTTTATCGTGAGCCCGGACGGGCTGATCCTGACCAATGCGCACGTCGTCGACGGCGCGCAGGAGGTCACCGTCAAGCTGACCGACCGCCGCGAGTTCAAGGCCAAGGTGCTCGGCAGTGATCCGCAGACCGATGTGGCCGTGATCCGCATCGACGCCAGGAACCTGCCGACCGTGCGCCTGGGCGATCCTTCGCGGGTGCGCGTGGGCGAGCCGGTGCTGGCGATCGGTTCTCCATATGGCTTCGAGAATACCGTGACCGCGGGCATCGTCAGCGCCAAGTCGCGCTCGCTGCCGGACGATACCTATGTGCCGTTCATCCAGACCGATGTTGCCGTCAATCCCGGCAACTCGGGCGGGCCGCTGTTCAACCAGCGCGGCGAGGTGGTCGGCATCAACGCGCAGATCTACAGCCAGACCGGCGGTTACCAGGGCCTGTCGTTTGCGATCCCGATCGACGTGGCCACTAAGGTGCAGCAGCAGCTGGTGGCGCATGGCAAGGTCACGCGCGGGCGCCTCGGCATCAGCGTGCAGGAGGTGAACCAGGCGCTGGCGCAATCGTTCGGGCTGCCCAAGCCTACCGGTGCGCTGGTCAACTCGGTCGAGCCCGACAGCCCGGCCGCGCGCGCTGGCCTGAAGCCCGGCGACGTCATCGTGCAGCTGGACAATGACGTGATCGACCATTCGGGCGACCTGCCCGAGCACGTGGCCGATATCAAGCCGGGCACGCAGACCTCGCTGAAGATCATCCGCAAGGGCCAGCCGATGACGCTGTCGGTGACGGTGGGCACGGCCAAGGACCGGGCCGTCGCACAGAAGGGCGGCGGCAGCGAGGCCGGTGGCCGGCTGGGGCTGGCGGTGCGCCCGCTTACGCCCGCGGAGAAGCGTGACAGCGGCATCGACGGCGGCCTGGTGGTCGAGGACGTGGCCGGTCCCGCCGCGCGCGTCGGCATCCAGCCGGGCGACGTGATCCTGTCGCTCAACGGCACGCCCATCAGCTCGGCCGAGCAGCTCAGGTCGCTGGTATCGAAATCGGGCAAGCAGGTGGCACTGCTGGTGCAGCGCGACGATGCGCGCATCTTCATTCCGCTCGACCTGGGCTGATTGCCGCGGGCACGCCAGACTGCCCGCAAGCCGTTAACTGGCAAGGCTTTGCTGCCCGCGCGGGACGTATACCCCGACGTATACCGACACGTATACGAAGAGGGTATACGGCCCGCTAAGCCTTGCCGGAGGCGGGATTCAGCGCAACGAACTGCTTACAGAAAGCGCGCCAGCAGGTATTATCTCGACTGCGATGCACGAAGCATGCGGCGGCAGCCCCCGCCGACCCTGGTTCTGCTGAATCGACAAAGAGGAAGTCTATGCAGTTGGATTTCACCCGCGCCATCACGCCGGGTACCGATAGAGCGCGGCGACTGACGTCCACGACGTCCACCGCCGGCTCCGCGCCGAAGCCCCGGCGGCGCAAGAAGGTTGTCGCCCCCCACTGGGAGCGCGGCTACCGCTCACACTTCTACCGCAACGAACGCGGCGACAAGCTTGGCGAAGTGCGCCTGTCGGAGCGCGGCGACATCCCCGTGGTCTACCACTGGGCCGCCGGCAATTACTCTGGCGCAGAAGGCTCGCTGGCCCACGCCCGTGCGCGCGTGGAAGAGACCATCGGTTTCGGCATGCGCCAGCTGTCGCTGTTCTGAGCAGGTACTTCGCCGGTGCCGCATCCGCCGGCACTGCGACCCGTCCGCGCCATCGCCTCGTGCGCGGTGCCTTCGCTTCTCCCCGAATTCCGCGTCTGTCCCGCAGTAGTTCCAGTCGTCGCACGGCTTGCGCATAGCCGCTCGCGCGGGCTTCAGGCCAGCCGCCGCTGCAGCAGCATGTACGCCGCCGCACCCAGCGCCAGCACCGCAATCAGCCGATAGATATCCTCGCAGGCAATCAGCCTGGCCTGCTGCTCGATCAGCCCGTTTAGTTGTGCGAGCGCGCCCAGGTGGGCCTGCGCCGCATCGAAGCCGCGCGCGGCCAATGCTGCCTGCATGGCAGCCATCCAGTGTTCGGTCTCGGCGGGGCGCTGGCCCACCGCGTGCAGCAGGCTGTCGTGCACCGCGAACTGGCGGTTCTGCAGCAGCACCGCACCCAGCGCCGAGGCAAACGAGCTGGCGACCTGCCGCATCAGGTTCTTGCTGCGGTAGCCATGGGCGAATTCATCGGGACTCAGCGCCCGGAACGTCAGCCCGGCAATGGGGATGATCACCAGCACGCCGAACAGCCCCTTGCCGACCAGCCCCCATGCCAGCGCCGGCGGGCCGGCGTCGGGCGGCATCTGCGAGAACCACCATGCCGTGGCGGCTATCAGCACCAGGCCGGCGACCATCAGCGGCTTCTTGCGCGTCAGGCGCGGCGCCACCTGCAGGTAGACGAAGATGCCGGCCAGGCTGACCAGCGCGGCAAAGGTGTTGAGCCAGCCGGTTGTGGCCAGCGGGATCTTCAGTGCCTGCTCGGCGTAGATCGGGAACAGGTAGCCGCTCAGGTTGCTGATCATGTAGTACACGAAGTACATCGCCAAGCCGGTCAGGTACACCGGGTGGCGCAGTGCGCGCAGGTGCAGCACCGGATCGCGGTGGTGCCACTGGTGCCACAGGAACACGGCCAGCAGCGCCAGGCCCGCGGCAGCCACCAGCGCGAGCCGCAGCGGGTGCGAGAACACGTCGAAGCGCGCCTCGGTCAGCGCCGTCTGCAAGGTCACGATGGCGGCGCCGAACAGCAGCAGCGGCCCGAGCGCGGGGCCGCTGGTATCGGCGCGCGGCTCCGCATCCGGCAGCAGCAGCCAGGCACCCAGCGTGGCCAGCGCGGCGAACGGCAGCACGCCGTAGAACACGTCCTGCCATACGCCATGGTCGATCAGCTCGGCGGCGAAGGCCGGACCCAGCGCCGACGCCGAGAAGATGCCGATCATGAAAATGCGGGTGGCGCGCGGGCGTGCCGTCGGCCCGAACAGCACGTTGACCAGGATGCGGCAGCTGGTGAACAGCGCGCCGCCGCCCACGCCCTGGATAAAGCGCGCCACCACCATCTGCGGCAGCGCATGGCTGGTCGCGGCCACGACCGTGCCCGCCATGAACAGCAGCAGCGCCCCCGTCAGGTAGTAGCGGTAGCCGAACCGGCGCGACAGCCATTGCTGCTTCAGGATCATCAGCATGCTGCCCACCGCGTAGGCCGCCTGCACCAGCGCAAAGCTGCGCGGGTCGGCGTCGAGGCCGCCGACGATATGGCTGGAGGCAAACACGAACATGATGTTCTCGAGGAACTCCACGCCGGTGGCCAGCGCCAGCAGCATCATCAGCAGGATCTGGCGCTGCCGGTGGCTCAGCCAGCGCAGCCACCGCATGCTGACGCGCAATCGCCACAGCGGCTGCCAGGGTGAGCCGGGATTCATGGCTGGAGCCCCTCCAGGGTCTGGTGCAATTGGGTCAGTGCACGCGTGGCGCTGGCCAGGCCGCCTGCGCCGAGCGGCGCCCAGGCCTCGCCGTAGGCGGCATGCACCGCCGGCGCGGCGCGCTCCAGCAGCCGGCGGCCGGCCGGGGTCAGGGTCAGCTCCAGGCTGCGCCGGTCGCTGGCCGACGCCCGCCGGCGCAGCAGCCCGCGCGCTTCCAGGCCGTCCAGCAGCCGCGTCATCTGCGTGCGCGTGGCGTCCAGCGTGGTGCCCAGCTCGGACGGCATGCTGGGCTGGTTGTCGTCGACGGCAAGCATGCTCAGGAGCAGGTACTGGCTCATGTCCAGTTCGAACGGGGCCAGCGCCTGGTCGATATGGCCGCGCAGCAGGCGCGCGGTGCGCAGCAGCAGCCTGGAGGCCAGGATCAGGTCGCGCGGGGCCTCGGGATGGCTGGCGCAGAAGCGGTCGATGCGTTGTTCGAAAGACATGGCGGGAGGCGTTGCGATCCACGCGAGCGGCGGATCGGTTGCATTCGATATAGTTACAGATGAAATTATATCAAACGAAGCTAATTCTGTCGGGGCGTGCCGGCCGATCTGGCTGGCGGGGGCCTAATGCCGCAACGCCGCGGCGATCTGGCGAATGCCTGCCCGCATCGCTGCCAGCGCCTGCGCATGGCGCGCGGCCGGCAGGTTGCCGTAGCGCAAGCCGACATAGGCGGCGCTGACGGCAGCGATTGCGTCGGCCGCGCGCGGCAGCCGTGCGCTGGCGCGCGCGGCGAAGTCTTGCGGTCCTTCGGCCTGGGCGCGCTCGCAGCCGTGGCGGGCCAGCAGGGCACAGAAGCGGGCATAGGCCGCATCGACCGGGTCTGCCGGCCCGCGGCGCCGCCACAGCGGCACCAGTGCCAGCAGGCACAGTGCGCCCAGCACGCCGGCCAGCAACTGCCCGGCGCCCACGCCGGCGCCGAGTGCCAGCAGCAGCCGCTGCTGCTGCGCATGGTCGTACTGCAGCACCCAGCGCTGCCAGGTGTAGACGACGCCTTCATAGGCCCAGCGCAGGTCCTTCAGCCATGCCGGTTGCTGCGACGGCCGCCAGTCGGCGGCTTCGCTGCCCACCACCGCATCCAGTCCCTGCTCGATGCGGCTCGGCGCGACGGCGCCTGTCGGGTCCACGCGCACCCAGCCGCGGCCGTCCAGCCAGACCTCGGCCCAGGCATGCGCATCGGACTGGCGCACCACGTAGTGGTTGCCGATGGGGTTGTACTCGCCACCCTGATACCCCGTGACCACGCGCGCGGGCACGCCGGCAGCGCGCATCAGGAAGACGAAGCTGCTGGCGTAGTGCTCGCAGAAGCCGCGCCGGGTGTCGAGCAAAAAGCTGTCGACCTGTTCGCTGCCCAGCGGCGGCGGGCTCAGCGTATAGGCGAAGGGCGCCGCCGCGAACAGCCGCAGTGCGGCCTGCACGCGCGCGGCGGGATCGGCATGGCGGTCGGCCCATTGGGCGGCCAGCGCGCGGGCGCGCGGATTGCCGTCGGGCAGGCTCAGGGCCAGCCGGCGCGTGGCGGCTGTCAGCGCTTCGGGCGCGGGGGACAGCGTGGAATGCGTGCGGTAGCGGATGCGCTGGTCCACCGGCCCGCGCACCATGAATTCGCCGTCGGGCGTGGCGGCGGCGTCCACGCCGGCGGACAGGGCCTGGCCGCGGTCCAGCGCGAACAGCCAGCGCTGCTGGCTGGGCTCGAGCGTGATGCTGATGTCGATGCCTTCCGTGTTGCCGGCGGCGGGCGCGGGCGCCAGTTGCTGCCGGCGCTGTCGCGACGGGTGCCAGGTGGTGCCGTCGTATTCCCACAGCACCAGCGCACGCCAGTACAGCGCTGCGGAGGGCAGCGGCGGGCCGGCGACCTCGGCACGCAGGGCGACTTCCGGCGAGCGGATCAGCTGCCCGACGCTGCCCGGCCGCATGGTGTCGCTGATGCCGGTGGTGCCGCGCGGCGCCGATTGCGGCAGTTGCCACAGCGGGTGCTCCAGCCGGGGGAACAGCACGAACAGCGCCAGCGCCCAGGGCAGGCCCAGCAGCGCCATGCGTCCCAGCAGCGGCCAGATCGCCAGCCGGCTGCGCGCCTCGGGGTGGTGCAGCAGCAGCCAGTTGCGCAGCACCCAGGCGCCGATTGCCAGGCTGTACAGCGCCAGCCAGAACGGCTGGTCGGACAGGTACAGCGTCAGCAGCAGGTAGAACGACAACTGCGTGACCAGCGTCGCGTCCGACAGCGCGCGGCATTCCAGCAGCTTGAGGATGACAAAGGCGCCCAGCAGCGCCACCGCGAGCTCGCGCCCCATGCCGCCGCCGTCCTGCCACACCAGCGCGCTGGCCACCAGCAGCACCATGACCGCCGTGATGCCGAGCATCCAGCGCGAGGGCAGCGGCGCCCGCCTCCGCCACAGCAGCCAGCGCCAGCCCAGCAGCAGCACCAGCAGCAGGCTGACCGCCACCGGCAGCGTGCGCGCCTGCGGCGCCAGCACCAGCGCCAGCTGGCCCAGCAGCAGTCCATGGTCGTCATGCTGCAGCGGTCGCGCGACGGGTTTCACACCCGGTCTCCGGCACGGCAGGCCGCGGGCCGTTGCGGCCATAACGCCAGCGCTTCTAGGCAGGCGCGCCGGTGGCTGGCGCCGCGCGCCGGCGGCAGTTCAACGCCGGGCAGGCGCAGGCCGATCTCGGCATCGTCACCGGCGGCCAGCAGCCACGCGCACAGGCGCGACAGCCGCGCTTCCGCTTCCATGCCGGCCGGGAGTGCGTGCCAGTCCAGCCAGCGCGCCGGCTGCTGCGGCGGATCGCCGGCGCGACTGAGCCAGCGGCCGGTGCGCGCGCTGTGCTTCCAGGCGATGCGGTGCAGCGGGTCGCCGCTGCGGTAGCGGCGCAGCTGGTCGATGCCGTCGTCGCTGCTTGCCGCGCTGGCGGTGGTGTGCACGGCGTCGCCACCGTCGGGCCGATATGCGGCAGGCGGTGGCGGGGCATCGGGCTCCGGGGCAGGATAGACCAGCGTCGACATGTCCAGGTCCGCATAGCTCCAGACCCGGAACAGCCCGAACGGAAAGCGGCTGGCGATTGCCACGCGCGGCAGCACCAGCCGGCCCCGGCGCGCTGTTGGCACGTACAGGGCGAGCATGCCGCTGGCGCTGCCCTCGAGCATCAGCATGGCGATTGCCACGTTTGGCAGCGTCGGCACGTGCGCCTCGATGCCGATGCGCGCGTCGGCATCGCGGTTGTCGATGCGCAGCTGGAACACGGCATCCTGCCCGGCATAGGCCGGCGCCGCCGGGCCCGCGGCCACGGCGAGGTCGAGCAGGTTGCGGTAGGCCAGCCACATGCAGGCCATGCCGATGCCGGCCAGCAGGAAGGTCAGCGCAAAGCCCAGGCTGATGTTGTAGTTCAGCGAAGTCAGCAGCATCGCCGCCAGCACGACCGCAAAGCCGAGGCCGCCGCGGGTGGGCAGGATATAGAGGTGGCGGCGATCCAGCAGCAGCGTGCCGCCGGTTTCGCCGGCCGGGCGCCGGCCCGCCGTGCGGCGCTGAGCCATGGCCGGCGCGCCGCGGAGCACGCTCTTGCGCGCCGCCATGGCCTTCAGGGAATGGCCACGCCGGCCTGCAGCGCGGCCAGCTCGCCGGCAACGGCCGCATGGCCGCCCGCGCCGGCGGGCAGCAGCCGGTGCGTGGCCACTGCGGTGAAGACCGCCTGCACATCTTCCGGCAGCACCATGTTGCGCTGCGCCAGCAGGGCCCAGGCGCGCGCGCAGGCCAGCAGCGCCAGCCCCGCGCGCGGCGACAGCCCCGCGGCAAAGCCGCCGTGGCTGCGCGTGGCCTGCACCAGCGCCAGCACGTAGTCCACCAGCGCCGGGCTGGCGTACACCTGTGCGGCAGCCTCCTGCAGCGCCAGCACCTGGCTGCCATCCATCACCGGAGGCAGCTCCGGCGCGCTGGCGCCGCCCAGGTACAGCACGCGCTCGAAGACGGGGTCGGGGTAGCCGAGCGACAGCCGCATGGTGAAGCGGTCCAGCTGCGATTCGGGCAAGGCATGCGTGCCGATCTGCTCCAGCGGATTCTGCGTGGCGATCACGAAAAACGGCGACGGCAGCGCGTGCGTGGTGCCGTCATGGGTCACCTGCCCCTCGGCCATGGCCTCGAGCAGCGCGCTCTGGGTCTTGGGCGGCGCGCGGTTGATTTCGTCGGCCAGCACCACCTGCGCGAACACCGGGCCGCGATGGAAGCGGAACTCGCCAGCGTCGCGGACAAAGACGGAAACCCCGATCAGGTCGGCCGGCAGCAGGTCGCTGGTGAACTGCACGCGCTGGTATTGCAGCCCAAGCGTGCGCGCCAGCGCATGGGCCAGCGTGGTCTTGCCGACGCCGGGCACGTCTTCCAGCAGCAGGTGGCCGCGTGCCAGCATGCAGGCCAGCGCCAGCCGCACCTGTTGCGGCTTGCCAAGAACGATGCGGCCCAGCTGGGCCTGGGCCTCGGACAGCGAAGCGACGATGCGTGGGCGAGCTGTCACGTTGGACCTCGGCGCAAAAGGTGGAAAAAGCGGGTGGATGCGGGGAATATCGGGTGAAGACCAGCGCATTGTAGCGGCGCGGGCGGCACGCGGCACCGTCTGTTTCCGTACGGAGACAGACGATGCCCCGGCGCTGTCTGCATGGTTATGGTGCAGCGCCTGCGCCAGATCGCGCAGGTTCTGGCATCATGAGCCTGTCGGGCCACCGCGGCCCTTCCCATTCCTCTTTCCGCTGCCTGTGCCGCGCCTGCTGCAATGACCTCGCTGGACCCCTGCGCCGACCTGCCTTCCTCCGTCCTGTCTGCCGATCCCGGCGCGCTGCCGCGCCTGGTGCAGGCCTTCCACGCCAACGGTTTCGTGATCCTGCGCGGCTTTGCCGATGAGCCGGCGTGCGCGGCGCTGGAGGCGGTGACGCGTGAGCACCTGGCGGCGGCGGTGCCGCCGGTGGAGTTCGAGGCCGACCTGGGCTATCCCGGCGCGCCGGCCGCGCGCGATGCCGCTGGCGGCGGCACGGTCAGGCGGCTGCGCCAGGCCTACGGGCGCGACGAGGTCTTCCGCCGCTGGGCCAGCGACCCGCAGCTGGTGGCGGTGGTGCAGGCGCTGCTGGGCGAGCCCGCCCGCATCACGCTGGCGCACCACAACTGCGTGATGACCAAGCATCCGCACTACGGCAGCCAGACCGGCTGGCACCGCGATACGCGCTACTGGTCGTTTGCCCGGCCGGAACTGGTGACAGTGTGGCTGGCGCTGGGCGACGAGGACGAGCGCAACGGCGTGCTGCGCGTCATCCCGGGTTCGCACCAGGCGAAGCTGGAGCCGGGCCAGCTGGACCCGGCCGAATTCCTGATCGAGGCCCACCCGGCCAGCCAGCCCCTGCTGGATGCCGCGCAGCCGCTGGCGCTGCACCGCGGCGACGTGCTCTTCTTCGACAGCCGGCTGTTCCATGCGGCTGGCCGCAATGCGTCCAACGCGGTCAAGCTGTCAGTGGCGTTTGCGTATTTCGGGGCCAGCAACCGGCCGCTGGACGGCACGCGCTCGGCCGAATTCGGCAGCGTGGAGCTGCCCGCAGCAGTCTGATCCCGGCGGCCGCGCTCAGGTGCGCAGCCCGACCAGCCCGGAAATCTTCTCCGAAGCTTCCAGCAGCGGCGGCAGGAAACGCTCCAGCATCTCCTGCGCGCTGGTGCGGTTGGCCTGGCCGCTGATATTGATGGCGGCGATGGTGTGGCCGGCGCGGTTGCGGATCGGCGCGGCCAGCGACACCAGCCCTTCTTCCAGCTCCTGGTCGTTGAGCGCCCAGCCGCGCTTGCGGATGTCGGCGACGATGGCCTTGAGCGCATCCACGTCGGTGACGGTGCGGCCGGTGCGCGCGCGCATTTCGGTGGCGCGCAGCACGCTGTCGAGCTCGGGCTCGGCCAGGCCGGCCAGCAGCACCCGCCCCATCGACGAGCAATAGGCCGGCAGGCGGCTGCCGATCGACAGGTTGATGGTCATGATCTTGCGCGCCGGCACGCGCAGCACGTAGACGATCTCGGTGCCGTCCAGCACCGAGATCGAGCAGCTTTCATGCACCTGCTGCGACAGCGTCTCCATGATCGGCTCGGCCAGGTTCCAGAACGGCATCGAGGTCAGGTAGGCGAAGCCCAGGTCCAGGATCTTGGGCGTCAGCCGGAACAGGCGGCCGTCGGCCTGCACGTAGCCCAACCCCACCAGCGTCAGCAGGATGCGGCGCGCGCCGGCGCGCGTCAGGCCGCTAGCCTGGGCGATCTCGGTCAGCGTCTGGGCCGGGTGCTGCGCGTTGAAGGCCCGGATGACCGACAGCCCGCGTGCAAAGGACTGCACATAGCTGTCGCTCGGCTTTTCGGGCGTGGCGGCGGCGGTCTGCGGTGCTTGCGGCGGGTTCTGGCGGGAATCGGCGGGACTGGCCATTTACGTAGCCCGGCGCGGTTCGCCGGATTGGCACGGAAAGGCCGAAAGGGTAGAGGAAATGCCGGGATTGCGCCAGTACCGGCCCCGGGCGCGGCCTGGCGCCCGGGGCGTGGGTTCCTTACCGGAAGCTGCGCTGCGCCAGCACGAACACCGCTGCCACCACGCACAACACGGCAAAGCCGTGCAGCATGTCCATGCCGGCCAGCAGCGTGGCCTGCCGGTCGACTTCCAGCGAGATTTTGGCCAGACTCGTTGCCGAGAGCGCATCCGGCGCCTGCAGCACCGGGTTGTAGCGCGTGATGTGCTCCACCAGGTGGGTGCGGTGCTGCGCCAGGCCGTCCTGCATGAACACGCTGGCCAGGCCGGTGCCCATCGCCGAGGCGATCTGCTTGCACACGTTCTTGAACTGGTAGGCGTGCGAGAAATCCTCGACCGGCACTTCCAGGTAGGTCATCGATGCCACCTGCACCATCAGCAGCACCGGCGTCAGCCCTTCAAGCAGCACCACCGGCACCAGCGCGTAGTCCGGCGCGCCCGGCATCAACTGGTGCGACAGCAGCATCGCCGCGCAGGCGTAGACGACAAAGCCGATGGCGATCACGCGCCGCTTGCGGAACACCAGCGCCATGCCCAGCGTGATGACGACGGCGCCGATGGTCGACACCGTGCCGCTGGTCGACAGCAGCATGCAGGTAGTGCGGAAGGTCAGCCCCAGGCCGGTCTGCGTGAGCGACGGCAGCAGGAACGACCAGGCCGACGAGAGCAGGTAGTACAGCGTGTAGAAGCCCAGCCCGTACAGGTACTGGCGCCCGGCCAGGCGCGAGAAGTCGATCCACGGGTCGGGATGGCGATACAGCCGCCAGCCGCTGAAGGCGAACAATGCCAGCCCGCACAGCGCGGCCAGCGGCATTTCCAGCGAACTGAAGAAGCGCGTATAGCGCATCTCCTGCAGCGTGTGCAGGAACACCAGCGCGCCCAGCGCGGCGGCGATGGCGGCGGGCCAGTCCAGTGTCGATACCGGCGGATGCGGGTCGCGCGGCGCGCGGGTCGGGTAGGTCAGCGCCACCGACAGCAGCACCGGCAGGGCAATGCCGGCCTGGAACAGGAACACCGCGCGCCAGCCGATATCGTCCAGGAAGATGCTGGTCAGCCAGGGCGTGATGGCCAGCATCGAGAACGCGCCGCCGCCGAAGCGCAGCATCAGCGGGCCGCGCTCGGCCGGCGTCGACACCAGCTGCACCAGGATGCGCGAGGCCGCGAACAGGCCGCCGGCACCCAGCCCCTGCACCGCCTTGCCGGTGATCAGCCCGGTGGGGCTGGCAAACTCGGCGCAGATCAGCGAGCCCAGGACAAATACCAGCAGCGACCCCATGGTGAAGCGCTTGTAGGTGATGCGGCGCGCGACCTGGTCCAGCACCATGTTCATCAGCACCGCGGTGGCCGCGTAGGCCGAGATCGCGTACAGATAATCTTCCGGCGCGGCACCGACGCCGCCCTGGATATGCTGGCTGGCCACGCCCATCATCAGCGTGGAAGAGAAGTCGATGCCGGTCACCAGCCCGAGCGTCAGGCCGAACAATGAAAGACGCCAGTGACCCATTTCCGGGTGACTGGCGAGCTGCATGCGCGGGCGCTGGGGTGTGGGGGCGGCGGGGGCTAGGGCTGCTGGAACTGCGGGGGCTGAGGCGTCCGGTCCAGCTGGGACAGGCGTTTGTTGCATCGCTCAAGCATAATGTAGGCCTGCCGTCGGGAACTACAGCTTGTCAGGGAAACATTGTCCGGTGAACGAAACAATCCAATGGAATGATTGGGAGGCGTTCTGCTGCGTGGTCGAGCAGGGGACGTTCACGGCCGCGGCGGAGCAGCTGGACTGCCCCAAGTCGCGAGTCTCGGCCGCGGTGGCGCGGCTGGAAACCGCCATCGGCGCCAAGCTGCTGGAGCGCACCACGCGGCGCATGCGCCTCACGGATGCGGGCAAGGCGGTCTACCGCGATGTTGCCCCCTTGTTTGCGCGCCTGCGCGAGATTCGCCAGGAAACGCTGGCGCGTGAAGAGCGCGTACAGGGCGTGCTGCGCATCGCCACACCCTATGAGTTCGGCGCCCAGCAGCTGGGCGGCGTGATTTGCCGCACGCTGGCGGCGCACCCGGCGCTGGATGTGGCCGTGGAAATCACCCAGGGCCTGGTCGACCCGATCCGCGACGGGTTTGACGTGGCCTTTGTCGTCGTCGATACCGACCTGCCGGACTCGGGCACGGTGGCGCGCCGTATCTACCACGTCGAACGCGGCCTGTTTGCCGCGCCGGCGCTGGCGGACAGCCTGCCGGCGCAGCTGCGCCCGGAAGACCTGGCCAATATGCCGACGCTGACCACGCCCGGCGACACCGTCTGGGAATTCACCCGCGACGGCCAGACCGTGTCCGTGCCGATCCGTCCGCGCATGCAGACCCACAACGCCGAACTGCGCGTGCAGGGTGCGCTGGCGGGGCTTGGCATCGCCCGGCTGTCGGTCATTTATTGCGAGGCCGAGATTGCGCAAGGGCGGCTGGTGCGCGTGCTGCCGGACTACCCGCTGCCGCCGCTGCGCGTGTTCGCGCTGCTGCCGGACCGGCGGCTGCAGCCGCGCAAGGTGCGGGCCTTCATGGAAGCGATCGAATCGATGATGGTGTCCGAGCTGGAGCCCAACGCGGGCCTGGACGGGGGCATGGGGGCGGAAGCAGCCGCGAGCGGGCATGCTGAGGGAGAGGCCCACCCGGCGGGTTGAGGGCGCTGGCGGGCCGCCACGGCCGGGGCCGTGGCAAGGGAAGGGGCAGGGACTCAGGCGCCGTCGGTGAAGGCGTCGCGGCGGTCGGTGACATTGGCGCCGTCAGTGAACGGGTCAGGCTTGCCAACCCGCGCGCCATCGGTGTACGGATCGGGCTGGCCGATTTTGGCGCCGTCCAGGAACGGGTCGGCCTTGCCGACGTGGGCGATGCTGCCGTCCAGGCGGGCGATGTCGGAAACGGGTTCGGAGGCGTGGGCGGCGGCCGCGGAAAACGACAGGCTGACGGCGCACAGCAGGGAAAGCGCCAGGCTGCGGCGTTGGGTGATGGTCTTCATGATGTGTGGTCCTTCTAAGGCAGGGTACGTGGCGGAAGCGCCGCGGTGCCTGTAATGTAGGACTTCACACTGGGCAGAAAAAGGGGCAATTCTCGACACACTGTCCAGGACTCTGGACAATGTGCCGAGCCGCCGGTAGGTCAGTAGTGCATGCCGAAGATGCCGGCGCCCAGCCGCGCGATCACCATCAGCAGGATCTGCGCGATCACGAACAGCACGAGCG
Organism: Cupriavidus sp. KK10; assembly: GCF_018223725.1. Lineage (NCBI taxonomy): Bacteria > Pseudomonadati > Pseudomonadota > Betaproteobacteria > Burkholderiales > Burkholderiaceae > Cupriavidus > Cupriavidus sp. KK10. The sequence continues at coordinate 3,974,915 of NZ_CP073677.1, forward strand.
GCGAAACATCGAAGCCGCCCAGGCGCGGCACCACGCGCTGGATCGGGCGCAGCACCGGCGCGGTCAGGTGGTCGATGGCCGGGGTGACCGGCGAATGCGGGTTGACCCACGACAGGATCGCCATCAGCAGCGTGACCCACATCACCAGGCTGATCGCCCATTTCAGCACATAGAGCAGGGCGGTCAGCAGCATGGCCGGCAGGAAGCCCAGCAAGTCGATGCCGCTGATCAGCGCGACCAGCACCAGGAACACCACCGCGGTCAGCCAGGCGCCCACCACCGTGGCCCAGTCGATGCCGCCCAGCCCGGGGATGATCCGGCGCAGCGGGCGCACCAGCCAGTCGGTGATCTGGAACACTCCCTGGGAGACCGCATTGCGCGTAGGCAGCCGCGTGAGCTGCATCCACACGCGCAGCAACAGCGCCATGCCGAACAGGGTGAAGACGGTATCCAGCAGGAAGAGAGCGATTTCCGAGAACATCGGTGCGTTTTCCGGTGACGGGTGAAGGTGTCTGCAACCGCACAGATTCTGCCATAGCCGGACGCCGGCACCATGCAACTATGCGCCGGGCACGTGACCTGGCTGACAGGATTGTGCTGGCGGCGCGGTGCGCGGCCCCTATAATTGCGTGCGCCCCGGTTGCGGGACCGGCCGCGCGCCCGTGGTCTTGCGCGTTGTGCCTGCGCTTTCATCCTCCTTTGCGCTTTTTTCGCCACCTTATGCCCAGCAAGTCCGCCCCGTCCCGGAAATCCACATCGCTTACCAAGGCGGACTTCGAGGCGCTCTCGGATTTCCGCTACCAGTTGCGGCGCTTCCTGCGGTTTTCCGAAGATGCGGCGCGCGAGGAAGGGCTGACCGTGCAGCAATACCTGCTGCTGCTGCATATCCGCGGCTGTGCCGACAAGGACTGGGCCTCGATCGGCGAGCTGGCAGAACGGCTGCAGGCCAAGCAGCACGGCGTGGTGGCGCTGGTCAACCGTTGCGAGGCGGCGGGGCTGGTCAAGCGCCGGCTCAACCCCGAGGACCGCCGCGTCGTGCAGGTGCACCTGCTGGCCAAGGGCGAGCGCTACCTGAACCGCCTGGCGATGCTGCACCGGTCCGAGCTGGAATCGCTGCGCGGCGCTTTCCGCGTGGCCCGCATCACCCAGTTCAACGACGACGGCGCCGAGCGCGGTTGAGCCCCGGCAGGCCAGCACTGCCAGCCGGTTACAGGCAGTTACCAATCACAAGTTCCGGTGACACCCGCCGGCCGCCGGCGGCCCTAGACTCGCGCGCATTCCCCAATACGCGCAGCGCGCAGGAGTCCTGACATGTCGATCCCCTTTCGTTCGGTTGTGCTTGCGGTGCTTGGCGCCGGTGCGCTGGCCGGGTGTGCCTCGCCGTACGGTTACGACAACGGCTATGGCGGAGGGTACGGCGGCAGCTACGGTGGTGGCTATAACAGCAGCGGCTACGGCAGCAGCGGCTATGGCGGCAGCACCACCATCAGCGGCTACCCGGCGCAGCAGGGCTACCCGCAGGCATCGGGCTACCCGCAGGGGTATCCGCAGCAAGGGTATCCGCAACAGGGTTACCCGCAGCAAGGCTATCCCCAGCAGGAATACCCGCAGTCTTCCTACCCGCAGCAGCCGTATCCGCAGCAGTCATATCCGGACGGCAGCTATGGCAACAACCATGGCAACCAGGCCTATGGCGTGCGCTACGGCTGGGTCGAGGCGATCGAGGTGGTGCCCGGCCAGCCGCCTTCGACCAGCGGCGCGGGCGCCGTGGTCGGGGGCATCGTGGGCGGGCTGCTGGGCCACCAGGTCGGCGGCGGCCGCGGCAATACCGTGGCCACCATCGGTGGCGCCGTGGCCGGCGCGGTGGCCGGCAACGAGGTCGAGAAGCGCACCGGATCCTCGGCCGCGGCTTACCGCGTGCGCGTGCGCACCAGCGACAACGCCTACCTGACGCTGACGCAGTCCAATGCCTACCAGATGCGCATCGGCGACCGCGTCAAGGTCGAGAACGGCGTAGCCGTGCCGTACTAAGCCTGCGTGCCGAACAGCTGCGCGTAGTCCTCGCGCAGCTGGCGCTTGAGCAGCTTGCCCGCCGTGTTGCGCGGCAGGTCCGCGACGAACACGATGCGCTTGGGCACCTTGAACGGCGCCAGCGCCTGGCGGGCATGGGCGATCAGCTCCTCCTCGGCGGCGTCTTCATGGCCGCGCTTGCGCACCACGCAGGCGGCTACCGCCTCGACCCACTTCGGGTGCGGCAGCGCGAACACCGCTGCCTCGGCCACCGCGCCGTGGGTGTACAGGCACTCTTCCACCTCGCGGCTCGATACCAGCACGCCGCCCGAGTTGATCACATCCTTGATCCGGTCCACCACGTACAGGTAGCCCTCGGCATCCATATAGCCGAGGTCGCCGGAATGGAACCAGCCGCCGGTGAAGGCTTCGGCGGTCTGTTCGGGCTTGGCCCAGTATTCCGTCAGCAGTTGCGGCGAGCGATGCACGATCTCGCCCAGCTCGCCAGGCAGCACGTCCTGCATGGTCTCGTCGACGATGCGGGTCTCGACATTCAGCACCGGCCGGCCGGCGGACGCCGGGCGCCCCGCATGCTCGTCGGGCCCCAGCACCGTGGCCAGCGGCCCGATCTCGCTCTGGCCGTAGCAGTTGTAGAAACGCAGTGCCGGCAGCTTCTGCTGCAGCTCCAGCAGCACCGGCACCGGCATGATCGAGGCCCCGTAGTAGGCCTTGGTCAGCGACCCCAGCCGCGCCGGATCGAAGTCCGCATGGCGCAGCAGCGCGATCCACACCGTGGGCGGCGCGAAGAAGCTGGTGATGCCCTCGGCGTGGATGGTGCGCAGGCAATAGCCGGCCTCGGGGCTGTCGGCGATCAGCGTGGTGCCGCCGCACAGCAGCAGCGGCATCAGGAAGACATGCATCTGCGCCGAGTGGTACAGCGGCAGCGCGGCCAGCGAGTAATCCGACGCGCGGATATCGCAGGCGGCGATGGTGCTGCCGTATTCAGCGAGCAGCGCGCGGTGGGTCAGCACGGCGCCCTTGGGCGCGGAGGTGGTGCCCGAGGTGTACAGGATTTGCGCGGGCGTGTTGTCGGTCAGCGCTTCGGACACCGGTGAAACGGGGCCGTTGGCCGCCGCCACCAGGATATCGCGCACCTTGCCGCCATGCAGCGTGCCGCTGACCTTGCAGGGCAGGCCGTCGACGCGGTCGGCCAGCGCCGGATCGGCAAAGATTGCGCTGGCGCCCGATTGCGTGACGATGTACTCGGCCTCCGCGCGCGTCATCGAGAAATTGACCGGCACATGGATCAGGCCGCTGCGCAGGCAGGCCAGCCACAGCAGCACGTAGGCGTCGGAGTTCTTGCCGAAGGCGGCCACGCGGTCGCCGGGGCGCAGGCCCCATTGCGCCAGCGCGCCCGCCACGCGGGCCGCGGCCTCATCCAGCTGGCGGTAGGTCCAGGCCCGATCGCCGAAGCGGATCGCGGTCTTGCCCGGGCTGCGCCGCACGGCGCGGGCAATGGCGTCGGGGATGGTGTTGCGCAGGGCGCGCTGCTGCTCTGGCTGCATGGTGGTCTCCATTGTTATGGTTTGGGGTCCAGCAAGTCTTGAAGCCAAGCGCCGAGGATAAAGGCTGCCGCCCGGCCATGGCAAGGCGGCAGCGGCTCTCGGGGATGAGGGACTACAGCGCTTCCGACAGGAACACCAGCGCGCGCCCATGCGCCAGCGCGGCGCTGGGCTGGTGGTAGGAGCCGCGCGCCCAGCAGTTGAAGCCGTGGTCCGCGCCCTCATAGACGAAGATCTCGCTGCCGGGTTTGCCGGTCATGGCGTCGCGCACGCCTTGCACGGCCCCTGGCGGGATATGCGCGTCGAGCGCGCCGTAGTGGAACTGCACCGGCACGCGGATGTTTGCCGCCTCCTGCAGCTGGTTCTGGATGCCGCCGCCGTAGTAGGGCACCGCGGCATCCACCAGTCCGCGCGCCGCGCTCAGGTACGACAGCAGGCCGCCGAAGCAGTAGCCCACCGCGGCCACCTTGCCGGCACCGGTGTGCTGGCGCAGCACCTGCACCGTGGCGGCGATATCGTCCAGCGCGGCCGGCACATCCACCGCCTTGCGCAGCGCCATGGCGCGCGCCATGTCGTCGCCTTCGTAGCCCAGTTGCACGCGCGGCGCCTGGCGCCAGAACACGTCTGGCGCCAGCACCGCATAGCCGTCGGCGGCGTACTGGTCCGCCACGGCGCGGATATGCTCGTTCACGCCGAAGATCTCCTGCAGCAGCACGATGCCAGGCGCGCCGGGCTGCACGCCTGCCGGCGGCAGGCTCAGGTAGGCATCGAAGCTGCCCGCGGCGGTGTCAACGCGGATCCACTGGCTGTCGGGGATGGCTGTCATGGGGAAAGGCTCCGGAAGGCTCTGAACAGGAAACCTGCAAGTTTGCCACTGCGCGCCAATTCATGCAGGGCAGGGCGCCCCGACGCTGCTGCCGTCAGTACGCGCGCGACTGCTTGTAGCGCTTGTTCCAGTTGTCGGTGTAGGCCCTGACCACGGCGGCGTCGCCGCGGATCAGCATGCCGTTCTCGGCGTTGCGCTCTTGCGCCGACTTGGTGAAGTTGAACGATCCGGTGAAGACTGCCTGGTCGTCGAACACCATCACCTTGTTGTGCGCGATCGCGGGCTTGTTGTCGATCACCACCGGCACGCCGGCGTGCTTGAGGTAGGTGGCGCTGGTATAGCGCTCGGACTGCTGGCTCTTGTCCAGGATCACGCGCACGTCCACGCCGCGCCGGTGCGCCTGTGCCACGGCCTCGGCAATCGGTGCGCTGGTGAACGAATAGGCCTGGATCAGCAGGCGATGGCGCGTGCTGCGGATGGCATTGACCAGCAGCGCCTGGCAACTCGCGCCATCGGGCACGAAGCACAGCGTGTAGCCGCTGCCATCGGCAAAGGGCCTGGCCGGCACCGGCTTCGCGTCCGGCGGCTGCGCCGGCTGGGCCGGCTTGCCGGCGCGCGTGGGAAAGTGGTTGGCGACGGCCTCGTTGAAGGTCTCGCTAATGCTGTTGGCGATGGTGTCGGTCACCTGGTCGAAGGTGGAAGCCGAGCGGGCGTGCGCCAGCAGCGCGAAGGGACTGAACGAGGTGAAGGCCGACACGGCGGCGGCCAGGCCCAGGCCCAGCACGGCCCGGCGAATGAATCTGTAGGTCACGGCGGATCTTTGCGTCGGTGAATGACAGCATGCGCGCGCCGCGCGCCGCATGCTGTCGGGGCGGGTCCGCAGCGTAGCAGCCGCATACGCCACTGGCAAAGCGTGATTGTGTAACAGGATCTGTGGCCGGCTATGCGGTGCAGCATCGGTGCGCCGCCGCTGCCCTTGGGACTATCCGCACCCGCGCCTATGATGGATGGAACCCCCGCGGGCCGCCCGCCAAGGAGAGGGATATGAGCAACCATACCTACAAGCTGGTCGAGATCGTCGGATCTTCACCCGATGGCTGCGACCAGGCCATCCAGAGCGCCATTGAAAAGGCCGGTGAAACCATCAAGAACATCGACTGGTTCGAAGTGGTGGAAACGCGCGGCCACATCACCAACGGCAAGATCGCGCACTACCAGGTCACGCTGAAGGTCGGTTTCCGCGTGACTTGAGTGCGGCGCCGCGCTTGCGCGGCGGTATCGCGCGACGGCACAGGCTGCGCTGCTTGTGCGGGTTGGTGCGCGTGCTCGCTCCAGACGCAGCCATCGGGATAAAAAAACGGCCGACGCGAGACTGCCGTCGGCCGGGTACAGGGAAACCTGGTGTCGTCAGCCCAAACGCGACCAGCTCAATCGAACTGGTACGAATAGGTCATGTTGATCCGCGGCGACCGATGGCTCGCATTGGTCGGCTTGTCACCCACCGGTTGTGCCACCGACAGGTCCAGCGTGTAGTAGCGCCGGTCCGAGAAGCGCGCGCCGATGGCCACCGACGACAGGCTGCGGTGCGACAGCGACACGCTGTTGGAGAACACGCGCGCCACGTCGGCCGACACATATGGCTGGATCGTGCGCAGGTAGGCCATGTCGGGCAGGAACAGGCGGCTGATTTCGGCCGAGGCCCCCCAGCCCTTGTCGCCCGCCACTTCGCCGGCGGGATAGCCCAGCCCGAAGAAGCGTCCGCCGAAGCTGATCTGCTCGCCCGAGGCCAGGCGGTCGCCGCTGTACTGGCCCGCCGCGGCCACGGTGAGGCCGAAGCCCGCCGGCAGGTCTTTCGACTGCGACAGCAGCAGCCGCGTGCGGAAGAAGCTCAGGTCGTTGGTATTGTTCTGGCGGCTCGCACCCAGCGCATCAAAGCCCTTGTACAGGCCCAGCGTGGCGTTGCGGCTCACGCCTTCGCCGCGCTGCGCGTAGGTCAGCTCCGCGGTGCCCACGCGCACGTTGGTGCCCAGCGTCACGCGCGTGCCGGTGGCGGTGTGGGTGTAGCGCTCGAACTGGTCGGCGCCGTAGAAGCCGCCGGTCAGCGTGAGCGAGTGTGCGTTGGACAGCAGCAGCGGATAGCTGAGTGAGCCGCCGATGCGCTTGGTGTCGTTGACGTAGCGAGGGTTGAACCCGATCGCCTCCAGCGTGGCGTTCTGCGGCACGCCGCGGTAGTGCGAGGCATTGAGCCGCGCGATCATGCCCTCGGTGCCGAGCGGCTGCGCGTAGCTGGCAGCGTAGTACTCCTCGTTGTCGCGGCCTTTGGGGAACAGCGCCGACACCGAGATCTGCTCGCCCAGCGGCGTCAGGCTGTTGGTAGTCGCGGTTGCAATCGCGCGCAGGCCCGGCGACATGTATTCGATGCCGGTGCCGAAGGTGAACGGCTTGCGCTTGACGTCGAGCACCATCTCGCAGGCGCCGTCGGTGGTGGTCGGCGGCTGCACCGTGGCCGCCACCTGCAGTCCGGGCTGCAGGGCCAGTGCATTGACGTAGTGTTCGAAACGGTCCTGGCGCAGCGGGCGGTCCTGCTGCAGCTTCTCGGCAATGGCGCGCAGCCGGCCCTCTGCCGGGCCCGCCTTGCCAGTGACCGTCACCTTGGCCACATAGCCTTCGACCACGGTGATCAGCACATCGCCGTTGGCAAAATCCTGCGCCGGCACGAAGGCGAACGAGAGCGGATAGCCACGGTCCTTGTACATCTGCGTCACCGTGCTGGCCGCTTCCAGCAGCTGTGCCACCGTGATCTCGCGATTGGCCAGCGGCTTGAACTGCGCGGCCACTTCCTCGAAAGGCAGCGTCTTCGCGCCCTCGATGCGAAAGCGCCGCGGTGTCAGGCGTGTATTGAGCAGGTCCTGCATGGCCGCCTGCGGCCGTTCGACCTGCACGGTCACGCTGCTGTCCGGCCGGGCCGGAGCGATCTTCGGGAGCGTCTGGGTCGGGTCGCCCTGGACCGGGCTGCGCGGATCGGCCTGGACCAGGCCGTGATGGAACGCGCCGACGCTGACCAGCAGCGCGGCAACGCGATGACGTGCACGCATGGTAATACCCCTGTAAGGAAATACTGCGGCTATTGACGTCGCGTGCCACTGGCGCGGGGATTGCCGCTACCCCCGGGCGCCTGCTGTCCGATGCTGCCGGCTTAGCGCGTGGCCGCTACGTTGAACCTGGTGTGCTCCGCTGCCCGCGATCAGGCGATCGCCCGGGCAGCGGCTGAGACTGGATTACTTCTGGCCGAGCGCGCCGGTCAGGCCGCCCAGCAGGCCGCCCACCAGACCGCCGATCGGGCCGGTGGCGCCGGTGGTCGAACCCTTGCTTGTGGTGCTGCCCGCGGTGGAGGTGGCGCCGCCGGTCACGGCGGCGACAACATTGGTGACGGGGGCCAGCGGGCTGGTGGTGCCCGTGCCCGCCGCGGCGCCGGAGACGCCGCCAACCACGCCATTCACCACGCCGCTGACGGCGGTGGTGACCGGTGCCAGCGGCGAACCGGTGCTGCCGCCGGTGGCACTGCCAAGGCCGCCGGTGATGGTGCTGACCAGGCTGGTGACAGGCGCCAGCGGCGAACCCGTGCCGCCGGCGCCTGCACCGCCAGTCAGCCCCCCGGCCAGCGCAGTCACCGGTGCCAGTACCGGGCTCAGCGCGCCCAGGCCGCCGCCGCTGGCGGGCCCGTTCACTGCGCCGCCCAGCGATGCCACGGTCGTGCCGGTGGCGTTCACCACGCCGCCGATGCCCGAGACCACCGGCGTGTTGGTCTGTTGCAGCTTGGTGCCGGCCGTGGCCAGCGCACCGCCCACGGTCGCCAGCAGCCCGCCGGTCGGAGCGCCCAGGCCCGTGGCCGCGCCCAGCGTCTGGGTGGCGCCGGTCAGCTGCGAAGTGATCGGCACGATCAGCTTGCTGGTGGTAGTGGTCACTTGCTCGACCGCGCCGGTCGACAGCACCGTGGTCAGCGTGCCGCCGGTGCTGGTCACCGTGTCGCCCAGCTTGTCCACCACCGTGCCCAGCGGCGAAGTCAGCGGCGCCAGCGGCGCGAGCTGGCCGGTGCCCAGCCCGCTGACAGCGGTGCCGGCGCTGGACACTCCCTTGCCGAGTTCGGTGACCACATTGCCGGTGCTGGCGACCGTGGTGCCAACCGGGTTGGTCGAATTGGGGATGCTGCCCAGGCCCGCTTGCAGGCCCGCGGCCAGCGCGCCCACGGCATCGCCGGTGGAGGCCACCACGCCGCCCAGGCCGCTTTGCGTCTGCGTCGGCACCAGCGGCAGGTTGGCGCTGCCGAGCTGGTTGCCGAGGTCGGTGACGGTGCTGCCCGTATTGCCCAGCACCGTGCCGGCATTGTTGATGACCGTGGCGGTCGGGGTCAGCGAGGTGGGCGTTTCGCCGCCGCCAGTGTTGCCGCCGTTGCCACCCGTTCCACCGGTGCCGCCGGTACCACCCGTGCCGCCGCCCGTGCCACCGGTACCGCCGCCGGCCAGGTCGGTGCTGCCGCCGGAGCCACCCATGCCGCCAGTGCCATCGGTTCCCGTAGTCTTAGTGCCGCCATTGGTGCCCGCCGTATCGCTGGTGCCCATGGAGGTCGATCCGCTGCCGCTGGCGCAGCCACCCAGGGCCAGCAAGGTTGCGAGGAGTGCCGTTACGGCGAGTTGTTGTTTGCGCATGTTCTGTTCCCTCATTCCCGTCGTTTAAATCGCTCGGCCGCGCAACGCGTTCGCTTTCTGCGTGCGGCGGTGACGGATATGGCGCAATCGGTATGCCAGCGCCGCGACGCGTCCCGGAAGGGACCCTGCGGAATTCGGGTGTGGTGCCCGCAAAGCCTTGCCGGGCGCGGTTCCCAGGGGAGTGGCGGGAACCGCTTGCGGCGCCGCCGGGGACGGGGTGTCGGGGCGGCTGCGCGTTACGCGTTACGTAACGTGTGGCGTCTGCAGGGAACAAAACAGCCGGAACGGCGGGCCATGCGGCGATGGCGACCCAGCCAGGAAAGCGCGCCGTGCCGTGCGCTGCCACCGCCCTCCCGCCACGGTCATCCGCGCCGCCGTGTTCCCGTGTTCCAGGAACACGTTACGTAGCACGTAACACGTCAGGCCCGCGCCGCAACGGCGTTTGGGCCCAGCACGTGGCTACCCCGGACCCCGGCAATCCGCGCCAGGCAAGGCTTGCAGCGCCGCGGCCGGTTCCGTGCCGGCACCGCCGGCGCCGCTGGCACGGGCCTTGCCATTTGTTGTCCAGACGCGCCGACGATCCCGCGTTCCACTGTCTTGCCGTGCCGGTTCGGAGCGGTCCGCCAGAGGAACAAAGCGGGACTCCGGGGAGGCTCGTCGGCAATCCCATGCGGCGCACATAAGACAAGACGGCCGGCAGCACCGTGGCCAACAAGACAGGAGAAGGACAATGCAAACCAAGCATCCGTCGCAGCATTCCATGACCTCACTGGCCGCGGCCGGCGTGGCCGCTATTGCCTTGCTGATGGCAGGCTGTTCGTCGAGCGGTGGCGGCAGCGGCGCCAATCCGCGGCCGAACAGCAACATCGACACGCCGGTCACGCCGGGACCGTCCGCATCGGGCGAGACCACGCCCACCGCCAAGGTGACCGAAGGCGCGGGCAATACCGTGGTGGCCACGGGCAATGCCATCAGCGAGGTCGGCAAGAGCATCCAGGAAGCGCCGCTGCCGTTGCTGCCCACCAAGGCGCGCGAAGGCGCCGGCGACGTGGTGATCAATGCCGGCAGGGCCGTTGGCTCGCTCGGCGCGGGCGTGCGCGACGGGCTGGGGCAGATGGGTTCGGTCGACAACCCGGTTGGCGTGACGGTTGCCAGCACCAGCAATGTGGTCCACGACGTGGGCGAGACGCTGATCAGCGGCGGCGACCTGGTATACGGCCTGGGCACCGAGAAGCTGGCACCACTGGCGCCGGTGACCGAGCCGGTGGGCGGCCTGGTCAGGCACGTGGGCATCGCGGTGCACGATAGCAGCGGCAAGGTGCACAGCGTGCTGTCCGAAGGCCCGGTCGCGCAGGTCACGAATTCGGTCAGCAAGGTCATCGTGCCGCTGACCAGCAAGGTCACCGACGGCACGCAGACCCTGGGCGCGGTCACGCACCTGGGCGATCCGGCCAACGGCCTGCTCTACAAGGTCGGCAATACCGCGGCTGCCGGCGGCAGCATGATCAGCAACAGCCACGCGCCGGTGGTCTCGCCGCTGGGCGGCGTGGTGACTGAGGCCGGCAAGACGGTCGCGGCCGCTGGCGCGCTCCTCAACGGCAATGGTCAGGGCGGCGGCAACCCGCTTGGTGGCCTGCTGAACAACCTGCCGCTGGCAGGCGCGGGCGGCGGGTACGGCGGCGATGGCGGCCATGGCGGCAACCCGCTCGGCGGCGTGGTGAACAACCTGCCGCTGGCCAAGGTCGCCGGCGGAGGTGAGGGCGGCTCCGCGGGCGGCGCGCTCAGTCCCGTGACCGCGCTGCTGGCGCCGGTGACCGGGCTGGTCGGCGGGCTGAAGCAGGGCGCTCAAGACAGCCAGGGTGGCAGCGGCGACGTCAAGACGCTGCAATTGCCGCTGGTGGGTGGCCTGCTGCGCTGAAATGTCTCATACCGGCTAGGTGTTTTCACGGTGCGCTGTCGCTCATCACCCCGTCGCAGCGCATCTTTTTATTTTGGCTGGCATTGCGGCCGCAATGACCGCAATGCCAGCTTGCAGGCCGGTTCCCGGCCTGCAAGCCTGTTCTTTGACAACCTGTGACCCGGGCGTGCCGGGTCGTTTCAAACGCATGTCTTAACCCCTTTGGGTCATTGCTATCACCCATAGGAGGGGTATGGTTGAGACATTCCATATCTTAAAAAGAAAACGCAGCAAGCGTGAAATGTCGATAAAAGAGCGGGCCACAGAGCACCGTGATAATCGAACGGGGGAAGCGTGATCGCGGCTTCTTAGATCACTCGGGAGTGACAACATGAAACGACTCATTGCACGCTTTATTAAAGATGAGCGCGGGGCGACGGCTATCGAGTATGGCTTGATCGTCGGGCTCGTCGCTTTGGCCATCGCAGTCGGCGCCGGCCAACTCGGCACAGAACTCAACGCCAGCTTCACCCGGCTCTCAGTCAAGGTTTCGGGATGGTTCGTCAATTGAGCAGGCCGAAACCATAAGACCGGCGTGATTTCCGCGCTCCTCTGCGCGGCGACCCTCTACACAGATCTTGCCTACCGGCGCGTTCCCAACGCCTTGCTGGCGGCCGCCGTGCTAGTCCTCGGACTTGCACTGCTCGCCGGGCAGGCCACGGAACTGCCGCTGGCCGCGCGTCTGACCGGCGCGGGGCTGGGTCTTGCCGTCACGCTGCCGGCGTACGCCCTCGGGCGCATGGCCGCAGGGGACGTCAAGTTCCTGGCGGTGGTGGGCCTGTTCACCGGCCCGCAAGGACTGGTGGTGGCATGGGTCGTCGGCAGCCTGCTCGGGCTGGTGCACGCGCTGCTGGCGCTGGCACTGGACAGCAGCGTACTGGCCGCGCTTCGGCAGCGGGCCGCGGCACGCCTGCGCGTGGCAGCCAGCACGCCGGCTACGGAGCAAGCCTTGCATCACCAGGACAGACCCATTCCAACGGCGCAGTTTTCGCGGGCGCGCGGCATTCCATATGCCGCGTACCTGGCCGTGGGCGTGCTGGTCTGGATGGCCGCGGGCCAATAGCCGGACAGGCCACGGGCAAGCAGGCTGCGTCGCCGGTCGGCGCGAAAGAACACCAAAGGACCGGGGTTTCAGATGTTGCTGCACGCAAGGGCCAACAGGGGGATCAACCGACGCCGCCACGGCGCCGGCAGCGCTGCGATCGAGTTTGCGATCGTGGCGCCGGTGCTGCTCGCCATCGTGATCGGCATCATTTACTACGGCGTGATGCTGGCGCTGCAGCAGGTGCTGACGCTGGCCGCCGAGGAAGGCGCGCGCGCTGCGCTGCGCTATCCAGCGGGCGTTTCCGGCTCAGGCCTCGCGGCCACGCAGGGCGCGCGCGTCGATGCCGCGGCAGCGATGGCGCGGGGCACGCTTCCCACCTCCATCAGGAATCTGCTGCCCCCCGGCAACGTTGCGCAGGCGGTGCCCTGCGCGCCCGGTTCCACCGATGTCTGCGTGCAGGTCACGCTGAACCTTCCCACCACCAACATCCTCCCCGCCGTGCCGATGGTCCCGATCCCCGCGATGCTGTCGGGCTCGGCCATGGTCCAGCTTTCTCCTGATATCTGAGCCGCCATGCCGCGACGCCCCCACGCCATGCTCATCCCAAGGAATCCCGCATGACCAGCAAGCAGATCCGACTCCTGGCGGGGGTGCTGCTCGGCCTGGCCCTGCTGCTTGCGCTGCTGGCGTGGCAGGTGGGCCGCCAGCCGGCCCAGGTGCCCGCGGCGTCGAATGCGGCCAGGCCGCTGCATCCGGTGGTGGTGACCACGCGCGCGGCGGAAGCAGGCAAGCCGCTTGACGCCGATGCGCTCAAGGTAGAGATGCTGCCCATCGATCCCGCCGGCGCCTACAGCGAGGTGGCACGCGTGACCGGGCAGGTGCCGCTGCTGGCACTGGGTGCCAACGTGCCGGTGCTCGAAAGCCAGTTGCTGGCCGGCCTGGCCACGCAGGTGCGGGAGGGCGAACGCGCGGTGGCCGTGTCGGTCGATGAAGTCATCGGCGTCGGCAACCAGGTGCAGCCGGGCGACTATGTCGATGTCTTCCTGGTGCTGCGCCGCGACCAGCAGGAGATCCCGGAAAGCCAGGCGCGCATGCTGCTGTCGCGCCTGCGCGTGCTGGCCTATGGCGTCGCCTCGGTCAACCGGCCGCAGAACGCCAAGCCGGAGCAGATGATGGCGCGCCAGGAAGGCGCCAAGACCGCGGTGCTGTCGGTGCCGCTGGAGCAGGTCAGCTGGCTGGCGATGGCGCAGCAGTCCGGGCGCCTGCTGCTGGCGCTGCGCAATCCGCAGGATGAAGCCATGCCCAGCGACGGCATGTTTGCCGAACCCCAGCCCGCGCTGGCCGCGCGCGCCGGCGTTCCCGCCGACGCGCCGCGCGCCGCCCCCGACAAGGCCATGGCCGGCGTGGTGCTGTCCGGCCTGGCTGCTACCACCGGTGCCTCTGCCCCCCGCGCGCCGGTGGCAGCCCCGGTGCCGCGGCCGTTGCAGGTTGCCGCGCCGCCCGCGCCAGCCCTGGCAAGACAAAGCGCAGGCGTGGAAGTGATCCGCGCGGGCAAGCGCGAGATCGAATAAGAACGTGGGCGCCGACCTTATGCATATCCAGAAGAACCAGGCCCGGAAGTACCAGGCCCGGAAGTACCCCCATTCGGCGGCCCTGCGCCGCAGGCTGATGCAGCTCGCGCTGGCCGCGATGCTGGCCACTACCGCGTGGTGCGCACTGGCGCCGCGCGCACAGGCGCAGGAAGCCGTGAACGCACGCCAGTTGCGCCTGCTGGCCGGCGCGCAGAAGGAGATCCGCAGCGCGCAGCCGGTGGAGCGCGTGGCGGTGGGCAACCCGGCGGTGGCCGATGCGCTGGTGCTGCGCACACGCGGTGCCCCCAGCGTGCTGCTGGTGGCCAAGCAACCCGGTGTGACCGACGTGATGGTGTGGACGCGCGGCGGCGCCGAGCCTCTGACTTACAACGTGCAGGTCGATGCCATCGCGCCCGATGCCGATGCCGATGGCGCGAAGCTCGGCTATTCCGCGGCCGGTACCACCATCACCGGGCAGTCGCCCGATGCCTATGCCGCGGCGCGCGCGCAGGCCGCTGCGCGCGCGGCCACCAACGGCAAGAGCGATGGCAAGCCCGGCCTGGTGGTGGACCGCTCGACCGTGCCGCTCTCCGGCACCGTGCAGGTCGACGTCAAGGTGGTGGAGATCAGCAAGACCGTGCTCAAGGAAGTCGGCATCAACTTCTTCCGCAACAACTCCGGCTTTGCCTTCGGCACGTTCTCGCCATCGACGCTGAACAAGTTCACCTTTACGCCCGGCAGCGGCGGCGCGCCGGGCAGTTTCAGTGCCGACATCGCGTCGCCGATGAGCAATGCCTTCAACCTGGTGGCCGCGTCGCTGACGCACGGCATCTTCGCCAATATCAGCCTGCTGGAGGCCAACGGTCTGGTGCGCGTGCTGGCCGAGCCCAGCCTGGTGGCGCTGTCTGGCCAGAGCGCCAGCTTCCTGGCCGGCGGCGAGATCCCGATCCCGGTGCCGCAGGCGCTGGGCACGACCACGATCCAGTTCAAGCCGTTCGGCATCGGGCTGACGGTGTCGCCCACGGTGCTGTCGGCCGACCGCATCGCGCTGAAGGTGGCACCGGAGGCAAGCGACCTCGACCCCTCGCGCGGCATCTCGATCAATGGCGCGGTGGTGCCCGCCATCGTCACGCGGCGCGCCGACACCACGGTGGAGCTGGGTGACGGCGAGAGCTTCGTGATCGGCGGGCTGGTCAGCCGCAACACCGTCAGCAACGTCAACAAGGTGCCGGTGCTGGGCGACCTGCCGGTGATCGGCGCCTTCTTCAAGAACCTGAATTTCCACCAGGAAGACCGTGAGCTGATGATCGTCGTCACGCCGCGCCTGGTGAAGCCGCTGGCCAAGGGCGCGCCGGCGGCGCAAGCGGTTGGTGCCGACGGCCGCACTAGCGGCAACCCCAATGTATGGGGCTGGTATGTGCTGGGCGAATACGCGGACCCGACTTTGCCGGGTTTCTCAAAATAGCCGCCGGCCGTGCCGGCAGGCATGGCCAACGGCTTGAGGCAGAGAGATGGACTATTTTCTGTTGCATGCAACGCAGGGCGAAGTGAAGGACTGGCTGGGCAGGGTCCTGGGCGGGCTGGGCACGCTGGTGGCTGAAGGCGGCGCCCAGGAAGCCTTTCTCGAGCGCGCGGCCCAGCTGCGCCCGGGGCTGGTGTTCCTGCATTTCTCGACGGAACTGGCCGGCGCGTCGGCGCGGCTGGGCGAGCAGCTGCTGCGGCTCTTCCCAGGCCTGCCGCTGGTCGCGGTGGGCCACGCCGACGAGCCCGGCATCATGCTGGCGGCGCTGCGCGTGGGCGTGAAGGACTTTATCGACCTGCGCGACGCGCCGGCCGATGCCGAGGCCGTGGTCAAGCGCCTGGCCGTGCCGGGCGAGCAGGTGCGCCCGGCCCAGTCGGCGCGCCAGGGCAAGATCGTGGCGCTGCTGGGCGCACGCCCCGGCGTGGGCGTGACCAGCCTGGCCGTGAACCTGGCGGCGGCGGCACGCCGCCACCTGCCGCTGAACGAAAAGACCGATGCGCGCGCCGAAGTGCTGCTGCTGGACCTGGGCCTGCCGGCGCGCGACGGCGCGCTGTACCTGAACCTAAGTCCGGGCTTCCACTTTGTCGAGGCGGTGCGCAACCTGCGCCGCTTCGACCAGGTCTTCGTGCAGACCGCGCTTACGCGCCACGGCAACGGCGTGTGCGTGCTGCCCCTGCCCGCGGCGCTGGGCGAGCTGCGCGACATCTCCTACTCCGAAGCCAGCAGCCTGCTGGAGCGGCTGCGCGCGTTCTTCGACATGCAGATCATCGACCTGGGCGGCTTCGGCAATGCCGAATTCACCGCGCAAATCTTCAAGGCCGCCGACAGCGTGGTGCTGGTAGCCGACCAGAGCGTGGGCGCGATCGTCTCGGCCGCGGAGCTGGTGCATGAACTGCGCGCGCGCGAGGTGGAGCGCGACGACCTGCACCTGCTGGTGTCGCGCTTCGATGCGCGCCTGGGCGTGGATGCCGCGCAGATCGCGCAGCGCTTGGGCGTGCAGTCGGTGGGCACGCTGCCTGACAGCCGCGCGCCGCTAGTGCTGGCCATGAACCGCGGCGCGGTGCTGGCCGACGACGATCCGCACGACCCCTATGTGCGCGCGCTGGCCGACCTGCTGGCGCGACTGGGCTACCGCGCGGCGCAGGCCAGGGAAACCAGCCTGCTGGCGCGGATGAAGGACAAACTGCCTGAGGCGCTGCGCGCGGTGCGCGTGGCACGCACTGGAAGCTGACATGACGCAAGCGATTGAATTCTCCGACAATACCCCCGCACCGTTCCCGGTCTCGCAGGAATTCCAGAACATCAAGGAAGCGGCGCACGAGCACCTGCTGACCCGCATCGAAGAGCTTGGCGCGGAGTTCGGCCGCTGGTCGCGCACCGCGATCCAGCGCTTTGTCGACCTGGAGCTAGAGAGCTTTACCCGGTTGCGCCGCATCCCCATCAACGAGGCCGAGCTGCGCCAGATTGCCGAGGCGCTGACCAAGGAGCTGGCCGGCTTCGGGCCGATCGAAGACCTGCTCAACGACCCCGCGGTGGAAGACATCCTGGTCAACGGCCACCTTGACGTCTACGTGTCGCGCCACGGCGTGCTGGAGCGCATCCCGGTGCGCTTTACCGACAGCGGCCACCTGCTGCGCATCGTGCGCCGCATCCTGGCGCCGATCGGCAGGCGGCTGGATGAGTCCAACCCGATGGTCGATGCGCGCCTGCCCGACGGCGGCCGCATCAACGTGGTGATCCCGCCGCTGGCGCTGGAAGGCCCGGTGGTGTCGATCCGCAAGTTCCGCAAGGACCCGATGACGCCTGCTGACCTGCAGGCGCTGGGCACCATGAGCCCCGAGATCTGCGACCTGCTGCAGGCCGCGGTGCAGGCGCGCTGCAATATCCTGGTGAGCGGCGGCACCAGCTCGGGCAAGACTTCGCTGCTCAACGCGCTGGCCACCTTCGTGCCGACCACCGAGCGCGTCATCACCATCGAGGACACCGCCGAGCTGGCGCTGAACCACCCGCACGTGGTGCGGCTGGAAAGCCGTCCCGGCGGCTTCGAGGGCACCGGCGTGGTGTCGATCCGCGACCTGCTGCGCAACAGCCTGCGCATGCGTCCGGACCGCATCATCGTGGGTGAAGTGCGCGGCGGCGAGGTGCTGGAAATGCTGCAGGCGATGAGCACCGGCCACGACGGCTCGATGGGCACCATCCACGCCAGCAGCCCGCGCGAATGCCTGTACCGGCTGGAGATGCTGGCCGGTTTTGCCGGCTTCCAGGGCAGCGAGGCGAGCCTGCGCCGGCAGATCGCCAACGCCATCGACTTCATCGTGCAGATCGCGCGGCTTTCCAACGGCAAGCGCCGCATCGTCTCGATCACCGAGATCACCGGGCTGGGCGACAACATCATCTCCACCCAGGAGCTGTACCGCCACGAGCCCTTCATGAACCCGGACGGCACCGAGACCGACCGCTGGCTCTCGCTCGGCCTGCTGCCGCACTCGCCCAAGCTGGCGCGCATGCGCGGACAGGGCTTCATGCTGGACGATCGCTTCGATGTCTAGCGCCACGCTGCTGCTCGCCGCCATGGCCCTGGTCATCACCGGCCTGGGCCTGCTGCTGCTGGCCAGCGCGCAGGCGCGTGCACGCCGCGAGCAGCAGCAGGCCTTCCTGCAGGCGCAGACCGAGCAGGTGCGCCTGCGCTATGCGCAGGCGCCGGATCCGGCGCTGCAAGCGCCCGCGCGCGACCTGCGCCGCCGCTGGGACGACTTTCTGCGGCGTGCCGACCTGGCGCCGACGCGACGCACCGCCATCGTCTGGATCACGCCGGTGGTGCTGTGCACGCTGGCCGGCGCCGTGGCGGGGCAATGGCTGGGCGCGGTGTCGGCCCTCATCGTGGCGCTGGCCGTGGCGGCGTTCGCGGCATGGAACCGCGTGCGCCGCCTGCACAAGAAGCTGCTGTCGCAACTGCCCGGGTTCCTGGACGGCGTGGTGCGGCTGATGACGATCGGCAGCAGCGTGCCGGCGGCGTTCCAGAACTCCATCGCCAATACCGAGGCGCCGCTGCGCCAATGCCTGGTGCAGGCCATACACCTGCAGCGCGCGGGCAAGGAGCTGGACCAGGCGGTGCTGCAGGTCGGGCGCGTGTACAAGGTCGAGGAACTGGTGCTGGTGGCTTCCGTGCTGCGCCTATCAGTGCGCTACGGCGGCCGCGCCGATGTGGTGATGGAGCGCACCGCCGCCTTTATGCGCGACCGCGAACAGGCCCAGCGCGAGCTGATGGCGCTGTCGGCCGAGACCCGGCTGTCGGCGTGGATCCTGGGGCTGCTGCCGCTGGTGGTGGCCGGCGGCCTGTTCATGCTGAACGCGGGCTACATCATGATGATGTGGAAGGACCCCACCGGCAAATCGATGCTGCTGTCGGCCCTGGCGCTGGAAATTGCCGGGGCGTTCATGCTGTACCGGCTAGCCAAGTCGATCTGAGCGGCATGCCAGCACGCAGACAAGAGCCAACATGGACCGCCTGACACTGATTTCGCTCAGCCTGCTGGTCGCCGCTTGCGGCGTGGGCGTACTGACGCTGCCGCTGTTGCGCGACTGGCGCCAGCGCCGGCTGGCGGCGCGCACCATCGACGGCGCGCTGGCCCGGCAGCGCGCGGCAGAAGCTGCCCAGGCCGCGCACGCCGCGCAGGCCGCAGCCCCCGCTGCGCCTGGCGCCCAGGCTGCGGCAAAGGCCGGTGCCGCAGCGCCGCAGGGCAGGGGCGGGGCGGCCACAGCGATTGGGGTGCAACTGGGCGCGCGCGTGGGCGAGCGCATCAGCGCTCACTGGCTGGATTCGCGCCTTGGGCGCGCGGTGGTGACGCCGGAAGACCAGCAGTTGCTGGAGCAATGCGGCTGGTACGGGCCGCAGTCGCGCATGCTGTTCGGCGTGCTGCGGCTGGGGTTGCCGTTGGCGCTGGCGCTGGCTGCCATGCTCTGGCAGGTGGGCGCGGGCGCCTTCGCCATCGTTGCGTGGGGCTTCGGCACGTTTGCGCTGGCCTACCTGGCCCCCAAGTGGCACCTGCGCCGCCGTGCCGCGGCCCGCCTGCGCATGGTCGATGACGAGCTGCCGGTGCTGATCGACATGCTGCGCCTGCTGCAGGGCGTGGGCCTGTCGATCGACCAGAGCCTGCAGGTGATCGTGGCCGAGTTCGGCAGCATGCTGCGCGTGCTGGGGCCGGAGCTGGCACGCGCGAATCAGCAGTTTGCCTCGGGACGCTCGCGCGAACAGACGCTCTTGCGCATCGGCCGGCTGTTCGACAGTGAAGACCTGAAGAGCCTGATCACGCTGCTGACGCAGGTCGACAAGCACGGCGGCGCGGTGCAGGAGCCGCTGCGCCAGTTCGGCCTGCGCATGCAGGAGGCGCGCAAATCGCGCATGAAGGACGAGATCGGCCGGCTCACGGTCAAGATGACTGCGGTGATGGTGGTAAGCCTGCTGCCGGTGCTGCTGATCCTGACCGCGGGCCCCGGCTTTCTAGGGGTGATCCGCATGCTGGCACATATGGGAGGGACGCGATGACGCGCTCAGTCGGTCCGGCGCTGGGCCGGATCTCCAAAACGGCGGCATGCCTGCTGCTGGCGGCGCTGTCCGGCTGCGCCGCCAATCAGAACGGCGCCGCGGCCATGCATGAGCAGGCGGAGGCCCAGGTGGAACTGGCCAAGCTGCGCGACAAGACCGCGCGCGCCGAATACAGCGAGCAGGCGGTCTACCTGGGCCTGATCCGCAAGATGCAGCAGGACGGACTTTACTTCGCCTCGCTGGCGCATATCGAGGTCTACGTGAAGCGCTTCGGCGCCGGCCCGGAGATCCAGGCCATGCGCGCCGATGCGCTGCGTGAGACCGGGCAGGACAAGGCTGCCACCGATGCTTACCAGCAACTTGCAGCGACGTCGCAGGGCGAACAGGCCGCGCATGCGCACCACGGGCTCGGCCTGCTGGCGGGGCGCCAGGATGACTTTGCGCGCGCCGTCACCGAGCTGCGCCAGGCCGCCGCGCTCGACCCCGTCAATCCGCGCATCTCCGGCGACCTGGGCTACGCGCTGATGCGTGCCGGCGCGCTGCAGGACGCGCGCGTGCCGGTGATGCAGGCGCTGGAACTGGACGCGCACAATCCGCGTGTGATCAGCAACGCCGTGGTGTGGCTGATGGCCGACGGCAAGCGCGCGCAGGCCAACGCCATGATGCAGAAGGCCGCACTGCCCGAAGCCACGCGCAGCGCCATCCGCAAGGAAGCCGACCGCATCGCCCGCGCCACCGCGGCGCGCGACCGCGCAGCGGCCCGTCCTGCGCCGGCAGTGCGGGCGCCATCGAAACCCGCCACGACCGCACCGGCCACCTCGGTGGCGGCCGTGGCCGCAACAGCAGGGGTTACCCCATGACCGCCATGTTCCGCATTGCCATCCCTGCGCTCTGCCTGCTGATGCTGGCGCCCGCCGCGCAGGCGCAGACCGACCGTGCCACGACCGAAGCCGCCACCACCGGCATGCCGGCAGGCAGCCCCGCACAACGCGAGATCGGCGCCGACACGCGTGCCATCCTTGCCATCCAGCGCGAAGGCACGCAGGCCGGCCCCATGCTGCCGATGCACGGCGAGCAGGCGGCGCTGGGCTATGAGCGCTACATGAACAGCTTCCGCTTCGCGCTGCCGGAGTTCTACACGGGGCAGGCCAACGCCAGCACCGCGCGCTCCGGCTCCGCTGGCCAGATGCTGGGCGGCAAATGAGCTTGCGCCAGCCGCGGCTGCGCCGGGCACCTCGATCCGCGCGCGGCGCCATCAGTGTGATGGCGGCGCTGCTGATCGCCACCGTGGCGATCGCCGCGCTGGTGTCGATCGACGTGGGGCATGTGTTCATGCGCCAGCGGCAGTTGCAGAACATGGTGGACCTGGCCGCGATGTCGGCGGCGCAGCAGCTCAAGCGGGCGGATAGCGCGGCGAATCTCAACGCCGCTGTGCTGGGTACGGTCAGAAATATCGGTGCGAAGAACGGGTATCCGTCGGGCATTGCCATGGGTTGCGGCGATGCCACCGGTGGCAGCGCGGATGCCATGACTGCCTGCCTTGGCGTGTGGGATCCGGCGAGCGGCGGGCCCAGGCATTTCAGCGCTGCCTACAATCCGGCCCAGGTGTCGCCCAATGCCGTGCGCGTTCAGGCCACGCAGACTGTGCCGATCCTGTTCGTGATCAATGGGGGGGGCGGCCGGCAACTGTTTGCGGAATCGATTGCCAGTGGCAGTCCGCCGGTGGCGGCGTTTTCGCTGGCTACTGGGTTGCTGGACGTCTCCACTGCCAACAGCATGCTGAGTGTGTTGCTGGGCAATACGGTGAGCTTGTCGTTGGTGGACTGGCAGGGACTGGTCAATACCAACGTGACGCTGGACCAGTTGCGGCTCAAAGCGGATGTCGGCACGGTGGACCAGCTGCTGAATACTTCATTGAACCTGCGTGATTTCTACGCGCTGGTGCTTGGCGCCGCTGGCCGCGACGCGCTGCTGACGACGATGCTGGGCAGCCCGCCAACCGCGCTTGGGGCCAGCGGGGCGGCGGCTACGGTGTCACTGGCCAGGCTGCTTGATCTGGGTGTGATGGCGCCTGCGGCATCGTCGGCGGTGGAGGTGGGCCTGAACGTGGCGCAGTTGCTGCTGGCCTCCGCGCAGGTGGCGCGAGGGGATACGGCAGTTGCCCTGCCGCTGAACATACCCAAGCTCCCGCTTGGCCTGGGGGGCATCAGCGCCAACATGCGCGTCATCGAGCCGCCGGTGACGGCGGCGGGTCCGGCGCGACAGCTCTCCAGCAACCCTGACACCTGGCAGACGACCGCAAGCGCGTCCCAGGTAAAACTGACCCTGATGCTCCAGATCACCGCCAATATCCTGAAACCGGTACTGGACGCCAACTTGAACGTGCCGCTCTATCTCGATGTGGCCAACGCCACCGCCGACCTGACCAAGCTGCAATGCGCGGCAAATCCTGGGGACCGCCGTGCCACGATGCACGTCAAGAGCGGTCTCGTCACGGCGTGCCTCACCGATGGCTGCACAGGTAGCGATGTGGTGCTCGGCCAGGCTAAGCTGGGGCTGTTCGACATTGCGGACGTGATTGCCACGGACGTCCCACGCTATGGCAGCACGGCTGGCCAGGAGGTCACGCTGGCACCGGGCGGGCATGCGCAAGTTGGTACTGCCGATCCGTTTGGCGGGTTGTTCTCCCAAGTGCTGGCCCTGAAGGTGCGGACCAAGCTGCTGGGGATCCTTAGCGTGCCCATCGATCTCGGCCCGCTACTCGCGCCGGTCGGGGCAGCGCTCGACGCGCTGGTCCCGCCGCTGCTCAACAGCCTCGGCATCCAGCTAGGCACCGCCGACCTCTGGGTCCACAGCATCGACTGCAACAATGCCGAACTGGTGTACTGAGCCATGATCGCGCCAAACCGCCTGATGGCAGAAATCGAATGAAGACAGACCGCTGGGCCTACGAAAACCTTGAAGTCTACGTGTGGGAAGGCAAGTACGAGATTGCCGACCGCGTCACGCGTTTCCTGGCGCCGCTGGGCGTGGACGTGATCCGCGCCGGCGCGCTCGAAGCCTTGCCCGCCGAGCCGCGCCTGAAGCCCTGCATCGCGGTGATCAGCGTGTCGGTGATTGGCGCGGCGCGCTTCTCGCTGGACTGGGAGGCCGCGCACGGCATGCCGGTGATCTGGGTGGCCGGCCCGGGCCGCGAGGCCGATCCCGGACGCTTTCCGCCGGAGTACGCGCATATCCTTGCCGATGACTTCACCGGCGCCGACCTGCGCAGCCAGATCGGCAAGCTGCTGCCGCAACTGCTGGCCACGGACGCGCCGGGCGAGCGCGAGGCCGACCTCGTGGCCGGTTCTCCGGCGATGCGCCAGCTGCTGCAGCATGTGGAAACCTTTGCCGACTTCGGCAGCAACGTGATGCTGTATGGCGAAACCGGTGCGGGCAAGGAACGCATCGCGCGCCTGTTTCATGAGCGCAACGGCACCTACGGAAAGGGGCCGTTCGTCGCGGTCAACTGCGGCGCGATCCCTGACGGCTTGTTCGAGTCGCAGTTCTTCGGCCATGCCAAGGGCGCGTTCACCGGCGCCTCATTCGCGCACCGTGGCTATTTCGAGCAGGCCAACGGCGGCACGCTGTTTCTCGATGAAATCGGTGACCTGCCGCTGTTCCAGCAGGTCAAGCTGCTGCGCGTGCTCGAAGAGAACGTGATCACCCGGCTTGGCTCGACCCTGGCGGTCAAGCTGGATTTCCGGCTGGTGGCGGCAACCAACAAGGACCTGCGCGACGCGGTGCGGCAGGGGCGCTTCCGCGCCGACCTGTTCTTCCGCCTGGCGGTGATCGAGATGCGCATCCCCAGCCTGGAAGAGCGTGGCCAGGCCGACAAGGTGGCGCTGCTGCAGTCGTTCCTGCGCCATATGCTGGGGGAATCCGGCTTCGACGCATTGCCGCCGATGCCGGACTGGCTCAAGGGCGCGGTCGGCACCGCCTATTTCACCGGCAATGTGCGCGAGCTGCGCAACCTGGCCGAGCGTGTGGGCATCACCGTTCAGCAGACCGGGCACTGGGACGAAGAGCGCATCCGGCCGCTGTTCCGCTCGCTGCATCCGGGTGCGTTCGATGGCGGCGAGCGCAACGACCTGCGTGCCGATACGGAAGAACGCCGCCGCATCCTGGCCGCGCTCGATGCCAATGGCTGGCGGCGGCAGGACACGGCGGCAAGCCTGGGCATCAGCCGCAAGGTGCTGTGGGAAAAGATGCGCAAGTACCAGATCGCCGACAGCGAGGCCGAGCCGGTGTGAGCGCGCGCATTCGCCTCACTGCAGGCGGATCTCCTTCACGTCGAAGTGCGATTCGCCAATCAGCTCCTTGTCGTACTCGCCGACCAGTTCCACCGTGGTCTGCGCATCCACCGGCTTCTGTGCCGGCCAGAGCCTGGCCTTGATTTTCACCTTCATCTGGCCGGTGCCGTCCGAGAACAGGTAGTGCTCGTGGCCGACGTTGCTGACGATCTTGCCGCGCAGCATGGCATGCTGGTCGTCCTTGCCTTCCGCCTGCAGCGCCTTGACGGTCATCGCCGGGATGGCCGACGGGCCGGTGTACTGGGCGCTGGCGCCGGTGGCGGCCAGGCCTAGGGCGAGCGTCAGGGCAGTGGCGGTCAAAATGCGTTTCATGAGCGTTCTCCGTTAGCTTCAATCTGGGGGCGACTGCATGCATGATGCACGCGTCCGCCTGAACCATTGCTGAACGGGTGGTCAGGTCGCGACGCATTATGATGCGGGTTTCGCCCTTTTCATCCACCGGATCCCGGATTGCGTTTCCTTCACACCGCCGACTGGCATCTCGGCCGGCTCTTCCATGCGCGCAGCCTGCTGGAAGACCAGGCCCATATCCTCGACCAGTTTGTCGAACTGGTCCGCACCGAACGCCCCGACGCCGTGCTGATCGCCGGCGACGTCTACGACCGCGCCGTGCCGCCGCCCGAGGCGGTGGCATTGCTCGACGACGTGCTGGGCCGCATCGTCATCGACACCGGCGTGCCGGTGGTGATGATCGCGGGCAACCACGACAGCGCGCAGCGGCTGGAATTCGGCGCGCGGCTGATGCGGGCCCAGGGCCTGCACGTGGCCGGCCGCACGCTGGCCGAGGCTGCCTGCGTGACGCTGCACGATGCCCACGGCGAGGTGCGCATCTACGCGCTGCCGTATGCGGAGCCGGCGGTGGTGCGCGATGCCATGGGCACCGACCTGCCATCGCATGAAGCCGCGCTGCGCGCGCAGCTCGATGCCATCCGCGCGGTGCATCCGCCGGGCGTGCGTGCCGTGGTGGTGGGCCACGCCTTCGTGGTGGGCGGCGCGGCAAGCGAATCGGAACGGCCGCTGTCGGTGGGCGGCAGCGGCGCGGTGGCCGCGGACCTGTTCGCCGGCTTCGACCTGGTGGCATTGGGTCACCTGCACCGGCCGCAGACGCTGGGCGGCGGGCGCGTCCACTATGCGGGCTCGCTGCTGAAGTACTCGCTGTCAGAGTGCGCGCACGACAAATCAGTGTCGAGTATCGAGCTGGGCGCGGACGGTGCCGTCACCATCACGCCAGTGGCGCTGCAGGCGCTGCGCGACGTGCGCGTGGTGGAAGGCGAACTGGCGCAAGTGCTGGCAGCGGGGGCCGATGACCCGCAACGCGATGACTATATCCATGCGCGGCTCACCGATACCGGCGCACTGCTGGACCCGATGGCCAGGCTGCGGCAGGTCTATCCCAATGCGCTCGCGATCGAGCGGACTGTGCTGGCGCGCACCGGCACGGCCTCGGAGGCCGGACGCAAGCTGCGGCAGCTGGGAACCGGCGAGCTCTTTGCCAACTTCTTCCGCGAAGTGGCGGATGCCGAGCTGGAACCGGACCAGCGTGCCGTGCTCGACCAGGTGCTGACCGGGATCGCCGCCGCGGACAGGGAGTCGGCATGAGACCGCTGCATTTGACGCTGCAGGCCTTCGGCCCCTTTGCCGCGACCGAGCAGGTTGATTTCACGCGGCTGGGCGAGCAGGCCTTCGTGCTGATCCACGGCCCCACCGGTGCGGGCAAGACCACGCTGCTCGACGCGATCTGCTTTGCGCTGTACGGCGATACCTCCGGCGGCGAGCGCAGTGCGCAGGCCATGCGCAGCGCCAACGCCGCGCCGGCGCTGCGCACCGAGGTGACGCTGGAGTTCAGCCTGGGCGCGCAGCGCTGGCGCGTGGCGCGCTCGCCCGTGCAGGAGCGGCCCAAGCAGCGCGGCGAGGGCTGGGTGACCGAGCCGGCCAGGGCGCAGCTGGACCTGCATGACGGCAACGACTGGGTCAGCAAGGCCAGCCAGCCCGCCAGGGTCAGCGATGCGGTGCGCGACTTGCTGGGCTTCGACAGTGCGCAGTTCCGCCAGGTGATCGTGCTGCCGCAGGGGCGCTTCCGTGAATTGCTGACTGCCAGCTCGCAGGCGCGCCAGGCCATTCTTGAGCGCCTGTTCCGCACCGAGCTGTACCGGCGCGTGGAAGAGCTGCTGAAGGCCGAGGCCGCCGGCATCCGCCGCGATGCCGAGCGCATCGCCATCCAGCGCGACGAAGCGCTGCGCCAAGTTGGCGTGGAATCGGCGCAGGCGCTGGCCGAGGGAATCGAGGCATTGCAGGCCGAGTTGCAGGCGCTGCAAGGGCAGGAACAGGGCGCGCGCGCCACGCTGGCCACAGCGCAGGCGGCGTTGGGTGCCGGCGAGCAGGTGGCGGCGCGATTGCAGGAACGCCAGCTGGCGCAGGCCGCGCACGCGGCGCTGCTGGCGCGCCAGCCAGCCATGGAGGATGAGCGCGCGCGCCTGCACGCCGCCCAGCGCGCTGCGCGTGTCAGGCCGGCCCTACAGGCATGGCAAGCCGCGCAGCGCGACCAGGCCGCCAGCGCCGTTGCCTTGACGCGGGCCGGCGAGCAGGCGGCCCGCGCCGCGCAACAGGCCACGCAGGCGGCTGCCGCATTGCAGGCCGAAACGGCACGCGCCGAAGCGCGCCAGTCCGCGCAGCGGCGGGTTTCGCAGCTGGCAGACATGCTGCCGCGCGCACAGCAGCTGGGTGCGCAGCTGGCCGCGCTGCAGGCGGCCGAAGCCAGGCAGGTGGCAGCCGCCACCGCGCGCGAACGCGCCGCCGCACAGCTTGCCACGCGGCAAGCCGATGCCGTTGCCGCGGAGTCCGCGCTGGCGCAAGGCCAGATTGCCGCAGCGCAGGCACAGGCCACGGCGTTGCAGCTGGCCGCATTGCAGGAACGTGCGCGGCAGCTTGACCGTCATCAGCAAGCTGCCCGGGCGCTGGATGTCGCGAACGCACAGGCGGCCACTGCCGCCGCTGCCGAACAGCTGGCCCTGCGCCAGCGAGAGCAGTGCCGCGCCGCACTGGCCGAAGCGGAAGCCGCGTGGCGCGCCGGACAGGCCGCGCGGCTGGCTGCAACCCTGGCAGCGGGCGATGCCTGCCCGGTCTGCGGCAGCACTGCGCACCCGGCACCGGCGCAGCATGTGGCGGCGCCGCTGTCGGACCAGGCCCGCCACGCCGCGCTCGAGGCCGAATCCCATGCGGTGCGCAGCGCCGGCCAGCACCAGGCGGCACAAGCCGCCATTGCCCAGGCGCGCGAGCGGCTGGACGAACTGGCGCAGGCGCTGGGCGAGGTCGGCGACGAGTCCGCCCGCAAACTGAAGGCGGAGATCACTGCGCTGGAAGCGGCATTGGCCGAAGGCCGGCAAGCAGCGGCAAGCCTTGCGCAATGCGAAGTCGCCATTGTCAGTTGCCGAACGGCGCTCGCAGCGGCGGAAGCCGCCAGCCGCGATGCCGCCGCCGCCGCCGAGGCCGCTGCCCAGGCGCTGGCCCACTGCCGTGGCGAATGGCAGGCCGCCAGCGCGCAGGTCCCTGAGGATTCACGCGACCCCGTGGCGCTGGGCGAGGCCCTGCGCCAGGCGCAGGCCATGCTCGCCGCGCTGGAACAGGCGCTGGCCGCTGCGCAGGCGGCCGAGCGCCAGGCTGCGGCGGACGCAGCAGGGGCCCAGGCCGGACTGGTTTCGGCACAGCAGGCACAGGCGCAGGCGGCCCACCGCCTGGCCGAGGCCGAATCCGCGCTTGCGCAGGCGCTCGCGCAACAAGGCTTTGCCAATGAGCCGGCCCACGCCGCCGCCTGTCTTGGCGACGATGCCATGCAGGCGCTCGACGCGACGCTGCGCGCCTTCGATACCCAACTGGCCACAGCCGCCGACCGGCGCGAACGCGCCGAGGCCGCCGCGCAAACGCTGGACGCGCCGGACCTGGACGGCCTGCGCGCAACGCGGGATGCGTCGACAGCCGCGGTGGAAGCCCTGGTCCGGCAACAGGCCGAGCGCGGCCGTTCGCGCGACACGCTGCTGCAGTGCCAGCTGCGCCTGCAGCAGCTCGATGCGCAAGGGCGCGACATCGAGGCACGCTACGCGGTGCTGGGCCGGCTGGCCGAAGTCGCCAACGGCGATAACCCGCGCCGCATGACGTTCCAGCGCTTCGTGCTGGCCACGCTGCTCGATGAGGTGCTGGAAGCCGCGTCCGCGCGTTTGCTGGCGATGAGCCGCGGCCGTTATGTGCTGCAGCGCGTGCGCGAGCAGGCCGACCAGCGCAGTGCAGGCGGACTGGATATCGAAGTGTTCGACCACGATACCGGCGCGGCGCGGCCGGCCAATACGCTGTCAGGTGGCGAGGGCTTTCTCGCGTCGTTGTCGCTGGCGCTGGGCCTGGCCGACGTGGTGCAGTCGCGCGCGGGCGGCATCCAGCTCGATACGCTGTTTGTCGACGAAGGCTTTGGCACGCTCGATCCCGAGAGCCTGGACTTCGCCATCCGTACGCTGCTGGACCTGCAGCAGGCAGGGCGGCTGGTCGGTATCATTTCGCACGTCACCGAGCTGCGTGAGCGCATCGACGTGCGGTTGGAGGTGCGCCCTGGGGTTGGCGGCAGCCGGGTACTGTTGACGGGTGTGGCGACACCCGCGTAGTGCGGCGTGACTTCCCCGTCAGGCGACGAATACCTGGCGGCAACGAATCGCCATCACTTGCGCTTCAAACGCGCGGGCGGCTGCCCGCGCCAGGCGCGCACGGCGTGACAGCGGCGGCGGGCGGGATGGCATGTCGGTGCCTGCCGGGGCAGGCACGGGGGATTGCAGTCGATCCTTGCGGGGTTTCAGTCCCCACGCCTGCTGCGTGACATGCAGGATGCGCGCAAGCGCCGCTGCATGGGGCGTGGATGTAAACGGGACGTGGACGGTGGCCATGATCGGGCTCCTCGTTCTTGTTTGTTGCCAGGCTGCCCTGCTCAGCCGGGTGGTCCGGTGGCTGCTGTGCGGGTCTTGCCTTGCCTGATTCCACAATAGCCCGCGCGGCCCCCGGGCCATATCGAGTGCGAGCCGATTGTGATGTCGGCCCCTTCCTACATACGGGGCGTGCCCGTCACCCGCGCGCGCTTATCGCACAATCTGGTTGGCCGACCGCCCGGTCGGCTTGACCGTCGTCGACGCGCAGGTGTAACCTGTTCATTCTGCGAATTCAAGTTCGTATATCGAACAAATCGGTTAACGAACAACCGGTCCACACCACAAAGGCCACACGCAGACTGCTGGACTCGTTCAAATGGGTAGCGCCCCGCCGCCCGCCGCGACGAAACTCCTTCCGGCAGGATTACCGGAGACAGCCTTTCATGCGCCGCGTCTTGCGGCCCGCTCCGGTAGCCTGGCGGATCTTCCGACCTGGAACGCAAGTGATCAACAAGCTATACGACACGGTGGAAGCGGCAGTCGCCGGCATCCACGACGGCGCCACCATCCTGATTGGCGGCTTTGGCCTTGCAGGCATGCCTGCGGAACTGATCGACGCGCTGATCGAGCAGGGCGCGCGAGACCTCACCATCGTCAACAACAACGCCGGCAACGGCGACACCGGGCTGGCCGCGCTGCTCAAGACCAAGCGCGTGCGCAAGATCGTCTGCTCGTTCCCGCGCCAGGCGGATTCGTACGTCTTCGATTCGCTCTACCACGCGGGCGAGATCGAGCTGGAACTGGTGCCCCAGGGCAACCTGGCCGAACGCATCCGCGCCGCCGGTGCCGGCATCGGCGGCTTCTTCACGCGCACCGCGTACGGCACGCCGCTGGCCGAAGGCAAGGAAACGCGCATCATCGACGGCCAGGGCTATGTGTTCGAAACCCCGATCCACGCCGACTTCGCGCTGATCAAGGCTGACACGGCCGACCGCTGGGGCAACCTTACCTACCGCAAGACCGCGCGCAACTTCGGCCCGATCATGGCGATGGCCGCCAATTGCGCCATCGTGCAGGTCAGCCGCGTGGTCGAGCTGGGCGAGATGGACCCCGAACACATCGTGACGCCGGGCCTCTTCGTCAAGCGCGTCGTCAAGGTCGCCTGAGCGCGAACACAGGAGAAACAGCATGCAACGCCTGACCCGCGATCAGATGGCCGCCCGCGTGGCCAAAGACATTCCCGAAGGTGCCGTGGTCAACCTCGGCATCGGCCTGCCGACGCTTGTCGGCAACCACCTGCCCGCAGACAAGGAAATCCTGCTGCACAGCGAGAACGGCCTGCTCGGCATGGGCTCCGCGCCCGCGCCGGGTGAGGAAGACGGCGACCTGATCAACGCCGGCAAGCAGCCGGTGACGATCAAGCCGGGCGGTTCCTACTTCCACCACGCCGATTCGTTTGCGATGATGCGTGGCGGCCACCTCGACTTCTGCGTGCTGGGCGCGTTCCAGGTATCGGAGAAGGGCGACCTGGCCAACTGGCACACCGGCGCGCCCGGCGCCATCCCCGCCGTGGGCGGCGCGATGGACCTGGCCATTGGCGCCAAGCAAGTGTTCGTGATGATGGAGCACCAGACCAAGCAGGGCGAGAGCAAGATCGTGCCGCAGTGCACCTATCCGCTGACCGGCATCGGCTGCGTGACCCGCATCTACACTGACCTTGCGACCATCGACGTGACCGCCGACGGGCTGGTCGCGCGCGACCTGGTCGAAGGGCTGAGCTTCGATGAACTGCAGCGCATTACCGGCGTTCCCCTGAAGCTGGCCGCCTGAGCGCCGGCATCACCACACACCAAAACGAGAGAGACACACCATGACCGAAGCCTTTATCTGCGACGCCATCCGCACCCCCATCGGCCGCTACGGCGGCAGCCTGTCCGCGGTGCGCCCGGACGACCTCGGCGCGGTGCCGCTGAAGGCGCTGATGGCCCGTAATCCGAACCTGGACTGGAAGGCGATCGATGACGTGATCTACGGCAACGCCAACCAGGCCGGCGAAGACAACCGCAACGTGGCGCGCATGTCGGCGCTGCTGGCTGGCCTGCCGCAAGAGGTGCCGGGTGCGACCCTCAACCGCCTGTGCGGCTCCGGCATGGACGCCACCGGCACCGCCGCGCGCGCCATCAAGGCCGGCGAAGCCACCCTGATGATCGCCGGCGGCGTGGAAAGCATGAGCCGCGCCCCGTTCGTGATGGGCAAGGCCACCAGCGCCTTCTCGCGCGATGCGCAGATCTTCGACACCACCATCGGCTGGCGCTTTATCAACCCGGCCATGCGCGCGGCCTACGGCGTGGACTCGATGCCCGAGACCGCCGAGAACGTCGCCACCGACTACAAGATCAGCCGCGAAGACCAGGACCTGATGGCCCTGCGCAGCCAGGAAAAGGCCTCGCGCGCGCAGGCCGACGGCACGCTGGCGCAGGAAATCACCCCGGTCACCATCGCCCAGAAGAAGGGCGACCCGATCGTGGTCGAGCGCGACGAGCACCCGCGCGCCACCAGCATGGAAGCGCTGGCCAAGCTGCGCGGCGTGGTCCGTCCTGACGGCACCGTGACCGCTGGCAATGCCTCGGGCGTGAACGACGGCGCCTGTGCGCTGCTGCTGGCGAGTGAAGCCGGTATCAAGCAACACGGCCTGACCCCGCGCGCCCGCATCGTCGGCATGGCCACCGCCGGCGTGGCGCCGCGCGTGATGGGCATCGGCCCGGCACCGGCGTCGCAGAAGCTGCTCAAGCAGCTGGGCATGACCATGGACCAGATCGACGTGATCGAGCTGAACGAAGCGTTCGCCGCGCAAGGCCTGGCCGTGCTGCGTGAACTGGGCGTGGCCGACGACGACAAGCGCGTCAACCCGAACGGCGGCGCGATCGCGCTGGGCCACCCGCTGGGCATGAGCGGCGCGCGCCTGGTCACCACCGCGATGTACCAGCTGCACCGCACCGGCGGCCGCTTCGCGCTGTGCACGATGTGCATTGGCGTGGGCCAGGGTATTGCGATGGTGATCGAGCGGGTCTAAGTCAAGCCAGTTGGAAAGCTGAGGGTGTACTCCCTCTCCCGCAAGCGGGAGAGGGAGCGAGTTAGCGGTAGTTCTTGGAGTGAGCAAGAGATGTCCCTTCCCGTAGCCACGCTCGTGACCGGCGGCAGTTCCGGTATCGGCCGCGCCATCTGTGAAATGCTGCTGGCCGATGGCGTGACCCAGGTGGTCAATGTCGACTATGCCGAACCGGCCTGGTCGCACCCGAACATGACTTTCTTCCAGGCCGACCTGACCGATGCCGAGGCGACCCGCGCCGTGGCCGCGCAGGTGACCTCGCGCTTCACCGTCACGCGCCTGGTGAACAACGCCGGCGCCACGCGCCCCGGCACCGCCGACACCGCCACCGTTGCCGACCTGGACTACGTGACCGGCCTGCACCTGCAAGCCACGCTGCTGCTGACGCAGGCGTGCCTGCCCGCGATGCGCGCCGCCGGTTTTGGCCGCATCGTCAACATGGCCTCGCGCGCCGCGCTGGGCAAGGCCGAGCGCGTGGTGTACTCCGCTACCAAAGCCGGCCTGATCGGCATGACCCGCACGCTGGCGATGGAGCTGGGCGGCGACGGCGTCACCGTCAACGCCGTGGCTCCGGGCCCGATCGCCACCGAGCTGTTCCGCAAGAGCAACCCCGAAGGTGCTGAACAGACCAGGCGCATCCTGGCCAGCATCACCGTTAAGCGCATGGGCACGCCGGAAGACGTTGCGCGTGCCGCGCTGTTCTTCCTGTCGCCCGACAGCGGCTTCGTCACCGGTCAGGTGCTGTACGTGTGCGGCGGCACCACGCTGGGCGTTGCGCCGGTGTAAGCACCGCGCCTCGGCATCCAGCATTTAAGCATTCAACAAGAAGAGACGTTAACCAAGCGTCACGCATGGCGGCCCCTGGCCGGGCCGCCCACCGGATGCGCGCATGTGCGCGCCATCCGTTCGGGAACGGCAATCACGCCATTCAGCACAACCTCCCGCGGTACCCAATCACCGCCGGAACGATATAGCACCGGAGCATTACCGATGAGACAAGATTCCCAGACTTCCACCACGCGCCGCCGCCTGCTTGCCGCTGGCGTGGCGCTGGCCACCACCATCGCCGGCTTTGCCGGTGCGGCCCATGCGCAGGGCGGCTACCCGACCAAGCCGATCACCCTGATCGTGCCATTCTCGGCCGGCGGCACCACCGACATCCTGGCCCGCATCGTCGGCCTGCAGCTGGGCAAGGCGCTCGGCCAGCCGGTGGTGATCGACAACCGTCCGGGCGCAGGCGGCAACATCGGCGCCTCGCTGGCGGCCAAGGCCCCGGGCGACGGCTACACGCTGTTCATGGGCACCATCGGCACGCACGCGATCAACCAGTCGCTGTACTCCAAGCTGCCGTACGACCCGGTCAAGGACTTCGCGCCGATCACGCGCGTGGCCATGGTGCCGAACCTGGTGGTGGTGAATCCCAAGGTGCCGGTCAACAACGTCAAAGAACTGATCACCTACGTCAAGGCCAACCCGGACAAGCTGTCGTACGGTTCGTCGGGCAGCGGCTCGTCGATGCACCTGTCGGGCGAGCTGTTTAACTCGATGACCGGCCTGCATATCCAGCACATCCCGTATAAGGGCAGCGCCCCGGCCGTGAACGACCTGCTGGGCAACCAGATCGGCCTGATGTTCGACAACATGCCGTCGTCCTACCCGCACGTGAAGGCCGGCAAGCTGCGCGCCATCGCCGTGACCTCGGCCAAGCGATCGCCGGCGCTGCCCAACGTGCCGACCGTGGCCGAATCGGGCGTGCCGGGCTATGAAGCCACCTCGTGGTTTGCGCTGTACGCCACCGGTGGCACGCCGCAGCCCATCGTCGACCGCCTGAACGCCGAAGTGGTGAAGATCCTGGCCATGCCGGAAGTGAAGAAGCAGATGGCCGACCAGGGCGCCGAACCCAACCCGGAAAAGCCGGCCCAGCTGGCCGCGTTCATGAAGTCGGAAACGGCCAAGTGGGCGAAGGTGGTGAAGGCTTCGGGCGCTACGGTGGATTGATTCACATCCTGGCTGCGCCAAAGAAAAGCCGGTTCCCTGTCGGGGACCGGCTTTTTGTTTATGCGTGGGCGGGGACGGCTTGTGCGGGCATGGCTGCCACTCAGTCGCTGCCAAGCTGCAGCTTGTTCTTCTGCCGCTTCTCGATCGCGGCCTTGAGCAGCGCCGCACTGCGATAGATGCCGTGTGCGAACTTGCCATACGGCAGCGTCGCAAACAACGCCATCACCACGCCAAGGTGGACCGCCAGCAGCAGCGGCATCGCCGCCGTGCCGCGCCCGGCCAGCAACCCCAGCCCGGTGGCGCTGGTCAGCAGCAGCAGCACGATAAAGCCGCGGTCCATCGGCCGCTGCCGGGCATCCCCATGCATCGGGTGCCGGCGCAGGTTCAGCCACATCAAGCCGGCCGGGCCCACCAGCAGGCCCACGCCGCCGGCGGTGCCCAGCAGCACTGGCAGGCTCATGACCGGATAGGGCGCATGCCAGCCCAGCAGATAGTGGTAGCCGGTCGCCACCACTGTCGATGCAAAGCACAGCATGAAGCCGTAGAACGTGAAATGGTGGAAGCGCCGCCGCGCCAGCGTGAAGCGGTCGCTGGCCTCGTTGCAGCCATCGCCGTGGCCGCCATCGAGGTAGGTGAGCGCCAGCACGTTCCGGGCCGCCTCTGCCACGGCGGGTGCCGATGCCGTACCGGCCGACACATCGCGCCAGAATCGGCGCACGCCCAGGCCAAGCGCAAGCACGGTAAAGGCGAACACCCCGCCGAACAGCGCCGCCAGCGTGTTGTGCGGGAATACCGCATAGAAGTTGCCGCGCGCATGCGTCTGCCACAGCTCGCCGCCCAGCGTGGCGGCCAGCACCAGGAACAACGCCAGCCCGAAGGCCAGCGCCACCGACACCGTGAGCCCGTTGCGCTGGTACAGCTTGCCCAGCGGCGCGGGCCATGCATACTCGCTATAGGTTTCCAGCCGCACCTTTGCCATCGCCTGCGGCACATTGACGCCGAAATCATGCGGCGGCGCGTACTGGCAGGCGTGGTAGCAGGCGCCGCAGTTGTGGCACAGGTTGGCCAGGTAGTTGACGTCGGCCTTGCCGAACTCCAGCCGGCGGGTCATGGCCGGGAACACCGCGCAGAAGCCTTCGCAGTAGCGGCAGGCATTGCAGATCTGCATCTGCCGGGCGACTTCGGCCTCATTGTCGGTTAACGGCAGCACGCGGATGATGCGGGGTTGCGGCGCGGACGTGGCAGCGTCCTGCCCGGCCAGTTGCGCGGCCTCGCGTGCCAGGGCCTCAAGCTTCTGCATGGACGGCTCCCGTGTTGATGCCCGCCGCCAATGCAGCCTGCGTGCCCGCGATGCGCCCGAAGGCCGTGCCGATCGACATGCCGACACCGGCGGTGTATCCCTTGCCGAGCACGTTGCCGGCCATCATTTCTCCTGCCACGAACAGATTCCCGCTTGGCTTGCCGCCAAAGTGCACCTGGGCGCAGTCGTTGACCTTGAGCCCCAGGTAAGTGAAGGTGATGCCCGGCCGCAGCGCGTAGCCGTAGAACGGCGTCTGGTCGAGCGGCCTGGCCCAATGCGTCTTGGCCGGTGCCAGGCCTTCGGTGTGGCAGTCGTCCAGCGCGGTATGGTCGAAGGTGCCGACGCGGCACGCCGCGTTGTAGTCCTGCACCGTGCGCACGAACTGCGCTTCCGGCAGCCCCAGCTTGCGTGCGAGTTCGGGCAGCGTGTCGGCCTTCTCGCCGGGAAACACCGGCGGCATGAAGCGGCCGATGGCCTGGCTGTCGATGATCGAATAGCCGATCTGCCCGGGCTGCTGCGCCACCAGCCGGCCCCAGATGGCGTAGCGCTTGGGCCAGAAGTCCTCGCCCTCGTCGTAGAAGCGCACGGCGTCGCAATTGACCACGATGCCCAGCGACACGCAATCGATGCGCGTGCAGATGCCGCCGTCGTACAGCGGCGCGCGCGCGTCGATGGCAACGCAGTGCGATTGCGACGGGTCGCCGATGGTATCGGCGCCGGCGTCGATCATGTGCCGCAGCAGCACGCCCTGGTTGAAGCGCGTGCCGCGGATCAGGAAGTTGTCGGCGGGCCATTCGCCACGTTCGTTCTGGCCCCAGGCTTCGCGCAGCCATTCGCGGTTGGATTCGAAGCCGCCCGCGGCCAGCACGCAGGTGCGCGCCGTGAAGCGCTGGCTGCCGCTGCGCGCGGCGACGAAGCGGTCGCCGTCCAGCTCGATTGTATCCACCGGGGTTTCATAGCGGACCTGCACGCCCATCGCTTCGGCGCTGCGGTAGTACGCGTTGACCAGCGCCTTGCCGCCACCCATGAAGAAGGCGTTGGTGCGCGCCACGTGCAGCGCACCCGACAGCGGCGGCTGGAAGCGCACGCCGTGCCTGCGCATCCAAGGCCGGCACGTCGATGACGCGCGGATCACCAGCCGCGCCAGGTGTTCGTCGGTGATGCCGCCGGTGACCTTGAGCAGGTCCTGCCAGTACTCTTCCTCGGGATAGGCATCGACCAGCACGTCTTGCGGCGCGTCGTGCATGCAGCGCAGGTTGCGCGTGTGCTGGGAGTTGCCGCCGCGCCAGGCGCGCGGCGCGGATTCGAGCAGCAGCACCGAGGCCCCGGCTTCGCGCGCCATCAGCGCTGCGCACAGGGCCGCGTTGCCGCCGCCAATTACCAATACGTCGACCATAGGGATTGTCTCCTTGCAGGTGCCATCTTGGCGGGCAAGGCGGGCGGGCGCCAGCAGGGGCGCGGCAAGGGGGCTTCAGTTTTCGTGAAGCCCGGCCAGGGCGACGCGGGCTCAGCGTGGGCGCAACGTGGCGCCGGGCCAGCGCCCCTCGCGCACCAGCGTGGTGGCGACGTCGGCCAGCACCACGCGCGCGGCCAGGCCCGCCGGCGACAGTTCATCGTCGGACAGGCTGACCAGCAGGTTGGGCCGCGTGGCGCCGTCGTCGGTGACCAGTATGCTGCGGTAGGGCGTGCCATGGCTGCGCGCCAGCGCCGCACCCGGCTGGATGGTGGCGCCCAGGCCACCGCGCACGGCATCCATCAGGATCGCCAGCCCGTCGATCTCCGCCACCACCTGGGGCTCGCGCTTCGCCTGGCGAAAGCAGGCGGCGACCAGCGCGCGCAGTCCATGCGAGCCGCTGGGCAGGATCAGCGGCAGCTTGCCCAGTGCCGCCACCGAGGTCTGCTCGCCGCGCGGCATGCCGGCCAGCCCCTCGGCGCCGATCACGAACAGGCGCTCATCAAGCAGCGGCAGCACGCTCCAGCGCTGTGCGGGCTCCTCGCTGAACAGCACCGCCAGGTCGATCTGGCGCGCGCTCAGCATCGTGCCGAGGTAGCCGGACAGGCTCTCCACCATGCGCAGCCGCACGTCGGGGTAGCGCTCGCGCATGGCCTGCATGAAGGGCAGCGCCAGCACCGCGGCGGTGCTGGGCGGCAGGCCCACGCTGACATGGCCCGACAGGCGCGCCTGCCGCGCGGCCAGCGCGGCATCGTCGATATGGCGCAGCGCTAGCTGGGCCTGGCGCCAGAAGGCCAGCCCGGCATCGGTGGCGACCACGCCGGTGGAGGTGCGCTGCAGCAGCCGCGTCGACAGCTCGCTCTCCAGCCGGCTGATCTGCTGGCTCAGCGCGGACGTGACCACGCCCAGCTCCAGCGCCGCCTTGCCCATGCTGCCATGCTCGATCACGCTGACGAAGTAGCGCAGTTGCCTCAGTTCCATGTCGCGTCCCCGTTGCCGCAATTTGCCCGCATGGTAGCGGAAAACCTGCCGCAGTTCACGAATCCTGAAGACCCCTTAACGCCCGCCCGATGGCGCGCTTGCCAGCGGCTGCGTAGAGTCGCACCGGTCAGAAACGGGCGGAAGCAACGCTACGCAGCCGCCATTCCATAACAACATGACTTCCCGCAAAGGAGACTGCATGACAACCGTTTCGCGCATGCGCCGCGCCGTGGTGGCCGGCCTCGCCGGTACCGCTGTGCTGGGCGCGCCCGCCGCGTTCGCCGCGGACAACTGGCCAACCAAGCCGATCACCCTGGTAGTGCCCTTCGCCAGCGGCGGCACCACTGACATCCTCGCCCGCACCATCGGCCAGAAGCTGGGCGAGGCGCTGCAGCAGCCGGTGGTGGTGGACAACCGCCCCGGCGCCGGCGGCACCCTCGGCGCGGCCAACGTGGTGCGCGCGCCGGCCGACGGCTACACCTTCCTGCTGGCCACCGTCGCCCACACCATGGCGCCGGCCATCCACAAAAGCCTGCCCTACGAGTTCACGCGCGACCTCGATCCGGTGGGCCTGGTGGCGCTGACGCCCAATGTTCTGGTGGTCAATCCTGCGATCCCGGTGAAGTCCGTGTCCGACCTGATCGCCTATATCAAGGCGCATCCCGGCAAGGTCAACTACGGCTCGGCCGGCATCGGCAGCACCGAGCACCTGTCCGGCGAGCTGTTTCGCGCGCTGACCGGCACCGACATTGCGCATGTGCCGTATAAGGGCGGCGCGCCGATGATGACCGACCTGATCGCAGGCCAGATCCAAATGGCGATCGAGAC
This sequence comes from Cupriavidus sp. KK10, assembly GCF_018223725.1. NCBI lineage: Bacteria > Pseudomonadati > Pseudomonadota > Betaproteobacteria > Burkholderiales > Burkholderiaceae > Cupriavidus > Cupriavidus sp. KK10. The sequence goes on from NZ_CP073677.1 coordinate 4,013,582, forward strand.
CAGCCCGTCGGCGTCGCAACACGTGCGCAGCGGCAAAGTGCGGGCGCTGGCGGTCACCACCGCGAAGCGTTCCGCCGCCTATCCCGGCGTGCCGACGCTGGCGGAAAGCGGCGTCAGGGGCTACGAAGTCACCACGTGGTTCGCGCTGATGGCGCCGCGCGGCACGCCCGCGGCGATCGAGCAGCGTGTCTCGGCGGAGCTGGGCAAGCTGCTGAAGGCGCCGGAGGTGCAGAAGCGGTTTGACGAGCAGGGCGTGACCGCCGGCGACATGACGCCAACGCAGCTTGCTGCCTTTATCCGCGCCGAGACCGACAAGTGGGCCAAGGTCGCGCGGGATTCGGGGGCGAAAGCGGAATAACGGCCTCGCTCACAGGAGCGGCGCTGGCGTTACAGAAGGAGATTGTGCAGGAGCGGCTGCGGCAGCCGACCGGCCGCCAGAACAGGGGCTGAACACCCCTTGCCGGCCAGGGTCCAATGGATGTCGCCAGCCTGAATACGGAGGAACCCACCATGCATGACCTTTCCTTCGTTCACGCTGACGCGGCCCACGTCGAGTGGCAGGTCGCGCTGGCAGACTGCCAGCGCCAGCTGGACACGCAGGATTTCCTGCGCCAGGCGAAGGCAGACAACGCGCCGCCGCTCACGCTCGGCTGGTGCTACCTGAGCGACTACTACGCGCTGGCCGCCGAGGCCATCCTTGCCGCGCTGCAGCAGAACTGGCCCGGCGTGTCCTGGGTCGGCACGGTCGGCCTGGGCGTATCCGCCAGCGGCAAGGAGTATTTCGACGAGCCGGCCATGGTGCTGATGGCGGCGCCTTTTCCGCGCGATGCCTTCCAGTTGTTTTCGGGGCGCCAGCCCTTGCCGTCGGCGTCTTCCGGCTTCGTTCCCCATACCGCGCTGGTGCATGCCGAGGGCAGTACGCCGGATGTGCAGGACCTGTTGCATGAGCTGAGCGCACGCACGGCCACCGGTTACCTGTTCGGCGGCTTGTCGTCGGCCCGCAACCGTACCTTGCATATTGCCGATGGCGTGTTTTCCGGTGGGTTGTCGGGCGTGCTGTTCGGCCCCGAAATCGAACTGGTCTCCCGCGTCACGCAGGGCTGCCAGCCGATCGGGCCGGTGCGCGCCGTGACGCGCAGCGATCACAACCTCCTGTTCGAGCTGGACGGCAAGCCGGCCCTGGATTGCATCCTGCATGACCTGGGCGTCGAGCGCGACGCCCAGGTGGAGACCATGGCGGAGGCGCTGTCCGGAACGCTGGCCGGCTTGAATTCAGCCGCCGACGATGCTCCGGTGCTGCCCGGCAGGTTCGGCTCGGACACGCTGGTGCGCCACCTGATCGGCCTGGACGTGCAGCATCGCATGCTGGCGCTGGCCGACATGGTCGAGCCCGGCATGCGGCTGGCTTTCTGCATGCGCAATGCCGACGCGGCGCGCGCGGACCTGGTGCGCGTCGCCACCGAGATTCGCACAGAGATCGAACGCGGCGGCAGCCGCGCACGTGGCGCGCTCTACATCAGTTGCTCAGGCCGGGGCGGGCCGCATTTCGGCGCGCCGCATGCCGAGTTGCAAACCGTACGCCGCGCGCTTGGCGACCTGCCGCTGGCTGGTTTCTTTGCCGGCGGCGAGATCGCAAGGGATCACCTCTATGGCTATACGGGGGTGCTGACGGTATTCACCGGCCATTGAATCAGCGAATGACAGCATCGATGTTGCGCATCTGGCGCGCAAACCAGATGCGCAACAGGCTGTTCGACGGCACCATCGGCAGCGAACACGCAATGATCCGATATACCTTGCTGCGCTGCAGCCGGGATGTCTTTGCCGGGTCCAGCCAGTCGTCGTTGCGCACCAGGAGCAGCAGGGTCTCCATGCCGATAAGGACGGGCCACAGGCAAGCCAGCCGCAGCCGGATAAAGTGCGGGGGAATGGCAAGCGTGTAGGCCATCGCCTCGTGAAAGTGGTCCAGCGTGTCGTGCACGAGTTCGAGCATCAAGGCCCGCGCGCGCAGCGAGGCGTCCGGGAGCAGGAGATCCTGCGGGCTCAAGCCATGCTGGTGCAGCATCGTCGCCGGAAGATAGCAGCGCCCGATGCGCAGGTCCTTGCCGCAGTCCCGCAGGACATTGGTCATCTGCAAGGCCTTCCCGAAGCGGACCCCGCGGCGCAGCATGGCGTCGGGCACGCGGATTGCGCCGGGCACATGGGCGGCAGTCATGCTGGTCCAGAATTCGCCGACGCATCCGGCGACCAGGTACGTGTAACGGTCAAGCGCTTCCGGTTCGCCAAGCGCGACGATGCGGCCGGCGTGTTCGTCGGGGAACGTTCGCAGGTCGAATTCCATGCCCTCGGTCAGGGTCGACACGATCTGCCGTACCGCTTGCTGGTCGTCCGGCTCCAGCTGCGCCAGCAGCGCCAGCGCGGGGCCCAGTGACTGGAGCAGGATGCGCTCATCCGACTGTTCCTGCCGGCCTGCCACCTCGGTTGCGATGCTGTCGGCCAGCGCTGAGTCTGCTGTGGCACCGTTGACCTGGTCGCGCAACGACAACAGCAGCGTCAGCCGCCGTTGTGGCGGGATCAGCGAGGTATCGGCAATCGTGTCGGCGGCGCGCGCCAGCAGATAGGCCAGGCCGACCGGATCGCGCATATGGACAGGCAGCACGCGCAGCGTCAGATAGAACGAACGCGAGACGCCTTTGAGCAGCGGACCGAGGAGGAACGCCCGGCTGGGGTCGCGCATGGCTGGTGTCCTGTTCCCTGAGAGGTTTGCGAAAGTGACATTGCCCGGGTGGCCGTCAGGCCGGGCCCGGGCATTGTACCTTCGGCGCCAGGGGCAGGCTGCAGGCCCTGGTCAGGGCGAGTCTTTGCCGAGATAACGCTCGAACCACTGCGCCGCCAGGCGAGCGACCGATTCCAGTGCGCCGGGCTCCTCGAACAAATGGGAAGCGCCGGGCACGATCACCAGCTTCTTGGTGCATGTCAGCTGGGCATAGGCCGACTCATTGCGTTCCAGCACGCTCAGATCCAGCCCGCCGATGATCAGCATGGTGGGCGCAAGCAGCTTGGCAAGGGCGTCGGGGCCCGCCAGGTCGACCCGGCCCCCGCGCGAAACGACGGCGTGTATTGGGATGGGCGACTGGCACGCGGCACGGATCGACGCGGCGCCACCAACGCTGGCGCCGAAGTAGCCGAACCGCTGTGGCACGGCTTGCTGCCGCGCCACCCAGCTGGTCGCCTGCGCCAGCCGTGTCGCCAGGAGCTCGACGTCGAAGCGGATGGCCTGCACCTGGTCTTCCTCGGGCAGGAGCAGGTCCATCAGCAGCGTTGCCATGCCGCAGCGATTGAGCTCCGCGGCCACATATCGATTGCGCGGGCTAAGCCGGGAACTGCCCGTGCCGTGCGCAAACAATACCAATGCGACTGCGCCAGGTGGCAACGTGAGTATGCCTTGCAGGTCCACGCCGCCGGCGGGGATCACAACCTCGATGGCTTCTGAATTGCTCCGCATGGCGCAGTCCTCCGACAGGTGGTGCGTTGACGTGCATCGCGTTGCAATCGCGCCCATCCAAGTCCACTATAGGGCGGGCGTGGCGGCGAGGCCAGTCGCCGTGTGCAGGTCTCCTGACGCGCGCAATCGACATCATTCCTTTGGATCAGGAGGAAACATGAAGACCCTGTTTCTCGTCCGGCATGCCAAGTCAAGTAAAGATGATCCCTCCTTGCCCGACCGTGAGCGCCCCCTGAATGACCGGGGCCGGCAAGACGCCCCGGAAATGGGCAAGCGCCTGGCCGAGCGCAAGCTGAAGCCCGACCTGCTCCTGTCGAGTCCGGCCCTGCGTGCGCTGACGACAGCGCAACTGATCGCCGACGAGCTCGGCTATGCACGCAAGGACATCGCGCTCGATGACCAGCTGTACGCCACCAGCGCGGAGGAGTTGCTGGCCGTCGTTCGTGCGCTCGACAAGAAGCTCGATTGCGTGATGCTGTTCGGTCACAACCCCGAGTTCACCGACTTCGCGCATCGCTTGTCGGACGAGATTACCGACATGCCGACCTGCGCCGTCGCCAGATTCAGCTTCGACACAAAGGCGTGGGAGGATGTCGGCGAAATCACCCCCTCGAAAGTCACGCTGGAATCGCCGAAGGAGTAATCCGATGCCGGCCGCCGTCGGCGTGACAGTGATATATCCGGCTTGACCATACGAGGCGAAGCGATAAGAATTTGTGATCGCAGGCGAAAGCCTGCCCTCACGCGTCTCTACGCTTCGTCCCACCCATGATCCCACCCGTCAGCACCCTCCACGGCCGCCTGAAAATGCAGCACCTGCGCCTGCTGCTGGCGGTGGAGGAGCGCGGTTCGCTGCGCCAGGCCGCCGAGGCGCTGACGCTGACGCAGCCCGCGGTCAGCAAGATGCTGCAGGACATGGAAGACCTGCTCGGCGTGCCGCTGTTCGAGCGCCATGCGCGCGGGCTGCGGGCCACGCGCTTCGGGCTGGCGGCCACGCGCTATGCCCGGCTGGTGTTTGCCGACATGGGCGGGCTGCGCGATGAACTGGTGGCGCTGGAGTCCGGCAAGATCGGGCGCGTGCGGGTCGGGGCGGTGATGGCGCCCACGCCGGGGCTGCTTGCCGATGTGATCCGGCGGCTCAATCGCGATCATCCGCGGCTGGAAGTGGCGGTGCACGTGGAGACCAGCGATGTGCTGATGCCGCAGCTTGAGCGCGACCAGCTCGATATCGTGCTGGGGCGCGTGCCGGATGGCTGGGACAGCAGCGGGCTGGAATTCGAGCAGCTGGGCGACGAGGGCCTGGCCATCGTGGTCGGGCCGCAGCACCCGCTGGCGCGGCGCCGCAAGCTGTCGTTCGAGGAACTGACGGGCTACCCGTGGATCATGCAGCCGCGCCCCAGCCCGATGCGCGCGCTGATCGACCGCTCGTTCGAGGATGCCGGCGTGCCGGCGCCGCCGTCGACCATCGAGACGGCGGCGGTGCTGATGACCACGTCATTGCTGGCGGACAGCGAACTGATTGCGGTGCTGCCGGAGTCGGTCGCCGCCTACTACGGCCGGCTTGGCGCGCTGGCGGTACTGCCGCTGCCCCTGCCGCGCAAGCTCGGGCCCTATGGCATCGTCACGCGGCGGGGCCGCCCGCCGACGGCATCGATGAGCCTGCTGATCGATGCGTTGCGGGCGTTGTCGAGGTGAGCCTCAGCCGGGCATGCCTTGCAGCTTGCCGTCGAGGCGCCACGCGTGGCGTTGCGGGCTGTCCGGGCGCAGCGATGCGGGCAGCAGGCCGGGCGGCATGTCCTGGTAGCTGACCGGGCGCAGGAAGCGCGCGATGGCCAGGCTGCCGACCGAGGTGCTGCGGCCGTCGGACGTAGCCGGCCAGGGTCCGCCATGCACCATCGCATGCCCGACCTCCACGCCCGTGCCGAAGCCATTGACCAGGATGCGTCCCGCCAGGCGCTCCAGCGCTGGCAGCAAGGTGCGGGCGGCGTCGTGGTCGGCATCGTCGATATGGAGGGCGGCGGTCAGCTGCCCCTCCAGGGCGTCGATGACGCGCCGCATCTCGGTGAGGTCGCGGCAGCGCACCACCAGCGAGGCGGCGCCGAAGACTTCGTGGCGCAGCGCTTCGTCGGCCAGGAAGGCACCGGCGTCGGTGGCGAACAGCGCGGCCTGTCCCTGCGCAGCCGATCCCGCCGCGCCACGCGCAACGGTCTGCACTTGCGCATGGCTGGCGAGCGTATCGACGCCGGCGCAATAGGCTCGATGGATGCCGGGCGTCAGCATGGTCGCAGCCGGCAGCACACCCAGCCGCGCAGCCGCGGCATGCAGGAAGCGATCCAGGTCATCCCCCGCAACCGCCAGCACCAGGCCAGGGTTGGTGCAGAACTGCCCCGCGCCCAGCGTCAGGGAATCAGCGAACGCCGTGCCGATGGCTTCGGCGCGATTGGCCAGTGCGTGCGGGAACAGCAACACCGGGTTGATGCTGCTCATCTCGGCAAACACGGGGATCGGCTCGGACCGTGCGGCCGCGATCGCCATCAGCGCCATGCCGCCGGCGCGTGAGCCGGTGAAGCCGACGGCCTTGATGCGCGGGTCGGCCACTAGCCCTTGCCCGACCTTCAGCCCGGCATCGAACAGCAGCGAGAAAGTGCCTTCGGGCAGGTCCATGTCGTCAACGGCCTTGCGGATGGCGCGGCCGACCAGCTCCGATGTGCCGGGGTGCGCCGGATGTGCCTTGACGACGACCGGGCAACCCGCGGCCAGGGCCGAGGCGGTATCGCCGCCGGCCACCGAGAACGCCAGCGGGAAGTTGCTGGCGCCGAATACCGCCACCGGCCCCAGCGGGATATGGCGCAGGCGCAGGTCGACGCGCGGCAGCGGCTTGCGTTCAGGTTGCGCGGGGTCGACGCGCAGTTCAAGGAAGTCGCCCTGGCGCAGCAGGCTTGCGAACATGCGCAACTGCCCCACGGTGCGGCCGCGCTCGCCTTCGATGCGGGCGCGCGGCAGGCCGGATTCGCTGGTGCAGCGTTCGATCAGGGCATCGCCCAGCGCCAGGATATTGGCAGCGATGGCCTCGAGGAAATCGGCGCGCCGCTCGGGCGCGGTCTCACGGTAGGCGTCGAATGCCTGCCACGCCAGTGCGCAGGCCCGGTCGAGCTGCGCAGCCGTGGCGCCGCCGAATGCCGGTTCGAGGGTGGCACCGGTGGCCGCGTCGATGGCGCGGATGGTGCCGTTGCCGCCGCGTTCCGCGCGGCGGCCGATCAGGAGTTCGCCTGAGAGAGTCATGCCTTGTCCTTTCAATGAGATCAGCGGGCCCAGCGCAGCACCAGCGGATCGAGCCGGCGTGCAATCTTCAGCAGCCCTTCGCGGGTGGCCGGGTGCATCGGCTGCAGCGGATGGCGCACCGCGTCCGATGCGATCACGCCGCCTGCCTGCATCAGCACCTTGCTGGTGGCCAGCCAGCCTTGCCGGTTCTCGTAGTTGATCAGCGGCAGCCACTGCTGGTAGCGCTGCGCGGCCAGTTCGGCGTCGCCGGCCTGCCAGGCATCGAGGATCTGGCGGATGCCGTCGGGGAAACCCGCGCCGGTCATGGCGCCGGTGGCGCCCGCTTCCAGGTCGGCCATCAGCGTGATGGCCTCTTCGCCGTCCCAGGGGCCGACGATGGCGTCGCCACCCAGTTCGATCAGCTCGCGCAGCTTGGCCGCGGCCTGCGGCACTTCGATCTTGAAGTACGACACATTGCCGATCTCGCGCGCCATGCGCGCCAGGAACGGCGCGCTCAGGATGGTGCCGCTGACCGGCGCGTCCTGGATCATGATGGGAATGTCGATGGCATCCGAGACCGTGGCGAAGAACTCGTAAATGCTGCGCTCAGGCACGCGGATGGTGGCGCCGTGGTAGGGCGGCATCACCATCACCATGGCAGCGCCCGCGTCCTGCGCCGCGCGGCTGCGCTCGGCGCACAGGCGCGAGCTGAAATGCGTGGTGGTGACGATCACCGGCACGCGGCCGTCCACGTGTTCCAGCACGGTCTTCATCAGCACGTTGCGCTCGTCGTCGCTCAGCACGAACTGCTCGGAGAAGTTAGCCAGGATGCAGATGCCGTGCGAACCCGCATCGATCATGAAGTCGATGCAGCGGCGCTGGCCGTCGAGGTCGAGGCCGCCTTGGGCGTCGAAGATGGTGGGCGCTACCGGGAATACGCCGCGGTAGACGTTGGGGGATGGGGTGCGGGTCATGGTCTCCTCCGGCTGCTTATGAATTGGATCGGGCCAATATACGAGCCGACCCGCGGGCTGTATATTGAAACCTTTCCATCTGGTGATCGCTTTTGCGACTCACAGACCCTTCATGAAATCCACCCTCGACACCCTGACCGGCCGGTTGCGCATGAAACAGCTGCAACTGCTGATCGCGCTGGACGAGCATTCCTCCCTGCACCAGGCTGCCGCGGCGATGGCGATGACCCAGTCGGCGGCCAGCAAGTCGCTGCAGGAACTGGAAAGCATGCTGGAAGCGCCGCTGTTCGAGCGCTCCAAGCGCGGCATGCGTCCCAATGCCTTTGGCCATTGCGTGATTCGGCACGCACGCCAGCTGGTGGCCGACCTGGGCGCCATGTGCGAGGAGGTGGCGGGCATCCGCGCGGGCAGCGGCGGGCGCGTGGCCATCGGCGTGATCATGGGCGCGGTGCCGGAGGTGCTGGTGCCGGCGCTGGCGCAGTTGCGCGAGGCGCAGCCGGAGCTGGCGCTGGAGATCATCGAGGACACCAGCCTGCGCCTGCTGGGGCTGCTCGACGACGGCCACCTCGACCTGGTGATCGGCCGCTCGCTGGTCAGTGATGAGCCGGCCCGCTACCACTACCACCCGCTTGGCGACGAGCAGGTAGCGGTCGTGGCGGGCCATGCGCATCCGGCGCCGCGCGCGCGGGCGATGGGGTTTGCCGACCTCGCGGGTTATCGCTGGATCACCTATGCCGGCCATATGCCGATGCATGCGCTGCTGCAGCGCGAGCTGGACCTGGCCGGCATGAGCTTCCCCGCCAATGCGATCTCGACCTCGTCGGCGTTGGTCACCGTTGCCATGCTGCAGGGCGACCCCGGGCTGGTGTCGCTGCTGCCGACCGGCGTGGCTGCGATGTTCGAGCGCCAGAAGATGCTGCGCATCCTGCCCGTGCGGCTGCAGTCGCGGCAGCAGACTTTTGGCATCGTGACGCGGCGCGGCGGCACCTTGTCCGCGTCGGCGCGGCAGCTCGTCGCGATCCTGAAGGCATTGCCGCGCACCGCGCAGCAGGCGGCTGCCGAGGTATAACGCCAGGTGATCGCCAGTTCAAAAAACATCAGTAGTGGTGAATCACTGATGCTCCTATAGTCTGCTCATCCGTGCCGCAGAGCCGGACAGCAAAACGACGGAGACAGCAATGAAGACATGGATCGCCGGCGCACTCGCCGGCCTGGTCACGGTGGCGGCAGTAACGGGCAATGCCTGGGCGCAGGACACACGGCCGGTGCGGCTGATGGTGGGCGCCGCGCCCGGCGGCGGCACCGACGTGATGGCGCGCATCGTCTCCGACAAGCTCGCCGCGCAGCTGAAGCAGCCCGTCGTGGTGGACAACCGCCCCGGCGCGTCCAACACCATTGCCGCGGATTTGACCGCCAAGGCGGCGCCGGACGGCAACACGCTGCTGATGGGCGTGGTGACTTCGCAAGCGATTGCCCCGCACCTGCTCAAGCTGCAGTTCGATCCGCTCAAGGACCTGGCGCCGGTGGCGCTGGTGTCGTCGGTGCCCAATGTGCTGGTGGTCAACAACCAGGTGCAGGCGCGCGACGTCAAGGCGCTGGTGGCGCAGATCCAGGCCAATCCGGACAAGTTCCGCTACAGCTCGTCCGGGGTCGGCAGCACCCAGCACCTGGCCGGCGCGTCCTTCGCGCGGCAGATCAAGGGCAAGCTGCTGCACGTGCCATACAAGAGCAGCAGCAGCGCGCTGGTGGACCTGATGGGCGGGCAGGTGGACATGAGCTTCGAGACCATGCCGTCGGTCATCAGCCATATCAAGGCCGGCAAGCTGCGCGCGCTGGCGGTCACCGCGGACCAGCGCTCGGCGCTGCTGCCCAACGTGCCCACGCTGGCTGAAGCTGGCGTGCCCGGCATCCAGATGAGTGCGTGGTACGGTGTCTATGCGCCGGCCGGCACGCCGCCCGCGACGCTGCAGAAGCTGAGCAGCGCGCTGGCCACGGTGATCAAGGACCCTGACACCGTGCGCCGGCTGGCCGATGTGGGTGCGGTGCCCGGCGCGCTGACCGCGGCGCAGTTCGATGCCTTCTCGCGTGCCGAGTATGTGCGCTATGGCAAGCTGATCGCTGAACTGGGCGTCAAGCTCGACCAATAACTACCCGGAAGTCCAATGAATTCCCGTCCAAGAATCGCCATGGTGCTGGGCGACCCCGCCGGCATCGGCCCCGAATTGATCGCCAGGCTGCTGGCCGACCCCGCGACCGCCGCGCAGGCCGAGATCCTGCTGATTGCCGACCGCGACGAATGGCGCCACGGCATGAGGATCGCAGGCGTCGAGCTGGCGCTGGCCGAGACCGATGCGCCCGCCTTTGCCGATGATGGCAAGCCGCGCCTGTACCACTGGCAGCTGCCGGAGCGCCCGGCATTTGCGCGCGGCGAAGCCAGTGCCGAGGGCGGGCGCTACAGCCTGGGCACGCTGGCGCTGGCACTGCAGCTGGCGCAAGCGGGCCAGGCCGACGCGATCCTGTTCGGGCCGCTCAACAAGAGCTCGCTGCACGCCGCCGGCATGGCGCATAGCGATGAGCTGCACTGGTTTGCCGAGCAGCTTGGCTACCACGGCAACTTCTGCGAGTTCAATGTTCTGGACGGGCTGTGGACCTCGCGCGTGACCTCGCACGTGGCGCTCAAGGACGTGCCGGCGATGATCACGCAGGAACGCGTGGGCGGCGCCATCGACCTGATCGACCACGCCCTGCGCCGCGCCGGCATGGCGCGCCCGCGTATCGCGGTGTGCGGCCTGAACCCGCACAACGGCGACAACGGCGCCTTCGGCCGCGAAGAGATCGACGTGATCGCCCCGGCGGTGGCCGCGGCGCGTGAGCGCGGCGTGGCGGCCGACGGTCCGTTCCCGGCCGACACCATCTTCCTGAAGGTGCAGGGCGGGCCGTCGCAGCGGCAGTTCGATGCCATCGTCACCATGTACCACGACCAGGGCCAGATCGGCATCAAGCTGATGGGCTTCTCGCGCGGCGTGACGGTGCAGGGCGGGCTGCCGGTGCCGATCACCACGCCCGCGCACGGCACCGCGTTCGACATCACGCAGCAGGGCCGCGCCGATCCGGGCGCCACGCTGCAGGCATTCCAGATCGCCTGCCGCATGGGTGCGCAGCGGCGCGCCGCGCCCTAGCCACCACCTTCACCACACCAAATCCAGCAAGACCGCCCCCGGTGCGGCCGGGGAGCGTTCGCGCCAACACATCGCCATCAGGAGCTGAACATGAAGATCACCAACGTCCGCGCCCGCGTCTTTGAATGGAAGGGCAAGACCGTGCCGCCGCAGGCGCATTTCTGCACCAACGCCACCGACATCCTCTTTGAGCGAGGCGACGCCATGGGCTCGTTCCGCTTCCATGGCTGGCTGGTGGTGGAAGTGGAAACCGATACCGGCCTGGTCGGCATCGGCAACTGCGCGCTGGCGCCGCGCGTGGCCAAGGAGATCGTCGACCAGTACCTCGCACCGGTGGTGATCGGCCAGGACCCGTTCGACAACGAATACCTGTGGCAGAAGATGTACCGCCGCACCCATGCGTGGGGCCGCAAGGGCATCGGTATGGCGGCAATCTCCGCAGTCGATATCGCGCTGTGGGACCTGATGGGCAAGGCGGTCGGCAAGCCCGTATTCAAGCTGCTGGGCGGGCGCACCAAGGAGAAGATCTGGTGCTACGCCTCCAAGCTCTACAACAACGACGACCGCGACGCGTTTCTGGCCGAAGCGCAGGGCTACCTCGACCAGGGCTTCACCGCGATGAAGATGCGCTTCGGCTACGGCCCCAAGGACGGCCCCGCCGGCATGCAGAAGAACATCGAGCAGGTGCGCCTGCTGCGCGAGCTGGTCGGCGACGGCGTCGACATCATGCTGGAGTGCTACATGGGCTGGACCCTGGAGTACGCGCGCCGCATGCTGCCGCGCCTGGCCGAGTTCAACCCGCGCTGGCTGGAAGAGCCGGTGATCGCCGACGATATCGAAGGCTATGCCGAGCTGAAGAAGGCGAGCCCGTTCCCGATCTCCGGCGGTGAACATGAATTCACCTCTTACGGCTTCAAGGACCTGCTGGAGCGCCGCGCGGTAGACGTGATCCAGTACGACACCAACCGCGTCGGCGGCATCACTGCGGCGCAGAAGATCAACGCCATGGCCGAGGCCTGGTCGGTGCCGGTGATCCCGCACGCCGGGCAGATGCATAACTACCACCTGACCATGGCCTCGACCGCTTCGCCGATGTCGGAGTACTTCCCGGTGCACGACGTGGAGGTGGGCAATGAGTTGTTCTACTACATCTTCAAGGGCGATCCGGCGCCGGACAACGGCTACCTGCAGCTCGACGACAACCTGCCGGGGCTGGGCCTGGAGCTGAATGAGGAATACTTCAGCCAGTTCAACATCATCGGCTAAACGCACCAGCCTACGCGGCAGCGCGGAAGATACCGCGCGCCGCTTGTCCCACCGACACCGAGGACAGGAGACACCATGACGACATCCGTCACTCCCGAGGCCGCGGCCTCGCCGCCAGCGGCCATTGCAAGCGCCGAGGCACCGAGCCGGGTGCGCTGGCGCATCTTTGCCGTGGTGTTCGTGCTGGTGGTGATGAACCTGCTCGATCGCATTTCGCTGTCGATCGCCATGCCGACCATCGGCAAGGAGTTCGGCCTGTCGCCGACGATGCAGGGGCTGGTGCTGAGCAGCTTCTTCTGGTCGTATGCGCTGCTGCAGGTGCCGGGCGGCTGGCTGATCGACCGCTTCGGGCCGCGCAAGGTCATCACCGGTTCCACCGCGCTGTGGGGCGCGTTCCAGGCGCTGGCGGCGTTTGCCACCGGCGGCATCTCGCTGATGGCGACGCGCATGGCGCTGGGTGCGGCGGAGGCGCCGCTGTTCCCGGCCGGCGCCAAACTCAATGCGCTGTGGCTGTCCTCGGGCGAACGCAGCCGTGGTGCGGTGCTGGTCGACGCGGGAAGTCCGCTCGGTGCGGCCATCGGCGGCATCGTGATTTCCTACCTGATCGTCGCGTTCGGTTCGTGGCGGACTGCGTTCTTTATCGCGGGCGCGGTGACCGTGGTGATGAGCTGGGTGTCGTGGCGCTACCTGCGTGACCAACCTTCACAGCATCCGGGCGTCAATGATGGCGAGCTTGCGCATATCCGCGCCACCGCGGGCAATGCGGCCGCTGCGGCGCAAGACAGGCGCATCGCGCCACGCTCATGGTGCGGCCTTACCATCGGCCGCGCCTGCTGGGCGATGGTGTTCTTCGGCCTGCTGACGTGGGGCCCTAACTACCTGGCGCATGCGCGCGGCTTCGACCTGAAGCAGATCGGCATGGCCATGTTCTTCATCTTCTTGTCCGGTGCGGTGGGGTCGCTCGCCAGCGGCTTCGGCGCCGACGCGCTGATGCGCCGGCTGCCGCGCGCACTGGTGCTCAAGGGCATGCTGACCGTCTCAGGGTTGGTGATCTGCGCGGTGTTCCTGCTGTTGCCGCGCATCGACGATCCGGTCGAGGCCGTGGTGCTGCTGTGCCTGGCCGCGTTCATCACCATGTGGGGCAGCCTGTACTGGAGCCTGCCGGCAATCCTGGCGCCCGCCCACCGCGTCGGCATCGTCGGTGCCACCATGAACTTAGCTGGGAGCCTCGGCGGCATCGTGGTGCCGATTCTGGTCGGGCTGATCCTGCAGCATCTGGGCAGCTACCAGACCGTGCTGCACTTCTTTGCGGGCTGCGCGGTGGTGTTCGTTGCCTGCACGCTGCTGATCGATCTTGGCAGCGGCAAACTAAACAAGGAGCTGCGGTGAACGCATCCACGCGCTACGACGGCCCCATCGTCGACGCCCACCACCATTTCTGGGATCCGGTCACGAACTATCATCCGTGGCTGTCCGACCCCGGCCTGATCCCGTTCCGCTACGGCGATTACAGCGCGCTGAAGCGCCGCTACTACCCGGCGGACTACTTTGCCGATGCGGGCGGGCATGACGTGCGCAAGACCGTCTACGTCGAAACGGAATGGGATCCATGCGATCCGATCGGTGAGACCGCGTTCATCTCGCGCGTGGCCGCCGAACACGGCACGCCGCATGCGGTGGTGGCGCAGGCGTGGTTGCATCACGATGACGCGGCCGACGTGCTGGCGCGGCAGGCGGAATTTCCACTGGTTCGCAGCGTGCGGCACAAGCCGGGCGGCGCCCCCGATGCGCTGTCGGCAGCGCGCATGCCAAGCCTGATGGAAGACGAGCGCTGGCGCCGCGGCTTTGCCGAACTCGGGCGCCATGGGCTGCATTTCGACCTGCAGGTGCCGTGGTGGCATGCGCAGGAAGCGGTGCGGCTGGCGCGAGATTTCCCGGCGACGACGATCATCCTCAACCACGCGGGCCTGCCTGCGGATCGCAGCCCTGCAGCGCTTGCTGCATGGGAAGACGCGATGGCGATGCTGGCGGAATGCCCGAACGTCGTCATCAAGGTTTCGGGGCTGGGACAGGCCGGCCAGCCGTGGACGGCGGCGGCCAACGCGCCGATCGTGCTGGCCTGCATCCGACTGTTCTCACCCGCGCGCGTGATGTTCGCCAGCAATTTCCCGGTCGACGGCCTGTGCGCCAGCTTCGACCAGATCTTCAGCGGCTTCAAGGTGATCACCGCCGGTTTTACGCCGGCCGAGCAGCGCGCGATGTTCCACGACAACGCCTGCCGAATCTACAGCCTCGCAGCCGATACTGCAGTGCCTCAGGGCTGAGCGCCGTAGATTTGCTGCCCGCTCTCGCGCAGCGCGTCGGCCACCAGCAGCGCGCCCGGCGACATCAGCCGGTCGGTCGGCGTGATCAGGCCGAAATCGTCCATATGGCAGGGCATCTCCATCGGCAGGATCTCCACCATGCCGAACGCGGCGTAATACTGCGCCACATCGGCGGTCAGCACCGCGATCATGTCCGATTGCGTCACCATGCGCGTCAGGAACAGCAGCGCGGCGGTTTCCACCACGTTGACCGGCGGCGCCAGGCTGGCGCGCTGGAACATCAGCTCGAAGCGGTGGCGCAGCACCGTGCCCGCCGGCGGGATCAGCCACGCGGCCTCGGTGGTGTCGGCCAGCGACAGGCCCTGCGCCGACAGCATCGGGTGGCCCGGTCTGACCACCGCGCACACCGGCTCTTCCGACAGCGGCTCATAGCGCAGCCGCCCCTTGTCGTGCTCCGGAAAGAGCCGCGCCACTACCATGTGCAGCTTTTCCTGCCCCAGGCGGTCGAGCAGCACGTTGCTGTTGTCGATCTCCACCGACACGCGCAGGCCCGGGTAGCGCGCCTTGATCTGCGCGATCGCCGGCGGCAGCAGCCGCACGCCTGGCGACGTGATGGCGCCGATCGCCACATGGCCGAGCCGCCCCGCCTTCAATGCCAGCACCTCTTCACGCGCCTGGTTCAGGCTGCCGATCACCGCGCGCGCATGCCGGATCATCGCCCGTCCGTAGTCGGTCGGCGCCATGCCGCGCGGCAGGCGCTCGAACAGTGGCACCGACAACATCTCTTCCAGTTCCCGCAGTAGTTTCGACGCGGCCGGCTGCGTCATTGCCAGCCGCTCGGCGGCACGATGGATGCTGCCTTCGTCGGCGACCGCCAGCAGCAGCAACAATTGCCGGCTCTTGAGGCGGGTGTGGCTTTGCCAGAGCGGCGCGGCGTCGGGGGCAGGGGAATTGGCGGGGGCTTGCATAAGGACTAGGGTTAATACCAATGCCGGGATTGATATGGCAATGGCTGAACTCTTCATTAGTAGCATATCGGCAAGCTGCATACACTCCGTCCGACAAAAGAAAAACGACCGGAGACAGCGTGGCGCCGCGCCGCCATGACGCAACGCCGCTGGATCCGTCGTCCCTGCCATTCCGGCCGCCAGCCATGGCGGCCATCGCATCAGGAACAACATGTCGGATTCCAAGGACAAGCAACGCAAGCCGCTGCGCTCGACGGCGTGGTTCGGCAGCGCGGACAAGAACGGATTCATGTACCGCAGCTGGATGAAGAACCAGGGCATCCCCGACCACGCCTTCGACGGGCGCCCCGTGATCGGCATCTGCAATACGTGGTCGGAGCTGACCCCTTGCAACGCGCACTTCCGCAAGCTGGCCGAGCACGTCAAGCGCGGCGTGTATGAAGCCGGCGGCTTTCCGGTCGAATTTCCGGTTTTCTCCAATGGCGAGTCCAACCTGCGCCCGACTGCGATGCTGACGCGCAACCTGGCCGCGATGGATGTCGAGGAAGCCATCCGCGGCAACCCCATCGATGCGGTGGTGCTGCTGACCGGCTGCGACAAGACCACGCCCGCGCTGCTGATGGGCGCGGCCAGTTGCGATGTGCCGGCCATCGTCGTCACCGGCGGGCCGATGCTCAACGGCAAGCTCGACGGCAAGGACATCGGCTCGGGCACCGCGGTGTGGCAGCTGCATGAATCGCTCAAGGCGGGCGAGATCAACCTGCACCAGTTCCTGTCGGCAGAGGCCGGCATGTCGCGCTCAGCCGGCACCTGCAACACCATGGGCACGGCTTCGACCATGGCCTGCATGGCCGAGGCGCTGGGGACTTCGCTGCCGCACAATGCCGCGATTCCGGCGGTGGACTCGCGCCGCTACGTGCTGGCCCACATGTCCGGCATCCGCATCGTCGAGATGGCGCGCGAGGACCTGACGCTCTCCAGGATCCTGACGCGCCAGGCCTTCGAGAACGCGATCCGCGTCAATGCCGCGATCGGCGGCTCCACCAACGCTGTGATCCACCTGAAGGCCATCGCGGGCCGCATCGGTGTGCCGCTGGAGCTGGAAGACTGGAGCAAGGTGGGGCGCGACACGCCGACCATCGTCGACCTGATGCCGTCGGGCCGCTTCCTGATGGAAGAGTTCTATTACGCGGGCGGCCTGCCGGCGGTGCTGCGCCGCATGGGCGAGGCCGGCCTGCTGCCGCACCCCGGGGCGCTGACCGTGAACGGCAAGGCGATCTGGGACAACGTCAGGGACGCGCCCATCACCAACGACGAAGTCATCCGCCCGCTCGACCAGCCGCTGATCCGCGACGGCAGCATCCGCATCCTGCGCGGCAACCTGTCGCCGCGCGGCGCCGTGCTCAAGCCGTCGGCGGCAACGCCGAGGCTGCTGCGCCATCGCGGCCGCGCGGTGGTGTTCGAGAACCTGGAACACTACAAGGAACGCATCGTCGATGAAGCGCTCGACGTCGACGAGAATTCGGTGCTGGTGCTCAAGCGCTGCGGACCGCGCGGCTACCCTGGCATGGCCGAGGTGGGCAACATGGGCCTGCCGCCCAAGCTGCTGCGCCAGGGTGTCAAGGATATGGTGCGCATCTCCGATGCGCGCATGAGCGGCACCGCCTACGGCACCGTGGTGCTGCACGTGGCGCCCGAGGCCGCCGCCGGCGGCCCGCTGGCCATCGTGCGCGACGGCGACTGGATCGAACTCGACTGCGAGGCCGGGCGCCTGCACCTGGATATCGACGAGGCTGAGTTCGCGCGCCGCATGGCCGACGTGCAGCCGCTGGAAGCCCCGGCCGACGGCGGCTATCGCAAGCTCTATGTCAACCACGTACTGCAGGCGGACGAGGGCTGCGACCTCGACTTCCTGGTGGGCTGCCGCGGCCGCGAGGTGCCGCGCCACTCGCACTGAACCACGGCGCCGGCTGCCGCCGCGCAGCCGGCGCGATCCTGCCTGCCACAATAAGAGGAGACTTGCCATGCATGGCACCCAGACCGCGCCGATGGAGCGCGCCGCCCCGACACAGGGTGAAGATTCACAAGCGATAGAGGAAAGCCGCATCATCGGCATGCTGGTGCGGCGGCTTATTCCGTTCCTTGCCCTGATCTACGTGGTCGCGTATATCGACCGTTCGGTGGTGGGTTTCGCCAAGCTGCACATGAACGCGGCCATCGGCATCAGCGATGCGGCCTACGGCCTAGGCGCGGGCCTGTTCTTCATCGGCTACTTCCTGTGCGAAGTGCCGAGCAATCTGGCGCTGGAGCGCTTTGGCGCGCGCCGCTGGTTCGCGCGCATCCTGCTCACGTGGGGCGTCATTACCATGGCGATGGCGCTGACCAGCGGCCCCTACAGCTTCTATGCGCTGCGCTTCCTGCTGGGTGCGGCCGAAGCGGGCCTCTACCCGGGCATCCTTTACTTCCTCACCAAGTGGTTCCCGATGCGGCACCGCGCGCGCATCATCGGTCTGCTCGTGCTGGCGCAGCCGATCGCACTGATCATCACGGGTCCGCTGGCAGGGCTGGTGCTGTCCACGCATGGGCTGTTCGGCATGAACAACTGGCAGACGCTGTTCGTGCTGAGCGGCCTGCCCGCGGTACTACTGTGCCTGCCGACGCTGAAGCTGCTGCCGGAGTCGCCGGCCAGCGCCGTGTGGCTGGCGCCGGGCGACCGCGCCTGGATCGAGCGTGAGCTGGCTGCCGACCAGGCCGCCTATGCGCTGAAATCCCACGGCAATCCGCTGCAGGCGCTCAAGGACAAGCGCGTGCTGCTGCTGTCGCTGCTGTTCCTGCCATTCCCGCTGAGCATCTACGGACTGTCGCTGTGGCTGCCGACCATCATCAAGCAGTTCGGCGTCACCGATGTGATGACCGGGATGCTGTCGGCCGTGCCCTACCTGTTCGCCGTGGTCGGGCTTTACCTGGTGCCGCGCCATTCGGATCGCAAGCGCGAGCGCTACGGCCATATTGTGGTGGTGTCCGGCATGGCCGCGGTAACCATGGCGCTGAGCGCATGGGTGCAGTCGCCGGTGCTGCAGTTCCTGTTTATCTGCCTGACGGCGTTCTCGATCTATTCGATCCAGGCGGTGGTGTGGGCGCTGCCGGGCGAGTTCCTGACCGGCGCCAGCGCCGCGGTGGGCATCGCTACGATCAATTCGCTGGCCAATCTCGGTGGCTACTTCGGGCCGTATGGCATCGGCGTGATCAAGGACGCCACCGGCAGTCTCGCTGCCGGCCTGTACTTCCTGGCGGTGATGCTGCTGTTTGCGGTGCTGATGGCCTTCGTGGTGCGCGCCGCGCTGCGGCCTGCGGCCGCGCGGGCCTGAGGGGGCATGGCGGCCTGGGAATCCTCAGGGCCGCCTCTTCTTCCACTCGTAGTCGGGCGGCGGATCCGCCGCCCCGGCTCGTCCCACCGAGTTGGGATTCTCCGAGCACAGCGTGACAAAGCTCACCGGCTCGCCCGCGTGCTGGCGCTGGCGCAGCGCTTCGGTAAAACGAAGCGCTTCGCGCATGGCGTCGCTGGGGAATGACTGCGCGTGGGGACTGAGTCCGGTGCCGTCGCCTTCGGACCAGTAGACCATGTACATGGGGGCTTCCTCTTCATTGTGCCGGGTCACGTGCCGGGTGCTGCATCCTGCGTTCCCGGCATGCCAATTGCAATCCCTGCATCCGGATTTTGCAAGCCTGGGCTTGCCGCAGGCACAATGGGCACTTCCCGATGCCTCGCCGGGTGTGTGGCGAGCCCGGCCTTCAGATTCGTGCCGCCTATCATGTCCGATCTTGCGCTGATCCCCGCCACCGCTGCCGATGCCGAACGGCTTGCCGCCATGCACGCCGCCAGCTGGCAGCACACCTATCCCGGCATGCTGCCAGCCGCTTACTTGCGGGACCAGGCCTACCCGGAACGGCTGGCCGCCTGGCGCGCCCGCATGCACGACGGCGCCGACGGCCCCGTGGAAGTCACGCTGGCCATGGTCGACGGCGAAGCCGCTGGCTTTGCCTGCCTGCTGCCCGAGGCGGAGCCCCGGTTCGGCATCTATCTCGACAACCTTCACGTGCTGCCCGCCTTCCACGGTCAGGGCCTGGGCAAGCGCTTGCTGGCCCACTGCGCGCAGCGCGTGGCCGCGCGCTGGCCAGGGCGGCCGCTGTTCCTCTATGTGCTGGAAGCCAATACGCAGGCGCGCGAGTTCTACCAGCGGCTGGGCGGCGAGGAATCCGAGGCGTTCGAGGATGACTTCCACGGTCCGGACCTGCGGGTCATGGTCCGCCGCGTGACCTGGCCGGACGTGGCGGCGCTGGTCAGGCGCCTGGGCTGACCAGGGCAGCGCGTCCGGGTCCGTCGCCGGCAAAACATTCCCACAGGAGTCGCTTCCCCATGCTGCAAGCCATTGCTCTCGTTGTGCCAAGGAAACCATGCCGGGCTTTGGCCGGCGCCTCCATCGCCATGGCCGTGCTGGCCGGTTGCGCCAGCGCACCTGACACGCCTTCCGCCGCCAGGGCGATAGAGGCGGCGGCCACGCCGGCCCAGACGAAGCCGCACTGGCAGCGCGTGCACCTGGGCACGGGCGCGGGCTATGACTTCCCGGTCTACGCCAACCATCAGCTCGACGCAGACCTGTCGCGCATCCGCGAGGTGGTGTTCGTGCAGCACGGCCTGCAGCGCAACGGCGATGACTACTACGCCGCCGGTGCTGCACTGCTCAAGGCCAGCGGCCGCAATCCGGACGAGGTGCTGCTGGTCGCGCCCAACTTCCCCGGCACGCCTGACCACGGCAAGGGCTTCGACGGCATGCCGCAATGGTCGGTGCAGGGCTGGATGAGTGGCCAGAACGCGGTCAACTCGCCGTTCACGGTCAGTTCACTGCAGGTCCTCGATGACCTGATGGCCTTCGTCACCGACAAGGCGCGCCTGCCGCAGGTGGCCAGGGTGACCGTGGCCGGGCATTCGGGCGGTGCGCAGATCGTGCATCGCTATGCCGTGCTGAACAATGTCGACGAGCGCATCCGCGCGCGCGGCATCGACCTGCGCTATGTGGTGGCCAACCCCTCGTCCTACCTGTACTTCACGCCGGTGCGCCCGGCCGGCGCGGACGGCCGCTCGTTTGCGCCTTACGACAAGGCGGCGTGCCCGGATTACGACAAGTACCGCTATGGCATGCAGGACATCGTGCCCTACGCAAAGGGAGCCAATGGCCCGTCGCTGTACCAGCGCTACGCCGGGCGTCAGGTGACCTACCTGGCCGGCACGGAAGACAACGACCCCAACCACCGCGTACTCGACAAGGCGTGCGGCGCTGAGGCCGAAGGCCCCACGCGCCTGCAGCGGGCCCGCGGCTACCTGCGCTATGAGCGCTATCTGGCCAGCCCCGGGCTGGTGATCCGCCACCAGGCCTATGAAGTGGTGGGCGTTGGCCACGACCAGGCGCGTATGTTCGGCTCGCAATGCGGCGCCAGGGCGGTGTTCGGCATGGCGGAAACGGCCAACCCGGACGGCGCGGCCTGCCTGGCGCCGCAGCTCTGATTCGGCCGGCCAAGAAAAAACCCGCGAAATTCACGGGTTCAAGTCCCTGCCCGCAGGAACGGGCTCGGAGGAGACAACCACAGGGAAACGGTTACGTGCCTGGTCAGCCCAGGCTGAATTTGACAACCTGTTCTTCGACGCCGACAAAGCGCACCAGCTGGCGCAGCCCGCTGGCGTATTCCTTGATATGGTGCCCGTCCGGCGTATCGGGCAGGCGGTAGTAAATGGGCGCCTTGTCGCGCATGGGCGGCAGGATGCCGAACGGGAGCTCTCCGGCGTCGGCTTCCCAGGCCACGTCGCGCTCTTCGGCAAGCAAAATTCTTCCGGTCATGGACACACTCCAGGATTGCTGCAAGGTGCGGCCGGGGGCGGATATGCGCTCGCACTGGATTTCAATGTATGGAATGTATTGCATCAAGCGCAGAAATGCCATTCAGCGTTTTTTAATTCTGTCTGCCAGGAAATTTCGAAACTGACAAATTTAATGAATGTATGGCATCTGCTGGCGACGCCGATGACGACATCGCAGAGGGTGCTGCGCAAGGCCGGCATTGCGATACCATAGCGCCAGCCCGGCGAAGTGCGGCTACCGGCGCGTTCCGGTTCCGGGTCTGCCGCATCCGCTTCCAACCATTTTTCATCGCCCCCCGACGGGCCACTGCCCAGACGCATGTCGACCCAGCACGCCTTGTTGATTTCCCTGATCGAAAAACCGTCGTCCGGTTATGACCTGGCGCGGCGCTTTGACCGTTCCATCGGCTATTTCTGGCATGCCACGCACCAGCAGATTTATCGCGAGCTGGGACGGATGGCTGATAGTGGCTGGATTGCCGCGGATGAAGCCGAGGCGGCGGAAGGCGAGACCGGTACCGGCGATCGCAAGAACCGCAAGAAGGTCTACCGGGTGTTGCCGGCCGGCCGTGACGAACTGGCACGCTGGGTGCTGACCCCCGGCGCCAGCCTGGACCAGCGCGAGGAAATCCTGGTCAAGCTGCGCGCCGATGCGGTGATCGGGCCGCTTGGCCTGGGCGACGAGATGCGGCGGCTGATCGCGCTGCACCGGGCCCGGCTGGAGACTTACCTGGCGATCGAGCGGCGCGATTTTTCTGCGCCGGACATGGACCGCGCGCAACAGTTGCGCTATGCGCTGCTGCAGCGCGGCATCCGCTTCGAGCAGGACTGGGTGGCCTGGGGCGAGGAACTGCTGCCGCTGCTGTAGCCGCGCCCCGCACGGGCGGCGGCTACAGCCTGCCAGGCCAGCTGACTGGCAGCGTCAGGCCAGATCGACGGCACGCGTGCCGGCCTGCCTGGCCTCACCCAACCCCAGCCGGCGGCGTGCCAGCGCATATTCCTCGGCAAAGCGGCGCACCAGCTCGCCCGCGGGCACCACACGCTTGATCGCGCCCACGCCCTGGCCGGCGCCCCAGATGTCCTTCCACGCCTTGACGCTGGTGGAGCCGAAATTCATTTTCGACGGATCCGATTCGGGCAGCGCGTTCGGGTCCAGGCCGGCGCGCTCGATGCTGCCGCGCAGGTAGTTGCCGTGCACACCGGTGAACAGGTTGGAGTAGACGATGTCGTTGGCGTTGCTGTCGACGATCATCTGCTTGTAGCCGTCCTGCGCGTTGGCTTCCTGTGTGGCGATAAAGGCCGAGCCGATATAGGCCAGGTCGGCGCCGGCGGCCTGCGCGGCCAGGATCGCGTCGCCACTGGAGATCGAGCCGGACAGCAGCAGCGGGCCGTCGAACCATTCGCGGATCTCGTGCAGCAGCGCGAACGGCGACAGCGTGCCGGCATGGCCGCCGGCACCAGCGGCAACCGCGACCAGTCCGTCCGCACCCTTCTCGATGGCCTTGCGCGCGAAGGTGTTGTTGATCACGTCGTGCAGCACGATGCCGCCGTACGAGTGCACTGCGTCGTTGACTTCCTTGCGCGCGCCCAGCGAGGTGATCACGATCGGCACCTTGTAGCGCACGCACAGCTCCAGGTCATGTTCAAGCCGGTCGTTGGACTTGTGCACGATCTGGTTGACGGCGAACGGCGCCGACGGGCGGTCCGGGTGTTTGGCGTCGTGTTCGGCCAGCTCGGTGGTGATGCGGTCCAGCCATTCTTCCAGCTTGGGTGCCGGGCGCGCATTCAGCGCGGGGAACGAGCCCACCACGCCGGCCTTGCACTGGGCAATGACCAGGTCGGGGTTGGAGATGATGAACAGCGGCGAGCAGACCACCGGCAGCGACAGCCGGTTCTGGAGTTGGGCGGGAAGGGCCATGGGTGAAGTCTCCTGGGTAATCCGGTAAAACGAAAAAGCGGTGCTGCGAAACAGGGTTGCGTCAGGCCGTGCCGGTCAGCACGTCTCTCTGGCTGGCCAGGCGCGCGCCCATGGCGGCGGCCAGCGCCTCCAGGCCAGAGCGCGGGCGCACCATGACTTCGAACTCGGCAATGCGGCCGGCGTCGTCGAAGCGGATCATGTCGATGCCCTTGAGCGCCTTGCCGTCCACGGCCGCGCTGAATTCCAGCACCACGCTGTGGCCGTCCTCGCTGACAAAGCTGCGGTGATAGCGGAAGTCCTGGAACACCTGGTTCACCGTGGTCAGCACCAGCCCAATCGCGGCGCGGCCGGGGTAGGAGGTGTGCGCGACCGGAGAGCGGAACACCACCTCATCGGCCACGATGGCGTCGAGCCCGGCCATCGAACCGTTGGCCAGCATCTGGTGCCAGGCTTCAAGTGAGGCCTGAGCGGCGGGAATCAGGTTGGTGGTGGTCACGTCGGTCTCCTTGGCTGGCGTCGGTGCGCGGGCGTCTCGTTTGACGGGGTCTGGCTGCGGGGTTTATGCAACCAGTTGCATAGTGGATGGAAAGGTAGCATGCGCCGGGGCACTGTGCAAGCGATGCGGGGCCAACGGTGCCGGCGCCCCCGCCGCGCAGTGACGGGTTGTCTACAATAGGCGGGATCCCAACCCCGCACGCCGGCCCCCGGCAGGAGAGTCAGTGACCACTAAGCCCTCCGCTGCCCATCCTGAACAGGCGGCCTTGTTCGATGCCGACCTGGCCGCCTGGCGTGACCATCCGGAGCGCGCGTTCGACGGCTGGCTGGCACGGCATGGCTTCCGGCACGGCACCAGCGTGGTGTACCGCGCCATGTGGGGCAAGCTGCTGCGCTGGTCGGCCGAGCGCGGGCTGCCGCCGCTGAGCTGGTCGGCGGAGCAGATCGGTGAGTTCCTGGACGCGCAGCAGCTGCACAAATCGCACCGCTATCGCTATACGCGGCTGATCGAACGGGTGTTCCATCACCTGGCGCGGCTGCGCGAGGGCATGCACAACCCGGCCAGCCAGGCGGTGCGCGCCCATCTGGCCGATGGCGAGAACGATCCCACCGCCTTCCTGCTGCCGGGCGAGCGCGACCTGCTGGTGGCGCGGATACTCGGCCCGGCCGGCATGCTGGCCGGCGACACGCATACCGCGGCATCGCCCACCCAATGGAAGCGCGCCCGCGATGCGGCCCTGCTGGCGGTGCTGCTCGGCGGCGGCCTGAAGGTAGGCGAAGCCCGGGCGCTGCGGGTCGATGCTATCGAAGCTGGCGCACCCGGCCGGATGGCGCTGCGCATGGTCCGCGCGGACAACGGCCGGGGCTATACCGTGCCGCTGTTCAGCCTGGCCCATGCGCCGCTGCGGGCCTGGCTGGCATTGCGCGAAGCCTCCGGCACGCTTGGCGGCCTGGTGTTTCCCGCCATGCCGTCGGGGCGGCCGATGCATGCCGCCTCGGTCTACCGGCGCGTGGAGATCCTGCTGGACGAGGCCGGTGTGCTAGCCAGCCGCAGCGAACGCGCGTCGCCGCAGACGCTGCGCAATACCTGCGCCGCGATGCATTTCGAGGCCGGCACGGCGCCGGCCGAGGTGGCGCAATGCCTGGGCATGCGCGACCTGGAGTCCGGCTGGCGGCTGCGCGCCGCCTATGAAGCCTGGCAGGCGCGGGCAGGGCTGGTGGCGGAAGCGCCGGCAAGCCGGGCCTAGCATTGCCCGCGCTCTGCGCCGGCTACCGGCTAACCTGGGCGCAACGGCAGATCGTGGATAATAAGCTGCTTCGCCGGCTTACGCTGCTGAAAGTTGTGCTTGAGTAACTTTTTGAATCCGCCAGGCCTAGGCCCGGCCCTGAATCGAATTCCGACGCGTATTTTCCATGCCTGAAACCTTGCTCCTGACCGGTGCCACCGGCTATATCGCCTCGCATACCTGGGTTGCGCTGCTCAATGCCGGCTACCACGTGATCGGCCTGGATAATCTATGCAACAGCAGCCCGGTGGTGCTGGAGCGGCTCGCCACCATTACCGGCCAGACCCCGCATTTTGTGCAGGGCGACGTGCGCGACCGCGCGTTGCTGGACCGGCTCTTTGCCGAACACCGCATCAGCGGGGTGATTCATTTTGCCGCGCTCAAGGCAGTGGGCGAATCCGTGAGCCAGCCGCTGGAGTATTACAGCAACAACCTTGGTGGGCTGCTGACGGTATGCGCGGCAATGGGTGCGGCCGGGGTGAAACAGCTGGTGTTCAGTTCTTCGGCCACGGTTTATGGCAATCCGCATGCGGTGCCGATCCTGGAAGATTTCCCGCTGTCGGCCACCAATCCGTATGGCCAGACCAAGCTGATGGGCGAGCAAATCCTGCGCGACCTGGAAACATCGGATCCGGACTGGCGCATTGCCTACCTGCGTTATTTCAATCCGGTCGGCGCGCATGAAAGCGGGCTGATCGGCGAGGATCCGCGCGGTGTTCCAAACAACCTGATGCCTTATGTGGCACAGGTGGCCGGCGGGCGCCGTGAAAGGCTGATGGTATTCGGCGGCGACTACCCGACGCCGGACGGCACCGGCGTGCGCGACTATATCCACGTCTGCGACCTGGCCGACGGCCACCTAGCGGCGCTGGGTTACCTGCGCGCGCAGGGCAAGAGCATGACCGTGAACCTGGGCACGGGCTGTGGCTACAGCGTGCTGGAAGTGGTGCAGGCCTACCAGCGTGCCAGCGGCAAGCCGGTGCCGCATGACATCGTGGCGCGGCGCCCGGGCGACATCGCTTCGTGCTACGCCGATCCCGCGCTGGCCAACCAGCTACTGGGCTGGCGCGCGCGCCATGACATCGACCGCATGTGCGAGGACTCATGGCGCTGGCAGTCGATGAATCCGCAGGGGTTCGACGCCTGACGGCCGGGGCAGGCGGTGCCGCGGTGTTGCACGGGCGCCGCGGCAGGCCAGAAAACAAAAACGCCACGGATCAATTCCGTGGCGTTTTGCCATCTGCCGGATCGCGTGTTTCAGCGGATCAGAAAGTCTTCAACTGCCTTGCCCTGGGCCAGGGCCTGAGTCAGCCAGCCCGGGCGCTTGCCGCGGCCGGTCCAGGTATTGCCGGCGCTGTCGCGATAGCGTACCGGCACCTTGCGGTTGACCGCCTTCTTGCCGGCCGGCACCTTTGCGCCAAAACCCAGGTCTTCCGCGGTCAGGCCATATTGCTCGATTTTCTCGCGAATATCCGCGATCACCGTGGCTTGTTCGCGTGCCTTGATTTCCTCGGCCTGCTTCTGCAGTTCACTGATTTTCTGAACGATTTCCTGATAAGTCGCCATTGGGTCCTCGGTTTCCGGTGGAGTGGAATGCGGTGGGTGTGTGCGGGGGGTGAAAATGCTGAAAACAATTATAACGAGGTCGCCGCCCGCTGCAAATCCTGCCGTAGTAATCGGATGCTGTTTTTGCGAAAATTCTTGGTGCCGATAATTGTGTGAACTTTCGGTGTCGTGGTCTGTCACCGGGATTTCCGTCCTCGTCGGTGTTCCCCGGCCGCAGTTCGCGGCTCAGGCCCGCAAATGGTGCGGCCGTATGCAAACCGGCCCGGCGGCAGCCAGCCGCCGCCAAAATCAAATCGCGATAATCGGCGGCGGCAAATTCGCCAGGGCGTTCGTGGCGATCGCGCGGCAAGCCACGTGGCGTATATCCGACACGCCGGTTATGGCCGATTAATTGCGTCGCCACCGGCGCGGCGCCTCAAGTACCAGGAGGCGGCGCCGTTATCCGGGCAGGGCGGATCATCTGGGCGTCGATCCTGCCGGAACGGGGCCAGGGGTGTGCCCCGCGGGTTGCCACAGTCTTCTTTCATTCATGTCCTTCCACAACAATATCCAGATCAAGACCCTGCTGCGGGGCGCCATGGGAATGCTGTCGCTGCTGCTGTTGCTGGTCGGCGGTGCCGGCCTGCACGGTATTTCACAAAGCAATGATGCCCTCAGGGAGACTTATGCCAACCAGCTCGGCTCCACCGTCGCGCTCAGCGAGGCGATGCAGGCCACCACGCGCATGCGCCTGGCGCTGGACCGCAACGTGATGCAGGGCGAGCAGGACGATCCCAAGGTTCACGTGGACCGCTCCAGGGTGTTCGTTGAGGCTTCGGAGGCTGCCTGGAAGCGCTATATGAGCCTGCCGCAGAATCCTGAGGAAAAGGCGCTCGCCGCGGAACTGGGCAAGCAGCGCCAGGTGTTCATGGAGCAGGGCGTGCTGCCGCTGCAGGCGGCCTCGCTGGCGGGCAACCAGGAAGAGGCCCTGCGGCTGGCGAAGAAGGTGCTGCCTGACCTGCAGCGCAGCATGTCGGGCGTGCACGAGAAGCTGCAGAAGTTCCAGATGACTGCCGGGCAGGCCAACTTCGATGCCGCGCAGGCCAGCTTTGCGCGCATCCGCATGCTGTCGATCGTGCTGATCGTGCTGGGCCTGGCGGTCGCCGTGCTGTGCACGGTCACGCTGAACCGCGCCATCGTCACGCCGGTGCAAGAGGCGCTGGCTGTGTTCGAGCGCATCGCCCGCGGCGACCTGACCTCGCGCATCGCTAGCGTCTCGAAGAACGAGATCGGCCGCATGATGCAGGCGCTGGCCGCGATGCAGGCCAGCCTGTCGGGCATCGTTGCCGAAGTGCGCACCGGCGCCGATTCGATGGCATCGGCCACGCAGCAGATTTCCACCGGCAACCTGGACCTGTCGCAGCGCACCGAGGAACAGGCCTCGTCGCTGGAGCAGACCGCGGCCAGCATGGAAGAGCTGACCACGGTGGTGCGACAGAATGCCGACAACGCGCGCCAGGCTGGCGTGCTGGCCAACGAGGCCTCGCAGATCGCGCTCAAAGGCGGCGACGTGGTGGGCCGCGTGGTCGACACCATGAACGAGATCAACGGCGCCTCGCGCAAGGTGGTCGAGATCATCAGCGTGATCGAGGGCATTGCCTTCCAGACCAATATCCTGGCGCTCAATGCGGCGGTGGAAGCCGCGCGTGCCGGCGAGCAGGGCCGCGGCTTTGCTGTGGTGGCGGGCGAGGTGCGCAGCCTGGCGCAGCGCTCGGCCTCGGCCGCCAAGGAGATCGAGGCGCTGATCGGCGAGTCGGGCCAGCGCGTGGAGAGCGGCACCCGGCTGGTGGCCGAAGCCGGCCAGACCATGGGCGAGATCGTCCAGGCCGTGCGCCGCGTGACGGACATCATGAACGAGATCGGCGCCGCGTCGCAGGAACAGACCAGCGGCATCGAGCAGGTCAACCAGGCGGTGACCCAGATGGACGAGGTGACGCAGCAGAATGCCGCGCTGGTGGAAGAGGCCGCCGCCGCAGCCGGGGCGCTGGAAGAACAGGCGCAGAAGCTCAAGAACGTGGTCTCGGTGTTCAACCTTGGCACGGGTACGGGAGTGGGGGCAGGCGCGGCCGCGACGGCTGTCGCTGGCCGCACCGCACGCACCATGTCGGTGCGGCCGGCGGCGCTGCCGGCAGGCCGTCCGGCGGCGAGGCCCGCGCTGGCCGTTGCCGGGGCCGATGATGACTGGAGCGCGTTCTAGACTATTGTCCCCACCATTGCCTTGTTCACACGGCGACTGCAAGATGCCATGATGCGGGGTTTGCCCCGCGTCCTGACCTTCTTCGCGCATTCTCTTCATCATCGCGCAGCCCAATGATTGCCCTGAGTTCCGTCCTGTTGCTGCTGGCTGCCCTGCTGGGCGTGGCCGCCGCCCTTGGCGTTCGTGCCGGGCGTGCGGACCAGTCAGCCGGTGGCCGCTCGCTGCGCACGCTGACCTGGTCGGCGGCACTGTTGTCGCAGCTGAGCGTAAGCGTGCCCGTGCTGGTGGTGATGCTGTCGGGCAGCGTGCCGGCGGCCAACGACACGGCGCAGATGGCGGCCAGCTTCGCTGCCGCCGCGGCCGCCACCGCGGCTGCCAAGCTGCTGGTGCAGTGGCTGCGCCAGGGTACGCGGCTGTGGCGTGGTGCGGCGATCATGGCGGTCGTCGCTGGCGCCGGGCTGGTGGCGGCGGCTGGCACGCACCTGGGCCGCGCCTGTGGCGCGGGCTCGGCCTCGGCGCGCGCCTGCATCGATGCCGCCGGCCTGCCGCACCCCGCCTGGCTGGCGGGCGGACTGACCGCGCTGTGCGCGCTGATGTTCGCCGTCCACCGCGCGCAGTCGCGTGGCTTGCTGCCGGCGCACCACGAAGCCGGCCTGGCCGATGAACTGGCGGACGAGGCGCATGGCCTGCCGCGCGGGCACGAGCCCCGGCTGGCGCGGCGCGGCGCGCGCATTCCCGGCCGCCCCGGCCGTCTTACCGTGCGTGCCGCCGCGCGCGGGCAGGGCACGGTGGGCGAGTACAGCGTGGCAACGACGATGCCTGACCGCGTCGCCTTCGGCCGCTGGCTGGACCAGGCGATCGCGCAGGCGCGGCTGGCCGAGACCGGCTGCGCCGTGTTGCTGATCCATATTGCCGACTACCGCGAGGTCGACGAGGTCTTCGAGATCCGCGCCGACGATATCCTGGCCCAGGACGCCGGCGCGCTGGCGCAGGCGGTGCTGGAGCCGCACGACTTCCTGGCCCGGCTGGCGCGCGACGAGTTTGCCGTGGGCGTGCCCGAGCTGGTCCACCATGGCCGCGCGCAGGAACTGGGCTCGCGCATGCTCGGCTCGCTGGCCGAGTTCATCGCCGCGCGCGGCTTGCAGATGCAGATCGGCGTGAACATCGGCATTGCCATCTATCCGCGCGATGCGCAGACCTCAGAGGCGCTGATGCAGGCCGCGCGCGTCAGCCTGGCCGAGGCCCGCCAGAGCGGCTCGAACCAGGTGCGCCTGTTCAACAGCGCCGCCGGCGAACGCGCGCGCCGCACCCGCGTGATCCGGCGCGACCTGTGGCTGGCGATCCAGGACGACGCACTGTCGCTGCAGTTCCAGCCCAAGTACGATGCGCGCCGGCGCACGCTGGTGGGGGCGGAAGCGCTATGCCGATGGCGCCATCCCGCGCTGGGCCAGGTGAGCCCGGCCGAGTTCATCACCGTGGCCGAGCAGTCGGGCCAGATCGACAAGCTCGACGACTGGGTCCTGACCAGCGTCTGCCGCCAGGTGCGCCAGTGGCGGGACGCCGGCGTGCCCACCGTGCCGGTGGCGATCAATGTCTCGGGGCTGCGCTTTGCCAGCCGAAATTTCCCGCAATACCTGCTCGAGCAGATCCACCAGCACGACATCCCGCCCTCGGCGATCACGCTGGAGATCACCGAGACCGCGGCGATGAAGGATATCGGCAAGTCACTGGAAACGCTGGCTGAGCTGCAGTCGCTCGGCATCCAGGTGGCGCTGGACGATTTTGGCAGTGGCTATTCCAGCCTGGGCTATCTCAAACGCCTGCGCGTGGGCACGCTCAAGATCGACCGCACGCTGATCGGCGGGCTCGACACCGATGCGCAGGGCCGCGCCATCGTCGGCTCGATGGTGGCGCTGGCGCACGAACTGCGCATGAAGGTGGTGGCCGAGGGCGTTGAATCGGCATCGCAGTTGGAAATCCTCAATGAGATGGGGTGCGACGAGGTGCAGGGTTACCTGCTGTCGCTGCCGCTGGATGCTGCCGGTTTTGCCGATGCCTTGCGCGAGCAGGGCGGCGGCGCCTGACGGCTAAAGTTCGCCCGCAACGCGGCCGATAACCGGTCTGGCAGGCTGCCAGCGTTTGCGGCGCAGCCCTGCGCCGGCCCGTCCGTCGCCGGCTGCGCTGCCCGTGTGTCCATCCTGGCGGATCAATCGAGTCCTGCAAACCGGAGGCGCCCATGTCATCGCCCAGCATCCTCGTCGTCGACGATTCTCCTTCTCTACGCCGCATGATTGGCGCCTGCCTGCGCGCAGGAGGGTTTGACGTGACCGAGGCGGCTGACGGCGATCAGGCACATGCGCTCGCAGCCGGCGCCAGCTTCGGCATGCTGGTCACCGACCAGGTCATGCCCGGCATGGATGGCCTCACGCTGATCCGCAGCCTGCGCGCCACTGAGCGCTATGCGTGCATTCCCATCCTGATGCTGACCACCGAGCAGGACGGCAGCATCCGCGAGCAGGCCCGCGCCGCCGGCGCCTCGGGTTTCCTGCCCAAGCCCTTCGATCCTGACCAGCTGATGCAGGCCGTGACGGCGCTGCTGTCCACCGCGCCCCCTACCTCGGAAGGGTAAGGGAAGCCGGGCGTCGCCCTTCAGTCAGCCGGATTGCTGCCGTAAACACTGGTGGGCGAAGTCATGCCCCGGTGCCAGCCAGCGGCCTTGGCCGCAGCAGCGCCAGCAAACCAGCATGAGCCAATTTTGGGGGGCTAGACGATGAAGCACATCGACAAGGCAGACGGCGCGGGCGAGGAGTTCCTGGCCTTCACGCTGGGCCGGGAAGAATACGGCGTCGACATCCTGAAGGTCCAGGAGATCCGCGGCTACGAGTCGGTCACCCAGATTGCCAACGCACCGGACTACATCAAGGGCGTGATCAACCTGCGCGGCATCATCGTGCCGATCATCGACCTGCGCATCAAGTTCCGCCAGCAGAACGTCAGCTACGACCAGTACACGGTCGTCATCATCGTCGACCTCAACGACCGCACCACCGGCATCGTGGTGGATGGCGTGTCCGACGTGCTGACCCTTGCCGCCGAGCAGATCAAGCCCACGCCGCATTTCTCCGGCGAACTGGCGACCGACTACATCCGCGGGCTGGGCTCGGTCGAGCAACGCATGCTGATCCTGGTCGACATCGAGAAGCTGCTCAACACCGAAGAACTCGCCGCGCTCGACGCGGTGGCCTGATCCCGCGGCAGCGCCAACGTTGTCCGGCCGGCACCCGCCTGCCGGACGGAACCCGCCCAGGGTGCAGCACATTGCCGCGCCCGGGCCTGCAGTATTGTCATAGATGCGAAACAACCAACCCGTTACGCAGCGCGAATACAAGCTCTCCCCATCGGACTACCTGATCTCGCGCACGGACCTCAAGGGCCGGATCACCTTTGCCAACCGCACCTTTATCGAGGCGAGCGGCTTTGCGGCCGAAGAGCTGCTCGGTGCGGCGCACAACCTGGTGCGCCATCCCGACATGCCGCCCGAAGCGTTTGCCGACCTGTGGCAGGACCTGCAGGCCGGCCGCACCTGGATGGGCGTGGTCAAGAACCGCCGCAAGAACGGCGACTTCTACTGGGTCAACGCCACCGTGACGCCCACGCGCGTCGATGGCAGCGTGGTCGGCTACACCTCGGTGCGGTCGATGGCGACGCGCGAGCAGGTGGAAGCCGCCGGCGCCGCCTACGCACGCTTGCGCGCCGGCCGCGCGGAGGGGCTGGCGATCCGCCACGGCGCCGTGGTGCGCACCGGGCTGCGCGGCCTGGTGCAGGGCCTGCTGCGCCTGAACCTGAAGCGCCGCATCCTGTGGGCGCAGGCCGGCGGCATGGTGTGGTTCCTGGCCGCACTGGTTGCGGTGGAAGCCCTGGGCGGCGCAGGCGTGGCCGCGGTGCGCCCGTGGCTGTGGGGCGGCTTTGCGCTGGCGCTGGCGTCGTCGTTCGCGGCCGGCACCATGCTGCTGGCGCGCGTGCACCGTCCGGTGCGCCACATGCTGGACTTTGCGCTGCGCATGGGCGCGGGTGACCTGACCACCCGCTTCGAGCACCGCAGCGCGGATGAGATCGGCGCACTGGCGCAGGCCATGCAGACCATGCAGCGCAGCCTGCAGTCGGTGGTGCATGAGATCCAGGAGGGCATGGCCAGCATCTCCACGGCAACGCGCCAGGTGGCCGCGGGCAACAACGACCTGTCGCAACGCACCGAGCAGCAGGCGGCGGCGCTGGAGCAGACGGCGTCGAGCATGGAAGAGCTGACCAGCACGGTGCGCCAGAACGCGGACAACGCGCGCCAGGCCAGCGGGCTGGCGGCGAACGCGTCGGAGACGGCGCTGCGCGGCGGAGAAGTGGTGGGCCGGGTGGTGCAGACCATGGACGAGATCAACGATGCGTCGAAGAAGATCGTCGACATCATCGGCGTGATCGAAGGCATCGCCTTCCAGACCAACATCCTGGCGCTGAACGCGGCGGTGGAAGCGGCGCGCGCCGGCGAGCAGGGCCGGGGCTTCGCGGTGGTGGCGGGCGAGGTGCGCAGCCTGGCGCAGCGCAGCGCCAACGCGGCCAAGGAGATCAAGGGGCTGATAGGCGATACGGTGGAGCGCGTGGACAACGGCTCGGCGCTGGTGGGCCAGGCGGGCAAGACCATGGACGAGATTGTGCAGGCGGTCGAGCGCGTGACCGACATCATGGGCGAGATCAGCGCGGCGTCGGCCGAGCAGAGCGCGGGCATCGAGCAGGTCAACCAGGCCGTGGCGCAGATGGACGAGGGCACGCAGCAGAACGCGGCGCTGGTGGAAGAAGCTGCCGCCGCCGCGGGCTCGCTCGAAGAGCAAGCCATGCGCTTGCGCGACGCCATTGCCACGTTCCGCGTCAGCATGCAGGCCGAGGTGCGTCCGCAGCGCCTGCCGGCCCATGCGCGTGCCGACGCGGCCCAGTCACTGGCACAGGCCTAGTCCACGGAACCAGGCCAGTCCGAATCAAAGACGAGGCAGGCGCGGGAACACCGACCTGCATGCGTACAAAAAGGGTGCGGCACGCCGCGCCCGAGGCTTCAGTTACAAGGGGGAGTTGCTATGCATTGGTTCAATCAACTGCGCGTCACGACCAGGCTGGTTGCCGGATTTCTGGTCGTTGCCGTGATCGGCGCCGTGATGGGGCTGCTGGGTGTGGTCAACATGGGGCGCATGGCCGACTGGACCGGCAAGATCTACAACGGCGACCTGCAGGCGCTGAAGGCTGTGCAGGACGCCAATATCAACCTGGTCTATGCCAGCCGTGCGCAGATCGCGCTGCTGTCGGCATCGACCATGGGCGAGCGTTCGGCCGAGAAGGAGCAGATCGTGAAGTCGCTCGGCGCGATGGACGAACGCATCCGCCAGGTCGCGGGCGTTTTCGACAAGCCTGAGGGCAAGGCACTGGTCAAGCAGTACCAGGAGCTGTCGCCGGCTTTCCGCGCACGCATGGAGAAGTACGTCGAACTGGTCAGCAAGCAGCCGCTGGATACCTCGCAATTTGAAAGCCAGGTGTTCTCCGAGAGCGCCGACCTGCTCAAGGACAGCCATGCGCTGGAAGCGGTGATGTTCCAGATGGTCAAGCGCCGCGACGACCGCGCCCGCAACAACATGGAAGAAGCGCGCAGCGTCTACAACGCCTCCCGCCTGTGGATGCTGGGCCTGGTGCTGGGCGGCCTGGCTCTTTCGGTGCTGCTGGGCGTGCTGCTGGCGCGGGCGCTGTCGCGCCAGCTTGGCGGCGAGCCGGCCTATGCGGCCGCGATTGCCGCGCGCATTGCCGAAGGCGACTTCTCCTCGCCGGTGACCACGCGCGCAGGCGACAAGAGCAGCCTGGTCTATGCGATGCAGCAGATGCAGCAGCAGCTGTCGCGCATGGTGCGCGATTTCAAGGTGTCGGCGGAATCCATCGGCAGCGCCTCGCGTGAAATTGCCGCGGGCAACAACGACCTGTCGCAGCGCACCGAGCAGCAGGCGGCAGCGCTGGAGCAAACGGCGTCGAGCATGGAAGAACTGACCAGCACGGTGCGCCAGAACGCGGACAACGCGCGCCAGGCCAGCGGGCTGGCGGCGAATGCGTCGGAGACGGCGCTGCGCGG
This sequence comes from Cupriavidus sp. KK10, assembly GCF_018223725.1. Classification (NCBI taxonomy): domain Bacteria; kingdom Pseudomonadati; phylum Pseudomonadota; class Betaproteobacteria; order Burkholderiales; family Burkholderiaceae; genus Cupriavidus; species Cupriavidus sp. KK10. The sequence continues at coordinate 4,048,628 of NZ_CP073677.1, forward strand.
CGGCGAAGTGGTGGGCCGGGTGGTGCAGACCATGGACGAGATCAACGATGCGTCGAAGAAGATCGTCGACATCATCGGCGTGATCGAAGGCATCGCCTTCCAGACCAACATCCTGGCGCTGAATGCGGCGGTGGAAGCGGCGCGCGCCGGCGAGCAGGGCCGCGGCTTCGCGGTGGTGGCGGGCGAGGTGCGCAGCCTGGCGCAGCGCAGCGCCAACGCGGCCAAGGAGATCAAGGGGCTGATCGGCGATACGGTGGAGCGCGTGGATAACGGCTCGGCGCTGGTGGGCCAGGCTGGCAAGACCATGGACGAGATCGTGCAGGCGGTCAAGCGCGTGACCGACATCATGGGCGAGATCAGCGCGGCATCGGCGGAGCAGAGCGCGGGCATCGAGCAGGTCAACCAGGCCGTGGCGCAGATGGACCAGGGCACGCAGCAGAACGCGGCACTGGTGGAAGAAGCTGCCGCCGCTGCCGGCGCGCTGGAAGAGCAGGCCAGCCGGCTGCAGGCGGCCGTGGCGACGTTCCGCCTGGCGGCTGAGGATGCCCGCGCGGGTTCGTTCGCGGCCCAGCCCCTGCCTGCGGCGACGGCGCTGCCGGCCAGGGCGTCTCGTGCCGCCGGCGCGGTGCGTGCCATCCCTGCCGGCAAGCGGGTCGCCAAGGCCCTGCCTGCCAGCACGAAGGCCGCCGCTGTGCCTGCGGCGGACCATGCCGCCGCACCCGAGGCGGCTGATGCTGTCGCCGCGCAGCCGGCGCGGCTGGTGGCAGGCAGGACCGCGCGCCCCGCGCTGGCAGCAGCCGACAACGGCGACTGGAGCGCGTTCTGATCCCCACTGGCAACGGGCCGCGCGGCGGCCCGGATGGCAAGGCTATGACGACCGAGATCAACCTGGCCCTGCCGCATGACGATGCGGCCCGGCTGCGCAAGGAATTCGAGCAGTTCGTCGGGGTCTCGACCGGCCTGGACCGCGAGTTCCTGCCGCCCGATTTCCAGGAATTCCTGCGCGCGCGGCTGCTGCAGCATGACGGCCCGCTCACCGAGCGCGCGGTCTCGCGGCTGCTGTCCGGCGGTGAATACGGCTGGGCACGCCGCGTGTTCGACAAGCAGTTGCCCAATGCGCTGGCGGCGCTGATGCGCGATGCCCAGCGCTTTGGCTTCGGGCTGGCAGTGCAGCCCGACTGGACGCCGGACCAGCGCCTGGCGCATGCGCGCGAATGGGCCGCGCAGGTGCTGTCGGAATGCGGCGCCGATGCGGCCTTCACCGAGGCGCTCGCCACGCAGGTGGCGGCTTCGGCCGAAGACGTGCGCGTGCTGGAAGAGCGCATGCGCACGCCCGCATGGCGCCTGGCCGAAAGCCTGCGCCAGCGCGCCTATGACCTGATGTACGCGCTGCAGACCGAAGACCGCGAAGCCGCGGGCCGCGCCCGCGTGGGCGAGCTGCGCGGCATGCTGGGCCTGGCCCTGGAATACGGCTCGGTGCGGCCGGAAGAAGCCTCGCGCGTGCTGGAGCAGGTGGAGCGCATGCGCCCGGCGCTGTTCCGCGAAGCGCCCGACGATGTGTTCGCCCGGCTGGCGGCGTGGCTGCGGCGCATGTTTGGGCACTGAGGGCGCGGTTGGCATCCGGCGCGCTGCATCCGGCCACGAATCTCGTACTGGGATGACGGACAGTGCTTGCGTGCTAAGCGCAATAGGCGGCACTCGTCAATAGAGGATTCCAGCAGGCTACCGAGGGCGCTGGTCGCGCGTTTGCAGATATGACGTTTGCGAGACTGGCTTGCGCCAGATCAAGTGTCAGAGATGTGACATGTTACAAAATGTGCGCGCTCATGTATGTTTCATGCGACATTTGGTTCCCCCCCCGCGTAAGTAGGGATTGGCATTGCGGGTGGATTGCCGATATAAACGTAACAGTCTTGCTTACACTCTGTAACACTTGTAACGGAGTTGATTACAGTTGGACACGGGCGTAGTTCCTTAGTCGTACGTTGTACCCGCCCAGCCGCATACAAACGATCTGGTCGCCGGGCCCGCGAGGGCATCGGTAAGCGCCGGACAAGCGGCCACGGCGGGTTTTTGGTAGCGGGGATAAATTGGAAAGCAGTGAAGTTCTCCAGGAGATCAGGGAGGTTAATCTCGCCTATCTGCTGCTCGCGCAACGCCTGGTGCGCGAAAACCAGGTCGAAGCCATGTTCCGGCTCGGGGTCAGCAAGGAAATCGCGGATATTCTTGCCAAGCTGACTTCCGCGCAACTCGTCAAGCTGGCGGCATCCAACATGGTGCTGTGCAGGTTCCGCTTCGACGACCATGCGCTTCTGTCCACTCTCACCCACACGGCCAAGAGCCATGACATGCAGCAGATCCACGCCGCGATCCTGCTTGCACGCCAGCCTGTGGAGTCGCTCAATTGACCGCGCTCCTGCAGGCCGAGCCGACCCGGAGTTACACGGCCACCTCCGTTCCCAGCCGCAAGAGCGTGCTCCAGGATGCCAACCAGACCCAGCTTGCGATCGAGCTGATCGGCTTGGGTGCGCGCCTGCAGGTGCTTGAAGCCGAGACCACGCTGTCGCGTGACCGGCTCATCCGCCTGTACAAGGAGCTGCGCGGCGTCTCGCCCCCCAAGGGCATGCTTCCCTTCTCGACGGACTGGTTCACCACCTGGCTGCCGAATATCCATTCCTCGCTGTTCTTCTCTGCCTACCAGTTCATGGTGCAGGAGGGCGAGACCGTAGGCATTCGCGCGGTGGTGGCTGCCTACCGCCTGTACCTTGAGCATGTTTCGCTGCTCGGCGGCGAAATTGTCTTAAGTTTCACGCGTGCCTGGACGTTAGTACGGTTCTTCGAGAGCAACATGCTGCAGCTGTCCCGGTGCACGTGTTGCGGCGGGCAGTTTGTCACGCACGCGTATGAGCCGCACGCGAACTTTGTGTGCAGCCTGTGCCGTCCGCCGTCACGCGCAGGGAAAGTGAAGAAGCTCTCGAAAGACGCCGCCGCCGTGCAGACCAACACCTGATCCTGGTCAAGGTCCGCCGGCTGGCAAGCTTGCTGCGCTGGCGGACGGATTCTCTCCGTGCGCCCGTGCAACGGGCAAATGAGCGTGGCTGACGCGCGTTTTTAGACGGGGATCCGATCGTGCTAGTAGTTCTTGGCTATGTCGTCGTGGTTGTGGCGGTGCTTGGCGGTTACGCCATGACCGGCGGCCACATGGGCGCGCTATATCAACCGGCGGAATTTGTAATCATCGGGGGCGCCGCCTTCGGTGCCTTTATCGCCACCAATACAGCAAAGGCCATCAAGGCCACCGCCAGGGCGCTGCCGGGTCTGTTCAAGAGTTCCAAGTACAAGAAAGAGCTGTACCTGGACGTCATGTCGCTGCTGTACGTGCTGCTGTCCAAGGCACGGCGCGAGGGCATCCTGTTCCTGGAAAAGGAAATCGCGGACCCCGCCGCCAGCAGCGTCTTCAGCCAGTACCCGCGCATCCTGTCGGATCCGGTGGTGATGGAATTCCTCACCGACTACCTGCGCATGATGGTCAACGGCAACATGAATGCCTTCGAGATCGAGGCCCTGATGGACCACGAGATCGAGACCTTCCGCCACGAGGCCGAGATCCCCGCCCATGCGCTGTCGCGCGTCGGCGACGCGCTGCCCGCCTTCGGCATCGTTGCCGCGGTGATGGGCGTGGTGCATGCGCTGGGTTCGGCCGACCTGCCGCCGGCCGAGTTGGGCGCGCTGATCGCGCACGCCATGGTCGGCACCTTCCTGGGCATCCTGCTGGCCTATGGCTTTGTCTCGCCGCTGGCCGCGCGCATCGAGCTGCAGGTGTCCGAGAACGTCAAGGTCTACGAATGCATCAAGGTGGTGCTGCTGGCCTCGCTCAACGGCTACGCGCCGCTGGTGGCGGTGGAATTCGGCCGCAAGGTGCTGTACTCCACGGTGCGGCCGTCGTTCCTTGAGCTCGACGACCACGTGCGTGAAGTCAAGAGCCTGAATTAAGGCACGCAAGCAGCAAGGGGCACCGTCATGAGCAGCGCACACGATATGCGTCCGATCATCGTCCGCCGGGCGAAATCGCACGCCAAACCGCATGGCAACCACAGCTGGAAGATCGCCTACGCCGACTTCATGACCGCGATGATGGCGCTGTTCCTGGTGCTGTGGCTGCTCTCCAGCGCCAACAAGAAGACGCTGGAAGGCATTGCCGAGTACTTCCGCATGCCGCTCAAGGTGGCCGTCGTCGGCGGCGAGAGGAGCAGCCAGACGCCCAGCGTGATCCCGGGCGGCGGCCAGGACGCGCTGCGCAAGGACGGCGACACCATGCGCGCGCGCACCAACGAACCCAGCGACGAGCAGCGGCGCAACGAGCAGCAGGAAGCGCAGCGCCTGCGCGCGCTCAAGCAGCGCCTTGAGCAGATCATTGAGAACAACCCAGTGCTGCGCCAGTTCCGGCCGCAGCTGCTGCTGGACATCACCAGCGAGGGGCTGCGCATCCAGATCCTGGATACGCAGAACCGGCCCATGTTCCGCACCGGCAGCGCCACGGTCGAGACCTATATGCGCACCATCCTGCGCGAGATCGGGCCGGTGCTGAACGAGCTGCCCAACAAGGTCAGCCTGTCGGGCCATACCGATGCGGCCAACTATTCCAACGGCGAGCGCACCTACAGCAACTGGGAGCTGTCGGGCGACCGCGCCAACGCTTCGCGCCGCGAGCTGATCGCCGGCGGCATGCAGGAGGGCAAGGTGCTGCGCGTGCTGGGCCTGGCCGCAACCATGCCGCTGGACAAGGAAGACCTGCTGGCGCCGGTGAACCGGCGCATCAGCATCGTGGTGCTCAACCACAAGGCCCAGGCGCGCTTCGAGGCCGAGAACGCCAGCGCCGCAGAGGTCTCGGTGGCGGCGCAGGCCGGCAAGGCTGTGCAGGAGATGCAGGCGGGGCTGGCAGCGGCCTCCGCGCCCGCGCCTGCGCCCACGGGCAGCAAGCCATGACGCGCAGCCGCTGCGGCAGCGCCAGTGCAGTAACCAAGTGACTCAGGACGCCATGTCTGTCGATATCGATATCACACAGTTTTACCAGACCTTCTTCGAGGAAGCGGAAGAACTGCTCGTCGAAATGGAGCAGCTGCTGCTCGGCCTGGACATTGAGTCGCCCGATCCCGAGCATTTGAACGCGATCTTCCGGGCGGCGCACTCCATCAAGGGCGGGGCCGCCACCTTCGGCTTCGCGGCGCTGACCGAGACCACCCATATTTTCGAGAACCTGCTGGACCGCACGCGCCGGCAGGAACTGGCGTTGACCAGGACCATCATCGACACCTTTCTGGAAACCAAGGACGTGTTGCAAGACCAGCTCAACGCCTACCGCAACGGCACCGAACCCGATCCGGAAACGCTGGCGCGCATCTGCGCCGTGCTGCAACAGCTGGCGCAGGAAGCCGCTGGCGATGCCGGCGCAACTGCCGCCCCGGCCCCGGCGCCCGCTCCTGTTGCCGCAATGACCCCCGCTGCCGCTGCCACGGGCGGCGGGCTCAAGATCCGCCTGATCCGGGTTTCCGCCTCTGACCAGGCGCTGCTGCGCGAGGAACTGGCCAACCTGGGCGAGATCACCGGCCAGCAGGAGGTGAATGGCGAACTGGTGGTGTGGCTCAACACCCAGTGCAGCGCCGACGACATCATCGCGGTGTGCTGCTTCGTGATCGATCTGGACCAGATCGTGATCGAAGCCGAAGCCGAGGCACCTGCCGCCGCCCCAGCGGTGGTCGAGGCGCCGGTCCCGGCGCCCGTCCCGGTCGCGGCGGCCCCCGTAGCAGCGGCGGCAGCGCCCGCCGCCGCGCGCGAGAAGGCCAAGCCGCAGGCGAGCGCCGCGCACGGCGAAGGCTCGATCCGCGTGCCGACCGAAAAGGTCGACCAGATCATCAACCTGGTGGGCGAGCTGGTGATCACGCAGTCGATGCTGGCGCAGACCGCCTCTGCGCTGGACCCGGTGCTGTTCGACCGCCTGTTCTCCGGCATGGGCCAGCTCGAGCGCAACGCGCGCGACCTGCAGGAAGCGGTGATGTCGATCCGCATGATGCCGATGGACTACGTGTTCTCGCGCTTCCCGCGGCTGGTGCGCGACCTGGCCAGCAAGCTTGGCAAGCAGATCGACCTGGTCACCTTCGGCAAGGCCACCGAACTGGACAAGAGCCTGATCGAACGCATCATCGATCCGCTCACGCACCTGGTGCGCAACAGCCTGGACCACGGCATCGAAACCCCTGACAAGCGCGTGGCCGCCGGCAAGGACGCGACCGGCCAGCTGATCCTGTCCGCGCAGCACCATGGCGGCAATATCGTCATTGAAGTCAGCGACGACGGCGGCGGCCTGAACCGCGAGCGCATCCTGGCCAAGGCCATCCAGAACGGCCTGCCGGTGTCCGAGGCCATCACCGATGAAGAGGTCTGGCAGCTGATCTTCGCGCCGGGCTTTTCCACCGCCGAAGTCGTCACCGACGTGTCCGGCCGCGGCGTTGGCATGGACGTGGTCAAGCGCAATATCCAGGAGATGGGCGGCCACGTCCAGATCAGCTCGCGCCCGGGCCTGGGCACCACCATCCGCATCGTGCTGCCGCTGACGCTGGCGATCCTGGACGGCATGTCGGTCAAGGTGGGCGAAGAGACCTTCATCCTGCCGCTGAACTGCGTGATGGAGTCGCTGCAGCCCAAGGCCGAGGATGTCCACACCGCCGCCAACTCCGATCGCGTCATGCACGTGCGCGGCGAATACCTGCCGCTGCTGGAAATGCACCGCGTGTTCAACGTGGCCGGCGCGCTGCAGGAACCCACGCAGGGCATCGCTGTGATCCTGCAGGCCGAGGGGAAGCGCTTTGCGCTGCTGGTGGACCAGCTGATCGGCCAGCACCAGGTGGTGCTGAAGAACCTGGAAACCAACTACCGCAAGGTGCCATGCATCTCGGCGGCGACCATCCTTGGCGACGGCAGCGTGGCGCTGATCGTCGATGTCGGCGCGCTGCAGCGCACCGGCGTGCGCCGGCAGGAACCGGCGCTGGCGCAATAAGCGGCCAACACCCATCGTCCAAACACAGGAGAACGAGACATCATGGCCGGCATCGGACACATCGATACCCCCGGAAGCGACGCTTCGGGCCAGGAGTTCCTGGTCTTCACGCTGGGGTCGGAGGAATACGGCATCGACATCCTCAAGGTGCAGGAGATCCGCAGCTACGAGACCGTGACCCGCATCTCCAGCGCGCCGGACTTCATCAAGGGCGTGACCAACCTGCGCGGCGTGATCGTGCCGATCGTCGACCTGCGCCTGAAGTTCCGCCTGGGCAACGTGCGCTACGACCACCAGACCGTGGTCATCATCCTGAACGTGGCCGGCCGCGTGGTCGGCATCGTGGTGGATGGCGTGTCCGACGTGCTGACGCTGACGGGCGATGCGATCAAGCCCGCGCCGGAGTTCGGCGTGTCGATCTCAACCGAGCACCTGACCGGGCTGGGCACCATCGACGGCCGCATGCTGGTGCTGATCGATATCGAACGCCTGATGACCAGCGCGGAGATGGCGCTGGTCGAGGCCGAGCTGGCCTGACCCAGCGCACGCACCACTGAAGCACATCCCATGACGCCGTTCCGCACCGCCGCCAGCGTTCCCGGCCAGACCGGGTCGGTCCTTGCGCCGGGCGCCATCCTGCGGCGCGACGATGCACGCGACTTCCTGCTGACCGAACGCGACTTCGAGAAAATCCGCGCGCTGATCCACCGGCGCGCGGGCATCTCGCTGGGCAGCCATAAGCGCGAGATGGTCTACAGCCGGCTGGTGCGCCGGCTGCGCGCGCTGCAGCTGTCGGACTTCGCCTCGTACCTGGCGCTGCTGGACGCGGACGACCGCTCGTCGGAGTGGGAGTTCTTCACCAATGCGCTGACCACCAACTTGACCTCGTTCTTCCGCGAGGCCCATCACTTCCCGCTGCTGGCCGAGCATGCCAAGAAGACCGGGCGCCCCTACAGCGTCTGGTGCTCGGCCGCGTCCACCGGCGAGGAGCCGTACTCGATCGCCATCACGCTGGCCGAAGCGCTGGGCGACCGTGCCGGCACGGTGCTGGCCACTGACATCGACACCCAGGTGCTGGCCAAGGCCCGCGGCGGCGTGTATTCCGCGGAGCAGGTCGCGCGGCTGTCGCCGGAACGGCTCAAGCGCTTCTTCCTGAAGGGCACCGGGCCGCGCACCGGTTCGGTCAAGGTCAAGCCGGAGCTGGCCGCCACCATCGCGTTCGAGCCGCTGAACCTGCTCGCGCCCGACTGGGGCATGCGCGAGCAGTTCGACGCCATCTTCTGCCGCAACGTGATGATCTACTTCGACAAGCCGACCCAGGGACGCATCCTGGAGCGCTTCGTGCCGCTGCTCAAGCCGCACGGGCTGCTCTTTGCCGGCCACTCGGAGAACTTCTCTTATGTCACGCGCGCCTTCCAGCTGCGCGGGCAGACCGTTTATGAACTGGCGCCGGATGCGGCCAGGGCGGGAAGGCCGTGATGCGCACGCCCCATCTGCCCGAAGCCCTTGCCACGCGCACATATTTCGACCGCGAGTTCGGCAAGCAGGCCATCAAGCTGTTGCCCAACGAGTACTACGTGACCCGCGAGGACGTGGTGCTGACCACCGTGCTGGGCTCGTGCGTGGCGGCCTGCATCCGCGACGAGAGCGCCGGCGTGGGCGGCATGAACCACTTCATGCTGCCCGATGACGACGGCAGCGCCGACCGCATGCTGTCGGCGTCGATGCGCTACGGCAGCTATGCGCTGGAAGTGCTGATCAACGAACTGCTCAAGATGGGCGCGCGCCGCGAGCGGCTGGAGGCCAAGGTCTTCGGCGGCGGGGCGGTGCTGGCCAATATGACCACGCTGAATATCGGCGACCGCAACGCGGACTTCGTGCTGCGCTACCTGAAGACCGAGGAGATCCGCGTTGCGGCGCAGGACCTGCGCGGCCCGCATGCGCGCCGTGTCAGCTACTTCCCGGTCGGCGGGCTGGCGCTGGTACGCCGCCTGACGCGGCAGGACGACCAGGTTTCGGTGGCGCGCGACGAGCGCGCCCTGGCCCGCGCCATTGCCACCTCGGCCCGGGCGCCGGCGCAATCGCCTGAACTGTTTGCGCGGCAGTCCTTTGCGCGCCAGCTTCCCTGAAACCAAACCAAGCACGATCAATCATGACTGCCGCCAAGATCAAGGTGCTCTGCGTGGACGATTCCGCGCTGATCCGCAGCCTGATGACGGAGATCATCAACAGCCAGCCCGACATGGAAGTGGTCGGCACCGCGCCCGACCCGCTGGTGGCGCGCGACCTGATCAAGCGCCTGAACCCGGATGTGCTGACGTTGGACGTCGAAATGCCGCGCATGGACGGCCTGGACTTCCTGGAGCGCCTGATGCGGCTGCGGCCGATGCCGGTGCTGATGGTGTCGTCGCTGACCGAGCGCGGTTCCGAGATCACCATGCGCGCGCTGGAGCTGGGCGCGGTGGACTTTGTCACCAAGCCCAAGCTGGGCATCCGCGACGGGCTGCTGGAATACACCCACACCATCGCCGACAAGCTGCGCGCCGCGTCGCGCGCCCGCGTGCGCGCGGCCGCGCAGCCAGCCGCGCCGACAGCGGCCGGCGCCGAGCCCGTACCGATGCTGCGCAGCCCGCTGCTGTCGACCGAAAAGCTGATCATCCTGGGCGCCTCCACCGGCGGCACCGAGGCCATCAAGGAATTCCTGATGCCGCTGCCGCCCGACAGCCCCGCGGTGATGATCGTCCAGCATATGCCGGCCGGCTTCACGCGCTCGTTCGCGCAGCGGCTGGATGGCCTGTGCCGCATCACGGTCAAGGAAGCCGTGCACGGCGAGCGCGTGCTGCCCGGCCATGCGTACATCGCGCCGGGCGATTCGCACCTGCTGCTCGCGCGCAGCGGCGCCAACTATGTCGCGCACCTGTCGCAGGAAGCGCCGGTCAACCGCCACCGCCCGTCGGTCGACGTGCTGTTCGATTCGGCCGCGCAGCATGGCGGCAAGAACGTGATCGGCGTGATCCTGACCGGCATGGGCAAGGACGGCGCGCGCGGCATGCTGCGCATGCGCGAGGCCGGTGCCTACAACCTGGCCCAGGACGAGCACACATGCATTGTGTTTGGCATGCCGAAGGAGGCGATCGCCACCGGCGGCGTGCATGAAGTCGTGCCCTTGCCGGCGATGACCCAGCGCGTGATGGCACGCCTGGCCACATACGGCACGCGCGCGCAGCGGGTGTAAACGAAATCGGGCCGAGCGGGGCGCGCATGCCGGCGCGCAGCGCTCGTCCTGGCAACAAGCCAACACTGTATTTTCTGGAGCCCTCAAAGTGGACAAGAGCATCAAGATCCTGGTCGTGGATGATTTCCCGACCATGCGCCGGATCATCCGCAACCTGCTCAAAGAGCTGGGTTTCGTCAACGTCGAGGAAGCCGAGGACGGCGCCGCCGGCCTGGAGAAGGCCAAGGATGGCAGCTTTCAGTTCGTGATCTCGGACTGGAACATGCCCAATATGGACGGCCTGACCATGCTGCAGGCGATCCGCGCCGACGCCAATATCGGCAAGATCCCGGTGCTGATGGTGACCGCCGAAGCCAAGAAAGAGAACATCATCGCCGCGGCCCAGGCCGGTGCCAACGGCTACGTGGTCAAGCCGTTCACGGCCGCCACGTTGGACGAGAAGATCACCAAGATCTTCGAGAAGCTCGGCGGCTGAGGCGGAGGCGCGTTTCCATGACCCCGACCCTGAGCAATGATTCCGCCGAGCAACTGATCCTGCGCATCGGCAACCTGACGCGGATGCTGCGCGACAATATGCGCGAGCTCGGCCTGGACAAGGAGATCGAACGCGCCGCGCAGGCCATCCCCGATGCGCGCGACCGGCTGAACTACATCGCCGCCATGACCGAGCAGGCCGCCGAGCGCACGCTCAACGCGGTCGAGCTGGCGCAGCCGATCCAGTCCGGTATCGAGCAGCAGGCCGAAACCCTGGACAAGCGCTGGGACGCCTGGTTCGAGCAGCCGGTGGAGCTGGCCGACGCCCGTTCGCTGGTGCTAGACACCCGCGCCTTCCTGTCCGAGGTGCCCGCCCAGGCCCGCGCCACCAACAGCCATCTGCTCGACATCATGATGGCGCAGGACTTCCAGGACCTGACCGGCCAGGTCATCAAGAAGATGATGGACATGATCCGCGCGCTGGAGCAGGAGCTGCTGCAGGTGCTGATCGACAACGTGCCGTCCGAGCGCCGCGTGGAAGCGCCGGCCGCCACGCTGCTGAACGGGCCGCAGATCAGTCCGGAGGGCAAGCCGGACGTGGTTTCGGACCAGGCGCAGGTGGATGATCTGTTGGCCAGTCTGGGGTTCTGAGAGCCTGGTGAGCTGAGCTCTCCCGCCGGTTTGCTCCCCTCTCCCGCTTGCGGGATAGGGGCAGGGCGTGAGGGCAGGCGCGTGCCTCGCGGCAAGGCATTTCGTTTATCGGCGCCCCGCCCTCAGCGGGGCGCTGCCGTCAACCTCCACCTCCTGTCGGGCCGGCGCCCTGGGCGCCCAAGGAATGTGAACGATTGTGATGGCGTGTAGGTGGAGCTTCTCGCGTGCGCTAGGCTGAAGCCCTTTGCGGCGCCGGATTGCGGGTGCGCGACGGCCTAGGTCATGCTCGGACTGGCTGCCACATTGCCCCGACGAACTGCGGAAATGTCCGCCACCCGATTCGGAATCCTCCGATCCCGACGCCAGACTGGGCTGGGTACAGTGGCTAGCCTTGGCCTCCTCTGGCGGGCGCCGCCGAATCGTCTGCGCTCCCGCGCCGTCGAAGACTGACCAGCGAGGTGACGCCCGGCTGCCCGGTCACCCGCCCGAACGGGGCGGAGTATCGACTTGCTGCTGTGCCAGAGCATGAATGTAGTGTTGACCCAACTGAAGGAGAAGATCGCATGAACAAAGTGACGGCCATATCCCTGGTCGCCGCGGCCGGGCTACTCGCCATGCTCGGCGGCTGTGCCACCGAATCGTCCACGGCGCTGCCGGTGCAGAAGGTCGAGAGCGCCAGCCGTCCCTACGCCGGCGTCCGCACGCCGATTTCGGTCGGTAAATTCGACAACCGTTCGAGCTACATGCGCGGCGTGTTCTCCGACGGCGTCGACCGGCTGGGCGGCCAGGCCAAGACCGTGCTGATCACGCACCTGCAACAGACCAACCGCTTCAATGTGCTCGACCGCGACAACATGGACGAGATCAAGCGCGAGGCAGCCATCAAGAGCCAGGCTCAGCGCTTGAAGGGGGCCGACTACGTGATCACCGGCGACGTGACCGAGTTCGGCCGCAAGGAAACCGGCGACCAGCAACTGTTCGGCATCCTGGGCCGCGGCAAGTCGCAGGTGGCGTATGCCAAGGTCGCGCTCAACGTGGTCAATATTGCGACCTCGGAAGTCGTGTTCACCGCCCAGGGCGCGGGCGAGTACTCGCTGTCGAGCCGGGAGGTAGTCGGCTTTGGCGGCACGTCCAGCTATGACTCGACGCTCAACGGGAAGGTGCTCGACCTCGCCATGCGCGAAGCCGTGACCAATCTGGTCAGCGGCATCGAAAGCGGCGCCTGGAAGCCCGTCACCCCCTGATTCCAAAAACCCAGTCAAGGACAAATCGTGAAGACATTGTTCCAGCCGCAGCGCCTGGCGGTGCCTGCCCTGGTCGCAAGCGCATTGTTGACAGGCTGCGCGGCTCCCGCCAAGCCCCTGTATCAGTGGGAAGGCTACCAGCCGCAGGTCTACCAGTACTTCAAGGGCGAACCGAAGCAAGCCCAGATCGAGGTGCTGGAGCGCGACCTGCAGAAAATCATGGCGGCCGGCAATACCCCGCCGCCCGGCTACCACGCGCACCTCGGCATGCTGTATGTCGATATCGGCAAGGATGACGAAATGGTCCGCGAATTCCAGACCGAGAAGGCGCTGTTTCCCGAGTCGGGAGCCTATGTGGACTTCCTGCTGAAGAACGTCAAACGCAAGGGAGAGAAGAAATGAGCAAGCTGTTCCATCGCGTCCTGATGCTGCTGGGCGTCGCCATGCTGGCAGCCGGCTGTGCCGCGCCGACGAAGAACGTGGATTACGCCGCCTTCAAGGAAAGCCACCCCCGCTCGATTGTGGTGCTGCCGCCGCTGAACAACTCGCCGGACGTGAAGGCCACTTACGCCATGCTGTCGCAGGCCACACAGCCGCTGGCGGAATCCGGCTACTACGTGCTGCCGGTCGCGCTGGTTGACGAGACCTTTCGCCAGAACGGGCTGACGATACCGGGCGACATCCACGCGGTGGCGCCCGCGAAGCTGCGCGAAATCTTCGGCGCGGACACCGCGCTGTACATCACCGTGACCGACTATGGTTCGAAGTTCCAGGTCGTCAGCAGCACAACCGTTGTCGCCGCCGAAGCGAAGCTCCTGGACCTGAGGACGGGCAAGACGCTCTGGACCGGACAGGCGTCGGCTGCCAACAATCAGTCGGGTAACGCTGGCGGTGGGTTGATCGGAGCGCTGATCGGGACGGCCATTGCGCACGCGATCAGCAGCGTGTCGGATGCCGCCTATGGGGTGGCCGGCAGGACGAGCCAGCAACTGCTCTCGGCGGGTACGCCTGGCGGCATCCTGTATGGGCCGCGGTCGCCGAAGTACGGCACGGACTGACTATCATGGCTCTGGTTTTGTGAGGGGACCGGCCTGACGTAGTTCGCGCGGGCATCTCCCGATGCCCGCCTCCCCATCCACGCCTAAAGTCCTCCCAATCAGGCGCCGTTAACGCCACCAGGCCCCTGATTTCCCAAACAACACCCAATTCCCCCGCCTTTTCCCATGAATGGGAAGGCTGTCCCGCTTCGATAATCCCTGCTGACGAATAGCGGCCTGCCGCTTCGCACGGAGCATGGATGTCCGAAGAAAGCGACCTCGAGAAAACCGAACCCGCCTCACCCCGGCGCCTGGAAAAGGCGCGCGAGGAGGGGCAGGTGGTGCGTTCGCGCGAGCTCGCCACGTTCGTCATGCTGATTGCCGGCGTGACCGGCCTGTGGACGCTGGGCGGCCATCTGGGCCGCAGCCTGAACCAGGTGATGCAGGGGGCGCTGCGATTCGAGCCGGCAACGGCGTTCGATACCTCACGCATGCTGTCGCGCTTTTCCATGATGGTGTGGGACAGCCTGCTGGCCTTCCTGCCGCTGCTGTTCCTGTTCGGCGTTGCCGCGCTGGCGGCGCCGTTGCTGCTGGGGGGCTGGGTGTTCTCGGGCAAGTCCTTCGCGCCGCAGTTCTCGCGCCTGTCGCCGCTGGCGGGGCTGGGCCGGATGTTCTCCGCGCATTCGCTGGTGGAGCTGCTCAAGGCCGTGGCCAAGTCGCTGCTGGTGGGCAGCGTGGGCGCCTGGGTGCTGTGGCGGCGCCTGCCCGAGGCCATCGCGCTGATGAATGCGCCGGTGCAGGAAGCACTGCTGCACATGGTCGACCTGGTCATGAATTGCTGCCTGGTGGTGTCGCTGTCGCTGCTGGTGGTGGCGGCCATCGACGTGCCGTGGCAGTACTGGGAGTACTTCAAGAAGCTGCGCATGACCAAGGAAGAGGTCAAGCAGGAATTCAAGGAAAGCGAGGGCGACCCGCATATCAAGGGCCGCATCCGCCAGCAGCAGCGCGCCATGGCGCGCCGCCGCATGATGACCGAAGTGCCCAAGGCCGACGTGGTGGTGACCAACCCCACCCACTTTGCCGTGGCGCTGCGCTATGAGGAAGGGCGCATGGGCGCGCCGCGCGTGGTGGCCAAGGGCACCGGCGATATTGCCGCCCGCATCCGCGAGCTGGCCGCCGAGCACCGCGTGCCGCTGATGTCGGCCCCGCCGCTGGCGCGTGCGCTGCACCGCCACGTGGAGCTGGGCCAGGAAATCCCCGCCGGACTCTATACCGCCGTGGCCGAAGTGCTGGCCTGGGTCTATCAACTGAAGCACTGGCACTACTCGCAGGGCCCGCAGCCGCAGGCGCCCGCGGACCTGCCGGTGCCCGATGAACTCGCCGTACCGGAAATGCGCGAATGAACGCTCTGAGCAACCTGTTCAACCTGCCCGGCCTGCGCTCCGCCGGCCAGCTCAAGGCCATGACCGGTCCGCTGCTGATCATCATGATCCTGGGGATGATGATCCTGCCGCTGCCGGCCTTTGTGCTGGACCTCCTGTTCACCTTCAATATCGCGCTGGCGATCATGGTGCTGCTGGTCAGCATGTACACGCAGAAGCCGCTGGACTTTGCCGCCTTCCCGGCGGTGCTGCTGTTCACCACGCTGCTGCGCCTGTCGCTGAACGTGGCGTCCACGCGCGTGGTGCTGCTCGAAGGCCATACCGGCCCGGACGCTGCCGGCAAGGTGGTGGAGGCATTCGGCCACTTCCTGGTGGGCGGCAACTTCGCGGTCGGCATCGTGGTGTTCGCGATCCTGGTGGTGATCAACTTCATGGTGATCACCAAGGGTGCGGGCCGTATCGCCGAAGTGGGCGCGCGCTTTATGCTGGATTCGATGCCCGGCAAGCAGATGTCGATCGATGCCGACCTGAACGCCGGCCTGATCGACGAAGCCGCCGCCAAGAAGCGCCGCGCCGAAGTGGCGCAGGAGTCCGACTTCTACGGCGCCATGGACGGCGCCAGCAAATTCGTGCGCGGCGATGCCGTGGCGGGCCTGCTGATCATGTTCATCAACGTTGCCGCCGGCATGGTGGTGGGCATGGTGCAGCACGACCTGGACTTCGGCACCGCCGTGCACAACTACACGCTGCTGACCATCGGCGACGGCCTGGTGGCGCAGATCCCGGCGCTGGTGATCTCCACCGCCGCCGGCGTGATCGTGTCGCGCGTGTCGAACGAGCAGGACGTGGGCGAGCAGCTCACCGGCCAGCTTTTCGCCAACCCGCGCGTGCTGTACCTGACCGCGGGCATCATCGGCCTGATGGGCATCATCCCGGGCATGCCGCATTTTGCCTTCCTGCTGCTGGCGGGCGTGCTGGTGTGGATGGGCCGTTATATGTCGCGCCGCGCCGCCACGCAGGAGCAGGTCAAGCAGCGCGAGGAGCGCACCCCGGCGGTGGCGCAGGAATCCACTGAAGCCAGCTGGGACGACGTCACGCTAGTCGACCCGCTCGGCATGGAAGTGGGCTACCGCCTGATCACGCTGGTGGACCGCGCGCAGGACGGTGAGCTGCTGGGCCGCATCAAGAGCATCCGCAAAAAGGTGGCGCAGGAGATCGGTTTCCTGGTGCCGGTGGTGCATATCCGCGACAACCTGGAACTCAAGCCCAACGCCTACCGCATCACGCTCAAGGGCGTGGAGATCGGCCGCGGCGAAGCCATGCCGGGGCAGTGGATGGCGATCAACCCCGGGCAGGTCAGCGGCACGCTGCCGGGCGCGGCCACGCGCGACCCCGCCTTCGGCCTGCCGGCCGTCTGGATCGACGCGGGCATCAAGGAGCAGGCGCAGTCCTACGGCTATACCGTGGTCGATGCCAGCACGGTGGTGGCCACGCACCTGAACCACCTGATCCACATGCACGCCGCCGAGCTGCTGGGCCGCCAGGAAGTGCAGGCGCTGCTGGACCGCATCGCCAAGGACTCGCCCAAGCTGACCGAAGACCTGGTGCCGAAGGCCATTTCGCTGACCGCGCTGCAGAAGATCCTGCAGAACCTGCTGGACGAAGGCGTGCCCATCCGTGACATGCGCACCATCCTGGATGTGGTGGCCGAGCATGCGCCCAAGATCAGCGACCCGAACGAGCTGACCGCGATGGTGCGCGTGGCGCTGGGCCGCGCCATCACGCAGCAGCTGTTCCCGAACAACGCCGACCTGCAGGTGATCGGCCTGGATGCCGGCCTGGAGCGCGTGCTGTCGCAGGCTCTGACCAATGGTGGCGGGATCGAGCCGGGCCTGGCCGATGCGTTGCTGCAGCAGACCCAGGGCGCGGTCACGCGCCAGGAACAGATGGGCATGGACCCGGTGCTGCTGGTGCCGTCGCAGCTGCGCCCGCTGATGGCGCGCTTCCTGCGGCGCACCATGCCGCAGCTGAGGGTGCTGTCGCATGCCGAGGTGCCGGACAACCGCAATATCCGCATCACCGCCATGATCGGCGCGTGAGGAGTCATAGATGAGCGTAGCCAAGTTTGTCGCGGCCAACGGCCGCGAAGCCATGCGCCAGGTGCGCGAAGCCATGGGTCCGGACGCCGTGGTGCTGTCCAACCGCACCATCGAGGGCGGCGTGGAGATTGTCGCCATGCGCGATACGGATCTGGGCAGCGTGCAGGCCACGGCGCAGGTCTACGTGCCACCCGCGCCGGTGGTCGAGCCCGCCGCCATCAGCGACCTGCGCGGTGAGCTGCAATCGATGCGCGCGATGCTGGAGCGCCAGCTGGCCGGGATCAACCCTGCCCCAAGCACGGTTGCAAGCGCGGCAGCGCACGGCGTGGCCGCCAGCGACCCGCTGCGCGAATCCCTGTTTGAATGGATGGTCGGCGCCGGCTTCTCCGGGCAACTGGCGCGCACGCTGCTGGCGCGGCTGCCACTGGGCTACGACCGCCCCGCGGCCATGGGCTGGATCCGCACCGAACTGGCCAGCAAGCTGCCGGTGCTGGGCGACGAGGACAGCCTGTTCGCGCAAGGCGGCGTGCTGGCGCTGGTGGGCCCCACCGGCGTGGGCAAGACCACCACCACGGCCAAGCTGGCGGCGCGCTTCGTGCTGCGCCACGGTGCCGACAAGCTGGCGCTGCTGACCACCGACAGCTTCCGTATCGGCGCGCACGAACAGCTGCGCATCTACGGCGACATCCTCGGCGTGCCGGTGCATGCGGTGAAGGATGCCGCCGACCTGCGCTTCGCGCTGGCGGCGATGAAGGACAAGCACCTGGTGATCATCGACACCGTCGGCATGAGCCAGCGCGACCGCAGCCTGTCGGAACAGATCGCCATGCTGGCCGGCGTGCCCGCGCCGGTGCAGCGCGTGCTGCTGCTCAACGGCGCCAGCCACGGCGATACCCTCAATGAAGTGGTGCATGCCTACCGCCATGACGCCGTGCCCGATGGCGGCGGCATCGACGGCTGCATCATCAGCAAGCTGGACGAAGCCACCCACCTGGGCTCGGTGCTGGACGTGGTGATCCGCCATCGCCTGCCGGTGTTCTACGCCTCCACCGGCCAGCGCGTGCCCGAGCACCTTGAGCTGGCCAACAGCACCGCGCTGGTGGAGCGCGCCTTCCTGACGCCGCGCCGCGGTTCGGTATTTGCCGATGCGGACGCCGCACGCCGGCGCAGCGCCGGCACCGATGACGAGGTGCCCGCGCGTGGCGGCGCCGACGAGGTGCTGCGCTCGCTGAGCGACAGCGCGGACGCGCTGAGCCAGTGCGTGGCAGAACTCAATGGCGCGGGCCTGGGCCTCGACCTGGCCCGCTCGCTGTGGCAACAGCGCGGCGCCGACGCCCCGGCCCTGCGCGCCATGTCGCAGCAGGTGCGCGAAGCGGTCTGCCGCGACGTGACCCGCCAGTGCGAGCAATACGTGCTGGCCAGCGCCGCCACGCTGCAAGTGGCCGTGCCCGGCCGCCGCACGCCGCAGCCGATGCAGCACACGCTGTGGTTCGCCGACCGCGACGGCATGCCGCTGGCCGCCACCGTGACCTCGACCGGCCGTGCCGGCCAACCGCTGGGCGAAGCCGAGTCCGATGCCGCCAGCCTGCGCGCCGCCATGAGCGCCGCGCGCAAGGTGGTCAACCTGATTGATGCCATACCGTCCGCCGCCATGCTGGCACGCTGGCAGCAGGCCGGCGAGCGCTGGGTGGCCAGCGCGCGCAAGACCGCGCGCGTAGTCAGCGCCGGCGCCGCCTGGAAGCTCGATGCGCTGGCCGACACGCTGACCTTCCACGCCGTCGGCGAGGACACCGTGCGCGAGCGTGAAGCCGTGCGCTGGCTGGCCAGCGCCGAAGTGCGCGTACCGGACAGCCCGGTGCGCGGCAAGGGCACCCCCGAAGGCGGCATCGATGCCTGCCTGGTGGTGGCCCGCCTGGCCGACCGCGCCACCGGCGAACTGCTGGATACCCGTTACCTGCTGTGCGACCCGGCGCTGGCGCAGGAGGCCGCGCAGGTGGCGCGCTGGGCCTTGTGGACCGACGCAGCCGATGCGCGCCTGCGCACGCTGCGCCACGCCATCGACCACTTCGCCCAGGACGCCGAAAGCGGCCACGCCGCCGGCGCCGCGCTGGCCGCGCTGCAACTGGGCCTCTCGGTGCTGCGCCTGGAACACGCGCCGACCGCGGCCGCGCCCGCCTTCCTCGCGCGCCTGGCTGGCCGCACGGCGCGCCAGGGCGCGCCGGTGCCGGGCACGGTGCTCAATGAAGGCATGGGCCGCATGCTGGCATTGCTCGACGTGCTGGAAAACTATCCGGGCCGCGGCACCGCCGTGTCCGCTGAAGCCATGGAGGTCCTGCAGTGAGCGCCCTCGCCATGGACCAGGCCGAGAGCCTGCGCCGGATGCTGGCGCCGCGCACGACGCGCCGTATCGCCGTGGTCGCCAGCGAAGGCGGTGCCGGCGCGACCACCGTGGCCCTGGGCTTATCGCACGCGCTGGCCATGCAGGGCGAACGCGTGCTGCTGGTCGACGAAGACGCTGCCGCGGCGCGCGCCACGCGGCTGTCCGGCGCCAGGCCCGCCGGCACCCTGGCCGATGTCAGCGCAGGCCGCCTGCCGCTGGAAGCTGCTGCAGGCACCGGTCCCGGTGGCGTGCTGTCGGTACTGCCGGCTGGCCGGCCTGTGCCGGGCAGCGCCTTGTCGGCTGCTGCCGCGAGTGGCTTTCGCAGCGTGCTGGTGGATGCCGGCGTCGATGCCGACGGCGCGCTGTCGCCGCTCGCGGGCGGCGCGCACAATGTGCTGATCGTAATGCGGCCTGAGCTCGCGTCGATCACCGCCGCCTACGCCTGCATCAAGCGCCTGCATCACCTGTATGCCTGGCGCCAGTTCCACCTGATCGTCAACATGGCGGCGAGCGAGGCCACGGTGCAGGCAATCCTGCGCAATCTAGCGCGCACGGCCAGCCAGTACCTGGGCGTCGAGGCGTTGTGCGCGGGCTGGTTGCCATCCGACCCGCTAGTGGCGCGCGGCGTGCAACTGGGGCGCTGCGTGGTCGAGGCGTTTCCGGCGGCGCCGGCCACCACCGCGCTGCGCCGCACCGCCGGCAGCATCGGCGCCTGGCCGCTGCGCGCGGACGCGTCCGCCCCCGTGCCCGCAGCCGCAATGGCGTAAGCCTGCCAGTCATGCCATCTCACCGAACCAGACCCTGAGCCAGCCCCCGCCCACGTTGTGGCGGTCCAGCAATCCAGCATTCACGAGAATTGCACCATGTACACGATCCAGGGAAAGCTCGAACAGGCCGATGTGGTCAAGGCGCATGCACAGCTGGTGCGCCGCATCGCTCTGCAACTGGCCGCCAGGCTGCCTGCCAGCGTGCAGATCGACGACCTGATCCAGGCCGGCATGATCGGCCTGCTGGATGCCGCCAAGCGCTATGAAGACACCCACGGCGCTCGCTTTGAGACCTATGCCAGCCAGCGCATCCGCGGCGCCATGCTTGACGAGGTGCGCGCCAACGACTGGCAGTCGCGCAGCCTGCGCCAGTTCACCCGGCGCATCGAGCGCACGCAGCGAGGGCTGGAGCAGAAGCTCGGGCGCGCGCCGGTCGACTCCGAAGTGGCCGAGGCCATGGAGATGGCGCTGGACGAATACCAGTTGCTGCTCAATGAGGTCTATGGTTGCCAGCTACTGCACTACGAGGATTTCGAGCGCTCCGGCGAAGAAGACTTCCTGGACCGGCACCCTGGCGGCAGCGATGACGGCAACCCGCTGACCGTGCTGATGGAAAGCGGCATGCGCGAGGCGCTGATCCGCGCCATCGACCGGCTGCCCGAGCGCGAGAAGCTGGTGCTGTCGCTGTGCTACGACCAGGAGCTGAACCTGCGCGAGATCGGCGCGGTGCTCGATGTGACCGAGTCGCGCGTGTGCCAGATCCGCGGCCAGGCGATCACGCGGCTGCGCAACCAGTTGCGCGGCTTGCTGTGATGCAGAGGATGGGCCGCGCCGCGCGCGGCGCTTGCTGCCTGCTGGCTGCCGTATCGGCCTGCGCCTGGGCCGCCATCGAGGGCGGCACCCGCCATGCCTGGACCGGATCGGTCAACGGGCCGGCACTCTACGGCCGCGGACAGCGTGCTGTGTCGCCGCCGATCCTGCCCATCGGCGTCTTGCCGCAGTCAGAAGGGGTCATCACGTCGGTGCGCTGGCGCTACAGCTTCGCCAAAACCCCACCCCTGGAACTGCAAGCCTATCTCTGCAATGCCCAGCGCTGCGTGCTGCTGCCGCAGGCGGAAGGCAAGACCGATGCGTTCTTCGGGGATGATGCCACCAAGGGCTTTGTATTCGCGTTCCGGGTGCCGGGGCAGGGTAGCCTGGTGCCGGTGCTGCAGGGGCGCAGCAATGAGTTGGTGGTGGGGTTTCGGTAGGAAAGAACGGAACATCAGGCGATAGCTTCAACCCGCTGCCAGACTCACCCCACCCGCTCCAGCCGCAGCCTTCCCATCCTTCCCATACAACCCCGCATCCCCGCCACTATGCTGGCGCAGCGCCTGGATGGCTTCGCGGGTGAAGTCGAGGTGGGCGTTGACGACGGCGCCGTTCAGGGCGTTGCCGTCGCGCGCGGTGCGGGCGGCGAAGATCAGCTGGCGCCAGGCGTCGGCCACGGCCGGGTCGACCTGGCGGCCGAGCAGCTGGCCTTCGGGGCCGGCGCGCAGGCCCAGCGTGCCCATCTGGGCTTCGCGGGCCTTGAGCTGGCGGGACAGGGCCTGGCCCAGTTCAACCTTGCGCGTCAGCAGTCCGCTCAGGGACTGGAAGTCGCCCCGCTTGAGGGCGTCGCGCTCTTCGGCGAGGAGTTGGCCGAAGGCCTGGATGCCTTCGGTTTCGCGCTGCAGGGACTGGATCAGGCTCTGGTTCATTTGGGCTAGCGGGGTTCGGCCTGGCCAAGCTCGCGCAGGGTCGCGAGCAGGCCGTCGGCAATCTTGCCCGGGTCGATCCTGATCCGGCCCTCGGCGATGGCCTGGCGGATCTCTTCGACCTTGGCGGTGTCGATATCGTCGTCCGTGGGCTGCATCAGGCGGGCGCTGATGTCGCGTACCTGGGCGGCCAGCGGGCTGACGCTCAGGCCGGCGGACGGCGCCGCGGCGCTGGCCGGCGCGGCCTGGGGCCGGGCGGCGGCGTCGCCCGCGGGGGCGTCGGCGGGCCGGGACGAGGCGGTGTGGTTGATCTTCACGGGGCGTTCCTTGCTGGTTTCCTATGGCATTACGGTCGCGCCGGCGAATTCTTTAGGGCGCTCGCCCCAATTTCGCCGCGCAGCGGTTTCGGCGGCATTTTCGCATGCCGCTTGCCACGGGTTTCCAGTCTTTTGGCCACGATCAAGGCACTTACGGTGGGCTACTGCAGCACCACGGTGTCGCCGCTGCGTACCAGCCCGTTGACCACCTGGCCGCTGCGCAGGCGTACCTGCACGGTGTTGCCGGTGGCGGCATCGGCCAGCACCTTGCCTTCGCTGGTGATCTGGAAGGCATCGCCCTCCACGGCCACGGTGACGGTCTGGCCCTGGCGCACGGCGATGGCCTTGCGCAGCAGGTCGGCGCGTATCGGCGAGCCCGCGGCAATACGGTTGGCGGTGACCGCGCCGGCAAGCTGCGCCGGATCGGTGATCACCGCGCGTGGCAGCGTGCCCAGGTCGCCCTGGCGGACTTCGATATCGGCCTGGCTGACCGGCTCGCCCGGGCCCAGCGCGCGTGCGGCGACGTAGTAATCAGTCAGCACCGACACGCGCGCCTGCATGTAGCGCACCCACGGCCGCTCGCCGCCGCAGCGCACGCCGACGGAGACGCGGCCCCACGTCGACGTGCCGGCGGGCAGGAACGGGTCGGGCGCAAGGCAATCCGGCGCGCGGCCGCCCGAAGGCGGCGCCACCTGCACGCTGACCTTGCCCGGCAGGCCGGCGGTCTGCTGCAGCAGGAAGCGTTCGACGGCAACGCGCGCGGGGTCTTCGGCAAAGGGGCTGGCAGCGGGGTTGGCAGCGGGGTTGCCTGCATAAGCAGCCTGCTGCTGGCCGTGCGCGGCCGGCGCCTGCATGGCGACGGGCATGACCTGCGCCGGCGCGGCACCGGCGGCGGCCGGCCCAAGCAGGCAGGCCGCCAGCAGGGCTTGCGCGAGGCTGCGGGCGTTGCGGCGATTCTGTTTCATCTGGACTTCCCGGCAAGGACGGCACGGCATGGATGGCATGCCTGGCGCACCGCCCCGTGACTGGCCGCGCGCCCGTTTACATCTGTCATCGGGGTCCCATTGTAGGCAGCCCCTCGCGCGAGGGCAGGCCGAAATGCATGGATTTCCCGTCCTTATTCATCCGATTGGCGTGACAGGTCGCCGCCTAAGATGGCAACCCTGAAGAAGGTCGTTCGCTCCGTTCATGTGAGCAGGGAGATGCCAGATGATTGACAGACTCGACGCGGCACTACGTTTCCAGCAGGAAGCGCTGAGCCTGCGCAACCAGCGGCAGTCGGTGATTGCCTCCAACATCGCGCACGCGGACACGCCCGGCTACAAGGCGCGCGACTTTGATTTTTCCAGCACGCTGGCGCAGAGCGTCGAACGCGGCCACCGCAATGAAGGCATGTCGCTGTCCACCACCTCGATACGCCATCTGCCCGCGCAGGCCCCGGGGCGCGAGGAATTCGACCTGGCCTACCGCATCCCGCTGCAGTCCAGCGTCGACGGCAACACCGTGGAAATGGATACCGAGCGCGTGGCCTTTGCCGACAACGCCGTGCACTTCGAGTCCGGCCTGACGGTGATGAATTCGAAGATCAAGACCATGCTGGCCGCGATCCAGCAATAAATCGAGCAGTAAGGGAGAGAGCGCATGCCGGCAATGAACATCTTCGACGTCGCGGGCTCGGCCATGGCCGCGCAGTCGCAGCGCATGAACGTGACCGCCTCCAACCTGGCCAATGCCGACAGCGTGGTCAGCCCCGACGGCCAGGCCTATCGCGCCAAGCAGGTCGTGTTCGGCATGGCGCCCACGCCGGGGCAGACGGACATCGGCGGCGTGCAGGTGCGAGGCGTGTCGGAAGACCCGTCGCCGCCGCGCACGGTGCACAACCCTACGCACCCCATGGCCAATGCCCAGGGCTATGTGGTGATGCCCAACGTCAACCCGGTGGAAGAGATGGTCAACATGATCTCGGCCTCGCGCTCCTACCAGGCCAACGTGGAAGTGCTCAACACCGCCAAGAACATGATGCTCAAGACGCTGACGATCGGCCAGTGACAAGCCCCGGCCTGTATCGGCAACGCCTCCACCCGCACGCAGACAACGAACCGACATGACAACCACCTCCGCGGTAGGCAGCAACAGCAACACCCAGGGTATCAACGATGCCCTCAAGAGCGGCAGCGCCAGCGCGTCCGAGCTGCAGAACAACTTCCTGACCATGCTCGTCACGCAGATGAACAACCAGGACCCGCTCAACCCGATGGACAACGCGCAGCTGACCTCGCAGCTGGCGCAGATCAGCACGGTCAGCGGCATGCAGACCATGAACGCCACCCTGTCGCAGTTGCTGTCGCAGGTCAGCGCCAGCCGCGCCATGGACTCCGCGGCGCTGATCGGCCATACCGTGATGGTGCCGGGCAAGCAGGTGTCGGTGGCAGGCGGCGTACCGGGCAAGTTTGGCCTGGACCTGCCGTCGACCGCGGATGCGGTCACCGTCGACGTGCTCGACAAGGACGGCAACGTGGTGCGCACCATCGACATGAAGGGGCAGACCGCGGGCGTGCACAACGTCGCATGGGACGGCAAGAACAACGCCGGCGCGGCCGTGGCCGACGGCGACTACACCTTCAAGGTGACCGCCACCGCCAACGGCACCTCGGTGCAGCCGGTGGCGCTGGTCTACGGCAAGGTCCAGAGCATCAGCGGCGACGCCAGCGGCGTGCTGGTGGACCTGGGCGACGGACAGACCGCGAACGTCGACGACGTACGGCGCATTCTCTAAAACGCAGGTGCCGGCAGCGCACAGGCGCCGGCCGGCTTCAATGACAGCCTAGTCAAAAGGAAGCAATCATGGGTTTCGGTCAAGGGGTAAGCGGCCTGAACGCCGCCGCGTCCAATCTGGACGTGATTGGCAACAACATCGCCAATGCCAACACGGTTGGCTACAAGCAATCGGCCGCGCAGTTTGCCGACATCTACGCGGGCACCAAGATCGGCCTGGGCGTGCGCGTGAACTCGGTGGTGCAGTCCTTCAACCAGGGCAATATCGAAGCCTCCGGGCGTGCGCTGGACGTGGCCATCACCAACGGCAACGGCTTCTTCCGCCTGACCAGCCCGGAAGGCGCGGTCTACTACTCGCGCAACGGCCAGTTCCAGCGCCAGGAAGACGGCCGCATCACCAATATGCAGGGCCTGCAGGTGACCGGCTATCCCGCCGGCGTGGCCGGCGGTGCCGGTGTGCAGCCGCAGCCGCTGGTGGTCAGCAACGCGCAGATGGAGCCCAAGGCCACCAGCAACATCACGGCCAAGTTCCAGCTGGATTCGCGCAGCAAGGTGCCGGCCAACCCGTTCCCGACGGCAGCCGTGCCGCCGGCGACGACGCCCGCGCCCGACAGCAGCATGTTCAACTACAGCACGGCGATCAACGTCTATGACTCGCTGGGCAACAAGCAGCAGCTGATGGCGTACTTCGCCAAGTCAGGGGGCGCGCCCACTGTTGGCGGCGGCACTGACTGGAAGATGTATGTCACCGACGTCAACGGCAACCCGGTCGGCGGCGCACCGCTCACGCTCGCGTTCGACAACGCCGGCGCGCTGAAGTCGCCCGCGGCCAATGCCGTGACCCTGACCCAGCCGGCCGCCAACGGCGCGCAGGCCATGACGATGGCGCTGGACCTGACCGGCACCACCCAGTTCGGCGCCGACAACGACGTCAAGCAGCTCAGCCAGAACGGCTACACCTCGGGCAGCCTGCTGGGCTTCTCGGTCAATGGCGACGGCACCATCACCGGCAGCTATTCCAACGAGCAGACCAAGCCGCTCGGCCAGATCGTGATGGCCGCATTCGGCAACGTCGAAGGCCTGAAGCCGGAGGGCGACAACGTGTGGTCGGCCACCGGTGCCTCCGGCCAGGCGCTGGTCGGTACGGCCGGCGGCAGCATGGGCACGCTGCGCTCCAATGCGGTGGAAGCTTCCAACGTGGACCTGTCCGGCCAGCTGGTCAACCTGATCGTTGCGCAGCGCAACTACCAGGCCAATGCGCAGACCATCAAGGCGCAGGACACGGTCATGCAGACCCTGGTCAACCTGTGACCGCCACGCTGAGCTGAGCCGCCGCCATGGACCGCATGATCTACACTGCCCTGTCGGGCGCCAAGCAGATACTCGACCAGCAAGCAGCGGTATCGAACAACCTCGCCAACGTCTCCACGCCGGCCTTCCGCGCGCAGGTCAACCTGTACCGCGCGGTGCCGGTGGTGGGGCCGGAGGCGGGGACGCGCGCCTTTACGCTGGCCTCGACCCCCGGCGCCGACATGCGCGCCGGTCCGCTGACCTACACCGGCCGCACGCTGGATGTAGCGCTGCAGGGCAATGGCTGGCTGGTGGTGCAGGCACCGGACGGCACCGAGGCCTACACCCGTGCCGGCGCGCTGCAGGTGGCGCAGGACGGCCAGGTGCAGACCATCTCCGGCCTGCCGGTGATGGGCGACGGCGGTCCGCTGGCGGTGCCGCCAGGCTCGCAGGTAACCATCGGCACCGACGGCACCATCACCGCGCGCGGCCCCGGCGAAGCCTCCGCCGGCCTGGCGCCGGTGGGCCGGCTGCGCGTGGTCAACCCGCCCAACGACGCCATCGCGCGCGGCGATGACGGCCTGTTCCGCCTGCGCCCCGGCGCCCAGCCGCTGGAGGCCGATCCCACTGTGCGCGTGATCTCGGGCGCTCTGGAAGGCAGCAACGTCAACCCGACCGAAGCCATGGTCGAGATGATTGCCAATGCCCGCCGCTTCGAGATGCAGATGAAGATGATCCAGGGCGCCGACGGCAACGAGCAGCGCGCCAACCAGCTGCTCTCGACCAACTGACCTGAATGACTGACCGGCACGGCGCGCCGTGCCAGGACCAACGCAAGGACCACCATGATCCGCTCTCTCTGGATTGCCAAGACCGGCCTCGATGCGCAGCAGACGCAGATGGACGTGATCTCGAACAACCTGGCCAACGTGTCGACCAACGGCTTCAAGCGCGGCCGCGCGGTGTTCGAGGAACTGATGTACCAGACCATCCGCCAGCCCGGCGCGCTGTCGTCGGACCAGACCACGCTGCCTTCCGGCATGCAGCTGGGCACCGGCGTGCGCCCCGTGGCCACCGAGCGCATCCACACCCAGGGCAACCCGCAGCAGACCGGCAATGCCAAGGACGTGGCCATCCTGGGCCAGGGCTTCTTCCAGGTGGCGCTGCCCGACGGCACCACCGCATACACGCGCGACGGCTCGTTCCAGGTGGACCAGAACGGCCAGCTGGTGACCTCCAGCGGCTTCGTGATCCAGCCCGCCATCACCATTCCGGCCAATACGCTGTCGATGACCATCGCGCGCGACGGCACCGTGTCGGTGACGCAGCCGGGCTCCAGCGCCAACGTGCAGGTGGGGCAGCTGCAGCTGGCCACCTTCATGAACCCAGCCGGCCTGGAAAGCATGGGCGAGAACCTGTACGTGCAGACCGATGCCTCGGGCGCGCCCAACACCACCGTGCCGGGCCTGAACGGCGCTGGCGTGGTGCAGCAGAACTACGTGGAAGCGTCCAACGTGAACGTGGTGGAAGAACTGGTCAGCATGATCCAGACGCAGCGCGCGTATGAGATCAACAGCAAGGCCGTGCAGGCATCCGACCAGATGCTGCAGCGCCTGTCGCAACTGGGTTGATTGGTGTGAACATGGCCACCTTGCTTTCCCGCCTAGGCGCGCATGCGCTGGTTTGCCTGGCCGGCGTGGCAATGCTGGCCAGCGGCGGCTGCGCGCTGATGCCGCGCGAGCCGCTGGTGCAACTGCCCACCACCGCGCGCGCAGAGCCGCGGCCGATGGGCCCGGCTTCCGGCTCGATCTACCAGTCGTCCTACGCCGGCAACCCGCTGTTCGAGGACCGGCGTCCGCGCAATGTGGGCGACATCCTGACGATCCTGATCACGGAGAACGTCAACGCCAGCAAGAATTCCGGCACCAATGCCAGCCGCACCGGCAACACCGCGCTGGCGTTCGACGCCGTGCCGCGCGCGCTCAGCGGCCTGTTCAACAGCAGCAGCAACGCCAGCATCAACGGCGCCAACACCATGAAGGCCAGCGGCGGCGCCAGCGCGGCCAATACCTTCAACGGCACCATCACCGTGACCGTGCTGGAGGTGCTGACCAACGGCAACCTGGTGGTCTCCGGCGAAAAGCAGATGGCCATCAACCAGGGCGCCGAGTTCATCCGCTTCTCCGGCGTGGTCAATCCGCGCACGATCACCGGCGACAACGCCGTGCTGTCGACGCAGGTCGCCGATGCGCGCATCGAATACACCGCCAAGGGCGTGATCGACGAAGCGCAGAACATGGGCTGGCTGCAGCGCTTCTTCCTCAATGTTTCTCCGTTCTGACCGCGCCATGTCCGCTCCCATGCTCGCCCGTTTTCTGTCCCGCCTGCTGCGCCTGAGCGTGATCAGCCTGGCGCTGGGCGTGGCCTTCGGAGCCTTTGCCACCGTTGCCAAGGCCGAACGCCTGAAGAACCTGGCCACGTTCCAGGGCGTGCGCGAGAACCCGCTGGTGGGCTACGGCCTGGTGGTCGGCCTGGACAACACCGGCGACCAGACCATGCAGACGCCGTTCACCACGCAGAGCCTGACCAACATGCTCTCGCAGCTGGGGATCACGCTGCCGGCCGGCAAGAACATGCAGCTCAAGAACGTGGCGGCGGTGATGGTGACCGCCTCGCTGCCCGCGTTCGCGCAGCCCGGCAGCCAGCTGGACATCGTGGTGTCGTCGATGGGCAATGCCAAGAGCCTGCGCGGCGGCACGCTGCTGATGACCCCGCTCAAGGGCGCCGACGGCCAGGTCTATGCCATCGCCCAGGGCAATATGCTGGTGGGCGGCGCGGGGGCGTCGGCCAACGGCAGCAAGGTTCAGATCAACCAGCTGGCGGTGGGGCGCATCGCCAACGGCGCGATCGTGGAGCGCGCGGTGGCGCCGTTCCAGCCAGATGGCGGCGTGCTCAACCTGGAACTGAAGGATACCGATTTCGGCACCGCCGAGCGCGTGGTGGAAGCCATCAACCGCTCCATGGGCGGCGGCGTTGCCGCGGCGCTGGACGGGCGCGTGGTGCAGGTGCGTGCGCCGGCGTCGGCGGCCGCGCGCGTGGGCTTCCTGGCCCGCATAGAGAACATCGACGTGACCCCGGCCAAGGCCGCGGCCAAGGTGATCCTGAACGCCCGCACCGGCTCCATCGTGATGAACCAGGCCGTGACCGTGGAAGACTGTGCGGTCGCGCACGGCAACCTGTCGGTGGTGATCAACACGCAACCCGTGATCAGCCAGCCCGCGCCATTTAGCGAAGGGCGGACGGTGGTGGCGCCGGTGTCGCAGATCGACATGAAGCAGCAGGGCGGCTCGCTGCAGATCGTCAAGGCGGGCGCCTCGCTGGCCGCCGTGGTCAAGGGGCTGAACGCGCTGGGCGCAACTCCGGCCGACCTGCAGACCATCCTGGAAGCCATGCGCGCGGCCGGGGCGCTGCGTGCCGAGCTGGAAGTGATCTGACCATGAACACGGCACGACCCCCGCAGGCGGCGGAGCTGACGCAGCGCTTCGCGCTGGACACGCAGGGCTTCGAGGCGCTCAAGCACAGCGCGCGCGGCGGCGCCGACGCCAATACGCTGCAAGCCGTCGCCAAGCAGTTCGAGGCGGTGTTCACGCAGATGGTGCTCAAGAGCATGCGCGATGCCACGCCGCAGGACGGCCTCTTCGACAACGAGCAGAGCAAGCTCTATATGTCGATGATGGACCAGCAGCTTGCGCAGCAGATGTCGTCGCGCGGGATCGGCCTGGCCGATGTGATGGTGCGCCAGCTGGCGCGTGCCACGGGCACGGCGATGCCGGCCGGCATGAGCGCCATGAGCCCGGCCGAGTCAGGCAAGGCGGCCGATGCCGAGATGGCAAGGCTGCTCGACAGCCGCGGCGCCGGGGCGGTCCCGGCCGACGCCGGCGAGCAGGCCGACCTGCCGGCGCTCGGTACCATCGTGCCGGGGCAGAACTGGAATCCCACGGCCGGCCTGCGCCAGTACCAGCCGCAGTGGTACGCGGACCGCGGCCAGGGTGAGGACAAGCTGGGACGGCTGCCGGACGACGCGCCGGCCCACGTCAGCGCCTTTGTCGCCCGCATGGCCGGACCCGCGGAAGCCGCCGCGCGCGCCAGCGGCGTGCCGGCGCGGCTGATCGTAGGCCAGGCCGCGCTGGAATCCGGCTGGGGCCAGCGCGAGATCACGCACGCCGACGGCTCTACCACCTTCAATGTCTTCGGCATCAAGGCCGGCGCCAGCTGGAAGGGGCGCGTGGCGGAGATCACCACCACGGAATATGTCGACGGGCAGCCGCAGAAGGTGCGGGCGAAGTTCCGTGCCTATGGCTCGTATGACGAGGCCTGTGCCGACTATGCCCGCCTGCTGACGAACAACCCGCGTTACGCGGGCGTGGTCAGCGCGGCGTCTGCTGAAGAGGCGGCGCATGGCCTGCAGCGCGCGGGCTATGCCACCGATCCGGCGTACGGGCACAAGCTGGTGAAGATCATGAAGAAGGTGGCGGCCTGAGGGCAGGGGTGTTGCCCTAGCGCCGGCCGTAGCTGACACCGTATGGTCGCGGCACCCCTCTCCCGCCTGGCGGGAGAGGGGTGGGGGAGAGGGCAGGAGCGTCCCTTGCAAGAGAGGATATCGCGAGGCACAGGCCTACCCTCTCCCCCGGCCCCTCTCCCGCAAGCGGGAGAGATGGTATGAACACCGCCGCCCTTCGGGGCTAGCGTAGGCACTCGGCCGGAAATGCAAAGGGGCTCTCGCTTGACCGACGGCATCGATGTGCCAAGGTGAAAGTTCGACCAATCACTTGAGGTAAGGAGAGCCCGAATGAATGCTACGACATACGGACTGGATATTGCAAAGTCGGTTTTCCAGATGTATTGGGTAGACCCCTCCACTGGCCAGATCCATAACCAACGCTTCTCCCAGCCCCGGCTGATTCAGTTTCTGTCCAACTGTCCGGCCGGTCACTTTGCCCTGGAAGCTTGCGGCGGCTCACACTGGTGGGCGCGCAAGATCCAAAGTTTGGGGATCAAGCCACCATGCTCAATCCGCGCTATGTCCGCTCGTTCGTACGCACCAACAAGACTGATGCTGCCGATGCGCGTGCCATATGGACGGCTGCACTCCAACCGGGGATGCCCAGCGTGCCGGTAAAGACTGAGGCCCAGCAGGCTCTGCTGGGCTTGCACCGGATTCGCTCCGAGCTGGTCGACACGCGTACACGGCGAGTCAATCAGCTTCGCGGATTGCTGGGCGAATTCGGGCTGCACTTCACCGCAGGTCGCCACGCCGGGTTGGCCGAAATACGCGCCCGTCGGGAAGAAATTGAGAACGCCGTGCCGCCTGTGCTGTGGTCGGCCTTGGCCCGGCAACTGGATGAAATCCGGCGTGAGGATGAGCAAATCCTGGAAATAGAGCGCGAGATCGCCAACTGGCTGCGCAGCCATCCCGCGGGGCAGACCGTCGAAGAGATTCCGGGCATTGGTCCGATTACCGCCTCGGCCCTGGTGGCGACCATGGGCTCTGCCCAAGCCTTCCGCTCAGGCAGAGCCTTCGCGGCAAGCTTGGGTCTGGTGCCAAGACAGTCGGGCTCTGGCGGCAAAGTACAGTTGGGCGGGATCAGCAAACGGGGCGACCCATACCTGCGGCGCCTGCTCATCCATGGGGCTCGCATCGTGCTGACCCGATCCAGAAAACGGCCGGCCTGGGCTGAAGCCCTGCTGGCACGTCGCCCCACCCCATTGGGCCACCAAGCCCGCCATGAGAGATTAGGACGTTCCTAGCTACTTCCATCGAGGCCGCGGTCATATCACCGCACAAGGCCGGATATAAGACCGCAGCCGATACCTAACACGTCAAAACACTTAACCCAAACCTTGGCATCCGGGCGGTGTTCATATAAGGGGAGCAAACCTGCAGGATCTGGAGAACGCCACTTCCACACCTAAAGTCCCGCCCCCAACCAGCCGATAACTTCCACATCCACCACCGCCGGCCCTCGCCGCGGCAGTCCCATCCATCCGGGGTCAGAGCACAATGTCTCTCTTCAGTATTGGTCTTTCCGGCCTGAACACCGCGCAGAACGCGCTGACGACGACCGGCCACAACTTTGCCAATTCGGCGACCGAAGGCTATTCGCGCCAGAACACCATCGTGGCCTCGGCCGGCGGCCAGTACACCAGCCAGGGTTTCTATGGCTTCGGCTCCAACACCACCACGGTGATCCGCGTCTATGACGAGTTCCTGACCGGCCAGCTGCGCGGCGCCACCTCGGCCAGCGCATCGCTGGCGGCGTACTCGGACCAGATCGCCCAGATCGACAACCTGCTCGCCGACCAGAAGGGCGGCCTGGCGCCGCTGATGCAGAAGTTCTTCGCGGCGGTGCAGGCCGTGGCCGACACCCCCGCCGATCCGGCAGCGCGCCAGGGCATGCTATCGGCCGGACAGGCGCTGGTGGGGCAGGTGCGCTCGGCCAGCAACTACTTCAAGCAGCTGCAAGCGGGCGTCAATGAGCAGGTCGGCACCGCCGTCACGCAGGTCAACGCGTATACCAAGCAGATTGCCAACCTGAACCAGGAAATCACCCGCCTGAAGGCTGCCTCCGGCGGCCAGCCGCCCAACGATCTGCTGGACCAGCGCGACCAGGCCGTGGCGGAGCTGACCAAGCTGGTCGGCGCCAAGGTGGTGGTGCAGGACAGCGGCACCTACAACGTCTTCGTCGGTAACGGCCAGCCGCTGGTGATGGGCAATGACGCGTACGCGCTGAAGGCGGTTGCCTCGGCGGCCGATCCCAACCGTACCGTGGTGGCCTATACCCTGCCCAACGGCAATGTGTTCGAGAGCGAGCCGGGCGCGATCACCGGCGGCTCGCTGGGCGGCCTGCTGCAGTTCCGCACCGAATCCCTGGACGCGGCGCAGAGCGCCATCGGCCGGCTGTCGCTGGCGATCGGCCAGAGCTTCAATGCGCAGCACGAGCTGGGCATTGACCTGAACGGCGCCATTGGCACCGACATGTTTGCACTGGGTGGTGCCACCGCCATCCCCAACGCCAACAACACCGTGAAAACCACGGTGGCAACGGCCAAGATCGCCAATGCCTCGGCCCTGACCACCAGCGACTACAAGCTGCAGTTCGACGGCACCAACTACACGCTGACGCGCCTCTCCGACAACCAGCAAGTGGTCGCGCCGGTGCCCGCCGGCGGCGCCAGCTATCCGCTGCAGTTCAGCGCCGACGGCTTCACCGTCGAGATCAATGCGGCGATGGGCACCAACGATTCGTTCACGATCCAGCCCACGCGCAATGCCGCCACCGGCTTCGACATGGCGATCAGCGACCCGGCCAGGATCGCCGCGGCATCGCCGGCACACGTCGAAGCGGGAGCCTTGAACAAGGGCAGCGGCACGGCAAGCCTGAGCAACGTCGCGCCCGGCTTTACACTGCCGGCCGCCAATATCACTGCCGAGTTCGACGGCAGCCTCAACAAGTACGTCTTCAAGGTTGGCGGCACCGTGATGGCGCCACAGCCGGTGGGCGTAGCCAACGGCAGCAATACCGACTTCACCCTCAACGGCCTGACCTTCAGCTTCGGCGGCACGCCCAAGGCCGGCGACACCTTCACGCTGGTCAGCAACGCTGGCGCGGTCAAGGACAACGGCAACATGCTGGCGCTGGCCAAGCTGCAGAACGCCAAGACTATCGGCGGCGTGTCCAGCTTCAGCGAAGGCTACGCGCAGCTGGTCAACGACGTCGGCACGCGCGCCAAGTCGGTCAAGATCGCCTCGGCCTCGCAGGACAGCATCACCACGCAGATCAAGACCGCGCAGCAATCGGTGTCCGGCGTCAACATGGACGAGGAGACTGTGTCGATGCTGCGCTTCCAGCAGCTGTACCAGGCCAATGCCAGGGTGATCCAGACGGCCGGCACGCTGTTCGACACCATCATCGGCATCGGCAGGTAAGCGGCGGCACCCAAAAGCGTCAGCAGAGTCAGAAGAGGTAACCAATATGCGCGTTGCAAGCTCCACCCTGTACCAGCAAGGCCTGGCTTCGATGAACTACCAGCAGGGCTCGCTGCTGCATATCCAGCAGCAGCTCGGCACCGGCCGCAGCATCCTGACGCCGTCCGACGATCCCGTCGGCGCCACCCGCGCGCTGGGCGTGAGCCAGGCACAGGCCGTCAACGGCCAGTACGCAACCTCGCGCAAGCAGGCCAATATCGCGCTGGCCGCGGAAGAGAACGCGCTGCAGTCCGTGACCACCGTCACGCAGAACATCCAGACGCTGCTGGTCCAGGCCGGCAACGGCACCATGAGCGATGCCGACCGCGGCTCGCTGGCCACGGCGCTGGAAGGCCTGTATAACCAGTTGGCGGGACTGGCCAACTCCGACGACGGCAACGGCCAGTACCTGTTCGGCGGCACCCGCTCCGGCAGCGCGCCGTTCACGCAGAGCACGGGCCCCGGCACCTACATCGGCGACAACGGCCAGCAACTGCTGCAGGTCGATGTGGCGCGCCAGATGCCCGCCGGCAACACCGGGCGGGAAGTGTTCATGAGCGTGACCGGCGGCGCCGGCTATGTTGTCAAGGGCAATGCCAACAACACCGGCAGCGCCACGTTCGGCACGGTGTCGACCACGAACCCCAGCGATCCCAACTATGGGCTCTCGATGGAGGTCAAGTTTGCGACCAATGCCAGCGGCCAGATGGAATACACCATCACCGACCTGTCGGCAGGCACGACCCCCGCACCGGTCGTGAAGGGCCCCGTTGCCTACACGTCGCCAGCCCATATCGACGTCGCCGGCGTCAGCTTCAACGTGACCGGCGACCCCAAGGACGGCGACACCATGACCATGGATCCCGCCAGCAAGGCCGGCACCGACATGTTCGCCAACCTGCAGACGGTGATCGACACGCTGCGCCAGCCCACCCCCAACAACAGCGATCGGGCCCATCTTGGCAACGTCATCTCCACCGCCACGCGCCAGTTCTCCAACTCGCTCGACAACGTTCTGACCGTGCGCGCATCGGTGGGCTCGCGCATGAATGAACTGGATGCGCTGGACGACGTGGGGTCCAATCGCGACCTGACCTATGCGCAGACGCTGTCGGGGCTGCAGGATCTGGATTACGCGAAGGCGATCACCGAGTATTACCAGCGGCAGACAGCGCTGCAGGGGGCGCAGCAGTCGTTTATGCAGATTCAGGGAATGAATTTGTTTAAGTATTTGTAAGGCGGGTGGGGCGCCCGATATTGAGGAAGTGGCAATGAAAAATACATAACTGCGAAAACCACAAATAAATAGGTGCTCAGCACATCCCAATCAGGCTGTATTCCTTGTCCAGTAAGGCTGGCAGCTATATTTTTGCGATGATGCGCACTAGACGTTCCGGAGCATCACCCGCGGCTCCGCAGCGCTCAATGTAGATTCCTATTTCTTCATCGCAGTGAGTGCTTGCAAACTGTTATGTGGCCCTTCGTCGATATTATGATGTGAAATTAATCCGACTTATATCAGAGTTAAGAGTGGCAATGTGCGTTGAAGAACATTGATGACTCAGTCGGGTGAAAGAATTTATCTCCACTAGGACATACTGTCTAGAAGAGCGAGCCTTTAGCACGACGCGCTTTCGGGGGACTTTTATTGTGGTTTGCAGGACCGCCTTTTGATGAAGAGGCAGAAAATGTGACAGTATATTCCTCAGTCATTGACGTATGACACTGGCCGATATAGCAAATCGGGAAGACGCGCGGATGCACGGCGCACCTTTGTGAGGTGATACGCTCAATCGGTCGTACGCACGTCGGGAGGCCAGGATAAAAAGAATGATAAAAGACATGCGAATCCGGGCAGCCGTCCCTGCAGATATGCAGGCCGTCTCGCAGGTGCTCCACTCCTGCGGTTTGCCCATCAGCGATATGGACCACTTGTCCCGCCTCTTCAGTCTGGCGGTCCTAGGGGAAAAGGTAATCGGTTGCGCCTGCGGTGAAATATATGGCGAGACGGTCATCATCCAATCCGTTGCGGTTCTAGCGGAGTGTCGGGGCCACCAGGTTGCCACTCATCTTGTCGGGGCTGTCTTGATGCGTGCCCGCGCCCATGGCTGCACCAAGGCTGCGGTGCTCACGTCTGAATATCCCGCATTCTTTGCCCGCTTTGGGTTCACACTCACCGCCGTCGGCGAGATGCCGCAAGAAATGCAGCTATCGAAGGAGTTCGTTCGACGCTTCGGCGCGAGAACGCATTGCATGTGCCGGCGACTCGATTGACGAATTCATTGGTAGAGCTTGCATCAAGCTCAATCAGCCTGGCAAAAAGAAGGCCCGTGAGGCGCGAACCTCAGCGGGCACTATCAATCGGTCTTTCGACCACGCAGAGAAGGAGATTGCAGCTGTTGCGGAGATACCCAACCAAGCTGTTTAAGAGTAAGGCAAGCCGAAGCAAATTGCTAGGCATGCGGACCGTTCAATCTTGAAACGCAGCCCAAACTTCGCCATGACGCTCGCAGCAATATGGTTCTGAGGAACGTTTAGATGCAGCCACGACTGAAAGTCGACTTACATTTCCGCTGTCGTCTTATACAACCGCCGAGTGAACAGGCCGTCAAACGAGATAGTTGAGAGTTGCCGGGAACAATTCCCGAACGTGCGCCGCTGGTTCTGCGAAATCAGGACCTGATTGGCCTCATTGCTTGCGTGCCCTAACAACGAGTTGATTTGAATGGAGCGACCGAGGTTGTCGGGTTCATGCGACATCTCAGTGGACATTTTAGATTCCCCCGCCCCCCTCGTTAGTGGGACCCATTTTCGGGCATTGTCGATTGCTGCTCACGCCGCAGCGGCCTATGATGGATTGCAAATATTGCACCACACAGGTATCTGGTCATGGCTACTGTCGCCTTGGTCGCATATGGAGGTGGCGCTCGGGTATCGGGGGTCAAATGGACGACGAGGGTTACAAGCCTTGGCGGCGTCGCTGGTTGCGCTTGCATTCGCGGTCGCTGCTAGCTAACTCGCTGGCATTGGCGGCGGAGGTCGAGCTGGAGGCGTATCTAAGAGAAATGCGCACCGCCTACCGCAACTATGGCGACTTCACTGAGAATGAGATTGACTTCATTTTTCGGCGAGTTCGTCGAGGCATCCAACGGATGCCGACGCCTCACAGCGCACCGCAGTGCGCGCGGCGAGCGCGTGGACGAATCCGGGCACTTGGCCAGCGTTTAATGACGGAGGCTGCATGGCTCAATGCACGTGTGCCGTAGTACTCGAGCGGCCCAACCACGAACTTTATTTTTCGGCAAATCCAGTCGCCAGGGCGCATTGCCCTAGCTCCTTCTCCGCGCCAACTGGCCGGAGGCCTGAAGAACAGAGAACCCCAAAACCGGTCGCAAAGATGGACCTTGTTTCCTAGCAGCCTTGGCATATTGGGCACCTGGCGTATCCGTTCAGCCTGAGGGGGCAGGTTTTGTCCTCATTACCGACGATGCCAAAGGAGGTCTAACCGATGTCAATGACAGCCGGCCTGTCGTACTGTCTGGCGTGAATGCCGCAGCATGGGTAGACCCAGAGTTAACGCCTCGGGGAGCGTCAGTGTTGATGCACCAGCATTGCCTCCCCGCCGAAGCCTTCCAGTGGTGGGAAGTAGGCGTGGCAATCGGCAACGTGCTGAATCAGGGCAAGGAACTGATACGGAGCGTTGCCGCAGTTTGAGCAGTCCCTGGGGACAGATACGACTGATTTTTCCTCTCGGCCATGGCATTTGCGGTAGAGGACGCGCTTTACTACTTGCTGGTCTTCTTCACTTTCTCCTTTGGCAAAGCAGATGGGGCTTCGGGTTCGGAAACGAAGGAAGTCGGGGCCACCGTACCAGGCGTTGCTGTTGCGCTTGTCTTGTCGGTGGCCTGGACCTGGGTTGCTTGACCGCTACAAGACTGAAACAAACAGCGCGGCGACTGTTCGACCGCCGCCGGGTCCTGCGGCGAGCGGAGCAGCATTCGTGTCAATACACCGGTTCCGTGCAGCAACAGCATTGGCCTCAGTCAGGAATTGGAGCAGGTCTCCAGCACCGTTCCGTCAAGCAGTTGTGCGCAACGCAAGATTCAATTGGTCCACGGCCTGTGCCCAGTCTGCATCCTCGTCAAATTCGTCGCGCAGCAAGGCTGCCTGGGCCGGCGTCCAGAATGGTGCTTCCCAAAGATTGATGTCTTGCGGTAACGGCGAATGCTTTGCAATGAACGCAAGGATGTCCGCTTTGCTGGATGGCAAGCCGAGCTGGGCGAACAGGTCAGAAAACTGGTGAAATGGGGTGTCCATGGGAAACGTCCGGGAAGCAGGGTTTTGGGGGATGAAATGAAAGTGTGGCCGTAGGACTGCGCTTTTCTTACCAGGGAGCGGCGCTCGCGTTAAAGGGCTGTTCTGCCCAGCTATGCATGGCCCGCGCAATCAGCGCGCAAACGGCGAGGGTGCCTGAGAGAACGCCCAGTGACGAAGACGTGTGGGCGTGTGCATTAAAGCCGGTAAGGAATGCAAACGCCGCCATTTCCCACTTTGTGGCGATCTTCTTGTCGTGTGTCATTTTTCAGTGAGCCGTGGCGGCGTTGCAGCCGAAGGTTGTATGGCGCCGAAAACTACAGAAAGCTTTCGGCGCAGACTGGAGTTGTTTAGTTCTCAATCACTGGCGCATGCACGGGCGCGATCGACTCGTGCGTGGTTGCAGTACGTTGCGCGGCCTTGTGGACCATCGTGTAGGCATAGTCCACGCCCATGCCGTAGGCGCCAGAGTGTTCCTTGACGAGCTTCATCACGGCGTCATAGGTATCGCGGTGTGCCCAGTCACGCTGCCATTCGAGCAGCACCTGCTGCCAAGTCACCGGTACCACGCCGGCCTGGATCATGCGCTGCATCGCGTAGTCGTGGGCTTCTTTGGTCGTGCCGCCCGAGGCATCGGCCACCATGTAGATTTCATAGTCGCCTTCGAGCATCGCACTCAGGGCGAAGGTGGTATTGCAGACTTCGGTCCACAGGCCTGCCACGACGATCTTCTTGCGGCCATCAGCGGCCAGCGCGTCGCGCACCTTCTGGTCATCCCAGGAATTCATCGAGGTGCGCTCCAGCGTTTCCTTGCCGGGGAACACGTCCAGGATCTCTGGGTAGGTATAGCCGGAGAACGACTCGCTCTCCACCGTGGTGATGGTGGTCGGCACGTCGAAGATCTTGGCCGCCTTGGCCAGGCCCACGACGTTGTTCTTCATGGTCTGGCGGTCCATCGACTGCACGCCAAAGGCCATCTGGGGCTGATGGTCGATGATGATCAGTTGGCTGTTGTGCGGGGTCAGGACTTCCAGCTTGGCGTTCGACATGATTTCTCTCCAAAAAATTTGATTCAACGATTTGAGTTTTGGTTGCCGGCGCGAATTCGCAACACTGCGTTGTTGCGCTGTCCATGTGCAGAACTATACCGATCGACACATCCCAGAGAGCGGCCTATCTCCGCAATAGTTATTCAAAAAAATTGAATTCCGTTCGTCGAGACGCGAGAGAACCCTGTCCTGGTGGGTCCATCGCCCTTGGAAGAAGCGCAACATGAGTTCCGCGGCGTCGAGCGTCATCGTCTTGCAAGTGCGTACCTTGTTAAGGTCGCTGGGTGACCAGCCGTTTGTTGAAAATCGCCGCGCGAGCGATATAGCGCGACAAATAGAGAGCAGGTTCCTACGAATGGACGACCGGCGTAGACCGCCCAATCACATGTGCGTATGCAAGGCACTGGGTGAAGCCGGATGGCCAGAGTGGCCGCCGAAGAAGTGCAACCGGCCACCGGCGATACGCCACGTCGAGAGCTTCGAAGTAGCGGCGGCAGCCGTAAAGTACTGCCTCGTTGTACTAGGCGATGGCCTTAATGGGTGCCGGCAGCGGCAAGAGCGCCAATTGTCGACCCTGTGAGCCGCAGCGCGTACATCGTCACCGGCTCGTCTACAAGGCTTTCAGTGCGCGGCAAAGGAAGTGAGCGGCGCGAACCGCCAGGTCGAAGGACGGGTCACGCGCCAGTTCGCGACCGGCCACGCAAATGATCCAGTCTCCCCTTTTGCGTTCGCAGCTCATCATCTGGTCTTCCATCTGATCTGAGAACCAGCGCCACAACGTCGCGTCTTGTTCATTGGCATGGGCCGCTGCCTGGAGCTGGGCCGTCTTTAAGCAGATGTTGCCATTCATGGAATCTCCGTGTTTGCTCATCCCGTGTCTGTCTCAAGTGCCGGGCTAGCGCGGCCAAATGTTGACTTGGGGCTTGTGCACTTTATTCGGATGAGCCCACAGTTTCCATCGTCTTCTGGTATGACTGGCCTACACGCTTGGCGCGTCTGTAACGTATTCGGCATCCAGGCCGGCAAGCATGTCGCGATCTGCTTGAAGATCGGGGGGCGATATCAGCAGCCTTAATTCCTTCGGAGTTGGCGATGATAGTATGTTCTCCAGGCAGTCGTCTGACTGCAGGAAGGCGGGCGCTTTTCGAGCTGCCAGCGTCAATGGTATTTTCAGTAACGCAAGGTCGCCCGGTCGTGTCTGGCTTGGCGCGACGATCATGACTACCTGGCCATGCGACTCTCCACATCTACTCACGAATCTGCCAAGCCGGCCATTCAGCGCGACTCATTGGGGTGCTTGTCGGAGGCATTGCGATACGATCAGGCGCTTGCCGCCGGCGATCTCAATTTCTACCGCAAGAGTTCCGTGATTGAGCGGATGAGTCAGGTAGTGACCCCAGCTTCAGCACGAGGGTTTCTGGTTGGCGTCTCTCTGATGGAAGGCCATCGTCGACGCATTTTTCGTCCGAATCAGGCGAACATGCATGCATTCGAGGCAGGTTCCATCTATCTGCGGAACTTCCAGGATGACTACAAGGCGGACATGTATGGGACGTTTGATTTCGTACTCATCGAACTGCCGCGCCCCTTCATGGAGCGTACAGCCCTGGAACTTGGCTGCCCCGCAGGTCTTGAACTGCGGCATGCCGCGGCGCAGACGGACGCCGTGCTGGCCCATCTCGCCCAGGCACTCTTACCCGCGCTCGCGCGGCCTGAAGGCGCGAGCAGGTTGTTTATCGATCAACTCGGACACGTGATCGGCACATACCTGGTCGAACACTATGGAGGTGTCAATCGGGGACGCATTCCCTCCATTGGCCGACTTTCGCCTCGCATACTTGCGCGGGCGCAGGAGTTCCTCGCGGCGCGGCTGGACGACGGAAACGTGTCCATTGCCGAGGTTGCGGATGCGTGTCAATTGTCCC
The DNA here is from genome assembly GCF_018223725.1 of Cupriavidus sp. KK10. Lineage (NCBI taxonomy): Bacteria > Pseudomonadati > Pseudomonadota > Betaproteobacteria > Burkholderiales > Burkholderiaceae > Cupriavidus > Cupriavidus sp. KK10. The sequence continues at coordinate 4,090,383 of NZ_CP073677.1, forward strand.
GAAGTCATTTTTCCCGGGCATTTCGGCAGAGTACCGGCAAAACACCGCATGAATGGCTGCTGGAGCGTCGCCTCGAGCGCGCGGCGGCACTGCTGCGCACCACGGACTTGCCGATAGCTGGGATTGCCGCGTCGTGCGGCTTTGCGGATCAGAGCCATCTCACACGCAGCTTCTCTAAGAAGCTTGGCCTCACGCCGGGTGACTGGCGGAGCGGTCGGCAGGACTAGGCACGCCTGGTGCCAGCACTTGCCAGCCATTATCTGGCCCGCGCTGAGCACAAAAAGACAATGGAGCGCACACGCGTTCAAGCCAAAGGGCTGGCGTAACACTACATTGCTGTCGGGTGCGTCGTATCTCCCCACATGGAGTCATGGGGTGATCGCGCCTCTGATGTCGATGCTACGTGGAGGGCCCTACCGTGACTGCTGTATTACCGATGCGCGCCGAATCAGCGCCGCAGGACGACGCGGTGGTCCTTGTTGTCGATGATGACTTGCAGGTCCGAAACGCGCTGGGAAGCCTATTTCGTTCAGTCGGCATCCACGCCGTGCTGCTCGGATCGGCGGCCGAGCTTTTTGCCTTCGGCTTCCCAGATGCGCCTTGTTGCCTGGTTCTCGATGTGCGCCTGAAGGGGCAAAGTGGCTTGGATGTGCAAGCCCGCATGGCAGAGCTCGGCATTCATATTCCCATCATCTTCATGACCGGCTACGGGGACATTCCGATGACGGTTGCTGCCATGAAGGCGGGGGCAGAACACTTTCTTTCCAAGCCGTTCCGTGAACAGGAACTGCTCGATGCCGTCACGGAGGCACTACAGAAGGAGGGCTCGCGGCGTGAGCGCTTGTGCCGATTGGCTGCAGTGCGCGACTGCTTCCGTTCCCTGACGCCGCGGGAGAGTGAGGTCATGGCGCATGCCGCATCAGGTTTGACAAACAAGGAGATTGCCGCCGCCATGTGCATCAGCGTGGTGACTGTCAAAGTTCATCGATGCCAGGCAATGCGAAAAATGAGAGCTCGGAGTTTCGCCGATCTGGTGCTTCTTGCGCAAACTCTCGGTCTCGTGCTGCTTCCCTCTGAGTCCGAAGCTGATGAGCAGCCTGCCATCCGGCTGCAGCCTAGACAGCTTGGAACCGCAACCATAGCGTAGGGACGGCGTCGGGCAGCGTGCAGAGGATGAAGGTGATGTAAGGACGTCTCATCGATCCACTGCACGACACACTCACGATGGAGGAGAGTCCGTCTTGCGAGGACGAATTGCTTTTTCAATGCATCGGATCATGTCCGTGTCCTGAAATGGCTTGTAAAGAACGCACGTCGCACCCATTGCCTTGGCACGCTGATCGAATCCCTCATGCGCAAATGCTGTCATGAAAATGACAGGCATATCGAGATTGCGTGCGCGCAAGGCCTCTATCAAAGCGAAGCCGTCCATGCCGGGCATTTGCGCGTCCGTGATCACGCAGGACATGCAAGGCAGCGAAGTGCACCGCAGTAGCTCTTGGCCGCCTCCGAACAACTGCACGCCAAAATCGAGCGAACGCAGCAGCCCCCCCATGGCATTTCGGACGGCGACATCGTCGTCAACTATTGCGATCGTGGGGCGAGCTATCACACTGACTCCTTGAACACGCGCTGAGCGCCGGCATTGCTCTGCTGGAAGAGTAACGCCGAACCTGTGCACACCCTATCATACGATGGTATCGCCGATTCCTCGGGTGCACGTCCCACGCTACGTTGCGATGAAGTCACGCTGGCCAGGAAAATCAGTCCCCCCGCGATAGTGAGGCAGCCAGCTATTCTGTCCGTGTCATACCAAGGTATTACATGCATAGCTGCGTCGAAATGGCGCCGCTCTGGGAGTTCTGATTGTCGGTGACCGGTGCGCCCGCAGCCGTGGTGAGAGTGTCTCTGTTCATCGTGATTCTTCTTGTTGGTGAAGGAGATTGGGGGGCTTCGTGCCGGCGATCAGTACACGGATGCGAAACCAGAGGGGGCAGCCGATGAGTCACCCTTCCCCGCGCAGGATGCGCAGGACTGTCCGTCGCACAGTGCACTGATCCGGCTACACAGGACCTGGCTATGGCCGACCACTTGTTTGGGGGCGAACTCCGGACCCGTACAGCAAGGTGACCGGACAGGCTTCCAAACGCCGATTGAGGTCAATGTCAGTTGCAGCGTGTCGTGATCCTGCAAAGCCAGGAGAGATTAATTGGCGATGCAGGATGTGGCCATTGTCTGTTCGTATTAGTCAGTATGACTCCCCTGGGGGCAAGAGGGCTGGCCCGCCGCGAGGAATCAAACGCGGGTTAGCATCACTGCCAGAGCCGCATGGTGTGGACAGTGCCACACCCGGCGATTTCCAGCGCGGAGGCCAGCATGGAACACGATAGCACTTTGTATGTAGGTCTTGACGTCCATAAGGACTCGATCACGGTCGCCTATGCAATCGGCATGGGTGAGGTCGAGCTGCTTAGCAAGATCGGTACTTCAAAGGCCGATATCGATCGCCTGTGCAAGCGCCTGCAGTCCAAAGCGCGCCGGATCCGCATCGTCTACGAGGCGGGCCCATGCGGATATGGCCTTTACCGGCAGCTTGCAGGGAAGGGATTCGAGTGCATGGTGTGCGCGCCGTCGCTGATCCCGAAGAAGCCCGGCGAGCGCGTCAAGACCGATCGTCGCGATGCGGTCAAGCTCGTGCGATCGCTGCGCGCCGGTGACCTCTCGGCCGTGTACGTGCCCAGCGTCGAAGACGAAGCATTCCGGGATCTGTCACGCGCCTGGGTCAGCGCCAAGGACGATCTGAAGCGGGCCCAACAAAGGCTGAAAGCTTTTCTGCTCTCGCACGGTGTTCGCTACACCGGCAGAGCCGACTGGGGACCGGCGCACCGGCGCTGGATCAGTGCCTTTGCGTTCGACGCCGTGTGGCAACAACTTGCCTTTGACGAATATCGACGGACCATCGAGGATCGGCTCGCCCAATGCAACCGTCTCGAAGCGGCCTTGCGCGAAGCCGTGGTCAACTGGCACTTCTATCCGGCCGTACTGGGGCTGCAGGCCATGCGCGGTGTGCAGTTCACCACGGCGATAGGCATCCTCGCCGAGTTGGGCGATCTCTCGCGCTTTGTCCATCCGCGCCAACTGATGGCCTGGCTCGGGGTGACACCCGCTGAACACTCATCGGGAGAAAAACGACGGCGGGGCAGCATCACCAAGAACGGCAATAGCTATGCAAGAAAGCTACTGATCGAAGCCGCTTGGAGTTACTGGCACCCCGCACGCGTGAGCCCCGAGATTCAGCGCCGGCACGAAGGCATCCCTAAGGCCATCGTTGACCGGTCCTGGGACGCCCAGACTCGACTGTGCCGGCGCTATCGGAAACTTGCCACACGCGGCAAGAACCCGAACATTGCGGTGGTCGCGGTGGCCCGCGAACTGAGCGGGTTCATCTGGGACATCAGCCGGCTTGCGATGTCGCTTGCCGAACCGAACGAGGCAACGTAACCCAGCACCTAGCAACATCTCAGTTTCCTGAAGGCGGCGTAGCCCGGCACCACGAGCAACCCGCGCTCCAGCTAGGCAACGGACTTCATCCGACTTGCGGCATTAGATAGCGGCAGGCTCATTGGGCGGACCTCTGTAATGCGGTAGCCAACCCGCGGATATCAGCCTGATCCACCGTCGAGACTTACTGCTACGTCGCCCTCAGGAAATTGGGCCCCCTCAATATGGAACTGTGAAACTGAACCAAACCAATCTCGATTGACACCGGGAGTCATATCAGCTGGCTGGGTCTTCGGCCTGGTCGCGGACTTTGGAATGCTGTTTGCTCAGTTCGGCACTGGTAGCGGCGATGTGAGAGCGGTGAACCGAGGAAGGCGAGGGCGTCTCGAATTCACACGTCTGCCAATTCACTTCTGCAGGCTGTTCGCGCCATTGCGCCAAGTCAGGAAACTGAGCGCCGTCAGCAATACGGCTGGCAGCATTACACACCAGAGCGAAAGCATCGAATAGCCAAGGGCGCCGAGAGCGGCGCCCGATGCGAAACCCGCGAGCGCCGGTACCATCTTTTTGAGCCGACCGCGTATGGCTTTGTCTTCCGCCTCAGATGCGGATGGCAGGTCCACCAGGTCGATGATAATTTGCGTCGTATTTCCGGTCATGATCGTGGTGGGGCCGAGGTCTGACAAGGACGTCCGGGACAGTGAGTTCTGAATACCCATGGCCACTACGGCAAGCATGCCGGCGCCGACGGCTGCAGGCGTACTTGGATCGGAAATGGGAGAGGCGTGGAACCCTGCAACTATGAAGAGAACCAGCGCCAAGGCCTCGGCAAACAGCAACAGCGAGGGTGCCGATTGTTTGTCCCGTACGATGCGTGACTCGGTCAGCCTGGCGGCGGCAACCGCCAAGGCAAAAGTCGGAAGCGCAAGCAGTTTTGCGAGCAGGCCCGCAGAATCACCGGCGATGTCGACGCCGATCATCACGAAGTTTCCTGTCACGTGCGCAGTAAACAGGCCGAATAGTGAAATGAACCCGACCACGTCTACATAGCCGGCGACGAAGGCCAGGATGCAGCCGAACGCCGGTCCTGAAAGATCCGCGCGGCGACCGGCGTCAGGAAGCTGTGTGGGTGTCAATGCGGTCTCTCACGTTGGTTGGTCAGCGGACGGTCAGAAGCTGTGCCGCATCGCAATGGCGAACGTCTGCGGGTCTGCGCCAGCCTTGATACCGAGGTTGTTGATGGCGAAGTCATAGTTCGCATTGCTGCGGTTGTTGATGCGGCTGTAGTAGGCGTATAGCGCGGTTCGCTTGGAAAGGGGGTAGTCATAGCCGACGGTCACCTGAAATGCGCCGGTATCCGAACCACTTCGGACGGATCCAATCGTTTCCATAGCTGTGCCGGTGCCATCGCCGACAAAGGCGAAGCCGGCGCGTATGCTGCCGGGGCCAAACTCCTGTATCAGCGAGACATAGTAGCCATTGCGCGTAAGGTCTCCGGTGGCGGTACGATAGTGCAGGCGTTCATACAGGGCACTGATGCGCGTCGATGGGAACTGGTAGGAAACTCCTGCCTTGATTGCGTCGTCGTTGCGTCCGCTGGTCTGATAGTGCTGGTGGATTTCATAGGCAAGCGTCAGGTTCAGGTTGCCGTGACCATAGGCCGTGGCAAAGGAATACAACGCTGGATTGCGCGGCACCGTGGTCTTTTCCTCCGGCAATCCCCAGGCAATGGCGCCGCTCAAGCCGTGCCACGTCGGCGACTGGTAGTGCAGCGAGTTCTTCTGCCGTCGATCAAATGAGCTGGTGTTCTGGACATTGTCGCTGGTAGACGCAGCGCCATTGCCTATCAGCGCCATGTAACCCGCAGTGGTGGCGTAATACGGGTCGTAGCTCTTGGTTGCACTTGTGTATGGCGTGTCCCAGTTGCCCATGAAGAGGGTGCCGTACGGGCTCTGAAGGCCGAGCCGGGTATCCCGCGCGGCGATTTGCCCAGCGCCGTTGTCAACCGACAGGGCGCTTTCGATTTGCCAGATCGCCTTGATCCCATTGGCCAACTGTTCCTCGCCCCGCATGCCGAACACAGAGCGGTTATTCGTGAGGCGCGCCGTATTGCCCAATCTGGTGCCGTCGGTTGCGGTGGTCACGGTCACATACTCGATTGCCGTGTTCAGCCGACCATAGATCGCGACGTTGTTGTCCGCCACGGCAGGTGCCGCGGCCGCGGACAAAGACGCTGCCAGGGCGACGTGAATGCGCCGGGGCGCGATTGCGTTAGTACGGCTGGCAAGTGCTTCGGGCTGCTTTCGGGAGCGACTCATGCTGTTATTGGTTCCCTTCCTTGCTACGCGCGGGGAGGGATGCCGACGGTTCAACGGCCGTGTCCGCATTGGGCGGTGTACCCGTAATCTTCGGGACGCATTCGCCGCGGAACCATGCAATGGTGACTGGCTCGCCGGCCAGCATGCGCTTGACCGGCGGCACAACCTGCTCGCCAATCAGCATGCCCAGCAGCCCGATCAAAGCAATTGCGGGCGGCGCAGGCGAGCGGACCTGCATCAGTGCATAGATAATGCCGACCAGGATGCCGGCGCCAAGGGAGATGAGATAGAGCTTCATATGTGACAAGGTTGGAGAGGGGGAAATCGGTGCGACGTCACGCCGGCGGCAAGCCCAGGCCGAGCAGGTGTCTTACGTGGGGCGGCTCGGCGCCCACGTGGAAGCTGGCTACGTCGCGCTGCACATCGGCATCGGCATGCGGTACGCGCTGGTGCTGGCGCAGGTGCTCGGCCCACGACTCGACCAGGAACCATTCGGTCAGCAGTTCGGGATTGGCCGGATCTTCCATCACGCCCCAGCTGAACGCACCGTCACGCAAACGCTCTTCCGACAGCTTGTGGACCGCATGCAGGAACGCATCGCGGTTGGCGGGCGGGATGCAGTATTCGATCAGGATCATCACCGGACCACGGTCCTGCGCGATCTCGCCGGCCATCTCCGGTTCGGGCCAGTGACGTGCGGGACCGAGGTCTTCATCGCCGCCCGGCAGCCGCATGCGGTGCAGGATCAGCGCGGTAACGACCAGCCCCGCCGCGGCGATCAGCAGCGCGTGCGGTGTGCCCAGTGCCTGCGCCACAAAGCCCCAGACCAGGCTGCCACCGGCCAGCGCGCCGTTGAACACCATCTGGTAGACCGCCAGCGCGCGGCCGCGAACCCAGTTCGGCAGGATCGCCTGCGCCGCGCCGCCGAGCGTGGTCAGCGCCATGATCCATGCCGCGCCAAGCAGCAATAGCAGCGGCAATGCCAGCCATATGGGTGGTGCGCTCGACAGCGCCGCCATGACGACCGCCGTGACGATCGCGGACAACAGCACCATGCCATCTGCATCGAGCCGCTGCTGCAGTCTGGACATCGTCAGCGCGCCAAGGATCGCGCCAGCGCCCACTGCGCCCAGTAACACACCATAGAGGCCGGCGCCGCCATGCAACAGCTGACGGGCCACCAGCGGCAACAACGCCCATACGCCGCTGCCGAAGGCAAAATGCACGGCGGCGCGCGCCAATACTACGTGCAGCTTGCTGTGCGCGCGCGTGAAGCGTAAGCCTGCTCTGAAAGCGCTGAAGAAGTGTTCGCGCAGTGGATCGCTTGGCTTTTCGGGACGCTTCCACCAGATCAGCGCAGCGATGACGAACACATAGCTGAGCAGGTCTGCGCTATACGTGGCAGCCGCGCCGAATGCCGCGAGCAGCAGACCCCCGGTAGCCGGTCCAATCGCACGGGCGACGTTCACGCCCAGCGAGTTCAGCGCCACGGCCTGTCGCAGCGTGCTCGGCGGCACGAGCTCGGGCACGATCGACTGCCACGTGGGCCCCATCATCGCCGCACCCACACCGCCGACGAACGCCAGCGCAATCAGGATTTCGATCGTCAGCGCCTGGCGCCACGCCAGCAGCATCAGCGTGCCGCTGACCATGGCCAGTCCGATCTGGATCACGATCAGGAAGCGGCGCCGGTCGAGGATGTCGGAGAGCACACCGGCCGGAATCGCTAGCAGGAAGACGGGCAGCGTGGCAGCCGCCTGGATCGTGGCGACCGCTGCCGGTGAAGTGGAAAGATCGGTTGCCAGCCATGCGCTGGCCACATCCCGCATGAAGCTGCCGATGTTACCGAGGATCGTGGCCACCCACAGTACCGCAAACGTGCGCTGGGCCAGCGGGGCAAACGTGCCTCCCGATGCAGGCTTGGCCGCCGAGATGGCAGATTGCGTCATGGTTGTCTCCGCGTGCGAAGGTCATCCCACGCCACGAGCAGGAACCCACCCACCAGGCCCAGATGTTCGAAGAACGCGTTAGCCATCATGAACTGCGCCTCGGGCGGTGCGCTCCAAAACCGGTTGGCCAGGAACGTGGCCATCAGCGTGAACGCCGCCAGCGCCAGTGCGCCTAGCCAGCGCCAGAAGCCGGTCAGGATCATTGCCGACGCACCAAGCTCCAGCGCAATCGTCGCCGCAGCCAGCGGCACGGCGGGCGACAGGCCGAAGTGCTGCATCTCTGTCACTGCGCTGGAGAAGTCGAACAGCTTGACCAATCCGCCCTGCAGGTAGGCTGCGCACAGCAAAAGCAGGGCGATCCAGCGCAGCCAGCGGGGCAGCCGGTGCGTGTTGTTGCCGGCCGTGGCTAGCGGGGGCGTCGAGATGGTCATGGCCGCTCTCCGATGTGGTCAACGTAGATCAGAATGCCCAGCACGAGCAGCCCAGCGCGCCCCAGAACGTGCTTTCGTCCGACGTCGGCACGCTCGAGGTCCACGCATTGGCATGTGCATGGCCATGCACGCCGCACGAACTGGCGCAGCCGCACGCGGTGTTCAGCGCCAGTGCGCGCGCCTGGGCCTGCGGGCGCGGCTGGTACTGGCTGCCATGGCGGGCCGGTGACCAGTCGGGCATCGCGGGCGGGATTTCGGGCGAATGCTTGCCGAATTCGCTGTCGCCATAGACCACCTTGCCGCCGAGCACGGTCAGCACCGACGTGATGTCCTGGATGTCGTCGCCGGGCACCGAGTAGTAGTCGGCCGACAACACGGCCAGGTCGGCCAGCTGGCCCACCTTGATCTGGCCCTTCTTGCCCACTTCGGATGAGAACCACGTGTTGGCCTCGGTCCACAGGCGCAGCGCCGTTTCGCGATCGAGCAGGTTGGCCTGTGGATACATCGACATGCCGCCGACGGTCTTGCCCGTGGTCAGCCAGTACAGCGAGACCCACGGGTTGTACGAGGCCACGCGCGTGGCATCGGTGCCGGCGCCGACCTTGACGCCCTTCTCCAGCATCTTCTTGATCGGCGGCGTGGCTTCGGCGGCCTTGGCACCGTAGCGCTCGACAAAGTACTCGCCCTGGTACGCCATGCGGTGCTGCACGGCGATACCGCCACCGAGCGCGGCGATGCGGTCGATATTGCGGTCGGAAATCGTCTCGGCGTGGTCGAAGAACCAGTTCAGGCCGTTGAACGGGATGTCCTTGGCGACCTTCTCGTAGACGTCGAGCGCGCGCGTGATGGTCTGGTCATAGGTCGCATGCAGGCGCCACGGCCAGCGCTTTTCGGCCAGCAGGCGGATAACCGGCTCCAGATCGGCTTCCATCGACGGCGCCATGTCGGGGCGCTCGACACGGAAGTCCTCGAAGTCGGCCGCCGTGTAGACCAGCATTTCGCCGGCGCCATTGTGGCGATAGAGGTCATCGCCCTGGCCTGGCTTCACGGTCGACGTCCAGGTCTTGAAGTCGCTCAGCTCTTCCTTGGGCTTCTGCGTGAACAGGTTGTAGGCCAGGCGCACCGTGAGGTGGCCTTCCTTGTGCAGTTCCTCGATGATGCTGTAGTCCTCGGGATAGTTCTGGTAGCCGCCGCCCGCATCGATCACGCCGGTCACGCCCAGGCGATTCACCTCGCGCATGAAGTGGCGCGTCGAGTTCTTCTGGTACTCGGGCGGTAGCTTCGGGCCCTTGGCCAGCGTGGCGTAGAGGATCGTCGCGTTGGGCTTGGCCAGCAGCAGGCCGGTGGGATTGCCGCGTGCATCGCGCACGATCTCGCCGCCCGGAGGGTTCGGCGTGTCCTTGGTGTAGCCAACGGCACGCAGTGCGGCGCCATTCAGAATGGCGCGGTCGTAGAGGTGCAGGATGAACAGGGGAGTGTCGGGCGCCACGGCGTTCAGTTCGTCGATGGTCGGCAGGCGCTTTTCCACGAACTGGTGCTCAGTGAAGCCGCCCACCACGCGCACCCATTGCGGTGCGGGGGTGCGTGCCACTTGATCCTTGAGCATGCGCATCGCATCGGCCAGCGAACGCACACCGTCCCAGCGCAACTCCATGTTGTAGTTCAGGCCGCCGCGGATGATGTGCATGTGGCTGTCAATCAGCCCGGGAATGGCCCGCCGGCCGTTCAGGTCGATCACCCTGGTCTGCGTTCCTGCCAGCTTCATGATGTCCTGGCGCGTACCCACCCCGACGAAGCGGCCGTCCTGGATGGCCACGGCGTCGGCCTGCGGATTGGCACGGTCGAGCGTGGCGAACTTGCCGTTTACGAGAATGAGGTCGGGAGTCGGGTTCGGTGACATGGCGAATAGTTCCGAAGAGGCTGCCGCACCGAGGGCGGCAGCCGAGGCGATGAAGTGCCGGCGGGTAATGGACATCTCGGCTTATGCGTTCAGGAAGGCCAGCAGGTCGGCATTGACCTGGTCGGCGTTGATCACGCACATGCCATGCGATGCACCTGGATATACCTTGAGCGTGGCGTTCTTGACGATCTTGGCCGACAGGCGGGCCGAATTGTCGATGGGCACGATCTGGTCGTCGTCACCATGCAGGATCAGCGTCGGCACGGTGATCTTCTTCAGGTCCCCGGTGTAGTCCACTTCCGAGAATTCCTTGATGCAGGCGTACTGGCCCAGGAGGCCACCGGTCATGCCCTGTGCCCAGAACGCATCGATGGTGCCTTGCGAAACCTTGGCGCCGGGCCGGTTGAAGCCGAAGAACGGCGTGGTCAGGTCCTTGTAGAATTGCGAGCGGTTTTCCGCCACGCCCTTGCGGATGCCGTCGAACACTTCCATCGGCAGGCCGTTCGGATTGGCCGCGGTCTTGAGCATGATAGGCGGCACCGCGCCGATCAGCACCGCCTTGGCCACGCGCTTCGTGCCATGACGGCCGATGTAGTGCGCCACTTCGCCGCCGCCGGTGGAGTGGCCGACCAGCGTGGCGCCCTTGATGTCGAGGGCGTCCAGCAGCGCGGCCAGGTCGTCGGCGTAGGTGTCCATGTTGTTGCCCTGCGCGGGCTGGTCCGAACGGCCATGGCCGCGACGGTCATGGGCGATCACCCGGAATCCCTTCTGGACCAGAAAGAGCATCTGGGCGTCCCAGGCGTCGGCATTGAGCGGCCAGCCGTGCGAGAACACCACCGGGCTGCCCGTGCCCCAGTCCTTGTAGAAGATGCGCGTGCCGTCTTTGGTCGTGACGTAGTGGCCCTGATTCGTGGCGCGGCTGCTGGCCGGCGCGGCTTCCGCGGCCGTGGGCGTCAGTGCGGCAAGCGACGCCACCGATGCGGCCGCGGCGCCAACAGTGCTGCCTACCAGCAGTTGCCGGCGCGATGCATCGATGTTGTGACCTTGTTCCTGGGTGTGTTCTATTTGCATGGTTAGGGCTAGCTGAAAGTTGGCTCGAAATCCTGGATGAATGAGATCGCTGGTTGCATCGGCCTATGCACGGAAATCGTGCGTAGGCCGATGACTATCTTCTTCCTGATCAGCTGTTTAGCGTGCGGGCACCGGGGCGATGGATTCGTGCCCCGTAGCCGTGCGCTGGGCGGCCTTGTGGACCATCGTGTAGGCGTAGTCGACACCCATGCCATAGGCGCCGGAGTGTTCCTTCACCAGCTTCATCACGGCGTCATACGTGTCGCGGTGGGCCCAGTCGCGTTGCCATTCCAGCAGCACCTGCTGCCAGGTCACCGGCACGGCGCCGGCCTGCACCATGCGTTGCATGGCGTAGTCGTGGGCTTCCTTGCTGGTGCCGCCCGAAGCGTCGGCCACCATGTAGATCTCATAGTTGCCTTCGAGCATGGCGCACAGCGCGAAGGTGGTGTTGCAGACCTCGGTCCACAGGCCGGCCACGATCACCTTGTTGCGGCCGTTGGCCTTGAGCGCATCGCGCACCTTCTGGTCGTCCCACGAGTTCATCGAGGTGCGCTCCAGCGTCTTCTGGTCCGGGAACACGTCGAGCAGTTCCGGATAGGTGAAGCCAGAGAACGACTCGCTCTCGACGGTGGTGATCGTCGTCGGGATATTGAAGATCTTTGCCGCCTTGGCCAGGCCGACGACGTTGTTCTTCATCGCCTGGCGGTCCATCGACTGGACGCCGAACGCCATCTGCGGTTGGTGGTCGATGAAGATCAGCTGGCTGTTTTGCGGGGTGAGGACTTCAAGCTTGGGGTTCGACATTGCGTTGCTCCTGTTTGGGGGGGCGAGAGTAAGGCTGCCGTGGCATCACCGCCAGGGCAGAGCCGCGTCGGGGCGGCTTGGCACAAGGGCCGCGACCGGCGTTTGTGTCCGGAACGCAACCTGAGGGAAGAATAGTCGGCGCTGTCGGCCGTCGCTATTGTCGATTCGTATTAGCCGTCCGCTGCCTTGGTTTCATCGCGAAGCCGCCAGGCTGTGCTACAGCAAATAGGGAGTGGCTTCGCCAACCCTTTGGGGCGTAGGAAGGCATTGGGGCTGCGTGCGGGTTCGTTAGCCTGCAAACTGGCCGGCCGCCGGGGCAGCCGCCTACAGTCACACTGAACTAACCCCATGGTATAAGTAGTCCATGATCCCGGTTATGTGATGTAATGGAGAGTTTTGCGGGGTCAGGTCATGGTGGCGAGAGTGGGCCTGCCCAGACCCCGCGCACCGATGAGTGCACTGGAGATAGACTTTGACAATCAACAGCTTCGTAACCGCGGACACCAGTGCGAGGGATGAAGCGATGGTGCTGATCGTTGATGACGACGCGATGCTTCGCGGCGCGTTGGAGAACCTCTTCCGATCAGTCGGGATGCGCGTCGCACTGTTCGCATCCGCTGCCGAACTGCTAGCATTCGCGTTCCCGGACGCGCCCACTTGCCTTCTGCTCGACGTCAGGCTCCGCGGGCAGAGTGGCCTGGACCTGCAGGCCCGGCTGTCCCAAATGGGCATCCAGGTCCCAATCATTTTTATGACTGGTTACGGCGACATCCCCATGACCGTTGCCGCTATGAAGGCTGGTGCTGAGGATTTTCTGGCGAAGCCATTCCGCGAGCAGGACCTGCTCGATGCCGTGGCCGCCGCCTTGCAAAAGGATCAGCATCGCCGCCATGGCATGCGTAAGCTGGATGAACTGCGAGCCAGCTACCAGAGCCTGACGCCGCGTGAGGCCGAGGTCATGCGCATGGTGGTGGCCGGTCTGCTGAATAAGCAGATCGCCAGCGAGCTAAGTATCAGCGAGGTCACAGTGAAAATTCATCGCGGCCAGGCCATGCGCAAGATGAAGGCGCGCACCTTTGCCGAGCTTGTATTGATGGCACAGCAACTCGGCATTTGCGAGGCGCCGCATTGAGCCCCTGTAGCCTCCCGCGGTCTAGTCTTGAGGCGGCAGGGTGAACTGAAACACGGCCCCGCAAGGCACATTGGGGCTCGCCCACAGCCGCCCTCTGTGTGCCTCGACGATCAACCGGCAGATCGCCAGGCCCATGCCCAGACCCTCCGCCTTGGTAGTGAAGAAGGTCTGGAAAACCCGCTCCAGATCTTGCGGCTCCAGCCCGATGCCAGCATCCTGAACGGCAACCAGCACAGCCCCCGATGCGTCGAGGCGCGACCGAATCAGCAGTTCCCGCGGCCGCTCTGCCACCTCTTTCATTGCCTCGATGCTATTCATCATCAGGTTCAGGAGCACCTGCTGCAACTGCACCCGGTCACCCACAACCGGCGGCAGGTCAGGCGCCAGCTCCGTCCGGAGCAGGACTTGATGGCGGCCTACCTCTCCCTGGATGAGGGCAATCGTGTCTTCGATAAGGGTGTTCATGTCAAGGCGCGCCGTGACGGCGGCCGTCTTCTTAAGCAGCGCACGCATGCCTCCAATCACTGCGCCAGCCCGATGGCCATCCTGAACGATGCGCCCCAACGTCTCTCGCACCTCGGCGAGATCGGGCGGCTGGCGAGCGAGCCAGCGCAGGGCCGCATTGGCGTTGGTGACGATGGCGGCCAGTGGCTGGTTGACCTCGTGCGCGATCGACGCGGTCAGCGCGTTCAACGTCGTCACGCGGGTAACGTGTGCCAGTTCGGCCTGTGCCTGGTGCAGCGCCTCCTCGGCGCGCTTGCGCTCGGTTAGATCAAGTATGTAGGAGACACCTTGGTCCCCACCCTCTTCGAATGTCGCGCACCCTAGCAGGACGAGCACGCGGCTTCCATCCTTGCGGAAGAACTCTTTTTCGAACGGCGGCAAGGTCCCGCTGATCCGAAGGTCCTGGAGCAACCGTGCGTCACGCTCGCGCCAATCCGGGGGCGTCAGGTCCGTCCAGCGCAAGGGGGCCGAGGCGAGGTCCTCGCGATCGTAGCCCAGCATGCGGAGGAACGCGTCATTGGCCTCGAGGATTCGGCCGTCCAGGTGCCAGATGCAGATCCCGATGATGTTGGCCTCAACCAGGCGCTGGATCTTCGCTTCGCGTTGTGCGAGATCCCGATACAAACAAGTAATCTCCAGGGCGATCGCGGCCTGCGAGGCGAGCATCTTCAGTACGGCGGTTCGGCTCGGCGCGAAGACGCGTGGCGAGAGGTTGTTCTCGAGGTAGAGCACCCCGATGAGCTTGGCCTGTGTGAGCAATGGCAGGCAAAGAATCGATCGGGCATGATGCTGCAGAATGTATGGATCGGCGGAAAACGGGTTCTGTGTCGCGGCATTGTCGAGAATGATGTTCTCGCGGGTGCGCAAGACATAGTGGAGCATCGATACCGGCAGCGCAGTCGCAGTCACGCTCTCGTCGCGCAGCTGCACCGTGACAATATCGCCACTGGTCGTAGCCTCTGCTGCGATGCGCTGCTCGGCCCCTCGGGGCAGGATCAGCAGTCCCCGTACCGCGCCGGCCTGTTCAATCGCGGTGCGCATGAGTGTGTCGAGTAATTTGTCCAGGACGATCTCGCCGGACACGGCTTGCGACACGGCAATCACGGTGGCGAGATCCAGGTGTTCGACCGGCGCCCCGATCGTCGTCGGTGCGGGTGCTCGCTCTTCCCCCCGGAGGTGCGGATACAATGCATCGAGTTGCCGCACCTTGCCGCCGGCGCCCCAGCGGAGATAGCCATGGCGGGCATCCTCCAAATAGACGCGGGCAATTTTCTCGAAGCCACGCGCAGCATAGAATCGCGCGGCCAGCTCGTTGGCGAGTGCCTGGTTATGGATGAAATCATTGTCCTGCGCGGAGCGGATGGCCTGCTCGTAGAGGCGCATTGCATCAACTTCGCGCCCATCGAGGCGGGCGATTTCCGCGCCAACCAATGCGGCTCTGTTCTCGAAATTCTCCGGACAATGCTCGGACCAGACAAGGAGCTGGCGATGATGGGCGGCCAATGCCTCCAGGTGCCGGGTCCGTTCTGGCGCGGCGGCCGTGCCGCAACATGCGGCCCGCGCCAACGCTGCGTAGAAGTGGTATTCCGCCTGCTCGAAGAACGATGGCGATGTCCAGAGGAGACGTTCCGCCTTGTCCGCCGCCGCTATGGCGGCTGCGTGGTCGTCGGCGAGGAAGCGTGCCTGCAGTTTTCGGATCCAGTACCAGCAGGTGGCGAGGGCGGGGCCCGGAGCCTCATCGAGATACCGCTCAAACTGCTCCTCGTTGAAATCATCATCATCGAAGACGCCGAACACCGGGGTCAGTCCGCGCAGAGTTCGCGCTAGCTGGAGCTGGGGGGTGACCCGGTCGACGGCGAGACCGAAGCTCGCGCGGCGTGCGAAGCCGATCGTGGCCTCAGCTTCATTCTGCACCTCGGCAAGCGGATCGCCGCAGGCGAGCAACTGCGTAATGAGGTTGTTGCGTGCGAAGGACGCGTAGGTAAGGTCACCAAGCTTGCTGGCCACGTCGAAAGCGCGCCGCACCAGGCTGCGCGCGGCACGGATGGGTTGCGTCCATTGCATCACGTGGCCGCCGAAAGCCTGGTAGACGCGGGCCCTGAAGCGGTCCAGCCCGCGCTGCTCGACCAGGTTCAGGCCGAGCTGGCCGAAGCGGAATGCCGCCTTGTAGTCGCCGGACCGAGGCCCCAGGAGCATGCCGAGCCAGGTATAGGCGAGGCACGACGCGTCGCTGTTGCCATGCTCGAGGCTGAGGTTTGCCATCCGCCCGATGATGAGGGAGCCCAGGTTCACGTCGGTGTACCAGGCCGGCAGCATCAGCGCGGTCAGGACATCCATGGTCTCGCACGCGACCGCATTGGTCATCATCGGCAGGTCGAGCAGCGCCTCGATCGGGCGGTCGCCAAGTTGCCGCCACATCCGGTCGTATTCCTGCAGAACCTCCTCATCTGTCGGGTGTGCCGAACACTGGACGCCGGCGCGGTACAGGTAGTCGAGGCCCACCTCGACGGCGCGCTCGCGCTGGCCGAGGGCCAGAAACAGCTCCAGCCGCAGCTGGGTGACGGAGGCCAGATCGGGGAGGCTGGCGGCACGGCACGCAAGCTCGGCCAGGCGCGCGTCCGCCGCGGCCGGCGCGCCGGTCAGAAATTCGCATTCGGCGAGGTGGAACTCGAGCGCGAAAGCAAACTTGGGCCGGCGCTTCCAGGCGTCCTCCTGCATGAGCGCTGCACCGGCGGTGAGATAGGTCAGCGCCGAGGCGTAGGCCGTGGACGCCTTGGCGCGCTGGCCGGCGAGCAGATTCAGCTCGGCCACTTGCTCTCGCTCCTCGGCCGCGGTGATAAGGTCGGCGCCACGGTTGAGCTGGCCGACGATCTCGAAGACACGCTCTGCTATTGCCTCAGGCGGCGTGCCCGCAGCGAGCCGTCTGCCAATAGCGAGGTGCGCTGCCGGCCGCGCGTCTTCAGGAATCAGCGCGTAGGCCGCCTCCTGGATACGATCGTGCAGGAATCGGTAGGTATTTCCCAAACGCAACACAAGTCCGGCGCGTACTGCCGGCCACAGAGCCGCGTCCAGCACCGCCTCGCTGGCATCCTGGACCATGGCCAGGGTAGCGATCGCCGCGTCATTACCGAGACACGCCAACTGCTTCAGGGCGCTACGGGTCGCCGCTGGAAGGCGCCTCAGCTTGGCGAGCATGAGATCGACCACATTGTCGGTGAAGCCCTTGGACCGAATCTGCTCAAGGTCCCAAGACCAGCGCGCGCCACGATGATCGAAAACAAGCAGCCCCTCTTCGGTCAGGGCGGTAAGGAACTGGATGGCGAAAAATGGGTTACCGCCAGTCTTCTCCTGCACCAGGCGGGCCAGAGGTGCGGCGTCCCCAGGTGCGCAATGCAAGGCATCGACGATGAGTCTGCTTACATCTTCGAACCCAAGGGGGGAAAGTGCGATGTCATTTACCCGCCCCCCGGCCTGGCGGATTGCCGACAATCGCAGTAGCAACGGATGTCCGGGCTTGACGTCGTCATTCCGATAGGCTCCGATCAGCAGCACGTGGCGTACCTCCGGCTGGGTCGCCAGATACTCGAGCAGATCGAGTGTTGCCGCGTCCAGCCACTGCAGGTCGTCGAGAAAGAGTGCCAGCGGATGCGCGGGTTGGGCAAAGACGGCAAGCAGGCGCTGGAAAACCATCTGGAATCGGTGCTGCTCGTCGCGCGGCGGCAGCTCCGGAACCGGCGCCTGCGGCCCCAGAATCAGCCCGAGCTCGGGTATGAGCGGCACCATGAGGCCGCCATTCGGGCCCAGCGCCTGCGCCAGTGCGGCGCGCCAGGGCGCCAAGTCGGCCTCGCTCTTGCCCAGCAGTGGGCGGATCAGATTCTGGAAAGCCTGTGCCAACGTCGCATACGGGATGTCGCGCTTGTACTGATCGAACTTGCCCGAGGCAAAGAGGCCATTCCTGAGAGCCAGTGCGCTGCGCAACGCAAGCACGACCGAGGTCTTCCCGATACCGGCGTAGCCGGAGACCAGCACAATCTCCGGCGTGCCCTGGGTTACTACCCTGTCGAAGGCAGCGAGCAAGGTCTCAATCTCGCGCTCCCGTCCGTAGAGCCGTTCCGGAATCAACGGCCGATCAGGCAGGTCATGCTCGCCAAGCGGGAAGGTGTCAACGCGTCCCAGGCTTTCCCATGCGGTCAGGCTGCGCCGTAGATCGGCCTCCAGTCCGGCTGCCGCCTGGTAGCGTTCCTCCGCCGTCTTGGCGAGCAGCTTCATCACGATGGCGGAGAGCAAGGCCGGGATCGACGGTACCCGCTCCGCCGGCGGTACTGGCCGCCGGGCGAGATGGCTATGCAGCAGATCCATCGGGTCGTCGGCGGCAAAGGGCAGCGCGCCCGTGAGCATTTGGTAGAGCGTGACGCCGAGCGAATACAGGTCGCTGCGCGCGTCGATTGGCCGGTTCATGCGTCCGGTCTGCTCGGGGGCCATGTAGGCCAGCGTGCCGGCGATCTCTTCCGGTGGCGCCAGTCCCTGGCGCTCGCGCGACAGGCGCGTGGCAATGCCGAAGCCTGTCAGCCGCGCCTCGCCAAGGGCATCATTCACCAGGATATGGGCCGGCTTGAGGTCCTTGTGAATAAGACCTCGCTGGTGGAGCTGGTCCAGGGCCGCGGCGATGCTGATCGCCTGGCGCAAAAAACGACCTATCTCCATGGGGGCGCCCAGTAGCCCGGCAAGTGGCTCGCCGCCGGGGTCCTCAAGCAGCAAAACAGTCCGACCATGTTCCCGCACAAGCGCTAGCGGCCGCACCGCCCAACTGCCGTCCAGCTCACCCTTCAAGCCGTATTCGTGTGCGAGGCGAGCGAGGGTAGAGGGGGGCGGGTGCTCGGCTGCGGGCCACACAGCCAGCATAGCCTTCGGCTCGCCTTCCGGACCGAGGAGCCAGCCTCGACCGACAACGCGATCGCCGTCCTCCCATGCGACCTGGAAGCCGACGCCCGTCTCAGTGCCGAAGGAAAACAATGAGTTCATCTGCCGTGTTCCGCTCTCAAGTCGATAACTGCCGGTGTTTCCGGACCGGATGCATCGAACCAATGTCTCCGCAACTGTCGTACCAGTGAGCTGGTCACGGCGGCCGAGTGAAGCAATTTTGCCACGTGGACGCCTTAACGGTTCGCGTGTCTGCCTTGCGCCACATGTCTTCCACCAGGCACGCCACGAAGCCAGATTCACAAAGAGTGCGAGCTGCTGCACCTTCTGCCGCAATGGCAGGCGGAGCCTTTGCCAATGTACTTGATCTATCCCTATGCCCGCTTCTCCCAGCAAGACTTCGGCTCTTTGTCGACGCAGTGCGCCAGGGAATATCCGGCATGGGCGTTGTCGACCTGCCGAGCGCGAGGCGTCACGGCGGCGGGCGGACTCGCCGGCCGGGGCAGTAGCTGAAAGATACCCGGTAGCGCGCGTTCCCTGCGTG
Source organism: Cupriavidus sp. KK10 (assembly GCF_018223725.1). Lineage (NCBI taxonomy): Bacteria > Pseudomonadati > Pseudomonadota > Betaproteobacteria > Burkholderiales > Burkholderiaceae > Cupriavidus > Cupriavidus sp. KK10. The sequence continues at coordinate 4,109,457 of NZ_CP073677.1, forward strand.
GGCAGGCATCCCACGCAGGCCTGGCTCAGGTAGCACTCGGATAGTCGATGTAGCCACTGGCCCCGCCGCCAAAGAAGGAAGCGGTGTCGGGCGTATTCAGCGGCAAGCCGTTCCGGAAGCGCGCTGGCAAGTCAGGGTTGGCAATGAACGGACGGCCAAAGGCGATGATGTCCGCACGTCCGTCGGCAAGCGCCTGTTCCGCGCTGTCGCGGTCGTAGCCGCCAGCGAGCATCAGCACGCCGCGGTATTCCGTGCGCAGTTGCCGAATGATCGCGTCCCAGCGCGGATCGGTGTCATCGTCCTTGTCGGTTCCGACCATGGCCGGCTCGACCAGATGCAAGTAGGCCATGCGCCGCTCGCTCAGCGCGCGCACAATGTGGCCGAAGGTGGCCTCTGGGGTGTCATCGCCCATGCCCATGAAGCGGCCCATTGGCGTCAGCCGCACGGCAACCCGCGAAGCCCCGATTTCCGCAATGACGGCGTCGACGACTTCGAGCAGCAGACGAGACCGGTTCTCGATGCTGCCGCCATAGGCGTCAGTACGCGTGTTGCTGTTGGAGTTGATGAACTGGTCGAGGAGGTAACCGTTGCCGGCGTGGATCTCGACCCCGTCCATGCCTGCCCTGATGGCGTTGCGGGCGGAACGCCGGTAGTCCTCCACGATGTCGCGAATGCCCGAGGTGGTCAACGGCTGGGGAACCGGTACGTCGCCCCAGACACCGTTGCCGCTTTCGTCCAGAATGAACGTCTTTCCAGGCACAGGCAGCGCACTGGGTGCCACGGGCAGCGCACCATCAGGCTGGAAGACCGGGTGAGATACGCGACCGACGTGCCAGAGTTGCAGAAAGATGGTGCCGCCGCCCTCATGCACGGCATCACTGATGGCACGCCAGCCCTGCACCTGTTCTTCGGAGTGGATCCCCGGCGTCCAGGCGTAGCCCTGGCCTTGCTGTGAGATTTGCGTTGCTTCCGTGACGATCAGTGCTGCGCTGGCGCGTTGGCGGTAATACTCGACATTCATCGCGGTTGGAACGTTGCCCGGTTGGCCTGCCCGGGAGCGCGTCAACGGCGCCATCGCGACGCGGTGCGAGAGCGTATGGTTACCAATGCGAACGGGGGTCATCAGATGCTTGGTCACGGTGAATCTCCATCAAGTCGGTACGATCAGTGCGGGGCGGCAGGGCGATGCCTGGCGTGCCCTGATCTCGGAAGAGATGGTTCACAGAGTAGGGGCCGGTGCATCCGGGGAGAATCGGTCTGCCGCGCAAAGAAGCATTGCGTGGGCGGCAAGGTGAGGTTGCGTTGGTTGGTACCCCGGCTGCCGGATGAGTGCTTGACGGCGCACGATGGTTCAGGCGCCGGGTACGGGTACCATCACAGGATTCCGTGCCACCATGGCCAGTGTTTCGCACTGGCAGTGGCGGGGGACTACCGTGCGGTATTGCCCCGATAAGTCGGCCCGGGAATCTCGCCAAGAAAGTCGAGAAACGCGCCAATACGCCTTGACCCGCGCTGGTTGGGCAGGAAGAGTGCTGAGATGGCGGAAGTGGCGCGGTTCGGGTTGACGGACCAGTCATCGAAGAGCGACGTCAGGTTTCCGCGTTGGATGTCTTCTGCGACAAGCCAGTCCGGCAACAGCGCGATACCTGCTTCGGACATCACTAGCTCGCGCAGTACCTCGGAATTGTTGCTTCTGAAGTTGCCACGAACGGGGACTTGCATCTCTTCGCCGTCACGGACAAAGGTCCAGACTTGCTGCCCCACGTCATAGCTGAACCGCAAGCACTCGTGCCCCGCCAGGTCCAGTGGTGCTGCGGGCAGGCTGTGGCGCAGGAGATAGCCCGGGCTGGCTACTACCTTGCGGCGGAACGTGCCGATCTGGCGCGCAACCACATCATCCAACGATGCCGCACTGCCAAGCCGGATGGACAAGTCAATACGCTCGCTAAGCAAGTCCACGATCTCGTCCGTCAGCGTCACTTCCAGCTCGAGCTTGGGATAACGTGCCAGCAGACCGCCCAGAAAAGGCGCGATGCAACGCCGCCCGAACGCAACCGGCAGCGAGACGCGCAGTTGGCCGACTGGCGTGTCGCCGCGGTCGGCGATCTGGGCGTCCGCTTCCGCAACGGCATCCAGGATCTTTCGCGCGCGCTGGTAGTAGGCGGCACCGGCTGCGGATACCGTGACCTGCCGGGTCGACCGGTTCAATAGGACCGCACCGAGATCTTCCTCGAGACTGTCCATCATGCGCGTCACGGACGAGGTGGCAAGGCTCAACCGTCTGGCCGCAGAAGAGAAGCCCTTGGCGTCGACAGTCTCGACAAAAACTCTCAATGCCAGCAGCTTGTCCATGTCAGAGCACTCCGGGTGGCAGGGATCGGCGTGGACCCTCAGGAAAGCGTATCACGCCGCCTGTCGCCGTTGACAAGATCCTGCCTCCCGTCTCGTTGATGGTGGGCTGCACGAAGCGTTGGTCTGACGGGAGGGCGTTCAGGCGGTTCAGACATCCGCACTGGCAATGCGCTTACGCTATGCGGCATGCGACGGCATCAGGCGACCGGACGCCGAAGGCTCAGCATGACGGCGGGCGCGCCCTGCAGAAAAATATCGACCTTCTGGCGCACAACGCCGCCCAGGTCAGCCGGGACCTTGAGCCCGTAGACCCATTTGCGCACGCCCAGATAGAAGATGGCGGCGTGCAGACTCCAGATCATCTCGACCTCGGCATCAAGCTCGGCGGCGCTGCGCGGTTCCGGGATACCGTACTCTGCCCGGACTTCGGCCAGCACGGGCAGGAAGACCTTGCTGCGAAGCTTGCTGAGGTATTTGTTGTTGATGCCTTCGCGCGTCAGGCCGGCGAAAATGAAGATCCTGATCCACTCCTCGCGCAAGATCACTGACGCATAGTCGAGGTAGAAGGCGTAGAGCCGCTGCGCCAGCGGAGTAGACCGGTCGGCGATTTGCCGCTCCCAATCTGGCCGCCATTGGAAGACCTCATTGTAGACGCGCTCAATCAGGGCATCTTTGCTCTCGAAATAGCGGTAAAGCAGCGGCTGCGTAACGCCGATCTGCTTCGCCAGCTCCCTGGTGCTGCCGGAGAAACCATTCCGGGTGAAATGCTCGATGGCCTTCTGGACAATCTGCTGTTCCCGCTCTTCCGGGAGCAGCCGTTTGCCGGGCTTGGCCGGTATGCCGTGCTTGGCTGTGGTGGCGCCTCGTTCCATTTGTTCACCTGTGCAGAGCCCCGGATGGGGGTTGCCGCTTCCATTGTACCAATCAAGTGATAAATTGGAATATGCCGAATCAGCCCGGGCGTGCACGGCTAGCCCTCCGCCGCGGTGATGGGAGTCCGGCGGAACTGGCGCCGGACACTCCGCCGCAGCCCCCGCTTATTGACGCTTGATCAAGCCCAGCTCGCAATCCACCAGCTGATTGCGGAAGGCACCGCGCTCCCGCGCGCCGCGAGCGGATTTGTCAGTCACAGAGAAGACGTAAATTCCCGCAAACGCGACCAGCATCGAGAACAGCGCCGGATATTCGTAGGGATAGATCGCCTTCGCGTGTCCCAGCACCTGGACCCAGACCGTCGGGCTCAGCACCGTCAGCAGCACCGCAGTCAACAAGCCGAGCGAGCCGCCGACGACGGCACCCCGCGTGGTCAGCCCGCGCCAGTAAATGGAGAGCAGCAGCACGGGAAAGTTAGAACTGGCGGCGATGGAGAACGTCAGGCTGACGATGAAAGCGATGGTCTGCTTCTCAAAAAGGATGCCCAGCAGGATCGACAACACCCCGAGCACCAGTGTCGTCATGCGCGACACCCGCATTTCGTCCTTGTCCGTCGCCGTGCCCTGGCGCAGCACCTTGGCATAAAGGTCATGGGAGATGGCCGATGAGCCAGCCAGCGTCAGGCCCGCAACCACCGCCAGGATGGTAGAGAATGCCACCGCGCAGATGAAGCCAAGGAAGACGTTGCCACCTACGGCATGCGCCAGATGCACGGCGACCATGTTGACGCCGCCGATTACCGCGCCCGAGGCGTTGTGATACAGCGGGTCGTTGGCAACGAGCGCAATCGTGCCGAAGCCGATGATGATGATCAGCGCGTAGCCACTCCCGACGATGCCGGTCGCATACAGGATGCTCTTGCGCGCCGCCTTGACGTCAGCGACCGTAAAGAAGCGCATCAGGATATGCGGTAGTCCCGCTGTGCCGAAGATTAGCGCGAGCCCGAGGGAGACGGCCGAGACCGGATCGGAGACAAGGCCTCCCGGACTCATGATCGCGGCGTGCTTGCCGTGGGCCGCGATAGCCTCGGCGAACAAGGTATTGAGGCTGAAGCCAAAGCGGCCCAGCACCATGAACGCCATGAATCCCGCGCCTGCCAGCAGGAGGACAGCCTTGATGATCTGGATCCACGTCGTCGCCAGCATGCCGCCGAAAAAGACATAGATGACCATCAGCACACCGACCAGCACTACTGCCGCCGTGTAGTTGAAGCCGAACAGCAGCTCCACCAGCTTGCCCGCGCCCACCATTTGCGAAACCAGGTAAAGCAGCACGATGACGATCGAGCTCGACGCCGAGAACGCGCGGATCGGGCGTTGCTGCAAGCGGTAGGAGACCACGTCGGCCAGGGTAAACCGGCCCAGGTTGCGCAGTGGCTCTGCAATCAGGAACAGGATAATGGGCCAGCTTGCCAGAAAGCCGATCGAATAGATCAGACCATCATAGCCGCTGGTGAAGACAAGTGCGGAGATGCCGAGCAGGGACGCGGCGGACATATAGTCGCCGGCGATGGCCCAGCCGTTTTGCATGGCGGTGATCTTGCCCCCCGCGGCGTAGTGATCTGCAACGCTGTGGGTGTTCCTGGCGGCCCAGCGCGTAATCAGCAGCGTTGAGGCGACGAAGACCAGAAACATCACGATGGCGATGACGTTCAGCCCCTGGCCGACCGTCGGTGTGGCGGCGATGGCTGGCAAGGTGGCCGAAAACAATGCAATGAACAGTGAGAGTCGCTTCATTTTTCCGCCCCTTCGCGAATCGCGTGAATCATCGCGTCATGCACGGTGTTGGCACGATGGACATACAGGGCGACGAGGAAGAAGGTGATCGCGAACATGCCGAATCCGATCGGAATGCCGATGGACATTGGCTGTCCCGGCGTCAATGGACGTCCGAGCAGCGCCGGGTTGAAGGCGAGCGTGAGGATGTACCCGAAGTACACCGCCAGCATGAGAGTCGTAAGCGTATACGCGAAGCTGCGGCGCGCGCGGACCAGCGCCTGGAATGCCGGGTTGCTGAGCACCGGATTGGGTGGGGGAAGCGGCGTCGATGTTGCCTCATCACCGCTTGGCGGATACGTTGCGGCAAGGTGTTCCATGCTTGTCTCCATTTGGACGGATCTTCTCTATTGTTGGCGGCAGCGTAACTGGCTGGCAGAGCACCGCCGCCGGGGATAGCGGTATGCGGTAATGCGATCAGAATCGCGTCGACACCGCCGTCTCGCGCATGACTGCTTCCGGCGTGCGATAGCGCTCGGCCATCTGGCGATCGGTCTCGTCCTTGAGCTGGGCCTGCATGTAGGCGCCGAGGTGGCGGGCGTGCTGGACGATCGCCGCCCCCACCTGAACGCGCTCAGCGCTGTAGCCTTCGAGCGCCGCCGGCACGGTGTCGTGAGCCCGCAGCGCCTTCACCAGTGCCATGGCATCGCCTGCAGCCTTGGTCACACCCATACCGCAGTGGGGTCGCGCCACGAAGGCGGCATCGCCCAACAGCGCGACGCGATCGAACGCCATGCGCGGGACTTCAAGATCAAAGATTGGCTGGAACAGCGGTTGCGCGGCCTTTGTCACGACTTCGCCAAACTGGGGCGCGAGCAGGGTCAGCGCCGCTTCTTCCATGTCCGCGAGCACCTCGGGGCGGATCAGCGTAGGGGGAATACCACCCGACCAGCGCTTGCCGCTGGCGTCGGTCAGCAGATTGGGCAGATCGATGTCCTCGCTGGTGGCGCGATACCACACGAAGTTATAGCGTCGCTCGCCGGGCTGGGTGCTGTTGTCTTGGCCGGCCACCGGGTAGCCGAGAATCTGCTCGTGCGGTGGGAGGCAAAACGCGAACTTTTCGAACAGCGCATCCCGCGTGGACTCGCTGAGCGCCATTTCGTCCACCAGGCCGCGCCACGCAATGTAGCCCGCGTACTGGAGCTGGACATGAGGCAGCAGACGCTCGCGCAGCGCGGAGCGAAAACCGTCGGCGGCAATGACAAGATCGGCAGAATGCGCGGAGCCATCATCGAGGGTCACGACGGCACGACCCGGCTCGCTCTCGACGGAAACCACGTTTCCCCCCGGTCGATAGCAACCCAATTGGAAGGCTGCGCGCAGCACCTGATACATCTTGCCCCACGCCGTCAGCGTCTGAGGCATTTCTCGCTGCGAGAGCACTGAACCGTCCTGTGACAGCGTCAGGCGCGACTGCACGCGCACACCGATCGAATCGTCGACCTGGACACCTGCCGCGGCCAGCGCTTCGAACAACTCGGGGTGCGTGACAATGCCGGCACCGCGGCCTGCGAGCGCTTCAGGAACACGCTCGAAGACTTCGACGTCCCAGCCGTCGCGAGACAGAAGATTGGCCGCAAAGAGCCCGCCCAGCGAGCCACCCACTACGATCGCCTTGGGCTGCCTGGAAAACATTGTCATGATCATTCTCCTGTCACTGCCATGCTGTGCGCAGTCGCGCTGCCACCTGGGATATCAAGGCCCGCGACTTCTGCGGCGGGGTAATTCAGCTCGATGGTGACGCCAGACGGGTCTTCGATGAACACCTGGTGCAGGCCGAGGCTCGGCACCGTGCGGTCGCGCCAGGCCATGCCTTCGGCTTTCAGCTTCGCCCACATTTCCTGAACACCGGTGGCAAGGAAGGCGATGTGGTCGACGGTGCCGGTGCCGGAAACCGGGAGATGACGGTCACCCAGATAGGCACTCAGGCCGCCGAGGTTGTCTGGATCGACGCCGATGATGTGCACCACGCCGAACTCGCTTTCGTCATCTCCCAGGTACAGCCAGGTGCCGGGGAAATCGAACGGCGGGCGATATCCCTGACGGAAACCAAGAATGCGTTGATAGAAGGCGCACGACCGGTCGAGGTCCGTGGTGCGGATCGAGTAGTGCGCTAGTTTCGTAATTGCCATGGTTGCCTCTGCTATTTATCGATCGATAAGTGATCGGTAGATAAATTGTAGGCGAGCTGGTTCGGAGGGCCAAGCGTGATGCGTGTGAGGATTTACCCTAGGTGCTATCGGCTGGTGTGCGACCAAGAGAGCGTAGCTGGACTCTTATCGGGCCGCGTCCTGGCGCCGATCCCCGCCGCCGGCGCACATCGAGCCGCGACAATAGGGTAATCCCCGATCTTTCTGCGCTTTCTGATTGGAGCCCACCGTCCTACACTGCCACGCAAATAATCATTCGATAAATTGACTGGCGTTGTACTCCGCGTATGCATGGTCAGCGCCCTCCAAGTCGCGCTGGCCACACGCCGGAATAGGCCGGATGAAGGCAAGTGGTGCTTGAAACTTCAACAATAAAAGGAGACAGAGACATGGATTGTCCTTGCTGCGTATCGCCCAACCGGCGTCGACTGCTTGGTTCGGTGAGTGCAATCGCCGCGGGCATGATGGCAGGATTGCCAGCGTTGGCTTCGCAGCCGTCCACGGCCGCTGCGAGCACCGGCAAACCGCTTTCGATCGACATACACGCGCACTATTATTCCGAAAGCTTCCTGGGGCTTCTGGGTGGTGAAGGGAAGCAGTTCGGCGGCCACTTTTTCCGCAACGACGACTCCTTCACGTTCCAGACGCCTGCCGGCGGACTGGGGCCCCTGCCCATGAAATTTATCGACGTGGAGCAACGCGTCCGGGACATGGACAATTCAGGGGTCGACGTCCAGGCCATCTCCCTGAGTGTGCCAATGGTCTACTGGGCCGATCGCACACTCAATGCAAAGCTCGCCAGAGCATGGAACACCGCGGCCTCCGATGTCCACCGGAAGCATCCCACCAGGTTTGTCGTACTGGCAACGCTGCCGATGCTGAATGCGAACGACGCGATCGATGAACTTGAATTTGCGGCGGGATTACCGGGCGTGCGCGGCATCTACATGGGAACGAACATCAACAATCGTGACCTCGATGCCCCGTTGTTTTCGCCGATATTCAAGCGCATCGAGCAGCTGAATCTGCCGATCTTTCTTCATCCCCAGCAAACAGTCGGCGGCGCGCGACTGGCCGACTTCTATTTGAGCAACTTGCTCGGCAATCCGTTTGATACCGCGATCGCTGCGTCCCATCTGATTCTGGGCGGGGTGTTGGACAAGTATCCCGCGTTGCACTTCTCTCTGCCTCACGCGGGTGGCGCTCTGCCAATCCTTGTCGGGCGGATAGATGCGGGCTGGTCGATGCGTTCGGAAACGAAGCGCCTGGCACAGAAGCCCAGCAGCTACCTGCGCCGGTTTAGCTACGATACGATCTCGCACTCCGGCCCAACCCTTGACTTTCTCATTCGGAACATTGGGGCGGACCGCCTCGTGCTGGGCAGCGACTATTGCTTCGACATGGGCTATGAGCAACCCGTGCGCTTCCTGGATCGTCTCGCTCTGCCTGATGACCAGAAGCGCATGGTCGTTGGGGGCAACGCGGCACGTCTGCTGAACCTTTGAGTTCTCAGGCATAGCCACTGGCTGAATGTAGTCCATGCTGGCGGCACGCTCACGCGGTCGCCGGATTGCACCAATGACGAGCCGTTGCATGGTGGTAGGCTCAGGCTAAGCGCCCCGTCTACTGGCCATCGTGTGGCCCGCTACCTGCTACAACCCCATGATCGTGCTGCCCAACGACATGCCCCATTGGGCCATGCGCTTGCCCTCTGCCCACTGGCTTTGCTGCCAAGTCGCGAGGCCTATATCTATGTCCGTTCCTGTATCACGCAGCGCCTTGCCGAGTGCCAGGGCATTGGCGGCTGCCTTGCCCGCACCGGCCCCGGTATGGGGCCGGGCGACGAAGGCTGCGTCGCCAAGCAGGATCGCGCGTCCAAAGACCATCTTTGGAGCCTGATAATCCTGGATGACCTGCATGAAGGGCTCCTTTGTCGACAGCAGCAGTCGCTGGAAGACGGGCGCCAGACTCAGGCTTGCTGCCTTCCTCAACGCGTCGCCATGGAGATATTTCAGCGCGCCCGGCGGGATGGAGTGGGAGCGCCGACGGCCGTCCCGGTCCGTCAGGGCCGCATCCAGCATCGCCCTGCGGCCAGGTTGCGGTACCACACCCAGTTCAGGCGCCGCTCGCCCGGGCGTATGGAGCCGTCTTCGCCTGGAATGAGGTAGGTCAGCATTTGATGATCCGGGCCTTGCTGAAATGCAAACGCATTGGTAAGGCGTGCTGTAACCTCCCGATCGAGGCTTCCCTCAGGCAGCAGCCCGCGCCACGCGACATAGCCCGCATAGGCCGGCGCATCGCCCCGTGACAACCATTGCCGTACGGTGGAACGGGGCCCGTCGGCACCTACCAGGAGGTCAGCACGCTCCACCCGGCCACTCGCAAAGGTTGCCAGCATCTCATCTCCAAGCTGCTCGAGACGGACAAGTGCCTCGCCAGCATGAACCAGGCCGGGATGCAGCGATTCCTTGAGAAGACTGTACAGGATGCTCCATGCAGTCTGCGTTTGCGGCATAAGCAGCCGCTCGACAATCTCGCCATGAGGGTCCAGGAAGATTCGATACTTCGACCGAACTCCCATTTCCGGCGGCCTCCGGACGCCGCCAAATCGAAACGCTTCCAGTACGTCCGGTTGCAGGACCAATCCGCCGCCCCGGCTTTCCAGCTGCCCGGGAGAGCGCTCGAATACGGCCACTTCCCACCCGATCGCCTGCAGCACAGATGCAGTGAACAGTCCCCCCAGCGAGCCGCCGATCACAATGGCCCGTCGACGCTTGTGCGAAGTCATAGCACGGACCTCACCGCGCCGGCACTGAAGCGAAAGCCAGCGCGTATGCGAGTCAAGCTCGCGAGCGCGCCTGGGGGCCATGGGCATATCAGATCGTCGGTCATGTCAAATCTCATCCAGAAAGTCGGCTGCCCCTGACAAGGGAGTGTGGGGGCAAGCATAGGCATGGTCATGACAGATCGGAAGAGGGTGCCCGCGCAACCGAGCTTTGCGTGCCAAGCAATGCTTTGCAGCCGCGGTGCGCTACTAGAATGGCTGAAAGCTCGCTCGGGAGGCGCGCCCAGGGTTGTGTCAGGCGAGCGGGTGTCTGAGGCGCCCGTCCTCCCTTTGAGCGACAGCGCGTATCGTTGCTGGCCCATGGCGGGCACATCGGGGGTGCTGCCGGCAAATTGACATCGAGTGAAGTGTTGATCTCCAATGGTGCAGCGATGAGAAAGAGGAATCTGCTAATAGCTGCACTGAGCGCCACGGTGGTGGCCTGCAGTGCTGCAGCAGTAAACATGTGGGAGCCGACCCTTGCCAGCGTGCCTGCACCGCCGGTCAGTTCATGGGACAGTCAGACGAGGATTTATGGCGCTCGGGTCGTCGCACTTGGTGATTGCTTCGTTTGCCATACCGCCAAGGGCGGGAAACCGTTTGCTGGTGGCTTGCCGCTGGAGACGCCCTTTGGCACGATCTATTCGACCAACATCACCCCTGACGCCGCCACGGGCATTGGCTCGTGGTCCCTGGAGGCATTTACGCGAGCGATGCGTCGTGGCATAGCGCGCGATGGTCATCAACTTTATCCGGCATTCCCATACACTCACTTCACCAGGATGTCGGACGGCGACATTGCCGCAGCCTATGCCTACCTGATGAGCCTGGATCCGGTTGAAGCAAAAGCTCCGGACAATGATCTGATCTTTCCCCTTAACTTTCGGCCGTTTGTGGCCTTCTGGAACGTCCTGTTCCTGAAACCAGGGGAACAAAAGCCCGAGCCATCCGAGAGCGCAGAGTGGAACCGGGGGCGCATGCTGGTCGACGGCACCGGACATTGCGCGGCGTGCCATTCGCCCCTCAACCTGATTGGTGGCGAGAAGTCCGGAAAGGCCTTCGGGGGAGGGCTGGTCGACGGTTGGGAGGCACCGGCGCTGGATGCGCTGGGCAGTGCGGTAGTCCCCTGGACCAAGGCGCAGCTCGTGACTTACCTTCGCACCGGCCGCGCCAGCGAGCATGGTGCCGCAGCAGGTCCAATGCTCCCGGTGACGCAGGAGCTCGCCACTGTGCCCGTGAGCGATGTCGAAGCAATCGCGACCTACATCCTTTCTATTCAAAAGCCCGGCACTGTGGCCGCCATGCAGCCAGTCTCCAATGTGGGAAGGCCGCCGGAAGGCGATAGCGTGCGTCGCGGCGAAGCGCTCTTCAATGCTGCATGCGCCGCCTGTCATGGCAATGGCGCACCGATGCAGGCGATTGGCGGACGTCCAGGGCTTGCCTCCAGCACGGCCGTGAATGCGCGAAGCCCACGCAATGTCATTCAGATGTTGATGAACGGCGTCCCTTGGCAAGGCGCGGGGTCAATCCATTTCATGCCCCCGTTCTCTGAGTCCTTGCGTGATGACCAGCTTGCTGATCTTGCGGGCTATCTGCGTGCCGCCTATTCTCAGGAGCCGGCATGGACGGAAGTCGCGAAAACGGTGTCCGAGATCAGAATGGAGAACAATTCGAGATGATTAATATCACCGTAAACGGGGTTCGGCACGATCTCGACATCGATCCGTCCACGCCGCTGCTCTACGCCCTGCGTAATGAACTGCAACTCCATGGTGCGAAGTTCGGCTGTGGCCTTGGCCAATGCGGCGCATGCACTGTGATCGTGGGCGACCGTCCGGTCTTTTCCTGCCTGATGCCCGTTTCCGCCATTGGCAGCCGGCCGGTGCGAACCATTGAAAGCCTCGGCACCAAAGAGAAGCCCGGGCCGTTGCAAAAGGCCTTTATTGATCATCAGGCAGCGCAGTGCGGCTACTGTATCGCGGGCATGATCATGCGCGCACAGGCACTGCTCGAGCAGAACCCCAGGCCGACGGAAGCGGAGTTGCGGGCGCATATGGAACCGAACCTTTGTCGTTGCGGCACGCATATGCGGATTCTGGCGGCGATCCGAGCCGCTGTGAACACGCAGGGGAAGGGGCGTCACGGCAAGGTGGGAGGCGCGTGATGAGTACCGACGACAACGATTTCGATCAAAGTCGGCGGAGCTTCCTGATCTCGGGGTCGCTGGTTGTCGGCTTCAGTCTCCTGCCGGGCGCTAATTCCAGGGCTCAGAAAGTCATTGCCGACGAAGGCGCGGCGGTGTACGTATCCAGAGAACTGGAGACGCTGGCCGGGAGCCTGAAGACCAATCCGTTCCTCGATGCGTGGATCAAGATCGCGCCGGACAACAAGGTGACCGTATACACAGGAAAGGTCGAGCTTGGTACCGGGGTGCGCACGGCACTGCTTCAGGTCGCCGCGGAAGAGCTGAATATGGCGCCATCCTTGATCACCTTCCTGACGGCAGACACTGGCGCCTCCCCAGACGAGGGACTGACAGCTGGCAGCCATACGATGGCCGACAGTGGCAGCGCGCTGCTGAATGCCGCGGCCCAGGTGCGGGGACTGCTTGTCGAGGCTGCATCCAGGCGGCTTCGCGTGGACCGGGCCAGGTTGACCGTGGCGGATGCCAGGGTCAGCGCCCCGGACGGACGCTCACTCACTTTCGGTGAACTCGTGCAGACCGTGAACCTGCACCGGAAGGCCACCAGGACATCGCCGCTAAGGGACCCTTCGACGTTTCGGGTGATAGGCACGTCCGTGCAACGACTGGATATCCCCGGTAAGGTCACCGGGGCTGCCAGTTACGTCCAGGATATGCAAATGGACAACATGATCCATGCCCGTGCCGTGCTGCCGCCTTCCTATGGATCCAGATTGCTCGGGATAAACGAAGACGAGGTAATGCGCCTGCCTGGTGTGCTCAAAATCGTCAGGGACGGCGATCTGCTGGCGGTGGTGGCAAAAGGCGAATGGCAGGCCGTGGAGGCGCAGCGGAAGCTGTCTGCGGGCAGCCGTTGGAGTCCCGGTCGGAAGCTTCCCGACCCTTCCACCGTGCATCAAGAGCTCAAGTCAATTGCAACCGAAAGGATAGAGGTCGCCAACACAAAGTCGCCATCTCCCCCGACGGCAAAAACCCTTAGCGCCAGGTTTGCCAAGCGTTACCTGATGCATGGCTCGATCGGGCCGTCCTGCTCCATTGCGCGCTTCGAGAACGGTCGTATGACCGTATGGACGCACTCGCAAGGCGTCTATCCGTTGCGCGACGCGCTAGCCGAGATGCTTTCCATGCCGAAGGACAAAGTGCGCTGCATCCATGTGGAGGGATCCGGCTGCTATGGGCACAATGGCGCCGATGATGCGGCGGCGCATGCCGCGCTGCTCGCCCGCGAATTGCCCGGCAGGGCGGTGCGTCTCCAGTGGATGAGAGACCAGGAGCATATGTGGGACCACTTCACACCGGCGATGGTCAGTGAGTTAAGCGCATCGATTGACGCCAGTGGTGCGATCGTAAACTGGACGTATGCGCTTTGGAGCAGTTCCCACAACGAGCGTATAGTGAATGCCGGACGTCTGGTCCCGGCGCGGTTGCTTGCCAGGCCTTTTGTCTCGGCGCCTTCCGTGCCGATGCGTCAGCCGGAAGGGGGAGGGGACAGAAATGCGATACCCCTTTACAAGCTCCCGAACATTCAGGTAGTCAACAATTTCTCGCCGACCATGCCCCTCAACACGTCGGCGATGCGATCACTCGGGGCGCATACCAACGTGTTCGCCATCGAAAGCTTCATGGATGAGCTTGCCTCAGCGGCGCACATCGATCCGGTGGCATTTCGCCTGAAGCATCTCGACGATTCACGGGCACAGGATGTCATTCGTCTCGCGGCAGCAAAGTTCGGATGGCCTCGCCCACCACGCAAGCCTGGATACGGGGTTGGATTCGGCTTTGCGAAGTACAAGAATCTGATGGGCTATGTCGCGATTGCTGTCGAAGTCTACGTTGAGAAGGCCACCGGCGATGTGCGACTCGAGCGTGCGGAGGTGGCGGTCGATTGCGGCCAGATCGTCAATCCGGACGGCATCCACAACCAGATCGAGGGCGGTATTATTCAGTCCGCCAGCTGGACGCTCTATGAGGAGCTGAAATACGATCAGGAAAAAATCAGAAGCTTTGACTGGAGCAGCTACCCGATCATGCGCTTCTCGGCCGTGCCCGCGAGCATTAACACTCATCTGATCGACCGGTCGGGTAGTCCGTTCCTGGGCGTCGCCGAGGCGGCAATGGGGCCGACCAGCGGTGCCATCGCCAATGCGATTTTTGATGCGACGGGCAAGCGGCTTCACGAAATGCCACTGGCCGGAGAGAGTCTGCGCAGGTTAATTTTGGATTCAGACCACTGAATCAATGCGGCACGGCTATTCTCGCACCGGTTTGGCTCGAACGTTCCTGCCTGACGCATGAACTTCTACCTGTCAGCGCGCCACGGCGGTGCGGGTGCGCAGAACCTCTTCTTCCTGTCGTTGTTCTTCCTGTCCGCCAGCAGGTTATTCCTCTCGGTGGGCGCAGCCGGCCTGCGTATCGGAAACCTGATGTACTTTGCTATCGCAGCAATCGGGGTTCTGCTTGGCGCTCGCTTGGAAAGATAGGGCGGACGGCTTTTTCCAACGGATTGCGCAAGGGAGTCTCGGGCCCCCTTACTCTGGCGAGCGGCGTGTCGGTTCTTTTACATGGATGAAGGAGGCACGCGCGGCGATGCGGGCGCCCCGGCATCAGGCCATCCTAGCGATCACCCCCCGCCTGCGACAGCACCCACAGCATTGCCCCAACGGCTTCCGCTTGGGATCGCGTGTTTGTCTTGTCGAAAATCGCCCGCAACTGCGTACGCACGGTGGCGAGCGAGACCCTGGCGCTGGCGGCGTACTCGTCAGGGGTCTTGCCGCAAATCAACGCTTCAGCCACAGCCGCCTCGGCCGCTGACAGCCTGAAGGCCCCCTGCAACTGTCTTGCGGTTACCAGCGGCGCCGTGCCGCGCCGCCTGGCTGTAACCAGGAGGGTTGCATCGCCAAACGCCGCGCGCGTGTCCTGGCCGGGAACGCATGCGATGTTGAGGAATATTTCGGGAGAGGCTCCCGATGCGGCCCGCAACGCCGGGCTTTCGCCCTTGCGCGTCTTTCCCACGCGCGCCATGGCCGCCTGCAGGCCATCATTCTCGGCGGCTGTGGCCGCGGCCAGGCGCCCATGCTCCAGTTTCAAACAGGCGCTTGCGCGCAGCATCGTTTCGGCAGCCTGGTTGGCAAAGACCAGCCGAAAACGCCTGTCCAGCGTGAACACCGCAAGGCCCAGCTGCTCCATCAGTTCATTGCCAAGCGCGGCGTCGCGATGCAGGATCCTGGCGTCCTGCCAGAGGTTGATGGAGCGCTGCAGGTGCCCGACCAGGCCCGCCGCCGCGGCGCGCTCTTCCAGTGTGTATGGCGGCCTGTCTTTCGCTCGCAGCAAGCCCAGCAGAATGTCATCACTGCCGGCGCGAGCCAGGCGTACGCCCTGCAGATAGCGCAACCCTGACGGAAGCTGGTAGTCCTGGAAAAACTCGCTGCGCGCAACGTCTTGCTCGGTAAGGCGGTCCTGGCAGCAGACAAATTCGCCTAGGGCCGCGGATTCGACAAAGCTGCGCCGTGGATCCAATGCGCCGTAGTACTGATCGTAACTCTCGACGATGGCATCCCAGTCCCTGTCGGGCGTGTAGATGGACAGACGCGGGGCGTTGCGCAGTGCATCCCAGCTGAACATATGGAATACATTGGCGCCCAATGATTCGGCGACTGTCTGAAACACCTCCAGAAAGCCGTCCTCCCGGACTGCGGCCTCATAGAGGTCCCCGATGAGATGATCCCTTGGCAATTCCCCTTCTCCCCAAAGCTCTCTAATTCAGCGATTGCCTGATTGTCGCGACGCTGACGGTCTCTTACGGACCCGCCTAGCTTGCCCAAGCTGTCAGGGGATTTATGCCCCTCTCATTGGGGGTATCTGCAGATTTTCATCTGAATGAATGATGCGCGTCGCTCTGCGTTCTTCGCAGAATCGCCCCCGGGTGGTTTCGATCGCCCACAGGGAACGGGTGAGGCAACGAGCTTGCATTCATTCATACGACAGGGGGAAATCAAAACCATGAAAATCAGACTTCTAATATCCGCTATTGCAGCGGCAGCACTGACCGCGTGCGGAGGCGGGTCCTCGGACACCCAGTCGTCGGCGCCATCGACGCCGTCGACGCCTGGCACACCGGCCACCACCATCGCGGGAACGGCCGCCGTGGGTTCCGCGTTGCCCAATGCCACGGTCCAGGCCAAGTGCGCCAACGGCAGTGGTACCGCCACCACAGCCGCCGACGGGACGTTTACCATCAGCATTCCCGACGCCACGCGTCCGTGCGTGCTCAGCGTAACGACCCCCGACGGCACGATCCTTCACTCCGTCGTGGAAGCTGGAACCGGCACGACTGCCGCCGCCAATATCACGCCTCTCACCGAACTGATCACTGCGTCGATCGCAGGCGGCAGCACCCAGGACTTCTTCAACAGCTTTGACGCTCAGGCACAGGCGAAGCTGACCACGGACGGTGTAGCCACTGCGGTGGAGTCCGTCAAACTGATCCTTTCCGGGACGGTCGATCTCGCTGGCGTGGACCCGCTCAAGGGCACGCTGGTCGCCGCGCACGGCGACACGCCGGGCAATGCGCTTGACCAGAAGCTCGATACGCTCGGCGCCGCGCTCGAGTCGTCGCAAACCTCCCTTTCCCAGCTGTCTGCTGCTGTCGCGTCCAATAGCGGCTCGGCAGCCGGCGTGCAAACCATTCTCCAGCCCGCGTCGGCAACCTGCGCGACGTTCCGCAGCGGCAAGTACCAGAAGGTTGGCCTCACTGCCAACAGCGTGCAGAGGTTCACAATCGATGCGGTCAAGCTGACGCAGACGAACGATACGACCGGGGCGGTCGAACAATTCCAGGCGAACGACACGCAGGCCTGCCGCTTCGGCAACACCGACGCCAGGCTGCTGGTCTCCAAGTCCGGTATCGGCCTTGAGCGCCGCAACGGCCCATCCAGCCTGGTGATTCCTGACCAGACCATTCCGCTGAGCGAAATCACCGGAGACTGGATCGCCATGGGCTTCGAACGGCCCGAGGGCGGCGGCACGCTCGCGCCGGGGCTGATCAAGTTCACCGTGGACAGCACTGGAAAGTTCGCCAGCGGTGCCGACTGCGGGTTGAGCGGCTGCTCGCCCTGGCCTGCGGAAGACCTTCCGGTCGTGTCAGTCAACGCGGATGGCGGATTCAATGTCACGGATTCGACAGGAACGGCCCGAGCGTTCGCCTTCAAGGGCGTCGATGGCGGCGTCGCGGTTGTGATCGTGCACCAGGGCGGCTTCATGATCGCAAAGCGGCCGACGCCGCGTGGTCTGCCGGCCGTGGGGGCCGTCAACGCCTACTGGGATGCTGTGATCAATATCAACGGGGGGACCGAAATCTCGGAGTATTCGAACACGGTGACGTCCGTCGACACGGCAGCAAATACCTATACTCGTCAACGTAACGACGGTCGCGTCGATCTTTGGCATACCAACATGCCGTCGGATGGGCTGCGTTATCGCCCTGCCGCACCAAATGCCGCTGAGGTTATCGGCATGAACGTGGCAAACACAGGCCTGACCGTGGCGATCAGCGTCAATCCGGCCAATAGTTTCTACGATATTTCGGTTGACCGGCCGTAAGGCGACTTGCCTGCAGTTCCGTCTGGCCCCACGTAACCCGTGGGGCCTTTTTATTTCTCCGGAGCGCAAGAGTTTTCGTGCTGGGTTCGCCGCAGCTCTATAAGTAGTGCGCGGCCGTTGCAGGCAGTCCGTGGCCGCATGAACGGCTTACGCGAGCACGTGGAACGGGCGTTGGAAGGCTACGGACCCGGCGTCTTGCCCGGGCGGGGCTTCCGCAGCGGACGGAAGCTCCAGTAGCGCGCGCACGTCCCGTTCGACCGTTGCGAGCGAAGCGGACCTGGATAGGGAGCGGGCAAATCGGTCGTCGAGGCCTGGCGGCAGACGCAGCCACATATTATCCGAGACCAGCAGCAGGCGCCTTGGCTTCAGCACCAGGCTGGCCAGGCGCAGCAGGTGCCAGCCGTCGGCAAGATCCGGCGGCATGCCGAACACGAGCAATGCCGGAGCCGGCAGGCGCGCATTGCGTGCCGCCAGCGCATCCGTCTCCACGAGTTCGACCCGGCCAATGCCCGGCATTTCCCCGAGCAGCCGCATGACTCCGTGCCGGTACACCGGCATGTCATCGATCACCACGGCATGTGCCTCGCGGCTGCGCCCCAGGACTTGCTCCCAGGCGGCCGCTCCACGGTTCGTCCAGCTCATCCTTGTCTCCTCCGGTTTGCCGGCGTTGGCTTCGTGGCCAGCGCCCTGCACCAGAACCAGCAAGGGCAATGCCAACTCTGGCAAGGCAGCCTCGTGCCATCGCGCGCAAGCGCGGGAGCCAGGCCCGCTGCGGGTTTCCGGGAGGCTGACGCAGACCTGCCGGCCTTTGCGGGCGACTGGCAGCCGCGGGGGAGGCGTTACGTGTAACGTAACGTGTTACGCGACCGACCCCGGCCGGAAGTTGGCGGCCGTCGAAACCCTCGTGCCGCGCAGAGCACGACGCCAATGAGCGAAAGCTGGTGCTCAATTGCGATTGGTCTCAATTCGCTTTAACCTGTCACGAAGCCCCAACCTGGAGCCGCGTGATGCAAGCACATCCCTTACGCCTCTCTCCCGGCGGCGATCTGCGTGCCGCACTCGAAGACGTGCTGAGTCAGCTCAAGCTGCATGCGGCCTTCGTCATCCAGGGCATCGGGAGCCTCAGCGTTGCCCAATTGCGATTTGCCGGGGCGGAAGGCCCTACCGAACTGCGTGGCAATCTGGAAGTCCTGACGCTCGCCGGATCCCTGTCATCGGATGGAGCGCACCTGCATATGTCGGTTGCGGACTCGCGCGGGCGAGTGTTCGGTGGTCATGTGGCACGCGGTTGCACGGTCCGTACAACCGCGGAGATATTGCTGGCGCTGCTTCCCGAACATCGTTTTGCCCGGGAGTACGACCAGAACTCAGGGTTCATGGAACTGGTGGTACGGACTGAACAGCCCATGGAGTAGCCTCGAAACAACACCCGGGCAGCGTAGATGAATGAGGTCGTTCGACCCGTTTCAGCCAGTCGGTGCGAGTGTCCGGGCGATCGCCTTACGCATAAGGCCTATGCCCTGGCTCACTTGATGACCGTGTAGAGCGTGCGAGTGGTGATGTCCTTTCCGAACGAGCGTTCGAGCAGGCGCATGAACACCGGGCCTTTCTTCGGGTCGGGCACGTAGGCGCTGAAGACCTCCGTGGCACCGGCCTTGACGATGCTTGCGCCGTCGCGCTCGATGGGCAGCTTCACGTCTGGCGGCACCGGGCTGCGGAGAAAGGTGCCAATCCGCTTGGCCGAAGGCGCAAGGCTGAGCTCGGCGAAAGGGTCCGAGTCGATGAGGTCCTGGAGATAGCGGGCCGGCCGGACGAAGGTGTCGAAGCTGTGGCCCAGTTCAGACTGAATCGCCTTCTCGGCGCGTCGCTCCAGGCTGGCCAGTGACCACGATCGCGCGTCGAACACGACGTTGCCGCTGGAGAGCAAGGTTTTCACTTCGGAGAAGCCCGCGGCCTCGAGCAGCGCTTGAGTTCGGGCATCCGGGCGTTCATCGGGCTGACGCCGCGAAGAAAGGCAACGTATCGGGGCATGGCTATCTCGTAATTGCTGGCGAACCGCTACACGGCTTGCGGTCAACGGTAAATGCAGGGTGATGTTGATAGTAAGGCGTTCGCTGGCCAATTGGCCAGCGCAGCGGCTCGTCAATGGAGCTATGTCCGCAGTAGTTACGAGGTCCCCGCTGCCCATCAATCCTGCAGGCCGCGGCGGCAAGGCTTACCTGGACCGGGGCGTCACCCAAGACGCCGTCGGCACCGTCAGTGGTTTGCGGCCTGTGCGGCCCGTGGGACGATCAGTCAAGCAACTGACCCGATTCGTCAAATGGATGTGTGGGCCAATTGATACAATCGCGAGCCCTATGCAGGCTGGTCCCCCGGCTGGTCGCGCCACCCCGATTCATTCATTGTGCCGCTGAGCGAGCGAAGGCATTTCTCGCCTCAAGGCCGGACCATCCATTGCAGGCTGTAGTAGCAGATACCCTCCCGGAGCCGATCCGGGGTGTGGAGAATTAACGCGCATGCCACCACGTACCATCTCCGCCGTGATCGCGGACGATCACCCGGTGATTCAACTCGCCGTCAAGACCACCCTGAGCGAGATCCCGAATGTCCAGGTTTCTGCGATGTGCGCTTCCGGCAGGGAGCTTTTCGCTGCGCTGGAGGCGCACCGGCCCGATCTCATTGTTACGGATTTCACAATGGGACGTTCCGAAGAGAGCGATGACGGACTTCGCCTGATCCGGCGACTCAAGCAGTCCAGCCCCGACACGCCGATCGTCGTCTTTACGATGCTGACCAACGGCGGTCTGCTCACGCGCATCCAGGAGACCGGTATCGCCGGCATCGTGGGCAAGAACGAGGACCCAGGCATCCTGCGGCAGATCTGCATTGATGCGATCGGCGGCCAGGGCCTGCGTTTGTCGCCGGGGATATCGGCCAGGATGTCGAGCGCCGGCGCGCTGGCAGGCGCAAGCGCCAGCGCGCTGTCTCCGAAGGAGATCGAAGTCGTGCGGATGTTCGCCGCGGGAAGCACCGTCACCGCAATCGCCGGATACCTCCACCGCACGCTGGCAACCGTGGCGACACAGAAGCGCTCGGCCATGCGCAAGCTGAACATCACCAGCAACGCGGACCTCGTCGCGTACGCGCGCGACAACGGTCTGACCTGATGCAGGGCACGTTCGAGCCGTCGCCCGACCTCCGCGCGGTTGAGCGGAATCTGCAGCGGGAACGCCGGGTCTTCTCGCTGGTGATTGTGTTGCTGGGGCTGCTTGCCGTGGCAATCGCCTCCACGGGCGTGTTCGTTCAGCTAAATGGCTCGCTGCGCGCCCAGGAGCAGGTGGCCCGCCTGTATGAGCAGGGTGTCGTCGATGCCGTCCTCGAACGCCGGAGTACACTGGCCGCGAGCAACCTGATCCTGGAACTGCGTGCCAATGGCACGCTTGCGCTCTCACCGGGCAGTCAGGGCGGCCTCTGCACGCAGGTTTTTCCGTCCGCGCCGGCCGACGACGTGCTGCAGCAGAGCTGCGACCAGTCGGTCGGCACGCTGATTGCCGCCAGCCAGAGGCCGTCGATCGAAATGATCTCGATCGCCAGCGGTGCGACGTATCGTTATGGATCGCCCGATGCATCGGGATCGGCGGCGCGGTCGATACCGCCGCCGATGCCGCCGGCACTCATCACCAGGACGATCCTCGATCGCTTCCGGAGCCGCGATATCGATGTTCTGCAGGCCGCGAGGGAAAAACGCGTCGAATGGCTGGGCGTCCCGGCCAGTGCGGCAGGCACCGATCCGGAGATGGTTGGCGCATCGCTGGTCGCGAAGGGAGACACGCTTTACGCGGTCGTGCTGACACGCATCCCGCTGCACGAGCTACTGCGGCCTGCCGGGCCCAACCTGTCGATCCCCGAACCGATCGTGTTCGACAGCCTTGGCACTCCGCTGGTCGCGGCCGGCGCACGGGCCAACGCGCAACACCTGAATGCCAGGCTGGAAGCGCGGCCGGACGGATTATTCCACTGGGTCCCGGACTATGGCTGGGCAGTGCGCCGCCCGCCACTCGTGGCAGATTTCGGGCACCTGATCTTCGCGCTCCCGATCGGGCATCAGATTCGGGGGATGACGGAGGAACTGATTGTCATCGGCGCAATCACAGCCGTGCTGATTGCATTGCTGTTCGCGATGTACCGCTACTGGAACTATCGCTTCCTGACCGGCACTTATGCGGAAGCGGCACGTGCACAGCGGCTCCTGCATGAAGCCCGGCTCGCGACCGAAGCGGCCGCCAGGGCCAGGGTGGCCTTCTTCGCGTCGATGAGCCACGAGATTCGCACGCCGCTTGCCTCGCTGCTGGGTAACATGGAACTCGTCGCAATGGGGCCTCTGGGGCCGGAGCAGCGGATGAGGGTGGGCGCGATGCAGGTGTCGGCGGAGGGACTGCTGCAGATCGTCAACGACGTGCTCGATTTCTCGAAGATCGACGTGGGCGCATTGAGCATCGAGGTACAGCCCGTATCCGTCACGGAGCTTCTCGGCCGCATCGCGATCGCCCATGCCCCGCTTGCCGCGCAGCGCGGACTGAGCTTCCTGGCGGTGTACAGCAGCCGCATTCCCTCGCAGCTCGATCTCGATCCCGTGCGCCTGACCCAGATCGTCAACAACCTGCTTGGCAACGCGTTCAAGTTCACCCAGGCGGGCAAGATCGTCCTGCGCGCGCAATGGCTGGAATGGAATCTGGAGATCGTCATCGCCGATACCGGCATCGGCATACCGGATGAGTACCAGGACCGGCTCTTCCAGCCGTTCTCCCAGGTCGCCGACAATCGGATCGCCCAGGCGCGGGGAACCGGGCTGGGCCTGTCGATCTGCATGCGGCTGGTGGAACGGATGGGTGGCCGCATCATGCTGGACAGCACCCTGGGCGTGGGAACGCGCGTCACGGTTCGTCTGCCGCTGGGCGTGTCCGACGCGGTGCCGCCCCCGGTGCGCCCAGGCTTGCCGCCGAACCGGACGCTGGTGCTGTCCCGCGAACCCGAGTGCATCGAGGGATTGTTGAACCACTTCGACTGGGGCGCGTGCCAGCCGTCGGCGCGCTCAAACCTGGATGAGCCCGTGGATGCAGACAGCTATGACTGCCTGCTGGTGACCGAGGCATTTGATCCTGGGCACGTCATGGCCTGGTGGCCGAAGCCGGCCTCGGTCGTCTGGCTGAAGCAGTTGGGGCCGCTGGTTGCGACGACACGGCCGGATGGCGGCCGCGAGGTTTCCAGCTATAGCCTCGCAGGCATCCATGCAGCAGCGCTGGCGGTCATCACCGGAGCACAGCCACCGAAGCGGAGCGAGGAAGGCCTTGTCGGGCGCCCCACATCGCCGCTTGTGGGCCACGCCGTGCTGATCGCGGAAGACAACTTGCTGAACCGGAATCTGCTGCGCGACCAGCTTCGCGCGCTGGGCGCGAGAGTCATCGTCGCGGGCAATGGCATCGAGGCCATGGCGGCACTGAGGGGGAATCGCATGAACGCGGTCCTGACCGATATCGACATGCCCGTCATGAACGGCTTCGACCTGCTTCGGGAAATGAGGCACGCCGGCATCGACATCCCCGTCTATGCCGTGAGCGCAAGCGCACGGCCCGAGGATGTCGCCGAAGGGCGGGCGAGGGGATTCACTGGCTATCTGACCAAGCCGATGTCTCTCGCCGCGCTGGCGTCGGTTCTTGCACGCGGTGACGATGGCGTCGGCCATGAGGACGTGGAGCAGACAGCCGCATCGCCCGGTGACGATGCTCTCCCCGAGTTGCCACGGATTCCTGCCGGATATGTCGAAGCATTCCTCGCCCAGACCGGAGCGGATCTCGACAAGTACGACGCGATTCGGGCCGGACGGGACATGACTGGGCTGGCGCAACTGCTGCACCGTATCGCGGGCGGCCTGGCGGTCGTCGGGCCGTCAGAACTGGCCGAGCTGTGCGAAGACCTGCGCGACTACGCCGCGGATGCGGACGGCTGGGACGACGAGATCGAGCTTCAGTCCGCGTATATCGCACAAAGCCTCAGGCAGTTGTGCCAGTGCCTGTGCGCTGGCTAGCAGCATTGCCGGCACGCCGGCCCGCCTCTTTCTAATTCCTGTGATTGCGAACGCACCCCTGCGCAGTCAGCATTGAGGGGACGGGTACTGACCGTCTTGCAGGCACCCGTCTTGGGTATTTCCCCAGGCAAGACCTCGCAGTTTGCCCGCCTCCCCGGCGGGCATTTCTTCCTTGGCCAGGGACAAGCGGCGCAGCGTCGGCTGCCACCGCCGGATGCCGTCACGCCTGGGCGTGCGCCGGTATCACCGGGGCATGACGGACCGACGCCCGTGGGTGCCCCGGACCTGGCACCTCATCAGGAGAGCTTATGAGCAATCGTCCAGACTTTGCGCTTGCCGCGTGTACGGCATTCGTTCTGATGTCGGGCGCGGTACCCGGCACGGCCGCAACGGCGCGGGCTCAGACCATGCTGCAGAAGCCCTACGCCTATCCGGCGCGAGGGCAATCGGCGTATCAGCAGACCAATGACGATGGCGCCTGCTACGGCTGGGCCAGACAGCAGACCGGCATCAATCCGTACCGGGTGGCAAGCACGCCGGTTCCGGTCATCGTGCCCGGTGGTGAGCGTATACGCGGCGCGGCGGGCGGGGCTGCTGCTGGCGCCGTGGCGGGCGCGATCGGCGGCGACGCAGGCAAGGGCGCCGCGGCGGGCGCGGCAGTCGGAACCATCGCGGGTGGCGTGGCGCATCGCCAGCAACGCCGCCAGGCCGTTGCCGCCAGTGCACAGGTGCAAGCCAGCAATGACTGGGCCATGACGTCGTACTGGCAAGCCTGGCGGGCCTGCATGACGGGCCGCGGCTACTCGGTGCAGTAAGCGCTGTTGTCAGGTGGACCGTGCTGAAATGGCCGGTCCACGGTGGCTCAGTGCGCCAGCCTGTGGAGCCCTGCAATCCTGCAATCGCGATCCGCTACAGAACAGCGCAGGCTTGCGCGCTGGCGGTGACGGTCAGGCTCACTCGCGCATCATTGCGCAACAGCACGCACAGGTAGCCGCCTGTCAAGTCCTCGGGGCGGGGATCTTCTGGCCACAGGGGCGGAAGCGGCACCGTGGAGGCGTGTTGCGCACCGGCGCCGGCATCGTTCCAGGTGATTGCAATGGGCCGCTCGGGCTTCTTGCCGAGGAAGCAGAACGAAGGCGCGGATTGCGATTGCCGCAACGAGGGCCCGGTCTCGCAATGGCCGGCGCGCACCGCCAGCACATCGTGATCGGTCCGATTGACGGCGACGAGCTTCGTCCATGGCCACGGCTCCTGGAACGGGCTCAAGGTCTCGGCGGTTGGGATTGCGCACCCGGACAGGGCGCTGGCGGCTGCGACGGCGACGAGGCCCGCAACGATAGGGGAAACAGCATTCATTGGGCTCTGCGGGTCGGGCGAGCCTGGACTACACCCGAGCGATGTACGACGGGGAACAGGGTAGGTCGGTCACGCCGTGGGGGCTATCAAAGGAATTCGAAAAGCGCCGCCGTACCGAAAGCGGATCCATGCCGCGCACCCGGACTTTCGAAGTTCTTTGATAGCCGCGACCGGCCCGCTGCCATAAGGTGTGGGCCTCATCGAGACGTGACCGGCTGCGCCGGTGCACGTCGTCGGCATCCGAATCCAATCGAAGGAACCTGCAGACATGATCAACAACTGCCGCCCGGCCGTCCGGGCCTTTGGCATTGCGCTGCTGATCGCGGGCGCCGGGCAAGCGTATGCGCAGCTCCCGCGCGGACTGGAGTCAAAGGGTCTGCGAGATCAGCCCGATGCGTGCGCGCAAGCCGGACTTGCCTCGAAGCCCGCGGTCTGCCGCGCTGCCGGCGAGCCCGCCAGCAGCAAGTACAACCTTCTGTACGCCGACGCTGCGTCAGCGGACGAAGGCGAGGACGAATCACCATCCCACCGGCACGCGGGACACGCGCGCGATGACGCCTACCGGGGCGGCCCGCGCAACGAGGCAACCGGCTCTTGACCGGCCCGTGCATTGTGCAACCGAGCGCCAACGCTCCATCTCAAAAAAATTCGATGAAACTGCGCCCCTATCTACTGGCGGGCATCGGCCTGCTGGCATCGAGCGAACCTGCTTTCGCATCCGTACTCAGTGGCAAGGCCCTGGAGACCGCGGCCAATGCCATCTCCTGGGTGGTTCTGTTCTTCGTGCCGGTGGCAGGGGTCTACCTGTTCTGGATGCTGCATATCTGGCCCGAGAAGATCGCACATCGCAAGCGCCATCCGCAAAAGGAGGCCATCCATTCGCTATGCCTGCTGTCGCTCTTCTTTGGGGGCTTGCTGTGGCCACTGGCCTGGCTCTGGGCGCACACGAAACCCGTGTTCTACCGGGCCGCGTACGGCACCGACAAGGCACCGGAAGACGATGACGCGCCAGGCCATGACAAGGTGCCGTCGACGCAGGTAGCTGGGCATGGAGTCTCTTACGGGCCGAGGAACATCGTCACCTTGCGGGCATCCACGGCGATGGACATCGCCAGCGGCAAGCACGCCGGAAAGGAGCAGATCTGAATGGATGCGCTGCTGCTTGGTGTCTACGCGCTCGCCGTCTGGCTGATTTTCTTCAAGTTCAGATGGCTGCCTTGGAACACGACGTCGATGGTCATCGTGTTTACGATTCCCGTGGTTGCGATGACGATGCTGGTCCTTACGCTCAACGTGGTGGCCCCGTCTTCCCATGACGTGCGGGTGGTGGGCAAGGTCCTGCAGGTGGTGCCACAGGTCCGCGGCCGCATCGTCGAACTGCCGGCCGAAGGCAACCGGCGCTACAAGAAGGGCGATGTCCTGCTGCGGATCGATCCGACTCCCTATCAGGCCTCGGTCAGGCAGCTCGAAGGCAGGCTGATGGCCGACGATGCCGCGCTGGCTGAAGCCGAGGCATCGGCGCGCCAGCTCAGCGAATCGGTGCGCGGCGCGGCTGGACGGGTCAGCACTGTGCAGGCCAGGCTGTCGCTCGCCCGCCAGCGGGCCAAGGAGCATGACGCGCTGCTTGCGGCGGGGGCCGGGTCAAAGTTCGACCGGGAAGATGCACTGACCCGCCAGCGTGAACTGGAAGGCGAGCTGGTCAGCGCGCAGGCCACCGAGGATGAGGCCCGGCAGAAGCTGTCGGCCAGAAGCCAGGGGGAGTTTGCCGCCATTGCAACGGCACGCGCGAAGCGGGCGGAAACCGAAGTCATGCTCGAGAACGCCCGATGGGAGCTTGAGCAGACCTTCTACCGGGCGCCCTCCGATGGCAAGGTCGTGAACCTGCAGGTGCGCGTGGGCACCATGCTCGTGCCGTTCCCGTTCTCGCCGGCGTTCAGTTTTGTCGAGGATTCGCAGGAGGTTGTTGCCTTCTACAACCAGAACGAGCTTTACAACGTCAAGGAGGGCGATCGCGCCGAGATCTATCTGCCGACGAATCCGGGCGAGATCATCAAGGCGAAAGTCAATTCGATCGTCTGGGCACAATCGCAAGGCCAGATTGCGCAGGGCGGCATGATCCCGAACACCGGGGCCACCGAGGTGGTGCCGAACCGGTTCGCGGTCAAGCTCGATCTGCGCGACCAATCTAGCGGGCTGATGCTTCCGGTTGGGGCAGTCGGAGCGGGCGCAATCTATACGGAGCATATGGAGATGTTTCACATTATCCGCATGGTCTTCCTGCGCGTCAGTTCCAAGCTGAACTACCTGGTGTTCAAGCTTCACTAGGCTCACTCGATTCGATTTGCCAGAGATTTGGAAGAGGGAAGTCCGTGTCGTCGTTTCAACTGAAGAAGACCTTGCTGCTGGCGCTTCCGGTCGCCATGCTTTGCGGCTGCGCCCTGCAGACACCGCCCGAGGGCGCGGCCCTTCGACGCCAGGCCGTGCCGGCGCTCGAAGGACAGGCCACGTGGGCGAACGCGGCAACGGCCGGCGCCGCCGCAAATGGCTGGCTCGCGACCTTCGACGATGCCGAGCTGCAGCGGCTGGTGCGGGAGGCCATTGCGTACAACGGCGATCTCCGGCTGGCCGCGGTGCGCGTGCATCAGGCGCAGGCGCTGGTCGCCATCCAGCGCAGCGGTATGCTCCCGAGCGCAGGCGTGAAGGGCAGGGCGGGCAATTCGGAAACGCAGATCCTATCGATCGGCGCGAGCTGGGAGATCGACCTCTGGGGACGCATCCGCGCCCAGTCGCGCGCTGCGGAATCGCAATATGCGGCCACGAGGGACGATTATCTCTGGGCCCAGCGCGTGGTCGCGGCGACCACTGCCAGGGCATGGTTCACGCTGATCCAGAACGCGACGCTGGAGGATCGACTGCGGCAGATCGCCGCCATTCAGGATGAACTGGTGCGGATCACCGGCCAGCGCGTCGAGATCGGGATAGCACCGGAGACCGAGCTGCTGGAAGCGCGGAATGCGCTCCGCGCGCAACGCGACGCAATCGGGAAAGCCGAACTGGCCAGAAGCCAGGCCGCGCAAGCGCTGGAACTGCTGCTGGGCCGCTATCCCGCCGGAGAAATCGCGACCGGGCCGGAACTGCCGGCCATGCCCCCGGCCCCGGCTGCGGGCTTGCCGGCGAACCTGGTCGAGCGTCGGCCCGACCTGACGGCGTCGGCGCACCGTGTTGCGGCGGCCTTCGATATGCGGCAGTCGGCGGAGGCAGCGCGCCTGCCGGGCATTTCCATCAGCGCAGCCATCACCGGCATCCGGAGCGACGTGTTCCTGCTCAACCAGGCCGGCAGCCCGATCAAGGGACTCAGTGGTTCGTTCTTCGCACCGATCTTCACGGGTGGAGAGCTCAAGGCCAGGGCGGACTACTACAGCGCCGAAGAGAAAGCCGCCCTGATCGCCTATGGCAACACCGCGCTGCAGGCACTGAGCGAGGTGGAGGCGGGACTGCAGGCCGAATCCGGTTATGACGAGCGCACCAGGCAACTGCGGGAGCGGGTGGATGAAAGCCGTGGACTGGTGCTGCGAGAGGAGGCGCGCGCGGGTATCGGCGCCTCGGATACGCGGAGCGTGCTGAAGCAGCGGCAGGCACTCGTGGCCGCCGAGATGGATCTTATCAACGTGCAGGCCAACCATCTTAACCAGCGCATTGCGCTATTGTTGGCGTTGGGTGGTGATTGGAAGGACGAGGCGGGTGCCGGTGCATGAAGGGCTTGTGCTTGCCTCCAGACGAAAATTCTTGCACCAGAGGATGGGCCGGGGCCTGGCTGTAGCCGAACGAAGTCGGCCGCGATATTTTCCCAAGCGCTTGCCGAAGCCATGACTGCGGTGAAGAGAAATCGTTGAGCAAATTTCAACGCCACGGACATTCGCACCTCGCATTCCGAGGCGATGGCGCGCACGCACTGACGGACGTCTCTACGATCGGGCTTGCCCACGTCGGGGTGCTGGCCATCAGCCCCCATCTCTACACGAGTGTTGGCTACGATTCGCTCAACGACTTTGCACCGGGTCGCGCAGATCAGTGAGTACGAGAAAATCCTGTTGATCAACACCGCCCCATACGTGGACAAGTAGAGTCGGCAGTGGCTACGCCTTGATGGCCTCGCTTGCAGCCTCGTCGATCAAGGCCGCGACTTCTGCTGCCTTGGACGCCAGCGAAGCATGGCTTGCCGCCAGAGTCACGACTTTCCTGGCATTGAGCCGGGCCGCCATCTTCTGCTGGTTCTCCGGGGCGATCATCCGGTCTTCGCTGGAGACCTGGTACCAGGACGGCTTTTTCTTCCACGCCGGCGCAGTGATGGTATCGCCAAAGGTGCTGGCAAGCGGCGCCTTCTGCGTCACCGCCATCACCAGGGCTTCGTCGGGCGACAGATCCCGGCAGAAGCTCTCGTGGAACTTGTCGGGGTTGAGCCACAGGTAGCCATCGCTGTCGGGCACCAGGTTCGGCGCTGCGGCAGGAAGATGCTGCTGCGTGATTGCGCCGGGGCTCTCTCCCGCGTCGGGAGCAAAGGCGGCGATATAGACAAGCCCGATCACATTCGGCTGGTCACCCACCTGGGTAATCACGGCGCCGCCGTATGAATGCCCCACCAGCAGGACAGGGCCTGCCTGCTGGGCAATCATCTTGCGGGTACGCTCGGCATCGTCAGCCAGCGAGGTCAACGGGAGCTCCACGGCGCGCAGGGACGTATAGCCCTTGCGTGCCAGCTCAATGATGACGTTGCGCCAATGCGCGGCGCCGCCCCAGAACCCGTGCACCAACACAACCGTAGGCTTGTTGCTCATGACCTGGACTCCTGTTCGTGGATGAATACGGCTCGCCGATCATGGCGGCACGCCGTGGGTCTTTCGGCGGCGCGGCCCGTGCTTCAACCGATGCCACGAAGGCTCGGCCTGGCGCCCCATACGACTATAGAAACAATGGCGCAGCGGAGCGAGCCATGATCGCGAGCGTTGACGTATGCGGAATACGGCGCCCCTGGCAGGGGGTAGCTCATGATGGCCTGTCAGGCGGCAGCGATTGCCGTGGGCTGGGTCTCCCGTACCGCGGCCAGTGTCTGGCGGATACCCTCGACATATGGTGTCTTGCGAATTGGCCCGACCAGCCGCTGCAGCGCGGAGTCGTCCATGACCAGCGGGTCCGTCATCAGGTAATGCATCTCGACCAGCTCGCGCATGAACGGGTTGAACAGGCCCAGCAGGCGCAGCATCGTCTTGCCGGCGACGCGCAGCTTCAGCGTGCGCCCGGTCTGCCGTTCCATTTCCGAGACCAGCTCGCGCTGCGTCGTGACACCGGCGCCCGCCAGGTGCCAGATCTTGCCGAAGGCCGCCGGCGTGTCGATCAGCCGCGCCACCACTGGCCCCACGTCGGGCACATAGACGAATTCGTGCGGCTGGTCGAGCGGCCCGATCATGTCAGCCGTGCCACCATTCACGGCCGCCTGCGCGGCGCGGTGCAGCAGGCTGGCTTGCACGCCCGGGCCATAGAAGTCAGGCAGCCGCAGCACCGTGGCGCGGATCCGCCCGCTGGCATCGGCCTGCATCAGCAGATCCTCCTGGGCCTTGCGCATGCGGCCTTTGAACGTGTGCGGCTCGGGCGGATGGTCTTCGCGGACCGGGTTGCCGGTCTGGACCCGGCCGTAGGGATAGACGGTGCCGATCAGGATGAAGTACTTGACGCCAGCGGCCACGGCGCCATCCAGGGTCTTGCGCATCAGCTCGGGGTGCAGCTGGAACTGCCAGTAGTTGACGCCGACCATGTAGATCAGCGTCTCGATGCCGCTGGCGGCGGCTTGCACCGACTCGGGCGAATCGGGATTCCAGGTGACGACCTCGGCGAGCGGGTCCGTCCCGAAGGCTGTGCGCAGGCTGCCCGCGCTGCGGCCGACCACGCGATAGGGCCGGCCCTTGCTGCGCAGCGCGGCGGCCACGCTTTGCCCGATCGCGCCGGCTGCGCCGAAAAGAGCGACTTTGGACATGACGAATCTCCTTTTGAGTTGGCACCAGTGCTGAAAGCGGCTTCAGTCTGCAAGCTCGTGGGCTAAAAGGAAATTGCCTATAATCGGCTATAAATAAATGCATAGCCATGCCCAAGCGCGAACCAGACTGGGAGTGGTACCGGGCCTTCCTTCATGTGCTGGAAACCGGCTCGCTGTCCGCAGCCGGGCGGGCAATGGGCCTGACGCAGCCGACCGTCGGCCGGCATATAGACAGTCTCGAAGCCGCCCTCGGGCTGAAGCTGTTCACCCGCTCATTCGACGGATTCGCGCCGACCGACGCGGCGCATGAGCTGAAGCCCTATGCCGCCGGCATTGCCGCGATGGCCGCGGCGATGCGGCGGGTCGCCAGCGGCCACGGCGCGGGCGTGCGTGGCACGGTGCGCCTGTCGGCAAGCGAAGTCATCGGCGTCGAAGTGTTGCCGCCGATACTGGCGGCGCTGCACAACGAGCATCCGGAACTGGAAATCGAACTGGTGCTGTCGAACCAGGCCGACGACCTGCTGCGCCGCGACGCGGATATCGCGGTCCGGATGTTCCGGCCCGAGCAGGCAGCGCTGGTGGCCACGCGCGTCGGCGGGATCGAACTGGGTCTGCATGCCCACGAAAGTTATCTGGCATCCCATGGCGTGCCGAAGTCGCTGGCGGATCTGTCCCGTTTTGCGGCGATCGGCTTCGATCAGGAGAACGCCTTTATCCGCCGCTTGCAGGCCAGGTTCAAGGCCTTCTCGCGCGACGCCCTGGCTTTCCGTGCCGATAGCGACCTGGCCCAGCTGGGCGCGATACGCGCGGGATTTGGCATCGGCGTGTGCCAGTCAGCGCTGGCGGCGCGGGACCCGCGGCTGGTCAGGGTTCTGCCCAACCAGTTCTCGATGACCATGGATACCTGGGTGGCGATGCACGAGGACCTGCGCGAGAGCGCGCGATGCGCGGTGACGTTTGCCGCGCTGGCTGCGGGGCTGCGCGCCTACGCCGAAGGGGCGTAGGCGCATCGGCAAGCTCAGCCCGCAGCGTTCTCCTGCGCCGCGTCGTATTGCCCCAGGCAGGCCATGGCATTCAGCCGTGAGCGCTGCAGCAGCGCCCGTTGCGCTTGCGCCGCGTTGGCGGCATCGCCACGCCAGGCCAGCAGGGGCGGTTCCTGTAAGGCGCGCCCGTAGGAGAAGGACAGCCGCCAGGGCAGCGGGGCAAGCCGGTTCATGGCGTCCAGATTGACGGTGGCCTCGGTGGGAGTCTGTCCGCCGGACAGGAAGAAGATGCCCGGCACCGCTGCCGGCACCGTGCGCTTGAGCACCTGGACGGTCTGCATGGCGACCTCGGCCGGCGGCGCGTGCCCGGCGTCCTTGCCGGGCAGCACCATGCTTGGCTTCAGCAGCATGTGTTCCAGCACCACCGCATGCCGGTGCAAGGCATGAAAGACTGCATGCAGCACGGCCTCGGTGACCTCGGCACAACGGGCCATGGAGTGCGCGCCATCCATCAGCACCTCGGGCTCGACGATGGGTACCACGCCCGCTTCCTGGCAGATCGCGGCATAGCGCGCCAGTGCTTCCGCATTGGCCTGCACGGCAGCCCACCCCGGCAACTTGTCCGACACGTTGTAGACCGCACGCCACTTGGCAAAGCGCGCGCCCTGCTGGCGATAGCCGGCAAGCCGCTTGGCCAGCCCGTCGAGACCTTCGGTGACCTCGTCCCCGGGTGCCAGGGCCAGCGCGATCTTGCCCTTGTCCACCTTGATGCCGGGCACGATGCCCTGGCGCGCCGCCAGTTCCGGCAGCGGCGTGCCATCGTCGGCTCGCTGGCCCAGGGTTTCCTCGTACAGGATCACGCCGCTGATGAACTCGCCAAGACCCGGGGTCGACAAGAGCAGGTTGCGCCACGCGCGGCGGTTTTCCTCGCTCGACTCCACCCCGATGCGTTCGAACCGCTTGGCGATGGTCGGGCCGCTCTCGTCGGCTGCCAGCAACCCTCTGCCCGCTTGTGCCAGGGCGTCCACGGTGGCTTGCAGTTCGCTTTTTCTGTCCATGATCAGGCTCCGTGCAGGTGACATAGGAACAAGCATTGGCGCGAAAATGCCGTCGCGCAAGCAAGGCGGGGCGCGCAGTGCCCGCTCAAGGTGGCCGCCCGAACGCTTCGCGCAGCTTGCCCTTGGCCTTTTCCAGCGTGGCGCGACGCGCCTTTGGCAGATGACGGCCGGCGCGATTGATGTAGAAATTGAGCATCGACATTGCCGACTGGAACGCCGTGCCCTTGCGGCGCCGGCTGCTCACGGCGGAACGCTTGAGCGAAGCGGCAATTTCCTCGGGATTGTCCGAAGCGAAGAGGTGCGGTTCGAGGTCCAGCGCGTCGCTGTGCTCGGTTACCTGCTGTGACCAGCGCCGTCCCTTGCTGGTGCCAGCTTTGGCGCGGCCCTTTGCCGGCCGGCGGGTGGATTTCGTGGCAGCCATGTCCGGTCCTCCCACAGCGTTATCGGGATCCGTCTAGCCTAGGCAACTTCTCGCCGTCAGTGGGGGCTCAGGCGGGACAGGTGCGTGGTGGCAAGACAGCCCCGGCGGTGTGGGATAATTGCCCCTTTGCCCAGGGCGCAGCTCAAGAGGTTGTTCGCACGGGCGCGCAAGGGCCCTTATTCCCGTGGCCCGCTTCCTTTCTGCGATATTTCTTCAGCAATAAAATGCCCACATACCGTTCCAAAACCTCCACCGCCGGCCGCAACATGGCGGGGGCGCGCTCCCTGTGGCGCGCCACCGGCATGAAAGACGAAGATTTCTCCAAGCCCATCGTTGCGGTGGTCAATTCCTTCACCCAGTTCGTGCCCGGGCACGTGCACCTGAAGGACCTGGGCCAGCTGGTCGCGCGCGAGATCGAAGCCGCGGGCGGCGTGGCCAAGGAGTTCAACACCATCGCGGTCGATGACGGCATCGCCATGGGCCACGATGGCATGCTGTATTCGCTGCCCAGCCGCGACATCATCGCGGACTCGGTGGAATACATGGTCAACGCGCACTGCGCCGACGCCATGGTGTGCATCTCCAACTGCGACAAGATCACCCCCGGCATGCTGATGGCCGCCATGCGGCTCAACATCCCGGTGATCTTCGTCTCCGGCGGCCCGATGGAAGCCGGCAAGACGCGCCTGGCCAACCCCGTCACCAAGGCCATGGAGTTCAAGAAGCTCGACCTGGTGGACGCCATGGTGATCGCCGCCGACAGCGCCTATTCCGACGCTGATGTGGCCGAGGTGGAGCGCTCCGCCTGCCCCACCTGCGGTTCGTGCTCGGGCATGTTCACCGCCAACTCCATGAACTGCCTGACCGAGGCGCTGGGCCTGTCGCTGCCCGGCAACGGCACGGTGGTGGCCACCCACGCGGACCGCGAGCAGCTGTTCAAGCGCGCTGGCAGCCGCATCGTGGAACTGGCCCGCCAGTACTACGAGCAGGAAGACGCGCGCGTCCTGCCGCGCTCGGTAGGCTTCAAGGCGTTCGAGAACGCCATGACGCTGGACATCGCCATGGGCGGCTCCACCAACACCATCCTGCACCTGCTGGCGATCGCGAGCGAGGCGGGCATCGACTTCAGCATGACCGATATCGACCGTCTCTCGCGCGTCGTGCCGCAACTGTGCAAGGTGGCGCCCAACACCAACAAGTACCACATCGAAGACGTGCACCGCGCGGGCGGCATCATGGCCATCCTGGGCGAGCTGGAGCGCGCCGGCAAGCTGCACACCGACGTGCCCACGGTGCATGCCCCCACGCTCAAGGACGCGCTGGAGCAGTGGGACATCAGCCGCACCCAGGACGAAGCCGTCAGGAACTTCTACCTGGCCGGCCCGGCGGGCATTCCCACCCAGGTGGCGTTCAGCCAGAACACGCGCTGGCCCAGCCTGGACCTGGATCGCGCCGAGGGCTGCATCCGCTCCTACGAGCACGCCTTCTCCAAGGAAGGCGGCCTGGCGGTGCTGACGGGCAATATCGCGCTCGACGGCTGCGTGGTGAAGACCGCCGGCGTGGACGAGAGCATCCTCGTGTTCGAAGGCACGGCCCACGTCACCGAATCGCAGGACGAGGCGGTGGAGAACATCCTCAACGACAAGGTCAAGGCCGGCGACGTGGTGATCGTGCGCTACGAAGGCCCCAAGGGCGGCCCCGGCATGCAGGAAATGCTCTACCCCACCAGCTACATCAAGTCCAAGGGCCTGGGCAAGGCCTGCGCGCTGCTGACTGACGGCCGCTTCTCCGGCGGCACCTCGGGTTTGTCCATCGGCCACTGCTCGCCCGAAGCTGCGGCCGGCGGCGCCATCGGCCTGGTGCGCGATGGGGACAAGATCCGCATCGACATTCCCAATCGCACCATCAACGTGCTGCTGCCCGACGAGGAACTGGCGAGCCGCCGCGAGGCGCAGAACGCCAAGGGGTGGAAGCCGGCCAAGCAGCGTCCGCGCAAGGTGTCTGCTGCGCTGAAGGCCTACGCCAAGCTGGTGATGTCGGCGGACAAGGGTGCGGTGCGGGACTTGTCGTTGCTGGATGACTGATCCCGGGGTGAAGCGCTAGTCCGTTTGCCGAGAAGGCCGCTCTTAGGAGCGGCTTTTTTTTGTTCTTCGCCGATCTGCGCGGTGGGATCTGGCAATTTTTCCAGGCGCGAGCGGCATGGATTCCTGGACGCAGGAAGTAACCGCAAGCGTCGCCGGCGCTCTTCACGAATGCCAGCCAGCCCTCATGATCGCGCTGGCTGTGTCGACCACGGCCGCCAGGGCAAGCATGGCGATGATCACCGTGCAAGCCTGGGGCAGATGGAACAGGGACAGCTCGAAATACAGCATCTGCCCAAGCCCGCCGGCGCCGACAAAGCCAAGGATTGCCGCCACGCGGATATTCGTTTCCCAGCGGTACAGGATGTAGGCCAGGAACTGGGGCCATACGCAGGGCAGCGTCCCATACATGAAGACCAGCACGGCAGGAGTGCCCCCTTCCGTCAGCGCGCGCGCGGGTGCGCGCGGCGCATTCTCCAGCGCCTCGGCGAACAGGCGACCGAGCACGCCCGCGGTATGCAGTGCCAGGGCGAGGGTGCCGGCAAACGGTCCAAGGCCGACGGCGAGCACGGTCAGGGCTGCCCATACCAGCTCGGGAATCGAGCGCAACACGTTCAGTAGCAAGCGCGACAACGTGCGCAGCGCATCGCCGTAGAGCCCGGAAGCCGGTAGTGCCAGGCCAAAACCCAGCACCGCCGCACACAGCGTGCCCACGGCGGAAACCGCGAGCGTTTCGAGCATGCCGCCAGCGGTTCTGGCCAAAAAAGCGGATGACAGCTCCGGCGGGAAGAACGTCAGCAGGAAACGCCCCATCTCGGCTGCAGCGTCCGCGGAAAAGAGCTGGCTCAGGTCGAGCGACAGATACGCGAAGCTGCCCGAAACCGCGGCGGCCAACGCGATCAGGGTGAGCAGGCAGCGCATGCAGAATTGAGCGGCCTTGACCTTGTGCGCCATGATTCAGTCGATCAGCTTGCGCAGGCGCGCGCTGAGCGCGTCCGCCAGCAGAACCAGCAGCAGGAACACCAGCAGGATGGTCGCGGCTTCCCCGCCGTTGAGCAGTTTCACGGCCTGGTCCATCAACTGCCCAAGCCCGCCGGCGCCAACGAAACCCATAACCACGGAAGCCCGGATGGCACATTCCCAGCGGTAGACGGTGTACGAGACCAGCTCCTGCGCGGCATGGGGAAGCAGCCCATAGAACAGTGCCGCCAGGCGCCCGCTTCCGCTGCCAAACAGGGCATCCACGGCGCGTTTGTCGCTGGATTCTAGGATTTCCGCATAGACCTTTGCCAGCATGCCGCCATAGGTGATGGCCAGAGCGAGCACGCCCGCCGCCGCCCCCAGGCCGAGAGCACGCACGAAGACCAGCGCCCACACCAGTTCCGGCACCCCGCGCAGCAGCAGCACCAGGGTGCGCACGCCAGCGCGAACCGCCATGCGCGGCTTGCGTCCCCGGCCGGGGCCGATGCGCGACACCGACAGGCTGCCCGTCATGGCCACGGCCAGAGGTGTTGCGATCACAAAGGCGAGCGCAATGCCCGCGGTGGCGATCGCCAGCGTTTCCAGCGTGGCGTTGACCACAAGCCCGAGGAATCCGGGCGAAACCTCGGGCGGAAGGAAGTTGCGCACGAAGGCGCCCATCACCTTGAGGTTTTCGGTGTCGAACAAGGCTGAAGGGCTGAACCGGGACAGCCGCAACAATGGCCACAGCAGAAGCAGCGCGAGCACCAGGCCGCTTGCGCGCTGCAGCGCCTGAGGATCGCGCGGGTGGGTGGTCATCGGCACGCCGGCCTGGATGGGGTATCGCCATCGATGGCGGCGCTCGCACCTGCCGCGATGCTCATCAGGGCCTGGCTGCCTTGTACCGGGGGTGACGCGCTTTCGGAGGCATAGAGTTCGCGCAGCAGCGTGTCGGTCACGCGCTCGGCCGGCAGGTCGAAGGCGATCTCGCCCGCCTTCAAGCCGACGATGCGGGGAAACCAGCGCAGCGCCAGATCCACTGCGTGCAGGCTGGCGACCAGGGGCACCGCGCGTGTATCCGCTTCCCTGCGCAGCTCGCCCAGGGTAAGGTTGGCCAGCACCGGGTCCATTGCCGAGACCGGTTCGTCCGCCAGGATCAATTCCGGGCGCTGGTAAAGCACGCGGGCGACGCCCACGCGCTGCAGTTGGCCGCCCGAGAGCTGGTCGCACCGGTCGAACAGGCGGTCGGCCAGCTCAAGGCGGGCGAGCTGTTCACCGGCACCATCGATGTCTGCCGGATAGACCAGCGACAGCAAGGATTTCCAGCCGGGCCAGACGCCCAGGCGGCCGGCAAGGATGGCGGTGATCACCCGCTGGCGCGGCGGCATCGGCGGCGCCTGGTGCACCATGCCGATGCGGCAGCGCAATTGCCGCAGGCGTGCGGCGGACACCGCCCAGGGGCTTTGCTCCAGCACCTCCACACGGCCCTCGCTTGGCCGCAGCGACGTTGCCAGCAAGCGCAGCAAGGAGCTCTTGCCGGCTCCCGACGGACCGATGACGGCGATGGGCTCGCCGCGGCTGGCCGCCAGTGTGATCTGGCTGAGCGCACGCTGTCCGTTGGCGTAGCTGACGCTGGCGGCGTCCAGGCGGAAGCTCATCAGACCGGCATCATTGGATAAGGCCCGCGGCGCGGGCTGCGGCCTCGATGCCGGCGTAGTTTTCCGGTCGGGTGGGGATGTACCTGGCGGTTCGCTGCAATGCCATGATTTCCCGCTGCTCGGGATTGGCCGGGTCAAGTCGCAGGAACGCTTCGGTCAGCTTCTTGCGCAAGGCCGGATCGAGCCCGCCGCGCACGGTCCAGTTGTAGTCGTAGTAGGGCGGTGTGACGGCAAATACCCTGACCTTGGCGGGATCCACCTTATGCTGCTCAACCAGCTTGTCCCACACCGAGGCATTGAGCACGCCGGCGTCGGCCCTGCCGGCCTGCACGAAAGCCACCGTCGCATCGTGGGCGCCCGAATAGGCGACCGTCTTGAAGTCCTTGTCCGGGTCGATGCCGGCCTGCAGCAGGAAGTGCCGTGGCATCAGGTGGCCGGAGGTAGAGGACGGCGCGCCGAAGACGAAGGTGTGGCCTTTGAGGTCGGCCAGCGACTTGATCGCGCTGTTGGCGGTGATGAACTTGCTGGTGAACGCGGCATCTTCTTGGCGCTGGACGATGGGGATGGTGGCTCCCTTCGTCCGGATCTTGCTCTGCACATAGGTAAAGCCGCCCAGCCACGCCATGTCGATCTTGCCGGTGGCCAGCGATTCGACCACCGCAGCGTAGTCCGTGACGGGCACGAACTTCACCTTCATGCCGGTTTCCTTCTCCAGGTAGTTGCCGAGCGGCGCGAACTTGCGCTGCAGCTCGGTGGGGGACTCGTCGGGAATGGCCGAGACCTTCAGGACAGCCTGGGCACCGGCGAGGCCGGCAAAGCCCAGCAGGGTCAGCGCGGCAAGGCGCTTAAGCAACGGCAACACGGGCGGCTCCTTGCGTCATTTCACCGATCACCGCAGCGTCTGCGAAGCCGTCCCGGCGAAAGATCTCCAGGATCTCGTCCACGGCTTCCGGTGCGCACGACACCAGCAAGCCGCCGCTGGTCTGGGGATCGGTCAGTAGTGCCTTCTGGCTTGGCGTGACCGACGTGGACAGGTCCACCTCGCTGCCGTAGCTGACCCAGTTGCGCCCCGATGCGCCGGTCACCAGCCCTTCGGCGGCCATGCGCTCAACCCGCGGCAGCAGCGGAATCCGCCCCATGTCCAGCCGGGCGCCGACGCCCGCGCCACGACACAGTTCCAGCAGGTGGCCGAGCAGGCCGAAGCCGGTCACGTCGGTCAGCGCGTGGACACCCGGCACTTCGGCCAGCAGTCGGCCGGGCGTGTTGAGTTTGGTGGTGCAGGCAATCAGGTCTTGATAGCCGGCCGCGTCGAGCTTGTCCTTCTTCACCGCGGCGGACAACACGCCCACGCCCAACGGCTTGCCGAGGATCAGCTTGTCGCCCGCCTCGGCGCCGCTGTTCTTCTTGACCCGATTCGGGTGCACCAGACCAAGGACCACCAGCCCGTAGATCGGCTCAAGGGAATCGATGGTGTGGCCGCCCGCGACCGGGATGCCCGCCTGGGCGCAGATCGATTCCCCGCCTTCGAGGATCTTGCCGATGACCTCAGGCGGCAGCTTCTCGATAGGCATGCCGACCAGCGCCAGCGCCATGATCGGGGTTCCGCCCATGGCGTAGACGTCGGAGATGGCGTTGGTGGCGGCGATACGCCCGAAATCGTACGGATCGTCCACCACCGGCATGAAGAAGTCCGTGGTGGCGATCAGGGCCTGGCTGTCATTGAGCTGGTAGACCGCCGCGTCGTCGCTGGTTTCCTTGCCGACCAGCAGTGCTGCCGGAGCAGGGAAGCCGACCGAATTCCTGAGGATTTCGGAAAGCACACCGGGGGCGATCTTGCACCCACACCCGCCGCCGTGGGAGAAGGCGGTGAGCTTGATCTTTGCGTTGTTTGGCTGGTCCACTGCGGGGCTCCGGGTCATTCTGGTTTCAAGGCGTCGGCGACAAGTTTACTCACTTCCGCCCGTTCCCGCGCCGGCGCAAACAGCGGTGCGCGAAGTGCGCATTGCTGCCGCAGGCGGTTCAGGAACCCGGCGTCCCGGCTGGTGCGTTCCAGCACCAGCGCCAATTGCGCGGCGTCACCCAACGGAAAATAGCCTTCGTAGTCACGGCCCAGCATGCCGAAGTTGCCCGGGATGCGGCTGGCCAGCACCGGCACGCCGCTGGCGACGGCCTCGGTGATCACGTTGGCGCCGCCTTCCATGGCGCTGGAGATCACCATGGCCTGTGCTT
This sequence comes from Cupriavidus sp. KK10, assembly GCF_018223725.1. Lineage (NCBI taxonomy): Bacteria > Pseudomonadati > Pseudomonadota > Betaproteobacteria > Burkholderiales > Burkholderiaceae > Cupriavidus > Cupriavidus sp. KK10. The sequence goes on from NZ_CP073677.1 coordinate 4,150,151, forward strand.
GTCGGATGTGCTGCCGGGTTTGGTCATGGGGCAGGTTTCTGAGCCAGACATAGCGCCGCACGCCGGGCCAGGCTTGTGCTTCCAGCGCCAGGGCCGCCTGCTGATATGCGTCATCCAGCGCGCCACCGATATGGATCAGGCGCACGCGCGAATCGTGGGGAAGCAGCGAAAGGGCGCGCATGGGCGTCAGCGGGTCTTTTTCCGCCCGCATGTGGCCGACCAGCACGACGTCGAAGTGATCCTGGCTGGGCGCCGCGGGTGCGCATGCCGGGGCAGACTGGTAGATCACCCGGCACCGGGCGCGATGCGCGGCCGCCAGTTCGGCGAGCCCTTCGTCCTGCAGCACCACCAGATGGGTGGCGAGTGCGAGCGAGCGCTGGGCTGATGCATCGGTGCGGATGTCGCGGTACAGATCGGTGCCGGTCAGCACGACGATTAGCGGACGATCCGGACAAGCCTCGGCGAACCTGGCGATGGACTCGGCCGAGCGTCGGGCGTGCAGGGCGATCAGGCAGTCGGGCAGGGCGCCGCCCTGGCTGGCCGTCGACCATTCAGCGGCCAGTGTGACATCGTAGTCCCCCTGCAGGAACCGGGCCCAGCGATTGGCGGTTTGCCAGTTGCCATTGTTGGCTTTGCGCAGCGCCGGACTGATAATTGCGACGGTGGCCTTGGGAGGACGCATGACGATAGGTTCTGAGGGGGCAGCAGCAAGAAGGATAAACAAGTTCGAGCTGGATGCGGCGTTTGCCGAGGCGCACCGGCGCACGTGGGGCCTGCTTCAGGAGCTATCGCCGTCCCAATGGCAGGTTCCTTACGATGCAGGAATCAATCCGCCCTTGTGGGAGTATGCCCATATCGCCTGGTTCACGGAGCTATGGGTGCTGCGGGAGCCGCGTGCCGGTCAGGACGGCCGCTGGGTGGCCAGCCTCCCGTCCATGCTGGCGGACGCCGACCGCCTCTTCGATTCCATGCGCGTCGCCCACCGGGATCGATGGCATCTTGCGCTGCCCCGGCTCCCCGAGATTCGCGACTACGCAGCCGCCGTGCTGGAGCACGTTCGCGCCAGGCTCGCCACGTCGGACGATACCGACGCTGCGCTCTATTTTTTCCGGCTCGCCTTGTTCCACGAAGACATGCATGCGGAGGCGCTGACCTATATGCGCCAGACGCTCGATTATCCGCTGCATGCCCCGCTCGGCATGCCTTCCATTGCGCCAGGCGCCGGCTCGGCAGCCGCAGGCGGCGACACGTTCCAGATGGGGTCACCCATCGGAGGCGACGGGTTCGTCTTCGACAATGAGAAGTGGTCCCACCCGGTCCACATCGCCCCGTTCCGCATCGATCGCACTTGCGAAAGCAATGCCGCATTTGCGGAATTCGTGGCCGCAGGCGGCTACCGCGACCGTCAATGGTGGTCCGACGACGGACGCGCATGGCTGCAACAGAGCGGGCTGGCGCATCCGCTGCGCTGGCGCCGGACAGCCGGCGGCATCGCGGGGCAATGGGCGTTGCGCTGGTTCGGGCAGTGGGTGCCGCTGCCGCCCGAACAGCCGGTGTGTCATATCAATGCCTACGAGGCGGAAGCCTATTGCCGCTGGGCCGGCAAGCGCTTGCCCACGGAAGCCGAATGGGAGTATGCGGCAACGCATGACCTGATCCGCTGGGGTAGCGCCGTGTGGGAATGGACGGCTGATCCTTTCGTGCCCTATGCAGGGTTCTCGCCCGACCCCTACCAGGAATATTCCGCCCCCTGGTTTCACACGCATCGCTCCGTTCGCGGCGGATCGTTCGCCACCCATGCCCGCATGCAGCATCCTCGCTACCGGAACTTCTACCTGCCGCACCGCGGCGACCTCTTTGTCGGATTCCGCTGCTGCGGTTGAGGAGGGAGGGCGTCTCCACGGTGATATCAATGCTTGCGCTGAGCGCTACGGTCTCACGTTGCGTCGCCAATTCCGTTCGGTTTCGTACATACCATGAAGGCTTTGGCGAAAAGACTCTCCGCAATTGACGGCTTCGCCGCTGCCAGGCCGACGCAGGGACCAAGACATGCATCACGTTAGCGAATCGCTGTATATGAAAGTCCGCTGGGACTAGATGGGATACCCATCTCCGAAAATCCGAAATAATTTCGAGGAGACGTCATGCACTACAAGCATTTGGCCATGTTCGGCGCCGTGGCATTGATGGCAGCTAGCGCGCTGGCGCAGAGTTCGGGCCTGACCCGCACCTTGGTCGGACGGGCCGACGTATCCGTGCCAGGTCGCGAAGCCGTGGTCGCGCGCGTGGAGGTGGCGCCAGGCGCCTATGCCGGGCGTCATACGCATCCCGGAGACGAGATCAGCTACGTTATGGAAGGCGAGGCGCAACTCCTGATCGACGGCCAGTCGCCACGCACGGTGAAGGCCGGTGAATCGTTCGTAGTGCCTGCCGGCGTGGTGCATGACGCCCACAACAGCGGTAGCACGGCGACGCGGGTGCTTGGCGTGTACGTGGTCGAGAAGGGGAAGCCGCTGGCATCGCCGGCGCCGTGAGTCAGATGTCGGTGGATTCGATGTTGAGCCCGCGCACCGGCCCGGGCCGGACATTCTGGTTCAGACGAAAGAAGTTGGCCGGGTCGTATTTGTTCTTGATCTCGACGAGCCTTTGGTAGTTTTCCCCATAGGCGGCCCGTACCCTGTCCTCTCCCTCCCCGCCCAGATTATTCGCATGAACCGCGCCCGTCGAGAACGGCCGGATAGCGTCCCACGTTTCGCGCGCCCACCGTACATTCGCTTCATCGTCTGCCGGATCGTCCCAGATCGAGATGGGGAAGCAGTCGTAGAGCGCATCGCGGTTTACGTAGGGTGTCTCCGTCCTCGGGACCCGGGCGATCGCCCCGCCAACCTGCTTCAAAACCAGCAGTGGCATGCCGCCAGGCGCGTTCGCGTAGGCATAACAGGTCCGCGTTCTCGGTGGCACTGGCTCTGAGCATGCGGCCATCGGCCAGCACGATCTCGGCCGCGATCAGGTTATCGCATGCCAGGCCATGCTTGCGGCCTAGCCTGCCGAAGCCGCCGCCAAGCGTCAGCCCGGCGATACCAGTATCGCTGTTGACCCCCATCGTCGTCGCCAGCCCGTGCGACTGGGTTGCGCGGTCGAATTCGCCCAGGCTCAGGCCTGCACCCGCACGCGCAATGCGGTGTACCGGATCGATTTCGATCCGTTTCAGGCGCGCCAGATCGATCACGATGCCGTCGTCGCAGACGGGCAAGCCGGCGACGTTATGGCCTCCGCTGCACACCGCCACCAGATAGCCGCCAGACCGGGCAAACGTCACGGCACGGCTGACATCGGCGGCATCGGCGCAATAGACGATCATCGCCGGCCCCACTACTGCGTTGCTATGGCTAGCAAGTCTCAGGCGACGGCACCTGGCGGCGCATGGCGTGCCAGGAAGCGGTCCAATTGGCCAGCGAACGCCTTGCTATCCTGCGGAGCGTACGGTGCCGGTCCGCCGGTATCCACGCCCGAGCTGCGGAGTTGTTCCATCACCTCGCGCATCGTCAGGCGCTCCTGGATATTCTCACGGCTAAACCAGCTCCCTCGCGGGTCGAGCACATAGGCGCCCTTGTCAAGGGCGGCGGCGGCAAGAACGATGTCCGCGGTGATCACGAGGTCCCCGCTGCTCACCAGTTCGACGATACGGTCATCGGCGACGTCGAAGCCCGCAGGCACTTGCAGTGCCTTGATAAAGCGCGAAGGCGGCGTGCGCATGTACTGGTTGGCAACCAGCGTGACGCACACTTCGACACGTTGTGCGGCCCGATACAACATTTCCTTGACGACAACCGGGCAGGCGTCTGCGTCAACCAGTACTTGCATCACGGTACTTCCAATGGAGGGAGGGAACGCTCATATTACTGCCTGCGCGCGTCTCGATGGGAAGGAACGTCGGCCTTGATTGCGGCCAGCATTATTTCTCTTCTCGCATCGATGGGGTAAAGGTGATCCCTACCAATAACCCTTCCGGCCCGATGAAACGACTGACGGTCTGGCCCCACGGCTCTTTCTTGTTCCTGACCAGCATTCGGTACCCTCGTGATTCAAGCTCTGCCGTAGCCCTTTCGACGTTATCAACGTCAAACTCAATCCAGGCTTGCGGGATAGGAACGTCACCAGGCCACGAATCGCTGCCATAGCAGGACTGAGCTGCCTCAGAAAGCGGCCACAGGGCGAAGCTGTTCGCTCCTTGCAGAGCCTCCGTATGAAGGTAACCGCCTTTCTCCTCATTGAAGGGGATGCCGAAGGTCTGGCTGTACAGCTTGCGGCTTGCCTCCGCTTCACGAACAATCGGGCCAAAGCCTGCGATGAACAAGACTGTGGTATTTGCGATCTCTTCCATGGCTTCTCCTTTGCCCTGGGAATGAGCGGTTTGGCTCGGAAGCAATGGCCACAAGTACGGGATGCGAGCGGGTGGGTGACCGCAATGGCCGACTACCTGACGAGCATGACTGTCCACGCCGATCGAGCTTTGGCCTGGCATAGAGGCCGGTTCATGGGGGGACTGGTCCTGGATAAGTGTAAGGCCTGTTTCGGTTGACTTGTAGCCGCTACTCCCGCGCGGCGACCGGCGGTCAGGCGGATTCAGGAGCGCTCGCGGCATCGCATGCATGTCGTTTCACTGTGGCCTGGCAGCCGGCTGTCGCCCGCCGCGCTCCCTTCGACGCTAGCGGCGGGCCGACCCGCCAACGCGAAGTGCGTTCACCACCAGCGAAAAGGCTGGCGATGCCTGGCGGCGGCGGGGGTAGTACAGGTGGTAGCCCCCAAACGGAGGGCACCAGTCTTCCAGCACGCGTCCCAGCCGCCCTGCCTCGACGTGGGGTGCGAATTCCTCTTCCGGGAGGAAGGCGACGCCCAGCCCCTCAAGCGCGGCCATCACGATATGCGGCGTGGTGTTGAAAACGACCTGGCAGTCGACGCGCACCTTCAATTGACGGCCACGGCGCTCGAAGTCCCAGACGGACAAGCCTCCGTGCGTTGGAAACCGGAGATTGATGCAGCGGTGCGCTGGCAGATCACGTGGTGTCTTGCGAGCCGGATTCCCGGCGAAGTAAGACGGCGCGGCCACCACGGCCACGCGCAGCCTGGGGCCGATGGGCACGGCGATCATGTCCTTGTCGATGGTGTCGCCCAGCCGCACCCCTGCGTTGAAGCGATCCGCCACGATATCCCTGCCTGCCTTCAATGCAGGCTGAATCGCGCGCAGCCGCCTCTGGCAACGTCCTCAGGCTGTTCAAGAGCCGCGGTGCGGCTCTCGGCATGACTGCCTGCGGCGCCTTCTTCATGGGGCAGTTCGCGTTGTTCACGTATGTGCGGCCGTTCCTTGAAGGCGTGACGCATGTCAGCATGTCCGCGTTGTCGCTCGTTCTGCTGACCATCGGTGTTGCAGGCTTCATCGGCACCACGCTCATTGGTCATGTTCCTGAAGCGGGGGGGTGTACCGCACCCTGATCTCCATCCCACTGTTGATGGCGGTTATCGCCTTGGCGCTGATCCCCTTTGGCGGCTGGTCGCAGCCGTCGCGGCGCTGTTGGGTCTTTGGGGGCTGGCGGCTACTGCGGCTCCGGTTGGCTGGTGGAGCTGGATCGCCCGGACCATGCCGAAGAACGCCGAAGCCGTCGGCGGGTCGATGGTGGCCGTGATTCAGCTGGCCATCGCACTGGGCTCCACCCTTGGCGGCCTGCTGTTCGACATCAGCGGCTACCAGACCACGTTCGTGGCGAGCGCCGCGCTGTTGCTCGTCGCAGCCTTCCTGACTTTCCTTGCCTCGCGCTCGGGCATGGCACAGGCCGCCTGAGTCAGAAGCCGGAGCAGTACTGGACGTCCCTGGCGACGGATGCGCTGTTTCCCGATGAAGTGCTGGCCGGGGGAAGCTTGCGGATCCGGCCACCATAGCTGATCCAGGCGCCCGCATGTATCGCCGATGCCACGCGCATGAAGTACCTTTTACAAAGGCGAGGCGCGCCTGCCGCTGGAAGCCCGGCCGGACTTGTGCCAGGGCCGTGGACCGGTTCTTGCATGGCAGGCTGTGCCTGAGCCGTGACAGGAGCGCGCCATGTCCGAAGCACTTCGATATTCGCTTTGCCGATTCTTCATCGCCTGCTACCTGGGTCTCGCGGCCTGCGGAGGGGGCGGGGACGGCGGGGGTAGTGACAGCGCCACGGGCACCGGCACCGGCACGCTGACGCTCTCCATCTCCGGCCTGCCGTCCGGGACGTCGGCGGCCATCACGGTATCGGGGCCTGGCCAATTCCGCCAGACCGTGACCCAGTCGACTACGCTGTCCAACCTGGCTGCTGGCAGCTACACCATCAGTGCCGCCAGCGTGCTGACGGGCAGCACGCTCCTCAAGCCCCAGCCGCCTTCGCAGACCGTGGCGGTGACCGCGGGCGGCCGTGCTTCGGCAAGCGTGGCCTACGGCTCGCCGGAAACCGTGCAGTTGTCGCTGACGCAGGTTGCCGGCGGGTTATCAGCGCCTATCTTCCTGACCGCGCCCCACGGCGATTCGCGCCTGTTCGTGGTCGAGCGGGCCGGCCGCATCCGGATCGTGCGCAACGGCACATTGGTCGCTACACCGTTTCTCGATATCGCAGCGCTGACGACGACCGACGGCGAGCGCGGGCTGCTGTCGATGGCGTTCGATCCCAACTATGGGACCAACGGCCGCTTCTACGTCTATTACACCGACGCCAATGGCGCCATCACCATCGCCCGCTACAGCGTGTCGGCCGCGAATCCGGATATCGCCAATGCATCCGGCACCGTGCTGCTGTCGATCCCGCACGGCACTTTCTCCAACCACAACGGCGGCCAGCTCGCGTTCGGCCCGGAGGGCATGCTCTATATCGGCACGGGCGACGGCGGCGGCAGTGGCGATCCTTCGGGCAACGCCCAGAACCCGGGAACGCTGCTCGGCAAGATGCTGCGCATCGACGTCAGCGGCGCGTCCGGCTACGGCTTGCCTGCCGGCAATCCGTTCGTCGGCCAGTCCGGCAGCCGCGGCGAAATCTGGGCTCTCGGCCTGCGCAACCCGTGGCGGTTCTCGTTCGACGCCGGCTTGTTGTATATCGCCGATGTCGGCGAGGACCAGCGCGAGGAAGTCGACGTGGCGCCGGCCACCAGCGCGGGCCTGAACTACGGCTGGAACCGGACCGAGGGCACCGCCTGCGTGGGTGCGGCCGGGTGCGACAAGACCGGGCTGACTATGCCGGTCTTCGAATACGGCCATGACGCGGGCGCTTGTGCCATCGTCGGCGGCTATGTGTACCGGGGCAGTGCCAGTCCGGCGCTGCAGGGGCGGTACTTCTATACCGACCTTTGCACGGGCAAGCTGCTGAGCTTCATGTATCGCGACGGCGTTGTCGTCGAACAGGTCGACTGGAAGGTCACTGTCCCAGGCAGTGTGTTCTCCTTTGGCGTGGATGACGGGCAGGCGCTGTACGTGCTGGCCGATCCGGGCACGTCGACGACGAGCGGGCGGGTGTATCGGGTCGATGTGTCGGGCGGCACGCCGTAACGGCGGGGCTTAGGGGAGTACTGCGACTTCGGGCAGCGGTCACGCCGCTGGTTTCCGCCTCGTCGCCCATGAACGCGATAATCGAGCTCGCGCTGAGGCAAGCGCTTGCGCAAGCCACTGGAGCAGTCGAGCTCCAGCACTTATGCATGGGGAACATCCAGGGATGGAATCAATGCACGACCACAAGCCCCAACAGCAGGCATCCTCCCTCAGTCATCCGGATGCCTGCATGGGTGCGAGAGTCAATGCCCCGCCCCCCGGATCGAATCGGGCGAGAAATACGCTTCACTGAACTGCGGACTGCTGTTCAGGCGTACCGGCTTGCCTTCATTGGTCAGCCGGTCCGCCAGATAGGCGCCAGCGGTGAGGTCGTGATAGAACGCCACCGCCGGGTAATAGCGCCGTGCATCGTAGGCGAAAAGCGACGATTGCAGATTGGTCCGCCACAACTGGCCGCGGGCATCGTAGTTGTCGCAAGCACGGCCATCCAGGTGTCCTCGTCCAGGTACAGCACGCGCTTCGCGTATTGATGCCGGAAGCCTGGCTTCAATTTGGCTTCGAGCACCCAGACGCGGTGCAGTTCGTAGCGGACAAGGTCGGGGGCCGCGTGGTTGGCGCCCAGCAGCTCGGCGTACTTGACGGCGGGATCGGCCAGCTTGTAGTTGTGGTAGGGGATATAGATCTCCCGCTTGCCGACAATCTTCCAGTCGTAGCGCTCACCTAGCCATTGAACAGGCGATCGTCGTCCACGGTGCGGAAGCCGCCCGGACCGAGCGGCTGGTCGAAGCCGAACTCGGGTGCCTGCCGGACCCGGCGCGTGCCGGGATTGTATTGCCAGGTCCTGGCCGTATCCGAACCTTCGCGATCCCAGAAATTGTGGGAGACGATGATATTGCCGCGTTCGCGTAAGGGCAGTTCGGTTTCAACGCGGGCGAAAGTCCGGTTGATCAGGGGCGAGCCTTTTTCGAATGCGGTGCCGTTGACCGGCGACCAGATGTCGTATTTCCACTTGCCCCACGCGATCTTGCCGTCGCGATACACGACTGCCTGGTCATAGACGGCGGCCTCTTCGGCAATGGCGGAAGAGAAGCGAAGGTTCCACATCAGCTCCAGGCCATTCTTGGGAACGGGAAAAGGCGCGGTGGGCGGATAGTCCTTGAGGCCGTTCGCGTCGCTCGTCAGCTGCGTGCCGGGGGCGTGGTGCTGGATCGCCTTGTAGACGGCATCGCCATAGCGAAAGTCGCGATGGCTGGGATAGATCGCCATCTTGAAGGTTGCCGGGTACAGCCTGAACATGGCGAGCTGCCCGTCGCTCAGGCGGGCACGGTACTGCTCCAGGTTCTGGGCCGTGATCGTTGCCAGCGGTTGTTCCGACGCGTAGGGGTCGGGATATGCATCGCCCGGCCGGAACGCCAGGCCTGCGGGCGTGGCCTGCCACTTGCCGCTCCACGCGGGGATGCTGCCATCCTTGTTGGCGGACCGTTCCGCGCCCATGGGCGTGAGGGGACCGTCTAGGCGCTTGACTTCGTCAGGCGTCATCGCGGCCAGGGAAGGTGCGTTGATCTGTGAAACGGCTAGCACCGCACCGGCAAGCGTGCATAGCAGGAGAGCTTTGCTCTTCATTGTCTTTACTCCGTTCGATGGTGTCATGGTCATGCGCCAGCATTGGCTGGCTCGGCGATACGCAGCACCAGCTTGCTTGCCGCCTTGCCCGACTGGACCAGATCGAGTGCGCGCCCGGCCTGCTCCAGTGGCAGGCATTCGATGCGGGGCGGTCGCAGGCGCCCGCTGCCGAGCAGCGCTGCGATCTCGCGCAGCCGCGCGCCGCTGGGCATCTTGCTGAACGCCACGGCGGTGCGGACGCCGCGCTGCGCGGCTGCGGCAGGATCCGGGCCGTTGTCGCCACTGACCAGCGTCAGGATGGCGACAAGGATGCCGCCGGGCCTGAGCAGGTCCATGCCGTTCGGCAGGGTGCCGCAGCCAACCGCGTCCAATACCAGGTCGACGCCAGCCGGCGCCCATGCCCGCATGGCGGCAGCGATGTCGTCGCCCCGGTAGTCGATTGCCAGGTCGCACCCGAGCGCCATTAGTTCGTCGCGGCGTGCCGCGCTGCAGGTGGCTGCGACGGTTGCCCCGGCCGCCTTTGCCAGTTGCACGGCAAACGTGCCGACCGCGCCGGCACCGCCATGGACTAGCACCGTCTGGCCTGGCTTGAGTCCGCCTTCGTCGAAGAGTCCCGTCCAGGCGGCCAGCGCCGGGGTGGGGACGGCCGCGGCTTCGGCAAATCCCAGGTTGTCGGGAATCGGCACCACGCAATCCTGGCTGACCGCAACGTACTCGGCATAGGAACCCCACTTGCCTGCGCCGACCGCGGTCTGCGCGAACACGCGTTGTCCCGGGACAAAGTCCTTGACGCCGCTTCCCACCGCTGCCACGACGCCGCTGGCATCGAAGCCGATCACGAACGGGAAGCTGTACTGCATGAAGTGGCTCAGATAGCCTTCGCGGCATTTCCAGTCAGCGGGATTCACGCCGGCACAGGCCACGCGGACCAGGACTTCGCCGGCAGCGGGTTCCGGCCTCGGGAGGTCTCCAAGCCTGAGTACGTCGGGCCCGCCGGTACGATCAATGACGACAGCGCGCATGCTCTTCTCCATGGCCTCACCTTGCGGACAGTTCGTGGTTCAAACCAGGATGTGCCCAGGACGGAATCACGGGCGGCGGCAGCATGCCCTGGCCATCAAGCGTACGGACGTTCAGCCCGTGCGCCAGGGGGAAGTGCAGGCTATGGGCGATGTGGCCGGTGCGCAGCCGGGCCGGCACGCTGCAGAGTGCAAGCGCCGTTTCCACCAGGTACTCCACTGGCTCGGTGGGATAGCCGTCCGGGATATAGCGCTCGCTGCCTGGCGTGCGGATCGCCGTGCTCGGCGCTACGGAATTGACCGCGATATTGTCGGCCTCCAGTTCCGCTGCCAGGCCCTCGGTGAACCGGTTGATGGCGGCCTTGACCGCGGCGTAGGCCGTGACCCCGCCAGCCCGGTCAAAGTCCTGATATGGGCGAGCAGGCGACAGGGCGGTGACGGAGCCCAGGTTCAGGATCCACCCCGCGCCGCGCGTGCGCATCAGCGGGATCGCTGCACGGCTGAGCACGAAGGGGATGCGCAGGTAGTGCTTGACCGTCCTGTCGAAGATTTCCAGCGGCATCGATTCGATGCGGCTGTATTCCGCCATGCCGGCATTGTTGACCAGGATGTCGAGACCGCCCGCAGCACTTGCCGCCTGCGCCACCAGGTCGTCGCGTTGCGCGGGATCCTCGAGATCCGCCGCCAGCGCGATGGCACTGCCCCCTTGCCGCCGGATCTGGCCAACCGTCTCAGCCAGCGTGCCAGGTTCGTCTTCGGACTCGCCTGCGCGCCGTGCCGTGGCAACCACCAGCGCGCCCTCCGCCGCGAAGCGCTGCGCGATGGCACGACCGATGCCGCGGCTGGCGCCGGTTACCAGCGCAATCTTTCCTGTCAGTTTTCTGTGTGCGGTCATGGCGCGTATTCCTCGGTGCGGTTGTGGTTGGCAATCAGGCTTGTCGCGAGCGGGCAGAAGGCATGGGAGATCGCCTGGACTGTCCATTCGGGAAACTCGGGGTCGAACCATCGGTCGACATGGCCCCAATGAAAGGGGTGCATCAGGTATTCGCCCAGCAGGTCGTCTGTGCTGGCGAACTCCTGCTGCCAGACATGGGTCCAGGTGCCGGGCGACAGGACGCGGGCAAGCCGCCAGTTGAGGATGCCGGGCATGTACTCGGGCATCCGCAGCAGGTCTTGCTCAAGTGCGCGGACCTGCCAGTCCGGCGCTTCAGGCCGGAGCCGGAACATCAGCGTGCGCCAGATCCCGTGGCACAGTGGAGGGGCGCGCAGTCCGTCCGAGATCGGGCGATAGGCGACGCTATCCACCTCTGCCATGCCGTCCAGCGCGGCAACCAGGCCGATGTCGTGACCGGGCGAGCCGGATGCAGTCGGGTCGAATAGAAGGTCGAGCGTGTAGTCGCCAGCGCCCCAGCTTCCCGCCAGGTTCCTGCCAATCGCCACATGGCTCAGGCCCGGCAGCGTTTCAATGCGGGCAAGCAGGGCTTGCTCCTGTGTGCACGTCCCGGAGCAGAAGCCGGCGAGCAATCGCACCTGTGCTGTCTCAAGCCGCATCGCAATGCTCCTTGCGCTGGGGCAGCGTAGCTGTCGCATCGGCCATCACATGGCGGCGGCGCGCTTCACACAGCGTGTCGACTGTCGACCAGAAGGCGAGCACCGGGGCATCGATGCTGGCGCGCATGGCGTAGTAAGCCGGCGCATCCGCCACTTACCACAGCAGCCACAACGTATTGGGTGCATCTTCCAGCGCCACGGGCGGCGACACGCAGCGCTGCAGCAGCGCCAGGCCCCTGGCGGCGCTGCCGGGCAGGTACTGGCTTTCCAGCAGGCTCAGCACAGTGGGCAGGTGCCCGGGCGCGAGCACGATTTCATCGAGGATGTGGATCATGGTGTGTCTCAAGCGGCGCAGGCAGGGCAGCAGGGCTGCGATGCCGGAGCCGGGGGTTTGCGGGAGAGAAGCGCGGTCATGGGTTGTCCCGTATAGGCATGGTGTTCAGGGCATGGCAACCTCCATCGCCCAGGCCGTGCGCAAGCTGTCGCGCGGGTGGAAGTGCCGGGATGATTATGGGAGGCCAGGCCGCACCGAGTCCCCACCCGAACGATCAACCATCGCTACCGAAGCAATCAGAACCAGCGACCATGAATGCCCACATACCGGGGAATCCCGTACCTGTTCCGCACGGCATGGTGCAGCGCCTGCTGGACGAACTGAAGCGGCAGGGCGTCGAGGTTCCACCTGCCGCCGGCGCATCCGGGCATGCGCCGGCGGCCCGGTTCACCGCGCTCTATCGCGCCGCGATCGAGCGGCTGGAAGCCCTGGTCGCCAAAGGCAACGGCCACCCCCCGATGCGCAAGCAGGAAGTGGACTTGTTGTGCCGTTGCGTATTGAGCAGCCAGACGCTGAGGGAGGCGATCCGCTGCGCGGCCGACTTCTGCGCGATGCTGTATCCGCGCGCCGGGGCGCTCAGCCTCGGGCAAAGCGCAGGGCAGGCGGTGTTCCGCATGGATTCGCTGCGGCGTGCGAACTCCTCCGCGGCTTGCCTGGTGGACCTGACCGGGCTCTTCTTCTATATGCTGCTGTTCGGCTGGCTGGTCGGCCAGCCGCTGCGCCCGACCCACGTCTACCTGGCGCATCCCCGGCGCGAGGACGCCATGCCTTTCCTGGGCTTGTTCCATGCCGCGGTGACGTCTGGCGCCCAGACCTACGGCTTCGAATTCGATGAGGCCTTGCTCGACCGGCCGGTCGTGCGCCAGGCCGCGGAGCTCGACGCCTTCCTGGAAGATTTTCCTTACCGCCTGATCGGCGCGCCGGTCGAGGTCGTATCAGTGAGCCAGCAGGTGCACGGCATCCTGCACGCAGCGCTGGTGCATGGCGCGCGGCTGCCGACGCTGGCTGAGCTGGCCATGCGCTTTGATGTGAGCGAGCCGACCCTGCGCCGCCGTCTCGCTGCCGACGGCAGCAGCTACCGGGTACTGCGCGAACACAGCCTGCAAGAGTACGCGGAACAATGCCTGTGCACGACCAACTGGTCGGTAGGAAGAATCGCGGAGCAGCTTGGCTTTGCCAGCGAGGAAGCGTTTCGGCGGGCGTTCCAGCGCTGGACCGGGCATGCGCCGACGCGCTTCAGGCGGGAAAGCAGGGGTGAGGCGGTGAACGGGAGTTGGTGATGCGGTCAATCCAGCTGTCGGCAATAGAGAACAGGCTGCCCGCGCCCGTTACGTGCGACGCGGCAGACGCACGTCAAACGTGGTCCCTGTCTGGTCGGAGCGCGCCTCGATCGATCCCTGATGGGCCTTGGTAATCTCGCTCACTATGTACAGCCCGAGTCCGAGGCCGTCCGCATTTTTGTTCTCCTGATCCGGGCCTCTCCTCAACGGATCAAAAAGGCGCTCCAGCGACAGCGGGTCAATGGCGGGACCACTGTTCCTGACCTCGAGACTGACTTCCGCGTCATGGCCGGTGACTGCAACGCAGACCGGCTCGTCCGGCGCGCCGTACCTTATCGCGTTAAGCACCAGATTGGAAAGCAGTTGCTGCAGGCGCAGGCCGTCCCAAATACCCTGCACGTTGCCCTTCACCTCAAGCTCGATGCGGCGGGTCGGATGAGCTGCACGCAACTGGTCCACGGTATCGGCGACCAATTCAGCCAGATCGACGTCGTAAGGCGTGATGTTGATGCCCAAGCCGAGTTTCGTTCGGTTGAAATCGCACAGATCATCCAGAAGAGAATTCATGCGGGAACCACTTCGAATCAGTCGGGCTGCAGCTTCCGATACCTTCTCCCCAGCGTTCAGCGCCGCCAGATATGAGGCGGTCGTCTGGATGGTCTGCAGTGGGCTGCGCATATCGTGCCCAACCATGCCGAGCAACAGGTCGCGAGCCTGCTCTACCTGCGAATGGAAAAATGCCACGGATTCCGCGACTGCCTGATCGATAGCCTCGTTGAACCGCATCACGTCGTCCAGATAAGGGGCGGCCGGCTGACATTCGTCAATCCACAAACGCAGCACGCTGGCGCGCAGCGCCAGGTACTCAGCGACCAGTTGATTGATGTTGAAGCCACCGCGCGCCCGCAGGAGGGCGTGCGTTTGTGCAGCGGTCTCCGGCGCACCGAGTAGCTTGGGAGCCTGTCCCATGGATTTTTCGCGTTGAGCTTCCCTCGTTTGCGGGGTCAACAAATCCTTCGCCACGGCTTGCAAGATCTGCGGTGCGTGGTCACGCAGCGCGAGGGAGTCCATGTTTCTTGCGGCTGGCAGCAGGGTGGTCGCAAACTCCTCCCACGCCGCCACAATGCGGCCTGTATCCCGCAAGATGAAGTCAGCTAGTCGCATGTCTTCTCCTGGAGAGAGCGAGCCCCGGAAATGCACGCTTGAGAATTTATCTTACGCTAGTAATCGGCGGTTCCAGCAGCGTTGGGAACGGACTTGCATGACCGATTCGGCACAAACGTCGGTTGACCGGCCATGGGGCGAAAGTGGTCTCCCGCAGACCCCTGGCGGCCCCGTTCAGCGCCGCTGCAGGCCGCCCGACTTGTGCTTCCTGACCGCACGCAGCACCAGGCCCGCCAGCACCGCGACGACCGCCAGGATGCCGACGGCGATAAGAAAAGGTAAGGGCCGATCGATTGCCAGGCTTTCCCCGGCGACGACGATACCAAATGCATAGCCCGCTTCGGCAATCGCCATCGCGGCCAGGAATTTGCGGAAGGGGTAATGCATGGAGCCGAACAGATAACCGGGAATTTCCGACGGAACCGCGATACAGAACAGCAGCACCGCCCAGAACTTCATGCGCTGCGACACGTAGTCCCGGTACTTCGCCAGCTTGTCCGCGTAACCACTACCGGGCCAAAGTTTCAAGGTGAGTCTGCAACGCCGGCTGTCCGGCTTCGACGACCACGTAATCAGCATGTATGCACGCGGGATGAGCGTGCGTGAGATTCAGGGCCATTTGCAGGAACTGTATGGGCTGCAGGTCTCGCCTGACCTGATTTCCACCATCACCGACGAAGTGCTGGCCGAGGTCGACCAATGGCAGCAGCGTCCGCTGGAGGCGATGTATCCCATCGTCTACTTCGACGCGCTGCGCCTGAAGATCCGCGACGAAGGCACCGTCAGGAACAAGGCCGTCTACCTGGCCTTGGGTATCCGCGCCGACGGGCGCAAGGAGGTGCTCGGGCTGTGGATCGAGCAAACCGAGGGCGCCAAGTTCTGGCTCAAGGTCTTCAACGAGTTGAAGAACCGCGGCCTGGACGACATCCTGGTCGCCGTCGTCGACGGCCTGCGTGGCTTCCCCGAAGCGATCGAGGCCGTCTACCCGGGCGCGCAAATCCAGACCTGTATCGTCCACCTGATCCGCAACTCGCTGAACCTGGCGAGCTGGAAGGACCGCAAGGGCCTGGCGGCCGCGCTCAAGCCGATTTACCAGGCTGCCACGGCCGACGCCGCCGCCGGCGCGCTGCAGGCGTTCGCCGCCAGCGATTGGGGCCGGAAATTCCCCACGGTGGCCGACATGTGGCGCCGCCAATGGGAACAGGTCATCCCGTTCTTCGTCTACCCGCCCGAAGTACGCAGGATCATCTACACGACCAACGCCATTGAAAGCATGCACATGCAGTTGCGCAAGATCGTATAAGGATGTCAAAAAGGTCGTACCGCGCTTCATCAAGCGTTCATGTGCAGGCAGGCCATAGCCCTTGGGCAACTCGCCAGGTCGGAAGTAGCGTTCCTGGTCAACAAGGATAAACAGAATGTTGTACGGTCCCGATGCCGGGCTCCCGGTGGCCTGGGCCGCGTCGCTTGCCCCGGCAGGGGCATCCTTGGCATCCGCGCCTGCGCCAAGACCCAATGCCATGGTGCCAACCCCGGCAGTCTGGAGGAAATCGCGCCGCGTCAATGTGCCGCCAGGCTTGTTGTCGTTGCTCATTGGCTTCTCCCTGCCTGTTTGCGCGGCCCATGGCGGGTGGACGCTGCGCTGCTGCAGGCCCGCCCAGGCATGCGTAAGGCAGTCTAGCAAGCATGTTTTCTGCCGCCAAGGCTGGGTGCGGCGCCGGCAGGAGGCGATGGTTGGCAACCACACACATTCGCGGTTCAGGCAGTCGAACTACGTTTCGCAGATGATCGGAGTGCGGACAAGATTCCCCACACCCTGGGACTGCGCTTGCCGCTTCACAACATATCCTCGATGGGATCTCGTTGCGAGCGAATCTCCTCCGGACTGAGGACGATATAGCCCAGCGACTTCAGCAACTGCACCGCCTCCAGCTCCGCGTCCAGGTACACCGGCCGTTCCGGGCGGCGCGGGCGCGGCGCGGCCGGCAGCCATGCGGCGCTGGCCTGCGCGGCGGGCGCTGGCTGGCCGTCAGACCATCGCGCGGTCAGGATGCGGCAATGCTCCAGGTTGGGCTTCCAGGCAACGTCCACGGCGGCATTGAACCTGGCGGTGCAAAGCCGCAAGCGCTTCAGCGCCTTCAGCCAGTTGATGAAGGCATCGCGCTCCGGTGGCTGGTAGCCCTTCAGCAAGGTAGCCAGGCTGTCTTGCGCAGTGGCGCTGTCGGCTGCCTGGTCGTCTTCTAGCAGGGCAAGCTCAAGCGCCACGTGCTGGCGGCCGTCATGGTCATAGATCGCGCAGTCGGCGTCCAGCACGCCTTCGCGCAGCAGCTCGCACAGCAGTACCCAGGCCCTTGGATTCTTGTCGAGCCGGCCTTCGAGCGTCGGGTCGATCTGGCTGAGAATGTCCGGGATGGGGCGCGCCTCGTCTGACTGGATGGCCAGGGCGAATGCCATCGTGTTGTCGGACGGCCTGGCTCCGCTTGCCAGCATCTGCAATGACGCTTCCCAGAGTTCGCGGATTTCTGCCGCGGTATCCACAGCATGCATCCATGCATAGTCCTCCAGCGCCGCGCACAGCCTGCGCGCGGGCCTGGCCAGCTGGCCGGCCAGCGTCTTGATAAAACCCGTGCAATGCGCGCAGCGGCATTCCAGGCGGCCCGCATGCAGGAAACCGGCGTACAGCCGTTCCTGGTGTCCGCAGTGTGCGCATTCGATTGAGAAGCCGCCCTGCCGTGCCGGCCGCTGCGAGGCGAGCAGCCCGTCGACCTGATAGTGCGCCGGTCCGTCGCAGCACGGGCAGATCCATTGCAGCTTGTGCGCGCCGTCCCGAGGTCGCGCCGCCCGGTCGAACTGGCGCTCGATGGCGCTGCGCGGAATGCCCTGCGCGCGCCCGACCACGTCTGCGCTGTAGCGCCAATAGCAGTACGAGTGGGCGGCAGCGGCGATCTCCGGAGAGAGCCGCTGCAGATCCGGCATCAGGCGGGGGCTGTGCCGGATCTCGTCGGCCATGGCATCGATCTGCGCTGGCCCGCCCGGCATCACCGCCTCAAGGGCAGCGCGGCTCTGTTCCAGGAAATCGGGCACGTAGACCCGGCGGATGTAGTCCTCGTTCTCGAGCCAGAGCAAGTGGCCGGGGAGGGCTTCCAGTACATCAACCCCTTCCCTGACTTCCGACATGCCGGCGCAGGCGAGAAACGTGAACGGCTTACTAAACAGGAAGGCGTCTGTCATGTTGTCGTCAACGGAGTATCCCGCCCACGAGCTGGCAACATGCCTCGTGTGCGATGGGTCACCACCCCGTGACTCGGCCAAGCAAGCGCACGGAAAGCGCAATCCTGATGGCGCCTTCCGTTCCGGGGACTTCCCCCTTCTTGTTTTCAGATCCATGGGACCTGTGCGGATTTTGCATCTGCCGCATTGGACAGCATAGGCGAACCTGACGCCTCGTTACAGAGGAATTCCTTTTCTTGACGTCCTCGTCCTACGACCTGGGAGACCCGCCGGGGCACCACCGTTGCCATCCTGATTCATTCGCTCCAGGACCCGCCTGGCCTTGCCCTCGCAATCTTCGCCTTCCCTGGTGCCGTTGATCTCGTCGATCAGTGCGACGAGGCGGTGCTTGCTCTGCGCCAGACGCTGCTCCAGCAACTCGATCTCATCGACCTTGCGCCGCAGGGCTTGGAGGAGTTGGTCATGTGGCCACTTGTCCAGGTCTGGTGGCAGGATGGCTCGAATCTCTTCCAGGGAGAAGCCCGAGCCTTGCGCACACATGATGATCTCCAGCCTGGTCAACGTTTCCGGCGCGTATTCGCGATAGCCGTTGGCTTGCCGCTGCGCGGGCTCGAGCAGGCCGCTCGCTTCATAAAACCGGATGCGTGAGGCGGCAATGCCACTCAGTCGAGCCAGTTCTCCGATTTTCATCCGCATTCTCCAGAGGCCTTGACCTTAAAGTTGACTTTAAGCTTAAAGTCGGGCTCTGGTCAAATCAGGATGCCTCCCATGAAGCTGTTCACACCCCTTGCCCTGCCCAACGGCGCTGTGATTCCCAACCGTCTCGCCAAAGCGGCCATGGAAGAGAATATGGCGGATGCGGACCACGCCCCATCGGATGCGCTGCTGCGCTTGTACGACGCCTGGGCCAACGGCATGGCAGGCCTGATCCTGACCGGCAACGTCATGGTGGATCACCGTGCTATGACCGGGCCCAACGGTGTGGTCCTGGAAGACGACACCCGCCTGGACCGCTTCCGGCGTTGGGCCCGCACCGCACGGGCCGGCGGCGCCCATGTCTGGATGCAAATCAACCACCCCGGGCGCCAGATGCCTGCGGCACTCGGCCAGACCACCTTGGCGCCGTCGGCCGTTCCGCTGGACCTCGGGGCGCTGTCCAAGCAGTTTCCCGTGCCCAGGGAAATGACCGGCCGGGACATCGCCGACGTACAGCAGCGCTTTACACGATCCGCCCAACTGGCGGAACGAAGCGGCTTTACCGGGGTGCAGATTCATGCGGCCCATGGCTACCTGTTGAGCCAGTTCCTGTCACCGATCGCCAACAAGCGGCAGGACCAGTGGGGCGGCAGTATCGAGAACCGTGCGCGCCTGCTGCTCGGCATCGTCCGGTCCGTACGAAGCGCGGTATCGCCCCGGTTCGCGGTCTCGGTCAAGCTGAATTCGGCTGACTTCCAGCGCGGCGGCTTCAGCGCCGATGACGCGAGGCGGGTGGTCGAGATGCTCAACCCGCTCAACGTCGACCTGATCGAGCTGTCGGGCGGAAGCTATGAGGCGCCGGCAATGCAGGGGCAAGCCCGTGATGGCCGCACGCTGGCCCGGGAAGCCTACTTCCTGGAGTTTGCGCGCGACATCGCGTCCGTCGCGCGCATGCCCTTGATGGTCACCGGAGGCATCCGCCGCCGCGCCGTGGCCGAACAGGTGATCGACAGTGGCATCGCCATGGCGGGCATCGCCACAGCGCTGTCCATCGACCCGAACCTGCCGCGCAACTGGCATGCAGGAAAGAACAATGCGCCCGCGCTGCGATCGATCACCTGGAAGAACAAGACGCTGGGCTCCCTGGCCAATATGGCCGTCGTCAAGTTCCAGCTCAAACGGCTCAGTGAGGGACGTGTCACGGACCCACGCATCTCGCCCGTCAGGGCGCTAGTGTTGCAGCAGCTGTCCACTTCGTGCCAGACGCGGCGGTATCGCCGATGGACGACGCAGCGGGCCGGTGCCCGTTAGTGGTGGTTGTGCGGGGCCACCGGGAATCGCGTGCGCCAAGGCGGGCGGCGTGACGTCAACCGCCGGGCAGGCGATCGCGACACAATTAGTTCACAACGTGACAGAGTTTTCTATACTCCTTATTTTTCGACTCGAACAATAGGATGTGACGCCATGAAACTTGCAAATTTCGCCTTGGCTGCGGCCATATTGTTTTCGGCAGGCACGACGTTTGCCCAGGATGCTGTCAACGACGCGCAGATCGCCTCGATCGTGGTCACAGCAAATCAGGTCGATATCGACGCCGGGAAATTGGCAAAAAGGAAGGCATCTGGCAAGGACGTGAAGGCGTTCGCGCGACAGATGATCACGGATCACACCGGTGTCAACAAGTCGGCCACCGCCCTGGTAAAGAAGCTGAAGGTGAAGCCAGAGGGCAATCCGACCAGCACAAGCCTCAAGTCGGATGGCGACAAGAATCTCAGCAAGCTCAAAGGCCTCAAGGGTGCGGAGTTCGATAGCGCCTATATCGACAATGAGGTGACTTATCACCAGGCCGTGATCGACGCGATGGACAAGACGTTGATTCCCGGCGCCAAGAACGAAGAGCTGAAGGCGTTGCTGGTGAAGGTTCGTCCGGCCTTCGTGGCGCATCTTGAGCATGCCAAGCAAATCCAGGGTTCGCTGGGCAAGAAGTGACAGAGCGCGTGGATCGCACCGGGAGCCGGCATCGGCTTGCTGCCTGGATTCCGCTGCTTATGGTGGCGGGGAGTTGTGCCAGTTGGCCGGCGCTTGGCCGGCCGGCTACCCATACCGTGCTGATGGACGGTACTGCATACGTACCGCGGACACTCGCCGTACGGCGCGGTGACGTTGTGGTGTGGGTCAATAAGGACCCGTTTCCGCATACCGTGACCGCGTCGGGCGGCGGCTTTGATTCCAAGGCCATCGCCCCGGGTAAGTCGTGGACGTACACGGCAAGGAAGACCGGCGTGTTCCCGTACACCTGTACCTTGCATCCGACCATGACAGGCACGCTCAGCGTGGGGTCGAATGCAAAGGCCAGTGGCGAATGACGCCAGCCGCGCGGATGCCCCGTCAGGTGATCGCGCCAAGCTGCCAGGGAACGAACTCGTTCTGGCCGTAACCGTGCAATTCGCTCTTTGAGCGCTGTCCCGACGCTGCCGCCAGCATGAGGCGGAAAATCTCTTCCCCAAGCGCGTCGATCGTCTGCGTGCCGTCGATCACGGTGCCGCAGTTGATGTCGATATCCTCCTGCTGGCGCTGCCACAAGGCGGTATTGGTGCCGAGCTTCAGGGACGGGGACGGTGCACAGCCATAGGCGGAGCCGCGCCCGGTGGTAAAGCAGATCAGGTTGGCGCCGCCGGCCACCTGTCCGGTCGCCGAGACCGGATCGTAGCCAGGGGTGTCCATGAAGACCAGGCCAGCCGCCTCCACCGGCTCTGCGTAGCGGTATACGTCGACCAGGTTGGTGGTGCCGCCCTTGGCCACGGCACCGAGCGATTTCTCCAGGATGGTGGTGAGTCCGCCCGCCTTGTTGCCGGCGGACGGGTTGTTGTCCAGGCTGGCGTTCATGCGCGCGCAGTAGGCTTCCCACCAGCGGATGCGGTCGAGCAGCTTGTGCCCGACTTCCGGCGAGACGGCACGGCGCGTCAGCAAATGCTCGGCGCCATAGATCTCCGGCGTCTCCGACAGGATGGCGGTACCCCCGTGCGCCACCAGCCGGTCGACGGCTGCGCCGAGCGCGGGATTGGCGCTGATGCCGGAATAGCCGTCGGAGCCGCCGCATTGCAGTCCGACCACCAGGTGGCTGGCATCGACGGGCTCGCGTCGCACCCGGTTGGCGTCGGGCAGCATCGCCTTGATCTGCTCGATGCCTGCCGCCACCGTACGGGCCGTGCCGCCGGTGGCCTGGATGGTCATGGTTTTCAGCGCGGCGCCGCGCGCCAGTCCCTCGCTGTCGAGCAGGCCGTCGATCTGGTTG
This sequence comes from Cupriavidus sp. KK10, assembly GCF_018223725.1. Taxonomy (NCBI): domain Bacteria; kingdom Pseudomonadati; phylum Pseudomonadota; class Betaproteobacteria; order Burkholderiales; family Burkholderiaceae; genus Cupriavidus; species Cupriavidus sp. KK10. Next base: position 4,171,902 of record NZ_CP073677.1, read on the forward strand.
GTTTCGCAGCCCAGCCCGACGATCAGCACGGCGGCAAAGTTGGGGTGGCGCGCATAGCCCGCCAACGTGCGTCGCAGCAGCGCCAGGCCTTCGCCTTCGCCATCCACCGCGCAGCCTTGCCCGTGCGTCAGCGCCACCACGCCATCCACGTTCGGGTAGTCTGCCAGCGCCTGCGGATTGAGCTCGCGCCGGAAATGCTCGGCGATGGCGCGTGCCGCGGTGGCAGAGCAATTGACGGAGGTAAGGATGCCGATGTAGTTGCGCGTGCCGACCCGCCCATCGGCGCGGACGATGCCCATGAACTGCGCGCGCTGCGGCGCCACGGCGGCAGGGCGCGTCGCGGTACCAAACGCGTAGTCGCGCTCGAACTCGCCGATGGCCAGGTTGTGGGTGTGGACGTGCTCGCCCGGTGCGACCGGACGCGTAGCGAAGCCGATGATCTGCCCGTAGCGCCGCACCGGCGCGCCGGCTTCAAGGGCGCGCACTGCCAGCTTGTGCCCTGCGGGCACCAGGCCGCGCACCACCAGGCCTGCGCCGAGGCGCGCGCCTGCCACCAGTTGCGCACGCGCGATGACGACATCGTCATCCGGATGCAGCCGTATGACGAGTTCGGCCGCGGTTGCTGCTTCCTGTTCCAGGACGACGCTCATGCTGCGGCCTCCAGATCGTGCGCGCCTTGCAGCGCGGCGCGTGTCGGCACGCCGTCGACCAGGCGCGGCAGCTGCCACGGGTTACGGTCGCGCAAGGCCGGTGGGAGCACGGAATCGGGATAGTTCTGGTAGCACACCGGGCGCAGGAAGCGCTCGATGGCAGCGCTGCCGACGGAGGTGCCGCGCGCATCGGTGGTAGCCGGGTAGGGGCCGCCGTGGACGATGGCGTCGCTGACTTCCACGCCGGTCGGGTAACCGTTGAAGAGCAAACGGCCGACCTTGCTTTCCAATAGCGCGATCAGCGCGGCGTGGTGATGGAGGTCACCGTCATCGGCCATCAGCGTGGCCGTAAGCTGGCCGCGCATCCGTTCGGCAAAGGCCAGGAAGTCATCTTCGGAATCCAGCGCGACGATCACCGTCGACGGGCCGAATACCTCCTCCTCCAGCGGACGATTTTCCGCAAACAGCACGCTGCGATCGGCCTTCAGCAGATGTCCGCCGATGCGGCCGTCCGCTTGCTTTGACACCAGGACTTCCACGCCGGGGACTTCGCGCAAGCCGGCCAGCCCGCGCTGGAAATTGTCCCGGATGCCGGCGCCCAGCATGGGCTGCGGCTCGGCCAGCGCCAGTGCCGTGCCGAGTTCGGCGACGAACGCATCGAATGCCGGCGAGCGGATGCCAAGCACCAACCCCGGGTTGGTGCAAAGCTGGCCGCAGCCGAAGGTCACCGAGGCTGCCAGTTCGCGCGCAATCTGCGCGCCGCGAGCGGACAGTGCCGAGGGCATCAGAAACACCGGGTTCACGCTCGACATCTCCGCAAACACCGGAATCGGATCCGGCCTCGATTGCGCCAGATCGAACAACGCCCGGCCCGCAGCCAGTGACCCGGTAAAGCCTACGGCCTTGATGTGCGGCGCCCATACCAGTGCCGCGCCGGCGGCTGCGGTGCCGAACACCATGTTGAAGACGCCCGCCGGCGCACCGCTGCGCGCGATCGCGCGTTCGATTGCATTGGCCACGTATGCAGACGTGACCATGTGGCCCGGATGCGCCTTCACCACCACCGGGCAGCCCGCTGCCAGCGCCGAAGCCGTGTCGCCGCCGGCCACCGAGAATGCAAGTGGGAAATTGCCGGCGCCGAAGACCGCCACCGGACCCACGCCGACGCGGTACTGCCGCAGGTCGAGCCGCGGCAGCGGCTGGCGCGCAGGCTGCGCGCGGTCGATGCGGACATCGAGGAAGTCACCGCGCCATACCGTGGCCGCGAACATGCGCAGCTGATTGCTGGTGCGCTTGCGCTCGCCTTCCAGCCGCGCCGGCGGCAGGGCGGTCTCGCGGCTGGCCGCCGCGATGAACGCCTGGTCCAGCGCATCGATTTCATCGGCGATGGTTTCCAGCAGCGCGGCGCGTTCGGCCGGGCTGCTGGCGCGGAATGCGGGGAAGGCCTGGTGCGCGGCCAGCGCGGCTGCTGCAACTTCGGCTCCGGTGGCTTCGTGGAAGCTGACCGGGTATCGCTCGCCGGTCACGGCGTCAACGCTGTACAGCGGGGTGCCGGCGGCACGGCGTTCGCCGCCGATGTAGTGAAGTCCGAGGATGGTCATGTCAGGTGTTTGGATGCAGGGAATACGGGACGCGGTCAGGCCGCCTCGGAGGAGCCAAGCCGCAACGTCGAATCGCGGCGGGCCCGTGCGCCGATGCTCATCAGCAGCAGCACGCCGACCACGCCTGCGATGGCCAGGGCCAGCATGCCCGCTTGCTGGCTATGGAATGCGGATTCGACAGCGGTCTTCAGCGTCGGCGCGATAAAGCCACCGAGATTGCCCAGCGCCCCGATCAGGGCGATGCCGCTGGCCGCAGCGGTGCCACTCAGGTACGCGGTGGGCAGCGTCCAGAACAGCGGCTGGACCACGACAAAGCCGACGGTAGCCAGGCAGAACGCCATCAGCACGGGCACCAGTTCGTGCCCCAGCGTCGACAGTGCGATGCCGGTGGCCGCCATCGCGAGCATGGCCATGGCGAATTCCCGTTGCTTGCCCCTGGCGTCCGCGATGCCGGTGATCAGACGCAGGGAAACCAGCGCGCACAGCCACGGAATCGCGGTGAGCAGGCCGACCTTGGCACCAATCGCCGTGCCGGTCAGCTCGGAAATACGCGTCGGCAGGTAGAAGATGACGCCGTAGACGCTGACCTGGATGGCGAAGTAGATGGCGACGAAACGCAGCACTTGCCAGTTGCCCAGCGCGCTCAGTGCGGTTGCCGGGCCATGCGCGGTCTTCTGGTTGTCTTCCGCGGTGATAGCGGCTTCGAGCGCAGTCTTCTCGTCGGCGTTCAGCCACTTGGCATCGCGCGGCTTGCTGACTAGGTAGAAGAAGGCGATCACGCCCACCACCGACGCCGCCAGGCCTTCGATGATGAACATCCATTGCCAGTTGCGCAGGGCCAGCTGGCCACCCATCACATCGAGCAGCAGCCCCGAGACCGGCCCGCCCAGCACCAGTGCCACCGGCAAGCCGAAGTAGTAGACGCCGAGCGCCTTGCCGCGCTGGCTGGCCGGGAACCAGTAGGTCGAGTACAGGATCACGCCCGGCGAGAAGCCCGCTTCGGCGACGCCAAGGATAAAGCGCAGCACGTAGAACGAGGTCTCGTCATGCGCGAACATCATGGCCGCCGAGGCCAGCCCCCAGGTGACCATGATGCGGCTGAGCCAGACCCTGGCGCCGACCCGGTGCAGAATCAGGTTGCTGGGGATTTCGAAGACGGCATAGCCGATGAAGAAAATGCCGGCGCCAAGCGCATAGGCCGCGTTGCCGATATTGGAATCGACCATCAGGGCTTGCTTGACGAAGCCGACGTTGGAGCGGTCGAGCATTGACAGCGCGAACATCAGTGCAAGGAAAGGCGCGAGGCGCAGGCGGGCCTTGCTTACCGCGCTTGCGAGCGGATCGCGGTTGGCAGCTTGAGTCTGCATGGGTTTGTCTCCGGTACGAAGCCGCGCGTCGCGGCCTCATGTCATGGATTGCGGCATCCCCGTCTTTTGCTTGCGCGAGGGTTGCTGCGGTGTTCAGGGCGGGGCGCCGTGGCGCCCGTTCAGAAATCGCCGTTCAGAAAGTGGTGTGGCCACGTGCGGCCAGGTTGGCCATCAGGGCGCGTACGCCGAACGTCCACGGAGCGATACGGTCGCTGCGGCCCACGCGGTTGACCAGGCTGCCGAGCTGGCGGCTGGAGATGGTGACAAGATCACCACCCTTGTGGGTGAAGCCGCCGCCCGCGGTGTCGCGGTCTTCCACCGGCGCGAACAGCGTGCCGAGGAACAGCATGGCGCCATCGGGATACTGGTGGGTCGCCCCCATTGCCTGCTCGGCCAGCTCCAGCGGGTCGCGTGTGATCTGGTCCATCGAGCTGGTGCCGGACAACACGAAGCCGTCCAGGCCATCGACACGCAGAACCACCGTCGCCCGCCGCACGTCGTCGAGCGAGAAACTCTGGTCGAACAGGCGCAGGAATGGACCGATCGCGCAGGAGCCGTTATTGTCCTTGGCCTTGCCCAGCAGCAACGCACTGCGGCCCTCGAAGTCGCGCAGGTTGACGTCATTACCCAGCGTGGCGCCGAGCACATCACCGCGGCTGTTGATGGCCAGCACGATCTCGGGTTCCGGATTGTTCCATGCCGAGCCGGGATGCAGTCCGATTTCCGTACCGGTGCCAAGCGCCGAAAGCAGCGGTGCCTTGGTGAAGATCTCGGCGTCCGGGCCGATGCCCACCTCAAGGTATTGCGACCACATGCCATGCTCGATCAGCAAGGCCTTGAGTTCGCCCGCCTCGCGGGAACCCGGCCGGATCCGGGACAGGCGCTCGCTCACCAGCGCCTGGATCCGGTTGCGGACCTCGGCGGCGCCTTGCGGGTCGCCCTTGGTCTGCTCTTCGATGACACGCTCGACCAAGCTGCCGGCAAAGGTCACGCCTGCCGCCTTGATCACCTGCAGGTCGCATGGCGCCAGCAGGCGGGCCACGCCGTCGCTGCCGTGCGGATCGGCCGTGTTGGCCAGCAGGTCGTCCAGCTTGCCGATCCAGCGCCCGGGCGCATTGTGCACCACCGTGAGCGGGTCGTCCTGTTCGAGCAGGGTGCTCATGGTCGGGGCGACATCGGAAATGTCGAATACACCATCCGGCCGCAAGACCACGACAGCCGGGCCGGCCGGAACGCCGTCACCGGCCGGGATCCATGCGCGGCCGACCAGCGTCCCCGCCAGCCCGTCGGCAGGAAGCGTTTGCGTAGCGCTGAGCGTGAGCGGCAATGCCATCGATTGTCTCCACTGATGTAGTTGTCATGAGCGCCGCGACCACCGCAGCGTTGGGTGGAACTCTATGTGGCAGTCCGATAAACATCCAATCGATTATTGGGTAGAATCGATTCCGTTTAGTTATTGATTCAGCCGGGTTTACCCCCTTCATGGCCAGACAAACTGCTTCCGCCCCTTCCGCCGTGCTAGCCAAGCTGCGCTTCCGGCACCTGCAGCTGCTGGATGTGCTGGGACGCAGCCGCAACCTGCGCATCGCGGCCGAGCAGCTGCATATCACCCAGCCGGCTGCCACGAAGATACTGAGCGACATTGAAGACACTCTGCAGGCCAGGTTGTTCGATCGCTTGCCAAGGGATATGCGCCCGACCGAATTGGGCGAGTTCGCGCTGCGCTACGCATCGACGGCGCTGGCCGAACTCGGCAAGTTTGTGAGCGAACTGGAAGCGCTGCGGGCCGGCGGGCACGGCCACCTCACGGTTGGCGCGATTTCGGCGTCGGCCGCGCAGGTGGTGACCACGGCGATCCGCGAGATCCTGCAGCAGCGCCCGCGGCTGGTCGTCAAGCTGATCGAGCAGAGCAGTGACCAGCTCGCCGTCTGGCTGGAAGACCGGAAGCTGGACATCATGGTCGGGCGCCTGACCGAGCCACGGCACCAGGCGATCTTCGATTTCGAGGCACTGTCGCCAGAGCCGGTATGGGTCGTCTGCCGGCCGGGACATCCCTTGCTGGACAGGCCCAGGCTGGAAATTGCCGACATCGGCGCATGGCCGTGGATCCTTTACCCGCAGCTCACCGCCATCCGGCAACTGTTCGATGAAACCATTGCGGCAGCAGGCATCCAGGGCCTGGTCGGCATGGTGGAAACACCGTCAATCTTTTCCACGCTGGAACTGCTGCAGGCGACGGATATGCTTTCGCTGCAGCCGCGCGCCGTGGTCGAGCGCTTCGTCGCGGAACGCATGCTGTCACACGTGCCGGTGCCCATCCGGCGCGCCATGTCGAGCTACGGCATTGTCACCCGCAAGAATGAGCTGCCGTCGGAGGCCATGTTGCAGTTCATGGCGGCGCTACGGGCGGCGGCCCGGTGAGACGGCACGGGGATCGGAGATAGCAGGCGGGTCCGATGAGCTGGCCGGTTCGCCGTCCCCGGCAGATGGCTTGCGTTGATCCGGCGCCGCCGGTTTCCTTCCGGTCACCATGGACAGGATCAGGTTCTCCCTGTGCAGCCGGCTCATCAGAATCGCGGCGACAACATGCACGCTCACGCATTGACTCATCAGAATTGCAACTCGCGCTGACCTGTTGCCTCACGTAGTTTGCTACCCGTCGGATTGTCCGGCGGGAGCGGCACGAGGTGACGAGGCAAATCAGCATGACGACACGCAAGGAGTTGGTCGCAGCATTGCAATTGCGGTATGGCAGCGCGACGTTCGGTGACCGGGTCAGGATCCTCGACGAGTTCGTGGCTTTGACCGGGTATCACCGCAAACACGCCATCCGGTTGTTACGACAAAAGCCCGGCGCGGCAAAGGGGACGAGCGAGCGCAACCGGCTATATGACGAAGCGGTACGCCAGGCACTGACAGTGTTGTGGGAAGCTGCCGACCGGGTCTGCGGCAAGCGACTACAAGCGCTGATACCGAAGCTGGTTGATGCCATGGAGCGGCACGGCCATCTCGACCTGAATCCAGTCGTCAAGGCCAAACTCCTGCAGATCAGCGCGGCGACCATCGATCGCATGCTAGCCAATGCGCGTGCGCACATCGATGGGCAGCGCAAACGGCGTACGGGAGTGGGCTCGGGCATCCGGCGCAGCATTCCAGTGCGTACCTTCGCCGACTGGCGCGATCCACCACCTGGCTTCTTCGAGATCGACATGGTCGAACACTGCGGCGGATCGAAGATAGACGGTGAATTTGTCCACACCCTCACGCTGACTGATATCGCCAGCGGCTGGACAGAATGTGTGGCCATGCGAGTACGTAACCAGATGCTGGTGATTGAAGGATTTGAGAAGGCGGCTGCCGATCTGCCATTCGCGATGCTTGGAGTTGACTCGGATAATGACAGTGCGTTCATGAACCAGAGCGTCCTCGACTACTGCAAGGGCCGTGGCCTTGTGCAGACGCGCTCGAGGGCCTACAAGAAGAACGACCAGGCCTGGGTGGAGCAGAAGAACGGCGCCGTCGTGCGGAGGCTTGCCGGCTATGGCCGGCTGAGCGGTGTCGATGCCACGAACGCGCTGGTGCAGCTGTACGCTTCATCGCGGCTATACATTAACTTCTTCCAGCCTTCGTTCAAGCTGAAGTCCAAGACGCGTGACGGCGCGCGCGTACACAAGGTCTATTTAGCGCCGGCGACGCCGTGCGATCGGCTTCTGGCACACGACAGCGTCGCCCCCGCTATCAAGGAGAAGCTGAAGGCACAGTTCAAAGGCCTCGATCCTGTGCGGCTGCTGCAGGAGATGCGAATGGCTCAGCAAACATTGAGCGAGTTCGCAGCTCACGGTGTGTGTGCTGAAGCAGCGCCAGCCGGTGAGTCAGACGTTGCGGTCTTCCTCGCCGGCCTTTCTTCGGCATGGAAGGAAGGTGAGGCACGTCCAACACACCGGAAGCATCCGAAGGCAAAGCACTGGTGGCGAAGTCGGGTGGATCCGTTCGCCGACGCGTGGCCGCTAATCGAAGGATGGCTGATTGCAGAGCCCTCAGTGCCGGCCAACGTATTGATGGATCGGTTGGCCTCGATGTTTCCAGAAGCGTACGCGAGTAAGGCACAACTACGAACGCTGCAGCGCCGGGTCAAGGCGTGGCGAGCAGAGCGCGTGAAAGAACTAATTCTGGGTGACCTGCGAAAGTCCGCTGACGCGTCAGCCGAAGTGTGAGTTACGGAAAAGTTAAAAGTCGCCGGGGGCCGGGCGCTCCGCGCCCGGCAAACCACGAAAGAAGAGAAGAAAGAAAGCGAAACGACAACAATTCGTCAGGTAACATTCCTTCGTGAGGCAACACGGCCGGACAAAATGATTGTCGCCGCCCAGACATTCATTCTTGACGCTGTTTCCGATCAACCCCTCAATGCTCGCAAAGTACCGCGAGGCGTTCAAACCGAGCCGAGCCAAGGACGATCCCACCGATGCAGAGTTGGCACTTGACCTTTTGCTTCGTCATCCTGATCGGTTCAGTGCACTTAATCCGCAGAGCGCTGATATGCGCTCTTTGCTGAGCTTGATTGAGCAGCGTCGCGAACTGGTCGGCGATAAGATTCGATTCACCAACCGACTGACCCATGCTCTGAAGCAGTACTATCCTCAAGCCTTGGAATGGTTTGAGGACATTGACACCATACAGTTCTGTGATTTCCTCACTCGCTGGCCCACGCTGCCAGCAGCCAAACGCGCGCGGAGGACGACCCTCGAAGACTTCTTCCATGCGCACAACTGTCGACGGGCCCAACTAATCGAGAGGCGTTTGGCGTCTATCCGGGGTGCTATGCCTATGACGGACGATCCCGGCGTTGTCGCACCCAATCGCTTGCTCGCGTTGATGTTGGTAGCTCAGCTACGGAAAGTGCTCGCAGCGATCGACGTGTTCGACAAGGAGATTGCGAGGATCGCACGCACACTGCCTGACTTCGACCTATTTGATAGTTTGCCTGGCGCCGGGCCGCATTTGACGCCGCGGCTGCTAGCCGCGTTTGGTGAGCAACGTGATCGCTACAACGGGGCGGAGGAACTGCAGAAGTACTCCGGCATTGCGCCAGTCACTGAGCGCAGCGGTAAGAAGCGCTGGGTGCATTGGCGCTGGCAATGCCCGACTTTCCTGCGGCAGACATTCGTCGAATGGGCGGGACAGACCATCAACAAATCGTCCTGGGCTGGGGCCTACTACCGCCAACAGCGGGCCAAGGGCAGTTCGTACCAAGCGGCCGTCCGCGCACTAGCATTCAAATGGATACGTATCCTGTACCGCTGCTGGCAGACAGGAACCAGGTACGACGAAGACCTGTACCTCAACGCCTTGAAGAGGCGTGGTTCGCCACTCATTGGGCAATGCGGCCCACGATCTTGAGCGAATGGGCTTCGATGGCCGGCACCGGTGGCTCTTCGCCCACGTGCAGGAACAGGTCCAGCACCGAGGCGCCCAGCGCCGTGCCCGCGGGCGGCAGGACCCAGTCCATGGTGGCGAGCTCGTGCCAGTCCAGCGCGCGCTTGCCCAGATGCCGAACATCCGTCACTCCACACCACAGGAGCCCCCTTGATGCCTGTCATCGATGTTCACACCCACATCTTCACAAAACCTTGGCTGGAGCTGCTCAAGCGCAAGGGCGGCCTCTACAACATCCAGCAGCGCCCCGACGGCCAGCACGAGGTATTCCGTGGCGACACGTCATCCCACAGAAGGGGCACTTCGACTACGATCTACGCATCCAGCACATGGACGCGGCCGGCATCGACATCTCAGTCATGTCGCTGACTTGCCCCAATGTGTTCTGGGGCGACGAGGAAACCAGCTGCGAAGCGGCGCGTGAATCCAACGATTCGCTGGCGCAGGCGCAGGCGGCTCACCCGAGCCGGCTGCGCTGGTTCACCTCGCTGCCGTGGGAATACCCGCAGCGCGCGCTCGACGAGCTCAAGCGCACCTGCGACAACGGTGCGAGCGGCGTCATGGTGCTAGCCAACATCGCCGGCCGCAGCCTGACCGACCCGGCCTTCGCACCCATCTGGGCCGAAATCGACCGTCGCGCGCTGCCGGTGCTGGTGCACCCCACCGATCCGCCGGGCGCCGACCTGATGGACATGACCAAGTTCGACCTGAGCTGGTCCGTGGGCTTCATGTTCGACACCACGCTCGCCATCACGCGCATGATCTTCGAGGGCTTCTTCGACCAATACCCCAACCTCAAGATCATCGCCTCGCATGCGGGTGGCGCGTTGCCCTACCTGGCCGGCCGTTTCGGGAAGGGCCACGAGGTCGAGATCCCCCAGCGGCGCAAGATGCAGCGCACGCCCATCGACTACCTGCGCCACATCCACTACGACTGCATCTCGTACAGTCCGGCTTCGCTGGAGTTCCTGATCTCCGTCGTCGGCGCCGACCGCGTGATGTTCGGCACAGACTGGCCGCACCAGGTTCACGACACGCGCGGGTCCTTCGCCAATACCGAGCGGCTGTCCGCCGCGCAGCGCGACGCCGTGCGTTCGGGCAATGCCAAGCGAGTATTCGGCTTCTGATCGACTTCGGCTGACCAAGGAGACTCATCACCATGATGAAGCGACGCGTTTTCAATCGGGTTGCAACCATGGCGCTGGCCGCCGTGCTGCCCATGGGCGCCCTCGCCCAGGACAAGCCGCCCCTCAAGCTGCTGGTCGGCTTCGCGCCCGGCGGCTCGGTCGATGTCGTGGCGCGGCTGCTGGCCGAGCGCCTGCGCCTGCCGCTCGGCCAGCAGGTGGTCGTCGAGAACAAGCCCGGAGCTGGCGGTCGGCTGGTGCTTGGGGAAGTAAAGCGCGCGCCGGCCGACGGCAACACGCTGGTAATTTCGCCCAGCGGCGCGTTGGTGATTTCGCCATGGCTCTATAACCTCAACTACGACCCGGTGAAGGACTTCACGCCCATCGCGCGTGTGGTGACCTTCGACTTTGCGGTGACGGCGGGTCCGGTGGCGCCGTCCGGTGACATCCGCGCGGTGCTGAACTGGCTCAAGGCCAACCCGGCCCGCGCCAACTACGGCACTTCGGGCGCGGGTACCGTGCCCCACTTTGCGGGCGTGCTGCTGTCGCAGGCCTCAGGCGTGCCGCTCACGCACGTGGCCTACAAGGGCGGCGCGCCGGCGGTGTCCGATCTGCTGGGCGGACAGATTCCTATCATGGTGGACACGATATCGGAGACCATCGAGCATCACCGCGCGGGCCGCCTGCGCATCCTCGCGGTCACGGGTAACGCGCGATCGCCGGCGCTGCCCGACGTGCCCACGCTCAAGGAGTCCGGAATCGATGCCACAGCGGAGGCCTTCGTCGGCCTGTTCGCCCCGGCAGGCCTGCCGGCCGATAAGGTCAAGCGCCTGTCCGACGCGATCGCCGAAGTGCTCAAGGCGCCCGATCTCCAGGCGCGCGTCCGCGAGATCGGCCCGAATGCGAACTACGCCGGCCCGCAGCAACTCGGCGAGACCCAGGTCGCCGAGCTCAGGCGCTGGGAACGGCCCATCAAAGCATCGGGCTACAAGGCCGAGTGACGTTGCCGTCGACGCGGTGCTGCAGTTGTGCGAGCGCGAGGAAGAGGGCCGCCAGGCGCGAGTACCGCTCGGCGCTGACGAGAGACATGCCAGAGGAAATTCGCTCGGTGCTACTGCGTCAGTACGAGGGCATGCAGAATTATCACGAACGCATCCACGCCATGCGTGGCATGCAGATTCACTGACGCGCCGAATCACGCCTGATTGACCCGATCGCACCAGGCGGGCCGGAAGCCGGGAAGCTGCCGGCCCGCTTCTTATTTCGACGCTGGGTAGTGCCTCAGGCGGCCCGGCGAACCTCCGCCGCCACCCCGGCCAGCATGAGGTCGAGGTTCTGCACTGCCGCCCCCGAAGCACCCTTGCCGAGGTTGTCGAACACCGCTGCCAACAGCACCTGCCCGTGCTCGCGGTTGGCGAACACGCCCAGGCGCAGGGCGTTGGTGCCGTTCAGTGCCTGCGGGTCGAGGTGAGTGGCGGCGGCCGATTCGGCTAGCGGCATCACCTCGACATGGCGGGCGCCGGCGTAGTGGTCGAGCAGGCAGGCGTGCAGCCTGCCGACGTCCGTGCCGGATGCCAGCAGGTCCAACTCCAGCGCCACCGTCAGTACGATACCTTGCCGGAAGGCGCCGTAGGCCGGCACGAAGGCGGGGCGCCGTGCCAGGCCCGCGTGCTGCTGGATTTCAGGCGTGTGCTTGTGCGCCAGGCCCAGGCCATAGACCTGGAAGGGCAGGGCCCGGGTGGCCTGCGGTCCCTCGTAGGTATCGACGGCGGTGCGGCCGCCACCCGAATAGCCCGACACCGCGTGGATGGCGAGGGGGTAGTCGTGCGGCAGCAGGCCGGCCTCCACCAAGGGGCGCAGCAGGCCGATCGCCCCGGTGGGATAGCAGCCCGGATTGCTGACGCGCAGCGCGCCCGCGATGCGCTGCGCCTGGCCGGCGGCCATCTCCGGAAAGCCGTAGGTCCAGCCGGGCTGCGTGCGGTGTGCCGAACTGGAGTCGATCACACGCACTGCAGGGTTGACGATGGACGTCACCGCCTCGCGTGCGGCGGAGTCCGGCAGGCACAGGATGGCGATGTCGCAGCCGTTGATGGCGTCGGCGCGCGCGCGCGCATCCTTGCGCTGGCCGGCGGGCAGTGTCAGCAGGCGCAGATCGTCGCGTCCGCGGAGGCGTTCGTGGATCTGCAGGCCGGTGGTGCCCTGGTCGCCGTCGATGAAAACAAGAGGGTAGCGCATGGGATGGATCCTTGGACGTGGCGTGAAAGTGGCGGCCCCGGCCGGTGCAGCATCAGCTCTGCGTTGGTGCGGCCGGTTACAGGAAGCGCCATCTTGCGCCACCGGATAGAATCGAAGAAGTTGAATTTCATGACGATGAAATTCATGTTTCCTGAACGATATCCTCGTCAGCAGATACGCCCTTAACCGGAGTTCCGCCCCATGCGCGAGATCAGCCTGGACCGCCTGCGTACCCTCGTCGCCATCGCCGATCTGGGTTCCTTCGCCGAAGCTGCGCGCGCGTTGCACTTGGCTCCGCCCACCGTCAGCCTTCACATTGCCGAGCTGGAAGCCCGCGTCGGTGCGGTACTGCTGACGCGTAGGCGCGGCGAGGTGCGTCCGTCGTCCATTGGCGAGACACTGGTCGATCGCGCCCGCCGCCTGCTGGCCGATGCCGACCTTGCGCTGGACGACGTGCAGCGTCAGGTGCAGGGGTTGACCGGCCGCGTGCGCCTCGGCGCCTCGACCGGGGCCATCGCCCACCTGCTGCCGCAGGCGCTGGCCATGCTGGCGGAGCGGCATCCCGATATCGACGTGCAGGTGGCCGTGCTTACCTCGCAGGAGACGCTGGCGCGGCTGGCCGCCGGCACGCTGGAGGTCGGTCTGGTGGCACTACCACAGGCGCGCGTGGCGGGGCTGACCATCCGCCCTTGGCGGCGCGATCCGGTACGGGCTTTCCTGCCAGCGAGTTGGCCCTGCCCGGCGCGCATCACGCCGGCCTGGCTGGCAACGCGCCCGCTGATCCTGAATGACGGCACCACGCGCCTGTCGCGCCTGACCGCCGAGTGGTTCGCCAGCGGTGGCCACAGGCCGGCGCCGCGTATTCAGCTCAACTACAACGACGCCATCAAGAGCCTGGTGGCGGCCGGCTATGGCGCGGCCCTGCTGCCACACGAGGTCACCACGCCGGCGCCGGATGCGCGCGTAGTGATGCGGCCGCTGCGGCCGGCGTTGTGGCGGCGACTGGGGTTGGCGCACAGCGGGGAACGGGTAGAACGTGCCACGGAATACGTACTGGAGGCCCTGTGGGCGCTGCGGGCGGGGTAGCGCCATTGGCCTGCGCTATCGGTGCTGCGGCGCCGAGGGTAGGCGTGCAGCCAGCCTGGGCTGCTAGCGACGGGCGGCATAAGCGCCGTGCCGTTTCGGACTAGAATCCTCTGAGGAGGTGTCAGTCATGTCCGCTATCAAGCGCATCGATCCGGGCCATTCCGCCTATCAGGCCGCGCCGCACAGGACGACCCGCTACCCTGCGGAGCACGTCACGTTGACGGCTGACTCCAGGAAGAGGCTGCGCCCCAGTGTGCCGCATCGAAAGGTCGGGCGCGGCAAGGTCGGCGTCGGCGGCAAGTAGGCACCTGCAACCGTCGCTGAAAGCGAACAGGATGTCGTCGATGGCGGCATCGCCGTTGCCGTGGTGATCTGCCCGGGAGCCGATCCAATAGGGCGTGACAAGCCATCACACCGGACGCAACGCCTGCAGCATGATGTCGGCCAGGCGTTGTGATACCTCGGACGCGGGCCCCGGCGCGCGCAGCAGCATCAGGGGCATCTTGCCGAGCGGCGGCAATCCTTCGGCAGCCCCAAGCTGCCGCAGCGATGCCGGCAAGCCGTAGGGCGTGCGGACTACCAACCCAAGTCCGGCTGCCGCTGCGGCCCACAGGCCGCCAAGGTTGGGGCTGGTGAACGAGACGCGCCAGGGAATTCCGGCGCGGTCCAATGCCGCCGTGGCGGCATCGTGGAAATGGCAGGGCCGGTCGAACGCCGCCAGTGGTATCGGCTCGCCAGGTACGATGTGCCACGGCAGCGCAGCCGGTCCGACCCAGCACATCGGTGGTTCGCCGACCACGGCGATATCGGCGCCGGGTTCTCTTGCCGTCCGAGCGCCATCCGCGCTACCCCAGACCAGCGCGAGATCCAGCGTCCGCGCCTGGATGCGGGCGAACAAATCGTGATTGCGCGCCACCATGGCTTCGACCCGGACCTTCGGATGTGCTCGCGCAAACCGCCCCAACACCTCTGGCAACATTGCCTCGCCGAACTCTTCCTGCAGTCCCAATCGCACGCCGCCGGACAGGTCCACCCCTCGCACGGCCGCGGCAGCTTCGTCGTTCAGGGCAACCATTCTGCGCGCGTAACCAAGCAGCAGACTCCCCGCCTCAGTGAGTTCCAGGGTCCTGCCGGCCTTGCGAAACAGCGGCGTGCCGGCCATGTCCTCGAGCTTGTGAATCTGCGCACTGACGGCCGAAGTGGAGCGGCCGACCTGCTCTGCAGCGCGCGCGAAGCTGCCGAGGTCGATGCCGGCGATCAAGCTGCGCAGCGCGGCAATATCAAGATTCGACGCCATGGCAATCGTGCGGAAAAACGAAACAATTGGTCCAAAACTTTCTGATTTTCAAGACGAATATTGGTTGCAATACTGACGCTCTGTCAACTGCCTTATCGGAGGGCCGTCGTGGCCGAGTCCGTCTGTTTTCCCCGCCCTGGTGGTAATTCCCTCGCCGCCTCCGCCGCTTCGCATCGCTGGAAAGTGTTGGGCGTCGGCGTTGCCGCGAACGCCAGCTTCATCGCTGCAGCCAACGGTTTGCCCGCCACCGCGGTGTGGCTGCGCAGCGCCTATCAGATCGACAACGGGGGGCTTGGCCTGCTGCTTGGTGCGTTGGGCATCGGCGCCGCGTTGTCCGAACTGCCATGGGGCGCAGCGGCCGACCGGTGGGGCGACCGTCGCGTCCTGCTGTACGGGCTCGGCGCGACCGCTGTCATACTGGCCGTGATGGCACTGTTTCTGGCCCCAAGGCCGGATCGCGTGCCGCCCTTGCCGGTGGCGATGGCCTGCATGGCGCTGCTGGGACTGGCGGGCGGCAGCGTCAACGGGGCCAGCGGGCGGGCGGTGATGCGATGGTTCGCCGAAGGCGAGCGCGGCCTGGCGATGAGTATCCGCCAGACGGCGGTGCCCCTGGGCGGCGCGCTAGGAGCGCTCGTGTTGCCGTGGCTGGCTTTTGCCATGGGCTTTCGCTGGGTGTACGCAGTCCTGGCCGCGCTCTGCTTTGCCTCTGCCTGGCTGACTTGGCGATGGCTGCACGAACCCACGCATCTCGCTTCCCCCACGTCGGCACAACGCCATGCGCACGACAATGCCAGCCCGTTGCGCAGCCTGCGGGTCTGGTGCATTGCCGTGGCCATCGGCATCCTGTGCGCACCCCAATTCGCGGTTTTGAGCTTCGCCTCGGTGTTCCTGCACGATGCGGCCCATGTGGGTGTGTCGGGCATCGCCGCCACCCTTTGCGCTGTGCAGCTTGGCGCGATGGCGATGCGGATCTGGAGCGGCCGCCATACCGATCGGCGTGGCAACCGCCGTGTATGGCTGCGCCATTGCACGCTGATCGCCGCGCTGATGTTCGTGCCGCTGGCCCTCTGCGCGGCGGTCGGGCAGAGTGTTCCTGCGACGCTGACCATGGTCGCGGTCGTGCTGGCTGGCATCGCGGTTTCGGCCTGGCATGGGGTTGCCTACACCGAACTGGCGACGCAGGCGGGCGCGGAGCGGGCGGGTACGGCCCTCGGCCTGGCCAATACGCTGGTCTTTGCCGCGTACTTCGCTGCCCCTGCGGCGATTCCGCTACTGCTCGATCGCGGCGGCTGGGCCGGCGTCTGGCTCCTGGCGGGGGCCTGCGCGGCGACGGCGTGGCCGCTTTTTCCCCGGGCTGGCGATCGTCCCAGCAACTGACCGACGTTTCCAGTCACTGCTTCAACCGGCGAGCAGCTTCCCATTTATAAGCATGTGCAGGGTTCTGACAAGGAGAACCACGATCGCGATGCTCAGCATGGCGAGGAGGAGGATCGCAATCACCGTCACGGGCCAGGCCTGGGCGAACATCGAGTATTTCAGCGCGGCACTCGCGAGGGCCGCCATCGGAAAGCTGATGGCCCACCAACCGGAAGCGAACGGAATTCCCTTGCGAAAGACTTTAGGCGCCAGCGTAAGGAATATGAAGAGGCCGAAGTAGAACAGCAAGCCGGAGAAAGTGTCGACGCGTTGCGTAAAGTTGGTGTAGGCGAGAAAGCCCACTTCGAAGGGTGCCATCAGGATCAACAGGGAAGGAACCATGCCGGCGGGCAGGGGCTCGTGATGAATCATTCGCGACATGATCATCGTAAAGAACAAGAGGGCAATCATTGTCCCAACGGCCAGTGCGAACATGTTGACTTCATGGGCCCACGGCATTGGCATGCTTCCACCTGCAACCGCGATATCCAAAGTGGCGACCCCGGGGATAAACCAGGCAGGAACCGCGTGTGCAGCGTCAATCTTGCCCTGCAGCAGCCGGCTCGCAATCGTGAAACAGAGCGCGATCGTCGCAATTGTGCCCACTATCCAGATGACTTCGGCGAGCGGCTGGCTAAGTTGAGCAACGACCGAGGAGAGCAGCAGGATAGCGATCGTGATCGTGCCGAAGAAGTTGCCAGCGACGGGATGTCGGAACTCGCCGCGGACCGCGTCCGGATGTTGGATTGCCTTGACGAGATACCCCGCGCTCAGCGCCAGGAACACGACGATAGCGAGGATCCCGGCTGCCGCGGATATCAGTGGCGTTACCCCAAATTCCTGGCTGGCCTGGCGCCACGCGATCGAGAGCCCGGCAATGCCCATCACGGACGCAAACAGGTTGACGGGCAAGTTTTTGATGGAAGCGTTCCGTTGCAAAGCCTGCGGTTGGGTACTCGATAGTGTTGACACAGCACATTCTCCAGACTCTCGACGCGTTCGCCGAGGAATGCCTGGATAGTAGGCGCTTCCACCCAGAAAGATAATCTGCCATCATCAAGAATCACCCTCCCAAAAAATGAGAACGTGGCCGATCGTTTCGAATCCATGTCGATTCTGGTGGCCGTGGTCGACGCAGGCAGTTTTTCTGCAGCTGCCCGGCAGCTCGAGATTCCGCTTGCAACGGTCAGCCGCAAGGTCGCAGAACTGGAGTCACACCTGAAAACCCGACTCCTGCATCGCTCCACCCGGCAACTTGCGCTCACAGAAGCCGGACAGTCCTATGTCGCCGCGTGCCGGCGCATTCTCGATGAAGTTGGAGAAGCAGAGCGTGCCGCATCGGGGGAATACGCGGCGCCTAAAGGTGAACTTGTCATGACGGCGCCCATTGTCTTCGGACGCTTGCACTTGTTGCCGGTGGTCGCGGAATTCCTCAAGACTTACCCGGACATCGATGTGCGGATGGTGCTGACCGACCGTGTGATGCATCTTCTTGAAGAGCAAGTCGACGTCGCAGTGCGGATCGCTGAACTACCCGACAGCAGTTTCATAGCGACGCGGATTGGCACAACGCGTCGGGTGGTATGCGCGAGCCCAGCCTACTTCGATGAACATGGCACGCCGACGAACCCCCTTGAGCTAACCGGCCATGCATGCATCACCATGGATCAGATTGCATCCAGGCAAGTCTGGACTTTCCTGTCGGGCAAGGCGGAGGTGGAGGTGCCCATCCGCTCGCGGCTTGTCGTGAGCACTGCCGAAGCCGCAATCGACGCGGCGGTGGCCGGGGTCGGCCTCACTCGCGTGCTGTCCTACCAGATGGCGGACGCGATCCGTGCCGGTGCGGTCAAGACCACGCTCGAAGCGTTCGAGCCAGCGCCGTGGCCCATCAGCCTGGTTCACCCTGGACAGGGGATTCTGCCGCTGAAGTTGCGCGCATTTCTTGATTTCGCCGGGCCACGATTGAAGGCTCGGTTGAAGGAACTAGGCGTCTAATGGGCTTATGCTTTGCTCGGGGCCCGCAGATATCCAGGTCACCGCCTCGGGCGTACCGAGCCGGGCACGCCAGGGCATGGACGGCGAGTTGTCACGAGCGACCGGTAGATCCACCGACTACTATTAGACGTCGACAACTTGGTAACGAAGACGAACGTCCGATTGGTGCTTCAGGAGACGACCGCTGAGCCGGCACGCCCGTATCTACCGGTAGCCTAGTGTGAGGCTCGCATGGATGAGGCAGGACGCATGCAAGGTTCGATCGAACTGTATGGAGCATTGACTGGCAACTGTATCCGTGCCGCGATCGCGCTTGACGAGGCGGACATCCCCTATACGGTCACGCGGGTCAATCTGGCTGCGGGTGAACAGCGCAGCGAGCAACATCGTGTCCTGAATGCTTTCGGCAAGGTTCCGGTACTTGTCGAGTACCGGAACGGCGGCAATTTCGTGTTGACGCAGTCGAATGCCATCATGCTGTTTGCGGCCGAGCGCTCCAGGAACAAGCTCCTGCCCGCCGATCCGGTGGCACGCGCCAAGGTCTATGAGCGTTTTTTCTATTTTCTGACTGACGTGATCGCGGTAAGTCACTGTGCGTTCCGGCTTGAGCAGATCGGCGCAGGCGCTCACGCCTCGCACATCCATGAACTGGCAAGAGCCTCACTCATCGAAGCGGAGCAATTCCTGACGTCGACAGAGTTCATGGCTGGCGATACGTTTTCGCTTGCCGACATTGCGGCATTCACCATCGCAAGTACCTTCAGCGGCAATATTCAGTGGTCGGATCACCCGGCCCTTATGCGGTGGTTTCAGACAGCCGCACAACGTCCCGCCGTAGTGAAGGGACTGAAGGCATTCGAATAAGGATTCACTTGCGGCCCTATCTTCCTGCCCGCGGCGCAGCAGAAGCGCCGCAGGGGTAACTTTTTTCTGCCGAAAAGTCCACCGGCACCCCGCAATTCTCTTCCTTGACTTCCATTTAGATGTTACATACCATCTAAATAAGATGGTTGGCGACCACACACAAAGGTACGGAGAAAGGTGATGCGGAAATCAAAGGTTGAAACAGCGGATACCCGCCGACGCATTGTGGAGGTCGCGGCGCGAGAGTTCCGGATCCATGGCATCCAGGCGACGGGATTGAACAACGTGATGTCGCCGTTAGGCCTCACGCAGGGCGGTTTTTATCGGCATTTCTCTTCGAAGGATCAACTGATCGCAGAAGCGTGTTCCCAGGCGATGACCGAGGTCATCGACGGGCTGGAAGCCGCCGCGCGAGATAGCGATGCGGACAACGGATTTGCCGCCGTCGTCAATGCCTATGTGTCTGAGCACCACCGCGACACACGGACAGGCGGATGTCCGCTGGCGGCTATGGGGAGCGAACTCGCCAGGGCTGATGCGCAGACGCGGGCGGCAGCCACGCAAGGTTTTGAAGAGCTGGTCGATGTACTGGCGAAGCGAATGGACGGCAAGTCGCCAAAGGCGGCAAGGTCCTCGGCTGTGTTCGCAGCGGCGGCCATGATTGGGGCCGTAACGATGTCAAGAGTCGTTGAAGATTCCGACGCTTCAGCGGCGATTCTGGAGGATGTGAAGCAGCACCTCGGGGCGATGTAAACCTGTCGGACACATTCACAGATTGGGGCAATACATGGAACGGCGCAAATATCTCATCACTGGCGCCACCGGCAAGACCGGGATCTACACCACCCGATTTCTGCTCAACGCTGGGCACGCGGTTCGCGCGTTCGTACACCAGGAAGATGAGCGCAGCGCTGCGCTGCGCAATGAAGGCGCCGAGATCTTCGTGGGTGACCTTCTCGAGCATGACGACGTGATTCGCGCCATGGAAGGCGTTGCGGGAGCGTATCTCTGCTATCCGGTTCGCCCGGGCTACATTCAGGCCACCTCATACTTTGCCGATGCCGCAAAGCGCGCCGGCGTAGACGTCGTCATCGAGATGTCGCAAATCTCGGCGCGGGACGATTCGGAGAGCCATGCCGCCCGCGACCACTGGATCGCCGAGCGCGTGCTCGACTGGTCCGGTGTGCCGGCCGTCCATATTCGCCCGACCTACTTCTCCGAATGGCTGACTTTTCCGTGGGTACTCGACCCTCTCGTGCAGGAAGGAAAGATCACGTTGCCCTATGGTGCCGGTCGTCATGCACCGATTGCCGCCGAGGACCAAGCCCGTCTGATCGCAAATATCCTTGCTGAGCCTTCGAATCATATCGGCAAGACCTACTCCCTCTTTGGTCCTGTCGAGCTGAACCAGCAAGAAATCGCCGATGAGATTGGCAAGGTGCTGGGACGCAAGATCACCTATGCGCCGTCGACCCTTGAGCAATATCGTGAGCATCTGGAGAAGTACAACCTGCCGGAATTCGTGATCCAGCATTTCCTGGCTACCGCGGTCGACTATCAGAACGGCATCTTCTCCGGTACTGACGGCGTCATCAAGGAGATCACGGGCAAGGCGCCGCAGACGGTCGCTGAATTTGTAGAGGCCAATCGCGAGGTCTTCGAAGCATAAACTCGACCCGGAGCTGGAGCCCACACAATCCATTCATTGTGTGGGCGCCTGCTCGCGCATGCGACGGGCTTCATCGCGCAGGAACTGCTGGTAATCGTCCAGATCGCCGTCGAAGGGCTCGACGCCGCCCTTGGTGACCAGCCAGAACTCGTCACATACGGCGCGCAGCAGGGCCCGGTCGTGACTGACCAGCATCACTGTGCCTTCGAATTCGTTGAGCGCCATGCCTAGCGCTTCGCGGGTGGCCAGGTCGAGGTGGTTGGTAGGCTCGTCGAGCAGCAGCAGGTTAGGACGCTGCCACACGATCATGCACAACACGAGCCGCGCCTTCTCGCCGCCGCTCATCGTGCTAACCGCCTGATGGACCATGTCGCCACTGAAGTTGAAGGTGCCGAGGAAGGTGCGAAGCGATTGTTCGGTGCCACTCTGGCCGGGAGCGCGCATGTGCGCCGGCGTGTCCTTGGCAAGGCGGATCATGTGTTCCATCGGCGTGTCGAGCGGGCGCAGCACGTCGAGTTCCTGCTGTGCGAAGTAGCCGATATTCAGGCCTTTGCCTTCGCTGATTTCGCCGGCAATCGGCGCCAGCGCGTGCGCCACCGTCTTCACCAGCGTGGACTTGCCTTGGCCGTTGGCACCGAGAATGCCGATGCGCTGCCCGGCCAGCACGGAACGGTTGATGCCCCGCACGATGACCGTGGGCGGCGTGCCCGGCAGCGCGCCGGTCGGCGCCGGGTAGCCGAAGCTCGCGTCCAGCATCGACAACAGCGGGTTCGGAACGTTGAGCGGCTCCTTGAACTCGAAGTTGAACTCTGCGTCGGCAAGTACCGGTGCGATCTTCTCCATGCGTTCGAGCGCCTTGACCCGGCTCTGCGCCTGCTTCGCCTTCGAGGCCTTGGCCTTGAAACGGTCGATGAATTTCTGCAGGTGGGCGATCTTGTCCGCCTGCTTGGCCATCGCGGCCTGCTGCAGTACGAGTTGCTCAGCGCGCATGTCTTCGAACTTGCTGTAGTTGCCGCCATAACGCACGAGCTTGGCGTTGTCGACGTGCACCGTCACCTGCGTCACCGCGTCGAGGAATTCGCGGTCGTGGCTGATCACTACCAGGGTTCCTTGATAGCGCTTGAGCCAGGCTTCCAGCCAGACCAGCGCGTCGAGGTCGAGGTGATTGGTCGGCTCGTCGAGCAGCAGCAGGTTCGACGGGCACATGAGCGCGCGTGCCAGTTGCAGTCGCATGCGCCAGCCGCCAGAGAAACTGTTGACCGGCTGACTAAGCTGCGCAGCACTGAAGCCAAGGCCGAGGATCAGCGCTTGGGCACGTGCGGGGGCATCGTGCGCACCGGCGTCGTGCAGGTCCATGTAGGCGTGCGCCATGCGCATACCGTCGTCGCTGACCTCGGCGGCGGCTACTTCGGCCTGCGCGGCCAACAGCACGGTATCCCCCTCGACTACGAAGTCGGTCGCGCTCTGCTCGGTCTCCGGCATCTCCTGCGCGACCTGGCCCATCTTCCATGCAGCGGGAATCGAGAACTCGCCGCTGTCTTCGTGCAGCGTGCCGTTGAGAAGGCCGAAGAAGGATGACTTGCCGGCGCCATTTCGGCCGACAAGGCCAATCTTTTCGCCGGGGTTGAAGGTGACGGACGCGCGGTCGAGTACGACATTGACGCCGCGACGCAGCGTGACATTACGGACGGAAATCATAGGGAGCTACTTCAGAGAGGATTCGCATGATAGCCGACCGGACGTGCAGGGCTGTCTCTTTTTTTGGCCGCGCGCGTGAAGAGCCGTTTGCGCTTTGCGGCGCACACCGGCCACAAGGCGAGGCAGTCCCTGGCGCACCCGGCGTTCCGGCCGAGTACGGTGAAATCTGGCGGGTTCTGCGTGCGAAGTTCCCCCCGGCTATCGCCAGCCACAGTGCCGTTCAGGATTTCTACTTTGGGCCTGATTTCCTGCTGCGCCGCCACGACTATGAGCTAGAAGTGTCTGGTGGCTTGGCGGCGGCCCAGTATGTGCATGACTTCGTCGCAAGTGGATTTCCGGCCAGCAAAGAGCGGGTTGAGCGGCTCATGCGCGACAACGGCATCCGGGCCCGGCACAAACGGCGCTACAAGGTGACGACGGACTCGAAGCACAAGCTGCCCGTTGCAGAGAATCTACTGGCACGCAGCTTCACGCCGACGGCGCCGAACCAGGTGCTGGCGGAATATGGCATGCGCTGCTCGATGAGCCGCAAAGGAAATTGTCAGGACAACGCCCCTACGGAGAGCTTCTTCAATAGCCTGAAGAACGAGCGAGTACACGCCACGCGCTACCGAACGCACCAGGAAGCAATGGCGGACTTGTTCGAATACATCGAAGTGTTCTACAAGTATGTTTCATACTGCCCCACCTCGCTATGTGGTTGATAAATCTAGAGAACCTTGCCGCGTCGTTGGTATTGTGGGGTGGCCACGCCGTGCCTGGGCACGCGCCACGAGGTCGGCAACGCGATCGGCAGCGAGGGAATGACGATTGAAGATCCACGGTCCATTGGGCAAGGGGTGCTCTGCGGCGACTTCGCCGCGTTCGACCGCAAGCCTGAGGGTCTTGGGACTAATACCAATGAAGGCCGCAGCCTCGGTCAGATTCATCCATCCTTCGGCGGTCCGCTGCTCGCTTGAATAGACGGCAATCCGATGGTGGCTTCGCAGCGCAGTGACACGTTCCTGTGTCCAGTAATTGCCGCGTCCGGTTCGAAGGTCATTGCGATTGAGTATGCTGGCGATCAGCAAATCGGGACAGATCCGGGCAAGTGAGCGTACGGCATCAATTGCTTCGGGGGAAGTATGAGAGGCGTTCTGTCCGCGGCGCCGTCGTGGCACCCGAACCTCGGTATGTACGCCGCCTTTCCAGTGGATCACAAGCACGATTTCGTTCGTTGCATTGTCCACATCGACGACCACTTCATGGATCAACGTTCGTACAATACGCTTCCTCAGGCGGGCGTCGGCCTCTGGCCATATGGACTCCAGCGCCGTAGCAAGGTCGGCAAACTCCTCTGGCATTGCTGAGGGGATCTGGCCGGATGCGCCTACCTGTTGCTCGATGCGCGATTGCAGTTCCTTGACCCTCAACAGGGCATCATTCCAGCGCCGCTCCAACTCGTCGGCGACCAGTCGATTCTCGGGGTCGGCAGCGTCATACTGCTTCTGCGCCCGCTGCGCGGCATAGCGGGCCGCCTGCAGATCTCGCTGCAGCGCTGCCAGCACCTCATCTTGTTTCCGCGTCTCTTCTTCGCGAGCCACGATAGCTGCCTCGATTGCTGCAGGTTGAACGACCTGAAGGACCGCCTGTGCAATGGCCGCGTCGATGCGTGTGCCACCGAATGCGATACAACGGGGCTGCCCTTTGTCCAGCCAGGCGCGATGACAGGAGTAGCGCAAGGCGTCATGCTGCTGGCCCGTGTAGTGTAGCGTGAGCTTGCTCGCGCAGCGACGGCACCGCAGCAGCCCCGCCAACAAAGCCTCCCCGCTCTTCGGCGCACCAGCATGTCCGGCCATCCGCACGTTGGCACTGATCGCGCGCTGGATTCGTTCGAACTCGTCCCAGGCAACGTACCCATCATGGGCTTCGGGAATCAGCGACAGCCATTGATCTCGCGGCTTGCGGCGATCACGCTTACGTGGTTCGCCGTCTTCATAGTGAATCGTGCATTCCGTCTTGCCATAGGCATATGCGCCGCCGTAAATCGGATTGGTCAGGATCTGGTAGACCGTGCCGTAGCTGGGTCGCTTCCAGTGGATTTCTCCGCGCGGTGTGCACGCCGGAAGCTGCAGCCCGTGCTCGAGGAACCATAGCAGTGTCTGGCGTACCGAACCGATCGCGCCGAACTGGCGGAACACCGACCGGATGGCCTCCTGCACACGCAAATCCGGATCCTTCTCCAGGCGCTGGTCTTCGGTCTTACGGTAGCCAACCGGCGCTGCTACGATGAGCTCGCCTCGCTTGGCCTTCTCCCGCCGTGCTTCCAGCGACCGCTGACGCAGCAGGTCCAACTCGTATTCGTTGAGGCTGCCCTTCAGCCCGAGCAGCAAGCGATCATTGCTCTGTCGTGGGGCGTAAACAGTTTCCTGATCGACCAGCACAGTGTCGACGACTCGGCAGACTTCGACCAGTTGCTGCCACTCGCGACTGTTGCGTGCGAATCGCGACACCTCGCGCGCGGCAACAGCGCCGACGCGGCCAAGGCAAACCTCTGCCACCATGCGCTCGAATCCCGTACGCGTCTGAGTTCCGGCCGCAGAGCGACCAAGATCCTCATCAATAACCTCGACCTCATGCCAGCCTAACTGGTGCAGCCGATCCTGCATCGCATACTGCAGTTTCTGGCTTTCCAGGTTGTGGTTGACCTGGTACGCCGACGACTGACGGACGTACAGCACGGCTTTGCGTGCCAGATGCTGCGCTCTGATCTTGTCACTCATCATCGGCCTCCCGTTCGTGCACGGTGGCGAGCAGCCCCCGTCGGTGTTGCCGCAGCAGTTGCGCGAGCAAGCGGATCGTCTGCTGTCGTACCTCCGGCGGCAGGGTTGTCCATTGGGGCGTCTTTGGACAAGGATGGAACAGGTCGAGTTGATTGCCCGGTAGCGGGCTCGTCACGCGTCGCATCAGCACCTCCTGTATGGGACAAAGGATGGTGCTGCGCTTGTACCATACTGGCTTGGACGGCAAGCGACCTATCGGCCAGCAAGCGTCTCAACTCTCGGAGCGCTTCACAGTTGACTACGGGGGACGCTGCAGAGGTGAGGTGACAACAAACTATCGGATCGAACATCCACTGGGGCACCTCCAGCACGCGCGCCGACTCGCGCGAGTCCAGCGCACAGCGCAGAACGATCTCCCCATTCTTCGTGACTGTGTTGAAGATCCACACCCTGCGACCATACCAAGGGTGCCAGCGATACAGAACTTCCCTTGAGTCGGTAATGTGGGCGTTGTGTTGACGGCTTGTATAGCCGCAGTCGCCGTCATTCATCGCTGGGCTTTGTATCACCGGTTCAGTTCCTGCAAAACTGGCTCAAGGCTCAACAGACCGAGGATGCGGCTGCATAACCGGCGGCCTCTGGAAGGCCAAAAACAGAGGGAAGCTCAGTTCAACTTGAAGCCTGCCGGCAGGAATACCGACGAATGGTGTATTGCTATGTATCAGGAATGGCAAGCGATACCTTCCCATACAACATCACCACAACGGTCGACCGGCGTGTGATGAAATGTGGAGACTGTCCTCAAACTGCGCGCGATCGCTCTGCATGGCCCGCGCATCGAGGCAACCCATCTGCGAAAAAGGATATGTCATGCGCTCCAACCTGAAATACCTTTCGACGGCCGCGATTGCGGCGACACTCTGCATTGGCGCATCCGCGCAAACAGCACAGGATGCCGTGCGGCCACCTGCCATTCTTCCGCTCAGCGGCGAGCCAGCGCCCAAGCTGATAGCGTACCCGGCACTTGCCGAGCCGCTTGCGCGCGGCGTAGTCATCGTCCAATTCCGGACGGAGAATTTCCGCGTCATGCCGGTATTTGGCAAGCCAGCAGTCGATATCTCGCCACGCATCGGGCATTTGCACGTAACAGTGGACGACGTTCGTGGCACTTGGGCACATACCAGTGAAGACCCGATCATCGTCGTCGGGCTCACGCCGGGGCCGCACAAGCTTCGGCTAGAGTTGGCTGATCCGAGCCACAAGATCCTGGCTACCGAGGTGGTCGCCGTCACGGTCCCAGATCTGAGAGTTTCGAAACCGCATGAGCATTGATGTATTGCGCGCCCGCCTCTCTCAGGCGGGCGCGCGGACTGCTTCAATGACGAATCTGCTTTAATTCACCTAACGTAAACTCTCAGCCGCGAGCTCCATCTCCATTGTTCTGATGGCGCTCAGGCCGAAACCGCCCCAGCGCCCTTGCAACGAAGATGCTTACGGGTTGCCAAGCCATGCAT
This sequence comes from Cupriavidus sp. KK10, assembly GCF_018223725.1. Lineage (NCBI taxonomy): Bacteria > Pseudomonadati > Pseudomonadota > Betaproteobacteria > Burkholderiales > Burkholderiaceae > Cupriavidus > Cupriavidus sp. KK10. Next base: position 4,198,613 of record NZ_CP073677.1, read on the forward strand.
CGCGCTTTAGAGCCCGAGTCAGCGAGCACGCCAAGCGCACATGCGCGACCCATGGAATCCTGATGGGTGTTGACGGCGCCGCCGCATGCACTGCTGTGATTCCGCCACTTGGTGCCAGGATAGCGGCTGCTACTGTTTCGACGTCTTGTTGACGATTGATCCTGCCCATACCGGTGGCCGCCGTTCGCGCCAAGGACATGCCGCTTCCAATTGTGCGGCCAGACGGAACAGCGTGTCCTCCCGCCCGAAGCCAGACATAAAATGCGAGCCGATTGGCAGATCCGCTTGAGGGTCGATGGAAAGCGGCACTGACATTGCTGGCGTTCCCGTCACGTTCGATAACGCGGTAAACGGTGACTGGCTAAAAACGTGCGCGATCCAGCCAAGCCCATCGACCGATGTTTCCACCCGGTTGTATTCACCAATCCGAGGCGGAAGTCCGGGTAACGTCGGTGTCAGCAGAATGTCGTAGTCGCCGAAGAACCGACCCAGCGCCCGTGTGACCGTATTTCTGACCTGCAATGCCGACAGGAGCTCTACGGCGCCAATCTCAATGCCGTATCGATAGAGCGCGAGCGTTGCAGGTTCAAGGTGTTTTTCATCCACAGTTCGTCCGGTGGCTGCGGCAATGCCGTTGATCCGGAGCGCTGCGTTGGCAGCCCAGATTTTCGCGTTGCATTGCACAAAGGCGTCCCAGCTCACACCCAAGTCTGGCGCTACTTCATGGACATGATGACCCAAGGACTCGAGTGTCCTGGCCACCTTGCTCAAGGCATCAGCAACCCCCGTGTCAGCACGCGCGGCACTGAATGGATTCATCATGAACCCGATCTTCAGGTTTCCCGGCTGCTGCCGGATCTCCGACAGATAGCTGTCTTTGGGTGGGGCAATGTAGTAGGGCTCGCCCACGCCGCCGCCGTGGATGCCATCAAGCAGCGCTGCACTGTCGCGCACAGTTCGACTCACGGCAAAATGCACGCCCAGACCATTCCATACTTCGTCCACGTGGGGCCCGTTCGACACGCGTCCCCTGGTCGGCTTCAGACCGAACAGCCCGTTGCAGGAGGCCGGCACCCGTATCGATCCGCCTCCGTCCGTCGCATGCGCAATCGGAACGATACCGGCGGCCACCGCCGCTCCTGCACCGCCGCTCGATCCGCCCGCGCCATGCTGCAGACTCCAGGGATTTCTCGTCGGGCCGTACAGCACGGGTTCCGTCGTCGTGCTAACTGCCAGTTCCGGCATGGCAGTTCGCCCGAGCGTAATCAGGCCTGCCTGACGGAAGCTCGTCATCACGTACGAGTCTTCCTTTGCGACGGTTCCCATCGCCAGGCGACTGCACATTTCGCTCCTGCGTCCCTGCATGGTGACGCCGAGATCCTTGAGGAGAAACGGCACGCCGCCGAGCGGTCTCGGATCGGCGCTCACGATGCCAGCTGACTGTATCTCCACCTCTTCGGGCCAGTAATCGAGCACAGCATTTACCTGGGGATTGACGGCCTCGATGGCAGCCAATGCGGCTTGCGCCACTTCCATTGCGGTCACTTCTCGCGTGGCGATGAGATGATGCAGCCCCATGCCGTCAAGGGCGGTGTATTCGGCGAGCTTCATGTGGACGTTCTCATTCAGGGACATCGGGAGGGCGCGCATCGCAAGGGCTGCGCACCTGTCTGGTCTGACCGCAGGCAACGAAAGACGTTTGTCCCGCATGGCCCCCCGGGGACTTCATAGTCGAGTGCCTACAGGCATGTGTGATCAATGGCCAGAGGAGCTTACTTAGCTTGACCCACACTGGCCGGCAATGACTCGTGGCGAAGCGCAGTATCGCCCCCGGGCTTCAGCCGCAGGAACAGGATGATGAATGCACACATCAGCAACATCGCTGCCATCAGCAGGAACCCGGGGTAGATGCTGCCGGTCACGGATTTCGACCAGCCGATGATGCTTGGGCCGAAGAAGCCGCCAGACAGGCCAATCGTATTGATCAGGGCAATGGCTCCCGCTCGTGCGTTGCCCTTGATGTACGCGGGCGGGACGGCCCAGAAGACGATGTTGGCCATCCACATCAGGCCGGTGGCGACGCTAACGCATACCAGTGTCACTGCGAGATTGCCGTCGGCGAGGTACCAGCCAATGAAGCAAAGACTGCTTATGGCAGCCGGCAGGGCGATGTGGATTCGACGCTCCTGACGCCTGTCGGAGCTGCGGCCGCCGAAGAAGATGGCAAACGCCGCTGCCACATAAGGAATGGCCGCATACCAACCGAGGGTCTGTGTGCTGGTGACACCGGCGGATTTGATGATTGTCGGCAGCCAGAAGCTCAAGGCGTAGATCGGCGCGATGATGCACAGATAGGCTACCGCCAGGACATACACCTTGGGATCACGCAGTACCATGAGAAACGATTCGTGCCGCCGGTCTGCAGCCGTGTTCGTTTCCGCAGCCAGCGCGCGTTTCTCCGTGTCGTTGAGCCATTTCGCATTGGATGGATCATCGACCAGCAGAAAGTAGGCCGCGACGCCAAGCACGAGGGTGGGGGCGCCTTCAATGAGAAACATCCATTGCCAACCGGCGAGGCTGGCCGTACCGGCGAAAGCCGTCATGATCCACGCCGACAGCGGACCTCCAACAATTCCGCTGAAAGGACCCGCAAGCCAAACTATCGAAATTGCGCCGGCGATGCGGCTCGAACCATACCAGCGCGACAGGTAGAAGAGGACGCCCGGCGCGAAGCCGGCTTCGAAGACGCCCAGCAGAAAGCGCAGGGCGTAGAACACCGGAACGCTATTGACGAACACCATGCACATCGAGGTGATACCCCAGAGCACCATGATGCGGCTGAAGGTAAGCCGGGCGCCAACCCTGGGCAGCAAGAGATTGCTTGGCACCTCGAACAAGACATAGCCCACGAAAAATATTCCTGCCCCGATGCCGTAGGCGGCGTCGGAGAAGCCGAGGTCGCTCTGCATCTGAAGCTTCGCAAAGCCTACATTGACTCTGTCCAGATAAGCGAACATGAAGCCAATGAACAGCAGCGGCAGCAGGCGTATATCTACCTTTCGATAGAGGGACGCACCGTCCCTCCTGCTCCCTGAAATTTGGTCCTTCTGAGACACAGACCTCTCCTTTGGTTGGTGTGCATAGCGTCGCCACGGTGCGCGTCGGCGCCGGCATCCGTGGTCGAAATGGTTTTGGCGTTACTGCATGGCAACTTCGCTTTGTGTCGACCGACACTTCGCGGTGGTCGCGCGTCCGATGGCTGCCCGTGTGCCGTCAGTCCGAAATCGATGTGGGCAGTTGGAACTGCTTATAGTGGTTCGGACATGATCGCAAGCATGGCGTCGCAGAGGACCTGCGCCCCAGCCGCGACATCGACTTCGCGCGCGTTCTCGGCCTCGTTGTGGCTGATGCCCTTCTCGCAAGGCACGAAAATCATTCCGGTGGGAATATGTTGTGCGGTGTACTTGGCGTCGTGGGTCGCGCCGGAAACGATGTTCAGGAATTTCATGGCCCGACCACCAGCAGCTTTGCGCACGGTTGCCACCACGCGATCGTCGAACGTTATCGGTGTGGACCTCAACAGAACCTTCGCTGACACCGGGCAGCCTTCAATCTCGCCGGAGCAAAGCTGAAGGATCGTCTCGCCGGCACGCAGGAGGGAATCGGGGTCGGGATGCCGCAGATCGATATTGAATGTCACCCTGCCTGGCACGGTGTTGGGCGATCCCGGATAAACCTCCAGCCTTCCGACGGTGAAGCGCAGGATATCCTCGGGGTCGTCTATCGCGGCGCGAAGGCATCCGATGAGCGTGGTGGCGGCCACCAACGCGTCTTTGCGATGCCGCAGCGGCGTCGTGCCCGCGTGGGCCTCGGCGCCTAGCAGTTGGATCTCGTAGGCATGAAGCCCTTGAATGCCCGTGACAATGCCCACATCGCATGCCTGGTTCTCGAGCACGGGGCCCTGCTCGATGTGGGCTTCGATATAGGCAAAGCCGCTCATGCCAAGCGGGCGCTTCTCCAGAACCGGCAGCTCGGCGACCTGGGCCGTCAATGCGCTTTCCACATCGATCCCGTTGACGTCCTTGATTGCCAATGCATCGGTCAGCGGCAGCGCGCCGGCCGCAACGGCGGAGCCCATCGTGGGGGGTGGGAACCTTGAGCCCTCCTCGTTCATCCACACAACGAGCTCGATCGGGCGTTCGGTCTCCATGCCGTGATCGTCAAGTGTCTCGAGTACCTCGAAACCTGCAAGCACGCCGTAGACACCGTCGAACCTGCCTCCGGTCGGTTGGGAGTCAAGATGAGAACCCGTCAATACCGGGCTGAGGCCCGGATTCCTTCCGGGGCGGCGGATGAACAGATTGCCGATCGGGTCGATCGAGGTCTGATAGCCACGCCTGGATGCCCACTGGAGCAATAACATCTTGCCCTGGGTGTCTTCTGCGGTGAGCGCCTGGCGGTTGACGCCGCCTTTGGCCGTGGCGCCGATCCTTGCCATGGCGTTGACATGCTCCCAGAGCCGCGGGCTGTTGATGCGGGGACCGACGGGGGTAAGAGAGGAGGAAGGAGTGGGGGCGTTCATCTGGCTACTTGCCTTGTTGCGTCGCTTCGCATGAGCAACGGGTTGCCGCGTTGAAAGTTGTCGCGCGGATATTAAGAGTTCATCTGCGTGCACTGTTTGGTTCGATCTGATGCCTCAGTCCAGTTCGACGCAGACTTCGATCTCCACGCAGGCCCCCAGCGGAATCTGTGCGACACCGAATGCCGACCGCGCATGCTTACCGGCATCGCCGAACACGTCGACGAACAGCTCCGATGCGCCGTTGGTGACCAGATGCTGCCCGGTGAAGTCGGGCGTTGAATTGACCAGGCTCAAGACCTTGACGATGCGTTTGACGCGATTCAGATCGCCGGTGTGGGCCTGAAGCGTCGACAGCAGATCGATCGCGACCGCACGGGCCGCGGCGCGTCCCTCGTCCGTCGACATCGTGGCGCCGAGCTTGCCAACCCACACGTTGCCGTTCTTCTTCGCAATGTGGCCGGAGAGGTAGACAAGGTTGCCGCTCTGCGCACTCATTACGTATGCGGCAGCCGGCGCGCCTGCAGGGGACAGCTCGATGTCGAGTGCTTTCAGTCTTTGGTGGATATCGTGTGATTGCATGATGTTTGTCGATGGAGGGCAATATGGCTGGCGCCACGGGGAGTCATCGCGAGTCATGTGGCGCCAGCAGACCGGTTTCAGTCCGGCATCGGCTCGCGGCCGAAGGCTTCGAGTTCGCGCGCCAGGGACTGCGCGGCCAGTTCGACCAGTGCGCGGCCTTTCTCGCGCGTTGCCAGGCCTGGATCGGAACCGATGCGTCCGTCCGGGAAGCGGGCACGGAAGTCGAGGGCTTCGCGGATCGGGCCGGTCGGGGCAATGGGCGGCGCATAGTCGGCCGACTTGATCGAATCGGGGAAGGCGTACTGCGTGATAGCAATTTCCGAAGGCGTAGCATGCGCGCCGTGGCCGGTCGGGAACTGGTCTCGTGCCAGTTCGCCCACCCCTGCGAGATCCCACCAGTTGCAGAGCTTCAGTGCGAAGCCGGCACGACGACGCGCAAAGCTTGCTTCGGCGTACAACTCGGAGAACGCGGCATCGATCGACGAGACATTGCCGCCATGGCCGTTCAGGAACAGGATTTTTTCGAAACCATGTACCACCAGCGAGCGGGTCCAGTCGCCGATCGCGGCGATGAATGTGGACGGGCGCAGCGAGATGGTGCCGGGAAAGCCGAGGTGATGCTGCGCCATGCCGATGTTAAACGTGGGGGCCACGAGGATATCGGCGGATTTTTCCGCTTCACGCGCAATGATTTCGGGACAGAGCCAGTCCGTGCCCAGCAGCCCTGTGGGACCGTGCTGTTCGTTGGAGCCTATCGGCACGACGATCGTGCGGCTGCGCTTGAGGAACTGCTCGATTTCGGACCAGGTGGAGAGATGTAGAAGCATGACGACTCCTTGTTACCGCTTCGCGGGAAGCTTGTTGGCGAGGATGATCAGTGCGGCGATGATTGGCAGCGCGGCCAGGATCAGCACACCGAGGTGAAGGTTGCCGGTGGCGGTCTTGGCCCACCCGATGATGGCCGGGCCCCAGAAGCCGCCCGATAGCCCGATCGTGTTGATCAGTGCGATGCCGCCTGCAGCCGCCGGGCCCTTGATGTATTCGGAGGGCATGGCCCAGAACACCGTGTAGGCCATCCACAGCGCGCAGGTACCGAGCGTGAGCAACACTAGCGATGCCGCAAGATTGCCGTCGACGAGGATGGACGCAGCGAGCAGCAATCCGCCGACGGTTGCGGGCACGGCACTGTGGAAACGGCGCTCCCCGACCCGGTCCGAGCGGCGGCCCATGTAGTACATGCCGAAGGCCGCGGCGACATAGGGCAGGGCCGAGTACCAGCCGAGTTGCACGGTGTCGTTCACGCCCTGGGCCTTGATGAAGGTCGGCAGCCAGAAGCTGATCGCATAGATCGCGGCGATGATGCAGAAGTACGCCAGGGCCAGCACATAGACCCGGACATCGCGAGCCACGGCCAGGAAGGAATGATTGTGCGCCGCGCTGGATCCGATTTCGTTGGCGAGCTGGCGTTTTTCCTGCTCGGTCAGCCAGGCGGCGTCGGCGGGACGGTTTGGCACGAAATACAGGGCGAGCGCGCCGAGCACGATGCAGGGCAGGCCTTCGACCAGGAACATCCATTGCCAGCCGGCCAGGCCACCGGTGCCTGACAGCGCGGTGATCAGCCATGCCGAGACCGGGCCGCCGACAATGCCGCCGAGCGGGCCGGCAAGGAACACGATCGCAATGGCGCGCGCCATGCGCTGAGGCCCGTACCAGCAGGACAGGTAGTAGATCATGCCCGGGGCAAAGCCTGCTTCGAAGATGCCGAGCAGGAAACGCATGGCGTAGAACATCGGCACGTTGCGCACGAACAGCATGCAGGCCGAGGTGATGCCCCAGAGCACGAGGATGCGGCTGAAGGTCTTGCGTGCGCCGATGCGCGGCAGCATCAGGTTGCTCGGTATCTCGAACAGCACGTAGCCGATAAAGAAGATCCCCGCGCCCACGCCATATGCGGCATCGGAGAAGCCGAGGTCGCCTTGCATCTGAAGCTTCGCAAAGCCGATGTTGACGCGATCGAGGTAGGCGAACAGGTAGCAGATCAGCAGGAAGGGCAGAAGTCGCCAGTTGATCTTGTTGTAGAGGGTTGAGGCGCCGTCTACTGCGCTTTCGCTCGGGATCACCAGCATGCCTGTCTCCAATGTCTTTTATGTGGGTACCGCGTGGATGGATCGGATAGTGGCAGCGGCAAGGGCAATCACCAACAGCAACCATGTCCACACTTCGTTGTCTTCCGGGCAACGCATCGGGTATGGTGTGAGTCTGTCATTGGCCAAGTGGATGATTCGACATGCGTGAAATCAATCAGCAGCGGCTGCGCTACTTCCGCGAAGTGCTTGAGCAAGGCACCATTCGCGGGGCTGCGGAGAGTCTCAACACATCGCCATCGGTGATCACCCGGCAGATCCGGTTGCTCGAGGACGAACTTGGCACGACGCTGTTCGAGCGACAGGCGCGTGGCGTCAGGCCGACCGAGGCCGCCGCGCATCTGCTTGAGTTCTGGCGCGGCTACCGATCGCATCAGGAAAAGCTCGAGGACCAGCTCCATGCACTGAAGGGCCTGCAGCAGGGGCAGGTCCAGCTGGTCCTGAGCGAGGGGTACGTGGATGGGCTGGTCAATGAAGTGCTGGCGCCGTTCTGTGCGCAGTACCCGCAGCTCGACATCGGCATGGAGATCCTCGGCGTGGATCAGGTGCTCGACGCCGTGGCCGAAAGTCGTGCGCACATCGGACTTGCCTTCAATCCGCCGCCACATCCGCGCATCGAGTATCTGGCGAGCTCGTCGCAGCCGGTCGGGCTGCTGGTGCGGCCCGACCATCCCTTGGCATTGCGTGGCGGCGCGGCCAGCGTCAAGGACATCTTGTCCTGGCCGCTGGCCATGATGCCGGCGTCCTTCGGCGTCGGGCACGCCGCCAAGATGCTCGAATTCGCGGAGAACATCAGGATCCGGGCGACGCTGGTCACCAATTCACTGACGGCGCTCAAGCAGTTTGTAGCCTACGAAAACTACATGACGCTGATCGGCGGCGAGTTCGCCGCGTATCGCGAAATCGCTGCCGGCACGCTCACGGTAGTGCCGATCGATCATCCGCTGTTCAGGGGCACCCAGGCGCGCTTGCTGGCCAAGGCCGGACGGCCGCTACCGGCGGCGGCGCTCAAGTTGCTCGAACATATCCTGCGGGACATGCCGATGTTTGCGCAGGGCGGCCATAGATTGCTGTCAGCACACGGGAAATCTGACGGGTACGGGTAAGCAGGCAGCTCCGCAGGATTTCACTGCCTGCGCTGTCCTTTTTTGCGGTGCTGGAGTCAGAAGTCTTCATGGTGATTGAGTTGCATATGCAGCCATTCTGGCGGTCAACATAGCTAATTGCATCAAAACCCATTTAAGACAGGGCTTGTGTCCCGTCTGTATTGCGGTCTGTCCTGATTTGTCACGGAACGTGTCAGCGCCGGACAAATCGCCTCAATGCCCGAGATGGATCCTGAGGCCTTCAGCTGCGTACTATGAGGCCGACCACTTCGCGTGCAACTTGACGATGGGCATTTGCATTTGAGCAGACGTAGAACTGCACACTGAGGGATTTTTGTATGCCAACGTATCGATGGCAGCGGCAGGTACGAACAAATACGTTGGCCCCGGCGATTCACTACAGTAGGAATACAAATCCATTCTTCAATGCTGCATATGCAACAGAAACCCGCCGCGTCGGTTTGGGTGCTTGCAGGTCAAGCAAAATGGTGAAAGACATGACGATGAAAACCACGGTTCGCAGCGCGCTTCGGTTCACAGGTGCCGCCGGTCCTGCAGCCGCCCTGGTTGCCACATTGCTCATTGGCAACGCACACGCGGCAACGCCGAACACGACGCCCGAGATCGGGTTCGTGCAAGTCAATCCCGATATCAAGCTAAGGCGTCTGGTTGTGCACAATGCGCGCGCTAAAGGCACGGTCTTGTTTCTGCACGGATTTCCTGAAACGCTCTACGCGTGGAAAGACGTGGCGTCTTCCCTGGGCCAGGACTATGAGGTTCACGCTTTCGACTGGCCCGGCTATGGCGAATCGTCTCGTCCCGGCGTGGACAAGTTTTCCTATGCGCCCAGGGACTATGCCAAGGTGCTGGTGGATTACATCTCCACGACCGGAATCGATAAGCAGCGGCTGGTGATCTACGCGACCGATATCGGGGCGCTGCCCGCCCTGATGGCTGCCGTCAATGAGCCAGCCATCGCCAGACGGATCATTGTTGGCGACTTTGCACCGTTCAACCGTCCGCAGTTCATGCAGGAGCGACTGCAGGGGCTCAAGGATCCCGCCACCGCGGATGCTGTGCATGCGGCGTTCAACCGGACCCGCGACGAGATCCTGCAGAACGCATTCACGCGTGGGCTTCCCGAGTCCTCACACTATGAAGTCTCGCCGGAGTTCAAGGCAGACATGGCCCGTGGATGGCAGAACGGTGAACTGACCTCTGCTGACGCGTTCTATCAGTACTACACCCGGTTCACACGCGACCAGGACGATTTCGAAGCGAACCTGGCCAAGTTGAAAACGCACGTCATGGTGATCTGGGGCGAGAAGGACATCTACATTCGCAAGGAGATGGGCGAGGAGCTGGCAAGCCGCGCGCATCTGAATCTGAAGCTGTTGCCCGGCATCGGCCATTACCCGCATCTCCAGGACAAGGCCGCGACAATTTCAGAGGTGCGCGCCGCATTCGACGCGGAGTAGGCGAGGCCGCTCCAGCATCTCTCACACGCGATGAATCGTTGCGGATGCAGCCAGCCGGCCCCGCACGAATCGCTTGCTCGCTTCGAAAGACAATCAAGGAAAGTGAAATGAATATCGTCCGAATCACGATGGGTGCCCTGGTCGTCGCCAGCCTTGCCGCGCATCTCCACAGCGCGCAGGCACAGACGCCTGAAGTCCATCGAACCGATCTGGCCAGCCACGACCTTAGCGTCCCGGGTCGGGAAGGCATTCAGGTCCGCGTGGATTTCGACCGCGGCGCGTTCGCACCGAAACACTCGCACCCCGGCGAAGAGATCGCCCACGTGCTGCAGGGGACACTTGAGTACCAGCTTGCCGACCAACAGCCGGTCAGGCTCAACGCGGGCGAGTCGTTATTCATTCCCGCAGGCACGCCACATTCAGCTAGGAACGTCGGCACAGGGCAGGCGTCAGAACTCGCGACCTATATCGTCACGAAGGGCGCCCCACTCGTCGTGCCTGGCAAGTAGGGGGAGGGCAGCGGGCGCGCGAAGTACCACAACCCCGGACCGCATGGCGAAACGCGCCGCTGGTGTGCGGCGGCCGCCGGGCCCGCGCGACGCGGAGGCCTTGCCAAGATGTGAGTGACTGGATGATTATTTGCCGAGTATGGCCTTATTGCGGGCGTCGATGATCTCGGCCGTTTGCGCCGTCGCACCCTCGCCGGCTTCCAGACGCACGTCGCGCAAGCCAAGCGTGCGCGGACCCACGCGCAGGCTGACCGGTTCGACCGGCTTGCCGGTGCTGTCCTCGACGAGGCGGATGGGCTTTCGCGAGCTGCACCATTCGTCGCCCCATTGCATTAGCCCCACGATGATCGGATAAAGGGCCTCTCCCTTTTCCGTCAGTCGGTACTCGGTGCGCCGTTCGCTGCCCTCCGCCACCACCTTCACCAGCACTCCATGCTCGAGCAGCGTGTTCAGTCGCGTGGTCAGCACGTTTCGCGCGATCCCGAGGCGTTGCTGGAAGTCGTCAAAACGAGTCGTCCCCAACGTGCACTCACGCACGATGAGCAGGCTCCACCATTCGCCGATTTGCTCGAGGGCGCCTGCCACGGAGCAGTTCATTCCTGTGAAAGTTTTACGGTGCATAAGCGCAATCATAGATGATTAAGTTGCATCATGCAACTTAATGCGCTATCGTAAGTTTCATCAAGAAACTTACGCGGGCTGTGGTCCTGCAATTCCCTCAATAGGCGGCCGGGTGTGCCGCGAAGGACTCTCACATGGATAGACGTCTTATCGTCCTCGCCAGCGGCATGTTCGCGATTGGCACGGACAGCTTCGTTGTTGCCGGCGTTCTGTCGCAGGTCTCGGCCTCGCTCGGCGTATCCGTGGCGCTGGCCGGGCAGATGGTCACGCTGTATGCGATGAGCTATGCGCTGCTGTCGCCCGTGATCGCCGCGGCGGCAGCCCACTGGCCGCGCAAGCGGTTGCTGCTCGCCGGGCTCGCCGTGTTCGTGGTGGGCAATGTGGTGACCGCCCTGGCGCCGAACATCGAATTGGTGCTGGCCAGCCGGCTGATCGCGGGCCTCGGCGCGGCGATGTTCAGTCCGACCGCCACCGCCACAGGGGCGTCGTTGGTGCCGCCAGAGCAGCGTGGACGGGCGCTTGCCATCGTGATCGGTGGGCTGTCCAGCGCGACGGCTTTAGGCGCGCCGCTGGGCACCTTCATCGGCGGTGCGCTGGACTGGCGGGCGACGATGTGGTTCGTGGCCGCCGTCGGCACGTTGGCCGGGCTGGGCGTGGCCTGGCGCCTGCCGGAGATCCCGACGCCGCCGGCCATCAGTCTGTCGCGCCGGCTCGCACCGCTGGCGGACACTCGCGTGCTGCTGACGCTGCTGACGCTGCTGACCACCTGGATGGTCTATGCGGGCCTCTTCCTCGTCTACACCTACATCGCCCTGAGCTTCGACCGCGCCACTGGTGGCGACTCACGCGTGCTGGCGGCCTTATTGCTGCTGTGGGGTGTGGCGGCGACCGCCGGCAATCTCGCCGCCGGCCGCCTGACCGATCGCTACGGCAGCCGCCGCATCATCAACGTTGCCATCGCCGCCCTGGTCATCGACTTCGCGCTGTTGCCCCTGACGTCGGCATCTCTGGCGAGCGCCGTTCCCGCACTCATTGTTTGGGGCGTGTGCGGCTGGGGTGTGCTGGTCCCGCAGCAGCACCGGCTCATCAGTATCACGCCAGCTGCCGCGCCGCTGTTGTTGGGGCTGAATTCGGCGGCAATCTACATCGGCGTATCGATGTCAGGCGTCATCGGCGGCGCGGCTATCGCCTGGTTCGACCGTCATGCCCTCGGCCTCGTGGGTGCGGTCTTTCTGGTAGTGGCGCTGTTTGTCGCCGAATGGGCGCGACAGCGGATCGCCCGGCCGGAAGTGCGACCGACCGGCGTGGGCGGCGCCACGTCCGGTTCGGCGCGCTGAAGCTGAGGAGCGAACCCCGACAGGCGCGCGGCGCGTGAGTGGATCGAATCACGGATGAATCAATCGATGGATTGGGCAGCAGAGCATGGCAGACAGAAAAGCCGGGCCGCTAGGCGGCGGTGGCTATTGGCAGGTGCGGTACTGGTCGTGACGACTGGCACGCTGGTCGCAACGATGGCATTGAAGGACACGCGTGCGGCAACAGCCCCGGCGGCGTCCGCGCCCGAGGTCTTGGTGAAGACACTGGCGCCCGAGAACGTGCGCGTCTGGGCCAACTTCTCTGGCCGCCTCAATGCGGTGGACGAAGCGCTGGTCCGGCCCGAAGTGGGCGGAAAAATCGTGGAAGTCCGCGTGCGCGACGGGAAAACGGTGAAGGCGGGCGATGTGATGTTCGTCATTGACCCGCGTCCCTACGAGGCCGCCGTGGCCCGTGCCCGCGCCGAACTGGCGTCGACCCGAGCGCGTGCCGAATTCGCAGCCGCCGAGCGTGAGCGTGCCAAGGGCTTGATCGACGCCGAGGCGATCCCGCTGAGCCTGCACGACCAGCGCACCAACGAAGACCGCATGGCCAAGGCGGCCGTCCTGGCGGCCGAAGCCGCGTTGCGCCAGGCCGAGATCAATCTCGACTATGCCTACGTCAAGGCGCCAATTGCCGGCCGCATCAGCCGGGCGGAAGTCACCCTCGGCAACCTGGTCCAGCCCGGCGCGAATGCGCCCGTGCTGACCCGCATCGTGTCGAATGACGGCATCTATGCCGACTTCGACGTCGACGAACAGGCCTACGTCCAGTCTATCCGCCGCCATGCCGAGACCCAGAATAAGGAGTAGCACATCCCGGTGGAAATGCGCGTGCAGGGCGATACGGAGCGCATCTACCAGGGCGTGATCTACACGTTCGACAACAAGATCGACACCCGCAGCGGCACGATCCGCGCGCGGGCGAAGTTCGAGAACCGCGACCGGGCGCTCGTCCCGGGCATGTTCGTCTCGATCGGGCTGGCCGGCAGTGGCGACACGTCGGCCCTGGTGGTGCCGGACGTGGCCGTCGGCAGCGACCAGAGCAAGAAGTTCGTGTACGTGGTTGGCCAGGACAACAAGGTGGCCTATCGGGAAGTCGCGCTCGGCGCGGGGCTCGACGGCAGGCATGTGGTCGCGAGCGGCCTCAAGCCAGGCGAGCGCGTGATCGCGCGCGGGCTGCAGTTCGCGAAGCCCGATGCGACAGTTACGCCGAAGGAACTGGCTGAAGACGAAGTGAAGACCGCCGCGTCGACGGCACCACGCGGGGCGGAGTAGTCGCATGAATTTGTCTAAGTTCTTTGTCGACCGGCCCAACTTCGCGGCGGTCATCTCAATCCTTATCTTCCTTGCCGGTGTGCTGGCCATTCCGAAGCTGCCGATTTCCGAATACCCGGAAGTCGTGCCGCCGTCGGTGGTCGTGCGCGCGCAGTTCCCCGGCGCAAATCCCAAGGTCATCGCCGAAACCGTGGCCACGCCGCTGGAGGAGCAGATCAACGGCGTCGAGAACATGCTGTACATGTCCTCGCAGGCTGCCAGCGACGGCGTGCTGACGCTGACGGTCACGCCGTACAAGGACAACGTCGAGATCCAGTTGCCCGTGAACGTGCAGGGCCGCCTGGCCGACCTGGACCAGTTCGAGAACATCATCGTCAAGCGCAAGGGGGGCGTGGTCACTTACCTCAGGGACGTAGCGCGCGTGGAGATGGGCGCGAGCGAGTACGCCCTGCGCGCGCTCCTCGGCAACCAGCAGGCGCTGGCGCTGGTGATCTTCCAGACCCCGGGCGCGAACGCTATCGACATCTCGAACAACGTCCGCGCCAAGATGGCCGAACTGAACAAGCACTTCCCCGATGGCCTGGAGTACCGCATTGCCTATGGCCCGACGACGTTCGTACACGATTCGATCAAGGCGGTTATCCATACGCTGCTCGAAGCCATCGTGCTGGTGGTGATTGTCTTCCTGCAGACCTGGCGCGCGGGGCACCCGCCTACTCCACCGGACAGGCGCAGGCGGCAATCACGCGCATCCTGAATGACACGCTGCCGGGCGACATGGCCTTTGAATGGACCGAGTTGGCCTACCAGCAGATCCTGGCCGGCAACACTGTGCTGATCGTGTTCCCCATCTGCATTCTGCTGGTGTTCCTTGTGCTGACCGCGCAGTACGAAAGCCCGTTCGTGCCGCTGGCCATCATCCTGATCGTCCCGATGTGCCTGTTCTCGGCCATCGCGGGGGTCTGGCTGACCGGCGGGGAGAACAACCTCTTCACGCAGATAGGGTGCTTTGTGCTGATAGGACTGGCCTGCAAGAACGCGATCCTGATATGCGAGTTTGCCCGAGAACTGGAAATGCAGGGCAAGGACACGCTTGCGGCAGCCATCGAGGCTGCGCACCTGCGCCTGCGGCCGATCCTGATGACGTCGATCGCCTTCATCATGGGGGTGCTGCCGCTGGTGCTGTCACATGGTGCCGGCGCCGAGATGCGCCACGCCATGGGAGTGGCCGTGTTCTTCGGCATGATCGGCGTCACGTTCTTTGGCTTGTTCTTGACGCCGGTCTTCTATGTCCTGATCCGGAACCTGGAAAAGCGCATCACGCGGAAGGAAATGGTGCAGAAGCATGTTGAAGCTTGAGCGATTGGCTGCCTCGGTCCTTGCTGCCGCTGCGGCTGTCGTAGCCGGTTGCACGAGCCCGGTAGGGCCGCAAAGCTCCGGTGTCGACGTCGCGCCGCGCTGGCAGACACTGGCGCCCGCGCAGGCGGACGCCGACCTAGTCGTCAGCCACGACGATGCACAGGTCGACCAGCAATGGTGGTCGCATTTCCACGACGCCGCGCTGGAGGCGCTGATCCGTGAGGCGATTGCCGGAAACAAGTCGCTGGGAATTGCGCGGGCACGGGTAGAAGAGGCGCGGGCAGCGCGGCTGCAGGCGCAATCTGCGCTGGCCCCGGAGGTAACCGCCGTGGCGAGCAGCGAGCGCGGAAATCGCGGGCTGCTGACCAACGACAAGTCGGTCACGGTGAACCAGGTGGCCCTATCGGCGGCATGGGAACTGGACCTGTTTGGCCGCAACCAGGCCCGCACGGCACAAGCGACAGCGATCCTCCAATCGACCGAAGCCAGCGAGCAGGCCGTGCGCGTGGCGCTGCTGGCGGAGGTGGCGCGCACCTACTTCGAGTTGCGCAACCTGGACCGGCAGATCGAACTGACGACCAGCAACCTGGAGACGCAGCGCAGGACGCTGAAGCTGGTGGAAGCCCAGCTGCGCGGCGCGCTGGTGAGCAACTTGGACGTGCAGCGCGCGGCCGCGCAGACTTCGACGACCGAGTCACGCGTGCCGTCGCTCCGGGCTGCGCGGGACGCCGCGGCTAACCGGCTGTCCGCGCTACTCGGTCGGACGCCGGGCAACCTGAAGGAGGTGGCCGCAGCGCCGCAGCCGCCGCTCGACGGGCGTATCGTGGTTTCGGCCCCGGCCTCAGTGATCGCCACGCGGCCGGATGTGCGGGTGGCGGAGCGACGCTTCGCCGCTTCGATCTCCGCACGAAAGGCGGCGGTCGCAGAACTGTTCCCGAAGATTTCGCTAAGCGCGCTGTTCGGCGTGCAGGACGCCACGCCGTTCTCGTCAACGCCGTGGGGGATCGGCATCGGGCTGGTGCAGCCGGTGCTGAATTTCGGTCGCATCCGCTCACAGATTGACGCTGCCGATGCGCGGCAGACGCAAGCCTTCCTGGCATACCAGCAGGCAGTGCTCGATGCACTGGAGGACATGGAAAGCGCGATGTCGGCCTACCTGAACGAGCAGTCGAGAAACACGTTGCTCGCAGCGGGCGTGGCCCAGAATCGGCGCGCGGCCGAACTGGCGCGAGCGCAGTACCGTTTCGGTTATGTGGGCTTGCTGGACGTGTTGGTGGCCGAACGTGATCTTCTCGACGCAGAGTCGCGACGGGCTACGTCCGATGCGAGCCTGCGGACGAACCTCGTGCGAATTTTCGCTGCTGCGGGCGGTGGTTGGGAGGTTGAAGAAGATACCCACTAAACTCGTTGCGCCAGCGGTCACCGTTCCGTGCTGGGTAGAAACGGCGCTCTATTGGAATTCGGTTAGTGGCATCTAAGCCAACCCATAGAGCTCGGATGAAGTCGCCGACTTAGAATTTGCTAGCTCACTTGGACATGTCGCAGACATCGACATTCTTCAGCGTCAGGGTCAGCTTGCTTCCCTTGGTTACAGAAATGGTCTGTCCATAGCTGACTGTCGGCATGAACTGAATGTCAGGTGCCACAGCCACCGGCGGGTCCTTCGCGCCATCGATGGTCAGGTCGAGCTCCACGGTGACCGAGTCAAAGGAGCCCTGCTTTCTTGCCTCAGCATCTTTCTTGAATGCGCACAGTCCGGCGGCGACTTGTTGCAGGGCGGTGGGGATATCAACCGGTTTGCCTGGCGGAATTGGCGCCGTGTTACACCCGGCAACGATCAGCGCGGCGAAAGCTGGAAGCAAAGGGAGGTGGGTGCACATCAGGATTCCCCAGCGGCACAGTAGGGAGATAAGTCTGCATCGGCCTCTCGCCCGCTTCCGTTCACTTTCGAACCGACATCCATGGATGCGCCCGTGTCAGGACCGCGCCTGCGATTCCAGCGGGGCTGAACCGCGGCCCGAAGGCAAAGGAGCAGCGGCTTTGCCTCCCGCGCGAGATCAGCGGCGTCCGTTCCGCGTCGTCGTTCCTGGTCAACCTGAATATCGGATTGCGCGTGGGGAAGGGCGTGCTGCTCTTTGCCGTGGTGCTAGCGAGCTAGCCCAAGGCCGTACTCGACCCGTTGCTGCCGTTAAGCTTCGAACTTCCGACGGCAGCAATGCCGCGATTGCGGACGTTAAAACGAAGAAGTCCCTCGCGCGATAGCGTTATTTCGTCTGCTTGGTTTAATTGACGCGCTGCAAAAGGGCGGGTAACTTCGACGTGTACAACCGTACGAAATACGTTCCGTACAAACCGAAGCTGGTAGTGCGAGCTTACGGCACGATACGGATCGATTGGTAACGTACAAAAAGGGACCCAGCATGTCCGCTCGCTCAGCATCGTTAAGCATTGTTTTTGTCCTCAGCACAGTACTGTCGGCTTGTGCAACGACCACAACTGATGACAATGTCGCAAAAGAGCAGGTTGCCGCGGCGACGCGCGCCTGGATCGACGCGATGAGCAGCCACAATCAGGAACAAGTTCTCGCACTGTACGACCCCGAGGCCGTGCTGTGGGGCACCACGTCTCCTACGATTCGTGACAATCCTGAGAGCGTTCGCGAGTATTTCAATTTCCTGCGTACGGCGCCTCCCTATTACAAGGGAATCCTTGGTGAGCAACGTATCCGTGTGCATGATGACATGGCCATCAACACCGGCACATATACCTTCGTTGGACCGGCCGTCGACGCGGCTGGTAAGCCGGTGAGTCGTCCTGCGCGATTCAGTTTTGTCTATCGGTATCGCAACGGGCGATGGCTGATTGTGGATCATCACTCGTCCGCAGTACCAGCACCTGCTGCGCCAACAAAGTAAACCGCCTAGCCACTTTGACAAATGGCGGCGAGCGGCTTCTTCCCGTGTATTGCTGCCGCTGGCAGCGCGAACATCACCGGCAGCAACTGGCCGGGAAGAGCCCGATTGTCGCGGCGATCCTACAAGCTGGCGCCAGTCAGTATGTGGGATATGCCTTCCCGAGATCCCAGCGTGATTGCCAATGCTCGATGTACTGGCGTGAAACTTCCGGCATGTCTCGAATGACGACCACATTCTCGGAGTTGGCGGTCTCGGCGGACGGCGCGAAATTGAAGGAGCCCGTTTCGACCGTGTTGCCGTCGACGATAGTCGTCTTGTCGTGATGGATGTGGAAATCGTCGTTGGTCCGCAGTTCCACACCGTTACGGGTCACGAAGCCCATGGCTGCTTTGTGTTCCAGATGTGCCAACGGAGCGTGGCATGCTCCGTATTCTGGTGCCCGTACATCTGGCTCAATCCTGAGCCCCATACCGTCAGAGTTCATGGGTATTGCTACCGAGCAGATATTTTTCAATGCGAGAATCGGGAAAAAACCATATACCAGCCATCAAGGTCAGTATGAAAAACGAAGCTACGCTGCTGAAAAAACTGGCCAGGATCGCTAATGCGTAGATAGGGATGGAGAGCTTCCCTTTGAGGTCGTTTCCGATGGCTTGCCCAAGTGCGGAATGTTCGCCGTCATACTTGATGATGAGTCTCGTGAGCAGTGAGTAAGAGACGGCGCACATGAACAGGACAAATGCATACATTGCCGTCGGTGTCTGCGCGAAGGCAGACTTTCCGGTCCAGGTGGTGGTGAATGGAATCATGCTTAGCCAAAACAGCAAGTGGAGGTTCGCCCACATAATTTTGCCGTTAATTCCACGGGCAACTTTAAACAGGTGATGATGGTTGTTCCAGTATATTCCGACGTAAACAAAACTTAGTACATAGCCGAAAAAATTAGAGGAATTATTAAGGATGTCTTTAAGCGAAAAGCCTTCCGGAACCTGTAGTTGAAACAACATGAGTGTCAAGCTTACGGAAATGACACCATCGCTGAATGATTCAAGCCTGTTTGTGCTGATGCTCATGATGTCATTCACTCATCTGAATTGGTTGCGAAATGCCATGCGCGCCATATATGCGACGGGAAGTATAAATGGAAGGACACTCCAGAATCCGATCGTCACATAGAGGGATGCACCCAGGAAAGCCCCGATCACAAAGCCGATCACAACACTTGCGCTTTTGAGAAGATCCTGGAAATTGGTGCGTGTCCTGGCACGCAGGTAATTCGACAGATCGATACCCAACTGGGTGGTGTTCCCGGTCATCATGGTGCTGGGGCTGATGTACTTGATCAGTGTCTTGCTGGCAGTATTTCGGACGGCAAGCGCGACAAGGCCGAGGCCTCCAGTCAAAGCAAGGCCCGCGCCATCCGGATTATCGAACGGTTCGAGATACAGGCCGGCGACCATGAAACCCAGCAAGAAGGTCGCTTCAGCAATAAACAGCCAACCTAAGGTCTGGTGGGTCTGGTGGGTCCGCTGGTTGCGGTCAATCAGCATTTTGCTGATGATGACAGTGACAATGAAGAGTGGTATGGCGCCGAGCTTAATCCATAAGCCGGCCCCACCTTTGACGAATGCCGCTCCCGCGAGCACGAGGTTTCCGGTGACGTGTGCGGTGAAGAAGCCCAGCAGCGCAATAAAGCCAATCGTGTCGATGGCGCCGCCCACAATAGTAAGAAGGATTGGTGCTTTGCATATTTCCCAGAGACTGGGGTTTTCGTTTGTTTCTGTATTGTCTGATGCGTTGACGTTTGCGCTCATGGTTGAGATCCATCCTGTAGCAGGGGCATGCCCGCGGGGGAAGGCCCCCGCGGAGGGGGCGATCATGCGATCAGTGCGTTGGCGACGATCGCTGCCGCCGCTACTCTGGACGTGCTGATGGCCAGCCAGCATCCCAGCAGGAGGGCGCCGTTGGCTACGCTTCGACCTGGAATCATCTTGTGCGCTCCGAGGGATGACTGGTGGCAGACATGCATCAGCGCTCGACGACCGGCGCGTGCACGGGAGCCAGCGATTCGTGCGTGGTTGCCGTGCGTGGCGCGGCCTTGTGGACCATCGTATAGGCATAGTCGACCCCCATGCCATAGGCGCCCGAGTGTTCCTTGGCCACGGCCATCACATCGTCGTACGTTTCGCGGTTCTTCCAGTCGCGTTGCCATTCCAGCATGACCTGTTGCCAGGTCACGGGCACCACGCCTGCCTGGACCATGCGCTGCATGGCGTAGTCATGGGCTTCCTTGGTCGTGCCGCCCGATGCGTCGGCCACCATATAGATCTCGTAGTCGCCCTCAAGCATCGCGCACAACGCGAAGGTAGTGTTGCAGACCTCGGTCCACAGGCCGGCCACGACGATCTTCTTGCGGCCATTGGCGGCCAGCGCGTCGCGCACCTTCTGGTCGTCCCAGGAGTTCATCGAGGTGCGTTCGAGCGTTTTCTTGCCGGGGAAGACGTCGAGCAGTTCGGGGTAGGTATAGCCGGAGAATGAATCGCTTTCGACCGTGGTAATGGTGGTCGGCACATCGAAGATCTTCGCTGCCTTGGCCAGGCCCACGACGTTGTTCTTCATGGTCTGGCGGTCCATCGACTGCACACCAAAAGCCATCTGGGGTTGGTGGTCGATGATGATCAGTTGGCTGTTGCGCGGGGTCAGGACTTCCAGTTTGGCGTTCGACATGGTGCTCTCTCAGATGAAATTTATTCAATGATTCTGGGTTCTTTGCGTGGCGACGCTTTGTCCGCTCTGTTGCGTTGTCGCGCCATCAATGTGAAGAACTATAACGAAGGAAAGTGCGGAAACAGCCAGCCTGAATTGTAAATATAGTTCAAAAAATTTGATGATCTGTGGAGTGAGATCCTGGCTCCGGTGAGCGGTTTGATTCCTGGAACTCGCGAGCGTGGCGGCTCCGATAACTTGGAGTCGATTGAAGATGACCGCTAGCGGCGTGGCACCAAACGAACCAATCAAAGTCGGTCAAGTTAGCATTCGGTACCGGATTGATCTTCGCCCGCCCTCCAACCTTCTTCCGAAGCTACTCAGGCGCCATCTGCGGGTCGTGCGGCCCCCATGGAGATGCCGTAATATTCCGAGGGACCCGGACACACTGGGTCCTGGCGGCAACGAAACTCGACCTTCCCTTCCTGCGGGCCGCCACCACGCCGAACCCGTTCCTGACCTAGTCCAATGTGCAAGTTTCGACATGACCACACTCTTCGCCGCAAGAGCGGCCTGCCTTGGCGAGTGGGGGGGGCAGGGAGAGAGCGACACGCCTGCGGCAGGGCCTACCGCACTCTGATGCTGCTTCTACTTGCGGGACTCAGTGCCTGCGGGTCGCTTCCTCACAATGCTCCGCGCAATCTGCCTCAGGCCGCGGCTGGCAGCGCATCCGCGGCCTTGCGCGAACCCACCGACATCGCCGGCCAGACAACCGTCGCCATGTCGTTCTCTGGCGGTGGCACGCGAGCCGCAGCCTTCGCCTTCGGCGCTCTGCAGGGGCTCGACGCCATGAGAAGTCCTGGGGGCGCGTCCCTGCTCGACGACATCGCGTTCATCAGCAGCGTGTCCGGAGGCTCCATCACCGCGGCGTACTACGGTCTGCACGGCAAGGACAGCCTGGCGACCTTTCGATCAGTGCTCTTGAAGGACGGAGAGGCGGGACTTCGCTTCAGTCTGCTGAATCCGGTCAACCTTGCGCGCCTCTTCGCGGGGGGCCTCAACGATCGGGAAGATCTCCGGACATGGCTCGACGAAGACGTGTTCAAGGGCGCGACGTACGCCGACATGTTCCGCCGCGGCAAGCCAATCGTTTGGATCAACGCCACAAACGTCTACTACCGGGTCGCGTTCCCGTTCAGCCAGCTGGCATTCGATGCGCTATGCAGTGATCTCGCGAGCTTTCCCGTTTCCGAGGCCGTCGCCGCATCCATGGCGGTCCCGCTCTTCTTCGCACCGATCGTCCTTCAAAAATATCCCGAGGCTTGTAGTGCACCGCTGCCGAGCCTTGACCACGTCCAGAGGCCTGGGCAATCGCTGCTGCTTGGCGCGTTGGCAACCGCCGTTCGCGGTCACCGGGACACTTCAAAGGGAAAGTACATCAAGCTGGTCGACGGCGGGGTGACCGACAACTACGGCCTGGCCACCATTTTGCAAACGCGTCTGCTGCTGGGCACGGCTTACGGTCCCATGAGCGAGAACGACGCGATCAATGTGCGGCGGCTGCTTTTCATCGTTGTTGACGCCGGTCAGGGCCCGCGCGGCGATTGGAACCGAAGCCAGGGTGGCCCATCCGGAATCGAAGTCGCCAGCGCGGCCATCGACGCGGCAATGGCGACCAACGTTCGAATGAGCTATGACGCCTTCGTTCCCATGATGCGGCAGTGGCGCGACGACCTCGTGGCGTATCGGTGTGGGATGCCGCATTCCCGGCAGCAGGAGATCGCTGCACGCCGCCCAGGCTGGCGGTGCGATGAAGTCGAATTCTTCGTCACGCGGATCTCGTTTGAGGCCCTCGACAAGGAGCGTGCTGCAAGTCTGAACGATCTGCCGACCAGACTTCGTCTGCCCGAGAAGGACGTCGATCGCCTGATCGAGGCGGGAAGGGATGCCATCCTTGGCAACCCGGTGATCCGTGAGTTCGAGCGCGAATCGACCGAGGCGCGATAGTCCCGCGGCACGCGGCGTGGGTGAGGCCGCGTTCTTGCTGCTCGGCCGCGGCGCTCTGGCGGAGGTGTCCGGCATGGCGAGAACGCCCGATATTCCGTTCATGCCAGCCGTCCTCCGTGCACCGGTGCACCGCCCACCGACATGTCGGCGCACAGAATCGTCCCGGTGGTCGACTCGGTCATGAATAGCGTGGTGCCCTCGGTGCCGCCAAAGCACAGATTGGTCAGCGATGTGCCGCCGGGGCTACGAATCACCTCCACAGGCTCGGCGCGATGGTTGAGCACCCAGACATAACCAAGTCCAGGATTCGCCACCAGCAGATGGCCATCCGATCTCATTGCCAGACCGTCGGGGCCGCTCGGGCCGTAAGAGGTAAAGAACTGCCCGACCTTGCTGACCGAACCGTCGGCCTGCAACGGCACGCGCCATACGCTGTTCCCGCGGGTCATCGCGACGAACAGCACCTTCTCGTCAGGCGAGAGGACGACACCGTTCGGGCTCGGTGCGTTGTCCAGCAGGACGTCCAGCTTGCCGTCGGGCGTCAGCCGATAGACGCGGCCGGTCGGATCGTGCAAGCCGGTCTGGCCCTGGTCAGTGAAGTAGAGATTGCCCTGCGAATCGAAGGTCAGGTCGTTGACGCCTCGGAAGCGTTCCGAATTCCTACGCTCAAGAAACGGGGTTACGGTTCCCGACTTTGCATACAGACGCACCAGGCCGTTGCGATAGTCAGTGATCAGGAAATCACCGCTGACCAGGCGCTTCATGCCATTCGGTTCACCGTCGTACTCGGCAACAAGCTCCCAGTCGCCCTGCATCGAAACACGGAAAATGCGACCGTAGGGGATGTCCGTCACCCAGAGATTGCCATCGGCCCAGACCGGCCCCTCCAGGAATGAGTCGATCGTCGCCCCGCCGCGATTGGCATGCGCCCACGCGTTGTCGGGGTCGTGCCGACGGAACGACTCCGGAAGCCGCGTGAGCACCTGTGCATCGCGTACGGCCGGTTGCTGAAGTAGGAACATCGCCGCTCCTGGTTATTGCTTCTCAATATGCGCCTTTTGCGCAACCGTTGCCCATTGTGCGGTTTCGCGCTGAATCAACTGCGCGAACGCGGGGCTGTCCAGGTTGCCTGGCTGCGACCCCATCTGCGCAAGGAACGTCTTCATGTCGGGCGCCTGGAGCGCCTTCTGGATTTCCGTTTGCAGGCGCGTAATGACATCGTTCGGCGTGCCCTTTGGCGCGGCAAGGCCTGACCAGTTGAACAGGCTGAAGTTGGGTACACCAGCTTCAGCGAACGTAGGGACGCTCGGGAACACATCCACCCTGGTCTTTCCACTGATGCCCAGCAGACGCATCTGATTACCCTTGACCGGCGCCAGCGCGGTCGGGGTCGACACGACCAGCAGATCCACGCTACCGGACAGCAGCCCGACCATGGCCTCACCAGCCCCCTTGTACGGCACATGCATCAGCTTGATACCTGCGGCCTGTTGGAACGCCTCGGCAGCAAAATGCGGCGAACTACCGGGGCCGCCGGTGCCAAACGTCACCTCTCCCGGATGCGCCTTGGCATAGCTGACGAGGGAAGCCAGGTCCTTGAAGCGCGAATCGGCCTTGACGCCAAGCACCACCGGCGAAAATGCGAACGGCGCGATAGGGACCAGAGCTGTTTGATGGTCCCAGTTCAGCTTCTTGAAGACATAGGGGAGCGTGGTATAGGAGTTGTCGTTCGCCAGAAGCGTGTAGCCATCGGCGGGTGCGTTGACAACCTGGGACGTGCCGATCGTGCCGGACGCGCCCGGCTTGTTCTCCACGACGAAGCTCTGCCCCGTCTGCACGGTGAGCTTCTGTGCGACCTTGCGCGTCACGACGTCGACGGCGCCGCCGGGAGGATTCGGCACGATGATGCGGACCGGTTTGTCCGGGTACGCCGCCACGGCGGACAGGCTGACAAGCAGCGTCGTTGCTGCCACCAGGCAGCCAATTGTTCGAGAAAACACCTTTGTCTCCTTGTGCTGCGGGAGAGACCTAACTGTCCGTCGGGTCCTCCCGCGACACTTCTGTTCTAGTTGATGACGCAGCCGTGCGTCGGTCAGGCCGGCGTAGCCACGCCTTGCAGCACCGCCAGGACGTTCTTTGCTGCCCCAACGCCCATGTTCACGTACGCCGCGTTGCTGACGCCGCCGATGTGCGGCGACAGGATCAGGTTGGGAATGTCGCGGAACGGATGCGGCACGGGCATCGGTTCCACGGCAAAGCTGTCCAGGCCAGCGGCATACAGTTTGCCGCTCTGCAGGGCTTCGGCCAGTGCAGGCTCGTCGATGAGTCCGCCTCGTGCCGTATTGACGAGGATCGCGCCGTCCTTGAACGTCGCCAGTGTTTCACGGTTCAGCATGCCACGGTTCTCTTCCGTCAATGGGCAGTGCAGCGACACCACGTCCGATTCCCTGAACAGCCGAGGCAGGTCGACAAGCGTTACGCCTTCCGGGACCGTCGTCGCATAAGGATCGAAAGCGGTGACATGCATGCCCATCGCCACACCAATCACGGCGGCGCGGCGGCCGATCTCTCCGAGCCCCACGATACCGAGCGTGCAACCGTTCAGTTCGACGGCCTTGTAAGTTGCTTTGTCCCAATGACATTGGCGCATGCGATCGTTGAGATGTGGAACAGCTTTGGCGCACGCAAGGATCAGCGCCCAGGCATGTTCAGCCACGGCGGCGGCATTGGCCCCGGCCGCGGCGGCCACCTTGATGCCGCGCGCCTGCGCGGCGGCTTTATCGATGGTGTCAGTTCCAGTGCCGTGTTTCGAAATCACTTTCAAGGCTGGTGCGGCGTCCATGACTTCAGCGGTTATCCTGCCGTAGCGCACGATAATGCCGACCGGGTTGTGCTCCTTTGCCAGTGCTGCAATATCGGCGGTCTGGGGCGTTTTCCCCGCGAATACGATCTCATGGTCATCCAACAGCGCGAGGGCTTCCGGCGCGAGGTCGGCACCCGTGACGATAATGACTTGCTTGTTCGTCACAGTGCTTCTCCCTGCTTCAGGACGCCCGCCGTCACCAGCGATGCCAGCAGCCAGGGCGCGGTGGTATTGCCTTCCTTGATCTGGGCAATGCGCTGGGCTTCCGCGTCTTCCTTCTTTGCCGCGGCATCGAGCAAGGCTTCAATCTTCTCGCGCTCCACCACTACCAGGCCATCGGCATCGCCGCAGATGTAGTCGCCGGGGTTCACCGTGACGCCACCAACAGAAATGGGGTGTCCAATGCGCCCGCCAACTTCCTTGGTGGGGCCGTTAGGGTTCGTGCCCACCGAAAAGACCGGGAACTGCATTTCCTCCAGCTCGAGGCTGTCGCGGACCGCGCCGTCGATGACGACACCAGCAAGGCCGCGCTGGCGAGCGGCATGCATCATGATCGTTCCCATCAGCGCAGAGGTCTGGTCACCTTTGCCGTCGACGACCAGAACATCGCCCGGCTGCGCCAGCGCCAGCGCTGCGTGGATCATCAGATTATCACCGGGGCGAACCTCGACAGTGAAGGCGGGCCCGGCGACTTTCATGCTCGGGCGCAAGGCCCTGATCCGGCCATGCAACGCACCGCGGCGTCCGCCGACATCGGAGAGGATCGCCGGTTGGAACTTGGCAGCCCGCGCCACGATCTCGGCAGGCACGCGCTCAAACGATTTGATGATGTTGGGCAAGGTCATGATGGACTCCAGGCAATATGAAATAGATGGGTAGATAAGGGCGTCAATCCAGCTTCGTGCCGGAGGCCTTGATGACCGATGCCCAGCGTCCGATGTCCTGCTTGATCAGCGCACTGAACGCCTCAGGCGTGCCAGTCAGCACCGATGCACCTTGCTCGTCCAGCTTGGTGGCAAGCGCCGGAGACTTGAGCGCCTTGTTGAACTCGGTATTCAGGCGCACCACGATGTCCTTCGGTGTCGCGGCAGGCGCGACGAAGCCGAACCAAGTCGCGGTATCAAAGCCGGGATAGCCCAACTCGGCCACGGTCGGCACCTGAGGCAGGTCCTGCAAACGCTTGGGAGACGTCACCGCGAGCGGCCGCATCCGGTTGTTCTTGATATGCCCGAGCAACGTAGGCACCGAGGCCATGTAGAGATCGACTTGTCCGCCCATCAGGTCGTTGACCGCCTGCGCTGCGCCCTTGTAAGGGACATGGGTGAACTTCACCTTTGCGGTCGTTTGAAGCAGCTCACCGCCAAGGTGCGCCACCGTTCCGTTGCCCGGAGAGGCGAAGTTGATGGCGCCGGGCTTTGCCTTGCCCGCCTGGATCACGTCCTTCAGCGTCTTGTAAGGCGAATTGACATGGGTCACCAGCACGAGCGGCGCGGATGCCACCAGGCTGATGGGTGTCAGATCCTTCAGTGGGTCATATGGCAACCGTTCATACAGCGAGGGATTGATGGCAAGGTTGCTGGTCTGCCCCATGACGATGGTGTAGCCATCGGCCGGCGCCTTGGCTGCCGCGTCCACCCCGAGGTTGCCACCGGACCCTGGCTTGTTCTCCACCACAAAGACCCAGCCGGTCGACTTGGCAACCGTATTGGTGACTTCTCGCGAAATGATGTCCGTGCCCCCGCCGGCGGGAAAAGGCACGATGACCCGGATGGGCTTGGTGGGGTACTGCGGCGCGGCTTGGGTCGTGGCGGACGCCAGAACCAGACCTGTTGCAAGCACGAATATGCAGCGACGGGAAATTGCCTTCATTACTGTCTCCGAATCTCGGTTTCGTTGTGATTCCGATTGTGATCGACCGTTTCACGGCATACAATGGCGTTTCATACTGTGCACCCCGTTTCGTTCTATGAATGCGAATAGTGACCCAAAGGGCGCTTCAAGGAGCGACGATGGCGCTGGGGGCGTCATTGCGGTCACCCGCGCCCTGCGCGTACTCGAAGCGTTCGGGGTGAACGACCCCCAGCTCTCACTTGCCGAACTGAGCCGGCGGACCGGCATCCACAAGACCACCGTGCTGCGGCTGGCGCGCACGCTGGCGGCGGACAACTATCTGGTGCAGAAGGAAGACGGCAACTGGCGGCTCGGCCGCGCAGCAGGGTGGCTGGGCGCGTGCTACCAGGCAACCTTCAACGTTCAGGAAGTGGTGGAGCCGGTGCTGCGGGAGCTGACGATCAAGACCGGCGAAAGCGCTTCGTTCTACGTCCGGGAGGGACAACAGCGAACCTGCCTCGTCCGGGTCGAAGGACCGCAGGCCATCCGGCATCACGTCAGGATCGGGGCGGCACTGCCGCTGGACAGCGGTTCGCCAGGCCGCGTCATCCTGGCGTTCTCAGGCGAGCCGGGCGAGCTTTATGAAATGATCCGCCGCCGTGGATTTCATCTGTCGCTTGGCGAGCGCGAGGCCGAAGTCTCGAGTGTGTCTGCACCGGTGTTCGGATTGCACTGGCGGCAGCTTGGCTCCATGTGTATTTCAGGACCGACTTCCCGGCTAAGCGAAGAGCGTTTGCTGGAGCTGGCACAGACAGTCGTCGACGCGGCGAACAAGCTTTCGTATGCCATGGCAGGCAGTCAACGGCCTGCGATGCAAATTGAAAGGCCGTCGACCTGGCACCCTTGATATTGCAGATGTGGGGCATGAAGAGCCGATAGAAATCGTAGATGACCTCTGTCAGTCGCGAGCCGGTCGTCGCTTTTCGACCCGTTGCCGCCGCTCAGGCCTCCGTGACGGCAAAGTCCGCTTTCATAGCCTAGCCGCCGTTCAAGCGGGGACGCGTTAGTCGATGCGGCGGAACTCTGCTCTTACCCTGTTCGGCTGCCACATACTGGTGAACAGCGACCAATTGCCCAAGTGGTCCTCGTCCATGACGGTCTGGCATCGGGGCGTCGATCAGCAGCCCCATCTTCGTCCACGACTCGTCATTTCAGATTCACGCCCTGTCCGGGTATTTGGTGCGAAAGCGCGCCAGCAGGCTGGGCAGGTGCGTGCTGGTAGAAATGGTCTCGGCGGCTGCGGCGAAGTAGCGGAACTGCAGCAGCGTAGTCTCGTCGGCGATCCTTTCCGGTGCCTCGCGAGACCTGGCCATGTCCATCCCTCCGCTATATGTTTTGTGGATATCAGGTTTTGGAATTTTTGATTTTACGATGGCGCGGGCGCTTCCTACACTCCTCCGGACAAAAGAAGCATGCGGAGACAGACATCGTGAATACCCCACTATCGCCAACCTGCGCGAATCCCTGGCCGCGGCCAGCCTGGACGACAAGGACACCCTCAAAAGAGGCCGCGTCTACTTGAGCGGCACCCAGGCGCTGGGGCGACTGCCACTGCGGCAATAGGCCCGCGACCGGGCCGCGGGATTGAATACCGCCGGCTTTATTCCGGGTACCGGAGCTCGCCGCTGGGCGGGCTCCATGACGGCCGTCTGGCGCGGCTGAAGGGCTTGCGCGACACCGCCTTCGGTATATTCGGCAGGCCTACCGAACGGCGCGCAGAGCGGCAACTGATTGCCGAGTATCTCGCCACGGTGGAGGAGCTTGCGCAGTCCCTGAGCGACGGCAAACTTGACACTGCTGTCGCAATGGCTTCACTACCAGACGATATTCGCAGTTTCGGCCATGTGAAGGAGGTCAATATGCAGAAGACGGCGCAGCGGCGGACGGCGTTGCTGGGCCAATTTCGCAGTGGCGCGTTGAGTGCTGCTGCCTGACTCCGGCCGCAGCAGAACAGTTTCCTGTGGCAGGATCGAGCGCGTCCGGCTTGGCGGTGGTGGGGCTTGCGAAGGCGCGCCGCTCTTTGGCAAGTAGCACTCCACCCTTGTAAGGCACCCGCCCCGGCGACACTACCGCGGCGGCCAGGGCCGTATGGCCCAACATCCTCGGAACACTGAAAAATGAGTACGGAAAATCAACTACAGTTCGTTGTAGAGCCTCATCCCGGGCCCACCCCCGCCGATGAGATCGCTGCCAAGTTGGCAAATCCGACGTTCGGACGCATTTTCACAGATCACATGGTCACGATCCGTTGGACCGACGGTCGCGGCTGGCATGACGCCAAGGTCGAAGCACGCCGTCCTTTCCAAATCGATCCCGCCTGCGCAGTACTGCACTACGCGCAGGAAATCTTCGAGGGCATGAAGGCATACCGTGGCGAGGACGGCAAGATCTCGCTGTTCCGACCACAGGAGAACGCAAGGCGTTTTCGCGCCTCTGCTGCCCGCATGTCGATGGCCGACCTGCCCGAGGCCACATTTCTGCAAGCCGTGGAAGCGCTCGTCGATATTGACCGCGCCTGGATTCCAGGTGGCGATGGAAGCCTCTACCTGCGTCCATTCATGTTCGCCTCGGAGAATTTTCTCGGCGTGCGCGCGTCGGCCGAATTTGTATTTTGCGTGATTGCTTGCCCGGTCGGCCCGTATTTCAAGGCCGGCAAGTCGGCGGTGACCGTATGGGTTTCGGATCGCTACACCCGAGCGGCCCCAGGCGGCACCGGCGCGGCCAAGTGCGGCGGCAACTACGCAGCCAGCCTGATCGCGCAGACCGAGGGCTCGGCCAATGGCTGCGACCAGGTCGTGTTCCTTGACGCTGCGGAGCACCGCTGGATCGAGGAGCTCGGGGGCATGAATGTTTTTTTCGTGATGGATGACGGCTCTCTGCGCACGCCCCCATTAACAGGGACAATCCTGCCGGGCATTACGCGCGCTTCGATCATCGAACTGGCCAGGCACGAGGGTATTCCGGTCAATGAAACAGCATACGACTTCGAGACGTGGCGCACAGATGCAGCCAGTGGCAGGGTTAAGGAAACTTTTGCCTGTGGCACGGCCGCGGTCGTCACCGCCATCGGGCAGGTACGTCACGCTGGTGGGGAGTTCACGATCGGCAATGGTGGGGAAGGCGAAGTTACGCAACGCCTCCGTTCGTTGTTGACCGGCATCCAGCGCGGCAAGATCGCCGACCCGTTCGGATGGGTTCATCACGTCGATTGAGACCGGCGTGTTTGACATCAGCGGCGTGCAAGGAATCGGAGGGCCGTGCGCGCCGCGTTGATTCGGTTTGACGTCTGTCCCCGTGGCCTGGGCGGTCCGGGTAATTCCAACAAATACCGGGACCGGGGCGCGACCTGCGTGCCGGCAAGCCGTGCCGTCGACCCCGGCAGCACGCTGCCCGGATGCCTTCGCGCCCGCATGACTCGTCGCCATCTCCGGCGCGGGCCCGTGCGATCGCTCGGCAGCACATGCAGGAGACACCTATATGAGCTTGTTCCGAACCAAAGACATTGACGCCATGCTGGTGGACAGACGCGTTTGCAGCCTGAAGAAGGTGCTGGGTCCGGTGGACCTCGTGCTGATGGGCATCGGTGCCATCATCGGCACCGGCATCTTCGTGCTGACCGGCACCGGCGCTTTGACCGCCGGCCCGGCGCTGACCGTGTCTTTCGTCATCGCGGCCATGGCCTGCGGCTTCGCCGCGCTGTGCTATGCCGAGTTCGCCTCCGCCATCCCGGTGTCGGGATCGATCTATACCTATAGCTACGCGACTCTGGGCGAGATCATTGCCTGGATGATCGGCTGGGACCTTCTGCTCGAATACGGCCTGGCTACCTCGGCGGTGTCGGTGGGCTGGTCGGGATACTTCCAGTCGCTGGCGGCGGGTTTCGGTCTGCATTTGCCGGCGGCGCTGACGGCGGCTCCGGGGGCTGTGCCGGGCGTGCACACCTTGTTCAACCTGCCGGCCTTCCTAATCATGCTGATCACCACTTGGGTGGTGTCGTGCGGCGTGCGCGAGTCGGTCCGTCTCAACAACCTGATGGTGGCAATCAAGATTTCGGTGGTGGTGCTGTTCATCGCGGTCGGCGTCTGGCATGTCAAGCCGGCCAACTGGCAGCCATTCGCGCCGTTCGGGGTATCCGGCATCTTCAATGCGGCGGCGCTGGTGTTCTTCGCCTTTATCGGCTTCGATGCGGTGACCTCAGCCGCCGAGGAAGTGCGCAATCCGCACCGCGACCTGCCGGTCGGCATCATCGGCTCGCTGACGGTCTGCACAGTGCTATACGTGATAGTCGCGGCCATCATGACTGGCGTCGTTCCCTTCGCCAAGTTCGCCGGCATCGACCATCCCGTGTCGCTGGTGTTGCAGTACGCGGGACAGAACTGGGTGGCTGGCTTTGTCGACCTGGGCGCCATTCTCGGCATGACCACGGTGATCCTGGTAATGACCTTTGGCCAGACTCGCGTCATCTTTGCCATGTCTCGCGACGGCCTGCTGCCCGCCAAGCTGTCGTCGGTCCACCCGGTGCACGCCACCCCATTCTTTGCCACCTGGACCGTCGGCATCGTGTTCGCGATGATCGCCGCATTCGTGCCGCTCAATGTGCTGGCCGAGTTGATCAATATCGGCACGCTCTCCGCCTTCACGCTGATCTCGATCGCGGTGCTGGTGCTGCGCCGGACCCGTCCCGAGCTGCCGAGAGCTTTCCGCTGTCCCGGCGTGCCGGTGGTTCCGCTGCTATCGGTGGGCTTCTGCCTGTTCCTGATGGCGCACCTTCAAGCGCTGACCTGGATCGCTTTCCTCATTTGGCTGGGGATCGGCCTGTCGATCTACTTCCTGTACGCGCGCCGCAACGCGGTGCTGCACGGTGGCACCAGGTAGCACGCGGTGCTGGCCGTAAGAGTCCCGAGACACGGTAAGCGGATGTGGAAGCCGACCTTGGAGTAAGCGAAAACCCCAGCCCCGCCCGCACCGAGAAACTGGGTAAGATGCCAACCCGGCGCCGGCGCGACAAGATCGCCCGCAGCCGAACGGGATTGGGGCTCCCCGCCCCATCAACGCCGCACCGCACTGTAACCCAGGCGGTGTGTCAAGGAAGGCAGAGCTACAGCTTTGCATTCCCCACGTCATGGAGAAGAAGTTGAACGACCGTACCCACGCGGCGGCCGCTGTCCGCCTTTTCGGCACCTGCGAAGGCCTGTCCCACGAGCGCGTGACGCTCGCGACTGATCCGGAATCCGGCCTGCAGGCCATCATCGCCATCTACAACACCAGACTGGGCCCCGCCTTCGGCGGCTGCCGGTACTGGGCCTATCCCGCCGAAGTCGACGCGCTGTCCGATGCGCTGCGCCTGTCACAGGGCATGGCCTACAAGAACGCCCTCGCCGGGCTGCCGTTCGGTGGCGGCAAGGCGGTGATCCTGCGTTCCCCGGCGCAGACCGACCGCCAGCAACTCTTCCGCGCCTTCGGCCGCATGGTCGAGTCGCTGCAAGGCAGCTATATTACGGCCGAGGACGTCGGCACGACGGTGGACGACATGCGTGCCGTCCAGGCCGAGACCCGCTACGTCAGCGGCATGCCGCGCGACGGCGGCTTCGGCGGCAATCCCTCGCCGTGGACGGCATACGGCGTGTTCGTCGGCATCGAGGCGGCGGCGCTGTATCGCCTGGACCGCAAGTCGCTCGCCGGCTTGTCCGTGGCCGTCCAGGGACTGGGTTCGGTGGGCTGGGAGCTTTGCCGCCGTCTCCATGAAGCGGGCGCCACCCTGACCGTGGCCGATATCGACGCCGGCCGCACGACGCAGGCGCAACAGCAGTTTGGCGCCCGCGTCGTATCGCCGGAAGCCATCACAGCCGTCGACGCCGATGTATTCGCGCCTTGCGCGCTGGGTGCCGTCATCACCCCGGCCGTGGCCGAAAGCTGCCGCTTCCGGGTCGTCGCCGGCGGGGCAAACAATCAACTCGCTTCGCTCGCCGAAGGCGACACCCTGCACCAGCGCGGGATCTTCTATGCCCCCGACTTCCTCATCAATGCCGGCGGCATCGTGAGTTGCGCCCGGGAATACCTCGGCGGTGTCGACGAATCGGCCCTGCGCGACGAAGTGGCAGGCATCCGCGAACGGGTGCTCAGGCTGGCGCAACGCGTGGAGTCGACCGGCCAGGCGCCGGCGCGCGCGGCGGTGACATGGGCGCACGAGGTGTTGTCGCGTGGCATCGGGCCGAACTGAGCGTCACGTCGACCAGGAGGAAGCCGATGAACGAATTCCCGAAGCCCCACAGTTCGACCAGCGCCAGCGACAAGCTCGTCATCCTTGATACCACCCTGCGCGATGGCGAACAGTCGCCTGGCGCGGCAATGACCGTCAGGCAGAAGATCGCGGTCGCGGAATATCTCGATGCCCTGAACGTCGATGTCATCGAAGCTGGCTTTGCAGCCAGCTCGGATGGGGACCATGACGCCATCCGGGAGATTTCCGGGCAAGTGAAGGGCAGCGTGATTTGCTCGCTCGCCCGTGCCAATGAGCGCGATATCGAGCGAGCCGCCAATGCGTTGAGGAGCGCGAGAAGATCCCGCATCCACACCTTTATCGCCACGTCGGCGTTGCACATGGAGAAGAAGCTGCGCATGACCCCGGAGGAGGTGTATCTGCGGGCGTGCACTGCCGTCCGCTTCGCGCGCCAGTTTACGGACGACGTGGAATTCAGCCCCGAGGATGGGAGTCGATCGGACCCCGATTTCCTCTGTCGCGTGATCGAAGGGGTCATCAAGGAAGGGGCGACCACGATCAACGTCCCCGATACCGTTGGCTATGCCATGCCCGTCGAATTTGCCGAGGGACTGCGGAAGCTTCGCGAGCGCATTCCCAACTCCGACAAGGCCATATGGTCGGTGCATTGCCACAATGACCTCGGCCTGGCGGTTGCCAATTCGCTGGCGGCCGTCAAGTACGGTGGCGCCCGGCAGATCGAGTGCACCATCAACGGGCTTGGCGAACGCGCAGGCAACGCGTCCCTGGAAGAGGTCGTCATGGCGGTAAAGACCAGGCGTGACCTGTTCGGACTTGACGTTGGCGTGAACACCACGCATCTGGTCGCTGCCTCCAGGGCCGTTGCCGAGGCCACGGGGTTCATCGTTCCGGCGAACAAGGCGGTGGTCGGTGCCAATGCCTTCGCACATGCGTCAGGCATCCACCAGGATGGCATCCTGAAAGCCCGTGAGACCTATGAAATCATGCGGCCGGAAGATGTTGGATGGGACAAGGGCGCGCTCGTGCTCGGCAAGCTTTCCGGCCGGAATGCTTTCAAGCACAGGGTTCAGGAACTCGGGCTGCATTTTCCCGACGACGAAGGGCTGTCCGCTGCCTTCGCCCGCTTCAAGGGACTGGCGGATACGAAGGCCGCGATTACCGATGACGATCTGAGGCACATTGCCCTCGGCGTGGCGGAATCCAGTACGGTCGGCGCTTCATAAGCGCTCCCGGCCACGCCGCCGGGAGCTACCGCAGGCGGCGCTCAAGACAGCGCCGTCTGCTTCCCGAACGTCGGGACAAGCCGACGCCAAAGCTCCGGTAGCCGCGCGAGGCGCGCAGCATGATTGACCACCAGCAGCGCCGTCGCCACCGTCTTGCCCGGATTGGTGATGGCATGGGCGACGTCCGCGCCATAGCGGGCGGTCTACCCATGTTTCAGCCTCTCTTCTTCCCCGCCTGAGCGCACCGTCATTGACCCTGACTGGACCGACAGGTGCTCGGGTTACCCCAGGGGGTCCCATGCCCGCTTCCGACATCGCCCTCCACGACCCGCTATCGGCATGCCGCGCCCGGGTGATCGGGCAGGCCAATGAAGGGAGGCGCTTCTAACAATCGGATGACCGGTTACGGGGCGGAGCCGACGCGTGAACGTCCGAATGACGACGCATGTGAATGGCGGCTTGTGGCCTTGAACGGACCGATGCCCGCCGCTAGAAGCTTGTCACGTCCGGGCCAAAGGCGACCGGCCTTCGGCCGACCTGGATGCTGAGGTCCATATAAACGCTGCTAGACTTCGGACGAAGCCCCTCGCTCAGAATTCAACCGTCCGGTATAGTGACATGACTGAATTCCCTCTAACGTTTATCAGCCAGATCGAATGGGAAAGCTGGTTGGCGCAAAACGGCGGCACTTCGACCGGAGCATGGCTGCGCCTGGCGAAGAAAGGAGCCGAACAGCCAACCGTAACGTACGAACAGGCGTTAGAAGGCGCTCTATGTTATGGCTGGATTGATGGTAAAAAACAGGCCGAGAGCGAGAAATACTGGTTGCAACGCTTCACGCCACGCTCGGCAAAAAGCATCTGGTCAAAGCTAAACAAAGACAGGGCTGAAGCGCTGATCGCCGCAGGGAGGATGCGCCCGCCTGGCATGACGCAGATCGAGAGAGCTAAGAAGGACGGCCGCTGGGAGGCAGCTTACGCGTCAGCAAGTAAGTCGATAGTGCCGGACGACTTACAGGTAGCGTTGGACGCAAATCCGAGAGCCAAGAAGTTCTTTGCAACATTGGATAGCCGCAACCGCTATGCCATCCTGTTTCGCGTACAGAATGCCAAAAAGCCAGAAACCCGGGCGCGCAAAATCGAAGAGTTCGTCAACATGCTGTATCGCGGTGAGGCCTTCTATCCCTAGAGCCTTTCACTTCTGGCGGAATTTTCGCCACATGGGCATGTCACCTCTACTGACCGTTTTGGCCGATGGCCGCCGCGTGCAGCGCGTACGGGTAAGCGACAGAGACTGGCCGAGCCCGGAAGCTTGAAGCCGGGTGCCGGCCATGCTGGCGATCCCACGGCCAGCTTCCGTATTCGACCCGTCACGGTCATTCGCGGACCCATCTGCGAACGACCGAAGTTCGATGCAGATCATCCCAACTGATTACGCTGGACCGGCCTTCTCGCGCATCGGCCTCGCGGGCGCAAGCGGCAAACCATCGATGGTCACCTGCAGGCCGTCCTGCCAGCCGGGAACCGGTGAGCGCAGCGTAAGGACCGAACCCGCGCCGCGGACAATCGCTTCGACGATCGCCAGGCCAAGCCCGCTGCCTTTGGCTGTAGTCGCGCCGCGCTCGAACGGTTTCGTCAGGCGCTCAAGTTCATCGTCCGGCAGCACTGGTCCTTGATTCCTTACACTGAGCGTACCGGTGACCGACAGCACAATCCCCACCGGTCTCCCGGGCGCACCGTGCTTGAGCGCATTTTCAACCAGATTGCGCACGACTATGGCGAATGCGTCCGGGTCGATCCACGACGGCACGGGCTGGTCGGGCAGGTCGAGCTGGATCGGCCTTCGCAGATGCAACGCGCCGAAAATCCTCGACGACAAGCTCCAGTACCGGGCGCAGATCCTGCGGCGCGTCCCCGGGCACGCGTCCATTTTCGGCCTTCGCGAGTTGCATGAGCCTTTCGCTGACCCGCGACAGGGCGTGCAGGGCTCTCTTGACATTCTGCACGCGTTCCCGCATGGCGGCGGAAGGCATTTCGGCCATGAGGCGCTGCGTCTGCGCGAGGGCTGCGGCAATCGGGGTGCGCAACTCGTGTGCGCTATTGGCAGTGAAGCTACGCTCCGCAGCCAGCGCGCGCTCCAGGCGAGCCATCAGGTCATTGACCGCGTCGGCAACCGGAGCGACCTCCGTCGGCAGTTCCTTCTTTTCGAGCGGTGTCAGGTCGTTCTGGCCGCGTGCAGCGATGCTGCCGCAGAAACGCCGGATTGGCCGTAGCCCGGTGCGGACAATCAGCCAGATGCCACACAGGCCCACCGGCAGAAACAGGATGAGGACCCTGGCGACCGCGAGCGCGGCTTCAATCACTGCATGCCGGCGCGTGGCGAGCGGCTCGGCGATGATCAGGGAGATCGTGCCCTGCAAGCCCGGTTCGGCGTAAATCCGGTGCGACGCCGTAGAAGTGAAGCCCGCTTTCAGGTCAGGCGGGAAGATGGCGATATCGGCGTCGTGCGATCGCAGCAGAAGCCTGCCCCTGTCATCGCGAACCGCGTAGGTCAGCAATTCGTCGTGCGGGCGAACGGCTGCGATACGGCGGCTGCCATCGTCATCGCCATCCGCATCGCGCCCGACGATATCCATGATAGCGAGCGGCAACAGGCGCTGCGCCGTTTCTTGCAACGCACTGTCCGACATCCGATCGACTTCGTGGCGCAGCACGTAGAATGAAGCGGCCGCGGCCGCGAGCGACAGCACAGCGAGCCCTCATGGTGTTGCAAGTGGCGATGGCCATCGACAGGAAGCGGTATACGCCCGAAGATCACCGCCAGCCCTTCCACCGGCAGCATCCCGGTGGACGTCACCGTGGCCGCAAACACCACGAACGACCCGGCACCCCGTAAGCATGCGAGATGAACATCACGCCCATCGCCATGAAGATCGAGGTGCCGTCGAGGTTGAACGCATAGCCGGTCGGCAGCACCAGGCCGACGGTCTGCTTGGCGCAGCCCAGGCGCTGGAGCTTGATCAGCAGGCGCGGCAGCGCGCTTTCCGACGACGCTGTGCCCAGCACGATCAGGATCTCGTCCTTGATGTAGCGCAGGAAGCGCCACAGGCTGAAGCCCGCCACCTTCGCGACGATGCCGAGTACCACGGCGATGAACAGCACCACCACCGCATAGAAGCTCACCACGAACTGCGCCAGCGCGACCAGCACGGCGGCGCCGTTGCTGCCCACCGAGTACGCCACCGCGCCGAAGGTGCCGATCGGCGCCAGCTTCATCACCAGGTTGATGAATGAAAAGAGAACTTCCGAGATGGAGGCGAGGCCGTCGTTGATCTTCGCGCGGCGTGCCTCGGGAATGGCGAGGATGCCGATGCCCACCATCACCTCGAGCACCACCACCTGCAGCAGTTCGCCCTTGGCGAAGGCGCCGACGAAGTTGTCGGGCACGATGTGCATCATGAACTCGAGGAAACCCTGCGGTGCGGCGGTCTTGGCCGTGACCGGCGTGGCGGCGTGCCGGCGACGTGCGACATGCCCGTGCCGATCTCCAGCAGGTTGCCGGCGAACATGCCGACCACCAGCGCAATGGTGGAGATCACCTCGAAGTACAGGATTGACCGCCAGCCTACGCGCCCGGCGCTCTTCACGTCGCCCGCCGAGGCGATGCCGTGGACGATGGTAAGGAACACCAGCGGCGCCACGCCGGCCTTGATCAGCGACAGGAACATGTCACCCAGCAGCTTGAGCTGCGAGGCGAACTTCGGAAACGCGAAGCCGACGGCGATGCCGAGGATCAGTGAGACGAGCACCTGCATGCCGAGCTTGCGGTACCAGGGTAGTCGCGGGGCCACAGGCGGTGCGGGCGGAACAGCGGGAGTCTGGATGGTTTCGTTGTGCATGATGTCTTCCTCCACCGTGGGCCTGTGTCAGGCTACCTTGCGGGACAATTCGAGGGCGCGGTCGACCATTTGCGGCGCGAGACCGAGATAGTTCGCCGGGTCGGTCATGCGCTCGATGGCGGCGCGGTCGAAGTGCTTCGTGACTTCCGGCAGCGCGGCGAGCGCGTCGGCCAGCCTGCCGCCGCTCTCGTTGACGGCGCGGCAGGCGTCGTAGACCACATCGTGGGCCTGCTGACGGCCGATGTACGGGGCCATGCCCATCATCACGGCCTCGGCCACGATCAGGCCGCGCGAGATGCCGAGGTTGTGCTGCATGCGGGCTTCGTCGACGATCAGCCCGCCCAGCGCGAACTTCGCCTGGTGCAGCGCGCCC
This sequence comes from Cupriavidus sp. KK10, assembly GCF_018223725.1. Lineage (NCBI taxonomy): Bacteria > Pseudomonadati > Pseudomonadota > Betaproteobacteria > Burkholderiales > Burkholderiaceae > Cupriavidus > Cupriavidus sp. KK10. The sequence continues at coordinate 4,237,737 of NZ_CP073677.1, forward strand.
GAGGTGAGGATGAAGCTCTCCGGAATGGCGATCCATTCGGCGTGCCAGGGACCGGTGGCACGCTCGAAGTCCTGCACCATCGCGTCGACCATCAGGCCCGCGTGCTGGCGCACCGCCTTCGAGGCTGCGAGCATCAGTTCGCTCGAGATCGGGTTGCGCTTCTGCGGCATGGTGCTGCTCGCGCCGCGGCCCTTGACGAAGGGCTCGTAGACTTCGGCGAATTCCGTCGAGGCCATGATCATGATGTCGAGCGCGATCTTGCCCAGCGAGCCGGTGACCAGCGCCAGCAGGTTGACCGCCTCGGCGAAGCCATCGCGCGCCACGTGCCAGGTGGTGGCGGGCACCCCCAGGCCCAGCTCGACAGCCAGCGCCTCTTGCACCGCGAAGCCCTTGTTGTCGCCTTGTCCGCCCAGCGACGCCAGCGTGCCGGCCGCGCCGGCGAACTCCACCACCGCCACGCGCGGGCGCAGTTCGGCGATACGCTGCTGATGGCGGTCGAACATGGCCAGCCAGATGGCGGTCTTGTAGCCGAACGTCACCGGCAGCGCCTGCTGCAGGTGGGTGCGGCAGGCCATCGGCGTGTTGCGGTGCCTGGCCGAGAGATCGGCGAGAATGGCGCGCAGCTCGCGGATGTCGGCGTCGATGCTGTCGAGCGCGTCGCGCACCTGGAGTGCCACGGCGGTGTCCATGATGTCCTGCGTGGTGGCGCCCCAGTGCACGTAGCGTCCGGCCTCCCCGCACATTGCCACGAGCTGGTGCACGAGCGGCAGGATCGGGTAGCCGACGATGTCGGTTTCCTCGCGCATGTGGTCGAAGTCGATGCGCTCGATGCGCTCGATGCGCGATTCGCGGGCAATGGCCTCGGCCGCCTCCGCCGGGATCACGCCTGCCCGGGCCTCGGCCTTGGCCAGCGCGACCTCGACGTCGATATAGCGCTGCACCAGCGCACCGTCGGAGAAGATCTGGCGCATCTTCTTCGTGCCAAAGGCATCGCGGATGAGGGCGGAGTCGACAACGGTGCTGGCGGCGGGAATCGCAGGAATGGAGTGTCTCGAGCGTGCGCCTGAACGATGGTCGCGATGGCCGCGCCGATATGCCGATAGCCTGGACAGATGTCTATATCGATCCTGCCTACACGGACATTGGCGACATGGTGCGCGCGTCGCCGGACACACTTGTCAGCACGCTGATCGAGTCGCGCTACGGGCGGCAGATCGCCGAGATCGAGCAGGACGTAAGCGCGTCGACCCTCGCCGACGAAACCGTGGCGAAGGCGCTGAGGCTCGAACCGGGTGCGTCGGTATTGAAAATCGTCCGGCGCTATCTGGACGCCGACGGGCAGACCTTCGAGGTTACGGCGACGGTGCATCCGGCGGACAGCTTTTCAGTGTTGATGCGATTGAAGCGTTCCACTTCGTAGGCGAATGCTGCTTTGGGCGGGGAGCGGCCTTTGCATCTTCGGTTTGGGTGGCGCTTCCCCACTGCAGATTCAACCGGTCGATGCAACAGCTTGATGGAATCGTTCAGCCGGTGTAGCGAAGTTTAGTGTCTTGCGCTAGCGATTCTTCAGTTCAGCCAGGAGCGTCTGCGCGGTGCGCACATCGGTGAGGTCACTTCCTTCCCTAATGCTGTCGCAGGCGGGCTGTAGCACGGCGCATGCATGCTGAATGTCGCCCGCTGCTGCCAACTGACGGGCAAGGCTGATCGCCGCCCGAAGCCCGGGAAGACCCGCGCCCTGTCTTTGTGCAACGGCGATTGCCTCGTGAAGGGTCGCTAGTGCTTCGTTTCGTTGCATGGGGTGCCGAGTCGCAAGCAATTCGCCTTTCAGGCGCAGCATTTCCGATAGCTGGAAGCGTCCGCCGTGACGATTGACAGCGGCGAGCGCCCGATCGATCTCGACGAGCCCTGCCTCTGGTTTGCCCGCGCAGCCAAGCGCCTCGCCAAGCAGCGCATTGAAGTATGGCAGCCCCATTTCCGCACCGGTTGCGCTGATTGCTGAAATTCCCTCCCGCATCCTTTCTATGCCTTCGTCGAGATCGCCCATTTGCGCCAGCGACCAACCCAGCTGAAACTTACCTTGCGACAGCAGCAAGGGCAGCATGTACTCATCGCAAACTGCAATTTCCCGTGCAGCCCACTGCTTCGCCAGTTCAGGCTCGCCCCGCAAGATATGCGCGAAGCTGCATGCCCAATAGGTCAAAGCGGTCGTCAGTGGATGACGGAGTTCTTGCGCGAGCCCCAGCGCCTCGTCGCAGATCGCCAGTGATTTGTCCGGGTATCCACGCAGGCACTGAACCAGCGCGGTGAAGCACCGGCAGCACACACCAGGATCATGTCCAGAGTATTTGAATGTCAGCGGGTGGTCTCGCTCTCGCTCGTAAAGGACCATTCCGCTTCTGCTATGAAACTCTGAAGCAGCATATTCCCCCATGAAAAAGCTGTTCGTCCAGAAAAGATGATGCGTCTCGATTTGCATCCCGGGATCATGCGAGCCCGCGGTCAGAGCTGCGCACCGGTTACCAAGTTCGCGGGCGATTTCTGACTCACCACGGATCATCCGATACTGTCCTTCTCCCCGCAGTACGGTGAACAGTTCGCTCTCGTCTCCAAGCTCCTCGCAGAGCGCCCTTGCTCGCGTATACGCGTCAAGGACTTCTTTTGCCGCCCAACCCTTCGCTGCCATCATGGTCACGCCAAGGACCTTTTGATACTCGAGCTCTTGCCTGAGCAGCGCAGGAGAACGAGGCAACATCCGGATGATCTCGAGCCCTCTGTTCAGGTGATCAACGGCCTGCTGATACGCGAACCGCTGCAGCGCCTTGCCCGCGGATTGGTACAGATAGTGAACAGCCTTGTCCCAAAGTTCGCCAGCAAGCGCGTGATGCGCGAGGAGTTCGACATGCTCGTCAAGACGTTGCGTGTAAAGTTGCTCGATGACGCCCACAAGCTGCACGTGAATAGGGCGTCTTCGCTCCTTGAGTACGCTTGCATATGCGACTCGATGCGTGAGCGCATGCTTGAAGGTATATTGCTGATGCGGCAACAAGCGGGTCTGATAGAGGAATTCAGCCGCTTGCAGATCGGCGAGCAGATCGAGTAGCCGCTCGCGATCGAGATTGGCTATCGGCTCAAGAAGATCGACGGGAAATTCATGGCCGATCACGGCCGCCATCTGCAGAAGGGCCTTCTGCTGCGCGGACAGGCGATCGATCCGCGAAGCGAGAACTGCATGCACGGTTGATGGAATATCGAACGTGTCTATCGTTCGCGCCATCTGGTATGCGCCTTTTTGGCCAACCAGTGCGCCCGAATCTGCGAGCGCACGAACGGATTCTTCCAGGAAAAACGGTGTGCATCCCGTGCGCTCGATCAGGTGACGCCTAAGGGCGGAAAGCTCGCTGCCGTCGCCGAGCAGCGACTGCAGCAGCTGCTTCGCGCCTTCGGTGCCGAGACTGTCCACGTGCAGCTGGGCAAAATAGCTCTTGCCAGACCATGTGTGCCGATACTCGGGTCGATGGGTCACGAGAAGCATCACGCGTGACGCACCGATGAAGTCGACGAGATGATCGAGCACGGCCTGCGTGCCGTCATCGATCCAGTGCAGATCCTCGACAACGAGGATCGATGGGCGGTGCTCACTCGCTCGGATCATGAGAGAGGCAATCGCTTCGAGTGTGCGCTTGCGCCTTTGCGGCGGAGTCGCCATGTCCCACTGCGGATCATCCGGCGGTAGGTCCAGCATTGCAGCCAGCGCAGGACACGTCCAGGCGAGCGCCGGGTCGACCGCGTCGACGCCGCGACGAAGCTTCTCGGCGGCCCCATCCAGTGTGTCATGCGTCCCGATGCCGAACCACGTCCGGAGCAGATTGGCCAGGGGAAGATAGATCGCGCTCGTGTCGCGCGATGTCGCGCCCGTTTCGAATTTTGTCCACCCGGCCGCCTGTTCCGAGTTGACAAACTCATGCACGAGGCGAGACTTTCCCACGCCCGGTTCCCCGACGACGGCGCATACCTGGCCAGCGCTGTGTCCGGCACGCGCAAGCATCCCCTGCAAACTGGCCATCTCTGTGTCGCGACCGACAAAATGCGTGAGGCCGCGTACGGTACGAGCGTTCCAGCGAAGACGCAACTCGGACTTTGTCCCCAGCGTGAAGATCTCGAGGGGGGGCGTCGCACCAGGAAGCGATCTCGCGCGAAGATCCGAAAGTTCGATGAACCCTTCGGCACATCTCGCCGTGTCCGCGCTCACGCCGATCTCTCCGGCCGCGAGCGCGACATCGATCTGATTCGCGATCTGCGGTACGGAGCCGAGCGCGTCATAGTGCTGCGACCCCTCGTCGCCAATCGTCCGGACGACAGCCTCGCCGGAATGTACGCCAATTCGCACATCCAGGGATCGCTCAATGAGTGCCGAAATGCGTGCGCGCATCGCGAGCGCTGCATAACAGGCTTCCACCGCATGCTCTTCGTGTGCGACGGGCGCTCCAAATAGTGCTGTGACACCATCGCTTCTGAGTTGGGTGACGAGGCCGCCGAATCGCTGAACGGAGTCGACCATTGCCTTCAATACAGCGTCGACGCGCTCAAGTGCCGTCTCCTGATCGATGACGCTGATGGGTTCGCGCACGCGGGCGCAGAGCACACTCAGGTGCTTGCGCTCCGCCGGGAATGCCGTTGCGCTATCCGCTGCGTAGCCAGCGCGCGACGCAATCCCGGACTGCTTAGCCGGTTCCCCGACAGCCACGGCCGGACCTGCAGGCTCTCTAGCTCCGCCTGAATCCTGCTGGATTTGAGCAGCCAGACGTTGAGTGCTCTCGGCCGGGGCAATGCCGAGTTCGGTATTGAGCACTCGGACGCATTCCTGGTACTGGCGGACAGCAGCGTTCCGGCGTCCCGTCCTCGCATACAGCCTCATAAGCAGCGCATGGGCCCATTCGAGTGACGGGTCCAAGGCCAATACTCTGCTTGCCGTCGCAATTGCACGATCAAATTCGCCAGATTGTTCGTAATGGCCGACGAGTTCGGTGAACACTTCCACGGCGCGTTCATGAAACCAGCGACGCTCGATGATCATCCACTGCTCGAACGGTTCTTCACGAAGGCTGAAACCATCGAGTAGGGCGCCCCGATAGAGTGCAACAGCTTTCGACAGGGAGTCAGGAGATCGTTCAGTCGCGAGGCTCGTGAATTGCAGCGCGTCGACTTCCACGAACTGTCCGTCAAGCCATATGGCATCCGGCTCCGCGTTCAAGATTGGGGGCGCGTTCGGCAGGACCCGGCGCAAGCTCGACAGAGTCTGCCGCAAACTGGCCCTTGCCTGCTCTTCCGCACTGCGCTCCCAAAGCACGCTTGCCAGTTGCTCTCGCGACCGCAGCATCCCCGGCGACAGGGCAAGGTAGGCCAGGATGGCCTTGCTTTTCCTGGTGGGAAAAGCGAGCGATCCATGCTGTCCGGCAAGCCGGACTTGCAAGCCTCCGAGGACTTCTATCTTGAGCCGGGCCATGTCGTGCGTGAGGTGAAGCGTCGCTCTCAAAAAGTCTAGTCCGCCCGGCGCGACTTTCACGCATCAATGAAGACTGCCCTCCCACCGGTCTTTTGCAGGTCACTTCTTCAGGTTCACCTCGTCCTGAAATGGGTCGGGGTAGGCATAGGCTTGGTTGCCGACTCGAATCCGGCCTCATGTGCAGGCTACCCGGCAAGATGCGGCCGCTTTCATGAGAATTTTTTTTACGGCGTTTTTACGCGACCCCGCCCGCAGTTCACGGATTGATGACGTCAGGCAACGATAGTTGGAATCGTGATGTTGCCGTACTCCAAACGTGGCTTACCCGTTCGAAAGGATGGGAAATCCGGGCGGCACCAACACGTATGCCAGGCGGCAGATCACGTACCCAGTGCCTCAAACCGCCGCCCGGCGTTCGAACCGTGCAAGGTGGAAGGATAGTCGTCGCTCGCGGCGGCCACGGGACGTGTGACGTATTGAAGGAGCGTTTCAATGGAAATCATGACTGATGGGCATAGGGTGACTACTACCAACCGCTACGCCAAGTGCATCGCTGCATCCAAGCGCGTCCGCTGGGACATCGACCGCGACGTAATTCGCGGCCGAAGCTTCGATTTCACGAAGAAGTTTTTGCCAGACGCTCTATCAAAGGTCGATTCTCTCGCCTTTCTCGGTCACGACGAGCAGCGTCTGCTCAGCCAGATTCAGGGCCGTACGTACGCGAACATGTTCGGTCTCGTCGAACGCTTCATCGCGGCGAAGGTACTGGAGATGAGCGGCCCATACCGACTCGGCGATCAGAGCGCGCTTGAAGCACTTGTCCGGTTCAGTGATGAGGAAATCAAGCATCAGGAGCTATTTCGCCGCATCGAGCGCATGTGCGCCGAAGGCATGCCAGCTGGTTATTCGTTCTTGCCGGACGCAAATAGTGTGGCCTCGTTCGTCCTCGCAAAGTCCACCTGGGCAGTGCTCGCTCTAACCTGTCACATCGAACTCTTCGTGCTCGCGCACTATCGAGGCAGCATCGACGGCGACATGAATTCCTCTGAACTATGGAAAGACGTCTTTCTCTATCACTGGCGCGAGGAATCACAGCACGCGATTCTCGATGAAATCGAATGGCAACGCGAAGATGCGAGGCTTTCGCCTGAAGAACGTGACGCAGCTGTCAACGATCTGATCGAATTGGTCGCCGCCGTGGACGGCATTCTGCAAACTCAGGCTAATGCGGACGCAGACTACTTTGCGATGATCTGCCCACGATCGCTGTCGATGGCTGACAAAGATTCCGTGCGCATCGGCCTGCTTGCCGCTTACAGGTGGCAATACATCATTTCCGGAGTGCAGGAGCCCCGCTTCAGTCAGGCTCTCGGTAGCATGATCACCGGGAGCCAGCTATTCAGAATCGAAACTGCGATGGCACCGATCATGAGCTAGCGTGCGCGATATTAGCGGCTGCGAACTACACGTTCGCAGCCGCTAAGCATCGTGAGCTTCGCGACGAAAAGGCGGAGCCAGAATCGCTGGAAACAGCGTTAGCAGCACCGTGCCCCCGGTCAAGGCTTCCTGCTGGAAACGCGCCATGTCGGGAAAAGCTGCCACGCCCACGCTTGCCGGCAATGGCCCGTTCGATTCAGAAAGGCACCTTCGTGGGGTGGTATAGACTCAACTCACGCTTCCGCCGTACCCTGGCGGTCGATTTCGACGCGAGGTGCATCATGATCCGATTCCTGGCTGCCGCAATACTCTGCGGATTAACGCTAAGCATGTTCGGTTGCGCCGGCCCGCAGATGGGTGCCGACAATACGCATCGTTTCAACAGCGATCCCTACAACTACGAGTTCAGTCGAAACCTGTAGCGCGTTTCCGGCGCGGCGTCCCAGCCGCCAGCCGGCCGCGACACTTGCCAGGACGGTTGGCGCCCGCTGGGGGAGGGCGATTTCATGCGAGGCCGGGTTCAGCCCGGCCAGCCTACTGCGTTCCTACCACCTTCCCGCTGCGCCTCTCCATCGGCTTGCCGAATCCGCCAGCGCTCCCCGCGGACTTCCAGGCCTGTCCCCCCCGCACCCTGCGCGTGAACCTGCCCTCCTGACCCGCCCCGGTTCCGCATTCCGGACACCTTTCCAATTGGCGGGACGATTGGGTTAGCGCTTTCCCAGCGCGAACCCATACCCTTGCTGCGCCGGTGCAAGACCGTGCAAGAACCATATCGTCAAACAGGACGGAACAGCGAGGAGAAACGCATGAAAAGAATGGGAGCGCTCTTGGTAGTGGCGGTGGCAGCGGTGCCGGGCATAGCGGCGGCACAATCGGGGGTGACCATTTTTGGCGTAGCCGATCTCTACACCGAGTATGTCAAGTCCGGGGCAAATCATGTCGCGCGGGTCGAGGACGGCGGGCTGTATCAATCGCGCTGGGGCTTGCGGGGCAAGGAGGAACTGGCGCCGGGACTGTCCACGGTATTTACACTGGAGACCGGCCTTGCACTGGACAGCGGCACCGCCCAGCAGGGAGGACGCCTGTTTGGCCGCCAGGCCTGGGTCGGCCTGAGCAGCAAGGACTGGGGTGCGCTGACGCTTGGCCGGCAGAACACGCCGATCTACTACATCGAAGGGCAGGCGTCGGCCTTCGGCTTCTCGCCGTATGGCCCGCTCGGTCGCCTGCAGAACGGCGGCCCCGCAGGCAGCAGCCTGACCGCGCGCGCAGACAATTCCATCAGGTACGAAAGTCCCGAACTTGCCGGGCTGCAGGGCAGCGTAATCTATTCATTCGGCGCCGAGCGGACCAGCGCGCCACGCGACGCCGACCGGCTGGCGGCCGGCGGGCTAACTTATGCTCGCGGTCCGCTGTGGCTGGGCCTTGCCTACGAACGCACCTACAGCATCGGCGCGGTAACGGATGCCGACCGCGACGAGCGCGCGATCGGCGCCACCTACGAATTCCCTTGGGTGAAGTTGTTCGCCAACGTACGCCAGGCCACGCGATGGGTGCCAGGGCAGGCGACTCTTAAGGACCGCGGTTTCCACGTCGGCACGACCATTCCCGTGGGAGGCGCTGGACTGGTACTGCTGGCATACGGCATGCAGCAATCGGTCGGCACGCCGAACCGCGGCCAGCAGGCTTCGATCGGCTACCAGTACTCGATGTCCAAGCGCACAACGCTCTATGCCAACGCCAGCAAGATCTGGAACACGAACAAGGCCAACTACACATTCTCGAACATCCCCAATGAGGTCACGGCAAGCAGCGTGTCCGACCCGCGCGGGGTCATGATGGGCATGCGCCATCTCTTCTGATGTGCGCACGGACGTGCGCACCGGCCGGTCGCCGTTGCCGGCCAGGTGCCGGCGCGCCGCGATCCCGTCAAGCATAGGAGAATCCATGAAGCGCTTTACTCTCGCCGTGGCCTTCGGGCTGCATCTGTTCTGCGCGCCGATCGCATCTGCGGCAGGCGTAACCCAGCTGCAGACCCTGGGCGCGGACGCCGCGGTCCGGCTTACTGATGCCGCCAAACGGTTTGCCGAGGACCGAAAACTTGCCGTCAGCATCGTCGTGGTCGACGTCTCCGGCCACTTTCTCAGCGGCGTGAGAATGGATGGCGCCCCGTTTGCGACCTTTGACGTCGCGCGCGGCAAAGCCATCGCCTCGGCGGCAACGGGAGGCGCCTCCGGCGCCGAGCTCGTGAAGCGCTATCAGGCCAATCCCATCGTCTTCGGCCAGATGAGTTCGCTGGTCTATGGCGGGCCGGTCTTTCCGTCGCAAGGTTCCCTGGGCATCTACGTCGGTGGCCGGCTGGTCGGGGCCGTCGGCGTCAGCGGGGGGCCATCGGACGTGGACGAGGAGATCGGGCGCCGCGGCGTGGCCGCGATCGGTGCGACTGAGGCACCCTGAGTGGTGCATGCGCCTGGGCGCATCGTTCATGCTTGCGTCATGGTCGCGCCTGCCGGCGTATGACACCGGCAGGCGCGCTGTGGGGGCACGCCAGGGCGTCAGGGCTCACTACGGCTCTGGATGTCCGACAGGAAGCGCTCGATCCGCGTGGCGAGGTCCACCGGCGTCTCGTCCATCGGATAGTGTCCTGCGTTGCGGATAACGTCGATGGCCAGATCGAGGAATGCTTTGCCGTACGTCTGCTCCATGATGTCAGCAGTCAGCGACGGGTCGTGCTCACCGACCAGCAGCAGCGTGGGAACGCTGGTGCCGGCAACTTCAGCAGAGAAGTCGGTGTCGGCCCATGCCCGGAAGTAGGCGGCAAACGCGTCGGCATCGGCATGCTGCGTCGAGGCCCGGACCATCTTTTCCACCCAATGCCGGCTCAGGCGTTTGCCCGTCGAATTGTCGAGGACCGCGATTCTTGCCGCGAGCTCGCCGGCGGCACGTTCGAACAGAGCGCGTGCTGGCTTGTCGAACGGCACAGGCGTAGGCGGTACTGGTGTGACGCCGACCATGGCCGTGACGCGTGCAGGGGCCAGCATGGCGACGGCCTGCATGGCCTTGCCTCCCATGGAGTGCCCGATCAGCGAGAAGCGCTGCCATCCCAGTTCGTCACCAAGCGCCAGCACGTCGGCGGCGATCTCCCGCATGTCGAATCTGCCCTGGATCCCTCGCCGGGAACCATAGCCTCGATAGTCGATGAAGGCGTAGGTGAAGCGGTCGCCGTCGAGCACGTCCACAAAGGGCCCCCATCCGCGTGCATGGCCGAACCAGCCGTGCAAGGCGATGACATGGTTCGGGCCGTTGCCGATGGTGACCACGGCGCCGTCTTGGTTGTAATGCATTGCGTTTCCTCCGGTCGTCGATGTGGCGCTCCATATTGCATGAGGAGCTGCGGCGCGAGCGGAGTGCCTGTCAAGTTCTTGGACAATCCGGTAAGCAGGCGCCGTGCGGCGTCTGCGATCGTCGGCCAGCGTACCGCAATACCGCAGAACGGAGGACGTTTTGGTAAACGGCTCCCCAAATGGGGAAGCGCCTTGTGTCCGAATCAGTAGAGTATGAGCCCGGGCTGACCCTGTCGCCCACGCATCGCGATTCACAAGGAGACAAGAGTCAATGCAAAGCCGGAAGCCTCCGTCATTCCTGACCGCCCCTCGGCGCGTGGCCACGCTTGCCGCCATCACTGCGGCCATCACCGCCACACTCGCCGTGGCTGTCGCAGGCCTGCGGCCCGTCGCCGCCAACGCAGCGGCAGCGGACACGAATATACAGGCCAGCTGGAAGCCTTCGAAGCCTATCGTCTTCATCGTGCCGTTTCCGCCGGCAGGCATCAACGACGTGCTGGCCAGGGCCTTGGCGCAGCGCCTGTCGAACGCGCTGGGACAACCAGTCGTGGTGGAGAACCGGCCGGGCGCCAGCGGCAATATTGGCGCGGAGGCGCTCGTGCGCGCGGCGCCGGACGGTCACACGATCGGCATCCTGAACAGCATCCACGCGGTCAACGCTGCCTTCTACCGCAAGCTGCCCTACGATGTGACGCGCGACCTGGTACCTGTGGCGCCGCTGGGCGAGTCACCGCTGGTGCTGGTTACGAACCCGCACACGCCATACAAGTCCGTCCCCGAACTGATCGCCTATGCCAAGGCGAATCCCGGCAAGATCAACTATGGCGGCCCGACCAGCTATCCGCTCGAAATGATCAAGACGATGGCCGGTGTCGACATCACCAATATTCCTTACAAGGGCAGCGGCCCGACGATCAACGACATGATCGCCGGCCACATCGACCTGGCGACGGGACCGCTGCTGGAGTACATGCCTCATGTGAACTCCGGCAAGCTGAAGCTACTGGCCGTCGGCACCGCGAGCCGGCTCAAGGCTCTGCCCAACGTGCCCACTGTGGCCGAGAGTATTCCCGGCTACGACACTACCGTCTGGTATGGCGTGTTTGCCCCCAAGGGCACGCCGGCGCCCGTGGTCGAGCGGCTGCGCGGCGAGATCCACGCCATCATGAGCGATGCCGGGATCCGCGCCAAGCTGACCGGCCTGAGTGTTGACACCGCCTTCAGCCAGACCGGCGTGACCGGCCTGAGCACCCGTCTGACCAGCGAAACGCAGCGCGCGCGCCAGATCGTCGCCAAGACCGGTGGCTACCTGAACTAGGTCGGGCAATGCCTTGTTGTGAGAATTCCGACGTGAAACATCCCATGGAGCGCCGCCGGCTGTCTGCCTGCATGCTCGCGTTGTGCGCGCTGGCCGTGCCTTCGCTGGCGCAACCGGCACCGGAGGCAGGCGAATCACGGCCCGCGCGGCTGATGGTGGAGCAGGTCTGCGCGGCATGCCACGGCAACACTGGCCAGAGCACGCAGAAGGAATATCCCAGCCTGGCGGGCCAGAACGCAGACTACCTGTTCAAGCAACTGCGGCAGTTCAAGGCCGGTGCCGGCGAGCCAGCACTGCGCCAGGACGCCAGGATGGCCGCCGTGGTGCAGAGCATGAGCGAGACGGAGATGCGCGAGGTGGCGCGCTACTTTAGTCGCCAGCCACCCGCGCGCGGACAGGCCGCCTTGCCGCACCTGGTCGAGGCGGGCAAGGCCATCTACTGGAAGGGCAATCCGTCCAATCGGCTGCCGGCCTGTATTTCATGCCATCGGCCGAAAGGGGAAGGCATCGCGCCCGACTTTCCGCGCATTGCCGGCCAGCAGCCGGAATACGTGGTCAGGCAACTCCACGCGTGGAGATCCGGCACGCGTGGCGGTCCCGGCAAGTTGATGAGCCTTCTGGTGCCGTTGATGACAGACGAGGAGATCGTCGCAGTTGCGCAGTATGTGGCGCAACTGCACTGAACTGATGTGCTGCATTTCGCCCTCCAGCGGGGTGGTGCCGCGGACGGCCCAATCGAAAGGAACCAAAACGATGATGATCGACAGGAGACATTGGCTGAAGGCTGCCGGCGCCCTCGGCCTGGGAGCCGCGTCGCTGAAGGCGGCGGCGCAGGTGACGGCGGGGCGGAACACGCCGCTTGCTGCATCGGACGCCGCTTCGCTCCCCATAGTCAAACCGGGCAAGATCCACCGGATCGAGTCCGCCACCGAGACCGTGCGCGTCGGCATTCTCGACCCCAAGGCGGCGCCGGTCGCCAGCATCGAGTCGGGCGACCTAGTGATGTATCCCAATACCTGGGTCAACTGGGCCAACGGCGCCTCGTACGGCATGAGCTACGAGGATCGCGAACCCGTGCGCAAGCGATTTCCGCAAGGGCCGTACTCGAACGTCGGGCCAGTGGAACTGCGCGGGTCGATGCCCGGCGACGTGGTGGAGTGCCGCATGGTCAAGCTGCGCCCGATCGGCTGGGGATGGAACTCGGCACCAAAAGGGGTCGGTGCACTGCCGAACGACTTTGCGAAGCCGTACCTGCGCTATTTCAAGTTTGACGAGAGCCGGCAGTACACCGAGTTCGCGCCGGGTATCCGCATCAAGCTGGCGCCATTCCAGGGCGTGATGGCGGTGCAGCCCGCCGGCGACGAACCGGTCAGTGGCATCCTCAGCGGTCCGTATGGCGGCAATCTCGTGTTGCGCGAGCTGGTTGAGGGTACGTCACTGTTCCTACCGGTGCAGCGGCCGGGCGCGATGATCTGGACCGGCGACTCGCATGCCGCCCAAGGCGACGGCGTGGTCAATCAGACCGCCATCGAAACCGCGATGGAGGACATGCAGATCCAGTATTTCCTGCACAAGCAGCGGCCCTTGGCCCTGCCGATGGCGGAGACGCCCAGCCACTGGATCATTCTCGGCTTCGGCAAGAATCTCGACGAGGCGCTGGTCGCCTGCCTGCGGCAGATGCTCAACTGGGTGAGCGCGGCGACCGGCATGGATCCGCATGACGTGTACTCGCTCGCTAGTATCACCTCGGACTTCCGCATCACGCAGTACTCCAACCAGACGGCTAGCAACTACACGTCGATTCCGGCCAAGACCGTGCACGGCATGCTGCCCAAGGCGGTATTCGACGCGGTCATCCAGGACAAGCTGTCGCGCTCGCTGCGCGGCTGACCGGCAGCGGATGCCGGGCGGCGTGGGGCGCCTCAGTCGCCGTGCGCGCCGCCCGGCATGCCGGTGCGGCGGAACTCCGACGGGCTAAGCCCCAGGTGCTGGACGAAAAAGCGCGTGAAGTGTCCTTGCGCGCTGAATCCGAGTTGGTGTGCCACGTCCCCGATGCTGGCATGCCGTTCCGCCAGCAGGCGTGTGGCGATGCCGATTCGGATCCAGTCGAGGTATTGCTGCGGCGAGATGCCCATGCAGGCCTTGAACTGGTGGAAGAGCCGGCTGCGGGACATGCCCACCGCGCTGGCGACCGTTTTAACGTTGGGGTTTTCCCCGGCGTGGCTGCGTATGTACTCGGTCGCGCGCTTGATCCGGTAGTCCAGCGGCCTGGTGTTTGCCAGCACTTCGGTCATCGACCGCCGCTGAAGATGGCAGGCCGACACCCTGCGCGCCAGATTCGCGACGGCGGCCTCGCAATCTGCCGAGCCAATTGCCGAATCGTCGGCCAGATCCCGAGCCAGGCAGGTACCCAGCGCCGTCAGCGATGTGACGGTATCCGCATCCATGCGCACCAGCGCTTTACTGAAGTGCAGGCCGCCGGCAGGATTGTCGACGCCGAGCGTGCGCCCGAGCCATTCCGGCTCCAGCAGCAAGGCGAGCAGCAGCGAAGGCGAGCCCTCCTTAGCGCTCTTCGCATGCGTCGACCAGGGATTGATCAGCAGCGCGCAGCCGTCGGTCAGTGTCGCCGGTTGGCCGTCGATCTTGAATGTCGCATCTGTGCCGCCGATCTTGAAGATCAGATGGAACTCCGCATGCGCATGCGCGACGAGCGGCCCCGATATCCGATGGAGGGTGGCACGGCCGAAGCTGCCGTGGACGATGCGTATCTGGCGGTCCTTTGCCATGCAAGTTGTCTCCTCAAGCAAGCCAAGGGGGAATCGTGCCGATGCGCTGCAGGTGGCGGAGCGCGATTTCACTCTCAGTCAACCGGCGCCCGACCAATCGATGCCGAAGAAGTCGTACAGGAGACAGAGGACCCGTCAGTTCCACACGCTTCGGCGAATCACTCGATAACCCCCAAAAAAGTGCAAACGTTTGCATTCGGTCAGGATTATGTCATGTGTGTGGCAGCCGTCAAGGGAAAGACAGTGCAGTCCCGTCGATTCGGCCGAACGTGAAACAAGGTCCACACGGGAAGGGGAACGGGCAGGGCGTTGCTAACGATTCCTCGGCGCGCCTGCAGGTGACTTTCCGGCCACGCTACGCCCAGGGGGCGCGGATGCCAGCCTGGCTGGCAAGTGCCTCCAGCGCGTCAGCAGTCACAGGCGCCAAGGCAATCCCGTTCGCGCCGCGCTCCCGGGCTTCGGCGTAGCCGCGTTCTCCCGGCAGCCGCGGAGGACCTTCGACAGAGGCCGGCAGGTTGTGGATGGCCCCAGCGAGCTCGGCCAACTGCGCTTGAAACAGGGAAGGGTCCACCACCTGGGCGATATCGATCACGAGCAACCACGCGTTCTGCGTGTGGCGATGACCGGCAGCGGGGGCCAGCAGCGTGGGTGCCAGGATCGGATGGTTGGTCAGCAGGCTGCAGGCGATCTCGGCCATCAGCGCGAGGCCCGACCCTTTCGGGCCGCCCAGTGGCAGCGGCGTTGTCGCCTGGCGCGCGTCCGTGGTGGGATTACCCATGGCATCGATGGCCCAGCCCGGCTCGAGCGGCCGGCCGGTGGCCCGAGCCTGCATCAGCTTGCCGAAGGCAACGGCTCCCGAAGCCATGTCGAACACGATCGGCTCGCCTAGCCCCGGGCAGGCCATGGACAGCGGAGCAGTTGAGACGCCCGCCACCGAGGCGCCATGGTAGGCCATCAGCGGTGACGAAGCGGCCATTGCCATGGCAAACATTCCTGCACTGGCCACATGCGCGGTGTGAAAGCCGAGCGCGCCGGTATGCGTTGTCTCCCGCAAGAGCACCAGGCTCGCCCCGGCCTGGCGCGCCCCGGCGATAGCTTGCCCGGCGGCAATGCGCATGCCCAGCGCACCGGCGCAGCGATCGCCCTCGACCACGGTCAGGGCTGGCAGGCTTAGCCCCGGGCGCGGTTGTGCCTGGCCATTCATGTCGCCCGAGGCCAGCCACGCAGTGTACTGCGGGATGCGCGAAACCCCATGTCCGGGCGAACCGCGCAGGTCAGCCCATACCAGGCTCTCCGCCACCAGTGAGGCGCCAGGTTCGTGCAGCCCGGCCGATGCAAGTAGTGCCTGTGCGAAGGCTTGCAGCCCGGCTGCGCTGATCATGGTCGAGGGGCGCGCAGTCATGCGGCCCCCAAAGACGCCTGGCGGGCCGGGAAGAACTTGTGCAGCCAGTCCGTGACCAGGTTCAGGACGGCCCGGTTGTCATCGGAGAAGATGAAATGATCGATCTCCGAGAACAGATGCAGTTCGGCCGGCATCCTGGCGTTGCGGAACAGCCCGATCGACTGGTCTGTAGGGGTGACCGAGTCGTCCGCCGGATGCAGCAGCAGGAGCGGACGCGGGGCAATGTTGCCGACCACTGCGTTCGGCCGAAAGCGCAGCATGCTTTCGACCACCTCGAACGGGAACTCCATGAAGCTTCCCGCAGGCAGACTGCTGCGCATCTCGGGGGGAATGGGCACGATGTCAAAGCGCGAGACCTGCATCGACTGGCCCGTGGCCAACCGGGCACGGCCTTCTTCCACCATTGCCTCGAAGCGCTGCCAGGCGGCCGAACCGGCATGCTGCTGACGCAGCTTTACTTCCCCATCGCCCCATCCGGCCGATGAGATGCAGGCCACGATGCGAGGGTCAACGCCAGCCGCATAGACCGCCACGGCCGCACCGAAGCTGTGACCCATCACAGCAATCTTCGCGGGCTCCACTTCGGGCAGGCTCTGCAAGTAGCTGACCGCGTTGCGGGTGTCGCTCACCTGGTCCTCGCATAGTACCTTGCCGCGCGCACCTTCGCTGTTACCGCAGCCCCGCATGTCGAAGCGCAGGACCACATAGCCCAGCGACGAAAACAGGCGCGTTGCCAACTGCACCATGCCGTCGTCCTTGTTGCTGCCGAACCCATGGAGCACGGCGATAGCGGGACGTCGCTCGCCTGCGGCAAGATCGGGGGGTAAATGCAGGGCTCCGGCCAG
Source organism: Cupriavidus sp. KK10 (assembly GCF_018223725.1). Classification (NCBI taxonomy): domain Bacteria; kingdom Pseudomonadati; phylum Pseudomonadota; class Betaproteobacteria; order Burkholderiales; family Burkholderiaceae; genus Cupriavidus; species Cupriavidus sp. KK10. The sequence goes on from NZ_CP073677.1 coordinate 4,254,369, forward strand.
GCGAAGCCCGTCGGAGTCAAATTTCACAACCGTGTGCACGCTCATTTCTCCAAGTTTCGTGGCACACGATGTTGTACGAAATCCGCCTTCCGATGGCTGCCCAAGCATCCACTGACTTACCCGATCGTCCGCTTACTTGAGAGGGAGAAAAAGATGGAATGAACGCGCCCCCGCCCCCACGAAGCGGGAGCGGTTCCATTCAGATCTGGGAAGCGAGGCAGATAGGCGTGCCCCCTCATCATGAAACGGCATCGCTGTGCCAGAGTGGGGAGTGCCTTTCCTTACAACCAGCAGGCCACCGCCAGCGGGAAGTATTAAACCGGCACGGTATCTGCCAGCGTCACCTTGGCTATTCCAGGAAGACGTAGTCCGCCCGATACGGCATGCGATTCTCCAGTCCCTCCTGTGTGCAGGCCTGAGGGAGGGCTTGTCCGCCTAGCGTATTCAGCCGTTGCACGTAACGCGTCCTCGCAAGCAGGCCAGTTCCGCCGGTGCTCGTTGCCTGCAATAGCAAGAGTGGAATACTGTCCGGCTCCTGAGCATTGGGCGTCTGTCGTAATACCTTGCCGGTCACCTTGCTGCCGTCAGGCGCTTCCCAGGTTGGCCCAGCGTAGTGTTTGACGACGAGTTGTCCGGTGTCATCCTTCAGGGTTGCTTCCGGGGCCAAAAAGCTCCATAACAACCGGCCGTCGTTCGCACGCTTGCACTGATAAATCTGTACACCGGATGCGTGCAGCACCGCGATCGTTCCACGCGCGTCGGTGGGTTGGAGTTCGGGCGGAGCCGATATCCTCGGTGTGGTACACGAAACGAGCACGCCTGCCATGCAGAGTACAGTAAGATTCGCTTTGCGAAAATGCCGAGAACCTTGCGACATTTGGCCTCCTTACCTTAGCCCATGGGAGGATAGTACTTCCCGAGCCACGTTGCCAGTTGCGTCCGCGCGGGTCCGGACGGTGCCGGCCCGCGGGTGGAGACCATCGGCGAACGAGTCCCGGCGCCCACATGCAAGCATCCGGCGGCTTGCTCTTCGGTAGCGGCGGTGGTGAGAGCGCCGGCACGGGCGCTTCTGGCCCAAGAAGGGGCCTTGGCCTGGGCTATAGGGGCGTCTCTTCCCGACCGAGGCCGGTGGAAACGTCTCTCGAATCGCACCAATGCGCGTCCCCTCCGGGGCGTAGCCTGTCTTAGCGAATTTTCGGCTAATCCGGTCGTGGGCGGCGTCGGAACGGGTGCGAACAGCGCTAATGGGCCCCTGAGCGTGGTCGTCAGCCCCATTTTTTGGGCGCAATTGGGTGCTTACGCACCCACCAGGCGCATGGCCTTCATTGTTTTCGAGAACCCGAGAATTCGAAGGACGCGCTTCAGGTTGTACGCCAGAACATGCAGGCTCATTTCAGTTCCTACATTCGGTAGCGTGCGCGTCAAGAAGTGCGTGTAGCCCATCCAATGCTTGAAGGTTCCGAAGACATGCTCGACGGTTCGCCTGCGAACCTTCATTGCATCCGGCGTCTTGTCGAGCCGGCGGCTGGACGGCCTCCAGCACTGCCTCATGCTCCCATCTGGAGATGCGCCGGTACGGACTCGGCGTGCATTGAGACCGCATGGTGCACTGAGGACAAGCACTACTCCAATAGCGGCGTAACTGCAGTCCATGCTCTTCTCTGGTGAAGCGGTATATCGCACGTTCGCCGGCGGGACATTGATATTCGTCGTCTCGGGCAATGTAGATGAAGTCCGCCCTATCAAATCGACCTCCCGCCTTCGCGCTGGACGTCGTTGGCTTGGGCAAGATGGCAGCAATGCCCGTATCCGCGCACGCCCTGATCTCCTGCGCACTGAAGTAGCCACGATCAGCTATGGCTTTAAGCCTGGTCTTACCCATCGCATCGCGAGCGGCTCGAGCCATCGAGCTGAGTTGCGCCCGATCATTGCCAATATTGGTGACCTCATGAGCGACGATCAGATGGTGCTTTGCATCTACGGCCATCTGTACGTTGTAGCCGACCATTCCAGAGCCCTTGCCACTTGTCGCCATCGAGCGCGCATCCTGGATCGGTCATCGAGATCTGACCATCTGGCAGCGTCTTGAGCTCTTGCTTTATCTGGTCAAGGCTATGCACCTGCTGACGCAGTTGCGCAATCTTCTCGCGCAGTCGAGTTGTCTTGAGTTCTATCTCCGCCGGCTGCGTGCGATCCGCAGTCTCCAGCGCGCTCAGATACCGCTGGATGCTTTCCTCGATTTGCTGCTGGCGCTTGTCGACCTTGCCAGCAGTGAAATTGCGGTCCCGAGTATTGACTGCCTTGAACTTGCTACCGTCGATGGCGACCAAGGCCTGCGAGAACAGCTTTAAATCGCCGCACAGAACTACGAAACGACGGCAGACATTGCGAATGCCCGTGCTGTTATCCCTGCGGAAGTCTGCAATCGTCTTGAAGTCCGGCGCCAGTCGGCCGGTCAGCCACATCAGCTCTATATTGCGTTGGCATTCGCGTTCTAGACGGCGGCTGGACTGGACCCGGTTGAGGTAGCCATAAATGTATATCTTCAACAGGACGGCAGGATGATATGAGGGGCGACCTGTAATCGAAGGATTGGCACCTTCGAACCCGAGCGACTCGAGATCCAACTCTTCAACAAACGCGTCGATGATCCTAGCGGGGTTATCCTCGGCGATGAAATCATCGAGGCATTCTGGAAGCAGCGTAGCTTGCTTGCGGCCTTCTCCCTCTATGAATCGCTTCATCCGGTCCCCCAATCTGAATGCGTTGATCCAGTCTAGTGTCCCGAGTCAGAAATTCGTAGACAAAATCGCTTGATGCTGGCGAGGATGTCATCGGCGGACTTTGTCCACACGAAAGGCGTGGGGTTGGCGTTGTTCAGGTCAAGGTATTGGCGGATAGCTTGCTCAAGTTGTCGGGTTGAGCGATGCGTGCCGCGGCGGATGTATTGTTCGGTGATGGTTGCAAACCAGCGCTCCACCTGATTGATCCACGAGGCGGAGGTCGGTGTGAAATGAACATGGAAGCGTGGATGGCGAGCGAACCAAGCCTTGATCGACGCCGTCTTGTGCGTGCCGTAGTTGTCCATGACGAGATGCACATCGAGCTTGGGTGGCACGTTGGCTTCGATCGTGCGTAGAAACTGCAGGAACTCACTGCTGCGATGTCTGCGATGCAATTCACCGATAACTTTTCCTGTGGCGATGTCCAGCGCGGCGAACAACGTTGTCGTGCCATGGCGCATGTAGTCATGCGTGCGTCGCTCGGGGATGCCTGGCGCCATCGGCAAAATCGGCTGCGTGCGGTCCAGCGCCTGAATCTGGCTCTTCTCGTCAACGCACAACACCATGGCCTTGAGCGGTGGGTCGAGGTACAACCCCACGATATCTCGCACCTTCTCCACGAACAATGGGTCGCTGGACAGCTTGAAGGTCTCCTGTCGATGCGGCTGCAGCCCAAAGGCGCGCCAGATACGCGTCACGGTCGACTGCGACAGATCTGCCGCGCGAGCCATGCTGCGCGTGCTCCAGTGAGTAGCCCCGGCTGGCACGGATTCGAGCGTCTTGGCAATAATCGCATCGACCTGTGCGTCAGCGATGGTCCTCGGCGCCCCTGGGCGCGGAGCATCCAGCAGCCCATCCAGGCGATCCGCGACGAATCGCGAGCGCCACTTGGAAACCGTATGCACGTCGACACGCTGCTTTGCGGCAACGGTCTTGTTGTCCAGGCCTTCAGCACTGGCCAGCACAATGCGCGCGCGCAAGGCCAACGCCTGTGCCGTCTTGCGCCGCATCGTCAGCGCCTTGAGCTGCTCGCGTTCAGCCTCACTCAAGATCAGTTCCGCCTTTGGCCTTCCCCTCATCGCTTACCTCGCCCTGTGCGTGCCTTCAATGCAGAGTACAACGCGAGCCAAATAATGCAATGAATTTCAGACTCATGACACTAGGTGATCGAGACGTTTTCACACACCCTCGACCCAATGTTGCCACTGGGCCGTGCGCATCGCCAACGGCAGCTTCCCAGATACAACAGTCATCCGCTCGGCCACTTCGGTAATCGAGGATCTGGAGGCAATAGACTCAGAATTGCCGGGAAGCGACGGTTGCCTCGGAGATCCATAGAGCACTCATCGGCCTTCACGAACGGAACGGACTGGAAGGCGCAATCGACCTGAGCGATCGCGAAACGCCCCGCATAATGACGCGGGGTGCCCCTTGTCTGTCGATAATCAGAGAAAGGTCGCTTTCGAATGGAAGCTTGAAATTGTGAGAGCTCTAAAGAGTGGGCGGACAATTCCACTATTTACAAGGAAGCTACTGCGCAGTAGGGTTCCTTGGGCGTAAGAGCGATGGCGAGCCCGGCGCCAAGACGATCTGGATCGGCATGCAGCGAACCATGGACGCCGCGCTCACCATTCAAGCGCTACGGGAAGAGCGTGATTTCTGCATAAGGAAATACCTTAAAGGCCCTCAAGCGTCTGGGCCGTGAGTAGCCATGCGACCAAGCGGTACTGTTCGACGAGGAAACCCTCGTTCGTGAACCATTCCGCGTAGGGCATCAGACGAACACCCTTCGTTCCAGGATCCTTAATCTGACTTGCCCCGGCTAGAAACAGTTGCTTGCCATCCGATACCCGCACCATCTCGGTACCGACGCTCATTGCTATCCCTCTGACATCGTTGGCGCCGACAGGGACGCTCAACGCATGACGCACTGTGATCTTCAGCTTGGCCGTGGCATGCGAGGCATCATCCGTTAGGCGATATCCCCTGATAGCCAGGTCTTGCTTTGCCTGACGTTCAATCAACTGAGAAAGGTTGGCTTGCGTGTCCAGTACGTGCTGGATACGGGAGATGGCCTCCGACGCCGTTGCGGGCACCTTTCCAGAAACTGTATCCACCTCGCGTGCATTTGGGCCGAAGACCGTAGCCTTGGATAGCTGAACAGGTTCCACGTAGACGGAGCCGATCGAGGCCTTCGTCTGTGGATCAATGGAGGACGCGGCGCAAGCGGCAAGAGCGGCTGCGGCAAGGGCAACAAAACTGCGGCGAAGCAATTTGACCTCCAAAGTTTAGAGTCGGCTAGGAATGCTGCACGCTACATTAGCATGAATCTGTGCGCGTCATTAGGCCATCAAAGTGATCAAGTGTGGGGACCTGCGGCTGCTGCGACGAGGAATACTTCTACCTGAAGGTCAAGGTTACCTTCCCTGGAGTTCCTCGTCGAACCGAAAGAAAGACCACGTCGCGGGCCTGTCAGTTTTTTTGTGTGCAGGGCAGTTAAAGGCTCATCGTCATTTCGACCGGTGAGCCAGCATTATCTCAACGATGTGGATGGGTGAAGCGCTCCTCGTAGAGGATTGCAAACTGGTTCATGGCAGCCTTCCAGTCATGCGTTGAACTGCCCCACTTCCCGGTGATGTTGCGCAGGGCCAGCCACAGCAGCTTGGTCGCCGCTTCATCGCTGGGGAAGTGACCCCGCGTCTTGATGATCTTGCGCAGTTGGGCGTTGACGCTCTCGATCGCGTTGGTCGTGTAGATGATCTTGCGGATCGCCGGCGGGAACGTAAAGAACGGGATCACCTGGTCCCACGCGCGACGCCAGGACGCGGCGATCGGGGTGTACCGCTTGCCCCATTCCCCTTGCTCGAAGGCCGCCAGCTCGGCCAGCGCAGCCTCCACGGTGGGCGCGGTGTACACGGGCTTGAGCGCCGCAGCCACGGCCCGGCGCTCCTTCCAACTGGCGTACTCCAAACTGTTCCGGATCAGATGCACGATGCAGGTCTGCAGCGTGGTGTTCGGGAACACCGCGGCCAGGGCCTGTTCCATGCCCTTAAGACCATCGGTCACCGCGATCAGTATGTCCCGGGTGCCACGGGTCTTCAGGTCGTTGAACACCTTCATCCAGAACTTGGCACCTTCGGTGGTCTCGATCCACAGGCCCAGGATGTCGCGCGTGCCGTCCGGCAGCACGCCCAAGGCCAGGTAGACGGCCTTGTTGCGCACCACGCCGTCCTCACGCATCTTGACCCGCAGCGCGTCGAAGAACACGACCGGATACATCACCTCAAGCGGGCGGGCCTGCCAGGCAGTGACTTCGTCCATCACTGCATCGGTCACCGAGCTGATGAACTCGGGCGAGACCTCGGTGCCGTACTGTTCGGCCAGAAACGCCTGGATCTCGCGCACGGTCATGCCACGGGCGTACATGGCGATGATCTTGTCGTCGAACCCGGTGAAGCGCCGTTCGTGCTTGGGAATCAGGATCGGATCGAAGCTGCCATCGCGGTCGCGCGGGATGTCCACCCTCAGCGGGCCATCCTCGGTCAGGACGGTCTTGGCGCTCTTGCCGTTGCGCTGGTTGGCCGTGCCGGCCGGGCGCTCCGCGCCCGGCTGGTAGCCCAGGTGATGGCCGAGCTCGGCGCCCAAGGCGCGCTCGATCAGGGCCTTCTTGAACGCCATCGAGGCGTCCTGAACCGCCTCGGCGGTCATGGGGCCCTTCACGAAATGGGCGATCAGGTCCTCGGGAATGGCCGGCAGCTCACGGTCTGCGGCTTGGCTGGTTTTCGTCTTGCGTGGCATACATGCTCCTTATCGACATGTTATGCCCTAAACACAAAATTTCTGACAGGTCCCACGTCGCGCAGTGATGCGACGTGGCCGGAATTGCTATTTCCCAGAGGAGGAACGCTCGCGCAGAGCAGCAAAATGCTGGCATAAAAGTGAATCAAAAAGTGGTCGGCAAATTTGGAATCTATTGCGTAAAACACCCTACGATATTTTGATCTTTGAATCCATTCTTTGCCGCGCGTTCCTGCACCGAAGAACGTCGACATCTGCCAGGGCTCGATTTTCTCCGTCCAAATGCCCACAAAGCGGGTCTGGCGATCATAGAGTTGCTGCTCGATACCGTTGCCGCCCAAGGTAAGCCCTCTTCGCCGTACCCAACGATACGAACGAGCGCATCCTTGAGCCAGAAACCTTGCGCATATGCGTCGGTGCCCCACACTCGCGGTTACACTCGAATCCGAGGCCGCTGGCCATCGAATGTCCGTTAGCGTGGCGAATGCCGACGTTTGAGCGCCCGAGTAATCGCGCGGGCCAACGACGCTTCATGGCCGATATGCGTCAGCCCACGGGACAGACCAACCAACTCTGTACCAGCCCCAAAAAAATAACCGCAGCCGAAGCTGCGGTTATCCCACCCCACCGGAGCAACACCCCCGGCCACATCAGCTTCCCCACTCATTCCACCGGACAAATCTCCGCCGCCGTTCGATCAAACTTCGCCTTGATCATCTCCACCAGGCACCGGATACCAAAGCAAGCATCCGAACATTCGCTTTCCACTTCCAACAGCGCCAGCACCCTGTCCAATCCAGCACTGATGCAATCCATGGATTCCCGAAATTCTTCCGGAATAGCGGCCAACACGGTTTGTTGTTTCGACGCAGTTTGTTCCTGCATTGCGAGCTCCTATCACAGTTGGAAGACCCGCCTGATACCTGCATTAAAAGGGTGGCGGGCCTGACAGCGGGGGTACCAATACCGGCTCATTCACAGAGTAGTCCGGCCAGCCTTGCGGCTGCCCCGCCCGGCCCGCCATTAACTGAGGGATGTGGGCGTACGACTGTGGCCGCTTGAGACGGCCATCTGGAATGAGATCCGGGTTGGTACACCCGATCACCGTTGTTTCGGTGATGGCTCTAGTGTTCCCATCTCTGTCGTCTGTGGCGATCAGACGATTCGCAATCTTCCGGCGCTTCGTTGTTAGGCAGTTACCTAGCGAATCCTGTCGAACCCACCAGCGGCCCAGCGCTCGGCGCTGTCGCGCGTCAGCCGAAAGTCGGGCCGCACCTTCACAGTCGCCAGCACATCGCCGAAGGAATCCTCAGCCGTGAGCGTGCCGAAGGGCTCGAATTCATCCGGCGTAATGACGAGCTTCACCATCACAGTGCCGGATTCAGACTCGATACTGACCTGCTTGTTGAGCTGCGCATGCAATTGCTGCTCATGCCGCCGGATAACCTCTGAAGCGGTCTTGACCAGCGTCTGGTGGGCGGTGGCATCCAGCGGCTTGGGATCGACCTTGTTTCGCCCCATGGTCCAGGGCCCGACCAGCGCGGGCTCGGCGCTGCCGTCGCGGATCATTTCTACTGCCCAGCCGTCGCCGTCTTCGTTCTTGATGACGCGGGCGGTCCAGCCCTTGTCGCGCCAGAGGCGGGGTTCGTGGATGGCGGTGAATTCGTGCTCCGGCAGAGCGTCGTCGGTGTGGTGCATCAATCTCGTGGTACGGGTCGGGGAACCCGCGAGGATACTATAGGGGCCGGAGGAGAGGGCAGGCGGTGGCATACCGACACGCGTCAATTCCTCGATGCTCCGGCCCTCACCCCAGCCCTACCCAGGAACCATCGCTAACCCATTGTTTTTGCTGGCACCAGATCAAGGCCAGGTTTCTGCGCGAGCTTGCGTAGCACGCGTTGCTCGGACTGCGCGGTACGGGTCTGGTAGTAGCGCAGACCGTGTTCGACGTAGTCCGAGCCTTTGACCATAGTCTGCCAGAACAAGGCAGCGAGCTTGCGCGCGAGCGCTTTGTTGGCGATGAGGCCGCCGCGGCGGGCCTTGAGGCGGCGATAGAAGCCGCCCAGGGCCTTGTCAACGCTGTTGGCCAGGCTACGGGCCATGGTGCAGAACAGTTGGCCGGTACGGTTGCGGTGGCGCGATTGCTGGGAGCGGCGCTTGCCGCTCTGGTGGGAGCCCGGCGCGAGCCCGGTCCAGGCGGTGAAGTGCTTGGCGGTGGGCCACCGGCTCAGATCGGTGCCGACCTCACCGATCACGAGCAGCAGCGAGTAGTCGGCGAGCCCCGGCAGTTGGGTGGGATCATTGCCGCCACACAGCTGCAGCAGCATGCGGTGCAGGCCGTCGATCTTGGGCGTATGCGTGCCGCCCGGCTTGGCCGGCGAGGCCGGGTCGTCGTCGCGGGGTGGACCGCTTAGTGCGCGTAGCACCTGTTCGATGGCGCGATCGCATTCGCTGATCTGGCTTTGGTAGTGCTGCCAGCTGTGTAAGGCCTGGCGCAGGGCAAACAGGTGTTCGTCCTTCCACATGCCGCGTAGCGATTCCTTGACCCGATCGCCCTTGTGCTTGCGGATTTGTGCGTCGCATAGCGTCAGCAGGTCAGCGGGGTCGCGCCGGCCAGCCAGGATGGCGTCGATGACCTTGAGCCCGCTGACGCCGGTGAGGTCGCTGATGACCGCATGGAACTTGACGTTCATGCGCTCGAGCGCCTTTTGCATGTGCTGCACGTGGCTGGCCGCCAGCGTGATGTGATCTTGGCGCAAGCGCAGATAGTCCTGCAGTTGCCGGATTTCGGCCGGGGGCACGAAGCCGGAGTGCAGCAGGCCGTGCGCATGCAGTGTGGCCAGCCACTGGCAGTCGGCCATATCGGTCTTGCGTCCGGGCAGGTTGCGCACCTGCCGGCCATTGACCACCAGGACCGTGATGCCGGCGGCCTCCAGCGCACCGTACAGGCACAGCCAGTACACGCCGGTCGCCTCCATGGCAACTGAGCGCACGCCTTGGTCCCGCAGCCAGTCGATCAGCGTCGACACGTCTTGGGTCATGGTGCCAAAGACCCGCGGCGTGTCACCCGCGATGGACACGTGCAACTTCTCGCTGCCCACGTCGATGCCGGTGGCCCGGTCATCCAATACCGGTAGCGTTTTCATCTGCGGCCTCCTCTTCTTGGGAAGGATCGGCGCCAACGTGCCCGGCAGACACAAAAATGGAAACAAACCTACCCAGCGGGAAGCTAACGACGCTCACCAATCAAGCCCAATGCTGTCTGCCGGAGCCAGTCTCTCCCACGGGCAACAAGAAGTGCACCAGAGGGGACGCGGCCACACTGCGCGTCAAGGCCGAGTATCAACCACTATACGACCGGTTCCTGGGGCAAGCCGGCATGGGCCGCATGCGGGGGACTCTCCCGCAAGCGGGAGAGGGAGCGCGCCATTGGTTTGTCTGGAGTCTGTAGCACTTGCCAGCCGTTGGCGAATGGTGGACAGGTTTAGCCGCGGCCTGCTAGCGCCGGGTGAACATCGACTTCCTGATAATGGCGTGCACGCCCCAGTTGCCATTGACCACCTGCGTGATACCAAAATCCACCGCAACGGAGATCAGCGCGACCGCCTCGTCTTCACTCAGCCCCTTGACCGACATAAGGAAGCGGCGTGTCTTGCGGAAGGCGTCGCGCATGGCGTCGTCTAGGGTGGACTTCAGGTAGATGTGGCTCTGCGCCATCTGGCCCAGTTCAGCCAGGTGGTTCGGCGAGCTGAAGCCATGCAGAATCCATTCGTCGGCGGTTTCCACCAGCGGGTAGCTCAGGTCGGCGAAGGGAGCGTCGCGGTCGATCATGGTGCTCTTGTGCAGGATGAGCTGGAAGTCACCGGTGAGTGAGCATTCGATGGCCGTGCCGCACAGCTCGGAGTCTCCCTGGGAGGCATGGGGATCGCCAATCGACAGCAGGGCGCCCGGCACGGCTACCCTGAGATAGACGCTGGCGCCCCGGGTGACGCGCCAGTTGTCCAGGTTGCCGGCGAAGCTGGAGGGCGGGATGGAGTCGATCAGGCCGTCCTGCGCCGGCGCCACGGCGATGACGCCGAAGTGGGGGCGGACCGGTATCTCGATATCACGCAGCACGTCGTAGTTCTTGACGATGGTGTCGTGGTCGACTGGCACGCCGGGATAGTCGATGGTCGGGTGCAGCACGCCGAACGGATCGCGCTGCGGCGTCCAGCGGAAGTTGTAGACCGCGCGCGCACGGCTGTCGGCACGTTCGCAATCGATCTCGAAGACGGTGACCACTTCGCGCTCGCGCGGCTCGGTCAGCATGTCGCGATAGTGAAAGCCCCACCAGGTCGCGGCGTTGCTGCCGAAGGCCCTGCCGGCAAAGCGCGGGTTGCAGCACGGACGCGGGCGCACGTCGAGGATGCGCACCTCCAGCACATCGCCGGGCATGGCGCCGCGCACCGCGACCGGGCCGGTGCAGATATGCACGCCAAAGCCTTCGCCGGCGCCGCGGCCATAGACCGAGGCGTCGATGGGGCCCGCGCCGCGCCGGTTGACGTTCTTCTGCTCTGCGGTCCAGTGAAAGACGCTTTCTGCGCCGGCGTCGCCTTCGATCATGCGTTCCCGGTCGTCAGAGGCGTGCTGCGTCAGTGTTTCGATGGTGACGGTGTCGCCGGGCATGACCTCGAGCACGGGGGGCAGGTCGTGGCTGAGATAGCCCCAGTGCACGGTCTTGTCCGTGGCCTGCAGCCAGTGGTGTCGGCCTTCCGGGCGGGCGGCATGCGAGCGCGCCTGGGTGATGGGGACGATGGTAGGCGCCGGTTGCAGGCGCGCAGCAGGGACATCGTTCGCGGGCGCGCCAGGACTGGCGGGAGCACGTTTCGCATGGGCCGGAAGCCCGCGGGAGACATTCTGCGGTGGGCGATGCTCGGGCGTGTTCGCCGTCTGCTCACGGTAGGCGCGGGGCGAGAGCCCGAACTGTTCGCGAAACGCGTGGCTGAAGTGCGAAGGGTCGTTGAAGCCCCAGCGATAACAGATGTCGGAGACCGAGAGCTTGTCGTACTGGTGATTCGCCAGGTCGGCCCGGCATCGCTCAAGCCGGCTGGTGCGCAGGTAGGCGGAAAAGCTGCTGCCGGATTTCTCGAAGAGCTTCTGCAGGTAGCGGGCCGACATGCGCTCGTCCGCGGCGATGGCGGCGAGGCTGAGTTCCGGCTCGGCAAGGCGTGCGTCGATGCGGCTGCAGACGCGCGCAAAGACGGCCGCGCGCGAGGGCGTCATGTCCGGCGGTGCGATGGGCTGGCTGTCGGCCAGCGCGGCGTCAAGGCAGGCGGTGATGGTGTTGTCGAAGGGCTGGATGGCCTTGGCGTTTGCGGACACGATGGTGTCGAAGCTGGCCGCCATGGACTGGAGCAGGCGGGCAAACAGTTCCGCCGAGTCGCCGCTCAGTACCAGCGCGGAGCGAGGCAAGGGGGCCGTGATGCGTGCGCTGAGCAATGCCTGGCCGATATGCACGATCAGCATCCGGAAGCTGGTAGCAAGGGCCAGCATGCGGGCGGCGTGTGCCGGCACGCAGACCACCTGCCCCGGCCGCAGCGGTTCACGCAGTTCCGGCGCAGCGAGGTGCGCTTCGCCTTCGGTCAGCATCACCAGCATCAGGCCGCGGCCATCGCCGCTGGTGATGGCCAGCGTCTGGGGGACCGACGCAATGCAGGTCAGCTCGATGCCCGCGGGGGTGGTCCGGGACTGGATCGTGCCGTGCAGGGTGTGATCGGCGCACAGGCTTTCGCAATGCAGGCGTGCGGCGCGGAGTTCGTCACGCCAGGCTGCGCCGCGTCGGTTGCGTGGATAGGCTTCGGTGGAAAAACGCAAAAGGTGCAATTGAACCTCCCTGGCATCACGCTGCAACAGCGAAAACGGGCGGACATTGCTGTCCGCCGCGCATCCAAAGCACTACTTGCGAAGTCCAGGCCATCCGCTAGCCGAACAGCAACTGCCCCCGCATCGCGGCCACCAGTACGAACCCCGCAAACGTGCCAAAGATGGCGAAGATCCCGCCGAGCACGTTCGGGGCCGGTATCGGCGCACGTACCGCAGTGTAGATAACGCCAGTCACCAAGCCAACGGCTGCGGCCTGCAGCTCGGTGCTGCCCAATGCAATTTCGAGCATGTCATTCCCCAATCTCATGAATTGCGCGTGATTCAGCGGCTTTCCGGCGGTCGTCCGAAGGCGATGGTCCTGCGCCACGCGTGCACGATCAGATAGCCGATGTAGGTGAAGAGGATGGCGCAGATCCCGCCGGTGACGTTTGGCGCGGGGATCGGCAGGTTCAGCCAGGAATACAGGGTGCCGGTGACCAGGCCGACGATCAGTGCAACCAGCTCGTTGCGTCCTATGTAGACGTATTGCATGTGGTTCTCTCCCTTGGTGTTGCGTTGATGGCTCAGCCCTTGTCCTTGGGCGGAAAGATCGAACGCGGCATGGTGCAATGGATGCCCTGGGTGCCATCGACGACCTGCGTCACGCCGAAGTCAGCCGAGACGCTCATGAGCGAATAGGCATCGTCGCGCGAGAGTCCCTGTTGCTCGGTCAGCAGGTGGATCATGTCGCGGGCCGCGTTCTTGCCGGCTTCATCCAGGTCCTCGTGGAAGCCATGGACGACCCAGCAATCCGGCGTTTCCAGCAGCGGCGACGGGAAGTGGAAATCCTTGCGCAGGACCACCTGGAACAGGACGTTCAATGAGGCCTCGATGGCGGTGCCGCTGACTTCGCCGTCGCCTTGCGAGATATGCGGGTCGCCGATCGAGAACAGCGCGCCGTCGACCTGGACCGGGTAGTACATGGTGGCGCCCGCGCCGATGCGCCAGTTGTCGATATTGCCGCCATGCAGGCCGGGCTCGACGGTGGTGACGCGACCGCGCGCGTCGGGCGCGACGCCAGCGGTGCCCAGGTGCGGGCGCACGGGAACGCGTACGCCGGCCAGCGCGGGCTGCCGGCAGCATTCCCGGTCATCCACGAGCTTGCCGGGGATGGTCATCTTGCCGGGGTAGTCGAAGGCGTACAGGGCATGCGCGGTGTTGGAGCGCTGGTCCAGCTCATAGATGGTGACCCGCTCCTTCTCGAACTCTTTGTACAGCTGGCCCCAGTGGGCCGCGGCATTCGCCCCGAAACGGAAGCGCGGAATCATCTGCAGGTAGCGCACCTCCAGCACGTCGCCGGGCTTGGCGTCTTCGACATAGATGGGGCCGGTCATGATGTGCACGCCGGGGTTGCGGTCGTCGTGGGGAATCGCCCGGAAGATCTCGCGAATGGCGTCATCCATCATCAGGTCGGGGGCATCGCCGGCATGGTGGGTCACCGCTTCGGCGCGAATGAGGTCGCCGCTTTTCACGGTCAGGGCGGGCGCCTTGGCGGCATCGAAGTAGCCCCAGTGGACGGTCTCGGGGCGGGCGGGCAGGTCGTGCAGCATGTTGTCTCCATTGTTTTTTGCAGCCGTATCCGCAGCCGTTCACCCGGTGAGCGGCTGGATTGATTGAGGTAATCAGGGACACTGGCTATGCGTGATGCTCATGAACCGCCGCGATTGAGAACGGCGGTTCGTGGCCAGGCAGGGTATGCCTGGTACCGCACGGCAGTCCTTCACGCGCCGCGCGGTGAGTCAATACTAGGAAGAGGGCGTTGCGGGGGAGTAGGGCGATTCACCCCAAACTCTTGTGTTGCTGCGTACTAAGGTAAACCCTCTCAGGCGACAGCCTCAGTTCATTGCGCCTCGGGCCATTTCCCCTTGCGGGGAAAGCGCATATCGAACTCGGTGAACACGTGTTCCTCGGAGCGGCAGCTGATGCTTGCCCCCCAGCTGTTCAGCACCTTCTGGCAAAACGCCAGTCCGATGCCGGTGCCGCGATGCGCCGGGTAAGAGAAGAAGGGCTGGAACATCCGGGCCAGCACTTGCGGCGGCACGCCCGTGGCGGTGTCGCGGAACACCACATGGACGGCGTCGGGCCGGACCTCGCAGCGGATATGGATGGTGCCCTTGCCGGCCCGCTTGGTCGCTTCCAGCGCGTTCTTCAGCAAGTTGGTCGTGACCAGCCCGAACAACTGGGCGTTGCCCATCACATAAGCGGGGCCAGGCAGGTCGACGGTGACCAGTTCCAGGTCGCTCTGCTCGAACGGAAACCGGCCGACAGCGTCGCGGATCACACCGCCCAGTTCGAACAGCTCCTGCGTGGCGTTGTCCGGGTTCTTGGAGTTGGCGACCAGCAGTTCAATGCTGTTGCTGATATGGGCCAGGTCTGACTCCATCCGGGCCACGGCCTGCATCAGACCGTCGCGCAGCGGCGTGTCCTGGTCCAGGGCGGCCGGCAGCCGTGCCTTGAGGCCCCTGGCAGTCATGGCCAGGCTGGTCAGCGGCGTGCGCAGTTCGTGCGCGACGGTGGCCAGCGCGGCGGCCATCCCGCGCCGTTTCTGTTCGGCCAGCAGCTGGCGGTCCATCTTGATCACCACCAGCACCGCGATGACAAAGCCGATCACCGGCAACTGCAGCAGTACCGGCTCCCACGGGATTCCGCCCATGGAGTTGCCCGCCAGCACGAACAGCGCGATGGCTGCGGCGGCCCCTGAGAACAAGGCAATGGTCGCGAACGCGGTGTTGAAGTGATACAGGATCACCACCGCGATGATGACCGATTCGGCCCACACCATGGAGCCGCCATTCTCCAGGTAGAAGAAGATGAAGGCGAACGGCAGGCCTACGGTAATGGCAAAGAGCGCATAGGGTGGCAGCCAGCGCCGGTCCGAGAAGGCGGAGGCGAACAGCAGCGGCACGAACAGCGCGGTGCAGACCAGGCGCAGCCAGAGGTTTTCATAGGGCTGCGGGAAGATGTAGGACCAGATCACGTAGTACAGCGGGTGACCGATCACGCCCAGCGCGCCCACCATCTGGATCCGGCGTAGCCGGATGACGCTCTCCTCGTCCAGCAGGGTGGCCCGCGCGGCGGTCTCGAACACGGTCTGCCACGCATGGCGGGCGACGCCGGCAAGTGAGGTGCGGCCGTCTTCCGCTTGCGCTACCTTTGCATCCATCTCCAGGACTACTCCTCGCGGGAACCTGCCAGCGGCCCGCTTGTGGGATTTTGAGACTTGCGCCGGGCCCGGCGCGTCGAGGACCACTCATCCAGCCGGACTTCGTCGCGGATGCTGGCGAGCACGCTGACCAGGCGGTCGATTTCATTGGCGGCAAGTTTCGCATGCAGCGTAAGTCGCATCAATGCCCGATTCTTCGGTGTTGCTGGCGCACAGAATACCGCGCCGAAGATCCCGCGGCTCTGCAACGCATCGCGCAGCACCTTGACTTGCGGCTCGGTTCCCGCCTCCAGGCCGATGATCTGCTCGGAGCCTTCGCCGATGTTGTAGCCCAGTTCGGCAATCGCAGCCCGGGTGTCGCGGGTGATGGCGTGCAGGCGCGCACGGCGCTCATCCGCCGTGGCGACGAAATCCGTCACGGCATCGAACCACGCAACCTCATGGCGCAGCAGCCCGGAACTGAAAATGGCCGGCCGGGACTCAACCGCGAAGAAGTTCTTGAAATCGGTCGAACACGCAACATAGCCGGCGCGGCCGGCGAACGCCTTGGCCAGCGAGGCCGTGCGGAAGTGTACGCGCTCAGACAGCCCGAGCGCGCGCACCAGGCCGCCGCCAGACGGCCCATGGGTGCCGAGCGAGTGCGACTCGTCCACCACCAGCACGCAGCCCGACGCCTCTGCCAGTTCCACATAGTCCTCCAGCGGCGCCACGCTGCCCGTGGTGCTGTAGACCGAGTCCACCATGATCACTCCCGGCCCGAAGCGCTCAAGCTGGCGGCGCACGTGCTCGCAATCGTTGTGGCGCACCGGCACGGCCTGCGCGCCCGCGGCGATGATGCCCTCCCACAAGGAGGCATGCCCGTTCATGTCGATATAGACCGGAATGCCGGGGCCGGCAATGCACTGCACCAGGCCGACGTTGGCGGCCCAGCCGGACTGGGCGATCAGCCCGTCCTCGGCCTGCATCAGGTCTGCGATCTTGCGCTCGACCCGCCGCTGAGGGGTGTCGCCGTGCTGGAACACGGACGACATCAGCAACTCCGGCTCTTCATTGAGGAAGGCCCGCGCCTGCGCCTGTACCAGCGAGGATTCGCCAAGCAGGCAGAGATAGTCGTTGCTGCTCAGGTGCAACGCATCGGGCCCGGGCGTGCGTCCGTGAAGCAAATGATCGCCGCCCCAGAGCTTGCCCATCCGCTCGTCGAAATGTTGTGCCATCCGCGCCGTGATCCATGGCGGCAGCGTGGGGGCTTTGGCGCGGGAGGCGTGGCGCATCGAGTGCGGAGGCTCGGCTTCGGAGAACATCGGCTTTCCTTCTACAGGTCGGGTAATAGTGAGATCGGTGGCAAGGCTCTGCATGGCGGGGGCGGCAACAGATGCCGTCCGCGCGCGAGGCGGCCGCACCCAGTCCTTCCGGCGAGGTGCCATTGCTGACAAGTCGGGAGAGTCCTGTTGACGTAGCGACCACTGTGCCAGCCTTAATCAGCGATTGTGACCGGACTTCCACCAATCCAACGTCTGTTTGGAGTGGGGGTGCCGGGTTGAGACAGCCGCGTCGTGGCCACATCCTTCGCTAGTCGATTGGCCGATTTCTCACTAAAAAATGCCTTTACCATCACTTATGTGATGCTTGCGCTACCTGTTGCGCCGATCCTTGAGCCCCGGACCGGGCGTGGCTTGCGCTTGGCGGGACCTAGTCAGGCCCGGGACTGCCGAATGCTCATCATCAGTCTTGGTGAAGAACGCCCTTTTTGCACGCCCTGTTTCCAGGCAGGCGGCTGCGGCAGCGCGCCATAGCCAGGAATCGGGGCAACATGGGATTTGGCACCGAGGGCGGGAAACAAGGGGCTGCCTGGTACGCAGGTTGCGGCCGGCGGCGCTCGCCGCCAGCGTGGGGTGTCTGGCGGCGTGTGGGGGAGGGGGTGGCGGTGGCTTTGGAGAGGGGGGCGCTGCCCATGGCGCTTCCAGGCTGGTGCCTTTGGCGTTCAGGTACAGGGCAGCAGCGTGCTGCGCGTGTTCACCTACGCGCCGGGCCTGCCGGTGCCGGCGCGCTCGGCGGCGCTTGTGTCGGGGGCGTCTTACGCCTGGCCTGCTTTGTCGGTCTGGTACTCGGACTTCTCATAGTCGAAGGTGCCTTTGCGCGAGGCGCCATGCGCTAGCGCATGGCACCCATGCTATCGGCATGAACTCAAGCCGCGCTACCACCAACCAGCGCCGCCCCCCGCGCCTCCATCGTCCTGCGCGCAATATTGAGCTGGTGGATCTGCGTCGTGCCCTCATACAGCCGGAACAGCCGCACATCGCGATAGAAGCGCTCGGCCACGGTGCGCGCCATATACCCGCTGCCGCCGAATACCTGCACCGCGCGGTCGGCCACGCGGCCGGCCATCTCAGAGGCGAACAGCTTGCACATCGACGCCTCCATGGTCACGTCCTCGCCGGCGTCGCGCTTGCGCGCGGTGTCGAGCACCAGCGCGCGGGCGGCGTGCAGTTCCGTATTGCTGTCGGCAATCATCTGCTGCACCAGCTGGTAGTCCGCGATCGGCTTGCCGAACTGCCGGCGCTGCGCCGCGTAGCGGACCATCTCGTCGACCAGCCGGATGGCGGGCCCCACGCACAAACCGGCCAGGTTGATGCGCTGCTTGTTCAGCGCCTTCATCGCTGTCTTGAAGCCGACATTGGGTTTGCCGCCGACGATGGCGCTGGCCGTTACGCGGCAGTCCTTCAGGTAGACATCGCCGACCGGCGAGCCGTGCTGTCCCATCTTGCGTTCCGGTTCGCTGGTGCTGAGGCCGGGGGTGCCGCGCTCGATCAGGAAGGCGCTGATGCCATGGGCGCCCGGCGTATCGGGATCGGTGCGGGCGAACACGGTGAACAGGTCCGCGATCGGGGCATTGGTGATAAAGCACTTGCTGCCGTTCAGCACGTAGTGATCGCCGTCCTGGCGTGCGGTGGTTTGCAGCGACGTCGCATCGGAGCCGGCTTCGGGCTCGGTCAGCGCAAAGCAGCCGGTCACCTTGCCGGAGGCCAGTTGCGGCAGATAGCGCTGTCGCTGTGCTTCGGTGCCGTCGGCCACCAGCGATTCGGAGGCGATGCCGGTATTGCCGCCGAAGCGGGCACGGAACACGGTGGCGGCCTGCGAGACCTCGATGTTCACCAGCGCCAGTTCCTCGGTGGTCAGCCCTGCGCCGCCGTACGCTTCGGGGATGCTGTGGCCGAACAGGCCGAGGCGGCGCATCTGCTCGACCACGGGCTCGGGTATCACGTCGGTGCGATCGATCTCCGCCTCGAGGGGAATGCAGGTTTCGAGCACGAAGCGGCGGATATCGGCCAGCAGCGCTTGCTGGCGGGCGGAGTCGCGGATCATGGAAGGTTTCCGGTTGATTGAGTGAGCGTGGGCGTGTGCGGCTACTGTGCCGTGATGCCGGCGGTCTTCAGCACGCCGGTCCACTTTTTGGTTTCGGTATCCAGGAAGCGGTCGAACACGGCGGTGGATTGCGGTGCCAGGTCCATGCCGAGTTCGACCAGGCGGCGTGCAGTGGCGGGGTCGGACGTTGCCTGCGCGGCGGCCTCGGCCAGCTTGCGCACCACCGCGTCCGGCGTGCCCTGCGGCGCGACCAGGCCGAACCACCCGCCCACTTCATAGCCGGGCAGGCGCGCGGCCTCGGCCACGGTTGGCACGTCGGGCATCACGGCTGAGCGCTTTGCCGAGGTCACCGCCAGCGCGCGCAGCTTGCCGCTTTGCACCTGCTGGCGGGCAATGGCCGAGGTCAGCGCCATCATCGAGACGCGCGCGCCCAGCAGGTCGCTCATGGCCTCGGGCTGGCCCTTGTAGGGCACATGGGTGAGCTTCACGTGCGTCATCTGCGCCAGCAGTTCCGCCGAGAGATGGTTCGAGGTGCCGACGCCCGCGCTGGCGTAGGTCAGCGTGCCGGGCTGGCTGCGCGCGGCGTCGAGCAATTCAGGCAGCGTGCGCAGCGGCGACGCGGCCGGCACCACGATCACGTTGGGTACGGCACCAATGCCCGCCACCGCGCGGAAGTCTTTGCCACCCTTGCCCTGGATCGACGGGTTCAGCAGCGGCCCGACCACATAGCTGGGGCTGACCGCCAGCAGCGTATAGCCGTCGGCAGGCGACCGGGCGACGAAGTCCGCGCCGATGGCGCCGCCGGCGCCGGTCTTGTTCTCGACGATGACGGGCTGCTTCAGCACCCGCGCCATGTTCTCCGCGGTGATGCGGGTGACGGAGTCGACCACGCCGCCCGCCGAGAACGGCACGATGATCCGTATCGGGCGGTCCGGGAAGCGCGCCGCATTGTCAGGGGCGGCCAGCGCTGGCAGCGGCATCAGCGCGGCGCAGGCCAGCATGCCGGCAGCGAGCCGGCGCAATGGTTGGATGGCATCCATCTTGTCTCCTTGGGTTGCCTGCGCCGGGGGATTTCCCGCGGCGCGTTTTCATGCGGGCCTCTGGCGGGCCGCTTGTCATTGCCGGCGACATCACCGGCAGACTGCATTGCTGCGTCCTGTCGGCTAGCGCGCGCAGCTCAGTTCGATCTGCCGCACCGCCTCGCGCAGCCTCGGCGCCACCTCGCGCTCCAGCATGTTGTCGCGATTGCGCGATGCGGCGATGGTGCAGTTCAGCGCGAACGGGTCTTCGTGCAGCGACTGGCGCACGGGTGCCGCGATCGCGTGGATCTCTGGCCGCCACTCGCCGCGGCTCAGGCAGTAGCCGTGGGCGCGGAAGTGCTTCTGGTCGTCCGCCCACATCTGGCGCTCAACGTTGAAGCGCTCCGGATCGTCCACGCGCAGCCGGTTCAGCAGTGCCGTGCGCTCGTCTGCGCTGCAGGCCAGCAAGACCGCGCGGCCGATCGCGCTGGCCAGCAGCGGCCGGGTGCTGCCGATGTCCGGCTGGTAGAGGTTGCCCGGATCCAGCCGGCAACTGTCCACGTACACCACCGACAGCCGCTCGCGCATGCCCAGGTTCACCGTGCAGCCGGTTTCCCGCGCAATGGCCTCCATATAAGGCCGCGCCACCTGGCGGATCGCCAGCCCGGCCAGCATCGGGTAGGCCAGCGCCAGCACCCCGGCGCCCAGCCGGTACTTCTGGTTGCCGGGCACGCGGCTCAGGAAGCCGAGCAGCCCCAGCGTGTAGGTCAGCCGCGACACCGTCGCCTTGGGCAGCCCCGTGCGCGCCACGATGTCCTGGTTGCCCAGCACCGGGCTGGACGGCGTGAAGGCGCGCAGGACCTCCAGCCCGCGCGCCAGGTTGGTGGCGAACTGGCGGTCGGTGGCCAGTGCGTCCTCGCTGGCCAGGCCTGGCAGGGGCAGGTGTTCCGGGTTGCGGTCCATGCTGTGCGGTGGTTGCTTGGGTTCCATGCTGGGATCCGGGGATGGGGGCGTCAATGTTGTAGCACGACCGTTCCGCACAGCGAAACCGTACTTGCATCCGAGCCAGCCGCCTGCCACCTTGCAGCAGACGCCAATGCCGCCGGAGGCCCGCCATGCAAGACCAGGAACACGCTGTATCGCCAGACGCACACTGCACGGGCCCGCTGGGCGGACTGCGCATCCTCGACATGGCCACCGTGGTGGCCGGCCCGTTTTCCGCCACGCTGTGTGCCGACATGGGCGCGGACGTGGTCAAGCTGGAGCTGCCCGACGGCAGCGATCCGCTGCGCGGGCTGGAGCCGGTTACCGAGGACCACGCCCTGTACTGGAAGGTGACCAACCGCGGCAAGCGCGGCATCTCGCTAGACGTGCGCACGCCGCGCGGCCGCGAGATCTTCCTGCGCTTGCTGCCTCAGTTCGATGTGCTGGTCGAGAACTTCCGCACCGGTACGCTGGCGCGGTGGGGGCTGGATCTCGACACCCTGCATGCGGCCAACCCGAAGCTGATCGTGCTGCGGCTGACCGGCTTCGGCCAGACCGGGCCCGATGCGGCGCGGCCGGGTTTTGCCCGCATCTTTGAAGCCAGGAGCGGCCTTACCAACCTGGCGGGCACCGCGCAGAGCGGGCCGATGCATATGAACTACCCGGTGGGGGACATGATCGCCGGCCTGTTCGGCGCCTTTGCGATTGCCACTGCGGCGGCAGAGCAGCGCGCCAGGCCCGGCCAGCGCGGCCGCGAGATCGACCTGGCCGCCACCGAGGCGCTGTTCCGCCTGCTGGACCCGCTGGCCATCGAGTATGAACAGCTGGGACATGTGCGCCAGCGCGCCGGCAACCGCACCACCTATGCTGCGCCGTCCAACATGTACCGCACCGCGGACGAGATCTGGGTCACGGTAGTGGCCTCCTCCGACGCCACCTTCCGCCGGCTGGCCGAGGCCATCGGCGCGCCGCAACTGGCGCAGGCGCCGGAATATGCCACCAACGCCGGCCGCGTGCGCAATATCGAAGCGCTGGACGGCAGCATTGCCGAGTGGTTTGCCGCGCAGCCCTATGCCGCCGTGGCGGCCCGGCTGGAGCAGTGCCAGGTGCCATTCAGCAAGGTATTCAGCATCGCCGATATCGTCGACGACCCGCAGATGGCGGCGCGCCAGGCCATCGTGCGGCTGCCCGATCCGGACCTGGGCTCGGTGCCGGCGCCATGCGTGGTGCCGCGCTTCTCGGGCTATGCGCCGCCGTCACCGCGTACCGGGCCGGATGTGGGTGAACACAATGCCGAGGTCTATGGGCAGCTTGGGATCGGGGATGAAGAGTTGGCCCGGCTGCGGGCAGAGGGCGTGGTCTGACACACCGGGCGCGGGGCTACGCTGTCCGCGCTAGCCCCGGCGCCTATATCGGCATCGGCGCCGGCGAGAGCGCGGACGATCCGCCGCTGCACAATCCCTACTACGACTTCAACGACCGGATCTTGCCGCTGGGCGCGGCGTATTGGGTGGCGCTGGTCGCGCAGCAATTGCCGGCCAGATGACCCGCGCCCGTCAGGGCATGCGGGCCGCTTGCGCGAACACATTCAGGAACCCCAGCGCGGGTTGCGCGCTGGCTTGCGCTTCGATGCTGGCAGCAAGCACCGGCGCCGGCAGCCAGGGATAGGGCAGTGCCGCCTGCAAGGCCGCCAGCGTGACCGCGCCGGGATCGGCGATCGTGTCGATCCGTTCGATATGGATATGCAGGCTGGCGATACGGTACGTGCCGTCATCGCCGGCGGCAAAGCCCCAGCGGTAATAGCCCTTGCCGACGCGCAAGGCGCTGGCCGCGGTTTCCCGCATCACCACCAGCCAGGGGATCGTCATGGCGTTGCCGTCCAGCGCCGCGCCAACGTCGCCGATGTAGTAGGTCCGGCAGCGGTCGAACGTCTTGGCAAACTCGCTGACCAGCGTCGCAGCAATGGCATCCGCGCCTTCTGCCCTCGGCGGAAAGCTGATGGAGTCGGTATCGATCGAGAAGGTCAGCGACGCATCCGGAGCGAAGGCTTCGTGGATCAGCGTCGGACGATTGTTGTCCTTGGCCTCGACGTATTGGGCCAGCCGGGCTTTGGCGGTGGCGAGCGGGATTGTGTTCATGCTGGACTCAAGGGTATGGGTTGAAAGGCGGGGGGGGCGCTGAGGTGTTGCGGCGAGTTTGTTAGAATTTGGCACAAAGCTTGTATCAAAAGCTAAGTGGACATACCGCCGATGGCAACGACTCCTGCAAACAAGAACCTGACCGTAACGCATCCGGCGTGCCTGGTCGACGGCTCGGACCGTGAGTTCCGGCACCTGGTGAATGGCCTGCTGCCATTTGCCGCGCGCCTGCTGTCCGTGCGCGACGGCTTTGGCGGCCTGATCGGCCTGACAGGGGTCCAGTACTCGCTGATCCGCTCGATCCTGCACCTGTCGCAGCAAGGCGAGGTGACGGTCAACCAGCTCGCCGACCATCTGCACCTGAGCGGCCCGTTCATCACCATCGAGACCGGCAAGCTCAAGAAGCTGGGGCTGATCGACAAGAAGGCCCATCCCGAAGACAAGCGCAAGATGCGACTCACCATCACCGCCGCCGGGACGCGTCTGCTCAATGAACTGCTGCCCGTGCAGCAGCAGATCAACGACGTATTGTTCGACGGCGTTTCCCGCACCGAATTCAAGGTGCTGTGCTCGGTGGTCGACCGGCTGGTCGCCAACGGCGATCGCGCCGCGCTGGATCTCGAACACCTGCAGGCGCGCCGGCAGAAAGTCTAGTGCGCGGCCCACTGCACCGTGCCGACATCGATGCCTTCCTGGTGCATCTCCCATAGCGGGCTCAGTTCACGCAGGCGGGTAACGGTCTCGCTGACCTGCCGGATGACTTCGTCCACCTCTGCCTCGGTGGTGTAGCGCCCCAGCGTAAAGCGGATCGAGCTATGCGCCAGCTCGTCGCTGCGGCCCAGCGCCCGCAGCACGAACGAGGGCTCCAGCGAGGCCGAGGTGCAGGCCGAGCCCGACGACACCGCCACGTCCTTGATGCCCATGATCAGCGATTCGCCTTCGACATAGTTGAAGCTGATGTTCAGGTTGTGCGGGATACGGTGCGCCAGGCTGCCGTTGACGTAGACCTCGTCCAGCCGCGACAGCCCCGCCAGCAGCCGGTCGCGCAACGCGCCCACGCGGCGCGCTTCCTCCGCAAGTTCCAGCTTTGCCAGCCTGAAGGCCTCGCCCATGCCCACGATCTGGTGCGTCGGCAGGGTGCCTGAGCGCATGCCGCGCTCATGCCCGCCGCCGTGGATCTGCGCCTCGATGCGGATGCGCGGCTTGCGCCGCACGTAGAGCGCGCCGACGCCCTTGGGGCCATAGACCTTGTGCGCCGTCACGGTGAGCAGGTCGATCTTCAGCGCTTCCAGGTCGATGGCGATCTTGCCGGCGGCCTGCACCGCATCGCAATGGAACACCACGCCCGCAGCGCGGCAGAGCTCGCCGATCTGCGCGACTGGCTGGATCACGCCGATCTCATTGTTGACCATCATCACCGACACCAGGATGGTGTCCGGCCGCATGGCCGCGCGCAGCGCGTCAAGGTCGACCAGGCCGTCGGTGCCGACGTCGAGATAGGTCACCTCGAAGCCCTGCCGTTCCAGCTCGCGGCAGGTATCGAGCACGGCCTTGTGCTCGGTTTTGACGGTGATGATGTGGTTGCCCTTGCCGCGATAGAAATGCGCCGCGCCCTTGATCGCCAGGTTGTTGCCCTCGGTGGCGCCGGAGGTCCAGATGATCTCGCGCGGGTCCGCATTCAGCAGCGCCGCCACATGCGCGCGCGCGGCCTCGACCGCCTCTTCCGCCTGCCAGCCGTAGTAATGGCTGCGCGATGCGGGGTTGCCGAACTGCTGGTGCAGGTAGGGAACCATCTTCTCGACGACCTGGGGGGCGACCGGTGTCGTCGCGCTGTAGTCCATGTAGATCGGAAGGGTCTTCGGCTCGGATTGCATAGCGCTCATTCCTGGAGGCGGATGTGGGGACGACCGTGGGCAAAGCGTACCCGGTGGTCAAGGAAAGTGGGGCCGAGTCTAGCACCGGGTAGCGGCCGTTCGCGGCGGTGCCATGCTGCCGGTAGGGTTGCTTGACGCGCGGACAGCTGCAATTCCGGCCGCGTGGCGATACCTGTCCGCTAGCCGGAAAACCTTGTCCGGCAACGGTTTCCGGACTTCATTGAGTCTCCTCGGGAGGCTGTCCGGCTCCGCACTCTAGGGTTTCCACCAACTTGAATGGCGTTGTTTTATAGCATTCAATAAAACCTAAGTTACAAAGGTAAATAAACAAAATAACCGGTTGGATGAGAACACTTGTGTAGGAGTCGTGATGGCTGAGTCATCTGTTGGTCAGGGCGTCAAAGCGGACGCCGAAGCGGACGCAGAAGCGCACCGCCGCTTCAGGAATGCGTTGGCGATGTTTGCAACAGGCGTTGCCGTGATTACCGCGCCGCGCGAAGAAGGGCTGCCGGTCGGCATCACGGTGGCGTCGTTCAACTCGGTATCGCTGGACCCGCCGCTGGTGCTGTTCTCGGTGGACCGCCGCTGCCTGAGCCTGGGCGACCTGCGCAGCGCGCGGCGCTATGCCGTCAACGTGCTGGCCGAGGCGCAGCAGGATATCTCGAACCGCTTCGCCAGGGCCAATTCCGGCAAGTGGGAAGGCATCGGTTTCAGCAAGCGCAACGAGGACAGCCACGTGCTGCTGCCGGACGCGCTGGCCACCTTCGAGTGCGAGCCCTATGCCATGCACGACGGCGGCGACCACGTGATCTTTATCGGGCGGGTGGTCCGTCACCAGGCCCGCCAGGACGGCCGGCCCCTCATCTTCTTTGGCGGCAAGTACCGGGCACTGGAAGACAGCCCGGCCGCCGCCTGAATCCACAAGAACAGACAGTCAGCACAGGAGAACGACATGATCAAGACCGGTAATCAGCACATTGTCATGCTGCGCGATGGGCGTGAGGTGTACCTGGACGGCAAGCGGGTGACGGATGTCACCAGCCACCCGGCCTTCCGCAACTCGATCCGCAGCTACGCCAACCTCTACGACTTCCAGGCGCAGCCCGGCAATGTCGACAAGATGACCTTCCAGCCAGCGGGCACCGACCGGCGCGTCAGCCGGATCTGGGAGCTGCCGACCAGCTACAACGAGCTGGTCGAACGCCGCCAGATGCTGGAAGCCTGGACCGAGCTGCACTACGGCTTCATGGGCCGCTCGCCCGACCACGTGGCCTCTTGCATCTCGGGCATGTACATGGGCATCGATGTCTTCGAGCAGGCCGATCCGGCACGTGCCGGCGCGCTGCGCGACTACTACCGCTATGCCCGCGACAATGACCTGTTCCTCACCTATGTGATCGTCAACCCGCAGGCCAACCAGTCCAAGTCCGCGCACGAGCAGGAAGACAAGTACCTGGCCGTGGGCATCGTCGACCAGGACGCGGAAGGCATCACCGTGCGCGGCGCCAAGATGCTGGCCACCAGCGGCATCATGGCCAACGAGGTCTTCTGCAGCTGCATCCAGCCGCTGCGCGAGGGCGACGAGATGTATGCGCTGTCCTTCGCGGTGCCGATGAACACCAAGGGGCTGAAGGTGATGTCGCGCAAGTCGTATGAAGCTAATGCCACCTCGGTGTTCGACAACCCGCTGGCCAGCCGCTTTGACGAGAACGACGCGGTGCTCTATTTCGACGACGTCAAGGTGCCGTGGGAGCGCATCTTCGTCGCGGGCGACGTGGGCTTGTGCGCCAGGCAATTCCACGCCACGCCGGCGCACGTCTACCAGAACTACCAGTGCCAGGTGCGGCTGATGGTGAAGCTGCGCTTCCTGGTGGGCCTGGCGCACCGCATCACCGAGATCAACGGCACCAGCAGCTTCCCGCAGGTCAGGGAAATGCTGGGCCAGCTGGCCGCAGAGGCGGGCATGGTCGAGGCCTGGGTCTACGGGATGGAAGCCAAGGGCCAGGTCGGCAAGCACGGCTACTTCGTGCCGGACCGCAGCATGCTGTACGGCTCGCAGGTGGTGACCCAGCAGCTCTACGGCAAGGTGCTGGCCACGCTGCGCGAGCTGGCCGGCGGCGGCATGATCATGCTGCCGTCGAGCATCGAGGATTTCGCCAATCCGTCCCTCGCCGGGATCATCGCCAAGACGCAGAAGTCGCCGGTGTGCAGCCCGGAAGAGCGCGTCAAGTTCTTCAAACTCGCCTGGGACGCGGTCGGCTCCGAGTTTGCGTCGCGCCACAACCAGTACGAGATGTTCTATGCCGGCGCCACCTTCGTCACCAAGGGCCATGCCTATCGCACCTACGACTGGCAGAACGCATCCGGCCTGGTCGACAACATGCTCGGCAGCTATTCCCTCGAAAGCGAACTGGCCAAGCTGCCGCAGGCCGCCTGACTTCCCGCACCTTTCCCAATTCCCGCATCGAACACGGAGATCGACATGGCAATCACCAAACTTCACGACGAGTTCCACACCCTGGACCTGGAGTCCGGCTGGGAGGTCCCCCACGGCTATCCGTCGGGCATCCAGCAGAAGATCCTGTCCGGCTCGCTGGACGAGAACGGCCGCAGCGGCAGCCGTACGCGCCTGCTGCGCTTCCAGCCCGGCGTGTTCACCACCTCGCCCTTCGTGCATGAGTACTGGGAAGAGGTCTACCTGCTCAGCGGCGACCTGACTGTCGGCAACGACGCCAATGGCAAGGGCGGCGAAGCCTTCGTCCCCAACACCTACGCCTGCCGCCCGCCCGGCGCCTTCCACGGCCCGTTCAAGTCCGACGGCGGCTGCATGCTGCTGGAGATCCACTACTACGACCCGGCCTGATCATGGAAGCGACCATCGCAACCGCGCAGCGCCAGCTTGCCGCGGGCAGTGCCAACGCGCTGTCCTTGCTGGCGTCATGCGTCGAACGTATCTGCAATCCCGGCAGCGAAGGCGCTCGCGTATTCCCGCATGGCGTGAGCATGGCGGCGCGCAAGCAGGCCCAGGCCAGCGACATGCTGCGCGAGCAAGGCGTGGTCGGGCCGCTGGCGGGCGTGCCGGTATCCGTCAAGGACCTGTTCGACGTGCAGGGCGACGTGACCCGCGCCGGCGCACGTGTGCTGCCGGAGCGTGCGGCCAGTGCCGACGCGCCGGCCATCGCGCGCTTGCGTGCGGCGGGGGCGGTGTTTGTCGGACGCACCAATATGACCGAGTTCGCCTACTCGGGCGTCGGCATCAATCCGCACTACGGCACCCCACGCAATCCCTACGACCGGCAAGCCGGCCGCATTCCGGGCGGCTCGTCGTCAGGCGCTGCGGTGTCGGTGACCGACGGCATGGCCCTGGCGGCGATCGGCTCGGACACCGGCGGTTCGTGCCGGATCCCGGCGGCATTGTGCGGCATCGCTGGCTTCAAGCCCACGGCGCGGCGCGTGCCGCTGCAGGGCACGGTGCCGCTGTCGCCCAGCTATGACTCGGTGGGCTGCCTGGCCAACACCGTGGCGTGCTGCGCCGCCATTGATGCCGTGATGGCAGGCGAGGCGCCGCCCGCGGGGCCGGCGCCGCTGGCCGGGCTGCGCCTGGCGGTGCCCAGCGGGCTGGTGCTGGAAGGCATGTCGGACGAGGTGGCCGAGGTCTTCAGCCGCACGCTGCGCCGGCTGTCCGCGGCGGGCGCGCTGCTGCAGGACGTGAGCTTCGACAGCTGGGACCAGCTGGCCGGCATCGGCGCGAACGGCGGCCTGGTCGCAGCGGAAGCCAGTGCCTGGCACGGCAGCTTGCTGGCTGAGCAGGCCGATCGCTATGACCCGCGCGTGCTGTCGCGCATCCGGCTGGCTGACGGGCAGCGTGCCGCCGACTACCTGCGCATGCTGCAGCGCAGGGGCGAGCTGTGCCGGCAGGCCGATGCCGAGCTGGCGGGCTTCGACGCCGTGGTCCTGCCCACCGTGCCGGTCGTGGCGCCGCGCATCGCGAACCTGGACGACGACGAAGCCTTCTTCAGCACCAACCGGCTGCTGCTGCGCAACCCGGCCATCGCCAACATGCTCGACCTGTGCGCGCTGTCGGTCCCGTGCCATCGCCTGGGCGACGCACCGGTGGGACTGATGCTGTTCGGGCGCCACCTGTCCGACCGCAGGCTGCTGGCCATCGGCATGGGCATCGAGGCGGCATTGAGGCACGAGCGGGGCTGAGCCCCCGCAGCACTACAGAAGTACCCATAACTACAGTGGAGACAACAATGCCTGATATCCGTACCGGCGCCGCCGTACTGGCCTGCGCCACCCTGTTCGCGGCGACTGCTTCCGCAGTCGACCCGGCCCCCATCAGCGACGGCGTGGTCAAGATCGGTGTGCTGACCGACATGTCGTCGATCTTCTCCGACATCGGCGGCAAGGGCTCGGTGGTGGCCGCGCAGATGGCCGTGGACGATTTCGGCGGCAAGGTGCTGGGCGCCCCCATCCAGGTGGTCAGCGCCGACCATCAGAACAAGACCGACGTCGCCGCCACGCTGGCGCGCGGCTGGCTCGACAACCAGAAGGTCGACGTGATCCAGGACGCGCTGCCGTCCTCGGTCGCGCTGGCCGTGTCCAACCTGGGAAAGCTCAAGCACAAGATCGTCATCGCCAGCGGTGCCGGCACCACGCGCCTGAGCAATGAAGACTGCTCGCCCTACACCATCCAGTATTCGTACGATACGTACGCCTTTGCCGCCAACACGGTCAAGACGCTGGCCCGGCGCGGCGACAACAGCTGGTACTTCCTGACGGTCGACTACGCCCTGGGCGCGTCGCTGGAGAAGGACGGCACCGAGGCGCTGTCCAGTGTCGGCGGCACCCTGAAGGGCAAGGCCAGGCATCCGATCAACTCCGCCGACCTGTCGTCCTACCTGCTGCAGGGACAGTCCTCGGGCGCAAAGGTGATCGGGCTGGCCAACGCAGGCGCCGACACGGTCAATGCGATCAAGACCGCTGCCGACTTCGGCATCAACACCGCGGGCAAGCAGAAACTGGCCGGGCTGCACATGTTTATCAGCGACATCCACAGCCTGGGGCTGCAAGCCGCGCAGGGCATGACGCTGACGACATCGTTCTACTGGGATCGCGACGACGCCACGCGCGCCTGGTCGCAGCGCTTCTTCGAGAAGACCGGACGCATGCCAACGCTTGTGCATGCCGGCGTGTACTCGTCGACCACTCACTATCTGAAAGCGATCCAGGCCGCGCGCACCGACGACAGCGATGCCGTGCTGGCGCGCATGCGAGAGACCCCGGTCAATGACTTCTTCGCGAAGAACGGCACGATCCGCGCCGATGGCCTGATGGTGCACGACATGTACCTGGTCGAAGTGAAGCGGCCGCAGGAGTCGAAGCGGCCGTGGGACTACTACAAGATCAAGACCGTGATCCCCGCGAGCGAGGCGTTCCGCCCGCTCAGCGCCAGCGCCTGCCCGCTGGTCAGGAAGTAAGCCCATATCCCTCACCGAGGTCGGCATTCCAGCCGGCGCTCCACCCCATTGCAGAGAGCAACCGATCATGAAGACCCTTACCTTTGAACTCGACAGCCGCCAGGGCAAGTCGCAACGCACCGTCACCATCCACCAGCTCATCGTGGCGGGCTGGACCGGCCGCGACGTCGAAGCCATGGAAGCCCACATCCGGGAACTGGAAGAACTGGGCGTCAAGCGCCCGCCCTATACCCCGGTGTTCTACCGTGTGGCTGCGCAACGCCTGGGGCCGGCCCCGGAGATCCAGGTCAGCGGCGAGGCCAGCAGCGGCGAAGCCGAGTTCCTGCTGGTCCGGGACGGCGATGACATCCTGGTGGGCATTGCCTCGGACCATACCGACCGCGAAGCCGAGACCTACGGCATCACCGTGTCCAAGCAGATGTGCGAGAAGCCCTGTGCATCGGCCTTGTGGCGCCTTTCCGAGGTGGAAGGCCACTGGGACCAACTGGTGCTGCGCTCCTACGCCACCATCGACGGCGAGCGCGTGCTGTACCAGGAAGGCCCGGTGACCGCCATGCGCTCCCCGGCGGACCTGCTGCAGCGCTTCTGCGGCCATGGCGGCGAGTTCGGGGAAGGCTCTGCGATGCTGTGCGGAACACTGCCCGCGATCGGCGGCATCCGCCCGGCCGAGCGCTTCGAGATCGAGCTGGAAGACCCGGCGCTGGGGCGCACGCTGCGCCACGCCTACGCGGTCGCTGCGCTGCCCGTGGCGGGCTGAGCATGCCGCGCCATCCCCACTGCCACGGCAGCGCCACGGAGTCACGGCCATGCACCACGACCTGATACTAGAGACCCGCAACCTCGGCAAGGCCTTCCGCGGCTTTACCGCGGTGAGCGACGTCAACCTGCGGGTACGCCGCGGGTCGATCCATGCCTTGATCGGGCCCAACGGCGCCGGCAAGACGACTTGCTTCAACCTGCTCACCAAGTTCCTGGAGCCGACCACCGGCACCATCCTTTTCAACGGCATCGACATCACCCGTGAAAAGCCCGCGCAGATCGCGCGGCGCGGCGTGATCCGTTCGTTCCAGATCTCGGCGGTATTTCCGCACCTGACGGTGATGGAGAACGTGCGCATCGGGCTGCAGCGGCAGCTCGGCACGGCGTACCAGTTCTGGCGCAGCGAGCGCTCGCTGGACGTGCTCAATGACCGCGCCATGGAGCTGCTCGAACAGGTCGGCCTGACCGAGTTCGCGCAGACGCTGACGGTGAACCTTCCATACGGCCGCAAGCGCGCGCTGGAGATTGCCACCACGCTGGCAATGGAGCCCGAGCTGATGCTGCTCGACGAACCCACGCAGGGCATGGGCCACGAAGACGTGGACCGCGTCACGCAGCTGATCAAGAAGGTTTCGGCGGGCCGCACCATCCTGATGGTGGAGCACAACATGAGCGTGGTCTCGTCGATCGCCGACAAGATCACCGTGCTGCAGCGTGGCGCGATCCTGGCCGAAGGGCCGTATGCGGAAGTCTCGAAGGATCCGCGCGTGACGGAGGCCTACATGGGCACCGTCGACGCGGACCTGCAGGGCGCGCACTGAGACGGGAGACCAATGAGATGACGACATCCAACACACCCGCGCTCGAGATCAGGGACCTGCACGCCTGGTACGGCGAATCGCACATCCTGCATGGCGTTGACCTCACCGTGAACCGCGGCGAAGTGGTCACGCTGCTGGGCCGCAACGGCGCTGGCCGCACCACCACGCTGCGCGCGATCATGGGACTGACCGGCACGCGCAAGGGCTCGATCAAGGTCAATGGCCACGAGACCATCAGCCTGCCCACGCACAAGATCGCGCACTACGGCATTGGCTATTGCCCCGAAGAACGGGCGATCTTCTCCAGCCTCTCATGCGAAGAGAACCTGATGCTGCCGCCGGTGCTGAAGGGCGCCGACACCAGCAAGGGCATGAGCGAGACCGATATCTACGAGATGTTCCCGAACCTGAAGGAGCGCCGCCAGAGCCAGGGCACGCGTCTTTCCGGCGGCGAGCAGCAGATGCTGGCGGTCGGGCGCATCCTGCGCACCGGCGCCAACCTGCTGCTGCTCGATGAAATCTCGGAAGGATTGGCACCGGTGATCGTGCAGGCGCTTGCGCGCATGATCCTGATGCTCAAGCAGAAGGGGTACACGGTGGTGATGGTGGAGCAGAATTTCCGCTTTGCCGCGCCGCTGGCGGACCGCTTCTACGTGATGGAGCACGGCAGCATCGTCGAGCGCTTCGCGGCCAATGAGCTGCAGGCCAAGATGCCGGTGCTGCACGAACTGCTGGGCGTATAAGGAGCGACTCATGAATCTGTTTGAAATCCCGCTCCCGGCGCTGCTGTCGCAGCTGTTGCTCGGGCTCGTCAACGGCGCCTTCTACGCCATGCTGAGCCTGGGCCTGGCGGTGATCTTCGGGCTGCTGAGCGTCATCAACTTCGCGCACGGTGCGCTCTTCATGCTGGGCGCGGTGCTGGCGTGGGCCGGCATGACCTATGCGGGGCTCAGCTACTGGGCGATGCTGCTGCTGTCGCCGCTGGTGGTGGCCGCGCTGGGCGTGGTGATCGAGAAGACCATGCTGCGCTGGATCTACAAGCTCGACCATATCTACGGCCTGCTGCTGACGCTGGGCATTACGCTGGTGGTCGAAGGCATCTTCCGCTCGGTTTATGGCGTGTCCGGGCTGCCCTATGGACCGCCCGAGGCGCTGCAGGGCGCCTCCGACCTCGGCTTCATGCGCTTGCCCAATTACCGCGTGTGGGTGGTTGGGGCATCGCTGGCGGTCTGCCTGTCGACGTGGTACGTGATCGAGAAGACCAGGCTGGGCGCCTACCTGCGCGCTGGCACCGAGAACGCCAAGGTGGTCGAGGCGTTCGGCGTCAACGTGCCGCGGATGGTGACGCTGACCTATGGCTTCGGCGTGGCGCTGGCCGCGTTTGCCGGGGTGCTGGCCGCGCCGGTCATGCAGGTATCGCCGCTGATGGGCCAGAACCTAATCATCGTCGTGTTCGCGGTGGTGGTGATCGGCGGCATGGGCTCGATCATGGGTGCGATCCTGACCGGCTTGGGGCTGGGCGTGATCGAAGGGCTGGCCAAGGTGTTGTACCCGGAAGCATCTTCCACCGTTGTCTTCGTCATCATGGTGGTGGTGCTGTTGTTGCGCCCGGCAGGGCTGTTCGGAAAGGAGAAGTGATGAGCGGACAATCTATCGCCGCAATCGGCGTACGGCAGCAGCAGGTGGCGGGGCGCCTGCCAAAGCAGGTGATATACGGCGTGGTGCTGGCGTGCCTGCTGGCCGCGCCACTGGCCGGTGCGTATCCGGTGTTCGTGCTCAAGGTGCTGTGCTTCGCGCTGTTTGCGTGCGCCTTCAACCTGCTGATCGGCTATACCGGGCTGCTGTCGTTCGGCCATGCGGCCTTCTTCGGCGGCGCTGGCTATGCCGCCGGCCATGCCTTGAAGGTCTGGGGCGTGACCCCGGAAATCGGCCTGATCCTGGGCACCGCTGCGGGCGCGCTGATCGGCTACGTGGTGGGCTCGCTGGCCATCCGCCGGCAGGGCATCTACTTCTCGATGATCACGCTGGCGCTGGCGCAGATGCTGTTCTTTATCTGCCTGCAAGCGCCGTTCACCGGCGGCGAGGACGGCCTGCAGGGCATCCCGCGCGGCAAGCTGTTCGGGGTGCTGCCGCTGTCGGACGACCTGACGCTGTACTACGTGGCGCTGGCGATCATCGTGGCCGCCTTTGCGCTGATCGTGCGCACGGTGCATTCGCCGTTCGGGCAGATCCTGAAGGCGATCAAGGAGAACGAGCCGCGCGCGGTGTCGCTTGGCTATGACGTCGACCACTTCAAGCTGACCGCCTTCGTGCTGTCGGCGGCGCTGTCGGGGCTGGCCGGCTCGGTCAAGGCACTGGTGCTGGGCTTCGAGACGCTCAGCGACGTGCACTGGTCGATGTCCGGCATGGTGATCTTGATGACGCTGCTGGGGGGCCTCGGCACGCTCACCGGGCCGATTATCGGCGCGTTTGTTGTGATCGCGCTGGAGAACAAGCTTGGCGAACTGGGCGGCTACCTTGCGGCGGTGACGGGCATCGACTGGTTCAACGGGTTCGGTGAATCGGTGTCGATGGTGACGGGCATCATCTTCATCGTGTGCGTGCTGACTTTCCGCAAGGGGATTGTGGGGAGTTTGGGGCGCGGACCCGAATGAGGCGAAACCCGTCCATGCCCCTAGTTCTCTCCCCTCTCCCCTAAATGGGAGAGGGGGGAAAACATCTGCAAGTTCAGGCTCAGGCCTTGGCCAATGCCAGCGACGCACCCGGCGCGACTGCCAGCTTCGCGCCGAGATGCTGGTAGACAATCCCCGCCACCATATCCGCAGTCACCGCCGACAAGGTCCACCCCAGGTGCCCGTGCCCGGTGTTGTAGAAGATGCATGCCGTCCGCCCGCGCCCCACACGCGGCAGCATATCCGGCATCATCGGCCGCAGCCCGGCCCAAGGCACCACGCTGCGCGTGCTGACGCCGGGGAAGCACTGCTGCACCCATTCCACCAGCGGGCGGATGCGGTCGGCGCGGATATCGCGGTTGTAGCCATTGAACTCGGCAGTGCCGGCCACGCGGAAGCGGTCGTCGCCCAGGCGGCTGGTGACCAGCTTGGTTTCGTCGTCGAGCAGGCTCACCACCGGTGCCGCGGCGCGGCTGGCTTCATCGGTCAGGTTGACCGTGATCGAATAGCCCTTGACCGGATAGATGTTGACGCGGTCGCCCAGCCCCGCAGCCAGTGCGCGGCTGGCGGTGCCGGCGCAGATCACGGCGCCGTCGAAGGTGGAGCTGGCCGTGTCGGCGCCGTCCTGAACGGTCACGGTGGCGCGCCTGCCGTCGGTCTTCACCGCCCGCACGTCCTGGCCGTACAGGCAGCGCACGCCTAGCCGATCGATGGCCGCGGCCAGGCCGCTGGTGAACTTGTGGATGTCGCCGGTGGAATCGCTCTCGGTGAAATAGCCGCCATAGTAGGACCCGGCCAGCGTCGGCTCGATCGCGCGCATCTCCTCGGGCGTCACGGCGCGGCGCTCCAGCCCGCCCTGCGCCAGCAGCGCTGAGACCCGGCCGGCATGGTCGAAGCCGGCCTTGTCGCGGTAGATATGGAGGATGCCTTCCTTCTTCAGGTCGAAATCGATGCCTTCCTGCGCCGCCCAGTCGAACAGGTGCTCACGCGCGGCGATGGCCAGGCGCGCGGTCTCGATGGTGTTACGGCGGTAGTGGGGGATCGCGGCGATGAACTCGGCGAACCAGGACAGCTTGTGCCAGCTGGGCCGGGGATTGAGTAGCAGCGGGGCGTCGTTGCGCAGCATCCATTTCATGCCCTTGACGATGGTCGACCAGTGGGTCCAGACCTCGGCGTTGGAGGCCGACAACTGGCCGCCGTTGGCGAACGAGGTCTCCATGGCGGCATAGCGGTGCCGCTCGAACAGCGTGACGGAGAATCCGCGCCGGGCCAGCGCGTAGGCCGTGGTGACACCCGTGATGCCACCGCCGATGACAGCGATTGATTTCATGATCTGCAGGTTCCAGGAACGTCGATGGTGGGAGCCCGGACGCAATATGCGTGGCGGACGCCCCCTCTGTTCTGGACCTGAGAGATTCACGACACCCGGCCGCCAGGGCGGGGTACGCTTGCTCCTTCGGTATGCCGGCGGACGATAGCGTCCGGCATTCTTCAGAGTGCACTGACTGGTGATGCCGGTCCTTTTGCCTGAGAGTTTCCGGGGCGGTTGCTCCTTCGGCGCTGTGCGCGGCGGGCGCCGCGATAGTCTCTCCCTGCATCACATTGGCTTGACGCCAATCGGGGCAATGTAGTGACAAGGTCCGACGTTGGATATGCGGGTTAACACTTAGGCGGCCTGCCGCCCGCGTCGCTATGTCGCATCGGCCTGCGTCCCCATGCCCCATAAAATGTCAGCGCTCGCTCTCGGGGAGAAGCGCCGTATGCTGCGCTCAGGTGGAGTGAGCCAAAAAAAAAGACGACAACAAGGCTTTCCAGTGAAGAAAAATCGCATTGCACTGGCCGTTTCGGCGGTACTGATGGGCCCCGCCGTCGCCGCCGCCCAGGTGGTGGACGCGCTCGAGCCGCTGCAGGAGGTGGTGGTCTCGGCCAAGTCGGAGCGCGGCGAGACGCCGGCCATACCGCCCAACACGCCCTCGCCGGCCTACGGCATCAGCAGCCGCCGCATGGCCGACTTCAATGTGGTGAACACGGAAGACGCCCTCAAATACGCGCCCAACCTCGCCGTACGCAAGCGCTTCATCGGCGATATGAACTCGATCATCTCGGTGCGCAGCACCAGTTCGCGCCAGTCGGCGCGGGGGCTGGTCTATGCGGACGGCCTGCTGCTGTCCAACCTGCTGGGATCGGACTTCAGCTTCCCGCCGCGCTGGTCGCTGGTCAACAGCGCTGAGATCGAGCGCATGGGTGTGCTGTACGGCCCGTATTCGGCGCTGTATCCCGGCAACTCGCTGGGTGCGACGGTGCTGATCACCACGCGCACGCCGGAGAAGTTCGAGGGCGATGCCAGCGTGCAGCTGTTCACGCAGCGCTTCAGCCTGTACGGCACGCACGACAACTTCAACGGGGTCCACGCCAACGCCTATGTGGGCGACCGCGTCGGCCCGTTCTCGTGGCTGGTCAGCGTGGACCGGCAGGACAGCAAGAGCCAGCCGCTGAGCTTCTATACCGCGGCGCGCTCCACGGCCCGTGCCACTTCCGCCGACAAGCCGGTCACCGGCGCCCACTTCGACCAGGACCAGACCGGCCGCGACCGCGTGGTGATGGGCGTGAACAGCGAGGGCGTCACGCATACCGTGCAGGACCAGCTCAAGCTCAAGCTTGGCTACGACATCACCAATACCCTGCAGGCGCAGTTCACTGCCGCCTACTGGCAACAGGACCGCTCCAGCGCCACGGGCAGCTACCTGCGCGATGCCAGTGGCAACGTGGTGTCGAACGGTCCAGTGAATATCGGCGGCTACGAGTATGTGATTCCCGCCAACGCCTTTGCCCCGAGCAATGGCGAGGACGCGCGCTGGCTCTATGGCCTGTCGCTGCGCACGCGCAACGAGACCGGCTGGAATTTCTCGGGCGTGGCGTCGCTGTTCGACGTCAGCAAGGACATCAGCCGCAGCGCCAACACCGTTGGCAGCGGGCCGGGCACGGTGACCTATGGCGACGGCACCGGCTGGCGCACGCTCGACCTGAAGGCCGACTACCGCCCGCAGCAGCTGCAGGGCGGGCACTGGGTCACGTTCGGCTATCACTACGACAACTACCGGCTGAGCAACACCACCTACAACACCTCGGACTGGCAGGCGGCCACCATCACCGCCTTCAACAACGCCTTTGCCGGCAAGACCGAGACCCAGGCGCTGTATGCGCAGGACGCCTGGTACTTTGCCGAGGACTGGAAGCTGATCCCCGGCTTGCGCTACGAACACTGGCGTGCCTATGACGGCAGCCGCAGCCAGCCCGGCGCGGATATCGGCTACCCGGTGCGCAGCGAATCCAACTGGTCGCCCAAGCTGGCGCTGGAGAAGGCCTTCGGGCAGGACTGGCTGGGCCGGTTGTCGCTGGGCCAGGCCTATCGCTACCCGACTGTCAGCGAGCTGTTCCAGGGCCGCATCACCGGGACCGCGCTGATCAACATCGATCCCAACCTGCGGCCAGAGCGGTCGTTCTCGAAGGACTTGACCTTCGAGCGCACGTTGGATTCGTCGTACTTCCGGGTCTCGGTGTATGAGGACGATATCCGCGATGCCCTGGTCAGCCAGACCAACACCACGGTATTCCCGACTGTCACCAGTTTCCAGAACGTCGACCGCGTGCGCACCCGCGGCATCGAGCTGGCCTATGACGCGCGCGATGTGTTCGTCAGCGGCTTTGACCTGTCGGCCAGCGGGGCCTACAACCATTCGAAGACGCTTGAGAACGCCAACAACCCGGCCTCGGTGGGCAAGTACTTCTACCGCATCCCCAAGTGGCGGGCCAACCTGATGGGAACCTATCGCATCACGCCGGCCTGGGCCGGCACGCTGGCCATGACCTATTCGGGGCGGCAGTACAATACGCTCGACAATTCCGACGTCAATCCCGACACCTTCGGCGGCACCAGCAGCTTCCTGACCTTTGACGTCAAGGTGACGTACAGGCCCGCGAAGAACGTGCGCCTCGGGCTTGGCATCGACAACCTCACCGACCAGCGCTACTACGTCTACCACCCGTATCCGGGCCGGACGTTCTACGCCGAGGCGAAACTTTCCTTCTGAGCACGTGAACAGGCTGACCACACCCATGCAAGGCGTTTGCCCCAGTTTCCGTCTGATCGTTGCCGGGCTGATGGCCGGCGCCGCGCTGGCCGCGACCGCGCAAACGCACGGCGATCACGCCGGCCACGGCAGCCAGGCCAAGACCGCGAAGATGAGCGAGCTGGGCACCGGCGCGGCCTTCGATCGCGAGGGCAAGCTGTGGGTCGCCTACAAGGACGGCCCTTACGTCGCGGTACGTGCATCGACCGACTACGGCCGCAGCTTCGGGCCGGCGCAGCATGTCAACAGCGTGCCGGAGCAGGTTGCCGCCGATCACGAAAGCCGGCCCAAGGTGGCCGCGGGGCGCGACGGCGAGATCTACGTCACCTGGACCCAGCCGCTGCCCAAGCCGTGGACCGGCTTTATCCGCTTTGCGCGCTCCACCGATGGCGGCAAGTCCTTTGCCGAACCGCTGACGGTGCATGCCAACCGCGACCAGATCGCACACCGCTTCGACGCCATCGCGGTGGACAACGCCGGGCGCGTCTTCGTCAGCTGGATCGACAAGCGCGACGTGGTTGCCGCCGAGGCGCGCAAGCAGCCGTACGCCGGCGCCGCGGTCTACTACGCGGTCTCGGCCGACCAGGGCAAGACCTTCCAGGCCGACTACAAGATCGCCGACCAGTCGTGCGAATGCTGCCGCATCGCGCTGTCGCCCACGCCTGACGGCAAGATGCTGGCGCTGTGGCGCCATGTATTCCCGCCCAACGCGCGCGACCACGCGCTGGCGCTGCTGGGCACCGACGGCAGGGCCACGCCGATGCAGCGCGCCACCTTCGACGACTGGCGCATCGACGCCTGCCCGCACCACGGCCCCGGCGCTTCGGTGGCGCCCGATGGCACGGTGCATATGGTCTGGTTCAACGTGCGCGAAGGCAAGCCCACGGTCTCGGTGGGGCGCTGGAAGGACGGCAAGCTGCTGGCACAGCGCCCGCTGGACGACCCGCGCGCGCAGCATGCCGATATCGTCGCGCTGAAGGACAACGAGATCGCGGTGACCTGGAAATCGTTCGACGGCCAGCAGACACGCCTGTCGGCGATGTTGTCGCAAGACGGCGGCAAGACCTGGCAGACGCGCAAGCTTGCCGGCACGGAGCGCGACTCGGACCAGCCGCACTTGCTGCAGCATGCGGGCCGCGCCTACGTGCTGTGGCGTACCGAGGCCGAGGGCTTCCAGGTGTTCCCGCTGGGCAAGGAGGGCGCATGATGCCATCCCGCCGCAAGCTGCTCGCCGCTGCCGTCCTGACCCTGGCGATGACTGCCGCCAATGCCGGCAGTGCGCCGGCCGAGCGCGTCGCCGTGTTCGCATCGGCCAGCGCCACCCAGCTGGCAGCCAGCCAGCAGGGCAAGCCCTTTGTGCTGGTGGTGTGGTCGCTCGACTGCGTCTATTGCAAGCGCAACTTCGACGCCATCGGCAAGCTGCGCGCGCAGCACCGGGACCTGCGCGTCGTCACGCTGGCGACGGACAACCCCGACGCGCTGCCACAGGTGCAGCAACTGCTCCAGCGCGTCAGGCTGACGCGCAACGCGTGGGTGTTCGGGCACGAGCCGCAGGAGCGGTTGCGCTATGCGGTCGATCCGGACTGGATGGGCGAGATGCCGCGCACCTACTTCTATCGCGCCGATGGCCAGCGGCAGGGCGTGTCCGGCGTGATCAGCGACGCCGACTGGGGCAAGCACCTGCGCTGGGCCGGCATCGCCGGCTGAGGCTGCGCCGGGAGCGGCTGCCCGTTCAATCCGGCTTGATCCCCGCGCGCGCAATGATCGGCTTCCAACGCTGCTGTTCCTGCGCGATAAAGCGCGAGAACTCCGCCGGCGTGTCGCCCACCACAATCGCCGCATCCGCGCTCAGGCGCTCGACCGACGACTTGCTCTTCACAGCTTTCACGGTGGCGTCCGCCAGCTTGTCGGCGGCCGCCTGGGGCAGAGACGCCGGTGCCAGCAGGCCATACCATTGCGTCATTTCGAAGCCGGGATAGCCTTGTTCGGCAACCGTCGGCACGTCAGGCAGCTGGGGAATGCGCTGGGTCGTGCCGGTGGCGATGCAGCGCAACTTGCCGGCCTTGATGAACTGGATGATCGCCGGTGCGCCGACGGCGGCCGCGTCCAGCCGCCCCGACAGCAGGTCGGTGATCTGCGGGCCGCTGCCGCGATACGGCACATGGGTGATGAAGGTGCCGGTCGCGGCCTTCAGGTATTCAAAGGCCAGGTGGCCGGCGCTGCCGTTGCCGGCCGAACCGTAGTTCAGCTTGCCGGGTTTGCTCTTGGCTAGCGCCACGAACTCCTTCAGGTTCTTCGCGGGCACGTCGGGGTGGACCACATACAGGCTCGGCACCTTCGACAGCAGCGAGATCGCGCGGAAATCCTTGATGGGGTCGTAGGGCAGCTTCGGGAAGATAAACGGATTGACCGCCAGCGTGCCGATATGGCCGAGGATCAGCGTGTGGTTGTCATCGGCGCGCGCGACTTCGCCCATCGCGATATTGCCGGCCGCGCCGGGCTTGTTCTCGACGAAGACTGACACGCCAAGCAGCTTGGTCAGCTCCGCCGCGGTGGAGCGCGCCACGATCTCCGAGCTGCCGCCCGGCGCGAACGGCACCACCAGCCGGATCGGCTTGGCCGGCCAGGCCTGGGCACGCGCCAGCGTTGGCGCCAGCGCGCACGCGCCCAGCGCGGCGGTGGTCTTGAGCAGATGGCGGCGAAGGGGATTGATCGAGGTCATGTTTTTCTCCTGAAGGTTCTGTAGCTGGGCCGTGGTGGGGCAGGGGCGGTGCTGGCGGGTGCTATTCGGGCTTGATGTTGCCGTCCCGGATGACCTTGGCCCATAGCCGGGTCTGCCCGTCGATGAATTGCCGTGCCTGTGCTGGCGGCGCAGCCACGACCTCGCCGCCCAGCTCGGCCACGCGTTGCCGGATCTCGGGGCTGGTCATGACTTTCTGCAGGGCGTCAGCGAGCTTCGCTGCGATCGGGTCCGGCGTTGCGGCGGGCAGGAAAGCCGCGTTCCATTCATAGACCTCGTAGCTCGCCACGCCGGCTTCCTGCATGGTGGGCACGGACGGCAATGCCTGGGTGCGGGCATGGCTGGTCACTGCCAGCGGCTTGAGCTTGCCGGCCTTGATGTGCTGCAGGCTCGACGCCACGTTGGCAAAGAACAGCGGCACCTGGCCGGCGATGACATCGGTCATGGCGGGGCCGCCGCCCTTGTAGGGCACATGCAGTAGGTCGACTCCCGCGCGCTGCTCGAACAGCACGCCCGCCAGATGCTGCGCCGAGCCATTGCCCGAGGACGCAAAGGCGACCGAGCCTGGCTTTTGCCTGGCCATGGCCATGACGTCGCTGACCTTGCTGGCAGGGAAGCTCGCCGTGGCCACCAGCACATTGGGATAGCGCGCCAGCACGCCGACCGGCCGGAAGGCCTTGTCCGGATCGTAGGGCAGGCGCGGATAGAGGCTGGGATTCACCGCATACGAGGAGGCATCGACCATCATCGTGTAGCCGTCCGGCGCCG
The DNA here is from genome assembly GCF_018223725.1 of Cupriavidus sp. KK10. Lineage (NCBI taxonomy): Bacteria > Pseudomonadati > Pseudomonadota > Betaproteobacteria > Burkholderiales > Burkholderiaceae > Cupriavidus > Cupriavidus sp. KK10. Next base: position 4,296,765 of record NZ_CP073677.1, read on the forward strand.
CCTTGGCGACATAGGCTGCACCGATCTGCCCACCGGCACCCGGGCGGTTCTCGACGATCACGGTCTGGCCCAGCTCGCGCCCGAGACCCGGGGCGATCAGCCGTGCCATCAGGTCCGCGCCGCCGCCCGGCGGATACGTCACCACGATCGTGATGGGGCGTGCCGGCCAGGCCGCGGCGGTGTCGGCGGCCTGCACCAGCGTGGTGGTGGTGATCATGGCAGCGATCGTGGCGGCGATCGCGTGGCGTGCGTGCATGGGTCTGTCTCCTCGGGTGCGGTCCGTCAGCGGACGTCCGCGGTATAGCGAAAGGCAAAGGCGTCGCCCCGCGTCAGCCGGTATTCGATGCAGCTGCCGCCCAGGTCGAAGGCATGCCGGGTCACGACCGCGCACGGGTGCGCATCCGGCAAGTCCAGCAAGGCGGCCTCGTCTGCTGCTAGCGTGCGGAAGGTCACTTCATCAACGGCGCGATGGACCGTAATGCCGCAGGCGCTGCCCAGCAGCGGGTAGAGCAGGTCGCCCCATTGCACCGGCGGGAGTTGCTGCAGGGCCTCGCAGCGCGGCAGCGGCAGCCAGATCGATTCCAGCAGCCGGGGCGTGTCATCCAGCCAGCGGCGGCGTGAAATTGCCAGCCCGCGTGCACCCGTCGGCAGCCCGAAGCGGGTTGCCATGGCCTTGTCCAGGCGCACGGCGCGGCACGACAGGATTTCCGAGCGCGGCACCGCCGGCGCGCCATCGGCGCCGCCGAAGCGGAAAAACCGCATCAGGCTGGCCCCGCTCAGTCCCTTGCGCACGAAGGTGCCCTTGCCCTGCACGCGCTCCAGCAGGCCCTGCTGGACCAGCACGGCGATGGCCTGCCGGATGGTGCCCAGCGCGATGCCGAACTCCTTGGCCAGCGCGCCTTCCGCAGGAATGGCGCTGCCGGGCGCCCACGCGCCCGAAACGATCCTTGCCTGCAGTTCCGCCGCAATCTGGCCGTAGCGGCTCAGGCCCGCGGCGGTGGTTGTAGTCTGGAGCAGCGCGTTGTCTGGCATGCCGAACCCGTGCTAAATTGATGTCAATGCCGATGTCCTCTAGAGGACTAGAATACTGACGCGGGTTCGGATGCCATATCCGGATATACCCGCGCCACTGAGCCGCGCCACGGAGGGACTGACTGATGAGCAAGCGCGCATTGCCGCTGGTGGATACCCACTTCCACGTCTTCGATGCCGGAGTGGCCGCGCCATCGGCCCGCTACCGGCCGCCCTATGCCGCCGACCTGAAGGGCTGGCACGTCCGGCTTGCAGAACTCGGAGAGCTGTATGGGGTAGTGGTGCAGCCCAGCTTTCTCGGCACCGACAATGCGGCGCTGCTGGCCGCGCTGCAGGCCATGCCCGGGCGCTTGCGCGGCGTCGCGGTGGTCGACCCGGAAGTGACGGACCAGGAACTGGCCACATTGCACGGCGCCGGCGTGCGGGGCATCCGCCTGAACCTGTATGGCGATCCGGACTGGCAGCGCATTGCCACCGCGCCGTGGCGCGGGCTGTTCTCCCGGATCGCCGGGCTGGGCTGGCATGTCGAACTCCATACCAGCAACGGCGATGGCGCCATGGTGCTGGCGCAGCTTGACGCGGCCCTTGGCGATGCCGGCGCGCCGGTCGTGCTTGACCACTTTGGCCGGCCCGGCCCCGCAGGAACCGCGGATGCGATCTTCGACGTGGCCACTGCCGTGCGCGCGCGCCGCCAGGTCTGGGTGAAGATCAGCGCGCCGTACCGGCTTGCATCCCCTCAGGACTGGCACGGGCTTGCGCAGCGATGGCGCGAAGTCGTGGGCGATGACCGCTTGCTGTGGGGCAGCGACTGGCCATGGACCAATCACGAGGCGCCGGCTCGGGTCGACGAGTGCCGGATGCTTGCCGCATGGCCGGGACAAGGGGCGTCCGGTGACAGCGAGGAGGCCGGCGCGGCCTTGTCCGCTGCGCTCCGGTGGCGCAACGCCGCAGCGTTGTACGGGTTTGCGGTGAAGGGATAGCGGGCGACTTGCGCCGCCGGCGTCAGTCCAGCGCGAGCACCCCGGGAATCGCCTCCACCAGCAAATCGATCGTCACCCTCAGCTTGTGCGGCAGGAAACGGGTGCGCGGCCACACCAGGTGCAGCGGGGTCCGGATGACGGAGGCTTGCGGCAGTACGCGCACCAGCGTGCCCTGGTCCAGCGGCTGCCGCACCAGCCACAACGGGACATTGACCAGGCCCGCGCCACGTATGGCTGCGGCGGCGATGGTGTCGATATCGTCAAAGCCGAGACGGTGCGCCAGTTCCGGCCGCGCGATATTGCCGTCGGGACCGGCAAGTGACCAGGGCACGGACTCGCCGCCATGCATGTAGACGAGGCAGCGGTGCGAGGCCAGGTCGGCAATGCTGGCCGGCGTGCCATGCTTGCGCAGGTACCCGGGCGCGGCGCAGAGCACCATCGCCTGCATGCCCAGCGGACGTGCCACCAGCATGTCGCTGTCCGGCAGGCGTCCGCTGCGGATGGCCAGGTCGATGCCGTCGTCAGCAAAGTCGACCAGCCGGTCGGTGAAATTCCCTTCCAGCCGCAACTCCGGATGACGGTCCGCCAGCTCCAGCAGCAGCGGCGCCACATGGTGGCGGCCGAACACCACCGGGGCGCTCACGCGAACCCGGCCGGCCGCTTCCCTGCGCCCGGCTTCGAGCATGAGCTGGGCGGCATCCAGGTCTTCCAGCGCCTGGGCACAGCGTTCATAAAAGGCCTGGCCGTCGTCGGTCAGCGCCAGGCTGCGCGTGGTGCGCACGAACAGGCGCGTGCCGACGCGTGCCTCAAGCCGGGCGATGGCCTTGCCGATGGCCGAGCGCGTCAGCCCCAGGCGCGCCGCGGCCTGGGCAAAGCTGCCGGCCTCCGCGGCGGCCACGAAGGCGGAGATCCCGGCCAGCCGGTCATGGGTAATTGGTTCCATAGGATCTACATGGGAAGGACATCGATTGCCCAATGGATCTGTCAGGGAATCAGTATAGTGGGTTCACCGTTTTCAACAGACCGGAGTACCCCATGACGTCCTCCATGCAACGCTGGCAACTGTCCGCTTTCGGCCGCAACAACCTGCGTCGCGTCGACGCGCCCATTCCCGTGCCCGGTCCCGGCGAGGTGCTCGTGCGGGTCCATGCAGTGGCCCTGAACTACCGCGACCTGCTGATCATCCAGGACGGCATGGGCATGCCCGTGCAGCCGCCGCTGGTTCCCGGGTCGGACATGCGCGGCGAGGTGGTGGCGATTGGCGAAGGTGTAGCCGACTTTGCCCCTGGCGACGCCGTGATCAGCACCTTCTTCACCGGCTGGCTCGATGGCGTTCAGCCGCGCCGCAGCATGCCGCTGGGCGTGCCTGGTCCCGGCATGCTTTCGGAGTACGTGGTGCTGGCAGAAGATTCGCTGATGTCGGCCCCGCGCACGCTCGACGCCGCGCAGGCCAGCACCCTGACCTGCGCCGGCCTGACGGCCTGGCAAGCCCTGGCCGAGGCCACGGTGACGCGGCCCGGCGACACCGTCGTGGTGATCGGCACCGGCGGCGTGGCCCTGTTTGCCGTGCAGATCGCCCGCGCACAGGGTGCGCGCGTGATCGTGGTGTCCGGCAGCGACGACAAGCTGGCGCGCGTGCAGGAGCTGGGCGCGGCGCATGGCGTCCATCGCGGCCGCACCGCTGACTGGCCGGCTGCCGTGCGCGAGCTGACCGGCGGCCGCGGTGCCGACCATATGCTGGAACTGGCTGGCGGAGACAACTTCGGCCGGTCGCTGGCCGCGCTGGCGCAGGGCGGCCGGATCTCGGTGATCGGCAACCTTCAGGGCGATGAGCTGCGCGCCAGCGTCTATCCGGTGCTGCATGGCCGCGTGACCGTGCAGGGGATCGGCGTGTCGCACCGGCGCGCGCTGCAGGACCTGGTGCGTGCCGTGGACTGGCTGGGGCTGCGCCCGGTGATCGAGCGCGAGTATGACTTCGGGGACTTGCCCGCGGCGCTCGACCACCTGGAACGCGGGGCCTTCGGCAAGGTGGTGGTGCGGCTGCGCTGAGGCGCGGGCCGGACTGCTATTTGCGAGCCTTGCCGCGCGCGCTCTTTTTGGCCGCGGCGGCGCGCGCCGCTTCTTTCTCGGCCGCCGCCGCTGCGCCCAACTGCTCCAGCCAGGACATGCCCTCGACATAGGACAGGAAATGCCGCAGGTATTCCGGCGAGGTCTCGCGCATCAGCGACAGCGAACGATGCACGAGATGGTCGGTATTGAGCGGCCCGGCATTCTCCGGCACGCGTTCCAGCGACAGGCGGAAGTGCTGCTCGACGCTGACCCTGGCCCAGGTTTCGCGGAAGTAGTCGGCCAGGGCATCGACCAGCGGCGCGTTGGACTGGGGGGCGTGTGCCGGCACCGGCGCGGGCGACCGTGCATCGTTCGAGGCGACCGCGACGGCGGGCCTGGCGCGCGCGGTGATGTCGTGCACGAGTGCGCCAAGCGCGCTGGCTGTCGGGCTGGACGTTGGCGTGGACGGCGCGCCACCATCGGCAATATCGCTATCGTTGCCTGTGTACCGCTGCACGATGGCTGCATACGCGGCGGCCAGACCTCGCAGGCGCTCATCCAGCAAGCCCCGCACCGCGCCACTGTGTCCGGCGCAGCGACGGGCCAGCGCCTCCATCAGGCGGAAGCGCACGGGATCGGCCTGGTCGGCGCCGCTGGCCTGCCAGGCGTCCAGTTGCGCGCGGATATCGGCTGCCACGTCGAGGCTAGCCATGCGGCTTCACCGTGCCCGCGGTCACGCGCGGCACCGGCGAGATCTCCACGCGCCGGTTCTTCGCGCGGCCCTCGGCATCGGCATTCGGTGTCACAGGCTGCTGCGAACCGAAGGCGGCCGAGAACACCGAGGTGGGCGGGATGCCGGCATCGATCAGGGTGCGGGTCACGGTCAGCGCGCGCTGCGCCGACAGCTCCCAGTTGTCGGCAAAGCGGCGATTGCCTTCGCGCACCTGCTGGTCGTCGGTAAAGCCGCTCACCATCAGGATCTCGTCGCGGCTGCGCAGGTAGGCTGACAACGGTTGCGCCAGGCTTTTCAGCAGATCGCGGCCGTCAGGTTGCAGCTGGTCTGAGTTGAGCGCAAACAGCACGTTGCCGCTGATGCCGATGCGCCCGTTCACCAGCGTCACGCGGCCGGCCGCCAGCGGCCCCGCCAGCGCCTTTTCCAGCGTCTCGCGGCGCTGTGCTTCCTCCTGCCGCTGCTTCACCTCGGCTTCCAGCCTGGCCGACAGTTCCATCTGCACGCCGATGACCCCCAGCAGGACCAGCACGAACGCGCCCAGCAGGACCGACATCAGGTCGCCAAAGACCGCCCACGCGGGAACGGTCGGCTCAACGCCGGCGTCAAGGTCCTCTCTCATGCCGCCTCTGCGCTGGGCGCTTGCTGGCCGGCGCGCTGCTGCAGGTCCTCAAGGATCTGCTTTTGCGACAGCATGCTCAGGTCGACGACTTCGCGCGCCTGCGCCACGTAGTAGGCCAGTTGCTCGTCGCTGCGCGTCATCGACTTGTCCAGCGCGACCTCGATGCGCTGCAGGTGGTCGATCAGCTTGCCGTTGGATTCGCTGAACAGCTGCACCGCCACGCCAAAGGCCTCGCCCAGGCTCGCGACTTCGACCGCGCTGCCGGTGACCTGCGCGGCGATGTCGGTGAGCTTGCCGGTTTCGGATTCGACCTTGTCGGTAAAGCGCGTGCCGACGCGGTCCAGCAGGTCCGCCGTGGTGGCGACCAGGGTGTCGACCACGCTGCGCTGCTCAGTGGAGGCATGATTCACGGCATCGAGCAGCGTGCCCAGCGTTTCCAGCATGCGGCTGCGTTCTTCCAGCATGGCGTTGTCGCGCGCCATGCCGTCGGTGAGCTTCTCGCGCAGTTCCGCGATGACCTCCGCGGCGGCCTTGGGCGCTTCGGATGCGGCCTGCATCAGGTGGGCAACTTCGGCGATGGTGCCGGTGGCCTGGGCCTGCGCCTGGGCTGCCATGTCGCGCGCGGTGACGGCCAGCGTCTCGCAGATTTCCTGCTGGCGGCTGACGGTGTGTGCGCTGGCCTGTTCCCATTCCTGGCGCAGCGATGCGGCCATGGTGCCGAGCGTATCGGTCCAGGCAGCCATGCGTTGCGCGTCCTGCGATGCCAGTTCCGCCTGCAATGTGGTGGCGGCCTTGGGTGCCTCGGCCGCGGCTTGCACCAGGCGGTCGATTTCGGCGAGGGTGGTGCTGGCATGCGCCTGCGTCTCGGTCGAGATCGCGCGCGCGGTCTGCGCCAGCGCCTCGCAGATCTCCTGCTGGCGGGTGGCGGCGTGCGTGCTGGCCTGTTCCCACTGCTGGCGCAGCGTGGCGGCGATGGTGCCGAGCGTATCGGTCCAGCTGGCAAAGCGCTGTTCATCGCGCGCAGCCAGCTCGGCCTGCAGCGCAACGGCCGCCTTCGGGGCGTCCGCTGCAGCCTGCACCAGACGGTCGATCTCAGCGAGGGTGCGACTGGCATGCGCCTGGGTCTGGGTCGAGATGTCGCGCACGCTCTGCGCCAGCGTCGTGCTGATCTCGTCCTGGCGGCTTACCGTATGCGCGTTCAGCTGTTCCCACTCCTGGCGCAACGCGGCCGTCATAGTGCCGAGCGTATCGGTCCAGGCGGCGAAGCGCTGTGCATCGCGCGAAGCCAGTTCCGCCTGCAGCGCGACGGCCGCCTTCGGCGCGTCCGACGCGGCTTGCACCAGGCGGTCGATTTCCGCGAGGGTCTGGCTGGCATGCGCCTGGGTCTGGGCCGAGATCTCGCGCACGCTCTGCGCCAGCGTCGTGCTGATCTCGTCCTGGCGGCTTACCGTATGCGCGTTCAGTTGCTCCCACTCCTGCCGCAACGCGGCCGTCATGGTGCCGAGCGTGTCGGTCCAGGCGGCGAAGCGCTGTGCATCGCGCGAAGCCAGTTCCGCCTGCAGCGCGACGGCCGCCTTCGGCGCGTCCGAAGCGGCTTGCACCAAGCGGTCGATCTCCGCAAGGGTCTGGCTGGCATGCGCCTGGGTCTGGGCCGAGATCTCGCGCACGCTCTGCGCCAGCGTCGTGCTGATCTCGTCCTGGCGGCTTACCGTGTGGGCGTTCAGTTGCTCCAACTCCTGGCGCAAGCCAGCCGTCATGGTGCCGAGAGTATCGGCCCAGGCCGACAGGCGCTGCGCGTCGTGCGCGGCCAGTTGCGTCTGCAGCCCGGCATGCGACTCGCCCACGGTGCGCACCAGTGTCGCAGCCTGTTCGCCGATCGCGACCGCGGCGGCCGTCAGGGCCTGCTGGTTGTCGCTGGCGAGCTTCTCGCCGGTACGCTCCTGGCGCGACAGCGCCTCGCGCCATGCGTCGGCAGCGCTGGCGGCAGCCGTGTCGAGACGGGTGGCGACACCGTCCAGCAGCCCGGCCGAACGTTGTTCGAAGGTCTGGGCAAAGCCCTCGAGGGACGTGCGCAGGTCCGCTGCCAGTGCCTCGCTCGCGCGTTGATGCCCGGCCAGCGCCTGGTTCCACGTATCCGCGACGCCCGCGGTGGCGCTCTCGAAGCGGCTCGATACCCCATCCAGATGCTGTTGCACGGCGTGGGTCACGGTGTCGCGCAAGGCCGTGGTTTCGCGTGCCAGGCCCGCCATGGTCGCGTCCACCGCAGGCTGGATCGCTGCGCTTGAGGCGCGGGCGCTGTCGGCAATGCTGTCCTTCAGCGATTGCTCCACCGAAGACGCCAGGCGCGTGTAGACCACTTCGGTCTTGCCGTGGAAGGCGTCCTGGCTGGCGGCCAGGCGCTCGGTCAGGGCCTGGTTCTGTTCCGCCATCGTGGTCATCATGGCCTGCATGCGCTCGACCAGTGCCGGCATCACGTCGGCTTGGCGCTGCAGCAGCCGGAACGCTTCATCACGCTGGTGGCCGCGCGAGTAGGGGCGCAGCGTGGTGGCGATGCGGGCGTCCAGCGCCTGCGCGGCCTGGATCCGCTCGCCCCGGCACAATGCCGACAACAGCCCCAGCATCGCGGACGTGGCCACGCCCGCGACCGAGGTGCCGAACGCAAAGCCCAGGCCCTTGACCGGTGCGGCCAGCGAGGCGCGGATGGCCTGCAGGTCGGTGGCGGTCTCCAGCGCGATGCCGGTGCCGCGCAGGGTCGCCACCATGCCCAGGAACGTGCCCAGCATGCCCAGCAGCACCAGCAGCCCGACCAGGTAGGGTGTCAGCGCGGGGCCGGGCAGGCCGACGCGCTCGCCTTCCACGCGCAGGCGGGCGCTGTCGCGCAGGCTGGGATGCAGCCGTTCCAGCCAGCTGCCAAGGCTGGCCGGCGCTTCGGACAGGCTGGCGACGGCTTGCGCCAGCGTGGCGGTGGCCTGCCGGTAGCGGTACAGCTCAAACGCCCCCGCCAGGTAGCAGCCGCCGATCAGCAGCGTCACGGCCAGCGCCAGGAAGTTCGTGCCTGCATAGCCGGCGGCGATCCAGCACACGATGGCCAGGCCCGCCAGGAAAGCGACAATATGGGTAAGGTATCGGGTCATGATGTTCTGGTTAGCTGTCTTGCAGCGCCGCCAGCAAGCCTTCAAGGGGCTGCCAGCGGATGTCGAGTTCGGCGAGCAATACGCTCTGCATATCCTTGCGGAATACCCCCAGCCATGCACCGGGCCTGGCCGTTGCGGGCTGTCCCGCGGCTTGGGCTTCGGCCAGCGCCGCGGCTTCGGCCTGGCGCAGGCGCTGGAAATGCGGCTCCAGCATCGTCGGCAAGGCGCCCAGCAGGCTCTGTTCGCGCGCGCCCAGCACGCGCTCCATCACGGCATCGACCATGGCCAGCTTGGCCATGCCGGGTGCGTGGCCGGACAACGCGCCGCGCAGGCGCCCGCGCAGGTCGCCGATCGCGGTCTCCATGGTCTGTTGCAGCGTCAGGTAGCGCTGGCGATAGACCGCGTAGTCGACCTGCGCATCCACGGGGTCGGGCAGCGCGGACGGCCGGGCCGGCCCGCGCCGCTTGCCGGCAAGCGTGGTGTCTTCCACGATGGCATCGGCAAGCGCGGCGCGCACGCGCGCGCATTCCCGTGCCTCAGTGCTGTCGGCAGCACGTGCGGCAGGCGGCGCTGCCGGCGCATTGGCCTTCAGCGCCGATGACAGCGCGATCGCATCCGCCCAGCCAAGCCATTGGCTCAGCTGGCTCGAGAGCGAGCTCGCAGGAGGAGGGGCATCGGCGTCAGTCAGGCGAGCCAGCAGGCGGACGAGCGTCGGGCCGCTGAAACCTGTGCGCCGGGGCACTTGTAACATTGCGCCGGATTCGAAAAATCCAGCAGTTTACACGCCCGGGCGGCGGCGCGGCCGATATCGGCCAGCGCTTGACTACCCGCATTTGAGGCATTGCCCTGCGCATGGACGGCAGGCAGTTGGTGTGCCGCCGGTGCGCCTACGGCGGTAGGGTGCCAATTGCAGGCATTCCGATGCAACATCAGTCCCCCTGTGAAACGCGATTTCAAGGGGAAGACATGAAGACCAAACTGCATCGCCTGAAAGTCCTGAGCGCAGTCCTCTGCGTGACCCTGGCCGCCTGCGGCGGGGGCGGTGACGGCAACGGCGGCGGCAGCGGCTCGTCGGGCGGCACTGGCAACAGCGGCAATACCAGCGGCACTGGTGGCACGGGTGGTACTGGTGGCACGGGCGGCACCGGCGGCAGCACCGCCACCAGGACGGTGATGTTCGAGGCCACGCCCGTGACCGGGACCAGCGCCGAGTTCCTGACCCAGCTGAATGGGCAGGGTGCACGTGGCTTCCGTTTCGTCAGCGGCTTCTATTTCCTCGGGAACCCGGCAGGTTCCGAGCAGAAAGGCGTCTACGTCAAGGACGCGCAGACAACCTATAGCTATGAGCTGCCGCAGGAACCGGGCGGCGCCGATGTCCAGGCGTGGGTCACCGCGTACGAGGCCTGGCTGAACAGCCATGGCGCGCGTGGCTTCGTCTGGGGCGGGCCCTACATGGTGGGCGGCCAGATCCATGCGCTGATGCGCAAGGACAACGGGTCGTCGTCGACTTTCTCGTACAAGGTTGTGGTGGTGGACACCAATGCCAGCCTGTCGGCCTTTGTGCAGAACCAGGCCAACCCGTTGGGCGCGGACGGCTACTACCTGGCGGTCCCCGCGTACCTGGGCCCGTTCGGCGTGAGCAGCACCGTAGCCATCTTCCGCAAGGACCTGCAGGGCAGCGCCCGCTATGGCTATGAGGTCCTGTCCAATCCGGCCAGCGACGGCGATCTCGTCGCCCAGATCAACACGGAGGGTGTGCGCGGCTATCGGTTCAAGGTGCCGTTCGTCAGCGGCGGCACGCAGGTCAACCTCTATGAGAAGGACCTGTCGCAGTCCAGCACCTTCCGCTTCTACGACTTCGCGTCGCAGCAGACCAGCGCGGGCTTCCTGACCCAGGCCAACGCCGAAGGGCAGAAGGGCTCTAGCCTGATGGGCGCCTATGGGTTGCCGAGCGGCACCATCCGGGACTTCTACTTCGAGCCGGCCAACTGCACCGGCTTCCTCTGCGATACGCGCAGCCTGTTCGGCCTGTAAGCGCCTGGCGCCGGGGTTTTCCCCCGGCACCGGCGTGCCCATGTGCAGTCAAGGTAATACAATCCACCTGACCAGGCGACGAGACCAATCGACAAGACCATACGCGCGAACCGGGGTGGGAAATCAATGACACGAAGTCAAGGCGCCGCAGAGAACAACAACGACGACAACATCGACGACAGCGGGTGCCGTAACTATGCCATCGTGGTGGATGACCACCCGCTGATGGCGCGCGGCATTGCCGGCTACCTTGCGGCGCATTGCGGGTTTGACGCTGCCCTGCATGCAGCCGATGCGAAGGAGTGCGCGGCGTTGACGGAGCGGGAGGGATGCCCGGCGCTGCTGGTGGTGGATTTCTGGCTGCCGGACGGCACCGCTGTCGGGGTGCTGCGTGAAGCCGCGGCGCGCCTGCCCGCCTGCAAGCTGCTGGTGATGAGCGCCGACGACGATGCGCGCGTTTGCATCAAGGCGCGCGAGGCCGGCGCGCACGGCTTTATCCTGAAGAACGAGCCCCCGGAGGTCTTCGCCACGGCGGTAGCGTCGCTGCGCCGGGGGCGGCGCTGGTTCCAGCAGGCGGGGCCGCCGTCGGCGCGGCGCGAGTTGCCGCTGGAGCCCAGCGAACTGGGCCTGACCGCGCGCCAGGCCGAGGTGCTTGGCATGATGCTGCGCGGCCTGCCGAACAAGCGCATCGCCCTGACCCTGTCGGTGTCGGAGCAGACCGTCAAGGAGCACGTCACCGCGATCCTCGGCAAGCTCGGCGTGCGCAACCGGATCGAGGCCATCGCCCTGCTGCACGGCCGCAGGCTGGAATCTTGAAGAAGGCCCTCGCCCGGCTGCTGGGCTTGTCGCGCCCGGATGCGGATGCCGACATCAGCCCGCGCGCGCGCGCGCGGCTGCTGGACATGACGTTCGGGCGCCTGGTGTTCAGCGTCAATGCGATTCCGTTCGTAGGGTTGCCTTTCGTCATTTGGCTGTATGTCCAGCAGCTGGACGGCGGCGCGCTGCTGGCCTGGACGCTGGGGTATGGCGTCGCGGCGGTGTGGATGCAGTTGCGGTTCCGTCGCTACAAGCAAGAGCGGGAAGACGATGACGCCCTGGTCCGGCGCTGGTTGCCGTTTGTGCAGCACGTGGCGCTGGTGCACGGCTTCTGCCTGTCGCTGGCCGCCGTCCTGACGGCCAGCCTGGGGGGCTTCGACTTCAAGCTGCTGCTGTATATCAGTATCGCCGCCATCGTGGCGGCCAATGCCACGCACCAGACGCCGATCCTCGGTGTATTCCAGCGCTTCTTCGTTGCCTGCTGGACCTTGCAGATCGTCAACACCCCGCGCAGCTTCCCCGAGCACTGGCCGTTCGTGCTGCCGCTGGCGCTGCTGTATGCGCTGGCCATCTACCGGCACGCGCTGATCGCCAACCAGTTTTTCCGGCAGCAGGTCCGGCTGGAGGATGACGGCATCCGCCTGGCCGAGCGCTACCGGCTGGCCAAGGAAGAGGCCGAGAAGGCCCTGCACGCCAAGAACCTGTTTCTCACCACCGCCAGCCACGACTTGCGCCAGCCCGTGCATGCCATGGGCTTCCTGATCGAAGCCATTGCGCGGCGCAACCGCGACCCGGCCCTGATCCCGCCGCTGGAAGACCTGCGGCGCAGCGTGCGCTCGGTGCACCTGATGTTCAATTCACTGCTCGATCTCTCCAGGATCGAAGGCGGCATTGCCAGCCCGCGCAATACCGCGGTGGCGTTTGCGCCGTTGGTCGAAGAGGTGGCGTCGCTGTTCCGGGAAGAGGCGCGCAGCCGCGGCCTGGACCTGCGCGTGCGCCTGCCCGCAGGCGCCGCCGCGGTGCTGGCCGATCCCGCACTGCTGCGCCAGTCGCTGGTCAACCTTGTGCACAACGCGCTGCGCTATACGAAGCGCGGCGGGGTGCTGGTGTCCGCGCGGCGGCGCGGCAGCCACTGGCTGCTGGAGGTCTGGGACACCGGCGTGGGAATTGCTAGCGAAGAGAAGGGGCGGGTCTACTCGCCGTTCTATCGCAACGAACATGCGTGGCGCATCGACAGCGCGGGCCATGGCCTGGGCCTGGCCGTGGTGGCGCGCTGCGCCACGCTGATGGGCGCCACCTACGGACTGGACTCGGTGGAGCGCCGCGGCTCCAGGTTCTGGCTGCGCTTTCCTGAAGCGAAGCCGCTGGCCCCGACGGCGATCGAACCGGTCTACGAGCCCGATGGCCTGTCGGCTTCCACCCTGCTGCAGGGCGTCTGCCTGATCGTCGAGGACGACCCGCTGGTGACCGCTGCGTGGACCAGCCTGATGGAGGCCTGGGGCGTGCAGGCGGCGTGCGCGGCGTCGGGGCAGGAAGCCCTGGCACTGGTCGATGCCGGCCTGCAGCCCCAGGCGATCCTGTGCGACCAGCGCCTGCGCTCCGGCGAGAGCGGCTTCGAGGTGCTCAAAGCGCTGTTCGAACGCTGCCCGGACGCAAGCGGCGCCATGGTCAGCGGCGAGTTCGATTCCGAGGCGCTCATGCAGGCCGAGCGCGAAGGCTACCTGGTCCTGCACAAGCCGCTGGAGCCATCGCAGCTGCATGCCTTGCTGTTCCAATGGCTCTGTGCTGCCTGACAGCATAGATGGATGGTTCTGCCTGCGGCTGTGGTGCCACTCAGGCATCTCTGGGGCGAAAGAAGTGTCCAGGTCGACTTTATTCAGATCACCTGAAGAATTTATTTAGTTCACTTTTTTCCACCTCTCAGCGACAGTCTAGCGACCGCAGATCGCGATACTGGAAAGAGAGGGCCCCATGTCTATCTCAAACCGCGCTGTCGCTGCCTCCATGCTGGCCGTTTCCATGTTGGCGGGCCTGGCCGGATGCCATAGCCCGTCGGCCGCGGCGTTGGCTGCGGCGTCGGCTGTCACGTCGCGCCCCGACCCGGCCGCGGTGTCGGAACAGGACATCAACGATGCCTACGTCTACCTGCTGGGCCGGCTGCTAGTCCTGCGCCAGCAGCAAATCGACTTCCAGAAGGAAGGCTTCCAGTGGAACCGGATCATTCATCGCGACGTCGGCGGTGTGTCGTGGGCCAACCCCAATCTGGATGTCGCCTACAGCGAGGCCTGGGTTGCAGTCGACGAAAAGACCTGCACGGTCTTCAGCGTGCCGGCCATCAAGGGGCGCTACTACACCATTCAGTTCCTGAACGGCTGGGGCGAAACCGTCGCCAATATCAACGAGCGCAACTATCCGGACCATCCAAGCGGCGAATTCGCGATGTGCCTGAAGGGCGCCACTGCGGCACTTTCGCCCAACGCCAGGCGCATCGACCTGCCGGCCAAGACCTCACGGGTGCTGGCCCGGGTGGAAATCGGTGCAGACAAGAAGCAGGCCATTGCGCTGCAGCATCAGATCACGACGCGGATCACTGGCACGCCGACGATTGCCCCGGTGCCTGCCACGCCCGCCTTCAGCAATGACAAGCTCCCCGGTGTCGAGGCCTTTGACTCGGCGGTCGTTGCGCTTCGCTCGGAGCCGGACATCAATCCGGGCATGGAGCCCATCCAGGCCAAGGTGCGCGCCGTGAGTGCCGCGGTGGCCAGCAGCCCCGCCGAACGCGCGCGGGTGGACAAGATCATCCGCGAGAAGACGCTGCCGGCGTTCTTCCAGTCGTTCTCCACCGCAGGTACCGTCAGGAACGGCTGGAACCGGCCCGCTACCATTGGCAAGTACGGCAGCGACTACCAGACCCGCACCCGCATCGACCTGGGCGGGATCTGGGCCAACAGCACGGATGAGGTCGTCTATTTCAAGACGGATACAGACGGGACCGGCACCAAGCTCGACGGCGGCAATGTCTACACCATCACCTTCCCGAAGGGCGAGCTGCCTGCCCGCCACGTCAAATACTTCTGGTCGGTGATCGCGGTGGATTCCAGGAACTTCCGCGTGATCCCGAATGCGAAGAACCGGTTCCTGATCAACAAACAGTCCAGGCTGAGCTATGGCACGGACGATTCGCTGACGCTGTACTTCGGGCCTGCCCGTCCGAAGGACGCGCCTGACGGCAACTGGCTGCCCACGCCCAAGGGAAAGAACTACAACCTGACGTTCCGTCTCTATGGGCCGGACCAGCCGGTCCTGTCCGGGGAGTGGTTCCCGGCGCCGCTGGTCAAGCGCAACTGAGCTGCAGGTGCGGACCTGGCGTCCCGTCCCGCAAACATACGGGACAGGACACTAATCCCCCGACACCTCGCAAAACCGCAGCCGGTTCCCGAACGGATCGGCCACCTGCAGCATCCGCCCCCAGCCCACATCCTCAACGCCGGGCCTGGCGTAAGGATAGGCCTTGGCAGACAGCTCCCGCTGCAGCGCATCGATATCCTCCACTGTCACGAACACCGTCGATCCGGGCGTGGCGTCGCCATGGTGCTCGCTCAGGTGCAGCGTCAGGCCGCTGCGCCTGACCTGCGCGTACAGCGGCAAGCCGTCCTCAAACCGATGCTCCCAGTCGAGCGTGAAGCCGAGGAAGTCCAGGTAGAACTCCTTGGCCTTGTCGACCGAGAAGATCCGGAGGATGGGGATGCCGGCAGACAGGTTCATTGTTTTCTGTTCGGTAGTTGCGCAGGAGTGCCAGATCATAACGCCGGCCAGCGGTGATTCGCGCAGCCGGCGCATAAGCATTCGCGACAATCTTCGTTGGCTTTGTGCGGGCCCATGACTAATCTGGCGCTCCTGATGAAATCCCGGAGTACCGTCATGAACCCGACCCACGACTCACGCCGCCGCCTGCTTCTGGCCGCAGCGGGCGCGGCAACTGCCGCCAGTGCGCTGCCAGGCGTCAGCTGGGGGCAGGGCCAGACCGCGCTGCGCATCGGCTACCAGAAGTCCTCCACGCTGATGATCCTGCTGAAATCGCGGCAGACGCTGGAGAAGGCGCTGCCGGCCAAGGGTGTGGCGGTGCAGTGGTACGAATTCACCTCGGGCTTGCCGCTGCTTGAAGCGCTGAACCTCGGCAATATCGACCTGAGCGCCGACGTGGCCGATGCGGTGCCGCCGTTTGCGCTGGCTGCGGGTGCCGCGCTGACCTACTACGCCAGCGAGACGCCTTCGCCGCAGGCACAGGCCATTGTCGTGCGCGGCGATTCGCCGATCCGCGAGGTGGCGCAACTCAAGGGGCAGCGGGTGGCGTTTGCCAAGGGCGCAGGCGCGCACTACCTGGTGCTGGAAGCGCTGGCGCGCGCGGGTCTGTCGATCCGCGATATTGAACCGGCATACCTGAGCCCGGCCGACGCGCGCGCGGCGTTCGAGCGCGGCAGCGTGGCCGCATGGGTGATCTGGGATCCGTTCCTCGCGGCGGTGCAGCGCCAGGCCAATGCGCGCGTGCTGCGCGATGGCGAGGGGCTGGCCAGCTATCGGCGCTTCTACCTGGCGGCGACGCCGTTCGCGCGCGCGCATGCCGAGGTGCTTGAGGTCGTGTTCGATGCGTTGCGCGACGCGGGCGACTGGGTCAAGCGCAATCCGGCCGAGGCAGCGCGCTGGCACGCGCCGCTGATCGGCCTGGATGCGGCCACGGTGGAAGCCGCGAATGCGCGGCGCAGCTACGCGGTGCGCACGGTCGACGCTGCCGCGCTGGCCGAGCAGCAGCGCATCGCCGATGCCTTCACCGCGCCGCAGATCCTGCCGCGCAAGGTAACGATCTCGGCGTCGCCGGTCTGGCGCAAGGCGTAGCCGGCGGGGCGCCGGCTACGCTTACGCGACTTGCTTCGCACAATCCGCCCGGGGGCTCAACGCGAGCCCCGGGGCATGCCGCATCAAACCACTCCCATCTCCGGATCGCTGACCGCGTCCTCGCCGGTCTCCATCCGCCCCGCAAAGCGCCGCGCGAACGACGGGCTGGCCTCGCAGGTCACGACGAAGTCGTACCAGTTGCCGCTGTCGGCCACCGGCCATTCCAGCGTTTCCACCTTGCCCCGCTTCACCCTTTGCGTCCACGGGCCGTCGTCGCGGTAGGCCAGCGCCGTGACGGTGAAGGTCACGTCGGCATCGCTGTCGTTATGCAGCTTCACCTGGATCGTGGGCTTCTTGCACGGGTTGTAGCAGACCTGGATTTCCGTCGACGTGGTCACCGCTTCGTTGATGTCGCCGGAGAACGCGCGGTGATAGCCGTTGGGCCCCAGCACCCACAGGTCGTACTTGCCGCCGTCGGCATTAATGTCCCACGCATCGTCCAGCGTCTTCCCGGCTTCAACCACGTAGCGGCGCGGAATGCGGTCGAGGTGCAGCTTGTCATAGACGTGGAACAGCGCGCCGGCCTGGTTGGTGCTGGCGTTGGCGAACAGCAGGCGCACGGCCTTGGATGCGGCATCGACGCGTGCACTGGTATGCAGTTCGTATGGCAGCTTGCGCGACGGACGCGTGCCGGTGTCCTGCTCCGGCAGCGCGGGCGTGGCCGGCACCGGGATCGCCGGCTGGGTCTGCTGCCAGGCGGTCAGGCTGGTGGCGTCGGCACGGGTGGTGCGGCCGGCCAGCGTGGGCAGGGTCTCGGTGTTGGGCGTGGCAAAGTTGAAGGCGCTGGTCAGGTCGCCGCAGATGGCACGACGGTAGGCACTGATCTGCGGCTCCATCACGCCGAAGCGCGCCTCCAGGAAGCGCAGCACCGAGGTGTGGTCGAACACTTCAGAGTTGACCCAGCCGCCGCGGCTCCACGGCGACACCACCCACATCGGCACGCGCGGGCCGGGGCCGAAGGGCTTGCCGTCCTGCGGCGGCTGCTTGGCCGTGGCGGGCTGGAAGTTGAAGTACTCGTACGCCATCTGCGCGTCGTCGAGGGTCGACTTGCCGGCTAGCGTACCGTCCAGGTTGCGCGACGGCGCGGTCGGCGGCGGGCTGTGGTCGAAGAAGCCGTCGTTCTCGTCGAAGTTAATCAGCAGCACGGTCTTGCTCCAGACCTCGGGCGATGCCGTCAGCGCGTCCAGGATGGCCTGCACGTACCAGCCGCCCTTGGCCGGGCTGGACGGGCCGGGGTGCTCGCTGAACTCGGCCGGCGGGATGATCCACGACACCTCAGGGAGCGTGCCGTTGAGCACGTCGTCACGCAGCGACTGCAGGAAGCCGCCGTCGGGCATGGTGTTGCAGAAGCCCTTGGCCAGCGGGCTGTACTGGTCGTCGATGTCCGGGTTGTAGGGCGGGTTGACGCCGGTGCCGGCGGTGTTGGAGAGCTTGCGCCCGACGGGCATCTTCTCCATCTCTGCGCGCCAGTACCGAAAGCTCATCATCTGGTTGCAGCCATAGTTGTCCGGCACGTTCTGGTAGACCTTCCAGCCCACGCCGGCGGCCTGCAGGCGGTCGGCGTAGGTCTTCCAGGTCCAGCCTTCGGTGGAGGGGCCCACATCCGCGCCCGCGTTGAACTCGTTAATCATCACCGCGACGTTGTCGCCGGTGGGACCATTGCTGCCGGTCCAGTAGAACAGGCGGTTGGGGATGGTGCCGGTGTGCATCGCGCAGTGGTAGGCATCGCACAACGTGAAGGCGTCAGCCAGCGCGCGCTGGAACGGGATCTCGGCGTCATCGTAGTAGCCCATCGACAGCGTCTTCTTGGCCACCGGCCAGCGGTCCATGCGGCCGTGGTCCCACGCGGCCTGCGCATCGGGCCAGGTGTGCGGCGTGCCGCCGGCACGCTGCGCGTTGCCCTGGGTTTCGTCGAGATGGTAGGGCGTCAGGAGATTGCCGTTGGCATCGGTCTGGTAGAACGCGTTCTTGCCATTGGGCAACGGGATCGCGAAGCGGTCACCGTAGCCGCGCACGCCCTTGAAGGTGCCGAAGTAGTTGTCGAACGAGCGGTTCTCCAGCATCACCATCACGACGTGCTTGACGTCCTGGATGGTGCCGGTGGCGTTGTTGGCCTCGATGGCGATCGCGCGGCGGATGCTGGGCGGAAAGCTGGCCAGCACCGCGGCGGCGGCGCCGGTGCCGAGGCTGGTCTTCAGGAACTGTCTTTTTGACGGGTTGAAGGTCATGGCTGTGGCTGGGTCGGTCTGTCGCTGGATCGAAAAAGGGCCCGCATCACGGGGCGCAACGCGTGGTGCAGGTGCCGGGCCGGTCAGGCTTGCCTGGCTGGTCCGGCTTGTTGCCATTGGCGGCGGTGGGCTGGAGGGTGCTGCCGCTCGCGCCCGGCGAGTCGTCGCCGCCGCAGGCGGTAAGCATCAGTGCGAGGGTGAGGGTGCCGGCCGCCAGCCATGGCCGGGCGGAACGCGACAGCAATGAAGGTCTCATTTGTGCATGCCCTGTAGTCGTTGAGGGGGATAACGATTGCCGAGCCCATGCGCCGACATCGGATGCAGGCCCATGGACGTCCGCCGCGCGGACGACAAGTGCGGGGAACTGGCCGGTTCGGGTGCGCTTGGCCTTGGCTTGTCGTGACAGTGAGCGATTGTTGATTGGTCAAATGTCAGATGTTTGACATCAAACACATTTGGCGATTTGGTTTTGTAACCAAAAGTGTCGCGCCGGTCATGTCGCCACGATCACGCTGCGCCGCCCGGAGGTGGCAAACCGCCTCGGGCCGGATGACCTGGCCGAGCCAACGGCATGTCGATGCCGTGAACGACAGCGACGTGCGCGTGCTGCGCCTGCGCGGCACCGGCAAGTACTTCTGCAGCGGCTTCGATATCGGCAGGCTCGCGGCCGGGCAGCGCGGTGCCGGCTTCGAGACCCTGGTCAACGCGGTGGAAGACTGCCGCGCGGTGACCATTGCCGAGATCCACGGCGGCGTCTATGGCGGCGGCACGGACCTGGCGCTGGCGTGCGATTTCCGGCTTGGCACCGCTGCGGTGGACATGTTCATGCCCGCGGCGCGGCTGGGGCTGCATTTCTACCAGCGCGGCATGGAACGCTATATCAGCCGGCTGGGCCTGAACCACGCCAAGCCCCTGTTCCTGACTGCGGAGCGCATCGACGCCGACGAGATGCTCCGCCGCGGCTTCCTGACCGAGCTGCTGCCGGCCGAGCGCCTGCGCGAGCGCGCCGACCAGCTCAGCGACACGGTGGCCGGGCTTGCACCGCTGGGGGTGCAAGGCATGAAGCGGCACCTGAACGCGATCGGGCGCGGCGCGCTGGATACTGAGGCGCTGGCTGGCGACATCAGCCGGGCTACCCAGTCGCAGGACATCCGCGAAGGCGCGCTGGCCTGGAAGGAAAAGCGCAGGCCGCAGTTCACCGGCACCTGATGCAGCTTACTGTCCCTGCCGCATCACCCATTCCACCACCCGCGCCAGGAACGGTGACGTGTCGCCTTCGCGATAGCTCATGATGACCGGCGACACGAAGCCCGGCGCGTCGATCGGGCAGTAGCGCACGTCGTCGCGATGCAGCCGCTGGATCGACGCTGGCACCAGCGTGATGCCTATGCCGGCCGCCACCAGCCCCAGCGCGGTCTGCAGTTCGTTGGCCTCCTGCGCCACACGCAATTGCAGGCCCTGCGCGCGGAACAGCGACAGCAGGTGGTCGGCATAGCTGGGCCGCGGCCGGGCCGGGTAAAGAATGAACGGCTGCGCCGCCAGCGCCTGTGGCGTCAGCGCCTTGCGGCGGGGCGCGGGCAGGCGTGCGGGCAGCGCTGCCACCAGTGGCTCGGCCATCACCACCTGCTGGCGGATGGCGGGATCATTCAGCGTGATGCGGCCGAAGCCCAGGTCGATGCGGCCGGCCTTGAGCGCCTCGATCTGCTCGACGGTGATCATCTCTGCCAGTCCTACCTCTACCTGCTGGTCGTGCCGGTCTGATTCACGCAGTTCGCGGATCAGTTCCGGCAGCACGCCATACAGCACCGACGGCACGAAGCCGATGCCGAACCAGCGCTTGTCCTGCCGCCCG
Organism: Cupriavidus sp. KK10; assembly: GCF_018223725.1. Classification (NCBI taxonomy): domain Bacteria; kingdom Pseudomonadati; phylum Pseudomonadota; class Betaproteobacteria; order Burkholderiales; family Burkholderiaceae; genus Cupriavidus; species Cupriavidus sp. KK10. The sequence goes on from NZ_CP073677.1 coordinate 4,317,195, forward strand.
ATGCGGCGCGTGCCTTCGATGGTTTCTTCCAGCCGCTGCGTCAGCTGGGTGGACTGCTCCAGCAGGAAGCGGCCCGCCTCGGTCAGCCGCAGCCCGCGGCCGACGCGGTCGAACAGTGCCACGCCCACTTCCTCTTCCAACTGGCGGATCTGGCGCGACAGCGGCGGCTGCGCCATATGCAGCCGCTCGGCGGCGCGGGTGACGTTGAGTTCCTGGGCCACGACCTGGAAATAACGCAGGTGCCGGAGTTCCATTGGTGTCCTGCTCCCATACCTGTAGGGTATCGATTGAGACATCATCGGTCTTGGACGCCGGCAAAGTCAAGCCGCATACTTGACTTCAATTATCAATTTGCATCGACAAGGTATGACCACGACTATCACTTCAGTGGAAGCCATCCTGGTGGACCTGCCCACCATCCGGGCACACCAGCTGGCCATGGCCACCATGCAGCAGCAGACGCTGGTGATCGTGCGGCTGCGCTGCAGCGACGGCGTGGAGGGCATCGGCGAGGCCACCACCATCGGCGGCCTGTCCTATGGCGACGAAAGCCCGGAAGGCATCAAGCTGACCATCGACACCTACCTGGCCCCTGCGCTGGCCGGCCAGGATGCCACCAACGTGCATGGCGCGATGGCGCGCCTGGGCAAGGTCGCGCGCGGCAACCGCTTCGCCAAGTCCGCGCTGGAGACCGCGTTGCTGGATGCGCAGGGCAAGCGCCTGGGCGTGCCGCTGGCCACGCTGCTGGGGGGCGCGGTGCGGTCGACACTGCCGGTGCTGTGGACGCTTGCCAGCGGCGACACCGCCCGCGACATTGCCGAGGCCGAGCAACTGCTGGCCGAGCGCCGCCACCATACCTTCAAGCTGAAGATCGGCCGGCGCAGCGTGCGCGACGACGTGGCCCATGTGGCCGCGATCAAGCGCGCGCTGGGCGACCGGGCGCGCGTCACCGTCGACGTCAACCAGGCCTGGAACGAGGCCGACGCCGCCACCGGCATCGCCATGCTGGAAGCCGCGGGCATCGACCTGATCGAGCAGCCGACTCCGCGCGAGCAGCGCATGGCGCTGGCCCGGCTGGCCGCGCGCTTCGTGGTGCCGATCATGGCAGATGAAGCGGTGTGCGGCCCGGAAGACGCGATGGAACTGGCGCGCATCGGCGGTGCCGACGTGTTCGCGCTGAAGATCGCCAAGGCCGGCGGCATCTTCGGCATGCTGCGCACCGCCGCGGTGGGCGACGCCGCCGGCATCGCGCTGTACGGCGGCACCATGCTGGAGGGCAGCGTCGGCACCATTGCCGCGGCGCATGGCTTCTGCACGCTGCCGCAGCTGGCCTGGGGCACCGAGCTGTTCGGACCGCTGCTGCTCAAGGACGATATCGTGCAGCAGCGCCCCGAGTACCGCGACTTCAGCCTGCACCTGCCCGAAGGCCCCGGCCTGGGGCTGGCGCTGGACGAAGACAAGCTGGCGCACTACCGGCGCGGCTGAACTGGCAGGCAACTTCCCCGCATGACACGCCATATGCGCGGGGCGCATCAAGCAGTGAGGAGACTATGAAAACGTTATTCCAGCGGCTGGCAAGCACCGGCCGCGCAGGGGCGCTGGCACTGGCTGCCGGCCTGTCGTTCGCCGCGCCGGCCGCGCACGCGGCCTATCCCGACCATCCGATCCGCTGGATCGTGCCGTTCCCCGCGGGCGGTGCCATGGACAACATCGCGCGCACGCTGGGCGAAGACATGTCGCGCACGCTGGGCCAGGCCATCGTGGTCGAGAACCGGCCGGGCGCCGGCGGCAATATCGGCGCCGAACTGGTGGCGCGCGCGCCCGCCGACGGCTACACGCTGATCATCGTCGCCAACGGCATGGCCGTGAACCCGGCGCTGTACGGCCGGCTGAGCTACGACCCGGTCAAGGACTTCGCGCCGGTGTCGCTGCTGGCGGTGGTGCCCAACGTGCTGGTGGCCAGCAAGGCGCGGCGCCAGGAAAGCACCGTCAAGGATGTGGTGGCGCACGCCAAGGCGGCGCCGGGCAAGTACACCTATGCCTCCGCGGGCAACGGCACCTCGATCCACCTGGCGGGCGAGCTGTTCACCTCGATGGCTGGCGTCGACATGCTGCATATCCCCTACAAGGGCAGCGGCCCGGCGATGACGGACCTGCTGGGCGGCCAGGTCGACTACATGTTCGACAGCATCACCTCGGCCAGGCCGCATATCGAATCGGGCAAGCTGACGGCGATCGCGGTCACCACCAGCAAGCGCTCCAGTGCGCTGCCCAATGTGCCGACGGTGGCCGAAGCCGGCCTGCCGGGCTATGAACTGTCGCCGTGGTTCGCGGCCTTCGTGCCGGCGAAGACGCCGCAGCCGGTCATCGACACGCTCAACCGCGCCATGCTCGAGGCGCTGCGCAAGCCTGCGGTGCAGAAGCGGCTGGCGCAAATCGGCGCCGAGCCGATCGGCAGTTCGCCGGCGGTGCTGCGCGAGCACCTGGCGAAGGAAACCGAGAAGTGGGGTGTGCTGATCCGCCAGCGGGGTATCCGGGCGGATTGAGCGGCCTGGACCAGCGCGGTTCATAGGGGGAGTCCCCCCGAGATGCTCCGGGGGAATGTCATTACCCAGCCCCCCGTCTCCCTGGCACATAATGTGCGTAAGATGCCAGCCGAAAGGCACACTCGAGCGGATCACCCGCCGGCACTGAGGGGAGACAATGAGCAGTTCAACCGACAAGTTCTCGGCCACCATGCGCGATGGCCTGGCCGATCTTGCCCGCCGCCTGCGCTTTGCCATGGAGGAGGGCGCGATCTGGCTGGACGAGCAGCGCATGATCCTGATCCATACCGCCGCCCTGGGCGCGCTGCGCAAGGAACTGGTGGACACCCTGGGCATGGAGCGCGCGCGCGGCCTGTTCACCCGCATGGGCTTCCATTCGGGCATGCGCGATGCGGAGGTCGCGCGCAAGCTGCGCGCCGGCCACAGCGACTTCGGCCAGCTGGAGATCGGGCCCTGCCTGCATACCATCGAGGGGGTGGTGCGGGTCACGCCGGTCAAGGTCGACATCGATATCGCCGCCGGCATCTACGATGGCGAGTTCCTGTGGGAAGACTCCTTCGAGGGCGACGTCCACCGCCAGCTGTTCGGCATCGTCGACGAGCCTGCCTGCTGGATGCAGATCGGCTACGCCACCGGCTACACCTCGGCGCTGATGGGGCGCACCATCCTGTACCGCGAGGTCGAGTGCATCGCCTGCGGGCACCCGCACTGCCGCATCATCGGCAAGCCGGTGGAAGCCTGGGAAGACGGCGCGCAGGCACTGGCGCTGTACCAGCCCGATCCCGTGATCGAAACCATCATCGCCCTGCAGAGCGAGGTCGAGCACCTGCGCGCGCTGCAGGGCACCCCGGCCACGCCGGCCGACCTGGTCGGCACCTCGCCAGGCTTTCGCGCCGCCTGGAGCCTGCTGCAACGCGCCGCGGCCAGCAACGTGACGGTGCTGCTGCTGGGCGAGACCGGCGTGGGCAAGGAGCGGTTCGCGCAGGCATTGCACAGCGTGAGCGGGCGTGCCGACAAGCCCTTCATTGCCGTGAACTGCGCGGCGATTCCCGACGAGCTGATTGAGTCCGAGCTGTTCGGCGTGGAAAAGGGCGCCTTCACCGGCGCCAGCCAGTCGCGCCCCGGGCGCTTCGAGCGCGCGCACGGCGGCACCCTGTTCCTGGACGAGCTGGGCGAACTCTCCGCCTCGGCCCAGTCCAAGCTGCTGCGCGTGCTGCAGGAAGGCGAGGTCGAGCGCGTGGGCGGCACCGGCACGCGAAAGGTGGACGTGCGGCTGGTGGCCGCCACCAATGTCGACCTGGCCGAAGCCGTGAAGCAGGGCACTTTCCGCAAGGACCTGTACTACCGCCTCAATGTCTATCCGGTCACGATCCCGCCGCTGCGCGAGCGCCTGGACGATATCCGGCCGCTGGCCGAGCGCTTCGTGGCCCGCTACGGCGCGCGCCACGGCAAGCGCATCGTCGGCATCACCGACCGCGCGCTGGCCGAGCTGCGCCACTATGACTGGCCCGGCAACGTGCGCGAACTGGAGAACGTGATCGAGCGCGGCGTGATCCTGGCCAGCCAGGGCGGCCAGATCACCGCCGACCACCTGTTCCTGCCAGGCACCGTGGCACCGGTGGTGGATACCGCGCCGCGGCTGGGGGCGGGCGGCACCTTGCCAGACCTGCGCGAAGCCGCGGTCCATGCGCTGCTGGACCAGATGTCCGAGCAGCAGCTGGCGCTGGGCGAAGTCGAGACCGTGCTGATGGAGGCGGCCATGCAGCGCGCCGACGGCAATATGAGCCAGGCGGCGCGGTTGCTGGGTATTACGCGGCCGCAGCTGGCGTATCGGTGGAAGATGCGCGGCACGCGCGGGGGTAACGGCCACGGCAACGGTAACTGAGGCCGCTTCCAGGCTTCAAATGCCGAGGGTGTGCTCCCCTCTCGCGCAAGCGGGAGAGGGGAGCACACTCGCGTGGATCAAGCGCGTTCACACGATCCCCTGCGCCACCCATCTCCTCCGCTTCTCCCGGCCCCTCGCATTTCTCCACTTGATCATTTGATGCAGCCCCTCCGGGCCGCGCATCGGCCCGAAGTTGCCCGATGCTGCACCGCGCCAACGATTTTTCCCTGTCAGATCAAGTCTTCTCAACTAGGTTGCCCACGCACGCTGCTGCGCCGCAGGGCAATCCCATCCGCATCTGCTCGCTGCCCGCAAACGCCCGCCCGGCGCGGCTTTTGATCATTTGATCAAGGCCTGCGCGCAGCTTCATCAATTCATCGATGCGTTTCGCGCGGACCTTTCCGGGTTAACGCGCACGCTCGCCACCGCCAATTCCCCGCAACCCTTGTCCCACAACGCTTCGCGCTCGCTGGCACGGTCTTCGCAATAAGGCCTGCGTCCAGCCAACGCAATGGAGCGCGCCATGAACACCCCGTCGGTTCCCCTGTTCGAAGCCACGCCGCGCTATGTGCGGGTCGAGGGCCGCACCCCAGAAGGGTTTGTTCAGTTCGCCTTCAGCGTGGCCGACCCTGAGCTCAACGTCGAACTGATCATGCCGGAGCCGATGTTCGAAGCCTTCTGCTGCGTCAACCGCGTGCGCTTCCTGCCCCCGCTGGAAGCAGCGCCGCAGCCGCAAGCCGACGACTGACGCCGCAGCCACCGCATCACAAAGAGAGAAGGGATACAGGAGACCAAACGATGCAAGTCGATATCAAGACCCAGCAGATCCAGCCGCTGCGCCAGACCTACGGCCATGTCGCGCGCCGCTTCGGCGACAAGCCGGCGTCGCGCTACCAGGAGGCGACCTACGACGTGCAGTCGGAGGTGAACTTCCACTACCGCCCCACCTGGGACCCCAGCTTCGAGCTGTATGACAAGCGCCGCACGGCGATCGTGATGCAGGACTGGTACGCGCTGAAGGACCCGCGCCAGTTCTACTACGGCGCCTACGTTACCGCGCGCGGGCGCCAGCAGGATGCAACGGAGAAGAGCTTTGCCTTTGTCGAGAAGCGCGGGCTGCTGCAGGCGCTGCCGGCCGAATGGCAGGAACGCCTGGCCACAGGCCTGCTGCCGCTGCGCCATGTGGAGTGGGGCGCCAACATGAACAACTTCTACTGCGCCGACTATGGCTGGGGCACGGCCATCACGCAGGCCTGCACCTATTGCGCGATGGACCGCCTGGGTATCGCCCAATACCTGTCGCGCATCGGCATGCTGCTGGACGGCAATACCGGCGTGGCGCTGGAGCGGGCCAGGGTGGCGTGGCTGGAGAGCGCCGCATGGCAGCCGCTGCGCCGCTTTGTCGAGCATACCTTTGTCACCGAGGACTGGTTCGAGACCTTCATCGCCCAGAACCTGGTGCTCGACGGGCTGCTCTACCCGCTGGTCTACCAGCATGCCGACGCGGTGATCGCGCGCGCCTGCGGCACCGGGCTGGCGGTGCTGACCGAATTCATGAACGACTGGCGCGACGAGCACGCACGCTGGGTCGATGCCGTGATCCAGGCCGCCGCGGCCGAGTCCGAGGCCAACCGCGTGCTGCTGTCTGGCTGGGCGCGCGCCGCCTGCGCCGAGGTGGCGCAGGCGCTGGTGCCGGTGGCCGATGCGCTCACCGGCGAGGACGGCGCGCAGATGGTGGCGCTGTGCCGCGAGCAGTTCGAAGTCCGCCTGGGCAAGCTCGGCCTGGCTGCCTGATCCGCCCACAACGAACCCCACGGAGACACGCCATGTCAGCCACCCCAGCCAACGTCTACATCGCGCTGCAGAACAACGACGACACCCGACCCATCATCGACGCCATCACCGAGGCCAACCCGCATGCGGTGGTGTCGCAGTTTCCCGCCATGGTCAAGATTGACGCCCCCGGCCACCTGACCATCGTGCGCGAACTGGTGGCCGGCAAGCTCGGCCGCGACTGGGACCTGCAGGAGATCCACCTGAACCTCATCTCGCTGTGCGGAAACATCGACGAAGACGAAGACGCCTTCACGCTGCGCTGGAATGCCTGACACCGCAGCGGCACACAGAACATCACGGAGACATCATGGACGCACGCAAGAAGCTCAACCTGCGCGAGAAGTACGCCTCGATGACGCGGGACCTGGCCTGGGAAACGACCTACGAGCCGATGGACAAGGTCTTCCCGTTCGACAAGTACGAGGGCATCCGCATCCACGACTGGGACAAATGGGAAGACCCGTTCCGCATGACCATGGATGCCTACTGGAAATACCAGTCGGAGAAGGAGCGCAAGCTGTACGCGATCATCGACTCGTTCGTGCAGAACAACGGCCACCTGAACGTATCCGATCCGCGCTACCTGAACGCGCTGCGGCTGTTCCTGACCGGCGTGACGCCGCTGGAATACGCTGCCCACCGCGGCTACGCGCACCTGGGCCGGCATTTCCGCGGCGCCGGCGCGCGCGTGGCGGCGCAGATGCAGTCGGTCGACGAACTGCGCCACGCCCAGACCCAGCTGCACACGCTGTCGGTCTACAACAAGTACTTCCACGGCTTTGGCGAATGGCGCCATATGCACGACCGGGTCTGGTACCTGTCGGTGCCCAAGTCCTACTTCGAGGACGCGATGAGCGCGGGGCCGTTCGAGTTCATCACCGCGATCTCGTTCTCGTTCGAGTATGTGCTGACCAACCTGCTGTTCATGCCGTTCATGTCGGGCGCCGCCTACAACGGCGACATGGCCACGGTGACCTTCGGCTTCTCCGCACAGTCCGACGAGTCGCGCCACATGACGCTGGGCCTGGAAGTGGTCAAGTTCCTGTGCGAGCAGGACCCCGGCAATATCCCGATCCTGCAGAAGTGGCTGGACAAGTGGTTCTGGCGCGGCTTCCGCCTGCTCACGCTGGTCGGCATGATGATGGACTACATGCTGCCCAAGCGCGTGATGTCGTGGGCCGAGGCCTGGGAGATGTACTTCGAGCAGGCGGGCGGGGCGCTGTTCAAGGACCTGGAGCGCTACGGCCTGCGCATGCCCAAGTACCACGAAGTGGCCACCAAGACCAAGGACCGCATCACGCACGAGGCCTGGGCCACCTTCTACAACTACGCGGGCGCGGCCGGCTTCCACACCTGGGTGCCCAAGGCGGACGAGATGGCGTGGCTGGCCGAGAAGTACCCGCAGACCTTCGAGCGCTACTACAAGCCGCGCCTGGACCACTGGCAGGAGCGCCAGCAGGCCGGCGACCGTTTCTACAACGCCACGCTGCCGATGCTGTGCCAGACCTGCCAGATCCCGATGGTGTTCTCGGAGCCGGACGATCCCACCCAGACCTGCTACCGCGAAAGCAGCTACCACGGCATGAAGTTCCATTTCTGCTCGGACGGCTGCAAGGACATCTTCGACGACGAGCCCGCCAAGTACGCGCAGGCCTGGCTGCCGGTGCACCAGATCTACCAGGGCAACTGCGGCGGCGCCACGCTGGAGGACGTGCTCAAGTGGTACCGGCTGAACCCGGGCGCTGACAACCTGGACTTCGATGGCTCGCAGGACCAGCGCAACTGGAACGCGTGGAAGGGCATCGGTCCTGCCGCCGACGCCGCCTGAAGCGGCCCCATCAAAAGACAAGGAGACAACCATGCCCGTCGTATCCATCGGCGACTACGCCTTCGAGGCGGCCGACCGCGAGGCCGTGTTCCACGGCAACCGCCTGCTCTATATCGGCTGGGACGGCCACCTGCTGTTCTGCGCCCCGCATTGCTTACCGTTCCCGCCGTCGATGCCGCTGCGCGAGGTGGTGGACAAGGTGCTGCCCGGCGTCTACGGCTACCACCCCGACTTTGCCCGCATCGACTGGGGCCAGGTGCAGTGGCTGCGCGGCGGCCAGCCCTGGCAGCCCGACCTGCACCGCTCGCTGGAAGAGAACGGCCTGGGCCACAAGGACGTGTTCCGCTTCCGCACGCCGGGGCTGGACGGCATCGGCGGCAGCCGCAGTTGAGGCGCACGGGCGAACGCACCACCGGAAGGAGACCAAGATGTATTCGCTGACCATTGAACCGATCGGGCAGACCATCCCCATCGCTCCCGGGCAGACCGTGCTGGACGCCTGCCTGCGCAACGGCGTGTGGCTGCCCCATGCCTGTTGCCACGGCCTGTGCGCCACCTGCAAGGTGCAGGTGGTGGACGGCGAGGTCGAGCAGGGCGAGGCCTCCAGCTTCGCGCTGATGGACTTCGAGCGCGACAACGGCCAGTGCCTGGCCTGCTGCGCGACTGCGCAGTCGGACCTGGTGATCGAGGCCGACATTGAGGAAGATGCCGATGCGCTGGGCCTGCCGCTGGCCGACTATCGCGCCGAAGTTGTCGAGACGCGCGCCCTGACGCCCACCATCCTGGGCATCTGGCTGCGTGTGAAGGATGGCGGACGCACGGCATTCCAGGCCGGTCAGTACGTCAACCTGACCGTGCCGGGCTGCGATCAGCCGCGCGCGTTCTCGCTGGCCAACGCGCCGGGCGACGAGCTGGTCGAGCTGCACGTGCGCCGTGTGCCGGACGGGCAGGCCACTGGCTACCTGCACGACCAACTGGCGGTCGGCGATGAACTGTCGTTCTCAGCGCCCTATGGCCGCTTCTTCGTGCGCAAGTCGGCGCAGGTGCCGATGCTGTTCCTGGCGGGCGGCTCCGGCCTGTCCAGCCCGCGCGCGATGATCCTGGACCTGCTGGCCGCCGGCGAGACCCTGCCGATCACGCTGGTGCAGGGCGCACGCAACCGCGGCGAGCTGTACTACGGCGCCGAGTTCCAGGCGCTGGCGCAGGCCCACCCCAACTTCCGCTACGTGCCCGCGCTGTCGGACGAACCCGCCGACAGCGGCTGGAGCGGCGCGCGCGGCTACGTGCATGACGTGCTTCAGCAGCTCTACGCGCAGGACGGCAATGCCGACTTCCGCGGCCACAAGGCCTACCTGTGCGGGCCGCCGCCGATGATCGAGGCCTGCATCCGCACGCTGATGCAGGGCCGGCTGTTCGAGGCGGATATCCACACCGAGAAGTTCCTGTCCGCGGCCGATGCGCAGAACAGCGCGCGCAGTCCGCTGTTCAAGATCTGAGGAGGCCGGCCATGCATACCGTCGAGATCGCCGGCAGCGGGCTGCGCTACCCCTGCGCGCCGGAGCAGAACCTGCTGCGGGCCATGGAAGTGCTGGGCCAGCGCGGCATACCCGCCGGCTGCCGCGGCGGCGGCTGCGGCGTGTGCAAGGTCCGCATCGAGGCCGGCGACTACCACGCCGGCAAGATGAGCCGCGCCTGCCTGTCCGAAGCGGAGCAGCGCGACGGACTGGTGCTGGCCTGCAAGACCTACCCGGACAGCGATATCCGCCTGCGGCCGGTGGCCCTGCTGCAGCGCTGCCTGGAAAAGCAGCGGCAGCGCGAACAGGGCCGGTAGCAAGCGAACGAAGCACAAGCAAGGAAGGTGGCACCCACACAACGCCACCCCACCACACCAGGAGACCCACCATGGCATTGACAGGCGTATTGCGACCGGGGCACGTAGCCCTGCGCGTGCTGGAGCTGGAACCGGCGCTGAAACACTACACCGAGGTACTCGGCTTGATCGAAACCGCGCGCGATGCGCAGGGCCGGGTGTTCCTGAAGGCATGGGACGAGCACGACCACCACAGCGTGGTGCTGCGCGAGGCCGATAGTCCGGGCATGGACTACATGGGCTTCCGCGTCGACAGCGGCCACACGCTGGAGCGGCTGGCGCAGGAGGTGGAGCGATCCGGCCTGGCCATCGACTGCCAGTGGATCTCCGCCGGCGAGCACCCGCATACCGGCGCGCGCTTTCGCTTCACCATCCCCACCGGCCATGCGATCGAGCTCTTTGCCGACAAGGACAAGCCCGGCTGCAGGACCGGCGACCTCAACCCCGACCCCTGGCCGGACGACCTGCGCGGCATGGCGCCCAGCCGCTTCGACCACTGCCTGCTGTATGGCGATGATGTCGACGGCACCGTCAGGCTGTTCCGCGACGTGCTGGGCTTTTCCCTGGCCGAGCAGGTCGTGGCCGGCCCCGATGGCGAGATGCTGATCGGCGCCTTCCTGACCTGCTCGAACAAGGCGCACGACATCGCCTTTATCCGGCACCCGGAGAAGAACCGCTTCCACCATGCCTCGTTCCTGCTCGACAACTGGGGCGAGGTGCTGAAGGCGGCCGACATCATCTCCAAGAAGGATGTCTCGCTCGACATCGGCCCGACCCGCCACGGCATCACGCGCGGCGCGACGATCTACTTCTTCGATCCCTCGGGCAATCGCAACGAGGTCTTCTCCGGCGGCTATATCCACTACCCGGACAAGCCCACCATTACCTGGACCGACAACGAGCTGGGGCGCGCGATCTTCTATCACGACAGGAAGCTGAACGAAGCGTTTTTGAATGTGCTGACCTGAGCGCGAACACTCGCCTCCCGCTGATTTGCCCCCTCTCCCGCAAGCGGGAGAAGGAGCACCCAAACGATGAGCGGAGGATCGCAGTGCGCGATTGCTTCAACACCAGAGAACCAATATGAAAGACTTCAAGAACTTCATCAACGGCGAGTGGGTCGGCACCGCGCGGACCTTCGAGAACCGCAACCCGACCGACAACAGCCTGATCGGCCACGTGCACGAGGCCGGGCGGGCCGAGGTCGACGCCGCGGTGCAGGCCGCGCGCAGCGCGCTGCAGGGGCCGTGGGGCCGCATGACGGTGGCGCAGCGGGTCGAGCTGCTGCACGCGGTGGCTGACGGCATCAACCGCCACTTCGACGAATTCGTGCAGGCGGAGATCGCCGATACCGGCAAGCCCTTCGGGCTGGCCAGCCATATCGACATCCCGCGCGGCGCGGCCAACTTCAAGGTCTTTGCGGACCTGATCCGCAACGTGCCGACCGAAAGCTTTGCCATGGACACGCCCGATGGCGGCAAGGCCATCAACTACGCGGTGCGCAGCCCGCGCGGCGTGATCGGCGTGGTGTGCCCGTGGAACCTGCCACTGCTGCTGATGACGTGGAAGGTCGGGCCGGCGCTGGCCTGCGGCAATACGGTGGTGGTCAAGCCCTCGGAGGAGACCCCCGCCACCGCGACGCTGCTGGGCGAGGTGATGAACGAGGCCGGCGTGCCGCCCGGCGTCTACAACGTGGTGCATGGCTTTGGCCCGGATTCGGCCGGCGCCTTCCTGACCGCGCACCCGCAGGTCAACGGCATCACCTTCACCGGCGAGACCCGCACCGGCGAGGCCATCATGAAGGACGCGGCCAATGGCGTGCGGCCGGTGTCGTTCGAGCTGGGCGGCAAGAACGCGGGCATTGTGTTCGCCGATGCGGACTTCGACAAGGCCGTGGCCGGCATCACGCGCTCGGCGTTCGAGAACAGCGGGCAGGTGTGCCTGGGCACCGAGCGTGTCTATGTGCAGCGGCCGATCTTCGAGCGCTTTGTCGCCGCGCTGAAGGCGAAGGCCGAGGGCCTGAAGCTGGGGCGGCCCACCGAGCTCGGCGTGAACATGGGCCCACTGGTGTCGCACGAGCATCGCGACAAGGTGCTGTCCTACTACCGCAAGGCCGCCGAGGCCGGCGCCACCGTGGTCACCGGGGGCGGCGTGCCGCAGATGCCGGGGGCGCTGGCCGAAGGCGCCTGGGTGCAGCCCACCATCTGGACCGGCCTGCCGGAAAGCGCCGCCGTGATCCGCGAGGAGATCTTCGGGCCCTGCTGCCATATCGCCCCGTTCGACACCGAAGAGGAAGTCATCGCGCTGGCCAATGACACCCCGTACGGCCTGGCCGCCACGGTCTGGACCGGCGACCTCGGCACCGCGCACCGCATGGGCAGCGCGCTGGACGTTGGCATCTGCTGGATCAATGCCTGGTTCCTGCGCGACCTGCGCACCGCCTTTGGCGGCGCCAGGCAGTCCGGCATCGGCCGCGAGGGCGGTGTCCATTCGCTCGAGTTCTACACCGAGCTGCGCAACGTCTGCGTCCGCCTGTGAGGTCCCATCATGCATAGCGAACTTATCCTTGAGATCGGCGCCGGCCTGCACCATGCGCTGGCCTCCCGTCGCCCGGTGGCGCCGCTGACCGAATCGTGGCCGGAGTTGAGCATCGACGATGCCTACCGCATCCAGCTGGCGATGGTGCAGCACCGGCTCGATGCCGGCGAGCGCGTGGTCGGCAAGAAGATCGGCGTGACCAGCCGCGTGGTGATGGACATGCTCGACGTGCGCCAGCCCGACTTTGGCCACCTGCTGTCCGGCATGGTCTACCCCGACGGCGCGGCGATTCCCGCCGACACCCTGATCGCGCCCAAGGCCGAGGGTGAAATCGCCTTCGTGCTGAAGGAAGACCTGGAAGGGCCGGGCGTGACCAATGCCGACGTGCTGCGCGCCACCGCCTACGTGCTGCCTTGCTTCGAGATCGTCGACTCGCGCATCCGCGACTGGAAGATCCGCATCCAGGACACGGTGGCTGACAACGCATCGTCAGGCGTATTCGTGCTGGGCGACGCCGCGGTGGACCCGCGCAGCGTGGACCTGGGCACGGTCGGCATGACGCTGGAGAAAAACGGCGAGATCGTCGCCACCGGCGCCGGCGCGGCCGCGCTCGGGCATCCCGTCAACGCGGTGGCATGGCTGGCCAATACGCTTGGCCGGCTGGGCATTGGCCTGAAGCGGGGCGAGGTGATCCTGTCCGGCTCTCTTGCCGCGATGGTGCCCGTAACCGCTGGCGACCAGTTGCGCATCAGCCTGGGCGGTATCGGCTCGGCCGGCGTGCGCTTTGTCTGAGCCCGACCCCTTTTCCAATTCAGCGCAGGACAAGCCATGAACCTGACACAAGACACCATTGCCCGGCTCGCCGAGCACCTGGAGAACGCCGAGCTGCAGCGCGAGGCGGTGCGCAAGATCACCGATGAATACCCGGACATGGACTGGGACGACGCCTACGCCATCCAGGACGCCATCCGCGCGCGCAAGGAGGCGCGCGGCACCCGTATCGCCGGGCTCAAGATGGGCCTGACTTCGTTCGCCAAGATGCGCCAGATGGGCGTGAGCGACCCGGTGTACGGCTTCCTCACCGACTATGGCGCCTGCATGGACGGGGCCGCCATCGATACCGGCACGCTGATCCACCCCAAGGTGGAGGCCGAGATTGCCTTCGTGCTGAAGGCCCCGCTCAAGGGGCCTGGCTGCCATATCGGCGACGTGCTGGCCGCGACGGACTTCGTGGTGCCGGCGGTGGAGGTGATCGACTCGCGCTACGAGAACTTCCGCTTCGACCTGAAGAGCGTGATTGCCGACAACACTTCGTCGGCGCGCTTCGTCGTGGGCGGCACGCACCGCGGCGCCGAGGGGCTGGACCTGAAGAACCTGGGCGTTGTGCTTGAGAAGAACGGCGAGGTGGTGGCCACGGCGGCCGGCGCGGCGGTGCTGGGGCATCCGGCCAACAGCGTCGCCATGCTGGCCAACATGCTGGGGGCGCGCGGGCGCGAGCTGCCGGCGGGCACGTTCATCATGACCGGCGGCGTGACCGAGGCCATCGCGGTGGCGGCCGGCGACAACATCACCGTTCGCTACCAGCACCTGGGCACGGTATCGATGCGCTTCACCTGAACCGCGCACCAAGGAGACACACCATGCCAATCATGCAGGTCTTCCTGATCGAAGGCCGTACCGACGAACAGAAGGCGCGCCTGATCCGCGCCCTCACCGATGCCGCGGTCGAAGCGGTGGGCGCGCCGGTGGAAACCGTGCGCGTGATGATCACCGAGGTGCCGAAGGCGCAGTTCGGCATCGGCGGCAAGACCGCCAGGGAACTGGGCCGCTGACGCCCACGCGAAAAAGGACAACGACATGGACATGAAAGCAAGCGGCCGCCACAAGGTGGCCATCATCGGCTCCGGCAATATCGGCACCGACCTGATGATCAAGGTGATGCGCCACGGCCGGAGCCTGGAGATGGGCGCCATGGTGGGCATCGATGCCGCGTCGGACGGGCTGGCCCGCGCCGAGCGCCTGGGCGTGCCGACCACGGCCGAGGGCATCGACGGGCTGGTCGGCATGCCGGGCTTCGGCGATATCCGCATCGTCTTCGATGCCACCTCGGCCGGCGCCCATGCGTACCACAACCGCGTGCTGCAGCAGCACGGCGTGCGCGTGATCGACCTGACGCCGGCGTCGATCGGCCCGTACGTGGTGCCCGTGGTCAACCTGGACCAGCACCTGGACGCCCCCAACATCAATATGGTCACCTGCGGCGGCCAGGCCACCATTCCCATGGTGGCGGCGGTGTCGCGCGTGGCCAACGTGCACTACGCCGAGATCGTGGCGTCGATATCGAGCAGGTCGGCCGGGCCCGGCACGCGCGCCAATATCGACGAGTTCACCGAGACCACCAGCCAGGCGCTGTGCTCGGTGGGCGGCGCCGCGCGCGGCAAGGCCATCATCGTGCTCAACCCGGCGGAACCGCCGCTGATGATGCGCGACACGGTCTTCACCTTGTCGGAGGACGGTGATGAAGCGGAAATCGCGGCGAGCGTCGAAGCGATGGCGCAGGCAGTGCAGGGTTACGTACCGGGTTACCGGCTCAAGCAGCGCGTACAGTTCGAGCGTATCGCTGCGTCGGCGCCATTGAATATCCCCGGCCTGGGACCGATGAGCGGGATCAAGACCTCGATCTTCCTGGAAGTGGAGGGCGCCGCCCATTACCTGCCGGCCTATGCCGGCAACCTCGACATCATGACCAGCGCCGCACTGGCCTGCGCCGAGCGCCTGGCCGAGGCCCGGCTGTCCGCATGAGCCGCAGGGAGACAAAGATGACCGCACAACCTATCAGGAAGCTCTACATCTCCGACGTGACGCTGCGCGACGGCAGCCACGCCATCCGCCACCAGTACAGCCTGGACCACGTACGCCGCATCGCGGCCGCGCTCGACGCCGCGCGCGTGGATTCGATCGAGGTCGCGCACGGCGACGGGCTGTCGGGCTCCAGCTTCAACTATGGCTTTGGCGCCCATACCGACCTGGAATGGATCGCCGCCGTGGCCGAGACCGTGCGCCATGCCCGCGTGGCCACGCTGCTGCTGCCGGGCGTGGGCACCGTGCACGACCTGCGCGCCGCCTATGATGCCGGCGCGCGCGTGGTGCGCGTGGCCACGCACTGCACCGAAGCCGATGTCTCGCGCCAGCACATCGAATATGCGCGCGAACTCGGCATGGACACCGTCGGCTTCCTGATGATGAGCCACATGACCACGCCCGCGGCGCTGGCGCAGCAGGCGAAGCTGATGGAAAGCTACGGCGCCCAGTGCGTCTATGTGGTCGATTCCGGCGGCGCGCTGGGCATGCAGGACGTGCGCGAGCGCTTCCGCGCCTTCAAGGACGTGCTCAAGCCGGAAACCCAGACCGGCATGCACGCCCATCACAACCTGAGCCTGGGCGTGGCCAATTCCATCGTCGCGGCGGAAGAGGGCTGTGACCGCGTCGACGCCAGCCTGGCCGGCATGGGTGCCGGCGCCGGCAACGCCCCGCTGGAAGTCTTTATCGCCGCCGCCGAACGCCTGGGCTGGCAGCACGGCTGCGACCTCTACACGCTGATGGATGCCGCCGACGACATCGTGCGCCCGCTGCAGGACCGCCCGGTGCGCGTTGACCGCGAGACCCTGGCGCTGGGCTACGCGGGGGTCTATTCCAGCTTCCTGCGCCATGCCGAGGCCGCCGCGGCGCGCTACGGCCTGGGCACGGTCGACATCCTGGTCGAGCTGGGCCGGCGGCGCATGGTGGGCGGGCAGGAAGACATGATCGTGGATGTGGCGCTGGACTTGCTGGCGCGGCGCAGTGCGCAGGCGGAGCAGGGTGTGTCGTCGGCGGCGGTGGCCTGACCGTCGGCAGGCGCGGTCGGGGCGAGGCTCAGCACCTCGGCCGCGCCAGCGAGCGAAAATCGATCGCATCCGTGCTCACCGCGGCAATCTTCGGCCCGAAGCTCCTGATATTCGACAATGTCGCATTGTGATGCTCGCGAATGCGGGCCGCGTCGGCGTGCGGCTTGTCGTGCGTCGTGTGCGCGTCCGCGGCGATGGTCACCCCGTAGCCATTGGCTGCCGCGCGGCGCACTGTGGTGTCAACGCAGAACTCGGTGGCATAGCCGCACACGACCACATGCTTCACATCATGTTCAGCAAGGACCGTCTGGAGTTCAGTGCGCAGAAAGCTGTCGGGGGTGCGCTTGCCGATCCGGTAGTCACCCGGTTCGACCTGAAGTCCGGCGGACAGTTGCCACGCCGTTGAACCGTGCCGCAGGGCGTCCTCATTCTCGTGCTGGATGAAGATGACCGGCACGGCCGCCTGACGGGCTCGTGTACTCAGGGTGTTGATATTGGTGGCAACCGCGGCGGCATCGCCTGGCAACGGTGCGGAATCGAGCAGGCCGGCCTGGAAATCGATGATGAGCAGTGCGCAATTCATGTTGTGCTCCCGTGAAGGTGGTCGACTGTAGCTTGCCGGCGCTACGGCTGCACCCGCAATGCCAGGAACGTCCCGTTCGGCTGGAACAGCTTCAGTGCGTCCACGGCCTCTTGCGCCGGCGCGCGAAACTCCACGCGCCAGCCGGGCAGCTCCGCGATCTCGAAGGTCTGGCCCTCGGACGGCAGCAGGTGGTAGCGGGGTTGCCCCGTGATGGTCATGAGCAGGTGCCCGGCCGCATCCAGCGCGACTTCGATGCGCTGCACGCTGTGCCGGTACTCGCCGGCGCAGCGCGCGCGGAAGGCGGCCGTGGTCGCGTCGCCGCTTGCCATGCGGTGGAAGACAATATCGTCGACCAGCGGCTCCAGCGGTGCCGCAATGCTGTCGATGGTGCCTTCCCGGTTAAGAGGAAGGTGAGGGCCAGGTTGTCGGGATGGATTTCGGCGGGCTTTTCGGCCGTGCTGAACACATCGTAGTGACGATGGGCGAGCTGGCCGGACATGCCGCGCCAGCGCCAGGAGAGTGCATCGCCATCCGCACCGATGGTGACTTGCCCGTAGGCGGGGTGCGAGTAGTCGCCTGCGTAATCGTGCAGCGGATGGCTGGGGCTGGTGCCGGTATGCTGCCGCGCTTGCCGTGCCGCCTGGTTGATCTGCAGTTGTGCGAGCATTTCGTGGCGCCGGGCCTGCATGCAGGTGAACCAGTCGATGGGCGGATGCCCGCACAACTGGTCCAGAGCCGCATAGGTCAGCAGCGCGGTCACCGCGCTGGGTGCCCGGTTGGTCAGCACCGCAATGCCGATACGCCTGGATGGCATCAGCGTCATCAGCGCCGCCCAGCCCAGCCAGCTGCCGGAGTGCGAGACCGTGCGCTCGCCGCGGTATTGCTCGACCGTGAGGCCAAGGCCGTAATGCTGATCGCCGACCTCCGGGAACTCCGACATGCCGATATGCACGCCCGGCGTCATCATGTCGCGCACGATCGCCGGCGATAGCAGCGCACGCCCGCCAACCTTGCCTTCATCCAGCAGGCAGCGCATCCATTTCGCCAGGTCCTCTACCGAGGTGGCGAGGCCACCGGCCGGCTTCACAATGGACGACAGGCTGGCTCGCAGGCGTTCGTCGCCAACCATCGTATGCGGGTGCGCGTGGTCGGGAGCGGCGGCCAGGGCCTCGGCGGAGAAACCGAAGCGTGAGAAGCCCAGCGGCCGCAGCAGGCGCTCCCCGGTGAAGTCCTCCCAGCGCTGGCCGCTGAGGCGCTCGGCCACATGGCCGGCGATTACGTAGCCAAGGTTCTGGTACTGCCAGCGTTCGCGCAGGTCACGGCTGGGCGCCAGGTAGCGCAGCCGTGCCAGCAGTTCGCTGGTATCAAGGTCGCCCGGTGTATGGAGCCAGTCGTGGCGCGGCATGCCGCTGTGGTGGCAGAGCAGGTCGCGCACCGTGATGCGCTCGGTGGTGACGGCATCGTGCAGCCGGAATCCCGGGATGAGGTCGCGCACGGGCGTGGTCCAGTTAAGCTTGCGCTCGTCCACCAGCAGGCCCAGGCCGGCGGCGGTGAAGGACTTGGTGATCGAGCACAGCATGAACTGCGTGGCGGTTGTCACCGGTGCTGATCCGACGCTGTCACGGACCCCGTAGCCCCGCATCAGGACGGGCTCGCCGTCGCGGATCACGGCCAGCGCAAGCCCGGGGATCTTCCAATCGGCCATCGACTCTTCGACCAGTGCATCGAATCCGTTCAGCATGAGGCGTTCCTGGGGGCATGGGCTCCGTATGCTGCCATGTCCTGGCGACGCAGTCGCCGCTTGCTCAAAGTGACTGTGCCTGGTTCGCGACATCTCCAGCGTTGTCACTGGCACATTTGTGATTATTGGTGCACTCCAGGCAGCCATTCCTCCTGCTGGCCAGGCCATGCCCCGCTCTCGTAGGGATCAGTTCGGCCCGTCGCAACCGTTAGCCAGCGCAATAAAGAGCACGGATACGCCAGAAAATCGCCAGGGCAAAGTACCCCGGCCGGATCGCGGACGCCGAGCCGACCAGCAGGAACGGGCGCGCAGTGTTGCATGCAGCAGTCGGGCATGCAGGGTTGGATTCAAAACAAACGAAGCGCATACGTCTTATTGGACGGTGAGGGGAGTGATCATGAATTTCAGGAGTCTGTCTATCCGCACGCGGCTGCTGGCCGGGTTCGGCACGCTGGCGGGCATGGTGCTGGTGGTGTCCGCGTATTCGCTGCATGCGCTCGGCGATGCGACCGCAGGTTTCAATGATTACCTGAACGGGCTGAATGCCCGCGCGGACATGGCCGCGCAAGTGCGCAGCGCGGTGGACCGGCGGGCCATCGCGGCGCGCAACCTGGTGCTGGTGACCGATGCGGCGGAACTGGAGCGCGAGAAGGCCGATGCCTTGCGCGCGCACCAGGACGTGCAGACCCGCCTGGCGCGGCTCAATGAGATGGTGCGCCAGCCCGGCATCAGCGATGAGGCGCGCAAGCTGGTGGAGGAGGTGGCGAAGGTCGAGGCGCAGTATGGCCCGGTCGCCACCGGCATCGTCGGCCTGGCGGTGGAGCGCAAGATCGAGGAAGCCGTCTCCCGTATCGACAAGCACTGCCGCCCGCTGCTGGCGGCGCTGATCAAGGCGACCGACGCCTATGCGGAGTTCACCAAGACGCGCCAGAAGGAGATGGAGCGCAGGCTGGAGGCGGATTATGAGCGCCAGCGCAACCTGCTGATCCTGAATTCCCTGGTATCGGCAGCGATCGCTGTCGTTGGCGGGTTGCTGGTCACGCGTGCCATCACTCGGCCGATCCAGCGCGCCGTGGACGTGGCCGGCACCGTGGCCAGCGGCGACCTGGGCGCACGTATCGAGGTGGATCGCGATGACGAGACCGGTCGCCTGCTTGCCGCGCTGCGCGACATGAACGAGCGCCTCACCGCCACCGTCACCCAGGTGCGTGCAGGCAGCGGCAATATTGCCGTGAGCACCAGCGAGATCGCGCGCGGCAACGCTGACCTGAGCAGCCGCACCGAGGAACAGGCGGCGTCGCTGGAAGAAACCGCGGCGAGCATGGAAGAGCTGACCGAGACCGTGCGCCTGAATACCGACAACGCCCGCCAGGCCAGCGAGCTGGCGCGCAGCGCGGCCGACGTGGCGCAGCGCGGCAGCGCCACGGTGCAGCGCGTGGTCGGCACGATGCAGGACATCAGTGCCAGTTCGTCCAAGATCGCCGAGATTACCGGCATCATCGAAGGCATTGCCTTCCAGACCAACATCCTGGCGCTGAACGCGGCGGTGGAGGCGGCGCGTGCCGGTGAGCAGGGCCGCGGCTTTGCCGTGGTGGCCAGCGAGGTGCGCGGCCTGGCGCAGCGCTCCTCGAGCGCGGCCGAGGAGATCAAGGACCTGATCGAGGCGTCGGGACGCCAGGTGCACGACGGTGCGTCGCTGGCATCAGAGGCGGGCCAGACCATGGCCGAGGTGACCCAGGCGGTGGCGCGCGTGACCGGCATCGTGGAAGAGATTGCCACGGCGTCCGCCGAACAGACCCGCGGCATCGAGCAGGTCAACCAGGCCATCGCGCAGATCGACCAGGTGACGCAGCAGAACGCGTCGCTGGTGAACGAAGCTGCCAACGCGTCGCGCGCGCTGGAAGAGCAGGGCCGCGAACTCACTGAGGTGGTGGCGTTCTTCCGCCTGCCGGGCGAAGGCGGCGCCTCGCACCTGGGTGCCGATACGCTGGCCACGCAGCGGCGCGCGGCGCACAGGCTGGCCGCGGCATAGCGCCACGCCGAGGCGGCGTGGCTGCAAGATGGCCCCGGGGCGGGTAAACTGGCCGGTCCCAGCCTCCTTGCCATCGCCATGACCGCCCTGCCTATCTCCTTCGACGACGTCGCCGCCGCCCACGAACGCATCCGCGCGGCGGCCCACCGCACCCCGGTGCTGACCTCCGCCACCGCGGACGCGGCCACCGGCGCGCAGCTGTTCTTCAAAGCCGAGAACTTCCAGCGCATCGGCGCCTTCAAGTTCCGCGGCGCCTACAACGCCATCGCCCAGTTCACGCCGCAGCAGAAGGCGGGCGGCGTGCTGGCGTTCTCTTCCGGCAACCATGCCCAGGCGATCGCGCTGTCGGCCCGGTTGCTGGGCGTGCAGGCGGTGATCGTGATGCCGCAGGACGCCCCCGCGATCAAGATCGAAGCCACGCGCGGCTATGGCGCCGAAGTGGTGCTGTATGACCGCTACCAGGACGATCGCGAGGCGCTGGGCCGGCGCATCGCCGCCGAGCGCGGCATGACGCTGATTCCGCCGTATGACCATCCGCATGTGATGGCGGGGCAGGGCACGGCCGCCAAGGAGCTGTTCGAGGAAACCGGCCCGCTGGACATGCTGGTGGTGTGCCTGGGCGGCGGCGGGCTGCTTTCTGGCTGCGCGGTGGCGGCCCAGGCGATGTCGCCCGGCTGCGCCGTGTACGGCGTCGAACCTGAGGCCGGCAACGATGGCCAGCGCAGCCTGCGCAGCGGCGAAATCGTCCGCATCGACACCCCGCGCACCATCGCCGACGGCGCGCAGACGCCGTTTCTGGGCAACCACACCTTTGCCGTGATCCGCGAGCTGGTGATGGACATCGCCACGGTGTCGGATGCCGAACTGGTCGACACCATGAAGTTCTTCGCCGGGCGCATGAAGATCGTGGTCGAGCCCACCGGCTGCCTGGCTGCCGCCGCGGTGCTGCACGGCAAGCTGGATGTGAAGGGCAAGCGCGTGGGGGTCATCATCTCGGGCGGCAATGTCGACCTGGGCGCCTTTGGCAGCTTCCTGCTGGGTTGAGTCGGGCGGCAGGGAATCCTGGACTGGCCCCGGCCGTCTAACCTGCAATCCGCGACGACAATGCCAGGAGTGGCCATGACGGACAAGCGCCACTATGACGTGCTGGACACCGGCGCCGGCAAGCCGGTCAAGCTGTGGACGCGCGGCGTCCCGGTGGAAAGCGCTGCCCGCGAGCAACTGCTGAACACGGCGCGGATGCCGTTTATCTTCCGCCATCTCGCGGTGATGCCGGATGTACATCTGGGCAAGGGCTCGACCATCGGCTCGGTGATCCCGACCGTGGGCGCGGTGATTCCCGCCGCGGTGGGCGTGGACATCGGCTGCGGCATGATGGCCGTGAAGACTTCGCTCACCGCCGCTGACCTGCCCGACAACCTCGGGCCGCTGCGCAGCGCGATCGAGCACGCCGTTCCGCACGGCCGCACCGCGCAAGGCGGACGGCGCGACCAGGGTGCCTGGGGCTCGGCCCCGGCGCCCGTTGACGCGGCATGGGCCGAAATGGCGCCGGGCTTTCGTCGCATCACCGACAAGTATCCGCACCTGGCGCGTACCAACCATCGCAATCACCTGGGCACGCTCGGCACCGGCAATCACTTTATCGAGGTGTGCCTGGACGAGGCCCAGTCAGTCTGGTTCATGCTGCACAGCGGCTCGCGCGGCGTCGGCAATGCCATCGGCACGACCTTCATTTCGCTGGCGCAGCAGGACATGCGCAAGCACCTCGCCAACCTGCCGGACCGCGACCTGGCCTACCTGGTCGAAGGCTCCGAGCATTATGAGGACTACATCTTCGCCGTGTCGTGGGCTCAGGCCTACGCGCGCCGCAACCGCGAGCTGATGATGGAGGCGGTGCTGGCAGCGGCGCAGCGCGTGCTGCGCAGGCCGTTCCAGGCGCGGCTGGAGGCGGTCAACTGCCATCACAACTACGTGCAGAAGGAACACCACTTCGGCGCCGAGGTGCTGGTCACGCGCAAGGGCGCGGTCAGCGCGCGCGTGGGCGAGCTGGGCATCATCCCGGGATCGATGGGCGCGCGCTCGTTCATCGTGCGCGGCAAGGGCAACCCGGAATCGTTCTGCTCATGCAGCCACGGCGCGGGCCGCACCATGAGCCGCAGCGAGGCCAAGCGCCGCTTCACCGTGGCCGATCAGGTGCATGCGACCGAGGGGGTCGAATGCCGCAAGGACGCCGCCGTGATCGACGAGATCCCGATGGCGTACAAGGACATCGACGCGGTGATGGCGGCGCAGGCTGACCTGGTGGAGATCGTGCACACGTTGCGGCAGGTGGTGTGCGTGAAGGGGTGAGTGGGCCGGTGCCCCAGGGGGGTCAGTCGACGAGCAGATTGATTTTCGTCGCGAATTTCTGCCAGCGATCGATGTCGGAACTCACCAGCTTCTGGAATTCAGCGGGCGTGCTTGTCGTCGTGGCAAAGCCGAGCTGCGTCAGCGATGCCTTGATCTCAGGCCTGGCGATGGCCCTGGCGATTTCCGTGTTCAGCCTTTGCACGATCTCGGGCGGCGTATTTGCCGGGGCGAGGATGCCGAACCACTGGTCGACGTCATAGCCGGCCACGCCAAGCTCGCTGACAGTTGGTACGTCGGGCAGGAACGGCGAGCGCGCCTTCGAGGTGACGGCCAGCGCGCGCAGCTTGTTGCTTTTCAGGTAGGGGATGGTGTTGGTCAGCGTGTTGACACTGACATCGGCCTGGTTGCCGAGCACGTCGGCGATGGCGGGAGCGCAACCCTTGTACGGCACGTGCAGCATATCCATCTTTGCCGAGACCTTCAGCAATTCGCCGGCCAGATGCTGCGGGGTGCCGTTACCGCACGACGCGTAGCTGGGGGGTGAGCCGCTCCTGCCGGCCGCCAGCAGGTCGCTGAAGGTGCGGAGCTTCGAGTGCGATGGCACGGCGATCACCGATGGCACCGACGCGAAGGTGATGACGGCGCTGAAATCGGACTTGGGATTGAACTGCAGCTTCTTGAAGACGCTCGGGTTGATGGCAAAGCTGCTGTTGACGATGAGCAGTGTATAGCCGTCGGCAGGGCTCTTGGCGACGAACTCGGCGCCAATATTGCCGCTGGCGCCGGGCCGGTTGTCGACGACCACGGGCTGCCCCAGCGACTTGCTGAGGTCATTCCCAATCAGGCGCGCAAGGGAATCGGTCCCCCCTCCGGCCGGGAACGTTACCACCACGCGGATCGGCTTTTGCGGGAAGGTACTGGCGATATTGGCTTCGGCGCGCCCGGGCAGGGTGCCCAGGCTGCCTGCGACAAACAGGAGCGATGCCAGACTTCTGACGACGGATAGGGGTCTCATTGATATGCCTCGTCGGTTAGGGTGAAGGAAGCGGAAAAGCCGGTCAATCGGGGTCTATACGCACCGCCTGGCAGTACTCGCCGCCAGCGCGCGCCAGTGCCGCAGCCGCCTCAAGCGCTTCCGCGGAGCCGGCGTGGATACGGTAGAGGGGTTGCCCTGGCGCTACCTTTGCACCGATCGTGCACAGCATGTCGACGCCTGCACCGCCATCGCGCGGCGCCCCGGCGGCGCGCGCCACGCCGGAAATCTGCAGGCCATCGATGCCCGTGACCCGGCCCTGCGTGGCGGCGGGAACGACCTGCGTATGCGTACCCGGCGCCACTGGATCGGCGCGAGCGCCCTGCGCAGCGGCGATGCGATCGAACGCGGCTCTGGCCTTGCCTTCATGCAGCAGCGCGGTCGCAATTTGCATGCCGTGTTCGGGGGAGTCCACGCGGGGATCGAATGCGATGATTTCGCCGGCAAAGCGCAGGGCCTTTTCACGCAGGTCGGCGGGTGCATCGGGCGCGTTGTCGAGCACGAGGCGGACGTCGCGCACTTCCAGTGCGGGGCCGATGCCGCGCCCGATCGGGCGGCTGCCGTCAGTGACCAGTGCGCGTACGTGCAGGCCCAGTCCCTTGCCGACGTGTTCGAACAGCGCGCCCAGCGCCTCGGCGTCGGCGCGCGTTGCCAGCTTGGTTTGCGGCCCATAGGGCAGGTCGACGATGACGTGGGTGGCGCCGGCGGTGTACTTCTTCGACAGGATCGACGCCACTGACCAGCGCCGCGAATCCAAGCGCAGCGGCCGCGTGATGGCGTTCATCACATCGTCGACCACGGAATGGTTCAGCCGTCCGTTCCAGGCAATGCATGCGCGCGCTTGGGCCACGCATCGGCGCACGTCTTCATGCGCCAGGTCGACCCGTGCGATGGTCTCCATGGCATCGGCGGTGCCGGCGGCAGAGGTGATCGCGCGCGACGATGTCTTGGGCATCGCCAGCCCGTAGGCGGCGACGATCGGCACCACGATCAGCGTGATGCGGCTGCCGGGAACGCCCCCCATCGAATGCTTGTCGACGACTACCGGTTCGTCCCAGTCGATGCGGGGTGTGAAGGCGGTACGCGCGCGTGCCAGTGCCACCACTTCCTCGTCTGTGAGCGTGCGGGTGGCGGCAACGAGGAACTCGGTCAACTCTGCCTCGGTGTACCGCCCGGCGATGGCGTCCTGCAGCACGGCGACGTAGGCAGCTTCGTCGAGCGGATCGCCGCGCAGCTTGGCCATCAGGTTGGTTCGGCTGGCCGGCCGTTCGGCGGCGGATGCCCCGGTGCCGTTGCGCAAGGCTTCGACAAAGCGTGCCGTGCCCGCTTCCAGCGTGCTGTCGTTCGACACCGTGATACACGGGACGTGTGGCGGCACCGGAGCCCCTGCGCGTGCCACGCGGCTGGCAACCTGGTCGCCAGATTCCCGCCCGCGCGCGGCAATGCGCTGCGCAAGCACGTCATGCGGTGCCGTCACCACGATCACGACGAAGCGGGGCAGGCGGGCCGCAAGTTCGGCGATGACGCCTCGCGAGCCATTGGCCACGACGTTGCGGCCGCGTTCGAGTTCGAGCATCAGGGAGCGGGGCAATCCGTAGCACAGGTCGTGCGCGTCCCAGGTCACCAAGAACTCTCCGCTTCGCTGGCGCCGCGCGAACTCGGCCTCCGTGACACCTTCGTGCGCTTCGCCAGCAGAGCCGTCAGGGCGGGTAATGACGCGCCGCGCAAAAACGTAATCGTCATCGAGCGCGGCACGTGCACCGTCGATCAGGGAGTCCTTGCCAGCGCCACTGGGCCCCACAACAAAGAAGAATGTGCCGGTCGCCTTCATGAGAATTACCTTAGATGTCGAAGTTATGTGGCTATGCTAGCACCGGCCAAGGGGGTGTCAAGATAAGTTCGATGTCTAAGTTAATGCAAGCAACGAGCCAGCGCCCGCAAATCCAGTGTGTACGCGGGATTCGCGGGCTTATAGGGGAAAACACGGGGAGCAGGGTGCGCGGTGACGGTGCCCCGTGCATGGGTTGCGGGCATGGTGCACTGATGGAGTGAACGCTACATGGAGAGGCGTTGCCGATGAAGCGGTGGTGTCGGCGTGCCAGCGCCGGAGGCGCTATCATGTGCGCTGTCGCTGGCGCCGGGCCGTCCGGTGCCGCATGCATACGCTCTACTTTCCCTCACGACTATGGCCACAAAGAAGCCGGATGCTCCGGTCCCGATCACGCCTGCGGATGAAGCCGATGAAGAACGGCTTGCCCACCTGGTGAAGGATGCCGCCCGGGCCTATATCCGGGCGCTGCAGTTGCGCCTGGCGGAGCATTCGGTTTCGTATGGGCACTGGACCATCCTGCGCATCCTGTGGCGCCATGACGGCGTGTCGCAGCGAGAGTTGAGTGAACGGGCCGGCGTGACCGAGCCGACGACGTTTGCGGCAGTCAAGGCGCTGGAGGCGCTGGGCTACGTGGAACGCACGCATCTTCCCGGCAACAAGAAGAAGGTGCATGTGTTCCTGAGCAAGACCGGACGCGCGCTGCGCCGCAAGCTTGAACCGCTGGCGACCGAGGTGAACGAACTCAGCGTGGAAGGTGTGAGCGAAGAAGACGTGCTGACCACGCGTCGCGTGCTGATCACGATTGCGAAGCGGCTGGTCGCCGACGAAGTCGCGTCGGCAGAACATGGGCGGCGGGTCCCGTCCACACAGGAGGTAGGGCGCCTGCTCTCGGATCTGTAGACGACCCGCAACGGAAAAGACCCTCGCCGGGCGAGACCGGCAAGGGTGAATGCCTTGGGTAGAAGGCGTGAATCGGTCAGAGCGATTGGGGTGAGCGATTGGGGGGCTGTTCCCCCCGGTGTCAGGCTTCGTCGAGCCCGATGTCGACGGCAGGGGCGGACTGGGTGATCTTGCTCGTGGAGATGTAGTCCACGCCCGTTTCCGCCACGGCCCGGATCGTTTCCAGGCGGATGCCGCCTGAGGCCTCGACCTTGGTCCGGCCATTGACGATCTGCACGGCTTCCTTCATGTCGGGCACCGACATGTTGTCCAGCATGATCACGTCGACACCGGCTGCCAGGGCTTCGTGCACCTGTTCCAGCCGGTCGCATTCCACTTCCAGCTTGGTCAGCACGGGCAGCTTGCGGCGCACGCGTGCCACGGCGGCAGCGATACTGCCGCACACGGCGATGTGGTTGTCCTTGATCATCACGCCGTTGTCCAGGCTCAGCCGGTGGTTCAGGCCGCCGCCGCAGGTCACCGCGTGCTTTTCCAGCGCTCGCAGGCCCGGCGTGGTCTTGCGGCTGTCGATCAGGCGCGCCCTGGTATGGGCGATGGCCTGGGCATAGGTTGCCGTATGGTTGGCGATGCCGCACAGCCGCTGCATGATGTTCAGCGCGGTGCGCTCGGCCGTCAGGACGCTGCGTGCATTGCCGCTCACGTTAAGCAGCACCGCGCCTTTTTCAACCTTGTCGCCGTCGGCGACGCGCACATCGACCGACAGCGTCGGATCGTAGCGCGCGAAGATGCGTGCCGCCACGTCGATGCCGGCGATGAGCATCGGCTCGCGGGCGTTCATGCAGAAGGTGCCGGTCTCTCCCGGTTCAATCATGGTCTGGACGGTCAAGTCGCAGATGCCGATGTCTTCGGTCAGCCAGAGATCGATCAGCTTGTCGGTGGCGAAAATGTCGTACATGAAGGGCTCCTGAACGGTGGTTGCGGTACCTCATAAATCTTAGAGATCGAAGTACATGGCGCAATACTAGCCCTTCCGTGCGCCATGTCAAGTAATATTCGAGATCTAAGATAAAGCGCAAACCTACCGCGCAAACTGCCCCAGCACCGTCCCGACCGCCTCCAGCCCCGCCTCGATCATGTGCTGCATGTAGGTGCCCATCTGCGGCATCACCAGCATCAGCACCAGCAGCCCGCCCGACAGCGTGACCGGGAAGCCGACCGCAAAGATCGACAGTTGCGGCGAGGCGCGGTTCAGGATGCCCATCGCCAGGTTCAGCGTCAGCAGCGCCGCGATCATCGGCAGCGCCAGCAGCAGGCCGGACGAGAACACCATGCCGCCGGCGCGGGCCACGGCCATGGCGCCGCCGGCGGACAGCGGCGTGCCGCCGATGGGCAGGCCGTTGAAGCTGTCGACCAGCGTGCCCAGCATCAGCAGGTGGCCGTCCAGCGCCAGGAACAGCAGCATCGCGATCAGATTCAGGAAGCGCGACAGCACCATGGTCTGGCCGCCTGCGGCGCGGTCGAAGAACGAGGCAAAGGACAGGCCCATCTGCAGGCCGATGATTTCGCCGGCCTGCTGCACGGTGGCAAAGACCAGCCGCATGGCGAAGCCGGTGGCCAGGCCGATGCCGATCTCGTTGAGAATAATCATCAGACCGCCGAAGGAGTACACCGGCACCACCGGCAGCTGCGCGATGGTGGGCGACACCACCATCGCAATCATCGCCGACAGTGCGATCTTGGCGCGCCGCGGGATGGTGGACTCACCGAACAGCGGCGCGGTGCCGATCAGGGCCAGGAGCCGGAAAAAGGGCCACAGGAACGCCACGAGCCAGCTGTAGAGCTGGGCTGAGGTGAATTCGACCACGGCGGGGAGTCAGCGGGCAGGGAGGGCGAGGGGGTGACGACAGCGAGCGCGGCCGCAGTCAGTGCGCCAGCGCGGGAATGCTCTGGAACACTTCGCGCATGTAGTCGACCATGGAGTTGATCATCCACGGCCCGGCCAGCACCATGGTGGCGAACAGCGCGATCAGCTTGGGGATGAAGCTCAGCGTCATCTCGTTGATCTGCGTCGCGGCCTGGAACAGGCTGACCACCAGGCCGGCGGCCAGCGCCACCAGCAGCAGCGGGGCGGCCAGCAGCAGGGTCATCTTCATCGCCTGGGTGGCGATGGTCATTACGGTCTCGGGTGTCATGGCTCGGAGTCTGCGGTGTGTGGCGGGAGCTGGGGCTGCCTCAGTTCATGAAGCTCTGTGCCAGCGAACCCAGCAGCAGCTGCCAGCCGTCGACCAGCACGAACAGCATCAGCTTGAACGGCAGCGAGATGGTGGCCGGCGGCACCATCATCATCCCCATCGCCATCAGCACGCTGGCAACGACCAGGTCGATGATCAGGAACGGGATGAAGATGGTGAAGCCGATCTGGAACGCGGTCTTCAGCTCGCTGGTGACGAAGGCCGGCACCAGGATGCTGAGCGGCACTTCCTCGGGGCCCTGCATCTCCGGCGCCTTGGTCATCTGCGCGAACATGGCCAGGTCTTTCTCGCGGGTCTGGCGCAGCATGAAGGCCTTGAGCGGCTCCGCGGCCTTGGCCGCGGCGGCCTCCAGGCTGATCTTGTTTTCCGACAGCGGCTTGTAGGCGTCGTTGTAGACGCGGTCGAACACCGGTGCCATCACGAAGAAGGTCAGGAACAGCGACAGGCCCACCAGCACCTGGTTGGGCGGCGAGCTGGCGGTGCCCAGTGCGCTGCGCAGCAGGCCCAGCACGATGATGACGCGGGTGAAGCCGGTCATCATCAGCATCGCCGCCGGCAGGAACGACAGCGAGGTCAGCAGCAGCAGCGTCTGCACCGGCAGCGACCAGATCTGGCCGCCGCCCGGGGCGGGCTTGCTGACGACGCCGGGCAGTGTCTGGGCCCAGGCCTGTGCGGGCACCAGCGCGGCAACGGCCAGCATCAGCGCGAGCAGGGACAGCAGCGGGCCCGGCAGCGGGCGCCGCAGCGCGGCACGCGGGAAATTCATGACTTGAGGTGATCCTGCATCGAGCGCAGCAGCTTTTCGGCAAAGGTGCCGCCACCCGGCTGTTGCGAAGGGCCTGCACCGCCGGTGGCGGCGAGGGGATTGGCTGCGGTGGTGCCCGCAGGCAGGGTATGCAGCGGCCGGATTTCGCCGGGGCTCACGCCCAGTACCAGCCAGGTATCGCCCACCTCGACCAGCACCAGGCGCTGGCGTGCGCCCAGCATGGTGCTGCCGACCACCTTCATCGCGCCGCCGGTGGCGTGACGCACCAGGCCGGCGCGCCGGGCCACCCAGGCCATGCCCAGGATCAGCGCGACGATGGCGAACAGCCCCAGCCCGGCCTGCGCCAGGCTGGCCGCGCCGCTGATGGCCGGCACATGCGTGCCGTCGGCGGCCATGGCGGCCCCCGGCAGCGCCGCAAGCACGGCCAGGCTGGCGCGCGTCTGTATGGTCATTTGTTCAGCTTCCGGATGCGTTCGGACGGCGTGATGATGTCCGTCAGGCGGATGCCGAACTTGTCGTTCACCACCACCACCTCGCCCTGCGCGATCAGGTAGCCGTTGACCAGCACGTCCATCGGCTCGCCGGCCAGGCCGTCCAGCTCCACCACCGAGCCCTGCGCCAGCTGCAGCAGGTTCTTGATGGGCACCTTGGTGCGGCCCAGTTCCACGGTCAGCTGCACCGGGATATCGAGAATCATCTCGATATCGTTGCGGAAGCCGCTCGGCGCTTCCTTCGCCAGCGGCTGGAACACGGTGGCGGCGGCCGGGGTGGCCGCGGGTTGGGCCGCCGGTGCGGCAGCTGCGGGGGTTGCGGCGGATGTGGCGCTGGTCTGCTCGGCCAGCGCGCTGGCCCAGTCGTCCATCGGATCGACGGGCTTGTCCTCGATGCCGTCACTCATAATCGCTGTCCTCGGTGTCCAGGTGGGAATCGCCGTCCTGGTGATTGATCATTCGTTCTACCCGCAGCGCGTACTGGCCGTTCATCGTGCCGAAGCCGCATTGCATGACGGGCACGCCGTCCACCTTGCCAAATACCTTCTCCGGCAGCTCGATCGGCAGCACGTCGCCGGCGCGCATCGCCAGCACTTCGGCCACGGTGCTTTGCAGGTGCGCGAACTCGGCCACCAGCTCCACCTCGGCCGCGCGCAGCTGCGTGGACAGTTGCGTGACCCAGCCCTTGTCGACTTCCTTCTCATCCTGCAGCGGATTCATCAGCAGGTCTTTGAGCGGCTCGATCATCGAGTACGGCAGGCAGACATGAAGCTGCCCGCCGACGGCGCCCAGTTCGATATGGAAGGCGGTGGTCACCACGGCCTCGTTGTGGGTGGCGACGTTGGCAAACTTGGGGTGCATCTCCGAGCGGATGTACTCAGTCTCGATCGGGTGCACGGTGCGCCAGGCGTTGCCGTAGCTGGCCAGCGTCAGCTCCAGCATGCGCTGGATGATGCGCTGCTCGGTCTGGGTGAAGTCGCGGCCTTCCACGCGGGTGTGGAAGCGGCCGTCGCCGCCGAACAGGTTGTCCACCACCAGAAACACCAGGTTCGGGTCGTAGACGAACAGCGCCGTGCCGCGCAGCGGCTTCAGGTGGACCAGGTTCAGGTTGGTCGGCATCGGCAGGTTGCGCGCGAAGTCGCCGAATTTCTCGATCCTGATGCTGCCTACGGTGATGTCAGCGCCGCGGCGAATGAAATTGAACAGCGCCGTGCGCATCGAGCGCGCAAAACGCTCGTTGATGATCTCCAGCGTGTGCAGGCGGCCGCGGATGATGCGTTCCTGCGTGGCCAGGTTGTAGGGGCGCACACCGCCCTCGTCGAGCGCAGGCTCGCTGGCCTTGGGCGTATCGGCTTCGCCGGATACGCCCTTGAGCAGCTCGTCGACCTCGTCTTGCGAGAGGAACTTGTCGTAGGCCATCTAGTGTCCTGCCCCTTGTGCGGCGTTATGGATGAATCCGGTGCGGCCCTGGCTTGCGCTTACTGCACCACGAAAGAGGTGAAGAGCACGTCCAGCACCCGCTGCGCCGGCAGGCCGCTGGCAAACGGCTTGCTGATGGTGTCGCGGATGTCGTCGGCCAGCTTGCGCTTGCCTTCGACGGTGGCCAGGTCGGCCGGCTGCCTGGCCGACAGCAGCAGCAGGATGCGGCTGCGTGCCTCGGGCAGGTACTGCGCCAAGCGTGCCTGGGTTTCGGCATCGGCCACCTTCAGCGACAGGCCGGTGTGCAGGAAGCGGTCGCCGTCGTCGCTGCGCAGGTTGACGGTGAACGCGTCCAGCGGCACGAAGATCGGCGGCGGTACGACCGGGGCGGCGGGCGCAGCGGGCGCCGCCGGCTGGCGGTTGCTCAGCACGCTGCCCAGCACGAAGCCTCCGGCGCCCAGTGCCACCACCAGCACGCCGGCGCCGATCAGCAGCAGCCGGCCGCGCTTGCCTGTGTTGCCAGTCCGGGGAGGGGAAGCCGTGTTCGCCATGAGAAGCCTGTATCGGAATGCCTGCCATTCTTCCGGAATCGCAGGCCAGCAAAGGGCCGAAAAAAAGGGGGAAACCCTTTCAGCTTGGCCATTTGAGCGGAAAGGGAGCAGGCACGGCTACGCGAGCGGGCGCCCTGTGATGCGCGCCTGCAGGCTGGTTAACGCTTGATGTCGTGTGAACTTGAGTGCTGGTGCAAGCTGCCGCGATTCCTGGCCGGGCCGCGGGGCCGGTCGCGGGAGCGCCGTCATGCATTCCCTACTACGCTAGTCGGGTAGTGATTCATGTGGATTCGTAGGCAATTAAGTTTCCAATGCCTTGATTTTCATGGTATTTTTTGTTTTCACTCTTATATAAGATATAAGACATTTGACCAAGGAGCGGCTTCGGACTACAATCGCGACGTAACGAGATTTTCTAAACCTAATTACTCAGCAGGTTCCCATGCTTGAAAACTATCGCGCACATGTGGCCGAGCGCGCCGCGCTTGGCATCCCCCCTCTGCCCCTGACCGCCAAGCAGACGGCCGAGCTGGTCGAACTGCTGAAGAACCCGCCCGCCGGTGAAGAGCAGAACCTGGTCGAGCTGATCACCTACCGCGTGCCGGCCGGCGTGGATGACGCCGCCAAGGTCAAGGCCTCGTACCTGGCCGCCGTGGCGCTGGGTAAAGAGAAGTGCGCGCTGATCTCGCGCGCCAAGGCGACCGAGCTGCTGGGCACAATGCTGGGCGGCTACAACATCTCGCCGCTGATCGAGCTGCTGGACGATGCCGAGGTCGGCACCGTCGCCGCCGAGGCGCTGAAGAAGACCCTGCTGATGTTCGACGCCTTCCACGACGTGAAGGAAAAGGCGGACAAGGGTAATGCCAATGCCAAGGCCGTGCTGCAAAGCTGGGCCGACGCCGAGTGGTTCACCAGCCGCCCGGAAGTGCCGCAAAGCCTGACCATCACCGTGTTCAAGGTGCCGGGCGAAACCAACACCGACGACCTCTCGCCGGCCCCGGACGCCACCACCCGCCCGGACATCCCGATGCACGCGCTCGCCATGCTGAAGAACAAGCGCGAAGGCGCGGCGTTCCAGCCGGAAGAAGACGGCAAGCGCGGCCCGGTCAAGTTCATCGAGTCGCTGAAGGAAAAGGGCCACCTGGTCGCCTACGTGGGCGACGTGGTCGGTACCGGCTCGAGCCGCAAGTCCGCCACCAACTCGGTGCTGTGGTTCACCGGCGAAGACATCCCGTTCATCCCGAACAAGCGCTTCGGCGGCGTGTGCCTGGGCAACAAGATCGCCCCGATCTTCTACAACACCATGGAAGACGCCGGCGCGCTGCCGATCGAGCTGGACGTGTCGAAGATGGAAATGGGCGACGTGGTCGAACTGCGCCCGTACGAAGGCAAGGCCCTGAAGGACGGCGCAGTGATCGCCGAGTTCAAGGTCAAGTCCGACGTGCTGTTTGACGAAGTCCGCGCCGGCGGCCGTATTCCGCTGATCGTCGGCCGTGGCCTGACCGCCAAGGCGCGCGAGGCGCTGGGCCTGGCCCCGTCGACGCTGTTCCGCCTGCCGCAGAACCCGGCCGATACCGGCAAGGGCTTCACGCTGGCGCAGAAGATGGTTGGCCGCGCCTGCGGCCTGGCCGAAGGCAAGGGCATTCGCCCGGGCACGTACTGCGAACCGAAGATGACCTCGGTGGGCTCGCAGGACACCACCGGCCCGATGACCCGCGACGAGCTGAAGGACCTGGCCTGCCTGGGCTTCTCGGCCGACCTGGTGATGCAGTCGTTCTGCCACACCGCCGCGTATCCGAAGCCGGTCGACGTCAAGACCCACCACACCCTGCCTGAGTTCATCAGCACCCGCGGCGGCATCTCGCTGCGCCCGGGCGACGGCGTGATCCACTCGTGGCTGAACCGCATGCTGCTGCCCGACACCGTCGGCACCGGCGGCGACTCGCACACCCGCTTCCCGATCGGCATCAGCTTCCCGGCAGGTTCGGGCCTGGTGGCCTTTGCCGCCGCCACTGGCGTGATGCCGCTGGACATGCCGGAATCGGTGCTGGTCCGCTTCAAGGGCAAGATGCAGCCGGGTGTGACCCTGCGCGACCTGGTCAACGCGATTCCGCTGTACGCGATCAAGCAAGGCCTGCTGACCGTGGCCAAGCAAGGCAAGCAGAACATCTTCTCGGGCCGCGTCCTGGAAATCGAAGGCTTGCCCGACCTGAAGGTCGAGCAAGCGTTTGAACTGTCGGACGCCTCGGCGGAACGTTCGGCCGCCGGTTGCACGGTGCGCCTGAACAAGGACCCGATCATCGAATACATCAACAGCAACATCACGCTGCTGAAGTGGATGATCGCCCAGGGCTACCAGGACCCGCGCAGCCTGCAGCGCCGCATCAAGGCCATGGAAGCGTGGCTGGCCGATCCCAAGCTGCTGGAGCCGGACGCCGACGCCGAGTACGCCGCCGTGATCGAGATCGACCTGGCCGACGTGCATGAGCCGATCGTGGCTTGCCCGAACGACCCGGACGACGTCAAGACCCTGTCGGAAGTTGCCGGCGCCAAGATCGATGAAGTGTTCATCGGTTCGTGCATGACCAACATCGGCCACTTCCGCGCAGCTTCCAAGCTGCTGGAAGGCAAGCGCGACATCCCGGTCAAGCTGTGGGTGGCTCCGCCGAC
This sequence comes from Cupriavidus sp. KK10, assembly GCF_018223725.1. Classification (NCBI taxonomy): domain Bacteria; kingdom Pseudomonadati; phylum Pseudomonadota; class Betaproteobacteria; order Burkholderiales; family Burkholderiaceae; genus Cupriavidus; species Cupriavidus sp. KK10. The sequence continues at coordinate 4,352,200 of NZ_CP073677.1, forward strand.
CAAGATGGACCAGAAGCAGCTGACCGAGGAAGGCCACTACGGCGTGTTCGGCACCGCCGGTGCCCGCACCGAAATGCCGGGCTGCTCGCTGTGCATGGGCAACCAGGCACAGGTGCGCGAAGGTGCCACGGTGATGTCGACCAGCACGCGTAACTTCCCGAACCGCCTGGGCAAGAACACCAACGTGTACCTGGGTTCCGCCGAACTGGCGGCGATCTGCTCGCGCCTGGGCCGCATCCCGACCAAGGAAGAGTACATGGCCGACATGGGCGTGCTCAATGCCAACGGCGACAAGATCTACAAGTACATGAACTTCGACCAGATCGAGGACTTCAAGGAAGTGGCCGACGGCGTGACGGTGTAAGCCGCGCAGTCAGGCTGGCATGAAGAAGGGGCCCCCGCTTGCGGGGCCCCTTTTTTGCTTTCAGCGACACGCCGCGGCGCAGGCGGATGGTTCAGTCCAGCGGAACGCCGTGGCGCGCGGCGTACGCCACCACTTCGGCCGTGTTGTGCAGGTCGAGCTTGCGCATCAGGTTCTCGCGGTGCTTGCGCGCGGCCCTGCATCGCGCGGTGCAGCCGGCCGAGACCGCCTGAGGCCCTGCGCTGCATGCATGGCACGGGCGGTTTATGATCGGGTTTTTCCAACGTCCGGCGCCTTCTTGCGCAGTGCGCAAGCGCCTGAACCAGGAGCCAGTGTGCCCGATTTGTCCGCTTTCCCCATCACCCGCAAATGGCCGGCGCAGCATCCCGACCGCATCCAGCTGTATTCCCTGCCCACGCCCAACGGGGTCAAGGTGTCGATCATGCTGGAGGAGACCGGCCTGCCGTATGAACCGCACCTGGTACGCTTCGACGCCCACGACCAGATGTCGCCGGAGTTCCTGTCGCTGAGCCCGAACAACAAGATTCCCGCCATCCTCGATCCCAACGGCCCGCGCGGCAAGCCGCTGGCGCTGTTCGAGTCGGGCGCGATCCTGCTCTACCTGGCCGACAAGTCGGGCAAGCTGATCCCGGCCGACCCCGCGCGCCGCTACGAAACCATCCAGTGGGTGATGTTCCAGATGGGCGGCATCGGGCCGATGTTCGGGCAGGTGGGCTTTTTCCACAAGTTCGCCGGCAAGGAGTACGAGGACAAGCGCCCGCGCGACCGCTACGTGGCCGAAAGCCGGCGCCTGCTGAATGTGCTGAACCAGCGGCTGGAAGGGCGCGACTGGATCATGGGTGACGAATACACCATCGCCGACATCGCCACCTTTCCGTGGGTGCGCAACCTGGTTGGCTTCTATGAGGCGGGCGAACTGGTCGGCATCCAGGACTTCCCGCATGTCAGGCGCGTGCTGGAGGCGTTCGTCAAGCGCCCGGCCGTGGTGAAGGGGCTCGATACGCCGCACCGCGGCTGAGGCAGCCGCGGCGTGCGTGGCCATCGTCCTGCACGGTGGCTTCCCCGGCGTCTACAGAGGGGCGGGTGGCCCGCATCCTATAGTCCAGGGACAGGCGCGCCGCCCCGCGTTGCCTGAGGAGCCCGGATCATGCCGATGCCCACCGCCATCTCCCTGTTGCGTGTCGTCCTGCTGGCGGGCGCCACCGCTGCGCTCGCCGCCTGCGGCGAATCGGCCAAGCTGCCTTCCGAAGCGGGCTTTGGCCCCGTGCCGCAGCTGCCGCCACCCAACCAGACCGCGATCCCCACCGTCAAGATCGCGCCGGCCATCGGCTGGGCAGCGGGCCAGCGCCCGGTGCCGGCCGCAGGCATGGCGGTTACGGCCTTCGCCGACAAGCTGGACCATCCGCGCTGGGTCTACGTGCTGCCCAACGGCGACGTGCTGGTGGCCGAGAGCAATGCCCCGCCCAAGCCCGACGATGGCAAGGGCATCCGCGGCTGGATCATGAAGAAGCTGATGAAGCGCGCCGGCGCCGGCACCCCCAGCGCCAACCGCATCACGCTGCTGCGCGACACCAACGGCGACGGCGTGGCCGACCAGCGCTCGGTGTTCCTGAAGGACCTGAACTCGCCGTTCGGCATGGCCCTGGTCGGCAACGACTTCTACGTGGCCGCCACCGACGCGGTGCTGCGCTTCCCGTACCAGCCCGGACAGACCCAGATCACTGCCGCGCCGCAGAAGGTGGTGGACCTGCCCGGCGGGCCGCTCAACCATCACTGGACCAAGAGCCTGATCGCCAGCCGCGACGGCAGCAAGCTGTACGTGACGGTGGGTTCCAACAGCAACGTGGGCGAGCACGGCATGGACAGGGAGGTCGGCCGCGCCGCCATCTGGGAGGTCGACCCCAAGACCGGCACGCACCGGATCTTTGCCAGCGGCCTGCGCAATCCCAACGGCATGGCGTGGGAGCCGGTCACCGGCATGCTCTGGACTGCTGTCAACGAGCGCGACGAGATCGGCAGTGACCTGGTGCCGGACTACATCACCTCGGTGCGCGACGGCGGCTTCTATGGCTGGCCCTACAGTTACTACGGCCAGCATGTCGACGCACGCGTGAAGCCGCCGGCGCCGGACCTGGTGGCCAGGGCCATCGTGCCGGACTATGCCGTGGGGGCACACACCGCATCGCTCGGGCTGGCCGCCGCCGGCGGCAACAGCTTGCCGGCGCGCTTCAGCGAAGGCATGTTCGTCGGCCAGCACGGGTCGTGGAACCGCAGGCCGCTGGCGGGCTACAAGGTGATCTTCGTGCCGTTCAGCAAGGGCCGGCCCAACGGCGCTCCGTTCGACGTGCTGACCGGCTTTCTCGATGAGGACGGCAACGCGCGCGGGCGGCCGGTGGGCGTGGCGATCGACCCGCGCGGCGGACTGCTGGTGGCCGATGACGTCGGCAATACGGTGTGGCGGGTCAGCGGCGCGAAGTAGGCGGACCATGGCGCGGCAGCGGCGGCACTGCGCCGCTAGAATGACGGCGCCCCCCCGAGTCCGCTGCCGCCCATGTCTCTCACTGTCTTCGCAGTCGTCCTGCTCGCCGCGTTCCTGCATGCCGCCTGGAACGCGGTGGTCAAGGGTGGCGGCGACAAGATGCTGTCGACGGTGATGGTGGCGGTGAGCGCCGGCCTGATGGGCGCCGTGGCGCTGCCGGCGTTGCCGCAGCCGGCGCCGGCGAGCTGGCCTTTCATCGCCGCGTCAGTGGGCGTGCACGTGGTGTATTTCGCGCTGGTGGCACGCATCTACCACACCGCGGACATGAGCCAGACCTACCCCCTGATGCGCGGCACCGCGCCGCTGCTGGTGGCGGTGGCCAGCGTGGGCTGGCTGGGCGAGCACCTTTCGGGGCTGGCGTGGGGCGGCATCGCCGTGGTCAGCCTGGGCATCCTGGCCATGGCGGGCGGCGGTCACGGTGCCCGCGCTGCCGCTGGCAGCCGTGAAGGCATGTGGCTGGCCCTGCTGAACGCGCTGGTGATCGCCGCTTATACGCTGATCGACGGCACCGGCGTGCGCCGCTCCGGCGCGCCGGTAGCGTATGCGTTCTGGATCTTCGTGCTGACCGCGGTGCCGCTGGCGGCGTGGGCGCTGGTGGCGCGCCGGCCGGCACTGGCCGGCTACGTGCGGCGCAACCTGGTGTTCGCATTGGTTGGGGGCGGCGGCACGCTGGCGTCCTACGGGCTGTCGCTGTGGGCGATGACACGCGCGCCGGTGGCTCCGGTGGCGGCCCTGCGCGAGTCCTCGATCCTGTTCGGCGCGCTGATCTCCGGACTGCTGCTCAAGGAGCGGGTGGGCGTCGCCCGCCTGGGCGCGGCGTGCCTGATCGCCGCCGGCGTGGCCACGCTGCGCTTTGCCTGAGGGCAATCCGGGTGACGGCCAGGGCGCCCGGCCGCTGCGCGCCGCCGGCGCTGTCTATACTTGGCTTTACCGGGGTCAGACGGCGGAGGGGCACTGCGTCCGCGCAAACCGGCAGCCTGGCATCGACGCCGAGGAGAGGGCATGGACCACACCGCAGATTCGTTTCGGGCCTTTGAGCTGGCCGGCTGGGAAGATCCCGAGGTCGTCAGCCAGTACCAGGAGCATCTGTCGCACGTGACCCGGCAATCGGTCGAGTCCCTGCTGGATGACGCCCATGTGGCCAGCGGGCTGCGCGTGCTGGACGTGGCCACCGGCTCCGGCCATGTCGCGGCTGGGGCGGTGCGGCGCGGCGCCGAGTCCGTCGGCATCGATTTCTCGCTGGCGCAGGTGCAGCTGGCGCGCAAGCTCCATCCGGATGTCCACTACGAGCAGGCCGATGCGCAGGCGCTGCCGTTCGGCGATGCCAGCTTCGATGCCGTGGTCAATGGCTTCGGCATGTGCCACCTGTCCGACCCGGAGACCGCGCTGGCCGAAGCGTTCCGCGTGCTGCGCCCGGGCGGGCGCATCGCCTTCACCGTGTGGGACACGCCCGAGCGCGCGGTCGGCTTCGGCGCGGTCTATGCCGCGATCCGCGCCTGCGGCTCGATGGAGGTCGATCTCCCCGTGGGGCCGAACTTCTTCCTGTTCAGCGATCCGGGCCATTGCCGCACCGCGTTGCAGCAGGCCGGCTTTGTCTCGCCCACATGCCGCAGCGTGCCGCAGGTATGGCGCTTCTCCACGCCCGACCAGCTGTTCGATGCGCTGGCCCAGGGCACCGTGCGAGCCGCCGCCACGCTGCGCGCGCAGACCCCCAGGGCCCGCGATGAGATCCGCGCCGTGCTGCGCGGCACCGTCGCCGCCTATATGCGCGGCAGCGGCTTCGAGGTGCCGATGCCGGCGGTGCTGGCGGCGGCGGTCAAGCCCTGAGGGCGGCACCCACGCGCCCGTCGTGGAGCGGATGCCGCCGGGAGTGTTGGAGATCGACCGACATCCCCGTTGCCAGCGTTGGCCTGGCCCCACCATTCCGTCCCCGGAAAGTGCCGTAATCCACGCCGCAACCAGCCTTGCGGCGGTGGCACGGTCATTGCGCAATGGACAGCGAGCGCGGCGCCGCGGCTCGTTGTGCCACCTGCCAGCAATGGCTTCCCGGAGAACCCCGATGAACACCCGATCCCAATGCCAGACAGGGCAGGCCGCGCCGCGCCCGCCCGCAATCCTGCACCGCTCGCGCCAGGCCATGGCGCTGCTGCGCGTGCTGGGCTTATGCATCAACAGCGTCGCCTGCGCCCAGTCCGAGGCGCCGCAGGCTGCAGCGCCGGCCGTGCAGGCCGTGACGCCGGAACAGAAGTTTGCCCCCGGATACCTGGAGGCCGTTGCCACTGGCTATGACAATGGGTTGGCCTTGCGGGAGCCGGAAGGCCTCGCGCCGCTGAGGCCGCCGCGCGAGGCGCGCAGCGCGCCGGCGGCAGGCGCCGTGCCGGTTGCGATGCCAGCGGCGGTGCGGCCGCAGCCGGCGCGCTGACCCGGCGGGGCCCATCCGAACAAGACAGCATAGTTGCAGTACCGTCGGCGGGGCATGTGACGGCAATTGCGGAATATTCGCCCTCAATTGCCTACAATTCGTCACACCGGTTAATCCCCCGCCCCATGGACATCGAACTCGCCCGCACCTTCCTGCAAGTCGTTCGCACCGGCAGCCTGCTGGCCGCGGCCGACAAGCTGCATGTCACGCAGACCGCCGTGACCGCGCGCATCAAGAGCCTGGAATCGCAACTGAACTGCCGCCTGTTCGATCGCAACAAGGCGGGCGCACGGCTGACGCCCGATGGCCAGCGCTTTCTCGGCTACGCCAGCCAGCTGGTGCAGACCTGGGAGGCGGCCTGCCGCGAACTGCCGTTGCCGGCCGGGCTGGCCAGCCTGTTTCGTTTCGGCACGGAAATCAGCCTGGGCAATCCGCTGGTGCTGCTGTGGACCACGCGCCTGCGCCAGCTGATGCCGGCGCAGGCGGTGCGGGCGGAAGTGGGGGAAGGGGCGGAACTGCAGCGCAAGCTGCAGTCAGGCACGCTGGACGCGGCGCTGGTCTACCAGCCGGAGTATGCGCCCGGCATGCATGTCGAGGCGCTGATGGAAGAGAAGCTGATCCTGATCCGCTCGACGCAGCGCGATGGCGGCTATGTCTATGTCGACTGGGGGCCGGAATTCCGCCGCCAGCATGACAGCGCGCTGCCGGAGCATGCGCGCGCCTCGCTGTACTTCAACCTGGGGCCGCTGGCGCTGCAGTACATCCTGCAGTTCGGCGGCAGCGGCTATTTCCGGACACGCGTGGTGCAGAGCTACCTGGACAGCGGGGTGTTGGCGCGCGTGGAAGGCGCCTCAGAGTTCTCTTATCCAGTGTTCCTCGTCTGCGCCAGGACCCCAACAGGCGCGGCGCAGGACGCGGTGCGCATCCTGCGTGACATCGTGCGCGAAGAATCCGACTGGTCGCAGCGCTGGGATTTCCCGCAGTAGCGCAAAGCGGTCAGATCCGGACCGGCACCAGTTGGCCCATCGGGCCGGGCACGGCCACCAGGCGCCATTGCCGCACGCGCCGCACCCGGCGCCCGCGTCCGCCGCCGCGCGGCGGGCGGGGTTCCAGCCCGGCAAAGCGGCCATGCAGTTGCGCGCGTTCGAACACCGGCTCGGGCACCCGCGTCCCGATCAGCCAGGTGACGCTGCCTCCCAGTGCCACCAGTGCCAGTGCCAGGGCAATCCAGAGGACGGCTTCCATGTTCCCGCTCCATCGAATAGGTATCTGTGATTCCAGTATTGGCGCAAACCGTTGCGGCGGGTAAATGAAAGTTATTTCCACTTCATATCAATAAAATTGCATTCAAGCTGGCTTCTCCTTCAAACCTGTCCGTTCGGCTGCGGTAGGAAAAATCATCCTTTCGGACGAATCTCATAGCCGCTGCACGGCAGACACTCAGGCGGTCACTCTCAAAAACACCAGGAGACCCCGCCATGCAACGCCTGATCTTCGAAGCTGAACACGACGCCTTTCGCGAATCCGCCCGCCGCTTCTACCAGCGCGAGGTGGGGCCGCACGGCGAGCGCTGGCGCGAACAGGGCTGCGTGGACCGCGAGGTGTTCCGCAAGGCCGGCGAGCAGGGCTACCTGCTGATATGGGCCGATGAGAAATACGGCGGCGCCGGCGTGGAGGATTTCCGCTATGAGCAGATCCTGATCGAGGAAAACGCGCGCCACGGCGACTCGGGATTTTTCGGCACGCTGCACTCGCGGCTGGTGGCTCCGTATATCGGCCGTATCGGCAATGAGGAGCAACGCCAGCGCCTGCTGCCGGCGGCCGCGCGCGGCGAGTCGATCTTTGCCATCGCCATGACCGAGCCGCAGGCCGGCTCCGACCTGGCCGGCATGCGCACGCGTGCCGAGGACCACGGCGACCACTGGGTGCTGAACGGCGCCAAGACCTATATCTCGAACGGCCAGCTGGCCGACTTTGTGGTGGTGGTCGCGCGCACCGATCCGGAGCGCAGCCACGGCCTTGGCCTCTTTATCGTCGAGCGCGGCATGCCGGGCTTCGAGCGCGGGCGCAAGCTGCGCAAGATGGGCCTGCACTCGCAGGACACCTCCGAACTGTTCTTCGACAACGTCAAGGTGCCCAAGGCCAACGTGCTGGGCGAGCCCGGCCAGGGCTTCCGCTACCTGACGCGCCACCTGGCTGAAGAGCGGCTGATTGGCGCCTGCGGCTACATGGCGTCGGCGCAGGTGGCGTTCGACCTCACGCTGGACTACGTCAAGGAGCGCAAGGCCTTCGGCCGGGCGATCGGCACGTTCCAGAACTCGCGCTTCAGGCTGGCCGAGCTGCGTGCGCAGCTGGATGCGCTGCAGACCTTCGTCGACCAGTGCGTGCTGCAGCACAACGCCGGCACGCTGACCGTGGAGACGGCGGCGTCAGCCAAGCTGCTCACGTCGGAACTGCAGGGGCGCATGGTCGATGAGGGCGTGCAGCTGCACGGCGGCGCCGGCTATATGGAGGAATACCGCATCTGCCGCATGTACACCGACGCGCGCATCTCGCGCATCTACGCCGGCAGCAGCGAGATCATGAAGGAGATCATCGGCCGCAGCCTGGGGCTGGATGACCGTGTGAAGGGGTAAGGAGAAATGAGGGCGGACGAAGGGATCAGGTCCGCCCCAATTTCCGACGGCATGGCCGGCAACGGCCCGCAGCGGTGGTTGTTTTTTCCGGTTGGCTAGGGTTTTCGCGTAGTTAAAGGCTTTTGTCAGCCCAATGAAAGCTGTTTGTAATGCGATTCGGTTTGAATGCGTGCGGGAGATCGTGTCCGGGTGGCGTTTGATGCATCAGGACTGCAGGCGAGGGCGCACCAAGACAGCCACGCTTCGCGACCGCACTGGCGGGATCGGGGTCGGATGAATATTTGCCGCCCCGGTGCACCGTTCGGCGGGCACGGTCGTTTACCGCAGACCGTTGTCGAACTGAGCCTGACTGACCGTGCCTTTTGTCTTTTCCCGTATTGCCGTGGGTGCCCTGCTGGTACTGGGGGTTCTGGCCCGGCCCGCGGCAATCCTTGCCGCCGAACGCCCCGCCGATCCGCTTCCTTCCGCTGATTCCGCAGATGCTGCCGGTCCTTGCGTGCCGCCGCCGGCGGGCGCGACGCTGACCCTGGCGCAGGTGCGCCTGGACGCACTTCGCTGCAATCGCGACATCATCGCCGCCCGCCGCGGCGTCGAAGCCAGCCAGGCGGACATACAGATCGCTTCGCAGCGGCCCAACCCGGTGCTGAGCCTGGGCGTGACCAACATCAACCCGCATGCCGGCATCGGCTCGGGCAACCTGCGCAGCAAGACCGTGGACTCCACCCTGCGCGTGGACCAGCTGATCGAGACCGCCAACAAGGGCGGCCTGCGCGTGGACGCCGCGCGCAAGGCCAGCGCGGCCGCCGGCGAAGTGGTGCAGGCGGTGGTGGTGCAGCAGACCGCCGGGGCGGAGCAGGCCTTCTATGAGGCGGTGATCAGCCAGGAGCGCGTGGGCGTGCTCAGGGAGATGCTGGGCCTGTACGACCGCACCCGCCAGGCCAGCGAGACCCGCCTCAAGGCCGGCGACGTCTCGCGCGCCGATGTGACCAAGCTGCAGCTCGACGCGCTGCGCGCGCAGAACGACATGCGCCAGGCCATGGCCGACCACAGCCGCGACAAGGCCCAGCTGGCGCAGGCCATGGGCGTGCCCGGCACGCTCGCCGACAACCGGCTGGTGCCGGACTGGCCGCCGCTGGATACCCCCGTGCCGCAGGTCGACCCCGACACGCTGCAGCGCCGCCCCGACGTGACCGCGGCCGAGGCCCGCCTGGCGGCGGCCGCCGCCGCCCGCGACCTGGCACGCGCCGGCCGCGTGCCTGACGTGACCGTGGGCGCGCAGGCTGAGCACTATCCGGTCTCCGCCACCAATACCAATGGCAGCGGCAACAGCTACGGCGTGTTCCTGACGATCCCGCTGTACGTGCGCCACCGCAACGGCGGCGAGGCCCGCCGCGCCGAGGTGGACTACTACGCCGCGCTGGACGAGCGCAACCGCGTGCTGCTTGAAGCCGGCAATGAGATGGAACGGCTGCGCAGCCAGCTCGAAGCCTCGCGCCAGTCACTGCGGCAGATGCGCGACGACGTGTTGCCCGCTGCCGAAAGCGTGGCCGGCAGCGCCGAGTTTGCCTACGGCAAGGGCGCCACCGGCGTGCTCGACCTGCTCGATGCCCGCCGCGCGCTGCGCCAGACCCGGCTCGACGCCGTCAGCGCCCAAGGCGATTACGCCAAGGCCCTGTCGGCCTACCGCGCCGCGCTGCAGACCTCCACGACCGGCACTGCGACGACCACCTCGCGTCCCTGAACCGCAGTTCCAGCGAATCCAATGCACTCTCTCCTGTCACGCATGTCCCGCCGCATGTCTTCCGTCCATTTCCCCGCCGGCCTGCCCGCACGGGTTGCTGCCCTGTCTCTGTGCGCGCTGGCGCTGGCCTCCTGCGGCAAGTCTGAAGCGCCCAAGGCCGATGACGAGCCCAAGGTCAGCGGCAATACCATCCAGTTCCCGGCCAGCGTGAAGACGCTGCCGGGCATCGCCGGCGAAGCCGCCAAGACCGGCGGCGAGCGCATGCTGAGCCTGCCCGGCCGGCTGGTGTGGAACGAGGACAAGACCGTGCGCGTGTCGACGCCGTTTGCCGGCCGCGTCACCGAGATCCTGGTGCAGCCCGGCACCACCGTGAAAGCGGGCCAGCCGCTGGCCAGCCTGACCTCGCCCGATTTCGGCGTAGCCCAGGCCGATGCGCGCAAGGCCGCCGCCGACAGCGCGGTCGCGGCCAAGGCGCTGGCACGGCAGCGCGAGCTGTACGGCGCCGGCATCATCGCGCAGAAGGAACTGGAACAGGCGCAGGCCGACGCCGCGCGTTCCGCGGCGGACCTGCAGCGCACCCAGGCGGCGCTGGGCCAGTACGGCGCGGCCGCAGGCGGCGCGGGCGCCGTCAACCAGCGCTTTCCGCTGCGCAGCCCGATCGACGGCCTGGTGGTCGAGCGCAACATCAACCTTGGCATGGAACTGCGCCCCGACCAGCCGCCCGCCGCGCCGCTGTTCCTGGTGACCGATCCGACCACGCTGTGGGCGCAGGTCGACGCGGGCGAGGCTGACCTGAGCCTGTTCAAGCCGGGCGTGGACGTGCAGCTGACCACCGCTGCCTGGCCCGGAGAGACCTTCTCCGGCACCGTGATCAAGATCGCCGACTATGTCGATCCCACCGCGCGCAGCATCAAGGTGCGGCTGATGGTGCCCAACCCGGAGCGCCGCCTGAAGGCGGAGATGTTCGTCACCGCGAAGCTGCCGGCCGCATCGTTCAAGGGCATCGCCGTGCCGTCCAAGGCCGTGTTCCTGGCCGAGAACCGCAACTATGTGTTCGTGCGCACCGCCGCCAATACCTTTGAGCGCCGCCTGGTGCGCGTGGGCGTGACGCTGCCCGGCACCACCGAGCTGCTTGAAGGCGTGAAGGACGGCGAGACCGTGATCACCGACGGCAACCTCTACCTGCAGGACATCCTGCGCGATGCCACGGCCGTGAACGCGGCGCGTGCGTCCGAGAAGAAGTGAGGACGGCCGCCACATGATTTCGCGCATCGTCAGCTTTGCCCTGCACCAGAAGCTCTTTGTCTGGCTGGGCCTGCTTATCTTCGTCGGGGGCGGCCTGGCCGCGTTCAAGAACCTGCCGATCGAAGCCTTCCCGGATGTCTCCGACATCCAGGTCAACGTCATCACGCTGTACCCGGGCCGCGCCGCCGAAGAGGTGGAGCGCCAGGTCACCATCCCCATCGAAACCGCGCTGGCCGGCACGCCCAACGCGGTGCGGGTGTTCTCGCATACGCAGTTCGGCCTGTCGTTCATGATGGTGACCTTCAATGACAAGGCCACCGACGTGACCGCGCGCCAGCAGATCCTGGAGCGCCTGCGCAGCGTGGACCTGCCCGACGGCGTGCATCCGGACCTGGCGCCGCTGTCCACCGCGATCGGCGAGATCTACCGCTTCCGCCTGACCGGCAAGGGCTATACCGCGCAAGAGCTGCGCACGCTGCAGGACTGGGTGGTGGAGAAGAACCTGCGCCAGGTGCCGGGCGTGGCCGACCTGGTCACCATCGGCGGAACCATCAAGCAGTACGAGGTCAATCCCAACCTGGCGCGCATGCGCGATGCCAAGATCTCACTGTCGCAGCTGTTCACCGCGCTGCAGCGCGCCAATGCCAACGCCGGCGGCGGCGCCGTGGCGCACGGCCGGCAGCAGTTCCTGCTGCGCTCGCTGGGCAGCTTCCGTACCTCGGCCGATATCGCCAACGTGGTGGTGGCCGAGAACAACGGCACCCCCATCCTTGTCAAGGATATCGCCGACGTGAGGGTCGGCAGCGCGCCGCCGCAAGGCCTGATGGGCCAGGACAACGAGGACGACATCGTCTCGGGCATCGTGGTGATGCGCAAGGGCGAGAACCCGTCGCTGGTGCTGGAGGCGCTGAAGAAGAGGATCGACCTGCTGGACGACCAGATCCTGCCCAAGGGCGTGAAGATCGTGCCGTACTACGACCGCTCCACGCTGATCGACAAGACCCTGCACACCGTGTTCGGCAACCTGGTGGAAGGCGCGCTGCTGGTGATGGCGGTGCTGTACCTGTTCCTGGCCAACGTGCGTGCCGCGGCAATCGTGGCGCTGATCATCCCGCTGGCGTTGCTGTCGACCTTCATCGGCCTGACCTGGGTGGGCATTCCGGCCAACCTGCTGTCTCTTGGCGCGATGGACTTCGGTATCATCGTCGACGGCGCGGTGATCGTGGTCGAGAACATCTTCAAGCGGCTGGGCGAGCTGAAGGAGCAGCAGATCAAGGACAGCAAGGCGCGCCTCCTCGCCATCCTGCAGGCCACCACGGAAGTGGGCCGTCCGACCGTGTTCTCGATGGTCATCATCATTGCGGCGCACATCCCGATCTTCACGCTGCAGCGGCACGAGGGCAAGATCTTCGCGCCGATGGCCTACACGGTGACGGGCGCGCTGATCGGCTCCCTGATCCTCTCGCTGACGCTGGTGCCGCTGCTGTGCCACCTGCTGCTCACCAAGAACATCGCGCACGACGACAACTTCATCGTGCGCCACTGCAAGCGGCTCTATGAGCCGATGCTGGCCTGGGCGCTGGACCACAAGAAGCTGGTGGTGGGCGCGGCGGTGGGCCTGCTGGTGGTGACCGTGGGCGTGGGCAAGTTCCTTGGCAGCGAGTTCCTGCCCGAACTGGACGAAGGCTCGATGTGGGTCAGCTTCGACCTGCCCGCGTCGGTCTCGATCGATGAAGCGCGCGACCAGGCGCGGCTGCTGCGCGGCGTGATCCGCAAGACCCCGGAGGTCAACACCACCATCTCCAAGGTGGGCCGCCCCGATGACGGCACCGATCCCAAGCTGATCAACACCGTCGAGATCCTGGTCGACCTCAAGCCCGAGAAGCAGTGGCGCGACGGCTTCAACAAGCGCGGCATCATCGGCGAGATCGACAAGAACCTGCGCCAGCTCCCCGGCATCGAGCCCAATTTCTCGCAGCCGGTGCGTGACAACATCCTGGAGAGCATCTCGCAGATCAAGGGCCAGATCGTGATCAAGGTCCAGAGCGACAGCCTTGAGCACAACAAGCAGGTGGCCGACCAGATCCTGGCCAACGTGCAGTCGGTCAAGGGCGTGATGCGGGCCTTTATCGACCGCGACGGCGAGCTGCCGCAGTACGTGCTGGAGTTCGACCGCGCCCAGGCCGCGCGCTACGGCATCAACGTGGCCGACGTGCAGGACCTGATGGAAACCGCGCTGGCCGGCAAGGCCGCGACCGAGCTGTGGGAGGGCGAGAAGCACTTCAGCGTTGCCGTGCGCCTGAAGCCGTCGGAGCGCGCGCTGCCGAACCTGCCCAATATCTTCATGCAGACCGCGGACGGCGCGCAGGTGCCGCTGTCACAGCTGGTGACCTTCCGCGCGGCATCCGGCGCGATGAACATCAGCCGCGAGAACGGCCAGCGCACCACCTCGATCGGCATTTTTATCCACGACCGCGACATGGGCAGCGTGGTGAAGGACATGCAGGCGCTGGTGGCCAAGAATGTCAAGGCCGAGGACGTCAAGATCAGCTGGTCGGGCGAGTTCGAGAACCAGGAGCGCGCCATGGCGCGGCTCTCGATCGTGGTGCCGCTGTCGGTGCTGGTGATCTTCCTGCTGCTGTTCAATGCGTTCAAGTCGTTCAAGAGCGCCACGCTGATCATCTCGAACATCCCGTTCGCGCTGATCGGCGGCGTGTTCGCGCTGTTCCTGACCGGCATTCCACTGTCGGTGTCGGCGGCGATCGGCTTTATCGCGCTGTTCGGCCAGGCGGTGCTCAACGGCGTGGTGATGGTGACCTACTTCAACCAGCTGCGCGATGAAGGTATGCCGGTGCGCCAGGCCGTGCTGACCGGCTCGATGGACCGGCTGCGCACGGTGCTGATGACCGCGCTGCTGGCCATGCTGGGTTTGTTCCCGATGGCCATCTCGCGCGCCATCGGCTCGGAGACGCAGCGCCCGCTGGCCATCGTCATCATCGGCGGGCTGATTACCGCCACCATGCTGACGCTGATCGTGCTGCCCACCCTGTATGAATGGATGGTGGGCCGCAACTGGCCGGACGAGGAGGGCGACAAGCCCGACGAGAGCCGGTTGACGCCATCGATTGCGGGCTGATGACAGGGCCGCGGTCGCGGCCTGTGTGGCATTGCAGACAGGCCCCAGGCATGACGCCGCCCCCACACCGGGCGGCGTTTTTTCTTTTAAGGCGCATTCCACAAGTCCCTCCGCAATCCGGTGCATGCCCCGCCGTGTGCGTCGCCCGAATCGCAATGTCGGAATAGTCTGACGCTCCTTTCGGAGCCGGACGCCTGCTTCCCATATTTCCCCGAGCCTACTCTGTACTTACGGCATGGCCAGCAGCATAGCCGCCGGCCTCTCATGCGTACCCTGACGCATCCACCCGGAAAGGAGATCGACATGTTGAAGAAATGGCTGACCGCAGCAGTGTGTTCGATGATGGTTGCCGCACCGGCGGGATTTGCTTTGGCCCAGATGACCGCGCCAGCAACCACGACCGGAACGGCTGCAACCGGGACAAAGGCGGACTATGACGCCGCGGTGAAGCAGGCTGATGCGGACTACAAGGCTGCCTCCGCCAAGTGCGATGGCATGAAGGCCAACGCCAAGGACGTTTGCAAGGCCGAGGCCAAGCGCGACCGCGATGTGGCCAAGGCCCAGGCAGAAGCCCGCCGCGACGGCACGCAGAAGTCGATGGCCAAGGCCGAGAAGGTCAAGGCCGACCGCGACTATGACGTCGCCAAGGAAATGTGCGACGACAAGAAGGGCAATGACAAGGACGTTTGCAAGAAGGACGCCAAGGCCGCCCATGAAAAGGCACTGATGGCTGCCAAGGTCGACAAGGCCGCGGCGACCGGTTCGCGTGCCGACGTGGCGGAAGCCCGCGCCGACGCGAAGAAGGACGCCACTGACGCCGCCTACAAGGCCGACAAGGAACGCTGCGACGCGCTCTCGGGCGAGTCCAAGGACAAGTGCCAGGCCGATGTGAAGGCCAAGTACAGCAAGTAAGCCTTCGCGGTGTCCCGCCAGCAATGGCGGGACACGCACCGCACCACACGCAAGGGGACGCCTCTGATGGCGCCCCCTTGCCACCGGATGAAGGAGCACGACATGAACTGGGACCAGATCGAAGGCAAGTGGGAACAAGTGAAGGGCAAGGTCAAGGAGAAGTGGGGCAAGCTGACCGACGATGACATCGCGCAGATCAACGGCAAGCGTGATCAGCTTGCCGGCCGCATCCAGGAGCGCTATGGCTACACCAAGGAGCGCGCCGAGGAAGAAATGAAGGCGTGGGAACGGGACACGCGCTGGTAAGCAGGGCGTGGCAGCACGGCAAGGCGGGTCGCCAGCGGGCGCCCCGCCTTGTTTCTTGTGTGGCGCGTACTCGATTCCCCTCAGGCACCCCCGGAACGAGGGGTGTTTCGGCGTAAATCGCACAGCATTAAGCGCGGATTAGCTCTGAATGCAACCAAATGATGCACGCGCCACCCGCGCAGGGCATACCATGTCGCGTCGCCGACCCCACCATCCATCCGGCCTGCTTTCGCGCTCCGCATGTACGCAGCCTTGCCCGCCTTCGTCTCGTCGATCTTCCTCGGTTACGGCCTCTATGTGCTGGTGACCAAGGGGGTGACGCGCGTCTCCACTTCGTTCTTCCTGCTGTGCGTGACCACCTTCGCCTGGCAGGGCACGTGGGTGTTCCTGTTCCAGGCCTCGCATCCCGATGTGGCGCTGGCGCTGGCCAGGCTCGGCTACCTCTTCATCCTGTTCCTGCCGACCACGTTCTACCACTTCATTGCCGAAGTCACCGAGTGCCGCCGCGAGCGGCCGTTGCTGCTGGCCTCCTACGGCCTGAGCCTGGTGCTGGCGGTGCTGCTGCTGACCACCAACCAGGTGGTCTCTGGCTACTACAGCTATTTCTTCGGCGACTATCCCAAGGCCGGCCCGCTGCATCCGCTGCACCTGTTGCAGACGGTGCTGGTGGCGCTGCGCAGCGCCTGGCTGCTGGTGGCGGCGCGGCACAATGCAACGGCTGAACGCCGCAAGCGCTACAAGCTGTGCCTGGTGGCGGTGGCGCTCTATTCGCTGGCGGCGGTGGACTACGCCGTCAACTACGGCGCGGCCTTCTATCCGCCGGGCGTGGTGTTCGTGGCGGCAAGCCTGGGCATCCTGGCGGTCAGCGTGGTGCGCTACGACCTGATGCATCCGTATTCGCTGGCCGCCACCGTGGCGCACGAGGTGCGCACGCCGCTGGCGACCATCCGCATGCAGGCGCAGGAGCTGGCGCGCACCTGGCCGCAGGTGCTGCACGGCTACCAGCTGGCGGTCCAGCAGGGGCTGTACGAGGACCGCATGCGGCCCGGCCAGCTTGAGCGCGTGTCGAGCCTGGTCGGCGCCATCACGCGGGAAGTCGATGGCACCAGCACCGTGATCGACATGGCGCTGGCCTCGGTCACGCTGGAGCGGCTGGACCGCAGCAGCTTTGCGCCACACGGCATTGCCGACTGCGTGCATGCGGCGCTGGAGCGCTACCCGTTCCAGGGCGAGGAGCGCGGCTGCGTGCAGGTTCGCGGCATCGACCAGGACTGGCGCTTTGTCGGCTCCGACACGCTGCTGGTCTATGTGCTGTTCAATCTGCTGAAGAACGCGCTGCATGCGATCAGGGCGGCCGGCGGCGGCCACATCGACATCACCGGCGCGACCGAGGGCCAGTACCACGTGATCCGCTTTCGCGACACCGGCCCGGGCATTCCGGCCGACGTCATGCCGCGCATCTTTGATCCGTTCTTCTCCACCAAGGCGCATGGCACCGGTGCCGGCCTGGGCCTGGCCTTCTGCCGGCGCGTGATCGAGACCTTCGGCGGGCGCATTGAGTGCGAGTCGGTGCCGGCCGTGCATACCACCTTCACGCTCAGGCTGCCGCGCTTCACCGCCATGGCCGACAGCCGACTGCGCACCAGCACCGCCGGCTGACCCACGGCCGGCGGTGCCGGATTCAGACTCGCACGGGGTCAGCCGCCTGGCTCAGCTGGCCAGTGCCGGCAGCACCAGTTCATATTCCCTGACCCGCTCGATGATGCCCGCCGGAAAGCGCGTGATGCGCTTTTCCCGGTCGGCGAAGACGATCTGCTGGTAGCCCAGCGACACCGGCTTGCCCCCCACGCAGAACCGGAACAGCAGGTAGGCCGAGCATTGCCGGACCTGGAAGGTGTTCAGGTAGCAATCCACGCGCTGGAACGGGAACGTCTCCTCGACATACTCCTGGTGCGCACGCTTGGTCACGAAGACGCCGCCCGCGGCCAGCAGGTTGTCGTGGATGCATTCATGGAACCACCGCTCCCGGCAAATGCCCTGCCACTCGAAGTAGCGGGCGAAGTAGGTATTCATAAAGGCATTGGAATCCTTGAGATAAATGTCGATCGCATGGTGGAAGGTCTTGTGCGAAGCCGTCTCGAACGCGTCGGGTGCCAGTTGGGCCGTGCCGCGGTTCAGGATTTGGGGGATCACGTCTCGCATCAACATAAATTGACTCCTTGAGATGGCCGCAAGCGGCAGCCACGCCTGCCCCCGGGAAGGTTGGGGCATGGTGGCATTCTGTCCGCTTGGGCAGTGGCAGGGTGGGCGCTGAAGTGGGGGTTCCTGCACGTTTCGGCGCGTGACGCCCGGTCGACAAACGCCCGGAATGCATGCCCGGGCCTGGCAAAACCGGAGAGGCATGGATCGGCGTTAACCCGAGTAGTCTAGGTTTATAGACTTTCATATAGTCATCCGACTTGGCTGCCTTTGGGCGGTCACTGCATCGCCCGTTTCCCGACCTCCCTTGCCGCATGGCAGACACCACCTCCAGCGAACTCCTCTCGCGCAGCCGCCAGCCGGTCTACCTGCAGCTGGCCACCATCTTCCGCCGCCAGATCGAAAGCGGCGCCTGGCGCCAGGGCGAGCGCATTCCCTCCCTGGAGGAACTGTGCCGCCAGTACGGCGTGGCGCGCATGACCATGCACCATGCCTTGTCGATGCTCGACGAAGAAGGGCTGGTGGAGCGCGCGCGCGGGCGCGGCACTTTCGTCAGGGCACCGTGCCAGGCGCGGCGGCAGGTGTCGCTGTCGACCAGCTGGGACGAGGCGGTGGCGGTGGGCGCGCAGCTGGACACCGAAGCGATGGTCGAGTCGGCCGGCAACGTGCCGCTGCCCGCCGATCTCGGCATGCCGTGCCCCGGTGAGCGCGCCGCCGACTACCACTTCCTGCGCCGGCT
The DNA here is from genome assembly GCF_018223725.1 of Cupriavidus sp. KK10. NCBI lineage: Bacteria > Pseudomonadati > Pseudomonadota > Betaproteobacteria > Burkholderiales > Burkholderiaceae > Cupriavidus > Cupriavidus sp. KK10. The sequence continues at coordinate 4,370,457 of NZ_CP073677.1, forward strand.
GCACCGGCTGGAAGGACGGCCGTTCGCGGTGGGCGAGGTCTATATCGAAGCCGGCGTCTTTGCGCGCGAGCCCGAGGCCTTCCGCCAGGGCGCCTCGGTGCCGGTGCTGGACCGCTTCCCCGGCCTGTCGGTCAGCACCGCGCGCCAGCGCCTGTCGATCGTCGCGGCCGGGGCCGAATCCGCCGCAGCGCTGGCGCTTGCCGTGGGCGCGCCGGTGGCTGAGCTGCGCCGCTTTGCCTGTGTCCCGGGCGAGCGCGGCGAGCTGATCGTCTACTACGCACGCATCGAATTCCCGACCGAGTTTGTCTGCCTGGATTTCGACCTGCTGGCGGCGCGGCCGCGCCCGGCCTGACGCCCCCAGTGCAACCAATGCCAACCTGCTGACCCAGAACCTGAGCGGAACCCGAGACATGGAAACTACCCAACCGATGAACGGCGCCGAGAGCCTGGTCAAGACCCTGCTCGCCAACGGCGTGGACACCTGCTTTGCCAACCCGGGCACCAGCGAAATGCACTTCGTCGCGGCGCTGGACCGCATCCCGGGCATGCGCTGCGTGCTGGGCCTGTTCGAAGGCGTGGTCACCGGCGCGGCCGATGGCTATGCGCGCATGGCCGGCAAGCCCGCCGCCACGCTGCTGCATTGCGGCCCGGGACTGGCCAACGGCCTGGCCAACCTGCACAACGCGCGCCGCGCGCAGACGCCGGTGGTCAACATCATCGGCGACCAGGCCACCTACCACCGGCCGCTGGACGCACCGCTGACCGCGGATACCGAAGGCTGGGCCCGTCCTGTCTCCGTGTGGACGCGCACGGCCACGCAGGCTGCGTCCGTCGGCGCCGATGCCTCGTCCGCGGTGCAGGCCGCATGCGCCGCGCCGGGCGGGGTCGCCAGCCTGATCCTGCCGTCCGATGTGTGCTGGGATGCTGGCGGCGTGGTGGCCGCGCCGCTGCCGCCGCTGGCGGTGCCCAAGGTCTCGCCCGACGCCGTGCAGCAGGCCGCGCGCGTGCTGCGCTCGGGCCAGCCCACGCTGGTCGTGCTGGGGGGCAGCGCGCTGCGCGAGGCGCCGCTGGCCGATGCGCACCGCATTGCCGCAGCGACCGGCGCCCGGCTGATCTCGCCCATGTCCAATGCGCGAGTGTCGCGCGGCAGCGGCCGCCTCGCGGTGGACCGCGTGCCATATTCAGGCGACGTCGCGCGCGACAAGCTGGCCGGCATCCGCAACGTGATCCTGGTCGGCGCACCGGCGCCGGTGACGTTCTTTGCCTACCCGGGCAAGTCGCCGCGCCCGTATCCGGAAGATGCCGTGATCCATGTGCTGGCACGTCCGGAGGAAGACCTGGCCGAAGCGCTGTCCCGGCTGGCTGACGAGGTGGGCGCACGCAATGCGCCACTGCCGGCTGCCGCGGCGCCCGCATCGGTGGAGCCCGCGCGCGGCGCGGTCACGTCCGAGGCGGTGGCACGGACACTGACCGCCTTGCTGCCCGAACAAGCCATCGTGGTGGAAGAGAGCATCAGCTTCGGCCGCGCCTTCTATCCCGGCACGGTCCATGCGGCCCCGCACGACTGGCTGCAGCTGACCGGCGGCGCCATCGGCGAAGGCCTGCCGCTGGCCGTGGGCGCGGCGGTGGCGGCGCCGGACCGGCGCGTGGTGGCACTGCAGGCCGATGGCTCGGCCATGTACACGCTGCAGTCGCTATGGACCATGGCGCGCGAGCAGCTCGATGTCACCGTGGTGCTGCTGGCCAACCGGAAGTACGCCATCCTGCTGGGCGAGCTGGCGGGCGTGGGGGCCAACCCGGGCAAGACCGCCCTGGACATGCTGGACATTGGCAATCCCGACCTGGACTGGGTCAAGCTGGCCAACGGCATGGGCGTGGAGGGCGCGCAGGCCAGGGACATGGAAAGTTTTGCCGACCTGTTCCGCATGGCCAATGCGCGCAAGGGGCCGTTTGTGATCGAACTGGTGATCTGAGCGCGGCGCTTTCCGCATTCAAAAATCCAGCCTTTGGCAGATGTGAATTGTTGCAATGCACAGACTGCGGCAAGCTCATTGCCGTGCCATGGAAAGCCCATGGCGGCACCATCAAAAGTGAAGGAGACTCCATGCCCCAACAAGAAGCGGCGGTGGGTCCGGACAAGGCTTATGCGGAGCAGCTCGCCGCTGGCCAGTTCCGCGTCCAGCATTGCCAGGACTGCAAGCGCCACGTGTTTTTCCCGCGCAATATCTGCCCGCACTGCGGCGGCGACACGCTCGCCTGGGTCGCGCCCAAGGGTAGCGGCACGGTCTATTCCACCAGCGTGATCCGCCGCAAGCCGGAAGCCGGCGGCGACTACAACGTGGTGCTGGTCGATCTGGATGAGGGCGTGCGCATGATGAGCCGCGTGGAAGGCATCGCGCCCGCCAGCGTGCGCATCGGCATGCGCGTGCAGGCGCGCGTGGCGCAGGGCAAGGAAGGCGAGGCCGCTCTCGTCGTGTTCGATCCGGTGGAGGGCTGAAGCCATGAGTTTGTCCAATTTGCGTGGCAGCGTCGCCATTGTCGGGGTCGGCCAGTCGGGCATGGGCGAGGCCCACGGCAAGACGGAAATGGAAATCCTGGTGGAGGCCGCCAAGGCCGCCGTCAGGGATGCGGGCCTGTCGATGCGCGACATCGACGGCATCGCCACTGCCAGCGTCGGCGCCAGCATGTGGGTGATGCCGGTGGCCGAGTACCTCGGCATCAAGCCCAAGTTTGTCGACAGCACCATGATCGGCGGCTCCAGCTTTGTCTCGCACATGCTGCCGGCGATGATGGCGCTCGAATCGGGCCAGTGCGATGCGGTGCTGGTCTGCTACGGCAGCAACCAGCGCACCTCCACCGTCGGCCGCGCCGGCATCTCCAAGGTGCGCGCGGTGCTGGACCCGCAGCCGTATGAGCACCCGTACAGCCCGCTGCAGCCGATCACGTCGTATGCACTCGCCGCGGCGCGCCATATGCACCAGTACGGCACCACGCGCGAGCACTTGGCCGAGGTCGCCGTGGCCGCGCGCAAGTGGGCGCAGCTCAATCCGGAAGCGATGATGCGGGACCCGCTCAGCATCGACGACGTGCTCAATGCGCGCATGGTTTCCGACCCGCTGTCAGTGCGTGACTGCTGCCTGGTCACCGATGGCGCCGGTGCCTATGTGATGGTGCGCGCGGACCGCGCCAGGGACCTGGCCAAGCCGCCGGTCTATGTGCTGGGCAATGCCACCGCCACGTGGCACCGCCAGATCTCGTGCATGCCGGACCTGACTGTCACGGCCGCCAAGGAATCCGGCGAGCGCGCCTTCGCCATGGCGGGCCTCAAGCCGTCTGATGTCGATGTGGCTGAGCTTTATGATGCGTTCACCATCAATACGCTGCTGTTCTTGGAAGACCTGGGGTTCTGCGCCAAGGGCGAGGGCGGTCAGTTTGTCAGCGGCGGCGGCATTGCGCCGGGTGGGCGGCTGCCGGTGAATACCAATGGCGGTGGGTTGTCATGCGTGCATCCTGGGATGTATGGGATGTTCATCACTATTGAGGCGGTGCGGCAGTTGCGGGGGGAATGTGGGGAGCGGCAGGTGGAGGGTGCCGAAGTTGCCGTGGTGCATGGGAATGGAGGGACGTTGTCTAGTCAGGCTACGGCGATTCTGGGGACTGCGGCGACGGTTTAATTGTGTTTTGGGCTTGGTGCCATTACGGTCGCTTGTCGCCCTTGGCGGGCGTGGCTGTTTCGCCGGCGTAGCCGGCGAGTCACTTTTTGTCCGAGCGACAAAAAGTAACCAAAAAACGCGTCGCCTATGCGGCTAGCAATCAATTCCACGGTGGTGGTAGTTCGCACGGTGGTGCTTTCCGTTTGGGCGTGGGTGCCCGTTCGACCCTGCTACGCCATGTGAGTCAGTGACAGTGCCTACGTTAACCTACTATTGTACGATCCCCATGCAGGGCGTAGGCCGCCTGCTGCCGACGGCATCGCGGGGACGCCTACGGCTGCTGCGCAGGCTCAAAATGCGCTGACGGTCATTGGGCGCTTGCGCGGAGCGCAGCCGAAGGCGTTGATGCGATATCGCTGGAGAGCGCGGGCCACCGCCCGACTTGGGGATCGTTCAAAAGCCGGTTATCGCAGGCACTGGCACACACTCACATGGCGTTAGCAGGGTCGAACCGCGACCACATCCAAACGGCAAGCACCGCCGCCCATATGACCGACGCCGCGTAATTGATTGCTAGCCGCATAGGCGACGCGTTTCTTGCTTACTTCTTGTCGCTTGGACAAGAAGTAAGTCGCCGGCTACGCCGGCGAAACAGCCACGCATGCCAAGGGCGACAAGCGACCGCATGGCGCACAACCCAAGCCCACCTCAATCCGCCAACTCACTCCACCCTTGCTCACCCCCCAACCCGGGCAATAGTCGCACCACATATTCATGCAACCGCGACAATTCAAACGCAATCCCATCCGGAAACCCCTGCCGCCCACCCCGCTTATCGATCAGCAACTCAACCAGGAAAGCATGCAGAGCCGCCGGATTGGCAGCAAGCGCAGCCAACTGGTTGCCGATGCGTGCATATCGGCGGCATAGCTCCACGGGGCGCGCCTCGGCCGGCAGCGACGCCAGCCACCGCATGGCGACATCTGAAAGCAAGGTATCTTCCGGCGACGGCGCTCGCCGCACGCCGCTCCAGTCAGGCTCGGCTTGCAATGGCGGCGCACCGTCCAGTACCTTCTTTGCTTCCTCAACGGTGACGAATTCAAAAGAGAGGGGTTCCATGCCGGCTCCGGAATCAGACCAACGCGCACCGCTGCGCATTAACTCGCATTCTAGCGATTACGGCGCCTCGCAGGCTATCTTGACAGCCATGCCAGCCTCAGCCTTCGTGCGCCTTCTTCGCTAGCGCCTGTCAGCGCGCGGGGCATCCGGTCTCCCATGCGGGGACGAGCGCGCCGTCGCGCGCGAAGCGGAACTGGCCGTCGAGGTAGCCCAGGCCGAACAGCGTCAGCACCTGCGTGTAGTAGCCGGGCTGGCCGGTCTGCGTATCCACGCGTTCGGGCGGGAAGCCCTTGGCCGCCACGTAGTCCGCCAGCGGCGTGAAGGCGCGCAGCAGAGCGGCGCGCTGGGGCGCGTCGCTGGCCAGCATGCCGGCCCACAGGTAGACGCGGATCGCGTTGTAGGCGCTTTCGGCTTGCGTTTGCGCATCGGGCAGGAAGCCCCGCCCGGTCTCGTATTCCACCCAGTCCGGCGAGAAGCCGCGCGGTGCGGTGTCCAGCATCAGCCTGGCCGAACTGGCCACCAGTTGCTGCCAGGCCGGTTCATCGGGCAGCAACGTGGCCAGCCGGCGCATGACCTGCATCGGCACGTAGCTTGGGTTGAGGCGCCAGCGGCGCTCGCTCAGCTTGAATCCCTGCGTTCCGGGCAACACGGTGCGGCCCAGGCCTGGCAGCACCGCCGTTTCCTCGCGCAGGATGCGCCGGGCCATCAGCGTGCCGAGCGCGGTGAAGCGCCGCTCCTGCCAGAGCCGGCCGGCCTCCAGCAGGGTGTAGGCGAGCCACAGGTCGGCGTCCGAGGCCGGGTTGGCATCGATCACGCCCCAGCTGTCCGCGGCCTTGCCGGCAGACCTGGCCTGCTCCGGCGGCAGCCGTCCCCAGATCCAGGCCGGCAGGTGCGCGATCCGGTCCCCCTGAGCGAGGTTGTTCTCGGTCCACGCAAGCAGCTTGTCGAAGCTGGCGCGGTCATTGGCGGCGAGGGCAAATAACAGGCCGTAGGCCTGGCCTTCAGACACCGTGGCCTGGTTCTCGGTACTGGCGTCGATCACGCGGCCGTCGGCGCTCAGCAGGGTTTGCCTGAAGGCATCCCAGTCCGCCCACTTGCAGACCGGGGCGCTGGCAGCCGGGGCGGCCAGCGAGGCACAGGCCAGCGCACCGGCGAGCAGCCATCGGGTCAGGCCCGTCAGCGTGCGCCGCATGTCAGCGCCCGTTGCGCCGTGCCGCCAGCCACGAGGCGGAAGGCAGTGCGCCGTGACGGCGACCAGGAGCGGAGCGGGGCGGATCATATGCAGGATGCGGGTTCTTAGCATGCGTCCGGTTACAGGTGCCGCGCCGGCGAGGGCGTGGTGGCTGCGCTGCGCACGGATTTACCGGGAATTTCGAGCCATGTCCCGGCTCCGCCCGGCAGATACCCTGATCGCCACCTGCACTGCAACTCGGAGCAATGTTCAAGCCTGTGCGGGGCAGTGTAGACCTAGAAAGCACCGCGCGAGCCACATTTCCACCGGGTCTAAAAAAAGATTCAGGGGTGATATAGAAAAGCAGAAACGCCGCCCCTGGCAAGGGGGCGGCGTTTGCGGTTGGCAAACCGGCCGCTTCAGGCTACCTGTTGGCGGCGCAGCGGCAACCGCCTCACCCGCAGGTTCCGTCGGCCACGCACACGCCGCGCGCCACCATCTCGCCCATGAAGTCCATGGAAGCCTGGTCGGCAATCGCGTCGCGCAGCGCATCCAGCGCGGCATCATGGGGATCGCTGGCATTGCCGGCCTCGAGCGGCGTGTCATGCCAGCGCCGAGGTACGGCAGCGGGGTCGATATCGACCCCGGCTCCTGTTGCCAGCGCCGCCAGCACGGAGGACTCCGCTTCGGCCATGGCGTCGGCAGACAGGTCCCTGGCGCGCCCCTGTCCGAAACTGTCGAATGCCTGGCCCGGCGGCCCGCCCAGCAGCTTCCACAACGCCAGTTCGGTCAGCGGCGAGCAGTTCACGGTGCGCCCGCCCAGCACCAGGCCATGCAGCCGCAGGGGGTTCGGCTCGCCCTGCGCGAGTCCGCCCTCGCAGCGCACCATCAGCGCCCCGCCCGGCACCCGGGCCAGGCGGAATGCGCCCTTTGCATCGGTGCTTGCGTTGCGTACTTGTCCTTGCGCATCACGCAACTGCACGGTAGCGCCTGCCAGCGCGGCCCCGACCGCAGCTGTGCCGCTCACTTCCGGCACATGGTCATCCCCGCATGCTGCGACAGCCGCGACCCCGCATGCGAGCACGAGGTGGCGCCAGGATCGAAGGTCCTTGCCCATGGTTGCTCCGCCTAAGGTGCCAGGGTGGCCAGCTCGCGGCGCGAGCGGTTGAACAGGCCGCGCGCCAGCGGCGTCGGGCGGAAGTCAACGTCAAGCGGCGAGATCGTGATGAACTTGGCCAGGAAGGCCGGCGTCTCGGCAATCCGCGCCAGCGCTGCCAGTTCGGTCTCCGGCGCGCCCACGTCGATCGATACCGTGTTGTCGGCATTGCGCTTGTAGGCGGTGGTAAAGGAATCCACCGTGCCAGGCGTGGTCAGGCGCACGCCGGCAGGGGTTCCGCCGGCGACGATCGGGTAGTTGATGCTCAGCGGGTGGGCCACCGGCAGCAATGGCTGGCCGGCAGTGCGCGTGGCTTCCAGGCTGGCAATTACGCGGGCCAGGAAGGCCCCGGCCTTGGGGAACGCAGCCACGGTGCTGCCGAAGCCGGTGCGTGCTTCGGCAAAGTCCACGCCGACGCTCAGCGCAATGCCGGGCACACCGCGGCGCGCGGCGAACAGCACGTTCATCACCGTGCCCGAGTGCGGGATGGAGTCCGACAGGTTCTCGCCGAAATTGGCCCCGGAGACGACCAGGTCCGGCACGAAGCTGCTTTCCGGTCCGACGATCTTCAGGCCCATGGCGGTGGCGTCCACCGGCGAGCCGCTGCCCAGGTAGTCCGGGTTGGTGGCATTGAGCGCGCTGCCCGCGACAAAGGTGGTCTTGACCCGGTGCACGCAGAACGTGTCGGCGCTGCCGGCGAGCGGATCGACCACCAGCCGGGTGCGCCCGTCGGGCACGGCATAGGCAGCGCCCGAGCCGCTCTGGTTGCTGGCCGGGCCTACCGTGATGACGCGGTGGCCGGCGTCCTGCAGGGCCTTGCGGACCGCGCTGATGCCAGGCGCGGCGCAGCCGTCGTCATTGGTCAGCAGCACATTGAGTGCCTGGGCGGGGCTGGCCGCGGCAGCCAGTGCGGCGGCCGCGATACCGAGGGAAGCGAGCCGCAGGCAGGCGCGAAGTCGAAGCATGGGAACCTGTCTCCTTATTCTTATGCGTGGTGCAAGCAGTGCCCGGCCGCGCAGCGGCGCCGCCAGGCTTGATGGAAGCCGGGGCGGCACCGTCACGGCACCAGCAGGCCCCGTTTGCGCGCCAGCGTGATCGCCGTATCCTCGATCATGTCCTCCTGCCCGCCCACCAGCCGCTGCCGGCCGAGCTCGACCAGGATCTCGCGCGCGGGAATGCGGTACTTGGCCTCGGCGCGCTTGGCGAACAGCAGGAAGGACGAATACACGCCGGCATAGCCCAGCGTGAGCGCGTCGCGGTCGATGCGGATGGGGTGGTCCATGATCGGCACCACCAGGTCCTCGGCCACGTCGGCGATGCGGTATACGTCGACGCCGGTCTCGATGCCCGTGCGCTCGCACACGGCCACCAGCACTTCCATCGGCGTATTGCCGGCACCGGCGCCCAGTCCCGCGGCGGCGGCGTCGATGCGGCTGGCGCCGCAGGCAATCGCGGCGAGCGAATTGGCCACGCCCATGGCAAGGTTGTGGTGGCCGTGGAAGCCCAGCTCGGTCTCGGGGCGCAGCGCCTGCCGCACGGCGCCCAGCTTCTCGGTTACATCGTGCGGCAGCATGTGCCCGGCCGAGTCGGTGATATACAGGCAGTTGGCACCATAGCTTTCCATCAGCAGCGCCTGCTGCACCAATGTCTGCACCGGTGCCATGTGCGCCATCATCAGAAAGCCCACGGTATCCATGCCCAGCTTGCGCGCCATGCCGATATGCTGCTCCGAGACATCGGCTTCGGTGCAGTGGGTGGCGACGCGGATGGTATGCACGCCGATCTCATGCGCCATGCGCAGGTGGTCGACGGTGCCGATGCCGGGCAGGAGCAGCGCGGAGACGCGCGCCTGCTTCAGTTCGCCCAGCACCGCGCGCAGGTATTCCTCATCGCTGTGCGCGGGGAAGCCGTAGTTGACCGAGGCGCCGCCCAGGCCATCGCCGTGGGTGACCTCGATCAGCGGCACGCCGGCGGCGTCCAGCCCGCGGGCGATGCCTTTCATCTGTTCCAGCGAGATCTGGTGGCGCTTCGGGTGCATGCCGTCGCGCAGGGTCATGTCGTGCAGGGTGATGCGTTGGACCATGGCTGGCTCCTCAGGCGTTGGCGGCTTCTTGCGCGCTGCCGGCGCGCATGGCGGCGGCGATGCACTCGGCGGTGCGGGCGGCCGAGGCGGTCATGATGTCCAGGTTGCCGGCATACTTGGGCAGATAGTCGCCCAGGCCCTCGACCTCCAGGAAGATCGAGACGCGCTTGCCGTCGAACACCGGGCCGTTCTTCAGCGTGTAGCCGGGCACGTACTTGCGCACTTCGGCAATCATGTCGTGCACCGAGGCGGTAATCGCGGCAACGTCGGGCGCATCGTCGGTCAGGCAGTGGATGGTGTCGCGCATGATCAGCGGCGGCTCGGCCGGGTTGATCACGATGATGGCCTTGCCCTGGCGCGCGCCGCCGACGGCTTCGATCGCGCCCGCCGTGGTGCGCGTGAACTCGTCGATATTGCGGCGCGTGCCGGGCCCGACCGAGCGCGACGACACCGTTGCCACGATCTCGCCATAGGCCACCGGCTGCACGCGCGATACCGCGTACACCATGGGGATGGTGGCCTGCCCGCCGCACGTGACCATATTGACGTTCATCTCGTTGCTGCCGATATGGGCGTCCAGGTTGACCGGCGGCACGCAGAACGGCCCGATCGCCGCCGGCGTCAGATCGATCACGCGCACGCCGCGCGCGGTCAGCTTGGCCGAGTGCTCGGCATGGACGTAGGCGGAGGTGGCATCGAAGGCGATGCGGATATCGTCGGCCTCCAGGTGCGGCAGCAGGCCGTCGATGCCGTCGCTGGTGGTCTTCAGCCCCAGCTCGCGCGCGCGCGCCAGGCCTTCGGAGGACGGCTCCACGCCGACCATCCAGACCGGTTCCAGGATGTCGCTGCGGCGCAGCTTGTAGAGCAGGTCGGTGCCGATATTGCCGGGCCCGATCAGGGCACATCGGATCTTGTTCATGGGGTCTCGCTTGGCAGAGTCAGGAAGTCAGGAAAGTCAGGAAAGTCAGGAAGTCAGCAGAACATGGCGCTGCAGCCGCCGATGCCGGTGATATGCATGGACAGCCGGTCGCCCGCCTGCACCGGAATCAGCGCCGCCAGCGAACCCGACAGGATGGTCTCGCCGGCCAGCAGGGGAATGCCGAAGCTGCCCAAGGTGTTGGCCAGCCACGCCACCGCGTCGGCGGGATGCCCCAGCGCGGCGCTGCCAAGCCCGGTGGCCACGCACTCGCCGTTCTTCTCGAGGGTCATCGCGCATGCGCCCAGGTCCAGCGCGTGCGGGCAGACGCGTTCCTCGCCGAGCACATAGACGCCGCAAGAGGCGTTGTCGGCGACGGTGTCCTCGATGCGGATGCGCCAGTCCCGGATGCGCGAATCCACGATCTCGAAGCAGGCTGCCACCGCTTCGGTGGCGTCGAGCACATCGTCGCGCGTCACGCCCGGGCCGCGCAGGTCGCGCCGCAGGAAGAAGGCAATCTCGCCCTCGGCGCGCGGCTGGATCAGGGTATCGGTGGGGATGGGCTGCCCGGCTGCGTACTGCATGCTCTGCAGCAGGATGCCGAAGTCCGGCTGGTGCACGTCCAGCATCTGCTGGACGGCCTCGCTGGTCACGCCGATCTTCTTGCCGGTGATGCAGTCGCCGGCCGCCAGCCGGTGGGCGATAAAGCCTTGCTGGATGCGATAGGCAGCGTGGACGTCGAGCCCCAGTCCGCGGCCGCTGAGTGGCGGCACCGGCGAGCGCGTGACCAGCGCATGGTGGAGTTCATTGCTGAGCGTGGTGATCAGGTCGGCGTTCATGGCAGGGGAGGTCGGGCCGCGCTGCCGCGGCGGCAGCGCGCCGCGGCAGTTCGGGTCAGGGCAAAGGTCAGAACGAATACTTGGCGTTGAAGGCTACGTAGTCGCGGTCAGCCAGCGGACGGTTGGCGATGTTGGCCCCGCCGATGAACGCGGCGTAGGTCAGGTTGAGCTCCAGGTTGTTCAGGTACTTGAAGGTCAGCCCGACGCTGGCGCGCTTGTCGCCATAGCCCATCAGCGTGCCGAAGGCGCCGGCCACCGCAGACTGGCCGCTGAACTGCTGAGCGTAGGTGAGTGGCACTGACATGTCCCAGCCATCGAACACATTGTTGTAGGTCAGCGACCAGCCCACCTGGAACGCCGCCGAGTTGCGGGTGTTCGACAGCTTGCCGAAGCCCATCACCGGGTCCACGCCCAGCACGTGCAGGTAGGCGACTTCGCCCAGCAGCGTCTGCGAGTCGGCCAGGAAGGTCGGGCCCACCGAGTAGATGGCAGAGAGCTGGCCCTGCAGTGCCCGGCCGCGTGTCGCGGTGGGCGAGCCGGCCACGTCTACCAGCATCGGCACGCCGTCCTTGTAGCTGACTTCACCGGCAACGTTGGCGCCCAGCACCTGCGTGGAGAAGCTGGCGCCGGTCAGGTTGATGCCGCCGTAGAACTTCTGCTGGTACTGCAGCGTGGGGAAGAGCGAGGTGACCACGCTCGGGTTCTTGTCGTGATAGCGCAGCTGGTAGAGCCCGATCTCGGTGCTTTCAAATACGCGGAAGCGCGCGCCCACGCCCCATTGCCCCCAGTCGGAGGGGCGGATATCCGGGCCGCGCGGGATATTGAAGCCGGGTCCGATAATGAACTCCGCGCCCGGGCCGACCACGTCGGAGGTGCTGAAATAGCTGCCCGGCGCGAAGATCTGGTTCGGCTTGTAGGTGAACTGGTAATAGCCCATCACGCTGAATGCCGGCGTGACCTGCAGCTGCAGCGAAGCCTGTGGCACCGGCAGCAGGATGTCCTTGACCTCGGCCCCCGGCACGAAGGCCTTGGTCGCATCGGCAGGCCCTTGCGCGCCGGCGATATTGGCGAAGAACAGGCTCTCGCCCCAGGCGACCACCTGGTTGCCCAGCTTGAAGCTCAGCTGCGTGTCGCCGATCGGCGTCGCGCCATAGACATAGGCATCGAGCAGTTGCGCGCGGTGCTCGTGATAGTCCTGCGCGGAACCGGTGAACTGGTTGAACGGGCCGCTGTGGTTGACCGTGAACGGCGCATTGTTCGAGTTGGTGCCGCTATAGGCCCAGTCCTGGAACACGCTGCCGCGCACCAGTGCCCCGAAGGCATCGTGCTTGACATGCGCTTCGCCCAGCAGCGAGACGCGGTTGGCGATCATGTCGCCGCGCTTGAAGTTGCGGTTGCCGTCGTCGCCGTTGATATTGGCCGGGCTCAGCAGCGTGTTGCTCTGGTGGCCGGTGCGCACCGCCGCCCCGTAGGAGGCGGTGACGCTGTAGTCGAGCGTGGTGTCATGGCCAAGATCGATGGTTTCGCCCGCCCTGGCCGGCGTTGCAAGCAGCGCGGCCAGTGCCGCCGCGGCAGCGATTGGCCGCAGCCGGTTGCGGCGTTTCAGTGGGCCGGATGGTGGATGGTGCATGGTGGTCTCCCCGTGGTGTCGGTGTTGGTTCATTGCCTGGCACTTCGAATGGCGCTCGCCTGGTCGCAAGCGTAGAGAGGGGCGGCCATGCACAAATCGGCAGAACGGACTAGGCGGTTTCCCTACGGGCGGTAGCCGCTCAGCTGCGATTGAGCGAAGCCGCGTCGAGGAAGGCCGGGCGCTCGCCGCCACCGTCGATCACAAGGTTGGCGCCCGACACGTACGACGCCTGAGGCGATGCCAGGAACAGGCACGCGCCGGCGATGTCGTCCGGGTGCGCGAGCCGGCCCAGCGGCACCGTCGCGGCCATGGTGCGCAACGCCTCGGGGTCGCCGTAGTGCTGCTGCTGCGAGGTGTCGGTCAGCACCATGCCCGGGCTGACCGCGGCAACGCGCACCTTGGGCGCCCATTCCACCGCGAGCGTGCGCACCGCATTGAGGATGCCGGCCTTGGCGGCGCCGTAGGCCGCCGTGCCGGGCGAAGGACGCAGCGCGCTGACGCTGCCCACGAACAGCTGCGTGCCGCCGCCGGCCTGTTGCTGCATGCGTGCATTGGCGCGCTGCGCGAGCTGCAGCGGCGCCACCAGGTTGAGCCGGATCACCGATTCCAGCAGCCGTGGCGAGGCCTCCGCGACCAGCGCGAACGGCGAGCCGCCGGCGTTGTGGATGACCACGTCGAGCGTGGGGCTGGCCTGCGCGATCTGCGCCAGCATGGCATCGGCCTGTTCGATGTCGCGGATGTCCGCCGGGATGAAGCGGGCGCTGCGGCCATCCGCGGCCGGCAGTTCGCTGTCGTCAGCGGGCGCGGTGCGGCCGCATACGAAGACCTGCGCGCCGGCGCGCAGGAAGGCCTCGCCGATGGCGCGGCCGATGCCGCGCATGCCGCCCGTGACCAGCACAGTCTGGCCGGTGTAGTTGAATCCTGTCATGGGTCCCCCTTGATGCATGGAGCACCCATCGTAGGAGAAGTGGCAGTCCGGCTCGTAGTCCGAATGAACGATGCCCGCGCTGGCGGCGCTGCGCAATATGCTGGGCAAACCACGGGAGACGCCCTCATGTCCGCTACGTCACAGCACACGCCTTTGTCCCCACACCCGAACCTGCCGGTCGGGCGCTTCACCACCACGTCAACGGGCCTGCGCCTGCACTGCCTGGACTCCGGCAGCGGCGAGCCGCTGGTCTTTATCCACGGCAGCGGGCCGGGCGCGAGCGGGCACAGCAACTTCCGCCACAACGCGCCGGCCTTCGCCGAGGCGGGCTTTCGCACCGTGGTGGTGGACCTGCCCGGGTATGGCCTGTCGTCCAAGCCAGACGATGTCGAGTACACCCTGGACTTCTTCGTCACCGCGCTGCGTGAGCAGTTGCTGGCACTGGAGCTGCCGCGCTGCGTGCTGGTGGGCAATTCGCTTGGCGGGGCCATCGCGCTGCAGTACGCGCTGGACTTCCCGGAGCATGTCAGCCGCCTGGTGATGATGGCGCCCGGCGGCGTGGAAGAGCGGGAGACCTATTTCCAGATGGAGGGAATCCAGCGCATGGTGTCGCTGTTTACCGGCGGCCACATGAACCCGGACACCATGCGGCAGCTGCTGCAACTGCTGGTGCATGACGCCAGCCTGGTCACCGACGCGCTGGTCGACGAGCGCATGGCGGTGTGCAGCGAGCAGCCGCGCGAGGTGCTGGCCACCATGAAGGTGCCCAACCTGACCGCGCGGCTGGGCGAGATCCGGTGCCCGGTGCTTGGCTTCTGGGGCACGGAGGATCATTTCAATCCTGCCTCGGGCGCCACCAAATTCCTGGCCGGCTGCGCCGACGCGCGCTTCGTCATGATCAACCGCTGCGGCCACTGGGTGATGGTTGAGCACGCCGCCTATTTCAACCGTGAATGTCTCGGCTTCCTGGCGGATACCGCCCAGGGCGGCGCGGCATAATTGGCTCGCACGCCCACACAACAAGACCCAGGAGACATCATGGAATACCCGTATAGCCTGTTCGACCTGCGTGGCGAGGTTGCAGCCATCACCGGTGCCGCGCGCGGCATCGGCGCGGAAACCGCCCGCGTGCTGGCAGCTGCCGGCGCGAAGGTCGCGGTGCTTGACGTACTAGAAGCCGACGGCAAGGCGACCGCGGAAGCCATCTGCGCCGAGGGCGGCGAGGCCGCGTTCTGGAAGCTCGACGTCACCAGCGAAAGCGACGTGGCGCGCGTGTTCGCGGAGATCGCGGCGTGCTTTGGCGGCCTTGGCATCCTGGTGAACAACGCCGGCATCGAAGGGCCCAATGCGCCGACCCATGAGCTGGCGCTGGAGCAATGGCAGCAGGTCATGGCAGTGAACGTGACCGGCACCTTCCTGTGCACCAAGCACGCCATCGGGCACATGGAGCGCACCGGCGGCGGCGCCATTGTCAACGTGTCGTCGATGTACGGCATCGCCGGTGGGCCGGACGTGCCGCCTTATCACGCGTCCAAGGCCGCGGTGCGGATGATGGCCAAGACCGATGCCATGCTCTACGCCGGCAAAGGAATTCGCGCCAACTCCATCCATCCCGGCTATATCCGCACGCCGATGCTCGAACACGTGGCCCAGGCCTCGGGGCAGAGCGAGGCGCTGTTTGACTACCTGGGCGGGCAGACTCCCGCGGGCAAGGTGGGCCAGCCGCGCGACATCGCCGCGGGCATCCTGTACCTCGTGTCCGACGCCGGGCGCTATGTCACCGGCGCCGAGCTGGTGATCGACGGCGGCTACACCGCACGCTAGAACCACAAGGAGAACTCCATGCCCGATAGCGCCGCGATGAAAGCCACGCTGCTCGCCTATGTCGATCGCTTCAATGCCGGTGACGCGCAGGGCGTTGCCGCGCTCTACGCCGACGATGCCACCGTCGAAGACCCGGTCGGCGCGCAGCCGATCGCCGGTAAGCCGGCCATCCTGGCCTTCTACCAGCACACCACCGCGCTGGGCGCGCGCCTGGAGGTGGTGGTGCCGCCGCGCGGCTCGCACGGCGACTCCGCCGCGCTGACCTTTGCCGTGCGCGCCCGCCTGGAAGGGCGGCCGGCCCGCATCGACGTGACCGACATCATGACGTTCGGCGCGGATGGCCGCATCCGCAGCATGCGCGCCCACTGGGGGCCGGACGACGTGCATTTCCTGTAGGCCGGCCGCGCCCATGGCCCGCCACACCCGCGAGGATGCCGCCGTCACGCGGGCGCGCATCCTGGCCAGCGCGCTGCAGCTGATCCGGCACCGCGGCCTGCATTGCGTCACCGTGGACGACGTGGCTCGCGCCATCGGCATGACGCGCGGGGCCGTCTATGGGCATTTCCATTCCCGCACCGAGTTGCTGGGCGCGCTGCTGTCGTGCGCCGAAGCCGACTTCACCGCCCGCCTCGCGCTGCTGGCGCAGGGCCGCGCCGGCAGCGGGCCAGGCACGCTGGAGCAAGCGCTGGCCGCCTTGCTCCATGGCGATGACCTGGCGCGCCACGTCAGCCTGCTGGCGGCGCTGCTGCAGCACAAGTGCGGCGACGACTGCGAGCTTTGCCCGCTGCGCGCCCGCGTGCTGACGGGCGTCGAGACGCTGCGCGCAACATTCGCTGGCCTGCTGCCGGCCCCCGGCCTGGCCAGCCTGCTGGTGGCGCACCTGTGGGGCCTGCTGAGCGCGCACGCCATGCACCTGGCCCCGTCCGGGCTGTCCGGCTGTGCCGCAGCGCTGGCCCGGCTGTATCAAGGACCTGATGTGCCGCCGCATCCGTCCCTGTCCGCTATCCCTTCCTGTCGACCCGACGCCACTTTCGATCCGGCGCTGCTGCGGGATACCCCCTAGTCTGCTCGGACGAAGAGTTTCGGGCCGGCGCTGACTACGATGCTTTCAAAAGTATGGGAACCCAGCAAGGGTGCGAAGGAGACAGCGATGAAGCGGCTCGGATTTCGTTGGGCGGCGGGCCTGGCCGGTGCCGGCGCCGCGATGGGCGCGGCCTGGGCGATTGCCGTGGGCGGCGACCTTGCCACCGCGCATGGCAGCCAGGGCGAGATGCCCGCTGTCAGCGTGGCCTCCGCCGACGCGGCGCAGGACCACTGCAACGACGCCTGCGTGCGCAGCCGCGGCACCGCGGCGTTGGTGGTGCTGAGCCAGAGACCTCCGCAATGACCGGTCGATCGGCCTGCAGATGCAGGCCGATCGACCAGCATCTGCCTGTCAGCGCCGGCCAGCCTGCCGTTGCGCATTCAGCGCTTCCGCGCGCGCCTTGACGTCCCGTGCCACCTGGTCGAAGCCCTGCTTCACCCAGGCACCGTGCTCGCGCATGATGGTCTCCGCGTTCAGCCCGAGGAACAGGTCAGTGGTGAAGTAGCGGGTGCGCCCGGGTCCGGCGGCTTCCAGGTACTGGTCGCGCCGGGCGGCATCCTTGTTCTCGTCGGTGGGGCGCTGCTCCCACGAGAGCAGGCGCTCCGGCTCCCACGCAACCAGGTACTCGTTGACCGGGATGACCTGGTCGGTGCCCGGGATACGCACCTGCATGTACACCATGTCGCCGAGACGACCGGTGGTCTCCAGCCCCGGGCAGAACGTATTCCATTCCGCGTAGCGCGCAAAGTCGGTCAGCACTTCCCACACCAGCGCTACCGGCGCGTCGATCTCCACCTGGATCGACGTCACGAGATTCTCCGCTTTGGCCATTGGCCCCTCCTTCATGAAAGTCATTGGGAAGGGACACACTAGAGCCGTGCATGTGGGCTTCGCATACCCCGAACGGACGAGTCCGGGTGGACGAAGGCGAAGTCGTCGAGGTCATGCAGATTGAGGCTTGCCCCGAGGGCGCGCTGTCCGGCGGCGGCGGCGCGCGGCGGGGTCTCAGTCTCCAACTGCTGTGAGCTTGGTGCCGGCCATCCGGGATGGCTGGCATTTTTTTTGGTTCAACGCCAAACTCCGGGGTGGCGGCGCGGACCTTGAGGAAGATCAGTCTCTCGCAAACGTCGGGCCGCGCGCAGGCCTACATACTTCAGGAGAACTCATGTTTGACCACGTCAAATTCGGAGTCAGCGACTATGCAGCGAGCAAGGCGTTCTTCCTCAAGGCACTCGAACCGCTCGGCGTAGCTGTTGCCTCGGAGGGGCCGCCAACGTATGGTGTCGAGCTTTGCCCAAAGGGGAAGGCTTCATTGTGCTTGTTCCAGACCGAGGAGAAGCCGGCGCATCTACACCTGGCGTTCACGGCCGAGAATCGCCAGCAAGTCGAAGCTTTCCATCGCGCGGCCCTGGAGGCGGGTGCCAAAGACAATGGTGCGCCTGGTCTGCGCCCGCACTACCACGCCAACTACTACGCAGCGTTCGTCATTGGTCCGGACGGGCACAACATCGAAGTGGTTTGCCACCAACCCGAAGCCTGACCCTTCCATCGAGGGACGATTATTTCCCTTCCGGGTATCCCAGCTTCGGATACCAGTCCGCCCCCCGGCCTTCCGGCGTGGTGTCCAGCAGGGTCCACAGCGGATCCAGGTCCGGCGCGCCGCGCGGGTCCTGACCCGGGTCGGCCGAGAGGGCGTACATCTCGCTGCTCCAGAAATGGCGGATCTTGCCGTCCCGGCGCGTAAAGACCGAGTAGGCGGGGACGTCGGCATCCTCGGCGCTGACATAGTCGCGGGTGAAATCGCCATCCACGTCCGCATAGACCTTCAGCTTGGTCCAGCCTCGTGCCTTCTTGGCGGCGACAAGGCGATCGATGGGTGAGCGGGCGATCATCGCCAGCGCCACGCGCTGCTCGATGTCCGGAACCTTGTGATCCCACGACGCCATCACCGATGTGCACATGGGGCAAGGCTGTTCCCGCTGCGGTCCGAACATATAGCTGTAGATGACCAGGGTGTCCTTGTCGCCGAACAGTTCGGCCAGCGTGACCGGACCGCGTTCTCCCTGGAAGGTATAGCGCTTTGCGACCTCGCCGCCCGCGGGCAGGCCGCGGCGCTGTTCGGCCACGCGCTCGATGTGGCGCCGCAGCTCGATCTCCTCCGCAAGCAACGCATTGCGCGCCTTGCGGTACTCCGCGCTTTCATTGGGAAACCGGACGGGGTTTTGTTGCGCCAGCTCTGTTGAGGGAATGAGTTTTGCAGTGGTGTTCATTTCGGTCCCCCTGCCAGGATAGCTACCGCGAATGGCCAGGAAATGTGATGCCGTCGCGCTGCTACGACATTTCCGCGGCCCTCTCGTAGTTCGTGTCAGCCCGGGCCGAAATGTTCCGCGCCATGCAGGGCCGATGCTGCCTGTCCCTTTCCATTTGAGAAAGGACGGTGGAGAAAGCCGCGATTCCAGCCCGGCCTGCCTTCCCCTCATCATGTCTGTGGCGCAATAGCGCGGCAGATGCCTGCCGCCCTTCGACCGCAGCCCGTCCTTACGCGCCAGTGCGATGAGCCGTGCCTCACATCGGCACGCTGCGGCCGACCCGCAAACCTGGAAGCCATGCAATGAAGATCGTATTCCTGGACCGTTCCACCATCTCGCCGCAGACCACGCTGCGAGCGCTGCCGTTCCCGCATGAGCTTGAACTCTACGGGGAAACGGCTGACGAGGACGTCGCCGCGCGCATTGCCGCCGCGGACGTGGTCATCATCAACAAGGTGAAGCTGGATGCCCGGCAGCTTGAGCAGGCACCGAACCTGAAGCTCATCGCCATCGCGGCAACCGGCACCGATGTCGTCGACCTGCAAGCCTGTGCCGCCCGCGGCATCGTCGTCTCCAACATCCGCAACTATGCCGTCCATACGGTGCCGGAACATACCTTTGCCCTGATCTTCGCGCTGCGGCGAAGCCTGGCCGCCTACCACGATGCGGTCCGGCGCGGCCGCTGGCAGGAATCCGGATCCTTCTGCTTCTTTGACTACACGATCAAGGACTTGCACGGGTCGGTGCTTGGCATCATCGGCGACGGCGTGCTCGGCCAATCGGTGGCCAGGATGGCGAGTGCGCTGGGCATGCGACCGCTGTTTGCGGCCCACAAGGGACGCGAGGGCATGGGCCCGCTCTACACGCCTTTCGACGAGGTGCTGCGTCGTAGCGACATCATCACCTTGCATTGCCCGCTGGTGGCGCAGACACGCAACCTGATCGACGCCGCTGAGTTCTCGAAGATGGAACGGCGTCCGTTGCTGATCAACACCGCCCGAGGCGGGCTGGTCAATGAAGCGGCGCTGGTGGAAGCGCTGCAATCCGGAATGGTGGCCGGGGCCGGCTTTGACGTTGCGACGCAGGAGCCGCCCGGCGCGGAACACCCGTTCCATCAGTTGAAGGATGCGCCGAACTTCATCCTGACCCCGCACGTTGCATGGGCCAGCGACGAGGCCGTGCAAGGCCTGGCCGACCAGCTTATCGACAATATCTGTGCCTTCGCGCAAGGAGCGCCCAGGAACGTGGTGGGCGGATGAGGTGCCCCGCCAACGATGGATGGAGCCCAAAATGAAATCAGCAGGACTCAAGGTGCTGGTTGCGCCTGACTCGTTCAAAGGCAGCCTCTGCGCGACTGAGGTGGCGGATTGCATCCGCGCCGGCATCCGGCGCGCGGTGCCTGGTGCGGATGTCACCGTGGCACCGATTGCCGATGGCGGCGAAGGGACCGCCGAAGTCCTGGCGGCCTCGCTTGTGGGCGTGTGGCAGGAGGTGGTTGCCACCGATGCCAATGGCGTGCCAAAGCCGGTGCGGTACTTCCGCGGCCGGACGCAGGAGTTTGGCGAGCTCGCGATCGTCGAGGTGGCTGAGATTGTCGGCCTTCCGCACGCCCTGGTGGCGCCGGGGCAACGCACGACCAGGGGAATCGGTCATGTCATCCGCGCGATCGCTGAGCAGGGTGTCGATACCATCGTGATCGGACTGGGCGGATCTTCCACCAATGACGCAGGGGCCGGCCTGCTGGCGGAAACCGGTTTTTGCTTTACCGATGCGCAGGGCAACGCATTGTGGCCAACCCTGGATACGCTGGACGCGATCTGCGCCGCAACGTATCTGCAGCCTGCGCAGCTTGGCCGAGTCCGGCTGCTGGGCCTGTCCGACGTCAACAATCCGCTCTGCGGGCCAAACGGTGCGACCTTTGTCTTCGGCCCGCAGAAGGGCGTGCAAGACCTGGCCGCTGCGGATGCCCGGCTGGAGCGGTTTGCAAAGCGATGTGCGGCCGTCGTCGGGCAGGATGTTGCCGATGCGCAAGGCAGCGGCGCTGCCGGCGGCATCGGCTTTTCGTTGCGCCTGCTCGGCGCCGAGATCGTTCCCGGCGCGGACTTTGTGCTGGGAGCTGCCGGCCTCGATGCCGGACTCGGCGCCTTCGACTGGGTCATTACCGGCGAGGGACGGTCCGATGCGCAGACCATGATGGGAAAAGGTCCTGCCATGATCGCGCGCATGGCGCGCCAGGCGGGTGTGCCGGTGACGCTGCTCTCGGGGGCCGTCGAGCCCGATGCCGGGCTGGCCGACGCCTTCGACGGGTGCATCTCGATCCAGCAGGGGCCGGTATCGATCCGCTTTGCGATGGAGCATGCGGCGGCATTGCTTGAGGATGCTGCGTGCCAGCTTGCCCGCCTTTACCTCGCGGCCAGCCGCCAGGAAAACCGCCCGGGCGTATAGCAAAAAAGTCTCCCCACCTGGGGAGACCTTCCACGCATCGACGATACTTAGTCCGCGCGAATATTCGATGCCTTGACCACACGCGACCAGGATGCCAGTTCCTGATCGATGAACTTGCCCAGCTCCTGCGGCCCCATGTAGGCAGCGAAGGCGCCTTGTTCCTCGATCTTCTTCCTGTACGTGTCGCTGGCCACGATCTTCTTCACCTCCTGGGACAAGCGCTCGACGATGGCCGGCGGGGTATTCGCCGGCGCAAACAGTGCAAACCAGGACTCCACCTCATACCCTGGCAGGCCAGCCTCCGCGGTGGTCGGCACATTGGGCATGGAGGGATGGCGCTTCGGTCCGGCATAGGCAAGCGCCTTGATCTTGCCCGCTTGCACATGCCCGATCACGCTGGGCGGGGTCGTGATGAACATGTCGACCTGCCCGCTGATCAGGTCGGTGATCACGGGCCCGGCGCCCTTGTACGGTACGTGCGTCATCGGCACCCTGGTCTGCCGCGCCAGCATCTCGCCGGCGATATGCTGGATCGAACCATTGCCGGACGAGGCATAGAACAGGCCTTTGCCATTGCTTTTGCCGTAGGCGACCAGTTCGGCTATCGATGTCACGGGCAGCTTGCCGCTGACGGCGATGACGTGCGGCGCGCGCATGACCAGCGCCACCGGGACGAAGTTGGACGGCTTCCAGCGGATCTGCGGGAACAGCGCCGGATTGCCGACGTGGTAGCCGGAATACTGGAGCAGCAGCGTATAGCCGTCCGGCGCGGCCCGCGCCACGGCTTCGGTGCCGATATTGCCGCTGGCACCGGGCTTGTTGTCCACCACCACGGGTTGGCCAAGTGCGGCCTGCAGTTGTTCGCCAACCAGGCGGGCCACGATATCGGTGGATCCGGCCGGTGCGCTGGGCACCACCAGGGTGACCGGCTTGCTGGGGTAGGCGTTGGCGCTATGGGCCGGGGCGGCCGCAGCCAGGGCTGCCAGGGCGGCCGCGGCGATCGTCATGCGTTTCATGGGGGTCTCCTCCATCGATTTGTCGGGTTGGCCGATCTTCAGTCGACCAGTTCTGATATCTCGATCAGGTTCAGGTCCGGATCGCGCACGTAGACCGAGCGGATCTTCTGCGTGGCGCCGGTGCGCGCCACAGGTCCTTCGACAATGGGCCACTGGCATCGCTGAAGATGGGCGATGACGCCGTCGAGCGGGACCGAAGCGATAAAGCAGAGATCGAGTGCGCCGGGAACGGGCAGGTGTGCCTTGGGCTCGAACTCGGCGCCGCGCTGGTGGAGATTGATCTTCTGGTTGCCGAAGCGGAAAGCCAGGCGACCGTTGCCGAAGGTTTCAGGCTGCATCTGCATGACTTCGGTATAGAAGTGCCGCGTGGCTTCGAGGTCAACACAGGTGAGCACCAGATGGTCAAGATGATCGATCAGGGACATGATGGTTTCCAGGCAGGTGTCAGGGTTGGAAAGCCCGCTGTTCGGGGATCGCGTCGGCGGCAGGCATCGGATGCAGGTCGAGGCGGCGGCCGGCCTTCAGCAGCTGGCTTGGGACGTCATGGCCGATCAGGCCTGGCAAGCGCGCGGCGGCATCGAGGATGGCCGCCAGGTCGACGCCGGTGTCATAGCCGTCCAGTTCAAGCATATGGACGAGTTCTTCGGTGCAGACATTGCCGGTCGCGCCCGGCGCATACGGGCAGCCACCGAGGCCGCCCAGCGAAGCGTCGAAGCGGTCGATGCCCTGGTCCAGCGCGGCGAGCGTGTTGGCCAGCGCCAGGCCCCGGGTATTGTGGAAATGCAGGGTCAGCGCCAGGCTGGGGAACTGCCGCCGCGCGGCTTCGCACAGCCTGGCGACCTGGGACGGAAACGCCATGCCGGTGGTGTCGCACAGCGTCACGCCGTGAGCCCCCAGGTCAGCGAAGCGCTGCATCCAGCCCAGCACGTTTTCCAGCGGCACGTCGCCTTCCATCGGGCAACCCATTGCGGTCGACAGCGAGATGTTGATCGCGGTCGGCGTCTCCCTCACCACGCGGATGACGTCGGCAAGCTGGGCAAACGATTGCTCGCGCGACATGCGCAGGTTGGTGCGGTTGTGGCTTTCGCTGACCGACATCACCAGGTTGACCTCGTCCACCTGGCAGGAAAGCGCGCGCTCGGCGCCGCGCACATTCGGCACCAGCACCGTGTAGACCACACCCTCGCGCCGCGCGATGCGATGCATCACCGCTTCTGCGTCGCGCAGCGCGGGAATCGCCCTAGGCGAGGTGAAGGAAGTCACCTCGATCCTGGCATAGCCGCATGCGCTCAGGGCGTCGATCAGGGCGACCTTGTCATCGGTCTCGACAAAGCGGGCCTCGTTCTGGAAGCCGTCTCGCGTGGCGACTTCATGTATGTAAACCTTTCTGGCAGTCATGCCGGTCTCCTTGTCAGATAATCCCTGCCGCGCGCCATGCCTCGCGCTGCGCCGCGCCGATGCCAAGGCCTTCCAGCACCGCGTCGGTATGCTGGCCAAGCGCGGGGGCGGGGTTGGGCAGTGCGCCGGGGGTGGCGCTCAGCTTCGGTACGATGCCGGGCAACTGGACGGGTGTGCCGTCCGGCAATTGCGCGTCCAGGATCATGTCGCGCGCGCGGTAGTGCGGATCGCTGGCGATATCGGCGATGTCGTAGATCTTGCCCGCGGGGATGCGGGCGCCATTGAGGGCGTCGAGGGCCGCTTCGAGGCTGCGCTGTGCCGCCCATTCGCCAATGGCGGCGTCGAGCATCGCAACCTGGCTGACCCGGCCGTCGTTGTGGGCCAGGGCCGGGTCGTCGCGCAGGTCGGGGCGCTCGATCATATCCATCAGCCGCCTGAAGATGCCATCGCCATTGCCGGCGATCAGCACGTACTTGCCGTCGGCACAGCGGTACGCATTGGTGGGCGCGATGCCGGGAAGACTGCTGCCGGCCGCTTGCCGCACGGTGCCGAACACCGAGTATTCCGGCAACAGGCTCTCCATCATGCTGAACACCGACTCGTACAAGGCCACATCCACGACCTGGCCCTGGCCGCCGTTCTGCTCCCGCTGCCGCAACGCCAGCAGGATGCCGATCACACCGTGCAGGGCGGACAGGGAGTCGCCGATCGATACCCCCACGCGCACCGGGGTGCGGCCCGGCTCGCCGCTCAGGTGGCGCAAGCCGCCCATCGCTTCGCCAATGACGCCGAAGCCCGGCCGGTCGCGATAGGGCCCGGTCTGGCCATAGCCGGACACGCGCAGCATCACCAGCCCGGGGTTGGCCGCCCGCAGGCTGTCCCAGCCCAGGCCCCAGTTTTCCAGCGTGCCCGGGCGGAAGTTCTCGATCAGCACGTCGCTTTGCGCGGCCAGCTTGCGCACGACTTCCTGGCCTTGCGCCGTGCGCAGGTCCAGCGTGACGGACTGCTTGTCGCGGGACTGTGCCTCCCACCAGACCGAGGTGCCTTCATGCAACAGCCGCCACTTGCGCAGCGGATCGCCCGTGCCGGGCGGCTCGACCTTGATGACTTCCGCGCCGAACGCCGCCAGCATGCGCGCGGCAAACGGCCCGGCGATCAGTTGCCCCAGTTCCAGGACGCGTACGCCGGCAAGGGGCTTTGACTTGCTTGTTTCCATCTCCATAGCTCCTGCTGTGTGCTGGAGATAGTGGGTCAAAAGCCGTTGCCTGGTAATCGATGGATTCTCAACCGTCCTTTCCTTGCAGGAAAAGGTGGCCCGTGTTGCCGCTAGGGAGCCCCGCGACCGGCACAACCCGCCGCTTTGCCAGCTATCCCAGGCGGATCAAGGCTTGCATTGAGATGCCGGGGGGCGGGCGTGCCATTTGACAAGGCGCGATCGGCTTACTAGCCTTTCCTGACTTTCAACCCGGTCAGCGCGCTTCGCCAGTGCAATACGATGATCAATCCTGCCCATTTCGATCTCCAGTCCCTGCGTGTCTTCCAGCTGGTGGCCCAGTGCGGCGGGCTGACGCAGGCGGCGAACAAGTCACACATGACGCTCTCGGCCCTGAGCAAACGGATCGCGGACCTTGAGCGCACGGTGGGATGCGCACTGTTCCTGCGCGTTCGGCGTCGGCTTGAGCTGATGCCCGCTGGCCATGAGCTGGTCCAGCATGCGCGCATGGTGCTCGACAAGGTCAACCAGATGGCGGGCGAGATGAGCGACTTCGCCACCGGCGTGCGCGGACACGTCAAGGTCTGGGCCAATACGTCAGCCGTGATCCAGTTTCTTCCGCACGACCTGGCAAGCTTCCTCGTCTCGCAGCCGCTGATCAGGATCAGCCTGGAGGAGCGCCTGAGCCAGGACGTGGTGGTGGCGCTATTGTCCGGTGAAACCGATATCGGCGTGTTGGCCGACAACGTGCCGGCTTATGACATCAGGAAGTCCGTCTATCGGCGCGACCGCCTGGTCGTCCTGGTGCCTGCCGGACATCCGCTGGCCGGGCGCTCGGAAGTGAGTTTCGACGAAACCCTGGAGTACGACTTTGTCGGCCTCAACCAGGGCAGCTCGCTGCTGCAGCGTCTGACCGCCGCTGCATCGGCACTGGACAAGGTCGTGCGGCTGAGGATCCAGGTCAGCAGCTTCGATGCGATCTGCCGGATGATCGAGGCGGGGTTGGGCATCGGCGTCCTGCCAGATGGCGCGGTCCGGCCCGAACTGCTGGGTGCCGGGCTGCATGCCGTCTACCTGTCCGACGCCTGGGCATCACGCATTCTCTGGCTGGGCGTGAGGGACGAAGCGGGTCTCCTGCCGGAGGCAAGGACGCTCCTGGAGCATCTGCGCGCAGCGGGGTCGGCCAGCGCGAGTTGTTGATGACATGGATGTGCCGTGATGCCGGTCACCGACGGCCCACAGGACGCATTTCACCGTCAGCACGGCCTGCCAGGAGATGACGGTGCGCCTAGCGGCGGCTAGTCACGCAAATGCTCGTCCATGAATTTCCGGAATATTTCCATGCTCGGTGCCTCGGTTCGCCCCGCCAGGGTGAAAAAGGCATAGCGGGGGCCGTCATCGACCGCTGGGGTAGTGTCCAGTTCGCATAGTTTTCCTGCGGCAATCTCCGCACGCACTGCCGCGACGATGCTGAACAGTATCGCGTCGGAATCCAGCACAGCTTCGACCAGGCTCCGGACATTCTCGCACCTGAGGCTCAGGCAATGCTCCGGATCGGCGCGCGGTCCGAAGCGCTTCACGAGGTTGCGCGCGACTTCCGTGCTGAGCGGGGCGGAAGCCAGCGGATAACGCATGACATCGTCAAACGTCACAGCGTCTCCGCCGGCGGCCTGTTGCACAAGCGGATGTCCTGTGCGGCAGATAAAGCGACCCTGCAACGCGTTCAGCAACTCGTGGCGAAGGTCCGTTGCTGGCGCCACGCTGCTCACCTCCACGACGACTGCATCAAGCGATCGCTGACGCAGTTGGATCATCAGCGCATCGGAAGTACCAAGCGACACGCTGACCTGTATGCCGGGATGGTGCCTGGCCATGAATCGCAGAAACGGCGTCGCCAGCACTGCGCCCGGCCCGGCGCCCAGGCCGACGCGGATGGCACCCAGGTGGTGGTGGTGGAACAGTTCGACGCTGCGATGCAGTTCCGCTTCCTCGAACACGATGCGCCGGGCCCGGTTGGCAATCAGCTCCCCCAATGGGGTCAGCACATTGCGCTTGCCGTGCCGGTCGATCAGGCGGCCTCCCAGTTCATCCTCCAACGTCTGGATGCTCCGGCTCAGCGCGGACTGGGTCAGGTGCAGGCGTTGCGCCGCCTGGCTGAAGGATGCCATATCCGCCACCATCAGCAGATGCTTGAGATGTTTGAGATGCATTGCGCACTTTGTAATGAGATTTTTGAATAAATTTTAGACTGATAATGCATTGGACGCATGATGGATGGCACTTTACGATCCGATTCCACAAGAACACGGATTGAGGAGACAGCCATGACCCGATTCAAGAACGTCGGCCGCCGTTGGCTCGGCGGCTTGGTTGCAGCACTGCTTTTTGCCGGCCTGGCGCCGGCACACGGCTTTCCTGACCGGCCGGTAACGCTGATGGTGCCGTTCCCGGCGGGCGGCCTCTCCGACGTTGTTGCCCGGAACCTGAACGGGCCCCTCGCCCGGCAGTTCGGGCAGCCGGTCATCGTCGAAAACCTCGGGGGAGCTGGTGGAGCAATTGCCGCGCAGAAGGTCCTTCACGCACCGGCCGACGGCCATTTGCTATTGCAGGCAGGGCCCGGCGAACTCATCACTACGCCGCTGGCCAATGCCGCAATCAAATTCAGGAGCGAGGATTTCCGGCTGGTGCATATGGTCGGCGCTGTCGATCTTGCCATCCTGGTGCGCAGGGATCTGCCGGTAAAGGATGTCGACGAACTGGCCGCCTATGCCGCGCAGGCAGCCAAGGCCGGCAAACCACTGACGTACGCGAGCGTCGGCATCGGCTCGCTCTATCACCTCCTGGGGGCGCATATGTCCCAAACCATCGGAGCGCCGATGACTCACGTGCCATACAAGGGCGGCGCGCCCGTGATCCAGGACCTCGTTGGCGGAATCGTCGATATCTTTATCTCGCCGTTTGGCAAGCCTGATATCGAACGCATGCGCACCGGCCAGGTCAGGATGCTGGCGGTCCTGTCGCCCACACGCGTGGATGCAGTGAAGTCGGTGCCCAGCGTCAATGAAAGCAAGGCGCTGCGGGGCTTCAACTATTCAACCTGGGCCGGGATCTTCGTGAAGAAGGACACTGCCGAGCCGGTTGTGCAAGCAGTGCACAACGCGATTGTGCATACGCTGGCCGACCCCTCGGTGCGTGCCAGCCTGGATACCGCGAACCTGCCTGCGTCCAAGCCGGTGTCGCTTGCAGAAAGTCAGAAGGCCTATCAGCAGAGCATCGAACAATACCGCGGCATTGCCCGCGCCATCGGCTTGCAGCCGCAATAAGGACGCCATGCATCCCATCCTGGCCGCGCTGCGGGACAGCGCCGAAGAGTTCGTAGCAGTTCGCCGTGACCTGCACCGGCATCCGGAACTCGGCTTCGAGGAACATCGCACCAGCGACATCGTGGCCAGCCTGCTCGCCGAATGGGGCTATGAGGTCGAGCGCGGGCTGGGGACAACGGGTGTCGTCGCCCGCCTTCGACGCGGTACGGGCAACCGCAGCCTTGGCATCCGCGCCGACATGGATGCCTTGCCGATAGAAGAGGCCACAGGGCTCCCCTATGCCAGTTGCCATCCCGGCGTAATGCACGCCTGCGGGCATGATGGGCATACCACCATGATACTTTGCGCAGCAAAGTATCTCGCCCGGCGCGGCGGTTTCAGTGGAACCCTGAACCTTATCTTCCAGCCGGCAGAGGAGGGGTTGGGCGGTGCAAAGAAGATGATGGAGGACGGACTGTTCAGGAAGTACCCTTGCGATGCCGTCTTCGCCATGCACAATGTACCGGGCACCGCATCGGGCCGTCTGCTCTTGCGTGAGGGCGCGGCGCAGGCTTCGGCCGACAACGTGACCATTACGCTGGAAGGCGTCGGTGGCCATGCAGCGATCCCACACCACGCGGCCGATCCTGTCGTGGCCGGCGCCTCCATCGTGATGGCCTTGCAGACCATCGTGGCGCGCAATGTCGATCCGCTGCAAGCGGCGGTCATTACCGTGGGCGCGTTCCAGGCCGGTACCGTCTCCAATATCATTCCCTCGCATGCCGTGCTCAGGCTGAGTGTCCGCGCACTGGACCGCGATGTGCGAGAGCAGATCGAACAGCGTGTCAGGGATCTGGTATCGGCGCAGGCGCAGAGCTATGGCGTCACGGCGCAGGTCGATTATCAGCGCGGGTACCCAGTCCTGGTGAATACGCCGGCTGAAACGGCGTTCGCGAGCCAGGTCGCCCTGGAGTTACTGGGCCCGAGCCACGTCAATTGCCAGGCGTCGCCCATTGCCGCCAGTGAGGACTTTGCCTTCATGCTGGATGCCGTGCCCGGCTGCTACCTGTGGATTGGAAACGGCGAAGGCGGAAAGGTCGGAGGCTGCTCGGTCCACAATCCCGGCTACGACTTCAATGACGGGAACATTGCTGTCGGTGCGGCGTATTGGGCCCTGCTATGCGAACGTTTCCTCGTGGACTAACGATCGGCCGGCGGGATGCACAGTCTTCCATCACCGGCTGGGCCGCCAGCGTTCGTCGTCCCAGCGCCACCTACGGTGATCAAATGTCGAAGTAGAGTTGGAATTCCCACGGGTGCGGCCGCACCTTCAATGTATCGATCTCGCGCGTGCGCTTGTAGTCAATCCAGGTGCTGATCAGGTCTTCAGTGAAAACATCACCTTTTCGCAGGAACGCTGAGTCGGCTTCCAGCGCACAAAGCGACTCTTCGAGGGAGCCTGGTACCTGCCGGATGCGGGCGGCTTCCTCCGGTGGCAGATCATAGATGTTCTTGTCGAGCGGGTCGCCGGGGTCCGTCTGGTTTTCAATGCCGTCCAGGCCGGCGAGCAGCATTGCCGAGAAGGCGAGGTAGGCATTGGCCGACGGGTCAGGACAGCGAAATTCAACGCGCCTGGCGCTCGGGGAATCCGAAACCATTGGAATCCTGGCCGCGGCGGATCGGTTGCGCTGCGACATGGCCAGATTGACAGGCGCCTCGTATCCGGGCACCAGTCGCTTATAGGAGTTTGTGCTCGGTGCGCAGAAAGCCATCAGCGCGGGGGCGTGGCTGAGCAAGCCGCCTATATACCAACGGCACATCTGGGACGTCTGCGCCCAACCGTTCTTGTCATAGAAGAGGTTCTCGGCGTCGCGCCAGAGGCTCTGGTGGCAATGCATGCCGCTCGCGTTGTCGGCAAACAGGGGCTTGGGCATGAAGGTGGCGACCTTGCCGTGGCGGCGCGCAACGTTCTTGCAGATGTACTTGTACATCATCACGTTGTCTGCCATGCGCATCAGTGGCGCAAAGCGCATGTCGATTTCGTTCTGGCCGGCCGTGGCGACCTCATGGTGATGCACCTCGACCTGGATGCCGGCCTGCATCAGCGCGAGCACGATTTCGGAGCGGATGTCCTGCAGCGTATCGCTCGGCGGCACGGGAAAATACCCTCCCTTGTAGCGCTGCTTGTAGCCGAGATTGCCGCCACCATAGGCGCCTTCGTCACGGCCCGAGGTCCATTCGCCTTCGGCGGATTCGACATGGTAGTAGCCAGAGTGCTGGTCCTGTCCGAAGCGGATGGAGTCGAAAATAAAGAATTCCAGTTCGGGGCCAAGGTAGCAAACCGTGGCAAGACCGGTTTGCCGGAGATACAACTCTGCCTTGCGTGCGATGTGGCGCGGATCGCGTGAGTACGGCTGGTGCAGGACAGGGTCCAGCACGTCGCAGATCAGCGCCAGCGTTGGTGCTGCGCAAAACGGATCGATGAATGCCGTGGCCGGGTCAGGCCTGACTAGCATGTCGGACTCATGGATTTCCTGGAACCCGCGAATGGAAGACCCGTCGAAGCCGATGCCGGCCGAGAACAAGTCGTCGTTGACTTCCGGCAGCGTGATCGAGAAGTGCTGCCACACGCCGGGCAAGTCGGTGAACCTGAGGTCAACGACCTGGATTGCGTGCGTCCGGATCAGATCGATGACTTCGCCGGGATTTTGCGGCGGCGCAACGTGATAGCTGCCGGGTTCTATTGAGACCATGCCCATATCCGCCTCCATCGTCCGCCAGCAACATCATTCAACATTAGCCTGTCAGATTCCGAATGGAAAGCGCCTCACCAACCTGCAGCCATTGCCGAATGGCTGTGGTCGTCAGCCTGACTCAAGCCGGCTTCCCCAGACTTTCGTTTGGTTCGCCTATTGTTCCCGCGCAGGCGATAGCACGAGTAGCGTAGACGTGCCATGGGCCAGGACGCGCCCGTCCCTCGCAAGCACGCGAGCTTCCGCGGTAATGATTTGACGGCCGTGGCTGACAACGCGGCCTTCGACACGGACCCTGCCTGTATCAGGCTTGATCGGCCGGGAGAAATTTCCCTTGGTTTCGACAGTGGTGTAACCAGTGCCGGCGGGAAGAAGGGAGTTGGCTGCGCACGCGGCTGCGCTGTCAATCAGCGTCAGAGGCCATCCGCCGTGCACCGAACCCATTGGATTGAGCAGTCTGGACGACGGCTCGCCTTCGAACGCGGCGAATCCGTCGCCGACCTCAACTAACCAGAAGTCGAGGACCTGTGAGATAGGCGGCTGTGGCAGGTGACCGTCCACAATGGCTTGAAGAATTGCCCGGCCGTTCATGTTTGCGACGTCGGCGGGTGAGGCAAGGCCATATCGATATTCCATCTCGTCAGATCTCCTCTTCGTTGGTATTATATGCAGATACAAACAATGCATCTGCATATAGTATCGACATGGAAAAGCGAAGGCAAGGAGCCAGGAGCCTGCGCGCAGACGCCGCTGCGGTTCTCGATGTCGATCTCGGCTGGTGGTCGCGCCTGTTGGCGCGCAGAATTACAGCGGAGCTGGATGAGGCCCTGGCTTCGTCTGGCCTGTCCAGCACGCAATTTGGATTGATGTGCCTGATCGCGTCAGCAACAGACGACACCCTTGGCTCGTTGGCGCAACGAGCCGGACTGAATCAATCGACAATGTCGAGGAATGTGGATCAGCTTGTCAGCACGGGGCTGGTGGAAGTCGTCACGTCCGAAGCGGATCGCCGCCGCCGCGCGGTGTGGTTGACAGAGGCCGGCGCCTTTAAGTTGCAGCAGGCTCTGGCGCTGTGGCAGCCCGCCCACCGCGCGTTGCAGCAAAAGCTGGGCTCAGAGTTGCACGACATGGTAGGCGAGGTCGCGGCAAGGCTGGCAGAGTAGCGGCAGGGCGCCTGACCGACAACGACGCTGTTGTGGCATCCTTCCATTTCCAAAAAGAAAAAGAAGGATAGGGGTCAACATGTATAAGGGCTTGCTGGTAGTTGCGACCGTCGCGGCCGCCTTCATCTATTACAAAACGCACGCGCCTCTGGTAAATCCCGTTGCCCAGGCCGAGCCACAGCAGATCGAGGTTTCAGCCGTGGCAGCCACGGCGGAACCGGCATTTCGCTGCGAGGGCAAACAGCACTGCAGCCAGATGGCATCCTGCGCGGAAGCGCGCTTCTATCTGAAAAACTGCCCGGCGGTAAAGATGGATGGGGATGGCGACGGTATTCCATGTGAGACGCCACCCCTCCAGTGTATGTTTTGACGCGCCGTTGCCGGGCCACGCTCTGCGGCTCACGCCTGCACGGCGACATTACTCATGAAGACAAGGGCAGGTCAGCGGTCGCATCAAGGCTGGGCTCATGCCAGGCAACGGCTAAACCGTTGCTCGGTGACCCGGGTTCCCCATTGCGTCCCCTCGGATTCGTCCACCAATTGAAAACCAAATGACTCGTATAGATGGCGTGCCGCATCCAATCCCTTGAACGTCCATAGGTAGGTCTCGCGATATCGCTCGTCGACAAATTTCATCGCGTGTGACATCAGTTGCCGTCCGACACCGGAACCACGCAATGTGTCATCCACAATGAACCAGCGCAAATGGGCGATGCCCTGTTCATCATCCCCGTCGATTGCGAGCGAGGCGAGCGACCGGCCGTTTTCGGCGTAGAGCCACAGGGCCTTATCATCGGCTGGCATCTTGCCGATAAACTCGGCAAGCTCTGTCGCTACCTTCTTTTCGAAGAACGCGCCGAAGCCCCAATGCTCCGAGTAAAACCGGGCGTGCAAGCTTGCCACGTCACCAATGCAGCCGGGTTGGTAGCCCTCCAGGATCCGTCCGG
Source organism: Cupriavidus sp. KK10 (assembly GCF_018223725.1). Taxonomy (NCBI): domain Bacteria; kingdom Pseudomonadati; phylum Pseudomonadota; class Betaproteobacteria; order Burkholderiales; family Burkholderiaceae; genus Cupriavidus; species Cupriavidus sp. KK10. The sequence continues at coordinate 4,403,406 of NZ_CP073677.1, forward strand.
GCACGGCATCTGCGGGGGCGGTCTTGACCGCGTTGCCTTGCGTAAGTGCGTCGGCGTACAGCGCGAGAGAGCGGACCAGGGCCTGCTGGTCAGCCGGAACCATCCGCCGAAGCGCGTTGGACACCTGATCCGTTGCGAAGCGGTCGATCTTCTTTCTAAGCTTCTGCCCGGCCTCGGTCAGGTACAGCTCGGATGAACGTGCATCTTCGCTTGCGGTCTTGCGCTCCACGAGTGCGCCAGCCTTGCGACCTGCCTGCTCGTGTTCGATTTGTCCAGGCGCAGGATGTTGCCCAAATCCTTTGCGCTGATCCCTGGCTGCGCCCCGATTTCCATGATCGCGTGAACCGCCGACGGGGCAAGGTCGCTATCGGCCAGGGTGGCTCGCATGAAACCGAGCTCGCGAACCAGTCTTCGGGAAAAGTCGCGAAGTTCGAGAATCGTCGCTTCTCGAGACTTGGCTGGAATATCGACAAGGTCCACCGGCGCCCTCCTATGAGTTGCGTTTCGCAACCAATATAGTTGTGAGTCGCAACTTAATCAAGGTCTTGGCTTGCCCGATCATCGATCACCTGCTGGAGCGCTTCAGGGAGACCCGGAACGGCCAACCGATTGGTCGTGGTAGAGTCGATCATCATTCCTTATCGCGCAGCCATATGTCGCCACCCGTTGAACATGGACCCGTCGGTTCAGCAGGCCATCAACAGGGCATGGAAAGCGCCGCTGATGCGCACAGCGTGACCATGCAGATTCCGGCAATCGTTCCAGCGAAAACTGCGCTGGTGGTCATGCATTACCAGACCGACATCCTGGCGTTATTTCCCTCGGTCGCGCCCGCTTTGCTCTCCAATACGCGCAAGCTGTGTGACGCTGCACGTGCCCGGGGCGTCAGCGTCTATTTCGCCAAGATCCACTTTGCTCCAGGCTATCCGGAAGTCAGTCCGTTGAACAGGAACGGGCAGGGAATCAAGCAGCTTGGTCTTTTCGTCGACGACCAGATCTCGCCGGAACTCGGCCAGCAGGCCACTGAGCCGCTCATCATCGCGCATCGTGCCAGCGTGTTCTTTGGTACCGACCTGCAGGTGCGGCTTTCCGCGCAGGGTATCGATACCCTGCTTATGGTGGGCATTGCGTCGACCGGTGTGGTGCTGTCGTCGGTCGCGTACGCGAGCGATGCGGACTTCCGTTTATTCACGGTCAAGGATTGCTGCTCCGACCCGGATCAGGTCGTGCACGATCATCTCTTTTCAACCGCGTTCGATTCGCGCACAACGGTGCTCTCGCTCGCTGATGCCTTGCGGTTGCTTGCCTAGCATTTGCTGGCATTTCGTCCTGCCCGGAATGCCGCCGTGCATCCCTCAGGCGGACGGCACGAGCAGATGATCGGTCAGGTTACCCCTCAGATCGAGCACCGCATAATTGCGGCGACTGAAGCGCCAGCGTCCCTCGACCTTTTCGAAGGCGTCATGATAGCGACCGGCCGCGATCACCTGCAGCGCGATACGGTCGGTTGCCTGAAGGACCGTATAGTACGATCTGACGGTCGCTGTCAGGCGGTCCGGAGCAATCTCAATGATCGGATTGCTGATGACATGCCTGGTTCTGGGCGTTCCATCTGCGTGCAATTTCACATAGGCTTGCCAGAGCTTCAGCATGGCCGCGGAACCTCGCTGCACGGCATCTCCGGTTTCGATCTCTGCGTGTTCGAACAGTGCAGCGACCCCGGGCAGATCACCGGCGTCCATGCGCTCGGCATAGATGTAGAGGAGATTGGCAAGCTGCACTGCATCGTCGGTCATCGACTTGTCTCCGGTAGATTGGGAGAATTAAAGCAGTCCGGCGATATTCCGGCATCGTCCGCTTGGAGTAAGAAGCCCTCACCCCATCCCCACCACACTGGACAGCAACATCTTCACCAGCACCGCCTGCCGCGTTGCCCCGGTCTTGGCAAAGATGCCCCGCAGGTGTGCCCGCGCCGTGTTCTTCTTGACGCCAAGCCGCATCGCGGCTTCATCCAGCGTTAGCCCGTCGACCATCAGTAAAGCCAGTTCGATCTCGGTCGGGGTCAGGTGGAACAGCTTGCGCAGGTTGGCGTGGGTGTTGCGCGGCGATCCTGCCGGGTCGCGGATGAACACCGCCACTGCGGGTCGGCGTGACTTGTCTTCGCTGCGATAGCTGAGCGGGATCGGCCGCACCAGCACGCTCAGGGGCGTGGGCGCGGCGGGCCGGCTCAGCGTGGTGACTTCGCTGCGCGGTGCGGCCAGCGCGTGGGCCTGGGCAGCGCCTTCCAGGATCTTGCGGAACCTGCGGTTTTCCACCGGGCAGTGCGCGTGCAGCGCGCCGTCTGACAGGTAGAGGCCGTCGCGCGCCTGCAGCAGGCGGCCGGCGACGTCGTTGGTCCGGATGGTCCTGCCGTGCTCGTCCAGGATCACAGTGCCGACCTGCAGCCGGTCGACGGCATCCGCGTACAGGGACCGTTCAGAAGCAAGAACGTCGAGCGCGGCATGCAGGTCCACTGCGCGCTTCAGGTGCGGCAGCAGGCCGTGCAGCAGTGCCTTGTCGGCCTCGCCGAAGTCCTGTCCCGCGTCGGTGCGGCTGATGAACAGCGCGCACTCCACGCCGTCGGGCGTGACCAGGTTGGCCGCCAGGATATAGCGCAGGCCCAGTGGTTGAAGGTATTGAGTGTAGAACGGATGCGCCAGCCAGCCGGCTTCGCCAAACAGTTCGTCGGCGCTGAAGAGCCGGTCCGGGTGCAGGTCCAGGAAGGGGCACAGCGCGTAGTACTGCTCGCTGTATGAGGGCTCGCCCGGCAGGTGCGGGCCGTAGTCGGAGGCATTGACGATCAGGCCCGGCCGGTCGGTGGCCGGGTGGCGCAGCACCAGCGTGACGAAGGTGGCGCCCAGGCGCTGGCGCACGCTTTCCAGGAAGCCGGCCCAGGGCACGGCTTCGGTCGGGCCCTGGTAGAGCTGGGCGAGCAGGGCGCTCAGCTCGGCGGCCGGCAGGGGGTCTGGCAGCATGATGGCGGTGCGACGGTTTGCTCCCCTCTCCCGCATGCGGGAGAGGGGCAGGGGGTGAGGGCCGGCGGTGGCATACCACCAGCCCGATCGTGGACATTCCCGCCCTCACCCCAACCCTCTCCCGCAAACGGGAGAGGGAGCATCCAATCGGTCATGCAAAGGCAATGACTTGCGCCAGACGTGGCGGCAGTCCAGGGCAGGAATCCCTGTCCCATCGTACCGACCCCGTCCGTCGCCTCATCGTCCGTTCGGCCTAGGGTTTCTCCCGCAGCCACGCCACGATCCGCTCCGCCGCCTGCTCCGCCGTGTCGACGGTGGTGTCGATGCGGATCTCGGGCCGCTCGGGCGGCTGGTACGGCGAGTCGATGCCGGTGAAGTTCTTCAGCTCGCCGCGCCGCGCCTTGCGATACAGGCCCTTGGGGTCGCGTTGCTCAGCCACCGCCAGCGGCGTGTCGATGAAGACTTCGACGAAATCGCCGTTGCCGGCGAGCGCGCGCGCCATGTCGCGCTCCGAGCGGAACGGCGAGATGAAGGACACCAGCACGATCAGGCCCGCATCGAGCATCAGCCTTGCCACTTCCGCCACGCGCCGGATATTCTCGACGCGGTCGGCCTCGGCGAAGCCCAGGTCCTTGTTCAGGCCGTGGCGCACGTTGTCGCCGTCGAGCAGGTAGGTGTGGTGGCCCAGCGTGTGCAGGCGCTTTTCCACCAGGTTGGCGATGGTGGACTTGCCTGCGCCGGAGAGCCCGGTGAACCAGACGATGCGCGGCGACTGGTGCTTGAGCGCGGCATGGGCGCGGCGGTCCACGTCGATGGCCTGCCAGTGCACGTTCTGCGCCCTGCGCAGCGCAAAGCGCAGCATGCCGGCGCCGACCGTGTTGTTGCTGAGGCGGTCGATGATGATGAAGCCGCCCAGCTCGCGGTTGCGCGCGTAGGGATCGAAGGCCACCGGCTGGTCCAGATGCAGGTTGCACACGCCGATCTCGTTCAGCTCCAGCGTGCGCGCGGCCAGGTGTTCGAGCGTGTTGACATTGACCTTGTACTTGGGCTGCGCCACGGTCACGCCCACGGTGCGTGTGCCGAGCTTGAGCAGGTAGGGGCGCCCGGGCAGCATGGCGTCCTCGTTCATCCACACCAGCGTGGCCTCGAACTGGTCGGCCACCGCCGGCGGGTCTTCCGGGCAGGCCAGCACGTCGCCGCGGCTGATGTCGATCTCGTCCTCCAGCGTCAGCGTCACCGCCTGGCCGCGCATGGCGTGCTCGCACGCGCCGGCGGCGCCAACGATGCCGGCCACGCGGCTCTCGCGGCCCGAGGGCAGCGCGCGCACGCGGTCGCCGCGGCGGATCTCGCCGGCGCTGACGGTGCCGGCAAAACCGCGGAAGTCCAGGTTGGGCCGGTTGACCCACTGCACCGGCAGCCGGAACGATTCGCCCTGCACGGGCGCATTGTCGATCGGCACGTTCTCCAGGTGGGCCATCAGCGTCGGGCCGTGGTACCACGGGGTATTGGCGCTGGGCTCGGTGATGTTGTCGCCGCGCAGGGCCGACATCGGAATGCAGGTGATATCGGTCAGGCCGATCTGCCGGGCAAACTCCCGGTACTCGTTCTCGATGCGCGTATGGACCTCGCGCGAGTAGTCGACCATGTCCAGCTTGTTGACCGCCAGCACCACGCGGCGGATGCCAAGCGTCGCCACCAGGTAGCTGTGGCGGCGCGTCTGGGTCTGCACTCCGCGGCGCGCATCCACCAGCAGGATGGCCAGGTCGGCGGTGGAAGCGCCGGTGACCATGTTGCGCGTGTACTGTTCGTGCCCCGGCGTGTCGGCCACGATGAACTTGCGCTTGTCGGTGGCGAAGAAGCGGTAGGCCACGTCGATGGTGATGCCTTGTTCGCGCTCCGCGGCCAGGCCGTCCACCAGCAGCGCGAAGTCGAGGTTCTGGCCCTGCGTGCCCATCTTCTTCGAGTCGGCTTCCAGCTGGGCGAGCTGGTCTTCGAACAGCATCTTCGATTCATACAGCAGCCGGCCGATCAGCGTGCTCTTGCCGTCGTCGACGCTGCCGCAGGTGATGAAGCGCAGCAGGCTCTTGCTTTGCTGGGCGCGCAGGTAGTGGGCGATCTCGCCCGAGGTGCCGGTGGCTTGCGCGGCGTCTTGCGCAAGCGCGGGCGCGGTGTCGATCAGGGTTTCCATCAGAAGTATCCCTCCTGCTTCTTCTTTTCCATCGAACCGGCTGAGTCGCTGTCGATCAACCGTCCCTGGCGCTCCGAGGTGGTCGCCAGCAGCATTTCCTGGATGATGCCGCCGAGGGTGTCGGCCTCGCTCTCGATCGCGCCGGTGAGCGGGTAGCAGCCCAGCGTGCGGAAGCGCACCTTGCGCAGCTGCGGCGTTTCTCCGGGGCGCAGCGGCAGGCGCTCATCGTCGACCATGATCAGCGTGCCGTCGCGCTCCACCACCGGGCGCTCCTTGGCGTAGTAGAGCGGCACGATGGGAATGTCGTTCAGGTAGATGTATTGCCAGATGTCCAGCTCGGTCCAGTTGGACAGCGGGAACACGCGCAGGCTTTCGCCCTTGCGCTTGCGGGTGTTGTACTGGCGCCAGAGCTCGGGCCGCTGCATCTTCGGGTCCCAGCGGTGCTGGGCGGTGCGTACCGAGAACACGCGCTCCTTGGCACGCGACTTTTCCTCGTCGCGGCGCGCGCCGCCGAAGGCGGCGTCAAAGCCGTAGTGGTCCAGCGCCTGCTTCAGGCCCTGGGTCTTCCACACGTCGGTATGGACGGCGGAGCCGTGCTCGTGCGGGCTGATATTGCGTGCCAGCCCCTCGGGGTTGACATGCACGCGCAGGTCCAGGCCAAGGCGCGCGGCGGTCTGGTCGCGGAATGCGATCATCTCGCCGAACTTCCACGTGGTATCGACGTGCAGCAGCGGGAACGGCGGCCGCGCGGGGTGGAAGGCCTTCATGGCAAGGTGCAGCATCACGGCGCTGTCCTTGCCGATGGAATAGAGCATGACGGGGTTTTCGCATTCCGCCACCACCTCCCGCATGATGTGGATGCTCTCCGCCTCCAGTTGCTCCAGGTGGGTCAACATCGGGATCTCCTCTTGGTTTGCCGGCGCCGTGCAGGGATGTCGCGGCGGTCAGGCATGGACACAAGGTAGCGAGCCGGGGCCCTTCGCCACTTCGTCCGGGCGGACTAAGAAATGGCGGGACACGGCGCGCATTTCCTAGTCCACCCGGACGAGGCTGGGGCGGCCCCGCGCTGGGTATCGTTGCTTCGCCGACGAACCACGGGAGCAGGCAGATGGCGAACTCCGCCGAAGAACAATTGCTGTGCGGCCAGACCTGGGCCGAGTTTTGCGAGGTCCTTAAGCGCAGCGGGCGGCAGATCCTGCGCCCGGAGGCGCCGGCGGACGCGCTCACGCGCGCCGAGGGCTTCCGCTACCTGAGCCGCCTGCTGCGCATTGCGCTGGAGATGCATGTGGAATTCGCCGATCCGGCGTTTCCCGACTTCTTCTCACCGTCGCACGAAACCGCCAAGATCGGCGCGGACAATCCGGACAATCTCTATCGCTACGCACGCCTGGACGGCGGTGCCGAGTACCGCATCCGCGGCCGGCGCGGCACGGTGGCCTACCTGAGTTTCGGTACGCAGAAGGGCGGCTACGAAACCGACGGGCGCATGGTCCAGACCGGCTTTCTCGACAGCAACAAGCTGGCAGTGGCGGCGGATGGCAGTTTCGAAATCGTCCTCAGCGCGCGCCAGCACGAAGGCAACTGGGTGCGCATGGAGCCGGGCACCAATGCGCTGGTGGTGCGGCAGACCTTTATGGACCGCAAGGCTGAGACCCCGGCCGAACTGCACATCGAGCGCCTCAGTGGCAGCGACAAGCCGCCCGTGCTCGATGCCGAGCGCCTGCACGGCGGCCTGCTGCGCGCCGCGGGCTTTGTCGAGGGCACCGCGCGCATCTTCGCCGACTGGGCGCAGGGCTATGGCGGCCATGTCAACGCACTGCCGCCCGCCGATCAGGCCGTATGCCAGGCCGCAGGCGGCGATCCCAACATCTTCTACTACCACTCCTGCTGGGCGCTGGCGGACGACGAAGCGCTGGTGGTCGAGGTGGACCGGGTGCCGGCCTGCGATTTCTGGAATTTCCAGATCAACAACTACTGGATGGAGTCGCTCGACTACCGCTACCACGACATCTGCCTGAACAAGCACAGTGCCCGGCTGGATGCCAGCGGCGGCGTCACCGTCATCCTCAGCGCGCGCGATCCTGGCCTGCCCAACTGGCTGGAGACCGCGGGCCACCGCAACGGCACCATGTGCTGGCGCTGGGTGGGGGCGGCGCAGCCGGTGCATCCACGCACGCGCGTGGTCAAGCTTGAATCGCTCAGGAATGAATGCAGGGAGAACGTATGAACACCATCGCATCCGAACACACCACGGTGCTTGACGTGGAGCGCTTGCTGGCACAGGCCAGCGAACAGGCCGGCGGACTGACTGACTTTGGCCCGGGCGACTACCGCGAGGCGCTGGAGGTGCTGTCCGACTCGCTTGCACGCGAAGCCGGGCTGTCGCCGCAGGGCGCGCAGATGCTGCAAGGCAAGCTGCAGGCGCAACTGGTGAACCGGCTGGTGATCCAGGACTACTGCCGGCGCCATCCCGAGATCCTGGAAGAGGGCGTCGACGATCCGCTGGTGATCGTCGGCCTGCCGCGCACCGGCACCACGCTGCTGCAGCGCATGCTGGCCACGGACGCGCGCTTCCACTCGGCGGCGTGGTGGGAAACGCGCTACCCGGCGCCGCTGCCCGGCGAGGACGTGCGCGGCGCCGGCCGGCGCATCGGGCTGGCGCGCGAGGAAGTGGCGCAGATGATCCGCTTTATCCCGGACATCCTCGCCATCCATCCGCTCGACGCCATGGCGGCCGACGAGGAATTCATGCTGATGGAGCATTCCTTCCTGTGCGCGATGGATTCCTACGCCAACGTGCCGTCCTATACCGACTGGCTGGCGCGGCAGGACCGCACCCAGGTCTATGCCTACCTGAAGACCATGCTGCAGTTCCTGCAGTGGCAGAAGCGGCAGCGCGGCGAGGCGCCGGCGCAGCGGTGGGTGCTGAAGACGCCGCAGCACCTGCATACGCTGGAAATCCTGTTCCGGGTCTTCCCCGGCGCGCAGGTCGTGCTGACCCATCGCGACCCCGCCCAGACCATTCCGTCGATGGCCAGCATGGCGCATACGCTGTGGAAGCTATACGCCGATGCGCCCGACGCCGTCACGGTGGGGCGGCAGTGGGGCGGGCAGATGCAGCGCGCCACCGCCCATGCCATGACGGTGCGCGACAGTCTGCCTGCCGACCGCTTCCTCGACGTGCGCTTCGAGGATACGGTGAGCGATCCCTTCGGCGTGGCGCAGGCGGTCTACCGCTTTGCCGGCATGCCGCTGACCGAGTCCGCCCGCGCCGGCATCTGGGCATGGATGGAGGGCAACCCGCGCAACCAGCGCGCGGCGCACGCTTATACGCTGGAGCAGTTCGGCCTGAGCCAGGAACAACTGGAACGCGATTTCGCCGGCTACCGCGCGCGGCACATCCTGAAGCAAAACTAAGACAGCGCACTGCGCATCACAGGAGACAACACCATGCTGTTGAAGGACAAGATCGTCATCGTATCCGGCATCGGCCCCGGGCTGGGCGTCAAGCTGGCCGTGGAGGCGGCGCGCGAAGGCGCCCGCGCCGTTGCCATCGCCGCGCGCACCGCGGCGAAACTGGACGACGCCCAGGCCCGCATCGACGCACTGGGCGCCGACTGCGAAGTGCTCAAGGTGGTGACCGACATCACCGACCGGGCCCAGTCCCGGCATCTGGCCGGCGAGACCATGCGCCGCTTCGGCCGCATCGACGCGCTGGTCAACAGCGCCTTCCAGCACGGCAACTTCCCCGAGCCGGTGGAAGCGGCCGACCTGGATGTCTGGCGCCAGGTGTTCGACACCAACGTGTTCGGCACCATGACCCTGACGCAGGAGGTGGCGGCGCTGATGAAGCCGCAGGGCGGCGGCGCCATTGTCATGATCAACACCCAGGCCACGCGCAAGCCGATGCCCGGCGAATCGGGCTACGCGGCGTCCAAGGGCGCGCTGGCAGTGGCGGTCAAGTACCTGGCGCGCGAACTGGGCCCGCATGGCATCCGCGCCAACAGCATCTTCATGGGCTGGATGTGGGGGGAGCCGGTGCAGGGCTATGTGCGCCACGCCGCGGCCGAGCAGGGCGTGAGCGAGGACACCGTGATCGCGCCGGTGGCCGCGCAGATTGCGCTGGGCCGCATGCCGACCGACGACGACTGCGCGCGCGCGGCGCTGTTTCTCGTGTCAGACTACGCTAGGGCCATCACCGGCGCTTCGCTGGATGCCAACGGCGGCGATTTCATGCCCTGAGTCCTGACCACACCTGCCATGACACGCTACTTTGCCTTCAACGGCGATGCCGACGGCCTGTGCGCCCTGCAGCAGCTGCGCCTGGCGGATGCCGGCGACGCCACGCTGGTCACCGGCGTCAAGCGCGATATCCGGCTGCTCGAGCGCATCGACGCCGGGCCGGGCGACACCGTGACCGCGCTGGACATCTCGCTCGAGCAGAACCGCGATGGCCTGATGCGGCTGCTCGGCGCCGGTGCGCGGGTGGACTACTTCGACCACCACCATGCCGGCGAACTGCCCGGGCATGCCGGCCTGCGCGCGCATATCGACGAGGGGCCGGAGGTCTGCACCAGTATCCTGGTCGACCGCCACCTGGACGGCTGCCACCGGCGCTGGGCGATCACCGCCGCGTTCGGCGACAACCTGGGCGGCGTGGCGCGCGCGCTGGCGGCGCAGGCGGGGTTGGGCGAGTGCGAAACCGCGGTGCTGGAACAGCTGGGCACGTGCCTGAACTACAACGCCTATGGCGAGTGCGTGGCGGACCTGCATTTCGATCCCGCCGAGCTGGCGCGGCACATGCTGCCGTTTGCCGACCCGCTGGCGTTCGCCGCGCAATGCGGGGCCTATGCGGTGCTGTGCGAGGGCTATGAGGACGACATGGCCCGCGGGCGCTGCCTGGCGCCCGCGCACGAAGTGCCCGGCGCCGCGCTGCTGGTGCTGCCGGACGCGCCGTGGGCGCGGCGCGCGATCGGCGTGCTGGCCAATGAACTGGTGCGCGGCCGGCCCGGCGACGCCATCGGCCTGCTCTCGCCGAAGTCCGGCGGCGGCTTTGCCGTCAGCGTGCGGGTGCCCGCGCACAGCGCCACCGGGGCGGCCGATTTCTGCCGCGGCTTCGAGACCGGCGGCGGCCGGCGCCTGGCAGGCGGCATCAACCACCTGCCAGACGCCGAAGTGGAGCGCTTCACGCGCAGCTTTGCCGATTGCTTCGGCTGCCGTTCCTGACAGTTCAGCACGGCGGCACGAACTCGGTGACCTCCAGGTCGAAGCCGGTGACGGCGCGATACGGCACCGGATGGCTGAGCAGGCGCAGCTTGTGCGCCCCCACATCGCGCAGGATCTGCGCCCCGACCCCCAGCGCGCGTTGCGCGAAGGCCGGCGCCGGCGAGGCGGCGGCCGGCGCTGCCAGCCGGTCCAGCCGCTGCTGCGGCGATTCACGTTCATCCAGCAGCACCAGCACCCCGCAACCTTCGGCGCCGATGCGCGCGAGCGAGCGCTCCAGGTTCCACGCGGGCTGGGCCGGCGTGCCGAAGCCCAGCACGTCGCGCTGCATTTCCACGGTCTGAACGCGTGTCAGCACCGGCTGCCCAGGATCGGGCTGGCCCAGCACCAGCGCCAGATGGAGCGCATCGACCGGCGTGTCATGGTAGGCGTGCACGGTGAAGCATCCGTAGGGCGTGGCCAGTTCCGTCGAATGCGTGCGGCGCAGTGCGCTTTCGGTCAGCAGCCGGTGGTGGATCAGCCCGCTGATCGAAACCGCCGGCAGGCCATGGTGCCGCGCGAAGGCTAGCAGCGCGGGGCCGCGCAGCAGGTCGCCATCGTCATCGAGCAGCATCGCATAGGCGCCGGCGGCGACGCGCCCGGCCAGCGCCGGCAGGTCGGAGCAGGCCTCGGCAAAGCCCGCGCGGCGCAGCACGCCGTCGGGCTGCGCCACCACCGGGAAGATGTGGCCGGGCTGGACCAGGTCATGCGGCTGCGCGCGCGCTGCCGCCGCCACGCGCAGCGTGAGCGCGCGGTCGGCGGCGGAAATGCCGGTGCTGACGCCGCTGGCCGCTTCGATCGACACCGTGTAGCGCTCGCGCTGGCGGTGGTTTGCGGCCATCGGCGGCAACTGCAGCAGCGCGCGGCGCGCCTCGGTGATCGCCATGCAGACCAGGCCGCGCGCCTCGGCGGCCATGAAGTTGACATCGGCCTCGCTGGCGCGTTCCGCGGCAACCAGGACGCAGCCAGTGGCTTCGTCGGTCTCGTCTTCGATCACCAGCACACGCTGGCCCGCGACCAGCGCCGCGAGCACGTCGGCCATCGGCGGCAGGGGGGTGGCGGGGCTCATGCTGCCTCCTGTCGGGCCACCAAAGGCCTGGCGCAGCGACGTAGCGGCCGCATCCAGCGCATCGCTGGCGGCATCGATCATCCCTTGCATGCTGATAAAACCGTGGAACTGGCCCGGCCAGCGGCGCACGGCGCCGCCGCCGCCCGCGCGCTGCAGGGCCTCGCCATAGGCCTCGCCCTGGTCGCGCAGCGGGTCGTATTCCGCGGTGATGATGGTGGCCGGCGGCAGGCCATGCAGCTCGCGCTGGTGCAGCGGGCTGGCGCGCACATCGGTGGCGTCGGCCGGGTTGGCCAAGTACTGGGCGCGATACCAGTCAAGTTCCGCGGCGCCGAGGAAGTAGCCCTGCGCGCATTCGCGATAGCTGGCGCTGGCGGCCGCGGCGTCGCTGCAGTCCAGGTAGGGGTAGAGCAGCAGCTGGTGCCGCAGCGCGATGCCGCTGCCGCGCAACTGCTGGCAGGCCACGGCGGCAAGGTTGCCGCCGGCACTGTCGCCAGCCACAGCCAGCCGGGCCGGGTCGGCGCCCAGTTGCGCCGCATGCGCGGCGGCCCAGCGCACGGCCGCGACGGCGTCGTCGGCGGCGGCGGGGAAGCGTGCTTCCGGCGCGAGCCGGTAGTCGACCGACAGCACCAGCGCGACGCTGCGGCGCGCCAGGCTGCGGCAGATGTTGTCGTGCGAATCGAGGCCGCAGAGGACAAAGCCGCCGCCATGGAAATAGACCACGAGCGGCAGTGCCGTGCTGTCGTCGGGCCGGTACAGGCGGGCCTGCAGCGGGCCTGCGGCGCCAACGATGGTGAGGTCCTGCTGCGTGGCGACGGTGTCGCCGGGCGCGAACGCGGGCATGGCCGCCAGCGCGGCGCGGTAGTCGGCGGCGCGCAGGGTGGAAAAGTCGGGGCTGGGCATGGCGGCCATGGCTTCAAGCACGGCGCGGGCCTGGGGATCGAGCGGCATGGGGTCTCCTGGATTGCAGTGGGGAAATCGGTGTCAGAGCGCGAACGCCGGCGGGGTGCCGGCGGCAATGCCTTGCGCGCGCGCCAGCGCCGCTTGCACGGCCTGCTCGTGCGGCAGGATCCAGAACCGGCCGGCCGAGACCCCGTCCAGAATGTAGCGCGCGACCGCGTCCGGCGTCATGCCGGCGGCAATGCCGCTGCGCAGCGCGCCGTTCATCTGGTCCACCTCCTGCGGCCCGCCGCCGTCCAGGCCGGCCGCGATGCCGGTGGCCACCGGACCGGGGCAGACCACGGACACGCCCAGCGGCAGGCCCGCAGCCTGCAGCTCCAGCGCGAGCCCTTCGCTGAGCGCCACCACCGCTTGCTTGGACAGCGTGTAGGGGGCCAGCCAAGGCCCCACGGCGAGGCCGGCCATCGAGGCCACGTTGACGATATGGCCGGCGCCTTGCGCCGCCATGCGCGGCACGAAGCAGCGCAGCGCGTGCAGCACGCTCCACAGGTTGACGCGCATCACGTGGTCGAACACCTCCGGCGGCAGCTCCCAGCAGCGGCCGGTGGCGAGCACGCCGGCGTTGTTGACCAGCAGGTCGACACGGCCCAGGCGCAGGAAACTTTCCTCGCACAGGTGCTCGATCTGCCGCACGTCGCAGACATCGGTAGGCACGGCGATGACGTTTGCCCCCTGGCCGGCAAGCGTCTCGCGCACCGCTTCAAGCGCGCGGGCGTCGATATCGGCCAGCGCCAGCGCGTAGCCTTGCGCTGCCAGGGCCTGCGCGAGCGCGCGGCCGATGCCGCTGGCCGCTCCGGTGATCACTGCGGCCTGCTGCCGCGGGTCTGCCGCCATGGTCATGGTTCTCCGTGAAAAGAAGGCGGCGGGGATCGCCGCGCATGGCTGACTTGTAGCGGCAGCGCGGCGGCACGGCATCGTCTGTTTGGGTAGGAGGGCGGCGTCACATGGTGTCTAGGGGTTTGCCCTTGAACGCCCTGGATGGGTCTGTCCTTAGTCTGTTTGGAGTATGTGTTCGGCCCGCCGGCGCGTGAGGATTGGCCTGTCCCGCAAGACTAGTCCGGCCAGCGTTTGTAGCCGGTCTTGACTAGGGCAAACCATGAAGGCGGGGGCAAGCCGCGACCCCTATGCCGTCCCTATAATCAGGGCACAAAAAAGGGCCACAGAGCCCGTAGCAGGCCAGCGCCGACCCGGCAAGTCCGAAGCGCTGAGCACGCCACAATGGAGACAGAGGAAATGCTGATGGAGGTTAGCCAGAACCAGGCGACCGCACACCTGTTCGCACAGGCAACGGTGTCGCTGTCGGAGTTCAGCACATTGCTGGGCAATATCTACCAGGGCCCGATGGAGCAGGTGCCCTGGGGCAAGGCACTGGAACAGATCCGCCGCCAGCTCAACGCCAACTATTGCACCCTGATCCTGCGCTCGCCGGCCACGGACCGGCCCGGGCTGATGGTCAATGCGTCCGAACATGGCTCGACCTTGCCCGGCGAGACCTCCTACAACAACTACTACTACGCGCTCGACCCGTTCATCGGCCTGCCGTCGGACCGGGTGGTGACCATCGATGAACATCTCGGGCCCGGCGCCTGGTGCCAGAGCGAGCTCTACCAGCAGTTCCTCAAGGACATCGGCATCCGCTACATCCTTGGCGCAGACCTGCGTACCGATGACGGCGTCGAATGCCGCTTCCGCGTGTGCCGCGAGCATGACGGGCGTGACTTCTCCGCCGCCGACAAGGCGCTGTGCACCGCGCTGCTGCCGCACCTGAAGCGCGCGGTGGACCTGCACTCGCGCATCGACGTGGTTGAATCGGAACGCACGGTGTATGCCAGCGCCATCGACCGCATGCTGGTCGGGATGGTGATCCTGGACGAGTCCGGCGCCATCATCAAGACCAATGCCGCCGCCGATGAAATCCTTGGCGCCAAGGATGGCATCCGCGTCGCCAAAGGCGGGCTGGACGTGGAATACGGCCAGGAGAACCGCAAGTTCCAGCGCCTGCTGCGCCAGGCCATGATGGGCCACCTCGGCACCACGCCGGCGCTGATGGAGGCGATGTCGATCACGCGCCCGTCCGGCAGCGCCAGGCTGGGCGTGCTGATCCGCACCATCCCGCTCAGCGAGTGGTCCGAGGACAACCGCAAGCGCCCCGCCTGCGTGGTGTTCATCCGCGACCCGGAGCGGCGCTCGCAGGCCTCGCACGAGGTGGTGCGCCAGCTCTTTGACTTCACGCCGGCGGAGACGCAGCTGGCGCTCCAGCTGGCCAACGGGCTCACGCTCGATGAGGCCGCGGACGAGCTCGGCATCAGCAAGAACACGGCGCGCGCGCACCTGCGGGCGATTTTCTCCAAGACCGGCGTGACCCGGCAGGCCACGCTGGTGCGTATGCTGCTGAGCAGCGTGATTTCGCTGGGCTAAGCGACGTAACGCACGTCAAGGCTTTGCGCTGAGCACCAGCGCAAAGCCTTCCGGCGTTTCCAGCACCGCGCGCGTCTCATGCGGCCCCTGCGCCGCGGGCAGCGTCACGCTGGCGCCGGCACCCACCAGCCGCGCCATCGCCGCGGCGATATCGTCACCCTCATCCACCTTGAAGGCCAGCGCGGGCTGGTCCACCAGGCGTTCCTCGCCGGCCACCAGCGCCAGCGTCAGCGCGCCCGCGTCGAGCGCGCAATAGCGGCTTCCGTCGCGAAATTTCACCGGTAGTCCAAGTCCTTCCGTGAAGAACGGCAGCGCGGTGTCGATGTCCGCGACGGGGTAAAGCAGCAGCCTGGCTTGCATGATGTCCTGATCCTCCTGGTGAAAGCGGGCGTGATGCCCGTGGCCAATGATAGGGATGCTCCATGTCCTGCTCATAATCCAATCAGACGATGTTGCAACGCCTTGCGCCGACCACACTGCGATCACACAGGCCGCTTCGGGCCGGTGGCGCGGCAACCGGCGGCGCCCCGGCGGCGGTCCTGAACCATCAATGCCAGAGAAGGGGACTGCAATGCGTTTTTCACTGATCTATGAAGCCCAGACCGTCGATGCCTCGCGTGCCGGCGACCACAAGGTGTTCGATGAAATCATGGAACAGGTGGTGCTGGCCGAGGACATGGGCTTTGACGTGGTCTGGGCGGTCGAGCACACCGCACTGACCAACTATGCGCACATGAGCGCGCCGGAGACCTTCCTGGCCTTCGTTGCCGGGCGCACGCAGCGCATCGGCATCGGCCACGGCGTGGTGTGCCTGCCGCCGGCGATGAACCATCCGGTCAAGGTGGCCGAGCGCATCGCCACGCTGGACATCCTGTCCGGCGGCCGCGTGCACTTCGGCGTGGGCAAGGGCGGCACCCAGCAGGAGGCCGGCACCTTCGGCTACGACCTGAACAGCCTGCACCCGATGATCGACGAATCGATGTACCTGATCCCGAAGATCATGACGCAGGACGAGATCGAGCACGACGGCGAGTTCATCAAGATCCCGCGCCGCCCGATCCACCCCAAGCCGCGCCAGGACCCGCACCCGCTGATGTACCTGGCCTGCACCAATGCCGACACGCTGCAGCGCGCCGGCGCGCGCGGCATGGGCGCGCTGGTGCTCGGCTTTGGCGGCCCCGAGGATGTTGCCAGGAAGAACGAAATCTACCGTACCGCGTGGGAGACCCGCAAGCCGGAGGACCAGGTGGGCTTCCGCCCGCACCAGCACCTGGCCGCGCTGTGCCCGACCATCGTGCTGGAAGACGGCCTGGCCGCGCGCAAGATCGGCATCAAGGGCCAGCGCTATTTCATGGAGTCGCTGTCGTACTGGTATGCCGGCGGCGAGCGGCCGGACCCGTCCACCTGGGACGACGAGCATGTCACCGCCACGGACGCGCAGGGCAAGGCCGTCATCAACACGAAGTTCGCCTCCGAGAAGGTCTCGGTGGATTTCAGCGACCCGTCGATGATGATGCTCAACCCCAACCATGCCTACGGCACCGTCGAGGACTGCATCGGCTACGTGCAGCGCCTGATCGATTCCGGCGCCGACGAGATCCTATTCATCTGCCAGATGGGCACGGTGCCGCAATGGGCGCAGCTGGAAACCATCCGCAATATCGGCGAGCACGTGATCCCGCACTTCCGCAAGCAGGGTCGGAAGCTGCGCGCGCTGGCTTGATCACGGCTACGTCACGCTGCGGTTTTCTCCCCTCTCCCGCTTGCGGGAGAGGGGCAGGGGGTGAGGGTAGGCGGTGGCATACCGCAGGCCTTACTTCGCAGGACACGCCCGCCCTCACCCCAACCCTCTCCCGCAAGCGGGAGAGGGAGCACGCAAGCGGAAGCTGAAGGGCCTGAAGCACATAGCTAGTCCCAACAGACGATGGCACCCCGCCCCGCCGGTGCAAACATCGATGCCAGCCCAAGACAAAGCGACATAGCAACAAGGAGACCGCGGTGCATCACGACAACAATCCCAAGGAACTGGCGGAACGGCTGATCGCGCGTGCCGAACAGATGATTCCGGTGCTGGCCCAGCGCGCCGCGCAGGCCGAGGCCGAAGCGCGCATTCCCGCCGAGACCATTGCCGACATGCAGGCCGCGGGCTTCTTCAAGGTGCTGCAGCCCCGCCGCCACGGCGGCTACGAGCTCGATCCGCAGACCTTCTTCCGCATCCAGATGGCGCTGGCCAAGGGCTGCATGTCGACCGCCTGGGTCTATGGCGTGGTCGGTGTGCACAACTGGCAGCTGGCGCTATTCGACGAGCGCGCGCAGCAGGAAGTGTGGGGCAGCAACCCTGCCACGCTGATCGCCTCGACCTATATGCCGGTGGGCAAGGTCACGCCGGTCGAAGGCGGCTATCGCTTCTCCGGCCACTGGAAGTTCTCCAGCGGCAGCGAGCTGTGCGACTGGATCTTCCTGGGCGGGCTGGTGCCGCCGGCCGAGCCGGGCGGCGCCTATGACTACCGCACCTTCCTGCTGCCGCGCTCCGACTACAAGATCGTGCGCAACTGGGATGTGCTGGGCCTGCGTGCGACCGGCAGCCACGATATCGTGGTCGAGGACGTGTTCGTGCCCGATTACCGCACCCACCGCGCCGTCGATGGCGCCATGGGCACCAGCCCGGGGCTGGCGGTCAATGACGCGCCGCTGTACCGGCTGCCGTTCGCGCAGATCTTTGTGCGCGCGGTGTGCACCGCCTGCATCGGGGCGCTGGAAGGCACGCTCGATGACTTTGTCGCCTATGCCGACGGCCGCGTCAGCAGCAACGGTGGCGGCAAGACTGCGGAAGACGGCGGCGCGCAGATGGCTTGCGCCAACGCGCAGGTGGCCATCGACGAGATGCGAACCATCCTTGAACGCAACTTCGACGAGCTGCTGGCCGTTGCGCGTGAAGGCGGCCAGGTGCAGACCCCGCGCCGCCTGCATTTCCGCTACCAGTCCGCGCAAGTGGCCGAGCGCTGCGCGCAACTGGCCAACGGCCTGCTGCGCTATGCCGGCGGCAACGGCATCTACCGCAGCAACCCGATGGTGCGCCGTTTCCTCGACCTGCATGCGGCCCGCGCCCACTACGCCAACAACCTGGACCGCTTCGGCCAGAACCTGGGCGGCGTGATGATGGGCCGCGCCAACACTGACTTCTTCATCTGAGCCGCGCGCCGGCACGGAGACCCAATATGAGCCAGAGCAGAGCGCGCATGCAGCCCAGCGAGTTTGACGTGGTGGTGGTCGGCTCGGGCGCCGGCGGCATGCTGGCCGCCTGCCGCGCCGCGGACCGCGGACTGTCGGTGGTGGTGCTGGAAAAGAGCAGCCAGTACGGCGGCACCTCGGCGGTGTCCGGCGGCGGCATCTGGATTCCGCTCAACCACCATATCGCGCCGGCAGGTGGGCGCGACGACTACGCCACGGCGCTGGAATACATCCTGGCGTGCGCCGGCGAGCACGGCGATCCGCAGCGCGTGCGCGCCTATCTTGAGCAGGCGCCCCGCATGCTCCAGTACCTGGAGCAGCAGGCCGGCGTGCGCTACTACACGCTGCCGCGCTACGCGGACTACTTCCAGAAGGTTCCGGGTGCGATGCCGGGTTACCGCGCGCTCGACCCGATGCCGTTCGACGGCGCGCAGCTGCGCGAGGAATTCTCGCGGCTGCGGCCGCCGTCGCCAGGCACGCTGGTGGGCGGGCGCGTGGCCGTGACCTCGGCCGAGGCGCATGCGCTGCTGTGCCGCGCGCCCGGCTGGCTGGGCCTGGCGGCGCGCCAGTTTTCCCGCTACTGGCTCGACCTGGGCTGGCGCCGCAAGACCCGGCGCGACCGCCGGCTCACGCTCGGCAACAGCCTGGTCGGTGGCCTGCGGCGGGCCATGATGGACCGCGCGATCCCGCTGTGGCTCGATACCGCGCTGCAGGACCTGATCGTCGAGGACGGCACCGTCCGCGGCGTGCGCGCGGTGCAGGACGGGCGCGTGGTGGAGATCCGCGCGCTGCGCGGCGTGATCCTGGCCGCCGGCGGCTTCGAGCGCAACCAGGCCATGCGCGAACAGTACCTGCCGCAACCGACCCAGGCCGCCTGGAGCGCGACGCCGCCCAACAACACCGGCGACGGCATCCGCGCCGCCCAGGCCGCCGGCGCCGGCGTGGCGCTGATGTCCCACGTCTGGGGCGCACCCACCGTGCATGTGCAGGGCGAGGAAAAGCAGCGCGCGCTCTTTATCGAGCGCGCCATGCCCGGCTGCCTGGTGGTGAACGGGCAGGGCCGGCGCTTCGTCAACGAGGCCGCGCCGTATTCCGAGTTCGTGCCCGCCATGTACCGCGACCACGAGAAGACCGGCAGCAGCGTGCCGGCGTGGATGGTGTTCGACGCCACCTTCCGCCACAAATACCCGTGCGGGCCGATCCTGCCCGGCTCGGTCATGCCGGACCGCAGCATTCCGGCAAGCCTGTCCGGCATCCTGGTGCGCGCCGACTCGCTGGCACAGCTGGCGCAGCGGATCGGTGTCGATGCCGGCGGCCTGGCCGACAGCGTGGCGCGCATGAACCGCTACGCGGCCACCGGCGTGGACGAGGAGTTCGGCAAGGGCGACAACCTGTTCGATACCTACTACAGCGACCCGGCAGTGCAGCCCAACCCGTGCCTGGCGCCGATCGGCAAGGCGCCGTTCTACGCCGTGCGGCTCGATGCCGGCGACATCGGCACCAAGGGCGGCCTGGTGACGGACGCCAGCGCGCGCGTGCTGCGCGACGACGGCACCGCCATTGCCGGGCTCTTCGCCATCGGCAATACCAGTGCCTCGATGATGGGCACCAGCTATCCCGGCGCGGGCTCCACCCTGGGCCCGGCCATGACCTTCGGCTTTATTGCTGCCGACGTGCTCTCCCAGAACGCGCGCCAGCCTGCCGCCGCGCCCCATGCTCAAACCGTACAGGAGGCCTTATGAGCGCCAACCTCGAACCCAGCACCGCGCTGCGCGATGACATGCTGATGGCGATGCGCCGCATGGCGCGCTCGGTGGCGGTGATCAGCTGCCGCCATGGCGAGCGCCGCTATTCGATGTCCGTGACCGCGGTCGATTCGCTGTCCGCGGACCCGCCTTCGCTGCTGATCTGCATCAACCGCAATTCGTCGATCTACCCGCCGCTGGACGCCGGCGCGGACTTCTGCATCAACCTGCTGGCAGCCGACCACCGCGATATCGCGGTGGATTGCAGCGGCCGGCTCAAGGGCGAGGAACGCTTCACCAGTGGCGAGTGGGAGGACGACCTGCTTGGCGTGCCGTGCCTGCGCGACGCGCAGGCGAATCTGGTGTGCCAGCAGGATGGCCGCTTCGACTACGGCACGCACGCAGTCTTCATCGGACGCCTGCGCGAGGTAAAGCTGGCTGGCGAGGTGTCGCCGCTGGTCTATGTCGACGGTGCCTATACCACGTCCGCGCCGCTTGGCGCACTGTGTTCGGCCTAAACCGGGAGCGCAAGCCAGCATGTACCCTCCGACCGATTCCGCCACGCCGGTCCACGCGCCGCTGCGCCTGGACGATCCGGCCGCACACCCGTGGCAGGCCGCCTGCGATGCCGTGGTGGTGGGCTTCGGCGCTGCCGGGGCCTGCGCCGCGCTGGAAGCCGCGCATGGCGGCGCGCGCGTGATCGTTGCGGAACGCTTCGAAGGCGGAGGCGCCAGCGCCAGGAGCGGCGGGGTGGTCTACGCCGGCGGCGGCACGCGCTACCAGTCCGCCGCGGGCTATGCCGATACACCGCAGGCGATGGCGGACTACCTGCGCCAGGAGACGGGCGGGGTCGTCAGCGATGCCACGCTGCAGGCGTTCTGCCAGCGCAGCCGCGAGATGATCGGCTGGCTGGAAGGCCTGGGCGTGCGCTTTGCCGCCACCGTGCCGCCGCGCAAGACCTCGTATCCGGCGCAGCCCTATTACCTCTACTACTCCGGCAACGAAGCGGTTACCGGGTATGCGCAGCATGCCGCGCCCGCGCCGCGCGGCCACCGCGTGAAAGGCCCCGGCATGTCCGGCCGCATGCTGTATGGCGTGCTGCGCGCCGCCGTGCAGGCCCGGCCGGAGGTGACGGTGATGCGCCAGACCGCGGCACGGCGGCTGATTCTCGACCAGGACGGCGCGGTCGTCGGCATCGAGCTGTGGCAGCTGCCGCCGGGCCGCCACCAGAAGCGCCACGCCCGCCTGGCGCGCCTGGCCGAGCGCCTGCACAACGCAGCGCCTGCGCTGGCCGACCTGCTGCGCGAGCGCGTGCTGCAACTGGAACTGCGCCATGCGCGCCCGGTTGCGGTGCGCACCGGCGCGGTGGTGCTGGCCGCCGGGGGCTTTATCTTCAACCGCGCCATGGTGGCGCGCCACGCCGGCAAGTATCTGCAGACCTGGCGCCTTGGCGCGACCGGCTGCGACGGCAGCGGCATCCGCCTCGGCGAGTCGGCGGGCGCGGCCACGCGGCACCTGGAGCGGGTCTCGGCATGGCGCTTCATCAATCCGCCGTTCGACTGGGCGCGCGGCTGCGTGGTCGATGCGCAGGGTGCGCGCATCGGCAACGAGGAAACCTACGGCGCCACCCTTGGTCACGCCATCTGCGAACGGCACGGCGGGCGGGCCTGGCTGGTCCTGAACCGCGAACTGGCGCGCGCCGCTCTGCGCGAATGCCTGGGCGGCCGGCTGTGGGCCTTCCAGGCCTTGCCCGCGGCGCTGCTGATGTTGGCGGGGTCGCGGCGCGCCGCCAGCCTCGAGGCGCTTGCCAGCAAACTGGGCATGCCCGGCGCGGCGCTGCGGGCCACTGTCGATGCCTATAACGCCGCGGCCCGCGGCGAGATCCCCGATCCGGCCGGCAAGTCGGCGCCGATGTGCGCGTCGCTCGAAACCGGGCCGTGGCTTGCCATCGACATCTCGGCCAACAGCCGCGTCTTTCCGTGTCCTGCCATCACGCTGGGCGGCTTGTCAGTGGAAGAGTCCAGCGGCCGTGTATTGGCTGCCGCTGGCGGGGCACCCATTCCAGGGCTTTATGCCGTGGGCCGTACTGCCGTCGGCATCGCATCCAACCATTACGTAAGCGGCCTGTCGCTTGCCGACTGCATCTGGTCGGGGCGCAACGCGGGCCGCCACCTGACACGACAGCCTGCCGGCGACCGGCAGGCACACACCAACGAGGAGACTACCCATGAGCCAACGTACTGAAGGAAAGATCGCCATCATCACCGGGGCCGCCAGCGGCGTCGGCAAGGAAGACGCACTGCTGCTGGCGCGCGAAGGCGCGCGCGTGGTGCTGACCGACCTCAACGAGGAAGCGGGCCATGCCCTGGCGCGCGAGATCGGCGAGACCGCGCTGTTCGTGCCGCATGACATCGCCAGCGAAGCGGGCTGGCAGCAGGTGATGGCGCGCACCGAAAAGCAATTCGGCGCGCCCAGCGTGCTGGTCAACAATGCCGCCATCCTGATGCTGGGTTCGGTCGAGGACGCCACGCTGGAGCAATGGCAGCGCGTGATGCGCATCAATGCCGACGGCTACTTCCTCGGCTGCAAGTACGGCGTGGCCGCGATGAAGGCGGGCGGCGGCAGCATCGTCAATATGTCGTCGGTGGCGGCGCTGGGCGGCATGGGTGCGTTCTGCGCCTACAGCGCCAGCAAGGGCGCGGTGGCCGCGCTGACGCGCGCGGTGGCGGGACACTGCAAGCAGAGCGGCTACCGGATCCGCTGCAACTCGATCCACCCGGACGGCATCCTCACGCCGATGACCGCGGCCTTCCTGCCGGGCGGTGCCACGGCCCTGCCGGAGGAGGTGGGCGGCGCCGAGCCGATGCAGCGCATGTGCCATCCGCGCGACGTGGCCAACCTGGTGCTGTTCCTGGCCTCCGACGAATCGCGCTTTATCAACGGTGCGGAACTGCGCATCGACAACGCGCAGACCATCATGGGCGTGGCCTGACCCCGCCCCGAGCAAGAGAAGGACATCATGGCGCCAGTGCAATTCCACCGGCTGCAGATCGCCGAAGTCGTCACGGAAACGGACCAGGCGCATTCGCTGGTATTCGCGCTGCCGGACGGCCTGCGCGATGCGTTTGCCTACCGTCCCGGGCAGTTCCTGACCCTGCGCGTGCCCGTGGACGGCGTGCCGCTGCAGCGCTGCTATTCGCTGTCGAGCACGCCTGAGGTGGACAACGCCCTGCGCGTGACGATCAAGCGCGTGCAGAGCGGGCGCGTGTCCAACTGGATCTGCGACCATCTGGGCGCGGGCGATACGGTCGAGGTGATGCCGCCCGCCGGGGTGTTCACCCCGCCTGCGCTGCATGGCGATTTCCTGCTGCTGGCCGGCGGCAGCGGCATCACCCCGGTGCTGTCGATCGCCAAGGCGGCGCTGCGCCACGGGCGCGGCGCGGTCACGCTGGTCTATGCCAACCGCGACGAACGCTCCATCATCTTCCGCGAGGCGCTTGCCGAACTGGCGCGCAGCCACCCAGGCCGGATGCTCGTGATCCACTGGCTCGACAGCGTGCAGGGGCCGCCGACGCAGCGCCAGATCGAGGAACTGGTGCGGCCGTGGAGTGTGGCACAGTGCTTTGTCTGCGGACCCGGCCCGTTCATGGACGGCGCCCAGGCCGCGCTGCAAGCACTGGGCGTGCCGCGCGGGCAGCTGCATGTGGAGCGCTTCGTGTCCTTGCCCGATGTGCCGGTGGCAAAGGCGCCGGCAAGCGGGGCCGCCAGCGCGGGGGACACCCCCCCGGCGTCCCCCGCGCCCGCGATGCGCGGTGCCGCACTGACCGTGCAGCTCGACGGCGAGACCCACCATGTCAGCGTGGCGCCGGACGAAACCGTGCTCGACGCGCTGCAGCGCGCCGGCGTGGCCGCGCCCAACTCCTGCCGCGCCGGGCTGTGCGGCGCCTGCATGTGCCAGGTGACGCAGGGCGACGTGACGCTCGGCGAGAACCATGTGCTCGACCGCGCCGACCTGGAGGCGGGCTGGACCCTGGCTTGCCAGGCCCGCCCGTCCAGCGGCGAAATCCACCTGAAGTTCCCGGATTGACATGACCCCATCTGACATCATCGACGCCATTGCGGCACCGGCCGGCCTCGACCTCGCCGCCGCCAACGACGACATTGCCGCGACCATTCCCGAGCTGGTGCGGCGCGCGGCCAGGCGCCACGGCGAGCGCATCGCCATCCAGGAAGACGGGCTGCGCCTCACCTACGCCGCGCTCGACGCCAGCCGGATACAGGCGGCCAGGGCGCTGATGGCGCTGGGCGTGCAGCCCTGCGACCGCGTTGCCGTCTGGGCGCCAAACTTCTCCGAATGGATCATCGCTGCGCTGGCCACGCACAGCATAGGCGCGGCGCTGGTGCCGCTCAACACGCGCATGAAGGGGGCCGAAGCCGGTGCCGTGCTGGCCGACAGCGGCGCGCGCCTGCTGTTCTGCGTCGACGGTTTCCTCGGCGAAAGCTATCCGCAGATGCTGGCGCCGCACCGCCCCGCCACGCTGGAACGGCTGGTGATCCTGCGCCCCGGGCAGGGCCGGGCGCCGGGCCCCGACGAGCTGGCATGGGAGGCCTTCCTCGCGCTGGCGCCACAGGCGGACATGGCGGCGTTCGCCAAGCGCGAGGAAGGCGTGCGCGGCGACACGCTGATGGACATCATGTTCACCTCGGGCACCACCGGGCGCCCCAAGGGCGTGATGACCGCCCACGCGCAGAACCTGCGCGCCGTCGACGGCTGGGCCGCCATCACCGGGGTGCGGCCGGGCGACCGCTACCTGATCGTCAATCCGTTCTTCCATACCTTCGGCTACAAGGCCGGATGGCTCGCCGCGCTGTCGCGCGGGGCCACGGTGCTGCCCCACCTGGTGTTCGACGCCGAGGCCGTGATGACGCGCGTGGAGAACGAACGCATCACGGTGCTGCCCGGGCCGCCGACGCTCTACCAGACCCTGCTCAACGCGCCGCGCCTGCGTGAGTTCGACCTGTCATCACTGCGTGTCGCGGTGACCGGCGCCTCGGCGATTGCGCCCGCGCTGATCCAGCGCATGCGCGACGAACTGGGCTTCGACACCATCATCACCGGCTACGGCCTGACCGAGTCGTGCGGCTTTGCCACGCTGACCCGCGCCGGCGACGACGCCGAAACCGTCGCTGCCACCTCCGGCCGCGCCATGCGGGGCATCGAGATCCGCTGCATTGACGGGCAGGGGCAGCCGGTCGCCACCGGCGAGCCGGGCGAGGTGCTGGTGCGGGGCTACAACGTGATGCAGGGCTACTTCGGCCTGCCCGAAGCCACCGCCGAAGCTATCGACAGCGACGGCTGGCTGCATACCGGCGATGTCGGCACGCTCGATGCGCGCGGCTACCTGCGCATCACCGACCGCATCAAGGACATGTTTATCGTGGGCGGCTTCAACTGCTACCCGGCGGAGGTGGAGAAGCTGCTGGTGGCGCATCCGGCCGTGGCCCAGGTGGCGGTGGTGGGCATGCCGCACGAGCGGCTGGGTGAAGTGGGGCGTGCCTACGTGGTGCTGCGCCACGGCGCGCGCGTGGACGCCGAAACCCTGATCGCCTGGGCGCGCCGGCACATGGCCAACTACAAGGTGCCGCGCGAGGTGCTGTTCGTGACGTCGCTGCCGGTCAGCGCGGCAGGCAAGGTGCTGAAGTACCAGTTGCGCGAAGCCTGATGAACAAGGAACCGATCATGACCGACATTGCTGCCATTGCCGACCGCGTCGCGCGGCTTGAAGCCGCGGAGGCGATCCGCGCGCTCAAGCTACGCTACCTGCGCGCTTGCGATGACAAGGACCCGGACGCGATGCGTGCCTGCTTCGTGCCGGACAACGCGCATATCCACTATGACCGGATCGGCAGCTTTGCCGGCCGCGAGGCGCTGGTGCAGTGCTTTGCGGAGCTGGCGTGCCGGCCGACGTTGCGGGAGATGCATTTTGCGGGGCAGGCGGATATCCGTGTGCTGGATGACAACACGGCGCAGGGTAGCTGGGATCTGGCCTACCTGGCGCTGGATGATGCCAGTGGTTCGCGTACCTTCCTGACCGGGCGCTATGCGGATGAGTATGTGCGGGTTGATGGTGCCTGGCTGATCCGGTCGACGGGGTTCACGACGGGGTTGTTGTCGCAGGGAGGGTAGGAGGGCCGCGCTTGTTTGCTCCCCTCTCCCGCTTGCGGGAGAGGGGAGCGCATGCAAGAGGTGGTGGCAAGTTCCAACGCTCGCGCGCGCCCAATTCCTATTCCACAATCGCCGGATGCACCGGTGGCGGCCCGCCCAGTGCCTGCCGGTACGACGGCGGCTGCACCCCTTCGGCATCGACGATGCCATAGGCCAGCGCCGCCTCGGCGCCGATCAGCACGCGGCCGGATTTGTCCATCAACGCGGGATCGCGATACAGCGCATCGATAATGCGGCCCGTGAACTCCGGCGTCTCCGCCACCGGCGCGAAGCCCGCGTACTTGTCCGGATGCTTCTCCCATACCCGCAGCGTGCGGGCCGTGCGCAGTGGCCCCATCCACAGCGACACCGCCGCGACGCCGCAGGGCCGCAGGTCGACCGCCATGTCGTGCGCGAACTTGTCGATGCCCGCTTTTTGCGCCCCATAGGCCGGACCGTGCATATAGCAGTTGGCGCCGAATGACGAGGTGAACACGATCAGCCCGCGGCCCTGCGCGGCCATGATGGGCGCGGCATGCCAGCTGGCGACGTAGCCTGAGCGCAGGCCCACGTCGAGGATGCCGGCCATCTCCAGCGGCTTCTGCCAGAACGGCCCCGGCATGATGAGCTCGTCGTGCAGGAAGGTCGCATTGTTGACCAGGATGTCGATCCGACCGGATTCCTCGCCCACACGCCCGAACAGGCGCGCCACCTGCGCATCGTCGCGATGGTCGCACGCGACCGCGATGCCGCGCCCGCCCAGCGCATCGATCTCGCGCGCCGTGGCGTGGATGGTGCCGGGCAGCGGCGCGCTGCCTTCCTGCTCGGTGCGTCCGGTCACGTACACCGTAGCGCCTGCCGCGCCGAGCGCCAGCGCGATGCCCTTGCCGGCACCGCGCGAGCCGCCCGTGATGACGGCGACGATGGCCTGTTCCGCCTGCTTCATGTGTGTCTCCTGTGTCATTGATGTCATCGAAGCTTGGGGCGGGCGCGGCGTCGTTACATCCTTCGTTCGGACTACTCGGTACCCGGTCCGGATACTCCACGCGGACGATGGCCCCCGGCCCGGCAAGACCGACGATAGTCCCCATCCCAACGACTGCCCGCGCGGCGTATCGCGGCGCTGGCGGTCACAACAAGGAGTGAGACTGGCCATGTCCGAACTGGAGTGCAAAGAAGCCATCCATGCCCTGACCTGCCGCTATGCGCAGGCGGTGGACCGGCGCGATTTCCCGAAACTAGCAGCGCTGTTCACGGCGGACGCATGGCTGAGCGGGCCGGGCTTCCGCATGGACGGACCGCAGGCGATTGCTGACGGCATGGCATCGCTCGGGCAGTACAGCGCCACGCAGCATCACGTGCACCAGCAACTGGTCGAAGTCGATGGCGATACCGCGACCGGCGAGACCTATTGCGTGGCCAACCACCTGTACGAGCAGGACTGCGTGCCGCGCAAGCTGGACTGGGGCATCCGCTACCAGGACCGCTTCGTGCGGCGCGACGGCCAGTGGCGCATTGCCGCGCGCGAGCTGTTGGTGGACTGGACGCAGGACCTGCCGCTGCGGGGGGCATGATGACGACCCGTGTACTGGAAGGCAAGACGGCCCTCGTCACCGGCGGCGCCGGCGGCATCGGCGCGGCCAGCGCGCTGGCGCTGCTGCGCGACGGCGCGGCGGTGGTCCTCATGGGGCGGCGGCGCGAAGCGCTGGAGGCGGCACGGCGCAGCCTGCGCGCGCAGGTGGCCGGCGCCACCGTGGCAATCAGCGTCGGCGACGCTTGCCGCGAGGATGACGTGCAGGCCGCGCTGCAGCAGGCCTGGGAGCTGGAGCGGTGCCTCGACATCGTGGTCGCGACCGTTGGCGGCGGCGGTTTCCGTCCGCTGCTGATGCATGACGCGGCCTCGCTGATGGCGGAGCTGGAGCTGAACATCGCCAGCGCGTTCCTGGCGGTGCGCCACGCGTCGCCGCTGATGGCACCGCGTGGCGGCGCGATCGTCTGTATCTCGTCGAACGCGGCGCGCATGACCTGCCGCTGGCTGTCGGCATACTGCGCCGCCAAGGCGGGGCTGGAAGCGTTCGTGCGCGCCGCGGCCGAGGAGCTGGCGGGATGCGGCATCCGCGTCAATGCGGTGCGGCCGGGGCTCACCCGC
Source organism: Cupriavidus sp. KK10 (assembly GCF_018223725.1). Classification (NCBI taxonomy): domain Bacteria; kingdom Pseudomonadati; phylum Pseudomonadota; class Betaproteobacteria; order Burkholderiales; family Burkholderiaceae; genus Cupriavidus; species Cupriavidus sp. KK10. The sequence goes on from NZ_CP073677.1 coordinate 4,431,644, forward strand.
TCCGGCGCGACCGGACCGATGTTCGACAACCCGGCCATCCTCGACAAGTTCGTCGCGCAGATGCCGCTGGGCCGCGCCGGCGAACCGGACGACATTGCCAGCGCGGTGCGCTACCTGGCGGGGCCGGAATCGGGCTGGGTGACCGGACAGAGCATCGCCGTGGACGGCGGCAGCGAGCTGCGCGGCAATCCCATCCTCGATGAAACCGTGGCGGCGGTGTATGGCGAAGCCGCGCTGCAGGCCGTGCTAGCCGGCAGGATTCCCGAAGCCGGCTGAAGCCGGCAACCCAAGGAGATAAGCAATGAATCAAGTCAGGGACAAGGTTGCGCTGGTCACCGGCGCGGCCAGCGGGGTAGGGCGCGCCGACGCGCTGCTGCTGGCGGCCGAAGGCGCGCGCGTGGTCATCAGCGATGTCAACCAGGAGGCCGGGCAGGCACTGGCCCGCGAGATCGGGGATGCGGCCATGTTCGTGCGCCACGACATTGCCAGCGAAGAGGACTGGCGCAAGGCCATGGCCGCCACACAGGACCGCTTCGGCCGGCTCGACGTGCTGGTCAACAATGCGGCCATCTGTCCGCTCGGGTCGATCGAGGAAACCTCGCTCGACAGCTGGCGGCAGGTCATGCGCGTCAATGCCGACGGCTATTTCCTGGGCTGCAGGTTCGGTGTGCAGGCAATGAAGGGCAACCCCGCCGGGGGCTCCATCGTGGTGATGTCGTCGGTGGCGGCGCTGGGCGGGCTGCCGATGATGTGCGCATACAGCGGCGCCAAGGGCGCCGTTACCGCGCTGACGCGCAGCGTCGCCGTGCACTGCAAGCAAAGCGGCTACCGGATCCGCTGCAACTCGATCCATCCCGATGGCGTCTGGACGCCGATGACGCAGGCGCTGGTGCCGGACCTGGATCCGGCCGCGCTCGGCATCGGCACCGACCCGATGGCACGCATGTGCCAGCCGGAGGATGTGGCCAACCTAGTCCTGTTCCTGGCTTCGGACGCGTCGCGCTTTATCAATGGCGCCGAATTGCGCATCGATAACGCGCAGTTGATCTCGGGGCTGTAAGAGCCGCTGCGGCGGCCGGCGCAAGCAGGCCGCCGCAGCGCCGAGCTAGTGTCCCGAGTCAGAAATTCGTAGACAAAATCGCTTGATGCTGGCGAGGATGTCATCGGCGGACTTTGTCCACACGAAAGGCGTGGGGTTGGCGTTGTTCAGGTCAAGGTATTGGCGGATAGCTTGCTCAAGTTGTCGGGTTGAGCGATGCGTGCCGCGGCGGATGTATTGTTCGGTGATGGTTGCAAACCAGCGCTCCACCTGATTGATCCACGAGGCGGAGGTCGGTGTGAAATGAACATGGAAGCGTGGATGGCGAGCGAACCAAGCCTTGATCGACGCCGTCTTGTGCGTGCCGTAGTTGTCCATGACGAGATGCACATCGAGCTTGGGTGGCACGTTGGCTTCGATCGTGCGTAGAAACTGCAGGAACTCACTGCTGCGATGTCTGCGATGCAATTCACCGATAACTTTTCCTGTGGCGATGTCCAGCGCGGCGAACAACGTTGTCGTGCCATGGCGCATGTAGTCATGCGTGCGTCGCTCGGGGATGCCTGGCGCCATCGGCAAAATCGGCTGCGTGCGGTCCAGCGCCTGAATCTGGCTCTTCTCGTCAACGCACAACACCATGGCCTTGAGCGGTGGGTCGAGGTACAACCCCACGATATCTCGCACCTTCTCCACGAACAATGGGTCGCTGGACAGCTTGAAGGTCTCCTGTCGATGCGGCTGCAGCCCAAAGGCGCGCCAGATACGCGTCACGGTCGACTGCGACAGATCTGCCGCGCGAGCCATGCTGCGCGTGCTCCAGTGAGTAGCCCCGGCTGGCACGGATTCGAGCGTCTTGGCAATAATCGCATCGACCTGTGCGTCAGCGATGGTCCTCGGCGCCCCTGGGCGCGGAGCATCCAGCAGCCCATCCAGGCGATCCGCGACGAATCGCGAGCGCCACTTGGAAACCGTATGCACGTCGACACGCTGCTTTGCGGCAACGGTCTTGTTGTCCAGGCCTTCAGCACTGGCCAGCACGATGCGCGCGCGCAAAGCCAACGCCTGTGCCGTCTTGCGCCGCATCGTCAGCGCCTTGAGCTGCTCGCGTTCAGCCTCACTCAAGATTAGTTCCGCCTTTGGTCTTCCCCTCATCGCTACCTCGCCCCGTGCGTGCCTTCAATGCAGAGTACAACGCGAGCCAAATAATGCAATCAATTTCTGACTCATGACACTAGCTGTACTGCGCCACGATCTCGCCGACCGTGCGCAGGATGTCGCGGCGCCGATAGCCGAGCAGGGCGGTCTCGGCCGCATCCGGCTCGTAGTAGAGGGTGTTGCCCCTGCCGAAGCAGATGGCCGAGTCCGGCAGCAACGGGTGCTCCTGGTCGATGACAGGCGGCACCGGGCGGCCCGCGTCGCGGAAGAAGGCGCCGAAATAATCCTGGAACGACAGGTTCTCGTCACCTACCAGGTAAGCCTTGCCGTTTTCACCGCGCAACAGCGCGCCTTCGATCGCTTCCGAGAGCGAAGTGGCCGAGATGAAATTGACGCCGCCGGGCGGCGCGAAATCCGGCATCGGCGCAAAGTTGCCGCGGGCGTAGTCGGTATAGGCCTTGAACATCGGGACCATCAGGCCCGGCACCGTGCCCACGACGAATGGCGCGTTCACGCTGCTCACGCGGAAGGCATCGGTGGCCAGCGCGCGCACGCCTTCATCGGCCAGCTTGCGCGAGCGGATATAGGCGTTGTCCTCGGCCAGCTGCGGCTGCGCCTGCGGGTAGAAGCTGCCGACGTAGACGGCGACCCGGATCCCGGCAGCGCGCGCCGCGCGCAGGAAACGCGGCACGCCCTCGATGTTGGCGCGTTCCCAGTGTGCGGCTTCGTCGCCGCCAGGCGGCACGTGGCGCACGTCGTTGCCGGCGGCGAAGACCAGCGCGTCGAAGGCGCCGAGCTGCGCGGCCGGCACGTCGTTGGCGATGTAGTCGCAGCGCAGGAAGTCCAGCCCGCCCAGCGCCGTGCCAGCCGCGGGGCGGTTGCGCCCCGCGATGGTGACCTCGTGCCCGCGGCTGCGCAGGTGCAGGGCCGCGTGGCCCCCGATCATGCCGGTGCCGCCGACGATCAGTATCTTCATGCTTGTCTCCTTGGTGGGGTGGTGTGGCCGCGGTGCGCGGCCATCAGAGGTTCATGCCGTTGCCGGCGATGACCGGCATGTTGGTCCACGCGCCCTTGAGGTCGCGATACCAGCCGGCCGCGGCCAGCGCGCCGCCATTGACATGCAGCGCCGTGCCGGTGATCCAGGCCGCGCGCGGGCTGGCCAGGAACAGGATGCCGTCGGCAATGTCGCGCGGCGTGCCGAAGCGGCCCAGCGGAATCCAGCGCGGGATATGGTGCTGGTGTTCCGCCGCGACCATCTGCGACACCGGAACCTGCGGCGTTTCGGTGGTCTCGGGGGCGATCAGGTTGACGCGGATGCCCGCCGGCGCCAGCTCCAACGCCAGGCTCTGCGTGAAGCCGGTGATGGCAGCCTTGAAGGCGCCGTAGACGCTGCAGTACGGAATGCCGCGGAAGGCCTCGATCGACGACACCGTGACGATGCTGCCGGCAGCACTGCGCCGCAGCAGTGGCAGCATGGCGCGCGTGACGGTGAAGACGTGGCCCAGGTTGGCGGCGTAGAGGCTGGCGATCTCGTCGTCGGCATAGAGCTCGAACGGCTTGGCGATGCGCAGGAAATCGCCGACGTTGTTGACCAGCACGTCCAGCACTCCGAAACGCTGTTCGACCTGCGCAGCCAGTTCGCGCACGATGCCGGCATCGGTGGCATCGCCCTGTACCACCAGCATTTCCGTGCCGGGCTTGTTCAGCAACTCCCGGGCCTGCTCGGCGCGCTGTTCGTCGATCTCGATCAGCGCCACGCGCGCACCCTGTTCCAGGAAGGCTTGCGCGGCGGCGAGCCCGATGCCGGCGCCGCCGCCGGTGACCAGCACGGTCTTGTCGGTGAAATCCATCTGAGTCGTTCTCCTTCGGTTGCACTGTGGTGTGCGGCCATTTGATCGGCGGCAGGCGCGATGGGCATCGTCCGATTGCAGGTCAGGGAAAACACTTAGATGGCGCGAACCAGGGCAAACAAGAGCGCCGCGTGACGGACATCGGCAGGCAGCCTCCCTATAATCTGCGCTGCCCAGGTGCCGCAGAGCACCGGTCAGTCCACGCATGGGGTGTGGAAACAGGAGACAGACAATGTTGATGGCGACCGTTGAGGCGCAAGGGGTGGCGTCGCCCTGGTTTGCGCAGTCCGGACTGAGCCTGCCGCATTTCAGCGCGCTGCTGGCGGCGGTCTATGAAGGGCCGATGGAACCCGTGCCCTGGGGCCGCGCGCTGGAAATGCTGCGCAAGCAACTTGGTGCCAGCTATGTGAGCTTCATCCTGCGCTCGCCCGCGAGCGACCGCAGTGGCATCGCGGTGCACGCGTCGCAGCACGGCACTTCGCTGGAGGCCGAGGCGTCGTACAACACCTACTACTACGCCATCGATCCCTTTATCAACCTGCCTACCGACCGGGCCGTGACGGTCGACGAAGCGATGGGCCCCGGCAACTGGTGCCGCAGCGAGATCTACCGGCAGTTCCTGCAGCCACTTGGCGTGCGCTACCTGCTGGGCGCGGACATCCGCACCGAAGACGGGGTCGAGTGCCGGCTGCGCGTCTGCCGCCAGCACGACGCGCAGGACTTCTCCGAGGTGGACAAGGCGGCCTGCGCCACCATCCTGCCGCACCTGAGGCGCGCGGTCCGGCTGCATTCCAGGCTGGATGTGGTCGAATCGGAGCGCAGCCTCTATGCGGGCGCGATCGACCGCATGCTGGTGGGCATGGTCATCCTCGACGCAGCCGGCGCAATCCTGAAGAAAAATGCGGAAGCCGATGAGATCCTGGCGGAGAACGACGGCATCCGCCTCAATGGCGGCAACTTCGAGATCGCCTACGCACAGGAAAGCCGCAAGTTCCAGTACCTGCTGCGCCGCGCCCAGATGGGGCACCACGGCAGCGCGCCGGCGCTGGCCGAAGCCATGTCGATCACCCGCCCCTCGGGGCGCGGCAAGCTGGGCGTGCTGATCCGCACCATTCCGCTCAGCGAATGGTCGGAAGACCACCGGCATCGCCCGGCCTGCGCTGTCTTTATCCGCGATCCCGAGCGCAAGTCGCGCGCCTCGCACGAGGTGGTGCGCAAGCTGTTCGACCTCACGCCCGCCGAGACCGCACTGGCACTGGTGCTTGCCGACGGCATGACGCTTGACGAAGCCGCCGAGGCGCTGGGCACCAGCAAGAACACGGCGCGCGCCCACCTGCGCGCGATTTTCTCCAAGACCGGGGTCACGCGGCAGGCCACGCTGGTGCGCATGCTGCTGAGCAGCGTCGTGACGCTCGGCTGAGCGCCATGGCTTGATCCACGCACGCGTGTTCCAGGACGCGCGTAATGCCCTTATGGCCCGATGATCGGTCCTCCTAGTCCGAATGGAGGATGAGACCCGCCATCCGCGCCCCTAGCATGCATCCGACAAGCGGGCGCGGCACACGGACGGCACCTCAGACGGACGCAGCGGCGCGTGCTGTCCACGCCCGGTCCTGTTCTGCGCACGCATCAACCTGTCCGGCCCCGGCCGGCACCAGTACCAGGGAGCGTGGAGCATGGAAAAAGTCATCTATATCGTCTGGCGCGAATCTCAGACCGAGCCGGGGGAGTTCGCGCGCCGGCTGCGCACGACGCTTGCGGACAAGCTATTGGCGCTGGGCGCGCGCGGACTGCAGGTGAACGTGGCCGATGACGCGGTGTTGCCGGCCGCGGGCCTGCGCCAGGCGAATACCCGCCCGCAGATGGATGGGCTGGTCTCGGTCTGGATGGACAGCGCCATCGACTGCCTGCGGCAGCCGTTCGACCAGGCGATCGAGGCCGCCGTGGGCCGCATGGCCGGCTACCTTGTGACGGAGTCCCAGCCCATCCGCAATACACGTTTCCCGGCCGCGCCGGGCGAACGCACGCCCGGCTTCGCGCAGCTTGCCTTCCTTACCCGGCCGCCCCGGCTTACGCCGCAGGCCTGGCTGGACATCTGGCACAACCACCACACGCCAGTGGCGGTCGAGACCCAGGACAACTTCCTCTACGTGCAGAACGTGGTGGTGCGGCCGGTCACCTACGCCGCGCCGCACTACGACGCCATTGTCGAAGAGGGCTTCCCCGATGCGGCGATGACCGACCCGCAGGCGTTCTTCGACGCGGCCGGCGACGAAGGCAAGTTCCAGCGCAACCTGCAGGCCATGATGGAAAGCTGCCAGCGCTTCATCGACTTCGACAAGATCGACGTGATTCCCACCAGCCAGTACCTCGTGCGCCCGGCGGCGGCCTGACGCCCGCGCCGGACCGGCTAGTCCCACTGGACGATGTGCCGGGCCGCAGCGCACGGAAGAATGGTCCCATCAGCCAACAGTGGCAACGAACCTGAGGAGACCGGCATGTTGGATATCCGTGCGCTAGGCTACATCGTAGTCGAGTCCACCGACCTGGGGCAATGGCGGCACTATGCCGAACAGGTGCTGGGCATGGCCTGTTCCGGCGCCCCCGGCGGTGCGCTGTACGTGAAGATGGACGAGCGCGACTACCGCTACCTGGTGGTGCCGGGCGCGCGTGACCGCTACCTGGCATCGGGCTGGGAGCTGGCCGACGAGTCGGCCTACCGCCATGCGCTCGACACGCTGCGCCAGGCCAAGGTGGAGGTCGTGCACGCCAGCGCCGCGGAACTGGCACAGCGCCGCGTGCAGGCCATGGCCTGGTTTTCCGATCCCTCGGGCAACCGCCATGAGATCTCCTGGGGCATGCGCTCGGACTTCCTGCGCTTTGTCTCGCCGCTGGGCGTGCCGCGCTTCATCACGGACCCGATGGGGGCGGGCCATGCGGTCCTGCCCGCGCCGGCCTTCGACGAGACCTATGCCTTCCTGTGCGAGGTGATGGGTTTCGGCCTGTCCGACATCTTCCGCGTGCGCTTTACCAACGACCCGGCCGAACCGGAAAAGCGCATCCACTTCCTGCATTGCGGCAACGCCCGCCACCACAGTCTGGCGATCTTCGAGATGCCGTCGGAATCCGGCTGCATCCACGTGATGGCCGAGGTCCCCGACATGGCCGAGGTGGGCCGCGCGCTGGACCGCGTGCAGCAGCACGGCGTGACGCTCTCGGCCACGCTGGGCCAGCACTGCAATGACCGCATGACTTCCTTCTACATGAAGACCCCCGGCGGCTTCGACCTCGAATTCGGCCACGGCGGCCTGGTGGTGGACTGGAGCCACCACGCGGCCTACGAGGCCACGCGCGTCAGCCTGTGGGGACACGACTTCAGCATCGGATACCGCTAAACACACCATGACCAAGACAATCGACAAGACCATGAGCGCGGCCGACGTGGTCGGCCGGCTCGCCGATGGCATGACCATCGGCATCGGCGGCTGGGGCCCGCGCCGCAAGCCGATGGCGCTGGTGCGCGAGATCCTGCGCTCGCCGCTGAAGGACCTGAGCGTGGTCGCCTACGGCGGCCCCGAGGTGGGCATGCTGTGCGCGGCCGGCAAGGTGCGCCGGCTGGTGTTCGGCTTCGTCTCGCTCGACGTGATTCCGCTCGAGCCCTACTTCCGCCAGGCGCGCGAGCGCGGCGTGCTGGAAGTGACGGAGCTGGATGAAGGCATGCTGCAGTTGGGCCTGCGCGCGGCGGCCGCGCGCCTGCCGTTCCTGCCGACGCGCGCCGCGCTGGGCACCGACGTGCTGGACATGAACCCCCAGCTGAAGACGGTGCGCTCGCCCTATGCCGACGGCGAAGTGCTGGTGGCGATGCCGGCAATCAAGCTCGATGCCGCGCTGTTGCACGTGAACGACAGCGATGTGCTCGGCAACACCCGCATCGACGGGCCCGATCCGTTCTTCGATGAATGGTTCGCACGCGCCGCGCACCGCTGCTATGTGAGCTGCGAAACGCTGCACCCGCGCCTTGAGGATGAAGACCTGGCGCGCGCGCGCAACAACGCCTTCGAGCGCTCGCTGGTAAGCGGCGTGGTGCACGTGCCCGGCGGCGCCCATCCCACTTCCTGTGCGCCGGCCTACGGCTGGGACCTGCCCGCGCTGAAGGCGTACTGCGCCAGCGCCGAGGCCGAGGACGGCTTCCGCGCCTACCGCGACGAGGTGGTGGGCGCGAGCGAAGCGGCCTACCTGGAGCGCATCGGCGGCCTTGGCCATGTGCACGACCTGCCGCTGCCGGTACTTTGAACCCGCCAACCCAAGGAGCGACCGTGAGCGCCACTTATGAATTCACCCGCGCCGAGCTGATGATTGCCGCCGCCGCCCGCGAATGGCGCGACGACGGCGAGGTGCTGGCCACCGGCATCGGCACCGGCCCGCGCATCGCCGCCGGCCTGGCGCGGCTTGCGCACAATCCGGGCCTGCTGCTGACCGACGGCGAGGCCTACCTGGTGGAAACGCCGGTGCCGCTGGGCCCGCGCGAGCCGGGCTACAAGGTGCGCGCCAGCGGCTGGATGGGCTACTCGCGCGTGTTCGACTGCCTGTGGGGCGGGCGGCGCCACGCGCTGGTGATGCCGACGCAGATCGACCGCTTCGGCCAAACCAATATTTCCTGCTCGGGCGGCACGCATGCGCAGCCCAAGACCCAGCTGCTGGGCGCACGCGGCTTTCCCGGCAACAGCATCCACCACGCCAATTCCTTCTTCGTGCCGGCCCACGGCACGCGCGCGTTCGTCGCCGGTGAAGTCGACATGGTCTGCAGTGCCGGCTACAACCCGGCCCGCCAGTTGGAGGGCATGCGCAGCTTCGTTGACCTGCGCGTGATCGTCACCGACCTGTGCGTGATGGATTTCGGGGGGGCTGACCATGCTATCCGCGTGCGCTCGCTGCACCCGGGCGCGAGCTTTGACCAGGTGCAGGCGGCCACGGGCTTTGCGCTGGCGAATACACCCGGCGAGGCCCTGCCGGAGACGGCGCCGCCGACACCGGAAGAGCTGCGGCTGATCGCCCAGCTTGATCCGCACAACCTGCGCGCGGCAATCGTGCGCGGCAATCCTTCCGGACGCGTGTGAGGCCGACATGACAACGCCAGCTTTCGAAGCCATCAGTCTTGGCCCCAATGCCGAGGTGCTCTACCAGGTCGCGGACGGCATTGCCACCGTGACCATGAACCGGCCGCAGTTCCACAACGCGCAGAACTCCAAGATGACCTACGCGCTGGACGAGGCCTACCGGCGCGCCGCCGCGGACGACGCGGTCAAGGTGATCGTGCTGCGCGGGGCCGGCAAGCATTTTTCGGCCGGGCACGACATCGGCACGCCGGGACGCGACATCAATGTGTCGTTCGAGCGTGCCTCGCTCTGGTATGACCATGTCAACAAGCCGGGCGGCGAGTTCCTCTATGCCCGCGAGCAGGAGGTCTACCTGGGCATGTGCCGGCGCTGGCGCGAACTGCCCAAGCCGACCATCGCCATGGTGCATGGCGCCTGCATTGCCGGCGGGTTGATGCTGGCGTGGGTGTGCGACCTGATCGTGGCGTCGGACGATGCCTTCTTTGCCGATCCGGTGGTGCGCATGGGCATTCCCGGCGTGGAATACTTCGCGCATCCCTACGAGCTGCATCCGCGCATCGCCAAGGAGTTCCTGTTCCTGGGCGAGCGCATGGGCGCCGAACGCGCCGAGCGCATGGGCATGGTCAACCGCGTGGTGCCGCGTGACGCGCTGGAAGACACCGTCTACGGCATGGCCGCCAAGGTCGCGCAGATGCCGCGGCTGGGCCTGACGCTGACCAAGCAGGCGGTCAACCATGTGGAAGACCTGCAGGGCAAGCGCACCGCGATGGATGCCGTCTTTGCCTGGCACCACTTCGCCCATGCGCACAATGAACTGGTCAGCGGCGACAAGCTCGGCGGCTATGACGCGCGCGCCATGGCCGCTTCGCAACGCACCGGCGGCGAGGACAAGGCATGAGCACCGCGAGCCTGCACACCGTGCTGTGCGACCTGCTGGGCTGCCGCTACCCCATCGTGCAGACGGCGATGGGCTGGGTGGCGGATGCGAAGCTGGTGGCGGCCAGCGGCAATGCCGGGGCCTTCGGCTTCCTGGCCGGCGCCACCATTCCGCCCGGCGAAGTCGAGCGCGAGATCCTGCGCGTGAAGGCGCTCAGCGACCGGCCCTTCGGCATCAACTTCCACATGTTCCAGCCCAACGCGGATGAAGTGATCGAGATGGCGATCCGCCATCGCTTGCGCGCCGTCAGCTACGGGCGCGGCCCGGACGCGAAGATGATCGGCAAGCTCAAGGCGGCTGGGGTGGTCTGCATGCCGACCGTCGGCGCGGCCAAGCATGCGGCCAAGGCCGTGGCACTGGGCGCGGACGTGGTCACCGTGCAGGGCGGCGAGGGCGGCGGCCATACCGGCGGCACGCCGACGACGCTGCTGCTGCCGCAGGTGCTGGACAGCGTGAGCGTGCCGGTGGTGGCCGCCGGCGGCTTCTTCGACGGCCGCGGACTGGCTGCGGCACTGGCCTACGGCGCGGCCGGCGTGGCCATGGGCACGCGCTTCCTGATGTCGGCCGAATCGCCGGTGCCGGCGCCAACGCTGGAGCGCTACGTCAAGGTGCGCGACCCGGCCAGCATCCGCGTATCGCTGGCCATTGACGGCCTGCCGCAGCGAATGATCGACAACGACCTGCTGCTGGCGCTGGAGAAGGCCGGTCCGCTGCGGCGCACCTGGCTGGCGCTGGCGGCCGCGCGCAAATGGCAGGCGCGTACCGGCATGCGCAGCGCGCAGATGCTGGCCACCGCCTGGCGCGCGATGCGCGAGCAGGACTACAGCGCCGCCCAGACCCTGATGGCCGCCAACGCGCCGGTGCTGATCCAGCGCGCCATGGTGGAGGGATGCCCCGATGAAGGCGTGCTGCCCAGCGGCCAGGCAGCCGCGGCGATCCGGGCCATCGAATCCTGCGAGCAGATCGTGGCCGGCATGGCCGCGCAGGCGCAGGCGCGCCTTGCGGCGCTGGCTGGCGCCGCACTGGCTGCAGCGGCCTGACCCACAGACAGAGGAAACCATGCAAACGAACAAAAAGACCGGGCCGTTCCGCATCGACACCGCCGACGGCATCGCCGAACTGGTGATCGACCATGCGCCCGTCAATGCGCTCGACAGCGCCGGCTGGCATGCGCTGGCCGCCGCGATCGACCAACTCGGCACCGATCCCGCCGTGCGCGTGATCGTGCTGCGCGGCGAAGGCCGCGGCTTCTGCGCCGGCGTCGACATCAAGGAGCTGGCCGCGCACCCGCAGCGCATCGTCGATGTCAACGCCGGCAACTACGCCACCTTCCGCGCCGTGCACCGCAATCCCAAGCCGGTCATCGTGGCCGTGCACGGCTTCGTGCTGGGCGGCGGCATCGGCATCTGCGGCGCGGCCGACATCATCGTGGCCGCGGATTGCGCGCGCTTTGGCGTGCCGGAGATCGACCGCGGTGCCATGGGTGGCGGCGCCCACCTGCAGCGCATGTTCGGCGTGCAGAAGGTCAGGGCGATGTACTTCACGGGCGAGATGATCGATGCCGCCGAGGCGTACCGGCTGGGCGCGGTCGAGCGCGTGGTGCCGCGCAGCGAGTTGCGCGACGCCGCCATGACGCTGGCCCGCCAGATCGCCGCCAAGAGCCCGGCCATGCTGCAGCTGGCCAAGGAAGCGCTCAATGGCGTGGAAGACGGCAACCTGGAGGACAAGTACCGCTGGGAACAGGGTTTCACGCTGCAGGCCTATATGAGCGCCGATTCCGGCGAGGCGCGTGCCGCCTTCGTCGAAGGCCGCGAAGCCCGCTTTGCGCAGGGGGAGCGCGATGCAGCTTGAATACACCGACGCCCAGCGCGCCTTCCGCGCCGAGGTGCGCGACTGGATGGCCGCGCACGTGCCGCGCACGCCGCTGGCGAGCTTCGATACCGAAGCGGGCTTCGCCCAGCACCGCGCCTGGGAAGCCACGCTCAACCAGGGCCGCTGGAGCATGGTCACGTGGCCGGCCGAACTGGGCGGGCGCGGCTGCGACCTGATCGAGTGGCTGATCTTCGAGGAAGAGTACTGGCGTGCCGGCGCGCCGATGCGCGTCAACCAGAACGGCATCTTCCTGCTCGGGCCCACGCTGATGGAATTCGGCACCGAGGCGCAGAAGGCGCGCTTCCTGCCGCGCATGGCCTCGGGCGAGCATGTCTGGGCGCAGGGCTGGTCCGAGCCGAACGCAGGCTCGGACATGGCCGCGATCCGCTGCAGCGCGATCCGGCAGGGCGATGACTATGTGATCAACGGCCAGAAGATCTGGTCGACGCGGGCGGTGTGGGCGGACTGGCTGTTCGGCCTGTTCCGCACCGACCCGGCCTCGACGCGACACCATGGCCTGACCTTCATCCTGATGCCGCTGGACACGCCCGGCATCACCGTGCGCCCGATCCGCCAGCTCAACGGCCAGACCGGCTTTGCCGAGATCTTCTTCGACGACGTGCGCGTGCCGGTGGAAAACCGCCTGGCCGCCGAAGGCGCCGGCTGGCAGGTGGCCATGGCCACCGCCGGCTTCGAGCGCGGCCTGATGCTGCGCTCGCCGGCGCGCTTCCAGGAAACCGCACGCGCGCTGGTCAGGCTGTACCAGGCCAACCGCGAGGCGGCGGACCGCGACCCCTCGCTGCGCGAGGCAGTGCTGCGCGCCTGGATGGACGCCGAGGCCTACACGCTGTCCACCTACGCCACCGCGAGCCGCCTGGTGCGCGGCGGCCATATCGGCGCGGAGTCGAGCACGAACAAGGTGTTCTGGTCCGAGCTGGACATCCATATGCACGATACCGCGCTGGCCATCCTGGGGCAGGCGGCAGAGGTCGCGCCCGACGGCCAGCCGCCGGGTTCGCTCGGCCACTGGCTGGACGGCTTCCTGTTCTCGCAGGCCGGCCCGATCTATGCCGGCACCAACGAGATCCAGCGCAACATCGTCGCCGAGCGCCTGCTCGGCATGCCGCGCGCATGACGGCACCCCGGGGAAAACACCATGGATTTCGCATTGACCGAAGAACAAGAACAGTTTGCCGAGGCGATCCGGCGCTTCCTGATGACCGAGATGACGCCCGAGCTGACGCGCGAGCTGTGGGCCACCGAGTCCGGCCGCTCCGACGCGCTGTGGCGCCAGCTTGCCAACCAGGGCCTGACCGCGGTGATGGTGCCGCAGGAGCAGGGTGGACTGGGGCTGGGGGACGTCGAATGGGCGCCGCTGGCGCAGGCCTGCGGCTACTTTGCGCTGCCCGAGCCTTTGCTCGACACTGCGCTGGTGGCGGCGGGGCTGCTGCGTGACGCGCTTGCGGCGGCGCCGAACGCCTCGGCGCGCGAGCGCTGCGCCACGCTGCTGGAGCGCATCGCCGCCGGCGATGCCCGCGTGGCGGTGGCGCATCCGCAAGAGCGGCTGGTCGCTGACGCCCATGTGGCCGACGCCATCCTGTGCGCGCACGAAGGTGCCGTGCACCTGCTGCGGCCCGACCAGGCCGTGCTGACGGCGCGCACCGGGCTCGATCCTTCGCGCCGTCTGTTCGAGCTGGCCTGGACGCCGGCCGCGGATACCGGGCTGATTTCGTCCGGCAGTGGCCTGTGGGACAGCGCGCTGAACCGCGGCGCGCTCGGCGTGGCCGCGCAGCAGCTGGGCCTGACCCAGCGCATGCTGGACCTGGCGATCGACTACAGCGCGCAACGCAAGCAGTTCGGCAAGGCCATCGGCGCCTACCAGGCGGTCAAGCACCTGCTGGCCGACGTGGCGATCCAGCTTGAATTCGCCCGGCCGGTGCTGCTGCGCGCCGCCGCGGCGCTGGCGCATGGCCTGCCCGATGCGGGCCTGCATGTCTCGCACGCCCGCGTGGCCGCCGCGCGCTGCGCCTGGAGCGCGGCGCGCCAGGCCATCCAGGTGCATGGCGCAATGGGCTACACCTGGGAGCTGGACCTGCAGATCTTCACCAAGCGGGCCTGGGCCCTGGCGGGAAGCTGGGGCGACCGTGCCTTCCACAAGGCGCGCATTGGCGCGCACATCCTTGACGGCGCGCATGACATCGGCGCTGGCGCCACCTTCGCCTGAATCCAAAGAGAGCAAAGACCATGAAAGACGCCTATATCGTTGATGCCCTGCGCACGCCCACCGGGCGCCGCAAGGGCGGACTGTCGCACATGCACGGCGCCGACCTGGGCGGCTTCGTGCTGGCCGAGCTGGTGCGCCGCAACGGCATTCCCGCCGAGGACTATGACGACGTGGTGTTCGGCTGCGTCGACACCATCGGCCCGCTGGCCGGCAATATTGCCCGCAGCGCGTGGCTGGCTGCCGGCCTGCCGCTGACGGTGCCGGGCGTGACCGTGGACCGGCAGTGCGGCTCCTCGCAGCAGGCCGTGCACTTTGCCGCGCAGGCGGTGATGAGCGGCACGCAGGACGTGGTCATTGCCGGCGGCGTGCAGACCATGACCCAGATCCCGATCTCGTCGGCCATGCTGGCGGGGCAGGCGCTGGGTTTTGCCGACCCGTTCTCGGGCAGCAAGGGCTGGCAGGCACGCTTTGGCGATGCGCCGGTGTCGCAATTCCATGCCGCGCAGCGCATTGCCGATCACTGGAAGTTGTCGCGCGAGGCCATGGAAGTCTACGCGCTGGAAAGCCACCGGCGCGCCGCTGCGGCCATCGAAGGCGGCCGCTTTGGGCGCGAGATCGTGCCGTGCGAAGGCGTGAAGCATGACGAGACCCCGCGCCCCGATACCACGCTGGCCAGGATGGCTGCGCTGGAACCGCTGATGCCCGGCAGTTCGCTGACCGCGGCCGTGTCCAGCCAGACCGCCGATGCCGCCGCCGCGCTGCTGATCGTCTCGGAAGACGCGCTCAAGCGCTACCAGCTCAAACCGCGCGCGCGCATCGCGCATATGAGCGTGCTGGGAGATGACCCGCTGTGGATGCTGACCGCGCCTATCCCTGCGACCAAACGCGCACTGGAGCGCAGCGGCCTGCGCCTGGCCGATATCGACGTGGTCGAGATCAATGAAGCGTTCGCCTCGGTGGCGATGGCATGGCTGGCCGAGACCGGCTACGCGGCCGAGCGCACCAACCCCAACGGCGGCGCCATCGCACTGGGCCACCCGCTGGGCGCCACCGGCGCGCGCCTGATGACCACGCTGCTGCATGAGCTGGAACGAACCGGCGGGCGCTACGGCCTGCAGACCATGTGCGAAGGCGGTGGCCTGGCCAACGTCACCATCATCGAACGCTTGTAAGGAGACCGCCATGGGAATCTGCGACGCACGCACCGTCATCATCACCGGCGCCGGCGGCGGGCTGGGCCGTGCCTATGCGCTGGCCTTCGCCGCCGAGGGCGCCAATGTGGTCGTCAACGACATCCGGCTCGAGGCGGCCGAGGCCGTTTGCGCGGAGATCCGCGCGGCCGGCGGCAGCGCACTGGCCAGCGCTGACGACATCACGCAACTGGCCATCGCGCAGCGCATCGTCGATGCCGCGGTCGAGGCCTTCGGCGAGGTGCATGTGCTGGTCAACAACGCCGGCATCTGCCGCGACCGCATGTTTGTCAGCCTGACCGAAGCGGACTGGGACGACGTCATGCGCGTGCACCTGCGCGGCCACTTCTGCCTGGCCAACCTGCTCGCCAAACGGTGGCGCGATGCCGCCAAGGCCGGCCGCGCCGTCGATGCGCGCATCATCAACACCAGCTCCGGCGCAGGCCTGCAGGGTTCGGTCGGACAGTCGAACTACGCCGCCGCCAAGGCCGGCATTGCCGCGCTCACGCTGGTGCAGGCCGCCGAGCTGGGCCGCTATGGCATCACCGCCAATGCCCTGGCGCCGGCGGCGCGCACCGGCATGACCGAAGACGTGTTCGCCGACATGATGCGGGCGCCGGCCGCCGGCTTTGACTACTATGACCCGGCCAACGTCGCGCCGCTGGTGGTGTGGCTGGGCAGCGCCGCGTCCGCGCAGGTCAACGGGCGCATGTTCGAGGCGGCCGGTGGCATGGTCTCGGTGGCCGACGGCTGGCGCAGCGGACCCAAGACCGACAAGGGATCGCGCTGGCAGCCGGCCGAACTGGGCGCAGCCGTGGCGGAACTGCTGGCGCAGGCGCAGCCGCCCCAGCCGGTCTACGGCAGCTGAGCGCGACGGCCATGGACTTCTCCCTTAGCGTCGAACAGCAGATGGTCCGCGACAGCGCGCGCGACTACCTCGCCGCGCACAGCGATTCGGAGGCGGTGCGGCGCGTGACCGAGGTAGGCCCGGCGCACGACGAGGCCCTGTGGCAAGCGGTCGCGGGCGAACTCGGCTGGTGCGGCATCGCACTGCCCGAAGCCGTGGGCGGCGCCGGCCTGGGCGCGCCCGGGCTGGTGCTGCTGCAGGAACAACTGGGCCAGCGCCTGGCCTGCGTGCCGTTCTGGTCCGCCGTGTGCGTGGCCGCCCCCTGGCTGCAGGCCAGCCTGGGCCCGCGTGGCAGCGCGCAGTGGCTGGAACGGCTGGCCTGTGGCGAGCTTCGTGCCGCCGCGGTGCTGCCGGACGATGGCCGCTGGCAGTATGACGGCGCCGTGATTGGCGCGCAGGCAAGCACGGATGGCTTCGTGCTGCGTGGCTGCGCTGCCCAGGTGGCCGATGCCGTCGGCGCTGACTGGCTGCTGGTGCCGGCCCGACTCGAAGACGGCGTGCCTGCGCTGTTCCTGCTGGAACCGACAGCACTGGCACAGGATGCGCGATTCATGCTGGCGCCGCTCGATACGCTGGACCGCACGCGGCCGCTGGCCGCGCTGCGGCTGGACGGGCTGCCGGTGCCCGCCAGCGCTTGCCTGGCGCGCGCGGACGCGGCGGCCTCCGGCCTGGCCCATGCCTGGTGGCACGGCAAGCTGATGCTGGCGGCGGAGCAGCTTGGCGCGGCCCAGCAATGCCTGGACCTGACCGTGGCCTATGCCTCGGAACGGATCCAGTTCGGCCGCACCATCGCTTCATTCCAGGCGGTCAAGCACCGCTGCGCGCAGATGATGGTGCTGGTCGAGGCAGCGCGCTCGGCAGTGTATGGCGCGGCGCAGGCGTGGGAAACGAGCGATGTGGCCGATGGTACCGGCATCCGCCTCGACATCGCCGCCGCATCCGTGGCCGCCGACGATGCCCTGCGCTTCTGCGCGCAGGAGGCCATCCAGTTGCATGGCGGTGTCGGCTTCACCTGGGAGTACGACCCCCAGCTCTATTTCAAGCGCGCGCAGGCCGCCAGCCACTGGCTGGGCGGTGCCGGCGCGGCGCTGGCGTATCTCGCAGCAAATGGCCCGCACGCCTGGAGGACAGCATGACAGCGAATCACGAGGCGGCATTTCGCGCCGAAGTCGCGCAGTGGATGGCCGCCAACCTGGCCGGCGAGTTCGCCTGCCTGAAGAACCGCGGCGGCCCCGGCGACGAAGAGGCCTATCCCGAACTGCGCAAGGCATGGGAGCGCCGGCTGGCCGAAGGCGGCTGGACCGGCCTGGGCTGGCCGCGCGCGCATGGCGGGCGCGAGCTGCCGGTCATGCAGCAGGTGATCTTTCATGAGGAATATGCGCGGGCGGCGGGGCCGGGGCGCATGGGCCATATCGGCGAGGGGCTGATCGGCCCGACCCTGGTCGCCTTCGGCACCGAGGACCAGAAGGCGCGCCTGCTGCCCGGCATCCTGAATGGCACCGCGTTCTGGTGCCAGGGGTATTCGGAGCCTGGGGCGGGCTCGGACCTGGCCAATGTGCGCACGCGGGCGGAGCGCGATGCGGCCAGTGGCGACTGGCTGGTGAGCGGCCAGAAGGTGTGGACCTCGCTCGCGCACGATTCGGACTGGATCTTCGTGCTGGCGCGCTGCGAGCCCGGCTCGCGCGGCAGCAAGGGCCTGATCTTCCTGATGCTGCCGCTGGACCAGCCCGGCATCGAGATCCGGCCGATCCGCCAGATGGGCGGTGGCGCCGAATTCAATGAGGTGTTCTTCGACGGCGCGCGTGCCGCCGCCGCCGATGTGCTGGGCGCGCCCGGCGATGGCTGGCGCATCGCCATGGCGCTGCTGGGCTTCGAGCGCGGCATCTCCACGCTGGGCCAGCAGATGCAGTTCACGCATGAACTGGAATGGGTGGCGCAGACCGCGCGCGACAACGGCAGCAGCCGCGACGCGCTGGTGCGCCAGCGCATTGCGCGCGCCTGGGCCGGCCTGCGCGTGATGCGCGCCAATGCGCTGCGCATGCTGGCAGGCGCGGCGCAGGCAGGCCAGGACGGTGGCACCGCGCTGCAGCGCGAGGCGCTGATCTACAAGTACTACTGGTCCAACTGGCACCGCGACCTGGGCCAGCTGGCGCTGGACGTGCTGGGCCCGCTGGCCAATGTGCTGGACGCCGGCGACACGCGCCGCACGCGGCTGCAGCAGATGGCGCTGTTCTCGCGCGCCGACACCATCTACGCCGGCACCAACGAAATCCAGCTCAACATCATCGCCGAACGCGGCCTCGGCATGCCGCGCGAAGCACGAGGACAGCCATGACCCTGAACACCGAAATCCCCAGCGCCCCAGCCTATGTGCCGGGCCATCAGCTGCTCGCCGGCAAGAGCGTGCTCATCACCGCGGCGGCGGGCGCCGGCATCGGCTTTGCCGCCGCGCGCCGCTGCGCGGAGGAGGGCTGCCGCGCGCTGATGATCTCCGATGTTCACCAGAAGCGGCTGGACGAAGCGGTCGGGCGCCTGCGCGCGGAAACCGGCCTGCAGGCGATCCATGGCCAGCTTTGCGATGTGTCGGATGAAGCGCAGGTGCGCGCACTTGTGGCCGCCGCCGAAGAAGTTTTGGGCGGAACCGACGTACTGATCAACAACGCCGGCCTGGGCGGCTCGCGCCGCCTAGTTGATATGGACGATGCCGAGTGGTCGCGCGTGATCGATATTTCCCTCACGGGCACCTTCCGCATGACGCGCGCGATGTTGCCGCACATGCAGGCGCGCCGGCGCGGCGCCATCGTCAACAACGCCTCGGTGCTGGGCTGGCGTGCGCAGAAGGAGCAGTCGCACTACGCCGCGGCCAAGGCCGGGGTGATGGCGCTGACGCGCTGCAGCGCGATGGAGGCCGCCGAATTTGGCGTGCGCATCAATGCGGTGGCGCCCAGCATCGCGCTGCATGACTTCCTGAAGAAGTCGGCGCCGGCCGACCTGCTGCGCCAGCTCAGCGAGCGCGAAGCCTTCGGGCGCGCGGCCGAGGTGTGGGAGGTGGCCAATGTGATGGTGTTCCTGGCCAGCGACTATGCCTCGTACATGACGGGCGAGGTGCTGCCGGTGAGCAGCCAGCGGGCTTGAAGGGAAACAGTTGGGACCGGGAACAACGCAGGAACCAGACATGCCAAGAATCTTCCGTTCTGCCGAAGACATCCACGCCGCCGTCGGCCAGCGCCTCGGCGAAAGCGCCTGGACCCAGATCACCCAGGAACAGGTCAACCAGTTCGCCAATGCCACCGGCGACCACCAGTGGCTGCACGTGGACCCTGAGCGCGCCGCGCAGGGCCCATACGGCGCCTGCATCGCGCACGGCTACCTGACGCTGGCGCTGGTCAACCAGTTCCTGCCGGAACTGGTCACGGTCGAAGGCATGAAGTGGGGCGTCAACTACGGCTGCGACAAGGTGCGCTTCCCGGCGCCGGTGCGCGTGGGCGCGCGCGTGCGCGGCGTGGGCGAGCTGGTGCGGGCCGAGACCTTGCAGGGCGGCGTGCAGTCGGTGGTGCGCATGACCGTGGAAATCGAAGGCGGGGACAAGCCGGCCTGCGTGGCCGAGACCATCAGCCGCTATTACTTCTGAACAGGAATCCAGAATGAAAGAAGCAGTCATTGTCGCCGTCGCGCGCACACCGATCGGCAAGGCCTTCCGCGGTGCCTTCAACGACACCGAGGCCCCGGTGCTGGGCGGCCACGTGGTGCGCGCGGTGGTGGAGCGCGCCGGCGTGGATCCGTCCGAGGTGGAAGATGTGCTGATCGGCGCGGCCGCGCAGCAGGGCACCCAGGGCTACAACCTGGGCCGCCTGTGCGCGGTGGCGGCCGGCCTGCCGGACAGCGTGCCCGGCATGACCATGGACCGCATGTGCGGCTCGGGCCTGATGACGATCGCGGCGGGCGCCCGCGCGATCCAGTGCGGCGAGGCCGACATCATCGTGGCCGGCGGCGCGGAATCCATCTCGCTGACGCAGACCAAGCACAAGAACAGCTACCGCGCCCAGTCCGAAGCGGTGCTGGCGCGGCAGCCGGCAGCCTATATGGCAATGATCGAGACCGCCGAGGTGGTGGCACGCCGCTACGGCATCAGCCGCGCCGAGCAGGATGCCTACGCCTGGCGCAGCCAGCAGCGCACCGCCGAGGCACAGCGGCGCGGTGCCTTCGACGACGAGATCGTGCCGCTGGAAACGCGCCGCGCGCTGTTCGACAAGGCCGGCACGCTGACCGGCCACGAGACCGTGCGGCTTGCGCACGACGAGTGCAACCGGCCCGATACCACGGCCAGCAGCCTGGAGGCGCTGAAGCCGGTCTGGAGCGGCGGACAGGCTGTGGCCGCCGGCGAGCACATCACCGCCGGCAATGCTTCGCAACTGTCGGACGGCGCCGCCGCGGTGCTGCTGATGAGCGCCGACGAGGCCCGCCGCCGCGGCCTGCGCCCGCTGGGACGCTACCGCGGCATGGCGGTGGCGGGCTGCGCGCCGGACGAGATGGGGATTGGCCCGGTGTTCGCCGTGCCCAGGTTGCTCGAGCGCCATGACATGACGGTGGCGGATGTGGGCCTGTGGGAGCTGAACGAGGCCTTTGCCTGCCAGGTGCTGTACTGCCAGCAGAAGCTGGGCATCCCGGATGCGCGGCTGAACGTCAACGGCGGCGCGATCTCGATCGGCCATCCGTTCGGCATGTCGGGTGCGCGCATGACCGCGCACGCGCTGATTGAAGGCCGGCGCCGCGGCGTGCAGCAGGCGGTGGTGACCATGTGCATCGGCGGCGGCATGGGCGCCGCCGCGCTGTTCGACATCCTGTAATCACAAGCAGCCCCTGCAGGGACCGGCCCGCAACGAGGCCGCCTGCCATCACTCCAACCGGAGGAGACATCATGAAACGACTGATCGGCGTCGCCATGTCGCTGGCCGTGCTGGCCACCGCGGTATGGGCCTTCGCGCCGCGCCCGCTGCCGCCGTTCGCGGCTACGACGCTGCGCCCGGACGGCCTGCAGGTCAACGGCATCGCGCGCGCCGGCGAGCGCCTGGTGGCGGTGGGCGAGCGCGGCCAGATCCTGTTCAGCGACGACCAGGGCCGCAACTGGCGCACGGCCGTCGTGGATCATCCGCAAGGCGCCGCGCTGACCCAGGTGGTCTTTGCCGACAGCCGCCACGGCATGGCGGTCGGGCACAGCGGCTGGATCCTGCGCACCGAAGACGGCGGTGCCCACTGGCAGCAGGTGGCCTTCGACGCGCGCTCGTCCGATCCGCTGCTGGGCGCCTGGGCGCAGGCGGGCGGCCCGTGGTTCGCGGTCGGCAGCTTTGGCCGCTTCCTGGTCTCGCGCGACCAGGGCAGGCACTGGGAGGCGGCCGCAGACAAGGCCATGCAAGACCGCCACCTCAACGGCATTGCCGGCGATGGGCAGGGACGCCTGATGCTGGTCGGCGAAGCCGGCCTGGTGCTGCGCTCGCCCGACGGCGGCAGCCGCTGGGAGGTGGTGAAGTCCCCCTACGAGGGTTCGCTGTACGGCGTGCAGCCGCTGCGCGACGGCGCCTGGCTGGCTTTCGGCATGCGCGGCAACGCCTTGCGCAGCGAGGACTTCGGCGCCACCTGGCAGGCCGCGGACACTGGCCTCAAGACCTCGTTCTTCGGCGGCGTCGAGCTGCCCGATGGCCGCATCGTGCTGGCCGGGCAGGGTGGCACGCTGGTGATGTCCGCCGACGGCGGGCGCCAGTTCACCGCCTTGCCCGCCGGCAGCCCGCAGACCCTGGCCGCGCTGGCCCCTGCCGGCAAGGACACGCTGGCGCTGGGCGGCAATGGCGGCCTTGCCGGCGCCACGCTCGCCGCCAACCCCCGCTGACCCTGCCTGACCCTGGCTAACCGAATGCGAGAACGATCATGACCCGCCCCCATTCCTCCGGCCGCCTGGGCCGCCTTGTCGATGCCTGTGCCAGCCTGCTGATGCACCGGCGCCGCCTGCTGCTGGTGCTGTGCCTGGCCGTGACCGTGGCGCTGGGCGTCTCGGCCACGCGGCTGCGGCTCGATCCCGGCTTCAACAAGATGATCCCGCTGCAGCACCGGTACATGCAGGTGTTTACCAAGTACGCGAGCACCTTCTCCGGTGCCAATACGGTGCTGCTGAGCCTGCGCTGGAAGGGCGACGGCGACATCTATAACGCGGCCTTCATGGACAAGCTGCGCCGCGCCACCGATGACGTGTTCTTCATTCCCGGCGTGGACCGGTCGCGCGTGTTCTCGCTGTTCACGCCCAATGTACGCTACACCGAGGTGACGGAGGCGGGCTTTCGCGGCGACGTGGTGGTTCCGGGGCGCTTCTCCGGCACGCCGGCCGAGCTCGATAAGGTGCGCCGCAACGTGGCGCGCTCCGGCCAGATCGGCCGCCTCGTCAGCAACGACCTGAGGTCCGCGCTGATTCGCGCGGAGCTGCGTGAGACCGATCCGGCCACCGGCAAGACCATCGACTACGGTTCGGTCGCACGCCAGCTGGAGAAGATCCGCGGGGAATTCAGCGGCACCGACGTCGAGGTCAATATCGTCGGCTTTGCCAAGCTGGTGGGCGATGTGGAAGAGGGCATCGCCGGCGTGATGGGCTTCTTCGCGCTGGCCTTCGCCGTGACTGCGCTGCTGCTGTGGCTGTACACGCGCTCGCTGCGCATCACGCTGCTGTCGCTGGTGGTGGCGCTGCTGCCCGTGGCCTGGCTGCTGGGCCTGCTGCCGCTGCTGGGCTACGGCATCGACCCAATGTCGATCCTGGTGCCGTTCCTGATCTTCTCGATCGGGGTCTCGCACGCGGTGCAGATGACCAATGCCTGGAAGCAGGAAGTGGTGCAGGGGCATGGTGCGCTGGACAGCGCCAGCGCGGCCTTCCGCAAACTGTTCATCCCCGGCACGGTCGCGCTGCTGACCAACGCGCTCGGGTTCATGGTCATCATGCGCATTGAGATCGACATCGTGCGCGAGCTTGGCATCACGGCCTGCCTGGGTGTGCTGCTGATGATCGTGACCAACAAGGTGTTCCTGCCGATCCTGCTGTCGTACACGCAGCTGGAGCCGTCGGCGCTGGCATCGGCGCAGGCCCGGCGCGCGCAGGGAACCGGCGGGCTGTGGCAGAAGTTCGGCGCGCTGGCGCGCCCGGGACCGGCGCTGGGGGTGTTCGTGGCCGCGCTCGCGCTGCTGGCGGCCGGCGCCATCGATTCACGCGGCCTGAAGATCGGCGATGTCGGCAGCGGCGCACCGGAACTGCGCGCGGATTCGCGCTACAACCGCGATAGCGCCAGCATCGTGAGCCAGTACAACATCGGCTCGGATGCACTGACCGTGGTGGTGGAGCCCACCGGCTTCGACGACGGCTGCCTGCACTACCCGGTGATGAGTGCGGTGGAACGCTTCGAGATGCATATGCGCGGCGTGTCCGGCGTGCAGTCGGTAGTGAGCGTGTCATCGCTGGCCAAGGTGGTGATCGGCGCCTACAACGAGGGCAACCCGCGCTGGGAGGCGCTGCCGCGCAGCAGCGAGGGCCTGAGCCAGGGCGCCAAGGCCTTCGACCCGGACAACGGCATGAATACCTCGAACTGCCAGGCCATCCAGGTGCTGATCTACACGGCCAACCATGAGGGCGCCACCATCGCCCACATCATCCGCGAGATCCGCCGCTTCACCGCCGCCGACAAGACCCCCAAGGTGGCGTTCCGCCTGGCCGGGGGCAATATCGGCGTGATGGCGGCCACCAATGAGGCCGTGGAGGAAGCCGAAGTGACCATGCTGCTGTCGATCTTCGGCGCGATCACGCTGCTGTGCCTGCTGACGTTCCGCTCGTGGCGCGCGGTGCTGTGCATCATCGTGCCGCTGACGCTGGTGTCGGTGCTGTGCAATGCGCTGATGGCGCGGCTTGGCATCGGGCTGAAGGTGTCGACGCTGCCGGTCATCACACTGGGCGTGGGCGTTGGCGTGGACTACGGCATCTACCTGTATGAGCGCATCCAGCACCAGATCCGCGAGGAAGGACAGGCCTTGCCGCAGGCCTTTGCCGAGGCCATGCGCCAGCGCGGTTCGGCGGCGCTGTTCACGGCGCTGACGATGTGCATCGGCGTGGGCACCTGGGCCTTTGCCGCGCTCAAGTTCCAGGCCGACATGGGGATCCTGCTGGCCTTCATGTTCCTGGTGAACCTGTTCGGTGCGGTATCGTTGCTGCCGGCGCTGGCTGCGTGGCTGGGGGTGGAGGAAGAAGAGCGTGCACGCGTGGCCGCCGGTGGTGCCGGTGGCGCCGCGCGCGGCGAGACGGTGCCGCCGGCGCACGCCTTGAAATCCGACGTGGTATAGGGCCGATGTCCCGGAGAAACAACATGCACGATAACCAGGCTTCCGCGGCGGCGGCATTCACGCCGGTCCGCATCGGCCCGCTCACGCTGCGCAACCGCTTGATCAAGGCCGGCGCCAACGAGGGCATGACGCCGCAGGGCCTGCCGACCCAGGCCCTGGTCAGGCACCACCGCGAGCTTGCCGCGGGCGGCGTGGGCATGACCACGGTAGCGTATGCGGCGGTGGCCGACGACGGCCTGACTTTCTCGCACCAGCTCAGCATGCGCCCGGAGCAGGTTGCGCCCCTGCGCGTGCTGACCGATGCCGTGCATCGCGATGGCGCTGCGGCCTGCCTGCAGATCACCCATGCGGGCTCGTTCACCACCATGCGCCACGGCGGCAGCCGCGCGCCGGGCAGTGCTTCGGCCGGACTCAATGCCTTTGGCATGCTGCATGGCGTGTATTTCCAGCGTGCCATGCGCGAGGCGGACATGGCACGCGTTGCCGGCCAGTTCGCCGCGGCAGCGCGTCTGGCGCGCGAAGCCGGCTTCGATGCGGTGGAAATCCACATGGGGCACGGCTACCTGCTCAACCAGTTCCTGTCGCCGCTGAGCAACCGGCGGCGCGATGCGTTCGGCGGCGGCGTGGAGAACCGCACCCGCTTTCCGGCCGCGGTGCTGCGCCAGGTGAAGGACGCGGTCGGCGCCGAGCTGGCGGTCTGCTGCAAGCTGAGCGTCAGCGACGGCGTGCCGGGCGGCAACGAACCTGCGGATTCCGCCGTGACTGCGCGCCTGCTGGAGGCGGAAGGCGCCGACCTGCTGACCCTCAGCGGCGGGCGCAACGTGGAGAGCCCGTGGGCGCTGTTCGGCAGCCCCATGCCCACGGCGCAGATGAAGGCCGCCGCACCGACCGCGGTGGCGCGCTTCGGCATCACCATGCTGGAAAAGCGTACGCCGCGCGCGCTGGCCTTTCGCGAGCTGTATTTCCTGGAAGCGTCGCGCGTGGTGCGGCGGGCGGTGCGCATGCCGCTGGCCTATATCGGCGGCGTCAAGTCGATCGGCAATGTCGCGCAGCTGATGGAAGAGGGTTTCGACTGCGTCGCGCTGGCGCGCGCGCTGATCCACGATCCCGCGCTGGTCGCCAACTGGCGCAGCGGTGCGGTGGCGCATTCGGCCTGTGACAGCTGCAATGGCTGCGTGGCCCGGATCTACGATCCGGCCGGCGTCAGTTGCGTGCACGGCCCGGGCAATGATCCGGCTCTGACCAGGATTGCCGCGCTGCAGTAGTCCGATGGGACGATGAGCCGCCGGCCAGACGCTCTTATCTTGAAGGTCCCACGGGAATTCAAGGAGACAGACGCCATGACCGCTGACGGCAACCAGACTGGCTACAAGGCCGGCTACAAAATCGAATCACGCCCGCCCGAGGCCCGCTTCGCGCGCGGCTGGCATTGCCTCGGCCTGGCCGATGGCTACCGCGACGGCGTGCCGCACACGCTGAATATCTTCGGCCGGCGCCTGGCGGCATTTGCCGACTCGACCGGCGCGATTCGCGTGATCGACGGCTACTGTCCGCACATGGGGGCGGACCTGAGCACCGGCACCGTGCAGGGCGACAACCTGGTCTGCCCGTTCCACGGCTGGCAATGGGGCGGCGACGGCGGCTGCAAGTCCATCCCTTACTGCAAGCGCGTGCCGCCCAAGGCCCGCGTCGGCGCCTGGGAGACCTGCGAGCAGAACCGGCTGCTCTTCATCTGGCACGATCCCGAAGGCCGCCCGGCCCCCCCCGAGGTGGCGATCCCGCGCATCGAGGCCTGCTTCTCATCGGATTGGTCGGACTGGGCCATCGACGAGATGCTGATCCGCACCAACTGCCGCGAGCTGGTCGACAATATCTCTGACATGGCGCATTTCGGCACGGTCCATGGCGCGCCGGTGGACTACTTTGCCAACCTGTTCGAAGACCACAAGGCCACGCAGCTGATGATCGGACGCAGTGCTCGGCTCTCCGGCGATGCACAGCTGACGGCGCTGTCCACGTACTTCGGGCCCGCGTACCACATCACCGAGATGAGCGGACAGATGGGCGACCAGCAGATCCACTCGATCCTGCTCAACTGCCATGTGCCGATCGACCTCAACAGCTTCGCGCTGCGCTACGGCGTGCTGGTGAAGAAGATCCCGGGGCTGTCCGAGGAACAGAACCGTGCCATGGCGCAAGCCTATGTGGAGCAGGCCAAACAGGCCTTCTACGAGGACGTGGCGATCTGGGACAGCAAGATCCGCATCGACAACCCGCTGCTGTGCGAAGGCGACGGGCCCATCTACCAGATGCGTGACTGGTACCAGCAGTTCTACACCGACGTGGAACAGGTGCGGCCGTCCAGCGTGGCACGGCGCACGTTCGAGCTGAACCCGGGCGGCATCGAGCCGCCGGCGCTGCGGCATGTGTTCGAGGCCTGATCGACACCGTCATGGAACTCAACCACATGAAAACCGTAGTTATTACCGGAGCCGCGTCCGGCATGGGTGCGGCCGTGCGCCAGCGCATGCTCGCGGACGGCTGCCGGGTCATCGGCATCGACCTGCGCGATGCCGACATCCTTGCCGACCTGTCCAACCCGCAGGGCCGCGCGGCCGCCATCGACGCCGTACTGTCGCGGTCGGGTGGCCGCATCGATCAGCTGGTCTGCTGCGCCGGCCTGGGCCCGCATGTCGAACCCGCCACGCTGGTGGCATCGGTCAACTACTTCGGCGTGGTGGCGCTGCTGGATGGCCTGTTCGAGGCGCTGCGCCAGGGCTCGGATCCGTGCGCCGTGGTGGTGTCGTCCAATTCGGCCACGCTCCAGTCCTGGGAGGGCAGCCCGCTGCGTGATGCCTACCTTGCCGGCGACGAGTCCGGCGTGCGCGCGATGGTGGCAGCCGCCGCGGCGGCGGAAGCCACCCGGGACCAGGCTGGCTATATTGCCTATGCCAGCTCCAAGCATGCGGTGGCGGCGGCCGCGCGGCAACGTGCTGCCGCGTGGGGCCAGGCCGGCGTGCGCCTCAACGTGGTCGCGCCGGGCGCGGTGGAAACGCCGCTGCTGCAGGCAGGGCTGAAGGACCCGCGCTATGGCGACGCCATCCGCGATTTCCTGCCGCCGTTGGGCCGCCGTGCCCAGCCTGAAGAGGTGGCCGCGCTGATCGTCTTCCTGTGCGGGCCGCAGGCGGCCTACATCCATGGCAACGTGGTGTTCATCGACGGCGGCCTGGATGCCGCGCAGCGACCGCTGAACTTCTGATCTCCTGGTCAATGGGGCATCCGCCGCGGCTCGCGGCGGATGCCCCATTTTTATTTGATGGCGTTCCGGACTTACGCGACCACGACATCGTCCTGCATCCGGCGTTCGCGTTCGCCGGGATACAGGGCTTCCTTTTCGAGGTAGAAGCAACCGGCGCAGCCCGGGTTGCAATCGGAGCGGCTGGGCTTTGCCATGTAAAAACCCCCAAAAGTCGTCTCCGACTTCTGGGGGCAGTTCAGGGCGGGGAGGGGAGCGCGACCGGGCGCCAAAGGCTGCGCCCGGCCGGATATCACGATCGGATCAGGTACCCGACCCACGCGCGGCGTCCGGGGAGAAGAACGCCTCGTTGAATTCCGGACTGTTGTTCAGCGTTGCCATCGGGCCTTCGTTGGTCAGGCGGTCCGCCAGGTAGGCACCCGAAATCAGGTCATGGTAGAACACCGTGGTCGGATAGTAGCGGCGTGCATCATAGGTGTACACCGAGGCCTGGAGATTGGTGCGCCACAACTGGCCGCGGCCATCGTAGTTGTCGGCCGCCAGGGCTAGCCAGCTGTCTTCGTCGAGATACAGGACGCGCTTCGCATACTGGTGCCGGAAACCGGACTTGAGCGTTGCTTCCAGTACCCATACCCGATGCGGTTCATAGCGCATGACGTCCGGATTAGCGTGGCCATTCGTGAGCAGCTCCTTGTACTTGACGGAAGTGCTCAGCAGCTTGTAGTTGTGGTACGGGACGAAGATCTCTTTCTTGCCGACGATCTTCCAGTTGTAGCGTTCGCCCGAGCCGTTGAAGAGCCGGTCGTCGTCCACGGTGCGGAAGCCGCCGGGGCCCTGGGGCTGGTCAAAGCCGAATTCCGGCGCCTGGCGCACCCGCCGCGTGCCCGGGTTGTAGATCCACGTGCGGTTGGTGTCAGAACCCTCCTGGTCCCAGACCGCGTAGCCAACGATCACCTGGCCGCGGTCACGCAACGGCAGGTCCGTGGCGGTGCGGAAGAAGGAGCGCTCGTTGATGGCGTTGTGCGGGTCGAACTTGCCGTTATTGCGCGGCGACAGGATGCTGTATGAGACGCGTCCCCACGCGATCGAGCCGTTCGGATAGACCACGGCCTGGTCGAACTGCGCCTTCTCGGTGCCGATGGCCGACGAGAAGCGCTGGTTCCACAACAGCTCCATCGCGGTTTTCGGAATCGGGTAGGGAACCTGGGGTCCCGCTTCCTTCAGGCCGTTGGCATCGCTCGTCATGCTGACGGTGGCGGCGTAGGTGCGGATGTCCTTGTAGACGGCGTCCTCATACCGGAAGTCGCGATGGCTGGGGTAGACCGGCATCTTGAAGGTGTCGGGGTACTTCTTGAACAGCGCCTTCTGCCCGTCGCTGAGCCGCTCGGCATACTGCGCCATGTTCTGCGCGGTGATGACGAACAGCGGCTTCTCATCGGCATACGGGTCCGGATAGCGTTCGCCGCGCTGGTATTTGACATGGGCCGGCGTGCCCAGCCACTTGCCGGACCATGCCGGGACCTCGCCGTCCTTGCTGGCGGCACGCTCGGCGCCCATCGGCGTGAGGGGGCCATCCAGTTGCTTGAGTTCCTCCGGGGTGACCTTCGCCCACGATGCCGCCGCCAGGGCCATGCTGGTGAGCAGCAGGCCACCGCGTATCAGTTGTCTTGTGCTGGATTTCATTGAAGTCTCGCTCCTTGTAAAGAGGAATTGCCGGCGCTGGCTGTGCCTGTGCCTGTGGTGACAGCGTAGTGATGGCGCGGCGGCGGGGAATCGTTGGAACGGACTAGTGGATTTCCCTAGCCTCCGGCGTGGCGGAGGGCTGGGTGTGGCGCGGGGGGCCAATCCGGGTGGCGTGCCAGCATCCCGCGAGGATTGCGGGAGCGTACCGGGGCGGTACGGGAAGGGGAGGGGGAGCGGGAGCTGAAACGGCGCGAGGCCGGGCAAGTGCCCGGCCTCGCGCCAGCGTGCGGCCAGCGGCCGCAGCCAGGGTCAGGCTTCCATCACTTCGCCGAAGCGCTGCAGATGGTAGTCGCTGTCGCCCAGCAACTGGTCCAGCATGGTCAGGCGCTTGAAGTAGTCGCCCACGGACAGCTCATCCGTCATGCCCATGCCGCCATGCAGCTGCACGGCCTGCTGGCCGACGAAGCGACCGGCACGGGCCAGCGTCACCTTGGCCGCGGACAGCATGCGGCGGCGCGTGGCGGGATCGGCCTCGTCCAGCGCCTGGACTGCGACGTAGGCCATCGACAGCGCCAGTTCCTTCTGCACCAGCATGTCGGCCATGCGGTGCTGCAGTGCCTGGAAGCTGGCCAGCGGCTTGCCGAACTGCTGGCGCGTGCCCAGGTACTCGGCGGTGATCTCGATCAGCTTTTCCATGGCGCCGGCGCCCTCGGCGCACAGCGCGGCAACGCCATGCTCCAGGCCCACGCCCAGCGCGGCCAGGCCGTCAGCGGGCTCGCCCACCAGCGCGCTGGCCGGCACGGTCACGTCCTGCAGCGACAGGTCGGCGGCGCGCAGGCCGTCGATGGTGGGATAGGCGGTGACGCCCAGGCCCTTGCTGTCGCGCGGCACCAGGAACAACGCAATCTCATTGCTGCCGGCCACGCGCGCGGTCAGCAGGTAGGCGTCGGCGGCACCGCCGTGCCAGACCACGCTCTTGATGCCGTTGAGCACGTAGCCGTCGCCGCTGCGCTCGGCGCTGGCGCGGGCCGATTCCGGGCGGTAGCGGGTGGTCGGCTCCAGGTAGGCCAGCGTGACGATGCGCTCGCCCGAGGCGATCGCGGGCAGCCATTCTTCCTTCTGCGCGGCGCTGCCGTGGGCGGCCAGGATGGCCGCGGCCATCACGCCGCTGGGCGTGACCGGCTCCAGCACCAGGCCGCGGCCCAGTTCGCGCTGCACCACCAGCTGGCTGGCGGGGCCTTCGCCGAAGCCGCCGAAGTCGGCCGGCACGGTCAGGCCCAGCACGCCCATTTCAGCGAGCTTGTTCCAAATGCCGCGATCCAGGCTCTCGCCTGCGCGCGCGCTCTTGCGGCGGGCCTCGAACGTGTATTCGGTATCGATGAAGCGACGCAGGCTGTCCGCCAGCATCTGTTGCTCTTCGCTGTAGGTGAAGTCCATGTCAGCTATCCCTTCAGAAACCCAGGATCATCTTGGAGATGATGTTCTTCTGCACTTCGGTCGCGCCGCCGTAGATCGAGGTCTTGCGCATGTCGTAGTAGGTGGAGGCGGCAGGGGCGGCCCAGTCAGGGCCCGCCACCGGCTGCGTCGCGCCCGGCTCAAGCCATTCCGGCGAATACGGCCAGGCGTTGGGGCCGGCCACTTCCATCATCAGCATGCCCAGGTCCTGCTGCACCTCGGAGCCGCGGATCTTGACGATTGAGGCCTCGGGGCCGGGGGTGCCGGCGGCCTGCGTGGCGACGCGCAGCAGCAGCATTTCCAGCGCCATGATGTCCATCTCGACGCGGGCGATCTTGTCGCGCATGCGCACGTCTTCGATCAGCGGGCGGCCGGCGCCGTCGGTGGCCTGGCTGGCGTAGTGCTTGAGCAGGCGCAGCTCGCGGTGGCAGTGGCCGATGCCGGCAATGCCGGTGCGCTCATGGCCGAGCAGGTACTTGGCATAGGTCCAGGCGCGGTTCTCTTCGCCGACCAGGTTCTCGACCGGCACTTCCACGTCTTCGAACCAGGTCTCGTTGACGTCATGGCCGCCGTCGAGCGTCTTGATCGGGCGCACCGTCACGCCGGGCGACTTCATGTCGATCAGCAGCATCGAGATGCCTTCCTGGGCCTTGGCCTCCGGGTCGGTGCGCACCAGGCAGAAGATCCAATCGGCAAAGTGGGCCATGGTGGTCCAGGTCTTCTGGCCGTTGACGATGTACTTGTCGCCCTTGCGCACCGCGCGCGTCTTCAATGAGGCCAGGTCGGAACCCGAGCCCGGCTCGGAGTAGCCCTGGCACCAGAAGTCGTCGATATTGGGGATGCGCGGCAGGAAGCGCTGCTGCATCTCGGGGCTGGCGTACTTCATCAGCACCGGCCCGATCATGGTCAGGCCGAACGGCAGCATGCGCGGCGCGCCGGCGCGGAAGGTCTCGATCTCGAAGATCAGGCGCTGCAGCGCGGTCCAGCCGGTGCCGCCCCATTGCCTGGGCCAGGTCGGCGCACCCCAGCCGCGGGCCTGCAGGATGCGGTGCCAGCGGATGTAGTCGTCCTTTTCCACGCGCTGGTGGTTGAGTACCTTGTTGCGGATGTCTTCCGGCAGGCTGGCCTGCGCGAATGTGCGGACCTCCTCGCGGAAGGCCTGTTCCTCGGCGGTGAAACGCAAATCCATCTGAATGTCCCCTGTGGTACGCGGGCCGCGCGGCGCTTTTGGCTCAGCCTGGTTGTGCGGTGCGTCAAAGCGGCGGCCCTCACTGTGCCGGCCGATTGTAGGGGCCGGGCGCGATTCCTTGCTTCATCAATGATAAAG
This sequence comes from Cupriavidus sp. KK10, assembly GCF_018223725.1. Taxonomy (NCBI): domain Bacteria; kingdom Pseudomonadati; phylum Pseudomonadota; class Betaproteobacteria; order Burkholderiales; family Burkholderiaceae; genus Cupriavidus; species Cupriavidus sp. KK10. The sequence goes on from NZ_CP073677.1 coordinate 4,464,020, forward strand.
CCGTCCTTCGTGGAGGCGGAACCACCTGCGCCGGGTGGTGGCGGGGCGGACGGCGGCTGGCCAGTGGCGTTGACGAACACGGCCTTAGTGAATTCCAAATGGCTCCGGCACGGGGCTTGCCGCAAACTGATGCAGCCAGTTTCATGTGGCCGGGTGCATTCCGCCGCATATCCGACTCAGCCTGCATCGAGAGACCCACCAGCACCATGTCTTCCTTCCGCCCCGAATATATCCACGACATCCCCCGCTACTGGGCCGCGCAGACGCCCGACGCGCCGTGCCTGCACGAGAACGGCGCCGTCATCAGCTACGGCGAGCTGTGGCGGCGCATCGAGGCCGCCCGCGACTGGCTGGCGGCGCAGGGCGTGGGCGAGGGCGACCGCGTGATGGTGGTCGGCGAGAACTGCAACGAGATGGTGGTCACGCTGTTCGCCAGCAGCCTGCTGCACGCCTGGCCGATCCAGGTCAACGCGCGCCTGTCCGCGCGCGAGATCGACAATATCCGCGATCATGCGCAGCCGGCGCTGGTGCTGTTCACCGGCCATGTGTCCGACGTGGCCGCGGCGCACGGCGAGCGGCTGGGCGCACAGGCCACCGGCTGCCCAGTGTTCGACGCTGGCATGCGGGTGGTGCGCGCGGCCACCCCGCCGCAGCGCGAGCCGGCCGGGCTGGCCCGCAGCGTCGCCACGCTGATTTATACCTCCGGCACCACCGGTGCGCCCAAGGGCGTGATGGTGCCGCATGCGGGCCTGACGCAGTTTGCGCGCATCTCCGCCACGCGCGACATGGGCCCGGCCGACGTGGCCTACGGCGCCTTGCCGATGTCGCATATCTTCGGCATTGCCACGGTGCTGATGGCCACGCTGTATGCCGGCGCCAGCCTGTTCCTGCGCCCTCGCTTCGACGCCAATGAAGTGTTCGAGTCGCTGGCGTCGCCCGGCGTCACTATCCTGCAGGGCGTGCCGACCATGTTCACGCGCATCATGGCGGTGGCGCCCACCGTCGGCGCGAAGCCCGGCGCCTATCCGCGCCTGCGCTACCTCTATACCGGCGGCGCGCCGCTGGACCCCACGCTCAAGCGCGAGGTCGAAACCCTGTTCGGCCAGGCGCTGCACCATGGCTACGGCATCACCGAATACGCCGGCTCGCTCTTCATCACGCGCATGGAAGCCCCGCGCGCCGACTGCTCGGCCGGCTATATCGTCGAAGGCGTGGAGATCGAGATCACCGATGCCGAAGGCAAGCCGCTGCCCGCCGGCGAGCGCGGCCAGATCCGCGTGCGCGGCCCGGGCGTGATGCTGGGCTACTACCACAACCCCGAGCAGACCGCCGAGGCGCTGCTGCCCGGCGGCTGGCTCAACACCGGCGACCTGGGCTACCTGGATGCCGACGGCGCGCTGTTTATCTCCGGCCGCTCCAAGGACCTGATCATCCGCTCCGGCTTCAACGTCTACCCGATCGAGGTCGAGTCGGTGATCAACGCCTTCCCCGGCGTGCGCCAGTCGGCCGTGGTGGGACGCACCACCGCCGACGGCAACGAGGAAGTGGTGGCCTTCATTGAAATGCAGGACGGCGCCGAGCTTGACCGCAAGGCGCTGGACACCTACCTGCGCGAGAGCCTGGCCCCGTACAAGCGCCCGGCCGAGGTCCGCACCGTCGAGGTGATTCCGACCACGGCGAGCGGCAAGCTGCTCAAGCAGCCGCTGCGCGCCTTGCTCGATTAAGCGCCCGCCGGGCATGCTGGCCCCGGGCAATATCAGCCATACCTGGAGGAGACAACAATGAAGACATGGACGACACTGGCAGCCCTGACCGCCACGCTGCTGGTGCAGGGCGCGGCGTGGGCCGCCGACGCCTACCCGTCGCGGCCGGTCAAGCTGCTGGTGGGCTACGCGCCCGGCGGCCCGGTCGACACCGCCGCGCGCATCTATGCCGAGCAGCTCGGGCGCGCGCTCAAGCAGCCGGTGGTGGTGGACAACCGTGCGGGCGCCAGCGGCGCGATCGCCGCCGACATGACCGCCAAGGCGGCGCCGGACGGCTACACGCTGTATTTCGTCGCCAGCCCGACCATGACCATGACCCCGCTGATCCAGCACTCGGTCAACTTTAACCCGGTCAAGGACTTTACCTATATCGGCCTGATCACCGATTACACCAACGTGTTGCTGGTGAACAAGGACTTCCCGGCGAAGAACGTGGGCGAGCTGGTCGACTATGCGCGCAAGCACCCTGAGGGGGTCTCGTTCGGCTCGGCCGGCATTGGGGCATCGAACCATCTGTCCGCGGAACTGCTGGCTCAGATGAACAACGTGAAGATGCTGCACGTGCCGTACAAGGGTAATGCGCCGGCCATGGCTGACGTGATGAGTGGCAAGGTGACGTTCATGTTCGACATTACCGGGACGGCCATCGGGCATATCAATGGCGGCAAGGTGCGTGCGCTGGCGGTTACGTCGAAGACCCGCAACCCGGCGCTGCCGAACGTGCCGACCATGATCGAGTCGGGGCAGAAGGGCTATGACCTGACTGGCTGGTATGCGCTGGTGGGGCCGCAGAAGCTGCCGGCGGATGTGGTGGACAAGCTGGTCAAGGCGCAGAAGGCGGTTGGGGAGGATGCTGCTTTCCGGCAACGTATGACGGCGGGGGGGTATGACGTCAATATCAGCACGCCGAAGGCGCTGGGGGATCGGATTCAGCGGGAGCTGGCGCTTTGGGGTGGGGTGGTGAAGGCGGCGAAGATTCAGGCGGATTGAGGGGGGAGGGGCTGGATGGGGGTGGGGGTCTTGGCTGGCGTGTGGTTCTTGACTAGCGTGGGCTGTTTCGCCGGCGTAGCCGGCGACCTACTTTCTGTCCGAGCGACAGAAAGTAGGCAAAGAGCGCGTCGCCTGGGGGCGGCTGGCCATAAATTGCACGGTGTTGGTCATATGGCGGCGGTGCTTGCCGTTTTGCGTGGTTGCGGAGGTGTCAGGAATTCTGTGTGCTGAGGTCGGTTAAATAAATCTCAGCGTAGGGCGTTGGTGAAGCGGTCACCGAAGAGAATGGCGAACTGGTTGGCCGCTTGTTTCCAGGTGATGGGCGGCATCTTCCAATCTTTCTCGATGTTGCGCAAGGCCAGGTAAAGCAGCTTGCTGGCGGCTTCGTCGCTGGGGAAGTGGCCCCGGTTCTTGACGATCTTGCGCAACTGCATGTGCATGCTCTCGATGGCATTAGTAACCGGCATGATAGGAACCGGTGCCCGTCCTCTCCTCACCGCGTAACTTGGTGTATGGTTCGACCATCCGGGACAAGGGGCACCGGGGAGCACTTCGGGTGGGCAGGCCGTTCATATACGTTGAGCTGCGAGCTCGTGTTAGTAGTTGGCCGCCCCTGCGACCCGCCCGGTTGCGCTGCGAGCGCGAATCCGTAGTTGTCGTGCTGTCCCCCCGGCTCCCATTTGCGATGTTTCCCATGGGAGACGCCAATGCGAGTGATAGGACTGGATGTATCGCGATCGGTGGCCGAAATCGCCTATTTGGAGAACGGCCTGCTACGCGCCGGCGGGCGCGTCGGACTGCGACGCGACGAGCTGGAACGCTTTGCTGACAAGCTGAAGCCCGACGACCACGTGGTACTCGAGGCGACCGGCAACACGATCGCCATCGCGAACGTACTGACAGGTCATGTCGGCAAGGTGATTGTCGCCAACCCCTTGCAAGTCCGCCTGATCGCTGAAGCCCGCGTGACGACGGATAAGATCGATGCGGCAATCCTTGCGCAACTCTATGCGAGTGGCTTCCTGCCCGAGGTCTGGATTCCAGACGAGGCCACGCAAGCGATGCGGCGGCAGGTGTCGCGCCGCGCCCAGATCGTGCGGCAGCGGACGCGGCTCAAGAATGAGATTCACGCTGTCCTTGCCGCCCATCTCATCGAACGGTGTCCCGCCACAGACCTGTTTGGCAAGAAAGGGCGGGCCTGGCTGAGCCTGCAGCAGCTACCCATGGACGAGCGCATCGGGATCGACCAGCGGTTGCATGAGCTCGACCGGCTGGCAGAGAATCTGCAGCAGGTTGAGCGCGTCCTGGCCCAATCCGCTATTCTGGACGACAGGCTGCGCAAGCTGCTGACCATCACCGGCATCAACACCACCGTTGCGATCGGGTTGATCTCGGCCATTGGCGATATCGCTCGCTTTCGCTCGCCGGAGAAACTGGTCAGCTACTTTGGCCTCAATCCTTCGGTCTACCAATCCGGCTTGCAACCAGCAAAGCACGGACACATCAGCAAGCGCGGACATTCCTATGCGCGTGCCATGCTGGTCGAGGCTGCCTGGGCCGCGGCCCAAACGGCCGGCCCCGTCCGAGCCTTCTTCCTACGTATCCGGGATCATCGCGGTCAGCAGATCGCGGCCGTTGCCACGGCACGCAAGCTGGCGATCATCGTCTGGCACGTCCTCATGCGTAACGAATCCTTCGCCTGGGATCGCCCGGCGCTCACTGCGCGCAAGGCCCGTGAGCTGGAACTGCAGGCAGGCAGGCCTCCTGCGCGTCGCGGTAGCCGCAAGGGGTCTGCCGCCGCCTACAATCTGAAGTCCGTCCGGGATCTGGAGCGTGCGGCCGGCGAGCAAGCCGAGCAGGCTTACCAACGCCTGTTCTCGCGCTGGAAGCAGGCGCGACCGCAGGCAAGTGCGGTACGCGCTCCGTGGCCACCGATACGGACGCCATAAACGACCGAAAGCACACCGGGCGCTTGTCAACTTCATCCGTGGTGTAGATGATTCTGCGCACTTCCGGCGGATAGGCGAAGAACGGGATGACCTGCTCCCATTGCCGCCGCCACATGTCGGCCACCGTCGGGAATTTGCGGCCCCAGTCGCTGCCGGCAAAGGCATCCAGCGCAGTGGCAGCGGCATCGGCCGTGGCAGCCTGGTAAATCGGCTTGAGTGCGGCCGCCAGGCCCTTGCGATCCTTCCAGCTCGCCAGGTTGAGCGAGTTGCGGATCAGGTGGACGATGCAGGTCTGGATTTGCGCGGCCGGGTAGACGGCCTCGATGGCCTGGGGGAAGCCGCGCAGGCCATCGACCACGGCGATCAGGATGTCCTCCAGGCCGCGGTTCTTCAGTTCGTTGAAGACCTTGAGCCAGAACTTGGCGCCTTCGGTCTGCTCGATCCACAGGCCGAGGACTTCCTTGCGCCCATCGGCGCGGATGCCCAGCGCGAGGTACACCGCCTTGTTCCTGACGGTGCCTTCGTCGCGGATCTTCAGGCGCAGCGCGTCGAAGTAGACAATGGGGTACATCGCCTCCAGCGGGCGCTGCTGCCATTGTTCGACCTCGGCCAGCACTTCGTCGGTGATGGTGGAAATCAGGTCAGGCGAGACCTGCAGCCCATACAGTTCCTGCAAATGGCCCTGAATCTTACGCACGCTCATCCCGCGTGCATACATGCTGATTACGTGGTCGTCGAAGCCGGACAGCCGGCGTTGGTACTTGGCGACCAGTTGCGGCTCGAAGGTGGCTTGCCGGTCGCGCGGAATGTCCAGTTCCAGCTCGCCGTTGGGCGTGATGACGGTCTTTGCACTGCTGCCGTTGCGGTGATTGCCGCTCTTGCCTTGCTTGGCCTCGCTGGCCAGATGGTGCGTCAGTTCGGCGGCAAGCATACGCTCGGCCAACTGCTTCTTGAGCAAGCCGGCCAAGCCTGATTCTTTCGATATCGTCTCATGACCTCAACACACAAGAAATCTGACAGGCTCGTGGTTGCCCGTTCGACCCAGCTACGCTCCCTGTCTGGTGCCTACGTCCACGGACTATTGGACGAACCCGATTAGGCTATTGGCAACCTGCTAACCAGGTCATCGGTGGGACGCCTTCGGCTGCGCTGCGCGCACTCAGTATCGCAGGTCGGGTGCCCAGGCACGGAATGCGTCGCTGCTGGCCCGCCACCTCAAGTGAGAATGAGCGGCGGGCCTCCACTTCTACGTTACAGAGGTCAGCAATGCACCAGTCCAACATCGAACCCGATGCCTTCACCCCACCTCGACTTGATGATTCGCTTTCGTGGTTCAGTCCCGAAACCCGCCGCGCAGCGCGTGAAGACGCGCTGCCTGTTCCTCGGCAACTCTTGCTATTGAATCTGTTGGATCAGGCCGATGCGGTTCCGCGAGGCGCGGCCTGCGTGCTGACGTTGGTTACGCACAGCGAATGTGACGCACAGGAAGAGGGAAGCGTAGCCTTGCGGCCGGCTACGTTGGATGCCTTGCGAGGGCTCTGCCGGGCCTCCCTTGGATTGTTGGCCGACAGGGTAGAAGAAGTCGCGGAGGGAATTGAGGAGGCGATGGTCGGGTAACCAATCGCGGCCCATGATGTCGGGTCGGCGGAAGCAGTTGGCCAAAGTCCGACCTTTCCAAAGCCAGAGATGACTGCATGCGACGCATATCGCATGCAGTTGGCATTCAATGGGAATACCGACACCGCAAGAATCCATCCCGCGCCGTGCCGCCGGGCACGAAGCACGCCGAGGACTCGTCCGGGGAACTGACCTCCCGAAGGGACGGAAGGACCATCTGTGGCCGTGTCTGCATGGGTTCTGCTGGCCGCAATTTTGGTATAAAATTTTATACGGATTGTGGGATGGAGAAAGAGATTCGCTGGGTCGGGTCAGCCTACGACGACCTGCTCGCTTTCCCCGCGGAGGCCCGCCAGCAGGCGGGATTCCAGTTAGGCAAGGTCCAGGCGGGGCTGGAACCAGAAGACTGGAAGCCCTTTGACGACATAGGTACTGGCACTCGCGAGATTCGCCTGCGTGATGCGGGAGGGAATTTCGAGTGATGTACGTCGCCAAGTTCGAGGAAGCCGTGTACGTCCTGCACTGCTTCCAGAAGAAGACGCAGGCGACGAACCTGAAGGACAAGCGCATCGCCGAGGCTCGCTATCGAGCTATCGCCAACGCGAGGAAAGGCAAGTCATGAAGATCGACACTGAGATCCGCCACGTAACCAAGCCAGTCGCCAATCTGTTCCTGGAACTGGGGTTTTCGCCCGAGGAAGCCAAGCGGCTGCAGGCGGCGTCGAAAAAGCAGATCAACGACACGAAGCTGCTCAAGGAACAGCTCATGGCCGAACTGGCGGCATGGATTGAGCAACACCACCTGAAACAGGCGGAGGCCGCCGAGATCCTGAGGGTGTCTCGTCCGCGCGTGTCGGACGTAGTGAACCGAAAGACGGCCAAATTCACCATCGACACGTTGGTTGAAATGTTGAGCCGCATTGGCAAGCCCGTCCGCTTGGCAATCGGCCGGTAAGCCAGGGGCGCGCAGTAGCGGCGCGCCGCAAACCTGGCAAACGTATGCATGAGCCCACTGATTCATTTAGATGGCAGGCGCTGGCCAGTCTCAGTGAATCAGTGGACTAGACTTCTCTCCGTCACCTCGCCCCTACTGCTAGCAGGAAACAGAAGGAAAGCAGCCGCCTGCAGCATCCGCGGCCCTTGCCTTTTACCCTTCCACCTCCGCCCACCCCTGCATCGCCTGCCCGCCAGCATTATCGCCAGTCCACAGCACCAGCCGCCCAGCCTGCGCCGGATCGGCTGCGCCGCCGACGATGATGGTGTCCTGGTCGAACAGCGGCGCCAGCCCGCGGAAGCCAAAGCGGCGCACGCGCGCCTGCGGTTGCTCGCGCGCCACCAGGTCCAGCATCAGCATGGCCTGCATCGGCCCGTGCACCACCAGGCCGGGGTAGCCCTCGACCTCGCGCGTGTACTGGCGGTCATAGTGGATGCGGTGGCCGTTGAAGGTCAGTGCCGAGTAGCGGAACAGCATCACCGGGTCTGCCTGCAGCGTGCGCTGCCACTGCGCGGTCTGCTCCAGGCGCGGGCGCGGCGGCTGCGGCTTGGACGGGTCGGGCATGGCGCGGTAGACGATATCGTGGCGCTCGTTGACGGCAGTCTTGCCGTTGACGGTCAGTTCGTGATCGACGGCGACAAACCACAGTTCACCGGTGCGCCCGGTCTTGTACTGCACGTCCTTGATGGTGGAGGTACGCGTGACGGTATCGCCGATATGCAGCGGATGGCCGAAGGTCAGTTCGCTGCCGGCCCACATGCGGCGCGGCAGCGGCACCGGCGGCATGAAGCCGCCCAGGGTGGGATGGCCGTCGCGTCCCAGTTCATGCTGCGGCGCGCGCGGCAGGAAGTAGAGCCAGTGCCACAGCGGCGGCAGCGGGCCGGCGGCAACGGCCTCGGGGTCGAGGTCGAAGGTGGCGGCGAGGCCGGTCACCGGTTCCGGCGACAGCGTTTCGGTGCGCGATTCGCTGCGGCCGATCCAGCCGCGCAGGCGTTCGAGTTCAGGAGTGGCGTCAGTCATGACAGTAGGCCTTGTAATGCGTGAAGGTTGTCGGGCGGCGGGTTATTGCGCTAGTGCCAGCAGCCGGCGAGCCTGCTCGATCACGGGCCGGTCCACCATCTTGCCATCGACCTGCACCGCATGGCTGCCGCTGGCGGTAGCTTCCAGCACGCGGCGGGCCCAGTCGAGCTGCTCGGGGCTGGGCAAGAAGCCTGCGCGTACCGCGCCCAGCTGGGCCGGGTGGATGCAGAGCTTGCCGGCAAAGCCGAGTTCGCGCGCATAGGCAACGTCGCTGGCCAGCACGGCTTCATCCTTCAGCGCGGTGGTCACGCCGTCGACCGGCGGCGGCAGCCCTGCCACGCGTGAGGCCAGCACGATGCGCGCGCGTGCAAAGGCGAGCGCGTCGCGCGTGTGGCTGCAGCCCAGGTCGACCGCATAGTCGAGCGAGCCGAAGGCAAGACGTGCGACGCCGGTGGCCACGGCGTCGATCTGATGCAGACCGAGCGCGGTTTCGATGATCGCGACAAGCTCGCCCTGCGGGTTGATCGCATGCAGGGCCTGCGCGATGGTGGCCAGCGCTGCGGCATCTTCTGCCTTGGGCACCAGCAGGCCGGCCAGCGCGGTGCCCGGCGGCAGCGCGCGCAGCCAGGCCAGGTCGGCGGCAAAGGATTGCGAGGCGCTGTCGTTGATGCGGACAAAGGCGTTGGCCGCGGGCCGTCCGGCCAGCCAGGCAGCGATGGCTTCGCGCGCGGCGGGCTTGGCGTCCGGATGGACCGCGTCCTCGAGGTCCAGGATCATCACATCGGGGCCGGCGGCCGCGGCCTTGTCGAAGCGTTCCGGCCGGTCGCCCGGCACGAACAGGTAGGTGACTGCAGTGGACATGTCTTGGTTCTCAGCCTGCGGCGGGCAGCCAGTCGTTGACGTTCGGGGCCTGTTCCAGCGCCCACACGCGCTGGATGATGGCACGCATTTCGGCATCGCTTGCGCCGTGGCGGAACGCGCCCAGTTGCAGCGCTTTCGCTTCCAGTTCCGGGCGCGACAGGGTGTTGTCGGGATCGCCCTTCGGTACGTCGACGCGCGCCGCCAGCGTGCGGCCGTCGGTGGTCCTGACGGTCACGCGGCCGATCCACTGGCGCGGGTAGGCGGCGTTGATCTCGGCATCCAGTTCCATGCCGACCTTGCCGCGGAAGGCGGTCACCTTCGGGTCCTGGAGCGCATGCTGCTCGAACTCGCCCAGGCCCGCATGGCCGTGCACGGCCACCAGCCCCAGCACCGTGCCCATCGAGAACTTGGCCTGGTGGATGGTGGTGGGGTTGACCACGGGGCCTAGCACGTCGATGGCGCCCTGGTGCACGTGCGTGGTGACGCTGGCGACCTGGTCGGCGCTGATGCCTTCGCGCTCCATCAGCGCCTTGAGCGCATCGGCGGCCGGGTGCGTGTGGCGGCATGAGGCGAAGAACTTGAACGAGGTCTCGGCGGTGGCCCAGCGCGTGCCCAGGCCGTCGGTCAGGCAGGCGGGGTTGGCATCGCTCGACATGCCGGCAGCCATGCCCTGCGCGCCTTCCAGGATCTGCTTCGCGCCGGTGAAGCCGGCCCGCGCGAGCCACGCCGACTGCAGGCCATCGGCCGCGGCCTTGGCGGTATGCAGCTGCTTGGAGTCGGCGGCGTCGCGCAGGAATTCCCACAGGCCCGCGGCCTGCGTGCCGGCCGAGCCCAGTGCCTGGTTGATGCCTTCTGCATCCAGGCCGTAGAGCTTGGCCACGGCGGCGGCGGCGGCCAGGGTGCCCACCGTGCCGGTGGTGTGGAACACGCGGTAGTGCGAACGGCCCATGAATTCGCCGATGCGGATCCCGGCCTCATAACCGGCGATCGAAGCCAGCAGCACTTCGGCGCCGGTCTTGCCCTCGGCCTGCGCGGCTGCCACCACGGCGGGGAACACCACCGCGGCCGGGTGCAGCACCGAGCCGTTGTGCACGTCGTCCTGCTCGACCACGTGCGAGGAGGCGCCGTTGATCAGCGCGGCAAAGTAGGGCGAGGTGCGGCGGCGGTCCACCAGCACTTCGGCGCCGCCTTGCGCCGGACCCATGGCCGCGGCGAACTCCTGCAGCTTGCGCACGGCGGGCGCGTCCTTGCCGGCGATGGCCGAGGCGATCCAGTCCAGGAACAGGTCCTTGGTGCGCTCGATCACGGGCGCGGGCACGTCGGCCAGCTTGAGGTCGGCCAGGAAGTCGCAAAGCTGGCGGGTCGGGTAGGTGGTGTCTGCGGGTTGGCTCATGCCGGCTCCGGAGATTGAGTAGGGGCTTGCGGAAAGGAAAAATGGCGCCCGGTCTTCCCGGGCGCCGGCATTGGCTCAGATGGTCTGCTTGTCCGCCAGCGCGGCGATGTCGCTGTCGGCGTAGCCTAGCTCGGCCAGGATCTGGCGGCTGTGCGCGCCCAGCGCGGGCACATCGCCCATCACCGGCTCCACGCCCGACAGGTTGGCCGGCGGCAGCAGCGCGCCGATGGTGCCGCCGGGCACCGCGACTTCGCGCCAGCGGTTGCGGGCGGCCAGTTGCGGGTGGTTCCAGACGGCTTCGATGTCGTTCATCGGCGCGTTGGCGATCTGGGCGGCGTCCAGCAGTGCCTCCGCCTGCGACACGGTCATCGCGGCAAAGCGATGCTCGATGATCTCGGTCATCGCGGGGCGGTTCTTGACGCGGCCGGAGTTGGTGGCGAAGCGCTCGTCCTGCAGCAGCTCGGGCTGCTCCAGCACCTTCTCGCAGAAGGCACGCCATTCACGCTCGTTCTGCAGGCCGAAGATCACGCTGCCGCCGTCGCCGGTGCGGTGCACGCCGTACGGCGCGATGGCCGGGTGCGAGGCGCCGAAGCGCGCCGGCGGCGTGCCGCCGTAGTGGCCGAAGTAGAGCGCATAGCCCATCCATTCAGACAGCGCTTCGAGCATGGTGACTTCCACGCGCACGCCCTCACCGGTGCGCCCGCGCTGCAGCAGCGCCGACAGTATGCCGGTGTAGGCGTACATGCCGGCGGCGATGTCGGCAATCGAGATGCCCGCGCGCGACGGCTCGTCGGGGCCGCCGGTGATGCCGATCAGGCCGGCCGCGGCCTGGATCAGCAGGTCATAGGCCTTCTTGTCGCGATAGGGTCCGGCATCGCCATAGCCCGAGATATCGCACACGACCAGCTTGCCGTAGCGGGCGTGCAGGGTGTCGAAATCCAGGCCCATGCGCGCGGCGGCGCCGGGGGCCAGGTTCTGCACCAGCACGTCGGCGTCGGCCAGCAGCTGGTGCAGGACCTTCTGCGCCTCGTCCTGCTTCAGGTCCAGCGTCAGGCTTTCCTTGCCGCGGTTGAGCCAGACGAAGTGCGAGGCCTGGCCATGCACGGTCTCGTCATAGCCGCGGGCAAAGTCGCCCGCGCCGGGGCGCTCGACCTTGATCACGCGCGCGCCCAGGTCGGCCAGCTGGCGCGTGGCGAAGGGCGCGGCCACGGCGTGCTCGAGCGAGACCACGCGGATGCCGTCGAGCGGGCGGATACCTTTGGGGGAATGGGACATGCAGGGGCCTTAGAACGAACGCGGCAGCTCAAGCACATGCTCGGCCACGTAGGACAGGATCAGGTTGGTCGAGATCGGCGCCACCTGGTACAGGCGCGTCTCGCGGAACTTGCGTTCGATGTCGTACTCGGCGGCAAAGCCGAAGCCGCCGTGCGTCTGCAGGCAGACGTTGGCCGCTTCCCACGAGGCGTCGGCGGCCAGCAGCTTCGAGATATTGGCTTCCTTGCCGCACGGCTTGCCGGCGTCGAACAATTGCGACGCCTTGTAGCGCATCAGGCTGGCGGCCTCGACATTGATGTAGGAGCGCGCGATCGGGAACTGCACGGCCTGGTTCTGGCCGATCGGACGGTCGAACACGATGCGGTCGCGCGCATAGTTGCTGGCGCGCTCGACAAACCAGTAGCCGTCGCCGATGCACTCGGCGGCGATCAGGATGCGCTCGGCGTTGAGGCCGTCAAGGATGTACTTCAGGCCCTTGCCTTCCTCGCCGATCAGGTTTTCTGCGGGGACTTCCAGGTTGTCGAAGAACAGCTCGTTGGTCTCGTGGTTGACCATGTTACGGATCGGCTTGACCGTCAGGCCCTTGCCGATGGCATCGCGCAGGTCCACCACAAACACCGACAGGCCTTCGGATTTGCGCTTGACCTGATCCAGCGGCGTGGTGCGCGCCAGCAGCAGCATCAGGTCCGAATGCTGCACGCGCGAAATCCATACCTTCTGGCCATTGACGATGTACTTGTCGCCCTGGCGCACCGCGGTGGTCTTGAGCTTGGTGGTATCGGTGCCGGTGGTGGGTTCGGTCACGGCCATCGACTGCATGCGCAGCTCGCCCGAGGCGATGCCCGGCAGCCAGCGCTGTTTCTGCGCTTCGGAGCCGTGGCGCAGCAGGCAGCCCATCACGTACATCTGGCCGTGGCAGGCGCCGGAATTGCCGCCGCTGCGGTTGATTTCTTCCATGATGACCGAGGCCGCGGTCAACGACAGGCCCGAGCCGCCATAGGCTTCGGGGATCAGCGCCGACAGCCAGCCTGCCTGGGTCAGCGCCTGGACAAAGGTCTCAGGAAAGGCGTTCTGCTCTTCCACCCGTTGCCAGTACGCCGAATCGAAGCCGGCGCAGAGGTCGCGCACCGCTTCGCGGATTTCGGGGTACAGCTGGTCTGGATCCGGATGTGCGTGCATGGGGTAGCCCCGCTCAGATTGAATGGGGCCATTATTCCCGAGCCCCCGGCACGCTGAAATTCGGATTTGCGAAAGAGCGGCTTAGGTGGGCCGGAAGCGGGGGCGGCGGAAGCTGCATGCGGCGCCGGGCGCCTGTAGATGCGCAAGAGGCCGGCGCAGCGGCCTCTTGCGAAGGGATGGCAGGCAGGCCGGGCCTGGGAATCAGTGCATAAACAGCCAGATCAGGACGAGGATGAAGGCCGGGACGCCAAGCAGCCAGGCGAGTAGATAGGGCATGATGCAACTCCTGTTGATGACGGTAATCAGTGATTCCAATATAGGAACGCCTCCATGGCGGCACTGTCGGGGAGCTTCCGCTTGCGGTGTAGGACGCAGCCGCGCGCACCTGGCGGGCGGCCCGAACGATGTGGCGCCAGCGCCTTGCGGCCCGCCGGCCCGGTTGCCGGCGGGCCATCCCGTGCTACGCTCAGGTCTGCACCAAAGCACCCGGAGGCGAGCCATGGACGGGGTCTGGTCTGAAGTTTTCAGGGTCTTGCGCGCCGAGTTCGCCGATGTGCCGGACGCTGGCGAGGCCACCCGCATCCTGACGCGCCTGTTCATGGCGATGCTGCTGGGCGGCCTGATCGGCTATCAGCGCGAGGTCTCCGGCAAGGCAGCGGGGCTGCGCACCCATATGCTGGTGGCGCTGGGCTCGGCGCTGTTCGTGCTGGTGCCGCTGCAGGCCGGGGTGCCGCTGGGCGACATCAGCCGCGTGCTGCAGGGGCTGATTGCCGGCATCGGTTTCCTTGGCGCCGGCGCGATCCTGAAGCACAGCGACGAAGCCCACATCGAGGGCCTGACCACCGCGGCCAGCATCTGGATGGTCGCGGCCATCGGCGTGGCTGCTGGCCTGGGGCGCGATACCACTGCGCTGATCGCCACCATCTTCACGCTGGTCATCCTGCAGGTCCTGCATCGCTGGAAATAGCGCACCCGCACCCGGCGCATCCGGCACCCGTGCCGCCTCGCGTGCGCCGGTCTGTTCGCTTGCCCGCCAATTTGCGCCATTTGCCACGGCAATGCGCGCCAGCGCACGCTGCCCGCGCGCGGCGCGCCCTATGCTGTGGCACAGGTTGCGCCGCGATCCACAGGCGCAGCCGTGGCAGAGCAGGGGGAGGTAGCGATGAAATCATCAATTCGTGACGACGCGGCGCTGGCCGCATTCGTGGGGCCGCGCTATGCGTACTACAGCCAGCGCTGGTCCCTGGCCGAGACGCGCGGCGGCATGTCGTGGAACTGGGCGGCGTGCCTGCTGGGACCGTTCTGGATGGCCTACCGGCGCATGTACTGGCAGGTGGGGGTCTTTGCGCTGATCGTCTGCGCCGAGCCTGTGCTGCACGCGCTGTTCGGGCTGAAGATGCCGCTGGCAGTCCGGCCGATGCTGTATGCCATGGCGCTGCTGCTGGGCATGTATGGCAACCAGATCTACCGCTGGCATGCCGAGGCGACCATCCGGCACCTGCGCGAGTACCATTTTTCACCGGAACTGGTGTACGACTCGCTGGCGCGCAGTGGCCGCACCAGCTGGCCCGGTGTGTTCGCCATGGCCCTGCTGCTGGTGGTGATGGCGGTGTCGCTGAGCCCGCTGGCGGGGCTGGTGGTGCAGGGCAGCGGGCTGGCCTCCGGCTGAACGGCCGACGACTTACCCGTCTTACACTGGCTCGCGCGCCGCGTCGACCAGGTACTGGATCAGCGTTTCGGCAAACTGGGGCAGTTCGCGCCCCGGGCGGCGCACCAGGCGCAGCTCGCGCTTGGCCCATTCGTCTTCCAGCTGGATAAAGCGCAGCACCTTGCGGCTGGCGTAGCGGCGCGCGCAGCTGTTGGGCACGATGGCGATGCCCGCGCCGGCCTCGACCATGCGGCATACGGCATCGAAGCTGCCCACCTGGATGCGCAGGCTGATGCGCTTGCCCATGCCGCCGGCGATGCGGTCCAGGAACGACTGGATCGCGCTGAACTGGTTCAGGCCGACAAAACGGCAGGTATCGAGCAGGTCGGCGAAATGCAGCCGCTTGAAGGCGGGCAGCGGGTGGTTGACCGGTGCGATCACGATCAGTTCGTCGCTGCACAGGTGCATCGCGTCCAGGTCCTGGGTGGCGACTTCACCGGCCACGATGCCCAGGTCGGCGGCGCCGGCGCTGATCGCCGAGACGATTTCCTGCGACAGGTGCTCTTCCAGCTCGATGTCCACGTCCGGGTTCTCGCTCAGGAAGCGCGATACGCCGGTGGCCAGGAACGAGTTGGTGGCGGTGGTGTTGGCCAGCAGCCGCACGCGGCCCTTGACGCCCTTGGCATAGGGCCGCAGGTCGGCGTGCAGGCATTCCAGTTCGCGGAAGACCTCGCGCGCGTGGCGCAGCAGCGCATCGCCCGCCGGCGTCAGGCGCACACCCTTGACCTGGCGGATCAGCAATTGTGTCTGGAACGCCTCTTCCAGCTGCTTGATCCGGGTGCTGGCCGCGGGCAGCGACAGGAAGCTGCGTTCGGCCGCGCGGGTCAGGTTCTCCGTCTCGCCGACGTTCAGGAAGAGGCGGAGGTCGGTCAGGTCGTAATGCATGGGCTTCCGTCAGGCCAAAGGCCAGTTTTGTGATTCGTGAATTCCAAAGTCTCGGCCGTCAATTTATCGTATCCACTGCGGCGTGGACATCCGGATTGACCGCATCGGCGGGCGATGCCCGCGGCGCAGGGGTGTTTCGCCGGGTTTGCGGTCGGTGACCGCACAAAAAAGTATTCAGAGGAGCAGCGCAATGAGCGGTTTGATGTCAGGCAAGGTCGCCCTGGTGACGGGCGCAGGTGGTGGAATCGGGCGCGGCATCGCGCTGGCACTGGCCGCCGCCGGCGCCAAGGTGGTGGTGAATGACCTCGGCGTGTCGATGACCGGCGAGGGCGGCGACGCTGGCCCCGCACAGCGCGTGGTGGAGGAAATCCGCGCCGCCGGCGGCGAGGCCGTGGCCAATACCGACAGCGTGTCGACCTGGAACGGCGCCAATGCCATCGTGCAATGCGCGCTGGACAACTTCGGCCGCATCGACGCCGTGGTCAACAACGCCGGCAACCTGCGCGACCGCATGTTCTTCAAGATGAATGAAGAAGAATGGCGCTCGGTGATCGACGTGCACCTGCACGGCACCTTCTTCGTCAGCCGCGCCGCGGCCAACTACTTCAAGGACCAGGAGAGCGGCGCCTACGTGCACATGACCTCCACCTCCGGCCTGATCGGCAACCTGGGCCAGGCCAACTATTCGGCGGCCAAGCTGGGCATTGCCGCGTTGTCCAAGTCGATCGCGCTGGACATGCAGCGCTTCAACGTGCGCTCGAACTGCATCGCGCCGTTCGCCTGGAGCCGCATGACCAGCTCGATCCCGGCCGAAACGCCGGAAGAAAAGGCACGCGTGGCCAAGCTGCAGAAGATGGAAGCCGGCAAGATCGCGCCGGTGGCGGTCTACCTTGCCAGCCCGGCCGCCAGCGAAGTCAACGGCCAGATCTTCGCGGTGCGCGCCAACGAAATCATCCTGATGAGCCAGCCGCGCCCGGTGCGCTCGGTGCATATGAGCGATGGCTGGACGCCTGAGACCGTGGGCGAGATCGCCATGCCGGCCATGCGCTCCAGCTTCTTCAAGCTGGAGCGTTCGCCCGACGTGATCAGCTGGGACCCGATCTGATGGCGGGCAGCCAGGCCCCGACGCACGGCGCGCTTGCCGGCGTGCGGGTGCTGGACCTGTCGCGCATCCTGGCCGGTCCCTGGTGCGCGCAGAACCTGGCGGACCTGGGCGCCGAGGTCATCAAGGTGGAGCGGCCCGGCGCGGGCGACGACACCCGTTCGTGGGGGCCGCCCTGGCTGCCCGGCGCGGACGGGCAGCCGTCGCGCGACGCCACCTACTTTGCCGGTGCCAACCGCGGCAAGCAGTCGGTGACGCTCGATATCGCCAGCCCGCAAGGGCAGGAGATCGCGCGGCAACTGGCGGCGAAGTCGCAGATCGTGCTGGAGAACTACAAGGTCGGCGACCTGAAGCGTTACGGGCTGGACTATGACAGCCTCAAGGCGATCAACCCGTCCATCGTCTACTGCTCGATCACGGGCTACGGCCAGACCGGGCCGAGCGCGCACAAGCCCGGCTATGACTTCATCTTCCAGGGCCTGGGCGGCCTGATGAGCGTCACCGGCGAGCGCGACGACCTGCCCGGCGGCGGGCCGCAGAAGGTGGGCGTGGCGGTGGTCGACATGCTGACCGGCATGTATGCCACCGTGGCCGTGCTGGCCGCCTTGCGCCATGCCGAACGCACCGGCGAGGGCCAGCATATCGACATGGCCCTGCTCGATGCGGTGGTGGCGGTCGGCGCCACGCCGATCATCGCCCAGCGCGTGACCGGCAAGGCCATGCCGCGCTACGGCAACGCGCACGCCAATATGGTGCCCTACCATGTGTTCGCCACCGCCGACGGCTACATGATCGTCGCGGCCGGCAACGACGGGCAGTGGCAGGCGTATTGCCGCGGCGTCGAGCGTCCCGACCTGGCCGCCGACGAGCGCTTTGCCACCGGCCCCGGCCGCATCATCCATCGCGACACGCTGGTGCCGCTGCTTGAGGCGCATATGCGCACGCGGCCGACGGCGCACTGGGTGCAGGCGCTGGAAGCGCAGGGCATCCCGTGCGGGCCGATCAACGACTACGGCCAGGTGCTGGAAGACCCGCAGGTGCGGCATCGCGAGCTGCAGGTCGACCTGGTGCGCGACGATGGCAGCCTGTGCCCGACCGTCAAGAGCCCGCTGCGGCTGTCCGCGACCCCGGTGCAATACGACGCCCCGCCGCCGCGGCTGGGCGAGCATACCGGGCAGGTGCTGGAATCGGTGCTGGGCCTGTCGGCCGAGCGCATCGCCAGGCTGCGCGAGCAAGGCGTGGTCTGACTGGTGACGGGTGCCTGGCAGGCAACTGCCGGGCACCGCCTGCTTCCGGGCGGATCACCAGGCCTCTGCACAAAGTCCCCCCATCGCCTAGGCTGTCTGGGTAGCGGCCCGAACCGTGATTCCCGGGATCCCCACAGGAGACAGCCATGAACGAAGAGACCTTCAACCTCAGCATCCGCAAGTTCCTGAAGGTGGTCGGCGTCAGCTCACAGCGCGAGATCGAACAGGCGATAGCCAGGGCCATGGCCGACGGTACCATCGCCGGCAATGAGCACTTGCCGGTGTCGGTGACGCTGGAACTGGCGGGTGTCAAGCTCCAGGCGCGCTTTGAGGGTGAAATCCAGCTTGAGTAAGGCGGTCATGGCGGTGCTCGTTTTGGTTCTGTTTCTTGCGTGAAACGCCAAAAGGATGACCCCGCCCGGTCCTTTTGTTGCGCCATCTAATCCATCCGCAGTATGGGCGCGCAGGGCCCCTTCACATATTCTTCCCGGAAACGTCGAACCAATGGGACCGGGGGGACACCATGGCTGGATGCAACGAGCGCATGCCTTGCGCAGGGGGCGCGGTATGTGCAGGCCGTGCAACGCGACGTGCGCAAGCGTGGGTTGCACGCCACCGCACGGGCCACGGGCCACTCTGAAGCGCGGGGGCCGTTGCCATGCATGCCGCCGCCACTACGCCCGCAAGGAACATCGAGGACACCGGCTGGAACCTGCCGGATCCGCCAGGTCGGCACGCGCGCCCCGATGATCCGCTGCTGGCGTGCCTGCTCTGGCTGGCCCGGCGCTTCCAGCGGCCAGTCGCGGCCGAAGCCCTGATTGCGGGCCTGCCGCTGGAGGCGGATCGCCTGACCGCTGCCTTGTTTCCACGCGCGGCCGCACGCGCCGGCATGTCGGCGCGGCTGGTCAAGCGCCCGCTGGACGACATCCCGGACCTGGTGCTGCCCGCCATCCTGCTGCTCGACCAGAGCGAGGCCTGCGTATTGCTGCGCCGTGGCGACGAGGGCATGCTGCTGGTCTCGCAGCCGGAGTGGGGCGACGGCGAGCAGCCGGTCCGCCAGGAAGACTTGCTGGCCCGGTACACCGGCCATGCCATCTTCGCCCGGCCCGCGCACCGCTTCGAGGCGGCGGGCGATGCCGGGCCGGCGTCGCCGCATGGATGGTTCTGGGGCGTGATGCGCCAGTCGTGGCCGCTCTATGGCGAGGTGCTGGTTGCCTCGCTGCTGCTCAGCCTGTTCGCGCTGGTCATGCCGCTGTTCACCATGAACGTCTATGACCGCGTGGTGCCGAACCATGCGCTGGAAACGCTGTGGGCGCTGGCCATCGGTGTGGGCCTGGTGCTTGGCTTCGAACTGGTGATGCGTACGCTGCGGGGCTATTTTGTCGACGTGGCGGGCCGGCGCATCGATGTCACGGTCTCCGCGACGGTGTTCGAGAAGGTGCTGGGCATCGAGATGAAGGCGCGGCCGGCGTCGGTGGGCAGCCTGAGCAGCCAGCTGCATGAATTCGAGTCGGTGCGCGAGTTCCTGACCTCGGCCACCATCACGACCCTGGTCGACCTTCCGTTCGCCGCGGTCTTCATTGCGGCCATGTTCTGGGTCGGTGGCCCGCTGGCCTGGGTGCCGCTGCTGGCGGTGCCGCTGGTGATCGGCACCAGCCTGCTGCTGCAGGGGCCGCTGTCGCGCGCGGTACGCGCCAGCAGCGCCTGCGCGGCCCAGCGCCAGGCCGCACTGGTCGAAACCCTGGTGGGGCTGGAGACCATCAAGACCAGCGGTGCCGAAGGTGCCGCCCAGCGCAAATGGGAGCAGGTGGTCGGGCAGATGGCGCAACTGGGACTGCGGGCGCGGCTGCTCTCCGCCTGCGTGATCAACCTTTCGCTGTTCGTCCAGCAGGCCGCCACGCTGGTGGTGGTGGTGATCGGTGTCTACCTGATCGCCGACGACCGGCTGACCACGGGCGGCCTGATTGCCTGCACCATCCTTGCCGGCCGCGCGCTGGCGCCGCTCTCGCAAGTGGCCGGGCTGACCACCCGCTATCACCAGGCGCGCACTGCGCTGGCCGGCATTGACCGCATGATGGCGCTGCCCGTCGAGCGCCCGCCCGGCAAGCATTTCCTGCACCGCCCGCCGCTGCGCGGCGAAATCGAGTTCCGGCAGGTCAGCTTTCGCTATCCGGGCCGCGACATCGCGGCACTGGATGGGGTCTCGTTCCGCATTGGCAGCGGCGAGCGGGTTGGCCTGATCGGCCGCATCGGCTCAGGCAAGACCACCATCGAGAAGCTGATCCTCGGCCTGTACGCACCGGATGCCGGCACCGTACTGGTCGACGGCGCGGAGGTGCGCCAGCTGGACCCGGCCGCGTTGCGGCGCGACATCGGCTATGTGCCGCAGGACGTGATGCTGTTCAGCGGGACGCTGCGCGACAACATCGTGATGGGCGCCCCGTACGCCGACGACGAAGCCGTGCTGCGCGCGGCGCGCCTGGGCGGCGTGAGCGACTTTGTCGATCGCCTGCCGGACGGCTATGACCTGCGCCTGGGAGAGCGCGACGAAGGCCTTTCGGGCGGCCAGCGCCAGGCCATTGCCATTGCCCGTGCCGAGTTGCTGCAGCCGCCGCTGCTGCTGCTCGACGAACCCAGCAGCGCCATGGACAACCGTACCGAGGAGCAGTTCAAGGCGCGCCTGGCCTTAGCGCTGGGCGGGCGCACGCTGATCCTGGTCACGCATCGCGGCTCGCTGCTCAGCCTGGTCGATCGCCTGATCGTGATGGACCAGGGCCGCATCGTCGCCGATGGCCCCAAGGCCGAAGTCCTGAATGCGCTCGCGGGGAGGAAGCTCCATGTCGCTTCAGCCTGATCCGCAACGCATGGGGCCAGTGCGGCGCCTGATCGCCGCGCTGAGGCCGCGTGCCGACGACACCGCCTTCATGTGCGAGCGCGATGCGGCCGCGCTGGCGCAACCGCGCTATTTCACGCACTGGATCCTCTGGTCCGCCCTGGTCTTCGTACTGGTGGCGCTGGCCTGGGCCGCGCTGGCGCAGGTGGACGAGGTGGCCGTGGGCGAGGGCAAGGTGATCCCGTCGAGCCAGGTGCAGGTGGTGCAGAACCTCGAAGGCGGGATCATCGCCGAGATCATGGTGCGACCGGGGCAGGTGGTGAACAAGGACCAGCCGCTGATGCGCATCGACGATACCCGCTTCACGGCTTCCTACCAGGAAGGCCGCACCAGGGACGATGCGCTGGTGGCACGCATTGCGCGCCTGGGCGCCGAGGCCGACGGCACGGCGTTCGTGGCGAGCGCGCCGGCCGATGCCGAGGGCCGCCGCTTCGTGTCCGAGGAGCGCGCGCTGTTCGAGTCGCGCAAGCGCGCGTTCGATGCCAATCTCGCCGTGCTGCGCCAGCAGTCAGAGCAACGGCGGCAGGAGCTGACCGAGAAGCGCTCGCGCGAGCAGCAACTGCGGCAGAGCCATCGGCTGGTGGCGCAGGAGCTGGCCATGATGCGCCCGATGGTGGCGCAGGGCGTGGTGTCCGAGGTCGACCTGCTGCGGCTTGAGCGCCAGGCCAATGACCTGAAAGGCGAACTCGAGGCCGCGCGGCTCGCCATGCCGCGCCTGGAGGCCGCCTACCGCGAGAGCCAGCAGAAAGCCGACGAACTGGGCACGCATTATCGCGCCGAGGCCATGAAAGAGCTCAACCAGGCCAAGGCCGAACAGGCCGCGCAGAGCGCCACCAACACGGCGCTGCAGGACCGCGTCGATCGCACCCTGGTGCGCGCCCCGCTTGCCGGCGTCATCAAGCAGATCAAGATCAATACCGTGGGCGGCGTGGTGCAGCCCGGCATGGACCTGCTGGAGATCGTCCCGCTGGAAGACACGCTGTTGGTCGAGGCGCGCGTGCGGCCTGCCGACATTGCCTTCCTGCGGCCCGGCCAGCCGGCGGTGGTCAAGCTGTCGGCCTACGACTTTTCGATCTATGGCGGCTTTGCCGGCACCGTGGAGCATATCAGCGCCGATACGCTGACACCGGAGCGCCCGGGCGAGCGCCCGGAAAGCTACTACCTGGTGCGCGTGCGCACGCGCGACAACCGGCCAGGCGGCAGTGCCGTGCAGGTACCCATCCTGCCCGGCATGGTGGCCACGGTCGATGTGCTGACCGGGCAGAAGACGGTGCTCCATTACCTGCTCAAGCCCATCATCAAGACCAGGGAACTGGCGTTCCGGGAACGATAAGAACGGGGCGGACTGCCCACGACGATAACAAGCAAGGCATGGCCGGCAGGCCGGCATTCAGGACGGAGAGTAATCATGGCAACCCTGACAGGTAGCAACGGCAGCGACAGCATCAGCGGCACCACGTCCGCCGACACCATCCTGAGCGGCAATGGCAATGACTACGTCAGCGCCGGCGATGGCAACGACTATGTCGATGCCGGCAACGGCGACGATATCGTCGAAGGCGGCAGCGGCGACGACACGCTGCTGGGCGCCAACGGCAAGGACCGCGTGTTCGGCGGGCTCGGCAATGACAACTTGTCGGGTGGCAACGGCACCGACGCGGTCTATGGCGGCAGCGGCGATGACGTGATCGGCAGCATCGACGGCTCGTCGGCGCTTTACACCGGCGACAATGGCGGCGATACGCTGTATGGCGACGGCTACGACAGCTACGCCGACTACCTGCTCGGTGCCGGCCATGAGTCAGCCCGGCCGGGTAACGACCGCATCTATGGCGGCAACGGCGACGACCTGATCTACGGAGACAACGGCAACAATGCCGCCCTGGGCGGCGATGACATCATCGCCGGTGGCAACGGCAAGGACACCATCTACGGTGAAGGCGGCAACGACAAGATCTCCGGCGGGGCAGGCGGCGATACCCTGAGCGGCGGCAGCGGCGCTGACGTCTTTGTCTATAACGCCGTCTCCGACTCCACCGCGGCCGGCATGGATGTGATCACCGACTTCCAGCGCGGCGTGGACCACCTCGACTTGCGGCCCGTGCTGGGCGACACTGGCTTTGAATGGGGTGGCCGCCAGCCCACGGCCCACGGCGCCTGGTTCCAGCAATCGGGGGGCAATACCTATGTCTACGTGGATGTCGACGGCAATCCCGTCACGGCGGAAATGGTCATCAAGCTCAACGGCCTGCACGAACTGAGCAAGTCGGACTTCGCTGGCTACGACAACCATGCGCCAACGGCAGTGGCCGATACCCACGCGATCGGCGAGAACAACTCTCCGAATCCGATCACCGGCAATGTGCTGTCGAACGACAGCGACGTCGATGCGGGCAACGTGCTGGCCGTGGCCAATCCCGGCACCTATGCCGGCCAGTACGGCACGCTGACGCTCCACACCGACGGCAGCTACAGCTATGAGTTGGACAACGGCAATGGCCAGGTGCAGGCATTGCGGCAGGGCCAGCAAGTCCAGGACACGTTCAACTATGAGGTGTCCGACGGGCAGGCCGGTGCGGCTTCTTCGCTGAGCATCCGGATTACGGGTGCCAACGATGGAGCCACCATCACGGCCTCAGCCAGTGAAGACAAGGCGGTCACCGAAGCCGGCGGCGCAGGCAATGCTGAAACTGGCGACGCATCCGCCAGCGGCAAGCTGACGGTCACTGACGTCGATACCGGTGAAGCACACTTCGCCGCGGTGGCGCCGGAGAGCCTGGTCGGGCAGTACGGCACCTTCGCCTTCGACAGCAACACCGGCGCCTGGAGCTATACGCTGGACAACACCAAGGCCGATGCGCTGATCGCGGGCCAGCAGGTCAGTGATTCGCTGACGGTGTCCTCCGCCGACCAGACGGCGCAGCAGATCATCAAGGTCGACATCACCGGTGCCAACGACCACGCCACCATCTCGGCCTCGGCCAGCGAGGACAAGGCAGTGACCGAGGCCGGCGGCGCAGGCAACACCGATCCCGGCGACGCATCCGCCAGCGGCAAGCTGACGGTCACTGACGTCGATACCGGTGAAGCGCACTTTGCCGCGGTGCCGCCGGAGAGTCTGGCCGGGCAGTACGGCACCTTCAACTTCGACAGCAACACCGGCGCCTGGAGCTATACGCTCGACAACACCAAGGCCGATGCGCTGATCGCGGGCCAGCAGGTCAGTGATTCGCTGACGGTGTCCTCGGCCGACCAGACGGCGCAGCAGACCATCAAGGTCGACATCACTGGTGCCAACGACCACGCCACCATCACAGCCTCGGCCAACGAAGACAAGGCGGTGACCGAGGCCGGCGGCGCCGGCAACACCGATCCCGGCGACGCCTCCGCCAGCGGCAAGCTGACGGTCACTGACGTCGATACCGGTGAAGCACACTTCGCCGCGGTGGCGCCGGAGAGCCTGGCCGGGCAGTACGGCACCTTCAGCTTCGACAGCAACACCGGCGCCTGGAGCTATACGCTGGACAACACCAAGGCCGATGCCCTGATCGCTGGCCAGCAGGTCAGTGATTCGCTGACGGTGTCCTCCGCCGACCAGACGGCGCAGCAGACCATCAAGGTCGACATCACCGGTGCCAACGACCACGCCACCATCTCGGCCTCGGCCAGCGAGGACAAGGCAGTGACCGAAGCCGGCGGCGCAGGCAACACCGACCTCGGCGACGCATCTGCCAGCGGCAAGCTGACGGTTACCGATGTCGACACCGGTGAAGCGCACTTCGCCGCGGTGGCGCCGGAGAGCCTGGCCGGACAGTACGGCACGTTCAACTTCGACAGCAACACCGGCGCCTGGAGCTATACGCTCGACAACACCAAGGCCGATGCCCTGATCGCGGGCCAGCAGGTCAGTGATTCGTTGACGGTGGCTTCGGCAGACCAGACGGGGCAGCAGATCATCAAGGTCGACATCACCGGTGCCAACGACCACGCCACCATCTCGGCCTCGGCCAGTGAAGACAAGGCGGTCACCGAAGCCGGCGGCGCAGGCAATGCTGAAACTGGCGACGCATCCGCCAGCGGCAAGCTGACGGTCACTGACGTCGATACCGGTGAAGCACACTTCGCCGCGGTGGCGCCGGAGAGCCTGGTCGGGCAGTACGGCACCTTCGCCTTCGACAGCAACACCGGCGCCTGGAGCTATACGCTGGACAACACCAAGGCCGATGCGCTGATCGCGGGCCAGCAGGTCAGTGATTCGCTGACGGTGTCCTCCGCCGACCAGACGGCGCAGCAGACCATCAAGGTCGACATCACTGGTGCCAACGACCACGCCACCATCACAGCCTCGGCCAGCGAGGACAAGGCAGTGACCGAAGCCGGCGGCGCAGGCAATGCTGAAACTGGCGACGCATCCGCCAGCGGCAAGCTGACGGTCACTGACGTCGATACCGGTGAAGCGCACTTTGCCGCAGTGCCGCCGGAGAGCCTGGCCGGACAGTACGGCACCTTCAACTTCGACAGCAACACCGGCGCCTGGAGCTATACGCTCGACAACACCAAGGCCGATGCGCTGATCGCGGGCCAGCAGGTCAGTGATTCGCTGACGGTGTCCTCGGCCGACCAGACGGCGCAGCAGACCATCAAGGTCGACATCACTGGTGCCAACGACCACGCCACCATCACAGCCTCGGCCAACGAAGACAAGGCGGTGACCGAGGCCGGCGGCGCCGGCAACACCGATCCCGGCGACGCCTCCGCCAGCGGCAAGCTGACGGTCACTGACGTCGATACCGGTGAAGCGCACTTCGCCGCGGTGGCGCCGGAGAGCCTGGCAGGACAGTACGGCACCTTCACCTTCGACACCAACACCGGGGCCTGGACCTACACGCTCGACAACAGCAAGGTGCAGTTTCTCGCCGCAGGCCAGCATGTGACCGACTCGCTGTCCGTGCAATCGGCCGATCTCACCGCCACCCAGGCAATCACAGTCAACATCACCGGCGCCAACGATGCTGCTGTGAACGCCATGCCCACGGCACAGGTAGTCAACGAAGACGCGCCGCTGGTATTCAGCACCACCAATGGCAACGCCCTCAGCATCTCTGACGTGGACAACGGCAGCCATACCGTGACGCTCAGTGCGACCTCCGGCACGATCAGCCTGAACGGCTTCGCGGGGCTGCAGTTCCTGGCGGGCGACGGCACCTCGGACAGCACCATGACGTTCACGGGCAGTGACGCGGCGATCAATGCCGCGCTGAACGGCCTGCGTTTCGTCGGTGACAAGGACTATGCGGGCGCAGCCACGCTGCAGATGCAGACCAGCGATGGCGCCTCGGTCGATAGCGACTCGGTCGCGATTGCAATCAATCCGGTCAATGACGCACCAGTGGCGGCAGCGGACGTGATCTACGCCTCGAACAATACCAACGGCATCCTGATCCCTGTCAGCGCACTGCTTGGCAATGACGGCGATGTCGATGGCATGGCCTTGTCGGTGATTGCGCTGGGGTCTGCCACGGGCGCGGTCAGCAACCTGGCGTTCGCGCCGGGGACCAATAACAGCTACGTCATGTTCAACACCGACAACGGGGCGTCGGGCAGCTTCAGCTACACCATTTACGATGGTGCGGGCGGCACCAGTACGGCTACCGTCACGGTCAATGTCTCGTCGACCAACGGGTCGGCCGACGTGTCGCTGGCGGGCCTGAACTACCAGGCTTCCTACCTGGATGGCGGCAGCAACTCCGATGCGCTCACGGGCGGCGCCACCGGCGACGTCTTTATTGGCGGCAACGCCGCCGATACGCTCAAGGGCGGCACCGGCGACGACGTGCTGCGCGGTGGCATAGGCGACGACACGCTCGACGGCGGCACCGGCATCGACATGCTGGACTTCTCGGATGCGAGCGGCGCTGTCACCTTTACCCTGACCCAGAGCGGCAGCGGCACCCTCGTCAACCTGACCAGCGTCGGCCTGGACCGGGATACCTACAGCAATATGGAGGGCGTGATCGGTTCGCGCTTCAGTGACACACTGACCGGCAGCTCGTCCGGCGACATCATTCGCGCCGGCGCGGGCAATGACACCATCGACGGCGGTGCAGGCATCGATCTGCTGGATTTCTCCGATGCCACCGGCGCGATCTCGCTCACTCTGACACAGAGCAGCAGTGCCACGGCGCTGAACCTGGTTGCGGTCGGCCTTGGCACCGACAGCTACAAGAACATGGAAGGCGTGATCGGTTCGGCTTTCAACGACAACCTGATTGGCTCGAGTGGCATCGACGTGCTGCGGGGCGGCGCCGGCGATGACAACCTGACTGGTGGCGGCGGCAACGACACCCTGATTGGCGGTGCGGGTGTCGACACCCTCACCGGCGGTGCAGGCAGTGATACGTTCGCCTTTCTCCGGGCCGACTCGGCCTCGGTGGACAAGGTCACCGATTTTGACCGGGCGCCCGTGGCCGCGGGCGGCGATGTGCTGGATTTGTCCGACCTGCTTTCCGGCGTCACCGTCACAGCTGCCAATGCCGGGCAGTTCATTCGCCTGTCGGAAGTCGATGGCAACACCGTCGTCAGCCTGGATCGGGATGGCAGTGGCACGGCGGCTGCATTCCAGGACGTGGCGGTGCTGCAGGGCGTGGTCGGGCTCGATCTCAACACGTTGTTGAGCAACGGCAATATCCACACCGCCTGAGGCGTGCGATCGGTGGCGGATTCAGAGAGGGAAATGCAGGGCAGCAGTAAAGCCGGAATCCGGCGCAGTTGAAAACCATAATAAACGGGTAGCGCACCGCTTCCCGTCTCACGCAGGCGCCGGCCAGCGTGATACGCGGCAGCGGGTGCGCCCGAGTGGGGGAAGCATGACAACGACATGGTGCCGGCTGGCACATGTACTGCTATGGGCCGCCATGGTGGTGCCGCATCACGCGGCAGCCCAGGCGCTGCGCCAGGCAGTCGAGCAAGCCGTGCATACCAATCCCGAAGTGCTGGCGGCGGGCAGCCGCCGGCTGGCCGCGGACGAGGGGCTGACGCAGGCGCGCGCCGGTTACCT
The DNA here is from genome assembly GCF_018223725.1 of Cupriavidus sp. KK10. Classification (NCBI taxonomy): domain Bacteria; kingdom Pseudomonadati; phylum Pseudomonadota; class Betaproteobacteria; order Burkholderiales; family Burkholderiaceae; genus Cupriavidus; species Cupriavidus sp. KK10. Next base: position 4,491,952 of record NZ_CP073677.1, read on the forward strand.
GCCGCGGGTCGATGTCAATGCCGCCACCGGTCGCGTACGCCTGGACAGCCACAGCACCCGGCTGATGGGCCTGTCCGACTCTTCCTATGCCAGTCATGCGGCCGGCGTTACGATCTCGCAGATGCTGTTCGACGGCTTCGCCACCAGCAGCGATGTGGAGCGCCAGGGCGCACGGATCGACGGTGCGGCCTACCGGGTCGGCGCGACTGCCGAAGACATCGCGCTGCGCACGGTCGGCGTCTATGTGGAGGTCCTGCGGCGTCAGGAAACGGTGGTCATCGGCCTGGCCAATCTGGAAGCGCACCAGCACATCTATGACCAGATCCGGCTTGGCGCCGACAACGGGGTGCTGCGCCGCGCCGATCTCTATCAGGTCGAAAGCCGCCTGGCGCTGGCCAAGGCCAGCCTGCGGGCGGAGCAGGGCAGCTTGCAGGACGCCATGACAGCCTACTTGCGCGTGGTCGGCGCGCCGCCGGAGGCCTTGTCCAGGCCGGACTCGCTGTCGACGCTGCTGCCTGCCACCGAACGGGAGGCGCAGCAGGTGGCAAACGCCAATCACCCCGCGCTGGGTGCTGGGCAGGCCGATATCGCCGAAGCCCTGGCCGGACGTTCGCTGGCCAAGTCCGCGTTGTGGCCAAGGCTGGATCTCGAGGTCGGCGTGGCGCGCGACCGCGACCGCGTGCTCGGCACCACCGACGAGCGCAGCGTGATGCTGCGCGTGCGCTACAACCTGTTTCGCGGCAACGCCGACAAGGCGCGCATCAACGAGGCCGGCTACCAGGTCCAGGAAGCAGAGCAGAACCTGGACCGGCTGCGCAGGCAGGTGCAGGAGGCCGTATCGCAGGCCTATAACGCCCACCTGACGGCGCAGGACCGGCTGGTGAGCCTCAAGCAATACGTGGAGGCCAGCGACGCCACGCGCGTCAGCTACGGCAAGCAATTCCGGATCGGGCAGCGCAGCCTGCTTGACCTGCTGAATGCCGAGAACGAGTACTTCAGCGCCCGCACGGCCTATGTGACCGGCCAGTACAACGAACTGGCCAGCCAGTACCGCATCCTTGCCGGCATGGGCTTGCTATTGGCGACCCTGCAGGTGCCGCCGCCTCAGACGGGGATGGTGCAGGTGGGGCAGCGGGCAGCGCCGCCGGTGGGACAGAGGTAGGGGGGGACGGTACCGGGCAATCCGGCAGCCATGCTTTAGCCGCCGGCCACCGGAGATCCTGACCCGGCCCGCATCAGCCGGGCACAGCCTCTCCCCGCAATCCCCGCATCCGATACTCTCCCGGCGCCACGCCGGTCCATTTCTTGAAGGCCCGGTGGAACGTGCTCGGCTCGGAGAAGCCAAGCCGCAGCGCCACGTCCTGCAGCGTCATGCCGGGGCGCTCCATCATGCCGATGGCCACGTCGCGGCGCAGGCTGTCCTTGATGCTCTGGTAGCCGCTGCCCTCGTCGCGCAGCCGGCGGCGCAGCGTCTGGGGCGTGAGCCGCAGCACCTGCGCCATCTGTTCCAGCGACGGCAGTTCGTCATCCAGGTGGGAACGCAAGTGCTGCCGGATACGCTCGGCCAGGCAGCTGTTGTCGCGGTAGCGGATCAGCAGGTTGCGCGGCGTCTCGCGCAGGAACGCGCGCAGGCTGGCGGCGTCCTGCATCACCGGCAGGCGCAGGCTGGCGGCATCGAAATGCAACACGGAGACAGGCTGCCCGTAATGTACCGCGGTCTTGAAGACGCGCTCGGTCTCTGGGCCGCCCTGCGACGGCGCGGCGCTCAGGTCGACCCGCGCCAGCGGGATATGGCTGGCGACCAGCCAGCTGAGCAGTGCGTAGGCATGGAACACGAAAGTCGATTCGGCAAAGCTGCGGCAGGCCGAGGCCGGCGCGCGCGGATGCAGCACCACTGAGGCGGTCTTGCCGTCGGCGCTGACATGCAGGCGTGGCGCGAAGGCGTCGATATGCAGCCGGTACAGGCGCAGCCCGGCGCGGATGGCGTCTTCCAGCGTGGCGCAATGGATCAGATTGCGGCACGCCTGCGCAAACACGCCCGGGGTCACGGGCCGGTCCAGCAGCCCCCACAGTTCATCGCGCATGACGCGGCGTAGCGTGCGGATCAGCGCCGCGTACTGGCCCTGGGTGACGCGCGCATTGGGCGAGGCCAGCAGCGCCGGTGAAATTCCGGCCCGGCGTAGCAGCGCGGCAATGTCGTGGCCCAGCCGGTGCGGGCCCAGCAGAATGTGATCCACATGCTGGATCGCAATGGTGTGGCGCGCCGAGGCCTGTGGCGCGGCCTGCGCCGGGGTCGCCGGGGCCTCGGCACAGCCTGGGACATGGCCGTGCCCGAGCGCCGGCGGCAGTGCGCTGCCGGCGAGGTGCAGCTTGCCTGGCACGGGCGGGCGCAGCGATGACAGGACAGCGGTATGCATGGGTCTCCTCATCACGGTGACGCGTCGGCGCCGGCACCGCGGAACGGCTGGTTCCGCGGGCGTTCCCGGACGTTTCGCCACATCGTCTCGCCACCTTAGCAAGCCGCGACCGCGCCGCACAATCGGGATTTGCCAAAGGCTGCCTTCCATCTGAGCGATTCGGCCAATCATTTTGGCCTGTCTGGTCATTGTCCACGCACCGCAGCATCGCGCACTCTGCGGCTGATACCGATACAAGGCCGGCGCACCGGCCCGGACGGGACCAGAAACGGGGCAAAGACCCGTTCCCGCCTCAGAAAAAGACAATGGAGACAACACATGCAGGCAGATCGTCGTAGTGCGTTGTGGCGCTTTGGCGCCGGGTTGCTGGCCGTGGCCGGGGTGCTCGGTGCAGGTGCCGCCTTCGCCCAGGGGCAATTCCCATCGAAGACGGTCCGGCTCGTCGTGCCATACCCGGCCGGCGGCGCCACCGACGTGCTGGCGCGTGCCATTGCCGACGGGCTTGGCAAGGCCTGGTCGCGCCCGGTGGTGGTAGAGAACCGCCCCGGCGCGAGCAGCATGATCGGCTCCGAGGCCGTGGCCCGCGCCGAGCCTGACGGCCATACCGCATTGCTGACGATCACCACCCTCGTGCAGGCACCCAGCCTGTATGCGAAGCCGCCGGTGGACCCGGTCAAGGACTTTGCCGCGGTGTCGGAGCTGGGCACCACCAACCTGGTCTTTGCCGTGCACAACTCGGTGCCGGTCACCAGCCTGAAGGAATTCATCGAGCTGGTCCGCGCCAAGCCCAGGCAGTTCTCCTACGGCTCCTACGGCACCGGCTCAAGCGGCCACCTGTACGGCGAGATCTTCAAGGAGTCCGCCAAGCTGGACATGGTCCATGTGTCATACAAGGGTGAGGCGCCGGAGCTGAACGACCTGCTGGGCGGCCAGGTGCCCGCCGCCATCATCTCGGTGATGGGCGCCAAGCCGCACAACGCCTCGGGCCGCCTGCGCGCGCTGGCCGTGACCGGCGGCGGCCGCTCGCCGCAGTTGCCGGATGTGCCGACCTTTCGCGAAGCGGGCGTTGCCGGCATGGACGGGTTGGGATGGTTCGGCCTGTTCCTGCCTGCCGCCACGCCCCGGGCCATCGTCGACAAGTACTCGGCCGACGTCAATCGCGTCCTGACCCAGCCGGACATTCGCAAGCGCATGAACGACATGGGCATCGTCCTGACCGGCAGCACGCCGGATGCGTTCGCGCAGACCGTCCAGGCTGACTACGCGCGCTGGGGCAAGGTCATCCGCACCAACAACATCCGCCTGGACTGAGTTCTTCCCGACTGACCCGTATCGATTGCTGCAAATGAAGCCTGCTACAAGTACCAATCAGCCGTTCCGTTCCCCCGCCTGGCCGCCCGGCCTGCCGGCCGCGCTGCATACGCCGCGCACCAGCCTGTTCTACAACGTCGAGGCGGCGGCGCACCGCTATCCGGACAAGACCGCGATCCAGTATTTCGGCACCGCGATCTCCTACGCCCAGCTGCAGGACGAGATCGAGCGGATGGCGGGCTACCTGCAGCAGGCCTGCGGCATCCAGCCGGGCGACCGGGTGCTGCTGTTCAGCCAGAACTGCCCGCAGTTCATCATTGCCTACTACGCGATCCTGCGCGCCGAAGGCGTGGTGGTCCCGGCCAACCCGATGTGGCTGGAGGTCGAACTTGCCCATGTGGTGCAGGACAGCGGCGCGGTGGCGGCCTTTGCCGGCAGCGAGCTGTACCAGCGCGTGGCGCCGCTGCACGGCCCGGCGCTGCGCCATGTGATCCTGCACGACTATGCCGGCATGCTGCGCGACGACGGCGGCCTGGCGGTGCCGGCCTGGCTGCGCGAACCGCTGCCCGCGCCGCAGGCTGCGCCGTCCGGCGCGATGCCGGTGGCCTGGGACGCGGCCAGCGCCGCCGGGCACCGGCCGCTGCCGCACCAGGCCGGCTACGACACGCTGTGCATGCTGGCCTATACCTCCGGCACCACCGGACATCCCAAGGGCTGCATGCATAGCCACGGCACGCTGATGACCGCGGCGGCCGGATCGGTGATCTGGCGCGGCGCCACACCCGAATCCGTGGTGCTGGCCGTGGCCCCGATGTTCCACCTGCTGGGCATGCAGAACTGCATGAACTCGCCGCTCTACCTGGGCGCCACCGTGGTGCTGATGCCGCGCTGGGACCGCGCGCTGGCCGCGGACCTGATCGAGCGCTACCGCGTCTCGGTCTGGGGCGCGCCGCCGGCGATGATGGTGGACTTCTTCTCCCAGCCGGGCATCGATGCGCGTGACCTGTCGAGCCTGGCCTACGTGGGCGGCGGCGGCGCGGCCATGCCCGAAGCGGTGGCCAATATGCTGCAGGAGCGTTTCGGCCTGCCCTACGTCGAGGCCTACGGCATGACCGAGACCGCGGCCTTCATCCTGTCCAACCCGCGCAACCAGCCCAAGCGCGAATGCCTGGGCATCGCCACCTTCGGCGTGGACGCGCGCGTGGTCGATCCCGAGACGCTGCAGGAACTGCCCCACGGCGAGACCGGCGAGATCGTGGTCCACGGCGGCCAGGTGATGCAGGGCTACTGGCACAACCCGGAAGCCAACGCGGCCACCTTCATCGAGATCGGCGGCAAGCGCTTCCTGCGCACCGGCGACCTCGGTTTCATGGATGAGGAAGGCTACTTCTTCATGCGCGACCGCCTCAAGCGCATGATCAACGCGTCCGGCTACAAGGTCTGGCCGGCGGAAGTGGAGAACCTGCTGTACGGGCACCCGGCCATCCACGAAGCCTGCGTGATCGCCGCCCGCGACCAGCGCCGCGGCGAGACCGTCAAGGCCGTCGTGGCGCTGCGCCCGGAAGCGCGCGGCACGGCCGAAGCCGACCCCGAACGCATCATGGCCTGGTGCCGCGAGCATATGGCCGCGTACAAGGTGCCGCGCATCGTCGACGTGGTCGATGCGCTGCCCAAGTCGGCCACCGGCAAGATCCTGTGGCGCGCCTTGCAGGAGCGCGAGATGCAGGCGGACAACCCGAGCGCGTGACGCCAGCGGCGAATTCAGCAAAGAGAGAGACAGCATGCAGCAAAGCAGACGCAACTGGCTGGCACAGGCCGGCACCCTGGCCGGCGCGGCCATCCTCGGCGGCGCGGGCAGCGCCTTCGCGCAGCAGCCGTATCCCGGCAAGCCGATCCGCATGATCGTGCCGTACCCCGCCGGCGGCGGCACCGACACCGTGGGCCGCCTGATCGGCCAGCGCCTGGCCGAAAGCCTGGGCCAGCCGGTGGTGGTGGAAAACAAGCCCGGCGCCAGCGGCATGCTGGGCAACGACACCGTCGCCAAGGCGCCGGCGGATGGCTATACCATCCTGCTGGCGATCACCGCGCTGATCCAGTCGCCGGCCCTGTACAAGCGCACGCCGTACGACGTGGCCAGGGACTTCACGCCGGTCTCGCTGATCGCCAAGTCGTCCGATCTGTTCGTGGTGCCCAACCGCGTGCCGGCCAGCAATATGCGCGAGTTCCTGGCGCTGGCCAAGGCCGGCAAGCTCAGCTATGGGTCCTACGGCAACGGCACCTCGTCGCACCTGCACGGCGAGTTGCTCAAGCAGCAGGCAGGCATCGACCTCGTGCACATCCCTTACAAGGGCGCGGCGCCGCTGATGAGCGACCTGCTCGGCGGCCAGGTGGACAGCGCCTTTGTCGATGTGACCTCGGCCAACCCGTACCTGGGCAGCAACAAGTTCAAGATCCTCGGCATCACCGGCACCCAGCGCTACAAGGCGCTGCCCAATGTGGCGACCTTCACTGAACTGGGCCTGCCGGGGTTCGAGCCCAACGGCTGGTACGGGCTGTTCCTGCCGGCCAATGCGCCCAAGGATGTGACGGCGAAGCTGGCGGCCGAGGCCGCGCGCATCGTGCGCCTGCCCGAAGTGACGCAGAAGCTGGCCGGCATGGGCCTGCAGCCGGTCGGGTCCACGCCGCAGGAACTGGCAGCCGTGGTCACCGGCGACACCCCCAAGTGGGCCAGGATCGTGCGAGACGCCAATATCCAGCTCGACTGAAACCCGCCCCCCTGGAGCCCACCGATGGAAACCATCCGCTTTGCCGTCGAGGACGGCGTCGCGACGCTGACGCTGGACTCGCCGGCACGCAAGAACGCGCTGTCCTTGCCGATGCGCGACGAGATCGGCGAAGTGATTCGCCGGGTACGCGCCGACGACAGCGTGCGCGCGCTGATCCTGACCGCGGCCGGCACCGATTTCTCGTCGGGCGGCGACATCAGCTCGATGCAGGTCGAGATCAACGCCGAGCAGGGCCGCAAGCGCCTGCACAAGGTGCACGGCTGGCTGGAAGACCTGATCCAGCTCGACGTGCCGATCATCGCCGCGGTGGACGGCGCGGCCTATGGCGCGGGCTTCAGCCTGGCGCTGACGGCCGACATCATCCTGGCCACGCCGCGCGCGCGCTTCGGGCTGCCATTCCTGCGCATGGGGCTGATCCCCGACTGTGGCGTGCTCTACACGCTGCCGCGGATGATCGGCCTGCAGCGGGCCAAGGCGCTGATGTTCTCGATGCGCGAGCTGAACGCCCAGGCCGCGCAAGACCTTGGCATCGTCATGGAAATCGTGCCGGCGGACAGCCTGCAGGAACGCGCGCGGGCGCTGGCGCAGGCCTTCACCGAGGCCTCGCCGGTGGCGGTGGGCCTGACCAAGCAGGCACTGAACGCCTCGCTGAATCAGGACCTGCACACCATGCTGGCGATGGAGGCGGACGGGCAGGGCATTGCCTTCTCGACCGCCTATCGCCGCGAGGCTGCCGACCGCTTCATGGCCAAGCAGCCGCTGCGCTACCGCTGGCCGGACTGAGCGGCGGCGCCGGTCATGCTGCCCCGCAGCATCCGGCTGCCGTCGTTTACTTATATAGGCGGGCGCCAGCCGGACGGCGTCGCGCGCCTGTTTTTCCTCTCGTTTACCCTGATATCCGCACACCATATGGGATCCCACGACCAGCACACGGCGCCCGCCGTACGCCAGACCCCCTGGATGACCGAAGACCTGGGGATGTTCCAGGAAACCGTGCGCCGCTTCATCGAGCGCGAACTGGCGCCCAACGAGGCCCGCTGGGCCGACCAGGGCTATATCGACCGCGAGGTCTGGCGCCGCGCCGGCCAGATCGGGCTGCTGTGCGCCAGCATCCCCGAGGAATACGGCGGCGGTGGCGGCACCTTTGCCCACGAGGCCGTCATCACCCAGGAAATGTCGCGCGCCGTCTGCACCAGCCTTGGCAATAATGTGCACAGCGGCATCGTGGCACATTACCTGCTCAACTACGGCACGGAAGCGCAGAAGAAGAAATGGCTGCCGCAAATGGCCAGCGGCGAAATGGTGGCGGCCATTGCCATGTCGGAACCTGGCGCCGGTTCTGACCTCAAAGCGATACGCACCCGCGCGGTGCGCGAACAGACCGAAAACGGGGACTGCTATCGCATAAACGGTGCAAAGACCTTTATCACAAACGGGTATCACGCCGACCTGGTCTGCGTGGTGGCCAAGACCGATCCGGAAGCCGGTTCGCGCGGCGTGTCGCTGGTCATGGTCGAGACGCGCGACCTGCCGGGCTTCCGTCGTGGGCGCATTCTCGAGAAGATCGGGCAGAAAGGGCAGGACACCGCCGAGCTCTTCTTCGACGACGTGCTGGTGCCGTGCGCCAACCTGCTGGGCACGCAGGAAGGGCAGGGTTTCTACCAGCTTATGCAGCAACTGCCGCAAGAGCGCATGATCATTGCGCTCGGTGCCGTGGCGACCATGCAGCGCGCCATCGAGCTGACCACCGAATACGTGCGCCAGCGCAAGGTGTTCGGCCAGCCGCTGGCCGATCTGCAGAACACACGCTTCAAGCTGGCGGAGTGCAAGACGGTCGCCACCATTGCCGCGACCTTTGTCGACGATTGCATGCTGCGCCTGATGGACGGCAAGCTCGACGCTGCCACGGCCGCCATGGCCAAGTGGTGGTGCACGCAGCAGAACTGCCAGGTCATCGACGAGTGCCTGCAGTTGCACGGCGGCTACGGCTACATGCTTGAATACCCGATCGCGCGTATGTATGCGAACGCACGCGTGAGCAAGATCTTCGGCGGCTCCAACGAGATCATGAAGGAGCTGGTCGCGCGCACGCTTTGATGCGTCCGCTATCAGCAATGTCCGCGTGCTAGTGCGTGCAAACGCGTAAGAAAATGCGGAAAAACGAAAGCCGGCACCAGTGCCGGCCTTCGTGCGTATGGTTACAAAACCGGATGTGCACGGATGGCGGGAAAGGTGTAAGGTGTTTCACAAGCATGGTCAATGGCCCGTCGCGTGCGGGGGCAAGGCCCGAGCGGAAATCCAGCCAAAAGCTGAAGCGAAACATGCAGCAAATGCAGCAACGAAACAGCCGTTGCATCGATGCAAGATTCGTCAACTCGGACTCCACCATCGCCGTTATTTGACTATGATGAAGTAAAGACTTCGCAACATGACAGGTCGCCAGGCCGGGGTGGTGTGCCGCGAACGTTGCGCGAAGCCTTAGGGGTAGCACGCCTCGGACGTGAACTCTGACGGGAGTGAGGTATGGACATTTTTGGCCATTACGCTACGCGCTTCGAAGCTCGCAAGGAAGAGGAATACAGCATCCAGGAGTACCTGGAGATCTGCAAGAAGGATCCGACTGCCTACGCGACTGCTGCTGAGCGCATGCTTGCCGCCATCGGCCAGCCTGAGTTGGTGGATACCCACCACGACCCCAGGCTGTCCCGCCTGTTCTTCAACAAGGTCATCCGCATCTATCCGGCCTTCCGCGACTTCTACGGCATGGAGGACACGATCGAACAGATCGTCTCGTTCTTCAAGCACGCGGCGCAGGGCCTGGAAGAGCGCAAGCAGATCCTCTACCTGCTCGGGCCCCCGGGCGGTGGCAAGTCCTCGCTCGCTGAAAAGCTCAAGGCGCTGATGGAGGAGATCCCCATCTACGCGCTCAAGGGTTCGCCGATCCATGAATCGCCGCTGGGGCTGTTCGCGCCAGAGGAAGACGGCAAGATCCTGGAAGAGGACTACGGCATTCCGCTCCGGTATCTGAACACTATTGCCTCGCCCTGGGCGGTCAAGCGCCTGCACGAGTTCAACGGCGATATCACCAGGTTCCGGGTGGTCAAGCTGCGCCCTTCGGTGCTGTCGCAGATTGCGATCTCGAAGACCGAGCCTGGCGACGAAAACAACCAGGATATTTCCTCGCTGGTCGGCAAGGTCGACATCCGCAAGCTGGAAGATTTTCCGCAGGACGATCCGGACGCCTACTCGTATTCCGGCGGGCTCTGCCTGGCCAACCGCGGCCTGCTTGAGTTCGTTGAAATGTTCAAGGCGCCGATCAAGGTCCTGCACCCGCTGCTGACGGCAACGCAGGAAGGCAACTACAAGGGCACCGAGGGCTTCGGCGCGATCCCGTTCGATGGCATCGTCCTGGCGCACTCGAACGAGGCGGAGTGGACGACCTTCAAGGCGGACAAGAACAACGAGGCTTTCCTGGACCGGATCTATATCGTCAAGGTGCCGTACGTGCTGCGAGTGTCCGACGAGGTGAAGATCTACGACAAGCTGCTGCGCAGCAGTTCGCTGTCGGCCGCGCCGTGCGCGCCCAACACGCTGAAGATGATGGCGCAGTTCGCGGTGCTCACCCGCATCAAGGAGCCCGAGAACTCCAATGTCTTCTCTAAGATGCGCGTCTATGACGGCGAGAGCCTGAAGGACGTGGATCCGAAAGCGAAGTCGTACCAGGAGTACCGCGACTACGCCGGCATCGACGAAGGCATGAACGGGCTGTCGACGCGCTTTGCGTTCAAGGTCCTGTCCAAGGTCTTCAACTTCGACAACACCGAAGTGGCGGCCAACCCGGTGCACCTGCTGTATGTGCTCGAACAGCAGATCGAGCGCGAGCAGTTCCCGCCGGAGCAGGAATCCAAGCTGCTGTCTTACATCAAGGAGTACCTGACCACGCCGTTCGTGGAGTTCATCGGCAAGGAGATCCAGACTGCCTATCTGGAGTCGTATTCGGAGTATGGGCAGAACATCTTCGACCGCTATGTGGTGTTCGCCGACCTGTGGATCCAGGACCAGGAGTACCGTGATCCCAACACCGGCGAGATCCTCGACCGCAACGCGCTGAACGACGAGCTTGAGAAGGTGGAGAAGCCCGCGGGTATCTCGAACCCGAAGGACTTCCGCAACGAGATCGTCAACTTCGTGCTGCGGGCACGGGCCAACAACAGTGGCAAGAATCCGGTCTGGACCAGCTATGAAAAGCTGCGGATGGTGATCGAGAAGCGCATGTTCTCCACTACGGAGGACCTGCTGCCGGTGATCTCGTTCAACGCCAAGTCTTCGCGCGAAGACCAGGACAAGCACGAGAACTTCGTCAACCGCATGGTCGAGAAGGGGTACACGCCCAAGCAAGTGAGACTTCTGGTGGAGTGGTATCTGCGCGTAAGAAAGTCATCGTAACGGCGCCGCGGAACAGGTCTCTCAACGAGGGCAACTTATGGCTACGGTCATCGATCGGCGCGAGAACGGCGGCAACAAGAGTGCCGTCAACCAGCAACGTTTCATCAAGCGCTACCGCGAGCAGATACGGCAGGCGGTGGCAAAGGCGGTGTCCGGCCGGAAGATCATGGACATCGAGCAGAGCGGCCAGGTGTCCATTCCGGTCAAGGACATCTCCGAACCGATCTTCCACCACGGCCCGGGCGGGCGGCGCGAGTGGATTCACCCTGGCAACAAGAAGTTCGTCAAGGGTGATTCCTTCGACCGCCAGCAGCAGGGCGGTGGCGGGACCGGTTCGCGGGCCAGCGACAGCGGCGAAGGCGAAGACGATTTCGTCTTCACGCTGTCGCGCGAGGATTTCCTGAACTTCTTCTTCGAGGACATGGCGCTGCCGGACCTGGCCAAGCGCCACCTCGCCAAGATCGCCGAGGTGCGCAAGGTGCGCGCCGGCTTTTCCATCGACGGCACGCCTGCCAACCTGTCGGTCCTGCGCACCATGCGCAGTTCGCTGGGGCGGCGCATCGCCTTGTCCAGCCCTTACCAGAAGCGCCTGCGCGAATTGGAGCTGGAATACAGCGAGGCGCTGGAAAAGGACGGCCCCTATGCCGAAGGCACGCTCGAGGTGATGGAGAAGATGCGGCACCTGCGTGCCTGCATCGACCGCGTGCCCTTTATCGAGAAGCTCGACCTGCGCTACAACAACCGCGTGCTGAAGAAGCGCCCGCAGGCCCAGGCGGTGATGTTCTGCCTGATGGACGTGTCCGGCTCGATGGACGAGAGCCGCAAGGACCTGGCCAAGCGCTTCTTCATGCTGCTGTACCTGTTCCTGAAGCGCAACTACGAGCGCATCGACGTCGTGTTCATTCGCCATCACACGGTGGCGAAGGAAGTCGATGAGGAAGACTTCTTCCACTCGCGCGAGTCCGGTGGTACCGTGGTGTCCAGTGCGCTGAAGCTGATGGTGGAAGTGATCCACGACCGCTATCCGCCAAGCCAGTGGAACATCTACTGCGCGCAGGCGTCAGACGGGGATAACTGGGCTGGTGATTCCGAGTTGTGCGGACGCCTGCTGCGCGACTCGATCCTGCCACTGGTGCAGTACTATGCATATGTTGAAGTCGCATCGGAAGAGCCGCAGAACCTCTGGGAAGAGTATCTGACGGTCAAGGGACAGTTCGACCACTTTGCGATGCAGCGCATCATCGGCGCGGACGAGATCTACCCGGTGCTGCACGACCTGTTCCAGAAGCGCGCAGCATAGGGTGGCGCCGGTCCTGGCCTTCCTTGCGGCGGGCCACAGTGAAGGCAAATGGCGAGGCAACGCGGACCACGCGGCGCGGCGATGCCGTGCGCGCGGGAGGGGTCTGGCGCCTTGCCCGGGCAACAAGGGGCGAAGATGGCTTATCTCTCCACGGGTTCGGAATGGACCTTCGAGCTGATCAAACGGTATGACCGCGAGATCGCCCGCATCGCCGGCGAATTCGGGCTGGATACCTATCCCAACCAGATTGAGATCATCACCGCCGAGCAGATGCTCGACGCCTACGCGTCGGCAGGGCTGCCGGTCGGCTACAGCCACTGGTCCTACGGCAAGCACTTCCTGGCGTCCGAGCGCAGCTACCAGCGCGGCCACATGGGGCTGGCCTACGAGATCGTCATCAACTCCAATCCCTGCATCGCCTACCTGATGGAGGAGAACACCATGCCGATGCAGGCGCTGACGATCGCGCACGCCTGCTACGGCCACAACGCCTTCTTCAAGGGCAACTACCTGTTCCGCACCTGGACCAACGCGGACGCCATCGTGGACTACCTGCTGTTTGCCAAGAACTACGTGGCCGAGTGCGAGCAGCGTTACGGCGAACGCGAGGTGGAACTGCTGCTGGACTCTTGCCACGCCTTGCAGAACTACGGCGTGGACCGCTACAAGCGCCCCAAGAAGCTGTCCATCACCGAAGAGAAGGCGCGCCAGGCCGATCGCGAGAACTACCTGCAGATGCAGGTCAACGACCTGTGGCGCACCCTGCCCAAGAGCCGGCCGCATGCGCTGGCGTCGGACGACGACGCGTCCGAGGGGGAAATCATCTTCCCGCCGGAGCCGCAGGAGAACTTGCTGTACTTCATCGAGAAGAACGCGCCCAAGCTGGCATCGTGGCAGCGCGAGATCGTGCGCATCGTGCGCAAGATCGCGCAGTACTTCTATCCGCAGCGCCAGACCAAGGTCATGAACGAAGGCTGGGCCACGTTCTGGCACTACACCATCATCAACCAGCTGTACGAGGAAAAGCTGGTCAACGATGCGTTCATGATGGAGCTGCTGCAGGCGCATACCAACGTGATTTACCAGCCGCCGTACAACAGCCCCTACTACAGCGGCATGAACCCCTACACGGTTGGTTTCCTGATGTTCCAGGACCTGCGCCGCATGTGCGAAAACCCGACCGAAGAAGACTACCGCTGGGCTCCGGAATTCGCCGGCAGCGACTGGCGCAAGACGCTGGACTTTGCCATGCGCAACTTCAAGGACGAGAGCTTCCTGCTGCAGTTCCTGTCGCCGCGCGTGATCCGCGAGCTGAAGCTGTTCTCGGTGCTGGACGATGACCGCGAAGGCAAGCTGCGCGTCACCGCGATCCACAACGATGAAGGCTACCGCGCGATCCGCCAGCTGATGGCGGCGCAATATGACCTCTCCAGCATGGAGCCCAATATCCAGGTCACCAATGTCGACGTCGGCGGCGACCGCTCGCTGACGCTGCGGCACCTGCAGAACGACCGCCGGCCGCTGGCGCACAACTTCGACGAAGTGATCCGGCACGTGACCCGGCTGTGGGGCTTCACCGTTCGGCTCGAGGTGGCCTACGAGGACGGCCGCACCGAGCTGAAGTACGAGTGCAAGCCGGAACGGCGCCACCGCCGCCCACACGGCGGCGGCCTCAGCCTGGCCGCCTGATCCCGCAATTGCCGGGGTTAAGCCCCGCCGCTCAGGCGGCGGGCGCGGGCTCGCACCATTCGCGCACCAGCTCCACCGCGTTGCGGCCGGCGCTGGCGCACACCGCCTCGCCCAGCACCCGGCTCCACCAGCGCTCCGACCCGTCCGCCATGCGCCACGCATGCAGCCGGCGCGTATAGAGCTGCAGGTCGTATTCCTCCGTGATCCCGATGGCGCCGTGCACGGCGTGGGCGATGGCGGCCACCGGCGTGACCGCGTCGCTGGCGCGCAGCTTGCCGATGGCCGCGCGCAGCCGGTCGGGCGTGCCGGTGCCGCTGTCGCAGGCAAGCTGCGCCGCCACGCGTGCCGCGGCAACGTGCTCGGCCATCTCGCTGACCTGGTGCTGGATCGCCTGGAACTTGCCGATGGCGCGCCCGAACTGCTGGCGGTCGTTGGCGTACTGCAGCGTGAGGTCGAGCACGTGCGACAGCGCGCCGGCCAGTTGCGCCGTGTGCAGGCAGGCGCCCAGCGTGCGCAGGGTGCCGGCGGGCAGTGCAAAGTCCGCTGGCGCCGAGGCGTCAGGGCGCGGCACGCGCAGCGTCAGGTCGTGATGGGCGCCGGTCGCTTCGGCGCGGGCGTCGGCCGCCGCCAGCAGCAGGCAACGTTCGCCATCCTGCAGCAGGAACCACTGCGCATGGCGGGCGTCGGCCACCAGCGCAGCGCCGGCGCCGTCTTCAAAGCCGGCGAGTGCGACCGGGCCGGCGGGCAGGGCGATGCCATGCGCCTGCAGCAGCGCGCGCGCAAAGATGGTCTGCGCCAGCGGCAGCGGCAAGGCGTGGCGGCCGGTGACAAAGAGCACCGGCGCCAGCTCGCGCAGCGGCAGCGCGGCGCCGCCGGCGGATTCGGGCAGCAGGCAATCGGCAAAGCCGCTTTCCAGCAGCGCTTGCCACAGCGGCTGCGGGTCGGCCTGCTGTTCCAGCGCGCGCACGGTGGCGGGCGGGCAGCAGTCGCGCAGCAGCGCGTCGAGGGCGTCGGAGTAGTCGTTATGCATGGGTATCTCGTTCAGGATGGCGGTCGACGGAGGCGGATTCAGCGCAGGCCGAGTCCGCGCGCGATCATGCCGCGCAGGATTTCGCGGGTGCCGCCGCGCAACGAGTACGACGGCGCGATCTGCGTGACATAGGCCAGGGTGCGGTACAGCGCCCCATCGGCCGCCAGCGCGGGTTCATCGCCGAGCGCGGCTTCCACCAGTGCCGGAATCGACTGCTCGAAGGTTGTGCCCAGGTCCTTCACCAGCGCGGCCTCCACCACCGGGCTTTCACCGGCGGCGAGCCGCGACGTGACGGCCAGCGACATGGCGCGCAGCACCGCCAGGTGGCCGGCGAGCCGGCCCGCGGTCACCGTGTCGCGCCGTGCCGGCGGCAGCCGACGCATGGCGTCGAGCCAGGTGTCGAGCAGCACCACGCTGGAATAGAGGCGCTCGGGGCCGCTGCGCTCGAACGCCAGCTCCGCGTTGACCTGCTCCCAGCCGCTGCCTTCCTGGCCGACCAGCGTGTCCGGGGCCAGCGCCACGTCGTCGAAGGTGACTTCGGAGAAGTGCGCATCGCCCGCCAGGTCGTGGATCGGCCGCACCGTGACGCCCGGTGCGTGCAGGTCGACGATGAACTGCGACAGCCCGGTCTGCCGGTCCTGCGGCGTGCCCGAGGTGCGCACCAGCGCGATCATGAGGTGGCAGCGGTCGGCATTGGTCGTCCAGATCTTGCGGCCGTTCAGGCGCCAGCTGCCGTCCGCCTGGCGCACCGCTCGCGTGGCCACGCTGGCCAAGTCCGAGCCGGAGTTGGGCTCGCTCATGCCAATGCAGAAGAAGGCCTCGCCGCGGCTGATCGCCGGCAGGTAGCGCGCCTTCTGCGCGTCGTTGCCGTAGCGCAGGATCAGCGGGCCGCTCTGGCGGTCGGCGATCCAGTGCGCCGACACCGGCGCGCCGCAGGCCAGCAGTTCTTCCACCAGCACGAAACGCGAAAACGGGTCCAGGCCCGCGCCGCCGAACTGCGCCGGCAGCGTGATGCCGACCCAGCCGCGCGCGGCCAGTGCCCGGCTGAAGGCGGCATCGAACCCCATCCACGAGCGCGCGCGCGTTTCCGGCGGCAGCGCGGGCAGGTGTGCATCGAGAAAGGCCCGCACCTTGCCGCGGAACGCCACGGCGTGCGGCGGCAGGGAGGTCAGGCTGAAGGTGGAAAGCAATGCGGTCACGGTGAAATCCTGTGTCTGGTATTGGCTGGTGGCAGTGGTCTCAGTCCAGCGTCGCGCCTGAATCCTTCACGACCTTCTGCCAGCGCGTCATTTCCGCGCTGAGGTAGGCGGCGTAGGCCTCCGGGGTCGACCCGCGCGGCTCCGCACCCTGCGCGGCCAGGCTTGCGCGCGTCTCGGGGTGGGCCAGCGCCTTGGTGGCGGCGGCATTGAGCTTGCGCACGATCTCGGCCGGTGTCCTGGCCGGCACCATCATGCCCTGCCAGGCGCCGACCTCGAAGCCCGGCTGCACGGTTTCGGCAAGGGTCGGCACGTCCGGCAACTGGGCGCTGCGCGTGGTGCTGGTGACTGCCAGCGCGCGCATGCGCTTGTCGCGGATGAAGGGCAGCGATGAATTGATGGTGTCGGCCATGAACTGCACCTGTCCGCTGGCCAGGTCGGTCAGCGCCGGTGCGCTGCCCTTGTAGGGCGCGTGCACCGCCGACAGACCGTTGGCCTGCAGGAACATGAAGGCCGCCAGGTGCGTCACGTTGCCGTTGCCGGCCGAGCCATAGGTGAGCTTGTCGGGGTTGGCCTTCAGGTACTGGATGAACTCTTTCACGTTCTGTACCGGCAGCTGCGCGTTGACCTCCAGCACCAGCGGCACCATCGCCGTCAGCGCCACCGGCGCGAAATCGCGTTTCACGTCGTAGCTGAGCTTGTGGTAGAGCGCCGGGCTCAGCGCGATCGACGAGGTGTTGTACAGCACCGTATAGCCGTCGGGCGGCGCCTTGGCGACAATCTCCGCGCCGATATTGCCGTTGGCGCCGGGCCGGTTGTCGACCAGCACCTGCTGGCCGAGCGCCTCGCTCATGCGCCGTGCGATCACGCGCGACACCAGGTCGGTCGGGCCGCCCGGCGGGAACGGCACCACCATGCGGATCGGGTGCGACGGATAGGCGGCATCGGCGGCCGCCGCCGGCTGCGCCAGCACCGCCGGCAATACGATGGCTGCCGCGGCAGCCAGTGTCGTGATGAAAGTCTTTGCCTTCATGTGCTTGTCTCCTCCGTCCATGCAGCCACGCGGCGGGTGCCGCCGTGGGTTCAGCGTCCCGCCAGCAACCGGCGCGCGGTGTAGGTCATGACCTGCTCACCGCGCTGGTTGAATACCTCGATGCGCGAATCCACCACGGCGCGTCCGCTGCGCGAGGTCGGGCGGATGCCGGTCACGGTCACGGTGGCGTGGATGGTGTCGCCCACCATCACGGGCGCGTGGATCTGTTGTGTCAGTTCCAGCATGGCCAGCCCGGTGCCCTGGATCATGGTCTGCAGGATAAAGCCCTCGATAAGCGTGTAGGTCAGCGCCGCCGGTACCGGCCGGCCCTGGATGGCGCCACCGTCATAGCCGGCTTCGATGAAGATGGCCTCGACCATGCCGGTGACGGAGATGAAATTGACCAGGTCGGTCTCGGTCACGGTGCGGGCGAAGGTGCGGAAGGCCTGGCCTTCCTGCAGGTCTTGCCAGTAGAAGCCCTGGCCGAGGCGGGGCAGTTCTGCATGCGTCATGGTGTCTCCTTGGCGGGTGCGCAGCGTGCGGCACCGCTTTGTTGCAATTGCGCGATCGCTTCTGCGGATAGTCCCGCCTGCGCCAGCACGCTCCCGGTGTGCTCGCCCAGCCGCGGCGGGATGCCCAGCGGCGCGCGCTGGCTGTCGAAGCGCACCGGCGCGCCGGGAAAACGCAACGTGCCCATGGCCGGGTCTTCGACGGTTTCGAAGAAGCCGGTGGCGACCAGGTGCGGATCGGCCGGCAGATCGTCGAGTTCATTAATGCGCGCCACCGGGATCTGCAGGCGTTCGCACAGCTCCACCCAGTGCGCAGTGGTCTGTCCCAGCACGATTTCGCCGGTGAGCTCGTACAGCGTCTCGATATGCCGCGTGCGTGCCGCGATATCGGCAAAGCGCGCATCGGCGGCCAGCCCGGGGCGATCGGCGGCGTGAAAGAAGTCGCGCCAATGCACATCGGTGTACGGCATCATGCAGACATAGCCGTCGGCGCTGCGGTACGGGCGGCGCAGCGGCGCCAGCACGCGGGGGTAGCCGCTGGGGCCGCGCGGCGGCTCGAAATGGCGGCCGTAGAAGTGCTCGACCAGGTTGAAGGCGACCATGGATTCGAACATCGGCACCTCGACCAGCGTGCCGTGGCCGGTGCTGCCGTCGGCATTGCGCCTGGCGCGCCCGGCCAGCGCCGCGCAGACCGACAGCGCTGCCACCAGCCCGCTGGTCTTGTCCGCGGCGATGGTGGGGAAGTAGCGGCTGTCGCCGGTTTGCGCCGCCATCAGCGCGGCATTGCCGGACAGGCCCTGGATGATGTCGTCGTACGCTGGCCGGCCGCCATAGGGGCCATCCTCGGCAAAGCCGAGCAGGCTGACAAAGACCAGCTCCGGGTGGCGCGCCCGCACGTCGTCAGGCGCCAGCCCCAGCGCGGCCAGCTTCTGCGGGCGCATGCTGTGCATCAGCACGTCGGCGCCGGCCAGCACGCGGTCCAGAGCGGCCTGCGCAGCCGGCTGCTTCAGGTCCAGGACCACGCTGCGCTTGCTGCGGTTCACGCCCAGGAAAATGGCCGCCATGCCGGGCTCGGCGGCGGGGCCGGTGCGGCGCGTGGAATCGCCCTCGGGCGGCTCGACCTTGATCACCTCTGCGCCAAGGTCGGCCAGCCACTGGCTGGCATACGGCCCCATCACCACCGTGGACAGGTCGACCACGCGGATGCCTGCAAGCGGCAGCATGTTGTCTCCGATCTTGTTGACTGTGGGGCACAGGGTAGATCAGCAGGCGAGGCCTGGTCTAATATTAGTTTTTTAGAAATCGATATTCAGAGGATATTAACGAGCCATGGACTTCCGCCAGCTGCAGCAGTTTGTCGCCCTGGCTGAGACGGGCAACTTCCACCGCGCCGCCGAACGCCTGCACATGGCGCAGCCGCCGCTTTCCATTTCCATCCGCAAGCTCGAGGACCAGCTTGGGACGGCGCTGTTCGTGCGCACTTCGCGCGGGGTGCGGCTGACACAGGCGGGCGAGGCCGCGCTGCACGATGCGCGCCGTGCGCTGTTTCATGCACAACAGGCACGTGCCGCGGCAATCGCTGCAGGGCAGGGCGAGCGCGGCGCGCTGCGCATCGGCTTTATCGGGTCGGCGACGTATGCGCTGCTGCCCAAGCTGATCCCGGCGTTCCGCGCGGCGCATCCCGGCATCGAGCTGATCCTGCATGAATCCACCACCGCCGCGATTCTGGACCGCCTGGAAAAGCACCAGATCGACGCCGGCCTGGTGCGCTTCCCGATCCTGAACACCGGCAACTATTCGCTGACGCCGCTGGAAAACGACGTCTTTGTCGCGGCGGTGCCGGCTGACAGCCCGCTGGCAAGCGCAGACGCCATCCCGCTGCGCGCGCTCGCGGACGAGCCTTTCATCATGTATCCGGCGATGCAGGTGCCCAATCTGCACGCGGTGGCCATGCTGCTGTGCCAGCAGGCGGGCTTTGTGCCGCGCGTCACGCAGGAGGCGGTGCAGGTGCAGACCCAGGTCAGCCTGGTCGAGAGTGGGCTTGGCGTGGCCCTGGTGCCGAGCGTGGCGGCACGCTACGCCAACCGGCGCGTGCGCTTCCTGCCATTGTCCAGCCCGCGTCCGGCCGGGCGCATCGGCATTGCGCTGGCGGCGCGGCCCGACGACGGCGACCGCCAGGTGCAGCGCTTCCTGGCGGCGGCGCAGGCGGCGGTGAACTGATGGGAAGGCGGGTGGTGCAGCGTCTCAGGCGGCGCGCGTGCGCGGCGTGCGCGGCCGCGCGGGCGGGGTCACGCCGGCGCGCTCCAGGTTCACGCCCGGCAGCAGGTGCAGCAGCCGCACCAATTCCGACTGGCGATGCGTGCCGGTCTTGCGCAGCGTGTCGCGGATATGCACGCGCACGGTGTGGGGCGAGAGAAATTCGCGCTCGGCAATTTCGTTGAGGGTTTCGCCGGCAGCCAGGCGGATCGCGATAATGCTTTCCTTGCGCGACAGCCCGAACAGCGAGGTCAGCACGCCGGCATCCAGCACCGAGCGCGATTCCGAGTTGCCGAACAGCATCATCGCGGCCGGCAATTGCCACGGGCCTTCCACCGGCTGGCGCGACACCAGCGGCGTGACGATGATCGGCACCGGCTGTCCGCCCGAGGTGATGTGCATCCACGAGCCGGAGGCCGCCTCAGTGCCGCGGGCACGCATGGCACCGTCGAGCAGCTTGCGCAGCACCGCCTGCAGCGTGTCGCTGTGGGCGCGCAGCACGCCGCCCTGCAGCGACAGGTGGCCGTCGGCCTGCACCAGCGCCTCGGCCCAGCTGTTGGCGTAGCGCACGCGCAGGTCCGCCTGCAGCACCATCACGCCGAAATCCAACGTATCCAGCCCGGCCAGGCCCAGACTGGCCAGCCCGCTCAGCTCGAAGTTGCGCTGCTGCATCCGTGCCGCGCGCACCCAGTGCGGCATCACGTGGGCCAGGCGCCGCTCGCGCTGGCCTGTGCTGATGCTGCCCGCGCTGGTGCCGCTCATCAGCACGCAAACCTCGGCGTTCTCAATCAGGCGGATGCCTTGTTCCAGTCCGCTGCAGGCCAGCGCAGCCGTGGCTGCGTCCGCCATGCCGCCATCGTACGACGCCGCCAGCGCGGACGTGCCGTCGCAGGCCAGCGCGGGGGCGTCATTGGGGGGGCAGCAAGCGCCCGGATGGGGCAGGTCGAGCGGACCGGGCAGCCAGTCGGGCATGCTGACGCCGCTGGTGAAGCAGCCGTGCGGGGTCACGCCAAGGCGGGCATGGCCGGCAAGCTTGTCCCAGATCAGGTAACGCGGGCTGCCTGTGCAGGTGTAACGGGAAAAGAGGTCGAGGGCGGCGGGCATGACGGCAACGTCCAGCGCGGACTCGTAGATTGAGTCGACCAGACGATGGAAGTCCTCGTCCGTAGTCGGGTGTTCGCCCATGTTCAGATCCCCCCGGTGGCAAACGCCTATTGCTCTGCGCCACGGCAAGTGGCTACATCTTTTTGTGTTATCGGTTCCGTTCTGGCGTTCTGTACTGCGCCGATACGGATGCTGCTGGCGGCGCGCATTGTCCCGTCATGTCCGCCGTACCGCAATCATGCCAAACAATGTTGTTTGTCTTATCCCCCGTATCGGGGGGGGGAAACCCGGATTGCGCGGCGTAACTCCCCGCCAGGCCGGGCAGGGGCGTGATCATGTCGCGGCGCGATGGTAATACCCGAGAAGAAAAGAAATTTCCAGCGCTGAAATAGTGAGCGACGTTCCACATGCGCCACGAATCTGTTGGCGCTTGCGCCACAGGTTCGACCCAGCAAGGCCACAGCATTTGTTTGAGTGACAGCATTGGTGTAATAATGCAGTCATTGACTGCATCCATGGAGGCGATCATGCCGATCCTGACCGTTAGAAATGTGCCCGACGACGTGCACCGTGCGCTGCGGGTCCGTGCCGCCCAGAACGGACGCAGCACTGAAGCTGAGGTGCGTGAGATCCTGGCCAGCGCGGTGATGCCGCAGAAGCGCGTGCGCCTGGGCGATGCGCTGGCGATGCTTGGCCGCGAGATCGGCTTGTCGAATGCGGACGTTGAAGCGATCGAGCAGGGCAAGGACAAGGCAGCGGCCGAGCCGGTGAGGTTTGAATGATCGTCCTGGATACGAATGTCATTTCCGAGGCCATGAAGCCGGAACCGGCTGACTCCGTGCGCTGCTGGCTCAACGACCAGGCCGCCGAGACCTTGTACCTGTCCAGTGTGACGCTGGCCGAACTGCTGTTCGGCATCGGCGCGCTGCCCGCGGGCAGGCGCCGCGCCATGCTGGCCGCTGCGCTGGACGGCCTGGTGACGCTGTTCGAAGGGCGCATCTTGCCGTTCGACACGAATGCGGCCCGGCACTATGCGGAACTCGCCACTGCCGCCAGAAGCCGTGGCCGCGGCCTTCCCACGCCGGATGGCCACATCGCCGCGATTGCCGCGGCCAACGGCATGATAGTCGCGACGCGGGATGTGTCGCCCTTTGAAGCGGCCGGGCTGCAGGTGCTCAACCCGTGGCTGGCGCCGCCTCCGTCGTGAAGAGGAACGCCCGCGCCAACCGCATTGCTACTGTCCCTGAATCGTCGGATCAGCCGCCCGCTGGGTCGCTTTTTCGTTGGCGCTTTCCGGATCCAGTAGTTGCGCTGCGCCGCCACCCACCTGAATCGTCAGGCTCGGCGATGCCATGCGGATGCCGCTGGCGTCGAAATTGCGCTTGAGCCGCACATTGAAGGCGCGCGTGATCTCGGCCTGCATCAGCGGCCGGGTCTTGAACTGTGCCATCACCACCGGCCCGTTGGGGTCGAAACGGTCCAGCCCCAGGATGTCCAGCCCAGACATCAGGTTGCGCGCGTAGCGATGGTCGCGCGCCAGTTCGGCGCCGGTGGTGCGGATCAGCTCCAGCGCCTGGTCCAGGTCGCTCTGGTAGGTGATGCCGATGTTGAACACCGCGTAGGCATAGCCGCGCGACAGGTTCTTGACTGCCTTGATCTGGCTGTACGGCAGCGTGTGCAGCGCGCCGCGGCCGTCGCGCAGCCTGACCGTGCGGATGGTCATGGCTTCGACCACGCCGGCGTGGTCCGGCAGTTCGATCGAGTCGCCGATGGCGATGGAGTCCTCGACCACGATGAACAGCCCCGTGATCAGATCCTGCACCAGGCTTTGCGCGCCGAAGCCGATGGCCAGGCCGACCACGCCCGCGCCGGCCAGCAGCGGCGTCACATTGACGCCCAGGTTGGCCAGCACCGCGATCACCGTGATCACCAGCAGGCCGATGAGCGAGGCGTTGCGCACCAGCGGCAGGATGGTCTTGACCCGCAGGCTGGGCTGCGCGCCGCGCCCGTGCGCCGGCGACAGTGATTGCATGATGGCGGTGTCGATCAGCAGCCAGACCAGCCAGGCCAGCAGCACGGTGCTGGTGACGCTGAAGACCGTCTCGGTGAGATGGCGGCCCGCGGCGGACGACTCGGCCAGGCGCACCAGCGACGTGCCCCAGATGCGCATCACCATCTCAATGAAGACCGCCCAGATCAGCACGCGCACCAGTGCCAGCGCAAAGCGCCCGAAGCGCTGCAGGTAGGCCGAGCGGCGGCGGTCGCGGATGCGCGGCGGCCGCGCGGTGGCCTTGGGCGAGTGCCCCGCCACCATCGTCAGCAGCAGCCCGGCGAGGAACAGTGCCACCGATGCCACCGTGCGGCGCAGGAACACATCCGCATGGCCGGTGGCCAGGATGGTGCCGACCACCGATGCCACTACCACCGCCAGCACCGGCAGGTGCCAGGCCTGCCCGGCCAGCCGCAGCAGGTCGGTCGCGGCCGGGTGGGCCTGGCGGAAGGCCAGCGGCCGCTGGCTGATCAGCTGGCCGATCTGCCGGCGGAAACACAGCGCGAACGCGCCGATGCCCAGGGCTGCGGCGATATTGGCCACGGTGGCCACCAGCGCGCACAGGTTGGTGCCGAGCACGGCGATCACGCGGCTGTCGGTGGCGCCGTCGCCCAGCGCCGCCAGCGCCCCCGTGCAGATCAGCAGCCACGGTGAGCGCGCCAGCAGCTGCCGCACCGCCAGCTGCCGGTGCGCGCTGCGGAACAGCGTGAAGATGACCTGGCACACCGCTGCCGCGATCGCTCCCGCCACGATTGCATACGCTACCAGCACGGCGGCGACGCTGGCCGGCGATTGGGCAAATACGCGTTGGGCCAGCAGCGAGGTCAGCCCGAATGCCACCACCCAGGGCCCGATATGGCGCAGCATGAAGACGCCGACGTCGACCCACGATGGCAGTTCGGGCAGCTTGCCGCGCTCGGCGCGCGTGGGTTTGCGCGCGCGCCGGCGCCGGATGCGGTGGCCGATCTCCCACAAGACCCCGCCGCTCACTGCCCAGGCTGCCAGCACCAGCGCGAATTCACGCAGCGAGGCCAGCGTCGTGCGGGCGCCGTTGTGGGTGAGCGCGGCGTGCCATTCCTCGCCCGCGAAGCGCGTGCGCCAGCGCCAGAACTGCCACGGGCCGCGATCCTTGCGCAGATGGGTATCGACTTCGTCCAGCACT
This sequence comes from Cupriavidus sp. KK10, assembly GCF_018223725.1. Lineage (NCBI taxonomy): Bacteria > Pseudomonadati > Pseudomonadota > Betaproteobacteria > Burkholderiales > Burkholderiaceae > Cupriavidus > Cupriavidus sp. KK10. The sequence goes on from NZ_CP073677.1 coordinate 4,516,241, forward strand.
TCAGCGACGGCACCGATCAGGCCGGGCGCGGAGGCACCGGCCGGGGCTGCCGCGGCGGAGGCGGGCGCGGCCCCGGAGTCACCCAGCCCCTGGCGCATGGTTTGCAGCTGGCCCACCAGGGCGCGCCGCTCGCCGTCGTTCTGCAGCGTGGCGATCACCTGGTCCAGCGACTGCGCCAGCGGCACGCTGGCGGCGGGTGCGCTGGCCGGCGCCGCGGGCTTATCCGCCTTGCCCAGCAGTGCGGCGAGGGAGCCGGCCGGGGCGGCGTGCGCCGGAATGGCGCACAGCAGCGTCAACAGCGCGGCCAGCACGGCGAACGCACGCAGCACCGGCCGCAGTGCGGCATGCCAGCGGGGCGCAGGGGTGGGGGCGTGGTGTTCGGGTTTGTGCATGGTTCGTAGTCGGTTGCCGGTGCCGGGCGGCGCCGGAATGGCCGTCGATCGCGTCACTGTAGCGCATTGGTCGCGCCGGGTGCCGGAGCGCGCCGCAGGCACGCGCCATCCTCATTCGTCGCTTCGGACGATGCGTTGCAACGGCCGATCCACGAATCTCGACCCCACTCCGGTACAGGCGATTTTTGCGCCTGCCGGCTTCATCAAACCGCGGGGCCGCGCTGGATCCGGCCGGGCCAGGAACAAGAGACAAGGGAAGACGATATGGAACTCAATGCATCGGTATCGGCAGTGGTGACGGGTGGCGCTTCGGGCCTGGGCGCGGCGACGGCACGTGCGCTGGCAGCGCAGGGCGTGCGCGTGGCATTGTTCGACCTCAACGTGGAGAAGGGCGAAGCGCTGGCGCGTGAACTGGGCGGCGTGTTCTGCCAGGTCAACGTCACCTCGGAGGCCGAGGTCGAGGCCGGCTTTGCCAAGGCGCGCGCCGCCATCGGCCAGGAACGCATCCTGGTCAACTGCGCCGGCACCGGCAACGCCATCAAGACCGCCTCGCGTTCCAAGGAAGCGCCGGACCAGATCAAGCATTTCCCGACCGATGCCTTCGAGCGCATCATCCAGATCAACCTGATCGGCACCTTCCGCTGCATCGCACGCTCGGCCGCGGGCATGCTGACGCTGGACAGCGCCGGCGGCGAGCGCGGCGTGATCGTCAATACCGCGTCGGTGGCGGCGCAGGACGGCCAGATGGGCCAGGCCGCGTACTCGGCATCGAAGGCCGGCGTGGTCGGCATGACGCTGCCGATCGCGCGAGACCTGGCGGGTGAAGGCATCCGCGTCAACACCATCTTGCCGGGCATCTTCAATACGCCGCTGCTGCAGGGTGCGGCAGAGAACGTCAAGGCCGCGCTGGCCGCTTCGGTGCCGTTCCCCAAGCGCTTGGGGCAGCCGGAAGAGTTTGCCTCGCTGGCCGTCGAGATGTGCCGCAACGGCTATTTCAACGGCGAGTCGGTGCGCCTGGACGGCGCCATCCGCATGGCGCCGCGCTGAGCGTAGCGCCAGCACATCGTCGTGTCCGGGCCCGCGCACCGCTGGTCCGGACACTATCAGAATCAGGAGGCGCGGATGGACTTCAGCTATCTGACGACACTGCCCCACGCGGTACGCCACTTCGCGCGCCTGCGGCCCGAGGCGGTGGCGTATGCGTTCGAAGGCCGGCAGACCACCTATGCCGGGTTCGAGTGGAACACCAATCGCGTGGCACAGGCCCTGCTGGCTGAAGGCGCCGGGGTCGGCGAGCGCATCGGCTATATCGGCAAGAACAGCGACCACTATTTCGAGCTGCTGCTTGGCGCGTCCAAGATCGGCGCGGTGATGACGCCGGCCAGCTGGCGCCTGGCGCCGCCCGAGGTGGAGTTCATCCTCGGCCATTGCGATGCCGTGGTGCTCTTCGTCGGGGCGGAATCGGCGGCAATGGTCCGGAACCTGCTGCCCGCGCTGCCGATGGTGCGCAAGGTGGTGGTGATGGAGCCGTGCGCCGAGCAAAGCGACTGGCAGTGCTACACCGGCTGGCGCGACGCGCAGCCGGATACGCCGCCCGCGCACCAGCCCGCCGCGCATGACGTGCTGCTGCAGCTGTACACATCCGGCACCACCGGCCGGCCCAAGGGCGCGATGCTCACGCACCGCAACCTGACCATCGGCACCGAAGTCAGCGAGCGCGAGAACGTGCGCTGGTCGCACTGGGTCGCCGACGATGTTTCGCTGGTGGCGATGCCGGTGGCGCATATCGGCGGCTCCGGCTGGGGCCTGCGCAACCTGCTGTCCGGTGCCAAGGGCGTGGTCGCGCGCGAGTTCGATCCGCGCGCGGTGCTCGACTTTATCGAGAAGGAACGTATCAGCAAGCTGTTCCTGGTGCCGGCCGCGATGCAGATCGTGCTGCGCGACCCGCGCGCGCGCCAGGTGGACTACTCGCGCCTGAAGTACCTGCTGTACGGCGCCGCGCCGATTCCGGCGGCGCTGCTGCGCGAGGGCATCGAGGTGTTCGGCTGCGGCTTCGTGCAGCAGTACGGCATGACCGAGACCACCGGCACCATCGTGGCGCTGCCGCCCGAGGACCACACCACCGAGGAAGTGCCGCGCATGCGTGCCGCGGGCAAGCCGCTGCCTGGCGTGGAGATCAAGGTGGTCGACTATGAAGGCCGCCAGCTCGCGCCCGGCGAGGTCGGCGAACTCGTGGTGCGCTCGCAGCACAACATGGCCGGCTACTGGAAGCAGCCCGAAGAGACCGCGCGCACCATCGACGCCGAAGGCTGGCTGCGCACCGGCGACGCGGGCTACATGGATGCCGACGGCTACCTGTACATCCATGACCGCGTCAAGGACATGATCATCAGCGGCGGCGAGAACGTCTATCCGGCCGAGGTTGAAAGCGCGATCTACGGCCACCCGCAAGTGGCGGACGTGGCGGTGATCGGCGTGCCCGACGAGAAGTGGGGCGAGGCGGTCAAGGCCATCGTCGTGCTCAAGCCCGGGCAGGCGCCGGACCAGGCCGGCATCATCGCGTGGACGCGCCAGCGGCTGGCGGGCTTCAAGGTGCCCAAGAGCATCGAGTTTGTCGAAGCGCTGCCGCGCAACCCATCGGGCAAACTGCTGCGGCGCAAGCTGCGCGAGCCGTTCTGGGAAGGGATGAACCGGCGGGTGAACTGACGCTGGCAAGCAGCAAGCCAAAGCACCAAAGCAAAACCCGCCGTGACTGGCGGGTTTTGTTTTGCCTGCCGGCATTGCTCCGGCCTCAGTCGGCCTGGATGCCGAACTCCTTGACCACCTTGGTATAGCGGGCCGTGTCGGCTGCGATCAGCTTTGACAGCACCGCGGGCTCGCCGCCCGAAGGCGTGACCGCGATGGTGGCCATGCGCGCCACCACGTCGGGCATCTTCAGGATCTCGTTGACGTGCGTGTTGAGCGTGCGCACCAGGTCGGCCGGCATGCCCTTGGGCCCGAGCAGGGCCTGCCAGGCGCCGATTTCCACGTCCTTGTAGCCCAGCTCGGCCAGCGTCGGCACGTTGGGCGCGAACGGCGAGCGCTTCTGGTCCGCCACCGCCAGCGGCACCAGGCTGCCGTTGCCGACGTACTGCGAGATCGCGCCGTAGGTGATGTAGGTCACCGGCACCTGCCCGCCGATCACGTCGACGATGGCGGGCGCCAGGCCGCGGTAGGGCACCTGGCTGATCTTGATGCCGGCGGACTTGTTGAACAGTTCGCCCATGATGTGCATCGGCGAGCCATTGCCGGGCGTGGCATAGGTTTCCACCTTGCCGGCCTTGGCGCGTGCCACCAGGTCGCTGACCTTGGTGATGCCGGTGCCCTTGTTGACGACCACGAACAGCGACTGCGTGCCGATCTGGCTGATGGGCGTGAAATCGTGCTGCACGTCATAGCTGGCGCCGGCGCCGGCCTTGAGCACCAGCGGCGCGATGGCGACGGTGTTGGGGGCCAGCAGCAGAGTGTAGCCGTCCGGGTTGGCGCGCGCCACGTAGGCGCTGCCGATGGTGCCGGCGGCGCCGGTGCGGTTTTCCACCACCACCGACTGCTTCAGGCGCGGGGCGAGCTTTTCGGCGAACATGCGCGCCAGCACGTCGACGTCGCCGCCGGCCGGGTAGGCCACAACGATGGTGATGGGCTTGTTCGGGTACGCACCCTGGGCCAGGGCGGTGCCGCCGGTGGCAGCGACCAGGGCGGTCGCGGCGGCCAGCGTGGCGAGTACTTTGCGGCGTACGGACTTCATGATGTTCAGACCTCTGTAAGACGCGGCGCCCGGACGGGCCGGGGCCAATGGCTGTGTTGGCGTCCGGCGCGTTGCATGCGCCGGACGGTACCGCCGGGGGGCGCGGAGGAAATCAGAAAACGTGCTTGATGCCGATCATCGAGCCCCACTGGTTCTCGCCCGGGCGCGGGTTCGAGCCAGGCGAGCCGCCGCTGACTGACATGGCCAGCTGGCCGCCGTTGTTGATAAAGCCGGCGGTGGCGTACACCGAGGTGCGCTTGCTGAAGCTGTACATCGCGCGCAGCGTATAGAGCATGGCCTGGTTGTCGCTGCCGTGGTAGTTCAGGAAGTAGACCTGGCCCGCCAGGTTGACCGCGGGGGTGATGTCGTAGGACGCGCCGGCGTAGTACAGGTCGCTGATCGGCGTGCGGCTGCCCTCGTTGTCGCGGCGGATCCAGCCGGCGCCGATCTTGGCGCGCTGGAACAGCATGTAGCCGCCCAGCGACAGGCGGTCGTCGGTCAGGTTGCTGTTGGTCAGGCCACCGAAGGCGCCCGGGCCGCCGCGCTGCGAGTCATACGCGGCGGTGACGCCCCAGGTCTTGTTGTCGTAGCCGAGCATGGCCGACCACTCGCGGCACGCCTTCTTGTCGGCGGCGTTCTCGCCGGCGCAGTTGGTGCCCGAGGGGCTGGGGCCGGCGTTGACCGCGTCGCGCCCGAAGCTGTAGGTGGCGCCCACCACGAAGCCGTTGAAGTTGGCCTTGTACGACACCGCGTTGTCGGCGCGCGTATTGGGCAGGTAGCTGTCGAGCGAGCCCGAGCCGTACACGTTGGGCCCCAGGACGTCGCTGTCGAGCGTGGCCCAGAACAGCATGGTGTACTGCCGGCCGAACGACAGCGTCCCGTACTGGTTGGTCAGCCCGACCAGAGCCTGGCGCCCGAACAGGCGGCCGCCCTGATTGGAGGTGCCCGAATCCGGCGAGAAGCCCGACTCCAGCACGAAGATGCTCTTCAGGCCGCCGCCCAGGTCTTCGGTGCCGCGGATGCCCCAGCGCGAGGGCACGGTCGCGGTCAGGTTGGGCATGCGCACCAGGCCGTTGCCGTTGGCGCCGACATTGCTCACATACTCGACGCCCGTGTCGATGACCCCGTACAGGGTGACCGAAGATTGTGCCGAGGCCAGCAGGGGGAAAGCCGCGGCCAGGCCTGCGGCAATTCGTGCAAGTTTCATCTACCAGTTTCCTTCCGTTTTCCGTTTTGTCGTCTTGTTGTCCGCTGCCACTACGGATGGCGGCCGCGAATGCTGTTTCGGTCTCTTTTGTGTTTTATATATGAAACATCAAACAACATAAGAAACGTTAGGCAAAATATAGCCGTGAGTTTCCACAAGATGTGAGGAGGGTTATCCCTAGTGAGGCGGCGCCACGACGGCTAACGCCGGCTCTGCGCACAGGTTTTCGCTCTCCCTATCGTTAACCCTCATCCCGGTTGGACCCCGACACGCCTATGCTTCAAAAGTTTTATTCTCAAACCTAAGTTTTATATATGGAACAAAATCAGCCTCGCAAGCCAACTGAGCCAGACCGGCAGTTGCTGGAAGCCCTCGACAGCGGGTTTGCCCAGCGCGTGGTGCAGGTGGGCGCGGGCGGCGAGCGCGTGGCCTACCGCTGCGGCGGGGGCACTGGCCCGGCGGTCGTGCTGCTGCACGGCATCAGTTCCGGCGCGGCGTCGTGGCTGCCGTGCGCGAGCCTGCTGGCCGCGCACGCGCGGGTGATCGCCTGGGATGCGCCGGGCTATGGCGATTCGTCGCCGCTGGCGCAGGCGCGGCCATTGGCATCTGACTACGCGCAGCGGCTGGACGGACTGCTGCAGGCCCTGGGCGTGCAGCCGGCGCTGATCGTCGGGCATTCGCTGGGCGCGCTGATGGCGGCGGCCTATGTCGCCAACGCGCGCCAGCTGCCCGCGCGCCTGCTGTTGCTCAGCGTGGCGCAAGGCTACGGCGGCGCGGGAAGGGAAGCCCAGGCAAGGGAGGTTGCGCGCCAGCGGCTGGAGGCGCTGGAATCCCTGGGCGTCGATGGCCTGGCGCAACGCGGGCCGGCCCGGCTGCTGAGCGAAGAGGCCGACCCCGGCGCACAGGCATGGGTGCGCTGGAACATGCAACGGCTGAACCCGGACGGCTACCGGCAGGCGGTGGCGATGCTGTGCGGCGACGACATCCACGCCTACCTGGCGCAGCGCCCCGATGCCTTGCCCACGCAGATTGCCTGCGGCAGCCATGACGTGGTCACCACGCCGCCCGCCTGCGGCACGCTGGCCGAACGCTTCGGTCTGCCGTTCTCGCTGATCCCCGATGCCGGCCACGCCTGCTATATCGACCAGGCCGCCGCCACCGCGCGGCTGATCCGCTCGGTGCTGGACGACATCACCTGAAGCCACCGCGGCGGCGCCTGCCGCCGCATCCCACGTGGTGGCGCGCACCTTGCGCCACCCCTTCCAGATTTCGTAGTGCCGATCGCGGGTTAACCCCAGTCAATTTTTGTGGCCGCGTTGTCTATAGTCGTACCTGTGTTCAATATCTAAACCAGTGTTTCATTAGTAAAACGTAGCCAGGCGATCGCAAGACCGGTCGACGCGGCACGCGGAACACGGTCCCCCCGCTGCAAGACATGGAGCAAAGCGCAATGGAAAGCCTCACGTACAACCCGAACCTGGTGCCCTGGGAGCGTCCGGCGCCGAACAACGTGGCAGGCAAGGGCCATATCGAGCAACCCGGCAAGGTCGCCAACATCGTCTGGCAGACCCGCGCCGCCGCACCGACCGCCTATGAGAACGCGCTGGGGGATGCCCTCGAAGCCGCGTTCGAAGGCGGCGCGCAGAACCCGCAGGACATCGTGCGCGCCTTCAACGACGCCGGTTTCCTGGGCGTGGACGGCCAGCCCTGGACCGAAGAGCGCTTCCTGTCCGAAATGCGCCGGCTGGGTGCCTGAGCCCGCCCCAGTCCAAGTCCAGCCTCGAAGCGAGAAAACCATGGAATCGAACAAGCAAGCCCGCACCGAAGCCCGCCTGAACACCGGCCTGCGCAACTACTGGTACCCGGTCGCCGCCTCGTGGGCGGTGTCCCATGCCCCGATCGGCATCACCCGCCTGAGCCAGAACATCGTGCTGTGGCGCGACGGCGAAGGCCAGGTCCACGCCCTGGAAGACCGCTGCCCGCACCGAGGCGCGCGCCTGTCGATGGGCTGGAACCTGGGCGACCGCGTTGCCTGCTGGTACCACGGCGTCGAGGTCGGCGGCGACGGTCAGGTCAAGAGCGTGCCGGCGGTGGAAAGCTGCCCGCTGGAAGGCCGCACCTGCGTGCGCAGCTACCCGGTGCAGGAAAAGGCCGGCGCCATCTTCCTGTGGTTCGGCGACCAGGCCCCGCAAGGCGAGGGCAGCCCCGACGAACTGCGCCTGCCGGAAGAACTGGTCAGCGAAGAACACAGCAACTTCCTGTGCGTGGCGCACTGGGACTGCAACTACCGCTACGCCATCGACAACGTGATGGACCCGATGCACGGTGCCTACCTGCATGCGGTGTCGCACTCGATGGCCAGCGGCGAGAAGTCCGCCGTGATGCAGGTGCGCGAGACCGAGCATGGCCTGGTGTTCGAGAAGACCGGCCAGCGCGGCGTCAATTTCGACTGGGTGGAATTTGGCGAGACCGGCACGCTGTGGCTGCGCCTGGCGATTCCGTACCGCGCCAGTGTCGGCCCGGGCGGCCCGTTCGGCATCGTCGGCATGGCCACGCCGGTGGATGAAGACCACTGCATGGTGTTCTTCTGGCGTACCCGCCACGTGCAGGCCTGGGAGCGCGACGTGTGGCGCTTCCTGTATCGCAACCGCCTGGAGCAGCTGCACTGGGACGTGCTGGAGCAGGACCGCGTGGTGCTGGAAATGATGGCCCCGAACGCGCGCGACCACGAGATGCTGTACCAGCACGACGCCGGCATCACCCGCGTGCGCCGCCTGCTCAAGCGCCGCGCCGAGCAGGAAGTGGCCGACGAGCCCGTCGCCATGCTGCAACCCGCCGGAGCCGCCAGCCATGCCTGAGGCAAACACCAACAACACCTTGCTGGCCGGGCGCAAGGTGCTGGTCACAGGCGCCGCGCGCGGACTGGGCCTGGCCTTCGTCAAGGCGCTGGCCGAAGCCGGCGCCACCGTGGCCATGGCCGACATCCTGGCCGAGCGCCTGCAGCAGGAAGCCGACGCCCTGCGCGCCCGCGGCCTGAAGGTGGTGCCGGTCACGCTGGACCTGTCCGATCCGGCCTCGGTGCAGGCTTGCGCCGAGGCCGCGGTCAAGGCGCTGGGCGGGCTCGACGGCCTGGTCAACAACGCCGCGGTAACGGATTCCGGCGGCCGTGACGCCGCCACCATCGACATCGCCACCTGGGACCGCGTGATGAACGTCAACGTGCGCGGCACCTGGCTGATGACCACCGCCTGCCTGCCGGCGCTGCGCGCCAGCGGCCGCGGCGCCATCGTCAACCTGGCTTCGGACACGCCGCTGTGGGGCGCGCCCAACCTGCTGGCCTACGTGGCGAGCAAGAGCGCCATCATCGGCATGACCCGGTCGCTGGCGCGTGAACTGGGCAAGGACCAGATCACGGTGAACGCCGTGGCCCCGGGCCTGACGCTGGTGGAAGCCACCGAATACGTGCCGCAGCACCGGCACGACCTGTACCGCGAGCAGCGCGCGATCACGCGCGAGCAACTGCCCGACGATGTTTGCGGCGCGGTGCTGTTTGCACTGTCCGACCTCGCCCGTTTCGTGACCGGCCAGACGCTGGCGGTCAACGGCGGCTTTGTCATGCATTGAACCAACCGATCCACTGAAAACAGAAGGAATCCAAATGAGCGATCTTTCTCAACCACAAAACATCAAGCGTTCCTGGGACCAGCCGGAGGACGCCTCGTTCGACCAGTGGATGGAAAGCCGCGTGGCGCGCTTCTCCACGCGCAAGTACGACTGGGACGCGCTGAAGTTCCAGGCCGACTACGACCCCAAGTACCGCCGCGCGCAGATGCGCTACCTGGGCACCGGCGGCACCGGCGTGGCCGCCGACACCAACACCGTGCCGAGCGAGCATTTCACCTTCTCCACGATGATCATCCCGGCCGGCCATGAAGGCCCGTCGCATATCCACACCGATGTGGAAGAGGTGTTCTTTATCCTGCGCGGCAAGGTCAAGCTGATCCTGGAAAAGGACGGCGAGCGCTTCGAGACCATCCTGACCGACCGTGACCTAGTCTCGGTGCCCCCTGGCGTCTACCGGGAGGAAATCAACATCGGCGAGGAAGACGCGCTGATGTGCGTGATGCTGGGTGCCAAGAAGCCGATCACGCCGACCTACCCGCCCGAGCATCCGCTGACGAAGATCAAGCGCTGATGCCGGCGAACGTCCGTCAGCACGCATCCACCGAAGCCATGAGCAGCAACCCCATTCCGGCCACGCCCGCCGCCAACGAGACCCCGGACAAGTACATCGTTCCGGGCCTGGAGCGCGGCCTGCGCCTGCTGAGCGAGTTCAGCAGCAAGGACCGCACCATGTCGGCAGCGGAACTGGCGCGCCGTCTGAAGGTGCCGCGCTCGACCGTGTTCCGCCTGCTGGCCACGCTGGAAATGCTGGGCTTTGTGGAACGCGCCGATGGCGGCCGGGATTTCCGGCTGGGCATGGCCGTGCTGCGCCTGGGGTTTGAATACCTGGCGTCGCTGGAGCTGACCGAGCTGGGCCGCCCGCTGCTGGAGCGGCTGCGCGACGAGATCGGCTACCCCAGCAACCTGGTGGTGCGCGACGGGCGTTCGATCGTCTACGTGGCCAAGGCGGTGTCGCCGCGGCCGTTTGCCAGCTCGGTCAACGTCGGCACGCGCCTGCCCGCGCATGCCACGGTGCTGGGGCGCGTGCTGCTGGAAGACCTGTCGCTGGCGGAGCTGCGCACGCTGTACCCGGAAACGCACCTTGCGGTGTTCTCCGAGAGCACGCCGCGCACGGTCGACGAGCTGCACGAGATCGTCCAGCGCGACCGCGAGCGAGGCTACGTGTTGCAGGAAGGCTTCTTCGAAGCCAGCATTTCGACCATTGCCGCGCCGGTGCGCGACCGCACCGGCAAGGTGGTGGCGGCGCTGGGCGCAACCATCCCCGCCGCGCATATCGATCCGGCGCAGCTGGATGCGATGGTGGAGAAGGTCAGGGATACCGCGGGCGAGCTGTCGCGCCTGCTCGACTACCGCCCGTCGCTGCACAGCAGCGGCGCCAAGGTGGTGAATCTGTATCGGGAGTGAGGACAATGTCCATGATTGAACTCGGCGGCAAGGTTGCCGTCGTTACCGGCGGGTCCTCCGGCATCGGGCTGGCGACCGTCGAGCTGCTGCTCGAAGCGGGTGCCGCCGTGGCCATGTGCGGCCGCGACGAGAGCCGCCTGCGCAGCGCCGAGGCGCAGTTGCGCGAGAAATTCCCCGGATGCCGGCTCTATGCCGCCACCTGCGACGTGCTCAAGCCTGAACAGGTCGCCGCCTTTGCCGCTGCCGTGCAGGCCACGCTGGGCAACGTCGACATGCTGGTCAACAATGCCGGCCAGGGTCGGGTGTCGACCTTCGCCAACACCGAAGACGCTGCCTGGATGGAAGAGCTGCAGCTCAAGTTCTTCTCCGTGATCCACCCGACGCGCGCCTTCCTGCCGCAACTGGAGAAGTCAGGCCAGGGCGCCATCGTCTGCGTCAACTCGCTGCTGGCGCAGCAGCCGGAGCCGCACATGGTGGCGACCTCCGCCGCGCGTGCCGGCGTGCTCAACCTGGTGCGCTCGATGGCCACCGAGTTTGCGCCCAAGGGCGTCCGGGTCAACGGCATCCTGATCGGGCTGGTCGAATCGGGCCAGTGGCGCCGCCGCTTCGAGGCGCGCCCCGAAGCAGACCGCCACCTGGACTGGGCCGCATGGACCGCGCGCCTGGCCCAGCAGAAACATATTCCCCTTGGCCGCCTGGGCCTGCCGGTCGAGGCAGCCCGCGCCATCCTGTTCCTTGCCTCGCCGTTGTCTTCGTACACCACGGGCAGCCATTTCGATATCTCCGGAGGACACTCCCGTCATGCCTAATCAACACCAGTACGAACAACAGCAGGTCACCGTCGGCTGCGCCATCACGGCGTTTCTCGAGCAGTGCGGCGTCAAGGCCGCCTTCGGCGTGATCTCGATCCACAATATGCCGATCCTCGATGCCATGGGCGAGCGCGGCAAGATCCGCTTCGTGCCGGCGCGCGGCGAAGCGGGCGGCACCAATATGGCCGACGCCTATGCCCGCACCACCGGCGGCCTGGGCGTATGCCTGACCAGCACCGGCACCGCCGCGGGCAACGCCGCCGGCGCCATGGTCGAAGCGCTGACCGCCGGCACGCCGATGCTGCACATCACCGGCCAGATCGAAACGCCGTACCTGGATCAGAGCCTCGCCTACATCCACGAAGCCCCGGACCAGCTCACCATGCTCAAGGCTGTGTCCAAGGCCGCCTTCCGCATCCGCAGTGCCGACACCGCCATCAGCACCATCAAGCTGGCCGTGCAGACCGCGCTGACGGCGCCGACCGGCCCGGTCAGCGTGGAGATCCCCATCGACATCCAGGCCGCGCTGATCGACATGCCGGCCGACCTGCAGCCGCTGCCGGTGCCGCAGCACGTGCCGTCGGCGCACGCGCTGGACGCGCTGGCCGAGCGCCTGGTCAAGGCCAAGCGCCCGCTGCTGTGGCTGGGCGGCGGTGCGCGCCACGCCAGCAAGCAGGTGCAGCGCCTGCTGGACCTGGGCTTCGGCGTGGTCACCAGCACGCAGGGCCGCGGCATTGTGCCGGAAGACGATCCCCACTCGCTGGGTGCCTTCAACCTGCACAAGCCGGTCGAAAACTTCTACCAGACCTGCGATGCGATGCTGGTGGTGGGTTCGCGCCTGCGCGGCAATGAAACCCTGAAGTACGAACTGAAGCTGCCGCGCCCGCTGCTGCGCATCGACGCCGACCCAGCCGCCGAAGGCCGCTGCTACCTGAGCGACTACTTTGTCAGCGGCGACGCCGCGCTGGCGCTGGACGCCCTGGCGGATCGGCTCGAAAAGCGCATGCAGATCGATCCGGCCTTCGCCGCCGACCTGCGCCGCGCGCACGACACCGCCGTCAACAGCCTGGTCGACGGCCTGGGCCCGTACTCGGCGCTGGTGCAGGCGCTGCAGGGCGCGGTCGGCCGCAGCTTCAACTGGGTGCGCGACGTGACCGTGTCGAACAGCACCTGGGGCAACCGCCATCTGCGCATCTTCGATTCGCGTGCCGGCGTGCATGCGCTGGGCGGCGGCATCGGCCAGGGCCTGGCGATGGGCATCGGCGCCGCGATCGGTGCTGCGGCGACCGCTTCGGGCAAGAAGACGTTCACGCTGGCCGGCGACGGCGGCTTCATCCTGAACCTGGGCGAACTGGCCACCGCGGTGCAGGAACGCGCCGACATGGTGATCGTGCTGATGAACGACAAGGGCTACGGCGTGATCAAGAACATCCAGGACGCGCAGTACGGCGGCCGCCGCCACTACGTGGACCTGCATACGCCGGACTACGCCACGCTGGCAAAGTCGCTGTCGCTGCGCCATGCCCGCGTGAGCAACCTGGCCGAGGTCGACGCCGCGCTGGAAGCGGCCACGGCCGAGTCCGGCCCGTTCCTGCTTGAAATCGACATGCTGTCGATCGGTTCCTTCAAGACCATCTTTGCCGGCCCCCCGGTGAACAAGGACAACGAAGAGCCGGCGCGCGAACAAACCACTGTCACCGCCTGAGGGAGACCGGAGATGCTGCATGTGTCCATGGTTGGCTGCGGCGCGATCGGCCGCGGCGTGATGGAATTGCTCAAGAGCGATCCTGACGTGGTGTTCGACATGGTGATCGTGCCGGAGCACACGATGGACGAGGCACGCGACGCGGTCTGCGCGCTGGCGCCGGGCGCCCGCGTGGCGACGCACCTGGACGACCAGCGTCCCGACCTGCTGGTCGAGTGTGCCGGCCACCATGCGCTGGAAGAGCACATCGTGCCGGCGCTGGAGCGCGGCATCCCGTGCATGGTGGTGTCGGTGGGCGCGCTGTCCGAGCCCGGCATGGCCGAGCGGCTGGAAGCGGCGGCGCGCCGCGGCGGCACGCAGGTGCAGCTGTTGTCGGGTGCGATCGGCGCGATCGATGCGCTGGCCGCGGCGCGTGTCGGCGGGCTGGATGAAGTGATCTACACCGGCCGCAAGCCGGCTCGCGCCTGGGCCGGCACGCCGGCCGAGCAGCTCTTCGACCTGAATGCGCTGACCGAGGCGACCGTGATCTTCGAAGGCACGGCACGCGACGCGGCGCGCCTGTATCCCAAGAACGCCAACGTGGCCGCCACTGTGTCGCTGGCAGGCCTGGGGCTGGACCGCACGTCGGTGAAGCTGCTGGCCGACCCGCATGCGGTGGAGAACGTGCATCACGTGGAGGCGCGAGGCGCTTTCGGCGGCTTCGAGCTGACCATGCGCGGCAAGCCGCTCGCGGCCAACCCCAAGACTTCCGCGCTGACGGTGTTCAGCGTGGTGCGCGCACTGGGCAACCGCGCGCACGCGGTATCGATCTAGTCCCGGCAGCCACGCCCTACAGACTTAGCAGGCAACGACAATGAAGACGCAAGAAGTACTCCCCATCTGCATCGCGGGCGAATGGCGCCTGGGGACCGGCGACCGCTATGGCACGCGCTACCCGGCTACCGGCGAAGTGGTGGCCGAACTCAACGCCGCCAGCCTGTCGGACGTGGAAGAAGCGGTGCAGGGCGCCCACCAGGCCTTCCTCACCAGCGGCTGGGCCCAGCGCAAGCTGCATGAGCGCGCCGCGGTCCTGTACCGCGTGGCCGAACTGATCCGCGCCCAGGGCGAGCAACTGGCCCAGCGCCAGCGCCTGGACAACGGCAAGCCGATCAGCGAGACGCGCGCCCTGGTGGCCAGTGCCGCCGGCACCTTCCAGTTCTTTGCCGCCGCCTGCGAGACGCTGGAAGAAACCATCACGCCGCAGCGCGGCGACTGCCTGACCATGAGCGTGTACGAGCCCATGGGCGTGGTCGCGGCGATCACGCCGTGGAACTCGCCGATCGCCAGCGAGGCGCAGAAGATGGCGCCGGCGCTGGCCGCGGGCAACGCCGTGGTGGTCAAGCCCGCTGAAGTCACCCCGCTGATGGCGCTGGAACTGGCGCGCATCTGCGAAGAGGCCGGCGTGCCCAAGGGCCTGGTCAGCGTGCTGCCGGGCAAGGGCTCGGTGATCGGCGACGCCATCACCAAGCATCCGCTGGTGCGGCGCGTGTCGTTCACCGGCGGCACCACCACCGGCAAGCACATCGCCCATATCGCCGCCGACAAGATGATGCCGGTGTCGCTGGAACTGGGCGGCAAGTCGCCGACCATGGTGTTCGACGATGCCGACCTGGACCATGCGGTCAACGGCGTGCTGTACGGAATCTTCAGCTCGTCGGGCGAGTCGTGCATCGCCGGCTCGCGCCTGTTCGTGGCACGCTCGCAGTACGAAGCCTTTATCGACCGCCTGGCCGCGGGCGCCGCGCACCTGCGCGTGGGCGACCCCGCCGATGAGCGCACCCAGATGGGCCCGCTGATCACCGACCGCCATCGCGACAGCATCGAGTCGTACGTCGCCGCCGGCGTGGAAGAGGGCGGCCAGCTGCGCACCGGCGGCCTGCGCCCCGACGTGGCCGGCCTGCCCAACGGCTATTTCTACACGCCGACCATCATCGAAGGGCTGGATAACAACGCCCGTATCTGCCAGGAAGAGATCTTCGGGCCGGTGCTGGTGGCGATCCCGTTCGACGACGAGGACGACCTGATCGCGCAGGCCAACGACAGCGTCTATGCGCTCGCCGCCGGCATCTGGACGCGTGACTACAAACGCGCCTGGCGCGTGGCACGGGCCGTGCAGGCGGGCAACGTGTGGATCAACACCTACAAGCAGTTCTCGATCGCGACGCCGTTCGGCGGCTGGCGCGACAGTGGCCTGGGCCGCGAGAAGGGACGGCTTGGCATCCTACAGTACATGGAGCAGAAGAGCGTGTACTGGGGCCTGAACGAACAACCGCTGCCGTGGGCCAACCACTGAACCCGGCAGGCTGGAGAGAAGCAATGATCAAGGTATTGGGGATCGACGAGATCGTCTACGGCGCGGATGACTTTGACGCCTGCCGTGGCTTTTTCACCGACTGGGGCCTGGCCATCAAGCGCGACGACGCGCAGGGCCTGGATTTCGAAACGCTCAACGGCTGCCGCGTGCTGGTGCGCCGCATCGACGAC
The DNA here is from genome assembly GCF_018223725.1 of Cupriavidus sp. KK10. Taxonomy (NCBI): domain Bacteria; kingdom Pseudomonadati; phylum Pseudomonadota; class Betaproteobacteria; order Burkholderiales; family Burkholderiaceae; genus Cupriavidus; species Cupriavidus sp. KK10. Next base: position 4,531,752 of record NZ_CP073677.1, read on the forward strand.
GCCACGCTGCCGCCCGCGATCGAAGCCGGCCCGACGCTGCGCGAAGTGGTGTGGGGCGTGGACTCGCAGGCCTCGCTGGACCAGCTCGCCAAGACGATTGCCGACGCACCGGGCTTCGTGAAGCAAGGCGAGGGCGATACGATGCGCATCGGCTGCACCGACCCGAACGGCCTGGCCGTGCGTTTCCAGGCCACGCGCAAGCATGACGTGCAGGTCGAATGCGCACTGATGAACACGTGGAACGACAAGCCGCGCCTGAACCAGCGCAGCCCGATCTACGACCACGCCACCCCGATCGAAGTGGGCCACGTGGTGTTCTTCGTCAAGGACGTCAAGGCCACGGAGCGCTTCTATGTCGAGAAGTTCGGCTTCGTGCCGTCGGACCGCTATCCGGACCGCGGCGCCTTCCTGCGCTGCACGCCCGAAGGCGGCCACCACGACCTGTTCCTGCTGCAGCTGCCGGAACCCAAAAGCGGCCTGAACCACGTCGCCTTCACCGTGCGCGACATCCATGAAGTCTTCGGCGGCGGCATGCATGTCTCGCGCAAGGGGTGGGACACGCAGCTCGGCCCGGGCCGGCACCCGATCTCGTCGGCCTACTTCTGGTACTTCAAGAACCCGGCCGGCGGCCTGATCGAGTACTACGCCGACGAAGACCAGCTGGACGAACACTGGGAGCCGCGCGCTTTCGAGCCGGGGCCGACCATGTTCGCCGAATGGGCGATCGAAGGCGGCATCGACGGCAACACCCGCCGCCAGAAGAACGCGGGCGGACCGGCAGGCAAGTTCCTGACCGAGAAGCGGTAAGTCAGCAGCAATCGAAGGAAGCAGCAATGAGTGCCCACCAGTCCCTGACCCTGCGCGTCCACGCCATGCGCTATGAAGCGCGCGGCGTGGTCAGCATCGAACTGCAAGATCCCGAAGGGAAGACCCTGCCCGAGTACAGCCCGGGCGCCCATATCGACCTGCACCTGGGCAACGGCCTGGTGCGCAGCTACTCGCTGTGCGGCGCGCCCGAAGCGCGCCAGCGCTATACCGTGGGCGTGCTGCTGGACCGCGGCAGCCGCGGCGGTTCGCGCTACGTGCATGAGCAGCTGCGCGTTGGCACCACGCTGACCGTGGGGGCGCCGCGCAACAACTTCGCCCTGGACGAAAGCGCCGCGCACACCGTGCTGGTCGCCGGCGGCATCGGCGTGACGCCGATCGTCTGCATGGCGCGCCGGCTGGCCGAACTGGGCAAGTCGTTCACGCTGATCTACTGCGCCCGTTCGCGTGCCGAGGCCGCATTCGTCGAACAGCTGTCGGCCCATGGCGATGCAGTGCGCTTTCACTTCGACGACGAGGCCGGCGTGCCGCCGGACTTGAACGCGATGCTGGCTGGCCAGGACCCGCAGACGCACTTCTACTGCTGCGGCCCCGGCCCGATGCTGAAGGCGTTCGAGGCTGCCTGCGAAGCGCATAGCTACCCGAACGTGCACATCGAGCGCTTTGCCGCCGATCCCTCGACCGAGGCGGTGCAGGAAGGCGAGTACACCGTGTCGCTGTCGCGCACCGGCACCACCGTCAAGGTGCCGTCCGGCAAGTCGCTGCTGGACGCGCTGCTCGATGCCGGCGTACAGATGGACTACAGCTGCCGCGAAGGCGTGTGCGGCTCGTGCGAGACCGCGGTGCTGGAAGGCTGCCCCGACCATCGCGACAGCGTGCTCAGCAGCAGCGAGCGCGCCAGCAACAAGACCATGATGGTGTGCGTGTCGGGGTGCAAGGGCAGCAAGCTGGTGCTCGACCTGTAATCCTGCCGCACAGCCTTTGGACACCGATGGTGTTCCCCTCTCCCCTCATGGGGAGAGGGCAGGGTGAGGGGTGGTTTGGCAAGGCACCACGCCACCAGAACCGCCGCCCCTCACCCCTGGCCCCTCTCCCGCATGCGGGAGAGGGGAGCAAACCTCCCGCATGCCGGGCCGCCCCAAGAATCAAACCGAGACATCCCGTGCTGACCCAGAGACAAGACGCAGCGTCCCCCGGCGCACCGGTGGCCGCCACCGCAGGTATCGTGACCACGGCTGACAGCGCCGGCCAGAGCGCAGCGGCGGCCCGCAGCGGCCCGCTCACGCGCGGCAATATCGTTGCCCGCATCGAGCGCATGCCGGGAAACGCCATGCATATCCGCGCCCGGTTGCTGATCGGCCTGGCCACCTTCTTCGATGGCTTCGACGTGATCGCCATCGCCGCCACGCTGCCGCTGCTGATCGCGCAGTGGTCGCTCACGCCGGGCCAGATCGGCTTTCTGATCGCGGCGCCGTCGGTCGGCCAGTTGGTCGGGGCGCTGCTGTTCCCGGGGCTGGCCGAGCGCTTCGGCCGGCTGCGCTCGATCGGCTGGAGCGCGGGCATCATCGGGCTGATGAGCCTGGCCTGCGGCTTTGCCCCGTCGTTCGAGATCTTCGCGCTGCTGCGCATCGTGCAGGGCCTGGGCCTGGGCGGCGAACTGCCGGTGGCGGCCACCTATATCAACGAGGTCACGCGCGCCCATGGGCGCGGGCGCTTCGTGCTGCTGTACGAGGTGGTGTTCCCGATCGGGCTGATGGTGTCCAACGGCATCGGCGCCTGGCTGGTGCCGCACTACGGCTGGGAGCTGATGTATTTCATCGGCGGCGTGCCGCTGGTGCTGTTCTTCATCCTGCGCCGCGTGATCCCGGAATCGCCGCGCTGGCTGGCCGAGAAGGGCCGGCTGGACGAGGCCGATGCCGCGCTGTGGGCCTTCGAGGCGCGCGCCAGGACGCCGCTGCCGCCGCTGGGCGACACCAGCGCCTACGAACGCATGGCACAGCACCCGCGCCGCCGCGTGCGCGACCTGGTCAGCAAGCCCTATATCGGCCGCACGCTGGCGGTGTGGATGCTGTGGGCAACCTGCGGCTTTATCCAGTACGGGCTGTCGACGTGGCTGCCCACGGTCTACAAGACCGTCTACCACGCGCCGCTGCAGCTGGCGCTGAACCTCGCCGCCGGCGCCTCGGTGCTGGGCGTGGTCGGTTCGCTGGTGTGCGCGATGATTGTGGACAAGGTCGGGCGCAAGCCGGTGATCAATGTGTCGTTCCTGCTGTGCGCGCTGTCGCTGGTGCTGGCGGGGGTGTTCCACGCGTCGAACGTGTATGTGGTCGCGACCCTGTGCGCGCTGGCGATGGGGTTCCTGGCCAGCGGCTTCATCACCGCCTATGTCTATACGCCGGAACTGTATCCGACCAGCGTGCGGGCGATGGGGTGTGGGCTGGGTGGGGCGTGGCTCAAGCTGGCGGCGATCTTCGCGCCGGGGCTGATTGCCAGCACCATCGGCAGTGGTGATCTCAGCATTGCCTTCTTCGCGCTGTCCGTGGTGCCCGCGCTGGCGGCTGTCACGGTACATTTCCTTGGGATTGAGACCAAGGGCCGCGTGCTGGAGGAGCTGGAGGTCTGAACGGGCGTTGCTCGTCCCGTTCCCTTGGGGGCTGCACCGTGATCCGGTGCAGCCCTTTTTCTTTGCGCCGGAAGCTCAGCTCATCCGCGCCCCGGTAACCGCCACCACCTTCGCCCAACGCGCGATTTCCCCCTGCAGGAACTGCGTGAACTGCGCGGCATCATTGCCCACCGGCATCAGCCCTTCGCCGGCCAGGCGCTTGCGCATTGCCGGCGACGCGACCGCGGCGCGCACGGCTTTCTCCAGCTGTGCAACCACGTCCGCCGACATGCCGGCCGGCCCGAGCAGGCCGTACCACGAGCTGTAGTCGAAATTGGGCACCACGTCGGCGATCGGCGCGATCTGCGGGAACGCGGGCAGGCGCTTCAGGCTGCTGACGCCCAGCCCCTTGACCTTGCCGGCCCGCAACAGCGGCTGCACCGTGGCGACGTTGCCCAGCAGCAAGTCGGCCTGGCCGGCGACCACGTCGGCGATCGCGGGGGACGCGCCTTTGTAAGGCACGCTGACCAGGTCAATGCCCGCCTCTTGCTTGAACATCTCGCCGGCCAGGTGGTTGGCGCTGCCGAGGCCGGCCACGGCGATGCTGAGCTTGCCGGGCCTGGACTTGGCCAGCGCGATCAGCTCGCGCACGTTGTTCGCGCCCAGGTCGGGGCGTGACACCAGCAGCAGCGGCGAGGTGGCGATCAGCGAAATCGGCGTGAAGTCCTTGATCGGGTCGAACGGCTTCTTGTCGAACAGCGCGGGATTGATGGCGTGGCTGGTGTAGCTGAGCAGCAGCGTGCCGCCGTCCGGATCGGCCTTGGCCACCGCGCTCGCCGCGATGTTGCCGGCTGCGCCGCCGCGGTTCTCGACGATATAGGGGTGCTTCAGGCGTTGCTCCAGTTCAGCGGCCAGCGCGCGCGCCACCAGGTCAGTGCCGCCGCCGGGCGTGGCGCCGACCAGCAACTTGGTCACGGCCGGGGCGGCCTGCAGGGTGCCGGGCAGCATTGTGCTGGCCGCCAGCAGCGCCAGGAATTCGCGTCGTTGCATGGGTTGTCTCCGTTTCTCTCTTTATGTACCTGGACGATGGGGGCATCGTTGCGGGGGCTTCTGGCCTGCCTCTGGTGGGCGGAATGCCTTACAGCATGTGCGGGGCAACGTGGCGGCGCGTGCCGTTAGTCGTCGTCCGCATAGCGGCGGCCGGCGTCGAGCAGCTGGGGCGTGCCGATCAGCCGGTTCAGTGCGTCGAAATCGTTCATTTCCTCCATGAATGCGCGTGTGCTGCCGTCGGCCCTGAGGCCGGCGAAGTAGCGCTGCAGCTGGCGCGAGGCGAAGCGCACGGTGCCGCCCGGGTAGATCACGATGCGGTAGCCGCGCCCGCCCAGTTCGGCCGCGCTCTGGATCGGGGTCTTGCCGCCCTCGACCATATTGGCCAGCAGCGGCACGCGTGCGGCGAAGCGGCCGCAGACGCGGTCCATGTCGGCGGCTGACACTACTGCCTCGATAAACAGCGCGTCGACGCCGCAGGCCAGATAGGCTTCGGCGCGCTCGATGGCGGCGTCCAGGCCTTCCACGGCGACGGCGTCGGTGCGCGCCAGGATCAGTGTGTCGGCGCTATGGCGCGCGTCGAGAGCGGCACGCAGCTTGCCGCACATCTCGCGCACCGTGACCAGCGACTTGCCGGCGAGGTGGCCGCAACGCTTGGGAAAGCCCTGGTCCTCGAGCTGGATCATCGCCGCGCCGGCGCGCTCGAAAGCGCGCACCGTGCGCTGCGTGTTGAGCGCGTTGCCGTAGCCGGTGTCGCCGTCGACGATCACCGGCAGCGACACGCGGTCGGTGATGCGCGCCAGCACGTCGGCGGTCTCGGTGGCCGTGGTCAGGCCCACGTCGGAGTGGCCCAGCAGCGTGTAGGCGACCGCGCCGCCCGACAGGTACAGCGCCTCGAAGCCGGCCTGCTCGGCCAGCAGCGCGCTGAGGGCATCGTAGACGCCGGGCGCCAGCACCGGCTCGGGCCGGCGCAGGCGTTCCTTCAGCGAAGGGGAGTGCGTGCTGTCGCCGCTCATGCCGTGGCGCCCGCGGCCGCCTTGGCCGCATGCCCGGCCAGGATGCGCACCATGTCTTCCTGGCGCAGCTGTGGGCGCCAGGTCTCGAACAGCATGCCGAGCGCCGCCGCCTGGCGCTTCTCATAGTCAAGGAATTCCTGCGTGATCTCACTGCCGCGCACGCCGCCGCGCACCGATCCGGCACGCACGTCGCCGTAATATTCCTTCCAGTCTTCGGGCAGCGGCTGCGAACCCGGCACGGCCAGCCACAGGCGGAACAGGTGGCGCTTGCGGTCCGGCTCCTCATGGTCCTCGAACGGCGTGCGCGAATGCAGCGTGACGTAGTTGTTCAGCAGCTGCATGTCGCCTTGCTCCAGTTCCATGGTGAAGCACAGCAGCTCGCTCGGCATCAGCTCGTCGAGCAGGTCCAGCGCCTCGACCTGCGCCGGCGTCAGGCGCGGCAGCTCGGCAAAGTCGCGCTGCGCGGCGTCGGTGTTCTTGCGGTTGGTGCGCGCGGAGAAATACTCGGGATGGCTGCCGAAGACCGGGCAGCGGTAGTACGGCGGCTGGCTGGGGTCCTGCGTGCCTTGGTAGCTGTGGAAGAAGGTGTCCTTGAGTACCGGGATCAGGTCGGGGCGGCGGCGCTGCACTTCCTCATACAGCGCTATCGAACTGGTCACCTTGCTGGTGCCGCCCGCGCGCGCGGTGCGCCGGCACAGCAGGCCGACCACGTCGCACGAGTCCTGGTGAAAATCCAGCCCGGCATTGGTGTTGTAGCCGCGGCCGCCCTTGACCTTGTATTCGCCGCCTTCATTGCGCACGTCGTTCATGAACTGGCTGGCGCGGTTCTGCGTGCGGCCCACGCCCATGTACAGGCTCATGCCCCAGTAGGCCAGGCGCGATTCCTCCTCGGTCCATTCGTCGACCGGAAAGCCCTTGAGCAGGCACATGCCCCAGCCGCCCTGGGTGATGTCGATGGCGCGCCTGAGCACGGCGCGGGCGGCGTCATTGAGCGGAAAGTCGGCCTGCTGCATTGCCAGCAGCGGCTTGTTCAGTGTCCTGGCGTGGTCGAGCGCGTCACGCATGCCCTGGACTTCGGCCTCGTTCATGCGCAGTACCCAGGAGCGGTCCTCGCGGGCTTGCTGGGCGGTCCAGGCGACGGGGCGTTGCGATGCGGCGATGACTGACATGTCGGGGGCTCCTCCGTGTTTTGCGTAGCGTGCAGTGGTTGGGTTCGATCTGTGTTCGATCCCGTGAGCCCAGTCTAGCGGCGTGCCCTATCATTAGAAAAGCGAACTTATTTGAGTTACTTCATAAGATTTTTTGATGAAAATTGAGACCTTCCATACGCTTGAGGGCGTGCTGCAGACCGGCACCTTCGCCGGCGCCGCGCGTCAGGCCAACGTCACCCCCAGCGCTGTCAGCATGCAGATGAAGCAGCTTGAGCAGTACCTGGGCAAGCCGCTGTTCGACCGCTCCGGGCTGCAGGCGCGGCCCAACCAGCTCGCGCGCGAGGTGGCCGACACCATGCGCCAGGCACTGCAGAACCTGGAAGCGCTGCGCTCCGGAAGTGGACTGGCGGTGGAGGGGGTAGTGCGGCTGGGGGTGATCGAGTCGCTGCAACCGGTCGTGCTGCCCGGCATCGTGCGCTATGTGCGCGAGCGCCATCCCAGGCTGGAACTGCGGCTGGTGCGCGGGCGCAGCAGCACGCTGACGGCATCGGTCAAGGCAGGCGACATCGATGCGGCGCTCGTGGCGCAGCCGGCAGCCGGCGGTTCGGCGCGGCTGCGCTGGACCCCGATGATGCGGCGCGAACTGATGCTGATCGCACCACCCGCGTCCACCGAGACCAACGTGGCCTCGCTGTTCCGCCTGTACGACTGGATCCGCTACGACCGCAATACCGTGTCCGGGGCGATGGCGGCGCAGTACGTGCATGCGCACGTGTCCGAAATCCGCGGCACGCTGGAGTTCGACAGTGCGCCGGCGATCGTGGCAATGGTCAGTGCCGGGCTGGGGGTGTCGATCCTGCAGGGGCCCGACCCGACGCTGGTGCAAAACTACCCGGTGCGGCTGGTGCGGCTGGGCCGCTCGGCGCCGGTGCTGACCCTGTCGCTGGTGACGCGCAAGGGGGATGACGACAACCGCTCGGTGGCGGCTGTGCGTGACGCCATGCGGCTGACGCTGGCCTCGTACCAGCGCCAGAGCGTGGCAGCGCGCCACTGAGGCGGCGGGAGTGAAGGCCGGGTTGGGGTGCCCGGCAAACGCTGGCTGTGGCGGCTCCGGGCGAGCAAGTCGTCCGGAAGCCGCTTTCCTTGTCAGGCCTGCGCGCGCAACAGCTTGCGCAGCCCCTGGTAGACCGCTTCGCGCTCCTCTGGCGACAACTGCCGTATCACCTGCGCCTGCCCCCGCCGCGCCAGCGGCATCACCTGGTCGTGCAGTGCCGCACCAGCTTCGCTGATCGCACAGATCAGCTTCTTGCGCGGCGTGTTGCCGGCCGAAGTCAGCTGCACTAGCCCCCGTTCCTCCAGCAGCCGCAGCGTGCGGCTCACCAGCGCCTTGTCCGAGGTCGATTGCGTCACCAGCTCGGCAAACGGCAGCTCGCGCGCGTGCGCCAGCAGCGCCAGGATGCGCCACTCCGGCACGGTCAGGCCGAACTGTTCCGCATAGGGCTTGGTCACCGTGCTGCGCAGCGCGGTGACCAGCTGGCTCAGCATCGTGGTCAGGAAATTGTCGACGGTCAGGCCGCTGCCGGCCTCGTCGAGGTCGGTCCACGGGCTGGTGATGTCGGTGTCTGGCGCGGGCTGGCCCTTGGCGGGCGCGGCGTCACGGGGCATGCGTTCCTCTTGATCGGGTCTGCCGGCCGTCATGCGGGGCCGGTTTGCGGGCCAGATTGTCTCACAGCCGCTAGCCAATTCCGCCACCGTGTGTCGCTTTCACGGCAACGGGCAAGTCTAAAAAATTACCATGTCAATTGGTATTTAACGTAAGTTGAGTTGTCAATATTGACGACCTAGGATTAATAACGTTCCTGATGTGAACGTACGTTTTACTAATAAAACAACCAAAAGTGTTGTAACCCGAGCCAACCCTGTTTTCGCGGTGCGCAAAACAGCCCACTCCAACCGCGAATGCGCCCCCACAGGAGCTGTTGATGAGACACGAACGCCCCCGCCGCCTTTTCCTTGCCGCCACTGCCATGGCCGCGCTCGCGCTTGCCGCGGGCAGCGCGCTGGCCACCGCCGCGTATCCGGCCAAGACCGTGACCATGGTCGTGGCCTATCCGCCCGGCGGCGACACCGACGCCATGGCCCGGCTCTATGCCGATAAGCTGTCGGCGCGCCTGAAGCAGCCGGTCATTGTCGAGAACCGCCCCGGCGCCGGCGGCGTGGTCGCGCCAGCTTTGTCAGCCGCGCGCCGGCGGACGGCTACACGCTGCTGTACACGCCCAACCCTTTCACGCTGGCGCCGATGGTGCTCAGGCTGGCGCCGTCGGCCAGCTATGACCCGCTGTACGGCTTCACCCCCGTGATCCAGACCGCGGTGCAGGCGGTGCTGCTGGTGGCCAACCCGCAGGCGGGCATCAAGACCGTGGGCGAGATGATTGCCGCGGCCAAGGGCGGCAAGACGCTGACCTATGGCAGCCCGGGCGCGGGTTCGCCGATGCATATCGCCGGCGAGATGCTGAACCGCGCCGCGGGCGTGAAGATCCAGCACGTGCCGTACAAGGGCGTGGCGCCGGCGGTCAACGACGTGGTGGCGGGGCACGTGAACTTTGCCTACGTCACGCTGGGCCCGGTGGCGCAGTACATCAACACCGGCCGGCTGATCCCGCTGGCGATCACGGACGCAAAGCGCTCGCCGCTGCTGCCCAACGTGCCGACGCTGGCCGAGCTTGGCTACAAGGACGTGGTGGTCGGCGCCTGGCATGGCGTGATGGCGCCCAAGGGCACGCCGCCCGAGGTGGTCAAGGTGCTGAACCAGCAGCTCAACGACGTGCTGCGCTTGCCCGACGTGACCGAGAAGATGGCCACCTTCGGCGCCAGCCCGGTGGGCGGCGTCCCGGCCGCGCTGGAAAAGGTCAACGCGGCCGACTACGAGCGGCTGGGCAAGGTGATCCGCGACCTCGCGATCGCGGCGGAATGACGCACCGCATCGCATTCATGCAACCAGACAAGCAGGAGGCCGGCATGAGCAAGGCCATCGTGGGAAGCTCCACGCCGCAGGTGACCGCGCGGGAAAAGGTCATGGGGCGCGCGCGGTATGCCGGCGACATCAAGTTGCCCGGCATGCTGCACGCCAAGGTGCTGCGCAGCCCGCACCCGCACGCGCGTATCGTGCGCATCGACACCGCCGCGGCGAAGGCGCTGCCCGGCGTCAAGCTGGTGGTGACCGGGCAGGATGTGCCCACCCGCAACTGGGGCCCGCACCGCAAGGAGCAGCGCATCCTGGCCTGCGGCGTGGTGCGCCACGTCGGCGAGGAAGTGGCCGCGGTGGTGGCGGTCAGCGAGGAAATCGCGCGCGACGCGCTGGACCTGGTCCGCATCGAGTATGAGGCGCAGCCCGCGCTGCTGACGCCCGCAGCGGCGCTGGCCGAGGGCGCACCCGAGATCCATGCCGGCACGCGCAATATCGGCCATGAGATGCACATCGTGCGGGGCGACGTGGATGCCGCGTTCGAAGCCTGCGCCGCGGTGTATGAGGCCACCTACGACATGCACTCGCAGTATCCGGGCTACCTGGAGCCGATGGCCTCGGTGGCGGCGCAGGACGGCAACGGGCGGCTCACGCTGTGGGCCTCGACCCAGTCCGTGTTCCTGGCGCGCGCGCGGCTGGCCGAGGCGCTGGACCGGCCGGTCTCGACCATCCGCGTGGTGCAGGCCACCACCGGCGGCGGCTTCGGCGCCAAGATCGTCGAGGAGAACAACAGCCTGATCTGCGCCTTCCTGGCCAGCCGGCTGGAGCGCCCGGTGCGGCTGGTCAACAACCGGCTGGAAGACTTCCAGGGCGCGCGCGCCAGCGTGCCGATGAAAGTGTGGCTGCGCATGGGGCTGTCGGCGGACGGGGTGATCCTGGCCAAGGATGTGCGCATCACGGCCGAATGCGGCGTTTACTCCGGGCTTGCCGGTGACGTGATGCACGTCACCGTCATGCGCAGCGACAATATGCACCGCGTGCAGAACGTGCGCTCGCACGCGGTCATGGCCTATACCAACAACCCGCCGCGCGGCGCCTTCCGCGGCTTTGGCGGGCAGCAGATGCAGTTTCCGCTGAACTGCCACCTGACGGTGCTGGCCGGCATGGTCGGCATGGACCCGGTGGAGGTGCACAAGCGCAATGCGATCGGCGCCGGCGAGACCAGCGTGCATGGCTGGAAGATCAGCAGCACCGGCATGGCCGAGTGCCTGGACATGACCCGCAAGGCCATCGGCTGGGACGAGAAGCGCGCCGCCCCGCGCAGCACCGGCACGCGCCGGCGCGGCGTGGGCATTGCCGCGGCCATGCACGTCAGCGGCAACCGCACGCTGGGCAACTGGGACGGCTCGACCATCCTGCTCAAGGTCAACGAGGACGGCCGCGTAATGCTGCAGACCAGCGAATGCGACATGGGGCAGGGCGCCAACACCATGCTCAGCAAGATCTGCGCGCAGGAGCTGGGCATCCCGCTGTCGCACATCACCGTGATGGCGCCGGATACCGATACCGCGCCGTTCTGCCTGGGCTCGCTGGCGTCGCGCGTGACCATCATCGCCGGCAATGCAGTGCTGCGTGCCGCGCGCGAGGCGCGGCAGAAGCTGCTGGCACTCGCGGCGGAGAAGCTCGGCGTGGACGCGGAACAACTGGAGATTGCCGATGGCCGCATCGCCGCGCCGGACCAGCCCGACAAGTCCGCCACGCTGGCGGAGATCGCGCGGCTGCATATCTTCCGCCACGGCGGCGAGGGCATCCATGTTCGCGCCACCTATGACGCGCCCACGGTGATGCACGATGCCGACTACTACGGCAACGTCGCGCCCGCGCACTCCTTCGCGGCACAGGCGGTGGAAGTGGAAGTCGACACCAGCACCGGCCAGGTTACCGTGATCGACAGCTTTGTCGCCGACGACTGCGGCAAGGCCATCAACCCGCTCGCCGTGCACGGCCAGACCCACGGCGCGACCGTGCAGGCGATCGGCTGGACCCTGTACGAGAACCTGCAATATGAGGATGGCCGCCTGATGAACGGCAACTTTGCCGACTACACCATGCCTACCGCCGACGCAGTGCCGATGCTGCGCACTGACGTGGTGGAATCGAACGATCCCAACGGCCCCTATGGTGCCAAGGGCGCCAGCGAAACCGCGATCCTGCCGGGCGCGGCGGCGATCGCCAATGCCGTGTTCGACGCCGTGGGCGTGCGCATCCAGTCGCTGCCGATCACGCCGGAGAAGGTGCTGGCTGGCCTGCGCGAACTGAAGCAGAAGGAGGCCGCCCATGCGTGACTTTGCATTCCTTGAGCCGGCCACCGTGGCCGAGGCCAGCCAGATGCTGGCCGACCTGGGCGACAGTTGCCGCATCCTTGCCGGCGGCACCGCGCTGATGCTCGGCATGCGCCAGCGCATGCTGACGCCCGGCCACCTGGTCTCGCTGGGCCGGCTTGATGCGCTGCGCGGCATCACCTTCGATGCGCGCGAGGGCCTGCGCATCGGCGCGCTGACCTTGCATGCCGAGGTGGCGCGCTCGCCGCTGGTGCAGGCGCACTACCCCATGCTGGCCAGCATGGCCTCGCGCGTGGCCAATCCGCAGGTGCGCAACCAGGGCACCATCGGCGGCAACCTCTGCTATGCCGACCCCGCCACCGATCCGCCGGGCTGCATGATGGCGCTGGGCGCGCGGATTGTGGTCAGCGGCCGAGGCGGCGAGCGCGAGATCGATATCGAGGACTTCCTGGTCGACTACTACGTCACGGCGCTGGCGCCCGACGAGATCCTCACGCAGATCCGCGTGCCGGCGCCGGGTGCCGGCGCCGATGGCCGCTATGCGCGCTTCCTGCGCACCGCCGCCGAGCACCGGCCGCTCGCCAGCGTGGCGCTGGCGGTGCGGCGCGAGGGCGCGTTCTGCGTCGAGGCCCACCTGGCGGTAGGCGCGTCCACGCCGATTCCGGCCCGGCTGCGCCGCGCCGAAGCGCTACTGGCCGGCAAGGCCGTCACCGCGGAACTGGCCGAGGAAGCGGCCGCCATTGTCGCCGCGGACATCAACGCGGTCTCGGACATGCGCGGGTCCGAAAGCTACCGGCGCGAGATGGTGCGGGTAGTCGCGCGCCGCACCATTGCCGAGCTGTTCGGCGTGGCATCGGAGTAAGGAGTCCTCATGAACCAAGTCAGCATCGAACTCACCGTCAACGGCGAAGAACACCAGGTGGAGGTGCCGGCGCGGCGCCTGCTGTCCGACCTGCTGCGCGACGACCTGAACCTGACCGGCACCAAGCGCGGCTGCGAGACCGGCATCTGTGGTGCCTGCTCCGTGCTGGTCGACGGCGAGGTGGTCAAGTCCTGCCTGATGCTCGCCGTGCAGGCACGCGGGCGCCATGTGATGACCGTGGAGGGGCTGGCCGCCGACGGCCAGCTGCATCCGCTGCAGCAGTGCTTCATGGACAACGGCGGGCTGCAGTGCGGCTATTGCACCCCGGGCTTCCTGATGGCCTCGTGCGCGCTGCTTGCCAACAACCCCAACCCTACCGAAGACGAGGTCCGCCACGGCCTGAACGGCAACCTGTGCCGTTGCACGGGCTATGTCGGCATCGTTGAATCGGTCCTGTCCGCCGCGGAGAAAATGCGTGGAAATTGAAAAGACCCTGGTCACCGCGGCGCCGCCGGCGCGCGTGTGGGAGCTGCTGCTCGACCCCAACGTGATGGGCGCGTGCGTGCCCGGCATGGAATCGATCGAGGTGCTGAGCGATGTCGAGTACATCGCCCATATGGCGGTCAAGATCGCCTTCATCAACGCGCGCTTCCGTCTGCATACCAAGATTGTCGAGACACGCGCGCCGCATTACCTGCGCACCGAGGGCACCGGCGAGGATGCTTCGGTGGCCAGCTCGCTGCGCCAGTCGAGCGAGCTCTTCCTGACCGCGCTGGACGATGGCGACACGCAGGTGCGTATCAAGGTGCAGGTGGACGTGCTGGGCCGGCTGGGCACGTTCGGCCTGAGCGTGATGAAGACCAAGGCCGACCGCATGTGGGACGAGTTCGGCGCCAACCTGCTGGCACGGCTGTCGCCGCAGGAGGCGCAAGCAGCGCCCGAGCCGGCGGCGAAGTCCGCACCTGCGGCACCGGTGGCATCGGCCGCGGCGGTCAACGGCCATGCGGTGCTGCCGGCGCAGTCCACGCCGCCGGCACCCGCCGCCGCCGGGCTGTTCTCGCGGCTGTTCGGGCGCGGCGAGGCCGCGCGCGGGCCGCTGTCGGACATCTGCGTCGAGCTGCGCCGCCGCGACGAGACCATCGTGGTGCGCTGGCCCGCCGCCCAGGGCGAGCAATGCGCGGCCTGGCTGCGCGACTACCTGCGCCCAGGGGCATAGGCGGGCCCGGGGCGGGGTCTGCCGGCAATACGGGTACCCTACGGGGTGCAGGCGTGATATATGAGAGCGTTACGCCAAGACCGAATATTGCAGAGACAGACCATGACGACCGATTCGCCGCAGGAAGACACGCAGGAAAGCGGCCAGGAGGGCGCCCAAGAGAGCGCCCAGGACAAGTACATCGTGCCGGGGCTGGAGCGCGGCCTGCGGCTGCTGGCCGAATTCAGCAGCCGTGAGCGCACCTTGTCGGCGGCCGAGCTGGCGCGCCGGCTCAAGGTGCCGCGTTCGACCGTGTTCCGGCTGCTGGCCACGCTGGAAATGATGGGCTTCGTCGAGCGCACCGACGGCGGGCGCGAGTTCCGCCTGGGCATGGCGGTGCTGCGGCTGGGCTTTGACTACCTGGCTTCGCTGGAGCTGACCGAGCTGGGCCGCCCGCTGCTGGACCGGCTGCGCGACGAGATCCACTATCCGTGCAACCTGGTGGTGCGCGACGGGCGCTCCATCGTCTATGTGGCCAAGTCGGTGGCCTCGCGCCCGTTTGCCAGCACGGTCAATGTCGGCACGCGGCTGCCGGCGCATGCCACCGTGCTGGGCCGCGTGCTGCTGGAGGATCTGTCGCTGGCGGAGTTGCGCGCGCTGTATCCGGAGGAGCGCCTGGAGGTGTATTCCGAAAGCACCCCGCGCACCGTCGAAGAGCTGTACGACATGGTCCAGCGCGACCGCCAGCGCGGCTATGTGCTGCATGAAGGGTTCTTCGAGGCCAGCATCTCCACCATCGCGGCGCCGGTGCGCGACCGCAGCGGCAAGGTGGTGGCGGCGCTGGGCGCGACCATCCCGGCCTCGCGCATCGATCCGGACCAGCTCGACAACGTGGTGGAACAGGTCAGGCGGGCGGCGGCCGAGCTGTCGCGACTGCTCGACTACCGGCCGGAGGTGCCGAAGCCGTTCGCGTGACGGCAACGCGCGCCGCCTGCCATCCGATGGGAAGCAATATGCAGCAATGCAAGAGATACAACAGGTCGCCGCGCCGGCGGCAATGGCTGGTTGGCACGGCGCTGGCCGCTGCGGTGGCGGCGTGCGTGCCGTGGCAGGCGGTACAGGCCGCCGGTTGTGCGAACGTGCGCATCGTGGTGCCGTTCCCCGCCGGCGGCCCGGCAGACCAGCTCGCGCGCACGCTGGCGCACGGGCTGCAGCAGCGGCGCGGCACGCCGTTCGTGGTCGACAACAAGCCTGGCGCCAACGGCAATATTGGCATTGACACGGTGCGGCGCGCACCGGGCGACGGCTGCACGCTGCTGGTGGCCCCGGCGGGCAACCTGACCATCAACCCGACGCTGATGCCGGCGCTGACCTACAACGTCGAGCGTGATTTCCGGCCGGTGTCGCTGCTGGCGGGCTCGCCCAACGTGCTGGCGGTGCATCCGTCAGTGAAAGCGAATTCCGTGCAGGAGCTGGTCAGGCTGGCCCAGCAGGCAGAGAAGTCCGGCAAGCCGCTGGGCTACGCCAGCCCGGGCGTCGGCAGCGGCCTGCACCTGGCCGGCGAACTGTTCCGCAACAAGGCCGGCATCACGCTGCTGCACGTGCCCTACAAAGGCACCACGCAGGCGCTCAACGACGTGGTGGGCGGGCAGGTGCCGGTACTGTTCGGCACATGGCCGACGCTGGCGCCGTTCATCCAGTCCGGCGCGCTGCGCGCGCTGGCGGTGACGCAGCCCAGGCGCTCGCCGGCCGCGCCGAACGTGCCGTCGCTGGCCGAGCAGGGCGTGCCCGGCATCGACGTCAGTTCCTGGTATGCGCTGCTGGTGCCCAAGGCCACGCCGCAGCCGGCGGCCGATGCGCTCAGCGCCGACGTGCGCGCGCTGCTGGCAACGCCCGCGGTGCGTGCCGAGCTGCAGCGCCAGGGTATGGAGCCGGTGGGCAGCACGCCGCAGGCGCTCGAGGCCCGCATCCGCGAGGAAACCGCGGCGTGGGCGAAGCTGATCAAGGCGTACGGGATTACCGCGGAGTAGTGGCACAGCGGTACCCCATCAGGCCCGACAGGTCGCGCGCGGCCTGCCTGACTTCCTTCGCCACGCGCTCGCGCAGCGCGCCATCGGCTTCAAAGCGCTGCTGCGGTCCCGCCACGCTGATGGCGGCGATCACGTCGCCGTCGGCGCCGCGCACCGGTGCCGCGCAGGAATCGATGCCCGGTTCATAGGCGGAGAAGCTCCAGGCGCAGCCGCGTTCGCGGTCGGCGGCAAGGATATCGGCCAGCCGCGCGTGGGTGGCCGGGCTCTGGCCGGTGACCGTCGGCAGCGGATCGGGCCCCAGCAGCTCGCGCAGCGTCTCCGGCGGCAGCTCGGCAATCAGCATCCGCCCGGGCGTGGTCAGGTGCGCGGCAACGCGGCTGCCCACCTGGATATTGCTGACCAGCGAGGCCGCGGGCATCTGCCGCAGCAGGTAGAGTGCATCGCCGCCATCGCGCACAGCCAGGTAGGCCGACAGCTGCAGCGACGCGCTCAGCCGGGCCAGCACGCGTGCGGCAAAGCTGGTCAGGTCATTGGTGGCCAGCACGCGCGAGGCCAGCTTCAGGAAGTTGAAGCCTACCTGGTGTCCGCCTTGCGGCAGGCGTTCCACCATGCCCTCATGCTCCAGTGTGTCCAGCAGCCGCATCACGGTGACGCGGTTCACGTCGATGCGCCGGCCCACTTCGCTCAGGTTGGCGGTGGCGCCGCCCTCGGCGATGAAGCGCAGCAGGCGCAGGCCGCGGATCACCGGCGAGACCAGCTGGGCTTCGCGGGCGTCTTCCGTATCGGCATCGTCGGCAAGGTCAGGCTGTGGGCGGGACTTGGGCATGGTGGTGTCTGCTGTCAACGGAAAACGGCCGCGCAGGCGGCCGTGCCGGCGGAAACGATCGCCTCGGCTTCAGCCGAGGGCGACGTTCCAAGCGTCGTAATCGTACACCCAGTCGGCATTGCCGCCTTCCTTCAGCCAGGCATTGCTGCGCGAGCCGATCTGGATGCGGCTGGTGCGTTCGTGGCGCGCGGCCTGGTAGCGCGCCAGCGCGGCGGGCACGCCTGCGGCACCGCCGCGCGCGCTATCAGCGAGGCAGCGTGCGAGCACTACACCGTCTTCAATCGCCATGCCTGCACCTTGCGCCATGAACGGCATCATCGGATGGCAGGCGTCGCCCATTATCGTGACCGGGCCGGCGGACCATGCCGGCAGCGGGTCGCGCACGTACAGCGCGGAGATCAGCACCTCGTCGCAGGCATCCAGCAGTGCGCGGGCCTCGGGGTGGAAGCCGGCATAGGCGCTGCGCAGGTCTTCCACGCGGCCCGGCGTGGTCCAGGACTCATGGCGCCAGGCTTCCTGCGCGACGGTGGCGAACATAAAGATGTCGCGGCCGCGGTTGAGCGGGAAGGTGACGATCTGCGTGGCGGACTCCGGGCCCCACCATTTGGTGAAGGCGCCCAGGTTGGGCACGCCGGCGAGGCGCTCGGCCGGAACGACCGCGCGGTAGGCCACCACGCCGGTGAAGATCGGGCTTTCCTGGCCGAACAGGGCGGTGCGCACGGTCGAGTGGATGCCGTCGGCGCCGACCAGCACATCGACGCGCTCCTTTGCGCCATTGGCGAAGCGCAGCGTGGCGCCATCGGCATGCGGCTCGATGGCCACGGCCTTGTGGCCAAGGCGCACGCATTCGGACGGCACGGCGGCTTCCAGTGCGGTCATCAGGTCGGCGCGGTGCATGGTCAGCTGCGGGGCGCCGTAGCGGCGCTCGGCGTCTTCCTGCATCGGCAGGCGGGAAGTTTCTTCGCCGGTGTCCCACATGCGGCTGATGCGGTGGCTGGGGCGTGCGGCGGTTTCACGCAGGGCGGCGCCGATGCCTAGCCCGTCGAGGGCGCGTACGGCGTTGGGGGTCAGGTTGATGTCGGCGCCTACGCGGGCGAAGCGGGGGGCTTGTTCGTAGACGATGGCGTCCATGCCGAGCTTGCGTAGTGCGATGGCTGCGGCGAGGCCTCCGATGCCGGCGCCGTTGATTCCGATCTTTAGGGGCATTTTGTCTGCCTGTTGGCTGTGTTTATGTTCAAAAATGTACTATATGTTCATAAAAATATATGGGCGTGAGGGATGAGCCGTCAATTAAGGGTGAACCCTAGGAGAGAACCCTAGGAGGGGCTTTCAGCGCTTTTGGCGGATTGGAGCGGTCGGTCTGTGGCTCTTGGCAGGCGTGGGCTGTTTCGCCGGCGTAGCCGGCGAGTCACTTTTTGTCCGAGCGACAAAAAGTAACCAAAAAACGCGTCGCCTATGCGGCTGGCAATCAATTCCACGGTGTTGGTGGTTCGCACGGTGGTGCTTGCCGTTTGGGCGTGGGTGCCCTTTCGACCCTGCTACGCCATGTGAGTGTGGGGCAGTGCCTGCGTTAAGGAATTGCTGATCAATAGCAACCGCGCTGGAGATCGATGGCTGTTTGGCGACTGATTTTCACCATGCGGAAAAAGAGGGAGATCTGAGCCCGATTTCGCGCCGCATGCCCCCATCTCGCGCCCTTTCGGGCTCGATTTGCATGTTCAAGACGGATTGCTCCCCTGAAACGCCAACAACGGCTTTTTGGCGATCACCAGATTTGCGAGACCAAACAGGCTGAACATCTGTGCCGTGTTCTTGGCCAAGCCCTTGTAGCGGGTCTTCTTGTGACCAAACAAGTTCTTCACCACGTGAAAGGGATGTTCCACCCGCGCCCGAATCTGGGCCTTTTTGCGCTCCACTGCCTTCGTCAGATCCTTCCACCGACCTGCCGGCATCTTTTCAACCTTGCTGCGCTTTGCCGCTACGTGCCAGCTTATGTCAGCGCGGATCGTCCCTTGCTCTTGGGCTTGTTTGATCTCATCCCTGCGCTCCACACCTGTGTAACCCGCATCAAGATGCACTTGGCTTTCCTCGCCATGCAGCAGGTGATGGGTGTGAGCAATATCGCTTTCGTTCGCCGCCGTCGTGTGCAAGCTGTGCACCAGTCCCGAGTCGGCGTCGGCGCCAACGTGCGCCTTCATTCCAAAATGCCACTCGTTTCGCTTCTTCGTCTGGTGCATCTCCGGATCGCGCGACTTGCTCTTATTCTTGGTCGAACTCGGTGCCGCGATCAGCGTGGCATCGACCATCGTGCCCTCTCGCATCAGCAGTCCCCGCTCACTGAGCACGGCCTTGACCTCATCGAACATCGCGGCAGTCAACGCGTGCTTCTCGAGCAACCGGCGAAACTTGAGCAGCGTGGTCGCATCCGGCGCCAACTCTTGCGACAGATCCACCCCCACGAATTGACGCAGCGCCTGGCTGTCGTAGAGGGCGTCTTCCACGGCTTCGTCACTGAGACTGAACCACTGTTGCAGACAGTACATCCGCAACATCCTCTCCACGCCAATCGGCTGCCGGCCAACACGGCCGCTCTTCGGATACAGCGGCTCAATCAACGCGGTCCACCGTGCCCACGGCACGATCCGATCCATCTCCAAGAGAAACTTCTCGCGTCGTGTCACGCGCTTCTTCTTCGCGAACTCGACATCGGCAAAGCTCGTTTGTTTCATCCTTGTCTTTGTTTTCCATGCCTTCACCATCAACGCGCGACACCTTCCGCCAGATGACCTGTGGCTGAATTGATCAGCATTTCCTTAACCCACTATTGAACGATCCCCATGCAGGGCGTAGGCCGCCTGCTGCAAACGGCATTGCGGGGACGCCTACGGCCGCTGCGCAGGCCCAAAGTGCCCTGTCGGTTTTTCTGCGTTTGCGCGGAGCGCAACCGAAGGCGTTGATGCGATATCGCCAAACTCCAAAAAAAAACAGCCGCACACGGCGGCTGCTCTTGAAACCATCACTGGTACACAAACGCTCAAAGCCCCAACACAAGCTTGGCAATGATATTGCGCTGGATCTCGTTAGACCCTCCGTAAATCGACGCCTTGCGATAGTTGAAATAACGCGGCGCCAGCACGGCAGCATATTCAGGCCCGACACGCGGCGCGGCCTCGCGTCCCTGCAATTGAGCCCAGGTGTCCTGCACGAACGGCAACGCCGCCGGCCCCGCGGCTTCCACCGCAAGTTCGCTGGCCGCCTGCAGGGTTTCAGTGCCCGTGAGCTTCAGCATGCTCGACGCGGCCCCGATCGAGGTCCCGGATTCCACGCCTGAGAACACCCGCAACTCAACCGCTTCAAGCGCGGCAGCACGCAGGTGCAGCGCCGCCAGCTTGCGGCGGAAGGCGGGATCGTCCAGCAAGCGGCCACCGTCGTCGGCAGGCTGCTCCGCGGCAATATCCGCGATCTTCGACAGCTGCTTGCGCAGCATCGGGCTATACGTACCGCCGCGCTCGAATTCCAGCAGGTACTTGGCATAGGTCCAGCCCTTGCCTTCCTCCCCGATGCGGTTCGCCACCGGCACGCGCACGTTCTCGAAGAACACCTGGTTCACTTCCTGCTGGCCGGTCATGGGACCGTCCAGCGTCGGCAGTGCTGACACCGTGATGCCGGGGGTATGCAGGTCGAGCAGCAGGAACGAAATCCCTTCCTGGCGCTTCGATTCGCGGCTGGTCCGCACCAGGCAGAACATCCAGTCGGCCCACTGCGCATGCGTGGTCCAGATCTTGGAGCCGTTCAGGATGTAGTGCTCGCCGTCGCTGTCGGTGCCATGATCGGCGCGCATCTGCAGCGAGGCCAGGTCGGAGCCGGAGTTCGGTTCGGAATATCCCTGGCACCACCACACATCCGAGCTCAGGATCGGCGGCAGGAAGCGCTGCTTCTGTTCGGGCGTGCCGTACTTCATGATCACCGGCGCCACCATCTTCAGGCCCATCGGCGACACTGGCGGGCAGCCCGCGGCGGCCAGTTCCGACTGGAAGATAAAGCGCTCGGTCGAGCTCCAGCCCGGGCCGCCATATTCTTTCGGCCAGTTCGGCGCGGCCCAGCCGCGCGCGTGCAGCGCCTTCTGCCAGCGCAGTTGCGCGGCCTTGTCGAGGTAGCCGTTCTTGGACTGCGCCATCATCGCGCGCAGGTCGGCGTCATAGGCCTGGGCGATCCAGGCGCGCACGTCTTCACGGAACTGCTGGTCTTGCGGGGAGAAATCGAGATTCATCGACGGGCCTCGCTGGGTAATCGTCTGTGTTCGGGAATGCCGGCTTCAGGCCGCGGCCTGGGCGGGGTAGAGCAGGTCGGCGTAGCGGCGCAGGTGGTGCTCGGCCGAGCCCAGCTGCAGGTCGATCGCGGTGACGCGCTTGAAGTAGTGGCCCACGGCCAGCTCTTCGGTGACGCCCATGCCGCCGTGGATCTGCACCGCCGCCTGGCCGACAAAGGCACCGGCCTGGCCGGCCTGGATCTTGGCCGCGCACGCCGCCTGGGCGCGTGCCTGCGGTGCGCTGGCGGCCTGCATCGCCGCCACCTGGGTCAGCGCCACGGATTGCTCCAGCTGCATGTACATGTCGGCCATGCGGTGCTGCAGTACCTGGAAGGTGCCGATCGGCACGCCGAACTGCTTGCGCTGGCGCGCATAGTCGATGGTGTCGGCCAGCATGCGGGCCATGGCGCCATTGGCTTCGGCAGAGAGCGCGACCATGGCTTCGTCGCACAGTTGTTCGATCAGCGCAAAGGCTTCGCCTTCCGCGCCGATGCGCTGGCTGGCCGGCACCTGCACGTTGTCGAGCAGCACCTCGGCGGCGCGCAGGCCGTCGAAGGTCGGGTACTCGCGCAGCGTCACGCCCGGCGTGTCGCGTGCAATCCAGAACAGGCTGATGCCGTCCCGGTCGCGGCGCGCGCCGGAGGTGCGGGCGCTGACCACCAGGTGGGTGGCGAACGGCGCGCCGACCACGGCCCGCTTGTGCCCGCTCAGCTTGTAGCCGTTGCCCTGGCGCGCGGCGCTGGCCTGCACGTCGTGGCGGCAATAGCGGCTGGTGGGTTCGGCGTGGGCCCAGGCGGCGGTGGCTTCGCCGCCGATGATGGCCGGCACCCACTGCGCGGCCAGCTCGGGGCTGCTGTGCATCAGCGCGCCGCCGCCCAGCACCACGGTGCCCAGGTAGGGCTCCAGCACCAGATGGCGGCCCAGCTGCTCCATCACGATCATGTGCTCGGCCGCGCCGCCGCCCAGGCCACCCAGCGTCTCGGGGTAGGCCGCGCCGAGAATGCCGAGCTCGCGCGCGAATGCGCGCCAGCAATCCGGGCGCCAGCCCGCGGCGGACTGCACGGCAGCGCGGCGGGCTTCGAAATCATAGTGGTCGGCCAGGTAACGCGCGAGCGTGTCGCGCAGCATCGACTGTTCTTCGCTGAACTGGAAATCCACCTTGGCTCCTTTGGAATGGGGGTGAGGCGTGATTGCGGTAGTCTGGCGGGCATCATCGTGCCAGGCCGCCCGGTGGCGCATCGTCGCATCGGACGAAGCTGTCCCGACGCGCCCGCGGCCCTGTTTTGCGGCACTGCGGCAAAGCGGCGGCGGTGTCGCTTCGTCGCTTCCGACGATTGTTGAACCGGCCGACGTTCCGAGAATGCGGGATCGGCATCCGCCAACACACCGACACCCGTCGAGGAGTTCAACGCCATGCATCCGCACATCCACGCGCAGCGCACGCCCGACAAACCAGCCGTCATCATGGGCAGCAGCGGCGCAGTCGTCACCTACCGCGAACTGGACGAACGCTCGAACCAGGTCGCCCATCTGTTCCGCAGCCAGGGACTGCAGCCCGGTGACCGCGTGGCGTTCATGATCGAGAATCATCCGCGCCTGTTCGAACTGTGCTGGGGCGCGCAGCGCAGCGGCATTGTCTATATCTGCCTGAGCACGCGGCTGAACGTGGCCGATGCCGCCTACATCATCAATGACAGCGGCGCGAAGCTGCTGGTCACCACGCACGCGCAGGCCGAGGTCGCGGCAGCCCTGGCCGGGCAGACGCCGGCATTGCGTGGCAGGTTGATGCTGGATGGCACCGTGCCGGGCTATGACGCGTACGAGACCGCGCTGGCGCGCTGCCCGGCAACGCGCATCGATGACGAAGTGACCGGCGGCGACATGCTGTATTCGTCCGGCACCACGGGCCGGCCGAAGGGGGTGTATGCGCCGCCGTCGAGCGCGAATATCGAAGATCCCACGACCCTGACCAGCCTGTGCCAGCGGCTCTATGGCTTCGATGCCGAGACGCGCTACCTGTCGCCCGCGCCGCTGTACCACGCGGCGCCGCTGCGCTACAACATGACCGTGCAGGCGCTGGGCGGGACCGCGGTGGTGATGGAGCATTTCGATGCCGAGCACTACCTGCAGCTGGTGCAGCAGCACCGCATCACGCATACGCAGCTGGTGCCGACGATGTTCTCGCGCATGCTCAAGCTGCCCGAGGCGCAGCGGCAGGCCTATGACGTGTCGTCGCTGCGCGTGGCGATCCACGCGGCCGCGCCGTGCCCGGTGCAGGTCAAGGAAGCCATGATCGCGTGGTGGGGACCGGTGATCTGGGAGTACTACGCAGGGACGGAAGGCAATGGCGTGACCGTGGTCAGCACGCCGGAGTGGCTGGAGCGCAAGGGCACGGTGGGCCGGGCCATGGTCGGCAAGCTGCGCATCTGCGGACCGGACGGCGCGCTGCTGCCGCCGGGCGAATCGGGCACGATCTACTTTGCCGAAGGCCGCGCCTTTGCGTACCACAATGACGAGGCCAAGACCGCGGAGTCGCGCCACCCGCAGCAGCCGGACTGGAGCACCATCGGCGATGTCGGCTACGCGGATGCGGACGGCTACCTGTACCTGACCGACCGCAAGGCCAACATGATCATCTCCGGCGGCGTCAACATCTACCCGCAGGAGGCCGAGAATCTGCTGATGACGCATCCCAAGGTGATGGACGTGGCCGTGATCGGCGTGCCCAACGAGGACTTCGGCGAAGAGGTCAAGGCCGTGGTGCAGCCGGCCGACATGGGCCAGGCCGGGCCCGAGCTGGCCGCGGAACTGATCGCGTTCTGCCGCGCCAGCCTGTCGGCCATCAAGTGCCCGCGCTCGGTCGACTTCGAGTCCGAGCTGCCGCGCCTGCCGACCGGCAAGCTGCTCAAGCGGCTACTGCGCGACCGCTACTGGGCCGGCCACGCCAACAAACTGGTGTAGGCCGCTTGCCGCCGCCCGCATTTTCGCCAGTGCGGCGGTTTACGTCATAATCCTCCGTTACATCACAGCCACGGCCGCCCGGCTGCATCCGCAGCGCGGGCGGCGCATCGCGCGGCCTGCAACGGCAGCGATGTGCGGGAGACGACAACAGCCAATGGCAAGTATCGAGGAGACCGGACGGCGCCCGCCGCCGCCCGCCGGCGCCGCATCGCTGGCGGCCAAACTGCGTCCGCCGCTGCTGACCCCGTTCCAGGTCGAGCGCGCGGCGATCTGCGAGGCCGTGTGCGCGGCGGGCTTTGTCAAGCTTGTGCTGGTGCGCGCACCAGCGGGCTTCGGCAAGACCACGGCCATGCTCCAGTGCCGCGCGCGGCTGGAGGCCGCGGGCGGGCGCACCGCCTGGCTGACGCTGGACCGTTCGGACAATGATGCCTCGCGCTTCCTGGGTTCGGTCGAGGCTGCCATCGCGCAGGGCCTTGGCGGCGGCGGGCCCGGCCGGTCCGCGCACGGGGCGCTGGCCCAGGATCCCGGCGAGCAGGCGCTCGCGCTGATCGACCGCCTGGCCAGCCACAATGGCGCCTTCACGCTGTTCCTCGATGATTTCGAAGCGATCCAGAATGCCGCCGTGACCGGACTGGTCTGGCAACTGGTGGAAAGCCTGCCGCCCGGCTGCCGCGTGGTGATCGGCACGCGCTGGGTGCCGGAATCCGGCCTGGGCCGCTTGCGCGCACGCGGCGAGCTGCTTGAGATCGAGCCCGCGCAACTGCGCTTTTCCGCTGGCGAAACCGCGTCCTTCCTGCGCCATGCGCGCGGATTGAAGCTGGAGCAGGCGGCCATCAGCGTGCTGCACCGGCGTACCGAGGGCTGGGCCACGGCATTGTGGCTGGCGTCGGTGGCGCTGGAGCGGCGCAGCCAGCCAGAGGGCTTTATCGCCGGCTTCTCCGGCTCCAACGCGGCGATCGCCGACTACCTGGTCGAAGACGTATTCCTGCACCTGCCCGAGCCGGTGCGTGACTTCCTGCTGCGCACGTCGATCCTGGACCAGTTGTGCGGGCCGCTGTGCGACGCCGTGTGCGAGCCCGCGACCGCTGGCAGCAGCGACGAGATCCTGGCGTGGCTGGAGCGCGCCAACCTGTTCCTGCTGCCGCTGGAGAGCGAGCGCTATGGCGAACGTGGCTCCGGTTCGGCATCGGAACAGTGGTACCGCTATCACAGCCTCTTTTCCGGCTTCCTGCGCGGCCAGCTGGCGCAGGCCATGCC
Organism: Cupriavidus sp. KK10; assembly: GCF_018223725.1. Classification (NCBI taxonomy): domain Bacteria; kingdom Pseudomonadati; phylum Pseudomonadota; class Betaproteobacteria; order Burkholderiales; family Burkholderiaceae; genus Cupriavidus; species Cupriavidus sp. KK10. Next base: position 4,557,140 of record NZ_CP073677.1, read on the forward strand.
TGACGCCGTGCCGCAGCTGCACCTGTCGGCATCGCGCTGGTATGAGTCGCAGGGGCGCCCGGTGCCCGCCATCGAGCATGCCTTCGCGGCCGGTGCGCTGGCGCGCGCGCTGCCGTTGCTGGACGGCGCCGCGGACGACCTGCTGGCGCAGGGCCGCATGCGCCTGCTGACGCGCTGGCTGGAGGCGGTGCCGGCGGAAGAACTGGCGCGCTGGCCCAAGCTGCAGATCGCACGCGTCTGGGCGGTGTCGTTCACGCGCGGCCCGGCCGAAGCCATTGCCCTGCTGCAGCAGATCCCCACCGAGGGCGCGGCCGGCGACCTGCTGGCGCATATCCGCGCGCTGCGCCACATGCTGCTGAACATGATGGACCGCTTCGACGATGCGCGCGCCTTCGCCCGCAATGAGCTGCCGCCGTTGCCGATGGGCTATGCCTTCCCCGATGCGATCCTGGGCACGTCGATGGCGCGCCTGGCTGCAGTCGCCGGCGACTACCCGGAGGCGCGCCGGCTGCTGCAGGTGGCGCGGCACGCGGTGCGCGGCTCGGACAGCAATTTCAACAAGATCTTCTCGGAATCGGTCGAAGGGCTGATCGACCTGCGCCAGGGGCGGCTGCAGCAGGCGCTGGCACGGTTTCGCATCGCCGCCAGCACGATGCTGCCGAACCGCTTCGGGCCCACCAACGGCAACGCCATGGCCGGCATCCTGCTGGCGGAAGGCCTGTACGAAAGCGGTGATTCCGAGCGCGCCAGCCGCCTGCTCAACGTCTACCTGCCGCTGTCGCGCGACCTCGGGCTGCCTGACCAGATCATCACCGGGCACACGGTGCTGGCCCGCATTGCCTTCGAGCGCGGCGAAGCCGACCAGGCGCATGAATGGCTGGCGCAACTGGAGGCGCTGGGGCACCACCGCGGGCTGACGCGGCTGGTGATGGCGGCAATGCTGGAGCGCGCACGGCTGGCACTGCGCCAGGGCAATGTCCACGCGGCGCAGGAGGCGATCGAACGTGCCGCCGATCCGGCGCTGTGGCGCACGCGGCCCGGGGTCAGCTCCTTTGCCAGTGATGTCGAGGACATCACCCTTGGCCGGCTGCGGCTGGACCTGTATGCGCGCCCGGGCACGCCGGTGCGCGAGGCCATCGAGCGCGAGCTGGCGGCTGCCGCGGGCAACCAGCTGATGCGCCGCGCGCTCAAGCTGCGCATCCTGCTGGCGCAGGCGTGCCAGCGCACTGGTGACGGCGCGCACGCGCTGGTGGTGATGGGCGAGGCGCTGCGTTTCGGCGCTGCCGAAGGCTTTGTCCGCATCTTTGCCGACGAGGGCGACGATGTGCGCAGGCTGGTGGCCGATGCCTGCTCGCGCCAGTCGGCCAGCCTGCCTGCTCCCTACGTGGAAAAGCTGCTGCAGGCTTGCGGCCAGGCCGGGGGCGAGCAGGCCGCCGGTGCGGGCCGGCCGGCACCGGCCGCACTGGTTGAGCCGCTGACGCCCAAGGAGCAGAAGGTGCTGCAGCTGCTGGCCGAGGGCTATTCCAATGTGGCCATGGCCGAGCGGCTGTTCGTGTCCGAAACCACGGTGCGCACGCACCTGCGCAATATCAGCGCCAAGCTGCACGCCAGCAACCGCACCCAGGCAGTGGCCATCGCGCGCCAGCTCGGGCTGCTCTGAGGCCGCGCCGCAGCCGAAGGCTGCGCGCGCGGTTGCGGCTCAGATGCCCATGAACTCCGTGAATTCGTCCAGCGGCGCGCGCACGGCGCGCAGCTGGTTGGCGGGCGCCTCGGGGTCTTCGTAGCCGATCGCCATGCCGGTGAACAGCATCCGTTCGGCCGGCAGCGACAGGAACTTGCCGATGGTCTGCGGGTACATCGCCCAGCATTCCTGCGCGCAGCTGTCCAGCCCTTCTTCACGCAGCAGCAGCATCACCGTCTGCAGGTACATGCCCAGGTCCGACCATTGCGGCGGACCCATGCGGCGGTCCACGGTGCAGAACAGCGCCAGCGGCGCGCCGAAGAAGGTGAAGTTGTTGGCAAACTGCGCCAGCCGCCGCGCCTTGTCCTCGCGCGGGATGCCGAGGTAGTGGTAGAGCGCCTCGCCCACCTGGAAGCGGCGGTCGCGATAGGGCGAGACCAGCTCGCGCGGGTAGATGTCGTATTCGCGCTCGTCACCCGCGGGCGCCTGGGCGATGCGCTCGCGCATGATGGCGCGCAGCCCCTCCAGGGCCTCGCCGCCGACGACATGGATATGCCAGGGCTGCAGGTTGCCCCCGGAGGGGGCGCGCGCGGCGGCGTCGAGCACGCGGCGGATGGTGTCGGGCGCAACGGCCCGGGGCAGGAAGCCGCGGACGGACTTGCGGCTGGCGACGGCTTGGCTGACGTTCATGCGAATTCCGGAAAGGTTGATCGACGGGCGCGCTTCAGATGAAGGGCGGCTCGCTGGTCCAGTCGAAGAAGTCCGGCATGTCGTGCGACACGGTTTCCGGGAAGGCGGCGGGACGCTTCTCCAGGAAGGCGCTGACGCCTTCCTTCACGTCGGCGGAGCGCCCGCGCGATTGGATCGCGCGGCTGTCGAGCTTGTGCGCTTCCATCGGGTGGCTGGCGCCGGCCATGCGCCAGATCAGCTGGCGCGAGATCGCCACCGAGACTGGCGCGGCATTGGCGGCGATCTCGCGGGCAATGGCCTGGGCGGCAGGCAGCAGGTCCTCGGGCGCGTGCAGTGAGCGCACCAGGCCACGTTCATGCGCTTCCTGGGCGGAGAACACGCGGCCGGTATAGCACCATTCCAGCGCGGTCGAGATGCCGACCACGCGCGACAGGAACCACGACGACGCCGCTTCCGGCGTGATACCCCGGCGCGCAAAGACAAAGCCGAACTTGGCGTCGGTCGATGCCAGCCGGATATCCATCGGCAGCTGCATGGTCACGCCCACGCCTACCGCGGCGCCGTTGACCGCGGCGATCACCGGCTTGAGGCTGCGGAAGATGCGCAGCGACACGCGCCCGCCGCCGTCGCGGTGCGCGGTATCGGGGCTGGCGCCATAGCGCTTCTCGAAGTCGAAGGTGGCGCTGCCGCCGGACAGGTCGGCGCCGGCGCAGAAGGCGCGGCCCGAGCCGGTGACGATGACGGCGCGCACGTTGTCGTCGGCATCGGTGGCGTCGAACGCGGCGATCAGCTCATGCATCATCTGCGCGGTGAACGCATTGAGCTGGTCCGGGCGGTGCAGGGTGATGGTGGCGACACCGTCTTCAACGGCGTAGCGCAGGGTTTCGAACGAAGGCGTGGCTTGCGTCATGAGGGCTCCTGCCGGGAAAAGGGGGAGGGGTGCCGGGGTGGGGAAGACGGCACGGGAGATCGCCCAACACTAGTGCAGAATGCGCCGCCCGCAATCGTCGCTTCCGACGAGGCCGGAAATCGGTGCTCGGTCGTAGACTGACGGGGATCAAGCGGCAGGACCGGCACACCCACGACCATACCGTAACACCGTGCGCGCCCTGCCGGCGCAGACAGCAAAGGGACATCCATGAAGACACGAATCACCGAACTGCTTGGCATCCGCTACCCGATCATCCAGGGTGGCATGCAATGGGTTGGCTACGCCGAGATGGCCTCCGCCGTTTCCAACGCCGGCGGGCTGGGCATCCTCACGGCGCTGACGCAACCCACGCCCGAGGACCTGGCCAACGAGATCCGCCGCTGCCGCGAGATGACCGACAAGCCGTTCGGCGTGAACCTGACCCTGCTGCCGTCGATCAATCCGCCGCCGTACGCGCGCTACCTCGACGTCATCATCGAGAGCGGCGTCAAGGTGCTGGAAACCGCCGGCAACAATCCCAAGGAACATATCGCGCGCGCCAAGGCCGCCGGCATCAAGGTGATCCACAAGTGCGTGGCGGTGCGCCATGCGCTGTCGGCCGAGCGCCTGGGCGTGGACGCGGTGTCGATCGACGGCTTCGAGTGCGCCGGCCACCCCGGCGAGGACGACGTGCCCGGCATGGTGCTGATCCCGCAGGCGGTGCGCAAGCTGTCGATCCCGGTGATCGCCTCCGGCGGCATCGCCGACGGACGGGGCATGGCAGCGGCACTGGTGCTGGGCGCCGAGGGCGTCAACATGGGCACGCGCTTCTGCGCCACGCGCGAGGCGCCGATCCACGACAACGTCAAGAAGGCGCTGGTGCAGGCCAGCGAGCGCGATACCAACCTGATCTTCCGCACGCTGCACAACACCGCGCGCGTGCTCAAGAACGCCGTGTCGGACGAGGTGGTGAGCATTGAACGCCGCCCGGGTGGCGCGCAGTTCGAGGACGTCAAGCACCTGGTTGCCGGCGTGCGCGGCAAGGCGGCGCTCAAGGCGGGCGAGACCGACGGCGGCATCATCAGCGCCGGCCAGTGCGTGGGCCTGATCGACGACGTACCCAGCTGCGAAGAGCTGATCACGCGCATGGTGGCCGATTGCCGCGAGCACCTCAGCGTGGCCTCGCGCTTCTTTGCCTGACGCCATGGCCGAGGCCGAGATCGAGGCGGCGATGACCCAGGCCATCGCCGAGCCGGGCGAAGCTGCCGGCGGGGACGTGCCGGAGGGCTTCGCCCCGCTGCGCCGCCTGAGCGGCTACATGGCGGGCTTCGGCCAGCTCTACCTGCATGCCGGGCGCCGCACGCTGGCGGTGCGGATCGACGAGAGTCACCTGAACAACCTGGGCATCCCGCACGGCGGCATGCTGGCGACGCTGGCCGATACCGCCATCGGCATGATGATGTCGCTGGAAACCGGGCGCTCCAAAAGCGCGGTGACCGTCAACCTGAGCCTGGACTACCTGGATTCCGCGCGCCAGGGCGACTGGGTCGAGGCCCGCGTGGAGTTCGACAAGCTCGGCTCGCGCCTGCGCTACGGCACCTGCCGGCTGGTCAGCGGCGAGCGCTGCCTGCTGCGCGCGACCGCCATCTTTGCAGTGCTGGCGCCGCGCACCTGAGGCCTGCGGCAAACTTCGTCGCTTCCGACGACGCTTGCCGCCACCCGCGGCGCAACAATGCAAAGCGACACTGCCGGCGCCAGATGCCGGCACTCCGGACAACACCATGGCTGCCCCGGCAGCCTGCACCGAACCAAGGAGATCACATGGCAGAGGCATATATCGTTGCGGCGGTCCGTACTGCCGGCGGCCGCAAGGGCGGCAAGCTGTCGGGCTGGCATCCGGCCGACCTGGCCGCGCAGGTGCTGGACGCACTGGTGGAACGCACCGGCGCCGACCCGGCGCTGGTCGAAGACGTCATCATGGGCTGCGTGAGCCAGGTCGGCGAGCAGGCCGGCAACGTGGCGCGCAATGCCATCCTGGCCTCGCGCCTGCCTGAAAGCGTGCCCGGCACCTCGGTGGACCGCCAGTGCGGTTCGTCGCAGCAGGCACTGCACTTTGCCGCGCAGGCAGTGATGTCGGGCGCGATGGACATCGTCATCGCCGCCGGCGTGGAAAGCATGACGCGCGTGCCGATGGGCCTGTCGTCTCAGCTGCCGGCCAAGAACGGTTTCGGCGTGCCCAAGAGCCCCGGTGTCGAGGCGCGCTACCCCGGCGTGCAGTTCAGCCAGTTCACCGGCGCCGAAATGATCGCGCGCAAGTATGACCTGTCGCGCGAGCAGCTGGATGCCTACGCACTGCAGAGCCACCAGCGCGCCATCGCCGCCACCAAGGCGGGCCGCTTCACTGCCGAAATCCTGCCGGTGGAAGTGCGCACGGCTGACGGTGCCAACGGCGAAATGCACACCACTGACGAAGGCATCCGCTATGACGCCACGCTAGAAAGCATCGGCAGCGTCAAGCTGATCGCCGAAGGCGGCCGCGTGACGGCTGCCTCCGCCAGCCAGATCTGCGACGGCGCCGCCGGCCTGATGGTGGTCAACGAGGCCGGACTGAAGAAGCTCGGCGTCAAGCCGCTGGCGCGCGTGCACACCATGACGGTGATCGGCCATGATCCGGTCGTGATGCTGGAAGCGCCGCTGCCGGCCACGGAAGTCGCGCTGAAGAAGGCGGGCCTGCGCATCGGCGATATCGACCTGTTCGAAGTCAACGAAGCCTTCGCCCCGGTGCCGCTGGCCTGGCTGAAGGCCACCGGAGCCGATCCGGAGCGCCTGAACGTGCATGGCGGCGCGATCGCGCTGGGCCATCCGCTGGGCGGCTCGGGCGCCAAGCTGATGACCACGCTGGTGCATGCGCTGCATACGCACGGCAAGCGCCACGGCCTGCAGACGATGTGCGAAGGCGGCGGGCTCGCCAACGTGACCATCGTCGAGCGTCTGTAAAGCTGTAGCAGCCGGGGCGTGCCGCGCAGGGATGCCGCGCGAGGATTGCTGCAGCAAGAGGTAGTAAAGGGAGAAGGACCGGCGGCGCGGGCATGTCAGAGTGCCCGCGCCAGCAGCTGGAACAAAAAGGGCCGCGATATTGCGGCCTTTCTTGTTTGCGGTGTGTCGCGCGTCAGGCGAACGTCACTGCGCTGCGCCGGTCGGCGCGTTCCAGGTGCGGCACGTTGTTGAAGCTCAGCAGCCGCTGCACGCCGCGGCCGACGATGATCTCGCAGAACGCCGTGTTGCGGAATTGCAGGTTCATCTCGATGGCGGCCTGGGCCGGTGCGCCAAGCAGGTCGGCCGTGGCGCGGCCGATGGCGCCACCGGAGCTCACCACCAGGATGGCATCCTCGCGCGTCGTGCCTTCGCTCGCGTGCGCCAGGGCGCCGGCAATGCGGGCGCCGAAATCGGCCCAGCTCTCGGGCATGTCGGCCAGCCCGTCCTGGGTCCATGCGGCGTAGGCCGCGCGGAAGGTGCGCCAGTAATCGTTGTAGTCGCCGTTCTGGTGCGCGCGGTGGTCGGCGCCGCCGGTGTGGCAACGGTACAGCGCCTCGCCGTCGTATTCGTTCAGGCCCGGGTGCGAGACGATCGCTGCCTGCGGCTGACCCATGCCGGCCAGGATCTCGCTGGCGGTGTCCTGCTGCCGCACTAGCGTGCCGGCTACCACGCGGCTGAAGCTGACGCCGCGCTCCTGGAAATACTCGCCCAGCCAGCGCGCCTGCTGGCGGCCGGTCGGCGACAGGCAATCGTAGTTGGCGGCGCCAAACGAGGCTTGTCCGTGCCGGACGAGGAAAAGCGTGGCCATGAGCGGTCCCGGTGAACGTTGATGCGGATAGGGCTGCGCCCGGCGCGCCGTTTTGCGGCAGGCCCGGGGCGCCGGGCACGGGGCCCGGCGTGGGCACATTCTAGGGAGGTCCGGCGCGCCAGCCAAGCAAGCGCTGCGCAATTCATGGCAGCCATGGCCTGGCTGCATTACCGCGGGTGGCGTGGGCCGGTGGTGTGCTCAGGCCGGCTCTGCGCAGGTGATGCCGAGATAGCCGGCCATCAGGCGGTTGAGTTCCGGGATCATCTGTTCGTCGTCGAGGTGCAGTGGGCCGGAATCATTGAGCACGGCATTGACCAGCACGCTGAACACCGCCTGCATGGCAAAGCGCACGCGCAGCTCGGCGGTCTCGGCAGGCATCGCCAGCCGTGGCACTAGCAACTGCACCATGCGCTCCACGATGGCTTCACCGCTCTGGCGGTGGGGCACCCATTCCTCGGGCCGCGTGGACGCATGCCGCAGCGATGCCCGGATCACGCCGCGGTTGGCCAGGGTGCCGAGCACCATGAAGCGCGCGGCCTTTTCCAGCAGCACCGGTGTCGGCACGTCCTCCCAGCGCTCCTGCGCCAGGTAGCGCTCGGTCGACGCGGCGGTTTCTTCCATGACCAGCGCGCGCAAGGCCTCGAAATAGGCCATCTTGTCGCGGAAGCGCCCATAGAAGGCGCCCACCGATACCTGGCACGCCGCGGCGATCTGCGCCACGGAAACGGCAGCAAAGTCACGCGAGGCAAGCAGTTCGCGGCCCGCGCCCAGCAAGGCCTGTTCGGTCTCGCGCGCACGGCGCTGGCGCGGCGGCTGCAGGATCGAGGGGGTATCGATACGGGGAAAGGAGGCGTTGGCGGTGAAGCCGGATTGGGTCGCTGACATAGGCACTCCGTATTCGAATTCTGATTCGAATTTGAAAATACCGGTGCGCGCCGCGACGCGTCAAGGGTTTTGTCGGGTGGTGGCCCGGCGTGGCGGGTGGGTGGGCTGCGCCGGAGGTGGCGGTGCGGCGCGCACGCTGCGCCGCTTGCCTCAGCGTGGGTCAGAGCGAGCTGAACACGGTGCCCAGTCCGTAGGTGAAGGCTGCCGCCATGCCCCCGATCAGCACCTGCCGCAGCGCCGAGAACCATCCCGGGCGGCCATTGAACGACGAGGTGCCCCAGCCCACCAGGCCAAGGCCGGCCAGGCACGCGACGATGCTGCCGAGCTGCGCCGATGGCCCTGCGGTCACGAAGAACGGCAGCAACGGCACCAGCGCACCGCTGCTGTACAGCACGAAGGAAATTACCGCCGCCTGCACCGGGTTGCCGCCGCGCTCCTGCGGGTTGATGCCCAGCACTTCGCGCGCAAAGGTGTCCAGGGCCGCGCGCGGGTTGCGCATGATCTCGTCGGCGGCGCGCCCGGCGTCGGCCGGGAGCACGCCCTTGCCCTCGATCACCGCGACCAGCCGCTGCCGGGCCCGGGCGGCATCATGCGCGAGCTCGTGCGCCATGTCGCGCAGGCGCTTGTTGTTCATCTCGCGGCTGTTGGTCACCGACAGCCATTCGCCCAGCGCCATCGAGCAAGCGCCCGCGGTCAGGCCCGCCAGCCCGGCCAGGATGACGGCCTCGCGCGAGGCCGCCGCGCCCTCCAGGCCCATCACCAGGCAGAAGCTTGACACCAGCCCGTCGTTGACGCCCAGCACGGCTGCGCGCAAGGCGTTGCCGCTCGGTCGATGGAGCAGGCGCCGCACGCGGGTGCCGAAGCCGGTTGGAGTGGGGGCGCTCGACAGGGGCATGGTCTTTTTGCGATGGAACGTTGTCAGTTGAAGCGCGGGCTCAGGTCATCCCGCATCCATTCGATAAAGGCGCGCGTGCGTGCCGGCAACAGCCGTGCATGGGGATAGATCAGCGACAGCGGCCATGCCGGTTGCTCGAAATCCTCCAGCACGATGCGCAGTTTACGCGCCTCGACCAGTTGCGCGACCTGGTAAGACAGGAAGTGGCCGAAGCCCGCGCCTTCGGCACAGGCAGCCACGGCGGGCGCGGTCTGGTTGAATTCCAGGTTGCCGGACACCTGCACGTGGAACTCCCGGCCGTCTGCCTGGAAGGTCCACCAGTGCGCGTGGTTGCCGGTGAAGCGCACGCAGTTGGCGCTGGCCAGTTCCTCGGGATGGCGCGGCACGCCGTGCTTGCGCAGGTAGGCGGGCGTGGCCACCACCACGCGGCGGATGCGGCCGACGGTCTGTGCCACCAGCGTGGAATCGGCCAGCGGGCCGATGCGCACGCCCACGTCCAGGTCTTCTTCAAGCAGGTTCACCACGCGGTCGGTGAATTCCATGCGGCAGCGCACGCGCGGATAGCGCTGCACGAAACGTGTGACCGCCGGCGCCACATACATCTGCCCGAACAGCACCGAGGCGGTCAGCGTGAGCTGGCCGCTGGGTTCGACATGGCTGGCGGTCAGGCCGGCCTCGACCTCGTCGATGGTGGCCAGGATGCGCCGGCAGCTGTCCAGGTAGCTGCGCCCCTCGCCGGTCAGCGACAGCCGCCGCGTGGTGCGGTTGAGCAGCCGGACCTGCAATTCGGATTCCAGTGCCGCCAGCGTGCGCACCACCGCCGGCAACGAGGTATGCAGCGTCGTGGCGGCTGCCGTCAGGCTGCCTTCGTCGACGATCCGCACAAAGGTCTGCATCGCGCGTAGCTTGTCCATGGCGCCACACATTACTCCATTTTTTGGAGTAGTCAAATATCAATTGCCCTATTTATTGCAACGGGTTCGGCGTCCAGAATCCGGCTATCCCAACCGTTGAGGAGAGTGCCATGCAAGAGTCCAACCGCCCCGCCAAGCCGCTGGTGCTGTACCGCTCGCCGGTGTCCGGCCACGCCCATCGCGCAGAACTGTTCCTGGGGCTGCTGGGCTTGCCTTACCGTCTGGTGGACGTTGACCTGCGCGGCGGCGAGCAGCGCAGCGAGGCCTTCCTGCGCCTGAACCCGTTCGGCCAGGTGCCGGTGCTGGACGACGACGGCGTGGTCGTCGGCGATTCCAACGCCATCCTGGTCTACCTGGCCACGCGCTATGACGACGGCCGCTGGCTGCCGCGCGACCCGGTAGGCGCGGCGCGCGTGCAGCGCTGGCTGTCGGTGGCCGCCGGCGACATTGCCTTCGGGCCGGCGGCGGCGCGTCTGGGCGTGCTGTTCGGCAGGCCGGTGGCGATGGACGATGCCATCGCCCGCGCGCAGCGGCTGTTCACGCTGATGGAAACCCTGCTGGCCGGGCAGCCGTTCCTGGCGGCCGACCATGCCACCATCGCCGACGTGGCGGCCTACAGCTATATCGCCCGCGCCGAGGAAGGCAACGTGCCGCTGGCGCCGTACCCCGCGCTGAACGCCTGGCTGCGCCGCATCGAAGCCTTGCCCGGCTTCGTGCCGATGCTGGTGTCGAAAGTCGGCCTGGCCGCGTAGCGCCTGCCGGTCCCGCGTATCGACAATCTATCGGACAAGGATAAGGAGCCCGTCATGGATCTGCCCACATGGCCGCACGCCGGCCTGCCATTCCACGCCGGCGAACTGGCCGCTCAGGAGCGCGCCGGCAAGCGCGAACGCATGGCCGCGTCCGGCCCGCGGGTGATCCGTGGCGAGATGCCGGAGCAGCACCGCACGTTCTTTGCGCAGCTGCCGTTCCTGCTGGTTGGCGCCGTCGATGCCGACGGACAGCCCTGGGCCACGATGCTGGCCGGGACGCCGGGGTTTGCGCATACGCCTGACGCCACGCACCTGCGCATCGACGCCGTGCCGCTGCCCGGCGATCCGGCGGCCCCGGCACTGGCGCAGGGCGCGCGTATCGGCCTGCTCGGGATCGAGCTGCCTACGCGCCGGCGCAACCGCATGAACGGGATCATCGCGGCGCGCGACGAGGGCGGGATGACGGTCGAGGTCGAGCAGAGCTTTGGCAACTGCCCGCGCTATATCCAGTTGCGCGACGTGAGCCTTGCCGAGCCGGCGCCCGCGCCGCCCGCCTGGCACGGTGAAGCGCTGGACGAGCAGGCGGTGGCCTGGCTGCGCGGCGCCGATACCCTGTTCATCGCCACCAGCCACGCCGCGTCGCCGCAGGACGAGGGCGAGCACACGGGCGGCACCGATGTCTCGCACCGCGGCGGCAAGCCTGGCTTTATCCGCGTGGACGAGGCCGGCACGCTGACGTTCCCGGACTTCAACGGCAACAACTTCTTCAATACGGTCGGCAACCTGCTGGCCAATCCGCGTGCCGGGATTCTGGTGCCGGATTTTGCCGATGGCTCGCTGCTGCATGTGGGCGGGCGCGCCGAGGTGATCTGGGAGGGCGAGGATCTGGCCTCGTTCACCGGCGCCGAACGGCTGGTGCGGTTGCATGTCGAGCGCGTGATACGGCGGCCGGCGGTGCTGCCGCTGCGCTTCGGATTTCGGGAGTATTCGCCCGTGCTGGCGGACACGGGCGCGTGGCCGGCGCGCTGAGCCGGCGGCTCGAGTCTTTCGTGTTGTCATGAAAATGACATCAAAAAGTCACAAAAGAGTCACAATGGCGGTTGGCGACTGTCCGTAGCACGCCGACCAGGGCGCTGGCGGGCAGCCCTGTATCAAGGAGAAATCAACCGTGGACAAGACGAAGAATAAGCTGCAAGCCCGCCGGGACATCCTGAAACACGCACTGCTGGCCCTGGCCGCCGCGCCGCTGGCGCTGGCGGCGGGGACCGCGCAAGCAGCCTGGCCGGAAAAGCCGATCCGGCTGGTGGTGGCATTTCCGCCCGGCGGTCCGGTCGACACGCACGCGCGCCTGCTGGCCGAAAAGCTGCAGCCGATCCTTGGCCAGACGATCGTGATCGACTATAAGGCCGGCGCGGCCGGCAATATCGGCTCGGACAACGTCGCCAAGTCCGCGCCGGACGGTTACACGCTGCTGCTGGCCAACACCGGGCAGATGGCCATCAACAATTCGCTCTATCCCAAGCTGCCCTACAGCATGCCGAAGGACTTCGCGCCGGTGGCACGTACCGCGCTGATCCCGCTGGTGATGGTGGTCAACAACAACGTGCCGGCGCGCGACCTGAAGACGTTCATCAGCTATGCCAAGGCCAACCCGGGCAAGCTGAATTTTGCGTCAGGCGGCAATGGCGGCATCTCGCACCTGATGCCGGAAATGTTCAAGCAGGCTTCGGGCACGTTCATCGTCCATATCCCGTACAAGGGCAGCTCGCCGGCGCTGACCGACGTGATGGGCGGCCAGGCGCAGATGATGGCCGACTCGATCCCGCTGTTCACGCAGTACATCAAGGCGGGCAAGGTGCGTGCGCTGGCGGTGACGTCGCCGCAGCGCTCGCCCGCGCTGCCGGATGTGCCGACGATGCAGGAGGCCGGGCTGAAGGGCTTCGAAGTGGTGGGCTTCTACGGCATGTTGGCGCCGGCGGGCACGCCCAAGGACGTGGTCGCGCGCCTGTCCGGTGCCTTGCGCACGGTGCTGGCCGACCCCGACACCAAGGCGAAGCTCGAGCAGCAGGGTGCCGAGCCCGCATGGCAGTCGCCGGAGGCCTTTGCCGCCACGATCACTGTCGAGCAGAAGCGCTGGGGGCAGGCGGTGAAGGCGTCGGGCGCCAGTATCGACTGAGCCGGGCTGGCACCCGCGGGCGCCGTGGCTCAGCTGTGCCCCCGATATTTCAGGCTGGCGCAGTGGCCGATGAGCGTGGTGATGCAGCAGGCATCGCCGCGCCACTCGCCGCCGATCACGATGCCGTCCTGGCCGGTCACCAGCTTGCGCTGGCATTGGCCCGGCACCGGCGTGCGCTCCATGCCGGCATCGCGCGGGCCGCTGCCCGGCGCGCGCGCGGGCGCAACCGAATCGTTCCAGACATAAGCCGTGCCGGAGGGCAGCGCCTGCACCGCTTGCGGTGGACCCCACTGGCGTTTCGCCTCATCGATGGGGACGTTTTTCCAGGAATCGAAGACGTCCTGCATGGCGCTGGCCTCCAGGCCGGCGCAGGCACCGGTGATGGCTGCCGCCCACAAGACGGCCAGGCTTGCACGCAGGCTGGCGGCGCCGTGGGCCGTTTCGGCAGGAGGGACTGGGTTGGCTGGCATGTAGGCTCCGCGTCGGCGCGGCCGGCTGCAAGGGCCGGCCTGTGCAGGCTAACGGAGCCGCGCGTCTCGCTGCAAGCGCACTCTGCGCGATGACGCACAGAGCGTGGCCGGCTTCAGTCGGCGAACAAGCCCAGGGGTTGCTGCGCGGCAGCCGGCGGCGCCTTGCGGGCAGTCTGCCCGGCCGGGATGCGTGCCGGGCGTGGTGCCTCGGCGGGGGCCTCGGGGGCGGTCAGCGTGAACGGTCTGTGCACGGACAGCGGCATCGCCTGTGGCATCCATTGCGCCAGCCGCGGCGCGAGGATCTGGTACGTATCGAGGTCGAAATGCGCTGGTGCCGCCGCCAGCGCCTGCGCTTCTTCCAGCGTGGCAGCGCAGCCCAGGTAGCACCAGTCGTCGGCGACATGCCACCAGGCGCGTCCGTCGTGCTGCTCGCGCCAGGCGGCCGGGCCATCGAAGGGCCAGGGCATCAGCGCGATCGGCGCCAGGGCGGCGGCTAGCCGGGCGCGGTGCGCGCTCGACGGCTCGGCGCCGACGCAGGCCCCGGCGCAGCGATGGACCTGGCGCGCAAAGCAGGGGCTGCCACGGCGGGTGGTTTTCTCCAGCGACAGCGTGGCCAGGCACAGGCCGTGCTCCTGCGCCAGTGCGCGCAAGCGAGCCTCGGCCGCGCCGCGGTTGCCGAACACGCCGAACAGGTCGCGATGCCGGCAGAAATCCGTATCGCGATCCGAGCGCAGCCGTGGCACCGGCAACTGCTGCGGCAGTTCCCAGGCAAAGAGCCGGGCATTGCGGCGCAACAGCTGGTTGTGCACTGGCTGCATCGCCTTGACCAGCCGGGCCTCCAGCAGCAGAGCGCCGGTCTCGCCGCCAGTCTCGCGCCATTCCACGCGGCGTACCAGCCGGGCCAGCCGCATGTCCTTACCGTACCGGTAGTCGCCGGAGAAATGGGCGCCGATCCGTTGCCGCAGGTGCACGCTCTTGCCGACATAGAGTGGCACGTCCTGGTCGCCATAGAAGATATAGACGCCGGGCGCCGCCGGCACGTCTTCCAGCGCGGTTTCGTCCAGGCCGGCCGGCAGGCTGGCCCGCCGCACGAGCGTGCGCACGGCCGATTCCACCAGTTCGACGGAATACGTGGCATGGATCTTCTGCCAGAACTGCCACAGCAGCTCGGCATCGGCCAGCGCGCGGTGGCGGCCCTTGGGCGTCAGGCCGAAGCGTGCGATCAGCGCGTCCAGGCCGTGGCGTTCCACGGAAGGGAACAGCGAGCGCGACAGCCTTACCGTGCACAACACGTCGGCCCGGAAGGTCATGCCGGCACGCCGGAAGGCGTTCTTCAGGAAGCCATAGTCGAAGCGCGCGTTGTGCGCCACGAACAAGCGGCCTTGCAGGCGCTCGGCAAGCGATTCCGCCAGTGACTCGAAGGTCGGCTGACCGTGCACCATCTCTTCGGTAATGCCGGTCATGCGCTGGATGAACGGCGGGATCGACATGCCGGGGTCGAGCAGGGTGTCCCATTCAATGATGCCGTCCGGGCCGACTTCGACCACGCCGATCTCGGTGATGCGGTCGCGCTGGGCGTCCGCGCCGGTAGTCTCCAGATCGACAAAGACAATAGGGCGCGACAGCGCTGCGGCGAGAGACTGGGCGTCGAGCAGGCGCGCACCGTCCGCTGGCAGGCGCGACGGCAGGTAGGTAGGCATGTCAGGCATCTGCCGATTTTAAGGGCGCGCTGACGGCGGCACGAAGAAGTTTTCAAAAACCCCTTGCCAACCCCGCTGCGGTCACTTAATATTCGCCCCCTCGCAACACAACGCAGCGCTGCAAAGCAGACGCAGCAAGGGTTTGCGGGGTCGACCGGGTAGGTTGGCGCAGCGAAGTTAGCGCGCCGGCCGCAGCGAAAAAAGTTGCTGAAACGGTTGACGAAACGAAGAAAGCTCTGCATAATCTCGTTTCTCTGCTGCAGACAATGCAGCAGCGCTGAACGGCAAAGCCGGCAGCGAAGTTCTTTAACAACCAAACAACCGATAAGTGTGGGCGCTGGGTAGCGGACGCCGCTGTCTTCGGACAGTGTTGCTTCACAAGTTATACAGTGCTCGCACAGCAAAACGTGACTGGGTCTTCGGATCTGGTCAGTCAGTTTTCTGAGAGTGAGCGACCGCTCGAAAGAGCGAGGGAGCCGCGAGGCTTCCACACAGAGATTGAACTGAAGAGTTTGATCCTGGCTCAGATTGAACGCTGGCGGCATGCCTTACACATGCAAGTCGAACGGCAGCACGGGCTTCGGCCTGGTGGCGAGTGGCGAACGGGTGAGTAATACATCGGAACGTGCCCTGTAGTGGGGGATAACTAGTCGAAAGATTAGCTAATACCGCATACGACCTGAGGGTGAAAGCGGGGGACCGCAAGGCCTCGCGCTACAGGAGCGGCCGATGTCTGATTAGCTAGTTGGTGGGGTAAAAGCCTACCAAGGCGACGATCAGTAGCTGGTCTGAGAGGACGATCAGCCACACTGGGACTGAGACACGGCCCAGACTCCTACGGGAGGCAGCAGTGGGGAATTTTGGACAATGGGGGCAACCCTGATCCAGCAATGCCGCGTGTGTGAAGAAGGCCTTCGGGTTGTAAAGCACTTTTGTCCGGAAAGAAATGGCTCTGGTTAATACCCGGGGTCGATGACGGTACCGGAAGAATAAGCACCGGCTAACTACGTGCCAGCAGCCGCGGTAATACGTAGGGTGCGAGCGTTAATCGGAATTACTGGGCGTAAAGCGTGCGCAGGCGGTTTTGTAAGACAGGCGTGAAATCCCCGAGCTCAACTTGGGAATGGCGCTTGTGACTGCAAGGCTAGAGTATGTCAGAGGGGGGTAGAATTCCACGTGTAGCAGTGAAATGCGTAGAGATGTGGAGGAATACCGATGGCGAAGGCAGCCCCCTGGGACGTCACTGACGCTCATGCACGAAAGCGTGGGGAGCAAACAGGATTAGATACCCTGGTAGTCCACGCCCTAAACGATGTCAACTAGTTGTTGGGGATTCATTTCTTCAGTAACGTAGCTAACGCGTGAAGTTGACCGCCTGGGGAGTACGGTCGCAAGATTAAAACTCAAAGGAATTGACGGGGACCCGCACAAGCGGTGGATGATGTGGATTAATTCGATGCAACGCGAAAAACCTTACCTACCCTTGACATGCCACTAACGAAGCAGAGATGCATTAGGTGCCCGAAAGGGAAAGTGGACACAGGTGCTGCATGGCTGTCGTCAGCTCGTGTCGTGAGATGTTGGGTTAAGTCCCGCAACGAGCGCAACCCTTGTCTCTAGTTGCTACGAAAGGGCACTCTAGAGAGACTGCCGGTGACAAACCGGAGGAAGGTGGGGATGACGTCAAGTCCTCATGGCCCTTATGGGTAGGGCTTCACACGTCATACAATGGTGCGTACAGAGGGTTGCCAACCCGCGAGGGGGAGCTAATCCCAGAAAACGCATCGTAGTCCGGATCGTAGTCTGCAACTCGACTACGTGAAGCTGGAATCGCTAGTAATCGCGGATCAGCATGCCGCGGTGAATACGTTCCCGGGTCTTGTACACACCGCCCGTCACACCATGGGAGTGGGTTTTGCCAGAAGTAGTTAGCCTAACCGCAAGGAGGGCGATTACCACGGCAGGGTTCATGACTGGGGTGAAGTCGTAACAAGGTAGCCGTATCGGAAGGTGCGGCTGGATCACCTCCTTTCTAGAGGCTTGTGTCTCAAGCCTAGCGTTCACACTTATCGGTTTGTTTGCTGTTACAGCCAAGGGTCTGTAGCTCAGGTGGTTAGAGCACCGTCTTGATAAGGCGGGGGTCGTAGGTTCAAGTCCTACCAGACCCACCAAGTTATCCGAAGGGGGATTAGCTCAGCTGGGAGAGCACCTGCTTTGCAAGCAGGGGGTCGTCGGTTCGATCCCGTCATCCTCCACCACTACCTGGTACCTTGGATTGGTTGTCAAATGAAAGCGCTTCGCGACGCTGAGTTGCGAGTGTTTCCATTTGGCATTGCCAAGCGATCGAATGATCGGCTGTTCTTTAAAAATATGGGATGTAGTAAAGGTGTCGCGAAGCGTTGATGAGACGCTGCAGTACAAAACGCGATACCGGGTTGTGATTGTATCAACCAAAATGTATTTAAGTGATCGAAAGATGACTTGGAATACGGCACAAATGCGAGAACTCATCCTGTAGCGACTGTTTCGAGCAATCGAGACACACTCGTTATAGGGTCAAGCGAACAAGTGCATGTGGTGGATGCCTTGGCGATCACAGGCGATGAAGGACGCGGTAGCCTGCGAAAAGCTTCGGGGAGCTGGCAAACAAGCTTTGATCCGGAGATGTCCGAATGGGGAAACCCGGCCCGTATGGGTCATCCCTGACTGAATACATAGGTCAGGGAAGCGAACGCGGCGAACTGAAACATCTAAGTAGCTGCAGGAACAGAAATCAACCGAGATTCCCAAAGTAGTGGCGAACGAAATGGGAAGAGCCTTGTACTCTTTAGCAGCATTGTTAGCAGAACGGGATGGAAAGCCCGGCCATAGCAGGTGATAGCCCTGTATGCGAAAACAGCGTTGTGGAACTAGGTGTACGACAAGTAGGGCGGGACACGTGAAATCCTGTCTGAAGATGGGGGGACCATCCTCCAAGGCTAAATACTCGTGATCGACCGATAGTGAACCAGTACCGTGAGGGAAAGGCGAAAAGAACCCCGGGAGGGGAGTGAAATAGATCCTGAAACCGCATGCATACAAACAGTCGGAGCCTCGTAAGGGGTGACGGCGTACCTTTTGTATAATGGGTCAGCGACTTACATTCAGTGGCAAGCTTAACCGATTAGGGAAGGCGTAGCGAAAGCGAGTCCGAACAGGGCGTTGAGTCGCTGGGTGTAGACCCGAAACCAGATGATCTATCCATGGCCAGGTTGAAGGTGCGGTAACACGTACTGGAGGACCGAACCCACTAACGTTGAAAAGTTAGGGGATGAGCTGTGGATAGGGGTGAAAGGCTAAACAAATCTGGAAATAGCTGGTTCTCTCCGAAAACTATTTAGGTAGTGCCTCGTGTCTCACCTTCGGGGGTAGAGCACTGTCATGGTTGGGGGGTCTATTGCTGATTACCCCGCCATAGCAAACTCCGAATACCGAAGAGTGCAATCACGGGAGACAGACATCGGGTGCTAACGTCCGGTGTCAAGAGGGAAACAACCCAGACCGCCAGCTAAGGTCCCCAAATATAGCTAAGTGGGAAACGAAGTGGGAAGGCTAAAACAGTCAGGAGGTTGGCTTAGAAGCAGCCACCCTTTAAAGAAAGCGTAATAGCTCACTGATCGAGTCGTCCTGCGCGGAAGATGTAACGGGGCTAAGCTATATACCGAAGCTGCGGACGCACAGTAATGTGCGTGGTAGGAGAGCGTTCCGTAAGCCTGTGAAGGTGTCTTGTAAAGGATGCTGGAGGTATCGGAAGTGCGAATGCTGACATGAGTAGCGATAAAGGGGGTGAAAGGCCCCCTCGCCGTAAGCCCAAGGTTTCCTACGCAACGTTCATCGGCGTAGGGTGAGTCGGCCCCTAAGGCGAGGCAGAGATGCGTAGCTGATGGGAAGCAGGTTAATATTCCTGCACCGTCGTATGATGCGATGGGGGGACGGATCGCGGAAGGTTGTCCGGGTGTTGGAAGTCCCGGTCCCTGCATTGGAGAAGGCGCTCAGGCAAATCCGGGCGCGGAATTCAAGGATGTGGGGCGAGCGGCCTAGTGCTGCGAAGCAATTGGAAGTGGTTCCAAGAAAAGCCTCTAAGCTTCAGTCATACGAGACCGTACCGCAAACCGACACAGGTGGGCGAGATGAGTATTCTAAGGCGCTTGAGAGAACTCGGGAGAAGGAACTCGGCAAATTGGTACCGTAACTTCGGGATAAGGTACGCCCTGGTAGCTTGACTGGCCTGCGCCAGAAGGGTGAAGGGGTTGCAATAAAATGGTGGCTGCGACTGTTTAATAAAAACACAGCACTCTGCAAACACGAAAGTGGACGTATAGGGTGTGACGCCTGCCCGGTGCCGGAAGATTAAATGATGGGGTGCAAGCTCTTGATTGAAGTCCCGGTAAACGGCGGCCGTAACTATAACGGTCCTAAGGTAGCGAAATTCCTTGTCGGGTAAGTTCCGACCTGCACGAATGGCGTAACGATGGCCACACTGTCTCCTCCCGAGACTCAGCGAAGTTGAAGTGTTTGTGATGATGCAATCTCCCCGCGGCTAGACGGAAAGACCCCATGAACCTTTACTGTAGCTTTGCATTGGACTTTGAACCGATCTGTGTAGGATAGGTGGGAGGCTTTGAAGCGTGGACGCTAGTTCACGTGGAGCCGTCCTTGAAATACCACCCTGGTTTGTTTGAGGTTCTAACCTTGACCCGTGAATCCGGGTCGGGGACAGTGCATGGTAGGCAGTTTGACTGGGGCGGTCTCCTCCCAAAGTGTAACGGAGGAGTTCGAAGGTACGCTTGGTACGGTCGGACATCGTACCTAAAGTGCAATGGCAAAAGCGTGCTTAACTGCGAGACCGACAAGTCGAGCAGGTGCGAAAGCAGGACATAGTGATCCGGTGGTTCTGAATGGAAGGGCCATCGCTCAACGGATAAAAGGTACTCTGGGGATAACAGGCTGATACCGCCCAAGAGTTCATATCGACGGCGGTGTTTGGCACCTCGATGTCGGCTCATCTCATCCTGGGGCTGTAGCCGGTCCCAAGGGTATGGCTGTTCGCCATTTAAAGAGGTACGTGAGCTGGGTTTAAAACGTCGTGAGACAGTTTGGTCCCTATCTGCCGTGGGCGTTGGAATCTTGACGGGGGCTGCTCCTAGTACGAGAGGACCGGAGTGGACGTACCGCTGGTGTACCTGTTGTCTCGCCAGAGGCATCGCAGGGTAGCTATGTACGGAAGAGATAACCGCTGAAAGCATCTAAGCGGGAAACTCGCCTGAAGATGAGGATTCCCTGGAGGCTTGACCTCCTTGAAGGGTCGTTCGAGACCAGGACGTTGATAGGCTGGGTGTGGAAGCGCAGTAATGCGTTAAGCTAACCAGTACTAATTGCCCGTAAGGCTTGATCCTATAACCAGTGTGTTTTGCCTGGTGTGTGATCGCGACTGTGCCGAAACAGTTGACACAAGACGCACAACCCCAACTACATCCCTATTCGCAGCGTTGACCTCAACCTCAGCGCTGCAACCCCTTATGCCTGGTGACCATAGCGAGCTGGAACCACCCCTTCCCATCCCGAACAGGTCCGTGAAACAGCTCCGCGCCGATGATAGTGCGGATACCCGTGTGAAAGTAGGTCATCGCCAGGCTCTTATTCCCAAAACCCCTCGACAGCGTGTGCTGCGAGGGGTTTTGTTTTTTCCGGCTCGGAATCTTGCGGGCTCAGTAGTCCGCCAGCTTCTCGCCGTCGACTTCCAGGAGCTGGTCCAGGCGCAGGGTCTCGCCAGTCTTGAGCGTCAGATACTCGGCGCCGCCCCGGCTGTACACGTCGGCAATGGTCGCGGTGCGCTGCTGGAGCAAGCCATCGGCGTCGCGGTAGTGGATCTGCGTGGGCCTGCGCACGGTGGCGAGGTCTTCCAGGCGGTCGTGGAACTCGCAGCTGATCGGGCTGTACTGGGCGGCTGTGCTGGTCATGGCCATGTATCCGGTGTGCTGGTTCATTCGTTGTCTTTCACCGACTGGATCAGGTTGTTGCGCAGCGACGCAACCGCCTTCTGGATCCGGGCGAATTCGTCCGGGGCCAGGCCGGTCGCTCCGGCGAGGCTGGATTCCAGGCGCCGCTCGCGCAGCTTGCGGCCGGCCTTGGTCAGGCGCACGCGTACCTGGCGCTCGTCTTCGGGGTCGCGCTGCCGCTCCACATAGCCCATCGCCTCCAGCTTCTTCAGGATCGGCGTCAGGGTGTTCGATTCGAGAAACAGCTTCTCCCCCAGGCTGCCGACGGTCTGGTCGTCCTGCTCCCATAGCGCAACGATGGTGATGTATTGCGTATAGGTCAGCCCCAGTTGCTCAAGGATCGGTTTGTAGGCCTTGCCGAAGGCGAGGTTCGCGGAATAGACCGCGAAGCACAGGAAGTCTGAGAGCGTCGGGGTTGCGGCGGGCTTGTCGGTGGGTTTCATTTGCTGCCTCGTTGGCCAAAGACGGATGGATCGCAAGCGTCAATTATAGGTCGTGTGCGATTTGATCGCAGGTGCTATAACTTTCCGCGGCGGCGGTTCCTGGAGCCCGAGGAAAGGGCGCCAGGAACCGGCGGAGAATCGTGCGCACGATCTGGCCGCCGCGGCGCTACGCGGTCTCAGGCCCGTGCGCCGTCGAGGTAAGGGTCGATGCCGCGGGCGCCGTCGTAGTACGGGCTGCGCGTGCCGTGTACCGAGCGTGCGCCGTCGGTGTACGGATCGGCTGCGCTGGTGACCGAGCGGGCGCCCTCGGTGAAAGGGTCGCGCGCCGAACCGGCGGCTTGCGCGGCGGCGGCGGTCAACAGGGCGGCGGCGACAACGGTGTAGCGGGCGATGGAGGTGAGCGTGGTCATGGTATGCATCCTTGTATCATGTGATTTATAGTCGTATGCGAGTATATCGCATGCGACTAATGTGAAATAACGAAAAGGTCAAGGGAGTTACGACGTAAACACGTTCAGCGCCACCTCGATATTGCCGCGGGTTGCCTTCGAGTAGGGGCAGATCGCATCGGCGGCGTGAGCGAGTTGCGTAGCGACATCCTGCGGCAGGCCCGGCGCGCGCAGGTTCAGGCGTGCCTGCAGGAAATATTCCGCGCCGGTCTGGCCCAGGTCGACTTCGATGTCCACGGCCAGGTCGGACGGCAGTTCCAGCTTCATCTCCTTGGCCACCAGGCCGACTGCGGCGATGTAGCACGCCGACCAGGCGCCCGCGAATAGTTGTTCCGCGGTCGGATGGGGCTGGACGGTCGTGAACACGTGCGCCGGGTTGGTGCTGTTGCCGGGCGACAGCGCGATGTCCAGTGTGCCATTGTGGCCACGCGAGGTAACGCCGGCGCTGCTGTGCATGGTGTGGGTCTTGCCGGTGGCGAGGACTTTTTCGATCTTGCTCATGGAATGGATCTCTGCTGGTTGTCAGTTGTAGTTAAATCGCATCCGTTTAGATCGCATGCGAGTGAATGCATATTGGAACATGGGTCTTCCCTTGTCAAGGAAAAATATCGTGTGCCCGGAAGAGGGCCGGAAATGCGTCCTTGCCTACGTCAGTGCCGTTTGACATCTTAAGACGACTGGTCATATTATTCCGCCATGGCACGCACTGCAGACAAGACCGACATCCCCAACCGCCTGACGAAGGCGGGGCGCGAACTGTTTTCGCGCCACGGCTACAACGCCACCGGCATCCAGCAGATCACCGATCACGCCGGCGTGCCGAAGGGCTCGTTCTACAACCATTTTGAGAGCAAGGAAGCTTTTGCCGCGGTCATCGTCGCGCAGTATGCGGACTACCTGCAGCGGTCGTGGGAAGCCATGATGGAAGCCGCGCCGCCAGAGCCGATGGCGGCAATCCGTTACGTCTTTACCCAGATGATTGCCTACCACCTCTCCAGGACGGTGCAGGCGGGGTGCCTGATCGGTAACTTTGCGGCGGAAATCGCCTTGTCGAGCGACACCTGCCGGTCAGCCCTGCAGGCAGCCCAGATGGCCTGGCGCGAACGCCTGGCCGGCATGATCAGCCAGGCCCAAGCGCAGGGCGCAATCCGTACGGACATTGCGCCTGCCGAGCTGTCCGGGCTGGTCTGGGATGTCTGGGAGGGCGCCTTGCTGCGCATGAAGCTCGAACGCTCAGTCGAGCCGCTGCGCCGCAGCGTCGACCTGATGTTCGACCACCTGTTCCAGCCGGCTGCTACGCACGTTGTGGCCGCTGCAAGCCTTAGACCAACCACGGAGTAAGCCATTCATGGGCGCACAGAAAGAAGCCTTTCTCGCGGATGCTTTGTTCCAGCCGATCAAGCTGGGCAAGCTCGAACTTGCCAACCGCATGGCCATGGCGCCGCTCACGCGCAGCCGGGCCGACGACAACCTGGTGCCGACCGACATGGTGGTCGAGTACTACAGCCAGCGCGCCAGCGTGGGCCTGATCATCGCTGAAGCCACGCAGGTCTCGACCACTGCCCAGGGCTACACCAATACGCCGGGCATCTACACCGCCGAGCAGATCGCTGCCTGGAAGAGGGTAACCGACGCGGTCCACGCGAAGGGCGGCAGGATCTTCCTGCAGATCTGGCACACCGGCCGCATGTCGCACACGTACTTCCAGCCGGATAATCAGCCCCCGGTCGCCCCGTCGGCCATCGCCGCCAATGCCAAGACCTACATCAACGGCAAAGGCTACGTCGAATGCTCGGTCCCGCGTGAGCTTGAGGCTGCAGAGATCGCTGGCATCGTGGACGACTTCCGCATTGCTGCGGCCAACGCCGTTCAGGCTGGGTTCGACGGTGTCGAAGTCCATGGTGCGCACGGCTACCTGCTTGACGCTTTCCTGCGCGACGGCACCAACAAGCGCACCGACGCGTATGGCGGCAGCATCGAAAACCGCGCGCGCTTCCTGCTCGAAGTCATGGCTGCCGTGGTCAAAGAGATCGGTGCCGACCGGGTCGGCGTTCGCCTGGCACCGGTATCGCCCGTCAACGACGCGTTGGAGAGCAATCCGCAGCCGCTATTCGAACATGTCATGCGTGAACTGGAGAAGCTGCACCCGGTGTATATCCACGTCGTGGAAGGCCACACCGGCGGTCCGCGCGACAACGCGCCTTTCGACTATGAAGCGCTGCACCGCCTGTACACCGGCGTATGGATGGTCAACAACGGCTACTCCAAGGAGATGGCCGAAGAGGCGATTCGTCGTGGCAGTGCCGACATGGTCTCGTTCGGCCGCAAGATGATTACCAACCCCGACCTGCCGCGCCGCTTCCGCGAAAACACGCCGCTGAACCGTCCCTTTGAAGACGCTTCGCTGTACGGCGGCAATGGTGCGCACGGCTACGTCGACTACCCGGAACTGGGCTGACGCCGGCAAAAAAGCGCCCTTTGGAGCCGGGAGAAATACGTTCCAAAGGGCGCACAAGCGCATTTGAAGATGGCTGCCTGCCTGAGGCAGGCCCGCTGTGCACGGGCTTATGCCAGGGCGCCGTCGGTATAGACGTCGAACTTGCGCGCGGGATCGGCTGAAGGACCGCTGCGGTCCATGCCTGCCAGGGCGCCGTCGGTGTAGACGTCGAATTTGCGGGCAGGATCGGCCGACACGCTACCGCGGTCCAGGCCAGAAACGGACTGCTCGCTGACGGATGGAGCCTCAACGCGGGTACCGTCGATGAAGACGTCGAAGCGGCTGGTCCGCGCACCGTCGCTATAGACGTCGCGCATGTCGACGCGGAAGGTGTAGCCGGACCTGTCGCCGGCAGGAGCGCTGTCGCGGGCGGCGGCATGGGCAATGCCGGCAGTGCAGGCGGCTGCAATCGCGGCGCTGGCGAAGATCGTGTTGGCGAGCTGGCGGATCATGGCGGTACTCCGATTTGCGGTAAGAAGGGCAGAACGCTGCGGGCGTCCTCTCGCTTATACGCAGAAGCTGTGCCACCGGATGCGGACCGGCAAAAATGGAGCCGCAGCCCCGTCATCAGCGAATTCCGCCCGGTTGGCGCAGCAAATGTTGGGCAGAAACAAACTAGCGGCGTATCAGCCGCCCGCCCAAACCAACAGCTTCAGCCGTCAGCCGCTTCCCGCGCCGGCATCCCCGCCCCCGACTAGTCCCGACAGCATCAGGCTGGCCATGCCAATGCGGGCATTGCCCGCGCTGATGGACGGCGCCTGCGTCATGTTCCCCCTGTAGAATCGGCCTCCACGCAACCCTGGAACGTCCCGCATGGACTCTCACGCCCCGGATCGCGGCGCGCTGGTGCCGCTGGCCTATCACGCAACGGTGGTCGATTACCTGCGCCGCCATGAGCCCGAGGTCTGGCGCTGGGCCGGCGCCCGCGCGACCGGCGCCGATCAACGCGAGGCACTGCGCTCGATGCTGTTGCGCGACACCTACCGCATCGAGGCGGACGCGCATGCCGACGTGCACGCGGCGCTGGCCGAGGCGATGGCGCGGCTCGGCATGGACGCGCCCGCGACGCTCTACCAGTCCCCGGGCCAGGACATGAACGCCTCGCTGGTCTACGTGCCCGGCGAGGTCCACATCGTCCTGCAGGGGCCGCTGCTGGACCGGCTGTCGCCGCCGGAGCTGCTGGCGGTGTTCGGCCATGAGCTGGCCCACTACCTGCTGTGGTCGCGCGACGACGGCCAGTTCCTGGTGGCCGACCGCATCCTGAACGACGCGCTGGCCGCGCCGGGCGCCAGCGCCAGCCATCGCGAGACCTGGCGCCGCTACGCGCTGCACACCGAACTGTTCGCCGACCGCGGCGGTGCCGTGGCCGCGGGCGCGGTAGCGCCGGCCGTGTCGACGCTGGTCAAGGTGCAGACCGGCATCGGCAGCGTGGACGCGGCCGCCTACCTGCGCCAGGCGGCCGAGATCGAATCCCACGAGGCGGGCGCAAGCGCCGCCCACAGCCATCCCGAGACCTTTATCCGGGCCCGTGCGCTGGCGCTGTGGTGGGAAGGCGCGGCCGATCTCGATCCATGGATCGAAACCCGGCTGCACGGCCCGCTGGCTCTGGAGAAGCTGGACCTGCCGGGACAGGTCCGCCTGCGGGCGCTGACGCGCGGCTTCCTCGCCCACTTCCTCGCCGGCACGCCGCTGGCGAGCGAGGCAGTGCTCGCGCAAGTGCGCATGATGTTCCCCGACTGGCGCGACGACGAACCGGTGATCGGCCCAGACGGGTTGGGGCCGGACGTGGCCGACGACAGCGTGCGCGCCTACCTCAACACACTGATGATGGACCTGGCGCTCGCCGACCCCGACCAGCAGGACGCGGCGCT
The DNA here is from genome assembly GCF_018223725.1 of Cupriavidus sp. KK10. Classification (NCBI taxonomy): domain Bacteria; kingdom Pseudomonadati; phylum Pseudomonadota; class Betaproteobacteria; order Burkholderiales; family Burkholderiaceae; genus Cupriavidus; species Cupriavidus sp. KK10. The sequence continues at coordinate 4,583,355 of NZ_CP073677.1, forward strand.
GCTGCGCGCCGGCCAGGTGGCGCAGGCGCTGGGCAGCCTGGAAGCGCTGCAAGGCAACCTGCGCCGCGACGCCGGCTTCGGCAAGCGCGAGCTGGACCGCTTCCAGCGCCAACTCCACCGCGAACTGGCCAGGGAGGGCCGGGCATGACTGACAGCAAGACTCACGGCACCAACACCGTTCCGGATATGACCGGCAGCAGCGAGCCGCGCACGCTGCGCGCCCTGGTCGACGCGCAGGCGGGCGCGGCGCTGCCCACCGACGACGTCCTTGTGCTGGTGCTGCCGCTGTTCGCGCAGGTCGCCGCGCTGCACGCGCATGGCAGGGTGGCCGCGCTCGACCCCGACAGCATCCTGGTGGACGAGGACGGCGGGCTGCGCCTGCGCCGGCCCGATGGCGAAGCGCCCGTCATGGACATCGGCGCGGTGCACCGCGTGCAGCCGCATCCGGCCTCGGGCCTGAACATCGTCGGCGCGCTGCAGCTCGGCCACGCCGATGACGGACAGCGCGACCAGGCCGACCTGGCGCTGCAGCTTGACGCTACGGCGCCGGTCGAACGCCCGGTCTATCTACGCGGTCCGGCCAGCTGGGAACGCCTGCTTGGCCACCACGACGAGATCGGCGACGTGTTCCTGCTCGGCATGGTGCTCGCGAGCCTCGCCTGCGGCCTGGACTTTGCCGATGAGGACGACCTGCGCAGTTTCGTCGCGCAGCGCCGCAACCTGTTCCTGTTGCACGAGCGCCTGCATCCGATCGTCGCGGCGGTGATCGTCGAGATGACCGAGATCAACCGCCACGACCGCGCCACCGATGTCGCCGCGCTGGCGACCCGGCTGCGCACGTGGCGCGAGCAGCCGCTGGGACTGGACGTTGAACGCGCACTGGCCGGCACGACCGGCGCCACGCCGCGCCGCGCCGCCGTGCTCACGCACCTGCGCGACCGCCTGTTCGATCTCTCGCGGCGCAACCGCCTGCTGCACTTCCGTCCGACCGCGGCCACCGTCAACGTCACCGTGGCCAGCGTGCCGCTGATGCTGCAGATCGAAAGCGTGCGGCCCGAGCATATCTGCACCTGGGGCGGACCGTTCGCGGCCGACCTGGTGGCGGGCAAGCCGGTGTCGTTGCAGCAATGGCTGCGCTTCGACGACCAGCCCTACCTGCCGGCGTCGCTCGACCGCCTGATCGCCGAGACCCGCCGCGACCGCGCCGAATACGGCTTCAGCAACCTGCGCCTGGTGGTGGCGTTCCTGCGCTGGCACAACCTGAAGGAGGCGCCGGACGAGCGCATCGTGACGCCGCTGCTGTGGCTGCCGGTGGAGCTGGTCAAACGCAAGGGCGTACGCGACCAGTACGTGATCCAGTGCGCGGGCGGCGAGGCCGAGTTCAACCCGGTGCTGCGCCACTACCTGCACCAGCTGTACGACATCCGGCTGGACGAGACCGTGGATCTCGACAAGACCTCGATCGAGGAGATCCATGCCGGCATCCTCGCGCAGATTCGCCGCTCCGAGCCCTCGGTCGAGTTGCGCCTGGTCGACAAGGCCGCGGTGCAGCTGGTGCGGCAGAAGGCGCTGCAGCGGATGCAGCAGTTCCAGCGCCGCAGGCCGGGCACGGCCGCCGTGCGCAGCGGCGGCTGGCTGCCGCCGTACAGCTATGCGCAGGACGACTACCGGCCGCTGGGGCGCGCGCTGTTCGAGCATTGGGTGCGGCCGAGCGAACTGCCGCAGCGCTTCGAAGCGGGCGCCGCGCCAGGCGCCGGCCCGCGGCAGCCGCACATGGGCGGCTCCGCCGCCGCGCAAAGCGAAGAGCGCCAGGGCTACGTGCTGGAGGAGTCCGAGGGCCACCGTTATGCCTGGGACCTGGACCTGACGCAGGTGACGCTCGCCAACTTCAACTACCGCAAGATGTCGCTGGTGCGCGACTACGCGCAGTTGCTGGACGAGCCCGGCGCCAATCCGGCGTTCGACCGCGTATTCTCGATCGATCCGCGCGACGTGGAGACCCAGGCGCCCGCACCGCTCGCACCGGCCGAGCAGTGGAACGTGGTGGCGGCCGACGCGACCCAGAACGCAGCGGTTGGCCTGGCGCGCAGCCAGCGCAGCTTTATCATCCAGGGCCCGCCGGGCACGGGCAAGTCGCAGACCATCACCAACCTGATTGCCGACTACGCCGGCCGCGGCAAGCGCGTGCTGTTCGTCTGCGAAAAGCGCGCCGCGCTCGACGTGGTGTTCCATCGGCTCAAGCAAAGCGGGCTGGACTCGCTGTGCTGCCTGATCCACGACTCGCAGACCGACAAGAAGGCCTTCATCGCCGACCTGCGCGGCTGCTACGAGCAGTGGATCGCGCAGCCGCATGACGGCGACGCGCTGGCGGCACGCCGCACGCAGGTGGCCAAGGCACTGGCCGCGCACCAGCAGCGTATCGACGCGTTCGAGGTCGCGATGGCGGCAGTGCCCGAGGCACTCGGCGACAGCGTGCGTGCGCTGCTGCGCCGCGTCACCGCGCTGCCGGCCGTGCCGGACGCGGGGCCTGCGCTGCGCGAACGCCTGCCGGCGCTGGCCGCTTGGGACCGTCAGCGCGATCTCGCGCACCGCGTGCACCGCGCGATGCGCGAGCGCTTCGGTCTCGACAGCCTTGCCGCGCATCCGTTCGCGCGCCTGTCCCCGCAACTGCTGGCCGACGAGCGCGCCTATGGCCGCGCCGAGCAGCTGTGCCATGACGCCGAGGCGCTATTCGATGTGCTCGACCCGCTGCTGGACAGCACCGCAAGCCTGACCAGCCAGGACACTGCGCTGGAACAGGCACGCGCGATTGCCGCCGACAGCCAGTGGCTGCTCGACACCGGCCTCGCCGCCCACCTGGACCTGCTCGATCCGGCCTCGCCGGCGCAAGGCGCGCTGCGCGAGGTTCGCGCAGATTTGGAGCGGTGCGCGCAGGCACTCGCCGACGCGCAAGCCGCAACCTCGAACTGGCAAGACAAGCTGAGCCCCGGCGATACCGAATCGGCACTGGCACTCACGCGGCGGCTGGAGCCGTCATTCGCGCGCTGGCTGCAGCCCGCATGGTGGCGCCTGCGCGGCGAACTGAAGCGCCGCTATGACTTCGGCAAGCACGCCGTCCACCCGGGCTACGGCAAGGTGCTGGAAGCGCTGGCCGCCGAGCACGCCGCAAGCGCCGCGCTGGCAGCGGCCGATGCCGACAGCCGCCGCCGCTACGGCGTGAGCGAGATGCAGGCCTTCCTGCGCGCGCTCGGCGAACTCGAGCAGCGCCTGCAGTCAGGCGCAGGCCCGCGCGAGCTGGTCGCACACCTGCGCCAGGCCGTCGATCCGGTCGCCGCGGCGCGCGCCGAAGCCGGTGCGCGCGAGGCGCTGGCGAAGCTCGCGCAGCGTGTGCGCGACGGGCTGGCGCTGGCCGCCGACGCACGCCTTGGCGACATCGCCGAACTGCTGCGCGACCTGCGCGAGGCACTCGATGACCTGCCAGACCTGTTGCCGCTGTTGCGCGCGGTGCATGCGGGCGACCCCGCTTGCGCCGCCACGCTGCAGTGGCTCGATCATGCACCGGCACAGCTCGAGGCGCTGGTGGCCGACGAGGCGCTGCGCCGTCTCGCGCGTGAGAACCCGGTGCTGGCGCGCTTTGGCGGCGCGGCGCTGGCGCAGGCCGCGCGCGCCGTGGCGCAAGGGCAGCGCGAACTGCTCGCGCTGAACGCGCAAGTGGTGCGCGCCACGCGGCACAGGCAGTTCGCCGAGAACGTACGCGTGTCCTCGCTGTCGGCCACGATGCTGGACGCCGACAGCAAGGCGTTCAAGAAGCAATACGCAACGGGCCGCCGTGAACTGGAGCACGAGTTCGGCAAGAGCATGCGCCACCGTTCGATCCGCGATCTCTCCGACGACGAGACCGGCATCGTCATCAACGACCTGAAGCCGATCTGGCTGATGAGCCCGCTGTCGGTATCCGACACACTGCCGCTGTCGCCGGACCTGTTCGACGTGGTGATCTTCGACGAGGCCAGCCAGATCCCGACCGAAGAGGCCGTGCCCGCGCTGAGCCGCGCGCGCCAGGTGGTGGTGGTCGGCGACGAGATGCAGCTGCCGCCGACAAGCTTCTTCACGGCCGGCGGCGCCGAAGGCGATGACGAGATCGTGGTGGAAGAGGAGGGCGACCGCATCGCCATCAACCTCGATTCGGACAGCCTGCTGAACCAGGCCGCGCGCAACCTGCCTGCCACGCTGCTGGCGTGGCACTACCGCAGCCGTCACGAATCGCTGATCAGCTTTTCCAACGCGGCGTTTTACGACGGGCGCCTCGTCACCATTCCCGACCGTTTGCTGGAGCAGGCCGAGGACGAGGCGCCTGCGCTGCGCTCGGACCAGGAGGATGCCGGCATCGCGGGCGCCGACGCGCTGCTGGCGCGGCCGGTCAGCTTCCACCGGATGGCAGACGGCGTCTACGCCGACCGCCGCAATGCGCCCGAGGCGGGCTACATCGCCCGGACCGTGCGCGAACTGTTGCGCCGCGAGACCGGGCTGAGCCTGGGCATCGTGGCGTTTTCCGAGGCGCAGCAGGGCGCCATCGAGTCCGCGCTCGAGACGCTGGCCGCCGAGGACGCGGACTTCGCGATGCGCCTCGAACGCGAGTACGTGCGCGAGGACGACGACCAGTTCAACGGGCTGTTCGTCAAGAACCTGGAGAATGTCCAGGGCGACGAGCGCGACGTCATCATCCTGAGCATCTGCTACGCGCCCGGGCCGGACGGCAAGATGCTGATGAACTTTGGCCCGATCAACCAGCGCGGCGGCGAGAAGCGCCTGAACGTGATCTTCAGCCGCGCGCGCCATCGGATGGCGGTGGTATCGACGGTCCAGGCCGAGGCGATCACCAATGTGCACAACGACGGCGCGGCCGCACTGCGCGCGTTCCTGCAGTTCGCACAGGCCAGCGCGCGCGGCCAGTTCGAGCGCGCCCAGTCGGTGCTGGGCGCATTGAACCCCGGCGCGCGCGACGCCTTTACGCGCGAACCCACGCCGGACAGCATCCGCGACGCACTGGCCGAGGCGCTGCGTGCGCGCGGCCACCAGGTGCACGCCAACGTCGGCCGCTCGCAGTTTCGCTGCGACCTGGCCATCGCCGATCCGTCGGGACAAGGCTACGCGCTGGCGATCCTGCTCGATACGCCGTCCGAGGCGGTGTCGGACACCGCCGAGCGCTATGTATTCCGCCCCGGCATCCTGCGCAGCTTTGGCTGGCGGGTGCTGGACATTCCGGGCAAGGACTGGCTCGACGATGCGGAAGCGGTGCTGGCCCGCATCGAGGCCATGCTGGCCGATGGCGAGGATCGCGCGCTGGACGTCGAGGTCGAGATCCCGGTGCCGTTGACGAAGCCTGCCGCGGTGCAGGATGCGGCGTCAACGGGCGAGGCCCGGACGGACGCGGCGACGGCATCGGCTGCGCAAGCGGAGCTGGTGCGGACGCTGCGCTTCGAGCAGGGCACGTCGCGCAAGTTCTGGCGTGCCAGCGTGCGCGGGGCGGAGCTCTCCGTCACCTATGGCCGCATCGGCAGCACAGGGCAGACCAGCGTAAAGGCGTTCGACAGCGCCGAGCGGGCGCGGCGCGAGGCGGACAAGCTGGTGGCGGAGAAACTGCGCAAGGGCTACGTGGAGGTGTAGCGCCTGGACAGGACGGCCGGAGGTACTAGCCGCCCTCGTCCCTGGGCCAGAAGGTAATGAGGATATTGGAGGGCGCGACGCCGTTCTCGTCGCGCGGCAGCGGGTCGGACCGCTGCACCGCGCGCAGCACGGCGTTGTCCCAGGCCGCATTGCCGCTTGACTTGGCGAGCCGCGCCGACAGCACTGAGCCATCCGGCGCCATGGCCACGGCTACCACCGCCGCCGGATTGCCGCTGACCTCATCATTGAAGATGATATTCGGCTTGACCCGCTGCCGGACCCGCTCGGCATAGCCGGACGAAGGCTTCGCGCCGGAGCCGGAACCGGCCCGCGTGCCCGTATTGCCCGCCTGGGCCCGCAACCGCGCCAGTTCGCCCTGGCGCTGGGCATTGTCAGACTGGCGCTGCGCTTCCATTGCCTTGCGCTGCGCCTCCTTGCGCGCGGCTTCGGCACGGGCTTGGTTCTCGCGCTGCCGCGCTTGTGCTTCGTCGCGCGCAGCCTGCTGGGCCTTGCGCTGCTTTTCCTGCAGCGAGATGTCGGCCTCTTCCTCTTCGACCGGCTTCGGGCTTGGCACCGGCGTGATTGCAGGCGCTGGCGTTGCGGCTTCCGGGATCGCGTCCCACAGTTCGGCCGCGACACCCTCCGGCGCCGCGCTGCGCCAGCGCACGCCGTAATAGAGCAGGACACCCAGCAGCAGGTGCATGAACAAGGCCAGCAGGAAGCACGCCAAGGTGCCCCGTTCAGGCGCTGGCTGATAGGGATAGGCGACGGTCTGCATGGATCACGCGCCCTGTCGCTGCTCGTTTTGCGCTTGCTCTCCTAGGTACCGCCGGTTCCGCCGGCGGACGCATCCGCGTGCCTCTCCAGTTTCAGGTACGAGTCAGCCGCGACCAGGCCGAACACGATGTGGGCAATGGCGGTCACCCAGCCGCGCGCTTCAGCAAACCATGGGAAGGCGGCAGTCATGCCGTGGAAATTGACCAGGTACAGGACCAGGCCGAACAGCGCCCCCACCACCGAGGCCATGCCGACGCTCGAATCAAAGCGGAACGGCGCCATGATCGTTGCCAGGATTACCGCAAACACGACAGAGAGTACGAAGTGGACCACCACGGCCGCTACCAGCACGCTCATCTGGAAGGTGGCAGCTTGCGCCAGCACATCCGGGCCCAGCATGATGGCCGCGATCATGGTCAGCGGCCTCCAGACGCTGGCCCCCATCAACATGGCCGCCAGCAAGTCGAGCACCAGGAATACGACCCCGGCGACTAGACCCGCCAGCGCCGCTGCACGCCAGTCCGGCCACCGGTGCGTGTAGCGATGCGATTGCATATGAAGTTCCATGACATCCTCCTTTGATGCGGCAGAAACCAGAGCCGCTTTCCAAGGCGCAACTTCATTCTATGGGGTGCAACCGCATCAACCAAGCGCAGTCAACGCTGCAAAATTTCGGGCGGGCGTGGCAGGGCGCCAGTGTCTCTTCAAAGGCTCACGGCAGCGGGCGCTTGCGTCCTAGCCCTTCGTGAAGATCTCCAGAAAGTGCTTGCTCGGATCCTCGAAGTAGATCCGGCGGCCGCCATCGTCCGTGTTGACCTCGCCGGGGCGGCGGCGGTACGGGTCCGCCCAGTAGGTCAGGTTGCGCGCGCGGACGCGGGCAAAGCCCTGATCGAATTCGGCGTCGCTGACCAGGAAAGCATAGTGCTGCATCGCAATATCACCTTCCGCGTCCATGAAGTCCAGGGTCACGTCATTGTCCAGCCGGACGCCGAGAAACGGCCCGAACGGCTCGGCCGGGGGGCGTCCGAGGATTTCGCAGAGGAAGTCGGCTGAGACCTTCTTGTCATGAGAAAAGACGATGGTGTGGTTGAGCTGGATGGCCATGTCGCAATCTCCGGGAAGGACAGGATATACGCAAGGAACGGCGAGCAGCCGGCCGGGAACGGCCAACCGGCCGTTACGCAGAAGCGACACGAGTCTGCTGCCGCAACGCCGGCGGATGAGCCAGGACGGGCAGGGTGAGATGACGGACTGGCTACGGGCGAAAGCGTGCAAGGCACGATGTCAGCCCTGCTCCCAAGCGCTGCACCATCCCTTCGCCGCGACATCTTTGCCGCCGAACAGCGCACAACCGCCGCCAGTGCTGCCCTCGTCACCCTGGTAAAGCTGGCAGTTGGCGCAGGTCTGGGATGGCTTGTGGCTAGGGTATTTCTGTGGGTCAACCGTGGAGGAATCGGCCTTGTAGCCGACCTTGAGCGCTTGCGGCTCCTGCTCGCCCAGCATGGCCGCGGCGCGGGCCGGCCGACTCCCAAGGACCACTGCGGCAACCATCCCGGTAGTCAGCGCGAGCGGAAGGTAGCCAAGGATCTGTCGTCTGCGCGGCATGGCGGGGATTTCTCCGTGGGCGGTGGGCGGCATGTGCCTGCCGCATGGGGCAGAGGTTACTGCGGATTGAGGGGGAGAAGCAATGTCGTCAAACCGCCGCGCCCGCGCAGCCGGCGCTGGTCGCCGGGCGAGAGGTGCAATACGTCGGTGGTGCCGACCCGGATGCTGCCGGCGATCTCGCAGCCGTGGCGTGCAAAGCCCATCAGCGCCAGCGCGGTGGTGGTCTTGCCCGAGCCGGACTCGCCGATCAGTGCCAGCACGATCTCGAAGTCCACACCATCGACCAACGTCGCCTGGCCTGCGGTGATGCGCAGATTGCTGACCTTTACGGACGTGCCCATTTATTTGACTCCGTTACGTGCCGAGCGACCCGGCAGATTGTCGATGACGAGGTTGACGGCGAGGGTCAGGCTGGCGATCGCCAGCGCCGGCGCCGCCACGGCCATGCTGCCTTCAGACAGCGCGCCAAGGATCACCGACGCATCGCGTCGCGAAGACAATGAACAGCTCGTAGCGCTTATCGAATCCCGCTTCGGGCGATTGGACTTCGCCTTCAACAACGCCGGTGGCCATGCCGATTTCAAGCCCATCGACCAGACTTCGGTAGATGAATCGGAGTGGGTGATTGACCTGAACTTCAAGGGCGCATATTACGGCGTCAAGTACCAGGTCGAAGCAATGCTACGCCACGGCGGCGGCACCATCGTCAACAACGCTTCGATTCTTGGGCTACGCGGAATGAACGGAATCGCCCATTACGTGGCGAGCAAGCACGCGGTTGTCGGTCTCACAAAGGCTGTCGCAAAGGAGTATGCCGGCCAGGGTATCCGCATCAACGCGGTGTGCCCGGGTGCGACGCAGACGCCAAACTACATGCGCTCGACCAATGGCGATGTGCATCTGCTTGACGACATGATTCCGATGCAGCGGCTCGGTCAGCCGGAGGAAGTTGCCGAAGCCATTTTGTGGCTGCTCTCGGACAAGGCAGCCTATGTCACGGGTGCAACATTGTCGGTGGATGGCGGCATGACTAGCTGAGCTTGTCGCGTGCCGGATGCTACGAGACTTATCCTTGATCTCTTGTTGATGGCATGACATGTCGACTAGCAATGGAACCGGCGCGCGCTGGTCGGTCATGTGCGAGCCGGCGGTGTGACGCAGCCAGTGCGCCGAGGCACTGGCCAACACATCGGCCTGCGCCTCCTACTCGGGCCCGCGCGCCCGCAGCCGCTCAACGGTTAAAGTGAAGGTGAGCGTGGTCATGATGGTCGTGTTAACGGTCATTGGTACGGCAACACTCAACGGGTTCAACCCAGAAAGCTATTTCTGTTGCGAATCGCCGCCCACCCATCAACCGGATCAACGAACTCCTGCCTTGGCCGGTCGCTACAGAACTGCAGCCGCCCATTGACACTGCATTCGTCTAACTACCGAAGAGGCCCACCGAATCTACGAGTCTCGGACCGTTACCAGCGACACACGGTCGACGACTGGCGCCCGCCAGTTGCAAATGCCTCACGCGGCGTCCGGCGCCCCCATCAGCGCCATTAACGGCGCCATGCATGGGCTGGCCGCCGCCAGTGCGCGCTGTTCGTCGAGGATGTCCTGCAGGATGGCATGCGTCGTATCCGGGTTGGCCAGGACCACGCGGAAAACGGCAATCGGGCGGCCACCCCACTGAGTCGACATCAACTGCGTGCGCGATACGAACGAGCGGCCGACATCGCGCTGCATTTCCTGAATGCTGATGGTCAGCGCATCCAGCGCGTCCAGGATCTTCTCGCGCCTGTCGGCCGAAGCCGTTGCCAGCGCGGCGCGCACGGTCTCGGGCACATGGCGATAGGTCAGAATGCAAAGCTGCGGGTGGCTATCGAGCTCGAAATCCGGCTGCTGCGCAATCAGGGATGCAAAGTATTGAGCGTTATCGATGCTTCGATCGATCAACTGCGCCAACCCCTTGCGACCGAGCAGATGAAGGTTCGCATAGAGCATGACTGCCGCCGCGCCGCGCGATCCTTCGAGCGTATGGCGCCCCAAGTCCACCGAGCCCTTGCGCACGATGTAGTTCGCATGCTGGATGATTTCCTGCGTCCACGCCGGGCTCCGGAACAGCACCATGCCGGCACCCATCGGCACGTAGAACTGTTTGTGCGCATCGATGACGACGGAATCGGCACGCTCGATGCCCGCGAAGCGCCAGCGCTCGCGCTCCGACAGCAGTGTTGCGCCGCCCCATGCGGCATCCACGTGGAAATGGCAGCCGGCCTCATGAGCAACATCCGCAATCGCGTCGAGTGGATCGACCGCGCCCGTCTCCGTCGTCCCCGCTATGCCGACGATCGCCATCGGCCGGATGTTGCGCTGCTGCAGGTCACGCATGGTGTCGCGCAGCAAGTCGATGCGCATGCGACCGTCTGCATCGACCCCGACCGGCACGAGATTGTCGCGCCCGATGCCAAGGACGTCGGCTGCCTTTCGCAACGAGTAGTGCCCGCGCTCCGAGACGACGATTGCAAGCCCGTCATGGCCGTAATGGCGTAGCGCAGCTACCAGTCCGGCGCGATGGATGCCGGCGAAGCCATCACGCGCGCCCAGCAAGTTGTTGCGGCTCGCCCATAGCGCGGTGAGGTTGGCGACAGTGCCGCCAGAACAGATCGCGCCGAGCGCGTGGTCGGCATCGTGCAGCCATCTCGCATAGAACGCGCTGTCCTGCCCAAACACCAGCTTGTGCAGCATGCCGATGACCTGGCGCTCGAGCCCTGTCAGCGCGCCCGAAGTCTCGAGCTTCACGACGTTCTGGTTGAGCGCTGCCACCACCTTGGCCAGCGAGGGCATGAACGACGGCAGCGACGACGTCATGTGTCCGACGAAAGTAGGCGATGCCACGGGCATCACGTGCCGAAACACGTCGTTGAGGAGATGATCGGCGTGCGCTTGCGGCGATGTCGGAGTCTCGGGCAGCTCAACCGACGCGAACACCGCCTCGCGTGTGGCGCACGCGCCAACCGGATCAAAACGCTCGCCCGCAAAGAAATCCGCCGGATGCTCGGCGATCAATCGCTCGAGCGATTCGAATGCACCCAGATCCGCGTCGAACCAGCGCAAGGGGCAGTCGTCGCCCCCGTCCGTGCTTTGTGAGGTCTCTTCGCGAGAGATGTCCGGCTTCATTTTCATTACCCAGTTCAATCCAGTAGCGCCATGGTGCGCCGGGCATTATGCCGGATCGGACGGATGCGGATTGGCCGAGGGCCCCGACCGGCACCTTTGACGACGTCGCCGCTGCCCGTTGATGACCATCAATCGCCTTCTCTATTGGGCGCCCTGCGGAGCGGTCAGCACCAGCACCAAATACCAGAGGGTCTCTGGAGATGATCGCATGCCTCAAGGGGGTGAATATCCATTGATGGATCCAGGGCGCGCCTCGCTGTCACTCCGATTGCTCCAGCAGCCGGGACCTAGCTGCGCCAAGCGCGCTCGAGCATCTGGCGTCACGCGCATAAAAGCCACGTTCTTTATTACTTCTGGGAATATGTATCATTTCGGGGGCTTTCTCCCGGCACGCCCCCGTATCGGGCGTCTGAAAGTTCTGGTTCCCGAAAAGTAAAAGCCCCACACTCTGGGGAAGTGTGGGGTTCAGGAGAGCGGAACCGGGTTGGGGGAGGGTGTCCCCGACCGGGATTTGCAGGCCTTAGAGGGGGGCGCGGTCGGACGCAATGTAGTACCTGGCGCCGTCCGTATAAGTGTCGAATTTGCCGCTTTTTGCGCCGTCAGTATAAACATCGTACTTCCCAGACCGCGCGCCGTCAGTGTAAGTATCGAATTTGCCACTCTTGGCAAACGCCGGCGCAGCCGCCAGGGTGGCGGCGAGTGCGGCGACAGCGACTAGGGCACGGCGATTGGTATTCATGGCTCACCTCTTCCTTCAAAACTGGTGAATGCCATTCCTTTTGGTTCAGTGTTGTTGCACTGCGGCATTCGATGAGCGCAATGTTAGGGATTTCCCTTGTGGCGGTAAACCCTTACGCTCACAATGATCGGTTTCAAAACCCACAATAATCTGCCCTGAACCGGAAAAATTCTGGCAGCCACGACCGGCATGGATCGATCAACAATACGGCGAATTGACCACGCCATTGCATGTCGTTGTCCATCGAGCGCGCCCGACCCGAAGGACGAAGCCGGCGCGCGGCACGCGCAGGCACCCGAGCCAGCACAGGTCCTAGGTCAGTAGTTGCTGCCCCACCCGATCCGATGCCGCTCCTGCGTCGCCCGGTGCCGCGCATCCTCCTCGCTTTGCAGGTAGCCGCTCGTCGTCGACAGCGAGCTGTGCCCAAAGTTGTCGCGCACAAAGCGCAGGTCGACCTGCTGGTCGGTCATGTGCGAGCCGGCGGTGTGGCGCAGCCAGTGCGCCGAGGCGCTGGCCAGGACATCGGCCTGCGCTTCCCACTCGGGCCCGCGCGCCTGCAGGCGCTAGGCCGCCATGCCGAACACCTCTTTCAGAATCAGGTGCAGAGCCCCGCGTGATGGGCCTTCTCGCGACCCGTCTCACGGCCGATCACCGACAGCACCAACGGGCGCGTTTTCCCAGGCTGCGGGTTAGGCGAGTCCGTGGGCGCGGCGGTAGCGCGCCAGCTCGGCGATGAACTCGTCGGAGGCCGGTACCAGGCGCACCTTGTTTGCCCTTGCCGGTCACCTCCAGCCACCAGCGCTCGATGCCTTGGGCATCGCGCCGGCAGAAGAACGCACCCATGGTCGTGGCTGTCAATTCGGACGCCCGCAAGCCACCCAGATAGAGCACGGTCAGTATCCATCGGCAGCGCGCCGCATGCAGGCGCGCGCGCGCGGTGGCGGTCGGCATCGCCGCGACGGTGTCTTTCACGGTCGCCCACCAGTCATGGCTCAGGTAGCGCGTGATGCGCGGCCTGGTGGGCGCGCGCCGGCGGCGGGCGAGCGCGAGCGGGTTGCCAGCCAGGTAGCCGGCCTCGGTCAGCCAGGCGAAGAGGGCGTTCAGGATCACCATCGCCTAGCGCACGCTGCCGGCCGACAACGACCCGGCAAAGGGGCGCCAGTCCGAATGGCTGCGCGCGAGCTTCATGCTGCCGCTCAGGACCCAGCGCGCGGCCGGTTGCGGATCGGCCAGGAAGCGCTCGTAGGCGAGCAGGTCTTCGTGCGTGAGCGAGGACAGCGGCTTGCCCAGTTGCAGGACCGCCCACAGGATCAGCCGCTCGACCTCGCGCCGGTAGGTGGGGAGTGTCGCCGCGCTATCGGCATAGCGCGTGAGCCAGGCGGTGACGGCGGCCAGGTCGTCGGCCGCGGCGATCCGCGTGGCCGTGGCTGGGGCGCGATTACTGCCGGCGGCACCAGACAACGGCGGGGTGAGGCGCAGGCTTTCTACCGGTTGAATGGGGAGCAGTTCCATAAGCGAGTGACGGCAGGGGCGTTAGTTTGCACAATTTTGTATCCGATACGTGGCCGTGAAAGCGACGCAGTCCGGGCGTGCGAGAACAAATTTACTTCACAAAATTCTGCACCATTTTGTTCCTCCGGCGAACACTCGAAGCAATTTTGTATCTTCGCCAACGTTTGTTCCATGCTCGTCGTGCGATTTCTCCCGAAGGTGCCCTATGGTTTACAACCATCGCCTCTTGGGCGATCAGCCCATTTTGGAGCGTCGCATGGAAGAGGGCATTGACGACAATTCCTTTTACTCCCGCCGGATGATAGACGGGCGAACCGTCGACACTTCCCACTGGGCCAGCCCCGACGAGGGAGCACTTACTGGTGACCGACGCGTCCTGTACCTTGCGAGAAAGCAGGCGGTTTCGCTGTATCTTTCCGGTGCCTCGGCCGATAGCATCAGGCGGCTGACGTCGCTTGGCACAAGACAGGTCTATCGTCTCATCCGGGAGCGCTGCCTTGAGACGCATCCCGACGGGCGTCCTTATGGCTGGCGCGGACTTGTACCATGGCTCCGAGTCAAGCCATACCGTCGTAGCAGGAAGGTCCATGTCGACCAGTTCGGCCGCGGCGCTGCGGGCGCGATGCAGGCGCTGCTGGATTGCCAGCCGGCGCTTCGTCAGGCATTTGAGGCGCGTATCCTTGCGAGCGCCTCAGCCAAGCGGCTAGTCGAAACTAAACAGTCGAGAAGGCGTCATTGCGCGTGGTTTCTGGACCAATTGCGTAGCTTCGGGTACGAAGCGCGAAACGAATGGCCGTTCAATACATCGAGCCTTGGCTACTATTCGATCTGTCGGTATATCGACAAGGTGCTGTCGGCCAACCCAAGGGCGCTGGCCGCGGCGAGTGGCGGGCCGAATTTGGCTTTGAAGCTGAGGTCCGGTGACGGAACCGGGCGGCCGGTGCTGAGGTTCATGCAACGCGTCGAGATGGACGCGCACAAGCTAGACGGACGTTTCTGCGTGTCGCTTCCGCTCATGGGGGGCGGTTTCAAGGAGAAGATCGTTCATCGTCTCTGGGTTGTTGTGATCCTGGAGGTCATTTCGCGCGCGGTGCTAGGGTACTACTTCAGCGTGAGACGGGAAATATCGAATGATGACGTCATGCGCGCGCTGAAGCGGGCATTGGGCAGATGGTGCCTGCGCCCGGTCAGTTTTTGCGATACGCCGTATCTACCTGAAGCCGGGCTTCTTTCCGCTCTGGGTAACGATTTCGTCGGACTATGCTGGGACGAGACCAGCGTAGATGGCGCGCTTGCCGAGACTTGTCAGCACGTGCGGGATGCGCTGCGCGACAGCGTCGGCTCCACGCTACTGGACCCGAAGACCTCGTTTTCGAAACGTCGAAGCAAGGATGACCGCCCGTTCATCGAGGCGTTTTTCCGCAATCTGGCCGGACAGGGATTTCAGCGTCTTTCCAACACCACCGGCGCCAATTTCCAGGACCGCAAGGGAAGACAGCCGGAAGAGGTCGCCCTGGCGAGTCGATTCCAGTACGAATATGCGGAAGAGCTGCTGGACGTGCTCATTGCCAACTACAACGCGACACCGCACAGCGGGATTGGTAACCGCACGCCGCTCGCGTATGCGAAGTTCTTGTACCACCATTCGCAGCAGAGCTTCCGGCGAGCCGACCCCGCTGTCGTGGACACGCTATTCAGCATCCGCAAGCGCTGCATCGTGCGCGGGGGCGCTGCGAGCGGGCGTGCCCCGTTCGTTGAGTTCCATTACGGCCGTTACACCAACGACGTGCTGCACAACCGGCACGACCTTGTCGGATCCGAGATCTGGGTGGTCTGCCACAAGGAGGATGACTGCCGGGTGGCGCTTGCCTCCACGCTGGACGGTATGTCACTCGGCGTGTTGCGGGCAGCACCGCCTTGGAACATGTCGCCGCACAGCCTGTCGCTACGTGCTGCAATTTGCCAGGCGTGCTCTCACGGAAAGTTTGCGATCCCGGCAGGCGTCGACGCCATCGATGTCTTCATGCGCTACGTGGAGAGCCAGGCGCACAACCGCTTGCCGGTCCATCCGGCCTACCTCGAGGCACGGCGCATACTGACAGCCGCAGCCGATTCATCAATCGGGCCTTCCATGCTGGATGCAGCAATGGCTCGGGCCAAGGCAGGCAGCAGTTTTTCGAACCATAGCAAGGGGTCCGCGCAGGAGCCGACGGCAAGACGCGCGCAGTCTGGCGCCGCGGACCCGCCGAAGCCTCCTGCGGGTTCCACGCTGCCTCCGCGTCGAATGGCGCAGTCGAGGTAAGCCATGTCCTTCTCACTGCCCGAGCGCATCGATCCACGGCACTGCATCGTGACGAAGCAGTACGCGGTGTATACACCGCCCATGCACGAAATGATCGAGCAAATCGGCGAATGGATCGACCAGCAGCGCCCCGGCGGCTATATCTATGGCGCGTCACGCCTGGGCAAGTCCCGTTGTTTGCAGTGGTACGTTGCAAACGAATTGCAGGAGCGCTTCAAGGCCGTCATGCCCCTGGTGGTGTGGAATCGCCGCCCCGACAGTCAGAGTAGTGAAGCGGGATTCTGGCACCAGCTCCTACTCGCCTCACGCTTCGAATTCGCCAACCCGGCAAAGCCACCGAAGAAAGCCGAAGGCATATACCTGTGCAAGCAACGCTTCATCGCCATTGCGAACAACGCGCAACGGAACTACGTGGTGCTGCTTATTGACGAAGCGCAGGACCTGACGTTGCGGGAGTGGAAATGGCTGGCCGGCCTGCAAAATGAGCTCGATTACGAGGGCTATTTACTCAGCGTATTTTCAGTCGGCTCACACCAGTTGAACTATCGCCACGAATATATGGCCATCACGGGCAACGCTCACGTCGCCGCGCGCTTTATGGCAGCGCATGCGCGCTTCCACGGCCTGCGCTCCCCCGAGGAGATCGGGTACGTGCTCAACGGCTACGATATCGACTCCGAGTGGCCGCCAAGCAGCGGCGTTCCGTACTTGGAGTACTTCGCACCGGCGGATTATGCGGCAGGGCGCCGGCTCGCCGAATGCGCGGCGCAGCTGTGGAAAGCGCTGATGGAGCTTTCGCCCGAATCGGCGCGCCGGCATTTCGAGTTTCCAATGCAGCATGTCGCGAAAGCGACCGAGGCGATACTCTTCCAACTGGCGCGGGGCGAAGACTGGGACGACGTGACCTCCCACGAGAGCTGGTTGCGAGAACTCGCAAAAGCGAACTTCCCGGACCACATGAGGATCATCTCGACGGGTAGTTGACATGGCGGCCTACCCATCGGTGAACTGGTGGCCGGGAAACCTCCGTCCGTACGAGTCGAGGCTGTCGTTCGTCGCCCGCTTCTGCGCACTGAATGGCATCAACGTCCGAAAATGCGCGAAGTTTTTGAGTGTGGAGCCCGATAGCAACACGCCGCTTCCGATCGACGAAATCAGGCGTCTGGCGTCCGTGCTCGGTGAGACCGCGCCGCTTGTCGAAGACGTTTTCTCGCCTTCCATACGGTTCATCGATGTCGGCCGTTATGGCCCGCCTCCCGATAGTCGCGAGCGAGGTGCCATCCGCTATTGCGAGACCTGTGTGCAGCACGGCTACCACAGCTACCTGCATCAGCTTGGGTGGCTTTCGCGGTGCCCATTTCACCTGAGCGAGCTGAAAACGACCTGGGCGCAGAAGCACACCGCCAGCCTCGTGTCGCAGCGCGTGGGCGCGTTGGAGTTCGTGATGCGGCAACGCTGCAGGACGTGGCCGCACGGCATTGATGCCGGCTTTCCCGCCCGAGAGCAGGGGCGTGTTGCGTCGCTCGCTGGCTGGGTCGCACGGGCGAGCGTCGCTGCCGCGCGTATGTCGCTCGGCGAGATCTGGTCGTCGGGCAACGATGGCATGCCGGGGGCCGTCTCCCTCGACCAAGCGTTCGGCCAGCTGCGCACGCTTGAGCCCCCGCCCGAGGACATCGAGCAGCTCCTTATCGAAGCCGGTGATCGGTGGACTCTGGAAAGCCACGCGTTTGCGCGGCAAGCGAAAATCCAGCTCGGCCGCCTCAGGTTGTGCCACCTCAGCTTTGCCGAAGTTCTTCACTTCTATATACGCATCAACGCCGCTTCGGCGAATCCGTCTTCGTTTGTCACTCGCCTGCATGCCATGCAGGACCGGCAGACTCGCCATGGCACCTGTCGCTGTCGGTGGAGGCTGACCAAGGCGGGATGGCTTTCCCGCTGGGTCAGCGTGCATCCGGAGGAGGGGCCCCGCTGGGGCCTGATCTGCCCATACGATATCGCGCTCAACGAACTTCAACTCGGCTGGGGCCGTTCGGACCTGGTGCTCTCCAATCGGCAGGCGGAGCAGGAACGGCGGCGCTTCTCCTGCGTTTCTCACGCCATGCGCGACTTGGGCCTCATCCGCTATACACGGGATGCAGCGGTAGCGCCGGCGGGTTATCTATATGCCGATCAGGACGTCTGGACCTGCTGCGGGTGGGTCCGGGAATCGGCGCTAAGCGCAGTGCTCGATATGGCGGTCGCGTGGGAAGCCGAGCTGACGTTCGACGCGCTGACCACTTGGCTAGATGACATCGATCGGGGTGTCGATCCACTTGAGCGCGACGATTCCAAATCTTGCGTCCGCCTGTGCGAAACCGACGATGGCCTGCTGCTGATCAAATGGACGAGGGCAGAAGCGAATGTGCGTCGGGGGCGATCCCGGATCTGAACGCGACGCACCGTGGGCAACGTGAAAGCCGTTGGCTTGCGGCGTATCGACGCCAGAGTTTCGGCCCAGGGGGCTCGGAACAAAATTGTGCAGAAAACGGAAACAAAATTGTGCAAACCAACGAGGGGCACATCGTTTTGCATCAAAACACCAGAATGATAGACATAAGCGCAGTTATGTCTAAAGTATTCGCCTAGAAAGTAGTTTTTATACGTATTACGTAATAATATTTTTATGTCACTCCACTCATTTTGCCCTGATGCTCGCTGCCGACATGGATCTGAACGACGCCACCCTGCAGGCCGCGATGGCCAACGACATTGCCGAGCTGCGCAGCCGTTTCCCCGAAACCCGCGCGCTGTACCGCGAGGTCTGCGGCCTGCTGTTCTTCCGCTATGGCGTTACGCCCACCGCGAACAAGCTCTATAGCCTGGTACGCAAGGGCAGCATGGGCACGCCCGCTGAGGTGCTGCAGGCGTTCTGGCAGGAGCTGCGCGGGCGCACGCGCGTCACCATCGACCATCCCGACTTGCCGGATGCGTTGAAGGACATCGCCGCCGGGGCGGTCCAGACCATCTGGCAGGCGGCCAACGAGGCCGCCACCGGCGAGCTGGTTACGCTGCGCGCCGAGGCCCGCCATGCGGCCAGCGTCGCCGAGGCCGAGCGCGACGCGGCGCGGACCGAGACCGCGGCAGCCCGGGAGGAGGTGGCCGCCACCTCTGCGCAGCTGGCCGAGGCGCGCCAGGCGCACGACGCCGTGCACGCGGAGCTGGCCGCGGAGCGGCAGGCGCACGCGGCGACCCAGGCCCGGCTGGAGGCGGGGCGGGCGGAACTGGACGCTGCCGGGCGGCAGCTGGCGGAGCTGCGCACCCAATTCTCGACCGAGCTGGAGCGCGCCCGCGAGCAGGTGACCCTCGCGCAGGAACGGGCCGAGGCCAGCGAGCGGCGGAGCCTGCGCGAGCTGGACGCCGAGCGTACCGCGCGCCAGAAGAGCGAGCGCACGGCCGAAGAGCTGCGCGGCGAACTGGTGGCGGCGCGCAGCGAGGCCCGCGACGCGGCCGTGGCGCAGGCCGAAGTCCGCGCCCGGCTCGAGGCCCAGGCCGCGGCGCTCACTGAGCGGCTCACCGAGCGGCTCGCGGCCGCCGAAGCGGCGCAGCGCCAGGCAGGCGTCGACCGGGACGCGGCGCAGGCGAAGTTGGGCGCGGCGCAGCGCCGGGCCGAACGGGCCGAGGTCGAAGCGGCGCTGGCGCGCCAGTTGTTGGCAGAATTGCGGGTGGCGCCACCCGGGCGGGAGAGCGGGCGGCGGCGCAAGGCCGGCGGCCCGGCGCCGACCGACAAGCAGGCGCAAGGCGAAAAGCTGGACGAATAGCAAGAAGACAAGCAGGGCGCGCCGACGGCCGCCTCCAACCCGGATGACAGTAGCGACAGCAGTGACGACAGCAATGACAGCAAAAACTGAGCGGGCGGCGGCGATCCGCTGGATCCAGGCGGAGATGGCCGACTACGGGCTGACCATGGAGGAGTTGGCAGCGGCGGGGTGCTTCGATCCGCCGCCCCCTCCGCCACCGCCGCCACCCGCCCCAGCGCCACCGCCACCACCAGTGGTCTGCTACCGCAACGCCGCGGGGCAAAGTTGGGACGGGCAGGGCGAGATGCCCGACTGGCTGCGGCGGGCGGTCAATGCGGGGCAGAGCGTGGAGTTTTTTCGGGTCGGATAGAACTGATCGAAAGGTTGCAGCCTTGCAGCGGGCCGAATCCGAGGGGGCGTTCGAACGCCCAACTGCTGGCCGGGTGGGGATGCGATGCTTCAGGTGTACGCCCGTCCGACAGCGGAGAGTATCGCTGCGAAGTTGGGCTTGACTGGTCCCTGAGCAAATGGATTGGGCGCGGTTCTCGAAAGGGGCCGCGCCTTTTTGTTTGCTGGTGGCGGTAGTAAGGGGAGACCGCGCCAAAGCGGATTGCTCCCGCGATAACGCCATGGGTGCTATCGCGAGCACGGGCGAGCGGGCAAATGGGGGGCTACATTCGCTGTACCTGTTGCGCTAAGGCGCATACGGGGTCGCCGCAGAACTCGGGGAATATTGCATCAAGGCCGAGTTCGCTCGAATAGCTTCCCGTGAGTTGCAGTCATACAGGTGCCGGCACGCAGGGGCGGACGCCACGGGCCAGAATCTCCATGACTGGATGGCAACGCCGCAGCGGGTGCGTCGCGGCGCGGGAAGACTCGGCCCGCGTGGCGTTGTTCCGCCATCGCTCCTGCGTTGCCGCGTGCCGTAGATCGCGGCCACATAGGAGACCATCATGCCACTTGCAAGAACCACACTCGTGCTTTGCGTCATGTACCTCGCCCTCGCAACGGGCGGATGCGCGCCAGTGGACCCGGCCACAGCCACAACCACATCGTGCATCACGCTGGCGCAATGCGACCTCTATTCAGGCTGAATCGCAAGGGAGGCCCTCGACGTCACGTCCCGGTGCTGCGCTCGTGCATCCCGGCTGGCAGCTCTCTCCATGATTCCTGACGGAGACCCATTATGATTCCCGTTCTTCCGATGAAGCCCGCCCGGCGGCCACCCCCGCGCCTTGCAAGCAGCCTCCTCATGCTGGCGGCAGTTGCCCTGGCTGCTGGTTGCGCGAGCCCGGCATGGCAATCTGTGGCGCCCGGCGCCAGCGAGGCAGAGCTTCAGGCCCGGCTGGGTGCGCCGCGCGAGATCTATCAATTTCCAGATGGCTCCCGGCGCTGGCTCTATCCCGCGCCAGGCGAGACCAGATGGGCCGCCGACATCGGTCCCGACCGGCGGGTCGTCAGCGTCCGGCAGGTGCTGAGCGCGGAGGAGTTTGGCTGGGCCAGAATCGGCGAATGGACCACGCGCGATGTCCTGACTCGCTTCGGGAAGCCCGCTGAGATAAGTCGCTTTCCGCGCATGCTCCGCGAGGTCTGGGGCTACCGGTTCGCACAAGATGGCCTGGAGTACGCGACGATGAACTTCTACTTTGATCCTGCTGGCGTCCTGCGCCTCACCCAAGTGATTCCGGATTTCCTGACGGAGTCATAGGCAATGCCACGTGCGCCATGGGCTCGTCCTGGCGTTGTACCCTGCCGTTCCGTATATCGCCTGGCGTCGCGACTCTATTCCCGGAACGACCTCCGAAAAAAAACGCGGCGCCGGGAATAAATCGCGGTGTCAGGCGGTTTTACATGGGCCAGGGACAGGAGAACACCGTGATCGCAACCGACAAGTCCAGCCGCTTCTCGGAAGTGGCGTTACCGCATCTGGACGCGGCCTATAACCTGGCGCGCTGGCTGAGCGGCAGCGCAAGCGATGCGGACGATATCGTGCAGGATGCCTACCTGCGTGCATTTCGGTTCTTTGAAGGCTTTCACGGCGACAATGCGCGCGCGTGGCTGCTGGCCATCGTCAGGAACACGTGGTTCAGCGAATGGCGCAGGCGCTCCGATGCCGCCGATGGCACACCGTACGACGAAACGCTGCATGGCGACGAGCGCTTGCCGGGTTGGATCGACGATATCGGCAGCAATCCCGAAACGCTTGCAGTGCGCCACGGCGATGTGGAACTGGTCCACCGCGCGCTCGAACGTTTGCCGGTCATCTATCGCGAAGTGCTTGTCCTGCGTGAGCTCGAAGAAATGAGCTATCGCGATATCGCCCTGGTTGCCGACATTCCAATCGGCACCGTGATGTCGCGCCTGGCGCGCGCACGTCACCTGCTCTGCGCGGCAGTGCGCGCCGAGCAGGCGAGGGTGCGCGGCGGCATTGGCGGCATCGCGCTCCGCCCGGTGCGGGGTCATTCAACGGGAGCGAATCATGAATGATGATGCGATGGAAAACTCGCTGCACGGCATGCTGCACGACGGATCGCTCTATCACCGCGCGCCGGCGCATCTGCCTGCGCGTGTGCTGGCCCGACTGCCGCGCCAACCGCGTTCTCGCATGGCCCGCTTCACCTGGCCCACGCTTTCCTCCGGCGGCGCGCTGGCGTGGGCAGGCGGCGGTCTTGCCGGGGTAGCGGCCTCGGCGCTGGTGTTGGGCGCGCTCACCCTGGTGCGGCCGCCGCAGGCCGATGCACTGGGGCAGGCGATCGTATCGAGCCACGTGCGCGCGCTGTTGTCGCAGCACCCGATCGATGTGGTATCGACCGACCAGCACACAGTCAAACCGTGGTTCAACGGCCGGCTCGACTATGCGCCGCCGGTCACCGACCTCGCGGCGCAGGGCTTTCCGCTGGCAGGCGGCCGGGTGGACTATATCGACCGCCGCACCGTTGGCGTACTGATCTACCGTTACCAGCAGCATCCGATCGATCTCTACATCCTGCCGGCGACGAACGGCGCATCGGCACCGGCAAGCTATTCCACTGACGGATACGCGATTGCCCGCTGGCACCAGCACGGCATGAACTTCTGGGCCATCACCGATGCCGAGCCCGCGCACCTGCATGCCTTTGTACAAGCGCTCCGGGCCACGCAAAACGAGCAGGAATAAACCGCGCTCAGCCAGCGTCTTACTAGTGCACGGCGCACTGGTTTCCGCGGGATCCTGGATCGCCACGGAGACAGAGCGTCGTGCAGCACCAGGGCACAGCCCACGTGGTGACACGCTCTGTGCCTCGCGCCCTGGACTTACCGCATCTGGAGATTGTCATGAAAATCCTGATTCCGCTGGCTGCTGCCGCGCTGGCATCCTTCGCAGCCCAATCCTATGCCTTTGCTGGTCGCACCGACAGTACCTGCGCCGACTGCAATACCCACGTTGCCGGGCCTCGTGATCCGTTCACCAACGGCGCGAAGACAGGCAAATTCGATGTCTTCACGGACGGTGAGAAGGTCACGGACCCGCGCGATCCGTTCACCGACGGCGCTCACGCCTGAAATGCTGCCTTTGTGCCGCCGCCGCACGGTAACCGCTGTCGTGGGTTCCTGTGCGGCGTGCCGAACGGTCAGTTCTTCCAAAACGGCGGCCTGTACCTGGGCGGCGGATCGCGCATGAAGCGTACTGTGGCGGAGCGACTGAAGTCATCGGGGACGAAGCTGTGCGTGCCGAGACGTGCCCAGATTGCGGCGACCCTGAGGAGGCATCGACCTGCTCCGTACTTTCCACCTTCCGATTGCGCACTTACACCCTTCGGCGGCAACCAAGTGCACCGGGTCTGCCGTTGCAGCAACGCATTGCATCGCCCAACCCTCAGAGACCATCTTTCCAGGCCCCATGCTGAAGTACCACCCTGTAGCCGTCCGGATCCTCGAAAGTGAGCCCCTCCCGGTCCCAGTAAGGGTTGCGCGACGGCACGGCCTCGAAGCCCGGTTGCGGCATGCGCTCGACTGCCGCCTGCCACACCGCGTGGTCTTGAATATAAAACACGACAAGGTTGTCCTGCGTCGGCGCCCGCCCTGCGCCGTGCCCCCGGTGGTGTGTGAACTCAAAGTGATTGGTGCCCTGAGGGACCCCAAGCATGAGTCCGTCAAAGCCTTCGTGATCTTCGAACTCCCCGAGGACCTGCAGACCCAGGCCGTCGCGATAGAACGGCAAGAGCGCCTTGATGTCGTCTGTTGGCCTGGCGACCCGCAGCTTGGAGGTGGGTATAGTCATGTTGCTCCTAATTTAGCTGGCAGCGTCTGCCCGGTCACGGTCAGCGGCGCCACGGGCGGCCGTGCCGGAGAGGCGCAGTCAGGCCCGAGGCATCTGTGCCGACTTGGACAGCACGCGGACAGTTACCGGCTCTTCGCGGCCTCGCAGGCGTGCGGAAAGTTGCGGCAGGTCGGCGGCCAAAACGCCAGCATGCTGGAAGACCTGTTCTGAGACGATCGCCTCGCAAGCGAGCTCTTTTGTCAACTGCTCAAGTCTCGAGGCCACGTTCAACGGGTCACCAATCGCAGTGAACGCGACATGCTCGCGAAAACCAATCTGTCCCATTACCGCCCGGCCGCAGTGCAATCCAATGCCAAACCGGATCCTGGTCTGCAGTTGCTGCTCGAGTGCAACGTTGAGTTCGTCGATGCTGGATGCCACCAGCGGCACCGCGCTTAGCGCCTGACGACAGGCGGCGGACGGCTCGCCGCTTAAGCCAAAGATCGCGAGCACTGCGTCCCCCAGGAACTGGTTTGGCACGCCGCCTGCCTGGACTACTGCGGAGCAGACTGCACTCAAGAAGCGACTGACCACGAATAGGCTGTCGAACGGTAGTTGTGCCGCCGCAAGCTTCGTGGAATCCCGCATATCCACGAACATGAACGCCGCGAATTGCTCATGCGGCATGACGTCCCACTGGCGCCGTTGCAAGAAGGCCGTGGATGCAGCCGGTGGCACCAGTGGCCACACGGAGAGGTCGTGGGTCGGCCGCAACTGGCAGGCGAGGCGCACTGTCTGCGAATCCGCTCCCAGCCGCTCTAGAACACGCCGCTCTGCCTCGGCCGGCGGGGACAGCGGCACATCGCTGAGCACGCGTACCCGGCACAAGGTGCATCGGGCGCGGCCGCCGCAGGTGCTGGCATGGGGAACGCCGGCCATGCGGCTGGCCTCGAGAACCGAAAATCCGAGCGGCGCGAATACCTTTCGTCCGTCCGGATACAGCACGCAGACGCGCCCAACCCGGCGCTCCCGCACCGTGCGCACCAGCCGCGCTGCGAGCACCAGCAGCAGAGCACCACCAGCGAAGAGCAAAAAATCGTTGCGCAGCTCGATGAGCCAGAGATTTTGCAGCTCTGTTCCGATGACCGTCGGCCGGGTCGCCGCCGCGCGCCAGACGGGATCCTGTGCAAGCGCCATCACTTCCCGTCCGCCCTGCAAGAAGCCTAGCAGCGCGAGCACCGGGAGCAGCACGGCGATGCTCAGCAGCACGCTCCGCCACGCACCAAACCATGGTTTCAACCGCAACCAGAACCAGATGCCGTAACACCCGTGCAGCCAGGCGACCACCAACAGCATCAGCTGCACACGACCGAAGAACGGTGAGGTGATCCAGAACGAATACAGCAACTGTGCGTAACCCTTGTTCAGGCCGAACGCGGCAAAGGCGACCCGCGTATTGACAACATGGTTGGCTAGCAGCGGCGGTATGCACAAGCCGAGGACGAGTTGCGCGACCTCACCTGGCGTCCAGTTCAGCGAGCGCCGTTCGTATAGAGCCCACAGACCCAGGAAGAAATGCATCACCAGCGCGCTGTACAGCACGGCCGTTCCGAGCCATCCCTGCCAGATGAACTTCTGCACAAGCAGATCACGCTCCAGCCATGCGAGCGAGATATTCCCCAGCGAGTGATTCAGGAGGTGCGTCCCTACGTAAGTGAACAACACCAATCCGGTGGCCAGCCGGACCGTTCTGACCCCCGCGGGCCGCAATCGTTGAAGATAGGGAAAGCGCGACATGCTCGACTCTCCAAGCTCTCGATGCGCCAGTCTTGATTACCCATCGCAACAAGCCGCACCCGATCAACATCCATGTGACCGAGCCACGATGCGTGCGCCGTGCTTCACCTATACGGGCAGCGAGTTGTCACCTCGGCCACCAGATTGCCGCAGGAATGAACTACAGGGCAATTACCAATGCCGGCCAAGCTGAACGCTTCATAACGGACCTGCGTGCGCATCCTGCTTCCGGGCCGACGCAGTGCGGTGCTTACGGTGGAATAAAACGGATGGCTTGACAGTCTAGCACTTGAACCCAATCGAGAGGGCCCGTCGGATAGTCCGGCGATCTACCTCTCTAACCTTAATCGTGAGGGCATTATGTCGTCAGATCTTCCATCCGATTCGTCGCGCCGCGCCGCGTTGAAGTGTCTCGCCTTCGGTGGTGCGGGGACCGTCTTTGTCTTGGCCGGCGGTGTTTTCGCGCCGGTGGAGTTGGCCATTGCCGCCTCAGGGAAGGACCCTTCAGTTGCCGCGGGGGTCCCCCTTTTCCTGCAGATCAGCGACACCCATATTGGCTTCAATAAGGAAGCCAATCCCGACGTAGCGGGCACGCTCAAGAAGACGATCGACTACGTCAACGCCATGCCGATCAAGCCGGCGCTGACGATTCACACCGGCGACATTACGCATCTTTCCAAGGCGGAAGAGTTCGACCACGCGGCCCAATTGATGTCGGGCCTGAATATCACCGAGTTGCATACCGTACCTGGCGAGCATGATGTGACCGATGGGCCCGGGACGGAATACTTCAACCGTTTTGGTCAAGCCTCTGGCAATAGGGGCTACTACAGCTTCGACCACAGGGGCGTGCACTTCATCGCCCTAGTCAACGTGATGCATTTCAAGCCGAACGGTTTGGGGGGCTTGGGCGACGACCAACTCGCATGGCTGAAAGCGGATCTGAAGGAGCGCTCAACCAGCACACCGATCGTCGTCTTCGCTCACATGCCAATGTGGACGATCTACCAACCGTGGGGTTGGGGCACCGGCGATGCCGGTGAGGCAATGAGCAATCTGAAGCGCTTCGGCTCGGTCACTGTCTTGAACGGCCATATCCACCAGATTGTGTCGAAGGTGGAGGGCAATATCACCTTCCATACGGCGCGCTCGACGGCCTATCCGCAACCGACGGCCGGCAATGGTCCCGGACCCATGCCGCTGACGGTACCGCGCGATCAGCTTTCCAAGATGCTTGGCGTGACCAGCATCAAGATCTTGCGCCACCCGCTCACAGCGACGCTTGCCGACACAACGCTCGCCTGAATTGCCACGTACTGCTCACCAGCCAGGACCCGCATCATGTTAACGACTATCTTTCGCCGCGCCTATGTCGTCCCCCTCGGGGCCGGTATGCTCATGGCGGCATTGGTTTTCCAGTTCTCCGTCGCGCAAGCTCAGCAGACTAATGTCGTCGTTGTGAAGAACTTCACGTTCTCGCCGATGTCGCTCACGATCAAAGCCGGCTCGACCGTGACCTGGAAAAATCTCGATGGCGAACCGCACACGGTTGTCGACGACGCCGGTCTGTTCCACTCCAGCGCGCTCGATCAGAACGACACGTACAAGTTCAGGTTCGATAAACCAGGTGTCTACAAGGTCTTCTGCGGGATACACCCGCATATGAAGGCGACAATCAGCGTCCAGTAGGTGCGCTCTACAGGCTTTGGCGCCGCACATGACTTCCCCTCCTGTTCAGATTGATGGACGCGATCGTTATCGCGGGACGGGGAAGTCGTTAATATTTGATGAGCTCGCGTATTGCAGGTCCGCGGCTGCCCCCTGATCGGGCCGTAGAAAAATCGGGTCTCACACTGAGTTAATAATTTGTCATCCTGTCAACGCGATTGAGGCGTTCCTCGCCGCGCTCGCCGCCACGCTGACCCAATCAGGCATCCGATCCCAGTGCCAGGTCCACCAGATGGATCGTGCCGCTAACTCCGTCGACAGGCTGCTCAGGAAGGACGTGTTTCTCGCCAAGATAGCCCTGCCTGCGAGCCTGTTGATAGCTGGCTCGCGTGGTAAGGCCTCGCGTGCCCTGAGTCTTGTTCTGCTTCTCAAGCTTGGCCGCCAGATTGACCGTGTCGCCGATCACCGTGTACTCAAGTCGACTGCCGTGCCCAAGTATGCCGAACAGCACCGGACCACTTGCCATCCCGGCGCCGACGTCAGGTGCCGGCTGGCTTTTGGACTGGCGCTGGACCCGCCACTGGTCGACCGCTACTAGGATGGCATCGATGGCGTGCAAGGCATTGGCCGCATGGCGATCGTCGGCAGTGACCGCGCCAAAGCTGGCAAGGATGCCGTCACCCATGAACTTGTCTATGCTGCCGCCGTGCGCTTTGACAATCGGCACAACCAGGCTCTGGTATTCACCCAGCAACTGGATCAGTGCCGATGGCTGTAGCATGGCAGCCGCCTGAGTGAAGCCGCGCATATCGAGGAACACAATCGACGCGTCGCGCAGTTCGGCGTGGCCGGCCATGATGTTTGCTTCGAAGTCGGTGATTCGATTGGCCACGGAATCGTCAAAGAATAGCGACAGGTCCGCAACCGCCTGCTGGCCCCTGACGGCCCTGACCACAAAGCCGCGCGCCCTGGCCAAGGCCAACGCCAGCACCGCGCTGACGATCAGGATGGATAGCAGCTTGTCCAATTCCGCGCCGTAGTGAATCTGGGTCGAGCGCAATGCGGTGACATAGTCCCAGGTGATAGGGTTGCCGCTCGCGTGTGTCAGCGCGTAGTGCAGCAACAGCAGCCAGCCCAACGTCGCCGTGAGGCCCGACAGTGCCACCCAGAGCGGTTCGAAGCGCAAGGCACGCAAGGCGATCAGGCTGAAGATATAGGCGAATTCGGTGGTTTTCAGGTACATCTGGGCTGGTTGCTCGTACTGCAGGTGGTAGGCCCAGATGACGAAGATCAGGACCGCCATTTCGGCCACCACGCTCAGTCCCACCATCCAGTTGGCCAGTTGCCCGGTCATGGCAAGGTAGAGCCGGACCAACGCCAGCACCGCGAACAGCGAGATGCCGAGCGGTACCGCGCGTATGGGCGCGTCGGGTGAAAAGCCCGGGGGAGTTTCGAGATACAGGACCGCGAACAGGAGCAACACCAGCAGTTGCAATGACGTCACCAGCAACTCACTCAGGTACTGTTCGCGCTCCAACTCCCGCCGAACGCGTGGCGGCAATTGCATACCCTGGCCAAACGCGGAGAGCTTCGCTGCGAGTCTCGCCGCGATCCTTGCCGCGATGCGCTGCGATTGCTGCCGGTGCGGCGCTGGCACCATCTGTCCTTCCTCTTGCATCGCCCTGTCCCGCGGCCGCCGCTCAGGATGCGGCGGACTTGAGGCTGCCGCCCGCGATCCGCGTGCAGGTGCCGGCGGGCAGCATCAGCCATTCGTCGGCGGCGGCATCGTAGCGGGCGCGGCCAGCGCAAGCGTGCAGTGCGGTGCCGCAGTCGTTCTTGCCTGCCCTGGCCACGCCGAAGCACCGTTCACGGTCCAGGGCAAAATGTGCCGAGGAACTGGCCAGCAGATGCGTGTTCTGCCTGATCGCAAGCCCGACGGCAGCGAGCGCGCTCGCGATCACCAGGGCGTTTCCGATTCGGTGGGTCATGCTTTCTCCTTCAGGCAGTCGGCAGTTCAGCACGACTGGTCCGGGTTGTCCCTGCCTATGAATGCGGGGCGCCGGGAGTCGCAACGGCCTGGCCAAGCCGACGCTGGAGCCGTTGCGCGAACGCGATGGTGACGCACATCGTGCCGAAGGCTATCCACGCATACGGCCACAGCAGCGGCATGCCAACCAGCAGCAGCCCATCGTTCCCGCCGGGGATCAGCAGACTGCCCCAGCCCATGATGGCGCCGCCGATGAAGCAACGCAGACATTGCGCAAAGGAAATCCCGGTACCTTCCAGGCGGCCGGCGCTCATCCCGCCAAGGACAGCACCGGCGAGCAAGCCCAGCGACAGCAATGCCCGTGCCGGCAACATGCCGGCGCCGCCACGCGCCAGTTCGGCCAGCACCTCGGTGTATGACCAGGCCCCCGCCAGCAACAGGAGCAGCAGGAATGTGAGTCCGATCACCGTAGTGGCGTGGTGCGGCGACCAGATCCGCGCGCCAGCGCGTTCATGCCATCTTTGCCCCAGGGATGCAAAAGCGCATTTTCGTCTCACCCGGAGCCACGGACGGAGCAGCCGCCACCCGACGTAGAGAAGGAAAAGCACGGTCAGCAGCGGCGCAGCGCGCCACACCGGCGAAGTGGCGGCGAGCACCGGGCGCTCCGCCTGGGGCCACAGCGCAAGCAGCCCCACGCAGCCCACGTAGTATCCGACGGGCGTTGCAGCGTACGCCCATTGCCCGCTGCCCAGCCTGGCGACGGCGCCGAATACGCACGCGCCATTGATAAAGGCGCCCAGTCCGAGCAGGGCGCCTCCCAGGACGGTCAAGGCATCGACCGGATAGCCAGATGGCATAGCCGGAAGCAGATCCAAGCGCTGCGCGATCAGCAGCCCGCCACCTACGTACAGCGCGGCTTCCGCCATGGCAAGGAGGCGCTTGCAACTGCGCGATGACGTGATCTCGCGGACCGCGGCAACCGCACAGGTTGCGCCGCGCTGGATGGCGAATCCCATCACGGCGGCGCAAAGCAGGGCGCCGCCAAAGGAGGGGCTCAGCAGCATGAGTTTCATGGGCGTTTCCTCCTTGAGGAATCCGCGCTGACGGCCGCGTGTGCGCTGCGTTGGTTCAGAGAAATTCCTGGTCCAGGTCTACGCTGCACCGTTCACCGATTGCGGTGTAGTTCTGCTGCAACCAGCGCCCGGCTTCGTCCCTGCCCTGATCGCGCAGGTAGCAAAGAAAGTCCCAGTCGGCGTTGAGCTTGCTGGAGACGCCGAGCGCCATCATGGTCTGGTCCGAGCGGATCGAGTGGATCAGCATTTCCTTCATTTCCCCGTGTTTGACCTTGCCATCCTGGATGAGCTTGGTGACGAAGCTGATCGCGCGCAGTTCGCGGATCAACGAGGAGTTGAAGCTGACCTCGTTGATCCGATTGAGGATCTCCGCGGCGGTCTTCGGCACGCCCTTGCGCACGATGGGATTGATATGGACGATCACCACATCCCGTGCACCACAGTTGTAGATCAGCGGGAAGATGGCGGGGTTACCGACATAGCCGCCATCCCAGTAGTGTTCCCCGTCGATTTCCACCGCCCGAAACAGGAACGGCAGGCAGGCTGAAGCCAGCACCGCCTTCAGGCAGATGTCTTCGCGCGAGAACACGCGTACTTTTCCGGTCTCGACATTGGTCGCGCACAGATAAAGGTGGATCGGGCAGTGCTGGTTAAGCGCGTCAAAGTCGACATGGCGGGCGAGGACGTCGCGCAGCGGGTTGAAGTTGAGCGGGTTGAACTGGTAGGGCGACAGCACCCGCAGCATGATGTCCGTCAGCAGGTACATCGGCGAATAGTCGAGCCCGTAACCGTTGTGCAGCAAGTTTTCCCATGGCAGTTTGCGGAACGGGCTGCTGGCGCGCGCGGTGCTGGCAACGTCCCGCCAGAAGTCGTGCAGGGCGGTGCGGGCGCGTGGCGGCCCACCCTGAAGCAGGCCGTACGCGAGCACTGCGGCGTTCATCGCGCCGGCGCTGGTGGCGCTGACGCCCTCGATCGCAAGCCGGCCGTCTTCGAGCAGACGGTCCAGAACGCCCCAGGCAAAGGCACCATGGGCTCCCCCGCCTTGCAGCGCCAGCGTGACCGGCTTTACGGCTTGGCCAGCTTCGCCGGGATCTTGCATTCCAGGATCGGTCGACATGTCTTGTTCCTCAGTGCTGAGTCCAGCCACCATCCATTGCGAGTGCGGTGGCGGTCATCGAGGCTGAATTGTCCGAGGCCAGAAACACGGCCAGGGCGGCGAGTTCATCAATCCGCACGAACTCCTTGCGCGCCTGGTGCACCAGCATGACATCGCGCACGACGTCGGCGGCCGAGATCCGGTGCGCGCGCGCCTGGTCGGCAATCTGCTGTTCCACCAGCGGCGTCTTGACATAGCCGGGGCAGATCGTATTGCTGGTAACCCCATACTCGGCCGTCTCCAGCGCCACAGCCTTGGACAGCCCGATCAGCCCGTGCTTGGCGGCAACATACGGCGCCTTGAACGGCGAGGCCACCAGGCCGTGGGCGGAGGCGATATTGATGATGCGGCCCCAGCGCCTGGCCTTCATGCCGGGCAGGACGGCCTTGATCAGGTGGAACGCCGAGGACAGGTTGATGGCAACGATAGCATCCCACCTGTCGTCCGGCATCTCTTCGGTCGGGGCCACATGCTGGACGCCCGCGTTGTTCACGATGACGTCAACCTTGCCGAACTCAGATGCAGCGAATTCGGCCATTTCTCGAACCTGGCGAGGCTGGCTCATATCCGCCGGCGAATAGCGCACGCGCACGCCATGTTCGCGCTCCAGTCCCGCACGCGTGGCTTCAATATTGTCGGCATCGCCGAAGCCGTTCAGCAGGACGTCGGCGCCATGGGCGGCGAAGGCGCGCGCAATGCCGAGCCCGATACCGCTGCTGGATCCGGTGACGATGGCGGATTTTCCTTCAAGCATGATGATCTCCTGTCAGCGTGGGTGCGGGAGTCGCGTGGAGCGCCCGTGGTATCCCCGAAAGGTCAGGTGCTGCGATGGGGGTGGCCGACGCATCCGGCGCGTGTGGGCGGTGCGGTGGCAGTGTCTCGCGTGGCAACTCGTCTGCCTCGCTGGTGCGTGTAAAGCGCA
This sequence comes from Cupriavidus sp. KK10, assembly GCF_018223725.1. Lineage (NCBI taxonomy): Bacteria > Pseudomonadati > Pseudomonadota > Betaproteobacteria > Burkholderiales > Burkholderiaceae > Cupriavidus > Cupriavidus sp. KK10. Next base: position 4,615,744 of record NZ_CP073677.1, read on the forward strand.
GGTGAGTGATGTCGGTCGGGAAAAACATGGACCAGCTCCACTCGGCCCAAAGGCGCAGCTTGCGGCCGAGCGTCGGCATGCGCATCAGGTACACCGCACGCCAGGCCAGCCAGGCCGGCAACCCTGAGAAGCTGAAGCCATAGACCTGGGCAACGCCCTTCATATGCCCGATGCTGGCCATCGCGCCCTTGCTCTGGTACGAGAACGGCTTGCTCTCACGCTGTTCGAGGTGGCCGGCGAGGTTGTGGGCAAGCTGGCGCGCCTGGGCCACGGCGAACTGCGCGGTTGGCAGCGAATCCTCGTCGGTGGCAGCGTTGGCAACCCGCGCGCAATCGCCGATGGCCCACAGTCCGGGCATGCCGCGCACTGACATATCCGGGTTGGTCTCGATGCGTCCGCGCAGGGTGGCCAGCGCGAGATTGCGCTCCAGGGTGGTGACCAGCGGGTTTGGCCTGATGCCGACGGTGCAGATCACCGTTGCCCCCTCGATCGTTTCGCCGTCAGCCAGCACCACCGTGTCGGCTTCGAAGCGGGCGGCCCGGGTACCGAGCCTGAGTCGGATGCCGCGAGCGGTCATATGGCGTGCCGCGGCCAAGCCAAGCGAGGCGGGCAGCTCGGGAAGCAGTTGTCCGGTGTCATGGAGCAGCGTCACCGCCAGCTCTTCGCGCTTCACGCGCGGGTAGAAGCGCCGGATGCTGCAAAGATAATCGGCGAGTTCACCGGCAACCTCCACACCCGAGAAGCCCCCGCCCACCACGATGAAATGTCCCAGCCGCCGGCGCAGGACGAGGTCCGACTCCAGTTCCATGCGGGCCAGCTGGCGCAGGACGCGGTTGCGGATAAACAGGGCGTCACCCACAAGCTTCAGGGGCAGGGCGTGCTCGGCCATGCCTGGCACCAGGTCGAGATTCGCACGGGTGCCGAAGGCAAACACCAGATGGTCGAAGGGAATTTCGCGCAGGCCCGCCAGGGTCGTGCAGGACAGCTTGCCCTGTGCGTAGTTGACGTCCTGCACAGTGCCCATGATGAACTGGGTCCGCCTGAGCATCTGGCGGATCGGCACGATCACGTGTTCAGGGAAGACCGAGGCACCCACCACCTCGGCCAGCATCGGGTTGAAGGTGGTGTAGCTTTCGTCGCTGACGAGGATCAGCCGGTGAGTCATCGGCAGTAGCTTCTCCAGCGTCTGGGCCAGCGTGGTGCCGGCGAATCCACCACCGATGATGACGATGTTGTTCTCTGCAAGCATGACGGTTCCTTTCGCCCTGGCGCGGCGCCTGGGGCTTTCGAGCTAATGGCTGCCCTTGCCGCGCAGCAGGAAGCGGTCGATCAGGTGGTCCAGCGACAGGCGGCCGGGGCCGTGCAGCATCGTGACCAGCAGCAGGAGCCCCCAGTACTGGTGGTCTTTCAGGCCAACTTCGCCCAATCCCGGATACGAGATCACCGCGACCATGTTGAAGACGAACAAGGCAAGCGCGGCCGCCCGCGTACCGAGGCCGAGCACGAGCAGCACCGGCAGGCACAGCTCCGCGGCAGTGCCAAGATAGGCGGCCAGGGTCGGGCTCAGCAGTGGTACGGCGTACTCGCTTTCAAACAACGCAAGCGTGGTTGACCAGCTGGCGAGCTTGGTCAGCCCGGACTGGAAGAACACCAGGCCGATCAGTACCCGTATGCCGAGATCGAGCACGGGAGTGAGCATTTCCAGTAGACGGATCGCCGCCTGCCCGGCTGCGATGACGCGCGAAGTCTTTGCGCCGGCAACATGCAGTGGCGCGGACGACAAGGGGGTGGTGCATTTCATTTGGGCTACCTCACGAAGCGGTCAGGAATTTGGGGCGCGTCCGGGCAGCCGTGACCCACGTGTCACGGCGTTCCGCTGCGGGCTGGGGTGCCGCTCAGGCCGGGTGGGCCGCCTTGGCGGCCGGGCTGAGCTCGCCGCTCTTGCCACCTGGCTTGGCGAACTCGGACGTCTGCAAGCGGCCTCCTGAAATCTTTTCGCAAGTGCCCGTGGGAACCAGGATCCAGGCTTCCGCGTCGCGGTCCATTTTGGCCGTGGCGGCGCAGGAACTCTTGCTGGTGCCGCAGTCGTTCTTGCCAGCCTTGGCAATGCCCGCGCATTTTTCATTGCTGCCTGCCGCTGCCATGGCCTGGGAGGTGGCGCCGGCAATGCCAAGTGCCAGCATGCCTGCAATTGCGCCGCGGATGATTTGATCGCTGTTCATGATGCACACTCCGTATTCGGTTGGGTTCAGGACAGGAGGGATACCTGTCTCTGGACTGCAGTATGGAAAGGCGAGCTCACGCTTGTTTCGCTCAAATTTCAAGTTTTCTTCACGACGGCGTGGGTGGTGACAGGCCGCAGCCATGGCCACGCCGGCGGAGGGCTTTCCATCCACGAAATGCGTTCTAGAATGGTTCAGTGGCTCCCACGCCGCAAACCGGGCGGCAAGGACGGTCATGCCGATATCCCGCAGGTTTCAAGATGAGGTAAAGCCATGTCGCGCCAGGTTCTGGTGATCGAGGACGACGCAGATATCGCCGAACTGGTACGGCTGCAGGTGAGCGGCCTGTCTTGCGACGTGAAAGTGATCAACCATGGCAGGGCGGGACTGGAAGAGGCACTGAGCCGTCCCTATGACCTGGTCATCCTGGACCTGATGCTGCCGGGTGCCGACGGGCTGGAAATCTGCCGGCGTCTGCGTGCAGAACCGCGCTATACCCCCATCCTCATGCTCACGGCACGCTCTACTGAACTGGACCGGGTGCTGGGACTGGAGATGGGCGCCGACGACTACCTGACCAAGCCCTTCAGCGTCCTGGAGCTGACCGCGCGGGTCAAGGCGATCTTCCGGCTGATCGACACCCTGGCCAACCCGCCATCGGGTGGCCCCAGGGCAGTGCAGGTCAAGGCCCTGCACATCGATATCGACAAGCGTGAAGTGAGCGTGCGCGGCGCACCTATCTGCCTTACCGCCAAGGAATTCCAGCTGCTCCTCTACTTTGCCAGCAATCCGGGGCGCGTCTTCAGCCGCGCCCAATTGCTGGATCAGGTCTGGGGCTATAGCCATAGTGGCTACGAGCACACCGTAAGTTCGCACATCAACCGACTGCGCGCCAAAATCGAGCTCGACCCCAACGAGCCAGAGTACATCCAGACCGTATGGGGCGTGGGCTACAAGTTCAGCAACGCGTAGCGGGGGAAGAGAAAAGAAGGGGGAAGGGGGCTACATGTTCCAAACCCTGTACGGGAGACTGGCGGTGGTGCTGATGGCGGTGTTCATTACCATCGGTGCGCTGATGATCCTCGCCTCTCAGAAGATGATCGAGACGCAGCGCCTGATCGAACTGGCGACCGACCTCATCATCGGTACGGTGGCCTTCAGCCTGGTGGCGGCGCTGATCGTGTTTCGGCTGTTGACGGTGCGGCTACGCGTGCTGTCGGAAGCCATCGAGACATTCCGGGTGGGCGGTTTCTCCACGCCGGTGCGACTGGCGCAAGACGGCCGTGCGGACGACGAGATCCAGAAGCTCAGCACGGCCTTCGAGGAAATGTCCGAGCGTATCGTCACGCAGTTCGCCCAGCTGTCACAGGTGGACCAGCAACGGCGCGAGTTGCTTGCCAATGTCTCCCACGATCTGCGTACGCCGCTCGCATCAATGCAGGGTTACCTGGAAATGCTGCTGCTGAAGGCCGAAGAGCTGACGCCCGAAGACCGCAATCGCTACCTGCAGGTGGCCACCAGGCATTGCGAGCGGCTTGGCAAGCTGGTGCAGGACCTATTTGACCTGACCAAGCTGGAAGCGCGGGAGGTTCAGCCGCGCCTGGAGAGCTTCCCGTTGTCGGAACTGGCGCAGGACGTGGTCCAGAAGTTTGCTCTGGCGGCAAACAAGCGCGGACTGGCCCTGCTGGCGACATCGGGTCCCGGGTGCCCGCCAGTGAATGCCGATATCGGCATGATCGAGCGGGTGCTGGAAAACCTGATCGAGAACGCCATGCGCTATACGCCTGCTGGCGGAGAAATCAGCGTCGATGTCCAGGCCGCCGGGGAGCGCGTCGAACTGACCGTGCGCGATACCGGCCAGGGCATAGACGCGAGCCAGGTACAGGGTGTGTTCGACCGCTATTACCGGGTGGAGCGGACGGAGTCTGACAATGGCAGCAACGTCGGTCTCGGGCTGGCCATCAGCCGGCGCATAGTCCAGTTGCACGGCGGCGAGATCCGTGTGCGCAGCGCGCTCGGCAAGGGCACCGCCTTTACGATCGACCTGGCGCGGGGATAAGGCAGGCGGCGCACGCGTCGAAGTCAATGATGGTCGCGTCCAGGATGCGTCGCTGGATAAAGTCGGCCAGCGCGAAGCCGTGCGCAGCCTGCAGCGCCTGTTGATATGCCGGCTCGAGCGCGGCACCGCCATCCAGTGCCTCGAGCATGGTGTATTCGCCGACCGACAGGGACTGCACTTCAACCACAAAGCCGCTGCGCCTGACCAGCAGCCAGTCGCCGCCGATGTCGACGTCGATCTCGGTATCGTCGGCTGTATCCGGCTGGTTGGCCCGCCAGATATGCAGTACAGGAAACGGCGACGCGAGCAAGCGGCAGGCTGGGTTCAGCGTCAGGCGCAGGACTGCGGCATCGGCCTCGGCGAGCGCGCCCAGGCGGTTGAGCGCGAGCGGCTCGGCATCTGCCGCGTGGAACACCTCATGCATGAGCCATTCGAGCCTCGCCACATCGGGCAGGTAGCGCAAGCCCGCCGCCGGCCCGAATTGCGCGAGGAAGTTGGGAAAGCTCTTGCCGAAGCGCTGGATGTCGCCACTGGTAGATGGGCAGGCCCGGATATACCGGGCCGCCGTGGCATCGAAGAAAGATTCGCCCACCAGGCGCTCGATCACGGGGAATACGGCGCGCAGGGCCTCGCACAAGTTGTGGCGCACGTTGCTGGCATAGATGCCGAGGCACCGCTGCCCGTCAATGGCGCCGCCAACGATGTGGTCGGACAGTGCAGCCGTGTCCTGCTCGAGCACCGCCCGGGCAAAGCAACCCTGGATTTCATGCAATGAAGGCATCGTCGGTCTCCAGCATCTGGTCGGCCCTGCGGGCTTCTTCGAGCAGTACCTCGAGCGGGGGAATGTCGGTATCCCACTCGATCAGGGTGGGAACCGGGCCAAAGCGGGCGAGCGCATGCCGATAGAGGCTCCATACCGGCTCCGCCACACGCTGGCCATGGGTGTCGATCAGCATGCCGCCGCTGTGGTCAAAGCCGGCCAGGTGGATCTCGTTCACGGCGCCCACGGGAATCGCATCGATATAGCCCGATGCATCGGTGCCGTGGTTGACCGCGTTGACGTAGATGTTGTTGACGTCAAGGAGGATGCCACAACCGGTTCGCGCCACCAGCGCCGCGATGAATTCAGGCTCGGGAATCGTCGAGTGGGTGAACCGGAGATAGCTGGTGATGTTCTCCACCAGCAACTGCTGTTGCAGGTAGTCTTGTACTTCCGCCACGTGCCCGCACACGATGGCGAGCGACTCCTCGGTGTAGGGCAGGGGCAGCAGGTCGTTAAGGTAGCGGCCTCCGATGCGGCCCCAACTCAGGTGTTCGGATACCAGCCCTGGCTGGAAGCGCCGGATCAGTGCAGCCAGACGCTGCAGGTGTGCGCGATCCGGCCGGTCCGTAGCGCCCAGGCACAGGCCGACCCCGTGCAGGCTCAGCGGGTAGGTAGCCCGTACCTGCGCGAGGTAGTGAAGGGGCTGACCGCCATCACCGAAGTAGTTTTCACTATGGACTTCGAACCATCCTGTGGGCGGTGTTTCCGTCAGGACCTGCCGATAGTGTGGCGCGCGCAAGCCGATCCCGGCGCCGGACGGGACGGGGGCTCCCAGATTCGGGTGGAGGCTGGTGGTTGGCATCGGAGGTCCTGTCGGTGGCGATTTCACTCAGTGTCACTCTGGCCGACAAAGATCACGAAACTCTCACGCGGCGTTCAATTAAATCCGTCGATTAGCGCCAATGGGCAGGCGAGGGCGTGTTTCCGCGGCACTGGTTGGTGGCGGGATCGTGGGCTATGTTAGGAAGGGCTCGCGCCGGCATGTCACGCGTGGGTGGCACAGACGCGGCATTCCTCGACAGTGGCTGGGCAAGGTGTAAGGCAAAGGCCATTTTGTTGGGATACGAGTCTGCACGGACGGGGGCGGAACCGGAAAGGATATCAAGATGCGCCTGAGAGGAAAGCTGCTGCTGCCGCCGGCGTTGATCAGCGTAGTGCTGATTGGCTACCTCTTGCTTGGCTGGGTGCCTGGCGCCGGCCCACCCGGCACACGCACTGGCATCGCACTGGTTGCGGCAATCGGGCTGGCGCTGCTGCTCGGCGTCCTCGCACTTGCCATTCACGTCTACTTGGGACGTCCGCTCGGCGCGCTGCTGCGCAACTGTGCCGCGTCCGAGGCCACACGCGATGATGGCATCGGCCGCGGCACACCCAATGAATTTCATCAGATTCGCCAGCTCGTCATGGACCTGCGTGCCCGCGCAGAGTCCTCGCAAAGCGCGCTGGCGTTGTCGGTGGAACAGCGCCAACAGCAGGAAATCGCGCTGCGTTCCAGCGAAGAGCGCTATGCCTTGGCCATGCGCAGCGCCGATGACGGCCTGTGGGAATGGAATTTCCAGACCAACCAATTCCACCTGTCGCAACGCTGGAAGGCCATGCTCGGCTTTGAAGAAAACGAAATCCCGGACAGCCTGCAGGCCTGGAAGGAACGGGTGCATCCCGCCGATTTGCTGGCCGTCGAGCAAGCGTTGGCACGGCATATCGAAGGGGCCAGCCCGCGTTATCAACAACAGTGCCGATTACTGCACAAAGACGGACAGTATCGGTGGGTCAATTCCCTGGGCAGCGCCATTCGCCATGCCAACGGCAAGGCATTGCGGCTGGTCGGCCTGGATACCGATGTGACCCGGATCAAGCGCGTCGAGGACATTCTCAGGCACATCGTCGAAGGCACCGCCGGCACGTGTGGCGACGAATTCTTTCGCGCCCTGGTGCGCCACTTCGCCGCCGCGCTGGACGTCCCCTGCGCCTTCGTCACTGAATGTACGGGGTGGCCACCACGGCGGGTCCACACGCTGGCCTTCTGGTTCAAGGACGACTTTCGCGACAACGTCGAATATGACCTGGCCGGTACGCCTTGCGAAGCCGTTTTCGAGCACGGCGCGCCGGTGTTCTATCCGGAAGGGATTGGCAATCTGTTTCCGCGGGAGCAGGGCTTTGAATGCTATTACGGCTTGCCGATCCAAGACAGCCGGGGCAAGGTGATCGGGCATATGGCCTTCCTCAATATTCGAAAGATGAAAGAGGAAGAAGTCTTGATGGATTACGTGTACCGCATCTTTACCGCGCGCGCCGCCGCCGAGATCGAGCGTAAGGCCGTTCTCGAACACCTGACGCGAGCGCAGGCAGCGTCCGGCGCCGGGTAGTGCCGTGACCAGCGGCGTGATACACAGCGCCGGCACGCAGCTACTTAACATCTCCGCCCGATACGGCGTTCTTGCCCGCATGGGGCTGAGCGCGACCAAGCCACCAAAGGCATCACCGGTCGACTCTTGCCGGCGCGATGGTGCGCCGTGACGAAAATTTGAACTTTGGCGGATGGAAGCGTGAGTTCTGTTGCACACACTACGGACCAAGGACAGCGCGTCAGTCTGTCCGAGACGAAACCCGTGATGGCCCCGTCATGACCATGTCGAGGCGCGTGACAAGGAGATGGAAATGCTCAAGAAAGTCGTATTGCTCGTTGCGGCCGGTGCCGCGCTCAGTGCCGGTGTCGCCAATGCTGCCATCGGGATGCGGGATATTTATACCGATGGCGCTGTGATGGGGCCGCGAGACCCCTATACCGATGCTGGTAGAGCTATTACCGAAAGGCGGGATGTGTTTATGGATGGCGCGAGAATCACCAACCGCGATGGGTACATCGAAGAGAGCTCACAAAGGTAATTGCCGACTGACTTGAAGAAGTACCCCAAGTGATGGGCGCGCCCTCTTTGCGACCATTTGCGAGCCCCCCGAAGGATCCCTTTGCGGGGGTGTTCCATTTTGAAGGCCACGGTGCATCGGGTACAGGAAGGCGCGTTTGACGACGCCGTCGCGCACATGGCCAGTGTGTTGCTGTTGATGCCTGTCGAGGCCGTGAGCAGACGACGCCCTTGACGATGGCCAGCCCAAGCCCGAGGCTCTGCCGGGCTGTCGCTGCGCGCCCCGTCGGCACGGTAGAAGCGGTCAACCAGGCGGTTGGCACCTCTAAACACAAATCTTCTGCCAAGCCCTGTCTCCGCCTTACGGCAGCGCCGGCCTCGCTTTCGCCCACATGCTGCGGCCAACCGCGCGCTAACCAATCGAGCCTAGGAACGCATCCAGACCAACATTCCATAGAACAGCACCGCCAGGAAAAGGGTCTCCGGCACCATCAAAGCCACGGGCTTCCAGCCCACACCGCCACCAGCACGGCGGCCGCTTGTTCGCCCAGGTGGGACCCCACGCGATGCGGATCGGGATGATGCTGCCGGTCAGCCCGGCGGTGCCCGAAGCGACCCGCTCGCGCGTCCCGCCGCAGGCTGACGGAGGGCCGATTGCAGGTTTGGCAGAGTTGGGAAGTTTGGTAGCCCCGCTGCCGCGCCGCTTCAATTCTTGAATTCGTGCGGCGCATCGTATATTTTCGAGGGGCATTCCGGTGGTTGCCGGCCGTGCCGGCCGGTGCCTGTCACGATGATCGGGTTCATACAAGCCGCACTCGATAACGCATGCCCGGAACAAGGGCTGTCAACCCCGTCCGCGCAGTGCGCGCGTGACCCTGCGCAGTTGCTTATCGCTGCCGCCTTGCTCCTGCCCATCAGAAAGGAGCTGCCATGGATGCAGTCCGGACATTGCTCGAAACCCAGCCGCTGCTCACGCTGTTCCTCACGGTTGCACTTGGCTATGTCATCGGCGAGATCAATATCAAGGGCGTGTCGCTCGGTTCGGGCGCGGTGCTGTTCGTGGGGCTGGCGATCGGCGGGTTCGCGCCGAAGTCCGCGCCGCCTGCCATCCTTGGCACCCTAGGGCTGCTGCTCTTTCTCTATGGCATTGGGATCCAGTACGGGGAGCAGTTTTTTAAGGGTCTGACCAGCCCAGATGGCATCAAGGCCAACGCCGCTGCGGTCCTTGGCGTGGTTGGCTCCGGACTGGTCGCGGTTGCGTTGGTGCCGCTGGTCGGCGTAAAGCTCGACGAGTCGCTAGGCATGTTCGCCGGCGCGGGCACCAGTACGGCAAGCCTGCAGGCCGCGATGGCGGCGATGAAGAGCGACGGCGCCGCGGTGGGCTACAGCGTCGCGTACCCGGTCGGCGTGGCAGGGCCGATCCTGTTTCTGTATGCCCTCACCGCGCTGCTCAAGCCGAATATCGTGCGGCCGCCACCAAAGCTGATTGAGACCGCCGAGATTGCGCTGACAAACCCGGCGTTTATCGGCGTGCGGCTGTCGGAGGTGGTAGCGCGCCTACCGGACGGGGTGGCGATTGCCGCCGTGCGTCGCGCCCACCACAACCACCCGTCCGCCGACGACCTAGTCCTGCAGGCCAACGACGTGCTGCTCGCGACCGCCACCGACCCGGCCGTGCTGCGTGAAGCCACCTCGCTGTGCGGGGAACTGCAGCCGGGCCGCATGACGAGCCATCGCGAAGACCTGGACTATATGCGCGTGTTCGCCTCAAGCCGGCTCGTGGTCGGGCACACGCTGCGCGATATCCGTTTTCCCGAAGGCATGGTCTGCTCGATCGCCCATGTGCGGCGCGGCGATGCGGACCTGATGCCCCGCGATGACCTCACCCTCGAGTTCGGTGACCGCGTCGGCCTGCTGGTCAATCGCGCCCACATGAAGCCGATTCGCGCGCTGTTTGGCGACTCCATCAAGGGCACCGCCGAACTGAGCTTTATCTCGATCGGCATCGGCGCGGCCCTCGGGCTGCTGGTGGGGCTGATCCCGGTGCCGATTCCCGGCGTCGGCACGCTGGCGCTGGGGCTCGCCGCGCTGCTGCTGGTTGCGCTCGTGCTCGGCCGGGTGCGCCGTCTCGGGCCGTTCGTCTGGGCCATGCCGCTGTCGGCCAACCTGGTCCTGCGCAACTTCGGGCTGACCATCTTCCTCGCACAGGTAGGCATTGCATCCGGGCCGAAGTTCTTCGCCACCATCGGCGTGACCGGGGTGTCCTTCCTGATCTATGGCGTGGTGATTCTGCTTGCGCTGCTGCTGATTACTGCGATCTTCTGCCTCTGGGTCTTCAGGCTGCCGTTCGACCTGGCGGTGGGCGTGATCTGCGGCGCGACCGGCAATCCCGCCATCCTTGCCTTTGCCAACCGCGTCGCGCCCACCGACCGGCCCGACCTCGGCTACTCGATGATCTTCCCGTCAATGACCATCGTGAAAATCCTGTTCGTACAGGTCGCCGCCACACTGGCTGGCGGATAGTGCAGGGCAACCTGGGCGAAGCGCGCCATGCGATTCGCCGCGGAGACACATCATGGAAATCGCCGTTTTCAGCGCAAAGTCCTACGATCGTCAACATCTCGATGCCGCGAATGCGGCCGAAGGCCATCAGCTCAAGTACTTCGAAGTTCCCTTGGACAGTGAGACGGTGGGCCTCGCCGCGGGCCACGGCGCAGTGTGCATCTTCGTCAATGACCGGGCCGATGCGACCGTGCTGGAAGCGCTCGGACGCGGCGGCACCAAGCTGGTCGCGCTGCGCTGCACGGGGTTCAACAACGTCGACCTGAAAGCCGCGCAGGCGCTCGGGATCAAGGTAGTGCGCGTTGTCGACTACTCGCCCAACGCGGTCGCCGAGCACGCGGCGGCCCTGCTGATGGCGGTCAACCGCAAGATCCACCGAGCCTACAACCGCACGCGGGACTTCAATTTCTCGCTTGAAGGCCTGATGGGCTTCGACCTGTGCGGCAAGACCGTGGCCGTGATCGGCACCGGCAAGATCGGGCGCGTGTTTGCGAAAATCATGGTTGGGTTCGGTTGCAACGTGATCGGCTACGACAAGTACCCGTCCCCGGAATTCGAGGCCCTTGGTGGACGCTACGCGTACGAGGGAGAAATCGGCGCAAGCGCGGACTGCATCTCGCTGCACTGCCCGCTCACGCCCGAGACCTATCACATCATCAACGCCGAAACGCTGTCGCGCGCCAAGCCGGGAGCCTTGCTCATCAACACTAGCCGCGGCGGGCTGATCGACACGGAAGCAGTCATCGAAGCGCTCAGGAGCGGGCAACTCGGCGGGCTGGCGATCGACGTGTACGAGCAGGAGGCGGACCTGTTCTTCCGCGACCTGTCCGGCACCATCGTCGACGACTCCGTGCTGCAGCAGCTAATCACCTTTCCTAACGTGATCGTGACCGGGCACCAAGCCTTCCTCACGCGCGAGGCCGTGACGACCATTTGCGAAACAACCTTGCGCAGCGTGACGGAGTTCGAAAGCGGCAAGTCGCTCACGAACGAAGTCGGCGCCAGTTGAACACGGCTGTCGGCCTCATGTCGCGCCCCGCTAATGGCTTAAACCGCTCCCCGAAAAGCCCGCCGCCCAATCCACGATCGCGCGCACTCGAGACGCCAGATGCCGGGAGAACGAATACAGCACCACCGGCAAATCTGGCCACCGCCACGGCGCCAACAACTGCGACCAGCCGGCCAGCACGGATCGTGCAGCGTTCCGTGCGCGGCTAGCGAATCGGGACTGGCACACAGCACCTCCGGCACATCCGCCAACCGCTGACCACCAGAGACGAATCGCGCGGATGACCGCGCGCACCTCGCGGTAGATCCTATCGCCCAGCAGGTCGACCAGCCGGGTCGCCGCTGGTGACGAGCAAGTCGAGCTGGGGATAACGGTCGCAGTACCAGGACGTGCTGCTCGAAGCGGCGCCCTGGCAGCGTGCGGCCGCTTGCTCCATCCCACGAATCGGTGCTGGCCTGTTCAGCATGACAGTGGCCGCGTGGGGTAAGGCGATGTCTAGAAATATTCTTGCCACTCCGGGGTCGGCTTGCCATCTTGTAGCGCTATTGCGGTTGCGAAACATCCACGGGGCAGATCACCGTCGAAAAGGACCCACAGCCTCGAAATGACTAGCATGTGCGGCGGCGGCAATGTCATTGTGCGCGGCAGGGCAGTTATCTCCGGAATGATTGCCGGCGACTTGCTGGTCGACGGGGGAACGGTAGAACTGCGCAGCATGGTGAAAGGCTCTGTGTACGAAGGCAGCGGCCAGTTCCACGGTGGGCCGACTGCGCAAATCATGGGAAAGCGCATCAGGCGATCCGTGGCAGCGTAAGACCCGGCCTCTGGCCACGGCTTCTGTAGCGCTTGGCATGAAATGCAAAGTCGATGGAATCTGTTGCAAAGCGCCGGCACGCGCCCGGTTCTACATTGGTCTCCATACGCGGCGCACCTCGCGCCGCCCTTGACCCAGGAGACTAAAGCTGTGGAAAAAATTGTCCGGATGTACGAGATCGGCGGGCCGGAAGTGCTGCGCTATGAAAGCACTGAAGTGGGCGACCCCGGCCCCGGCCAGGTACGCATCCGCCACGTGGCGGTTGGCCTGAACTATGCAGATACGTATTTCCGCAACGGGACTTACCGCGTGCCGCTGCCCTCGGGCATGGGCGTGGAAGCGGCTGGCGTGGTGCAGGCGATCGGCCCGGACGTCACCAATGTTGCCGTCGGCGATCGCGTGACCTATACCGGCTTCATCAATACCCTGGGCGCGTACAGCACCTCGCGCCTGGTGCCCGCCGCAGCGCTGATCCGCCTGCCTGAGACGATCAGCTTCGAGACCGCGGCGGCCATGACCATGCGCGGGCTGACCTCGGCTTACCTGATGCGCCGCATCCACGCCTTCAAGGCAGGCGACAGCATCCTGCTGCACGCCGCGGCCGGTGGCGTGGGTCTGATTGTTTCGCAGTGGGCCAAGCTGCTGGGCCTGACCGTGATCGGCACAGTTTCCTCCGAAGCCAAGGCCGAGGTGGCGCGGGCGCACGGCTGCGATCATGTCATCAACTACAGCCATGAAGACGTGGCGGAGCGGGTGCGCGCGCTGACCGATGGCGTCGGCGTGTCGGTGGTGTTCGACAGCGTGGGCAAGTCGACCTTCATGGCGTCGCTGGATTCGCTCAAGCGGCGCGGCACCATGGTATGCGTAGGCACCGCCTCGGGCCCGATTCCTCCGTTCGACCCGGTGCTGCTGGCAATGAAGGGCTCGTTGTTCCTGACACGTCCTGCGCTGGCGGACTACATCGCCGACCCGGCCGAAAAGGCCGAACTGGCCGGCGAACTGTTCGATCACGTCGGCGCGGGCCGTATCCGCATCGAGATCAACCAGCGCTATGCCCTGGAAGATGCGGTGCAGGCACACCAAGACCTGGAGTCGCGCAAGACCACAGGCTCTTCGATCTTCGTCATCTGAGGCAACGCCATGCAAGTCCAACAAACTACCTGCGCGCTTGGCGCCGAACTGAGTGGTGTCGACCTAGCCGATGCGATTCGCGACGACGGCCTGTTTGCCGAGATCCGCGCCTTGCTGCTGGAGCACCGCGTTCTGTTCCTGCGCAACCAGCAGTTCAGCCGCGCCGAACATGTCGCCTTTGCCCGGCGCTTTGGCGAGCTGGAAGACCATCCCGTCGCCGGCAGCGATCCCGAGCACCCGGGCCTGGTCCGCATCTACAAGACCCCGGACCAGCCCAACGACCGCTACGAGAACGCCTGGCACTCCGATGCCACCTGGCGCGAAGCCCCGCAGTTCGGTGCCGTGCTGCGCTGCGTGGAATGCCCGCCAGTTGGCGGCGACACTATGTGGGCCAATATGGCACTTGCCTATGAGCGCCTGCCTGCGTACATCAAGGAGCAGATCGCCGACCTGCGCGCGCGCCACAGCATCGAGGCCTCTTTTGGTGCGGCGATGCCGATCGAGAAGCGCCTGGCGCTGAAGGCCCAGTATCCCGACGCGGAACACCCGGTGGTGCGCACGCACCCGGATACCGGCGAGAAGATCCTCTATGTGAACGCCTTCACCACGCATTTCACCAACTACCACACGCCTGGGCGGGTGCGCTCCGGCCAGGACGCCAATCCGGGCGCGGGCGACCTGCTGCGCTACCTGGTCAGCCAGGCGTATATCCCCGAATACCAGGTGCGCTGGCGCTGGGAACCCAACTGCGTGGCGATCTGGGACAACACCGCCACCCAGCACTACGCCGTGATGGACTATCCGCCTTGCCACCGCAAGATGGAGCGCGCGGGCATTATCGGCAGCAAGCCGTACTGATGGACAAGGCAGGACAAGCAATGCAAGACAACCTGATTACGGCCGCACAGTCGGCCTACGCTTACCCGCTGCTGGTCAAGCAGCTCCTGATCAACTCGGTCAGTCTCTACGGCGACCAGGAGATCAGCTACCGCGGCCAGATGCGCTACACCTTCCGCGATTTCCGCGGCCGCATCGGCCAGCTGGCCTCGGCGCTCACCGCGCTCGGTGCCGGCCACGGGACCACCGTGGCGGTGATGGACTGGGACAGCCATCGCTACCTGGAGTGCTACTTCGGCGTACCCATGATGGGCGCGACGCTGTTCACGGTGAACGTGCGGCTGTCGCCCCAGCAGATCCTGTACACGCTGAACGACGCCGGCGCGGACGTCGTACTGTTCCATGCGGACTTCGCGCCGGTGCTCGAGCAGATCCGCGGCGAGCTGACCTGCAACCCGCGCTTCGTGCTGATGGCCGACGGCCAGGACGCACCGGCGCTAACCTTGCCGCTGGCGGGGGAGTATGAGGCGCTGCTCGACGACGCGTCGCCCGACTTCGAGTTCAGGGACTTCGACGAGAACACCAAGGCCGCGACCTTCTACACCACCGGCACCACCGGCGATCCCAAGGGCGTCTGCTACAGCCACCGCGAGATCGTGCTGCACACGCTGGCATCGGCAACCAGCCTGTGTTCGCCGCGCGAGGGCCAGCGCATGCATCGTGAAGACGTCTATATGCCGATCACGCCGATGTTCCACGTGCTGGCATGGGGCATCCCGTACATTGCCATGATGCTGGGCCTGCGTACCGTACTGCCGGGCCGCTACGCCCCGGATGCGCTGCTGAAGCTGCGCGAGACCGAGAAAGTCACCTTCTCGCACTGCGTGCCGACCATCCTGCAGATGCTGCTGCAGTCCGCGCAGGGCAGCGCGCAGGACCTGTCGGGTTGGAAGATCATCATCGGCGGCTCGGCGCTGCCGCCCGCGCTGTGCGAGGCGGCGCTGGCGCGGGGCATCGACATCTTTGCCGGCTACGGCATGTCCGAGACCGGCCCGATCGTGTCGCTGGCCCAGATTCCGCCGGGTTGTACGCCCAGGGACCGCGCCGAGGAAGTCCGCATGCGCTGCTCGACCGGCCGCCCGGTGACGCTGGTGGACTACCGCATTGTCAGCGAAGACATGCAGGACTTGCCGCGCGACGGCAAGAGCCGCGGCGAGATCGTGCTGCGCGCGCCGTTCCTGACCAAGGGCTATTTCGGCAAGCCGCAAGCGTCGGAAGACCTGTGGTCGGGCGGCTTCCTGCATACCCAGGATGTCGCGGTGATGGGCGAGGACGGCTTCGTGCAGATCGTCGACCGTATCAAGGACGTCATCAAGACTGGCGGCGAATGGGTGTCTTCCATTGAAGTGGAGAACCTGATCACGGAGGTGCCGGGGGTGCAGGAATGCGCCGTGATCGGCGTGCCAGATGCGAAGTGGGGCGAGCGGCCGATGGCCTTCGTCGTGCGCAAGGCGGGCGCCGAAGTCAAGGCCGAGCAGATCCGCGACCAGCTGATGGCGCACGCGGATTCGCGCCGGATCAGCAAGTATGCCGTACCGGAGGCCGAGCGCATCACCTTCATTGAAGCGATCCCGAAGACCAGTGTCGGCAAGATCAACAAGAAGCAGCTGCGCGAAGACGCAGCCTGAAGGGTAGTAAAGGGAATTCGCGGCAGTCCTCGGGCGGGGACTGCCGCTTTTTTTTGCTTTATCGCCGATCGGTGTTTGACATGAGGGGCTAGGCCTCGGGTTGGTGGCAGACTACTTCGATGTTGTGCCCGTCCGGACCAATGACGACCGCTGCATAGTAGTTTGCGTGGTAGTGCGGTCGCAGGCCAGGCGCACCGTTGTCCTTGCCACCCGCCTCCAGAGCCGCGCGATAGAAAGCTTCGACTTGCTGCCGAGTCTCGGCCGCGAACGCCAGGTGAATATGCGCCGGCTTTTCCTTGGGAGGGGTATAGCTTGCGCGATGGCTGGGAGAGAACCCGCAACGGTGGGTTCTTTCGCTCGCGTCACGGGCAAAAGCAAAGCGCCTCCCGAAGGAGGCGCACAGGCTGCCGGCGTGTGGCCGGGGTCAGGGCTGGATATTGAAGGTCTTTACGATCGCAGCATTGCGCTCAAACTCGGCATTCAGGGACTGGTTCAGTTCCGACAGCGTCTGCTCGCGCATCGGCTCATAGCTCAATGCCTGCATCCGTTCCTGCACCTTGGGCGTTGCCGCCGCCTTGTAAGTGGCGGCCTGGATCTTCTGCGCCAGCTCTGCGGGCACGCGCGCCGAGGCAATCACGCCGACCCAGTTGCTGAACTCCACATCCGGATAACCCAGCTCCGCGAAGGTCGGCACCTGGGGCAGCAGCGGCGAGCGGTTCTTTGAAGCCACTGCATAGGCTTGCAGCTTGCCGGCCTTGATCATCGGCAGCGAGGTCACCATGCCGTCGTACATCAGCGCGATCTGGCCGCCCATCACCTGGGCCAGCGCCGGCGAGGAGCCGGCAAAGGGAACGTGCGCAAGGTCGAGCCCGGCCTTCTGGTTCATGATCACGCCGGCATAGTGGGATGCGGTGCCGGCGCTATAGGAGGCAAAGCTCAGCTTGCCAGGGTTGGCATGCACGTAGTTCACTAGGCTCTTGAAGTCCTTGGCGGGCAGGGACGGCGCGCCCACCAGCAGCAGGCGCGAGCGTGCCACCGCGGCCACGGGCCGGATATCCTTCATCGTGTTGTACGGCGTCTTGAGCACGTGGGGGACTTCAGTCAGCACATTGGTGGCCGTCACCATGATGGTCTGGCCGTCAGGCGGTGCCTGCAGCATGGCGCTGATGGCGATGCCGCCGCCGGCGCCCGGCTTGTTGTCGACCACGACCGGCTGGCCGAGATCCTGCGACAGCTGGTCGGCCAGAAGGCGGGCAATCACGTCCATGGTGCCGCCGGCAGGGGCCGGCACCAGCATGCGTACAGGCTTGTTGGTCCACGCCATGGCCGAGGGCATGGACAGGGCCATGACGGCGCTGACGGCGGCTAAGGCGGCGTGGCGCAGGCGAAAAAGGGCAGGGCGTTGAGGCATCTGTGTCTCCGTTGAAAGTCTAGGGTATGGATACGCCCATGCCAGCCTTCTTGTCGGGGGCAGTTACACGGGATATTGCAGAAAAATCGAGGCGTGGGCGCAATGCCGCCGTCGCCAGGGTGTTCAGGCGGTGGCCCGGGTGGCGCGCTGCTTCGCGCGCGCCAGCGTGTGCAGCATGGCTTCCAGCAGCGCGGCGGGAGGCCGCGCGCCAGACACGCTGCGGGTGCCGTCGAAGATAAAGTGCGGCACGCCTAGTCCGGCACGCAAGACCGGTTCTTGCGGGCCGCCGAGTGACGGCAGCCAGTCCAGGTCACGGTGTGCATCCGCATCGGGTTGAGCCGGGACCTGATCCGGAATCGCGACGCCGCAGGTCGCGGCGGCCTGTCGCAGCACGCGCGGATCACCGATGTTCTCGGCGCGCAGGAAGTAGCGCGTGAACAGCTCGTCGATCAGCGCAGCGGCCGCGTCTGCCCCTGCCTGTTGCCGGGCAAGGCGTACCAGGCGATGGGCCAGCAGGGTGTTCGGGAAGGTCTCGATGCGATCCAGTGCCAGGGTGAGGCCGGCATCTTGTGCCGCGGCACAGACCTGTGCCTGGCGTGCCGCCACTGCCTGGGGGCTGCCCAGGCGTGCCACATAGAAGTCGCGGTAGGGCAGGCCGGCCGGCGGCATGGCCGGAATCAGCGGATAAGAACGCCATTCCACCTGCACGGCGACGTCGGGACGCTCCCGCCCGAGCAAGGCGATGGCGCTTTCCAGGTGCTTCTTGCCGATCAGGCACCAGGGACAGATCAGGTCGAAATAGGCCTCGACCGAAAGCGTGGACGGATGGTTCATGGCAGCAGCTTCAAGACGCCAGCCGGCGAGCCCGGCGCAGGCCGCAGCAGGCTGTGGAATATCAGGGGGTGGGCGCCGGGGCGCGGCTGCGCCACGACTGGCGCGCCGGCAGCGAAGCCATGACCTCGGCGCGCTCTGCGTCGGTCATCTGCGCCCAGCGGCCGATCTCGACCGCAGTCCTGCCGCAGCCCTGGCAATACTTGCCAGCGAGGTCCATGCGGCAGATGTTCAGGCATGGATTGATGACGGAGAGGGGCGGGTTCATGGCTTGCAAGGTAAGTTGGACGACGGTGCGGCGGCAGGCGCTTGCGCCCGCTGCCGCACCGGTGCGCGCGTCAGGCCGCGCGCAGGGGCAGGTTCTTCTGGCCGGCCTTGCGGTTCGGCGCCATGCCGTGCGCGGCCAGGGTTTCGTCGGCGCTGTCGTACCAGGTGCCGATGCGGTAGATCTCGCGGGCTTCCTTGCCCGAGGCGATCTCGCGGCCCAGTTCCTTGGCCACGCGCACGCACTGCTCGATCTGCTGCACGGAAGTCATGCGGTTGCCGTGCTGGTCGATGATGGTGTCCTCGATGCCGCAGCGCGGGTGCAGGCCCATTGACATCGCCATCATGTTGAACGGAAGCACGTTCTTCAGCAGCGATTCCGCGGTCAGCGTGCAACCGTCCGGCGCGCGGTGCACGAAGTTGAAGAAGTTGAACGGGTTGGGACCGTCAAAGCCGCCGCCGATGCCGATCCAGGTCAGGTTCAACGGACCCTTGTAGTGGCCTGCGCGCACCATGCGCTCCAGCGTTTCCATGGCATGGATGCCGGTGAGCTGGAAGTGCGGCTGGATGCCTGCGTTGCTCAGGCGGCGCAGGTGCTCTTCCACCCAGCCCGGCCCGGCCGGCACCGTCATTTCGCGGTAGGCAGCCTGGTAGGCGGGATGCTCCAGCGAGGTACCCTTCAGGTATTCGGGGTATAGCAGCTCCATGATGTTCATCTGCGTGGTGTTGATCGCCACGGTCACCTGGTCCGGCTTCGGGTCCAGTTCAGCCAGCATGTGGCGGGTATCGTCCGACAGCCACTTGGCCGCCTGGCCGTCGTCTTCCGGCGCGAAGGAGATGGAGCCGCCCACCTGGATGATCATGTCCGGCACCGCGGCGCGCACGCCGGCGATCAGTTCGTTGAACTTGGACAGGCGCTTGGAGCCCTTGCCGTCCAGTTCGCGCACGTGTAGGTGCAGCACGGTGGCGCCGGCGTTGTAGCAATCCACGGCCTTTTGGATTTGATCTTCCATCGTCACCGGAATATCTTCCGGGAAATCCGCGGGCATCCACTCGGGGCCGTACGGCGCCACGGTGATGACCACCTTGTCCTGGTTTTCGGGGTGCAGGGAATCGTCGAGGAATTGCACAGTTGCTCCTGGTATGTTGTGGGCGGACCGCCTGGATTTCCGCCTGCCTGGCGGCACCTGACGGTCGCGTTTGCGGTATCAAGTTCAGTGGCTGAAGTATCGTGTATCGACACGCGGCGATTTGACGATCCGGGACGAACGATTTACATTTCGGGACAGTCAGGGAAAACACGATGTCCTACTACCTTCGCAGCGCCAGCCTCACCAATTATGTGGAAGTCGCCCGCGCGGTAGGGCTCGACCCGCACCAGCAACTGCGCGCGGCCAGGATCGGCCGCGACGTCCTGCTGGACCCCGATATCCGCATCCCGGCGGGGCTGGTGGGCCGCTTGCTGGATGCGTCGGCGCGCGCTTCGCAGGCGGACGACTTCGGCCTGCGCATGGCGGAGTTGCGCCAGTTCTCCAACCTCGGGCCGCTGGCCTTCGTGGTGCGCGAGCAGCCCACGCTGCGCCGGGCGCTGGAGTCCATGGTGCTTTACATGGGCCTGCAGAATGAGGCGCTCGCGATGCGCCTGGAAGAGGCCGAAGGCCTGGTGATGATCCGGCTGCAGATCCTGAGCGAGCAGCCCGGCACGCTGCGCCAGGCCACTGACCTGGCCGTCGGGGTGATGTACCGCATGCTCAGCCTGTTTCTCGGGCCGAGCTGGCGGCCGCGCAGCATCTGCTTCACGCATGCCGCGCCCGCCAGCCTGGCTACCTTGGCGCGCGTGTTCGGCATGCCGGCGTTGTTCAACCAGGACTTTGACGGCATCGTCTGCGTGGCATCGGACCTGGACGCCCCGCTGCCTTCCTATGACCCGGTGATGGCGGGGCAGGTGCAGCGTTATCTCGGCACCTTGCTCGCGCAGGCAAACAGCACCATGGCGGACAAGGTGCGCAAGCTGGTCTACGTGCTGCTGCCGGGCGGCATGTGCTCGGTTGATCGCGTGGCGCAGCATCTTGGCGTGGACCGCCGCACGGTACACCGGCGCCTGTTGCAGGAGGGCACCACGTATTCGCAGATCCTCAATGAGGCGCGCGCGGGGCTGGTGATCGGCTATATCGAAAACCCGGAGCGGCCGCTTTCGGAAGTGGCCACGCTGCTGGGATTTTCTTCGCTGAGTGCGTTTTCGCGCTGGTTCAGCGGGCAGTTCGGCTGCAGCGTGTCGAAGTGGCGCACGCAGCAGCAGGCGCAGGAGCGTGTGACGGACATCGCGGAGCCGGCGCAAGGACTGCTCTAGGCATCGATCCGCATTTCCATCGCGCACACGCTGTGACAGAATGCGCCGTCACCTTCTCTCCGGCATGCACTGCCTGCGCCCCGCGTGAACGGCCTATCCGCTACCGTCCCAATCTCTGTCGTCAATGGCTTCCTGGCCGGCGCCGATCCCATGGCGATCGCGCGGCTGGCCGAGTGCTCAGGCATTGCCGGTGAGTTGCTGGCCGAGCCGGCCGCACGCGTCACGCAGGAACAGTTTTCTACGCTGTACCGCCTGCTCGCCAAGGAGGCCGACGATGAGATGCCGGGCATCTTCAGCCGGCCGCTGCGCAATGGCACGCTCAAGTACCTGTGCCTGAGCTTGCTGGATGCGCCAAGGCTGGAGGTGGCGCTGCATCGCTTCGGCCAGTTCTTCCACCTGATCCTCGATGACTTCCGCATCGAGTCGCGGCGCGATGGTGGGTCAGGCTATGTGGAGCTGGTAGACAACCCGGCCGGCCCCGCCGTCAGCGTGCTGGGGCGGGAACTGATGCTGAAGCTCGTGCATGGCGTGGCGTCGTGGCTGATCCGCCAAAAGATCCCGCTGCAGGCAGTGGAGTTCCAGTTTCATCACTCGCCGCTGGCCGGCGACCATCTCTACCTGTTTCCCGGCCCGGTGCATTTCGGTTGCCGCCAAAACCGCATCGGCTTCGATGCGGCTTACCTGGACATGCCGGTGCGCCAGCGCAAGCCGGATCTGGAGAAGTTCCTGTCGCGCGCGCCCGAGGACTGGATCTTCGTTTCCTTTGCCGAGCAGATGAGCTCCCACCGGGTCAGGCAATACGTGGCCGAGTGCCTGCCGGTGTCGCCCACCATCGAGGCGGTGGCCCATGCGTTGCACTGTTCGGTGCGCACGCTGTGCCGGCGCCTGTCGGCGGAAGGCACTTCCTTCCAGGCGATCAAGGACGACGTGCGGCGCGATATCGCCATCCAGCGCCTGACGCGCTCCGAGGATCCCATCGCGGCCATTGCCTTCGATGTGGGCTTCGACAATCCCACCGCGTTCCATCGCGCCTTCCGCCACTGGACCGGCAGCACCCCCAACGCCTACCGGCGCGCGCTATAGGCCCGCCTGCACGGCTGGCAAAGCTGGACGGCGACTGACAAATCTGGCCACATTACCTGGCTCTTGCGACGCACGGCGGGTGCGCAGGGCTGCTGCCGCGCAAAGCGGCAGGATTTGTCAGTGAATGGGCAGGTTTGGGTATCAGCCTTTGTGCGTGCCGCTACTACGATCGGCACATAACGTTGCAGTGCCACCGGTTAGTGAATCGGATGCCGGCGCTGTGAACATCGCACAGAGGCCGAGAATGAGCTACACCGCACCTACCAAAGACATCCTGTTCGTCATCCGTGAACTGGCCGGACTGACAAAGATTGCCAGCCTGCCTGGCTATGAAGACGCCACCCCCGACACCGTCGAAGCCGTGATCGGCGAAGCCGCAAAGTTCCACGGCGAGGTGATCGCCCCCCTCAACGTTGCCGGCGACAAGCAACCCAGCAGCTGGCATGACGGCGAAGTCAGGACCACCCCCGGCTTCGCGGAAGGGTTCCGCCAGTTCGGCGAGGGCGGCTGGCAGGGCATCGTGCACCCGGTCGAGTTTGGTGGCCAGGGCCTGCCCAAGCTGGTCGGCACGCCGTGCATGGAAATGATGAACGCGGCCAACCTGTCGTTCGCGCTGTGCGCCATGCTGACCGACGGCGCGATCGAAGCGCTGCTCACCGCTGGCTCCGACGAGCTGAAGCAGCGCTTCCTGCCGCGCCTGATCGCCGGCGAGTGGACCGGCACCATGAACCTGACCGAGCCCCAGGCCGGTTCCGACCTGGCGCTGCTGCGCACGCGCGCCGAGCCGCAGGCTGACGGCAGCTACAAGGTCTTTGGCACCAAGATCTTCATCACCTACGGCGAGCACGACATGGCGGACAACATCGTCCACCTGGTGCTGGCGCGCACGCCGGGCGCGCCCGAGGGCGTGAAGGGCATCTCGCTGTTCGTGGTGCCGAAGTTCCTGGTCAACGACGACGGCTCGCTGGGGGCGCGCAATGACGTGCAGTGCGTGTCGATCGAACACAAGCTCGGCATCAAGGCCAGCCCGACCGCGGTGCTGCAGTTTGGCGACCATGGCGGTGCCATCGGTTACCTGGTCGGCGAGGAGAACCGCGGCCTGGAGTACATGTTCGTGATGATGAACGCAGCGCGCTTCGGCGTGGGCGTGCAGGGTATTGCCATCTCCGACCGTGCCTACCAGCAGGCGGTGGCCTATGCGAAGGATCGCGTGCAAAGCCGCCCGGTCGATGGCTCGTCGCGCGAGGCGGTGGCCATCATCCATCATCCCGACGTGCGCCGCATGCTGACCGAGATGCGCGCGCTGACTGAAGGCGCGCGAGCACTGTCGCTGGTGGCGGCTGCGTACTCGGATCTTGCCCACCACGCACCGGATGCCTATACGCGGGCGCAGTTCAAGTCAGCCTACGAGTTCCTGGTGCCCGTCATCAAGGGCTGGAGCACGGAGATGTCGCTGGACGTGACCAGCCTGGGCGTGCAGGTGCACGGCGGCATGGGCTTTATCGAGGAGACCGGTGCCGCCCAGCATTTCCGCGACGCCCGCATCCTGCCGATCTACGAGGGCACTACCGCCATCCAGGCCAACGACTTGGTGGGCCGCAAGACCGTCCGCGATGGCGGCCTGGCCGCGCGCGCCATCCTGGCCGAAGTCGACCAGACCATCGATGCGCTCAGGGACTGCGCCGGTAGCGGCGCGGATGCGGCATGCAGCGCCATGTTCGTGCAACTCGGCTACGCGCGCATGGCGCTGGGCCGGGCCGTCGACTTTGTGCTGGAGAACGCGGCCAAGGAGCCGAACGCGGTGTTTGGCGCAAGCGTGGCCTACCTCAAGCTGGCCGGCATCGTGCTGACGGGCTGGCAGATGGCGCGCGCGCTGGTCGTGGCGACGCACAAGCGCAGCGAGGACGAAGCGTTCTACGCCGCCAAGATCGCCACCGCTGAGTTCTTCGCCAAGCAGATCCTGCCGCGCGCCGCGGCGCTGGAAGCGGCCATTACCGGTGCGTCGGGCGAGGACGGTTTCCTGAACCTGGACGAATCCCGGTTTTGAAACCCAAACTGTGGCGCAACGCGGCACGGGCAAAAAGATCAATCAATGTAGGAGGCCGTATGGCAATCGAGAACTACCGCATGGCGACGCTCAACGCGTTCGTCGGCAAGGAACTGGGCGTGTCCGACTGGGTGGAAGTGGACCAGGCGCGCATCGACGCATTCGCGCAATGCACCAACGATAAGCAGTGGATCCACGTTGACGTGGAGCGTGCCGGCAAGGAAAGTCCGTTCGGCGGCACCATCGCCCACGGCTACCTGACGCTGTCGCTGGTGGCAGGCCAAATGCAAGAGATGGGCGTGATCCCGGCCGATGCCAGCGCCGCAGTCAACTACGGACTGGAAAAGACGCGCTTCCTGGCGCCGGTGAAGGCGGGCTCGCGCGTGCGCAATCGCGTCAGCCTGTTGGCTGCAGACAACAAGGGCGGCGGCCGCGTGCTGCTGCGCACGGAAAACACGATCGAGATCGAAGGCGAGGCCAAGCCCGCGCTGGTGGCGGAAGCCCTGGCGCTGCTGGTCGCCTGAAGCAATGAGCAAGACAGTAGTAGCAAGGAATAAGGCGGGAGACGCAGGATGACGAGGGTCAGCAGTACGAGAGAGCAGGGCAGCAAGGGCGGCAGGGCCGGCAGGGCGAAGGTCGTTATGGCCAAGATCGATAGCGCCAAGGTCGATAGGGACGATAGTGCGGATCAGGCTGCAGCCGTGAGCGCGGCCACCGCGGTGGCGTCCATCGAACGCATGCCGGACATGATGGCCGGCCCCAACCCCTTCGTGGGCCTGCGCCTGGAAGACCTGGTCAGCACTGCGCAGCAGATCGGCGCGCAGTGCCTGCAGGAGCCGGTGCTGGTGCTTGAGCAGCAGGCGCAGCTGGCGCAGGACCTGGTCAGCGTGCTGGACGGCTCGGCCCCGTTGCCGTCGGCGCGCGACCGGCGCTTTGGCGACCCGGTCTGGCAGGACAACCCGCTGTACCGCATGTCGCTGCAGGGCTACGAGACCTGGCGCAATTTCATCAGCGGCTTTGTCCGGCGCTCGGTCATGGACGAGCGCAGCAAGCACCGCGCGGAGTACTTCACCTCGCTGGTTGCCGATGCGCTGGCACCGACCAACACGCTGCTGGGCAACCCGGCGGCGCTCAGGAAAACTGTGGAGTCAGGCGGCATGAACCTGATCAGCGGGTTGACCAACCTGGTCACCGACACCCTGACCAACCGCGGCATGCCCGCCCAGGTGGACAAGGAAGCGTTCAGTGTTGGCAAGAACCTGGCCACCACGCCGGGCGTGGTGGTGTTCCGCAACGATGTGCTGGAACTGATCCAGTACACGCCGTCCACCGAGAAGGTGCACGCGCGGCCGCAGCTCATCGTGCCGCCGCAGGTCAACAAGTTCTACGTGTTCGACCTGGCGCAGGGCAAGAGCATGGTGGAGTACCTGCTGGCCCAGGAACTGCAGGTATTCATCGTGAGCTGGCGCAACCCCACGGCAGCGCATCGCGACTGGGACATGGATACCTATGTCCGTGCGCTGGTCGAAGCCATCCACGCCATCCGCGACATCACCGGCAGCCCTGACGTGAACCTGCACGGCGCCTGCTCGGGCGCCATGACGATGTCGGCGCTGATGGGCTACTGCGCCGCGAGCGGCGAGAAGCTGGTGCATGCGGCCACGCTGATGGTGTCGGTGTTCGGGCTGGATGCCCAGTCCCAGCTTGGCCTGTTCAGCACGCCCGAAGCCGTCACGGCCGCCCGGCAGGGCAGCCAGGCGCGCGGCGTGCTCGACGGCGAGGAGCTGGGTCGGGTCTTTGCCTGGTTGCGCCCCAATGACCTGGTGTGGAACTACTGGGTCAACAACTACCTGCTGGGCAATGCGCCGCCGGCCTTCGATGTCCTCTACTGGAACAACGACACCACGCGGCTGCCGGCCGGCCTGCATGGCCAGTTCCTCGACATGCTCACACTGAACCAGCTGGCCACGCCGCGCACGCTGCGCGTGCTGGGCCACGCCATCGACCTGTCCGAAGTCCAGTGCGACAAATACGTGCTGGCCGGCATGACCGACCACATCACGCCGTGGAAGGCCGTGTACCGCTCGGTGCGCGCCTTTGGCGGACGCACGGAGTTCGTGCTCAGCTCCAGCGGGCATGTCCAGAGCCTGATCAACCCGCCCGGCAACCCCAAGGCGAAGTTCTTCCGCAACGACGCCACCGAGGCGGACCCGGAGACCTGGCTGAAAGGCGCCACGGCCACCCAGGACTCGTGGTGGCAGCACTGGAGCCAGTGGCTGAAGAAGCGCTCCGGGCCGAAGTGCAACGCACCGGCCAGCCCCGGCAGCCTGCAATACGCGCCTTGCGGCGAGGCCCCTGGCCTTTACGTGTCTGAAGCGTAGTCCACCGGCCCCACGGGGCCATCGTTTTCTACAACCCAACCTGTCAGGAGAAATAAAGATGGAATCGACCAACACCGCGGGCACGTCGTCCGCACACACCGCCCCGCACAAGAAGCTGTTTGACTTCGTCAAGCAGAACCGCCTGGACCCGGCGGCTATCCTAGAATCGCGCCGCAAGGACATCGAGGCCCTGGCCGGCGTGAATATCGCGCTGCTGGCCGGCCTGCAGTCGCTGGTGCGCCAGCAGGGCGAATACCTCTGCGAGACCGCCGCCGACCTGCAGGCGCTGGCCCGTGGCGGCAAGGATGCCGACGGCCAGGCGGCCAAGGTCTCTGAAGTGCTGCCGCGCTCGCTGCACAAGGCCGTGAACGGCCTGCGCGGCCTGACCGACACCGTGTACAAGACCCAGGCCGACAGCATTGCCGCAGTAGGCCGGCGCATCGCCGAGAACGTCGAGGAAGTGAAGGGCATCCTGCGACCCAGGCAGTAAGCACCGGGGTGCACGGCCGCGATCGCAGCGATCGTGGCCGTGCCTTAGCGCCAACGACTCCAGGACAGCTTGATGACAATAAGCAATGCCGGCATCAGGGCCGGCCACATGCAGGTCCAGACTGTAGATCTGGACGGGCAGCAACTCAGGGTCGGCATCCGGCCCGGCAGCGGCGCGGGTCCGCCGCTGCTCATCTTCAACGGCATCGGCGCCAACCTCGAACTGATCGAGCCCTTCGTCGATGCGCTGGTGGGCGTGGAAGTCATCATCTTCGACGTTCCCGGCGCCGGCGGCTCCCCCGCGCCGCTGATGCCTTACCGCTTCTCCAACCTTTGCGTGCTTGCCGACAGGCTGCTGTCGCACCTTGGCTATGCGGGCCAGGTCGATACGCTCGGCGTGTCGTGGGGTGGTGCGCTCGCGCAGGAATTCGCGCGGCTCTATCCGCAGCGTTGCCGCCGCCTGGTGCTGGCGGCAACGTCGCCCGGCGTGCTCATGGTGCCGGGCAGGCTGTCGGTGCTGTCGAAGATGATCGGCGTGCGCCGCTACAGCGATCCGGAGTACCTGCGACGCGTTGGCGCCGACCTCTACGGCGGCGCCTTCCGCGACGATCCTGCACTGCTCGACGAACATGGACGGCACATGCAACCGCCACGGGGACGTGGCTACCTCTACCAGCTGCTGGCGGCCTGGGGCTGGAGCAGCCTGCCGTGGCTGGGCGCGGTCAGGCAGCCCACGCTGGTGATGCACGGCGCCGACGATCCCATCGTGCCGCTGGTCAATGCCAGGATCCTCGCCGCCCGCATCCCCAATGCGGAATTGCACGTACTCGACGACGGGCATCTCTTCCTCGTGACCGGCGCGGAGAACACCGCGCGCGTCGTCGGCGCCTTCCTGCGCCGCTAGACCCTTACTCAAGCCGCGGCACGTCCGCGGCTTTTTCTTGCTCCTCGAAACGAAAAAGAACGGCCGCGCGGGGGAATCCCCCGGGCGGCCGCAAACGAGCATATTGCCCGGTGTCGATCCGATGACCGGATCGCCTGGTCAGAACTTATGGCGAATGCCGACGGCGGCTCCGAACATATTGCTCTGGCCATTGCCCAGCGCGTAGCTGTTGCCCAGCGACAGGCTGTTGGCGTAGACCGTTGCCAGCGATTCCATCATCAGGCCGGCGTTCTTGGCGTAGGCGGTCGTCAGGTAGACGTCGGTGCGCTTGGAGAACGCATAGTTCGCCACGAAAGCGATCTGCCAGGGATTGGCGACGTTGGTATTGCCGAACAGGCTCTTGACGTCGTCGTAGTTGTATTCCAGCGTCAGGCCAATGGCTGACGTGACCTGGTAGTTGGCGCCGATCCAGTAGAAGTCATCACGCTGGATCACGACATCCGCCGCGTTCTTGTTCTGGCCCCAGCGGTAGCCGCCCATGATCTTGGCCGGCCCGATGCTGTAGCTGGCGCCCACCACGGCCTTCTTGGCAGTGCCATTGCTGGTGCCGATGGTCGGGTTCCACTGATCGTAGCCAGCGGTCACGCCAAACGGGCCGCCCTGGTACGCAACCGCGGCGCCATAGGCGGTATCGCGCCGGAACTGGCCGGGGACCTCGCCGTTGCCACCGATCGGCGTGGCGATGCCCACGGTGGCCGGCAAGGCCAGGCCCGTGCCAAACGACCAGTGCGCCAGCGCCGTGACCGGGCCGAACTTGCCGGTGTACTTGACCGTGTTGTCCTCACGGAAGTTCGGGCCAGACTGCAGCACCACCGGTTCGTATTGCGTGGCATAGGCCGTGGGCGAGAAATTGGCCAGTGCCTCGAACATCGACGTGTACTGGCGGCCCAGGCTGACCATGCCGATGCCGGGCTTCTGCACGCCCACGTACGCCTGGCGCCCGAACAGCCTGCCGCTTTGCTGCGAGGTGCCGCTGTCGACGTTGAAGCCGCTTTCCAGCACGAACAGCGCCTGCAGTCCGCCACCGAGGTCCTCGCTGCCGCGAAGGCCCCAGCGCGAGCCGGAGACGCCGCCGGAGTTCATGCGGTAGACGTCGTTGGCCGGGCCGCGGTTGAACTGGTTGGCGGCAGTCGGGACCGCGCCGACGTGATTGGCATACTCCACATTGATGTCCGCCACGCCGTACAGCGTAACGTTCGACTGGGCGAAGGCGCCCCCCGAACAGGCGAGCAGCGCGGCCGCGGCCATGCTCCTGAGCTTCATTGGTATTTCTCCTCTTTTCCTTTGGTTGCGATGCGGATGAATCCGTCTCTGTGAGTACTACGGGTACTGCAATCTCTGTGGCGGCGTTGCGCTACGCGAAGGCTATTGCCGCTCAGTTGGCGCGCAGCAGCTTTTCCAGCAACTCGGTCGCGCGCGGCCACGGGCCATATCCGGCCGCCGGGTTCAGGTGGCCGACTTCGCCGAGGTCGACCAGGCGGCTGCCCCAGTCGCTGGCCATCTGCGCGGCGCGCTCATAGCTGGCCAGCGGATCGTTGCGGCTGGCGGCGAGGAGGCTGGGGAAGGGCAGTTGTGCCCGGGGCACGGGCAGCCAGCCGTTCCCGGCCAGCGTGGCGTGGTCCGGATAGCCGGCCGGCATCGGCGTTTCAAGATCAGCAGGCGTGGCCAGCAGCGCGCCGCGGATCTTGCGGTGGTGCTGCGCGGCCCAATGCACGGTGATCATCACGCCGGCGCTATGCGCCACCAGCACCACCGGGCCGTCGATATCGGCCAGGGCAGCGTCCAGCGCGGTCACGCGGGCATCACGGCTGAGCTTGTCGTGCTCCAGCGGCGCCACCGAACGGGCGTTCGGCAGCTCGGCCTGCAGCAGGGTCTGCCAGTGTTCCGCCACGTGATCGCGCAGGCCGGGAACCATCAGGAAGGTGGTATCAGCGGGAAGGTTCATCAGTCGTCCAGGTAATCAGTCAGAAGATCAGGCCTTGTTCGGGTCTGCCTCACGCTGGTTTTCCAGGCGAAGCAGGTCGGCCATGTAGGTGCGGCGTCCCACCAGGAAGCACAGCGCGGCAAGCACGCCTGCCAGCGGGATCAGTTGAAGGGCGCCGAGCAGGCCAATGCGGTCGGCGATCAGGCCAGTGACAAAGGGTCCGGGCGCCAGGCCCAACAGGTTGTTTGCCAGCGTGAGCGTGGCAAAGGCGGTGGCATGGATGGCCGGATGGGTCAGGTTTGCAACCGCGGCACTGGCCGGGCCGGCCGTGCCACCGACAAACAGCATGCCGGCACCGATCAGCACCAGTTGCGCGGTGCCGGCGGGCAGGTAGAACGCAGTGAGCAGCAGCGCGCAGCAGGTCACGCTGTAGGCCACGGCCATCAGCCACTTGCGCCCGGGGGCGTGGCGAGCCGCCCAGTCCGTCAGCGCGCCGCACAGGACCATCCCTGCGCCACCCGCCAGTACGAATGCCGCGGCGGTCACGCCGGCACGGTCCGTCGCCATGCCGTAGTAGCGCGCCAGGAAGCTCGGCATCCAGGTGAGCAGGGCGCCCATGACCAGCAACTGCAGCGCACTGCCCACATACGCGCAGAGGATCGAACGCGCCGAAAAGAGGGCAGACAGCAGCGGGCGCAGTGAGACGCTCTCGCGCCGAGCGGCACTGTCCGATTCCTCGCCCAGCGCACGGCGTTGCGCCTGCAGGCGCGGCTCGGTAATGAAGAGACGATAGAACCCGACCAGCACAAGCCCGAAGATCGCCATGCCGGCAAAGGCCCAACGCCAGCCAAAGTGAGCGGACAGGGCACCCCCCGCCGCCATCCCCAGCACGGAGCCAAACGCCCCGCCAGCGATGAACGCCGAACTCAGGCTGGCACGCAGATGGCGCGGAAACACCGAAAGCACCACGGCAATGCCGACGCTGCCATAGGCCGCCTCACCAATCCCCACGCACAGCCGCGCCACGAACATCTGCCCGAAATTGTTGGCCAGCGCGCAGCCCAGCGTGGCCAGGCTCCACAGCGCCGCCATCAGGATCAAGCTCCTGACCCGGCCCCAGCGGTCAGCCAGGATGGACAGCGGAAACGTCAGCAGGCCAACCATCAAGGCCACGATCCCGCCCAGCGCACCGAGCTCGGTGTCGCTCAGCGACCATTCCACCTTCAGCAGCGGAAAGACGGCGTTGAGCACCTGCCGGGACATGTAGTCCGACAGCAACAAGCCAAAGCTCAGCGCAAAGACGAGCCAGGCGTAAGAACGCGACGAACTCGCACCGGCCGCGCCGGCTGAGATGGGGGAATGCGTGGTGGTTTGCCCGAGCATGAAAAGCCTTTTCCTGGATGCGCTTGACTGCGTCATGGCTACGCATGCAGGGGACAAAACCCTCCTTTCAAACGCTGGCCACAGTCCTGTCGCGACCGGCGAAGTATCTAGGATTGGCTATCAGCAGTTTGACTAGCGGGGACAACTTGTTTGCAATTTGGGACAGTCGGGGAAAACGAGGAGTGGGTTGGGCGGGGGGTGGCTCCGAAGATGAGGCGCGCGCGTTTGTAGCTACGCAATACCCCAATGCAAAGACGACCCGCGCGGGCGGCGGCACGCCACCGAAGAGTGGTAATCAATGGCGCCCGTGGTTGCAGGAACAAGTATGGACTAGAGCACTGAATGAACCCGTATGCCCAATCATTGCCGGGCGTGGCACCATCGTCACGTTCGATCAGGATCGGTAGATACGCGTTGGGCGACTCCAGGGAGCTTGGTGATATTTTTGTTATGCGCCATAACAATTTAACATAATATACATTCTGCGAAATTCGTTTGTTAGGCCCAAATAGTAATGTCGTACCCCTTACCAAAACTGGCCAGCTGTCGGCCTTCTTCCCGTGGCCACGCCCGTGACACCATAGACTGGCTGTTATATGCTCCAATCCACACTTGCCTCCCAGTCCGGCCAAACAAGAACAAGGCACCAGCCAAACCTGCATGTTCAAATTCATCGGGCGTTTTCGACAGCGGCTGCGCTACCTGGACCTGAGCCTGAAGGCCAGCCGGTCCGTCCGGATCCGAGTCGTCGAGCGGCCCGGCCTGTGGATGGACGCGCAGCAGCTCGAAGCCATGCTGGCCGAGATGCGCGGCATCGTCCAGCGGGGAATCGGCAAGGATCTCGATTACGGGGTGCTTTCCGGCGACCCTGAAAGACTGCGGCGGGCCGTGATCACGCTGCTTTATGACCGGGACAGCGGCCAGGCGATTGCGTTCAATGCGCTGTCGGTCATGCCGATCGAGATCAAGGGCCGGCCGGCTGAGGCGATTCACCTAGGGCTGGTGATGGTCGATCCGGGCTATCGCACGCAAGGACTGTCCTGGGTGCTGTACGGGCTGACCTGCATCCTGCTTTTCTTCCGCCGCGGCCTGCGCCCGATCTGGATCAGCAATGTGACCCAGGTGCCGGCCATTATTGGCAAGGTTGCCGAGGTCTTTGTCACGGCCTATCCCAATCCCTTTGAGCCGTCGCGGCGCAGCTTTGAACACCTGAGCGTGGCCCGCGAGATCATGAAATCGCATCGGCATGTCTTTGGGGTTGACCGGGCGGCGGGATTTGACGAAGCG
The DNA here is from genome assembly GCF_018223725.1 of Cupriavidus sp. KK10. Classification (NCBI taxonomy): domain Bacteria; kingdom Pseudomonadati; phylum Pseudomonadota; class Betaproteobacteria; order Burkholderiales; family Burkholderiaceae; genus Cupriavidus; species Cupriavidus sp. KK10. Next base: position 4,648,146 of record NZ_CP073677.1, read on the forward strand.
CGCTTCGTGATTACCGATGCCTATACGGGCGGCTCGGACAATCTCAAGAAGACGTTCGACCAGGCGCCGAAGCATCGGGACGAGCGCGCCAACGAACTTTGCCAGCGGGAACTTGACTACCAGCGCGGCGACGATTTCCTGCAGATCGCCTGCCTGGACCTGGCCAGCGCACGGAAATACCTGTTACGGGAAGTGCCTCGGGACTCCCTGCCCGCCATCCTTTATCAGATTGCGTTCCTGGCTGTCGGGCGGATCGTCCTGCCATTGTTCCACTGGCTGAATCCGCGCGAGCCGATGGGAGTCCTGCGCGCAAGGAAAAGCCAATGATTCCACCCTTTTCATACGAGGAATTCACCACCCGCAACATCGGCTTCGTCACCGACGCGGAACAGCAGCAATTGCGCAGTGCACGGGTGCTGATCTGCGGTGTCGGCGGCATGGGCGGCGCCTGCCTGCAGGCGCTGGCACGGGTGGGCATTGGCGGCTTCGCGCTGGCGGACTTCGATGCGTTCGACGTGTCGAATCTGAGCCGCCAGGTGTTTGCCAGCCTGGATACCGTTGGCGTGAACAAGGTCGAGGCCACCGTGGCGCAGATCCGGCGCATCAACCCGGAACTTGCCATCGAGACCTTCGGCGCGGAGTGGACCGACAAGCTCGATGAACTGCTGAGCCGATACAAGATCGTGGTCAACGGCATGGATGACATGGCCGCGGGCATCGCGCTCTATCGCAAGGCGCGGGAGCATGGTGCGACCGTTATCGACGCCTATACCGCTCCCCTGCCCTCCGTCACGGTCGTCCGGCCGCAAGATCCCCGGCCCGAGGAGCGTCTTGCCTATCCCACGGCCGGCATGGACTGGAAGTCCCTGACGGCGGAGGTCAGGCAGGAATGCCTGGGCAAGGAACTGGAATATGTGATGGTCAACTCGAGTTCCGTCCGGCATGTGGAGCTTGGCATCGCTAAGGATCTGCTGACCGGCAAGCGCAAGCGCATGTCGTTTGCGCCGATGGTGATCACCACCGGCAATCTGATGGCGTTCGAAGCGATCAAGCTGGTGCTCGGCCGGCCGCAGCTGGCCGGTGTGCGCGGCTATTTCTTCAATCCCTGGAGCATGCGTGTCGAAACGCCGCGCAATGTGCTGACGGCATGGGCCGTGCGCGCGCTGGTACGGCGCTTCATGGCGAGGTTGATGCGAGATGAGGGCTGACGCGTGATTGACGCCCTGGCAAGCGATGTGGCCGTTACCTGGCTCGGCGCGGTGGGCTGCGGGCTCTACCTGCATTTCCTTTGGTCGCGGCGCGAGGCCGGGGCCGGCACGGGCCTGTTCCTGTTCGGGGTGCTGACGGCGCTGCTGGCAGTCCGGGGCTTTTCCTGGCTGTTTGGCGGTACGCTGCTGGCGCAGCTGGTGTTTGCGGCGGCAACCTTGCTGCCCATTGCCATGACCCTGTTTGCCGAGCACCTGGTGCGGCGCCACCACCCGTTGGGGCTGAAGCTGCTGGCGCTGGGCGTATCGGTGGTGTTCTTCGTCATCAATCTCTTTACCGATCTGTCGAACAATACGCCGCTGTTGCTGGCGTTCCTTGGGTGCTTCGCCGTGGTCACGGCAAGCAATGGCTGGTTCCTGCTGTGGCTGCGCGATGCCGAGCTGTCCGACAACGAGGAACGCCTGGCCCGGGCGGTGGTGGTGGTCGTGGCCCTGGCCGTCCCGCTCGCGGCCACAGACTTCCGCGAGGAGCTCGGCCATGTGCCGGTTCGCCTGGGGGCGCTTGGGGCGTTGGCATTCGTCTATGTGTTCCTGAAGCTGTCGGAATCGCAGCGGGTCGTGCGCGGGCTGCTCGCGCATATCGCAGCCGCCCTGCTCTTCGCCGTCGTGCTGGCCAGCGTGATGGCGCTGGCTTCGCGCGGGCCCGGCCCGGGCTTCGCCGAGGCTGGCCTGCGCGGCATGCCAGTTGCCATCGCCTGGGTGCTGCTGACCGCCATTTTTGTCCGCATTCGCGCCGTTTCACTGGCGGGCGATGGCAATGCCTTCTTGCGCTGGCTGCTCCATGCCCGGCTGGATACGCCAGAGGGTTTCCTGCATTCGCTCAGGCGCCTGCCGCAGACCGCAGACCATGTGGTGCTCGGCAACGCGGAGCTTGCTGATTACGCCCTGGGCGCGCTGTTCGACCTGGCAGGAAGACGGCGTGAGCCCGTGTCGATCGGCGACGCCCGCGCGTGGGCCAGGCTCCGGGAAGGCGATCGGGTCGAGGCAGCGGAGCAACTGGTAGACCTGCTCGAGCGCCACGAAATGACCCATGCCCTGCTGATCGCGCGCCAGCCCGCGCAGGTGGTGCTGCTGAACCTGCCGCAAGGCGCCAACGCGGCCATCGGCGAGCTGCGCGCGGCGGTGATCCTGCGGCTGGCGCGCCATCTCGGGCAGCGGGAGGCCGCATGACAACAGTGCTGCGTGAAGGCGATTTCGACGCGTTCTTCGAGGCGCCCTTCGCCTGCTATGGCCGTGATACCCATTTTGTCTCGCCGATGAAGGGGGATCTTGCGCGCGCGCTGGACCCGGCGAAGAACCCGCTGTTCCGGCAGTTTGCGCGCCGCACCTGGTTCACCGCCCATCGGGACGGACGGATCGTGGGCCGTATCCTGGCCCATATCCATGATGCATTCAATCAGCAATACGGCCAGAAGCGCGGCTACTTCGGCATGTTCGACTGCGTCGATGACGTGGAGGTCGCGCAAGCGCTGCTCGACGCGGCGGCGGGCTGGGTGAAGCACAACGGCTGTGACGAACTAGCTGGCAGTTTCAACCTGACGATCACGCAGATGATCGGCATCGTCACCGAGGGCTTCGAGCATCCGCCATACACCTACCAGGAATATACGCCGCCGCATATTGCCAGGCTGCTCCAGGCATGCGGCTTCGAGCCGTTCTTTCCGATGCGCACGTTCGAGCTCGACGTGCGCAGCTACGATCCGCAGCAGTTGATCGGGAGCAAGCAACGCGCGCTGCTGGATGATCCCGCCTGGCAATTCGAGCCGATCCGGCGGCGCGGCTTTGACCGGCGCCTGCTGGAAGCATGCGCTGTGCTGAACGATGGCTTTGCCAGCAACCCGATGTTCGTGCCGCTGACGGAGGAGGAATTCCTGTTTCCCTGCGCCGGCATGATGTGGATCATCGACGAGCGCCTGTCCTATACCGCTTATTTCAACGGGGAACCGATCGGGGTACTGCTGTGCGTGCCGGACCTCAATCCGTTTCTGCGCGCCACCGGCTTCCGCCTGAAGCTGTCCACGCTCTGGCATCTGATCAGGTTCCGCGCCAGCCGCAAGCGTGCGGCGATCATCTTTTTTTCCGTGCGCAGGGACTACCACAGCCGCGGCGTCAACGGCGTCATGCTGCACCATCTGCTCAAGGCGATGCGGGGTGCCGGATACTCGCATCTGGGCATCAGCTGGGTGTCGGACTCGAACGGCGCCAGCCTGAAGCAAATGGAGAAGATGGGGGCCACGGTACTGCATCAACTGCATCTCTTCAGGAAAGCCATCTAGCGATATGCTTACGCGCGATCAGCAACTCACCCTCGTTGCGCAGGCTGGCCGCGCTCCCAGCGCGCACAATATCCAGCCCGCTCGCTGGCGCTTTGCCGGCGACAAGGTTGAACTGTTTGAAGACCCTGCTCGATGGCTAGCCGTGGGCGACCCCACCGGGCGGGACAACCAGATCGCCCTGGGCATGGCCTGGGAAGGCATGGCCATCGCGCTGTCCACGCTTGGGTTGGGGCTTACGCAGCCAGAGGTCTCCGGCCTGCCCTACCCGCCCGCTACCCAGGGCCTGCGCCCGGCCGCATCTGGCCTGATCACATCAGGTGCGAGCCCGGATCCCCTTGACGCCTTCGTGGACGCACGCCGCGCCTATCGAGGCAAGTTTCTCCGTGCGACCCCGCCGCAGGTCAAGTCGTTGGGCGAATGCGCTGCGGCCCACGCGGAGTTCGTCACGCTGGCGAGCGAGAACAGCACGGCGCAAATCGCCAATTGGTATGACGACGCCGCGGCTGCGGGATTGAATGACTCACGGTTTGCGGAGGAGCTCCATCACTGGCTGCGCTTGTCACCGCACGATCCGGGCTGGCCGCGCGACGGGCTTTCGGCTGAATGCATGGCACTGTCGCGGTGGGAAGCCTGGGGTGCGTCGATTGCGCTGAGACCCCGTGTGGTCCGGCTGCTCTCGGCGCTTTCGCTGACCCGCCTGCTGACATCGGAAAGCGCAAAAGTGAAAAGCGCGGCCCGGATCGTCCTGATTCATGCCCCACCCGACGTCACGAGTTTTGACATCGGGCGCCGCTGGTACCGGTTCTGGCTGGCCATGACCGCCAGGGGCTTTGCCGGCGTGCCGATGTCGGCGCTGGCCGATTCACCTGGCCATGCCGCCATGCTTGCCGAAAGCCAGCGCTTGCCGCGCGGAAACCGGCTCGTGAACATCATGCGCTTTGGGCCGGTGCCGGTCCGGGGCATCCCGCGAAGCGCAAGACTCCCCGCCGCAGAGTTGGTGCAAGCATCCTGAACCAACGACGCTTGCGGCCCTTACCCGGGGCGCGGTCCTGGCTATGTGTGTTCGCGCACCTCGGCGAAAGCGCGGACGGGGAAAGCCGCCGCGTCTCGCGCCTTCAGGGGGATGGAAAAGAAGCGAAACGGCACGCCATGCAAGCGCGACAGTCCGGTGAGGTTCTCGACGATCAGGATGCCTCGTCCCAGCAACCGGGTATGGGCCGGGCGTTCCGGGTCCTGGGTGGAGTCGACGTTCGCGCAATCCACCCCGAACATGGAAATGCCCGCATCGCAGAGCCGGTCTATCACGTCGCGTGAGACAAACGGGTGCGATCGATAGATCTCCGTTCCCCAATGGCGATCCCAGTCGAAATTCACCAACACAGCCCGGCCTGCGAGGAGCTCGGGAAACTGCAGGTCATTCCACGCCAGTTGTTGCCCGGGGGTCGCGTGGCGGGCATCGATGACCACGCCGTCAAGCACCAGCCGGCTGAGATCGAGGGCAGCAATGTCTTCCGCGCCTTCGAAGCGGTGACGGGGCGCATCCAGCTTGGTGCCGACGGATGTCTGGAACGCCACCTCGGAAATCTCGAACGAGGCTTTGCCCTCGTAGTGCCAGCCTGATTGCGCATGCGTCATGAACGGCCGGATATGCGCGGTCAACTCGACCGCTTCACCGGTTTCGCGCTTGAAGAGGACGCCAGGCATCCCGTCGTGGAACACATGAGAGAGATCGACAATCATCTTCTGCGCTCCATCCTGGTTGCGCTGAGCTGATGCTACTGCCGGGCCTTCAGCCGGGTCAAGCTGACGAAGGGGGCATCGTAAGCCGTTCAGTCTGACCCGGGCAACGCACAAGGCTAAAGCAGCTTCAGGAATTCCAGCAGCGCATCCTTGTCGCTTTCGGCAAGGGTCGAGAACGCCTGTTCATGGCCGCGATTGTCGCGCCCCGCTGTCGCCGTGTCGTAGAGCACGGGTTTCGACCACGGCTGGTAGCTGCCCGGATAGGCCCAGGTGCCGTTCGCATCGAGCTTGCCGGCGATGCCCAGCTTGCCGTAGTCCAGTGCATGACCGCCGACCCAGAAGCGCCTGGGCCGCGCCTGCGGATGCATCAGATGCCAGAGCGTGGGCACGGAGCCGTTATGGAGGTACGGGGCCGTCGCCCACACGCCGGAGAGAATGGGCGCGACATAACCCCCGGTGTTTGCCGCGTCGATATGCTTGCCCAGCTCGGAGCGCGAGATGGCTTGCAGCAGGCCGGGATCGATCGCTTGCCAGCGCGTCGGGTCAGTACCGATATCCGCCTGTGCCACCAACCGGTTGGGGAAGCTTACAAGGCGCGGGCGCTCCGTGTCCTGGCTGTAGCTGCCGTGGCACTGGGCACAATGGGCATCAAAGACGGCGCGGCCGCGCGCGGCGCGGGGGCGGTCAATCGGGCCCGGAAACGGCGGCGGCGTGTAGCCCGCCATGAATCGCATGACGTCTTCCACCTGCGGAATGGCGCGGCCGGCGCGATCCGGCGGCATTCCCATGGTCGGCACGGTGAAGAAGGCCACGATATGCGCCAGCCGCCCGGCATCATCGGCGGCACCGGGCGCTACCGGCGCAAAGCGCGGCGCGCCCTTGCTGGTATAGACGCCGTCGTAGAGCAGCGATGAGCGCAGCCTGCGGTAGCCCAGTTCCGGAATCGAGGTGGAACCACTGGCGGCCGTGCCCGCTGAGAGCAGATGAAACTGGAACTTGAGTGCCGCGACGCCATTGGTGCTGCCAGCCGCGCCGTTGCTGAACGGCAGTGGCTCGTCACCGCTGGCTTCGAGTTCCGCCACCCGTTTCACCAGCCGCGGCCAGACGAATCTCCGGATGGTATCCAGTTCCTCCTTGCTGGTGTCGGGGTAAAGCTGGTGGATGGCTGAGAGGAGCGTTTCCGGATCGGATTTCACCCGCTTGACCGCCTGATAGACCGCGGCGACGAAGGCATCGAGGTTGAGCGAGGTATTCGGCAGCCCCAGCCAGACATCGTTGGTGGGATGCCCGTCCTTGCCGTAGGTGATGCCCGCATGACACGATGCACATCCCAGGTTGGACACCTCCAGGCGGATCTTCGGGATATCCCGGCCGATCATTCCGCTGACCACGCCCAGGGGCTTGTCGAACCTGGGCTGTTGCTGGCGCGGCCAGTTGCGGACCGCATCGGGATAGATAAAGCCGAACTCGTGCAGCGCCCGGCGCAAGGCGTCCTGGGTGACCGGAACGCCGGGGCCGCCGGCCAGCAGCAGCGCGGTCGTTGCCAGCTTCCACGGCAGCGCATTGGTTTCCAGTGTATCGGTGCTCAGGCCGCCGAAGTCATCGAAGACAAAGCGTGCCGCGCCGAGGTCGTCGGCTCGATCCCCGGCCCTGAAGTCCCGCATGACCGCGGATTCGCCTTCAGCATAGCCGCGCAGGAAATCGCATCCCGACAGCGAACCTAAGAGCAGACCGATCGCGAGCACGCGTCGTACAAGGGGCATCGTAGTCATCGTCCGACAGTGCGCGCCAGGGAATCCGGACCGCGCCGCGCTGATGGTAGCCGACGATCCATGCTGTCTCAAGCCAACCGCTGCAGCCAGGGCACCGCCCGGGTGGCGCCGCGGCGAACTGCCGGGGCAGCTTTACCCGGCGGGCGCCGTTACCATCACCACGTGCGCCTGCATCGGCACGGCCAGTGGACCCCCGCCGTAAGCCTTCAGGAATGCCTGTTCGCAGTGGTCGGTTGCCCGGCCGAGCGCATCCGGCCCGCGCCGCTCCAGGTCGGCGCGCAACGGCGTGCCCTGGCAGAATGCCACCGCCGGGATGCGGGCGGCGCTGGCGCGGCTGGTTGCCGCGACGGTTTCAAAGACCGGGGATGACTGGAATCCGCCCAGGCGTAGATCCTGCTCGATGGTGGCCTGGCTGTGGTAACCATGCGGGACGCGGGCCATGAACTCGGGCGGCGCGTCGGGAAACAGCGTGGCGAGTGCCCCGGTGACATCGCGGGCAAAGGCGTTGAATTCCAGCCGGTCCCAGACATTGAAGATCAGCGTGCCGCCCGGCACCAGCACGCGGCGGGCTTCGGCGAAGGCGCGGCCCTTGTCCGGGAAGAACATCACGCCAAACTGGCAGGCGACCATGTCGAAGCTGGCATCGGCAAACGGCAGCGCCATGGCGTCGGCCTCGCGCCACTGCACCGGGCGGCTGGTGCCGGCCTGCTCCGCCCGCGCCAGCATCGGCGCGTTGAGGTCGGTGGCAACGATCATGGTATCGGCCGGCAGCTGCCCGGCGATTTCCCGGGTCAGCACGCCGGTGCCGGCGGCCAGTTCCAGCACCCGCCGGGGGTGCAGCGCGGCGATGCGGGCAGCCATGTCGGCAGCGTATGGCGCAAAGATCATCGGCACCATCAAGGCCTCATAGACTTCGGGAATCGCGCCCGCGAAGACTTTGTCCGAGTGTTGCAAGTCCATGAAACCCCCTGCCCTGGCGTGGAAGTTGCCGGCATCGCCTGACTGGGTGTAGGACACATTGCGGAGAAAGTAAACCGTGGCGGCCAGAACGTCTTATGCCCGGGAGGCTGCTTCCTTCAGCTGGTCACTGGCAGAAGTCAGCATGCGCAGTGTCTCTTCGAACACCGGCAGCGCGTCCTCGCGGCCTGGCGCGTCCTGCGGCATGCCATCCCGGTCGGCCGTGACGCCGCGGATGAGTTGATCGAGGAACCCGGGCCGGGTCATCTCGGTGCGCTGCAGCAGCATGTGCAGCAGGTAGCAGCAGGCACCAAGGCGCGGATCTTGCGGGGTTGGCATGGCTTGGTCTCCTTTGGGTTGGTCGGGTTTGCGCGTCGCGGCCCTAATCGCGGATGCGCGGCATCCAGCCGCTGCCGCGCGTGCGCGGATCCACCGGCAGCTGGCGCTGCAGCGCGGCCTTGGCCAGCATGTGGGCGCTGATCGGCGCGGTCAGGAACAGGAAGGCGGTCACCAGCAGCTCATGCAGGCTGGCATCGCCCCGGAAGCTGAAGTACGCCACCGAGGCCAGCACCACCCCGCCCACGCCCAGCGTGGTCGACTTGGTCGGCCCATGCAGCCGCATGAAGAAGTCCGGCAGCCGGAACAGCCCGATCGCCCCGACCAGCATGAACACGCTGCCCACCAGCAGCAGCGCGCACACGATGAATTCCGCAACAGGATGCAGCATCTGGCGCTCCCTAGTATTCGATGATGTCGCCGCGCTGCAGGTACTTGGACAGCGCCACGGTGCCGACGAAGCCCATCACCGCGATCAGCAGCGCGGCCTCGAAGAACAGTGCCGAATCCAGGCTGATGCCGAGCACCACGATCAGCGCGATGGCGTTGATATTCAGCGTGTCCAGCGCCACGATGCGGTCCGGCAGGCTGGGTCCGCGCAGCAGCCGCGCCAGGGTCAGCAGGAAGGCGAGGCCCAGGATCACCAGGCAGACCGGTATCACGATGGCAAGCATTGGAAGATCTCCTTGAGCGGGGTTTCATAGCGCGACTTGATGAGCTCGACCAGCGCGGCCTCTTCCTCAAGGTCCAGCACGTGCACGAGCAAGGCGCGGCGGTCATCGCTCAGCTCTGCGCACAGCGTGCCGGGGCTGAGCGAGACGATGCTGATCAGTGCGGTGGTGGCGAGTTCGTGCTCGACATCGAGCGGCACCACGATAAAGGCGGGGCGCAGGCGCGCGGTGGGGCCCAGCACCATGATGGCCACTTCCACGTTGGCTTTCACGATATCGAACAGCACATGGATGCTGAGCCGCAGGATCAGGTCGGGCCGCGACAGGCGGAACGCGCCCAGCACCAGCCAGCGGTCGGCCAGCCGGCCGATGGCCCAGCCCAGCAGTGCCCCCAGCAGCCAGTGCCCGGGGGCCAGGCTGTTGGTCAGCAGCAGCCACATGATCATCAGGATCAGGCTCAGCCAGGGATGGGGAAGCAGGCGCTGCAGCATGGCTTACCCCGGCTGCCCGGGCAGCACTGCCCGGAGATAGGCGGCGCGGTCCAGCAGCTGCGCCGCCGCGTCGGCCACATAGTCGCTGACCGGCCGCGCGCATACCGTCAGCGCGACATTGCCCGCCAGCAGCAGTGCGCAGCAGGCCAGCTTGCGCGCGTCGGGCCGCACGCGCACGCGTGCCGCGCCGGGATGGTCTTCGTCGAGGTATTCATCCCCTTCCGGCACGCGCTCCGCATCATGCGGCAGCCGCCACAGCAGCCGCGTGCCGGTGCGGGACACGGCAATCAGCAGCAGCAGGCCCGACACCAGCACCGCGGGCCACAGCGCCGGCACCCACGGCGCCGGGGTCGCGCGCAGGACCATGAGCTTGCCGAGGAAGCCCGACAGCGGCGGCAGCCCCACCGCTGCCACCACGCCCACCAGGTACAGCAGCCCGGCCAGCCGCGAGGCACTGACCGGGGGCCCGTCCTCGCGCGCCGGCTCCGGCTCCAGCGCGTCGGCCAGCAGGAACAGCGCGGCGGTACACAGCGTGGTGCTGAGCAGGTAGAACATCGCCGCGGCCCAGCCGGCTTGCGTCTGCATCGATACGCAGGCGGCCAGCAACCCGACCGATGTCACCACCAGGTAGCTGGTCATCGCGCGCAGCGTGCCGGCAGCGACCGCGCCCAGCGCGCCGACCGCCAGCGTGACCAGCGCCAGCACGAACACCCAGTCATGCAGGAATGGCCCCAGCAGCCCCTGCGGGCCGCCGAAGATCAGCGCATCGCAACGCAGCATCGCGTAGATGCCGACCTTGGTCATGATGGCAAACAGCGCTGCAACCGGGCCGGTGGCGCTGGCGTAGGCGCGCGGCAGCCAGAAATACAGCGGGAACAACGCCGCCTTCAGCGCAAAGACCAGCATCAGCATGGCGCCGGCAGCCACCGCCAGCGGCAGGTCCTGGGCCGGCAGGCCGGCCAGGCGCAGGCCGAGGTGCGCCATGTTCAGCGTGCCCGACAGCCCGTACAGCACGCCGACCGCCACCAGGAAGAACGACGACGCCACCAGGTTCAGGATCACATAGTGCAGCCCGGCGCCGATGCGCGCCCGCCCTGCCCCATGCACCAGCAGTGCATAGGACGCGATCAGCAGGATCTCGAAGAAGACGAACAGGTTGAACAGGTCGCCCGCCAGGAAGGCGCCGTTCAGGCCCATCAGCTGGAACTGGAACAGCGCATGGAAATGCCGGCCCTGCCGGGCGGTGCCCTCTCCCGCCGCCGCCAGCGCGGCGACGGCCAGCACCACGGTCAGGGCCAGCATCATCGCGCCGGTGCGGTCCATCTGCAGCACGATGCCGAACGGGGCGGACCAGTTGCCCATCGCATAGACCGCAATCTCGCCGGTAGCCGCCTGGCGCAGCAGGTGCACCGCCACTGGCGCCAGCAAGAGCGTGGCCACGGCGCAGACGATGCGCTGCGCGCGCAGCCGCTGGGCCGGCATCGCGGTCAACAGCGCACCGGCAAACATGGGGATCAGGATGGGCAGCAGCACGGCGTGGTTCATGGCCGCGGCTCCTGATTGCCGCCATCGGGATCGCGCCCCTCCGGCTGGCCGGCGGCGTCGACATGGTCGCTGCCGGTCAGCCCCAGCGAGCGCAGCGCCAGCACCACCGCGAACGCCGTCATGCCGAACGCGATCACGATGGCGGTCAGCACCAGCGCCTGGGGCAAAGGGTCGGCGTAGCTGGCGCCCGCCACGATCACCGGCGGCCGGCCGATCGACAGGCGCCCCATGCCCAGCAGGAACAGGCTGACCGCATACGACAGCAGCGTCAGCCCCAGCACCACGGTGAAGACGCGCTCGCGCAGCAGCAGGTAGATGCCGCCCGCGGCCAGGATGCCGATGGTGATGGCGTAGAGCGCGGCCATCAGGCGTCCTCCGCGGCCTGTGCCGGCGGCAGGTTGCGCACACCCAGGTGCGATACGATCACCAGCGTGGTTCCCGTCACAGTGCAGAAGACTCCCAGGTCAAAGATCATCGCCGTGGCCAGCTCCACCTCGCCGATGCCAGGTATGTGGAAATGCCCGAAGGCAGTGGTCAGGAACGGATAGCCGAAGGCCAGGCTGCCCAGCCCGGTCAGGCCCGCCAGCAGGATGCCCGCGCCGGCAATGGCGCGATAGTCCGGCGCAATGCGCGCTTCGGTCCAGCGCACGCCGCTGGCAACGTACTGCAGCAGCAGCGCCACCGAGGTGATTAGCGCCGCGACAAAGCCGCCGCCCGGCAGGTTGTGCCCGCGCAGCAGGATATAGACCGCCACCAGCAGCGTCAGCGGCAGCATCAGCCGCGCCAGCATGGCCAGCAGCAGCGGATGCGCCTGGCTGGTCCACGGCAGGCCATCGGGCGCTGCCGACGGCGTGTCCAGCCGCATGCCCTTGAGCAGCGCCTGCACCGCCAGCCCTGCGATCAGCAGCACGCAGATCTCGCCCATGGTGTCGAAGCCCCGGAAATCCACCAGCAGCACGTTGACCACGTTGTGCCCGCCGCCGCCCGGCACGGACTGGTCGATGTAGAAGGCAGACACCGGGTCATAGGGCCGCGTCATCACGGCGTAGGCCGCCATCGCCAGCAAGGTGCCGCCGCCAAGCGCCAGCACCAAATCCCGCCCGCGGCGCGCCGCCCCGGCGCGCTCCGGCGTCTCGCGCGGCAGGTAGAACAGCGCCAGCACCAGCAGCAGGATCGTCACCACCTCCACCGAGATCTGCGTCAGCGCCAGGTCCGGTGCGGAGAACCGCAGGAATGCCATCGACACCATCAACCCGCAGCCGCCCAGCAGCACCAGCGCGAACAGCCGCTGGCGGTGCGTCACCACCACGCCCACCGCGCACAGCCCGAGCAGCGCCAGCGTGGCGGCGCCGATCAGGTCGATGGCGCCCGCCGGCACGCTGCCACCGAGCCATTCCAGGTCAGCCAGGAAGTATGCCGGCACGGCCAGCAGCGCCAGCAGCATCCAGGCGACATAGGTCTGCAGCGAGCCGTTCTCCAGCCAGCGCGTGACGGCCGCGGCAAAGCGTTCCAGCGCATGCATGCCATGCTCGAATGACTGGCGCGCGCTCAGGTGGCTGATCGCGTGTTGCAGGCGCCGCAGCGCGTCGCGGCGCAGGAAGAACAGCGCCGCGCCCCCGCCCATCGACACCAGGCTCATCAGCAGCGGCAGGTTGACCCCGTGCCACAGGTTCAGGCTGTACTCCGGCAGGGGCGCGCGCAGCGTGGCCAGCGAAGCCGCCGCCAGCAGGTCGCCCACCGTATAGGCCGGCACCAGACCGACCACCAGGCAGATCACCACCAGGAACTCCACCGGCACCTTCATGAAGCGCGGCGGCTCGTGCGGCGGGTAGTGGGGCACGTCGGGCTGCCGGGCGCCGAAGAACACGCCGTAGATAAAGCGCAGCGAATAGGCCATCGTCAGCGCCCCCGCCAGCGTCGCCGCGGTCGGGATCACCCAGTTGAAGTCGCCCAGCAGGCCCTGCGCCAGGGTCTCGCCGAAGAACATTTCCTTGCTGAGGAAGCCGTTGAACAACGGCACCCCCGCCATCGACAGCGATGCCACGATCGCCAGCACCGCGGTGTGCGGCATATAGCGCGCCAGCCCGTGCAGGCGGTCCAGGTCGCGCGTGCCGGTTTCATGGTCGATGATGCCGGCCGCCATGAACAGCGACGCCTTGAACACCGCGTGGTTGATGATATGGAAGATGGCCGCCACCGTGCTGAGCTGGGTATCGAGCCCGAACAGCAGCGTGATCAGGCCCAGGTGGCTGATGGTGGAATAAGCCAGCAGCCCTTTCAGGTCCCGCTGCAGCAGCGCCAGGCCAGCGCCTACGATCAGCGTGGCCAGCCCCGTCATGCTGACCAGGTAGAACCAGCTGTTGGTGCCGTCCAGCACCGGATAGAGCCGCGCCAGCAGGAACACGCCGGCCTTGACCATGGTGGCCGAGTGCAGGTAAGCCGAGACCGGCGTGGGCGCTGCCATGGCATGGGGCAGCCAGAAGCTGAACGGGAACTGCGCTGACTTGGTGAAGACCGCCAGCAGGACCAGCACCAGCATCGGCAGGTATAGCGGGTGGTGCTGCACCTTGCCGGCCTGCGCGAGCACCTCGGACAGCTCGAAGCTGCCGCAGATATGGCCCAGCAGCAGCACCCCAGCCAGCAGCGCCAGCCCGCCGCCGCCCGTGACCGCCAGCGCCATGCGCGCGCCCTGGCGCGCATCGGTGCGCCATGACCAGAAGCCGATCAGCAGGAACGAGAGGATGCTGGTCAGCTCCCAGAACACCACCAGCAACAGCAGGTTGCCGGCCAGCACCACGCCCAGCATGGCCGCCATGAACAGCAGCAGCAGGCAGAAGAAGCGCACCGCGGATTCATTGCGCGCGAGGTAGTAGCGCGCGTACAGGATCACCAGCAGGCCCACGCCCAGCACCAGCAGCGCAAACAGGAACGACAGGCCATCCAGCCGCAGCGACAGGTCCAGCCCGAGCTGCGGCAGCCACGCCACGCGCCAGTCCAGCGCATGTCCCGGCGGTTCGAAGACCGCGCCGCGCAGGCTCAGCAGCAGCACCAGCGCTGCCAGCGGCAAACCGATGACGACAGGCGCCAGCAAGCGCGCGGTCCGCATGCCGATCAACCACGCCAGCGCCGCGGCCAGCAGGGGCAGCGCGATCAGCAGCACCAGCGCCATGCGCCCCCCTCAGCCGTTGCCCGGGATCACGGCCGGCCTGTGCCGGCCGTCGATGCGCCGGGCGGCAAGCCGGGCCGATGGTGCTTGTCTTGCAAATGGGGCGGTGGTCATGGGCCAGGTCCTCTATGCGGGCAGTCTTGCCCCCTACTTTCCGGATTCTGCCGGCATTGCGCAAGTCATGCTTGCCTTATTACGCGGCGCACGAAAGAATTCATCGCTTTGCTGGAAGAATCTGAATACGCGCGGCGATGGCGCGTGCTGCGCAGCAGCGAGGGCGCGTAGTACCCGTACCCTTCGACAATGCATGGCTGACAGGACACCCATGAAGCGGCCTTTGTTCCTTGCGATGGCAGTGATACTCGCGTTTGCCGCGGCCGTCTTGCCGATTGCGGCCAGCATGCGCGTGGCCGAAGAGGAGGTCGCCCGGCGCGAGGTGGCGCAACTGCAGATGTTTGCCAATGCTGCCGTCGCCCGCATGGAGATGGTCATGGCAGACGCCACTGGCGCGCTGCACGAAATGGAAGGCCTGCCCGACGCGCCCTGCTCCGACGGCAACCTGGCCAGCCTGCGGCGCATCACCTTCACCTTCCACCACCTGCGCGATACCGGGCGCTATGCCGGCAATTACCGCTTGTGCTCGGCACTGCTGGGCGACGTCTTCCGGCGGCATATGACATTGCCCGAGCCGGACTGGCGCGACACTCAGGGCTTCGAATACTGGTTCGACCTCGACAACCCGTTTGGCGCGCCCGGCCCTTCCATGCTGGTAGGGCGCCACGGCCATTACGTATCGGTCGACCCCAAGTCATTCGTCGACATCGTCGAGCTCGATGGCCGGTACATAGGCGCAGTCAATACTGCCACGGGCGTCTTCATCGCCACCACCACCGGCTCCGACGTGGCGCAGATGGCGCGCGAATACCAGCGCAATGCCAACGGCGCCGACGAACTCGACAATCCCGGCAGTTCCGTGCGCCGTTCCCCTCGGATTCCGTTCGCGGCCGTGGCCCTGGCACCGCCCACCGGGCTGCTGGCCACCTGGCCGATGCTGGTAGGCTCTTTCGTCGTGGCGGGGCTGGCGATCGGCGTGCTGCTGGCCGCGCTGGTGTTTCGCGCCATGTCGCGCCGCCTGACCATGGAGGGCGCGCTGCGCAACGCCGTGCGCCGCCGCCGGCTGGAGGTGCACTACCAGCCGATCGTCGCGCTGGAAGATGGCCGCTGCGTGGGCGCGGAGGCGCTGCTGCGCTGGAAGCGCGACGGCCAGCCGGTGCCGCCCGACCTGCTGATCACGCTGGCGGAGCAGACCGGGCTGATGCCGCAGATCACTGACCACGTGCTCGACCGCGCCATCGCGGAGCTGGGCCCGCTGCTGCGCGCCAGGCCCGGCTTCTATGTGTCGATCAATGTTTGCGCGGACGATGTCAGCTCGCCGCGTTTTCTCGACGTGCTTACCGCGCGCCTGCAGGGCACCGGGATCGCGCCCCGGCAGATCCGCATCGAGATCACTGAACGCAGCTTCCTGCACGCCGAGACCGCGCTCGAAGTGATCCAGGCCTTCCGCGATGCCGGGCATCCGATCTACATCGACGACTTCGGCACCGGCTACTCCAGCCTGTCCTACCTGCAGGTATTCAAGGTCGATGTGTTGAAGATCGACAAGTCCTTCATCGACACCATCGGCCGCGAGGCAGCATCCAGCACCGTGGCGCCGCACATCATCGCCATGGCCGAGGCGCTGGGCTTCGAGGTCGTGGCCGAGGGCATCGAGCATGAAGACCAGGCGCGCTTCCTGCGCGAGCGCGGCGCGCAGTTCGGCCAGGGGTGGCTGTATTCACGCGCCTTGCCGGCAGACGGCCTGCAGGCGTACCTGGCATCCCGGCGTGCCCCTGAGCGGTGACGCGCCGCGAGACGACGGCAGTGCATCCCTGATGCTTGCCGAACGCTTCCTCGCCGATGGCACCTCGCGGCGATAATCCCCGCGTGCCCGGGCCGGTTGTAATATGCCTGTTCCAGCTTATCGCCATCACGCCTGCGCGCGCCGAAGCCGGCACGCGCAGCCATCTTCAGGAGACGCCCGTCCAATGAGCGAAGCGCTTTGTCTTGCCAGCGCCGCCGAGCTGCAGCAGCGCATCCGGCGCAAGGAAATCTCGCCGGTGGAACTGACCGCCGCGGTGCTGGCGCGCGCCGAGCGGCTGCAGCCGGTGCTGAACTGCTTTATCACGCTGTGCGCGGACGAGGCCATGGCCGCGGCGCGCGCGGCGGAAGCGGAAGTGATGTCCGGCCGGCCGCTGCCCCCGCTGCATGGCATTCCTTTCACCGCCAAGGACATCGTCAACACGCGCGGCGTGCGCACCACCTTTGGCGCCGTGCCGATGCGAGACAACGTGCCGGCCGAAGACGCCGTGGCGGTGGCGCGGCTGCGCGCGCAGGGGGCGATCCTGGTCGGCAAGACCACCACGCCGGAATTCGGCTCCAAATGCCTGACCGATTCGCCGCTATTCGGGCGCACCCGCAATGCCTGGCACGCCGCACGCACCAGTGGCGGCTCCAGCGGCGGCGCCGCGGTGGCGGTGGCCAGCGGCATCGCGCCGCTGGCGGTGGCAACCGATGGCGGCGGCTCCACGCGCATTCCTGCCGCCTGCAATGGCGTGGTGGGCATCAAGCAGAGCCAGGGGGTGATTCCGCACAGCCAGGCGCAGGATCTGTTCGGCAACCAGACCTACGTGACGCCGACCACGCGCACGGTGGCCGACACCGGCCTGATGCTGCAGGCCATGGCCGGCGAGCATGTGTGCGACCCGTGGTCGATCGGCGTGCCCGCCGCCGACTACGTGGCCGCCGCGCAGCCGCAGGGCGACTTGCGTGGCCGGCGCATCCTGTATTGCCTGGCGCCGCCGGGCCGCCCAGTGTCGGCGGACGTGGCGCGCGCGTTCGAGGCCAGCCTGGACAAGCTGCGCGCGCTAGGCGCCGAACTGGTGCCGTTCGGCGGCGAAGGGTTCGACGTCGAACCCATCTGGCGTGCGATCAACCACACGGTCTGGCGCACGCGCTTTGCGCCGATCGTGGCGCAGCACCGCGAGGCGCTGAGCCCGACCTTCGTGCGCCAGGTGGAATCGGCCGCCGCCTTCACCGCCGTGGAATACCAGCAGGCGATGTTCGAGCGCTCGCAGCTGTTCCTGCGCGTGCAGGCGCTGCTGGGGCGCGCCGACCTGCTCGCCATGCCCACCATCACACGCACCGCACTGCCACTGGAGCAAGACCTGTTCGGCCAGATCGAAATCGATGGCCAGGACTATCCCGATGTGCGCGCGAACTGGTTCCCCTGGACCATGCCGTTCAATATGACGGGACATCCGGCCATCAGCCTGCCCTGCGGCTTTGGCAGCGACGGGCTGCCGATCGGGCTGCAGCTGGTCGGGCAGTTCCGCGGTGACGCGCAGCTGCTGCGTGCGGCGGCCTTGTACGAATCGGTCCATGACCTCACGGGCCAGTGGCCCACCCTGCCCTGACACCCTCTCAACATCGTTCCCTGACTGCCATGACTCATCAAGTCCGATTGACGCGCCGGCTGCTGGCCATGACCGCTGTCGCCGCCGCCACCTTCGCCATGACCGCGCCGGCCGGCGCGGCCGATGCCGAGCCGATGCATATCATTGTCGGCTACGCCCCGGGCGGCGCCGCCGACAGCCTGGCGCGCCTGTATGCCGAGCAACTGCGCCAGGACGGCCACGGCACGGTGGTGGTCGAAAACCGCCCCGGAGCCTCGGCGCGCCTGGCGCTCGACTACGTGAAGCGTGCCAGGCCCGATGGCAAGACCGTGTTCATCGGCCCCTCGCCCCTGTTCACCATCTTTCCGCTGACCTACAAGAAGCTGTCATACGACGCCGACAAGGATCTGGTGCCCGCGGCGGTGCTGACCGATGTGCCGACCGCGGTCGCGACCGGCGTGCAGCAGCCTTACCAGAACATGAAGGAATACGTGAGCTGGGCCAGGCGCAACCCGGGCGGCGCCAGCCTGGGCCTGGCCACCATCGGCAGCGCCGGCCACCTGGGCACGGTGGCACTGGGCAAGGCCGAAGGCATCGCCATCACGCCCGCGCCGTATCGCGGCGCGTCGCCGATGCTGGTGGATGTGGTCAGCGGCAATGTGTCGATCGGCTGGGATGCCGTAGCCAGCATGATGCCGCTGTACAAGGGCGGCAAGCTGCGCTTCCTTGGGGTGAGCGGTACGCGCCGCGCCAAGGCGCTGCCCGAAGTGCCCACCATGAAGGAACAGGGCTTCAGCCAGTATGACCACGCCACCAGCTGGTACGGCGTGTTCGTGCCTGCTGGCACGCAGCCTGACGTGGTGGCGCAGGTGGAAAAGATGTTCCTCGCCGCCTCGGCCAACGCCGCCACCGTGGCCAAGCTGGAAGCGCTGGGCCTGGAAGTGGTGGCGCGCCCCGGCCAGGAAGGCCGCCGCCGCATCCAGCTGGAACGCGCCGCGTGGAAGCCGATCGTGGAGGCGACCGGCTTCCAGGCCGAGGACTGAGGCCCGGCCCAGCCCTCAGGGCTTGGGCCGCACCGCGTCAGCGGTTCCCTGGATAAAGGCCTTGATCTTCTCGACGTCGTCCGGCGTCAGCTTGCCGGTAAAGTCCGGCATGCCGCGCGCCATCGCCGGCCCCTTGAAGACCACCTTGTCCAGGTTCTCGATATAGGCCGCATCAATATAGCCCAGGTTAGGGATATTGCCGCCGCGGTCCACGCCGGGCACGCCGTGGCACAGGGCGCAGTTGCTGACGTACAGGCCGGTGCCCGCCTTGACCTGCGCCGGGTCATATTTCACGCCCTGCAGCAGCCTGGCGGCGCGGTACTCGGCAAAGGCCGGCAGCGGCGCCTTGCCGCCGAGGGCGAAGGTGTAGACCGTGCCCGGCCCCTGCCGGTTGGTGGCGCGCTGGGCCTGCCCGTAGACCCCGCCCCAACCCACTGCCACCGACACATACTGCTTGCCGTTCAACTCGAAGCTGACCGGCGCCGCCACCACGCCGGTGCCGGTGGGCGACTCCCACAGCTTGTCGCCGCTGCGCGCGTCATAGGCGACAAAGCGGCCGTCGGCGGTGCCCTGGAACACCAGGTTGCCGGCGGTGGTCAGCGTGCCGCCGTTCCACGGCGACACATGCTCCTGCGTCCACGCCGCCTTCTGCTGCACCGGATCCCAGGCGATCAGCCGGCCAAAGGGCTTGCTCTTGGGCGGCTCGGCGTTCAGGAACTTGGCGGTGTTCCAGCCCACGTTGCCATGCGGGGTGCCGGGCTTGCCTTCATTGAAGTTCCAGGTCTTGTCGTCCATCAGGTTGATCGGCACGTTCTGCGCCGGCAGGTAGACCAGCCCGGTCTGCGGGTTGAACGACATCGGATGCCAGTTGTGCGCGCCGTACGGCCCGGGGACCGAGTCATAGGGCTTGTCGGTGGCGCGCGCCTCGGGTCGCTCGATGGGGCGGCCATTGGCGTCATAGCCGGTGGCCCAGTTCACGTCGACAAAGTTCTTTGCCGAGATGAACTTGCCGTTGGTGCGGTCGATGACGAAGAAGAAGCCGTTCTTGGGCGCGTGCAGGATGACCTTGCGCATCTGCCCGTCGAGCTTCAGGTCGGCCAGGATCATCGGCTGCGCCGAGGTGTAGTCCCAGTTGTCGCCCGGGGTCTCCTGGTAGTGCCAGACATACTTGCCGGTATCCGGGTTGAGCGCGACGATCGAGGCCAGGTACAGGTTGTCGCCGCCGGCCGGACTGCGCTTGCTGTGCGACCACGGCGCGCCGTTGCCGGTGCCCACGTACATCAGGTTCAGTTCGGGGTCGAAGGCCAGCGTGTCCCAGGCCGTGCCGCCGCCGCCCGCCTCCCAGTACTTGCCGCTGGGGTCCCAGGTCTTGGCCGCCGCGGCCATCGACTCATCCTCGAACGGCCTGGAGGGGTCGCCCGGCACCGTGAACCAGCGCCACTTCTGCTCGCCGGTGCCGGCGTCATAGGCGGTGATGTAGCCGCGCACGCCGTATTCGGCGCCGCCGTTGCCGATGATGACCTTGCCCTTGAACACGCGCGGCGCGCCGGTGATGGTGTACGAGTACTTGCGGTCGATGATGGTGTCCTTCTCCCACTGCTTGCGGCCACTGGCGGCATCCAGCGCGATCAGCCGGCCATCGTAGGCGGCCACGAACACCTTGCCCTGGTACAGCGCCACGCCGCGGTTGACCACGTCGCAGCAGCCGCGATAGCCGAGCGAGCGGTCCACCTTGGGGTCGAAAGTCCAGAGCCGCTTGCCGGTGCGCGCATCGACCGCATGCACCACGCTCCATGACGCGGTGACGTACATCACGCCGTCCACCACCAGCGGGGTTGCCTCCACGCCGCGGGTCGACTCCAGGTTGTAGGTCCACACCAGGCCCAGGTCGCGCACGTTCGCGGCATCGATCTGCCTGAGCCGGCTGAAGCGGGTCTCGGCATAGTCCAGGCCATGGCTGGGCCAGTCGCGGGCGGTGCTGGCGTTGGCACTGATGAAGGCGCCGTCAACCTTGGCTGCCGCATTGCGCGGCGCCGCGGCGCCGGCGGGCAAGACCTGCACCACCAGCGCCAGGGCCGCTGCCAGGAGGCCTGTGGCGCGCCTCATGGTGCGGCGGGTGTGCATTGCAACATCGGGGGCAACGGGGTCCGTCGCCTGCTTCAACGCATGGCTCATGTCGTCTCCTGTAGAGCATTCTTGTTGGAATTCGGGACTGCAGGATTACGGAACTGCGCGATGCCGGTCGGTGGCCGGGGCCTATAGATAATCGGTGAGCGATTCGATTATGGGTACAGGGATTACCCGCGGAAAGTCGTGCAGCCGGCGCAAGGCGGCTGGCGTCCCGAGCCTGTCGGGCGATATGTGCCGGATATTACTGATGAAGAAATGAATATTGGACGGTGTAGGCACGCCTCGCTTAGCCTTGGCGCCAAGGCAGGCAGCCAGCCAGCCAGCCAGCCCACATCCCCGTATCCGGAGACACCACCATGAGCAACTTCCTTCTCTACGAGCAGCAGGACCACATCGTCACGCTGACGATGAACGAGCCCGAGCGCCGCAACCCGCTGACCGGCAATACCGCCGTGGCGGAGTTCCTGGCCGCGATCGACCGCATCCACGGCGACCGCAGCGTGCGCGCGGTGGTCATCACCGGCGCGGGCACGGCGTTCTCGTCGGGCGGCAATATCAAGGACATGGAACGCCAGGCCTCCGGCGCAGTGCCGGGCATGGAAATCCGCCAGGACTACCGCTGCGGCATCCAGCGGCTGCCGCTGGCGCTGTTCAACCTGGAAGTGCCGGTCATCGCCGCGGTCAATGGCGCGGCCATGGGCGCGGGGCTGGACCTGGCCTGCATGTGCGACATCCGCATTGCCTCGGAGCGCGCGCAGTTTGCCGAGTCCTTCGTCAAGCTCGGCATCATCCCCGGCGATGGCGGCGCGTGGCTGCTGCCGCGCGTGATCGGCCTGTCGCGGGCGGCCGAGATGACCTTCACCGGCCAGCCGATCGATGCCAGGCTGGCGCTGGAATGGAACCTGGTGTCGCGCGTGGTCGCGCCCGAGGCGCTGCTGCCCACGGCATATGAGCTGGCCGGCCGCATCGCCGCCAACCCGCCGCACGCGGTGCGACTGGCCAAGCGCCTGATGCGCGAGGCCATGCATACCCGCCTGGATACGCTGCTGGAACTGTCCGCCGGCTTCCAGGCGCTGTCGCACCAGACTGCCGACCACCGTGAGGCGGTGCAAGCGTTCCTGGATAAGCGCACGCCGGTTTTCACGGGGAACTGAGCTGCAGCAGCCAGGCAGACTGCTGTGCCGCTCAGCCTGCCACGCCCAGCGCTCCCTCTACATTGCGCACCAGGCTCACCAGGCGCGGGCCGATGTCCTCCTCCATCTGCTTGCTCTGCTGGCTGAACACCGGCACCGAGGCGGCAAAGATCCACGCCTCGCCGTCGCGGCGGGTGCGCATCGGTACGGCAACCGATTCCACCTCGCGGTGCAGGTCGCGGTGGCCGCGGCAGAAGCCGTGTTCTTGTAGGTCGCTGGCGGCGTCAGCCAGGCGCTCCTGCAGCCAGTCAGCGCGCTGCGGATCGGCGGCGCGGAGCTGGGCGAGATAGGCCTCGCGCTCGGCCTCGCTCAACAGCATCAGGTAGCCGCGTCCGGACCCTGTGCGCGAGACCGACACGCGCGTGCCGACCTCGGGCCGGAACACATGGCTGCCCACGCCCTGGGCGATCTCGACGTAGGTCAGCGCATTGCCGCTGCCGACGATCAGCTCGACCTGCCCGGCGATATGGTCGGCCAGCTCCTGCATGGCCGGTCGCGCCAGCTGGCGGATCGTCATGCGTGCCAGCGCGGGCGCGGCCAGGTTGATCAGCCCGACCCCGGGCACGTAGCGCGACAGGCGCTCTGAATAATGCAGCAGGCCCAGCTCGCACAGGGTATCGAGCAGCCGGAACAGGGTCGGCTTGGCCAGGCCGGTGCGCTCCATCAGCTCGCGGCTGCTCAACTCCTGCACCGTTGGGGAAAAGCAGTTGAGGATCGAAATGCCACGCGCCAGCGCGCTGACAAGGCGCGCTTCGCCGTCGGCATCGGCGGGCGGCGGGGCCAGGGAGCCGTGTGGTGCATTCGTCATGTTATTGCCTGAATTCAAGGTTTTTTGATACGAGCGTCTCAAAACCCGGATGTTGCCCTTCGTTTTTTCCAAAGTCAAACCGGGTTATTTGGGTTTACACGACGCTTTTCCGAAGACAGAATCCCAATTCATCGTATTGGACGATCACATTTCGGTACGGACGTCTCAATATCCCAGCCACGACTCGCAACGCTCAGCTTTTTCAGGAGACACCCCATGCAACAAGCCGTCATCGTCGACGCCATCCGCAGCCCGATGGGCCGCTCCAAGCCAAGCTCGGCCTTCACCGAACTCCATGCCACCGAGTTGCTGGCGCAGGTGCTCAAGGGCCTGGTCGAGCGCAACAAGCTGGACCCGGGTTTGGTCGACGACGTCATCACCGGCTGCGTGACCCAGGCGGGCGAGCAGTCCGCCGGCCCGGGCCGGGTGGCGTGGCTGGCGGCAGGCTTTCCTGACCACGTGCCGGCCACCACCATCGACCGCAAGTGCGGCTCCAGCCAGCAGGCGGTGCATTTCGCCGCGCAGGGCATCATGGCCGGCGCCTATGACATCGTCATCGCCTGCGGCATCGAGTCGATGAGCCGCGTGCCGATGGGCTCGGCCCGCATCGGCCAGAACCCGTACGGCCCGTCGATGGAAGCGCGCTATGCGCCGGGGCTGGTCTCGCAGGGTGTCGCGGCCGAGCTGGTGGCCGCCAAGTACGAACTGTCGCGCCACGACATGGACAGCTACTCGGCCCACTCGCACGAGCTGGCCGCAGCCGCGCGCGAAAGCGGCGCCTTCCGCCGCGAGATCCTGGGCATCAGCACGCCCAACGGGCTGGTCGAGCAGGATGAAACCATCCGCCCGGGCACCTCGGTGGAGAAACTGGGCACGCTGCAGGCCTCGTTCCGCAACGACGAACTCAGCGCGCGCTTCCCGCAAATCGGCTGGAACGTGACCGCGGGCAATGCCTCGCAGATCAGTGACGGCGCCTCCGCCATGCTGCTGATGAGCGAGTCGATGGCGCAGCGCCTGGGCCTGAAGCCGCGTGCGCGCTTTGTCGCTTTCGACGTGTGCGGCGACGATCCGGTCATGATGCTGACCGCCCCGATCCCCGCCAGCCAGCGCGCGATCAAGAAGAGCGGCCTGAAGCTCGACCAGATCGACCACTACGAGATCAACGAAGCCTTTGCCTGCGTGCCGCTGGCCTGGCAGCGCGCGCTCGGCGCCGACCCGGCACGCCTGAACCCGCGCGGCGGCGCCATTGCGCTGGGCCATCCGCTGGGTGCCTCCGGCGTGCGGCTGATGACCACCATGCTGCATGCACTGGAAGACAGCGGCCAGCGCTATGGCCTGCAGTCGATGTGCGAGGCCGGCGGCATGGCCAACGCCACCATCATCGAGCGCCTGTAAGCGGCGCCTCCTACCGAACAACGTATCCAGTCAAGGAGACAAAGCATGAAACTGACCAATATGTCCGCCGTCGTGACCGGCGGCGCTTCCGGCCTGGGCCTGGCCTGCGTGCGGCGCCTGGTGGAACGCGGCGTCGACGTCGTGATCGCCGACCTGTCGGAAGAGCGCGGCAATGCCGCCGTCGACGAGTTCGGCGGCAAGGTCCGCTTCCTCAAGGCCGACGTGACCGACACCGACCAGATGAACGCCGTCTATGACGCCGCCGAAGCCATTGCCCCGCTGCGCGCGCTGATCCATTGCGCCGGCCTGGGCGGCCCGGTGCGCGTGGTCGAGAAGGACGGCTCGCCGGGGTCGCTGGAAAAATACGAGTCGATCGTGCGCATCAACCTGATCGGCACCTTCAACGCGCTGCGCCTGGGTGCCGCGCGCATGGCCAAGAACGAACTGATCGACGGTGAGCGCGGCGCGTGCGTGCTGACCGCGTCGGTGGCCGCCTACGAAGGCCAGATCGGCCAGATCCCTTATGCATCGGCCAAGGCCGGTATCGTCGGCATGACCCTGGTGGCCGCACGCGACCTGGCACAGCGCGCGATCCGCGTCTGCACCATCGCCCCGGGGCTGTTCGACACCCCGCTGCTGGCCAAGCTGCCGGAGAACGTGCGCGCCTCGCTCGGCGCCATGGTGCCGCACCCGCCCCGCCTGGGCGCACCGGATGAATACGCGTCCACCGCGCTGCACATCCTGGAGAACCCCATGCTCAACGGCGAAACCATCCGCCTAGACGGCGCCATCCGCATGGCACCGCGCTGAGCTGTGCGCTGCACCGATACCGACTTCTGACAAGGAAACCGCATGAGCGACACGCTGCAACTGGAAACCCACGGCAATACGCTGCTGATCACCATGAACCGGCCCCAGGCGAAAAATGCCATGGACTTCGAGACCGCGACCGCGCTGGCCGCCGCCATCGACCAGCTGGAAAGCCGCGACGACCTGAGCGTGGCCATCCTGACCGGCGCGGGCGGCACCTTCTGCTCGGGCATGGACCTGAAGGGCTTCCTGGAAGGCAAGCGCCCCAGCCTGCCTGGCCGCGGCTTTGGCGGGCTGACCGAGAAGCCGCCGCGCAAGGTGCTGATCGCCGCGGTGGAAGGCTATGCGCTGGCCGGCGGCTTCGAGCTGGCGCTGGCGTGCGACCTGATCGTGTCGTCGAAGGCGGCCAAGTTCGGCCTGCCTGAAGTCAAGCGGGGGCTGGTGGCCGGCGCCGGCGGCCTGATGCGCCTGCCGCGCCGCGTGCCGTACCACATCGCCATGGAATACGCGCTGACCGGCAATATGCTGGGCGCCGAGCAGGCTCACGCCTATGGGCTGATCAACCGCCTGACCGAAGCGGGCCAGGCGCTGGCAGGCGCGCTGGCGCTGGCCGACGAGATCGGCGCCAACGGCCCGCTGGCGGTTGCGGTCAGCAAGCAGATCGTGGCCGAGTCCGCCGACTGGAGCGCCGAGGAGATGTTCGAGCGCCAGCGCCCGCTGCTGGCGCCGGTGTTCACCTCGGCCGATGCCCGCGAGGGTGCCGCCGCATTCGCCGAGAAGCGCAAGCCGGTGTGGACGGGCAAGTGATGGCGCACGCCAGGCGGAGGGCATCGATGTCATCCGTCCTGCGCTAGTGGACTACAGAACGGCCGGCCGCAAGCCGGCCGTTCGCACATTCCAAGCAGCACGCAGACCAGAACATGGAGGAGACCCATGAAACACAAGCTGCCAGAATCGCTGTTCAACACGTCCGCGGCCCTGCTGCTGGCAACCGCCGCCGCCATGCTGCCGCTGGCGGCCAGCGCCGCGGCCTGGCCTGAGCGCCCCATCACCATCATCGTGCCCGGCGCGCCGGGGGGCACCACCGATATTCCGACACGGCTGGTGGCGCAGAAGCTGTCGGCCATCCTGGGCCAGCCGGTGGTGGTCGACAACAAGCCCGGCAGCGGCGGCATCATTGGCACGCAGGCCTTCATGCGCGCGGCGCCGGACGGCTACACGCTGCTGGTCGGCAATACCGGCTCGCACGCGATCAACTACAGCGCCTACAAGCAGTTGTCCTACCAGCCGCAGGATTTCCTGCCGCTGACGGACCTGATCTCGTTTGCCAACGTGCTGGTGGTCGGCGCGCAGTCGCCGGTACGCAGCGTGGCCGAGCTGATGGCGCAGCTCAAGCAGTCCCCGGGCAAATATTCCTATGCTTCGGCCGGCATCGGGCAGACCACGCACCTGACGGCGGAGCTATTCCGGCTGCGCACGGGCACCGAAGTGATTCACGTGCCGTACAAGGGGTCGACACCAGCCACGACCTCCGTGCTGGCGGGCGAAACCACCTTCATGTTCGACAACCTGACGCAGGCGCTGCCGCAAATCCGCGCCGGCAAGCTGCGCGCGCTTGCGGTGACCAGCGCCGAGCGCCTGCCGGCCCTGCCGGACGTGCCGACGATGGCGCAGGCCGGCGTGAAGGATTTCGTGGTAATGGGCTGGCTGGGCTTCTTTGCGCCGGCCAAGACCCCGCCGGCCGTTGCCGCCACCCTGCAGGAAGCGCTGGGCAAGGCCATGCGCGACCCCGAGGTGGTGGCCAGGTTCCGCGACATGGGCGGCATTCCGGGCGGCGAACCGCAGCCGAAGTTCGCCGCGCTGGTCAGCGGCGACATCAAGCGCTGGGGCGAGACCATCCGGGCATCCAAGGTCAGCCTGGACTAGCCAGGCGCGGGGCCGCCTTCGGCAAAGCGGAAGGCGGACCCGCCCAAAGCCAAATTGACACGGTGGGACCCGGGGCATACCCTCGCCCTACCCTGCGGTATATTCAGCGCACGCTTAAATGTAAAGACATGGAAAGCGCCCCGGGGCTCACAACGATAACGACAACGACGAGACCACACCGTGCCCACCCCCACCGCGCCTTCCCGCTACGAAGCCCTGCGCCCGGCCTTGCCGATCCTGATCGGCGCCTCCTTGATGCTCAGCCTGGCCATGGGCCTGCGCCAGAGCCTTGGCATCTTCATGCCGCCGCTGACGCGGGACCTCGGCATCTCGGTATCGGATTTCACCATCGCCATCGCGGTACAGAACCTGGCGTGGGGCCTGCTGCAGCCGCTGGCCGGGGCCTGGGCCACGCGGATCGGCTTCCGGCCGCTGATGCTGGCCGGCTCGCTGCTCTATGTGACCGGACTGGTGCTGCTGGCGACCGCGCACAGCATGGTCGGCGTCACGCTGCGCGCGGGCGTGGCCATTGGCGCATCGATGGCCTGCACCGGCAGCGCCCTGGCGATGGCGGTGGCGGCGCGGCCGGTGTCGGCGGCGCTGCGCAGCACGGTGCTGGGGCTGGTGTCTGGCGCGGGCTCGCTGGGTGCGCTGCTGGCGGCGCCGATCGGGCAGATGGTGACGCAGGCCTACGGCTGGCGCACCGGGCTGGCAGCGTTCGTGCTGCTGGCGCTGGTGATGCTGCCCGCGGCGTGGTTTGCCGGGCGCGTGGACCGGCTGCCGCTGGTGTCGCCCGCAGGGCGCGGCCAGGACAGCGCGCGTGAAGCGCTGGGCACCGCGCTGCGGCATGCGCCGTTCGTGGTGATGGCGCTGGCGTATTTCGTCTGCGGCATGCAACTGGTGTTCCTGACCACGCACCTGCCGTCGTATCTGGACGTATGCGGCATGGACCCGATGCTCAGCGCGCAGGCGTTGGGCGTGATCGGCGGCTTCAACGTGCTGGGCAGCATCTTCTTCGGCTGGGCCGGCGGCCGCTTCAACAAGCTGATGCTGCTGGGCGGCATCTATACGATTCGCTCGCTGGCGCTGACCTGGTACTTCTCGTCGGCGCCCACGCCGCAAAGCACGCTGGTGTTCGCCGCGGTGATGGGCTTCCTGTGGCTGGGCGTGGCGCCGCTGGTATCGGGCTGGATCGCCGAGACCTTCGGCCTGCGCTGGCAGGCCATGCTGGGCGGCGTGGCGTTCTTCAGCCACCAGATCGGCAGCTTTCTCGGCGCCTTCGGCGGTGGGCTGGTCTACGACGCGCTGGGTTCCTACACCGTGGCGTGGCAGGTCGGCGTGACCCTGGGGCTGGCCGCGGGTCTGGCGCAAATTGCATTTGCCGTGGCCACGCGGCGGCAGCCGCCGCTGATGGCCACGTCCTGAAACACTGTGCCGGGCCGCCCCGAACGGGGGATGCGGAGGGCGCGCTTAGCACCTAGCATGGATCCTGAGTGGTCCGGTCTTGGATCCTCAGGCCTTTTCAAGCCCGCCCCGCGCGGGTCTTTTTATGGTGCTTCGCTGAATTGGGTGGCACGCGCGCCAAGCCCTTCCCCGGCCCATACCAATATGCGCCCCCCGCCGGCGCCACAGACAGCCCCCAACACGTACAATCTCGGCTTTCCTTCCCGTCCCACCCGCTGCCATGACCACCCTCGGAACGCCTCTCTCCCCCTCTGCCACCAAAGTGATGCTGCTCGGCTCCGGCGAGCTGGGCAAGGAAGTGCTGATTGCACTGCAGCGCCTGGGTGTGGAAACCATCGCCGTCGACCGCTATGACAATGCACCCGGCCAGCAGGTAGCCCACCACGCGCGCACCATCGCCATGAGCGACCCGGACCAGCTCAAGGCGCTGATCGAGGCGGAAAAGCCGCACCTGGTCGTGCCCGAGATCGAGGCCATCGCCACGCCCATGCTCGAAACCTTGGAAGCCGCCGGCACCGTGCGCGTGATCCCCACCGCCCGCGCCGCGCGCCTGACCATGGACCGCGAAGGCATCCGCCGCCTGGCCGCCGAATCGCTCGGCCTGCCGACCAGCCCGTACAAGTTCTGCGATTCGCTGGATGAACTGCAGGCTGCCATCGACGGCGGCATCGGCTACCCGTGCGTGGTCAAGCCGGTGATGAGCAGCTCCGGCAAGGGCCAGAGCAAGATCGACGGTCCCGATGGCGTCAAGGCGGCCTGGGACTACGCAATGGCCGGCGGCCGCGTCAGCCACGGCCGCGTGATCGTGGAAGGCTTTATCGATTTCGACTACGAGATCACGCTGCTGACCGTGCGCGCCATGGGCGCCAGCGGCCAGGTGGAAACGCAGTTCTGCGCCCCGATTGGCCACGTCCAGGTCAGCGGCGACTACGTCGAGAGCTGGCAGCCGCAGCCGATGCACCCCGCCGCGCTGGAAACCGCCCAGCGCATTGCGCAGGCGGTCACGGCAGACTTGGGCGGCATGGGCCTGTTCGGCGTGGAGCTGTTCGTCAAGGGTGAGCAGGTCTGGTTCAGCGAGGTCAGCCCGCGTCCGCACGACACCGGCATGGTCACCATGGCCACGCAATGGCAGAACGAGTTCGAACTGCATGCCCGCGCCATCCTGGGCCTGCCGGTCGACACCACGCTGCGCAGCCCCGGCGCCAGCGCCGTGATCTACGGCGGCGTGGATGCCCAGGGGGTGGTCTTCGATGGCGTGGACCAGGCACTAAGCGTGCCTCAGACCGAGGTGCGCCTGTTCGGCAAGCCCGAGAGCTTCATCAAGCGCCGCATGGGTGTGGCGCTGGCCTACGCGGACGATGTCGACACCGCCCGCACCCGCGCCAAGGAAGCCGCCAGCCGCGTGCGTCCGCGCGCGGTCGGCTGAGCGTCAGGCGCAGCTCAGATCGGATGGCTGCCCGCGGCGGCGCCGTGGGCAGGGGCATGATGGACGGTGGCCTGTGCCGCCGCCACCTGCGCCGCGGCCAGCACCGGCGAGATGCGCACGCCGGTCAGATCCGCGCCTGACGGCGCCTGGTACAGGCGCAGGCCCAGCTCGGGCAGGATCGCCAGCAGGTGGTCGAAGACATCGCCCTGGATGCGCTCATAGTCCATCCACGCAGTCAGCGCGGTAAAGCAGTAGATCTCCACCGGGATGCCCTGCGAATCGGGCTCCATCATGCGCACGTTCAGCAGCAGGTCGTGGTGGATCTCCGGGTGCGCCTTCAGGTAGGCAATGCCATAGGCGCGGAAGGTGCCGACATTGGTCAGCCGGCGCCGGTTGACCGGGTCATTGCCGGCGGCAATCAGCAGGCGGTTGGCCTCGTCGACCTCGGCCTGCTTCTCCTCCAGGTAGTCGTGCAGCAGCCGGAAGCGCATCAGCGCCTGCACTTCCCGGTCCTCCAGAAAGCGCACGCTGCCCGCATCCAGCCGCAACGTGCGCTTGATGCGCCGCGCGCCGGATTCGAACATCTGCCGGTAGTTGCGGTAGCTCTCGGAGAACAGCTTGTAGGTCGGCACCGTGGTCACGGTGTTGTCCCAGTTCTGCACCTTGACCGTATGCAGGGCGATGTCCTTGACGTAGCCGTCGGCATTGCACTGGGGCATCTCGATCCAGTCGCCGATGCGCAGCATGTCGTTCGAGGTCAGCTGGGTACTGGCCACCAGCGACAACAGCGTGTCCTTGAACACCAGCAGCAGCACCGCCGACAGCGCACCCAGGCCGGACAGCATCCACAGCGGCGAGCGGTTGATCAGGATCGACAGCACCAGCACCGAGCACACCAGCCCCAGCCCGAGCCGCCCCACCTGGATATAGCCCTTGATCGAGCGCGTCTGTGCCTCGCGGCTGCTGGCGTATACGTCCTGCCAGGCGCTCAGCACGCCGCCTAGCATCAGGAAAAAGCAGATCCACAGGCCGGCATGGGCCAGGCGCTCGATGGCCAGCGCATAGCGGCCCATGTGCGGCACTTCGCCAATGCCGACGGTGATCACCGCGAACCCGACCGCATAGCCGAAGCGCCGATAGGCACGATAACGCGTCAGCGCCTTGCTCCAGGGGGCCTTGCCCCATACCGTCAGCAAGCGATGGGCGATACGCGACATCACGTGGCCGAACAGCCACTGAGCCACCACGGCGATCAGCACCAGCACCAGCAGGTACGAGGCAATCTGGGCCCATGGATGGGCTGGAATACGTTGCTGGAACAGCGCCAGCAGGACATCGAAACTCATGGAGGGGCGACTTTATAGCCAGTGGCTTGGCCAGATAGTGTACAGAACGTGTCCGCCACACCCCGAATCCGAAACGGATTCCCCCCAAGGTCCTACGCCGGCAGCAGCTTCAGCCCGCCAATCCCGACAAAGATCAGCCCGATCAACACCAGCCGCATCGGCGCCGCGCTTTCGCCCAGGAACAGGATGCCGATCACCGTCACCCCGATCGCCCCGATCCCGGTCCAGATTGCGTAAGCCGTCCCGACCGGCAAGTGCCGCAGCGCCGCGCTGAGCAGGAAGATACTGGCCAGCGCCGCCCCGATGCCCAGTGCTGTCGGCCCGGGCCGCGTCCAGCCGTCGGTATGTTTGAGCGCCAGCGCCATCACGATCTCGATCAGGCCCGCCAGCACCAGCAGCATCCACGCCATTGCCATGTCTTTCATCCAGGTGTGCCGCCCGACACCCATTGCCGGGCACGCGACGCCACTGTAGGCTGTGCAGATCAGCACGAAAACTGGCGAATTCTGCAAAGGGGCTATGCAAACATGCAGGAAGCAGACTGGGACGACCTGAAGTATTTCCTTGCCGTGGGCCAGTCCGGCTCGCTCGCAGGCGCCGCGCGCGCCCTGCACGTCAACCATTCCACAGTCCTGCGCCGGCTGGCGCGGCTGGAAGAGACCCTGGGCACCCTGCTGTTCGAACGCCATGCCACCGGCTACGCCATGACCGCCGCAGGCGAGGCCCTGGCGCACCGGCTGGCCGGCGTCGGCGAGCAGATCGATGCTGCCCAGCGCCAGCTGTCCGGCCTCGACAGCCAGCTGAGCGGGCCATTGCGCGTGACCACGACCGACACGCTGCTGGGTGGACTGCTGATGCCCTTGTTTGCAGAATTCCGGTCGATGCACCCGCGCATCCAGCTGCAGATCGTCATCAACAACAGCTTCCTGAGCCTGAGCCGGCGCGAGGCCGATGTGGCGATCCGGCCGGCGAATGCGCCGCCGGAGTACCTGGTGGGCCGCCGTATCGGGCGGCTGCAGACGGCGCCGTATGCGGCACGGCGCTACCTGCAGCAACTCGGCCTGCCAACGGAAGCCGACCATCCGCGGCTGGCGGACTGGTCGGCCTATGACTGGGTCGTGCCGGACGATGCGCTATCCCACCTTGCCCAGGCGCGCTGGATACGCGATCACGTGCCGGAACCCCGCCGCGCCGTCAGTGCCGACAGCCTGGTGGCCATGGCGGATGCCGTACGGCACGGCATGGGCGCCGGCATGCTGCTGTGCCTGCTGGCCGGGGCTAACCCAGACCTGGTGCGGCTGGCGCCAGTCGATGAAGCCATGGATACCGATTTGTGGGTGCTGACGCATCCGGATCTCAGGCACAGCGCGCGCGTGCGGGTGTTGGGCGATTTCCTGTATGAGCGGCTGAGACAAGGGGAATGGGTGGCGGGCTGAAGACTTGCCCCCGGTTCAGGCCGCCGCCGCATACATCTCCATCAGCTGCTCATCCGCATACCCCCAGTCAGCGGCATTCTCGAACGCCACCACCGTCTCGTCGCTGTGGCGCAGGTCGATCAGTTCGGTGGGGACGGGCCTGGACTGCGATACGGAATAGAACGCCATCACCTTCGGCCGCAGCGGATCGGCCTCGTTCTGCGCGCAGACCACCGCCAGCCGGTTCGAACGCAGCCGCAGCACGGTGCCGAGCGGATAGATGCCGACGGTGCGGGTGAAGGCCTTGAACACGCGCCGGTCGAACAGCGTGTCGACACGCACGGCCATGTATTCCATGGCGCGGGCCGGCGACCACGGCCGGTGGCCCGGGCGGCTGGAAGTGAGCGAATCATAGGCATCGCAGATCGCGCCGATCTTGGCGTGCACGCTCAGTTCGTTCCCCGCCAGGCCGTAGGGGAAGCCGCGCCCGTCCACGCGTTCGTGATGGTGGACGCAGACATCGAGCGGGATGTTCGAATAGAGCCGGGCCTCGTTCAGGATGCGGTAGCCAGCCGATGGATGCCGGCGGTAGATCTCCTCTTCCTCGGGCGTGCGTTCGCTGGCCTTGTGGACCGGGGCCGCGGGCAGCGTCAGCTTGCCGATGTCGTGGACCAGGCCGGCCAGGCCGAGTTCGCGCACCTCGTCGTCGGGCAGGCCCAGCGTGCGGCCGACGGCGATCATCAGCGCGCAGACGGCGAAGGCGTGCAGGTAGTTGTCGTCGCCACGCGCCTTGAGCCGCGCCAGCGCCAGCAACGCCTGCCCATGGCGCGACAGCGAGCGCGAGGCGGAATCGACCAGCAGCAGCGCGCCGCTGACCTCCAGCGCCCGGCCCATGCGGATGTCGGCGAACATCGAGCCGATCACGGCCTTGCCGGATTGCAGCAGCTCGCGCGCGCGGACGATCTCGGCATCAAGCGTGGCGGCGGGTGGCGGCACGGTGGCCGGATCCATGGGGTCGGGTGTCGACTCCGGGGCCGGGACGGGTCCGGGTATTTCCGGCGTGTCCGGCGCCGGTACGTTGCGGCCCTTCAGGATATCGATCCAGACCTCCTGCACCCCTGCCGACTGTATCTGCCGGACCTGGTCCTCAGTGGCGACCAGGAACTTTGCGCGCCAGAACGGATGGTTGATCCACGGGCCGCCAAGCCTGGCGACAAACATCCCGACCTGCAGTTGTTCCGACCGTATGCGTCTCAACATGCGTTACCCCCTCGGATGATGGTTTTCTTGTTGTCGATCCGTTTATCGGCGGCCGCCGGCAGGACTTTAGCCCCCATTGCGGGGAGGAACCGTGCCGCCCGCCCTTGTCAAGCGCCGCCCGAATGCCCGGACGGCGTCCTCGGGCATTGCCGGGGGGCGGTACCGCCGGCGCTACAATGGCCTGCCCAGTGCTCACAGACGCCAGCCAGTCGCCCCCGTTCACCCATGTCCGGAACGTACACGCTAGTCGGCATCGCCCGTGCCAAGACCCACCGCCGCGAGGCGCTGGTATCCCAGCTCACCACGCTGCGCTCGCGCGGGCTGACCGAGCCCGGCTGCCTGGACTACCACGTCGGGCAAGACGCCGAGGATGCGCGGGTCTTTGTGATCTACATGGTCTGGGACTCCAAGCGCGCGCTCGAATCGCACCTGAACCGGCCCTATATGCGCGATTTCCACGCCTCGCGCGCGGATTTCGTCGAAGGCGATTTCAGTTTCCGCTGGCTCAACGCCGCCTGATCCGCCTGGCCACGGGCAATCCCGGTCACTTCTGGCCGTCCCCCTGCTTGTCATTCCCGCCGCCCCGATCTATCACTCAATGTGACGCCCGGAGCGGGCACGGCAGGAGTGCACCATGGAAGTCAGGGATGGATTTGCCGGCACCATCGGCCACACCCCGCTGATCCGGCTGGCCGGCCTGAGCGCCGAAACCGGCTGCGATATCTACGGCAAGGCGGAATTCCTCAATCCAGGCGGCTCGGTCAAGGACCGCGCGGCACTCTACATCATCCGTGATGCCGAACGGCGCGGGCTGCTGACGCCCGGCGGCACGGTCATCGAAGGCACCGCCGGCAATACCGGCATCGGCCTGGCCCACCTGTGCGCGGCGCGTGGCTACCGCTGCATCGTCGTGATACCTGACACGCAGTCGCCCGAGAAAATGGAGCGGCTGCGCATGCTCGGCGCCGAGGTCCGCGCGGTGCCCGCCAAGCCTTACGCCGATCCGGACAACTACCAGAAGATTGCCGGCCGGCTGGCCGACCAGACCGACAACGCGATCTGGGCCAACCAGTTCGACAACCTGGCCAACCGCCAGGCCCACTACGAGACCACCGGGCCCGAGATCTGGCACGCCACCGGCGGGCACATCGATGCCTTCACCTGCTCCACCGGCACCGGCGGCTCGCTGGCCGGCATCGCGCGCTGCCTGAAAGAGCACAAGCCCGGCGTGCGCATCGTGCTGGCCGACCCGCACGGCAGCGGCCTGTACCACTTCGTCAAGCACCGCGAGGTCAAGGTCGAAGGCAGCTCGATCACCGAAGGCATCGGCTCCAGCCGGGTGACCGCCAACCTGCAGGACACGCCCATCGACGACGCGGTGCGCATCGACGACCAGACCTGCGTGGACATGGTCTACCGCCTGCTGCGCGAGGAGGGCTTGTTCGTGGGCGGGTCGTCGGGAATCAACGTCGGCGCCGCGGTGGCGCTGGCGCGCGAGATGGGGCCGGGCCATACCATCGTCACGCTGCTATGTGACCGCGGCGACCTGTACATGGCACGGCTGTTCAATGAAGCCTGGCTGGAGGGCAAGGGGCTGCAGCCGATTCCGTTCCGGCGTGCCGGCCCCGCCGTGTAAATGCCTGCGCGGCTCACGCCGCCTTGAGCCGCCGCCACAGCGTGGTCGGGCTGATGCCAAGGATATGGCAGGCCGCGGCTCGGTCGCCGCCGCACTCGGCCAGCACGCGCCGGATATGCTCGACTTCGCTGGACTGCTTCACGCCAGCCAGGGAACGGCGCGGGCGTGTTGCCGGCGCGGCGTGCTCAGCGTCGGCCTCGGCCGGCGCCAGCATGCCATCGCCAAACAGCTCCGGCACGGCTGCCTGCAGCTCGCGCTGCAGCGCGTCGCTGTCCAGCCGGCGCCCGGCCACCAGCACGGCGATCCGTTCGGTCACGTTTTCCAGCTCGCGGATATTGCCCGGCCAGCGGTAGCGCGCCAGCCGCGCGCGGGCCGCGGCGGGCAGGCGCTGCGGCCGGTCCATGCCCAGGCGCTCCTGGGCGCGCCGGTACAGCAGCTCGGCCAACTCCTGCAGGTCTTCGGAGCGGTCGCGCAGCGGCGGCATCTCGATGCGCAGGATATTGAGGCGGTAGTACAGGTCCTGCCGGAATGAGCCATCGCGCACCATCGCGGCCAGGTCGCGGTGAGTGGCGCCGATCACGCGCACGTTGACCGGTACGGCGTCGAGGCCGCCGATCGGCAGCACCTGCTTTTCCTGCAGCACGCGCAGCAGGCGCGTCTGCAGCGCGGACGGCATGTCGCCCACCTCGTCGAGGAACAGCGTGCCGTTGTGGGCCGACTCGAACAGGCCGGCCTTGCCGCCACGGCGCGCACCGGTGAAGGCGCCCTCTTCATAGCCGAACAGCTCGCTCTCCAGCAGCGCCTCGGGGAAGGCCGCGCAATTGACCGCCACGAACGGGAACGCGCGGCGCGGGCTGGCGTCGTGCATGCCCTGCGCCAGCACCTCCTTGCCGGTGCCGCTCTCGCCGCCGATCAGCACGGTGGAATCCACCGCCGCGTAGCGCCGCGCCAGTTCGCGCAGCTCGGTCATGGCCGCGGAGGTGCCGGCCAGGTCGTCCAGGCTGTAGCGCACCCCGGCCGGCCGCGTGCGGGCGCGCGAGCGCAGGTTGCGGTCCACGCGCTGGATCGCGCTGGCGTCCTGGATGGTCAGCACGGCGCCGGTGGTGCCGGCTTCGCCGATGATGGGGATGCGGTTGACCACCACCATCTTGTCGCCGAGCTTGTGGATCGCTTCCAGTTCCTTGTCACCGCTCTGCATCACGCCTTCGAGCGCCAGGTTTGGCGCCAGCGTCTGCAGCTTGCGCCCGACCGCGGCGGCGACGGAAGTGCCGAGAAAGCGCTCCATCGCCGGGTTGAACGACTGGATGCGCCCTTCGGCATCCACCGCCGCCACGCCCTCGTTCAGGTGCGCCAGGATGGTGTTGACGTAGTCGCGCCGGGTGGCCTCGATGCGGCGCAGGCGCGCGGCCTCGATCGCGTCTTCCAGCGCCATGCGCACCGAGTTGCCGGAGTACAGGAACACGCCGGTCAGGCCATAGCGGTCGGCCAGGTCGGTCACCAGGCCGGGGCCGACCACGACCTGGATGCCCTCCTGCTTGAGCGCCTTTACGCGTGCGACGGCATCGTCCTCGGTCAGGTAGGTATAGGCCGGGACCAACAGCGAGAACGCGCGCACGAATTCATCCACCTCGGCATACGTCGACGCGTGCGTGACCAGCGCCACCCGCGGCGAGATGCGCCGCGCGGTGGCTAACGCGCTCATCACGTCAAAGCCCGTGACCTTGACCAGCACCACCGGCACATCCACGTGCTGGCGCAGGTAGGCGCCGTTGGAGCCGCCCGCCACCACCACGTCGAGCCGGCCCTCGCGCGCCTCGCGCGCCACGGCGCTGGCGGCGGCCTCGAAACCCTTGCCGACGATGCGGAATTCGGCCCGGTCGGCGTAGGCCGGAATCAGGTCGGCGAAGGCGCGTGCCAGGCGGCTGATG
This sequence comes from Cupriavidus sp. KK10, assembly GCF_018223725.1. Taxonomy (NCBI): domain Bacteria; kingdom Pseudomonadati; phylum Pseudomonadota; class Betaproteobacteria; order Burkholderiales; family Burkholderiaceae; genus Cupriavidus; species Cupriavidus sp. KK10. The sequence goes on from NZ_CP073677.1 coordinate 4,685,636, forward strand.
CCGATGGCCCAGATGCGCGGACGGGCTTGCGTGGAAACGGGAGGAGCCATGGTGCAATGCGGAAAGAATGCGTGGTGAAACCCGGGACGAACAGGCGTACAGTGCTGGCACATTGTCCGCCACGCAGCCCGGGATTTCAACTTTGAATTCCAAACTTGTGATTTTGAAATTCAATTGTGCTGAAAAGATGACATGAAATCGGCGGCGAGGCCAGCCGCCCTGCCCGCCAGCCCAGCGCTGACAAAGGCTGGCGGATTTCCCGCGGGCCCGCCCAAGGGCTTGGCACACCCCTTGCAGTATTAGGCCCGTCCTGTTCACCAACGCATACGCCATGACCTACTCCGCTTCCGACCTCGCGCGCTCCGCTGGCGCCCGCTTCCGCCAGGCGCTTGCCGACGAGCATCCGCTGCAGGTAGTCGGCACCATCAATGCCAACCACGCCCTGCTGGCCAAGCGCGCCGGCTACCGGGCCATCTACCTGTCGGGCGGCGGCGTTGCGGCCGGCTCGCTGGGCCTGCCGGACCTGGGCATCTCGAACCTGGACGACGTGCTGACCGATATCCGCCGCATCACCGACGTGTGCGACACGCCGCTGCTGGTGGACGTCGACACCGGCTTCGGCGCCTCGGCCTTCAACGTGGCCCGCACCACCAAGTCGCTGATCAAGTTTGGCGCGGCGGCCATGCATATCGAAGACCAGGTCGGCGCCAAGCGCTGCGGCCACCGCCCCAACAAGGAAATCGTCACGCAGGGTGAAATGGTCGACCGCATCAGGGCCGCCGTCGACGCCCGCACCGACGAGAATTTCGTCATCATGGCCCGCACCGACGCGCTCGCCGTCGAAGGCCTGGACAAGGCCATCGAGCGCGCCGTCGCGTGCGTGGAAGCCGGCGCCGACGCCATCTTCCCGGAAGCCATGACCGACCTGGCCATGTACCGCAAGTTTGTCGATGCGGTGAAGGTGCCGGTGCTGGCCAATATCACCGAATTCGGCGCCACTCCGCTGTTCACCACCGAGGAACTCGGCGGCGCCGGCGTGTCGATGGTGCTGTACCCGCTGTCGGCCTTCCGCGCCATGAACAAGGCGGCGGAGAACGTCTACGCGGCCATCCGCCGCGACGGCACGCAGAAGAACGTGGTCGATACCATGCAGACCCGCGCCGAGCTCTACGAGAGCATCGGCTACCATGACTTCGAGCAGAAGCTGGACGCGCTCTTCGCACAAGGCAAGGGCAAGTAAGTAAGACTCACGCGCGGCCGGGCTTTGTCCCGGCCGCTTGCACGACAACAGACAGGCAATACCAGGCATCACACAAAGGAGACCCAGATGTCCGAAGCGCAACCGCTCGTCACTCCCAAGCCCAAGAAATCCGTCGCCCTGTCGGGCGTGACCGCCGGCAATACCGCGCTGTGCACCGTCGGCCGCACCGGCAACGACCTGCACTACCGCGGCTACGACATCCTCGACATCGCCGAGACCTGCGAGTTCGAGGAGATCGCCCACCTGCTGGTGCACGGCAAGCTGCCGACCAAATCCGAACTGGCCGCCTACAAGGCCAAGCTCAAGAGCCTGCGCGGCCTGCCCGCCAATGTGAAGGCCGCGCTCGAATGGGTGCCCGCCAGCGCCCACCCGATGGACGTGATGCGCACCGGCGTGTCGGTGCTGGGCACCGTGCTGCCGGAGAAGGAAGACCACAACACCCCGGGCGCGCGCGACATCGCCGACCGCCTGATGGCCAGCCTGGGCTCGATGCTGCTGTACTGGTATCACTACAGCCACAACGGCCGCCGTATCGAGGTGGAAACCGACGATGACTCCATCGGCGGCCATTTCCTGCACCTGCTGCACGGCGAGAAGCCGTCGGCACTGTGGGAGCGCGCCATGAACACCTCGCTGAACCTGTACGCCGAGCACGAGTTCAACGCCTCGACCTTCGCCGCCCGCGTGATCGCCGGCACGGGTTCGGACATGTATTCGTCGATCAGCGGCGCCATCGGCGCGCTGCGCGGCCCCAAGCACGGCGGCGCCAACGAGGTCGCGTTCGAGATCCAGAAGCGCTACGACAACCCGGATGAGGCCCAGGCCGACATCACCCGCCGCGTCGAGAACAAGGAAGTCGTGATCGGCTTCGGCCACCCGGTGTACACCATCAGCGACCCGCGCAACCAGGTGATCAAGGACGTGGCGAAGAGGCTGTCGAAGGACGCCGGCTCGATGAAGATGTTCGACATCGCCGAGCGCCTGGAAACGGTGATGGGAGACATCAAGAAGATGTTCCCGAACCTGGACTGGTTCAGCGCGGTGAGCTACCACATGATGGGCGTGCCGACGGCGATGTTCACGCCGCTGTTTGTGATCGCGCGCACCTCGGGCTGGGCCGCGCACATCATCGAGCAGCGTATCGACAACAAGATCATCCGCCCGAGTGCCAACTACACCGGCCCGGAGAACCTGAAGTTCGTGCCGCTGAAGGATCGCAAGTAAGACCGGCTGCCGGTTTGCTCCGCGTCGGGTTGCATTGATCCGGGCCTGCGGGCAAGGGGGTAGTTGGTCGCTGACATGGGACCACTACCCCTTTTTCATACCTATATTGATTTCCCTACACCATGAATTCTGCAAACCGCAAACCGCTACCGGGCACCAAGCTGGATTACTTTGACGCGCGCGCCGCGGTCGAGGCAATCCAGCCGGGTGCCTACGACAAGCTGCCGTACACGTCGCGCGTGCTGGCAGAAAACCTGGTGCGCCGCTGCGATCCCGCCACGCTGACGGATTCGCTGAAGCAGCTGATCGGGCGCAAGCGCGACCTCGATTTCCCGTGGTTCCCGGCGCGCGTGGTGTGCCATGACATCCTGGGCCAGACCGCGCTGGTGGACCTGGCCGGCCTGCGCGACGCCATTGCCGACCAGGGCGGCGACCCCGCCAAGGTCAACCCGGTGGTGCCGGTGCAACTGATCGTCGATCACTCGCTGGCGGTGGAGTGCGGCGGCTTCGATCCCGATGCCTTCGCCAAGAACCGCGCCATCGAAGACCGCCGCAACGAAGACCGCTTCCATTTCATCGACTGGACCAAGCAGGCGTTCAAGAACGTCGATGTGATCCCGCCGGGCAACGGCATCATGCACCAGATCAACCTGGAGAAGATGTCGCCGGTGATCCACGCTGATAGTGGCGTGGCCTACCCCGATACCTGCGTCGGCACCGACAGCCACACCCCGCACGTGGATGCGCTGGGCGTGATCGCCATCGGCGTGGGCGGCCTGGAAGCCGAGAACGTGATGCTCGGCCGCGCCTCGTGGATGCGCCTGCCCGATATCGTCGGCGTGGAGCTGACCGGCAAGCGCCAGCCCGGCATTACCGCCACCGACATCGTGCTGGCCCTGACTGAATTCCTGCGCAAGGAAAAAGTTGTCGGCGCCTATCTGGAGTTCCGTGGCGAAGGCGCCTCTAGCCTGACGCTCGGCGACCGTGCGACTATTTCCAACATGGCCCCGGAATATGGCGCCACTGCCGCGATGTTCTTCATCGACGAGCAGACCATTGACTACCTGCGCCTGACCGGCCGCACCGACGAGCAGCTCAAGCTGGTCGAAACGTACGCCAAGACTGCCGGCCTGTGGGCGGATTCGCTGAAGAACGCCGAGTACGAGCGCGTGCTGAAGTTCGACCTGTCGAGCGTGGTGCGCAATATGGCCGGCCCGTCCAACCCGCACAAGCGCCTGCCGACCTCCGCGCTGGCCGAGCGCGGCATCGCCGTCGACCTGGACAAGGCCCGCGCGCAGGAAGCCGAAGGCCTGATGCCGGACGGCGCCGTGATCATCGCCGCCATCACCAGCTGCACCAACACCAGCAACCCGCGTAATGTGATTGCCGCCGCGCTGCTGGCGCGCAACGCCAATGCGCGCGGCCTGGCGCGCAAGCCGTGGGTCAAGTCGTCGCTGGCGCCCGGCTCCAAGGCGGTCGAACTGTACCTGGAAGAAGCGAACCTGCTGCCGGACCTGGAGAAGCTCGGCTTCGGCATCGTCGCCTTTGCCTGCACCACGTGCAACGGCATGTCGGGCGCCTTGGATCCCAAGATCCAGCAGGAAATCATCGACCGCGACCTGTACGCCACGGCAGTGCTGTCCGGCAACCGCAATTTCGACGGCCGCATCCACCCGTACGCCAAGCAGGCCTTCCTTGCCTCGCCGCCGCTGGTGGTGGCCTATGCCATCGCTGGCACCATCCGCTTCGATATCGAAAAGGACGTGCTGGGCACGGACCAGGCCGGCAAGCCGGTGTACCTGAAGGACATCTGGCCGAGCGACGAAGAGATCGACGCGATCGTGGCAAAGAGCGTCAAGCCCGAGCAGTTCCGCAAGGTCTACGAGCCGATGTTCGCCATCACCGCGGCCAGCGGCGAGTCCGTCAGCCCGCTGTACGACTGGCGCCCGCAGAGCACCTATATCCGCCGTCCGCCCTACTGGGAAGGCGCGCTGGCCGGCGAGCGTACGCTCAAGGCGCTGCGTCCGCTGGCGGTGCTGGGCGACAACATCACCACCGACCACCTGTCGCCGTCCAACGCCATCATGCTTAACAGCGCCGCGGGTGAATACCTGGCCAAGATGGGCCTGCCGGAAGAGGACTTCAACTCGTACGCGACCCACCGCGGCGACCACCTGACCGCGCAGCGCGCCACCTTTGCCAACCCGACCCTGATCAATGAAATGGCCGTGGTCGACGGCCAGGTCAAGAAGGGTTCGCTGGCGCGCATCGAGCCGGAAGGCAAGGTCGTGCGCATGTGGGAGGCCATCGAGACCTACATGGACCGTAAGCAGCCGCTGATCATCATCGCCGGCGCGGACTATGGCCAGGGCTCGTCGCGCGACTGGGCCGCCAAGGGCGTGCGCCTGGCTGGCGTCGAGGTCATCGTCGCCGAGGGCTTCGAGCGCATCCACCGCACCAACCTGATCGGCATGGGCGTGCTGCCGCTGGAGTTCAAGCCGGGCGTGAACCGCCTGACGCTGGGCCTGGACGGCACCGAGACCTATGACGTGATCGGCGAGCGCCAGCCGCGCGCCACGTTGACGCTGGTGGTGAACCGCAAGAACGGCGAGCGCGTCGAGGTGCCGGTGACCTGTCGCCTCGACAGCGACGAGGAAGTGTCGATCTACGAAGCCGGCGGCGTGCTGCAGCGCTTCGCGCAGGACTTCCTTGAGTCGACCCGTTCGGCTGCATAAGCTGTGACATGGGCCCGGGCGGCATAGATGCCGCCCGGGCCAACCAGGACAATGATTTCCATGGCTCACGTACCCCAGATCAAGATTCCCGCCACCTATATCCGTGGCGGCACCAGCAAAGGCGTGTTCTTCCGCCTGCAGGATTTGCCGGAAACGGCACAAGTGCCCGGCCCGGCGCGCGACGCGCTGCTGATGCGCGTGATCGGCAGTCCCGACCCCTATGGCAAGCAGATCGACGGCATGGGCGCGGCCACGTCCAGCACCAGCAAGACGGTGATCGTGTCCAAGAGCAGCCGGCCCGACCACGATGTCGACTACCTGTTCGGCCAGGTCTCGATCGACCAGCCCTTTGTCGACTGGAGCGGCAACTGCGGCAACCTGTCGGCAGCGGTCGGTCCCTTTGCCATCAGCGCCGGCCTGGTCGATGCCAGCCGCATCCCGCGCAACGGCGTGGCCGTGGTGCGCATCTGGCAGGCCAATATCGGCAAGACCATCATCGGCCATGTGCCCGTCACCAACGGCGAAGTGCAGGAAACCGGCGATTTCGAGCTGGATGGCGTGACCTTCCCGGCCGCCGAAGTGCAGCTTGAGTTCATGGACCCGGCCGCCGAGGAAGAAGGCGCCGGCGGCGCGATGTTCCCCACCGGCAACGTGGTCGACGACCTCGAAGTGCCGGGCGTGGGCACGCTCAAGGCCACCATGATCAACGCCGGCATCCCGACCATCTTCGTCAACGCCGAGAGCATCGGCTACACCGGCACCGAGCTGCAGGACGCCATCAACAGCGACACCAAGGCGCTGGCGATGTTCGAGACCATCCGTGCCTATGGCGCGCTGCGCATGGGCCTGATCAAGAACGTGGACGAGGCCGCCAAGCGCCAGCACACGCCCAAGGTGGCCTTTGTCGCCAAGCCGGTCGACTACGTCGCCTCCAGCGGCAAGAAGGTGGCCGCGGCCGATGTGGACCTGCTGGTGCGCGCGCTGTCGATGGGCAAGCTGCACCACGCCATGATGGGCACGGCAGCGGTGGCGATTGGCACCGCCGCGGCCATCCCCGGCACGCTGGTCAACCTGGCCGCCGGCGGCGGCGAGCGCAACGCGGTGCGTTTCGGGCATCCGTCCGGCACGCTGCGCGTGGGCGCCGAGGCGCAGCAGGTCGATGGCGAATGGGCGGTCAAAAAGGCCATCATGAGCCGCAGCGCGCGCGTGCTGATGGAAGGCTGGGTGCGCGTTCCCGGCGACGCGTTCTGAGCTGAGCCGCACCCGCGAGGCCGTTCATGTCCACCGACACACCGTCCGCGCAACGCCCCGATCCGGACCAGGTGCTGGTCGACATCGTCGACTATGTCACCCGGTACGAGATCAAAAGCGGCCTCGCCTACGACACCGCCCGCAACTGCCTGATCGACACGCTCGGTTGCGGGCTCGAAGCCCTTTCCTACCCGGCCTGCACCAAGCTGCTGGGTCCCATCGTTCCGGGCACGATCGTGCCCAACGGCGCGCGCGTGCCGGGCACCCAGTTCCAGCTCGATCCGGTCCAGGCCGCGTTCAGTATCGGGACGATGATCCGCTGGCTGGACTTCAACGACACCTGGCTCGCGGCCGAATGGGGTCATCCGTCGGACAATCTCGGCGGCATCCTGGCCACCGCTGACTGGATCTCGCGCAACCACATCGCCGCCGGGCGCAAGCCGCTGACGATGAAGACGGTACTGGCGGCGATGATCAAGGCGCACGAAATCCAGGGCTGCATCGCGCTGGAGAATTCGTTCAACCAGGTCGGGCTGGATCACGTGGTGCTGGTCAAGGTGGCTTCCACCGCCGTGGTCGCGCAGATGCTCGGCCTCACGCGCGACGAGATCCTCAATGCCGTGTCGCTGGCCTGGGTCGACGGCCAGAGCCTGCGCACCTACCGCCACGCCCCCAACACCGGCAGCCGTAAGAGCTGGGCCGCCGGCGACGCCACCAGCCGCGCAGTGCGGCTGGCGCTGATCGCCCGCACCGGCGAGATGGGCTATCCGTCGGCGTTGACGGCAAAGACCTGGGGCTTCTACGACGTGCTGTTCAAGGGGCAGCCGTTCCGCTTCCAGCGGCCGTACGGGTCGTATGTGATGGAGAACATCCTGTTCAAGATCTCGTACCCGGCTGAATTCCACGCGCAGACCGCGGTGGAGGCAGCGATGCAGCTGCACGGTGCGCTGGCGCTCGCGGGGCGCAGCGCGGCGGATATCGCCGCCATCACCATCCGCACCCACGAGGCCTGCCTGCGCATCATCGACAAGCAGGGTCCGCTCAGCAATCCGGCAGATCGCGACCACTGCATCCAGTACATGGTGGCCGTGCCGCTGCTGTTCGGCCGCCTGACCGCCGCCGACTACGAAGACAAGGTTGCAGCCGACCCGCGCATAGACGCGCTGCGCGGCAAGATCACCTGCGTGGAAGACCCCGCACTGACGCGCGACTACCACGACCCCGGCAAGCGCTCGATCGCCAACGCGCTGACCGTGACGCTGGCAGACGGCACCGTGCTGGACGAGGTGCTGGTCGAATACCCGCTCGGCCACAAGCGCCGCCGCGCCGAGGGCGTCCCGCTGCTGGTGGAAAAATTCCGCACCAACCTCGCCCGCCGCTTCCCGCCGAAACAGCAGCAGGCCATCCTGGCCGCGTCGCTGGACCAGGCGCGGCTGGAGGCCATCCCGGTCAATGAGTACCTCGATATGTATGCGATTTGAGTTATCGCCCAGGCATTTTCATGCCGAATCGGCATAACCCTTGCAGCGCCCCTCCCGCGCCAAATTCTCCTCACGTATAGTCACTGCCGCTGCCTGAACGGGCCCTGCACCACAGGCCCCGTTCAGGCAGCCACCGACTGAACACGGACGGCACCATTCCACCCATAAGGTATGTCGTGCCGATTCCAGTACGGGCCACACGTTCGTATAAATACCGAGGAGAAACATGAAACACTTCGCCCGCGTCACCACGCTGGCCGCCGCCCTGCTGTCGGCGAGCCTGATCACCGGCACTGCCCACGCGCAGCTCGCACCCGCCGCACAACCAGGCGTCGCACCCGCCACGGCCCAGGCCGAAGCCCGCAAGGCCAATATCGTCATCATCGGCACGGGCGGCACCATTGCCGGCGCCGGCGCATCGGCGACCAACACCGCGGCCTACCAGTCCGCCGTGGTGCCGGTCGACAAGATCATCGCCTCGGTGCCCGAGATCTCCAAGGTGGCCAACGTCAAGGGTGAGCAGATTTTCCAGATCGGTTCGGAGAGCTTCAATAACGAACGCCTGCTGAAGCTGGCCAAGCGCGTATCGGAACTGCTCAAGCAGCCGGACGTGGACGGCATCGTCATTACGCACGGCACCGATACCATCGAGGAAACCGCTTACTTCCTGAACCTGACGCTCAAGAGCGACAAGCCGGTGGTGGTGGTGGGCTCGATGCGCCCGGGCACCGCGCTGGGCGCCGATGGCGCGCTCAACCTGTACGACGCCGTGCTGGTCGCGTCCAACCCTGCCTCCAAGGGCAAGGGCACGCTGGCCGTGCTGAACGACGAGATCCACACCGGCCGCGACGTCACCAAGAGCAACACCTTCAAGACCGAGACCTTCCGCTCGCCGTTCGGCCCGCTGGGCTACGTGGTCGAAGGCCGCACGCTGTTCTATCGCCTGCCGGCGCGTCCGCACACGCAGCAGACGCAGTGGGACATCGACAAGATCGACAAGCTGCCTGAAGTGGCAGTGCTGTACGCCTACGGCAACGCCAATCCGGCCGCGGTCGACGCCGCGGTGAAGAGCGGTGCCAAGGCCATCATCTATGCCGCCACCGGCAACGGCAGCGTCGGCGACTACATGGTCGAGTCGCTCAAGGCCGCGCGCGCCAAGGGCGTGCAGATCGTGCGCGCCTCGCGCACCGGCAGCGGCGTGGTGGTGCGCAATGCCGAGCAGCCGGACGACAAGTACGACTGGATCGTCACCGACGACCAGCTGCCGCAGAAGGCACGCATCCTGATGGCGCTGGCGCTGACGCAGACTAACGACTCCAAGGCACTGCAGCAGGTCTTCTGGAAGTACTGATGGGGTCGTGGAGCAAGCGGTATCGCCGCTAGACGCTCCTGCCCTCTCCCCCCGCCCCTCTCCCGCACGCGGGAGAGGGAAGCAAACCGGCGGCTGCATCGGCTGGCACCAGTTTCCCGGCCTCCTCCCCTGCGTTTTCCCCTTCTTCCCGTTCCAGCCATTGCCTTGGCGATTGGCCCATCCGTGCCGTAAACGCGCGCGACAGCGCCGACGCATTGGCATAGCCCAGCTCCAGCGCCACGGATTTAACCGGGCGGCCCAGCCGCAGTTGCGCCTGCGCCAGCGTCAGGCGCCAGTCGGTCAGGTAGTCGGCCGGCGGCTGCCCCACAGTGCGCCGGAAGCTCGCGGCAAAGGCGCTGCGCGACATGCCTGCGCGCACCGCCATGCGCGGCAGGTCCCACGGCTCGCCCGGCGCCTCGTGCAGCGCCACCAGCGCACGTGCCAGGCGCGGGTCGGACAGCCCGGCTGACTGGACCGCGGGGTCGTCCAGCACGATCTGGCGCATCGCCACCGCCATCTCCTTGTCGATTCCCTCACCCACCAGCAGGCAGGATCAGCAGCGTGGCCACGCCCGCCAGCAGCAGCCCGATCAGCAGTGATGGCGCCCCATCCAACACCGGCATATTGAGCCGATGGCTCACATACACCCCCAGTGCGGCGATCACCAGGCCGGCCAGCGCCGTGGCGTCCTCGGCCAGCACGGTCACCGTGGTCGGATCCTTGCTATTGCGCACTGCCCGCCAGAACGGCACATCACGCTTTTCCTGCAGGAACGCGCGCAGCGCAATGCTGAAGCTGATGCTTTCGAACACCAGCGCAAAGCCCAGCGCGATGTAGTTCCAGTACGGCTCATAAGCCGAGATGGCGCCGCCGTTTCAGGCCCATGCTGCATCGCTTTCCTCCAGGAAGCTGCCCCTTTGCATTGGAAGCAGTTCGCGCCAGCGTACTGGCGCGCTTGGGTGTGAAGGTGAAAATACGGCGGTTAATTGCGTTTTATGGACTGAAAAAAACGGACCTCCGATGCATCCACTCCGGAATCAGAACATGGCGCTGCTCATCAATGCCTTGGCCACCAGAACGCCCTCGTCCGGGGCTTGCGCATAGACCGACACGTCCGTGACCACCTGCCGGCGCCCACGCCGCACCACCATCGCCACCGCGCGCAGCGCCGCTCCCTGTGCCGGGGCCAGGTACTGGATAGACAGCGAACTGGTCGCCCCGCCCTTCACGTCGTCGGCACTGGCGCCAGAAGCTGCCGCCGCGGCGCCGGCGATATCGATCAGCGTGGCAATGACGCCGCCATGGACGATGCTGCCGTGGGTCACGTTGGTCGGCAGGAACGGCATTTCCAGCTCGACATGATCGGGCGCCAGGCTGGCCAGCCGCACGCCGAGGGCGCGCGCCACCGGGGAGCCTATCAGGACGTTGTCGATCATGGCACGCATGCGGGGGGCAACGGAGGCTTGGCGATCACATTGGCGAGGGAAGCTGGCAAGGGCTTGGGACATGGCTGGGCTCCTGGTTCAGGGTGGAGCGTAGCGAGTGAGAGGAACTCGCTCAATTACGTAAGACGTAGTTGTCCGTCCATGCATGCCAGCCGTTGGCAGCTCTCACCACATAGACGACGGGACATTGCGGGCGCAGTAGCGACCCCAGAGAGCCGCCCCCTTCCGACCCCGTATAATATCCCCCCGTTTCACCCCAATCCCTCCCGCCATCATGCCGTCGCCCTCAGAATCCGCCCCGCTCCGCTCTGAACCGGATCACGGCACCACGGATTCCACGCTGTCCGAGCGCCCGGACAGCCCCTGCATCGGCATCTGCTCGACGCTGTTCGACGATATCTGCCAGGGCTGCGGCCGCACCGCGGCCGAGGTCAGCAACTGGGTGTTCTTCAGCGAAGAGGAAAAGCAGGTGGTCTGGGAGCGCATTACCCGCGAGGGCACGGGGAAGCGGTTCCGCCAGGGCTGAGGCTGCGGCATTCAGCCGCCCGCCAGCCGCCGCTCCATATCTTCGATTTCGCGCCGTTCCACGCGCTGCCGGGCAAGCTTGCGCCAGTTCTCGGCCAGCGGTGCCAGCTCTGACATTTCCGCGAGCGCGGCATAGTCCAGCCGGTCGACATACAGCACCTGCAGCAGGCGCTGCAGCGACCATCGCGGACAGGGGCGCGCCACCAGTTCCAGCGTATCCCCCGCCGCCACGTCGCCAGTCTCCAGTACACGGTAGTACCAGCCGGTGCGCAGGCTTTGCTGCACGGCGCGCGACATGCCTGCATAGCCGAATCGATGATTGAGCTTCCAGCATGGCTGGCGCGCCTGCGATACCTCCACCAGCGCCGTGCCCAGACGGAAGCGGTCGCCGATGCAGACGGCGGCCTCGGTCAGCCCGGTGGTGCTCAGGTTCTCGCCGAAGGCGCCCGCAACGTCAAGCACACCGTTGCCTTGCGCACCCTGCGCAGCCAGTTCCTCACGCCACGCCGGGTAATGATCGAAGGCGTAGTGGTGCAGTGCCTTTTCCGGGCCACCGTGATGGCGCGGATCGCCCTGCCCATCGCCTTCAAGTCCAAGCGCAGTCACGCGAATCCGATCGAATGCCGCGGTCTTGGCGATGCCGCTGGGCACGCCCTTGGGCCCGAACGGGCGCACCTGTCCCATCAGCACAGCGCCGATCACCGCGCGCACGGGCGATGCCGGCTGGCTCATAGCCCGGCTTCCTCCAGCCAGCGCGCGAACATGCGCTCGCCCGCGGCCGCCACGGTGGCGCCGACTTCGGCAGTACGCGCGCGGATGGTGCGCGGATCGACGCCGGCCTTGGCCAGCTCGACGGTATGGCCGATCAGCCAGGCCTCGATATCGCGCGGCATGACCTCGGGGTGGAATTGCAGCGCCAGCACCTGGTTGCCGATGGCATAGGCCTGGTTCTGTACCGCGGCGGTGGACGCCAGCAGTTGCGCGCCGGGAGGCAGGTCGAAGGTATCGCCATGCCAGTGCAGCACCTCCCAGTGGGCGCTGGCCAGTTCGGCCAGCGCGGAATCCTGTCCCGCCGGCGTGGGCAAAATCGGCGCCCAGCCGATCTCGCGCGTGCCCGCGTAGACCCGCGCGCCGGCAGCACGCGCGATCAGCTGCGCGCCCAGGCAAACCCCGATCATCTTGCCGCCAGCCGCCAGGCGTTGGCGGATCAGGGCGATCTCGGCCTCCAGCCAGGGATAGGCATCGGTTTCATAGACACCGATGGGGCCGCCGAGGATCAGCAGCAGGTCGGCGGGATTATCCGCGATGGGTGCCAGGTCATCGACACCGGCCTGAAACACCTGCAACGTGTGCCCGCGCGCGCGCAAGGCATTGCCGATCACGCCCGCATGTTCAAATGCGACGTGCTGGATCACATGAGTGGTACGCGTTGCCATCCGGGACTCCTGCCAGTCGAAAGGGGTCCCCATGGTAGCGTCAATTGCTGCGCCCCGCGAAGACCATGGCAGGATCTCGCCTATTTGCGAGCATTCTCAGCACGACATGTCATGCCCTGCGCTATTTTTTCCCAGCCGGCACCAGGATCAGCGTATCCGGCGCAGCCTGCTGCGGCAGCGATGGCACGGGCGGGATGGTCACGTACTCGACCGCCGCCCATTTTCCGGTCCAGTCGCGGTAGCGCGGCAACAGCGCGTTGCCTGACTGCCCGGTGGAGTCCATGAACCGCGACGCCTCCAGGTTCGCCAGGTCATAGAGCGCACGCACGCTGGCCGCGTGGGTGTTCTCGAACGGCGCCTTGTCGTCGCGCAGGTTATGCCGGCCGACATTGACCGTATAGGTATCGCCGCCGGTCGGCACGCGCAGGTTGAACAGCGGCGACAGGTGCGCGATCTTGCCGAAGGGCTTGTGCTCGGAGCGGGCCGTGTGCGCCTCGCCCCAGCGCCAGCGGGCGGCGTCGTCGCCGTAGCGGCGCGACAGGTCCGCCATGGCCTGGGTCCAGGCGTCTGCGATGGCGTCGTCGCAGGTCTCGGCCGGGCGCGTATGCTGCCGGTCGCACCAGAACGCGCCCAGTGTGCGCGGATCGCGCAGGATGTTGAGCATGGGCTGCTGGACGTTACGCTGCTCCCACAGGCGGACAAAAATCGCCTCGCCCGCTTTCTCCTCGAACAGCCGCCGCGACAGCTCGCGCAGCCAAGCGGTGACCACCAGCGGCTCGGCGCGCGCCGGGTCCATGGTGCCGTCCCACTTGCGCAGCGCTTCCAGCAAGGCGCGTTCGCGCTCGGGCCGCGCTGCGTCCCGGCCGACGGGCGCGGCCAGCAGCAGCGGCAAGGCATCGCGCACGGCCAGCGAGACTACGTCTTTCTGGATCGCCGCAAAGCTGTCGAAGCTGTGCCTGGGCGTGGCCGCCAGCAGCGACTGGATCCGGTCAAAGCGATACGGCACGGTCCATTCGCTGGTGATGAAGTACGGGTAGTCCGGCGCAACGATGCGCTGGTTGGCCGTCACGATCACGCCGTCGGCCGGGTTGTAGCGGTGCGGCAGTGCCTCGAACGGAATAAAGCCGGTCCAGTCGTAGCGCGCATCCCAGCCGGGCGCCGGAGCCAGCCCCTTGAGGTCGTTGTCGGCACGGCGCAGCGGCACGCGTCCGGGCGCATAGAAGCCGATATTGCCGTCGACATCGGCATAGACAATGTTCTGCTGCGGCGAATGGAAGTCGCGCAGCGCCGCGGTGAAGCCGGCCCAGTCGCGCGCTTCGTTCATGCGTAGTCCGGCCTGGAAGGTGCGGTCGTCCGGGCGCAGCGCGGTCCACTGGAAGGCCACCACATACTGTGCGCCCAGCGGTCCTGCGGCAGCCGAAAGCGGCTCGGCCACATCGGAAATCACCGGGCCGTGGCGCGTGGCGCGGACCTTCAGCACCACGTCCGGGGCGCCCTTGACGCGGATGGTCTCGGTGCGGGTCTCGAATGCAGCCCAGCCGTCCGGGGTCTGGTACTGCGTGTCGTTGCCGGGGCGCAACCGTTCGATATACAGGTCCTGCACGTCGGGCGCGGTATTGGTCAGCCCCCAGGCGATGCGGTCGTTGTGTCCCAGCACCACCAGCGGCATGCCGGGCAGCGTGGCGCCGGTCACGTCCAGGCCGGGCGCCGTCATCCTGGCGAAGTACCACAGCGCGGGCGCCTGCAGCCCCAGGTGCGGGTCATTGGCCAGCATCGGCTTGCCCGATTGCGTATGCGCGCCCGACACCACCCAGTTGTTCGAGCCCATGCCCTCGACATAACCCGGCGGCGCCTTGTCGCCGACGCTGGCCATGGCATTCGCCAGCGGTGCCAGTTGCTTGTAAAGGTGGCCGTAATCCATGGTGCGCACCGGCTGCTCGCCCGGATACGGCGCCAGCAACTCGCTGATGCGGGCCACCGGCAGCACTTGCGCCAGCCGCATGCGCAGGGTTTCCTGGGTCCAGTTGCCGCCCAGGTCCCAGGCCATCATGGTCTGCCAGCCCAGCGTATCGGCCGGCTCCCAGCGCTCGGGCTGCGCGCGCAGCAGCAGGAATTCAGGCGGCAGCGGGCCCTTGCGATGGTCGATCCAGGCATTGACGCCGTCGGCATAGGCCTGCAACGCGGCACGGGTCTCGGGCGAGGCCTGCGCCAGGATGGCCTCGGCATTGCGCCGCACGCCCAGCGTTCGCAGGAACTTGTCGGTATCGAGCGCGGACGGCCCCAGGATCTCCGCGAGCCGGCCTGCCACGACGCGCTTGTTCATCTGCATCTGCCACAGCCGGTCCTGGGCATGGACGTAGCCCAGCGCAAACCAGGCGTCCGCCTTGCTGGCGGCGCGGATATGCGGCACGCCATGGCCGTCGCGCACGACCGCGACCTGGCCGCGCAAACCCGCCAGCGCTTCCTGGCCGGAAGCCGGCGGCTGCGCCGCATGGCGATACCAGACCAGGGCCCCGACGGCGCCGGCCACCGCCAGCACCAGCAGCCCCACCACAAACCTGGCCAGCCGACCAAACCAGCGCATCGTTGCTCCCCCAATGACTTTTGTCGTTATGTTTTGCGTGTTTTCCGCGCATTATCCGCACGAAAAAAATGCCCGGGCCAGCCGGGCATTTCCCATATTGCATCAACGCGCTCAGCGCCGCATCAGGCTGCCGGCTTCTTCAGCTGCAGCGACTTGTACTCCAGGAATTCCTCCAGGCCGTACTTGCCCGCTTCGCGCCCGTTGCCGGACTGCTTGTAGCCGCCGAACGGCGCCTGCATATTGAACGGACCGCCGTTGATATCGACCTGGCCGGTGCGGATACGGCGCGCCACGCGGATCGCGCGTGCCTCGTCACCGGACCAGACCCCGCCGCCCAGGCCATAGATGCTGTCATTGGCGATGCGCACCGCGTCTTCCTCGGTGTCATAGCAGATGATCGACAGCACCGGCCCGAAGATCTCTTCTTGCGCCACGGTGGCACGCGGCTCCACGTTGCCGAGCACGGTCGGCTTGACGTAGAAGCCCTTGTCCAGCCCTTCCGGGGTGTCCGGACCGCCAGCCACCAGTTCGGCACCCTCATCCAGGCCCCGGCGGATATAGCCGGTCACACGGTCCTTCTGCACCGCGGAAATCAGCGGTCCCAGCTTGCTGGTTTCCTGCAGCGGATCGCCCACGGTAAAGCCCGCGACCACCTTCTGCGCGATCGCCTTCACTTCATCGTAACGGGCCCGCGGCACCAGCATGCGGGTATGCGCCGAACAGGTCTGGCCGGAATTCAGGAAGCAGGCATTGATGGTGCCCTTCACCGCCGACGGCAGGTCGGCGTCGTCCAGGATCACCGAAGCGGACTTGCCGCCCAGCTCCAGCGCCACGCGCTTGACGGTCTGCGAGCCCAGTTCCGAGACGCGCTTGCCGGCGCGGGTCGAACCCGTGAACGACACCATGTCGACTTCCGGATGGCTGGCCAGCACCTCGCCCACCACCGGGCCATAGCCGGTCACCAGGTTGAACACGCCCGGCGGCAGGCCGGCGGCCTCGATCACCTCGGCCAGCACGAAGGCATTGAGCGGCGCCACCTCGGAGGGCTTGAGCACCACGGTGCAGCCGGCGGCCAGGGCCGGCGCCACTTTCAGCGTGATCTGGTTGAGCGGGTAGTTCCACGGAGTAATGGCACCCACCACGCCCACGGGCTCGCGCACCACCAGGGAGTTGCCGACCTCTTCCTCGAAGCGGAAACCGTCCAGCAGCTTGGCGGCCTGGCCCCAGTTGTAGACCGGCCCGCCCACCTGGATCGCGCGCGCCAGCTTGATCGGCATGCCGACTTCGCCGGCAATCAGCTGGGCCAGCTCTTCGCTGCGCGCCTTCAGGCCTTCGGCGATCTTGGCGATATAGCCGGCACGCACCGCCGGCGGCGTGGCCGACCAGCTGTCGAAGGCCGCGCGGGCCGCCTGGATGGCATCCTCGGCGTCGCGCGCCGAGCCTTCGGGGATGGTGCCCATCACCGCCTCGGTGGCGGAGTGGATGACGTCGATCTTGCCGTTGCCGTGGGGAGCGACCCACTTGCCGTTAATAAAGAGTTTGTCTCGTTGTTGCATGGCCACAGTTCTCGGTTTGGTGAATTGGCGATTGCAATTTTTTGTTACTTTTATGGTGCACGCACATTGTAGAGCGGATTCGGGACTATGTTTTTGCGCCGCGGAAAGCCGCGCATACCGCTCTGGACAAGAAGATGGCGATAATCGGCCGCAGCACCTGACGGGGACTCTCGCCAAAGGCGGCCGGACATAACAAGGGGTGAGACATGGTCGATCCGATCTACCGCAAGACGGATGCGGGACAGGACGAGATCCGGACGCGTGCACGCAAGCTTGACCACAAGCTGCGCGCGCTGCTGCTGATGGTCAACGGCGAGCGCCGCGGGCAGGAATTGCTGGCGCAGGTAGCCGGCATGGGGGTGGCCCCCGAGGCCATGGACACACTGGTGGCACAAGGCCTGGTCGAAGCCGTCCCGGAGCCGGCACGACCGCCCGCTGCAGTGGCACAGACGCAGGCACCGGCGCGTGTCACGCCTGCCGCCGACACCAATATGTTCTCCGTGTACGCAATGCGGCACGCGCCCGCCACCGAGGTGCCGGAGGCACCGCAACCGGCCGATACCGCGACCCATTCGCCCGCAGACATCGCGGCCTTCGAGAGCCTGTATCACTTCTATACCGACGTGATCGGGCAGCATCTCGGCCTGCGCGGCTACATGATGCAGGTGAAAGTCGAAAGGGCCACCGACCTGCCCGCGCTGCTGGCGCTGCGCGAACCGCTGCATGCGGCGCTGCTCAAGGCCAAGGGCGACATCACCGCGCGTGCCATCACGAGCCAGCTCGACCAGATCGCCGATCGCATCGCCGCTGGCTGGCATTCCGGCGCAGCAATGTAAAAGGCCGCCCGGAGGCGGCCTTCTTGCATCATCAAGGTCCCGACGCTCAGCCGTCGATACCCTGCGACTGCAGGTACTCGTCATACGTACCCAGGTAGTCCGTCAGCGTGCCGTCCGTGCGCACTTCAATCACGCGCGTCGCCAGCCCGCTGATCAGCTCGCGGTCGTGCGAAACGAAGATCAGCGTGCCCGTGAACTTGTCCAGCGCGATCTGCAGGGATTCGATCGACTCCATGTCCATGTGGTTGGTCGGCTCGTCCATGGCCAGCACGTTGTGGCGGCCCAGCATCAGCTTGCCCCAGATCATGCGGCCCTTCTCGCCGCCGGACAGCACCTTGACCGACTTCCTGATGTCGTCGGCCGAGAACAGCAGGCGGCCCAGGGTGCCGCGCAGCGAGGTCTCGTCGTCGCCGGCCTGCGTCCACTGGCTCATCCAGTCCATCACGTCACGGTTGTCCGGAAATTCCTCGTAGGTATCCTGCGGCATGTAGCCGACGTTGGCGTTCTCGGCCCACTTGACCGTGCCGCGGTCCACTTCCACGCCGCGCTGCACGCCGGTCTGCACCGCGCCGTTGAGCAGGCTGCGCAGCAGCGTGGTCTTGCCGGCGCCGTTTTCGCCGATGATCGCCACGCGCTCGCCGGCCTGGATCGCCAGCGACAGGCCGTCGATGATCTTACGGTCGTAGGTCTTGGTGATGTTCTCCACTTCCACGGCCAGGTTGTGCAGCTTCTTCTCGAACTCGAAGCGGATGAACGGGTTCTGGCGCGACGACGGCTTGATGTCGTCGACCTTGATCTTCTCGATCTGCTTGGCGCGCGAGGTGGCCTGGCGGGCCTTGGACTTGTTGGCCGAGAAGCGGCGCACGAAGTCCTGCAGCTCGCTGATGCGCTCCTTGGCGCGCGCGTTGGCGGCGACTTGGCGCTCGCGGGCCTGCATCGACGCTTCCATGTAGTCGTCGTAGTTGCCCGGGTAGACCTTGAGCGTGCCGTAGTCCATGTCGGCCATGTGGGTGCAGACCGAGTTCAGGAAGTGGCGATCGTGGGAGATGATGATCATGGTGGAGTTGCGCTCGTTGAGCACGGTCTCCAGCCAGCGGATCGTGTTGATGTCCAGGTTGTTGGTCGGTTCGTCCAGCAGCAGCACGTCCGGGTTCGAGAACAGTGCCTGTGCCAGCAGCACGCGCAGCTTCCAGCCGGGGGCCACGTCGCTCATGTTGCCCTGGTGCTGAGTGGTGGGGATGCCCACGCCCAGCAGCAGCTCGCCAGCGCGGGCCTCGGCGGTGTAGCCGTCGTATTCGGCGTACTTGGCCTCCAGCTCGGCGGCCTTCATGTAGTCTTCGTCGGTCGCTTCCGGGTTGGCGTAGATGGCGTCGCGCTCCTGCGCGGCACCCCACATTTCGGTGTGGCCCATCATCACCACGTCCAGCACACGCATGTCTTCATAGGCGAACTGGTCCTGGCGCAGCTTGCCCAGGCGCACGCCCGGCTCCAGCATGACGTTGCCCGACGACGGTTCCAGGTCGCTGCCCAGGATCTTCATGAACGTGGACTTGCCGCAACCGTTCGCGCCGATCAGGCCGTAGCGGTTGCCCTCGCCGAACTTGACCGAGATATTCTCGAACAACGGCTTGGGGCCGAACTGCATGGTGATGTTTGCGGTAGAAAGCACGTCTTGAACCTTGTCTGGAGATTGTGGCGCCGCGGCGCTGGCCGCGGCTTGCCGGTTTTGCACACGAGGCGCACCCCATGCCGCTCAGGGACGGGCCTTGCCGGAGATGCATCGCGCTGGCTCGGAGTATTCCGGCGGCCATGGCTGGCGATGCGGCACGGGCCGCGCCCGGTTCATGTGAGAACCCGGCAGGAAGTCAGGAAATAACCGCACATTCTATCATCCGGACGCATTCCTTGCGACCCGGATGCGCGGCATCGGACGATGCGGCCGGTTAGGCCAGTGGCGGCAGCACCGGATAGCCGGAAAACGCCATGCTGAAGCCATCCGCACGTGCGGCCAGCCGCACCTGGGCGCCGACCGGCAGCGTCAGCTTGCGCGCGCAGTGGCCGAACGGCAGCCCGGTCAGCACCGGCACCGGCAGCTGTTCGTGCACGTAGGCCACCACTGCGTCCATGTCGTAGCCGTTATCGTAGTCGGTGACGCGGTAATTGGAGAAATCGCCCAGCACGATGGCGCGTTGCGCGCCCAGCACGCCGGCCTGCTGCAACTGGATCAGCATGCGCTCCACCCGGTACGGCGGCTCGTTGATGTCTTCCAGGAACAGCACCCCGCCCTCCACCTGCGGCATGAAAGGCGTGCCCAGCAGGCTGCACAGCATGGCCAGGTTGCCGCCCCAGAGCGTGCCTTCCACGCTGCCGGAGAACGGTTGGCCGCCCGGCTGCGGCGCTGCCACGTCGACGCTGTACGCAGGGTTGCGCAAGATGCCTTCGAAATGCTCCCACATGAAGGGATCCACCACCTCGGCACCAAAATCCGCCAGCAGCATCGGCCCGGCAAAGGTGACGCCACCCGTCGCCGCCAGGTAGGCCAGTTGGAACGCGGTGAAGTCGCTGTGGCCGACGATGGGCGTGCCGCTGGCACTGGCCTGCGCGGCGATGCGGGCAAAGTCGACTTGCGCCAGCAGCCGCGCGATGCCATAGCCGCCGCGCACCGCCAGCGTCAGCGCGTGCGGCGCGCCAGTGCCGATGGCATGCAGATCGGCCAGCCGCTCCGCATCCGTGCCGCCAAAGCGCAGGTAGCGCCGCGCCAGCACGTCGGGGTTGGTCATGTGGTAGCCATGATGCTTGAGCCAGGCACAGCCGCGCGCGGCGATGGCGACGTCGTGCGGATACCCGGACGAGGCGATCAGTCGGACTTCGGTATGCGGCGGCCTGCTGTTCGGCGTGCTCATGCTTCAATATCGTTGTTCTTGTCGGGATCGGTGACAGGCGCGGCGGCGTCCTGCTGTGCCGCCTTCTGCGCGGCTTTCTGGGCCCGGCGGCGCGCGCCGAAGAAATCCTTCAGCATCTGGCCGCAGGTGTCGGCCAGCACCCCGCCGGCAATGGTGGTCTGGTGGTTGAGCTGCGCCTGCTCGAACAGGTTGAGCACGCTGCCGGCCGCGCCGGTCTTGGGGTCGGTTGCACCGAACACCACGTGGCGCAGCCGCGCGTGCAGGATCGCGCCGCTGCACATGACGCACGGTTCCAGCGTCACGTACAGCTCGCACTCTGGCATGCGGTAGTTACCGATCACCTGGGCGGCGGCGCGCAGTGCCTGCATCTCGGCATGGGCGGATGGGTCCACCGAGCGGATCGGCAGGTTGTGGCCGCGCGCGATGATGGTGTCGTTCCAGACCACCACCGCGCCCACCGGCACCTCGCCGGCGGCTTCGGCCAGGCGGGCTTCTTCCAGCGCGGCGCGCATGTAGCGCGCATCGCGCTCGGCAGCCTCGACCGGGTCTTCAGGCAGGGCGCGCAGCGCGCGCAACGGCAGCGGTGGCGTCTCTGTCATCGTCCCCGCTCAGTCCTGCGCCGGCAGCACGGCGGGCGCGCTCACTTCCGCCCAGCAGTTGGGCGTTTCGAACAGCACCAGCCTGGTCAGCTGCAGCTGGTGGCCGAAGCAGTCCTTGAACACCGGCGCCAGGATGTCGAACGCGACCTGGGCCAGGTTCTCGACCGTCGGGATCGCGTCCAGCACCACGGTCTTGTGCCCTTCCATCGATTGCAGGAAGTTCAGCAGCGCGGTGTCGCCACGGTAGATCAGGAAGGCGTGGTCCCACTTGTTGACCAGGTGCTCGTTGGCCAGCGCCTTGATGTCGCCGAAGTCCAGGATCATGCCGTCATCCGACGCGCCCTCGCGGTGCAGGACCTCGCCCGACAGCGTCAGGTCCAGCCGGTAGCGGTGGCCGTGGATATTGCGGCACTGGCCGCAGTGGTTCGGGATGCGGTGGCCGGAGTCAAACTCCAGCCGGCGGGTAATGGAAACTTGTTTGCTCATGTGTACCGGCGCCGGTGCCGGCCGCCTGCGTTGGAACGGACGCTGCGCGCGCGCCCGAAGCCTGTATTGTGTACGTTTTGCCGCCCCTTGGGCGACCTGTCGATACTGTCGATGCCGCGCCGCTCAGCGGATGCCCAGCAGCTTGTGGGTCTGCAGCGACAGCCGCCAGCGCGGATGGCGCTGGCAGAACGCCACCGCGGCGGCGGTATTTTCCCTCGCCAGCGGGCCATCCATGGCCTGCACCAGGAAATGGCGGAAATCAAGCTGCTCGTATGCGGCAAAGTCCTGGCCCTCTTGCGGGATCACGACCTTCAGCTCGTCACCACGCGTGACCACCAGTTCCGAGCCCATCTTGGGGCTGACGCAGACCCAGTCGACCCCCGGCGGCACGGCGATGGTGCCGTTGGTTTCGATCGCGATCTCGAAGCCCTGCGCATGCAGCGCGTCGATCAGCGGCGCGTCGAGCTGCAGCAGCGGCTCGCCCCCGGTGCAGACCACCAGCGGCTGGCCGCCGGCGCCCTGCGGCCATTCCGACGCGACCACCGCGGCCAACTCTTCGGCCGTGCGGTACTTGCCGCCGCGGGTGCCATCGGTGCCGACGAAATCCGTATCGCAGAACTGGCACACCGCGCTGGCGCGGTCGTCTTCGCGGCCGCTCCACAGGTTGCAGCCCGCAAAGCGGCAGAACACCGCGGCGCGGCCGGCGTTGGCGCCTTCGCCCTGCAGCGTATAGAAGATTTCCTTGACGGCGTAAGTCATGCGTGGGGGTCTCTCTGGGACCGTTCTGGGACCGTTTTTGGACCGTTAACGGGCATTCGGCCGCCCTTGGGCTGGCCGGGGTTTCAACAGGTATTGGGCAAAGGCCGGATAACAAGTATCACGGATCCGGGCTCGGGCTCCCGGATCGGCGCCGCAGGGCTGGCAGCGCGGGCGGTGTGCACCGGGTTTTCCGTGCAGGGCTCCGGGCACTGCCGGAGGAACCGCCTGAGGCCTGTCGCAGGCTGCGTCCGGCCGGTCCGGACGTAGCGCAAGTATACCAGAGGGGTCAGGGTTTTCGCTTAGAGGCTGGCGGGATGCGGTCCCCACCGCCGGCCAGGGCCAGGTGGCGCAAGGTTTCGCCGCTGGGTGCCGCCAGATGTGGCCGGATCGGCAGCTCCAGGCCGTCGTCGGTACGCAAGGGCAGCGGTTGAGCCCCTCCGGCTGCGTAAAGCCCAGCAGCGCATGCAGCGTTGAATCGCGCAGCCTGCCGATGCGGATGGCGACATCGGTGCGGTGCTCGATCAGGCATGGTCAGCTTCATTCTTGAATTTTAGTCAAATATCTTCTGCAGATCACCGGGTTTTTCTGCAAAAGCATCCCAGGCACACTCCGCCCTGTTCCTGGCTCCTTTTGCCATTGTTGCCCTTACCGGAGACTGCATCATGCCCATTGCCCTGTTCGCGCTGACCATCAGCGCCTTTGCCATCGGCACGACCGAGTTCGTGATCGTTGGCCTGATTCCCACCATTGCCGCCGACCTGCATGTTTCCCTGCCATCGGCCGGGCTGCTGGTCAGCCTGTATGCGCTAGGTGTCGCGATCGGCGCCCCGGTGCTGACCGCGCTGACCGGCCGGCTGCCGCGCAAGCTGCTGCTGTTGTCGCTGATGGCGCTGTTCACCCTCGGCAACCTGCTGGCGTGGAAGGCGCCCGGCTATGAATCACTGGTGCTGGCGCGCGTGCTGACCGGCCTGGCCCACGGTGTGTTCTTTTCGATCGGTTCGACCATCGCCACCGGGCTGGTGCCGCGCGAGAAGGCCGCCAGTGCCATCGCCATCATGTTCACCGGCCTGACCGTGGCGCTGGTGACCGGCGTGCCGCTTGGTACCTTCATCGGCCAGCACTTCGGCTGGCGCGAGACCTTCCTGGCCGTCTCGGCGCTGGGCGCGGTGGCCTTTGTCGGCAGCCTGCTGTTCGTGCCGCGCACCATCACGCATACGCCGCCGGCGTCGCTGCTGCAGCAGGCGCGCGTGCTGGCCGAGCCGCGGCTGCTGCTGGTCTACGCCAAGACCGCGATCGGCTATGGCGGTTCGTTCATCCCTTTCACCTTCCTCGCCCCGATCCTGCAGGACGTGTCCGGCTTTGACGCCGGCGCGGTCGGCCTGGTGATGCTGGTGTATGGTGTCTCGGTCGCCGCCGGCAACATCTGGGGCGGCCGCCTGGCCGACCGCCACGGGCCGATCCCGGCGCTGAAGCTGGTGTTCCTGCTGCTGGCCCTGGTGCTGTTCGTGCTGACCTTCACCGCGCCGCATCGCTGGCTGGTGGTGGCGACCGTGCTGGCCTGGGGTGCCGTGGCCTTCGGCAACGTGCCCGGCCTGCAGGTCTATGTGGTCAAGCAGGCGGAGCGCTTCACGCCTGACGCCGTGGACGTGGCTTCGGGCCTGAATATTGCCGCCTTCAATCTCGGCATTGCCGGCGCGGCATGGGCCGGCGGGCTGATCGTGACCCACCTGGGGCTGATGCAGACCCCGTGGATTGGCGCGCTGGTCGTGCTGGTGGCACTGGCCCTGACCGAGCTGAGCGGGCGCCTGGACCGCGCCGCCGGCTTCGATGCCCGCAGCGGCGGCGTTCCGGCCAGTGCCATGACGCACTGATAGCAGATCGAAATGCCCCCGTTCCTGCAGAACCGCAAGCTTGCCGACTTCACCCGCGCGCAAGGCATCCACATCACCGCATACGTGCCGCTGGCCTACGCCAAGGTGATGCACGACCCGGTGCTGCAGCGGATTGCACTGGCGCACGACGCATCTCCCGCGCAGGTCGCGCTGGCCTGGCTGCTGCAGCAGGGCTGTGCGGTGATTCCGTCGTCGACCAGGCGCGCCAAACTGGAGAGCAACTGCCGGAGTTCGCGCCCCCGCGGCGTGGGGCATTGTCAATGCTTTGCAAGCGCATGATGCGCTGTCGAATGTACTTCGCGTCGACACCAGTGGGCTGTTAAAAGGCAAGGGTCAACCTCCGGCAAATTCTGGCCGTTACCCCGATGGGAGCATGACGATTTGTGCTCGGTCGCACATTCCGCATGCATCAATACAGCGCCCTGGAGGCGCATGGAGGGGGCGATTCTGACAATTGTTGGGCGCTCTAGGAATGCTGCGACAGACAAGAACCGGGGTAATGGAGGGGGACATGAAAAGCACAAATGAGCAGTCACTGCGCTTTCAGGTCGATAAATGGCTCGCGCCTAGCCCAACGTCGTCCATCCACGTAGTCGAATTCAGTCGCACCCTATCGGGCCGGCGACGCTACGTATGCGTTGAGACCGTGCATCCGGCCGGTTTGCGCGCGTTGTTCTTCTTTAGGCACGATGACGGCTGCTGGCACGTGTTTCCGCCTGCAGTCGATGCCTGCCAATGAGTACTGACATTGTGCCGTTGTGAGCAGCCATTGCCAGTTCGTTTCAAATAGTCCGCCTCTGGTCGGCCGAATTGCCGCGCGGCAACTCGTACTGGACCGGGGCATGGTTGCGCACCACATCAAGGTCTCCCTCGGCTGGCTCGACGGGCGTACAGCTTGCTTGCGCCAATCCAGGTGCGCGAGAAATTCCTATGCTTGAAGCGTCCCCTCTAGTCTCGTTCACTTTGGCAGGACAATATGAAGCCGACAATTCACTATTTCCATACGCATCCACCCCATCACGGTGCACGGTACTACTTGACGCTAGCAGCTTGTCTTCTGATGCCCGCCGCTATCTACGCGCTCGTGGCGCTTTGGTCAAAGCTCTAACGGGCTTCCACGCTGGAATCACCAGGCACCGGGTTCACATCTGAACCGATACGCGCCTCGCGGACGGGAGAATGCCATCGGCCCTACAACCTGATCTCAGCGTTGGTTGGCCGTGCCGGCCGGGCGCTCAGCGCGCTGTGGATAGCCATCAGTGGTGCATGCCGCCGCCATGAAAGCCACCATGCGAGCCACCATGCGAGCCACCTCCACCCCCACCGTGGAACCCCCTATGGAAACCGCCATGGGAGCCGGAATGAAAGCCGCCATGGAAACCACCACGAACGATCACGCCCGGCCTGCGGACGAACACATGGTGCATATGGTGGAAGTGATGGAAGCGGTCAACAAAGATCACGCTGGCACCAAAGCCCACGCCGACCGGCGCCCAGTACCAAGGATCATAGTAATAGGCCGGGGCCGCATAGGTGACCACCCCGCTCGCTCCGTCGACCAACTGCCACGTCCCGTCCGGCTGCAAGCAAGCCACCCCTGAGATCACCTGCAGCACGCCGTCAATCTCGGCATGTCCAACCACTTGCTGGCAGGGCGCCGACACCAGTTCCTCGGCCGGCGCCGCCACGCCAAAGCTGAGGCCTGCGCACACGGCCGCTGCGGCCGCCAAAACCTTGCCCATGATTGTCACCCTGACCTCAAAGTCCCGACGTATGTCCTCGCGGAGCGCATGGCACATCGGTTTGCCGCCGGCCCGCACTGCATGAAGTAAACGGATTAGCGGCACGTTTTATTCCACAGGCGGTGAGGTTGCGCCTCACTGCCATCCCTGCGGATTTCCGCCCACGCTGCTGCAGACGTCCATCGCGATCTCGCGCAGGCGCGGCTCGCTGCGCTGGCCCGAGAGCGCGTAACCGGCACCCGCGCTGGCCCAATAGAACGTGCGCCGGTCCTCCTGGCGCAGCAAACGGAAGGAGGCGTGCTGCGGCGCAGCCTCGGTGATATACAGCGTGAGGCGCCTGCCCGCCTGGTTCTGATACATCAGCTGTGCCGCCGGGCCGGCCGCGCCGGGCAAGAGCCGCCCACCCATCAGCGTGTAGCCGTATTCGTTCAGCGCTGGAATCGTCAGCGTGCGCGCCAGCCGGCGCGACAGCCACTCCACCAGGTGCGCCTGATCGGTGGCAGCCACTTCTACCGGGTGGCGCTGCTCCGGCGCGTAGACCGCGTAGGCAAGGTCGGCATGGCGGGAGAAAGCCCAGGGATCGGCCTCGCGCGTCGACAGCCACACGCCGCCGGTGCCGAGGATCATCCCCGCGCCGGCCCAGGCCAGCGCAGCCGACACGCGCCGCCACCACGTACGGCGCGGCAGCACCAGTACATAGCGCACATCCGTCGGCAACGGAAACAACGACCTGAGTGCGGCACCCTGACGCCGGTAATCCTCCACACGTGCGGAGGCCTGTACATCGTGCGCCAGCGCGGCCGCGACCTCGGCCTGCTCGTGCGGCGCAAGCTCGCCATCGACCAGAGCCGAGAGCCGCTCCAACTCCGGGCCTGTCGTCAGCGCGGTGGAACTTCGATCATCAGTCATGGCCTCTGCCTCACGACTTTGAAAATCCCGGGCCGGCTTCCAGCATCGCTGCCGAGCAGCACGCGCAGGTGCTCGCGTGCCCGCGACAGCCGCGACATCACCGTCCCCACCGGCACCTGCAGGATGGCGGCAGCTTCCCGGTAGCTCAGTTGCTCCAGCGTCACCAGCAGTAGCACGTCGCGCTGCTCCAGCGGCAGGCGGTACAGCGCGCGCTGCAAATCGAGCAGCAGCAGCCCACCGACCTCCCCGACCGGCGCTTCCAGCCTCTGCCACACAGGGTCATCGGCATCAAGCGCTAGCTCGCGGTGCTTGCGCAACTGATCGATATAGAGGTGACGCAGTATGGTCATCAACCAGGCGCGCGTATTGCTGTGGGCGCGCAGCATCGAGGTGCGCGCGAGCGCGCGCTCGAGCGTGTCCTGCACCAGGTCATCCGCCCATGCGGCATCACCCGTCAGCGCGCGCGCGTAACGGCGCAGCTGCGGCAGGCAGGCGGCGAGGTCGTCGCGCAAGCTCACCGGGATGGATACTCCTCGGGCTGGCGGCCAGGACCAATTAGTAGCCGCCGCGATACATTGCGCCGCCAGAGCTCCGGCTACTGCCACTGCGAGATGAGGACGAACCGCCCGCCGGATCCGTGCCACTGTCGGTGGAGCACGCCGCCACCGCCATCATGGCAAGCAGCAGGCCAGAAATCAGATGGGGCACTTTCATTTCAGTCTCCAGGAGGCAGGCCGCGGCGCAGCATTCTCCACGTCGGGAACGCCGCGCCCGGGCAGCGCGATGTTGCTGCCGCCGGAGCCTGTCAACTGAGTAAACGCGCCGCGGCGGCGCTTTATTCCACTGTCATGGATTTTGTCCCACAAGCCCCGCCGCGTGGGAGGCTTCGCGCCCGGCATTTTTCCTACTGGCCCTGCTCGGCTTCTTACTTCAGCCCCAGATAGTCGCGCTTGCCGATCTGCACACCCTTATGGCGCAGGATGTCGTAGGCCGTGGTCACGTGGAAGTAGAAATTGGGCAGCGCAAAGCCCAGCAGGTAGGACTTGCCGTCGAACGTCATCGGCCCCTGGCGCAGCTTCAGCTCGATCGTGCGCTGCTCGCTGCCTTCCAGCTGCTCGGGCGCGATCTGCTCCAGGAACACGATGGTGCGGGCGATGCGGTCCTGCAGTTCGGCAAAGGTGGTTTCGGTATCGGCGAACGACGGCACCTCGATGCCTGCCAGCCGCGCGGCACAGCCCTTGGCGGCGTCGCTGGCGCGCTGCACCTGTGCCGGCAGCGCATCCATGTCGGCGATCAGGCGGGTCTGGATCAGGTCGGCCGGGTCCATGCCCTGCGCCTGGGCGTGGGCCGCGCCCTTGTCCAGGATCTCGGCCAGGTTGGCGAGTGCGCGGATGAACGGGGGAATCGAAACGTCGTACATCGAGAGTGCCATGGGGGATCTCCTGTGCAGGCCTTGGTTGGAAATTCTCATCGTCGGGGGCCGTCGGGCCGCACCGCTGCCGCGAGCATAGACCGGATCGGCATTTGCTGCCGGACTACCCCTGCGCACACGCGGCAGGCGGCTGGATGTCGCGCAGCACCTTGCCGACCGCGGCCAGGAAGCGGCGCCCCGCCAACGGCAACGGCGCCAGGCTGAAATGGGTCGCCCAGATTTCCAGGCCGACCGCGGGCAACACCGGCCGCACCGCCAGGGCCGCGCGCATGGCTGGCGTCACGCTCCACGCATCCACCAGCGCCAGCCCCAGGCCCTGCTGCACAAAGGCGCATGCCGTGACCGGGGAATGCACCTCGATGGCGGGCGCGCCGCTGTCGCTGTCGCCGAAGAAGCCGGCCAGCGCACGGCCCAGCGGCGTGTCGGGCGGATAGCCGATCCACGCGCTGCCGGCGAAATCCTCCGGCGTCACCGCCTCGCGGCCTGCCAGCGGATGGTCCGGCGGCAGGACACACAGCATCGGCTGGCGCCCGAGCAGCGTGGACGACAGCGTCAGATGCCCGGCCGGCACCATCGACACGCCGACATCGGCCCGACCGCTCAGGAAAATGCCGACCAGTTCGTCGAAGGTGACGCTGCGGTAGTCAATGCGCGTGGGCACGCCGCCCGCGCGCAGCTGCGCCAGCGCACGCGGCACCAGCTGCTGCGCGAACGCGGCGCTGGCCACTACGCGCAGCGTGCCGGCGCCTTCGCGGTGCAACGCCGCAGCCAGCTCGTTGACGCGCCGTACGCCGCTGTAGACCTGCTCGACCTCGGCAAACAGGCGCCGCGCTTCAGGCGTCGGCAACAGCTTGCCGCGCGCGCTCGAACAAGGGGTAGCCGAGCCGGCTTTCGGTCAGCGCCAGCACCCGGCTGACCGCGGGCTGCGACACAAGCAGCATGCGTCCGGCACCGCTGACCGAGCCCGCCAGCATGATGGCCTGGAACACCTCGATCTGGCGCAAGTTGAGCGGCCGGCCCGATGGCGCAGCCACCCCTGCTCCCATGCACTCGCCTGTGCCTGCCACTGCGTCCGACCGTCCGCGCTGCCTCATGCCAGCCCTAACGCAGCGCTGCAAGCTGCGCTGCAGGCATCGGACGTGCGCAAGGGCCTGGCGGCGCTGGGCGCCGAGCCGGCCGGCGGCTCGCCCGCGCAGTTCCGGAAGCTGATCGATGCCGAGACCGCCAAATGGCGTGCCCTGATTAAGTCGGCCCATATAGAGCAGCTGGACTGAACCATGCCCGCGCGGCCAGGCCAGGTGCCGCGGCCGGGGACCTGAGGGGCGCCTGAGGGGCGGCGGGCAAGATGGCGCACCCGCAGCGGGCAACCGGCGACCGGCAACCTGAATTAACATATCCGGTCATCGTCCCCGCTATCTTGCGGCCTTGTGGCCGCGCCCCACATGAATGCGCCGCTCCCTCTTCGCACGGAATGCCCGCCCGGCGCCTGCATCTGCGGGCGCGAAGCCTTGCTGAGTGACCCCAACGCCGACTTGCGCGTGCTGCGGCTCACCCGCGCCGAGGAAAAGCGGCTGGTCGAACGGCTTGAGAGCCTGACCAGCCTGGCGGAATTGCAGCGCATGGAAAGCCTGATGCAGGCCCAGCTGGGCATCGTGCTGACCATCACCCCCAGCGCCCGCGGCGTGCGCACAGTGCGCGGCATCAGCATCCAGGTGCAGGAGCAGCCCGGCCTGTGCCGCAAGATCCGCCAGTCGATCCCCGCCGCCATCCGCCGCAGCATGGAAGAGCATCCCGAGATCGCCTATGCGATCGTGGATGCGCATGACCTGCTGGGCGGCATCTGAACGGGACCGCGCAGCCGTTCAGGCGTTGCTGTCCGCAAGGCGCATCACGTGCTCGCGGATATCCACCGGCCATGTCTCGAGCCGCTGCGCAAAGCCCGCCACATCGCCCGCGAACAAGGCCCGCGTAGCTTCCTCGAAGCCGGGCAGATCTCCCGCCATCACCACCATGAAGTGGTAGGCGCGTTCGCTGGCGCGGCGGCCGCGGTCCTTGTCCGCGTTGTCCCGGCGCGCCTGCTCGACCAGCTTGCGCAGGGCCACGGATGCCCCGCCTGGCTGGGCGGCCAGCCATTCCCAATGGCGCGGCAGCAGCGTCACCTCGCGCGATACCACGCCAAGCTTCGGGCGCCCTCGGCCCCGCGGCTCGGCCACATCCGCTGCTTCGTCGTTGTCGCCGGCTGGCTGCCGCGGGGATTCGAGCTGCGCGGCGCGCTCGGCAGTCCGCTCAAGTAAGGCGGCCTCCGTCCCGCTCGTATCCAGGTCGATCGAGCGCCCGCTGCTGTCGTCGAAAACCAGCACGGGTCCGCCCGCGCCGGCTTCCAGCGCGCGCTTGAGCGCCAGCGCATTGGCTTGCAGCGAGCCCGTGGCGATACGCCGGTGGCCGTCGAAGGTGGTGTAGTTGTGAAGCGTTGCGTTCGTCATGGGGATGTCCCTTGGAGACGATTCCCGAATATTACCCGGATAAAATAAGATGTCAATATCATCCGGGTATAAATAAAACCACCCCGCTGTCGGGTCACCAGGGTTCCAGGTTCCAACCATCCGACGTAGCCGCCAGGCGATGGGTCAGCCCCAGGCTGCCCATGAACACATCGTCGTGGGACACCACCACCAGTGTGCCCTGATAGCCGCGCAGCATCGTTTCCACTGCCTGCACAGACGCCAGGTCCAGGTGGTTGCTGGGCTCATCGAACAACAGCAGCTGTGCCGGCGGATCGGCATACAAGGTACAAGCCAGCGCGGCCTTCAGGCGCTCGCCGCCACTGAGCAGGCCGCTGGGTGCGGTGACCTTCTGCGCATCGAGATCCAGCAGCGCAAGCCGCGTGCGCAAGGCCGCCTCCCCGGCGGTGTGGTTGGCGGCCAGCATCTGTTCGATGGCTGAGCGCTGCGGCAGCAGGCCGGCCAGCTGCTGGTCGAGGTAGGCGTTTTCGACATGCACCGCGCAGCGGCCAGCCAGCGGCTGCAACTGGCCGGCAAGCAGCTTGAGCAAGGTGGATTTGCCGCAACCGTTGGGGCCGACGACGCCCACGCGCTGCTGGCCAGTCAGCACCAGGCTGATGCGGCGCGTGGCGGCCGGCACGAACGGCAGATCGACCTCCTCCAGTTCAGCTACGCGGCGTTGCGCGGTCTGGCTGACAGGCAAGGCGAGCAATACGATCGCGGCATCGTCCTCCACCTGTTGCGCGGCGTCGCGCACGCGCGCATCGAGCGCTTCGCGCGTGGCGGCTTGCTGCAGGCGCAGCCTGCCTGCCGATGCCTGGCTGCGCTCCTTCTGCCGGCCCAGCAGGATGCTGGCCTGGTTGGCATCGTGCGCCTGCCGGTTGCCACGGGCCTGCCGCCGCTCCTGGCGTTCACGCTGCGCACGCAGCGACTGTTCTTCCCGCTTGCGTTCGAGCTTGCGCTGGTCCAGCTGCCGCAAGGCGTTCTCTCGCTCCTGCGCCTTGCATTGCGCATAGAACGAATAGCCGCCGCCATAGCTGCGCAACCCGAGCGACGACAGCTCGACGATGCGCGCCATGCCCTCCAGCAACCGCCGGTCAT
Source organism: Cupriavidus sp. KK10 (assembly GCF_018223725.1). Classification (NCBI taxonomy): domain Bacteria; kingdom Pseudomonadati; phylum Pseudomonadota; class Betaproteobacteria; order Burkholderiales; family Burkholderiaceae; genus Cupriavidus; species Cupriavidus sp. KK10. The sequence continues at coordinate 4,717,645 of NZ_CP073677.1, forward strand.
GGCTGACCACCAGCAGGCCGCGCTGCCAGCGTTGCAGTTGCGCGATCAGCGCCAGCCGGTTCGGCCGGTCCAGATGATTGCTGGGTTCGTCGAGGATCAGGAAATCGGCATCCGACAGCAACGCGCCGATCAGTGCCACGCGCATGGCTTCGCCGCCGCTCAGGGTGCTCGCCGGGGTATCCGCCTGCAGGTGGCCCAGGCCATTGCGTTCCAGCTCCTGCCGCAGCCGTTGCGGCATGTTCCAGTGCTCGCCGACGTCATCGAAGTCTTGTGCCGCGGTGCTGCCGGCCTCAAGGCGTTGCAGCGCATCCAGCACCGGTTGCACGCCAGCCAGCCCCGCCACCGACGTCTGCACGGCATGCGCAGCCTGCTGAGACAGGTAATGCAAGCTGCCCGACCGCACGCAACGCCCCGCGGAGGGCTCAAGCTCCCCGCCCAGGATGCGTGCCAGCACGGACTTGCCGATACCGTTGCGCCCGACCAGGCCGGTGGGGCGAACGTCGAATTGTTCGGACAGTTCAGAGAAGAGCGTCCGGCCGTCGGGCAGGACATAGGAAACGCTTTCCAGCGTCAGCTTGGGATTTGACATGCAAGATTCCAGGGATGCCAGGAACTCCCCCTGCTTTGGGGGCGGTGGAGACTGGCCGTCATGCAGACGGCGGCATCAATGGCGCATGGCTTGAATCCTCCGCGGATGGGGTTTGAATCGGCGAGGCATGGGGACGCATGCCTGAGTACGTCGCCCCGCCCTACTCTCTGACTCGGCTAAAACTATAAGTTCACCGGATCGGTAGCCAGCAGGTGATTGGAGAATGCTGCCTTGGTCTCGCACCGCCACGTCGCCCACAGCTTGCAGCCGTTCGGGTTGTCCGTGCCCCGGTCCAGCTCAATGGCAAGCCAGTTCCTGGCCGGCATCACGTACCGGTTGGATCCGGGAAAGAGCATCATTTCCGCAGACAGGTTGACATCCAGCGCCTGCTTCGACTGGGCAACGTTGTTCAGCACATGGAAGAACAGACGCTCCATGACCCCGACCAGCGAGGGATGCACCACGGCAGTACTGGTCAGCTGCTGTATCTGCGCCCAGTTGTCCTTCGGCCCCACGTCTTTCCTGTAGGCGACACCCCAGGCCGCGACATGGACATCACCAGAGATGATCGTCACGCGCAGCTGCTTCTGGCTGGCTGTCTTGAGCAACGTCTCTACCAGGCGCTTCCTCTCGCCCTCGTGATCGTCGTGGGTCCAGTGGTCCTTCAGGTCATCGGCACTGCTGTCGAGCACATGATCCTGGCCAAAGTTGTCCAGGAAGGCTTCGGCCAGCGACAGCTTGGGATGGACCACCGGCACGGAGGACAGCAGCAGCAGATGCTGGCAATTGATGCCGCCAGGGTTGACGGCGTGGCCCGATTCGACACCCGACAGCCACCGCTGCAGTGCGCCCCAGGTACCGGGTCCAAGCACCTGCTCCTGGGATCGTTCGGTCCTCAGGTCAGCAACGATCAGACTGACTGGGCCAGCCGAATGCGTGAACGTGAACCCCGGCTGCTCGTCCAGCAACGGCAGCGCAAGCTTGTCACCGGACAGCACCTGAGACCACTTGACCGGTTCGAACAATGGATCGTCAGACCGGACCCTGACGTCAGTGCGCGGCACCAGGTCGGGAAGCTGTTCGACAGCATGCTGCATCTGGAAGACCCAGAACGCCCGGCGCGCATGGAAGAACAGCCGCTGGAACAATGGACTGCGCTGCATCTCGGGGCTATAGGAACCCCAGCCGTCGAAGATGTCATGGTCATCCCACATCATCACCGTGGGGATCCGTGCCATGGCCTGGGCAGCGTCGAGCGGCTTCTCTGCACTACCCCACCCTGACCTGGCATGAGGCAGCCAGCGCTCGCTGTAGAGCTTGAAATAGTAGTCCTCGATTTCTTTCTCGAGGTCAGCGTCCACCGGGTACTGCAGCTGCTCCTCCCGCGTCAACCCGATCCAGCGCTTCAGCAGCTTGATGTCTTCCCAGATCGAATCGAAGTAGATCTGGTCGCCGCCCATCAGCATCAGATGGAAGCGCTGATTGCCCTGGTCATGGGTACGCGCCTCGTGCCAGAGCTGCTCCTTGTCCAGCTCATAGCCTGGCGGACGGATTTCCTTGTCGTGGTTGCACAGCAAGTCCGCCCATACCGCGTTCTCGGCCTTGACCAGCTTGCGCATGCCGCCCGGGTCGGAGAATCCGTTGCACGAAACATAGGCCATGCGCGGCGCGTAGCCCTTGCCGGGCACGGTAAAGTGCCACGCCTCCCCGACACCTTCGATGCTGTACGGTACCCGCCGTTCGTTCTTGCGCAGCTTGCAGGACAGGTCGTAGCGCAGATAGGTGCGGCCCGCATGCTGCAGCAGGGTCACCGGCTTGCCGGCCTTGCGGCCTTCCACGGTGACCTGAGGAACCCTGGCTTGATCTTCTATGCCAACGAGCGCCGTCACCTTCCATGAGCCATCCGTTCCGAGGCCACGAAACGACAGCACGGGTCCGAGCAGTAGCTTGCTCATTTGTGATGGTCTCCCTTTGGTCACCTTTTGTTGTTCGCCCGCGGGCTGCGCTGGCGCGATCGCCGCGAAAGGCCTGGCGCCGGCAATGGGACGCCTGGCCATCCATGCCGGGGACATAAGGTGAACGAAGAGAGAATGCGCGTCAAGCGCCACCTGCTGGCTCGCCAGGGGCCTGTGCTTCAGGCACCCCGCCCTGTGAGCCGCGCCAGCGTCTGTTCCAGCTCGCGACGATCCGCCTGCCGCTTGGCTGGCGAGCGCTGGGCCAGGTTATGCAACTTGCGCCGTATGCCCGGCAACTCAACTGCGTGAGGAAGCCCGATGAGCCCGAAATCCGGCTTTTCATCCTCCACGGATCCAAGAAACGCACGGGATGGCTCATCCAGCCACTCCGCCACTCGCGCCAGCAGGCGCTCGCGGCTTTCCAGCAGCGCTTCCGCACTGACAGGCTCGGCAGTCATCCCTTTGAAATGCGCGTCGAACGTTGCCGCGAAATCCGCCGGCGCGCGAGGGGCCAGCATCTCCCAGGCAGGTTTGGGGCTGCAGGTCAGGTACACCAGGAAAGTCCGCCAAAGCCTCTCATCCGCACGTTCGTCCTCCAGCAGCAGACTGACATCAAACAGATCGCGCGGATGCTGCCTCGACAACGCTGCGGCCAGCTTGCCGGCATAAAGATCGGCGAAATCAAGCACCTGCACGGAGGCGAAGCCAAAAGCCTCCTCCACCTTCGGCCTGACCACCATGCTGCGCACCGGATGCACTGTGCCGCGCATGACCGGTGTTGTCTCGACCTGCACGCGCGCGCGGCCACGGCTGGCCACCAATCGCGTCACCGACCGCGTACCCTCGCCCGCCGACGACTGCACCTGCAGTTGTAGCGGGCGGGCGCGCAGTGCATCGGCCAGTTGCTCCAATGCCGCAGCAATCGAGGCCGCATCCTCGGCGAAGTCATGCACGGGCAACCAGGCCAGGTCGATGTCCACCGACAACCGCGGAAGGTCATGCTCGAACAGGTTGATCGCCGTGCCCCCTTTAAGTGCGAAGCGCGGCTCTTTCGCCAGGACCGGCAGGATCTCGACCAGCAATTGCACCCGGTCGGTATAGCGCTTATCCCAGATGCTCATCCAGGTCTCCAGGCAAAGTAATCTGGTAGGTCGGATGCAGGCGTCCACCGGGCACCAGCGCGCGCTTGCCCCGGCCCAGATCGACGCCATCGAGTGGCACATGCGCTAGCCATGCATGCCGGTGGCGTTCGGCCAGCGCCAGGAACAGGCGCTTGGCCTTGATGCTGCGGCAATGGCGCAGCATCATGCCGACCCGTTGCGGCCGCAGCGTCGTCATCGCCTGCATCAGCGCATCGACCTCATAGACCAGGGCCGCATTTGCCACGCCATCGCACAGTTCCAGCATGGCCCGCTCCGGCGTGGAACAGGCCAGGGCATCGGTGCCTGGGCTGACCTCGTGCCATGTCAATCCCTGATCGAGCAACGCCTTTTCCGGCAGCTCGGGCATGAAGTGCAACGCAGTCAGTTCGAAAGGCCCCTTGCCGTGAAACTCGAAGTGTTCGTTCAATGGCAGCTTGCCCACCCAGCCTGGCAGCCGTTGTGGCCCGTAAAGCGTGATCGTGCCCGCTTCGCCCAGGCGCAGGTAGTGCTCATGCCCCTGCATGGCCAGCGCAAAGCGCCCACCGACGTGCACAGCCAATGCCTCGTTGGCCTGAAGGGAATGGACCACGCCTTGCCACTGCAGGCGCCCGCCCTGCCTCATGTAGACACCACGCGCTGGCGAAACCAGCCAGCCACTGGCCACATAGCGTGCGACAAGGCTGTTGGAATACCCATGCGCGCGCAGCCATCGGCTGGATACCAAGGTGGTATCACCAAGCCTTACCAGAAGCTGGTTTAGTTTTCCGTGATTTTGATCACTCATGGTGTTCAAAATACACGCTTAGCAAACCCTTGCCAACGAAAGGTTTATCCCGATGCCGATTTGAGCACTATAAGTGATCTTTTTTCAACAATTATAAACCAGCGTCGTTGTGCAATGTCAGCCACCATGGCCAAAATCAAGCAGCACCTTGCAGCATTCGCCCGGATTGCCCTCGGCCAGTGCAAACGCGCCGGCAACATCGCGAAAATCGACGTGGTGCGTGACAATTTGCCCGGGATTGACCAGGCCTTTCGCGATCTAGTCAATCACCGTCGGGAACATCGCGCAGTTCAGCCGCGAGGCCGGCAGTCTCGCGCTCGCATTGCCGGTGCGCCATGGCTTTGCCCAGGCTGCCAGCATCCGGCTCAAATACGGCACGGCATTTCTGGCGGACCACCCTGGCACGTTGCGCATCAAGGAAGCCGCGGAAGCCATCCGCAAGGACACCGGCGGCAAGGTGGATCTCCAGGTATATCCCGCCAGCCAGTTGGGCACCGAGCCCGACATGATCTCGCAGACCCGCGCCGGGGCCATGGATTTCATGTCCACCGCCGGTACCAACCTGCAGACACTGGTGCCGACCGCCGGCATCAACGGCGTTGCCTTTGCCTTCAAGGACTACGACACAGTCTGGGCGGCCATGGATGGTGACGTCGGCGCGCACGTGCGGGCAGCGCTGGGCAAGGTCAACCTGCACGTGTTCGACAAGTGCCTGGACAACGGCTACCGCAATATCACCTCGGCCAGCCGGCCGGTTCAGACACCTGCGGACCTGAAGGGCTTCAAGATCCGCGTGCCCGGCATCCCGCTCTGGATCTCGATGTTCAAGGCGCTTGGCGCCTCGCCGACCGCCATTGCGTTCGGCGAGCTCTACTCCGCGCTGCAGGCGTCTATCGCCACCCACTTCTAGGGATTGGCTGTGAGGCCTTACCGTCACTCTTACCGCCAACTGCACTGAGGATTTGCTGGCGCGGGAGGTGGCGCGATTTGCGGGGCGACGACTCCTGGACGCATGACGGAGGCGCTTGCCCACCGAACGCGCCGGTGTCAATGAAAGGGCGCGGACGCGGTAGGCATCCTAGACAACGTGAGCGCAGCCACGATGGTGCTCACGATGATCTCCATCGGCGTGCCCGGTCCGAAAATTCCCTGCACACCGCACTGGCGCAGCAAGCGCCTGTGGTCTGCCGGAACAATGCCGCCGACGAAGACCGGCACATCGAGCGCGCGCTGCCGCAAGGCGTGTAGCAACGCCGGCAGCAGTTCCAGATGCGCGCCGCCCAGCGTGGAGATGCCGATCGCATCGAAGTCGCCATCGCAAGCAGAAGACGCAACCGCCTCGGCGGACTGGAACAGCGGTGTCAGTTCGACCACGAACCCGGCATCGGCAAGCCCGGCCGCCACCGCCCTCGCACCACGGTCGTGGCCGTCCTGGCCGAGCTTGGCCACGAGGATCCGGGGCGCGCGGCCAAGCCGCTCGTGCAGCGCACTGACGCAATCGCAGGCCGCCAGCCATTCCGTGTTGCCGGCGCGAGCCGTGCCATACAGCGCTGCGTCGTAGGACGACTGGACAGTATGGCGCGGCCAGACCTGGAGCAGCGCCCGGGTACATTCCCCGACCGTGGCGCGGCAACGCATGGCGTCGATCGCACAGGCCAGCAGGTTGCGCTTGCCCCGCCTGGCCGCCTCGGTCAACGCCGCCAGCGCATGCCGGACCGCCCCGTCATCGCGGCGGCTGCGCAGCGCGTCCAGGCGGCATGCCTGTTTCACGCGCACCTGGGTACCGTCGATCTCCAGGCATTCCTGACCATTGTCGTCGGGCTCCTGGTAGCGGTTGACACCCACCACGACCTCTTCCACCGCATCGAGCCGAGCCTGCGTCCGCAGCGCGGCCTGGTGGATGCGCCGCTGCACCCAGCCGGATTCGAGGGCTGGCAGGATGCCACCCTGGGCATCGATGTGCGCCAGCACCGCGCGAACCTCCGTCACCATGCGGCCGGTCAGCGACTCGATCAGGTAGGAGCCCGCCCACGGGTCCGCCACCTCGCACAGGCCAAATTCATGCTGGAGGATCAGCTGCGTGTCGCGGGCCAGCCGCGAGGCCTGCGCGCCCGGCAATGCCAATGCCTCGTCAAAGCCGTTGGTATGCAGCGACTGCGTACCGCCAAAGATCGCAGCCATCGCCTCGACCGTGGTGCGCGCGATATTGTTGAGCGGCTGCTGCGCGGCGAGCGTCCAACCCGAAGTCTGGCAATGCATGCGCATGGCGGTGGCGCGCGCGCTGGTGCCGCCCAGCTCGCACACGATGTCGTGCCACAGGAGCCGCGCGGCGCGCAGCTTGGCGATTTCAACGAAGAATGGTTTGCCGACGCCGAAGAAGAAGCTCAGTCCGCCGCAGAACGCATCGACATCAAGGCCGCGCTCACGCAGCAGGCCGACATAGGTCCTGGCATTGGCCAGTGTCAGCGCCAGTTCCAGCACCGGATCGGCGCCCGATTCCTGGAAGTGATAACCCGAGATCGACATGCCGTTGAATTTCGGCGCATGCGCGGCCAGCCATTCGACCACGTCGGTGGCGATGCGCAGCGACGGCTGCGGCGCATGGATCCAGGTGTTCCGGACCATGAACTCCTTGAGGATGTCGTTCTGGATGGTGCCGCGCAGCTGTTCGAACGGGACGCCCGATTCCTCGGCCGCGACAAAGAACGCTGCCAGTACTGGGAGCACCGCACCACTCATGGTCATCGATGCTGACACACGGTCCAGCGCAATGCCTTTGAACAGGCGCCGCATATCGTCGACCGAGTCGATGGCCACGCCGGCCATGCCGACATCGGCCTGCGCCTGAGGGTCGTCGGAATCGTAGCCGCGATGGGTCGGCAGGTCGAAGGCCACCGACAAGCCCTGCGCGCCCTGCTTCAAGGCCTCGCGATAGGCGAGATTCGACGTCGCGGCGTCGCCGTATCCCGCGTACTGGCGGATGGTCCATGGCCTGCCGCGGTACATGGTGGAATAGGGGCCGCGAACGAACGGGGCCTCGCCGGGCATGTCGCCCAGGTGGCCAAGGCCAGTCAGATCGTCGGGCCCGTAGACCGGCTTCAGCTCCAGGGCGCCTGCCAGGTCGATCCGGTTCGCGTTCATCGTTGCCTCCAGCGTTTCTGCGTGACCACATCGGCGATCTTCTCGCCGTCGCGGCTGCGCCGGATCTCACACCAGTGCGTCAATCCCTCCTTGTCCTCGCGCAGTGCGGAAATGGTCAGCTCCAGCGACTCGCCGACATTGGCGTTGCCATGGAAGAACAGGTCCCGCGCGAACACCGAGGGCGGATCCGCGTCGCGGCGCCATTGCCATTCCGCGCGATCGACCATGGCCTGGAAGCTGGCGAAGTACAGCAGGTCGGCACCATTGAAGTCGTTGCAGGGGCACGGCAGGTATTCGGCCGCGTGGCAGACACGATGCCGGGCCTGATCGAGCCCGAGATGCGTGCCCCAGTCCCCGCAGCGAAACCGCCGTGCTAGCAGCGACAGTTCCGCCGCCTGTGCCGACGGGCCGGCGCCGGCCCACTTCGCGGCCACGGTCGGCATGGTGCGCACGACCGAGCGGTTGTCCCGCTCACGCGTGCGACGGATGAAGGTGGACAGCATCGTCACGCTGGCGCGGCGGTCCCCCTGCATGTCGACCGCATGTTCGCTGAGGTGCTTCACGCCGCCCGCTGGCAAGATGCGCGAGTCGATGCTGAACTCGGCGTGCTCGCCGACCGTTTGCGGCGCGGCATCGCGCACGCGGATCGCGGTGAACGCCGCATACACCGGATTGCCCTCGGCATCCCGGAAGTCCGGCACCGCCAGGCCGACGCCGGCGGCCAGCAGGCGCCAGTGCAGGTCGCCGCAGGTCTTCAGCAGCCAGTTCTCTGACAGGCCGGTGTATGCCAACTGGGGCATGCCGGCGACATGGCGCGAGACAAGGGCTTCCATGTCAGGCGGCCAGCGCGGTGTCGCTCTCGCCCGCGGCAATCAAACCCGCGAGGTATTCGGCGTCGCGCGCGATGCCGGAGAATCGCCCCGATCCCCACGTGTGCAACCACGGCAGCCCGAGGAAATACAAACCGGCGTGCGCTGTCACGCCACGTTCATGGCCTGGATAACCGCGGCCGTTGAATACCGGCACTTCGAGCCAGCTGAAATCCGGTCGGAAGCCGATGCACCAGATGATCGAACCGATGCCGGCTGCCTTGGGATCGAGTTCGGTGCGCTCGGCCGGTGGCGCCCATACGGGCGCATAGACGCTCGGCGGCGGCGCCTCCATGCCTCGCTCCGCGATGAACTTGTCGATGCTCGCGTTGATGCGGTTGTAGGTTGCATCGGCATCGTCCAGGTTGTGACGAAGGTCCGGCGCAAAACGAAGCTGGCCGTCGCGGTAGTCGCCCAGCACGCCGTAGAGCTCCATCCCCTCGGTGGCGAACTTGCGCAGGTCGATATCGCGGCCGCCGTCGCGACCGGTGACGTAGTGATTTGTGTTATCGCGCACGCCCTCGCGCAGCGGATGCTCGGTAACGGGCAGATCGTAGTACTTCATGTCCGCGAGCCAGTCCACGACGTCCCGCCCGCGATAGAAGCGCGCGCAACGCGGCGCCTCGCCGACGGCCAGATACACCTTGCGCCCGCCCAGGTGCAGGTCTTCGGCAATCTGCGCGCCCGACTGGCCCGAGCCAACCACGAGCACCGCACCCTCGGGCAGCGACCCGGGATTCCTGTATTCGGACGATTGCAATTGCCGGATCGACGTCGGCAGGCGCTCGGCCATGCGCGGCACGATCGGCGTGTGATAACCACCCGAGGCCGCCACCACCTGGTCCGCGGTGAATGCACCCTGGCTCGTCACCACGGAAAATCCCCCCTGGGCGCGCGCCTTCACTTGCCGCACCTCGGTATGCTCGAGTACCGGCGCGCCGACCGTCCGGATAAAGCCATCGAGATAGGCCGTGATTTCATCCTTCTTCATGAAGCCGTGCGGATCATCTCCCTGGTAGGGATAGCCCGGCAGCGCGCATTGCCAGTTCGGCGTCACCAGGCAGAACGCATCCCAGCGTTGCGTGCGCCAGGCGTGCGTGACGGTGTGCTTCTCGATGAGCAGATGGTCGATGCCGGCCTGCTTCAGGAAGTAGCTCATCGATAGTCCGGCCTGGCCGCCGCCGACAATGATGACGCCGTAGTGCCTGGGCTCTGCGGCCTGGCCCGGATTGGTGTTGATGATGTGGGACATGTTGGATCCTTTGAGGCGAGAAATTTGAAGAACGGTTAGCTGCCAAAGCCGAGAAAACGGACGGTGGCGCCGTCCTGGCCCCGGAACCGCTGCGCGGCAATTTCCAGGATGCGGAGCTGATCCATTGCGGAGGAGCAGGCGTAGCCATACCTGGCCCGCACCCGCTCGGATGCGGCGCCCAGCGCGGTACGCGCACGCTCGACGAACTCGTCCAGCGGATACGCTGTCCCTTCGACAAAGTGCTCCGTGACGATGGAGGATGGGGAATAGCAGGCCATCTCGGTCTGGTCAGGCCAGCGGATGCGGAAATGGGTAACCGGCATGGCAGTTCTCAGGTTGGGGAATCGATCGGCGTGGCCAGGCGCGTCGGCAGGATGAACCCCGCCTCGCGCAAGTCCCACAACGTGGCCCGTTCGCCGGCGTGCGTGAGCGTGGCGACACGGGAATCGTCGATGGCGCCGATCTGGGCGCAGGCAATGCCGCGATCGAGGAAGCGGCGTTCGACCGCCTGCGCATCGTCGTCATCGACGGCCAGCAGGAAGCCATAGCTCGGGAATGCCGTCAGCCATCGCTCCAGGGGCACGCCAGCGGGCCGGGGAATGCGCTCCAGCGCGATGCGGGCGCCCACCCCGGAGCATTCGAGCAGCATCAGCGCGGTGCCAAGCGGACCCGCCATGCTGATGTCCTTGGCTGCGGCGCAAAGGCCCTCTTCGGCCAGCACAGGCAAGAGTTCGAGATCCGCACGCAGTCGTTCGCCCGGTGCGCCCGTGGAGGCGTTCCAGAACGGAAATGGCTCCGCGAATGCGCCGCGCAGGTCCACGGCCATCAACAGGCGCTGGCCGGGACGCGCGGCGAAGCTCGACAGCAGCTTGCGCGCACGGCCGAGGATGGCCACGGCAAGCTGGCTTTGCTCGCTGCGCGCGTTGCTGTGACCGCCGACGATCGGCACGCCATAGGCGGCAGACGCCGCGGCCATGCCCTTGAGCACCTCGGCGGCGTCGGCGGCGCCATCGCTCCATAGCGCATCGACCACGGCCGTCGGCCTGCCGCCCATCGCATAGATATCGCTGATGTTCACCATGACCGCGCTGTAGCCGGCGAACCACGGCATGGTGCGGATGAAATCGCTGACCAGTCCTTCGATGGCGAACAGCAGGTAGCCGTCGCCATCCCGCAATGCCGCGCAGTCGTCGCCTACGCCCACGGCCATGGCCGCGTTGCGTCCGGCGGCCGCTGCGCCGAGCGGCGACAGCATGGCCGGGATATCGGTCTTATGCGCAAAACCGCGGCTGCTGCGCAGAGTGTGTACGAAATCGTCGAGGCTCATCTCACGGCCCTGCCTTCGGTAATCAGGCCCGCGTGCGGGGTATGGCAAGGCGGGTAATGGTTCAGGTCAGCCTGCATCAGGTGGTGAGGCCGCCCGAGCAGCGTCTCCTCGGCCAGGACGTTCCAATGCAAGCGCCTGAACAAGGGCACGTTCTGGCTCTGCACGTGTGCAAGGAAGCGCCGGCAGCCGATCGCGTGGGCGCTGCTCACCGCCAGGCGGATCAGCGTCGCACCGATCTTTCCCTGGCTTCGGTATGCAGCATCCACCGCAAGCCGCGAGCCGAACCACACGCCCGGCTCGCTTTCATGGATGCGCACGGTGCCGACCACGGTCCCGGGATGACCCGGCAACTCCGGCTCGAAGCGCACCGCCACCAGCAGTTGCGCCACATCGTCCACCGCGTCCCGGTCGTCGCCCGCGAAGATGCCCTGCTCCTCGCAGAACACGACCTGGCGCAGGCGATAGGCCTGCTCCGCCTCCCAGGCGTGCTCGGCCCAGCGGATGCGGAATATCGGGCTGCCCGGCACCTCGACGCAGAGATCGCTTTTCATGATGTCGCTCCGTCGGTCGCCAGTGCCGCCTCGCGCTCGTAGGTCGCCAGCGACGAGCACGCGCCGCACTTGCCGCAACCCGCCTTGATATCGGACGAGCGCATGCCGGCGGCGCCCAACATGGCGCCGAGCGGCTGCAGGATCGACTGCATGAAGGCCGGCGAGGGAGCCGGGTGGTCCTCCAGCGGCGTGCCGGAGATCGGCACGAAAGGCACCACGAACGGATACACCCCGAGTTCGATCAGCTCGCGCGAGAGCGACAGGATGGCTTCTGCGGTGTCGCCGAGTCCCGCGAGGATGTAGGTGCTGACCTGCCCCCTGCCGAACACGGCAACGGCGGCCCTGAAGGCTTCAATGTAACGGCTCGGCGGCACCGACGCCTTGCCCGGCATGATGCGCTCGCGCACCGCCGGCGTGACGACCTCGAGGTGCATGCCGAGCGTGTCAATGCCGGCGGCCTTCATGCGCTCGAACCAGCGGTCGTCATCGGGCGGCTCGCACTGCGCCTGGATCGGCAGGTCGACCGCGGCCTTGATGGCGAAGGCGCTCTCGCAAAGAATAGCCGCGCCCCGGTCCTGCGTCGGCGGCGTGCCGGTGGTCAGCACCATATGCCTGACGCCATCGAGCAGCACTGCGGCGCGCGCCACTTCGGCCAGTTGCTCCGGCGTCTTGCGCGCCACCGTACGGCCTGCCGCCAGCGACTGGCCGATCGAGCAGAACTTGCAGGTCTTCTTGCGGCTCTCGTACCGGATGCAGGTCTGCAGGACGGTCGTGGCCAGCACGTCGGCGCCATGCAGCGTGGCGATATGCGAGTATGGGATGCCCTCCAGGGTCTGCAGCGCATAGAAGCGCGGCGCCTTCGGAAAGCTGATGCTGGCAATCGGGATGGTGCCGCGCATCAGCGCGCTGCGCCCCGTTCCATCGGGCGCCTGCGCCACGAACGGCGAGTGCCACGCGGTGCTGGTATGCACCGGCACCATGATGGTCACGCCGTCGATGGTGACCGCCTTGTGGTCGGACGGACCGGCCCCGCCGCGCCGGCTGGCTGCGCCGGCATTCGGGTCTTCCAGGCGCAGCCCGACGGACTGCAGCTCAGTCATCAATTGCCGGCTCGACGCCGGCACGGTCGCGCTGGATGTCATCGCGGATGCTCCCATGGAAGTTGGAGAAGGCGCCTGCCATCGGCACTGCCGTCACCGCCGGCCGTTCATTGATGGCCAGGCTTAGCAGTTCCGGGCGCGCGTAGTGGCCCACCGAATCCATCATTCGCTTGCGCTTGGTGATGAGCGACATGTCGAGGTCGGCAATGACCATGCCCTCGCCCTCGCGCAACGGCGGCGCCAGGTGCTGGCCCTCCGGCGAGATGATTGCGGTGTTGCAGCCGCCGCGCAGCGCCTTCTGCAGCGCCGGATCGGTGGTCACGGAGGCGATCTGCGCTTCGGTCAGCCAGCCGGTGGCGTTGACGACGAAGCAGCCGGATTCCAGCGCGTGATGCCGGATGGTGACCTCGATCTGCTCGGCAAAGATCGGCCCGACCAGCGAGCCCGGGAACTGGCTGCAGTGGATTTCCTCGTGCTGGGTCATCAGCGCGTAGCGGGCCAACGGGTTGTAGTGCTCCCAGCACGCCAGTGCGCCGACGCGGCCAATCGAGGTCTCAGCGACTTTCAGCCCGGCCGCGTCACCCTGTCCCCAGATCATGCGTTCGTGGAAAGTGGGCGTGATCTTGCGGCGCTTGACCGCGAGGTTGCCCTCGGTGTCGAAGATGAGCTGCGTGTTGTACAGGCTGCCGTGGTCGCGCTCGTTCACGCCGAGCACCACGACCATGCCGTGCCGGCGTGCGCGCCCGGCGACGGCATCGGTGACCGGGCCGGGCACCACCACGGCCTGCTCGTATAGCCGCATGTGGTCGCTGCCGGAGTGCACCGGCGGCCGTACGAAGGAGAAGTACGGGTAGTACGGCACGAAGGTCTCAGGGAAGACGATCAGCTGCACGCCTTTCCCGGCGGCCTCGTCGATCGCCTCGCAGACCTTGGCCAGCGTGCCTTCGCCGCTCTCGAGGTCGGGCGCGATCTGGACCGCGGCCGCGCGCACAATGCGTTTCTGTAACATGGTGGCACCTGCCCTTTTGCTCAAACCGTCCAGGTGTCGATGATCAGCGCGTTCTCCTTGCGATGCAGGAGCTTGAGGTCGAGCACGTCGAGCGGATTGATCGGGCGGATGCCCTCAATCAGCGAGGCCTCGCCGTGGCCGTACAGGGCCTGCAGGGCGAAGCGGCAGGCGTAGACCTTGCCGCCCTCTTCCATGAACTTGGTGAGCTGCTTGTTGAAGTTCATGTGGCCGGGGAACGCCTCGTCGCCAAGCGTCGGGAAGCCGCGCTGAACGCCAAGGTTGACGCCGGGGCCGTACAGCAGGATCGAAGTCTCGAAGCCCTTGCGCAGCAGGCGTGTGGCCTGGAGCAGGTTGACGAAGCCGATCGAGCCTTCGAAGGCGACGGTGTGGAATGTCACCAGCGCCTTCTCACCGGCTTCTGCCTTTACGTCCTCGAATACCTTCTCTTCATAGTCGACCAGGAAATCGCCCTTCTTGTGGGCCGGTTTGCTGACAGCAGGCATGCTTCTCTCCTTTGCGTTGATGGGGCAGTGCGGTCGCTCGATCCCATGCCGATCGACCGTTCGGCGCCAGGCCGAACACGCCAACATCCGCAACCGATGTGCCACTCAATGCCCGCAGTCATGCGATCAATCTCCAATCAAGCCGAAGCCGACCAAATGATCGGCCCAATGATCGCAACGGCTTTGGCCATGGATGCCACCAAAGGCGCACAGCGCACGCCATGACGGCTTCGCCACAATGCACGTTTTTGAACGGGAGCAAGCCGCCTGGGTGCGCACGCGTGGTGCACGAGCGTTGATATCGCACCATCATTGAGAACTTCATATGCAATCGCTTGCGCGGCTTGGTGAGCGATCATTCGGATGCTACCCTCAGGCACTGAATTCCATCGCATCGCGCAGCGGGAGACCACGGTGTCCAACCTGACCAGCCATTGGGTAAAACGTATCGCCGGCAGTGCCAAGCCTGCCTATCTGCTGATTCCGGACCTGATCGAGGAGGCACTGGCCGACGGCCAGCTGCGCGCGCGCGACCGGCTGCCGCCGCTGCGCGACCTGGCCGAAGCGCTGCAACTGAACTACACCACCGTGGCGCGCGGCTACAGCGAAGCAAGGAAGCGGGGATTGATCGACACCAAGACAGGAAGTGGCACTTACGTGCGCGGACGTGCGCCCGCGGTGCCGCTGCGCGGCGGCACGGGTGCGGAGATGACCATGAACATGCCGCCGGAGCCGCCCGCGATGACGGAGCGGCTTCGTGCCACCATGGCGCAACTGCTGGAGGCCGCCGACCCCTACTCGCTGCTGCGCTACCAGGACTTCGGCGGCACCCCGGCCGATCGCTCCGTCGCCGCGAAATGGCTGCGCCGCTGGGTGCCGGCATGCAGCGCGGACACCGTGCTGGTCACGCCTGGCATCCACAGCGCGCAGGTCGCACTGCTGTCGCAGCTCGCGCGCCCGGCGCAGACGATCTGTGCCGACGCGCTTGCCTACCCCGGCATCAAGGCTATTGCCGCGCAGCTCACTATCCAGCTACAGGCGCTGCCCGGCGACGAGGACGGCCCGTTCGCCCACGCCTTTGAAGCCATGTGCAAGACACAGAAGCCCGCGGCGCTCTATTGCAATCCGACCATCCAGAACCCGAGCACGCGCACCATGCCGCAGGCACGCCGCGGGCAACTCGCCGAAGTCGCGCTGCGCTACAGCGTGCCGATCATCGAGGACGATGCCTACGGCATGCTGCCGCTGCGGGCACCGCAGACGTTTTCCGCGCTCGCCCCGGAACTCACGTATTACGTCACCGGCTTGTCCAAATGCCTGGGCGCCGGGTTGCGCATAGCGTTCCTGCACGCCCCCACTGCCCGGCAGGCGCAGCGCCTGGCTGGCACCCTGCGGGCAACGACGGTGATGGCGAGCCCCATCAACACATTGCTCGCTACATCCTGGATCAAGGACGGAACGGTAGACGACATGCTCAAGGCCATCCGCGCCGAAAGCGCAGCGCGGCAGCTGATTGCGCGCCATGTGCTCGAGGGCCTGGCCTATGACGCGGACCCGGAAGGCTTTCACCTGTGGCTGCCGATCCCGGCGGCTTCAGCGTGGAGCCCGTCGGAACTGGCGCTCCACCTGCGCTCGCGCGGCATCGGCGCGGTGTCGGCCGCCGCCTTCTCGACCGACGGCAACCCGCCCGATGCGATTCGTGTCTGCCTGGGCGGCCCGGGCGAGCGCGATGAGATCGAGGAGTCGCTGCGGATCATCGCGGAAACGATCGACAATCCGCATCATTTGCATTCAGCGATGCTGTAGCCGGGGGGCTCCCCTTGATTCCCGCGCAGCTTTCCGCTGTTCGGCGCACTGCGCAGCCTGGTCCGGCGGGCGCCGGCGTTCAGGGCGCTATCCTTTGACCGAGTCGGTCGCGGCTTCGTCGATCAACGCTGCAACCTCGGCGGGCTTCGAAGCCAGCGAAGCATGGCTTGCCGCCAGAGTAATGACCTTCCGGGGATTGAGGCGGGCCGACATCTTCAGTTGGTTTTCGGGGGCGATCATTCTGTCTTCGCTGGAAATCTGGTACCAGGACGGCTTCTTTTTCCAGGCCGGCGTCGTGATGATGTCGCCGAAGGTGCTTGCAAGCGGCGCCTTCTGCGTCACCGCCATCACCAGCGCGTCGTCGGGCGAAAGATCCTGGCAGAAGCTCTCATGGAACTTATCGGACTTGAGCCACAAGTAGCCGTCGCTGTCGGGTTCGAGATTGGGAGCCGCAACCGGAAGATGCTGCTGCGTAAGGCCACCAGGGCTCTCCCCCGCATCTGGCGCAAACGCCGCGATATACACAAGCCCCACCACATTGGGCTGGTCACCCGCCTGGGTTATCACAGCACCACCGTATGAATGCCCCACTAGGAGGACCGGCCCTTTCTGCTGGGCAATCATCTTGCGGGTACGCTCGACGTCGTCAGCAAGCGATGTCAGCGGCATTTCAACGGCGCGGACGCTCGTATACCCCTTTCGCGCCAGTTCAACGATGACTTTTCCCCAATGCGCGGCACCTCCCCAGAAGCCGTGCACCAGAATGATCGAGGGCTTGCTCATGATCTGACTCCTATCTGCTAATGAAAGCTGTAAGCCGAGCAATGCAACACGCTGCAGTCCCTCGGCGGTTGGACTGCGCTCCAATCGATGCCACCGTCAACCCTGATCCCCGCCGCCGACCGGCAGGACCGTGCCGGTAATGTACGAAGCCTCGTCCGAGGCCAGGAACAAGATGGCATGCACCTGTTCGTCGATCGTGCCATAGCGGTGCATCAGGCTCGAGGCCCTGGTCTGGTCGACGATGGCCTGGTACCAGATGGCCTCCTGCTCGCTCTGAGCTGCCATGTTGCGCGGAATCCTGCGCGGCGGTGCCTCAGTGCCGCCGGTGGCCACTGCGTTGACGCGCACGCCTTCGTGCGCATGCTCGAAGGCGAGGCTGGCCGTCAGTGCGTTGACGCCGCCCTTGGCCGCCGCGTAGGGCACCCGGTGGATGCTGCGCGTGGCAATCGACGACACGTTGACGATGACGCCCTGCCGGCGCGCGACCATGCCGGGCAGCACCGCTCGGCAGCACCACAGCGTGGGGAACAGCGAGCGCCGGATCTCGGCTTCGATCTGCTCCTCCTCATAGGCCTGGAAGGGCTTGGCCCAGATTGTGCCGCCCACGTTGTTGACGAGGATGTCGATGCGGCCGAAGGCTGCTTCGGCCGCTTGCGCCATTTGCGCGGCGCCGGCATAGCGCTCCAGGTCAGCGTGCACTGCGATGGCCTGCCCGCCTGCGGCAACGATCTGCGCCGCGACTTCATCGACCAGCGCTGAGCGGTCGACCAGCGCTACCGAGGCGCCCTCGGCGGCGGCGGCCAGTGCGACGCCGCGGCCGATGCCTTGCGCGGCCCCGGTCACGATCATGGCTTTGCCGGCAAAGCGTGTAGCAGTTCTCATGTTGTCGTGCTCCTTGCTCATGCCGCGTTGCTGGCCGAGAACTTCTCATAGTAGAAGCCGGCGGGCGTGATGCCGCTCTGCTGCAGCCAACCGCGCACGGCCTCCACCATCGCCACGGGGCCACACAGGTAGATGTCGACATCGCCGCCGTTAAGCCATTCCGGGTCCACATGGGCTGTGACATAGCCCTTGCGGGCGTGATTGCTGGCGGCGTCAGCAACACAGGTACGGTATTCGAAGCCAGGCAAGGCATCCTGGGCCGCATTGATGCGCGACAGCACCACCAGGTCGATGTCGTTGGTGACCCCGTAGACCATGCGCACCGGCTGCGCACAGCCGCTGGCGGCCAGTACATCGAGCATCGACAGGAAGGGGGCGATGCCGGTGCCCCCGGCCAGGAACAGCACCGGCCGCGCCACCTCGCGCAGGTAGAAGCTGCCGTAGGGGCCCGAAATAGCCACGCGCTCGCCGGCCTTCGCCTGGCTGGTCAGCCACGTACTCATCCGCCCTTCCGGCACGTTGCGCACCACGAAGCCGGTGCGCGCGCTGCCGGGCGCCGAGCTGAAGGAATAGGAGCGCGTCTGGCTGGTGCCCGGGATCTCGACATTGACATACTGGCCGGGCAGAAAATCCAGGCCGGCGGCCCCGTCCAGGTCGATGGAAAAGCCAATGGTCGAATCGGAGAGCTGTTCCAACTCGGCCAGCGTCCCCTGGTAGGTGGTGACGCCGGTCTTGCACGCGGCCGACGAGGCGGGCACGCGAATGACGCAGTCCGAACGCGGACGGGTCTGGCAGGCCAGCACGTAGCCCTCGGCAGCTTCCTCTGCGGTCAGTGCATCCTCGATATAGCTCGAGGCCGGCAGGTCATAGCTGCCCGACTCGCACAGCCCCCGGCAGGTACCGCAGGCGCCGTCGCGGCAGTCCAGCGGGATATTGATCTGCTGCCGGTAGGCGGCATCGGACAGGGTCTCGTGCTCGCCGCAGGTGATGAAGCGGGTGACGCCGTCCTCGAATTGCAGGGCGATGGTGTGTTCCATGGCGCGGTCCTCCAGCCTGGATCAGATGTGATAGATGTCGATGACCTGGTTGATGTAGTCGTTCTTGAGCACGACATACTTGTCCAGGATGCGCGGCTGCCCGCCGGAGAGGTCGAGCGTGTAGCGCGACATGCCGAAGTAGCTGTAGGTGGTCTGGTAGCGATGGCTGAGCGTGTGCCAGTTGAAACGCACGGTGCAGGTGTCGCCCTCCACCCCGAGCACTTCGACGTTGCTCAGGTTGTGGCTGGTGCGAGTGTCCGGAATGGTGGCGCTGGAGCGCTCGGTCTTGATGCGAAACACGCGATCCTCCAGGCCCTGGCGGGTCGGGTAATAGATCAGCGAGATCTCGCGCTGCGGGTCGGTAATCAGCTTGCCGTCGTCATCCCAGCAGGGCATCCAGAACTTTGCGTCGGGGTGATAGCACTCAATCCATGCGTCCCACTCTTCGTCATCCAGCAGCCGTGCCTCGCGGTACAGGAAGGACTGGATGGCGGCCACGTCGACCGGTTTGTCGAAGGTGATGTCGGCGGTGCTCATGCTGCGCTCCCTGCGGCGGCGTCGGTGGCTTCATTCGCGGCTTCGGCGGATTGCTCTGCCACGGCCTTCTTCATCACGTCCAGCCAGTAGCGGTGCTGCACTGTGTAGAGGCCCTCGTCCTCGGTACGCACCCCGCTCATCACGGGCTTGAGTCCGATGCGCTGCGCGGCCTCGTCGGCACCGTCGATCCAGTGCTTCGCGCCGCGGCACATGTCGTTCCAGGCCAGTGCCTGCCCGGCGTAGCCCTGCTGGCAAGCGCGGAACTCCTCAAGGTCGTCGGGCGTGGCCATGCCGCTGACGTTGAAGAAATCCTCGTATTGGCGGATGCGGCGCGCGCGCGCCTCGTCGGATTCGCCCTTCGGCGCGATGCAGTAGATGGTGACCTCGGTCTTGTCGACGGCCAGCGGACGCAGCAGGCGGATCTGAGAGCCGAACTGGTCCATCAGGTAGACGTTGGGGTAGAGGCACAGGTTGCGCGAGTTCTGGATCATCCAGTCCGCGGTCTCCGCGCCGCAGCGCTCGGCGAATTCCTCGCGGCGGCTGAAGTTGGGGCGGTCCTCCGGGTTGGCCCAGCGCGTCCACAGCAGCATGTGGCCGTGCTCGAAGGCGTAGAAGCCACCGCCCTGCCGCCCCCACTTGCCGGCGTCCATGGCGCGGATCTTGTCTTCCTGCGCGTTCTTCTGCTTGCGCTGGCTGGTGGTCGCAGCGTAGTTCCAGTGCACCGCCGACACATGGTAGCCATCGGCGCCGTTCTCGGCCTGCAGCTTCCAGTTGCCCTCGAACGTGTAGGTGGACGAGCCGCGCAGCACCTCGAGCCCGTCGGCCGACTGGTCAACGATCATGTCGATGACGCGCGCCGCTTCGCCGAGGAAATCCTGCAGCGGCGGCACGTCCGCGTTCAGGCTGCCGAACAGGAAGCCGCGGTAGTTTTCGAAGCGCGCCACCTTCTTCAGGTCGTGCGAGCCTTCCTTGTTGAAGCAGTCAGGATAGCCGGCGTTCTCGGGATCCTTCACCTTCAGCAGCTTGCCGCTGTTGTTGAAGGTCCAGCCGTGGAACGGGCAGGTATAGGTGGCCTTGTTGCCGCGCTTGTGGCGGCACAGCATGGCGCCACGGTGGCTGCAGGCGTTGATGAAGGCGTTCAGCTCGCCCTGGCGATTGCGCGCGATCACCACCGGCTGGCGGCCGATATGGGTGGTGTAGTAGTCGTTGTTGTTCGGGATCTGGCTTTCGTGCGCCAGGTAGATCCAGTTGCCCTCGAAGATGTGCTTCATCTCGAGTTCAAACAGGTCTTCGTCGGTAAAGGCCTGGCGGTGCAGGCGGTAGTCGCCGCTTGCCTTGTCTTCCACCAGGAAGGCATCGAGGTCGAGGCGCCTGGCGCTGGGGCGAACGGGGGCCTTGCCCTCCGGATAGATGGGGATCATGGAGTTGTCTCCTGCCGATGTCTGTCTGCGGGACGGCGCTGCGCATGGCGCTGCCGCCCGGACTGGATCTGCCGGCCCGCGCGGCGGGCGGCACTACGGAATATCAGGCAGCGGCGCGCTGGCGCTCCACCTCGGCGGCGGGGGCGCCGGCCTGCTCCGGCAGCAGCCGGAAATCGAAGTCGATCGAGGCAAACGGCTTGTCCACGCCGTGTTTGTCGAGCGCAGCGGCGTCGGTGACGCGGGTCACCGCCGGCACCAGCCCCTCGCGGCTGGCGAAGGCGAAGTCGTCCCACAGGTATTCGTCGCCGTCGATGTTGATCTGCGTGGTCAGCTTGCGGTGGCCGTCCGCCGACACGAAGAAGTGGATGTGGGCCGGGCGCCGGCCGTGGCGCGCGAGCTGGTCCAGCAGGCGCTGGGTGGTGCCTTCCGGCGGGCAGCCGTAGCCGTTTGGCACGTTGCTGCGGAACTGGTAGCGGCCGTTGGCGTCGGTGACGATGGTGCGGCGCAGGTTGAAGTGCGACTGGGTCTTGTCGAAGAACGAGTAGTTGCCCATCAGGTTGGCATGCCACACCTCGACCCTGGCACCGGGCAGCGGCTTGCCGTCGGCGCCGTACACCGTGCCTTGCATGAACAGGACCTCGCCCTTGCCGTCGTCGCTGCCGTCGTCGAGCCGGGCAAAGCCGGTGCTTTCCGGGGCGCCGGCCACGTAGAGCGGGCCTTCGATGGTGCGCGGCGTGCCGCCGGTCAGGCCGGCGCGGGCTTCAGCCTCGTCGGCGCGGACGTCGAGGAAGCGTTCCAGCCCCAGGCCAGCGGCGAGCAGGCCCAACTCCTGGGTGGCGCCCGCCTCGGCGAAGTACTCAATGCCCTTCCAGACCTCGCTGGCGCTCAGGTCGAGGTCCTCGATCGCCTTGAACAGGTCCGCGGTCAGGCGGACTACCACCTGCTGCACGCGCGGGTCGGGGGTGCCTTGCGTGCCGGTGGCGACGATAAAGCTGTGGACCAGGGCGTCGATTTCCGAGTGAGTCATGGGGGTCTCCATAGTTGTGGTTGCGGTCCGGGTTCATGCTTTGCAGGTATCGAGCTTGTCTTCCGGGCACGGATGGAGCATAGTCAACGGCAGTTTTGGCAGTCCAACACTGATTTAGTATCCGCTCGATACTCAGGAGGTATAGTCTTGGAATTGCGGCACCTGCGTTACTTCGTGGCCGTGGCAGAGGAACGCAACTTCACCCGGGCGGCCGAGCGGCTGCATATCGCACAGCCGCCGCTGTCGCGCCAGATCCAGCAACTGGAGGACGACCTGGGTGTGCAACTCTTCGAGCGCCACTCACGCCCGCTGAAACTGACCGACACCGGGCGCTTCTTCTATACCCACGCGCTGCAACTGCTGGCCCAGACCGCGGAACTGCAGGCGATGACCAAGCGGGTCGGCAAGATCGAGCACAAGATGTCGGTTGGCTTTGTCGGCTCCACGCTGTACGGGATGCTGCCGCGGATCATCCGGCGCTTCCGGCAGATGCACGCCGATCTCGAACTGAGCCTGCACGAGATGTCGACCATGGACCAGATCAAGGCGCTCAAGGAGGGGCGCATCGACGTGGGCTTCGGGCGCATTCGCCACGAAGACCCGTCGGTGCGGCGCGTGGTGCTGCGTGAGGAGCGCATGATCGTGGCGCTGCCGGTCGGCCATCCGCTGGCTGACGCCAAGCCCGAGCTCGCGCTGCACGACCTGGTCGGCGAGCCGCTCATCATCTTCCCCAAGGCGCCGCGCCCGAGCTTTGCCGACCAGGTGCTGGCCGCCTTCCACGACCGCGCCCTGAAGCCGCGCCGCCTGCACGAGGTGCGCGAGCTGCAGATCGCGCTCGGGCTGGTGGCGATGGGCGAAGGCATCTCGGTGGTTCCGAGCAGCGTCTACGGGCTCAAGCGGGGCGACGTGACTTACAAGGAACTGGACGATCCCAAGCTGGTGTCGCCCATTATCATGAGCACGCGCATGCTGGACGAGTCGGCCGACCTGCGCTCGCTGCGGGACATGATCTACCAGCTCTACGAGGATGAGGGCATGGCCTACCTGCCGCCGCCGAAGGAATAAGGCGCAACGGGCGGTCCATACTCTGGAGGTATCGAATCAGATGCCAACGGTCTTGGACACCCAAAAAATAGCCATCCATACTCCGATGCAACATCCAACTGCATCAGGAAGGTATGAAAGTGGCGACGCAGCAAAGCATCACGGCCATCGAGTCCATCGAGACCATCCTGGTCGATCTTCCGACCATCCGGCCGCACCAGCTCGCCATGGCGACCATGCAGCGGCAGACGCTGGTGATCGTCCGCCTGCGCTGTGCCGACGGCATCGAAGGCCTCGGCGAGGCGACCACCATCGGCGGTCTTTCCTACGGCGACGAGAGCCCCGAGGGCATCAAGCTGACCATCGACAGCTACCTTGCACCGGCGCTGCTGGACCAGGATGCGGCCAATGTGCATGGCGCCATGGCGCGCCTCGCCAAGGTCGCACGCGGTAACCGCTTCGCCAAGTCGGCGCTCGAGACCGCGCTGCTGGACGCGCAGGGCAAGCGTCTCGGCGTGCCGCTGGCGACACTGCTGGGCGGCGCCGTGCGCGACACCCTGCCGGTGCTGTGGACACTGGCCAGCGGCGACACCACGCGGGACATCGACGAGGCAGAGCGCCTGCTCGCCGAGCGCCGCCACGACACCTTCAAACTCAAGATCGGCCGGCGCAGCGTGCGCGAGGACGTGGCACACGTTTCCGCGATCAAGCGCGCGCTGGGCGAGCGGGCGCGCGTCACGGTGGACGTCAACCAGGCCTGGAACGAAGCGGATGCCGCCACCGGCATTGCCATGCTGGAGGCCGCCGGCATCGACCTGATCGAGCAGCCCACGCCACGCGAACAACGCGCCGCGCTGGCGCGCCTGGCGGCGCGTTTCGTGGTGCCCATCATGGCCGACGAAGCCGTGTGCGGGCCCGAGGACGCGATGGAACTGGCCCGCATCGGCGGCGCCGACGTGTTCGCACTGAAGATCGCCAAGTCGGGCGGCATCTTCGGCATGCTGCGTACGGCCGCGGTGGGCGATGCGGCCGGCATCGCGCTGTATGGCGGCACCATGCTCGAAGGCAGCATCGGCACCATAGCCGCCGCCCACGGCTTTGCGACCTTGCCGCAACTGGCATGGGGCACCGAACTGTTCGGCCCGCTGCTGCTGAAGGACGACATCGTGGCCGAGCGCCCCGTCTACCGCGAATTCGCGTTGCACCTGCCGCAGGGCCCTGGACTCGGCATGGCCTTGGACGAGGACAAGCTCGCCCACTACCGGCGCGACCGTGCCTGAATACCTGCAATCAGACCCCATCAGAATCGAAGCGAGGAGACACCAATGCTGTATCTGGTACGAATGGACGTAAACTTGCCGCACGACATGCCCGCCGCGCAGGCGGAGGACATCAAGGCGCGCGAGAAAACCTATGCGCAGGACCTGCAGCGCCAGGGCAAGTGGCAGCAGCTCTACCGCGTGGTCGGCGAGTATGCCAACTACAGCGTGTTCGACGTCGAGTCCAACGAGGCGCTGCACACACTGCTGTCGGGGCTGCCGCTGTTCCCATACATGAAGATCGCCGTCACGCCGCTGGCGCCGCATCCTTCATCGATCCGCTGAGGGAGCCCACGTCATGCGCTTTGCCACCCGCGACGGGCTTCGCCTTCACTATGAACTTCACGGTCCGGCCGGCGCGCCGGTGCTGGTCCTGTCCAACTCGCTGGGCACCACCCTGTCGATGTGGGATCCGCAGATGCCGGCGCTGCTGGAGCGCTTCCGCGTGCTGCGCTACGACACGCGCGGCCATGGCGCCTCCGGCGTGCCGGCAGCGCCGTTCGGCATGGCCGAGCTGGGCGCCGACGTGCTGGCGGTGATGGACCATGCCGGTGTCGAGCACGCCCACTTCTGCGGCCTGTCGATGGGCGGCATGACCGGCATCTGGCTGGCACGCCATCACCCCGAACGCTTCGGCCGCTTCGTGCTGGCGAATACCGCGGCGCTGATCGGCCCGGCGTCCGGGTGGAACACGCGTATCGAGCGCGTCCGCAACGAGGGCATGGCGGAGATTGCCGGGGGCGTGCTGGCACGCTGGTTTACGCCGGCCGCGCTGGCAGGCGATCCGGCGCGTATGGCACCCGTCCTCGACATGCTCGCAACTACGGATGCCGACGGCTATATCGCCAACTGCGCCGCCGTGCGCGATGCCGACCTGCGCGGCCTGCTGCCAGGCATCCGCTCGCGCGTGCTGGTGATCGCGGGTGCGCAGGATGCCGCTACCACGCCGGAACAGGGCCGCGAGCTGGCGCAAGGCATTGCCGACGCCGAATACCTCGCGCTCAACGCCGCGCATTTGTCCAACTGGGAGTTGCCCGAGGCGTTTTCGCACGCGGTGATCCGCTTCCTGTCACAGGCGTGATGCCATACATCCTTACCGGAGCCGACATGACCCAGCCCTGCATCATCTCCGTCGCCATCACCGGCTCGCTGCCGCGCAAGCGTGACAACCCTGCCGTGCCGATCACGGTCAGCGAGCAGGTCGAATCCACCCAGGCCGCCTTCGAGGCGGGCGCCACGCTCGTCCACCTGCACGTGCGCAATGACGACGAGACGCCCTCCTCCGAGCCGGACCGCTTTGCCCGCGTGCTGGAGGGCATCCGCAAGCATGCGCCGGGCATCATCACGCAGGCCTCCACCGGCGGCCGCTCCGGCGCGGGAAGGGAGCGAGGGGGGATGCTGTCGCTGCGGCCGGACATGGCCTCGCTTGCCACCGGCTCGGTTAATTTCCCGACACGCGTCTATGACAATCCGCCAGATCTGGTGGACTGGCTCGCCGCGGAAATGAAGGCCTACGCCATCAAGCCCGAGATAGAGGCCTTCGACCTGTCGATGATCTTCCAGGCGGTGGCCATGCAACAGGCCGGCAAGATCGACGGCGCGCTGCATATCCAGTTCGTGATGGGGATCAAGAATGCGATGCCGGTCGATCGTGAGGTGCTCGCCTTCTACGTGCACACCCTGCGGCGCCTGGCATCCGATGCGACCTGGACCGGCGCTGGCATCGGCCGGGACCAGTTGACGATGGCGCGCTGGTCGCTCGAACTGGGCGGCCACTGCCGCACCGGCCTCGAAGACAATGTGCGGCTTGACAAGCAGACACTGGCGCCCTCAAACGCCGCCCTGGTCAGCCAGGTGGCGGCCTTGTGCGAGGAATATGGGCGCCCCGTGGCGACAGTGGCCCAGGCGCGCGCGCTCCTGGGGCTGCCATCAATGGAAATCGGCGGACGTTCGCCCTTGTAGATTAACGCCTATTCGAAGACGTGCAGGGCCGCTGCGCCTTGCTGGCAGACCAGCAACCCCGCCGCGTAGCTCGACACGCGGGTTTCCCGTTCAACGCGCCCCCGTTTCTCTGCAGAGAGGTGTCGCGCTCACGGCGCTTCCAGCAGGCGATCGCGCATGGCGGCGCATGAATCCGGCAAGGGTCCCTCGCAAGAACTAGATCAGTGGATTAGTGGACCGCCGCTTCAAGGCGCGCCGCACGTCAACCGTTGCCCGCCCGTCTCAACGCCGCGCCGACTTCTCCATAGAATGCGCGCAATTTCTCCACCTCGACGTCTACAGGCAGCAAGGCGGGCCACAACAACGCCACCATATCCCTGGCCGTCTTCTCGATATCCACTTGCCGCTGCCGGGCGATCGCGTCCCACAGGATGTGCTCCATCGGGCCGAGGATTGCCGAGCGCAGCAGGCTCAACGGCAGGTCATCCCGGATCTCGCCGTTGTCCCGCGCCCGCGCCAGCAAGTCCATCAACGGCGCCGTATAGCGGCGCTGCAGCGGTACGAACACCTCTCCCAGCCCCGGCCCTTTGGCACGCCCCTCCGACAACACCAGCGCACACAAGCCCGTTCCCTGGATCAGGAACAACCTCAGGTGTGTCCTGACATAGAACTCCAGCTGCACCTTTGTGCTCTGCCCGTGCGGCATGCCTTGTTCCACGGTGCCGATGATCTCGTCATACCAGTCCTCGATCACGCGTGCGCATAGCTCGCGCTTGCCATGGAAGTAGGTGAACACCGTGCCCTCGGAGATGCCCAGGCGCTGGGCGATCTCGGTGGTCGTGGTCCGCTCATAGCCGAGTTCGGCGAATACCTCGCGGCTGACGCGCAGGATGTCCCGGATGCGTTGTTCCGCCTTGGCGCCCGCCGGCACACGGCGGGGCGATGTGACGTCTTCCATCTTGATTGAGTCCTTGCTTGCCCGAAGGCGAGATTATAGGGCCGGCTCAACCCTGACTTGAGCTTTACTCAATTTTAGGTTGCCATTTCGATTGGCACCATGTATTTTTCGATTATCGCAGCAACGAGCGTCAGGCAAACGTCGAAGGAATAGCTCAAAATAAGACAACCGCGCCGCAAATATCCGGGAAAACCCGGGGACGTCACCCCAGAATCCATCGATACGCTGTTTATTGAGTAACACTCACAAATATCCGACGTGACGAACCACAACCGGGCTTTGGAGACAAGTATGACGATGCAGGCCGAGTCCTCTCCCACCATCCTGCCGATTGGCGGGCTTTCGCATGTGAGGGGGGACACCATCATTCCGCTGTCGGAACAGACCGTGCCGGAGTTGCTGGCGCAAGCGGTGGCTCGCTACCCCGAGCGGGATGCCGTTGCCTTTCGCGAGCAAGGGGTGCGCTGGAACTGGCGCGAATTCTGCGATGCCGTGGACGCGCTGGCGGCAGGCCTGCACACGCTTGGGCTGGCCAGAGGCGACCGAGTCGGCATCTGGTCCCCCAACCGGGTCGAGTGGCTGGTCACCCAGTTCGCCACGGCGCGGCTGGGGCTGGTGCTGGTGAACATCAATCCCGCCTACCGCCTGTCCGAGCTGGAGTACGCGCTGAACAAGGTGGGCGTCAAGGCGATCGTCGCGGCGGAAGCCTTCAAGACCTCACGGTACCTGGAGATGCTCCAGGTACTCGCCCCGGAACTGGCCACCTGCGCGCCGGGCGAACTGCAGGCGGCGCGGCTGCCGGCACTGCGCTGCGTCATCCGCATGGGCGACGACCATACACCCGGGATGCTCCGCTATGCCGATGTGATTGCGCGCGGCACGGGCGTGGCGCGGGCAACGCTGGATGCCATCACGGCACAGCTGGATCGCCATGACCCGATCAACGTGCAGTTCACCAGTGGCACTACCGGTGCGCCCAAGGGCGCCACGCTGACCCATCGCAATATCGTCAACAACGCACGCTTCATTGCCATGGCGATGCGTTTCTCCGAGCAGGACAAGCTCTGCATCCCGGTGCCCTTCTATCACTGCTTCGGCATGGTCCTGGCGGTGCTGGCCTGCGTGTCCTCGGGCGCGGCAATGGTGTTCCCCGGCCAGGCCTTCGAGCCGGAAGCCACCATGCAGGCAGTCAGCGAAGAACGCTGCACGGCACTGCATGGCGTGCCGACCATGTTCATTGCCCAGCTCGATCACCCGAATTTCTCGCAGTACGACTTCTCTTCCCTGCGCACCGGCATCATGGCAGGGTCACCCTGCCCGATCGAAACCATGAAGCGCGTGGTGTCGCAGATGCACATGTCCGAGGTGACCATCGCCTACGGCATGACGGAGACCAGTCCGGTTTCCTTCCAGAGCAGCACCACCGATCCGCTGGACAAGCGCACCACCACGGTGGGCCGCATCCAGCCGCACCTCGAGGTCAGGATCGTGGACGCGACAGGTGCCACGGTCCCGGTAGGCGAAACCGGCGAGCTGTGTACCCGCGGCTATTCGGTGATGCTGGGCTACTGGGATGACGAGGCGCGTACCGCCGAAGCCATCCGCGACGGCTGGATGCACACCGGCGACCTCGCCACCATCGACGCGGAAGGCTACTGCAACATCGTTGGCCGCGTGAAGGACATGCTGATTCGCGGCGGCGAGAACATCTACCCGCGCGAGATCGAGGAGTTCCTGTTCCGCCACCCCAAAGTCCAGGCGGTCCAGGTGTTCGGCGTTCCCGACCAGAAGTACGGCGAAGAGGTTTGCGCGTGGATCGTGCTCAAGCCAGGCGCGAGCGCGATGGAGGATGAGATCCGCGATTTCTGCCGCGACCAGATCGCGCACTACAAGATCCCGCGCTACATCCGCTTTGTCGACGAGATGCCCATGACCATCACCGGCAAGGTACAGAAATTCGTGATGCGCGAGCGCATGACGCAGGAACTGAAACTCAGCGAATCCAGGACGGCCTGACGCGCCGGCGCCGGTGCACGGCGCCAGCCATTCCCCCGATCCCACAGACAACACCAGAGACGACACCGCTATGAACACCCTCCCCGGCCTCAAGTTCGACCTTGGCGAAGACATCGAAATGCTGCGCGATTCCGTGCGCGACTGGGCCCAGGCCGAACTGGCCCCGCGCGCCGCCGAGATCGACCGCACCGACCAGTTCCCGATGGACGCCTGGAAGAAGATGGGCGACCTGGGCGTGCTGGGCATCACCGTGGCCGAGGAATACGGCGGCGCCAACATGGGCTACCTGGCGCACATGATCGCGATGGAAGAAATCAGCCGCGCCTCGGCGTCGGTCGGCCTGTCCTACGGCGCGCACTCCAACCTGTGCGTGAACCAGATCCACCGCAACGGCACCGCCGCGCAGAAGGCGAAGTACCTGCCCAAGCTGGTCTCGGGCGAGTGGATCGGCGCGCTGGCGATGAGCGAGCCCAATGCCGGCTCCGACGTGGTCAGCATGAAGCTGCGCGCCGAACTGAAGGGCGACCGCTACGTGCTCAACGGCACCAAGATGTGGATCACCAACGGCCCGGACTGCGACGTGCTGGTGGTCTACGCCAAGACCGAGCCCGAGCTGGGCGCGCGCGGCATGACCGCTTTTATCGTCGAGAAGGGCATGAAGGGCTTCTCGGTGGCGCAAAAGCTGGACAAGCTGGGCATGCGCGGCTCGCACACCGGCGAACTGGTGTTCCAGGACGTGGAAGTGCCGGTCGAGAACATCCTCGGCGCCGAGAACGGCGGCGCCAAGGTGCTGATGAGCGGGCTGGACTATGAGCGCGCGGTGCTGTCGGGCGGCCCGGTCGGGATCATGCAGGCGTGCATGGACGTGGTTACCCCGTATATCCACGACCGCAAGCAGTTCGGCCAGAGCATCGGCGAATTCCAGCTGATCCAGGGCAAGGTGGCCGACATGTACACCACGCTGCAGGCCGCGCGCAGCTACCTGTACACGGTCGGCAAGAACCTGGACGCGCTGGGCAGCGGCCACGTGCGCCAGGTGCGCAAGGACTGCGCCGCGGTGATCCTGTACACCGCCGAGAAGGCCACCTGGATGGCGGGTGAGACCGTGCAGATCCTGGGCGGCAACGGCTATATCAATGAATACCCGGCCGGCCGCCTGTGGCGCGACGCCAAGCTGTACGAGATCGGCGCCGGCACCTCGGAAATCCGCCGCATGCTGATCGGCCGCGAGCTGTTCGCCGAGACCATGTAAGCGCGCCTACCTTCGCCATCTGCCCACCGACAGCACCATCTCGCGGCACACCAAGTAGCACGATATGCCAATCATTGAAACCAAACTGAACGCCCGCTCCGAGTCCTTCAAGGCCAACGCCGAAGCCATGCAGGCCCTGGTAGCCGACCTGGAGGCCAAGATCGCGAAGCTCGCCGAAGGCGGCGGCAAGGACGCGCGTAACAAGCACCTGTCGCGCGGCAAGCTGCTGCCGCGCGAGCGCGTGCAGCAACTGCTGGATCCGGGCACGCCGTTCCTGGAGCTGTCGCAGCTGGCCGCATACGACATGTACGACAATGCCGCGCCGGGCGCGGGCATCATCACCGGCATCGGCCGCGTGGCCGGGCAGGAATGCGTGATCGTCTGCAATGACGCCACCGTCAAGGGCGGTACCTACTACCCGATGACGGTCAAGAAGCATGTGCGCGCGCAGGAGATCGCCGAGGAGAACAACCTGCCGTGCATCTACCTGGTGGATTCCGGCGGCGCCAACCTGCCCAACCAGGACGACGTGTTCCCCGACCGCGACCACTTCGGCCGCATCTTCTACAACCAGGCCAACCTGTCCAAGCAGGGCATCCCGCAGATCGCGGTGGTGATGGGCTCGTGCACCGCCGGCGGCGCCTACGTGCCCGCGATGAGCGACGAGTCCATCATCGTCAAGAACCAGGGCACCATCTTCCTGGGCGGCCCGCCGCTGGTGAAGGCCGCCACGGGCGAGGAAGTCAGCGCCGAAAACCTGGGCGGCGCCGACGTGCATACGCGCCTGTCGGGCGTGGCTGACTACTTTGCGCAGAACGACCATCACGCGCTGAGCCTGGCGCGCAATATCGTGCAGCACCTGAACCGCCGCAAGCCGGACCAGATCCGCCTGCACGAGCCAGTCGAGCCGCTGTATCCGGTGCAAGAGCTCTATGGCGTGATCCCGACCGATACGCGCAAGCCCTATGACGTGCGCGAGGTGATCGCGCGCCTGGTCGACGGCTCCGAGTTCGACGAGTTCAAGGCGCGCTACGGCACCACGCTGGTGTGCGGCTTCGCGCGCATCTGGGGCTACCCGGTCGGCATCATCGCCAACAACGGCATCCTGTTCTCCGAGTCCGCGCTCAAGGGCGCGCACTTCATCGAGCTGTGCTGCCAGCGCAAGATCCCGCTGGTCTTCCTGCAGAACATCACCGGCTTCATGGTCGGGCGCAAGTACGAGAACGAAGGCATTGCCCGCAACGGCGCCAAGATGGTGACCGCGGTCGCCACCGCGCAAGTGCCCAAGTTCACGGTGATCATCGGCGGCTCGTTCGGCGCCGGCAACTACGGCATGTGCGGGCGCGCCTATTCGCCGCGCTTCCTGTGGATGTGGCCGAACGCGCGCATCTCGGTGATGGGCGGCGAACAAGCCGCCAGCGTGCTAGCCACGGTGCGCCGCGACGGCATCGAGGGCAAGGGCGGCAAGTGGAGCACGGAGGAGGAAGACGCCTTCAAGCAGCCTATCCGCGACCAGTACGAACACCAGGGCCACCCCTATTACGCCAGTGCGCGGCTATGGGACGACGGCGTGATCGATCCCGCGCAGACCCGCACCGTGCTGGGCCTGGGACTGTCCGCGAGCCTGAATGCGCCGATCGAGGACATGAAGTTCGGCGTGTTCCGCATGTAATCACGACAAGGAAGACCGATGTTCAACAAGATCCTGATCGCCAACCGCGGTGAAATCGCCTGCCGCGTGGCCGCCACCTGCCGCCGACTCGGCATCCGCACCGTTGCTGTGTACTCGGACGCCGACGCCGACGCACGCCACGTCGCCTTCTGCGACGAGGCCGTGCATATCGGCGGCGCGGCCGCGCGCGACAGCTACCTGCGCGCGGACCACATCATCGAGATGGCGAAGGAGACCGGTGCCCAGGCCATCCACCCGGGCTACGGCTTCCTGTCCGAGAACGAGACCTTTGCCGAGGCCTGCGCCGCGGCGGGGCTGGTCTTCATCGGCCCGCCGGCGTCTGCCATCCACGCGATGGGCAGCAAGAGCGCGGCCAAGCAATTGATGGAGAAGGCCGCGGTGCCGTTGGTGCCCGGCTACCACGGGGAGGACCAGGGTCCGGCGCTGCTGCGCCGCGAGGCCGACCGCATCGGCTACCCGGTGCTGCTCAAGGCCAGCGCTGGCGGCGGCGGCAAGGGCATGCGCGTGGTCGAGTCGGGCGATGGCTTCGAGGCCGCGCTGGCCTCGGTCAAGCGCGAGGCCAGCGCCAGCTTTGGCGATGACAAGGTGCTGGTGGAGAAGTACCTGACGCGCCCCCGCCATATCGAGATCCAGGTGTTTGCCGATACCCACGGCAACTGCGTCTACCTGTTCGAGCGCGACTGCTCGGTGCAGCGCCGCCACCAGAAGGTGCTGGAAGAAGCCCCCGCGCCGGGCATGACCGAGGAGCGCCGCCGTGCCATGGGCGAAGCGGCGGTGGCCGCGGCCAAGGCGGTCGGCTATGTCGGCGCCGGCACGGTCGAGTTCATCGCCAACCAGGACGGCTCGTTCTACTTCATGGAGATGAACACGCGCCTGCAGGTGGAGCACCCCGTCACCGAAATGATCACCGGGCAGGACCTGGTCGAATGGCAGCTGCGCGTCGCCGCCGGCGAGCCGCTGCCGTTGACGCAGGAGCAGCTGCGCATCGACGGCCATGCGCTGGAAGCACGCATCTACGCCGAGAACCCCGACAAACAGTTCCTGCCGTCCACCGGCACGCTGCGCTACCTGCGCACGCCGCCGGCGGTGCAGTTCATGCGCGGTGGTGATGTGCATGGCCCGGCCGGCATCCGAATCGACGCCGGCGTGCGCGAAGGCGACACCATCAGCCCGTTCTACGACCCGATGATCGCCAAGCTGATCGTCTGGGGCAAGGACCGCGACGAGGCGCTGGCGCGCATGCGCCAGGCGCTGGCGTCGTATCACGTGGTGGGGCTGTCGACCAACGTGGCCTTCCTGCAGCGGCTGGTGTCGTCGCAGGCGTTCCGCACCGCCGATCTCGATACCGGGCTGATCGAGCGCAACGAAGCCACGCTGTTCCCGCCTGCCGCCCCGGTCGGCCTGGAAGTCATTGCGCTGGCGGTGGCCGCGCTGCTCGACCGCGAGACGCGCGAGCGCCGCATCGACGCCGCCGACCAGCATTCGCCGTGGACCCATGGCGGCGCGTGGCGGCTGAACGGCGGCGTGTCGCGCACGCTGCGCTTCGGCTATGGCGAGCAGGTGCTGGAGGTGACGCTGAACACCGATGCACGCGGCAGCACGCTGATCTACGCAAACCAGGTTGTGTCCTTCGCCTGCAACTGCCAGGGAGATGAGATCCGCGTCGACCTCGGTACGCGCCACGCGCACGGCCAAGTGCATGCCGACGGCGAGGTGTTTCATGCCTTCCATGCCGGTCGTCACGTAAGCCTGACCTGGCTCGACCCCCTGGCGCACGCTGGCGAGGCTGAAAGCGAAGACGGCAAGCTGACCGCGCCGATGCCCGGCAAGGTCATTGCCGTGATGGTCGAGGCGGGCAGCATCGTGACGCGCGGGGCCCCGCTGCTGGTGATGGAGGCAATGAAGATGGAGCACACCATCAGCGCGCCGGCTGATGGTGTGGTCAGTGAAGTGCTCTATGGGGTTGGCGAGCAAGTGGCTGAAGGGTCGCAGCTCCTCGCGTTTGAAGCCTGATATCGTGGGGAGATTTCCGGCAATGCAACCAGACAAAGTCAAGATCGTGGAAGTCGGTCCACGCGATGGCCTGCAGAACGAGAAGGCGTTAGTGCCGACCGAGATCAAGGTCGCATTGATCGACCAGCTGACCGACGCAGGCTTCACCAATATCGAGGCAGCATCATTTGTGTCGCCGAAGTGGGTGCCCCAGATGGCCGACGGCGCGGAAGTGATGGCGCGTATCAGACGGCGCCCTGGCACGCTTTACTCCGCACTCACCCCCAACATCAAGGGCCTGGACGCGGCACTGGCTGCCGGCGCCGATGAGGTCGTCATCTTCGGCGCTGCCAGTGAAGCGTTCTCGCAGAAGAACATCAATTGCTCGATCGCCGAGTCGATGGCCCGCTTTGAGCCTGTCGCGGCTGCAGCGAAGGAGAGAGGTATACGCCTGCGTGCCAGCGTGTCTTGCTCGCTGGGCTGTCCCTATCAACGGGACGTGCCGGTCGGAGCGGTTGTTGATCTGGTGCGGCGCATGCGCGAGCTGGGCTGCGACGAGATCGATATTGCCGATACGATCGGCGTGGGTACACCTGACAAGGTTCAGGAAGTCATGCGAGCGGCTTCGACGGAGTTTCCATTAGAGCGGCTGTCGGGACACTTCCACGACACCTATGGCCACGCCCTCTCCAATGTCCGGGCCAGCCTTGAGGTGGGCATTCGCATCTTCCATTCGTCCGTGGCCGGGCTTGGCGGTTGCCCTTATGCCAAGGGCGCCACCGGAAATGTCGCTACCGAAGCGCTTCTCCGGATGATGCAGAACCTGGGCGTCGAAACCGGGATCGATGCCGGCAAGGTAGCGCAGATCGGGGAGTTCATTTCCAGGGCCGTCGGCAACCGTGGCGCAAGAAGCACGCTGTCAGCGAACCAGGCGAGCTAGTACTCGTTTCAGGCAACAAATACGTGGGTTCGGGCAAGCGAGGCCGCACCCATGTCGTCAGCCGCACGTCACACCAGCTATTCTATCGTGGCCGATAGTCCCCGAAGGACCCGATTTCACTCCCACTCCATCATCAACAGGTCGTCCGAAGCCGCGTGGGTAATCAGTGTGCCTCGGATGCGCTGAACCGTCGCCTGTAGTAACCCGGGCTGGTTCCAAGCCGAGTCCGGAAATGATTGCGCAATGTGGCTGCAGCACCAAAGCCGACTTGCACCGCGATTTCATCCACGGACAAATCGGTCTCTTCAAGCAACGTCCTGGCCCGGCCCAGGCGCTCGGTAAGCAGCCATTCCCCTGGCGGCATCCCCATCGTACTGACAAAGTGCCGCTGAAAGGTTCGGGCACTCATCGCCGTTTGCCTTGCCATTCTGACAATCGACCAGCCCTCGTCCAATGTGGCGCGCACCGCGTCCACCAAGGGTGCCAGCGAAGAGCCGCTACGCTTTGAGACCGGCTCGTCGATATATTGGGCCTGCCCGCCTTCGCGGTGGGGTGGCATGACCAGTCGGCGCGCGACCTGATTGGCTGCGCGCGGGCCAAGGTCCCGGCGAATCAGGTGGAGGCACAAGTCGATTCCCGCCGCACTGCCGGCAGACGTGAGGACATCGCCGGCATCGACGTAGAGCACGTCCGCTTCCACGTGGACGTCCGGATATCGCGCCGCGAGTGCTGCGGCATGGCGCCAGTGCGTAGTCGCACGCTTTCCGTCGAGCAGCCCCGCTGCCGCCAGGACAAAGGCGCCCGTGCAGATTGACATGACGCGCGCCCCGCGTTTGTTCGCCTTCCTCAACGCGCGGCAAAGTTCCGGCGGGACGTCCGCTTCGATACCGCGCCACCCCGGAATGATGATGGTCTTCGCTTTGGCCAGGAGTTCGAGGCCACCGTCAGCGTGTACCTGGATGCCACCCGAGCCGCGCAACCTCCCCGATTCGGCGGAACAGGTCGTGAAGCGGTACCAGCTGTCGCCCATTTCAGGTCTTGGCAGACCGAACACTTCAACGGCGCAGCCATACTCAAAGAGGCTCAGGCCGTCATACACGACGA
Organism: Cupriavidus sp. KK10; assembly: GCF_018223725.1. NCBI lineage: Bacteria > Pseudomonadati > Pseudomonadota > Betaproteobacteria > Burkholderiales > Burkholderiaceae > Cupriavidus > Cupriavidus sp. KK10. The sequence continues at coordinate 4,753,619 of NZ_CP073677.1, forward strand.
CGGCAACCAGTCCTGCATTGACAGACGACTGTGATTTGGTCTTTGGCACGATATGGACGGAAATGGGCATTGATGCCACCAGCGATTGATTTTGCCCCATCTGCTCTGCGTCTAGCAAGACCCTCCCCCATGTCTGTTGCGTGTGCTGCGATCCTGCTCGCCGCCACTCGCATCAAGTTGGCACGATCCTTACGCAAATTGTCGTTCGTGCCACTGGTGGGGTCTATTTGCACTGCTTATCCTGTGGTCGGTGGTTCGCGATACGGCAAGCGACGCGCGTCCGCCAGCAATTTCAACCCGCAGAGAGAGTGAAAGTGAAAGACAAACTATTCATGCTTCGCCCCGGCTTTTTTTCAGGCTCGGAAGGTCCGTTCTATTGTGGAGATTCCGTTGCCGTTGAAGGCCTGCTCGGCTTCTTCCCGCAGTTGCGCAATGAAGTGGATGTCGAATACATCGATGCGCCCCGCCCTCGCATGGCAATTGTCGAACTGATCGGCGAGGCGAACCAGTCCGCCCCCGTCCTGGTGCTCGGCGACGGGCGCGCGCCGGTCGATGACGGTGTGGAGATTCACGTGAGCGGCCAGACGCGTTTTATCGATTCGCCCGACCATATCCGTCGATACCTGTCGTCGCAGTACGGTGTGGCGCATCCCGCCTCCTGACCACAGGCCAACCCGGCTCATGCGTGAAGAGGCCTTCCATGCAGCCCCGCGCGCCGATCGCAACCATTGCGATTGGCGGCATCGCCTGCCGCAACTTTGGCGGTGCCCATGCGTGGCGGGCCTCGACTTCGAACCTGCTCAGTAATCGCTTCCGGCAATCGCCTGAAGTCTCTTGAATAAGCTATGGATTCTCCAATGTCTTCGCCCAAGCACGCCAAGGTCCTGATTCTCGGTTCCGGCCCTGCCGGCTATACCGCCGCCGTCTATGCAGCGCGCGCCAACTTGTCGCCGGTGCTCGTCACGGGCCTGGCGCAAGGCGGCCAGTTGATGACCACGACCGATGTCGAAAACTGGCCGGCGGATGCAACGGGGGTGCAGGGCCCAGAGCTGATGCAGCGCTTTCTCGACCACGCGGAGCGCTTCAACACCGAGATCCTGTTCGACCACATCCACACGGCAAAGCTCGACGGGAAGCCGATTCGCCTGATCGGAGAATCCGGCGAGTACACCTGCGACGCGCTGATCATCGCGACAGGCGCGTCCGCACAGTATCTCGGTCTGCCGTCCGAGGAATCCTTCATGGGCCGCGGCGTGTCCGCTTGCGCGACCTGCGACGGCTTCTTCTACCAGCAGCAGCATGTAGCCGTGGTTGGCGGCGGCAATACGGCGGTCGAGGAAGCGCTGTATCTGGCTGGCATCGCGAAAAAGGTCACGGTGATCCACCGCCGCGACAAGTTCCGCGCCGAGCCGATCCTGGTCGACCGTCTGCTCGAGAAGGCGAAGCAAGGTGTTGTCGAGATCAAATGGAACCACGTGCTCGACGAAGTGAATGGCGACGAGGCCGGCGTGACCGGCCTGCGCATCAGGCATGCGCAAACCGGCGAGACCACCGAACTCGCACTGCAAGGCGTTTTCATCGCCATCGGCCACAAGCCGAACACCGATCTCTTCAGAGGCCAGCTCGAGATGACGAATGGCTACATCGTCACCAACGGCGGCCTCTCGGGCAACGCCACGGGTACGAGTGTGCCGGGCGTGTTCGCGGCAGGCGACGTGCAGGACCACATCTATCGGCAGGCGATCACCAGCGCCGGCACGGGCTGCATGGCCGCGCTCGATGCGCAGCGATACCTGGAAAGTACGCCGGAGCCTGAATTTCTACATTGCACTATCCCAGTAGAAAATTTTTCTAATTAGAAGCGAGATGGTGGGTACCTTTGGAAGCCTTTTGCAGAGATCGAACACTATGATTTCTCTCACAAACAGCGCGAAGCCGGCTTTCCAATCCAGGATCGGACGATGCGCAATACCGGATTACGCCCCCACCATGAGAACAATATTCCGGCTCTTCCAAGAGCACCCGGCATCGGTTGGCGAGAGCTATCTGCAGCATATGTCGTCGTCGTTTTCATTTGGCGCGTCGATGCTGTTCGCATCGATGGCGGCGCTCGTGCACGGCATGCTGCCTTTTCTCTTCGTCGCCACAGGCAGCAACACGATCTCTCGGCTGCATGAGCGCATGGTCACCCATCGCAACCGCGTGGCGTCGCGTCACCGATAAACAAGCCCCCCTTCGACAACAACATGACAAGCTCACTAGCGTCTTCCCTGCTACGCCAGGTCCCCTATATGGGCGTGATTCACGTCGTTCACGAAGCCGTCAAGCTCGGCTTCCGCAACGGTCATCCCGACTGGTGCAACCTCGGCCAGGGGCAGCCTGAAATCGGGCCCATGGCAGGCGCGCCGGAACGGCTGGCCTCACTGCAGTTCGACGTGGCCGATTGCGCCTACGGGCCGGTCGGCGGCATCGATGCGCTGCGTCAGGCGGTCGCGGACGATTACAACCGTCGCTATCGTCGCGGCAAGGCATCGCAGTACACGAAGGACAATGTCGCGATTGCGTCCGGCGGGCGGCTTGCGCTGTCGCGCCTGCTCGCCACCCTGGGCGAAATTCGTCTGGGCCACGTCGTGCCCGACTACACCGCCTACGAAGATCTGATCGCTTACCACCGCCATCGCTTCACGCCGGTCACGCTGCCCGTGGGGCCCGAAGACGGCTTTGCCATCCCGGCGCAGGCGCTCGAGGAACTGATCGCAAGGGAAGAGCTGGACGCGCTGCTGTGGAGCAATCCCAACAACCCCACCGGGGCCGTGGTACGTGGTGAAGCACTGGCACAGTATGTGGCGGCGGCGCGCAACACGGGCTGCTGGATGCTGCTCGACGAGTTCTATTCTCACTTCGTGTTCGAAGATGGCCATGCCCCCGCTGACAAGCCGGTATCTGCCGCCGAGTTCGTCGAGGACGTGGAAACGGACCCGGTCGTCATCGTCGACGGCTTGACGAAGAATCATCGTTACCCCGGACTGCGCGTCGGCTGGGTGGTGGGGCCGACCGAGGTGATCGACATGATCAGCCGTGCCGCAAGCGCCATCGACGGCGGCCCGCCGACGATCGTGCAACGGCTTGCCGTGCAAGCGCTGCAACACGACCGCGCGGATCAGGAAACGTCCGCATTGCGGAAGATGTTCGCCAGGAAGCGCCGCATCATGCTGGACGCGCTGACCAACATGGGTGTCGAGATCCCATGCCCTGGCAACGGCACGTTCTATCTCTGGGGCCGCGTACATCGGCTGCCCGCGCCGCTGAACACCGCGGACACCTTCTTTACGGAGGGTCTCAAGCGCAAGGTCATGACCGTGCCCGGCAGGTTCTTCGACGTCAATCCGGGCAACCGGCGCGCGACCGAGTACATCGACGCAAGCTGGGTGCGCTTCTCGTTCGGCCCGCCCGAGCCCAATCTCCGCATGGGACTGGAGCGACTGGGTGACATGGTCAACAGCGCCATGCGAGGGTAATCCGGATGTCCCCCGATACCTACCTCTCGCACGGCGTGATCGATCCGGACGATTTCGGCGGCGTCGTCAATCCGCCGGTTTTCCATGCGTCGACCGTGACGTTTCGCAATCTCGACGACATGGAAGCGCGCGGGCGTGCCATGTCGGGCGCCGACACGGATGTCATGTGGTACGGCCGCAAAGGCACGCCGACCACTTTCGCCTTGCAGAACGCCCTGGCGCGGCTCGAAGGCGGGCACCGTTCGCTGTTGGTGTCGTCCGGCCTGGCGGCGTGTACGAGCGCCATCATGGCATTCGTCAAAGCCGGCGATCACATCCTGGTGAGCGACAGCGTCTATGGTCCGACGCGCCACTACGTCGAAACGGTACTGGCCCGCTGCAACGTGTCAGCGACGTTCTACGACCCCACGCTTGGGTCCGACATCGCGGCCTTGTTCCGTCCGACCACGACGCTCGTGTTCGCAGAGTCACCGGGTTCGCAGACGTTCGAAATGCAGGACATTCCTGCCATTGCGAAGGTCGCACACCGGCATGGCGCGGTCGTCGTCATCGACAACACGTGGGCCACGCCCTTGTTCTTCAAGCCATTTGAACACGGCGTGGACGTCTCCGTGCATGCGGGGACGAAATACATCGTTGGGCATTCGGACGCCTTGATGGGTGTGATCACGACCAACCGTGAGTCATGGAGCACCGTGCGCGACTATGTCTTCGCCACTGGCCAGCACGCGGGCCCGGACGACGTCTATCTCGCGCAGCGGGGCTTGCGCACGATGGCCGTGCGCCTTGAGCGGCATCAGCGTAGCGGACTGGCAATTGCCGATTGGCTCGCGGGCCGCCCGGAGGTGGCCCAGGTGTTGCACCCCGGGCTCACTGGTGCGCCGGGCCACGCCCTTTGGCGTCGGGATTTCACGGGGGCTTCAGGATTGTTCAGCGTCGTACTCAAGCCCGGATATGGGCGTGAGGCGTTCCGTGCCTTCATCGACGACCTGAAGCTGTTCCGCCTGGGCTTTTCCTGGGGCGGATTCGAGAGTCTGGTGATGCCCTTCGATCCCAGGGAGGAGCGCCCCGCAGCCGCCTGGCCGTATGCCGGCCAGGCATTTCGATTGCACGTGGGCCTTGAGGCCAAGGAGGATCTGATCGCCGATCTGGAAGCCGCGTTCCGCAGACTTGCCGTGCAGTAGCGTTGCCCTTCAAAAAAAAATACCTATTCCTACATTGGAGACAAGACATGAAATCCCTGAAGTTGCTGTTGCAAAGCGCGTGCATCGCGACCCTCCTGAATCTCACGGCGCCCGCCGTGCACGCTGAAGATCTGCTGGATTCGGTCAAAGTCAGCGGTGTCCTGAAAGTCGGCATGGAGGGCACTTACCCACCCTTTGGCTATCGCAATGGCGACGGTCAGCTCGACGGCTTTGACGTGGCCGTAGCCAAAGCCGTGGCCGACAAGATGGGGCTCAAGGTCCAGTTCGTCACCACCGAGTGGAGTGGCATCATTGCCGGCCTGCAAGCCGGCAAGTTCGACGTCATCGTCAACCAGGTGGGCATCACGCCGGCGCGCCGCCAGGCTCTGGATTTTACCCAGCCATACGTCTATTCCGCGGTCCAGGTACTTCAGCGCAACAATGACAAGCGCGAGTTCAATTCGCTTGAGGAGCTGAAGGGAAAATCCGTCGGCGTCACGCTGGGCAGCAACTATGCCGAACTGGCGAAATCCGTGCCGGGTATCCTGGTGCAGACCTATCCGGGTACGTCGGAAAACCTGCGTGACCTGGCTGCCGGGCGCATCGATGCCGCCCTCAATGACCGCCTGATGCTGCCATACCTGATCAAGAACTCCAAGATGCCGCTACGCACGGGCGCGCTGCTTGCAGGCACGAAGCTTGAGATGGGCATCCCGTTCCGCAAGGGCAATCCCAAGTTTGCCAAGGCCATTGACGACGCACTGAACGCGTTGCAGCAGGAGGGCACGTTGCGCAAGCTGTCCATCCAGTGGTTGGGTACCGACGCCAGCAGACCCGTCGCCCAGTAATCGCTGCCACGCCGGCCGGCTCCTGCCATCGCTGCAGGCATCGGCCTGGCCGGCCACGCGGCCACTTCTACGGATCGAATCATGGAATCTCTTGATCTAGTTATTCATGCATCGCCGGTACTCCTGCACGGAGCGGTGATCACCGTGAAATTTGCCCTGGCGTCGATGGTGTTCGGCCTGCTGGTCGGGATCGTGGTCGCCATCATGGGTATCAGCACAAGTCCGATCCTCGGCGGCATTGCCCGCACCTATGTCAGTGTCATGCGCGGCACGCCGCTGCTGGTGCAGATGTTCGTCGTCTACTATGGCCTGCCAGACCTCGGCATTTCCCTGGACCCCACCAGCGCCGGCATTCTTACCCTCACGGCCAATGCCGGCGCGTACCTGTCGGAAAGCATGCGCGGCGCGATTCTCGGTATCGGCAGAGGGCAATGGAGCGCCGCGCATAGCCTCGGGCTGAGCCATCTGCAGACGCTGCGTTACATCGTCTGCCCGCAGGCCTTGCGGCTCGCCGTGCCAAGCCTCGGCAACACGCTCATCAGCCTGATCAAGGATACGTCGCTGGTGTCAGTCATCACCGTGACCGAGTTGCTCAGGTCGTCCCAGGAAATCATCGCATCAACGTTCCAGCCGCTTCCCTTGTATCTGTCGGTAGCAGCGATCTACTGGCTGTTCAGCACCGGATTGTCATGGGCACAGCGTCGCCTCGAGGCGCGTCTGACACTGCCTGTGACGCGTTGATCCAACGGGTCGGAAACCCGAAGAAAGCAATCTGCAAGTAGGAGACAAAACGATGATCGCGCTCGAAGGCGTATCGAAGTGGTACGGTCAGTTCAAGGTGCTTGATGCGTGCAGCACCCAGGTAGAAAAAGGCGAGGTCGTGGTCATCTGCGGCCCTTCCGGATCAGGAAAATCCACGCTGATCAAAACCGTCAACGGCCTCGAGCCGTTTCAGCAGGGCCGGATCAGTGTGGACGGGGTGATGGTCGGCGATCCGAAGATCAAGCTCGCCCAGTTGCGTGCGCGGGTTGGCATGGTGTTTCAGCATTTCGAGCTGTTCCCGCATCTGTCCATTCTCGACAACCTGTCTCTGGCCCAGGTCAAAGTGTTGAAACGCCGCAATGAGGAAGCACAGGAGAACGGCATGCGCCTGCTCGAGCGCGTCGGCCTGAAAGCGCATGCGCGGAAATACCCCGGGCAGCTTTCGGGCGGGCAGCAACAGCGCGTTGCCATTGCACGCGCGCTGTCGATGGATCCGATCGCCATGCTGTTCGACGAACCGACATCGGCGCTCGATCCCGAAATGATCAATGAGGTGCTGGACGTCATGGTCGAACTGGCGCGCGAGGGCATGACGATGATCTGCGTCACCCATGAAATGGGGTTCGCGAAGAAGGTCGCCAGCCGCGTAATTTTCATGGATGGCGGCGCCATCGTCGAGGATGCCGGCAAGGACGCCTTCTTCGGCGACCCGAAATCGGCCCGCGCTAAGGAATTCCTCGCAAAGATCCTGCATTGACTCACACCCGCTTGCATGAAGGCGGGGGCGGTCGGGGGCGATCAAGGTCCCCGCTGACAACGACCGCCGCCGCCCCGTCCTGGTCCACCTCCCCCAAAGTTGAAATCATGAAGATCTCGGATCGCCTTGCCGCTTTCTCCCGCCTCGATCTGGTCGGCGCGGCCACGCCCCTGCAAAAGCTTGACCGCCTGTCCGGGATGGTCGGGCGCGATATCTACGTCAAGCGGGATGACACCACACCACTTGCGTTTGGCGGAAACAAACTGCGCAAGCTTGAGTTCCTGGCGGCTGACGCCTTGCGCCAGGGCGCCGATACGCTGGTAACGGCCGGAGCCATACAGTCGAATCATGTCCGGCAGACGGCCGCGCTGGCGGCCCGTCTTGGGCTACGCTGCAGCGCGTTGCTGGAAAACCCGACCGGCACGGCAGACGGCGACTACCTGCACAGCGGCAACCGCCTGCTGCTCGATTTGTTCGACGCACAGGCCGAGCCGGTTACCAGTCTCGACAACGCCGACGCACAGTTGCAGGCCCTTGCGGAACGGCTGCGTGGCGAGGGGCACAAGCCGTATGTCATCCCGATCGGCGGGTCCAATCCGCTGGGGGCATTGGGGTATGTACGTGCCGGGCTGGAGCTGGCGCAGCAAGCCGAGGCGATGGGTCTTGCGTTCTCGGCGGTCGTGCTGGCGTCCGGCAGTGCCGGAACCCATGGCGGGCTTGCGTTGGCGCTCGCACACGCGATGCCGGATACACCGGTCGTCGGTGTTACCGTGTCGCGCAGCGTCGCCGCGCAAGTTCCGAAGGTGGCTGGGCTGATTGAAGGGACTGCCGCACTGCTCGATGTCGAGGTGCCGGCAGGGCTGAAGGTCGAGCTGTGGGACGAGTACTTCGCACCTCGCTATGGTGAGCCCAACCAGGCGGGGCTGGAGGCCATCCGCATCCTGGCAGGTACCGAAGGTGTGTTGCTCGATCCCGTCTATACGGGGAAGGCGATGGCTGGCTTGCTCGATGGCGTCGCGCGCGGGCGTTTTGCTTCGGCTGGCCCGGTGTTGTTCCTGCATACCGGTGGTGCGCCGGCGTTGTTTGCGTATCGCAATGCAATCAACACAGGCCCGAGGGACTGAAGCGGGGACGGAGGGGGAGTCGACACCACCGCCCAGCCCCGCCGCGGCAACGCGAAGCGCGGAGCCAAGAGACAAGGCGCCTCGAGGGCGCCCTATATGCTTGATGAAAAGCGAACTACAACGTCACTCCCACTCCATCATCAATAGGCCCCTTAAACCCGCGTAGGTAAAGGGATTGGCTGTGATCAACTTGGGGCCTTACCGTCGCTTTTACCGTCAAGCGCACAGAGCATTTGCTGGCACGGGAGATGGAACGATTTGCGGGGCGACGACTCTGGCGACACCATTGTCAATCAGCTCAAACGATACAGGAAGTCCAGCGCCCTGTCCGCGCTCCGCCGACCAATAGGTTCACTCACGCTGGTCTTACCAGCGTCTCGATTGCGGTGACCGTTTTCCCCAACCGCAAGGCTGGGCCGTTCTCATACTGAGTCGCCCTCCTCCAGCCGAACGTCCAGCCCTAGTTCTTGCGTCAGCGTTTCGACGCTCGGCAGGCTCTCTTGAAGTTCAATGGGGAGTTCCGCAACGAACTGGTACTGGGCTACGCCTATCGGATTCCCCATGCCGCGCAGCGCGTACTCGACCACCAGCCGGTTATGCTCCTGGCACAACAGCAGCCCGATGGTGGGATGGTCGGCCTCGGTTTTCATCAGGGCATCAACCGCCGACAGGTAGAAACTGATCTGACCTGCATACTCGGGCTTAAAGGCACCTGTCTTCAGTTCAATGACGATATAGCAGCGGAGCTTGAGGTGATAGAACAGCAAATCAAGGTAGAAGTCATCGCCACCCACTTCGAGGTGAACCTGTCGGCCGACATAGGCGAAGCCGGCCCCGAGCTCGAGTAGGAAACGAGTTATGTGTTCCACCGGCGCTGCCTCCAAGTCCCGCTCCGTCGCGTCGGCACGCAAGCTCAAAAAATCGAAGACGTAAGGATCCTTGAGTGTGGCCCGCGCCAAATCAGACTGCGGCGAAGGCAGTTGGGCGGCAAAGTTGTTTGGCGCCTGCGCCGCCCGGTCGATCAGGCGGGTGTCAATCTGCGCCAGTAGTACCGCGCGGGACCAGCCGTGCGCGAGTGCCTGCCGCGCGTACCACTGCCGCTGCTCCTCCGATTTGAGCTTTTGCAGCAGCACCTGGTTGTGCCCCCAAGGCAATTGTCCAACAAGCTGTTGGACAATTGCTGCATCCGGCCACGCCTCGGCGAAGGCGCGCATTGCCATCAGGTTGGAGCGCGACAGTCCGCTCATTTGGGGAAATGCTTGCCGCAAATCCTGCGCCAAACGCTCTATACTTTGGCACCCCAGCCCTGTCTCGCCTGCCGCTCAAGAATTTCCTTGCCAATATCCCAGTACAGCGCGACCAAGGCTTGGTTGACCGCCACCGCCGCGCGTTGCTGGGCGCGCCCGATGCGAGATTTTAGCGAAGTGAGCCAATCGGCGTAGTCGGGAGGCAGCGGTAACGAAGCCATGGCAGCAGAGGCGGAGAAGACGCAATGGGGGCAGTATAGAGCACCCGTTCAGGGCCGCTACGAAATCATCACGAAGAATACGCCGCTTACGAAACTTGCTATCAGATTGCCCTGGCAGCTTCGCAGGCTACCGGCAGAATCGAACCCCGGTCATGCCATTTCTGCATAATCATGCACTGCGCCGCGACACCCCATGAAATCTTGGCATCGAACGTGTTGCAGGTGCGGCCGATTCCCTAGACTCCGGCAGCAGTGCTAAAACCAACTTACGCGAGGAGCGTAACCATGACTGCCGGACTCTTCAGAACCGAACATGACCTCCTGGGTGACCGTGAAGTCCCTGTCCAGGCCTACTACGGCGTACATACGTTGCGCGCCGTCGAGAATTTCCCTATCACAGGCACCCCGATCTCCATCTACCCAGAGCTGATCAAGGCGCTGGCTGCGATCAAGCAGGCCGCGGCGCAGGCCAACCATGAGCTGGGCCTGCTCGACAAGGCGCGCTGCGACGCGATCGTCGGCGCCTGCCAGGAGTTGATTGCCGGGAAGCTGCACGACCAGTTTGTCGTCGATGTCATTCAGGGCGGCGCCGGCACCTCGACCAACATGAACGCCAATGAGGTGATCGCCAACCGCGCGCTCGAACTGCTCGGCCATCAGAAGGGCGAGTACCAGCACCTGCACCCGAACGAGCACGTCAACATCGGCCAGAGCACCAACGATGTCTACCCGAGCGCGCTGAAGGTCGCTACGTGGTTCGGTATCGCCGGTCTTGTCGACGCCATGGCGGTGCTGCGACGGGCCTTCGAGGCGAAGGCCGACGAGTTCGCTCACATCATCAAGATGGGCCGCACTCAGCTGCAGGATGCCGTGCCGATGACGCTCGGCCAGGAATTCAGCACCTACGCCGTGATGCTCGGAGAAGACGAGGCGCGCCTGCGCGAAGCCGCGATGCTGATCTGCGAGATCAACCTTGGGGCCACCGCAATCGGCACCGGCATCACCGCGCATCCGTCGTATGCGCCCGTGGTGCTGCGGCGCCTGCGCGAGATCACAGGCATTCCGCTGGAAACCGCACCCAATCTGATCGAGGCCACGCAGGACTGCGGCTCGTTCGTGCAGCTCTCCGGTGTGTTGAAGCGCGTTGCCGTGAAGCTATCGAAGACATGTAACGATTTGCGGCTGCTATCCAGCGGCCCGCGCGCTGGCCTGGGGGAGATCAACCTGCCGCCGATGCAGGCCGGCTCCAGCATCATGCCCGGCAAGGTTAATCCGGTGATCCCCGAAGTCGTGAATCAGATCGCCTTCGAAGTCATCGGCAATGACGTCACCGTCAGCTTTGCGGCCGAGGCCGGCCAGCTCCAGCTCAATGCGTTCGAGCCGATCATCGCGCACAGCCTGTTCAAGAGCGTCAGCCATCTGCGCAACGGCTGCCTGACGCTCGCCGAGCGCTGCGTCAAAGGCATCACCGCGAATGCCGACCGGCTGCGCGCCACTGTCGAGAACTCGATCGGCATCGTGACGGCGCTCAACCCCTACATCGGCTATGCCAACGCAACCGCCGTTGCGCAGGAAGCGCACGCAACAGGCGGCAGCGTCTATGAAATCGTCTTGCGTAAGGGCCTGCTGTCGAAAGAGGAACTTGACCGCATCCTGCGCCCCGAGACGCTGACCCAGCCGGTGCCGCTGGACTTGCATGGGAAGTCGTTTGTCCGATGACATGAAGCCACGCAGGAGCGGCACCGGATCGGCTGGAACAGTAAGCCGTAGGGCGCGCGAGCATGCCAAGCCATGGCCTTTGCACACGGATATCGCCCGCACGTATGGCTCAGCGCAGCATACGCGGCTGCTATGCGGCGGGGCGCTAGCCGGCGGCATAGCATCGCGTATGCCAGATGGCGTTCAGCGCACACCCGCTACTCCTCAATCCGTATCCTTGCCGCCTTGACAGCCGCGCCCCATCGTTGATCCTCAGCCTGGACAAATTCACCGAACTTCTTGGGGTTAATCGTGATTGGCGTATAAGCCATGTCGGCGAGGCGCGCACGGAACTCTGGCTGGGACGTGGCGCGAGTCACCTGCGCCTGGATGACATCAACAACCACTTGCGGCGTATTTGGCGGAGCGAGCACGCCAAACCAGGTGTCAGCGTCGATTGCATAGCCACTTTCGGTGAGCGTAGGAACCTCCTTGATTGACGGGAAGCGCTCAGGAGATCCCAGTGCATAGAGCCACAGTTTGGCCTTGTTGGCGACCACCAAAGGTGTGGGAATGAATGCCACCCATGACAGCCGTCATGACGGGTGCCGCGCCGCCGAACGGCACTTCGAGCATTTTGTTGATGTGCGCCTTGGTCTTGAGCAATTCCATGCCCATTTGCGCCATGCTCCCCGGTCCCCAATGACCACAGGAAAGTGAGCTGGTTTTTGCCTTCGCGACGATGTCCTGGACAGTCCTGGTCTCGGCATCCGGACGACTCCCCAGAACGAAGCCCATCTTGGCTACGGGAGCAACGGGGCCGGAAGCCATTGGGCTGAAACTGGACGACCTTCTTGTGAATATACGGTGCGACTGAAATAGAGTCGGCGGCCGCAAACAGCAACGTGTATCCATCCGGCGGCGATGCATGAGTGACATTGGCACCAATCACGCCGTTGGGACCCCGCCGGTTCTCCACCACGATGGGTTGATACCAATGCGTGCCACGACAAGGCGGGCGAGTACATCCGTTCCCCCGCCTGGCGCATACTGCACGACCAGCCGAATCGGTTTAGTGGGCGTCCGCCCCGGTTGAGCGTTTGCCGGATTGGCCGCCCACATTGCGGCAAACAGCATTGCAGCGGCGCCCACAAGGCGAACGCCTCCCTTGGCGCTTCCAACAGCGCCGCACTGATACTGATATGACTTCCGTTGTCAATCGGATTGGTTCGGTTTCTGGTCAGTGCTCGGGCTGCCCGGCAATGGCGGCATCGCCCACATCGCGCATGAAATGCTGTCGCGCCAGCTTGGCTTAAAGGTCAACTACATCCCGTATGCCGGCGGTGCGCCGGCTACCGTGGACCTGCTCGGCGGCCATATCGACGCCACGCTGATCACGCTGGCAGCGGTGACCGACTATGTACGCGCCGGCAAGCTTATCCGCGCTCGCGGTCACGACACCTTATCGCTCCAAAGCACTGCCGCAGGTTCCCAAGCTTGCCGAAGCCGGCGCCACGGGCTTTGCCGTGGAGAGTTGGCAAGGACTGCTCGCGCATGCGGCAACTCCGGCTGCTGTGGTCGAGCGCATCAGCCGCGATGTCGCGGCGGTGCTGCACGCACCCGCCACCCGCGGCCAGTTGGAAGACGCTGGCTATGTCGTAGTCGCCTCGTCGGCGCAGGAGCTGGATGCAACGCTGGCGCGCGACCTGCCCCGTTACGCCTCGGTGATCGCCGCATCGGGCATCGCGCTGCGCTGATAACCGCTGGAACCCAAATGACTGACATGACCCATGCCATCGACGCCGCCACGCTGCGCGGCTGGCTCAACGACGGGCAGCCGCTAGCCCTGTTCGACGTTCGCGAGCACGGCCAGTACGGCGAAGGCCATCCGTTCTTCGCCGTGCCCCTGCCCTACAGCCGCCTTGAGCTTGAAGTCGGCCAGCTGGCACCGCGCCGTGCGGAACGCATCGTGCTGTTCGACGATGGCGACGTGGAAAATCCCGTGGCGTCGCACGCAGCGCGGCGCCTCGTACCTGAACGTGACAGTGCTCGACGGCGGCGCACCCGCCTGGGCTGCCGCCGGCTATACCTTGTTCAAGGGAGTCAACGTACCCTCCAAGACGTTTGGCGAGCTGGTCGAGCACATCCAGCACACGCCCCGCCTGAGCGCCGACGACCTTGTAGCGCGCCGTGCCGCCGGAGAGAGCTTCGTGCTGGTGGATGGCCGCTCCGAGGAAGAACACCGCAAGATGACCGTCCCGGGCGCGCTGAGCTGCCCCAACGGCGACCTTGCGCTGCGGCTGCCCGCGCTGCTGCCCAATCCGAACACGCCCGTGGTGGTGCATTGCGCCGGGCGCACGCGCAGCATCATCGGCGCCCAGACGCTGCTGAACCTGGGCCTGCCCAATCCAGTACTGGCGCTGGAGAACGGCACGCAGGGCTGGTATCTGGCAGGCCATGCGCTGGAGCATGGCAGCGACCGCTTCACTGTCGCCGTGCCTTCGGCGCCGGTGCTCGCCGCGGCGCGCGAGCGCTCCGTCAGGCTGCTGCAGAGCGCTTTGGCCTGCCCTCGCTGTCGACCGCGCAGGCACAGCAATGGCTGCATGATGCGCACCGCACCACCTACCTCTTCGATATCCGTTCCGCCGACGAATTTGCCCGGCGTACGATCGATGGCGCGGTGCATGCGCCCGGCGGACAGCTGGTGCAGGCAACGGATCGCTATATCGGGGTGCGCGGCAGCCGCGTCATTGTGTTCGACGACGACGGCGTGCGCGCGCCGGTGGTTGCCAGCTGGTTGCACCAGCTTGGCTATGAGACCGCCGTGCTTGCCGATGGCGTGGAGGCCTCGCTGCAGGTTCGCGCGCGACCAAAGGTGGAGGTCACTACCGCCCTGCCCGTGCTCAACGCCGACCTGCTGCAAGCGCTGCACATCGCAGCCCAGTGCCTAGCTATCATCGACCTGCGCGAGAGCTCGGCATCTGAGCGCGGTCATGCATCTGGCGCGGTCTGGTCGATCCGGCCGCGGCTGCTGCAACAACTGCGGGCGCTTGGCGTAGCGCATGCCGATCCTGTGGTTCTGATCGCCAGCGAGCCAGACATGGCAATACTTGCGGGCGGGGATCTGCTTGAGGCGGGCTATCGGCACGTGTACCACACCGACAATGGCTATGCCACCTGGCAATCAGCCGGGCTGCCGCAAGCGGCTGCGCTCGAGCCGCTGCCAGCCAAAGCGCGCATCGATTACCTGTTCTTCGTGCACGACCGCCACGAGGGCAACCGGGACGCAGCCCGCGCCTACCTGGCGTGGGAAACCGGGCTGATCGCGCAGTGCGCGCCGGATGAGCTGGGTGTGTTCCGCATTGCCGCGTCTGGGCGCGACTAGCCCCAACCTGCCGGTCGAGCCGGCGTTCGGGATAGCAGGTCTGTGGAGGGGCTGGCCGGACGCCTACTCTTTCCACGAGACCTACATATTCCCGCGAACACGCATGAAACCTGGCTTCCGAGATTGATCGCTACTGTCACGGCCGGTATTGCCGTAGCAGCAAGATGACGAAATCCCTGCCCCTCACTCCCACTCAATCGTCGCCGGCGGTTTCCCCGACACGTCATACACAACCCGGTTCAGGCCACGTACTTCGTTAATGATCCGGTTCGAGCAACGGCCCAGCAGCGCATACGGCAGATGTGCCCAGTGCGCGGTCATGAAGTCGGTGGTCTGCACCGCGCGCAGCGCGACGACGTAGTCGTAGGTGCGGCCGTCGCCCATCACGCCCACGGACTTGACCGGCAGGAACACGGCGAAGGCCTGGCTAGTCAGGTCGTACCAGCTCTTGCCGACCTGGTCCGGCTCGCACAGACCCGCGGCGGCGTCCTGTTCGGTGGCGATGGTCTTGCGCAATTCTTCGATGAAGATGGCATCGGCGCGGCGCAGCAGGTCGGCGTAGTCGCGCTTGACCTCGCCCAGGATGCGCACGCCCAGGCCCGGGCCCGGAAACGGGTGGCGGTAGACCATTTCCGGCGGCAGGCCCAGAGCCACGCCCAGCTCGCGCACTTCGTCCTTGAACAGGTCGCGCAGCGGCTCCAGCAGCTTCAGGCCCAGCGTCTCCGGCAGGCCGCCGACGTTGTGGTGGCTCTTGATGGTGGTGGCCTTCTTGGTCTTGGTGCCGCCCGACTCCACCACGTCCGGATAGATCGTGCCCTGCGCCAGCCACTTGGCGTTGGTCAGCTTCTTGGCCTCGGCCTGGAACACTTCAACGAACTCGCGGCCAATGATCTTGCGCTTCTGCTCGGGATCGGTCACGCCGGCCAGGTGGCCGAGGAACTGATCGGAAGCATCGATATGCACGACCTTGGCGTGCAGGCGGCCGGCGAACATGTCCATCACCATCTTGCCTTCGTCCAGGCGCAGCAGGCCGTGGTCGACGAACACGCAGGTGAGCTGATCGCCGATGGCGCGGTGGATCAGCGCCGCGGCCACCGACGAGTCGACGCCGCCGGACAGGCCCAGGATGACTTCTTCATCGCCGACCTGCTCGCGGATCTTGGCGACGGCTTCCGCGATATGGTCGTGCATGACCCAGTCAGGCTTGCAGCCAGCGATGCCGAGCACGAAGCGCTCCAGCATCTGACGGCCCTTGGCGGTATGCGTGACCTCGGGGTGGAACTGCACCGCGTAGTAGCCGCGCGCCTCGTCGGCCATGCCGGCGATCGGGCAACTGGGGGTGGAGGCCATCAGCTTGAAGCCCGGCGGCAGGCCGGCAACCTTGTCGCCGTGGCTCATCCAGACCTTGAGCATGCCATGGCCTTCCGGCGTGCGGAAATCCTCGATGTCCTTGAGCAGGTTGGTGTGGCCATGGGCGCGCACCTCGGCGTAGCCGAATTCGCGGTGATCGCTCCACTCGACCTTGCCGCCCAGCTGCACGGCCATAGTCTGCATGCCGTAGCAGATGCCCAGCACCGGCACGCCCAGGTCCCACACGGCCTGCGGCGCGCGCAGCTGGTGGTCTTCATAGGTACTGGCGTGGCTGCCCGACAGGATGATGGCCTTGGGGGCGAACTCGCGGACGAAGTCGTCGGAGACGTCGTTCGGGTGGATCTCGCAATAGACGTGCGCCTCGCGGACGCGGCGGGCGATCAGCTGCGTGACCTGCGAGCCGAAATCAAGAATGAGGATTTTGTCGTGCATGATGGGCCGATGGCGTGTCTTCCGGGATGGGCTCGGCCACGACTTCCGTGCCGGGGCCATAGCCCGGCGGCGGCGTGATGACCGGCTCGCGCCGGAATTCTGGGGTATTCGTTGGGCGCGCCGCGGGGGCGACGCCGGGTTCCTTGCGGACTTCCTTCTTGTTTTCCTGTTCCTGCAGTGCGCGCTCGGCCTTCAGCTGCCTTTCGCGGTTGCGCACGCGCCTGGAAGCGGGAATCTGCACCAGCGCGAAAAACGCCAGCACCACTGCCATCACCGGCAGCCAGATCTTGCCCGCGCCGACCAGCGGCAGTTCCATGAACACCATCCAGGCAATGATCAGCACTGCGCTGGCCAGGTTCACATAGCCGGCCGTGCGCGCCACTGGCACTGTCAGCTGGCCGTTGAATGTTGCCTGCCACAGCAGCACGGCCAGGCCGACCAGTGCCACGCCCAGCAGCTGCCCGAACAGGGCGGGTTGCGGCTGCGGCAACTGCAGCGCCGCATACAGCGTGGTGAACGGGGACATCAACAGCAGGATGCCCAGCATCAAATCCACCAGGGCATCAAAAAACAGCACGGCTCGCAGCAATACCTTCATTGGCGCTCCTCGTCATGGGCCTGGCCGATGGTGCGGCCGGCTGGTGTGGCCCACCTTCAGGCAACACCGGCGTGGCGAGCGGCCGGGCCGGATGGCATTCCGGTCAGGCGAAGGCGCCGCCCGCGGCAATGCGCCCTCGCCCCGACGATCTTGCGGCCGCGCACCGCCGCGAGGCGACGGGCGCAGCCGCTGCGCGTCAGTCGATATGGTAGTTCGGCGCTTCCTTGGTGATCTGCACGTCGTGCACGTGCGATTCACGCATGCCGGCTGCCGTGATCTGGACGAACTGGGCGCTCTCGTGCCAGTCGGCAATCGACTTGCCGCCGCAATAGCCCATCGAGGCACGCACGCCGCCGGTCAGCTGGTGGATGATCGCCATCACCGAGCCCTTATAAGGCACGCGGCCCTCAATGCCTTCGGGGACCAGCTTGTCGACGTTGGCGGTGTTGTCTTCCTGGAAGTAGCGGTCTGCCGCGCCATCCTTCATCGCACCCACCGAACCCATGCCGCGGTAGCTCTTGAACGAACGGCCCTGGAACAGGAACGTTTCGCCCGGTGCTTCCTCGGTACCCGAGAACATGCCGCCCATCATCACGGTGTGGGCGCCGGCCGCCAGGGCCTTGGCCACATCGCCGGAGTAGCGCACGCCGCCGTCAGCGATCAGCGGCACGCCGGTGCCCTTGAGGGCTTCGGCCACGTTGGAAACCGCCGTGATCTGGGGCACGCCCACGCCGGCAACGATACGCGTGGTGCAGATCGAACCCGGGCCGATGCCGACCTTGACGCCGTCGGCGCCATGCTCGACCAGCGCACGCGCGGCATCGCCGGTGGCGATATTGCCGCCAACCACCTGCACCTGCGGGAAGTTCTGCTTGACCCAGCGGACGCGGTCCAGCACGCCCTGGCTATGACCGTGCGCCGTATCCACCACAATCACGTCGACGCCGGCCTTGACCAGCAGTTCGACGCGCTCGTCGTTGTCCGGGCCCACGCCGACCGCGGCGCCTACGCGCAGCTGGCCGTGGTCGTCCTTGCTGGCCAGCGGATTGTCCACGGCCTTCTGGATGTCCTTCACCGTGATCAGGCCGCGCAGCTCGAAGGCCTGGTTAACCACCAGCACGCGCTCAAGGCGGTGGCGGTTCATCAGGCGCTTGGCTTCTTCCAGCGTCGCGCCTTCGGCCACGGTCACCAGCTTTTCGCGGGGCGTCATCTTGGCGCGCACCGGGGCGTCGAGCTCTTCCTCGAAGCGCAGGTCGCGGTTGGTGATGATGCCGACCACGGCCTTGCCTTCCAGCACCGGGAAGCCGGAAATGCCATGTTGCTGCGACAGCGCGATCACATCGCGGACCTTCATGTCCGGCGAAATGGTGATCGGATCACGCAGCACGCCCGACTCATAGCGCTTGACGCGCGCAACTTCGCGGGCCTGGTCGGCGGGCTTCAGGTTCTTGTGGACGATGCCGATACCGCCGGCCTGCGCCATGGAAATCGCCAGGCGGGCTTCCGTCACTGTGTCCATCGCCGCGGATACCAGCGGGATGTTCAGTTCAATGGAGCGGGTCAGGCTGGTGCGGAGGGAGACATCCCGGGGAAGGACGGCCGAATAGGCCGGTACGAGCAGCACGTCATCGAATGTGAGTGCTTTCTGGACAAGACGCATAGCAAATCCTCTAGGCGCAAAACCGAATTATACAGGAATGCGCGCTTTGCTGATGCACTGCAACGGGCTTTCCTGCGGGCTTTCCTGCAAGCGGTCTGCTATGCTCGTCGGTTTTTACTCGGGCGAACCGAAGCATGGGAATCGGCGTATTGTGCGGGCTGCTGGCAGGCGCCTTCTGGGGCATGGTCTTTATCGCCCCCAAGCTGCTGCCCGTGTTCTCGCCGTGGGAGCTGGCCATCGGCCGCTACCTGGCCTATGGGCTGGTCGCCTTCGTGGCCGCGCTGCCGCTGATGAAGCGCATCGCGCGCAAGCTGACCCGGGCGGACTGCGTGGCGCTGCTGCGCCAGGCCTTCACCGGCAACCTGCTCTACTACGTGCTGCTGGCCTTCGGCGTGCAGCTCGCCGGGGTGGGCCCCACCTCCCTGATCATCGGCATCCTGCCGATCTCGGTCACCATCATGGGCCGGCGCGACCACGGCGCCGTGCCACTGTCGCGGCTGATGTGGCCGCTGCTGGTGGTGGTGGCCGGCATCGCATGCATCAACATTGACCTGTTCGGCGGCGGCCAGAGCGCCCACGCGGCGGCGGCCGGTGCGGCAGTCCGGCCGGTCTGGCAGAAACTGGCCGGCGTGTGCTGCGCAGCCGGCGCGCTGGTCTGCTGGACGCTCTACGCGGTCGATAACGCACGCTACCTGCAGCGCAACCCGCAATACAGCGGTAATGAATGGTCGGCGCTGTACGGGTTGTCGACCGGCGCGGTGTCGGCGGTGCTCGCCGTGATCGGCTGGCTGCTGGCGGGCGACACGCTGACCGCGGGCGACAGCGGCCGTGACTGGCAGTGGTTCTGGATGGTCAATGCCGCGGTGGCGTTGGGCGCGTCGCTGATCGGCAACAACCTGTGGAATATTGCCAGCCGGCGCCTGCCGCTGACGCTGTCGGGCCAGATGATCGTGTTCGAGACGCTGTTCGCGCTGGCCTACGGCTTTGTCTTCGATCACCGCTGGCCGCGGCCGCTGGAAATCGCCGCCATTGTGCTGCTGATGGTCGGCGTGGCCTGGTCGGTGCGCTTGCACGCCACCGACAAGTCTGCGTAGACTAGCGAACGATGGCGCGGGGATCACACACGCCACGAACAACAGCTTCACCAGGGTCAAACCGGCGCTACGCACCTGATACCAGGCGGGCGCCAAGCCATCGCCGCGGCTGTCCTGCCGCGACATCGCCATGCGCGCAGCCGGCGGCCCAGCACGATTCCAGCCGCACCAGTTACTTCCGAGTCACTTTAAGACGCCTCGCCATGAAACGATCGTCCGCGCTGTGCCTGCTTGCCGCCGCCACTCTCGCCGTTCCCGTCCAGGCCCTTGCCTACTGGCAATGGCGCGACGCCAACGGCCGCATGGTCTACAGCGACGTGCCGCCGTCGGCGGCGGCAGCCAAGGTGCTGCGTGCGCCGGGCCGCTTTGCCGGCGAGTTCCAGCCGGTGGAGGCCGCCAATGCCACGGCGCCCGCCCCTGCTGCCCCCGCTCCGGCCAAAGCCGCGGCCAAGCCCGCCGCGGCCCCGGCGCCGACGCCCGAAGAAGCCTTCCAGAAGCGCCGCGAGGCCAGCCTGAAAGCCGCCACCGAAGAGGCCCGCAGGGAAAGCGAGGCGGCTGAGCGCGAGGCCCGCTGCGCCCAGCTGCGCAGCTACGCCAACGGCCTGCAGCAAGGCATGCGCGCCGCGGTGGCGGGTCCGGACGGCTCGCTGCAGCACCTGAACAGCGACCAGCGCCAGGCCGAAATGCTCAAGACCAACGCCAGCCTCGAAAAGAACTGCAGCTGAAGTCAAAGAAAAACGGGGCGCATCGGCCCCGTTTGCATGCGTGGCAGGCTCGGCTCAACCGCTGCCGCGCAACCACTTCTGGCCTTCGCGCGTGCCGCCCGCGCGCTGCTTCTGCACCCGCTTGCGGCGTGCCTGCTTGGGATCGGCGGTCAAGGGCCGGTAAACCTCCACGCGGTCGCCTTCGCGCACCACCGTCTCCGGCGTCTTGAGCTTGCCGAAGATGCCCACCCGCATGGTCGACGGGTCCACCTCCGGACAGGCCTGCTGCAGCCCGGAGCCGACGATCGCCGCGGCAATCGTGGTGCCGGCCGGCACGTCGATCTCCTTCAGGAAGACGGTATCGGGCCGCGCATAGCAGACCGCGATATGCACCGTCCCCGCGCCAGCGTCAGTTGGCGACATATACCACCTCGGCCCGCTTGACGAAGGCGTCGACAAAGGTATTGGCAATCATGCTGAAGACCGGGCCGATGATTTTTTCCAGCAGCAGGCTGGAAAACTCATAGTGCAGGT
The DNA here is from genome assembly GCF_018223725.1 of Cupriavidus sp. KK10. Lineage (NCBI taxonomy): Bacteria > Pseudomonadati > Pseudomonadota > Betaproteobacteria > Burkholderiales > Burkholderiaceae > Cupriavidus > Cupriavidus sp. KK10. Next base: position 4,774,756 of record NZ_CP073677.1, read on the forward strand.
GGAATTCGATCTTGCAGGCGTCTTCGCGCAGTGGCGTAAAGCGCCACGCGCCGTTGAAGGTCTTGAACGGCCCGTCGGCAAAGGTCATGTCGATGCGGGTGGGGCGTTCCTGCGTATTGCGGGTGTGGAAGAACTGCTGGATCCCTTTGAAGTGGATATGGATCTTGGCGTCGAGCATGGCATCGGTCTGCTCGAACACCTCCACGCCACCGCACCATGGAAGGAACTTGGGATAGTCCTCCACGCGCGTGACCAGGTCGTACATCTGCGCGGCGGAGTAGCCGAGCAGCACGGATTTATGGACGTCTGCCATGTAGTGGGCAATCTGGCCTCCGGCCATGCCGTGCGCAACGCGCGGCAGCATGAGCCGGTACCGGGGTTGGTTTGCTAAAATGCCAATTTTAGCCGACGCTGGCGCATGGCGGCACCTCGCCATGCGGCACTGCAGCGATCCGACCGGATTCCACTCATTGTTCCCCCACCCGCACGCATGACCATCGCAGACAACAAAAAGGCCTTTTTCGACTACTTCATCGAAGAGCGATATGAGGCCGGGATCGTGCTGGAAGGCTGGGAAGTCAAGGCGATCCGCGCCAACCGCGTGCAGATCAAGGAAGGCTACGTGGTGGTGCGCGACGCCGAGATGTTCCTGATCGGCGCCCATATCAGCCCGCTGCAAAGCGCCTCCACCCACGTCAATCCCGACCCGGTGCGCACCCGCAAGCTGCTGCTCAAGGCCGACGAGATCAAGAAGCTGATCGGCAAGGTCGAGCAGCGCGGCTACACGCTGGTCCCGCTGAACCTGCACTACACGCGCGGCCGCGTCAAATGCGAGATCGGCCTGGCCAAGGGCAAGAAGCAGTTCGACAAGCGCGAGACCGAAAAGCAGCGCGACTGGCAGCGCGAGAAGGCCCGCATCATGAAGGGCGACGCCAAGGACTAAGCCCCGGCGCCGCGCTGCCGCGGCGTGTCCGTCAGTCCCTTCAGGCAGCCTTCTGCTGCCCCTTCACGATCTGCAGGGCGGACGCGATCATGCTGCTCATCTCGCCCAGATTGCCTGGCACGATCAGCGTATTGCCCTGCTTGGCCAGGTTGCCGAACGCAGCCACGTATTCCTCGGCCACCTTCAGGTTGACCGCATCCATGCCACCTTCGGTGCGGATTGCATTGCCGATCTTCTGGATCGCCTGCGCATTGGCCTCGGCCACCGCCAGGATCGCGCTCGCCTCGCCCTGCGCCCTGTTGATGGCGGCCTGCCGCTCGCCCTCTGACTTCTGGATCGCCGCCTCGCGCGCGCCCGTGGCCAGGTTGATCTGCTCCTGGCGCTTGCCTTCCGACGCGGCGATCAGCGCGCGCTTTTCGCGCTCGGCGGTGATCTGCGCCTGCATCGCGTGCAGGATCTCCTTGGGCGGGGTCAGGTCCTTGATCTCGTAGCGCAGCACCTTGACGCCCCAGTTGGCGGCAGCCTCATCCAGCGCGTTGACCACGCTGTGGTTGATGAACTCGCGCTCCTCGAAGGTCTTGTCGAGCTCCAGCTTGCCGATCACCGAGCGCAGCGTGGTCTGCGACAGCTGCGTGATCGCGACCACGAAATTGCTCGATCCATACGATGCCTTCATCGGGTCCGTGACCTGGAAGTACAGCACGCCATCGACCTGCAGCTGCGTGTTGTCCCTGGTGATGCAGACCTGGCTGGGCACGTCCAGCGGGATTTCCTTGAGCACGTGCTTGTACGCGACGCGGTCGACGAACGGCACCACGATCGACAACCCCGGCGTCAGCGTCGCATGGTAGCGGCCGAGGCGCTCGAGCACCCAGGCATGCTGCTGCGGCACGATCTTGATGCCCTTGGCAATCAGCACGATGACGGCAATGAGGATGATCAGCGGCAACAAACCAAGCTGAAATGCGAGCATGTAACGACCCTCCAGACAGAAGACAGCAGTACGGAGCCGCCAGGCGGCGGCAGGCGGATCGCGGCGCAGCAATTGCCGCGCCGCGCAATAAGACAGGGTTTCAGCGGGGAGACACGACCAGGGTGCTGCCGCGCACCGCGACGATGCGGTAGCGGCCTGGCGCGGCGGCACAATCGGGCGCCAGCTCCACGGTCCAGTCAGCGCCGCGGTACGGCACGCGGGCGCGCCCGTTGGCGTCCCAGCCGGGCACGTCGAGCTCCTCGCCGATATCGAGATTGACGTTGGGATCGGCAGCGGCGTTGCCGCGCCGCAGCTTGCCAAAGCGGGTACGGCGCAGCCCGGCGATCAGCACCGCCGCGACCAGCGCGGCCACCAGCGTCTGCGCGGCCGGCGACAACCCCAGCAGGGCTCCCACGCCGCCGGCAGCCAGCCCCACCGCCACCATCAGCAGGTAAAAGGTGCCGGTGTTCAGCTCGATGATCACCAGCGCGACCGCTGCCACGAACCAGATGTAGTACGCCATCCAAGCCCCCGTTCGTCCAGAGAGATCCCGAAAAGTAAAAACCCCGCAGCGCCTTTCAGCGTCTGCGGGGCAGTAGCAACACCTGACGCAGGGCCGGTGCCTGCCGGCTGCCAGAAGGCGCCGGCAATATGGTTATTGTGACGTCAAATGCTTCAGGAAGCCAGCTTCTGCCAGGTCTCGACCACCGAGTCCGGATTCAGCGAGATCGACTTGATGCCTTCCTTGGCCAGCCACTCGGCAAAGTCCGGATGGTCCGAAGGACCCTGGCCGCAGATGCCGACATACTTGTTCAGGCGGATGCACGCCTCGATGGCGCGCGACAGCATGAACCGCACTGCCGGATCGCGTTCGTCGAAGTCCTTGGCCAGCAGTTCCATGCCCGAATCGCGGTCCAGGCCCAGCGTCAGCTGCGTCAGGTCGTTCGAACCGATCGAGAAGCCGTCGAAGTACTGAAGGAACTCTTCGGCCAGGATCGCGTTGGACGGCACTTCACACATCATGATGATGCGCAGGCCGTTCTCGCCGCGCTTCAGGCCGTGCTTGGCCAGCAGCTCGATGACCTTGGCAGCCTGGCCCAGCGTACGCACGAACGGCACCATGATCTCGACGTTGGTCAGGCCCATTTCGTCGCGCACGCGCTTCATGGCCTTGCATTCCATCTCGAACGCTTCGGCGAAGTCGTCGGCGATGTAGCGCGAGGCGCCGCGGAAGCCCAGCATCGGGTTTTCTTCGTCCGGCTCATAGCGCGAACCGCCGATCAGCTTCTTGTACTCGTTGGACTTGAAGTCCGACAGGCGCACGATCACGGGCTTCGGGTAGAAGGCCGCGCCGATGGTGGCGATGCCCTCGGCCAGCTTGTCGACGTAGAACGCGCGCGGGCTGGCATGGCCGCGGGCCACGCTTTCCACGGCCTTCTTCAGGTCGGCATCGACTTGCGGGTAGTCAAGGATGGCCTTCGGGTGGACACCGATGTTGTTGTTGATGATGAATTCCAGGCGGGCCAGGCCGACGCCGCAGTTCGGGATCTGCGCGAAGTCGAACGCCAGCTGCGGGTTGCCCACGTTCATCATCAGCTTGACATCGATTTCCGGCATGTCGCCACGCTGGACTTCGGTCACTTCGGTTTCCAGCAGGCCGTCGTAGATGCGGCCTTCGTCGCCTTCGGCGCACGACACCGTCACCAGCGTGCCGTCCTTCAGCACGTCGGTGGCGTCGCCGCAGCCGACCACGGCCGGCACGCCCAGTTCACGCGCGATGATGGCCGCGTGGCAGGTACGGCCGCCACGGTTGGTGACGATGGCCGAGGCACGCTTCATCACCGGCTCCCAGTTCGGGTCGGTCATGTCGGCCACCAGCACGTCGCCGGGCTGCACGCGCTCCATCTCGGACGGGTCGTTGATCACGCGCACCGGGCCGGTGCCGATCTTCTGGCCGATGGCGCGGCCGCTGGTCAGCACCGGCGCGGTGCCCTTGAGCTTGAAGCGCAGCTCGGCCTTGCCGGCGGACTGGCTCTTCACCGTTTCCGGGCGCGCCTGCAGGATGTAGATCTTGCCGTCCTTGCCGTCCTTGCCCCACTCGATGTCCATCGGACGGCCATAGTGCTTCTCGATGATCATCGCGTACCTGGCCAGCTCGGTCACGTCGTCGTCGGTGATCGAGTAGCGGTTGCGCAGTTCGGTGGGCACGTCGACGGTCTTGACGCGGCCGGCTTCGCCCGGCTTGGTGAATTCCATCTTGATCAGCTTGGAGCCGATCGAGCGGCGGATGATCGGGTACTTGCCGGCCTGCAGCGTCGGCTTGAAGACGTAGAACTCGTCCGGGTTGACCGCGCCCTGCACCACGGTTTCGCCCAGGCCGTAGCTGGAGGTGATGAAGACCACGTCGGGGAAGCCGGATTCGGTGTCGATGGTGAACATCACGCCCGAAGAAGCCAGGTCCGAACGCACCATGCGCTGGATGCCGGCCGACAGCGCCACCACATCATGGGCAAAGCCCTTGTGCACGCGGTAGGAAATGGCACGGTCGTTGTACAGCGAGGCGAACACGTGCTTGATCTTGTCGAGCACGTCGTCGATGCCGCTGACGTTCAGGTAGGACTCTTGCTGGCCGGCGAACGAGGCGTCGGGCAGGTCTTCGGCGGTGGCCGACGAACGCACGGCGAACGAGGCCTCGGCGCCTTCGCGCTCGGCCACGCGGGCGTAGGATTCACGGATTTCCTGCTCCAGGCGCGGCTGGAACGGCGCGGAGGCGACCCACTCGCGGATCTCGGCACCGGCCTCGGCCAGAGCCTTGACGTCGTCGACGTTCAGAGTCTTCAGGCGCTGGGAAATGCGCTCGGTCAGGTTGTTGTGGGCAAGGAAGTCGCGGAAGGCGAGCGCGGTGGTGGCAAAGCCGCCGGGAACCCGGACGCCGGCTTCCGCCAGCTGGGAGATCATCTCGCCCAGCGACGAATTCTTGCCGCCGACGATTTCCACGTCAGCCATGCGCAACTGCTCGAACGGCAGCACATAGGCGCCGTTATCTGCCTGGTTAGTCATGAGAGCCTCAAAACAAAGTAGAAAACTTGTTGCGCATGGCCGGTATGTTGTTGATGTTCTGTTCCCGGACCAATGATCGCTTGGCTAAGCAACCCCGAACTGGCGCTGCGGACCTGGCGCTACGGCTCTCATCGCGTAGCGCACATTGTCGACAATTCCGAGGCTGTTTGTTGCACGCGCGTGCACCCCGCAGAATTGCTTAGCGAAAAGATCGCCGCTATTCTACCGTGCTGCGCCGCACTTTTCTGCGGAAGATTGAATCTATTTATTAACGCGCCATCCCCATGTGCGCCATCCCCATGTCCCTGCCAGAAGCGCCCGGAACGGCGACACCCGGGTCCCAGCCTGGAACGCAGCCTGAATCCCCCTCCGCTCACGCACCCCAGGCCAGCGAACGCCCTGCGGTCCGCACCGTGTTCATCGTCTCGGATGGCACCGGCATCACGGCGGAGACGTTCAGTCACTCGATCCTGGCCCAGTTCGAGATGCGCTTCCGCAAGGTGCGCATGCCCTTCGTCGATACCCCCGAAAAGGCACATATCGCCGTCGGCAAGATCAATGAGGCATTCCACAACGAAGGCGTGCCGCCCATTGTCTTCACCACGCTGGTCAACCAGGAAGCGAATAAGGCACTGCGCCGCGCCAAGGCGATGATCCTGGACATGTTCCAGACTTTTATTGAGCCGCTTGAGAAGGAACTGGGCCTGAAGTCCACCCATGCCATCGGCCGCTTCCACCAGAATGCGGACACCGAGGCCTACAAGAACCGGATCGAGGCGATCAACTTCTCGCTGGCGCATGATGACGGCCAGTCACACAAGAACCTGGAAGAAGCCGATGTGATCCTGGTGGGCGTGTCGCGCAGCGGCAAGACCCCGACCAGCCTCTACCTGGCCATGCAATACGGGCTGAAGGCAGCCAATTACCCGCTGATTCCCGACGATTTCGAGCGCGGCCGGCTGCCGTCGGCGTTGTACGCGTTCAAGCCGAAGATCTTCGGCTTGTCGATCGATCCGCAGCGCCTGACCGAGATCCGCAACGAGCGCCGCCCCGGCAGCAAGTATGCAGCGCTGGAAAACTGCCGCTATGAGGTCAACGAGGCCGAGGCGATGATGCGGCGCGAAGGCATCAAATGGCTCTCTTCCACGCACAAATCGATTGAAGAGATCGCGACCACGATCCTGCAGGAGATCAAGGTCGATCGCGACAACTACTAAAGCAAAAAGCGGCCGTTCAGGCCGCTTTCTCCTTGCGCTGCCGGCGCAGCCTCAGGCGGCACGCCGCTGGCGCACTGCCTCGAACAGGCAGATCGCGGTCGCCGCCGCCACATTCAGCGATTCCAGCCCGCCCGGTTGCGGGATCCCCACCTTGCGCGTGACGTGTGCCATCCAGCCGTCGCTGACCCCTGCCCCCTCATTGCCGACCACCCAGGCCACCGGCCCGCGCAGATCGGTGTCGAATACCGCGGCATCGGCATGCGACGAAGTCGCCAGCAGCGGCACCGCAAGGCGTGGCGCCAGCGACTCAAGCGTGCAGTGCTCGACGATATTCAGGTGAAAGTTGGCACCCATGCCGGCACGCAGCGTCTTGACCGACCAGGCAAAGGCACAGCCGGTGGCAAGGAAGGCATGCTGGATGCCGGCGGCAGCGGCGCTGCGCAGGATCGACCCGACATTGCCGGCATCCTGCACCCCGTCCAGGATGATGCAGTCTTGTTCGATGCGCGCCGGCAGGTGGCCGACCGGCGTCTCGATCACCAGCATCAGGTCGATGCCATTGACCACGCCGCTGATCTGCGTGAACAGTGCATCGGCCAGCACAACCACGCGCTCGGCCTCGATCAGCGCCAGCACTGGCGCCACCTCGGCGTGGTCATAGTGGCGCTCTGACACCAAGCAGGTGACGGGCTGGCCGCGTGCGGCGACGTAGGCTTGCGCCAGGTGCACGCCGTCGAGCAGCGACTGCCCGGCCTTGCGGCGCTGGTGCGTGGAAGTGGCCAGGGCCTTCAAATGCTTGAACAGCGCGTTGTCGCGCGAGGTGACGTGCTTCACGATGCGGGGATGAGGTAGGTGCGCTTCACTGCACGACCGTGACCGAAACCGAGGCGGTGACCTCAGTCACTTCGGCCACTGCGGTCATGCCGGTGAACATGGGCCGCTGTTCCAGCGCCTCGCGCACGGGCGCAAACGAACGGCGGTGGTGCGGCGTGGCGCCGAACTCAGCCAGCGCGGCCAGGTGCTGCGGCGTGCCATAGCCGACGTGCGAATCGAAGCCGTATTGCGGATAGCGCTCGTGCAGCAACATCAGTTCGCGGTCGCGCGCCACCTTGGCCAGGATCGACGCGGCCGAGATCGCCCTGACCAGCGCATCGCCCTTGACGATGGCTTCCACCGGGAACGGCACCCGCGGGCAGCGGTTGCCGTCGACCTGGACCAGGTCCGGCACGATGCCGCTGGCGGCCAGTCCCTGCACGGCGCGCTGCATTGCCAGCATGCTGGCGTGCAGGATGTTGAGTGTGTCGATCTCCTCGACCGTGGCGAAGGCGATATGCCAGCCGAGCGCGCGTTCGCAGATCTTGTCGTAGAGTTGTTCGCGCTTGGCGGCGGTCAGGATCTTGGAGTCAGCCAGGCCGCGGATCGGACGCTTCGGATCCAGCACCACGGCGGCGGCATAGACCGGCCCGGCCAGCGGTCCCCTGCCCGCTTCATCGACGCCGCACAGGCGCTGCACGGCGGCAGCGGCCGGGGCAAGATCCAGCCCCATCTGCGGCGATTCAGCATCGCGGCGCGCCATCAGACGGTCCCCCGGCTGTGCATCAGGTCCACCACCACATCGGCGGCCAGTTGCGCGGTATTGCACTTGAGCGTCTCGTGCATGCGGGTGAAATGCTCGTAGAGGAAGGCGGTGTTGCCCTCGTCGTTGAGCTGCAGCAGCGTTTCGCGGGCCAGCGCCTCGGGCGTGGCATCGTCCTGCAGCAGTTCCGGCACGACGAAGCGCCCTGAAAGGATATTAGGCAATCCCACGTACGGCAGGTAACCCTGCCGCTTCATGATCTGCGCGGTCAGCCAGGGCACCTTGTACGAGATCACCATGGGCTTCTTGTACAGCGCCGCTTCCAGCGTGGCGGTGCCGCTGGCCAGCAGCACCACGTCGGCAGCTTCCATCGCCTGGTGCGACTTGCCGTCGACGATGGTCAGGCGCAGTTCGGGATACTGCGCGTGCAGCGCTTCGATAATGGCGCGCAGCGGCGCGCTCGCCGCCGGCAGCACGAACGCCAGGTTCGGGTCCATGCGCTGCATTTGCGCCATCGCCGCAAAGAAGGTGGCGCCAAGGTTGCGCACCTCGGACTGGCGGCTGCCCGGCAGCACCGCCACCACCCGGTGCCCGGCGGGCAGGCCGAGCTCGGCGCGCGCCCCGGCGACGTCAGGCACCATCGGGATCACATCGGCCAGCGGATGGCCCACGTAGGTGGCGGGAATGCCGGCCTTGGCGTAGATCTCGGGCTCGAACGGGAACAGGCACAGGATGTGGTCCACCGCGCGCGCGATGGTGCGGATGCGCCCGCCGCGCCAGGCCCAGATCGACGGGCTGACAAAATGCACCACAGGGATGCCGGCACGGCGCAGCGGCACTTCCAGGCCGAAATTGAAGTCCGGGGCGTCAACCCCGATAAAGCACTGCGGCGGATTGGCCAGCAGCCAGTCGCGCACCGCGCGCCGCGTGGCCAGGATCTCGCGCAGCGAGCCCAGGACCTCGACATAGCCGTTGACCGACAATGTTTCCATCGGCCAGCGCGAGGTGAAGCCCTGCGCCATCATGCGCTTGCCGCCGATGCCGGCGTACTCGACCGTATCGCCCAGGCGGGACTGCAGCCCGCCCATCATCAACGATGCCAGCAGGTCGCCTGAGGCCTCGCCGGCCACCATGGCGATGGTGCCGCGCTGGTCCGCGGCGCTACCGTTGCCCGTGGGCAAGCCACCCCGAATTGCGGCGTCGACCATTGCGGTCCGGCCTCAGCGTACGATGCCGCGCTGGGTGGCGGCAAGGAAGTCGACAAACGCCTGCAGCGGCGCCGCAGTGCCTGCATCAGCCTGGCCCAGCAAGGCCACGATCTCGTTGCGCGCCTCGTCGAAGCTGAGGTCGGACTTGTAAAGCAGCTTGTAGGCCTGGCGCAGCGCGGCGATCTGGCCGGCGTCGAAGCCGCGGCGGCGCAGCCCCTCGACGTTGACACCGTGCGGCGTGGCCTTGTTGCCGCTCTTGTCACTGGCGGCGATCACGAACGGCGGCACGTCCTGCACCAGTGCCGAGGCGCCACCCAGCATCGCATGGGCGCCGATGCGCACGTACTGGTGTACGCCGCTCATGCCGCCCAGGATCGCCCAGTCGCCCACTTCAACGTGGCCGGCAATCTGCGCGTTGCTGGAAAACACCGTGTGGTTGCCGACCGTGCAGTCATGCGCGATATGCACGTAGGCCATGATCCAGTTGTCGTTGCCGAGACTGGTCAAGCCGCGGTCCTGCACCGTGCCGGTGTGGATCGTGGTGAATTCGCGGATGGTGTTGCGGTCGCCGATCTCGAGCCGGGTCGGCTCGTTGCGGTACTTCATGTCCTGCGGCACGCCGCCGACCGATGCGTAAGGGCCGATCGTGTTGCCCTCGCCGATCGTGGTGTAACCCTCGACCGTCGTATGCGAGCCGATCCGGGTGCCGCTGCCGATCCGCACATTGGCGCCAACGATGGAGAACGGGCCGACGGTCACGTCGGATGCCAGCTCTGCCTTCGGGTCAACCAGTGCGGTGGGATGGATTTGCGTCATACGTCTGTCCTCTGGTGTGTCTGGTGAAGGATGGGCCCATGCACGGGGCAAAGGTTCCCGTCCGGGCCGCTCGCACCCGTCAATCGGGGCGCGGCGGACGGCCTGCGGCGGTGCCGCGGGCCGTGCTCGGCCTCACTCGGCCTGCTTCACGGTGCACATCAGCTCGGCCTCGCAGGCCACCTTGTCGTCCACCGTGGCGAACGCCTTGAACTTCCAGATGCCGCGGATATAGCGTTCGACTGTCACGTTCATGTGCAACTGGTCGCCCGGGTACACCACCTGCTTGAAGCGGGCCCCGTCGATGCCGACAAAGTAGTACAGCGCGTCTTCCTTGCGCTCCATGTCGGCGCCGAAGGTCAGCAGGCCGGCCGACTGCGCCAGCGCTTCCAGGATCATCACGCCAGGCATCACCGGATGGCCCGGGAAATGGCCCTGGAAGAACGGCTCGTTCATGGTGACGTTCTTCAGCGTCTTGATGCGCTTCTGCGGATCGAACTCCAGCACGCGGTCGACCAGCAGCATCGGATATCGATGCGGCAGCAGCTTGAGGATCTTGCGAATGTCGATGTCGACTGCGGTCATGATGATTTCTCTTAGTCTTGTGAGGGTTGGGACCCGGCGGCCTGGCCGCGCAGGCGGCGTTCCAGCGCCACCACCCGTTCGCGCAGCCTGGTCAGGCCGCGCACGATGGCTGCATTGCGTTCCCACTCGCCGTGCGGCAGGAACGGGAAGACGCTGGTGAAATGCCCCCCGGGCTTGGTAATGGATTTGGTGATCGAGGTGCCGCCCGACACCGTGGTGCGGTCGGCAATATTCAGGTGGCCGGAAAAATTGGCGGCCCCGCCGATCACGCAGAAGCGCCCGATGCGCGTGCTGCCCGATACCGCGGCGCAGCCTGCGATCACCGTATGGGCCCCGACACGCACGTTATGCGCGATCTGGACCTGGTTGTCGATCTTGCAGCCGTCCTCGATCACGGTGTCGGCCATGGCGCCGCGGTCGATTGCCGTATTGGCGCCGACCTCCACGTCATTGCCCAGCACCGCGCGTCCCGTTTGCGGGATCTTTACGTATTCCACGCCGGTTGCGCTGATGTCCGGCGCGAAGCCAAAGCCGTCCGCGCCGATCACCACGCCGCTGTGCAGGATTGCGCGGGCGCCGACCACGCAATGGTGGTAGACCGAAACATTGGCATAGAGCAGCGAATCGTCGCCGATCTCTACCTGCGCGCCGACATAGCCGTTGGCCAGGATGCGCACCCGCTCGCCCAGGCGCGCGCCGCGCTCGATGACCACGTTGGGGCCGATGTAGCACGAAGCCGGCACCACCGCGTCGGGCGCCACGGTCGCGCGCGGATCGATGCCGGTGCGGGTATCGGTGTTGGCGGCGCGGTCGAAACGCTGCGCCACGCGGGCAAAGCATACGTAGGGATTGCGCGCCACCAGCCAGTTGCGGCCGTCCGCCCTGCCCTCGGCGCGAACGCGCTCGAGGTCGGCTGCCGAGACAATCACGGCGCCGGCCTGCGAATCCAGCGCCTGCTGCAGGTAGAGCGGATTGGACAGGAACGAGAGCTCGCCCGGTCCGGCCTGGTCCAGGGGAGCCAGGCCGACGATCGCCAGGTCGGGGTCACCCACAACCTGCGCGCCGTTCTCGGTGGCGAGCTGACCCAGTGTGGGTGTCTGCATGGCGGTACTTCCTAAAAAAACGAAAGACGAAAGAACGTGAGAACCGGTGCGCCTTAGCGGGCGCCGGCGTTCAGCGCCTTCATCACGTCGTCGGTGATGTCGATGCGCGGGTTCACGTACACCGCTTCCTGCACGATCAGGTCGTACTTGCGCTGCTCGGCCAGCTGGCGGATCACGCGGTTGGCGCGCTCCAGCACCTGTGCCAGTTCTTCATTGCGGCGCTGGTTCAGGTCCTCGCGGAACTCGCGCTGCTTGCGCTGGAACTCGCGGTCCATGTCAGCCACTTCGCGCTGGCGGCGCTGGCGGTCGGAGTCGGCCAGCACGGCCGTGTCCTTGTCGAGCTTGTCGGCCATGCCCTTGATCTTCTGGGCCATGTCCTGCAGCTCGCGGTCGCGCTTGGAGAATTCCTGCTCCAGCTTGACCTGCGCAGCCTTGGCCGGCTGGGAGTCGCGCAGGATGCGTTCGGAGTTCACGGCGGCAATGCGCGCCTCCTGGGCCGAGGCCGGCACCGCGGCGCAGATGGCAGCCGTGGCGAGCGCGGCGGCGCCCAGGGATTTGACCAGTTTGGATGTTGTAATCATTTGAAACAGATCCTTTATCAGAATCAGAATGCCGTGCCGATCTGGAACTGGAAGCGCTGGACCTTGTCATTGGTGTCGCGCTTGAGCGGGAAGCCCATGCTGATCTTCAGCGGGCCAATCGGCGACAACCACGACATGCCAAAGCCGGTCGAGTACTTCAGCTCGCTGAAGCTCAGCGGCTGGCCTTCCTGGTAGACATTACCGAAGTCAAAGAACGTGAACAGGCGCAGCGTGCGGTCCACGCCCGAGCCCGGCAGTGGGAAGATGAACTCGACGTTGCCGATCATCTTCGAGGCACCGCCCACCGGGTTGCCGTTCTGGTCCTTCGGGCCCAGCGTGCTGGTCTGGTAGCCGCGCACCGAGCCGATACCACCAGCGTAGAAGTACTTGAACACCGGGAAAGGGGTGTTGCCATAGCCGTGGCCATAAGCGACTTCGCCGTTCAGTGCCAGCGTGAAGGACTTCGAGATCGGATAGAAGTACTGCTGCTGCACGCTGGCGCGGTAGTACTGCGTATCGCCGCCCGGCAGGCCGACTTCCAGGTTGGCCTGGGTGTACGGGCCCTTGGTTGGCACCAGCGCGCTGTCGCGGCGGTCACGTGCCCAGCCGATGGTGAACGGGAAGTTGTTGATGCCGTCGCCGCTCTGCTTGCCGATCTTGTTCAGCCAGTCGGTGTACTGGGTCGGCGTGTTGACCGACGTATACACCTGGGTCCGTTCGTAGCCGATGCCGAAGAACACCGTATCGACTTCCGAGAACGGCACGCCGAACTTGAAGCCGCCGCCAGCGGACACGATCTTGTAGTCCTGGTCACCGGTGTAGTACAGCGGGCGCGAAGTACGGTAGTAGATGTCGGTCGAGCGGCTGATGCCGTCCACCGTGAAATACGGGTCGTACTGCGTCAGCGCGATGGTCCGGAACGACTTGGCGGTGTTCACGTCCAGGCCCAGGCTGGTGCCGGAGCCGAACACGTTGTCCTGGCGCAGGCCGGCCTGCAGCACCAGCTTGTCGGTGGACGAGAAGCCCACGCCCAGGCTGATCTGGCCGGTCGGCTTTTCAGTCACGTTGACGTTCACATCGACCTGGTCGGGCGCGCCCGGCACGTCTTCGGTGGTGATGTTGGTGTCGGTAAAGTAGCCGGTACGGTTGATACGGGCTTGCGACTGCGTGAGCTTCTCGCTGTCGAACCACGAGCTTTCCATCTGGCGCATCTCGCGGCGCACCACTTCGTCGCGGGTCTTGCTGTTGCCCACCACGTTGACGCGGCGCACGTAGACGCGGCGGCCCGGGTCGACCATCAGGGTCAGCGCGACTTCACGCTTTTCCTTGTCGATCTGCGGCTGCGGGTTGATGGTGGTGAACGCGTAGCCGTACGTGCCCAGCAGGTCGGTGATGGCCTTGGTGCTCTGCGTCAGCTTCTCGGACGAGAAAATATCGCCCTTCTTCAGCTGCAGCAGTTTTTCCATTTCCTCCTGCTTGCCGAGCAGCTCGCCCGCCAGGCGCACGTCGGACACCTTGTACTGGTCGCCTTCCTTGATGTTCAGCGTCAGGAAGATGTCCTTCTTGTCCGGCGTGATCGACACCTGGGTCGATTCGATCGCGAACTCCAGGTAGCCGCGGTTCAGGTAGAACGAGCGCAGCGCTTCCAGGTCGGCGGTCAGCTTCTGCTTGGAATACAGGTCGTTCTTGGTGTACCAGGACAGCCAGTTCGGCGTGGACAGCTGCATCTCGTCGCGCAGCGCGCCTTCCTTGAAAGCCTTGTTGCCGACGATATTGATCTGGCGGATCTTGGCGACCGGGCCCTCTTCGACGTTGAACACGACCGAGACGCGGTTGCGGTCCACCGGCGTGATCGTGGTCTGCACGTCGGCCGCATAGTAGCCGCGCGCGACGTACTGGCGCTTGAGCTCCTGCTCGGCCTTGTCGATCAGTGCCTTGTCGTAGTAACGGGCTTCGGCTACGCCAACGGCACGCAGCGAACGGCGCATCGTGTCCTTGTCGAATTCCTTGATGCCGACGAATTCGAGCTGCGAGATCGCCGGCCGCTCTTCGACCTGGACCACCAGCACGCCTTCCTCGGCGCGGATCTGCACGTCCTTGAAGAAGCCGGTATTGTAGAGGGCACGGATGGCGTCGGCGCCCTTGTCGTCGGTGAAGGTTTCACCGACGCGCACCGGCAGGTAGCCGAAAACGGTACCCGGCTCGACGCGTTGCAGGCCCTCAACGCGGATGTCCTTGACGACGAACGGATCGGCAGCCCAGCCCGCCGGGCTCCAGGCTGCAATAACGGCACTCGCCAGCAAGCCCAGCGAAATGCGCTTATGTCTGATCAATGTTGATCCCCTCTTTGATTCCATCCAGGATTGCGCTCCGATGCCTTATTGGACTGCGCCTGGCAAATGGCGTCCCTGGCGACGGTGCCCGACGACACCACCGCCCCCTTGCCGACACACGTTTCTAGCCGTTCGCCAGAAACATTCGGCTGACGTCATTGAACAAAGCGAGCGAAGTCAGGAGCAAGATGCAGGCGATGCCAACCTTCTGCAGCATTGCCTGCCAGTGGTCTGGGACGGGCCGGCCAGTCAAAAATTCCACGCAATAATACAGCAAATGCCCCCCATCCAGAACCGGAATGGGTAACAAATTGAGTACTCCAAGGCTTACGCTGACCAATGCCAGGAAGCTGACAAAGGCCTGCAGGCCAAGGTTTGCGGCACGCCCCGCGTAGTCCGCCACGGTCAGCGGACCGCTCAGGTTCTGCAGCGAAGCCTGCCCCACTAGCATCTTGCCCAGCAGCTTGAGCGAGAGCGCGCTGGTGTCCCAGACCTGGCCGGCCGCGCGCGCCAGTGCCTGGTCCGGCCGGTAGCGCACGGTTTCCATCTGCACGGCCTGGCTGAGCGCCGCGCCGAGCTTGCCCGCCGGCGCCGGGGTGGCGCCGCTCGCGTCCTTGGCGCCATCACGCGCCACGGCGGTGTCGAGCGTCACCGGCACGTCCAGGCGCTTGCCGTCGCGCTCGATGCCCAGTGTCACGGTCTGGCCGGGCTGGCTGCGCACCGCCTTGATCAGCGCGCTGGCCTGCGTGAGCGGGCTGCCCTGCCAGGCAACGATGCGGTCGCCCTGTTTCAGTCCGGCGCGCTCGGCGGCCGAGTCCGGCAGCACCTCGGTAATCGTCACCGGCCCGCCTTTCAGGTTCAGGCCTAGCGTGGCCAGCGGATCCTGTTCGGGATTGCCGCCGGTATTGGGCAGGCGCGGCAGCGTGACGTCGCGCTCTGTCCCGTCGGCGCCCCGTACGCGCAGCACGGCGCGCGTATCGCCAAAGCCCTCGGCGAATACGGCCATGCGCAGGTCATTCCAGGAGCGCACCGCTTCGGTATGGCCATTGGCGGTCAGCGACAGCACCCGGTCGCCTTCGCGCATGCCGGCCTGCGCCGCCATGGTGCCGGCCGCGGGCGCGGCCACCACCGGCACGGGTTCGCGCATGCCGCCGGCAAAGAGCGCAAAATACAGCACGATTGCCAGCGCAAAATTGGCCAGCGGGCCGGCCGCCACGATCACGAAGCGCTTGCCGACCGGCTGGCGGTTGAAAGCCCGCGGCAGGTCGGCCGGGTCGATCGGCGTATCGCGCTCGGGGTCGACCTCGCGCTCGTCCAGCATCTTGACGTAGCCGCCCAGCGGGATCGCCGCCACCGTCCATTCAGTCCGGTCGCGGCTCTTCGAAATCCAGCGCACCAAGGGCCGCCCGAAGCCGATCGAGAAACGCAGCACCTTCACGCCGCAGGCGCGCGCGGCGAGGTAGTGCCCCATTTCGTGCACATAGATGAGCACGCACAAGGCAACGATGAAAGCGAGTACGGTTTGCATGGAGTCGGGACGTCGGTAACGATGGCTGGACGGGCGCGCCGGCCCCCGGGGGACCCGGGGCCGCCGCAGCCGCTATTGTCGCAGATGCGGCAAGCCGCCCCGCCGCATCAGCGGTTCGCAGCCAGGGCGGCCACGCCGGCGCGTGCCGCCTCGCGCGCCAGCGCGTCGGCTGACAGCACCGCTTCGAGCGTATCGGCAGGCCCTTGAGGTGCCGCCTCCAGCACCTGCCGGACGATGCCGGCAATGTCCGTGAAGCGCACTTTGCCGCCCAGGAATGCCTCGACCGCCACCTCGTTGGCCGCATTGAGTGCCGCTGGCGCCACCCCGCCAGCGCGCAGTGCATCGAAAGCCAGGCCCAGGCACGGGAAGCGCACCAGGTCCGGCTTCTCGAAGTGCAAGCCTCCGGCCACCGTCAGGTCGAGCGGCGTCACGCCCGCGTCGATCCGTTCCGGATATGCCAGGCCATAGGCGATCGGCGTGCGCATGTCCGGGTTGCCCAGCTGCGCCAGCACCGAGCCATCGGTGTAGGCCACCATCGAATGCACGATGCTCTGCGGATGGATCAGTACCTCGATGCGCTCGGCGGGGGCACCGAACAGCCAGTGCGCCTCGATGACCTCGAGGCCCTTGTTCATCATGGTGGCGGAGTCGACCGAGATCTTGCGGCCCATGACCCAGTTGGGATGGGCGCAGGCCTGGTCGGGGGAAATATCGTGCAGCGTGGCCGGGTCGCGCGTGCGGAACGGCCCGCCCGACGCGGTCAGCAGCACCTTGGCGACGCCCCGGCCGTAGCGCGGATCGTCGGCCGGCAGGCACTGGAAGATGGCGTTGTGCTCGCTGTCGATCGGCAGCAGCGTGGCGCCGTGCTCGCGCACCGCATCCATGAAGATGCGGCCCGACATCACCAGCGCTTCCTTGTTGGCCAGCAGCACGCGCTTGCCGGCACGTGCTGCCGCCAGCGTCGGGCGCAGGCCGGCGGCGCCGACGATGGCGGCCATCACCGCATCGGTCTGCGCATCGGCGGCCACGGATTCCAGCGCGGCTTCGCCGTGGCTGACCTCGGTCTTCACGCCGGCCTCGCGCAGCAGCGTTTCCAGTTCGCGCGCTGCCTCTGCGGTCCCCACCACGGCGCGGGCCGGGCGGAATTCAATGCACTGCTCAGCCAGCTTGCGCACCTGCCGGTGGGCGGTCAGCGCATGCACCGCATAGCGGTCGGCATGGCGCCTGATGACGTCGAGCGTGCTTTCGCCAATGGAGCCGGTGGCGCCCAGGATGGTAATGCGATGCATAGCAGACGGCTTCAGAGAAAAATCAGCATCAGGGCCGCCAGCGGGAACACTGGCAGCAAGGCGTCGATCCGGTCCAGCACGCCACCATGGCCGGGCAGCAGCCGGCTGCTGTCCTTCTTGCCAACCTGGCGCTTGAGCAGCGATTCGAACAGATCGCCGACCACGCTCGCCGCGACCAGCAGCGTGGTCAGCACCGCCACATAGGCCAGGCCGCCACGATCTCCCATCGCGGAGAACCACGTCGGTGCAAAGGCATGGGTGGCGGCGAGCGCCAGGCCGATCACCAGCGCCAGCAGCCAGCCGCCGATGGCGCCCTCCCAGGACTTGCCCGGGCTGATGCCAGGCGCCAGCTTGCGCCGGCCGATGGCCTTGCCGGTGAAATACGCGCCGATATCGGCCGCCCACACCAGCACGGCCGCGGTCAGCAGCACGCCGATGCCGGCGCCGCGCAGGATCATGGTGGCATGGGCGAACGCGGGCAGCATCACCAGCCCCAGCACCGCGCCCAGGGCGGTAAACGACGGCGTCGCGGTGCGCACGCCGCGCGCCAGCAGCACCACCGCGACGCCCCAGCAGACCACCGCGGCTTCAAGCAGCCAGGTGATGGCGTGGCGCAGCGGCAGGTCATGCCAGGCAATGGCCGCGATCAGGCACGCCAGCGCATAGACATAGGGCCACGGCCCGCGCAGCCCGATCAGGCGGCCGAATTCCCAGCCGGCCAGCAGCACGATCACGGCCACCAGCCCGGCCAGTGCCGCGGGCGGCGCCAGGAACAGGATTGGCAGGATCAGCAGCAACAGGCACAGGGCGGTGATGACGCGGGTGAGGAGCATGCGCTGCAGTCCCGTGAGAGGTTGGAGTTGCCAGGGTCAGGCGGTACCCGATAGTCCCGGGGCGACCAGCTGTGCGCTGGTGCGGCCGAAACGGCGTTCGCGCTGGCGGTACGAGGCGAAGGCCTTGTCCAGTTCCGCGGCGTCGAAATCCGGCCAGAAAACGTCGGTGAAATACAGCTCGGAATACGCCAACTGCCACAGCAGGAAATTGCTGATGCGCTGTTCGCCGCCGGTGCGGATGAAGAGATCCGGCTCCGGCGCATAGGCCATCGCCAGGTGCGGCGCCAGCACCGATTCGTCGATCGAGGCCGGGTCGAGCATGGGCGAGCGCGCCAGCATCTTGCGCATGGCCTGCAGCAGGTCCCAGCGGCCGCCGTAGTTGGCAGCGATGGTCACGGTCAGGCCGGTGTTGCCGGCCGTGCGCGCCTCGGCATCGCGGATCATCTGCTGGATGCGGGGGCTGAAGCGGTCCAGGTCGCCCACCACCCGCAACCGGATGTTGTTGGCGTGCATCTTCACCACTTCGCGCCGCAGGGCCATCATGAACAGCCGCATCAGGAACGAGACCTCATCCGCCGGGCGCCGCCAGTTCTCAGAACTGAAGGCGAACAGCGTCAGGAACTGCACGCCGCGGGCGGCGCTGGCTTCCACCACCGCACGCACCGCGTCCAGCCCCCGGGTATGCCCGGCAACGCGTGGCAGGTGCCGCTGGGTCGCCCAGCGGCCGTTGCCGTCCATGATGATGGCAACGTGGCGGGGGACGTAGGAGGTATCGGGTACGTCGAGCGTTGAACTGATGTGCTGCATGATGGCAGACGGTCGTTGACTGCCCCGGCCATGCCGGGACGGGGTCAGACCGTCATGATCTCCTTCTCTTTCTCGGCGACCATCTTGTCGATCTCGGCCACGTACTTGTCGGTCAGCTTCTGCACTTCGTCCTGGCCGCGGCGCTCGTCGTCCTCGGAAATGGTCTTGTCCTTGACCAGCTTCTTGAACTGCTCGTTGGCATCGCGGCGCAGGTTGCGCACGGCAATCTTGGCGCCCTCGGCCTCGCTCTTGACGACCTTGGTCAGCTCCTTGCGGCGCTCTTCGGTCAGTGCGGGCATCGGCACGCGGATCACTTCACCCATGGTGGCCGGGTTCAGGCCCAGGTCGCAGTCGCGGATGGCCTTCTCGACCGCGCCCACCATCTTCTTTTCCCAGGGCTGCACCGTGATGGTACGCGCATCGGCCAGGCCGATTGCCGCGACCTGGCTGATGGGAACCATCGAGCCGTAGTAGTCCACCTGAACATGGTCGAGCAGGCCGGTGTGGGCACGGCCGGTGCGGATCTTCGCCAGATCGGCCTTGAAGGCTTCGATCGACTTCTGCATTTTTTGCTCGACGCTCTTCTTTGTGTCGGCGACGCTCATTTTTACCTCCGGAAATCAGCCAACCATGATCCCCCTGGCGGGGATCGAAAATGAATCATTCTACTCTTTGCCCGGCCGGATACCAGCGTTGCAGCGCGGCATCCGGCGCCGGACTCACACGTGCACCAGGGTACCCTCGTCCTCGCCCAGGATCACCCGCTTGAGCGCGCCCGGCTTGACGATCGAGAACACCTTGATCGGCAGCTTCTGGTCACGGCACAGCGCAAAGGCGGTGGCGTCCATCACCTGCAGGTTGCGGGAGATGGCCTCGTCGAAGGTGATGGTGGTGTAGCGCGTGGCGCTGGGGTCCTTCTTCGGGTCGGCGGTGTACACGCCGTCCACCTTGGTGGCCTTGAGCACGATCTCCGCCCCGATCTCGGAGCCGCGCAGCGCGGCGGCGGTGTCGGTGGTGAAGAACGGGTTGCCGGTGCCGGCGGCGAAGATCACCACCTTGCCCTCTTCCAGCTGGCGGATCGCGCGCGGGCGGATATAGGGCTCGACCACCTGGTCCATGCGCAGCGCGGACTGCACGCGGCCTTCGATATTGGCGTGGCGCATCGCGTCCTGCAGCGCCAGTGCGTTCATCATGGTGGCCAGCATGCCCATGTAGTCCGCGGTGGCGCGGTCCATGCCGGCGGCGCCGCCGGCGACGCCGCGGAAGATGTTGCCGCCGCCGATGACCACCGCGACCTGCACGCCGAGCTTCACGATCTCGGCAATGTCGTTCACCATCGCCTCGATGGTGGAGCGGTTGATGCCGAAGGCATCTTCGCCCATCAGGGCTTCACCGGACAGTTTCAGAAGGACGCGCTTGTAGGCTGGCATGTTCACCCTCGGACAGGAGCAAATCGCTCGGTTGAGACGATCTTGAGACGTATGTTTTGGCGCCGGCGGCACGGATCCTCGTGCCGCCGGCGGAAGAAAGCCGGTTTTCGGGGTGCCCCGGACTGCCGGACCACCACGGAAACTGGCTGCTGCGGTGCAACGCGGCATGCGCAGCGTCGCACTACTTATGCAGAGGGGCACCTTACGGCGCCCCTGCGGCATTATAGGCGCCCGGACCAGCCCGAACGGGCAGTCCGCGGCGCCCCGGACATCAGCCCTTCTGGGCAGCGGCCACCTGGGCGGCCACTTCAGCGGCGAAGTCGTCCTGCTTCTTCTCGATGCCTTCGCCCACCACGAACAGGGTGAAACCCTTCACGGTCGTGTTGGCGGCCTTCAGCATCTGCTCAACCGTCTGCTTGTCGTTCTTCACGAACGGCTGGTTGAACAGCGAGACTTCCTTCAGGTACTTCTGCACCGAACCCTCGACCATCTTGGCGACGATTTCGGCCGGCTTGCCCGACTCGGCAGCCTTCTGCTCGGCAATGCTGCGCTCCTTGGCGATCAGCTCGGCAGGGACCTGCTCGGCCGACAGCGACACCGGCTTCATCGCGGCCACGTGCATGGCCACGTCCTTGGCGGCGGCTTCGTCGCCATCGAACTCGACCATCACGCCGATGCGGGTGCCGTGCAGGTACGACACCAGCTTGCCGCCGTTGGCGTAGCGGGCAAAGCGGCGGATCGTCAGGTTCTCGCCGATCTTGCCGATCAGGGCGGTGCGGGTGGCTTCAACGCTCACGCCGTCGATTTCCAGCGCCGACAGGGCGGCCACGTCGGCCGGGTTCTGCTTGGCGATCAGTTCGGCAACCTTGGCCGAGAAAGCCAGGAAGTCGTCATTCTTGGAGACGAAATCGGTCTCGCAGTTCAGTTCGACCAGCACGCCGGTGGTGCCGTCGATGAACGATGCGACCACGCCTTCAGCGGTCACGCGCGACGCGGCCTTGCTGGCCTTGTTGCCCAGCTTGACGCGCAGCAGCTCTTCGGCCTTGTCCAGGTCGCCGTCGGCCTCGGTCAGGGCCTTCTTGCATTCCATCATCGGCGCGTCGGTCTTCGCGCGCAGTTCTGCAACCATGCTTGCGGTAATTGCCGCCATTTGTCACTCCTTGAATGGTTCACGCCGGCTGCCGGCAGTCGCCTGCGGCACCCGGTCGGTGGGTCTACAGCACACCCGCGGCAGATACTGCCTGCGGCGGGTGACAACAATTCAAATTCAAAAAAAGGGGGCGCCAGATGTGCCCCCTTTTTATTGCCCTTCTTGCCCGGCTGCCGGCGTACCCCGGCTTTCGCCTTGCGCGCAGCCCGTGGTGACGGGCGGCAAGCGTTGCTTGTCTGTCGTGCGGTGACGATGCGCGCTAGCGGGTTCCTTTCCGGCAATCAGGCGGCGGGCAATCAGCCTTCCTGCACTTCGACGAATTCGTCGTCGCCGCCGCGAGCGGCTTCAACCACTTCCTGCACAGCGTTGGCACGGCCTTCCAGGATCGCGTCGGCCACGCCGCGCACGTACAGGGCCACGGCCTTGCTCGAGTCGTCGTTACCCGGGATCACGTAGTCGATGCCTTCCGGCGAGTGGTTGGTATCAACCACGCCGATCACCGGCACGCCCAGCTTGTTGGCCTCGGTCACGGCAATCTTGTGGTAGCCGACGTCCACCACGAAGATCGCGTCTGGCACGCCGCCCATGTCCTTGATGCCGCCGATCGACTTTTCCAGCTTCAGCATCTCGCGCTCGAACATCAGCGCTTCCTTCTTGCTCATGGTGTCCAGCGCGCCGGCTTCCTTGGCGGCTTCCATGTCCTTCAGGCGCTTGATCGAGATCTTGACCGTCTTGAAGTTGGTCAGCATGCCGCCGAGCCAGCGGGCGTCGACATAGGGCATGCCGGCACGGCCAGCTTCTTCAGCCAGGATTTCGCGCGACTGGCGCTTGGTACCCACGAAAAGGATGGTGCCGCGATTGGCTGCCAGCTGACGCACGTACTTCATTGCGTCCTGGAACATCGGCAACGTCTTTTCGAGGTTGATGATGTGGATCTTGTTGCGATGGCCGAAGATGAAGGGGGCCATCTTCGGGTTCCAGAAGCGGGTCTGGTGGCCGAAGTGGCAACCGGCTTCCAGCATTTCGCGCATGGTAACGGACATGTAAATCTCCAAAGGGTTAGGTCTGAAGCCCGCCCCGACATTCCTGAAAAGGAACACCCCGGATAGGCGGGCCAGCGATTTCAAACAGCAACAGGAATATCCTGCAAAATTCCGGCCTGGCGCACGCAATGCTGCGCCGCAACCAAGTCAGCCTGCTATTGTAGCAACAAAAGTGCGGCCCGCTCAAGCCGCCCGGTGCCCTGGCGCCCAACGGACTCAGCCCGCGACGGCCGCGCTCAGGCTGCGATCTGGCCCCGATGGTGCGATAATCCTACATTGACCTTTCGATTTCGGCGCGGCCAGTGGCCTCGCCATCACTTTTTTGGCGACGCAGCATGAGCATTCACCTGAACACCGCCGAAGACATCGCCCAGATGCGCGTGGCTTGCCGCCTTGGGTCCGAGGTCCTCGACTACATCACGCCCTTCGTCCAGCCAGGTATCACCACCGGCGAAATCGACCGCCTGTGCCACGCCTACATGCGTGAAGTGCAGGGCACCGTGTCGGCGTGCCTGAACTATGCTCCCCCCGGCTATCCGCCCTTCCCCGGCGCGATCTGCACCTCGGTCAACGACGTGATCTGCCATGGCATTCCGGGCGATCGCGTGCTCAAGAACGGTGACGCGATCAACCTGGACATCACGGTCATCACCAAGGAAGGCTACTACGGCGACAACAGCCGCATGTTCATCGTCGGCGAGGGCTCGATCCTGGCCAAGCGCCTGTCGCAGGTGACCTATGAATGCATGTGGAAGGGTATCGCGCAGGTTCGCCACGGCGCCCGCTTGGGCGACATCGGCCACGCCATCCAGGTACACGCCGAAGCCGCCGGCTACAGCGTGGTGCGCGAGTACTGCGGCCACGGCATCGGCAAGAACTTCCACGAAGACCCGCAGATCCTGCACTACGGCCGCCCGGGCACCGGCGCCGAGATCAAGGCCGGCATGATCTTTACCATTGAGCCGATGATCAACGCCGGCAAGCGCGATATCCGCACCATGCCCGACCAGTGGACGGTCAAGACCCGCGACCGCAGCCTGTCGGCGCAGTGGGAGCACACCGTGCTGGTCACGGAAACCGGCTACGAGGTCCTTACGGTATCGGCCGGGAGCCCGGCACCGCCGGCCTTTATCACCGATTCCGTCGCGGCCTGAGGCCGCACCGAAGCCAGGGGCGCCTGACCGGGCGCCTTTCTTTTTCCAGCCGTGCCCACCTACCCGCTCCCCGAGCCCGCCATCTCCATGGACACCACGCCGGAACTGCTGCTTGCCGCGCGCGTGCGCGACAAGCTCAAAGCCGACAAGCAGGCGCTGTTTGCCGACTTCAACCTCAGCGCCAACGTCGGCACGCTGATCACGCGGCTGCGCCGCGCTGTCGACGCCGCGCTGGTGGAAGCCTGGCGCGGCCTGGAGATGCCCGCGGGCGCAGCGCTGGTGGCGGTGGGCGGCTACGGCCGCGGCGAGCTGCTGCCCTACTCCGACGTCGACGTGCTGCTGTTGCTGCCCGCCGAGCCCGACCAGGACACCACCGGGCGCCTGGAGCGTTTTATCGGCCTGTGCTGGGACCTTGGGCTGGAGATCGGCTCTTCGGTGCGCACCGTGGACGATTGCATCCGCGAGTCGCGGCAGGACGTCACCATCCAGACCTCGCTGCTGGAGGCGCGGCTGCTGACCGGCAGCCGCAAGCTGTTCGAGTCGATGCGCACGCGCTACCTCTCCGACCTGGACGCGGCAGCGTTCTTCCAGGCCAAGCTGCTGGAAATGCGCCAGCGCCACGCCAAATACCAGGACACGCCCTACGCGCTCGAGCCCAACTGCAAGGAAAGCCCGGGCGGCCTGCGCGACCTGCAGGTGATCCTGTGGATGACCAAGGCGGCGGGCCTGGGCGACAGCTGGAAAGAACTGTTCGAGCGCGGCCTGCTGACGCAGCGCGAAGCGCAGGAGCTGGCGCGCAACGAGCGCCTGCTCAAGACCATCCGCGCGCGCCTGCACCTGGTGGCTGGCCGGCGCCAGGACGTGCTGGTATTCGACCTGCAGACCGCGCTGGCGGAGTCCTTCGGCTATCGCCAGACCACCAACAAGCGCGCCAGCGAACAGCTGATGCGCCGCTACTACTGGGCGGCCAAGGCGGTCACGCAGCTCAACAGCGTGCTGCTGCTGAACATCGAGGCGATGCTGTTCCCGAGCGAGTCTCAGGTGACGCGCGTGCTCAACGAACGGTTTGTCGAGCGCCAGGGCATGCTGGAGATCACCAGCGACGACGTCTATGAACGCGACCCGCACGCGATCCTGGAAACTTTCCTGCTGTACCAGCGCACGCCCGGCGTGAAGGGCCTGTCGCCGCGCACGCTGCGCGGGCTGTACAACGCGCGCACCGTGATGAACGCGGGCTGGCGCAACGATCCGGAAAACCGCCGCCTGTTCCTGGCCATCATGCAGGAGCCGCAGGGCATCACCCACGCGCTGCGCCTGATGAACCAGACCAGCGTACTGGGCCGCTACCTGATCAACTTCCGCCGCATCGTCGGCCAGATGCAGCACGACCTGTTCCACGTCTATACCGTGGACCAGCACATCCTGATGGTGGTGCGCAACATGCGCCGCTTCGCCATTGTCGAGCACACCCACGAGTTTCCGTTCTGCAGCCAGCTGATGGCCAGCTTCGACAAGCCGTGGGTGCTGTGCGTGGCAGCGCTGTTCCACGACATCGCCAAGGGCCGCGGCGGCGACCACTCAAAGCTTGGCACCGTGGATGCGCGCCGCTTCTGCAAGCA